>NZ_CP015194.1:0-4973697 GCF_002838165.1 Shewanella sp. Pdp11
ACCTTATTCAAGTGTTCCCAAAAATTACCTTCGAACTGGTAAAAACCTTTGCTGAGGAAGCGAATATCATCGATCAACTGGTCGGTTTTCGATAATCCTCAACCAATTGAATACCCGCACCTTTGGCTTTAAGGCGCATATTGATATCTTTGGTGACTAGACAACAGTACGGGGATGATGCAGATTTTGCAGATGTAGGGCGGTGTTGATAATACGATTGTCGTTTCCATCTCCCGGCAGGGCGCCTAAGGTAAAATCGACAAGGTGATCAGGGAAAATTGAGAGCGAACCGACGGCATGACGGCTGGGTAAAGGGACGCCATTGATAATCTGCTCAGGGTAGTTTCACGCGCCTAGGGTATCTTCCAATGCCCTGATAGCAACCCGAGCATCACGACTCACATCACTCTTTCGATCTTTACTGGTCCAAAACTCTTCTAGCACAGTCATCGGAATGACCACATCGTGCTCTTTAAACGAATAGATCGCCAAAGGTTCATGTAGTAACACATTGGTATCCAGTACAAACAACTTTCTGTCGTCTTGTTCCATGGCGCCTCCAGAGTGCTTCATTAAAGTTTAAACACACTTTTGAGTCTCAATAAAAGTTACACGGCTCCTATTACTGGCAAGCTTATGGCAAAGAATGATCATAAGGTTCAAGTTGATAGCACTTACTCACACTTAAACCTTAAATTGATATTGGCACCAAACTCACGAGATAACAATACAGCAACCATTGTTTACCATACAGACTCGAGGCAGTGTATAACGCGGATGTGACATTAGCGTGACAATTTCATGTGTTGGCACGACAATTTTGTCGCTTGTACAATTTGTAATTAGCACTCTGGAATTAGGCTCTAACGGTGAGAGGGCGATTTAAATATCACGAGTATTGGTATAACATACGCGCCCTTTGTTAGAGTCCGCCTAGAAATGAGAATTTAAGATGCCGTTCGCCTTAGTCAACGTTGGATAAGTGATACCGAGTCAGAGCTTGGTTTAGGAACTGTGGTTCAAGTAGAAGGCCGTATGGTCACTGTATTATTCCCTGCCACGGGTGAGAACCGCATGTTCTCCCGAGCAGAAGCCCCTCTGACACGCGTTATATACAATCCCGGCGATTCGGTTGAAAGCCATGAAGGCTGGAGCCTTGCGGTCAGTGAATTGACCGAGAAAGACGGATAGTGATCTATCACGGCATTCACAGTGAGACAGGCGAGCAAGCTACACTGCGTGAAACCCTGCTGAACCATAATATTCGTTTCAATAAACCCCAAGACCGTTTATTCGCCGGCCAAATCGATCGCCTCGACCGTTTTGGTGTGCGTTATCAGTGCCAAATGTTGCGCCATAAACTGGCCTCATCGGATCTGCTGGGTCTGCAAGGTCCACGCGTAGGACTTATTCCGCATCAAATGTGGATTGCCCATGAAGTCGGGCGTCGCTATGCACCGCGTGTACTGTTAGCCGATGAAGTGGGTTTAGGTAAAACCATTGAAGCGGGCCTGATTATTCACCAACAACTGCTGACTGGTCGCGCCGAACGCATTCTGATTATCGTGCCCGATACTCTGCGCCATCAGTGGTTAGTGGAAATGCTGCGCCGCTTTAACCTGCGCTTCTCGGTATTCGATGAAGACCGTTGTGTAGAAGCCTATGCCGATCACGACAATCCTTTCTACACAGAGCAATTAGTGATTTGCTCACTCGAATTACTGCGTAAGAAAAAACGTCTCGATCAAGCCCTAGATGCCGATTGGATCTGTTAGTGGTTGACGAAGCGCACCACTTAGAATGGACCGAAGAAGCGCCAAGCCGCGCCTATCAAGTGGTTGAAGCATTAAGCGAAGTGATCCCAGGCGTGTTACTGTTAACCGCAACGCCGGATCAACTTGGCCATGAGAGTCACTTCGCCCGTTTACGCCTGCTCGATCCAGATCGTTTCTACGATTACGATGCCTTCCTAGCCGAAGAAGACAGCTATAAAGACGTCGCCATTGCCGCCGAAGCCTTAGCTGGCAACGCTAAATTATCCGATGCCGCCATCAACAGCTTGACCGAATTACTGGGCGAAAAAGACATCAGCCCAAGTATTCGTTTAATCCAAGCCGACGGTATTGATGCCGAAGTACAACAAGCTGCCCGCAGCGAATTACTGCAAGAATTACTCGACCGTCACGGTACTGGCCGTGTGTTATACCGTAACAGCCGTGCCTCGGTAAAAGGCTTTCCAAAGCGTTTCTTTAACGCTTACCCACACGCCATGCCAGATCAATATCAAACTGCCGCACGCGTCAGTGGCATGATGGGCGGACACAAGTCATTAGAAGCGAAAGCGGCGCAAGCCCTTAGCCCTGAAAAGTTATATCAAGAATTTGAAGATAACAGCGCCAGTTGGTGGAAGTTCGATCCCCGTGTGGATTGGTTAATTGAGTTCTTAAAATCACACCGCAGCAAAAAAGTGCTGATCATCGCCAGCCAAGCGGAAACAGCCCTGAGCTTAGAAGAAGCCCTGCGTACCCGCGAAGGGATTCAAGCAACGGTATTCCACGAAGGCATGTCGATTATCGAGCGCGATAAAGCCGGCGCTTACTTTGCCCAAGAGGAAGGCGGCGCACAGGCGTTGATCTGTTCTGAAATTGGTTCTGAAGGCCGTAACTTCCAGTTTGCCAGCCACTTAGTGCTATTCGATCTGCCGCTAAACCCCGATCTATTAGAACAGCGCATTGGTCGTTTAGACCGTATCGGCCAGAAAAATGATATCCAAATTCACTTATCATACCTTGAAGATACCGCCCAAGAACGCTTGATGCAGTGGTATCACCAAGGGCTGAACGCCTTCGAGCTCACTTGCCCGAGTGGCCATGTGCTTTACAGTGAATTTGCTGAAGATCTGCTAAACGTGCTTGTGGGTGATGACAGCGATGAGCTGACAAACCTGCTCAACCACACCCAGAGCCGTTATAAAGAACTCAAGCACGCCATGGAACAAGGCCGCGACAAGCTGCTGGAAATCAACTCACACGGCGGCGAGAAGGCACAGGCTATCGTACAGCGCCTCGCCCAGAATGATGGTGATACCCATTTGATCGGTTCAGTGATCCGTCTGTGGGATATTATCGGCGTCGATCAAGAAGATAAAGGTGAAAACTCGATTATTCTACGCCCGAGTGAGCACATGATGTTCCCAACTTACCCTGGCTTGCCTGAAGATGGCGTGACGGTAACCTTTGATCGTGACACAGCGTTATCACGCGATGATATTGCGCTGATCACCCAAGAGCATCCACTGGTGCAAACGGGGCTAGATCTGATCACAGGTTCTGAAACCGGCACCACCAGCGTTGCCATTCTGAAGAATAAAGCCCTGCCAGCTGGCACCTTATTCTTAGAACTCATCTACATGGCCGATGCTTCTGCACCTAAGTCGAGCCAGTTGTACCGTTATTTACCACCCACACCGATCCGCGTGTTGCTGGATAAAAACGGGAACGATCTGTCGGCTAAAGTGGATTACGCCAGTTTCGATAAACAACTGAGCGCGGTGAATCGTCATATTGGCGGCAAGTTAGTCACCGCATCTCAGCCAATTCTGCATCCGTTATTTGCTAAGGGTGAGGAATATGCTCAAGTGGTTGTGGATGAAATGGTTGCCCAAGCCAGAGAGAAAATGACTCAACAACTGAGCGCAGAGCTGAGTCGTTTAGAGTCACTTAAGGCGGTGAACCCCAATATCCGTGAGGAAGAATTGGAGTACCTGCGCAATCAGATGCAAGAGTTAAACACTTATCTGGATGCCAGCCAGTTACAACTCGATGCGATCCGCATGGTACTCGTCAGTCACGTATAGGCCCGAGCCGAACCACAGGTTTCCATCAATGAGCCCAGCCAAAGCGCTGGGCTTTTTTATGCCCTGTGGCTTTGGATTCCAAGCGACTTTGATGCCAAGCGACGCCCTCAAAATTGACTTGGCTATATCAAATGCTGAGGCGCCACTCTTTGGCGAGGAAAGTTCACTTTTTGGTAATTGTTCAGGTTATACTCAAGCACTGATGAATTTATGAGACTACACAGGTGGTTATCAATTCTATGGCACGCATTATTTCGCTTCTCTTTTGCCTTATGCTTGGTTTCACAGCCTTATCTACCCGCGCGGCAGACCCAGTAACAACTGCGCCAACGCCAGCTGAAGTCAGTGGCAAAAAATTAAATAACCGCTATTTACCCGAGAATGAAGTCAAACAAATCACCATAGACAATCAGCCCTACGATTTGTTGGTGAGAGCATGGGAAGGTAAAAAGAAACTCGGTGCGGCGATCATTCTGCCCGCCACCAACGGCACGGCAGACGCGCCGGGGCTGATGGCGTTTGTGCGCCGTAATATTAATCCTGCCGGTTGGGCAAGTTTAAGTTTAACCCCGCCAACAGAGCTGCCTGCGGCCAATTTTGCCACCGCCGCCACTGAAGTCACCTCACCCGGCGCTGCTCAATTAAGCTCACCTTCCAACAAACCTAGCCCTAAAATCAAGCCCGAAGATAACAGCAAACATCTGCAAGATCAGGAAGACTTTCTGGTCCAAAGCATGTCGCAGTTAGATGCGGTCGGCGCAGACTATGCGGGCAAACGCATTTTGATCACCGCCGACCAAAGCGCAGGATTATTGATTAGCCTATTAAGTCAGAAGAAAATTGCCGATCCCGATGTGCTAATCGTCATCAATCCCTATCGTGAGGACGAAAAGCTCAATCAAGCACTCGCAGAGCAACTGGCGAAACTCACCTTACCGATTTTAGATATCCAATCGCCAGACGGTCACCCCGCCTCATTAGAAACGGCCGCTAACCGTAAGGTTTTAGCCGTAACCTTAGAAAGCCCTAACTATCGCCAAACCCGCTTAGCGCTCAATTTAGACAACGAGAGCGCGTGGCAGAATTGCTTAAATGCGATTAAAGGCTTTGCCGCCCGCATGAGCGGCGCGCAGTAAACGCCACGATTCCAACTAATTCGAGCCAAATAGCGCTACCAACCCGACTGGCGATCTTGATAAGGTTTTTGTGGATCTTTGAGCTGGCGCGTCGCCGCTATCTTGCAATTTTTGCCTAACAACAAGCGAATCTGACTAATCGACTCACGGCAAAGTAGACTCCGCACCGAAGCCGTCCAACTACGGTTAATACTGAGTTTGATGGCCGCAGCCGCATCCGGCGAGGTTTGCATCAGTTGCTGCGCCAATTGTTGCGCCGCTTCCATCGGCGTCTCGCTCACTTGGGTCACGAGTCCTAAGGTCAGCGCTTCATGACTCTCAAGCACTTTTGCCGTCAGGCTCAGCAGCATAGCTTGATCCTTAGGCATGATTTGCCTTAACGCGACCAAACCCGCCATATCGGGCACGAGTCCCCATTTCGCCTCCATGATCGATAACTTACAGTCATGGCTAGCGATGCGCACATCTGCGCCCAAGGCGATTTGCATACCGCCGCCGTAGCAACAGCCCTCAAGCACGGCAATCACAGGTACAGGCAAGTTTTGCCAACCTAATGACACCCGCTGTGCCAAGTTAGCATTCCCAGGTAAGCCCTTAAACAGTAACTTAACTGCCTGCATGGGTGCCGACATCACGCTTTTGACATCGAGCCCTGAGCTAAAATTGCCCGCCGCACCTGAGAGGATCACGGCTCGTACCCCACGATTAGATTTGATCTTTTTAATCGCACGGTCGAGATCACTAAACATCAAATAGTTAATCGCATTCATTTTTTCAGGACGATTAAGCAACACATAGGCGATGCCATCATCGATTTTGACTTGTACACTTTGGCCACTCATGAAATATTCCGTTACTGGTCAGTCCAGAATAAATGTTAACACGTTTGGAATAATTCACTAAAAGATATAACATAAGCCTGTTTTTTGACTTGAGTCAAAATATTGCCAATTCAAACATGGACTGAAGGCAACTTATGTTAGGCTGTCGCCAATACGTGCGGTAATCCTAATGTATCTTTCGATGAGATAGACTTATCGAACTAGGCAATGAAGTTACCTCGCCGCCAACATCGACGCTTATATAGCACTGTACTTGCCGCTAAGGTTAACGCCGCAAACAGATGGACTCAGTCGTCCTTTTTATTCGTTACATCCTTGTTATTTGCTAAAAATTAGCCAGCTCGATTTAAAATTTTGCATCATGTGATTCAATAATGAGCCAAATTTTAATGTCAGCGAAAAAATAAATTAATCAATAATATCTATAAGTTACATCTAGAAGATATAAATCAGACTTGCCCGAAGAATGCAATTCGTCAGTCGGACCTGAAAAATAAGTGTTATCTTCAATTAATGGGCAAATAAGGATCACTAGTCAGCATGTCAATATCTGTACTCATCTGTGACGATTCCGCCATGGCACGTAAGCAAATGGCCCGCACGCTCCCAAAAGAGTGGGATGTGGAAATTACTTATGCGACCAATGGTGCCGAAGGCCTTGATGCTATCCGCGCAGGAAAAGGCGAAGTGGTGTTTCTCGATCTCAACATGCCAGTGATGGACGGTTATGAAGTACTGCAAACCGTGCAGCAGCAGGATCTCCCCGCGCTGATCATTGTGGTCTCTGGCGACATTCAAATCAAAGCTCACGAGCGAGTCAAAGCCTTAGGCGCATTAGATTTTATTCAAAAACCCGTCAGTGCCGATGCCATCAGCAACATTTTGCAAGATTACGGCATCTTAACCCTGACGCAGAAAGATATCGCCGACGAAGTCCCGATGATCAAAGTCGACATGCGTGACGCTTGCCAAGAAATTGCCAACGTCGCCATGGGCCGCGCCGCCGATCTGTTAGCTAAGTTACTCGATGTCTTCGTGTTACTGCCCATCCCCAACGTGAACGTGCTTGAGGTGAGTGAGTTAACCATGGCACTCAAAGCCACGGAAGAAAGCTCGACCGTATCGGCACTTTGCCAAGGTTTTATTGGGGCGGGAATTGCGGGTGAAGCTCTGCTCTTGTTCCATGACTCCAGCTTTAAGGACATGGCCAAGCTGATGGGATTAGCCAATCCTGAAGATAAAAATACTGAGATAGAAGTCCTGATCGATACCGGAAACGTGTTAATCGGCGCCTTCCTTAACGGCATTTCTGAACAGCTCGACATGAAATTTAGTCAGGCTCACCCTGTCGTGCTCGGACGGCACTGCACGGTTAACGATCTGATCCATGATAATTCAGAGAAATGGCAACGAACTTTGGCTATGGAGATCAACTATCGGATTGAAGATCATAATATTCAATGCGATTTGTTACTGCTCTTCACCGAGGATTCTATCCCTACGCTTAGTTTTAAACTCGGCTATTTACTCGATTAACCAGTTGGATTTTATCCTATGTCAAACGACCAAAGCGCAATGAACGAACTACACTGGCTCATCGATATGGTGCAAACCATAGAGGTGGGATTAGTGGTATTAGATCGCCATTACAATATCCAGCTGTGGAACGGTTTTATGGAGAATCACAGCGGTGTTTCCCCTAATTCGATCAAAGGTCAAAACCTGTTTACCCGCTTCCCCGATCTGCCCGCCACTTGGTTAAAGCAGAAAATGGAATCGGTTTTCATGCTTAAAAACCGTGCCTTTATCAGCTGGGAACAAAGGCCATACGTTTTCCAATTTAAAAACTACCGCCCGATCACAGGCCGTGCAGACTACATGTACCAAAACGTGACCTTGTTGCCACTGGCATCGCTTACAGGGCAAGTGACCCATATCAGCGTGATTATTTATGATGTGACTGATATTGCCATCAACAAGTTACAACTTAAAGCCGCGAACGAGCAACTCGAGCGCCTAAGCCAAACCGATGGTTTGACTCAGCTGCATAACCGTCGTCATTGGCAAGAATGTTTAGACCATGAGTACGACATGTATGCCCGCTACTCAGGTATGGCAAGTTTAGTGATGATAGATATCGATAACTTTAAACATATCAACGACAGCTATGGTCATCTGGCGGGTGATAAAGTGATCCAGCATATCGCCCACTTACTCAGCCAATCCCTGCGTGAGACCGATTGCGCCGGACGTTATGGCGGCGAAGAATTTGCGGTTGTATTGCCCAAAACCAGCGGCGCAGATGCGATGAACTTTACCGAGCGGCTCAGGGAAAAAATCGCCGCATCCGTCATAGTGTATGAAAGCTTGAAGATCTCTGTGACTGTGAGTTTAGGTGTATGCGAAATTGGTTCCCACATCACCAGCAGCTCAAGCTGGATTTCTTGCTCTGATAAAGCGCTGTACGAAGCCAAGCAAAAAGGCCGTAATTGCAGCGTTCTGCATACCAGTACAACTGCGAAAAAAATCAGCCAAACTTAAAATATCCACCTAATAAAAATGCCCATCATAGATGGGCATTTTTATTTAAAGCGGATATAGATTAGATATTCACGCGCGAATTAATGAGGGAAACCATCATCTTCTTCGTCGTCTTCATCTTCGTCATCCATTTCATCACCGACAAAATAGGTGCCCCAACCGTCATATTCCACTTTCTGTTTTACCGCTAATTGCAGCAGTTGTTCTGCGGCTTTATCCAGTAATTCAACATCTAGCTTGTGGTGCGCGACAGCATCGAAACAGAAAATAATTGAACCATCTTCCAGTTCCATTTCTTCAGCGTCGTTTACCTCAAAACCTAATTTAAAGGCATCTACTGCGGCTTTTTCGAGACGATCGAAATTGGTCGATGAAAAGTGATGCTCAATAACATATTCCGCATCAGGCTCTGAGCCATCGTCAAGCAGGGCTTGCACTATGTCACGATTCTCTGCAAGTTGGGCTTTTAACTGACTTTCAATAGACATGGATTTGTCTCCGTTAAGGTAAATCTGGCTCAAATTGGCATTATACGTCATCACTCGCGAGAGTTTTACCCATAAGTGCTGCCGCCTCTTGATTTATCTCAGCAAATCTCGCCGACATGCTGGCATGAATTTGCGCAGAGAAGTTTTTCACATCGGCTTTATCTAAACCTGCTGTCGGCACAGGTGCCATCATATCGATAATCACCACACCGTTATTCCAACGATTGAGCTTAATATGGCTTTGGCACGAGGCCAATACCGGCACAACAGGCACTCCCGCAGCAATCGCCGTATGGAAAGCGCCCGCTTTAAAAGGTAACAAACCGCGCCCACGTGAACGTGTCCCTTCAGGGAAAATCCACACAGACAAATTCTTCTGTTTAATTTTTTCCACGGTTTTCGCCATAGTATCAAAAGCACTGTGACGGTTTTTGCGGTCGATCAGAATATTTCCTGACAACCAATAGATTTGACCGAATAATGGCATCCACGCCAAACTCTTTTTGCCCAAACTCACAGTCCCTTTAGGTACCGCAGTCGTATGAGTAAACAGATCGAAGTTATTCTGATGATTTGCGAGGAAAATATAGGGGCCATCCTGCACATCTTTATGTCGACGTACAATCACTTTGATCCCAAGGATCGGAGCGACCGATGAGAAGATCTTGGCGAACATATGTACATTGTCGCGGTGGCGAGGTCTTAATAAACACACTAAGCCACCAAAAATAAAGGCAAGCAACAATGACACCGCCAACAGCATTGATCTGACGATTAAAAGCACGATTTACTCCGACTGTAAAAGTGGCGTCAGTATAGCTACCATGGCTTTGGGACTCAATATATTGTTTACATCTGTAAGCTGACTTGCTAACAAGCAAGCAAAAAAGCCCATCGATATACTGAAAATCCAGTGTATCTATGGGCTTTTATATCAATATTTATCTAAGCGTGGTGCTTTGGCAGGATTTCAGATCCCGTTGTCTGAGGCGCAACTTTAGCTAACACTAAACGGATCACTAAGGCGCTCACGGCCAAAGTCGCGACAATCGCCGCACCGCTGGGCAGATCTAAGGTTGCCGACAGGACTAATCCTAGAACATAACCCAACAAACCGACGAGGTAAGCGTAAAACAACCGACCTTTGCCGCAATACTTGTTCAGCGCGAGAGCGGGCAATATCAAGGTACTGAATACCAGATAAACACCTACTAATTCCACCGACAAGGTAATGACCAGCGCAAATAGCAGATAAAACCCTGCACCATCCAATATCTGGGGACGCAGGAATATCGCTAATAACACCAGCGAATATACCACTGCTGGCAAAATCAGTTGTGACCAACTCACCCACAGGATCTGACCTGACATCAATTGCTTTAACAGCTCGGCGCCGTGTGGGTCGTTCGCCAGCAGCAACATAGCCGCTACCGCAGACAACACATAAAAGCAGCCGATCATTGCCTCCAACTCACCCGCCATCCGCTTAGATAACCAAGCGATAAACCCTGCGCCCGCGAGGGCAAACAGCGCTGGCATCCACACATTAGCAAACGGCATGTCTTCTAATCTGTGGTCCATGTGAGCGACAATCGCGCCTAAGGCGGCAACTTGCGCTATCGCTAAATCGATAAAGATGATGCCACGCTTAAGTACTTGTCTTCCAAGTACAATATGCGTCGACAACACTAAGATCCCCGCCGCCAATGCAGGCAACAGAATCGACATCAGTTCAAGATCAAACATAGGTTTATTTCACTCCATTTAAGAGGGAAATCACGCTGTCATAAAGGCTAAATAAATCTTGGCTCTTATCGTTACCACCCACAGACATAGGCAGCATTACCACGGGCAAGTTCGCTTTCTCACCCAGCCATTTTGCACCGCGCTCGTCCTGATAAGAGGCCACGACCACCGCCAGAATATCCCCTTGCTCGGCGCGCGTCAGCAGGCTCGCTAAGTGGCCGCTCGTTGGAGCTAAACCCGGTTTAGGCTCTAAATCCGCCACTTGCTCGATACCAATCCAATTGAATAAGTATCTGAAGCTTGAGTGGTAAGCAATCACTTTTTTACCTTGTAATCCCTTAGCTTGCGCTTCCCAACGCGGGACTGCGGCTTGCCAGCGAGTGGTAAAATCTGCCAGTGATTTTTGATAATCAGCCGCACCAGCAGGATCTAATTGAGCCAGCTTAGCACTCAGCGCCGTGGCGACGTTTAACAGACGCGTCGGATCGAAATGGATATGTGGATTACCTTGGGCATGCACATCACCCATGCTGCGATCGACACTGGCCAGCTTATCTAAGGTCTCGATTTGATCGGCGGCGAAAAATAACCCTTGATCGGTCGAGCGCACTTTTGCGTTTGCCGACTTCATCTGCAGCATAGGCAACCAACCCACCTCAAGATCGGCACCAGCGCAGACCACAAGATCCGCCTGACGCATTTTGGCGATCAAGCTCGGGCGCGCCTGCACTTGATGTGGGTCTTGCAATGCCGTTGTTGCCGCATAAATGCTCGCCGTTGGAGCAAGCTCCTTGGTCAATGCCGCGTATTCAGGTTCACAGGCAAACACGTTTAATTCGGCGTGGGCCAAACCGGTATAAGTGACAGATAAGGCCACTGCGGCCAATTTAGCTAAATTAGAATTGATGCGCACCGTGAGCCCCCAGAGACATAATGTATTGAATAGTGAAGATGTTGTCGTCTTCAATTCCGTCAAAGTTAGTACCCTTTTGATTGGTATACTGGAAACGAACCGTCGAGAAATGGCTAGAATGCCAAGCCAAACTCACCTCAGATTCTTTCAACTTCTGCCCATGGAAATGATCGCCATGGAGCTCTTGGGTATCCGCTTCACCATAACGCACACCCGCTGACCAGCTAGGCGTGAATTGGTACACACTGCTCAGATACCAACCTTGGTGGTAATCTTGGCTCGGCGCATCCTCTGGATGCAGATCGACAGGGGTAAAGTCGCTCACCCGATAATACTCGCCGCTCACAGTAAGATTCTGATATTTGTAGTTACCGTTAGGCGCCCACTTATAAACAAAATCAGCACCATAGGTATTTTTACCTGTGTACGATGCGGCGTGGCTATGACCTGCGTGCTCATCACCATGGTCATGCTCATCTTCATGCTCGCCTTCTTCATGGGCAGTCACTTGACCATTCTCGTTACGCAGGTAACTTAAACCCGCTTGCCATGAGCTGTTATCGCCTATGTCGCCACCGATTTTTGAGTACAAGGTATAAACGCCGACCTTCTTAAACTCACGTTCACCATGCTCATCGGCAGCACGTAAACTGTCACCCTTAAAGGCTTCAACGCCCATAGTCCAATACAAGTCGGTTGGCGCTACGTAGTTGAAACGTATACCGTCATCGAAGTAATGGCCGCCTAAAAATGCGCGGTAAACCACTGGACGGTCGGTGAAAGAATCTGTGTGTAAATGTTGGTTATTGAGGTAACCAATGTCCGATAGGAAACGGCCACCACGGATAGAAAATCCCGCTGGCATCGCCATGGTTTGAATGAAGGCTTCTTCAAGATTCAGCTCAGTCTCACCGTCATGCATTTCAACTACTGCGGTGATTTTACCGTAAAACATATCATCGATATTGGCACTCATCGCCAGTTCAGTCTCGCCTAAACCAAAGCCATCTGGACTCTCGGCTAATGGGCGCTCACCCGTTTGATAGTAACCATTTAATACGGCGCTGATCGCTGGGTTCGTGAGGCTCGAATCTTCAGCCAATAAGCTAGGCGATACAAACGCACACGCCAAAGCCACCAAAGAAATTCGGGTATTTAAAACAGTCATGATATCTCCAAAATACAACTAGCACTCGACGACTGATATAAAGTCATCAAGAAATACAATAAGTTAAAATGTTTGAGTTGATTTAGAGCGTGACAGGAGGCGCACGACTGCGATAAACACTGACGTGTTCAGAAATGGAGGGGGGTAAAACAAATTCGACCACATCGAAATGCTGTACGCCTAAATTAAGCGTCAGCGGTTGGGTCAATAGAATCTTGTTGAGCTGGTGCTGATGGAAGCACAGGGTACAGTGGGTCTTAGCCCCATCGTCAAGATGGGTCACACTATGGGCTGAGGCGGCAAAAGACAGCAATATCAAGATGGCCGAAAGCCATATCGAAATCGTGCGTCTAATGTGACGTTTAAGTCTCACTCAGTCGTCCCCATAGTTAAAAAGTTGCATAAGTCTATGTCAGGGCCATAGCAAGTTGCAATAAGGTAATCACTTTGCAAAAGGTTACAAGATATTTGAGGTGGGTAATCTTAGCGACAACTGGCCTCGCCCATTACGGCGAATCCTTGCGGGAATGCTGCTAAAAGAGCGCATTTAAGATTAGCTTAAGTGAGTGTAACTATAGTGTATTTAGTTTTTATGTCAGCGAGCACAGCGGCAAAATTGAGCTCGATATGGCGTCCATTTTCAACCACCAAAAGGCCACTCACATGCTAGCATTTTTTCGTGAAAACTTAGGGATTATCTTAGGGATAGTGATTTTCAGTGTGGTGATATTTGGTGGAATTTACTACGTTGAGCATTCCTTAGCTGCCCAAGAACAAGTCGTTCAGTAAGCAAAGGCCCACTCGCGACGGCGATAATTCGCCACAATAAACACCTTATTAGCTATACCTTGAGCGCCCGCTAAAGGCGCTCGACTCATTTGTGCCTCAACAAATTGTCTTCTCGTTATCGGTACTTTTGTCTTTGGTCACTATCATCGACGGGGTCCGGCGCTTCAATGGTGATCACTTGGTCCATAAAGTGACTCACGAACAACAACATCAGCGAAAAAATCATCACTGGGATCGCAAAGTGCCGCACTGAGGCATCGAAATAACTGTATCCCGCCGTAAACACACTCAAATAAAAGCCCAATAACTTAAGCTTAGCCAATGTTGGGCTGCGGCCTAACCAAGCGGTGCAGTGGGGACAACGCACTTGGGCATCAAAACCTTTGCCTCTTTGCTGGGTGATATCACTGACCTTGATGTACTGATTACAATGGGAACACAACATGAAAACACGATTCCTAAATAGCGATGCGCAAGTTTACCAGATCCCTGCCAGACTACGGCCAGCAAATACTGATAAAAGGCTAATATTGTCGAAGATACGGGTAAAGCCACGAGCCCAGCAATAAGCCTAATACACCCCTACTACAAAAAACCTTAGCTCCGAGGCCAATTTCACGCGACGGCGTTTTACAGTCAATCCGGCAGCCACTATCATAGCCAAACATATTTCAACTTAAGACCATTCCTATGCATCGCTACCTCGCTCTAGTGTTTGCCCTATTTATTCCATTGTTAAGCCTTTCATCTCCAACGCAAGCCGAACCTGTCGCGGTAACCGATAACACATCAACCACACCTCTGGCGGTCAAAGCTGAACTGGCTATGTTGCAACAGGCTATCGATACCGATATCCATAAACTAAAACATGCAAAAGGTGAGTTGAAGACGATTGTCGAATATCGCATTCAAAACAAAACCTTACAGTTACGTAATAAGATTAAAGATCTGCTCGAAGCAACACCGATCGACAGTGCTTTTCTGCAGCCATTGATCCAAGGGCAATTGAACTACATCCAACAGATTGATAGCTATATCGATGACAACATTGATAAATTAGAGCAGCAATTA
The DNA here is from genome assembly GCF_002838165.1 of Shewanella sp. Pdp11. Classification (NCBI taxonomy): domain Bacteria; kingdom Pseudomonadati; phylum Pseudomonadota; class Gammaproteobacteria; order Alteromonadales; family Shewanellaceae; genus Shewanella; species Shewanella sp. Pdp11. The sequence continues at coordinate 14,551 of NZ_CP015194.1, forward strand.
GGCTCAGGTAAAGATGATGCGATTCTGCTCGATATCTCTAAGCGCGAATTAGACAAAGACACCTATTACAAACAACAACTCGAGACACTCAATTGGCTCGAACAAGTTGGCCAAGATATTAGTGAAGCGCAAAAGTCACTGCTGCAAATTTTAATTGCGCGTGCAGATATGCTCGAAAGTTTAGTGACTTACACTCAGCAGCAACTGCAAGCCGCAGTCGATACCGCAACCAGTGCAGGTAAAGACGTTACGTCGGCGCAAACCAGCCACGTGATGATGCTAAAGGAACGCTTAGCCCAAAATAGCCAAAGCTTAAATATCGACATCAACTTACTCGATGCTTTAGGCCAAGATACTGCCGCGCTGAAAAAGACCTTGTTCAGTGTGTCAGGCGATATTACTCAGGATGTGTTGAGCTTTGATGTGGCCTCAAGCTTAATCGAGCAATGGTTGAACACGGCGCAGGAACAAGCGATAAATCATGGCCCTACGGTCGTGTTTAAGTTATTTGTATTCTGCTTGATCTTATTTATCGCGGGTCTCGCGGGTAAGTTAGCCAAACAGATAGTGAAGAATACTGTTAGCAATTCTAAATTGAATTTGAGCAAGCTATTACAAGACTTCTTTACTTCGCTATCAGGCAAAGCCGTCTTTACTATCGGACTCTTGATCGCCCTGTCTCAACTTGGGATCGAACTTGGGCCGCTGCTCGCAGGCTTTGGTATCGCGGGTGTGATTATTGGTTTTGCCTTGCAAGATACCCTGTCGAACTTTGCCTCTGGGATGATGATCTTAATTTATCGTCCCTACGATGTGGGAGACTTGATCAACGCCGCTGGCGTCACAGGTCGAGTGAGCCACATGAGTCTGGTCTCGACCACGATTAAAACCATGGATAACCAACGTCTTATTATTCCTAATAATAAGATTTGGGGCGACACTATTAACAACATCACGGTCGAACACCAACGCCGGGTGGATATGACATTTGGTATTGGTTACAGCGACAACATAGAACATGCTGAAGCGATTCTCAAATCCATCGTCGAGGCCCATCCTAAAGTACAGCCATTGCCAGAGCCGACGATTAAACTGCATCTGCTAGGAGAATCTTCGGTGGACTTTATCGTGCGCCCATGGGCAAAACCGGAAGATTACTGGGAAGTGTATTGGGACATTACCCGTGAAGTGAAAATGCGTTTCGACGCCGAAGGGATCAGCATTCCGTTCCCGCAGCGCGATGTGCATATCTATCAAACCACGAAATAACCTTTTTAAAACAGCGCTAAAGCGTTAGCACTACAACAGTATTAGCACGTTAACTGAGTCAAAGGGCGTAGCTGTCAGCTCGCCCTTTTCTATCTCAGCACAGTTAGTTTTGTATCTAAGCGTTCGCTTTGCTCTAAACGTTTGTATTGAATCTAAACGTTAGCCCAAACCGACTATCTCGCCTTTGGCATCAATATCGATTTTCAAGTATCCCGGTTTCAGCCCAAGTCCTGGCATAGTCATCACATTACCCACTAAGGCGGTAATGAATCCCGCCCCCGCATGTAATACTAACTCTCGCACTGGCACCACAAAATCCTTAGGAACACCCTTTAAGCTAGGATCGTGGCTAATGGATAACGGCGTTTTAGCCATACACAAAGGCAAATGCCCATAGCCAAGGGCGGTCAGTTGCTGCGCCTGTTGTTTCGCCTCGATAGACAGACTCACGCCTTTAGCGCCATAGCCTACTTCGGCTAAGGTGGATAACTTAGCCTCCAATGAGGCTTCATCTGGATATAACAGCTTGAACTGACTCTTAGTTTCAGCGGCGCGAACCACAGTTTGCGCTAAGGCGATAGCGCCCGCTTCCCCTTGGCTGAAGGCATCGCTAATTTCACAGCCAAAGGCAGCGCTCGCATTGACGGCTTCCGTTAGCCATTGCAATTCAGCATCAGAATCAGTGGCGAAACGATTAATAGCCACCACCACAGGAACGCCATAACGCGCCACATTGTTGATATGCCAGTTTAAATTTGCAAAGCCCGCTTCGAGTCGAGCCTGATCAGGGGCATTGCTGTTTGTCGCGCTTATGTTTGGCACATAGATATTTGATACATTGCTATCCGCCTCAGATGCCAAGCCACTATTGGCCTTCAGCGCTTTTAAAGTCGTCACCAACACAGCGGCGGCTGGCGCCTGCCCCGATTGACGTACTTTGATATTACAGAACTTTTCAAAGCCCATATCCGAGCCGAAACCGCCTTCAGTCACCACAAAGTCCGCCAGCCTGAGGGCGATATCATCGGCAATAATTGACGAGTTACCGTGTGCAATATTGGCAAAGGGACCTGAATGGATCAGGCAAGGCGAGCCATTTAAGGTCTGCATTAATGTCGGCTTTATCGCATCGGCCATGATGGCTGTCATCGCGCCAGCCACACCTAAATCGTCGGCGGTAATCACTTGCCCTTGGGTATTTAAGGCCAGCACTAAACGACCGATCCGCGCCCGCAGATCCGCCAAATCATGACTTAAGGCTAAAATCGCCATCAACTCAGAGGCGGCGGTAATATCAAAGCTAGATCCGTACTCTGGGCCGTTATTGTCGCCTAAGCCCACCTGGATTTGCCTAAGGCAGCGATCATTATGATCGACTACTCGATGCCAGCGGATCTCCTTGGGATCGATAGCCAAAAACGCTTGTCCGGATTGCGCTTCAAATTCTGCTTTACCTAAGCGCGCCTCGTGAAATAGCCGCGCCGCAATCGCCGCCGCCCCTAAATTGTGGGCACTGCTGACGGCGTGAATATCGCCCGTGAGATGTAAGTTCATCTCCTGCATGGGCACCACTTGCGCATAACCGCCACCCGCAGCACCACCTTTCACCCCAAACACAGGTCCCATGCTGGGCTGACGAATACAAGCACAGGCCTTTTGGCCTATGGCATTTAACGATTGTGTTAAGCCAATGCTCGTCACCGTTTTACCTTCGCCGTGGGGTGTAGGCGTAACTGCGGTGACGATAATCAATTTACCTTTGCGTTGCCCCGCTAAACGCTGCAACACACTAAGCTCCACCTTGGCTTTAGTGTGACCAAATAGCATCATCTCTTCGGGTAACAGGCCTAAGTCGGTGCCCAGTTCGGTGATGTTTTTAAGGCTTGCGCGACTCGAAATATCCATATCTGTCAGCATGCGTCGATTTCTCCCTTTCAGATACGCTTTGGTTTAGTATGAGGGGTTGCTAAGCACAACACTCATTGAATAGGGCGGATATTAGGTGATTGGCTTTAAGATATATAGCCATCGAAAGGGTTAATGAGCGATTCCTTAATCTGCATCAAATATTTTGCCCTGCGCCCTATAAATCAAAAGCACACAGTCCCCAAGAGGAACAGCATGAGCGAGTCCCATTTCACTTTTTCTGAATTTGTTGCTGGTTTCTGGCGAATGGAAAGCTGGGACATGACGCCCATGCAGCGCCTTAACCTGATTGAGCAATACCTAGAATTAGGCGTGACCACTATGGATCACGCTGATATTTATGGCCAATATCAATGCGAAACCTTGTTTGGCGAGGCATTAGCCTTAAAGCCTGCACTGCGCCAACAGATGCAAATTGTCAGTAAATGCGGCATTAAACCCGCGTTTGCGTGCCGCCCTGAGCGCTATGTTAATCACTACGACACTTCCTGTGAGCATATTATTGCCAGTGTCGAGCATTCCCTTAAACAGCTCAATACTGACTATTTAGATCTGCTGCTGATCCACAGGCCCGATCCCCTAATGGACGCTGATGCGGTCGCCGAGGCATTTAAGAGCCTCAAGCAAGCAGGCAAAGTACAACATTTTGGCGTATCGAACTTCACTAATGCACAGTTTTCCTTGTTGCAATCGCGCTTAGATGCCCCTTTAGTCACCAATCAAGTGGAACTCTCGCCACTGGCGATGAGCACCTTACACGACGGTACGCTCGATCTGTGCCAGCAACGTCGTATTCGGCCTATGGCTTGGTCGTGCTTAGCAGGCGGAAAGATTTTTGAAACCACGAACCCACAGGCGGTTCGCTTGCATCAAACCCTCAAGCTCATCGCCGAGCAAGTGGGAGCCCAAGATATCAGCCAAGTGATTTATGCCTGGGTTCGTATGCTACCAAGCCGACCCGTGCCGCTTATCGGCAGTGGCAATATCGAGCGGATAAAGCGCGCCGTTGCCTCCAATGAGATCCAGCTCGATCGCCAGCAATGGTTCAGTATTTGGCAGGCATCTATGGGTCACAGCGTACCTTAATGTTTACCTCCCAAACGCAACAACCATAAACAACAACGGCGCCAGAAGGCGCCGTTGCTATATGTATTATTGAATGCGACTTAAAACTGCACATCGCCACTTAAATGCGGGCGACGACCTTTGCTGTCACGTAACTCAAATACCATATTATTAGCATTCTGCTCATAGCCAAATCCAACATCGGCAGGCATCAAGAGTGGCAGTTTAAAGGTCACATCCACAGTAAATGGACGATCGCCAATGCTTGGCATCAACTCCGCCAAACAACGGGCCTTAGACCACATACCATGGGCGAGCACGCGATCAAAACCAAAACGCTTTGAGAGCACAGGATGCAAGTGGATCAAGTTATAGTCACCAGATGCCTTAGCATAACGACGACCTAAATCTTCACTCAAACTCCAGCTTTGTGGCGTTTCCCACGCCATATCAATGGCTTTAGGTGGACGAACCCGACGTCCAGCGACATCGATACGATATAAATAGGTGGAAAGCGATTCCCAAACGAGTTCTTCACCCACAAACGCCTTAGACACAAATTCAAATTCTAAGCCAGAATCCGTCTCACGGCTCGTCGTCAAGGCGCACTCGAGGGAGAAAGTCTCGTCAACCGTTACAGGGCGATACACTTGAATGCGGTTCTTTAGGTGGATCATCCCAAGCAGCGGGAAAGTGATGCCATCGTGGGTAAAAATCACCGCATGCAGGCGAAATGCCATCACATACAAATAGGTTGGCGGCAGCACTTTACCGTCAAATTGAAAACCACACACCTGCGCATATTGGCTTACTTTAGTTTCAGACACAGTCACATGTGGCGCAGTCACCTTTATATAGGGCAGCGGTTGCTGATCCCAACCCGGCTTACGGCCAAAGAAGATCTTGCGATAAAGAGAAAACAGCGACGGCATCGCGTTCAATTCAACACAATATGCATTATTCAAGTCTGAGTACCTTTTAATTAACTATCCCTTGGCACATAAATGCATTGCCATAAATTACCCCGCACAGACGAGTAACGTCTGCTCAATCAAGTTGATAACGAGTGTAAAACAGGCAGCGCTGCGTCTTAATAAGGGCTGATGCTGACTCACCGAATGGACAACTATACCCAAACAACCTGAAAATGCAGGATTCAGCGGGAATTTAACGCACTTTAGGCAAGGCGGTTATTTGCGGACCTAGTGGACTAAGTTCAAAATAACCAACACAGCATAAAGTGCGTTAAAACCCGCCGGGACGGAGCGTCTAGGGCACTTCACTTCCGTGTTGCATCAATTCAAAAGGTGGCCGACATTCTGTCATTGATGCGCCTTGAATTGAAGCACCCTAGGCGCTCTGAAACTCGTATTTTCAGGTCGCTTGGGTATATAGAGTCAGGTTTGTCGAAAACGGCGTGATTATAACCCAGAGGACAGAGTTCTGTGTATCCCTAAGTTTAGTAGGAATAATTACTACCAATAAAATCAATAAATTAAAATATTATGATACAAATTTACCCATCTCGACTCGGCGATAACATCTCCTGAGTGCGAAAAATTTACGTCTGTGCCACACTATCGTTCCACTCTCTTTAACCTAGTTATCACGTGCAAGATAAGAATTTTGATAAGCTCGCGCAAAAATTTGCGAAAAATATTTATGGTACGCCTAAAGGCGACATTCGTGCCGCTGTACTGTGGCGCGACCTCGCACCTGCGCTAGTAAAACTGGGGGATAGAAAACTCAGGGTATTAGATGCGGGCGGTGGTTTTGGTTACTTTAGCCAGAAATTAGCCCGCCTCGGCCACGAAGTGGTGCTGTGCGATATCTCGGCGGAGATGTTGGCGCAAGCGCAAGAGCAGATAGATGCATCGCCTGAACCATTAGCTATCCAGCTAATCCATGCGCCTATTCAAGCTCTGTCGGTCGAGCAACATGGCTATTTCGATATCATATTGTGCCATGCGGTCGTCGAATGGTTAACGGATGCGAAACCCACGATGGCGGGCCTACTCACTATGCTTAAACCCGCGGGATTATTCTCTTTGATGTTTTACAACAAAGAAGCCATGCGCTTTCATGCCTTAGTGTCGGGCAATTTCGATTACGTCGCCGCAGATTTAAAAGTAAAGAAGAAAGTACGGCTAACGCCCACACACCCACTTTATATTCAAGAGGTTAAAGATTGGTTTAGCGAGTGGCAGATGTCACTCATCTGTCAGTCTGGCGTGCGGGTGATCCACGACTATTTGAAAAAAAGTCAGCCAGTGGACTTCGATTATCAAAAACTGCTGCAAATGGAGCTCGAGTATTCGCAACGCGAGCCCTATATTTCGCTGGGTCGATATGTACACTTTTTAGGGCAGAGTCCTACAGGTTAAATGCGCGTCGCTCTAAGCGCAGCGACCTAAACAATTACTGGCAAGTCTGTTTCCAGCAGGCGCTCACTTTGGCGCCTGCTCGTTCTAGCAATTGCACCACACTCTTATCGCCCACCACATGACCCGCACCAACCACCACAAATAATGGTGAAGACACGTCAGTCGAGCCCATTAATTTTATAATGCCGTCGGCCATCACATGGTTTCGCCGCCAGAGAATTTTCTCTAGCATTTCAGTGTCGTCCTCGCCGCCCATTTGCTCCTGCATTATGTTATCAAGCTCAGTTTCATTACCCGACCGCCAAGCCGTAATTAACGATAAAAGATCGGCATCCGACGTACTAATTGCCTCACGCACCATAGTCCACTGTGCTTGGCTATCAAAGGACGCTAATAACTGAAATTGCGACTCGGCGGTTTCTAATTGATACACAGGTAAAGCCGCATGGCGGGCCATTAGCTGCATATCAACACCATAATCCGTGCTGTAACCTAAGTTGTTATAACGCATTAAGTTGAGTTGCGTGGCTTGCAGCCAAGGCGCGAAGGATTGAATCGACTGACAAACATTGGCCGTGGTAGCGCAGTAGGGCGTCATGCTCTCAACCGTTTGTTTATCTCGGCTCTGCCAATCTAAACCTTTGGTTTTATCGGCGCGGCCGTATTGGCGCAGCAAGGCATTGCTATCGGCTTTATTCATATCGACTTCCACGACTAGGCCCTGCGCTTTACTAAGCGCGGTTTCAATTTGGGTGGGTAAAGGATAAAAATCGGCACGTCCAATATGAATCGAGCCCAGTAGATACGCGCTCTTTCCTTGCCATTGCACTTGATAAAATGGCGGCTTATCGGTTTCGGCACTCACCGCTTTGGTGCTCCAACCCGTCAACGCCAGAAAACAGATTGCTGCAATTAATCGCCATTGGCTTGTTGCCATATCCTTTGCCCCTTATAATTCCTGCAAATTTTGCAATGAGACGCTGTTATGCCACATACCAAGGTTATAGAGCAACTGAAAGAGAATCTTCAAATCGCCTATCGCCAAGCCATAGACGCCGACGCTAAGTTAGATGAGCTAAAGAAAGCTGGCCATGGAAACTTCACCAGCATATTTACGGCAGAACAAGGTTTTATCGCTTCGAGTAATCGTTTTCTGCCCTATGTACAAGAGTTGGTCGATGACTTAACTCGTATGGAAGAATATGAGGCGCTCGATGCTAAAGAACTCGAAACCTATGTGCGCCAGCTCGGTGCGTTACTGCAAACATTGCAGGCCTTTAAGACGCAAAGCTAAGCTTGATTAAGAGCTGAAACTCGCCAGTAGTCTTCAGCTCTTTTCATCTGCTATCCATTCAAACCCCAGCATAGCTAACGCTAAGCGCCCTCAAAATTGTCATCATTTTGTCATTTCTAAGTCATAGACTCCGCTCACATAGACGAAAGGGCTGACGTAATGACAAGTTTAGATCTGGCTAAAGAGCTCGATAAAATAATTTCTAAAGCGGCAATCAGTCCCTTATTTCAGCCAATTTTCAATATATTAGAACATAAAATCCACGGTTTTGAAGCCTTGAGCCGCGGCCCTGAACACAGCCCGTTATACTCTCCAGTGCCGCTATTTCAGACCGCCGAGCATGAAGGCAAGTTAAGCGAGTTAGAAACCCTTTGTCGGCGCATTTCACTCGAACAATTTAAGCTGCGTCAGTTCCAAGGCAAGCTGTTTATCAATATCTCGCCCAAGGCGTTGTTAGACCCTGCGCACCCCAAGGGCATGACCTTACAGCTGTTGCAACAACTCGGCATAACGCCATCGCAGGTGGTGATTGAGCTGTCAGAGCAATATCCCGCCGATGATATCGACTTACTTAAATCTTGCTTGAATCATTATCGCAGCCAAGGTTTTTTAACGGCCATCGATGACTTAGGCGCAGGTTATTCCGGTTTAAGGCTCTGGTCAGAATTGTCGCCCGACTATGTCAAAATTGACCGCCACTTTATCCATGAAATTGATTCGACCCCTGTCAAACAGGAGTTTGTCCGCTCGATTGTGGAGTTATGCCAAAGCTTAACCTGCAAAGTGATAGCAGAAGGGATTGAAACGCAAGAGGAATTAGCCGTACTCAAACAACTGGGTATCGTCTATTGCCAAGGCTATTTGCTAGGGCGTCCAGAAGTGCTCCCCTGCCGCGCGATGAAAGCGACCTTAGTGCCAAACAATACCCAAATTCAACCTAGATACAGCGAATCCGCCGAAAGCCTGTGCACAAATGCCATCACAGTTGCGCCCACACTCAAACTCAAATTTTTAAGTGACACCTTTAGCTCGCAACCCGCACTGCAGGCGGTGGTTGTGGTCGATAATCAGTTACCGCTGGGGATTATCAGCCGCGCAACCTTACTCGAGCTTTTCAGTACGCCCTATGGTCGTGCCTTGCATGAAAATCATGCCGTAAGTGAAGTGATGGACCCGCAGGTTATCCAAATTGAAGCCAACGAACCCTTATCTACAGTGAGCCAATTGCTGACCTCAGAGACGGCCAATACAGTTGCTCAGCAGTTCATTATCCTTCGCCGTGGCAAACTTCTCGGCATAGGCCACACTAAGGATTTACTGCAAAGGATCACAGAGCACAGAATTAAGATGGCCCGCCACGCGAACCCTCTGACAGACTTGCCGGGCAATGTGCCCATTCAAGAGGAATTAAAACGCCTTAAGATCCAAAAGAAACACTTTTATCTGGCCTATTTTGATTTGTGTAACTTTAAGCCCTATAACGATATTTATGGCTTTTGTCGCGGCGATGAAGTGATTTGTGAAGTGGCGAATCTGTTACTGAAGTATAAAAGCGACAATTGTTTTGTCGGCCATGTCGGCGGCGATGACTTTGTGATTATCAGCACCTGTGAACATATGATCAGCCGTTGCCAACGAATCCTTGCGGACTTTGAAACCCATAAGCATTTGTTTTACAGCGCCGAGCATTGGCAAGCCCAAGAGATGCTCGCCGACGATAGACAAGGTGAAGCCTGTTACCATCAGTTGATCAGCCTGTGTGTGGGCATTTTGCCACCAGCACTGACTTTTAATGCCAATGAACACAGCCTGTCGACCTTAAGTGCTAAGGCAAAAAAACAGGCAAAATCCGCGAATAACGGATTTTACCTGTTAGAAAATCACCTTGCTATCGAAACCCAAGCGCTCAGTGCTTGAGTCTTAAGTGACCAATTTAACGATTGAAGGATTAAAGTTGTGGGGCAATCGTCTTCTTTAACCAATCAGTCAACATTTTGGTTTCGTAGATAAAAGGTTTATCGGTTAAAGATTTAATTCCATCCATAAAGCCCATATCCGACAGTTTTTCATCACCCGCAATAATCACTTTGTCGTTTTCTAACACTTGATAGGAAAAAGTTATACGCGGTGGATAAATGTCTTTAATAATCCGCAAATCATTAGCGGTCGCACCAAAGGTTGGGCGCATATCACCCGCCAGATCAACATCGGTAATGGTCATTTCAAGCTTTTGATTTGGTTTTAAAATCTTCGCGGCTTCTTTGTTAATATTTTCTGTTAACGTCTCAAATAAGCGCTTCTCATAGCGGGATTGGATTTCCCCGGATGATTTGATATCGCGAAAATCCTTAGGACTTTGCCAAACAATTTTAACCACGCCATCTTCAGTGACGGGATTCACAGGCGCTTCGTCGGCTGCCCAAGCCGCACTGCAACTTAATACACCTGCGAGTAAAAGGGACTTAATTTTCATATTTGCCTCCAAGGCCTAGATAACTTTCTGGAAACCACAGTACAAAATCTAACCTGAACTAGAGCTTAACGCAAAACTGATATAAGTACAGCTAACGCAGTGTAAGCTTTTGTATAAATGAGTAAATTTTATAGAACAACCACAATTGACACGTATCTTTTTGTATCGAGGCTGCACTAAGTAAGTGCATAGTTATCAATTTGTGAACATTTTACGCGCATAACCACAAAAAAAACGTTATCCTTCCGCTATTGTTTACATGGCTCACTTAATAAAAATGAAATTCCCCGTTGTACCTGTGTTCATTCTTATCCTGTTTACCTGCGTAGTTAGTGCGATTTGGTTTATCTCCCCGAGTGATAAAAATACCGGCCCTAAAACATGGTCAGCCTTTATCTATAACCATGGCTATGACTCGGGGAAGTATAAAAAAACTGATAACTTTGACAGCTATGAGACCTGCCGCGATTTTGCACGCGAACAATCAGCCTTCTACGACGATGTACCTTGGGAATGTGGTTCTATGTGCCAGTTCGATACTCGCAAGCAAGGATTTCAATGCAAAGAAATGAAAAATGAGCGCTAACTAACCGTTCAGCATAGGTTCAATATTTATACAATAAGCTAAGCCCCTCAAAGCACAACTCGTTTTCTTTACCGTCTAAGGATGCACGATTTAGAACTGACGTGTTAAACGTAATTTTTAATTTGGAGCTTACCTATGAACCTAAAAACAGCTAATTTATCAAAACCTTACTCACATAAAATCGCTTTATTGGCCCTACTAACATTCGGAACTAGCATTAGTCTTTCAAGCCATGCGGTGCCATTGACCATCAGTCAACAACAGGCGGTTAACGCTCATTTTAGCAAATTGGCTCAGGCGCAATATGCGGCTGAAACCCAAATGGCTGAGCAGCTTAAGCAAGATTTTTCTCAGCAATTAACCGCACAGGAACATGAGTTTATGAATGATATCTGCCCTAAATACGGCATGACATTCGATGTGACAACCAATGCCTGTTTACGCTCATAAGCGATTGCAAGATTAAAATGGAAAACGGGCGCTGAGCTCAGGGTATTGCAGCTTTAAATCCTTGGGCTTAGTACTAAATTTTTTCCCCGCGGGCGTCGCCTTGCCCGATGGCATAAAGGGCAGTTCCTCACCGGTTCTATCTTCGTATAATTGCCCTGCAATAAGATCGTATTCATCCACAAAGGGATAAGCATAGGCATCTCGCTCTGGCCAAGCGACTAAACGCGCTAAAGTGTCAGGCTGATTAACCACACCATCGTAGATTTCTTTGCCGAGTGAAATCAAAAAACACCTGAATTCGGCAAAGGCATATTCAGAATCACAGCCCGTAATAATGTAAGCCGCGCCCCAAACCGACCACAAATAGCTCCGGCGCATCTGCTGACCAAAGATTTTATCGAAGGCTTTTAACTCTTCATTACTCAGTTCGGCGAGTTTCTGCTTCAGTGCTTGAGCCAAAGACTCCTGTGATTGCGCCGCTTCCGTACGCGTGACTAAACTCCAAAACTCAACTTCTGTCATAAACTTCACCTAATAGAATAAGCCTTTCGCAAAAGGCTTATTCTACACGATATTAAGGTTATGCTGGACTCGGATTAGGGCATTTCCTACACTTGCTCATCTTCTTCGCTACCTGTCTACATATCCATCTATGCCTAAACGTCTTATGCTACTGATCTCTTTATATTGCCTCTTCAGCATTGCCGCACTTTTACGGGCTGTGACAACGCAATCCTTTGATGTATTCACCCTAGGCGTCATCCCCGTGCTCGTTGGCATAATGATGCGCACGCCGTGGTCGAGCTTAGTATTGAAGATTTATATTGGCATGCAAACCTTAGGATTTTCAGCCCTAGGCATGACAGCGATTATTGCCTACCGTATTACACCTGAAGATGTAAAAGTGGTTGTTTCTGGCCACAATATTCCTATGTTGCCGCTGACGATAAGCATTATTGTCATTTTACTCTTGCAGTATTGGATCGCATTTTCTAAGGTCACGAGTCATTATTTAACCCGTCAAACACGGTAATGGACATTTGTTGCTAAGCTGTTACTAATAGCGTAGCTTAGCGACCCAATAAAATACTTGCGACTCTTAACTTGAAGTAGACTATGAGCCATTTATCGCCCAGTGAACTATCCATTCTTTTGGTAGAACCTTCAGATATCCAGCGTCGAATAATTATTCAGCGCTTGCAACAGGAAGGTATTCTCAGCATTCAAACTGCAGAAAATATCGAAGCGGCTAAAGATATTATTGCTCGCCACAAACCCGATCTTATCGCCAGCGCCATGCATTTTGATGATGGCACCGCCATTGATCTTTTGGGTTACCTAAGGGCTAGCGCGGACTGCAAAGATATTCAATTTATGCTGGTCTCGAGTGAGTGTCGCCGTGAGCAACTTGAGATATTCCGCCAATCGGGTGTGGTCGCTATCCTGCCTAAGCCCTTCAGTGCCGACCATTTAGCCACAGCCTTAAATGCCACTATCGATCTGCTCAGCCACGATGAACTCGACCTCAGTAACTTCGATGTGCAAGATGTGCGCGTATTAGTGGTCGATGATAGCCGTATGGCAAGAAATGTCATTAAACGTACGATTGGTAACTTAGGGATGAAGCTGATTACCGAGGCCGAAGATGGTGCACAGGCCATAGCGTTGATGAAAAACAATATGTTCGACTTAGTCATCACTGACTACAATATGCCCAGCGTAGATGGTCTTGCGCTGACTCAATATATTCGCAGCGAAAGCCAGCAATCGCACATTCCCATCTTGATGGTATCTTCCGAAGCCAACGATACCCACCTCAGCAATGTGTCCCAAGCGGGGGTGAATGCCTTATGCGACAAGCCCTTTGAACCCAAATTGGTTAAAAAATTACTCTATCAACTGTTAGAAGAATGAAACCAGAATAAAACTTAAGTCACGAACTGAGTAAATATTCTGCGCTTTACCGAACATCCTGCGGCAGCTTAGACGCAAAAGGCTTTCCAAGCGCTGAACCTTATGGCATGTTAGGCACGCTTATTTCAAATAAATCTACGGAAAGAAGAGACAATAAAAATGAACAAAACTGAACTTATCGCCAAAATTGCAGAAAATGCCGATCTAACGAAAGTAGAAGCCGCACGCGCATTGAAGTCTTTTGAAGCAGCCATTACCGAATCAATGAAAAATGGTGACAAAATCTCCATCGTAGGCTTCGGTTCGTTTGAAACTGCGACTCGTGCTGCTCGCACTGGCCGTAACCCACAAACGGGTAAAGAAATTCAAATCGCTGAAGCGACTGTGCCTAAGTTTAAAGCGGGTAAAACCCTACGCGACAGCGTAAACTAAGCGAGAAAATTCAAAACAACGCCTCCATTGTGAGGCGTTTTTTTTTGCTTTCTTCCAGTGAAACCCTGAATATTTTTTGCACAACAAGAGTGCGCCTCTGCCCCATAAGCTGGCAAATAAAAACATTTCATTAACACTTGATATTCTAATGTATTGTTTTACATATGATTGTAATAGTGGCATGTGATTAGCAAATCCCTTCTTAGAAAAAACCAAGATGCACTAATGACCACTGCTTACTTAAGTGCGCCAATGGTGAATCGATAAATAAGTCAATCGAGGGGATGAGCATGAAGAAATCACTGTATAGCGTTTTGGCCTTATCGACGGGAATGTTACTGGCTGGCAATGCCTTTGCAGCCGTATCAGGCAACATTGGTGGTACCTCTAATTACCTATGGCGCGGTGCGACCCAAACTAAAGATGCGGTCGCAATCCAAGGTGGGATTGACTACAGCCATGATTCTGGATTTTATGCCGGCACTTGGGCATCGAATGTGGATTTTGGTGACGATACGAGCTACGAGATGGATCTCTACGCGGGTTATGGTGGCAATATTACCGAAGACATCAGTTACGACTTTGGCTACCTCTACTACGCCTACCCAGACGCTCCTGGCAGCATTGATTTTGGTGAACTCCATGCTGCAGTGACTTGGAAGTGGCTTGAACTGGGTTACTCCCATGTCATCAATGCCGGTGACGATGTCGCCGCCGATCCGTTAGATAATAAAGATCTCAGCTATCTTGCCGCGACTGTCTCTGTGCCTCTCACTGAAAAACTTAGCTTATCAGTGCACTATGGCTACTCAAGCGGTGATGTTGTGCAATCTTGGTTTGGCGAAGATAACTATGCCGACTATAACGTCACACTCAGTGCAGATACCAGCATGGGCACAGTGTCGTTCATGGTTTCTGATACCGATCTCACCGATGATGATGCCAAACTGGTACTCGGCTATTCCTACAGCTTTGATCTCTAAGATCTAACATTTAGGATCTTACGTCTAAGCTCTAAGCATAAAAAACGCCACCTTAAACGGTGGCGTTTTTTTAGCGTAATCAACTATTAGGCAATAATAGGTCTATTGGTTTTACGGGCAGCGACCATTTTCTCGATATATTCAACAATAGGCTCAGTCACTGAAATCCCTGTGGTTTGTTCAATCCCTTCAATGCCTGGCGCCGAATTCACCTCAAGGATCAAAGGACCACGATTAGAGCGTAAAATATCCACCCCAGCGACCACCAATCCCATCGCTTTCACCGCCGCAATCGCCATTTTACGTTCCACTGCAGTGATTTTAACCACCTCACCACAGCCACCCAAATGCAGATTAGAACGAAAATCCCCCTCGGGTCCTTGGCGCTTCATAGAGGCGATGACCTTGTCACCGACAACAAAACAACGAATATCACTGCCATTGGATTCTTTAATGTATTCCTGCACTAAGATATTCGCTTTCAGCCCCAAGAATGCTTCTATCACGCTCTCAGCAGCCGTTTTCGTCTCAGCTAATACCACGCCAATCCCTTGAGTACCTTCGAGTAACTTAATGACTAACGGAGCGCCGCCCACCATATTGATGAGGTCGGGGATATCATTTGGCTTATTGGCAAAGCCTGTCACAGGCATACCAATCCCTTTGCGGGAGAGTAATTGCAGCGCCCGTAATTTGTCCCGAGAACGCGCAATGGAGATCGAATCATTCGCGGCATACACGCCCATCATTTCGAACTGACGTACAACGGCACAACCATAAAAAGTCACGCTGGCATGAATACGCGGGATGATGGCATCAAAACCAACTAATTCAGTGCCTTCATAATGAATGCTAGGTTTAATGGAATTAATATTCATGTAGCAGTTCAGCGTATTGATCACGACCGCTTCATGTCCGCGGCTTTGACAAGCCTCCACTAAACGTTGTGTCGAATACAACTGGGGGAATTGGGATAAAATACCTATTTTCATTGCTGAGTGACCAACTTAAGCATGAGTGAATAAACCGTTCTGCAGCACTAAAAGCACAGCGACAGAAAAAGGGGCTGATATTTGTCTATTGCTCAGTGTAAAGCAAGAAAATATTCCTCACCAGACGAAATCACTATGCTATTGAAATAGTTCGAGACCTCTCACACAGGGAGCTGAGTTTGGGTTAATAGTGGCAGAATATACTTGGCCTCAAACGCCGCGGTATCTAAGGGACGTGAAAATAAATACCCTTGTAAAACAGTGCAATGGCGCGCAGTACAAAACTCTGCTTGCTCAACGGTTTCTACTCCCTCCGCCACAGAAATAACATTAAACCCATAGGCAAAGTTGAGTAAAGCAGCGAGCAATCGGGTGTCTTTTTCATCTTTGTCGTAGGAAGCGACAAAGCTTTTATCGATTTTCAGCACGCTGATCGGAAACAGTTTGATGTGTTCTAATGACGAAAAACCCGTCCCGAAATCATCGAGGGCAAAACGCACCCCTAATCCGGCGATTCTATCGAGCACTTTGGCATGTTCATGGGGATCTTCAATAAGGCAATTCTCTGTAATTTCAAGCTCTAATGCTCCAGCAGGCAAGCCTGTCTTAGTCAATATATGCACTATTTTATCGAACAGGTTCTCATTGCCTATTTGAGAGGCGGAGAGGTTAACTGCAATAGTAAATTCTTGGCCTAAAGGCTGTAACTGGGATAACCAAATCTGAGCTTGGGTGCAGGCTTGTTCAAGCACCCAATCATCAATGTCATCCATTAAGCCAATTTCGTCAGCAATAGGTAAAAATTGATCGGGGGCGATAATGCCATCCACTGGATGCTGCCATCGGATAAGGGCTTCCATCCCCACCAACTGATGGGTTTTCGCATTAACCTGTGCCTGATAATGGACCTTAAACTCATGTCTTTTTAAGGCCATACGCAAACTTGACTCGATATGATTACGGTAGCGCACCTCTTTATCTAAGGCTTCCGAATAAAACTGTATCTGATTTCGGCCCATCTTTTTAGCGCGATACATGGCGATATCGGCGCATTTCATCAATTCAGAACTATTCGAAGCCGCTTCATTATAAAAAGCCACACCGATACTGGCACCAATAAGCACGTCGTTATCACCGAGACAAAACACGTCCTCAAAGACTTTTAGCAGTCGATTGGCCACTATCATGGGGAAATATTTATAATCGTTATCCGTCACCAGTACGACAAATTCGTCCCCGCCTAAGCGGGCAATAATATCGCCATCGCGCAGCACTTCACTTAATCTGGCCGCCACTTGAACTAACAGCACATCACCAGTTTGGTGGCCTAAAGTGTCATTGATCGCTTTAAAATCATCGAGATCGAGTAAGATAACGGCTAAATAATCGTGGCAACGTTTCGCCCTTGCGATCGCTCGATTCAGACACAGTTCAAAGCCATAACGATTAACCAACTTAGTGAGCGAGTCGTGCTCGGCCAGCTCTTTGAGTTTTTGATGGCTATTACGTAACGCCAATGCCATTGAAGATCTTTGTTTTGCGTAGCGAATCGCACGGGTTAGTATCCGCGAATTAACCTCATCCTTGAGCAGAAAATCCTGCGCACCTAATTCAATACAGCGCTGGGCCAGTTTCTCATCTTCATAGCGACTCAGCATCACGACCACAGTCTGGTCTTGCGTCATGGCATTGAGCTTAATCAACACTTCTAACCCATTGGCATCTGGCAATAAATAATCCAATAGAATGCCATCGAAATGGCGTTCTAAAGCAAGATTTAACCCATCAAATGCACAATTTGCTTCGATCACATTAAACGTCAATTTTGACTGTCTAAGTGCTCGGATAATTGCCGTTCTATCGACTTCATCATCATCGATCAGTAGTAAATCCATATACTCACCTTATGCGGATGGGAGCTCGACTATTCGCCAGTAACCTTCAAGCATGTTAAAAATATTGTTAAAACCGTCTTTTATGTCAGTTTTAACCATGTAGCCAGCCACATGATGACTATAGGCCTTCATTCTATCTTCATCGGTACTCGACGTCGTGAGCATAAAAACGACAGATGATGAGAGAGATGGGTCTGAACGTATTTGCTCAAGAAACTCAAAGCCATTCATTCTTGGCATATTAAGGTCGAGTAAAATTAGATACGGGCCTTTAATTGTGTCTAAGCTGGTGAGAATTGCGAGTGCCTCAATGCCATCCCGTGCGCGCACTAAAGGATTGAGTAACCTAAGCTGTCTCATCGCCCGCTGCACGGCCATGTAATCCACATCATCGTCATCAACTAATAAAATAGTGACCTGTTGATATTGATCTGCTGCTCTCATAAAAGCTCCTTTTTCACTATGTGCTTAGGCCAAGTAAAGTAAAAACAACAGCCTCTACCCTGCGATTTGAGTTGAATATTACCGCCTAAACTTTCAACTGTTTTCTTCACAAGTGATAAACCTAAACCACTGCCTTCGACTTCATCTCTAGGTTTAAGTGTTTGAAACATTTCGAAGACTTTATTCTGATAGGCACTCGAAATACCTGGCCCATCATCCAACACACTAAATAGATAATGTTTACTTGTACTCTCACATAAAACGGTAATGACACCTGTACCTAAGTCATGGTGCTTAATGGCATTACTGATTAAATTTCGTATCACTAATTCCAACAAGGCGCGTACGGTATGGAAGTTCGGAAACTCCCCTTTTAGGACTAATTCAAACCCCTGTGGTGGCGCAACGAGCGCAAACATATCTTCAACCAGTTGCCGACTGTTGACCTCAGTGGTTTCTGTATCGACACGGCCAATACGGGAGAACATCAATAGCCCATCGAGCAATAACACCATGCGGTGAATACGGCTTTGGATCAGCCCGAGATATTTCTGCACATTTTCATTGGTGTTATCGGATAAATCTTCTGTTAGCCAAGAGGTTAACTGCTCGATACCCCGTAACGGGGATTTCAAATCATGGGAAGCGATATAGGCAAAACGGTCGAGTTCTTGATTGATGCGCTCAAGCTCTTGCATGTGTTCTGCACGCTGAACTTCAATGCGCTTACGTTCAGACACATTATTAATTGTCGCAAGAATGAAAATACCATTACTGAAATGAATGGGCGTCAAACCCACTTCTATTGCGAGTAAGCTGCCATCCTTGCAACAGCCAAATAAGTCATCGCGCATCGACATATTCTTCGCAATCGGCTGCACTAAATAATGATTCATGT
Organism: Shewanella sp. Pdp11; assembly: GCF_002838165.1. Classification (NCBI taxonomy): domain Bacteria; kingdom Pseudomonadati; phylum Pseudomonadota; class Gammaproteobacteria; order Alteromonadales; family Shewanellaceae; genus Shewanella; species Shewanella sp. Pdp11. Next base: position 33,556 of record NZ_CP015194.1, read on the forward strand.
GCTGCTGATGCGCATCTCTCAGCACGTCTGGCAATAACATATTGATAGAACGGCCGAGTAACTCATCTCTGGCATAACCAAATAAGCGTTCGGCATGGGTGTTTACCAATGTAATAATTCCAGCCTTATCCACCATAAACAGTGCGCTTGGAGACGCTTCAATGACGAGTCTAAAGCGTTTTTCATTCGCGATGAGCTCGGAGGTAAGTAATGACTCTTTATATCGATTGCGCGCCATGATTAGCACTGAATAAAACAGCGCCAAAATAAAAGCGCTACCGATAAATTGTAGCCAGATACCCTGGGTTTCTTCTGATCTTGAAATAAAACGCGATTGTGACGAAATGTCTAAGCGCCACTGCTGGCCGCCTATCAAGTCAGTCTGTGACTGATAAAACACATCTTTTTGATTTGGCAGTACTTTACTGCTAGTGAACATTAAACTGTCGGCATTTGCCTGCGGGTTTTCATAAATAGCAAGTTTCAAACCTGAGAATCGATCTCCCATAATCCCTTGCATGAGGTCGTCCATCCTAAACGCCGCATACACGAGTCCAATCGCCTGTTGTTTCCGTTCAGCCTCCGTTGCCACCGTTCCTTGATAAATGGGTAAATACATCAAGAAACCCGCTTGAGCATCTTCGGGCGTATCTTGAACTAAGGCCACCTTGCCTGAGATAGTTGGCTGGCCAGTGCTAATGGCGTGATCTATGGCTTTGCGTCGATTAGCCTCGGAACACATGTCATAACCAAAGGCTCTTTGATTGCGCCAATCAAAAGGCTCTAAATACAAGATCACGCAATACTGATCACGTACGCCTTCTGGGTATACTTTATAATCTTTAAAGCCTTCGGCCTGAACGTGTTGGACATGGTTATCTAATGTGTCAGGCTTAAGTAACTGAGCATAGCCAAAGCCTTGAAAACCTGGGTAATACTCAGATAAATGCGCATTGACAACATAGGTTTGCCACTCCTTTCGGGTCACATCATTTGAAGATAATAACAAGCCAACACCACCGCGTAAGACTTGCTCATAGGCAAGCATTCTGCGATTCACCGCTTCGGTTAACTCTTGCACACTGTTTTCGAAACGCTCTTCACCCCTATCTCTAAGATATTGCTCCAGCACATACCAGGAAATGCCCATGAAAAGTAAAGCAGCGATAATCATCAGCCAGCTAGAGCTCAGCACGCTAAAATAGATATTATTTGATGGGCTATGCAGTTTAGAAAACTCATCCTTGTCCATTTGAGCCAATTCCCTAGCAAACTATCAGCAATAAACACAGTTACAAGTGTTGTTGTAAATATGTCTAAATTCAAGTTTATCCTACTATTTAACTCGGAATTAACCCGAATATATCGATGACACTGTTGTGCTCTCAATCACAAAATAAGCAAGAACTGAATTAATCAAATATCCAATTGTAGCTTCAGGCTTAAGCCAAACAGCGGCAAGCTGAATCATCCGGCACACGGGAAGAATTTTTCACCCTGACTCACAAAATTATTTGCTTTTCTACCCTACTCTTTTTAGTTAGAAAGTCGTTAGGAACAACAAGAGGAATTCGTTATGGCTCATATTACTGAAGTCGTGCCCAACGATACTGAACTTGAGGCAATGACCACACCGAGAAACAGCAAAGCTGCCGAGGCAATGCAACATAGACGTGAAGTCAAAAAGCGTTTAGAAGACTACCTCGAACGGGCGGAGTTAAAGCGTGCATTAGGAGATGACGATTTTTTCTAGCCTATTTGATCTCAGTATCTAGTGGGCAAAATTAGGGGTGATGCTGCGTTAAATCGCAGATTGTTCATCTAGAACTCATACAGTTCGTGTCCACTCAGACCTAATATCTCACCCAGCCCTCAGTGCTGGGTGTGACCTTGTTTAGCCCTCTTAATCACCACCTTCAAAGCTACATCATCCTTGTCACTTTTTACCGCTTTTATAGGCTTGCGTTTTTATCAGCAACCATTCGGCCTTAGCACCTAAGTAAACGTAAGCACCTAATCCCACGAGTAAACCAACTACGGCTAACATCATCCAAATCGCGGGTTCAATATATTGTTTCTCACCGAGTGACGCCTTGAACATAGTCAATAACGCCTCAATGGAAATGGCAATAAGGATGGTAGACACAAACCGTGTAATGGTTCGCCGCGTTGAGCTGTGGCGAAAGATATCCTTATGCATTAGCACTTCTTCTTCGAGAATGGTTTTCCCGAGATCAAAAATCGCTAAAGCTAACGTCATAAAAATAATGATCCCAAAAGGTTGCAGCGGATCTTGGCCAATTCGCTCGACCGTAAAGAGTCCGTAAATATCCCGCAATGCGGTCCAGAGTAATACAGTAACCAGCACAAACAACCCTGCCACTATCACGCCATAAACCGCTTTAAATGCTGGCGTTACGCGCCGCCGTGCACTGTCGCCCATCATAAATTCAATCAAACGGGTCAAGTCCACATCCACCACTAAATAACCCAGTTTTTGCTCCTGTTGATAAATCGCTAAAGAGGCGGAGAGGCATAAATTACCACTGGCATTGGATAAATAGGGACGTGTAATGTTGACGCCATCGGACTCATCACGATTAATGAAATAGGGTCGTTGGCTGCGATCACGATTGCCACCTAACGGAATTAACTCAATTTGGTGGTCTACCACGGCGATATTCTGACTTATCTGCAAGCCTTGGCTATCGAGTAAATACATCAGCTCGACAAAGGGATAGCTCTTCGCGATTCCTTTCATCGCTTTGACATCGACCTTAGGTTGTTTAAATAACTCGGCGTCGGCAATCCCAGTTAAAATCGATTCCATCAGTTCATGCACTGTGGCTTCGTATTCGTGATACCGCTCGATCACACTCAAATAACTCATCGCTGCCATGTTTAACTCCAATCAACCGATTTCTAAGTACAGTACAAAGCAGCTTTAATGCCATATCAATAAAACAATATTAAACAGATAGTTACTAATTTATATCCAATGCACACAGCGCTAAAATAGTCACAGGTGCACCAAAATGATTCACAAAACCGATAACAGTTAATTTATGTAATCGGTATATTTCCTCAGCTAGTCTGCGAATCAATATGAATAAATGAGGTTTAAGGCTATGATTAGCCACATCTCTCTCGCTGAAATTACCTGCAGGATATACGGGAATGTCTGAGTCGTTAGCCCAATATCAACAAGATCTACGCCGTTTTTCCGATGAATTAATTCGCATCCAAACGCCAATAAAAATCTTAGATGCCATCAAATGGCCGCGGGAAATGGAGGAGCGTTTTCTCTCAAATAAGGGCACTGTACTACCGGCTATCAAGCAAGAGTTCTATCAAAACATTGCCTTACCTTTTGACCCAGTCAAAACCCAAGCAGAACTCGCCTCCCTCAAACAGGATATCCATAGACGTTTAGGTAAACGGGATAAACTCGGCAAGATATTAGTGGCCAACGTCGATCAATATCGCCTTGTAGTTGATATGTTAGGAAATAGAGGTACGCCAACCTTCGGTAAATTAAGCCAAGAATTATACGGTAGTGCTAGCCATAAACTGCATGGAGATCGCCATACGCTGCGCCAGTTAGGCGATAAGCTCAGCTACATTTTCTCGCTGCCTGCGGCGAGACACATGAATAAACATCATCCTAAGATTATTAGCGCACCTGAAGCGGTCCACGTGCTTAGTCAACGTTTAGAAAAGTACTTCCATAGCGATGATATGCGCGTGCGCCTCAGTGACGGTATCGTTTCTGACGCTGCTGTGGGTGGCGATACCGTTAAGCTCAATAGCAGAGCCATGTTTAGCGAATCCGATCTCAATGTATACGAAGTTCACGAAGGTTGGGTACATGTTGGCACTACGCTTAATGGCCGAGCCCAACCCCACGCCACTTGGCTCAGTGTCGGTTCGCCGCGGGTAGCCGCGACTCAAGAGGGTTTAGCTGTTTTACTGGAAATGCTAACCCTCAGTTCAAATCCAGGGCGAGCTCGACGCATCAGCGACCGTGTCGCCGCGGTCGACATGGCGGAAAATGGCGCCGACTTTATTGAAGTATTCAATTATTTCAGAGGATTAAACCTGAGCGCGACCGACAGTTACCGCGTCACCCAAAGGGTTTTCCGTGGAGGTATGGTGGAAGGCGGCAGCTTCTTCACTAAGGATATTTCCTATGTGCGCGGTTATGTGGAAAACATTAACTTTATCCGCAGCGCTATCACCTCGGGCCTTCCCGAACTTATCCCTATGTTGTTCCTCGGTAAATTGGCGATCGAAGATATCCCAGTGTTATACCAAGCTTGCCAAGAGGGCATACTGACGACACCGAAATATTTACCGCCCATGTTCGATAACTTTAGCGGTCTTTATGCTTGGTTTGGCTTCGCCTCAGGCTTAGCAGGAATCGATTTGAAAGGCGTACAACGTCACTTCACACGCCTGTTTAAAGATGTACCTAACGTCGCTCCAGCCTTTGAGTTACTCGATGATACTGAGTTCGACAACAACTCAGATTAATACGGCAATATTATTGATTTAAATAAAAAAGCTCACAATCATGTGAGCTTCTTTTATTCTAACGTGACTCAACTTTATTCATCAGATTAAGATTGGGCTTTTGCTGCTTCATCGGCACGCTTTTTAATGAAGTATTCCCGCGTTAAACCAAAGACCACAGGGCTTAACAACGCCAAGGCGATTAAGTTAGGAATAGCCATCATGGCGTTTAAGGTATCTGCCAATAACCAGATAAAATCTAATGAGCTAACAGCACCTAGTGGCACGGCTATGGTCCATAGCAATCTAAAAGGTTTTACCGCTTTGATACCAAAGAGATATTGCACACATTTTTCGCTGTAAAAACTCCAGCCAATAATGGTGGTAAAGGCAAAGATAGACAAGGCGATGGCGACGATATAATTACCCAGAGGCAAAGCATGGGAGAAAGCGTATGACGTCAGCGCAGCGCCATTCTCACCTGAGGTCCAAGAGCCTGAAACCACAATGGCCAACCCTGTAATCGAGCAGACCACGATCGTATCGATAAAGGTGCCGAGCATAGCCACTAGCCCCTGCGCCACAGGATTATTGGTTTGTGCCGCAGCATGGGCTATCGGCGCACTACCTAAACCCGCTTCGTTGGAGAATACGCCGCGCGCCACACCAAAACGAATCGCCGCCCACACAGCTGCGCCCGCGAAACCGCCTTGGGCTGCGACAGGATTAAAAGCACTGTGAATAATGAGGGCAAACGCCGCTGGCACATCTTGAATATGCACCACCAATACACCAAGGCCAGCAGTGATATAAAAAATCGTCATAAATGGCACTAACTTACCGGCAACTTCAGCGATTCGCTTAATGCCGCCCATCAATACTGCACCTACAAGCAGCATCATTATCACGCCAGAAATCCAAGCTGGAACGCCGAAGTTACTGCTTAATGCTGCGGCGACTGAGTTGGCTTGTACTGTGTTACCAATACCAAAACCAGCGAGTGATCCAAAAATCGCAAACAATGTGCCCAACCAAGCCCACTTCTTGCCGAGACCATTTTTAATGTAATACATAGGGCCACCGACATGGTTGCCATTGTCGTCGACTTCGCGGAATTTCACCGCCAGCACGGCCTCAGAATACTTAGTCGCCATACCCACTAATGCGGTGCACCACATCCAAAATAAAGCGCCAGGGCCACCGACAAAAATCGCCGTCGCCACACCTGCAATATTACCCGTACCAATGGTGGCTGAAAGGGAAGTCATCAGCGCATTAAACGGGCTCACATCTCCTTTCACATTTTTATCTTTGTCGGGAATACGGCCAGACCAGAGTAACTTAAAGCCTGTGCCTAATTTCAGAATGGGCATTAATCTCAGCCCGAGGGAAAGAAACAAACCAACGCCTAAGATCATCACCAACATAGGTGTGCCCCAGACAAAGCCATTAATCAGGCCAACAAACTCCGTAATCGCTTCCATTCAAACCTCGTGATTGCTTGTTATTGTTATAGTTTGACTGACTATATCGGATTAGGACTTGGCCTAACGTATACGACATATCAAGGAGCCAATCTAACAGTTGCACCTCAGATTACAACGAATAGTTAACAATTGGAAATCTAAATCATCTGCGAATTTATCTGGAATCGATTAGTACACTGAGTCGTTGCCGAGCGGTGAGGTATTGATTTGCAACACAAATAAAAACTCCCCGCAATGATGATGCAGGGAGTCTATCGAGCAGTACGCGGCTGTGTAGAATAGTTAACTTAAGCTGGTTTCCACACTAACTGTGGCAGCGCGGTTAAATCTAACCTGTCGCCGTGGGTCGCTATCGCAGTGGCTTGAGGTTTAGTCTTAGGGTCTTGGTTAATCACATCGACCAATCCATGCTGCGCGTCGGGTTCACCGTGGACTAAAATCAGCGGCGGTTGGCCTTCAAAATGGCGATACCAACGCAATAATTCAGCTTGATCTGCATGGGCAGAAAGCCCGCCCACAGTGTGCAACTTAGCAGCAACTTTAATGCTATTACCATGGATAGTAAGCTCCTTGGCACCATCAACTAAGGCGCGGCCGGGCGTGCCGAGTGCTTGGAAACCACAGATAATCACATCACATTCTGGCCGCCACAGATTATGCTCTAAGTGACTCCGGATACGGCCACCGTTACACATACCGCTACCCGCAATAATGATCAAGCCCTGATGCACATCGTTTAATGCGATAGACTCGTCAGTTGTTTGAATAAATTCTACATTCGACAATAACGGATGTTGCCCCGGATGTTGGCGGGTAAAGCGTTTAAAATCCTCATCCATTAACGGATAATTATTGACGTACACCCGCGTCGCCTCAATCGCCATAGGGCTATCTAGACAGATTTTCCAGCGACCGAGATCCCATTCTTTAGCATATAAATGAAAAAGATATAATAACTCCTGCGCCCGTCCAACCGAGAAAGCGGGCAGCAAGATATTGCCTTGGCTCTCGTTGACTGTCTTAGCAAAAATATCCTTCAACTCGGCAAGGGTATCGGTCCAACTGCGGTGGAAACGATTACCGTAGGTGCTTTCCATTAACACTACATCCGCTGTATCCACTAAGGTCGGATTACGTAAAATCGGCATACCCGCACGGCCAAGATCGCCACTAAAGACGATTTTCTTCTGGGATTTGCCTTCGCCTAACCACAGCTCGACTAAGGCCGAACCTAAAATATGTCCCGCATCTGAGAGGCAAATATCCACATGGGGAATAACCCGAGTGACTTGACCGTATTCCAGCGGCACAAATTGGGTGATGGCCTGTTCGGCATCTTCAACGGTGAACAGTGGCTCTAGAGGGTCAAGATCATGTTTAGCGCGCTTTTTATTGACCCTTTCGGTGTCGCGGGTCTGTAGCATAGCGGCATCTTTAAGCATGATGGCGCACAGTTCTGCCGTGGCTTTATGGGTATAGATAGGCCCATCAAAACCCGCTTTGACTAAGAGAGGTAAACGCCCTGAATGGTCGATATGGGCATGACTGAGCACAACAGCTGAAATAGACTCATGATCGAAGGCGAAGGGCTCATGATTACGCAATTCGTCCGCTTTACCACCTTGGATCAAACCACAATCGAGTAATAAGTATTCATGATCGACCGAGAGTAAATGACATGAGCCGGTCACTTCCTCTGTCGCCCCTAAAAACTGCAGTGTCATTCGCATGGTGTCCCTCCAACGTTTTTACCTTGTATAAAGCTAGACTATGCCCTTATTCCTCAAAGAAAAAGAATTAATTGGTCGCATGCGAGCAATGTCAACTTTCGCCGTAACACTCAAGCATCAATAACCTAATAGCGGGTATAACTCACCTTGGCGCACGGTTTTATCGGCATGAGTTAGGGTGCCATCACGCTGCCATTGAGCGAGCTGAGCTTGAATGATAGGTAGTGCTTCTTTTGCCGTCATCCCCGCCCTAATCTGGTTACTGTAGAGCAATTTCAGCAAAATATAATCGAGCCCAGTGAGTAAGTCCTGCGGGGTTTTATCATTAAAGATGGAGGGGAATACTTTTTCAGAATCATTGGGTAACCCCAGCACTTGGGTGACTTCCTCGACCACACAAGCCACTAACTTACCGTGCATTTTTGCCTGATCAACGGGAATAATCACCCATGCGCGGTCAATTTCACTGTTAGCGTTCAGAGCAAACTTGGCCATACACACTGAGCCATGGACATTCTTCGCCGAACTTGGCCCCATTAAGCGGGTAACTTCACTCTCCCATTGGGATTGACGAGTAAACACTAAGTGCAGATTCGCATCCAAGAGCGTATCCACCAGCTGAATATCATGATCCGTAATCTCGGCTAAGTGCGCTAAGTGCATCTGTACTAATTGGGTGTGCAGCGCCCTGTCGCCCACTTGATGCTCAATAAACACTCGCACCGGAATGCGCCACTTACGCACACGATGCTTATCTTTATCGTATTCATTTTTAAGGGCGACTTCGCTAAAAGCTTGGGTGATATAGGCTGAGTTTTTCCAATCTACTGCGGGACCTAACGCCGGAGCTAATGCCGGAGTTAACGCAGATTGCATTGGAGCAGCGTAAAGCGGACAAGCAGTAGCAAAGAATAAACCTAAGATAAAACACCCACTGCATCCTAAACGCCGCAGACGCGCAAGTAACATAAACCCGTTGCAGTAATCTGTTGATACCTTACACCACGTTTCCATTGGCACTTATTCCGCGACTTGCCGAGGTAACTTAATCGAAATCATAGCAGTGATGCCGATAAAAGCGGTCGAAATCCACAAACAGGCAGCTAAACCATAGGCTTGATACACTAAACCAGACAGCACAGTGCCGACCAAACGCCCCATAGCATTGGCCATATAGTAGAAACCCACATCCAGCGATACCACCTCTTCACTGGCGTAACTTACAATCAAGTAACTGTGCAGCGACGAGTTCACTGCAAACAGGGCACCAAATAACATTAAGCCCAACAACAAACTGGCTTCAGGGTAAAAACTAAACTGTATCGCGCTGGCAATGAGCGCTGGTACAAGGGCCAGCAAACTGGCCCAAATTAACGCGCTGAGACCATCGGGGGCAGTATCAGTTAGCTGACTTTGGGCTTGACGATTGCCCGTGATCTTAGGTGCTAAGGTTTGCACTATGCCATAGCCAATAACCCACACAGCTAAAAAGCCGCCCACCGCCCAATGATCCCAGCCTAATTGGCTGGCCAGATACACGGGCAGCGCCACTACAAACCACACATCTCTGGCGGCAAACAGGAATAATCGTGCCGCCGAGAGAATGTTCACGCTGCGACTCTTAGAGAAAATCTCCGTAAATTTAGGCTTATTCTTGGCTTTACCTAAATCCTTTTTCAGCATCACTAGACTGAGTAACCATACGAGTCCAAGCATGCTCGCCATAGTGGCGATCGCCAGCTCAAATCCAAGTAAGGCACGCAAAACGCCACCGAGGAAAAATCCCGCGCCCTTGAGGGCATTTTTAGAACCCGTTAATAAGGCAACCCACTTATAAAGCTTGCCCCGCTCGCCTTTTGGCACTAGCAGTTTGATCGCGCTTTTGGCGCTCATCTTATTGAGATCTTTAGCAACTCCAGAAAGCGCCTGCGCCGCCATCACCCAAGGCACGCCGGCGAGCCACAAAGGTAAACTCGCCGCCGGCACTAATAACATGGCTAAGGCAAACACTTGCATCCCAAGACCCACGTTCATGGTGCGATTTAACCCTAAACGCGCACCAAGATAGCCGCCCAGTAGATTGGTCACTACGCCAAAAATCTCGTAGAACAAAAACAGCATAGCGATCGCTAGCGGACTGTAGCCAAGGTCGTGAAAATGCAGCACCACTAACATCCGCAGTGCGCCATCGGTTAAGGTAAAACTCCAATAATTGAAAGTGATCAGCAAATATTGCCGCACAGCAGCGGGCAATTGCATTAGTTGATCAAAGTGCTTGGCGGCAGACATTAAGCTCTCCTAGCGAGGCAAATCAAGCTGGCCGACTAAGCGGGCGAGCTCTGCCGTACGGTTGGCGTATCCCCACTCATTGTCGTACCACACGTAAAGTTTTAGCTGAGTGCCATTCACCACCATGGTCGAGAGCGCATCAACAATGCTCGATCGCGGATCGGTTTTGTAATCCACCGACACCAGCGGCCGCTCTTCATAGCCTAAAATCCCCTTAAGCTCACCCTCGGCGGCGGTTTTAAGTAGCGCATTCACTTCCGCTTCGGTAACGGCGCGCTCAAGCTCGAATACACAATCCGTCAGCGAGGCATTAGCCAGTGGTACCCGCACGGCATGACCATTAAGTTTACCCTTAAGCTCTGGGAATATATGAGTAATTGCTGTCGCGCTGCCAGTGGTGGTTGGGATTAAACTCAAACCACAGGCGCGGGCGCGGCGTAAATCTTTATGCGGCGCATCGAGAATGGTTTGGGTGTTAGTAATATCGTGGATAGTCGTCATAGAACCATGCCTAATGCCGATCTGCTCGTGGATCACTTTCACCACAGGCGCAAGACAATTAGTGGTGCAAGAGGCTGCAGTGACGATTGGGTGAATGGCTGGGTCATATAACTGATGGTTCACGCCCATCACCACATTTAACACGCCCTCTTCTTTTACGGGAGCAGTGACAACCACCCGCTTAACACCTTGATCTAAATAGGCTTGTAATAAGACTTTGGTTTTCATCACCCCAGAGGCTTCAATCACTACATCGCATCCCGACCAATCGGTCTCGGCAATGGCTTTATTGCGCGTGGTGCGAATAGTTTTATCTTGGATCTGGATCGCATCGGCATTCGCCGTCACGGGATAACGCCAACGGCCATGGACAGAATCAAACTCGAGTAAATGTGCCAATGTATGGGCGTCGCCTGCGGGATCGTTGATCTGCACAAACTCCACCTCATCCCAGTCCCATGCCGCGCGCAGTGCTAAACGCCCCATACGGCCAAAGCCATTAATGCCGATTTTGATTGCCATGATGATATCCCAATATGTTGTTTTTAAATTTATATTGTTAATTTTTAATATGTTATGAATAAGACGGACTTTTTACTTAAGTGATAACATCGCCATTGCCAACCCTAGTGGATGACAATGGCGCATCTTGTTAACGACGATTATTGCTAGGCCACAAGCAAGTCTTGCTCAACGATAATGGCGGCTAATTTACTCCCTTAGCCATCCTTCAATTTCATCTCGGGTCGGTACTGAGCCGCTGTGGATTAACTCACCATCGATCACGACCGCAGGCGTTTTCATCACTTTAAATTTCAACAGGGTTTGCGGATCTGTGTCCTTTTTCACAATAGCATCCACGCCCATTTCTTCTGATATGTCCGCAATCATCTCGGCGGTTTTACTACATTTAGCGCAACCACTACCTAATACTTTGACTTGTTTCATGTTATTTCCTTAAAGATACGGTGCTGCAAAATTAAAAATCCAACCTACTAACGTAAATGCCGTCAATAGCACAACCAACAGCAGCGCCAACAGGCGCCACTGCATCACTTGTTTGAGTAAAATAAATTCGGGGAAACTGGCAGCCACTGTGCTCATGCAAAACGCTAGCGTAGTACCAATTGGCAGACCGTTCGCCAGCAAACTTTCCATCACAGGAATAATGCCCGTCGCGTTCGAATACAGAGGAATACCGACTAACACTGCCGCAGGCACAGACCACCATTGACCTTGGCCTAAATGGGTTTCAACCCAACCCTCAGGCACAAAACCGTGCAAGGCAGCGCCAAGACCCACGCCGATAATGACCCACTTCCAGACTCGGCCAAAAATCTCAACCGCCTCAGCTTTGGCAAATTGATGCCGTTCAGAAAAAGATAAGACCCGCGCAGCGGTAGAAACGGTATCAGATACCGCCATTTGGCGCCCACGGACGAGAGCTTCGGCGGCGAAGGATTGCAACCAACGTTCGGCTTTCATCGCATCTAACAATAATCCGCCGAGCACACCCACTGTCATGCCCACAACCACATATAGCAAGGTAAATTTCCAGCCGAGTAAACTGATGAGCAGCAGCACGGCGACCTCGTTGATCAAAGGAGAAGTGATCAAAAAGGCCATAGTGATCCCAAGGGGGATTCCGGCCGAGGTAAAACCTAAAAAGACGGGGATACTCGAGCAAGAACAAAAAGGCGTGATGGCACCAAAAATCGATCCCAGCAGATAACCCAAGCCCTTATTCTTACCCGCTAAATAATCGCGGACTCGCTCAACATCTAAGGACGCCCGCAGCAAGGCGATGAGATAAATCATCACCACCAGCAATACAAAAATTTTACTGACATCTTCAACAAAAAAATGCACAGCGCCGCCCAAGGCCGAACCCGCCTCTAAGCCAAACACGCCGTACACTAGCCAAGTCGCAAAATCAGTAAATATTTGGAACATATTGATCCCTAAAGCGCTATTAACTTACATCATGCGATGACTTAGATTAAAACCAGTGCCGCGTGCGATTCGCAAAATACACCAGCGACAACATCACAGGCACCTCAACTAATACTCCAACCACAGTAGCTAAGGCAGCTCCCGAGTGCAGACCAAATAATGAAATGGCTACGGCGACCGCCAGCTCAAAAAAGTTAGAAGAACCTATCATGCTCGCAGGTGCGGCAATCGCATGGGTTAGTTTCAGTTTTAAGGCCAACCAATAGGTTAAAATAAAAATGCCATAACTTTGAATAATCAAAGGAATCGCGATTAACAGTATGTTCTGTGGCTGGGAGATAATGGTTTCAGCCTGAAAACCAAATAACAACACGACAGTGGCTAATAAACCGATCACAGACCAAGGTTTAAGCTTTGTCAGCAACTGCGGCACAGCACTCACATCATGGCGAGCTTCAAGGCGTTTTCGAGTCGCGACACCGGCAATCAAAGGCAGTAACACATAGAGGACCACGGAAAGTAACAGGGTTTCCCATGGCACTTGAATATCGCTCACACCGAGTAATAATGCTGAGAGTGGCGCGAATAGAAACACCATAATGATATCGTTTACAGAGACTTGCACTAAGGTGTAGTTCGGGTCACCTTTCGTCAGTTGACTCCACACAAACACCATTGCAGTACAAGGCGCCACACCGAGCAATATCATTCCCGCGATATATTCACTGGCAGTTTGTGGATCAACCCAGTCGGCAAATAGCAACTTGAAAAATAACCAGCCTAACAATGCCATAGTAAAAGGTTTGACTAACCAGTTGATGATGAGTGTTAACACCAGTCCTTTCGGTGCCTTACCGACATTTTTCACTGCGGAAAAATCAATCTGCACCATCATGGGATAAATCATGATCCAGATAAACAGGGCTATCACTAAGTTAACATGAGCAAATTCTAGCGCAGCAACGGCCGCAAATACGCTAGGTGCAACATTCCCAAATACAACTCCAGCAAGAATACTCAGCCCTACCCAAACACTTAAATAACGCTCAAAAATTCCCATATAAACCTCTTAATCTACTAGCGGGTGGGCTAGTACAATTTGCTGTAATGCTGCCGATAAAATCCTAGGTTCAGCCTTTAAATCAACACGAAGCAAAGCACTTATCCGGCCCTCTAACAATCTGATTATTTTTAAAAATGCCGCCTGTTGGCGTTCAGCGACCTGCTGACTAGGATCAGATAATCCCCAATGCAATTTCGGTGTATTCCCTAGCCATAGAGGGCAAGTTTCGCCCGCCGCACTATCGCAAACTGTGATAACCAAATCAGGCGAGAAATCCGCTAGCGCATCCCAACTTTTACTATTAAGCCCTGCTGTTGAATAACCCTGTTGTTGTAGTTGTTTTAGGGTTATAGGATGGATGTTGCCCGAAGGAGCGCTGCCAGCACTCATGAAGGTCATTGGCAAATCGAATGCCAATTGCCGAGCAATAGCCTCCGCCAAAATGCTTCGACAAGCATTATGTGTGCATAAAAAAAGCACTTTAAAATGAGAGGTTAAACCATCATGCTCTATCACTGTCATTACGGACTCCAATGCAGTAGGTTTCAAAATTTATACTAGCAACACGCTTTTGCACGCTCAGGCCGACCGCCCATTTGACAGAGATTACGCACGTTCTCCTGCAAAAAGCTGTCGTTATCATCACAGGTTTGGCCAAGTACCTGCTGGCACCAAGGTGCGATCTCAGCATTGATCCGATAAAACACCCATTGACCTTGACGCCTATCGACCAACAAGCCAGCCTTTTTCAACTGGGCTAAGTGGCGCGAGACCTTAGGCTGACTCTCAGACAGTGAAGCCATCAGCTCACACACACATAATTCACCTTCACGCTGGATTAGCAGTAGGCATTTAAGCCGAGTCTCATCGGCAAGGGCCTTAAAAAAGGCGACAGGTTGCATGAAATAGCCCCTATACAAATCGAACAAATATATGAATAAAAGTATATATGAAAAAACATATATATCTAGTCGCTATCATCAAAATAAACTCTGTATATAACCCATTTAAATTTAAGAAAGGTGTTTTTTGAACCAGATCACATCAGCACAATCGATATGAAAACCATTAATTGCAAATGATAATGGTTGCCATTAAAATCCGTACTAAGCTAAAAGTTATGGTGCAATATGTTGTTTTCTCTCCTCTACCACATCATCAAACCAAAGCTCTGTAATCATAAAAACATTAGATAATTGCCAAACTCCGGAGCCAATCCATATGTCTACTAAAGACATTTTTCGTGTATCCCTTATTCAAATCGCCATCTTAAGCGTGCTTACTCAAACAGTTTATGCCGAAGAATCCACGCCTAATATCGAACACCTCGAAGTCAAAGGTATCCGCCAACCATTTCGGGGGGATGTGCCACTGAAAGCTCAGCCGCAGGCGGTAGAAAGCCTGTCGATGGAGCAAATTAGCGATGCGGGTATATCGACGCTGATGGATGCGTTGGATTTATCAAGCTCAGTCAATCGCCAAAATAATTTTGGTGGTATGTGGGATAGTTTCGCCGTGCGCGGCTTTGTGGGCGATGAAAACGTCCCCTCGGGTTATCTAGTTAATGGTTATGATGCGGGACGTGGTTTTGGTGGTACCCGTGATACTGCGAACGTAGAAAGTATCGAGATCATGAAAGGCCCAGGTTCTGCTCTTTATGGCCGCGCAGAACCCGGTGGCACCATTAATATCATCACCAAAAAACCTAAATTTTCCCAAGAAGGCTATCTGCAAGCCAGTGCCGGTCGCTGGGATAATTACCGTCTTGAGGGGGATTATACTAACGCCATTACCGACGATTTAGCCTTTAGGGTTAACGGTGCGATTGAAGACAAGGGTAGTTTCCGCAATCCCGTTAATTCGGAAAAACGTGTTTTAACCCCTTCTTTGCTTTGGGTAGCCAGCGATACCACGCGTCTAAGCTATGAACTGGAATATGCAAACCAAAAAGTCCCCTTCGACCGCGGGATTGTGGCTATCGACGGCGATATTAAAGCCTTACCCATTGATAGATATCTAGGTGAGGCCAGCGATGGTGCGACCCAAATAGATTTGTTAGCCCACCAATTTACCTTAGAACATGACTTTGCTGATTGGAGTTTGTTATCGGGTATTAGCTACCGCGACACAGGACTTGAAGGCTACTCAAGCGATCCAGAGTTGGTAAAAAGTCGTCAAATGCTCAACATCGACGGTGAAACCCTAAGCCGTCAACATAACTACCGTAACTTCACCTCAACTGACTTATCGGGCCGCGTTGAGCTAAGCGGCAAAGTCGAGACCGGCGATATTAGCCACCACCTTCTCATTGGCGCAGACGGTTATCACTTCCATTTCGACAAATATTGGGAGCGCTTCCGCCCAGCCGCTGGCGATACCACTTACAGTATCAATGTTTACAATCCAGTCTATGGACAAATTGCGCCCGAAGGCGCCTTGCTCTACAACCAAGTAGAGACTCAGGATAACTATGGGATCTATCTTCAGGACCAACTCGATCTCAGCGAAAAATGGAAGCTCACCTTAGGTGGCCGCTTTGACAGTTTCGAGCAAAGCATTGAAAACCATAAAAACCAGACAGAATCCAATCAAACCCAAAATGTCTTTAGTCCAAGAGCCGGTATCGTTTACGAATGGCAACCTTGGTTAAGCCTCTATGGCAGTTACTCTGAAGGTTTTCGCCCTAACACAGGTTCTGATTCTCGCGGTGTCGCATTCGAACCCGAAGAGAGTAAATCCTATGAGCTAGGTACTAAGTTTGAGTTAGAAAATCTGACAGGCTCTATCGCCCTCTTCCGCGCCGAAAAGAGTAATGTGCTAACTGCAGACCCTGTGAATTCAGGTTTTTCAGCGGCACTAGGTAAAGCCGATAGCCAAGGGATTGAGCTGGATTTGGCTGCCTACCTAACAGCCAATACTCAGCTGTTGCTATCCTACGCTTATACCGATGCCAAGACGGCTAACGATATTCTCAACGCAGATTGGGGCGTGAGCATTCCCGAAGGCAGTCGTTTAATCAACATTCCAAAACACAATGGTCATCTCACGCTAAAACATGATACTTCATTGTTTGGTTCCGATGCCTCCGCGGGAGCGACATTGCTTTATGTGGGCGATCGCTTAGGTGAAACCATTGATCCAAACTACATACTGCCGGCATATACCTTAGTGAACCTATTTAGCACCTACGCGTTAAATCAGGATCTTAGCCTGCAATTTAATATCACTAACCTGTTCGACGAAGTTTACTATCAAAGCTCTTATTCATCGATGTGGACTATGCCTGGCGAGCCACGCAGCTACAAAGTCAGCGTGCGTTATAATTTCTAAGCACTGCTGATCCGTTTCCAATAAAAAAGCCCCGGAATCTTCCTGGGGCTTTTTACTCGGGCTCAATTATAAACCCCGCTGCCATTCCTGCCTTAAGGGAATGCTGCGCGGCGCGTTAATCGCCTGCTCGACCTGTGCCAGCAATTTGGCCTTGTCCTTACCTAATACTCCTTTTAACACAAGATAGTTAGAGGCATGATCGGATCTAAATATCGTCTGCTCTAATTCCAAATGATCCAATAAGGTGTGCATTTCTTGGAACAAGCCCATTTGATCCGGCAACTGAAATTGCCCGCCAAATACCGCATCCATTCGCTCAGTGCCTAGCGGTAAAGTGACTACCAATGTGGATAAATAATCGGGCTGGGCAGCATTCATCAACTTGGCCGAGTTGATGGCATGTTGCTGCGATAATGCCACGCCACCTAAGCCATTGAGGATCATCACAGATGACTTCATCCCAGCCGCGCGGATTTTAAGCAGTGCCGCTAAGGATGATTCGAAGGTTTCGCCCTTTTGGATTTTGGCGAGCACTTCGTCATCACCACTTTCGCAACCCACATAGAGTAAAGACAACCCGAGTTCGCGCAGACGTGCGAGTTGCTCTGGGGTTTTATTATTCAGATTGCGCGGCAAACAATAACTGCTGATGCGAGTCACCTGCGGCAAGTGGCGGTTGATCAGCTCACAAATCGCTTCGAGGCGCGCAAAGGGCAAACTCATGGCATCGCCATCGGCCAAAAATACCCGAGAAACGGGGACGCCAGACTGAGCAACGGCCAGAATATCCTGCTCAACCTTGTCAAGCTTTTGTGCCCTAAAGGCTTTTTGCGGTTGGGTATACATGTCGCAAAAGCTGCACTGGTTCCAACTGCAACCATTAGTCACTTGCAGTATCAATGACTTCCATTCAGATGGCGGTCTAAATACTGGCTCAATATAGTTAATCAACACTGCAAGCTCCTAATAATTGGTCTCACGGTTAAACAATGATTTGGTAATAGGTTTCCACATGGAACGACTCTACCAATTCGGGCATCACTTGGTGGAAATAATGTTGAATCGCATCTTTAGCGCAGTGCTCATCGAAGGCGGCGATATCAACAAACTTCTCTACAAACGTCACGCGGCGCGGTTCATCACGGCTCACATTGAGTTCGTAACGAATACAACCCGCTTCGCGGCGCGTGTCAGGAATAAGGCTCGCAAGCGCGGCGATGAGCGCTTCAGTTTTGCCCTCTTTAGCCAGAAAACTTGCCACGCAGGCAATTTGTTGTTGATTGATTTTATAGTCCGTTGCAGTCGTCATTTCGGTTCCTTAATTGGCTTAATTTGGATGCTTACACGCATTGCTTATATTGATAGCCGCTTACGCTGGCTGATAGCGCATATCTAAATGGGGAATTCCATCTTCTAAATACATCTCAGAGCAGGCGACAAAGCCGAGTTTTTGATAGAAGGCTTTAAGGTAATCTTGGGCGCCAATTTGGATCCCCGCATCGGGCCAAGTCGTCAATGCCGATTCGATGGCGTGCTGCATTAAAGGCATGGCTAGCCCTTTGCCTCGTCCCGCAGGCGATACCACCACGCGGCCAATACTCGCCTCTGGATAACTTAAGCCCGGCGGCAAAATACGCGCGTAGGCAAGCAGTTCCCCGTCTGGCGATAAGCTCATTAAATGCAGGGTTTCTGGGTGTCTATCCTTCTCATCAAGCTCAGGATAAGCGCAGGCCTGCTCGACCACAAACACATCGACTCTTAACTTCAATATGTCATATAGGGTATTGGCATTTAATTGATTAAATGTAAGATTTTGCCACTGCAAACGATTATCCCTCTGTAAATCATCGAAAAAGAGCTTTGAGTCTACCACAGCATAAAGACCATAAAAAAGCGCCTTAATCCGTGAGGACTAAGGCGCAAAGCTGTTGCGTAAACCAATAGATCTGGGGAAATCTATGGCGACAACAGGATAACGAAAAACGTTATTACTCAACCATGGCATCGTGGGCCACAGGCCCAGCCGGTTTACGGATCAGCAGCACAGCGAATACGGCGATGAGTAGCAGAGCGCCCATGATGTAAAACACATCGTTATAGGCCTGAATATAAGCTTGCTGACTCATGGTTTTGCCCAGTAAAGCTTTCGCCTGCGCGGCAGCGGTATAGGGATCTGAACCCCCCGCCTGCAACATGCTTGCGCTTTGGGCTAAATAATCCTGTGCCTGCGTGCTCACTGCGGGTAAGGATTCCTTAATATGGGCCAAATGCCCGCGCGACAAAGTGTCAGTCAGGGTCGCAACCAGCGCAATACCAAAGGCGCCGCCTAAGTTACGCATCACGTTTAATACCGTCGACGCCGAAGCATTTTCATGGGGTTTTAAATGCATGGTCGCAAGCATACCAATAGGCACCAAAATAAACGGCTGACCTAAGGCACGCACCACTTGCGAGGCGATCATCTGCGGTCCGGCATAATCTGCGGTCATCTGGCTATTCATGTAATAGCTAATGGCAAACATTAAAAAGCCAAAGGCAGCGAGATAACGACTATCGAAGCGCTCCATTAATTTTGGTACTAAAGGCAAGACTAATAGCTGCGGAAACCCCATCCACATAATCACGCCGCCAATTTCTAACGGTGTGTAATCATGGACTTGCGATAGATAAAGCGGGATCAAATAAATAGCGCCGAATAGTGCCATCCCCAATAAAAAATACGCCACGGTGGAGAGCACAAAATCACGCTTACCGAGCAAGCGCAAATTCACTAACGGTTCTTTACGCCTTAGCTGGATCCAAACAAACAACACCAGATTGACTACGGCAATTATGGCCAGATTACGAATGAGCTCCGATCCAAACCAGTCCTTGCGGTTGCCCTCTTCGAGCACCACTTCAAGGCAACCCATACCCAGCGCCATAGTGACTATGCCCGCCAGATCGACATTCTTCAGCTTATCCCAAACGACCGACTGCTTTTCTAAACCATAGGCCAACATCGCCATCACCAACAAGCCCGGTGGCACGTTGATATAAAACAGATAATGCCAGCTAAATTGCTCGGTCAACCAACCGCCTAAGGTCGGGCCGATTGAAGGCGCAAAGGTCGCCGTCACGCCAAATAACGCCATGCCGACGGCACGTTTGTTATCGGGTAAAAACTCAAGGATAAGCCTAAAGGCCAGCGGAATAAGCGCACCACCAAAGAAACCCTGTAGCGCCCGAAAGGCGATCATGGCCTCTAAGTTCCACGCCATAGAACAAAGTACGGAAGCAAAGATAAAAGCTGCCGTGGTCCATAACAGATAACGCCTGACCGACAATCCCGTACTGAGCCAGCCAGAGAGCGGGATCGCGATCATTTCAGCCACCAGATACGCGGTTGAAATCCAACTGCCTTCTTCGAGCGTTGCCCCAAGACTGCCTTGAATCTCCTTCATCGATGCATTGGTGATTTGAATATCGAGGATCGCCATAAAGGCGCCGATCAACCCACCAAATACCGCGATCCATGAGCAGCGACTGCCACGCTCATAATCGGTAGGCTTGTTAGGGACACTGATGCCCTGCGCCTCCATACCAGCAGACGCAGTGATAGAGCCAGTTGCGCTCATACTAACGACCTGTATTTGCAGCGATTGCCGATGTAGCTGGACCCGACGCCGTATCCACTTTCACGACCGCACTTAAGCCCGGTAGCATGTGTGCTTCTTCCTCAGACAAATCTAAGCGAATACGCACGGGAATACGTTGGACGATTTTAGTGAAGTTACCTGTAGCATTTTCCGCCGGCAGTAAACTGAATTTGGCTCCGGACGCCGGTGACAGACTATCGATAACACCTATAAAGGTTTTGTCGGGAAACGCATCGAGACTGACCTGCACCGACTGTCCTGGTTGCATATGTTGGATCTGGGTCTCTTTAAAGTTCGCCGTGATCCACACTGCCCCATCCGGAACCAAACTGTAGAGTGCTTGGCCGGGTTGCACATACTGCCCCACCATAGCGCCACGTTTACCAATCACCCCAGAAAAAGGTGCGGTCACACGGGTATCATTTAACTGAATTTTCGCCAATTCTAAGGTCGCATTGGCCTGATCTACTACTGAACCCGCCTGATCTAATTGGGCATTAAACACAGCTAACTCACGTTGCTTTGCCACCAATACGGCTTTGGCTTCATCGAGGCGCGCCGCGGCAGAATCGAATCCCGCCTGCAGTTGATCGACATCATCTTGGGAGCTGTAGTTACTGACTTTAAGTTTTTTTGAGCGGCTCAATTGTTGCTGCGCACGAGTGTTATCGGCCTGCGCCGCCACCACACCGGCACTGGCTTGGGTGATTAACGCGCGTTGCAGTTCCACCTTAGCGGCTAAGGTTTGCAAATCCGCCTTCGAACTTGCCAATGAGGCTTCAGCTTGGCTCACTTTGGCGCTAAATTGGTTATCTTCGAGCTGAGCTAATAGCTCACCCTTTTGTACATGCTGGTTATCAGTCACATCGCTTAACACCACATAGCCCGGCACTTTAACGCTGATATGGGAAATATCGGCCTCAACATAAGCGTTATCAGTGGTTTCGATAAAACGTACCTGTGTCCACCAGTAATAACCGCCTCCCGCAACCGCAGCGAGTAACAGTGGAACGGCGATAATGAGTTTACTTTTGGACATGAATGACTCCTTGATTAGTGATATCTAGTGTACTACTGTCTCACTAAGTTTATTAGTCAGTAAAAAATCAACCCACTGTTTCACAGGTGTAACAATGATGGATCTCAATCGCGTGCAAATTTTCGCTCAAGTGGTCGAGCAAGGCAGCTTTACGGGCGCCGCCAAAGCCCTTGGGATCACTAAGGCAACCGTCAGTCGTAAGATAGCCGAACTCGAAGCCGATACCGGCACCCAATTGTTATTCCGAACGACCCGCGCCCTAAAACTCACCGAAGCCGGATCGAGTTATTACAATAGGATCAATAAGATCCTCACCGATCTGCAGAGCGCCGAAAATCAGCTTAGTGCCCACCAGCAATTGATTAAAGGCAATCTCAAAATCGTTTGCCCGATTGAATTAGGTCAATTGTTTTTAGGACCGATTTTCGCTCAGTTTTTAAAGCTTTACCCCGATATCACCATAGAGGCTGAACTCACAAACCGTAAGGTCGATGTCATAGAAGAAGGCATAGATCTGTTATTTCAAATTGCCGATTCTGGCGACACTCGCCTGCAAAGCTATGCCTTAGTCAACGCCTATAAATCGTTAATGGCAAGCCCTGCTTATTTGGCTGAGCATGGCACCCCCAAAGTGCCACAGGATTTAGCCAAACATAAAGCGATCCGCTTACAGTCGGCGCATATTGAAGGAGCATGGAAGTTATTCGATGGCAAAACTTGGATTGTCGCCGAGCCCATGACTCAACTGACGGTAAACAATGTCACTTTAGCCCGCGAGGCCGCAATTGCAGGGCTTGGGATCACAGCGGTGCCCTCCATCATTGCCCAAGTGGCATTAGAAAAAGGCGATTTAATCCCGCTGCTTGATGACTATCCTATGGTACAAACTAAGGTCGTGCTCAGTTATCCACAGCGGGCCTACTTACCCCGAAAATATCGCGTCTTTATCGAGTTTATCTATTCCGCATTATTTAAACGTTGGGGATCGCAAGTATTGGAAGTGCCCGATTTTATCGGCCAAGCCGATCAGGGCGAATAAACAAAATCGATAAAATAAAGCGATCAAAACAGTAACAACTATAACTTTGTAAAGCTTAAATCGCTGCCATAGGGATAAATCCGCTATGTCATAATTGCCTTAATCCCTAAGCCCCTATAAGCTTGGCAAGGTAACAGGCTGCAAAAGACCTTAGGTTTTCCTGATACAGTTTGCACAATAAAATTTAACATTTAATCTCAATTTTGGAGGAAACCTAATGAGCTTAATTAAAGAGTTCAAGGCTTTTGCGTCCCGTGGCAATGTGATCGACATGGCCGTTGGTATCATCATAGGTGCCGCATTCGGCAAAATAGTCTCGTCCTTCGTGGCCGATGTCATCATGCCACCGATTGGCATCATCCTAGGCGGCGTGAATTTTAGTGATTTGAGCATAGTGCTACAGGCAGCTCAAGGTGATGCGCCTTCTGTGGTCATTGCCTATGGCAAATTCATTCAGACTATTATCGACTTTACGATTATCGCCTTCGCCATTTTTATGGGTTTAAAAGCCATTAACACCCTAAAACGCAAGGAAGAAGATGCGCCTAAAGCGCCACCAGCACCGACCAAAGAAGAAGAGTTGCTGTCTGAAATCCGCGATCTATTGAAAGCTCAACAAGAAAAATAATCTCAAACTTAAGTGTCACGCATAAAAAACCCATCTCTAGAGATGGGTTTTGTTTTTACATCAGCGAGATAAGTGATTACTCAACTTCAACATGCACAGTTTCACTGTAATCTTGCACTACTTCTGCCACCCGAATGCGATAAGAGTTAAACAAACAAGGCACTATACCCGTTTGCTCGGCAATACTGTGGACCATCTGATTGCGCCATTGGGTAATAGAGGCTTGGTCCTCCCAGAACGACAGGCTCAGTACTTTGCCATCGTCGGTTAAGCTCTGAAAACGTTCGATCGAGATCAGCCCCGTACGACCTTCTAAATATTGGCGCATTTCAGCCGCCACGTGCAGATACTCTTCCTTTCCTTCCTTTGTCGGGATGACTTCAAAAATTACAGCGATCATAACGCTCTCCAGAAATTAACGTCCTTAAATGTCGACTTTAAGATTAGCCCAACCACGGCGCGATAGCTCGCTGATTTTTAGACTTTTAGTCAATCTGATAACTCTGTCTACAATGTGGGCAATAACCCGAAATATAACAAGTTATTGCCCACGATGACGGCTTACTTGAGGTTAACCAAGCTCATCGATGCGCTTATCGCGTCGATATAGCCAACGATATAAGGTCGGCAACACTAGCAAGGTCAGCGCCGTCGAGCTAAACAAGCCACCGATAATCACCACTGCCAGCGGCTTTTGGATCTCACTGCCAACCCCCGATGACAATAAAATCGGGATCAAGCCTAAGGCCGAGGTCAATGCCGTCATCAACACAGGGCGCAAGCGCCCAACCGTGCCCTCATAAACACAATCATAAAGAGCTTCGCCGCTTTGCCTGCGCTGATTAATCGAATCTACCAGCACCACGCCGTTGAGCACGGCTACGCCAAATAAGGTGATAAAACCAATTGAGCTAGGCACAGATAAATAAGTGCCACTGACATACAGGGCTACTATGCCGCCAATCAAGGCTAAGGGCACATTCGCCATGATGAGTAACACTTGCTTGAATGACCCAAAGGAGAAGTACAACAGCAAGGCAATCAAGGCGATAGAAATCGGCACCACTAGCATCAGCTTTTGCTGCGCTCGCTGCTGATTCTCATACTGGCCGCCAATGATCACTGTATATCCCGCGGGTAAATCCGCCTGTGGCACTAAAGCATAAATGTCTTTCACCACAGAGCCCATATCGCGCCCCGCTACGTTGGCCTGCACCACCACTCGGCGCTGCACGTCGTCACGGCGAATATTCGGCGGCGCCATTTCCACTTCAACGCTGGCGACTTCGCCTAAGCGCACAGTGGCGCCATTCGTGCCACTGAGTAACAAGTCTTTAATCGCATCAGGGCTTTGGCGAAACTCGGCCGCGAGGCGCACATTGATGTCGTATCTGGCATTGCCATCGATCACTTGCCCTGCACTCGCGCCGCCAATGCTTTGGCTGACAAGGCTCATCACTTGATCGACACTAATGCCGTAACGCGCCAATAACTCGCGTTTGGGCCGCACGACCAATTGCGCTTCTCCACTAACTTGCTCTAATGACACATCCACGGCGCCGGGGATTTTCGCGACAAGATCGCTGAGCGCTTGGCCTTTCTCCGATAACACGGCTAAATCAGGGCCGAAGATTTTGATCGCTAACTGGGCTTTTACCCCCGAGAGCAATTCATCGACCCGAGTCGCAATCGGCTGCGAGAAAGTCAGCAAGAGGCCGGGGAACACACTGAGTTTTTCCTCCATCAGGCGTTGCAACTCTAAGCGCGAGCTTGCCGATTGCCATTCAGATATCGGCTTAAGCCCAATATAGACCTCGATATTACTCACAGGCTCTGGATCGCCACCAAGCTCAGGCGCACCAATGCGGCTCAGGGCATATTCCACCTCGGGAAACTCCAGCAAGATAGCTTCAAGCTTGGGCGCAACCGCCAAAGACGTGCCTAAACTCGCGGTTGGCGCCAGCGTGACCCTGAGGTTAATCGTGCCTTCTTCCAACTCGGGCACAAATTCAGTACCCAGCCTTGGCAGCAACAATAAACTCAAAGCAAACATCAATAAGGCACTGAGCATCACCACCTTTGGCCTAGCAAGTGTTGCCGCCAGTAACTTGCGATAAGCGGCATCCAGCGGCGCTAAGACCACACTTTGTTTGAGTACCACACCGCGCTTAAACAGATACACAGCAAGGGCTGGCACGGCAATCAGCGCCACCAGCAGCGCTGATATCATAGCCAAAATGATACTGACCGCCATAGGTTGGAACAGCTTGCCCTCAACCCCTTCCAGCGCAAATAGCGGCGCAAACACCACTATGATAATGGCGGTCGCGAAGAAGATTGGGCTGCAAACCTCTTTCGCCGCGAGCATGATACGCACAGCCATACTGGCCTGCAGACCACCGTCCTCATCGCTATGATATGGGTCTATTTCACCATCGGCGCGGCTTCTCGCCTGGGCTAAGTGGCGGCGGTCTGGTTGAGTTAAATGTTTGAAAATATTCTCTACCATCACCACAGAACCGTCGACTAACATACCAATCGCCACGGCTAAACCGCCGAGCGACATCAGGTTTGCCGACAAGCCATAATAGGACATCACCATAAGTGCGAGCCCGATAGACACAGGAATAGACAGCAGCACCAGCAAGGTCGCACGGATATTCACGAGGAACAGCGCCAAGATCACTACGATAAACACAAAGGCCATTAACAACGCATCACGCACTGTGGTCACGGCCTTATCGACCAGTTCGGCTTGATCGTAAAACACCTCAAAGGACACGCCATCGGGCAATGCCTGTTCGATAAGACTCACCCGCGCGCCGATATCGTCAATCGTCGCCTTAGTGTTTGCCCCCATGCGTTTGAGCACGACCCCCGCCACCACTTCGCCGAGGTTTTGTACTTTGCCAGATTCATCGCGGCGAGTCATAGTCACAGCGCCGACACGGATTTCACTGCCAAAATCCACCTGAGCGATATCGCCCACCCGCACGGGTGTGCCTTTATCCTCCGTAAGAGGGATCTGCGCGATCGCCGCTAAGCCTTGTACTCCTGCGGGCAACATGCCGTAACCGCGTACCACAAGTTGCTCTTGGCCTTGGTCCATAAACCAACCGCCAGCGTTGCGGTTATTGCTCTCTAATGCCTCGGTAACTTGCGCCATCGACAAGCCATAGGCGCGCAGTTTATTCGGGTCGACCTGCACTTGGTATTGGCGCACATCGCCACCAAAAGACAAGACTTCAGTCACGCCGCCAACGGGCATCATGATGAGTTTTACCAGGTAATCGTTCAAACTGCGCAGCTCGGCGGCATCGATACCTGAGCTAGGTTCGGCGCGCAGAATGTACTGATAAATCTGCCCTAATCCCGAAGTATTCGGGCCGATTTCCGGCACACCGACACCGCTTGGGATCATCTCCCGCGCCGCCTGTAACTGCTCAAACACTTGCTGGCGGGCGAAATAAATATCCGTCCCTTCGGCAAATACCACAGTCACGATCGACAAGCCGGTGCGCGACAAGGAACGTACCTCTGTCACCGCTGGCAAGGCGTACATGGCCGACTCCACCGGATAACTGATAAGTTTTTCCACCTCTTCTGCGGCTAAGCCTTCGGCCGCAGTATTGATGGTCACTTGCACGTTAGTCACATCGGGAAAGGCGTCGAGATTCAATTTTGGCAGCATGGCCACGCAGCCCACAATCACGGCGAGTAGAGCCAATACCACTAACAGCCGGTTTTTAATCGCGGCTTCGATTAATTTTTGCAACATAAAAAATCTCCAAAATGAGGGCGCTCATATTAGTGGGCGTGAATATCAAAGCCCGCTTTCGCCAGCTCAGATGCCAAGAAGAACGCGCCAGCCACCACGACCTTGAGCTGTGCCTGTTGGGCTTTTTCAAGCTCAGGTCCACGTACTAGACTCAAACCGCGCTGACGCTGCACCACTTCTACCTCAATGGACTCGAAGCCATCCTCATCTTGAATAAAAATCTGCCAATCGCCATCGCCGCTGCGGGTCAACGCCGCATCGGGCAGCACTATGCCACTGCCGTTTGGATCGGTAGTAGAGCCAGCAAAGTACAATTCAGCAAATTGCCCCGCATGCAGTACATGGTCAGGATTGGGCATACTCACCAGCACTTGCTCGGTGCGCGTTACACTGTCGAGTTCATGGGAGCGACCTATGATCTTGCCCGCCAAGGTTTTATCCCCCACTTGCACTAAGGCCGGACCACCGACAGTGATATGTGCGGTTTGGGTTGGGGTTAACTGTGCTTCCACCCATAAATAAGACTCGTCGGTCAGCTGCATTAACGGTGTGCCCGCACTAAACACTTGGCCTAACATGGCGATATCTTGCTGCACTCGGCCATCAATTGGCGCTAAAAGTTGATAACTGCCTATGGCTTCGGGCGTCGATTCCAGTGCACGAATTTGTGTTGGCGTCATCTTAATCGCCTCTAAAATCGCCCGTTTAAGTTCGGCATCCACCTGAGCCTGCATCCGCCGACTAACGCTAACCGCACCTTCACTCATGCGCTTAACTCGGCTCCATTCAGCAGCAGCATTGATGTAGTCCGCCTGCGCCTGCGCAACGGCTGAGCCGCCCAAGGTCAGTAAAGGCTCACCTTTTTTGACTTCTTGTCCCGGCACTACGTGGCGCGCCAACACTCGCACATCGAGCTGCGGCGCAAGGGTCGCGGTGCGATCGCGATCCACCACTAAGGTCGCCGTCGCCCTGATATCCAAATTCAAATTGGTGATATTCAAGCTATCGCTCGACAAAGGTAATAAGCTAATCCCCGCCAAAGCTTGCTGCGTTTCGGTCAATTTCAGCGCCTGTTCGCCGTGTTCATCCGTCGGCGCCGTTTGCGTTACCGAATCACTGCTTTCCTTAGCCGCGGGTGCGTGATCACCGCCAGCCAATACAGGCTGAGCGCTAAATACCAACGTGCTCAGCACGAATAATGCGAGCGCGATTTTTGATAGGTTAAATCGACGCTTTTCAGGCGTTGTTACAGCATCCAGTTGAAGGACATTTTCGTAGTGAGTATTTAAATTCATTATTGTGACCTCATGGGTTTACTGAGCGCGCGGCGGCATTGGGCATGTGCGGAGGTGCTTGGCTGATCTGTTCAGCGCTACCATCCAAAAAAGGCATAAGCTGGCCGCTTTCGCCCATCCACGTCAACCAGCTCTGATAGATAGCCGTTTCTAGGTTTAAGCCCACCAAATAACTGGCGGCTAACTGCCGACGACTCTGTAAGTACTCGCTGGTACTCACATCCCCCGCCTGCCATTGCTGGCTTAAGGATTTAGCCGCTTTAGCACCTGACACTTGTACTAACTCGCGCCAGTCTTGGTAACGCTCAAGCAAACGCGGTAACGCATAGAGGAATTGTTTCTGCTTGGCGGTAAGTACTCGCTCACGGGCAAGATAGCCTTGCTCCGCGATAGCGATGCCCTTATCGGCCACGGCTTGTAACTCACTGTAGTTATTGCGAACTTGCAGGGGAATCGACACACCAACCCCAAGTTTATTGTCCGTACCTTCCTTTTCGGCGGCTAGACTAATGGTCGGGTCTGCTGACGTATCGGCCTTGACTTGCATGGCATTGACTCGCGCCAGCAGCACTTGCTGATAGGCACTCGCCAGAGCCGGCAAAGTGGATGTTAAGGGGCTCAACTCGGTTGCTGGTGCTTGCTTAGCCTGAGTCACGAAGACATGGATCTCCTTAATAAACTCGCTAAAGGCAAAATTATTATTTCCAAGTAACTCAATCACTTTGCCGTCGGCCACTAAGGCCGCCTGCTCAGCTAAGGCGTAATCGGCGGTGTTAGTTGCTAACTCGAGTTGCATCAATTGCAGCTCAACGTTGGATAAATCCCCCGCCGCCAACCGCTGCTTGGCAATACTGAGCTGCGCCTTAGTGAACCTTAATTGCTGCTCAGCAAAGGTCAGCGCCTTACGGCTTTGCGCCTGTTCTGCCAATGCCAGTAAGCGTTCGGCCAACATTTGGTTACGCTCTAAACCTATGTCCGCTAACAGGATTTGGGCTTCAAGCTCGGCACGTTTTGTCGCCACGCCGCGCTTATCAGCCCAATCGAGGGTTTGACTCAGACCTAAACTGTAGGAATCTGTGTCGGCATTTTGATAGTTAAGCCCAAGCTCAGGGTTATACACGGCGCGATCCGCCGCCTGAATGGCAAGCTCTGCTTGTTGCTGTCGTGTAAGCTGCGCCTGCACTTCAGGTAACTGATTGAACTGTGTGAGTAACGCGGGCAACCATTGGCCTAAAGCGACATATGGTGTGTCGGTTTCTTTGGCGGGCAACCCCAGTGATTTAGCCTTAAACACCTCGGCTTCAGGGGCTTGGGTTTTAATGTCTTTGGTTTCCAAGGGATTGGTTTCAAGAAAGACTTCAAGAGTGTCATTTTCTGCCGCGAGGGCAAAGGCTAACAATCCGGCGGCCAATACTAATCCGCAGCTCAACAAGCCCGATCGAAACAGGCAAGCCAAGGTACGGGCGAGAGTCGTTTTGTTCATCGCAAATCCTAACAATATCGAATGTGGATCGGCTGACTTTGCGCCCAAAGCGAGACTGCTAGATTCGAGCTTCATGTGAAATAGCTCAATGCAAAGCAATCCTATCGTTTGGGCATGGCAAATAAGCGCCGTTCGAATCATCCCGCCAAGTAAACATAGCTAAAACTATGCGTAACTTAAGCTATGCATAACCAACACACCGTATGGCTAAAGGCCAATGGCTGATACAACAACCAGGGCTGCCGAGCATCAGTTAACGCGCATTTTTGGGGATGAAAATACATGGCTTATCGCGCGGCGAAATAGATTGAGATTCAATAGAATGAATCAAGATCCTTAGACCGAGGAATAAGCTGGATAGTGGGGAATTAAGCTATTGGAGGACGGTACTTAGGCAAATTATCAGGCGGGAAATAGGCTAAATTAGCAGCGAGGAAAACGCTTTCCAAGGCTTGCACAGGTTGGCTTAGCCCAGGAGATAACAGCGCTACATGACCGCCATGGCATTGGCAATCGAGGCACAGGTCAAAATCCTGTAATTCTGTGGTTTTCACTAAGTGGGAATGCAATTCGTTGCTTTGGTTTTCACCCGCATGATGACTCGTGACACCCGTATAGTCAGCAAAACCTAGGGCTTGCTCGCTTGGACAAACGCAATCGACACATTGGGCCAAAGTGGTCACTTGGGCGCTAAATTGCAGATGGGGATGATTGTCGGCTTCTTCCGCGCCATTGCCAGCATGTAACTGATGCGCCCCCAAATTCGCGCCAGCAAATTGCAGCACGATAATGGCTATCAGTAAGGTCACCATTCGAGTAAAAAATGGCTTAGCGGTAGAATTCAAATATCACCTATAGCAAATAACGGATAACGGATAACGGATAACGGAACATCTGACCCGTATGATAAACATAAGTTCACAGCTCGCAAGCAAAGTCTTTCAAGCTGTGATCTCTAAAGGCTAACGCTGACTTAAATACTCAGTGCTTATTTAAACACGCAACACTTATTTAAATACGCAGTGCTTAGCATAATCAGCGGCTTCATTGGCAGTCCAATCGCCAGATGGCTTCTCTTTCATCTGCTTACACCAAGCATCACTACCGACTTCTGGCGAGCAGGCACTCAATCCAGCGGTAAACGCCAGCACCAACGCAATGGCACTGATTTTTGAAACATTTTGCTTAGAAAAAGCGCGCGATTTAAATAAAGACATACTTCATTCCTTGTAAATACGGTCTACATTAGACCATTAGATATTCGAACGCTTAGTGATCCAAGCAATCGCTTTGGTTTTCTGCTCTAGGGGAAACCATGCCACTTCGCCCTGCATAAAAGGACCAAGTAAGCGCACCGCATTTCCCACCCAATCAGGTCCGCCCACAAATACTAAGGCTTCAAAATTAGGTAATTGGACTTCACCACTACCTGTGAGTGACTCAAATTCCCAGCCCTCGAGTAACACATCGGCCTCAATATACAGGCAAACTTGGCCCCAATCCTTACGATAACTCTTAATCGCCGGCTGTAAACGGGTCCGATAATCGGTGGAGGATAGTCGGCCACTGGCAAAAAGACTGATAACACCCTTAGCAATATCGGGGATTTGGCATAACATAGAGGCACTCCGAATCGAGAACACTTTTGCAAGCAATGGCCTTGACCAATGCAATGGCAAAGAATGCGCCCGATGATAACAAATCTATTGAAAAGCCATAAGTGATTATTGATGGCTTCTCAATCCATGCTGAAAAATGCCTAAGTTTGCCATGATAAAAATCTCAAACCGTGTGGAACTTCAGGAAAATGAAATCGAGTGGCAATTTATCCGTTCGAGTGGCGCAGGCGGTCAGCACTTAAATAAAGTGTCCACCGCTGCGCAGCTAATTTTCGATATTAAAAGCTCATCATTACCCGAGTATTACCAAGAACGCTTGCTCAACAAGGCCGATCACCGCATCACTAAAAGCGGCAAAATCATCATTAAATGCCAAGCGAGCCGCAGCCAAGATGCCAACCGCCAAACGGCGTTGGAGCAATTTATCGCCTTAGTCGCCAGCGTCGGTGAAGTGCAGAAAAAACGCATTCCTACCCGCGCCACCAAAGGCAGCCAAACGCGGCGATTAGAAACCAAGAAACAAAAAGGTGCCACTAAGGCCATGCGTCAACAGAAGAGTGACTATTAACTTAGGTGACAATTAACTCAAATGACAGTCAACTTAGGCAATTGCTAACTCGGTACCAGAGAAATAACCGCAATTGAACCCATCCAACAATGGCACAAGATGTCAAAGGTATAATCAGCTCGTACA
Source organism: Shewanella sp. Pdp11 (assembly GCF_002838165.1). NCBI lineage: Bacteria > Pseudomonadati > Pseudomonadota > Gammaproteobacteria > Alteromonadales > Shewanellaceae > Shewanella > Shewanella sp. Pdp11. Next base: position 65,634 of record NZ_CP015194.1, read on the forward strand.
TGCTCAGCTCGCACACAATCGACTAACGGATAATGCAAAATCGATTTGAACAGGTTAAGTTAGTGGCCTATGTAGAAAACTGAAATAAATTTTTCCAACTTTAATCCCAGCATTAATCCCAAGGCATGTCGTAAAGGAAAGCGCAATGAGTCACAAAATTTTGCTCGTCAATGGCCCCAATCTCAACCTCTTAGGCCGCCGCGAGCCCAGCGTTTACGGTCATCAAACCTTAGCCGACATAGTGGCGGAGTTAAACCAGCAGGCAAAATTGGCGGGAGTTGAGCTCGAACATATTCAGTCCAACGCCGAATTTGAGCTAATCAATGCGATTCATGCAACCGATGCCCAGATGATTATTATCAATCCCGCCGCCTTTACCCATACCAGCGTCGCCCTGCGTGATGCCTTGCTTGGCGTGGCAATTCCTTTTTTTGAAGTACATTTATCCAATGTGCACGCCCGTGAAGCCTTTCGCCACCATTCCTATTTTTCCGATAAGGCAATAGGCGTGATTTGCGGTTTCGGTTCACAGGGTTATGAGTTTGCGCTGGCGGCGGCCATTAAGCGGCTCAACCAGCCACAGTAATCCCATTCAATAGCGTGCTTTGCAAGGGCAGATAAATGGCAATGGATCTTCGTAAAATTAAAAAACTCATTGAGTTAGTACAAGAATCTGACATAGCAGAACTGGCGATCACAGAAGGTGAAGAATCAATTCGCATCACCCGCTACAGCCCTATGCCAGCCAATATGCAATCACAGCAAACACTACCCAGAGCAAGAGTCGCGCCTTTGAGTGAACAGGCAAAACAAACAGGCATTTCGCCAAGTACAGAAGGTTTTGTGCAAGTCTCGCCTATGGTCGGCACTTTTTACGCGGCGGCAGAACTCGATGAGGTGCCGCTGGTTAAAGTCGGTCAACGAGTGAGCCAAGGTGAAGTGATCTGCATTATCGAAGCGATGAGAATGATGAATCCCATCCAAGCCGAGCGCGATGGCGTGATCAGCGCTATTTGGGCCAAAGACGGCGATGAAGTGGCATTCGATCAACCACTATTTACCTTAATCTAACCGCTCGCCTTATCATGAATTGAAGCGCACTTGAGTTTAAGCTGCGGTTTTCAAGCAAAGGCAGCATTAACCGAGGTCACTATGATATTAATTACCGGCGCCAGTAGTGGTTTAGGCGCAGCGCTAGCATCGCTCTACGCCAAAGAAAATGAACCGCTAACACTCACAGGTCGCCATGCCGAGCGCCTGCAAACCGTCGCCAATGCATTAACGCCCTTCTCCAACAAAACGATCGCTGCTATCACCGCCGATCTCGCCAGTGAATCGAGTCTCGAAGCCCTGTTCGATGGCCTAACGCAAGCTCCTAAAACCGTGATCCATTGCGCGGGCAGCGGCTACTTTGGTGCAATTGAAACCCAAGGGGCGAGCGATATCCAAAGCCTGCTCAATAACAATGTCACCTCGACGATTTTGTTAGTGCGGGAATTAGTGAAACGCTATAAAGATCAAGCGGTCACTGTGGTTGTGGTCATGTCCACCGCAGCACTAGCCGCCAAGGCGGGAGAATCCACTTACTGCGCGGCAAAATGGGCGGTGCGGGGATTTATCGAGTCGGTGCGATTAGAGCTTAAACAAAGCCCAATGAAGTTGATTGCCGTGTATCCCGGTGGCATGGACACAGGCTTTTGGCCCAGTAGCGGTAAGGCTTTAGATACCTCAAGCTTTATGTCCGCCGATGAAGCGGCGGGCATGCTCAAACAAGCCTTGGTTGCCACAGAGCATGGTTATATCGCCGATATCACCATACAAAGAGCCTAGCTCTAGCCAAAACTGAGGTTAGCAGATTACGCACAAAACAGGTTCGAGAAGCAGGATAACTGCACCTCGAACCTGAGTGTTCCACTTGCTAGTCGGCGCAGTTGGCTGTGTTTAAACTCACCGTGCGGCGACTCTCCCTGTGGGTCAGCCACCACATCACAAGTCCTCCTAATGACAAAAAAGACGCCGCATAACCCGTTGCGGCAATCCCTTGTCCAGACAGGATCACTAAACTGCCCACCCAAGGGCCAATTGCATTGGCAAGATTAAAGGCGCATTGCACTAACGCACCTGTCATGGCCTGTCCATTGGGTGCCACATCCATCAATCTGGCTTGCACAATAGTGGCAAGCCCTAATCCACAACCGACAAAGAATACTACGGGCATCAGCGCCCAATAATGTCCGGTCAAACTCGGGTAAATCGCTAATACCAGAGTGCTTAACACTAACGACCAAAACGCCGCAGCTAAGGCCGACTTATCCGCCGCCCAGCCGCAAACTAAGGTGCCCAATGTTGCGCCAATACCAAATACTGCCATCATGATTGGGATCTTAAACGGCTCGACTTGTGTCACTTGGATTAAGGTTTCAGCCAGATAGGTATACACGCAGAAGATACCGCCAAAGCCAATGGCCGCGATACCGAGCGTCAGCCAGACTTCACGATTTTTAAGGGTTTGTAGCTCTTTTTTGGGGCTCGCATCAGCGGCCACGGCTTGATTGGGCGCTAAAAAATACACCATCACAGCCGTAATGGTCGCCAGAATCGCCACTATGCCAATCCCTGAGCGCCAGCCTACAGTTTGCCCCATCCAAGTGGCAAACGGCACACCGATAATCGTCGCCAGTGTAAGGCCAATAATCACCCGCGATACGGCGCGGGCCTTCATTTCTGGTGGCACTAAAGAGGCAGCGAGCAACATAGCCACACCAAAATAAGCGCCGTGGGGCAAGCCGCTGAGAAAACGAAAAAAGATTAACCAATTCAATGATGGCGCTAACGCACTTAAGCCATTGGCCACCGCCATTAACCCGGCTAAGGCAATCAAGAGTGTTCGCCGCCTGACCCTAACGGCCAGCACCATGATAATTGGCGAACCGACCACAACCCCCAGCGCATAGGCACTAATGGCATAACTCACATGGGCAACCTCTACCCCTAAATCACTCGCGATATAAGGCACTAAGGTCATGGAAGCAAATTCTGTGGTGCCTAAAGCGAATGTTCCGAGTGCTAAGGCAAGTAACACCCATAATGTACTGGCGCCCTTATGCTGATTTTGGACAGATGGATTTTGAACCTGATATTGAACGGTTTTCAAACGTTTTCTCCGCTATGCTATAAAACGACAACTAGCTGATAAATAACTAATAAAAAGATAATAAAAGATGATAAATAAATTGGAGCCCACTAAGGGGCTCCAATTTCTCAGTCATTTACGTAATGTAAATCTATCTGACTAACTGTTCTTGATAGGTTTGACTGTTCCAGTCGTAGGCGTAAAGCGTGCCTTGCCACTCGTAAAGTGTACGACCATCCTGCTGCACAACCCTAGCATTGCTCGGTAAGCTAGGCACACTGTGCGCCGCCCGTGGACGGGGAATCGAAGCTGTTTTGCTTGCAGCATTACTAGTTTGCGATACCAGTTGCCCTGTCGTTTGTCCGGCCATATTTACAGGCATGCTCGACACCATACGGCCTTCACTCGCAGAATACTGCATACTGGTTGTTACCCGTACAGGTGCAGAAATGGCCACAGGTTCATCGTCGTAGCGCATAGGAATCGACAAACCTATGCCCGAATAGGGCGAGTTCCAGTAATTTCGAGCGTAGGCGTCACGCGACGTATTCCAACCCCAATCATTGTTCCAATGGGTGTTCACACCATAACCGACATTCCAACCCGATCCCCACCCCGTAGCGAGCCCTAAACCCAGTCCTAAACCCCAAGGGTAATAGGGACGGTAATAAGGTCGATAATAGGGACGATAATGGCGATTATCTTTGCGCACATGGCGGTTGTCGTAATAATTGTCATAACGATTGTTGTAATGACTGTCGCCACGACTGTGGCTATCACGATGACCGTGGCGTTCGTCTTGATCCGAATAGCCTCTATTTCCGGCCACCGCCACAGTCGGCACACTGAGCGCCCCCAAAAGTGAGATCCCCACGGCAAGCGATAAAACCAAGCACTTTAGCGACCGCTTATGCGCGCCATGTGATTGACTTTGAACACACTTTTCTTGAGCAAACCATACAGGAATATTCATATAAACCTCGAAATAAAGGGCGTAAGCGAGATCTATCGCGACTTACTGGTAACCATTTTACGCTTCCTAAGCTTGAAGATCACTGAATTGGTTAACCCTAAAACAGAAAAATGCTATAGTGCGCGCCACACGGATTTTCACCGCAGAGGCTATTTCCACATGAGTTTTAAGGATTTACGCAGCTTTATTGATCACTTAGAAGCCAATGGCGAACTCAAACGCATTAGCTACCCAGTTGATCCTCATTTAGAAATGACAGAGATCGCCGATCGCGTATTACGCGCTCAAGGCCCTGCGCTATTATTTGAAAATCCCAAAGATCATCACATGCCCGTGTTGGTAAACCTGTTTGGTACGCCAAAACGTGTGGCTATGGCACTCGGCAAAGACGACCCATTAGCCCTGCGCGAAGTAGGCGAACTGTTAGCCTTTTTAAAAGAACCTGAGCCACCTCGGGGTTTTAAAGACGCGATCGCTAAGATCCCTATGTTCAAGCAAGCCTTGAATATGCCGCCAAAGACAGTGCGTAATCCGCCTTGCCAACAAATCATCAAAACCGGCGATGAGGTCGATTTAACTAAATTGCCTATTCAGCATTGCTGGCCGGGCGATGTCGCGCCACTGGTGACCTGGGGCTTAACCATCACCAAAGGCCCGCGCAAGAGTCGTCAGAATTTAGGCATTTATCGCCAACAATTACTGGGTAAAAACAAGCTGATCATGCGCTGGTTATCCCACCGTGGTGGCGCGTTAGATTTTGCTGATTTTAAACAACAATTCCCCGGTGAGCGTTATCCGGTTGTGGTCGCACTCGGCGCCGATCCTGTGACCATTTTAGGTGCCGTCACCCCAGTCCCCGATTCCATGAGCGAATACGCTTTTGCCGGTTTACTGCGCGGTGAACGTACCGAAGTCTGTAAGGCATTAAGCTGTGACTTAGAAGTGCCCGCCACCAGTGAAATCATCCTCGAAGGTTATATCGATCCTGAGGAACTAGCGGAAGAAGGCCCCTACGGCGATCACACGGGTTACTACAACGAAACCGATAAGTTTCCAGTATTTACCGTTACCCACATCACTCACCGTAAAGATGCCATCTACCACAGCACTTACACTGGCCGTCCACCGGATGAGCCCGCCATGCTGGGGGTCGCATTAAACGAAGTGTTTGTGCCGATTTTACGTAAGCAATATCCTGAGATCGTTGATTTTTATCTGCCGCCTGAGGGTTGTTCGTACCGCATGGCAGTGATCTCTATTCGTAAACAATATCCGGGACACGCCAAACGGGTGATGATGGGCGCGTGGTCTTTCCTGCGCCAATTTATGTACACTAAGTTTATTGTCATAGTGGATGAAGATGTGAACTGCCGTGACTGGCAGGATGTGATCTGGGCGATCACCACCCGAATGGACCCTAAACGCGATACTGTGATGATCGAAAACACCCCGATCGACTACCTCGATTTTGCTTCACCCGTTGCGGGCTTAGGCTCAAAAATGGGACTCGATGCCACCAATAAGTGGGAAGGTGAAACCAACCGCGAATGGGGCACGCCAATCGTGATGGATCCAAAAGTAAAACAAAAGATCGACTCAATCTGGGATGAGTTAGGCATAGACGACAGCCCAACCCTATAATTCAGCTTAAGCCATTACTCAAGTATCGGCTTAAGCCAAGAGAATAGGCCAATAACAGGCCTCTAAAGCGACACCTAGACACATACTGTTGAAGAAAGGTGCAAAGGAAGTTTGATGAAAACCATACGTTGTAAGATAGAGAAAGTTAACCCATTTAACGATGCCGTATATCAAGTATTGTTAAGGCCTGAAACCGCCTTCGATTTCCAAGCGGGGCAATACTTATGTGTTGTCATGGGTGAAAAAGATAAACGCCCCTTCTCTATCGCATCAGCGCCAAACGCCGAGCTGATCGAATTACACATTGGCGCCGCTGTAAGTGAAAGCTACCCAATGCAAGTGGTCGAGCGCCTGAAAGCCTGCGCCCTTGATGGCAGCACTATCGACATCGAAGCCCCAGGCGGCGAAGCCCACCTGCGTCACGAGAGCATTCGCCCTCGCCTGTTAATCGCCGGCGGTACAGGTTTCTCTTACATTAAAAGTATCATCGAGCACCAAATCGCCCTCGGCCAACAGGTTGAAACTATGCTGTATTGGGGTTGTCGCACCCAAGATGCCATGTATTTTGAAACCATTGCCCGCGAGTGGCACGACGCTCACCCTTGGTTGCACTTCGTCCCAGTCATCGAAGAAGCGCCAGCCAATTGGCAAGGTAAAACCGCTAATCTGTTAGCGCAAATCAAACAAGATTTTGTCAGCTTAAATGGCTACGACATCTATATCGCCGGCCGTTTCGACATGGTGGGTGCAGCACGGGAAATCTTCCGCGAGATTGGTGTAGAAGAAGCACATCTCTACGGTGATGCGTTCGCGTTTATCAAATAACGCGATAATTTGTATGCTTGGCTGGCTAACCTTTGCCAGCATAGGCTTAAATAATAAACCCCAGTTTTTACTGGGGTTTTATTTTTACGTTACGCCGTATTTCACTTTTTGTGGATACACCCACTAAGTAAATTTGCTTATCCAAAGGTTATTTGTTGCTTAAGCAAAAGATTAAAGTCGTGGGTCTTCAACCCACACCCGACCAAGAGGGGATCAACAGCAATCCCCTCTTGGAACTCCCTTGCCACCCCTAGCGAAGTTACATGCATTAGTTAGTGGCTTCGTGCTTATTCGAAAATAGCTAACGCTTCCGATGGGGTGTCCCTTCCCCCCGAAAGCTACGCAGACGTCCTGTCTGCGTCACGCTATTTTCTTCAACGCCCTTCAGCAACTTCGCAGGGGAAGGTGAACAACTGTAATCTCGGTGTCGGCTGTTTATCCCAAAAGAGCTTTGCCTGTCCTATCTTTTTTATTTAAAATTTGATGACTTATACGTTGTAGCGATTAGGTGAACGGTTTTAAAAATGCGCATATACATTTTTCGTATGGTGTATTGAACAAAAAGCTGTTAAGTTCCTTTTATTGCAAGTGATTAATTATGCACACTTTATAGTAGTCTAATGAAGAAAATGCTTATGTGTACTGTGATAGTTTTTCGTTATGGCTTGTCCACAATTTAAAGCTGCACGTGTTGGTAGCGCTATATTTTAAATATGGATTTATAAGGAGATTTATTATGCAAATCATTTTCTTTATTGTTGGTGTTTTGCTTTACTTATTTGGATATATTGTTTTCTCTGGTTCAAAAAGCTCGATTCATGAAACTGTTGGCTTACTGGTATTCTTAAATGGCACTTTGTTTGTTATTGCTGCTGGCATTATTGATGCCATAAACAAGAAAAAAAATGCAGACTAAGCAGTTAATTTTTTGGTTACAAAAACGTAAGATACATAATTTTTAGTCAGGTGCTTTTGGCTGACGTTGTTAGATAAAAGAGCATTATGTGCTTCTACTATAGAGAAGAATTTGAAGAGATAAATTTTATTACAATGCTAAATAGTATAAGTTTAAAAATAATTAAAATGATAAATAAATTTTTAGTATTAGTATTAGTATTTGTGCTTACAGGGTGTCAGGTAACTGGAACAGCAAATAAAAGCGTAATTAATAAAACAAAAACTAGCTCGTCATTAGTAACAAAGATAGATGACAGCCAGTGTAGTGCGGAGGTATACGCTGCTATTGCTGGGCCAGAATTTTCATATATTGGTAAAGATAAGTATTTAAAGCTCTATTTCAATGTTGTTTCTGACTCTTCAAATTACAAATATACAGATGCTGATTATTTACCATTGAGTGGCCTCAAGTTTAAGTTTACTGGAACATTAGCACCAAAAGAGTTTAAGTCGCAAAACCCATATAAAAAAGTAATTACTATTGACGGCGTTCCGGTTGAGTTTGATTCAAATATAAAAAGTGCTGTTATTACTGAGTCTTGTCATACTTATTGGTTCAGCGGTCATATTAATTATGATTACATAACAGGCGAGAGTGCTGGAATATTTGAAAAAATAGATAAAACAAAATTTACTGTAGAAGATTTTAAATATGTCTATGGTCCAGACAATGTAAAACCATATGCGCCAAAGGTAAAAATCGACGTCGATAAATTTGCTAAGACGGCTACCATTAGTACTGAATATCAAGATTCGCTGATGCTTCGTGCTTGGACCGATAGCGGTCTATCTAAGAAGCCGAAAGAAATTCAAATCTATACTGAAATAATGCTTCTTGATTGGGCTCATTTCGATAGAGCAATCAGCGACGATGGTAACAAAAGAGCGCTCGTTCGAATTGATACTGATGTTAGAAATTGCGGTGGAGTCTTAGGCTGCCAAGTTTATGAAACGGTAGGGGTTTCTGTTCCTTTGGGCTATGTTGAGAAGAATGTAGAGGGTTTTGAGGTTCAAGTATACGGACAACAAAAGAAAGTGATCAAGGTGCCTAAATATCAGATCACGTCGATTTTAGAAGCGATAAATAAAATTAAATAAGACTATCCCGAAATGGATTTGATTTATGAAAATAGTTATTAATACTTTTGCAGTTATTGGATCTTTATTCCTACTCTTGTTTTTAGGTGGGTTACTTTCTAAATCTCAGCATTCTAATGCCCAAAATGCATTTGATAAAAATAATTTTGACGGAACTTATAATGTAGATTATGGAAATTCAACATGTGGAAATTTGGGCTACATATTTAAAAAAAGATATCACCGTAATTTTGATGAAATAGAAAACCCTGGGAGTATCCGTAAGTCAAACTGCAAGTCAATAAATGGAAAGTATCAAGGTTATATTTATCCTTCAAATAAGCCATATATCCGTATTTTTTGGGAAGAAACTAAGAGGGGGGATGTAGTATTATTAAAGAACCAAAGATAGAACATGCATATCTTTTTCAGTCAATCGCAGCCAACATCAATACACCAGAAATTCACCATCCCTCGGAGTTGCCGCAGGGAAAAATCTGGCCACCCAGCTTAAATCGCGTGTTTTCGGGAAAAATCTGGCCATATATGGACGCTCCCGGTGAGTCAAGACAATACTCTGCTCACCGAAGGCTTTTTCAAAGATAGGACATGCATATCTTTTTCAGTCAATCGCAGCCAACACCAATACACCAGAAATTCACCATCCCCTCGGAGTTGCCGCAGGGGAAAATGATAGGACAGGTAGAACTCTTTTGAGATTAGCCGCTAACACCGAAATCTCAGGAGTTCACCTTCCCCTGCGAAGTTGTCGAAATACGCAGATAGCTCTTAGTTGTTTGAGTGGGGCCGTGGCGACATCATGGATGATGGCGCAGGCTCGGGGGGACAGGGATGTCCCATCTGAGCCGTTAGGCGATTTTTATAGGAGTATGAGACCACTAACTAATGCATGTAACTTCGCTAGGGGCGTCATGGCTGCTTGTGAAAACATTAGCAAGGAGGATAGGACGAGCAGTCCTCCTTGGTCGGGTGTGGGGTGCAGCCCCACGACGTTGATTTAGCTTTTAATTACTAATGTATAAACCTTTAACACCACAACCATAAACCAACTCAGGGTTAAACACCCAAAGCCCTGCGGCGACTGAGCAGCCCCTTACACTTGTGGTCTATGTAGATCAAAACGCAGATCTTCACAGATCCCATAGTAGGCCGATGGGCCGCCGGCACGTAATACGGGCTCGGCGAGGGCGGTTTGATAAATCCCCTCGGCATTGAGTAAATGCTTGGCAATATGCACGGCCACCACTTCACCTAACACCAACCAAGTATCAATCTTGTCGCCATTGGCGGCGGTGAGTTGAATACATTGGGACAATTTGCATTCGAAGTTCACTGGGCTTTCAGCCACTAAGTCTGCCTTAACAATGGTGCCTGCTTTAGCCGTGAGTCCGGCAAAGCTAAACTCATCTTGACCGCGTGGCAGCATGGCGGAGGTTTGATTCATCTGCTCGGCTAAGCCGCGGGTGGTGAGGTTCCACACAAACTCCCCTGTTTCGACGATATTGGCGACACTGTCTTTCCAACCTGTGCTGGCAAAGCCGATGATGGGCGGTTTGTAGTTGAAACAATTGAAAAAGCTGTAAGGTGCGAGATTGCGTTGCCCCTCGGCATTGCGTGATGAAATCCAGCCGATCGGTCGAGGCCCCACAATCGCATTTAAAGGATCGTGTGCAAGGCCATGGCCTTTGCTCGGTTCGTAAAAATAGCGGTTATCAGCAGCCATACTTCATCCCTTAATCACAATAATAAATATCATCTTACAAGGCTTAATCTTTCCGCCAAACAGAGTGTTCAGAGGATCTCCAAACGCATAAGGGGAATCTAACGTTCCCCTTATTTACCGTTGTTAATCAGACAGGCTTTACCAGATCTTAACGCGATCTTCTGGAGCCAAATACAGCTTATCGCCAGGCTTAACATCGAATGCAGTATACCAAGCATCTAAGTTACGCACAGTCAGTGCGCGATACATGCCTGGGGCATGTCCATCGGTTGCTACCCGAGCACGCAGGGCTTCGTCACGCATCTTAGTGGCCCAGGTTTGCGCAAAGCCGATAAAGAAGCGTTGATCGCCCGTAAAGCCTTCAATCACTGGGGCTTCTTTACCGTTAAGCGAGGCATGGTACGCATCGAGTGCCGCGGCTAAACCCGCCACGTCGGCAATGTTTTCACCTAAGGTCAACTTGCCATTCACGTGTAAATCTGGGAAAGGCGCATAGGTATCAAACTGCTGAGCTAAGGCATCGCCTTGCTTAGCAAACTGGGCAAAGTCAGCTGGCGTCCACCAGTTACGCATAGCGCCAGTCGAGTCGAATGCCGCACCATTGTTATCAAAGCTATGGCTGATTTCATGGCCAATCACAGCACCAATCGCACCATAGTTGTACGCCGCATCGGCTTTAGCATCGAAGAATGGCGGCTGTAAAATACCCGCAGGGAAGTTCAGCGCATTCTGCACCGGCAAGTTCACCGCATTCACCACTTGCGGCGTCATCCACCACTCGCCTTTATCCATTGGTTTACCAATCTTGGCGAGCTGATGGCTGTACTCTACTTTTTCACCATTGATGGCATTCGCGTAGGCATTGGTCGCCGTTACAGCATAGCTGTCGTAATTGCGCCATTTGTCGGGATAACCCACGCCCACCGCCATAGTCGCTACTTTTGCTAGGGCTTCTTTCTTAGTGGAAGGGTCCATCCAATCGAGTTTTTCCACTCGCTGACCAAAAGCCGCCACTATGTTATCCACCATAGTGCTGACTTCAGCCTTGGCCGAAGCAGGGAAATATTGCTCGGCATAGGCATGGCCTACGGCATCACCTAAGTATTGATCGAGTGCCGCTAAGGCACGTTTATCGCGGCTACGCTGCTCTGGCGTGCCAGAAAGTTTAGTGCCATTAAAGGCAAACGAAGCGTTGTCTATAGTCGATGGCAACACATCGGCGTGGCTGTTGATCTGGTGGAACACGAGCCAATCTTTCCAAGCTTCTAAAGGCTCAGAGGCCACCAGCGCAGAAAGTCCTGTAATTGCCGTCGCATGGTAGGCTGCAAATTTGGGCTGATTGCCCAGTTGCGCCGCCGCGAGGAAAGCAGTCCAGTCGATGCCCGGTGCTTTAGCATCAAAGTCAGCACGGCTCCACACGCCCGAAGACTTAGCGAAATCTTCGCTATCTTCACGGCTAGCGTGAGCGGCAGCGATCTTGCTCTCAAGGGCGAAAATACGATCGGCACGGGCTGCGGCATCGCTCACGCCCGCATCTTTGAGCAAGGTTTCAATATAAGCACGGTAAGCGCTGCGAATGTCGGCCATTTTAGGATCGGCAGACAGATAGTATTCGCGCTCGGGTAAGCCTAAACCGCCCTGCAAAAAGTAAGGCAAAACTTCGCCCGGCGTGGCTAAACCTTGGGTGACGAAGATCCCAAACAGGTTTTCGGTATGGAAATCGGTCGCGTTGAGAGGGTCAACATCGGCGCGCAGGTTTTCACCTAATGCTGCGGATAAATCTTGCTTGCTCGCAATGGCCTCATAACGGGCGATATCCGCCTCAGCAGGTTTCATTCCTGCGGCATCAATAGCGGCGGTATCTGTGTAAGCCTTGTAGAAATCGGCGATACGCGCTTCGTCGCTCCCCACCGCATGTTGCGCTTTCACCAGATCGGCAATCAAACTGGTTTTATGCTTTTCGGTCGCTTCAAAGGCAACGAGGAAAGCGCCAGTGCTGGAGCGATCGGCTGGGATCATCGTTGTTTTCATCCATTCGCCATTGGCGTAGGTATAAAAATCATCCCCTGGTTTTACCGTTGGCGTCATAGCCGCGACATTAATGCCAATCGGCATTTGAGCAGCTACGTCTTGGCTTTTTGGTGCGTTTTCGCTGGTTTTAACTGTGTTTTCTGTGGTGTTATCACTGCAAGCAGTGAGCCCCGTCAGTACTGAAGTAGACAGTAACAGCACGGGAATTAGACGGTCCGACATGAATGACTCCTCTTTCTTTTATTATTGTATTTATCTTGTGATGATTAGGTTTTGCAGTGTAACTGGCACTGAATGAAGAAGTAAAACAAAGCCACTTTTTATGATAAAAAGTTAATGCAAACATTTTGAGCCAGTCTACCGAGGCAGCCTGAACTTTGTATTCTGCGACGCATTTCTTTAAAATTGCCGCCAAACTCTTTATTTCGAGGCAAATCAGATGAAACTCACCCGCTTAACTCAACCTATTTATGACCACTTATATCGAGATATCAGTGAGTTTCGCAGCACCTTCGACTTGCCCGTTAATGATGTTGACTCCTTAGATGACAAGGCCGACACGCTACATACTTCGCTGATTATTGAAGAGTTAACTGAACTTGCCGAAGCCGATAGCCGTATCGAGCAGGCCGATGCCATTGTGGATTCTGTGTATGTATTAATGGGGCGTTTAGTGCACTTAGGCGCGCAAGCAATGACGGACAGACTCGAAATCAGTTACCTGATTGACTTGTTGCTTTGCGTGGCTCAAAACCGTGAAATCGACTTTATTAGCTGCTGGGATGAAGTCCACTCGAGCAATATGAGTAAAGTGTGCCGTAATGAGCAGGAACTTGCTGAGACAATTGCTTTTTATGCCGAGCAAGGTGTTGAAATTGTCGGTAGTCAGCAAGGTGATTTCATCATAGCGAAATGCGCTAAAGATGTGGAAATGGCAGGTAAAGTGGTTCGCCAAGGTAAGGTACTAAAATCGGTTTACTATCGCCCAGCGGATCTGACTACACTGGTTAAAGCCTAACCACGGCAAGCCTAGGATAGCACTTAACTAAGTGCGTCCTAGGATGTGTTGAACAAGGCTAAAACGGCAGAACTCAGTCCGATGTATCACTCTTACGATATTCTAAAATATCCCCAGGCTGGCACGACAGGTACTCACAAATACTCGCCAGTGTTTCAAAACGCACGCCTTTCACCTTGCCACGTTTTAGCAGGGATAAATTCGCTTCGGTAATGCCAACCGCTTTGGCAAGCTCCTTAGAACTCACCTTCCGTATCGCCATCATGACGTCTAAATTAACGATAATGTCCAAAATTACACAAACTCTTTGTTTTCTGCCTCAAAATCTCGGGCAGCTTTAAGCAAATAAACAATCAGCAACATCAATAAAATCGTGGTGATATTGCCAAAATCGAGCGCCAAGTCGATACGGGTATCCTCAAAAAGCGACTTGTGATAGTAACCTACGCCTAAGGTTTGCAGTATCTCTATCACTAAGGCGGCAACCTTAAGCCAAACCAACCACAGATAACAATGCATACTTTCGTCGCTAAAAAACAAGCCGTCTTGATAGTAGGCTAATAATTTTTGCAGCCAATAAACACCCAGTAAAAACGTGATAAACAATGGACTTAACATTAACAGCAACAGGGTTTGACTCGCATCAGGCGATACCCATAGCGCTTGGAACAATCCATTATTCGATCCAAAACGTATCTCATCATGGACTAAGTAGCTATAACCCAGATACACCACCACAATCGTAGCGGCCAACAAAATCACCCACCGGAAAAATGCACTGATTTTTATTAACTTTTCTATGTTTTTATTCATCACTCAATCCTAAATTTAATCCAATCCCAGTGCTCTTTAACCTTGGCTAGTATACTCGTTCAGTAAAATATATTGCAAAGAAATATAATTTTATTGTTTTACGATAATTAATTTTCGTATTAACATGATGTCACTTCTAACAACTCAAGGTTACAACAATGCGATTATCCTCCTTCACAAGCCAGTTATGCAGTGCTGCTATTGCCGCTATGCTACTCGCAAGCTGTTCAACCTCAACCACAGAGCAAAAAGCCAATACGGATAGGCTTAACAGCCAGCAAGCCCAAGTGCCGCTCATTCCCATCGAAGATTTTTTCAATGAGCAAAATATTCACCATTTAAAAATGTCCGCCGACGGTAAATGGTTAGCCTTCACAAAGGAATACCAAGGTGCGAGCAATATTTATGTAATGGCGGATAAAAGCGATCTTGCAAGTGCGACACTCTTAACGCAGTCCATTGAACCTATTAAAGAATTTGAATGGTCATCAAACAGTAACGAACTCTTTTTTATGAAAGATAAAGGGGGAAATGAAAACACCCAAATTTTTAAACTCAGCTTTGAAACTCCCCAAGGCAAAATAGAGCCAAAAGAGCAGCAACTGACGCACAATGACAAGGTGAAATACAGCGTCATGGAACAGCCCAAGGATAACCCTGAGCAGCTGGTTGTGATGGCGAACCACGATGAACCGAGTCGGATGGATATCTATTGGCTCAACACCCATGATGGCAAGCTAACGCCTATTTTTGAAAACAACTTAAACTTGGTGCAAATGAAGTTTAATAAACAAGGGCATCCCGTTATAGGCAGTAGCACTAATCTAGATAACAGCTATAGCCTCTACACACTCATTGATGGCACTTGGCGTAAAATAATCCACACAGCTAAGGGGGAAAGCATTGATATCTTAAAAGTAAACGATGCGAAAAAACTCGCCTATATCAGTGCCAACATCGGTGAGCGGGATAAACAACAACTGCTCAAAGTTGATCTTATGACGGGAAAATATGAAACCTTGCACAAAGATCCTAACGATGAAGCGGATGTTTATCAGGTATTGTTTAACGATGCTGGTGAACCTTTAGCCATTTCCTATTACGGCGGTCGCTTAAGAACATATCCACTTGATACTGAGTTTGCTCAGCACTGGGATGTGATCAATAGGCATTTTAATCAAGATGTTGAAATAACCATTACCGAACGTAACGAGAAAAATAATCTCTGGCAGATCAACGTCGCGAGCGATAGGGCATCGAGCTTAGATTACCAATACAATGTCATTAATGGTGATATCCACTTACTCGCAGATATTCCTCCAAGCATACAACCAGAACTGCTATCACCCAGACAATCCCTAGTCTATACCGCAAGGGATGGTGTAAAAATTCAGGCTTATTTGACATTACCAAAGGGAAACCAGCACAATTTACCCACCATCATTCTGCCCCATGGCGGCCCTTGGGCTCGGGACTACTGGGCGCTAGACTCTGGTTACTTCCATGCGATTGCTCAGTTCTATGCCAACCGTGGTTATGCCGTGTTACAGCCAAACTTTCGCGCATCGACAGGATTTGGCAAACACTTCCTCAACTTAGGCAATAACAATTGGGGCACTGGCAGTATGCAAGATGACCTAACTGATGGTGCAAATTACTTGGTTGAACAAGGGATTGCGGATAAAAATCGCTTGGGGATCTTTGGCGCATCTTACGGTGGTTATGCGGCTTTATCCGGCGCGACTTTTACCCCAGATCTTTACCAAGCTGTGATCGCCTATGTGGGGCCGTCAAGCTTAGTCACGCTAATGGCGTCTTTCCCCGATTACTGGCGCCCCTATTTAGGTCAATGGTTTGAATCAGTGGGAGACCCGTTAATTCCTGAACAAAAACAAGATATGGAGAACCGCTCCCCAATTAATTTTGTCGATAACATAAAAGCACCGCTGATGCTTATCCAAGGAGCGAATGATCCGCGAGTGACTCAAGTTGAATCAGATAATATTGCGAAAAAAATGTACCAAAAATCGTTACCCGTTAAGTACGTGCTGGCAAAAGACGAAGGACATGGATTCAGTAAACGCGCCAACAAGCTGGCATCGATTGTCGCCACTGAACAGTTTTTTGCTGAGCATTTAGGCGGGCGTGTCGATACTAATGTGAACCCTGAAATTCTAAAACACTTAGACAGCTTGAACGTCGATATCAGTAAACTCTAAGCTTTTGCCGCCTTTACCAAGGAAGGTAAAGGCGGCAAACTAGCCTAGATTTTATATTTCATTTGCTTAGGGATAAAAATGAATCCTGCGAAAGTAGTGCGTGCCGAGGTGAAGCAATTAACTGATTTGCCGAATATTGGCAAAGCCTGTGCGGCGGATTTACGTTTGCTCGGCATAGATAAACCTGAGCAACTGCTGGGGCAAAATCCCTACGACCTGTATCAAGCACTCAATCGTTTGACCGGAAAAAGACACGACCCCTGCATGCTCGATGTGTTTATCTCCATCACCCGTTTTATGGCGGGCGAAGATGCTAAACCTTGGTGGTTTTACACCGATGAGCGCAAAAATGCCTTAGGGTAGACTAAACCTTAACTTTTAGCTCCCGCCTATTTATCACTTTGTATTATTTCAGGTTCTTCCCTTAACCATTCCCGCCAAATCGCCACCAGCAAGGCCATCAACACGGGGCCAACAAACAAACCGACAAATCCCATGGTTTTCACGCCGCCGATCAGACCGAAAAAAGTCGGTAAGAAAGGCAATTTAATCGGCCCACCGACAAGATTAGGCCTTAAGGTTTTATCGACAATAAACAGCTCTATGCTGCCCCAAAGGAATAAGCCGACGCCCGCCGTCATATCGCCAGTGCCGACAAGATAGAGTGAAATCAAGGTAAACATGGTTGGCGCGCCGCCGGGAACCAAGGCCATAAAGGCAGTTAACACCCCAAAAGCCACGGCCGAAGGCACACCCGCTATCCAATAGGCGATCCCCAGCACTATGCCCTCACCGATCGCGATAAGCGTCATGCCAATCACAGTCGAACTGACCGTAGCAGGCACCACACGGGAGAAGCTATGCCAGCGGGCGGGCAATACTCGCTCGCCGACAATATCCAGCTGTTTGGCCACTTGCTCGCCATCTTTATAGAGGAAAAACAACGTAATAAGCATAAAGAGCAAGGTCAATAACAACCCTAAAGTATTCCAGCCCAATTGCAGTACCCAGCGGGAAATGCCACTCAGGTTCTGACCACTGATGGCACTGATGATTTTACCTAGCTCGTGGGGTTCACCGATAAATTGCTGCCATTGCAGGGTTAACCACTCACCCATCCAAGGCAAATCTTTGATCCACAAGGGCACGGGCGAACCGTGTTGGTTAGTAAACACCAACCAATCAACCCAAGTTCTAATTTCTTGTAACGCATAGGAAAATACAAACACCAGCGGGATAATCAGCCCGAGCACAATACAACACAGGGCAATAGTTGCCGCTAACGCCGAGCGACCACCGCATTTTGCCAATAGTTTTTGATAAAGAGGCCAACTCGAAAAACACACAATCAAGGCGGCTAAGGCAGGCACTAAAAAGTCGATAAAAAAGAACACGCCAGCACATAAGAGCAAAATCAACAAACTACGACCAATCGCGGCATTACTGAAAATCGGCGTCATAGTGCTAACACTCCCCACAATACAATCCAACGATAAGATGGAAAACACTCGGCATTCTATCAAAAGCCTAACAGTTGAAATGAGCTTATTGCGCCGAGAGCTGCTTAACGAGTTGCTCTGGCTGGCTAAAATCGGTAATGCGCTGAACGACTTTCCCGTCCTTAACCCAAAGTAACGTCGGAATATTGCGGATTTTAAAATGATTAAATAACACGCCTAACTCATCGATACTAAAATCGATTTTAGTCTGATAAAGCTGCTTAAAATCTTCGAGCGCTTTATCGTCTGTCCACAGGTGATTGACCACACCGTGCCACGCTTTATTCGGCACTTTTTGCGCGAGATTATTTAAGCTTTTTTGCACGGCAATACACTCTTTCGACATTTCTGGGCGGCTCTCGGCCAAGTACCAATCGCACCAGGTTGCAGTGAAAAAGAGTAGATGCTCACCTTGTTCCCAAGGCTTGAGTAACTTAGCCGTTTGCGCGGCACTGGGCGCTTCAGTTGTCTGCGCGGTCAACTCTTGGCCATTCGCCAACATATCGATAAACTTATCTAAATTAGCGTCTGACTCGTGGCTAGTGTAAACCACATCACCCGCACGATTGATCAATACACTATAGGGCGTGCCGACCAAGCCTAAAGCCACACCCAACTCACCTTCATTATCCAACCACACTGGCATAGTGAGCCCGAAACGCGCGATAACGTCAGCGATCTTAGGCTGCTCTTCATTAATATTGATGTTCAGTGCGACGATATTAATCTTGTCCTGATACTTCTTCTGCAGGGCTTCAAAATGCGGCATTTGTTCCATACAGGGCTGACACCAAGTTGCCCAAAACTTTAGGTATATCGGCTTGTCACCCGCAACACTGCCTAAGGTCACTTGCTGCTGTTCGGGATAGGTTTTAAGTGCAATATTTTGATAGGCTTTGTCGCCCGCAAACGTAGCAAAACTCACGACGGCAAGGCACATAACAATGATTTGACGCAACAACATAGTGTTTTCCTTAAATTGATAGACCACTCGCATCCGCACTATAGGGCCAGTGATTTGCGGCCATGAAAAATGTAAGCCTTAGTGAGCAGAAAAGTCAGTATTAATAGTCTATCAATACAATATTTTAAACTATCAAGCCTAGCGCCAATTGCTTAGTGAGCTCTGCGGCAGGAATCGCCTGACAGCCGGTTGCATTTTGGCCGCACCAGAGCGGACTAAAATCACCAAACCCTTGTCGCTCGGCCGCAGCTCTTAAGCCTGCAACTGCCGAGGATGCCAAGGGGAAATCTGGCACAGCCTCATTTATCGGCCCCATCTCGGCCATAAAACGGTTCACTATGCCACGGGCAGGGCGACCGGAAAATAAGTTAGTCAGAGCCGTATGTTGCGCCGCCTCACTTTGCAGGGCGGCACGGTGAATATCACTGGTGGTGCATTCAGGACAAAGTAAATAGGCCGTCCCCACTTGCACCGCCGAAGCGCCCATCGCCATAGCGGCACGCACGGTTTTGGCATCGACTATGCCACCCGCTGCAATAACAGGAATATCCACGGCAGCGATGATTTGCGGCAATAAACTAAAAGTGCCGAGCTGCTCGGTTAAATCATCGGATAAAAAATGTCCCCTATGGCCGCCCGCTTCTAAACCCTGCGCAATAATGGCATCTACGCCACGCGCTTCTAACCAGAGCGCTTCTTCCACTGTGGTCGCCGTCGAGATGATCTTAGAACCCCAAGACTTTATCTCCAGCAACAAGTCTTCATTGGGTAAACCAAAGTGAAAACTCACCACCTCAGGTTTGAATTTGGCTAACACTTCAGCCTGAGCACTCGTGTAAGGTGCGCGTTGTGCTCCCGCAGCTTGGCTATCAGTATGGACACCCAACTCAGCAAAATAAGGCGCGAGTTGCTTGAGCCATGCAGCTTGTTTCGCCGCTTGCGGTTCGGGTTCGTAATGACAAAAGAAGTTTACATTGATGGGCTTAGTCGTTTGGGCACGGATCTGTGTCAGGGCGGCACCTAAGGCTTCGAGGGATAACATGGCACAGGGCAAGGAGCCAAGCCCACCCGCTTGAGACACGGCTATCGTTAAAGCACTGTCCTGCACACCCGCCATAGGCGCTTGAATAATTGGTAATTCGATTCCAAATAATCGGGTTAACTGGCACGGCATACCTCACCTCCTTTGACTGGTTATCACTTGACGATCAATCCTGATATGGCCCTGCGGCTAAACGCTGGGATATCCACCACAAATTACCCACGGGATCCCGCACTCCACCTTGGCGATCGCCATAGGGTTTATCCGCCACATCCATGATTAATTCGCCCTCAGCCGCGAGCGCCTGAGCCACCGATTTATCGGCATCTTCCACATACAAATAGTAGGATGCAGGCATTGGCGGAAACGCTTCACTCGCCTCGCTTAACATAAATAGGCAGTCGCCGATTTGCATCTGCGCATTGGCTATTTTGCCATCCAATCGATGGGAAATATGTAGCGCTTTAGCATCAAAGGCTTTTTGCATAAAGGCCACTAAACTATCGGCATTGTTGATAATCATGTACGGGCTAACCCGTGCAAATCCTGGCGGAATAAACATAACGACTCCTTGTTACTTAAGCATGATGTTAGTCATAGATGCCAATATAAACTTAACACTTAGGACTCAGCACTATAGGCTAAACACGGCAGCAAAAACCAGTAAGCTCTAGTCAATTATCGGACTTAAAATGTAAACCTACGTATTCAGGGGGATAGAGATTGGAGTCTATATGAAGGCCTCTCAGAGCGAGAGGCCAAAAAGCAAAGTCGATGTTCAAACTAACGGCTCAATCCCCCTTAAATCAAATAATCCGCACCCAGCCCAACAAATAAGGCTAAACCTGCCCAGTTATTATTGAGGAAGGCTTTAAAACAAGGGGCTCGCTCGCGACCAAAGATCAGCATTTGTTGGTACGTGCTAAAGCCAACAAAAGTCAGTATGCCTAAACCATACAGTAAACCACGGTCGGCGCTCCAACCTGCGGCGATAAAGCAAGCCAAGGCGGCAAGCTGAAATAAACCTATGATTTGGCGATCATATTTACCAAACAAAATCGCAGTAGATTTAATGCCTACTTTGAGATCATCGTCCCTATCGACCATGGCGTACATGGTATCGTAGGCGACTGTCCAACACCAATTGGCGGCAAATAACCACCAAGCCTCCATCGGCACTTCACCCGTTTGTGCGGCGTAAGCCATAGGGATAGACCAACTCCACACTATGCCTAAAAACATCTGCGGCATGTTGGTGATGCGTTTAGTGAAAGGATAAATAATCGTGAGGATAATACCGACAACGGATAATTTAACGACTAATCCATTGAGTAATAAGACTAAACCAAAAGCGGATAAACCTAAAATGACGAACAGTATCAGCGCTTCTTTGGTGCTGATTTCACCACTGGCCAGTGGGCGTGTTCGAGTGCGTTCCACAAAAGAATCGAGATCGCGATCGGCATAGTCGTTAATAATGCAGCCACAGGCACGCATGATCACTACGCCAATAATAAAGATAACCAAGACCTTAAGATCCGGCATACCACCCGCAGCTAACATTAGCGCCATCAAACATGGCCACAGCAATAATAGCGTACCTATGGGGCGGTCGATTCGAGTAAGACGGGAATACACATCCCACTTTTGCTTTAAATTCATTAACTAGGTACTCCCAATACCCTCAAGTTTCCACTCGTTTTCAGGCTTAGCATCATATACCCATGCTTCTCCCGATGCGAATTTGCGCCCTAAAAACGTGTCACAAAAAGCTGACATTTATCGCGATGATGGCAGTCATCACAGTGCTTCTAAACGAGCGTAAGCCACGACTAACCACTTGCTGCCAAAGTCAGTAAAGCTCACTTGTACTCGCCCTTGGGCGCCGCTGCCCTCAAAGTTGGTCACCTTGCCTTCACCAAATTTAGGGTGATTGACTCGTTGGCCGACGTTGAAACCCGTATCGTTTGTGGCTGCCGACTTTTGGGTGCTAAAACGATTATTCGCCATCGGGGTTGAAACCTGCGCCTTGAGGCGAATTTCATCCACATATTGCGGTGGGATCTCTTTGATAAAACGCGATGGCCTCGCGTAATCTTCGCGGCCATAAATGCGGCGCGATTCCGCATAGGTAATATAGAGTTTTTCCATGGCGCGGGTCATGCCCACATAGCAGAGGCGGCGTTCTTCATCGAGTCTATCGCCCTCTTCGAGCGCCATTTTACTCGGGAAGATCCCTTCTTCGACCCCCGCCATGAACACCATAGTGAACTCTAGCCCTTTGGCAGAATGCAGCGTCATTAGCTGCACCGCATCGGTAAAGGCATCGGCTTGGCCTTCGCCCGCTTCGAGCGCCGCGTGGGACAGGAAACCGTTAAGTTCGCCCATGTCCTCCAGCTCTTCTGGTAGCTCAAAAGTACGTGCCGCTGTGACTAATTCTTCTAAGTTTTCGATTCTAGCGTGGGCTTTTTCGCCCTTTTCGGCCTCATACATGGCCTTAAGACCCGAAGCTTGGATCACTGTATCGGCCATGCGATACAGCACCATATCTTGGGTGTCTTCACGCATCGTCATGATTAAGTCCATGAAACCACGCACAGAATTTGCTGCGCGGCCCGCGAGCACTTTCTCGTCGAGCAAACGCACACTCGCCTGCCACAGGGTTAACTCATGCTGGCGCGCAGTGGAGCGCAAAATATCCAAAGTGCGATCGCCAATGCCACGGGGCGGCGTATTCACCACACGCTCGAACGCCGCATCGTCGTCTTTGTTATTAATCAACCGCAGGTAACCCATGGCATCTTTAATTTCTTGGCGTTCGAAGAAGCGTAAACCACCGTAGATTCGATAGGCTAAACCTTTGTGTAATAAGGCTTCTTCCAATACCCGCGACTGAGCGTTAGAACGATATAAAATCGCACAATCGCTGAGGTTGCCGCCCTTTTCGTGCCAATCATTAATCCGGCCGACTATAAAGCGCGCCTCGTCCATTTCATTAAAGGCGCAATAGAGCGAAATCGGATCGCCATCGGCTTCATCCGTCCACAACTCTTTGCCCATACGTTCTGGGTTATTGGCGATTAAGGCGTTGGACGCTTTAAGGATATTGCCCTTCGAGCGATAGTTTTGCTCGAGGCGAATCGTGGTCGCACTCGGGAAATCTTTTAAGAATCGGTGTAGGTTTTCAACCTGAGCACCGCGCCAACCGTAAATCGATTGGTCGTCATCACCCACTATCATCACATTGGCAGTTTGACCGGCAAGCACGCGGATCCACGCATATTGGATCGCGTTGGTATCTTGGAACTCGTCCACCAAAATATGCTTAAATCTGTCTTGATAATGGGCCAACAAGTGCGGCTTATTGAGCCATAACTCATGGGCACGTAATAGGATTTCGGCAAAATCGACTAAACCCGCGCGGTCGCAAGACTCTTGGTAGACCTGATAGATTTTTAGCAGATTCTGCTCAAGCGGAAAACCGCCCGCATCGATATGTTTAGGGCGTAATCCTTGGTCTTTTTTACCATTGATATAACCCTGAGCTTGGCGTGGAGGATATTGTTTCTCATCCAAATTCAAGCTTTTAAGAATACGTTTGATCAAGCGCACTTGATCGTCAGAATCGAGGATTTGGAAGCTTTGCGGTAAACCCGCATCTTGGAAGTGAGTGCGTAACAAGCGATGCGCCAAGCCGTGGAACGTGCCAATCCACATGCGGCCCATATTAGTGCCAGCGACTTTTTCAACTCGCTCGCGCATCTCAGCCGCAGCTTTATTGGTAAATGTCACCGCAAGAATCGAGTAAGGACTCTGCTGTTCAACCTGCATCAGCCACGCAATGCGGTGGGTCAACACCCGAGTTTTACCACTGCCCGCGCCCGCCAACACTAACATGCTAGATTGCGGTGCCGCGACAGCCTCGCGCTGCTTATCATTCAGGCCGTCTAGTAAAGAAGATACGTCCATTCTCGCCTCCAAAAAATCGAGGAGGCATTATAACAGAAGAAAACTCGACTGCGCGCTTGATCCTCAAGACAAGAGCCACACCTTGATTTGCACTTATGTTGTAATGACTAAATTGATTAAGCACTGTCATTCCAGTGACTCGCCATTAACTCATCCCTGAGGGCTCGACGACGGCATCCATGCCGCCAACGGTCACCTCCATGACAGTGCTTAATCCTATTAACCTTTGAGTATCTCTGCCAGCCAGCAAAGAATGATAAAGCTAAAACGATATCAAGTGATTACCCATCAAACTGTATAAAAAACCGCTACCGCAAAAAAGCAAATTCCTATAGCATCATTTATTCCAATTGACATGGATGTGGCAGCGGCGATTTATGCCCGGAGCAAGATCGCGAACGTTTATTAAATAGAATTAGAGCATTTAGCAGACAGGCCTAGTTCGTTAAATATCCATAGCTAGGATGGTTGCTTGTTCTTTTGCTTGCAAGTTAAACGTAGCGTTTAAAAAGTAATCACTCATGCGGTTGCCTTAGATTTATGCCCTGCAAACAGCGCAGCGCATAAATACTAAGACGTTATATTCTTCGTAAAGGAGGCTAGGATGAGTAACAAGTTTTACTTAAAATCAAAAAGTGGAACAGTTTTATTAGCAATAAAAGTACAAAACTCACCTAAAAGGCAATCTCCTATTTATGGTGAATCTGATGTCATAATAGAGTGTTCCCCAAAAGATCATATTGATGGGTTAATTAACATTAAGTTGGATAGACACCTATTTTCGAATGTGACTTATGTCTCATGGCATGGCTTTTATTCTTATAAAGATAATCAAATTAGTAATCCCGTCGTTAAGTTTCACTCGAAAAGTGGAACAAAACAATTTAGACATAAAGGCGTTGTTTGTAAAAGTGAACAATTTGCTTTTCCAATCGCTACATTTTTCCTCGATGCAAAGGAAATAGTAGGTTTTCAGAAAAACACTAATCGAGATTATCAGCAATTGTTATTTGATAGATCTGCTATTGATGTTTTTATATTGCCGAAGGGGATAACCTTCCACGAGTACTTGAAGACTTCGGTATCTATATTCTTTTTGATAGCTCATATGTCAATATACAATCCAGTGGATAACTGTGAATTTATTCCTATCGAAATCGGAGATATGCTCTATTATCATAAGTCCATATCTGATCGGGTCGTTCTGTTACGTGAACGTGAACTACCTGAAGATTTCATTGTTCCAAATGGATTGGCTTCAGTATTTCATGATCCGAATACCCCATTAGAATCATTGGTTGATCGCTACATCTCATACGATGCTGAAAATCTAGAATTATTTAGGGCAAGATACGATGAAGAACGAATATAATGTAAGCGGTTAATTAACCAGTGAAGCCTTACTCAATGTTACTCAGATCAACATTCCACGTCATGAGATCAGACATATCGTCGTCAATTGAACGTTTAGGCAACTCTGTGAACAGATGCCGAAAGTAGTAATTAAGGATGAAACAAGACATCCACAACTATTTAATGCTTTTAGTGACCAACAGACAACTCAACAATCAAAGGAATACGCCATCCCCTCGGAGTTGCCGCAGGGCATTTGCGTTCGTTGCGTGATCGAGGCATGGATAATGGAATGGACCCATCCACTTTTAATCGGCCTCACAATGGGCCACGATGTAGTCGCTAAAACTCATCAGAAAGAGGACGGGGCCACTTATGAAGATTACTACAATTGGTTTAGATATCGCAAAGTCTGTTTTTCATGCTGTTGGTGTCGATAAAGCAGGCAAGTTAATCAAAAAGAAAATAGCAGTTTATCAAGACACCCATTGTTAAATTTTGCTACCTAAAGAACAAATTAGGTGCGGTTTCAGACCGTCAAAATGCGGTTGAGCTCGCGAAAATGAGCTGGGTAGCCAGATTTTTATTCGAGCTTTCCCCACCCCATGAGCACAAATCAAGTTGACTAAACAGCTAAGTTTCGCTTGAATTAGGACACAACAAATAATTAACATTTAGAACAACTCTAAGCTGACTTAGACTTAGAAACGCAAAAGGACATGAATGCATTACACTTTTCGAACGTTTATGCTGGATGTTCAAAACCGCACTCTGCACTGCAATAGTGAACGCATTAACTGTGATGAACGCGTTATCCTACTGATTAGTCTCTTGATTGAAGCCTATCCGGCACACTGTGACCAAGCATTTTTACTCGAAAAAATTTGGCCTAACACAGTCGTGAGCAGTTGGTCAGTAGCTAGGCTAATTTCAGATACTCGTAAATTGTTCGCTTCAGCAGGATTAGAAATTCCGATAATCCAAACACTCCACGGAAGAGGTTACCGCTTATCCCATGATATTGCCGCCATCCTCAATTCACAGAACGATAATGCACAAACAACAACGCCCCTGAATACCGACACCCCGACAGTCAATCTCGATTCTAGTAAAACACCGCAATCCGATAGTGATCGGCAACAAAGCCCAAATCAAACCCAGCCAAGCTACAAACGAGTTTACTTGCGTTATCTGTGGCTATTTATCGCGTCTGTTGCGATAACACTTGCAGTAGCAAGCCACCAGCAAACTCAGCGTGCCAATCCCTTAGTGTTAGCAGAACCCAATAATGTCAAAGCAAGGATCCTTTGGGTGGATGACCATCCTGAGAATAATCAAACTGAACGGCAATACCTCGAAGAACGACAGATTGGGGTGTACACCACACAAACAACCCAAGATGCCCTCACGCTACTAGGTCTCTATCGCTACGATGCCATTATTACCGATATGGGACGGGAAGCCGATCCTTTGGCGGGCCTAAAAATGATACGGATGATCAGGGAACTTGGCATACCAACCCCCATTTACTTATATACCATTATGCCCTCTGAGGCGTTAAGGCAAAAAGCCCGCGAACATGGCGCCAATGACATTGCCGTCGAAGCAGAAGATTTATATCAACACTTGACCCCGCTTATTGACTCCTTTGATTTAGAGTCGTCCCCACACTAGCCCTGCACTCAGCAGATTAGTCATCATCTAAAGCTATCGAGTAACTAATTGATAATTATAACATTCAAATTTAATCAATAGATTTCAAAGACAGATTTAAGATAGCCGTTATATACCTTTTTCTATCGATAACTGTTCTATGCCTTCGGTATATCGATTGCTCAGCATAAACCGCAGTAAAGCAATGAAAGCGCCTGTGGATTTAGCTCCGTAACTCAATACGTCTACCTAAGTTTCATAAAAGGAATTGATATAATGAAGCCGACCTACCTCCTTGCTATTCCGCTACTCGCAGGACTAATACTGACTGCCTGTGGTGGTGACGACAATGACGACGATGAAGTGACACCGACACCGCCCCCGACTCCACAGCTTGCTATCAAAGGCAATGTGAAAGGGCTTTCTGACACAGTTAAGCTCGAATTACAAAAAAATGGTCAAGCAGTAGAAACACTGTCGATTCAAAGTGATGGCACAGATAAGGCCTTTACATTTCCCACCATGCAAGACGAAGGCATTAGCTTTGCGATTACTGTTAACACTCAACCTGCGGCACAAACTTGCAGCGTAACTAATGGCAGTGGCACTTTAAATGCGACAACAGCGGTCGCCACTTTAGTCACCTGCGAAGATAACCCCAATGCTGAGCTAACCGGAATACTGAGGGACAGCCCAGTCGCGGGCATTAACTACCAAACCGAAACCAAAGAAGCAGGAATCACGAGTGATATCGGTGAATATCAATACCTTAAAGGTGAGCATGTCACCTTCTCCGTGGGTGCGATAATGTTTCCTGCAACGGCGGCAGCAAACTTGATCACACCCACAGAAATTGCCGCAGGTAACCAAGTCACCAAAGTTAATATCCTGCAGCTATTACAAACCTTAGATAAGGATTGTGATGTTGAAAATGGGATTCAAGTGAGGGCAACAAGCCACGAACTGTTAGCCGATACCGTACTCGATATCACCAGTGCTGATTTCGATGCCAACATCAATGCAGCCTTTACGACCAAGAACTCAGGCTTAACGTTAACCAGCGAGACTCAAGCATTAACACACTTTGACAGTTCAAATCGAAACTTACTTTTAGGCAGCTGGTTATTCACCGAAGGTGATGGCCAACGGACTGTGCTGACATTTAAAGATCATTCTAGCTACATCATGATCCACGAGCATGAAAGTGACGGTGGTCAAAGCGCTGCATCGGTGGAATATGGTCATTACACCTGGGATTCACAAACAGGCAGCTTTAGTGTCAGCATCATTGCGCAATCCGATGGTTCTGGAGGATTTTATGATGAAGGAAGCACAGTCAATAACGCGACCGTGAATTTAGACAAACTGACGGTGAGCTTTATCGATAACACTGAAGGAGACATTACCCTCACACGCATTGAAGATAGCAGCGATCCGCTGGTTGGTACTTGGCACGTGCTGGATCCAGAAACCGATAATGAAAGTTTTGTCACTTTCCTGCCCAATCAACAATATGCCATTAGCCATACAGCAAATACCGATAGTTACGAAGGTAAATCACCGCAGCCACAGTCTGGTGAGTTTGGCCGTTATATCAAAGATGCTAGCGGCTATAAATTTACTGCCACAGTCGAATCAGATGGCCCAAATGGACTCTATGATGCTGATTCATCGGATAACTACCTATTTTCATCAATCAAGACCACTGCTTGGGGAGAAATGATCGCAGTTGAAAATGGTGCTGATGGCGGCACTTTTTCACTCGATTATATTGGTGGCTTTGTCTCAGAACTTGTGGATAAACCAAGCTCGGCTGCAGGAACAAGCCTAGGTAGAATTACCTCAGTGCGAGATATTTCAGGCTTTATCAGTGCTGACATAGTCAATAAACCGCTGCAATTTGACTTGGAATACACGAGCGACACTGAGAATCGCTGTATAACGAGTTTCGGTAATAATCGTTGCGGCGCGCGTTACACTATGTTGGTTCAAAATCTTGCAGAGAATGATATTGGCGACACCATAGGTGATGTGAACTTAACTGAGGTGACTAGTAATACTCAAATCAATACCAATTTTTCAGTAACAACCGCAGGTACAGCAACCTTTAGTTACAGCAACACCCAAACTATGACCATTAGTCCTTTGCTCGGCAAATCCTGTCAAGGGAATCAAAGGGCATTAGTCAGCATCACTGACACCGCCAATAACCTCTCCCTTTGGCAAGTAGAGCTAACACCAACTCAACCTTAACGAAATAGATCTTCCACTTTGTCGGACTGTGTAAGTGCAAGCAGTCCGACGCTTTTTTTTAGCTTTATCTCACCCTGTTGTTTAATCGCTTACTCTCGCAAAAACGGACAATCGCGATACGGGAGCGCTTTGGTTCACTATCCAAAGCACCTTTATCCTTTACGGCTTAGTATTTAGCTTGAAGATGTGGGGCAATAACATAGCCAGACATGGGCAATGCTTTAGACCCAAACCCTCCTTTCAATGAGAATAACTTTAGGTAGCGGCGGATCGCGGTTAGAATACTCACCCTGTTTTTCTTGGTTACTTTTTCGGAAACAATAATGTCCCATTCAGCGCTTAATTCTTTTGATGATTTTTACCAGCTTTTGGCTGACAGCTTGGCGAAGAATAGTCTGATCAAACTATTGTTGAGTAAGTACCGAGGGGCAGATAAAAGCTTGCAGCGCATTACGATTCGGCCGATCAGTTTGCAAAATGAATCTATGCTGTCGTTTGTGTATCAACACCAGACGAATCACATCACTAAAAACCTGAGTTATGACGAAGGCTTAGCCAGCATAAAACTGTTACTCGGTAGCGATTTTAAGAGCGCCCACTTAGCTACGGCAGAGGCAGAAGTTCAGCTTGAGATCAGCAAAAAAGGCAAAGTCCAAATCAGCACACATAACGTTAAACAAACCGTCGCGGCGCCATTAGAACATGACCGTGAGAAAAAACGTTTTGTGGATATCGAACGGCCTTTCCTGACCAAGCTAGGAGTGACGGACAGCCAACATAATCTTATCCCTGCGATGTCGCGTAAATGGAAACAAATCAATAAATTTATTGAGGTTTTCAGTCAAGCACTCGAAGCCTCACCCCACAAGAATGACCAACCGATCAATGTGGTCGATTTTGGTTCAGGCAAAGGCTATCTCACCTTTGCAATCCATGACTACCTGCGTCACAGCCTACACAATGATGCGCAGGTGACTGGGGTGGAATTACGCCAAGCCTTGGCCGATTTATGTAATGAAACGGCTGCTACGCTGGATCATCAAGGATTATCGTTTGTCTGCGGCGATGTGAGAACCCATGCGCCTAAGCAAACCGATGTGATGATCGCCCTGCACGCCTGCGATATCGCCACTGACTATGCGATTCATTATGGCATTCGCGCCAATGCCGACATCATCATGTGTTCGCCTTGCTGCCATAAACAAATTCGCCCGCAGATGCACAGCCCAGAATTGTTTAAACCTATGCTGCAATATGGGGTGCACATGGGCCAACAGGCTGAAATGGTGACGGATTCATTACGTGCGCTATTTTTGGAAGCCAATGGTTATGCGACTAAGGTGTTTGAATTTATCAGCCTAGAACATACCAATAAGAATAAGATGATTTTGGCCGTTAAAAAGCCACAACAGAATCAGAAAGACAGCGCCGCAATCCTCGCGCAAATAGCTGACATTAAAGCCTATTACGGGATAAAGGAACACTGCTTAGAAACCTTACTCGCGCAAACCCAAGCCGATTAACGGCCGGCGGTTTACTGGCAAAGCATTAAAACTTTGCGCTCATGACAACCCCGTTGAAATTGAGGCAATCTTTAATTCTTTGCT
The DNA here is from genome assembly GCF_002838165.1 of Shewanella sp. Pdp11. NCBI lineage: Bacteria > Pseudomonadati > Pseudomonadota > Gammaproteobacteria > Alteromonadales > Shewanellaceae > Shewanella > Shewanella sp. Pdp11. Next base: position 96,405 of record NZ_CP015194.1, read on the forward strand.
GCTGCACCGCGCTGAGGGTGTCGATATCGTGGAAGGCAAACTCTGAATGTTCGTGGCTTAATTGGATTGGCAGAGACTCGTCTTCTGCCACATTTTTTGCCACATCAGGCCCATCAGGCAATAGCAGTTCACAACGAAAAATAAAGGCTTGGGATTGATAGGCGCTGTGATAATACACGCCGCTCAAATAGTTAACCCGCACACTTAACCCCAATTCCTCTTGGCATTCGCGCACCAAGGCCTCGTGAATCGTTTCACCGGGCTCGAGTGCGCCACCGGGCAAACCCCAAGCAAAGTTACCGTAATTGGCCTTAAGCAATAGCACTTGTCCCTGCGCATTAGTGATAACCGCGTGGCTGCTCAATCTAAAGGTATCGTTAAAGGCCACTCAGTTATCCTTGCACTTATATTCGGTATGCATTTGAGATATCAAATAAAATCACTTTGTAGCAAAGGTATTACAACTGGCGAGATTACCCGAATCAAACCCTGTCTTAAACCATTTCACCCGCTGCGCCGAACTGCCATGGGTAAAAGCATCGGGCTGTACGGCGCGACCCGCCATCTTTTGCAGACGATCGTCACCCACTGCACTGGCGGCGGCAATGCCTTCCGCTAAATCGCCTGCTTCAAGTAAGTTAAGTTGTTGATTAACATAATGCCCCCAAATACCCGCGTAACAATCCGCCTGTAATTCGAGTGCAACACTCAATTGATTCGCCTGCACTTTACTGCCAGATTGCTGGGCTTGGCGCACCTTAGCGCTAGTGCCCAGTAGATTTTGCACATGGTGGCCTACTTCGTGGGCAATCACATAGGCAAAGGCAAAATCGCCGGGCGCGCCTAAGGTTTTAAGCTCATCGAGAAAGCTAAGATCGATATATACCTTGCTATCGGCGGGGCAATAGAAAGGCCCAGACTGCGCCTGTCCCATACCGCAGCCAGTGGAGGTCATATTGCGATAAAGCACTAACTTAGGCTCTCGATATTGCCCTTTTAGTAACTGGCCCCAAACGGTTTCTGTGGTACCTAAAATGGCCGCCACAAACTGGACATTCTCATCCTGTACCGCTGTTGTTGCGCTAGATTGGGATTGGCTAAGATTAGCTTGAGTGCTGGGGCCGAGTAACAGACCACCGGTAAAATACTGAAAAGCAATATAAATGCCGCCGATGAACAACACCACGCGGCCAAGTTTAGTTCTCAGCAAAAAGGGCAAGAACCTGAGTAACAAGGCACTCGGCACACCCGCCGATGCCATTTGCTGGCCGCGTCTATCTTCGATATTGGAGCTTCTGTCAGTGTCACGCCAGCGCATCGCATTCCTTCACTCAGTAGTTAAAACTCTCGTTAAACCGTTCGTTACATCGCTATTTGAGCCGCTTAGATGCACAGCTCTATTTCGTATTTGCACTCTAGCGTCTAGTGATTAAGAGTCTAGAGATTAAGAGTCTAGTGGTTATTTCACTTGAGTATCGCTTGTGGGCGCGTCTTTCAGTGAGCGTAAAAACAATCCTAAACCACCAAAGGCCAAAACGAGGATTACGATCAGTTCAAAGGCCGACATGGATTTAAAGTGGAATTGAATCGAGCTGATAACCCCCACAATCAAGGCCGTTAGCGAACCTAAACTCAGCAGCCAAGCTAACTTACTCTTAGCGTCAAAAAACACCATCACAATGCCGATAATAAACGGTAGCATCACCATGCCTGTGGTGATCGACATGCCTTGCCCAAAGGCGTTAACTCGATATAAGCCATAGCCGAGTCCAAAACTAGAGCTCACTTGTATTGCATTGAACAATAAATAGAATCCGCCACACATCATGGCAAGACCCATAAAAAATTGTCCCATCCCGCCCTGTGTTCCGCCCGCACCTTTCATAGATATCCTTTCTAAATTAACTATTTTTGAGTGGCTTGCTCTATGGCCGTTTTCAGCCGTTGTTTTTCTTCCGCTGCTTTTGCCTTTTGGTACTCGTCGAGATTTCTATCCGCCTCGGAAACGCAGCGCTGTTTATCTAGCATGGGCTCATAGGGATCGACATCGGTTCTGGCAGAACATGCTAATTCGGCACAGCCAGACATCAACAGTGAAGATAATAAGGCTAACATAATCAATAATATTTTCATCTTTAAAGCGCTCTAATTAGTACAACAATAATGACACGTTTAACCACAATGACATTAACAATTTTGCTCTTTGCTGTATAACACTAACATTGACAGAAATAATACCAAGGCCAACACTCAATGGTGAATTTTCATACTCTTAAACGACGCGCTACAGCGACTTAAATATGGAGCTGCAATCCATTTACAGGCGCTAAAGTTAATATAAGGAATGCCCTTGAATACTCTATTGATTGGGAAAGGTGATCAGCAGGTTCACTTAAATCTTAAGTATGCCAATCGCCATGGATTAATTGCCGGCGCCACAGGAACAGGTAAAACCGTGTCGCTAATGAGCCTAGCCGAAGGTTTCTCACGCCAAGGCGTACCAGTGTTCATCACAGATGTTAAAGGCGATATCTCAGGTCTTGCGATGGCGGGGACGCCAAGTGAAAAGCTGTTACAAAGGGCGGCGCAAATTGGCATTGAGGATTATCACAACGAAGCCAACCCTGTAGTGTTATGGGATTTAGCGGGCGTTCAAGGCCACCCGCTGCGTACCACCATCAGCGAAATGGGCCCAACCTTACTCAGTCGAATTTTAGAATTAAATGACACCCAAAGTGGCATCTTAGACATAGTGTTTCAACTGGCGGACGACCAAGGGTTATTGTTGCTCGACTTAGATGATCTGCGGGCCATGCTGGCTTTAGTTGCTGAGGAGCGCAAAGAAATCTCCGCCAAATACGGTTTGATCAGCGCCCAATCCCTCGCAGCGATTCAGCGAGCTGTGCTAGGACTAGAACGCGATGGCGGCAAAGACTTTTTTGGTGAACCCGCGTTACAGCTTGAAGATTTAATGCGCACTAATTTACAAGGGCGCGGCATTATCAATTTATTAGCAGCGAACAAACTGATTTTAACTCCCCGTTTATATTCAAGTTTTTTACTCTGGCTACTGTCAGAATTATTCGAGAATTTGCCCGAAGTCGGCGATCCCGAAAAACCTAAGCTAGTGTTTTTTATCGATGAAGCCCATTTACTCTTTGAAGGTTGTCCACCGAGTTTATTAAAACGTGTCGAACAGATCATGCGCCTTATTCGCTCAAAAGGCGTAGGCGTTTATTTTTGCTCGCAATTTCCTGATGATGTGCCGAGCGAAATTCTCGGACAATTGGGTAATCGCATTCAACATGCCCTGCGAGCTTACACGCCAAGGGATCAAAAGGCGGTCAAAACCGCCGCCGAAACCTTTGTGCCTAACCCCAAACTGGTTGTCAGTGAGGTTATTTCCCAGCTCGGCGTAGGCGAGGCTTTAGTGTCTATGCTAGCCGACAAAGGCGTGCCGACTATGGTCGAGCGCGCACTCATCGCACCGCCGCGTTGCCGCATGGGACCCGCCGCGAATGAGGAGTTACAACAAGTCCGTGCCCAAAGCCCGATTGGTGGCAAATACGATCATTCCATCAACCGTGAATCGGCCTACGAACGCCTTAACCAAAGGCGTAGTGGCGCTGCCACCAGCAACCCCACATCCACAGCAAGTGATGCAGCAAATGATGGCCAAACGGGTCAAAAAGCCGAAGAACAAGGTTGGTTCAGTGAACTTATTTTTGGTAATAAACGCCGCCAAGGTTTAGCTGAGACCTTGTCCAAGCAAGCGGCACGCACTGTCGGCAGCCAATTAGGCAAACAAATTTTGCGCGGCATATTAGGCGGGATGTTAGGTAAATCGACTCGACGCTAGGCAATCCATAATTAGATCACATATTCGAAAGCTGTGTGATAGATCGCATATTTCTTATACAGGTTAACACTAGCATTAGCGTTAATTATTCTAAGTGAACGATGGATCATGGTACGGAATTCGGTGATAAGATTATTTTGCTGTAATCGCTCATTGAGGCAAATCAATTCACAGATAATTATCAATGATTTTAAATATTTGTAATTTTAAAATGTTGTAATTCGAGATAAAAATTTCGCTTCAATCAGGACATCATGGAACAGGTTCAATTAAGTACGGCTTGCATGATTAGCCTGATGAATAACCAAAGAGTACATGGAGTTTTATATGAGTAAAGAGCAAAAAAACCGTAAAGAATCGAAGAAACAACCGCTGATGTCTGCTAAAGAAAAAAGAGCAGCAAAACATGCAAAAAATGCAGCAAAAGGTTTCTTAGATAACACTAAATAGTGTCCTGTCGTTTGGGACTCCTCCCAGATCGCACAAATAGGGTTAACCTCAAGTTAGCCCTTTTTATTGTCCGTTTTCCTTAAACCATCATATTTTTCTCACACCATAACCTTGTTCAAAACCGCCTAAAATCTTCGTTTTGTGATGCAAAAGTAGCAGCTATCGACTATAGCCTAATTGACCTTTTTCAGATTTTATGTAGTTATATTAGGCTAACTCAAGCATATCCAGCTCAAAAGACCCTACATAACAATATAAAAAATAAGGATATTTCATCATGAAAATCAAAAAACGTTTTGTTGCCGTCGGCGCTGCAGTAACATTAACTCTCAGCGCTGCCGCTATGGCTGCAGCTCCCGCTTTTATCAATATTCTCACTGGCGGTACCAGTGGCGTGTATTACCCTATTGGTGTTGCCCTATCGCAACTCTATGGCACTGGAATCGAAGGCTCTAAAACTTCAGTTCAAGCGACCAAAGCCTCGGTAGAAAACCTCAATCTACTGCAAGCGGGTCGTGGCGAATTAGCGCTCGCGCTAGGTGACTCAGTCGCAGCCGCTTACCAAGGCGATATTGATGCGGGCTTTAAAACACCATTGGATAAAATCCGTGTGCTCGCCTCTGCTTACCCTAACTACATTCAAATAGTTGCCAATAAAGAATCTGGTATTAAAACCTTGGCCGATTTAAAAGGGAAACGTATCTCTGTCGGTGCACCTAAATCGGGTACCGAACTCAATGCTAGAGCGATTTTCAAAGCCGCGGGCTTAAGCTACGAAGACATGGGTAAAGTCGAGTTTTTACCTTATGCGGAATCCGTAGAACTCATCAAAAATCGTCAGTTAGACGCGACCTTGCAATCGTCTGGTCTGGGCATGGCCGCGATCCGCGACTTAGCGGCAACTATGGCGATTAACTTTGTTGAAATTCCAGAAGATGTGATCGCTAAGATTAACAATCCTGCCTATCAACACGGTGTGATCCCAGCATCGACCTATGAAGGCCAAACTACTGACGTTTCTACCGTTGCCATTCAAAATCTGCTGGTGACGCAAAGCGGCGTGTCGGACGATTTAGCCTATCAAATGACTAAGCTCATGTTCGAGCACTTAGACCGTCTCGGTAACGCGCATTCGGCCGCTAAAGCTATCAGTTTAGAGAAAGCGACGAAAAATCTGCCGATACCGCTTCACCCAGGTGCAGAACGTTATTACAAAGAAGTTGGCGCACTCTAAGTTTTGCTGATATCTGTGCACCCTATTCCAAACTAAGCGATCGCGATGCCGTTGAATAACGGCATCTTTTTATATCCAAACAGCCTCAAACGGTAAAATTCAGTCATTGATGCGCCTTGAATTGAAGCGGATCTAAAACTCGTTGAGGTAGTTTGGATATATATCGCCCTCTGTAGTCTAATGCTGTGAGGCATAATATGAGTGATCCCCAACAAGGTCTCAGCGCCAATACTGGCGATTGGCCCAAGGCACTGTTCTATACCGCCTTAATTTTTTCTATTTTTCAAATCATCACTGCCGCTTTTCATCCCGTGTCGACGCAAGTACTGCGTGCAACCCATATTGGCTTTTTGCTGCTCGTGGTGTTTTTGAGTTATCCCGCCAGAGGTAAATCACAACCTTGGCAGCCACTCGCTTGGCTACTCGGTCTAGCTGGCATGGTTACCGCGGCTTATCAGTGGTATTTTGAAGCCGACTTAATTCAACGTTCTGGCGAGCTGACCGATGCGGACATGGTGATAGGTATCACTTTGATCGTACTAGTATTTGAAGCGGCGCGCCGAGTTATGGGCTGGGCACTGCCTATCATCTGCGGCATCTTTTTGGCCTATGGCTTATTGGGTCAATACCTACCCGGCGATCTGATGCACCGCGGCTATGGCTTCGATCAAATCATCAACCAACTCGCCTTCGGCACCGAAGGCTTATACGGCACACCAACCTATGTGTCGGCGACGTATATCTTCCTGTTTATTCTTTTCGGCTCTTTTCTAGAACAAGCTGGGATGATCCGTTTATTTACCGACTTTGCCATGGGATTGTTCGGCCACAAGCTCGGCGGACCAGCGAAAGTCGCTGTGGTGTCATCGGCGTTAATGGGTACGATTACCGGCTCAGGAGTGGCAAACGTTGTCACCACAGGCCAATTTACGATTCCATTGATGAAACGATTTGGCTATCGCTCAGCCTTCGCCGGTGGCGTGGAAGCGACATCGAGTATGGGCAGCCAGATCATGCCGCCGATCATGGGCGCGGTGGCCTTTATCATGGCCGAAACCATTAACGTGCCCTTTATCGAAATCGCTAAAGCGGCATTGATCCCCGCACTACTTTATTTTTGCTCAGTATTTTGGATGGTGCACTTAGAAGCCAAACGCGCCAATCTTTGTGGCCTACCCAAAGATCAATGTCCCGATCCTTGGGCGGCGATTAAAGAACGCTGGTATCTGCTTATCCCCTTGTTTATTTTGGTCTACTTGCTGTTTTCAGGCAGAACGCCGCTGTTCTCTGGCATGGTTGGTTTAGCCCTCACCTCGATAGTGATCTTAGGCTCGGCCATCGTCCTGCGGTTGTCTTCAATGGCGATGCGGATTGCCTTTTGGATTGCCCTTGGGGTGTTGTGCGCTGGCTTCTTCCAACTCGGAATTGGAGTCGTGTTTGGGGTTATCGCCCTGCTAGTCGCCATTTGTTGGTTTATTAAGGGCGGCAAAGAGACCCTCACAATTTGCTTACACGCACTGGTTGAAGGCGCGCGTCATGCTGTGCCTGTGGGTATTGCCTGCGCCTTAGTGGGCGTGATTATCGGCATAGTGTCGCTCACAGGAATTGCCTCGACCTTCGCGAGCTACATTCTCGCCGTTGGCCAAGACAATCTGTTCTTGTCACTCGTGTTGACTATGATCACTTGCCTAGTGCTCGGTATGGGGATCCCGACGATTCCTAACTACATTATTACCAGCTCAATAGCCGCACCCGCATTACTCGACCTAGGTGTGCCGCTAATTGTGTCGCACATGTTTGTGTTCTATTTCGGCATCATGGCCGATCTCACGCCGCCCGTTGCCTTGGCCTGCTTTGCCGCAGCCCCGATTGCGAAGGAATCTGGGCTTAAGATCAGTCTGTGGGCGATTCGGATCGCCATAGCTGGCTTTGTCATCCCCTTTATGGCGGTTTACGATCCAGCCTTGATGCTCCAAGGTGACAGCTTATTAGCGACGGGCTTTGTGGTGCTGAAGGCAACGGTCGGTATTGGTATTTGGGGGGTGATCTTTACCGGATATCTATTACAAAAACTCTACTGGTGGGAACGCGTTATCGGCTTCCTCGCGGGGGCAAGTTTGATCCTTGCGACGCCATTGAGTGATGAAATCGGCTTTGGACTCGCGCTGTTGTTTATCCTGCAGCACAGTTGGCGCGCGCGCAAACTCAAACGTCTGGCAGAGCAAGGATAACCCCTTGAAATTCAACGTCGTTAATAAGTCTAAGGTAAAGCTATGTTAGGCCTGTGTTTAGGCCTAGCAGGTACCCTGTGGGCGCACGTGCCCACAGACCACTTCACCCTGTCATGGAACCACAGCATAGAGAAAATCCGCTGGGAGGAGGACTATAACATTACGCCCCAGGGCTTAGTGTTAACCGAGGCGAGAGTGAAAGGCACGGGCGCGGGCATGGACATCCCAGATGATGCCTATCTTAAAAATGGCAGTTGGCATTATCGGCCCAAGCTCCCAATTCTGCCTAAATTACGTTTAGGCCGGACACCCGAAGCGGGAGATTTTGATATTTGTTTTGCGCAACATTCTGGCGAGGTTCAATGCCAAAGGATGAGCCATTGGATTGGCGCGCCAAACAGGCAAGATGCAGCAGTTGAGCTTTGGGGTTGTGAACAGGCAAATGTCGCGCCTATTGATATTCGCTAAGCGAGTAAGCAACAGGCGGGTTGATTCCTATAAATCATTAACTTGCAGGTAAAAACAATAGCCATTTTTTCCTTGGTGTTTCACTCGGTACATGGCGGCATCGGCGCGATCGCAACTTTCGGCGAAACTATCGCCATCGCCAAAAATATCAATACCAATGCTCAAACCAATTTCCACTTCACAGCCTTCTAGTAGAAATTTTTGTCTATACACATCGAGTAAGGACTGGGCGAGCATAGCTAAAGATTCTGTCTCGGAGGATGGCAGTAAAATCACAAATTCATCACCACCTAGCCGAGCGATCTTCGCTTGCTCACCCGAGTGAGACACTAAAGTATGCGCCACATGCATCAGCAAACTGTCGCCAAACTTATGGCCGTAATGATCATTTAAGGATTTAAAACCATCCAGATCGATAAAGAGTAATGCCCCATGGATACCCAGTTGCAAAGATTCATCGAATGCCTTGGCTATGGCTTGGCGATTCATCAAATTGGTGAGGGGATCGCTGTGAGCTAGGAGTGACAAATCAAGTTCGTAGCGTTTTTCTTGGGTGATATCGATATGACTGCCCATCATCCGCAGTGGCGTGCCATCGGGTAGACGCTCGACGATACGGCCACGATCCGACACCCAAGTGATGCTGCCATCTTTGTGTAGCATTCGGTGTACCACTTGATAATAATCGGCCTTACCACTGACATGATCTTCAAAGGCTTTGATCACCCACTCTTTATCTTCTGGGTGTAATTTACTTTTCCAACTATCGATATGAGCCGCCAGTTCTTCACGACTGAAACCTAATAGTTCACCCCAGCGCATATTGAAAATGGTTAAATTCCCGCTTGGGATATGCTGTTCCCACAGGCACAAACCATTACCGTCGAGGGCGGCAAACAGTTTTTCTTCGGCACGACGATTCAACGCCGTTAAATTCGCGTTTTCGCGTTTTAGCTGAGCGATTTCAGCCTGAAGTTGTTTGATGTGTTCTGCTGCCGTATCCGATGCCACGAAAAATATTTTTCCTTAATTAGTCTCGGGTCAACACTTCAAGCAATTCGATTTCAAAGGTGAGATCAGAATTGGGTTTAATATGCGCACCCACTTGGCGCTCGCCATAGGCCAAATGAGCTGGCACTAACAACTTACGCTTACCGCCGACTTTCATGCCCATAATGCCTTGATCCCAACCTTTAATCACTCGGCCAGTGCCAATCACACATTGAAATGCCTGACCACGGTCATAGGATGAATCAAATTGGGTACCATCCTGCAAAAAGCCGCGGTATTGGGTAGTGATCAGCGCGCCTTTTACCGCTTCTTTTCCTTCGCCCACTTGCAGATCGATTACTTCTAATTCGGTCATTTCTTCACTCTCTTTTCTTTTCGCACTTAGGGCGTGATATGTAACTTATGCCAGATTTTATCACCGACGACCACGCTTGTCGGCGCTATTGCAATATTTCTGCCGCTCGGTGCACTGCTTAATCCTTGAGAATAAGGTCATCATGGGCGATAACATTATCACTCCCCCTTTAAATAACCGTCCTTTAGCCCAATATAGTAATAATATCGACGTTTTATTTTGGAGCTTAGCCATGATTATTGCCTGCCCCCATTGCGATACGTTAAACCGTGTTCCCGATGAGCGTTTAACCCAGCAACCTACTTGCGGTAAATGTAAGCTCAATGTCTTTACGGCTGCGCCGATTGAACTCACAAGCGCGAACTTTGCCAACCATGCCAATAAATCTGATCTCCCCCTAGTCGTTGATTTTTGGGCTAGCTGGTGTGGTCCATGCAAAAGCTTTGCTCCGGTGTTTTCCGCGGCGGCTAAGACGTGGGAGCCGCAATTTCGCTTCGGTAAAATCAACACTGAAGAACAGCAAGCCCTCGCGGCGCAGTTTAATATTCGCTCGATTCCCACTCTTATGATTTTCAAGCAAGGGAAAATACTCGCGCAGCAAGCGGGGGCTTTACCTCAGTCAGCCCTAAATCAATGGTTAAAAAACCATAGTTAACCGCAGGTAACTATTTCGCGCCCATAAAAATACCCAGACTCGCTGGGTATTTTGTTTACTAAAATCTCAATCTACCGATATCAGACATCCCAAAAAACATGGGCGATAATGCCTAGCACTATCATGCTGATAAAGTTGATGATCATACCGACCCGCACCATTTCCGATTGTTTGATATGGCCTGAACCATAAACGATCGCATTGGGCGGCGTCGCCACTGGCAGCATAAAGGCGCAGGACGCGGCAATACCAATCAGCACAGATAACATCACAGGCGATACGCCTAATGCCTCGGCAATTGCCGCAAATACAGGCACTAACAGTGCGGCACTGGCGGTGTTACTGGCAAATTCTGTTAGCATCACCACAAAGGCAATCACAGCAAACACAAACAATGACATGTGCGTGCTGCCGAAAATATCTGTCATCCAGTGGGCTAAAAACACACTGGTGCCTGTGCTTTTCAACACTGCGCTTAGCGTTAAACCACCACCAAACAATATCAGCACACCCCAATCTGTGGTTGATTCAATCTTTTTCCAGCCGACTAAGCCTAAGCCTGCGAGCAAAACAACTGCGCCTAACGCCACTATGGTATCAAACTGAGTGATGCCACCTAATGCTTTGGCTAATGGCACACTGAAAATCCAACAACATACTGTCGCGAGGAAGATAAGCAGGGTGAACTTACCTTGGAACGTCAACTGCTGCGCTTCAACTTGCACATCGAACTTGGCTGAAAGATCCGGCTTAAAATACCAATACAAGGCGATCAACATTAACGGCAACATGAGGATGACGGTCGGAATACCAAACTTGAGCCAATCACTAAAACTCAAGCCAACTTGCGCCGCAGCAATCGCATTAGGTGGGCTACCCACTAAAGTACCGATACCGCCTATGTTGGCCGAATAGGCAATCCCGAGCAGTAAAAACACATAAGTACTGTGGTATTTTTCGCGGTCTAGTTGCTGCAAAATCCCGAGAGCCAATGGCAACATCATCGCCGTTGTGGCGGTATTACTGATCCACATAGAGAGCAATGCCGTCACCCCAAACAGCATAAAGCAAGCGATACTGAGTTTGCCCTTAGAGGCCAAAAGTAGCTTTTGCGCTATTAAGGTATCAATCTTTTGATGGTGCAAAGCCGCTGCGAGTACGAAGCCACCGAAGAATAAATAGATGATAGGATTGGCAAAGCTACTCATCGCTTCTTTGGTTTCAAACACCCCAAAGAATACCGCGAGTATAGGCACGAGGATCGCGGTGATACTAATGTGGATCGCTTCGGTCAACCAAAGAATGCCAGCGAAAACCAGAATCGCCAGACCCGTGTTCACCCCTTGTTCGAAGGGTAAGCCGTAATAGAGTGCGAATAACAGCACAATATCCGCCGCTAGGATCAGCATTTTCTTTTTATCGAGCCCCTCGCTGACGGGCGCTTTTTGAGGTGGAACAGTGCTTGAATCTGTTGATGACATGGTTACAACCTTAATACCATTTTATTTTGACGCAAATTTAGGGCATAGATCACACTTGGCAAAGCGGTTTATTTTGTAATTTTGCCACTTAGCAACCACACATTCTGCCGACTAAAAGCCCAGAAAAACCTTAAGTGAGATAAAAATCACCCATTTCTGATCTAAAGCCATGTGCAAAACTTTCAAACGAGCAAAAATCACGCAAAAGCTTGATAAAGCTGTAATTGAATAAGTGTTTAAAACTGTGACGTGGATCAGGTTTCACTTTAATACTAAGTGACAAACACTGAATTTAACCTTAAATAAAGTGGTTAACGCTAATTCAATCCTGTAACCACAGTTTTTGCCTATAAAACACCCATGAATGTATTTACCACTCTTTGCCCCCCTCAAGGTGACTGCAACTTAAAGCGATAACGTAAACGAACATCCCAATGACAAAATTGCAGCTGGCATCAACTCAGTTTTATATTTCACGAATAACTTTCATTTTTCGCATTTAACATGCTGGTTTACATACCTAAAAACTTAAATGGCATGGTGATGGAAAGAAGATTTAACCTTGTAAATTTATCTGATAATGCGAAAGGACATCTGATTAGCTTCCCTGTAGAATTTGTGCAGGCGCTTGCCACTTCACTCCAGCAAGTGATCGATAACGTCTCCTAGTAGTTCCATCATTTGTTTGATGCGAAACTGTGTAGAAATTAAAAATGTTTCAAACCATCAAAGCCGAAAACAACCCTAGAATCCTACTCAAATAAATAACATTTACAACTCAATATCCCTATGAATAATAAACACAAATATTATTCACCATCTCAGTCAATCTAACTCACTTTACCCCGCGAGCAATCCAACCTAGAGTCGCGCCCGTATTCTCGCCTCCTGTTTATTTTTTACCTATTTTGGTACCGCTTGTGGAAAATATGCTGTCAGCTCAATCTAATCAAAAGCCAGGGCTGTTTGTGCCTGTGGCAGGACTCAGTCTATTTGCTTTAGCGTCAGGCTACTTGATGAGTTTGATCCCACTCTCGCTCACTTACTTTGATTTGAGCCTTGATCTTGCACCTTGGCTGGCGAGTATTTTCTACCTCGGCTTATTACTGGGCGCACCTTGTATTGCACCGATTGTCAGCCGCATAGGTCACAGTAAGGCCTTTATTCTGTTCTTAAATATCTTACTGTGCAGCGTTGTGGTAATGGTTTTGCTGCCACAGAGCAGTGTTTGGTTAGTATCACGCCTGATTGCAGGCTTGGCTGTTGCAGGGATTTTTGTGGTGGTCGAGTCTTGGTTACTTATGGCCGATACCCAAAAACAACGGGCAAAACGTTTAGGTTTATATATGACCGCCCTCTACGGTGGCACTGCCATTGGGCAACTTGCCGTAGATTATTTAGGCACCACGGGTAATTTACCCTACTTGGTAGTAATAGGTTTGTTGGCAGCGGCCAGCTTACCCGCACTGTTAGTTAAACGTGGCCAACCGCGGTCCAGTGAACAACACGCTATTGCTCTTTCCGACCTTAAAACCTTAAGTAAACCTGCCATTGCTGGCTGTTTAGTCTCAGGATTATTACTCGGTCCCATCTACGGTTTATTGCCTGTGTATGTGTCGCAAGACATGGGTTTTGCCCAGCAGACGGGGCAATTTATGGCGCTGATCATTATGGGCGGCATGATAGTTCAGCCCTTAGTGAGCTATTTATCCCCGCGTGTTGAAAAGAGTGTGTTGATGACCGCTTTTTGCTTAGTGGGTGCGGCGGCGTTGTTATTACTGATACAAACATCGCTTGTAGGATTATGGTTAGGTTTTGTGTTACTCGGGGCCTGCGCCTTTGCTCTTTATCCCATCGCCATCAGTCTGGCGTGCGATCATTTACCCAGCAGCCAAATCGTCTCCGCCACTCAGATTATGTTGCTCAGTTATTCTGTGGGTTCGGTTATTGGTCCGGTTGCCGCCAGTCGTTTTGATGATGTAGAACATGGCTTACCGCTCTACTTAGCAGCAAGCTTTTTAGTCACGGTTTGCTATCTAAGTGCGCACTTACTCGCCCGAAGCAAAGCCCGCCTACCCACAGCGAAGGCTTAGTCCTGAGCCGTTAATGCTAAGTCTCTACACCCTGTGAATAACAATGGGCGCCGATAACGGCGCCCATTGTTATTATGATGTTTGCTGGGTTAATTCTGCCACAGGCACTGTGGCGGGAATGGCCCAGACACTGTCCTGCGGCCCATTAAACACCCGATGGCGAGTCAGCCTGTAAGCATAAAAGAACACTCCACTAAAGGCTAACGCCACCAGATCGACGCCTAACGTTGCCACAGAATAAGGCGCCCATAAGCCTAAACTTGGCACGATTAACGCAACTAAAGACGTGATTGGCATCGCCAATGTAGCCAAGGCGCACAAAGGCAAAATCAGCAGCGCCGCCTTAGCAGCACCACGCCAAAAGGCGTAAACCACCAGCAAGCCAAACACCAGATAATACAGCCACAAATAGACGTGGTTAATATTGCTCACATGCACATATAACCATTTACCCAACAACATACTTATCGTTAAGGCGGCAACCGAGCCTAAGCAAATCCCCACTGTGGCGCTGGCCATTAATCGGCAAGCACGGGTTTGCTCGCTCGCCTGCTTTTTACGGCGTTTTTCCAGCCACAGCAAGTTGCCACTGTAAAATAAAAAAGCACCGCTCAAGCCTAAAAAGAAATACACCCAGCGCCCGAGATCGCCCCCATAACTGCCAAAGTGTAATCCAAAGAATACCGCAACGGTTCTGGCCCAAATCCCCTTGTCGCTTTGATCAATCGTGCTATTGGTCACCTTAAGACTATAAGGATGCAGGTATAAGAAATCGGTAACGGGTCCACGCATAAAACCATTGGGGTTATATAACCCCAAGCGCAGAGTAGCACGGGGATTATTCAAGTTCATAAAGGTCATTTCATTCACTTGATAATCGGGGGCGATTTGCTGCACCTTGGCTAACACAGTGGTGACCTTTGGCAAATCGGCTAGTGTATAGGGCGTTTTGTCCGGTGCCGATTGAGCAAATAATGGTTTTTCACCATAAACCATATGCTTAAGCCCATCGTAAAGCTGATCATGGAAAGCAAACACAATCACAGTTACACATATCACTAGATGAAATGGCAGGCTGGTAATGCCCACTAAATTATGGGCATCGAGCCAGAAACGACTCTCACCTTTATCTTTACGCAGGGCGAAAAAGCTTTTGGTTAACGTTGGCAGTAAAAAAATCACCCCAGAAACCAATGCCAAGAAGTATAAAACGGCGGCTATCCCCAACACATAGGCACCCGCTTGATCGTGACCGACTTCGCCGGCAATCCCCGCGGTACGATGTAATTGGTCAATCAACTCAGCCAACTCGCTTGGTGTACTTAGTTGGGTGACTAATTGCCCCTGCTCGTCAAGGCTGGCATGCCAAAGCTGGTGACTCATGCTGAGTTCACGTTCCGAGCCCTGCTGATACCAAGTCATCGGCGATTGATGCTCATCATTTAAGTGCAAACTAAAACCGGTTTTGGCCTTATCATCCTGCGCTAACACTTGCGCGACTAATTCATCCAGTTTCTCAGCGGGCACTTGAGGCAAGGTCAGGGCTGGCGGCATTGACCAAGCGTCAATCGCCCCCTTAAACATAGTGAGCGAGCCGGCATAAAAGCCGATAAACAATACGATTCCGGCGATGATACCAGTCCAAATATGGATAGACTGATACACACGTAACACATCACTGCGAACTTTCATCCTTGTCACCTAAAGGTATATAACACTATATAAGTCAAAACGTTAAACAAGCCCAAGTAGCCGATTGCCCTGAGTCCGGTTTTAAACAGAAAGCTAAAACTTAAAATCAATAACCAGATAGGCGTAATCAGCCACATGTTGAACTGCACTTTAGTGTCGGCATCGATGCCGCCTGGGCCAAACCAGGCAAATAACCCCACCAATCCAAGTGCTAAAGTAAATCCTAAAATCAATCCAGCCAGTGACTTAGTCCACCAGTCGGGTTGCAATTTATCCTGTTCAGCTAAACGTGCCATGAGTTATTTCCGACCGAAAAGTGAGATAAAAGGCACTAACCCCATCAATAACATCAACAGGGCTAACCAAATAAAAATTGCGGCGCTAAGGGTAAAGAGGCTAAGCCAACCGATAAGACTGACAAAGGCAACACCGTAAGCGAGTAACCGCCAAGGCCGCTTAGGAAGGGAGCTTGCAAATAGTTTTTGCTGCTTATTCGTTAAATAAAATAACAAGCAGGCCAGAAGCGTCGACAACAGGAATATAAGTTGCAACACGGGATGTTATCCTCTCACTACAAAGCGTTAGCATTCGAGTCCATTTGCCTATGCTTGCTGTACATCATGTAAAAAGATAAGCACATGAAAGCAATGGAAGAATTTTAATTTTGGGACTCTAGCCTTGGTGATAATAATTCGCAATAAGATTTACACTGTAAGGATGGTTTATGATATTCAAATCACAAATAAGCAACACTTCTGCCTTGTCATTGTCAGTTGTTAACCATTAAGATACATTTCGCGTTAATAGTCTTGTCCCAAGATAAACAATCCGATTCACCCTCAAGCTCATTACTATGACATCAGCAAAGGAAGCTAAATGATTAAAAATGAATTCAATCTGCCGAGCTCAATTGGCCTCAGCAAAATTATCCCCATTGTTATTCTGTTAATCCTCTTTATTTCCTTATTTGGCAGTTGGTATACAGTTGACCAAGGTGAACGTGGCGTACTGCTGCGCAACGGTAAAGTTATCGGTACCGCAGAACCTGGGCTGGGTTTTAAAATCCCACTGATAGACACTGTGGTGAAGATTTCGACCCAAACACACACCACCAGTTATACCTCACTGCAAGCCTATAGCCGCGATCAACAACCTGCGACACTTAACGCATCGGTGACATTTAGCGTACCGCCAGACCGCGTCGAAGAAGTCTATGCCAACTTCAAGAGTATCGATGCCATGGTCACGCGTTTGCTCGACAGACAAGTGCCGACTCAGGTCGAAAATATCTTCGGTAAATACACGGCGATTTCTGTGGTACAAGAGCGGATCAAGTTCGGTATCGATGTGACCAGCGCGATCACTAACTCGATCAAAGGTCCGGTAGAAATCAACTCAGTGCAGATTGAGAATATCGACTTTTCCAACGCCTATGAAAAATCCGTCGAAGACAGAATGCGCGCCGAAGTAGAAGTGCAAACTCAACTGCAGAATCTAGAAAAAGAACGCGTCAGCGCGCAAATCGCCGTCACCCAAGCGCAAGCACAGGCCGACTCGCAATTAGCCCGCGCTAAGGCTGAAGCCGAAAGTATTCGCATTAAAGGTGATGCAGAAGCCTCTGCAATTAAAAGCCGCGCCGAAGCACTAGCGCAAAATCAAAACTTAGTTGAATTAACTAAAGCGGAAAAGTGGGACGGTAAACTACCGACAACTATGCTGCCGACAGGCACTCTGCCCTTTATTGATGTGAAAAAAGGCAACTAAGCTTAGGTTTAGCTCGAGCAAAAGCATAAATCGACAATAAAAAATCCCAGTGTTAGCCCTAACACTGGGATTTTTCGTTATTCGCGCGATAATTACTGAGCGGAATATGAGCCGATTAAGAACAGCAATCGCTGCGACGTAACCAGCTTCTTGGGATCTTCTCAAACACCACTTTCGCCATCAGCAACGCCAGCACTATGCCAGAGGTTGCCACTAACCACTGAGGTAACATTTGGTGCTGCTCACCAATCTGCGGCATCACCACAAAGCCAAAACTATCCACCAGATAATTGACCAATATGCCCGCAACTAAGGCCACGCCAATCACGCCGCCTAGGTATCCCCACAACGCACGTTTGCCTAACTCTTTAGCCACCACACCTAAGGTTGCGATATTAGTCGCAGGGCCCGCCATCATAAACACTAAAACGGCGCCCGGTGACACACCCGCCAGCAATAGTCCGGCAGCAATCGGTGTCGATGCCGTCGCGCAGATATACATAGGCACAGAGACCAACACCATGACTAACATGGCTAAGATACCGTTGCCCCATTGTGCTAAAAAGTCTGCAGGGACATAGGTTTGCACCAGTGCTGCGAAGAATAAACCCACCAGCAGCCACAAGGTAGTGTCACGCACTAAATCCGTTGCCGCATATTTAAGACCAATACCGACGCGGCTTAATACAGATTGCGACTTTAACTCAGTCGCCATATCTTGAGTCGAGGCGCAGCAGCTATCCGCTTCACCTTGTGCTTGAGGAGCATGAGCACTGTGATCATGTGTTCCAGACTCGGCCTTGTTGGAAGTGCCGCAACAGGCGCCCTTTTTTACCACAAGGATTTTTTCAGGGGTAGCGAGTACAGATTCCGCTGTTTTACTGGCGCAGCATGAAGCTGTTTTCTCAGCTTTTATCACGCCGTCATTCGCAACACTACCGCCATGAGCCGTCATTAAGCTAGGCGCAGCAGCCATAGGCGTCATTTTGATCGCACTCTTAGGCTCAGTCTTCTGTTCACTATCAGCTGGATTTTCAGTGCTGCAGCAGGATGAAGCCGCGTTAATAGGCGCTAAAGTGGACTCTTTAGTTGATGAGCAACAGCTTTTAACCGGTTCAGCTTTAACAGCTTGGGGCTGAGTCGCCGATTTCGACGCACAGCAGGCCGCCACTGGCACTTCGCTTGCTGGCTTGGACGCGGATTTAACCGCAGGCTTGCCATCATCGTCATCACGCCCAACAAGTAAGCCAGCCACAATCGCACTGGTAATCGCTGCAATCGGTCTGACGATCGCCATAAAGGGGCCGAGTAACACGTAGGAAACGGCGATTGAATCGACGCCCGTTTCTGGAGTCGACACTAAAAAGGAGGTCGTTGCTGCTTTAGAGGCACCAGAACGGCGTAACCCTACCGCCGCAGGAATCACGCCACACGAACACAAAGGTAATGGTGCACCGAGCAGCGCCGCCTTCACTACCGTTTTAACACCGTGACCGCCGAGCTGCTTTTGCATCCACACCATTGGTACGAATACTTTTAATAGCCCAGCCAGGATCAGGCCCAATAACAACCAAGGCGCCGAGTCTAAAAACAGATCAATAAAATTCTTCAGTAACATAATTAATTCCCTGACTCATCATGGATTATTTTGCCGTGAGTATGCTGGTGCGACTCATGTTGATGTGCTTTGTGCTGATGCGTTTCGTGCTGATTTCCATCATGAGAATGATGCTCCACACGTACCCGCTCAGTACTGGATTCCAACGCCTCTAAAATCGAGCAATGTTCAGCGCTGCGCGGTCCGCCACAACAGGCATCGGACAGACTTTGTAAACTGATTTGAAAATGATTCAGCTCGGCGATTTTGGCCTGCACTTGGGCCAATTTAATATCAACCATGCCTTTCACATCGGCGCAGACGCGATTAGATTTATCGAGTTCGATTGAAAGCAATTCACTGATTTCATTGAGGGTAAAACCCACGGCCTTGGCCCGCAAAATAAAACGCAGCCGCGCAGCATCGGCCTCGGTATACACGCGATAGCCAGACTCGGTACGGCTCGAAGGCGCGAGTAAACCGTGCTTCTCGTAAAATCTTAAGGTGTCGGCTTTCACCTCACATAAATCCGCCAGTTCACCAATACGATACATGTCTTCATCCTTTACGAAATCGCGCCCAACTCAGGCAGTATTTCCAGCATACAACTCAATAATGCGAGTATAAACCTTGGAGCCTACTCCAAGGTCAAGGGGTATTTTTAATTTATACCGCACTCAGAAACCACTCCACTTTGTTCTGATATGAATATTGTGAAATCACGCAGAAAAAACACCCGCAAATGCAGTTTTACGGTAGAATACGCGCGCCGTGATGAAGGGATAAAAAGTTAGCGAATAACGCAAAATAGGACCAAGGGACTTTTGGAAAGCGGTGCAGCACTAAGGCTGTTCTGTTTTCCGAAAGATCCTTGAAACTAAAATAACTGGACCCTGTACCCAAATGACTGCTGCAAATAATGCCAGACCCATTCGTCGCGCGCTGTTAAGCGTTTCAGATAAAACCGGAATTCTCGAGTTCGCCAAAGCACTTCACGCCCAAGGTGTGGAGCTGTTATCAACTGGCGGCACCGCTCGCCTGTTAGCGGATAACGGCGTACCTGTTATCGAAGTATCTGATTACACAGGACACCCTGAGATCATGGACGGTCGTGTTAAGACGCTGCACCCTAAAGTGCACGGCGGCATCTTGGCGCGCCGTGGGCTTGATGAAAGCGTGATGGCCGACAACAATATCAATACCATCGATCTGGTTGCGGTTAACCTTTATCCTTTCGCTGAAACCGTAGCTAAAGCCGGTTGTACCTTAGAAGACGCTATCGAAAATATCGATATTGGCGGCCCCACTATGGTGCGCGCAGCGGCAAAAAACCACAAAGACGTCACCATAGTCGTTAATGCCGCCGATTACTCACGCGTACTGGCAGAAATGACGGCTAACAATGGCAGCACGACCCATGCGACCCGTTTCGACTTAGCGATTGCAGCCTTTGAGCACACTGCGGGTTACGATGGCATGATCGCCAACTACTTCGGTACTATGGTTCCTGCACACAGCACGGACGAATGCTTTGCTGATTCTAATTTCCCACGCACGTTCAACACCCAATTAGTGAAGAAACAAGACTTACGCTATGGCGAAAACAGCCATCAAGCAGCGGCTTTCTATGTTGACACTAAAATTGATGAAGCTTCTGTGGCTACCGCGATTCAGTTGCAAGGCAAAGCCTTGTCTTACAACAACATTGCCGATACCGATGCCGCTCTTGAGTGCGTAAAAGAATTCTTGGAACCCGCCTGCGTTATCGTTAAACACGCTAACCCCTGTGGTGTGGCCTTAGGTAAAGATTTGCTCGATGCCTATAACCGCGCCTATCAAACTGACCCAACCTCAGCCTTCGGTGGCATTATCGCCTTCAACGGCGAATTAGATGCTGCGACGGCGAGTGCGATCGTTGAGCGTCAATTCGTTGAAGTGATTATCGCCCCAAGCGTCAGCCAAGCGGCGCGCGATGTGGTTGCGAAAAAGACCAACGTGCGTTTATTAGAATGTGGTCAGTGGAATACTAAGACCCAAACCTTAGACTACAAACGTGTTAACGGCGGCTTACTGGTGCAAGATCGCGATCAAGGTATGGTCGGTTTAGAAGACATCAAAGTGGTTTCTAAACGTCAACCCACTGCAAGCGAACTGAAAGACTTAATGTTCTGCTGGAAAGTGGCGAAATTCGTTAAATCTAACGCCATCGTTTATGCCAAAGACGGCATGACTATCGGTGTCGGCGCAGGCCAAATGAGCCGCGTTTACAGCGCTAAAATCGCTGGCATCAAGGCCGCCGACGAAGGTTTAGAAGTGGTCAACTCTGTCATGGCATCCGATGCTTTCTTCCCCTTCCGTGACGGTATCGATGCCGCAGCGGCTGCGGGCATTAGCTGTATCATCCAACCGGGTGGCTCAATGCGCGATGCAGAAATCATCGCCGCAGCAGACGAGCACGGCATGGCCATGGTGATGACGGGCATGCGCCACTTCCGTCACTAATCGCCACTCAGCAGCCAGCACTCTATCAGTACTGGCTGCTTTTTTGTTTTACCACTCTTTGTTTTACCCCACTCTGGTTTCGACCACAGTGGGCCTACACAGAACATAAAACTCTAAGGGATGACTTAACATGAAAGTATTAGTTATTGGTGGCGGCGGTCGCGAACATGCCCTAGCGTGGAAAGCTGCACAATCGGCTCAAGTTGAAACTGTCTATGTTGCGCCAGGCAATGCGGGCACAGCCCTAGAACCAAATGTTGAAAATCTGGCGATCAGCGCCACCGACATTCCCGCTCTGCTCGATTTTGCAAAAACCAACAAAATTGAACTGACCATAGTTGGCCCAGAGGCGCCATTAGTGATGGGCGTAGTTGATGCATTCAATGCCGCAGGTTTACCGATTTTTGGCCCAACGAAGGCGGCAGCCCAGCTCGAAGGTTCAAAAGCCTTCACTAAGGACTTTTTAGCCCGCCACAATATTCCCACTGCGGGTTACAAAAACTGCACTGAAATCAGCGACGCTAAAGCCTTCGTGCGTGAATTAACGGCCACAACAGGTTATCCTGTGGTCATTAAAGCCGACGGTTTAGCCGCAGGTAAAGGCGTGATTATCGCCCAAGACCAAGCGCAGGCCGATGCGGCGATTGATGACATGCTCGCAGGCAACAAGTTTGGCGATGCGGGTTCACGCGTGGTCATTGAAGAATTCCTGAAAGGCGAAGAAGCCAGCTTCATCGTCATGGTTGATGGCAAAAACATTCTGCCGATGGCCACCAGCCAAGATCATAAAGCCCGCGATAACGGCGACTATGGTCCAAACACGGGTGGTATGGGCGCTTACTCGCCAGCACCTGTGGTGACTCAAGCGGTACACGATTGGACTGTGGCAAACGTAATTCGCCCAACGGTTGATGGCATGGCCGCAGAAGGCAATGTCTACACAGGCTTCTTGTATGCGGGCTTGATGATTTCTCCCGATGGCAGTGCCAAAGTGCTCGAATACAACTGCCGCTTTGGCGATCCAGAAACTCAGCCCATCATGATGCGGTTAAAGTCTGACTTAGTGGAACTCTGTTTAGCCGCCACCCGTGGCGAGTTAGATAAAGTGACAGCTGAATACGACGAGCGCGCCGCAGTGGGCGTGGTATTAGCCGCTGGCGGTTACCCAGATGAGTATCGCAAGTTTGATGTGATTGACGGTCTCAGCCTTGGTGATAACGACGGTAAAGTGTTCCATGCTGGCACAGAGATGAAAGACGGCCACGTAGTCACCAACGGTGGGCGCGTACTCTGCGCCACTGCACTGGGTAACACAGTCACCGAAGCGCAAAAAGCCGCCTATAAATTGGTTGATGAAATCCACTGGGATGATGTGTATTTCCGTACCGATATTGGCTACCGCGCGATTGCACGCGAACAGCAAGACTAATTGCTAGGCGCGTTAAAAAACCGGCCAGAAGCCGGTTTTTTTGTGCCTGAATTTTGACGGATGTCAAATATAACATCATGATTTAAAATAAAAATACATAATTAATTCTATTGAAAATTAGAGCAACGAGATACAATGTCAACCAAATGTTAAATACCTAAATATCAAGGACTCCCCATGAGGATTAGACTGCTGTGCGCCTCCATCGCCATACTGCTTAGCGGATGTGGCGGCTCAGAAGATGCTGGCACGACCACACCACCGACTCAGCCGCCAGTCCAACCTCCCGCACCGGTGCAATACATTGCTAATAGTGTGTCAGTAAATGGCGGAGCCTTAGATCCAAGTAGTCAAAAAGTGGAGTCGGGTAAAAGCGCTATTTTTAGCGTTACTGCCGATACTGGCTTTACGCTTGAGGCCATTACAGGCTGTGGTGGCACGCTCAATGCGCTAACTTACACCACTGCGGCCATGACGGCAGATTGCACTATCACGCCGACATTCATTACTAACGCCGAAAATGCCATTAAGCACCAAGACCACAGGCTTGCCAGTGCGAGTGAGTTAATTGATTTCAGCATCGCCGAACTCGCTAATATCGACATCGAACGTAAAGCCCAGATAAATCAGCTATATCAAGGTGTCGGTAGCAGCATCTCTTGGCATCCGACCCACGACTCAATTACCTTTTCGAGCTTTATGCCGGAGAACACTTTTACTGTCTTGCCATCGAATGTCGATGGCAGTGGTGCAAGCGCGGTTCGCGGCTTAGTCATGGCGGGCGAGCAACAAGGGCAAAGATATGCGGCCATGGGAGGAAATCTCTTTTCCGTCAACACCTCAGCTCAAACCGATACTTTGCTGAAAAATCTTTTAGGCTGGCTGACCAAAGGCGCCGATAAAACCGACGGCCTCAACATAGTCACCACCCAAATGCCGAGCAAAGCCGACAGTTGGTATTTTCCCCATAACGAGGGTATTCGCACTTGGCTTGCAAACAACTACCCCGCTGCCCATAACATTAATGCGGCAAACACTTGTGACTACAGCGAGCTAAGCAACTGTATCGATACACTTAAGCCCGATGTGATAGTGATAAGTGACATAGACCGTCAGTCCTTGGGTTTTGCCGGCATTAAAGCTGCTATCGCTAAGGCAAAAGCAGCGGGTATTCCCTTGTTGCTCTCAAACTACTGGCGCAATCAAAGCCCAATGCTATCGCCGCTTTACCTTGAAATGGGGCTTTCAACCTCAGGTAATTACTGGTCAAAGCTCAATGCCAACGACCTCAATGTGACTGATATTTTGGCCGAAGATACAGCTCTGACCAAGGTAAATAATCTACTCGGCAAGCTCAATGAAGCAAGCTTCGATACCTCTGTGCTTAACGACTGCACAGGCAATTATCTCAGCTGCAATGCTGCCGCCTTTGTTGAGTCATTCAAGGCAGGAGCCGATTGGTATAGAGCCAATGCCGAAACCTTAGATAACAACGCAATTGATGTGTTTACCAAGGCAGACTTCTCCTTGATGAAGGCTGGACTGTTACTCGCCGATAAATATCGCAGCGAGATTGACTACCCCATAGCCTACAGCGAGTTCGCTCAATGGCAGCGGGCACTATTTGCCGATTGGACCGTAAGCTATGCTCGCGCCCATAACTTAGCCCAGCCTGATTTGGGTGAATATGTCACCGACAGAGCCAACCTTAGCAAGGGCAGTAATGCACACTACGTTTATCCTGCAACGGTTTCGGAGCGTAAAATCATTAGCGTGCCCTATGCAGGCCAATGGACGACCACGGGCTGGTATGCACTGCCAGGTCAAACCATCAAACTCACTCGTCTCGATAGCAGCGCTGCGAATGTGGAGATCAAACTCAACTACCATAGACGCAATACCAACCGTGCCTATGAGCAGAAAATCTACCGCGGCCCCTTGGAACTGGCCCAGCAACGCCTGCGCTTAGCACAAGGGCAAAGTATTGAGTTTTCCTCACCCTACGGCGGGCCGATTTATCTATACATCAATGGTGAGGCTTCGGGTGGTAATGGCACGTTAAGTGTTGATGTCAATGCTGAGCATGTGGCAAAACATCCGACCATTATGGATTTCTCCAATCCGGGTGAAATCGCAGCCTTTAACGATCGCATTCAAAATACTGAATTACCCCATGTGGACTTGCGCACCGATGGCGCTGAGCAGCATCTGCGTCGCGACCGCTTTTTAAACGCCATCGGCGGCAATGTGCCCGATGTCAACGCGCTACTCAAAAGTATTGTCGATGACCATATCAATAGCGTTTACACCTTAGCTGGCCTTAAGATCCAAGGTAAGAGTTTAACTGAGTCCTTACCCGCCGATGTGCTCGCCGCCTGTATAGGACTGTTTGGCAACGACTGTATAGACAATAATCTGCATACCCGCACTATTATTCAACACGCTAACTATGATCAAAATGCCCACTGCGGCGCCGGTTGTAGCGGTAACCCATGGGATGCGGCATGGAATATCGACCCAACGGGTTGGGGCGATAACCATGAGTTAGGCCACAATCTGCAAACTAACCGCCTCAATGTGCAATATGCCACTGCGGCTAATAGCGACAACTGGACAGGCTATGCCAGCCGCGCCGGAGAAAACTCCAATAACATCTTCCCCTATGTGGTGAAGTGGAAAACCCATTATCTGCGCGATAATAATACCGATACGGTTACTGATGGCCACATGAACCATAAAGATCTCTTCTATGTGTTTATGTCCGATGCTGCGGGCACAACAAATACCAGCGGTAAGCGCGTGGTGTTTGGCGCTAACTGTAAAGTGCTCGATGCAGGTGAAGACAGATACACAGCGCCTTGGGCCAGCAATGCATATGCTGTGCATAACGGCTATCGCATGTCGTTTTATATCCAAATGGCACTAAAGGCCCACGGCATGATGCTGAGCGATGGCACCATGCTGAACAATGGCTTTAATCTCTTTACCTTGCTGTATCAACACAGTCGTATTTTTGGCAAATATGCCAATAACGCCAGAGATTGGGAAGCGAACCGCAGCAAACTGGGCTTTGACCAATTTCCGTTTGACGGCAATAGTGTCTACGGCGGCAAAACCGTGAAAGATATTCCTGGCAACGACTTTATGTTGGTGTCTTTGAGTCAGCTCACAGGCAAAGATTGGCGTAATCATTTTGATATGCTGGGTCTGCGCTACTCAAGCCTTGCAGCAGCGCAAACAGTCGCTAATGCGACCTCGGGTACTATGCCCATGGGCATGTATGAGCTAGAAACCGACTTGCCGCCGGCGAACATGAACCAAGGTTTAACCTTTGTGCCATTGTCACTCGCTGATGGTACTACACAATGGAAAGGTGCGGGTTCGCCAAGCCAGTGCGCTAAGCCTTAATCGGGCTAAGCGACTAACACAACTGATGAACCTCGCGCTGGCGGGGTTTATTTTTACCTGAATAATGTGACATGAAGCACATACCTAAGCTCAGATGACGTGCACCATCAAGCTTCTTATATTTTTAACAATCAAAAAATTAATGGGGTAAATATATGGGTTATTCGATAAAAGATCTTATTTATCAAGGTGAAAAATCGGGCGTACATAACTGGCAAACCCTAGAAGGAGCCAGCTTTTACTGGCATCCAGATTGGTTTCATATTGCAGAGGATATGACGGGCCATATGGCCACGGCAACTATCGAAAAGCAAGGGGAAAAAGCAACGCAAAGCGAGGCTGAACAGTCAATCATTACGCATCTGAATAAGAGTGGAAAATAGCTTGTAATGCCAAAGATGTTAGTGCCCGGAGGCGATCGCCCTGCGGGCAATTTTATCGATTAAACCTGGCGCGATCAGCTTAAGCCAACGCCCCAAACGGCCACGAAGTGAAGTGATAAGTTGTCGGCCCCGAGTCGCAATCACAGGTAGCATCATATTGGCGCATTGCTCGGCCGTCAGTATCTTAGCTTCTTGCATCGGTGACTTGCCTAAAGGATTACCTGCACCATCGAGGGCACGTTTGTGAATTTGTGACACCACAAAATCGGGGCAAATTACCGTCACTGCCACATTATCGTCCGCGAGCTCAATCCGCAACGAATCGAAAAAGCCAATCACAGCATGTTTAGAAGCGGCATAACCGCTACGAGTTGGAACGCCCGTTAATCCAGCGACGGAGGCCACTACCACCACTTGGCCCTTACTGGCCTTTAAATGAGGTAACGCGGCATGGGTCAAATACGCGGGTCCAAGATAATTCACCCGCATAATGTCTTCAAGTACAGACAGCTGAGTCAGCTCGTCGAAACGTGACCACATAGTCATGCCAGCATTGTTAATCAAAATATCAAGATGGCCATAATGCGCGACCGTGGCTTCTATCAAGGCTTCGCACTGCTCAGGACGAGAGACATCGGCAGCAAATACAAAAGGAGGCGGACCATAATTAGCGATTTCTAAGGCGAGTGAAGCGAGACGTGTTTCATTGCGTGCACTGATCACCAGTTGGCAGCCCATTCGCGCCATTGCCACAACGAGTGCTCGACCAATACCTTCTGAAGCACCCGTGATGATCACGACCTTGCCAGTAAGTCCATCCATAGTCATTCCTTTGTTATCGCTATGTTAATTACGTCTTTGGCTAAATTGGCATAATCACACTAAAAGCGCAATCCTTCACGCGCGTTGTGCAAGCCTCATCTCATATTGTTCACGATAATTCGCTAAGGGTTGTGGGCGCCCTATCGCATAACCTTGCGCGTAATTAATGCCAATGCTCAATAATCTGTCAATAATCTCCTGATTTTCAACAAATTCGGCCACGGTCTCGATCCCCATGACCCGACAAACATCCTGAATCGATTTAACGATGGCATAGTCTTTAGCGTTCACGGCAAGGTTCTTGATAAAACAGCCATCGATTTTGACATAATCCACGGGCAGCTCACGCAGATAGCCATAAGAGGCGAAACCACTGCCAAAATCATCCAGTGCAAACGAGAAGCCGAGTTTACGTAACTGCTTCAACATTTCCATACCACGATTGCGATTTTGGATCGCGGTGGTTTCAGTAATTTCAAAGCAAATACATTGACTTGGAATATCAAAAATATGTTGCTGCTGGGCGATATATTCCACCATACCTTCGGCGCCTAAACTATTGCCCGAAAGGTTGATCGAAATACAATGATCAGGCCAAAGTACAGGATGCAAAGACAGCCATAAAAAGGCTTTGCGGATCACTTCTTTATCTATGTCAGGCATCAGCTTAAAGCGCTCAGCCGCGGCAATAAACTGCGCAGGCGCCAAAATACGGCCGCAGGGTTCTTGAATTCGCAGCAGGATCTCCATGCGTTGTCGCTGTGGACCGCTGCCTAACCCACGGATCGGTTGGTAATAAAGAATTAGCTCGTTTTCTTCAATCGCCTGCGCGATACGTACCGCCCACTTAGGCGCGTTTCTTTGGTAAGTGAGCTCTTTATCTTTATCATCGTAAAAATGAATTTGATTGGCGCCCTTAGCTTTAGCGGCAATACAGGCAATATCAGCGTCTTTCAATAACTCTTGGGCATCAATATAAGGCGCACGACCAAAAGCAACACCTATGCTAAGGCCGACTTTATAGTTACAGTTTTTGTCATTCAGCACTTGCAGCGAGACCTGCGCAATCATTTGTTTGAGTAATTGCGCCACAGATAAAGCACTGCGATTACACACCACTAAACCAAACTCATCACCGCCAAGCCGCGCCAACAACTCCTGTGGCCCGAGACAAGCCTGCATAGCCTTAGCCACCATGGCGAGCATACGATCGCCTGCTGTATGGCCACAGCTATCGTTAATCAACTTGAATTGCTCTAAATCGAGATAACAAACGGCGATGGTTTTAGCTGAGGCAGCAAATTGGGGGAGCTGTTCATCAAACGCCTGACGATTTAGCAGCCCAGTAATGCTGTCGAAATTGGCTCTTTTTTGGAGCTGGCGCTTAAGTAACTCTTCTTGAGTGATATCTCGCAATACCACGACGGTGCCGACAATAACTTTATCGTGGTTACGCAAATTACTAATGCTGCGTTCCATAATCCGCGGTGTTGCAGTCAATAACTTGATTTTCTCGACCTGTGGTGATGACTCGCCAAGACGAATACAAGTGAACACCGCCTGATTCAACTGGTCGCCAGCCTTTAACAGGCTGGCAAGGCTCTGATCTATGGCATAACAACTGGCAACATCCAAAAGCGACTCGGCCCGCGGATTCATATAAATCACTTTGGCATCAACATCGGTTAAAATCACCGCTTCTGCAATGGATTCTAAGGTGATTTTCGCGCGTTCTTTCTGCTGATAAATTCTGGCCAGCAGGCTATTAACGCGGCTGGCAAGCACTTCTAATTCCTCATTGCCCTCACTGGTAACAGGTTGATAGACACTGGACATAGGATCGACCAACGCCAATTGCTGCATCAAGTTTTTAAAGGGTTTGAGTAAACCAGAGCGCAACCAAATATAGCCAAGGCAAACGATAAATACGCCAAAAAGAATGAAACCGAGCGATACCCAATCGAGCTTAAATTTCACCTCTTGGAACGGGCCCTCGGAGAACTGCACTTGCAGGTAAACAGGTTTGTCTTTTAACAGGCTGGGTATTTCAATGGTGTCACTATGAACGCCCTCAACACTTGCCGTGACAGCGTTAGAGTGACTCATAGTCACTTTAGTTACCAATAAGGCCTGCGCATATTCAAGTAAGTCGTTATCGGTCAACTGACGCACCAGCAGTACAGATTCATTAGGTGCAGAAGCCACGGCGGTAATGACATAAGCCTGTCCACCAATCAAATATGCACCAGCAACACTGGGTTTATTAGCGCTAATAATGGCGCTGGCAATTTCCCGCAGCTCATTTGACGCAAAAGTATATTCATTGGGGAAAAAAGTCTGCAGTTCGCCTTGGCGTAAAATATACCAACTAAGGTTGGCCGACATTGAACTATCGTGCCACGAGGACTCTAGCTTTTTTAGTTGCACTTCACCTAACTGCGACAAAGGTAAAGCGTAGATATTCGTGAGAAAGGTTAAGCGGTCAACATCAATTTGAAACTGCTGCTGGATATTAGCAAGTTCACGATTAGCACTGTCTTGGCGCAATAGTTCGACGCGATGGTCGTACCAACACCCCAGACAATAGGAGACAATGACCACCGCGGGGAGACAAAAGCCCGCAATAAATACCAATATTTTCTTGCCAATGTGCATCTCTTACCACGGCTTGTTATGACTAAATTGATTGACGGCCTTGCATAATCCTTCACTGCGGCATGCAACATATCTCATTTGCGAATAGTATTAAACATCACTTCGCTTTAGTCGTTGCTAAAGTAGACATTTTCATGCAATCAAATCAATTTTATACCTTTGATTTAAAAATAAAATTTATAAAATAAACGATTATGAATTTTACTTTTTATCAAGATAATTCACACATAATCAGAATGTGAATATAGGGTGCTTAAGTCGTTATCTAAATGTAAGACTCATTAAGCTCGCAGACGATAGAAATCACCACATACGCTCATCCATAAAGATACCTTCGCCAGAAGCTCCAACGCTATCAAACCCAAATGTCAGAAATAAAACAGGCCCGCAAGCGGGCCTGTTTCGCAAACCAAAAATTACTTATGGTATTGCTTTGATTGCGCATGAACCGCCTTGATAAAAGCGCCGGCATGCTCTGGATCGACATGCTGATGAATGCCATGACCTAAGTTAAATACATGACCAGTACCCTCACCATAACCCGCTAGGATATGGCCCACTTCTTCTTCAATACGTGGAATAGGTGCATATAACATTGAAGGGTCCATGTTGCCTTGCAATGCAACTTTATGGCCTACACGGCGACGGGCATCGGCAATGTCTACCGTCCAATCCAAACCTAGCGCATCACAGCCAGTTTCTGCCATCGCCTCT
This sequence comes from Shewanella sp. Pdp11, assembly GCF_002838165.1. Taxonomy (NCBI): domain Bacteria; kingdom Pseudomonadati; phylum Pseudomonadota; class Gammaproteobacteria; order Alteromonadales; family Shewanellaceae; genus Shewanella; species Shewanella sp. Pdp11. The sequence continues at coordinate 127,208 of NZ_CP015194.1, forward strand.
AACCACAAACCACCACCTTTAGTGAACAGCGTCACTGGCACTTTGCGGCCATCGGCAAAACGTGTAAGACCATCGACAATCTTCTGCATATAACGCAAAGAAAACTCACGGTAAGCAGAGTGCGATAACGCGCCGCCCCATGAGTCAAAAATCATTAGTGATTGTGCACCATTAGCCACTTGAGCATTCAGATATAAGATCACTGAATCGGCTAATTTATCTAACAGCATGTGTAATGCCATTGGCTCAGCGTAAGCCATCTTCTTAATTTTTTCGAAAGTTTTGCTCGAGCCGCCTTCAACCATATAAGTCGCTAGGGTCCAAGGTGAACCAGAAAAGCCAATTAACGGCACTGCGCCATTCAGTTCACGGCGAATAGTGCTAACGGCTTTCATCACATAACCCAGCTCATCTTCTGGATCTGGAATTGAGAGCTTTTTGATCGCATCGATAGTGTCTGTAGGGCGCTCGAAACGTGGGCCTTCACCCGCCTCAAAATACAAACCTAAACCCATAGCATCGGGCACTGTTAAAATATCGGAAAACAAAATCGCCGCATCGAGATCATAACGACGTAAAGGTTGCAGCGTGACTTCACAGGCAAGCTCATGATTTTTACACAAAGACATGAAGTCACCCGCTTGAGCGCGAGTAGCTTTATATTCAGGAAGATAACGGCCAGCTTGACGCATCATCCACACAGGGGTCACATCGACAGGCTCTTTTAGTAGGGCGCGTAAATAACGATCATTCTTTAATTCTGCCATTGGGCTTGGTTCCTAGTCTTATTGAGATCCGCTGGGTCGGTAGTTTAGCATTTACGCGAATAATGTAACCTTTATGTGCAAATATATGTGAGCTATTCCCCATCGTTGGCGTCGATTTGACCATATAAATTGGAAATTGTTATCCAGATAACATACTGCTGATTTATTCGTAACGAAGTCACACTCAGACAGAAAAAAGTTGCGCTGGTTCCCTGCCTTTGGTATAAAAAGTCTGCGCTAGCAAGAACAATCAAGAAGCTCGTCGCATCGAGCCTGCTATAAACTTTACTCACCCAACGATAGGTTTCTATCGTTGGGTTTTTTATTTGTATTTTTTGATGCAAAACAGCTGGTTTGTCCATTTCATCATTCACGCAAAATCGCATGAAAAGAGTTGATCGATTAGCGACTTGTCCCTACATTAGAGTTATGTGCTGGCACTTAAATGGAATGCATCATGCTGAGAGAACTTGAAAAAGCGGAACAGAAGTGGGGCGGCTCAAATAAGCTTATTGATCAATGGCTAAAAAATCGTCGCAAACTGTTAGTGCATTACTGCCAAATTGCTGGGCTTCCTCCTTACAGTAAATCAGAAAAATCACTTCCCTCGTTCGAACATGTTAAATCTTTCTGTGACTTATTAGTGGACTATGTCTCTGAAGGCCATTTCGAAGTCTACGATAGAGTCGTTAATGCCTGTAGTGAATATGGTGAGTCAAGCAAAACACTCGCGCAACAAGTATTGCCAAAAATAACGCCAACCACGAATGCGGCATTAGACTTCAACGATAAATATGCGGAAACTCAAGACGATCTCGTATTGTATCAACTCGATAAAGATTTATCTGAACTTGCCCATAACATGGAAACTCGCTTCGAACTCGAAGATGAACTACTCGAAGTACTCCACCGTAAGCATTCAGAACACACCCAGTAAGCCTCAATCAATTTAAGCGCACTTTGTTGTGTTCGGTGCGCTTATCTTGACCAATCCAACGACTATCGAAATATATGGGCTCACTAACAACAAACAACAAATGGCTCATTATAAACTGCGGTAAAAACCTATCTCTAGCAATGCAACTAAATATGAAATGCTCTTTACGCACCTCACCCATCAAAGAGATACACTTTAACGCCTCAGTTAAGTGTTAACTAACCTAGCCAGTGAACGCCAAGAGCAGTCTGTAATAACTTTATGAGCGGCACACACGGATTCGCGCAAACGTATGCGCATTTCTCTGATTTAACTAAGGCAGCGATGTTGGGATTATGCATGTTCTTCATGATTATAACGTGATAATCAATTAGACATATAATTAATGTAAATGGTATTATATCATTCCGCATTGAAGTCTGATCTAATAGAAAGCAACCCAACAGCTTAAAATTGGATTATGAAACCTGAAACTGCTGAAAGTCTGCTTAGCCTCTCCAAAAGAGAAAAAAATCCGCATAAGCGCATGCGATTGCTCGCTGTATCGCTATTTTTGCAATGCCATAACCGCACTCAGGTGGCAAGCCAGTTGAAGGTGGCCAGATCTAGCGTCAACTTATGGGTCTCCAGCTATCTTGGGCAAGGACTGGCAGGACTTGAAGATAAACCACGCCTAGGGAAGAAGCCGTCATTGTCAAATGAGCAAAAAAGGAGACTCGCCAGATACATTGAGTTCAAAGCACAATCAGATGAGGGCGGCAGACTCACTGGGGCCGACATCCAGCAATACATCTCGAGTGAATTTAATGTCGAGTACCATCCCAATCACATCTACAAGCTACTAAAGAGCATGGGATTCTGTTGGATAACCAGCCGCTCCAGGCATCCAAAACAAACTCAGAGCTTACAGGACGCTTTTAAAAAAGTTTCCTCTGGAAACGATCCTTCACACTCCCATTCATATACAACCACACCAGATTGATATTTGGTTTCAGGACGAAGCCAGATTCGGCCAGCAAAATACAACGACACGACTTTGGGCCCCCAAAGGCAGTAGACCAAGAGCGCTAAGACAGCAGCAGTTTGAATATGTGCATCTCTTCGGCGCAGTCTGTCCTGCAACAGGAGAAACTGAAGCCATCATCACGCCATTCGTTAATAAGGACATCATGCACCAGCACTTGGAGCTGATTGCAAAACGCACCAAACCTGGCCGCCATGCTGTCGTGGTAATGGACGGTGCGGGTTGGCATACCAATGACATTGCTGCTGATATCCCCAACCTGTCTATACTCAAACTGCCGCCATATTCCCCAGAACTAAACCCCATCGAACAGGTATGGAGTTGGCTGCGCCAACATTATCTCGCCAATCGCTGTTTTAAAGGATATGAGGACATAGTGGATGCCTGCAGCCAGGCATGGAACAGCTTTATCAGTTGTACAAAACGCGTGGTAAAAATGTGCTCTCGAGAATGGGCAAAGATGACTGAACTTTAATGCGGAATGGTATTAGGCGAAAAATCACGCTGAAATTGACAAATTTCAGACGCAAAAAAGCCAGCTTATTCAGCTGGCTTCGTTACATCTCAATGAGATAATTAGGCGCTTGGCGATGACCTACTCTCACATGGGGAGACCCCACACTACCATCGGCGCGTTTGCGTTTCACTTCTGAGTTCGGGATGGGATCAGGTGGTTCCACAAGGCTATTGTCACCAAGCAAATTTTTTATTCTAGGAAATGACACTAGATTGTAATGGTGCTGATACCCAGAATCGAACTGGGGACCTCATCCTTACCAAGGATGCGCTCTACCGACTGAGCCATATCAGCAATTTTATACTAATCAATTAAGATTATTTAAATTAGGCGCTTGGCGATGACCTACTCTCACATGGGGAGACCCCACACTACCATCGGCGCGTTTGCGTTTCACTTCTGAGTTCGGGATGGGATCAGGTGGTTCCACAAGGCTATTGTCACCAAGCAAATTCTGCTTATTACCGTGTCCATCTCTGGCTCACGCTAATAATAATTCGGAAAGCTGATTGTCTTATTAAGTTAAGACTCACTTTGAGTTCATACTTTATCAAGTATCTCTATTCTGTCTAAGTTCGCTTAGCAAAACCCATCTGGGTTGTATGGTTAAGCCTCTCGAGTCATTAGTACATGTTAGCTCAACGCCTCACAACGCTTACACACCATGCCTATCAACGTCCTAGTCTCGAACGGCTCTTTAGAGGAATTAAATTCCTAGGGATGACTCATCTTAGGGCTCGCTTCCCGCTTAGATGCTTTCAGCGGTTATCGATTCCGAACGTAGCTACCGGGCAATGCCATTGGCATGACAACCCGAACACCAGCGGTTCGTCCACTCCGGTCCTCTCGTACTAGGAGCAGCTCCCTTCAATCATCCAACGCCCACGGCAGATAGGGACCGAACTGTCTCACGACGTTCTGAACCCAGCTCGCGTACCACTTTAAATGGCGAACAGCCATACCCTTGGGACCGACTTCAGCCCCAGGATGTGATGAGCCGACATCGAGGTGCCAAACACCGCCGTCGATATGAACTCTTGGGCGGTATCAGCCTGTTATCCCCGGAGTACCTTTTATCCGTTGAGCGATGGCCCTTCCATTCAGAACCACCGGATCACTATGACCTACTTTCGTACCTGCTCGACGTGTATGTCTCGCAGTTAAGCTGGCTTATGCCATTGCACTAACCGTACGATGTCCGACCGTACTTAGCCAACCTTCGTGCTCCTCCGTTACTCTTTGGGAGGAGACCGCCCCAGTCAAACTACCCACCAGGCACTGTCCCTAATCCCGATAAGGGACCTAGGTTAGAACATCAAAACTACAAGGGTGGTATTTCAAGGACGACTCCATCATGACTAGCGTCACAACTTCAAAGTCTCCCACCTATCCTACACATGTAGGTTCAATGTTCAGTGCCAAGCTATAGTAAAGGTTCACGGGGTCTTTCCGTCTAGCCGCGGGTATACGGCATCTTCACCGCAATTTCAACTTCACTGAGTCTCGGCTGGAGACAGCGTGGCCATCATTACGCCATTCGTGCAGGTCGGAACTTACCCGACAAGGAATTTCGCTACCTTAGGACCGTTATAGTTACGGCCGCCGTTTACCGGGGCTTCGATCATGAGCTTCTCTTGCGATAACCCAATCAATTAACCTTCCGGCACCGGGCAGGCGTCACACCGTATACTTCCTCTTGCGAGTTTGCACAGTGCTGTGTTTTTGATAAACAGTTGCAGCCACCTGGTATCTGCGACTCCCGTCAGCTTAGAGAGCAAGTCTCATCACCAACAGGAGCGTACCTTCTCCCGAAGTTACGGTACCATTTTGCCTAGTTCCTTCAGCCGAGTTCTCTCAAGCGCCTTGGTATTCTCTACCCGACCACCTGTGTCGGTTTGGGGTACGATTCCCGCTAACCTGAAGCTTAGAAGATTTTCCTGGAAGCATGGCATCAACTACTTCAGTCCCTTAGGACCTCGTCATCAGCTCTCAGTGTGTACATCAAAGTACGTGTCCCCGGATTTGCCTAAGAACACCACCTACCACCTTAAACGCGGACTACCAACGCCGCGCTAGCCTAGCCTTCTCCGTCTCTCCATCGCAGTTAGCGGAAGTACAGAAATATTAATCTGTTTCCCATCGATTACGCCTTTCGGCCTCACCTTAGGGGTCGACTCACCCTGCCCCGATTAACGTTGGACAGGAACCCTTGGTCTTTCGGCGAGGGGGTTTTTCACCCCCTTTATCGTTACTCATGTCAGCATTCGCACTTCTGATACCTCCAGCGTGGGTTACCCCTTCACCTTCAACGGCTTACAGAACGCTCCTCTACCGCGCACAGTAAACTGTGCACCCGTAGCTTCGGTGACTAGCTTAGCCCCGTTACATCTTCCGCGCAGGCCGACTCGACTAGTGAGCTATTACGCTTTCTTTAAATGATGGCTGCTTCTAAGCCAACATCCTAGCTGTCTAAGCCTTCCCACATCGTTTCCCACTTAGCTAGTACTTTGGGACCTTAGCTGACGGTCTGGGTTGTTTCCCTTTTGACGACGGACGTTAGCACCCGCCGTCTGTCTCCCGAGTAGTACTCATTGGTATTCGGAGTTTGCAAAGGGTTGGTAAGTCGGGATGACCCCCTAGCCTTAACAGTGCTCTACCCCCAATGGTATTCGCTCGAGGCGCTACCTAAATAGCTTTCGAGGAGAACCAGATATCTCCCGGTTTGATTGGCCTTTCACCCCCAGCCACAAGTCATCCGCTAATTTTTCAACATTAGTCGGTTCGGTCCTCCAGTTGATGTTACTCAACCTTCAACCTGCCCATGGCTAGATCACCGGGTTTCGGGTCTACACCTTGCAACTAAACGCGCAGTTAACACTCGGTTTCCCTACGGCTCCGCTATTCGCTTAACCTCGCTACAAAATGTAAGTCGCTGACCCATTATACAAAAGGTACGCAGTCACGGTCTCAAGAACCGCTCCCACTGCTTGTACGTATACGGTTTCAGGTTCTATTTCACTCCCCTCACAGGGGTTCTTTTCGCCTTTCCCTCACGGTACTGGTTCACTATCGGTCAGTCAGGAGTATTTAGCCTTGGAGGATGGTCCCCCCATATTCAAACAGGATGTCACGTGTCCCGCCTTACTCGTTTTCATCAATGGTTAGTTTTCATGTACGGGGCTATCACCCTGTGCCGCTGCGCTTTCCAACGCATTCCACTAACACCCCACTGACTTAAGGGCTAATCCCCGTTCGCTCGCCGCTACTAGGGGAATCTCGGTTGATTTCTTTTCCTAAGGGTACTTAGATGTTTCAGTTCCCCTCGTTCGCCTCGCAACACTATGTATTCATGTTGCGATAACAGCTTATGCTGCTGGGTTCCCCCATTCGGACATCGTTAGCTCAAATGCTTGTTACTAGCTCGCCAACGCTTTTCGCAAGTTACTACGTCCTTCATCGCCTCTGACTGCCAAGGCATCCACCGTATACGCTTAGTCGCTTAACCATACAACCCAAATGAGTTTCACTCATCTGCGCCGCATTGCGACCAGCTTGGTTTTACTTGTCTCACTTCTGACCAAAGAAGTGGACGCGCCTTAGACGTAAACTATTCAATAAAGAATAATTTACTTTTGAATATTCAAGACACTTAATAAAGTGTTTGAGAACTCATGTTCAATGCTTTCGCATTAAACGTTTTGTAATTAATCACATGACAGACTCATGCAATTAAATACTATCAGCTTTCCAAATTGTTAAAGAGCGGGCTTAAAAAAGCCAAAGATAATTTTTAAGTTTATCTTTGGCATCTCTATCCATAGTGCATATGCCTTATTACTTTGCAATAAAGTCAGAATAAGGTGTAAATGGTGGAGCTATGCGGGATCGAACCGCAGACCTCCTGCGTGCAAGGCAGGCGCTCTCCCAGCTGAGCTATAGCCCCATTTACATGCAGTGCGAGTAAGTAAGATGTTCCAAACCTCTAAAAGGATTGGTTTGCCAAATCGAGTTATCCGCGGCAGATTAACGCGACGTTTAGTTCACTAAACGAGTGTTAATTTAACAAAGGATAACGAAGATTTGGTGGGTCAGAGTGGACTTGAACCACCGACCTCACCCTTATCAGGGGTGCGCTCTAACCAGCTGAGCTACAGACCCATCTTATTGATAAATCTAAGTCCATCTAGAACCACCGACCTCACCCTACTCTTTATGAAGGGATTGGGATGCTAACCAGCTGAGCTACAGACCCATCTTTGATAAACCTATTTAACTAGGTCTATCTTTTACTCTTTCTTCTATCAAGCAAATCTGTGTGAACACTCAACAAACATTAAGTTAGTCGTATAGGTAAGGAGGTGATCCAGCCCCAGGTTCCCCTAGGGCTACCTTGTTACGACTTCACCCCAGTCATGAACCACAAAGTGGTGAGCGCCCCCCGAAGGTTAAGCTACCCACTTCTTTTGCAGCCCACTCCCATGGTGTGACGGGCGGTGTGTACAAGGCCCGGGAACGTATTCACCGTGGCATTCTGATCCACGATTACTAGCGATTCCGACTTCATGGAGTCGAGTTGCAGACTCCAATCCGGACTACGACGAGCTTTGTGAGATTAGCTCCACCTCGCGGCTTTGCAACCCTCTGTACTCGCCATTGTAGCACGTGTGTAGCCCTACTCGTAAGGGCCATGATGACTTGACGTCGTCCCCACCTTCCTCCGGTTTATCACCGGCAGTCTCCCTAGAGTTCCCACCATTACGTGCTGGCAAATAAGGATAGGGGTTGCGCTCGTTGCGGGACTTAACCCAACATTTCACAACACGAGCTGACGACAGCCATGCAGCACCTGTCTCACGGTTCCCGAAGGCACTAAGCTATCTCTAGCGAATTCCGTGGATGTCAAGAGTAGGTAAGGTTCTTCGCGTTGCATCGAATTAAACCACATGCTCCACCGCTTGTGCGGGCCCCCGTCAATTCATTTGAGTTTTAACCTTGCGGCCGTACTCCCCAGGCGGTCTACTTAATGCGTTAGCTTGAGAGCCCAGTGTTCAAGACACCAAACTCCGAGTAGACATCGTTTACGGCGTGGACTACCAGGGTATCTAATCCTGTTTGCTCCCCACGCTTTCGTGCATGAGCGTCAGTCTTTGTCCAGGGGGCCGCCTTCGCCACCGGTATTCCTCCAGATCTCTACGCATTTCACCGCTACACCTGGAATTCTACCCCCCTCTACAAGACTCTAGTTCGCCAGTTCGAAATGCTATTCCTAGGTTGAGCCCAGGGCTTTCACATCTCGCTTAACAAACCGCCTGCGCACGCTTTACGCCCAGTAATTCCGATTAACGCTCGGACCCTCCGTATTACCGCGGCTGCTGGCACGGAGTTAGCCGGTCCTTCTTCTGTAGGTAACGTCACAGATATAACGTATTAAGTTACACCCTTTCCTCCCTACTGAAAGTGCTTTACAACCCGAAGGCCTTCTTCACACACGCGGCATGGCTGCATCAGGGTTTCCCCCATTGTGCAATATTCCCCACTGCTGCCTCCCGTAGGAGTCTGGGCCGTGTCTCAGTCCCAGTGTGGCTGATCATCCTCTCAGAACAGCTAGGGATCGTCGCCTTGGTGAGCCATTACCTCACCAACTAGCTAATCCCACCTAGGTTCATCCAATCGCGGAAGGCCCGAAGGTCCCCTCCTTTCCCCCGTAGGGCGTATGCGGTATTAGCAGTCGTTTCCAACTGTTATCCCCCTCGACTGGGCAGATCCCTAGGCATTACTCACCCGTCCGCCGCTCGCCACCTCGTAAGTAAACTTACTTGTGCTGCCGCTCGACTTGCATGTGTTAGGCCTGCCGCCAGCGTTCAATCTGAGCCATGATCAAACTCTTCAATTAAAGTTTTGTTGCTTCCGTCTTACGACTTCAGCGGCTCAATGAATTCTACTGTTTTGATTCGCTTTGCTCACTAAGAAGCATCGCGTTTCAATTCATACATTACTGTATGTACATATTACTATGAACACTCAATCACGCTTCTCGTTGAGGAGAATGACTTGAAAACATTGATTTAAATTTTTGACTGCCAACCCGAAGGTTAAGCAGTTTCGATTAACTCAACACCTGTGAGTGTCCACACAGATTTGCTTGATAAATTGTTAAAGAGCGTTGACCACACACTGAGTTTTCAGCGGGCCAGGGCTGCGTATTCTACGCATTCCCGTTAGTGCGTCAAGTAGTTTTTTCAACTTTCTCAACACTCATCGTTTAGCTTGCTAACCGATGAACTGCTTAGCTTTCTTTGCTTAACTTGCGTTTCGCTGTCTGCCGTGTCAGTGGATGCGCATTATAGGGAGATTGAGAAAGTCCGCAAGGGCTTTTTTGAGAAAAATGGATCTTTTTTTAATACTTTCAGTTAGTCACACAATACCCCCACTTTATCCTCAGACTTATCCACAAAATGGGTTTTAACGGTTGAATTTGCTACAGCGATGGCTTTGCTTTAATGGCTATCGATAAGAATGAAATGATGTTCAATGGGGAATAACGACGATTAGCTATATAAAGAAGAGTAAGAATGTAATCCGGATGACACGAGAGTAAGCGCTAGGCTTATTAAAGAGGAAATAAAAAGGCAACTTAGATAAGTTGCCTTTAGTGTGCGTTCTATTCTACTTATTCAGTAGGCAGTAGGCTAATCTGTCAGCAGATTAACTTAACTTGCCGTGGCATTGTTTGTACTTACGACCAGAGCCACAAGGACAAGGATCGTTGCGACCCACTTTGTCACCATCACGGATCATCGGTGCTTGCGCAGTGACAGCTTCATGCTCATCACCACCGCCAACAAGCGACTCTGCCGCTGCGTGTTGATAGTCGCGCTGGATCTTGGCATCTTCTTCACGACGACGCGCTTCCATTTCTTCCACATCTGACTGATCTTGCACTTGTACTTTCGACAGCACACTGATGACGTCGTGTTTCAAGGTGTTCAGCAGTTGTTGGAATAACTCAAACGACTCACGCTTATATTCTTGCTTTGGATTCTTCTGTGCGTAACCACGTAAATGGATACCTTGACGCAAATGGTCCATCGCCGCTAAGTGTTCTTTCCACAGACCATCGAGCGTTTGCAGCATAACGGCTTTCTCGAACTGGCGTAGCACTTGTGCGCCAACCATTTCTTCTTTTGCCTTATACGCATCGCCCCATGCAGTAATAATACGCTCACGTAGACTCTCTTCATGCAGATCGTCTTCTTTATCTAACCATTCTTGGATAGGTAATTTGAGCATAAATTCTTGGTGTAGACGTTGCTCTAAACCTGGGATATCCCACAGCTCTTCTACTGATTGCGGTGGAATATACTGATCGATTACCGCGCCAATCACATCGTCTTGGATGTTTTGGATAGTATCTTCAATACTTTCCGCATCCATCAACTCGTTGCGCTGGGCGTAAACCACTTGGCGTTGATCGTTAGCGACGTCATCAAATTCGAGTAATTGCTTACGGATATCGAAGTTACGTGCTTCAACTTTACGTTGAGCGTTTTCGATTGCGCGAGACACCCATGGATGCTCGATCGCTTCGCCTTCTTCCATACCCAGCTTTTTCATCATGCCAGAGACACGATCCGAGGCGAAGATACGCATTAAGCTATCTTCCATCGACAGGTAGAAGCGTGATGAACCCGCGTCACCTTGACGACCCGCACGACCACGTAACTGGTTATCGATACGGCGTGATTCGTGACGTTCTGTGCCTAGGATATGTAAACCACCCGCAGCAACGACTTCATCATGACGAATTTGCCAATCGGCTTTGATCTTAGCTTTTTGCTCTGCTGTTGGATTATCGAGTTCATCGATTTCCATGTTCCAGTTGCCGCCAAGCACGATATCGGTACCACGACCTGCCATGTTCGTCGCAATAGTCACAGAGCCAGTACGGCCAGCTTGCGCGACGATTTCAGCTTCTCGTTCGTGGAATTTAGCATTTAAAACTTCGTGCGGGATCTTTTCCTGCACCATTAAGCGCGCTAACAGTTCAGACTGTTCGATTGATACTGTACCCACCAATACTGGCTGACCACGTTCACGGCAATCTTTAATGTCTTTAATGATCGCTTGATATTTTTCATCGGCGGTCAAATAAACTAAATCCGCCATATCCTTACGCACCATTGGACGGTTAGTAGGCACAACGACTGTGTCTAATCCATAGATGTGTTGGAATTCAAACGCTTCAGTGTCAGCTGTACCTGTCATACCTGCCAGCTTCTCGTATTGACGGAAGTAGTTCTGGAAAGTGATCGAAGCTAATGTTTGGTTTTCGTTTTGAATGTGTACGCCTTCTTTGGCTTCGACAGCTTGATGTAAGCCTTCTGACCAACGACGACCTGGCATAGTACGACCCGTGTGTTCATCGACTATGATGACTTCGTTGTCTTGTACTATGTAATCCACATCACGTTCAAACAGCGTGTGCGCACGAAGCGCCGCGTTGACGTGGTGTAACAGGGAAATATTAGCTGCAGAATAGAGTGAGTCGCCTTCGGCTAACATGCCGCGCTCGATCAACAGGTTTTCTACTTTTTCTTGACCACGTTCGGTAAAATGCACTTGTTTGGCTTTTTCATCGATGCTGTAGTCGCCCTCACCCACAAACTCTTCCGTATCTTCTTTATCTTGACGGATAAGATTAGGGATCAGGGTGTTGATCTTGATGTATAGCTCAGAGCTATCTTCGGCAGCGCCAGAAATGATCAGCGGCGTACGCGCTTCGTCGATTAAGATTGAATCCACTTCATCGATTAGGGCGTAATGCAACGGACGTTGAACCCGTTCTTGCGGTGAAAACGCCATGTTATCGCGCAGATAATCGAAACCAAACTCGTTGTTGGTCCCGTAAGTGATATCGGCGTTATACGCAGATTTCTTCTCATGTTGGCCAATGCCTGCGACGTTGATTCCTACGGTTAAACCAAGGAACTCAAACAGTGGGCGGTTATTCTCGGCATCACGACGTGCCAAGTAATCGTTCACTGTAATCACGTGGACGCCTTTGCCTGTCAATGCGTTTAAGTAGGCGGGTAAGGTTGCCGTTAAGGTTTTACCTTCACCCGTACGCATTTCAGCAATACGGTTGCTGTCGAGTACCATACCGCCGAGTAACTGTACGTCGAAATGACGCATATCAAATACACGCTTAGACGCTTCACGCACTGTAGCAAAGGCTTCAGCCATGATGCTATCTAATGAAGCTCCAGCAGCTAAACGCTCACGGAACTCTGCGGTTTTCGCCTTTAATGCTTCATCGGTTAATTTTTCATAATCAGCTTCTAATGCGTTAATGCTAATAACGATCTTTTGAAGCCCTTTAAGGGTGCGGTCGTTGCGACTACCAAATACTTTTGTCAGTAATTTACCAAACATCTGAATCACTTATTCTCTGTAGGCCAAGTCCATGATGGAAACTAGAAGCCAATGTTTCAATTAACTTGCTTTGCGGTAGACAAACTTTTGTGGATCTATCTGCTGTCCGCCGCGCAACACTTCATAATGCACATGAGCCCCAGTTGAGCGCCCAGTGCTTCCCATACTGGCGATAGCATCGCCTTTTGCGACCACATCACCTACAGTCACTGACAAAGCTTTATTATGGCCATAACGCGTATGCAAACCGTTACCATGGTCGATTTCAACCAATTCGCCATAACCGAACATATTTCCAGCAAAAGTCACCACGCCTGCAGCAGTCGCAACAACTTTAGCTCCTTCTCGGCCGGTAAAATCAATCCCCTTATGCACAGACCTGCGACCGTTGAAAGGGTCATTACGTAATCCGTAGGGCGACGATAACCAACCTTTATCGAGCGGGATACCTGATATATAACGTTCATCATCTATATGGTGGTTAGATGACACTGTTTCAAGTAGTGAAAGCTGAACATTATTATTGTCAATTCGTGATGCCAACTTATCCATATCGTCGATAAGCTGTCCGAGCTCGATGTTAGTGCCTAGTTCGCTCAAACCACCCACACCAACCTCGGATGAAAAATCAAAATCTTCATCCAACTTATTCTGCTGAGCGACCTGTTGACCTAAAGCTTCGAGACGGGTGATCTTGGCTTGCATACGTGCAACATGAGTCACAAGCATAGCCAGTTGAGACTCAGTAGCACTTTTAAGCTCTAAGACTTGTTTCTTTTGCTGTTCGCGCACGAGACGATCGTTATCGACACTGGCTTGCTGATCTTGAAATCGAGCGGAGTTGTGTTGATAAATACCGGACCCAGTGGCCAACAATAGTATTGGAAGTAGCAACCAGCGTTTACTGGGCTGCCAGCGTGTGACGCCATTCCGACCTTGAATAAATACTGTTACACTCATAGCCTAATTCAGCCATCTTATTATCATATGAAAAAGCCCCCTCAAGATCTCAGCCAATTACTGCATCAATCGGGAAAATTACCCGACCTTGCTGAGAAAGCGGAACTACTTATGTATCTGGATCAGCATGTGAAGCAGATTATTGCAGGTCCTGTTGCGGAGCAACTAAAAGTCGCTAATTTCCGCCAGGGTGTTCTTGTGGTTGAAACCACTTCGGCAGCTTGGGCTGCGCGAATTAATTTCCAAAAGCCGAAGCTATTAACCCAGCTTCAAGCAGAAACGCTCCCAATCCTTACCGCAATTGAAGTTAAAGTCAACCCGAGATTAGCAATGTATGACGCAAAGCCTAAACAGGGACATAAAGAATTAAGCCCAGCAGCAGCAGAGCACATTGCAGCATTAGCGGAAAATATTGGCGGTTCACTGGGCGAAAAACTAAAACGGCTGGCCTCATTGGCCAGCCGTAATAAATAATCTTACCGCTTTTTAAGCAAATACAGCGCCACCTGGTACGGTAAAGCTGACGGGGACATCGGCTTCTTTTTCGAAGCTAACCAACTCCCACGCATCCTGTTGCGCGAGTAAAGCACGCACCAATTGGTTGTTCAGCGCATGACCGGTTTTATACGCAGTAAACTCACCTAAAATAGCGTGTCCTGCCACATATAGATCACCAAACGCATCTAGAATTTTGTGCTTAACAAATTCGTCCTCATAACGCAGGCCGTCGGGATTAAGGACGCGATATTCATCAAGTACAACAGCGTTTTCCATGCTACCGCCCAACGCTAGGTTGTTGGCTCGCAAATATTCGATATCACGCATAAACCCAAAAGTACGGGCACGGCTGATATCTTTCACGAAAGCAGAAGTTGAAAAGTCCATCACCACATGCTGTTGGCTACGAGCGATTTCTGGATGCGCAAAATCAATTTTAAAATTGACTCTAAAACCTTTAAAAGGTTTTAACTCGGCCCATTTATCGCCATCTTCAACGCGCACAGGGCGCTTAATCTTTAAATACTTCTTAGGCGCGGCCTGCTCTTTAATACCAGCAGACTGCAACAAGAAGACGAATGGGCTTGCACTGCCATCCATAATAGGAATTTCAGGCGCGTCCACTTCGATTACAGCGTTATCTATGCCTAAACCCGCAAGAGCTGCAAATAAATGCTCAATGGTCGAGATACGAATACCTTCGTCATTGACAAGTGCCGTACACATAGTGGTTTCACGAACTTGCTCCGCCTTCGCTGGAATGGCGACGGCAGGACTCAAATCGGTGCGCACGAGTACGATCCCTGAATTAACGGGCGCGGGCATAATGCTCAAAGTGACCTTGTTGCCAGAATGCAATCCGACACCAGTTGTTTTCACCATTTTCTGAACAGTTCGTTGAAATATCATTCAGTTACCCGTTTATATGCCAATTATAAAGCCTAATATTTGTACACTCAGCGTCGGCAAATCGAGCCGCACTGGTTCAACATAATAACATAACTTTATTATGTCACACAAATGCAGCTATGTTGTGGTATTGCCCAAAACGAACAACACCTCACATATTACGCTGGACTCAAACGCTCTCGCTAGTCGGCTTGCTTACGCAAAAATGCTGGAATATCAAGATAATCCAATTCATGCTTTGTCGATGGTGCAGGCGTAGGAGCTGGCTGCGGAGCCGCTGGCAACACGTTGCCTTTTGGCGCTGCATAGTTCACATGTGCAGCTTCTTCGACATAGGCTTCGACTTTTGGTTCAACAACTACAGGCTCTGGACGAGGTGCAGGTTTAGAAACCAATTGGATATCTGGACGCTTTTCAGCGCCAATACCAGTAGCAACAACCGTTACACGCAGCTCATCACTCATTTCTGGGTCGATGACAGCACCAACAACCACAGTCGCGTTGTCAGAGGCATAAGCCTTAACATGATTACCGACAGTTTCGAATTCTTCGATACTCATATCCATACCCGCAGTGATGTTCACTAACACACCACGCGCACCGGCTAAGTCGATGTCTTCTAATAATGGGCTGGCAACAGCAGCTTCGGCCGCTTCTTCAGCGCGGTCTT
The DNA here is from genome assembly GCF_002838165.1 of Shewanella sp. Pdp11. Lineage (NCBI taxonomy): Bacteria > Pseudomonadati > Pseudomonadota > Gammaproteobacteria > Alteromonadales > Shewanellaceae > Shewanella > Shewanella sp. Pdp11. The sequence continues at coordinate 142,922 of NZ_CP015194.1, forward strand.
CACCGCGAGCGACGCCAGTACCCATCATGGCATTACCCATTTCAGACATCACAGTCTTCACGTCGGCGAAGTCGACGTTAATCAGACCTGGACGAGTGATAAGCTCGGCAATACCTTGTACCGCACCAAGTAACACGTTATTCGCTGCGGCGAACGCATCGAGTAAAGAAGTTCCACGGCCCAATACTTTTAATAATTTTTCGTTCGGGATCGTGATTAACGAATCCACGTGCTTAGCCAGCTCAGCAATACCTTGCTCAGCGTAAGCCATACGTTTTTTCCCTTCGAATGGGAAAGGCTTAGTCACAACCGCAACGGTGAGAATACCTTCTTCGCGTGCGATTTGAGCCACAACAGGTGCAGCACCTGTACCTGTACCACCGCCCATACCGGCAGCGATAAAGATCATGTCAGAACCTTTGATTGCCGCGCGAATGTTTTCGCGGTCTTCTTCAGCTGCAGCACGACCCACATCTGGGTTTGCCCCTGCTCCAAGACCTTTAGTGACATCGCGTCCTAATTGAATTGTTGAGCCAGCGCCTGATTTTCTCAGGGCCTGAGCGTCTGTATTGGTAACGATAAACTCAACACCTTCAATGTTGTGTTTGACCATATGTTCGACAGCGTTACCGCCGCCGCCGCCAACGCCGATGACTTTAATCACCGCGTCGTCTGAGTGAGTATCCATGATCTCAAACATTGTCTGATCTCCGTGTTGCCTGCGTTATGAAAATTAAAATTCGCCCTTAAACCAGCTTTGGACCCGATTCCAAGCGCTAGTTACCCCTTGGCGCTCAGGACGTTCGAACTGACGTTCGATCACCCGTCGTGCGCCGTAATGAAGCAGTCCGACTCCAGTGGAGTAAATAGACTGGTCCACATATTCATATAAACCTTTGATCGGTAGCGGTGACGCTACACGAACTGGCATGCCAAAAGTCGCTTCCGCAATATCGACCACACCTTGAATCGACGCTGTGCCACCTGTGAGCACAATACCTGCGGCGATTTGATCTTCTAACCCACTGTCTTTCAACTCTTTAAGCACAAGCTCAAACAGCTCTTGGTATCTTGGTTCAACCACTTCGGCGAGCGTGTGACGTGACATGCTCCGCGATGGACGACCACCTACCGATGGCACTTCAATACTGTCTTCGCGGCTCACCATAGAACTGCGAGCACAGGCGAACTGCACTTTAATTTGTTCAGCATGTGACGACGGCGTGCGGAAAATCTTCGCAATGTCGTTGGTCACTTGATTGCCCGCAACTGGCACAACCGCGCAATGACGCAAGGCACCGTTGGTATAGACCGCAATATCTGTGGTGCCACCGCCGATATCGACGATACACACACCTAAATCTTTCTCATCGAAGGTCAGCACGGCATCGGCCGAAGCAATCCCAGAGAACACTAAATCGTCGACCTTAAGGCCACAACGCTCAACGCTCTTAGTGATGTTCTTCGCCATATCATTGGCGCAGGTCACTATATGTACCTTGGCTTCCATCCGCATGCCGGACATACCGATAGGGCTGCGGATGCCGTCTTGCACGTCGATCGCATATTCCTGCGGCAGCACATGTAAGATGCGACGTTCGGTCGGGATCTTCACCGAGCGAGCCGTGTGGATCACGTTATCGACGTCTTCCTGTGTCACTTCTTCATCGTTGATCGATACCATGCCGTTTTCGTTTTGGCAGGCGATGTGTTTACCAGAGATGCTCAGGTAAACCGATGACACTTGGCAATCCGCCATTAATTCCGCTTGATCGAGCGCACGTTGCACACTGCGAACTATCGAATCTAAATCGTTCACGCCACCTTTATCCATGCCTCTTGAGGGATGGTTGCCAAGGCCGACTATGCTGATTTCGCCATCGGGCAGAACTTCGCCTATGATCACTGCGACCTTAGAGGTTCCTATATCCAATCCGACGATAAGGTTTCTATCTTGGTTTTTGATCATTAATTATCGGCTCTCTTGTTTGTGCATCGCCCCAGCCTACGGCCAACCCTGTGTCGTAGCGCAAATCTACTCTGGCGACGGATTTATCTTGTTTCGCCAAAACCGGATAAACAGTTATAAATCGCTGTATCCGTGCAATTTTATCTTCGCGACCTAAATCTAAAACGATGCCGTTTCCTAAGGTCGCGTGCCACGCATGTCGCGGCGTCAAATTCAAACTGGCTAAGGTAAAGCCATTAATCTTTAACAGTGAGTTGATCTGTGCATACACAGTCAACACCTCAAGGCCCATATCGTCTGGCCCTGATAACTGCGGTAAATGCTCCAGCTCTGGGTGCGATGGCGCTTCAAACACTTCGCCATGCACGTTCAACCAAGCGTCACCATTCCAATGGGCTGCTGGTTGCTGCTCCTGCAAATATACCCTGAGTTTCGCAGGCCACTCGCGTCTTACCGACGCGCGATACACCCAAGGTAAGGCTTCTAACGCCTGTTGTACTAAGGTGATATCAGCACTAAAAAAACTCCGCTGCATTAAATCTTGTAGTGCCACTTGTATATCTTTATCTGTGGTGTAAGCCCGCTCACCTTTGATGGCAACGGCCTCAATCGGCAAGGTGCTGGCATCGTTTAAAAATTTATGTAGCTGGTATCCACCAAATACAAAACTGGCCACGATGAAGAATAAAAAGCCAGCCCCGCTCCACAGATACCAATTAACCCGTGACATTCTTGCCCGCCAGTGCCGCCTCTTATCACTCCAAGACACGCTTCATTCCACCTTTAACGACACTCATTAAAAACCACAGAAAACCGGCCATTATATAGACCAAAATCCTTTGGTCAAAATTTCCTTTTCCTCGCAGATCAAGCGCTAAAGATCAGCTTGCTTGCGCAGGTAATTCCGCAACAGCAAAGCCCAATTCTGTTGTCGCTAACAATCGCGACAGGGCGCCAATATTACCCGCACCTTGGGTGAGTAATAAATCCCCCTCCTGCAATACATCGGGCAATACTTCTGCGAGCTGATCAGGACTAGCGATAAAGATCGGATCTAACTGGCCACGCAGACGAATTGAGCGACATAGAGCTCGGCCATCGGCACCTGTGATTGGCGCTTCCCCCGCACTATAAACATCGAGCAACAGTAAGCAATCCACTTGGGATAACACTTCAACAAAATCTTCATACAAATCACGGGTACGCGTGTATCTGTGTGGCTGATACGCCATAACCAGACGTTTGTCGGGCCAACCTGCACGCGCAGCTTTAATGGTCGCGGCAACTTCACTGGGGTGATGGCCATAATCATCGACCAACATAACTTCGCCCTTGGGCGTAGCAAACTTGCCCAAATGCTGGAAACGACGACCTATGCCTTGGAACTCCACTAACGCCTGAGTAATGGCGCTGTCGTCGATTTCATCTTCGGTCGCGACCGCTATCGCAGCTAAGGCATTAAGCACGTTATGTTGACCCGGCAAGTTAAGCACCAGATCGAGATCCGCTTTGCCTTTACGTCTCACAGTGAAACGACACTGATGCCCTTGCTGACTGAAATTCAGCGCTTGCACGTCCGCATCGTCACTAAAACCATAGGTCACGAGTTGACGACCAATCCGCGGCATGATTTCACGCACCACAGCATCGTCGATACACACAACTGCGACACCGTAAAACGGCAAGTTATGTAGGAAATCCACGAAGGTCGATTTCAATTTCTCGAAATCACCGCCATAGGTATCCATGTGATCGGCTTCAATGTTAGTTACCACACTGACCATAGGCTGCAAATGCAGGAAGCTCGCATCACTCTCATCGGCTTCGGCAATCAAGTAACGGCTGGTGCCTAATCTGGCGTTGGTACCGGCGCTATTGAGCAAGCCACCAATCACGAAGGTGGGATCCCGCCCCGCTTGACCGTACACGCTGGCGATAAGGCTCGTTGTCGTGGTTTTACCATGGGTGCCCGCAATTGCCACACCATGTCGATAACGCATCAACTCGGCTAGCATTTCGGCGCGGCGTACAATAGGAATACGTAATTCTTTAGCGGCAAGGATTTCTGGGTTTTTCAGATTAATCGCCGTGGAGACCACGACCACATCCACTTGCTGCACGTTTTCGGCGGCATGACCAATTTGGATCTTGGCACCGAGCAAACACAATCTGTCGGTCACGGCATTTTGCGCGATATCCGAACCACTCACCTGATAGCCTTCGTTCACTAACACTTCGGCGATCCCGCCCATGCCCGCGCCGCCAATGCCGACGAAGTGAATACGCTTAATACGGCGCATTTCTGGGATCATGCTTCTCAGTTGTGCGTATCTTTCTGTCTTAGTCATGCTTATCCTTTCTCGGCAAGGCTGATGCACACTGCGGCAACTTGTTCAGTCGCATCCAGTAAGGCAACGTCTCTCGCTCTCTGGCCCATACGGGCTAATTCTGTTCTGTCATTGGCGAGCAGTTGTAATTTGCTCGCCAGTTTATTCACGTCCAAGATGGCCTGTGGCAATAGGAAAGCTGCGCCAGCTTCAACCAATACTTGAGCGTTACGGGTTTGATGATCATCCACCGCATGGGGATAAGGCACCAAAATACTAGGTAGTCCCACCGCCGCTAACTCAGACACAGTCAGCGCACCGGCTCGGCACAATACTACATCAGCCCAGCGATAAGCGGCTTCCATGTCGTCGATGAACTCGGCGATATTCACCCCGCCATCTTGCCCATGTTGCTGATAACCCGCCTTCACGCCCGCAAGATTATCTTTACCCACTTGATGCCAAACCGTTACGGACTGCTGCTGACTTAGAATCGCAACTGCTTCAGGCATAAGATCGTTAAAGACTTTGGCGCCAAGGCTGCCACCGACCACGAGCACTTTTAAAGCTTTATCAGCCTCAGGCTTTGGCTGCGCACCTAAGGCAATCAGTTCTTGGCGAATCGGATTACCAACCACCTTGGCCTTCACTGTGGTAAAAGTATTTTTAAAAGCACATAACACTTGCGTCGCAATCCGCGACAACAACTTGTTGGTCATCCCTGGGATGGCATTTTGTTCATGCAGCACCAGTGGAATACCGGCTAATCTTGCCGCCACACCACCTGGGCCACTGGCGAATCCGCCCATGCCAAGTACCACATCGGGTTTAAACTCAGCAATCACGGCCTTAGCCTGTAATATTGAACGCACCACTTTAAAGGGCGCCGCGAGTTTACGGATCAACCCATTGCCGCGCACACCTTTGATATCGATGAAATCTATATCAAATCCATACTGGGGCACTAAACGCGCCTCCATACGATCGGCCGTGCCTAACCAACGCACTTGCCAACCCTGTTGAGCTAGATACTTAGCCACCGCCAGCGCCGGGAATACATGTCCTCCCGTACCACCCGCCATGACTAAAATACGTTTTCCTGTTGGGGTCATCACTTCAATCTCCCTTGCACGGCCTGAACTAATGTCATGCGCCGCTCGTAATCAATGCGCAGCAACATCATGGCTGCCGCCGTCATGACCCATAAACTACTGCCGCCGTAGCTGATAAAAGGTAATGTCAGCCCTTTGGTCGGTAACATGCCGATACTTGCGCCGACATTAACCACAGTCTGAAAACAAATCCAAATACCGATGGCATAGCCTAAATAACCTTCGAATGGTTTATCCATGGCTAGACATAAATTACCTAAACGAATCGATCTCAGCGCCACAAATAGCAGCACAGATAACACAGCAATAATGCCGATAAAACCTAATTCCTCGCCGATCACGGCAAAGATAAAGTCAGTGTGCGCTTCAGGCAAATATTCTAATTTTTGAATACTGTTGCCCAGTCCTTGACCAAACCAATCGCCACGGCCATAGGCCATCAAAGATTGTGTCAACTGGTAACCGCTACCGAAAGGATCTTGCCAAGGATCCATAAACGACGTCACCCGGCGCATACGGTAAGGTTCTAACAATACCAAAGCCACAAACGCCAACACGCCAGCAAAAATCAGGGCGAAGAAGTCGAGCAAACGTGCTCCCGCCAAAAACAGCAGGCCAACGGTACCGACGAACAACACCACAACCGTCCCTAAATCGGGCTGCATCAAAATCAACACAGCGTAAATGGCAAATACCGCAATCGGTTTATAGAAACCCTTAGCGTTCTCGCGCACTTCCTGATGACGACGCACTAAATAGCCCGCCATGTAGATAGCAAAGGCAAACTTAGCGACTTCTGCCACTTGGATTCGAATTGGGCCTATCGATAACCAACGCGTCGCACCGTTTACCGTTGTACCGACCACTAATACCGCCAGCAACATCAAGCCTACAACCAATAGCAGCATGGGACTCCAGCGCTGCCAGGTTTGCATTTCGACTCTTAATACAAATGCCGCAATGGCTAAGCACCCCACTAAATAACCCACATGGCGAGTCATAAAATAAAACGGGTTACCCGTTAGGGTTTGCGCTTCGGGCATTGAGGCCGACATCACCATCACAAAGCCAAAGCCAATCAAAGACAACACAGCCGTGAGCAAAGCACGGTCGTACAATTGCACGCCCGGCACTTCGGTATCACGTTGCCAATTGGGCATTGCTGAACGCAAACGCCCAAATAGGCTAAGTTGTCTTACATCACTCGCCATTAAGTTGCTCCACAAGGTTTCTAAAATCGTCACCTCGAGCCATAAAGTTACTGTACATGTCTAAACTGGCGCAGGCTGGTGACAATAAAACGATATCGCCAGAAGTTGCCAATTCAGCGGCTTTCGTTACCGCTGCCGCCATAGTGTCGACCTTCACCGCGCCGTCTTTTAACGCGGCAATCTTTTTGCCATCACGACCTAAGGTAATGAGGTGTGTTACTTTCGCTAACGCCACGCCTAAAGGTTTAAAATCAGCACCTTTGCCGTCGCCGCCAGCAATCAAAATAATATCGCCTAAGTGATCACTCAAACCATCCAGCGCGGCAACGGTGGCACCGACGTTTGTTGCTTTCGAGTCATTGACATAGGTCACGCCATTCTTAATGCCAACCACTTCACAGCGATGGGATAAGCCGGTAAAGCTACGCGCCACTTTTGCCATCACCTGTTTATCAACGCCCACAGCATCCACAAGCGCCATTGCTGCGAGTAAGTTGGCATGGTTATGGCTGCCAATCAGGGAGACTTCTGTGATCGGCATGATTTCGCTGCTGCCGTGATAAATCTTGCTGTCGCTGATGCCCCATTCGTCCGCTTCAGGCGCAGCTAAACCAAAACTGTTTTGGTTCATTGGCTCTGGCGGTACGGTCAGTTTATCGTCGCGATTAAACAGCACGGCGCGGCTTTGTTTGTATAAACGTAATTTAGCTTCGCGGTAGGCAGCGATATCGCTGTATCTGTCCATGTGGTCTTCGCTGATATTCAAACAGGTCGCCACTACACACTTAAGGCTGTGGGTGGTTTCCAGTTGAAAGCTCGACAATTCAAGCACAAATAGGTCGGCATTTTCATGCAGTAAATCCAGCGCAGGCACACCGATATTGCCACCGACGGCAACGGCGATACCTGCTTCCCTTGCCATTTCGCCTACCAGCGTAGTGACCGTTGATTTACCGTTAGAGCCAGTAATACCAATAACGCAAGGTTTACGGTCAGCAATTTCACGGGCAAATAGCTCAACATCGCCAATCACTTCGATGCCCATATCCACAGCGGCACGCACCTCTGGGGTATAAGTGGCAATGCCTGGACTGATAATAATCTGCGTCGCTTGCACGAGATAACGGCAATCGAATCCGCCAGAAATCAGCTTCACATCAGGAAAAGACGTCGCTAATGTTTCGGCGCCCGGAGGCTGCCGACGACTGTCCATCACCAATGGCGTAATGCCCTTTCCACACAAATAGCGCACCACGGACAAACCCGTTGCCCCTAAACCTAACACTATGTGTGAATACTGATTTTGCATAACCAATTACCTTAACTTCAACGTGGCTAAGCCAAGTAAGACGAGGAATATCGAGATAATCCAAAAACGCACTATCACTCGAGGTTCAGGCCAGCCTTTTAACTCATAGTGATGGTGTATCGGCGCCATGCGGAAAATACGCTGGCCGCGTAACTTGTACGAACCCACCTGCAGAATGACTGACAGAGTTTCCATCACGAACACGCCGCCCATGATCACTAACAAAATTTCTTGGCGAACGAGCACTGCAATTGTGCCCAGTGCAGCACCTAATGACAGCGAACCCACATCGCCCATGAAGACTTGCGCGGGATAAGTGTTGAACCATAAAAAGCCCAGACCCGCACCGACAATGGCGGTACAGACAATCACAAGCTCACCCGAACCGGGTAAATGCGGAATATGTAAGTAGTTTGCGAACTGCGCGTGACCCGACAAATAAGCTATCAAGGCAAACGCCGCCGCAACCATGACTGTCGGCATGATTGCCAAACCGTCGAGGCCATCGGTTAAGTTCACCGCATTACTCGAGCCCACAATCGTGAAGTACGCCAATACGATAAATACGGCGCCAAGTTGTGGCATCACGTCTTTAAAGAAAGGCACCACTAACTGGGTTTCGCCTGGATTTGCCGCCGTGGCATACAGGAAAAAAGCAATAAGCAGCGCAGCCAAAGATTGCAGAATGTACTTCCAGCGCGCGATCAAACCTTTAGTGTCTTTACGCACCACTTTGCGGTAATCGTCGATAAAGCCGATCAAACCGAAACTGCCGAGCACAAACAACATCACCCACACATAGCGGCTACCGAGATCGCCCCACAGCAATACGCTGATGAAAATAGCAGCCAATATCAGCAAGCCACCCATAGTCGGCGTGCCACGCTTACTAAAATGTGATTCTGGACCATCGTTACGCACGACCTGACCAATTTGCAGTAATTGCAAACGCTCAATCAGTTTAGGCCCCCACCATAAGCTAAAAATCAATGCGGTCAATAAGCCTAAAATGGCTCGAAACGTCACATAGGAAAACACGTTAAACCCGGTATGAAAACGGGTTAAATACTCGGCCAGATATACCAGCATTTACACTAACTCCCCACGCCCGAAGGCTACTGTTAGGCCATCCACGACCCGCTCCATGGCGGCGCTACGTGAACCTTTAACGAGAACCGTTACCTGTCCCGGCAACTGGTTAATATGCTTTATGAGTTTTTCTACTAACGTCGCCACACTGTCATAGTGCTCCGCACCGAAGGCTTGGCTCGTGTGCTGACTTAAGGTTCCGGTACAAAACAAGGCATCTATCCCCTGTTGCTTGGCCAGTTGCCCTAGTTCAGCGTGTAAAAGGGGCGCATTGTCGCCTAATTCTCCTAAATCTCCCAGTACCAGACAGCGATTTTCAGAAATTTCCTTTAACCACGCGATTGCCGCACCAACGGACACAGGATTTGCGTTATAGCTATCGTCGATTAGACGCACACGGCCCAATTGACTCGGCTGCATGCGCCCTTTCACTGGCGTTAATTGGCTCAAGCCTTCGGCGATCTCAGTCAAACTTAATCCTAAAGCAATACAAACACTTGCAGCGGCGAGTGCATTACTCACCTGATGGCGCCCCGCCAGCGGCAAGACCACTGGGCAAGACTCACCTAAATAATTGAGCATAAAACGATAACAACCATCGGCATTAGTCTTATGACCTGTCGCAGTGACATCGATATGACGTTTAGCGGCGCCATCTTGCTGGGAGAAGCTCAGTTGCTTATAAGGCCTTGCCTTAACGCTCATAAAATCGGCAAAGGCATCATCGGCGTTGATGATGGCGGTACCATCGGCCTGCAGATGATTAAAAATCTCCGACTTCGCCTGCGCGACACCCGCTTGCGATCCAAATCCTTCTAAGTGGGCGCTGCCGACGTTATTGACCAGCGCCACGTTCGGACGCACGAGTCCCGAGGTGAAATCAATTTCACCTTTATGGTTAGCGCCGAGCTCGAATATCCCAAACTCATCCGCTGGCGTTAAACGCAGCAAGGTAAGCGGTACACCAATCTCATTATTAAAGTTGCCAGCGGTATAGAGGATTTGATGCTTAGCCGACAGAATGGTCGCGATCATTTCCTTCACGCTGGTTTTGCCGTTTGAGCCAGTCAAAGCCACACAAATCGGATTGATTTGGTCACGGACATAAGCCCCTATCGCGCCCATAGCTTTTTGGCAATCAGGCACAATCAGCTGCGGGATATCGAAGGCTAACTCGCGCTCGACCATTAACGCCGCGGCGCCGTTTGCAATAGCGGTTGCTGCAAAATCATGGCCGTCAAAGCGCTCACCCTTTAAGGCAACAAACAGGGTTGCAGCGCCGATTTTACGGCTATCACTGCTTAAATCTTGGATGGTGACGTCGTCACCGACTCGAAACGTACCTAAGTGTTGACTTAGGGTCTCGAGAGAAAGAGGGATCATCTTGATTGCTCCGATAACTGGCGTGCCAGGGCGCGTTCATCATAGTCATGACGCACACCTGCCGCCTCTTGGTAAGTTTCGTGGCCCTTGCCCGCCAGCAAGATCACATCGCCAGGTTTCGCCAATGCCACAACCTCTTTAATTGCTGCGATACGGTCAACCTGAGTCAATGCCTGCTGAGGGTGGATTAGCCCTTGGATAATATCGGTAATAATTTGCGCGGGGTCTTCACTACGCGCATTGTCGCTGGTCATCATAATGCGGTCGGCATATTGCTCTGCGGCTTGGCCCATCAAAGGACGCTTGCCCTTATCACGGTCGCCACCACAGCCAAATACGCACCATAAATCACCGGCACAATGGCGACGTAGCGCGTTTAACGCTTGTTCAATCGCATCGGGTGTATGGGCATAATCGACCACTAAGGTAATGTTATTCGCAGTAGTGAAACGCTCCATACGACCTGCGACGGGCGTTAGGTATTGCACTTGCTCGGCTAACGCTTTCATATCAAAACCTTGCAGATACAAAGCCGATAGCGCCGCGAGTAAATTAGAAAGATTAAAGGCACCAAGTAGTGGGGAGTGAATTTGTGTTTCGCCCTCGGGCCACACTAAGGTTGCACTGACGCCTTGATCGTCAAACTTGGCATTTTTAGTATAAAAAGCCGCACCTTGATGACCTTCAATACTAAAGCCCCACATTTGCGCAGGCACAGATTTAAGTTCAGTCAACCAAGATGCGCCAACTGCGTCGTCGAGATTCAATAAACCGTGACCTAAGGTGCTGAAACGAAATAGGCTTTGCTTAGCGGCGGCATAGCTTTCCATGTCGCCATGGTAATCGAGGTGATCCCGCGTCAGATTGGTGAACACGGCAACATCGAAGGGGACAGCGTCGACTCGGCCTTGCACTAAGCCGTGGCTCGACACTTCCATAGCGCAAACACTCGCGCCTTGGGCTTCAAAGTCATGCAACTGACGCATTAAGGTAATAGCATCGGCTGTGGTGTTACCGCTATCGACAAGCTCACCCCAGAGGCCATTGCCAAGGGTGCCCATCACGGCGGCTTTGCGGCCGAGCGACGTTATCAGCTGGGCAATCAGTTGGCTTGTCGAGGTCTTACCATTAGTTCCAGTAATACCAATCACCCCAAGGGATGTTGTCGCAGACTGATGCGCTAATGGATAACGCTGGGCGGCGATGGCCGATACTTGGCGGCTCAACTGGAAAACATAAATCTGTACGCCGTGCTCGGCATTATCGCTGAGCAACACTTTGCCATGCAGATCAGCATCATCCGTGTGGACTAATACGGCTGCAGCACCTAAATCTAAGGCTTTTTCAATAAACTGTCTGCCATCGACCTTATGCCCTGGCAGTGCCAAAAACACATCGCCGCGACGTATTGCGCGGCTATCTAAGGTCAAATCGTTGAAGGACTGCGCGCCGGCATAATGCAGCCAAGGCGCGAGCAGATCCCGTAATAACATCATTCTGCTCTCCCGGCGGCGATACCCGCCAATTGCACTTGTTCTTTATCGGTAATGGGTTCAACGTTTAACATTTGCAGTGCGCCAGACATGACTTTGGCAAATGCCGGCCCCGCCACTGAACCACCATAATAGAGATCGCCCTTGGGCTCGTTTACGACGACCACTATCGCTAACTTAGGATTATTCGCCGGGGCAACACCCGCAAATAAAGCAACATAATCATCACCATAACCGCCAGCAACCGCCTTACGACTTGTACCAGACTTGCCCGCAACTGGATAACCGTCGATATGCGCTAAGGTGCCCGTGCCGCCTTTTTCTGTCACGCCAACCAGCATTTGCATCACATCATGGGCCACATCTTCAGAAATGACTCGCTCACCGACCGGTGGCTTTTTCAGTTTCATAATTGAGACGGGAAATAAGGTGCCGCCATTGCCTAAGGTGGCGTACATGCGCGCCAGTTGCAGTGTGGTTGCGGTTAAACCGTAACCGAAGGACAAGGTGGCGCGCTCAAAGTCAGACCAACGGTGGCGGTCTTGGATCACACCCGCGCTTTCACCCGTAAGGTTGATCCCTGAGAAGCTCCCAAGCCCCATAGATTGATAGGTGCCGAGTAACTGCTGCACCGGAATAGACAAGGCCAATTTACTGATGCCGACGTTACTGGATTTCGCCAGAATACGCGCCAAACTCATGTCGCCATAGTTGGCGGGGTCGCGCACTTGGCGGCCGCCTAAACGCATCCAACCCGGTGAAGTGGCAATAATATCGGTCGATTTAACTGTACCAGCTTCAAGCGCGGCAGCCACAACAAAGGGCTTAATGGTCGAACCGGGCTCGAAGGTATCTGTCATGGCGCGGTTACGCATTCTGAAGGTTTGCAGATTGTCGCGCGCATTGGGGTTGTACGATGGCGTATTCACCATAGCCAACACTTCACCGGTGTGAATATCTAGTACGACGATGGAACCCGAGGTCGCTTGGTTCATCTCTGTGGTGCGTTTCAGCTCGCGGTACGCTAGCTGCTGAATCCGTTGGTCTATGCTGAGCACGAGATCATTCGGGCTTTCGCCCTCTTGGATGATATCGAGGCGCTCAACCACATGACCATCGCGGGATTTACGCACTTTCTGTTTTGAAGGCGTACCCGTTAGCCAGCTATTATAAGCATTTTCTACACCTTCAATCCCAACATCATCAATGTTAGTAATGCCGATTAACTGAGCTGTGATTTCACCGCCAGGGTAATAACGACGGGATTCCGACTTAAGGAAAACACCGGGTAATTTCAGTTGAGTGATGTAGTCCGCGACCGCTGGGGTAATTTGGCGTTTCAAGTAGGTAAAGCGTTTGGTGGGATTACCGCGTACCCGGTCTAATAAATCTTCTACGGGTTCATGCAATACATCAGCTAACGCTTGCCAGCGACGCATATCCGCAAAACCATTGTTATCATTGACTTGTTTAGGATCAGCCCAAACAGCACGCACTGGCACACTAACGGCCAACATGTCGCCATTGCGATCTGTGATCAAACCTCGCTGCACCTCACGGCTCGTGGTCCGTAAGGTACGCATATCGCTTTCATGGCGTAATTTGTCAGGCTCAATAATTTGAATGTAGGCTGCGCGTCCCACTAGGCTGCAAAATAGCGTACACACAAACCCCACCACTACGTATAAACGCCAATGGATTAGTTGTGGTTTCTGCGGTTTGCTTACCCGTTTGATTTTCGCTTGCCTAGTCATATCTTCCCTATAATCACGGCACCTTTACCACAACTTCTTCGCTGGGTAACGGACGACTCATGTTGAGTTCCTTAGAAGCAATGCGCGTAATACGACTGTGCTCAGTCTGCGATTGCTCCTCTAATAATAAATTGCGCCACTCAATATCTAATCTATCTCGCTCTTGTAGCAACTGATCCCACTGGGTTGTGAGCTGGCGACTAACATGGCTGCCATAAACAACCGCGACCGCATTACAGAGCACGAGCAGCGCTAATAACAAGATCCATTTGTGCTGCCATAAATCGTGTAAGACAATCCGTGGCAGGTTGATCGAGGACTTACTCACAGTGCGCCCCTTAGTAATCTAAACGCTCGGCAATGCGTAACACTGAGCTACGAGCTCTGGCATTGCGTTCGATTTCTTCGTCGGAAGGCATAATCGCCTTACCTACTGCGCGAAGCTTACGCGACTTGTTAATTTGATCTTCAGTGATCGGAAGACCGTGCGGCACACTCTCGCCTTGGCTATGGCGGCGAATAAAGCGCTTCACAATGCGATCTTCTAAAGAATGGAAACTGATGACCGACAAGCGCCCTTGGGGAGCCAGCACATTGACGGCTCCTTCAAGTGCCTGATCAATTTGATCTAATTCACTATTGATATAAATGCGGATCGCTTGAAACACCCGAGTCGCAGGGTGCTTATTGCGTTCTTTATTTTTAGTGATACGCGCAATCAAATCGGCTAAATCTTTGGTACGTAAAAACGGCGTTTTCTCACGATCGGCAGCGATACAACGGGCAATATGACGGGCATTTTTCTCTTCACCGTAAGTTTTAAATACCCAAGCCATATCTTCAATTTCGGCACGAGCCAACCATTGCGCAGCCGTTTGGCCTTGGCTGTTATCCATCCGCATATCGAGTGGACCATCGCGTAAAAAACTAAAACCGCGTTCAGCATCGTCAAGTTGCGGCGAAGACACACCTAAATCGAGTAATACGCCATCTATTTTGCCCACTAGCCCAAGCTCTTCGACGTAATCGGCTAATTGGCCAAAACCACCATGCACGATTTGAAAGCGAGGATCGTCAGCAAATTGTTTTGCCGCTTCAATCGCTTGGGGATCTCTGTCGATGGCGATCAATCGACCATGTTCACCGAGTTGTTGTAATACTTGTCTTGAATGACCACCGCGGCCAAACGTGCCATCGATATAGATGCCATCGTCTTTGATGTTTAAACCGCCAACCGTTTCTGCTAGCAGTACCGATAAATGGGCAAATTCTTGACTCATTACTCTCTTCTTATTTAGTTATCACGACTCGTTAAAGTGAAAAATCCGCGAGGCGCTCGTTACTGGCAAGCTCCTCACTTCGAATTGTTTCCTGACACTCATCGATTTGCTGCAGCCAAGATTGCTCATCCCACAGCTCAAATTTATTCAATTGCCCCACCAGCATGATGCGCTTATCTAAATTGGCATATTGCCTTAGCGGTGGCGGCAGTAATATGCGCCCATTACCGTCGAGCTCCACTTCGTGGGCATAACCAAGTAACAGACGTTTCAACGATCGCTGGGTTTTATCGGTATCGGAAAGCATTAACAACTTAGCTTCGATCAATTCCCATTCATGGATTGGATACAAGAGTAAACAGGCGGATTGGATGTCGACGGTAATCACGATACGGCCTTGGTGCTCAAGCTGCAAAGGTTCGCGGTATCGCACTGGAATAGCGATCCGTCCCTTTGTATCTAAGTTGATAGCACTGGCTCCACGAAACACGCTAATTCATCCTATCCTTTGATTTTTGATCCACAAATATCCACTATTTCCCACAACTGCTAAGTTTAGGGACAGTCGACAAGCAATGTCAAGGGATGGGATCCTTTTATAAATCCAGTCGGCAAGCGGGTTAGCAGCATGTTGAGCACTTAACCTAGCGACAAACTTTTGACATGAAAGACCACGAAAGATCGACTAAACAGAGGAAACTACAGGAATAAATTACGCCGAAATATTCAGCAACCTTTAGCTTTCAGACGCTTGCGATGAAAAAGATGGGGAATACATTCTCACTTTGCGGGATTTTGCGTAACGAAAAATAACCTTAAACCCAAAAACGCAACAAAACAAACTTAAATCCAACCTAATTAGGCAGTCAAAAAAGAGTTGGATTCAGCATGAAAAACTAAATTACCATCCTAAATAAAGACGATCATCTTTTTGCAGATGGTTGAATATTAATGTCACGATTGCGAGAAGGCTCAAAATTTCTAGCCAAAATCCACCAAAAGCTCTACGCAAATCCAACAAAATTGCCTCGATTTCGAACTCGCTACTACTTGTTTCTTCTCAACCACTATGCTTCTTTCTTGCTGAGCACTGCTTTAATTCACATCTGTTGCTCATACCAAAACCTAAGCCCCTCATTCGCCTTAAACACTTAAACGGCGTATAGTCTAAATATTAACCGACTCCTGCCGATAACACGTTAAGAGCTGTAGTAACAAGGAGGCGTTATGAGTGGATTGGATAGCATTTATGCCATGCTGGCGCAGCCAGTGAAAGCCGTGTTGCACCCTAAACGGGTCGTCGACCAAGTCAGTAGTGCAACCGCAAATGCCCCCGATAGCCATGAAACACCACAGTCGCAGTTACCCCCGACGTTAGAAGGGCGCGACGCAAAAGTCAGGGAAAGACGCAAAGATACTGATAACAGCAAGAATAAGAAACGCCGTGCATCGGATGAGCCCGAAGAATTAAAAGAAGGTGTCGTGCTTGAAGTGACCGACGATACCGCGGAAATTAAAAAGCCTCCGAGCCAACATATTATTGATGTTGAAGTATAAATCAGTACGAATACAAACGGAAAAGGCGCAATCCCATTGGATTAGCGCCTTTTTATTCACCACAATCGAGTCATATTTCAAACCAACCCAAACTTAATATCAAATTTAAGCATGCCTCAAGTCAAAGAACTCAAATTGAGTAGCTTAAGTCGAATAGCTTAGGCGCGCGTCCTGGCGACGGCATCTTGCCAACCTGCGTATAAGCTCCCCCGAGTCTGGGCGTCAATGTTGGGGATAAAATGCTTATCGATACAGGCTTTATGTTCAAGCTCAATGACACTCTCCCAAAAGCCCACCGCCAGACCCGCTAAAAATGCCGCGCCTAGGGCAGTTGTTTCGCAATTACTCGGTCTTAACACTTCGACATCGGTAATATCGGCTTGAAACTGCATCAAAAAATCATTGGCGACCGCACCGCCATCCACCTTCAAACGTTTAAGGCTTACACCACTGTCTTTAGTCATGGCATCGAGTAAATCTTTACTCTGGTAAGCGATGGATTCTAACGCCGCCCGAATAATATGATTACGATTGGCGCCACGGGTTAACCCAAATAGCGCGCCACGGGCATTCGGGTCCCAATAGGGCGCCCCGAGTCCGACAAAGGCGGGCACTAGATACACGCCATTGGTATCGGCAACCTTAGAGGCAAAATATTCGGTATCGCTGGCATCACGAATAAGCCCGAGTTCATCCCGCAGCCATTGAATAGTCGCGCCACCCATGAAGACTGAGCCTTCGAGGGCGTAGTTCACTTCGCCCTTCGGCCCCACGGCAACTGTGGTCAGTAACCCATGGTTGGAGCGCACCGCTTTGGTCCCGGTATTCATCAATAAAAAACAGCCAGTGCCATAGGTATTCTTCGCCATGCCGGGCTCGACACACAGCTGGCCAAAAAGCGCCGCTTGTTGGTCGCCTGCCATCCCTGCGACTTGAATTTCACTGCCTTCACCGGCAATCCGCGTAGTGCCATACACGCTGCAGGAAGGCTTAACTTCGGGCAACATAGACAAGGGAATGTCTAAAGCCTCAAGTAACTTGTTATCCCAAGTCAGGCTATGGATATTAAACAGCAGAGTACGGGCGGCATTGGTGGGATCGGTGACATGCACTTTGCCCTCGGTTAACTTCCACACTAGCCAAGTATCGATAGTGCCGAATAACAACTCGCCGCGCTCGGCTTGCGCACGGGCATTGGGCACATTATCCAGAATCCACTTGATCTTAGTGCCTGAAAAATAAGGGTCGAGCAGTAGACCTGTGTTGTCACGCACATATTCTTCTAGCCCTTGGGCCTTGAGTTGCTCACAAATCTCAGCGCTGCGACGGCACTGCCATACAATCGCGTTATAGATAGGTTTACCTGTGGCTTTTTCCCAAATGACAGTAGTTTCCCGCTGATTGGTAATGCCAATCGCGGCCACTTCATCACTGTGGATCCCTGCGCGCGCCAGCACTTCAATTAATACTGAACTTTGGCTTGCCCAAATCTCCATGGGATCGTGCTCGACCCAACCCGGATTAGGGTACAACTGGGTGAATTCCCGCTGGGACACGCTGACAATATTTGCGTCGTGATCGAACACTATCGCTCTTGAGCTGGTCGTACCTTGATCTAAGGCCACCACGTATTTTTTCTGCACGCTACTATCCTATCTGAACTCTCCGTCGCCTTTTTATGCTGACGAGAATTAACATGATCCACTACTTATGCAATGAATATATTCGCAATTTTCCGCCGTGACCAGCAAGCAAGCCGTAAAACAAGATAACGCCACTATGCTATAGCCATAAAAAAGCCCTGAAGATTCAGGGCTTAATTAAACTACGTAGAACTTACATCTTATAGCTCATCTGGATACCCGCAAGCCACACATCGCCGCTTGCTTCACCGTTAAAGTTAACCGTCGCTAGGTTCAATAAATTTTGTTGCTCGTTGATGGGCGCATCGCCTGTTGCTTTGATATAAGTCACAGCAAAATCAACGTTCAGGTTCTTAGTTGCCTGATAACCGGCGCCCATAGAGAACCACAGACGGTCAGAGTCTGGAATTGTGGTTGTGCGCCACTCGTCCTGCGCCGCCGTTTTATCTAGCGCCACACCGGCACGCACTAACCAAGCATTATTGACTTGGTAAGTGGTTCCCAGCGCGAAGCGCCAGTTATCTTCAAAGTGTTCTTCTTTAACTAAATCAGACTCTAAACCGCCCTTAGGTTTAACCTCGCCAGGGAAATACGCCACCAGCTGATCGAATACACTCCAATCGGTCCAGTTCACACTCGCGTGCATAGCCCAGTTATCGGTCAATTGGTGATGAGAAGCAATTTCTGCAAAAGCAGGCAATTCAAGTGGTAAATACCCTTCGATAGATACATCTTGACCACCAGTGTACAAGACGCCAGAAGCATGGCCATCTAAGTCCAGTTTCACACTACTGTGATACGCAAAACCTAAACGGTGAGCGGGATTAATCTGCCAGCTTGCACCTAACTGCCAGCCGTAACCGATATCATCACCCTTCATGCTCTTAAGCTCAGTACCACCTGGTGGCAACACAGCCTGCACTGGAGCCGGCAGAGCAGGCTTGATACCATCGACCCAACCGGGTAATGAGGCACCAATTTCGCCCTCACCATAAACTATACGTACACCAGCACCGACGCTGACAGCGTCATTGATGCGATAAGCGATGTTTGGATTAAACTCAACTGTGGTAACCGAAGTCTTATTACCAAAAATGGCCGCGGCATGGGTCGCAGGTAATTCGGTGGCTAGACCATAGTTAGAGTTTACCGCTAGGCCCCAAGTCCATTGATCATTTAGCTGATTCGAGTAGTAAAAGTTAGGTACCAGTGCATCATCGGCCACATCCAGTGCATCGCCGCCTTTCATCTTAACGGGTTCAGGGCCAAGCAACGGCGAGCTAAGGCTGACATCACCAGTCACATCGACATTTGGCATCACATAAATGCCACCCGCAGAGAGCTGACGACCTTCAAGGTAAGTCAGCATGGCTGGATTTCGACCTTGAGCCGAAGCGTTATCCGCCATAGCCGCTTCACCCGCAAAAGCACGGCCTAACCCAGTGGCAGAATATTCGGCTAATTGAAAACCAGCGGCATGGAGTTGAGTCGTTGAACTTAACAAGGCTGCAGTGACAGCCAAAGTCAGAAGACGTTTTTGCATCATTATTCTCTAATCATATTATTGTTATCTGTACTACTTAAATGAGTACTGCGGCGTTCAGGCAAAATAGAGCAAAGACTCCAGATTGAATGCGCAGCAGTTTACTTATGCAGAAGATGTTTGCAACCAAAGGAGATAAAACAGACAAAAACTCTAGACAATCACGACTTTAAAACAGATTTAGTGACCAATATCACCATTTAAACAAAACTCAGCCTAGATACGCCCAGTTATTATTCGCAACTCTGATTAACTCAAAATAGTAAAATCACAAAAATAACCATAATAAACAATACAATAAAATCAAAAATAGCATAAACACGTGTAAATCATTCTGATGTAACAAATTCAGCATAAATCACTATCGATTCAGAAATTCTATGGCGCACAAACAGCAGTGAAAATTTATCATTTAAAATACAACAAGTTAAACTTTTTATGGATGATGATTTAAAACAAAAGCGCCTAGGTGCTAACCTAGGCGCTTAAATATGGACTCAACACCAGTACAAATGTGCGCTGAAAGTTAGCGGCGCCAACCTTGGATTTGAGTTTCGTACTGACTGATTTGCGCTGCATGGGACAAGGTCAAGCCAATCGCATCTAAACCGTTGAGTAACTTATGTCTCGCCGACTCAGCCAGCGTAAAACTAAACTCAGCCCCAGACGGTGAAATCACTTTACAGCTTGTGAGATCGACTGTGATTTGTGCGCCTTCTTCTACGGCCACTTCATCCATCAACTGACGCACCTCTGCATGGGTTAACGCCACAGGCAATAGGCCATTATTGATTGAGTTACCGTAAAAAATGTCAGCAAAACTCGGCGCAATAATCGCACGGAGGCCAAAGTCCGCCAGCGCCCAAGGCGCATGTTCGCGGCTTGAACCACAACCAAAGTTTTCCTGCGCCAACAGAATCGACGCGCCTTTATAGCGGCTTTGATTCAATGAAAACTCAGGATTTGGCACATCGCCCGCATCATCTAAATAACGCCAGTCGTGGAATAAGTGCACGCCAAAACCATCGCGCGTCACCTTAGACAAAAACTGTTTCGGAATGATCTGATCCGTATCAATATTGGTGCTGTCTATCATGACCGCAAGCCCGCTATGGGTTGTAAAAGGTTGCATTAACTTCTCCTCTTGGGTTTACGGTTATTAGTAAGGTTTACGAATATCGACAAAATGCCCTGCCACCGCAGCGGCAGCGGCCATTGCTGGACTCACCAAATGGGTACGACTGCCACGACCTTGGCGACCTTCGAAGTTACGATTACTGGTCGAGGCGCAGCGATCGCCCGCTTCTAATCTGTCGTCATTCATCGCTAAACACATGGAGCAGCCCGGTAAACGCCACTCAAACCCTGCTTCGATAAAGATTTTATCTAAGCCCTCGGCTTCAGCTTGGGCTTTCACTTGGCCAGAACCTGGAACGACAATGGCGGTGACGCCACTCGC
Source organism: Shewanella sp. Pdp11 (assembly GCF_002838165.1). NCBI lineage: Bacteria > Pseudomonadati > Pseudomonadota > Gammaproteobacteria > Alteromonadales > Shewanellaceae > Shewanella > Shewanella sp. Pdp11. The sequence continues at coordinate 164,051 of NZ_CP015194.1, forward strand.
GACTTTACGTCCTTTGGCATGTACGGCGGCGCTGCGTAAATCTTCAATCCGTGAGTTAGTACAAGAACCGATAAACACCTTATTGATACTGATATCTGTCATCGGTGTGCCCGCACTCAGGCCAATGTATTCTAAAGCCTTTTCCATACTAGCTCGGGTGCTTGGGTTGGCTTCATCAATAGGATTAGGCACTTTGCCATCAATCGCCACTACTTGGCCTGGGTTAGTGCCCCAGGTCAATTGCGGCGCAATGTCGGCGGCATCTAACTCAACGACAGCATCAAACACGGCGCCGTCATCGGTTTTAATGCTTTTCCAGTAAGCGACAGCCTCTGCCCAATCTTCACCCTTTGGTGCAAACTCGCGGCCTGCTAAATAGTCAAAGGTGGTTTGATCTGGCGCGACCATGCCCGCCTTAGCGCCCATCTCAATCGCCATGTTGCACACTGTCATGCGCCCTTCCATCGACAGGGCTTCAATCGCCTCGCCACAGAACTCCACCACGTAGCCCGTACCACCATCCATGCCGATTTTGCCAATGATAGCGAGGACGATATCTTTGGCGGTCACGCCATCGGTGACATGACCACGCACTTCAATCTTCATTGTTTTCGCTTTTAACTGACGCAGGGTTTGCGTTGCTAACACGTGCTCAACTTCAGATGTACCAATCCCAAACGCCAATGCCCCAAAGGCGCCATGGGTCGCGGTATGGGAATCGCCACACACAATCACAGTGCCGGGTAAGGTAATCCCCAACTCAGGCCCCATCACATGCACAATCCCTTGATTAGGATGGTGAATGTCATATAAGCGCACACCAAAGTCTCTACAATTTTGCGCTAGAGTTTCTACCTGAGTGCGCGCCATTGGGCTTAGGGCATCTAAGCTAGCGCTACGGGTCGAAGTGTTGTGATCCATGGTGGCGAAGGTTTTCTCAGGGGCGCGTAACTTACGCCCCGCCACTTTTAAGCCACTGAATGCTTGGGGAGAAGTCACTTCATGGACTAAATGTCTGTCGACATAAATGATCGGCGCTTCACCTTCTGGAGTCGCTACAACGTGGGCATCCCATACTTTTTGATATAAGGTCTTTGCGTTCGTCATTACACACCTGCCTTTATTACATTGGCGATAAAGTCACCCATTTCTGCCGTCGTTTTTGCTTCGCTACGCTTGTCGCTGCTCAATAGCTCACCAGTTAAGTAGCCAGAATTTAACGCTTTGCTGACGGCACGCTCAATCGCACAGGCGGCTTCTTCTTGCTTTAAGCTGTGGCGCAACATTAATGCTGCCGACAGAATTTGGGCGATAGGGTTTGCAATGCCTTTGCCCGCGATATCCGGTGCGCTACCACCCGCTGGTTCAAATAAACCAAAGCCAGTGCTGTTCATGCTCGCCGATGACAACAAGCCCATAGAGCCCGTTAACATCGCGATTTCATCGGATAAAATATCGCCGAACAGGTTAGAACATAGCATCACATCGAACTCATCGGGACGACGTAGCAACTGCATGGTCGCATTATCGATATAGATGTGTTCAAGCTCGACATCGGGAAAGTCCACCGCGACTTCTTCAACCACTTGGCGCCATAAAACTGAACAGGCGAGCACATTGGCTTTATCCACTGAGGTGACTTTTTTGCGACGACCACGGGCAGCTTCAAAGGCGATACGGGCGATACGGCTAATTTCGCGGCGACTATAGCGCATGGTATCGAAGGCTTCTTCATTTTCGCCTTCACCTTGGCGCCCCTTTGGCTTACCAAAATAAATACCGCCGGTTAACTCGCGCACACACAAGACATCAAAGCCGCGGGCAGAGATATCGCTACGCAGCGGTGACATATGTTCTAAGCCATCGTGCAATTTGGCTGGGCGTAGATTGCAAAACAGTTCAAAATGTCCACGCAGAGGCAATAGTGCGCCGCGCTCAGGTTGTTCATTTGGCGGCAGTTTTTCCCACTTAGGACCGCCGACTGAACCGAATAGAATCGCATCGGCCGCTTCACACCCTTTTAGCGTGGCATCGGGTAGCGGGCAACCGTGGTTATCGATGGCAATACCGCCGACATCGTATTGCGTATATTCGATAGTTAAATCGAATCGCGCTTCCACTTCACGCAACACTTTACGCGCCTCTGCCATCACTTCTGGGCCGATCCCGTCCCCTGCTAATACTGCTACTTGATAACTCATACGCCAGCCAACTCCTTTAAATGTGAATGCTTTATGCTCGACCTTGCTACTCTTTGGATGCTTTTAGCGACTAAACGCCGCCTAGCTCTCGATTCTTTTGCATGCTTTGTTTGTAATCGGCGACCTTGTCTGCGCGGCACGTTAAGTTCATCACATGCACTAAAGCGCGTGCCGAAGCTTCAACCACATCGGTCGCTAAACCAACGCCGTGGAAGTTTTGCTCATGGTAAACGGCGGTAATGTCCACTTGACCTAAGGCGTTTTGGCCCACACCCTTAGCACCTAACTTGTAGCTGATGATGTCGATACGACGATCTGTAGCACGAGCAATGGCGTTATAGGCGGCATCGACGGGACCATTACCGGTTGCGGCTTCGGTTTTAACTTCGCCGCCCACTTCGATACGCACAGTCGCCGTAGCAACGCCTTCGGTAGAGTCAGACTGCACCACTAATTGCTGCAGTTGATAATGATTGTCTTCTTCGGCCTGCGCTTCCATAAAGGCTAAGGCTTCTAAATCATAATCAAATACTTGGCCTTTTTTGTCCGCCAGTTTTAGAAACTCTTCGTACAGAGTATCCATATTGTAATCGTGCTCGCTATAGCCCATTTCTTCCATGCGATGCTTGATCACATGGCGACCCGAGCGCGAAGTCATATTTAAGTTATTGCGATTCAAACCTATGCTTTCTGGGGTCATGATTTCATAGGTATTTTGCGCTTTTAACATGCCATCCTGATGGATACCCGACGAATGGGTGAACGCATTGGCACCGACAATCGCCTTATTCGCCTGCACAGGCATGTTGCATAACTGGCTGACTAAATTAGAAGTACGGTGAATTTCTTTGGCATTAATGCCGGTTTCTAGCCCTAACATGCCCTTACGCGTCGCTAAGATCATTGCGATCTCTTCCAATGAACAGTTACCCGCACGCTCACCTATGCCATTGATGGTACATTCAATTTGACGCGCACCGTGCTGTACAGCGGTTATCGAGTTCGCCACAGATAAACCTAAGTCATCGTGGCAATGCACCGAAATCACCGCTTGATCGATATTCGGCACGCGGTTAAACAGGGTTTGGATAATAGTGCCAAACTCGCTTGGCACTGTGTAACCGACCGTATCGGGAATGTTAATGGTGCGCGCGCCAGCAAGAATGGCGGCCTCCACCATCCGACACAGATTATCGATTGGCGTGCGTCCCGCATCCTCACAGGAAAACTCCACATCGTCGGTAAAGCGACGGGCGTATTTCACGGCGCCTACGGCCATCTCTAACACTTGATCGAAAGAACGCTTCAACTTGCTCTCAACGTGAATCGTCGATGTCGAGATAAAGGTATGAATACGGAATTGATCAGCAACAGACAAGGCCTGCGCCGCAGCATCAATGTCCTTTTCAAGTGCACGGGATAACGCACAAACGCGGCTATTTTTGATGGTGCGCGCTATGGTTTGCACCGACTCAAAATCACCGGGTGATGACACAGGAAAGCCCACTTCCATTACATCAACACCTAGACGTTCCAGCGCCATGGCGATCTGTAACTTTTCTTTGACCGAAAGGCTTGCGGCTAACGCCTGCTCACCATCACGTAAGGTCGTATCAAATATAATTACTCTGTTAGACATCTCGCTTCTCCATGGAACGTCACCGTTCATTATTTAACTTTTGCCGTATTCAGATACAAAAAACCCCGCAACATTGGTGCGGGGTTTGTGAATGCTTTGCCTATTTATCGAGCGTGCAACACTAAGACCTCCGCGTATAAACCGCGAGGAGAGAGAGGAGGAGGTCGAGTTTGCTGCTAATTCTATTCATTTTATTTAAATATTTATTCTGTTCAAATAATCTAGGACGGTTAATATTTAACTTGCCTAGCCAAGAGTGTCAACCCTAATTTTTTCATGTTCCACTGTTCCGCCCCGTCTTAAGGCCAATAACTGTGAGTTTTATCGCCAAATTAGTGATCGACCCCACAGAATTAACCCGCTGTTTGGATTCAGAAATCACTGGGATGTGTTAACTTATTTCTCTTAGAAAAAAATAGTTTTTTATGCAAAAAATGATTAAGTAAAGTTATAATCCCGCCTTAGTAATTAAGGATATTAGAGCTTACGCATTTTATGGAGCACAAAATGGATTTTCGCGTCTTAGTACTGAGCCTGTTGTTATGGCTGTTCCCCTTTGGGGCCAGTGCTATAGACCAGTTAGATGAGCTCACAGAACTCGTCTACCAATATCCCAGTAAAGCCCTGACTCAAATCACTGCTTTAGAAAAACAATTTACGACCCGTGCCACCTCTGACATTAATCGACTCAGATTGAGCGTGTTGAAATGCCAAAATCTGCTGCAACTGGGTGAGAACGAAGCCGCAATCAACGTGGCACAGTTAGGCGAGGCCAATGCTAAACAGCTTAAGCTCGATCAGGTTCGCCCCTATTTTTTGATTTGCCAAGCCGACGCCAACCTCAACTACAACAATATTCAAAATGCGCTGCCCTTGCTGGATTCCGCTATTACCTTAGCGCGACGTTACCAACAGCCTCAAGCCCTAGTCGATGCCTTACGTTTACGTGGTCAACTCGATACCGACACAGATAACTTCTCCTCTGCCATCGAGGATTTACGTCTGGCCATCGATATTTATCCAGATATTCATACTCAAACCCAGAATTGGGTTTGGCCTCCACAAGCCTATATTTATGCGGCCATGGGCAATTTACTCTACGCAACCCATGATTTCCCCCAGGCCATGTATTACACCAACTTAGGAATACAGAGCCCGGATGCCAAGGGTAAAGTGTTACACATCATTCTACGAAATGCGGCAAGAATAGCGCTTGATAATCAAGAATTCGATTACAGTGACCAACTCGAAAAACAAGCAAAGGCACTACTGCCTGAACTCGGTTCGCCACTAGAGCTTGCCTACAGCTATGCCATTTTGGCATCAATCTCGCTCGATAAAGGCCGCATCGACGCAGCAGAAGAATACCTTTCTATCGCCATCAATACCTTTAAGAAACACAATCAACAATTGGCGATGATGCGCTCGACCCGCCTACTGGCCCAAATACGCTTTGCCCAACATCAAGACGATGCAGCCTTAACCTTAATGAATCACGCCATTGAGCAAGCTGAAAATCTAAAACAGTATTCTGATCTCAAAGGATTTTACGGGATCATGAGCGATCACTACTTAGAACAAGGGGATTTTAAGCAGGCCTATTCTTTCTTACTTAAACGCTATCGAGCTGCCGAACTCGCCAATCAAGGGATGAACACTGCACGAATATTGCAATTTAAAGCTCGCCTTAATCAGCAAGATCTGCAGCAGGATCAGACTAGTCCTGCGCCAGAAAAGGCATCGATCCTCCAAGAGTTAAATCTTGATTGGGTCTATAGCACTCTGTTCTTAATTGCAATGACGTTACTCGGCGGTGCTATTTGGTATTTGATTGATAAGCAAAATAATCGCGCGCCCCGTATCGAAGGCGAGGAGCCTGCGGAAACGCTGCTCCAACAAGTCACATCGGCCTTAAACAGCGCCAAACAAGGTAATTACCCGCTGTCTTTATTACTTTTTAATGCGAGTCAAATACGGCAAGTTGATTTACCGCCTCTGCAGGATCAGCTACAACACAGACTGCGTGAGCAAGATAAGTTAATCCGATATTCGATGGATGAAATTGTGATTATCCTACCGCATACCTCAGCAGCTGGCGCTAAAAAAGTAGTCAATCAATTAGTGGCCTGTATTCAGCCTTGGCAGGGGTCCAGCAAGGTCAATATTGGTATCGCGGCAATGCAACACTTTGATACGTTAGAGTCTTTAATTAAGCGCGCCAGTATCAATCAATTGGGCAAGGTTAAAATCAGTGAGAATAATCCAAACAATTATTCTCCCGCTAAATAAGCCTCAATTTCATCGAGAAAAGCGTCACCGAAACGACTCAGTTTACGCTCGCCCACTCCGTTAACGGCGAGCATTTCCCCTGCACTGGTCGGCATCATGGCCGCCATTTCCGCCAGCGTTGCATCGTTAAACACTAAATACGGCGGTACATCCTGCTGCTCGGCAATAGTTCTACGCAATAACTTCAACCGTGCGAACAACTTACGGTCATAGTTCAACGGTGCTTTAGACTGACTCGCCTTACGTTTTGTGGTCGTTAACTGAATACGCGGTTCGGCGAGCATTAACGCCACCTCCCCTTTGAGTACAGGTCGTGCCGATGGGTTTAAGGTAATAGATGAACCGCGAGTCACATCTTGACTCGCCAGTCCCAAATGGATCAATTGACGGATCACGCTCAACCAATATTCATGGCTCTTGTCTTTACCAATCCCCCAAGTCGTGAGTTTGTCATGCCCTCGATCGACTATCGGTGCGCCTTTCGAGCCGCGCAACACTTCAATTAAGTGATTGATACCAAAACGTTGTCCTAAACGGAAAATACATGACAACACCTTTTGCGCATCTTCAGTGCCGTTATAACGCTTAGGCGGGTCGAGGCAAATATCGCAGTTACCACAGGGCTCTAGTGCGCTCTCATCAAAGTAATGCAGCAACACTTGGCGGCGACAGGTCTGCGCCTCGGCAAAGGCGGCCATAGTATTAAGTTTGTGGAATTCGACCTGTTGCTGCGGCCCAGGCTCGGACTGTTCAATCAAATGTCTGACCCGACCAATATCGGCGGGATCGAACAACATAAAAGCTTCTGCATCGAGCCCATCACGGCCCGCTCGGCCAGTTTCCTGATAATAGGCTTCGATACTTTTCGGGATATCGTAATGCACCACAAAGCGCACATTCGACTTGTTAATTCCCATACCGAAAGCCACAGTGGCGACCACGATATCGATTTGGTCTTTAAGGAAACTATCTTGCACTGCGCCACGGTCTTCCTGCGTCATTCCCGCATGATAGGCCTTAGCATTAAAACCTTGCAGACATAAACGATCGGCTACTTCGTCGACACGGCGACGACTGCTGCAATAAATAATGCCGTTGGTGCCATTCTGCTGGGTTAGAAAATGCCGTAACTGATTAGCTGCATTAAGCTTTTCGGCGACAGTATAGCGAATATTAGGTCTGTCGAAACTCGAAAGCAGACGGAACGGGTCAATCCCGAGTCGCTCACAAATACTCTGCCGAGTCGCCTGGTCCGCCGTTGCCGTCAGCGCCATCATGGGCACATAGGGAAAAAGTTGCTTTAGCTGGCCAAGCGCCGCATATTCAGGGCGAAAATCATGACCCCACTGGCTAATACAATGCGCCTCATCGATGGCAAACATCGCCAACTGCAACGACTGCATACGCTCAATAAAATCAGCGGTTAATAAGCGCTCAGGTGACACATAAAGTAGTTTTAACTCACCGTGGCGCAGTTGCCTTAACACTTCGGCACTCTGCTCGCGCGGCAAAGAAGAATTGAGATAAGCCGCTGCAACGCCGGTTTGCAATAAACTATCGACTTGATCTTTCATCAAAGAAATCAATGGGGAAACGACAATAGTGATGCCATTCATCATCAAAGCGGGCAGCTGATAACATAAACTCTTACCGCCGCCCGTTGGCATAATCACTAAGCAATCTTGCCCGCCGCAAACACGTTCTATCACCTCCCGCTGACCGTCCCTAAAGTCACGGTAACCAAACACCTGTGCAAGGCGTTGCGAGAGCGGATCATCATGCGTGTCGAGTACGAGCTTTTCCATGGATCTTCTATGTCAAAAGTGAGGGGGCCTATTCTATACCCAAACTAGTTCAAAATGCAGGATTCAACGGTAATTTAAAGTGCTTTAGACGAGGCAATTCACCACAATTGCAGCTATTTTAACCCTAGTGGGCTAAGCCAAAAATAACGAACGCGGGGTAAAATACTTTAAAAACTGCCGAAACTGTGTCGTCATTTTAGCGACGGAGTTGCATTAGCCGTGAGCTTCACTGTAGATTAATTGCTCTAAGCCGCACTTTGTTTATCTCAGTGTTGATAACAAATCCAATTACGCCTAATGCAGTCACTCAGTGACAAGGACCCAAAAATGACCAGCCCAATCCAAGCCGAAGCTTTGAGAAGAGTCGCAGCAGTATTTGATCAACATGTTCCTTTTCATAATCTACTCGGACTTGATATCAAACGTTACGACATTGATGGCGTCGAAGTGGTGATTAACATGAAGCCTGAGCTGATTGGCAACATTCACCAACAAATCCTCCACGGCGGTGTGACAGCAACGGTACTCGATGTGGTTGGCGGACTCACGGCCTTTGCAGGACTGGTCGCCAGTCGTGATGATTGGACGGTCGAAGAGCTGCAGCAACGCCTGCAAACCCTAGGGACGATTGATATGCGCATTGATTATCTTAGACCTGGCCGTGGCCAAATCTTTACTGGCACGGGTAGTGTCATTCGTGCGGGTAATCGAGTGTCTGTATGCCGCATGGAACTGCATAATGAACAAGGCACGCATATCGCTTTTGGAACAGGGACTTATATGGTGGGCTAGCCGTTTCACCGCAGATAACTCATTTACCGTATTAAAGATCAAAGCCAGTAAACATCTTGATTAGCAGGATGTTTACTGGCTCCAATCGGCCATTTAAACTCTTATCGAGATATTCTGTAACCAAAAGAACGCTGCGATGCCTTGAGTCAGCGGTCAGACACACCTACAATCGCCGTCTTGTTGTCCTTCGAAGATGTCTCATGCCAGATCTTGAATACCGCAAAGGGATCCTACTCGCCGTCAGTGCTTACTGTATGTGGGGGTTTGCGCCTTTATATTTCAAATTACTCAATCATGTTTCCGCTACCGAAATTTTGCTCCATCGGGTGATTTGGTCATTCGTGTTTATGTTGATCATCATGCAATTTATTGGCGGTTTTTCACGCTTACGCTTACTGTTTAAACAACCTAAGCAACTGATGGTTCTCGCCATTACTTCCATACTGATCGCGGGAAACTGGCTGCTATTTATCTGGGCAGTAAATAACGATCACATGCTCGATGCCAGCTTAGGTTACTTTATCAACCCTTTGCTCAACGTCTTGCTTGGCATGTTATTTCTAGGCGAAAGGTTACGTAAACTGCAATGGTTCGCGGTCGCTCTCGCCAGCGCTGGCGTGTTAATCCAATTAATCTCTTTTGGCTCTATTCCCATTGTCTCACTGGCACTCGCGGGCACCTTTGGTTTCTATGCACTGCTGCGAAAAAAGGTCAATGTGGATGCTAAGGCTGGTTTATTGGTCGAAACCGCAGTGTTATTACCGGTCGCGCTAATTTACCTCGTCGCGACCTTAGACACAGCCACAGCGAGCATGCTGACTAATGATTGGCAACTGAATCTGATGTTAATGGCGGCTGGGATAGTGACTACCATTCCTTTACTGTGTTTTGCAGGAGCAGCGGTACGTATTCCATTGTCTATGCTTGGTTTTTTCCAATATATCGGCCCAAGTATTATGTTTATCCTCGCGGTGAGTCTGTTTAATGAGCCCTTCGATGCCGAAAAAGGTGTGACCTTCGGCTTTATCTGGAGCGCGCTGCTCGTCTTTACCTTAGATATGGCCTATAAACGCAAAACGGCGTGAGCATTATCACGCCGATAAACACAGTGGCAGAAGCGATGACATATGATGATTACTTCTGCAACTGTGCTAAAAACTCACTCCCTTGCGGTACTGTCAGTAATAAACAGTAGCCTTTAGCCGTTGGCACTAACACTAACTGCGATTTATCTGTTATCGCCAAAAATGCCTTACCTTTTCCCTGTAGATTAAACCAGCCCAATTGAAATCCCGGCATGCCTATGCCGTTGGTTTTAAAGCTCGGAGTCAATTCTGCCTCTTGTTGCAAATCGACTTTGCGTGCCTCGGCGGGCAATAAATCCGCGCGGGATAACTGCACTTTATAGAAGGGCACATCCAAGGTAAGCTCAGTATCGGTTAACACTAACTCGGCACTATTAGACTGATAAAAGACCCAAGAAAATCCGCCCATCATCACCAGCAATATGCCTAAACTCGCTGACTTCGCTATCTTTGGCATATTTTTTAGCCATAACATCAGCAAGATACCCGCTAAACCGAGCAATAAGACGATAAAACTAAAGATAGAGGTTTGGGTTAAAGGGGCGAGTTCAAAAAATTGAGGACTCATTGGCAGTATCTCCCGTGCAGTGAAGTCTTAATCTGCCAACAAAGACATATTATGTCAATAAAAATGCCAGCGCTAATATGAGTACTAGGCTGGCATTGATTGGATTGATTTAGAACGGCTTAGAGATCGAGCGCGAGAATTTTGGAACGGCGTTGATAGTTATACAACTGCTTTTTCTTCTGTGGCAGTGCTTCAACATCTTCAATCACAAAACCATGCTCGAGGAACCAGTGAATGCTCCGAGTTGTCAGCGCAAACAAGCGTGAATAGCCGCGGTTTCTGGCCTGATTGATAATGTTCTTCAGCAGTAGGCTCCCTCTGTCGGCATCGCGATAATCGGGATGCACCACCAAACAGGCAAACTCGCCTGCATTGTCCTCTTCAAAAGGATAAAGCGCAGCGCAACCAATCACTAAACCATCACGTTCAATCAACATGAACTGTTCAATTTCAATCTCAAGCTGCTCACGACTACGACGCACCAGAATGCCTTGCTCCTCCAATGGACGAATAAGGTTCAGTACACCGCCAATATCGGCGATCGACGCACAGCGTAAACGCTCGGCACTCTCAGTCACGATTTGCGTACCTATCCCTTCGCGGGAAAACAGTTCCTGCAGTAAAGCGCCATCTTCGAGGTAGCTAACTAAGTGACAACGCGGCACACCATTGCGGCAAGCATCAATACTCGCTTTCAAGAAAGCCATAGTGCCAATGCAGGCAGAACCTTGCTCGGCCAGCTTGTTCATGATGTTTTGCGCATCGTTCGGCATCAACTCGGCAATGACATCGCCATTGCGATCGAGAATACCGTTCTGTGAGCTAAAACCGATCATCTTATCTGCTTTGAGTTTGATCGCCACCTGGGTCGCGATTTCCTCGGCGGTCAGATTAAAACTTTCACCCGTCACAGAAGCCGCAATCGGCCCCATCAACACGATGCAGTGATTATCTAACTGACGTTTTAAGCCTTGCACATCAATACGACGCACTTTGCCACTCAGGCAAAAATCCACACCATTGTCGACACCAAGAGGTTGAGCAATCACAAAGTTGCCGCTCACTAAGTTAATTTGCGCGCCTTGCATCGGCGTATTGCTTAAGCTCATAGATAAACGCGCTGTGATATCAAATTGCAGTGCACCCGCAACTTGCTTGATCACTTTGAGCGAGTCTTCATCCGTGATACGCACACCTTCGTGGTAGGCAGGTTCAATACCGTTGACGGCTAATGCAGCATCAATCTGCGGTCTAGCGCCATACACTAACACCACTTTAATCCCTAAACTGTGCAGCAGGGCGACATCATTTAAGATGGCGCGGAAGTGATTTTGAGCCAAAGCTTCACCACCCAGCATGACCACAAAAGTTTTACCTCTGTGAGCATTAACATAGGGGGCAGAGTGACGAAATCCATCAACCAGTTCAGTGGTACGCACGCGTTATTTACACCTCATTTTTAAGCTGGCAGCGTCACTATGACATGCCAGGAATGAATCGCTAACTTTCGCGTATGGTATTGCATTTTAATTCACATATAAAGAATTTATTCTCACCAAAGTGCAGCTTTTATGATTTAAAGTGCTTAGAACTGCACTATTTTATATTTTCAGCAAGTGTTCACACTTTTTTAACTTCGTAGGGGATGATTCAGCGGCTTAAGTTTGCGAGGCAATTATCTCAACTTGATGACTAACCACTAAAAAATGCGCAAAAAAAAGCCCCTTAAATAAGGGGCTTTTCTCGAAACACTAACCAAGGATTACTTGATTTTTGCTTCTTTGTAGATAACGTGCTGACGAATAACTGGATCAAATTTTTTGATTTCCATTTTTTCAGGCATGTTACGCTTGTTTTTTTCAGTTGTGTAGAAGTGACCAGTTTTAGCTGTAGAAACTAATTTGATCTTCTCACGATTACCTTTAGCTTTAGCCATGATCTATTATACCTTCTCGCCACGAGCACGAAGTTCAGCAACAACAACTTCGATACCTTTTTTGTCGATCAGACGAATACCTTTAGTAGATACACGTAACTGTACGAAACGCTTTTCTTCTTCTAACCAAAAACGGTGGTTTTGTAGGTTAGGTAAAAAACGACGACGGGTCGCGTTTTTTGCGTGCGAACGGTTGTTACCAACCATCGGCTTCTTGCCAGTAACTTGGCATACTCTTGACATGTCAATCTTCTCCAAAAACAATTTTAACGCTCGAGCATTAATGTGCCTCGTATGGCCGTCGCCCGAGGCACAAAGAGGGCGCATTTTATACACGATCACAGAGTGAAGATCAAGTGTTAGATTAATTAATCCAGCCTCGTTCTGCAAAAGAAACTATCTCTCGATCACCTACAACCATATGGTCCAACAAGGATACGTCTATGGTTGCTAACGCATTTTTTAATCGCTCAGTTATTCGTCGGTCAGCCTGACTGGGCTCGGCAATACCAGACGGATGATTATGACAAACTATAACTGCTGCGGCCTTTTTCTCCAGCACTAAGCTCACCACTTCACGTGGGTACACTGAGGCTGAGTCTATTGTGCCGCGGAATAATTCGACAAATTGAATCACTCTATGCTGGCTATCCAGCAGTAAAACTGCGAACACTTCATAGGAGCGATCGGCCAATTGTCTCATTAAATAGTCCCGAGTTAAATCGGGATTTGTTAAAACTTGACCTCTTTGCAGATTTTCCTGCGCTACACGCCGCGCTAATTCGGCAGCAGCTTGAAGCTGGGCGTATTTTACAGGTCCTACGCCCGGAAGTCGACATACCTGATTTCGAGGCGCACAAAGCAGGTTTCTGAGGCCACCAAACTCGCTAATAAGCGACCTTGCAAGGTCAACCGCATTTAATCCCGCTAAACCGTTCCGCAGTAATACCGCCAATAACTCCGCATCCGACAGCTGCCCCGCCCCTTTTTGTAACAGTTTATCTCTGGGACCTTCCCCCTCAGGCCAATCTTTAATCCCCATGCGACCTCCCTGTCATCTCACATATTTTCACTTTACTGAGTATGGACGAGATTTTTTGAACTGGGAGAGTCACTAAAATTCACCGCTTTGTGGTATCGTTGGCGGCATTATTTCTATCTCGGATGATGTCTGTGAGTCTGACAAATAAAAACGTCCTGCTGGGCATTGGCGGCGGTATTGCGGCCTATAAAAGCGCTGATTTAGTCCGCCGCTTAAAAGAGCGTGGCTGTGATGTGCGTGTGGTGATGAGCCAGAGTGCGATGGAATTTATCACCCCTCTTACGCTGCAAGCGTTATCTGGGCATCCCGTTGCCTCAAGCCTGCTCGATCCTGCGGCAGAAGCAGCCATGGGCCACATAGAACTCGCTCGTTGGGCAGATCTCGTCATCATTGCCCCTGCAACTGCAAACCTATTGGCGCGGATTAATGCCGGTATGGCCGATGAGCTGATCACCACCACGTGTCTTGCCACAGAGGCGCCCATTGCCCTGTGTCCAGCAATGAATCAGCAGATGTACCGTAATCTAGCGACGCAGGCGAATTTAACCAGCCTGGCATCCCGCGGCTTTACACTTTGGGGACCCGCCAGTGGCAGTCAAGCCTGTGGTGAAGTCGGCCCGGGTCGTATGTTAGAGCCATTAGACATAGCGGAACTGGCTACACAATTTTTTGCCACGCATGACGCCGTTGAATTTAAGCCACTCGCAGGACAGTCGGTGCTGATCACCGCAGGACCAACCCGTGAGGCGATTGATCCCGTCAGATACATTTCGAATCACAGTTCTGGAAAAATGGGCTTTGCCTTAGCCAAAGCCGCAGCAGATATGGGCGCAACGGTCACCTTAGTCTCTGGCCCAGTGAGTCTAAGCACCCCAGAAGGCGTGACCCGCATTGATGTTGAATCGGCGCAGAATATGCTCGATGCTGTGATGGATAACCTTGATAAAAAAGATATTTTTATTGGTTGCGCTGCCGTTGCTGACTATCGCATTAGCGACATTGCCACCTGTAAGATCAAAAAATCGGCAGAAGAAATGCAACTTGCGCTGGTGAGGAATCCTGATATCTTAGCCACGGTTGCGAGCTTACCTAACCGTCCTTTTGTGGTGGGATTCGCCGCAGAAACCCATGATGTAGAAGCCTACGCCCGCGATAAACTCAAACGTAAAAACTTGAATATGATCGCCGCAAACGACGTTTCCGTTGCAGGTATTGGCTTTAATGCCGATGCCAATGCCCTGCGAGTGTTCTGGCCGCAAGGTAGCCAAGATTTGCCCGCCACTGACAAACTCACGCTGGCACGGCAATTACTTTCGTTGATAGTGAAAGAAAAAACAAATACATGAAAACACCGATTGAATTAAAAATTCTCGACTCCCGTATCGGCTCAGAATTTCCTTTACCTGCCTACGCCACACCGGGCAGTGCAGGCATGGATCTTCGTGCCATGATCGACACGACTTTGACCATAGCACCGGGTGAAACCGTGCTTATTCCAACGGGGATTGCCGTTCATGTTGCCGATCCCGGGCTGGCTGCTGTGATTTTGCCGCGCTCAGGTCTTGGCCATAAACACGGTATCGTACTGGGGAATCTGGTCGGACTCATAGATTCTGATTACCAAGGCCCTCTAATGGTATCTTGCTGGAATCGTAGCGACAGTCCATTCGCCTTAGAAATTGGCGATCGTCTCGCACAACTGGTGTTTGTTCCTGTAGTACAAGCACAATTCAAACTCGTTGATGAGTTCGACAGCTCAGATCGTGGTGAAGGCGGATTTGGCCATTCAGGCACTAAATAATCCCCAAAGTCGTTATTGAGCCAAGGATACTGCAATGGCTGTAAGCCCAAAAATTAATCGTCGTGAACATATTTTGCAATGCCTAGCGCAAATGCTAGAAACCAACCCAGGACAAAGGATCACCACAGCGAAACTGGCCTCAGAAGTCGGTGTATCGGAAGCCGCCCTGTACCGTCACTTCCCGAGTAAAGCACGGATGTTCGAAGGCTTAATCGAATTTATCGAAGAGTCGTTATTGTCGCGCATCAATTTAATCATGGATGACGAAAAAGACACCATGAAGCGCTGCCAGCTTGTTTTACAGCTCCTGCTGATTTTTGCCGAGCGAAACCCGGGCATTTCCCGCGTACTCAATGGTGATGCGCTGCTCGGAGAAAATGAACGCCTCCGTAGCCGCATTAGTACGTTATTTGCCAAAATAGAAACTCAACTTAAGCAAATTTTGCGGGAAAAGACGCTGCGAGAAGGCAAAGGCTTTAATTTAGATGAGGCAATTTTAGCCAATTTACTGTTAGCCTTTGCCGAAGGCCGAATCGCTCAATTTGTACGAAGTGAATTCAAACTCAAACCTACCACACACTTCGATGAACAGTGGCGCTTTATCCAACATCAACTGTTGCAAAGCTAATGATTTTTCAACATAAAGGACGGTAACTATCGTCCTTTATTTTCAATATTCCTTCCTTGTTTCACTTCATCTTTTGTTTTATCCTCGAAAAACATTTTAAGAACAAAAACCACAATGATTTTACAAGGATGTCAGATGAAACTCTTCCGATTAGCCACTTTGGCTACGCTCTGCTTGCCAATGCTCCCTATAGCAACTTTTTCTGCAACTCCGCCAACCACCAATGCACTATCACAGGCACAATTATTCAGCAAAGGTGATGAGTACTCAGATGTAAAAATATCGCCTACTGGCAAGTACTTAAGCGCAATTACGAGTGTCGAAGGTAAAAACGTTCTCTTAGTCTTAAATACCCAAACCAAAAAACTCCTCAATGCGATACATTTCCCTAGTAATGCTCAAGTCGGTGACTATGAATGGGCCAATAGTGAGCGACTGGTACTAGCAAAAGAATACCTAAAAGGCTGGCAAGATACACCTATCTACTACGGTGAATTGATGGCGGTGAATGCCGATGGTTCACGAAAAGCGTACCTATTCGGCTTTGAGAGTGGCGAGCAACAAACAGGTTCAAATATCAAGAAAAACACCCCTATGCGGGCGAGCGCGTTCATCCTCGATCCTCTGCCAGATGATGAACGCTACATGTTAGTCAATGCTATTCCATGGAATGGTAGGATCAATCTTGACTTTGAACTATCACAAGATGTCTACCGCGTAGACTTGTTCAATGGTACACGTAAACGCATCACAGGCTCACCTATCGGCCGAGCCCGTTTTATGACAGACCATCAAGGTGAAGTCCGCTTCGTTGCCGGTGAGGACAGTAAAAACATCACTAAAGTGTTCTACCGCAAAGACGGTAACTGGGTAAATACCGATAAACTCAATCTAGGTCTTGCTGATTTCAAACCACTCTCCTTTGCCGATGACAAAAATACGATTTATGCGGCGGGACGCTCCCAAGGTGAAACCTTAGGGGTGTATAAAATTAATCTCGAAACGGGCGATAAAACTGAAATCATTCAGGATGAAAACGTTGACCCTAGCAACTTTTGGATTAACGGTACCAATAAACAACTTTACGCCGTCGAGTTTGAAAATGGCTACCCAAGTTATGCCTTCGTCGATACTGAGGATTCGCACGCTAAATTGCTAAAAGATCTGCTTGGTGCTCTGCCTGGCCATCAAGTACGAATTGTTAGCGAAACCCGAGATGCAGAAAAACTCGTTGTACTTGCATTTAATGATCGTAATCCTGGTGACTACTACATATTTGATACGAAGAAACTGAAACTTGAATACCTAGCAGCCGCAAAGAAATGGCTCGACCCTGAACAAATGGCTGAAGTAAAACCCATCAGTTTCACCAGTCGTGATGGTAAGACAGTCAACGGTTATTTGACGCTACCTTTCGGTAAAGAAGCTAAAAATCTGCCCTTAGTCGTCAATCCACACGGTGGTCCACACGGTATCCGTAACTGGTGGGGCTTTGACTCACAAAACCAATATCTAGCGAGCCAAGGCATAGCCGTTCTACAGGTCAACTTCCGTGGTTCGGGCGGTTATGGTGATCAATTTGAACGTGCAGGCTATCAAAAATGGGGCTCGGATATTCAATACGATATTATCGACGCCACCCAGTACGTCATTGACCAAGGTTTTGCCGATAAGGAGCGTATCTGTATCGTTGGCGGCAGTTTTGGTGGTTACAGCGCCTTGCAGAGCGCCGTACTTGCTCCAGATATGTTTAAATGCGCCATAGGTGTAGCTGGCGTATATGATCTTGAATTAATGTTTGATGAAGGTGACGTGGCCAGAACACGTTCAGGAACAAGCTATCTCAAGGACGTACTTGGCCAAGACAAAGCCACCCTAAAAGCCATGTCGCCCTCAGAAAACGTTGCCAAATTAAAAGCGAACCTCTTACTCGTTCACGGTGGTGAAGATGAGCGCGCGCCAATTGAGCAACTCGAATCTCTCGAGAAGGGCCTAAAAGCTCACAATTATCCTTACCAAAAACTGGTAATGGACAATGAAGGCCACGGTTTTTATAACGATGAGCATAGAGCGAAATACTATGAACAAATGCTCAGCTTCCTAAAAACTAATTTAAAACTTTAGGATTGACTCAAACTTGCCGTCAATGCCAGTCTACACTCGATTGGCAGTGGCTGATTTAAAGCCGATATCCGATAAGGACTATCGGCTTTTTCATGTGGCCTATGCGCGTTTTTCGGTATGAATTGTCTGCAATTCGCGCTATCCTCCTCACCCTATTCTTGCCCTAGCGAGAATAACAATAATTTGTATCTGATGCTGAACAGCCAAATACCACCCGATGATCAGCATAGGTTTTCTGTTATAGCCGCTACGACGTAGTGGAGGATAAGATGGCATTAAGTGAAGCAGCAGTAAAAGTACAAGCCGCGTTATCAGAACGTGGACTTGAAACCCCAATGCTCCCAAGCGTTTACAGCAGTGAAGAACGTAAAGACAAGATTGAACATCATATGAAAGAAATCCTGACATTAATGTCATTGGATTTGTCAGATGATAGCCTTGCCGATACGCCGCGCCGCATTGCTAAAATGTACGTCGATGAAATCTTCTCCGGCTTAGATTATGCGAACTTCCCTAAGATCACGGTTATCGACAATAAGATGGGCTTCGATGAAATGGTGCGCGTGCAAGACATTAGCCTTACCAGTACCTGCGAACACCATTTAGTGACGATCGATGGCACTGCAACCATAGCTTATCTGCCACGCAAAAAAATCATTGGTTTATCAAAAATTAATCGCATCGTGCGTTTCTTTGCCCAGCGACCACAGGTACAAGAGCGTTTGACGCAGCAAGTGCTAGTCGCGCTGCAAACCTTGCTCGAAACCAAAGACGTAGCGGTTAAAATGGATGCTGTGCATTACTGCGTAAAATCCCGTGGCGTGATGGACTCAACCAGTTCAACCACCACCACAGCACTGGGCGGTATTTTCAAATCTAACCCTGCGACCCGCGCCGAGTTTTTGCATCAGTCGAAATAAGTGTATTGAAGCGTAACGTGATTTAAAGCGTGCTTAAATCAATAGCAATCAATACAACTCAACAAAAAACGCTGCGATTCCTTCTATAGAGTCGCAGCGTTTTTTGTTTTCATACCAACCCAATCAAACCTTTCTCAACCTAGCTAAGATCAATGCCGGCTGATTAACTGATTTCACCACGCCAATAATAGCCACTTGATCAATACCAGCGGCTAAGCACTAGAGTTAAATGCCGTATTGCTCGCGGTACTGGCTCACGGCGGCAAGTTGTACTTCCATTCCAGGCTTTTCAGACAGATAGCTAATGAGGTCGGCAAGTTTAATAATTGCTACTATGCCGCAACCAAAATCGCGCTCAACTTCTTGAATAGCCGATAACTCACCCTTGCCTTTCTCTTGTCTGTCTAAGGCAATCAACACGCCCGCTAATTGTGCCTTATGGGCTTCGATGATTTCCATCGACTCACGAATCGCAGTACCGGCAGTGATCACATCATCCACCAACATAACGCGGCCTTTCAGCTCGCTTCCGACTAAGCTACCACCTTCGCCGTGATCTTTTTTCTCTTTGCGATTGAAGCAGTAAGGAATGTCGATATCGTGGTGTTCACACAAGGCAACAGCCGTAGTGGTCGCAATCGGAATGCCTTTGTAAGCAGGACCAAACAGCAAATCGTAATCAATGCCAGAATCCACTAGCGCAGCGGCATAGAAACGGCCTAAACGCGCTAAATCACGGCCAGTATTGAACAAACCCGCATTGAAGAAATAAGGACTGATACGGCCCGATTTAAGGGTAAATTCGCCAAATCGCAACACCTGACGTTCAAGGGCAAATTCAATAAACTCACGTTGATAGGCTTTCACAATATCTCCTTACGACTTTGTATTTTATTGGTTTTTTATTATGGGGAATTTTTATTCGGTATAGGGCTTACATTACACTAGCATCTTGCTGCAAATAAAAAAGTTGCAGCTAATAAAAAGCCCCGCACTGCATAACATAACGGGGCTTGTTCATCACCACACTATTAGTTCAGTGCGGCTTTTTGCACATCGACGATTTCACGAATACTGTTCTTCGCCAATCCGAGTAGCTCAATCAACTCTTCGTGGCTGAATGGCTCGCCTTCGGCGGTACCTTGAATTTCGATGATCTTGCCCGTTTCTGTCATCACCACGTTCATGTCAGTTTCAGCGGCGCTGTCTTCGATATATTCTAGATCGCTTATCGCTTCACCCTTGTAAATACCGACGCTGACAGCAGCGATAAGGAATTTCAGCGGGTTAGATTTAATGATGCCTTTACCACGCGCCCAGTTCAGCGCATCCACTAAGGCCACACAGGCGCCAGTGATAGAAGCAGTGCGCGTGCCACCGTCAGCTTGGATCACATCACAATCGATCACGATAGTGTTTTCGCCTAGGGCTTTCATATCCACACAGGCGCGCAGAGCACGGCCGATAAGACGTTGAATTTCTTGCGTACGGCCTGATTGCTTACCGCGAGCGGCTTCACGATCCATACGGCTATGGGTCGAACGTGGCAACATGCCGTATTCCGCCGTCACCCAGCCTTGACCCTGACCTTTAAGGAAACGTGGCACACCTTCAGTAAAACTGGCGGTACAAAGCACTTTCGTTTCGCCAAATTCCACTAACACAGAACCTTCGGCATGGGCCGTAAACTGGCGAGTAATAGTGATGGGACGAGTTTGTGCTGGCGTTCTGTTACTTGGACGCATGCGAGATTCCTGTATTCTGAGTCATTGACCGATTTTGGCTGCATATTATAAGGGCTTGAGCCTTAGGATGCCATGCTTAGGGTGATTCTCTGGCAAACTCATCTAGGCGAAGTACCCATTAACTTGCGGTCTTATACTGTATGCCTTTAATCCTAAAGCCATTGACTCTATAATCGCCTCTCATTATGACGATTACACCATTAGGACAACCCATGATCCAAAGCATGACAGCCTACGCTCGCATCGAGCACAAAGCACAATGGGGCACTGCCTCCTGGGAAATTCGCTCAGTCAATCAACGTTATCTCGAAACTTACCTACGTTTACCCGAGCAATTCCGCAGCTTCGAACCCGTACTGCGCGACCGCCTTCGTAAACGGTTAAGCCGCGGCAAAGTTGAAGTCAATCTGCGCTACGAACTGGCAGACAACAGCAATAACGAGCTGCAGTTGAATCAAGCGCTAGCAAAGCAGCTCTTAGGCGCTGCCACTTGGCTCAAGCAAGAAGCAGGACAAGGCGATGTCAATCTTACCGACATCCTGCGCTGGCCAGGCGTGCTAGCGAGCGGTGAACAAGATATGGATGCCATCGGCGCCGATCTGATGACAGCCTTCGACTCAGCCATAGATCAATTCATCGAAGCCCGTGGCCGTGAAGGCGAAGCCATCAAAGACATGCTGCTAAGCCGCTTAGATGGAGTCAGCGAGCAAATCGCCGTCGTACGCGAGCACATGCCTACTGTGATGCAATATCAACGCGAAAAGCTCACCAATCGCCTTGCGGAAATCAAAGGTGAACTCGACCCAGCCCGCATCGAACAAGAAATGGTGCTACTGGCACAGAAACAAGATGTGGCCGAAGAAATGGACAGACTCGAAGCGCATGTGGCCGAAGCCCGCCGCATCCTCAAAAAAGGCGGCAGCGAAGGTCGCCGTTTAGATTTTATGATGCAGGAATTCAACCGCGAATCGAACACCCTCGCCTCTAAATCCATCAGCACTGAAATCACTTCGGCCGCCGTCGAGCTTAAAGTGCTAATCGAGCAAATGCGCGAGCAAATTCAAAATGTCGAATAGTGTGTTGTCGTGTTTAACTGCAATCTAATAAATAAAAACCCTGATTTATCAGGGTTTTTATTAGGGTAACTCAATCGAATTCACTTTTAATAAAGCAAAACGCATCACTCGACCACAACGCCATAGCCATATGAATTAATAACTAAATCAAAGTGATAACATAATTTTCTGTAACGGTTCTAACCGCTTAATCAGTGCTTTACGCTGTTTATTTTTGCTAATAAAAACATCAAAACTTTGTTTAAACTCGCTGAAAGATTGTTTTAGTTGATAAGCATCAAACAACACTTGCAAGGTACGGCTGGCATTATCATAGCCACTGGCACACCCACGAGCCGCCTCCTCAAAAGCACTATCCCAATGGCTTTGATGCGCTTTATAAACCGCTTCAAGATGTTCATTACGCAATAACGTCTCACGGGCAAGACGCTCAGCCTCAGCCATGCGATCTTCTTGCATCACCTCTTTTTCTGCTACGTGCCAGAAGGGATGCAACGATGCAACTGTTACCCTGCGGGAGTACTCTATTGGTGTTTCTTGCGTTCTGAGGAGCGCATACGCATCCGCCGCAAATAGTTTCCCTTCATCAAATAAGCGACAAAGCAACGCGTCCTTCTCGGCATCCGTTAGCTTAGCCATCTGCTGCTGTGCCGTTAATACTGTGGTTTGAGGAGCATGTGCAGGCATTGACTGCAGCAAAAGATGTAAAGCACGTATCGATGGTAAAGGGATGTTAAAGAGTGTGGTAAATGCCAATTGCGCCTGGGTTAACTGGTGAAAATCAAAGGCTATAAGCGGCAAGGGCTCTAATCCCATATCATCGTTGGCTCGACTCAACCAATGGAAATACAAAACGCGGTAATCGCCAGCTAAGAGTTCTGCCCTTAGTGCCGCCAAATGCAGCATAAAGGATTCGGCATCTTCATCGTCACGGTGGCGATAATCATCTTCTAGGGTAAATATCAGTAATTGGTTCTGCTTATTCTCGACAAAGGACACATAAAATTCAGCATCTATTACCTTGAAATCACAGGGGATTGTACCGGATGGCAATTTAATATACGCATTCACTTGCCCCCAATTAGCGTAATAAAAGCCAATATCAAACAAATCCATCATTAAGGTTTCTGGATCGGCCTTTAAATCACCGTAATGATATTGAACACAAAAGGAGTGGCTGGTGATCTCTGCTCGGCTAGAAATATTCCTTAATCTATTTCGCTGCGGGACCGACAAGCTACTGTTAACACATTCGAATCGATAATACTGATATTCACTCATAGCTAACTCACATTGATTTTCTAGCGCTGTCTAAATGCAGCTGGCCAAACGAACAGATATAGGTAGAACTAAATTTTAACTAGGCGACTCAGAAAGCTGAAGGCAACTTTTGTGCTTGTTGTTCAGCCTGACTACACTCATAAACAATCCTGAATATGTCACTCGGTTGAGGTCACTAAAATTGGCAGCAGCTAAAATCCCTCTCTTTTATGACGATAGAGAACATGCAGAAAAAATCATCTATGAGCTGTCACTGCACGAAGATCTCTCACTCATCAAAAAACACCTAAAATTGGGTGATTATCAACTCAATGGTTGGCTGATTGAACGTAAAACCTTGCCCGATCTCGTGCAATCATTATGCGATGGGCGCCTATTCTCACAGGTGGCCAGATTAGCCCAGAGCCCAAATCATACTGCCCTGCTTATCGAAGGTTATACACAAGATATCGCATGTTACCAGATACGCAGAGAAGCGTTAATCGGGGCGCTGTGCTCGATTTCAATCAATTTCCACATCCCAATACTGCGCAGTTTATCGCAAACTGAAACAGCTAAAATTCTGTATTTTTGCGCCACTCAGTTAAACAGAAGAGAACATGAATTAACCCTCACGGGACGTAAGCCCAAACGCAAGAAAAATCAGCAATTATTCATCTTGCAAAGCCTACCCGAGGTAGGCCCTAAACTCGCCAATAAACTTTTATGCCATTTCGCCAGTGTCGAGGCAGTCGTAACAGCATCTGAAGAGGCATTGATGCAAGTGGGTGGTATAGGTAAAAATAAAGCAAGTAAGATCCGTGAAGTGCTGACTCGCTAAGTGACTTCACAGCATAAGCTGAGTGCCTGCAGACTTACTCGAATAATAAACTATATAGCTCTTGGTGCGAGCTCACTTGATAGTGCGGGGCGATACCGGCGGGCACATCGTGGCCGTGGACGTTATACCAGCAAGTATGAATACCGGCGTTGATGCCGCCTTGGATATCTGAATGCGGGTTATCACCGACCATAAGCACAGTCTCACGATCAGGATGACCCATGAGTTCGAAAGCATGTTCGAAGATGCCCACATCAGGTTTGGCTATGCCGACTTTTTCTGAAATCACTAAAATATCAAAATGATGCTGTAAGCCTGTACGTTCTAATCGCACGGTTTGTAGCTCAGTAAAACCGTTGGTGATAATGCCCAATTTAGCTTTACCTTGCAGCGCGGCTAATAACTCGCGAGCACCGGGTAGAGGCGAACAAATTTCGGCCATTGCTGATAAAAAGGCGCTATTGAGCGTCATGGCCGTAACGTCTAATTTGGCAGCCCAAGGTTCGAAACGTATGGTTTGTAACTCGGCGGCAGTTATCTTGCCATCTTGATAATCAACCCAAAGCGGTTTGTTAACCAACTGATACTCATCGAAATCGGCTTGGGTAAAATCGACCCCAAACTCACTAAACATCAACTTAAGCCCTTTTAAGGCATCGAAATAAAATAGGGTTTCATCGGCATCGAACAAAATCCATTGGTACGGCAAGGACATAGGAACTCTCTTTCTGACAAAATAGCTAAGACCCATCCCCAGCCGTTTAGTGGCATCGAGAATGGTACATCGGCGATTACGGCAACGCTGTGGCTAGCTGCCTAGCACTAATCAAGATAAGCGATAAACATGAGCGATGAGCGCAAAAAAACTCAGCTTCACAGTCGACACCCGCAATCAGCAAGCGCATTAGTCTACCTTGCATCAAGGGCCATGATAACCACGATAATAAAAACTGACTGTTGAGGTATCATCAACAATAATGGCAGGGGATAGCGATAACATAAGGACACCATGGAGCACTTTTCAGCACTACCTATCTTTGTCACTGTAGTGGAATGTGGGAGCTTTTCGCTGGCAGGTCAAAAGCTTGGGCTGAGTAAATCGGCGGTGAGTAAACGCATTACCCTATTAGAACAAAGTCTGGGTATTCAACTTTTGCACCGTACCACTCGCAGCTTAAGTCTTACCGAAGCGGGCGCCCGCTATTTTGACTATGTTCGCCCTGCCGTTAAACTCGCTGAGGAAGGCTTGGACGCCATTTCTGAGCTACAACAAGCGCCTCAGGGCAATCTGCGTATCGCCGTTCCTATGGTATTTGGCCGCTTGCATATCGCCCCTTTAATCCCTGAGTTTTTGCGCCGTTACCCGAAAATACAGCTGCAAATGCAGATGGATGATAAGACAACCGACTTAATTGCTGGCGGATTTGATCTGGCAATTCGCATCGGCGATCTACCAGATTCAAGTCTTATTGCCCGTAAAATTGCCCCTTGTTTGAGCGTGATTTGCGCGTCCCCCGCATATCTCGCGCAGCACGGTTTACCCATGACTCCTAGCGAGTTAACTCAGCACAACTGCTTGTTTTACAGTTACTTTCAAGATGGTGTGGAATGGAGTTTCCACAGTCCCGATGGCGTGCAACGTGTTCAACCCAAAGGCAACTATCAGGTCAATAATAGTGATGCCATCCATCAAGCCTGTCTCGATGGTCTTGGCATCGCCAACCTACCGCGCTTTATTGTTGAGCCAGCTCTGCAAACCGGACATTTACAGGCGTTACTTACAGACTATCCGCTACCCGAACATGGCATTTACGCCGTGTATCCACAGCGAAAATACCAACCGACCAAAGTGACGGTATTAATTGAGTTTTTGATGGAGAGGTTAGGAAAATACTAGGAAAGTAATATTTAACCCACTGCCAGTTTGGCCGCGTCATGCCACATTACATCAGGGATTGGCTGTTCTAATCGCCATGTGACATTCATGGGTTGTGAACCGTTATGACAGACATAATGCACTTTGCCAAAATTCACGAATCCCATAGTGCGGCCATTTTCATCTTTTGATTGCTCTCGAACAAACAACAGCACGGTTTTCCCCAGCTTTTGTTGCTCAATATAACTCAGACCTCGACCACGTTCTGGCCGTGCGCTATTTTGCGATTGCCAGTGGAATAAATGCTCGCTAATGGCATAGTCGTGATACATGGTTGTCGGTGAAAACTGCTTCTCTGATTTGTTTAACGTCACAAATAAACATTCAAGATTTTGCTCACTAATCGCAAGCACACCTTCCCTTGAAGGCGATTTAGCAGCAAATGTGCTTGCACCCATCGCCGCTAAAATTTGCTCACGAGTATAACGAGAGTGCACTTTCAACGCTGTGGGTTGGAGTAATTCCAAATCCATTTCTTGATGGTGTATCCGGTTAATCAGTATCGCCAAAACAGACAACAACTCTTCTTGCAACGGCTTATTGCGTAACATCAACAAGCTAGCCGCTAAACTGTTAACGTTTAAAGCAGCTCCTGATTTATCCCAAAAGTTATAATGACACATCAAAGCAAACTGATTTTGAATAGGATCCAACCCATTAAAGACAAAATCATTTTGGCATAACTGTTTGATAAATTTTAAATAGGATAATGACGTGCAACTGAGTAAGTGGAAGTTAATCGCGCGATAATAGGCTTTGGCTAAATCGGACTGCGCAGTAGGTTCTGCAATTTGATTCCCCTGAACGGCCTCGACTAATAAGGTCCATCCACTTTGGCCATTAATCTTTATGCGATAAATATCTTCAAGACTCACTTGCGGGTTCATGCGTAAAAAGTTGCCTAACGAGAGCGGCAAATCAGTTTGATGTTTAAAGTTTGCCATTAGACTAGTTAATCGATTGGCATTGAGCGTTGCGCGGCTAATATTACGCAAAATCATCGACTGCGCTTTCTCTTCAAGTTCAATTCGGCACCCTAGCGGTAGATGCGGAAAATCATTGAGAATTTCATCTTTAATCGACTGATTGGTTTTACCGACTAACGCTCTAAATTTCTGAGAAAAATCATATTCATCGCGAGAATTGCCAACAAAATCTAATACGGTGCAGCACTGTTTATCATCGGTGAGACGCAACCCTCGCCCAAGTTGTTGCAGGAATATGGTCAAGCTTTCCGTTGGCCGTAAAAATAACAAGGTATCCACCTCTGGGATGTCGACACCTTCGTTGAAAATATCCACCACACACAAAATGGATAATTTGCCACTAACTAAGCTCTGCCGCTTTTGTTGCCGTTCAGAGCTATTATCACTGGTCAGCACATCGGCGCTGATCCCCGCTAAATTGAACTTTTTCGCCATATACTCGGCGTGTTCCTTGGTTACACAAAAAGCTAATGCCTTAATATTGCCAATATCAGTTACAGTTTCAGCTAGGCTACGAATAATACGCATCACGCGTTGTTCATTGTGAGTGTATAAATTGCTCAGCTCAGCGACGTCGTATCGACCACGACTCCAATTTAACTTGCGAAGATCGGTCTCATCATCGATCGCAAAATATTGAAATGGACATAAATGCCGTTGATTGATGGCTTCGGGTAAACGTATTTCGGCGGCAATCACACCGCAGAAGTCAGCCAGAATATCGACACCATCATGCCGTTCAGGGGTTGCCGTCAACCCAAGTAAAATCGTCGGCTCAAAATGTTCTAATAGTCCTCGGTAACTATTTGCAGCAACGTGATGGACTTCATCAACAACAATATAATCATAAAAATCAGCCGCTAATGGCAAGTTATCAAGTTGCAGATTCAAGCTTTGGATAGATGCGAATAAGTGTTTGTAACTATTTGGTTTATGCTCTGCCACCCATAGCTCGCCAAATTGATTGTTCTTTAACACACCGCGATAAGCGCCGAGAGCTTGCTGTAAAATTTCTTGCCTATGGGCAACAAATAAAAAATTGGCTTCTGGATGTTGTTTATAAAACCGCGCGAAATCGAACGCGGAAATAATCGTCTTACCCGTGCCGGTTGCCGCGACGATGAGATTTTTAAAACGGCCATGAACGCTTCGCTCTACGGCAAGCTGTTCGAGGATTTCTCGCTGATGCGCAAACGGCTTAATATCAAAATGAAATGAGCTCGGTTCAGTGCCACTGCCTTTCGCTTCTTTGAGCGCATTGTTTAACTTTTCTTTACTGCTCGCATCACCGCTAAAAAGCTCAAATTCGTTCGATTCCCAGTAAGTTTCAAAGGTACTGAGCGATTTATCAATAATGTGGGGAATTTCTTGGGTGGTGATCTTAAGGTTCCACTCAAGCCCACTCGTCAATGCCGAATGCGATAAATTTGAAGAACCGATATAGCCGGTATGAAAACCCGTATTTCGTAAAAATAAATAGGACTTTGCATGCAGCCTTTCGCGTTTTGTGTTGTAACTTAATTTGACTTGGGTATTGGGTAAACTAGCTAGAAACTCGACGGCTTTAGCATCAGTCGCGCCCATATAAGATGTAGTGATGATGCGTAACTCTTTACCACTGCGTGTAAATTCCTCAAGTTCATGCTTGAAGATGCGAATCCCTGCCCACTTGATAAATGACACCAGCCAATAGATTTTATCCGATGAGCGGATCTCACGCTTAAGCTCACTTTCAAGTGATAATCCCGCATTACTCCCGCAAAAAAGCTCACTTTGAGTGAGCCCTGTTAATGGAAATATGGCGGCCGTATATTTAGGTAAATCAGTCGCTATCGGGTTTTGTTTGTTAAAAAGAGCCGTGAGTATCCGACCTTGGCTATCGATGAGATTTTCATTAATAAAATCATCATCGTTAATATGATCTTTAAGCCACATTACTAACCGGTTAGCCAAACTGATCTGATTGAAGACTTGGTTCTCATCAGCGGGAACAGAATTAATCACATATTCAATTACTTTAGTCAGAAAACGTGAGAGCCAAATACTTGCCTCAGCAACTTCTAGCTTCCTTTCTCCAACAAAAAATATGTCCTTATCTAAGCGCTGCTCAACGAGTTGAGTAATAAGCTTTTCATAAATCCCGACCTGTTCCATAGCCAGATATTCCCCAAGACTAACAATCAAAGTTGTAGCGAATATATCACATAACAATTTGATTCAAATTGCGATTTGTGTGATAGCTTTATCCTTTGTGATAGTACGTTAATACAGCCTAGGCTTTAAACTAATCGATTACTTACGATAAAGGCCGTAACTCCACACGGGAAAATGTTCAACAAGTGAGCATTTTCCCCACAAAGGCAAACTAGCCTCACTACTGCCCACTCGGCAATAAGTACCTCGTACTTCGGCCGCCGGCGTCGGCTTTTACTAAAAAGCCTTGTTCGACCATTTGCGCAAGGTGACGGGTGGCGGTGGCGCGACTCACCTTAGCGACTTTTTGGTACTGGCTACTATTAATCCCTAGTTCAAAATCGCCATCTAACATCCGATTGAGCACTTTAGCTTGCTCTTGACTCAATAAGGATTGATCGGCATTTTGCCAATACTGCGTTTTTAGCAGAGTCTTGTTCACATCAGCCATCGCATTGAGTAAACAATCATTGAGGGTTTCAAAAAACCATACTAACCAAGGAGTAATATCGACATTACCCCTTTGAGTGGTCTCTAAAATGTCATAGTAGGCTTGGCGACGCGCAAGAATACTGACCGACATAGCGTAAAAACGAATTGAGCGTTTTTCCGCTTGCGCCAAAGCTAAATCGGTCAATAAACGCGTGATGCGCCCATTACCATCATCAAGCGGATGCAGAGTCACAAACCAAAGGTGAGTTATCGCCGCACGGATAAGCGGATCTAAACCCAGATCTTGCCTTGATGCATTAAACCATTCGATAAACTGTGAGAGTTCAGCGTCCAAAGTCGCTCGAGAGAGGGCCTCAAAATGCACCGTTGGTTTATCAATGCGGCCAGAGACAACCTGCATAGGTGTATCGCCACGCAGCGCTCCACCAATAACGGGGTTAAACAGCGTATAACCTTGGGGAAATAACTGCTGATGCCAACCTAATATCCGCTCAAGGGTTAATTCAGTCTCTAAGTTTTTTAAGGCATCGAGCATAATGTCAGCTAAACCATCGGTTTGCGCTGTGGTCGGATACGGTTTGTCCTCAGTCACGCCGAGTTTTTTAGCTAAGGATGAGCGCACAGAAGCCGCATTGAGCTTTTCACCTTCGATGGCACTGGAATGGATAATATTAGCGAGTAAGGTGTCGAGTGCCGCCTCTGATGTTAACTGACTGTCGTCGTGACTTAGCATTTGCTTGCCGAGCAGTTGGCCCTGATTGAAATAAACCTGACGCAGCAAGGCATCAATGCTGCTGGTATTCCAATGAAACTTAGGCCAATCGGCTTGCTGCCAAATCCACATATCTTACCCCATGAGTCAAATAACAAGCCTATTCTACTCACATAATGAGGCGATTAACAAACATATTCGCCTCACATTATGAGTCGAATAGCGCCAATAATCGCCTCATTAATACCAACATGGCTATCCAATGCAGGGAAATGAGCCTTGTTGGTAATCTGGGATCTCGTTTCTAAGCCTTGTGGTCATCCATTTTATCGTACAGCTGTCATACAATACTGTGGCGCATTGCCGTTGTTCGTGACTTTTATGTATAGCCACCGACAAAGCCTTCGCGCTGAGATATAATACCGCCGCTGATTTGACACGCCAATGTGAAACGCCGAAGTGAAAACTTACGGCTTTACCGCACCGCTGACACACATTCTGAGCCTAACCTATGCCTGATAACGCCAACAATTCACCAACCTCTACTCACGTACAATGTACTGCTAATGCACAGCGTATCGGCAATGTTCAACCTACTGGTAATTCACAAATTGCTACGCCAGATGCAATGCATCCAGTCCCGTCGAATACGCTCGGTGGTGAACAGGCAAGTGTAGAAAAACAGAAGGTCTTTATCATAGGTTTGCCACGCACGGGCACCACGAGTGTGAGTGTGGCGCTATTGGAGCAAGGGCTAAAAGTGGCACACATGGCCTTTACTAAGCAGGTGTTTATGCTGGCCGATGCGATTTCTGATGTGCCCTGTTTTAGTGATTATCGGCAGCTCGATGGTCTATTCCCGCAGGCCAAATTTGTCTACCTCGAGCGTGATATGGTGAAGTGGGTGCCTTCAATGCAGATGCTGCTGGGTAAAATGCTGCCGCATTTAGAAGCCAAAACGGGGCGATTTCACCCGATTATGAAACGCAGCTTTCGGCACACGTTTGCTATCGATAAAGTAGTGGACCCCGCAGACGAGGTACATCTTATTGATTGTTATCAAAGGCATCAAAACGAAGTGCTCGCTTACTTTCATGGCCGCGAAGATTTTATCTCGCTCGATATAAGCCATGCGGGGAGCTTGAGTCGCTTGTTGCAATTTTTGGGGTTAACAACGGATTGCCCAACCTTAGGCCAAGTGACAGATAGGGCGCTCTCGGCTTCCCAAGTAAAAAGTGTACCAAACCAGCGATTACAGGAAGGAAAGGGTCAACCACAAAGCGTCAACACCAGCGAACATGGACTGGATTTCCCTAAATTAAACGCTGGTACACATGTCGCAGCTTGGCATGAATACAAACATCCCAATAAGGTGAACAGTAATAGCGCTGGCCCACAAAGCCGTAAGTTTTTCGACTATACGCTTTAGTCGCACGTCTTTATTGCTTGCGGCGTTTCACCACTGTGAGCCAATCGAGGCTCACGCCCGAAATGGCATTAAAGCCGCGGATACGGAAGATAAGTTGCAGTAGCTGCGGCCTTGGGCGCACTTTAGGTTCGACCGAGCGCGGAATAAACCAAAGTGACACTAAGGCCCGCAGTACGGTCGAGACTAAAAACACCACGAAGATAGGGCTAGATAACACGCTATTCCAACCCGACCAGACTAAAAAGTCCGCTGCATGGGAGGCAATAATCCCACCCAATATCGCACCAACAAATACACAGGCCGCGCTCAAGGCTGCTTGCAGGGCTGCGTAGGTCGCAAAGTCACTGCGAAAGGGGCGGATATCATAAAGGTAATTTGCCGTGCTTAAGGTGAAGCCGCTCCACGCCAAGCCAGAGAAAGCTTGGATAGCTAAGATATACAGATAGTTATCCGAGAATAGCCACATCAGCGGTAAGCTTGGGATCATACAACTGGTGATGATCATCACTAAACGATTGCCGAATTGATCGCTAAAGCGACCCCAAAATCGCAAGGTGACAAATTGAGTCGCTATCGAAGCCACGCTGGCGAACACAAATTCGAGATAAGTAAACTTCAAGCCTTCCAACATATAAACGGCAAAAAATGGCGCAGAGATCGCCACCATGCCCTGCATACTGGCGACAAATAAACTGTACTGACGAAAAGTTTTATCCTTCCACGCCTCGCGAAAATGACCTATGGTCTGCAAAAATACACCGCGCTGTTTGGGCTCGCGCGGATCGGGATCGTGCATCTGCAGCAGTAACCAAGCCGACACAAACCGCCCCATCGCCGCGATAGAAAACAACAAACTAAAGCCCAGCCACGCCATCTGCATCGAGTCGGTTAAGGTGAGTATGCCGCCAATAAAGAACACACTCAAAGATGCGCCCATAGTGAGCCGAGTGCGCGCGGCGAAAAAAGCACCACGGCGCCGTTCGGGAACAATAGAGCCCATCCACGCCCGCCAATGGGGTTGAATTAGATTGATAAAGCCATGGTAACCAACGGCTAAAGCGATAAAGATCCACACCGCATGTTCAGGGCAGAAAGCAGCTAACGCGCCCATCGCCAGCACAACACAAGCCAGAAAGGCGGCGCAAAAGACGATAAAAGTTCGGCGGGAGAAATGGCTGGCGAGCCAGACAGATAAAAGCTGGGAGATAGCGCCAAAAAGCTGAGGTAAGCCAGTGACAAAGCCCATCTGCGCTAGGCTAGCACCGAGAAAAATAGCGTAGGCATTGAAGAAGTTATCGCTGGTCGCCGTCATCATAGACGAGGCAACCGCCTCCTGCTGCGAGCGACGCAGGGTACATCTTAACCAAGAGTTACGTTCGCTGCGCCGTAAACAAGTGACTAACGGTTGCGCCACAGGTGAATCCATACCAAGCACAAATCCATGTAATATTAAGGGATATTGCTCGATTATGTCGGATGAAATGCCATCTGACTAGGGCTTAAGCAATCGTATTAAAACACAACGCCCAAAGCAAAGCCTTGGGCGTTGTGTTTATCCGTGCATTGGAGCGATAAACTGGCGCAATCACCAAGATCCATACCCTGACTTAGAAATGGGCTTTAAGTACCGTCTCTTGGTCGAGCAAGCTTTGGTACAAGGTAAACTGGTTGGCAGCACGGTCCAAATTATGGCCTTCGCGGTGGATATGGAAATACACATCACCGTTAAGATAATCCGTTAAAAATCGCACGCCTATCATCAAACAAATCACCCGCGCACCGAGCCACAGACTGCGTTTTTCGTCTTCTGTTAAGACATCACCCAACTCGCTCAAGTAGCCACGGCAAATTGCGGCGAAGATATCTTGGCGCACTTGGACTTTATCCAAGGCCGTTGAGTCTTCTTCCTCTGGCGAGCAGAAGGTGCGGACCATATCACCAAAGTCATACATCAGATGACCTTTCATGCAGGTATCTAAATCGATAATCGCCATACTGGACATGTCGCGTTTATCGAAAAGCATATTATTGATTTTGGTGTCGTTATGGCAAATTCGCAGCGGTAGTTTTGGCGATATTTCCGCAAGTTCATCCAGCAAAGCCTGCTGAGATAACGCGTAATCGACCCAATGACGGCAAAGATCTAAACGGTGTTGGCTATCGAGTTCGGCGGCCTGTTGCAACAAAGCCATGCGTCCCGGTAAATGGTGAAATTGAGGGATCACATCTTCGAGCTCTGTCGCATCAAAGTCACTCAAGGCTGAGGCAAAATGACCAAAGGCCTTGGCCGCCATTTCTGCTTCTTGTTCCGACTTAACCACTTCAATGCTGAGACTATGGGGCAAGTAACTGATCGCGCGCCAAAATCCTTGTTCGCCTAAATCGATAGCCAATTCACCCTCTTGGGTTAAACAAGGGCTAACGACTTTCAGGCCGTATTGTTGCTGCAACGACTTAGCGCATAAATGATGGCTAATTTTATCGGCATTGCTAACCAAAGCGTTGGGCGTTTTAAATACCTCAGTATTAATTCGCTGCAATACTAATTCGCCCGCAGGCCAGCGCACCAAAAGGGTGTCATTGATGTGGCCATTACCGAGGGCAGAAATTTTTGCCTCGGCAGATTCAATACCAAAATGAGGCAACACTGACTGCCTGATGAGTTTAATCACTCAATAACTCCGTTAATTTTTGTTTTACCCAGACAGTGTCCTGCGGATAAGTCACGCCGAGCCAGGGCTCGCAGGCAACATCGACATAGACAGGCAAACCTTGCTCAATGCCCGCTTGTACTATGGCGGGCAAGTAACATTCAGACTTAGGTTGTTGACCCTGTTGCCCGATAAATTCGGTTAATTCACGTTTAATAACATCAAATATGCTTGGGGAGAAGCCCCAGCATGTCATAGAGACCAGGGACTCGGGCGGCAAACTCGCATGCCCTTGTGGGCCATCACCTACCAATTGGCCACCTTGCTCGGCGATATTGAGCCATTCGGCAACCGATTTAAGCTGACCATTTTCAACCTGACACAGACCCCGGTTAACACCGCCGTGCTCCGACAAAGTGAGTTCTATGGGATAGGCCACCATCATCCACTCTGTCGGTCTCATACTTAAGCCATTGGCTAAGGAAGCAAAAGCGCTATCACCATAAAAATCATCGGCATTGATAACGGCCATTGGCCCTTTAATAAGATGGCGCGCACTCCACAATGCATGAGCCGTGCCCCAAGGTTTAAGCCTGTGGCTGAGATCAACCAGCTGCGCCGCTTCGGGTAAATCCGTTAGCGCTTGATAGCAAAAATGATAGGCAAAATCGGCGGGTAAAAACCGTGTCAGTATCTCAGTTAATTCAGTTTCTAACTCAGGGCGGATCACCAGCACAGCACGCTGAAAGCCACTGCGAATGGCCGACATGATCGATAACACCAACATGGGTTCGCCGGCGGGACCGAGCGCTGCCAATTGCTTATCGCCGCCGAAACGACTGCCTAGCCCTGCAGCCATAATGACTAAGGTCAATTCTGTATTCATGCTGGATTGATATATTCAGTTCAAATTTAATGATGTTTCCCCAAACCGCCACGCCCAATGCATAGCGCATTTAAAACGCGGTTTGAGAAAAAGAGGAGCAAAAGTGTAATCTACCCCTCTAATTGTGACTAGCATTTAAGCAGAATTTTTATCGACTTAAGTTGCAGGCCTAAGCTGCGACTTCATTTACTGATCTAACTTATAGACCTAACTTGCAAACTTAACTAACGCGCGATGTAATCACCAAAAGTACGATTCTGTTCCAGTATCGCTTGGCTGCCCTTAAGGCTGAACTTATACCCGCACAGGCTGATACTGCCACGGCGCGCAAGGTCCACTATGATGGCTTGGGTGTCGAGTGGCGTGAATCGCGCTTCGGTTGCTGAGTCGGCTTTCAAGTCCACAGTCACAGGGCGATAGTCAGTGCCATTGTTAAAGGACAACAAGCTACAGGTTTTATCGCCTTTTGCCGTCGCTAAGGACCACAGGTTTTGCGCTTCACCTTTCTCACCGAGCCAACGCATGATCAAGATGTCATCCTCCAGCGCCACAGAAAAGCCGTCCGGTAGCGCGAGCGTCACCCGCTCACCCGCATAGGGCGCAATTGCGTTAACCGTGACCACTTCTGCGCCATCACCCGTCTCAGCGTCACCATTTGGCCAAAGACCCCAAACCAAGGCGAACAAGACCACAACACCACAACCAATCCCCGCAGGACGCCAATAACGGCGTTCCAGTTTAGGTAACTTAATCTTAGGCAATACAAAGAAACGTTTCAGCGGCGCTAGAAACTCGAATAGACCGCGAAACAGCTCAGTCATCGAGCCAGAATCTTTCGCTTCGGCGCGGCGTTGACGCACTTCTTCGGCATGATCTCGATCGTTAAAGCTATCTAGTTCGTCATCTTCTTCGGCGGCAAAACGCCAACCAGGTTCTGTACTGCGTTCGGCAGGATCTAATTGGGCGGCGTTAAAGTCGACATGTTTTAAATCAACCTTGGCGACATCAACGTCGACTAAATCAATATTGGTCTGCTCAATACGGCTAGCATTCGCTGGGCGAAAATCCGCATGACTGTCGGGCACCACAAAATCGGCAGGATTCTGCGTCATCCGAGTAAGGGCATCGAAGCGCAGTTCATCTTGGCGCTGGGCTTCAAGTTCGGCATCCGCTGCGCTTATCGTCGAGGCGACTATTGGTTCAGCGACTGTAGATTCTACGACCGTTGATTCAGCGACTATTGGTTTAGCGGCAATGGGTTCAACATGGGCAGATAAATCCACCACTGGCTCAGAGGCCGTTGCGGCGCTAATGGCCTGCGCATGCGACAGCTCAACATGCGGTTCATGTCGCTCAACTTGAGGCTGCGCTTGAATATGGGCGGTCGATTTAGCTGCCTGTCTTGCGGCAACGTCTGGAGTTTCTATTTCTTTAGCCGCCTTTGGAACGATAGTCGGCTCCACACGGCGCCTAGGCATAGCCTGCGATGTTGGCGCATCCAGCTCTGGGCCGAAATAACCGTAGCGATAATCCACTATCGTTGGTGCCGGTAAACGCCAGCCCCAAAATGTCAGCCCCGCGGCTAACGCTAAACTCAGGCCGATTAAGGCAATATGTGCATCGGCCATTAACAGGCCGATGAAAATCAATAAGGGCAAAAGGAATAGGCCAATCAAGCCTTTTGACTTATCGGCATCGGCCAAACGACGCAAACTGGCGAGCCCCAATAACGGTAGGCCTAACAATGCCAGCAAATACATCAGAAAATTAGCCCCAAAAGCAGCGGCGGCAAGTGCAATACAGGCGTAAACGCCAACACTGATTGCGACAAAGCGGGGACGAGAATCACGCCCGTGAAGGCAAAAAAGAGATTTTAACAGCACGACCCTTCCTTTATTGTTGTAAAAACGAGATACAAAAAGACACTCATTGCCTTATTCGCACGAGCGTAACCAATTTACCCGCAATTGTCAGTGCCTACGACCCTAGTCGGATAAAAATGCGCATAATATCGAAGTAAATCTAAAATAGGCTTAAATTGCTGGCCTACTAGCCCTAGTATTTCTATGGTCAAAATCGGTATAATGCTCGGCTTTCTGGGCCCTTCTTGCGTTAACCAATTGGATATTTAGCTCATGACCGCACGCGGAAATTTATTTATTGTGTCGGCGCCAAGTGGCGCAGGTAAATCCTCGCTGATCTCGGCCTTGCTTAAAGACAAGCCCGCTGACATGCAGGTTTCGGTATCACATACCACCCGCGCGCCACGCCCAGGTGAAGTCGATGGTCAACACTATCACTTCGTTAATGTTGAGCAATTCAAAGCCTTAATTGCTGAAAATGCCTTTTTTGAATGGGCAGAAGTGTTCGGCAATTACTATGGTACCTCGCGCCATGTGATTGAACATACGCTCACCCAAGGTATCGATGTGTTTCTCGATATCGACTGGCAAGGTGCCGAGCAAGTGAAAGCCGTGATGCCCGATGCCGTTGGTGTGTTTATTCTGCCACCCTCGAAAGCCGAGCTAGAAC
Source organism: Shewanella sp. Pdp11 (assembly GCF_002838165.1). Classification (NCBI taxonomy): domain Bacteria; kingdom Pseudomonadati; phylum Pseudomonadota; class Gammaproteobacteria; order Alteromonadales; family Shewanellaceae; genus Shewanella; species Shewanella sp. Pdp11. The sequence continues at coordinate 201,581 of NZ_CP015194.1, forward strand.
GCCGCCTCACCGGCCGTGGACAAGACAGTAGCGATGTGATCGCCAGCCGTATGGCACAAGCCGTATCGGAAATGTCCCACTATAAAGAATATGATTTTATTATCGTCAACGACGATTTTGACACTGCCTTAGCCGATTTGCGTGCCATCATTCGCAGTCAGCGCTTAACAGGTGCTAGTCAGATCCACGCGCAAAATGATATGCTTCACGATCTGTTGGCAGGATAGCTGTCATAGTGTACAATTTTGCGTCATTTTTTCCCTAGATAAACTGGAGTTTCAACACATGGCTCGCGTAACTGTAGAAGACGCCGTAGAACAAATCGGCAACCGTTTTGATATGATCTTGGTTGCGGCGCGTCGTGCTCGCCAAATCGCCGTGCAGGGTAAAGACCCTATGGTTGAAGAGATGAACGACAAACCAACGGTTATCGCCCTGCGTGAAATCGAACTAGGTTTAGTTAACGCTCACACTTTAGATGCTGATGAGCGTCAAACGGTACGTGAACGTGAAGCCGCTGAAATTGCAGCGGTTGCAGCCATTGCTGAAGGCCGTTCATTATAAGCGTTATTGAGTAAACACCTATTTAGGTAAAAGGAGAGCTGCCACTTGTATCTGTTTGAAGGTCTAAAGGAGTCTGCTTCCGGTTACTTAGAACCCGAACAGGTAGAATTGCTCAAGCAGGCGTACCAGATCGCGCGTGATGCCCACGAAGGGCAAATGCGCACGAGTGGCGAACCTTATATTACTCATCCGGTTGCGGTTGCCCGCATCCTTGCTGACATGCGTCTTGATCATGAGACGCTGATGGCAGCACTGCTCCATGACACTATCGAAGATACCCATGTCACCAAAGACGATTTAGCCGAACTATTCGGTGTCGCGGTGGCTGAGCTCGTCGAAGGCGTGTCAAAGCTCGATAAGCTTAAATTTCGCGACAAGAAAGAAGCTCAAGCTGAAAACTTCCGTAAAATGATGATGGCGATGACGCAGGATATCCGCGTTATCCTCATCAAGCTTGCCGATAGAACCCACAACATGCGTACCTTAGGCGCACTGCGTCCCGACAAACGTCGCCGTATCGCCCGCGAAACCTTAGAAATCTACGCGCCCATCGCTAACCGTCTCGGTATCCATAACATCAAGACAGAGTTAGAAGACTTAGGTTTCCAAGCTTATTATCCCATGCGATATCGGGTGCTTAAAGAAGTCGTTAAAGCCGCCCGTGGCAATCGCAAAGAATTGATCCAAGGCATTGAAGCCGCTGTGTATACGCGCTTAAACGATGCGGGTATTCCAGGGAAAGTCAAAGGTCGCGAGAAAAACCTCTACTCCATCTATAACAAGATGCAGAGTAAAGAGCTGCAATTCCAAGAAGTCATGGATATCTACGCCTTTAGGGTGATAGTCGATTCCATCGACACTTGTTATCGCGTACTCGGTGCCATGCACGGACTGTACAAACCTCGTCCCGGTCGTTTCAAAGATTATATCGCTATCCCCAAAGCCAACGGTTATCAGTCACTCCATACCTCTTTATTTGGTCCACACGGCGTGCCCGTTGAGATCCAAATTCGTACCGAAGATATGGATCAGATGGCTGACAAAGGGGTAGCAGCACACTGGGCCTACAAAGGCGGTGCGCAAACAGGCCAAGGCACGACGACTCAAGTGCGTGCCCGTAAGTGGATGCAAAGCTTGTTGGAATTACAACAAAGCGCCAGCACCTCATTCGAATTCGTTGAAAACGTGAAGACGGAACTCTTCCCAGAAGAGATTTATGTGTTCACCCCTGAAGGTCGCATTCTGGAATTACCTGTCAATGCCACCGCGGTAGACTTTGCCTACGAAGTGCATACTGATGTGGGTAATACTTGCGTCGGAGCCCGCGTTAACCGCCAAGCGTATCCGCTTAGCCAGCCGTTAATTTCAGGCCAAACCGTTGAAATCATTACAGCTAAAGGCGCACGTCCTAATGCCGCTTGGCTGAACTTTGTGGTAACAGGTAAAGCCCGCGCCAAAATCCGCCAAGTGCTGAAAAGCCTTAAGGGTGATGACGCAATTGCGCTCGGTCGCCGCCTGCTCAACCATGCGCTCGGCAAAACTAAACTCGACAGCATTGCGCCTGAGCAGATTGAAAAAGTCATTCGCGATACCAAACATACCACGCTCGATTCACTGCTCGCCGATATCGGCCTTGGCAATGCCATGAGCATAGTGATCGCCCAGCGCTTAATTGGCGATAATCTTGAAAATCAAGAAAGCCGCGACGGCCACATGATGCCAATCCGTGGCGCTGAAGGCATGCTCGTTACCTTCGCCAACTGTTGCCGCCCAATCCCAGGTGACGCCGTAATTGCCCACGTGAGCCAAGGTAAGGGCTTAGTGGTACATATGGAAAACTGCGCTAACATTCGTGGTTATCAAGGCGAGCCTGACAAGTATATTCCTGTGCAATGGGATAATGTCGAAGGCGTTGATTACCAAGCCAATCTGCGGGTCGAAATCGTTAACCACCAAGGTGCACTGGCGAAGATCACCTCGATCATTGCCGCCGAAGGTTCGAACATTCACAACCTCAGCACTGAAGAACGTGATGGCCGCGTGTATTTGATTAACCTGCGGATTTCGGTGAAAGACAGGATCCATTTAGCCAACGTGATGCGCCGAATTAGGGTACTGCCCGAAGTGCTGCGTACGTCCCGTAATCGTTAATTAACTCAACATTAGAGAGAGCGTCATGGCAGAAAAAATCATCATAGCGACCGAAAACGCCCCTGCGGCCATCGGCACTTATTCACAGGCCGTCAAAGTCGGCAGCACAGTGTATTTATCCGGCCAAATTCCGCTTGTGCCAAGCACAATGCAAATTGTCAGCGATGATTTTGAAGCGCAAGTGGTGCAAGTATTTGAAAACCTAACCGCCGTTTGTACTGCTGCGGGCGGTTCAATCAACGATATCGTTAAGCTCAACATCTTCCTGATTGATTTAAGCCACTTTGCAAAAGTGAATGAAATCATGAGCCGTTACTTCAACCAGCCCTACCCTGCCCGTGCAGCTATCGGCGTGAAGCAATTGCCGAAGGATTCTCAAGTTGAAATGGATGGCGTGATGGAGCTGTAAGCTCTCGCATTGCCCTTCAACCAACAACAAGGCGCTGCGGCGCCTTTTTTGTTGCCGCCCCCCCCTCTTTCCAGCTTACTATTCTCTTCATCTTATTTTCATACTCAGCTTGTAGGCTTTGGGCTCCATTCTCATATTTTACAATCCTGTAAACTATTTGCGCGGGCTCACAAAACTCGCCATACTGGGTGCAGCCAAAATAACAATAAAGAACAGGGAATTGCCAATGGATACAGCGATTAAGACGCCAATTGAAATGCTGGCGCACTGGGCTAAGACTCAGGGGGACCAAGTCTATTTACGCCAACCTATCAAGGGTCAATTCCTTGATTTTACTTGGGCCGAAGTGCAAGAAAAAGTGCAGCAACTGGCCGGTGCCTTACACCACTTAGGCCTAGAGCGCGGAGATAAGATTGCCGTACTCTCTAAAAACTGCGCCGAGTGGTTTATCACCGACCTCGCGTTGATGCACGGCGGCTATGTCAGCGTGCCGATTTACCCAACGGCCAACACAGATACCATTCGCTATGTGTTGCAACATAGTGGCGCAAAAGCCATTTTCCTCGGCAAGCTCGACCATTGGGCTGACCAAGAAGCCGGTGTCGGCGGCGAACTGTTACGCCTTGCTATGCCCTACGATACAATGCCAGCCCAATATCAATGGGAGCAATTACTTAATCTCGGCTATCCACTCGTCGATGCGCCGCTGCCGACGCCTGATCAAGTGATGACGCTTATCTATACCTCTGGCTCGACGGGCCAACCTAAGGGTGCAATTCAAACCTTCGCCAGCTATGGCTGGACCTGCCAAGCGGTAGTGCGTGATTTACGCACCGACGGCAATGACAGACTGTTATCCTATTTACCTTTAGCGCACATCACAGAGCGCGTCGCGATTGAAGGCTCATCCTTCTATTCCGGCAGTGTGGTCGCTTTCGTTGAAAGTCTCGACTCCTTCGTCGCCGACGTGCAAAGAGCAAAACCGACGGTATTCTTCTCAGTGCCGCGTTTGTGGAGCCTGTTCCAGAAAAACATCATAGATAAAATTGGTGTCAGTAAACTGAATCTATTGCTAAAAATCCCGTTAATCAGCAGCTTAGTAAAACACAAAATCCATAAAGGCTTAGGTTTAAACCATTGTCGTTTACTCGGCTCTGGCTCTGCGCCCATTCCGCCGTCGCTGATCCACTGGTATCACAGCATTGGTCTGAATATCTGTGAAGCTTGGGGTATGACAGAAAACTGCGCCTACTCGATTATTAACTATCCCTTCGATGCCCGTAAAATTGGCACTGTGGGTCGCCCGGTTGAGGATTGTCAAATCCGCCAAGGCGAAGATGGTGAGCTGCTGCTCAAGAGCCCAGGGCTGATGACGGCTTACTATCTTCAGCCAGAAGCGACTGCAGCGGCGTTCGATGCCGATGGTTTCTTCCACACTGGCGATTTGTGCTCCATCGATGCCGATGGTTGCGTGACAATTACCGGCCGAGTGAAGGACAACTTCAAAACCGCCAAAGGTAAATATGTCGCGCCCGTGCCGATTGAACGTAAATTGGCGCAGGACCCGCATGTTGAACTGATCTGCGTGATTGGCTCTGGCCTGCCGCATCCGATCGCATTAGTGCAATTATCCGAAGGCGCTAGTTTGCAGGCCCGCGAAGAAGTCCGCGCTTCACTGAAGGCGACACTCGATAGCGTTAATCCGCACTTAGAGTCACATGAACATGTCGATGCGATTATCGTGGTTAGCGATCCTTGGACGATTGAAAACGATGTGCTAACGCCGACGCTGAAGATCAAACGCCATGTGCTTGAAAAAGCGTTTAGCGAACGCGTTGATGGTATTCGTGGCGCTCAAGTTCGCTGGGAAGATGAGTTAACACAGAAATAACTCAGCAAAACAGAGAGATAGCCAATGTGGTTATCGGCTCAAATCTAGCACGCCTCGGCGTGCTTTTTTATGACATATTCTGTCAAATTTCGATAAAACCACGTATCATGTGCGTCTGTCGGCTAAGGGATGATTCCCTTGTACTTTCCCATTCAATATAGGTTTAACAAAGTCCCGTGATGCTAATTACACTCTCGATTATTGGCGGTTTTATTATTTTAACCTTAGGCGCCGAAGCCCTAGTCCGTGGCGCGAGTTCTATCGCCCTACGCTTAGGTATTACGCCACTTATCATAGGCTTAACTATTGTTGCCTTTGGTACTAGCGCACCAGAACTGGCCGTGAGTGTCAAATCTGCCCTCGCCGGAAACAGTGGTATCGCCTTAGGAAACGTTATCGGCTCTAACATTGCAAACATAGGTTTAATCCTAGCGATCACGGCACTAATCCGCCCTATCCAAGTGCAATCTCAAGTGGTGAAGCGCGATATCCCTTTGATGATATTGGCTTCTATGCTGTTCTGGGGGCTCTTATTAGACGGTGAACTCAGCCTAATTGACGGTGTAATACTGCTTTCACTGCTGTTTGGTTATTTAACCTTTAGCTACATCAGCTCGAAAAACAGCAATGATGAGGAAGAAATTGAAGCGGGGCCGAATAACCCACTACTTTCTGGCTTGTTCATCCTAGTCGGCATCAGCATGCTAGTTGGCGGCGGTATTCTGTTTGTAAACGGCGCAGTAGATTTAGCAAAAACCTTCGGCGTGAGCGAAGTCATTATCGGCTTAACGATCGTGGCGATTGGTACCAGTATGCCAGAGTTAGTGACCTCAGTGATTGCGGCATTAAAAGGCCAAAGCGATATCGCTATCGGCAACGTTGTGGGCTCTAACCTGTTCAATATTTTGGGCATTTTAGGCGTTACTGCCATAGTGCATCCAGTGTCGTCACTCGGCTTCCAACCCTTCGACTTTATGGTGATGCTAGCCTTAGCCGTTGTGATTCTGCCTTTTGCATGGACGGGATTGCGCATCGGCCGCCGCGAAGGCTCTGTACTACTACTGAGCTATTTAGGCTATATGGGTTACTTGATCAACCAAGCGAGCGCTCAAGCTTTGGTATAACACTCAGCGGTAATTCCCACTTAAAACACCGGAGCCTCTCCGGTGTTTTGCTATCTGAGTTTCGCACTTTTTAAAAAAGACAAGTTTAACACCCTTCAACTAATGACATTTGTCATGCGAAAGCCATGACCTTTGTGTCTGCATTTTTCCTAACGAATTTCTGATAATGAGTCCGTACCCAAGCACTGGGAAACTCACTCAATAAGGAAATACCATGAAGACATTACTACTCGTTTCAAGCTTAGCGCTTATCAGCAGCCACGCGTTTGCAGCGTCGCCCTCTAACGCCAATATCACCAGCATAGATACGGCCTCAAACTCGATGAACCTAGCGCAGCTACAACAACTGAGTGCCAGCACTCAAGATTACGACAAAGCCTATGCGAACTATCGCTTAGCCATCAGCGCCAATGTCATGGGACAAAAAGCCCTCGCCATTAGTGCTCTGACCAATGCGCAAACGGCTCTGGAAGCCTTAGAAACCAGCCAAGCTGACGCCGAATCCCTAGCGCTGTTATCGTCGGTTTATGGCATGCAAATCGCTTTAGACAATAGCAAAGGCGCAACGCTCGGGATGAAATCAGCCAATGCCATTGCCAACGCCGAACAATTAGCACCTCAAAATCCGCGGGTCGCATTGGTGAAAGCCATCGCCGCCTATAACACCCCAGCTATGTTTGGCGGCAGCAAGCAAAATGCTAAGACGCTCGCCACTACCGCCATAGAAAGATTCGCCCAACCTTGCGACGACATTTGTTGGGGCGAAGCCGAAGCTTATACCTGGCGTGGACTCGCTAAACAGGAATTAGGCGATACCCAAGGCGCGATTGAAGATTGGCATCAAGCCATCAAAGTGCAAGCAGATTACGGTTGGGCAAAATTTTTGCTTCAACAAAATAAGCAATTAAGTGCAAACTAGATCCCATTGTTAACAGGGACTGATGGCGCTGACCCCAGCGCCAACCCCTAAACAGAATAAATCAAGGCAGATGCCTCCTTTAGCATTCAAGGGGCAACTATGAACAATCAACACAGTTTCACAGAGGCATCATGATGAGCACTCCCCTTCAGCTCGAACGAAAACTTGCTTGGGTGTATTTGATAAACTTAGTGTTTTATCTTATCCCTCTAGCCATAAATCCCTATCCAAGCTGGAAAATCGCCCTCAGTTTTGCTGTGTTAATCCCTTTTATTGCCAGCTATTTTTGGACCTATAAGTGCAATAACCGTAGCGCCTATCGGCCCATTCTGATTATGGTGGCGATAGCAATAGCGATCACCCCAATCAACCCAGGATCTATCTCACTCTTCACTTTTGCGGCTTTTTTCATTGGTTTTTTTTACCCTCTACGGACCTGTCTATTGGCGCTTGCTGCCATCATCGGCCTACTATTTGCCCTCAATGAGATTTACCACTTTAACAGTTACTACTTTCCGCTTTACGGCTCGGGGTTAGTGCTCGGCGTGGGTATGTTTGGTGTTGCCGAACGCAGACGTTATCGGCATAAATTAAAAGAACAGCAAAGTGCCCAAGAAATTACCACCTTGGCCACTATGCTTGAGCGTGAGCGTATCGCGCGCGATCTACACGACATTATGGGCCACAGCTTATCTTCGATTGCGCTTAAGGCGGAACTGACCGAAAAACTGCTGGAAAAACAAGAATACCAACTGGCCACTACCCAGCTTAATGAACTCGGTCAAATCGCCCGCGAGAGCCTCAGCCAAATTCGCCATACTGTATCGGATTACAAACATAAAGGACTCGCGGATAGCGTGACACAACTGTGTAAACTATTGAGGGAAAAAGGGATCAGTGTCGAGCTAACAGGCAGTATCCCCAAATTACCCGCCAGAATGGAGAGCCAGCTAGGGTTAATTGTCACTGAACTGGTGAATAATATTTTACGCCATAGCGGCGCAAGTCAATGTATTATCGACTTTATTCAACAGCCAGATCGACTAATCCTTGAAGTCAAAGATAATGGCACAAGTAAACCTATCGCCGAAGGCAATGGCCTCACTGGCATACGCGAACGTCTCGACATTTTAGGTGGCAGCTTGAGCTATAATCTCGAACAAGGATATGCATTTACCGTCAGTTTACCTTTGCAGGGAGCAACAGATTAATGAAGATTTTATTGGCGGAAGATCAAGCCATGGTGCGTGGCGCACTCGCAGCACTCCTCACGCTTGCGGGAGGCTTTAATATCACCCAAGCGAGTGACGGCGACGAAGCCCTTAACCTACTCAAACAACAAAGTTTTGATCTCTTGCTAACCGATATCGAAATGCCCGGGCGCACAGGCCTTGAGCTGGCCGCTTGGGTAAAGGAGCAACACAGCCAAACTAAAGTTGTGGTCATTACTACCTTCGGCCGCGCTGGCTATATCAAACGCGCCATCGAAGCCGGTGTCGGCGGGTTTCTGCTTAAAGATGCCCCCTCGGAAACCTTAGTCAACGCGATTCAACAAGTGATGGCGGGTAAACGGATAATTGATCCTGAACTGGCCATGATGGCAATTGGTGACGTCGACCCACTCAACGATAAAGAACGCCGCGCCCTTCGCCTCGCTAGCGAAGGTAAATCCACCGCCGACATCGCCGAAACCCTCTTTATCGCCGAAGGCACAGTGCGCAACTATCTCTCCGAAGCCATAGCCAAACTCAATGCCAGCAACCGAATCGATGCAGCGCGGATCGCCAAACAAAAGGGTTGGCTGTAATCAGATTAACGGTTAACCACTCTTTCGATTATATCGACAATTTCTGCGGCCTTAGTCGAAACCTAAGGGCCGCAAACTGACGTTAGTTAGGCTAGCAAATAAGTCCCTCATTCTGCTTGAGATTGCCTTACGCTTATTCTCTGTTAATATATGTATAAATTCACAGTGATTGAGTGCTAACGACTTGCAGCAATTGGATCTTGTTCCGATCACCGACCTCAAAGGCGTCGCCAAAAAGGTCGCGGAGAAACTCGCAAAGCTCGGCATCACAACAGTACAAGATCTGCTGTTTCACTTACCCCTGCGCTACGAAGACAGAACCCAAATCTATCCGATTGCCGCCCTCATGCCCGGCAGTTACGGCACCATAGAAGCTGAAATCCAATCGACGCAAATCATCCAAGGCCGCAAGCGCATGCTGGTCTGCAATGTGCGCGATGATACGGGCAGCTTGAGCCTGCGCTTCTTTAACTTTTCTGTCGCCCAGCGTAATGCCATGCAAAATGGTTTAATGATCCGCGCCTACGGTGAAGTGCGCCGTGGTGGTCACCAAGCCGAGATAGTGCATCCAGAATATAAAGTCGTCTATCCCGGTGAAGATGTTCACCTGAGCGATACCCTAACGCCGATTTATCCCACAACTGAGGGCTTAAAACAGGCGAGTTGGCTAAAGCTGACCGAGCAAGCTTTGGCATTACTGGAAGATGGCGGTTTAACTGAGCTGCTACCACCGCAGTTGCAACCGAATAACATCAGCCTTAAACAAGCGCTGCAGACGCTACATCGACCTCCTGCGGGGATCTCTCAGTTCGATTTAGAGCTAGGCCAACACCCAGCCCAGCAGCGACTGGTGCAGGAAGAGTTACTCGCCCATAATCTCAGCATGTTACGCCTAAGGCAGCGCAGTAATTTAGATGCAGCGGTGACCATGCAGGCCACGGGGCAGTTGCTCAATCCCTTCCTCGCCGCTTTGCCCTTTAAGCCCACAGGCGCCCAGCAAAGAGTGGTGGCCGATATAGGCAAAGATTTAGAAAAGCCGCACCCTATGATGCGCTTAGTGCAAGGGGATGTGGGCTCGGGTAAAACCTTAGTCGCGGCGATGGCTGCGCTGCAAGCGATTGAAAACGGTTATCAAGTTGCCATGATGGCGCCGACCGAGCTATTGGCCGAGCAGCATGCAACTAACTTTGCCGCTTGGTTTGAGCCACTCGGGCTTAAAGTCGGTTGGCTAGCGGGTAAACTTAAAGGCAAGGCAAGAGCGCAATCCCTTGCGGATATTGAATCCGGCGCCGCCCAAATGGTGATTGGCACCCATGCCATCTTCCAGCAGCATGTGGTCTTTAATAAACTCGCGTTAATTATCATAGATGAGCAGCACAGATTCGGCGTACACCAACGCTTAGGTCTGCGGGAAAAGGGCGTGAGCCAAGGTTTCCATCCGCATCAATTGATCATGACGGCAACGCCGATCCCGCGCACGCTAGCGATGACAGCCTATGCGGATCTCGACACTTCTATTATCGATGAACTGCCGCCGGGACGAACTCCAGTAACCACAGTGGCGATTGCCGATTCACGCCGCAACGAAGTGCTTGAACGGGTACGTAACGCCGTCATCACAGATAAACGTCAGGCCTATTGGGTGTGTACTCTGATTGAAGAATCCGAAGTGCTCGAATGCCAAGCCGCCGAAGACACGGCCGAAGAACTGCGCCTCGCCCTACCCGAGCTCAATATTGGCCTAGTGCATGGCAGGTTGAAGAGCGCTGAGAAACAACAAATCATGGCCGATTTTAAGGCGGGCATCATTCATCTTCTTGTGGCAACGACAGTGATTGAAGTCGGCGTAGACGTGCCTAATTCCAGCCTGATGATCATTGAAAACCCTGAACGTTTAGGCTTAGCGCAATTACACCAACTACGCGGACGAGTCGGCCGAGGCGCCATCGCAAGCCATTGTGTGTTACTCTACAAGGCGCCATTGAGCCATACCGCCACCCAAAGACTGAGTGTACTCAGACAAAGTAATGACGGTTTCATCATAGCGCAGAAAGATTTAGAAATTCGTGGCCCGGGTGAAGTGCTTGGCACTAAGCAAACGGGACTGGCCGAACTGAAAATTGCCGACTTAGTGCGCGATCAAGCTTTGATCCCGCATATTCAAAAACTGGCAAATCACGTGATGGCGCAGGCCCCCGAAAAAGTCGATGCGATTATCTTACGTTGGCTGGGGCACAAGCAGCACTATGTGCAGGCTTAGGCTGTAAAGGGGAAAGGCCGAGGAGTGACATCTGCCTCGATACTCAAAATAAATTGTTTATGTTCAGCTAAGCGCTATAGACAAGCGCATGGAAACTTGCAAAATGAACCAGCGGCATTCCAATCGTCCGCTCTTGCACTTTTAATGTTAGCTGCATGTATTCACCACGTTACCTTGACACTCAAGCGAAGGATGTAAAATGCAAGTTAATCAAGATGATAGAATAACACCTCAAGAGACTTCTTCTAGCAGTAATCGCTTTGCGCTTTTTGCGATCGTGCTCGTCGTGCTGCTTTCTGTCGGAGGATATTATTACTACAGCGGTGACTCAGATTCACCTAAACTCATCCCTAACGCGCCAATTGTATTGCCTGAAACACCGCCCTCTGAGCCTATGACGCTCGAAAGTGCGCCAGAACCAGAGACCACAGAGACGACCCCCGTGGCCCCTGAAACGGACACTAACAGCCCAGCAACCCCTGCGGTAACTGAGCCAGAAGTGGTGGTTGAACCTGTACCCGCGCTGGCTGAAAGTGATGCATTTGTGCAACGAAAAGCCCTCGCCATTATCAATAACAATGTGCTGAGTTCTTCACTAGTACAGCAAGATCTCGCACGCCAATTTGTGGTGTTTGTCGACAACTTAGCTCAAGGTGAATTAACCCGCAAAGTGAGCCCACTCAAAGGGCCTGAAAAGCTATTCTCGGTTTCTGAAATCACCAACAAAGTGTATTTAAATCCAGAAGGTTTCCATCGATACGATGCCTATGTTGATTCGATTGCCAAAATGGACGAACAGACGTTAATGGCCACTTATAAGCAAATGACGCCTATGCTAGAGGAAGCCTTTAGCGAACTCGGCTACAGCAATGCCAAATTCAATGACAGAATGCTGCAAGCGATTAAAATACTGCTCGCGGCGCCTATCATTGAAGATCCGATTGAGCTGAGCTCTATTAGCGTTAACTATCAATTTGTTGACCCTAACTTAGAGGCACTACCCAGCGCGCAAAAACTGCTGATCCGTATGGGGCCAGAAAATACCCGCAAGCTAAAAGTAGCCCTACGCAAACTCGAGAGCCAACTGGCGCAGTAAAACCTTGCCGTGGTGAAGACAAAAGGCGCTCGTGCGCCTTTTTCATTTTGACCGTAAATCGCTAGGATAAAAAAGCCTGTCGAATGAGAATGCTATTGCGATATTTGTTACACAAATTCGATCTAACTGCCGAAAATCGCAGCGCTTGATCCCATTGCATTAACCCATACAATGCAAATGGCTTCATAAAAACGCGGGGCATAGTGTAGAATGACCCCGCTGTAGAGGTCATTCCAGCGTCATTCATCAAACGCGTTTACACCTCACTATGGTATGACAATCCATCAATGTTCTAACTTAGTTAGGGATAACTAAGACAGCTTAAATTTAGTGTCGAGGCAAAGTAGTGCAACTAACATTCAGCATTCTCTCTTGGGGCGCTTGGTCTCCCCAATATCAGCACCCGCAAAGTTGGCAAACTTGGTGCAAGAATTCGGCTGAATTAAATCTCGGTACGTCACAGTCTGATAGCACAGCTCCCGCACTCAAACACCTTCCTGCCATGCAGCGCCGCCGTTTTAGTCGCTTAACTAAGATGATGTTAGAGGTGAGTTTTCAGTGCGATATGCCGGCGAACTGCCGCTCAATTTTTGCCTCACGCCATGGTGAGTTGCAACGCACCATAGGACTGCTCGAAGACATTATCGCCAAACAACCCTTATCGCCCTTAGGTTTTAGTCAGTCGGTGCACAACACCGCCAGCGGCATTTTTGGCATAGTGGCGGCCAATACCGCGCCTTCAACCTCAGTTGCGGCAGGTACCGAAACCCTGTCACAAGCTATGGTTGAAGCCTTCGCCCAGTTACACCAATCGCCAGAACCCTTGCTGTTAGTGTTCGGTGATGATCCCGTGCCACCTGTGTACGATGAGTTTACCCAAGAATTTGAATTGCCTTTGGCCCTCGGCTTACAGCTCGCGCCCTTCGATGCGCCCGCTTCAGTCAAGCTCACTGTCAGCCGCATCTGTGAGTCGACAGCATTAAACCCTTTGACCTATGGCGCTTTTATTCACGCCCTAGCGACAACGCAAAATATTTCAGGCTGCTTATCCCAATGGCATTGGAAGCTTGAGCATGTTTGATACAACCCACAGCCATGACGCTGCCAATAGCCATGAAGATTCAATGCACAATGCCGCTTATACCCCGCCGGAAACTCGCCGCGCAGGGCTGAATTATGTGCCACGTTGGCTCGGCGGCGTGAGTTGTTATATCGCCTTTGGCTTAGGCGGCTTATTAAGCTCCTTGACCATTTTGCCTTTGCTGCGTTTTTGGCCAGGCACACCCGAGGCGCGGATTATTCGAGTCCAAAAGGCTGTGCATCTGATGTTCAAAGGCTTTGTCGCCATGCTCACTTGGGCGGGCGTGATCCACGTTAGCACCCACAGAGCACAACAATTGCACGACGCAAAAGGCGTTATCGTTATCGCCAATCATCCCAGCTTAGTGGATGTCGTCGTGTTGATAAGCCTCATGCCCAATGCGGGCTGCATAGTCAAACAAGGTTTATGGCGTAATCCATTTTTGCGTGGTGTGGTGTCCTGCGCGGGTTATATCCCCAATCGCGGCGCCGAACTCATGCTAGAGGATTGCCGTGAAGTGCTCGCTAGGGGCACCAATTTAATTATCTTCCCCGAGGGCACACGCACGGTTGTCGGCGCGACCATTAACGACTTTGCCCGCGGCGCCGCCAATATTGCCTTAAGGACAGAAGCCGATATTTTACCTGTGGTGCTGCGTACCAATGTGCGTGGTTTGACAAAGGAGCAACCTTGGTATGAGATCCCAAGGCAAACCATGGGGATGGCCGTTGAAATCGGCACAACAGTTTCTTACCAGAAGTACCAAGCGGCTTTAGGTGAGCATGCAAAAATGGCCCGGCAGCTGACGCGGGATCTTGAACACTACTATAAACAACAACTCGAAAATAATTATGAACTTAAACAATGAAATAAAGCAGTTAATCATCGACTGCCTCGATCTTGAAGACGTCAGTATTGATGATATTGAAACCGATGCACCGCTCTTTGGCGAAGGTCTAGGCTTAGATTCTATCGACGCCCTCGAACTCGGCTTAGCCATCAAGAAAAAATTTGATGTTAAAATCGAAGCGAACTCGGATGCCACTAAGGCCCATTTCCACAGTGTTGCCAGCTTAGCTAGCTTTATCGAATCCCAGCGTCCATAGGAGAGGAATATGCAAAATCGTGAACAAATCCTCGCCATGCTGACCACTATTTTAGTGGACGAATTCGAAATTGAGGCTGAGGCAATTACGCCTGAAGCCAACCTGTATGAAGAGCTCGATCTCGACAGTATTGATGCCGTCGACTTAGTGATAAAGCTGCAACAAATGACAGGTAAAAAGATCCAACCCGATGAATTTAAATCCGTTCGCACAGTCAACGATGTGGTGAATGCCATCGAAGGTTTAGTTAAAGACTAATGCGCGCCTTGCTACAGGTGTTAACCGCCCTAACCTTGCTAGCCTATCCGGTTGCCGTATATTTAGGGCTGAATTATTTGCCAGCTGGCACCATAGCACTCGTGTTGTGTTTATTGCTGATAGTTCGGTTAATGCTACAAAAGCAAAGGGTTAAGACGTTAATACTGCCGCTGTTGGTGGGGATAGCGCTCACCGCAGGCAGTTATCTTGCCAAGCGCAGCGACTGGCTTTTGTATTACCCTGTGGTGATAAATCTGACTATGCTGGCGCTGTTCAGTTATTCACTGCACACTGGCCCATGCATGATCGAGCGTTTAGCCCGCTTGAAAGAACCCGATTTACCGGACGAAGCCATTCCATATCTTAAAAAAGTCACCCTACTTTGGTGCGGCTTATTTATCTTAAATGGCTCGATGGCGGCTTATACCGCTGGCTTTACTAGCTTAGCAACCTGGACCTTGTATAACGGTTTGATTGCATACGTACTCATGGGACTGCTCCTCGGTGGGGAGTGGTTATATCGCAGCTTTTGGTTGAAGAAAACATGACACAGCTACTCAAAAACTGGTTAACCCAAGGGCCCTTTGCCCAACAACTGATCAGCTTTAATCACCACGACATAGTCACAGGTGCATTATTTACCAATCAGGTAGCGTATTTTTACGAGCAACTGCTCGCCGCGCCCGAAAAAAAATGGCTGCTCGCCAGTGATACCAGCGATCTGTTTGCCGTCGGATTATGTGCCGCACTGTTAGCAGGCAAGGAAATTATCCTGCCTCCCAACACCCAAACCGGCACCTTGAGCGAGTTAACCCACCAGTTTGAAGGCATATTATCGGACAAGCCATTGTGTGAAAGTCAGGCTTTTGTGCTGCTAAAAAAAGAGCTGAGCCTACCGAGTAAACCTTGGCCCGCGAGCGCGGCTATCGGCGAGTTAGTGCTCTTTACCTCCGGCAGCAGCGGCGAACCTAAGGCTATCCGTAAAACACTCAGGCAGTTAGATGTCGAAGTGTCAGTGCTCGAACAGACCTTTGCAGAGCATTTGCCCCATTGCAGTGTGGTTTCAACGGTTTCTCACCAGCATATTTATGGTCTGTTATTCAAGATTTTGTGGCCACTCGCCGCCAGTCGACCGTTTTTAAGCGAGCAGATTGAATACCCAGAAACCCTAAGTTATTACACTGCCTTACTGCCAAACCTGTGTTTGATCAGTAGCCCAGCCCAATTATCGCGCCTGCCTAAAGCGCTAGAGCACGAGCGGCAACTGCGCTCACCGAGCTTAGTATTTAGCTCTGGCGGGCCATTAAGTTTTGCCGCAGCCAAGGGTGTCAACCAATGCTATGGCCACCTGCCCATCGAAATTTTTGGTAGCACAGAAACCGGCGGCATCGCCTATCGCCGTCAACATGAGGCCGATGAACCTTGGCAAGTGTTTGACCGCATTTCAATAGATCAAGATCCGAGCGACGGCGCCCTGCTGCTGAAATCGCCCTATTTGGCCGACGA
Source organism: Shewanella sp. Pdp11 (assembly GCF_002838165.1). NCBI lineage: Bacteria > Pseudomonadati > Pseudomonadota > Gammaproteobacteria > Alteromonadales > Shewanellaceae > Shewanella > Shewanella sp. Pdp11. The sequence continues at coordinate 217,753 of NZ_CP015194.1, forward strand.
TGAATGGCTGCGCTGCGAAGATAAAATCGAACCGACTGAAAATGGCCAGTTTAGACTCAAGGGCCGACTCGATCGCATCGTTAAGATTGAAGAAAAACGCCTGTCGCTGGCGCAAATGGAAACGCTGCTCTGCAGCCACACCTACGTTGAGCAAGCTGCTCTAGTAGTGCTGCCACAGTTTAAATCCCAACTGGGCGCTGTAGTGACACTGTCTGAACTCGGTAAAAACGTGCTGCAAGAACAAGGCAAACTCAGCATTAACAATGCCCTAAAGGCACATTTACTGACCCAATTTGAGCGCGTCACCCTGCCACGCCGCTGGCGTTATCCCGATATTTTACCGCTTAACACTCAGGGTAAGCGTGTCACAGCCCAGTTAGTCGAGTTATTTGACCATGATTAAATCGAGTTTTCCGCCGATCCTGCATTCCGATATCGGCGTTGATAACATTGAGTTACGTCTGTTAGTGGCGGCCGACCTTGAGTATTTTAACGGCCATTTCCCCGAACAAGCCGTGTTGCCGGGCGTGACACAATTAGATTGGGCGGTGCGTTTAGGCTGCCAACATTTCGGTTATTCAGAGGCGGTCGCTAACTTAGAAGTGCTTAAATTTCAGCAACTCATACTGCCGGGCCAAGAAGTCACCTTAAGCATTAGCAATAATGCCGCTAAGGCAAAACTCACCTTCGCCTATAGCGATGGTGACAACCGCTACGCGTCGGGCCGTATCGCCTTTGATACCTCGCCATTGGTCAATCAGTCTTCCGATGTCAACAATAACGGAGCGAGCCAGTGTTAACGCCACCCAGCGACCTTGTTGAGTCGGCGCCCATTAAGCTCGCCTTAGTGATCCCCAATTACAATCACAGCGCCGCGATTGCCCAGACCTTGGCCGAACTCGCCCAATTTAATCTGCCCTGTTATTTGATTGATGATGGCAGCAATGATGAAACTCGTTATCTGCTGCAATCCTTAGCCCAAACCTATCCTTGGGTGACGCTGCTGCTGCATCCCTACAACCGTGGTAAAGGCGCCGCCGTGATGACAGGGCTGCGCCGAGCCTACCGCGATGGCTTTAGTCATGCGCTGCAGGTCGATGCCGATGGCCAACATAATCTCGCCGATATTCCGGCTATGTTAGCAAGGGCACAGGCTAAACCCGATGCGCTGATTTCGGGTAAACCCGAGTACGATGAATCCGTGCCTAAGGGCAGGCTTTATGGACGCTACTTGACCCATTTTTGGGTATGGGTCGAAACCTTAAGCTTTGATATTCAAGATTCTATGTGTGGCTTTCGCGTTTATCCGCTGGCCGCCACCGAACGATTACTCTGCCAGCAAGCCTTAACCGAGCGAATGGATTTTGATATCGAAATCCTCGTCAAACTCTACTGGCAAGGGGTGGAGATTTTATTCCAACCGACCAAGGTGATTTATCCCGAAGGCGGCGTCAGTCACTTTCAAGCTGTGGCCGATAATGTGCGCATCACTAAGCTGCACACTAAGTTATTTTTCGGCATGCTCAAACGCCTCCCCTGGCTGCTGAAACGCAAACAATCGCAGCAGCAAGCCTATATTTCAGAGACCTCATCGAAGCCGCAAACAACTGCAACCACCCATTGGTCGGGCATGAAGGAGCGCGGCAGTTACTGGGGCATCAAACTGTTAGCCGAGAGCTATCGCTTTGGCGGCCATTGGTTGTGCCGCGCCATTATGTATCCAGTGATTTGCTATTTTTTCCTCACAGGCAAAGTCACCCGCGAAGCCTCGTTAGATTTTCTGCGCCGCGTGCAAAAACTTGAGCCGCAACATCCTAAACTCAATCGACCCGTAGGCTGGCGTGATAGCCTGAATCACTTTTTAGCCTTTGGCAATGCGGCGCTCGATAGAATCGATGCTTGGTGCGATCGCATCCAATTGAGCCAGGTGGATTTTCCCGACCGCCAAGTGCTGGCCAATCAGCTCGAAAGCGGCAAAGGCGCAGTGTTATTGGTATCGCATCTTGGCAATTTAGAACTCTGCCGCGCCATTTCCATCCACCAGCGCAAAGTCAAAGTCAACGTCATGGTGCTAACTAGCCATGCGGAAAACTTTAATAAAGTACTCAAACAGTTAAACCCAGATAGCACGCTTAATCTTATTCAAGTGACTGAGCTGAACCCTGCGACGTCTATGCTATTGCAGCAAAAGATAGAAGACGGTGAACTGGTGGTAATTGCGGGGGATAGAACCTCATCCAATACCCAAGGTCGCGTCATGTATGCGCCCTTTATGGGCCAAGATGCCGCGTTTCCACAGGGGCCGTTTATTTTGGCGGGCTTACTCGATTGCCCTGTGTTTTTAATGTTTTGCCTGCGGGAACAAGGGCGTTATCGGGTGCATTTAGAACGCTTCGCCGAAACACTGAAAGGCCCAAGAGCGGGCAGAATGGACAGATTACAGCAGGCGGTAAATCGCTACAGCGAACGTTTAGAATACTTCGCCAGACGCGAGCCTTTGCAATGGTTTAACTTTTTTGATTTTTGGCGTAAAGACAGCGAGTTCCAACGCGCTCCATCGCAGTTAGTACAGCCTAATCCGTTACCGACAACTTCAGCATCATCGCCGATCCCAGAGCAGGATCATAAGACAGACAGGACACAGCATTCATGAGCCACACCAAAGCAGCCGACTCCGAGAGTCAATCAGATCTACAGACTGTTGAGTTCGGCCGTCAATTTCTTACCTTAGAACAAGTGGTTGCCGTCGCCAAAGGCGCGCCAGTCAAGCTCTGTGACGATGCGGATTATCAAGAATATATCCAAAAAGGTGCGCGTTTTATCGATAGCCTACTGCACGAAGAAGGCGTGGTCTATGGCGTAACCACAGGTTATGGCGACTCTTGCACAGTCAATGTGAGCTTAGATCTGGTCCACGAATTGCCACTGCATTTAACCCGCTTCCACGGCTGCGGTCTAGGCGAGACCTTAAGCATAATGCAGGCCCGCGCTGTGATGGCTTGCCGTTTAAACTCCTTAGCCATTGGCAAATCTGGCGTGACCTATGAGCTATTAAAGCGCATCGAAACCTTGCTGAATCTCAACATAGTGCCAGTCATCCCAGAGGAAGGTTCGGTCGGCGCCAGTGGTGATTTAACGCCGTTGTCGTATTTAGCCGCCGTGTTAGTCGGTGAGCGCGAAGTGATTTACCAAGGTGAGCGCCAAGCGACTCAAGCTGTGTACGCTAAGCTCAACATCACTCCGCACGTCCTGCGCCCAAAAGAAGGCTTAGCCCTGATGAACGGCACCGCCGTGATGACAGCTTTAGCCTGCTTAGCCTTTGATCGCGCCCAATATCTTGCCCGCTTAAGTAGCCGCATTACCGCCATGGCTTCGTTAACGCTAAAAGGCAACTCGAACCATTTTGATGAAATCTTATTTGCCGCCAAACCGCATCCAGGGCAAAACCAAATCGCCACTTGGATACGGGAAGATTTGAATCACCACGAACATCCACGAAATTCTGATCGTCTGCAGGACAGATATTCCATCCGCTGCGCACCGCACATTATCGGCGTGTTGCAGGATGCCCTGCCGTTTATGCGTCAGTTTATCGAAACCGAAGTCAACAGCGCCAACGACAACCCGATTGTCGACGGCGAAGGCGAGCATATTCTCCACGGTGGTCATTTTTACGGCGGCCATATCGCCTTTGCGATGGATTCGCTGAAAAATACTGTGGCCAACTTGGCCGATCTTATCGACCGTCAAATGGCGCTAGTGATGGACCCTAAGTTTAACAATGGCTTACCTGCCAACTTATCCGGCTCAACCGGTCCACGCCGCGCGATTAATCATGGTTTTAAAGCGGTGCAAATTGGCGTATCGGCGTGGACGGCAGAAGCACTCAAGCACACTATGCCCGCCAGCGTGTTCTCACGCTCGACCGAATGCCACAATCAAGACAAAGTCAGCATGGGCACTATCGCCGCCCGTGACTGTATGCGCGTGCTGCAATTGACCGAACAAGTGGCCGCAGCTGCATTACTCGCCATGACCCAAGGTATTGGTTTGCGTATCGCCCAAAATGAACTGGACGAAGCCTCGCTCACCCCCTCATTGGCGAAAACCCTAGCTCAAGTGCGCGCCGATTTTGAGACCTTAATCGAAGATAGGCCGCTCGAAGCCGTGCTACGCCAAACCATAGCTAAAATCCAAGCGGGCGAATGGGAAGTGTGCCGATGAAATCATTGCTCACTATCGATATGGAAATGCAAATCCCCTTCCACGATGTGGATTCTATGGGGATCACTTGGCATGGCAATTACCTGCGTTATTTCGAAATAGCCCGCTGTAAACTGCTCGATGAGCTGGGCTATAACTATCGACAAATGCAAGCATCTAACTATGCGTGGCCGATTATCGATTTGCAGATTAAGTACGTCAAAGCCAGCACCTTTGAGCAAAAAATCACAGTGCGCGCCGAGCTAGTCGAGTGGGAAAACCGTTTAAAGATCAATTATCAAATTCGCGATGTTGAAACCGGTGCCCGCATCACTAAGGGCTATACCATTCAGGCGGCGGTCGATATGAGCACCCAAGAATTGTGCTTTGTTACCCCAGACGTGTTCCGTAACAAAATCGCCACCCTGCTCGCCAAGGTGGAAGACTAATGAACTCAGTACTCACCAAGAGTTCTGCGCTGACGAAGAATCCTGTGCTGACAAAGTGTGCATTATTTCTCTGCTTAGCTTTTGCTTTGATAAGCAGCCTGCCACTCAAGGCTGAAACCTTAAGTGACAAGCTTGCTGAGCCCGGTGTTTATCAAGCACTCTTTAGCCAAAGTGCCGATGCAGCACAGCTTGTCACCTTAAGCCAAAAGCTTAACTTGGGTGAAACGGTGCGAGGCCAGTTTGTGCAATCTCGGCAGTTGAAGGTGCTCAAAAAGCCGTTAATCAGCCAAGGACAGTTTATCTTCGACAAAGAGCAAGGGCTGATTTGGCAACAGATAAAGCCCTTCGAATCCCTGCTGATTTTAAAAGATAAACAACTGATCCAGCGTGATAGCCAAGGTCGAGTCCAAGTCAGCAAGGCCGACACCTCGGCAAGCGCCGCAGCTATGGGCGATTTATTGCCCAGCCTAGTGCGCGCTATGCTCGGCGGTGATATTTCCGGTTTAAGTGAGAACTTCGAGCTGCACTTCCTCAGCACAGACAAGTTAAACGCAGAAAAGTTAAGCCCAGAGAACTTGAGTCCAGGCAGCCAATGGCAATTGGGCCTAACGCCCAAAGATCCCTTAATGAAAAAAGCCATCGCCAATATGGTGTTAGAAGGTAGCGATGTATTGCAATCCCTAGTGCTGCTGAGCGCCGCGCCGAATGTGGCATCACAGGATATGACCCGCATCGACTTTAGTGCGCTTTCCCAAGGCACACTCAGCGAAGCCGAATTAGCGCAGTATGCGTTGGTGCTCGAGGCGAGCAAGCCTTAGCCATGGCCTCCAACTTCGCCGCGCGCGCCAATCAAGCTTTGATGCAATCTTCCCCAAAATGGCGCCTCGCCATTTGGTTGCTATTGATGTTGGCTGCAAGTTTGTGGACGCTGCAACTCTGGCAAAACGGCGCACGGGTGCAGAGCGATATTCTCGCCATGCTACCGCATTTACAGCAGGATAAACTCACAGAGCGCGCCCTTAACCAAGTTGAAGCCACGCTCGCTGACCAAGTCTATATTGCGCTCGTCGCCAAGGATGAAACCACGGCAATAGCAGCGGCTAAGCTGTTGATGCAAAAGCTTGAAACAGACCTTGTTGCTACTGGCAAAAATGCTGCACTCACAGAGATTCGCAGCGCCGATATGCAGCTCGGTGAAGCGCTAGGACAATTCTATTTCCCCCACAGATTTAAATTACTGACAGCGCCGCAAGCTGAAGCGTTAGCCAGCCAAAATATTGAAAGTCTGATTGAGGCGGCCACAGCGCAGCTTTACAACGCCTTTAGTTACGCCAATAGCAACTTGCTCGCCCAAGATCCGCTGCTGTTATTCCCGGCCAATTTACTCGCCCTCGCACCGAGTTCAAAAGTCAGGGCCAGCCAAGGGATACTGCTCGCGAATCAAGGCGATAATGTTGCCGCGGTCGTCATGGCAAAGGGACGAGAAAGTGCTTTTAATCCCAATGCGCAATTAGCGCAGATGACGGCATTAACCCAAGGATTGGATGCCGTTAAACAAAGCTACCCAGATATTACCGTGCTCAAAGCTGGCGCCCTGTTTCATGCCCTTGCGGCAACGCAAACGGCTAAGAGTGAAATATCGATCCTCGGCCTAGCATCCTTACTTGGTGTGATAGCCTTAGTTTGGTTGGCGTTTCGCTCAGTGATGCCGCTACTGCTAGCAATCGTCACCATTTCCAGCGGGCTGTTGCTCGCCGTGACTTTTACCTTAAGCGTATTTGGCGAGCTGCATTTACTCACCTTAGTGTTTGGCACTAGCTTGATTGGCATTGCCATCGACTACAGTTTTCATTTTTACTGCGAACGCTTAAGCGATACAGAGCGGAGCGCACAGGCCACAGTGGCGTATATCTTCCCAACGGTGACGCTCGCCTTTATCACCAGCGCCTTGGCTTATGTCGGCATAGGTTTAGCGCCGTTTCCCGGCATGCAGCAAGTCGCCATCTTCTGCGCCGCGGGTTTGCTCGGGGCCTATCTCACCCTCATTCTCGCCTATCCACTGTTAGCGGGCAGTCGTTTGCCTGAAGGCTCCCGCCCGTTAGCGCTTGCGGGGACTTACCTTGCCAGTCTCACTCAGTTATGCAAAAGATTCACCACACCATTAGGCATGGGCATGTTTGCTTTGGTGATACTAATCTGGTGTTTAGGCGGCGTAACAAAGCTAACCGTCGATGACGATATTCGCCATTTACAGCAAAGCCCTGCAAGCGTGACTGAGCCAGAAAACCAGCTACGTCAGTTACTCAGTGGCGGCACAGACAATCAATTCTTATTAGTGCGCGCACCGAATGAAGAAGCCCTGCTGCAACAGCTTGAGCGAGTGTCACCCATGCTTGATGCCGCTATCGCTAACCAAGAGTTAGGCAACTATGTCAGCCTCAGTCGTTATCTGCCTAGCCATCAAAGGCAAGACACGGCTTACCGCTTACAGGGCAAAATTTATCAAACTCAGCTAGAGCTAGTGCTTACAAGCCTTGGGTTGGATGAAAATCTAAAGCCAGAACTGCAAGCCGCCTATTTGGCCGCGCAAACAGATTACATCACGCCAGCAACATTCTTTACGCTAGGGGCAGGCAAGCAACTCGCGCCGCTGTGGCTCGCGCCGAATGGCAAGGCCACCGACTATGGCGCAATAAATGATGGTGACACGCTAAATGATGATGGGGCGAGCGCGGATCAGGGTGCCGATTATGGAGCCATAGTCCTCCTTGGTGGCATTCAGCAAATCGATGCCCTTAAGGCGCGTTTTGCCCATGATGAAAGCGTACAACTTATCGATAAAGTCGCGGACATTTCCGCCGTCATGGGCCACTACCGACTGTTAACCCTAAAGCTGTTAGCCCTTGCTCTCGGTATCGCACTCTTGCTGTTTAGCCTGAATTTCGGCATTAAAAAAGCGGCGGTTGTAGTTGCTGTGCCAGCCCTTGCGGCCTTGCTCACGCTCGCAACTTTAGGCTTCACGGGCTCGCCACTGAGTCTGTTCCATGCACTGGCGCTCATTTTAGTTTTCGGGATTGGCATAGACTACAGCTTGTTTTTTGCCTCAGCCCAGAACCACGGCAAGGCCGTGATGATGGCGGTGTTTATGTCCGCCTGCTCGACCCTATTGGCCTTTGGTTTACTTGCCTTTAGCCAGACCCAAGCGATTCATTACTTTGGCTTAACCCTGTCGCTGGGCATAGGGTTTACCTTTTTACTTTCGCCGTTGATTTTGACTACAACACAGGCTTTAACCAACAATCCGCTTCTAACGACTAAAAAGTCCTGATGACTACAAGGAACGTACTTTACATGTCTACACCCGTTCACGATTTATCAACTATGCCAAATTCACTTGATATCGATGTGGCCATTATCGGCGCAGGGCCTTCAGGTGCCATCGCCGCTAGCCTGCTGCACCAGCAAGGTAAGCGTGTGCTGGTGTTAGAGAAACAGCATTTTCCTCGCTTCTCCATCGGCGAAAGTTTACTGCCCTGCTGCATGCAATTCATCGAAGAAGCGGGCATGTTAGATGCGCTCAATGCTGCCGGATTCCAGCATAAAAATGGCGCCGCCTTTCGTCGCAATGGCACTTATACCACCTTCGATTTTACCGATAAATTTACCCCAGGGCCGGGCACCACGTTTCAAGTGCAGCGCGCCAGTTTCGATAAACTGTTAGCCGATACCGCCCAAAGCCAAGGGGTCGACATCCGCTATGGCGAAACAGTCGAGGCGATCGATTTAACCGAGACCCCACGCTTAACTGTGCGCAATGAACAGGGCGAGCTTTATCAAATCAATGCCCAATATGTGCTCGATGCCAGCGGGTTTGGGCGCGTGTTACCCCGCTTGCTCAACTTAGAAAGTCCGTCTTGCCTGCCTCCGCGCAGCGCCATCTTTACCCATGTGGAAGACAACATCAGCGATGCTAACTTTGATCGTAATAAGATTTTGATCAGCGTCCACCCTGAACACAAGGACATTTGGTACTGGCTCATTCCCTTTAGCAATGGCCGTTGTTCACTCGGCGTGGTGGCTGAGCCGCAGTTACTTGAGCGTTTACAAGGTTCCCTTGAGCAACAATTGATGAGCATAGTCAATGAAGAACCAGGGCTAAAAGCCCTGCTGGCCAATGCGAAAGTGGTGCAGGAATGCGCCACGCTCAAAGGTTATTCTGCCAATGTGTCACGCCTTGCGACCGACAAGTTCGCGCTATTGGGTAATGCAGGCGAGTTCCTCGATCCTGTGTTTTCCTCCGGTGTGACTATCGCCATGCAATCGGCGTCTATGGCGGCAAAATGCCTAACGAAACAACTCAATGGCGAAGCGGTTGACTGGCAAGCCGATTACTCAACGCCTTTGATGCAGGGCGTGAATGCCTTCCGCACCTATGTGCAAGCTTGGTATGATGGCCGCTTTCAGGATGTGATCTTCTATGAGGAACCGAACGAGCGTATCAAGCAGATGATTTGTTCTATTCTGGCGGGCTATGCTTGGGATACTAATAATCCCTTTGTTAAAGACTCGGAGCGCCGCCTGAATATGATAGTCGAACTGTGCCGAAATCCAGCCGCCACTCCAGCATTCGCAGAGGTCTAATCGCATGCTGCTAAACCTTAACGCTAAATGGCTAATCATCCCCGCCCTGCTGCTCGCAAACCTTGTGCTGACGGGCTGTAGTGAACTGCTGTTCAGGCAGACCTGTGTTGGGCTCGCTAAGGATATGCGTTATTGTTTGGCACCATTGCCCCATGATTTTGCTCCCGCGACCGATAAGCCGTTGACTCAGCCAAGGATAAAGTCCACGACCAAGCCCACGACTGCGCCTACAACTAAGCCTACCGTCATGGCGAGTCAGCAAACCGACAGCAACACAGGCGTATCTTCACCCCAGTCCTTTAGCCAAAAAGTCAGTATTAAAGTGGGGAAAGAGTCCCACGAACTGCTCACTCAATTGGAGTTAGAGGGCGAGCGCATGACGCTCGTGGGTTTAGCGCCACTCGGACAGGCGTTGTTTACCTTGGTTTATGATGGGAATACACTCAGCAGTGAGCAAAGTGTGCTGCTGGGTGACAATTTTAAAGCCGAGTATTTAATGGCGATGATGCAACTGATCTATTGGCCTGAGCAGAGTATTCGCGCCCATTTGGAAGGTGGCCATTTAGTGACTGGTCTTTGCGATACGGTTGAGGGAAATCAGGGCGATACGCTTATAGGCACCCGAATGAATACAATCCCCTGTCGCCAGATCTATAGCCAAGATACCTTGATCAGTAAAAGCGCCCTGCAAACCCATGTGGTGCAAATCCGTTATCAACAAGATGTCGGCGACGCCCTATGGCAAGCACACATCAGTCTAACTATGCCACAGGCCAAGTTTGAGCTAGAAATCGAACCTATTTAACCTTTTAACACCCGCACTTCACTGTGCCATGGTAAAAAAACGATACGCTATGATGAACAGAGTCGCCATTACACAAATTGGACTGTGTACCCCGCTAGGGCAAGATCCCCAGCAGATTTTAGACCGCCTGATCGCAGGCGATACCAGCGCGATGCAGCGCAGTGACACACTCCTGTTCGAGCACCCAACCTTAGTTGCACCCGTGACGGCTGCGCTACCAACCATTCCTGCAAAGCTCATCCAGTTCGATTGCCGCAATAACCAGTTACTGCTGTGCGCCGCACTGCAAATTGCCGCCACAGTTGAAAAAGCGAAACGGGATTTGGGTCATGCCCGCATTGGCGTTGTGTTAGGCACCAGCACCTCTGGCATATCTAAAGGTGAAGCGGCCCTAAGCTATCGCAATCAACACGGCCACTTTCCGGCGGATTACCACTATTTCCAGCAGGAACTCGGCAGCACTAGCGACTTTTTGCGCCAATATTTTGAGCTAGATGGCCCTTGCTACACGATTTCAACCGCCTGCTCCTCCAGCGCCAAAGTCTTTGCCAGTGCCAAACGTTTACTCAGCGCTAACCTCTGCGATATGGTGATTGTTGGCGGTGTCGACAGTTTGTGCCAACTCACAGTTAATGGTTTTAATGCTTTGGAATCCGTGTCCAAAGGCCACTGCAATCCTTTTAGCATCAACCGTGATGGCATCAATATCGGCGAAGGCGCAGCACTTTTCGTGCTAACGGCGGGCGAGTCCGATGTGATGCTCGCGGGTATTGGCGAGTCGAGCGACGCCCATCATATTTCGGCGCCACATCCCGAAGGTGCAGGCGCCATCACCGCCATGCAAGCGGCGTTGCAGGATGCAAACATTGCAGCACAAGACATCAGTTACATTAACTTGCACGGCACAGCCACACCCAAAAATGATGCGATGGAAAGCCGCGCTGTAGTTGAAGTATTTGGCATCAACACGCCGCCATGCAGCTCGACCAAACCCTTAGTCGGCCATACCTTAGGTGCCGCTGGCGCGATTGAAGCCGCCTTCTGCTATTTATTACTCTCGGCACATAATCACGACCAAGCCCTGCCGCCCCATCAATGGGACGGCCAAGTCGATCCGCAGGACCCGCCCATTGCCTTAGTCGAACGCCATCGAGTCGCCGCAAAAGGCACACTTAACTATGTGATGAGTAATTCCTTCGCCTTTGGCGGCAGCAATGCCAGCCTGATTTTTTGCCGTAACGAGGCCTAGTACCATGCAGTTACTTAAAATTAACCAACCCTTTGCCGAACAAGATATTGCCGACTTTATCCCCCATAGGGCGCCAATGATTTTGCTCGATAAAGTCATTGGCTATCGCCGTGATAACCTAGAGACCGAAGTCACTATCACAACCCAGAGCCCCTATTTTGATGATAAACATCAAGCCGTACCCAATTATGTCGGCATCGAATATATGGCCCAAAGTATTGCTGCACTGGCCGGAGTAGAAGCTAAACTGCGCAATGATAAAATCCGCGTGGGTTTTCTATTGGGCTCGCGTAAATTAGCGCTCCATGCCAAGCAATATGAGCTCGGGTGCACCTATCGCATCCAAGTCAGCCGCCTCTATCAAGAGGGATCGGGATTAGCGGTATTCGATTGCCAAATTTATCTGCTGCCCGAAGCCGGCACTGAACTTGAAAAGAGCTTAGTGGCCCAAGCCAATGTGAATGTGTTCCAACCTCAGGACACACAAGCCTACCTTGCAGGCAATCAAGACGCAGCAAATAGAAGCCTTGGGCACTAAAGCAATAATGTAGATAAAAAGCGTTAAAGCGCATTAACAATGCTACCTTTTTACCATAAATACATAAAACCCCATACCGACACATAACGATAAAATGGGGTGGAGAAAACAGATGAATAACAGAGTATTAGTTACCGGTTCGAGCCGAGGCATTGGTAAAGCCATCGCCCTAAAACTCGCCGTGGCGGGTTTCGATATCGCCCTGCATTACCACAGTAACCAAACGGCGGCCGATGACACTGCGGCGCAAATCCGCGCGCTTGGCGTCAATGTGAGCCTGCTGAAATTTGATGTCGCCGACCGCGCGGCCGTTAAAGCCGCCATCGAAGCCGACATCGAGGCCAATGGCGCCTATTACGGCGTGATCCTCAATGCGGGCATCAACCGCGACACAGCCTTTCCCGCTATGACAGAAAGCGAATGGGACAGCGTCATCCACACTAACTTGGACGGCTTTTATAATGTGATCCACCCCTGCGTGATGCCTATGGTACAAGGCCGCAAAGGCGGGCGTATCATCACCTTAGCTTCGGTTTCTGGGATTGCGGGTAACCGTGGCCAAGTGAATTACAGTGCCTCCAAAGCGGGCATTATCGGCGCGACTAAGGCACTGTCATTAGAGCTGGCAAAACGCAAAATCACCGTCAACTGTATCGCCCCTGGCTTGATTGAAACCGATATGGTGGCCGATATTCCTAAGGACATGGTCGAGCAATTAGTGCCAATGCGCCGCATGGGTAAACCCAGTGAAATCGCAGCCTTAGCCGCATTTTTAATGTCTGACGATGCCGCCTATATCACCCGCCAAGTGATATCGGTCAATGGAGGCATGATCTAAATGAGCGAGCCGACAAATCAAACCCGCTTAGGTAGACGAGTGGTCGTCACTGGCATTGGCGGCATTACTGCCCTAGGCCATGATTGGCCAACCATTGCAGCAAGCCTTAAGGCGCAGAAAAACTGCGTCGTCACTATGGGCGAATGGGATAAATATGATGGCCTCAACACCCGTTTAGCCGCGCCCATTACGGACTTTGACGTGCCAAGCCACTATTCGCGCAAGAAAATTCGTTCCATGGGCAAGGTTTCTATTATGGCGACCCGCGCCAGTGAACTTGCATTAATCGATGCGGGATTGTTGAATGACCCTATCGTATCCTCGGGTGAAATGGGCATCGCCTATGGTTCATCCACGGGCAGTACCGATCCTATAACCGCCTTTGGCGATATGCTGAAAACCGGTGATATGTCGGGCGTCACCGCCACTAGCTATATTCGCATGATGGCACACACCACAGCGGTGAACGTTGGCGTCTTCTTCGGCTTAAAGGGCCGCATTCACACCACCAGCAGCGCGTGCACTTCGGGTAGCCAAGGCATAGGTTACGCCTATGAGGCCATCAAATACGGTCAGCAAACTTTAATGTTGGCGGGCGGCGGCGAAGAACTCTGCCCCACTGAAGCTGTGGTGTTTGACACCTTATTTGCCACTAGCACTAAAAATACGACGCCCGAACTCACGCCGCGCCCCTTCGATGCAAGCCGTGATGGCCTCGTCATTGGCGAAGGCGCTTGTACGCTGGTGCTAGAAGAGCTAGAACACGCCAAGGCGCGTGGTGCAAAAATTTATGCTGAGTTAGTCGGTTTTGGCACAAATTCAGACGGTCAACACGTCACCCAACCGAATGCCCAGACCATGGAAATCGCCATCAGATTGGCCCTCAAAGACGCGCAGCTCGAGCCTAGCGCCATAGGCTATGTGAACGCCCACGGCACAGCCACCGACCGTGGTGACATTGCCGAGAGTCACGCGACTCACGCGGTATTTGGCACTAACATACCGATTTCATCCCTTAAAAGCTACACGGGCCACACCTTAGGTGCATGCGGCGCGTTAGAAGCTTGGGTGAGTATTGAGATGATGAATGCGGGCTGGTTTGCGCCGACACTCAATCTTGAAAGTATCGACCCACAATGCGCCGATTTGGACTATATCCGCAACGAACTGCGCCCAATCGACACAGATTATGTGATGAGTAATAATTTCGCCTTTGGCGGCATTAATACCTCGCTGATTTTTAAACGCTGGAATAGATAACACCTAAAACCCACATAAGGACATAGCAATGAAACCACTGTTTGCAGGGATGCTGCTGAGCATCAGTTTATTAACCGCGCCACTGTTTGCCAAAGAATACACGGTAGAAACCTACCAAGAAGTCTTTAAGGGCGACAACGAATTTAAGCAGAAGCAAGCCATCGAATCCTTAACCCTTGCAGGCTTATCCGATCCTGCGATATACGATGTGCTCGAAGCAAAGCTACTCGCATCTTTGCCCCAAGCCACTGAAAAAAATGCCATCGACTACAGTGCTTGGTTAGTCAAAGGCTTAGCCTACTCGGGTAACGACAAGTACAGCGAAACCATTAACAGCATTGTGAATGGCAACTATCACAAAAAACTCAAAAAATACGCAGGTCAGGCTTTAGAAAACATAACGATATATAAAAAATGGAATGCGATTCTTGCGGATAAAAGCCAATATACTGCCGACCAAAGTCAGCAAAATAATGCCTTTGCCAATGCCCTACGCAGCGATGATTTAGAGTTAATGCGACTGGCGGCTAAACGCATTATGGATGACCGTCAGTACGATGATTTTATCCTAGCCGTACTCAGTAACGAATTGAAAACGCCACGCTTAATGGCCGATGATAAACTCGCCATCGATACCTATGCCAATATGGCAAAAGCCCTCGCCAGTTCAGGCAACGCAGATTACCGCGACGTGATTGAGAATATTGCGACCACAAGTTCAAACCGAAAACTGCAAAAATACGCGGCAAGCTACCTGAAGAAATTCTACTAAACTAGCCCGTTTTACGCTTAATAAAACAAATAATGGCCGAGCTTATCCTCGGCCATTTTTATATTCGTTTGGATAATGTTGAGAATCGGAAAGGATAATTAATAGTAAGCGGATTAGGGACCCCCCGCAGAATGCCGCACAGCGCGATTGGCCCTGTAGCCAGTGCTTTTTGTTGGCGATAAAGCTTTATGACCCATTTGTTTTCGAAAAGATCGCACGATTTAATCGTTTTGAGCGTTTCGCACAATACACTATACTGCCACTGTATTTCCAAATAAGAGGGCTTAATCGTGCAAACATTAACAGCCAATGACGCCAAACGAAATTTCGGTGAGTTACTGCTAAATGCTCAACGCGAACCCATCAAGATCAGCAAAAACAGTAAAGATGCGGTTGTCGTGATGTCTATCCACGACTTCGAACAGCTTGAGGCGATGAAAGCCGACTATTTGAAGCACTGTTTCAACGCAGCCAAAGAAGATTTAGCGAAGGGCAATGTGGTTGATGGTGAAGATTTTCTTAACGCCCTGTAGCAACTTACATGAAAAATAAACGCTATAAACTAAGTAGGTTATCTCAGACTCACCTACAACAGATTAAAGACTACACCATTCAACACTTTTCTGAGTCGCAGTGGCACAAATACAAACAAAGCCTAATATCCGACTTGCAAATGTTAGCCGATAACCCCGGATTAGGCAGAAGCTGCGACGATATTTACCCCAACGGATTCTACTTTCCTATTGGTAAACACACCGCCTACTTCACAAAAGAAGACGACTTCATCCTTATCGTTGCCCTGTTAGGTCAACCACAGCTACCGCAAAATCATCTGAAATAATTACTTCCCCTTTCAGCATGCGGATCTATTTGCGAATATCAAAACTGAGGGTTAAACCAGCTGAAATGCTAGTGAAATGATGAAGTGAGGCAAACCATGATATAGGCCCGACGACACACCACGGAGTGAGACCAACTATGATACAGGCCCAACGACACACCACGGAGCGAGGCCTACCATGGCACTGACTCGACGACACGCAGCAAGTCCATCCTTGGATGCTCGACCGCCCCGTCCATGGGGCGGACGGTCGTCTCGCCAATCACCATGGCCTGCCTTTCGAACATAAGTGTAATCTGTTGATTGAAAAATATTGAACTACTGTAATGCTATGAAAAATAAATAGTTACTACTAAACGCTAACATAATCAACGGCTGATTATTTAGTAAGCCTTCCCTAATATTTAATTGGCTATAAACAATACGCAAAAAAACGAGCAGAAATCATGCGCATGCATACTATCTACCCAGAATTATTTTTGCTATCGTATAAATTAAATTTTAAATCAGTGGGTTGCGAGTTATTTTACCAAGAGAACAGAGGTAAAACGATGCTCATGCGTACTATACAATTTTATGTCGCCCAATAAAGAAGGAGTATTAAATTGGCATCATTAGAAGAAGCTTACAGCATTGAATATGGCGATATTATCGATGCTGAACTCGCTTACGATCTTTATTGGGCAGGTGTCATTAAAAGCAAATCAGCTTTTGAATGCCCGAGTGAGTTTTGTAATGCAAAAGTTACTTGTATAAATATGGATGTGGAAAAGCAGGATATGAGGCAATCTCCACATTTTAGAGGGTATAATCATTCTGATGAATGCGATGCTACCATAGGGAATAAAGTAACTATAGGTACTGGTGATGAATATGAGCCAAGTGCTTCAACAGTTATACTAAGTGACCGAAAATCAGATACTTTTAATTTACATAGGCCTAGAAATCAATTTGCCAGAAAAAATAAAGGCAAGCGAGATTCAAATAAAAAGAGAAAAAATAATGGACTCAGGCCTAAAGTTCAAGGTGAGCACGAGATAGAAACAGGTTCTGAATATTATGCAGTAAGATCTTTAGTAACTAAGTTCATTAAGTATAAAAAAGATAATTCACTGTCAGAGAATTATGTAAATATCGATGGGAAAGATATTAGCTATAGTGAACTGTTTAAGGGTGTTTATAATCAACAAATATCAGCATTACCTGATGAATATAGAATTTATTGGGGAGTTGCTTATATAACGTATGTACCAGATAAAAAAACATATCGTGTTGGGTTCAAGAGTAAAATGTCACATAATGGCAATTTCATAAACCCATCGTTTTTCGTGTCTGAAAGCCAAATAGAAAATTACCCAGTAAAGAATCTGGTAACTAAGCGGCTAACAAAAATTTCAAATTCAGATGACAGAAGAGCGTTTATCTTTCTTTACTCTAAGCCTCATTCCCAGGGAGCCAACTATATCAATTTTGATGTAGACAGTTTAGATTACCTTGAAATCAGGTACTTAGACCTATTTAAAGAACTAAAAAAGACAACATAACAATCAGAGTCAATTGATCTCGTACTGTTCTACGCGTTAGGTTTACAAGGAAATACATGTACCAGCATAAATATTGGAACCAACTAAAAGAGCTAAAAGTGCATGTCTACTATGTCCAGGCTTATGCCGTTAAGCAAAACAAATATGATCAGATTATAAATATTTTTTTAGCGATAACGTCGTCTTCAAGCATTGCTGCATGGGCACTATGGAAAGATTACCAATTTTTATGGGCTTTTATTATTGCTGCGTCTCAAGTGATTACAGCTATAAAACCGCTACTACCATACAGAAAAAGGCTTTCAGCCCTAAATAAACTAGGGGACATGCTTTCGTTAATTTCATTAAAAGCAGAAAGGGATTGGTACTTCGTAGCAGAGGGAAAATGGAGCGAAGAAGAAATTCACTCAAAGTGGGCAGATTTAAAAGAAGATGCTTTATCTGCTGAAAATAAATGTTTAAATGGTGTAACTCTACCAAAAAACAAATCAGCTCTCACATTAGCAGAAAAAGAAGCTGATATTTATTTACAGTCTACTTATTATTAAGGAAATAGAAAATGACTAAACCACAAAGTAATAACCCGAAGCCATCAGATAGCGGTCGTTCAGAAGGTTTCAATAAACAACTCCCCCCTTCCACAACGTCTACACCTATGCCTAAAGTTAAGCCTCCAACACAAAAAAGTAAATAATGTAAAGCTAACAAAAAAGGTCGGAAAGACATAACTTTTATTCATTAAAAATTGACCAATAACACTAGAGTCAAAGGAATACACCATCCCCTCGGGTCTGCCGCAGGGCATTAGCGTTCGTTGCGTGAGCGAGGCATGGTCGTTCTTGTGCATCCATGCACTTCACGACATTCAGGCATCCTGCCTATCAGATGCCGAGATGGCGTCAGTCGAATCAGGGACGAGTGTCTGACGCGATAGCATAAGGATGCTTAATGCCCAAGGGGGTTTCAACTCCGTTGGGGACGCCGGGGGATATTTTATAAATAAGCCAAAAGGGGAACAGGTGCTTTTTCCCTTTTGGTCGACTCTTGATTAAAAATCAGGGGGAGAGGCCCCACGACTTTGATTCTGCGTTTAGCTTTAGCTAAAGCGACAAACTCTTGGCTCACCCTTTGCTTATCCACCGTAGCGTTTTACCCCTAAAAACAACGAAACGCGATAACGCTATGATGGATAAGCAACAACACAGGGAATTTTAATCTTGAGAGCAACGATGAAAATAATACTAGATGATCTAAAAGGGCCAGAGATAGCGGCATTACTGCAAGAACACCTCGACGATATGCGGGCAACTTCACCGCCTGAAAGTGTTCACGCATTAGATCTTGATGGCCTGCGTCAGCCCAATATTCGTTTTTGGACCCTATGGGATGGTAACAATTTAGCGGGCTGTGGTGCACTAAAATGGTTAGATGCCGAGCATGCCGAGATCAAATCCATGCGCACTGCTGCGCCCTATAAACAGCAAGGCATAGCATCTAAGATATTGCAGCACTTAATTAACGATGCCAAAAGCGCTGGCGTCAAACGCCTCAGTCTAGAGACAGGTTCGATGGACTTCTTCAACCCAGCTCGCCTGCTCTACAGCAAATTTGGCTTCGAAAGCTGCGGCCCCTTTGCCGATTATCGACTCGACCCCAATAGCGTGTTTATGACGAAGAAAATCTAAAACACATGCGCCTTCGTCTTTGAAATTCATCTACTAAGGCGCTTTGTTGCAGCTAAGTATTCGCTCGCTTCACCACAGCTGCAGTTCTGTGCCCATTCCACCAATGGATAATAAACCCAAGCAACAGCCCCCAAAATGCGCTGCCGATACCCAGCACACTAAAACCTGATGCCGTGACCAAGAAAGTGATCACTGCCACTTCGCGATCTTCGGTTTTAGCTAATGCGGCGGTCAGGCTATTGGCGATAGTGCCAAGTAGCGCTAATCCGGCGATGGCCAGTACTAATTCCTTCGGGAAAGCGGAAAACAGGCCAACCACAGTGGCGCCGAGTAACCCAGTGATAAAGTAAAACACCCCGCCCCACACCGCCGCCCAGTAACGGGTCGCTGGATTCGGGTCTGCTTCTTTACCCATGCAAATAGCGGCTGTAATGGCGGATAAGTTAAAGGCAAAACCGCCAAAGGGCGCGAGGATAACCCCGATGAATCCTGTCGTCGTGATCAAAGGCGAAATAGGCGGCCTGTAGCCATTACCGTGCAGCGCGGCGACGCCCGGCATATTTTGCGAGGCCATAGTCACCACAAACAGCGGCAGCGCCACGCCAATAACACTCGCCAGCGAAAACTCAGGCGTGGTCCACACTGGCATCGCCAATTGCAACTGAACGGCATCTAACTTGAGCAAATCTAATTGAAAGCTCATGCCGATGCCCACCAGCAATGTCAGCAAGATGATGTAGCGCGGCGCAAAAGGCTTAACCACGACAAACACCAACAGCATGATTAATATGAGGCTCAGCTGGGTTTGCATCGCCTGAAATAGCCCTAGCCCAAATTGCAGCAGGATCCCCGCTAACATGGCTGAAGCGACTGACTGCGGCATGATACGAATAAGTTTATCCATCCAGCCCGCCACCCCGCAAAGAGTGATTAGCATCGAACTCACCAGAAAAGCGCCTATGGCTTGGTTTACGCTCAACCCCGCTAAGCTAGTCACCATCAGCGCCGCGCCCGGTGTAGACCAAGCCGTTAGAATAGGATTCTTGTAGTAAAGCGATAACCCTATGCTGGTCACGCCCATGCCAACACCTAAAGCCCACAGCCATGAACTGATCTGTGCAGGTGTCGCACCCACAGCCTCCGCCGCTTGAAAGATGATCACAGCCGAGCTGCTATAACCCACTAATACCGCAATAAAACCCGCCGATATTTTTGACAAACTTCCTGCATCTCGCCACATATCCACTCCCTTTCTCTGCAATTAGTGTCGCCATTACTTTGTGCGCTATAACTTATAAAATGAACAAGATAGCTTTTTGTGCGCTATAACGTACGAGATGGACAAGATAGCACCTGTGCGTTATAACGTACAAACTAAATTTTCATAAAAATGATGGGGCCATTGTGCAGACGATAAACAGCTATCTCGCCACCACGCTTAAAGCACTTCGCAGCCAAAAGGGATGGAGTTTAGATAAAGCCGCCCAAGAGACTGGCGTTAGTAAGGCCATGATAGGCCAAATCGAGCGCGGTGAATCCAGCCCAACCATTGCGACGCTGTGGAAAATTGCCAGTGGATTCAATATCTCGCTGTCGACCTTTCTCGAACCCACGCCCCAGAGCCAAAGCGCAGTATTCCGTAAACCCGACGAGCTACGCCAACAACCCGCCACCGACGGTATGTTAGTGGCGTCACTGTTTCCCTTTGAAGAGCGCTTCGGTTTTGAGATGTTTGAACTCACGCTGCTGCCACACTATGAACGCCTTTCCGAGCCCCATGAAGCTGGCGTGACTGAGCATGTCATTGTATTAAGCGGTACTATGGAAGTGTTAGTCGATGGTCAGTGGCAAACGCTCAAGCAAGGTGAAGCGGTACGATTTGCGGCCGACAAACCCCATGGCTATCGAAATCTCAACGAGCAAGCCGTGGTCTTCCACGATTTAATTCACTATCAACGAGGCAATGAATTTAGCTTGTAGCAACTTATCTAACGCCAGTAATACAGAGTTCGAGTATCTGCACAGCCAAAGATCAAACTATTCACTGCCGATATTTTGCCGCACTTGCACTCATCAATTCATTAGAATAAACTTATTGAAAATTTTCTAATGGTAGGAGCAATGCTATGTTTCAATCTTTACTGGCTAAGTTATCCGGCAGCCACTCGGGCGAAAAGTGTTGGCAATTGATTGAGCAAGGCGCACGGGTGATTGATGTGCGTTCACCAGAGGAATTTGCCTCGGGTCATTTGCCCCAAGCCATTAATGTGCCATTGCCAACGCTCGATCAATGGTTGCATCAAGTCGACAATAAACAGCATCCCTTCGTGCTCTACTATGGCGCGGGGATTCGAGCACAGAAAGGCTGCGATATCCTCAAGGCCAATGGTTTTAGTTACGTGATAAATGGCGGTTCGCTTAAAGATTTAGTCTGCTGCCAACCTAGCTAAAATGCACATACAAAAATGCCAGCCTATTAAGGCTGGCATTATTTATTCAGCTAAATCAAATGACTCAACTAAAGCAACAGAACGATTAAGCCTTCAGCTGATCGATACAGTGTTTCGCTTCGCTCATGCCTTTGTCGTGGGCTTCAGGCCCCATATTCAGCGCTTCGGCGTAAACCACTTCAACATTAGTGATACCAATAAAGCCTAAAACCGTTTTCAAGTAAGGTACAACGTGATCCGTTGGGCCATCTTTGTGAGCGCCGCCACGGGTCGTCACTAACACAGCGCGTTTACCTTCCACTAATCCTTTTGGGCCTGTTTCTGTGTAAGTAAAAGTCACACCAGCGCGGGCAATGAAATCAATCCAGTTTTTAAGTTGAGTCGGAATAGTGAAGTTATACATAGGCGCTGCGATAACAATCGTATCGTTCGCTTTTAATTCAGCAACTAAAGTATCTGATAAGGCGAGCATTTCTTGCTGACGTGCCGATAATTCTGCACCACCACGTAAACCAGAAGCGATTTCACCGTCTACCATAGGCAGCACATCTTTACCGCCTAAATCACGTACTGTGATAGCGGCGCCTTGGGTTTCCCAGTGGCTCGCTAAGTGATCAATTAACACGGCAGATTGTGAATAACCGCCAAGAATGCTTGATTTTAAAATTAAGACTTTAGACATAATCTGCTCCGAAAATAGGTAAATGACTCAGAGTCAGATGGAATATCTCAACTCTATGACGCTAGTGTATTCGCCCATAAAAAAGAAATAAAGTGGATAAAATTTGAGATTCACTTCGATTTTTTAGAAAGGTTATCGGTTGTTACGACGCTTTACATTAACTCACTTTCGGCGCACTGACATACAGGCCTTCGAATACCGCACAAAGCTTAGCATCACAATACAATTGCACAGCTAACTTCACTTTCACTCTGCGACCTCTTTGCAACGGGCTGAGATCCACAGTTGGCCATTGCACTGTTACCACAGGATCACAAGTCACTGGCGCGAGATAACGAATATGGGCATCGGCGAGCACTATGTCACCGGCAACGCCGGCTAACTGCTGGTTCAGCCACACAGCGCCCCAGCCAGTTAAGGTCATCAGCGTATAAATGCTGCCGGCAAACATGGTCTGATGCAGATTGATATTAGGCGCTATCGGCGCCGTGACTCGAAACTCACCCTCACTGTAATCGAGCGGCGCAATCTGCATAAACTCGCTAACAGGAATAGTACTGTGCCACGTCTGGCGTAATTGAGTGAGTAGTTGAGTAAGTCGTTCATCCATGCGCATTTACCTTGATACATCCCTCTTCACAGCTAACACTGAATAAGTTCAACACTCTATCCCCCAGAAAAACCACGCGTTGACTAATGTAATAGTCAACGTAATAACTAACACAATCACTCGCGCGATAAGAAGCTACACCTGCAGATTAAACGTCACAGGGCCATCATTAACTAAAGACACTTGCATGTCGGCGCCGAACTGTCCGGTTTCTGTGTTGACACCCTTAGTGCGGCAGAATGCGACAAACTCTTCATAGAGTGCCAAGGCTTGATCCGGCGTACCGGCTCCCGAAAAACTCGGTCTCAGACCGCGACCCGTATCGGCGGCCAAGGTAAATTGCGACACCACTAATAAAGAGCCACCGACTTGCTCTAGGTTGAGATTCATCTTGCCATTTTCATCGGAAAACACGCGATAACTCATCACTTTAGTTGCCAGTTTTTCCATCTTCTCGCGGGTATCTTCCTGCTCAACGCCCAGCAGAACCAACAGGCCCTTATCGATTGCACCTATGGTTTGATTATCGACAACCACACTGGCGCGGCTCACTCTTTGAATTAACGCAATCACAACTTTTCCTTTTAGATTAAGGCTTAACGGGAACCATTTGCTGCATGAGCGGGATAGGACGAATATATTGGTCGATACCATCGGGCAAAGATTGCGCGACTTGTGCCAAACCGCCATTGGTCCACAGCATAAAACGGCGTAACTCTTCAATTTCAACATGGTCGGCAAAGGTGACAGTGCCTTGTATTTGGATCACAGCGCCTTGGTCCAGCAACACAAACTTGGCAAAATTAAGCTTTTGATTCAAAGTGCCAATCACCACAGGCAGCTCTTGGCTAGCCTGTAATTGCGGGTGCACGGCATAGAAACGATTCATTAAAATACGGTCAATGCCCGCAGAATTAATGCTCGGCTCAAGCAAAAACTGGTTATCGCCAAACTGCACCGCAACTTTAGTCGGCGCAACTTTGGTGGCCAAGTAGTTAGCGTTAATTAACGCTTGATACAAGCGCTCAGCGGCAGCGTCATTGTTTAGCCCACCCAGTTCAACGACTTTGGGCGCGACGGGGGCACTCACGTTCTCCTGAGCCACCACTGGGTCAATCGCGCGGGTTTGCGAGGGCGCCGTAGCGGCACAGGCGGTTAATCCGAGTAAACTGGCACTGATGAGCAATGTTTTCATTGTATTTCCCTTTGATGTATCCACGACCACATAGCATGGATTTCTGCTGTGACCGCCAAAAACAACGACTCGCTATTGAGCATATGTCCGCCGTCGGCAACAGATTGAATCGTAATAGCATGCTCTAACCCAGCCAAAAAATCGCGCAATAGCGCCGCTGGGCAAATCGCATCCTGCATTCCTTGCAATAACACACTACGCGCCTTCACCCTAGGCGTCACGCGCTGTAATACATTCATAGCATTGAAGTAATCATGTCGAGCAAAGTGCAGCTCGATATCCGCTAACGCCAATACTGCGCTGGGTAACAGCCTTGGTAATACTAATCTTGCCCCCGCGAGCTTTAACTCCCACTGAACCCAACGCCGCGCAAAATGGTGCCGCAGGTTTTCATCGGTCGATGCCAAACCTTGATGGTATGAATCCAGCAGTTCAGCCAGCGATGGCGCAACAGGCGCATTACCACTGAAGAGTCGATAAGCCGCAGGTTGCACTTTTGCCGCGCCATCCGCGCCATAGAGCCAATCGATACCTTCTTTAGACGGAATAAATAATGCCCACAGCACTTGTGCTATCACCCGCTCTGGGAACAATCCGCTGTAAATTAAGCCTAATGTGGCCCCAAAGGAGCCGCCCGCTAAACACCAGCGCTCAATACCTAACGCGAGGCGAATCGCCTCCATATCGCAGATCAGACCATTAAGATGATTATGGGCTAAATCACCAAAGGGCAAAGATTGCCCAGAACCGCGTTGATCTAACAGCAAAATCCAATATTGTTCGCCATTAAATAAGGCTAAATCACCGATATCACAACCCGCTCCCGGACCACCGTGCAAATACAACAGCGGAATACCTTGAGGATTACCGTATTGCGCCAGATGTAATTGCTGACCATTGCCAACGCTAAACCAGTCGCGGCGGATAAAAGGGGGATAGGATTCGGGCACTGATTCAGGCATTAGGTGTTATCGCTATTACATAACCGTTTAGGGATGTCATTCCGATTTCGCCACGGCCTTAAGTGCATCGACTTCTGCCGAAGTTAAGGTTACAGACTGATTATCTTGGCGCTCTTGTAAAGGCTTACCATCCAAATCCGTTTCATCGTCATCACAGCTCGATTCATAATCTAAATACTCTGGCATAGCCGCGGTAATTTCCGCGCCGAGTAATACTATCATCCACGATAAATACACCCAGACAAAGATAATAGGGATCACGGCTAAAGCCCCATAAATAGCCTCATAGCTCGGAAACTGAGTCACATACAAGGCAAAGGCTTTTTTGCCAAACTCAAACAAGATTGCGGCGACAATCGCCCCTAATAGTGCATGTAGAAACTTCACCTTTTGATTAGGCACCACCATATATAACAGCAAGAATGCTGCAACTGAAAACAGCATGGGCAAGCGCTCAAGAAACACGGGCACCACACCCGACAACTGACCGTCAAAAACCTTCAATGACACTACGTAGGAAGTCGCCACCAAACTGGCCCCCACCAAAACAGGGCCCAAAGTGATGACCATCCAATACATAGAAAATGCGACCACCACAGAACGCTTCTCTTTAGTACGCCAAATGTTATTGAGGGATTTGTCTATGGCGGAAATCAGCAAAATAGCGACCACCACTAAAGCGGCAATCCCGACAGCTGTGCCCTTAGAGGCATTGGCGACAAACTCATTGATATACACTTGCACAGTATCGCCGGCGGCGGGTAAAAAGTTCTGATAAACAAAGCCTTCTATCTGCCCACGTATGCCTTTAAACACAGGAAAAGCGGACAACATAGACATAGTCACGGCTACCATAGGCACAAGTGACAATAGCGTGACATAGGCCAAATGTCCGGCGCGGATATTGATCTGATCTTCCACTAAACGCCGCTGCAAATGCAGCAGGAAGTGCCAGATCCCGAGGAATAAGACGCGAATTTGTGCCAGTTCTATCTTCTTAGTCACGGGTTTCTCTTGATTCTGTTGGTATAGACTCGTTATCTTCGTACAATAAACACTTAATTTACAAGTCTAAGGAGTGAATTGATGTCTCAACAAGGATCTGCGGGTAACGTTATTTCCGCTATTGCTAGCTTATTTTTCCCTGGGTTAGGCCAACTATTACAAGGCCGCATTATGGCCGCACTGTTATTTTTCATTATCACAGTGGTGGGTTATGCACTCTGGTGGCTAATTGTGCCCGCGGTAATAGGTGCTATCTTTCATCTGTGGAGCATTATAGATGCGGCCCGATTTAAGGCCGATTAATTTCATTCAGCGACGGAATACCCAATGAAAAGACTGATAACTTCAGGCCTGATTGCCGCAAGCCTCCTGCTCAGTGGTTGCCAAAGCGCCTATTACGGCGCGATGGAAAAGGTCGGTTACCATAAACGCGATATTATGGTCGACAGAGTTAAAGACGCAAAAGAATCCCAAGAGGACGCCCAAAAAGAGTTCAGCTCGGCCCTCGAAGAGATGCAAGCCCTGCTCAATCACGATGGCGGCAACCTAGAAAAAGCCTATAACAAGGCCAAGGATGAATACGAATCGGCCCAAAGCGCCGCAGACAACGTCAGCAACCGCATCAAGAAAGTTGAAGATGTGGCCGAAGCGTTATTCGATGAATGGCAAGATGAAATTGGCGAGATCAGCAAAGCCAGCCTGCGCCGTAACAGTGAAGCTAAGCTCAAAGAAACGCGCCGCGCCTACGAACAATTGATCAAAAGCATGCACCGCGCCGAATCAAAAATGCCGCCTATCCTCACCGCCATGAAAGACAATATGCTGTATCTCAAGCATAACTTGAACGCCCAAGCCATTGGCGCGATCAAAGGCGAATTTGCTAGTCTGCAAACCGACATTTCGGGCCTGATTAAAGAGATGAATAAATCGATTAATGAGTCGAACAAGTTTATCGAGTCACTCGAAAAATCAAAAAGTTGAACCAAAGCTGCTACTTAACTCCTAAGCCCTAGCACACTAAATTGCTGGGGCTTTTTATGCTTTGTGTGACCTCGCTCGCTGTCCCTGCAAGCCATACTTTATTTGTGCAAGCCCAAAACACTTAGCTTTGTGAGCTATGGCGCGCTTTAGTGGATTGATAGCACCAATCTTAGACCTGCCGCACAATTTCATTTAGTACTCAAAAACTTATCATCAGCTCATCACTCAGACACTGTACTCGTTACTCATTTGCTGTATTCATCACTATGACTTTTATCGAATCACTTACTCTGATGTTGGCACTCATGTATCTCGCCTCCCTGAGCTATTGGAGCGGCCAGAAATGGGGCGCTGTCGTAACACTGTTACTCAGTGTCAGCGCCGTCGCGATCAGCCTTTACTGGCCTTTAGCACTCGGACTGATTATTGCGCTGCCTTTAGCGTTAGTAGGACATAAATTTGCGCCTGACTCCTTCAAAGGTGAGATTAAGATCAATACTCTGCGGGAAGGCACTCAACATGTCTTAGCACTATCGCTTTTGCTGGTTGCCGTGCAATACACAATCAATACCGTATTGCTTAAGCAAGGGATTACACCTTGGCTAATGCGCCCCGATATGGTCGATGCCTTTTTACCGATTGCCGGCGGCATTGAACTGAAGGCCATTGTCAGTCTAAATTTGTGGGATCAAACCCATCCTGCAGCCGCGGTGATGTTAGCGGCGGTATTGCTCACAGGATTACTTTGTAAGCGGGCATTTTGTGGTTGGGCTTGCCCATTAGGTTTGGCAGGGGAATATTTGTATGCTGTTAGAAAACGCTTTATTAAATCAGAACTAACACCACCCGCTTGGCTCGATTGGCCACTGCGTATGCTCAAGTATCTATTGCTGCTTGGCCTTTGCTACATAGTGATTGGCATGCCAAGTGAGTCGATTCCTTATTATCTCGAAGGTAATTATCACAAGATTGCCGACTTGAAAATGGCACTGTTCTTTCTGACGCCGAGCCTGATTACCTTGTTTGTGTTTGCGCTGATCCTTGCCTTAGCCGCATGGCGCCGTCAGGGATTCTGCCGTTACTTGTGCCCTTATGGTGCCATGCTCGGGATCTTAAGCTTTGCGAGCCCATTAAAAATACGCCGTGATACTCAGCATTGTCTTATCGAGGCAAAAGGGATGAAATGCGATAAGTGCACCCGCGCCTGCCCAGCAAACATCATAGTGCACACTAAGACTACGGTGCGCAGTGATGAATGCCAGGCCTGTATGCGCTGCGTCGCCGCTTGTCCAAAATCAGCCGCCCTTGGTCTAGGGCTTAAATCTGGCCACAGACTCGGCCATAAGGGATTACTCGCATTAGTGCTCATCGCCTTATTTATGCTGCCGCTTGGCGCTTACTTAGCTGGCTTCTGGCACAGCCAAACACCCGACAATATCCGCATGGAACTGATCCAAGTGATAGATAGAGTGGGGCATTAACTGAGTATAGGTTTGCTTTTGAACTAGTCTAAGTTGGTGTGTTATTATGCACCTCCTTAAACAGTCATTGAAAAAATTTATCGTATGAAACAGAGTAAATTTCGCAGCGTGTTGTTTCTATATATTTCCATGCTATTCATATTAAATTGTTCTCGCATTGCGAATTACATTGTGTATCACGATTATTATAAAGAAACATTCGATTTGCTCACGGTGATATTTACATCATTTCGCTTTGATATCATGACTACTGCTTATGTCATGATCATACCTACATTGTTAATATTAGTACCAGGAAGTGGCCGCATTACTTGTTTCATAAAAGATATGGGTTTAAAGCTTGGTTTAATAATGCTATTGCTATCTACACTCGCACTTATTGGAGATTTTATTTATTTTGGTGTAGTAAATAGACACACATTTAGCGATCTACCATTATTAATGACTGAAACATCTTTTGTATTACCATTTTTAATGAAAGATCATTTCGCGTTAACGATATTTAGCGTTGCTACTATTGCCATAATAATTATTTTGCTGGCAAAAAAATACCAACTATTTTTCTACCACAATAAAAACCATAAGACTCTAGCATCACAAATTGGCGTTTTTGTTATTGCGATCCCTATCTTGATATTATTTCTACGAGGATTAAACTTGCATGGAAAGCCACTTGGCATTATCGATGCATATAAAAACCAAAGTGAGCAGCAAGCTAATTTAATTTTAAATGGTATTTATACAGGTGGCAAAGGAACGACTCAAAACTTCAAGCGTACTGATTATAAATTCTTTAATTCCGAAGAGCTTAAACAACAGCTAAATAAGACAGAAGATGAAGCATATAAATATCCATACGTAAGCCAATTCTCAGAGAATACACCCAATGGCCGAAATTTAGTTATCATTTTGGTAGAAGCGTTAAGCTATGCTTATATAGATGGATTATCGGGTTCAGACTATAAAGTCACACCATTTTTAGATGAACTGTCAAAAAAAGCTGAGGTTTATGATAATTTCTATGCTGTTGCTCAACGCAGTAATTTAGGTGTTCAAGCGAGCTTGTTTGGCATACCTCCCCTTGAGAGTGTTGGTTATATCGGAGGAGGACTGGAATTATCACGCCTTACAAAAATTGGTAATATTGCTCAAGCTCATGGCTACCAAACCCAAATGCTGCAAAGCTCAAAACGTGACTCGATTCGTTTAGATTCGATAGCCAACTATGCTGGTTTTCAGCAATATCTTGGACGTAGTGATATCCCAATAACACGAACTGACTACCCCGATCCTGATGGCGCACAGTTTGGTTGGGATTATGAGATGTTGATGAAAACACTCGAATTAGCAAACGAAAAAACTAAGCCATTTATTAGTTTTTCGTTTACAGGTACCACCCATATGCCATATGTAGAAACACCGAAGCATTTACAGGTTTATCCATATGGACAAGATACATTCACCGACTTTTTGAATACTGTTAGATATACAGATGAATCTCTTAAAGCATTTTTTGCGGAAGCATCAAAACAGGACTGGTACGAAAATACAACCTTTATGATTTTGGCAGATCACACTTTGTTCAAAACGAAAACGCCGGGCTTAGAAAGCGCATTCCATATTCCGTTATGGATTTATCGTCCTGGGCAAAATATTCCCCCTAAACGACATAAAATACTCGCAAGCCAATTAGATATTTTACCTACCGCTTTTGATTTGCTCGGATTTAATGACGAGTTTGCATCAGTTGGTCGCTCTCTTTATAGGGAACGAAAACCCTATAGTATTGTAGTAAAAGGCGACTTGCTTGGCGCATTTACCAACTCAGGTAGTTTTTTAATCGCTGGAGATAAAATCATATCTGAGAGTGAAAGTGTAGACTTTATTGAGAATCTGGCACCTAAGTATGCAGAACAGCTAAAGCTTGAATTTCAACTCTCACAGCAAGCAGTTTTGAACAATACTTGGGTTAAATAGCATCAAAGCACTGCCAATCTAACGAAGCACACTGCAGATAATGGTTTATATCACTATCTGCAGTTTTTAATGTATACACCAGAATATTGATTACAGTTAGTAAATCACTCAATCTTATCGCTGATACTATTCCTATGCGAATACCAGATAAATGGTTTTATAGCTAACACTATACAGCCAGACCGACAGCAACTGATCCGTTCCCTTTTTGACGAATATATTAAAATTTATTCCTTCCACGATGACAGGCTAAGCCGTCGCTTTAGTAAGAACTTTATCTGCTACCCAGGAAGTTACTGACAGGGAAAAATGCCTGCTGTTCACTCGACAATGAATTTGCACAAGACCTAAGCGGAACCATACTAAATGTTAGATCTCTCCTTACAAAATCTTGCCGCAATTGCGTATGGTGAATCGATAAGGAGTAATACAAGATCTCAAGATTCAGAAGTTTGAATTAATCGCCGGCATACCCATGACCAAATCAGCCCCAACAAAAAGCCCCGCATAGTTTCCTATGCAGGGCTTTTTACACCGATTGACTCACCTTAAGGGTGTGCCACCTGAATCAACAGGCTGGCATTAACCGCGGTTAAAGCGCTTACGATCGTTTTCAGTCAAGTGTCTCTTACGAACACGGATGCTCTTAGGTGTTACTTCAACCAATTCGTCATCATCGATGAACTCAAGCGCTTGCTCAAGTGTCATTGTGATTGGCGTAGTCAACACTTGCGCTTCGTCAGTACCTGAAGCACGCATGTTGGTCAGCTGCTTACCTTTCAGACAGTTAACTGTCAGGTCGTTTGAGCGAGCATGGATACCAACTACTTGGCCTTCGTATACTTCAGCAGCGTGGCCAATAAAGAGACGGCCGCGGTCTTGTAGACCGAACAGTGCGAATGTCAGAGCCTTACCCGTTGCGTTAGAAATCAATACGCCGTTAGCGCGTTGACCGATATCGCCACCTTTGTGTGGACCGTAATGGTCGAACGAGTGGTAAATTAGACCTGTACCAGAAGTCGCTGTTAAGAATTCAGTTTGGAAACCGATTAAACCGCGGCTTGGGATAATAAAGTCGATACGTACACGACCTTTGCCATCAAGCTGCATGTCTTTCATTTCAGCTTTACGGGTACCTAACTTCTCGATCACTGTGCCTTGATCTTCTTCTTCAACGTCAACAGTTAACGTTTCGAATGGCTCACACAATTCACCGTCGATGGTTTTCAGAATAACTTCTGGACGTGATACAGCTAACTCGTAACCTTCACGACGCATGTTTTCAATCAAGATTGATAAATGCAATTCACCACGGCCTGATACGCGGAAGCGATCTGGACTTTCAGTTTCTTCAACACGCAGTGCCACGTTGTGGACCAATTCTTGTTGTAAACGCTCAAGAATGTTACGTGAAGTCACATACTTACCTTCTTTACCCGCAAAAGGTGAAGTGTTGACTTGGAACGTCATGGTCAGAGTTGGTTCATCAACTGATAATGGCGGTAACGCTTCTACAGCGCCAGCAGCACAGACAGTGTCAGAAATTTTCAACTCACCTAAACCAGTGATAGCAACGATATCGCCTGCGTTAGCAACTTCAACTTCAGTACGCTCTAGACCCATGTAACCTAATACTTGGCCCATTTTACCGTTACGGGTTTTGCCATCAGCACCAACAATAGTGACTTGTTGGTTAGTTTTGATGCTACCACGCTTGATACGGCCGATACCGATAACACCCACGTATGAGTTGTAATCCAGCTGCGAAATTTGCATCTGGAAACTACCTTCTGAGTCAGCATCAGGGAATGATACTTTTTCAACGATAGTTTGGAACAGCGGCGTCATGTCTTCACTTGCAACATCTGGATCTAAAGTTGCAAAACCGTTTAACGCTGAAGCGTAAACGATTGGGAAATCTAACTGCTCGTCAGTTGCGCCTAAGTTATCGAACAGGTCGAATACTTGGTCGATAACCCAATCAGGGCGCGCGCCTGGGCGGTCAATTTTGTTGATAACAACGATTGGCTTTAAGCCTTGAGCAAACGCTTTCTTCGTTACGAAGCGAGTTTGTGGCATTGGACCGTCAACGGCATCAACTAGCAATAATACTGAGTCAACCATAGACAGAACACGCTCAACCTCACCACCGAAATCGGCGTGGCCAGGGGTATCAACGATGTTGATACGGTAGTCGTTCCACTTGATGGCAGTATTTTTTGCCAGAATCGTGATCCCACGTTCCTTTTCAAGATCGTTGGAGTCCATCACCCGCTCAGTAGCTTCTCCTCGGGTTGCAAGGGTGCCTGACTGTGACAGCAACTTGTCTACCAGGGTCGTTTTGCCATGGTCAACGTGTGCAATAATGGCGATGTTACGTAAATTCTCTAGCACGGATAAACCTCTTACCATCAAACAAAAATAGGGATATTTCAGTAATTCGTTATAGTGTCCCGACTCGACCCACCATAATAAAAAGCGGGTCATTCTACTCCAGAGCGGCCTTGGCGCACAGGATTATTTTTGAACACTTATAAAACAATCCGCCGATCCTTGGCTAATTCCTGCCAATATTCCATTGAGTGAAATCCGCTAATGCCACAGTTAAAGCACTGTTCAATTGCCATATTCGTAGGAAAAATCCGAGTTAAACAGCTGAATTTACTATTTTTCATAATCTAGACGCAAAGTATTTCTGCTGATTTAAACATCAATCAAATTGATGTTCCCGCGACAAAATCATCTCGACGTGAAACAGCAATAATTTCTAGCGCAGATTTAACTGGGCGTTGATATTGGCATTTATGACCGCGAAAACTGAATGCCTTTAAGACTCACTTCATTGTCACGCAATACCTTTATTACGCATCACTGATTTCACTTGGCCTGTGAACAGCAAAGACATTTCGCACATGAGAACGAACTCTTTCCTAATAATATGATAATAAACCACTATTGAATTGAGAATGCATGGCATAGTTGAACAGACTAGCGTGGTTTTATGACAACTATGCGGCGGTGAAATCGCCCAGAGAAAATAGTCCAGAATAGTGCTGAAATAGGTACTGGATTCAGTGCCGCTATCCTTATGTAGTCCCTGTGAGCCAAGGCGCGATTGCCATCTCACTGCCACATAAGCGATGCATACTAGTGCTTTGAACCTTATGCTTTGAAACTTAGCTTTGCATGAATCAATTCAGTGCGCACCAAAATGGATGAATGCACCAAAATGCCTCAACCAATAGCACCAAAGTGGTGCAAACTGGAATCCAATTAAGTGCAGCAAAGATTTTAAACCATGTTAATCAGTAATTTAAATTATTGGCATGGATATCGCTATATAGCTCGTAAGTTTGGCTCAAGATAAATCACTTGAGTTAAAAGATTATAGAAGGGGCATCCCTTTACCCTACCGGAGGCTTGAGAATGTCAGTTGAATCAGTTTTAAAGCAACTTGAAGAATTAGAAGTTAAGTTCGTTGATTTACGTTTTACCGACACTAAAGGTAAAGAGCAGCACGTATCTATTCCTTCTCATCAGGTAGATGCTGATTTCTTCGAAGACGGCAAAATGTTTGACGGTTCTTCTATCGCAGGTTGGAAGGGTATTAACGAATCAGACATGGTACTGATGCCAGATCCAACGACATTCGTACTGGATCCTTTCACCGAAGAAACCACAGCGCTGATCCGTTGTGACATTCTTGAACCCGGTACAATGACAGGGTACGACCGTGACCCACGTTCAATCGCTAAAAAAGCAGAAGCTTACCTGATCTCTACTGGTATCGCAGATACTGTATTGATTGGACCAGAACCAGAATTCTTCCTATTTGACGATGTCCGTTTCGGTACTGACATGTCAGGTTGTTTCGTTAAGATCGACGCTAAAGAAGCGGCTTGGAACTCAGCGACTAGCTACGAAGGCGGCAACACTGGTCACCGTCCATTTGTTAAAGGCGGTTACTTCCCAGTTGCACCGGTTGACTCATCACAAGACCTACGT
Organism: Shewanella sp. Pdp11; assembly: GCF_002838165.1. NCBI lineage: Bacteria > Pseudomonadati > Pseudomonadota > Gammaproteobacteria > Alteromonadales > Shewanellaceae > Shewanella > Shewanella sp. Pdp11. Next base: position 251,926 of record NZ_CP015194.1, read on the forward strand.
AGCGCTATGTGTTTGGTGCTCGAAGAAATGGGCCAAGTGGTTGAGGCGCATCACCACGAAGTGGCGACTGCAGGTCAAAACGAAATCGCTACTCGCTTCAATACTTTGACTAAGAAAGCGGATGAAATCCAAATTCTGAAGTACGTAGTGCACAACATGGCACACGCTTACGGCAAGACGGCGACTTTCATGCCTAAACCTATCGTTGGTGACAATGGTAGCGGCATGCACGTTCACCAATCTCTGGCGAAAGACGGTGTTAACTTGTTCGCTGGCGACAAATACGCAGGTTTAAGTGAAACGGCGCTGTACTACATAGGTGGTATCATCAAGCACGCTCGCGCGCTGAACGCTTTCACTAACCCAAGCACTAACTCTTACAAGCGTTTAGTGCCACACTTTGAAGCACCTGTTATGTTGGCCTACTCTGCCCGTAACCGCTCTGCATCAATCCGTATTCCAGTGGTACCAAGCCCTAAAGGCCGTCGTATCGAAGCACGCTTCCCTGATCCACATGCCAACCCATACTTAGGTTTCGCAGCGCTGCTGATGGCGGGTCTTGACGGTATCCAAAACAAGATCCACCCAGGTGAGGCGATGGACAAAGATCTGTACGATCTGCCTCCAGAAGAAGCGGCTGAAATCCCACAAGTGGCAACGTCATTAGAAAACGCCCTTGAAAATCTGCAAGCTGACCATGAGTTCCTGACAAAAGGCGGCGTGTTCAGTGAAGATTTCATCCAATCTTATATCGTACTGAAAACAGCTGAAGCTGAGCGTGTAGCACGTACTACTCACCCACTTGAGTTTGAAATGTACTACAGCCTGTAATGGCTAACGACATGTAATTACTTACTGTATAAATGCATGCGTAAAGTATAAAAGCCCCAACAGTTTTGCTGTTGGGGCTTTTTTGTATCTTGAAGATAACAATGGTCATGGCGATAGATGTAACACAGAATTTGAGACTTATCTGAATTCTGCGAGGACGTGGCATACAAACTTCCTTATTTAATGCTTAATCCAAGCAGGGCTAAAAAGGTAACGACCACGCCATTAAGGTTGGGTGTCCAACTTAGCTGTCCTAAACAAATAAAGCGTCCGCATCGAATGTTATGCGGGCTTTCTTAAACTCTTTTAGCAATTGTGTCTGCCAATCAAGTTCAGCACTGATGTAGACAACACCTTGAATATCATTCTGAATCTCAACACCTGTTTTAACAATTGCTGAGACTTTCTTCCGACCTAGGCGAGCGATGAAGTAGCCATGCTCAAACACAACATTCTGGCGAGCGCGGCCATTCAGTTCTTCAGTGCCCTTTTTCCGTCCTTCATCACAAGGCGTATATAGCACTATTGCGTAGTCAACTGCACCATGCTCTTCAATCTTCTCGATGATAGTATTACCACCGCTCGCTTGATTCATCAACACGACGGGCTTTAATCCGACAGTTCGAACAAAGTTCTCAACCTCCAACCTCAAAACATCATCATGACCATGAACAATAAATACCTTCTGTGTATCGCTTAATTGTTGGGTCGGTTGAAGCACTTGTTGTGGTTGCTGATACAATATTGATGGTTGTAGCAGTGTCTGGGAACTTGGAGGTTGCTGGACAGATGCGGACGGTACGAATGGCTGATGCGGTTGTTGCACAGGAGGAGGGCTGAATGGTTTGGTCGGATTTGAGGCATGTGTACTCGAGGGCTGTGGATGTGGAGCACTTAAATGACTCTGAGCACGGTATGAGCCAGCTACTAGTCTATTAGCTATATCAAGACATCTTGCACGTAAATCATCGCTATGATTTTGGCTGCCATAGTAACTGTTCTCCCGCTTCTCATCGTAGTAATCAATTATACCTAAGAGAACTGTCCCGACTGTTGCTTCATCACTAAAGTGCCAAAAGCCACGCATTCTGTTTGCCTTTGAACCTGACCCGAATTGGTATTGTTCCTCATTGATATCAATACCATAATCATCGAAGAAATCAGCTAGTGTTTTATGTGAGAAGTCGAGCAGATGCCCACCTTCCATCTGTAAGTATTTTTCTAAGCTAGATATATCTCTGCGTGACAAGTTTGCCATAAAATCTCCTTTTAACTGCGGGATATTCTAACACCATCAAACAGTTACACCACTAGGTAGCACACAGATTTTTATGCTAGAGACAATAATCCAGCCATCCATTTTAAATCAGCAACATAATATGCTCTCGGCCTACCCTCAAGCGAATATTTACTGAAGCAGTTTTAAGGAAAGTAATAAAAGTAGCTAGATGGCCAGTGAGGGAAGTGGAGACTGATTTTGAAGAGTATGTTCAAAACTTATCTGAGTTCTGCGAGGGCAAGGCATACAAACCTCCATGTTTAATGCTTATCCAAAACAATAGTCGCCGTTAACAACTAGGTTATTGAGCTTGGTTGTATCTCGTTTCTGTTGATGAATAATTGACAGATATAATCATATAGTTAGAATGCCAAGCTGTTGAAACAGAACAGGTTGGCGTCGAATGAAACTAGATCTGGTTCCACATCACTAACGCTTTCAGTTGATCAAGTGAGTAGATCATACCGAAGCAATGCGGTTTTTCACCTATAAACAATGGAGTGGTTATGCGTTGGTTGACTTGGTTGGTCGTGTGCTGTTCTCTCACGGGATGTGCAACGATAACGTCGAGGATGGGGGAAGATTCAACTTGGGGTCACTCTTTCTCAAGTGTGCAAACGGCTGTTGATAATGGCGAGGAGTGTATGATTATCTCCGCGTTGGCGGCCCCGCCCTTGCTGCTCTTTACCATCCCGCTGACACTCGTTGATATGAGCAGTGCGCTGATCGTCGATACTGTTATGCTACCCGTAGATTTAGCGATCACGCCCAGCGATCCCAAGCTCCACACCCCGCGACCTATGGTCTGCCGCTATGACTATAAGATTTAAGCATGATCGCACCCAATAAATAACCTCAAGTTGCCTGTGTGGCGGTGAGTTAACGCCGGCATACGGGAACGACCATGTCGCGGTTTGCCTCCCTGAGTGTTGTGTCTTGTTAGTTATGCCTTGTTAGTTGCAGTTACGTAGTACAACTTAGCCTAGCAAGCCATTTTAAATCATTTAAGTTAGCGATTCGCTTTTATCACATCAAGTAACAGCTTGATATCGGCCATATTGTTGTAGATATGCGGCGAAATCCGGATACCCATGCTGCGGGCGTCGACACTAATATTCGCGTTCGCTAATGCCGTCATGATTTTATGTTGTTGCTCACCAAACTGTAAGATCAGTGTACCGCTGCGCTTTTCAACATCACGTGGTGATACAAACTCATGCTCAAGCTCCTGCGCCACAGCATCAATCAACTGCTGATTACATTTACGCAGCAAGGGGACACCTAAACCCGCCAGATAATGAATACTGTGAGCGGCAATGGCATAGGGGGCGATTGAAGGCGTTCCACCCCAGAAGCGCATTGCGGAGTGCTGATAACGAAAGTCGTGGATATCAAATTCGAACGGATTCTCATGGCTAAACCACCCCACATCCTTAGGTTGGCAACGATCCAAAATGGCAGGGTTAATCCAAAGATAGGCTGCACCAGGGCCGCCGCAGAGCCATTTCACACTCGACCCGATTAAAAAGTCAGGTTGTAGGCGCGCGAGATCTAGCGGAATAATCCCCGCCGATTGCGCCACATCCACTAAGCTCAAACAGCCTCGCTCACGGGCTATGGTAAAAATATTGGCTAATGGCGCTTGCTGCCCAGTATTCGAGTAAGCATGACTAACAAACACCAGATCCACATCACGACTGATATGCGCGTCCCACACATTAGGGTCAGTGACATCGAGCCCCTTAGGGATGAAACGTACTTCGCAGCTGGCTGGCAGTGCTTTTTTAAGGGCGAAACCCATACTGGGGAAATCAATCTCACTCATTAACACAACGGCGTGTTCGCGATTTAATCGGTCGAGTGACATGACGATTTTAGTCAGCGCACTGGAGAGATTCACCTGAGGACAAAAGTCCTTTTGATGGCCGTTAAACAATTTAGATAAGGCGAAAGTAAAATCATCAATCACACTCAGCCACTGACCCCAAGGTTCGCGCCCCGACTCCTGCCAAGGCGCAAAAAAGGCTTCTTTGAAGACCTGTTCGGTCGATTTTAACGGTCGACCGACGGAATGGTTCAATAGATATCCTGGACCCGCGAGGTAAAAGTCCTTTTTATAGTCTGCAAACATAGTGTTATCTCAAACTCTCTTTCAGTTTCTTAATCTCATCATAACGCGTCCGGATGTCGCTGCGCTGAGCGGCGGCGCGCCTATCTCTGAGTCGCTCCAATGAACCGAGTAGCACATGCAGTGGCGGACCACTGGCGGTGACCTTAGCTAAATGCTGCTGCTCCATCGTTGTCGAAGGCTCGGCAATATATTTAGTCACTAACTCATTATGGTGCTGAATCGCAGTCTCGCCATGTAATTCGCAGACTTCAATAAAGAGTCGCAAGTTTTCTTGATACCAATCTTGGGTTGAGCAATCTTTTGCCTGCAGAAAGTCATCCATCAAATTCGGCCGACGCATGCACTCGCGCAATATCTGTTGATCCTCCGGCATCATGTATAAAAACTTGTCCACCAGCATTTGCGAGTAGGAAGCTTCATTAGCGAAACAAAGACCTAGTGTTAAATCGATGACATTAATCCCCGCAAAATCCCCTGCATTGGCACCGCGATAAATAACCGAGCCCACCCGATAAGGTTTGTAGTAAGGGCGAACACAGTAAAAGAAACGATCCGTATCTAATCGATTGAATAATTGAGTATTCGACTCAATCACATCTTGCAATGCCTGTTTAGCGACTCGCAGTAAATCGTGACTGATAGGATGGGAAATGCCCAAAGGCTGGATTTTCAATAACGCATCGGCAGCGCGTTTATAGGCCAAAATGCCCTTAGTGTTGTAATCCACAAACAGCTTTTCGGCGCTCAGATCGGTAAAGCGCTTATAAATGCCATTGTGGGCACGATTATGGGTAGTTAAATGTGCGGTGGCAAAGCGCGGCGTGACGCCTATTGAAGCGCCAATATGCATGGCGAGCGCAGAAGCCTCAGCTAATGGTGAGGTGGTTTCCCGTGAGGGCTCAGTAATTTCATGGCGTCGACAAGCTGCCATGTATAGCCCCACGTTACCGAGTAAATCAAAGGCACTGTCGAACCCTTCATCGGTATTCCCCTCATCGAGCAAGGCCTTAATCAATCCTCGGCCTTCGCTCTCTAGCGCCAACTTAGCTTCTGCGCCGATATCGAGCACATTGGCTCGGTCCGTTTGTTGATAATAAAGCTGTTCTAGCTCTGAGTTGAGTTCCACAAAGCGACTGCGGATCCAATCATCGAAGGCTTCGGTATTAAAGGTGGCAGGTTTCACGGGCTTATCCTTGAGTATTGTTATCGTTCTTGTAAACGGAGCGAGCGCTAAGTCTTAGCCCTTTCCGTAAAACTCGTTAACCAGAATGCAACTTATCGCCATGCGTTTCTAGCGCTAGCTCAAATTTATGAAAATTCTAATGCCACTTTTTATTTACACCTTGCTCCAGCGCAAGTTATCAAAATCAATCGCCTCGCAAAATAACGCCAAATACAGATAGTCCTAATACAAATAGCGCGGCAGGTTCCGCAGGGGTAAATCAAAATGATTTTAATGGAATTTATTGTCGTACTCGGCTGCTTGCTGCTGGGTACCCGCTACGGTGGTATGGGACTCGGACTGATAAGTGGTATTGGATTATTTTTACTGATATTTGTCTTCGGTTTAGCGCCGGGACAACCGCCAGTACAAGTTATGCTAACGATTCTTGCGGTGATCGGCTGTGCGGCCGTATTGCAAACCGCGGGCGGATTAGATGTGATGATGCAGTATGCCGAGCGCTTACTGCGCCGTCATCCACAATACATCACGATTCTGGCGCCACTGACCACGTGGACGCTGACCTTCCTTTGCGGTACTGGCCATGTGGTTTACACCATGTTCCCGATTATTTCCGATATCGCGCTGAAGAAAAATATTCGCCCAGAACGTCCAATGGCAGTGGCATCTGTCGCCTCACAAATGGCGATTTGCGCTTCGCCTGTGTCGGTAGCTGTGGTGTCTATGGTGTCGATTCTGGCATCACAACAGGGTGTAGGCCGCGCTTACAATCTGCTCGAAATTTTAATGGTGTCAGTGCCAGCATCGCTTTGCGGTGTCATGGCTGCAGCACTTTGGAGTCTGCGTCGTGGTAAAGATTTAGATAAAGATGAAGAATTTCAAGAACGCATTAAAGATCCAGTCCAAAGAGCCTTTATCTATGACAAAAGCGAAACCCTGCTTAATCAACGTTTTACTAAGGAAGCTTACTGGGCAACGGGGATTTTCTTTGCGGCTATTGCTGCTGTGGTGCTACTAGGTTCTTTTAGTGAACTGCGCCCTGCATTTGAAGTTAAAGGGAAAACAACCTTATTATCGATGAACTTAGTCATCCAGATGATGATGTTAATTGCAGGAGCTTTTATTCTGATGACCTGCAAAGTCAAACCGACTGAGATTGCCAATGGTCCAGTTTTTAAAGCTGGCATGGTGGCGATTTTCTCCGTATTTGGCGTGGCTTGGATGAGCGATACGTACTTTATCAGCCATATGGATGTGCTCAAGGAAAACCTCTCCCACGTGGTGCAAAGCCAGCCTTGGACCTATGCCTTAGTGCTGTTTCTTATCTCTAAGCTTGTTAATAGCCAAGCGGCGGCGCTGACTGCCATTGCGCCTATGGGCCTCGCTTTGGGGGTCGATCCAAAACTCTTGATCGCTTTCCTTCCTGCAAGCTACGGTTATTTTGTGCTCCCTACTTATCCAAGCGATCTGGCCTGTATCGGCTTTGACCGTTCAGGCACAACTAAAATAGGTAAGTTCATTATTAACCACAGCTTTATTATTCCAGGTTTTATCGGTGTAGGTACCGCATCGAGCGTAGGTTATCTGCTGGCGACAGCCTTGCTCTAGGCTGTATTTCACAAATAACAAAGGCCGCTGATGCGGCCTTTGTTTTGAATAGGATTAAACGCTAGATTTAAGCGCGATACATAGCCAAAAACATCTTAATATTGGCGTCGATAATCGCTTGCTGATTATCATCATTATTTTTCATATGGAACAGCTTAGGCCAGAATGCAAACGCCTTAAACATGCCCCAAAACTGAGTCGATGCCATTGCAATATCATCGATATTCAGCGCCTTGTGTTCTACCGCTCCCGCAAGCCAAGCTTCGAGTCCACCTTCTTGCTTCGCAAGCTTCTCCATCGCTTCAGTCGCTTGGACAGGCGAGCGAATAAACTCTGCCATCACCACCCGCGCCACATCGAGAAACTCAGGCTGCTGATACAAAGCCCAGCATCGATGCGCAATTTGCTGCAACTGATCTTCAAGACTCTGCGCAGGATTGTAAACTAAGGTCGCCGCCTCTTTCGTTCGCGCCCACAACTCTGTGGTTGTGGTATCAAACAGCACTTCCTTACTCGGAAAATGGTTATACACAGTACGTTTAGAAACATTAGCCCGCTGGGCGATCCTGTCCATACTGGCCCCCACAAAGCCATTAACCATAAACTCTTCCCGTGAGGCACGCAGAATTGCCACACGTTTCTGCTGAGTGTTTGTCAATTTAATGGGTTTGTCTGCCATGTTTTCCTACACCATAAAAATCATTTGTCGACATTTTACACTATCCAGTTTACTTTTACACCGCCGCATGTAAACTACACTGTGTAGTTTACTTTTTAATGTTGTACATGCGATTATAAATGCGATTGAAGATTGTCTTGACCTTACTACTACTCGGGAGTTCTATCATGGCCACTCAAACAGAAACTGACGCAAATACTAAGACTTCGGCCCATGTTAAGGGTGACACATTCAGCAATGAAGCTCCCAATACCCACAGTGGTGAAGGTAATTTACTTTCTATTTTATGGCGTTACATGACCGAAAGCATTCCTGATAAGAGTCCAAACCAAGCACTGCCAATCCAAAAAATGCAGCTAAACCCCACTGCGGATGCAACACCTATGCTGTATAAAATCAGTCATTCGACAGTGCTGTTGCAACTCAACGGTCAATATTGGTTAACCGATCCTGTTTTTTCGAAACGCGCCTCGCCAAGCCAAATGTTTGGGCCAAAACGATTCCACGAGTTACCAATCGAACTCGATAATATTCCAGCGCTCGCAGGGATTATTTTGTCCCACGATCATTATGATCATTTAGATAAACACAGCATTTTAGCTCTCGCCGAGCGCACGCAAAAATTTATCGTGCCACTGGGTGTGGATAAACATTTGCTCGCGTGGGGCGTGCCTGCCAGCAAGATAGTCGCGCTCGATTGGTGGCAAGCAACCCAACATGCGGGTCTGAGTTTTACCGCGACGCCAGCACAGCACTTTTCAGGCCGTGGTATCTCGGACAAAAACCAAACCCTGTGGGCATCTTGGGTTATTCAGTCCCCTGAGATCAAACTGTTTTTCAGCGGTGATTCTGGTTACTTCAGCGGCTTCAAAACGATTGGCGACAAACTCGGGCCTTTCGATTTAACCTTAATCGAAACGGGTGCCTACGATGAGATGTGGGCAGATATCCACATGCAGCCAGAGCAATCACTGCGGGCGCATTTAGATCTTCGTGGACGACACTTAATTCCGATACATAACAGCAGCTTCGATCTCGCGCTACATAGTTGGTACGAACCATTGGAACGAATCTCTGTAGCCGCTAAAGCCTATTGCGTGCCGCTGCTAACGCCGGAATTTGGTCAAGGCATCAACCTAAGCGATTTAGCCCATAGCCCTGCTTTGAATCACGCTTGGTGGAAAACCTATTTGCCCAAAGACAGAACCGTGTTTGAAATCATTCCAGCGCGTATGAGTTCAGATAAGCTCTAGTCAGTACTCTTATCTGAGCTTTATTAATACACTAAAAAACGTTAAATCATTGGCTCTCCAACACAGGAGAGCCACTGCGGATTACCATTCAACAGATTCTCACTCGTCGGCGCTCAAAAGCTTACAACTTCAGTATTAAGCCTCCTCCTGCAAACACTAAATTCTAGACGCCTGCTTGATTTTGGGCATAAGATCACTTGCCTTGTCATTTTTTATACCCAACTGAATTAATGGTATTAATGCTTCTAACTGACCATATTAAAATAGCGGGCACAAGAACAAGACTGGTGATTTTAATCTTTGGATACACCATGATCACTTAACATTTCCCTAAAGGTCGCGCTCATGTCGGTGCTCACTTGGCTTAAGAAACAACTTCATCGCACTTTTTATGGCAACAGCCCACTAGAGCAACAGGATAACTTAACCGCCATTTTTCATCCCGCGCAAATGCCAGACATCGACTTGCCGACAAACCAAGCCTATCCGCTAGTGACATCAATTGTGCAGACTGATATCTACGCCTATCAAGTTCACTGCTTACTGACCTTAGAAGGCAAGCAAACCTTAGATTCGTTAATCGGCAATGCAGGTTTTGGGATATTGCCCGAACATGCCGCCAACTTTAATGGCCTGATAACCCATCCGAGCCAAGCGACCAGCTTGCAGCTCCACCAATATGCCGATTTTGCGGGGATTTGCGTCAGTTTAATAACCAACGACAAAGCGCTATTAGAACAACTGATTGCGTTCAAATCGACTTTACCTCACCCTTGGGAAAGCTTTCCCGATGTCGATCCCGATTCCCTTGGCAGTCTTCAAGGTAATATCGATTTTTGGTGCAACGATTTTTGGTGCAACTATTTTTGGCAACCCTATTGGTTATCACTCTCAACAGCTGAGCGTTTACAGTACCCAGTAAATTGGCAGCAATTCAGTGATTTCCATTAAGGTTTGAAAGAAGCACTAAGGCTTAATGCAGGATAAAAAATGAAATTAACATCTGTTGGATTAGCACTGGCGTTACTACTACTTGGCGGTTACTTGATCCCTGAGTCACCTGTGATCCCGGTAAAAGGCGCCAGCAGTAAAGACTGGAATAGCCAAACCTTTTGGTATGAACCTTGGGGTTCATCGGGCGTGCACAAGGGGGTAGATATTTTCGCTGCCAAAAATACCGCCGCGATTGCGCCAACGCCTATGTTGATCTTATATCGAGGCGACTTCTTTGAAGGAGGCAATGTGGTGGTTGGTCTAGGCCCTAAATGGCAAATTCATTACTTTGCCCATTTAGCGCAAATTGAATCGACCACGGGATTAATGGTCCACCAAGGTGAAACGCTGGGTACAGTCGGCGATACGGGTAATGCGCAAGGTAAACCGCCCCATTTGCATTATTCCATTTTGAGCTTATTGCCGAAACCTTGGCTGATGGATACTTCAACCCAAGGATATAAAAAGGCCTTTTATCAAAACCCCATCAGCTACTTAGAAACGTACTAAGACTTAGGTGATGAGTAAACATAGCAGCTTCGCGGCAATATCAACTACAAATGAGGGTTCAGCAACTCGCCATGTCGGCAGACGCAATGAATGCCAGCACAGCCGTCAGATTATACGAAGAAATCAACGAAGACTTATGATTCAATAGATGTAGTATCAAGAGTCACAGCGTTAACTGCCGTAGCATCCATAGTCTGCGACTCGATACCGGCCCCTGCAGCTAATGCTTCCCTATCCGCCTTCGCAATATATTTAGGTTTATTACTCGATTGCAGTTTGGCATTGGCCTTTTTCGCCTTGCTTTTCAAGGTTTGGTTTATCTTCTTTTTGCGGTTCATCAGGGCACCAATGCGGATTAGTAATAAAGGGGCGCGATTATAGCCCTCCAGCTGCACGCCAGACAATCGAAAGAACTAAGTCAGATCGTCTCACCCACGCCCAACGCTAACTCAGTTAATAAGTCCCAAGTCATCAAGCCTGCGCCCAAACCATCAGATCGCGAAAGCTATGCCAAACGCTAAGTAAGGCGCGGGCTGACCGGCATGAACTCGCACTGGGTAACCCTTGAGGTTAAATCTCGATACCGAGTGCTGTGTCGCAATTTTTGAATACTGCCGCCAAATTGCGCAATTTCCGCGAATACACAACTAGACAAGCCGTAATTCCTGCCCTAAAATCGCGTCAGAATAAAAATCACTATCATTTGCAATGTTGTTTAACGGAAGAATCTAATGCCAAGGAATTCGGTGTAGCAAATCCACCCCTTAGCAGGAAGTTATATGACGTTCAAAACCTCGTTTGTTGCTCTCGCCGTCTTTGCGGCACTCACCCAATCCGCTGTGGCACAAGAAGCATCCGATGCGGGAACAAATAAAAACAAAGATATTGAAAGAATAACTGTCACCGCGAGTCGGATGGATAAATCCCCAAGCTCGATCCCTAATACCGTCACTATCATTGACCGCGCCCAGTTAGAAGAACAGTTCCGCACCACTAAAGATTTATCGACCATTATCGGTAACTTAGCGCCTAGCTTTTCACCAAGTCGCCAGAAGATGAGTAACACAGGCGAAACCCTGCGTGGTCGTCCACCATTGATTATGATCGACGGCGTACCGCAATCGAACCCACTTCGCAGTGGAGGGCGTTCGGGTCAAACTATCGATCCTGCCATGATAGAGCGTATTGAAATCATTCACGGTGCCAATGCGATGCACGGTCTCGGTGCCCAAGGCGGCATCATCAACTACATCACTAAAAAGCCCACTGGCGACAGCGAACAGGTTGCGAGTTTCGATGTGACAGTTCCTGATTCGATGAAATCCAACGGCTTAAGCTTTGGTGCCAGCTATGCGTTTTCTGGCGAGTCTGAATTTATCGATATGATAGGCTCGGTTAGCTACCGTAATAATGGTGTGTACTACGATGCCAACCACGACGTTGTTGGCGTAGACACAACTCAAGGCGAGTCGATGGACAGTCAAAGCAAAGACTTCTTCATCAAGCTTGGCCATAACTTCGATGAGTCTCGCCTTGAATTAATGGTTAACCATTACAATGCAGACAACAATGGCGATTGGATGCCTGTCGCTGGTGATAAGCCTAATGGCGTGCCCACGGGCGCAGTTAAGGAAACTCAACCATGGGAAGCGGCCAACAATCAAGTGACCACGACTAGTTTAACGTATACCCATGCCAATATTGGCGGCCAACAACTTAGCCTGCAACTCTTTAATCAAGATTTTAAAGCGGTTTATGGTGGCGGTTGTTTCGACAGTTTCTACGACCCCTCCTTCGAAGGTAGCGACCAAGTGATCCAGTGCGGTGTCGGCAGTAAAGGCGAAAGCTTGTACTACGAGCAATCCCGTAATTCTTCAGTTAAATGGGGTTTAAAAAGCTCATTGATTGCTAAGGATATTGCCGGCTCAGGCATTGATGCCGCCTACGGTGTGGACCTTTTCCGCGATACCACAGAGCAAGATTTAGTGACAACGGGCTTCTCATGGGTGCCTGAAAGCACCTATGACAACGTCGCGCCATACTTACAGTTAGATTATGATCTAATTGAAAATCTAACCTTATCGACCGGTGTTCGTTACGAACATGCCGAGTTAAGTGTCGACGACTACAAAACCCTATGGGGTGCGGGTAATAAGCAAATTGCAGGTGGCTCAGCCACCTTCGATGAAACCTTATTCAACGTCGGTATCTCCTACAAAATCACCCCAGACCTTCGCGTTTATACCAGCTATAACCAAGGTTTTGGTATGCCAGATATCGGTCGTATTCTGCGTGATGGTAAAAGCTTCCCCGGCGACAATCCCAGCATAGATGACTCATTGGCACTCACGCCGATCGTCACAGATAACGTTGAAGTCGGCGCCGATTACCAAGGTAAATACTTAAGCGCTAAGCTAGCTTACTATCGTTCCGCCACTGATTTTGGCTCACGTTTGGCCTTAAATAGTGATGGTTTCTACGACGTGAAGCGCGAAAAGAGTGTGATCGATGGTATTGAAGCCAATGTCACCGCCTACATTACCAGCAATGATGATCTCGGCATGAATATCGCCTTCCAGCAGGGCGAATACGATTCAAATGGTGATAGCCAAGTCGATACCGATCTCGATGGTGCAAATATTTCGCCAAACCGTATCAACCTGTTCTGGACCCATAGCTTCGATAATGAAATGTCGACCCGCGTTCAAGCCAATTACTACATGGACCGCGATTTTAAAAACGCGGCGGGCAATAAGTATGCAGAGTTTGATGGTTACACGACAGTCGATGCTTCCTTCTCAATGCCGCTTTACACTGGCACCCTGAGCCTAGGTTTGCAAAATCTATTTAATAAGGATTATTTCAATTATTACTCACAAACCATGGGTACAAATGATCGTTATTTCAAAGGGATGGGACGTACTGCAACAATAGGCTACACCTTACCTTTCTAAGTGAAAGGCCCATTTTGAAACATAAAAAAGCGCAATTAAATTGCGCTTTTTTATTGTGTGGAAGAAAGCAAATTATGCCTTGGTCACGACCCAGAGTGCGTGTAATAAACCAGGGAACCAGAACAGTAAACATAACACGATGTTTATTAGCAGATCTTTACCCGCTCCCGCCTTCAAAAATACAGCAACTGGGGGCAATAAAATCGCAATAATGACTAAAAGTAGTTTATTTGTATCCATAACAGAACATCCTCAAAACGGAGATTGTAGGCAAATCAACAAGATCTAACTTCGCAGGAAGACTCAGAATTTGCAAACCTTTTAGCTTACAGAATGATAAATACTCCAAGTGATTCTCTAAACCAAAGCACTTAATATCGCTATAAATTTAAAGGAAGATGTAGCCCGCCTCATGCCGTTAAATACAGGTTAAGATATCCTATAAACTTCAACCGAAAATGCCTAAAAGCATCTATAGTTAAAGAAAAATATGAACTAAAAGAATGATATTTGATCCCCAAGCCTTATTACTCATCAAGTTTATTTGCCTGCTTACTAGCACGGCTGCCGTCGCATGGGGACTCATTGCACAACCTTTAAAAATTGCGACTCAAGCCAGTATGCGCTTTTCTCTGGCGAACTTGTTCGTCCTCCTTGGTATCATACTCAACAGCCAACGCTCCGAAGCCTCTAGTTACCTTTTTTGGTTCTGCTCCGATATGGCGATTTTGTTTGGATTCATCCTATTACGCTGGGGCACTAAGGCACTCTTCAGACTGGGTCCCAGCGTTAAATCTGACCTTATTCTCTTAGCAATCACAGCCGGTGTGATGCTCTCGGTTCCCCCCAACTTCAGCTCCGAACGCACCTTAGCCGTTGCTTTCTCCGCCTGCGCCGCACTGATTTTTACCATGCTGACGCGGGATAACTATCAGGCCATCAAACGCGATACAGGTAACCGAGTCGCCATCGCTATGGTAATGCCTTTAGTCGCTATGGTGGGTATTTTTACCATTCGTATCTTTATCGCCCTGTTGTCTCCCGAAGAAAGCCCGATATTTATCGCCATGCACACCCAAGAAGCGATACCTGTACTGTGGTTTTATGTATTTCTAACCCTATTAATCAATATCGTGATGATAGGAAATGCCATGACGCGACTCGTCAGCAAAATCCGTATGTTAGCGGAGCGGGATCAACTCACAGGCCTGTGGAATCGGCGGGCTATGCATAAGTTTCTCAACAATATCCATCAACGCTGGCTAAAGGATAATGTGCCTTACAGTATGATTTTATTGGATCTTGACCATTTTAAAGAGATTAACGATCAATATGGTCACGATGCGGGCGATCTCGCCCTATTGACGGCGGCGAGACTGTTTGGATCGGTATTGCGAGAAAATGACGCATTATGTCGTCACGGTGGAGAAGAGTTTCTGGTGATTTTACCCGCGACCGATGCCCCCGCCGCCAGAGCCGTCGCCGAGAAATTACATCAAGTACTTAAAGAAAATTCGATTATCTGGCAAGGCATTACGATAAACATTCATGCCAGTTTAGGTTACGCCACGATTTATCAAGGATGCCAGCCTGACAAACTACTTATTCAAGCAGACCAAGCCATGTACCGCGCCAAATCCGAAGGTCGAGACCGTATTTGCCAAGCTTGCTAGGCTTTTGCAAAAATCTTGCTAGCCTTACGCAAAAATAATGCTGCCCGTATTAATCCCCTTTCGCTGGCCAAGCCAAAGTATCGGGCTCACGCCATTCGACCAGCGCCTCAATCACGCCTGCAGCGCCAAAATGCTCACCTTGAGTCGGCACATCCCTATACGCGTAATCACGCCAGCCAGTGACTTCGTCACCATAACGAAAATGCAGACAGTAGGCATGCAAATAACACCGATCCGCTGCCGCACCACCGTATAAATCATCCCCTAAAATCGGTACGCCTAAACTGGCCAAGGCGACTCTTAATTGATGGGTTTTACCTGAGTGAGGTTTCAGCAAATATAAACGTAATCCCTCGCCGACACTTAATGAAAAAAACTGCGTAATCGCAGGATTCTCTTTAGTGCGCAGCAACTTAAACATGCTACGACGCGACTTTGCCATGTCACCAATCACCCAGCCTTGTTTCTTCTTCGGCTTGCCCTTCGCGAGGGCGAGGTAATATTTCTGCACTTTATGGGCGGTAAATAGCTCAGTAAATTGCTTGGCGGCGACCGCGCTCTTGGCCAAAATCAACAGACCTGAGGTGGGCGTGTCTAATCTATGTACGGCAAAAAGCTTAATCCCTAAATCTTGCTCAGCCTGCGCCACCACGCCTGCCGTCCCATCCTGACTGTGGAAATGCACTTTGGCTGATTTAGAAATAACAATAAAATCAGCCTCATCGGCTATGATTCGATACATGGAGTACTCGGCGTTGGTAATGCGGATCATCGACTTAAAACTGAATAGTGACCACTAAGCCAGGATGATTATCCGTGAGATTAATTTTGGCATTGTGCCGTGAGAGAATCGCTTTGACCATAGATAATCCTAAACCTGTACCCTGTAAATGCCGACTAGGGTCGAGGCGCACTAAGCGTTCGAACACTCTTTCTTTACTGTCGTCGGGAATACCTGGGCCATTATCGCGGATCTGAATTTGCGGGCCTGATTGGATAATTTCAATCCGCGCACCTTGACCAGAATACTTCATCGCGTTATCGACGAGATTATATAAAGCTTGGAATAATAAGTATTTATCCCCAAAAACTTTATGATCAGCCAGCAGCGACAAACTTAAGGTTTGCTCGTTAGATTCCGCCACAGCATCGGCCATATCCAATAAATCGGTACACAGTTGCGCTAGGCTTAACTCCTGCAAATCGAGCGTCTGCTGACCTTCTTCGATACGCGTGAGCGACAACATGGCATCAAATGTCGCTAAACAATGGTCGAGCTCCTCGGTCAAAATCGCGCAACCCTCGCTAATCTCATCGCTGGGTTTACTCGCCAGCTCTTCAAGCCCAATGCGGATATGTGACAATGGAGTACGTAAATCATGGGCGATATTATCGGTCGCACCTCGCACTGCCATCAGGTTATTTTCGAGGATATCCAGCACATTATTAAACTGCAGCGCCAACATATCGAACTCGTCCTGACGCCAACTCAAGGGTAAGCGGGTGTCATAATGACCGCGTTCAATCTGTTCACTCAAGCGGTTGTATTGCACTAATCGACGTAAAATCGCCTTAGAAAACAGATAGCCGAGCGCTAAGGTCAACACTATCGTCAGCATCACGGCTGTCGCCGCAGCGCTGATAAACTTATCGATTAACGTCGCTAAGTTATCGGTACGGGTCGCAATCAACACTGGGCCGTAGCGGGTCATCACTAGCCCGCCGGTAAGAATATGCAGCTTATCTGGGCCACCGGTTAAGATGGGGAAATCTCGCGTTTGCGGCAGCATGGGCATGCCTTCGGGCATAAAGCTTAAGGCACCAACCATATCATAACTGTTGCGCCAAGCGATGAGCGCCGTTTGTGGATCGGCGGCGCGGATTTGAGCGGCAAAACTACGGCGATCAACCGTTAGGGCAAGTTGCTGATAACGTTGGGTCTCTGACTCTAAATATTGAGTCACTTGATACTGTTGCTCGATGATCAACTGTCGATAGAGGGCAAATAGCAGCGCACCAATGATCACAGTCACTAAGGTCGAAAAGACAATTGTGATGCGCCAGGCGCTGCTTTGGTAAGGCTTAATGCCTTTGTCGTAAGCGATAACCCGCTCCCCTCACGGTTTCGATAAGCTCGCCATGGCCTAACTCTTCAAATTTACGGCGTAATTTTGCGATATGCACATCGATAACATTCGTGCGTGGATCGAAGTGATAATCCCACACAGCTTCAAACAACAAGGTGCGACTAATCACTTGATTCGCATGTTCCATCAAATACTTAAGTAACTGAAACTCTTTCGGCTGCAGCATTAACTCCTGCCCGTCTAAGGTCACATTACGGGTCAGTAATTCCATCTTCAAGCCGCCAACAACAAGATCAGTAGTGACTGGTACAGATTGGCCACGGTGCATGAGTTTTTCGGCGCGCACTAATAACTCTGAGAAGGCAAACGGCTTAGTCATATAATCGTCGCCGCCCGCGCGCAGGCCTTTTACTCGCTCATCGACGTGCGCTAAGGCAGATAAAATTAGCACTGGAGTTTGATTGCCCGTTGCCCTTAAGGCGGCCAATAATTTTAAGCCATCAAGCTGGGGTAACATGCGGTCGAGGATCACGAGATCGTACTGACTACTTGTGGCGAGTGACAAACCTTGGTGGCCATCGCTCGCCGTTTCGATATTGTGGCCCTGCTCAAGAAATCCTTTGACGATGTAATCAATTGTTGTCGCATCATCTTCAACTAAAAGTATTTTCATCTGTATGTTGCGCTCCTCAATCCTAAATACTCGTTTGAGCACTCGATTGACTTAGATGTTTCAATCCCACTTGAGTAAAGGTAACGGGCGTAAATTTTCGACATCAAAAGCCAATTTAAACTTACCCGTATCGTCTAGCAGCTTAAGCTCTAAATAACTGATACCTAAGTCGTGATCTAACTTTGCCTCGGTTAAGAAGGCTTTATGATCTTTAGTCGCCTTAGCGATTAAGCCTGAAAAGGTTTGATCTTTTGCCGCAATCAAACGTGTCGCCTCAACCTCACCGAGATCATCCGCGCTCACTTTACTCGCCTTTTGTTTCAGCAACTTACCATCACGGGCACGATATTCAAACCGTGTTATAGAATTGGCCAAGGGATTAATCAACTCAAATTGGTAGACTAATTCACCCTCTTGCTCTTCCATATTAAATTCGGCAATCACGCCGGAGAACCCTTTTTCGATCTGCTGCATAACGCTCAGCGGCGGTACATAGTCTCCACCCGCAAACATCGAATACATGCTCTGAGCCGCAGTTGCGACGCCAGATACCAACATGAATCCTAGCAACCATAGTCTCATGGCTCCTCCATATAAATCAGCTAAGTTTGTATCTTATGAGACAATCAGTTAGAAGTCGATGGGACCAATTGCCCCTAGGCGCGATTCCAAGCTAATCCCCCATAATCTACCACTGGATACAGCATCACCTTACATAAGCCTTCACTCAGGTTGGGTCATAAATGGATCAAAAAAACCTTTGAACATCACCTAAGTTATTAGCTTTTAAGCCAAACACTCAATCATCTTGTGGCTAATCTGTTAAGTCTACCTAATACCAGCTGAAACACCGATGGAAACAAGATTAAGCTTTGATCATCTGGGGGATTCCAAAATATGAATTTGCTCGGATTTGAGTGCCACTGTGGTTTGCATTCCTTTAGTGAGTGCAAGCTTTTGGGCAAAATACAGCGAGACTTCGGTGTTAAGTTGTAACTGAGTCCCCGTGACATAGCAGATAAGGCGAACCGACTCACCCATCACCAGCATGGCGTCGATCGTGACATCTAACTTATTAAAACTGCGGCATAAACGCCCTTTGGAAATCGAATTAAACCGAATACCTTGGTTGGGGATAACCCAACGAACTCGACTTCCCACAGGGCGATCTTTGCCATAGTCACAGGCAACTAACTGTTCACCAAACTTAAGCCAAGTAATGTTCTTAGTGCCGTCTTGAAATACCACTTCACCGTCGAAAATATTCCTTAGCCCCATCTGCCGCGCTACCGCTTCATTGCGTGGCCGCGACAACACTTCGAAAGGGGCACCCTGCTGTAACATCTGACCTTGGCTGATCAAAATCATTGAATCAGCCAGCAACAAGGCTTCATTTAAGTCATGGGTAACCATGATCACTGGGCAGAGTAACTGCTCTTTGAGGCGCGCCAGTTCGAGGTATAAACGCTCGCGAGTTTCCCGATCAACTGCCGAGAAAGGCTCATCGAGCAATAACACTGAAGGTTCACGGGCAAGTGCTCGAGCGAGTGCGACGCGTTGGCGCTGACCGCCAGATAAATGCGCTGGTAATCTATCGGGTAGGCCTTGTAGATTAACCCTTTCTAACCAATCTTTTGCACGCGCTATCCGCTCCGCCTTGGGAATATGATCAAGCCCAGCGACTACATTCTCTAAGGCAGTGAGATTCGGAAATAAGCCAAAATGCTGCGGCATATAACCGATATGGCGTTGCTGCGGGCTTAAGGCGATATGCGCTTTATCATCAAACCAAGGCCGATCGCCAAAGTGGATTTGTCCCGTATCTGGATGATTCAACCCAGCGATCATCCGTAGCAGCGTGGTTTTTCCACCGCCAGACGGCCCGACCACAGCAAGTACTTCACCCGCTTTACAGCGAAAATCGGCGTTGAGTTTAATGTGTTTATGATTTTGGATCTGACACTGCAGATCAGCGATGATTTGCGCCACGCTGACCTCCTAAACGCCGCGATAGGCTGGTTGTTAGTGCTAACGCCGTCACGGCAAACAGCAATAAGACTAATGACATAGTGCCAGCGGCATTAAAATCGAATGATTGCACACTGTCATAAATTGCAATCGAAATAGTCTTAGTCTCGCCAGCAATATTGCCGCCCATCATCAGCACAACGCCAAACTCCCCAAGCACATGGGAGAAGCACAGAACTAATGCCGTTAGCACACCCGGCCACACCATAGGCAATTCAATTTTAAGTAGAATTTTAAGTCGACTCATGCCGCAACAAGCGGCTGCGTCGCGAACATCATTCGGCACAGCTTCGAATGCGCGTTGTATCGGCTGCACAGCGAAGGGAATATTGACTAAAACGGAGGCGATAACCAGACCAGAAAAGTGAAACACGAGTTGCTGACCCATGACTTGCTCAATCCATTGTCCGAGCCAACTTTGACTGCCAAGCCCCACCAGCAAGTAATAACCAATCACAGTTGGCGGTAATACTAAGGGCACCATGATCAGCGCCTCGACCCAAGATTTGCCGACAAATTGACGATAGGCTAATGCCCGTCCAGCCAAAATAGCTAAAGGAATCAACACTAAAACTGTGATGCCACTCAGCTTGACCGATAACCAAAGTGCCTGCCAATCCATCATGGTTGCTCTGGCAATGAAAAACCATAATCGGCCAAAACACGACGGGCACTATCGGCTCTTAAATAATCGTAAAAATGCTGAGCTGTTTCACCCGCCTTGGTCATTAATGCCATACGCTGAAACAGTGGACTATGCATTTTTGCTGGCACTATGGCGTAATCGCTATGTTTGGCAAATGTAGGAGACATAGCTAAAGAGAGCGCAATAATCCCGCCCTGGGTTGAACCACTAATCGCAAACTGCCCTGCTTGGGACACATTTTCCCCAAGGATCAATTTAGGTTGAATCACATCCCACAACTGCACAAACTGCAATGCTTCTTTGGCCTTTTCGCCATAGGGAGCGTGATCAGGATTAGCAATAGCAAAACGGGTAATTTTTCCTGCAGCGAGTGCTTCGGCTAACCCCTTAAGTTCAGGATCAACGGACAAACAACCAGTTTTAGGTACAACAATAGCGAGTTGCCCTTGGGCATAAAGCACACCAGCATCGCGGGCAACGCCAGCACTATGCAATTGTTGAATATATTTTTCATCCGCAGATAAAAATAATTCATAGGGCGCACCGTTTTGGATTTGAGTAGCAAAATTGCCCGATGACCCATAGGATATTTTTACTTTTAGCCCAGTTTCATTGGTAAATTTTTGGCTAATATCATCGAGGGCAAAACGTAAATCTGAGGCAGCGGCAATTGCGGGAATCGCTGTATTATCCGCCGCTCGACTGAACGATGGCGCGACCGCCAAGCACCAGAGTAATGCAAAACCAAGAATATGAAAGAAACGGGTCAAACTCTGCATTGGGTCACCTTAGTGCAATATTCGCGCGGGTCTTAAACTGGCAAGCTGCGTTGTGACTACGAGTATCTCTGCCACGCGACTAGTCTTTGTGTTGCCATAGCTTAGCCGCTTGTTCATCGGCATCTTTCGCCTCAACCCAGCTTTTACCTTGCACGCCCGCTTCTAATTTCCAGAATGGCGCCTTGGTTTTTAAAAAGTCGATTAAGAATTCACAAGCAGCAAAAGCGGCCTTGCGATGGGCGCTGGTTACGCCGATAAACACAATCTGCTCACCCAGAGTCATAGTACCGACACGGTGAATAACCGTCACTTTATTGAGCGGCCAACGGCTACGCGCCTCGGCAACGATTTGTTCTAGCACGGCTTCGGTCATGCCAGGATAATGCTCTAAGGTTAGGTCTGTCACCGCGGCGCCATCGTTAAAATCACGCACTTTGCCGACGAAGGTGACTACGGCACCATCGCTATCATCTTGAGCTAGCTGGCGATATTCGTCAGCCACACTAAAATCGACCTCTTGCACTCTAACTGCGGGTAATAAACGCATATTAACCTCCGGTAACGGGTGGAAAAAAGGCGACTTCATCACCATCGTTTACAGGTGTATCCCATTGGCTAATGGTCTGATTTACCGCCACCAGCAATTTGTCAGAGGTTAATACTTTAGCCCATTTGTCGTCGGTGGCCGCCAGCGTTGCCCGTAATGCTTCGGCAGTTTGAGTCTGCTCGCTCGCCTCTAGACTTAATTTAGCTGTGCCCAACAATTCTCGAACTTGAGCAAAAAACAACACGTTAATCATAGTCTTCTCTCGTTTTTGATACGCTAAACCTTAAAATGTCCCGACTTGCCGCCACGCTTTTCCAACAGACGGACTTGGGAGATCACCATATCTTTTTGCACGGCCTTGCACATGTCATAGATAGTTAACGCCGCCACTGAAGCCGCAGTTAACGCTTCCATCTCTACGCCCGTTTTGCCGGATAACTTGCACAGGCTAGTAATACGCACGCGGTTATGTTCAGGTTGTGCCTCTAAATCGACTTCAACTTTCGTTAGCATCAGCGGATGGCAGAGAGGGATAAGGTCTGAGGTTTTTTTCGCGGCTTGAATGCCCGCAATACGCGCGGTCGCAAACACATCACCCTTGTGGTGGCTACCACTCATGATCATCTCGAGTGTCGTGCTCGCCATCTCGATAAAAGCTTCTGCACGGGCTTCGCGCTCGGTAACGGCTTTTTCAGTGACATCAACCATATGGGCATTGCCATCGGCATTAATATGAGTAAATACATTGCTCATTGGAGCGATCCTTTAATTGAGGTCAAAACAGGGTACAAGGGAAATTGTGCTTATACTCGCGCTAAATTGGCTATGGCAACAGACCTAAAACCTGGTCTAGCCGCCAATAGAGGCAAGATGCTGAGTGACACCTGTGATGCCTTGATGCAAATAATGGGTTTCTTTCTTCTGGGCTAATTGACCGTGCAAACGCTCAATCAATTCCGCTTGTTGACTGGAATGCTGTAGCAGATCACGTAAATCGACACCGGATTCGGTAAAGAGGCACAAGTGCAACTTACCCTTAGCAGATACCCGTAAACGGTTACAGGTGGCACAAAAATTATTGGCGTAAGGCATGATTAAACCGATACGGCCCTGATAATCGCTGCGGCTAAAATTTTGCGCTGGGCCATCGGAGGCACTTGGCGTATCTAATTGCCAGCCATCTGCCAATAACTGCGCTTTAATGTCGGCGCCCGCTAAATGGTGTGCTTCAAAATACTCACGACCAAGACCCGTTTCCATCAGCTCGATAAAACGCAGGTCGATTGGCGTGTGTTTAATCCAGTGTAAAAAACGTGGCAAATCTTTATCGTTTAAGCCTTTAAGCAGGACGGCGTTAATTTTTACTCGCTCGAAACCCGCCGACAAGGCGGCATCAATCCCCCGCATCACTTCATCGAATTTATTCTCGCCAGTGATTTGGTAAAACATTTTGGGATCTAAACTATCCACGGACACATTGATACGGCGCAAGCCCGCATCGAACCATTCTTTGGCATGCTTTTCGAGTCGATATCCATTAGTGGTCGTCGCAATAGTATGAATGCGCGGGTTATCGGCGACGACACGTATGATGTCGGTAAAGTCTTTACGCAGGGTAGGTTCACCGCCTGTAATGCGGATTTTTTGGGTGCCGACGTGGCTAAATGCGGAGACTAAGTTTTCTATCTCATTGAGAGATAAAAATTTTGGTTTACCTTCAGGATGATAACCATCAGGGAGGCAGTAACTGCATTTGAAGTTACAAACGTCAGTGACTGACATCCGTAAATAGTGAAATTTTCGACCAAAGCTGTCTTGTAATTGAGACATGATCACCTTTCCAAGTGTGGGAGGTGAGAGCATTTCTTATCCCACCCCGGTGGCATTATTACCACGGCTACACCTCCATATCTTTCGACTTAGGCAGGCAAGCTCGGAGAACCGTCGTCGGTGATTATAGGCCGAAAGTACCCACTAGCTATACCCCTAAACAGGTATTTCTTAACCTAGATCACGCTAGCGTGAATAATCTGTGACAGTCCTCACCTAAAGATTTGTATTGAATTAGACTAAACAGCAGCGTAATCCACTGTGACCTTATCTTATTTTCAGGTAAGGTGGTACAAGCAATAAAACGCCCGTTTACAAACTACAACACTCGATAAAAATCGGGGAAACGTGAAGGAAGAGGTGAACTGATGGAACGCGAATCAATGGAATTCGATGTTGTTATCGTCGGTGCTGGTCCAGCTGGCTTGGCCACGGCATGTCGATTAATGCAAATATCACAGGATTCAGGTAAAGAAATTACCGTCTGTGTGGTAGAAAAAGGCTCAGAAGTGGGCGCGCATATTCTGTCAGGCGCAGTGTTCGAGACAAAAGTGCTAGACGAGCTATTCAGCGACTGGCGTGAAAAAGATGCCCCAATAAAAACCGCTGTCACCCACGACGAAATCTACCTACTCAGCTCAGCCACCGACGGCCGAGTCATGCCTAATGCTTTTGTGCCAAAAACCATGCACAACGACGGCAATTTTATTATCAGCGTCGGTAATCTGTCCCGCTGGCTTGCCAATCGCGCAGAAGAACTCGGTGTCGAAATATTCCCCGGCTTTGCCGCCAGCGAACTGCTATTTAACGCCGATAACAGCGTTAAAGGTATTTTAATTGGCGATATGGGAGTGGGTGCCGATGGCGAACCCAAAGACAGCTTTATGCCAGGCATGGAGTTGCATGCTAAATATACCGTTTTCTCCGAGGGTTGCCGCGGCCACTTAGGCAAGCAACTTATCGAAAAATACCATTTAGATAATGGTAAAACACCACAGCATTATGGTTTAGGCTTCAAAGAAATTTGGAAAGTCCCCGCCGAGCAACACGAACAAGGCAAAGTCGTTCACACAGGTGGCTGGCCATTAACCGAGGGCGCATCGGGTGGCGGCTTCCTTTATCACATGGAAGATAACCAAATTGCGGTCGGCCTTATTATTGATTTGAACTACAAAAATCCGCATCTGAGCCCATTTGACGAATTCCAGCGCTATAAAACCCATCCTGTGATTGCAAAGTATTTAACCGGTGGCGAACGTCTCAGTTACGGCGCCCGTGCTATCACTAAAGGCGGCTTGAACTCGCTTCCTAAGATGAGCTTCCCCGGCGGCCTGATCATCGGCTGTAACGCAGGGACTTTGAACTTCGCGAAAATCAAAGGCACTCACACTGCGATGAAGAGCGGTATCGTTGCGGCAGAAACCTTAGGCAAAGCCATGATGGCGGGTGTTGAAGGCGGTAAAGATCTCGACTGTTACCAGACTCATATCGAAGAAAGCTGGCTACATGAGGAGCTGTATAAATCGCGCAACTTTGGCCCAGCGATGCATAAATTTGGCACCTATTTAGGCGGCGCATTCAATTACATAGATCAAAACTGGTTTGGTGGAAAGTTCCCGATCACGCTACGTGATGAACACCCAGACTATGCACAAATGGCCTCAGTGAGCGCTTACAGCAAGATTGATTACCCAAAACCGGATGGCAAGCTTAGCTTCGATAAACTGTCCTCAGTGTATCTGTCGAGCACTTATCATGAAGAAGACCAGCCTTGCCATTTACGTCTTAAAGACAGCAGCATTCCACTGGGCATCAACCTGACTCAGTTTAATGAGCCAGCACAACGTTACTGTCCAGCTGGTGTGTATGAAATTGTCGAAGAGGCGGGTCAGCCTAAATTTGTAATCAATGCGCAAAACTGCATTCACTGCAAAACCTGCGATATTAAAGATCCTAGTCAAAACATCACTTGGGTTACGCCGGAAGGCGGTGGTGGTCCTAACTATCCCAACATGTAATTAGTTGCCAACAAATGTTAATAACGGCGCTCAATAGAGCGCCTTTTTTTCACCTTTGACACAAATATCTCACTTTTTTTGCTTGCCCTTAGCTACGACATTAGCCACAATTGCCACACAAAAAAGAGTTCGTTTTCAATCACCATCTCATTTCCATCTATACTCTACATAATTAGATCTACTGCAAGACCAACGGGTTAAGCCAAATAAGTTTTTTATACGCTGTTTTATTCGGCATTCGGCCTAGACTAAGGTTAACTTTTCACATTCCTGTCCGATAATCTTTTACCGTACAAGAGTGCGTTGACCGATAACGCAAAACAGTCCAACACAGGCATATTGATATTTATGATATTTAATAACCTCACCATTAAGCAGAAAATTCTGCTAACAGTGACATTTGCAGTACTGCTGTCGACCATACTCGTCGGCGTATTAAGCCAACGTAGCGCTAAAAATGTCGTACAACAACGGATGTTAGGTTCGGAACTGCCGAGTTTGATGATGCAGATCCGCAATAAGATCGATCTCGACATCTCCACTTTAATGAATGCTGCAGAGCAATTAGCCAGTAGCCGCATGTTACTGCAATGGCTCGAAGATGGCAGACCGCAGGCCCAAGAAACCCAAGTGGTTGCCCAACTGAAAGACATCACGCGTCAATATAAGCTAGCGCAAGCCTCCTACGCCGACAGACAAACTGCCGCCTATTACACTCAGGATGGATTTTTGCGCGTGCTCACCCCCGCGCAGGATGGCTGGTTTTTTGGTTACCGCGACAGTGGCCAAGAACGTATGTTGAACGTATTCACTGAGGCCAACGGCGAAGTCAAACTCTTCATCAACTACCAACAACCCAATGGTCGTGGCTTAGTTGGGCTCGCTAAATCACTCGATGATATGGTGCGCTTACTAAGCTCGTTTAAGATTGAGGAAACCGGTTTAGTCTACTTAGTGGATGCTAAAGGTGAGGTAAAACTCCACCCAGATACGAGCCAAATTGGTAAGAGCAGCCTAAGCAACTTATACAAGGATGCGAGTTCAAGCTCATTATTAAACCGCAGCGATTTCAATCTGATCAATACCAAGATCAATGGCGAAAACATGCTGGTTGCCAGTAGCTATATCGCATCTATGGATTGGTATTTAGTGGCACAAGTGCCAGAAGCCGAAGTGTTTGCGCTATTAACCGAAGCCGCTTATCAGATCTTAATCTGGACGCTAATCATTGCTGCGGGCTTTATTGTCCTCGCTATCGCTGTTGCGGGCTCTGTGAGCCGCCCCATAGCCCAAGTTGCCGCTATGTTCCGCGACATAGGCGAAGGTGAAGGTGACTTACGCCAACGCTTACCCGTCAATGGTGAAGATGAAATTGCGCAACTCGCTAAAGGATTTAACAGCTTTATCAGCAAGATCCAAGATTCGGTCATCGAAGTAGCGCAAACCAGCGAACAACTCGGCTTCTCGGCTAAGGATGTGTCGAATCAGGCACAGCAAACCTTAGAAGACAGCCACGAGCAGAAAGATCGAACTATGATGGTGGTCACAGCCATTAATGAAATGGGCGCGACGGTTAACGAAATCGCCAGTAATGCCGCCCAAGCAGCGGTTGCCGCCAGAGATGCCGACACTGAAGCCAGCAGCGGTCAAGTGGTCGTGACCCGTGCCCGTGATACCATTAACCAATTGTCGAAGGACGTTGGCCAAGTGGGCGAAGTGATTGAGTCCCTCGCGACCCACACTAAATCCATTGGTGGGATTTTAGATGTGATCCGCGCTATCTCTGAGCAGACCAACTTGTTAGCCCTCAACGCGGCCATCGAAGCGGCACGTGCCGGTGAAGCTGGGCGCGGTTTTGCTGTCGTCGCCGATGAAGTACGTAACTTAGCATCACGCACTGCAGCATCGACCAATGAAGTGCAAGGCATGATCGACAAGCTGCAATCGGAAGCCAGCCGCGCGGTTAATGCGATGGCTCAGAGTCGTACTCGCTCCCACGAGGGGGTTGTGGCCGTCGATGAAGCCAGCAAATCGTTAATTGGCATTAGCGATCGCATTGGTCTTATCAGCGACATGAACATTCAAGTTGCTGCGGCAACGGAAGAACAATCCACAGTGGTGGAGGACATCAACCGTAACGTCACTGAAATCAATGACATTACTCAACGTACTGCCAATACTGCACAAGCGGCAGCACAGGCGAGTTTAGCCTTGAATCAACTGTCACACCGCTTAGATACCTTAGTGGCCAAGTTTAAGGTGTAACACCTTAAACTTACGCCATAAAAAAACGCCTTAGATGGAAACATCTAAGGCGTTTTTCTTTAATTCGAAAAAGCGATTAATCCATATCAATGAATTTAATCGTTAATGGATATTTATATACCTTACCCTCACTGGCTTTAATAATCGCCAGCACTGTGCACACCAAATCGAATATGCCGAGTATGGCTAAAAAGATGAACCCTATCCCGACCAAAGCGAGTACGCCACTGATGATTACATAAATCAGCAGGCTCAATTTAAAGTTCAAACAACTACGGCCACATTGATCGACAAATGCAGACTCTTCACGCTTCATTAGCCAGATAATCAAAGGACCCAGAATCGAGCCCAGCGGCACTAGGTATCCAACAAAGCTTGAGGCGTATACCAGTAAGCCAAAATCTTTATCACTTTTTGTAACGGGTTCAATCATAAGGTCATCCCTGTTTTATCATTATGAATATAAATACTTATTTACCGCTCGGTCCATATAAGCGCATTTGCCAATCTTCTACTGTCTGTAATGCTAAGCGCCGTTGTAGGCTATTCACCCAGCTCTGCGCTAATCCCTCACAGCAAGCTAAACGATCATAGCCGCTAGCATTAAACGTTGGCGAGAAATAGAGTGACATAGCCTCGGCAACACTAATGTCCGTGCGGCGCTCAACCAACTCAATCCTATCGTTTAACTGAATAATCCCTGGGGTTAAAATTCTATAAAACCAACCACATAATTGGCTCTGCTGCATGGCGAGGGCAAATTCTTTGTGCCCAAATTGCAGATTCAACTTAAAGCAAGGTGAACGTGGCTGAGTAACCTGCACTGTTACTGCGCCAATTTGTAAGATATCACCAATATTAACTTGGGTTTCGTTCAGCCCAACGGTACTGATGTTCTCTCCCATACTGGGCGCATCTTCGAGTTGAGTGATTAAATCCCAACGACGATATTGGCCGTAATGCTCGCGGGGAAAGTGATGTAGCACGCGATCGAGTCCGCCATGGTGTTTAGGATCGGCCTGTGCGTCCCCGTCTACATGGTCGATATGCACTAACAGTTGTTGAGCCGCTTGCTTACCATCAATCCCAGTAGCAACACCGGACATGTCTTGAAGATGGGTTCCTAAGTACAATCCTGATAACTTATTGATCAACAACTTTGACATCTGTCACTCCCAATCCATAACCCATCTCGCATTACCGCCAGAGTGTAAACTGCGATGCGCCAGTAACACAATCAACTCGCTCAATAACTCATAAAAGTAGGCGCAATCTTGCCGCCAGTAAGCACGAGGCTAAATCTATGAATGATTTAACACCACTTGATTTCGACCGGCTTCTTTAGCCTGATACAAGGCCAGATCGGCACGCTTGATCAGATCTTCCGCAGGCTCTTGCGCCTGATGCTCAGCAACGCCAATACTAACGGTAATAGAAATGTGTAAGCCATTCACTTTAATTTCCCGCTGAAAAATAAGCTCACGGATCTGCTCAGCCAGCTCTGCCGCTTGGGTTAAATCCATCCCCGGAAGTAAAATCAAGAACTCCTCGCCGCCCCAACGGCATAAGATATCCTGTTGCTGCAGTGCGCTCCGCAGCATATTTGTCATGGTTTTTAATACTAAGTCACCAATCCCATGCCCATAGCTGTCGTTCACTTTTTTAAAATGGTCGATGTCCAGCAAGAGTATTGAAATCGGCGATTGTGTCAGCTTAGCTTTATCTAATGCCTGCCTAAAGTACCCATCAAACACCTGACGGTTAGCGGCGCCAGTGAGCTTATCGGTAGACGCCATTACTTCTAATTTGCGCTGATAACGACCTAAAGTCATGTTAGAGATGAATAAAATCCCTAGAGTCACCATTAGGCTTAACGCCAAGTTGCCCCAAAAAGTATTTAGTAACTCGCGTTCCTGTGGCGCATCTTCCTGCTCAACAATCAAATACCACTTAAATTCGGGAACTAGACGGCTGTTGAGATAAACGGTTTTACCATTTCTCTGGTAGCTAAAAGCCGCACTTGGACTCGTTAAAATACGCGTCGCTAAATTTTCAAGCCCTAAGCTGGTTTGCAGCGAATCTGCACCATCATATTCATCGCCATGCAAGGTGACATTGCCCTGCCTATCGGTAAAGAACACTCGGCGGTTATAACGTTTTTGATAAAGTTCGATGAGGGACTTAACCTTTTCAACCGCCAAACCCACACCGGTAACGCCTATAAATTTGCCTTCAAAATCAAAAACTTTATAGTTTACGAATACGGTTGTTTTACTGCGGTCCGCCGTATCGGCGTCGATATTAACCTCATAATGCTCAGATTCGGGTAAAGATCGCACTCGAAAGTACCAAGCATCATCTGGCTCAACATCTTGGATTTGTTTTAAAATCCCCGTGGAGTGGTAATAATTTCGGCTCTTTTCTGACACAAAAAAACTGGTGACAGTATCGTATTTTTCTTGGATTTCCTTAAGATAACGGATCAGCTTTTCTGGCTCTTGCTCGTGACTTAATGTCCAATCGCGAACAAAGGTATCCTGCGCCATCAAGGATGAAATAAAGATAGGTCGCAGCAGATCCTGCTGAATTTCAGAGTAAATATTGTCACTTGTGAGTGGTAGGGTATTACTCTCGATTTGTTGACTCAGTGAGTCATGGGCCACCTTGTAACTGATACCACTGGTCACTAAAAAGGCGACCAAAAGCAGAACAGAGAGCAACCAAATAAATTTATTCTTATCATTCCAAGCGTTATTGCCCATTCTCAACTCCAAAGACTACAGAACACCTTGAGTGGCTTATTATTTTAATGTCACGATAACTATTTTAGTTGAATAAATGTTAACGCAATTGCGCCATGGCCGCACAACATTTCAACCTTATGAATGTTCTGCGATGGAATAACTTTATTTTGAGCAAAAAAAATGCCTCGTTGGGGAAACGAGGCAAAAAACATACTAACCAATAAATGGGAGAAAAGCACAAGAAAACGTTAAGGGACAAGAGCTATGCGCCACAAGACATACTCTAGCAAGGGCGTATGACAGAAAGATGACTCAAACAGCTCGCCCACAGATTTTTCATGCGATTTGCTTCGCCTCTAAATACTGTTTTAGTGCCTCACCAGGAATAGAACTATCGGTTGCCACTGCAAACGCCGCCCACACTGAGCCTTCTGCCATTGCCTCAGTAATCGACTGGCCTGTGCATAGACTATGAATAAGCCCTGCGGCATAGGCATCGCCAGCGCCTGTAGTATCAACTACAGTGGCAGGGATAGCCGCAACATGCTGCACTTGATCGTGCGTGTAAACCTTAGCCCCATTGATGCCATCGGTGACAATAAAATAACCTAATGAATTGCCAGCAATACTCACACCATACTCCCAGAATGCCGCTTCACACCTCCCCTGCATATCGCTCATAGAGGCCAGCAAAATATGACAAGGTCTCTGCCTATCATCCTTGGCTAATTGCGCGACCACTAGGCAATGTTCTAAAGCTGTTTTTGCCCAACTAACAGTGCCTTCTGCGGAAGTATTAAAATATAACGCATCCCATGGTTGCCATTTCGGCGGTACCGATAATTCAAATATGGGTCTTTGTGGCCGAATAATTGTTCGCTCGCCGTCTGGCGTCATTACGAGCAGCATTTCGCAAGTGTTACCGGCACGGCGCTGCACTAAACGGCAATCGAGCCCTTGAGTGCTAGCTTCTGCAATCAACCAATCCCCCATATCATCACGACCAACTTGACTCACCAACGCGACGCTATGCCCAGCCCAAACTAAACCTAATCCAGTATTTGCCCCGCCACCACCTAGCCTTTGCCCACCATCTTGATAATGGAAACGCCCACCTGTTTTTAAAGGTTTATCAAGCAATAAGATCCGATCACAGTTGAGATTGGCAACTAACATAATATTCGCCATTACGCGGCTCCAAAGGACAAAAAAGACTCAAGGCCAGAAGATAAAAACAAAGAAATATCAATCTAGAGCAAAATGCTCATAGGTACAATCCCATCCTCAAGCTAGCAACACAATCAGGCTATGGCTGATGCCTGTGTAAGCATTTGTCCCGAATAAGATAAGGGAAAAAATACATCTTCATACGGTAAAACCAACTTTTTGGCTTCAACACTCTGTTTAAAATAGATTTCTATATTGCATGACGCCCAACGGCATAGAGACATCCGATAAATTTCAAACCCGCTGAGTTAAATAGCAATCACTGTCGTTAAAATAAGTGAAGTAATTAAGGAATTAATTGATGAATGGAATCAAACGCTATGCTAATGAAAAGATGGGATACCGCTGAGGAAAAAGCTGAGCAGCTACGCCGTTACCAGCTCTGCCTTGATGAGTTTAATGAGCTGGATTTTCACGATGTATATGTCGCAGAAATTAAAAAAGAATACCAACAACTTGCAGAATTAGTAAAAGCGCAGTCAACGTCAGATCCCGAACGTTAACTGCACTTACCTATTTAGTCACTCAACCATAAATCTTCAATTACTTTATTGGCGTCAATGGTGATAAAGACGCAAATTGTACTGCCAACGTCCAATCTGTGATGACCATATCTGACGGCTGCCAACTGTCATCAACCCACTCATAAATCAATCCTGGATTTTCCTCAGCATTGACTAATAAACGCCGTCCATCTTGCAATACCAGCGTATAATCGAGCCCCTGTGCATCGACACTTTCAATGCCCCCCAAGACATTATGTTTAATGGCCGAAATGGTTCCCGTAGCCTTGACGGCATCACTCCCCTTTGCACCGCTGTAAAATGTTAACGCCTCGTTTGCGACAGTCTTATGAAAGACAAACTCCTCAGTCACACCCACTACGATCGATTGATCAAGTTCGTACCAGGCGGGTATCCATAATGCGTTAATTGTCATCCCGTTATATCCTGCATAATAATTTTACGGACGGGATCATTCTGCCTTAACCCCGACAGAGAAAATACTCTTCAGGGATAAAATAATTTTAATCCTAAAAAGGCTGGCATCACAAAACGCAGTGCTCACTTCCTTTGTAAGATAATCTTAACTCTACAGGTCATATCCGAGATGTTTTAGCGCCAGTGGCTGATGTTGGACTCAATTCGTGTTTCTGTTAGTTTGTAAATCAAATCGACACATTAAGCTGACAAAGTGATCCTGAGCCCAGTAATCGCGTATAGAGTCACACACGATAGATTCATGTCCCCATGCTTGCAGCGCAGGCCGATAAATACGGAGTTTACTTGCCTATGGATAAGCCCATAACGCAACCCCCTCAAACCCTTAAGCTCATTGGTGAAACTGAGGCCGGAAAGCGTCAAGAGCTTAAGCAGTATTTTAATCACACATGGGCTCTGTACGAGTCACTGTTTGATTTGATCCAAGAAGATAGCGCCTATTACCTCAAAGCCGAGCCGCTGCGTCATCCGTTGATCTTTTATTTTGGCCATACGGCCACTTTCTATATCAACAAGCTCAAACTCGGCAAATTTCTCGACGAACGGGTAAACGATAACTTCGAATCCATGTTTGCCATTGGTGTCGATGAGATGTCTTGGGACGATCTGAACGAGCAACATTATCCATGGCCGAACGTGGCAGAAGTGCGCAGCTATCGCCAGCAAGTTAACGCTGTCGTCAATCGCGTGATTGATGAAATGCCGCTGGCGCTGCCGCTCACTCAAGACAGCCCAGCTTGGATCATTTTAATGGGCATTGAACATGAGCGTATTCACTTAGAAACCTCATCGGTGATCATCCGCCAACTGCCACTGGAACTTGTCGCACCTAACAGCTACTGGCCTGCTTGCCAAGACACCGCCCCTGCCGAGACCAACAGTTTATTAGCTGTAAAAGGGCAAAAAGTGACCTTAGGTAAAACTGAACAAGATCAAACCTACGGCTGGGACAACGAATACGGCCATAAAATCTTTAATGTTGCCGACTTTAAGGCCTCTAAATTCTTAGTCTCGAATCAAGAGTATCTCGCATTCGTCGAAGCTGGCGGCTATCGCTCACCCCAATTTTGGAATGAAGAAGGCCAAGCTTGGCTTGCCTATACCCAAGCTCAAATGCCGCGCTTTTGGCGCTTAAAACAAGATAAATGGTGGCAACGTAACTTAGCGGAAGAAATCCCGCTGCCATTAAACTGGCCTGTAGAAGTGAATCAACTCGAAGCTAAGGCCTTCTGCAATTGGAAAGCCGAGCAAAAGCAAAGCAATATTCGCCTACTGACGGAAGCCGAATGGTACATTTTACGTGAGAATGTACCTGCCGATGCGCCAGACTGGCATGAAGTGCCGGGCAATATTGCTTTGGCTTATTACGCCTCTTCCTGCCCAGTGAATCGCTTCGAGCATAATGGCTTTTTCGATATTGTCGGTAATGTTTGGCAATGGACAGAAACCGCAATCGACGGCTTTAACGGTTTTGCCGTACATCCACTCTACGATGATTTTTCGACCCCAACCTTCGATGGTAAACATAATCTCATCAAAGGTGGCTCGTGGATCTCCACGGGTAATGAAGCCATTGCTTCGTCTCGCTATGCGTTTCGTCGACATTTTTATCAACACGCTGGCTTCCGCTATGTGGAATCCACGCAAAATCCTGCCCAAATGGCCGAGGTCAATGTGTACGAAACCGATGAACTGATTTCCCAATACCTTGAGTTTCACTATGGTGCCGAATATTTCGGGGTGGCTAACTTCTGCGTCAATGGCGTGCAACAAGCGCTCAGTGAAATTCAGCTTAGCCATACCGCCAAAGCCCTCGATATCGGCTGCTCCGTAGGTCGCGCGAGTTTTGAACTGGCAAAAGTGTTTGATCATGTTGATGGTATCGACTTTTCTGCACGCTTTATTCAACAGGCCTATGCGCTGACCGAACAAGGTGAAAAACGCTACACCATACGTACCGAAGGCGACTTACAAGAATTTAAGAGTGCGAGTCTCGCGAAACTGGGATATGAGCTTGAGGCGAAAAAGGTCAACTTTATGCAGGGTGATGCCTGTAATTTAAAGCCAATGTACACAGGTTATGACTTGGTTTATGCCTCTAATCTTATCGACAGACTGAACGAACCTAAGCACTTTTTAACCAGTATTGCCCAGCGGATTAATCAAAGTGGATACCTTGTGATTGCTTCGCCCTATACTTGGCTAGAGGATTATACGCCCAAGGATAAATGGCTCGGTGGCGTTAAAGTCAAAGGAGAGAACTTCACCACCTTAGATGGCCTGACCGAAACCTTGATCGGCCAATTTGAGCTAGTCGCAGTGAAGGAGATTCCCTTCGTCATCCGCGAGACAAAACGTAAATTCCAACATTCCATCTCAGAAATGACCATTTGGCGTAAGCGCTAATTGTCACTCATGGGATAACCAGCTGAAGTCTCAATAAAAATATCCGCCAGAAATCCATTTCTGGCGGATGTGTAACATCCAGCTCAGTCATATTTGCAGCATCAACTAAGGTTGAATACGGCAAATACCGCGCAAATACCTACACCTTAAACTGTGCCGTAGTTAAACCAAGCTGATTCGCTAACCCTAACAAACTGCGCGTACTCGCCGCCACTTGGCTGATCGCCGCGCTATTTTCTTCCGCCGCCACGCTCAAGCCCGCAATCCCCTGTGCAATCGTTGCCGAAACTGTTGTTTGCTCCTCAGCGGCGGTGGCGGTTTGGATCATTAGTGCCTTTAAGGTTTCTAAGCGCAAAGCTATGTCATCCACTGCGGTTTGCATACCATCGGCATCTTCTGCGGTTTTAGAGGCTTCAGTAGTACAAGTCACACTATGCAGCGCCAGCACGCCAGACTGCTGCTGAATGCCTTTTAGTACTTGGCCAATGTCCTGAGTCGCCAACTGAACCTTAACCGCTAACTGACGTACCTCATCGGCAACTACGGCAAAGCCGCGGCCATGCTCACCAGCTCTCGCCGCTTCAATCGCCGCATTAAGTGACAGCAAATTCGTTTGTTCGGCAATCG
The DNA here is from genome assembly GCF_002838165.1 of Shewanella sp. Pdp11. Taxonomy (NCBI): domain Bacteria; kingdom Pseudomonadati; phylum Pseudomonadota; class Gammaproteobacteria; order Alteromonadales; family Shewanellaceae; genus Shewanella; species Shewanella sp. Pdp11. The sequence continues at coordinate 287,898 of NZ_CP015194.1, forward strand.
CATTAATCACAGCCAATACCGAGCCGATTTTCTGACTGTCGGCCTCAAGACTACCGACTTGTTGATGAATGGTCGCAAAACTGCTCAGGGTCACCTTCAAACTTTTACGTGTACTGGCCAAATTTTGCGACAGAATTTCACTCGAATGGGTACAAGCAGACACTTCATCGGAGGATTTCATTGTATTAGTGCTGATTTCCGCGGCGGCATAACTCATTTCTTCAACCGCAGTAGCCAGCATATCAGTCTCTTTCGCCTGCATCTGAATACTGCAATCGGCTTGGGTCATGGCGGCAGAATTTTGTTCGGCGGCGGATTCAAGTTCATGCCCAACGCCCACCAGCTGACTGATGATTTCTTTGAGCTTAGTTTGCATCCGCGCCAACCAACTCATCAGGTGATTATCCGTTTGAACATGCGGTAAATTATGAGTTAAATCGCCAGAGGCGATCATACTGGTCAAATTACACATGTCCTCAGGCTCACCGCCGAGCGGCTTTAATACAAACCCTGTAACTAACTTAGCAGCAGCGAATGCCAACACTAAGGCGGCTGCACAAACAGATAAGCCGATAAACATCATACGGTAGGCGGGAGCAGCAATTTCACTCACATCAATTTCAGCCATCAAACCCCAACGTAAACCGAGCTCAACGACAGGAGAATAAGCGGATAAAACGGGATTATTGTTATAGTCATTCACTTGCATCACACCCGATTTACCTGCCAGCGCCTCCTTCACCGCCAGCGTATCAACACCATTCTGAGCTACCGTTCCCGCAAACGAAGCCGTAACAGTGCGATTAATGGGGTCGAGAAAAGAATCGGAACGCATACGATTATTTGGGCCAATAAGATAAGTTTCACCACTTTGCCCCATACCCTCACGAATTTGCATAACTCTGTTGATGCGATCGATTGATACTTGAGCCGCCACCACCAATCTTTGTTGATTAAACTGAATCGACTGGCCAATAAATGCCGCCGGTTGACCATTTGAAGGCGCGTATGCGGAAAAATCTTGTAGTAATACTGTACCCGCCGATCCCAATGCCTTATTGAATAACTGTGCTAATCCCGAATCATGGAAGGGTCCAGTACGCAAATTGGTGCCGAAATCAGACTCCTTCGCCACTGTATATAAAACGGTGCCATCGTCACTAATAATAAATAGGTCATAAAAACCGAGGGATTTATTTAATGACTGTAAGGTTTGATCTATGTCAGTAAGAGTATCGAGGCTTTTTTGGCTGGCAATTACGGCGCTGACGGCCTGCAGGTTATCGGAAAAGTCCTGAAACATGCCAACAATCTGCCGTTGCTTGATCTCACGCACAGCCACTAAACGAGACTGGGCCTCGGCAAACAATTCATCCCGAGCAATGTAAGTCACTATTGCGGTGGCAAATATGAGGGGTAATAGGACAATCAATAAACTGATCAGCTGAATTTTACGAGTAAAACCCATGGTGAGACTCCTTGTCGCGCGTCGAATTCCATTCCTTCAATCTTTGCAGAATCAAACCTGCCATAAAACTATAGGAGAAGAATCTCAGCTAAACAAAGCGGTGCCGACTATTTTCATCAAAAGTTCACTAAAATTCCGACAACTCATTATTTTTAAGTAGAAAAATGATTAATAACTTTAAATGACAGCCACGCCATACCGACCATTTCAAACAAAATGATAGAGTGGGAAATAAGCAATAAACCGAACGTTAGCATCAACTTATATTGAATGCGCACATCCATGCGACAAATGATGCATTGAAATTTATTAAATATGCATATAAATTCATCTCAAGCCAATTTATAGAGGATTAATAATGAGTTTACTCGAGCAAGTGTCAGTATCTAAAAAAGCCAACATCTACTTTGATGGCAAAGTGGCTAGCCGTAGCGTATTTTTTGCCGATGGCAGCAAACAGACCTTAGGTGTTGTATTACCAGGGGAATATGAGTTCTCAACCTCCCAAGGCGAAATAATGGAAGTCACCAGTGGCCGGTTTGAAGTGTTGTTACCGGAGAGCACCGTATGGCAGGAGTTTAGCGAAGGCACTCAATTTGAGCTGGCTGCGAATGTTAGCTTCAAAATCCGCAATACTGCCATTGCCGAATATTGCTGTAGCTATCTCTAGTCATCTCGATTAAGTGACAGTGCGATTAATATTTCATATCAATCGTTAATCGAACGCTCACAGTGACGGTTTATCTCAGCACTGTGAGTATGTTGTCCACCCGACCATTTCACCATCAGAATGCCTTATACGTCTGACATTTATCAATTTGGCAATTTTATTAACCTGGCTCAAGGCAGCGTAAAACTTACAATGCAAAGCATACTAAATCGAATGTATTGAAATCGCCGATAAAAACAACACTAGACGACCGGTCTAATTTGATTTATCCTAAACCCCATGAAAATTGAAACTCAATCCACTCGCCAGCACATTCTCGACATCGGCTACAAGCTGATCGTACGCAAAGGCTTCTCCAGCGTCGGCTTATCCCTACTGCTGCAGGCGGCCGAAGTGCCAAAAGGCTCGTTTTATCACTACTTCAAATCCAAAGAACAATTTGGCGAAGCGCTTATTACTGATTATTTTGAAAAATATCAATTAGATTTAGACGCATTATTCAATGACTCGACACTGACAGGACATCAACGCTTGATGCAATACTGGCAACAATGGTTGCACGTACAAGCCGATGGCTGCGTAGATCAAAAGTGCCTAGTCGTGAAACTCAGCGCCGAAGTGGCCGATTTATCCGAAGCCATGCGTGTTGCCTTACTTAAAGGTTCCGCCGGCATCATAGACAGGTTAACCACTTGTGTTCAAGTTGGCATAAACGACAGTTCAATCGCCGATCAAGATCCGCAATCAACCGCAGAAATGTTGTATCACATGTGGTTAGGCGCCAGCTTAATGAACAAGTTGGGCCACAGCCCTGCGGCACTCGAACGTGCACTCGTGACGACTAAAGCCATTTTAACGCCTAAAACGGCCCTTTAACCTAATACCGACTCAAAACTAATATTGGCTGATATCGATCAGCCCAGATTTTTAAAGAATACATTTTCACGCCCCGAAATTAGACGACTGGTCTACTAATTTGACGGGCGATTAATTAACGCAGCGCATTTAACGCTGCTAATTTAAAGTAACTCACTTAAAGTAATAAGGGATAAATCATCCATGCTAAATTTTAACTATTACAACCCGACCCGCATCCGTTTTGGTAAAAACACTATCGCCGAAATTGATGCTTTAGTACCGAGCGATGCTAAAGTCATGATCCTCTTTGGTGGCAGCAGCGCCAGAAAAACTGGCACGCTAGATGAAGTTAAACAGTCATTGGGCAACCGTGTCGTCGTCGAGTTCGATGGCATTGAGCCCAACCCAACCTATGAAACCTTGATGAAAGCCGTCGCCCAAGTGCGTGAGCAGAATATCGATTTCCTCCTTGCAGTGGGCGGTGGTTCGGTTATCGATGGCACTAAATTTGTTGCCGCTGCAGCGGTATTCGAAGGTGAACCTTGGGACATTCTCACTAGCTGGGGCGCAAATGTGACTCAAGCTATGCCTTTTGGCTCAGTCTTAACCTTACCTGCGACCGGTTCCGAAATGAACAACGCCAGCGTAGTGACCCGTAAATCACTGCAAGCTAAGCTGCCATTCCGTAATGACTTGGTTTATCCACAATTCTCAATACTCGACCCGACGAAAACCTTCACCCTGCCAGAACGCCAAGTGGCCAACGGTGTCGTCGATGCTTTTGTACATATCACAGAGCAATACCTCACTTACCCAGTCAACGCCGCCGTACAGGACAGATTTGCCGAAGGTCTGTTACAAACCTTGATTGAGCTGGGTCCACAAGTGCTAGTTCAACCCGAAGATTACGACATTCGCGCGAACTTAATGTGGGTTGCCACTATGGCACTCAACGGCACGATTGGTGTAGGCGTGCCCCACGACTGGGCAACCCACATGATAGGCCATGAACTCACTGCACTTTACGACATCGACCATGCGCGTACATTGGCAATCGTATTGCCTGCTCTGCTGCAATGTACCAAAGAGGCTAAGCGCGAAAAGTTACTCCAGTACGCCGACCGTGTGTGGCACATCAACACAGGTACAGATGACGAGCGCATCGATGCCGCTATTGCAAAAACTAAGGATTTCTTCGAAGCCATGGGCATTCCGACACATTTATCTGCCTATGATCTCGATGCCAGCCACGTTGATATCCTAGTAAAACAGCTTGAACTGCACGGCATGGTGGCTCTTGGCGAACACGGCAATATTGACCCAGCAATGAGTCGTGACATTTTGACCTTAGCCCTATAACGCCAAACAGTATCCTGATTGAACTAAACCCAAAGCTCACACGTATAGATGTGAGCAACTAAGGTAAAGGTATGAAAATGAATATATTAATGGTACTAACTTCACACGATAAACTCGGCGACACAGGTTTAAAAACCGGCTTTTGGCTCGAAGAATTCGCCTCACCTTTTTATGAGTTTAAAGATAAAGGTTTTGACATTACCTTAGCCTCGCCATTGGGCGGTCAGCCACCGCTCGACCCTAAAAGTGATGAGCCAGACTTTCAAACTGAAGCCACTGCGCGCTTTAGTAAAGATCCTGAGGCACAAGCACTGCTAGCAAATACCACCCGCTTAAGTGAAATCAATGCAGCGGATTATGATGCGGTTTTCTATCCAGGCGGCCACGGCCCACTGTGGGATCTTGCCGAAGATAAACACTCAATCGCCTTGATTGAACAGTTCTATCAAGCGAATAAACCCCTAGGGCTCGTCTGTCATGCGCCTGCGGCACTGCTGCACCCTAAAGCCAGTGATGGTAAGCCATTGGTCAGCGGCAAGCGGGTTACCGGTTTCAGTAATTCTGAAGAAGAAGCCGTGCAACTCACTCATATCGTGCCATTTTTAGTTGAAGACATGCTGCAGAAAAACGGCGGCACTTATGTCAAAGGTAATGATTGGACAAGCTTTGTTGTCGCAGATGGCCATTTGATCACAGGTCAAAACCCAGGATCATCCGAAGCCGTTGCGCAGGCCATAGTCGCGCAATTGAACGCCAGAGGCTAAGCGATAAATGACGTAACACACTCAGCTTGAAGTACATAATGACAAGCGCGAGTGTGCTAAATACGGTAGAAACAGTTCTCGCACCATAATGGTGCGATAGCTGAAAATGTACTCTCACAGCAAAAAGGGAAGCCAATGATCACCTTGCACCATCTCAATAAATCACGCTCTAAACGTATCATCTGGTTGCTAGAAGAACTCGGTCAACCTTATCAAATTAAGAGTTATCAGCGTGATAGCCAGACTTTTCTCGCGCCACCCGAACTCAAGCAAATTCATCCATTGGGCAAATCACCCGTTATCGAAATGGACGGGCAAGTGATTGCCGAGTCAGGCGCGATCACTGAGTATCTGATTGAAAAATATGCGGCAGACACCTTAGCGCCAGCAAGAGACAGCGCTGACTACGTCGATTATCTGCAATGGTTACACTTTGCCGAAAGCTCAGCCATGCTACCTTTATTACTCCATATGTTCGTGCAAAAGGACGGCTGTAAAACCAACTTCCTTGAAGATTATGCGGCAATAGAAGTCAGTAAGATAAGCCACTACTTCAATGATAGATTGGCCGATAAAACCTATCTGGTTGCAGGCAAGCTCACAGGTGCAGATATCATGATGTCCTTCGTAGTTGAGCTACTGGCGAACAGTGGCGACCTTGAAAAATTCGAACACATTCAACGCTATGCTACTCAATTATCCCAGCATGCCGCTTGGGTTAAAGCGAGTGAGATCGAGAAACAACTCGACGCAAGCGTGTAATTTGCAACTCGAGTTCGGGCACATGAGTGTGCCCGAACTTCAGCTCGTTCAACTCAGTCCAGTTTCTAGCTCCCCTTTCCTGTCGCGTTTTACGCCTTCCAAGTGGCGACGCCGCATAATAAACACCATGATTTTTGATGTAAAAGAGACTAATCTTGATTAACTCTATCTCAAGGCTACAGGGACTTTAGCATGCGTTCACTCACACTCATCGGCTTAGTGCTATTTAGCATGTTAGCGCAAGCAACGGTTTATAAATGGGTCGATAAAGATGGCAAAGTCCATTACTCAGATGAACCGCAGCCCAATGCCCAAGTCGTTGAGCTCAAAGAGAAGACCTTAAATCAAATTGCCCTTCCTCTGCCCAAAACAGACTCAAATAACGCAAACCAAGCAATTGAATCCATTCAATATCAAGTTAATATCACTTCCCCAGCAGAAGAAGAAACCGTCAGAGATAATAATGGCGATTTCGACGTCGTTGCGACTATCACCCCTGAGCTAAAAAGCCAGTATTTAATGGCCCTCAAACTCGATGGCAACCCCATAGGTCAACCGCAAATTGGTGGTACCTTTAAACTCAAAAACATCGACCGAGGTGAACATATCTTAGTCGTTGACGCTTTGACTCAAAACGGCAAAGTCTTTGCATCAAGTTCACCAAGAAAGATATTTCTTCATCAAGCAGCTAAGCGTTAATGCCACTCATTGCATAGATAAAGTTAGTATAAAAACTTTAAATACATAGAGTTAGATTAACCGTACCAGACTAAACCGTTTGATGAAGACAAGTTGCAGCTTGCACCAGATTGGTGCACCATAGTGGTGCAACCCTATTTCTAGGAACGGTCGATGGATAAAGAGACACTGCTCAATCATTTAGTTACCGCCGTACTTGTCATAGATAAGGATCTTAAACCTTGTTATGCCAACGCAGCAGCAGAGCAATTATTAGGTGTTGGCAGCCATAGACTCGTTGAACAAACTTTGCCTGAGCATTATCAAATCCTCGGTGTCGAAGCCCAGTTATTGATGGATGCAGTAACCGCTGGTCAAGGCTTAACGGTCAATACAGCGGCCCTAGTCACGCTCGATGGTCAGCACCATACCGTTGATTTAACGCTTATTCCCCTCGATGATGAGGCTGAACTCAGCCTGCTCGAACTGCGCCAAGTCGACCAACAAAGACGCATTCATCAGCAACTGAGTCAAGATGCCCAGCAGCAAGCGGCACAGTTTTTAGTGCGCAACTTAGCCCATGAAATCAAAAATCCTTTAGGCGGCCTGCGTGGTGCGGCGCAGTTGTTATCGCGGGAGCTGGATGATCCGGCGCTAAAGGAATTCACTACCCTCATCATAGAGCAGGCCGATCGGCTGCGTAATTTAGTAGACCGTCTGCTCGGCCCTCAAAGACCGACACAGCATAGCCTGCACAACATCCATCAAGTGGTGCAGAAGGTCTATAAGTTAGTTGAAATGGCGCTGCCCGCTAACATTCAGCTCAAACGGGATTACGATCCATCCATTCCCGATATCGAGATGGACCCTGACCAAATGCAGCAAGCTGTGCTGAACATTTTACAAAATGCGGTGCAGGCGCTTGAGCATACGGGCGGCGAGATTTTGATCCGCACTCGTACTCAGCACCAAGTCACCATAGGTTCACAGCGCCACAAGCTAGTGTTAACCCTATCGATTATCGACAACGGCCCCGGCATACCGCCAGAGCTGATGGACACATTATTTTATCCAATGGTGACAGGTCGTGAGCAAGGTTCAGGTTTAGGCCTCTCAATTGCCCATAATATTGCCCGTTTACACTCGGGAAGAATCGATTGCCTCTCCAGCGCTGGGCACACCGAATTCATCATTTCATTACCGATTTTAGGCGCGAAATAATTTCGACATACCGTATGAGGAAGCAAGATGCGAATTAGTGAACAAGTGTGGATCCTCGACGATGACAGCTCGATACGTTGGGTACTCGAAAAGGCACTTCAAGGTGCCAAGCTCAGTACCGCCAGCTTTGCCGCCGCCGAATCCCTGTGGCAGGCCTTAGAAATATCGCAACCGCACGTGATAGTGTCGGACATCCGTATGCCCGGCACAGACGGGTTAAGCCTGCTAGAACGATTGCAGGTGCATTATCCCCATATTCCCGTGATCATTATGACGGCGCACTCAGACTTAGACAGCGCAGTCAGTGCCTATCAAGCGGGCGCATTTGAGTATCTGCCTAAACCCTTCGATATCGATGAGGCTATCTCTCTGGTTGAGCGCGCACTTACCCATGCCACTGAACAGAGCCCAGCACCCGCGCAGGAAGCCCAAGTCAAAACACCCGAAATCATAGGTGAAGCGCCAGCGATGCAGGAAGTGTTTCGCGCCATAGGCAGACTTTCACGCTCATCGATCAGCGTGCTGATCAATGGTCAATCGGGTACGGGAAAAGAGTTAGTGGCTGGCGCATTACACAAGCACAGCCCACGTAAAGATAAGCCGTTTATCGCGCTGAACATGGCAGCGATCCCTAAGGATTTGATCGAATCTGAGTTATTCGGCCACGAAAAAGGTGCCTTCACTGGCGCAGCCAATGTCCGCCAAGGTCGCTTCGAGCAAGCAAACGGTGGCACGCTCTTTTTAGATGAAATCGGCGATATGCCGTTAGATGTACAAACACGGTTACTCAGAGTACTTGCCGATGGTCAGTTCTACCGCGTCGGTGGTCATAATGCAGTGCAAGTGGATGTCCGCATCATAGCGGCGACCCACCAAGATCTTGAATTATTAGTGCAAAAAGGCGGCTTTAGGGAAGACTTATTCCATCGGCTCAACGTGATCCGCGTGCACTTGCCACCACTGTCACAAAGACGGGAAGACATTCCCCAGCTCGCCACCCACTTCCTCGCCTCTGCAGCAAAGGAAATTGGTGTAGAAACTAAGATCATGACCAAGGAGACTGCGGTAAAACTATCCCAATTACCTTGGCCCGGTAATGTCAGGCAACTCGAAAACACCTGTCGTTGGTTAACCGTAATGGCATCGGGGCAAGAAATTTTACCCCAAGATTTACCGCCAGAATTACTGAAAGATCCTGTAAGTGTCACCCACACGGCGAAAGGCAGCCAAGATTGGCAATCGGCCCTGACTGAGTGGATAGATCAAAAACTCTCGGAAGGAAACAGCGATCTGTTAACTGAGGTGCAACCCGCATTCGAACGCATACTGCTAGAAACTGCGCTGCGCCATACTCAAGGCCATAAACAAGAAGCGGCGAAACGTTTAGGCTGGGGACGAAATACCTTAACGCGGAAATTAAAAGAACTGTCGATGGATTGAGTAAATAAAATAACGTTACTACTCGTTATATCAATACAAGCTCATTCATAACCAAATAATAAAAAGGGATATCTTCATATCCCTTTTTATTTGCAGCTGATTTTATTTTCATTGGTATTAATGAAACAAGCCAAATTCAAAAAAATTAGAATTGATAATGCATACCTACAGCGAATTGCTTAATATCAGTGTCAATATCTTTCAATCCTAGATAGTTATTATCAGCATCTAACTTACCTGTAGTCACATCGTAACTTACGCGGATATTTAGGTGCTCTGTTACTGCGGCGTTTACACCTACACCGTAAGTCCAACCAAAACCAGTCAAGTCTTCATCAATACCATTACCATCAAGTACTATCGCCATAGATGCGATACCCACTTTGGCATAGGCAGAGAAAATATCATTGATTTGTGCAGTAAATTTAGGTGTAAAGCTTAATGCGCCAGCGCTAACATCAATATCCTTATCGCCTAAGTCACCTGTGGCGAATAGGTTAGCTTCTAAACCAAACCACTCATTAAAGTTATAACCACCGTATATACCAGCGCCAGTACCTGACTGGGAGTCAGTAAAATCGTCGCCATCAACTGTTACTCTATTCAATGCGCCACCCACGTAAAATCCTGTCGTGTCGGTTGCTGCAGATACTTGAGCTGTCGCTAATGTTGATAATAAAGAGATAGCAACAATTGATAATTTATTCATCATGATTCCCTAATGATTTAACGAAAGTATTAAACGGCGTGGATATTACAATAAGCAACGCTAACGTGCCATTGGTTTAATTATCAAAAATACAAACCATACAGCATTGGTTCAGCTTACGTCGAACAACGAAAATCATAATTATTAAATATCAAGTAATAACTTGCAGCATTACTCGCAGTAAATTGATTATGCCCAAATAAATAACACGCACGATACTTCTACGCTTGCGGCCCACCAAACATTCTTCAATCACAATGTTGCCTGTTTTAGCACAACGCAAACGTGCACGCCAAAAGAAGGGAAAAGGCAAAACTCTCAGCTGATATTGCCTATCCTCATGATTAAGCTTGATATGTCTTGGAAGATAAAAAAGAGGCCGTTTATACCATTGTATTGGCTGCATCTTTTTTATCTCTAATTGCGCATCTCCCTGACAAACCAACGGGCTTTCGTCTTGCTGTAATACCAATTCAAAGCAAGTCGATAAGCGATGGTAACGGCAAATGAGCTGAGTACTCTCACTTAATCGATGGCTTTGCTTCTCTATCCATAACGCCATATCCCTACTCCTAAGCGATTAATATCGCTTTATCATCCTTGAATTAGACCATCAAGCGGCTTTTAGCTTACCGGATCTTGGTGAATAATCACCTCTGCATCTTCGAAGGCAGCTTTGACTCTTATTCCTGTCGTATCGGCAATACTGTGGGCTTCATTCAAACTCAAATTGCCATCAAGCTCTAAATGAAATTGGATAAAAACGGTTTTGCCAGCCTGACGAGTGCGTAAATCATGCAACCCTTGCACCCGTGGATCTTCCATCGCGATTTGCGTGATTTGCTGGCGAGTTTCTTCGTCTAACTCTCGGTCTAACAAGGCTTGAATTGAGCGATAACCTAAGCCAAAGGCTTGATGACCAATATAAAATGCAATCATTACCGCAAATAAACCGTCAGCCCACCACCAACCGTATTGCGCTAATACTAGTGCCAACAATACCGCACCATTAAGGAATAAATCTGATTTATAGTGCAGCGAATCAGCTTCAACCACAGTACTTTTTGTCGCCGCTAATGCGCGTTTCTGCAACATGACTAAAGCTAACGTCATCACAATCGCTATGATAGAAACAACTACACCTATGGTGGCATTTTCAACCGGAACAGGTGTTAATAGACGCTCGCCACCATAGAAAAGTAATAAAAATGCGGAGCCCATAATAAAGGCGGATTGCGCTAGAGACGCTAACGGCTCAGCCTTACCATGGCCATATCTGTGGTCTTGATCCGGCGGCACAAGCGCGTAACGAATGGCAATAAAATTGATAATAGAAGCGAGAGCATCGGCAAAGGAATCCGTCAAAGATGCCAACATACTGGCAGAGCCGGAATAAAGCCAAGCGAACATCTTGATAAGAATAAGGATCAAAGCGGTAGCCACGGAAGCGCGGCTAGCCAGTTTGACCCAAAAATCGTATTGGGAAGTTTGAGTCATAAGGGATCTATCTTGGGAAGTATGACCCTATTGTATATCAGCTAAGACGCTTAACCGCGAGGTTCTTTACCAGCTTGTGCTTCAAATCGCGCTTTAAACTTAGCTTGCTGCTCTGGTGTCAGCAGATTAAATATTTGATTATGCAGCTTCATACGTTCAATGGCTTGAATTTGACGCTGCTCTTGCTGCGCACTCATCAGTGCCTTTGCTTGTGTTTCATCAAAACTAGGCGCGGTAATTAAGGCCTGCATCTCAGTGCGATGGGCCAAGCGTTCCTCTTTCGTTGGACGATTATCAGCGCGCGTGGCTTTCTGATCGGCAAACAACTTTTTGACGTCAGCTTTCTGGGCATCCGTTAAATCCAGCCCTTCAAACATACGATGCATGCCACCGTGGTCCATATGTCGGCCGCCATGTTCCATGCGGTCGCCTTTATGGAATTCAGATTTAGAGAAGTCGCAGCCAGCATCCTTAGGTGCTGCATTAACTGCCGTCGCGAAAACCGCAGAACTCGCTAGAATGGCAAACAGGCTCGCTTTCAAAGGTGATAATGTTTTCATAGTGTTAACCTCGATGGTTCAACTTTAATATGCCAAGTAATAAGACACAGTGACGACCCTTTTAAGCCGAGTCACTTTCGACCCTTCCAGTCTAAACCCCTATATGTAAGTGAGGGCGTTGCCTGAGTAAATCACTGTAAAGTTGCGGCAATAACTCTATTCTTTACTTTGGCTTACATTGCTACACAGCAATTGACATCAAAACAGGTATACTCAGCCAAAGCGCTAAAAGTGCCTGTGTAAACGGGCACGCAAGGCCACATTACAGAGATTAAGGAACAGTATGAGTCGAATATTATTAATCGATGACGATCTGGGTTTATCTGAGCTACTAGGGCAACTGCTCGAGTTAGAAGGGTTTCAATTGACCTTGGCTTACGATGGTAAACAGGGTTTAGATCTGGCACTAAATGCGGATTACGATCTAATCTTACTCGATGTCATGCTACCTAAATTGAACGGTTTTGAAGTACTGCGTGCACTGCGTCAACACAAGCAAACGCCAGTATTAATGCTGACCGCTCGCGGCGATGAAATCGATCGCGTTGTTGGGCTTGAAATTGGCGCCGATGATTATCTGCCAAAGCCGTTTAATGACAGAGAGTTAATCGCCCGTATCCGCGCCATTATTCGTCGTTCGAACTTAACAACCCAAGAAATCCATGCCGCGCCAGCCCAAGAGTTTGGCGATCTGCGCTTAGATCCATCGCGCCAAGAAGCTTACTGTAATGAGCAATTAATCATACTCACAGGCACAGAATTCACTCTGCTGCACACCCTTGCGCTGCACGCGGGAGAGTTGATGAATAAGGAAGAGTTAAACGAGAAAGTACTCGGCAAAAAACTCATGCCCTTCGATCGCAGCTTAGACATGCATTTATCGAATCTACGTAAAAAACTCCCCGAGCGTAGCGATGGTCGGCCAAGGGTGAAAACCATCCGTGGCAAAGGTTATATTTGGCTCCCTTAATGGCGGTATCGACTGTGCCTAATCGTTTATTTATCAAATTATTGCTCGGATTCTGGCTCTGCAGCTCGCTGATCATTGCCTTGGTCGGTCTGCTGCCCTTGCTGCAACAGAGTCACGATCGTGCGCCGCTGCCACCTCACCTTGAAAAAGTCCTATCGACTATAGCTAAGCGCATTCAAGAAAACCCCGCCTTACTGGAATCCGATTTTCTTCGGCGCTGGGAAAGACACAGAGACATGGAAGGTAAACCTCTACGGGTCTATCTTGTCAACAGCCAAGGCCAAGTTATCAACACCCACAGGGTGAGTCGCGGTGTGCGCAGCTTTATGCTGATGGCAGATGAAGAAAAACAACCGATTAGCCATCAGTTTAAAGATGAGCTGGTGTTTGGTCCCTATCAATTTAATCTGGGCGCTGAAACCTATTCACTTTATGGCCGCCTACCAGATAACCATCCACGGCCTTGGTTTTTCTTCTTCGCCGAAAATAAGTTATTAACCTTAAGCCTAGCGATTTTCCTTTCGGGATTATTATGTGGCTTGCTCGCGTGGCATTTAGGTAAGGCATTAAACTCACTTAAAAAGAGTGCTAATGCCCTCGCAGAGGGTGACCTAAGTCACCGAGTCGATAAGTCCACCACTCAGCGCAACGATGAAATTGGTCAGCTCGCCACGGCTTTTAACAGCATGGCCGACTCCATCGAAGCTATGGTTAATAATCAGCAGCGGCTCATGGGGGATATTTCCCATGAACTACGCACCCCATTGACGCGACTGCAATTATCCCTTGCCCTCGCCCGTAAAAAAGGTCAGCAGACCACCGAAACGGAACGCATAGGTTATGAAGCTGAGCAACTCGAAAAGCTTATCAGTGAATTGTTAGAGCTCTCGCGGGTCAAGCTCAGTACTAACGAAACCAAAGTACATTTAGGCTTGGCCGAATCCCTGAGCCAAGTTTTAGACGATGCGGAATTTGAAGCAGAACAGCAAGGTAAAAGCATTACTATCGATATCGATGAAGAAATTGAGTTAGCGCATTTTCCTAAATCACTTTCCCGCGCGATTGAAAATCTGCTGCGTAATGCAATTCGCTATGCCGCAAGCGACATTCAGTTACAGGCGAGTGCAACAGCTGATCAAGTAAAAATCACGATAAAAGACGATGGACCAGGCATAGATGCCGCCGAACTCGATGCCATTTTCAAACCCTTCTATCGCCCAGACTCTGCACGGCAAAGAGAAAGCGGTGGCTGGGGACTTGGGCTGGCAATCACCGAAGCGGCGATCACCGCCCACAAGGGTAAGATTAAAGCCGAGAACCGTATCCCAACCGGACTTGAAGTGACGATCACGCTGCCGAGGTAGTAGCTTGACCATGTAGCTGTAATAGCCAATCGGTAAATTTTTGTTTGGTGGGAATTCGCTTATCCGAATGTCCCATCAGCTGACCCATCGCATAGCTAAATTGATAATAGGTCTTCACATCATCGCATTGTTTGCTGCCATCATCGCTGTTGATCATCGTACCGCGAATATAATTTTTGAGTAATTCATAACGATCAAACCCGGGGCGATCGCCAACGGATAAAATTATGTTTTTATTCCATTTTTTATATTGATCCAGCAAATCATTAAATCGATTACGATAAACCTCCGAGGCTTGCTGCAACAACTCTTGATTAGGCATTACGCGTTCTATCACGAAACGCTTATGGGCTAAAACATCATGTAGGCGCTGGCAATGATGAAACAGATCACACTCAAAAGGATCACTATATTGCTGCCGATCCTGCTTCGCCGAAATCAACCAATCCTGATATTGAGCACAAGCTACAGCGACCACTAGATCAGCCTCTGTTGTAAAATGATTATAGATGGTTCCTTTGGAAATTTGACTCGCAGCAACAAGATGAGAACGGTACAAATCAAAACTTTGATGCCCCCTAAGGCATCGCTGCGCAACCTCAACAAGATAATCCGTTCTTTGTTCCCAGCTACTCATAGCTACCCCGTCACATTTCAATAAACAAAAACATTGCAACCTCACAATCAAACGATAACAGGGTTTGTGACCAGTCGATATTGAGTAATACTGATACCACTATGAGCAAACTCAATACCCCATGTTAAAAATCGAATTACTCGAAAGTTTTATCGCTGTTGCAGAATGCGGCAATTTATCTAAAGCTGCCGATCAGATCTGTCGAACGCAATCGACATTAAGCTTGCAGATAAAAAAACTGGAAGAGAGTGTCGGACAGCCTCTATTGCTGCGCGACAATAAAGGGGTAACGCTCACCGATTCGGGTAAGACACTACTTAACTACGCATACAAAATGATGCAGCTCAACTCCCAAGCGCTAGATGATCTTAAAGATTGCCAAAACCGAGAGATAATCCGCCTTGGGGTGCCGACCGATTATATTAAGCGCTACCTCAGTAGCTGCTTATTGGAATTTATACGAGAGTTCACCTGTATAGAGTTGGTAATAGATACCGATGTCAGTGGTAATCTATTTAAACGCCTCCACCAAGGGGAATTTGACTTAATTGTAGCCACTCACTGGCTGCCACCTGCCCATGGTGAACTGCTGTTTGAGCGCAAGTTTCACTGGGTCGCAGCTAAAGCGGGCAATGCCCACAAGCGCGAAACGATTCCGATGGCACTGTACCCAGAAAATTGTCCTATACGTGCACAGGTATTTGCGAATCATCAGCTCACGATGCGGCCGATAAATGTATTGTTATCGACGCCATCGCCACAGGCCTTATGTATGGCGGTAGAAAACGATCTCGCAATTGCGCCCATTGCCGAGTTTCGCATTGATAACAATATGCAGATATTAGATCCTGTCGAGCACCATCTGCCTGTGCTACCAGTATTTAACGAGGCCCTGTATCTCAATCCCAACACGCAAACTGACGCTACCCAGCAGTTAATCACACTAATCAAAGCCAACGTCGAAAATCTAGCAGAAGCCAACGACAACTAGCCCTTGCGTAAGAGACGATGAAGTGCCGCTATCGGGCACTTCGGCTTACTTAAACGACTGTTGCGGAAGGCGTTGCATTTTATAGTAAACCCCATTCCTGAGGTGGAGGTGAAAATCGAAGATAGGCCCATTTCTCAATGGGCCTAGAGGTGGAGATTACTCTTGGTGCTTATCAAACTTAAATGTATGGCAGTTGCTGCATAATGGCTTTTTAGCTTTATGTTCACCATGACACTCTTGGCAAGGTAAGTCTTTGCCATAGTGAAGGTTATTATGTGGATTCTGCCACTTATCCTCTTCACTACGAGCCGTTTTCTTGGCTAAATCGTCCACATCATGGCACTGTAAACAGGCTTGATCCGACGGGAACTGTTTGATGCCATTGTCGTGACATACCTTACAATCTTTGCCAATGACTTCTTTATGCCAAGGGCGTTGCTCAACGGCTTGAGCAGATAGACTCACCAAGCCAACTAAGACCAGCGCGAGTACAATATTTAGCATTTTCATTATTGATTCCTCTTATTTACTGGCCACTTAGGCTTGCATCATGCTACGGGCGGCAGTCATACCCATCACCATACATTCTGGAATTGAGCAGCTACCCAAACGGCTAACGCCGTGAATACCGCCGCAGACTTCGCCTGCAGCATACAAACCAGGGATAGGCTGACCTGTAAGGCTATCTTTCACTTCCGCCTTAGTATTGACCTGCACACCACCTTGGCAGTAATGCACTTTTGGCCATAAACGAACTACGGTAAATGGCGCTTCAATATATTTATCCTTGGCTTTTGTCATGTTCTTGCTAAATTGCTTATCAACACCCGTTTTGACATAGCTGTTGTATTCTTCAATCTGCGCTTTTAATGACTCGAGTGGTACGCCAAAGTGTTTCGCTAATTCCTCAACAGTGTCGAACTTCCAACCCACGTTATATTTAAGTACTTTGGCAGTATTAGGATGCTGCTTAGAGTCTTTAAAGTTCGTAATTAAAATGGGAGGAAGCGGTTCACCTTTAGCATCACGACATGCCAACTCAGCATCCGCACGCGTTTTCCGGTCCGCAATCTCATCCATAAAGCGTTTACCTGTCATACAGTTAATGGCAATTGAATGAGGAAAGTTAAAAATCGAATAATTAGATACATAGCCAAAGCCGCCTTCATCGGGCGAAGCCCATGGTCCAGATTGGATATGGGCAAGATGGACAGGTACAGCCCCTAAACGGAACATTTCCAACATGCCCTCACCGGTAGCGCCAGGCGCATTGGTACAACCTACTTCAGAGGTCAGTGTCGGATCTTGTGCCATACGAAAATCGATATTTTGAGCAAACCCTCCAGTCGCCATAATCACGCCACGTTTTGTGCGAATATTTAGCACTTTTCCAGGCTGATCCTCACCAAAGTGATAGTTTTCACGCATTTTCACGCCGACAACATTACCCTTATCACCCAATAAAAAGCCTTCGAACTTAGCGCGGTTATGGGTCTTTACACCCAATCGGCGGCACTCTTTTAAGAGTGGTTGCGTAATACCGGCACCACAACTCACGCTCGTTTGGTAAGTTCGAGCAACAGAATGACCACCTAATTGCTGCAAATATGGATGAAATTCAGCTCCAGCATCCAACGTCATTTGCAGCGCCTCTACAGCATGTGAAGCCACATGCCGTAATAAGCTCTCGTCAGCAATACCGCGGCCAGAGGCAATTTGATCCGCAACCATTTTTTCAACTGAATCTTCCACTCCCTCTTTTTTCTGCATTGGTGTGCCTGGGGCTGCGAATAAACCCCTATTGATTGCAGAATTACCACCGAAGTAAGACATTTTCTCGAAAATGTGTACATCTTTTGCGCCCTTGCGCGTTGCTTCAATTGCAGCCGCTAATCCAGCAAAACCTGAACCCACGATTAGAATTTCAATCTCTTTATCCCACTTAATACCGTCAGCTTTCTCAGAAACTGCCATCACAGGCGATACCATTGCTACGCCAGTAGCGGCACCTAAACCTTTGATGAAATTACGGCGTCCTAGCAGATTTGCATTACTCATCTGTCATCACCTTTGTTGTTTTAATAGACATAAACATCATAACGATGGAATGCATTCCAAAACGTGAGTGCATCAAGAGTTGCCTCCGCTACAAATAAACAACATGGCAGAAACATTAACCAACTTCAGTTTTGTCTAAAAAAATGACTTAAACTGCATTATGGAAACCATTCCAAATGGTGAATTCAAAACAGAGTGAAAACTAAATAGACATAAATCCGCTTTATGATTGGAATACGAAAATGGCGACACATTAGTGTTGCCATTTATTTAAAGTAGAGAGATTCGTTAAATCTAACTTTAACGAAATAGTATTAGATTACAGCTTGACCAATACACGTCCTGTGACTTGACCTTGGATAATTTTATTCGAGAAATCAGGCACCTCTGCCAATGAAATCTGCTGGCAAGCTTGCTGATAGAAATGTGCAGGCAGTGCTTTAATCACAGCTTCCCACGCCGCTTTTCGTTTCTCAAATGGACAAGAAACAGAATCGATTCCCAGCAAACTCACTCCCCGTAAAATAAATGGCATTACGGTTGTGGGTAATGCAAAACCGCCCGCTAAACCACAAATAGCGGCGGCGCCACCGTATTGCATTTGCGCTAATGCTTTGGCGAGGATCTTGTTGCCAACGGTATCGACCACACCCGCCCAGCGCTGCGCCTCAAGTGGCTTAGCATCCTGTTCAAGCTCACTGCGATCAATCACTTCAGCGGCGCCAAGCTCCTTCAATAAAGGTGCATTTTGCTCGACCCGACCACTGCAGGCAACCACGCGATAGCCAGCATTGGCGAGCAAAGTCACCGCCACGGACCCCACACCACCACTGGCACCTGTGACCAGAATATCCCCGCTTTGCGGTGTTACCCCAGCTTGCTGCAGCGCTTGCACGCACAACATAGCCGTAAGCCCAGCCGTGCCAATCATCATGGCTTTAGCGGCATCACAGTCTTGCGGCATAGGCACCAGCCAGTCGGCTTTAACGCGCGCTTTTTGCGCCATACCACCCCAGTGATTTTCACCCACGCCCCAGCCTGTCAAAATCACCTGATCGCCAACTTGGTATCTCGCATCAGTCGATTCGCGCACGACCCCAGCAAAATCGATGCCCGGCACCATAGGAAACTGGCGAATGATTTTGCCTGCACCCGTCACAGCTAAACCATCTTTATAATTCAGCGAGGAATAGTCGACCTCAACTAAGACTTCCCCTTCTGGTAAATCGGCTTCTGTAATCTGTGAAACTTGAGCAAACGTGCGTTTATCTTCTTGTGTCAGTAGTAAGGCATCAAACATAACTTGCTCTCCGAAGGCCATGCACATCGCATTAAACGATATCCAAAAAGTTACCATAAAAGGCATCGACGCCATTAACAAGCAGACTTATTGCTAATAGTAAACGCTGAGATCTAAATAGATTAAAGATAAAGGCCCAGAGTGATCGAGCGCAAAAGATGGCAAAAAATGATGTCTTTATGGCTTTAAACTCGCCTGTTGCAAAGCGCCACTTTGACCCCAGTAGCGGGCAAACTCAGCCAAAGTCATTCCGGCATTATTCGTTAGGTTCGCATCACATTCTTTCGCGTATAGCCGCTTTACGATATTGAATTCGGCCTTAATCACAGCGCCCATGACTGCCGTATTACCACGCTTATCTTGCAAACAAGCATTAGCACCATGCTCAAGTAATATATCTGTTGCAGCCCCTTGGCCGTTATAAGCCGCCACCATTAGCGCGGTATAGGTTTGACTATTTCTCTGGTCAATAGGGAAGCCCGCATCGAGAAAATGCTCAAGCACTGTGATATCGCCAGTACGCGCGGCAGCAAAAAAATAGTCCACCAGCACTTGCACTTGTGCAGCATCGGGCTCGTCCGCTTGGCTGACAGTTGCGGATGCCTGAGCCGAACCTGCGCCCATCACGACCGACATACTCAGTGCCGCAATCATCAATAATAAGATCGTAATATTGTGTTTCATCAATAACTCCCGCGCAGCAAAAATAGAGATTTCAACAATAAGAGGTGACGAAATGCCCGCAAGACGCCCTCTTAAACTGGGCAGAAAAGAGCTTGATTACGCCTTGCGGGACTTACTGGGTTTGAGCGGTTTAACGCGAACATCTGCACCAAATCGCTCTAAAATGATGCGTTAAATTGAACGCTGTTTAACGTCGGCCAAATCACCTTTTACGGCCTTGGTTAAGCGCTCACCAAACTCTGGATCTGCACGATAAAAGTGACTCAGCATTTGATGCTTCACCTTGATATCGTTCACTTTGCCTAAGTCACCGGCCAAGTTAGTGATCAAATCGGCTCTATCTTGCTTGCTCAGGCTGCGGTAAAAAACGCCTGCTTGGCTAAAGTTATCCTGCTTGCTAATAGCCGTTTGTTGCACTGTGCCATTGAGCGCAGTCGTTACCGCACGATAACGATTATCTTCGGCCAAGGCTAAATGTACGCTCGGTTGATAATTCACATCGGACTGGGTATGCCCCATATTGCCCGCGCCTTCTTGGTTGTGGTTTGCCACCGCCACTAAGGGTTTATTAATCGGCAATTGCGACAAATTCGCGCCGAGTCGATACAGCTGAGTATCGGCGTAGGAGAACATACGACCTTGCAATAATCTGTCTTCCGAAGGCTCAATCCCAGGGATCAAATTCGATGGCGCAAATGCCGCTTGCTCAGTTTCTTGAAAGAAGTTTGCTGACATGCGATTAAGCGTCATAGTACCGACTTTTTGTTCAGGCACATTTGGCCATACCTTAGTGGCATCTAACGGGTTGTAATCAAAGTTATTCAGCTCACTTGGGTCGAGCAATTGGACGTATAAATCCCATTTTGGGAAATTACCTTTATTGATCTCGCCATAGAGATCATCGGTCAAATGATTAAAGTTTTGACCTTGTACCTTAACCACTTCATCAGGGCGTAAGCCTTTTACACCTTGCTGACTCTTCCAGTGAAACTTAACGTATTTCACTTGCTTGTCTTGGTTAATAAACTTGTAAGCATGCACGCCCCAACCGTCCATTTCACGATAACTGGCAGGTACACCTAAGTTACTGTAAACCTGAGTCAACATATGGGTCGAGCCCGCTTCGTGGCTAAAAAAATCGAAAAAACGATTCGGATCTTGCATATTGGTCACAGGCGATGGTTTGAGTGAATGCACCATGTCTGGAAACTTGATCGCATCGCGAATAAAGAATATGGGTAAGTTATTACCCACTAAGTCCCAGTTACCTTGGTCCGAATAAAATTTGGTCGCAAATCCACGGGGGTCGCGCAGCGTTTCTGGCGAACCTTTCGAGTGGATAACAGTAGAAAAACGCACAAACACAGGCGTGACTTTGCCTTTCTGTGCAAAGGGTGCCGCTTGGGTTAGGTTGCTAAAATCGCCACTTGATACAAACTCACCATGGACACCTGTGCCTCTGGCATGAACAACCCGCTCAGGAATACGTTCACGGGCAAAGCGTTGTAGCTTCTGGATAAGCTGCACATCTTGCAATAACACGCTGCCATTACTGCCCGCTGTGGTCGAGTTTTGGTTATCACCCACAGGGGCGCCATTGTCACGTGTCAGGGTATTTGTTGGTAAAGTTTGAGCCTGTACATTTAATGCCAGACCCATAGAAATAATTAAAAGGCTTTTAGTCAGATGCATAACAGTTCCTCTCTATGCATAACGCCAAGCTCTTTTCTGCCTGCCCGCAGTATAGTTCTGAATTTATAATTAAAAGAAAGGATCTTTATCGATTATATGAATCAATAAAACCTATTAGGCATGAATAAGCTACAATCAAGACCTCATTTTACCTGACTCCGAAATCTGAGTTTATGGCACAGTTTTAGTCCATTGCGAGTTGATTAGTCATGGGCGTGATAAGCGAGCTTTGCGTTGTTTATTACACTTACTGATAAGCGCCGCGAGCTAACATTAACCCTTAAGTCCCATCTGTTTTAATCGACGATACAAGGCATTACGGCTGATCCCCAAACGCTTGGCGCATTGGCTCACATTGCCATTACAGGCTTGGTGTGCCTGTAGCACATTGCTATAAATCGCCTCGTGGAGAGAATCCGATTGCACCGCAGTGGTAGTTGGCAGCGTCGCAGTGTTGCCACGCGTAACTTTGCCACTTACAACTTTGCCAGCCAGCGGATGTGATGCCGAATGTTGACCGGTTTTAGCCTCTTCACCTAACGGCTGCTCTTCATTTAACAGCTGTGTGTTTAACGGATCCACTGTTAACGGCCCTGCCGCTAATTTTTGTGCAAGATAATCGGGTAAATGCTGCCAAGTTAGGGTGTCATCTCCTTCAGCCATCAAGCAAGCGACTTGCATAAGATTATCCAGCTCACGCAAGTTGCCCGGCCAGTCGTGTTGCACCAGTAGCCCTAACAGTTCAGGGCAGATCGCCTGCGGCGCAATGCGATGTTTACGATGCAATTTATGGATAATGCGCTCGATATCCTGCCGCTCGCGCAGTGCAGGTAACCGCACTTGCAAGCCATTTAACCGATAGAATAAATCCTGCCGAAACAGCCCCTGCGCCACTTGTTGCTCTAAATCCATATGGGTCGCGGCAATGATTTGGATATCGACTTTAAAACTTTGATTACTGCCAACGGGCACCACTTCGCGCTCCTGCAATACCCTGAGTAAACGACTCTGTGCCGCCAGCGGCATTTCACCTATTTCATCTAAAAACAAAAAACCGCCGTGGGCTTGGCGAATTTTGCCGATAAATCCAGTGCGGTTTGCCCCAGTAAACGCGCCCGCCTGATAACCAAAGAGTTCAGATTCGACTAACTCTGCAGGCAATGCCGCACAGTTCACCGCCACTAAGGGCTCGCTGCGCCGCACACTATGGGCGTGGAGCTTTTTAACAAACTGCTCTTTACCGACGCCGGTTTCACCGAGCACTAACAGCGGAATTTGCTTAGTGATCACCTTATTGGCATGTTGCCATGCGCGCTCAAGTTGAGGATCGTGAAACCGCACACCCAATTGATTGAGCGATTTATTGCTCATCGCCACCCGACTCTTGGCGCTGGGAATATTTAAGGATTGAGTCTGTAGATGCAAGTCTAAATGTTGATTAAAACCACCCGCACGGCTCCAATTATCGCCTAAGTACTGCTCTACGCTATCACCCACCTTAGCTTGATTAAGCAATTGTTTAGCCATGGGATTATACCCAACGATGCGGCCATCGCTATCGGCTATCACTATACCCTGCCAACCCGAACTGAGCAGATTGGGCTGCGCCGCTAAATCGATTCGATAATGGCTATCAGGCAGATGACACAAAAGCGCGGTCTCGACCTGCTGCGCCAAACTCGACACTAACATCAGCGTCTGCTGGGTGTGCCTTTGCTGCTCACTGGTGATATCTATCACCCCGAGCATTTCACCTTGAGGAGAAAATATTGGGCAAGCAGTGCAACTCATAAAACGATTCTGACGAATAAAATGCTGCTCACCCACCACAGATACCGCTTGTTTGGCGGTGAGCGCCGTCCCTATCGCATTGGTGCCCTTGTGTTGCTCAAGCCAATTCACCCCAATATCCAGAGCCACATCCGCCAGTTTTGTGGAGTAACGGCTCACGCCCCAGTGCCTGAGCACATAACCCTCAGCATCACTGAGCAAGAGTCGGCTATTAGAATGCGCCATCAACTGATTAAACAAGGGCAAGGCATGAGATTCTACTAATGCTATGAGCATTTGATATTGCTCATGTTTCTGCTTTAGTTCGCTAGCATCGAGCCTAAGTTCTTGGGGTAACTGAAACTCGGACAAGCCAGCGCCAATGCTGCGCTGCCACGAATCGGCCAACCACGCCTGTGTCGATGGTAAATGCGGTTTAACTGTCATAGCCGTGCTCCCCCGAGCTGTGTTCCGTTTCGGCACACTTGAGTGTGCCGTTCGATGACAAAGTGACCACAGGACACACCTCACTCCCTAAGTGCCCATACTGTTTCAAATCTGCAAAATTAGCTTTTCATCATACTGTTAGCACAACAAGTGTACAACTCTTGCCAGTTTGGCACCCTCCTTGCGATGCACCTTAGGTATGCAAGTCTCAAGTGTTACGTTAGAGAACACTAAGCTAATCAACAAGAAGGAATGATTCTATGATTTATGCTCAACCCGGAACCGCAGGCGCAATCGTTAACTTCAAAGAAAAATACGCCAACTTTATCGGAGGTAAATGGGTCGCCCCGGTCAATGGCAAATACTTCGACAATCGCTCACCCGTGAATGGCCAAAACTTTTGCCAAATCCCGCGATCCGATGCCCAAGATATTGAATTAGCGTTAGATGCCGCCCACGCAGCCAAAGAAGCATGGGGTAAAACCTCAGTCACCGAACGCTCAAACCTGTTACTGCGCATTGCCGATCGGGTCGAACAAAATCTCGAATATTTAGCCGTCGCCGAAACCTGGGAAAACGGTAAAGCAGTGCGTGAAACCTTAAACGCCGACTTGCCCTTATTTGTCGATCACTTCCGCTACTTTGCCGGTTGTATCCGCGCACAGGAAGGCAGCGCCGCCGATATCGACGGCAACACAGTCAGCTATCACTTCCCAGAACCGCTGGGCGTGGTCGGCCAGATCATTCCTTGGAACTTCCCACTCTTGATGGCGGCATGGAAAATCGCCCCTGCGCTGGCGGCGGGGAACTGTGTGGTACTCAAACCTGCGGAGCAGACGCCAGTCTCGATTCTGGTCTTGCTCGAACTGATTGAAGACCTATTACCTGCGGGTATTCTTAACGTAGTCAACGGCTTTGGCGCCGAGGCAGGACAAGCTCTGGCCACCAGCAAACGCATCGCTAAACTTGCGTTTACGGGCTCCACCGAAATTGGCTATCACATTTTAAAATGCGCCGCCGAATCCTTAATTCCATCGACCGTTGAGCTTGGCGGTAAATCGCCTAACGTGTTTTTTGCCGATGTAATGGACCATGAGGACGAATATTTAAATAAGGCCGTCGAAGGTATGTTGCTGGCCTTCTTTAACCAAGGTGAAGTCTGTACTTGCCCATCACGGGTACTAGTCCAAGAGTCGATTTTCGATCGCTTTATCGAAAAAGTGCTCGCCCGCGCGCAAACCATTAAGCAAGGCGATCCCTTAGATACCGACACTCAAGTGGGTGCTCAAGCCTCTAAAGAACAGTTCGATAAAATCTTAAGTTACTTGGCCATAGGTAAGGCTGAGGGCGCGCAGGTGCTACTGGGCGGCACACTTTGCCAACTCGATGGCGGCCAAAGTGAAGGCTATTACATCAGCCCGACGATTATGAAAGGCCACAATAAGATGCGTATCTTCCAAGAGGAAATCTTCGGTCCTGTCATTTCGGTCACCACCTTTAAAGATGAAGCCGAAGCCTTAGCGATCGCCAATGATACTGAGTACGGCTTAGGCGCAGGCGTGTGGACGCGGGACATGAACACGGCTCAACGCATGGGACGCGGCATTCAAGCGGGCCGCGTGTGGATTAACTGTTACCACGCCTATCCTGCCCATGCCGCCTTTGGTGGATACAAAAAATCCGGCATCGGCCGCGAAACCCATAAGATGATGCTCAACCATTATCAAAATACCAAGAATCTCTTGATAAGTTACGATGTTAATCCTTTAGGTTTCTTCTAAGGTTTTGGTGCTCAAACAAGCTGATGTGAGGAAGCTTTTATTAGGTTTTTAAACGTCTTTGCAAGCAAGCTTATAAAACTTTCCACATGAGTAATAGATATAAATGATAAACATGAAAGGGCGAATAGCCCTTTCTTTTTTACTCAATTTAATTCAAAGCTCACTCAGTTGATTTTATCAATCTGCGCTAAACGTTGGGCTAATTCAGCAAGAGAGGATGCCGTTTGCGGATCGCTTTGGGGATCAACAACCTCAACCAGCTTAAGTTTCGGCCGCGCCGTTAACCAAGAGCTGCCCGCAGTAATGACTAAATCCAGCACAAACTGACCGTAATAGTGCAGTCGCAAACGGTTATCCGCCATGGGCCAGTGTGAGTGCAGTAAGAATGAATCATACATTTGCGCCAAAGAGGTTGTCGCAATGAGCTTAAACGCTTCATCGAGCAGACTAAACTCGGTTGATTCTTCGAAGGGGCAATCGAAAGAAGTGATGACCAAATACCCTGAGGTTTTATTGGGTAAAACGCAGCGATATTGGCCTTCAATCACTAAGCCAGCAATCGAGGTATGAGTATACTGGCCATTGAAATACAAAGGCATTTTCAGTGGATTAGGCTCAAGTCCATCAGTACGTGCTGTTAGCAGTGAAAACCCCGTTATCTGCTGCATCCCCTAACCCCACTTATCTCGCCCTACTTATCTCGCCTACTTATCCGCGAAAACACACATCACGCGGCTCTTGCGGATTCAAATACTAGGACTGGCGGCTTTTCCAATAACAGCCTACTAAGATCAAGTAACCGACAAAATAAGCCACGAGATCGAGTGGGTCGAAATGGCTACCTATCACTATCCGCGCCAAGCGATTTCCACCCAAGCCTAACTTGTCGACTAAGCCCCAATACTGGCCAAACTCGATGGCAAAGGCAAACAGCAATACGGCAAGCGCCAGCCAAGGAGTTTGAAATAAGCGCTTAATGCCCTCGTCTTTACTATTGGCTACCGAATTGACTGCTAGAGGAACGACAGCCCGCACCATGCAAAACAGCAAGATCACCACCAATACATCGCCCACAAAACCACGAATAAAACCCGCAGGCGCATATAAAGCAATTAAGACTTCAGTCAAAAATAATAAAACCGCATAAATAAAAAAGGATTTACGACTCGGATTGCGACTGATGAAAGCGCGAATAACGGCGGTAGACATGGATAAGTTAATCCCTTCACTCGGTTGAGGTTGCAGAATTTACCGTAATACCAAGAGGTTAACAAGGGCACTTGAGTTGACATTTAAGACTCTCCACCCAAGCAAGCGCACCACTCAACCCCACCAATTCGATAAATGTTCGCGCCTCAAAATTTAAGCGAGGTTTAAGTTTGGGTTAAGTAGCCTACACCTAAACCCACTTAGGAGCGTCACACCATGTCATCAAACACACTGCAAACCATCAAAGTCTGGGACCTGTTGATCCGCATATTCCATTGGTCACTCGTCGGCTTTTTTACCTTAGCCTACCTCACTGAAGGCGAAGACGAGTGGATGACCATCCACAGTTACGCGGGTTATAGCATCTTAATTTTACTGGTGTTTCGCCTGATCTGGGGCGTGATGGGCACCCACAATGCGCGCTTTAGCAACTTTGTCACTCGCCCTAAAGAAGTGCTGGTGTACCTCAAAGGACTCGTCACAGGCAAAGCCAAAGACTACATAGGCCATAACCCCGCTGGGGCAATGATGATTGTGGCCTTGATTGCCAGCATAGCCATCACGGGATTCTCAGGCATGACACTGTACGCCACCGACGGACACGGCCCATTAGCCACAAGCTTTTTCGCCACTTGTCCAGAAGGCGCCATAAAAGAAGTCCATGAATTCTTTGCCAACTTCACTGTGTTCCTCGTGGTTATCCATGTTGGCGGCGTCATCGTCAGCAGTCTGTTACACAAAGAAAACTTAGTCAGAGCTATGGTCACGGGCAAGAAACAACGCCCAGTGGAACAAAAAGATTAATCCATTAGCCATTTTGCTTAGCAACAAGACATCCAGCCCAAAAGGAATGCCCTATGAACAGATTCACCAGACACACGAATAAAAGTCGCCTTGCTATCGTCGCAATTTCCACCTTGCTGCTGACTAGCCTCAGCGCTAGCGCCGCCAACAGTAAAGTGCAAAGCCTGCCGCTTAGCGCCGAGCGCATTGGCACGCAACTGCAACGCTATCAAGCCCAAGGCGCAGGACCCTTTAGCGCCGCCGCAGGACAAAAGCTTTGGCTACAGGACATGGACGGTCGCAGCTGCGCCAGTTGTCATACCGCTAAAGTCACCGACATGGGGATGCACCAAAATACCCGTAAACCCATTGACCCTATGGCGCCGTCGATTACCGCAGATCGGTTAACCGACTCAGCCAAAATTGAGAAATGGTTTACCCGTAACTGTAACTGGACCTTTAAACGCGACTGCACGCCGCAGGAAAAAGGCGATGCCTTACTCTGGTTAAGCCTGCAATAACCGCCAAATTTCGACCTTATCACTCATTCAATTAGAGCAATTAATACCTTCAACAGAAGGTAACGGCACAAAAAGGAAGATGTCATGACTAAACAAGCACACCCTATTAGTTGGTTCTTAGGTTCATCACTCACAGCCGCGGCATTAGCCATTGGCGTTATCGGTATCAGTCTAACCTTAACCGGCACAGGCTATGCAGACGATGGCCGCGAGCTCAGCCGCGCCATTCCACAAAATGCGGAATATACGGCAGAATGTGGCAGCTGCCACATGGCTTATCCCGCGAACTTACTCCCCGCCGACAAATGGCGCGCCATTACCACCAATCTTGAGAATCACTTTGGTGACAACGCCAGCCTAGATCCTCAAGTCACTGCTAGGATTGAGGAATATCTGGTTCAACATGCGGCGCAAAATGGTAAGGTGATGAAAAACAGCACGCCACTGCTTGCAGGCGCTGGGCCGCAGAAGATCACAGAACAGGCATTTTTTATTCGCAAACACGATGAGATCCCAAGGCGTATGGTGCAAGATAACCCCAAAGTCGGCTCATTCAGTCAATGCAGCAATTGTCACAACCTCGCAGAGAAGGGCATATTCGATGAAGATACC
The DNA here is from genome assembly GCF_002838165.1 of Shewanella sp. Pdp11. Taxonomy (NCBI): domain Bacteria; kingdom Pseudomonadati; phylum Pseudomonadota; class Gammaproteobacteria; order Alteromonadales; family Shewanellaceae; genus Shewanella; species Shewanella sp. Pdp11. The sequence continues at coordinate 316,703 of NZ_CP015194.1, forward strand.
GTTAATATTCCTGGCTTTGGCCGTTGGGATGATTAGCAGTCCAAGCTGCAATGCCCACGACGATGATCTTTCAAACAAGGTGGTCGAGTGGGTTAAGGAGGGCAAGGTTTTGCCCTTCGACACCATAATGCAACGCTATGAATCACGCCTGCAGGGACGATTGCTCGATCTCGAAGTCGAGCAAAAACATGGAAGGATCATCTACGAGCTCGAAATCCTCCGTGACGATGGCATAGTGTATGAAATCAAGATTGACGCCAAAACCGGCGAGTGGCTAAAGGAAAAGGTCGACTGATGCGTTTGCTATTGATTGAAGATGATACCGATCTGGTCGCGCGCCTCATTCCCGCCCTTAACAAGGCGGGTTATACCGTCGAGCACTCCGATAACGGTATCGACGGTGCCTTTTTAGGCGAAGAAGAAAACTTCGAAGCCGTGATCCTCGATCTCGGTTTACCCGGCAAACCCGGTTTACAAGTCCTTGCCCAATGGCGACAAAAAGGCTTAGCCATGCCAGTGCTGATCCTCACCGCACGTGATGCGTGGCACGAGCGGGTCGACGGCCTCAAGGCCGGTGCGGATGATTACCTCGGTAAGCCTTTTCACATTGAAGAACTACTCGCAAGGCTCGAAGTGTTGATCCGCCGCCACTTTGGCCGCGCCGACAATGTGTTGCAACATGCGGGGGTTTCCCTCGATGTCGACAAACAAGCCGTTACCAATATCGATGGTGAAGTAATAGAACTGACTAAGATTGAATATCGGCTGCTGCATTACTTAATGGTCAATCCCAGCAAGATCGTCTCTAAGTCAGAGCTCAGTGAACGCATTTATGAAGAAGATCAAATCAAAGACAGCAATGTCATCGAAGTGTATGTCAACCGCCTGCGCCAGCGCCTAGGCAAGGATTATATCGAAACCCGCCGCGGCCAAGGTTATCGACTCAAGGAGTAAAAGGCGTGTATTCACTCAAGGGTTATCTGACGCGCAATCTGCTGATCACGCTCACCTTTGCCATGGTGCTGTTACTGTATTTTCTGTACCAAGGTATCCAAGTATTAACCCAAGACTTTGTTGCCTCGCGATTGCAACACGATGCCGATAGCCTGATCTCCGCCCTGAATCATAATCCCGATGGCACCTGGGCGCTCACCTCCGACCGTTTACCCAATGTGTACCACAGGGTTAATTCTGGGCATTATTTTGCAATTCAAATCGGCGAGCAAACTCTGCGCTCACGCTCCCTATTCGACCATAACGTAAACATGCTTAAGCTGACCGCTGGTGAACAACACCAAGCCACTGAGTTTGTCGGCAAAGAACATTGGCTGATGTTCAGTCAGGCCGTTATCAAAGATGATCAATTAGTTACCCTGTGGGTGACAGAAGACATCAGCGAGCTCGAACAAACCCAAGTGCAGTTTTTAGCCTTTGCCAGCGCAGCCGTGTTGCTCACGATTGTCATTCTATTAATAGCACAGTATCAATTACTTAAACGCGGTTTTAAACCCTTAGAGCAGATGCCAGAAGCTATACGGCAAATGCGCACCCAAGGGCAAGAAATCAATCCTGACCAAGTGCCAAGTGAGATAGTCCCACTGATCGAAGAGATAGATCGTTTAGTCAGTCAATTGGGCCAGCGAGTACAACGCTCCCGTAATGCCTTGGGTAACTTAGCCCACGAAATGAAACGTCCGTTACAAGGGCTGCAGTCCTACCTAGAAAGCCTTCCACCAGAACAGCGGAGTGAGGGCAGCAAGGTGCTCGCAAACCTGCACCACATCATCGAGAGAGAGCTTAAGCGCACTAAGATTGTTGGCCTGTCCACTCCAGGGCGTTATACCGTGCTCGATGACGATCTTGCGCCGCTAATCAAAGTAATGCAGCGCATTTACCCAGACCGCATTATTCATAGCCATTACACGAGCGGCTTAGTAATGCCATTTGATCGGGATGACTTACTCGAACTCTTAGGCAACTTGCTGGATAATGCCTGCAAGCATGGTCGCAAAAATATTGAGATCCGTATAGTGCAACAAATGCTTCCCACCGCAGGTTATGGGATCATAGTCAGTGATGATGGCGAAGGCGTCTCCGATGCCGCATTGTCGATTATCATCGAGCGCGGCATTCGGCTAGATGAAAGCATCCAAGGCCATGGCTTAGGATTATCTATCTGCAAAGATATCGTCGACAGTTATCAGGGCGAACTTAGCTTTAGCCACGCGAAACAGGGTGGACTCGAAGCCAGCGTATTTCTGCCGATCCCAAGTTAAGCGGTATACTCAGCCAAACCATGCTCAATCAAACCTGCCGCCACATCATTCAGACCAGCGAACGGACTTAATTATTCACGCCACTATGTCGCACCATTAAGCCCTTTGCATAACACAAGTCCAGAGATTTATATGAAAGTTATCGACCTAAAATCGGCCCCGCAGCACATTCCACAGCTGGCACAATGGCATCATCAAGAATGGGCACATTTAAGTTCCGCGGACACCACAGTCACCACACTCATTGAGCAGATGAGCGAGTACCTCACCGACGCCGCCATTCCTAAGATGTTTATCTGTGAAGACGCTAACCAAGTCATGGGCTCCTCCTCATTAACCGCAGCAGATATGGATACCCGAACCGACTTAAGCCCTTGGCTGGCCAATGTGTATGTTAATCCACACTATCGAAATAAAGGCTTAGGGAAATTATTAGTCAATGCCGTCGTTGATTATGCCAAAGCACTCGGATTACAAAAAATCTATTTGTTTACCGCAGACAAAGCAGAATTTTATCAAACGCTTGGTTGGTCAAAAATTTCACGGGAAGATTATATGGGCGAGATGGTCACGATAATGGAATATGAATTTAAGAAGTGAATGTTTAAGGAGAGTGAGCAAGCCCCACGACGGGCGTAGTGAAGCTGTATATGCTGGCTAAATATCTAGATGTGATATCCCATACTTAGCGACAAGCCAATGGCTTTAGCCAATTTCTATATCCACGCCGAAACGATTGGATAATTGGCGCTGCTCATGCAGAATTTCAATTCGGCGGCGAATGTCTTGGGTCAGCTTGTCTTTGAGACGCAAACCACTGGTAATGGTAGCTTTTTTGGCTTTTTTGCTCTTTATCGGTAAATCAGTTGTCGTTGCATCCGTAGGACTCTTGACGGCTTGAGATTCAATAGACATAGCTAACTCCTTTAATTAGAACCTTAAATAGGCTCTTCCAGTAAATCCCTGCTCAAAACGAACAAACAGGTCATCTTTAATGAGTCAATTCGCCATTCACTATTTAAGTAATAGATAATTTGGCGACTCATAAACTTACGATCCACATCATTCAACTAAGCCAACAAAATTAAATCACATGCTAACAGGATGAAAATGGTCGAGACGTAAGGTCGAAATGAAAAACTGAGTATTGATTGACTTCATCAGTGTAACAGAACCCTAGCGAGCCCTAAATTTCCAGCGACAAAGCGACGTAACATAGGTAAAGAAAAAAACAGGTGATAATGCAGAAAGGTTGGTAAGCTCAAGCGGCAAAGCACTGCTGCACAACAATTAGGCTGTACAACAGTACTACATCTAGCCTAGATTTACGACTTATATGGCATAGCACCGAGATAATCTTTCTTGCCAATCTCAACACCGTTGTGGCGCAAAATCGCGTAGGCTGTTGTTACATGGAAGTAAATGTTCGGAATAGCGTGCTCAATGGCAAACTCATAACCGGTAAGATATTTTCCTTCCCAGCGTGGTTGTGAGACATGGATCGTGGCAGCATTAGCAAAATCATCCGCTTTGAACGTTGCTAAGTAAGCTAACACTGAGCTAATACGAGCTTGTAACTCAGCTAACGTCGTTTCGCTATCATCGTGCTTTGGCACTGTATCTAAGTTATCGGTCAAGCGTGCCACGCCAATTTTGGCAGTATCACAGGCAATTTGAACTTGGCGAATAAGGTTAAATTGATCCGGCGCTAAACGTGAGTTTAATAGCACCGCCATATCGACTTTCTTGAGGTTTGCGAAGCATTCGCCCTTTTCAAGAATAACGCTTAAATTTTTCAGCATCTTGCTAAATTGTACAACCGTTAAATCATAAAGCATGGCATTGACCTCAGTGATGGACGCTACAAAACTGCAGCACTTAAGACTATCTTGGGGCAAATTACTCAATTTCAATCATTCTTGGAATTTAAGTATCTGCTTAATAATAAATACTTCAATATAAACGATATTAAGTCAATTAGGACAAGAAAAAGATAGACGTTACCAGTAGGGATAGAGCGTCAGCTACAAGCCAAGAGATTAAAATTATCTCGGACTGATCCGAATAACAATAACGTACACTCGTAGGAATTGGGATGGCTGGGTATGACGATAACCACTTGAGTGATAGCATCACTGGGAGAAAATATCCACGACACCATAACGAAAAAAGCCTCATCTTTCGATGAGGCTTATCTCTTAATGTTGGCGGAGCGGACGGGACTCGAACCCGCGACCCCCGGCGTGACAGGCCGGTATTCTAACCAACTGAACTACCGCTCCTTTAACTTAACGTTTGCACATTAAGCTAAATTAGGCGCTTGGCGATGACCTACTCTCACATGGGGAGACCCCACACTACCATCGGCGCGTTTGCGTTTCACTTCTGAGTTCGGGATGGGATCAGGTGGTTCCACAAGGCTATTGTCACCAAGCAAATTCTGTTTATTACCGTGTCCATCTCTGGCTCACGCTAATAATAATTCGGAAAGCTGATTTGCTTTGAGTCATTCACTTTATCAAGTATCTCTATTCTGTCTAAGTTCGCTTAGCAAAACCCATCTGGGTTGTATGGTTAAGCCTCTCGAGTCATTAGTACATGTTAGCTCAACGCCTCACAACGCTTACACACCATGCCTATCAACGTCCTAGTCTCGAACGGCTCTTTAGAGGAATTAAATTCCTAGGGATGACTCATCTTAGGGCTCGCTTCCCGCTTAGATGCTTTCAGCGGTTATCGATTCCGAACGTAGCTACCGGGCAATGCCATTGGCATGACAACCCGAACACCAGCGGTTCGTCCACTCCGGTCCTCTCGTACTAGGAGCAGCTCCCTTCAATCATCCAACGCCCACGGCAGATAGGGACCGAACTGTCTCACGACGTTCTGAACCCAGCTCGCGTACCACTTTAAATGGCGAACAGCCATACCCTTGGGACCGACTTCAGCCCCAGGATGTGATGAGCCGACATCGAGGTGCCAAACACCGCCGTCGATATGAACTCTTGGGCGGTATCAGCCTGTTATCCCCGGAGTACCTTTTATCCGTTGAGCGATGGCCCTTCCATTCAGAACCACCGGATCACTATGACCTACTTTCGTACCTGCTCGACGTGTATGTCTCGCAGTTAAGCTGGCTTATGCCATTGCACTAACCGTACGATGTCCGACCGTACTTAGCCAACCTTCGTGCTCCTCCGTTACTCTTTGGGAGGAGACCGCCCCAGTCAAACTACCCACCAGGCACTGTCCCTAATCCCGATAAGGGACCTAGGTTAGAACATCAAAACTACAAGGGTGGTATTTCAAGGACGACTCCATCATGACTAGCGTCACAACTTCAAAGTCTCCCACCTATCCTACACATGTAGGTTCAATGTTCAGTGCCAAGCTATAGTAAAGGTTCACGGGGTCTTTCCGTCTAGCCGCGGGTATACGGCATCTTCACCGCAATTTCAACTTCACTGAGTCTCGGCTGGAGACAGCGTGGCCATCATTACGCCATTCGTGCAGGTCGGAACTTACCCGACAAGGAATTTCGCTACCTTAGGACCGTTATAGTTACGGCCGCCGTTTACCGGGGCTTCGATCATGAGCTTCTCTTGCGATAACCCAATCAATTAACCTTCCGGCACCGGGCAGGCGTCACACCGTATACTTCCTCTTGCGAGTTTGCACAGTGCTGTGTTTTTGATAAACAGTTGCAGCCACCTGGTATCTGCGACTCCCGTCAGCTTAGAGAGCAAGTCTCATCACCAACAGGAGCGTACCTTCTCCCGAAGTTACGGTACCATTTTGCCTAGTTCCTTCAGCCGAGTTCTCTCAAGCGCCTTGGTATTCTCTACCCGACCACCTGTGTCGGTTTGGGGTACGATTCCCGCTAACCTGAAGCTTAGAAGATTTTCCTGGAAGCATGGCATCAACTACTTCAGTCCCTTAGGACCTCGTCATCAGCTCTCAGTGTGTACATCAAAGTACGTGTCCCCGGATTTGCCTAAGAACACCACCTACCACCTTAAACGCGGACTACCAACGCCGCGCTAGCCTAGCCTTCTCCGTCTCTCCATCGCAGTTAGCGGAAGTACAGAAATATTAATCTGTTTCCCATCGATTACGCCTTTCGGCCTCACCTTAGGGGTCGACTCACCCTGCCCCGATTAACGTTGGACAGGAACCCTTGGTCTTTCGGCGAGGGGGTTTTTCACCCCCTTTATCGTTACTCATGTCAGCATTCGCACTTCTGATACCTCCAGCGTGGGTTACCCCTTCACCTTCAACGGCTTACAGAACGCTCCTCTACCGCGCACAGTAAACTGTGCACCCGTAGCTTCGGTGACTAGCTTAGCCCCGTTACATCTTCCGCGCAGGCCGACTCGACTAGTGAGCTATTACGCTTTCTTTAAATGATGGCTGCTTCTAAGCCAACATCCTAGCTGTCTAAGCCTTCCCACATCGTTTCCCACTTAGCTAGTACTTTGGGACCTTAGCTGACGGTCTGGGTTGTTTCCCTTTTGACGACGGACGTTAGCACCCGCCGTCTGTCTCCCGAGTAGTACTCATTGGTATTCGGAGTTTGCAAAGGGTTGGTAAGTCGGGATGACCCCCTAGCCTTAACAGTGCTCTACCCCCAATGGTATTCGCTCGAGGCGCTACCTAAATAGCTTTCGAGGAGAACCAGATATCTCCCGGTTTGATTGGCCTTTCACCCCCAGCCACAAGTCATCCGCTAATTTTTCAACATTAGTCGGTTCGGTCCTCCAGTTGATGTTACTCAACCTTCAACCTGCCCATGGCTAGATCACCGGGTTTCGGGTCTACACCTTGCAACTAAACGCGCAGTTAACACTCGGTTTCCCTACGGCTCCGCTATTCGCTTAACCTCGCTACAAAATGTAAGTCGCTGACCCATTATACAAAAGGTACGCAGTCACGGTCTCAAGAACCGCTCCCACTGCTTGTACGTATACGGTTTCAGGTTCTATTTCACTCCCCTCACAGGGGTTCTTTTCGCCTTTCCCTCACGGTACTGGTTCACTATCGGTCAGTCAGGAGTATTTAGCCTTGGAGGATGGTCCCCCCATATTCAAACAGGATGTCACGTGTCCCGCCTTACTCGTTTTCATCAATGGTTAGTTTTCATGTACGGGGCTATCACCCTGTGCCGCTGTGCTTTCCAACACATTCCACTAACACCCCACTGACTTAAGGGCTAATCCCCGTTCGCTCGCCGCTACTAGGGGAATCTCGGTTGATTTCTTTTCCTAAGGGTACTTAGATGTTTCAGTTCCCCTCGTTCGCCTCGCAACACTATGTATTCATGTTGCGATAACCGCTTATGCGGCTGGGTTCCCCCATTCGGACATCGTTAGCTCAAATGCTTGTTACTAGCTCGCCAACGCTTTTCGCAAGTTACTACGTCCTTCATCGCCTCTGACTGCCAAGGCATCCACCGTATACGCTTAGTCGCTTAACCATACAACCCAAATGAGTTTCACTCACTTGAGTCGCATTGCGACCAGCTTGGTTTTACTTGTCTCACTTCTGACCAAAGAAGTGGACGCGCCTTAGACGTAAACTATTCAATAAAGCATAATTTACTTTTGAATATTCAAGACACTTAATAAAGTGTTTGAGAACTCATGATGCAAACGTTTCCACGTTTACATCGTTTTGTAATTAATCACATGACAGACTCATGCAATTAAATACTATCAGCTTTCCAAATTGTTAAAGAACAATGCTAACCGGCTCGCGGTGCATTCAGCTCTGACTTCTCCTAAGAGAAGCTAAACAAGCAATCTGTGTGAACACTCAAAAACACGGATGTTTTTGTGTCGACTCGGCACGTATGCCATGTTGTCGACCCAACAAGCGTAAGTTAGTCGTATAGGTAAGGAGGTGATCCAGCCCCAGGTTCCCCTAGGGCTACCTTGTTACGACTTCACCCCAGTCATGAACCACAAAGTGGTGAGCGCCCCCCCGAAGGTTAAGCTACCCACTTCTTTTGCAGCCCACTCCCATGGTGTGACGGGCGGTGTGTACAAGGCCCGGGAACGTATTCACCGTGGCATTCTGATCCACGATTACTAGCGATTCCGACTTCATGGAGTCGAGTTGCAGACTCCAATCCGGACTACGACGAGCTTTGTGAGATTAGCTCCACCTCGCGGCTTTGCAACCCTCTGTACTCGCCATTGTAGCACGTGTGTAGCCCTACTCGTAAGGGCCATGATGACTTGACGTCGTCCCCACCTTCCTCCGGTTTATCACCGGCAGTCTCCCTAGAGTTCCCACCATTACGTGCTGGCAAATAAGGATAGGGGTTGCGCTCGTTGCGGGACTTAACCCAACATTTCACAACACGAGCTGACGACAGCCATGCAGCACCTGTCTCAGAGTTCCCGAAGGCACTAAGCTATCTCTAGCGAATTCTCTGGATGTCAAGAGTAGGTAAGGTTCTTCGCGTTGCATCGAATTAAACCACATGCTCCACCGCTTGTGCGGGCCCCCGTCAATTCATTTGAGTTTTAACCTTGCGGCCGTACTCCCCAGGCGGTCTACTTAATGCGTTAGCTTGAGAGCCCAGTGTTCAAGACACCAAACTCCGAGTAGACATCGTTTACGGCGTGGACTACCAGGGTATCTAATCCTGTTTGCTCCCCACGCTTTCGTGCCTGAGCGTCAGTCTTTGTCCAGGGGGCCGCCTTCGCCACCGGTATTCCTCCAGATCTCTACGCATTTCACCGCTACACCTGGAATTCTACCCCCCTCTACAAGACTCTAGTTCGCCAGTTCGAAATGCAATTCCCAGGTTGAGCCCGGGGCTTTCACATCTCGCTTAACAAACCGCCTGCGCACGCTTTACGCCCAGTAATTCCGATTAACGCTCGGACCCTCCGTATTACCGCGGCTGCTGGCACGGAGTTAGCCGGTCCTTCTTCTGTAGGTAACGTCACAGCAATGGTGTATTAAACCATTACCTTTCCTCCCTACTGAAAGTGCTTTACAACCCGAAGGCCTTCTTCACACACGCGGCATGGCTGCATCAGGGTTTCCCCCATTGTGCAATATTCCCCACTGCTGCCTCCCGTAGGAGTCTGGGCCGTGTCTCAGTCCCAGTGTGGCTGATCATCCTCTCAGAACAGCTAGGGATCGTCGCCTTGGTGAGCCATTACCTCACCAACTAGCTAATCCCACCTAGGTTCATCCAATCGCGGAAGGCCCGAAGGTCCCCTCCTTTCCCCCGTAGGGCGTATGCGGTATTAGCAGTCGTTTCCAACTGTTATCCCCCTCGACTGGGCAGATCCCTAGGCATTACTCACCCGTCCGCCGCTCGCCACCTCAGAAGTAAACTCCCTTGTGCTGCCGCTCGACTTGCATGTGTTAGGCCTGCCGCCAGCGTTCAATCTGAGCCATGATCAAACTCTTCAATTAAAGTTTTGTTGCTTCCGTCTTACGACTTCAGCGGCTCAATGAATTCTGATTTTTTGTTTCCGCCCTCTCTTCATAAAGAGAAGAAAGCGAAACCAAAATTATGTACATATTGCTATGAACACTCTTCATCATTGATTTAATTCTTTGACTGCCAACCCTAAGGTTAAGCAGTTTCGATTAACTCAACACCTGTGAGTGTCCACACAGATTTCTTGTTTTATCTTGTTAAAGAGCAACTCAATATTCGTAAGAGAACTTGAGTACCACACTGAGCGCCGAACGCTTCCAGTTGGCTAGGGCTGCGTATTCTACGCATTTCCCGTTTCGCGTCAAGGAGTATTTTTCAACTTCTTGCTGCGCTTGAATTAAATGCTTAAATCCACTCAATTCAAGCTAACTCGCCAGCTGGCTTTCGCTGTCTGCCGTGTCAGTGGATGCGCATTATAGGGAGCCGGAGATTTTGTGCAAGGGCTTTTTTAATGAAAAAAGATCGCATGGCGATCTTTTAAACAATGGCGATTCTTTTACGTGCAGAGTGTCGATTAATTGGGCTTTTTACTGCCTTTATCGATAAAACCTTGGATTAGTGAGACAGCTTTGGCATCGTCCCAATCAACATAAGATCGAACAAAAGCTATCAATTGGCCCTGTTGATCGAGAATAAATGTCGCTGGAATCGTATCGAGCGGAAAAACATCCCCAAGACTTTGTGGCTGATCGTAATAAGAGTTGAAATTTGGCATACCTAATGAGCTTAAGAACGGCTGGACCTGTTGCTTACCTTCTGCATCAATAGAGATAGGTAATAGTACGAAATCTTCAGCTTTGAACTTAGTCGCTAGCCTTTCGATTGCTGGCAGCTCCCTTACACAGGGTGGACACCAGGTCGCCCACATGTTTACCATAATGATCCTACCTTTAAATTGACTGAAGTCGATGGTTTTACCATCGACGTCATTAAAGGTGACAGGCTCTATTGGGAAAGTCTTTGGCAAGACATTGATCAAATCAACAGTTGATTCCATCGGTTTAGTCGTTTGCTGCATGCCGGGGTACGCATGCGCGACCCCACCAGCAAGTAACGAAAAGAGCGATGACAACAATAATGCCGCTATGACTTTATGCTTCATTTAGTATTACGCTTTAGCAAGGAATCTAACTCACGCTGATCTTCTTCGCTAATTTCATTCGGCACATTACCACTGATGCGTTGTTTACGAATGAAGATAAAACCAATCACTAGCCCAATGAGTAACAAGCCAACGGGACCCAACCAAAGAATGTAGGTCTTGGTTTCCATCTTAGGCTTATAGAGTACAAACTCACCGTAACGGCTGGTCATAAACTCGATGATCTCATCATCCCCTTTGCCTTCGTCTACCATCTTGAAGACTTCAAGACGCAAATCCCGAGCAACCGGTGAGTTTGAGTCAATCAAGTTTTGATTTTGACACTGTGGGCAACGTAGCTCATGTGCTAAAGACAAACCGCGCTTTTGATTTTCAGGCGTTTTGAATTCATAAGTATCAACCGGTGTTGCCATAACGGCGGTCGTCATACTGAATAACAGCACTAGACCTCCCATGATTTTTATCAGCGTTCTCATGATGCGCCATCCTTCGCCGCTTCAGCTTGTAATTGTTGGATCATAGGGTAAAGGGTCTCGCTCCATACGCGTTGATCGATTGGACCCGCATAACGGAAGCGAATAATACCGTTGTGATCAACCACAAAACTTTCAGGCGCACCATAGACGCCAAGGTCTAATCCTAAACGGCCATCTTTATCATAGATATTGACGTTATAGGGGTCGCCCTGACGCTTCAACTCTTCTAATGCGGGAGCACGCTCATCGCGATAGTTGATCCCGTAAATTGGCAGAAGATTTTTACGCTTTAGCATCACTAAGAAAGGATGCTCATATTTACAAGATGGACACCAAGTCGCCCACACATTAAGTAATGACACCTTACCTTTTAACTGCTCATTCGTAATGATCTCAGCAGGTGTTTCTAAGCGTTCCAGTTGGAAAGCCGGAATAGGCTTTCCTTCCAGTGCCGAATCCAGTTGCTGTGGATTCAGGAATAACCCTTTATAGAGAAACACCCCCATGGCGAGAAATATGACCAATGGGATAAACAGAACCAACTTCTTCATACATTCCCCAATTATTGAGCCGTTGCCAATTTTGCTTTATTCGCTAACGGTGCGACGGCTGCAGTGACTTTCGCACGGTAACGTTTATCCGATGCCGCGAAGAATCCACCAATCATCATAAAAATTGCCCCAAACCATAACCAACGCACGAATGGCTTGTAGTTCAAACGAACCGCAAATTCAGTGCTAGTAATTGGATCGCCCATGGTCACATACAAGTCACGGAATAGACCCCAGTCGATCCCCGCTTCTGTCATGTCCATAGTACGCACATTATATTGACGACGGTCTGGCTTGAGTAATGTCAGCAACTCATCACCTTTGTAGACTTCTATCTGTCCTTGCATTGCTGTGTAGTTAGGACCCACTACGTTTTTAGTCTCGAGATACTTAAAGGTATAACCCGCAAGTTCTTGGCTGATACCTGGTCCCATGCGAACACTTTTCTCAATGGAGTAATTCGACACCATAGTGGCACCAATCACAGATACAGCAATACCAAGATGCGCGAAGATCATACCCAGCTGGCTACGGCCCATACGGCTGATGCTGATATCACCTTCTTTCGACTTGACCATATTATAGGCCGCTCTAGCTGTCGCCAGGATAATCCAAGCCGCTGCCGCGATACCAAAGGCAACCCAAGTATTGAATACACCATCGACGATAAATGGCGTCACAATACCGATAGCCGCAGCAATCATTGCAGGGATCAATAACTGACGCTTAAGCTCGCCTGCTTTCGATTTTTTCCAACGGATAATTGGACCAATACCCATAAAGCCAAATAAGACTAATACGATAGGCACAAACACAGCGTTGAAGTATGGAGGTCCTACAGAGATTTTACCCATGCCGAGCGCATCGATGAGCAATGGATAGAGCGTACCCAATAGCACAGTACCTGCGGCAACGGTCAGTAACACATTACAGACCAGTAGCATGGTTTCTTTAGATTTCAGCTCGAAACGGGCTGGGCTGCTCATTTCACTGGCGCGGAAGGCAAACAGTGTCAATGAACCACCAATCGCTAAACCAAGTAACAACAGAATAAACATACCGCGGCTTGGATCAGCTGCGAATGAATGCACTGAGGTTAATACGCCAGAGCGAACAATAAATGTACCAAGCAAACTTAAAGAGAAAGCGAAGATAGACAGTAATACCGTCCAGTTGCGGAAGGCGCCGCGTTTCTCGGTCACAATCAAAGAGTGAACCAGCGCAGTACCCACTAACCAAGGCATGAAAGAAGCGTTCTCTACAGGATCCCAGAACCACCAACCGCCCCAGCCTAATTCATAATATGCCCACCAAGAACCTAACGCGATACCTCCTGTTAGGAAGATCCAAGCGGCTAAGGTCCAAGGACGCGTCCAACGAGCCCATGCAGAATCGAGACGACCGCTCATCAGCGCGGCAATCGCAAATGCAAAGCTCACTGAGAAACCCACATAACCTAAGTACAGCATAGGTGGATGGAAGATTAATCCCACATCCTGCAGCATTGGGTTCAAGTCACGACCTTCGGCAGGGATCGGGAACAAACGTTCGAATGGACTAGAAGTAAGTAACATGAATAAGCTAAAGCCAATCACGATCAGCGCTAATACTGCCAGTACACGCGCAGTAAACACTTCCTCTAAACCTTTACTAAATAAGGCAACCGCTGCAGCCCAAGTCGATAAAGCAAACACCCAGAACAACAGTGACCCTTCATGACCGCCCCATACGGCCGATATCTTAAAGAAGATAGGTAACTGAGAATTAGAGTGATGTGCCACATAAGCGACGGAGAAGTCGTCGACGGCAAAGCTATAAGCCAGTACGACAACAGATACAGTGATAAAAAAGAACATTCCGTACGTTAACGGCCAAGCATACCTAACAAGGTATTGATCTTTACGGGCAACACCTATTAGGGGGACGCTGATTAATAAGAAGGCAAAAGCCACCCCTATTATCAGCGCAAAGTGTCCAAGTTCTGGGATCATGGGTTTTCCTCAGTCTTCAATAATATGTTGATTTAGAAAGACTCTATCTCAACGCACAACATGTTATTCACGCAAATGCACGAAATGTTGCTCATTTTAGTATTTGCTATTGTTCCTGTCTGCCTCTTTCGTACAAAACTGGGTTACTTGTCTCATTCTCAATTTTAGAGGTTGTTGAAAGTCACGGAAGAGACCCAGTTCTGCATGTGACCGACAAATGACACTTAAGTTTCATACAAAATTTACAAGAAGAATCAATTTGTGAACCAGTGCCCAACTATAAGCTTTCAGTACTGGGATTACCTTATATTACTGTTCAATGAACAATCTTTACGTATAATCTTGCTTCCAAGCCTAGCGGTTACTCCGCTTTCTGCAAACTAAAGTGAATATAGAAACAATGACGACATTTTGGATTTTTATTGCGCTTGTTATGTTAGTCGGCCTTATGCTGATTTGGATCCCGCATTTCAGACAGCAAAAATTGCTGAAAACGGAAGAAGCCGGAGTTCGTAAACAAACGAACCTTGAATTGTTCAATGAACGCTTAGCCACTCTTGAAAAAGAATTAAGCGAAGAGCTACTCGATCAAGCCGAATTCGATGCATTGAAAAAAGAGCTTGAAATCAGTCTACTCCAAGACATCAAACAAGCGAGTGATGATTCACTGGTCAACCAAATCAAGCCAAAGACGATTCTGTGGCCGTCGATCATGTCAGTTTGTTTGGTTGTTATCTCAGGCTATCTCTATCAGCACTTAGGCGCCTTTGAGAATATTGAAACTGCCCAGCAACCTGCCAATCCCCATGCGGGAATGGATACAGCCCAAATCATGATGCAACGCGTGCAGATGATGGAGGCTCAAATTAAAGCCGAACCAGAGAACAGCCAACTGTGGTTCAGCTTAGGCCATGCTTATGTATCGGCAAACCAATACGATAAAGCGATTGCGGCTTTCGATAAAGTAATCGAATTGGTCGGAAAACATGCAGAATTGCTCGGTCCCAAAGCGACAGCTATGTATTACAAGGCGGGTCAACAAATGACACCGCAAATCCAAGCGATTATCGATGAATCTTTAGCTATGGATGCTCAAGATCCTTCAACGTTATTACTTGTAGGTATGGATGCATTCTTTACGGCTGATTACAAGAAAGCCATCACCTCTTGGCAAACGATTTTAGATAGCGGTCGTGCCGACGTTGATCGTGCTGCTCTTATGAATGCAATCGAAACCGCTAACTTACGCATGCAGTCGGAAACCGCTGGCATGCCAAATGATGATGCACATAAGCAAGTCAAAGCGAGTGCTAAATCGGTCAATGTCACTATATCTATCTCAGCAGAACTTGCGGCTAAAGCCAGTCCAGAAGACACCATTTTCATCTTTGCCCGTGCAACTGAAGGACCTAAAGTCCCATTAGCTGCAACCAAAGTCAGTGCTAAGTCTTTCCCGATTACAGTGACATTAGATGACAGCAGCGGTATGGGTGGTGATGTGAAGTTAAGCGATGCAGCCAATGTGGAAGTGATTGCTGTACTGTCTAAACAAGGTAATATCAAACCGCAAACGGGTGATATTCAAGGCAAGATCAGTAAAGTCGCCGTAGGCGATACAGCGAACCTAGTACTTGATACTCAAGTGCAATAAATCGCAGTTAATTGCAGATATAAAAAAACCGGCTTTCGCCGGTTTTTTTATATCTGAAGAATTACTTAGCTGTAGACATAAATTTGATAGCAGCTTTGTAATCATCATCAGTACAATCAGTACACATACCGCCTGGTGGCATAGCATTCAGACCGGTTTTCACACTCTTCACTAGAGCGTCAACACCCTTAGCTAAGCGTGGTTCCCATTCTGCAGCGTTGTGTACTTTTGGAGCACCAGCAACACCCATACTGTGGCATACGGTACATGCCTTATTATAAATAGCCTCAGCATCTTGAGCTGAAGCGTTAACTGACATAGTCAAAGCAGCGACAGCAGTCATTGCTAACAGTTTTTTCATGTTCAATGTTCCTAATGCAAATACGTACAAAGCTCGGCGCCGCCCTTACTTAGGCAGACTCATTATAGCCGACTAAGATTACTACAAACTTCAAGAAATCTCATCTTTTTGTGATTAGAATCTCAACACAAAATGAATCAGGCGACAAGGATGACAAATTCGTTAATATATTAGCAAGTCGTAAAAAAGTTCGATAAATATTGCGGTTATTGGAACCACATCATATTGCTGACATCTAGTGCAAACCAAGAGTAAACCCCCAATAACGTTTGTGTTAGAATGACTTGTGTTTCCTTCCGGCTTGAGATAGAGGGTTCAGTGACAAATATAACTAAAGAAACCACATTAGTGTCAGCCAGCAAGCTGACCTGTATCCGCGAAGAACGCATTCTTTTTGATGAGTTAAGTTTTGATATAAATGCCGGTGACATTGTTCAGATTGAAGGCCCTAACGGCGCAGGCAAGACCAGTTTATTACGCATATTGGCGGGCCTTTCTCGCCCCTATGCCGGACAAACTTTTTACATTAATGAAGACATAAACCGTTGCCGCGATGAATACAATGAAGACCTCTTGTATTTAGGCCATTTAGCTGGCGTGAAATGCGAGCTGACTGCCGAAGAAAACCTTAATTTCAATTTAAGAATCAGTGGTTATGATGACTTTGATACGTCAGAGATTTTAGCCAAAGTCAATTTAACGGGCTTTGAAGAAGCTCTCGCGGGGCATTTATCCGCAGGCCAGCATCGCAGAACAGCGCTATCAAGATTGTGGCATAGCAACTGTAAAATTTGGATCCTTGACGAACCTTTTACTGCAATCGATAAAAAAGGCGTCGAAGAACTGGAGCAGTTATTTATTCAGCATGCGGATAATGGTGGTTGTGTGATCCTCACAACTCACCAAGATATGGGCATTATCACAGATGATAAGCTTCGTAAAATTCGTCTCGATTATCGCTTCATATAAGGTCAGGCTCAATGAAAAAAGGCATCAGTTTTACCCAAGCATTTTTCACCTTGCTGCAGCGAGATCTTAAAATTGCTATTCGCCACCGCGGCGACATTTTTAACCCACTGCTATTTTTTATTATGGTTGTTACCTTGTTTCCGCTGGGGATTGGACCAGAGCCGCAAATGTTAGCACGTGTGGCGCCGGGGATAATTTGGGTCGCCGCATTATTAGCATCAATGTTGTCACTTGAAAGGCTTTTCAAAGCCGACTTTAGTGATGGTAGCTTAGAGCAAATGCTATTAAGCCCACAGCCATTAGCCATTCTCGTATTAGCTAAAGTGTTAGCCCACTGGATTTTAACTGGTGTGCCACTGATTATTATCGCACCACTGTTAGCGGTATTACTCAATCTAGACGGCAACAGCTACGGTGCGTTAATTTCAACGCTTGCGCTAGGCACGCCAGTATTGTCGCTGTTAGGTGCTATTGGTGTGGCATTAACCGTCGGTCTAAGGAAAGGCGGCGTGTTACTCAGCTTACTTATTTTGCCCCTATATATCCCAGTACTCATTTTTGCAACGAGTGCCATAGACGCGGCAGGAATGAATTTACCCTATGATGGTCAGCTCGCTATAATAGGCGCTATGCTGGTCGGATCGTTAACCTTAGCACCTTTTGCAATTGGTGCATCTCTGCGAGTGAGTACTAACTAAAATGTGGAAATGGTTACACCCTTACGCGGATCCTGAACGCGCATATAAATTATCAGGAACTTTATTTCCATGGTTTGCGATCTTAGCCGGTCTATTGATTGCTGTTGGCACTACATGGGGACTAGTCTTCGCGCCGACGGATTACCAGCAGGGTGATAGCTACCGTATTATATTTATCCATGTTCCTGCAGCGTCTATGTCAATGGCGGCTTATATGGGTATGGCAACAGCAGCCTTTATCGGTCTAGTTTGGCAGATAAAACTTGCCGACTGGGCAGCGGCTTCTATTGCGCCTATTGGTGCAGTGATCACCTTTATTGCTCTCTTTACCGGTGCAGCTTGGGGCAAACCTATGTGGGGCGCTTGGTGGGTATGGGATGCACGCTTAACCTCAGAGCTAGTATTACTGTTCTTATATCTAGGTGTTATCTCACTCTATGCTTCATTTGAGGATAAAGTGCTCGCTGCTCGTGCTGCAGGGATCCTCGCGATTGTGGGTGTAATTAACATCCCAATCATCAAATACTCAGTTGAATGGTGGAGCTCATTGCATCAGCCATCGACTATCCGCATTACCGAGAAATCGACAATGTCGACGGAAATGCTCTATCCACTGTTAATCAATATGCTTGGCTTCGGTCTCATGATAGGTGCCATCACTATTGTGCGATTCAAGGCAGAAATTTTAGCAAGAAATGGCATGCGCCCTTGGGTGCGTGAACTAGCTAAGGCTGAGGAGGTCAAATAATGCAATTCGATTCGATCAGTGATTTTTTTAACATGGGCGGCTATGCATTCTATGTATGGCTATCCTACGGAGTAACCTTCTTTTGCCTGTCAACGCTTATCATTACCAGCGCACGCCAAAAGCGTAAGGTATTAATTGAAATAGCGAAGAAAATGGATAGAGAAGAACGCCTAAAAGAAACTAGGAGTACCAAATCGTGAACCCAAGACGCAAAAAAAGACTGACGTTAGCAGTAGCATTAATCGGTGGTGTTGCCGCGATTACTTCGCTTTTGCTTTATGCGCTGAACTCCAACTTAAACTTATTTTATACACCGTCTGAAATTGTCCACGGCAAAACAGATACCGGCGTTAAACCTGAAATTGGTCAGCGCATTCGTGTCGGTGGTATGGTAACTGTTGGTTCAATGGTACGGGATCCTAAGAGTTTACATGTACAATTCGCAGTACATGATTCACTCGGCGGCGAAATACAGGTCACCTATGACGATCTCTTACCTGACCTATTTCGTGAAGGACAAGGTATTGTGGCGCAAGGTGTGCTTGGAGCAGATGGTAAGCTAGAAGCGACTGAAGTACTGGCTAAGCATGATGAAAACTACATGCCACCAGAAGTTGCCGAAGCAATGGGCCAAAAGCATGAGAAGTTGGATTACAGCCAACAAAAGGCACCCAACACGAATTAAGCCGTTAATATAATAGCAATAACATACAAACTAAGCCTCCTAGTCTAATTACTAGTGAGGCTTTTTTATTTTCTCAATCTAGAGAATTAAAGGTGAACTATACTCAAAACAGCATCAAAACCTAAGACTGCGTATGATTCAAATCGCACCATTAAACATAAGCTTGCTTTGTATTGGTCTACTCTTATGCCTTTTAAGCATTTCACAAAACGCCAATGCAGCTAAAGTCGTTGTCATCGAAAGCTATCATCAAGGCTATCAATGGGACCAAGAATATAGCCGAGCGATTAATGACACGCTCAGCCCTTTACACGATGTTAGCTATTTCGAAATGGATACCAAGCGCATACCAAAGGAGCAATTTGGCGAAAGGGCTGATTTAGCGTGGAAGTACATCCAAAGCCAAGTACCTCAACTGGTTATTCTCGCCGATGATAATGCGGTTAACCTGTTACATCAGCGCCTCAATGACAGCTTAATTCCTGTCGTTTATCTCGGGGTGAATATGAACCCAAGGGCCTATCATCTCAACGAGCACAAGCGATTTACAGGGGTCATAGAAAGACCGCTGCTACGACGCTCTCTGCTGCTTATTCAACGCATACTCCCACAGACTATACACCGCAAAATACTCGTGCTGTTCGATCAAGGTGTGACTTCAGACTCAGCCGTAGAATACATCAGCAAGCAACACTCTAGTATTTTGGGTGATATCGAAGTGAATCTGGTGCAATTGTCACAGCTAGCAGATTGGCAGCAACAGGTATTGACGGCGAAAAAGCAAGGCTATAACGCCATTGTCGTAGCGCTATACCATACAGTAAGAGATGCAGAGAATCGTTCTGTTGATGCGGATCAGCTACTAAAATGGATATCTGAACATACCCCAGTACCCAATTTCGGGTTTTGGGGATTCAGTGTCTCCGCCGAGGGTAATATTGGCGGCTACGTACTCGATGGCTATCATCATGGCAAGATAGCAGCCAATATGGCATTGAAAATACTGGCAGGCGATAAACCCGAGAATATCTTTCCAGTGACAGATGATCTTGGAAAATACATGTTTAGTCAGCAAGGCTTGGTAAGATGGAATATATCCCTACCGAAAGACATAGAGAAAAATACACTGTGGGTAGAGTAGAAAAATGGATATAAAAAAGCCGGGCATTGCCCGGCTTTTTAAAAGTGTAACCTTAATTACTCAGCAGCTTCAACATCAACAGCTTGAGCAGCTTCTGGACGGCCAACTAGCTCGATGTAAGCCATAGGGGCTTTATCACCAGCACGTAAACCGCACTTAAGGATACGGGTATAGCCACCAGGACGTTCCTGGTAACGTGGACCCAACTCAGTAAATAACTTACCAACGACTTCAGCGTCGCGAGTACGTGCAAACGCTAAACGACGGTTTGCAACGCTGTCACTTTTAGCAAGTGTTATCAGAGGCTCAACTACGCGACGCAGTTCTTTCGCTTTAGCCACAGTTGTCTTGATGATCTCATGACGAACTAGTGAACCGGCCATGTTGCGAAACATGGCTTGGCGATGACTGCTGTTACGGTTTAGTTGACGACCACTCTTACGATGGCGCATGACCTAATCCTTATAACCTAAATCTGTACAAACCTGAGACTTATAGGTCGTCTGCTAAACTAGCTGGAGGCCAGTTTTCCAAACGCATACCTAACGACAGTCCGCGAGAAGCTAAAACGTCCTTAATTTCAGTAAGAGACTTCTTACCTAAGTTAGGGGTCTTCAGCAACTCAACTTCAGTGCGCTGTACCAGATCTCCGATGTAATGAATCGCTTCGGCTTTCAAGCAGTTAGCCGAACGTACAGTTAGCTCTAAATCGTCGACAGGACGCAGCAGAATCGGATCGAATTCCGGCTTCTCTTCTTTCAGCTCTGGCTCAGTCACGTCACGTAATTCAACAAACGCATCTAGCTGTTCAGCTAAAATTGTTGCAGAACGACGGATAGCTTCCTCAGGATCGATAGTACCGTTTGTGGTCATATCGATAACGAGTTTATCTAAGTCAGTACGCTGTTCTACACGTGCAGCTTCTACATTGTAGGCAATACGCGCAACTGGCGAGAAAGAAGCATCAACCAGCAAGCGGCCGATTGGGCGATCATCGTCTTCAGTCTGTGCACGAGCAGATGCTGGTACATAGCCACGACCACGCTCAACGCGAATACGCATGCTGATATCATTGTTACCTGTCAGGTGACAGATAATATGATCAGGATTCACGATAGTGACATCACCATCATGCGTGATATCTGCTGCGATGACAGGGCCTGCGCCGGACTTGCTCAACGTAAGCATAGCCTCGTCTTTACCCTCGATAGTCACTGCTAACCCTTTCAGGTTTAACAAGATCTCAAGGATATCTTCTTGAACGCCTTCCTTACTGCTGTATTCGTGCAGTACACCGTCAATCTCGACTTCGGTAACCGCGCAGCCGGGCATAGACGACAATAGGATGCGACGCAACGCGTTACCTAAAGTGTGGCCGAAACCACGCTCAAGTGGTTCCAATGTAACCTTGGCACGTGTTGAGTTAACCTGCTCGATATCAACGAGACGCGGTTTAAGAAATTCTGTAACAGAACCCTGCATTGTGTCCTCTCTTGTTTGTTAGCCTTACTTAGAGTAAAGCTCGACGATCAGCTGTTCGTTAATTTCCGCAGACAAATCGCTACGTTCTGGAACGCGCTTGAAAGCACCTTCCATTTTCGCGCTGTCGACTTCAACCCATGTAGGCTTCTCGCGTTGAGCTGCCACTTCTAAAGCCGCTTTAATACGAGCTTGAGTACGTGACTTCTCGCGGATGCTCACAACATCATTCGCAGACACTTTGAATGATGGAATGTTAACAACACGACCGTTAACCATAATTGATTTATGGCTCACTAGCTGACGTGATTCTGCACGAGTTGCACCGAAGCCCATACGATAAACGACGTTATCAAGACGGGTTTCTAAAAGCTGAAGCAGGTTTTCACCTGTGTTGCCTTTAGTACGTGCAGCATCTTTGTAATAGTTACGGAATTGTTTTTCTAACACACCGTAAATACGACGAACTTTTTGTTTTTCGCGTAACTGAGTACCATACTCTGACAAACGTGGCTTACGAGCGCCATGTTGTCCAGGTGCAGTTTCCAGTTTACACTTTGAATCGATTGCTCTCACACCGCTTTTTAAGAAAAGGTCTGTACCTTCTCGGCGGCTGAGCTTGAGCTTGGGACCCAAGTATCTTGCCATGATCTTTCTCCAACTATCCTAATGAAACGACGTTATACACGACGCTTTTTAGGAGGACGACAACCATTATGAGGGATCGGCGTCACATCGGTAATGTTGGTAATTTTATAACCAACAGCGTTCAGCGCACGAATGGCTGACTCACGACCTGGACCTGGACCCTTCACAAACACTTCAAGGTTTTTTAAACCGTAGTCTTGAGCAGCAGCACCTGCACGCTCAGCAGCCACCTGTGCAGCAAATGGAGTAGATTTACGTGAACCACGGAAACCTGAACCACCTGAAGTAGCCCATGACAACGCATTACCTTGACGATCTGTAATGGTGACAATAGTGTTGTTGAAAGAAGCATGGATATGAGCCATGCCATCTGCAACCTGTTTACGTACGCGCTTACGCGGAGAACGTGACGGAACTTTAGCCATTGCTTTACCTTCCCGTTACTTTCTAATTGGTTTACGTGGACCTTTACGCGTACGCGCATTGGTCTTAGTACGTTGCCCACGGAGAGGCAGGCTACGGCGATGGCGGAGACCACGATAACAACCAAGATCCATAAGACGCTTGATGTTCATTGAAATCTCACGACGTAAGTCACCTTCTACTAGGTATTTAGCGACTTCTTCGCGTAGTGTGTCTATTTGAGCTTCGCTCAATTCCTTGATCTTAGCAGTTTCAGCGATTGCTGTAGCCGCGCAGATTGCTCTAGCGCGAGTACGGCCGATGCCGAAAATTGCAGTCAATGCGATGACTGTATGCTTTTGATCAGGAATGTTAATGCCAGCGATACGGGCCACTATGCACTCCTTAAAGTTAAAGGCCAACTGCGAAAAGCCCGAAAGGATACTCGACAGTCGACAGATTTGCAAACAAAATTTTGTTCAGCCCAATTCATGGGCTGAACAAATTACTTTTTAGCCTTGACGCTGTTTGTGTTTTGGTTCAACACAGATAACGCGTACAACGCCACTACGCTTGACGATCTTGCAGTTACGGCAGATCTTCTTCACGGAAGCTCGAACTTTCATTTCATCACTCCGTAAAGCTACTTAGCGACCAAAGCGATCTAAATTCGCTTTGTTTACTAGGTTAGCTTTCTTCATCACAGACTCATACTGATGAGACATCATATGCGTCTGAACCTGAGCCATGAAGTCCATGATCACGACTACCATAATGAGTAGTGAAGTACCGCCAAAATAGAACTGTACTTTCCACGCGATTAACATGAACTCCGGAATTAAGCAGATAAAGGTTATGTATAACGCGCCTGCCAATGTCAAACGGGTCATAACTTTATCAATGTAACGCGAAGTCTGTTCTCCAGGACGGATCCCAGGGATGAATGCACCACTCTTCTTCAAGTTATCAGCTGTTTCACGTGGGTTAAACACCAACGCTGTATAGAAGAAACAGAAAAAGATAATCGCTGTTGCATATAATAATGAGTAAAGCGGTTGTCCAGGTGACACAGCCAGTGAAAAATCACTTAACCATGACATAGACTCATTTTGACCGAACCACTGAGCCAGTGTTCCAGGGAACAAAATGATGCTTGACGCAAAAATTGGCGGAATAACACCTGCCATGTTTATTTTCAGCGGTAAGTGGGTACTTTGCGCAGCGAACACCTTACGGCCTTGCTGACGCTTTGCATAGTTAACGACGATACGACGCTGACCACGTTCCACGAACACTACAAAATAAGTCACTGCAAACACAATTACCGCGAGCAACAACAATACTAACACATTCAAGTCACCTTGACGCGCCTGCTCAGCCGTTTGGCCGATAGCGGAAGGTAATCCAGCAACAATACCTGCGAAAATTAAAATCGAGATACCGTTACCTATACCACGTTCGGTAATCTGCTCACCTAGCCACATAAGGAACATAGTTCCTGTCACTAAGCTCACAACCGCAACAAAGTAGAATCCAAATCCAATGTTGACCACAAGGCCTGGCACTAAGTTTGGTAACCCGGTTGCAATACCGACCGACTGGAATGTACCCAGCACTAAGGTACCCCATCTGGTATATTGACTGATTTTCTTACGTCCTGATTCGCCTTCCTTTTTCAATTCAGCGAGTGCAGGATGTACGACAGTCAACAGTTGCATGATAATCGATGCCGAAATGTACGGCATAATACCTAATGCAAAGATAGAGGCACGCTCAAGGGCACCACCCGAGAACATGTTAAACATGCCAAGGATGGTTCCACTTTGCTGAGCAAACAGCTCTGCTAATACAGCTGCGTCAATACCAGGAATTGGCACAAACGAACCGGCTCTAAAGACGATAATCGCACCAATCACGAACAGGAGGCGAGCTTTCAATTCTGAAAGTCCACCTTTCGCGCTTTTTAAATCAAGTCCTGGTTTTGCCATCGACGTATTATTCCTCGATCTTACCGCCGGCAGCTTCAATAGCTGCACGTGCACCTTTGGTTACCTTCAGACCTTTAACAGTCACAGGGCGCTCAATGGTACCTGAAAGAACAATTTTCGCAAACTGGATGTTGCGAGTTATAACGTTCGCATCTTTCAGAGCGTTTAAGTCGATAACATCACCGTTAACTTTTGCCAGTTCGAGTACACGAACTTCAGCTGTTACCATAGCGCGACGCGAGGTAAAACCAAATTTAGGTAAACGGATTTTAAGTGGCATTTGACCACCTTCAAATCCTGGGCGTACACCGCCACCAGAACGAGACTTTTGGCCTTTATGACCACGACCCGCTGTTTTACCTAGACCTGAGCCCATACCACGGCCTACACGCTTTGGTGCATGCTTAGAGCCTGCAGCTGGAGATAGAGTATTTAAACGCATCTATTAATCCTCCACCTTAACCATGTAGTAGACCTTGTTGATCATACCGCGAACAGAAGGAGTATCTTCTAATTCAACAGTGTGGCCAATGCGACGCAAACCAAGACCCGTTAGGGTTGCACGGTGCTTCGGTAAACGACCGATACCGCTTTTAGTTTGAGTAACTTTTACAGTTTTAGTTGCCATGGTGCATTACCCCCGAATTTCGTCAACATTCAGGCCACGCTTAGCTGCGATTTGCGAAGGTGACTTCATGTGCACCAAAGCATCGACAGTCGCGCGAACGATGTTGATCGGGTTAGTAGAACCGTATGCTTTTGACAGAACGTTATGAACGCCTGCTACTTCCAATACGGCACGCATTGCGCCACCGGCAATAATACCAGTACCTTGTGATGCAGGTTGCATGTACACAAGAGAACCAGTATGACGACCTTTAACTGGGTGATGCAGAGTACCTGCATTCAACTCAACGGTCACAATGTTACGACGAGCTTTTTCCATAGCTTTTTGAATCGCTGCTGGAACTTCACGTGCCTTGCCATAGCCGTAGCCAATCTTACCGTTACCATCACCCACTACTGTCAGTGCTGTGAAGCTAAAGATACGACCGCCCTTAACTACTTTAGAAACACGATTAACTGCAATCAATTTCTCTTGCAGATCGTCTTTTTGCTGAGCTTCTAATTTAGCCATTTTATAACCCCTTAGAACTTCAGGCCAGCTTCACGAGCTGCATCTGCTAAAGCAGCTACACGACCGTGATACTTGAAACCAGAACGATCGAACGCAACTGAAGTTACGCCTTTTTCGATCGCGCGCTCAGCAACAAATTTACCTACTGCTTTCGCTGCGTCTACGTTACCGGTACTCTTCAGTAGCTCTTTAACCGCTTTTTCTACGGTTGAAGCAGCTGCCAACACCTGAGCTTCAGGATTGATCACCTGAGCATAAATGTGACGCGGTGTACGATGTACAACCAGACGGTTCACGCCCAGCTCTTGGATCTTCTTACGAGCGCGAGTAGCGCGACGTAAGCGAGATGTTTTCTTATCCATATCGCGTTACCTACTTCTTCTTAGCCTCTTTACGGCGTACTACTTCGTCGTCATAGCGAACACCCTTGCCTTTGTATGGCTCTGGTGGACGGTATCCGCGAATCTCAGCAGCGACTTGGCCAATTAACTGTTTATCAACGCCACGTAGGACGATATCAGTTTGGCTAGGACACTCTGCAGTAACGCCTGCGGGCAGTTTGTGTACTAACGGATGAGAGAAACCTAAAGTCAGGTCAATATCAGAACCGACGAGTTTCGCACGGTAACCAACGCCAACTAACTTTAACTTACGCTCAAAACCTTGAGATACACCAACAACCATGTTGTTTACTAATGCACGAGTTGTACCAGCCTGTGCCCAAGCGTTAACAACGCCTTCAACAGGGAGGAACTTAACTACGCCAGCTTCAATAACAACATTGACCGCATTGTTGATCACTCGAGTCAGACTACCTTTTCCGCCTTTGACGGTAAGAGTCTGTTCGTTCAAGGTCACCTCTACGCCAGCTGGAATAGATACTGGTGCTTTTGCTACACGAGACATTCCTAGCTCCTTAAGCTACGTAGCAGATAACCTCGCCACCCATGCCTGCAAGGCGGGCGGCACGATCAGTCATCAAGCCTTTAGAAGTGGACACAATTGCGACACCCAGACCGCCCATCACCTTTGGAAGTTCGTTTTTACCTTTGTAAATACGAAGACCAGGGCGACTTACACGCTGGATAGTCTCAACGACTGGTTGGCCTTGGAAATACTTTAAAGTAACTTCCAGTTCAGGCTTGGCTTCATCTGCTACGGCGTAATCAGCGATGTAACCTTCTTCTTTAAGCAGTTTCGCAATAGCGACTTTCAACTTAGCAGAAGGCATCTTCACCGATACGTGGTTAGCAGCTTGGCCGTTACGAATACGGGTTAACATATCCGCAATAGGATCTTGCATGCTCATATTAGCTTACTCCGTGACAAGTGCTTACCAGCTGGCCTTACGCAGGCCAGGAACTTCACCACGCATGGTTGCTTCACGTAATTTGATACGGCTTAAGCCGAATTTACGTAAGAAGCCATGAGGGCGACCAGTTTGATTACAACGATTGCGTTGACGCGCAGCGCTGGAATCACGTGGTAGAGCTTGCAACTTAAGTACTGCATCCCAACGGTCTTCGTCAGAAGAAGCTGGACTTGCAATGATAGTCTTAAGAGCCGCACGCTTTTCAGCGTACTTGGCCACGAGCTGTGCACGTTTAACTTCACGTGCTTTCATTGATGTTTTTGCCATTACGCTACCCTTATTTCTTGAATGGGAAGTTAAAAGCGTCTAACAAAGCACGACCTTCTTCATCATTCTTCGCAGTAGTAGTGATAACAATATCCATACCACGAATCTTATCGATTTTATCGTAATCGATTTCTGGGAAGATGATCTGCTCACGCACGCCCATTGCGTAGTTACCACGGCCGTCAAACGCTTTAGCGCTTAAGCCACGGAAGTCACGAATACGTGGGATTGCGATATCGACTAAACGCTCTAAGAATTCCCACATACGCTCACCGCGTAGGGTCACTTTACAGCCAATAGGGTAGCCTTCACGGATTTTAAAACCAGCAACTGACTTACGAGCAACAGTCACTACTGGCTTTTGACCAGCGATTGCAGTCATATCACGGACAGCATGGTCCATGATTTTCTTGTCTGCAACAGCTTCGCCAACACCCATGTTCAGGGTGATTTTCTCAATCCGAGGGACTTGCATGACACTGGTATAACCGAACTTTTTAGCAAGTTCAGCGACAACAGTCTCTTGGTATTTATCATGCAGTTTCGCCATCGTTTACTCCAATTACTTAACGAGTTCACTGTTCGATTTGAAGAAACGAACTTTTTTGCCGTCTTCAAAGCGGAAACCAACGCGATCAGCTTTGCCAGTGGCAGAGTTGAAAATCGCTACATTTGATGCTTGTATCGGTGCTTCTTTCTCAACAATACCGCCAGCTACGCCCAATTGTGGGTTTGGCTTTTGGTGTTTTTTGACAAGATTGATGCCTTCAACAATCAATTTACCAGTAGGAAGGACTTGAGAAACTTTTGCACGTTTACCCTTGTCTTTACCTGCTAATACAATCACTTCGTCTTCACGACGTATTTTAGCTGCCATTTTGAAGCTCCTTACAGTACTTCTGGTGCCAGCGAGACAATTTTCATAAATTGCTCATTACGCAATTCACGTGTCACTGGTCCAAAGATACGAGTACCAATCGGCTGCAGGTTGTTGTTCAAAAGAACAGCTGCATTCCGATCGAAGCGAATGACAGAACCGTCTGGACGACGTACGCCTTTCTTAGTACGGACTACCACCGCGTTATACACATCGCCTTTCTTCGCTTTAGCGCGAGGAATCGCTTCTTTAACAGAAACTTTGATGATGTCGCCGATACCGGCATAACGACGATGAGAGCCACCCAAGACCTTAATACACTGAACTCTGCGTGCGCCGCTGTTACAAGCAACGTCAAGAGTCGATTGCATTTGGATCATTTTAAGTGCTCCGCTATCGTTACTACACAATTCCCACTATGGGACAATAAAAACACTCATTTTTGCTATTAATTTAGTCAAAAATGGCGCGCAAATATAACACCATAAAAGTGGAATGTATAGTATTAAAAAACAAACGGCCCCACATTCTGGAGCCGTTTACCTAAATACCTAATTAACTTAGGCCTTTGATACTACTTCAACCAGGGTCCAAGACTTAGTCTTAGACAAAGGACGACATTCGCGAATCGCTACTAAATCGCCTTCATTGCACTGATTAGTTTCGTCATGTGCATGGATCTTAGTCGTACGCTTAATGTATTTCCCATAGATTGGGTGTTTCACTTGGCGTTCGATAGCTACAGTAATGGACTTGTCCATTTTGTTGCTAGTTACACGACCCTGCAAAGTACGGATTTTATCAGACATTATGCACCCGCCTTAGAAGTAATAATGGTCTTAACGCGCGCAATATTACGGCGCACTAATTTCAGTTGATTAGTCTGAGTCAACTGACCAGTGGCGTGTTGCATACGCAGGTTGAACTGCTCACGCAGCAGACCAAGTAGTTCAGCGTTCAGTTCTTCAACGCTCTTTTCTCTCAGTTCGCTCGCTTTCATTACATCACCGTCTTAGTTACGAAGGTAGTCTTAATTGGAAGCTTGGCAGCAGCTAAAGCAAACGCTTCACGAGCGATCACTTCAGAAACACCATTCATCTCATAAAGAACCTTACCAGGTTGAATCTGACATACCCAGTATTCAACGTTACCCTTACCTTTACCCATACGCACTTCGAGAGGCTTAGAGGTAATCGGTTTGTCCGGGAAAACTCGAATCCAAATTTGTCCCTGACGCTTAATGTGACGTGTCATGGCACGACGTGCAGATTCGATCTGACGCGCAGTTAAACGGCCACGGCCGACTGCTTTCAGACCAAAAGTACCAAAGCTAACTTCGGTACCGTTCGCCAGACCGCGGTTGCGGCCTTTGAACATCTTGCGAAACTTCATACGTTTAGGTTGCAGCATTGCCGGCTCTCCTATTTACCACGAGGCTTGCGCTTAGGTTGCTGCTGCTTCGGTTCTTCAATCTGTGGCAGCATTCCATCTAGAACTTCACCTTTGAAGATCCAAACTTTAACGCCAATCACACCGTATTGGGTGTGACTTTCAGATGTAGAATAGTCGATATCAGCACGCAAAGTATGTAAAGGTACACGACCTTCACGATACCACTCATCACGCGCAATCTCAGCTCCGCCTAAACGGCCACTAACTTGTACTTTGATACCTTGAGCACCAATACGCATTGCGTTTTGAACTGCGCGCTTCATAGCACGACGGAACATAACACGACGCTCTAATTGCTGTGCAATTGAATCAGCAACTAACTTGGCATCTAGCTCAGGTTTACGGATCTCAGCGATGTTAATTTGAGCAGGAGTGCCAGCAAGTTTTGACACTGCAGCACGCAATACTTCAACGTCTTCACCTTTCTTACCAATCACAACACCTGGACGGGCAGTGTGAATCGTAACGCGGATGCTTTTCGCTGGACGTTCGATAACAATCTTAGATACTGAAGCAGCTTGTAATTTCTCTACAAGAAACTTACGCACTTCCCAGTCGCTGTTCAGATTATTTGCGTAATCTGATTTATCTGCGTACCAGGTAGAGATCCAAGGCTTGGTGATACCCAGACGGATACCATTAGGATGTACTTTCTGTCCCATTGCTCTCTCCTAGCGATCTGATACAACCACAGTAATGTGGCTGGTACGCTTCATGATACGATCAGCGCGGCCTTTAGCACGTGGCATGATACGCTTCATAGTTGGGCCTTCATCTACGAAGACGGCTCCTACTTTAAGCTCATCAATATCCGCGCCTTCGTTGTGTTCGGCGTTTGCGATAGCTGAGTCAAGTACTTTTTTAACCAGTACGGCGGCTTTCTTGGGGCTGAAAGTCAAAATTTCGAGTGCCTTAGCAACAGGCAAACCACGAATTTGATCAGCAACCAGACGGGCCTTCTGCGCAGACGTACGGGCAAAACGATGTTTAGCTAAAACTTCCATCTTATTCCTCCCGTATTAACGCTTCTTCGCTTTCTTATCAGCGGCATGGCCACGATAAGTGCGAGTTGGTGAAAATTCACCAAGTTTGTGGCCGATCATTTCGTCAGTTACGAACACAGGAACGTGCTGACGACCATTATGGACAGCGATGGTCAAACCAATCATATTTGGAATGATCATAGAGCGACGTGACCAAGTCTTAATAGGCTTTTTGTCACCGGCTTCCATCGCTTTCTCTACCTTCTTCAGCAAGTGCAGGTCAATGAAGGGACCTTTCTTGAGAGAACGTGGCATGGCGAATCCTCTTACTATTTATTACGACGACGTACGATGTACTTGTCAGTGCGCTTGTTACTACGAGTTTTATAACCCTTAGTTGGCACACCCCATGGAGTCACTGGGTGACGACCACCAGAAGTACGGCCTTCACCACCACCGTGTGGATGGTCTACTGGGTTCATTGCAACACCGCGAACTGTAGGACGTATGCCTCTCCAGCGCTTAGCACCTGCTTTACCTAACTGGCGTAGCATGTGTTCGGCATTACCAACTTCACCAAATGTCGCGCGGCAATCAACTGGCACTTTACGCATTTCGCCTGAGCGAAGACGTAGAGTGGCATATGCGCCATCACGAGCAACAACTTGTACATAAGCCCCTGCAGAACGAGCGATCTGAGCACCTTTACCAGGCTTCATTTCAACAGCGTGAACTACAGAACCTACTGGGATGTTGCGCAGTGGCATAGCGTTACCGGTTTTGATCTCGGCAGCAACACCAGACTGGATCTTATCGCCAGCTTGCATGCCTTTGGCAGCAAGAATATAACGACGCTCACCATCCGCATACAATACTAACGCGATGTTAGCTGTACGGTTTGGATCGTATTCCAGACGCTCAATCTTTGCAGGGATACCATCTTTATCGCGTTTGAAGTCGATTAGACGATAATGCTGCTTATGACCACCACCTACGTGACGGACAGTGATACGGCCAGTATTGTTACGGCCACCACTTTTAGATTTTTTCGCCAACAGGCCAGCAAAGGGTTTACCCTTATGCAGGTCAGTGTTCACCACTTTAACTACGTGGCGACGACCTGGAGAGGTTGGCTTACACTTAATAACTGCCATGATAATTCTCCTTTGCTTACTCAGCGCCGCCGACGAAATCGATGTCAGCACCAGCAGCTAGAGTTACATAGGCTTTTTTCCAATCGCTACGACGACCAGTACGGCCACCAGTGCGTTTAGTTTTGCCTTTGCTTACTAAAGTGCGAACTGAATCAACTTCAACTTCAAATAGCTTAGCAACAGCAGCTTTAATTTCAGCTTTAGTTGCATCGATAGCTACGCGGAAAACAACAGTGTTGTGCTTCTCAGCGTTCACAGTGCTCTTTTCAGAGATGTGTGGAGCGAGAATAACTTTTAGCAAACGTTCTTCGCGGATCATCATGCTAGCATCTCCTCGATTTGCTTCACTGCGTCAGCAGTCACAAGCACAGTGTTGAACGCGATCAGACTAACTGGGTCAAGACCCGCTACGTCACGAACGTCAACTTTGTACAGGTTACGAGCTGCTAAGAATAAGTTCTCATCAACTTCTGCAGTCACAATCAGAACGTCTTCAAGGTTCATTGCTTTCAATTTAGCTTTCAGCTCTTTAGTTTTAGGAGCTTCAACACCGAAAGATTCAACAACAACCAGACGCTCTTGACGTACCAATTCAGACAGAATGCTTTTCAGCGCGCCGCGGTACATCTTTTTGTTAACTTTTTGGCTATGATCTTGGGTTTTAGCAGCGAATGTTACGCCACCGCCACGCCAGATTGGGCCTTTAACAGAACCAGCACGAGCACGGCCAGTTCCTTTTTGGCGCCAAGGCTTTTTGCCTGAGCCAGTTACTTCCGCACGAGTCTTTTGAGCACGAGTGCCCTGACGCGCGTTTGCAGCGTATGCTACAACTACCTGATGAACCAGTGCCTCGTTAAAGTCACGGCCGAAGGTAGTTTCGGAAACTTCAAGAGCGCTTTGCGCGTCTTTCAATACCAATTCCATTACTATCTCCTCAGACCTTAAGCTTTAACGGCAGGCTTGATAATCAAGTCGCCATTGGTAGCGCCAGGAACAGCGCCACGGACTAGTAGCAGGTTACGCTCAACATCTACACGAACTACAACTAGATTTTGAGTAGTAACACGCTCGGCACCCATATGGCCTGACATTTTTTTGCCTTTGAATACGCGACCAGGCGTTTGGTTCTGACCGATAGAACCATTCGAGCGGTGCGACAAAGAGTTACCGTGAGTCATATCTTGAGTACGGAAGTTCCAACGCTTAACACCGCCTTGGAAGCCTTTACCTTTTGATTGACCAGTAACATCTACTTTCGCTACGTCTGCGAAAATATCAACATTTAGCTCAGCACCAACTTCAATGCCCTCGCCTTCACCGTCTACCAAACGCATTTCCCACAAACCACGACCGGCTTCAACACCGCTCTTGGCAAAGTGACCTGCTTCTGGTTTAGTGATGCGATTGGCTTTTTTGGTGCCAGTTGTAACTTGAAGTGCACGGTAGCCGTCAGTTTCTAAAGTTTTCACTTGAGTAACACGGTTGCCTGCAACTTCAATTACAGTAACTGGTATTGAAACACCATCTTCAGTGAAGATGCGAGTCATACCAACTTTACGACCAATAAGACCGATAGCCATCTCTCAAACCTCTTCTTACTAGGATCTCAATTAACCCAAGCTAATCTGTACGTCGACACCAGCCGCAAGATCTAAACGCATTAACGCGTCAACAGTCTTTTCAGTTGGCTCTACGATGTCAACCAGGCGCTTGTGTGTACGTAATTCGTACTGGTCACGAGCATCTTTATTAACGTGCGGAGAGATCAAAATGGTATAACGCTCTTTGCGAGTAGGTAGTGGAATTGGACCACGAACCTGCGCACCTGTACGCTTAGCAGTTTCAACGATTTCCGCTGTAGACTGATCAATTAAGCGATGATCAAATCCCTTTAAGCGGATACGGATTCTTTGGTTCTGCATTGACCAGAGCTCCTAAAATGGACATATAAAAAATCACCCTCTAGCTTCTTCTATATAGAAAAGCAGAGCGAGATGATTTAACCGTTCGACTCCCAATCGGAGCCGCTATGATAATGATTAACTTCAGCGACTAATCATTTAATTCGCCAACCTAAGTCGACGAGGGGGCCATTATACCTATCTAAATCCGGATATCAAGCCCGCTGTGTAAATAGTCATCAAATAACTATTCAACTTCAGAGTGGCGAGCATTTTACACAAATCTGTAGATAAAACTAGCCCTAAAACAAAAAAGGAAGCCGAAGCTTCCTTTTCAAACTAATCTCTGTCGCGATTAAGCGATGATTTTAGCTACTACACCAGCACCAACTGTACGACCACCTTCACGGATTGCGAAGCGTAAACCTTCGTCCATCGCGATTGGGCAAATCAGAGTCACTACCATTTTGATGTTGTCGCCAGGCATTACCATCTCTACGCCTTCTGGCAGTTCGATAGTACCGGTTACGTCAGTTGTACGGAAGTAGAACTGTGGACGGTAACCTTTGAAGAATGGAGTGTGACGTCCACCTTCTTCTTTTGACAGAACATAAACTTCTGATTCAAAAGTGGTGTGTGGGTTGATTGAACCTGGTTTAGCCAATACTTGACCACGTTCTACGTCATCACGCTTAGTACCACGTAATAACACACCACAGTTCTCGCCTGCACGACCTTCGTCAAGCAGTTTACGGAACATTTCTACGCCAGTACACGTTGTTTTAGTCGTAGTGCGAACACCAACGATTTCAACTTCGTCACCCACTTTAACAATACCACGCTCAACACGACCAGTTACTACTGTACCACGGCCAGAGATTGAGAATACGTCTTCGATTGGCAGTAGGAACGGCTTGTCGATGTCACGTTGTGGTTCTGGAATGTAAGAATCCAGAGCTTCAGCAAGTTCGATAATCTTAGCTTCCCACTCTGGTTGACCTTCTAGGGCCTTCAGAGCTGAACCTTGGATTACTGGTAAGTCATCACCTGGGAAATCGTATTCTGACAGAAGTTCACGCACTTCCATTTCTACTAATTCCAGTAATTCTTCGTCATCTACCATGTCACATTTGTTCATGAACACGATGATGAAAGGTACGCCAACCTGACGAGAAAGCAGGATGTGCTCACGAGTCTGTGGCATTGGACCGTCTGTTGAAGCTACTACTAAAATCGCGCCGTCCATCTGTGCAGCACCAGTGATCATGTTTTTAACATAGTCAGCATGGCCTGGGCAGTCTACGTGTGCGTAGTGACGTGAAGGCGTGTCATATTCGATGTGAGAGGTATTGATGGTAATACCGCGCTCACGCTCTTCTGGAGCGTTATCGATTTGAGAGAAGTCTTTAGCTTCGCCACCGTAGGTCTTAGCCAGTACGTGAGAGATAGCTGCAGTCAGTGTGGTTTTACCATGGTCAACGTGACCAATGGTGCCCACGTTTACGTGAGGCTTAATACGTTCAAATTTAGCTTTTGCCACGATATATTCCTTTCTTTTCAGAATAGTCCAGTCAGTGCTGGACCATAATAACATTTATGTCGTAACTGGATATTAGCTACGAGATTCAATAATCGCTTTTGCAATGTTTTGCGGTGCATCAGAGTACTTCAAGAACTCCATAGAGTATGAAGCGCGTCCCTGAGTAGCAGAGCGCAAATCAGTTGCGTAACCAAACATTTCAGAAAGAGGCACTACAGCATGGACTATTTTGATGCCACCAAAGCCATCATCCATCCCCTCAATCAAGCCACGACGACGGTTTAAATCACCAACGACGTCACCCATATAATTTTCAGGGGTAGTTACTTCAACTTTCATGCAAGGTTCGAGCAACGCAGGGTTTGCTTCAAGCGCACCCTTTTTGAAGCCCATAGAACCTGCAATTTTGAACGCCATTTCATTCGAGTCCACATCATGATATGAACCGTCGAATAGAGTGACCTTCACGTCCAACACAGGGAAGCCAGCGAGAACGCCATTCTTCATCTGTTCTTGGATACCTTTATCAACCGCAGGAATGAATTCACGAGGAATCACACCTCCCACAACTGCATTGACAAATTCGTAACCAGCGCCTTCTTCATTAGGCTCTAGTTTTAACCAAACGTGACCGAATTGTCCACGACCACCTGATTGGCGTACAAATTTACCTTCAGCTTCTACTGACGCTCGGATAGTTTCGCGGTACGCCACTTGTGGCTTACCTACGTTACATTCAACACCAAATTCGCGACGCATACGGTCAACGATGATGTCTAAGTGTAACTCACCCATACCCGAAATCAGAGTTTGTGATGATTCTTCGTCAGTTTCAACTCGGAATGATGGATCTTCCGCTGCAAGCTTTTGCAACGCGATACCCATTTTATCTTGGTCGGCTTTTGACTTAGGCTCAACGGCAATGGTAATTACTGGCTCTGGGAACTCCATACGTTCCAAGATCACTCTATGATCGTTATCACAAAGCGTGTCCCCCGTAGTCACCTCTTTTAGACCAATAGCCGCTGCGATATCACCGGCACGCACTTCTTTCAATTCAGTGCGATCGTTTGCATGCATTTGCACCATACGACCTACGCGTTCACGCTTCTGTTTAACAGAGTTGTAAACACCTGAACCTGATTCTAGTACGCCTGAGTACACGCGAATAAAGGTCAAAGTTCCTACGAATGGATCTGTAGCAATCTTAAATGCCAATGCAGCGAAAGGTGCATTGTCATCTGATGGGCGTTCTACTTCTTGCTCGTTCTCATCGATGCCCTTGATTGGAGGCACATCAATTGGCGCAGGCAAGAATTCAATAACCGCATCAAGTACCGCTTGAACGCCTTTGTTCTTGAATGCAGAACCACAAGTCGCTAAAACGATTTCATTATTTATAGTACGCTGACGTAACGCCTTTTTAATCTCGTCTTCTGATAGCGTGCCTTCTTCAAGGTACTTATCCATCAGTTCATCCGAAGATTCTGCTGCTACTTCAACTAGATACTCATGCATTTCAGCCGCTTTAGCCGCTAACTCTGCAGGGATCTCCTCATGAGTGAAAGTCATACCCTGGTCTGATTCATTCCAGTTAATAGCTTTCATCTTAATTAAGTCGATCACACCTTTGAAGTTTTCTTCTGCGCCAATATTCAATTGAATAGGCACACAAGTGGCTCCAAGACGAGTTCTAATTTGCTTCACTACACGTTCAAAGTCAGCACCTGCACGGTCCATTTTGTTGACAAATACTAAGCGTGGAACGCGGTATTTATCAGCTTGACGCCACACTGTTTCTGACTGTGGTTCAACACCAGATGAACCACAGAAAACGACAACAGCGCCGTCGAGGACACGCAGAGACCGTTCAACTTCAATAG
The DNA here is from genome assembly GCF_002838165.1 of Shewanella sp. Pdp11. NCBI lineage: Bacteria > Pseudomonadati > Pseudomonadota > Gammaproteobacteria > Alteromonadales > Shewanellaceae > Shewanella > Shewanella sp. Pdp11. The sequence goes on from NZ_CP015194.1 coordinate 353,898, forward strand.
TAAAGTCAACGTGACCAGGGGTATCGATGATATTGATGCGGTGTTCAGTGAATTGAGCATCCATACCACGCCAGAATGTGGTTACCGCAGCCGAGGTGATAGTGATACCACGCTCTTGCTCTTGAACCATCCAGTCTGTGGTAGCGGCGCCGTCATGCACCTCACCGATTTTATGAGACAAACCGGTATAGAACAGAACACGTTCTGTTGTGGTGGTTTTACCTGCGTCAACATGAGCACAAATACCGATATTACGATAACGCTCAATTGGGGTTGTACGAGCCACTATTATACCCTCTCCACCAAGACCTAGGTCTTGGCAATATCAACAACATGGTGTGGGCCTAAGCCCACACCATCATATTACCAACGGTAATGAGCAAAGGCTTTGTTAGCTTCAGCCATGCGATGCACGTCTTCACGCTTCTTAACAGCAGTACCTTTGTTTTCAGACGCATCCAGCATTTCACCTGCTAGACGTAAAGCCATAGATTTTTCACCACGCTTACGAGCAGCTTCAACTAACCAGCGCATCGCCAGTGCGTTACGACGCACAGGACGAACTTCACATGGTACCTGGTACGTAGAACCACCAACGCGACGAGATTTAACTTCGACTGATGGGCGAACGTTGTCCAGGGCTGCTTCAAGGATAACTAAATGGTTTTCGCTTTTCTTTTCAGCGACAACATCTAGTGCCTTGTAAATAATTTTTTCTGCAGTCGACTTTTTGCCGTCTTGCATAATGACGTTGATGAACTTAGCCAGCAACTCACTGTGAAACTTTGGATCTGGTAGGATTTTACGTTGTCCTACAACGCGACGTCTTGGCATAACAATTCTCCGTATGCTTCAGGGATTTCCAAAACTGGAATTCTCAAAATAAAACTAGCTTGGCCTTACTTAACGGATAAGTTAAGACTTAGGACGCTTAGCACCGTATTTAGAACGGCTTTGGCGACGTGAAGTCACGCCTGCACAGTCTAATGCGCCACGAATAGTGTGATAACGCACACCTGGTAAGTCTTTAACACGACCACCACGGATTAAGATCACGCTATGTTCCTGCAGGTTGTGGCCTTCACCGCCGATGTACGAAGTTACTTCGAAACCGTTAGTTAGACGCACACGAGCTACTTTACGTAGTGCAGAGTTTGGTTTTTTAGGGGTAGTTGTGTACACACGTGTACAAACACCACGTTTTTGCGGGCACGCATTCAACGCAGGCACATTAGTCTTGTCGACTTTTGGCGCGCGTGGCTTACGTACCAACTGGTTTACAGTTGCCATGTATAGCTCCGAGTCAGTTGAATCAAACTCAACGATAAGGTGTGAAAAATCTATATCCCACAATGGTGGGACGCGGAATTTTAGAAAGGTAATGCCTGACTGTCAAGAAATAGCCAACTTTTGCGGCATATTCCAAGAAAAAAGGCGCCATAGGCGCCTTTTTATAACAAACTGATTACTTAATCTTGGCTACCAGCCAGGTTTAAGAGATCGGCCAAGTTCTGTTCGGCTTCACTTGCAGTGATCTTATTCACTACTACAGGTTCGTTTTTCTTCGCACGCGCTTCATTACGAGTCTTGTGATAAGCGTAACCGGTACCGGCTGGGATCAGTCGGCCAACGATAACGTTTTCTTTCAGACCACGTAATTGATCGCTCTTACCACCTACGGCAGCTTCGGTCAGTACGCGCGTGGTTTCTTGGAACGATGCTGCTGAGATAAAGGATTCTGTTGCCAGAGATGCTTTAGTAATACCCAGTAGTTCACGTTCAAAGGTCGCAGGCACTTTACCTTGGGCGATCAGTTCGCGGTTAGCGATCTTAACGCGTGACACTTCAGCTTGTTCCCCTTCAAGGAACTCAGTGTCACCGGCAGAAGTGATAAGACACTTACGCAGCATCTGACGGATGATCACTTCGATATGCTTATCGTTGATCTTCACGCCTTGCAGACGGTAAACGTCTTGTACTTCATTCACAATGTAGTTAGCTACGTTGTGGATACCACGAAGACGCAGAATGTCGTGTGCCGCTTCTGGACCGTCAGCGATAACTTCACCACGTTCGACTTTTTCACCTTCGAACACGTTTAAGTTACGCCACTTAGGGATCATCTCTTCATAATGATCGCCGCCATCAGCAGGTGTAATCACCAAACGACGCTTACCTTTGGTCTCTTTACCAAACGAGATAGTACCAGAGATTTCCGCCAGAATTGCAGGCTCTTTTGGCTTACGCGCTTCGAACAAGTCAGCAACGCGTGGCAGACCACCGGTGATGTCGCGTGTTTTAGACGATTCCTGAGGAATACGAGCTAAAGCGTCACCCACGTTGATTTGCGCGTTATCTTCTAAGTTAACGATCGCACTACCTGGTAAGAAGTACTGTGCAGGTACTTCAGTACCTGGGATCATTAAATCGCTACCATTAGCGCCAAGCAGACGGATCATTGGGCGCATTTCTTTACCCGCAGTACCACGCTGACCAACGTCAAGGATCACGATTGATGACAGACCCGTTAGTTCGTCTGTTTGACGTGTCATAGTAACACCGTCAATCATGTCTACGAACTTGATACTACCCGCCACTTCAGAAATGATTGGGTGAGTATGTGGATCCCAGTTAGCGATAACATCGCCCGCTTCAACAGCGGCTTCTTCTAGCTTCTCGAGCACAGTACCGTATGGCACTTTATAACGCTCTTTCTCACGACCCAGCTCGTCAATAACGGCCAGTTCAGAAGAACGAGAAACGATAACCAGTTTGCCGTCACTGTTAGTAACATGCTTAGCATTATGCAGTTTCAATGAACCCGAGTTTTTCACTTGGACATTATTTTCTGCAGACGCTCTAGATGCCGCACCACCGATGTGGAACGTACGCATCGTTAACTGTGTACCTGGTTCACCGATAGATTGTGCTGCCACAACACCGATGGCTTCACCGTGGTTAATAATATGACCACGAGCCAAGTCACGACCGTAACAAGCTGCACACACACCGAAATCGGTATCACAAGAAATAACAGAACGTACAATCACTTCGTCGATTGAATGCTCTTCTAACTTGTCACACCATGCTTCGTCGAGTAGCGTGTTACGTGGTGCGAGTACGTCTTCAGTGCCTGGATAGAACACATCAATCGCAACCACACGACCCAGTACGCGTTCACGTAACGGCTCAACCACATCACCACCTTCAATCAGCGGTTTCATGGTTAGACCTTCGTGAGTACCACAATCGTCTTCGATAACCACTAAATCTTGTGCAACGTCTACAAGACGACGAGTCAGGTAACCCGAGTTCGCTGTCTTCAATGCCGTATCGGCTAGACCTTTACGCGCACCGTGAGTAGAAATAAAGTACTGGAGTACGTTTAGACCTTCACGGAAGTTAGCGGTAATTGGCGTTTCGATGATTGAGCCGTCTGGCTTAGCCATCAGACCACGCATACCCGCCAACTGACGGATCTGTGCGGCACTACCACGAGCGCCTGAGTCAGCCATCATATAGATGCTGTTAAACGAGGCTTGTTTCTCTTCAACACCATCACGGTTAATCACTGTCTCAGTTGACAGGTTTTCCATCATAGCTTTAGAAACTTTTTCGTTGGCACTTGCCCAGATATCGATAACTTTGTTGTAACGCTCACCAGCTGTAACTAGACCAGATTGGAACTGCTCTTGAATTTCAAGAACTTCCGCTTCTGCATCAGCAACTAAGGTGTATTTCTCGTCTGGAATAACCATGTCATCGATACCGACAGAGGCACCAGAGATGGTTGCAAAACGGAAACCGGTATACATCAATTGGTCAGCGAAGATAACAGTATCTTTCAGACCCAGTTGACGATAACAGGTGTTCAACAGTTTAGAGATCTGCTTTTTGCCCATGTTCTGGTTAACCAGATCAAATGACAAACCTGCTGGCAGAATCAATGACAGCAGAGCACGACCCACAGTAGTATCAACGATACGGCGTTGTTCAGTACGTTCACCTGCGTCACCAAGAATGGTTTCAGTGATACGCACTTTAACGCGGGCATGCAGTTCAGCAGCGCCAGTTGCGTAAGCTTTTTCAACTTCAGCAACAGACATAAAGTACATACCTTCACCACGGCCGTTAATACGCTCACGGCTGGTGTAGTACAGACCCAATACCACGTCTTGAGACGGAGTGATTACTGGCTCGCCGTTAGCTGGTGACAGGATGTTGTTGGTAGACATCATCAGGGCACGGGCTTCAAGCTGCGCTTCCAGTGTTAACGGTACGTGTACCGCCATTTGGTCACCGTCGAAGTCGGCGTTGTATGCCGCACAAACGAGTGGGTGTAACTGGATGGCTTTACCTTCAATCAGTACTGGTTCGAACGCTTGAATACCCAGTCTGTGCAGTGTTGGTGCACGGTTGAGCATCACTGGATGTTCGCGGATCACTTCATCCAGAACGTCCCAAACTTCCGCCACTTCACGCTCAACCATCTTCTTAGCGGCTTTGATAGTAGTTGCTAAGCCACGACCTTCCAGCTTGCCATAGATGAATGGCTTGAACAGTTCCAGTGCCATCTTCTTAGGAAGACCACATTGGTGCAGACGTAGAGTTGGACCTACGGTAATTACCGAACGACCAGAATAGTCGACGCGCTTACCCAATAAGTTCTGACGGAAACGACCTTGCTTACCTTTGATCATATCGGCCAAAGATTTCAGAGGACGTTTGTTAGAACCGGTAATAGCACGACCACGACGACCGTTATCTAATAGCGCATCAACAGACTCTTGTAACATACGCTTTTCGTTGCGTACGATAATGTCTGGCGCAGCTAAATCTAACAGACGCTTCAAACGGTTGTTACGGTTGATCACGCGGCGATACAGGTCGTTAAGATCTGAAGTCGCGAAGCGGCCGCCATCGAGCGGTACCAACGGACGTAAGTCAGGTGGCAACACAGGCAGTACTTTTAAGATCATCCACTCAGGCTTGTTGCCTGAAGTGTAGAATGCTTCCATCAACTTAAGACGTTTAGTCACTTTCTTGCGACGAGTCTCAGAGTTGATTGAAGGCAATTCTTCACGCATTTGTTCGATTTCTTTCGCTAAATCGATAGCACGTAACAGTTCAAGTACTGCTTCGGCACCCATTTTAGCTTCGAACTCATCACCGTATTCTTCTAATGCATCCAGATAAGTTTCTTCTGTCAGCATTTGGCCACGCTCAAGGCTGGTCATGCCAGGCTCGATCACGACAAATGATTCAAAATACAGTACGCGTTCGATATCACGCAGCGTCATATCCAGCATTAAGCCGATACGTGACGGTAGTGATTTTAAGAACCAAATGTGCGCAACTGGGCTAGCCAGTTCGATGTGACCCATACGCTCACGACGTACTTTAGTTTGGGTTACTTCAACGCCACACTTTTCACAAATAACACCACGGTGCTTCAAACGTTTGTACTTACCGCACAAACATTCATAATCTTTGACTGGACCAAAGATACGCGCACAGAACAGACCTTCACGCTCAGGCTTGAAGGTACGGTAGTTGATGGTTTCTGGCTTCTTAACTTCACCAAAAGACCAAGAACGGATCAGATCAGGCGATGCCAGACCAATTTTGATGCCGTTAAATTCTTCAGTCTTGCTCTGCTGTTTCAGAAACTTTAATAAGTCTTTCACGTTTCTCTCCTGAAGGAGTTAAACCGGGTGCTCCGCTCGCACGGAGCACCATTCTGTTTGCCAAACGCGGCTAAAGGCCTGCGCTTATGCCTGATCCAACTCGATATTAATACCGAGTGAACGGATCTCCTTCAGTAACACGTTGAAGGACTCTGGCATGCCAGGTTGCATCTGATGGTTACCGTCGACGATGTTCTTATACATCTGAGTACGACCGTTAACGTCATCCGATTTAACGGTGAGCATTTCTTGAAGCGTATAAGCGGCACCGTATGCTTCTAGTGCCCACACTTCCATCTCACCGAAACGCTGACCACCGAACTGAGCTTTACCGCCCAGTGGTTGTTGAGTCACTAAGCTGTACGAACCGGTAGAACGGGCGTGCATCTTGTCATCAACTAAGTGGTTCAGTTTGAGCATGTACATGTAACCAACAGTTACTTGACGCTCAAATTCGTTACCGGTACGACCATCAAACAACTTCAACTGACCAGAGGTTGGCAAACCTGCAAGTTCAAGCATCTGCTTGATCTCTTTCTCTTTAGCACCGTCGAATGCAGGAGTTGCAATCGGGATACCGCCTTTCAGGTTAGTCGCAAGACGTAATACTTCATCATCAGTGAATGAATCGATATCGACGCGCTGCTGCACTTCGTCACCTAATTCATAAACTTGCTTGATGTAGCCACGAACTTCAGCCAGCTCGCGCTGTTCTTCAAGCATCGCAGTGATCTTGTTACCAATACCTTTGGCAGCGGCGCCCATATGGACTTCAAGTACCTGACCAATGTTCATACGTGATGGAACACCTAGCGGGTTCAATACGATGTCTACTGGGTTACCTTGTTCGTCATACGGCATGTCTTCGATTGGGCAAATCTTAGAGATAACACCCTTGTTACCGTGACGACCCGCCATCTTGTCACCAGGTTGGATAGTACGCTTAACCGCTAAGTAAACCTTAACGATCTTCAGTACGCCTGGAGCCAAGTCATCACCTTGGGTGATCTTGCGACGTTTGATTTCAAACTTCTTATCGAAGTCAGCTTTCAGCTCTTCATGCTGTTCAGCTAATTGCTCAAGTTCAGTTTGTTTAGCTTCATCGTCAATGACTTGAATCAACACATCTTTACGTGGCAAGGCAGCAATTTGCGCTTCAGTGAAACCAGCACCGATTAACAGGTTACGTGCACGGCTCAAAACACCTTCTTCAAGGATCTTGAACTCTTCACCTAAGTCTTTACGAGCTTGGGCAATGTGCATCTCTTCGATTTCAACTGCACGCTTGTCTTTTTCAACGCCGTCACGGGTAAATACCTGAACGTCGATGATAGTGCCCTTAACAGAGTTAGGAACACGCAGTGAACTGTCTTTAACGTCAGACGCTTTCTCACCGAAGATAGCACGGAGTAATTTCTCTTCTGGCGTCAGCTGTGTTTCGCCTTTTGGCGTCACTTTACCAACCAGAATATCGCCACCCTTCACTTCTGCACCAATGTAAACGATACCTGACTCGTCGAGTTTCGACAGAGCAGACTCACCAACGTTTGGAATATCAGCTGTGATTTCTTCGCTACCCAACTTAGTATCACGAGCGATACAAGACAGCTCCTGAATGTGGATAGTGGTGAAACGGTCTTCTTGCGCAACGCGCTCAGAAATTAAGATCGAGTCTTCGAAGTTGTAACCGTTCCAAGGCATGAACGCGATACGCATGTTCTGGCCAAGGGCTAAATCACCTAAGTCAGTAGACGGACCGTCTGCTAACACGTCACCGCGAACCACTGGCTCACCAACAGCACAACAAGGGCGTTGGTTGATACAAGTGTTTTGGTTAGAACGGGTGTACTTAGTCAGGTTATAAATGTCGATACCGGCTTCGCCTGGGCGCAGCTCATCTTCATTTACTTTAACAACGATACGGCTCGCATCAACGTAGTCAATGAAGCCACCACGCTTAGCAACAACCACAACACCTGAGTCAACAGCGAGTGTACGTTCAATACCAGTACCTACTAGCGGCTTTTCAGAGCGCAGTGTTGGTACGGCTTGACGTTGCATGTTCGCACCCATCAATGCACGGTTAGCATCATCGTGTTCTAAGAACGGGATGAGCGACGCTGCAACTGAAATGATCTGTTGTGGCGAAACGTCCATATATTGGATGTCAGCAGCGCGCATAAAGGTAGATTCACCTTTATGACGACAAGCAATTTGCTCTTCTGCCATACGACCGTTCGCGTCAACTTCAATGTTCGCCTGTGCGATCACATAACGACCTTCTTCGATTGCTGACAAATATTCCACTTCGTCAGTAATCACACCGTCGATAACCTTGCGGTATGGCGTTTCTAGGAAGCCGTATGAGTTAGTACGGGCAAAGCTTGCTAATGAGTTGATTAGACCAATGTTTGGACCTTCAGGGGTCTCAATTGGACATAAACGACCATAATGCGTTGGATGTACGTCGCGGACTTCGAAGCCTGCACGTTCACGAGTCAAACCACCAGGGCCAAGAGCAGAAATACGGCGCTTATGCGTTACTTCTGACAGCGGGTTGTTTTGGTCCATGAATTGTGACAGCTGAGAAGAACCGAAGAACTCTTTCACTGCAGCAGAAATTGGCTTAGCGTTAATCAAGTCTTGTGGCATCAGCTCGTTCAGATCGCCTAAAGATAGACGTTCACGCACGGCGCGCTCAACACGGACTAAACCTACACGGAATTGGTTTTCAGCCATTTCACCGACGCTACGAATACGACGGTTGCCTAAGTGATCGATATCATCGACTTCGTCGAAACCGTTACGGATATGAATGATATTCTTCATTACCGCGACGATGTCTTCTTTAGACAATACACCGCTACCTTCGTCATCAGGAATGCTGAGACGACGGTTGAACTTCATACGACCGACTTTAGACAGGTCATAACGCTCTTCACTGAAGAACAAGTTCTGGAATAGTGCTTCGGCAGCATCTTTGGTTGGTGGCTCGCCAGGACGCATCATACGATAGATTTCAACCAGTGCTTCTAAGCGGTTAGTGGTTGAATCGATACGCAGCGTATCTGAAATATAAGCACCATGATCTAGCTCGTTGATATACAAGGTGCTGAGTTCTTTAATACCGGCCAATGATAATTTAGCCAAATCTTCTAAGCTAATTTCACTGTTGGCAGAGACTAAAACTTCACCTGTATCCGGATCGATATAATCCTGAGCAGCATATTTGCCCACGATATATTCAACTGGCACTTCGAGCTCAGTGGTATTGGTTTTTTCTAATTGGCGAATGTGGCGCGCAGTGATACGACGACCAGCTTCAACCAATACAGAACCTTCAGCATCCTTGATGTCATAGCTGGCAGTTTCGCCACGCAGACGCTCAGGAACCAAAGCCATAACCAGAGTATCTTTCTTGATCTTGAACTCAACGCGTTCAAAGAACAGATCGAGGATCTCTTGAGTAGAATATTCTAATGCACGTAACATGATGGTCGCAGGCAATTTGCGGCGACGGTCAATACGCACAAATAGTGCATCTTTAGGATCGAATTCAAAGTCAAGCCATGAACCACGGTAAGGAATAATACGTGCGTTATACAGCACCTTACCTGATGAGTGGGTTTTACCACGGTCATGATCAAAGAACACGCCTGGAGAACGGTGTAATTGAGATACGATTACACGCTCAGTACCGTTGATAACAAAAGTACCGTTATCCGTCATCAATGGGATATCACCCATGTAGACTTCTTGTTCTTTAATATCTTTTACTGTGCCCGCCGCTGCTTCACGGTCATACAACACCATGCGTAATTTAACGCGTAGTGGAGCTGAGTACGTAACACCACGGATCTGACACTCTTTCACATCAAAAACAGGCTCGCCAAGCTTATAGCTGACGTATTGCAGTTCTGAATTACCAGAAAAGCTCTTGATGGGAAAAACGCTACGGAAGGCGGCTTCTAAACCGCGCTCACCGGTAGGATCTTGATCGGTGAACTTCTTAAAAGAGTCTAGCTGGATAGACAATAAATAAGGGATATCCAAAACTTTTGGACGCTTACCAAAGTCTTTGCGAATACGCTTCTTTTCAGAATAGGAGTAAACCATGGGTTTCCTCTGCTTACGAGATGTGACCAAGACTGAATAAATAACTTATGTTATTAAATTCAGCACGTTTGCCCATCACCGTTGATGGCAAGAACCTAACCAGTAATCTCTGCTAGGGACTGCAAAATTTGGCGACAAACGGTGAAAAAAAATCGCCAGCGCATATAGCGCAAAAAAGGCCGACGGTTAAAAAACCGCCAGCCTCCACCCAAGTGGCTTGGGTGAGCAAGCTAAATAATAGCTTACTTGATTTCTACAGAAGCACCAGCTTCAGTAAGTTCTTTCTTCAGAGCTTCAGCTTCTTCTTTAGAAACGCCTTCTTTAACTGCTACTGGAGCAGCTTCAGACATAGCTTTAGCTTCTTTCAGGCCTAAACCTGTTGCGCCACGGATTGCTTTAATAACAGCAACTTTGTTGTCGCCGTGAGCAGTCAGGATTACGTTGAATTCTGTTTGTTCTTCAACAACAGCAGCTTCAGCGCCACCAGAAACAACAGCAGCAGCGGCAGAAACGCCGAACTTCTCTTCCATTGCTTCGATCAGTTCAACAACTTCCATTACAGACATAGCTGCAAAGGCTTCTAAGATTTGGTCTTTAGTGATAGACATAACAAATGTTTCCTATTGTTCTGAATTCAATTTTATTAAGCAGCCAGCTTGAAATTAAGCGGCTTCTTGTTTTTGATCGCGCAGGGCGGCCAGTGTACGAACGAACTTGCCAGCAGATGCTTCTTTCATAGTCATCATTAACTGAGCTAGTGCTTCTTCGTATGTTGGCAGTTTCGCCAAACGATCAATTTCAGCTGCAGGGATGAAATTCCCTTCAAAGGCTGCGCCTTTAACTTCGAAGTTAGCTTGTTCTTTAGCAAAGTCTTTTAACAGACGTGCTGCAGCACCTGGGTGCTCTAAAGAAAAAGCAATCAAAGTTGGGCCAGTGAACGTTTCTGCTAGGCACTCAAAAGCTGTACCTTCAACAGCACGACGAGCCAATGTGTTACGTACTACACGTACATATACACCAGCTTCGCGAGCTTTTTTACGCAGACCGGTCATAGCACCTACAGTCACACCGCGAGAATCAGCGGCAACTGCAGATAGCGCACCTTTGGCAGCTTCGTTGACTTCAGCAACAATCGCTTTTTTGTCTTCGAGTCTTAATGCCATTGGCTTTACTCCTGGATTCTACCTAGGGTATTCCCTAGTATTTACCATACTAAATACTTATGTATTTAGTGACTTACGGTGCAGATTATCCAGTAAAAAAATTTAGCTGGGGCCTGACACCGTCTACGCAGGAAATTAAGTTATTTTTACAAAAAACACCTGCGGTCTTGGACGGAAACCTGAGTTACAACCGATTAAACGGCGATAAAACAGGCTTCAACCCACAAAGTGCGCGCATTATAGATTAATACGCTCACCTTGTAAAATTATATGGTTGTCTCAAGCGTAGCTTGATCAACTGCAACACCTGCACCCATAGTGGTAGAGATGCTAACCTTTTTCACGTATACACCTTTAGCAACTGCAGGCTTAGCCTTTTTCAGTGCAGAGATCAACGCTTCCAAGTTTTCTTTCAATTGAACTGGTGTGAAATCCACTTTACCGATAGTAGTGTGGATAATACCGTTCTTGTCGTTACGGTAACGAACTTGACCAGCCTTGGCATTCTTAACAGCTTCAGCAACGTTTGGTGTTACTGTACCTGTTTTAGGGTTAGGCATTAAACCACGTGGGCCTAAGATTTGACCTAACATACCAACAACGCGCATTGCATCTGGAGATGCGATAACCACGTCGAAGTTCATTTCACCGGCTTTGATTTGCTCAGCCAGATCATCCATACCAACTAGCTCAGCACCAGCAGCTTTTGCCGCTTCAGCATTTGCACCTTGTGTAAATACTGCAACGCGAACGTCACGACCAGTACCGTGTGGCAACACTGTTGCACCACGAACGTTTTGGTCAGATTTACGTGGGTCGATACCCAGGTTAACTGCTACATCTACACTTTCAACGAATTTTGCAGTTGCTAATTCTTTTAACAGAGCAACAGCTTCGTTGATATCGTAGCTTTTAGTACCGTCAACTTTCTCGCGAATTACGCGCATGCGTTTAGTTAGCTTTGCCATTATATTAATCCTCTACAACCAAACCCATTGAACGCGCAGTACCTTCGATTGAGCGAGTCATCGCTTCAATGTCAGCACCAGTCATATCGGCAGCTTTAAGTTCAGCAATTTCTTGAACTTTAGCGCGAGCGATAGTACCCACTTTCTGAGTGTTTGGACGTGGAGAACCTGATTTCAGGCCTGCAGCAGTCTTCAGTAAGTAAGACGCTGGAGAAGTCTTAGTTTCAAAAGTGAATGAACGGTCACTGTATACAGTGATCACGACTGGAATAGGCATGCCTTTTTCCATTTTTTCTGTACGTGCGTTAAACGCTTTACAGAATTCCATGATGTTCACACCTTTTTGACCCAAAGCTGGACCAACTGGTGGTGACGGGTTCGCAGAACCTGATTTTACTTGTAGCTTAATATAAGCATCAATCTTCTTTGCCATCTGACATTTCCTCAGTTTGGGTTCAAACGCGCATCAGCGACATGCTGACGTGCTCCCCCGAAAACAACGGGGACGAATTATATAGAAATTCGCCCCCGTTGCCAAACGGATTTTGTATTTTATTTAATCAGCCTTTTTCAACTTGACTAAAGTCAAGTTCAACAGGCGTAGAACGACCAAAGATCATTACTGATACTTTTACGCGGCTCTTGTCATAATCCACTTCCTCAACGGTACCGTTGAAGTCAGCAAATGGACCATCACATACACGCACCACTTCACCAGGCTCAAATATAGTTCTATGAGTCGGTGACGCTGTCGTTTCTTGTAAGCGACGCAGAATTGCATCCGCTTCTTTATCGGAAATTGGGGCAGGACGATCAGAGGTTCCGCCAATAAAGCCTAAAACACGCGGGATGCTTTTGACTAAATGCCAGCTGTCATCGTTCATTTCCATCTGGACTAACACATAGCCAGGGAAAAACTTACGTTCGCTCTTACGACGCTGACCTGCACGCATTTCAACGACTTCTTCAGTCGGGACCAATACTTCGCCGAAGTATTCTTCCATGCCGTGCATCTTAATGTATTCAATCAGTGACTTACAAACTCGGCCTTCATAGCCTGAGAATGCCTGCACTACATACCATCTTTTTTTAGCTTCTTTAGCTTCAGTCATTCGAGGTGCCTATACGCCAGTGATAAAATTGACAATTCGCATTAACACAGCATCCATACCCCAAAGGATAAGAGCTAAGATACCTGTTGCTGCAAGGACAATAAAAGTGGTGTTTAGTGCTTCTTGACGCGTCGGCCATACAACCTTGCGCACTTCGATATGCGCTTCACGGGCAAAAGCTAACGCTTTTTTACCTTTTACAGTCTGAAGCGCAATAAAACCAGCAATAGCGAATGCAACGATAACACTAAGCGCACGTATTACGGCACTGGCTTCGCTATACATTTGATTGCCAATAACAGCAGCGGCTAGTAATACAATCACTAAACCCCACTTCACGATATCCAGAGAATTGTTCTGGTTTTCAGTATTTGTTGTCATCGGTTTTTCCGTTACTCAATACGGCCTGAGCTTAGAGCACATTAATTGACGGGCATAATTCCCACATCATACTCTGCATTTCCGAACACCCTTAGAAACGCAAAATAGCATAAGCTCAGGGTCAAAAATCGGCCATAGATTGTATTCTTATTCGACTTTGTAAGCAAGGATGCGAATCCCATGCAATCCACAAAACCTGTGAAATAATCCACTTAAACAAAAAAGGAAGCCGAAGCTTCCTTTTCAAACTAATCTCTGTCGCGATTAAGCGATGATTTTAGCTACTACACCAGCACCAACTGTACGACCACCTTCACGGATTGCGAAGCGTAAACCTTCGTCCATCGCGATTGGGCAAATCAGAGTCACTACCATTTTGATGTTGTCGCCAGGCATTACCATCTCTACGCCTTCTGGCAGTTCGATAGTACCGGTTACGTCAGTTGTACGGAAGTAGAACTGTGGACGGTAGCCTTTGAAGAATGGAGTGTGACGTCCACCTTCTTCTTTTGACAGAACATAAACTTCTGATTCAAAAGTGGTGTGTGGGTTGATTGAACCTGGTTTAGCCAATACTTGACCACGTTCTACGTCATCACGCTTAGTACCACGTAATAACACACCACAGTTCTCGCCTGCACGACCTTCGTCAAGCAGTTTACGGAACATTTCTACACCAGTACACGTTGTTTTAGTCGTAGTGCGAACACCAACGATTTCAACTTCGTCACCCACTTTAACAATACCACGCTCAACACGACCAGTTACTACTGTACCACGGCCAGAGATTGAGAATACGTCTTCGATTGGCAGTAGGAACGGCTTGTCGATGTCACGTTGTGGTTCTGGAATGTAAGAATCCAGAGCTTCAGCAAGTTCGATAATCTTAGCTTCCCACTCTGGTTGACCTTCTAGGGCCTTCAGAGCTGAACCTTGGATTACTGGTAAGTCATCACCTGGGAAATCGTATTCTGACAGAAGTTCACGCACTTCCATTTCTACTAATTCCAGTAATTCTTCGTCATCTACCATGTCACATTTGTTCATGAACACGATGATGAAAGGTACGCCAACCTGACGAGAAAGCAGGATGTGCTCACGAGTCTGTGGCATTGGACCGTCTGTTGAAGCTACTACTAAAATCGCGCCGTCCATCTGTGCAGCACCAGTGATCATGTTTTTAACATAGTCAGCATGGCCTGGGCAGTCTACGTGTGCGTAGTGACGTGAAGGCGTGTCATATTCGATGTGAGAGGTATTGATGGTAATACCGCGCTCACGCTCTTCTGGAGCGTTATCGATTTGAGAGAAGTCTTTAGCTTCGCCACCGTAGGTCTTAGCCAGTACGTGAGAGATAGCTGCAGTCAGTGTGGTTTTACCATGGTCAACGTGACCAATGGTGCCCACGTTTACATGGGGCTTAATACGTTCAAATTTAGCTTTAGCCATGGTAATGCCTCAGTCCAAGAATCTTGGTGATGAAAACTAACATATAGAAAAAATCCGATGCATTAAAATGACATCGAACCGATTATGTTTAGGCGTAGGAGCTAAATTTAGAGAGGCTGGTGCTGATAGGCAGATTCGAACTGCCGACCTCACCCTTACCAAGGGTGTGCTCTACCAACTGAGCCATATCAGCAACTAATTTGGAGCGGACAGCGGGAATCGAACCCGCGTTATCAGCTTGGAAGGCTGGAGTAATACCATTATACGATGTCCGCGCAACCTAACTAAGGCTACCTAACTACCTAGAAAAAGTGGTGGAGGGAGAAGGATTCGAACCTTCGAAGGCTGAGCCGTCAGATTTACAGTCTGATCCCTTTGGCCACTCGGGAACCCCTCCACATAAAATGGTGCCGGCACCAAGAGTCGAACTCGGGACCTACTGATTACAAGTCAGTTGCTCTACCAACTGAGCTATGCCGGCATTATCATTTCGGAACGGGATATTAGGTAAATGCGCTCTCAAGTGCAAGTAAAAAACACCTATTTACGTAAAAAAAGCGCTCGAACGGTGCTTTTTTACACGTTATCCAAGTTTGCCGACCAATTAAACAGCGAATACATCAAACGGTCACGGAAACACGGCTGCAATCACCCTTTTAGTATTGTTCCGAATAATTCCATAGTGTACTGTGCCTTTCCTAAGCTGAGGAAAGCCAATGACTTCTAAAAATTCAATTCAAAAAGCACTCTATCTCGCCTTTGAGCGCCTGCAATGGTCTGAGTTACGAGATTCAGTGCCGCTGACGCTGAGCGAGCAAGACTTGGAAAACCTTAGAGGCATTAATGAGAAGATATCCTTATCGGAAGTCACAGATATTTATCTTCCCCTTAGTCGGCTGCTCAATCTAATAGTCAAAGCTAAGCAACAACGTGGTTTAGTCGTTGATGAGTTCCTTGGTCAAAAGCCATCAAAAAGCCCTTACATCATTAGTATTGCCGGCAGTGTCGCCGTCGGCAAAAGTACCACAGCGCGCATATTGCAAGCCTTACTACAGCACTGGCCTGAGCACCCTAAGGTCGATCTGGTGACCACGGATGGCTTTTTGTATCCACTGGCAGACTTGAAGCGTAAAGGCTTGTTACAGCGTAAGGGATTTCCGGAAAGCTACGATATGAAAATGCTGGTTGAGTTTATCTCCGCCGTGAAATCCGGTCAGCCACATGTGAAAGCCCCTATCTATTCACATGTCACCTATGATCGTGTGAAGAATCAACACCAAACCGTTTCCCAGCCAGACATCTTAATTTTGGAAGGCTTGAATGTATTGCAGACCGGACTCGATTCACCAGTTGATACCCGTCGTCCTTTCGTCTCTGATTTTGTCGACTTTTCTATTTATGTCGATGCACAAGAGCCATTACTCAAACAATGGTACAAAGAACGCTTCTTGCAATTCCGCTCTGGTGCATTCAGTGACAAGAAATCCTATTTCCATCACTATTCAACACTAACTGACGATGAAGCTAATACCATTGCCGCCAATATTTGGGACACGATTAACGGTCCCAACCTGCAATTGAATATTCAACCGACCCGTGAAAGGGCCCATTTGATCCTACAAAAAGGTCAGGATCATTTGATGTCCCACGTACTGATGCGCAAATAGTCTTCTGTAAAATAGTCTCTTGGGTGCTTAGCGTGCCCTTAAGCTAATTTCACCGCCGATAAATGCTTGCACACCATCGGCGGTTTCGAGCAAGACCGCACCTTGCTCATCAACACCGCGGCAAATCCCTTCGACCGATTTTTCACCCATAAGCAAACGTATTTCACGGCCATAAAATAAGTCTGCCGCTTGCCAACGAGCTTTGAATGCAGCTAATCCTTCACGCTCAAATAGCTGGATATCACGCTTGAGTTGCTTCTGTAATTCGATAACAAGCGCTGTCTTATCAGGCATATCGACTAACTCTGACAGGTCACTCCAAGGCTGATCTATACCTTTACCTTGCTCATCTGACATCGCCATATTAACGCCAACACCAATGATCAGCTGACACTGACTATCCGCCTGTCCCGACATTTCAATCAAGATCCCGGCAAGCTTCTTGTTATCCAAATAGATGTCATTCGGCCACTTAACCCCAATATTCTCTACCCCAAACGATTTAAGCACTTCAACTAATGTACAGGCCACCACTAAACTTAATCCCATAGCCTGTGCCATTCCCTGCGGAAATGTCCAAAACAGCGAGAAATATAAGTGATGCCCATAGGGCGACACCCAAGTGCGACCTCGGCGACCGCGACCTGCGGATTGATACTCAGCAACACACACATCACCATTCTTTAACTCAGTGGTATGGCTCAGCATAAAGCCATTGGTGCTTGCTATCTCATCAAAGTAAAAGCAACGGTTATCAATTGACTGCACTAAACGTGAAGCATCAATTAAAGAGATGGGATTGGCTAACTTATAGCCGCGACCTTTAACGCTATAAATTGCCACGCCATAGGTTTCTAACGCATCAATATGCTTATTCACCGCGGCGCGGGAAATCCCAAGTTCAGTGGCTAGCTGCTCGCCTGAAACAAATTGACCGCTAGACAATAACGCTAATATCTGGCGCTTTCTTCCCCAATTATCCGACATACAAATCTCCTTCGCCGTTAGCCCCTATGATTCTAGGTTCCGCTTCTAGCACGACACCAAATTTATCCTGCACCTGCGTAATGACATGCCGTGCTAGACGACAAATATCACGCCCCGTTGCCTCGCCTCGATTCACTAGCACTAAAGCTTGTTTGTCATGCACGGCAGCATTACCAAGCACAAAACCTTTCAGTTCTGCTTGTTCAATCAGCCAACCTGCCGCCAATTTCACTGTTGCATCCGCTTGTGCGTAACCCACTATCATTGGAAAACGCTGTGCTAAATCTAAATAACAGGCCGCACTTACAATAGGATTTTTAAAGAAACTCCCTGCATTGCCGAGCACTGCTGGATCAGGGAGCTTTTCACTGCGCACTTGGCATACGCGATCAAAAATTTCACGCGCAGTGACGGTTGCTGGATCAAACGATTGCAATGGACCATAGGCCAAACGCGGTTGCCACCGTTTAACTAAGCGCAATCCGACAGCAGTGACTACGGCAAGATCACGCAATTTGTCTTTGAAAATAGACTCACGGTAAGCAAATTGACATTCAGCTGTGCTTATACGCACAAACTCACCTGAGGGTAAATCAAGATACTCAACCCAATCACACACATCACAGAGCTCAACACCGTAGGCGCCAATATTCTGTATAGGTGCTGCGCCAACCGTTCCAGGAATTAACGCCATATTCTCCAGCCCAAACATGCCACGCTCGAGCGTAAACTGAATTAACTCGTGCCAATTCTCACCCGCCTCAACCTCGAGATAAAACGCTTCTGCGTCTTCAGAGACTTTTATCCCCTTCGATAACATCCTGACAACTGTGCCGTTAAAGTCCTCCGTAAAGACCAGATTGCTACCACCACCAAGCACCAACATAGGCAATTGTTGTTGCCATAGCGGCAGACAGATCGCCTTAACAGCTTCTTTTGAGTGCGCCTCAACAAGATCCGCGCAAGACTGGGCCAAACCAAAGGAATTAAATGATTGAAGGCTATGAGATAGAGACATGTGTTTGTTCAATGACGACAAAAACGTATTGTAACTGCTAAAAGCGAGGATTGCAGCTCATGCTAGAGAAGATGACTGAATGAAGAACTGAGAGAAAAGCAGGAAAATCACTCCAATTAACAAATTATAGACGCAAAAAAGCCAGCTTATTCAGCTGGCTTCGTTACATCTCTACGAGATAATTAGGCGCTTGGCGATGACCTACTCTCACATGGGGAGACCCCACACTACCATCGGCGCGTTTGCGTTTCACTTCTGAGTTCGGGATGGGATCAGGTGGTTCCACAAGGCTATTGTCACCAAGCAAATTCTGTTTATTACCGTGTCCATCTCTGGCTCACGCTAATAATAATTCGGAAAGCTGATTGTCTTATTAAGTTAAGACTCACTTTGAGTTCATACTTTATCAAGTATCTCTATTCTGTCTAAGTTCGCTTAGCAAAACCCATCTGGGTTGTATGGTTAAGCCTCTCGAGTCATTAGTACATGTTAGCTCAACGCCTCACAACGCTTACACACCATGCCTATCAACGTCCTAGTCTCGAACGGCTCTTTAGAGGAATTAAATTCCTAGGGATGACTCATCTTAGGGCTCGCTTCCCGCTTAGATGCTTTCAGCGGTTATCGATTCCGAACGTAGCTACCGGGCAATGCCATTGGCATGACAACCCGAACACCAGCGGTTCGTCCACTCCGGTCCTCTCGTACTAGGAGCAGCTCCCTTCAATCATCCAACGCCCACGGCAGATAGGGACCGAACTGTCTCACGACGTTCTGAACCCAGCTCGCGTACCACTTTAAATGGCGAACAGCCATACCCTTGGGACCGACTTCAGCCCCAGGATGTGATGAGCCGACATCGAGGTGCCAAACACCGCCGTCGATATGAACTCTTGGGCGGTATCAGCCTGTTATCCCCGGAGTACCTTTTATCCGTTGAGCGATGGCCCTTCCATTCAGAACCACCGGATCACTATGACCTACTTTCGTACCTGCTCGACGTGTATGTCTCGCAGTTAAGCTGGCTTATGCCATTGCACTAACCGTACGATGTCCGACCGTACTTAGCCAACCTTCGTGCTCCTCCGTTACTCTTTGGGAGGAGACCGCCCCAGTCAAACTACCCACCAGGCACTGTCCCTAATCCCGATAAGGGACCTAGGTTAGAACATCAAAACTACAAGGGTGGTATTTCAAGGACGACTCCATCATGACTAGCGTCACAACTTCAAAGTCTCCCACCTATCCTACACATGTAGGTTCAATGTTCAGTGCCAAGCTATAGTAAAGGTTCACGGGGTCTTTCCGTCTAGCCGCGGGTATACGGCATCTTCACCGCAATTTCAACTTCACTGAGTCTCGGCTGGAGACAGCGTGGCCATCATTACGCCATTCGTGCAGGTCGGAACTTACCCGACAAGGAATTTCGCTACCTTAGGACCGTTATAGTTACGGCCGCCGTTTACCGGGGCTTCGATCATGAGCTTCTCTTGCGATAACCCAATCAATTAACCTTCCGGCACCGGGCAGGCGTCACACCGTATACTTCCTCTTGCGAGTTTGCACAGTGCTGTGTTTTTGATAAACAGTTGCAGCCACCTGGTATCTGCGACTCCCGTCAGCTTAGAGAGCAAGTCTCATCACCAACAGGAGCGTACCTTCTCCCGAAGTTACGGTACCATTTTGCCTAGTTCCTTCAGCCGAGTTCTCTCAAGCGCCTTGGTATTCTCTACCCGACCACCTGTGTCGGTTTGGGGTACGATTCCCGCTAACCTGAAGCTTAGAAGATTTTCCTGGAAGCATGGCATCAACTACTTCAGTCCCTTAGGACCTCGTCATCAGCTCTCAGTGTGTACATCAAAGTACGTGTCCCCGGATTTGCCTAAGAACACCACCTACCACCTTAAACGCGGACTACCAACGCCGCGCTAGCCTAGCCTTCTCCGTCTCTCCATCGCAGTTAGCGGAAGTACAGAAATATTAATCTGTTTCCCATCGATTACGCCTTTCGGCCTCACCTTAGGGGTCGACTCACCCTGCCCCGATTAACGTTGGACAGGAACCCTTGGTCTTTCGGCGAGGGGGTTTTTCACCCCCTTTATCGTTACTCATGTCAGCATTCGCACTTCTGATACCTCCAGCGTGGGTTACCCCTTCACCTTCAACGGCTTACAGAACGCTCCTCTACCGCGCACAGTAAACTGTGCACCCGTAGCTTCGGTGACTAGCTTAGCCCCGTTACATCTTCCGCGCAGGCCGACTCGACTAGTGAGCTATTACGCTTTCTTTAAATGATGGCTGCTTCTAAGCCAACATCCTAGCTGTCTAAGCCTTCCCACATCGTTTCCCACTTAGCTAGTACTTTGGGACCTTAGCTGACGGTCTGGGTTGTTTCCCTTTTGACGACGGACGTTAGCACCCGCCGTCTGTCTCCCGAGTAGTACTCATTGGTATTCGGAGTTTGCAAAGGGTTGGTAAGTCGGGATGACCCCCTAGCCTTAACAGTGCTCTACCCCCAATGGTATTCGCTCGAGGCGCTACCTAAATAGCTTTCGAGGAGAACCAGATATCTCCCGGTTTGATTGGCCTTTCACCCCCAGCCACAAGTCATCCGCTAATTTTTCAACATTAGTCGGTTCGGTCCTCCAGTTGATGTTACTCAACCTTCAACCTGCCCATGGCTAGATCACCGGGTTTCGGGTCTACACCTTGCAACTAAACGCGCAGTTAACACTCGGTTTCCCTACGGCTCCGCTATTCGCTTAACCTCGCTACAAAATGTAAGTCGCTGACCCATTATACAAAAGGTACGCAGTCACGGTCTCAAGAACCGCTCCCACTGCTTGTACGTATACGGTTTCAGGTTCTATTTCACTCCCCTCACAGGGGTTCTTTTCGCCTTTCCCTCACGGTACTGGTTCACTATCGGTCAGTCAGGAGTATTTAGCCTTGGAGGATGGTCCCCCCATATTCAAACAGGATGTCACGTGTCCCGCCTTACTCGTTTTCATCAATGGTTAGTTTTCATGTACGGGGCTATCACCCTGTGCCGCTGTGCTTTCCAACACATTCCACTAACACCCCACTGACTTAAGGGCTAATCCCCGTTCGCTCGCCGCTACTAGGGGAATCTCGGTTGATTTCTTTTCCTAAGGGTACTTAGATGTTTCAGTTCCCCTCGTTCGCCTCGCAACACTATGTATTCATGTTGCGATAACAGCTTATGCTGCTGGGTTCCCCCATTCGGACATCGTTAGCTCAAATGCTTGTTACTAGCTCGCCAACGCTTTTCGCAAGTTACTACGTCCTTCATCGCCTCTGACTGCCAAGGCATCCACCGTATACGCTTAGTCGCTTAACCATACAACCCAAATGAGTTTCACTCACCTGAGTCGCACTGCGACCAGCTTGGTTTTACTTGTCTCACTTCTGACCAAAGAAGTGGACGCGCCTTAGACGTAAACTATCCAATAAAGAATAATTTACTTTTGAATATTCAAGACACTTAATAAAGTGTTTGAGAACTCATGATGCAAACGTTTCCACGTTTACATCGTTTTGTAATTAATCACATGACAGACTCATGCAATTAAATACTATCAGCTTTCCAAATTGTTAAAGAGCGGGCTTAAAAAAGCCAAAGATAATTTTTAAGTTTATCTTTGGCATCTCTATCCATAGTGCATATGCCTTATTACTTTGCAATAAAGTGAGAATAAGGTGTAAATGGTGGAGCTATGCGGGATCGAACCGCAGACCTCCTGCGTGCAAGGCAGGCGCTCTCCCAGCTGAGCTATAGCCCCATTTACATGCAGTGCGAGTAAGTAAGATGTTCCAAACCTCTAAAAGGATTGGTTTGCCAAATCGAGTTATCCGCGGCAAATTAACCCGACGTTTAGTTCACTAAACGAGTGTTAATTTAACAAAGGATAACGAAGATTTGGTGGGTCAGAGTGGACTTGAACCACCGACCTCACCCTTATCAGGGGTGCGCTCTAACCAGCTGAGCTACAGACCCATCTTATTGATAAATCTAAGTCCATCTAGAACCACCGACCTCACCCTACTCTTTATGAAGGGATTGGGATGCTAACCAGCTGAGCTACAGACCCATCTTTGATAAACCTATTTAACTAGGTCTATCTTTTACTCTTTCTTCTATCAAGCAAATCTGTGTGAACACTCAACAAACATTAAGTTAGTCGTATAGGTAAGGAGGTGATCCAGCCCCAGGTTCCCCTAGGGCTACCTTGTTACGACTTCACCCCAGTCATGAACCACAAAGTGGTGAGCGCCCCCCCGAAGGTTAAGCTACCCACTTCTTTTGCAGCCCACTCCCATGGTGTGACGGGCGGTGTGTACAAGGCCCGGGAACGTATTCACCGTGGCATTCTGATCCACGATTACTAGCGATTCCGACTTCATGGAGTCGAGTTGCAGACTCCAATCCGGACTACGACGAGCTTTGTGAGATTAGCTCCACCTCGCGGCTTTGCAACCCTCTGTACTCGCCATTGTAGCACGTGTGTAGCCCTACTCGTAAGGGCCATGATGACTTGACGTCGTCCCCACCTTCCTCCGGTTTATCACCGGCAGTCTCCCTAGAGTTCCCACCATTACGTGCTGGCAAATAAGGATAGGGGTTGCGCTCGTTGCGGGACTTAACCCAACATTTCACAACACGAGCTGACGACAGCCATGCAGCACCTGTCTCACAGTTCCCGAAGGCACAAGTCCATCTCTGGTCTCTTCTGTGGATGTCAAGAGTAGGTAAGGTTCTTCGCGTTGCATCGAATTAAACCACATGCTCCACCGCTTGTGCGGGCCCCCGTCAATTCATTTGAGTTTTAACCTTGCGGCCGTACTCCCCAGGCGGTCTACTTAATGCGTTAGCTTGAGAGCCCAGTGTTCAAGACACCAAACTCCGAGTAGACATCGTTTACGGCGTGGACTACCAGGGTATCTAATCCTGTTTGCTCCCCACGCTTTCGTGCCTGAGCGTCAGTCTTTGTCCAGGGGGCCGCCTTCGCCACCGGTATTCCTCCAGATCTCTACGCATTTCACCGCTACACCTGGAATTCTACCCCCCTCTACAAGACTCTAGTTCGCCAGTTCGAAATGCAATTCCCAGGTTGAGCCCGGGGCTTTCACATCTCGCTTAACAAACCGCCTGCGCACGCTTTACGCCCAGTAATTCCGATTAACGCTCGGACCCTCCGTATTACCGCGGCTGCTGGCACGGAGTTAGCCGGTCCTTCTTCTGTAGGTAACGTCACAGCAATGGTGTATTAAACCATTACCTTTCCTCCCTACTGAAAGTGCTTTACAACCCGAAGGCCTTCTTCACACACGCGGCATGGCTGCATCAGGGTTTCCCCCATTGTGCAATATTCCCCACTGCTGCCTCCCGTAGGAGTCTGGGCCGTGTCTCAGTCCCAGTGTGGCTGATCATCCTCTCAGAACAGCTAGGGATCGTCGCCTTGGTGAGCCATTACCTCACCAACTAGCTAATCCCACCTAGGTTCATCCAATCGCGGAAGGCCCGAAGGTCCCCTCCTTTCCCCCGTAGGGCGTATGCGGTATTAGCAGTCGTTTCCAACTGTTATCCCCCTCGACTGGGCAGATCCCTAGGCATTACTCACCCGTCCGCCGCTCGCCACCTCAGAAGTAAACTCCCTTGTGCTGCCGCTCGACTTGCATGTGTTAGGCCTGCCGCCAGCGTTCAATCTGAGCCATGATCAAACTCTTCAATTAAAGTTTTGTTGTTTGACTTACGTCAAACGGCTCAACGAATTCTGTTCGACTCCTATTTATTCGAAAATAAATAGTAAGTCTTTGTACATATTGCTATGAACACTCATCACTCTCGTGAAAGAATTGGTTGATTTAAATTTTTGACTGCCAACCCTAAGGCTAAGCAGTTTCGATTAACTCAACACCTGTGAGTGTCCACACAGATTTGCTTGATAAATTGTTAAAGAGCGTTGACCACACACTGAGTTTTCAGCGGGTCAGGGCTGCGTATTCTACGCATTCCCGTTAGTGCGTCAAGTAGTTTTTTCAACTTTCTCAACACTCATCGCTTAGCTTGCTAACCGATGAACTGCTTGGCTTTCTTTGCTTAACTTACGTTTCGCTGTCTGCCGTGTCAGTGGATGCGCATTATAGGGAGATTGAGAAAGTCCGCAAGGGCTTTTTAGCGATCATTGAATCGTACGTCGATATTTTAAACGTTATGACTACTTTTTAGCTTTTAGGCCCTATTTATCGGAGATAAGTCTGCTTTTTTAACTAATAATTGATAATTCACGCTCAATATTTCAGCAATGGTCTAGTGTAAAAGTAAATAATTCATTACCATATACTTGCTGTTAACAGTTATTTATCAATTTTCCATTCATCAGAGAGCATTCTTATGCAAAAGTCATTTCTTATTGTTTTGATTGTCGCCATTGTTGGCGCCTTTGTGCTATTTCAGTTTGCACCTACGCTGCCGGCTTATATTGCCTTCGTTGCAGGCGTTATCGTGACTAGCCTTATCTTTAAACTTGTTCCAGAGTCTTCATCATCTCATGCTACAGAAGAACAATATGTTGGTCCTACTATGACCTTATATGTAGGTAACCTGCCTTATCGTGTCCATGAAGGTGAAGTAAAAGTATTGTTTGGTGAGTTTGGCCCAGTAAACTCTGTGCGTTTAGTCAGAGATCGTAAGACTGGTCGTCGTAAAGGTTTTGGTTTTGTGGAGATGTCAGAGTCTGGCGCTCAGAAGGCCATGGTTAAACTGAATGACTATAGCTTCCAAGAAAGAACCTTAAAAGTAAGAGAAGCCAAAACACAAGATTCGGAAGCTGCCGACCGTACAGGTACTGACGAGTAGCATTACCGTTTAAACTGTTTTGTTTGACGTTGTAAATTTAGTTGGTTGTGGTGATTCGTTCGATAGTTGAAAAGCCACAATCAATTAATGTTGTTATTAAGCCTTCACTGATTTCCGCTTTAGTATAGAACGCCTGCATTGCTGACTCCCCTACTGCTTCTTTCTCATTTGTTACTCTGCGCTGCTCCACAATAAGATTCTGTTGCGTTAAAAGAGTCACGACTCGCTTAGCTATCGCAGCGCCAGAATCCATTAGCGTTACGCCCTCACCGAGCACTTGTTGTAATTCAGCTTTGATCATCGGGAAGTGAGTACAACCCAGTACGAGAACATCTAATTGCGCGGCAACGACTGGCGCCAGTAGATCTGCCAGTCTGTGCATGTCCATTTCACCTGTCGCTATTTTTTGCTCCGCCATCATGACGAGTTCAGAACAACCAAAAAGTTCGACATGGCAATCATCAGCAAATTGGCTGATGAGTTCATGGGTATAATGACGCTTAACTGTGCCTGGTGTAGCCAAGAGTCCAATGCGTTTACTCTTAGACATCTGTGCTGCTGGTTTAATAGCGGGTACTACGCCCACAACAGGAATACAGAGGTTTGCACGTAATGCCGGTAACACAACTGTGCTCGCGGTATTGCAGGCGACGACCACTATAATGGCATTGGTGCGAGCTACAAGATCACATACTAATTTGACACAGCCAGAAATTAATATCTGCTCTTCTAACTCGCCATAGGGCAACCTCGCATTGTCGAAAAGATAACAATAGTCGCTATGGGGCAAACTTTTGCGGATTTCAGCCAAAACGGATAGACCACCAATCCCAGAATCAAACACTAATATAGGTCGCGACAAGTAAATCTCCCGTTTCGGTTACAACAAGTAGGCTATACAGATTGAACGCATTACAACATTAAGTGATTCGATGTTTGATGATTGGATGAATTCAACCAAATACGCATTGAATATCCATAGAATCACACTCAAGCGCGCGGATTTTCCCACAGCTTTGCGTAAACAGCAAAAGCAAGATGCTGGACATTCGTGTCACCTAGTATAATATTTGCGCCCCAATTTACAGCAACGGTGAATCAAACAATGAACTTAGCAGCAATGGACCCTCAGACTTATGATACGCAGTTAGAACACAAGCGTATCAAGCTAGAACAAGCCTTTGCCCAATTTGAAACACCGAGTGTTGAAGTTTTTGCCTCAGAGCCTGCCAACTACCGAATGCGTGCCGAATTCCGCATGTGGCATGACGGTGACGACTTATACTATTACATGTTCGATAAAGTATTGAATGAGAAAGTGCGATGCGATCAATACTTGCCAGCCAGCGTGCTCATCAATCAAATGATGTCGGCCTTAATCGCCGAACTAAAACCGAATCCTAGTCTAAGACATAAGCTGTTCCAAGTGGATTTTTTGTCGACCTTAAGCGGTGAGATCTTAGTGTCCTTGCTTTATCACAGACAGCTTGATGACCAATGGCGCGCCGATGCGACTGCACTAAAAGCCAACTTAAGCAGCCAGTTTAACGTCAACATCATCGGCCGTGCCCGTAAGCAAAAAATCGATTTAGATAAAGACTTTGTGGTCGAGTCATTACAAGTGAATGATAAAACCTTCTTATATAAGCAAATCGAGAACAGCTTTACTCAACCGAATGCCAAAGTTTCCGTAAAAATGTTGGAGTGGGCTATCGATGCGACTCAGGAGAGTGAAGGGGATTTACTCGAGCTCTACTGTGGTAATGGCAACTTCTCAATCGCACTGGCGCAAAACTTTAATCGAGTATTGGCCACCGAACTCGCTAAGCCCTCAGTCGATGCGGCGCAATACAATATCGAAGTGAATGGTATTGAGAACCTGCAGATTATTCGCATGTCGGCTGAAGACTTTAGCGATGCCATGGCGAAGAAACGCAGCTTTAGACGTTTAGAAGGTATCGATCTCGACAGCTATGTGTGCAACACCATTTTTGTCGACCCACCCCGCGCAGGGATTGATCCTGATACGTTGGCGTTAGTACAAGGTTATGAGCGGATCTTATACATTTCCTGCAACCCTGAAACCTTAAAAGACAATCTGCAGCAACTGAACGAAACCCATAAAGTCACTCGTTTCGCCTTGTTTGATCAGTTCCCTTATACAGATCACATGGAAACAGGTGTACTACTAGAGCGTCGTTAGTCACCTCAAATACATTGAACTCGACTGCATAGCAGTTAAACGTAGCTAGAACTCAAACATAAATTCACTAAAAATAATGGAGCCTCAGGCTCCATTATTTTTAGCAGCTGATGTGCAGATCACTCAGATTAGCGGTGCTCAACCTTATGCTGCAAAGCCTCGGCGCCTTTGGCGACCATACGCAGTTGCATGACTAATTGATCGGCAAGAATTTTACGATCGGCACGTTTCATATCTAATGCGGAAGCGCCGGCGTTAAACACCAAAGTGACTAAGGCTTCTGCTTGTGCCCGAGCTAATAACGGAGTTCGGCCCGCTTTCGCTTCAGTATAGTGAGCCAATTCAGAAATAAAATGTTCAATTTCGCGGGCAACCGCCGCACGGAACGCTGCTGAGGTTCCTGAACGTTCATGCAATAAGATACGGAATACGTTTGGATTAGAATCAAGCACTTCCATAAAAGTATCAACAGATATACGGATCACACTGCCACCGGCTTCGGCTCGCTGACGACCTTTGCGCATCATCTGCCTGAGTGTTAACCCACCCTCGTCCACCATAGTGAGACCGAGTTCGTTCATATCTTTAAAATGGCGATAAAAAGATGTCGGCGCAATATTGGCTTCCCGAGCAACCTCTCGCAAACTCAGACTTGAGAAACTGCGCTCAGCACTTAGCTGATTAAAGGCCGCATCGACTAAAGCTCGACGAGTTTTCTCTTTTTGCTGTGCTCGAATACCCATTCTTAAATCCGCTAACTGAATGTAATGACGCGATAATACCGCTTTTAGGCATTAAACACAGCCCCATCGTCCTTGACCAAACAATATAGCTAAGCTAAATTAGCTTACAGATGTACGCTCAAAAGCGAATTTTGGAAACCTATAATGAAAAAACCCCCTATCATCTGGCTTAATGTCAGTCTGTTTGCCATCACTTTCCTCAGTGCGGTGATCTTAGTTCCATGGCGCGGTATTGTTCACGGCTATGGTGCTAGTGAATGGATCGCTTTTATTGTCTTAGCCTTTGCCAGTGGTCTGTCGATCACCGCAGGTTATCACAGACTATGGTCACACAAGGCCTATAAAGCCCATCCAGCCGTGCGGTTTATGTATGCACTCGGTGGCGCTTTAGCATTACAAAACAGTGCATTACACTGGGCATCCGATCACAGAGTGCACCATAAGCACGTCGATGATAACGACAAAGATCCGTACTCAGCCAACATGGGATTCTGGTACAGCCATATAGGTTGGATGCTGCGAGAGTATCAGTCGCAACGCTATCATGATTATCAAAATGTGCGCGATCTGCAAAATGACCGTATCGTTATGTGGCAACACAAACATTACCTCGCACTTGTATTGCTGATGAACATTGGACTGCCTGCCCTGCTCGGCTGGTTAAATGGCGATGTACTGTCTATGTTACTGATGGCGGGTTTACTGCGTTTAGTGGTGGTGCATCACTGCACTTTCTTCATCAACTCTTTAGCGCACGTGTGGGGCAGCCAGCCTTATACCGATAAGAACACCGCCCGCGATAATGGCTTTCTCGCCATGCTGACCTACGGTGAGGGTTACCATAATTTCCATCACATCTTCGAAAATGACTATCGTAATGGCATTAAATGGTGGCACTACGATCCAACTAAATGGTTGATTAAGTCATTATCTTGGTTGGGGTTAGCCAAGGACTTGCGTACGAGTCCACAGGAACGTATCGAGAGCGCACGCTTACAGATGCAGCTGCTGCGGACCAAGAACAAAGTCGTGCACTTACCCAATGCCGATGAAATTATTGAAAAAGTCCAAGCTGAGTATGAATTACTCAAACTGCACTTAATGGATTACTACCAAGCACAGAAAACCTTGCTCGAGGCCAAACGCAAGCAACTTGTCGATCAGCAGCTATTGCAGCAAGTTGAAGAGCTAAAGGCGCGTTTTTTAGTCCAGCAAAAACATTGGCGCAGCCTAACCGCAACTTATAGCTAAACCACAATTCTGCCCGAAAGTCATACGGCTACCTTGCATGGTGGCCGTATCTGATTATGATGATGCCTTAATCACTTAAATAGGCTGTTAAGATCATGTCAGATTCCCCAGTTATACTCCCAGAATCAATCAAACTAACAGAATATAGTCATGGTGCAGGTTGTGGCTGCAAGATATCCCCTAAGGTGCTCAGCACTATCTTAGCCTCGCAATTACCCGTGTTTACCGATCCTAATCTGTTAGTCGGCAATCAGAGCCGCGACGATGCCGCTGTGTATAAACTCAATGACGACGTAGGCATCATCAGCACTACCGATTTTTTCATGCCGATTGTTGACGATCCCTTCACCTTTGGCCGCATCGCTGCCACCAATGCAATCAGTGATATTTATGCCATGGGCGGCACACCTATCATGGCGATCGCTATTTTAGGCTGGCCAATCAATAAGCTACCCGCAGAAGTTGCACAACAAGTGGTCGATGGCGGCAGACAAGCCTGTATGGAAGCGGGGATCATGCTAGCCGGTGGTCATAGCATAGACGCACCCGAACCGATTTTTGGCCTCGCGGTTACCGGGCAAATTGCCTTAAGTGATTTAAAACAGAATGATACTGCTAAAGCGGGCGATCGTTTATATCTCACTAAACCTATCGGCATTGGCATTTTAACCACAGCGCAAAAACAGAAAAAGCTCAAAGATGAAGACAGTCTCATTGCGGTCAATGCCATGTGCCAGCTGAATACTATAGGCACCACCATTGCCAAAATTAGCGGCGTAAACGCCCTGACCGATGTCACAGGATTTGGACTAGCGGGACACCTGCTCGAAATGTGCCAAGGTGCCAAGCTCACGGCAAAACTCAAATTTGATGCGGTGCCGTTACTGCCACGCGCCTTAGATTACTTAGCCTTAGGTTGCGTTCCTGGCGGGACTCACCGAAATTACGACAGTTATGGCGAGCATCTCCCCGAGCTCAGCGAGCATCAAAAAGCGATACTGTGCGATCCACAAACCAGTGGTGGCCTGTTAGTTGCCGTCTCGGCCGAAGCCGAAGCGGAATTGATTGCCCTTCTCGATGCGCATCACATCGCCCCAATTTACATTGGGTCACTGGAAGCCCCCACCACTGCAGCGAATGTGGTGTTGTGCTGATGCCAAGCGCTATTGTAGCCGCAGAGCAATATCGGGAAATTTTCCTCAACCAACATCCCATAATGGATGTGCGAGCGCCGATAGAGTTTACTCGAGGGGCGTTTCCCAACTCGACCAACTTGCCCTTGATGCTGGATAGTGAAAGGGAAAAAGTCGGCACTTGTTATAAACAATCAGGTCAGCAAGCCGCGATTGCATTAGGTCATTCACTGGTGAATGGTCTCATCAAGCAACAGAGAATCGAGGCTTGGGCAAGCTATATTAAAGCCAATCCTATTGCTTACCTTTATTGTTTTCGTGGCGGCTTACGCTCGCAACTCACGCAACAATGGCTTAAAGAAGCGGGGATCGAAGTTCCCTATATTCAAGGTGGCTATAAGGCCATGCGCCAATATCTTATTGGCGTGATTGAAGCGGCACCAGCTCAGCAACCGTTATTAAGTTTGAGCGGGATGACGGGCTGCGGTAAAACCGATTTCTTATTGCAGCGTAAAGAAGCGGTTGATCTTGAAGGGATAGCCAATCACAGAGGCTCTAGCTTTGGGAAAAATATCGACCCACAGCCAACGCAGATCAACTTTGAAAATCAGCTTGCCATTGCCTTGCTACAGCACCAAACGAGTGACGCTGCCTGTTTACTGCTCGAAGATGAAAGCTTCCTGATTGGGCGTTCGGCGCTGCCGCAGACATTTTATACTGCGATGCAGACCGCTGATGTGCTGGTATTAGAGGAGGCGGACGACTTCAGGCTGCAGCGGCTACTCAATGAGTATGTGCACAAAATGCATAGGGGATTCTGTGATCGCTTAGGCGCTGAAGCGGGATTCGCCGCCTTTAGCCAGTACCTGTTACAGAGTTTAGTGAGCATTCGTAAACGCTTAGGTGGTAAACAACATCAAGAACTACAGGATATGATGCAACAGGCATTAATCCAGCAACTCCATCAAAATGACACTTCTCTGCATTTAGCATGGATAGCAGTGCTGCTGCACAAATATTATGACCCAATGTACGAATACCAGTTACAAAAGAAATCCGAACGGATCCTCTTTAAGGGCTCACATCAGGCCATGCATGAATGGTTGGATAGTTATCAAACTCGATAAATTGCCCACACATATATAAGATAACCGCGAACATTAGATCCGCGGTTATCACTTTATTTCATACTGTCATGACGGATTTATGATTTACCCAGCAGGCTCGCCACTTGGACTCGCAAAGATTCCTTATTTGCAAGCTTGCCATCGACGGCATCTGTTAAATCCACCGACACCCTTGACCAAAAACGCTTGGGCATTTTAGCTAAGGCATGTCCGCCCTTGTGGCTAAAGTAAGACCCCCATAATCCGTGTAATGCCATGGGAATAACAGGCACAGGATCTCTGGCTAAGATCTTATCGATACCGGGACGGAATTCACCTAATTCACCGTCAGGGGTGAGTCGCCCCTCAGGGAAAATACACACCAATTCGCCATTTATCAGCGCTTCGTGGATAGTCTCAAACGCTTGGTTATAAGTGGTTTCACTCTGTCTAGGGGAACAGATAGGGATCACTCCAGCGTGACGGAATAAATATTTCAGCAAAGGAATTTCGCTGATGGACTTATCCATTACAAAACGAATAGGCCGAGTCGATGCTCCCATAATAATCAAGGCATCCACATAGCTCACATGGTTGCAGACTATGATGCCGGCCCCTTCCTTTGGAATTCTCTCTCGGCCAGTTACAGTCACGCGGTACATAACATGACTCAATAAGTAACTGATAAATCGCTGAGTAAATTCTGGCACTTGTGAATAAACATAGAGAGCAACGACAAAGTTCATCACGGCAAGCAGTAGGAATAACTGCGGAATCGTCCAACCCGCAACGCCAAGCAGCAAGATAGATAGCAGCGCCGAAGCCACCATAAACAGAGAGTTCATAATGTTATTGGCAGCAATCGCCTGAGCACATTCGCCCTTGGCCGAACGGGACTGAATAAAGGCGTATAAGGGAACGATGAACAAGCCGCCGCTAACGCCGATCATAAAGAAATCTAGCATCACCCGATAATGTTGCGACTCGGCAATAAAGGCTTTTAATCCATAGACAAAACCAGCATCCACTGGCACAGGTGGAATCGCCCAAAGCAAATCGACACCAAAGATAGTTAATCCCAATACCCCGAATGGCAGCAAACCGAGTTCCACATGGCCGTAGGAAAAACGTTCACAGACGAAGGAGCCAACAGCGATTCCGATGGAAAACATGCCCAACAATAACGACACCACAGTCGCACCAGAATGCAGGTGCAGCTTGGCAAAGTTAGGGAATTGGGTCAGATAGGTCGCACCTAAAAACCAAAACCAACTGATAGCGAGGATAGCCATCCAGATTGAAGGTGTTTGACGGGCTTTTTTGATGCTACGCCAAGTGCCTGATAACGGTCTGAAACGTATTTTTTCGATAACGCCCTGCGGTGGTAAAGCAGGAATAGCTCGACTCGATAGGTAGCCTGCTAAGGCCAATACGGCAACGGTAATGGCAGCCCAAAGCGTACCGTTAACTTCAGAAACTAAAATCCCCGCACTCAAAGTGCCCACCAGAATAGAGAGAAAAGTGCCCATCTCAACCCAAGCATTACCTGTGACTAACTCATCGTCTTTCAAGGCTTGGGGCAGCAGGGAATATTTTACTGGACCGAAGTAAGCCGACTGACTACCGGTTAAAAATAGCAGCAATAACATCATCATGTAGTTCTCGCTCACTATCGCGATAGCGGCGCAGGACATAATAATGACTTCGAGTAGTTTTAATCGACGGATAAGTTTGGCCTTATCCATATTATCGGCAACCACACCCGCGTGGGCCGAAAACAGGAAAAATGGCAGGATAAACACTCCAGCAGCCAAATTCACAAACATATCGACGCTTATGGGCAAGTCTTTGACTTGACTGAAAGTCACTAATAGCAGCAACACATTTTTATAAATGTTGTCATTCAATGCACCTAAGCACTGAGTCGCAAAATAAGGTAAAAAACGTTTTGTTAGCAGCATGATAGTTCCCTCTGATAACCCATTCCTTGTAGATAAGCCTGCACATGGCTCTCGAGTAAATCCCGCAGTGATAACGATTCAGCAAAGAGCTTATTATCGAGGGATAAAGCAGTTAGTCCATGAATTCCACCCCACAACACACGGCTCATAATGAGATGCTGCTCCGGAGTCGCCTCAGGGAAGATCTGTGCTAACTCACGTTCAATCAGTATGAATAACCCTGCAATCAATTGCCCTTGTGATGCCGGCAAAGGCTCAGAATCGAGTAATTGCAGCTCAAAAACCAACTTGAAAGCTTGCCGCCGCTCATTGGCAAACTGACTATACTCCCACGCCATTGCAATGATTTTACGCAAACTGTCGGCAGCGCAAACACCCGCTAATCGATCGTGTAAAGTCCTAAGCGTTGCCTCAGAAACCGCCAGCAACAAATAGTTATAACTGCCGAAAATATTGATCAAGGTGCTAGGGACATAGCCAATTTGGCTAGCCACTTTGCGTAAGCTCAGCCCTACAATACCTTGTTCGGTCAATAACTCAGTTGCCGCTTGTATTGCCATAGCGCGAATTTCATCATGGCTGTGTTCTTTTCGTCTGGCCATAGGTCTCACTCCCTGTTGGATAGCAAGAGACTAACAGCAGTCAAAATAAAAAACAATGTTCAAAATAAGTTTGTTTTACGTACAGTCGCGGGTAAATACTGAAGGATATCATTGAGGATGATAAATAAAGATAGACGCTCGAAATCGATTCACTCAGTAAAACTGAACTATATATGTGGGATTACACCACACAAAATAACATAAAAAACAGCGCGCTCAGTCAGCACGCCGTCCATTATTTTGGTTTAAAAATCATTCTTAATTCAAAGGTGTTTTTAATTAAAAGTGACCATGGAATTTAAGGCCTGAGATAAGTCATCACCACTCTATCTGCGCCAGCGCCAAAATAATCGGCCTCAAAAGCCGAATCAACGAAACCTAAATGCTGATATAAGCCATGGGCAGGATTACTCGGGTCAACCGTTAGACACACACGTTCAACAGAGACGGGTAACTCAGCTAAACACTGCTGCATCAAACGTTTGCCTAATCCCTTTCCACGAGCATCTTCACTTACTGCAACAGATAAAATCCACCTACAAGTAGGATCGCCACTCTGGGCACAGAGCAAATAACCTTGCAGAAGATTATCTTCATCCACCGCCACTAAAAATTGCTCTGGCCAGCAATCAAATCCCTGACGGAAGAAAAAATCGGGATAACTATGCTCACCAAAAATGGCTTGCTCAAGCTGATAAACCGCTAATAACTCTGACTTAAATACCGGACGTATAGACTGCATTCGAAAATCATTCACCTATTAAAATCTTATCCCACTCTAAGTTGGGTGCGCCCACTACGATAAAGTTAGGGTTTTCTAACGTCTCGCGCTCATTGTAGGTTAACGGTTGCAGCTCAGTATCCATCAGCTGTCCACCCGCTTCCTCGACGATAATTTGCGCGGCTCCCGTGTCCCACTCACCCGTTGGTCCGACTCGTACATAACAATCGGCTCGACCTTCGGCGACAAGACAACTCTTTAACGCTGCGCCGCCCATAACGACTAACTCGCAGTGTTTGGGATGGTTGAATAGGGTCAATACAGATTGAGGGTCCTGACGACGACTCACGGCCAATCTTAGGGAGACCTTTTCACGGTGCTCGATTTGGCGGCTGCTGATCCGCACTTCCTGTTTATCGGTGCGTTTATATGCGCCTAAACCTGCAATCGCGTAATAACACACTTGCGTCATAGGCACATACACCACGCCCATCACGGGACGATTGTGCTCAACGAGTGCAATAATCACCGAAAAATCACCACTGCCAGCAATAAACTCACCCGTGCCATCGAGTGGATCGACCAACCAATAGCGTTTCCAAGATTCACGTACGCTCAGAGGAATGTCGGCCGCCTCTTCAGATAACACAGGAATATCAGGCGTTAAAGCAGTTAATCGGTCACAAATGATCTGGTTCGCCGCTAAATCTGCGGAAGTGACAGGGGTATTGTCAGACTTCATTTCTCGCTCAAAATTACCTTTGAGATAAATGTCACGGATAGTTATCCCTGCATCGGTCGCAATCGCAATAACTTCGTCGATCAACTCTTCTGGCTTCATAACAACTCCAATCGCAAAGTTCGCGAATGTTTTGCAAGCGTTTCAGCTTTGAACGCTTAAAAGGAAAAAGATTATTTAAGGTATAAATACTTTTGCGCTAAAAACAACGCACTCACACTACGGGATTCGGAAAAATCGACATCATCGAGCAGGGCCTCCCAATCGGCGAGCGCCCAAGGCACCACATCAATGGGTTCCGGCTCATCACCTTCAAGGCGACTCTCATACAGATCTTCTGCAAGAAAAATTTGCATCTTACTGGAGAAATAACCCGGCGCTAGGCTAAGTTCTTTCAATAGCGTGAGCTTATTCGCCCCAAAGCCAATTTCTTCCTGCAATTCTCGGTTAGCCGCTTCGACTGGCGATTCACCAGGGTCGATAAGACCTTTAGGAAACCCGAGCTCGTAATTATCGGTTCCGGCTGCATATTCCCGCGCCAGTAGCATTTGCCCTTGATGAATAGGCACTATCATCACAGCACCACGGCTGCCGCCTTTCATACGCTCGTATTGGCGTTCGACACCATTTGAGAACTTAAGATGCACTTGCTCAATTTGAAATAATCGACTTTTCGCGACAACTTCGGTATGCAATATTTCCGGCTTATTCTGCCGCTGCGACATAACTGCCTCTAGATAAAAAAGCGATAAATTAAATAAGATAAGTGACAATCTTACTATCCTGTCTTTAATCTACAACCTGAATTTGTTACATGCTCCTAAGGGTAAGCCACAAATCCTTTGCGATATGCATCACAAGCCAAGCCCAGCCTTAAGTGAACACCTTCAAAATATTCTCAAATATGATGTTTTTATTAGAGAGTAAAAAGGGGCGAATGCCCCTTTTGATATGCTAACGCTTAAAATTGATAACGTAGATTGAGCTGGTAACTGAGGAAGTCATTCGGCTCGATATCCACATACTGATACCCCAAGCCAACTGACCAAGCGTCGCTCACTTGATAGCTAAACCGCACACCGGCATACCAATCAGTGCCATCAAGCTCTGTGGTTAAACGGCTATTGCCCATAGTGCTACTGATATCTGCTTGCCATCGAAATAATCCGATAGGTACTTCAAACCGCCAAGCATCATGCTGCAGTAAGGTTAAACGCAATCCCAACATCACGCCATCAGCCAGTACGGGGGTCACGGCTTTGACCTGCTCATGATATTGCGCCGGAGTGAGACTTGCACCCTCAATCCGCGCACTTCCATTACCAAAGTCGGCATAGCCTAATTCGATTGCCACCATGGAAGTCCATTGATAACCCAAACTTAAGCCAAACGCAGTATCTTTGTCATCAACCGATGTCACTATGCCCGCTGCAGCGTCAGACTGTAACTCTCGTCTGCCGCTATCAACCTGAGCTTGGCCGACAAAGCCCTCGACATACCAGTTATCAGCGGCA
This sequence comes from Shewanella sp. Pdp11, assembly GCF_002838165.1. Lineage (NCBI taxonomy): Bacteria > Pseudomonadati > Pseudomonadota > Gammaproteobacteria > Alteromonadales > Shewanellaceae > Shewanella > Shewanella sp. Pdp11. Next base: position 391,299 of record NZ_CP015194.1, read on the forward strand.
TTCGCTTGAGTCACTGTGCTGGCGAGCAACACAGCACCCAAGACCACTTTATGTAATTCACGGCGGCGAATTAAACCCGTCGCAACGATCAAGCCTAATGCCCACAAGGCCATACTACCTCCTCCCGACTTGTTATCAATCACCACTTCTTGATAGGCTTTAACAGTAATCAACACTTGTCCTATTGCCTCACCACCCAGCCCATCACTAATCCGATAGCTCACAGTATCGACACCATCGAATCCTGTTTTAGGGATATAACGCAGCTTGTTAGTCTCAATGGATACTGTCCCTTGCTGCGCGGTTGCGCTGACTAAGGTTAAAGCATTGCCATCTGGATCGCTGTCATTACTCAACACATCGAGTAGCAAGCTCGTTCTGTCGTCGGTTGCGGCGCTGTCGTTGACTGCCGTTGGTGCGGTATTGCCACTCACTACCACAGTCAACTCACTACTCGCAGTGCCACCTTTTCCATCGGTAATGCTATACACCAGCACATCAGTACCGATGAAATCGGTTGCTGGCGTGTAACTTAGCTGCTGATTAGCCAAGATGACGGCGGTACCAAACTCGCTAGTCACTTGTGTAACTGTCAAGGCATCACCATCACTATCGGTATCATTGGCGAGCACATCAACATCGAGGCTCTGATTCCAAGGTATAGAGGCAGTATCTGGGTTCGCCCCAGGTAAATGGTTGCCATTGAGTATCACGGACACACCACTTGGATCGACGATAGTACGGTTAGCGACGCCATCGTCATCGTTTGGTCCACCATCTTCTATGGTTAACTGCACACACCAATGGCCTTCAGTTAATCCAGAAGTCCAACGACTGTCTCCTGGTGGAGGACAGAAACCACGCTCACCTTCACTACTGGCGACACTATTGCGCGTATCAATCACAAAATCCTTCCAACCATTTTGGGCTTGATACTTACGATATACCGCATTGGCAGGAACTGGCGAACGTTGTGGTATCACCAGACTGTAACTCTGCCCTTGTTGTGGCAATCCCGTCGCGATGAAGTCAAAAATACCGCCGACATTGGCCGCTATGCTGTCTTCTGGGACAAGATCAGGTAATAGTTGAATACCACTTTGCTCTTGCATCAGTGCAATATTACCTAAGCGTAAGCACACGCCAGCCTGCCCCTCAGCCAAGAAGTACACAGGCTGTAATTCACCTTCGGGCATAATGTTACAGTCGTTAATCGCATCCAAGTAATCAGGAATACCGTCATCATCTGAATCGGTAAAGCCTTCTTGAACATCTGGGATCAAATCACCGTCTGTGTCTGCGCCTGTCAATATAGGTAGGCTTGAACGTACAACAATGTAGACTTGTTCTGTGGTTGACAGCGCTGGCAAACCATTATCAGTAACCGTCACACTCACAGGGTAAATGCCCGGCAGGACAGATACTGGAGAGAAGAACATGCCCGCGTCATCGGATTGTAAGTTCAGCGAACCGCTTGCCCATGTTGACGTTAAGCTATCCTGCATATTGGCGTCAGTGATATCGGCATCAATGCGTACATCACCGCCATTTTGCGCCACAATAAATTGGTGCACTCCCGCTTGAGTCACATCCAACGTTACCTTAGGCGCAATATTCGCTTCGGTGATCAACACCTGAGTTTGCTGCTTACTGCCCAAGTTCAAGCTAGGATCTAGATTAATCAGCACATCCTCATCCACTTCGACCTCAGCATCTTCAAAGGTGCTAAAGCGGATCTCAGCTTGTTGGCCCGATGTCACTTCGACCACCCCATCAACCAAATCATGATCACCGCTACCTGCAGAGCCTGAAACGGTATAAGGCACAGAAAGTGGATATACGGGTGCGGCGCCATTAAGGTGCACGCTCACTAACACCTCATTGCCCTCACCGACAAGTTGATCTTTACTCAAGGAAATCAAAGGATGCACTTTCACCTTTTGTGCTTTAATCGCCTTATTACCTTCGCGATCTATAGCTTGCCAGTAAGCTAAGTAGCTGCCGGGTGCGAAGAACAGACTCTTATTCACCAGAGAAACGGGCAATGGATGACCGTTACGATCGACCGCTTTTGCGAAGCCAAGCTTAACGCGAGTAAATAGGCCCGTCGCATTCACATCGACATCGTCAGGCAAAGTGATTACTGGCTGATTGACCGACTCAGTGCCTTCAATCAATACATTCACCTTGGCACTTGCACGCCCCTTGTTACCATCACTGATGGTATAGCGAAGCGCCACAGGCCCGACATAGGCTTCAGGCGCAGTAAAGCTCAAGCCCTCACTGGTGATTTGCACACTGCCGATATCCGCAGCCGCGCCATCTATCGTTAAGGTATCACCATCGACATCAACATCGTTCGCGAGCACCGCAAGCGCATACATATCGTTGGCGGTACTTGTTAAGATGTAGTCGTCATCAACCGCCTGCGGGTCATCATTCACTGGCGTGACGTTAATAGTTACAGTTGCAGGCTCGGAACTCAGCTCGGCATCCTTAGCAATAAAGCTAAACATGTCTGTTCCATTGAAATCCTTCTCAGGGGTATACAGCCAAACAGTGCCATGTTGCTCTAAGGTGCCGGATTCTGGCTGACTCACCACTTCATAGGTGAGCGGGTCGTTATCCACATCCTCTGCCGCAAGGGTGATCGTCACAGAACTATCTTCCTCTAACGTCACAGTTAAACTTGTCGCCACAGGCGCATCGTTGACGTTGGTCACCGTGATGCTGAAGCTTTGCTCTGCCGTTAAGCCGTCCGTGTCCGTCACCCGCAGTGTTACTGGGTGTGCACCCACATCGGCATTGCTTGGCGTGCCACTTAACAATCCAGTAGCCGCATTGAAGCTCAACCAGCTTGGTTTAGTCACCGCGCTCAACGTCAGCACATCGCCCACATCGGTATCACTCGCCGCGAAGCTGTAGCTGTACGCGGTATCTTGAGTGGCAGCTGTGATGGCCGTTGAACTGATGGTCGGCGCATCGTTGACGTTGGTCACGGTAATGCTGAAGCTTTGCTCTGCCGTTAAGCCGTCCGTATCCGTCACCCGCAGTGTTACTGGGTGTGCACCCACATCGGCATTGCTTGGCGTGCCACTTAACAATCCAGTAGCCGCATTGAAGCTCAACCAGCTTGGTTTAGTCACCGCGCTTAAGGTTAATGTGTCGCCTACATCGGTATCACTCGCCGCAAAGCTATAGCTGTACGCAGCATCTTGAGTGGCAGCTGTGATGGCCGTTGAACTAATCGTCGGCGCATCGTTGACGTTGGTCACTGTGATGCTGAAGCTTTGCTCTGCCGTTAAGCCGTCCGTGTCGGTGACTTTCAGTGTCACCGCATGGCTGCCCACATCGGCATTGCTTGGCGTGCCACTTAACAATCCAGTAGCCGCATTGAAGCTCAACCAGCTTGGTTTAGTCACCGCGCTCAACGTCAGCACATCGCCCACATCGGTATCACTCGCCGCGAAGCTGTAGCTGTACGCGGTATCTTGAGTGGCAGCTGTGATGGCCGTTGAACTAATGGTCGGCGCATCGTTGACGTTGGTCACGGTAATGCTGAAGCTTTGCTCTGCCGTTAAGCCGTCCGTATCCGTCACCCGCAGTGTTACTGGGTGTGCACCCACATCGGCATTGCTTGGCGTGCCACTTAACAATCCAGTAGCCGCATTGAAGCTCAACCAGCTTGGTTTAGTCACCGCGCTTAAGGTTAATGTGTCGCCTACATCGGTATCACTCGCCGCAAAGCTATAGCTGTACGCAGCATCTTGAGTGGCAGCTGTGATGGCCGTTGAACTAATCGTCGGCGCATCGTTGACGTTGGTCACTGTGATGCTGAAGCTTTGCTCTGCCGTTAAGCCGTCCGTGTCGGTGACTTTCAGTGTCACCGCATGGCTGCCCACATCGGCATTGCTTGGCGTGCCACTTAACAATCCAGTAGCCGCATTGAAGCTCAACCAGCTTGGTTTAGTCACCGCGCTCAACGTCAGCACATCGCCCACATCGGTATCACTCGCCGCGAAGCTGTAGCTGTACGCGGTATCTTGAGTGGCAGCTGTGATGGCCGTTGAACTAATGGTCGGCGCATCGTTGACGTTGGTCACGGTAATGCTGAAGCTTTGCTCTGCCGTTAAGCCGTCCGTATCCGTCACCCGCAGTGTTACTGGGTGTGCACCCACATCGGCATTGCTTGGCGTGCCACTTAACAATCCAGTGGCCACATTGAAGCTCAACCAGCTTGGTTTAGTCACCGCGCTTAAGGTTAAGGTGTCGCCTACATCGGTATCACTTGCCGCAAAGCTATAGCTGTACGCCGCATCTTGAGTGACAGCAGTGATGGCCGTTGAACTAATGGTCGGCGCATCGTTGACGTTGGTCACCGTGATGCTGAAGCTTTGCTCTGCCGTTAAGCCGTCCGTATCCGTCACCCGCAGTGTTACTGGGTGTGCACCCACATCGGCATTGCTTGGCGTGCCACTTAACAATCCAGTAGCCGCATTGAAGCTCAACCAGCTTGGTTTAGTCACCGCGCTCAACGTCAGCACATCGCCCACATCGGTATCACTCGCCGCGAAGCTGTAGCTGTACGCGGTATCTTGAGTGGCAGCTGTGATGGCCGTTGAACTGATGGTCGGCGCATCGTTGACGTTGGTCACGGTAATGCTGAAGCTTTGCTCTGCCGTTAAGCCGTCCGTGTCGGTGACTTTCAGTGTCACCGCATGACTGCCCACATCGGCATTACTTGGCGTACCACTTAACAATCCAGTAGCCGCATTGAAGCTCAACCAACTCGGTTTAGTCACCGCGCTGAAGGTTAAGGTGTCACCCACATCGGTATCACTCGCCGCAAAGTTGTAGCTGTACGCCGCATCTTGAGTGGCAGCTGTGATGGCCGTTGAACTAATGGTCGGTGCATCGTTGACGTTGGTCACTGTGATGCTAAAGCTTTGCTCTGCCGTTAAGCCGTCCGTATCCGTCACCCGCAGTGTTACTGGGTGTGCACCCACATCAGCATTGCTTGGCGTGCCACTTAACACGCCCGTAGCCGCATTGAAGCTCAACCAGCTTGGTTTAGTCACCGCGCTTAAGGTTAATGTGTCGCCTACATCGGTATCACTCGCCGCAAAGCTATAGCTGTACGCCGCATCTTGAGTGGCAGCTGTGATGGCCGTTGAACTGATGGTCGGCGCATCGTTGACGTTGGTCACCGTGATGCTAAAGGACTGGTCAGCGGTTAAGCCGTCTGTGTCCGTCGCTCGCAGTAATACGACATGGCTGCCCACATCCGCATTGCCAGGTGTGCCACTTAACAATCCAGTGGCAGCATTGAAGCTCAACCAACTTGGTTTGGTCACCGCGCTTAAAGTTAATGTGTCGCCCACATCGGTATCACTCGCCGCAAAGGTGTAGCTATAAGCCGCATCTTGGGTGGCGGCAGTGATGGCCGTTGAACTAATCGTCGGTGCATCATTGATGTTGGTCACGGTAATGCTAAAGGACTGGTCTGCCGTTAAGCCGTCTGTGTCCGTCGCTCGCAGTAATACGACATGGCTGCCCACATCAGCATTGCCAGGTGTGCCACTTAGCACGCCAGTGGCAGCATTGAAGCTCAACCAACTTGGTTTGGTCACCGCGCTTAAAGTTAATGTGTCGCCCACATCGGTATCACTCGCCGCAAAGGTGTAGCTGTACGCTGCATCTTGGGCGGCTGCAGTGATGGCCGTTGAACTAATGGTCGGCGCATCATTGATGTTGGTCACTGTGATGCTGAAGCTTTGCTCTGCCGTTAAGCCGTCTGTGTCCGTCGCTCGCAGTAATACGACATGGCTGCCCACATCCGCATTGCCAGGTGTGCCACTTAACAATCCAGTGGCAGCATTGAAGCTCAACCAACTTGGTTTGGTCACCGCGCTTAAAGTTAATGTGTCGCCCACATCGGTATCACTCGCCACAAAGGTGTAGCTATAAGCCGCATCTTGGGTGGCGGCAGTGATGGCCGTTGAACTAATGGTCGGTGCATCATTGATGTTGGTCACTGTGATGCTGAAGGACTGGTCAGCGGTTAAGCCATCCGTGTCCGTCACTCGCAGTAATACGACATGGCTGCCCACATCCGCATTGCCTGGCGTGCCACTTAACACGCCTGAAGTCGTATTGAAGCTCAACCAACTCGGTTTAGTCACCGCGCTTAAGGTTAATGTGTCGCCCACATCGGTATCACTCGCCGCAAAGCTATAGCTGTACGCCGCATCTTGAGTGGCAGCTGTGATGGCCGTTGAACTAATCGTCGGCACATCGTTGACGTTGGTCACCGTGAGATTGAAAGCGGGCAGGCTCGCACTAAGCACTCCATCACTCACACTGATCACTATTGCCGTCGTCACACCGACATCCGCATTCGTTGTTGTACCGCTTAATTCCCCTGTTGCCGTATTAAAGCTCGCCCATGCAGGTCGATTCGTAATGTCAAAGAGTAGGCTATTACCATCCGCATCTGCACCTGTTGGCACAAAGCTATAAGGTGCACCTTGAGCCACATTCGTCGCGGGTATTCCCAAAATAGTCGGAGCACTATTCACCACAACCTCGAAGGTTTGAGTACTAGTATTACCCGCACCATCTTCGAGCGTAAGGGTGATAGTACTGGTACCCGAGCCAAGCGCAGTCACAGTCACACTTCTATCGGCATTGCTTCCTGCTAATACAACATCCGCCAGTGGGACCACTGTGGTATCTGAACTCGCTGGCGTCACAAGAATATCCGTCACAGCGGTTACATCATCGGCAATAGTAAACGCGAGCGTAGATGAACTCTCGCCAGGTTGAATGTTTTGATTATCAATTACTGAGGAAGTGGGCGCACTCGTATCAATAGTCACAGATAGAGCGCTCGATGCGACACTGCTATTTCCTGCGATATCAGTAGCAACCGCTGTGATGCTATGGGTGCCCGCACTCACGTTGGTCGCACTAACGCTCCAATCACCACTGCCATCCGCATTGACAGTGCCAAGCTCACCATCAAGTTGGCTGCTAAGGACGACACTGGCACCAGCCTCTGCGGTCCCCGTCAACACGAGTGTTGTATTCTTGGTGATGTTATCCGCGAAACTCGTCCCCGAATCGCTTGCTGCATCCAGATCTGGCGTAGATGGAGCAGCTGGCGCCGTTGAGTCTTGAGTAATAGTAGGGACATTCTGGGATGCGGAAACATTGCTCGCTGCATCGCTGGCAATCACAACGAAATTATTGTCGCTGTCCGTCGATAATGAGGCACTCAGAGTCCATGTGCCCGCGACCACTATAGTGTCATCCAACACAGTCGCGTTATCGGCAACACCGTCATTATCCACATCGGCATAGAGGCTGATTGTCACCCCATCGTCAGGGTGCGTTCCGCTGATCAATGTCGTTGCCAGATTGGTACTTATAGTGCCAGCAGGCGCAGTAACAATAGGATCGACGGGGGCAGTCGTATCGACAATTACATTGACACTGTCCCACTGGCTATAGCTTAAATCGGCATCGTTACTGCCCGCATCTCGCATAGTGTCGCCATTAAGTACTATACCATTGGCATCGACAATTAAACCACTCGCCCCCGTGTTATCACCCGCTTGGACTGTATATCTATAGGTCAGCACACCGCTGGTAGCTGATACGAATACCGCTTGACGAGCCACACCATCGATATCGAGCGTCAACGTAGAAAGTGTGCCAGAAACCGTCACATCCTCAGTCAATGTGAGAGTGATATCGATAGCACTGCCGACGCCATAATGACCATCGTTAACATTAACCACATTCACCGCTGGAATGACAGCATCCTTCGATATGGTATCGGTTACTGCGGGACTAGAAACATTACCCGCCGCATCAGTCAGGGTCAGACTCACGGTCAGAGTGCCATCCCCTAAACCGCTCACATCTATATTGGTAATCTGTTGTGACGCACTTGCGACCGCAATAGATCCTGTGACCGGCGTGCCTGAACTACCAGTAATAGTGTAATTCGCGCTGGTCCCGACCTCCGCACTCACTAAGGTCAGGCTAATCGCACTTTGATTTGCCTGAGTAACCGACGTCTGGTCAAAACTGACGCCAGAAATAGTGGGTGCATCTGTATCGACAGAGTGTACGGTGCCGACACTATAGGCACCGAGTGCATTACCCGCATCATCAACAATATCACTCGTTGTGTGGCCTACCTTCAGACTACCCGTACCCGATATGCCATTAACTGTGATGACAACACCAGTTCCAGAGCTAGCGGAAACGCTCGAAATAGTGCCGGATGCAGTGCCTGTGCTCGCCAGCGCAAAATCATCCACAGTCAAGTTATTCACGGACTCACTAAAGGCTAGATTGAATACAACACTGGTATCCGCTGCCATCGCTCCACCTGCAGGAGCTGAACTAGTAATTGAAGGAGCTTGTGTATCAATAGTTAGAGAAAGTGCCGTCGATACAACACTAATGTTACCCGCCGCATCGGTCGCAGTGACCGTAATATTATGCGCTGAATTACTGGTTAATAGCAGCGTGGTAAACGACCAATTTCCAGAACTATCGGCAGTTGTTGTACCCAATACACCATCGATGCTGCTCGTGAGCGTCACAGTACTATTCGCCTCGGCGCTACCTGTGAGTGTCGGGGTGGTATCGCTAGTTAAATTATCTGTGCTGCTGATCCCGGAATCGGAAGCCGTGGCAAGATCCAGCCCCGAAGGTGCTAAAGGCGCATCGCGATCGACAGTATGACTTGCGCCACCGGTATAAGCGGCGGTATAGCCATTGGTTCCATTACCGTTTCCGGAAACATCTTGGATATTGGAATTCACCTTGACATCGAGTCTCAAGCTACCAGTGCCGCTCACAGTATTCACAGTCACATCAGCACTGTTTCCAGATGCCACAGAAACGCTGGCAATACTGCCACTGGCCGAGCCTGTTGCCGTGAGCACAAAATCATCGGCAGATAGATTGCTCGCTACCTCATCAAAACTCACAGTAAATACTAGACTAGCCCCATTCGCTGCGGGTGATCCCGTCACGACAATCCCAGTAACCACCGGCGGTGTAACATCGGCAACGGTAAAGTTCCAATCGGTTTTATTGCTAATCCCAGCGTAAAGATTACCCACCAAGTCGGTAATAGCTCCATTGGCGATTTGAATGTAATAACTGGTATTTTCAACTAGGTTAGCGGCTAGATTAATAGTCAACACACCCGCCGTTATCGTTAACTGTCCAGCAGGAGAACCCACATCAATGGTCGCTACGGCCACATCGTCGGTGTTGTAAATAACGATATTACCGCTACCGAGTTGAATATTTTCATTCATGGTCAGCACAAAATTGGCACCGACTGCCACCCCAATATCGCCATCTAGGGGGTTAAAACTCTGTACTGTTGGCGTGGCGGTATCTATCGCATAGTTATTGGAATCAGTTGTGCCAGTGCCCACATTACCAGCCACATCGGCCACCCCAGTGTTATCCAATGTAATGATGTTGGTTGCATCCGTCACACTGGCGGTTGGCGTAAGAGTCGCCGTCCAGGTAATACCCCCATCGCCGCTGCTGACCGCAGTTAACGTGCTGTTGGCAATCGTCAGATCGGCATTGGTAAAACCTGTTACAGCTTCACTAAAAGTAAAGGTCACTAAGGACGTTTCGCCAACCGCTAATGCAGTGTCCGCGACTACTATTGTGGCTGCTGGGCGTGTTGTATCTATGGCATAGTTGTTGGAATCCGTGCTGCCGGTGCCGGCATTGCCCGCTGCATCGGCCACACCGGTATTATCCAGTGTAATCAAGTTGCTGGCATCAGTCACACTGGCAGTTGGCGTAAGAGTCGCTGTCCAGGTGGTGCCACCATCACCAGAGCTGACCGCAGTTAACGTACCGTTGGCTATCGTTAGGTCGGCATTGGTAAACCCGGTCACAGCCTCACTAAAGGTGATAGTCACCAGCGAGGTTTCACCAACCCGCAGCGCCGTATCGGCTACCACTACAGTGGCCGTTGGACGCGCAGTATCTATGGCATAGTTATTGGAATCCGTCGTGCCAGTACCCGCATTACCTGCCGCATCCGCAACACCCGTGTTATCGAGCGTGATAAGGTTAGTTGCATCAGTAATGCTGGCTGTTGGAGTGAATGTCGCCGTCCAGGTAATGCCACCATCGCTGCTGCTGACCACAGTTAACGCACCGTTGGCTATGGTTAAATCGGCATTGCTAAACCCGGTCACTGCCTCACTAAAGGTAATAGTCACCAGCGAGGTTTCGCCCGCTGTCAAGGAGGCATCGGCCACGACAATGCTGGCCGTTGGGCGGGCTGCATCTATGGCGTAATTATTGGAGTCTGTGCTGCCGCTACCGGCATTACCCGCTGCATCGGCCACACCGGTATTATCCAGTGTAATCACATTAGTGGCATCAGTTACACTGGCGGTTGGTGTAAAGGTCGCCGTCCAGGTCATGCCACCATCGCCAGAGCTGACTGCAGTCAAAGTACCGTTAGCTATGGTCAGATCGGCATTGGTAAAACCTGTTACAGCTTCACTAAAAGTAAAGGTCACCAAGGACGTTTCGCCAACCGCTAATGCAGTGTCCGCGACTACTATTGTGGCTGTTGGGCGTGTTGTATCTATGGCATAGTTGTTGGAATCCGTGCTGCCGATGCCGGCATTGCCCGCTGCATCGGCCACACCGGTATTATCCAGTGTAATCAAGTTGCTGGCATCAGTCACACTGGCAGTTGGCGTAAGAGTCGCTGTCCAGGTGGTGCCACCATCACCAGAGCTGACCGCAGTTAACGTACCGTTGGCTATCGTTAGGTCGGCATTGGTAAACCCGGTCACAGCCTCACTAAAGGTGATAGTCACCAGCGAGGTTTCACCAACCCGCAGCGCCGTATCGGCTACCACTACAGTGGCCGTTGGACGCGCAGTATCTATGTCATAGTTATTGGAATCCGTCGTGCCCGTACCCGCATTACCTGCCGCATCCGCAACACCCGTGTTATCGAGCGTGATAAGGTTAGTTGCATCAGTAATGCTGGCTGTTGGAGTGAATGTCGCCGTCCAGGTAATGCCGCCATCGCTGCTGCTGACCACAGTTAACGCACCGTTGGCTATGGTTAAATCGGCATTGCTAAACCCGGTCACTGCCTCACTAAAGGTAATAGTCACCAACGAGGTTTCGCCCGCTGTCAAGGAGGCATCGGCCACGACAATGCTGGCCGTTGGGCGGGCTGCATCTATGGCGTAATTATTGGAGTCTGTGCTGCCGCTACCGGCATTACCCGCTGCATCGGCCACACCGGTATTATCCAGTGTAATCACATTAGTGGCATCAGTTACACTGGCGGTTGGTGTAAAGGTCGCCGTCCAGGTAATACCCCCATCACCAGAGCTGACTGCAGTCAAAGTACCGTTAGCTATGGTCAGGTCTGCATTGGTAAAACCAGTCACTGCCTCACTAAAGGTAATAGTCACCAGCGAGGTTTCACCTATGGCCAATGCGGTATCTGCCACCACTATAGTGGCCGTCGGACGTGCAGTATCTATGGCATAGTTGTTGGAATCCGTGCTGCCGGTGCCGGCATTGCCCGCTGCATCGGCCACACCGGTATTATCCAGTGTAATCAAGTTGCTGGCATCAGTCACACTGGCAGTTGGCGTAAGAGTCGCTGTCCAGGTGGTGCCACCATCACCAGAGCTGACCGCAGTTAACGTACCGTTGGCTATCGTTAGGTCGGCATTGGTAAACCCGGTCACAGCCTCACTAAAGGTGATAGTCACCAGCGAGGTTTCACCAACCCGCAGCGCCGTATCGGCTACCACTACAGTGGCCGTTGGACGCGCAGTATCTATGGCGTAATTGTTGGAATCCGTGCTGCCGGAACCTGTGTTACCTGCAGCATCGACCATACCGGTATTATCTAAGGTAATCAGATTGCTGGCATCCGTCACACTGGCGGTTGGCGTAAAGGTCGCCGTCCAGGTAATACCCCCATCACCAGAGCTGACCGCAGTTAACGTACCGTTGGCTATGGTTAAATCGGCATTGCTAAACCCGGTCACTGCCTCACTAAAGGTGATTGTCACCAGCGAGGTTTCGCCCGCGGCCAATGCGGTATCAGCCACCACTATAGTGGCCGTAGGGCGCGCAGTATCTATGGCGTAGTTATTGGAATCCGTGCTGCCGCTACCGGCATTACCCGCTGCATCTGCCACACCGGTGTTATTTAGCGTAATCACATTAGTGGCGTCTGTCACACTGGCAGTTGGCGTAAAGGTCGCTGTCCAGGTGGTGCCACCATCACCAGAGCTGACTGCAGTCAAAGTACCGTTAGCTATGGTCAGGTCTGCATTGGTAAAACCAGTCACTGCCTCACTAAAGGTAATAGTCACCAGCGAGGTTTCACCTACTGCCAGAGAGGTATCCGCTACCACAATACTTGCTGTAGGACGCTGGGTATCAAGCGTCGCGTTGGTCGTATCGGCAGTCGTTGTGACATTGCCTGCGTTATCCGTTGAGCTGAAGGAAATATTTCGGTTAGTCGCATCGATGGCGCCCGAGATTAGCGTATAAGTTGCCGTCCAAGTGCCACTACTATTGCTCGCCGCCACCGCAGCACCACCGCCAAAGGCTGAAAAGTCCACCGTTGCACCGCTGAGCGTATCGCTGTTGTTATCGCCGCCAGCGGTGTTATTCCAAGTGGCGGTGACAGTATCGCCAATCTTATAGGCGCCGCCGATTCCGGTTGCGCCGGAAATACTGATATTGGCATCACTGATGGTAGGCGCGATGTTGTCCACAGTCGCATTGGTGGTGTCGGCCACAGTCGTGGGGCCAGTAGCATTAGTGGCGGTGACGCTGATATTGCGATTCGTAGCATCGATGGCGCCGGACACTAGCGTGTAAGTGGCCGTCCAAGTGCCGCTGCTGTTGCTCGCGACGACTGCGCTCCCCCCTCCAAATTGAGAGAAGTCGACAGTGACGCCAATGATGTCGGCATTATTGTCACCGTCTGCAGTATTGTTCCAAGTCGTGGTGATGGTATCGCCAATCTTATAGGCGCCTCCGGTGCCCGATGCACCGGAAATACTGATGTTACCATCGGTCACAACAGGCGTAACAGGCACGGCGTCCACTAATACGGCCGTGGTACTACCGACCGAATTTAAAGCTGAGTTCAGAGTATTACCCAGACTATCCTTTAAGATGCCACCATTGGTTTCTATCGACCCCGCGATCGCAATTCCATCGGCATCGAGATCACCACTCTGCACTGTGTAGCGGAAAGTCAGTGCATTGCTACCGGAGCCGGAAAGATAACTGGAGTACACAGTGGCAGAGCCAATCGTCAGTGCAATCCGCGGCGTGCCACCAGCAGTATTCACGGTAATAGCTTCGCTGGTATTGACGGTAAAATCGAGGTTTTGTCCCTCTCCATAAGTCGCATTGGCCGGCACGCCAACACTGGTTACGGCTGGCACCACACTATCCACAACCGCATTACTGGTATCGGCCCGAGTGGTAATATTGCCAGCGTTATCCATCGCCGTGACCGACACATTACGATTGTTGGTATTAATGACGCCCGCAACTAAGGTATAAGTCGCCGTCCAAGTACCGCTGCTATTGCTGGCGGCCACGGCCGCACCGCCGCCGAATTGGCTGAAGTCAACCGTCGCTGCACTGATGGTATCGCTGTTGTTATCGCCACCCGCGGTGTTGTTCCATGTCGCGGTGACGGTATCGCCGACAATATAGGCACCACCAGTACCCGTGGCGCCACTGATACTGATATTGCCATCCGTCAGTGTAGGTGCAACCGAATCCACTATCGCGTTTGTGGTATCTGTCATAGTGGTTGCATTGCCAGCATTGTCCGTCGCAGTGACCGATACATTGCGATTGGTCGCATCGATAGCGCCCGAGATTAGCGTATAAGTTGCCGTCCAAGTGCCACTACTATTGCTCGCCGCCACCGTAGCACCGCCACCAAAGGCTGAAAAGTCCACCGTTGCACTGCTGAGCGTATCGCTGTTGTTATCACCGCCAGCTGTGTTGTTCCAACTGGCGGTGACGGTATCACCAATTTTATAAGCGCCGCCGGTGCCACTTGCACCTGAGATGCTGATATTGCCATCCGTCACGGTGGGCGCAATGTTGTCCACAGTAGCATTGGTCGTGTCGGCCGTAGTCGCTGGGCCAGTAGTATTAGTGGCGGTCACGCTCACATTGCGTGCCGTAGCATCAATTGCACCCGCGGTAATGGTGTAGGTCGCCGTCCAATTGTTGCTGCTATTGGTTGCGACGACTGCGGCACCACCGCCAAACTGGGAAAAATTGACAGTCACGCCGGTGATGCCAGCATTATTATCGCCACCAGCGGTATTGTTCCAAGTGGCAGTGACAGTATCGCCAATTTTATAGGCGCCACCCGTGCCCGATGCGCCGGAAATACTGATATTGGCGTCTGATACATTAGGCGTAAGGCTAACTTCGTCAATAGTAAAATTTACCAGTCGCAAGGTGTTGTTTACCTCGCTTTGACAGTTACTGACCTGCACCCGAAACGCGGTGAGGGCGATGCCACTCAAATTAACGGGTGTGTAGGTCATTACACCACTGGGCCAGCTTACAATGTCAGACACTGTGGCTCCGTTATCTTTACGGGTGCCGCTAACAGATGCGCTAGTACAGCTATAATTGGTATCGGGTTTATTAAAACTGGTTAATGTAAATGCATCAAGGTTCACAGCATTGGCTGTAAAATCCAGATGGCCAGCAAAAATGTAAGGGTTAGCATAGTCAGTACTGAATACACTCGGTAACCGGTCTCTTACGCTTACCAGAGCTTTGGAGGAGGTCATGACCAATTTGCCATCCGTGGATGACAGCGAGGCAACTTCGCAGTATTCATTAAAATTAGGTGCAGTACAGAAATTAGGGCTGGTGTAAGTCGTGGGGGCTAATACGGCTGAAAAGTCGCGTAAACTCTTTTCCGAAAAGGCGAGCGCAGAGGTAATGTCACCGCGGTGAATTTCCAGTTCCCAATCCGCACCATTATCCAGATTACCGGTTTTATTGACTGAGGCAGCAATATCCACAGTTGTATTACTTTGAATCAGATCTAACAGTTCTTCACCTGCATCACCTTTGGCTAAATCGCAGCCGTACAGCAGCAGATCCGCTCCGGCAGCTAAAGCGCCTTCTAACGCAGCAAAAGTATCCATTTCATGCTTAAGCGCATTGGCGTCTACTTTGCTGTTGCCTAAATACAGCACACCATCAGCTGCATGGGAGACTATATGCAAAGCGGTTAAGTTTTTATAAGAAGCCAGCACCTGTTTTAACTGAGCTAAACCCGGTTTGGAGGAATCAATTTCAACAATATCTACACCAGGCTTAATACCTCTGTAGAACAAATGTTTATCCGGCACAGCGGCGTCAATAATCACTAGCTCATTCACGGCCTGTTGCTGAATAATTTCAGGACCAGTCCCTTCATTTTCAGTCGTAACGACTCTAGGAACTTTAGATTTGGTATATAGCACTTCGGAAAAAACTGACCCACTAGAGGTAGAGGTCAGATAACTGCGTTGACCAGAACTGTAGCTTTGCACTGGCAGGGCGTAAGTACCAAAAGGCAATAATGCGACCGATAGATGACGAAGTAATTTTGTGTCCATACCCTAATCCTTTATTCAGCAACTACGCTGTTCCTTTTTTACTTGCAATAATAGAAGCTGCAGTCCCTGTATTGTCCAACCAAAAATCCATCTCTTGGTACTTCACAAACAAATCTGGTGGTAAAATGCTTCTCCTAGACTTAAACTCAACTTGCTTCTTAACTGTGTGCAGTCCTTTTACGCCAAGCTTTTGATCAAATTCACTTTCTTCATACTCAACATTATTAAAATCATGTTCGTACAAGGGTTCATCAATAAACTTATAAATCAGCTCTAGGGTCCGTTGTGGATGGCGAGT
The DNA here is from genome assembly GCF_002838165.1 of Shewanella sp. Pdp11. NCBI lineage: Bacteria > Pseudomonadati > Pseudomonadota > Gammaproteobacteria > Alteromonadales > Shewanellaceae > Shewanella > Shewanella sp. Pdp11. The sequence continues at coordinate 407,307 of NZ_CP015194.1, forward strand.
TAAAATGTCGTAATCGATCAGCAACAATCGATCGGAAAACTCACCATAATATGCCTCTTTTAGCGAAGTCCATGCCGAACCAACGACCCCCATGGACTGAATTAAGCTCTCACAGCGGCTATATACAGTCTGACGATTTGCAGCATTAAACATTCGGCTGTAGTCAAAAGGATTCTTCCGGTAAATCACTTCAAAGCTATCCATAATCCAAGCGGGATTACGCACACAGCAAATCACCTTAAAGTCATCAAAAAGCTCCACCATCTGGTGTAAATGTGCAGTCCAGTGCCTGTTGGTATCAAAAATGACTGGTTGTGATAAATTGGCGTAATAAGCTTCAAATATGGCCCTACAAATCCGTTTCTTTTTTTGTTCATCAAAAAAGGTATTCGATTCACCGTTGGCCCCCATCTGCTCTAAAGCGCCATTGAGCAAAGACGAAACCGGACTGGACATCGCAGCATGAAAAGCTGGGTTCTGTTTCAGAATACCTGCCAGTAAAGTCGAACCAGACCTTGGAAGGCCGGAGATAAAATGAAAGCGAGCCACATCACTCCCTGTGTTTACTGTCTCACTACTGGAATTCATAAAATGAACCTCACTGAGCTGCTCAAATCGTAGTCATAACTGACACTTTATTCCACCCATGCCCAATTATTTGTTAAAAAATTCATTTTCAACGAAAACCGACTCCAGTGAGACAAGGAGCAATAGCGCCTCACTAGTCCGGTACGTTTTACTGGCACTTTTAGTTACGTGGAGGGAATACACCATAAAGCGCTATACAAAAAGGAATAGCGATAAAAGGCTGGCGGTTTTCGTGTGACACCCCAGAGCCAGTAATCCCAAGCATAGTTGGCGCCATTGTTACTAATTGGTCTTGCAGATTAGTATAGGCTTTTTGATTCCCAGCAGCTGTTTTAGCGATACTCAAATAGCCTCCTGCCGCAGTACTGACTGAGGCGCCAGCCCCTGCCATTTTGACTGTCATCAGATGGCTGTGGTTGGGTAGTTCAGTGGTTAATAAAGTCACACTGGTACTGCCATCGGTTTCACCCAAATCTCTGGGGGTTAAACCAGGGCCGATGCCTTGTTGCATCAAGGCATTACCCTGCAAATTAGGTAAGCCAAAGTTAGTGGAGCCATTGCCGCCATAATTTACCCCCAATATGGCAAACAAGGCGGTATTTTGCTGAATAGGGATCAATTGCCCCGCGCAGTAAGCATACTGATAAGGGGCAAACGAATAAGGGAACTGCCGTATTTCACCCACATAAGCGTCAGACATGAAAGCTCTCCTTAATTACGTGATGGGAAAATGCCTTGCAGGCATAAAATAAAATTTAAACATAAAAATGGCATCATATTATCATGGGGTTGCCCACCTCCTGCGCTACTGACCGCTGAAGCCAACAAAGACCCAGTACTATTGGGTGGTGTTGTTGAAGGCAAATAATGATAACCCTGGCCTATCATTTGACCTGATGGTACCGACAGATTGGCTTCAGTCGCTGACACTTGTGCAGTATGATTGTGTGCTGGCATATTGGCCGTTGTTAACGCTACAGCTTCAGTACCATAGACCTGACCTAAGACACGGGCCGTTAACCCCGGACCAGTGCCTTGACCTATAGGTAGTCGACCGCGGGCATCTGGCAAATTAAAGGTATTCACACCATCGCCACCGTAAGTAGTCCCAAGAAGCACAAACAATGCATCATTCTGCGAAATAGCTAGGCTTTGGCCGGCACAAAGCGCCCAATGTTGCGGTGCAAAAGTCCCAGCAAACACCCGTATTTCACCCATATAAGCTGCTGACATAATAATGTTCTCCTTAGTTACGGGATGGAAATACACCCTGCAAAGCGATTGCAAAACGCAATACTAGGCTAGGCTGAAGATTAGAATGAGCAGCATTAGAGCCATTTGGGGTAATGGCATCAGCGGCTAAAACCGCAAGATTGGCGTCAGGCGCGACATAAAAAGCACCTGAATCTGGCACTGCACATAAATTACCATTACCTTGAGGGCTGGGATTAAAGGCCGTGCCTGGTGTATTTTGCGCATTAAATTGATGGTTATGTGCTGGTATTTGGGTTGATAACAGAGTGACATTTTCAACACCTCCAATCTGACCCGAAACATACCCATTTCCAGTACCTATTGGAGTACGTCCACGGTAATCAGGTAACGAAAAAGTGGTGGTGCCATTGCCACCAAAAGTCGTCCCCAGCAACGCAAATAATGCCTGATTCTGATTGATGGCCATGACCTGGCCTGCGCAGTCCGCCCAATGCCGTGGGGCATAGGTTATGGCGAACATTCTGATTTCACCTATATAGGGTTGTGACATAACTCTTACTCTCCTTGTTTGTGGGAAACGTCATCCGATCAGGTGTAAAACTAGGATCGCCTGAGTACTACATTATTTTTTTCGCGCTACTACGATTTGATATTTATCTACCGCATAAGGCGACATAAACAGTTGCACCTCACCAAAACTATCATGACAAAACACATAATTACCGCTTGGACAATGCACAGCCGCATCACTGATTAAGTCCACGGAAAAGGCGTCGTAGCCCACATCCGGCACTTTTGGCAATGAAACCTTATCAACCTTCAGTTCAACGCTATTATTACTGCCATCCTTCAATCTGATGGACTGGTCCACCAGTTGGATTAAAGTGTCAAAGTTAAATTTTTCTATCACTGTTCCCTGCCCCCTAATGCCCAGCCCCTCAAGCCGTACCGAAAAGCTTAGAAAAGCAAACGAATAAACGCCAATAAAAATCTATATTTCTTAATAAGTTGAATTATAAAACTTCAAACTGGAATAGAGTGCAAGCTTAAAGCAGGGTTGTTCGCAATGCTGGTGGGTACCAGATCATCCGCTCATATGGCAACTGAATTTCATCGGTAATAAAGCCCAGTTTCCAATACAAAGTCTTTGCCTGCAGATTGCTTTGCAACACTGACAAGGTCATAGGTGCAGCCACCATAGCTGCGGCCTGCTGGAAAGCTTGGATCACTGCCGCACCAAACCCTTTCCCCCGTGCAACTGGGGTTAATGCTAAATCAATCAGATGAACTTCATTATGGCCAAAATCGATCGTGGCTTTACCAATAGATTCCATGTGCTTTTCAATCACAAAATACATAGCATTGGGATAGGCATTACCGTAGCCCTGAGTTTGCGCTCGGAACTGCATTTCAATCAGCTCGGCTTTTTGTTCCTCAGGGGCATCCAATACCAATAAGTCTTCCCGAGTAGACTGGTAGAGAGATTCTAGAAAAACGTTATCTTTACTCTGAGCGGGGCGTACCGACAGTCCATCGGGTAGGGTGAGATTTTGCATTACAGATCCTTGTATCTCTTAGATATACCAATAACAATAGATGAGCCGTTAAACCTAGACACGCGCTGATCATTCAACCAAGGCTCTCATGCAACTAAACTTGGCGACCAAGATCAGCCCAATCACACATAGATAGAAGCCCAACTAAAGACAAGTTAGTGAATGTGTTTTACGATGTCGATTATTTTTTATACTTTTTTCATTCCTAATTTATAGCTCCCCGTCCAGAGTTCAATGCTATTACTGTTAAGACTTATTAAACCTAGCACTGATATTTAAATTAGCTAGAGTGCTAATTCATTACTTGGCTATTTATGGAGAAACTGATGGCGGCGTATTTTGTATTGTCTACTGGTCGATGTGGCACCCAATGGTTAACCGAAACAATACAACAATGGGATGAAAGTTTTGTTGTTGAGCATGAGCCACTGCACTTTGGCTATCGACCCGATCTCAATACCGTACGGCAACCACTTCTGCACAATCGCGAAATGCTAGAAAACCATCTGCGACAAATTAGGCAACACTTACATACTGGCAAACAATACATTGAAACGGGTTTTCCCTGCTGGCGGCATCTGAGTTGGTTCAAACAACAACTAGGCCATACCGTTAAGGTGATCCATATTCACCGAGCACCACTAGATACTGTGGCTTCATTATTGAAACTCAATGCATTTGTACCGCCATTGCTGCCACATTTACCCATTAAAAATCTGTATTTACCAAGTGATGAACAGGATTGCTTACATCGGTATCGGGACTTATGGCCACAGCTCAACCCTGCGGAAAAAAATCTCTGGTATTGGGCAGAAGTGCAAGCGCAAGCTTTACATTACCAACAGCAGTGGTCAACGCACGACTGGCTAACCCTGAACTTCAGCCAATTATTTTCAGCGCAAGGCAAACAACAACTCAGCCGTTTTTTAGGCTGTCCAGATACAGTGTGCTGGCCTGCGCAGGACAAAGTCGATCAGTTTGGGCTAGGTTTAGTGCAGACCCCAACTGACTTTCCGAATTTAAGTGACATTAATGAAATCAATCAGCTTGCCAAACGGTTTGCTTATCCGGCCCCCTTCGCCAACAGTAACTGATATAAGGGCTGTAGCTTGGCGCGGATCCGCTGTAACTGCGCTGCACTAAAAAGTGCATCTGCGGTTTTTTTACGGTTTTGAAACGGCACGCCCTGTTGTTTTGCATCGAAATGACGAAATGCATTCCAACGTCGCTGCTCAATCTCTGTGAGCGTGGAGCCTGCGAGTATCGCCAGTTGTTGCGCTGAAGTGTGTGTTAACTGTTCATAACTTAGAAGCTTACAAGGGTGTTGCTGTAGCAGCTCTATCATCAACTCCGCCATATGCTTTATCACCTGACATTGGTACTCCAGCAAAGTGACGGCGGTATCTAGCCCATCCCATAATGCAGGCTGTTGGCGCACCATATGACGTCCAGCCAAATAATGATGAGAAGCCAGCACAGCTTCTGGCTGACGGATTAAGCACAATCGCTTTGCGGCAGGATAGGTCGCTAACCAAATCGGCCAATGTTGTAAATCCCACGCATTGCATTTAATCACCAGTTTTTGTTCCTGATGGCGTAAACGCCCCTGCAACCTGAGCACCAGATCCAATACCTGCATTTGTTGTCCAGCCCAAGTCGGGTCTAGCAGCAGATCACTGGCCAACATAGATTCGGATAACACTTTAACCTCTGGTTGCAAGGCAAAACTGCCTGAAACTAGAGTGGAGCCGCAGCGGGACCAGTGAAAAATCAACAAAGCAGGTTTCACGGGTGGCACAGTCAGCCGCTGAGGCAACAGTTGTGCTAGTTGACTACAAGGTTGGATCAGCTGCGCCAGCAAACTTTGTCGGCTCAGCGCGAGATCGTCTTCAAAAAAAGGCAACACAGGCCGAGTAAAGGCGGGCAGCCAACGCACTATTTTACGCTGTGACTGATAGGCATAGGGTTGCCAGCAGCGGCTAAAAGACGCCAGTTCAGGGCAAAATGGCTGCTGGTTCTGTGCAGCTAAAAAACGCTGCAGCACGTCAAAGTTAAGTTCAGGCCACTGCAGATACTGTTGCATCTGTGCCACAAAATCATCCAGCTGCGTGGTTTGCCATAGTGCCTTCAACCGACTGGCATCATGCAACAACGCACGGTACAAGCTGACGCGGCACATCAGCCCACCAAAGGGTACATGTTAATGTACTGCACCATCCGCGGTAACGTCCCACGATTCGGACTCGCACCATGGGGCAAGGCATGGTGCCAAATGATTAAATCACCTGCATTTGCGGCTATGGATTTAACTGGCCACTTGCTCCAATCCTGTTGCTGAAGCTCGATATCCGTCTTGTTTTGCTTTTTGTTTTGTTCGAGAAGCCATTCTTCTATCTTGAGATGAAATCCTGGGACACAAGAAAATGCGCCTTGGTCAACACTGGTATCGGTTAAGTAAATTAACCCTTGAGTGCCAAACTCAACGGGTAGCTGCAGTGGCATATCCCAGTGCATATCTGGCCCGGGAAAACGCCAAGTGGGTGTTTCAGGTGGATTAAAGCTGACTCTGTCGGTTGTCATGACTAAATCGGTTCGATGCCATAGCTGTTCAAACACTTGACGGATTTTGGGGACTTGTCGATTCGCATCTAGTTGCGGATGGCGAAACAGTTGCAGCATTATTTTCTGCATAAACTCATGAGGTTGATACCAAGTGGTGGGATCTTGTTCATTGGCTCCTAACTGCTGCCAAATAAAATCTCGAGTTGCGGCGCATTGCTCTGCCGTGAGCACATGCGGGATCACTAAGTAGCCTTCACTACGCCAAAAATTGAGTTGTGACTCGCTGAGTACTGCCGCCGGATTTGAGTCTTCAACCTCTATTGAACTTAAATCATCGACTTCTGGTACTGTGACCGATGGCGTTAATCCATGGGAAATAGTGCGCAATTGCTGATTAATCCCAGCAATATCCGCGGCTGTCAGCTTGGCTATTTGCTGAATGTAAGCAACAAAAGCTGACTGATGATCGTTTTGATATAAAGCTCTTAGACCCGGCTCTAGCCCTATGCCACAAAGATCCAGCAAGGTTTTATCTAAGTGCCATTCATTAGCCAGTTCGGTGAATGGCACTCCCCGTTTGCGTAGCTGTATCTTTTGCCAAAGCCGCTGCAAATGATAAATGCCTAAACAGCTCAGATCGTCACTCGACACAAGCACTGGTTTTTGCTCTATAACATCAAAAATAAAATCGGGATGAGTCCCCTGCTCATATCGAAAAGCAAGGCATGAGAGCGGCTTAAGCCAATGCTCGCGTCGATATCGAGGTAAGGTGAGTTGAGATTGGTTTTCGCTCAGCGTGGAATGACCATAGACTTGAATGGAAGTCGTGAACTTAAGCGTTACCACACTCGGGCTGAAATCGGGCAATAGTAATGTACCAGCCAAGAAACTGCGGTCTCCACTGGCAAGCAAGCGTGCTGTTTGTAGGTTGAGCGCGAATAACGGTCCTAAATAATGCGTCTCCACAAAATCCTGCACAGTACGACACTCAAGCCAAGCGTCTAGCTCAATGTTTTGCGGAATAAGCATGCCATCATCCGCAAGATACACCTGTAAGTGGCTGAATATCTGGACTTGAGGCTCCTGTTGCAGCAGATGCTTCATGGTTTCAGAGACTATCATATCGAACTTTACTGCTGCTTCTGGTTGCCAAACTGTGGCGTCGGCGCAGACATACGTTGCCACCCGATCTGCTAAATCAAAGTGTTCAATAAGCTTGGTGACTTTATCTAACGAGGCAAGGTGAATGTCGAGCAAGGTGACTTGAATCTGACTCGCAGAAAACAGCGGCAGTAATGGTAATAACAACCAGGCAAAAGGTCCTGTACCCGCATATAAAACCTGTATTGGTCGTTGCGGATTTAGCGCCAACTTATCCTGTATGGCCTGATAAATACCCTGAATAAACACCCGTCCCCGTTCGGGATCTTCGGCACACTGGGCCGCAGTGGTAAGTGATACCGCCTTACCAAATGGCGTAATACTCGCCTCGGTATCCAAAAAAGACTCGGGGTGAAGCTCAATTTCCGTCATAGCGCATAATTGTGCCAGCATGGGATCGATAAGCCGTTTAGCCTCTCCTGCCGAAGAGGCCTGTAATAGCGCGTTGGCGAAGTAAGTTAACGCTTTAATATCGGCACTTTGTCCTGATTCAAGCTTTGATCTTTGCGGCATAGACCAACTCCCTTAGCCAAGTATTCACTTCGCAATCAATCACTAGGTTGATGCGTGCTTCCTGTCCTTTATTTTCAACCCAATGGACTTGGTCGGCATTGATATACCAAAGCTCTCCGGCCCGCATAGGTACACGCTTCTCATCCACATAAAAATTGAGTTGTTCATTAGTTTGCAGTGGTAAGTGTAATCTTGCTTCGCCCTGTTCTAGGCTAAGCCCTAGATCTCTATGGGGCTTTATCTCTGCCCCCGCATGTAAGCGCATCAAACGCACGGATTTCACCGGACAGGCTAAAGATTGGATCACACTGAGTAGCGCAGGACTAGATTCGAGGCAAGGCAGATCTTGCCAGTGCTCCTGTGTAGCGATGGAGAAGGCTTGCAAGATAGGATGCGCGGCTTGATACTCAGCGGCGCAGCGCAAAGCGAGCACATCCCAACCGCCCAGATCCCCTTGGCGATAATCACGTTGATTTACGTGGGGTAGCCAATTTTGTCGCAGCAAAGCATTAAGCTCTTGCTGTAAACTTAGGGAGTTTAGAACTTGAGCTAATAGGGCAAAAGAACAGATATCCATATCCAACCGCTTAATTTTCAGACTAAAAATAATTAGTCATCCAAGACTAGCACAAAGATATGAGCATACAAGTTGCGTGAAAAATCATAATGACAGCCTTTGAAAATTACCCTGCTCACGCGTTAATCGCAGGCGTTGTTCATCATGCAAAGAATAGGAAATACCAATGTTTAACTGGAAGACTATCGATACAGTTCTGCTCGACATGGACGGCACTCTATTGGATTTGCACTTCGACAACCATTTTTGGCTGAGTTTAGTGCCGCAGGAATTAAGCAGGCAACGGGGTCTGAGCGAGGACGAAGCGCAGCAGTTAGTCGTAAATGCCTATGAAAAAGTCGTCGGCACACTCGATTGGTACTGTCTCGATTATTGGCAGGAGCAGCTACAACTCGACATTATGGGTTTACATCGCACTTTAGTGGATAGCATTCAGCTGCGCCAAGACAGCATGCCATTTTTAGCGGCCTTGGCCTCTGCGGGTAAACAGCGCATTCTGGTGACCAATGCCCACCCTAAGAGTCTTGCCTTAAAGCTTGAACATACAGAGCTGGCCGCTGGGCTCGATGCCATGATCTCCAGCCACGAGACGGGTTACCCCAAGGAGCATCCACAATTCTGGCTGACCTTGTTTAAGCAATTCAACCTTGAACCAAGCCGCTGTCTCTTTATCGACGACAGCGAACCCATACTCAAGGCCGCTAAACTTGCCGGCGTAGGCCATCAATTGGGGATTGCTAACCCAGACAGTAAAAAGCCAGTCAAGGTCTTTCAAGATTTCCCCGCGATTACCGACTATCACTCGCTACTCAATGATCTAACACGATAAAAAGACAATAAAAAAGGCACCTAAGGTGCCTTCGTTTTCATCATAATGCAGATCTATCATCGCGCGCTGAAACAGCACTATAACCCAGGAATACGTCCCTGATATATCACAGGGAAATAACCGTCGCTGCCGCGTTTGCCTAGCATACCCAGTGACTTACGCATATCTTCTGGTTGCTCAGCCGTCTCTTTAATCTTAGCTGCTACTTTGACCATATTGCCTTCGTCTAACTGCAAAGTGCCGACGATGCCGAGCTGGTTTTTGGCTTCATCTGTGGCTAATTGCGCTTTGCCATCAACGCAACTCAGGCCGAGTTCGATATTGCCTAGTGGATAATTGCCAAACTGGTTTTTAACATTGGTTTGATTCAAAAACAGCTTACCAGACAATTGCTCGCACCAAGGTTTACCTTGCTCTAACGTCTCGACTAATAGGCTGACTTCACCGGAGATTTCGGTTTTAAAGGGCAGTTTTGCATTGCCGAGTAAAAAGCTATCTGGCGCTTCGAAACGTAACCCCTGCGCACTTAAGCCGCCCATGGACCAAGAGACTAATCCCTTAGCGCTGACAGGCGTTGCGCGGCTGCCCACTTGAAAATCAACTTTCACTTTACCTAACAACAAGGCCCAAGGACTCAGATCCCAACGCACTTGTTCTAACTGGCGTTGCGGCATACTTAAGGTTTCTATGTTGCCAGACCAAATACTGCCGCTCACACCCGAAACACTGATATTTGCAGGTAATGGCGCTAACGCTATCGCAATCTTAGCGGGAAATAGAACGACTAAAAATACTAAATAAATCAGTACGCCTATGATGACTTTTTTTATCAAACTCACAGCTACACCTTAATTTATTGCGACAGTTGGATACGTCTAACTTTGACATAGCCAGGGGCATCGGCCTCTGCCAAATCAACACTTTCGAGTGATAGTCCTTTTTTCTGCACTAACTCACTCAAATAACCCAACAAGGCATCAAAAGGAACATCATCCATCCACACTTGGATCTTATCGCCTTGGGGCTGCATACGAGTAATCACTAACCCATAATTGCCCGCAGTCTGGTTAACCACTGAGCTTAAACTACCCGACATAGTCGGCTTAGCGCCGTTTTGCTTCAAACCCGCAATTTTATTCGCCGTTTGTTTTACATAGTTCAACGTCTGTTGCTGTGCAGTGAGGTTACGTAATGCATCGGCTTCGGCAGTGGCGATCGGCGTCCAAACACCCCAATAAAAAATACCAATGACTAAAAATACCGAACAAAAACCGACTAACTGCTGCTCGCGCGATGCGAGCCCTTGCCACCAAGTCCGCAAATTATCCATCTTATTTGCTCCTCAAGGTTAAGGTACTGGTGACTTGATCTTCACCGCTATTCATAGTGCCGCCATCGAGTTGGAAACGACGACCAACGATCTCTTTAAACTTCTCGATTTGCGCGTAGTTTTTCGCACTCACTTGCATGCGGATCTCGTTACGCGCGCTTTCGAATCTTAAGCTATTAGGTTTAAGTTCAGGCACTTGCTTAAAAGCATCCTGTAACCCATCGAGCATGACAAAAAACTCGGCGCCACTGCCCTGTCCCTGCAATGCGCGTAATTGACTTTCCATCTGCGAACGCAGGTTAACAATGCGCGAATTCCCCGGCACCACTTGCTGATAAATGGATTCGCTCTGAGCTTTAAGATCGGCAATCTGACCATTGACTTGATGTATGGTCAGCCCTTTATTCACTAAGGCCAGCACACAAGCGATGGCGATAACGATGGCAGCGCTCTTCCACATCATCAACTGTTTGCTGTATTCACGCTTAGGCGTGTAAACGCCGCTCAGTAAGTTCACTGGCGCATGCAAAATACCTCGGGCTAACACTAACATAGGTAGCTCAAGTGACTGCGGCTTAAGCTCAACACCTTCGAGTTGCATATCGGTATAACTGGCGACAGACACTTCGCCCTGTGCGGGCCTAAGTTGCTCCAGCGCAATCGGTAACCAAGGCAAAGGTAAACTCTGGCCTGTCGCGAATCCGGTACGCAGTAATAGTTCATTACCAAAATTCATTGCCGCCCATTGGCACTCTTGCAATGGTAAGGCTAAGCAGTCGGGTACGATGCGCTTCACTTTTAAACCCGCTTCGGTCAAACAACTCAGCCAAGTCTGCATTTGCTCATGGGCCACGGCGACCACGCTTAAGGCATCGCCATCACGCGGGCCGACGGTAAAATGCATGGCATCCACGTCCTCGGCTAAAGCTTCTTCGAGCATAAAGGGCAAGGCTTTCAAGGCTTGGCGTTGGCCTTTTTCGGGTAAATGCACGCTAGTGAGTGTCATTGCCGCGGCGGGCACTAACACATCGACGGGACGGTTACCCGCACGCTCAGTTAAGGTCGACAAACCTTGGGCATTGGCGAGCTCGCCAGAGGCGATAATTTCCTGTTCTTGCTCAGACCAAACGAGCCATGAGCATGCTTGCTCTGCTGTTCTGCCCAAGCGAATAAATAGCCGTTCACTCACAGTTTTTCTCCACCAGTCCCAGTCAAAAAAGCGTGACTGAGCTCGTTGCTATTATTTTTGGCCACCAACATCAAACCCTGCCGGGTGAGCACTGCCATTATTTTTGTCCACCAAACTGACGGGTGAGCACTTCCATTTTGTTGCCGCCGCCCTTTTTGAGCACGCTTTCCATTCTAAATACGGCGTTATCGACTTTCGCCCCCGAGGCCAACAGAAAATATTGGCTATCGATGACAAAACTCGACTTCATGGCACCTTCCCACTTGATCGAGCCCATAGATGAGCTTTCATAAAAATCTTCGATTTTGTCAAAACCATCGCCGGGGCGTTGGTTGATGATACTTTCTGCTTCGCCGACCGAAATCTGATTATCGAGCATGCCAGCTAATAACGCCGCTTGCTCAACTTCTAAGGTATTGACGTTAAGCAATTGCCTATCATTGCCTGGGATCACACAAACATAGGGCAAGAGTTTCAAATAGATATCTTGGGTGTATCCCATCACCGCCCGCAACTCACTGCGATGATTCATCAGCGTATTGGCCGCACGGTATGGCACATTACGCGCTTCGTATTCGGCATCTTCGGCACCATAAGGGCTGGCCGTGGTGTCATCGTCGATATAATCTTTTAAGGTCTGAGTCAGACGGTCCGCACTAAAGTCGTCCATCCCTAAACTCACCAACAAAGCCTTATATTGCTTCGCCGCCAAGGGCAGCTTAGGTTGACCGTTTTCCACCTCTTTCGTGGTCGCGGACAAGGCGTTTAAATTAAAACAGGCGCGCATGTCAGTGATCTTGCCCGCGATTTCACCGTATTCCGCAGGAAAAACCACATCGGCCATGGCCCAATATTGCTGCCTGTGGACTCGACCTTCAGAGTCATCTAAATCTTGTTTTAAAATCTTCTTCGCCAGTTCTTCGGCGGAAATCGCATACCAATAAGCTTGATCGTACTGAGCCAAGTTTAAGGTTCGGCGCATGGACAACTGATTACGGCCAGTGATATTTGTCGCGATGATCACCACCATAGCCACTATCAAGAGCACAACGATCAGTGCAACGCCGCGCTGTTTAGACCGAGATTGGGTTCTCATTCGCGGCCCTCTGCATCAGGATCACCGTCTCCGGTATCGCCAGAATCTGGGTCACCGGAACCATTGCCTGTACCACTGCCATCGTCGTTTTTATCTTTGTTAGCATCGTCCGGATTTTCGTCTTTATTATCATCATCCTTAGACTTTTCAGGTGCGGCAGCACCTAGCGGCAGCAAGAACTTACGTTGGATCTTGCCTAAGCCTTCAATCTCAATTTCCATGGCGATCGCTTTAGGCAACTTAGTCGCTTCTACTTTGCGCTCCCATTTGTCATCCATAAAGAAGGAATATTCCACCGACAACACTTTATCTATGACCACTGTCTTAATCGGCTCAGCGCCAAATTCAGGCTCAGGATAAGGAAAATGCCAACGCTCCAGTCGTCCTTCGTGCACCACAAACGCCACAGACTGCAAGCTGCCCCGCGGTAATAAACCGTCGGGATTTAACCAACCTAAACGGTAAAACACTAAGGCTTCTGATTCCGAGTCTAAGATATCATTGCCCGTTTGGAAGACGGTCGAACCTCGACCCCCTTCGAGTAATCTGGGTGTACGCGCCACCATTTGGGCGAGATCACGCTCAATCGCACCAAAGCCTTGCTGCAGGGCTTTAAGCCGAGTAGAGAAAGTGCGCGTCACTTCATCGTTAGTCAGCACAGTGCTGAGCACGGCATTAGAAGCCAAACCTATCATGGCGAAAATCGCGATAGCGATCAGCATTTCTAGCAGGGTAAATCCCCGCTGCGCACTAGTCAGTTTTAAGGACATAACTGCTCACTTGTGCTGCAATACGCTGATAGCGTTCGTCTTCACTCACGCTAATCCGGATCATACGAAAATTATCGTCCGTGGTTTTCACCACTTCTTTACGCCAATACCAATCCTTTCCTGCGAGTTCAACTTGGCCTTCTTTTTTACCGATTTCAGGAAACTGCGGCTCAAGTCTGGCATCGACCATCTGATTATCGGCCACCCACTGTGCCAAAGTGCGCGATTCCAGAATCGGCATGTTGGCCATCTGCTCGCCCAAACTTTTAGTGATCGACACGGCCGCAATCGAAAACACGGCAAGGGCCACAATCACTTCGAGTAAAGTCATGCCCTTAACGCGTTTCATCGGGGCGCCCTATGGTTAATCTGCCCAGCGCATCGCCGACCACTAACGCTTCGGCCTGCTGACCTTTGTCAGTTTTGGCGATAAACGTCAGCTCAAAAGCGCTCATTTCACCGCTCGGGAATAGCATGACCTGTGGCTCAGGATGTTTCTTCTTGTCATCGGCAGAGGGCTCAATCAGTGGTTCTTCAAACCAAGAATCGTCTTCTTCATCGTCTTGTACCAAGGGCAAACCATCGAGCACTAAGTTCATCACGACACCCGGCTCCATCTGCTTTTCAGACAAGAGTCTGTCTTTGTCCAAAGGCTCCCACTTACCGTCTTTATAAAAAACAAACTGATAACTGGTTTTCTCAATCACAATCCCAATAAATTGGCCACTCAAAACGGTCTCATCTAGCACCATTTCAGTGGCAGCGATAAACTGCCGCGCCGTTCTATCTAGGGCCTGTTGTGGGCCCGAATTGCCGATAGACATAGTCACAGCCGCTGCCGTGAGTCCCATCAACAAGATCACTAGCATCACCTCCATTAAGGTGAAACCAGCGTGGCGCAGCTTTAGCATCTTATTGGAAATTCTGTAAATTCCAGTTACCGATGTCATCTTCGGTACCTGGTTGACCATCTGGGCCTGCTGTGAATATATCTAGCTTGCCGTTTTCGCCAGGGCTGAGCAGCAAGTACTTATTGCGCCATGGATCTTCTGGCAGACGTTTGACATAACCATCTTCACGGTAATTACGTGGCTCAGGTGAAATCGTTGGTTTTTGCACTAAGGCTTCTAGACCTTGCTCGGTCGTCGGGTAGATGCCGTTGTCTAACTTATACATGTCTAAGGCATTTTCGAGTGCGACTATGTCAGATACTGCTTTTTGTTGGTCAGCTTTATCTTTGTTACCCATTAAGTTAGGCACCACCATAGAGGCTAAAATCCCTAAAATAACAATAACCACCATCACTTCGAGTAAGGTAAAACCTTGATGTTTCTTGTTCATTTGCATCGACTACTTCTCCTAAAAAACCCTATGCCAATCGACTTGGTCATAATCCATAAATTCAAAAAATTAACCGCTAATCAAGTTATTCAAGGCTAAGATTGGCTGCAGAATCGCCATCACAATAAACAGCACCACACACGCCATACTCACCACCAGCATAGGTTCAAATACCCCTAACGCTATATTGACGTTGCCCTCGAATTCCCTGTCTTGGTTATCGGCGGCGCGTTCTAACATTTGCTCAAGCTGGCCACTCTTTTCGCCCGAGGCAATCATGTACAACATCATTGCCGGAAACAACTTAGTATTAGTCAATGCCGCACCTAAGCTAGTTCCTTCACGCACCCGCGCAGTCGCATCATCCACTGCAGCCCGTACTCGCACATTCTGCAATACTTCACTGGCGATACGCATACCGTCGAGCAAAGGCACAGAGCTTGCGGATAAGATACTTAAGGTCCGTGCAAAACGTGCCGTATTTAAGCCCTTACTCACGCGGCCAACAACTGGCATGCTCAATAAAAAATTGTCGTACTTCATTCGAAACGCAGGCGACTTTAACATGCGCCGAAAGAGCGCGAACAGCATCACTAGGGCAATGACCACAAACACACCGTAGTTTTGCACAAAGTCAGAGGCCGAAATCAAGAAGCGGGTCGAAGCGGGTAACTCGGCGCCCATGTGTTCAAACTGGCCAACGACTTTCGGCACCACCGCCGCCAGCAGGATAGAAATCACCCCAATCGCCACTGTGGTCAATACTGCGGGATAAATCATGGCTTGGGTCAGCTTAGATTTAAGCTGTTGGCGTCGCTCTGTGTAATCCGCCAATCGATTAAGCACCACTTCTAAGTGACCGGACTTTTCGCCCGAGGCCACCATGGCACGGTATAAATCATCGAAAATATGCGGAAATTCAGCCAAGGAGTCGGCCAGACTATAACCTTCCACCACCCGCGAACGTACCGCCATAATCATACTTGCAAGGCGATCTTTTTCGCATTGCTGACCAACGGCCTTGAGGGATTCTTCAATCGGTAAACCTGCGGCCACTAAGGTCGCGATTTGACGGGTGATCAAGGCTAATTCAGCGACCGAGATACCCCGTTTGAAAAACGCAAAGCTGCTGCTTTTGGCTTTGGCTTCTTTTTCAGCAACAGGCAGAATTTCTAAGGGCATCATGCGCTGATCGCGCAACTGGCTGCGGGCGTGTCTGGCGGTATCCGCCTCGATTACGCCCTTAAGCTGCTTTCCCTTGGCATCCAATGCCTTATATTCAAATGCTGGCATAAATTACTCCTCGCGAGTCACACGTAGCACTTCTTCGAGAGTGGTGATGCCCGCGAGCACTTTGCTCATGCCATCGTGACGAATGCTCGGCACAGACTGACGGATATACTTTTCGATAGCTAACTCACCGCGGCCGCCATGGATCAATTCGCGTACATTGTCATCAACCAACAATAATTCATGAATACCGGTTCGACCACGGTAGCCATTGTTACCACAGGATTTACAACCATTGGCGCGGAAGATACGTCTGTCGTCATCGGCCGCTATGCCCAGTAACTCACGCTCACGTGCATCGGGCACGTGCTCAATTTTACATTTGGGACAAAGGGTACGGATCAAACGTTGCGCCAACACACCGAGCAAACTCGATGATACAAGGAATGGCTCAACGCCCATGTCTTGCAAACGCGTAATTGCGCCCGAGGCCGTGTTGGTATGCAGGGTTGAAATCACCATGTGACCAGTCAGTGATGCTTGCACCGCAATTTGCGCGGTTTCGAGGTCACGGATTTCACCTATCATCACCACATCGGGATCTTGACGCAAAATCGCGCGCAGACCTCGAGCGAAAGTCATGTCAGCCTTAATGTTAACTTGGGTCTGGCCTATGCCGTCTAACTCATATTCGATTGGGTCTTCCACGGTAAGTATGTTGGTGTCTTTAGAGTTAATCTCAGTCAAACCCGCATACAAGGTGGTACTTTTACCCGAGCCCGTTGGGCCAGTCACCAGAATAATACCGTGGGGGCGACGGATAAGATCTTCAAACTTAACGCGAATACTGTCGGTCATCCCCAATTGCTCTAAATCGAGGTTGCCAGTATTTTTATCCAGCAGACGCAGCACGACGCGCTCACCATGGCTCGATGGCATGGTCGATACCCGCACATCCACCGCACGACCAGCAATACGCAGGGAAATACGGCCATCCTGTGGTACACGTTTTTCGGCGATATCGAGGCGCGCCATCACCTTAATCCGCGACACTAACAGCGACGACAGCTTACGGTTTGGCTTGAGGACTTCCTTGAGCACACCATCGATGCGGAAACGCACCACCAGCTGTTTCTCGTAGGTTTCGATGTGGATATCCGACGCTTCTTCTTTAATCGCTTCAGATAACAAGGCATTAATCAGTTTGATGATAGGCGCGTCATCATCACCTTCGAGCAAGTCTTCGGTCTGCGGCAGCTCTTCGGCAAGGGTGAATAAATCCATCTCGTTGCCGATATCTTCCATCAACTGCTGCGCTTCAGACGAGTTAGCCTGATACGCTTGAGTGAGTTTGGCCTCAAACTTAGCGACTTCGAGCTTAACCAAAGGCAAATCGACACCCGAATAGCGCCGTGCTTCGAGCATGGCCGCTAACGGTGTTTTGCTGGTATAAAATAAGCTCAACTCGCCCGTTTCACCCGGCGCAAGCACCACATCGTGGCGATGGGCAAAGGCAAAGGGTAAACGCTCTTTACTGCTCGAACGAAACACCTCATCACCTTCAGCTTCCAGACCTAGCTCATTGGAGACTTGGCTGAGGTCATCGACTTGGGATAATTGTATTTCACTCATTGGTTTTATCTTTATTCTTGTTTTCTTCCAGTGACTTTAAAGTCGGATCTGTTTTACGCATCTGAGTATCTAGGCCTTTGCCCTCTTTGTAACGCTCTAAAATCGCGTTAACTTCTGGCGGCAAATACTCTGATTGATTCCATTCTTCCAACACAGGCACTTGCGTATTTGGCATTAAGTTTACGCCACGCTCTTGCTGCTCAAGTTGTAATGCTCTGAAATAGTTGTATTTACGGCCCGCAATCCCTTCCATAGTCACACCATCACGAATAATGGTTGGCTTAATAAAGATCATCAGGTTTTTCTTGGTCTTTTTGCTAGAAGAAGATTTAAATAAATGTCCCAAAATAGGAATATCACCCAAGAAAGGTACTTTTTGCACACTTTCTTGCACTTCTTCGTTGATCAAACCACCCAGAACCACAATTTGCCCTGAATCAGCCATAACGGTAGTGGTTAAACGGCGTGTCGCAAAGGAAATATCCACACCTGTATTACCGTTAACTCCTGATACTTCCTGCTCAATCGTCAGCTTAACCGCATTGCCTTCGTTGATCTGCGGCACCACTTTCAACTTAACCCCAACCTCTTTACGTTCAACGGTTTGGAATGGGTTGCTATTGTTAGAGCTGGCGGTAGAGCCAGTCAGAATAGGCACTTCATCACCGACGATGAAAGATGCTTCTTGGTTATCCAAGGTAGTAATAGAAGGTGTAGCCAGTACGTTTGAGTTAGTGTCACTGGATACGGCTTGGATCAGCGCACCAAAGTCACCCATGGCCACACCCCATGCCATACCGTTCACTTTACCTAAAGCTTGGGCAAGTAGTGTCACATCGCCTTGCTTATCAGGGTTTTTCTTACAATTATCTAAGTTAGTACCAGAACAGACAAGATCACCTTCAATAGGTTGTGCCGCCCATACACCAGCGCCAATCTCACCTATGGTTGGGCCTAAGTTATTAAACTGAGTGCCGCCGCCCGCTTTCGCCGCCCATTGCACACCGAAGCCAACGTTATCGCCCTCAGCCACTTCCACGATAATCGCTTCAACTAACACTTGAGCACGGCGAATATCGAGTTGATTAATCACGCTCTCGATAGTCCGCATTTGATCGGGCTCGGCGCTGATCACTAAGGCATTGGTTTCAGTATGCGCCATGATATTGATTTCATTACGGCGTTTACCACCAGCAGCCTGAGCGCTTGGGTCTTTATCACCCTCTAATTTTTGGGCAAACCCTGTCAGCACTTCAACTAAATCTTCGGCCTTGGCATAACGTAAGTAACGCACCTTAGTGTTGCCCGTGCTGGCTTGCTCGGCATCGAGACGATGAATAAGCTCGACCACACGTTGGCGACTCTTTTCATCACCGCTAACAACCACAGCGTTGATGCGTTCGTCGGCAACCACTTTTGGCGCTTGGCCTGGCAATTGAGCTTGGTTAGCCGTGGCACGGTAAAGGGTATCGATAATTCGTACCATTTCCCCCGCAGAAGCGTATTCGAGCGGCACGACTTGTACTGAAGTATCGCCCTGCTTATCTACGCGGCGGACAATTTCAACCAACTTATTCACCACGGCAGCACGGCCAGACAACATCAAGACGTTGGAGGGATCGTAGTTCACTACGTTACCGCCACCCGCGTTATCATTTAATTGGCGTAACAAGGGCGCTAATTGTTTGGCCTCAGTGTTATATAAGGCCACGATGCGGGTGACCATTTCATCACCCATGCCGGGTTCGTTATCATTTGCCACTCGGATGGCTGCGGTTTTGGCGTCTTTGTCCTTGATGACTTTAATGACGTTATTTTCCATCTCAACGATGGCATAACCGTAGACTTGTAAGACGTTGAGGAAGAACTGGTAATACTGTTCATCATTCAGCAGGTCATAACTGCGAACGTTGATTTTTCCGCGGATGGTTGGGTCGACTATGATGGTCTTATTCAGGTTTTTACCAACGATATTGATAAACTCTTGAATATCTGTGCCCTTAAAGTTGGCCGCATATTGTTCAGACCAAGCGAATTGGGAGGAGAACATGGCTGCACCCGCAACAACCCCAGCAATCAGCTTGCGTCGAATCCTTTTGTTATTCATTCTTTTTCTTTCCTCTAACGCGTGTTATTGCGGCAAACTAAACATGATTTCAACCAATTGTCCTTCCCGCTCAACCATAATGGACACTTCGGTTAACTCGGGTAATTGGCTCATCATTTCTAACGCCTGACTCATTATGGTCAAGTCGTATCCATTAATCGATTTGGCTAAATCATTGGCTTTAAAACCCGCCTGCTTAAACAAATTGGCGTCTTTCCCTGGATTCAAACGATAACCCGCCACAGAATCACCTTGTCTCACGGGTGAAATGGCAATGTAATCGGTGATCTTACTGGGGTCGGCTAACAATTCGGTGCGAGATTCGGCGAGTTCTTGGGAGATTTCGGCATTTTTACGTTGATCGACACGGCTCACTGCCGAGTCCGCCTTATTGCTTTTAGCTTGTTGTAATTGCTGATTAGCAGGGCTTTGGCTGGTATAGACTAAGCCATCGAGCATTAAGGTCTCGTAACGGCCAGCGTTAGTGATGATGATGCGGTCGGCATAGACTTCTTTGAGTGATGCAGAAGTGCCCTTGATCTTATCACCTAAACTGTAGGTTTCTTGGCTGCCGCTGGACTCAATAATCGCTAAGCCTTTTTGGTCGGCCGTCGATGCGACAACCCCAGTCAGCTGAATTGAAAGTGTAGTCTTAGGTGCGTCGGTCACAGTCTCAACGACTTCGACTTTAGGTTTATCAGATGTCGCATCCGCCTTACCAAAGAGTCCAAGCTGCTGCAGACCTGCGAGATCAACCTGACCGGCACCTTTGCCATTCACGCTTACGGGCGTTGGGGACCAAGCACTGGCAGATGAGTGAGTAGGCACTAATTTCCATGTAATTTGCGCAGCTAACAACATGATCACAATAAAGCCCAACCAGAAGACAATCCGGCTTAGGAGTTTATGGGGCATGCCAATGGCTTTTGCGATAACTTTATCTAATAAATCCATATTTTATGTGGACCCTCGATACAGGTCTCTGTTCTGATTATAATAATTAGGCAATAACCGCCTCATGCTAACCTAGGCTGCATTTGGCAACAAGCCCATAACAGCATTCAAATTGGCGAAAATAGGCCAATTATGCTAACTTTGCCCGCCACAAAAGGGTGTGAAGCACGCCACCCTTTAACATAATAGAAATGCACTTCACGCATTTTCTTGCTCGGCATGTGAACTCATCGATCTTTTAGCTGGAGACACTATGACGCAAAGTCAAAGCGACAAAACAGACATTCGACTCGATAAGTGGCTTTGGGCTGCACGTTTCTATAAAACCCGTGCCATCGCCAAAGAAATGATTAACGGCGGCAAAGTACATTACAACGGCCAGCGCGCCAAATCTAGTAGGAATGCCGAGATAGGCGCCGTCCTTAAGATACGCCAAGGATATGACGATAAAGAGATCGTCATAAAAAAATTATCGCAATTACGCCAAAGTGGTGCGATTGCACAAGAATTGTACGAAGAAACCTCGACAAGCCTGGCTAAACGGGCCATTAATGCTGAGCAACGACGTCTCCACATGCTCAATAACCCGATACCCGATCAGAAACCAGATAAAAAGCAACGACGTCAGCTCATGCGCTTTAAAGACCTTTAACAGTGAGATACACGATGAACCAAGATACTTTACACCGCTACTTGTTCGACAATGCCGATGTGCGTGGTGAACTGGTGCAGTTACAAGACAGCTATCAACAAGTGATCAGCGCCCAAGAATATCCAGCCGTACTGCAAGTGCTGTTGGGTGAATTAATGGCGGCCACCTCGCTATTAACCGCGACATTAAAATTTAGCGGCGATATCAGCGTGCAGTTACAAGGCAACGGCCCTGTTTCTTTAGCAGTGATCAACGGTAACAATCTTCAAGAGTTACGCGGTGTGGCTCGCTGGAATGCTGAACTTGCCGATGATGCTAGCCTTACCGATCTGTTCGGTCAGGGCTATATGGTCATCACCTTAACACCCGATGAAGGTGAGCGCTACCAAGGTGTGGTCGCACTGGACAAGCCAACACTTGCGGCCTGTGTTGAAGAATACTTCAATCAATCTGAACAGTTACCAACAGGCATTTGGTTATTTGCCGACGGCAAACAAGCGGCGGGCATGTTCCTACAAATTCTGCCAAGCCAGCAAGATCACAACGCCGACTTCGAACACTTGAGCCAACTAACGTCGACCATCAAGGCCGAAGAGTTATTCACTCTTGATGCAGAAAGCGTATTACATCGCCTCTATCATCAGGAAGAAGTGCGTCTATTCGATCCTATCGATGTGAGCTTTAAATGCACCTGTTCCCATGAACGCAGTGCCGGCGCAATCAAAACCTTAGATCAAGCAGAAATCGAAGCCATTCTCGCCGAAGACGGCAAGATTGAAATGGGCTGCGAATATTGCCACGCAAAATACACCTTTGATGCCATAGACGTAGCGGCATTATTTGCGAACGGTCAGTCATCCGCGACTCAGCAATAATCACTTAACCGGTTCATCAAAGCTAAACAATATGGGCGCCCGATTCGGCGCCCATTTTTTATTCATCCCCACAATCCCCTCACACATTGCACTCGGCTTAGGCTACAATCGCCTCACTTTGTTACCTAGCACGACTTAGGTGATAAATAAAACAAAATCGGCAGACGATCGATAACAAAAATAACCTTACAAATCAAATGGAGACCTCACTATGGCGGATGGATTAAACCGCGTTCACTTTAACCCCTCAACAGCACAACTTGTCGAATTTGCCCTGCTACGCGGCGAAGGTGAATTGACAGCCAATGGCGCATTAGTCGCTAAAACAGGCGCTCGCAGTGGTCGCTCACCCGGCGATCGCTTTATCGTAAGAGAACCCAGCTCAGAAGCAGACATCGAATGGGGCCCAGTCAATCAAGCTTTCGATCCCGGTGCTTTTGAAGGTTTATGGGCGCGGGTAGAAGCTTACCTAGCCGATAAAGAACTGTTTGTATCTGATCTCGAAGTCGGTGCCGATACTGAGCATTACCAACCAGTACGTGTCACCACGCAATACGCTTGGCACCAACTGTTCGCCCGCAACCTTTTTATCATCCCAGAAGAATTTAACCGTAAAGACAAGCCAGTGTGGCAGATCATCAATGCCCCTGACTTTGTTTGCGATCCCGCGCGTGATGGCACTAACTCAGATGCAGCCGTGATTTTAAACTTCGCCGAACGTAAAGTGCTGCTAGCTGGCCTGAAATACGCTGGCGAAATGAAAAAGTCTATGTTTTCTGTACAAAACTTCCTGCTGCCAGCCCAAGGCGTGCTGCCTATGCACTGCTCGGCTAACGTGGGTAAAGATGGCGACACTACGCTATTCTTCGGTCTGTCAGGCACAGGTAAAACCACACTCTCTGCCGATCCAAAACGCTTCCTAATTGGTGACGATGAACACGGCTGGGCACCTGGCGGCGTATTCAATATTGAAGGCGGTTGCTACGCCAAATGTATCGACTTAAGCCAGAAGAATGAGCCTGTTATTTGGGATGCGATTCGTTTCGGTACTGTGCTTGAAAACGTCGTGATGGACGAACACCGCGTACCTAACTACAAAGACAGTAGCCTAACGGAAAATACTCGCGCAGCGTATCCGCTGGAGCACATCGCCCAACGTAAAGAAGATAACTGCGGCGCCGAGCCACATGCGGTTGTGTTCTTAACTTGCGACGTGTCTGGCGTTTTACCACCAGTTTCTATCCTGACCAAAGAACAAGCGGCATACCACTTCTTGTCTGGCTACACGGCTAAAGTCGGTTCGACTGAAATCGGTTCAACCTCAGCGATCCAATCGACCTTCTCAACCTGCTTCGGTGCACCTTTCTTCCCACGCCCTGCTGGCGTGTACGCTGAACTGTTGATGAAGCGCATTGAGTCATTCGGTAGCCAAGTGTACTTAGTCAACACCGGCTGGACTGGCGGTCCACACGGTGTAGGTAAACGTTTTGACATCCCCACCACCCGCGCCATCGTCGATGCGATTGTCAGCGGTGAGTTGAAAGATGTGCAAACCGTCCACTTAGACACCTTGAACCTCGCCGTTCCTGTGGCAGTCACAGGCGTAGACAGCAACTTACTCAATCCAATCAACACTTGGGGCGATAAAGCGCTATATGCCGAATACGCCCAAAAACTGGCCGAAGCTTTCACTAAAAACTTCGCTAAGTATCAAGTGTCAGACGCTATCCGCAACGCTGGTCCAAAGGCATAAGCGCGTAGCGGATTCATTTAGATAATGTAATCAAACACATTGTTGAGTAAAAAAGCGCGGGGTCAGCGATGAACCCGCGCTTTTTATTTGCGGCTAAATTGATTTAGAGACGATGAAATCGGCCCACACGAACGTCGCTGCGATAGATTTTTATGTGTTTTATTTCTTATCGATTAGTTAAACCAAGCTTAAATTAATGCTACGTTTTTATAATCGCCGATAACAATCATCATTTTTAGGAAGCGGCACCCAAATGGAAAACCATAAACCTGTCACTGGATTCCAGCGATTTCTCAATGGCGTCGAAGTCGTCGGCAATAAACTGCCCGATCCGGCGGTATTATTTGCGATGTTTCTGGGCCTAGTCTGGCTGATCTCCTGGGGATTATCGGGTGTCAGTTTTGATGAAATCGACCCTCGTACTGGCAACCCCATTCAAGTCGTGAATATGCTCGAAGGCGGCGCACTGACGGCATTTACCTCGAACATAGTCTCCACCTTTGTGACTTTCCCACCGCTCGGTGTCGTGCTGGTTGCTATGCTGGGGCTTGGCGTGGCTGAGCATACCGGCTTTATTAATGCGGGCCTGCGCTCGATTTTATCGGTGACCCCCAAGATGTTACTCACTCCGGTATTGATAGCCGTGGGTATTCTAAGCCATGTCGCGGTTGATGCGGGTTATGTACTGGTTATCCCGCTCGGCGCGGTGATCTTCTATGCCGCGGGTCGTCATCCCTTAGCCGGTATTGCCGCCGCTTTCGCTGGCGTATCCGGTGGTTTTTCTGCAACCGTTGGCGTGCCATCGAGTCTTGACCCTATGTTAGCGGGCTTAACTCAGGCAGCAGCAAGATTATCGGCCGACCCAGCTGCCGCAACATTAACAATTAACCCACTGAATAATATCTTCTTTACGTCGGCTTCTGCCATTTTAATTATCTTAGTTGGCTGGTTCTTAACGGATAAAGTGATTGAGCCGCGCCTAAAAAACACAACAGTGAATGGCGATCCCAGCACGCTCCCAACCCTAGATGAGCTGCAACCCCATGAGCGCCGCGGACTCAAATTCGCCATGGCCGCCATGTTGTTGTGTGCCTTAGGGCTGGTGTTTAGCGCCTATGGTGACAACTCTGCCTGGCGGGGTACCGATGGCGCGCTAACCAGCGCCTCGGCTCCTTTAATGCGCTCCATTGTGGCGATTATTTTTGTATTCTTCCTCGTGCCAGGCATAGTCTATGGCTATGTTGCGGGCACGGCGAATAACCACAGAGCCATTATTCAAGGCATGAGTAAGTCCATGAGCGGTATGGGTTATTACATCGTCATGGCCTTTTTCTGTGCTCAGTTTATTTATGCCTTTGGCCAATCCAATTTAGGCGCATTAATGGCCATTAAAGGCGCGTTGGCGTTAAAGGAATTGGCCCTTCCTATGGGTGTGACTTTGGTGGGGATTGTGTTTCTCACCGCGTTCGTCAATCTATTAGTCGGCTCAGCGTCGGCCAAATGGGCCTTGATTGGTGCCATTATGGTCCCCATGTTAATGGAGCTGGGCGTATCGCCCGATTTGACTCAAGCCGCATACCGCGTGGGCGACTCGTCGACCAATATCATTACCCCGCTGATGCCTTACTTTCCGCTGATAGTGGTGTTTTGCCAAAAATACGTTAAGGAATCAGGCATAGGCACCTTAGTGGCGCTGATGCTGCCGTTTTCAATCAGTTTTCTGCTGCTTTGGAGCGGTTTCTTACTCGCTTACTGGGCCCTAGGTCTGCCATTGGGAATTGGCAGTTCACTCTCCTTCCCGGCACTATCTTAGCCTTAGCCTGAATATCGCTTGGCAGAGACGTCGGCTGAGCTATCACAGGTAAACAAAAATGGCGCCAACTCGACAAGAGCTGACGCCATTTTTATATCAATTGAATCAAACAATTGGGCTTACTTAGCATCCGATCTCAATACTAACTCGACACGGCGATTCTGCTGCTGCCCCGCCTCATCATTATTGCTGGCAATGGGCGCATGCTCGCCAATACCCACAGCTTCAAGCTGTTGAGCTTTAATACCATGACTCGTGGTCAATAACTTCACAATCGCCACCGCGCGGCGTTGGGATAGACCTTGGTTATAGGCTTGATTACCTTTGTCATCGGTATGACCCACCACATAAAATGCGCGGCTAGGGTTAGTTTTTAAATAACTCGCCAGCACTTCCACAACTGGCAGCGCTTCTGGCAATAACTTGTCGCTATCGTACTCGAATAGCAGCCCCTCTAAGGCAACATGCCCCTTGGCTTCGATTTGGTCGGTCAGCGCCTCAAGATTGATCCCCACGCGATCGTCCTTAAGTTGAGTTTCTTCCAATACCCGTAACTCTGTCCATAAGCCGCCAATAAAGCCAATGGTATAAGTACTTACATGCACATTGCCCTCGGGGCGCGTTAATGTATACCAGCCATAAAACTGGCTGTCTTCGTTACCAATATTCACTAGAGAATCGATGGCTTTGATAAACCAATCCTCCCTACCACAGGCCTTTCCCTGACACTCAAATTGCGTCTCGAATCCGAGTTTAGTCAACGCCACCTTGTAGTTAGTGAACACTTCGTAACCCGAATATTCCTTTGGTATTGAATAGCCATTTTGAGTCAACTTACCCGCACGCTCCACCAGCACAGGCTTATTGCTTGTATCCATTGAAGACACAAAGTCAGTGCTCGCAAAGCCTTGGCGTTTAAAGTCCTGAATATAGCTTCCCTTTAGGCGGCTGATAAGCGGATGATCCTCGGCGCCGTTGGTATCCTTCTTTTGATTATCTTTAAACTCGATTTGCTTAGGCGCCTGCTGTAAAAATGCGGCATTAACCGTGACTAAATCTAACGGCTCGGGGATCACCTCGAGCGTCGTAATATGAAGACCCGCAGAATCATCCATAACTGCTGCTTGTATGGCGGTATAAAACTCTTTTTGCTCATTCTTAACTCGAGCAAACAAGTAACCACTTTCAACACCAATAACACCATCCAACAGGGCAATTTTCTCTCGCAATAAGCGAGAATCACCACAGGCCTCAAGCAGACACTCGAATAGGACTTCGCCACCAAGCTGTTTAATCTGCTCACGGTAATTGTCGAGAATATGCGCAGGGCTATATTCGGGCGCTAATTTGTATTTTTGCTGATGGACCTGACCGAAGATAGGCTTAAAACGATAGTCAGACCTTTGTTCACCCGCGCTGATAATAAAGGGATATTCGGCATAATGGCGCGTCAATTCATCCTTTAATTTCGCCGTAGGAAAAGGCGTAAATAATCCCTCATCCGCCGCCATTAACGACAAAGGCATTAGGCTCGTCGAAATTGCCAACAACCCCGCTAAATAACTCCGCTTAGAAACACGCATCAATATTTACCCTCCATAGAAAAACTGCTGCGAAAAGTAACACTAAACGGATTGTGCAATAACAAATATGAAACAAGTTAATACTTTAGCGTGATTGAGGCGATGGGTTGTACAGGCAAAAATAGCTGTCGAAGAAACGACAGACTGATAAATAGCTGTCGAAGAAACGACAGACTGATATAGATGTCAATCACCTAACCTGTCTTTCGCCGAGATTCACTTTCATCACAAGGATGTTTATTTTGCCATCTGCCCACTCAGCTCGGATCCTATCCTTAATCGCCCTTTTATTTATGCCTCTATGTGTGCAAGCAGTAAATCAAAAATTAGACGATGAATTAACACAACGCTGCTTAGGCACTTTCGATTTTATTAAGACCCAAGACCTAGCAGCTTTTATCGCTCTCATGCCTTACGTACCAACTCAAAAAGAACAGGAATATGCGGGCGAGATTTTGCAACGTTCCCATAAACGTTGGTATGTTGACCAAACTATGGATGAAATTACTCCCAAAGGCGTGAGCTACAGCACAGCAGACGAATCTAAACGGCAAAAAGGCGCTATCCAAGAGGCAAGAGTTAAACTGCTGATCACCAGCCCCAATAACCAAGCCTCGGTCAGTTGCAAATTTGTCGAGACGCAAGAAGGTTGGTTCCTCTCCAAATTGCCGTAAGTGACCTAAAACAGCCAACGACATAAAGGCAAGGTAGTGATGCAGTATTCGCAATTATCTAAAAAAGCTCAAAGATTTATCAATCCTGATGGATTACCTGAACAGCTTCGCCTTGCGACTAAAAGCCATTATGCTCGTCGAGGGTTAGCATTATTGGCGCTATTGCCACTTTCGGCGTCTCTTATCATGGCGATAACCCTCGATGGCGGTGAGCAGACTTTTTACCAGTTTGTGGTGGCATTGTTGCTACCTGTAGTGCTCATTCTCTGGGCGCTCAAGCAGCATTTAGTGCTCGATAATCCAAGTCAGCAACGCTTTGTACAATCACAATTTTTGGGGTATCACTTCGAAAAAGCCTACCTAGCACCACTGAAATCTACCGAGTTACTATTGCGCCACGATAGTTATAACAGAAACCAATATGAGCTTAAGTTGCATAATCTTGTGTACCCAATCGGCAGTTTAACCGATACCACTCAAGCTATGATGTTCTTTGCACAGACATTTAATCTTCCTACCAAAGAGCAAATCACCCAATTTCCCAATATCCGTGAGCTAGACATACTCACATCGAATGAACCACTTATCGCGTCACTCTCGCTAAATGATCAGAATAAACCGCTAGTGCAAGAGGTCGACGCCATAAACACGGCCGATAAATATAGCGCACAAGCAACTGATTTTAAAGATAATAACAATCCTACTCATCGTCCGCCGTCGGCAGATATCGAACCACTTTGGCACCCCAAATTAATACTTAAACTGCTTTATCCGCTGCCATTTATTATGGTGTTTGGCTTTGCGATGAAGTTTATTGGAAGCCTATAGCGATGCACTTTAAACAACTCTCACCGACCATAGCAATCATGGCTAAAACTCGAACACAAACCGTTGGGCGCTGGATTTTTGCAAGCCTAGTAGCTTCAATCACCTTATTTAACGCACTAGGTTTTGAACATTGGTCCTATGGCGAAGTGATTATCTGGTCGTTCATTGCACTTCTTAGTTGGCATCTACTATTTGCTCGCAGGCGTATTCAGATTGATCTCGAACGACAACTGATCACCACTAAAGTCAGTTCGCTCTATCCGCTAACCCAACAAGTCATCCCCATCAACTACATCGCAGCATTTCAAATACAGCAACGTCTCGGCCAGCTCCATGGGTACGATTTATTAATTGTGATGGATACTCAAATTGAACCATTGAAGTTTCAATATGGTAACTTGCCCCAGATGCAGGCGATAGGTAAGCAATTATCAACATTTTGCAATGTTACCCTGCTCAGCTAACTGGAACCTACTATGTATGTTTTTAAGATAATCTGAAAATTGAAGCTAAACGGATATTGATACTTATGGAAAAAGATGAGAATTATTGCACTGTGTAGTTTACTGCTATGCAGCATCATGCCCGCTCGCGCCGCGCTGGATAGAGATCAGGCTTTGGCGACTTTTGACAGCCAAACAGTACCACTCATAGAGCAAGCCATTGCATTAGGGGAAACAGCACCAGAGGACAGAATTGACGATGCGTTAGATCGCCACCAAGGTGATGCACTTGCCGTTATAAGGGAAGGCATTCCTCAACGTCTGGCGATTAAGGCAAAGCAACAACTCATGTTAGCGAATGAGTACCTTAGGTATTTTAAAGAATTACAGCAGCAAGTTCCGCATGCGAGTCAATGCCATCAACCAGAACTTGTGGCAGATTTCAGAGCACAAATCAAAGAGCTCAACGCCTATGTGGATAGGCTCAACACTTACCCTAAACTCCAAAACCTAGGCGACGCTTTTCCAGCCTTAATGGACATGAATATTAATCAGACACGGGTAAACACCTTAACGAGTCTGTTTCATCGATTTCGGCTCTGTGTTTTAGGCGATGATACACCGGCTATTGTCGATGGACTCACAGGCGAAAAAGGGGATGCAATAGCCAACGCATTTATTAATGCATTTGCGGCTAAACAGGGCTTGCCCCACCCAACTGCATCACAAAATATGGCGGATGAAATGGCTGAAGATGATGCGCCAATACTCGATGATATGGGAGATGAACAAGCCATCGAAGAGGATATTGAGCAAGACAATAGCGAGTCTGATGAGCCTGAAACGGTGCTCGAGACTGAGATTTCACAACCGATATCCGCTGTTAAATTCAGCAATATGCCACTTAATGACTGCATCCAAAAACAAACTAAACTCTTCGCTATTCAGCAGAGCCAAGAACTCAGTCTGCTTAACTGCCAATTTAACCCCACTGACATAGTGACGTTGCAAGATCTCAGCGCCTTTACCCATCTCGACACTCTAAGCTTAAAAGGTGGCACGCTCAGCACACTCGGTAATCTGAACAGTAATAATCTTAAAACCTTAATGCTGACCGATATGGAGGTCACTGACTTTTCGGGTAAAAACATAAAACTCGATAGCCTGTTCCTCAGCCGCATTAGCTCAAATAATTGACCAAGTTTAATCGAACTTAACGTCCAGACTATCAGCATTGACAAAACAGTGAGTTGCGCTGAACTCAAACCATTATTGGCATCAGAAAAGCTTATTCCTATCCATCCTGGACTGAGTCCAACAGACATGGCAGAACGTATGCAACAAGCAGAAACCAATGGCATACCGCTGTTAATGCTGGAATGTGCGATCTAACCAGCTCAAGTCTCTCATTAAAATCTTCAAGCTAAGTATGCACCTTTCATACTTTTGCATACTTGTTTGATTTTTAAACAGAAAGGAAAATACACAAGCAATTAACACTAGCACAACAGTCCCCTGAGTTAATTACAGGATTGGATGTTAAGTCGTAGCGAAAGGGATTTCTCTAAAAAATGGTAAACGTCTCATCAAAAGCGTTCTCAATTACTATCCGCTATTGCCTACCCCCGTCATCGTACCCAATGTAAAGCTAATCACATTTAAACAATAGAAACAAACGTTCCAAGATATTGATTAATATTAAAATAAAATAGACACGGCTTAAATAATGGCGATGGAAGTTGCCGAGTATATTCACGTAAGGATACAAGATGTTTAAACCTAAACTGCTCTCTTTGCTTATCGCCACCAGTTTACTGACGGCATGTTCTGGCTCGGACGATAAAGATGATACAACACCGATCCCAGAGCCTACTCCACCGACTGAATATGCGCATAACGTTACTGGGCAAGTCAGCTATATCGGTGCCATCGCTGGTGCGAATGTGTGTGTCGATCTTAACCAGGACTTAAGCTGCTCTGAGGGCGAACCCAGCACAACGACGGATACCGATGGTAAATATCAAATAGATTGGAAAAGCGAGACCGAAAAACCGAACTATTACCTGCTGGCAAATTGGGTTGATAGCGCGCCTTCATCTTCACGCTCTGCATTGGCTGTTAGCGCAGCCTCGGGCTACGCCAACACCAGCACAACAGGCAATGTCAATATAGTCGCCCTGCCAGACCATGCCGGTTACATCAATACGCTGACTAATATTGAGTTTTCACGTTATCGCAAGATGATTGAGGCCGACTTAACGCCACAGCAAGTGATTGAGTTCCGCGCCAAACTCAAATCCTTATACGCCACTGGATTTAAACAAGTCGAAGCCGATTTATTTAGTCTTTCGCCAGAAATCACCCTGCAACCCACATTTCTCGACACCCTGCTGTTACACGATTACCTGCTAAACCTCACCAATGAGCGCACAGTGGAAATTTTGGCAGCTATCGAAGTGTTAATCGCCGCATTTGAAGCCTTCGAGAATTTAATCCTAGGGTATGGATTTGGCACTGATGCTTATCTGCAAACCAATCCTGTCGCCGTCACCAATAAGGTTGAAAATACGCTAGTGTCATTCGGTTATATGGAAGCGCCAATTGATGACAAAGCCATGAACAGTGTTGACTGGGATAATTTGTATAGCAGTATGCACAATCAAGCAGGCGAATTACACGTACTCAGTATACAAACCGTACGCAACAGTCATTTTATCACCTTGGATTATGGTGTTGATGAGCAAAGCCTTACTGGCGTGATCTCAGGTAAAGTCGCTATGCTCATCGAAAAAACATCTCAAGAGGATACTGCAACCGAATGTTGGAATGAGCCGATGCAAAAAT
The DNA here is from genome assembly GCF_002838165.1 of Shewanella sp. Pdp11. NCBI lineage: Bacteria > Pseudomonadati > Pseudomonadota > Gammaproteobacteria > Alteromonadales > Shewanellaceae > Shewanella > Shewanella sp. Pdp11. The sequence goes on from NZ_CP015194.1 coordinate 439,422, forward strand.
GGATTAATTCCACACGTAACGATCAAGGTTATGTCAGTAAAGAGCCGATCATTGAGGGCAACCTTTTAAAAACCGTCTACGCTGGCACTGATGTCGAAATCCAAATGAATTTTCATAAGTACCAAAACAGTGCCGCTGACTGGCAAGATTTGCTAGTGAACCTCCCTTCAGATCTTAAGCTGGGATCACTCAGTTGGCCTTCGCAAATATATCGCATGGATATTAAGCAAACAGACGACGTGTTATGCCGCAATGAAGCCCCCATCAAACATGAAACTGATGTTGCAACAGCAAGTCAGATGTACTCTAAGCTGCTAGTGCAACTCTTCTGGTCGTACGCTTACCCTGACGGGTATATTCAAGATACGCCCAATAAGTTCACTCTTCTCGATAGTTTCGGCCAACCCGAAGCGCAATATGAATGGGGCATTAGTACCAGTCCAAGTAATGAGCAGCTGTTGACCATAACTCAAATAGTTGAAGACCCTATTGAGCGCGAAATGGTTAGTGCACACTACTACCTAGTCAGCCCTTACTTGCTGACCGAAGTTGAGCTAAACAAGGCTTTTGATACATCAGTAAATAAACAGTTTTATCGATTTACCTACGACAGCAGCTTCAGCAACACGCTATACAACCATTTTAAATCCCTAACAACCCAACCTTAATCAACTAGCGCCCCTGAAGTGATACCTCAGGGGCGCTTATCTCAACTTAAGTCACTACACCCCGAAAACTAAGCCCATCAGAGGCTGATAAACGCATCTCGCTCATAGTAAAAGATAATAGCTTCAAGCAGTTCCTGTTCACTGGGCTGAGCTTTTTGCTGCATCAGGTTATCGATCACATCCTCAATCTGATCCGTGTTTAGCAGATAACCATAGTCACTCCGGCCCAAGCTATCCTCAAAGGCATCAATTTCTGCATCCGATAGGTCTCTCATATCAGCCACTATCGGGAATAATAACGTTGTCAGTTGCAGGGATTCACCTTCATCAAGATCTTGATAAACTAGCCAATAACTTAATCCCGGTTGTTCGACGCACTTTCTTATCCAGCACAGTAACGATTCGGGCTGACCAAAGAATGAAGTGATATTCATAATGTCCTCGAAATGAAGTTGTCATAGGGAAAACCGAGTGAGTCACAGAGTCGAATGTTCATGGCGGTTTTTTGGCTATTCACCACTAGCATGATTCATACAAGTAAAAGATGGGAGACCGAACGACTCAACCCGCCCCAAGAATACGAGAGGATATCTGCGCCCATCAATGCAAAAATCACAATTCATCAATCCGGCAACTAAAATCGCACCATTAAATAAACTTTATTCATTTTTAAGCCGATAAATTTAAGTATTATTCATTTAATGTTAGCGTGATTTAGACTTTGGTTATTTTGAAACCAAGGTTGGTGATGTTTCACAATCCCCTGCTATGCAATTGTGGTACTTTAGCCGGACAAAAAAAGTGTCGGGCATTGGCTTTTAGCCTAGAGTAGGCCTTAATCACTAAGGTTTACGGCGTCTAGATTCAAATCGCCTACATGACACAAAATGCTGCGGCAACTGGGGAGTTTCGCAAGAATGAAGAGCAAGAGTTTATTAGGCAACATTGGTGTGCAAGTGGTTATTGCCATGATTATCGGCGCGCTAGTCGGTTTTATCATGGGCGAAAGTGCAAGCGTGTTTGCACCACTCGGAACCATTTTTATCCATTTAATCAAAATGCTAGTGATACCACTGGTGTTAGTTTCTATCATCAGCGGCGCGGCAAGCTTAGGCGATAGCCCATCGGCAGGTAAGATAGGCATTGGCACTTTTGGCTTCTTTATCGTGACATCAGGCATCGCCGTAGTACTGGCGTTGGTGATGGGCAATCTGTTCCAACCGGGCGCGGGGGTTGATTTCACTGCCCATAGCAGCCCAGATTTGATGGAAGTAACTAAGGAACACGGCGCATTGCCAGGGGTAATGGATACCTTTATCGGCATGATCCCAACCAATGTGTTCGAATCGCTGAACGGCGGTAACATCTTACAAATCTTAGTCTTTAGTATCTTCTTCGGTATTGCGCTAACTAAGGTTAAAGGCGATGGCGCTAAGCCAATTTTAGCCGCACTCAACACTGTTGTTGACGCCTTTGTGTGGATGATCAACTGCGTGATGATCATTGCGCCTATCGGTGTATTTGGTTTGATGGCCGATTCTGTCGGCACCTTCGGTTTCGATGCCTTAGAAGTCGTATTTAAGTTATTCGCCGTGTTTGTGGCCGCGATTCTGATTTACGGTTTTATCTTCTTCCCATTGGTGGTACAGATCTTCTCGAGAGTCTCGGCACGCCAATTTATTTCAGCGATGAAAAAACCTCAGGTGATGGCATTATCGACCGCCTCGTCAATGGCGACACTGCCGGTGAATATGGAAACCTGCGAAGAAGATCTTAAAGTCTCTAAGGCAACCACGGCCTTTGTGCTGCCGTTAGGCGCCACGATCAATATGAGCGGCAATGCGATTTATTATGGTTTGGTGGCCATGTTCTTCGCCCAAATGTATAACGTCGATTTGTCGATGACAGCCTATGCAGCCATCATCTTCACCTCAACCTTAGGCGCAATTGGCCAAGCGGGTGTGCCCGGTCCATCATTCTTAGTGGTGGCAGTGTTGTTAGCGGCTGGCATCCCTATCGATGGCTTACCTTTGCTGTTTGCCTTAGACAGAGTGTTTGACATGATCCGCACCGCACTTAATATCACTGGCGATGCAGCTTGTGCCTTGATCATGGATAAATACACAGAAGTTAACGTTAAAGCGGATAGCGAGCGCAGCTTAAGCTAGCGAAACAGTCACTCAAGGCTTCAAATATCGGCTTGAATAGGCAAGGCTTATTCAAGCCTTTTTTATGCCCGCCGTTAGATATACCGAACTCTATCCTACTGATTTATTATCACTTAATTGAAATTAATGTGATCTTGGCGGCGCCTTGGACTAAGCTCAAACGGCGCGGCCTCGCAATTCGTATTTCTTTATCTGCCAAGCCACACGGGCGCGACGTCTTTCTGCGATAATGGCTTGGCTATCATCAGCCCAGAGGAGTGTTGCATTATGTCCGTCTTTGCCCCTGCAAGCCCTTTTGCCGACTTTATCTATCGCCATTTCCGCGCCATTCATGCCCTTAAACTTGGCCTCGCCTTGCTGATTGCCGTCACCATTAATGCCATTTGGTCGCCGCCACATTTTATTTGGAGCATGGTGACAATCGTGATCATTATGATGAGCCTGCCACAGGTGGGTGGTGCGATTGAAAAGTCCCTGCAACGGGCGGTAGGCACTTGTTTAGGTTCTGCTTATGGCGTGATGTTAGTCGCCACTATCGACAGTTATTGGCTGATTATGGGGCTACTGATCTTAGCCGTCAGCTTGATTTGTTTTATCTTGGCGGGACGCTACAGCTACGCCTATCTCGTGGCAGGATTTACCATCATCATAGTGGTCGGCGATGCTAACCATGATACTTCTGAAGCGCTGTGGCGCACAGCCAACATACTCTCAGGCTGCGTGATTGCTATTTTAGTCTCGCTATTTATTTTCCCAATCAAGGCCAAACAAGACTGGCGCAGCCAGCTCGCCAATGCCATCGACAATATGGCAAAGGTGCTCACCCAACATTTACACGCTCCCGCTAACCATGATTTAGATTTTCGCGCCGAACTCGAAGCGGCCATGAAAGCGGTACTCACCCAAAAGAAGCTGTTTTTCTCCCTCGAGTGGGAAAGCCAAACCTTAAAAAAGCATAAAATACTGCTGGCGGAATTAGTCAATAAACAGGTTCGGCTGATCACCCTACTCGAATTGTTGCCTTTAAGTCGCTGGCAGGAAGCCGACAAAGAGGCTTACCACCAAATCAATCGCGTCGCCGCCGAGCTTACCGCCCATCTTCAAAGGCTGAGTGAATTTGTCGCAGGTAAAACCGCATCTTTACCCACGCTGCCCACCGCCCTAGGGCAAGAGTTGCAGCACAGATTACAACTCAGCTTGGCCGCCCAGACACCGAATTCGGCCCCTTTAGCAAATGAAGTCGCGCAAGGATTTGCCCTCACGGGATATGGCTGGCTTATCTATCAACTCGCCATCGCCGTCGAAGCCCTCTACGCCGATATCGAGATTATCGAAATCGCCTATAGCGGACAAACCGTGTTACACAAAACTGCCAAGCGTTCATAAGCCGTTACCACGGGGAATCACAGCTAAAAATCACTCTCGCGAACCAAGATAACCCCTTGACCGCCCTTGCGTTAACGGGGCGTTTAATGAAAAGATACCGTCCTATTAAAAATTCGATATCTGGACTCTTTTCATGCGCTTATTTTCCCTCTCCGTTATCGCCATTGCCTGCCTTTCTGCCGGCAGTCTCTACACTGTCGATGCTGTTGCCAACGAGGCAAAAACCTTAGCCAAAACAGCTCAAGCATCTGCTGAGTTGTCGGCCTCAACGCCAGTCGCTGCGGCGCAAACTGTTACCGACAAAACGCCAGTTGAAACCCCAGTAGCAACAGCGCCACAGGATGTGAATCCGGCTGCGAATACCCAAGCAACTGAATCCGCAGCGGATGTCGTAACCGATGCGGCGGCTGTAGCGCCAGAGCCCGCGCCGATTCCTGAGCGAGCCAATACCTTTGTCAACGATGCCATTTTACCGCCGAGTATCACTTGGCATGGCGCCAGCGAATCGTTCATGTTGAGTGTCGATAACGAGTGGGCGACGCCGTTTGAGCAAAGTAGTGGCATTGAGAGCCCAAGCTACGATGCCACTATCGCTTGGCTCGACAAACTCGCGGGCGAGACAGATAAATTACAAAAGGTTAGCTTAGGTAAGAGCCCACAGGGCCGCGATATTTGGATGTATATCGCCAGCAGTGAAGGCATTAATGAATCGGCACGCCTCAAGCAAAACACTAAGCCAACTGTGTTAGTGCAAGCGGGGATTCATGCCGGAGAAATCGACGGTAAAGATGCCGGCATGATGCTGCTACGCGACATGATTAAGGGCGATAAAAGCGCCCTGCTGGATAAAGCCAACCTCTTGTTTGTGCCTATGTTTAGTGTCGATGCCCATGAGCGCAGCGGCGAATTTAATCGCGTGAATCAACGCGGTCCTGTGAATATGGGTTGGCGTACTACCGCAAATAATCTCAACCTTAACCGCGATTATGCCAAGGCCGATACCTTAGAAATGCAGCACATGCTGCGCGCAATCAACGTCTGGCAACCTGACTTGTATATCGACGTGCATGTCACCGACGGCATCGACTATCAATACGATGTCACCTTTGGTTATAACCTCGCCCAAGGGTTAAGCCCAGCCAGTTACCGCTGGCTCGAAAACAGCTACAGACCCGCAGTTGAAGCAGCATTAACCGAGCAAGGCCATATTCCCGGCCCGCTGATTTTTGCCGTGGATAACGCCGATATAACCAAAGGCATGTCGCTGTGGAATCCTAGCCCACGCTTCTCTAACGGTTATGGCGATGCCCGCCATTTACCCACTATTTTGATAGAAAACCATAGCTTAAAACCCTTTAAGCAAAGGGTGCTCGGCACCTATGTGATGCTGGAGCAAACCCTCAAAACCGTGGGCGAACAGGCCACTAAACTGAAGAGTGCGATTCAGGAAGATAAGTACCGCGCTTCGCCGCTGATTACATTAACGTGGAAATCGGCACCGCTCGCAAAAGGTTGGGACTTTAAGGGCATCGACTATCAACTCGAAAAGAGCCCCATCAGTGGCACAGAGGTGGTGCGCTGGAGCGGTCAACCTAAGCTGTACCCCAACTTGCCCGTGATCGCCGAGACTGTGCCCGATATTAAAGTCACTCGTCCGAGTGCTTACTATATTCCGGCGCAATGGACGCAAGTGATTGATCGTCTGAACATACATGGTATTCGCATGACGCGCCTGAGCAAACCGACAGAGCTTAAATTACAGCAATATAAACTCAGTAATCCCGTGTTTAACACTAAGGATTTTGAGGGCCGTCAAACGGTCAAAGCCGAGTCAGAGTTGACTAAAGTCAGCACCACTCTGCCCGCTGGCACCATTAAAATCAGCACAGATCAACCGCTGGGCGATCTGGCTGTTTTACTGCTAGAGCCGCAATCGCCAGATTCTTTGCTGCAATGGGGTTTCTTCAATCCTATCTTTACCCGCACTGAATACATTGAAGATTATGCGGTTGAACCGCTAGCAGCCAAGATGCTAAAAGAAGATCCTAAGCTGCAGGCTGAGTTCGATAAAGCACTGACCAACGCCGAGTTTGCCGCCGATCCTGAAGCTCGCCTGCGCTGGTTCTATGAACGCAGCCCTTACTACGATAACCGTTACCTTAAGTATCCGGTTTACCGTAGTCGTTAATCTTCGCCATCAAAACGGCAAGCATTACACAGGCTTACGCGCACTAATGCTATACACTAAGGGCACATTCTGCCCTTGGTGTGTTAACACATAACGGCCATCAGTTTGCGCTTCGAGCCCTTCGAAACAGTTGTACGGGCTAAAATCGAACTCGTGGAAAAACTCTAACACTAAGCCCGCCTGCAATAACGCATTGATCACTTCCGATAGACTGTGCGACCAACACATTAAGGTTTGCTGTTCATCATCGGTATTTTCGGTATAAGTGCCCTCCAGCTCTATGTCTGGCTCACCCCGATTAAAATAGCTATAACCATCGAACAACTGCTGCGCCGGATGAAATTCAGCCATATAGAACTGTCCGCCCGGCTTTAAACAGTCGGCAACCGTCTGCGCCCACAGGGTTAAATCCGGCAGCCAGACAATGGCACCATAGGACGTAAACACAATATCTTGCGGCTCAACCTTGCTCGCCACACTGTAAACATCGCTACAGATAAACTCGGCGGACAACTGTGTCTGCTGCGCCAACTTTTGTGCTTCATCAATCGCCACTTCAGACAAATCGACGCCTGTGACTCTGGCACCCATGCGCGCCCACGACAGGGTATCTAAGCCAAAATGACATTGCAGATGCAGCAAGCTTTTACCCGCCACATCCAGCTCGCTCAGCTCAATTTCCCGTAATGAGCTATTCCCACGCAGGAAGCCCGCCACATCATAAAAATCCGAAGTTAAATGTACCCGAGTGCGCGCATCCCAAGCCGTTTTGTTCGTCGTTAAATAATCCATCTGCATCCCTTCTTATGTTTTTTGTATTTTTTGTATTGTCTGTATGTTTGCCCAGCCAGACTTATGAGGCTCAAGCTAACTTAATAAATGAGCAATTTCACTAATCTGTGAGTAAATCACTCATTTGGCGGACATGTCCGCACCGCAAAGCACGGACACTTTTAGTTTAAACATTTGATTATAAATGAAACTTAAAATTGGCATGGGCTGTGCAATGTCTCATCCATCGCCAGACTACTCAGCACTCACCCGAAAATCGAGTGCCAGATAAACAAGGAAGCTAACATGTCACTACGCCCATTTATATTCACCCTCGCTTTTATATTGGTGTTTACCGCAGGGGTATCGCTCACTGGCTGCATTATTAATGTCAACGCCGCAGGCATGCCAGACTTAGACCACCAACAACGCGAACTCACACTCGATAGCCAAGACTTACAAGGTCTTATTGCCGAGACTGGCGCAGGCAGTCTCGAGATTATCGGTGTAGAAGGCCTAAGCCAAATTAAACTCGTCGCCGACATCTATAGCAATAAAGACAGCAACGACAGCAAACTCATTCTTACCCTTGAGAAAAAGGCCAACAAGGCCAAGCTCAAAGCCGATTTTGAACAAAGCGGTTTTAATAATTACTCGCCCTATATCGACCTAAAACTGCAAGTACCTGCGAATTTAGCACTGGATATCGATGACGGCTCAGGTGCCATTTTGATCAGCAAGATGACAGCAGATATCAATGTCAAAGACGGTTCAGGCGAACTCATCATCAACGGCGGTAACAATGTCAGCATTGATGATGGCTCAGGTGATATTGAAGTCAGTCAAATCAACGGCAACCTAACCGTTGAAGATGGCTCTGGTGCCATCAAGGTGACTGATGTTCGCGGCAATATCGCTATCGATGACGGTTCAGGCAACATCGAAGTCGCCAATGTGCAAAGTGCTGTGACCATCACAGATGGCTCAGGCAACATTAATGTCTTTAACACTAAGGGATTAACGATTCTTGCGGCAGGTTCTGGCGATGTGAACTTCGATAAAATCGATGGCCCAGTAAGCATGGAATAACGCGCTATTTTGCCACCCTACACCCAAAGGTTTTACCCACTTCCCGGCGTAGAGACTGATGTTGCAACGGTTCCCAGCCAAGATGTCAGTCTTCTACCCACCCTTTTAAGCTTGTGCCCGACTTATGCATTTATGCCACTAACCCCTTGTAGTGGCATTTTTTTTGTCTGAGACTTTCTCAGACTTATATTCAAGCGAGTCTTTGTGAAAGAGCAAAGCTTAACGACTTGATTGATTATTAAAGTTAACCGTTATGCAATTAAGCCCTGCCATTTCAGTGACTCGCCGTAAATATATCCCTATAGGCTCGACGGCGGCATCCATGCCGCCAACGGTCACTTCCATGACAGTGCTTAATTACGCGAGCTAAATCGTATCCTGTTAGCCTGAAACTGCACATAAGTGTGACGTGAAAACTGAACGAACAATCTCAGCAGTCATATCTCTTTAAGCAAGTTGAGGCGAGGCTGGTCATAAATCATCCATTTAATTAAAAAAGATTATTTATCATCTAGAGCTACCATAGTTTTAATAAAACCATCTAAAGCTTTAGCTGTAAGACTAATCTTACTGTTAACTTCTTCAATATAACCTAACTCATGCATTGCATTTAAAAATATATTTTTCTGACTATGTGACTCTGGTGCTAACTCATCTAGATCACTCAGGTTTATCTCCCCAGTCCTATCTAGTAGCAAGGAAAGTACTTTAATGGTGTATGTCCTAACCAAAAGGGAAGTACTTTGTTTTGAATCTTTGAATACTTCATTAAACCATTTTTGCAGCATTCTCTCTCTTTGTTCATGGTTGAAAAAATGATTAAGAATATCAAACTTAACCTCTCTCGAAAGAACTACAAATTTATTCACATTATTTGAACTATCACTTTCAACAAACTCAGGGCCTACTAGTTCAATAACTTTAGATTCTGGTCCAGCAATAGTAGACTTCTGGTTCTTACTTTCACTTGGTGTATTAATCTCGTTTTGTAAAGTTAGCAAGCTTTGCAATCCTGATATTTCATTTCGTAGCTTTCCGATCTCATTCTCATGATCAGCTTTAATTTTATTAAGAGCTAAGTACATTTTTGCTTTGTCAGCATTGGTCATTAATGTCGCTTTTTCTACAAACTTTAACCGCAATGCTATACAACTCTTATCAATTACACTCCAAAGACCTGTAGCAATATTGGATACTAAAGGTGCAAATACGAGATACAGCAGTGAAGCAAACAACGGATACCAAAAAATATTGGATAAATCATATTCAGTATTTATTAAATAAATTTTTTGCAAATACGTAATCTTGGATGAAGCAGTATCATTGCTAAACATGAAGTAATAAACGGCTTGCCAGTTAAAGATTACCCATGAAAAAACGAATGCAATACCAAGCGGATTACTCAGCCTGTACTTTATGTGCTCAGACATACTTTTAAATGGAGTAAAAAACTGCTCAAAGAAATCTTTCATAACGTGTATACACTATCCTGTGCAAGTAGTATCAACATCATACTTAAGTAACTGTTTTAGATAAAGTGTTTTACTAATGCATCCATCAAATCATAACGCTTATCACCGATAAATATGGCCAAATAGGGTTTAGCAAGGTTCTATTCAAACTACTGTTACGTTGAAGAAATACGGGACATATATTTTTAAGCAAATCACAGACAACACCAAAGCGACAGGAGTTCACCTCCCCTCGGAGTTGCCGCAGGGCGAATAGGCAAATTGCGTGAGTCTTGCCATGGATGGCAAGCTAGCTTTCGCAGGTGCAGGGACGCATCCTTCGGAAGCGATAGCAAATTTGCAGATGAGCACAAGGGGCTTTCAACTCCGTTGGGGGCGTCATGGAGCATCCAAGGAGGATAGGACGAGCAGTCCTCCTTGGTCGGGTGTGGGGTGAAGCCCCACGACTTTGACTTTGCTTTAAAACGAAGAAAAACATCGAAGGATAAGGCTAGATTTAGGAAGTAAAAAAGACGGAAAAAACAATCCCAGTTCGCGTAACGTACCACTAAAAAATCGATTCAACCCTATCACGATATTCTAGCGTTCTAGTAACCCCCTGACTCAATCAACGCCAGCTTTTGACTGCGACTCAGCTTTTTAACTGCGATCTCACGGCGCAGTGCATCGCCGTGACTGCCAACCTGCTCTTGATACATCAGTGTTAATGGACCTTTACCCCGCAGATACTTAGCGGATTTGATGCCACCCGACTGATGCTCGCTAAAGCGTCGTGTGACATCTGTGGTGACGCCTGTGTATAAATGCCCGTTGGCGCAGCGGACTAGATACAAATACCAAAGGGCAGATTCGGTCACTTGCGAATGACCTACTTCGCCATGCCTAACAGACTCAAGAAGAAGGCATATTCTTGGGCTGTGTCTTGGTACTGGCGATAACGTCCACTCTTACCGCCGTGGCCGGCTTCCATATCCACGTTAAGTAACAAGACTTTATCGTCGTTCTTGTACCATTGGTTTTTAACATCGCGCAGCTTAGCCACCCACTTGGCCGGTTCAAAATACTGCACTTGGGAATCATGCAAACCCGTCGTCACTAACATGTGTGGGTATTCATGGTCGGTGACATTGTCGTAGGGCGAGTAGCTGAGCATATAGTCGAAATAGGTTTTCTCGTTCGGATTACCCCACTCGTCGTACTCATTGGTGGTCAACGGAATCGACTCGTCCAGCATAGTGGTCACCACATCAACAAACGGCACATGGGCGGCGATGGCAAAATACTTGTCCGGCGCTTGGTTAGCAATTGCGCCCATTAGCAAACCGCCCGCGCTGCCGCCTGAGGCGACGACCTTGTTTTTATCACCATAACCTTGCGCCGTTAATGCCGTAGTTACATCAATAAAATCATTGAAGGTGTTTTGCTTATTCAACAGCTTACCGTCGTCATACCAAGGGCGGCCGAGCATTTCTGAGCCGCGCACGTGGGCGATGGCATACACAAAGCCGCGATCGAGTAGACTGATAACGGATGAAGAAAAATCGGGTTCAACAGTGTAACCGTAAGATCCATAACCATATTGATACAGAGGGTTAGTGCCGTCTTTCTTGAATTTATCTTTGCGATACACCAAAGAAACAGGCACTTTCACACCGTCGCGGGCAGTCACAAACACACGTTCGGCACGATATTGGCTGGCATCGAAGCCGCCTAAGACTTGATCTTGTTTCAATAAATCACGTCTATCGGGATTCACCAGCGAATATTCGTACACGGCTTCTGGCGTTGTCAGGCTAGAGTAGAAAATGCGTAACTTATTGCTGTCTTGCTGGGCATTAACATCTAACCCCATCACATAGGCAGGTTCATCAAAGCTCAGTTCGAAGGGCTTTTGACCGTTGAACGGCATCACTTTAATGCGCGTTAGGCCATTTTCGCGGGTCTGAATAATCAGATAATCCTTGAGCACTAACTCGTCTTCGATACGGGCATTGGGGTTATGCGCAACCACTTCTTGCCACTTATATTTGTCCGCCGCATCTTTGATGGCGACCTTCATCAAACGGAAGTTTGTCGCCTGCCAGTTGGTAAGAATATAATAACTATCACCCAGCTTAGACACACTGTATTCGTGACCTTCTTCCCGCGCTAACACTGGCTTGAATAAACCCAAAGGTTCGCTGGCATCGAGCACTGACACTTCGCTCGTTGTGGTGCTCTCTTGGAACAACACAATTTGCGATTCATCTAAGGTTTTGCCCAGCGAGATATAAAAAGAATCGTCTTGTTCTTCATACACTAAGACATCGCTCGATTGCTTAGTGCCCAGCTCGTGGCGATACACTTGATAGCCCAGCAAGGTTTTTAGATCTTTGGCGATATAGAACACATGCTTGTTGTCGTTCGCCCACACTACGCGACCTTCAGTATTTTCAAGCACGTCGGTGATCATGTCGCCCGAAGCCAAGTCTTTAAAATAGATGTGATATACACGGCGGCTGAGGACGTCTTCACCAAAGGCCAACATGGTTTCATCTGGGCTCACACTCGCGCCGCCTAAACCATAAAACTCATGGCCCTTAGCTCGCTCGTTAACATCGAGCATCACTTGCTCAACACCATCGGCGCCCTTACGGCTGATCAGCGGATATTCGCTGCCCTCTTGGTATCTGTGATAGTAGCTGTGCTGATGCCATTGGTACGGCACGCTCGACTCGTCGGCGACTAAACGCTCGGTTAACTCTTTATAAAGACCATCTTGCAGCGGCTTTAATGGTTTGAAATAAGCCGCGGTATAGCGATTCTCAGCGTTGAGATAGGCCAACACTTTAGGATCTTTGCGCTCATCATCACGCAGCCAATAGTAATCATCGGTACGCGTTACGCCATGTAAAGTCATCACATGGGGAATTTTTTCAGCAACCGGGGCGGGTACTTGCCCTTTGGAGGTCGAACAAGCGGATAACAGCATAACAATACCTAAAGTGAGTAGCAGAGAGCGCATTTATACGTCCTTGTGACGTCCATAACGACCGTCGAAGAATGCGACGGCAAGTCAATTAGCTTATGTGTTCAGTATGATAGTGGTCAGGTGTGCACTAGCGCAAACATTGAACGCGAGAAGTTGCCATTCGCGGTAAATAAGAGCAACATAACCGCGTTTTTGAGCGCAAATGGCTCAAAAGCAAATTCTCAGGGCGGGGTGAAACTCCCCACCGGCGGTAAATGGGTAACGACTAAGTGATTATTTTGCTGAGCGACACCCAAAGCCCGCGAGCGCCCGAAATCACTTTCGGGGTCAGCAGATCTGGTGCCTTAGATTTTGCCTAGTGCAAAACTGACTATTCCAGAGCCGACGGTAATGGACTGTTTGCTTTAATGGCGACAGTGCTGAGTCCGGATGGAAGAGAATGTAAGACAACATTGTGGTATCTCAGTGCAATGCGCTGATATATCTCAGTGTTAGCCTCATGTTTTGCAATAACTTCACCCCAAGTGAAGTGATATTGCTACAGCAAAATCGAGCCATTGGGTTTGATTACGTTGTATTTCTGCACGCCCTGATTCTGGATATTCCAATGTCGTTTATTTAAGGATATTAACCATGAATCAGTCTTTACTTGCTCCTTTTGGTACTGCTATCGAACGCGTTGAAGCGGGTCTTAATGCCCTGCGTCAAGGCCAAGGTGTGTTAGTTGTCGATGACGAAGATAGAGAAAACGAAGGCGATTTAATTTTCGCTGCCGAGACGCTGACTAACGCTCAAATGGCCATGCTCATCCGTGAATGTAGCGGTATTGTTTGCCTGTGTTTACCCGATGCAAAAGTCAAAGCCCTCGAGTTACCCCCTATGGTGGAAAACAACTCGAGCCAATACGGCACGGCGTTTACTGTGAGTATTGAAGCTAAAGTCGGTGTGACTACAGGGGTTTCTGCCGCTGACCGCGTGACCACCATTAAAGCGGCGATTGCCGATGGCGCTAAGCCAAGTGATCTCGCTCGTCCTGGCCATGTGTATCCACTTCGCGCCCAACCGGGTGGGGTGTTGACCCGCCGTGGTCACACTGAAGGCACTATTGATTTAATGCAACTCGCGGGTTTAAAAGCCGCTGGCGTATTGTGTGAAGTCACTAACACCGATGGCACTATGGCGCGTTTACCCGAAATTATTGCCTTCGGTGCGCAGCACAATATACCCGTGTTGACGATTGAAGATATTGTCGTTTATCGCAAATCATTGCTGGCCAATGTCGGCTAGATAACATGCCAATCGCCTGAATCTAGGGCATTGATTTAAATAGAAGGACGTTTAGCTGCGGCAAACGTCCTTTTTATTTAAGTAGATTTACCGTTAACAATCGCGTTCAACCTAATGCACTAAAAAAACCGATAAAAGGTAAAGTTAAACAAGTCATTCTTTCGAATGATGAAATACTGCTTCACATCACAGACAAAGAAAATACTTGTTTGATAGGTGCAAAATAGGTTAATAAAAATAGTCTCTTAGCATGATATATAACAATTTGCTTAATTTCGTGACCTAGATTAGATATCCATAAACTAAAGGTCGCGGTGGCTGGCCGCCTATGTTAAATATCCTCACCCTGTGCCTAGTCCTATTTGTAACTCGGATTCAACGTTATTACGTTGAATTTTCTTTTTCTGCCTAGGTGAACGAGTGGAGTGATCTTTAATGCCGTCAGCGCTACACCATCTCAGTTTGAAGCAAAAGCTCATTCTGTTTTCGTTAGTCCCATTATTAATGATGAGCTTTTTCATTCTGACGCGCATGCATGACTTGATAAAGGAATCACACTCGGCCAAGCACAACCATCTTGCGGTACAAACGACGGTACAAATCACTGAGCTACTCTATCAGTTGCAAAACGAATATGGTCTAAGTACAAATCAGCGACCAACCGATGAAGTGCTATTACAGCAACAAGCGACTAGATCAAAAGCACTCGATGCATTACTGAACAGTGAGCCTTTAGAGCATCTTCTGGAGGCGCTCGACCCTAAAAGTATTGAAGCAAACAAAATGAACGCATTGTTAGATGCGCTCAAACTCACTGGCCACAAGCTCGCTAACGTTCACCAAAACCACACAGACGAAACACTGAGTCAGTTTACGGAACTCTATAATCAATTCCACACTCAGCTTTTGCAGCTCATTCAGTTATTACAGTTACAAACCAATGAAATCAGTCAGTCCCGTGCCTATACCGATCTATTGAACCTACTTATGGTGCAGGAGTTGGCCGTAAAAGAACGAAGTGCCATCAATCAATTACTGCTTAGCAAGTCACTCAATATTAATGATTACCGCACCATAATCTCCTTCATGTATGAATATGAGCGAGCCGTGATGCACGCGAGTAATGCATCAATTTCCGATAGAAGGTCCTTACTACAAAACCTACAAGATTCGCCAGAAAATCAACGCATTCTGCAAATCAGCAAGCAAATTGAACAACAAACTCGCATTAGCGCTCTGGCACAAAATATTAATGCCTACTTAGGTTACGGTGGCTTAATGGGCAGTTTTCAGGACTATTTGCTTAAGGGCAGTGAGATTTCACTGCAAAAATTTAATGCAGCACTTGCGACGATTCAGCTTAATTTGGATGAACTCAGTCACGAGACTCGTTCTCTACCCGAATTTAAGGCGGCGCTGAAAACCATTGAGGACAGCATAAATCAATACCAATTCAGCATGGTCAAGTTGCAGCAACTGCAGCAGCAAGGTTTGCCGATGACGGAGATCAAAGCCATCGCGCAAGTCCCAGCCAGTGAGGACAAATTAAGCCAAGCGATGAGCCAACTATTAATGCCGCCACATCCAATTGATAGCCAGGAGTGGTGGGATCTCACCACTCAGCGTATCAATCAACTACATTTGCTGGCGCAAAATATCACCAAGAACATGGCGCAGCAGAGCGAATATCAACAAAACCACACCTTAATCTTACTCGGCTTATACTTGTTCTCGGCTTTGTTCACCGCGACCATCACACTTTGGCTTGGACAAAAGATCATCCGCAATTTTATGGATAAGATCACTAAGATTGCCAATGACATGCAGCAAATGGCAGCAGATCCACAGCTCAATATTAATATCCAAGTCTCAGGCACAGATGAACTCGCCCGCATGGCCTGTGCCATGAACCGTATGATTAGCGAACGGCAAAAAGCGAACCATGCCCTAAGCCGCGCTGCAGCTGTGTTTGACTATTCTGCCGAAGGCATAGTGGTGACAGATGCCGACAACCATATCGAACTGGTCAACCCCGCTTTTTGCCACATTACGGGCTATTCATTGGAAGAAGTGAAAGGCCGCAGTCCCTCCCTACTCAGCTCTAGCCGTCATCCTAAGCACTTTTACACCGCCATGTGGGAGTCACTACAAAAAGAAGGGAAATGGGAAGGTGAAGTTTGGAATAAACGCAAAGATGGCCAAGTGTATCCCGAGTATCTAGCGATTACTGTGGTGCGAAATGAGCAAGGTAAAATAATCCAACATATTGGTTTATTTATGGATATCAGTAAGCGTAAGCAATATGAGCAGGATCTTTGGTATCAGGCCAACTTCGATGGATTAACTGGGCTGCCTAATCGTAAGCTGTTCAATGAACGACTGCAGCACGAAATCCATGTGGCGCAGCATGACTCTCGCAAGCTGGCTATCTTGCTGATTGATTTGGATCAATTCAAATATATCAATGATGTACAAGGCCATGCCACTGGCGACTTATTACTTAAAGATGTCGCAAAGCGCTTAGAAGGCATTGCGGGGAGAACCGATTTTATCGCACGTATCGGTGGCGACGAGTTTGTGCTTATCTTGCCACGACTGACTAACGAACTCGCCATCGAACACATGGCAACCCGAATCATTGAAACCTTAGGTATGCCATTTAACTTAAATGACCGCGAGATCCAGATTTCGGCCAGCTTTGGTATTGGCGTCTATCCCGAAGATGGGTTCGATACCGGCTCACTCACCCGCAATACCGAAACCGCCATGTATCAAGCCAAAGATGCGGGACGGAACAATTTTAAATACTTCACCGCGGGTATGAATCAAGCCATGTTCGCTCGGATGGAGTTAGAACAACGTCTACGCCGTGCCGTGGCACAAAATGAATTTGCCCTGCATTATCAACCTATCGTGGATATGCAAACCGGAAGTGTCTGCAGCGTCGAAGCCCTTATCCGCTGGCAAGACCCCGAGCTTGGGTTGATCCCGCCGGATCAATTTATCCCATTAGCCGAAGAGACCGGACTGATAGAGCCTATGGGCGAATGGGTGCTCAACCAAGCCATGCATGATCTGAGGCAATGGCAGAAAAGTGGCTTAAATATCAATGTCGCGATTAATGTTTCCAGCCGCCAATGTATCAATACACGCGGCATGGGGTTCGACCAAGTGTTGCAAGAGTGCTTCAACCGCCACCACGTTAACCCACGAAATGTGCATATTGAGATCACTGAAAGCATGCTGATGGGCGATGCCAGCCATTGCTTGAGCACGCTCGAGTCTATTCGTCATTTAGGCTCGCAAATCTATATCGATGACTTTGGTACGGGTTATTCTTCCCTGAGTTATCTGAAAAAATTCCCGATTTCAGTGATTAAAATCGACCGCAGCTTTGTGGAAAATGCCCTCGAAAATAACTCGAACGCCAACTTAGTCAAAGCGATTGTCATGATGGGGCAAAGCCTAGAAATGGAGTTAGTTGCTGAAGGCATAGAAACCGAAGCACAGTGGCACTTCCTACGAGATTTAGGTTGTCACTTCGCTCAAGGGTATTTGATCTCCAAGCCGCTCCCCTTCAATGAAATCACTCCCTTGCTACGCATCAAGCACACAGCACTGTTGAATGATGGCTATCAAGATAAATGCGTGAATATCTAAGCTTATAAAAAATAAAACGATAAAGAGCAAAAAAGCAGCCTAGGCTGCTTTTTTGTGGCAAATAAAACGGGTTTAAGCCTGTGGTTGGCCTTGACCGTTCATTATGCTTTCGCCCCCCTTAGAGGCTAGCTTAGCTAAATCTTTATCAATAAAGAACAGTGCCTTACCATCTTCGCCCACTAAACGTATCTTATCGACAATCGACTTAAACAGCTTTTCTTCTTCATGCTGCTCAGCGACATACCATTGTAAGAAGTTAAAGGTTGAGTAATCTTGATTCGAAAATGCGGCATGGGCCAAGGCATTGATCTGACGGGTAATAAGCTGCTCATGCTCATAGGTTAATTCAAACAACGCCAGTAAAGAATCAAACTGTGACTGTGGCGCCGCAATCGCACCTAACAAAGGTAAGCCACCAGTTTCACTCACATACGTGAACAGACGGCGCATATGGCCCATTTCTTCATCCGCGTGCTCACGCATAAACTTAGCTGCGCCTTCAAATCCCTGATCTTCACACCACGCACTCATTTGCAGGTATAAATTTGAGGAGAAGAACTCCATATTAATTTGTTCATTCAACTTTTCGATCATAGTTGCAGACAGCATAGTAAATCCTCTTTTGCATTCGAACTGAATCATGGGGGACATTGTCATCAAGGGGGTCGACAAAAGCAACAAAATTTACCTTTGGATTTCTTGCTAAGTTAATGATTCATTGATAAAAATGATTTTCATTTGTTCATCGACTCGCGTTCAACCCTCGAATTAGCGCAGTAAATTGTATGACTTCTAGCGAGGTTATCGCCCAAAGTGGCAGAAAAAACTGACTGGCCTATCACAGAAACTCACATGCAAATCATAGCCATCCCAGATCAGCGTGGCATAATAGCCAGTCATAATCAGGTGGAAATTCATTCAGCGTCATTACGACCCATTGCATATAAGGCAGACCCTAATGTCCGTAACAGCCGATCCTTGTTCGCAACCTAGCTTAATGCATCCAGATCAAGCTATTCCCCTTTTGCTCGAGCAAGTTAGTCCAGTGTCAGACACCGAAGTCGTATTGCTTCCCCATGCCCTTGGCCGCGTCCTAGCAGAAGATTTAGCTTCCTGCATCGACCTGCCGCCCTTTAACAACTCCTCTATGGACGGCTACGCCTTCCGTTTTGTCGACTTAAATACGCAAACCAATCAGACCGCATTGCGCCTTATCGGCAGTTCCTTCGCTGGCCATGGTTTTAAAGGTGAAGCCAAACCTAATACCTGCGTGCGGATCATGACGGGCGCGCCCGTGCCTACAGGTTATGACACAGTGCAAATGCAGGAAGAAGCCGAGGTTGAAGGTGAGATTATTCATATCCGCCATCCTAGGGCACAAGGCGCCAATGTGCGTTGCCGCGGTGAAGAACTCACCCAAGGCACTAAAGTGCTCAGTGCTGGCATTCAAATTGGTGCTGCCGAACTCGGGGTGTTGGCCACTATTGGTGTTAGCCAAGTGCGAGTTTATCGTCAGCTTAAAGTGGCCTTTTTCTCCACAGGCGATGAACTGCGTCCCGTTGGCAGCGAACTCGCACCGGGACAAATTTACGATTCGAATCGTTATTCGATTCAAGGTTTACTCAGTCGCGCTAATGTGGAATGGCTCGATTTAGGCGTAATCGCCGATGATCCTGAAGCCATACGTCAGGCATTTCGCCATGCCGCCAGCCAAGCCGACATGGTATTAACCTCGGGCGGCGTGTCGGTCGGCGAAGCAGACTTTACGAAACAAATCCTCGATGAAGAAGGCAAAATCACCTTCTGGAAACTCGCCATCAAACCAGGTAAGCCCTTCGCCATGGGCAAAATTGGCAAGGCAGTATTCTGTGGTTTACCGGGGAACCCCGTGTCTTCTATGGTGACATTTTACAAGCTGGTTTGGCCAATACTGAACAAGATGCAGGGTTTAACCCCAGTTGCACCTTTGATGTTAGACGCTACGCTCACCACGCCAGTGCGTAAACAACCGGGCCGCGTCGAATATCAACGGGGCATTTTAAGCCGTAATGCGCAGGGCAAACTTGAGGTTGCCATTACTGGTAGCCAAGGTTCAGGTATGTTGACCTCGATGAGCCTAGCGAACTGTTTCGTTTTATTGGAACAATTCCAAGGGGATACACCCGCT
Source organism: Shewanella sp. Pdp11 (assembly GCF_002838165.1). Lineage (NCBI taxonomy): Bacteria > Pseudomonadati > Pseudomonadota > Gammaproteobacteria > Alteromonadales > Shewanellaceae > Shewanella > Shewanella sp. Pdp11. The sequence continues at coordinate 459,249 of NZ_CP015194.1, forward strand.
GGCACCCAAGTGACAGTCGAGCCCTTTAACAGCGTGCTTTGCTAGGAAAATCTCCATGAATGTGCCTGACGATATTCTCAGCGACAGTGAACTCTTAAGATACAGCCGTCAGATCTCCATCAAAGCCATGGATATCGACGGCCAAGAACACCTAAAACAAGCAAAAGTGTTGATGATAGGCGCAGGCGGTTTAGGTTGCGCCGCCAGCCAGTACCTCACAGTTGCGGGGATTGGCGAGTTGACTCTGGTCGATTTTGATACAGTTGAACTCTCTAACCTGCAGCGCCAAGTGCTGCATCAAGATGCCAATGTCGGCCAGCCAAAAGTCGAATCGGCCAAACAGAGCCTTAGTCAGCTCAATCCCTTCATTAAGATCAACATTATCAATGCCGTATTAGATGATCATGAGATTGACGCCCTTGTCGCCGATCACAATCTAGTGCTCGACTGCACCGATAATGTCAGTGTGCGCGAACAACTCAATCTCAGCTGTTTTAAGCATAAAGTGCCCTTAGTGTCCGCGGCGGCCATTCGGATGGAAGGCATGGTCACAGTGTTTGATTATCACAGCGACACACCTTGTTATCACTGCTTTAGCGCCCTATTTGGCGAGCAACAACTCAGCTGCGTCGAGTCGGGCATACTCGCGCCTGTCGTCGGCATGATAGGTTGCTTGCAGGCAGTTGAAGCCATCAAGGTCATCACTGGTATGGGTAAAACCTTAGCGGGCCGCATGTTGATGATCGATGCGATGACGATGGAGTTTCGTGAGATGAAACTCCCGAAACACGCGAAATGTAGTGTTTGTGGTACTCAAGCTTAAGATATTCTCGCTTGAAAAACAGCTTTACTTGCCTTAAGTTAGCCCGACGCTGGTGAGGCTGAACGACCAGTTAACATACGGAAATAAAAAGGAAAATATATGGATTCGGAAAACAGTGTATTTGATCGCATGACCACAGATGATCCCATCGTTGGCGCTGGTATCTACAACCTCGTTATCGGCCTCACGCTGATTTGGGGTTTTGCCGTTAACTATTGGATGGTCACCAATATAGACCCAGAAGCGATTGCCAGCGTGAATCCTTGGATTTTCTTTATCGGCTATTTTGCCTCCTGTTTTTTCGGGATTTATCTGTTTCAAAAATCGAGCAATCCCGTGGTCAGCTTTATTGGCTACAACTTTGTAGTCGTCCCCTTCGGCTTAATTATCAATATGGTAGTCAGTCAATACGACCCTGAATTAGTGACGGAAGCCATTCGCATTACTGGCCTAGTAACCATTGCCATGATGTGTCTAGGCACACTCTTTCCCGCCTTTTTCCAGAAAATTGCCGGTGCACTCACGATTGCTTTGTTGCTGGTTATCGTAGTCGAGCTAATTGAAGTGTTTATCTTTAATACTCACCACGGCATTTTAGATTGGATAGTGGTGCTGATTTTCTGCGGATATATAGGTTACGACTGGGGACGGGCGAATCAAATTCCGAAAACCATAGATAATGCCATCGATAGCGCTGCCGCTTTGTATATGGATATCATCAACTTATTCCTACGCATTCTGCGAATTTTAGGGCGTAAATAAGTCACCAAGGAGTGTCTATGAAAGGCCTATTACCGTTTACTGCAACTTTACTGCTGGCAACTGTGGCACTCGTGGGTTGCGGCGAAGCTGAAAAACCTGCTGCGCAAGTTAAGATTGCTAATCCGGCCTCTGAGTATTGCATCTCTCAGGGTGGTAGCTTAGTAATAGAGAAAACCGCCGAAGGTGAGCATGGTATCTGTACCTTGCCAAACGGTGAAGCCATAGAAGAGTGGGCGTTATTCCGCCGTGATCATCAAGAAGAAAAGCCGCAGTAACAGTGGTTCTTTTTACCCTTAACAAAACAGGCGCCAATAATGGCGCCTGTTTTGTTATTAAGTAAACTGAAAATCTTAATTGGCTAAGTGTTCAGCGCGCCAGAGTTTGCGCTTAGCGGCCGACTGAAAGCTCCACGCTAAAACCCGCGTAATTTTATTGCCTTGCTGCATTTCAATCGTCTTCACTGTATCAACGTTCAACTGTGCTAAGGCTTGATAACAAGGTTTCAGGTTTTCTTGCTTCGACACTAGGCTAGTGAACCACAGGCATTGCTCTGCAAACATCTGACTCTCACGGATCATAGTCGCCAAAAACTGTCGCTCTCCGCCTTGGCACCAAAGCTCTGCCGCTTGGCCGCCGAAATTCAGCTTAGGTGCAGCCTTTACTGAGCTCCCACGATTAAGCTGTAGATTGGCCACCTTACGCTTTGTACCTTCGCTCGCCTCGGCCATAGAGGCATGAAATGGAGGATTACACAGGGTGAGCTCAAAACGCTCTTCGGCTTGGATTACTCCATTGAAGACCGCCTTGTCATCTGGCTGTAATCGTAAGCTTATCCGCCCTTGCAGCGCTGGGTTTTGCTCGATAATACTCTGCACATTGGTGAGTGAATGGGTATTGATATCCGAGGCAACAAATTGCCAACCATACACTTGGCTGCCCAATATGGGATAAATACCGTTCGCGCCTGTACCAATATCTAGCACTCTCGCCTTATCCATGGCACATGACTTATCGCCTTCGGCTAACAGATCTGCTACGTAATGCACATAATCGACGCGTCCGGGAATTGGAGGACATAACGCTCCTTGAGGAATATCCCAAGATCCAATCCCATAGTGATGTTTAAGTAGCGCCGCATTGAGGGTTTTGACTGCCAAGGGGTCGGCAAAATCTATCGACAACGCGCCATAGGGCGTGGGCCGCACAAAGGTTTTCAGCCGAGGGAATGCACTGATTAGCGCCGGAAAATCATAGCCATTCAAGTGGGCATTACGCGGATGCAGGGCTTTTTTGATTTCAGCCCTAGGTTTGTCTTTGCTTAGTTTTGCCCTGCCTTCAGGTTTAACCTGCTTAGATGCGTTAGCTTTTTGGCGGGGGTTCGCTGCGCGGGTTGCGGTTTTCGCAGTCGCTGATGGAACGGATTTAACGACAGGTTTTGACATAGCAGCTCTTGTAACGCAATGGGCCGACATAAGTCAGCCCATAGAATAAGACAATGAATTAATCGTACAGATAAGAGGTAAAGAGTAAGTTTACAATCAATGCTTTACCTGCTTCTTGAGTGATCAAGTTATTGACCATATCGAAGCACTCGCGGCGAATCTCTTCACGGCCAGTGAGTGACTTAATCTTTTCTTCCGATTGATTACCTAACACTTCCACAATCGCGGCGCGTAATAGCGGATCGTGACGCTCAATAGTGACCAGATCATCGGGGCTCTTCACCATTAACTCGACGCTGATCTTCACAAACCCTAATTTCTTACGGTTAGAAATGTAGTTAGTGACGATTTCGGGCTCAAAACCATAGTAGGCGTACTCCCCCGTAGGTGTTGCCGCGGGTGCGGCTTCTTTTTCATCGACCGCATAAACACTGAAAACACTGGTAAACAGGATCAGACAGACTGAGAGTAATTTTTTCATAGCGACTTGCGGCTCCCTAAAAACAATCATGGTGATGGAAAATACTTCCCAATCTATATAGCCAAACAACCTGAAAACGCCAGATCAGTATCAGGAGGTCGCTTGGGTATATATGCTAGTGTCGCGACATGTTAAACTGCCGACGTTTGCCTATATTGTAACGAGTATTTAATGAATGTGACTAGCTTAAGCTTCCCCTATGGTGAATCTATTCAGTGGTTTTCAGCCGAACTAGCCGACAAACTCCCAAAATCGCCCTTGAAAGAATGGTTGCTAGCTACAGGCAGCCTAACTCAAAAACTCAAAACTTGCTGCACTCAATTTGAAGTCAAAGTCCTTGGCGAAGGGCTGCATGCGCCCTTAGATGGCGAATATCCCCAGCAAGGCTCAGTATGGATCCGCGAAGTGTTACTTTGCCTCGACTCAATCCCTTGGGTATTTGCCAGAACCTTGATCCCCGAAAAGTTAATGGCCGAGCGCCAAGCGGATTTTTTAGGGCTGGGCACCCGCCCCTTAGGTGAACTGCTGTTTAGCCAAGATCATTTTATCCCTGGCAGAATTGAAGTCGCCAGTTTTGAGACCTGTAGTCGCCTCGCGCATTTAGCCGAAAGTTTAGATCAGAGTGTCGAACATGAACTCTGGGGACGCCGCCGCTATTTTCATCACGGTGAACACGAAATGATTGTCAGTGAAATCTTTCTGCCTGCGGCCGAGCAAGCTATCCGTCAGTTATGAATCCGAGTTTTAGCCAAAGCTGCACTAATGACTGATGACAAATAAAAATGCCTCTAAATTAGAGGCATTTTTGATCTGCTATTACGCGATTCACTTAGCGAATATTTAACTGACGACGCCAAGTCAATAAGCCAAGGAAAGCAAGGCTCAACCAACCTAGACTACCACCGCCAGAACTCTCATTCGCCGGCGGAGTCACCGGAGGTGTGACTGGCGGCGTAACTGGTGCAGTAACGGTCACTGTCAGACTACTAATATCTTTATTACTCGCATCTGTCACAGTAAGCGTCACAGTATAAGAGCCTGCGCTTGCGTAGGTATGGGTTGGCGAAGCCGCTGCACTTGTGGTGCCATCACCAAAATCCCAAGCGTAGGTTAATGCTCCCGCACCACCATTGACATTACTGGTGAAATTTACAACTAATTGATTGACTGTATTAGTAAAACTGACTTTTAACGGCGCTACAGCATCAGAATTTGCATTTGCTAACCGAATAACCGCTGTGCTGTTATTACTGGCTTGCGATAGTACCTGCATCGTCAAACCTAACTGCTGCAATACCATACCTGACTGCGGTTGTAGCGGCGCACTGTAATCTAGACTGTCATCAAACAGACTGACAGCATCGCGATTATTGTCACCTAAGTAGAAGGTTTGTTTTACTGTGCTAAAGGCTGCATCGCGGATCTGCTCGTCAGTAGAGCGAGTGCCTATAAGATTTTGGTCAGCATCAATCACGCCAATCAAGCCATGGCCCGCATGGTCTGAGACATTATTGTCACTGTAACCAAAATCTTCTAACCAGACTAATACACCAGGATCAAAACTTGCGGCTTTTAAGCCAGCATCGACACCGTTATGGCTACGCAGTTGGATAAGATAGCGAGATGCTGGCCCAGGACGTGAGTCCTTAATCCGGCTATAACCATAGAACGTCACTTTATCCGCGACTTCGGCGTTATCACTATAGAACTCAGTGGTATTTTGTTTAACACTGATGTTATCGAGAGTGATCCCTGATCCTCCGGTATAGTCATCGGTGACATAATTGATCTCGACCGCAATCGTTTTCCCTGAATAGGCAGATAAATCATACTCTAACGTTACCCAAGCATCATTGCCTTCCGCCTGAGCAATCGCAGACGACTCGCCAGTAATAATATGACGAGCGCTATTTACCCCATTGTTAAACTTAGTGTGATTACCCGCAATAGCCTCACCATCCACTTTCACTTGCATGTAGTCATAGTCACGTTCAATACTCCAACTGGCTTTCATACTCAGGATCAGTTTATCTGTCGTGGCTGTGGGCAAAGTAACATTGAAATTCATGCTGTTATTCAGCATATCCCCTTGACCAGAATAATACTGATAACTGCCCTGATAAGGTGTTTTAAAGGGGATTGGCGTTGGAGGAAGTGGAATGGAGATCTGGTTAACCGCCTGATGATTAACCGCCTCATTCAAGGTCACATCCATGCCAGATTTTGGAATACTATCTAAACTGATTTCACGTTCATTCAACCACTTACCTTTATATCTTTCCTGTAGGTAAGAGCGCGCATAGGGACTAAAGCCACTCGGCTGGGCACCAGCGATAGCGCCAGCCCAACTTCCACCAGACATCAAAGACCATAACCCTACAGGCGAGCCGTCTTTATTATCATTTTCAGTGGTATCGTATTCATCTGGCAGACCTAAATCATGGCCAAACTCATGGGTACACACGCCCGTGGCCGCATCGATAGGCTGAATGGTATAACCGAATACTTTTTTATCCGTACCAGGAAGCGCATAGCCATTGGTTGCTTGGTCAACAAAAAATCGATGCGACCAAATTGCACTCGCGCCTAAAGCTCCACCACCGGCTTCTTCACCTATGCTAGAGTGGAAAATCATCACATGGTCGATAATGCCATCGGGCTCGTTGTAATTACCGTTGTTGTTCAAGTCATTTTGGTCTTCAACATCATAGCTAGCCAACTCTGCAGGAGACATATTCGCGACGGCTTGAGATACGGCTTCTTTTACCAATTGTTCGACCTGTGAATCACTACGAGTATCTGGATCATTAGCACCATAGTATTCGGCATTTTGTGAGGCGGTATACCAACCCTTTACATCCCCAGTAAAGGAGAAGGTTTGCCCTGAAACCGCTTGATAATATTGATAAGCCGAATCTAACGTCTGCCCCTGTGGACCATTAAAGCCAGTCGTCGAAAAGAGTAATGCCTTGTAGTGGGACGCAGGATAACTTGGGTAATACATGGCCGTATCGCCCGCACTTAAGCCATTGTTATCATGTTTTAAATCAGGAAAATCCACTAATATAGAGAGTACTTTAACGGTTTTTTTTACATCCGCATCAACCAGTAAACGCTGTGCGGGTGAGCGCATCATTTGCGATGACTTAGCTCTTTGCAGACGCGCGTGTTCGGCTTCAACTTCGATGCGCGGCGCCTTAGGTTGAGCCAATGTGGCACGATGAATATACGCTTCTATCGCTTCCTGCTTGACGCTATCACTGGCATCGGCGGCCACTTCGCCACGCTTAATCAACCAATATAAAATTCGATCTTTATTAATCACACCCGCATCTGCAGGCGTATGATTCGGAGCCGCAATACTCGCGCCGCTAATCAATGCCAACATCAGTCCAAACGCTGTCACGCCTTTTGCACTTCGCATTTTTAACATCCTTACTGTAACAACCAACGCCATTCTATTTATTAAGACTAGTGTCTCTTTGTATTAAGACAAATTTGCCTTTATGAGTCATCTACTCAGGGTTGCCCCATCTCAAGATACAGACGGAGTTTTCGACATTAGCAGCACTACACACCAGTAACAACTTGATACATTGCTTCACCAGAAAGATTTACACTTTTGTCAGCGTTTATTCAGCAAATCTCTGTTCTGAGGGTATTCCTACCAGATTTCTGCCATAAAAAAACCGCATTAACAGTGTTAATGCGGTTTCGTTTTAAGCAAGCGAGATAAATTTAGCCAGCGGTTTTTAGATAATTTGAAATACCGTCGAGGAACATTTGTACTGAGATCATGACCAATACCATGCCCATCAAACGCTCAACCGCAGTGAGGCCTTTTTCACCCAGCACACGGGTAAAGAGTTTATAAAACATTAAGATCACTGCACTTGCCCCCCAAGCAGACACTAATGCTATGGTCCAATCACCCATGCGTGAGCTATCGGTATGCGCCAGTAGAATCAAAGCGGCAAGAATCGATGGACCTGCCATCAGGGGAATGGCCATAGGCACGATAAATGGCTCTTCTCCCGCGGCTAATCCAACGACACCACCGGGTTGGGGGAAAATCATTTTAATCGCGATAAGAAACAGGATAATCCCGCCCGCGATACTCACAGACTCAGAGCGAAGATTTAAGAAACTTAAGATAGCCTCACCCGCATAAAGGAAAGACAGCATGATCACTAAGGCGAAGAGTAACTCGCGGATCAATACCTTACGACGTTTCTTGGGATCGATATGCCGTAGAATCGACGCAAAAATCGGCAAATTCCCCAGGGGGTCCATGATCAAAAACAACATTACCGCAGCAGAAAATATATCCATTTAACGTATCAACACCCAAGCCAACATAAGCCCATATTGTATAACCTTTTCTCGATGTTGATGTGAAAATTTCTCCGCTAAATGGCCAAAGTGAATAAAATTCGCCCCCGAAAACCCCAGCGCAAAATGTCAGTTTGGTAAATTGCCAGCAAGTCACTGCTCACTTTGACTTACAGCTGGTATACTATGGCGTTTTTTCAGCAAATTTCCGTGGAATCCATGCTCTATCTTCTTGCTAGTTGTATCGCACTCTTAATTGGGCCACTGTTTTATCGCTACTTTTCATCGGGCAGCGGATTACAGAAGGGGCTCGATGGCTTTATATTCGTCTCATTAGGCGGATTAGTGTTGATCCACATCTTGCCAGAGCTGCTGCAGCATGGTGGTTTGTTAGCCGTTGTTTTTGTATTCCTAGGTATCTGGGGACCGACCGCCAGCGAACGCCTATTCCACCGTTATTCAGAAATCACCCATAATCTCACCTTGTCCCTAGGGATCGGTGGCTTGCTACTGCACACCATCACAGACGGTGGCGCTATGGTATTGGCGCAGCAAGATGGCAATTCGATTTTACTCGCACTCGGGGTCATTATGCATCGCCTCCCCGTCGGCCTCGCCATTTGGTGGTTACTCAAACCTCAAGTCGGCACCCGTTGGGCTAGCTTAGTGCTGGTCGCTATGATGCTGCTTACGGGTGTAGGTTACTTTGCAGGCGAGCAATTAATCACTCAGCTCAGTTTAGAAAATACCGTTTATTTACAAGCGTTTGTTACCGGTTCGATTTTGCATGTGGTGCTACATCAACCCCACGGTCAACACGATACCGACAAGCAAGGCAAATACGAATACCAAGCTGGTATCGGCAGTTTGCTCGGTATAGGCTTGCTCGTGATGCTGCTATTAATGGATTCTGGCGGCCACGAACATGCCCACCATGATCACAGCACAGAACAATTAATGACTTGGTTACTGACACTCGCGCCCATATTACTGCTGAGCTATGGTGCGGCTGCGCTGCGCTTCAAATTCGGTTTAACACCGCAGGATAGCAGCTTAGCCCGCCGCTGGTTTCAACGCTTAGCGGGGCCAGAAGCCTTAGTGATCACCGCCCTGTTGCTCGGTCCTTGGATAGCGTTATTCCAGTTACTTGTGGTCTTTATTCTTAGCGCTTATTTAAGCCACGCTAACGTCACTATTACCGATCCACACACTAAATTACCTAGCAATGCCCTGCGTTTCGGCTTTGCACATTTAGTCGATCGCAGCGCACCGTGGATTTTACTCAGCCTAGTCCTAGTGAATTTAATCGGCCATCCTTCGGTGCCATTAAGCAATCCGCTGCTGCAGGTTATAGTGCTGTTGCTCGTGTTTTTACCTATGCGTTTCTGCAACTTAGGCGCAGCGGTGCTGGCTCTTGCACTGGCCTATAGTGGCTGGAGCCCTATCGCGATTATCATGCCGCTGATTGCCGCACCTGTGCTTAACATAGCGCAGCTTAAGTTAATGACATGGCCACAAAGGGCAATATTACTGAGTATTATTGCGGTGAGTTTAGTCGCTGCACTGCGTCTACCACTGTGGTTCTCGCTGTTCACTTTACCGGAAGTGGTGAACTTAATCGCGCTGCTGATCCTGTCGGGATTATTTGCCGCCAGCTTACTACGCTTAGGCCCACGTAAATTTTTACGCCGCTTAATGCTGAGCAAGCCGGTAGCGAACTCGCATGGACATTCCCACGAACATGCTCATAGCCATAGCGCTTCGCACGCATCTGTTCAAAGCACGACTGAAATACCTAGCGCCCATGATCATTCCGATGAACATACACACGAAAAAGCAAAAGCGGATAAGCACTCACACCACTAACACTGTTCATTTGTGAGCAGACAGGCTAAGTTAATCTACCTTTGGATTAATTTAGCCTGCTATGTGCATACTCTTTGTCGCCATTAATGCCCATCCTAAGTATCCCTTAATCATCTGTGCCAACCGTGATGAGTTTCACCATAGACCGACCGCGCCAGCACACTTTTGGCCACCGGAAGAAAACATACTCGCTGGAAAAGATCTGCAGGCGGGCGGCACTTGGTTTGGGGTGAATAAGCAGGGACAAGTCGCCGCTGTGACGAATTTGCGCGTACCGCAAAAGCCCCCAGAAGCCATGCGTAGTCGTGGTGAACTCATCACTATGACACTCAACTCTGGGTCGCTCGTGTGCCCGAATTGGCTCGTTGAGCACAGTGACAATTATCAACCATTCAATCTCATCTTCGGCCAAGGTACTGACTTATATTGTTTTAACAGCATCAATAAAGACACAGTTAAACTCGCCGATGGGTTTCATGCCATTAGCAATGGTGCACTCGATGATATTTGGCCGAAAATGGCGAAGGGACAACAAGCGCTAGAAGCTGTGATAAGTCAGTCAGACAACCTAGAAGTGCAAGCGCTGTTACAGCTGATGAAAGACGACTCTCAACCACAAGATAATGAATTGCCGAACACGGGAGTGGGGATAGAGTGGGAACGGCGCTTAGCCGCAATTTATATTCGTCACCCCGACTATGGTACGCGCTCAACCAGCATTCTACTTGAGGATACTGAAGGCGGCATGCATTTCACCGAAGTGAGATACGACGGTAAAGGTAGACAGCTCGGACAGCAGGATTTCCATTTAACCCTGCCCGCCGAGCCACCCGCTAAGCCAGACTGTTTATTATCGCAAATCTAATTTGAACTGCTGTGCAGTACTGAGTGTAAAGGACACGGCTTAGTCCGAACTGTGATCCATAGTAATCACCCAGCGGTCGTCAATTTTCTCAATCAACAGGGTAAACACACCCGTTGGGGCATCTTTTATCCGCCGTAAATCCCAGCGCCCAACCACCATAGCGGCGTAATTGCTGAGCATTTTGATTTCTTTTATCGTGAACTTCAGCTCACCAAGCGCTTCTTTATTGGGATAATTTTTCTTATAAGCGGCAAGGGTTTCCTCCCAGCCATAACGAAACTTACCGTTAGAAACAAAACGCAATTGCTCACTCTTCCAGTAACCTTGCATATAAGCATCGAGATCGCCGCGATTCCAGGCGTCTTCTTGGCCTTTGAGCATCTGCGTAATTTCATCCGTCGGCACCGCACTCACATGGCAAGTTACTAAGAATAAAAGTGTCGCAAAAAAACGCTGCCAGCTAGCATTGTTTAATAGTCCATTTTTCAACATAGTATTGTTCCCCCACAATCAGGTTAAACTGTACTATAGCGAATTCAGCACCGACTATCTTGCTTAAGCCAATTTAAAATCTAAAAAAGCTGATGATATTATTAATTTTTCGACTCTGGGCACCGAACTATGTTTACACCACTTTGCCGTTGGCTACTTAAGCTTTCAGGCTGGCAGATAGAAGGCCAACTGCCCGACTGCGCTAAATACATCATCATAGTCGCACCACATACCAGTAACTGGGACTTCATCGTAGGCATCTTAGCTCGTGGTGCTCTGGGCACTCGAATTCACTTTCTCGGTAAACACCAACTCTTTATCCCGCCTTGGGGCTGGTTCTTCCGCGCCATTGGCGGTAGCCCAGTGGATAGACGCAAAAACAATAACTTAGTCGATGCTGCCGTACAGCTGTTTGAGTCGAAAACCGATTATAAGCTAGCGTTGGCGCCCGAAGGCACCCGTAGTCCAGTGACCCGCTGGAAGTGCGGCTTCTACCATATTGCCTGCAAGGCTCACGTACCTATCACTCCCGTTGGCTTAGACTTTAGCCGCCGCACTGTCGTTATCCGTACGCCATTGCAGCCCAGTGGTGATATCGCGACCGACATGCACGAGATTTTGAGCTTCTATCGCACCATTAAAGGCCGTCATCCTAAGGTGATCCCTGATTTTGTGGCGAGCACGAAGCATTAATCTTTCCCCCTATTTAGAGCGGCACACATGCAACCCGAAACTTGGTTACTCTATCTCTTGGCCATTGTATTGATTGGGATCTCACCCGGCCCCATCGCTATGTTGTCTATGTCCCACGGGATCCATTTCGGCAAGATGCGCAGCATGGCCACAGGCCTTGGCAGTGTGAGTGCCGCTTTAGTCTTGATGATGGCGTCAGCGGCGGGATTAGGCGCCATTATCAGCACCTCAGAATACGGTTTTACCTTGCTAAAATGGTGCGGTGTAGCCTATTTAGTGTTTTTAGGCATCAAACTGTTGTTGACCAAGAGCCAAGGTCAACCCCTTGAGATCAGCCAATCAAAAGGCAAAGGCACGCCAAGGCAACTTTATCAGCAGGCGTTTCTAGTGGGGATCAGTAATCCCAAGGATTTACTGTTTTTTGCCGCGCTGTTTCCGCAATTTATCAATCTTGCCGCGCCGCAATTACCGCAACTTATGATACTGGCAGCCACTTGGGCAATAGTGGATTTTAGCTTTGTGATGATTTACGCCTGCATGGCCAATGTGCTTGCGCCCAGCCTAAAGGCGAGCAACAAGCTGCATTGGTTTGACAGAAGCAGCGGCGGTGTCTTTCTTACCTTAGCCGCGATTCTGATCAGTCGAGACTAACCCTCGACCTTCACCGATTTTAAGCTGCGAATATCGTTACCCGTTGGCGCTTGGAAAGCCTGCAGACCAAACTCAGGCAATATTGCAAAAACATGGTCGAAGATATCTGCTTGTATCGCTTCATAAAATGCCCAGCGAGTATCGTTAGTGAAGATATAAATCTCGATCGGTAGACCCTCTGTGGTTGGCGCGAGCTGACGCACCATTAGGGTCATGTCCTTGTGCACTTTATCGTGACGCTGTAGGTATTCCTGCAGGTAAGCGCGGAAGGTGCCGACGTTAGTCAAATGGCGACCATTCACTTTCATATCAAGATCAGAGACTCTGGCATTCGCCTCGCGGATTTCGTTGATTTTGGCAGGGAAATATTCTTTTAAGCAATTGATCTTACTGAGACGTTCGTGCTCTTCCTCGCTCAAAAACTTAATGCTGTTAATGTCGATATTAACAGCGCGTTTAATCCTACGCCCACCCGACTCAGACATACCACGCCAGTTGCGAAACGCATCCGACACTAAGGCATAGGCGGGGATCATAGTGATGGTTTTATCCCAGTTACGCACTTTAACTGTGGTCAGCGAGACTTCTTCTACCGCACCGTCGGCGCCATATTTGTCCATCTGGATCCAGTCGCCCTTGCTCACCATGCGGTTTGCTGCTAACTGAATACCCGCCACAAAACCTAAAATAGTGTCGCGGAACACTAACATCACAAAACCCGTCGCCACACCTAAGCCGCTAAGGAAGTACACAGGGGACTGATCGGCCAAGATGGAGATAGAAACGATAATGCCGACAAAGAATAAAAACAGCTTAGTTAACTGCACAAAGCTTTTAACGGGTAAACGTCGGCTCACCAGATTGACATCTGAAATTTCATCGACCGCATCTAAACCCGCATAAATAGCGCGGATCATCAGCACCACCAGCCAAATACTCAGCAACCGGTCGATTAAATTACTTAAGATTTGATGTTCGGTTAAGGCGATGGGTACTAATAGATTGAGCACGATTGCAGGCACTAGCATGGCCAGCTTTTCGAGCACTTTGTAACGCATAAACACATCGTCCCAGGTGACTTTGGAGCGCAGGATCACCATGTTGACAGCGCGTATGACTACACGTCGAACAATGAGATAAGCGATACCCGCCAGCAGTAAGCAGGCAATGATCATTATGCTGGTTGATATGCCGTCCGAGGGTTGGCTATCAATCCCAAAGCCCGCTAACCATGCCGAAATTTCGAGTCTTATTTCCTGATCCACAATTCCACTCCAACCTAGGCGCTAGCGCAACAAACCCATACAAAGGTAACGGCCGAGTTGACCTCGGTTAATGCCACCCTAGAAAATACTCATGCTCAAACACAATAAATTTACAAACACTTATTTTAAAAGAGATTTTAGCATTTTGAATTGACCAAGCACAAAGGAAAATGAACAATATTTCCCCTATCTCTAAGGAAACCATTCTATGTGTCGTTATTCATCTAAGGTCGCTTGTCTTAGCTTTGGACTATTGAGCCTATACCAACCGCTTCAAGCGGCCGAATATAGCACTTCTAAGCCATTGGTGATGCCAGATAAATCAGAGAAAACCGCCAATGCACCTTATATCGCACTCATGCTGGATTACGTGCCCGCTGCAGACAATCTCTACGGTATTACACTCGCACCCTATCATTTCGATAATAATTACCAGCAATGGGGATATTACCTAGGCTATGCACGCAGCCGTGAAACCGACATTATCGTACCAGAGCCCGCGCAGTCCTTCCGCCAAGAAAGCCTCTTTCGCTTAGGGTTAAGCTACAGCCTCACTGCCGACTTAAGCATTTATGCGGGCGGCAGCGGCTATATCAGTACAGTGTCTTACACTAACAATATTTCACCCAGAATTGTCGATGGCAAACCTAGGTGGGATGAAGATAAAACCACCAGCTGGGGCGCAGAAGCTGGGCTTAGATACCGCATTACCGAACATTTCATCCTGAGCGCGGGCTACAACTCCAGCACAGAATCCACAGTTTTAAGCATAGGTTACGCGGGCTAAGCCTAATGCATATCCAAACGACTGAGCTAGGCGACTTATTGGGTTAGCTCGGCTCGCGCCTTAGCAAGCTCCAATTCCACTTCGGCGACCTTATTGCGTTTCTTGTTGATTTTATCCATAGAACGACCTTCTTCTATGGCTTTGGCCAACTCGTTTTGACGCTCGGTCAGTTTTTCTTCTAAGGCCGCAACTTTGGCGGCGCGCTCGGCATATAAGCTGTCATCGTCACAATGGGTTGAGACTTCGTTATAGGCCTTTTCGAGCCCGTCGACTTTATGTTTATTACCTGCTGCTTTGGCTTGGGCAAGTTCGGCACTGATGGCCTCTAATTTCGCCGCGCAGCCGACTTTAGGGGCGTCATCGGCCCATGCCGCTGCGCTCAATACCAAGCCAATAACGACGCCATAAATTCCATGTTTAATCTGCATCTTAATCTCCTCTCGCTAAATTGATTGATAATGCCGCTATCTGACTGTGTCCTGTCACCGCGCTATCAATATAGTGCCACACTCAGTGAACTCAATCTGTATTCGAGTCAGTATCTTCCAGCTAAATCCACTTTATTCGTCAAAACACGACTTAGACAGTGACTAATACGCGGCAAATTGTTTATGTTAGGGCAGAATATTGACTCAGACGGATATCGGAGCCAGAAAATTAATGCAAACTTCATTACGCCTTAGCGCACTTAGCTCATTGTTATTGCTCACATCATCGGTTATGGCCGCCGACGTAGCTCAAATCACCCTAGAAAATGGCGCCCAAGTCAGACTCAAAGACGACTTTACCTGGGAATATGTGATCACAGAAACCAAAGCCGCGCCCAATGCCTTAGCTGCGACGGCAGTAAGCACCTCAAGCAATGTTGCCAGCGTCCCAAGTGTTGCACTCGCCACTCAAACTGTGGCTGAACCTGTCACCACCTTGACTGCCACTGCAATTGCCCAACCCGAATTATTAGGCTCAACCGGTAAAGATGGCATCAAAGTCAGCTTTACCGGCGGACAATGGAAAGGCGATAAACTTGGACTCAGTTTCGACCTTGCTAGCACCAGCAATGAGCACGTGACCTTAGTCGAAGTCGAAGCCAGCTTCTTCGCCGATAATGGTACTTTATTAAAAACCGAAAAACTTGAAGTCTGGGAAGCCATTTTCCGCATGCCAGAAACCTATCTGCGCAAGGGCGAGCAGCGTAAAAGCAGCGTGATTTGGGTCGAAGGCATAGATAAAGCCCAATGGCAGAAGCAGCTAATTAACCTCAAAATCACCGAAATTAACTCCCGCTAATCCTTTGAGTAAAAGCAGGAATTGGACGTTGATGTCCAATTCCATCTCTTCCTCTTAACACTATTGCCTTACTCGCTGTGATATAGGCTAGAATGCCAACATATCCGACACCGTTTATGCTGAGCCAGTCGCTAATGCCAAATCGCTACCCTACGTTATCTATAGCCATGCTTCTGGTGGGCTTAAGTGGACAAAGCCTTGCTGATACCGTGTTACTCAGAAATGGCGATAGAATCACTGGCGAAATTAAAAACTTTGACGAAGAACACTTAATCATCAAACCCAATTATTCCCCTAAAATAACCATCGAACGTAGTGCAATTAAAAGCTTTGAAACCACCCAAAATCATTATTGGAGCATTAATCGCACCCTGCATGATGTGAGCATTCAATACTCCGACCTCGATGGGTTTGTGCTGGTAAATAATCGACAGACTCCTATTAGTGATCTGGTGTTTTCTGACCGAAAAAGTGACTCTGAGTGGCGCTATAGTGGCAGTGTTGAAGCCGCAATTGATGTCACCAGTAACACTAAAAAGACCCAAAAGCTTCATGCCAAAGGCGATATTACCGCCGAAACCTTACAATGGCGCCATAACCTCAAAACTGAGGTTCGCTATGAAACCGAAGAGAAAACCACTAAACGCAATACGCTTGAAGCTCACTACAGCCTTGACTACCTCATCAGCGAGCATTGGTTATTACGTCAAGAAGATTATTTTCAAGAAGATAGACTCGACTTCCCCGTTCGCAATTATTACGCCGCACTCGGACCGGGTTATCGATTTTGGGGAATAGGACGAGATAAACTGGACTTTGTTGTCACTTACAACCACTTTTGGTTAGATAGTCAAATATTTACCTATCAACTCAATGCTTGGGCAACCACAATTAACTATAAACAGTATTGGTTTGATGGCGTGCTGGAGACCTATGCCGATCTCCAAATCGCTTTCCCTGACACGCCAACCATTGACTATATTTCAGACTCAACAATAGGGCTTAAGTATCTGCTTGCACAAGAGATTTATCTCTCGTTTAAGTATGATATTAATGAAACTCAAACACCTTGGCACACTACTCGTGATATCAAGTACAACCTTGGACTAGGTATTAATTTCTAATCCTGAATCCTGATACGCTAACCTGTGCGCCATAGCATGCCCATCATTCAATTGCAGTAAATCCCATAAATTACCATAGAGATCTTTAAACACAGCGACTGTGCCGTAGTCTTGCTCTTGTGGCTCGCGCGCAAATTCGACGCCATCGGCGACCATACGGCGATAATCACGCCAAAAGTCATCGGTATTCAAGAATAAGAACACCCGCCCACCCGCCTGATTACCGATAAAATCGAACTGCTCTGGCTTAGAAGCCCGGGCTAACAAAATAGACGCGCCCTTAGAACCCGGCGGGGCAACGACGACCCAGCGCTTATCTTGCTCGGCTTGATAAGTGTCCTCGACTAATTCGAATTTTAATTTATTAACATAAAAATCAATCGCCTCATCGTAATCTCGTACGACCAAGGCGATATGCACAAGGGCTTGTTTCATGGCGACCTTCAATTAACGCTATTTGGTCACCAGTTTACACGTCATTTCTGGCGCTTCGAAGCCCCAAACCACTTTCGCTTCGCCTTGATGTTCCCAAAGACTTTCATTGCGGCCTTGATACTTAGCACCACTGCCGCTGGGTTGTACAAACATCAATGAAGTACTATCACCATGTTCAGCAATTAGAGTCGCGGGTTCGGTTTTAAAATAAGTCACCACGACTTCATTAGCAGGATTGCCGTCACAGGCATAAAACACTGGGCCGGTCATATCGACTAAACGGTACTGCGCCTGCAGTTCGGCAATACGGGTTTGATAGCTAGCTTCAATACACGCGTGTTTATCGTCGCTCTTCCAACACTCATTACGGCCTTTCGCCCAACCACGCTGCATCGCTTTTAAAGTCGGTGGCTGTTCATTTTTTGCTTTTTCAAGCGCTTGGCTGTAAACCTCAGCTAACTTATTATCGAGTTGGCTCAGTCCCGCATCCTTACAGACCATAGCTTCGATACTGCCCGCATCGACTTTTGTGCAGTCAAAGGACGGCGCATCGGCCGCCATCGCTCCTGTACTTAACGAACTCCCCATCACAACGGCGGCGCAATACCGAGTGAAGCCCAGCCGATTATTCAACATCTTATTGATTAACTTTGCCATCTCAATTCCTTTATATTCTGTGGTTTACTTCAACGCTTGCCATAGCTAAGCCTATAGCGGCTTAACCTAACCTGACTCAAAGAGTCATGCCTTAA
Source organism: Shewanella sp. Pdp11 (assembly GCF_002838165.1). Taxonomy (NCBI): domain Bacteria; kingdom Pseudomonadati; phylum Pseudomonadota; class Gammaproteobacteria; order Alteromonadales; family Shewanellaceae; genus Shewanella; species Shewanella sp. Pdp11. The sequence goes on from NZ_CP015194.1 coordinate 477,306, forward strand.
ATTGCACTCAAAATAGTGTAAAAATCGTGATTAAATTCACCTTTATCTCAACCTCACGAGCACTTCATTCTAGTGCTAACAATCAAACTCGGCGAAAGAAATACGTCGACTTAGCCACCCGTGTCCACCAGCCTGAACGGACACATTAGCGGACACTCTTACACCTTCTCGGCAACAATGCGCGGACACTTAAATAGCCATTACATTGATAAGTAAGATTAAATTTTTATGGCACAGATTCTGCTGTGGCAGGTTAATGCAACTCTGGCATAACCCGCCGATCCACACAGCCATACAAGGAAACACTATGAATACGCGCACTCAACTTATGGGCGGTCTGTTTATTCTCGCTCTGATCCCAACCGCCATTTGGGCGACTCAAACAAAGAGCCAAGCAACGAGCAGCAGTGCCGATGGAGGTATATCTGTCTTCAGCCAATCAGTGCTCAGCCAAAGTCAGCCAGATTTTTCATGGATTTATGTTAAACAGGATGGCGAGATGACTATCGGTGCTGGCCACAGTGACGATTGGGAACAGCTGGAGCGCCAAGGTAATCCTTATCATACCGATTACCTATGGGTGAAAAAAGCAGGCACGCCTTATGTCATCACAGATCCCGCCATAGTGGCGCAAATCAAAACCGCCATCATGCCAATGCAGCAACAGGGTGAGAAAATGAAAGTGTTAGGCGAACAAATGCAGCAAAAAGGCGACGCGATCAACAGCCAAACTCAGCAACTTCTACTCAACATTGCGGCCGATAGAGAAGATCCTCAGATACAGATGGAGATCGACAACCTGAGCACATCAATGGACATGCTTGGTCAACAAATGGATGAGCTAAGCAAAGTTCATCAAAGCCTTTCCAATACCGCAGAGAAGCAAATTGTCAGCCTCGCTCAAGCAGCCATTAAGGCGGGCACGGCGATAAAGGCACCTTAACCGCCTTTGGAAAACAGCCATCGGGATTTGCCAACAGGCTAAAAGCCGCAAGATCCTGACACAAGCTTCCTACCCCAGTTGCGCTTAATGCTGATTTAACCGAATCACAGAACGGTTAATTTTGGCATTACGCGTGATAGTGGTTGAATTTTCGAGCGAAATTGACTATTTTCACGCCGCTTGTCACTTCACTAGGAAAAGGATCAACATGGAACAAGTTATTACCCCAACCGCAGGGAAAGATAATCCCATCCAAATGACAGATATTGTCTATTCGAAGGAAAAATCGCTGTTCACTCTGTTAGCGATTATCTCAGGGATCGTCTGGGCAGCATTGATCATAGGTACTTTGGGCATGGCCCTGCTCTATGTGTTGATGTTTTTCATTATTTATCTTTTCAGCCACTCCGCTTTTATTAGCTACCTAAAAGGGACGGCTGTCGAAATCAATGCAGAGCAATTCCCTGAATTACATAAACAATATTTAGCATGCTGCGATCGTCTAGAAATGAAAGAGCCACCACGAGCTTACTTGTTGGCCGCCGATGGCATGCTCAACGCGCTGGCAACCCGCTTCCTCGGCCGTAACTATATAGTGCTATTTTCATCGATTGTGGATGCGCTTGAGTCCGATAAAGATGCACTTAACTTCTATATCGGCCACGAATTAGGCCATATTCGCCGCAATCATATTGGCAAGGCCCCCTTTTTAGTCTTCGCCACTTGGTTGCCTTTAGTGGGTGCGGCTTATTCTCGCGCCTGCGAATATACCTGCGATCTCCACGGGTTACGTTGCTGCAACAGCTTACGTTCTGCCACCAATGCCGTCGCCGTATTAGCCGCTGGCGTAGAGCAATGGAAACGTATGAATGTGGATCAATATATCCGCCAAGCTCGCGAATCGAGTGGTTTTTGGATGTCACTGCACGAGCTTAACGGCAGCTATCCTTGGCTGACTAAACGTATGGCAAGAGTCGACGCCAAAGCGCAGGGAACGGAATACACGCCGCCATCACGCAGTGCATGGGCATTTGTCTTTAGCCTCTTTATGCCACGCATGGGCACAGCAGGCGGTGGACTCATTATTTTTGCTGCGATTATTGGTGTTGCCGCCGCAGTTGCGTTGCCAGCGTACAAGCAATATCAAGAAAAGATGAGTGCCGCCACGAGTTATGAAGCCCCGGCCGCAACCGAAGCGACACCAGCAGCTATGACTGTGCCTGACGCAACACTCGCCATTGCCAGTATCGATCAGCAGCACCAAGCACTGACGCCGATCACCGACATCTTAGTTGGCTATTATCAAACCAACCAAGCATGGCCAACTGAATTAGATGCCCTAAAGCTGACGGACGAGCAGATTGCGACATTTAATTTGTACACAGATGGCATAGTCGGCTTTGTCGGAGGCGAAGCCCTCGGTGATTATCAAGGCTACGAAGTCTATCTATCGCCACAAGTTGATGAGCAAAGCAATATCACTTGGGTATGCAGCAGTAGCGACATTCCCGACGAATATCTGCCAATAGATTGCCAAGGCTAAGCCTGAGTTAACTCGGTTAGATATCGACTACAGGAAACTTTTCCAGAGTAAATTAATTGTATTTCCAAAGGAAATAGTAAAAAGGCACAAACTTATGTTTGTGCCTTTTTCAGTTTTACGCCTCAGTGAAAATCAGTCACTAACGCTGATTAAGCCTTATAAGTTAAAGCACCTAAAAGCTGGCTAGCGTTCCTGCTGGCAGATAAGTGTTAAAGCTCGCTGTATACAACAAATCAGTCGCGGCTTCGATATCTGGCGCGAAGTATCTGTCTTTATCGTAATAAGCGACGACTTCACGCAATTCGGCTTTGGCCTTAGCCACTGCAACACTTGGCGTTAAAGGCGCGCGGAAATCTAACCCCTGCGCCGCCGCTAACAATTCAATTGCCAGTACGCCACGGGTGTTTTCGCTCATATCGCGCAAGCGGCGGGCCGCAAAAGTCGCCATAGAGACGTGATCCTCTTGGTTGGCCGAGGTTGGCAAACTGTCAACCGATGCCGGATGAGCGTAGGTTTTGTTCTCGGACGCTAATGCCGCCGCCGTCACTTGGGCGATCATAAAGCCTGAATTCACCCCGCCGTTTTTCACCAAAAATGGCGGCAGTTTCGACAGGCTAGAATCGATTAATAACGCAATACGACGCTCGGCAATAGAGCCTAACTCAGCAATCGCAATCGCCAGATTATCCGCCGCCATAGCCACGGGTTCGGCGTGGAAGTTACCGCCAGAGATAATGTCGCCAGTATCTTGGAATACCAGCGGGTTATCGGTTACGCCATTGGCCTCAGTGCCTAACACATCAGCCGCGTGACGAATTTGCGTTAAGCAAGCACCCAGCACCTGTGGCTGACAGCGCAGTGAGTAAGGATCTTGCACCTTTTCACAGTTTGCGTGACTTAAGCTTATCTCAGACTCTTCACCCAGTAGATGACGGAACACCATGGCCGAATCGATTTGACCTTTCTGACCACGCGCCGCATGGATACGTGGATCAAACGGGCTGCGGCTACCCATAGCCGCTTCGACGCTCATGGCGCCGATCACTGAACTTGCAGCAAACAAGTCTTCGGCGTGGAACAAGCCTTCCAGCGCCAGCGCAGTCGACGCTTGCGTGCCATTAAGCAGGGCAAGCCCTTCTTTGGCTGCTAAATCGATTGGCTTGAGGCCCGCGATTTCTAAACCTTCGGCGGCAGAAATTAACTCACCTCGATAGCTCATCTCGCCTTCGCCCAGCATAGGCAAACACATGTGCGCCAGTGGCGCTAAATCGCCCGAGGCGCCAACAGAGCCTTTTTCTGGCACGCAAGGGTAAACCTCGGCATTCACTAGGCTGATTAAGAAGTTAATCACTTCTAAACGAATGCCCGAGAAACCACGGCTTAATGAATTGATTTTTAACACCATCATCAAGCGTACTGTGGCATCTTGCATATATTGACCCGTGCCCGCCGCGTGGGATAACACGATAGAGCGTTGCAGTAATTGCAGATCTTCAGGCGCTATCTTGGTATTGGCCAACAAGCCAAAACCCGTGTTGATGCCATAAACGGTGCGGCCTTCATCCAACACTTTTTGCACGATTTGCGCACTGGTGTTGATATCAGTAATGGCCTCTGGCGCGAGTTCCAGTGTCAACTTATGACGGCTGATTTCGCGCAATTGCGCTAGGCTCAAGCTGCCCGGCGTTAACACTAAGTGATTCACAGATTTCATATTTTTAGCTCCAAGCTTTTAGTTATTATTGTTATTGAATCGTTAGCATCGGCTAGTCTTGCATAGGTAAATCGAGGCCCTGCTCCTTGGCGCAGTTTTTCGCAATCTCGTAGCCCGCATCGGCATGACGCATTACGCCTGTCGCGGGGTCGTTCCACAGCACACGGCCAACACGTTTTGCCGCCGCGTCAGTTCCGTCACACACAATGACCACACCCGAATGTTGGCTAAAGCCCATACCGACGCCGCCGCCGTGGTGCAGCGACACCCAAGTTGCGCCGCTGGCGGTGTTGAGTAGTGCATTCAATAATGGCCAATCGGATACTGCATCTGAGCCGTCCAGCATAGATTCGGTTTCGCGGTTCGGGCTGGCCACAGAGCCAGAATCTAAGTGGTCACGACCAATTACCACGGGCGCTGACAACTCGCCATTTTTGACCATTTCGTTGAAAGCTAACGCCAAGCGAGCGCGATCTTTTAAGCCAACCCAGCAAATACGCGCAGGCAGACCTTGGAAGGCAATACGCTCGCGCGCCATGTCTAACCAATTGTGCAGGTGTGGATTATCTGGGATCAGTTCTTTGACTTTAGCGTCAGTTTTATAGATATCTTCAGGATCGCCAGATAACGCCACCCAGCGGAATGGGCCAATGCCTTCACAGAACAGTGGGCGAATATAAGCAGGTACAAAACCAGGGAAATCAAAGGCGTTTTCAACGCCCATTTCAAACGCCATTTGGCGAATGTTGTTACCGTAATCAAGCGTTGCTGCGCCGGCAGTTTGCAAATCGAGCATAGCTTGTACTTGCACCGCCATTGAGGCTTTTGCCGCCTTAATCACAGCAGCTTCGTCGGTTTTACGCATGGCCGCAGCCTCAGCCATAGTCCAGCCCTGCGGCAGATAACCGTTTAATGGATCGTGTGCCGAGGTCTGGTCGGTCACCACATCAGGAGTAACGCCGCGTTTAACTAATTCAGCAAACACATCGGCGGCATTCGCTAATAAGCCCACTGATACTGGCTTGCCAGCTTGGTTCGCTTCTTCAATCATGGCTAATGCTTCATCGAGCGAAGTGGCTTTTTTGTCGACATAACGAGTGCGCAAACGGAAATCGATGCGGGTCTCGTCGACTTCACAGGCTAACACTGAGAAGCCAGCCATAGTACCCGCCAGCGTTTGTGCGCCGCCCATGCCGCCTAGTCCGCCGGTGAGGATCCATTTGCCTTTGGATGCACCCTCAAAGTGCTGTTTTGCGACCGACACAAAGGTCTCGTAAGTACCTTGGACTATGCCTTGAGTGCCGATGTAAATCCAAGAACCCGCCGTCATCTGCCCGTACATAGCCAAACCTAGCTTATCTAACTCATTGAAATGCTCCCAGTTCGCCCAATGTGGCACTAGGTTTGAGTTAGCAATCAGTACGCGCGGTGCATCTGCGTGGGTGCGAAATACGCCCACAGGTTTGCCCGATTGCACTAGTAAGGTTTCGTCGTCTTCGAGGCGTTGTAAGACTTCGATGATTTTGTCGTAACAATCCCAGTCGCGGGCGGCGCGGCCGATACCACCGTAGACGACTAAGTCTTCTGGGCGCTCGGCGACATCGGGATGTAAGTTGTTCATTAACATACGCATTGGCGCTTCTGTGAGCCAACTCTTACAGCTTAATTGTGTGCCATGCGGTGCAATAATTCGGCGGCTTGGGTCGTGGCGCTTGTCCATTGAATTTTCCTCTTTCAACCTGTGGTGCTAACTCGTATTCGCTGAGTCGCTAATACGGGTTAGCACTATTGTTTTTATTGTGTTTTCATCTTTTTAACTTATAAGGGTGCAGCTATTTAAATTACTGATTTACATCTGTTAATCACGCCACTGGCGCTACTTGCTAAAGGTTAAGTGACCGCCGAGTTTAAAGCGGCTACCTGGGTGAACTAGCCTTGCAAAACTCACGACGCCTTGGCGCGACCAAGTGCGGCGCAAAATCTGTAAACAGGGCTCAGTGGCGGGGATTTCGAGCCTTTGCTGTAATTCGGCGCTGGCGATAATCGCTTCAATCGTGTGATGCGCCTCGGTCAGCGGTGCCACTTGGGACAAATATTCGTGGGGTGTCTGCAGGGTAAAATCCTGCAATAAATAATCGGGCACCAACTCGGGATTCACATAACGCTCCTCGACTTGCAGCGGTAACCCCTGCTCGCAATGCACTAAGATCGAATGGAATACCGTCGCACCGTGCTCAAGTCCAAGGGAAATTGCGATACTCGTACTCGCAGCGACTTGCTCTAACACCCATTGCTGCACACTATAGCCGTGGCCACGGTCTTTTATCTCATCGGCAATATTGCGGATCGCCAACATAGACGACTGGGATTTACACCCTGCGACGAAGGTACCTAGCCCTTGAGAACGCTCAAGCACACCGCTATCCGTCAGCTCGGTTAGCGCACGTCGCGCCGTCATTCGGCTGCAGGTAAACAAATCGGCAAGCTGATTCTCAGAAGGCACACGAGCATGCTCTTCCCACTCACCCGACTCGATAGAGGAGATAATGTATTGCTTAATTTCTGCAAACTTAGGTGTAGCCAAAAACATTTCCTCAATATAGAGCGCTAGAATCTAGGTACTATTCACTCTTTCAAACGTTCAAAATTGCGGCTACAATCCTAGCTTGTATATACAAGTAAATACAAGCCAGCTCACATAAATTTAATAAACCGTTAATCACTTGGTTAACATCTGCCAGCACAGCGAGGGGAATACATGTCTTGGGATCAGGTTTGGATAGACGTTAACTTAGCCACAATGGACCCTTCCATATCAGCACCTTATGGTGCGATCACCAATGCGGCCATCGCAGTAAAAGATGGTAAAATTGCTTGGCTTGGCCCCCGCAGCGAACTGCCTGCCTTCGATGTGTTGTCCATTCCCGTTTACAGAGGCAAAGGCGGCTGGATCACCCCAGGATTGATTGATGCCCACACCCACTTAATCTTTGCCGGTAATCGCGCCAATGAATTTGAGTTACGCCTACAGGGCGCCAGTTACGAAGAAATTGCTCGTGCAGGTGGCGGCATTATTTCGACCGTTAAAGCCTGCCGCGAAGCGGATGAAGCAGAATTATTTGAACTCGGCCGCCAGCGCTTAAACGCGCTCGCCAAAGAAGGGGTGACTACGGTTGAGATCAAATCGGGTTACGGCTTAGATACTGAAACTGAATTGAAAATCCTGCGTGTTGCCCGCGAGCTCGGCAAGCATCACCATGTAGATGTAAAGACCACATTCCTCGGCGCCCATGCGATTCCGCCTGAGTATAAAGACAATAGCGACGGCTATGTCGACTTAATTATCAATAAGATGCTGCCCGCAGTGATCGCCGAAAACCTTGCCGATGCTGTGGATGTGTTCTGCGAGAATATCGCCTTTAATCTTGAGCAAACCGAACGGGTACTTAGTGCAGCCAAAGCGGCGGGCTTAGAGATTAAACTCCACGCCGAGCAGCTAACCAATATGGGCGGCAGCGCACTGGCCGCACGTCTTGGCGCTAAGTCTGTGGATCATATTGAATACTTAGATGAAGCGGGCGTTAAAGCCTTGAGTGAAAGTGGCACCTGCGCCGTACTGCTGCCAGGCGCGTTTTACTTTTTGCGGGAAACCCAAAAACCACCTATCGATTTACTGCGCCAATACGACGTACCTATGGTGCTCGCCAGCGACTTTAATCCTGGTTCATCCCCCATTTGCTCAACCCTGTTGATGCTGAATATGGGCTGCACCTTGTTCCGCTTAACGCCAGAGGAAGCGCTTGCGGGTTTAACACTCAATGCCGCCAAGGCACTAGGGATTGAAGATAACGTCGGCAGCTTAGTGGTCGGCAAACAAGCCGATTTTTGTCTGTGGGATATCGCCACGCCTGCGCAATTAGCCTATTCCTACGGCGTCAATCCCTGCAAAGATGTGGTAAAGAATGGCAAGCTAGTTCACCAGTAACCTAAGTGCATCAATAATAGGTGCATCAGCAGCAAAAACGGCATAAGCAAAAGGTTAGATAAAGTCGCTAAATCAAACTTGGCGACCTTATCTGAATTTAAACACTGGCCCCATTTTCTAACTGTTCATCTTCTTGTTTTACCAGCTTATGCTCACCTTCGTTACAACCGATTTTCCAATAGCTCGAGGTATAAAAATGGCTCTTAGGCAATGAATGCGCTTGCTTAAAATGCCTTCTCAACGCGCGCATGCTATTAAATTCACAGGCAATCCATACGGCTGGCTCGCCAGCAAGCCAAGGTAATTGGGCAATTCGCTCAACCAAAGGGCGACCTTCGGGATCGGCTTCAGGATTGATCACCCAATGCAGCTCAACATGTTCAGGATGTACGAGAGGCTGAATGTCGGCCTCGCTTAGCACTTCAATCACAGCGTAACCCACTGCATTGTTTGGCAATTTTGCCAGATTCACGCTAATGGCGGGCAAGGCTGTCATATCACCTGCGAGTAAAAACCAATCCGCCTCAAAGTTGATCAGTTTTTTAAGTCCGGGTCCGCCAATTTGAATGAGTTCGCCCACCTGCGCCGTTTTCGCCCAACTCGATGCGGGGCCGTCGGTATCGTGCAGCACAAAATCCACATCGATTTCATCATTGCGTTGCTGACGGATAGTGTAAGTTCGCATTAATGGACGCTCACCCGCTTGTGGGAATAACAACTTGATATAGGCACTCTCTTGATCGACAGGAAATCCAGCCAATCCCGCACCGCCTAAGGTGATGCGTAACATATGCGGAGTGATATAAGTTGCGCGGATCACTTCTAGCTCACGTGGTGCAGGTTTATTCATTATGATTTTCTCCTATTGCGTTTTCTGCCGTTAAGCGCAACTCAATGGCTCCTTTGCCAGTCATGTCTTTTGGCTGACTAGATGGTCTTTTTTGAGTAAGGCAATCAGTTTCACTTTTGGCGGCAGTCGCCTCATCCACACTTTTGCTAATCCGATTGGCAAGTTTAATAAAAGTATCGACTTCGGCTGAACTGAGCGCCTGCGTCATGCGCGCTACAGTTTTGCGTTCTGAGGTACTGATCTGGGTCATGATCTTTTCCCCCTCAGCCGTGGGTCGCAGCAACTGGCTGCGGCCATCCTTTGGGTTATCGATTTTAGTGATCAACCCGCCCTGCTGTAGCTCATTAAGAACACGGGTAATTTGTGCTTTATCCCGCTGCATTCGCAGGGCAATAGACTGGGCCGTCGATTCAGGATTGCGACACACCCCCTTCAAGGCACGGATATGAGTGACAGGTAAATCAATCTCTTGTGCAGCAATATCGCTACGCAATTGCTTTTTGTAAGCATGCACTAATCTGTGCAAAGTTTCACTGAGTGACAATGAAGGCATAGAAGGCTCTCGATATAATTGACTTAATCAACCATATTGAGACTAATTGACAGTGTCAACTATACTGAGCTTAAAAACTGTATTTTTGGCTAACATCCGCTAACAATGCCTGCCACTTAGGATAGCTCGATAACTCCCCATTCCAGGGCGCCATGGTCTTTTCTATCTCAGGCTTTTGGCCTTGCTTTAACTGATATAAATAAGCAAACGCTGAGGCGCGATAATTAGCAAGGCAATGAACTAACACATTTTTCCCCTTATGCTGTTCCATTACTGTAAAGAAGGCTTCAACATCTTCTACTTTAGGGTTTTGCCAATCCACGGGAATATACACGTACTCCATTCCGGCCTGAGTCACGAGTTTTCTTTCATCGGGATGAGCATCTTTGCTACTGTCCGACATAAGGTTGATCACTACATCCACACCCGCCTGTTTAAGCTGTTGAAACTGTTGTTCATTCGGTAAACCCGAACTTAATAGCTGTGGCGCTTGCTGCTGTAATGCCCTCACATCTTTTATATTTTCGACCGATTTAAATTCAGTAGTGATATTAGCGGCATTCGCCAGCGGAGCACCTAGAAACAGGGCAAAAACAAGGCTCGACAGTGCGGTTTTTCTCATCAACAACTCCTTAATCAACATAAAAAATCTGAGGCTTGCTTAATCCTCTGATAATCCCATATCCGCTAAGTTCAGTAAAATCACTCAGGATGTAAAAACCTTTGAGCAAGCGCTCATTTTTAATATTACCTAGGACAACTTTTCCCAGTTACAACACAAAGACAGCAATTAATCGCTCAGTCACAAAAATTAACCGCTGAATGGCAGCAACGTCAACAAGATGAGCCTCAATGGTATTGTCTGTCGGCACCAGAAGTCATGATGAGTAATGCCTTCTCTGTTAGGCATGAATTAGGCGCTTTACTGTTTTATGTGGATGAGAATCCATTTGAAATCCACTTATTCGATGGTGGCTGCCCATGATAGTGTTCCACAAGGATTCCATTAGTTCCCGGACAACGAATCCTCTCTCCTCACTCCAAAGTATCAATAAAACTAGCAACAAAAATTTTTGCGGTTTGGTTGCAATAAACTGCTAGGATAACCGTTCAAATTTGAGCTTGATCACACTAATCACGGATTAACACTTGAGGTATAGGTTCAATAACGGATTTGCCTCAATGTCTTTGTATGAGTAACCCGATGAAAAGAATAATAAATGCGTTAATGCTGGCCATGTTAGCAACAGGTTGTAGCGATCCAAACACAACGCAGACCAATCAAACCACCGAGCAAGCCAAGGCCGAAACCGTTCAGGTACTGAGCCTTAAGCAGCAACTCGCGCCAATCACCCAGCGTTATTTTGCCCTAAGACCCGAAATCGCCACCTATTATGGCGTGGCCGATGATGAGGCGGGCAAGGATGTGCTCTCTAAGCTGACCGATTACAGCCCATCGGGGGAAAATCATCGCCGTAAAGCGCTTAAGGCCATATTAGCTGAACTCAATGCTATCGATGCCAGCCAGCTTAGCGCCTCGGAGCAAGTGAGTTTAGGCTCGATAAAATCCGAAATCGCTGGTGCCCTGTTACCTGCCGAAACCGTGGCCTATGGCACTATGATCGGTGAATACGGCGTTTGGTTTTTACCATATGTTGTCAACCACTTATCTGGATTGCATGTTGAATTTCCGGGGTATATGGAAGATAAGTTTGCGGTCACCACCCCAGAACAAGCTAAGGCCTATCTCAACCGCTTAACCATGTACCCAGCCGCCATGGGCACAGTTATCGATAAGCTGGATCAAGATGTGCAAATGGGGGTGATCCCACCCGACTTTATTATCGATAAGACCATAGCCGTGTTGCAGCAACAGTTAGTGCACCATGCTAATGAGCATCCCTTAGTCAGCAGTTTTAAAGCCAAATTAACCGCCGCCCAAGTACCTGAAAGTGAGGCGTTGGCGAACTCTGCCGCCGAGTTGGTGGATACTAAATATTACCCTGCGACGCGCCAGTTGATTTCCGCACTGCAAGCCGTGCGCCTCAAGGCCACCCATGTGGCGGGACTCGGCCACCAACCTCAAGGCGCTAAACTCTACAAGGCGATGATTAAACACCTCGCCAATTCGGAGATGACCCCAGATGAGATCCACCAACTAGGGTTAGATGAAGTTGCCCGCATTACCACCGAGATGGATGTGTTACTCAAACAAGTGGGTTACCGCAAAGGCACAGTTGGCGAGCGCATGCAGCGATTGCTCAAGGATCCTAAATACATCTACCCCAACACCGCCGAGGGTAAACAGCAATTAATGACGGACATTCACGGCTATCTCGCCAAAGTGAATACCAAATTGCCGTTATGGTTTGGGCTGTTACCGAATCAAGACGTCGCGGTTGAAGCAGTGCCCGATAGCCGCGCCGCCGCGACCAGCGGCGCATTTTACGATGCGCCTTCACAGGATGGTTCGCGTAAGGGCACCTTCTGGATAAGTCTGTACGATATGGCGGCGCTGCCCTCCTATTCGCTGCAAACCTTAACCTACCACGAGACCAATCCCGGCCATCATCTACAGACGCTCATCGGTCTGTCGGATACCTTGCCGCTGCTGAGTACCATTTTTTACTCTAATGCCGCGGGGGAAGGTTGGGCGCTGTATGCCGAGCGTTTAGCCGCCGAGATGGGCATGTATCAGGATAATCCGATTAATGACCTTGGCCGCTTGCAGTCTGAGTTACACCGCGCGGTGCGCTTAGTGGTCGACACGGGTATGCATGCCAAGGATTGGAGCCGTGAGCAAGCCATTGATTATGCGGTGGCTACTGAGGGAATACACCTCTCTGAAGCCACGGGCGAAATCGAGCGCTATGTGGTTTGGCCGGGGCAAGCCTTAGGTTACAAGCTGGGCGAGCTGAAAATTATCGAATTGCGCACTAAGGCCAAAAAAGCCTTGGGCGATAAGTTTGATATTAAAGTCTTCCACGACAGGTTGCTCGAAAACGGCGCCTTGCCCTTAGATCTATTAGAGCAAAAAATCGATCAGTGGCTCGAGTCTGCGAAGGCGGCCAATGTTGCCGCCGAGACCAAGGCTTAGTTCGGGTAAAACCGCTCACATCATCTCAAATCGGGGCAGCTTAGGCGGCCCCTGTTCTTTTTACGGCTCCCTTTGTTTTTACGGCTCCCTATGCTTTTACGTTTCAGGTTAATCCGCAAAACGACGCTGATACTTGCCGCTTAAATAGCGGATCACCACAAAACCGATAACACCTGGCAGTGTCCACGACAGCAGACGCAAATTACCATGGTCGATAAACAAGCGACTGCCACCAAAGGCGAAAAAGGCGGTGTAACAGGCGATACCCGAGCCAATCATGGCGCCTAAATGCTCAATCCACCATTCTAATTTGGTCAGGGTCGCCTTAAAACTATAGCGTAGGAATCCCGCCCCAACTGTTGTGCCTAACAGGCCGAAAATCATCGCAAGGATCAGCTTTTCTTGGTATCCCCATAGCGCCATCACAGGGCCAAGTAGCGTTAAGCTCAGCATTAACGACAAATGCAGCGGCGATTTTAATTGCTGACGCTGCGCCTTATAACGCAGAACCAACACGCCATGCCTAACGGTCACTAAGGTTAATAAGCTGATATAGATGAGAAATATCCAAGCATTTTTACGATCCGCAATCTGCGCTGCTAAGGCGTCCAAGCTGGCCGCAGGCTGTTTAATCACGGCGAGCGGATCAATGAGGCCCGTCGTTGCCATCGCCACGCCAGTCGCTGCCACTGTATACATGGCATAAACATAATAACGGCCAAAACGACTATGGTTCGCGCTGCCCTTTTTCAGCATGGCAGGCATCCAAAATAACACTAATGCCAGTGCGCCCGCGGTAATATGCACAAATTGCGACAGGGTGAAAATCGTGTTCATAATCTTGCTCCATCAAAGTTTGAAGCTTGATATTAACGAGCGTGGGAGTCACCTATAAGTGCCAAAAGTCATGTTTTATGGGGTATTGCCTAGCATTACATCCTATAACAGGTATTTGACTCTTCTATGGATTTTGATTAATCCGAAGCTTTGTTTTAATAATCAAAAATAACGTCGGGATCTGTAACACTACAAATGCTCCCACTAAGCCTTTTACTGAAAAAGTAGCTGACCCCGATATAATAAGTACCGCTGATAAAACAAGCCAAATCATAAAGAAAAATGAACCATAGCCAATCAGCGATTTAAACACTATTTGATTATCTGGCGACATACATTCCTCTAAATTTACGAGCCTGACTACAGCCCGGTATGTTTATCAAGTTTTAAAGTGTCGATGATCGAGAAGGTGTAACCTAACTCGGTAAACATTTGCTCGATATTACGCTTAAAATCGATGGGGCGATCTAAATCGAGTTGATTAATAAAGAAGTGGTGTTTTGTCGGGATCTTAATCAGCAACTGTTTTTGATAAAAACAGGCTTCAACCTCGGCATTTAACTCGCGGCTCAAAGCCAACAGATTCTCCATCATCAAGGGATTGAGTAAGTAGCGCGCCTCGACTTGGTCGCTGCTATAAACCTCAAAGCGTCGCTCGAACCTTACGTCCTCAAGCTTAACGCGCGACAACTTAGTCTTAAAACCCTCAAGGCGATTTTTTAAACTGCCCTTATCTGTGACTAACAGCGTAGTACTATTGAATCGCTTAGGAATATTGCAAACCAGTAGCACACCATTGAAGATGATCTCCCGCTGAACCGAGCCATTATCGTTCGCTTTAGTGTTGTAAGCATCGACCTCATAAAACTGGAACGGCACCTTGTTATAGGTTCCCTTAAGGCAATTTTGCGCATACTGCTTATCGGTTTTAGGCAGCAGCCCCAACTCAAGGAAGAGAGAGAAATCGACCTTAGGCTCTCTCGTTAGCGCAAAGTCATCGCCAAAATACTTAAGGCTAATGGGATAGAGTTTTTCAAAGGCGGCATTATAGAGCTCATTGCTTTCCTTACCCGAGGCAATGACCGCTAACGCTATCACGGGAGCGGGCAGAAACGCGATAATCATCAAAGGCACAAAATAATCCATAGGCACCAGCATAAACTGGACCCCGAGCAGCCCGGCGAAGGCGCCCAAAATAATAGTGATACCTATGTAGTAGATTGGGGTAGTGAACTTGGCATTTTCACGCCGCCTTTGGTTCACGCCTTCACGTTTAGCTTCAAACGGTGCGCATTTAGGGGCGACTTTTTGTTTGTAATACTTCTGAAAAGCAATACGGTGATCTTCGGGAATATCAAATTCAATCGAACTCATTGGCTCCTACTCTTACGATTCAAATCCATTTAGGCCAATGATTTTACATAATTTAGTGACCGAAAAACAGTTAAGCAGCCTGTTGTAAAACAGTTACTAGTAATAAACAATAAGTAATACCAATCACATTAAATCTCTAATTCAGTTCTGAGCGTCACAGGCATTTCAACCCTAAAATCCAGCGTCCATTTTCAACTCGGCAATCCCTCATCTTATAAAATATAAAACCATCCATACAAAACACATTTACTTTGTTTGAACAATGTAAATTAAATGAGAATCGTTTGCATTTGTGTGTTACAAGCTTAAAATCTCTGCGATTTTTAAAGCCTCTCTATAAAAGGACTTAGTTGTATGAAAGCTCATCCATATTCTCTTCTCTATTATGCTTTACTTCCCTTTTTATCCTTCCACGCAGTTGCAGAAGATATCCATAAGAAGACAGAAGAAGCCACTAAACTAGAGGTCATACAAGTTATTGGAACTAAACTCGATTTAAAACAAAAAGCACTTGAAATCCCTAGGTCTATTACTGTTATTACTGATAAATATATCGAAGATACCCAAGCGTCCGAGCTGACCGATGTATTAATGCAAACCCCAAGTATCAGTGTAAATAATAACGATAGGCCTCTTATGGGGGATATCAGTATTCGCGGTTTTGGAAATGAAAGGATTAACCTCCAAGTTGACGGGGTAAATTACAAACAGTATAGCGATGGAAGCAATACTAATGGTTATATTAGCCCGCTCGATTTAGACCCCAGTGTCGTTAAAGCAGTAGAAGTCACTCGTGGAGCCGACGGCATATCAGCGGGAAGCGGTGCTATAGGGGGACAAATTAAAGTTGTCACTAAAAATGCGTGGGATTATACCGCTGGAAACGCGGGGGCAGGCGTGTTAGTAAGAGCTGGTATGGGTGATGTCGACTCCATGCGGCGCGGTGGAATTACCGCTTACTATGCGACTGAAGATTTAGGTATCGCATTGCATGCCAATAGACGTACCTTTGGCGATGTCGAAGTTAATCCAAGGGATGATGAAGACTCACTTAGAGGTCAAACTGAAATATTAAAAAATGATGGCAAAAATGATGACCTGCGCTTAAAACTCAATTTGGAAACTCCAATAGGCCGTTTCGACTCGGATACCTTTTACACTAATTCCAAAATAGCAGAACTCCCCTTTGGTAATAACACTAATTGGATTGATCAACCCTTAAACGAAAGTGAAACGGGTAAGCGTTTAAGCCAGTCATTGGCCTATCACCTCGATAGCCACTCCCCTTGGGTCAATCTGCAAGCACAAGTCTATTATCAAGACTACCAAAGAGTTCGCGAACAGCAAGGCAAGATCATACTCAACCCAACTGAATATCCATTCGATAAAAAAGATACTTTCGAGGATAAGAGCTTCGGCCTTAACTTGAGTAATGGCATAAGTCATGAAGTTAACCATTGGCGTGGTGAAGTTACTCTTTTTACCAATCTCGATTACAGCCAATTTCAAGACGAAGAATTTAATCGACTCACGAATACCAATGGCACTTACTATGGGAAAAGCCAAGGAGAAACCTTCGCTTTTGGCCTAAGACATGAATCTGATTACAGTACTTGGCTGAGCACAGAAGCAGGATTTCGCTTTGACTCCTATCAGAATGAATCCGATAACTACCCACAATTTGGTGAGAATAGGGATAATGCATGGTCAGCTAATGCAGGCTTGACCATTCGACCGACAGACTGGTTACGCCTCTATGGTCGCTATAATGAAAGCTTTCGTGGGCCAAATTTAAGGGAGCTATACAAGAAAGATGAATGGATTTGTCATAGACCAAGCAAACAATGCTACAGCGAACCGCAACCAGACTTAGAGGCCGAAAATAGCCGTAACTATGAAGTTGGATTTGGCTTAGTATTCAACGAACTTGCTTATGCCGATCGGCTCTTATTCAAACTCAACTGGTTTGATACCCAAGTGGAAAATTATATCGACACGGCACCTTATATGTACAAAATTGTTGATGGCCAAAAAGAACCTGCCTCCCCAACAGAAGCCACGCACAGAGATTATTCCAGTAAAAATATTGGCATGCTCTATTCAAGCGGTATCGAGGCAGAATTGACATATCAATATAATAATATTGATATGTTTGCTAATTACAGCAAAGTGAAGATGGATGTCGAGGGCATGCCCAACTTCTACCTAGGTACCATTGAAGATATTCGCCAGCCCTACAACCGCGCCCCCCAAGATAAAATCAATCTAGGAATTAGCTGGCAGCTGATATCACAACTGAGACTGTCATGGACATCGAGTTTTGCTATGGATATGACCCGTCTTCCCGAAGCACAACTCAAAAGAGAGATGGATGCAGAAGGCTATCAGCTTCACAGTGTATACCTAACTTATCAGGCGCCTTGGTTAGCGAGCCTAGAACTCAGGGCAGGTATTGAGAATCTTATGGATGAGAATTACTCAGTTTGGCCTGATGATGAGGAAAAAACCTTACCTGGACGTAACTACAAACTGGCACTCAGTTATCAATTCTAGAAAATGCATCAACGAACACTATCTTCTGACTAAATTGTAAATTCACAAAATCAAGGCCATTGAAAACAACTTTAATGGCCTTATATTTTTAGTCTACTCAATTTTTTAGCTCAACCTCAACTCGAAACGCTTAGCTCTACGCTGTAGTAACCAGAAGATGATTAACACCCCAAAGGAAGCGGCTAAAGTGGTCAGCGTCAGCGCAAAACCTTTGAATGATAATAGGTTTAAGCTAAAACCATCTAACGCTAACACAGCCAAGCCCAGTGGCATTTGGATAAACACAGCGGTGAACCAATCGAAGGGAAGTTTAGGAAAAATCCTGTGGTAAGCGTAAAGCACTAAACCTGCTAGCAATATCAGCAAACTCGCATCGTGAGCCCCTAACAGCAGGTACTCCACACTGTTCGGCGTAATCTTGGGTACAGCACTTAACATATCTAGCATATAACCCGCGCTAGCAACTAATGAGAAACTGATAAAACTCAATAAAGCTAATAAGATACCAAAACCAAATGCGGGTAAATATTTCATTTATCTCTCTCTATTCGCAGCTGAAAATACGCAGTCTCATCTCCCGAAAAACCACTGCATAGAAACCACAGGATAGAAAAAGGACTGTAACTACAATAACAGCCAAAATTTCCCTTAGCTATTAAGACCATAGTCTTATGGCTAGCACAAACCCGTGCGCGTTATACGGTGAGTAAACAGGTAAAACGCAAGCGCCAAAGTTAATTCACTTATTTATCCGCCTGATATTCGGCTAACTGTTTACGGTATTTGTCTTGGAAGAATGGATGGTCCGTTAACTCAAGCGCTTGCTTTTCATACTTAATCGCTTCAGCTTGTTGACCTTGGCTCGCATAGACACTTGCCAATGCATGGCTGGCCTCGAATGCTGTTGGGATCGCCTTTAAGGTTTGCTGATAAATGTCGATAGCTTTGGCAGGATCAGTCGTCTCGAAGGAACGTGCCAACGCGATAAGCGAATCGGTAGCGGGCACGTCAAAACCATATTTGTCGTTCGACAGGGTTTTATAATGCGCCAAAATAGCGGCTACGCCTTGACGTGATATGGTCGAGTCAGGCTTAAGCACTTGGTGTACATCGTTAAAAATAGCTTCAATACCATAAGCCGTCGCCAAAATAGGTTGCGTCATATAGTAAGTGCCATCGAAGCGCTTGATGCGGTAGTCGAGAGAATCCGTGGCGTTCGCTTTAATGATGGCTTCAAGCTTGCCAAAGTCAGCTAACTGATTTTGTTCGAAATCACTGTCGCTAGTGCTCATAAAAAGGAATCTTGGCTTCCCTTTCATCCCTGCGAGCTTCTTTGCAGCATCTGCCATTACAAAAGCGTAGTTATCATCCAGTACGGGACTTGCGGCGATGTAAGCATTAAATAGGCTTGGGCGATTCAAAAGCGTATAAAGACTAAAAGTGGCATTGCCAGTAAAGCCATTAAGGATCCGAAAACCATTTGTGCGATATTGTTTGTCGATAGCAGGCAGTAGATCTTGTTCCATAAAATCCAAAAACTGCTGATTTTCTTGCTGCTTAATGGCTAAAGTTTTTAACTCACCTAAGCCTGCATGACCATCTGGCGCCGTCACGATAATGGTTTCCAGCCAAGGCCAGCCACCGTTATGACTCATCCAGTCTTCCATTCCAGCGAGATAGCCATGGCTACGAGGATGTAAATCCACCAGCACCACATAGCGTTTATCCGCTTTCGATTGGTAACTCGCTGGTAATGTCACCTTAAAGTCAGCGGGCTCAGTTAACAGGCTCGAACTGACCTTTAACATCTGTGGTTGAGCGGGAAAGGTATTATCGGCATTTGCTGACACACTGAAGAATGCAAAGCAGTAAATCACCAGCAGAATTAATAGCGTACGCATAAATTTCATTCCTTGAAAATCAAATATATAAGTATCAGCCGAAGTTAACACCCGTATTCTTGAAAGTAAATCCGATATCACGGCCTAACCCTTTCGCCAAACACATACCCAATATTAGCCATTCCCATTTTGGTTGTGATGGCGGTGGTAAGACTCGCGAAATAGACTAGCCAATTTCACCAATAACGCTTAGGATCGGAGTTGCATTTTTTAGCCAACATATTGTGGAGTATCAAAACATTATGGGTATCAGAGCCATAGTCGTAGACACAGCAGGCACCACGACAGACCTAAACTTTATCCAAGATGTACTATTCCCCTATTCTGTCAAAGCCTTGCCAGACTTTTTAGAACAGAACCAACACAATGTATTGGTTGAAAACTGTATTTGTGACACTAAAGATATCGCCCTAGAGCCAGATGCGGACTTAGCACGCGTGACTGAAATTTTGCAGCAGTGGGTCAGCGAAGATCGTAAAGCAACACCGCTCAAAACCCTGCAAGGCTTGATCTGGAAGCAAGGCTACGGCCATGGCGAATTTAAGGGCCATATCTTCCCTGACTTTATTGAAGCAGTGAAACGCTTTAGCGCGCAAAATCTACGTATTTATAGCTTTTCATCGGGTTCGGTCGATGCGCAAAAACTGTTGTTCAGCCACAGTGACGGCGGTGATTTAACCGAGATGTTTAACGGTCATTTTGACACCCGTACCGGCAACAAATTAGATAAACAGGCTTACTGCAATATCCTCAACACTATCAGCTTAAGCCCTAAGCAAGTGCTGTTTGTGTCTGATGTGATTGAAGAATTAAAGGCTGCCGACGCTGCAGGCATGATGACTTGCCAAATGGTACGCGATAGCAAACAACGCACGGGTGAGTTCCGCACCATCAGCAGCTTCGATGAGTTACTGATTGAATAACGTGATTGTTGAATAACACGATAGTCGACTCACTCCGCCAAGCTGATTTAGCCAAAATGAAAGCGACCTTATGGTCGCTTTTTATGGGGCAGCTTATTTGACCTTTTCCGTCAAAGGAAACGCGGCCGAGATACACTTTTTCACCTCAAAACGATAACCATAATCCGCTTTCTTATCCGGCGTTATCTGCAAAATCTCATAGTCATTTAACTCGATCACATTCGACTCGGCGGGCTTTTCACAACGCGAACGGCTATTGGCTTCAAGTGTGAAAGCGAACGTCGCCAGCCATTGCCGGACTAAATACTGATATTGAGTTCGCACCGAGGCGTAAGCCCTTTTGCGCTCTTCCTCTTCTTGCTCGCTGTCATCATGACTATTGTCGGCCTTGCTCGATTTATCGCTTTCAGAGTCAAGAGCTGTCTGAGTTAGCTCTACAATAGGTGCCGTTAGCACATCGGTCGCATCCGGCAACTGTCCCGATTTAGGCTCGCGAGGAGCATGCTTAGCGGCTTCTTGGGGAGAGGTAATAAAGTTTCGAAACGAGGTTTCAATGCGAGTCTCTAGATCAATTAACAGGCTCAAGTGATACAAAACCACAGTCGCTAGCACGATACGGATCATAAAGGTCGTTTTACGAAATGAAGTATGCGAGGTAAGCCGTAACGATTTGACACCTAAAGGTTTAAGCAAAAAAATCAATACTAAATAGATGGGAATAATCAACTGCAATGCCAGCAGCACAATCGCGCTCACCATTAAAAACCAAGCTGGCATATAGAGTAAAATCGCTAAGTTATGGGTGTAATCCAGATGACTTGCCGACACCCCAACCACTTCGTTCACTATAGCGCCTGACCAACCTAAGGCAAAATTGGCAATAATGGCGTAAAACAGCAACAACACGGCCTTGCCCGCTAGACTGTGCCAGACCCGCTCGAACACAGGCCAAAACTCGATGGCCATGGCGATGACAGCAATCACTGCGACCACACCCATCAAATCGGAACTAAAGGCCAATATCAAGGCAATAAGATACAGCTTTTGCGCAAAGGATAACTTAGCAAACCCTTGGCTTAGGTAGTGCCACAACTTGCTCAACTCTAGCAGGAGCTTGCTAAGTAAAGGCTTGATGACTTGCCGTAAGTACTGACAAGCAGATTCAGTGTAATGAACTAAATTCATTATAATTTTAAATTCCGTTTACGATTAAGACGAACATAAGTTGTCGATCTAAGCTGCAAAATCTATGGCGATACTCGCGTCACCTATGCCAGTGTAGCGACTAACTTTGGCAATTCACTAGCAAAATTTGCCGAGTCCTCCCTTACGGCGAAATGAATCTCCCACGAGATTCTATGTCGATGACGCGGAGCAGACATATCGTTTAAAGGGATTTAGAAGTAATAGTTATGAGTAAATCAAAGCGACCTTAAGAACAACCCATAAGGTGTTATGAACCTAACTTAGAATAGACTCAAACGACACTTAACTCCCGCTCGGCAAAGACAGCTTTCGCGACAAACATGCCATTCAGTGCTGCGGGGAAGCCAGCATAAACCGACATTTGCAGTATCACTTCGACGATTTCCTGCGGCGTACAACCAACATTCAACGCGCCGTTGATATGGACGTTAAGCTGCGGCTGGCAATGCCCTAATGCTGTGAGCGCGGCGACTGTGACTAACTCCCGTGTTTTAAGATCGAGTCCTTCACGTTGATAAATATCCCCAAAAGGATATTCGATAATGTACTTGCCCAAGTCGGGGCAAATATTTGCCAGACTGTTGATCACTTTCTCGCCCGCCTCGCCGTCGATTTCTGTCAGCTTAGCTAAGCCCTGCATATACCTTTGATTACTCATTTTTAACTCCTTTGGATTGGACCACAGAAGTCAGCTTACGCCTTAGAGTTAACTCTAAGTCAACGGCTGATTGATGAATAACATAGGCAGTTATATGCTTGAAGCAGGAAGACAGCAGCGACAGATAAAAAATAATAATATTAATATATTAGGATTTAAACGCGGAACTGAGCGACTGAACCGAATCGCTAAATAGGTGGCTAAATGGAATCGCTAAGCTTAATCACTGAAATGCGTTTGGTAATAGCAGATTTTTTGCTCGAGGGCGATCAGGTGCGCCTGCTCTTGGCGAATACGCTCGGCTAATTGTGCGGCATGTTGCTCAAGCAATTGCTGCCGCGGGCCTGCGGTTGTATCGCCTTGAGCACGCAACTCGGCATAGGTCAAAATCTGCTTTAGTGGCATGCCCGTTTCTTTTAAGCGATTGATAAACTCAATCCACTGCGCCTCTTTCTCAGCATAATCGCGGTGCCCGCTCGCATTTCGCACCACAGACTGCAGCAGGCCGATTTTCTCGTAATATCTGAGCGTGTGCGCCGACAAACCTGTGAGTGCAGCAAACTGACCTATGTTCATAATCTAACGATCCGCAGGATGATTAACACCATCATTAGTAGGCACCTCACCCAGTTCATAGGGATTCACACCTTCGAGGCAACCAATATTGTAACCATATTCATGGGGATTGGAGCGCCGCTGGTGATGGGTGTAAATGCCGCAGTTGGAGCAGAAGTAATGCTTGGCGGTTTTGGTATTAAATTCATAGCATTTCAGCACATCTTCACCCTTGAGGATCTTAATCCCCGCCAGCGGAACCGAGCCGACAATCGCGCCCTTACGACGACAGATTGAGCAATCGCAGCGGCGAGGATTTTCAATGCCATTAGGCAATGACAATTCCAATACCACAGCACCACAATGGCAAGATGCTGTGTGTTTTGGCTGAATAAGAGTATTGCCCACTTGTTTAATCACACTCGACTCCTTGTTTCGCTTAATGTTATCGCTAAATGTCCATAACGCTATGGCTTGTCGCTTGTTCTTTATGCTGCTAGTCTGACCATCTTAAACGAGCGTTTCAACTCG
Source organism: Shewanella sp. Pdp11 (assembly GCF_002838165.1). Lineage (NCBI taxonomy): Bacteria > Pseudomonadati > Pseudomonadota > Gammaproteobacteria > Alteromonadales > Shewanellaceae > Shewanella > Shewanella sp. Pdp11. The sequence continues at coordinate 500,529 of NZ_CP015194.1, forward strand.
CATTTTTAGATGGACAATTCAATGCCAAACACACTTGAAAACACAATGGAAAAGTTTCTCGCACAGCACCCTATAGTGACCGAAATCCCTGTGGCTTGGGGCGAAATGGATGCGTTGCAACACGTCAACAACGTCGTCTATTTCCGCTATTTTGAAACAGCCCGTATCGACTTCTTCAATCGCCTCTTCCCACTGGATACCCTGTATAAATCCGGCATTGGCCCCGTAATCAGCGAAAATCAGGCTCGCTATAAACGCCCAGTGACTTTCCCCGATACTTTATTGGTAAGTGTCAGCATTAGCGATATTCACAGCGATAGATTTACCATGCATTATCAGGCTTTTAGTAAACAGCAGCAGGCAGTAACCACCTTAGGCACTTCAGTCGCCGTGATGTTTAATTTTAAAACCGGCAAAAAAGCCGAATTACCCGCAGAACTGCTGACGATTCTCAAACAGCACGAAGTCGCTTAAGCTAACCAAATCGATAGCTAAATTGCCAGCACACTTTAGGCCATACCTTGAGGGAAGCATATATGTCAGATAACGAAAATATCGAAATAGCCATTGAACATCAACAGGATAAACAACGTTTTATTATCCCTGTAGATGGCTATGAAGCCGTGTTGGAATACCAATTATCAGGCAAAGATATCGATTTTAGCCGCACCTTTGTCCCCAACGAACTGCGCGGTAAAGGACTTGCCGAACGCTTAGTTCGCCACGGGCTTAAATGGGCCAAAAGCCAAGATTTGACTATCCAAGCCAGCTGCTGGTATGTGCAGAAGTTTTTGAAAAGCTAAATCCAATACACAGGGTAATGGCGCTTGGGATCGGTGGAGAGGTTATTGACTACCAGCGCAACCAGTAAGAGTAATACTGAGCCGAGAAATACTGGCATTAGCGCGTAGAGAAAGCCGAGTTGATGTACGTTCTCACCGCCTATCACGGCAATCAGTGCCGTTGCACCGCCCGGTGGATGCAGAGTGCGAGTCAGGTACATGAATGCGATAGACAGGGATACTGCTAAGGCGCTGGCTAGCACCACATAATCGCCACACACTTGGTACACTGCGACCCCAATTAAGGCCGATAAGACACTGCCGCCAATCAAGTTACGCGGCTGAGAAAATTCCGCCAGCGGTGCGCCATAGACTAATACCGCCGACGCCCCGAATGAGCCAATCACAAACATAGTGCCGACGAGGTTTTCGCTCATATAATTTGCGAGACTCGCGACTAAGTAAATGCCACAGAAAGCCCCAACCCATGACCACACAATCTTTTTAAGTGGCTGTCTTGGTGGACAAATATCCTTCGAGCGCATGCGGGTAAAATAGATTCTCATGATTAATCCGAACCGATAAAAATTTGGCGATACAGGTAAGTGATCTGCATCACAGTTAGCGGGTCGACAAATTAACGCTTCAGCAGCGCAATTGCAATTGCGCTGACCGAGAGACAGGGCAGATTAAGCGCTTTCACCATTCAGCTTGGCGAGCATTTCGCGGATATCTTCAGGGATAGGGCGGCTTTTTTCGCAGCTGTAGTCGTAATGTACCAGTGTGGTTTTCACTTCGGCGGTCTTGTTACCCGCTTGCCAACAGGTTTGAGTCAGTTCGAAACTGCTGTTGCCGATGCGGCTGACAAAGGTTTTCACTGTCACGCTTTTGCCGTAATAAGTCGGCGCGATAAAGGCCACGGTAAAGCCGGCCACGATAAGATTCCACTGATGTAAATCCAACTCTGGATTAAAAATCTCGAAAATTGGTGTGCGCGCGGCTTCGCACCATACAGGGATCACTGTGTTGTTGATATGACCTAGACCATCGGTTTCAGTGAATCTTGGGTGGATTTCGAGGTTGTATTCGGTAACTGACATTCGGACTTCCCTTTTATTGTTATTCTGTAAGCTGATGAATTTAATGATTATCGCGATTAAGCTACCCGCACCAAATTCATCCTTTATCCCAAGCCTACCAGACCCTAAAGGCTAAACAAACCTAGACCTTAGAATTGGCAACTGGCAGTATCTGCCGTTTGCTTGCCATTGGCATCATACTTTTTAAAGCATCCTGCCTTACCCATATTAAAAATTTTTTCATAATCTAACTTGCCACTATTGTAGGACTTAAACACGCCATGGCTTTTTGGGTTTTCTAAGTGATAAATAGTGCGACCTTTGACCATTTTAGAATGAGCAGCAAACCCTGGGTCTTCCTGATAGATCACCCCCTTGATATAACGCTTATGGACCACATGCTGTTCATCGATGCGCAGCATTTCTTGCGCGATTTGGCCATTAGAGTCGTAACACACTTTATCCACGGCATAATTGCTATCTAACTCTTCAATACAATTCACGGCACCATTATCAAAATACTCCCGCTGTATACCACAGCGCGCAATGGCGTTATCCCAGTAGTAAGGTTCACCGTTCCAGGTTTCGCCTTCTTGCTGGCAGTAGTTCCAAAAATGCTTTAACTGACCGTTCGGATAGAAGCTGTAATGGGGGCCAGAGAGACGGTTATTCACAAACTGACCATATTGAGAGAGTGAGTATCCACCATCTGTGGAATAACTGATACTTGGGCCGTATTCCTTACCCGCTTTAAAGGCCTTCATATACTTTAAACGGCCGTTGGAATCGAACTGATATTCTTTATCTACGGCGCCATTAGTGTAATAGGACAATTTATATAACGTGCCGCTGTCGAGATATTCACGCTGCTCGCCGTGCTTTATCGATGAGGTTGTTTCACTTTTATTATTGATCACCCCTTCACAATCATCTGAGTAGGGATTCTCACGCATGATACATTCATCGTGCGAAGGCTTTAGCGCCACCGCTTCATTAAATTTATAACTCGTTAATTCAGCCAGCTCACTGCTCCGGGGGTTAAAACGCATTTGCTGGCCATCTAACTCACCTTGGCGATAGTTAGAAATATCTACCATAATATTCTGACTGGAATACCAAATACTCTGACCATTAAGCCTACCTTGCTCATAATGGCGGATATTAAACATCCGATTATTCTTGTCGAATGATTTAGACTCACCTTGACGCAAGCCGTTGATATAATTCACTTCAGTACGAGCCCCGTTCTCGGTTTTAAATATCCAAGGACCAGTGCGTTTTCCTCCAAGGTAAGCCCCTTCGCCGACCTGATCGCAAAAATGTCCGCGGGTCTCTTTATCGACCCAAGGCCCTTGTTTTATGCCTTGTTCATAGCGACCTTTCGTCCCATCTTGCTCTAACCATTCACCGTCTTTGACTCCGTTGCGATAAATGCCTTTTTCCATTAATTGCTTAGCGCCTTCGGTGCTGGAGCCATAATCTGGTGCATAAATTTCGTAGGGGCCGTCGAGCACATCCTGATTGTAGTGGGCAAAACCGAAGTTATCGGCCTCATCGAATATTGACTGTGCAATCCATTTACCTTGTTTTTTACCGTCAAGGTATTCGCCTTCCCAATAGGTTTCTCGGCTATCGGCTTCCATCCACTTACCGACTTTTTTACCCTGCTTGTAATCGCCCGAATACATCACATTGCCATTGCGGCCATCGTAAGCAACATAGGCACCATCGAGCAGACCTTGGGCATAATGACTTTCACTCGCAAGCCCTGCCCAAGTGCTACCCATGCCCATACTCATAAAATTGTAGAATGGGCCTGTGCGGGGGATTTCAGCGCCGCCGCTTTTAAGCCAGTCGAAGTGATCGGCCTCAAAGGCCACACTCACCAATACAAAACTACCGTCTTCTTCGCTATAACCACTGCGATCAAAGGTGGTCACTAAGCTGTATTGGCGCTCAATGCCTTGAGCATCTTTATCTTTGCGAGTCAGTGGATAACGTAATTTATACTCGACGGCGGTTTTTACATCGACGGGTGAACCTTCGGAATTTCGATAACCCACTAAGGTCGGTTTGAGCTTAGTTGAGCCATCGACAATCGCTTTAATGGCAGGATCTTCAATTGCTTCAACATCATAGGTCATACGGTACTGTTGTGGCGGAATCTGGCTTAGCACTTTACGGACGCCGCCCACGGTAAAGGTGGTAATGGTCGGTGCCAGTTCATCGAGCACAACTTGTAGACGCGGTAGTTTAGTCAGCTCTTCCCCCTCAAAACCATAGCCGCGCAGATGCTGACCATCTTCATCCTTGAGCATGACGATCACTTCTTTGGTGCCGCCTTTATCAAAGTCATAGTAAAACACCGCCACAATTTCAGCGCGGCCGTAATCGTCAATGCGCACGCCTGGCGCATCGCCGTAGAGCATTTCGCTCCATACGTGCTGGTCTTTTTGATAGAAATCGAGCCATTGGCCGTTAGGAAGATCCACGGGACCGTGAACCACTTTGTCGAAATCCGCCGCCACCGCAGCAGGAATGACCGCAAAAGAAGAAATTAACACAGCACCGACAGCGGCGCATAAATGACGAATCGAAAGTTCCATTTAACTATCCTTTACACCGACACCTTGCGCCTCGTGCGCACCAGTAAACGGGGCGAATTTTAAGCTAAGTTAGGCGCTTCAGGAAGTAGCAGAAACAAAAAAGGCCGCAATAGCGGCCTTTAGTAACAATGACTTAACAATCAATTGTTATACATAGCATTTATTTCATGGGCATATTTATGGTAAATCATTTTGCGGCGCAACTTGAGCGTTGGGGTAATTAAACCCGCTTCCATCGAGAAAGCTTCAGGCAAGAGGGTGAACTTTTTAATCTGTTCAAATCCCGCCAGCTCATGCTGCAACTGCTTTAAGCGCTGCTCAAAATGTTCAACCACATGGCTATGGCGCAGCAATTCTAAAGGCGACTCATACTTCAGCCCTTTGTCCTTCGCCCACGCTTCCAGTGACTCAAACGCTGGCACAATTAAGGCGGTCACATAGTTACGCGCATCGGCAATAATCGCCACTTGTTCGATAAAAGGACAACAGCCCACAGCGCCCTCAACCCGTTGCGGCGCAATATATTTGCCGTTAGAGGTTTTCATTAACTCTTTGATACGGTCGGTAATAAATAAGTTACCCTTCGCATCGAAACGCCCTGCATCACCGGTTTTTAACCAACCATCTTCAAATGCAGCAGCGGTATCTTCAGGACGATTGTAATAACCACGCATCACAGTGTCGCCGCGGACTAAAATCTCATCGTCCTTACCCAGCTTAATTTCGATTTCAGGTAGGACTTTACCGTTTGATCCGGCAACACGATTGTCCAAGGTGTTACAGGTCACAGTGGCGTTGGTTTCGGTCATGCCGTACCCACAAAGTACAGGAATATTTATCGCATGAAAGAAACTGCCAACATTCACATCTAATGCCGCGCCACCGCAAGGCATAAACTTCAAACGTCCACCGAGCACAGCTTGCAACTTGCTATACACAAGTTTGTTAGCTAAACGCCATTGCAGCGATAACCATAATCCGCCCTTAGCACGACCTTGGCCGACTTCGAACTGACGCCCGCCAACGCGCATAGCCCAAGCAAACAGCCTCTTACGGCCATCGGCTGACTTGGCGACTTTATCTTGTACGGCGCTGTACACTTTTTCGAGGAAACGCGGCACCACACACAAGGTATGTGGACGTACGGCGCTAATCGCCTCTTTCACTCTTTGGGTATTTTGCAGATAAACGTTATGACCGCCACGGCACAAAACGTAGAAACTCCAACTGCGCTCAAATACATGACTTAATGGCAAAAATGCCAAAGACACATCGCCAGCTTTAAAAGGCAAAATATGATCGTGTTGACGTATAGTCGAGGCCATATTGCGGTAATCCAGCATCACGCCTTTAGGATCGCCCGTGGTGCCAGAGGTATAAATTAAGGTCAGTAAATCATCGAGATTAGCCGCCTGTAAACGCTGGTTAAGCTCAACTTCTTGCTTAATAGCTTTCGCATCGTCCGCTAGCAGGGCATCTAAATGCCAATGCTGAAAAGCTTTGTCGGCTGCGAGTGCCACGCTGGCATCAAAAACAATCACATGCTCTAGGCTTGGGCATAAGGTTTGAAGCTCGCAGGCCATAGCATATTGCTTAGCATCGTCGACAAACATAACCTTCGCCGCGGCATCGTTAACGATAAAGCTTGCCTGCTCGACGGTACTGGTGGGGTAAATCGGCACCACAACGGCGCGACTTTTAAGTGTACCGACATCGGCACAGGTCCACTGTGGGCAATTTTGCGCCAGAATAACGCAACGGTCTTGCACTTGTACGCCAAGTTCGATCAACACTTGTGCAATTTTACTGCTAATTTGGTCAAAGGCCTGCCAACTCACCTGATGCCAAGGAGCGGCCATTTCAAAACCTTCCAGCGCTATCGCGTCTTTTAAAGACTCGCTCTGCTGCTGTAATAGTCGAATAACATGATATTGATCGAGAGACATAAGAGACTCACCTTTTAGCTTACAAGTGTACCGCTTTTGCGCCATTCTACCTGAAGGCCAGCCAAAAACTAAGAGTTTTTGCTCTAATCTTGTGCAAGCTAAGTCCCAATATCGCAATCTATATCCGTTTAGCCGCTAATGACATCTCCCTTCCAGAGGGTTTTCTTGCCCCAAAACAGGACTATGCTCCCAAGTATCATTAAGAGCATATCCCAGATAAACCAATCACCTAGATTGCCGCCATCGCGTAACGATGCAAGGCTGATGGAAACCCACAGGGAATGTCCCGCGACAAACATCATAGTGAGCGTGACATGCAACACTCGGCGACACATACAGCCAAAACCTAAGGTCAAAGCGCAGGCCCAATAAGTGCTGAGCACCAGATGACCCACTAACGGCATATTCAGATCACCACTGAGCCAACCCAGCAGTAAACTACACGCCAGCATAATGCCGACGACCACATTCAGCAGTCGTTGCTGCCCACGGCAAAAAGCCGCAATAAGCCCTTTTCGGCCATCAAACCCAGGCATCAGCAATAAGGTTTCAGTCGAGCGCGAACGCTGCACTCGACTCCAATGCACAAGAGCACAGCTAATCACGCTGAACTGTGCCAACAGCAGTAATACAGGGAAATTCTGATGAAATTGGTGCGATAACACCCCAAGCACTAAACAGACTGCCGGTATAAGCAGCAATAAAATCGTCAGCATAGGGCCGATAAAAAAATTAGTGGGATGCAGATAACGCTCAAAGCGGCTCAAAATGCGCATCGATTGCAAATTTGGCAGCCAGAACCAGCCCATTTCGAGGCCATTGAGGTACACGGTTCTCGCCTCAGCACGCCAAGGTAAAGCACGGCAGGTACGGACAATAAGCGCACCTAATACCACCAGTGCAATCGCACTAAACCATAGGGAAATATAACCTGTAATCAAGGAGATAAACGGCACTAAAACAAACAATAAAAAGGAAGCGTAAAACCACTGAGTGCTGAGTAAACACAGGTAAATAAAGGCAAAACTCATCACCAAGGCCAGCACTAAGGTGGACAGGCTAGACATTGAACCCAGAGCCAAACAAATTAACACGCCTATGCCAAACACGCTGGTTAACACCACAGCACTTTGAATATAAATATGGCGACGATAATGGGGAATTAACTGAGCGCACTCGCTCGCCATCAAACGTATAAGTTGCCACGCCACCGCCGCCGAGCTTGAAACGATTCCCATAGAAAACAACAGTTCAGCACTGTCACTTTTGCCCTGCAACGCAGTAATGCAACCTAAGACCATTCCCAATAAGCCAGTACCCAAAAAGCTCACACTGCCGACATCAAAGCACCAAAGACGCAGCATGCCTTTAAATGGATTCATCAACCGCGCGCCTTTCATTTTAGCTGTCGGCGTGATGTTTAGTTCTGGCGCACTCATCTGTGTAGCTCCATAAAAAGCTGTTCCAGATTAAGGGCTTCGTTCTTTAATACACCCGAGATTGGCGCGCTGTACTCGCCTAAATCAACCAGCACAGAATCACCGACACGGCTGAGCACAGTGACCGACTCAGGCAAAACTGTTGCAGGCGAGAGTGTGAGTAAACGCACTTGTTCCCGTAGAGCATCGATTTCTTTAAACAGCACTAATTCGCCGCGTTTAATCAGCGCCACATGGCTGGCAACCCGCTCGATATCAGAGGTGATATGGGATGAAAACAGCACAGCGGAACCCGATTCGAGGGCGAGATCGAACAAATCGACCATAAATTTGCGCCGCACAATCGGGTCGAGACTGGCAACCGGCTCATCGAGGATCAATAGCTCAGGACGATAAGCCATCGCCATAATCAAGGCTAGCGACTGTCTTTGCCCCACAGATAAACGTTGCACCTGTTGGGTCACATCTAACTCGAAACGTACTAACCAATCTTGTTCTAATTGCCTGTCCCAATTAGGATAAAAGCTGCGGTGTAAATCGAGAGCCCGTTCAATGGTAAAACCTTCATAACCAAAAGGTTGCTGCGGCACATAACCTAAGCGCTCCTTTGCCTTTGAGGTTAAGTTTTCGGGCATTTCGCCTAAGGTAACAATACTGCCAGAATCCGGCGTAAGCACGCCTAAGGCGCAGCGCATTAGGGTCGATTTACCCGCCCCATTTTGCCCTAATAGCCCGACCACCATGCCCGCCGACAAGGTTAACGATAAATCCTTAAGCGCCCACTTTTCACCCGCGCCTTTGCCGCGAAAGACTTTATTCACTTGGTTAAATTCAAGTATTGGTGTGCACGCTTGGTCCATCGAATTTCATCCTTTTTTATTCTATTTATCGATAATAGACAGTAGGTTAACGCTAGTCTTGCCAGCGTTCATTTATCAATTGTATTAACTCAGACAGGCTGACGCCTAACTGTTTAGCCTGCGATAACAAAGCATCGAGCTGGGGTTCGAGCATGCTCGCCCCCGATGCCATAGTCTCAGTGCGCAGCGCAACTTTTGTCGCTTGGCCGCGGCGGCGTTCGAGCCACCCCTGATCGACAAGCTGCTGAATCGCACGGGAGACAGTCATAGGATTCACTGCAAGATGCTCGGCAATCTGGCGCACAGAGGGCAAGACATCATCCACTTGCAGTTGACCGCCCACAATTAAGCGCACGACTTGCTCGTGTAATTGTTTATAAATGGGTTCGCCACTGCTGGGGTTGACATTTAAAAGTTCTAACATTAGCCTTTACACACTGTATTAATACATTGATACACCGATACACTGGTATTTAAATTAACACACTCGTCCTGAAATGCAAAAAGGAAAGCGCGCATGATAGATAGCATGACACACAGGAAGTTAAGCAAAACCGCTCAACGCCCTTCGCCCACTCGGCAACTGCATGGTACGGCTAATACCACGCTTGCCACATGGCGCACGCATATTTTAGGCTCGCGCATATTAAGCATAAGCGCACTTATGCTGGCGATGGCAAGTACGGCGACGTGGGCGAGTGATGTAAAAAGCCAACAGACACAAGCGGCTGATATCGCGAGTAACATAGCGAATAACACCGACACTTGTTATGTAGAAGGTGTATCCGATCGCCTAAACTGCGGTTTTGTGACTGTGCCTGAAAACCCCAACAAACCCGATGGCAAGCAGATCCAAGTGCATTACGTGGTCTTGCCCGCGGTGAAAAACGTCAACCATGAAGAAGCCTTACTCGCCATTGCTGGCGGCCCAGGACAATCGGCCATAGACAATGCCGCGGGTTTTGATGCCATGCTGAGCAAAGTTCGCCAACAGCGGGATATCTTGCTGATAGACCAAAGGGGCACAGGCCGCTCGAATCTGCTGACCTGCAATGAAGGCGCACAATCTCCACTGTCATTCGATGATGACAATGCCGACACCAAAGCCGAAACCCAAAAATGCTTAGCCAAAATCGATGCCGACGTCACCCAATACGGTAGCCTCAATGCGATTAAAGACTTCGAAGCCGTGCGCCAGCATTTGGGCTACAAAAAACTGCATGTTTACGGCATCTCCTACGGCACGCGTATGGCGCAGCTTTACATGCGTTTATACCCTGCACACTTAGCCACAGTGACCTTAGACGGCATAGTGCCAATGCAGCAAAGCGTGTTAGAAATCGGCGCATCGATTGATCGAGGCTTTGATTTACTCTTTAAGGATTGCCAAGAAACCACCGCTTGTCATACGCAATTCCCTGAGCTTAAAGCTGAATTCGACCAAGTCGCGGCCTCACTCGCCAAAGCGCCCGTGATGGAAAACGTCTACGACCCAGTCACGGGTGAAAAGACCATGCTGACTATGACGCGCGGTAAGTTCTACGGCTCCATCCGCATGGCGCTGTATCAAGCTAATGTGCGCGCCTTAGTGCCCCATGCGATTCATCAAGCGGCGAAACACAACTTCCAACCCATACTCGGTTTGTATTCCCTCACTATCGACAATGCTGGCATGGCGATGGGTATGCATGCATCCGTGGTCTGTGGCGAAGATATGCACCGTATTACGCCCGCCATGCGCGAGCAGGCTCAGCATTCCTTTATGGGCAAAACTATGCTCGAAGGCTTAGAAGCCACCTGTGAAGTATGGAAAGTCCCCTCGGTCGATGACAGCTTTAGCGAGCCCATCAGCAGCGATATTCCGACCTTGTTGTTATCCGGCGAAATCGACCCCGCGACACCACCGAGTTGGGGCGAGTTAGCGATGGAAAAACTCACCAATGCCAAGCACTTTGTCGCACCCTATGCGACCCACGGCGTAGCCTATCAATCCTGCGCTAATAACCTGATTGCCGATCTCGTTCGCTCGGGTTCCGTTAAGGATCTCGACGGCGAATGTTTAAAGAAAGATGTGCGCCGCAGCTTTTATTTGAATGCCAGCTCGGTAGAACCGCTTGATGCTACCGGCACAAAAAACACGACAACTGATGATAACGCCAGCACTGGGGCCAAGGAGTAAGCCATGATCAAAGTATCCAACCTTTCCAAGCGCATCGGTGACGTGCAGGCGCTCAATGACTTAAGCTTTGTCGCACAAAACGGCCAAATCACAGGATTACTTGGCCCCAACGGCGCGGGTAAAACTACCTGTTTACGCACGATTTTTGGCTTGCTGAAACCCGATAACGGCAAAGCAGAAATCGAAGGCATAGATGTCGCCATCGACCCTATCGGCGCTAAGCAGCAACTCGGATTATTCCCCGACCCTTTTGGTCTGTACGAACGTTTAACGCCGCGGGAATACATTCGTTATTTTGCCGAGCTAAGCGGCTTATCACCCAAGGAGGCCAAAGAGGCCACCAGCCAAGTGATTGCGAAATTACGTTTGGAAGACATTAGCGATCGCCGCTGCAAAGGCTTCTCCCAAGGCCAAAGGATGAAAACCGCCCTCGCACAGGCCATCGTCCACAGCCCGAGCAATATTATCCTCGACGAACCAACCCGTGGACTCGATGTGATGAGCACTCGCCTGCTGCGTGACATTCTTATCGACCTTAAAAATCAAGGACATTGCGTGCTGTTCTCGAGCCATGTGATGCAAGAAGTCGCCGCACTGTGTGACCAAGTGATCGTTATGGCTCAGGGCAGAGTCGTCGCCATTGGTAGCCCAACAGAGCTTTGCATTCAAACAGGCAAAGACTCGCTCGAAGAAGCCTTTATTCAACTTATCGGCACGGATGAAGGGATAGCGGCATGATGACTCAGCAAAGATTACGGCCGCAGGTTTTAACCTTTAAGGCCTTGATATGTAAAGGCGTGGCATTTAAGAACATGGTTAAAGGAATGACAGTATGAATAAAATAATCGCTATGGTTCGTAAAGAACTCATCGATGCCGCCCGCGATAAGCGCTCTGTGATGGCGGGTCTGTACTACGCCATAGGCACACCGCTGATCATGTGCGGCCTGTTTATGGTGTTAATTGGTCAGCTAACGAGTCCAGACGATCTTAAAATCACTATTACCAACCCTGATAAAGCGCCGGATTTAGTCCGTTTTTTATCGAATAAAGGTATTAACAGCGGTGAAGCTAAGGACAGTGAACTTAAGGCCATAGAGCTTATCATCAGCACAGACTATGCCGCGCAAATGAACCAAGGCAAAGGCGCCGAGATCACGATTGTTGCCGATAATTCCAATGAAAAACTGCAAAACTCGATTCGCCGACTCGAGAAGCAACTGCAGTCCTACAGCACAGAAATGGGCAGTCTACGGCTGATAGCCCGCGGTATCGATCCCCGCGTGATGCAACCACTGAAGGTCAGTGTCCATGACCAAGCGACCAGTGACTCTAAGGGCGGGATGATCTTAGGCATCGCGATTTTCACTATGATTTACTCGGTATTTATCTCGGGCATGAACCTCGCCATAGATACCAGCGCGGGTGAACGTGAACGTAACTCGCTGGCTTTGTTACTTAGTCATCCACTGACCACTCGCCAATTAGTGCTGTCGAAAATCATCGCCGTGAGTCTGTTCGCTTTGCTCGGTTTAGTGCTGATTTTGCTGGTGTCTAAAATCGCCTACACCTTTGTGCCTTGGCAAGAACTCGGCTTTAGCGTCAACATCACCACGGAATTTATGGCGCTGATGTTAGTGGTCGGCATCCCCGTCGCGTTTATGGCCGCTTGCCTACAATTGTTTGTGTCTTTCATGGCAAAAACCTTTAAGGAAGCACAATCCTACCTGACTATGGTGCTGTTTGTGCCCTTAGCCTTGTCGATGGCCGCCAGCTACAACATAGCGCCAGACATGCTGCAGTGGCTGCCAGTCTCGGGTCAGCAACAGGCCTTAATGGACTTTATCAAAGGTAAAGACTTGCCCATGTTGCAGTTACTGGTGTCGACCTTAGGCACACTCGCCATTGCGGTATTGCTGGCGTTTGGCATGGAAAGGTCGCTCAAGAGTGAAAAAGTAATCTTCGGTTTGTAAGGTAAATCGATTGCTCAACTTGGCGGAGATCGCCAAATCGTCTCCAAGTTGAAAACCTCAATAACTACGGGAGTTTGTTATGGAAAACGAGTATGTCTTAATGGTGATTATGGTCACCTTCATCATAGGAATGAGTGCCACTGAGATGCTTAAGCACTATCTAAAAGCACGCCAATTTGGAGTAGGCGCCGCAGACGATAGCCATCTTAAGGATAAAGTGACTCAACTCAGCCTACAAAACCAAGCACTGATCGAGCGAGTACAAGTACTTGAAAAAATCGTGACAGAGCCAGAGTACGAGCTAAAGCAGCAGATTAATCAGTTATGAGCCCTAAACGAACAAAACAATAAAGCCATTGAATTTCAGTGGCTTTATTGTTTTTACAAGCTAGATAGAAGCTTACTTAGCCTTAGGCCTGAATGGTTTGATTACCGACTCATTGCACTCTAAATACGGGCCTTCCATCAAATCGATACAGTAAGGAATAGCGGGGAACACGGCATCTAAACATTCGCGAATCGATTTTGGCTTACCGGGCAAGTTCACGATCAACGAATCCCCCCGTAGACCTGCGGTTTGGCGCGATAAAATGGCGGTGGGTACAAACTTTAAGGATTCAGCACGCATCAACTCGCCAAAGCCAGGCATCATGCGATCGCATACGGCTTCTGTGGCTTCTGGGGTAACATCGCGTTTCGCAGGTCCTGTGCCGCCCGTGGTGACAATCAAACAGCAGTCCTGCTCGTCGGCCATTTTGATCAGCGTCGCTTCAATCACATCCTGCTCATCGGGGATCACTTGATAAATCGGCTCCCACTCGCTGGTGAGGTAGTCGTTGAGCGTGTCGATAATCGCCTTGCCTGAGATATCTTCATAAATCCCCGCGCTGGCGCGATCGCTTACCGTCACAATACCGATTTTTGCTTTGCTCATAGGAAATCCCCAGTGATGTTGAAATGAAACATGCCGAAATAAAAAATATCGACATCAAGCATGGAAGAAGCCGCTACAGCTTCGACCTTTAGCCGCAGCTAAAATAGCATAAATGCTCAGGAAAAGGGGCGACTAAAACGTGATGGGGTTCGCGCTCTGCCATTGAAAAATGGCGAGCAGAAAATCTAAAAGACAAAAAATCCAAGGCAAACTCAACAGGCCCACCTTGGATGTTATCGTTAATGCAGTCAGCTTTAGCTCACCTGCGAAAGTGTGGGCAAAGAAGGAAACGCGCCCTTTTGCCCGCAGGTAATCGCGCCGCAGCGAGTGGCAAATACCACCGCCGCCTCTAAGTGTTCTTTACTTTCGAGCCTCTGTTTCAAGGTCAAATTACCTAAATCGTATTGCAGATCTAAACCTAAGGCGAACAGAAAACCTGAGATAAAACTGTCGCCCGCGGCCGTGGTATCGACGGCAGAGATTTTGGGAACGGGTACGCTAAACCTTTGCTGCGCTGTGATGCATTGCACTGGATTGGCGCCATCGGTAACCAAAATCACCTCAACCCCTTGGGCGAGGCAAAACTGCAAATAGTCTTCAAAACTCTTATCTCGCGCCAGCGCTAAATAGTCCGCTTCTTCACGGCTCATTTTCAGCACTTGGGTGTAACGGAAACACTGTTCAACCCGCTCGGCCAGCAAGGATAAGTCTTGCCACAGGGATAAACGCAGGTTCACATCAAAGCTCACTAAGGTCGCGAACGCATTGGCACAACGCGCGCCATAAAGGCTAGTGTTAAAGATGGCGGTTTCGGTAAAGGTATTCGAGCAAAGGTGAAAGATATCAATCCCCTGCCATGGGATATTGTCAAAATGCTGATTGCTGTAGCGCATATCGGCAGTGCCAGTGCGGTTAAACTCAAAAGTGCGCTCACCCTGCTCATCTAAATTGACCAGTACAGTCGCGGTAGCGGCGCCCGGTACTTCGGCCAAATAATCGGTCGCCACACCCTGCTCCGCTAAGGCTTGCTTTAACATGACGCCGTAATGGTCGGCGCTGATGCCGCCAGCAAAGTAACTCTGACCGCCGAGTTTCGCGTAACCTACGGCCACATTGGCGGGCGCGCCACCGGCAATCGGCTGGTGATGTTTGCCCGTGGCATCGGTCGGCAGCAAGTCTACTAACACCTCACCGAAACTGAGTAATACCGTCATTTTCACTCCAACTTTGTATTCTATATTCTACATTTTGTATCTGACAAAAAGCCCACTTTCATGGGCTGTTTTGGGCTTAGCATTTTTTCTGTATAAACAGTTTCTGTACCAATATCCGCTTAGAACTCGTATTTAAGCGTCGCACTCGTGGTGCGGCCATTAATGGTACGGGCACGGATGATATTGTTATCAGGGATTGAGCCTTCTTCCGCTTCAGTAATACCCGTGGCATTAAACAAGTTGTTGACGTTTAAGGACACACTCATGGCTTCGGTCAGATTGTAAGTCGCAAAGGCATTCACTTGGTTGTAGCCATCGAAACTTAAGTCATTATTATCTTGAGCATAAGAATCCGTAGTGCCAATTAAGTTAACGCCCACTGAACCTTGGTCAAAGTTGTAACGGCCCATCAAGGAGTAGATAAAGTCAGCCTGTCTTCTTGGGGTGTTACCCACCACTTCTGGCGTCAATGCATCTTTAGCAATCTCAGCATCGGTCCAGGTCAGGTTGCCTCTAAAGTCGAAGTCACCGATAAAATAGGCCGACTCGATTTCGATACCTTTGGCTTTGTACTTACGGTCGAAGAAACGTTGGCTGGTAGCTTCAAAGTTTTGCTCTTCGGTTTCAGAGTAGAACGCCGTCGCAAACACAGACAAATCGTCGTAACGGTACTTAACACCTAACTCGTACTGATCGACGATATCAACCGCATCTTCCTTCGCCACTGAACCATCGGCACGCACTTTACCAAACAATAGACGGTCGGCATTGGCGCGGCCACCGTGGCTCAAGCGACCAAAGGCGGCTAAGTCACTGGAAAATTGATAGTTAGCACCTAATGAGTAAGAGGTGTAGCTCCAATCGTAATTCACTGGCTGAGGGTTCGCATTATCGATAGAAGACACGCTCTGCTCAGGGATTGAAATCACCCCATCAAGATTCATATCCACTTGCGATTGCACGCTACCCGCGTAGTTACCGCTGGCATCACCACTGTCATAACGCACACTGGCATCGAGCGACAAGTCACCAAAACTCGAGGCTAACGCGAGATAAGGCGCTTTAATGCTGTAGTCGGTATCGTAATTACGTTGGCAACAATTTCCCCAGTAAGGCACGCCATAACCATAGAGGCCATTGTCAGAATAGGCCGTGCCATCGGCGGCAACCACATCTAATAGCGCGGCATTATCACCTTTAACTTCCATCAGATAAGAGTTCCACATCCAACTCATGCCGATGTTTTGGGTGGCATTGTAATAGCCTAAGGTCACGCTGGTATCGTCGAAGGTTTTAGTCAATTTAAAATCGTTTACGATTGAGCCAAAGTCATTCATCTGCACATCAAAGGTATTGATACGCATGGCTAAACCGTCCATCTGACTACCCGCATTAGGGCCATTGGCGTAAATCAACTTAGCGCCAGTGCCAGCAATACTGGTGGCAATGTCGCTACCGTTAGCCACTTCGGCTGGGAATGGCGCGATGAAGTTGCCGCTCACATCGGAGAAACGGAAACGGTTTTCGACCTGCCAATCGTTACCTAAATCGAAGGAGGCTTCTAAGCCGACAGAATTCACCACAGGATTCATGCCATCGCGCATATCGCCACGGCGACGTTCGCCGTCGGCACCTAAGCTCAAGGTTGATTGGAAATACGCGGATTGAATCGCATCGGATTTAGCATCAAAACCTGGGATTGAACTGCCATCCGAGTACATAGGCATAGGTAAGTAACCTATGCTTTTATCGTCTAAATGTTTGAAATACAGGCGAACATAGCCTTTATCAAATTCTTTGGTTAAGTTGGCTTTGATCTGGCCGCCTTTGTTGGCGTTATAGCCAGCGTCGCGTGGACCTTCACCGGTGCGCACAAAACCGCCCACATGGAAACGCAGGCTGTCGTTGATGCTAGTGCCGTATTCAAAATCGGTACGGAAGGTATCGTAATCCAGCCCTAAGGTGGTAGCCACACTGCCCGAATCCGACGTGCCGGTTTTACTGATCACGTTGATAATGCCGCCAGGCGCATTACTGGCCGCAGTCGATGCCGAGCCGCCACGGATAGATTCAATGGTTTGCACTGTTGAATCTAAGCGTAAAAAGATGTCTGCGTTACCGAAGGCGATATCGCCAAACTGCAGGATTGGCAAACCATCTTCTTGAATTTGCAGGAACTTAGCACCACCAGACGCCACAGGTAAACCACGCACAGCTATGTTAGCGTTACCTTCGCCACCAGTAGACTCCACCTTCATCCCCGGAATAATACGGAATGCTTCGGCCGATGAACGTGGCGTACTCACTTCAAGCTCAGCCAGTGACACGCTGCTGACTGACACACTCGAGTCCATAACACGAGTGCCACGGGCAACCCCAGTCACGGTAATTCTTTCTAAACCTAACGCGTCTTTCTTGGCTTCTTGCTGTTGTGGTGCGTCGGCAGCCCAAAGGTGAGAACTCACCAACACGGCCAATGTACTTAACAAGAATTTCTGTGATGTGCTTTTTATCATTTTTATGTCCCCACCCATATTTGAGATGCAGCCCGCTCTCCCCATGGCTACATCTACCGAATTGTGATTAATCGAAGAACCATCTTAGTGATTACTCAAGGTCATATTGAATTTAACCTCGAATCAACTTAATCGATTAAGTTAACAAGTTAGCAACTTAACAACAAAAAGCAAGTGCATTTTTTGCACAATTTTGGTTCACACACGGGATGTATCAGATCAAAGTATTGATTAATTAAAGAAATGTGACAGAAAAATATTTCCTGTCACAGTCCAAATTAGTGCGCTTCAACCGTTAACAAATGGCGGGCAGGATCTTTAACGAGATTAAATCCGCTGAGGAGGCATAACAAAAGGGCAAAACCAGTGGCAAGGTAGAAGCCATATTTAACATGGCCGAAAATATCGCCCACGAGCCCCATCAACAAGGGCCCAACGGCGGCGGACACGGCAGTAAAAAACAGAATCACCCCAGCCACAGAGCCATGCTGATCCACAGGGAAACAACTAATCCCCTTAGAATTGAGCGTGGGATACATCATCGACATAAACAGCCCAGACAAGGGCAACAAGACAACAGCCGCTTCAATGCCGTAGATCATAGACCCAAGATAACAAGCACTTATCGCGAAGCTAAACCAGAACATCACTTGCTGCCAAGGGAAGCGTTCGAGCACCCAGCCACCTAAAAAGCGGCCACCCGCACGCAGGGTAAAAAAGATCGTTAGGGCATAAGCGGCCAAGGTGGTGTAATCGCCTTGATAGCTTTGCAGCAAGGTCGGCATCCACACATAAATCGCCACTTCGGTGGCAACATATAAACCTATCGCGAGTGAAAACCCTAATGCATAAGGGTTTTTCATCATCTTAAAAGTGCTGGCAAGGTTAATGGCATCCGTCGAAGAACGTTTGATTTGCGGATAATCCGCCCGATAAGCTAACCAACACAGCACTAAACAGAAGCAACCCGCGCCAAAATACAGATACTTCCAAGAGACGCCGCTGATCAGTAAATAACTAACAATGGCTGGCCCTATCATGGCACCCACACCAAAGTAGCCCTCCACCGTATTCATAGTGCTCGAATGCTGTTTTGAGGAAGTCGAGATATCACCAATAAGCCCGAGTGCGCCGGTTTTAAAGACGCCAATCGCCGTGCCGACAAAGGCGAGTAGGAACAGGAAATAGTAAAAGGATTCCCCCAGCGCGAACATGAAGCAGGCGAGCGCAAATAACAATAACCCCAATAAAATGGTTAACTTACGCCCTATCTTATCCGCCAAGAAGCCTAAAAACAGTCCACTCATCGCGATAAAAATCATCGGCATATAGTGGAAAGCACTGGCCTGCGACATGGACAAACCAAACTGAGATATCAGCTCTGGAATAATGACGCCCACGGCATCTGAGGTCATAGCGAACATGAAAAACATTAAATATGTGAGCACCCGAATACGGGTATGATTGCGGTTATCGCAACCTTTTGAATCACTTACCATACCATTTCACCTTATCGTTATTATACCTACTCACTCTCAGCTGCTCAGTAACCGCATGCTGAAAGGGTTTCGGCTTTTGTGTACAGCAGTGAGCTAGCCTCCCCCAAAACTTGAGACTAACTCAAAAATCCAACAAACCACTTGAATAATGTTTCATATTGGTTAAATATACAACTTAATCGATTAAGTTTAGTTGTGCAATCAATTAACGATTGCCATAAACCTTTACTCTAAAAAGACAACTCAAGCGTGGGCAAAGTATGAAAAACCAAGTGCAACTGATCACCTATGTCGACAGGATTACCAATGCAGGGCTCAAGGAGCTCAAAGCGCTACTCGATGACGAGTTGCAAGGTCTATTCGGCGGCGTACATCTTTTGCCTTTCTATTTCCCCATTGACGGCAGCGATGCAGGCTTCGATCCGATAGACCATGTGCAAGTCGATTCACGCTTAGGCAATTGGGATGACGTTAAACGTATTGGTGATGATTACGACATCATGGCCGACCTTATCGTTAACCACATGTCCGCCGAATCGCCAGAATTTAAAGACGTGCTCAAGCACGGCAAACAATCGGCTTACTGGGATTTGTTTTTAACCAAAGACAAGGTATTTCCTGAGGGGTTAAGCGAGCAAGATCAAGCAGCTATCTATCGTCCACGTCCAGGAAGTTGTTTTAGCACTTACACCTTAGCCGATGGCTCGACCGAAGAGTTTTGGACCACCTTTACCCGCAATCAAATCGATATCGATGTTCATTCCGCTGCGGGTAAAGATTATTTAAACCGAGTGCTGGCGCGTTTCGACCACAGTAAAGTGAATCTGATCCGCTTAGATGCGGCGGGCTATGCGATTAAAAAGCCCGGCACTAGCTGCTTTATGATTGAAGAGTCCTTCGAGTTCGTGGATAAGTTAGCTAAGCAAGCCAATGAGTTAGGCATGACAACCCTGGCCGAAATCCATTCGCACCACATGACTCAGGTCGAGATCGCCAAACGGGTCGACATGGTGTACGACTTCGCCCTGCCACCGCTCATCCTGCACACGCTATTTAGCCAAGATTGCCAAGCTTTGACCCATTGGCTGGAAATGGCGCCGCGCAACTGCATTACCGTACTCGACACCCACGACGGCATCGGCATTATCGACGTCGGCCCTATGGATGGCTTGCGCGGATTATTGACCGAAAATCAAATCGATAATCTGGTTGAAACCATACATGGCAACAGTAAGGGCGAAAGCCTTCAAGCCACAGGCGCGGCCGCCAGCAACGTCGATTTGTATCAAATCAACTGCACCTATTACGATGCCCTCGGCCAGAATGACTTAGATTATTTGATGGCGCGGGCGATTCAATTTTTCGCCCCCGGTATTCCGCAGGTATATTACGCGGGTCTGCTGGCGATCCCGAACGATATGGAGCTGCTCAATAGGACTCACGTCGGTCGCGATATCAATCGCCCTTACTTGAACCGTGAAAAAGTGCAGCAAGCCATGCAGAAACCTGTCGTTAAGGCGCTGACTCAGCTGATTAAACTGCGTAATAGCAGCCCAGCCTTCGATGGCCGCTTTACGATGGCATCAGCAGAACGCACGTTAACTTTATCTTGGACAGCGACCGATTCGCAGGCAAGTCTCACCCTCGACTTTGCCAATAAAGATGGCCAAATCATCCTTTTAGATAAACAAGGTAAAGAGACACAAATGACCTTGTCTAGCCTACTGGCTCAAGCATAAGTTTCAGTTCGGGCTTGAGTTTAGGCTCAAGCCAAATTTAAATAGCAAAAAGGCGCATTCATTGCGCCTTTTTTAGTTAAAAGATGTAGAGATTAGCAGCTCTTACCGATACGTAATTCATAGCCCAAAACTTCCGCATGCACAGCATCACTAACAAACATTTGTGCCGCTTTGCGGCCCTTTTGCTCAGAGTATTGATAGACGGTCGTTAACGGCGGGTTTGAACGTGTGCCTTCGTCTATGCCATCAAACCCTACGACGCGCACATCTTCGGGAACACTCAGCCCCATAGCCTGCGCCTCACCGAGCACACTCAAGGCGATTAAATCACTCATACATAAAAACACATTGGGTCTTGGAGTCGAGTTCAGCGCTTCTTTTGCCGCAATTTGCGCATATTCCGCATTGCTCTCGGGGATATTCCAAATGCGATCATTGCCAAGCGTTACACCCGTTTCTTCAATCGCTTGCAAGTAGCCCTGTAGCCTCTGGTGCGCAATAGACATATCGATTTCGAGCAGATTTAAATCATACACTCGGCACGTTAAGTGGGTATCAAGCAAACGTAACCCCAAAATGGCCACATTGTCTGTGGGCGATTGCAATGCCAGTTTCGCCACTTCATAGGCAGCTAACTTATTGTCTATGCTCACTGATGCATTGCGGTGGATATCAAAATCGACCGTGACGACCTTTTTCTTGACCTGCTTTAACTGCTCGGCCAACAGGGCATTACGCGGGCGACCATAACAAATAAAGCCATCCACAAAGTCGGCCACCGCATTCACGCTGTCTGAGCTGCCCGAAAACAGCAGCAAATTGAGTTTTTCTTGCTCTAAAACAGAGGCCACACCCTTCATAAATTTACTGGCGACGGGATCGGACACCATGTATTCCACGCTGTCCGACAGCACCAAGGCGACAGTATCGAACTTGCCCTTACGTAGGGATTGAGCCGCTTTATTTGGCCCGAAATACCCAAGCTTAGTGCAGGCGGCCAAAATGTCGTTACGACGTTTTTCCGATAGTTGGTCGGGGCGATTAAACGCGTTCGATACTGTGGCATTAGAGACACCCAACTCGTTGGCTATGCTCTTTAGGGTCCAGTGTTTTGTTGTTGTCATGCTTATGTCCTGGAATCGAATAAGGCCACAAAAATACGGCTCAGCGCAAATAGTACACGGCTTAAATGGGTCGTGCACCTGCAAATCTAGGCTTAATGCGCAGTTTCGCTATCGTGATCTTTTAATGCCGTCGCAGGGGATAGAAAACCGACTATCGCGGCACACAATGCCACACCCGCGGCGGCCATAAATCCATATTGGAAGGCGTGATGCACCACCTCTGTCGGCAATGTTTTAATCGCAGCGATGCCAAGTTCAGAACCCGTGAGTGGTAACAGACTATAAAGCAGCACGCTAAACAGCGCAGTACCAATAGCGGCGCCCATAGAACGGCACAGCGACACCATGGCCGTGATCTGGCTGAGTCGCGCCTTGCCCGACACGCTCTGCACCACAAGCTGCACGCTTGGCATCACAGTGCCTAATCCTATTCCGACCAACACACCTAAGCCGCCGATCACATTGGCATTAGGCGGCACAAAACTAATCAATAACAAGCCGATGAAAGCTAAGCCCATACCAAAGGTTGGCAACCACTTAGGCGCGACATCTTTGCTTAACAGTCGCCCAGCTATTGTCGAGCCAGTGACAATACCGAAGGTCATAGGCAAGAGCAGCAAACCGGTTTTGGCGGGATTGGTGTGTAAGCCCACTTGCAGATAAATCGGCAGGAAGAAAATCATCGCAAACAAACAGGCCGCAAACAGCGCCGCCGTCAGCAATGGCATATACACGGCCTTCTTCGCCAGTAAATCTAGCGGTAGAAACGGGCTCGCCAATCGCCGTTCCCACAATAACAAGCCTAAAATGCCTAACACCACAAAAACGGCAAAGCCTAAGCTAGTCGCAGAAAGCCAAGCAAACTCTTGCCCCGCGACAGATAACCAATACAACAACGCGGTGATAATGGTCGGAAACAAGACCACTCCCACTAAATCAAACTTGCCTTGGCGTACGGGTTTAACGCTGCGCTTATGCAAACCGTTAAGTCGCCATACCGCCAGCATGGCTAGTGGAATATTTGCCCAAAATAGCCAATGCCACGAATAGGCGTGCACCACAATACCGCCAATGACAGGGCCGCCAACACTCGCGAGGGTAAACATAGCGGCAAAATAGCCTTGGAAACGCGCCCGCTGCCGAATGGGAACTAACTCGCCAATCAAGGATTGAGACAAACTCATCAAGCCGCCACCGCCCATGCCCTGCAAGATACGTCCGGCGATCATATGATCCATAGTGCCCGCACTCGCCGAAACGATGGAGCCCAGCGCAAAAATCACTATGGCGATCATCAGAATTTTCGCGCGACCGAAGTTATCCCCTAACCAGCCATAAATCGGCACAGAAGCGGCCATTGCCAGCATATAACCGATAGTGATCCACGAGGCTTGGCGCAGGCCGCCAAGATCTTCAACTATGGCAGGCGTCGCCGTGGCGAGTAAGGTTTGATCGACCGCCGCCAAAAACATGGGCAAGAATACTGCCGAGAAAATGGCGAGAAAAACAGAAGTCGGTAAGGGGTCACTCTGGGATAACGCAGGCTCTAAGGACATATTGTCTCCGCTAACTCATCAGCCCAAGTACATAAAAGAAAGCGCATAAAAGAAAGTGCATAAAGAAGATGTGCTAAATTCGCCTTGCATTCCAATATTTAGACGCCCAATAACTGTTATGCAGGCTCGAAATCTTCACCCCTTGGCTAGTGGAAACATGGAGAAAATTATCGTCGCCCACATAAATGCCGACATGGTGCGTGCTCCAACCTGTCTTGAAAAATACCAAGTCGCCCTTGCGCAGTTGATTTCGCGGCACAGGTTTCCCTAGGGCTTGCTGTTCTTCAACCGTGCGCGGCAGCGTCATACCCAACATTTTCTGATAGGCAACCGACACAAAGGCCGAGCAATCTATGCCCCGCTTAGTGCCACCACCTAAACGATAGGGCACACCGCGCCACTCAGAATGCAGTTCGGAGATATTGCTATCGTTCCAAACCGTGGCGGGTTCAACTTGCTTTACCACAGGCTTAGGTTCTGGCGCGCTAGCACAAGCGCCAAGGCCTAAGGCTAAGGCTAAGATAACTATCAGTAATCGTTTCATAGCTTCAAACTCATTGCAGGCAGATTTCACAGTAACGTAATTTTGAGTTTTTATCAGGTAAATTCAGGGCAGCTGGGGATAAAAACACCCCAATACCCGCGCACACTAGCAGACTAATCTAACCCAAAGCTTAAAACTATAACGCCGTCCACAATAAACGCACGCCCACCAGCACCATTAAAATCAAGATGATGCGTTTAAATAGCCTGTCGTTAATTTTATCTTGAATAAACAAACCTAGCTTTACCCCTAACCATGCCAGCGGCACCAGTAGCAGAGAAACTAAAATATTCTCTTGGTTAATCTGCCCAAGCAAACTGTAGGGGACAAGCTTGACCAAATTCACCACAGCAAAAAACACCACAGCCGTGGCTAAAAACTCTGCCTTAGCCAAGCGCAGCGGCAACAAATAAGCGTTGAGTGGCGGCCCGCCCGCATGGGCAACAAAGCTAGTAAATCCCGCAGTTAAGCCACATAAACGTCCAACCAGAGGTGAAGGTGATGCTTGGGTTTTATCCCCCAGAATCAAACCATACAAACCAAAACCGAGGGACACACAGCCTAAAATCGCCCGTAAATATTCTTCATTCAACCTATCAAACAACAGATAAGCGATAAAAATCCCCATAACCGCCGCGGGCAGTAATATCCATAAATGACGCGGATTATGTTGCCCCCACCAAGAACGCACGCTTAAAAAATCCATATAAATCAGCAGCGGCAACATTAGCGCCGCCGCTGTAGCAGGGCTAATTGCCAGCGCCAATAGCGGGACAGTTAACCCGCCCACACCACCCGCAAAACCGGATTTAGAAATCCCCGTAATCAAGACTGCGGGTATCGCCACCAACCAAAAAAGAGGGTCCGTTAACATCAACACATCCTGAATAACGCTTTATGGCTATCAAGTTACCTGTTGTTGAGGTGATAAAAAAGTAAAAAATCCGCAGCCATTTGGCTGCGGATTTTTTATGTTAGCTTTTGGCTAAAGAGGAAAAGCTTAGCTTACGCCTATGCAGATTCGGCCGTCATGCTCACTAAGCGCGGTGTACTCTTAGTCGCTTTCTTGGCTGACGCAGGAGTTTTAGGCTCTGGCAAACGTATGGTTAATGACATCACTAACGCCACCACCAGCAGGACTAGAATCACGTTGAAGGTCGCAATAAAGCCACCGAATAACGAGGCGACAATCGAACCGATAATACTGCCGACACCAAAACCTAAGTAGATAACCCCATAGTTTTTAGTCAGATTATTCAGGCCGAAGAAGTCGCTCACCAGTGAGGGATAAACAGTAATAGTGCCACCAAAACTAAAGGCAACGCAGGCAACCGCGACGAAGAACAAGTTTGCATTCAAAGGGATAAACAACAGTAACACCATACCAACTAGAGTGATGATCTGCGCCAGCGAAATAACCCGAATGCGGGGGATTTTGTCTGACAGTATACCCAGCACTAAACGACCACTGAGGTTCGCCATGGCAATTACCGCAACCGCATTAGCGGCGACCAGTACAGGCAAGTCGACCATCTTCTCGCCGATATCTTTCGCTACACCAATCACATACAAACCACTCATACAGGCGGACAGGAACATCAGCGCCAACATCCAGTATTGTGGCTTACGCATGGCTTCAGCGAGGGTGAAGTCGCGGCTTTCGGCTTGCTGACTTGCGGCTGATTGTGCTGGCGCATCTTTCATCAACATGCCGCCACACAAAACTAGCGCCATGGCGATTAACCCCCACAGTTGGAAGGTGGTTTCAAGGCCGGTATTTTCGAGTAACAGCACGTTGATGTACTTAAATCCAAGGCTACCTAGACCATAAGCGCCAATCGCTAACGCCGAAATCAGCCCTTTGCGTTCGGGGAACCACTTCACGCAGTTAGACAAGGTCATCAAGTAGCCAGTGCCATCGGCAAAGCCCACTAAAATCCCGGCACACAGGTAGAGCATCATCAAGTTACTGGCTTGGGCAGTGAGTAAGAATCCCAGCCCGAGTAATAGGCCTGCACCTAAGGTGACATTACGCACGCCGAAGCGTTCCTGTAATTTGCCCGCCATGGAAGAAGCCACGGCCAAAGACAAACTCAGCAAACCAAATACAAACGCCACTTGGCTGACAGGCTCGTCGAGCTTAACGGCCAACTGCGCATTGAACAGGCTCCAAGTGTAAACTGAGCCGAGTGCAAACTGGGTGATAATAGTACCAACTAAGGTCAGGTACCGAGTACGGTTCATCTCTTTAGTCATGATGCATCTCGCTTTAGGGGATCAGGAATTGAGTCCACTATAAGAGAGATGCGATTCGCGCCGATCAATTAAGGCATGAAATACAGATCTGCAGGAATGAATGACAATTACAGCCTCATCAGCTGTCGAAAAGCCTTAATATTACTACGGCTAACGGGCACCTCGAACGACAAATCATGCAACCTAATCAGGTAAGTACTATTGAACCAAGGCACGATTTCGCGGATCTTGTTGATATTGACGCAATAGGAACTGTGACAGCGGAAAAAGCCCTCGGCGGGCAAGCGGCTGACAAACTCGCTAATGGTCATCTGCATCACATAACGGTCGGTGCGGGTGTACACATAAGTGAGTTTTTCATCGGCCTCGGCATAATAAATTTGCTCGCAGGGCGTAACGATAATCCGCTCACCCTTGACTAAGTTCACGGTACGACTGGCATTACTCGCCGCTTCATGTTGCGGCTTTGGCGCTTGTCGCCCAACTTGCTCAATTTTCTGCAATAAGCTGATGATCCGCGGCTCATTATAGGGTTTGAGAATATAATCGAAGGCTTCGAGCTCAAACGCTTCTACCGCAAATTCTTTATGGGCAGTGACAAACACCACATGGGGAGGATGGGTCGATTTATGCAGATTCTTCGCCAGCAATAAGCCATCGATGGACGGAATTTGGATATCCAAAAACACCACATCAACCTCATGATCCTGCAGATATTTAAAGGCCTCCAAGCCATCCTCAAAGCTTGCCACTATGTCTATCTCACTGTGGCTCTTCACTAAATATTCTAGCTCCTCACGGGCCAGATATTCATCTTCAACTATGATGGCTTTTAACATACTTGCGCCTCATTTTCCGGTAAATAAAAGCTGACTTCAGTCCCCGGCTCCAGCCGTTTAAGCTGCAAACCTTCGCCGTACAATAACTTCACCCTCTGGTGCACATTCGTCAGTCCAATACTACTGCTTTCTATACGACCCGCAGCGACGCCATCTATCACCTCTTGGCTGATGCCATAACCAGTGTCACGCACGGCCACGCAAATGCCAGCATCGAGTTTTTTCACTTCTATGGTCACTCTGCCCGGCGCACTGCGCGGCTGAATGCCGTGCAAAATGGCGTTTTCCACCAGCGGCTGCAACAGGAGGCAAGGTACACAAAAATGCACATCGTCAACATCGAAGATCACTTCAAGCTTGTCGCCAAAACGCGCCTGCTCAATGGCCACATAATCACGTACTTGTTTCACTTCTTCTTGAATATCAATTAGCTCATCGCCTTTAGCTAAGTTATAGCGCAGATAATCGGCCAGATTGGCAATCAACTCCCGCGCCTGCTGCGGCCGAATACGGATCAAAGAAGAAATCGCATTGAGGGCATTAAACAAAAAGTGCGGGTTAATCTTGCTCTGCAGCGCAGTGAACTCCGCCTTACGGGTCATCTCTTGCAGTTGCTCGATACGCGACACTTCCATCTGAGTCGAAATCAACTGCGACAAGCCCACCGCCATCTCTCGTAGCGAGCTGGTAATCCGATAGTTATTGCGATAATAAATCTTCAGCGTACCGCTTACCGTGCCGTTTTCACGCAGCGGGATTATGATGACCGAATGAAAGTCCGATAAATGATATTGGCGTAAGTCGTTGTTAATAATGTTTTGATCTAGCTCTATCGCCCTTTGCGTCATCTCACTAATCGCTTGATGACCATCGACCTCGTAGTAATCTTTGCCAACGCCCATATAGGCTAATACATCGCGAGTATCAGTAATGGCCACGGCATCGGCATGGATCTCATTACGGATAACAGCGCACACTTGCTCTAAGGCATGGCGGTCAATTTTGCGGAAGAAAGGTAAGGTTTTGTTGGCAATATCCAGCGCGAGCTTGGCCTGCTTAGCGGCAATCAACTCTTTCTCATCGTCGAGGTCCTGCACTAGCTTAATAATCAGTCCGATACACACAGTGCCCGCAATCATGGGATAGGCAATGTGACTTACTATCTCAACGCCCACCTCGTGTGGCTCTGTCAGCAACCAAATCAACAACATGGTCAGCGTTTCGCACAACATGCCCGCCACAATGCCATAAATCCACAACTTAGATTTGGGGCATTTATAATAAATCCAGGTCGCCATTAGACCGGCAATAATGCTGGCGATTAAACACGGAATCGAGGTATCACCATCCATATCAATCAGATATCTATGCAGCCCCGACAGCACGCCCGCTGGAATACCAACCCAAGGGCCAAATAATATCCCGCCGGAAATAATCGCGATAATCCGCACGTTGACCAACGCGCCTTCAACCTCAATGCCGGTATAAGTACTGAACACCGCAAATAAGCAAAATATCGCCGCCACAGAAACTAACTCTGCGGGGGTGTGATTACGCTTTTGGAATAAACGCTGGAACGGTCGAGTGCGGGTTAAAAAGAACAAGGTCATCAGCATTAATGCCGCCCGTTCAAATACCGCCAGTAACATCATTTGATTTTCGAGCACGCTTTCCCCTTTGCAGATCTGACTTAACGTGTGCAGGATAAAAATCACTGAGACTAACCCAAAACTCGTCCACTATGACGGCTCGAGTAAAACATCAAACGCTAATGCCCACATAAATACAGGCTTGCTAAAGTAAAGGACAGCAAAAACTCCCATACACGCGGGCTCAGTCACATATTCACGTTTGAATCGGGTTAACAAAGTCTATTGAAGGACGATTTGCAAAATCCACGGGAATACCCGAAGCTAAAACCTTCGGCTCAAATACAAGATGAGATCTAAAACCAGTTCAGCATGCCAGATAAACACTAACTAAGTGTGTCCTCACCAAGGAATAAGGAGCGAACATAAGTGAAGTTCAAGCACAGTTTTATGGTGGCCCTAAGGAATGCCCAATTGAAAATGGCCGCATTCAAGTTCAACGAATTTCCCCTAAAATCAGTGATGTCGGCGGCATTCCCGTCGCAAGGGCTATTCCACAAAAAGAGCGTCGTCTTATCGGCCCTTGGTGTTTCCTCGACCATATTGGCCCAGTCACCGACGGCCCTGAGTTAAACGTTGGCCAGCATCCACATATTGGGCTGCAAACTTTTACTTGGATGCTCGAAGGCGAAATCATGCACAAGGACAGTCTCGGCAGCGCCCAAGTGATCCACCCTAAACAAGTTAACTTGATGACCGCCGGACACGGTATCGCCCACACCGAAGAATCCGTCGCAGGCCATAGCACTATGCACGCGGCGCAGCTGTGGATTGCCCTACCGCTTGAGCATAAAGACACAAGCCCGAGGTTCGATCACTATCCTGAACTCCCGACGTGGCACAATGCGGGCGTTGATTTCACTCTGCTGATTGGCCGTTGGCAGCAGCAACAGGCGCCCACATTGCACTTCTCGCCGATAGTGGCGATGGATTTATTTGCCGCCGAAAACACTGAGCTTACCCTGACTCTCGACCCGAGTTTTGAATACGCCCTCATGCCACTCGAAGGCTTTTTCCGTATCGATGACCAAAGTTTCAATAATAATGATCTCGCCTATCTGGGCATGTTACGTGAAAGCGTCACAGTCGAACTCGACGCGGGTTGTCGCATACTCTTGATTGGCGGCGCACCACTGGCCGACCCTGTCAGTATTTGGTGGAATTTTGTTGGCCACAGCAAAGACGAAATCGCTAAGGCTCAAGCGGATTGGGAAGCCAGATCTCCACGCTTTGATACTGTGCCAGGCTATGACGGCAAGCGCTTAGTACCACCGCCGATACCTTGGTGATCTTCAGCTAAAGAATGGCAGGCAAATACTTGATAGCTAGCCCATTAGCGTCAATCCGATAACGGCCCACGCCTAGAATGGCTTACCCCATGAGTCTATGGGGTAAGCCTAATTATTAGCCAAAATTTGATATGAGTGCGCGAGAACAGCCCGAGTAAACTGCACGCTAAGCGACTCACTGGGCTATAAATTTTACGGATTTTTTACGCGCTATCTTAAAATGGCTTTGCTAGAGTACAGACACTTTCTTTATATGCGTCTTTCTATCCATGACTTCATCCATAGCGGCTACCATGACTAATTACTGGCGTTCGCACCCAACATTTTTTACTGGCGTAGTACTAGTTATCGCGATTTTCAGCAGCGCTTTTATCGATTATTTTGCTGGCTCCACCATAGCCGTACTGCTGATCTTACAATTAGCTGTGGTCGCTATCGCCCTACAATGCAACGCCAACTTTGCCTATTTTGCGGCTGTATTTGAGGCGACCAGTTTTAATTTTCTGTTTACCACACCGCGTTATTCGCTACAGATGTTCAATCTTGAGGACATTCTCAATCTAACTGTGTTTCTACTTGTCGCCCTCACCACCAGCAAATTGGCCGAACTTTATCGCCGCCAGCAAGCGGCACTCGAACAGGCTCAGTTACGCAACAGCATCTTATTGTCGGTTTCCCATGACTTACGCACCCCGCTCTCGACCATTATCGGCACCTTAACGACCCTGAAGGAATACATGCCTAAGCTCAGTGCATCGCAAAAAACTGAGCTGATTGATAGCGCAGCCGCCGAGAGTCATCGCCTGCATCAATATATCGAAAACCTGTTACAGGCCACTAAGTTACAACACGGTGCACTCAAATTTAACCTAGACGAAGCCAATCTGCGCGAAGTGTTACAGCGCACTATCGCCCGCTTTCAAACCGCGCAACCTAGGATCAAAATTCACAGTGAGCCAGAGCTACCACCATTAATGATTTGCAGCTCTTTGATTGAACAAGCGATTTTTAATGTGCTCGACAATGCCCTGCACTATTCACCCACCAGCCAACCTGTAACAGTCAACCTCTATCGCCACCAAGATATGCTGCGCATCGATATTCAAGACTTAGGACAAGGCATAGCCCCATCTCAAAAGGAGGCGATTTTCGAGTTGTTTTACCGCCAACATCCTTCTACCGATGGCGGCGCAGGATTGGGCCTTCCTGTCGCCAAAGGCATTATTATTGCCCATAACGGGAGTCTCAGTGCCGAAAATGTTGCTCAAGGCAGTCTGATCCGCATCGCGTTACCGATAACGAAGGAAAATGTATAAATGGCTTACAAGGTGTTAGTCGTGGATGATGAGCCGCAAATTCATACCTTTATGCGGATCTCACTCGAGGCGGAAGGCTTTGAATACATAAGCGCCACCAGCATAGCCACGGCGCTCAAACAGTACCGCAGCCATCAACCGCACCTTATCGTGCTCGACCTCGGCCTGCCCGATGGTGATGGCATCGAGTTGCTCCATGCGCTGCGCCAACAGGATAAGACCCCTGTGCTAGTACTCACCGCCCGCGATCAGGAGGAAGAAAAAATCCGCCTACTCGAGGCAGGTGCTAACGACTACCTGAGTAAGCCCTTTGGGATCAGGGAATTAATCGTTCGCATCAAGGTGTTGGTTCGCGACCTTGTGGATACCTCAAGCGGCGCCGATATGCTGCAATTTGGCCCGCTCACTCTACAAAAGAGCAGCCATCAATGCTGGCTTAACCAGCAGGAAATCGCCCTCACCAAAAAGGAGTTTGCCCTACTCGTTCAGTTAATGTCCCACCCTGGGCAATTGCTGAAACAGAGCGACCTGCTGCGCAATATCTGGGGCGAAACTCACCAGGAAGATGGCCATTATCTACGGATTTTAGTCAGCCAACTGCGCAAAAAACTTAACGATAGTGACGAACAACAACTGATCAAAACCGAGCCTGGCTTAGGGTATCGGCTCACTGACCTCGGCCCGCCCTAGGCCAGCTCGCCTCACTCTTTAGTTCAACCACACAAGGATATGAAATGGCACATTTTACTGTCATCGGATTAGGCCGCTTCGGCGTCGCAGTGAGCCGAGAACTGATCCACTTAGGTCATACGGTCACTGGTGTCGATAATGACCATAAAGCTGTTGAAAAATATGTAGAAGTTCTTACCGAAGCCGTAATTTGCGATTGCGCAGATGAGGCGTCACTAAGGGAACTCGATCTTGCCAGTAGCGAAGTTGTGATTGTCGCTATCGGTTTTGATATGCAATCGAGCCTGCTGTGCACACTGGCACTGAAAAATCTCGGCGTGCAAAACATTTGGGTTAAAGCCAGTAATAAGGCGCACCACACCATATTGTCTAAACTCGATGTTACTCGGATTATCCACCCTGAAGAAGATATGGGGGTCCGCGTCGCCCAGTCGCTAAACTATCCCATGGTGAATAACTTTCTCGCCATCGGCGACGGGCTCTATATTGTTGAAATCCACATTAAAGCCCACTTGCATCAAGCCACTGTTGGCCAACTGCTGGGGAACTTGCAAGAGAAAAACACTGATGAGCAAACTAACGTGCAACGCAGCCCTAAGGGCAAAGTCGCGCCATTAATGGTCAAACGAGAGCAAAGTGTATTTAGCAAGATTGATAGCGATTTTACCTTGCACACAGAAGATGCCCTATTCCTCTGCGGTAGCCGTGCCGAGTTAAAACAGCTCGCGCCAAGGTTGGTGTAAGGTGGTTCAATGGCATCCTTCGCTCACCCTAGAGCACACGCCTAAAAGCGGCAAAAAACTCTTTGGCGCGCCGCCCTTTATTTTAAGTGCAAGCTTTGCTCTGTTGATCCTCGTCGGCACATGTTTACTTAAACTGCCCATCGCCACCGAGTCGCCCATTACTTGGCTACAAAGTCTGTTTACCGTCACCTCGGCGGTGACAGTAACAGGGCTTGTGGTCGTCGATACCGGCAGTGTGTTCACGCCCTTTGGCCAAGTGATAATCGCGCTGTTAATTCAATGCGGTGGCCTAGGTCTAATGACCTTTGCCATTGTCACGCTAATAGCACTAGGCGGTAAGATAGGTTTCTTGCAGCAAACCGTTGCAAAAGAGGCGTTTAATCAAACAGATACCTCGACATTAGTCTCGACCGCAAAAGCCGTGCTAGTGTTTTCGCTATTGGTTGAAGCCGTCGGCATGCTGATTTTATCTGTCTACTGGAGCGGCGAGCTGGGCTGGCAAACCAGCTTATTCCACGGCTTTTTCTATACCATTAGCGCCTTTAATAACGCAGGTTTTGCCCTAAGCCCAGATAGCTTAATGCCCTATGTGGCCGATCCCGTGATCAACCTGACCATCACAGCTTTGTTTATTATTGGTGGTTTAGGATTTTCGGTGTGGATAGATCTGCGCAGGAACAAACGTTGGTCAAAACTCACCGTTTACAGCCGCATGATGATTACTGGAACTATTGTCATCAACACGGTCGCCGTGATTGCGATTTACTTTATTGAGTACAACAACCCCAACACCTTGGCGCCCTTAAGCGAACTCGGCAAATGGTTGGCCTCTTGGTTTCAAGCCGTAACCCCGCGCACCGCAGGCTTTAATACCCTAGCGATTGACCAACTCGAAGACGCCAGTACCTTACTCATACTCGTGCTGATGTTTATCGGCGGTGGGTCCCTCAGTACCGCCAGCGGCATTAAAGTCGTCACCTTTATGGTGCTGATTTTGGCCACTTATGGTTATTTACGTCGCGACGAAGCCATCTATGTGTTTAAACGGGAAATCCCAAAAGATACCGTCAGCAAAGCCTTAGCGCTGACCATCATCTCTTTGGTCGTATCTTGGCTGGCCATTTTCATACTGGTATTAAGCGAGAAAGCGCCGTTAGTCGATATCATCTTCGAGGCCATATCCGCACTGGGCACTGTCGGTTTGTCCCGAGGTTTAACAGGCAACCTCACGAATCTAGGCCAAGCCATCATCATCTTTATGATGTTCATGGGACGCCTCGGCCCACTCATGCTCGCCTACTTTCTTGCCAATCCAAGGGTGAAAAAACTGCGCTACGCAGAAACCAAACTGGCAATTGGGTAAAGAGATTGGTTGGAAGGCACTGCAAGACAATGCCGCCCTTCGAGTCTGTTCACCGCTATAACACCTGTCCGTTTCTTTTAAAAGAACTATTCCGATAGGCTATTCGATGGCTTCATGCCATCGAAAACTATATCAGTGGCACTCTATATCTCAGAATTCCCCCAACTGCGTCATTCTTTCTAAGCCACCCATTGTGATCACCTTGAAAAACGACGAAAGCACTCCCGCCATATATCTAAACATCTGATGGCATAAGCTATCCATTGATTATCCACTTCAACCTTTATCCGCTATAGTGGATGTCGCATAATACTCCATTGACCAAACTCCAGCTAACTCATTGCCAATGAATAAAAAAACTCACCTTCGATCTATCAAAGTTCGACTTTTAGACCTTAGCAGAAATACGCTTGGTGATAGCACGAAAGATACTGTAGGTTATATTCCATACTATCAGTGGCTTTGTTTTTATTTGTAGCAGTTAAACCCATTAGTAGAACAAAAAAGCTAAGGTTTGAATGAAGACTGCTGCTAATTAAGAAAGAACTTTGAGTTGATCAATAACTGAAGCTAATAAGTATGTTCATTAACTAAAAAGTCGGGTGGTAAGCGATAGATATGTTTCAAATACAGGATTTAGTCGACCTTCAAGCCTTATCAGAGTCAGCGGAGTTGGAATTTAAATTGGCTCAAGGGCAAGATGGTAAAGGTAAATTACCTGATGATTTTTGGCCAACTTACAGCGCAATGGCCAATTCTCGTGGTGGCTATGTTGTTCTCGGTGTGCGTGAGAAAAAAGGACAACTGACATTAGCTGGGATTGAAGATATAGAAATTGTTCACAAGCAATTATTTGATATTGCAGGAAACAATGCAAAAGTAAACATCAACTTACTGACAAACGATAGTGTTCAAACGGTAAATATTGAAGGTAAATCACTACTGGTTATAGAAATTCCAACCGCTCGTCGTGACCAAAAGCCCATCTATCTGAAAAATCAGCCTATGAAGGAGACTTACACTCGTCTACACGAAGGTGATCACCGCTGTAGTGAAGAACAAGTTAAGCGGATGATGGCAGAGCAAGTAGAGGATAGCCGAGATGATAAAATTCTCACTGGTTTTGACTTCTCTGATATCGACATGGACAGCCTCAAGGCATACAAGAACTTATTTTCAGTTGCTAAACCGCAACATCCTTGGCTGGAATTAGACCTTTTTGAACTGTTTAAAAAGCTGGGTGGATGGCGCAAAGATCGTCAGACTAGTGTTGAAGGTATAACGTTAGCTGGAGTATTGATGTTCGGTACATGGGATGCGATTCAGGACGCTATCCCGAATTACTTTGTTGACTATCGCGAACGAGATGAAGCCAGTGTTGAGCGTTGGGTTGACCGCCTTTACCCCGATGGCTCTTGGTCTGGAAATGTGTTTGATTTCTATCGTCGAACATACCGGAAATTGGTCACGGACTTAAAAGTACCATTTGAACTTCAAAATGGTATTCGCTTGGATGATTCAAAAGCCCACGAAGCTATTCGTGAAGCATTAGTGAATACGCTTGTTCATGCAGATTACACAGGACGAAGTTCCATCCTCATAGTAAAGCGGCCTGATTTGTTTGGTTTTCGCAATCCAGGGTTGATGCGTGTTCCCCCTGAAATTGCTGTAAAAGGTGGTGAAAGCGATTGTCGAAACCGCAGGATGCATCAAATGTTTTTGATGATTGGTGCGGGAGAGCGTGCTGGTTCAGGAATTCCCAAAATATATAGTGGATGGGAATGGGCTAAGTGGCGAACCCCTAAGTTGTACGAAAAATATGAACCGTCAGAGCAAACACTATTAGAACTATCAACAGCTAGCCTTATCCCAGAAGAAGTAACTCAGTTGTTAGCTGTTAAGTTTGGTAACACCACCTTTTATTCACTTAATGAACTTGAGCAGATGATTGTTGTAACCGCAGCAATTGAAGGCTGGGTAAACCACGAACGAGCTTGTCAGCTAACCAGCAAGCATTCTCGTGATGTTACGCTGGCTTTACCTCGACTAGTAGATAAGGGCTTTCTTGTCGCAAGTGGAAAGAAAAGAGATAAGTCATACAGCTTACCAGGAATGGAGCTGCCATCCCCGGAGGAAGTTTTTTCTAATGCGTTAACCCCAATAAATAACTTAACGCATAACGCCAAAAGCTTAACGCATAGCACTGGTAACTTAACGCATAACAACAATAATGCTATTGTTCCGAACGAAACAAGAGATGATAAAGGCAGGTTTATCAGTTGTTTAATTGACAAACCATTTGTCGATAGCCTTGATGTGTTAAGCGAATCATTTCGACAAGAGCTTAACGCTTTAGCCGCTCCTGCCAGAGAACAGCGTCGATTAGATACAGTTATTATGAAGTCGCTGATTGCTGGCCTCTGCCAAGAACATTACATCTCTGTTTCTGTTTTGGAAATGATATTAGATCGTAAACCTCAGAGCTTACGACAAAATTACTTGAAGCCTATGATTTCAGAAGGGTTGCTAAAAATGGCGTTTCCTCATAAGCCTAATTCACCAAAGCAGGGGTATACCACGGCGGACTAATTTTACGTTAGGAATCGACTTCTAGTATAAGTAGGTTTATATCCCTAACATCAATAGGCTGAATTACTACTAAGTAAATCTACTTTGTCTTCGTTCTAATTCCCGACTTAAACTTGTGTAGTGACACTTTACACAAAGATTATGTAAATACGGAATTAGAACGAAGACAAAGCTGACCGACAACCCTTAATGCCACGCTGCTCTTTTTAGCATTTTCATGAAATAGAAAAGAAGACAATTTCAAGGTATTGATTTTAATTAAAAAATAACCCACCTAAACGACTAGCTTAAGCCACTATACATGTTTCAACTCTTACTCAGCGCTTAGCTTACTTCAGTTCTTCCGGGTTGGCAGGTAGACGCAAAATCCTCACCTGTGGCGTTGAACAAAGATACCGATAGAAATTAACAGCTATTACAGACACTTATTGAAAATAAATGCCTAACCCCCTCCGCCTTTACAAGTCTAAACACAAATTGTTCTGCGGTAGCTCAGCATGCTTATCTAAAATCTGATACCCCATCGCGGCATAACCTTTCGCCCTCTTTTGGTACATTCGGCAGAGCATTGGCAGCGAAGTATCGAGATAATCAAATACAATCACGCGATCTTTTCCCTCAAACTGCCTTTGTATTCTCCCTACATATTGAACTAATGAGCCTTTCCAAGATATGGGCATAACAAGAAATAAGGTATCGAGCTTAGGTAAATCAAAACCTTCCCCAATATATTTCCCTGTTGCAACAATAACTTGAGCACTATTCAACATTCCCATAGCAAGCTTTCGTTCTTTAGTGCCCATAGCCCCACGCAAAAGCAAGACATGGATCCCTCTTTTTGATAATAAATGACCCAATAACTCAGCGTGCTCTCTTCGCTCAGTCAGGACAATGGGGTGTCGTTGCTGCGTAATAGCGGCAAAAATATCATCAACTATAATGTCATTTCGTTGCTCGTTATTTGCGAGCCAACGATATACATCTGCAATATGCGGCCGACTTCCGGCACAGGTGAGCTCTGATGGTACTTCAAATTGCAATTTTGACAGCCTGACCTGTTGTACAAAATTATTCCCCTGATTCGCAACAACATGCCTGATTGGGCCCGCTTGCATAAAAATTATCGGCTGATGACCGTCCTGACGGTGAGGCGTGGCAGTGATCCCCAAAACATATTTAGCATGAACTTCATGCAGCAGTCTTTCATAGTTGGGAGCAGAAATATGATGGCACTCATCAATAATGACGTGACCATAGTCATAAATAATAGGATCAACACTATTATCCTTTCGACTAATCAAACTTTGATAAGTCGCGATATCGATTTGGCCGGTAAATTTGCGTTTCCCACCTCCCATTAAACCGACTTCACAACCCGTCAGAAAAACAGCTAATCGTTCTTTCCATTGATCCAATAACTGCCGACTGTGTACTAACACTAAGGTGTTCACTTTACGTCTGTGGATCAAGCCTATTGCAGCAACGGTTTTGCCAAAAGCTGTTGGGGCATGCAATATACCGATATCATGCTTTGCCAATACTTCAACGGCTGTCTTTTGATTTTTTCTCAGCTCACCGTTGAACACTAACCCCTTTAAGATGGTCCCTTGCTGGCGCTTATCTTCCAACTCAATCTCAATCGAATGATCTTTAAGCAAGCTAGACACTTCATCAAAGCAGCCACGAGGCAATGCTAAATAATCGTTTTCAACTTCAGCCAAACAAATAAAGCGCGGGATCCCATTGGTTGAAAATCGTAATGCCTGAGTTCTAAAAAACACCGGATTTGAAAAACTCGCAATACGCTTGAGTTTTGC
This sequence comes from Shewanella sp. Pdp11, assembly GCF_002838165.1. Lineage (NCBI taxonomy): Bacteria > Pseudomonadati > Pseudomonadota > Gammaproteobacteria > Alteromonadales > Shewanellaceae > Shewanella > Shewanella sp. Pdp11. Next base: position 539,069 of record NZ_CP015194.1, read on the forward strand.
CAACAATGCCAGCGGTAAGGCATCAATACGAATATATAAACGATTAGCCACAACGAGAGTCAGCCTCTGCGGACACCCCGCTACCACTTCTGTGCTTTTAACAAAATTGCGTAACCAAGGTACTCTGTTTGCGTCAGGCTTTACACCTTGCTTACCATCAAGAATGATATTTAATTGAATATCGGTTAGTTTCTTAGTGGATGCTAAATAGGCCCATTGATCGACATAAGGCGCAAAAAAATCATCAATAAATACGCTATTTCCTTGTTGTCGAGGGACATTTTGCAAAGGAAGAGCGATCAAATTACCAAAGCCACCAATGGGTAAAACATCCTGATTAGGGAACAGCCGATCATAAGATTCAAATGACAACCCAGCATGATATTCCATTGCTTTATCAAGCAAGATAAAACCCAATTGCCTCGCAGCTGAAGCGGATACTGGGGTTTCAAAAAATACCCAAATATGAGCACCATTTCCAGATCGAGAGCGTTCCACACTAAAAGGAACACCTAGCTCCCGACAAGCTTGTCGAAAAGCAGAAACTGCCTCTTGCCAATCTGACTTATCAAAGTCTGCCGCGAGTAACCAACAACGATTATCTTCCAGTAGGGGGTATAAACCTAACGTTTGACGACCTGAAAGATGATCATATATAGCTTGTCGGTCTAACAACTTAAATGCTTGGTTGACGCATTCAGTACACTTAATTTTTGGTTTATGACACTTATCTTGTTGCCACTCATTATGGCAACTCACTGAGTACCCGCTACGTCCTTGCTGGTTCTGCCAGCGGTTAGCATAGATATCTTGTCGTCCCCGAAAAAGCGCCATATAGATATCGATTTTCTGAGAAGCGCTTAAGTGCAATGTGCCAAGATCAGCGTCGAGTAATATAGAGCGTCTTGCCAACAATATTTCACGCTCTCTTGCTAACTCGTCCAGCCTTGCATCAATTGCCCTTAACTCTTCAGCAAACATACTCTCTCCACCAATCATATCTAAACCAATTTATCCTGACGCAAAGTTAGCTGTAAACCACATAATTAATGAGCTACAATAAAGTCACATCAATAATATCTGTCAGGATTAAAGCTTTGTCAGTGTCAGCGTTAGTTGCCAATAGACTATCTCGAATGAAACGAGGCGTCCCATTTTCTATAGAGAACTTTTATTCTCTAGGCACGACGACATCTGTTCAAAAGGCAATGAGCCGACTAGCACAAACAGGGGAAGTGGTTCGTGTGGCAAAGGGGTTCTATTCCCGCCCCAAACCCTTACCTAGCATTCCGTCTATCAAGATTACGGCAAAGGCAGAAGACGTCGCGCAGACATGGGCACGGACTCATCACTATAAAATAGCGCCTCAAGGACTCGAATCGGCTTATCGACTTGGCATGCAAACGCAAGCGCCCGTTAAAGCCGTATATTGGACGACAGGACCCAGTCGTGAGTTCCATGTTGGTCATCAAACGGTACAAGTCAAACATACGACAGAAACCAAATTACAGTGGATAAATAAGCCAGAGGGAACCTTATTGAGAGGCTTGCTCTCTTTATCGCCGGAACACACTTCTGTCGCGACCCTGCTTATGGCAATAAAGCGTTTAAATCTTCGCGAAAATGAAGCAATTGAGGTTATTCGAAAACTCAGTAACAGCCCAATATTGAAAATGTGGCATTCCAAGTTACATCAACTAGAGAGCAACCTCAGATGATGAGCATTTTTGACTGGTACGCAGATAAATCCAAACATCCGGAACTCGCCACCATGTTTGAATATGCCGCTCAGCAACATGAGCATGGCTTAGTGGCTAACTTTTTAGAAAAGGATGTTTGGGTGGCTGAAATACTCCGCCTACTTTATGACGAAAGGCTGCTCGGAGACTGCTCTGTAGCCTTTAAAGGTGGAACCGCACTCAGTAAATGCTGGGGGGCTATTGAGCGATTCTCAGAAGACATTGATTTATCTATCCACTGGGCTGATTTATCTGGGTTATCTGAAGAGGATGAGTTGACCGCGTGGAAAACAAGCACTCAAAGCACTAGCCAAAATAGAAAGTTTAGAGATGCTCAACAAAAACGCTTAGTGCAGTGGAGCAATAACTTAGTTGAAACACTGAATGCTCGATTCGCCCAGTACAACATAGCAGGGCTCTGCGCCAACGTTGAGCCTGACTCTCATGGTGAAAAAATTGATATCCATTTCCCGCGAGTCACCCATAGCGCTAATGACTATCAACTTGATCATATACTATTAGAATTTGGTGGTAGAAATCGCGGCAAACCAACGGAAGTCATCGATGTCGCATGCTACATGGATAGCATTACGGCTTTCCAATCCTTGGCATTGCCCAAAGCAAAAGTGATGGCATACCAGAGAGACTTTATTCTTTGGGAAAAATTAACGGCACTCCATCAATTTGCCACCCAAGAAAAGGAGCCCAATCCAAACAGACTCGCTCGACATTGGTATGATGTCGATTGCCTGTTAAGGATGGGATTTGCAGATCCTTATAATACGCCAGAGGCGATGCTGGCCGTCATCGAGATGAAAAAATACCGCTTCGCAAACCCAGGCGTCGATTACGAAAAAATCCTTCAAGGACAGCTAACACTTATCCCAACACCTAAAAGATTAGACGAGATCGCCAAGGATCACGCCCAGGCTATCGCGGGAGGGATGTTTTTTACCACCCCGGCATCGTTTGACAGCATAGTGACGCGCCTTAACGTCATACAAAACGAACTCAATCAGCATTTTGCTGCATTGCTCAAGTAGCATGAGCCTATGTGATCCGTACCGCTGGGGATCCATCACACTCACTCAGATATAGCTGTCGAGCAGAGTCTATTCATTATCTTTTTATGGATTGTAGCGACGGGTTGAACGGACCAAAGGTGGTTTTGCTAACGAGAACGGTTTATTCAAGCTGCTTTACGCGGGTATATTGAAGACATCAGAGCGCTGGACGCATCCCATCCAAAATTGTAATTTGACACTGTCACAACCGGAAGTAGAGAGCTGTATGCACAATTAAGTGCAAATTTTCTGGTCTTGAAACCGGACTATTCGCTAGCAACAGCTCAAATTGAAAACGCTCCAAATGTGGTCGATTTCCGAACGAATAAGCTATTAGCGGCAAAGTGGAAAAAGACGAAACATTGATAATCAGCTTTATTTAAACCCATAAAAACGAAGATGTTCCTTTTACCTTTTAAATCAATGTTATAAGGTAGATTCTATCAATTTATACAAAAAAATTGTCTTCGTTGAGTTCAAATAGTCTTCGTTTTAATTTCATCACTCTTATGCAAGATATGCGCTACACCGCTTGTCCTGCGGCGACGCCGGATGCCCAGGCCCATTGAAAATTAAACCCTCCTAACCAACCACTTACGTCCATCACTTCACCGATAAAGTAGAGTCCTGCGACTTTGCTGGCTTCCATGGTTTTGGATGACAGCTCATTACTATCAATACCACCTAAGGTCACTTCGGCGGTGCGGTAGCCTTCGGTGCCGTTCATCAATACTGTCCAGTGGTGTATATCATCCACCAGTGTTGCGCGCTCGGCGTGCACTAGCTGATTTAACGCTTTATTCAACAGGGCTTCATCGAATAACACTTCCACCAGCCGTTTAGGCAACCATTGGCTGAGGGTGTTGCGCAGGCTTTGTTTTGGATGTGCGGCGAGCTGTTGCTCTAGCAATTGCGCCAAATCCATATTCGGCAAAAGATCGATTTCTATGGTTTCGCCCGCTTTCCAATAGTTGGAAATCTGCAAAATTGCGGGGCCAGATAAGCCACGGTGAGTGAATAGCAGCGCTTCGCTAAATGCAGTGCCATCTTTGGCGGTAATGCGGCTCGGCACTGCGATGCCAGACAAAGGCTCGAAACGAATTTTATCTTCACTGTGCCATGTAAAAGGCACCAGACCCGCGTGAGTTGGCAATACTTTGAGGCCAAACTGCTCGGCCAGTTGATAACCGTAAGGCGTGGCGCCGAGTTTAGGCATGGATAAGCCGCCCGTGGCGATAACCAGTGAGTCGCAGCTCAGTTCGCCGTTAGAGGTGTTGAGCTCAAAGCGCCCTGCTTCGGTCTTTTTAACGGCCAGAATATCGGTGCGCAGCTTAATGGTCACGCCCGCCCATTCACACTCGGTCAATAGCATAGTGACTATCTCTTTAGCCGAGTCATTGCAAAACAGTTGGCCGTGATCGCGTTCATGGTATTCAATGCCGTGACGCTCGACCATTTCAATAAACTGCTGCGACGGATAACGCGCGAGTGCCGACTTAACAAAGTGGGGATTACCACAGAGGAAGTTAGCGGGCTCGACTTTAAGGTTGGTGAAGTTACAACGCCCGCCGCCGCTGATGAGGATTTTACGCCCCGCCTGCTTGGCATTATCGAGTACCAGTACATCACGGCCTCGGTAACCTGCGGTCGCTGCACACATTAATCCCGCGGCGCCGGCTCCGATAATAATGACATCATGATGTTTCACGCTCTTACTCCACACAGATAAATTGATTGGTATTGGCTGCCAACGGGCAATTTGATGACTTGCGAACCTTTAGCAAGCAAGTCATGCAACAGCTAAACGGAGCAAAGATAAGCTCAAACGCTAGACACAAAAAAGGGCGCTATTTTAGCACCCTTTCTTTTATTCAGCATCATCACGGCTCGCGGTTTATTGCGTAGGCGTTTCTGATTTCTTTTCTCTGCTGAGCAATTCTTTCGCGGCGTCGACGGGCGATTTACCTTGGTACAAGACTTGGTAAATCTGCTCAGTGATTGGCATTTCAACCCCAAGGCGTTTCGCAAGCGTAAACACTTCCTTGGTATTGCGATAACCTTCAACCACTTGGCCGATTTCAGCCTGTGCTGTCATCACATCGCAACCTTTACCTAAGGCTAATCCGAAACGACGGTTACGGGATTGGTTGTCGGTACAGGTCAACACTAGGTCGCCTAACCCCGCCATGCCCATAAAGGTGGCCGCATTGGCCCCTAAGGCTTCGCCTAAACGCGTCAATTCGACTAAACCACGGGTGATCAAGGCCGTTCTGGCATTGGCACCAAAGCCGATACCGTCGGACATGCCCGCGCCAATCGCGATCACGTTCTTTACCGCGCCGCCAAGTTGCAGTCCGGTAAAGTCGTCGTTGGCGTAAACCCGCAAACGTTTAGGGCTGTGTAACAGCTCAACAAGATCGTTAGTGAATTTAGGACAAGTGCCCGCAACCGAAATGGCCGTAGGTAAACCCATGGCGAGTTCTTTCGCAAAGGTCGGCCCAGATAACACCGCCAGCGGATATTGCTCACCTAACACATCACGGGCCACATCTTGCAGCAAACGTCCGGTTTCAGGTTCGAGCCCTTTCGTTGCCCATACGATGCGCGCATCGCTACGGAGTAACGGTTTAGCTTGCTCAAGCACAGTACCAAACACATGGCTTGGTACTACCACTAACACATTGTTACTGGCAGCTAAGGCTTTAGCTAAATCGGCTTCGATCTGTAAACAATCAGGAAACGCAATACCAGGCAAAAACGCTTGGTTGCACTTGTCTTGAGCGAGCGTTTGCATGTGGGCAGCATCGTGTCCCCATAACAAGGTCTTATGACCATTGCTGGCTAAAGAAATGGCAAGGGCGGAGCCATAAGAGCCCGCCCCTAATACCGTGATATCGGCAGAGTTTTTCATGTAATTAAGCGTTAGCTTCTTCGGCAGCTGGTGCAGTCGCAGCAGCTTGACGTTGTTGCACGTATTGGGCAAACAGCGCGTCGAAGTTAACTGGTGCTAAGTTCAGTTGTGGGAAAGTACCACGACCGACTAAGCTGCCCACGGTTTCGCGAGCATATGGGAATAGGATGTTAGGGCAGTATGCACCTAATGAATGTGCCAGTTGTGGCTCAGTCAGACCAGTGATAGAGAAGATACCAGCTTGTTGTACTTCACATAGGAAAGCGGTATCGCCACCGTTTTGTGCCGTTACCGTTAAAGACAGGACAACTTCATATACATCGTCAGCTAATTTAGCGCTGCGCGTGTCTAAATCTAACTTAACTTCTGGGTTCCATTCTTTTTGGAATACAGCTGGGCTGTTAGGCGTTTCGAAAGACACATCTTTAGTGTAAACACGTTGGATGTTGAATTGTGGGGCTTGTTGTTCGTTGTTTGCTACTTCAGCCATAATTTCCTACCTATCCTATCAATGTTGTATCGGCTTTTCGTTGAAAGCCAATTATTATTTGAAAGCCAATTCATCTTTGAATGTAAATTGGCCCGGGGCTTATGTTACTCAAGGCCTGTATCAGATCTCGGTATCATCCCAACTTTCACCCATATTCGGGTATCGATCGAACCAGTCTAAAAACTTACATTAAGCCCTTAGCGACCGCAGGATCAGTATGCCAAACAATGATGACTTTATTACTGCACTATCCGGTGGATTGAGTGCAGCTTAAATCATAACTGCCGCCGACAACTTATCTTTTGCTTTTTGAAACAGGCATATTTGCTGCCTGCCATTCACCCATACCACCTTTTAAGTTGTACAGGTTTTCAAAACCTTGCTTACTCAAAAGCTGAGCGGCTTGAGACGAGGTCATGCCAGCATTGCATACCAATATAATGGGACTCGCTTTATACTTTTCAAGGGCAGATATCTGATTATTTTTAATATCTGCTAGCGTAACGTTAATTGCATCAACAATATGCCCCTTGCGGAACTCATCACTTGAGCGCACATCAACCACTTTAGCGTCCTGTCTGTTCACCATAATCGTCAGTTCTTGGTGAGAAATACTTTTGATCTTTGACATGCTCGATTTGATGAGACTCGCAACAAGCACAACAAATAATCCCACCCAAGCCAGACTGAGCATTGAGTGAGCTTTAAAAAATTCGATATATTCTTGCATGATGATTGCCCGCATAAATGGCGAAAATTCGATAAGGGCACAGAGTATACCGATTGCCTTGGCAGATTGCAGCAGTTTAGTCACAGTTCGAGATCGCACTTTTAGCGCAATTGGTCCAGCACTTGTCACAAGCCACTCACAGAATCGGGCGAATTAGTGATTCGATGACCTTAATCGGGGTAAAGCGCTTTTTCATACCCAGCTAACGTAGTAATATTTGACCAATTTCAGATTTCTATCGCTTCTATAAAACTTAAAGGTATCACTATGACGACAGCTAAACGTCCGCTCGCGTTGTTGATCCTCGATGGCTGGGGCTACCGTGAAAACACGCATAACAATGCGATTTTCCACGCCAACACTCCGGTACTCGACCGTCTCAACGCTCAATATCCCCATAGTTTGATTTCAGGTTCTGGCTTAGATGTAGGCTTACCTGATGGCCAGATGGGAAATTCTGAAGTTGGCCACATTAACTTAGGCTCTGGCCGTGTGGTTTATCAAGAACTCACTCGCATCAGTAAAGCCATTGCAGATCATGAGTTTGAACAAAATCCAGCCCTGTGCGATGCGGTTGATTCAGCCATTAAAGCCGGCGGCGCAGTGCACATTATGGGTCTGCTTTCTCCCGGTGGCGTTCACAGCCATGAAGAACATATCGAAGCTATGTGCCGCATGGCCGTTGCCCGTGGCGCGACAAAGGTTTATCTGCATGCTTTCCTCGACGGCCGTGATACACCACCGCGCAGCGCTAAAGGCAGCTTGAGCCATTTTGATGATCTGTTTACTACATTAGGCCATGGCCGTATCGCCTCGATTATTGGTCGTTACTTTGCAATGGACAGGGATAATCGTTGGGATCGCGTCTCGCAAGCCTACGATTTGATCACCCAAGGCAAGTCCAAATTCCAATACGACAATGCCGTTACAGCATTAGAAGCGGCTTACGAGCGTAACGAGAACGACGAGTTCGTCTCTTCATCGGCAATTACCGATGCCGACGGCCAAGTTGCCACCTTGCAAGATGGCGATGCACTGATATTTATGAACTTCCGTGCTGACCGTGCCCGTCAAATCACCCGTAGCTTTATCAATCCAGATTTCGATGGTTTCGAGCGTGCTGTCGTGCCGAAAATGCACTTTGTTACTCTGACTGAGTATGCCGGCGACATCACAGCGCCTATCGCATATCCATCTGAAAACTTGGTGAACACCTTAGGTGAAGTGCTGCAAAAACAAGGGCGTACTCAACTACGTATCTCTGAAACGGAGAAATACGCCCATGTGACTTTCTTCTTCAACGGCGGCAAAGAAGAGCCATTCGAAGGTGAAGATCGCATCCTAATCAACTCACCTAAAGTGGCGACTTACGATCTACAGCCTGAGATGAGTTCAACTGAACTCACCGACAAGTTAGTGGCGGCGATTGAATCGACCAAATACGACGTGATCATCTGTAATTATCCCAATGGCGACATGGTCGGCCACACGGGTAATTTCGATGCTGCGGTGAAAGCCTGTGAAGCAGTTGACGCTTGTATCGGCCGTGTAGTGAATGCGCTGGCGAAGGTTGGAGGTGAATGCATCATTACCGCCGACCATGGTAACGCCGAGCAAATGACTGACGAAACCACAGGTCAGGCGCACACAGCCCACACCAGTGAACTGGTACCTTTCGTCTTTGTGGGCCGCGATGCGACCATAGATGAAGGTGGTAAACTCAGCGATGTCGCACCGACCATCTTGACTTTGATTGGCGAAGCCATACCTGCAGAGATGACGGGCAAGCCCTTAATCCACATAAAAGAGTAACCGTTACCTAGTGAGAACTCGACTCCTTGTTAAAGCCAGCATTATTGCTGGCTTTATGATGTTATCTTTCTCGGCCAACGCTTCTGATTTGGAGAAGCGTCAGTCCGAGTTGAAATCAATCCAATCGCAAATAAATCAACAACAAAGCGCATTAAAAACCACAAGTAAGCAAAGAGAAAAATTGCTGTCATTGCTGCGTAGCGATGAAGAAGCGATTGCGTCAGCGGCCAAAAAAGTCAACAGCACTAAAAATAGTTTAGCGCAAATCGACACTAAACTGACCGAGCTGAAACAACGTCAAGATGAGTTAGAAACGCTAAAAGTGAGTCAGCAACAGACACTGTCGAAACAGCTGTCGAGCGCCTATCTTGCCGGTAATCACGATTACACTAAGATGATGCTCAATCAGCAAAGTCCTGCCACTATCGAGCGTATGTTGGCTTATTACCAATACCTCAATAAAGCGCGGATGAAGTCGATCAACGAATTAAAGCAAACCTTGACCGAGCTAGATCAGATCAAGGTGTTGCAAACGACTAAGCAAAAGCAATTAACCAAACTCGTGGCCGAACAACAGGTCCAAGCCAAACGTTTGAGCCAAGAGCAAGCTCAGCGACAACTGACCATCAAAGAGCTGCAACGCACCTTAAACTCTAAGGGCGCAGAGCTTGAACAGTTGCAAATTGAAGAGGCGAGCTTAAAGCGCGTGGTCGAACAAGCGCTGCGGGCCATGAAAGACAATCCTTCAATGGAAGGTTTTGGTAAACAAAGTGGCAAACTCAAATGGCCAACTAAAGGTCGCGTCAGTGCCAGCTTTGGCAGCCAACGTTCCGGCCAAGTGGTGTGGAAAGGCACTATGTTATCCGCGCCAGAAGGGCAAAATATTCGAGCCGTTTCAGGTGGTAAGGTTATTTATGCCGACTGGTTACGTGGTTTTGGTCTGGTGATGGTCATCGATCATGGCAAAGGTTATATGAGCCTTTACGGCCATGCTCAAACCCTATTAAAAAGCCCTGGCGACATGGTAAAAAGCGGCGAAGCGATAGCTTTAGTCGGACGTTCGGGTGGACAGAGCGAGGCTGGCCTATACTTTGAAATAAGGCACAAGGGGCAAGCCGTCGATCCAGCGAAATACTGTCGCTAATCATAACGGTCCCCTCATCACAGGGGACGGCTATGAAACACATGATCCGCTATATCAGTTGCGTTGGATTAGGCCTGACTTTGGGCCTATCCATCAGCCTCTCTGGTCAAGAAAATGCTAAGTCCTATCGCAGCGATTTTGACTATCCGTTACTGCAAGATGTGCTTGAAACTGTTGAAACTTATTACGTAAAAACCGTTTCAAAAGAAGAGTTAGTGCAAGCGGCAATCAAAGGTATTTTTGAGCACTTAGATCCCTATTCCAGCTTTTTGAATCACCAAGAATTACTCGATCTCAAAGACTCCAATCGCGGCGAATATTTTGGTTTCGGCTTCGAAGTCGCAACCCAAAATGACCACATCAACATTATCGCTCCCTTCGCCCATTCCCCTGCAGAACAAGCGGGAATGCGCGCGGGCGACATTATCGTTAAGCTCAACGACACACTGGCGACCGAGACGAACCTCGCCAATATTCTCGCCGAGATAAAAAAACATAGCCTAAGCAATCAAAGTATTAAGCTAGTGCTCAAGCACAGCAATGACGATGCAACCTTTGAGGTGTCACTCAAGCCGAGTACTATCACTATCGAATCTGTCACCACTCAACTGCTTGATGGCAATATTGGTTATGTCAGATTAAGTAGTTTCCAAGAAAACTCGACCGAAGATATGGTGCGTTCACTTAGCCAATGGCAAAACAAACCGCTCGCCGGACTCATCTTAGATTTACGTAATAATCCCGGCGGCCTGCTCGACCAAGCAGTTAAAATTGCCGACCTATTTCTTGCTAAGGGCCGCATAGTCTCAACCTCTGGCCGCTTCTTCGATGCCAACTCCGACTACTATGCCTCGCCACAAACCATGCTGACTAACGTGCCCATGCTAGTGTTGATCAACAAAGGTTCGGCCTCTGCATCCGAAGTGCTCGCCGCCGCACTGCAGGAAAATGGGCGCGCTAAGCTGTTAGGCGAGACCAGTTTTGGTAAAGGTACAGTACAAAGCCTGATCCCTATCTTAGATGACGGTAACGCGATAAAACTCACCATTGCTCAGTACAACACCCCCAAAGGCGAAAACATTCACAACATAGGAATCGTCCCAGACATAAAAATTGCCGCAGAAACTGGTTCCGGCGCGGGGAATTTGGCTATAATCGACGCCCTATCCGTCCATGCCTCTCTGGCCCAAGATCATCAAGTGACCTCAGCCATTGCATGGATACAGCATCATGACGAATAAGAAGAAACTGTGCGCTTACTTTATTCCTTGGCCCTATTGGCCCTAAGCATTTCTCAAAGTCATGCTGCCCAGATTGCCCTCATTATTGATGACATAGGTTATCGTCATACCGATCAAGCCGTGCTGGCACTGCCCAGCACAGTGACACTCTCAGTGTTGCCTCATACTCCTCTTGGTAAAGAACTCGCAAATGCTGGTCATAAAAAGGGCCACGAAATCATGCTGCATCTGCCTATGCAGGCGCTTAATGGTAAAGCGTTAGGGCTGGGGGGATTGACCAATACTATGACTGAGGCACAAATCCGCGCCAGTGTTGTCGATGCGATTAACAGCGTCCCTTTTGCTAAAGGTGCCAATAACCACATGGGGAGCCTATTGACTCAACTCGATGATCCTATGCTGTGGGTGATGGAAACCCTCAAGCAAAAGCATTTGTATTTTGTCGATAGCATGACAACAAGGTTCACTAAGGCAGGAGAGACAGCGGATCAGTTAGGCGTGCCGTTATTAAAACGCCAACTGTTTTTAGACAATGACATCAGTGCAAAAGCACTCGAAAGACAATTTAGCTTAATGATAAGTCAGGCACATACTCAAGGTAACCTAGTGGCAATTGCCCATCCTTATCCAGAAACCATGCGCTTCTTAAAGGCCAATCTACAAAGACTAAAAACCGAGGGGATTGATCTAGTACCAGCATCAAGCTTACTCCCCATCGACATTGCACACAAAAATGGAACTAATCCAGCTGTAACACTGAGATAGACATGTCAGGCAGCAAGGCAAGTAACTCATCACTATTACTCACAATATCCAGCAGAGTAAATTGATCGAGCACATTCAAATAGGCTTCAACTGCTTGTGCTAACACGCCTTTCAACTTACAAGCTGGCGTGAATCGGCAGTAAGGTTTACTGCAATCAATCGGCGCTAACGAGTTTTCTAACACCCGAACTAACTGACCTAAGTTAATCTCACTCGCAGGCTTACCCAAACGGAAACCGCCCATCTTGCCGCGAATGGTTTCGAGGTAACCCATCTTGCCTAAATGATGCACTATCTTAGAGACATGATTTGGAGACAGATCAAATACCTGAGTAATTTCGGCAATTCTAAATAAAGTGGTTCTGTCTGGCTGAACCGCCAAATACATCAAGGTTCGAACGCCAAAATCGGTATAACGAGTTAACTGCATATTTCACCTGTCAGCGATAAACTTAATGAGAGGTTTGAGCTTCGAGTTGGGTAATCAACCACAGCGCCTCTTCGTTTGAATGACCACACACATCTTCAGATGCATCGAAATCACTACAAACCGCGGGACGATCGGGCGAGCCGAAGATCAAACATAAATTGGCATCACTCAGCTGCACACAACGCTCACCTGCAGCCTTACCATTTGGCATACCAGGAATACCGCTGCTAATTGAAGGCGCAATACAGCAAGCACCACACCCAAGACGACAATTCATTTTCGTTACTCATGAAAGACATAAGGCATTATACCGTTTAATTTGTCCGAGATCAGTGTCACAGGTCAATACTGCCAAGTCGCGCACAAGCGTCATTCAGTGCGTGAAAGACATAATATGGATAAAGTGGGACGAACTTAGACAAAAATAGGTTGAGATTTAAGTTTACTACGAATGAGTTGCAACCTTTAAAAAGACTTTCATTCTATACAGGTAGAGACGATGAACTCATGAACGCGACGCGGGGGTGGGCTAGATCCTTGCAAAAAAGCCGCGACAATAGAAATAGATAAATTCCAGATACGAAAAAGCCCTAACATTGCTGTTAGGGCTTATCGAAATGTTGGCGGAGCGGACGGGACTCGAACCCGCGACCCCCGGCGTGACAGGCCGGTATTCTAACCAACTGAACTACCGCTCCTTTAACTTAACGTTTGCACATTAAGCTAAATTAGGCGCTTGGCGATGACCTACTCTCACATGGGGAGACCCCACACTACCATCGGCGCGTTTGCGTTTCACTTCTGAGTTCGGGATGGGATCAGGTGGTTCCACAAGGCTATTGTCACCAAGCAAATTCTTACTGGTTAATTGTCCGTCTGACGGCATTGTCTCCTTGCTACTGTGCTCATGTACTAACGTACACTCCGCGCCTCGCTCGTCACGGCTTTGTCAGCCTAACAATTTCCTGCGTAATTAACCTTTTAATTAAAATTTGAAAAGCTGATTTGCTTTGAGTCTTTCACTTTATCAAGTGTCGATATTCTGTCTAAGTTCGCTTAGCAAAACCCATCTGGGTTGTATGGTTAAGCCTCTCGAGTCATTAGTACATGTTAGCTCAACGCCTCACAACGCTTACACACCATGCCTATCAACGTCCTAGTCTCGAACGGCTCTTTAGAGGAATTAAATTCCTAGGGATGACTCATCTTAGGGCTCGCTTCCCGCTTAGATGCTTTCAGCGGTTATCGATTCCGAACGTAGCTACCGGGCAATGCCATTGGCATGACAACCCGAACACCAGCGGTTCGTCCACTCCGGTCCTCTCGTACTAGGAGCAGCTCCCTTCAATCATCCAACGCCCACGGCAGATAGGGACCGAACTGTCTCACGACGTTCTGAACCCAGCTCGCGTACCACTTTAAATGGCGAACAGCCATACCCTTGGGACCGACTTCAGCCCCAGGATGTGATGAGCCGACATCGAGGTGCCAAACACCGCCGTCGATATGAACTCTTGGGCGGTATCAGCCTGTTATCCCCGGAGTACCTTTTATCCGTTGAGCGATGGCCCTTCCATTCAGAACCACCGGATCACTATGACCTACTTTCGTACCTGCTCGACGTGTATGTCTCGCAGTTAAGCTGGCTTATGCCATTGCACTAACCGTACGATGTCCGACCGTACTTAGCCAACCTTCGTGCTCCTCCGTTACTCTTTGGGAGGAGACCGCCCCAGTCAAACTACCCACCAGGCACTGTCCCTAATCCCGATAAGGGACCTAGGTTAGAACATCAAAACTACAAGGGTGGTATTTCAAGGACGACTCCATCATGACTAGCGTCACAACTTCAAAGTCTCCCACCTATCCTACACATGTAGGTTCAATGTTCAGTGCCAAGCTATAGTAAAGGTTCACGGGGTCTTTCCGTCTAGCCGCGGGTATACGGCATCTTCACCGCAATTTCAACTTCACTGAGTCTCGGCTGGAGACAGCGTGGCCATCATTACGCCATTCGTGCAGGTCGGAACTTACCCGACAAGGAATTTCGCTACCTTAGGACCGTTATAGTTACGGCCGCCGTTTACCGGGGCTTCGATCATGAGCTTCTCTTGCGATAACCCAATCAATTAACCTTCCGGCACCGGGCAGGCGTCACACCGTATACTTCCTCTTGCGAGTTTGCACAGTGCTGTGTTTTTGATAAACAGTTGCAGCCACCTGGTATCTGCGACTCCCGTCAGCTTAGAGAGCAAGTCTCATCACCAACAGGAGCGTACCTTCTCCCGAAGTTACGGTACCATTTTGCCTAGTTCCTTCAGCCGAGTTCTCTCAAGCGCCTTGGTATTCTCTACCCGACCACCTGTGTCGGTTTGGGGTACGATTCCCGCTAACCTGAAGCTTAGAAGATTTTCCTGGAAGCATGGCATCAACTACTTCAGTCCCTTAGGACCTCGTCATCAGCTCTCAGTGTGTACATCAAAGTACGTGTCCCCGGATTTGCCTAAGAACACCACCTACCACCTTAAACGCGGACTACCAACGCCGCGCTAGCCTAGCCTTCTCCGTCTCTCCATCGCAGTTAGCGGAAGTACAGAAATATTAATCTGTTTCCCATCGATTACGCCTTTCGGCCTCACCTTAGGGGTCGACTCACCCTGCCCCGATTAACGTTGGACAGGAACCCTTGGTCTTTCGGCGAGGGGGTTTTTCACCCCCTTTATCGTTACTCATGTCAGCATTCGCACTTCTGATACCTCCAGCGTGGGTTACCCCTTCACCTTCAACGGCTTACAGAACGCTCCTCTACCGCGCACAGTAAACTGTGCACCCGTAGCTTCGGTGACTAGCTTAGCCCCGTTACATCTTCCGCGCAGGCCGACTCGACTAGTGAGCTATTACGCTTTCTTTAAATGATGGCTGCTTCTAAGCCAACATCCTAGCTGTCTAAGCCTTCCCACATCGTTTCCCACTTAGCTAGTACTTTGGGACCTTAGCTGACGGTCTGGGTTGTTTCCCTTTTGACGACGGACGTTAGCACCCGCCGTCTGTCTCCCGAGTAGTACTCATTGGTATTCGGAGTTTGCAAAGGGTTGGTAAGTCGGGATGACCCCCTAGCCTTAACAGTGCTCTACCCCCAATGGTATTCGCTCGAGGCGCTACCTAAATAGCTTTCGAGGAGAACCAGATATCTCCCGGTTTGATTGGCCTTTCACCCCCAGCCACAAGTCATCCGCTAATTTTTCAACATTAGTCGGTTCGGTCCTCCAGTTGATGTTACTCAACCTTCAACCTGCCCATGGCTAGATCACCGGGTTTCGGGTCTACACCTTGCAACTAAACGCGCAGTTAACACTCGGTTTCCCTACGGCTCCGCTATTCGCTTAACCTCGCTACAAAATGTAAGTCGCTGACCCATTATACAAAAGGTACGCAGTCACGGTCTCAAGAACCGCTCCCACTGCTTGTACGTATACGGTTTCAGGTTCTATTTCACTCCCCTCACAGGGGTTCTTTTCGCCTTTCCCTCACGGTACTGGTTCACTATCGGTCAGTCAGGAGTATTTAGCCTTGGAGGATGGTCCCCCCATATTCAAACAGGATGTCACGTGTCCCGCCTTACTCGTTTTCATCAATGGTTAGTTTTCATGTACGGGGCTATCACCCTGTGCCGCTGTGCTTTCCAACACATTCCACTAACACCCCACTGACTTAAGGGCTAATCCCCGTTCGCTCGCCGCTACTAGGGGAATCTCGGTTGATTTCTTTTCCTAAGGGTACTTAGATGTTTCAGTTCCCCTCGTTCGCCTCGCAACACTATGTATTCATGTTGCGATAACAGCTTATGCTGCTGGGTTCCCCCATTCGGACATCGTTAGCTCAAATGCTTGTTACTAGCTCGCCAACGCTTTTCGCAAGTTACTACGTCCTTCATCGCCTCTGACTGCCAAGGCATCCACCGTATACGCTTAGTCGCTTAACCATACAACCCAAATGAGTTTCACTCACCTGAGTCGCACTGCGACCAGCTTGGTTTTACTTGTCTCACTTCTGACCAAAGAAGTGGACGCGCCTTAGACGTAAACTATCCAATAAAGAATAATTTACTTTTGAATATTCAAGACACTTAATAAAGTGTTTGAGAACTCATGATGCAAACGTTTCCACGTTTACATCGGTTTGTAATTAATCACATGACAGACTCATGCAATTAAATACTATCAGCTTTCCAAATTGTTAAAGAACAATGCTAACCGGCTCGCGGCGCATTCAGCTCTGACTTCTCCTAAGAGAAGCTAAACAAGCAATCTGTGTGAACACTCAACAAACATTAAGTTAGTCGTATAGGTAAGGAGGTGATCCAGCCCCAGGTTCCCCTAGGGCTACCTTGTTACGACTTCACCCCAGTCATGAACCACAAAGTGGTGAGCGCCCCCCCGAAGGTTAAGCTACCCACTTCTTTTGCAGCCCACTCCCATGGTGTGACGGGCGGTGTGTACAAGGCCCGGGAACGTATTCACCGTGGCATTCTGATCCACGATTACTAGCGATTCCGACTTCATGGAGTCGAGTTGCAGACTCCAATCCGGACTACGACGAGCTTTGTGAGATTAGCTCCACCTCGCGGCTTTGCAACCCTCTGTACTCGCCATTGTAGCACGTGTGTAGCCCTACTCGTAAGGGCCATGATGACTTGACGTCGTCCCCACCTTCCTCCGGTTTATCACCGGCAGTCTCCCTAGAGTTCCCACCATTACGTGCTGGCAAATAAGGATAGGGGTTGCGCTCGTTGCGGGACTTAACCCAACATTTCACAACACGAGCTGACGACAGCCATGCAGCACCTGTCTCACGGTTCCCGAAGGCACTAAGCTATCTCTAGCGAATTCCGTGGATGTCAAGAGTAGGTAAGGTTCTTCGCGTTGCATCGAATTAAACCACATGCTCCACCGCTTGTGCGGGCCCCCGTCAATTCATTTGAGTTTTAACCTTGCGGCCGTACTCCCCAGGCGGTCTACTTAATGCGTTAGCTTGAGAGCCCAGTGTTCAAGACACCAAACTCCGAGTAGACATCGTTTACGGCGTGGACTACCAGGGTATCTAATCCTGTTTGCTCCCCACGCTTTCGTGCCTGAGCGTCAGTCTTTGTCCAGGGGGCCGCCTTCGCCACCGGTATTCCTCCAGATCTCTACGCATTTCACCGCTACACCTGGAATTCTACCCCCCTCTACAAGACTCTAGTTCGCCAGTTCGAAATGCAATTCCCAGGTTGAGCCCGGGGCTTTCACATCTCGCTTAACAAACCGCCTGCGCACGCTTTACGCCCAGTAATTCCGATTAACGCTCGGACCCTCCGTATTACCGCGGCTGCTGGCACGGAGTTAGCCGGTCCTTCTTCTGTAGGTAACGTCACAGCAATGGTGTATTAAACCATTACCTTTCCTCCCTACTGAAAGTGCTTTACAACCCGAAGGCCTTCTTCACACACGCGGCATGGCTGCATCAGGGTTTCCCCCATTGTGCAATATTCCCCACTGCTGCCTCCCGTAGGAGTCTGGGCCGTGTCTCAGTCCCAGTGTGGCTGATCATCCTCTCAGAACAGCTAGGGATCGTCGCCTTGGTGAGCCATTACCTCACCAACTAGCTAATCCCACCTAGGTTCATCCAATCGCGGAAGGCCCGAAGGTCCCCTCCTTTCCCCCGTAGGGCGTATGCGGTATTAGCAGTCGTTTCCAACTGTTATCCCCCTCGACTGGGCAGATCCCTAGGCATTACTCACCCGTCCGCCGCTCGCCACCTCAGAAGTAAACTCCCTTGTGCTGCCGCTCGACTTGCATGTGTTAGGCCTGCCGCCAGCGTTCAATCTGAGCCATGATCAAACTCTTCAATTAAAGTTTTGTTGCTTCCGTCTTGCGACTTCAGCGGCTCAATGAATTCTGATTTTTTGTTTCTCGCTAAAAGAAACAAACTGTACATATTGCTATGAACACTCATTGTTACATTGATTTAAATTTTTGACTGCCAACCCGAAGGCTAAGCAGTTTCGATTAACTCAACACCTGTGAGTGTCCACACAGATTTCTTGTTTTATCTTGTTAAAGAGCAACTCAATATTCGTAAGAGAACTTGAGCACCACACTGAGCGCCGAACGCTTCCAGTTGGCTAGGGCTGCGTATTCTACGCATTTCCCGTTTCGCGTCAAGGAGTATTTTTCAAATACTTGCCGCGCTTGAATTAAATGCTTAAAAGCTACTCAATTCAACCTAACTCGTCAGCTGGCTTTCGCTGTCTGCCGTGTCAGTGGATGCGCATTATAGGGAGATTGAGAAAGTGCGCAACCCCTATTTTTAAGATAATTGTCATTTTCTCACTGTTCGTTGGATATTTGACCTGACCAGCTAGTTTTTAACCTTTATAATGCAAAAAACCACTCAATTAGGGACTTTTCTATGTCAGGGCCACTCAGAACTTACCAAGGTATTCATCCTCAATTAGGCAATAATGTGTATGTAGATGAAGCTTCGGTGCTTGTTGGCGATATTGCGTTAGATACTGATGCCAGTATTTGGCCTATGGTGGCGGCGCGTGGTGATGTTAACCATATTCGTATTGGTAAGCGCTCGAACGTGCAAGACGGTAGCATATTGCATGTGACGCGTAAGTCAGCTGCTCGTCCCGATGGTCATCCACTGATTATTGGTGATGATGTGACTATTGGTCACAAAGCGATGCTTCACGGTTGCAAAGTCGGTAACCGAGTATTAGTGGGCATGGGCGCGATTATTCTCGACGGTGCGATTTTAGAAGATGATGTGATCTTAGGTGCGGGCTCTTTAGTGCCACCGGGCAAGGTATTACAAAGCGGCTATTTATATGTAGGCAGCCCAGCTAAGCAGGCTCGTCCATTAACACCTGCCGAAATGGCCTTTTTGCCAGAATCTGCCGACAACTATGTCAGACTGAAAAATGAATACTTAGTTGAGTTACAAAACATCTAGTCACTTCGCGCTAATCTCTTATAGTTAGTAGCTTAGTATCACTATCGCTATATAAGAAAGGCGGTAGAGACTTAATCAGTCTCTACCGCCTTTTGCTATTCGCTGATTCAAAAAACTATCTGAGTCCGATAAGTTTAGCCTAAGTGTACTGCGCCAAACTCATCAAACTCTTCGGCTTCAATTAAGTTTTCTGCCATTTCTTCGGCATCAAATCTCACCGCATCAAACAATGCCAGCATAGCGGCGGCTTCATCGGTGCTCGGCTGCTTGGAGAAATCATTCAGCTCGGCCAACTTATTCGCACTGATATAACACTTGATGTTCATCCCCTGCGACTGAGCGATGAAACAGATCTGTCCTTGAGCATCGTCCCAATATTGCAGATCGGGGAAAAGAATACTTTGATTCATGCTTCCTACTTAGGCTCTGCCATTAGTTTATCCCTCAAAAGATTTAATACCACTTGAGTGTCGGGCTCGATACCTCGCCATAAGGTAAAACTCTTAGCCGCTTGTCCGACTAACATACCTAGCCCATCAATGACTTTCGTCGCACCTTGGGAGAGTGCCCATTGGTTAAACGCGGTGACAGAGGCGCCATACATCATGTCATAACACACTGTTTGGGTGGTGATGATATGTGCTGGCAAAGGTGGCAACTCGCCCGCAAGACTCGCCGAGGTTGAATTGATAATGATATCGAACTCGCCCGCAAGCTCATTCATTTCTACGGCGGTGACTCTATTTGCGAAAGCGCCGTTATCTACAGAAGTAAAGATATCGACCAAAAGCTGCGCCTTCCTGTGGGTGCGATTGCTGATGGTCAGCTGCGCAATCCCTGCATTTAATAACGGCAGAACACAACCGCGCGCCGCGCCACCAGCACCAATAAGTAACACGCGCTTATCTTGCAAGCTGCCTAAGTTAGCGATGAGATCGGCCACCAGCCCTAAGCCATCGGTGTTATCACCGCGAATAGTGCCATCGGCCAATAAACTTAAGGTGTTTACCGCGCCAGCAAGCTTGGCCTCTGGGCTGAGGCTGTCACACAGCGCAAAAGCTTGCTCCTTAAAAGGCACTGTCACATTAGCGCCCTTGCCACCCGCATTGAAAAACGCCGTCAGTGAGGCTTCAAAACCATCGACCGGAGCGAGAATGGCTTCATAGGTTAATAACTCTTGGGTAGGCGCGGCAAATTGTCCATGGATGAACGGCGATTTACTGTGGCTAATTGGATTGCCAAACACTGCGTATCTGTCTGTCATAGCGATATGAAATTTTAGGTTCAATGGCTTTGCAGTCTACCGCGCTTTTGAGCCCACGCAAGACGAATTATGCTCAACTAAATTTCACGCTGGGTTTCACGCTATAATGCGCCATCGGCTCAATACACTCTATTTAGTGAACGACTATTCCAATGAACTGGCTTAAAAAGATTTTTAGTAAACACACTCCACCGCAGGATGATCGCGATCCGAGTCAATCTAACGCCTATGACTTAATCGGCGGCGAACAGGTAATCCGTGCTATCGCAAAATGCTTTTATCAAAAGATGGCAAGCTCGGCAGAAACGACAACTCTGCTTGCCATTCACAGGGCACCCATTGCGGAGTCTGAACAAAAGTTGTTTGAATTTTTAAGTGGTTGGCTCGGCGGGCCGCAGCTCTATCAGCAGAAATATGGTCATCCTGCATTGCGAGCACGACACATGCATTTCGCCGTCGATGAGGCGATGCGCGATCAATGGCTGTTTTGTATGAAATTTGCGATTGAAGAGAATATTAAAAAGCCAGAGCATCGAGCCGCCATCTTTGAGGCGATTTCAACTCTGGCCGATCATATGCGTAATCAATAAAGTGGACATCGCATCCACTTTTTAAGATTAACGGCTAAACCCAGTCGCGTGGTTTGAGGTAGTTATCGTACAAATCTGCCTCTGGGCTTCCCGCCTCTGGCGTATAAGCATATTGCCAACGCACTAATGGCGGCATCGACATTAAGATAGACTCGGTACGACCACCTGTCTGCAGACCAAACAGCGTGCCTCTGTCATAGACTAAGTTGAACTCAACATAACGACCACGGCGATAGAGTTGGAACTGACGCTCACGCTCACCGAACTCAGTATCCTTACGACGCTCAACAATCGGCACATAGGCCGTTAAGAAGCCATTGCCCACGGCTTGCATAAAGCTAAAGCTTTGCTCGAATCCTGCTTGATTCAAGTCATCGAAAAACAGTCCGCCCACACCGCGGGTTTCATTACGATGCGGCAGGAAGAAATACTCATCGCACCATTTCTTATACTTGGGATAAACCTCATCCCCGAAAGGCGCACAAATATCCTTAGACGTTTGATGCCACTCGCGCACATCTTCTTCAAATGGATAATAAGGTGTTAAGTCAAAACCACCGCCAAACCACCACACAGGATCAGCACCCTCTTTTTGCGCGATAAAGAAGCGCACATTGGCGTGAGTCGTCGGTATATACGGATTGTTAGGATGGATCACTAAAGACACACCCATAGCTTCAAAACTGCGACCCGCCAGTTCTGGGCGATGCGCCGTTGCCGACGCCGGCATAGCGGCGCCAGTCACATGGGAAAAGTTAACTCCAGCTTGCTCGAATACTGCACCTTGGGTTAATACTCGGCTCGTGCCACCACCGCCTTCGGCGCGGGTCCATGAGTCGGCAGCAAAGGTCGCTTGACCATCTAACTTTGCTAAACCGGCACAAATTCGGTTTTGTAAATCGAGTAAAAACGCTTTTACCACTGCAGCATCAGGCACACTCATCTTATTATCCTTATTATTGGTTTGCTCATTGTCCATTTCGTAAAATTTTGCCGCTACGCGCATCGATGATGGTCGAGGGTTGACGTTGTTCGCCGAGTTCGCCTAATACGAGTGCATCGATTTTACCGGAAAAATCAGCGAGGATTTCAGCGGCAGTTAATGCGGGATCTTCACCTGCAAGGTTAGCGCTGGTCGACACTAAAGGTTTATTAAGCGCGCGGCACAGGGCTTGTACCCCAGCGTGGGCCGACACTCGCACTGCGATAGAGTCAAATTCGCCACAGAGGTATTTTGAAACATGCGCTTTGATTGGCATGACAAAGGTAAAAGGCCCTGGCCACTTGGAAAATGCAAATTCGAGCTGCTCAGCCGTTAATTGCGATTCATCAACATAAGCTAAAAGCTGCTGAAAATCACTGGCGACTAAGATCAGTCCTTTCTGCCATGGGCGCTGTTTTACCGCCAATAACTTTTGGATAGCAGTGTCGTTATCTGGGTCGCAACCTAGGCCATAAACCGCCTCGGTTGGATAAGCGATAACACCACCGTTAAGCACAATATGTTTTATGTCAGATGGGTGCAGCTGCAACATCTTAGGATCACCTTTTAAGTATTGTCGATTTCAACAATCAAATTATTGGATAAATTCGAATACTGACCGCCCCATCAGCGGTCAGCCGAGGATTATACGCAAGCCACTTTCATCGGCCAAATATTAAGATGCAGGTCACACAATAAACTAAAGTGGTCTTTTGTATTTACAGCTTTTTTGCGGGCATTCTAAACGCATCCCAGCCGCACCTTTACGCTCGACTAAGATCCCAAAACCACAACTCGGGCAAGCTTCAGCAACCGGTGGATAATTCACAATAAATTTGCACTTAGGGTAAGCGCTGCAGGCATAAAAACTTTTTCCGAAGCGGCTCGTTCTGTGCTCAAGTTTACCCGTTTTGCATTCTGGGCAAGGGATATCAGGCTTGTCGCTCGCTTGGTCCTGTTTTTCAATATGCGTGCAGCTAGGATATTGAGTACAACCGATAAAGATCCCAAATCGCCCAGACTTGACCGCCAACTCGTGGCCGCATTCAGGGCAGACAGAACCTTCAATCACTTGAGTTTCAATGGATTCGTGCTGCACTAATGGGCGAGTGTAATTACAGCTAGGGTAATTATTACAGCCAATAAAACCGCCGTGCTTACTGTGTTTGACCGATAACTCGCTGCCACATTCAGGGCAAAGTTCGTATTCTTTTTCCAGTGCGTGTTCGTGGGCACTAAATAATTGTTCATCAATCTTAGACATAATCATTCACCACCTGTCGTAGCGCATTAGGATATCAAGCGCAGTGCCATCAAGGAATTTATGGCATCAAAAAAGGAGGTCTTAGCCTCCTTTCTTTCATAATTCATCTTTCACAACGATTAAGAATGTAGTCGGCCTTCTGGCTGTTCGAAGATTAAATCTTCCATTTGCTCATAAGCGGACTCATGACCAGGAGCGTTAAACAACACCATTAAGATAACCCATTTCAGATCTTCTAAAATCAGGGTTGGCTCATCCAACTCCATGACTCTATCGATCACCATTTCACGGGTTTCGACATTCAGCACTTTAACTTGCTCTAAAAACAGCAAGAAACCGCGGGATTCCACATCCAGCTTGTCCATTTCGTCCTTTGTATAGATACGAAACGAATGCTGATCGTGATTACAAAGATAAGGTTTATCCCCTTCTTGTAATTCAGCTAAGCGCTCTAACCAAGTTAACGCTTTTAAAATCTCGGATTGATGAAATCCGGCACGAGTGAGTTCCTTGGTTAACTCGTCTTCATCAACTAGTAGTTCAACTTCACTGTGAACATAGTTTTCAAATAGATACATGAGGATATCAAACATGGCTAGCTCCTCTTTACTCTGACGTAACCACCGGGTACTGCTATTACCCAACCTTGCAACTCAAGTTCAAGCATTTGTTCTAACACCAGATCTATCGTTTTCCCACTATGTTCAACGACTGCATCAATAGATGTAGTTTCATAACCTACACTAGCTAACAGAGACGAAAATGGCAAATTACAAATCTCGCCTTGCTGTATATGGTGGCATAACTTCAATTCTTCAAGGTGGTAAGCGGTTAAACTTGCCAACTCCTCCACTATATCGGCGGCTGTTTCCACAAGTTTTGCCCCATCACGTAATAAATCATGGCAGCCTTGATGGTAACCGCCCAAGATTGAGCCCGGAACGGCAAACACCTCACGCCCTTGCTCCATCGCCAATCTCGCTGTGATTAAAGAACCGCTTTTACGGCAGGCTTCAACCACAAGTGTCCCTAAAGAAAGACCGCTAATAATCCGATTTCGTTTCGGGAAATTCCCCGCAAAGGGACCGACATCTGGCCAAAACTCGCTAAGTATACAGCCTTGCTGCTGAATATCATGATAAAGCTGCCGATGTTTTCGTGGATAAACAGTCTCAATGCCAGTCCCAAGCACAGCAACGGTTCGCCCTTGATGTTCAACACAGGCTTTATGGGCAGCGCCATCAATCCCCATCGCCATACCGCTGCAGATACCAAATCCCATTGAGGACATCTCAGCAGCCAGCTGATAAGCGACCTGCAATCCGCCTGGTGAAGCATTACGGCTGCCGACAATTGCAAGATAAGGCAGGACTAACGCCTCCAAACAACCTTTAACGAACAGGATGACGGGCGGATCTGAGAGTTGTTTTAATAACGGAGGATAAAGCGGATCGGAGAAACTAACGAGATGATGGTCAGCGGCTTGCTGCTGCCATTCGAGGGCGATATCGACTTTTTGATAATCAATAGCGAGGCTATGGAGCAGATGGTCAGATAAAGGTAGCGCTTCTCGCTCGTGCTCTAACCTTTGCCTGAGGTCGTCCACTTCCATGTGCGTTAATAATTGTTGGATCCGAGCGGGTCCTAGCCCAGATACAGCACAAACAACTAACCAATCGACCAAATGTTCAGATATTACTGACCTCTTAAGGCTAAAGACTCTGGGGCAATTAACTTATCGTCGACACGCACAGGACGCTCGGTGGAAACAATCAAACCTAAGCTCGCTTTATCGAATACTTTGAAAACTAACAATTTGCCATGATAGATATCCGGCATTTGAATAGCACGATCCGATGAGACAGATGCCATCAGGTTATCGTAGGCGGTGCGCTCAGTGGCAGGCACTGGCATACCATCATTGTTGATGACGATGACTTCACCATCACGGTAAATAGAGAACACAACTCCGGGCTCAACCCCATCTTGGGTGCCTTTATCTAAGTACACCACATCCAACTTACCCGCTTCACGCATCTTCGATTCGATAGCAAGCACAACAGCTGGTGTCTTTAACTCTGCAGGCTTTGGGGTGAAATAAGCTGACATCAAGGAATCACTTTCCATCGGCAATACTCTGAAGCCTGCTTTGGTTTCACGAAAGCTCGTTAGCAACTTAATTTTTGAAACCTTACCAGACTCAATCACTTGCCCAGTAGACGACAAAATGGCTTCTTGTCCTAACGCTTCGCCTGACTCTTTATTGAAAAACTCGCGACCGCGTTCGTAAATACCATATTTTTGGTTTATTGGCAGTTCAGCATCAATATAAATCACATCACCCACAATATGGTGACGCGATGGACTTTCACCTGCCAGCACCATAGGTTGCTCAGTAAGCCAGTGAGTCTCGACGACCCGATTCTGCACTAAATATTGTTCAATCAAGGCTAAATCAACGGCTGGAATAGCATTACTCTTAGCAATGACACGTCCCTCGGGACTCTTTCTTACATGGGGTTTAGCACTATCAACAGTAGCACCATTACGCACAAGGCGGGGCTGACCATCAATAAATACCAGAGTGAGTTGATCGCCAGGGTAAATAAGGTGGGGATTAGCAATTTGTGGGTTTACATCCCAAAGACTCGGCCATTTCCATGGGTCATTCAGAAACGCGGCGGAGATATCCCAAAGAGTATCGCCCTTTTTCACTACATATGACTCAGGATGCCCCGCCTTAAGCGTCAGGGTATCTGCGGCAACAAACGTGCAATTGAATGTCATTAACGCGAGTAAAATTAACCGTTTCATGGGTATTTCCATGTTGTTTAACTCTTAGTTTGAGCTTTTACTGTTATTGGTAGGCACTAAAGATTAAAATTAACTCATTAGCATCAGTCAGTATAACTAACTGGCAGAGATTTGACAGACTTGTTAAGAGTTTATGTATGACACTATTAAAAGTATTACAATTCCCTGACGAAAGATTACGAACACAAGCCACACCCATCACAGAGTTTAATGCCGAGCTGCAGACTCAAATTGATGATATGTTCGAAACCATGTACCAAGAAAAAGGTATCGGTCTGGCCGCGACCCAAGTGGATTACCATAAACAACTTATTGTCATGGACTTACAGGATGAAGTCGAACGACCTAAAGTGTTTATCAATCCCGAAATTATCACCAGCAGCGGTGACTTCTGTAATGAAGAAGGTTGCCTGTCGGTTCCGGGGATTTACACCAAAGTCGATCGCGCCGAATTTGTCACGGTAAAAGCCTTAGACAGGCACGGTAACGAATTTATAGTTGAGGCCGATGAGCTATTTGCCATTTGTATTCAACACGAAATGGATCACCTCAAAGGCAAATTGTTTGTCGATTATTTGTCGCCGCTAAAACGTCAGCGGATCAAACAAAAACTTGAAAAAGCGGCCCGATTGGACGCCAAAGAAGCATAGGATCAGATTTGAAACCACTCAACATCATCTTTGCCGGAACACCGGATTTTGCCGCTCGCCACTTACAAGCACTTTTAAACTCACACCACAATGTGATTGGCGTTTACACTCAGCCCGATAGACCCGCTGGCCGCGGCAAGAAACTGACCGCCAGCCCAGTAAAAGAACTCGCTATCGCCAATAGTATTCCAGTGTTTCAACCCGGCTCATTACGTAAAGAACCCGCGCAACAAGAACTTGCCGCACTCAACGCCGATATCATGGTGGTCGTCGCTTACGGTCTGATCTTGCCAAAAGTTGTGTTAGATACACCGCGTTTAGGTTGTATTAACGTTCATGGTTCTATTTTGCCACGCTGGCGCGGTGCCGCACCGATCCAACGCGCACTTTGGGCCGGCGACAAAGAAACTGGCGTAACCGTTATGCAGATGGATGTGGGTTTAGATACTGGTGACATGCTGCTTAAAACCTATCTGCCGATCGAAGATAACGACACGTCAGCCAGCCTTTACGAGAAACTGGCAGAACAAGGTCCCGTTGCCCTATTGCAAGCCCTCGAGGGTTTAGCAAACGGCACCTTAGCCGCTGAAAAACAAGATGAAGCCTTAGCGAACTACGCAGAAAAACTCAGTAAAGAAGAAGCCAGACTCGATTGGAATAAATCTGCCAAACAACTCTGGCAAGAAGTCCGCGCCTTCAATCCTTGGCCTGTGAGTTACTTTGAGCACCAAGGTAACACTATAAAAGTGTGGCAAACTCAAGTCAGCGAAATCACCAGCACAGCCGCTCCAGGTACTATTATCAGCGCCAGCAAAAAAGGCATAGACGTCGCCACCGCTGATGGTGTGTTAACCCTGCTGAGTATGCAGCTTCCGGGGAAAAAGCCACTCAATGTTGCCGATATTCTCAATGCTCGAGGTGAATGGTTTAGCCCGAATACTCGCCTCGCAAACGAGGCACAATAATCATGAACTTGCGCGCGCTAGCTGCGAAAGCCATCTTCGAAGTATTAGAAAAAGGCGTGTCACTGTCAGTGGCATTGCCTGATCAACAAAAACATCTTGCCAGCGGCAAAGATAAAGCCCTACTTGCCGAGATCTGCTATGGCGTGATGCGCACTCTGCCGCAAATAGAAAAACGCATCAGTGAATGCCTAGCGAAACCACTCAAAGGTAAGCAAAGGATTATCCACCAGCTCCTGATCGTAGGTTGCTATCAACTGTACTTCACTCGTATTCCAAGCCACGCCGCAATTTCAGAAACCGCCGAAGCCTGTCGCCAATTAAAATTTGAAGGCATGGTCAAAGTGGTTAATGGTGTACTGCGCAATATTCAGCGCCAGCTATCGCCGCTAAGTACTGGATCAGATACCTTAAGCTATAACACACCCGCTTGGTTAATTAAGCGCTTAAAAGAAGCCTATCCCGAGCAGTGGCAAGACATCATTCAACAAAACCATGAACGCCCGCCCATGTGGCTGCGTAACAATCGCTTATCCCAGAGCCGTGCCGAATACCTCGCAGCCCTAGCCGAAATCGACATTGAAGCGAGCGAAGGCAGCAGTGCAGATGCCATTCTTTTAGCGCATCCAAAGGATGTCGCCACACTGCCACGCTTTCATGAAGGTGCAGCATCAGTGCAAGATGGCGCGGCACAATGGGCGGCTACCTTACTAGCCCCGCAAGCGAATGAATTAATACTCGATGCCTGCGCGGCACCCGGTGGCAAAAGTTGTCACTTACTCGAACTTGAGCCGAGTATCAAATTAGTCGCTGTTGATTTTGATGCCAAACGCCTTGAGCGTGTGCAACAGAACCTTGACCGCTTATCATTAAAAGCGGAGCTTATCCATGGTGATGCGGCCAACATAGACTCATGGTGGCAAGGCGAACAATTTGATCGTATCTTACTGGACGCGCCATGCTCAGCCACAGGAGTGATCCGCCGCCATCCCGATATTAAATGGTTGCGAAAAAACCATGACATTGAAGAGTTGGCTGAACTACAACAGCAAATTCTCGATCATTGCTGGAAGTGGCTAAAACCCGGTGGCACACTTCTTTATGCTACTTGCTCGATTTTACCGCAGGAAAACCGCGACCAGATCAGTGCGTTTTTAGATAGAACGGTAGATGCTAAGCTAGACACACTTGCCCAGCAAATTTCGCCACAGGATATAGGTTGGCAAATCACGCCAGGACAAGACAATATGGATGGGTTCTATTACGCCCGTTTATTAAAAGCGACCGATTAGGAAGTAAGCAAGGCCATGAAAATTATCATATTAGGTGCGGGTCAAGTCGGGGGAACCTTGGCCGAGAACTTGGTCGGTGAGAATAATGACATCACTATTGTAGATAGTGACAAATCCCGACTACGCGCCCTGCAAGATAAATATGACCTTCGCGTTGTGGCGGGCCATGCAGCCCATCCAGACGTACTCAGAGAAGCAGGCGCAGAAGATGCCGACATGCTGATCGCGGTAACCAATAGCGATGAATGCAACATGGCCGCCTGCCAGATTGCTTACACCCTCTTCGGCACACCAACAAAAATTGCCCGTATTCGCTCAGAACCTTATCTGGCGATGCGCGATAAACTCTTTATCGACAGTGAAACCAAAAATAGCGATGGCCGCCCCCGTGGCGGCTTCGTGATCGATGAATTAATCGCCCCTGAACAGTTAGTGACCGCTTACATCCAACGACTCGTTGAATATCCCGGTGCACTGCAAGTACTCGAATTTGCCGAAGGACGGCTAAGCCTAGTGGCCGTTCGCGCCTATTATGGTGGTCCACTGGTAGGTAATGCGTTAGCGGCACTGCGCGAACACATGCCAAATATTGATACCCGGGTTGCGGCAATTTTCCGCCAAGGCCGCCCTATCATGCCTCGCGGTACCACGATTATCGAAGCCGATGATGAAGTCTTCTTCGTCGCCGACAGTCGCCACATTCGCGCTGTGATGAGCGAAATGCAGAAGCTCGATAACTCCTACCGCAACATTATGATCGCCGGTGGCGGTAACATAGGCTTAGGTTTAGCCAAACGCCTCGAGCGTACCCACTCAGTTAAACTGATTGAGCATAAGTATGAGCGCGCTGAAGCCCTATCGGAGCAACTGGAAAATACTACCGTGTTCTGCGGTGACGCTTCAGATCAAGAATTACTGCTCGAAGAACACATAGATCAAACCGACGTATTTATTGCGGTGACCAATGACGACGAAGCCAACATTATGTCGGCATTACTGGCAAAACGTATGGGCGCGAAAAAGGTCATGGTGCTGATCCAGCGCGAAGCCTATGTCGATATCGTCCAAGAAGCTAACATCGATATTGCTATCTCACCCCAACAAGCCACCATTTCGGCACTGTTAACCCATATCCGCCAAGGTGATATCTGTAACGTTTACTCCCTACGTCGCGGCGCCGCCGAGGCAATTGAAGCCATTGCCCATGGAGATGCCAGCACGTCTAAAGTCGTTGGCAAAGCCATTGGTGATATTAAGTTGCCACCGGGAACCACCATTGGTGCTATTGTCCGCAACGATGAAGTATTGATGGCACACGACAAAACCGTGATAGAGCAAGGGGATCACGTAATCTTATTCCTAGTGAATAAAAAGTTTGTCGGCGAAGTCGAGAAGCTTTTCCAACCAAGTGCTTTCTTCTTCTAAAACCTAAGTAAGCCAACTTATGCTGAACTTTAGACCACTATTGTTTATTTTAGGGCTGTTTTTGTCCATGCTGACAGCCTTCATGTTGATCCCACTGCTCCTCGCCGTATTCAATGCCGAGGAAACAGTAGGCTCTTTCATGCTGTCGGCGTTAGTGACAGGTATTAGTGCCAGCTTGTGTTTACACAATGGCCAGAGCAAAGCCATTAACCTTAATATCCGCGATATGTTCCTGCTGACCAGCTTGACGTGGTTGATCGTTAGCTTGTTTGCAGCCATGCCCTTTACCTTGTATCACGGGATTGGTTATACCGACGCCTTCTTTGAAACTATGTCCGGCATCACGACCACAGGTTCTACCGTGCTCTCGGGGTTGGATACCATGGATCACAGTATCTTAATCTGGCGCTCTTTATTGCAGTGGCTAGGCGGAATTGGCTTTATCGTGATGGCGGTGGCCATTCTGCCCTTCTTAAACGTTGGTGGTATGCGGCTGTTCCGCACTGAATCTTCGGATTGGAGCGATAAAGCCGTACCACGTACCCAAAGTATGGCTAAGTACTTATTCTTTATTTATATTTTGCTAACAACTGCTTGTTGCGTTGCCTATCATCTGGCAGGGATGACGTGGTTTCAAGCAGTCAATCATGCTATGACCACCCTATCAACCGGCGGTTATTCCACCTCCGATAGCTCTATGGCCGCGTTTTCTAACTCGGCCCACTGGGTTGGCGTGTTCTTTATGGCTGCAGGTGGTTTGCCACTACTCATGTTTGTACAAACCATACAGCAAAAGGATCTGCGGATTTGGAACGATGCTCAGGTCAAAGGCTTCTTATTTTTCCTGACCTTTGTGTCCTGTTTTATTGGCTTTTGGCTGTGGCAAACCCGCGACATTGAACTCCTCGATGCGCTGCGTTTATCCAGCTTTAACGTGGTTTCTGTGGTGACCACCACAGGTTATGGCTTAACGGATTACGGTGCTTGGGGCGCCTTTGCCAACATCGCTTTCCTGTTTTTAATGTTTGTCGGTAGCTGCTCTGGCTCAACCTCGGGCGGGATTAAAATCTTCCGCTTTCAAATCGCTGGCGCCATTATGCGCGAGCAATTGAAACAGCAATGTCATCCAAACGGAATCTTTAGGGAACGCTACAACAATCGCATCATCAGTGAAGATATCGTGCGCTCGCTGATCACTTTCGTGCTGTTGTTTGTGATGGTGATTGTTGGCTTGTCGGTAATTTTAGTGCTCACGGGGCTCGACCCTATGACCAGTTTTACTGGCGCTATCACGGCGGTCACCAACGTAGGCCCAGGTTTAGGCCCAATTATTGGCCCTGCGGGTAACTTTTCAACTCTGCCCGACGTAGCGAAATGGGCCTTGTCACTCGGTATGCTCCTCGGCCGTTTAGAGATTCTGACCGTAGCAGTGTTATTCCACCCGAGTTTTTGGAAGTATTAATGCAGTAGAGCTTGGATACTAGAAAGGCGCTTAACTTGTAAAGCGCCTTTTTTATTAAGCCTGGCTCGTCCTAAATAGCGGTAACGTCAGCCAATTCCGACAGATGATCGGCATAGACCTTCACATCTGCCCAGTCGGTGTAATCGATAACCGACTTAGGATCGGTTGGGCCTTTGGTCATCTTCATAATCAACTGGATCATCCACCTGTCGTACCAAGGCCATGAAGGATAATCCACTTTCCCCGCAATAATTTTAAGATCGGCTGGCGTCCACGGCGATAAGGCGATGAACTTTTGCAGATATTTATTATTCTCAGGAATACGTTTTTCTGGATTTCTCGCCACCACGTTGACGCAGAAGAAACTGTTTGGCAATGCCCCCAGAGCCTCTGCATGCTGCTCGATAAACTGGAACACACTCTTATCATAAGTGCCATAAAGAACACAGGCACCTAAGGCGACGACATCATAATCGGGCCAATTAATACAAGTTGCGGCAGCGCTATTGATATCAACGAGATCGACCTTAGCGCCACGAAAAGTTAATTGGTCGGCAATTGCATTGGCAATCTTGGCCGTGTGGCCACCACGGGTAAAATAAAGTACGAGAACGCGTGTCATAGGGAATTACCGATCAACTGAGTTAATGTCACTATTGTGGCAAGATTAGGTTAAATAAACCTCTGATAGGATCACAAATCAGCCGTATCTCATATTCTGAGATGCAAAAATTGAGATCTGCATGGCTGAGCAGTATGATTGCGTAAACACAGGTGTTCAATTAGAATTATCTAATCAAAAGCGATGAAGTGAGTGACCTTATGCAAAATGACATAGATGTAGCTGCAATGGTAACTAATGCGGAAAGTGCGGCTAAATGGCTTAAGGCCATAGCGAACCCTTATCGCCTAATGATTTTATGCCTATTACTAGACAAAGAGTTGAGCGTAACTGAACTCAATGCCACTGTGCCATTAAGCCAATCGGCACTATCCCAGCATTTAGCCGTATTACGCGCAGAAGATCTGGTGGATACCCGTAAGAGCTCGCAGATTGTTTACTACAAGCTCAAGAACGAGCAAGTCACCCAAGTGATTTCTATTCTGCATAGCCGCTACTGCGCAGTGTAACGGCGGTAAAGCTAGCTTAAATTTAAGCCCTAATCACTTGCAAGTGATTAGGGCTTAATGATTTTTTAAGATTGGCTAAAGCGGTTAGCGAAGGCCTCGACTTTTTCCCAATCGGTAAACTCAAAGGTGCCACTGATATCGGTTGGTCCTTTAGTCATCCACATAATGAAACGTATCATAGTGCGATCGAACAAACCGTATTTAGGATAATCAATCTTGCCCGCAAACACTTCAAGCAACTGTGGCTGCCATAGTGATAATTGCAGGAACTTTTGCATATAAGGATTGGTTTCAGGCGTATTCTTTAAGGGTTTGCGCGCCACGACATTGACGGTAAAAAAGCCATTAATCTTAGTATCGAGCACTGCATGGTGGCGGTTCACAAACTGGTAAAGTTCAGGTCTATGTTTACCATAACGAATACTGGCGCCAATCAGCACTTTATCGAAATCCGCCAAGCTCAGCGCTTCTGCTTGCGCTAATGTGACCAGCGAAACCTGCTCTCCCGCTTGCTCAGCAATCGTCTTCATTTTTTGGCAAATTGCCAATGTTTGGCCATCAATTGTCGAATAAATTATTAACGTCTGCATGATCAATTCTTCCAAAAAGTTGGCGTAAACAAAATCAGTAAGGTAAATACTTCGAGGCGACCAAACAGCATAGCCACGACCAATACCCATTTGGCGCCATCGCCAATACTGGCGTAGTTACTGGCTACTGCACCTAAGCCTGGACCTAGGTTGTTTAAGCAAGCTGCGGTAGCACTAAAGGCGGTAATATCATCTAATCCCATCGCCATGAGTGCAAGCATACAGATCACAAACACCAGCGCATAGGCAGAGAAGAACCCCCACACGGCATCAACAACGCGATCAGGCAAGGCTTTAGAACCAATACGGATAGAGAACATCGCCTTAGGATGAACCAGTCGCTTTAATTCGCGCGAGCCCTGTAACAGCAGCAAAATGACCCGAATCACCTTAATCCCACCCGCAGTCGATCCGCCACAGCCACCGATAAAGCTTGAAAATATCAATAGAATAGGTAAAAACAGCGGCCACATGTGGAAGCTTTCAGTACCAAACCCTGCGGTAGTGGCCACGGAAACCGCCTGAAATAAGGCATGATCTAAGGTTTCTTCCGGCGAATCATAAATGCCCGAATGATAAAGCGTGAGGAAACAAATCGCGGTGAGAATGAGTTGAATCGCCACCAGCATCTTAAATTCGGCATCTTTAAAATAGACTTTAACGTTAATCCCTCGGCGCGAAAATGCCGCAAAATGCACGCTAAAGTTCACTGCTGAAACGATTAAAAAGAACACGCAAATAAGGTTAATCACTGAGCTATCGAAATACCCCATGCTGGCATCGTGGGTCGAAAAACCGCCAATAGCGATAGTAGAAAATGAATGACAAACCGCATCGAACACACTCATGCCCGCCAGCCAATAGGCGGTCGCACAGGAAATGGTTAGCAATAAATAGATATACCACAGTGCCTTAGCAGTTTCGGCTATCCGCGGGGTCATCTTACTGTCTTTGACGGGGCCCGGAATTTCAGCGCGATAGAGCTGCATTCCCCCGACGCCAAGTACAGGTAAAATCGCCACTGCTAGCACAATAATCCCCATACCGCCGAGCCATTGCAGCATATGTCGGTAAAACAAAATGGCCTTAGGTAGGAAATCGAGCCCGACAATGACAGTGGCTCCGGTGGTGGTTAACGCAGAAAAAGATTCGAAGAAACTATCAGTCCAACTGAGGTCGGGTTGGCTCGAGAAGATAAACGGTAAGGCACCGATAGAACCCAGCACGGTCCAGAATAGGACCACAATCAGGAAACCCTCTCGGGTACGCAATTCTTCTTTACAGTGGCGATTGGGATACCAGAGCCAGAAACCAATAAATAGGCTGACAAAAAATGCCTGCATAAACGCCGTGCCGCCGCCATCGTTATACCAAACAGCGATCAGTGCTGGTGGCAGCATAGTGATTGAAAATAAACCAATCAGCAGGCCTATGATTCTTATTATGGTTTTATATTGCATTAAGCGAGTTCAATCATTCCATTGGCTGCAAAGGTATTTTCAGCATTAGGGCTATTTTGGCATAATTTACGCAGGCATCACAGCTCAAACTCAGGCCTCAAACTTCCCTGACTGAGCGTCGCCAGCGACTCACACAGCCATGCCTGTTGCTGCCGGCCTATCTCAAACACAATATCGACCGCTGCGGCAAATTGCTTATCGATAATCACGGCATCCATTTGTTGTAATAGATGCTCCACATCGCGTAGCTGCGCATAATCACAATGCAACTTGGCGGGATAACGTAACTGTTTAAGTCGCGTCGGTAATTGAACCAAACCTTGCCGTAAGCCCGACGTATAAGCCCGAACGAGTCCACCGACACCCAGTTTAGTGCCGCCATAATAACGCACCACAACAGCACCCACTTCGCCGATATTTGCCCCTTGCAACACAGCTAACATGGGGCGACCAGCACTGCCGGCGGGTTCACCGTCATCACTCGAACCAATCAAGACGCTATCATCCGGTGCGCCCGCCACAAAAGCTGAGCAATAATGGCTGGCGCCGGGATAATCACGCTTTATGTCAGTGAGTACTAACTTAAATTTATCAAAGCTATCGCAATGAAACAGAAAAGAGATAAAGCGGCTATGCTTTATCTCTTCTTCAATCACGATATCTTCACAGGGAACACTATAACTTTCGAGCACACATCCGCCCTAATCTTTACCCTATATCAATCAGCCAAGCCGAGTTCACGGGTCATGTTCTCATTTCTATCTTGATGCACTATGACGTTATCTTCGATACGAATACCGCCAAAAGGCCTTAACTCATCCACCGTTTGCCAATTGATCTGTTGGCCACGACTATCTTGTTTAAGCTCATTGAGCAGAGTATCGATAATGTATAACCCAGGCTCCATAGTCAGCACTTGGTTTGGCGCTAAAATGCGGGTGCAACGTAGGAATGGATGAGCCTCTGGCGCCGCAATATGAGTTCCGCGTTCATCGTGGGAGAAGCCGCCAACATCATGCACTTGTAGGCCTAACATGTGACCTAAGCCATGGGGAAAGAAAGCACTGGTTATGCCTTGATCGACCAAACCTTGGGTATCACCTGTGGCTAAATCAAAATCCAATAGCATTTGTGCGACTTTAGCGTGGGTGGCCAAGTGTAAATCGGGATAACGCACGCCCGGACGCATCATGTCGATAAGCTCTAGCTGTGCCTTGTTCATCGCAGTGATCAATTCATCGAAACGATTCTTCTCGAATGCGTAGGTTCTGGTGATATCAGAGGCATAGCCAAAGTAACTCGCGCCGGCATCGATAAGAAATGACAAACGTTTCGCAGGGCTTTGGTGTTCAAGTGCGGTGTAATGCAAAATCGCCGCATTTTGGTTAAGGGCGATGATATTGCCATAGGGCACTTCATTCTCGCTCTGGCCTACGGCAGATAAATAGTGCTGCTGGATTTCGAACTCGCT
Organism: Shewanella sp. Pdp11; assembly: GCF_002838165.1. NCBI lineage: Bacteria > Pseudomonadati > Pseudomonadota > Gammaproteobacteria > Alteromonadales > Shewanellaceae > Shewanella > Shewanella sp. Pdp11. The sequence continues at coordinate 575,751 of NZ_CP015194.1, forward strand.
CGCACCATTATAAAAGGCATTTTTAGCCGCCAAATGTCCCTGCACCGCAATTTGATTAGCGCGGCGCATACATTCCAACTCATATTCGGTTTTAGTGGTTCTGTGGTAATGCAGATAACTCATCACAGCATCGGGATTACGACTGGTAAAACCCAGCACTTCGGCCACATCTAAATGCTCACCTAAATAGGCCCAATTGGCGATATCTGTCGGTAAAAACTCAGCGACCTTATCAGCCTTGGTCAGCAGCTTAATATCGAAATACTCAGTCCAAAACATATCAGGCACATCAGACACTTTGTGCCAAAAATCCACAGGACGATAAAAAATCAGCTGCGGCTTATCACGGCCGTTGACCACTAACCAACAATTCGGATTATCCAACACAGGCAACCATGCCTTGAAGTGCGGGTTTGCCTTAAAGGGATAATTGATATCATCCAAAAACATCCGATGCGGCTGACCCGAATGAATCACTAAACCAGACAAGGCTTCTCGAGACAAAATCTCTGCGACTCGACGGTTTAACTCGGCAATATGGGCACGATAGTGATGAGCCAACTGATCCATTTGTCATCTCCTGCAATGAATAAAAGTTAATAATATGAGCCGAATTTGCTCACATATTCTTAATCTGATCATGAACAACAGATTCAATCAAAACACTAAACTGTCACTCAATCTAAAATACATGGCCGCTGAACAAAGAACATTAAAGCGATAACGTCATGATTATCTTTAAGAGTTATGTTCAACCCTAGCATGGCTGCAACGTTTAAACGTCTAAGGTAAACAGCCACAAAGACCTATTTATCCGCAAAGTGATTTAACGCATTCTAGGTGTTCTACACTCTGTGCAGTGTATCACAAAGGTGAAAAATCACTCTAGCCGACAAGAAATTAAACAGTCGTTTAAATTGGGTGTTGTAATTTATCGAATTTCGAAGCACACTGGCACACAACTGGTCAAATGATGGCCGAAGCTGCTGTGAGATAGAAAGTCGTACTAGCACCAACACATAATGGTGGGTATCACTTTTAAGCCAAAAGGAAGCAAGCAATGATCTACCAAAGTCCTACAATTCAGGTTGAGTTACTCGAGGATAATATTGCCAAGCTGTGCTTTAACGCACCCGGTTCGGTGAACAAATTCGACAGAGAAACCCTCGCCTCGCTCGATGCGGCATTAGACAGCATCAAGCAAGATTCCAATATCAAAGCGTTAGTGCTGACCTCAAGTAAAGATACCTTTATTGTGGGCGCCGACATTACCGAATTTTTAGGCCTGTTCGCACAAGATGACGTCGTATTGCTCTCTTGGGTTGAACAAGCCAACGCAGTCTTCAACAAACTCGAAGACTTGCCTTTCCCAACCGCATCAGCAATCAAAGGCTTTGCCTTAGGTGGCGGCTGTGAAACCATTCTGGCAACCGATTTCCGTATCGCAGACACCACAGCCAAAATCGGTTTACCCGAAACTAAACTCGGCATCATCCCAGGTTTTGGCGGCACAGTTCGTCTGCCACGTGTGATTGGTGCAGATAACGCACTTGAGTGGATCACGACCGGTAAGGACCAACGCGCTGAAGATGCACTGAAAGTCGGCGCTGTTGATGCCGTGGTTGCACCACAAGCGTTAGAAGCTGCTGCGATTCAAATGCTCAAAGATGCTGTTGCTGAAAAGCTGGATTGGCAAGCACGTCGTAACCGTAAACTGTCTGCGCTAACACTGCCAAAACTTGAAGCTATGATGTCATTCACCACAGCCAAAGGCATGGTGTTTGCGGTTGCGGGTAAACACTACCCTGCACCAATGGCTGCTGTAAGCGTAATTGAGCAAGCATCGACTAAAGGTCGTGCTGAAGCATTACAAATCGAACATCAAGCCTTTATCAAGCTGGCTAAAACCGACGTTGCTAAGGCACTTATCGGTATTTTCCTTAATAATCAATTTGTTAAAGGTAAAGCGAAGAAAGCCGGCAAGTTAGCGAAAGAAGTCAACAACGCGGCCGTATTAGGCGCAGGCATTATGGGCGGCGGCATCGCTTACCAAAGCGCCAGCAAAGGCACACCAATTGTGATGAAAGACATCGCTCAGCCTGCCTTAGATTTAGGCCTCAATGAAGCCGCCAAACTGCTGTCTGCCCAAGTCGCCCGTGGCCGTTCAACGCCAGAAAAAATGGCCAAAGTGCTGAACAATATCACGCCTTCATTAGATTATGCCGCGATTAAACACAGTGATGTTGTCGTTGAAGCCGTTGTTGAACATCCAAAAATCAAAGCACAGGTTTTAGCCGAAGTTGAAGGCTATGTAAGTGAAGATGCAATTATCGCGTCAAACACTTCAACAATTTCAATCAACTTGCTCGCTAAGAGCATGAAGAAACCTGAACGTTTCTGCGGGATGCATTTCTTCAATCCAGTGCACAAAATGCCGTTGGTCGAAGTTATCCGTGGCGAGCACAGCTCTGAAGAAACCATCGCCTCTGTTGTGGCTTATGCCAGCAAAATGGGCAAAACCCCAATCGTGGTTAATGATTGCCCTGGCTTCTTCGTAAACCGCGTACTCTTCCCTTACTTTGCCGGCTTTAACGGCTTACTTGCAGAAGGTGGCGACTTTGCCGCAATCGACAAAGTGATGGAAAAACAATTCGGTTGGCCAATGGGTCCCGCTTACCTGCTCGACGTTGTCGGTTTGGACACAGGTCATCACGCCCAAGCCGTTATGGCTGATGGTTTCCCTGATCGCATGGGTAAATCTGGTACTGACGCGATTGATGTGATGTTTGAGAACAAACGTCTTGGCCAGAAAAATGGCAAAGGTTTCTATGTCTATTCAGTCGATAGCCGTGGCAAACCGAAGAAAGATATCGATCCAACCAGCTACAGCCTGTTGAAAGATGCCTTTGGCGAGTTAAAAGCTTTTGAAGCCGATGACATTATTGCCCGTACTATGATCCCTATGATCATCGAAACCGTGCGCTGTTTAGAAGAAGGCATTGTCGCATCGCCTGCCGAAGCGGATATGGGCCTAGTTTATGGCTTAGGTTTCCCACCATTCAGAGGCGGCGTGTTCCGTTACTTGGATACCATGGGTGTCGCAAATTTTGTGGCCTTAGCAGACAAATATGCTCACTTGGGCGGTCTGTATCAAGTCACAGATGCGATGCGCACATTAGCAGCCAATAACGGTAGCTACTACCAAGCCTAATTAGCGGGAAAGGAATTTAATCATGAAACAAGCTGTTATCGTAGACTGCATCCGTACTCCGATGGGCCGCTCAAAGGCTGGCGTTTTTCGTAATGTGCGTGCAGAAACTCTGTCTGCCGAATTGATGAAAGGGCTGTTGCTGCGTAACCCGCAACTCGACCCAAACCTGATTGAAGACGTGATTTGGGGTTGTGTGCAACAAACCCTAGAGCAAGGCTTCAATATTGCCCGTAACGCTTCGCTATTAGCGGGCATTCCAAAGACAGCAGGCGCTGTGACGGTTAACCGCCTATGTGGTTCGTCAATGGATGCTATCCATCAAGCGGCGCGTGCGATTATGACGGGCATGGGCGACACCTTTATTATCGGTGGCGTAGAACACATGGGCCACGTGCCAATGAATCACGGCGTGGATTTCCACCCAGGTTTGGCTAACAACGTGGCCAAAGCCTCTGGCATGATGGGTTTAACCGCTGAAATGCTTGGCAAATTGCACGGTATTAGCCGTGAACAGCAAGATGCGTTTGCTGTACGTTCACACCAACGTGCCTATGCAGCAACAGTTGAAGGCCGCTTTGCCAAGGAAATCTATGGTATTGAAGGTCACGATGCTAACGGTGCCTTAATTAAGGTACTGCAAGACGAAGTGATCCGCCCAGAAACCACCATGGAATCTCTAGCAGCACTGCGTCCGGTATTTGATCCAGTTAACGGTACTGTCACTGCGGGTACTTCTTCTGCACTGTCTGATGGCGCTTCAGCCATGTTAATCATGGAAGAATCTAAAGCACGCGCACTTGGCTTGCCAATTCGTGCCCGTATTCGCTCTATGGCGGTTGCAGGTTGTGATGCGGCGATTATGGGTTACGGCCCAGTGCCAGCCACGCAAAAAGCACTGGCTCGCGCCGGTATTACCGTTGCCGATTTAGATGTGATTGAACTTAACGAAGCATTCGCAGCTCAGTCTTTACCTTGCGTGAAAGATTTAGGTTTAGCAGATGTGGTTGATGACAAAATCAACCTCAACGGCGGCGCGATTGCACTCGGTCACCCACTGGGCTGTTCAGGCGCACGTATCTCTACGACGTTGATCAACCTGATGGAAGACAAAGACGCAACCTTAGGTTTAGCGACCATGTGTATTGGTTTAGGCCAAGGTATCGCAACCGTGTTCGAACGCGTTTAATTCATTACTCTAATAATGGTCAAAGCCGGAACTCGTTCCGGCTTTTTTATGCCAAATATTCTGCCAGCGTAAATATTAATATTTCTCATTTCTTCTGCTGTTCATTTGAAAATCAGTCCGTTATCAACTTAACTACAAGGGCATCACTGGCTATTGTGTCAACCACAGACAAGTAATCATCAGCCAAATCTAGGCAGTGTAGTGCAAGGATGCAATTCGTTGTTTTACCAGAGGAATGCCTGATGCTACAAACGGAACAGACCCTTTTCGAACAAATGCGGATCACTGAGCTGGAGATCGAGTCTCGTAAGGCGCTCTTCTCTTTTACTGCGGCGGACGTAAAGGCCCTGCAATCCTTTAAGCCCATCATTGAAGAAAACATAGATAAAATCGTCGATGACTTTTACGGGTTACAAACCAGCGTATCAGAAATTGCGCTGCTGATCGGAGACTCAGACACCCTTGCCCGCTTGCGTACCACAGAGAAGATATGTACTCGATTTATTTAATGGTGTTTATGACCTTGAATACGTAAACAATCGCCTGCGGATTGGTTTAGTGCATAAACGTATTGGTGTTAAACCCAAACTTTACCTGTCTGCGGTGCACACACTCAAGGAGTTGATCTATGCAGTGATCAACAGCTCAGTAGAAGATGTACATCATGGCGAACGTATTCGAGCCGCAATTGATAAACTAGTGCTATTTGATGTCACGCTAGTCTTCGATACATATATTCGCAGCTTAGTCTCCGAGATTGAGAACGCTAAGGATAAAGCCGAAAAATATGCCCAAAGCATGGAAAGCAAAGTCAAAGAGCGAACCCAGCAGTTAGAAGAACTGTCGCAAACCGATCCCTTAACAGGTTTGCTCAATGTAAGGCACTTGCAAGAAACCGCAACTCGCATACTCAGAGCAGCCCAAAGACGCGCCGAGCCCGTATGTGTCATCTACTTAGATGTAGATGATTTTAAATTATTTAATGATACCCAAGGCCACAGATCGGGTGATGAAGTACTGTGCGCCGTCGCCAAAGCAATTAAAGCCACTACTCGTGCCGAAGATTATTGCTTTCGTTATGGTGGAGACGAGTTCTGTATCATCATGCCTAACTGCCGTGAAGAACAAGCCCGAGATAATTTCATCACTCGCTTCAATCAACAAATAAAACTCAGTTTAAACAATATTTCCTTAAGCTTTGGCATTATTAATACTGGCCCATATGAGTATGAAGAAGCCAACAGCTTAATTCATAAAGCCGATCAGCGAATGTATAGCTATAAACGTGCGTCCAAACAGCAGCAAACTATGGCGGCGGCAAATGACTTAGTATCAGAGAATAGTACCGCAGAAGTCCATCCAATCACTCAATCTCGCAGCATTGATAAAGCCGTCGAGTAACGTTGAAACCCACATTCGCCATTAATGTTCCACGTGGAACATTAAATATCTAACATTCTATTGATAGAACATAGATGAAACCACATCACAAATTGAAACCACCAACTTGGTTTATCATGGGGGCTGGAGTAACATTAGATAATTCTGCTTAACCGTTCAGTAGAGGTAATATGAACGACGCTTTCTCAACCGCACAGCATAGACTCGATGCTCTTGGTTTACGCTGCCCAGAGCCTGTAATGATGGTGCGTAAAACGGTAAGACAAATGGCTGCTGGCGAGACTCTGCTGATCATTGCCGATGATCCTGCTACAACGCGCGATATTCCAAGCTTTTGTGAATTTATGGATCACACCTTAATTGCCAGTGAAACCACACAAACGCCATATCAATATTTGATCAAAAAAGGACTTTAAGTCGTATCCGTTAACGACTTAATCATGAACAAAGGATGTGAGAAACTATGCCAAAACTGCTGGCGATTGCCTATAAAACTGTAAAGCGCGGCCCAATGAATGAAGTTCTCTGTGCCAATGTCACCCAACTCAGTGGCGTAGAGAAAGATGTGTTTGGTCGTCCAGGCAAACGCCAAGTCACTGTGCTTTCTAAACTTCAGTGGCAACAGGCCTGTCATAGCATCGAGGCAGATTTACCTTGGACGACACGTAGAGCAAATCTTCTGGTTGATGATCTCGTATTCAGCAGTGCCGATGTGGGTAAACATTTACAGATCGGTGAGTTGCGACTTGAAATCACAGGTGAGACCGACCCCTGTAAAAAGATGGAAATAGCGCATGTCGGTTTAGAAGCCGCGCTCACGCCAGATTGGCGAGGTGGTGTAACCTGCCGAGTATTGAATGATGCCATGATCCACTTAGGCGATGAGATCACTCTGCTTATTCCAAGCTAATTTTATTCCCAGCTATTCAGCCACTCTTAGCAAAATATCCATACTCCTCAGTAAAAAGAACCAAGTGACTTGGTTCTTTTTCTGCTATGCCCGCTTTCTTATCTATATCGCCGTTACTTTTCCATTCCCTCGGTCATCAATTGAAACAGTATTTACGTTTTCCTTCTTTCCTATTTATGCGATAACTAGACTAAGTATTAACAAAAGTTCATCTTAAAATTAATACCACTCAAGCAGTCCATAAGAACGATAACAGGAAGTGACATGTTGAAATCTAAACTGACCCCGCTTTATATCGCCCTCGCTCTAGGGATGAATACCCTCGCCGTTAACGCAGTAGAAACTAAGGAGGCCGAATGGAATGTTAACGCTCCAGCGAATGCACCCTTAGAGCAAGTCAAAATTGATGTGAATGAAGGCACTTGGATGAACCTGAGTGTTAGTCCAGATGGCAAGCATATTGTATTCGACTTACTCGGCGACATTTATCAAATCCCAGTATCAGGCGGTGAAGCTAAGCCATTAGCCCAAGGTATTGCTTGGCAGATGCAGCCCGTCTATAGCCCAGATGGTAAACATATTGCCTTTACCTCGGATGCCGATGGCGGCGACAACATTTGGATCATGGATGCCGATGGCAGTAATCCACGAACTGTTACTCAAGAAACATTCAGGCTGCTAAACAGTCCCGCTTGGAGCCCAGACTCCCAGTATCTTGTTGCCCGTAAGCATTTTACCGCCAGCCGTAGTTTAGGTGCGGGCGAAGTATGGCTATACCACGTAGCGGGCGGCGAAGGCGTTAAACTAACTGAACGACCAAATGATCAAAAAGATTTAGGCGAACCCGCGTATTCACCCGATGGTCGCTATATCTACTTCAGCCAAGATGATACGCCAGGCAAAACATTCCATTACTCAAAGGACTCAGTTAACGGTATCTACAAAATCAAACGTTATGATACCCAAACCGGTGATATTGAAATCTTGATAGAAGGAACTGGTGGCGCGATTAGACCAACATCGAGTCCTGATGGCACTAAACTCGCCTATATAAAGCGTGATGACTTTAACTCATCACTCTACCTACTCGACCTCAAGTCAGGTGAAACCACTAAATTATTTGGCGAACTAGACCGTGATATGCAAGAGACTTGGGCAATCCACGGCGTCTACCCGACTATGGCGTGGACTCAAGATAACAAGGATATTTTCTTCTGGGCTAAAGGAAAGATTAACCGCCTGAATATTGCTAGCAAAACACTCACAGATATCCCCTTTAGCGTAAAAACTGAGTTAGCAGTACAACCCTCAGTACGCTTTAAGCAAGACATTGATAAAGACGTTTTCGATGTAAAAATGCTGCGTATGGCACAGGTTTCTCCCGATGGCAGTAAAGTCGCCTTCGAAGCACTGGGGAAGATTTGGTTAAAATCATTGCCCGATGGAAAAATGTCGCGCTTAACCGAACTCAGTAATGGGATTGAAGAACTGTTTCCCCAATGGTCCCGCGATGGCAAAAATATTGTGTTCACCACTTGGAATGACCAAGACCAAGGAACAGTGCAAGTCATTAGCGCCAAAGGTGGCAAATCTAAGCAGCTAACATCTGAGCCAGGGAAATACGTTGAGCCCACCTTTTCACCCGATGGTGAACTCGTGGTGTATCGTAAAACCCAAGGTGGCAATCTCACACCTAGAACTTGGTCGCAAGAACCAGGACTCTATAAAGTCGATATCAAAGGCAAACAAAATAGCAAGATCAGTGCCGATGGCTACCAAGCTCAATTTGGTGCCAATACCGATCGCGTCTTTTTTATGAATAGCAGCGAAGATGAAACACCACAGTTATCATCTATCAACTTAGATGGCTTCGATAAGCGAGTTCATTACAGCAGTAAGCATGCGACAGAATTTAGGGTTTCACCCGATGGTGAACAACTCGCCTTTGCCGAACGCTTTAAGGTTTGGGTGACACCTTTTGCTAAACACGGTGAAACCGTTGAGATTGGCCCCAATGCCAACAATTTACCCGTAAGTCAATTGAGTGTCCGTGCCGGTGAAAGTATCAGTTGGAACAGTAAAAGCAACCAACTGTATTGGACGCTTGGCCCAGAACTTTATCAAGCCAAGGTTGATACTCAATATCTCAATAAAGATGAAAAGACTCAGCCAAGTATTATCAATTTGGGCTTTACCGAAAAAGCAGATGTTCCACGTGGAACAATCGCCTTCGTCGGCGGCAAAGTGATTACGATGGAAGACGACCAAGTCATAGATGATGGCGTGGTCATAGTTAAAGACAATCATATTGTCGCCGTAGGTAATGCCAATATCGCGATTCCTAAGGATGCGCAGATCATCGACATCAAAGGCAAATCCATCATGCCAGGGCTATTCGATGCCCACGCCCATGGACCGCAAGCTGATGATGAAATTGTGCCACAACAGAACTGGGCGCTATATTCTGGCCTTTCCTTAGGTGTCACCACGATTCACGATCCCTCGAATGACACGACAGAGATTTTTGCCGCTTCCGAACAACAAAAAGCCGGCAAAATCGTCGGTCCACGCATATTCTCCACCGGCACCATACTATATGGAGCGAATGCACCTGGCTACACATCACACATAGACTCGCTGGATGATGCCAAATTCCACCTTGAGCGTCTGAAAAAAGTCGGGGCCTTTAGCGTAAAAAGCTACAACCAACCACGTCGTAATCAGAGGCAACAAGTCATTGCCGCCGCTCGTGAACTTGAAATGATGGTTGTTCCTGAAGGTGGTAGTTTACTGCAGCATAACCTAACCATGGTTGCCGATGGCCATACAACGGTTGAGCACTCTTTGCCTGTCGCGGCGATTTATAACGATATCAAACAATTCTGGAGCCAAACTAAAGTCGGTTACACGCCAACCTTAGTGGTTGCCTATGGCGGTATTTCAGGCGAAAACTACTGGTACGATAAAACCGATGTGTGGGCGCATCCACGTCTGTCTATGTATGTCCCCGCCGATATCTTGCAGGCGAGATCCATGCGACGCCCGCATGCACCAGATGGCCACTACAATCATTTCAATGTTGCAAAAGTCGCTAACGAGCTCAATAAGTTAGGTGTTCATCCTAATATAGGCGCTCACGGTCAACGTGAAGGTTTAGCGGCACATTGGGAAATGTGGATGTTCGCCCAAGGCGGCATGAGCAATATGGAAGTTTTGAAAACGGCCACCATTAATCCAGCGACGACCTTTGGCATGGAACAGCAACTCGGTTCTATCAAAGAAGGTAAGCTCGCAGACTTAATCGTTATTGATGGTGATCCATTGGCTGATATACGCGTCACAGATAAAGTCACTCATACTATGGTCAACGGCAAGCTTTTTAATGCTGAGACGATGAATGAGCTTAATGGGGATAAGGAAAAACGTAAGCCATTTTTCTTTGAGAAAATCTAAACTCTATCCTCAAGGCTAGAATGGGAGAGTCGCTTTCCTGTTTTAATTATTTGGTTTAACCAGATATCACTCATAAAATAAAAAAGCATGTTCCACGTGGAACATGCTTTTTTATCTCTAGGCTTCAATTACCACAAGCCCCAACCCTACTTCAATATCGGCAAGCTCTGCGATTAATGTTAATAGTGGTTATGCTGAACGGTACAGGAATCAACACAGGCCTGATAGGCAACACACTCGACCAGGTGATCATTCACCATACCCACTGCCTGCATAAAGGCATAACAAATTGTTGGGCCGACGAAATTAAATCCGAGTTTCTTTAAGGCTTTTGACATGGCTTCAGATTCTGGCGTTTGTGCAGGAACCTGTGACATGGCTGTAAACTGATTCACTATGGGCTTACCACCTACAAAGCTCCATAAGAAGGCAGAGAAATCCTTTCCATCGGCAGTATAGGCCAAATATCCTTTGGCATTCTTGATGATAGAGTTCACCTTCAAGCGATTACGCACTATGCCGGGATTCAACATAAGTTCCTCCACTTTCGCCTCATCAAAGCCAGCAATCACTTCTGGTTCAAAATTAGCAAAGGCCTGTTCATAGTTTTGTTGCTTCTTCAGGATAGTAATCCAAGATAATCCGGCCTGTTGACCATCTAAACACAACTTAGCAAACAACTCCTTGGGATCATAAACTGGCCGCCCCCACACTTTGTCATGATACTCACGATACAAGGGATCATCACTTACCCAGCCACAACGGATCTCTTCCATGGTATATAACCTTATTGTTTTAATTAAGAAGGTAAAAAATAACCTACATAAGCAGATATCTACAAGGTATAATCGAACCCATTTTCTATTCAGGCTGACGGCAGTAGACAAGTAGACATGACGACAAAACACGACGTAAAAACATTTCAGGGTTTCATTCTCACCCTGCAGGAATATTGGGCACAGCAAGGCTGTGCAATCGTTCAACCTCTAGATATGGAAGTCGGCGCGGGAACATTCCACCCACAAACTTTCCTGCGTTCTTTAGGGCCAGAACCTATGAGCAGTGCCTATGTGCAGCCATCGCGCCGCCCTACGGACGGTCGTTACGGTGAAAACCCTAACCGTCTGCAGCACTACTACCAATTCCAAGTCGTGTTGAAGCCTTCACCTGACAATATTCAAGAGCTGTATTTAGGCTCACTGCAAGCGTTGGGTATCGATACTCAAATCCACGATATCCGCTTTGTGGAAGATAACTGGGAATCACCAACACTAGGTGCTTGGGGCTTAGGCTGGGAAGTCTGGCTTAACGGTATGGAAGTAACTCAGTTTACTTACTTCCAACAGGTTGGCGGCATCGAATGCAGCCCAGTCACAGGTGAAATCACCTATGGCCTAGAACGTCTGGCTATGTATATCCAAGGTGTTGATAGTGTTTATGATCTCGTTTGGACCGATGGTCCACTAGGCCTAATCACCTATGGCGATGTGTTTCATCAAAACGAAGTCGAGCAATCGACCTATAACTTCGAGCACGCCGATGTGGACTTTATGTTCACCCTGTTCGATCAGTGCGAAAAAATGTGTCAGCATTTATTGTCACTGGAAAAACCTTTACCTCTGCCCGCCTACGAGCAAGTGATGAAAGCCTCACACGCCTTCAACCTGCTCGATGCCCGCCATGCCATTTCAGTTACTGAGCGCCAACGCTACATCTTACGCGTTCGTACTATGGCGAAAGCGGTCGCTGAATCTTATTATCAGGCACGCGAAGCGCTTGGCTTCCCAATGTGTAAGTAGAGGTAAAAACATGAATTTTGAAAACTTACTCATAGAGTTAGGCACGGAAGAATTACCACCTAAGTCACTGCGTAAACTGGCTGAATCCTTTTTAGCTAACTTTACTGAAGAACTCACCAAAGCCGATTTAGCGTTCAGCTCAGCCGTTTGGTACGCAGCGCCACGTCGTCTGGCAATTAACGTCACTGAACTTGCCCTTGCACAAGCTGACAAAGTCGTTGAAAAACGCGGCCCAGCAGTGAGTTCAGCATTCGATGCTGAAGGCAAACCGACTAAAGCCGCCGAAGGTTGGGCACGTGGTAATGGTATTACTGTTGAACAAGCCGAACGTTTAGTTACAGATAAAGGCGAATGGTTAGTCCATAACGCTAAAGTTGAAGGCGTCGAAACCAAAAGTTTGATCGCTGCCATGGCTCAACGTGCACTCGATAAATTGCCCATCCCTAAGCCAATGCGTTGGGGCAATAATAAAACCCAATTTATTCGCCCTGTGCACACAGCAACTATGTTGTTAGGCAGTGAGTTGATTGAAGGTGAATTGCTGGGTATCAAATCGGCGCGCACTGTTCGCGGTCACCGCTTTATGGGGCTCAAGCAGTTTGAATTAGCACACGCTGATCACTACCTTGCCGACCTAAAAGAAAAAGGCAAAGTCATCGCCGATTACGAAAGCCGTAAAGCATTAATCAAAGCCGATGCCGAAAAAGCCGCCGCTAAGATTGGTGGCACAGCCGACATCGAAGATAGCCTACTTGAAGAAGTCGCCTCGTTAGTTGAATGGCCAGTGGTATTGACCGCCAGCTTCGAAGAAAAATTCTTAAGCGTACCGTCTGAAGCTTTGGTCTACACCATGAAGGGCGATCAAAAATACTTCCCAGTCTTTGATGACGCGGGCAAGTTACTGCCAAACTTCATCTTTGTCGCCAACATAGAATCAAAAGATCCCGCGCAAATTATCTCTGGTAACGAGAAAGTCGTTCGTCCACGTTTGGCTGATGCTGAGTTCTTCTTTAATACCGATAAGAAGCACACGCTGGAATCACGTTTACCTAGCTTAGAAACCGTCCTGTTCCAACAACAGCTTGGTACATTAAAAGACAAAGTCACTCGTATCTCTGCCCTCGCCGCCTTTATTGCCGCGCAAACTGGCGCGAATGCGGTTGATGCAGCCCGTGCAGGTTTGTTATCTAAAACCGATTTGATGACCAATATGGTGATGGAGTTTACCGACACTCAAGGCACTATGGGCATGCATTACGCCCGCCTCGATGGTGAAGCCGAAGCCGTTGCGGTTGCGATGGAAGAGCAATACAAGCCTAAGTTCTCTGGCGATACAGTGCCTAGTGCTGGCGTATCTTGCGCTGTCGCATTAGCAGATAAGCTCGATACTTTAGTCGGTATCTTTGGTATTGGCCAAGCGCCAAAAGGCGCAGCCGATCCCTTTGCCCTACGCCGCGCGGCGATTGGCGTGCTACGTATTATCGTTGAGAACAAACTGCCACTGGATTTAGTAACGCTGATTGCTAAGGCTCAGGAACTCCACGGTACTAACTTAAGCAACGCAAACGCAGCAGAGGAAGTGCTTGAATTCTTAATGGCTCGTTTCCGTGCTTGGTATCAAGATAAAGGTATTGGTGTTGATGTGATCTTAGCCGTGCTAGCACGTCGCCCAACACGCCCTGCTGATTTTGATAGCCGTATCAATGCGGTATCACACTTTAGAAGCCTAGAAGCTTCTAGCGCCCTTGCGGCAGCGAACAAGCGTGTATCCAACATTCTGGCTAAGGTTGAAGGTGCTTTACCGACAGCGATCAATGCGAGTCTGTTAACTGAAGCCGCAGAGCAAGCATTAGCGGCCAAGTTGAACGAGCTACAGCCGAAGTTGGCGCCTTTGTTTGCCAATGCCGATTACCAACAAGCCTTAACCTTGTTAGCTGGCCTACGTGAAAGCGTGGATCAGTTCTTCGAAGATGTGATGGTAATGGCGGATGATGAAGCTTTAAAAAACAATCGTTTAGCATTGTTGAATAATCTACGCGAGCAGTTCCTGCACGTCGCGGATATATCACTACTGCAATAACGATACTAACGTTTTTAAATTATCGCTTTATAAAAAACGCGCTCAATAGCGCGTTTTTTATTGCCCTGATTTCTTATATCAAACGTATTACATGGCCTAATCAAAACTGCAGTAGTTTTTGATGTAAGCCATCAAATTGTGTTTGATCTAAGTTAACTTGCTGCAGTAAATTCGCCAGAATCTCAGGGGACAATTGCCCTGCTTGATGCAGCATAGAAATCTCGCTGATCACATTCGCCCGCCATACCACAGCAGCTAGCCCAGCTTGCGGGCGCGAGTTCACACTGGCAAGCTTGTCTAATTCTGTTTCAAAGGTATTGGGTAACTGCCAATGCTTAGCAAGCAATGAACTCAAGGTTAACGATTTCGTCGTCATCACTTGTCTAAATAAACCAGAATTAGGCTGTTCTCCCGGCTCTGCCTGTACAAATGCATCGAGAAGCATTTTAAAAATGGCCAGCTTGCCGACATCGTGTAATAAACCCAATAAAAAAGCCGTATCTTGATCTTCATCGCTTAACTCACTGGCAAGAAAAGCAACCTGCATCGAATGGCGCCAAATTTCAGCCCCAAAACGACGGAAATAGATTGGCTTGATATCCAACATTTCACGCACTAGACAAGTGGTAACAAACTTTCTCAACTGTTCACGACCAAGCTGTACCAAAGCCTGCTGCAAACTGGTGATATCCCTATCGCTACGTTTAAATGCAGGGGAATTACATAACTTAAGCACCTCAATACTCAGTAAAGGATCTTGCTCGATGAGCGCTAATAGGTCCTTAATATCAAATTGTGGATCTGCCAGTTTACGATCTAATTCCAATACTTTTGACGGTAGCTTTAACACTTTCTCGGCGATCACTTGTGGTGATGCCAAAGCCTGCTCTATCTCCGCCATGACTCGACGTTCAAGATTATTGGCTACGCCGCCAGTGTCCTTAACCCGTGTCGGAAATAACAAACTATAAAAGAGAGCAGATAAATCAACAGATACCACGCTAATATCTTCGAGAGGTTTAGCTGGCTTTCGCGCAGGTTCAAACGACTTACCTAAGTCCGTCGTTGAAAAACTTTTGGGTCTCTCTACCGTCGCCGAATCACGAATATTAAAGAGCTTATTAAAAAGTGATTTAATCAAGAAGCATCAACCTGTCATTATAGATAATTGTTAAAAAGTCAGTTAAATATTGCCCATCTCAAATCCATTTTGATCAAGCTTAAGCGATACATAAACACGTTATAGACATGCTAATGGCTCGCTTAAGTGTAACATATTCAATTAATTTCTGACGCCAGCAATCCCATGATTGTAGCCTCTATTAGGACAATCTTGGTTACAACTTGAAACCTCAAAAAACTTACATTTCAGCATCATTTAACTGACAATATGCCCAGCCTTCATAAAGTGATACGTATTTAGTCTCCCTTTAAGCCATTCACGACATACTTGCCAGCTAACGACGGAACATTTGATGATCGAGGTAATAAAAGCAGGTGCACTCACTACAGTTCAAGATCTCGGACGCATGGGATACCGACATTTAGGTGTAACCCAAGCTGGCGCCTTAGATAGACCTGCCCTGTGTTTAGCAAACCGCCTATTATCAAACCCAGACAATACACCCGTATTGGAATTAACCTTCGGCCAATCGATTTTTTTGTTTAAACGCGACGCTTGGATTGCCTTAACGGGTGCCGATTTCGATGCTCGTATAGACAATAAGCCCATAGTTTGCGGCTGGCGTTACTCCATTAAGGCAGGACAAAAACTCAGCCTTAGAGGGGGAAATAAAGGCATGCGTGCTTATATTGCCGTTGATGGTGGCGTTAAAGTACCGCTAGTGATGGATTCTGCCGCTACCGATTTAACCTCAGGTATCGGTGGATTTCATGGCCGCGCATTAGAAGCTGGCGATCGCCTGAGCTTAGGTTTAGCTCACCCACTCAGAAGACAAGTTGGTGCAATTCAAAAAAGTTGGGATGGGCATATTCGCGCACTCGCGACCAAGCACACTCAAGCCTTCTCGTTGAAATCTCAGCAAACATTCTGGCAAACACAGTGGCAACTTTCTGCTGAAAGTGATCGTGCGAGTGCCATACTCAAAGGTGATACTTTGACCTTGGCAAAGCCATTCCCAGTACAATCACACACAGTCACGCCCGGAGTGGTTCAAGTGTCCGCTTCAGGGCAACCACTCGTGCTCCTTGCCGATGCGCAAACCACCAGCAGTCATCCTCAAATCGCCGTGATTATTGAAGCCGATCTGTGGAAACTCGCGCAAACTCGCCCAGGACAAACAGTTAAATTCGAATTAGTTGACGATGAACAAGCGGCAACGGCACAAGCGGAATGGCATGACTACTTCTATCGCTTACAACGCAGTCTAGGTTAACGAGTAGCTTAATCATAGCGGCCAAAAAACTCATCCCGCATTCCTAGCAAGCCGCATTCGACTTCATTCAAATAGTCCCCCCACAATAATGCTAATTCGCACTTAAGTTTGGTGTAACTTGCTGGCTATAAAACAGCGCCACATCTTGCAATTGCTCAGAGCTTAACGCGCTGACTTGCGCCTGCATCAAAGGATCGACTCGCAAACCAGTTTTAAAATCAACAAGCTGTTTATTGAGATAAGCTATTTTCTGTCCCTTCAAGTTTGGGAATTGTTTAGCCATGGTGATCACCACATTGCCATGGCATGACTCACATTGAGCCGTAGCCAGCAGCTGACCACGTTCAATATCTGCTTGATAACCTTCTGCATAAACCGCTGTGGATAAGCCGCACAAGACAAGCAAACTGACGATAAACGCTTTCATTGAGATTCCTTAAAGGCAGGCTTAACAGGCGGAGGCAACTGGCTTGATTCAATGGGCAGACGCCTAAAGATAGTCATATCCATTTCAGCTTGGCCATAATAAGTACTGAGATAGCTCAATGTCGGCTCCCAAGTATCCGACAAGTCCCATAAGCCTTGAGTATCCACCATCCATTGCAAGGTTTCTTTCCAAAACGCTTTATCACCGCGATTTTGGGTAACAATCATGCTGGTGTGACAGGCATTGCATTGATAATTAACCAACTCCCAACCGGGTGCCATAATGAGGCCCGATTGAGGGTCCACGGGATACTCTGCAGCGAACGTCGCCCCAGTGAAAAGCAACCCGCACACTATCAATTGATTGATATGCGATTTCATCACACCACCCTCACGGCAATACGGTGGCAGCCGTTAAACATATATCCCTTAGGATTCCATTGCGGTTGTACGACTGGCTGACTATCACCTTCACTATCGGTCGCTTTGGCCCAGATTTCATAATAGCCCTGCGACGGTAATTGCAATTCAATCTTCCACTGCTGCCATGCCGCTACGTTTTTAGGTTTTTCTAACTCAGCGGTATACCAGCGGGTGCCATAGTCATAACTCACTTCCACTTTAACGACTTCCCGCAATCCCGCCCAAGCGTGGCCTGCGATGGCTATCTTCTGGCCCACGGCTAATTCTGTTCCCGATTGAGGATCGGTAATCAAGGACTTCACTATCATTTCTTCTATGATTTTATAGTCTTTATCATCAACGGACTCACCTGGCGCTATCGGATATTTAGGGAGTTGATACGCTGGCGCAGCCATTTTATGTCCATCATGCACTTTATTGCGCACACTGATCCCCGTAGCGGCTTTTTGCGAAACGGAGCCCGGCCGTCCACCAAACACAATACGCAAGGGATATCCATGTAGATAAGGAATGTCCTCGCCGTTCATCGACCATGCAATGAGTCCCAGCTCTTCGAGCGCCGCCTTTATTGGCACACCGCGTGAAATCGCCTCACCTTTACCGCTCAAATGCCGATCAACACCGTGATGCCCCGTATAAACAGCATCGGCTTTAATACCGCAATCCTTAAGCACGTCACTCACTAACACACCCGTCCACTCGGAGCAAAATACGCCGGCATTATTCCATTGATTGCCTTTCGTGCTAGGAAAGAAGCCTGAACGACTATTGCCACCACACTCAATCAGTAACTGTAATGTGTAATGCTTAAAACGGCGCTTAAGTTCATCGATTGTGTAGGTTTTTGGAGTAATAACAGATTCGCCATCCACATTAAAAGTCCAAGTCTTAGCATCTAGCGCCTTAAAATCAGGCACTATGCCATTCCAGCGGATAAATGAGGCATCAGCAGGCGTCACGGCAGGAGCGAGTTTATGCTCCGGCGGAAACGCATTCAGTGGATGAGTGTTTAGCACGTTGAAGTAACTCGGTAAATCCTCAGCCTTAGTCCAAGTTAATGCTGATATATCCAGAGGAGTGACGGCTGCGGGAAGCTGATCAGCAAATACCCACTTAACGGGTAAGGCAGATAACACAGACGTCGCTACCGCCCCTTTAATAAAAACCCGACGATTAAGATCCATGTTATTTATCCTTTCCGAGGTAAAAGTAATCCGCCATCAGCTGCATATCAGCCTCACTCAACAATTGAGCGACTTTAGTCATAGTGGGATCTTGGCGATTTTCCGCCTTAAAGGCTCGCAGTTGCTTCAACAGGTAATCCGAGTTTTGCCATCCGATATTAGGGATATGCTCAAAACGACTCACACCGGATTCGCCATGGCAGGCCTTACACATATTCAATAACTTATTAGCTTCATCGGCGTTTGCCACCGCTGATAGCATAAAAATCAGTGTACTTACGGGGTAAATCACTCGCTGCCACATCCATTTATCTCGCCAATTAGTCTTTATCTCGACAGAATCCATTGAGCAAAGTAATTAAGATATGGTTAAATTATCTCAATGCGGTTAGTGATTTAAATTCAATAAAAGTGATTCGAAAGCTCAAGAGAAATGACGCGTATTAGCAGATATAGAATAGGTAAAATATTCATTAGTCATAGGTGAAATGAGCCCATATAGTAGCTTTGCAGAAACACTCGGCATTTCACTCAAGGACAAACAATGGATCTTTATATTGGCAATAAAAACTACTCTAGCTGGTCACTACGGGCTTGGTTAATGGCCGCGAAATCTGGCGTGCAGTTCAACGAAATATTACTGCAACTCGATACCGACAGCTTTTATCAGCAACTCAAAGCCATTTCGCCGACGTTAAAAGTACCGACATTAGTCGATGGCGATATCACGGTATGGGATTCACTCTCAATTTGTGAATACCTCAACGACACCTATCTTGCCGGTAGCGCATGGCCGCAAGATCCTAAACAAAAAGCCAAGGCTAGATCGATAGCCAGTGAAATGCATTCTGGCTTTAATGCCGTGCGTAACGCTCTACCAATGAACATACGCGCGAGCCGTTATGTTGAGCTCACTGATGCAGTCCGCAAAGACATTGAGCGCATTGATGCGATTTGGTCAGCACAAATGGCCGAGTTTGCCCCATCAAATGCCGAAGGTACTTGGTTATTTGGCGAGTGGTCGATTGCCGACATGATGTTTGCCCCTGTGGTCATGCGCTTTATCACCTACGGTGTTGAAGTCTCGCAGGCAAGCCGTGCCTATATGCAGCATGTGATCAGCTGTCCGGAAATGCAGGCGTGGATGAGTGCGGCTAAAGCTGAGACTGAAATTGTTGCAGCGGATGAAGCGGGTATTGAACGATAAAGGGATAAATCATAGAAATAAAAAAGGGAAAGCCTTGGCTTTCCCTTAATCATTTACGTACTGCTAATCACTTAACGCGCATTAAACGTCTAAGTTAGCCACGTTCAATGCGTTCGCTTCGATGAACTCACGACGAGGTTCAACTTGATCACCCATCAAACAAGTGAACAACTGATCGGCACCCACGGCATCATCAATCGTGACTTGCAACATACGGCGTGATTCAGGATCCATTGTAGTTTCCCACAATTGCTCAGGGTTCATCTCACCCAATCCTTTATAACGTTGAATGTATAAGCCGCGTTTGGCTTCAGAAATCGTCCAATCTAGCGCTTCAAGGAAGCTGCCGACTTCTTTCACACGTTCACCGCGTTGCACATAACCGCCTTCTTCAATCATGCCATCTAACGCCGCACCTAACTTACCGATGCGTTGATAGTCACTTGATTGGAAGAAGTCATAAGTAAACAGATAGTTAGTATCGATACCGTGTTTACGAATAGTGATCTTAGGCAAATACACTTTACGTTCAGGATCGAGAATCGGCTCAGCAGAATACAGTACGCCGCTGCTTTCCATTTCCACCAGCTCATGGATAAAGGCATCGATCCACTCTTTCATCTTGCCTTCATCGGCCAACATCTCGTTGGTGATCATTGGGTGGTAAAGCATACGGTTAGTAATGTGCGTTGGGTAGCGTTGCTCTAAACGGGCAACAATGGCTTCCACTTCACGATACTGAGTCACTAAACGCTCTAACGGCTCGCCTGACATACCAATCGCACCTTGCGTTGGGTACACAATAGTGCCATCCAATGCTTGAGTCGTAAGATATTGAGTCAATGCAGGCTCGTCTTTCAAATACTGTTCTTGCTTGCCCTTTTTCACTTTAAATAGTGGTGGCTGAGCAATATACACATAACCACGTTCAATCAATTCAGGCATTTGACGGAAGAAGAAGGTCAACAGCAAGGTACGAATGTGCGAGCCGTCGACGTCAGCATCCGTCATGATGATGATGTTGTGATAACGCGTCTTATCTGGATTGTATTCGTCACGACCAATACCACAGCCAAGAGCGGTGATCAGTGTGGCCACTTCTTGAGAAGACAACATCTTATCGAAGCGGGCCTTCTCAACGTTTAGAATTTTACCTTTCAGTGGCAGAATCGCTTGGTTCTTACGGTTACGTCCCTGCTTAGCGCTACCGCCAGCAGAGTCACCTTCCACTATGTAAATTTCGGAAAGACCAGGGTCCTTCTCTTGGCAATCGGCCAGCTTACCTGGCAAACCACCTAAATCGAGCGCGCCTTTACGACGGGTCATTTCACGGGCTTTACGCGCCGCTTCACGGGCACGGGCCGCATCGACAATTTTACCGACAATCAACTTAGCATCGGCTGGGTTTTCCAGCAGATAATCGTTCAGCTTCTCACCCATGGTTTGTTCAACCGCAGTTTTCACTTCACTAGAAACCAGTTTGTCTTTGGTTTGCGAGCTGAACTTAGGATCTGGCACTTTAACAGAGATAACGGCGGTCAAACCTTCACGGGCGTCATCGCCTGTCGCGCTGGTTTTGCCTTTCTTGTTATAGCCTTCGTTTTCCATGTAGCTGTTGAGGTTACGCGTCAACGCACTACGGAAACCCACTAAGTGAGTACCACCATCACGCTGGGGAATGTTGTTGGTAAAACAGAAAATATTTTCCTGATAACCGTCATTCCACTGCATAGCCACTTCAACGGTAATGCCATCTTCACGCTCTTGCATAAAGTGGAATACATCTTTGTTGACTGGCGTTTTATTACGGTTCAAATAATCTACGAATGCGCTAATACCGCCTTCGTATTTGAAAAATTCATTTTTATTGTCGCGTTCATCAACCAGACGAATACCCACGCCTGAGTTAAGGAAAGACAGTTCACGCACACGCTTTGCCAGAATTTCAAAGTGAAATTCAACATCGCTGAAGGTATCTTCACTTGGCCAAAAACGGATTTCAGTACCGGTTTTAGTCGCATCACCAATCTCTTTGATTGGCGCATCAGGCACACCGTGGGTATAAAACTGCTCGTACACTTTGCCCGCACGGCGAATAGTCATTTGCAGCTTTTTAGATAAAGCGTTTACAACCGAGACCCCCACACCGTGGAGACCGCCAGACACTTTATAAGAGTTATCGTCGAACTTACCGCCGGCATGCAATACCGTCATAATAACTTCAGCAGCCGATACGCCTTCTTCCTCATGGATAGAAACCGGAATACCACGGCCGTCATCTTTAACAGAAACCGAACCATCGACATGGATAGTAATGGTAATATCGCTGCAGTGGCCGGCTAAGGCTTCATCGATAGAGTTATCGACTACTTCGAACACCATATGATGTAGACCCGTACCGTCGTCGGTGTCACCAATATACATCCCAGGTCTCTTACGTACTGCATCAAGGCCCTTAAGGACCTTAATACTCGAAGAATCGTAACTATTCTCTGACATATTATTCTCTCAATGGTTATTCAATTACCGTTACACGTCCCTGTTCCACATGAAACATCCTACTGGGAGGTGTGTGTAACGAATCGACTATTGCTGCAGGCTCAATGGCAGTGACAAACACTTGTGCACCTGTATCCACTAACTGCTTTAGCAATAGCTGCCTATGCTGTGCATCCAACTCGGATGGAAGATCATCCACAAGATAAATACTGTGTTTATCTATTTGTTGTTTGAGCAACTTTCCCTGTGCAATACGCAGTGCACAGACTAATAATTTCAATTGACCACGGGACAGGGCATCCTGCGCCGGCAAAGTGCCTACACGAAGTCTAAGGTCAGCTTTATGGGGACCGCTGACGGTATGACCTGTGGCCAAATCTCTGGAATATTGGTTTTCGAGTAGTTCTGCAAAATCCGTTTTACTATCCCAGCCGCGGGTAAATGAAACCTTCACATCTACACTCGGTAAAAACTCCCCGATTATACCCTTAAGTAGCTCATTTAACGAGTCTACATAATGGTTTCGTATTTCAGTAACCTGCTCGGCATAACGCACAAACTCTTGGTCCCAAAATTGAATATGGCTATAAGCTGAACCATTCCTAAGCAATTGATTTCTTTGTTTAAGAACACGACGAACATTCGTCCAAGCGCCATAAAACTGTGGGTCAGCATGAAATGCGCCCCAATCGATAAATTGTCGACGTGATTTTGGGCCTTCAAACAGCAGCGAAAAGCTTTCAGGCGTGATCACTTGGATAGGTAAGGTTTCGGCTAAAGTCGACAGACGTTTGACTTTTTCACCATCGATTCTTACTTCAGTCTCACCACTGCGAAATCGGCGTAAACCGATTTTACTGTCACCACGCGCTAAATTTAAGGTCGCAAACAGGGTTAACTTATCGTCGTCGTTATTAATCACTCGCTGGGATAAATGGCTGCGAAACGAACGCCCCATACCGAGGAAATATATCGCCTCAAGAATACTGGTTTTGCCACTGCCATTTTGGCCATAAATCAAGTTAATCCCAGGTGCAGGGATTAACTGTGCGGACTGAATGTTGCGAAACGCTTCGATATTGAGACGGGTTAGGCTCATGCATTACTCATTAAGCCGCGTAAACGGCGAAGGCAAGGATTCATAACACTTAACAGGCAACTCAATCGCTGCCACAGGCTAAGGCTATCGGTAAATGAGTGAAGGAATGGCCAATGCTGCGTATTAAACACTGTGCCGCGGTTAAGCGGCATAGCTATCGGAGACTGAGCTACAGACACGGGTAACGTAAAAGTCGATGGTTTATAAGCGCATCGGCATAACCACATACATGGAATCTTCTTCCAAATGGTTTTCGATTAAGGCGCTGGAGTTACCATCAATGAGCGTAATACGCACATCATCGGACTTTAGGTTGTTGAGCACGTCGAGCAAATAACTGACGTTAAAACCAATTTCTAAGGCTTGGTTGTTATATTCCACATCGATGATCTCTTCAGCCTCCTCCTGTTCAGGATTGTTAGCGGTGATCTTGAGCAAACCATTTTCGAGTTGAATACGCACACCACGGAATTTTTCGTTCGATAAAATCGATGCACGGGTCAGCGCTTGCTTCAGGTGATTACGACTCGCAATCACTATTTTATCACCGCCCTTTGGCAATACACGGCGATAATCTGGGAAGCGGCCATCAACTAATTTACTGGTAAATACAGTGTTAGCCGTAGTGGCACGAATGGCATTATCACCAATGGCAATCGCAATATCGAGATCGTCCGACTCTAATAAACGCGCCATTTCCATTACGCCTTTGCGCGGAACAATGACTTGTTTTTCAGGTAATTGTGCTTCAATCGTGCGGTGGCTTAACGCTAAACGGTGGCCGTCGGTCGCAATAGCGCGCAACACATTACCTTCAGTTTCAAACAATAAACCGTTGAGGTAATAACGCACATCTTGGTTAGCCATCGAAAATTGCGTTGAGTCGATAATCGACTTCAATACGCCCTGCTTCAAACTAAATTCAATCTCAGCTTGGAAGGCTTCAACGTTAGGATATTCTTCTGCGGGCAAGGTCGCTAAGGAAAAACGGCTACGACCTGAACGCAGCAACCATTTATTATCTTGTTGTTCGACTTTCAGTTCGCTTTGTTCTGGCAAAGATTTAACAATATCGAGCAGCTTTTTAGCCGGAACCGTAGTACGACCTTCTTCAATATCACCGTGAACCACAGCTTGGCCCACCAGTTCAACTTCTAAATCTGTACCAGTCAGCTTAAGTGAGTGACCACTTACTTCTACAAGGAGGTTAGACAAAATGGGCAAATTATGGCGTCTTTCTACCGCACCACACACCAATTGCAACGGCTTTAATAGGGCATCCCTATCAATGGAGAATTTCATAGTGTCCAAATTCCTTGTTTTAAGAAGATAAGGTTCTAATTAAATTAGCATAATCTTCTTTAATGTCGTGGCTCTCTTCCCGTAGCTGAGCAATCTTACGACAGGCATGCAACACTGTGGTGTGATCTCTACCACCAAAAGCATCACCAATTTCCGGCAAGCTTTGGTTAGTTAATTCTTTGGATAACGCCATTGCCACTTGTCTAGGCCGCGCGACACTGCGTGAACGGCGCTTAGACAACATATCAGCCATCTTGATCTTGTAGTATTCAGCTACGGTTTTCTGAATATTGTCTATAGTGACTAATTTTTCTTGAAGTGCCAAGAGGTCACGTAAGGCTTCACGAACAAAATCAATGGTAATTGGTCGACCCGTGAAGTTCGCGTTGGCGATAACGCGGTTTAACGCCCCTTCTAGCTCACGCACGTTTGAACGTAAACGTTTAGCAATAAAGAAGGCCACTTCATCGGGCAAGTTAATGCCGCTCTCTTGGGCTTTACGCATCAAAATCGCCACGCGGGTTTCTAACTCTGGTGGCTCAATAGCCACAGTTAAACCCCAACCAAAACGCGATTTCAATCTGTCTTCAACACCGTCGATCTCTTTTGGATAACGATCTGAAGTCAAAATAATTTGATGATTCCCCTCAAGCAAGGCGTTGAAGGTATGAAAAAATTCTTCTTGGGATCTGTCTTTATTAGCAAAAAATTGAATATCATCGATAAACAAGGCATCGACGCTACGGTAGTAACGTTTAAATTCTTCGATCGCATTGTTTTGTAGCGCTTTCACCATGTCTTGAACAAAACGCTCGGAATGCATATAAACCACTTTGGCATTCGGATTATTTTTAATGATCCCGTTACCGACAGCGTGCAACAAGTGAGTCTTACCTAGACCTGTTCCGCCATATAAGAATAATGGGTTATAAGCACCACCTGGATTTTCAGCCACTTGCAACGCCGCAGCCTTACCTAATTGGTTCGACTTACCTTCTACGAAGTTATCAAACTGGTAGCTTGGATTGATGTTACTGCGGTGATTCGCGTTCGCCATCGGCTCGGCTTGGACGTTAAACGTCGTGCCTACCGTCGCTTTAGTTTGGGTATTAGCTACACGAGTTGGCGCTATAGGTGCTGGAACACTTGGCTTTTTCGCCGAAGGACGACTACCAATATCGAAGCGCAATTTAGGTGCATCGCTGCCCATCTGCTCAGTAAAGAACTGATTAATGATATTGATGTACTTATCTCTGACCCAATCAAGCACGAAGCGGTTGGGCGCATACAGCACCAGAGTATCTCCATCCATTTCGGCTTGTAACGGTCTGATCCACATACTGAACTGCTGAGCAGAAAGCTCATCTTGCAGTCGTCCGATACATTGTTGCCAAAGTGAAACAGCCACTTAGTTATCCCCAAAAGATCATCAAAAAAGAGGTGTATTCTATAGCGAGATCTCAAGGATCGCTATCCTTAAAAAATATTTATCCCCAGCGAGATCATTCTATGTGGATATCCTCGATCATCAAAGATCCAAAACGATCCTTTTATTCAACACTATCCGCAAATCCTGCTTTATTAAGCGATCCACATTGATCTATAATGGCGCCCCTTCGATCGGCTCGAAGATCCCCTGCACTACTATATGTAGTGTCCGTACACAGAGTTATCCACATCTTATGGTGTATTCAGGGGGTTGATCTAAGGATACGCTGGCAGAAATAAAGCACTTACTTACTTTCGTTGTTGACGTGACTAAGTATTGTGATTACAATTCGGCCTCTTTTTTGCCCTTACCTCTATCCTAGAGATAAGGATATGTTCACTAATTAACAAAGACGGATTGCCATCATGAGTAAACGTACTTTTCAACCTAGCAACCTGAAGCGCAAGCGTTCTCACGGCTTCCGCGCTCGTATGGCTACTGTAGGCGGCCGTAAGGTGCTTGCACGTCGTCGTGCGAAAGGTCGCGCTCGTTTATCTGCTTAATAAGTAGGTAACTAGTTGACTAGCTATACCTTTTCGCGGGAGTTACGTTTGTTAACTCCCGCGCAATTTAAATCTGTATTTTCCAATCCCATCAAAGCATCTTCTGCTGAAATTACCTTGCTCGCTATTCCTAACACGGAACAACATCCGCGTATGGGCCTTACTGTTGCCAAACGCTATGTAAAACGCGCCAATCAACGTAACCGTATTAAGCGCGTGATCAGAGATAGTTTTCGCTTAAATCAACACGACATTCCTCATCTTGATATTGTTGTGCTTGTCAGAAATGGCGTGATGGAAATGGAAAACGCTGAAATCAACAAATTGATAGAAAAGCTATGGCGCAAACTCAGTCGCCGCTACAATGGCTAGCGACCACGTTAATTCGTGGCTATCAAGTATTCATAAGCCCTATACTGGGCCCTCGATGCCGTTTCAATCCCACCTGCTCTCACTATGCTATTGAAGCAATAAAAGTGCATGGAACCGCGAAAGGTTGTTGGTTTGCATTGAAACGCATATTAAAATGTCACCCTTTACATCCCGGCGGTAGTGATCCCGTCCCCCCTAAAAATGACAGGTGTAATAAATAGGCTATGGAATCTCAACGCAATATATTGCTCATAGGACTACTGTTTGTCAGCTTTTTGCTGTGGCAACAGTGGCAAGCAGACAAAGCTCCTAAACCCGTTGCAACCGAATCGTCCTTAGTGGCGAACGCGGCAAGCTCACACAGTGCCGATGTTCCAGAAGCTGATACAGGTGTTCCTGCAGCAGTGACAGCAACCAGCAAACTGATTACTGTGAAAACAGACCAATTGGATGTTCAAATTAATCCAATCGGTGGTGACATCGTTTTTGCTGCGTTAGTTTCGCACAAGATGGAACAGGATAAAGATCAACCCTTCGTGTTGCTTGAGCAAACGAAAGATTTCACTTATATCGCCCAGAGCGGCCTTATAGGTCGCGATGGTATCGACAGCAGCGCAAAAGGCCGTGCCACATTTAGCACTGCAGCGACTGAATATACCTTAGCCGAAGGTCAAGACACTTTAGAAGTGCCGTTAACTTATGTCGGCGATAATGGCGTGACATACACTAAAGTGTTTGTATTCCATCGCGGTAAGTTCAACGTAGATGTTGACTATAAAATCAACAATACTTCAGCTGCTCCACTGCAAGTTCAAATGTACGGTCAAATTAAACAAACGATTAAACCGTCTGAAAGCAGCATGATGATGCCTACCTATCGTGGCGGCGCATTCTCTACGCAAGATGTGCGTTATGAGAAATACAAATTTGATGACATGGCGAAAAGCAACCTGAACCAAGCAACGTTGGGTGGTTGGGCTGCCATGCTACAACATTACTTCGTTTCGGCGTGGATCCCACCGGCTACCGACAGCAACACTATTTTCTCTAGTGTCAGTGCGGGCGGTTTAGCCAATATTGGTTTCCGCGGTGCGGTATATGATATTGCACCTGGTGCGACCCAAGAAATTAGCTCACAGTTCTATGTCGGTCCTAAGGATCAAAAAGCACTGTCAGCCATCTCTGATACCTTAAACCTAGTGGTCGATTACGGCTTCCTATGGTGGTTAGCCGTACCAATCCACTGGTTATTGATGTTCTATCAATCATTTGTCGGTAACTGGGGTGTGGCGATTATTCTGATCACCTTAACCGTTCGTGGTTTACTGTTCCCGCTAACAAAAGCGCAGTACACCTCAATGGCGAAAATGCGTAACCTGCAACCTAAACTGACTGACTTGAAAGAACGCTTTGGTGATGACCGTCAAAAGATGGGTCAGGCCATGATGGAACTGTATAAGAAAGAAAAAGTTAA
This sequence comes from Shewanella sp. Pdp11, assembly GCF_002838165.1. Taxonomy (NCBI): domain Bacteria; kingdom Pseudomonadati; phylum Pseudomonadota; class Gammaproteobacteria; order Alteromonadales; family Shewanellaceae; genus Shewanella; species Shewanella sp. Pdp11. The sequence continues at coordinate 604,165 of NZ_CP015194.1, forward strand.
CCCTATGGGTGGCTGTTTACCTATTATTTTACAGATGCCAATCTTCATTGCCTTGTACTGGGTATTGTTAGAAAGCTTCGAATTACGTCACGCACCATTTATGTTGTGGATCCACGATTTATCGGTACAAGATCCTTACTACATACTGCCATTATTGATGGGCGTATCTATGTTTGTGATGCAGAAGATGCAGCCTATTGCACCGACTATGGACCCTATGCAAGTGAAAATGATGCAGTGGATGCCAGTAATCTTTACCGTATTCTTCCTCTGGTTCCCAGCAGGTCTAGTACTGTACTGGTTAGTGGGTAACATAGTTGCTATCACGCAGCAGAAGATTATTTATGCAGGTCTTGAGAAAAAAGGCTTAAAATAAGCCTAAGATTTCCAAGACTCTAGCGCATCGTTACAGATTAATGTGAACGCATGACACTAAAAGGCGGCTTAATTGGCCGCCTTTTCCTTTACATAATTTAGTAGATATTAGTTTGGTGGGTATTTCCATGACAACTGACACTATTGTGGCTCAAGCCACCGCGCCCGGACGTGGCGGCGTAGGCATCATTCGAATTTCAGGCGACAAAGCCAGTGATGTCGCTATGGCCGTATTAGGTCATCTTCCTAAAACCCGATATGCCGATTATTGCGATTTTAAAAGTGCATCGGGCCAAGTGATAGACCAAGGCATAGCGCTATTCTTTAAAGGACCTAATTCCTTTACTGGCGAAGATGTACTGGAACTTCAAGGCCACGGCGGCCAAATCGTCCTCGATATGCTGATCAAACGGGTAATGGAAGTCGGTGGCATTAGTATCGCAAAACCAGGCGAGTTCAGCGAACAAGCCTTTATGAACGATAAACTCGACTTAACCCAAGCCGAAGCCATTGCCGACCTTATCGACGCTACCAGTGAGCAAGCCGCTAAAAGCGCACTACAATCGCTACAAGGTGAGTTTTCTAAGGAAGTCCATGAGCTGGTGGACCAAGTCACTAACCTGCGTTTATACGTTGAAGCCGCAATTGATTTCCCCGATGAAGAAGTCGACTTTTTAAGTGACGGCAAGATTGCCAATGCTCTCTATAAAATCATCGACAAACTCGACCTAGTGCAAGCCAGCGCTAAACAAGGTTCTATCATTCGTGAAGGAATGAAAGTCGTGATAGCAGGTCGCCCCAATGCCGGAAAATCAAGCTTATTAAATGCGTTAGCGGGTAAAGAGTCGGCCATTGTGACTGAAATAGCTGGCACAACACGCGACGTATTACGTGAACATATCCATTTAGATGGTATGCCGCTGCACATTATTGATACCGCAGGCCTGCGTGATACCACTGATACCGTAGAACAAATTGGTATTGAACGCGCATGGAATGAAATAAACAGCGCCGATCGCGTGCTATTTATGGTGGATGGCACAACAACCGCAGCCGTCGATCCCCATGCGATTTGGCCAGACTTTGTCGATCGCCTGCCCTCCAATTTAGGTGTAACAGTGATCCGTAATAAAGCCGATCTTACTGGCGAAGACTTAATGATGACCGAAGAACAAGGTTATAGCGTCTACCGGATCTCGGCAAAAACAGGCTTAGGTGTTGAAGAATTAAAGCAACACTTGAAGTCACTTATGGGTTATCAGAGTAATCTCGAAGGTGGCTTTATCGCCCGTCGTCGTCATTTAGAAGCCCTTGAATTAGCCGCAGGACACCTGCGATTGGGTAAAGAGCAGTTAGAGGTTTACCTTGCAGGAGAACTACTGGCGGAAGAGCTACGCATGTGCCAATTAGCACTATCAGAGATCACTGGCCGCTTCACTTCTGACGACCTACTCGGCAAGATTTTCAGCTCTTTCTGTATCGGGAAGTAACTAACCTTATTAGTTCCATATAAATCAGCCCATACAATATGGGCTGATTTTTTATCTACAACCGAATATTTCCACTCATCGACTAACTCAAGATTCTACGTGGCGGTAATGATCTTGCATTTGATAGGATCTTGCATAAAGCGCAAACATCAAAACATCAATGCCGCCAAGATGGCAAAACCAGCGAAGAAAAACATCTGAAATGCGGTAATGCTGATCCCCGTCTGGGCAATTTGCTCAGTCACAGCCGGACTTTTCACACTGACGTTCGCCAGTAACACCCATAAGTTACCTACGGTCACAGATAAGGTCCAAAAACTCATGATAGTGCCTTTCATGGCTTTAGGCGCTTGGCTGTAGGCAAACTCTAGCCCAGTGGCAGAGACTAATACTTCACCAAAGGTGAGCAAAGCATAGGGCACAATCTGCCAAAATATTGATAATACCGAGCCGCCATCCATCGCCAATTGAATGCTACCAACGACTATCCAACTCACGCCCGTGATGGCAATCCCAGCCCCCATTTTACGCAAAGCAGTTAACTTTATACCCATGCGCTCAATCGCCGGATATAACACAAAGTTATTAAATGGGATAAGTAACATAACTAATAATGGGTTTAAAGCTTGCATCATGGCGGGTTCAAACCAATCCGGTTTAGACATGTCATTAGCTTGCAGTATCCAAGTGGACGCTTTCTGATCGAACAAAGACCAAAACGGAGTCACTAACGCAAATAAGATTAAGATCCGTAGCACTGAACGTACCCCATCGACGGCGATATCCGGATGGATCCCCCTAGCCCGTTCGAGTTGCAATGAAGCCCCTGCGCCAACAAATCCCATCACTAGCACTAACGCACAACACAAACCAGCAACGATACCTAAGGTTGGAATATTCACTAAAGCATACGCTGCAGAAATTATCCCAACTAAAGCTAACACTAAACCTATGTTGGCTTGACCAGCAATTTTAGTGAGCAATGCGGTACGAATAACGGGTAAAAAACCATGGGGATTTTTTGGTTCAGGTGGCATATGCACATAACGTTTGCGGCCTAACCAGAAGAACACAGTTGCAATAAACATTAAGATACCAGGGATCCCAAATGCGACCGCAGCACCATAATATTTCAATAGTAATGGCATAGATAACGAGGCGAAGAAGGAGCCAAAATTAATCGTAAAATAAAACAGATCAAACGCTTTCTGCGCCAATGTTTTATTGGTTTGATCAAATTGATCTCCCATAAAGGAAGAAACCAAGGGCTTAATCCCACCCGATCCGAGCGCAATTAAAAATAATCCCGTATAAAACCCTTGAATGCTGTGTTCAAAAATAGCGAGAAACGCATGACCAACACAGTAAATTAAGCTTAACCATAAGATAGTATTGTATTTACCGAAAAAACGATCAGCAATCCAACCACCGAGTAATGGGAAAAAGTACACTCCAATGACAAAGGAATGGAACACATCCTTAGCCATAGTTCCACGTAGTTCTTCTGGAATAGACAACAAAAGTGCTGTCATCAAGAATGGGGTAAGAATATTTCGCATACCGTAAAAGCTAAAACGTTCACAAGCTTCACTGGCGATGATGTAAGGAATTTGCCGTGGCCACTGGGGCGCATTTACGGGTGTTGTCATAGAACATCCTATTATAATTATTTGATTTAAAATGAAATTAAATTGGTAAATATATTAATTTTGTATCAAGAAGCTAAAGGTAACATGTAAGCCAAACCAACATTATATAAAGGATGCAAAAACTGCAAAAATCACGTATTGCTTCTGTGGTCCGATCCACATTTCCTTTATGATGAACATAATAATAGCCATTGAGCTATCTATTTAATTGAAATTTGTTTTAAAAACAACAACACACTGAGAAATCATAATGGCAAAGATTGAAGTAATAGTTGGCACAACATTGGGCAGTGCAGAGTATGTTGCTGACGAAATGATGGCGCAATTAACGGATCAAGGGCACCAAGTTCAAGTACATTTAACTCCAACACTGTGCGAAATCGACACCCATGCACTATGGATTATCGTGTCATCTACCCACGGCGCGGGTGATCTTCCAGATAATATCCAGCCCTTTTTCAACGAAATTACCGCACAAAAACCAGATCTCAGCCAAGTGAACTTTGCCTTATGTGCAATTGGCGACTCAAGTTATGACACCTTTTGCCAAGGCCCTGAAAAACTCATTTCAGCGATTCAAGACTGCGATGCAAAAGCCTTTGTGGATAAGATCCAGATCGATGTACAGCTTGATCCAGTGCCAGAAGACCCAGCGCTTGCATGGTTAGCACAATGGCAACAGGATATTTAAGATCGCTTATTGGATAAGGTCGAGATCTATGTACAGTTTAGATCCTATTTATCCACAATTTACTTATTTAAAGTATAAACATGTGGATAAGGTATTATTTAGATCTGATCAACCTCTGTACTATTCACAGTCCGATCTGCTTAATGAGCCGCCTTGTGGATAAGTAGGCGATCTATCCCCATGTTTAATGGCGTTAGATCGCGATCAGATCACAGGATCAAGATCGCGCTAATTAATGATTTATATACTTAATTTGGGTTATACACAGAAAAATGCGATCTTAATAGTAAACATAATAAGAAGATCTATATAAAGATCTTAAGATCTATTAGTCCGGATCATCTCGATCGATCAAGGTAAAATGATCATTCACCTAGCGCAAAGCAAATGCTAAAATACTCGGCTCGTACTGAGTCTCTTAGCAATTGAAGGTAGTGGCATGCATTTTCATGAACGGTTTGATGTTATTGTTGTTGGTGGTGGTCATGCCGGAACTGAAGCCGCGTTGGCTGCAGCAAGAATGGGATCAAAAACATTATTACTAACGCACAATATCGATACGTTAGGACAAATGTCATGTAATCCAGCGATCGGTGGCATAGGCAAAGGCCACCTAGTGAAAGAAATTGACGCCTTAGGTGGTGCAATGGCGATCGCAACCGATTATGCAGGGATCCAATTTAGAACCTTGAATTCAAGCAAAGGCCCAGCTGTACGAGCAACACGTGCACAAGCTGACCGTGCCTTGTATCGTCAAAAGATCCAAAACATATTACAAAACCAACCTAATTTACGTATTTTCCAACAAGCCGTTGATGACTTAATTGTTGAAAATCATCAAGTTGTTGGCGTAGTGACTCAAATGGGATTAGCTTTTGAATCTCCAGCCGTTGTATTAACAACTGGTACATTCTTAAGCGGCAAAATCCACATAGGATTAGAGAACTACAGCGGTGGCCGTGCAGGCGATCCACCAGCCATTGCTTTAGCTAATCGTTTACGTGAATTACCAATCCGTGTAGGCCGTTTAAAAACGGGTACCCCACCACGTATCGATGCAAACACGATTGATTTTTCTCAAATGGCTGAACAGAAAGGCGATTCTCCATTGCCTGTGATGTCGTTTATGGGCGATGTCAGTCACCATCCAAAGCAAATTTCTTGCTGGATCACTCATACCAATGAGAAAACCCATGAAATTATTCGTGGTGGTTTAGACAGAAGTCCAATGTATTCTGGCGTAATCGAGGGTATAGGCCCACGTTACTGCCCATCGATTGAAGACAAGATCCACCGCTTTGCGGACAAATCTTCGCATCAGATCTTCATCGAACCTGAAGGCTTAAATACCAATGAGATCTACCCTAACGGGATCTCAACTAGTTTACCTTTCGATGTACAGTTGAATTTAGTGCGTTCGATCCAAGGTATGGAAAACGCCGAAATAGTGCGTCCAGGTTATGCGATCGAATATGATTATTTCGATCCAAGGGATCTGAAAAACTCACTAGAAACCAAAACGATCAACGGGTTATTCTTCGCTGGCCAAATAAACGGTACTACAGGTTATGAAGAAGCCGGTGCTCAAGGTTTATTAGCGGGCATGAATGCGTCTTTGCAAGTGCAAGGCAAAGAAGCTTGGTGTCCACGCCGTGACGAAGCGTATCTTGGGGTGCTGGTTGACGATCTGTCGACTCTGGGTACCAAAGAACCGTACCGCATGTTTACTAGCCGTGCCGAATATCGTTTATTACTCCGTGAAGATAACGCCGACATTCGTTTAACGGCAAAAGGTCGCGAACTCGGTTTAGTCGACGACGCTCGCTGGGCAGCATTTAGTGAGAAGTTAGAATCCATTGAACTTGAACTGCAAAGGCTACGTGGCCAATGGGTGCATCCAAATTCGCCTTTGATCCATGCGTTGAACCCGCACTTGAATACGCCGATCTCGCGCGAAGCGTCATTTGAAGAGTTACTACGTCGTCCAGAAATGGATTACAGCAAGTTAATGCAGATTGAAGGTTTTGGTCCTGGACTTGAAGATCCACAAGCAGCTGAACAAGTTCAGATCCAAGTGAAGTACTCTGGTTATATTCAACGCCAGCAGGAAGAGATCAACAAAGCCGTGCGTAATGAGAACACCGGTTTACCTTTGACGCTCGATTACAAAGAAGTACCGGGCTTGTCGAACGAAGTGATTGCTAAGTTAAATAACCACAAACCAGAAACCATAGGCCAAGCGTCACGGATCTCTGGTATTACCCCTGCGGCTATTTCAATTTTGTTGGTTCACCTTAAAAAGCGTGGCTTATTACGTAAGAGTGCGTAAAAGCTAGCTTAATCGCTGCTTAGGTCATAGAAGGGAAGCATTCAGGCTTCCCTTCATCGTTTTCGGGCTTCATAATAGCCTTCGCGTTCATAATCGTATCTTTGTTGAGGTTGCTCAGTGTTATCTGCCCAGTTAGAGGCTTATTTAGCCGAAATTAATTTGCCCGCAACCGCCGAGCAAAAAAAACAACTAATTGATTTTGTTGGCATGCTCAACAAATGGAATAAAGCCTATAACCTGACATCGGTGAGAGATCCCGAAGCCATGTTGATCCGCCATATCATGGACAGCTTAGTGGTTTCAAAACATCTACAAGGTGAACGTTTTATCGATGTAGGCACTGGACCCGGTTTACCTGGGATCCCGTTAGCGATTATGAATCCCGATAAACAATTTGTGTTATTGGACAGCTTAGGTAAACGCATTCGTTTTCAAAAACAAGTGTCCTTTGAACTAGGCATACATAACATCAGTTCGGTTGAAAGCCGCGTAGAAGCTTATCAACCAGAGCAAAAATTTGACGGCGTATTAAGTCGTGCATTTGCTTCAATCCAAGATATGCTCACTTGGTGCCATCATTTACCCGCCGAACATGGGCAGTTTTATGCGCTTAAAGGCCAGTTAAATGATGAAGAAATGCAACATATTCCAAGTGGATTTGCAGTGAAAGAAGTCATCGAACTTAAGGTGCCTAAACTCGATGAACAAAGACATTTATTGAAAATAATCAAAGAATAACAGGCTTAAAAGTGATGAATAAATCATTTTTAGGTAAGGGCAATAAACCAGCATTTACATACAGGGTGATATTGTGGGTAAAGTGATTGCCGTGGCTAACCAGAAAGGTGGCGTAGGAAAAACAACTACTTGCGTTAACCTCGCCGCTTCGTTAGCAGCAACAAAACGTAAAGTCTTATTGATCGATCTCGATCCCCAAGGTAATGCGACTATGGGTAGTGGTGTCGATAAATATGAGGTCGAAAATACGGCCTACGAATTATTGGTTGAAGAAAAATCCTTCGACGAGATCGTCATTAAAAACACAGCGGGTAAGTATGATCTGATCGCCAGTAATGGCGATGTGACAGCGGCAGAGATAAAACTGATGGAGTTTTTTGCGCGTGAGATCCGTTTGCGTAACGCGCTTGCACCGATAAAAGATCAATATGATTATATCTTTATCGACTGCCCTCCTTCATTGAACATGTTAACTGTGAACGCTATGTCTGCGGCCGATTCTGTGCTTGTGCCTATGCAGTGCGAATACTATGCCCTCGAAGGCTTAACGGCGCTGATTGATACCATTACTAAGCTTGCCGCTATGGTTAACCCTGGGCTTGGCATTGAAGGCATTTTACGCACTATGTACGATCCGCGTAATCGTTTATCTAATGATGTGTCCGATCAGCTAAAACAGCATTTTGGTGACAAGGTATACCGTACTGTGATCCCACGTAATGTGAGGCTGGCTGAGGCGCCAAGTTTTGGTGCGCCTGCTATGTATTACGATAAATCGAGTGCCGGCGCTAAGGCGTATCTCGCGCTTGCGGGTGAAATGATCCGTCGTTCAGAACAACAAACTCAGGCTAAGCAAGCGTAAAGGATCACCATGACGTTAAAGAAAAGAGGATTAGGCAAAGGGTTAGATGCCCTACTGAGTAACAGCCATGCCGCCAGTAAAAAACACACTGACGAAGCTAATGTTGTCGATAAAAAAGAAGAGCTTATCCATCTCGATTTAGACTTATTACAACCGGGTAAGTATCAACCTCGTAAAGACATGTCTCCCGAAGCGTTGGAAGAACTGGCGCACTCTATCCGCAATCAAGGCATTATTCAGCCCATCGTTGTGAGACAAGTGGCAAACGACATGTATGAGATCATTGCGGGTGAACGTCGTTGGCGTGCTGCGCAACTTGCTGGCTTGAATAAAATCCCCTGCATAGTCAAACAAGTACCCGATGAGGCCGCCGTTGCTATCGCTTTGATTGAAAACATCCAGCGTGAAGATTTAAATGCCATGGAAGAAGCCATAGCATTACAACGTTTAATGCAAGAATTTGAACTGACTCACCAACAGGTTGCCGATGTTGTGGGAAAATCCAGAGCGAGTGTATCTAACTTGTTACGTTTAAACGGCTTAAATGAGCCAGTAAAACGTCTACTCGAGTATGGCGACATCGATATGGGTCATGCTCGCGCTTTGTTAGCAATTGAGGGAGAAGAACAAACAAATCTTGCGAGATTAGTGGCCGCTAAGGAATTAACCGTTCGCGAAACTGAACGATTAATTAATCAAACCTTAAATCCGCCTAAACAAGCCGAAACTACGACTAAAGATCAAGATGTTTGTCGTTTAGAGCAGCAGTTAATTGAAAGATTAGGTGCCAAGGTTTCTATCGCTCATAGCAGTAAGGGCACAGGTAAAATTGTAATTAACTATCAGAATCTGGCTGAATTAGACGGAATTCTTAGTAAAATTCATTAATGTCTGTAGATTAACAGTTTTTAATGTAAATTTGTGACAGATGCTAATCTTACATTTTAACTCGTTTGGCGCTAGATCACGTTAAAAGTGTTGTTTTTCCTTATCTCAAAGTTGCAATGAAGGCGTGAAAAGGTATACTTTCGCAAGCTTTTTGTGCATCGACATAAATACGGGTATTTGTCATCCGGTCATCGAAACAAAAAGTATGAATGCGGAGAGGATGAATTGAGTAAGGTTTTAGCGCGTCGTGGCCGGTGGTCAGCCTATAAATTGGTGATGATGCAGGCGGCGGTCGCTGGGGGTGCTTCAATTCTCTTTTTCGCCGTGTGGGGAGTTCAGTTTGGCTATTCTGCGTTAGCAGGTGGTTCAATCGCTGTGCTCCCTAATTTTGTATTCGCAACCCTCGCTTTCTCCCACACGGGAGCAAGTTCAGCTGCAAAAGTCATAAAGATTTTTTACTGGGGGGAAGCGGTAAAGTTGCTGTTAACCATCGCAATGTTTTCGTTTGTATTTATCAATCTTAAGGTCGCTTTTATGCCGCTTTTTGTTTGTTATGTGCTGACGCTAATCGTGCATTGGACAGCTCCTTTATACTTCAAGCAAAGTTAAGTGGGATGAATCATGGCTGCAACTGGTGAAGCGTTAACACCGCAGGGCTATATCCAACATCACCTTACCAACTTAAGTGTTGGTGAAGGCTTTTGGACATGGCACATTGATTCGTTGTTCTTTTCGGTTGGTCTTGGTGTTCTGTTCCTGTGGATTTTCCGCAGCGTTGGTAAAAAAGCGACTTCCGGTGTTCCTGGCAAACTGCAATGTTTTGTTGAGATGATCGTTGAGTTCGTAAATAACAGCGTGAAAGAAAGTTTTCATGGTCGCAATGCTCTGATCGCACCTTTAGCTCTGACCATTTTTGTATGGGTATTCATGATGAACTTCATGGATATGATCCCGGTAGATTGGCTGCCTCACGCAGCAAGTTTAATGGGTATTCCCTATCTAAAAGCGGTTCCGACGACTGACGTTAACATTACCTTTAGCTTAGCTATTGGTGTGTTCGTGCTGATTATTTTCTACAGCATTAAGGTCAAAGGTGTGTCTGGGTTTGTTAAAGAACTGACACTACAGCCCTTTAACCATAAGGCAATGATACCCGTCAACCTCCTATTAGAGACAGTTACTTTGATAGCTAAGCCAATTTCATTGGCATTGCGACTCTTTGGTAACTTGTACGCAGGTGAGTTGATCTTCATCCTTATTGCGCTGATGTATGGTACCAACTTGTTATTATCTTCCCTAGGTGTGACTCTACAACTGGGTTGGTTAATATTCCACATTTTGGTTATCACACTGCAAGCGTTTATCTTCATGATGTTGACCATTGTTTATTTAAGCATGGCGCATGAAGATCATTAAGGATTGCTGAAGAAATTTTAAACTAAATCATCAACTAATACAGATTTAGATACTGGAGATACAGATGGAAACGATTTTAGGCATGACAGCTATCGCTGTTGCTCTGCTGATTGGTATGGGTGCTCTTGGTACTGCAATCGGTTTCGGCTTATTAGGCGGCAAGTTCTTGGAAGGCGCTGCGCGTCAACCAGAAATGGCTCCTATGCTACAAGTTAAAATGTTCATCGTAGCGGGTCTTCTTGACGCCGTAACTATGATCGGTGTTGGTATCGCATTATTCATGCTGTTTACCAACCCACTGGGTGCAATGCTGTAAAAAACGCTTCTGTCTTAACTCTAAATAGGAGGCTGTTGTGAATTTCAACGCTACCCTAATCGGTCAGACGGTCGCCTTTATCATCTTCGTGTGGTTTTGCATGAAGTTTGTATGGCCCCCTTTGATGAATGCCATCGAAGAGCGCCAAAAAAGGATTGCTGACGGTCTAGCTGATGCTGATCGTGCGGTAAAAGACCTGGAGTTGGCACAAGCGAAAGCGACTGACCAACTAAAAGAAGCCAAGGTAACGGCTAATGAAATTATTGAGCAAGCTAACAAGCGTAAAGCTCAAATAGTTGAAGAAGCCAAAACCGAAGCAGACGCTGAGCGTGCTAAAATCATCGCTCAGGGTAAAGCAGAAATTGAAGCTGAACGTAATCGCGTCAAAGAGGATCTGCGTAAGCAGGTTGCTACTCTTGCCATCATGGGTGCTGAGAAGATCCTTGAGCGTTCTATTGATCCAGCCGCCCACAGTGACATAGTTAATAAACTAGTCGCTGAAATTTGATAAGGGAGTTGAGTTATGGCTGAATTAACCACCATCGCTCGCCCTTACGCAAAGGCAGCTTTTGACTTTGCTATTGAACAAGATGCAGTGGATTCATGGGCAGAAATGCTTACGTTTGCCGCATTGGTGAGTGAAAACGAAACCATGCAACCACTGTTAGCTGGCTCTTTAGCCAGCACTAAGCTCGCAGCACTCTTTATTAGTGTGTGTGGTGAGCAAGTCAATGTGCAAGGTCAGAACCTGATAAAGGTAATGGCTGAAAACGGTCGCTTAAAGGTACTACCTGCTGTATCTCAGTTATTTACTGAATACCGTAATGAGTGGGCAAAAGAAGTGGAAGCCGATGTGGTTTCTGCAACTGAGCTGAGCTCTGAACAACAACAGCAGATTAGTATTTCTTTAGAGAAACGTCTCGCACGCAAAGTTAAGCTGAATTGCAGCACTGACGCCGCGCTCATCGCCGGTGTAATCATTAAGACAGGAGACCTAGTCATCGATGGCTCGGTCCGCGGTAAATTATCGCGTCTGTCTGATAAGCTGCAGTCGTAATTGGGAGTTTGAGCATGCAACTGAATTCCACTGAAATCAGCGATCTGATTAAGCAGCGGATCGAGCAGTTCGAAGTCGTTAGCGAATCTCGTAACGAAGGTACTATCGTTGCGGTAAGTGACGGCATCATCCGCATCCACGGCCTAGCCGACGTGATGCAAGGTGAGATGATCGAACTGCCTGGTAACCGTTTTGCAATCGCGTTGAACCTTGAACGTGATTCTGTCGGTGCCGTAGTAATGGGTCCTTATGCTGATTTAGCAGAAGGCGTAAAAGTGAAAACGACTGGCCGTATTCTGGAAGTTCCAGTTGGCCGCGGTCTTCTTGGCCGCGTTGTTAACACTCTAGGTGAGCCAATTGACGGAAAAGGACCTATCGATAACGATGGTTACTCGCCAATTGAAGTTATCGCACCAGGTGTTATTGAACGTCAGTCTGTTGATCAACCAGTTCAAACTGGTTACAAAGCCGTTGATGCCATGATCCCTATCGGTCGTGGTCAACGTGAATTGATCATTGGCGACCGTCAAACTGGTAAAACAGCTATGGCGATCGACGCAATCATCAACCAGAAAAATTCTGGCATTAAATGTGTGTACGTTGCGATTGGCCAAAAGGCTTCTACTATCGCTAACGTAGTGCGCAAGCTAGAAGAACACGGTGCTTTGGCTAACACTATCGTTGTTGTTGCAACTGCTTCTGAAGCTGCTGCTCTGCAATACTTAGCGCCATATTCTGGTTGTTCTATGGGTGAATACTTCCGTGACCGCGGTGAAGATTCTTTGATTGTATACGATGATTTGTCTAAGCAAGCAGTTGCTTATCGTCAGATTTCGTTACTGCTCAAGCGTCCACCAGGCCGTGAAGCTTACCCAGGTGACGTATTCTATCTACACTCACGTTTACTAGAGCGTGCATCACGCGTTAACGCGATTTATGTAGAGAAGTTCACTAAAGGTGCAGTAACTGGCAAAACCGGTTCTTTAACCGCGTTGCCAATTATTGAAACGCAAGCGGGTGACGTTTCTGCATTCGTACCGACCAACGTAATTTCTATTACCGATGGTCAGATCTTCCTTGAGACCGATCTGTTTAACTCTGGCCTACGTCCAGCGGTTAACCCAGGTATTTCTGTTTCTCGTGTTGGTGGTGCGGCTCAGACTAAGATCATCAAGAAACTGTCTGGTGGTATTCGTACCGCACTAGCACAGTATCGTGAGCTTGCTGCGTTCTCGCAATTTGCATCTGATCTTGACGATGCAACACGTGCTCAACTTGAGCATGGTGTGCGTGTTACCGAACTGATGAAGCAAAAGCAATATGCTCCAATGAGCGTAGCCGCTCAAGCTGTGTCTATTTTCTCAGCTGAAAAAGGTTACCTGAAGAGTGTTGAGCTGAACAAGGTCGGTAATTTCGAAGCCGCTCTGCTCTCGTTCATGAACAGCGAGCATGCTCCTTTAATGAAGCTTATCAATGATACTGGTGATTATAGCGCTGATATCGAAGCTGAATTAAAAGCTGGCCTCGACAAGTTCGTAGCAACCCAAACCTGGTAACAATGATAGAGGTGTCTTAAGACACCTCAGGTCCAGATTGGAGAGTAGAGATGGCCGGCGCTAAAGAGATTAAAACCAAGATCGCGAGTGTGAAAAACACTCAGAAGATCACGTCCGCCATGGAAATGGTGGCAGCCAGCAAAATGCGCAGAGCGCAGGAACGCATGGCTGCGAGCCGTCCATATGCGGAAAGCATGCGTAAGGTGATCGGTCACGTAGCGCAAGGTTCTCTCGAGTATAAACACCCCTATTTGGAGGTGAGAGAGGCTAAGCGGGTTGGTTACATTGTTGTAGCAACCGACCGTGGCCTTTGTGGTGGTCTGAACGTTAACCTTTTCAAGAAGGTTGTCGCAGACGTGAAAAGCTGGAAAGCCCAAGGTGCAGAATTTGAATTTTGCCCAATTGGCGCACGTAGTGTGCAGTTTTTCAAAAGCTTCGGTGGACAAGTGTCTGCTCACGCTTCAGGTTTAGGCGATGCTCCAAAGCTCGCTGACTTGATCGGGACAGTCGGTGTCATGCTAGAAGCTTACAACGAAGGCAAGCTGGATCGTCTGTACGTGGTATTTAACAAATTTGTGAATACTATGACGCAGACTCCTGTGATCGAGCAGCTGCTACCTTTGCCTAAATCAGAAGATGATGAAATTGCTCATCGTTGGGATTATATCTACGAGCCAGATCCAAAAGCACTTTTGGATACCTTATTGGTTCGTTATGTAGAATCTCAGGTTTACCAAGGTGTTGTTGAAAACATTGCCTCTGAACAAGCTGCCCGTATGGTGGCGATGAAGTCGGCAACTGACAACGCTGGTGAGCTGATTAACGACTTGCAATTGGTCTATAACAAGGCCCGTCAGGCTGCGATTACGCAGGAACTGTCGGAAATTGTTTCTGGTGCCTCTGCGGTTTAGGTTAGGTAACGAATACAAGTTTTAGAGGATTAATCATGAGCACAGGTACTGTTGTCCAAGTGATTGGCGCGGTTGTGGACGTAGAGTTTCCACAAGATGCCGTACCTCAAGTATATGACGCTCTGAAGATCGTAGGTGAAGGTTCCTGTAATGGTCTGGTGCTGGAAGTTCAGCAACAGCTAGGTGGTGGTGTAGTTCGTACCATCGCTATGGGTTCTTCTGACGGTCTGCGTCGTGGGCTTGAAGTAGTAAACTCAGGTTCACCTATTACTGTTCCTGTTGGTGCCGCCACTCTTGGCCGTATCATGAACGTATTAGGCGAGCCTATTGATGAAGCGGGTCCAATCGGTGAAGAAGAGCGTTATGAAATTCACCGTACAGCTCCTTCATACGAAGATCAATCAAGCTCTACTGAACTATTAGAGACGGGTATCAAGGTTATCGACCTTGTTTGTCCATTCGCTAAGGGCGGTAAAGTTGGTTTGTTCGGTGGTGCGGGTGTTGGTAAAACAGTTAACATGATGGAACTGATTAACAACATCGCTAAAGCCCACTCGGGTCTTTCTGTATTCGCCGGTGTAGGTGAACGTACTCGTGAAGGTAACGACTTCTACTACGAGATGAAAGATTCTGGCGTTCTCGACAAAGTGGCCATGGTTTATGGTCAGATGAACGAGCCTCCAGGTAACCGTTTGCGCGTTGCACTGTCTGGTCTGACTATGGCAGAGAAGTTCCGTGACGAAGGTCGTGACGTACTGTTGTTCGTTGACAACATCTACCGTTATACCTTAGCCGGTACTGAAGTATCTGCACTGTTAGGTCGTATGCCTTCTGCGGTAGGTTATCAACCAACATTGGCTGAAGAGATGGGCGTTCTGCAAGAGCGTATCACTTCAACTAAGACGGGTTCTATTACCTCTGTACAAGCGGTATACGTACCTGCGGATGACTTGACCGATCCGTCACCAGCAACAACCTTCGCTCACTTAGATGCGACTGTTGTACTGTCACGTCAAATTGCTTCTCTGGGTATTTACCCAGCAGTTGACCCATTGGATTCGACTTCACGTCAATTAGATCCTTTGGTTGTTGGCCAAGAGCATTATGACGTTGCTAACGGCGTACAAACTGTACTGCAACGTTACAAAGAGCTGAAAGACATTATTGCGATTCTGGGTATGGACGAATTGTCTGATGAAGACAAAACAACTGTATTCCGTGCTCGTAAGATTGAGCGTTTCTTGTCTCAGCCTTTCTTCGTAGCAGAAGTCTTTACTGGATCTCCTGGTAAGTACGTTTCTCTGAAAGACACTATCCGTGGCTTTAAGGGTATTTTGAGCGGTGAGTTTGATCACCTGCCAGAACAAGCGTTCTACATGGTTGGCTCAATCGATGAAGTCATCGAGAAAGCGAACAAAAAGAAATAACTAAGTAGTCATACTTAGTTTTTTAAGGAGAACGGGATGGCAGCCATGACAGTACATCTTGATATAGTAAGTGCAGAGAGCAACATCTTCTCTGGTCGTGTAGCGAGTCTACAAGTGACTGGTTCTGAAGGTGAGTTAGGCATAATGCATGGCCATGCTCCTTTGCTGAGTTATATCAAACCTGGCATGGCGCGCATCGTCAAGCAAGACGGCAGTGAAGAAGTGTTTTACCTTTCAGGTGGTATTCTGGAAGTGCAACCTTCTTCTGTCTCCGTATTGGCTGATGTGGTTATGCGTGCCAAAGATATTGATGAGCAAGCGGCATTAGAAGCTAAGCGTCGTGCAGAAGCCCATATGGCAACTGCTGGCGCTGACTTTAATTATGACGCGGCTATGGTTGAGTTAGCTAAGGCTATGGCTCAATTACGTGTTGTTGAAACCATCAAGAAAAACATTGCCAGATAAAGGTTATTGTTTGTGAAAAAAGGCGACCATAAGGTCGCCTTTTTTGTGGCTGAAATTTGGGTAAGCGTGTTTTTGAGCTATTCCTATCGCTATCCGCTTCGCTTTTCGATGTGCTTTCCGTTAAAATTGCGCCACAAAATCGACCGTAATTTTTTTCACCCTTTTGGGTATTTGTTCAAGGATATGGCAATGGCATTAAATGTAGTGATCTTAGCGGCTGGCAAGGGAACACGGATGCGTTCTGATCTTCCTAAGGTATTACATCCCATCGCCCACAAGAGCATGGTGCAACATGTCATCGATACCGCCCATAAAGTGGGTAGTGACGCGATTCAGTTAGTCTACGGTTATGGTGCTGACAAGCTACAAGCCAGCTTAGGTGAGCAACAACTTAACTGGGTATTGCAAGCTGAGCAATTAGGCACGGGTCATGCGGTTGCGCAAGCGAGCCCGCATATTGCTGACAATGATACTGTGCTCATTCTTTACGGCGATGTGCCACTGATTCAACAATCAACCCTTGAAGCTTTACTCGCTGCCCGTCCTGAAAATGGCGTGGCCATATTAACGGTGAATTTAGCGGATCCTATGGGTTATGGCCGTATTGTCCGTACTCCTTGTGAAGGTCAAGAACAAGGAAAAGTCGTTGGTATTATTGAGCAGAAAGATGCTACAGCAGAGCAGCTACTGATCAACGAAATCAATACCGGCATCATGGCCGTTCCAGGTAAACAACTTAAAGCTTGGTTGAGCCGTTTATCCAACAACAATGCCCAAGGCGAATATTATCTAACGGATATTATTGCTATGGCGCACGCTGATGGCGTTGCTATTGATACTGCCCAGCCACAATCTACGATTGAAGTGGAAGGCGCCAATAATCGCGTGCAACTGGCGCAACTTGAACGCGCTTACCAAGCCCGTGAAGCCGAAAAACTGATGTTGGCGGGAGCGAACCTGCGTGACCCAAGCCGTATCGATATCCGTGGTGATGTCACCGTCGGTATGGATGTGATGATCGATATCAACGTGATATTCGAAGGCAAAGTGACCTTAGGTAATAATGTCACTATTGGTGCAGGTGCGATTTTAATCGATTGTGAGATTGCCGATAACGCTGAGATCAAACCTTACTCTATCATCGAAGGCGCTAAGCTTGGTGTTTCTGCCAGTGCTGGTCCATTTGCCCGCTTACGTCCCGGCGCAGAGCTTAAGCAAGATGCGCACATAGGCAATTTTGTTGAAGTGAAAAAAGCGGTTATCGGTGTGGGTTCTAAGGCTGGACACTTAGCCTATTTAGGTGATGCTATTATAGGTGATGGCGTTAATATCGGCGCTGGCACTATTACTTGTAATTATGATGGCGCGAATAAGCATCTTACCGTTATCGAAGATAATGTCTTTGTTGGCTCAGACACCCAGCTGGTGGCACCTGTCACTATTGGTAAAGGCGCAACCTTAGGCGCTGGCTCAACCATTACCCGCGATGTGGGTGAAAATGAGTTAGTCATTACCCGTGTTAAACAAAAGCACCTGACGGGTTGGCAACGTCCAGTCAAAATTAAAAAGTAAGTTTATTTAACTCAACTGAGTATCTATAAAGCGGCCATGTGCCGCTTTTATATTTAGTCAGATTGTTGGAAATTAGATTCGTTTAATTCAGATGGAAAACAATAAAAGTCACGTAATTAAGGTTGAGTTAATTCTGTTGTGGTATTCGTAATTTATTGGTTTTAAACAGATTTAGATCTATATCACAGCTAATTGTAAATTCGTGTAAAGAAGATTAAATAAAAACACTTCTCATTTATATTGCCTGCAATTCTAAGACGAAAGGTCTAATTGAGGTGTTGGCAATGTTATTTAAATATTCAGTTTTAGGTTTGGCCGTAGGTTCGGCATTAATGGCTATGCCTGTGTTGGCAGAGGTGGCTAGCGACGCAAATATCGAGCGCATTAATGTCACTGGCCGCACTTTTAACGATTATAAAGTGGGTACAGCATCAGGCGCCATGCGCGGTGATATCGACTTAATGGATACTCCACAATCAGTTAATGTGATCCCCGATTTTGTGACTGACGAACAGCTGGCAACCAATTTAGCGGAAGTATTAGTTAATGATTCCTCTATCACTGCAGGAACCCAGCGTTGGAACCGTCAAGTTTTCTCTCTACGTGGTTTTGAACTTGATTCAGGCTCAGGCTACCTGGCTAACGGCCACCAGCTTTTTGCTCACTACGTATTGCCGATTGAAATCTTAAGCCAGGTCGAAGTACTTAAAGGGCCTTCTTCCATGCTTTATGGTCAATCTGGGCCTGGTGGTTTGGTAAATATGGTTACCAAAAAGCCGACCTATGAGCATTTGTTTGAACTAGGTTTTGATACAGATGAACAGGGTTCAACTCGCTTTCAACTTGATGCTGGTGGTGCTATCAACAAGGCTGAAACCTTAAGATATCGCGCTGTTGGCGTAAAACAAGATACAGAATACTGGCGCAGCTATTCGCCACTGCCGGGCGAACAGGCCGAGCAGCAAGAGCGTGACCGTTGGCTGGGCTCTGTGGCTCTAGATTATGATGTAACCGATAATTTGCTGTTGTCGGTGCGTTATGATCGTACTGAAGATAAAACCGGCATCGATGTGGGAGGTTGGCTTGATAAAAATGGCAACCTGATTGGTGGACGTAAGCAAATTTGGGACATGCCATGGGCCTTTACCGATAACAGTATTACTAACCTCGGTGCTGATATTGCTTGGCAAATCAGTGATAACTGGAATTTGAAATTTGGTTACAATGACCAACAGTTCAATCGTCAGCGTTTTGATTCTGCGCCGAGATACAATGCCGAAGCCATGACTAATGGCTATCAGATAAGTCCCTTCGACCGTTTTGATGATTGGAGTCACAAAAGCGCTTACGTGGATTTAACTGGGGAGTTTGAACTCGCGGGAATGGAACACCAACTGCTGCTAGGCGCCAATAAGCTGGATTATGGTTATGCACAGTTGTTGAAAAAAGGCAAAAGCCAAACCGTGATGCCTGGGGCTGCTGTGCCACGCCCAGATATTGACTATCGTGATGATGAGGACGGCGTATATACCAGTGATAGTGAGTTCTATGGTGTATACCTGCAAGATCTTATCAGCTTGAACGACCAGTGGAAGCTGCTTGCAGGCGTTCGCTTTGATGAGCAAAAAGAAGAATCTGGCAATGATAATGCAGTATCACCCAAATTTGGGGTGATCTGGCAGCCACAGCAGGATCTCAGTCTTTATGCCAATTACTCCAAGAGTTTCGTTCCTCAGGGTAAGGTTACCGACAAAGAGGATCTGAGCTATGACAATGAACTTGATCCTGAGTATGGAACTCAGTATGAACTGGGTGCCAAGTGGGAGCTAATGAACGACGGCCTATTGCTTACAGGTGCTGTGTTCGACATTGAAATCGATAACCGAAAAGTAGTGCATACTCTGGACGTGCCGATTGGCGATATAACTAAGGTCACCCATCAGGATGGTGCTCAGCACCATAAGGGATTTGAATTAGGGGCTCAAGGGCAGATAAGTGACAGCTGGTTTGTGACGTCTTCTATGATGTATCTGGATGCTGGCTACAAGACTGCTGATGCCCTCAATGGCAAAACACCTATCGATGCGCCAGAATGGTCTGCTAACATTTGGAGCCGTTATCAAGTGACTGATGAATTGGCGCTTAATTTTGGTGCTGTATACGTAGGTGAGCGTTTTGCCAATACTCAAAATACCATCACCAAAGACGGTTATGTTCGCTTTGATATGGGGGCTGCCTACACCTTCAATATCAGTGGCAATGAAATCGGTATCCGCGCTAACGTCAGAAATCTCTTTGATACTGAATACTTAGATGGTGGTAACAACCAGATGGTGACTATCGGCCAAGACCGTAACTTCAGTGTTGCTGTCGAAGCTAAGTTCTAATATTTCCTCAAGTTTTATCTTTAATAAAGCAGTTTATCCCTAGGGGTAAGCTGCTTTTTTTATTGGCTGATTTATAAAATCACTATTACAGAAGGATAGAAAATTACGCAGGATCATGCGAAAGCGTGTTTCGAATACTAGCAAAAAAGTTTCGTTTCACTATAATGCTGCTTTCGAATCGAAACTTATGTGAAAGGTTTTATGAACAAACGAAACACACAGCAGCGTCGCCACTGCATAATCACCATATTGAACGAACTGGGTGAAGTGAGTGTTGATGAACTGTCGTTACGTTTTGAAACCTCAGAAGTGACGATTCGCAAAGATCTGGCTGCGCTTGAGAAAACAGGCCTGCTGCTGCGCCGTTACGGTGGCGCCGTAGCGATTCCTGACGAAGTGACCCAACAATTTTCTGCCAAAATCGCGCCTAATAAACTGTCTATTGCGAAAACCGCCGCGCAGCTGATCAAAGATCACAATCGCATCATTATCGATAGCGGCACTACGACTTCTGGCTTGATTGAACAGCTGAACGATAAGCGCGGGCTGGTGGTCATGACCAATGCATTGCACCTTGCTAATGCCATCCATGAACTCGAAAACGAGCCAACCTTATTGATGACAGGTGGAACTTGGGACCCGCATTCTGAATCCTTTCAAGGCCAAGTCGCCGAGCAAGTATTGCGCTCATATAACTTCGATCAACTATTTATCGGTGCCGATGGTATCGATCTTGAACGCGGCACTACCACCTTTAACGAGTTAACTGGCCTAAGCAAAGTCATGGCCGAAGTGTCCCGTGAAGTGATCGTTATGGTGGATTCAGACAAAATCGGCAAGCGGATCCCTAACTTAGAGTTGCCGTGGGCCAAGGTGAGTGTGCTGGTTACCGACTCCCGTATCGACGAGAGCGCGCTAAAAAAAATTTCAGATCAGGGCGTGCGAGTCATGCTAGCGCCATACGCTCAATAGTGAGCGCAAAAAAGCTTAACAACTTCATTTTTAATTTATAGGTAAAGACTATGTGTGGAATCGTAGGCGCTGTGGCGCAAAGGGATGTGGCTGAAATTCTAGTAGAAGGCTTACGCCGCTTAGAATATCGCGGATATGACTCCGCAGGCGTTGCCGTTATTCACAATGGTGAACTCAATCGAACGCGCCGCGTTGGCAAAGTACAAGAGCTTTCAGCAGCGCTTGAAACTGACCCATTAGCGGGCGGAACCGGTATCGCGCACACTCGCTGGGCGACCCACGGTGAACCGAGTGAGCGTAATGCTCACCCGCATTTATCGGAAGGTGATATCGCGGTGGTGCACAACGGCATTATCGAAAACCACAATAAACTGCGCGAGATGCTAAAAGGTTTAGGCTATAAATTTAGCTCAGATACCGATACTGAAGTGATTTGTCACTTAGTACACCATGAGCTGAAAACTAACAGCAATTTGCTTTCTGCCGTGCAAGCCACAGTTAAACAACTCGAAGGCGCCTATGGCACTGTTGTTATCGACCGCCGCGATAGCGAGCGCTTGGTTGTTGCTCGATCTGGTAGTCCTTTAGTGATTGGTTTTGGTCTAGGTGAAAACTTTGTCGCCTCAGATCAACTGGCACTCTTACCTGTGACTCGTTCATTCGCCTTCTTAGAAGAAGGTGATGTGGCCGAAGTAACCCGTCGCAGCGTGAGCATTTTCGACTTAAACGGTAATGCCGTTGAGCGCGAAGTCAAAGAATCTGAAATTACCCACGATGCCGGTGATAAGGGCGAATATCGCCACTATATGCTTAAAGAGATTTACGAGCAGCCATTGGCACTGACGCGCACTATCGAAGGCCGTATCGCAAACAAGCAAGTATTAGATACTGCCTTTGGTGATAACGCGGCTGAGTTCTTAAAAGATATCAAACACGTGCAAATCATCGCCTGTGGTACTAGCTACCATGCGGGCATGGCGGCGCGTTACTGGTTAGAAGATTGGGCTGGCGTATCGTGTAACGTCGAAATTGCCTCTGAGTTCCGTTACCGCAAGTCGCACTTATTCCCGAATAGCCTGTTGGTGACGATTTCACAATCTGGTGAAACTGCAGATACTTTAGCGGCCATGCGCTTAGCGAAAGAAATGGGTTACAAAGCCACATTGACGATTTGTAATGCACCTGGTTCATCACTGGTTCGCGAATCTGACATGGCTTACATGATGAAAGCGGGCGCTGAGATTGGCGTGGCATCCACTAAAGCTTTCACAGTACAGCTTGCTGGCTTGTTAATGTTGACTGCGGTGATCGGTCGCCACAATGGTATGTCTGAGCAAATGCAGGCCGACATCACTCAAAGCCTACAATCTATGCCAGCTAAAGTGGAACAAGCTTTAGGGCTAGATGCTGCGATTGCTGAATTGGCGGAAGATTTTGCCGATAAACACCATGCGTTATTCCTTGGCCGTGGCGATCAATACCCGATTGCGATGGAAGGCGCGCTAAAGCTGAAAGAGATTTCTTACATTCATGCTGAGGCCTATGCCTCTGGCGAATTAAAACACGGCCCATTAGCGCTTATCGATGCCGATATGCCTGTTATCGTCGTTGCGCCAAACAATGAATTGCTCGAAAAACTGAAATCGAACGTAGAAGAAGTGCGTGCCCGTGGCGGCTTAATGTATGTGTTTGCCGATGTGGATGCCGAGTTCGAGTCCGACGACACGATGAAAGTGATCCCTGTGCCACACTGCGATATCTTTATGGCGCCGCTGATCTACACTATTCCGCTACAGCTATTGTCGTACCATGTTGCGTTGATCAAAGGTACCGACGTGGATCAACCACGCAACTTAGCAAAATCTGTAACAGTAGAATAAAAATAAGTATTTAAATAAAAACCGCCTTTATTGGCGGTTTTTTCATTTAGATTCACGACAAAACGACGATTAGCTTACGGCAATCGCAAATGCTGGTGGCTTAGCTTTCTATGCTGGAATGGCATCTAGCTCGTGCTGCTTTTTTGCCTCAATGCGTTTCCACACTTTGTCATGGAAGTAAAACACTACAGTGTTAATCGCGGGTTCTACTAAGGCTACTGCGCCACCGACGACCACACTGCCAGTTAATAAATAGGTTACGGTAAAAGCGACGCTAAAATGTAGTACAGCAAAAGTGAGTGTCTTAGTCATGATCTTGTCCTCTAAATAGGCTCCCAGCGGGAATACTTAGATGATAACAATTCTCATTAAAATTAAAAGCCGTGTTTTCAGATTAGTTTAAACGGTTTTATCTATTTATCCGTTGTAAAAAACATAAAGCCCGCACTCTGGAGGGCTTTGTGCTGCTAGCAGTAAATTAAAGCGCTGCTAATAAACTAGTAATGCCAAGGGAAGGCGGAGAAATCTTGATCGCGTTTCTCGAGGAAGGCATCGCGCCCTTCCTGCGCTTCGGCACTCGCATAGGCTAAACGCGTCGCTTCACCGGCGAATAATTGCTGACCGACCATACCATCGTCAGTCATGTTGAAACCGTATTTAAGCATACGCATAGCCGTAGGCGACTTAGAGTTAATCTCTTTGGCCCACATTAATGCTTCGGTTTCTAGCTCTGCATGGGGAACGGATTTATTGACCATCCCCATGTCGAAGGCTTCATCGGCGCTGTAGTTAAAACCACAGAAGAAGATTTCGCGGGCACGTTTTTGACCTATCATCTTGGCAAGATACGCACTGCCATAACCTGAGTCGAAGCTCGCTACGTCGGGATCAGTCTGCTTAAATATCGCGTGTTCTTTTGAGGCTAAGGTTAAGTCGCACACTACGTGTAAGCTATGGCCGCCACCTACCGCCCAACCCGGCACAACGGCGATGACCACTTTAGGCATAAAGCGGATCAAGCGTTGCACTTCTAATATATGTAAGCGGCCCATTCTGGCTTGATCGGCTTTGCCTTCTTCAGCGCCTTCATATTTATAGCCATCTTTGCCGCGAATACGTTGATCGCCACCCGAACAGAACGCCCAGCCACCATCTTTTGCCGAAGGACCGTTACCCGTTAGCAGTACACAACCTACATCAGACCATTGGCGTGCATGATCGAGTGCGATAAATAACTCATCAACAGTTTTAGGTCTGAAGGCGTTGCGGCACTCAGGTCGGTTAATGGCAATGCGAACAGTGCCGTGGGCTTTAGCTCTGTGGTAGGTGATGTCGTCGAATTGAAATCCACTGACTTCATCCCATAGGGTGGGATCAAAAATGTCTGATACTTGTTGGGTCATGATTCATAGGCCTTTGTGCTGTAATGCCTCAAAGGCTAGGCGGAATCATATATAAGGTCAATCATCTAAGCCTAAAGCTTAGCGCTATATAGCAAAATCCCGTTTGCCTATGAGTCGGTGATGGTTAGAGGTGATCACAGAGATAAAGCTGATTATCTTTGCTAAACACTGGATGTTGAGGCGCCCTAGTGCCGCAATAATTAGCTTTAAAGTCGGCAATAGACTCGGGTGTCATGGGTATCTGATTAAAGGCTTCGAGTTCTAATGTTGATAAACGCTCAAGGATGTCGGTTCTTACCTTAGCCAATTGATGGTCAATTTTTATGATCTTTGTTCCCATCATAGAGTCAACTTTATTCTCTATTTTTTTGACCATAGCCTCAGTCTTTGCAATAGGAGCATCTAATTTATCTGTTTCTGTGTATAAGTAATACAAAGCACCCGCGAGTAGCGCCAATATGAGCCAACCTTTCATCTTTTAGTCCAACATAAGTGAATAACCATTAAGAATATGGGTATAATAAGCTAGTTTTCGTCCAATATTAAAGCAGTAAAAGGCTGTAACGATGAACTCAGAATCTAACAACAAGGACTATTCGAAAACCAATCGAATTAAGATTCACCAGCCAGATGCGAGTAAAGCGGATCGCTTTAACCCTCGTAATCGGATTTATGTCCGAGCAATCGACGGTTTGTGGAGTAGCTTACGTCGCCGCATGGGCTGGATTGCCATGTTATTTTTCCTGCTTTTACCTTGGATCCCTTGGGGCGACCGTCAAGCTGTATGGTTTAACTTAGGCGAACAAAAGTTTCACGTCTTCGGTTTAACGATTTGGCCGCAGGATCTCACCTTGCTCGCAGCGTTGTTTATGATCGCTGCCTTTGCGCTGTTTTTTGTGACTACCTATCTTGGCCGTGTTTGGTGTGGATACACTTGCCCCCAAACAGTATGGACCTTTATGTTCATCTGGTTCGAGGAAAAACTTGAAGGTGCGCGCAATAAACGCATTAAGTTAGATCAAATGCCATGGAGCTTTGACAAACTCTGGCGTAAAACGGCAAAACATACGGCTTGGCTATTGCTCTCACTGATGACGGCGATGACCTTTGTGTCCTATTTCGTGCCGAGCCGTGAAGTCTATGTTGACGTCTTTACGCTTAATGCTTCTGGCGGTATCTACTTCTGGGTCGTGTTCTTTACACTTGCCACATACGGCAATGCGGGTTGGATGCGTGAAATCATGTGTATCCACATGTGCCCTTATGCGCGTTTCCAAGCGGCCATGTTCGATAAGAATACTTTTATTGTGGGTTACGATACTAAACGTGGTGAAACCCGTGGTCCGCGCTCACGCAAAGATGACCCTAAAGAGTTAGGGCTTGGCGATTGTATCGACTGTGACTTGTGTGTGCAGGTATGTCCTACCGGAATCGACATTCGTAACGGTCTGCAATATGAGTGTATTAACTGCGGCGCTTGTATCGATGCCTGCGACCAAACCATGGATCGTATGGGTTACGAGAAAGGACTTATCAGTTATACCACAGAGAACAAGTTAGAAGGTATAAAGCAAAAAGTGCTACGACCTAAGCTTGTCGGTTATGGAGTGGTATTGATGGCGATGATATTAGTCTTCATATACTCCAGTGCGACCATAGCGCCTGTGCGTATGGACATCATTCGTGACCGCAACCAGCTCTATAGAGAGAACAATCAAGGTTTGATTGAAAACACCTTCACCTTGAAGATTCTTAATAAGACAGAACAATCCCATGAATACACTATGAGTGTCGAAGGATTGGGCAACTATAAATGGTACGGTCCGACTTCGGTCACTATTGCGGGTGGTGAAGTATTAACGTTACCCATTAGCGTTGGGGTTGATCCGGTTGAGCTTTCTCGTTCAGTTACTAACATCGAGATAAAAGTGAAAACTCATATCGACGGTGAAGAAGTCGAAGTTGAGCAAGAATCTCGCTTCTTTAGTCCATAGATAACAGTATTTATGATGATCTAATTGAGTGAGACTCATAAAGATTGCCAGACTTAATCGAGATAAAGGGGCTTTTTAGCCCCTTTTTTATACGTATCGTTTGATAAGTAAACGTCTAAACCATTAATCGTTATTTTCCTACAAAAAGCCCTTGCGGACTTTCTCAATCTCCCTATAATGCGCATCCACTGACACGGCAGACAGCGAAAGCCAGCTGACGAGTTAGGTTGAATTGAGTGGCTTTTAAGCATTTAATTCAAGCGCGGCAAGTATTTGAAAAATACTCCTTGACGCGAAACGGGAAATGCGTAGAATACGCAGCCCTAGCCAACTGGAAGCGTTCGGCGCTCAGTGTGGTACTCACCTTCTCTTACGAAGTTGAGTTGCTCTTTAACAAGATAAAACAAGAAATCTGTGTGGACACTCACAGGTGTTGAGTTAATCGAAACTGCTTAACCTTAGGGTTGGCAGTCAAAGAATTAAATCAATGATGAAGAGTGTTCATAGCAATATGTACATAATTTTGGTTTCGCTTTCTTCTCTTTATGAAGAGAGGGCGGAAACAAAAAATCAGAATTCATTGAGCCGCTGAAGTCGTAAGACGGAAGCAACAAAACTTTAATTGAAGAGTTTGATCATGGCTCAGATTGAACGCTGGCGGCAGGCCTAACACATGCAAGTCGAGCGGCAGCACAAGGGAGTTTACTTCTGAGGTGGCGAGCGGCGGACGGGTGAGTAATGCCTAGGGATCTGCCCAGTCGAGGGGGATAACAGTTGGAAACGACTGCTAATACCGCATGCGCCCTACGGGGGAAAGGAGGGGACCTTCGGGCCTTCCGCGATTGGATGAACCTAGGTGGGATTAGCTAGTTGGTGAGGTAATGGCTCACCAAGGCGACGATCCCTAGCTGTTCTGAGAGGATGATCAGCCACACTGGGACTGAGACACGGCCCAGACTCCTACGGGAGGCAGCAGTGGGGAATATTGCACAATGGGGGAAACCCTGATGCAGCCATGCCGCGTGTGTGAAGAAGGCCTTCGGGTTGTAAAGCACTTTCAGTAGGGAGGAAAGGTAATGGTTTAATACACCATTGCTGTGACGTTACCTACAGAAGAAGGACCGGCTAACTCCGTGCCAGCAGCCGCGGTAATACGGAGGGTCCGAGCGTTAATCGGAATTACTGGGCGTAAAGCGTGCGCAGGCGGTTTGTTAAGCGAGATGTGAAAGCCCCGGGCTCAACCTGGGAATTGCATTTCGAACTGGCGAACTAGAGTCTTGTAGAGGGGGGTAGAATTCCAGGTGTAGCGGTGAAATGCGTAGAGATCTGGAGGAATACCGGTGGCGAAGGCGGCCCCCTGGACAAAGACTGACGCTCAGGCACGAAAGCGTGGGGAGCAAACAGGATTAGATACCCTGGTAGTCCACGCCGTAAACGATGTCTACTCGGAGTTTGGTGTCTTGAACACTGGGCTCTCAAGCTAACGCATTAAGTAGACCGCCTGGGGAGTACGGCCGCAAGGTTAAAACTCAAATGAATTGACGGGGGCCCGCACAAGCGGTGGAGCATGTGGTTTAATTCGATGCAACGCGAAGAACCTTACCTACTCTTGACATCCACGGAATTCGCTAGAGATAGCTTAGTGCCTTCGGGAACCGTGAGACAGGTGCTGCATGGCTGTCGTCAGCTCGTGTTGTGAAATGTTGGGTTAAGTCCCGCAACGAGCGCAACCCCTATCCTTATTTGCCAGCACGTAATGGTGGGAACTCTAGGGAGACTGCCGGTGATAAACCGGAGGAAGGTGGGGACGACGTCAAGTCATCATGGCCCTTACGAGTAGGGCTACACACGTGCTACAATGGCGAGTACAGAGGGTTGCAAAGCCGCGAGGTGGAGCTAATCTCACAAAGCTCGTCGTAGTCCGGATTGGAGTCTGCAACTCGACTCCATGAAGTCGGAATCGCTAGTAATCGTGGATCAGAATGCCACGGTGAATACGTTCCCGGGCCTTGTACACACCGCCCGTCACACCATGGGAGTGGGCTGCAAAAGAAGTGGGTAGCTTAACCTTCGGGGGGGCGCTCACCACTTTGTGGTTCATGACTGGGGTGAAGTCGTAACAAGGTAGCCCTAGGGGAACCTGGGGCTGGATCACCTCCTTACCTATACGACTAACTTACGCTTGTTGGGTCGACAACATGGCATACGTGCCGAGTCGACACAAAAACATCCGTGTTTTTGAGTGTTCACACAGATTGCTTGTTTAGCTTCTCTTAGGAGAAGTCAGAGCTGAATGCACCGCGAGCCGGTTAGCATTGTTCTTTAACAATTTGGAAAGCTGATAGTATTTAATTGCATGAGTCTGTCATGTGATTAATTACAAAACGATGTAAACGTGGAAACGTTTGCATCATGAGTTCTCAAACACTTTATTAAGTGTCTTGAATATTCAAAAGTAAATTATGCTTTATTGAATAGTTTACGTCTAAGGCGCGTCCACTTCTTTGGTCAGAAGTGAGACAAGTAAAACCAAGCTGGTCGCAATGCGACTCAAGTGAGTGAAACTCATTTGGGTTGTATGGTTAAGCGACTAAGCGTATACGGTGGATGCCTTGGCAGTCAGAGGCGATGAAGGACGTAGTAACTTGCGAAAAGCGTTGGCGAGCTAGTAACAAGCATTTGAGCTAACGATGTCCGAATGGGGGAACCCAGCCGCATAAGCGGTTATCGCAACATGAATACATAGTGTTGCGAGGCGAACGAGGGGAACTGAAACATCTAAGTACCCTTAGGAAAAGAAATCAACCGAGATTCCCCTAGTAGCGGCGAGCGAACGGGGATTAGCCCTTAAGTCAGTGGGGTGTTAGTGGAATGTGTTGGAAAGCACAGCGGCACAGGGTGATAGCCCCGTACATGAAAACTAACCATTGATGAAAACGAGTAAGGCGGGACACGTGACATCCTGTTTGAATATGGGGGGACCATCCTCCAAGGCTAAATACTCCTGACTGACCGATAGTGAACCAGTACCGTGAGGGAAAGGCGAAAAGAACCCCTGTGAGGGGAGTGAAATAGAACCTGAAACCGTATACGTACAAGCAGTGGGAGCGGTTCTTGAGACCGTGACTGCGTACCTTTTGTATAATGGGTCAGCGACTTACATTTTGTAGCGAGGTTAAGCGAATAGCGGAGCCGTAGGGAAACCGAGTGTTAACTGCGCGTTTAGTTGCAAGGTGTAGACCCGAAACCCGGTGATCTAGCCATGGGCAGGTTGAAGGTTGAGTAACATCAACTGGAGGACCGAACCGACTAATGTTGAAAAATTAGCGGATGACTTGTGGCTGGGGGTGAAAGGCCAATCAAACCGGGAGATATCTGGTTCTCCTCGAAAGCTATTTAGGTAGCGCCTCGAGCGAATACCATTGGGGGTAGAGCACTGTTAAGGCTAGGGGGTCATCCCGACTTACCAACCCTTTGCAAACTCCGAATACCAATGAGTACTACTCGGGAGACAGACGGCGGGTGCTAACGTCCGTCGTCAAAAGGGAAACAACCCAGACCGTCAGCTAAGGTCCCAAAGTACTAGCTAAGTGGGAAACGATGTGGGAAGGCTTAGACAGCTAGGATGTTGGCTTAGAAGCAGCCATCATTTAAAGAAAGCGTAATAGCTCACTAGTCGAGTCGGCCTGCGCGGAAGATGTAACGGGGCTAAGCTAGTCACCGAAGCTACGGGTGCACAGTTTACTGTGCGCGGTAGAGGAGCGTTCTGTAAGCCGTTGAAGGTGAAGGGGTAACCCACGCTGGAGGTATCAGAAGTGCGAATGCTGACATGAGTAACGATAAAGGGGGTGAAAAACCCCCTCGCCGAAAGACCAAGGGTTCCTGTCCAACGTTAATCGGGGCAGGGTGAGTCGACCCCTAAGGTGAGGCCGAAAGGCGTAATCGATGGGAAACAGATTAATATTTCTGTACTTCCGCTAACTGCGATGGAGAGACGGAGAAGGCTAGGCTAGCGCGGCGTTGGTAGTCCGCGTTTAAGGTGGTAGGTGGTGTTCTTAGGCAAATCCGGGGACACGTACTTTGATGTACACACTGAGAGCTGATGACGAGGTCCTAAGGGACTGAAGTAGTTGATGCCATGCTTCCAGGAAAATCTTCTAAGCTTCAGGTTAGCGGGAATCGTACCCCAAACCGACACAGGTGGTCGGGTAGAGAATACCAAGGCGCTTGAGAGAACTCGGCTGAAGGAACTAGGCAAAATGGTACCGTAACTTCGGGAGAAGGTACGCTCCTGTTGGTGATGAGACTTGCTCTCTAAGCTGACGGGAGTCGCAGATACCAGGTGGCTGCAACTGTTTATCAAAAACACAGCACTGTGCAAACTCGCAAGAGGAAGTATACGGTGTGACGCCTGCCCGGTGCCGGAAGGTTAATTGATTGGGTTATCGCAAGAGAAGCTCATGATCGAAGCCCCGGTAAACGGCGGCCGTAACTATAACGGTCCTAAGGTAGCGAAATTCCTTGTCGGGTAAGTTCCGACCTGCACGAATGGCGTAATGATGGCCACGCTGTCTCCAGCCGAGACTCAGTGAAGTTGAAATTGCGGTGAAGATGCCGTATACCCGCGGCTAGACGGAAAGACCCCGTGAACCTTTACTATAGCTTGGCACTGAACATTGAACCTACATGTGTAGGATAGGTGGGAGACTTTGAAGTTGTGACGCTAGTCATGATGGAGTCGTCCTTGAAATACCACCCTTGTAGTTTTGATGTTCTAACCTAGGTCCCTTATCGGGATTAGGGACAGTGCCTGGTGGGTAGTTTGACTGGGGCGGTCTCCTCCCAAAGAGTAACGGAGGAGCACGAAGGTTGGCTAAGTACGGTCGGACATCGTACGGTTAGTGCAATGGCATAAGCCAGCTTAACTGCGAGACATACACGTCGAGCAGGTACGAAAGTAGGTCATAGTGATCCGGTGGTTCTGAATGGAAGGGCCATCGCTCAACGGATAAAAGGTACTCCGGGGATAACAGGCTGATACCGCCCAAGAGTTCATATCGACGGCGGTGTTTGGCACCTCGATGTCGGCTCATCACATCCTGGGGCTGAAGTCGGTCCCAAGGGTATGGCTGTTCGCCATTTAAAGTGGTACGCGAGCTGGGTTCAGAACGTCGTGAGACAGTTCGGTCCCTATCTGCCGTGGGCGTTGGATGATTGAAGGGAGCTGCTCCTAGTACGAGAGGACCGGAGTGGACGAACCGCTGGTGTTCGGGTTGTCATGCCAATGGCATTGCCCGGTAGCTACGTTCGGAATCGATAACCGCTGAAAGCATCTAAGCGGGAAGCGAGCCCTAAGATGAGTCATCCCTAGGAATTTAATTCCTCTAAAGAGCCGTTCGAGACTAGGACGTTGATAGGCATGGTGTGTAAGCGTTGTGAGGCGTTGAGCTAACATGTACTAATGACTCGAGAGGCTTAACCATACAACCCAGATGGGTTTTGCTAAGCGAACTTAGACAGAATAGAGATACTTGATAAAGTATGAACTCAAAGTGAGTCTTAACTTAATAAGACAATCAGCTTTCCGAATTATTATTAGCGTGAGCCAGAGATGGACACGGTAATAAACAGAATTTGCTTGGTGACAATAGCCTTGTGGAACCACCTGATCCCATCCCGAACTCAGAAGTGAAACGCAAACGCGCCGATGGTAGTGTGGGGTCTCCCCATGTGAGAGTAGGTCATCGCCAAGCGCCTAATTATCTCGTAGAGATGTAACGAAGCCAGCTGAATAAGCTGGCTTTTTTGCATCTGCAATTTGTTAAATTGTCATTTAAAGATCAATGCTATCGAGTATTGCTCTATTTATTTTAGTTTTGGTTCTTCTGCTAGTTCTTTACGTTTTTTCCTTCCTTCATTTCAGACTTTTATACTCTAAGTTGATTATTTACATCAAGATCTCGCTTAGTTTGATAAGTCCTTTTGCTTAGTGGTTAGTTTCCCGTTAGCATACAAAACTATTCACATTTTTGTTAAAGGCTGTTTGTTGCCTATGCTTCGTAAGCTTTCGCTCGCGGTTCTACTCCCTCTGTGTATGCTGACACTTTATTTAGTGTTGGTCATAGGTGAGTACCTGTTTGAAAGCGAACAAGTACGTGCCGAATTAGCGCAGCGACAATCGACACAGATAAAGCAGCAGTTGTTTCGGATGCAAAATGTGGTTCAATCGGCGCAGGCTTTACAGGATGTGGAGCGGATTGAGCAGGAGGTTTCCTTAGCTGCGCTCGATATGGGCACTATGGTTTATATTTTAGTTGATGCTGATAGCCGTATTCGTTTTGCAAACCATACTGTTTGGCGCGATAGCAATGCTATGCAAGTCATTGATGGTTATGATGCTGCCCGTCACAGTGCTGTGGTTCAGGCTTTTCTGCCACAAATTCTTATTAACCTCGAACGCTTAACTATTCAAGCATATTATCCCGTCGTGCCTCAGTATGGTGGTGCGGTTGACTTGATTTATCTTGAAGCCGATTTAGCGCCTTTAGTTGCCGAAGCTTCCGCTAAGTTACAACAACGTTTTATGCGGGTTTGGGGGCTGGGTGGATTATTACTGATTGGTTTTACCTTAATTCTCTATTTCCTGTTGATCCGCCCATTCCAAATATTAAGTGAGGCCGCTAAACAGGTAGGGACTTCTTCTTTTTCGACATCGATCCCTTGGAGCTCATCAGAAGTTTTATCATTGCAAGAGAGCTTGCAGCAGGTACATGAACGCTTGAGCCGTGCAGTGAAACAGTTGAATGACAGCGAACTGCGCTGGCTGTTTGCGGTGGAAGGCTCGCGGAACGGTATTTGGGATTGGGATATCAGCACGGGTGAGGTTTTTCTTTCTGATCGCTGGAAAGAGATGATCGGTTATGCACCGGATGAATTAGCGGGCGTATTCCAGACTTGGGAAACGCGGTTACATCCCGATGATAGGGATATCGTCCTCGATGCTTTGCAGGAGTACGTTAGCGGTAAGAGTAAAGAATTTGAAAGTGTCCATCGCCTGCGACATAGAGAGGGGCATTATGTGTGGGTGCTGGATCGCGGCATGTTGGTTGATTGGGATCCTCAAGGACGTCCGACTCGGATGATCGGCATTCATATGGATGTATCTGAAAGTGCCAAGAACCATGCTGCGATTAATGAACTTGTGGATCAATCGGTTACTGGTCGCAAGATGTTACCCGAAGTCTTTATGGCACGACTGTCGCAATTTTTAACCCAAGGTAATAGTTCAGGTCAATGGGGAGCATTGCTGCTCGTTGAGGTGGATAAATTAGGCTTGGTAGCAACTTTAAACTCCCACGAATTAGAGCGCTTACTCACGCAAGTGGCTGCACGTCTATCGAGTTATTTCACTGAGAATATTACCGCTGGTCGATTAGAGTCCGGTGATTTTGTTTTGCTGGCTAAAGACTTAGCGATAGATGCTTCAGTGGCTGCGCGTCGTGCTTTAGCCCTTGCGAGTGAGTTAAGGCAAGTGATTGCTCGACCATTCCATTACGGTCATCATCACTTTGAACTCAGCGCGAATGTGGGGATTTGTTTGCTCGACAGCATAGAGACCTTAGATCCTGCTTTAGTGATGCGCCGCGCCGAGCTAGCAACCTTGAGTGCTAAGCGACCAGGGCAAGCGGGATGCGCTTTCTATCATGCTGAGATGGATTTACGTCAGAGCCGTGATGAACAGTTACAACAAGAATTACAGACGGCATTACAGCAAGATAGCATGACGTTAATGTTCCAACCTGTAATGAATGCGCACAGTGAACTGGTCTCGGCCGAAGTGCTTACACGTTGGTATCGTGCCGATGGCGAGTTTATTCCGCCTGCAGAGTTTGTAGCGTTAGCCGAACAGGGTGGAATGATTGCTGAGCTTGATCTTTGGGTCGCTAAACGTGCGTGTCAGTTTATTCAGATATCCCATACTCAAGGTCGGAGTTTACCGACTTTAACCCTAAATATCAGTGCATTCTCATTTGGTCAGGCAGATTTTGTTGATGCATTGGTTGCGTTAGTTAAGGAACATGGCATTGCGGCTCATCAACTGGGTATCGAGCTCAATGAGGCCGCATTGTTAATGCAACCACAGTTTGTGGCTGAGCGCGTGTCTAAGTTGGTCGATGCGGGGATAGGTATCGTCCTCGATCATTTCGGTTCTGGCTCGAGTGCTTTGAGTTGTTTAGCCAACCAGCCATTAGTTGCGGTTAAATTGGATATGAGTTGTATTGATTCATTAGCCACAATGCCACAAAGAGTGAAGGCGTTAATTGTCTCTGCACAGCAATTTAATTTGCATGTTGTGGCTAAAGGCGTTGAATCGCCCCAACAATATCAAGCCTTTGTTGAATTTGGCTGTGATGGTTATCAGGGCTATTTATTCAGCCGAGCACTAAATCAAGCAGACTTTATCCAGCTTGTTTGTCCTCGTCCTTTGCTGCGTAGCGTTTAAAGAAGTTGAGGGCATAATTTAAGGCTTGGTTTCGATAGGCGTCTTTTTCCATAAAAATCTCATGGGCAGCCCCCGCTATCACCTTCAATTGGCAATGAGTGCTCACCGCAAGATTCTGAGCCGCATTATCAACAATCTTATCTTCACTCGCTTGCAGTATCAGGATCGGCGTGCGAATTTGCGCTGTTGCCAGTACGCAAGTGTCTGCTGCATCTAAAGATTCTGTCAACCAACGGTTAGTTGGGGAACCGAGTTGTAACTTAGGCGCCGCATCATACAAGTCTCGATAGGCTTGGTATCTAGTTTGGCAATGGGTTAACTCATTCCCTTTGAAGGGAACCGGCTTATAGTTTTGCCCTCCAAGCACATAGTTAGGTTCGCCGCCATTGAGAGTGTTATCGAGCTTACTGGCTAACCAGCGCACGAATGCTTTTGGCATTGGTAATTTGATGCCATACATAGGCGCTGAAAATGCCGCTGCGGTAAAAATATCGGGATGTTGTTTGAGATATAAAGTGCCAATCGCGCCACCCATTGAATGGCCAAGTAGCATGAGCTGTTTGTCGTTTTGTGGTAACACTTTCTTTTGCATAAACAGTGCAAAATCATCGATATAATCATTGAACCTTCGCACATGACCCATGTGCGGATTGATTGTCATACGATCCGACAATCCTTGGCCACGGTGATCGATCGCATAAACGGAGTAACCCTGTTGGTACAAGTCGAAGACTAATTCTTGGTACTTTAAATAGGATTCAACTCGGCCACTACTGAGAACGATTGCGGTATGAGCTTGGGGATGTTTGACCATCATATAGGCCAGCGTGATGCCATCGGCTGTGATCAGCGTGTCTTGAACAACGCTTTTCCAGAAGGCTTGCTGTTCTGAGGTATTTAAATCGTGTTCTGTCGAAAATGTCGCTTTGGCTTGGCTCATACTCAGTCGCAAATCATTTGGCTTGAATGGTTTGCTAGAGTGTAACAGACAACCATGGGAGTCTGAAAATAACGACTCCCATGGTCGTGATTAACTTAGCGTGTCGCCTTTTTAACTTCAATAAAATCAGTGATTTGCTGTTCGAGGATCGACATAGGCACTGAGCCATTTTCGAGCACAGCGTCGTGGAAGGCGCGAATATCAAACTTGCCGCCGAGTTCCTGTTCTGCTTTAGCGCGTAACCGCTTGATCGTTAATTCGCCAATCTTGTAGGACAAGGCTTGTCCTGGCCAGGAAATATAGCGGTCAATTTCGGTCGTGACATTGTGCAGTGATAGCGCGGTATTGCTGGCCATAAAGTCGATGGCTTGTTGACGGCTCCACCCTTGGGCATGCATGCCAGTATCTACGACTAAACGCGCCGCCCGCCACATTTCATAGGTTAGGCGGCCAAAGTTACTGTACGGATCTTGATAGAAGCCAGCCTCTAAACCTAAGTATTCGCAATACAGACCCCAGCCTTCACCGAAGGCAGAGATATAGCCATAACGACGGAAGTCTGGGAGTGACGTTAGCTCAGAGTTGAGTGATATTTGCAGATGATGACCGGGTACGGCTTCGTGCAAGGTTAAGGCTTCTAATTCGTAGAGTGGGCGCTTATCCAATGCATAAGTGTTGACCCAGTAGTAACCGGGTTCGTCATCGCTGTTCGATCCTGAATATCGGCCTGTGGTGTATTTCGGCGCAATTTCGGCGGGCACTGGCGCTATGCCGTAGGGTTTACGGGGAAGTTTGCCAAAGTACTTAGGCAGCATGGCATCGGCTTTTTTGGCAATAAATGCCGCTTCTTTGAGTAACTGATCGGGACTTGTGGTGTAAAACTTGGGATCGGTCCGCAGGAAATGTAAGAAGTCGGCAAAGCTGCCTTTAAAGCCAACGGACTTGATGATTTGCTCCATCTCTTGGCGGATACGCTTAACTTCCTTTAAGCCCAGTTCATGCACTTCTGCCGATGTCATATTCAAGGTCGTATAGTAACGTACCCGATTCTCATAAAATTCAGCACCATTAGGTAAGCTACTGGCCGCGATATTTTCCCGCGCATTGGGAATGTACTCTTTGGTCATAAAATCATAGAAGTTTTGGTACAGCGGCAAGACTTTTTGCTCGACTAAAGCGCGACCTTCTTGAGTCAGCTGAGTTTTTTGTGCTTCAGTGAAATAGCTGGGGTATTGAGTAAAGGGTTTGAAATAACCGCTCTTTTCCACTGGAACGATATAAGCACTGATACTGTCTTCAAAGCCAGTGAGTGTCACTTTAGGTGGCGTGATTCCCTCGGCCAATCCTTGTTTTAGCCAGTGAGTTTGCTGAGCGAAATAGGCCGGGAGTGCATTGAGTTTGGCAATATAGTTGCGGTAATCCTCAAGGGTGTTGAATCTTCCCTGTGCGATTGAGGTGATATAAGCGTGGAAGCCGCTTTCCGCGGTAATGGGCAGGTAATAATCCTTAAAGCGATATAGGTCGACATCGTTTTGGATCTGATCTTCCAGTATTTGGGCGTTAATCTTATCTTCTTTACTCAAGCTACCGCGGTCGAGTGCTTTGAGCTGCGCTAGTACTGCGATTTGACCTTGATTAAGCTTAGCGAGCGCGGCTGGCGAGAGATCCGTTAATTTTCCTGCGGCACTGGCATCGCCCATGCTGTAAGCCATTTCAGGACTCGCGCTGAGCTGTAATTGCCAGCTTTGGTCGATGATCGCTTGCAGCGCGGGAGCTATGAGCTCAACTTGCGACTGTGCTGCCGATATTGTCTGTGGCGCTGCGATTTGACTATTTTTTGTGGTTTGAGTAGTACTGCAGGCGCTTAATGCGCATATCAATAAACTGGGGGTTAAGAGTTTATGCATAGTCGATCTCTGATATTTTCGTTGTTATTGAAGTCATTATGCCTGATGAATACGGCAGTTCCTTGTATGGATATTAAGCAGAATTGTGACTGAATGTGAATTTAAATGCGGTTGGCGCATAAATGCCCTTGAAAATGCGTGTTAAACTTAGTGTCCGCCCGCGACCAAATAACAAAAGCATTGGCTGGGTAGTTCAAATAGGGGTTAAATATGATTGATACATCCATTCCATTGGTGGATCTGCATCGTCACCTAGACGGTAATGTGCGAGTGAACACCATTTGGGAACTAGGACACCAACACGGCATTGCGCTACCTGCCGATTCTTTAGAGACTCTCGCACCTTTTGTGCAAATTCAGGGGAAAGAAACTAGCTTAGTCGCCTTCTTAAAGAAGCTCGATTGGATGGTTGCTGTACTCGCAGATTTGGATGCGGTTAAACGCGTGGCCTATGAAAACGTTGCCGATGCGGCGTTGTCTGGCTTAGATTACGCTGAGTTACGTTTTAGTCCTTACTATATGGCGATGAACCATAAGTTACCGATTGAAGGCGTAGTTGAGGCGGTCGTTGATGGCGTTAAAGCGGGCTTAAAAGACTATAACGTGAAGATCAATTTGATTGGCATTATGTCACGTTCATTCGGTCAAGCCGCTTGTACTCAAGAACTTGAAGGCTTACTCGCCCATAAACAACACCTCGTGGCTATGGACTTAGCCGGTGATGAATTGGGCTTCCCTGGCGAGTTATTTAACGATCACTTTAAACGTGTTCGTGATGCTGGTCTGGCGATTACGGCTCACGCCGGTGAAGCTGCGGGTTCACAAAGTATGTGGCAAGCGATTCAAGAACTTGGCGCGACGCGAATTGGTCACGGGGTGAACGCGGTTCACGATCCTAAGCTGATGGAATATCTTGCTAAGCACAGTATTGGTATCGAATCTTGCCCAACCAGTAACTTGCATACTTCTACTGTGGGTTCTTACGCTGAGCATCCTTTTAGAACCTTTATGGATGCAGGCGTGTTGATAAGTCTAAATACCGATGATCCCGGTGTGAGTGCTATCGACATTAATCATGAGTATCGTATTGCCAAATCGGAACTCAAATTAACCGATGCTGAGCTAGCCCAGGTGCAACGTAACGGCGTTGAAATGGCATTTTTATCAGACAGTGAGCGCAAAGCACTGTATGCAACTAAGGCATAAGCTCTTAGTTATTACTAAAAATAGCTATAAATAGAAAATCCGACTTAGAGTCGGATTTTTTGTGAGCGTTCGCGAGTGCAGCGATAGGCGCTTTAGATCACGCGTGAGAATTGTTGCTGACGCGCTTTTTGACGATAGTAAAGGTCGAAGCACATACAGATATTGCGGATCAATAAACGGCCAGTAGGGCTGATAGTGATCTGTCTGTCGACGATTTCAACTAATTTATCATCGATAAATGTCTGCATTAACTTAAGATCTTCTGCGAAATAGGTTTCGAAGTTAATCCCCAGTTTCTCATCAATTTTCGCCATATCTAATTCGAAGTGGCAAATCAGCTGTTTAATCACTACGCGGCGGATTTCATCGTCACGGTTCAGGCTACAACCTTTCCACAAAGCATGGCCTTCCTTATCTATGGCTTCATAGTAAGGACGGATATCTTTCTGGTTTTGCGCATAGCAGTCGCCAATCTGACTGATGGACGATACGCCAAGACCTAACAAATCGCATTCTTCTTGGGTGGTATAACCTTGGAAGTTGCGGTGCAGTCTGCCTTCACGCTGTAACTTGGCTAACTCGTCATCGGGTTTAGCAAAGTGGTCCATACCGATATATTGGTAGCCAGCGCCAGTTAAGGTCTCGATAGTTTGGTGCAGCATTTCGAGTTTTTGTTTTGGCGAAGGTAAATGCTCATCTTTGATCTTACGTTGAGCGGCAAAGCGCGCAGGTAAGTGAGCATAGTTAAATACCGACAGACGGTCAGGCGATAAATCTAAAACGCGCTGCATAGTGACGGCAAAGGTTTCTGGCGTTTGGTGTGGCAAACCATAGATTAAATCTATGTTGGTTGACACAAAACCCATGGCTTTCGCTTTAGCCATTAAGTCGAAGATAAATTGCTCGTCTTGTTCGCGATTAACGGCAATTTGCACTTCTTTATTGAAATCTTGTACGCCGATGGAGATACGGTTAAAGCCCGCTTCTTTCAACGTGTCGAGCATTGACAGTTCTATCTCGCGAGGATCGACTTCAATTGAGTACTCGCCTTCTTCCGCAAAGTTAAAGTTAGCTTTAATCAATGACGTAAGTTTAAGAATCTGCTCTGGATTTAAGAACGTGGGTGTACCGCCGCCCCAATGCATTTGGGTCACACTGTAATGTTTGAACAGGGGCGCACGTTTAATAATTTCTTGGCTTAAATATTCAATGTACTGATCGGCTTTGTGTTGGTGGCGGGTGATGACTTTATTACAGCCGCAGTAATAACAAAGCTTGGCGCAGAACGGGATATGAATATACAGCGACAGTTTATCGCTTTTGCTATTTTCAATGGCCGTCAGCAGATTTTGTTCGGTGAATGTATCATCGAACTCTAATGCCGTTGGGTAAGAGGTATAACGGGGACCGCTGTAGTTATATTTTTCGATCATCGACTGATCCCAGCTAATCTGAGTGGGCTGCTTCAAGGCGTGTCCTCCGTGGGTAAATTAGCAACAAGCGAAGTATGCAAGGTTCTTAAGTAAATAACCTTGATCTAGGTTGTAAAAATGACGTCTGTCTTTTTAGAAGTTACGCAATATCCATCAAAAAAGTACGCTTGTCTGTCGATATATGGCGGTTTTGTGCGCAGGCTCACGGGAGTAAGGAAGGAAAGATTGGAGTGGGTTTTATCGAGATGACCTCAAAACCACTGCATAAGTGGTCTTGAGGTATAACAATGAGCAGGTTTAATGCATCGCTTTGGCTTGGTAATCCGCCAGTTTTTTCGCATCAGCACTAATGCCTTGCTCTAATGCCGCTTCGGACTTCATTCTGATCAAGTCTAACTTCATTCTTTCTTGCTTAGGCAAGGCTTGGCGAGCATCCATGATGGGATGATCTTTAATTAACTCAAAGTGTTTGAATAATGAAGGGTAATCGGGAGCCACGCGCTCACTCAATGACAGGATTTCAAATAATCGCCCAATTCTGACCACGCCTTCAGAGATCTCACAGCGGTCTTCAATCATGGCAGTGGCGATATAGCGGATATCATCTAAAACTTGGGCACGTTTTGCATTCGCTGTGACTTCACGCTCGGCTTGTTCGGCCTGCTGACGCTTTTTTTGCTGCTTGAGTTTTAGGATTAAGAAGGTGGCGTAGCTACTTAGCGCTACTATGATGATAAAACCGAGAATAATGATAGCCGTAGACACAGAGACTCCTTATATGAATGGCATAAGGAGCACAGCTAAAAACTGAGTTCCCTATGCCTTAGCACTGAGAGGTTAGAACTTGTCTTGATAATCTTTGAGTAAGTCAGCGCCTGATTCGAACTTGTCGAACAACTCATCGTCAGACAAAGACTTAGCTGGTGATGAAGGTGCATCATCGTCCATATCGTCACTAATGCCGAGTTTAACCATCAGGGCTTCAATCTTATTCAGCTGTTGATCTAACCATTTTTGGTCATCATCGTTGAGGTCGCGGCCTTCTTCCAGCATATCTAATAGCTGATTTAATCTTGGATCTTCTTCCAATTTCAGCAGTTTTTGCTCGTCAGTCAGCTTAGCTTGTTTCACTTTTGGCTGAGCGGCTTTGTCTGTTACCACTGCCGCAGGAATCGCTAAAGCAATAGGCTTTTTGCTGCCATGACGCGGGTCTTTTTTCTTAGCGGCCTGCTGTTGCGGCGCTTGCGCTAAAATTAAGCTTTCGTTATGACGACTGCCTGATTTATTGCCAGAATCTTTACGTTTGCCAGTCGCTACAGCGCGATCTTGCTTCTTCACTCTTGGCTGTAACTTAGGGCTGTTCTCGCCGCCCTTGCGTGTTTTCTTGCTACGAGACATGGTCTTCTCAATTGTTTACAACGTATGGCCCTGCAGACTAAGGTTGAGCTTGTCTACAAGGTGCGAAATTAGGCCGAGTGTTATACCAGATTATGATGTTTTTTGCATCAAAACGAGATCCTTTGCGGCAAATAATAGTTCAAAATCGCTATTGTTTGCTAGGTACTCAAAGGTTTGTCGCTGGTAAAAGCTCACATGGGTGAGGTTGTTCTTATAATGCCACTTAGCAAAACCATCTAATTCAGTCAGTAACGGTGTGCTTATCGCTAGCCAACCACCAGGATGCAGTAGTCTCGAGAGTAAGGCCCATTCTTTTATCGGGTACTGAAAATGCTCAAAAACGCGATAACAGCAGATAAAATCATATTCTTGCTTTAACACATCATGATTCGGGGCAAAAAAGGGATCATATTGATTTAACTTGTGGCCCGCATTTTCTATGGTCGCCAAACTCTCATCATCGAGTATGCGACCAAAATTCAATCCTAATAAGCTGCCAGCTTGTTGCTGCTCTAATTGTGCTAACAGCGGCAAAATAAATTGCGATAGCTGCTTTTGCTTCAACGCTATGCGTGAACGACCGTATCTTTGTTTCTCTGCCGCGGGTGGTAAATGGCTATTGGCATCCGCAAAGGTTAACTCACATGTCTTGCAAACATAAAAACTCCGCTTTTTATCTTGATGAAGGAGTTGTGTCT
This sequence comes from Shewanella sp. Pdp11, assembly GCF_002838165.1. Classification (NCBI taxonomy): domain Bacteria; kingdom Pseudomonadati; phylum Pseudomonadota; class Gammaproteobacteria; order Alteromonadales; family Shewanellaceae; genus Shewanella; species Shewanella sp. Pdp11. Next base: position 646,628 of record NZ_CP015194.1, read on the forward strand.
GACTGTTATGACAAAGAGGGCATCTGGGCATTGAGTCTGCTGAAGTGGTTATTAAGGCTTTGATTGTACCAATTATATTGGTCGAGTGCACATTTTAGACACTAGGGTGTGTTACAAAAGAAAAAAGGCGGCAGTTAAACTGCCGCCTTACAAAGGGTGCTTTAGCACCTTATCCTGATTCCAAGTATCCATACTTGCTATGCGACTTTCCCGGTCGGTATCCTTCTTTTTTTTACTGCTTTCCCTGCATTATTTTTGTTAACGGTCTTCCAGACACTTTATTTTTTCTGTCGCCATCCTGACCACAGTTTCCGTAGATGGTCTCGCGACACATCATTGTATAGCATCGTCTTCATTGACGTTTAGTTAACCATCCATGTTACTTAAGTACCTTCCAGTGATAACAAGCATCCAGCCAGTGCATCCTAAGCTTATAGCTTCCTTTGCTACAATTTACATCATGTAAATTGTGTCCTGATGGGGCAAGTTACCCTGAGTGTAAGGTGTTTTGCTAGAAGCAAATTGGCGTTATCGGCCATCCCTTACAAAATGGTGCTGACCTGGATTTCAAGTGGAAATCACGACTCTTGTTATTATTAGAGAGTGGTCTTAAGTATATTATTGTTATTGAGTGTCTTTATTCTTATATCTTGAATGTTAATTATACCGAAACCTGCAAGTTATTATTAATCTTTTTGTACAAACAGATGGGTTTATCTCGGTACGGGGCTTATTAAACCGAAATCTGTGATCTATGTCAAGCATGAATCTTATGCAGTTTACGTTCACGTAAACTTGGTGGTGTAAAAAAAGGGTGACAATACACCCTTTTCTTAACTGACTAAGATTACTTCAGGCTAGAAAGGTACTTAGATAGCGCATCGATATCGCTGTCACTTAGCTTTTTAGCCACATCTTGCATCATGCCGTTCAGGTCATTATGACGACCCGCTTCACGAAATTTTGTCAGCTGGATCTTAATGTAGTTGGCGTGTTGGCCAGCCAGTGTTGGGAAGCCTGCAAGTTCAGCGCCTTTACCATCTGGGCCATGACATGCCATACAAGCGGTAATGCCACGGGAAACATCACCACCTTTGTAAAGTTTAGCGCCTAACTCAGGGATATCTTTTGCTTCAGCCACTTGGATTGCTTGGCTAGAAAAATATGCAGTAATGTCTAGAATATCCTGATCGCTTAGAGGCATTGCCATGCCACTCATGATAGGATCCATACGACCATCTTTACCGCCAGTTTGTGCTGCACTACGGAAATCATGTAGTTGCTTTTGGAGGTAAGTGGCGTGTTGGCCCGCAAGTTTAGGGTACATATCGATCATACTGTTACCGTCCATACCATGGCAGGCTGAACAGACAATGATTTTCGTTTTTCCCGCTTCAGCATTACCTTCAGCAATCGCAGGTGAAGATATGGCGGCAATTACAACAGACAGCGCAAGAGCTAGCTTTTTCATGGCGTTCCAACTTCTGGTTAAGATTATTATCCTGAGCTTACTAGGGTGACCCGCAAGCGTGGTAAAATATGATTAATGTGATCGGAGTAATATTTTACACGAAAACGTGGAAAAGTAAGTAATTCTTCATAAATTATGGTATTGCGTAGAAAAATTTCGGAGTAAATAGTGACTGAATCTCGTATAGATTTTCGTAGGGCAAAGTTTTTAATCAGTGCACCTGACATTGCACATTTGGATCAATATCTGCCCGGCGATGTTGGAGTTGAGATTGCATTTGCTGGCCGCTCTAATGCTGGAAAGTCTAGTGCACTCAATGCATTAACTGAGCAAAAAAGTTTAGCAAGAACCAGTAAAACCCCAGGTCGAACTCAATTAATTAACGTATTTGAGTTAGATGCTCAGCGTCGTTTAGTTGACTTACCTGGCTATGGTTTTGCACAAGTCCCGCTTGCGTTGAAAAATAAATGGCAGCAGGCATTAGGTGAATATTTGCAAAAACGCGCTTGTTTAAGTGGCGTGGTTGTCTTGATGGATATACGTCATCCACTAAAAGATCTCGATATGCAGATGATCGAGTGGGCGGTTGCCAGTGAAATCCCTGTGTTAGCTTTGCTGACCAAGTCAGACAAATTAGCTCAAAGCGCTAAGATGAAAACCGTAAATGAAGTGCGTCTGGCGTTGAGTGAGTTTGGTGACTGGGTACAAGTTGAGCCTTTCTCATCGCTCAAAGGAACCGGTAAGCCTAAAGTGCTGGCTATTCTAAATGAATGGTGTCATCCGCAATGGTTGACCGATGAGTTAGATGCGGTGAACAACGCTGAATAATATTGCCTGTTTTGGCGTACATGGTCGAGTTTGACTGTGTATGCCGCCTCTCTGTTCTTACTGTAATTTTCCTTATCTTTCCCTCTTGTTAAGCTTTTATCCCTATTAACTTTTTGTCAATTTTAAGCAAAAAAATAGCCGATGACAGTGTCACCGGCCAAAAATATTAGCTCTTTTGGGGAGAAGCTAAATTCAACAAGACTCAAGCACCACCAAATTAGCTTCAATGGTTCTCAATGAAACTAGCATACAGCCAATTTACTTTTTATTAAAGTAAATACTCTAAAATTTACTTTAAGTTTGAAAAAAGAGCAAAAAAAAGCCTCAGCAAACAAGTTGCTGAGGCGCCAGAATTTGGCTCATCACTATAAGTGAAATAAAGGTCTGAAAGATAGAACATCTTAACCTCTGTACCCTACGCAGAGAATATTACTCCATTTATCTTTAAATGGAAAACAGTTTTTTCAAAAAAGAGGTAATTATGTGCGCTTGATCTCAGGTTGTGAGTGAAAAAGCATCTTAAATTGATCTTAAAATTTCATTAAAAATGCTTAATCGGCTGATTTAGAGGGGTAATCCGAAATTTATATACAAAAGAGATCAATATTTGAGATTTAATGTTTTTACTCTAAATCCGGCTTAATGTTTTAGTGTACGCGTGAGAGAACAACCGTTATGACACTTTTGAGCATATATGGCTGGCTTTAACGCCGTTTAGATTCGTGTAATCACACCCTTGAGTCTCCATCTGCTGCGGCAGTGTATCGATGAGCTCTACTGCTAAATGAATCAGGTAAAGATTGTTTGGTAGTGAGTTATGCATGTTGCTGCCGATGAAGTTGCATCGTACTTAAGGCTCTAGTGTTTGTGGGGGTAAGGAATGTTTAGTTGTGAGTCATGGTTTGTGTCGTCTGTTAAGTTGCGCCGAACTTGATGGTCTAATACGTGCGGAGTCGAGATTGCTTCGTTGAGAGTCATACATTGTGCTGCCGATGCAGTTTTGCCTAACTTAAGGATCTGATTTGTATTGTGAAAAGATAATTTTCGCACAGTGATGAAAGGGACTCAGTATTGATGTGCTTAGAGATGATTAAGACGGGAGAGAGCTAACCTGAGCTCAAGATATTGAATTCAGGTTAGCTTTATTTACTTTAAATCATATTGATAGTGTTGGTTTTGATGTCACTAAGGTTAGTGGGCTTCATCCCAGTTATTACCAATGCCCGCTTCGGCAAGTAGTTCAACATCGAGATCGGCGGCTTGTGCCATTAAAGTGCAGATTGTCTTTTTAAGCGCTTCAGCTTTATCCGCATCGACTTCAAACACCAATTCATCGTGAACCTGCATGATCATAGTGATTTCGCCTTGGGTTTCTGTCTTGATCCACTGGGCAATATTGATCATGGCCTTTTTGATGATGTCGGCAGCCGTGCCTTGCATTGGCGCGTTAATCGCAGCACGTTCAGCACCTTGGCGGCGCATCGCGTAACGATCACGGATTTCGGGTAAGTAGAGACGACGACCAAACAGAGTCGATACGTAACCTAAGTCAGCAGCACCCGCACGCGTTTCTTCCATATAACGTAATACGCCTGGATAACGGGCAAAGTAGGTGTCGATATAGGTTTGTGCTTCATGGCGCGGGATATCGAGCTGGCGTGCTAAACCAAAGGCTGACATGCCGTAAATTAAGCCGAAGTTAACCGCTTTGGCGCGGCGACGCTGTTCTGTGGTTACTTCATCAAAGTCAGTGCCAAACACTTCGGCAGCCGTAGCTCTGTGAATGTCTTTGCCCTCGGCGAAGGCTTTGAGTAAGCCGGCATCTTGGGATAAATGCGCCATGATCCGCAGTTCGATTTGTGAGTAGTCGGCGGCCAAAATTTTACGACCTGCGGGGGCGATGAAGGCTTGGCGTATGCGACGGCCTTCCTCGGTGCGGATAGGAATATTTTGCAGGTTAGGCTCGCTCGATGATAAGCGCCCCGTCGCAGCATTAGCTTGATGATAGCTAGTGTGTACGCGACCCGTTTTAGCGTTAACCATCAGTGGCAGTTTATCTGTATAAGTGCTCTTTAATTTAGATAGGCTGCGATGTTCGAGGATCACCTTTGGCAGAGGGAAATCTAACGCCAATTCGACCAACACTTCTTCCGCGGTCGATGGTGCGCCCTTGGGGGTCTTTTTGGTGATCGGGTAACCTAGCTTTTCAAAAAACAGTACTTGCAGTTGCTTAGGCGAGCCAAGGTTAAATTTCTCACCGGCAATGTCGTAGGCTTTTTCTTCTAAGGTATCGATTTTACGCGCCAGCTCGTCGCTTTGTTGGCCGAGTAACATGCTGTCGATTAATACCCCTTGGCGTTCAATATCCGACAATACTTGGATCAGCGGCAATTCGACTTCGGTAAACATAGCGGCCAGTTCCGCTTCTTTTTCAAGTCTTGGCCACAAATGTTGGTGTAAACGCAGGGTGATGTCGGCATCTTCGGCCGCATAAGGCGCAGCCGTTTCCAGTGGAATTTGGTTGAAGGTCAGCTGTTTTGCACCTTTACCGGCGATTTCTTCAAAGCTGATATTCTTATGGCCTAAGTACTTGAGGGCTAAGCCATCCATATCATGGCGCGAAGCTACTGAGTTGAAGACATAGGATTCGAGCATAGTGTCGAAAGCGACGCCCTGCAATTTGATGCCTGCATTGGCTAAGATACTGATGTCGTACTTAAGATTTTGACCGACTTTCTTAAGTTTTGGATCTTCAAGCAGTGGACGCAGTTTTTCTAGCGCGACGGTTTTATCGATTTGAGTCGGTGCGCCAACATAATCATGGGTCAAAGGCAGATAAGCGGCTTTTCCTGCCTCAACGGCGAAAGATATCCCGACTAATTCTGCCACCATGTAATCTAAGCTGGTGGTTTCAGTGTCTACCGCCATCAAGTCGGCTTGCTTAAGCTTAGCAATCCAAGCGTCTAATTCGGCTTCCGTGAGAATGCAGTCGTACTGCGTTGCAATCGCTTCGACTGGAGTTGAGTCTTCTTGTGTCTCGGATGCCGCATCAATTGAGGTATTTGCAGTGATTTTGTTATCTAAGACTTCGGCTAACCAACGCTTAAATTCCATCTCGCCGTAGCATTTGATCAGTTCATCTTTGTCCGCGGGCTTGATGGTGAGTTCGTGCCAGTCTTGCTCAAGTTCGACATCGGTTTTGATGGTGGCGAGTTCGTAAGAAAGCTTGAGCATGTCGGCATTTTCAATGATCTTCGCCGCCATGGTTTTAGAACCTCTAAAGCCGAGCTCGGCGACTTTTTCGGGTTCAGCTAATAAGTTACTCACGCTGCCGGCTCCTGTGAGCATAGCGAGCGCTGTTTTCTCACCAACGCCGGGTAAGCCGGGAATGTTGTCGGCCTTGTCGCCCATCAGCGCGAGCAAATCTATGATACGGTCTGGACCAACACCAAATTTAATCGCGACTTCTTCTGGGCCCATTATGGTGTCTGTCATGGTGTTGATGAGCGTGACGTTCTCATCGACTAACTGCGCCATGTCTTTATCGCCAGTGCTGATAAGCACTGCACGGTTTTCTAAACTGGCTTGGCGAGCAATAGTGCCGATCACGTCATCGGCTTCGACGCCGGAAATCGAAATCAGTGGTAAACCCAGTGCACGAATAATGCGATGTAGAGGTTCGATTTGCGAACGTAGGTCATCAGGCATAGGTGGGCGCTGTGCTTTGTATTCGCTGTACATGTCATTGCGGAAGGTTTTGCCCTTGGCATCGAACACGACTGCGATATGGCTTGGCTGATAGCGAGTCAGCAAGCTGCGTAACATATTCACTACGCCATAAACGGCACCGGTTGCTTCGCCCTTTGAGTTTGTCAGGTGAGGAGGCGCATAATAAGCGCGATATAAATAAGAAGATCCATCCACAAGCACAAGTGGGTTTTTAGCGACGGTTGGCATAAGTATTTTTCGTTTATCGATGACTTAGATGGCGCTAAGCATGCCACATAAGCGCTATTTCAGCCACGGCAAAATGACTTCCAGCCTGTGGATAAGTCTGTGAGTGAAAAAGTCAACTGAGAATAATGGCGATGATTACGGCTTAGTGCGATATTTTTAAGTTGTTGTTTTTTATATTTATAAAAGATTTGTGTGAGTTTAATACTGTTTCTTAAAAAATCTTCCCAATTTGTGGATTTTTTATTGACTCCGTAAAATACATCTAAGGATTGGCTTAATTTTCGGCACCCGTCAGATTCGACGAATTAAGTTAGCACGATTTTTAATCAGATCAACTAGTTTGTTTGTAGTTTGTTAAAACTTAATGACATAAGAAGGATATTTTTAATGAAAAAAGTCGCAGTGTTACTGAGTGGGTGCGGTGTTTTCGATGGAACAGAGATCCATGAATCGGTTTTAACGCTTTTATGCTTATCCAAAGGGGGTGCTCACTACCAATGTTTTGCACCCGATATCAAACTGATGCATGTGGTCGATCACCTCACTGGCGAGGTCGATGCGACAGCAAGTCGTAATGTGCTGGTGGAGTCGGCGCGCATTGCCCGTGGCGAAGTCAAATCGACCACAGAATTAGCTATCGCCGAATTTGATGCCTTGATCATTCCCGGTGGTTTTGGGGCGGCGAAAAATCTGTGTAATTTTGCGACGAACGGCAGCGAGTGTGAAGTGGATCCGCTGGTGACTGATTTTATCAATGAGTTCATTCTGGCGAAAAAGCCCGTTGGCTTTATCTGTATCGCACCTATGATGATCCCGCGTTTATATCCCCATGGCGTAAAAGGCACTATTGGTAATGATAGCGATACTGTTGCGGCGTTCAATTTGATGGGTGGAGAGCATCAAGTCGCGACTGTGCATGAGATCGTCGTAGATGAAGCGAATCGAATTGTCAGCACTCCCGCATATATGTTGGCTGGAAGTATTGCTGAAGCGCATTCAGGCATCGAGAAGCTGGTTGCTAAGGTACTGGAGATGACTGACGCGCGTTAGGTTTGTAGAAGTGTAAGAGCGCGTCATTGAACCAAGATAAATCCCCATGCGTTCTTCAGGATTTATCTTGGTTCACGGAATTAGATTGAGCTCGAGGACTTGCGGCTATCGAATAAACCTTGGGCTAACCCTATGAGTAAGCCACCAATGTGGGCACCGTTCGCAACGGCAACCCCTAGAATATCCGTGAATCCCAATGCCAACCAAATCATCATAAAGGCCATATATGATGGCGGTAAGCCTATACCTGCCACAGGTTTACGTATCCCCATGATCCAAGTGTAGCCCACCACGGCATACACAACGCCAGACAGCCCGCCGAAGTTCGGCCCACCGACATAATATTGGATGACGTTTGGCAGTGTGCCCGCCACAAACAGCAAGATTAGCAATGGCGCTGTGCCGATACGGGTTTCGATTTTACCGCCTAAATACCACCACCAGAGCAAGTTAAAAATGACGTGCATGGCTGAAAAATGCAGCAGGCTCGGGGTAAAAACACGCCAGAACTGGCTGAACTCTGAATTTGGTACCGCGCCAAAATAGGACAGTGCTGCGTAGGTTTGGTTGGCGAACCCTAAGTTCATCGCTGCAAAAATGAGTACACAAACTGCAAATATGATGAGTGTGACTGGGCCTGCGCCGGTAATGAATTGGGTAATCAACTGTAGTGAAGGCGCGCCGTAATCTATCTTAGTTTGGGTATCGCCGTGTTCCCACGAGGCTTGTAGATATTTACTGTCGTAGGGATGAGCCATGAAATGGGCAAACTCTTTACGTGCTTGCTCCACATCTTTGTCATGGATGACGAGAATGGCGACACCTTGCACCAGCGGCTCAATTTGGCAGTCAATGTGTTCACCTTTGAGGTAATCGACAAATGCCTGCGCGGCTCTACTGTTGGGGAGTCGGCCAATTTCTATCATGCATTCGCCTCATGCCAAGCGCTATAGCCGCCGTCTAGACTGTAAACGTCATCAAAACCTTGTTCGCATAAATATTGCGCCGCATTTTGGCTGCTCATGCCGTGGTAACAAACCACCACCAGTGGGCTATCCATATCGGCTTGGCTAATAAATTGCGCGAGGTTTTCGTTATTCAGGTTAGTTGCACCTGCAATATGGCCGTTGGTGAAGCTATTGCCATCGCGGATATCGACGATTTGCACTGGCTGTGCTTCGGTCATTTGCAGCAATTGATTAACGCTTAAGTGTTTAAAGGAAGACATAATAAAACCTGACAAAGCTAAGGGATGGAAATCAAGATGGGATAAGTGTGCAACAAGGGGCTGCGAGTGTACAGCCCCATCGATACCCAAGCTATCTGAAGATACGAATCCTGCATCTTCAGGTCGTTTGGGTATAAGTAATGCTCTGCAGGATTAATCCCAGCTGAGGATTACTTTACCTGATTGGCCCGAGCCCATAGCGTCGAAACCTTGTTGGAAATCATCAATCTTGAAGTGGTGAGTGATGATAGGCGAAATATCTAAGCCAGATTGGATGAGGCTCGCCATCTTGTACCAAGTTTCGAACATTTCGCGGCCGTAGATGCCTTTAATGACCAAACCTTTGAAGATCACTTTGCTCCAATCAATCGCCATTTCGCCACCAGGAATACCCAGCATAGCGACTTTGCCGCCGTGGTTCATGGTATCTAACATGGCGTGGAAGGCCGATGGTACGCCAGACATTTCTAAACCGACGTCAAAACCTTCGGTCATGCCCAGTTCCTTCATCACGTCTTTCAGGCTTTCTTTAGACACATTGACTGCGCGAGTGGCACCCATTTTACGGGCCAGCTCTAAGCGGTATTCGTTGACGTCGGTGATCACCACATGGCGCGCACCTACGTGACGACATACGGCCGCAGCCATAATGCCGATGGGGCCTGCGCCTGTGATCAACACGTCTTCGCCGACTAAATCGAAGGACAACGCTGTGTGAACGGCGTTACCGAATGGGTCGAAGATTGAGGCTAAATCATCGCTGATGTCATCAGGGATTTTAAAGGCGTTAAAGGCAGGGATCACTAAGTATTCCGCGAATGAACCTTCACGGTTTACACCGACACCAGAGGTGTTGCGGCATAAATGGGTGCGGCCAGCGCGGCAGTTACGGCAGTGGCCGCAGGTGATATGGCCTTCGCCTGATACGCGGTCGCCAATCTTAAAACCGCGAACTTCTTGGCCGATATCAACCACTTCACCTACATATTCATGGCCAACAACCATAGGAACGGGAATGGTTTTTTGCGACCATTCGTCCCAGTTGTAGATGTGCATGTCGGTGCCACAAATCGCCGTTTTTTTAATTTTGATCAGCAGATCGTTGTGGCCCATTACTGGCTTAGGCGCATCGACTAACCAAATACCTTTTTCGGCTTTTAACTTGCTTAGTGCTTTCATTGTCTCAAGTCCTAAATAGGGGTTAAATAATGCCCATTTCTTTGGCAATACGGGTAAAGGCGGTAATCGCTTTGTCGAGTTGCTCACGGGTATGTGCCGCTGACATTTGCGTACGGATACGGGCTTGTCCCTTAGGAACTACTGGGAACGAGAAGCCAATAACATAAATATGTTCTGCTAATAAGCGGTTAGCAAAGTCGCCTGCTAGTTTCGCATCGCCAATCATCACTGGGATAATCGCGTGGTCGGCGCCACCTAAGGTAAAGCCAGCTGCTGACATTTGCTCACGGAAATAACGGCTGTTTTCCCATACGGCTTCGCGCAGGGCTTGGCCTGATTTGAGCATTTCTAATACATGGATAGATGCAGTCACGATTGACGGCGCTAATGAGTTAGAGAACAGGTAAGGGCGTGAACGCTGGCGTAACCAGTCGATAACTTCTTTTTTACCCGAAGTGAAACCGCCCGATGCGCCGCCGAGTGCTTTGCCTAAGGTGCCTGTGATGATGTCGACTCTGTCCATCACATTGCAATATTCGTGGGTGCCACGGCCGTTTGCGCCGATAAAGCCTACCGCGTGAGAGTCATCGACCATCACCAGTGCGCCGTATTTATCGGCTAAATCACATACGCCTTGCAGATTAGCAATCACGCCGTCCATCGAAAATACGCCGTCGGTGGCGATCAAGATATTACGGGCGCCTGCTTCTTTCGCGGCGATCAACTGAGTTTCTAAATCGGCCATGTCGTTGTTGGCATAGCGGAAACGCTTGGCTTTACATAAACGTACACCGTCGATGATAGAAGCATGGTTTAGCGCATCGGAAATAATCGCGTCTTCTGCATCTAACAAGGTTTCGAATAAACCGGCGTTAGCATCAAAACATGAAGAATAAAGAATGGTGTCTTCAGTGCCGAGGAATTCACTCAGGCTAGCTTCTAGCTTTTTATGGATATCTTGGGTACCGCAAATAAAGCGCACTGACGCCATACCAAAGCCGTGGCTGTCTAAGCCCTGTTGGGCGGCTTTGATTAGCTCAGGGTGATTCGCTAAGCCTAAGTAATTATTCGCGCAAAAGTTAACAACTTCTTGCTGATTAACTTGAATGGCAGTCTGTTGCGGTGAGGCAATAACACGCTCGCTTTTATATAAGCCTTCGGCTTTGATGTCTGCAAGCTGTTGATTAATCTGTGCGTAGAATGAGGTAGAGGCCACCTGATATCTCCTTAGTTAACTTTATTCTGATTTTGGGAGTGGCGGCATTCTAACTCTAAACCTAATCGGCCTACAGCCTTTTTTTCATGCAGGTTCGCAAGATAAACGAGTTTAGGGCTAAAGTGGGTTTTACATTATAAAAACTAATGTGCAACATAAGTTTGCCACTGTTTGGCTGAGTCTTCTTTTAAGAGATGTAGAGCGAAAAACGGGCTCGCACTCAGTACTATAATTGCTTTGAGCTTAGTTCCGAATGCGAGTTCCCAACAAAGGTGTTTGGGATGATGCTAGAGGGATTCTTGACTCGCTAGCGCGTGGTAATGTTGCTCTAGGCGAGTAAACGTTGCGACGGATGTCGGGGTTGCATAGGCTTTGAAAATCATCAGCACCCTTAATACGCCTTCATAAAGTGTCGCTTTAGTGATGGTCGATGTGCTGGATTGCGTGAGTTGGTAACCAATCCAAAAGCTGACGATCATCTTGATGGTATCTGCCAGTGGCGTGATTTTGTCGCTCTCTAAGTGTAAAAAGCCATCTTGCTTAAGTTTATGCAGCACGTGGCTCGAACGCGTTAAGACTTGTTGCTGTGCATGCAAATAGCGTTTTTTTAGCTCTTCATCGCGGGCGAGAATATCCGCAAGGTTGGCGTACATGAAGCGGAATTGCCACAGGGTATAGAACATGGCATCGAAGTAGCCGATTAACAGTTCCACATCCACTTGCTTATCTTCATAGGGTTGGAAACCCGATTCGAGATGATTCTCATATAAGCTGAAAATGCAGCGGATAATGTCTTCTTTATTGCGAAAATGGTAATAAAGATTCCCGGGACTCATATTTAAGTGAGCGGCAATGTGATTGGTGGTGATGTTTCTTTCACCATGCTCGTTGAACAGTTCAAGACTGGCATAGATTATTTTGTCGCGGGTTTTCATAAGTTATCCAAATTGCTAGTGAACGCCACATCATAGATAGAGTTAACCAACGACCGCCATACTGCTGGTAAATTATCCCTAATTTGGTGCATATGCTAACATTGCCGCCATTCATCAGGCAAAACTCATAAGCACGTTTTTAATGAATCGTTTTCTCTATTCCACGATCTTATATTTATTATCCCCTTTGCTAATCGTCTATTTAGCATTTCGTGCTATCAAAAGTCCCGATTACCGTGGTCGTTGGGGGGAGCGTTTTGGATTAACCCAACTAAAATCGACGGATTTACTGATCCATTCTGTGTCTATGGGGGAAACGCTCGCGGCAATCCCTTTGATCCGTTTGATTATGCAATCACACCCTGAGCTAAGTATTACGGTTACCACAACCAGTCCAACAGGATCTGCGCAGGTGCGCAAAGCCTTTGGTGACTCAGTGCAACATTGTTATTTGCCCTTTGACTTACCTTGGTGCGTGCGGCGTTTCTTGCGCCAAGTCTCACCTAAATCTTGCATCATTATGGAAACCGAACTGTGGCCTAACTTAGTTGCTGTTGCTGCTAAACGCGGTGTGCGCTTGATGTTGGCTAATGCACGCCTGTCGGCCAAGTCGGCGGCGCAATATGCTAAGCGCCCTAAACTCAGTCGACCTATGTTGCAACGACTCGATGTTATTGCGGTGCAGACTCAAGTAGAAGCGCAACGTTTTATCGAGTTAGGAGTATCGCCGGACAGAGTGACAGTATGCGGTAGCTTGAAATTTGATCTCAGTATTACGCCTGAGCGTTTAGCTAATGCCAAGCAGTTGCGTCAGGCTTGGGGGCGTGAAACCTCGCCGATTTGGGTTGCTGGCAGTGTGCATCCTGGAGAATTTAACGCCATGCTCACTGCCCATAGGCAATTATTGGCTCAGTGGCCCGATGCCTTGATGATTATTGCGCCGCGTCATCCTGAGCAGTTTTCTGCCGTTGCTGAGGTTGTTGCCAGCCAAGGTTTTGAATTAATTCGTCGCAGCAGTAATCTTCCTGTGACGGCAACGACTCAAGTGCTGGTCGGCGATACCATGGGTGAACTTCTGACTTTTTACGGCGCGGCGGACCAAGCTTTTGTCGGTGGTACGCTGATCAATAATGGTGGCCATAATCCCTTGGAGCCAGTCGCTATGGGCGTGCCTGTTATGGTGGGGCCGAACCATTGGGACTTTGCCCAAATTACGCAGATGTTGGCGGATGCTGGTGGGTTAAGGGTTGTCACTTCGGCGGATGAACTTGCCGCTAACTTGATTGAGTATTTTGCTAAACCTGAGTTACGCCTGCAGGCGGTGAACGCGGGATTGGCTGTGGTTGAGGCTAATCGTGGTGCCTTGCAACGACAATTTCTTCTCGCGAAGTCTTTAATAACCTATTAATTCAAAAAGATAATTTTTTAGTGGTTCAGGCGCTTTGCATCGCCGCTTGATAGCCCTGCATCAGTGATGACCAGTTATCAGCGGTGAAGGCAAGGTTTGGTAGCTTGGCTTGTTCTTTATTGAAGGAACGTAACAGTCTGTCTAGATTTGATTGCTGCCATTGCGGGCTCGGTGTTTTTAACTCGCCGCGGTCGAAATCGATAAGATAAAACCGTTCTGGCGTTATGGGTTCAGTTTGCGCGGGCTGGAACAGAATATTCTTGGCATTGAGGTCGGCGTGGTACACACCACGCTGATGGAATTGGGCGATGCAAGCCCCTAATGCTTGCCATTGCTCAGTGCTCATTATCCCTTTGCTGAGTTTAGCGACTAAATCTTCGGCACCTTCGACCCGTTCGATAATGATATCGGCGCGGTAAAATAATCCATCGCGCACTATGTTGGCGGCAATCGGTTTAGGTACAGCAAAATCTTCGCGATACAAAATGTCTAATAAGCGTAACTCACCCATGGCGCGGGTATTTTCGAGGCCAGTATAAACGTAAGCGTCTTTGCTGAATTTCTCCATTAAGCCGCCACGCCAATAATGACGCAATACCCAATGACTGTGCTCAAATGCCACAAACCAAGTGGTGTAGCGGCCTTTGGATGAACCTACGACAGCATTTTTAGCCCGCCAAAAATCCACCGAGAACCACGCGGGATCGATATCTGTTGGCGTATCTTGGCAAACTGCCATGTGACCTCGGGCGGTTTTTATGAGCTGTATCTGAGCATTCATCGGAGATTTGTTGACTTAAGCGTGGCACCTAGGGCCATTCTACATTAAGATCCTTAGCTTGCGCCAAATAACCTTAAGAGCTTTTAGCTTCAATCCCAATGAGTTTAAATCCCAATACCATGAATTCTCTTTGTTTGCTGCGCTTATCCGCTATCGGTGACGTCTGTCATGCCGTGGCAATGGTGCAGGCGATTCAGCGGCAATACCCCGAGCTCAAAATCACATGGGTGATCGGTAAACTCGAATATCAATTGTTGAAGCATTTACCCGGCATTGAGTTTGTTATTTTCGATAAATCTCAAGGATGGCGCAGCTATTTTAATTTGCGTAAGGCCTTAAAAGGCCGACGTTTTGACGTGCTGCTGCATATGCAGGTTGCGCTACGTGCCACTTTGGCTTCATTAGCCATTTCGGCAAAGGTGCGCATAGGTTTTGATCGTGCCCGCGCTAAAGAAGGTCAGTGGCTAGTGACAAATCACAGGGTGGAGCCCTTGGCCAAGCCCCATGTGCTCGAAGGGTTTATGGGATTCGCTAAGGCTATTGGCGTTAAGGATCTTACTCCTCAATGGCATATTCCTGTGCCAATTGCGGATACTGAATTTGCCCAGACGCAGATTAAAGACAATGAAAAAGTCTTTATCATTTGCGCCGCAGCCAGTAAGGCTGAACGTAACTGGTTACCAGAGCGTTATGCCGCCGTCGCGAGCCATGCGATTGCGCAAGGATTTAGAGTCATGCTGTGCGGTGGTCCAACTCAACTTGAGAAGGATTTAGCCGAGCAAATTTTGCAGGCTTGTCCTTCTAAAATCGATAATTTAGTGGGCAAAACCAGTCTGACTCAACTCTTAGCACTGCTAAAACGCGCCAGTTTAGTGTTAGCGCCAGATACCGGTCCTGCGCATATGGCGGTGACCCAAGGCACGCCAGTCATTGGTTTATATGCCCATTCAAATCCTGGGCGCACAGGTCCTTATCTATCTCCGCAATATGTGGTGAGTGCCTATGATGAGGCCATGAGGTTGCAGCATAGTGGACAAATTACGTGGGGAACTCGCGCTAAAGGCGAGCATCTAATGTCATTGATTAGTGTTGAAGCTGTGATTGAGAAGTTTGATGAGGTGGCGCATGACACTAAAACTTCAGAATAAATTTATTTGGATTAAAGGTTAATTATGGCTCCTCAAAAAGCCCCTAAGTTCTTGTTTATCCCAGTCTCATCGGCAGAGGGCATAGGTGAGTATATGCGCTCAATGATCATTGCCGATGAGGTGAAAAGAACTTGGCCGAATGCCGAGATCAAGTTTATTTTAAGTGAACAAGCACCCTATGCAGCTCAATGCCCTTATCCTGCTGAATTACTCAAAGATACGCCGACTAAACAAGTCAAAGCGGTGAATCAAATCATGTCTGATTACCTGCCCGATATAGTATTGTTCGATGCTTCTGGGCGTAAATCACAGTTAGTCCATGCCCATAAACTCGGCGCTAAGGTCATATTTCTCAGCCAGCACAAGCGTAAGCGTAGCCGTGGAATGAAAATTGGCCGCGCTTTAGTGACGGATTGTCATTGGGTCGTGCAACCAGAATTTGTGATCGGTCCTATCAGTTGGTTAGATCGCCTGAAGCTGAAACTCATTAATAAACCCGCGCCTTTGAATATAGGTCCAGTCTTTACTCAACCCGATGCAAGCACTCAAGCGGCATTATTAGCGCAATATCAGCTAACGCAAAATGAGTTTGTATTATTTAATGCGGGTTCTGGTGGGCACAAGGTAAATGGCGAATTAGCCGCAGATATTTTTGCTCAGGCCGCTCATGAAAGCTATAAAGCATCTGGCATAACAAGTGTCATGGTTTTTGGCCCTAATTATCCAAATCCTCTGCCTGAGCTTGAGGGGGTAGTTGTTATTCCTCAATTGAATAATCAGCAATTTATTAATATTTTGGCCGCGGCTAAGGCTGCCGTATTGAGCGGTGGAGATACTTTATTACAAGCGATAGCGCTGCACAAACCGACCTTGGCTGTTCCTGTATCTAAGGATCAGCCGCCAAGGATTGAAAAATGTATATCTGCAAATGTTGCTTTTGGCTGTGAGATTGAGCTTGATACGCTTAATGGTAATATTAAGCAGTTATTATCTTCCGATGGTATTATGCGATTGGCAACAAGTTTAAATAAAGATTCTAAATTGGATGGACTTGAGCTTGTGATAAAGCAGTTAGAACAGTGGATTAAGTTGTAAGGGAAAATCTTAAATTTATTCTTTTTAAAGAATTTAGAGGCTCTCAAGTTATGAGTGTTAATGAAAATGTGTGTGATTATTGTGACTTTATCGTCGATTTGACTAGTTTGGATAAACCAAGATTACCAGGTATAAGTGCCATTCTTCGTATAAAAAATGGTGCAGAATTTTTAAGGCTTAGTATTGAGTCTCATTTACTTTATTATGATGAGATTGTTGCCTGTTATAATGATTGTACAGATAACACTGCTGAAATATTAAATGAATTAAAAGAGAAATACCCTGAAAAAATAAAGATTTTTGAATATTTGCCTAAAGTACATCCTATTTTTTCAGATGAACATAATAGCTGTGTAACAGATAATGTTCATAGTTTGGCAAATTTTTATAATTATGCTCTTTCAAAAGCTAGCTATAAAATAGCAACAAAATTAGACGATGATCATGTTGCTATCGACAAAAATCTGACTCCAGTAATAACGGAAATTAGACGTGATATGTTGTTGGGTGTTAATAAAATATATACATTCTCCGGTGTGAATTTAGCTTTAGATACGAATGCTAAATTAGGGGTTTATAAAAGAGAACCTCTAGTTGGTACTGGGGATCATATGTACTTTCCTGTTTCTTCAGATATCTACTTCTCACAAGAAAAAAATGTTGAGGCATTTAGATTTGTTGGTAGAAAAATTGAAAAAAAATATATGGGGATAATATATTTTCATCTAAAGCATTTGAAAAATGGTTATGGATTTTTAAATTTGGAGCCCCAAAAGCGTGATGAGATTATGCAGCAATATGCTTCAAATTCAGATGTTGTTAGTTTAGATGACTTTATTAGCGAGGATTCTATAAATAATCTACGCAAACATCATAACGTTATTGAGTATTGGTTACGAACACGAAAAACAGTCAATGCTATCATTTATGTATTATTTAAAAGAAATCCACCATTAAGAATTGCTCGCTTACACCAGCTTTTTCAGGATTTAAATGGTATTGATTTAGATGAATGCGTTATGAAACGGTTGGAGAGGTTTTGATTTATGATGGACCTATTGTGAGGAATAGTTATGAGTAATCGCACAGTTTCACTGGTTATCACGAGTTGTAATCGTTTTGATTTACTTGAAAAAACAATTGAAAGTTTTTTAAAGTATAATACTTATCCCATATCACAATATATTGTTATAGAAGATAGTCACAATCGTGAAAAACTTGAAAACACACTAAGTAAGTTTAAAGGAATAGAATTTACTCTGGTTCATAATGAACCTCAGTTAGGACAAATGAAAAGTATTGATAAAGCTTATTCATTAGTGACTTCTGAATATATTTTTCATTGTGAGGATGATTGGGAGTTTTATCGTACAGGGTTTGTTGAAAATTCGCTGAAAGTGTTGCTTTCAGATGATAAAGTTGTAACCGTTTGGCTGCGTGAGACAAGTGATACTAATGGGCATTCGGTGTTGTCTGAGTTATATACTTGTCCTACCGATGAGTCGTTAAAGTATCAAATAATGCATACAAATGACTTACTTCATGGTGTCTATTGGCATGGTTTTACTTTAAATCCGGGTTTAAGGCGTTTAGCCGATTATCAGTTGATTGCTCCAATTGCACAATATTCGAGCGAAGGCGGTACAGGCAATAAATACTATGAATTAGGATTTATTGCTGCAATTTTCCCTAAAGGCAGTGTTAGACATATAGGTTATCATCGAGGTATTCGTTACAAACCCAATATAGCTAAATGGCGAAAAGATCTTAATGTCGCATTTAGAAAATTTAAATCTAAGATACATAAAACACTAAAAAATTAATTTGATAACCAGAGTTGTTTTTTTCTAACTCTGGTTTTGATATGTGTTATTGTTTATTCATTAAATCTATCCAATCTTTTCCCCACTTTTCTTTGCTACATGGATAAGCGATCGAGTTTAAACCATTTTGTGCGAGTTTTTTGCAGAAATCAAAATCATCTAGTGCAGTAAAAAGTGCCTGTTCCATTTCTTGTGAATTAGGCATGACTAATAAACCATTGTATTCATTAATAATGAGATTAGATAGTCCGCCGATATTAGAACTGATTACCATACAACCTGCAGCCATAGCCTCAATCATTGAGAGAGATGTACCTTCAGAACCTAAAGTCGGAATGATAGCTATGTGATGCTCTTTATGTATTTTGAAACTTTCAGATGGACCATATTTAGTTATTTTAACGTTAGAATGACTAGAAAATAATGATTCTAAGTATGGTTTTAGAGGGCCATCACCTGCAAAATTGACTTCTATTCTATATTGATTTGATAGTTTGCTTATAATTGGAGCAATCAATGCAATCCCACGATAGTCAACAAAGCGACGAGCAATAATTATTTTAATTACACGGTCATCACTCCATTTTTTATCAAAATCAGATTGATTAACTCTTTCGGTATAGAAATTATATATTACTTTTACATTCTTGCTGCTAACATTAAACCAAGTACGATACCAATTTATAAAATTATGATCTACGCACACTAATGTTGAATTATTGTTTATGTACGATAGATATTTACATTGATTTAATAGCGAAGATAGAAATTGAATAACGGCATTTTTATTTTTCCTTGGTTTATCCCAAGAGATACCATGTTGAATAGCTATTTGTTTATAACCTTTCAAATTAACCGAATATGAGTCTGTTGCATAAATTATAATATCAGTCTTTTTATTTGCATTTTTTTTAACCCATTTTGCAAGAGCATACTTCTTTAGATTGCCACGAAAGCATCCTGTATTTATTCCATGAACATTCATATGTTCAGTTTTTATAGAAAATGAATCTTTTGCGGGTTGTACTAGATGACAATCCCACCCATTTCGAGATAAAACTTCAGCTAAACTAATAATGTAATTTTCTATACCGCCTATAGTTGTTAATGCCCTTTCCGAATTATACATAGAGCGATAGATTATATAAATATTTGACATTATTTTACCTGATAATGAAGTTTGATAATATTAAGTATTCTTTGGCACGTATGCCCATCACCATAAGGGTTAACTGTATCACCAAAAGCCTTTTGGTTTTTTATCAAAATATTAACTTCAGATACTATTTTATCAACATCAGTTCCTACAAGTCTAACCGTTCCTGCAGAAACAGCTTCAGGTCTTTCGGTTTTATCACGTAAAACAAGCACTGGTTTTTTTAAGGATGGAGCTTCTTCCTGTATTCCGCCTGAATCAGTGAGAATAATATCAGCTCGATCCATTAATGTTACAAAAGACTGATAATCCAAAGGATCAATAAGATGGAAATTATCTAACCCACCTAAGTGTTTGAAAACTGGTTCTTGTACTTTAGGGTTTAAATGTACAGGATAAACTAACTCCCAATCTTTGTTCTCTAATGCAATTGTTTTTAGTGCGGTACAAATATTTTCGAATCCAACACCAAAATTCTCCCTACGATGCCCAGTAATTAAAATAACTTTTTTTCCGTCTAATATATTTAGCAAGTCTTTTAATTCATCAGAGTGTGGGAAATCGCCTTTCTTCGTTATAGATAATGTTTGAAATAAAGCATCAATTACAGTATTTCCCGTAACATAGATACTTTCAGGAAGATAACCTTCATTTTTTAAATTTTCAGCTGAGGAAGGGGTTGGTGCAAAATGCAATGACGATAATACAGCTGTTAATTTTCGATTAGCTTCTTCTGGCCAAGGTGAAGTTATATCACCTGTACGCAAACCAGCTTCAACATGACCGACATCAACTTTTTGATAAAATGCCGCCAAAGCCGCAGAAAATGAAGTGGTAGTATCCCCATGAACTAAAACCAGTTGAGGTTGAAATTCTTTAATGACCTTCCCGACACCCTCAACGATTGCGCCAGTCAACCATTCTAAGGTTTGATTTGGCTTCATCAGATTTAAATCGTAGTCAGGGGTCAATTCGAAAATACTTAGCACTTGGTCAAGCATATGGCGATGTTGTGCTGTGACACAAATTTTGACATCTAATTGAGGGTCATTGGCTAGCATTTTTGCCAAAGGACACATTTTTATTGCTTCAGGTCGAGTGCCAAATACGAGGAGAATTTTCACAATAAAACCTACCCAAGTTAAGGTCAGAAAGTAGTCATTGTTTCGGTGTGCTATTGATTCATTAATTAACAGCTGCCATATCACAATTTTCGAGTCAGTATTCTACCTTTTAGGCTGTCTTTTGGCTATGGCATACCGAGTAGGATTAAATGCCATCGGGACTATATCTAGTGCTCCGTTCAGTATATGAAAGATATTTTGCTTAGCGGTATAAGCGGGTGATAGACTTTTATATACCGTAGCTTAAACGTTTTTTGTAAATTATATGCACACAAGAGCGATTTATCCTGGGACGTTTGATCCCATTACCAATGGTCATGCCGATTTGATTGAGCGAGCGGCTAAGCTGTTTAAGCATGTGATTATTGGTATTGCAGCCAATCCTTCCAAGCAGCCAAGATTCACCTTGGAAGAGCGGGTTGAACTGGTAAATCGTGTCACCGCTCATTTGGATAATGTCGAGGTGGTGGGATTTTCTGGCCTGTTAGTGGATTTTGCCAAGGAACAAAAAGCCAGTGTGCTAGTGCGTGGCTTACGTGCGGTATCTGACTTTGAATATGAATTCCAGCTAGCAAATATGAATCGTCGATTGAGCCCAGATCTGGAAAGCGTGTTTTTAACGCCTGCCGAGGAAAATTCCTTTATCTCCTCAACCTTAGTAAAGGAAGTCGCTTTGCATGGTGGCGATGTGAGCCAATTTGTTCACTCAGAAGTGGCGATAGCATTAGCAGCAAAGCTTAAGCTGGCTAAACCTTAGATTTTACCCGCGTACCTGATGGTTTTTACGTAGGCGTTTTGTGTTAACTTTGAGGCATTGTGGCCTCGCGATGATACTTAAAAGGATGTTATGAAGGCTTTTTTAACCCCCACGATCCTTGCTACTAGCATTGCCTCTGGCCTATTTTTTTCTTCAATGCTTGCCGCTGCCCCTTGGGTTGATGCTTCTGACATTTATCTTCGAGCCGATATTCAAGCGTTGGCCGATGCGGGTGTGATCACTGTTCCTGTGAATACTTATCCCTTAATGTGGTCAGGAATTGGCAGCGATTTAGCAAAAGTAGAGCCTGAATTGCTTTCTCCTAGTTTAGTGCAAGCCTTTGCTCGGGTTAACTTTTACTATCAAAATGCTGTCGATAATCGCGGCAATGCGAGGGTTAAAGTCTCGGGCGCGACCGATCCTGCTCGTTTTCAACACTATGGCTCCGATTATCGCGAGAAAGGTGAAGTGCTGGGCTCCTACGAGTATTTAGGATCGCGTGTTGCCTATAAGGCGACTGTGGCAGAAACCTATGATCCACAAGATAATAAAAATTTTCGCCTCGATGAGTCATATTTTGCCATCATTTTCGGTAATTGGATTGCGACCTTAGGTTCGGTTGAACAGTGGTGGGGGCCTGGATTTGACTCTGCATTGCACCGCTCTAATAACGCTCGCCCTATGCAGTCGCTAACACTGAGCCGCAATAATGCTGCAGCCTTTGAAACGCCATGGTTATCGTGGATTGGTCCTTGGATATTTAAAACTGGATTTAGCTTAACGGAAGTCGAGCGTGCTGTGCCTAAAACGGCTGTGTGGGATATGCGCTTAAGTGCAAGACCGATTAAGCAGCTAGAAGTGGGTCTGTCGTGGTCTACATTATTTTGTGGAGAGGGCCAAGATTGTAACTTCAACTCTTGGTGGGATTCGGTTGCCAGCAACTCAGTTTGCCTCGATGGTACAAGTGATTGCGCGCAAGAAGATCGCCATGATGCAGGTCATAGAACCCAAAGTATCGATATGCGTTATAGCAGTTCTTTGCAGGATATTCCTGTGGGATTATATCTCGAACATAGTTGTGAGAATGGCAGCGACTGCGGCTCACTTTGGGGAATTGACACCCATTTTGGCACATCGGGTAAGCAGTTTAAGCTGTTTATGGAATATTCAGACACCTATGTAAAATGTGATGGCGATAGTGCCAATTGCTTCTATGAAGATCCTGTCTATCTTAGTGGTTCTCGTTATTATGGCCGTGCTTTAGGCTCAACCTATGATAGCGATGCTCAAACGTTTGTGGTGGGATTAGTCGGCCAATTTAGTAACAGCCGAGGTTTTACCTCTTTATTGCGTTATGCGAAGTTGAATAAAGATGGCACTAATGTGGCGAGCACTTGGGCGCCACAACCACCGAAGGAAGATTTGTTGATGCTTGAGCTTTCCTATCGTATGCCCGTTTGGAAGGGAATGTGGAGCTTAGGTGGCACGGTATCGAGATCGGAATTTGATGTTCAAGAAAATGATACTAATGCCACGCTCTTTAGCAGTTTTGAGTATCGCTTCTAATCGTAGCTTACATCTAATGACAACAATAATGCCAAGCCAATACTTGGCATTTTGCTTATAAATAATGTGATAGTTAGCGTGTCTGGCAAATGCCACAGAATACTGTGGTGCGTTGGCCTAAACGGATTTCACTCAATAGGTTACCGCAGCTGGTGCAGGTTTCACCGCCGCGACCATAGACATGCAGTTTTTGGGCGAAGTAGCCGGGCTTGCCATCGGCATTGGTGAAGTCTTTCAACGTAGTGCCACCTTGCTTAATGGCGTGGGCTAAGATTTGCTTCACTTCGGCAACTAAAACGGTTAAACGCTCGATATCGATCGAGCCTGCCTCGGCTTCAGGATGAATGCCCGCCGCAAACAAGGCTTCATTAGCGTAAATGTTGCCCACTCCCACCACGATATGATTGTCCATTAGGCAGAGCTTGATGGCTTTTTTCTTGCCCGCTAAAGCTGCCGCTAATTGTGCGACATTAAAAGCCTGGGTCAGTGGCTCTGGCCCCAGTTTGGCGAGTAATGGATGGGCTTCTTCTGGGAGTTCACACCACAACCAAGCGCCGAATCGCCTTGGATCGTTAAAACGTAAAATGCGGCCGTTGGCGAGCACTAAGTCGATATGGTCATGCTTTTCCACTGGGGTATCGTGGGGCAAAATCCGTAAACTCCCCGACATGCCTAAATGCACTATGCTAGTGCCCGCGTCAGTGTCGATTAATAGATACTTAGCACGGCGTCGCACTTGGCGTATGACTTGGCCGATAATTTGTTTGGCGATGTCAGGCACTGGCCAGCGCAACGAACCATTGCGGATCACAAGATCAACAACGGTTTGTTCGACAAGGAAGGGGGCAATACCCTGACGGGTGACTTCAACTTCTGGTAATTCCGGCATGGATTCTTTCTTATCTTAAGTAAAATGGGGCGGCATTAAGCTGCGGGTTTCGCATCGAGGATCGGTTGTAGTTTAGCTCGTAAACTCGGAGGCACTAAATACCAATTGCCAGCGGGTGACTTTAACGCGCCTTCATTGGGGAAATAGATCCACAGCTGAGCATCGCGGATATCTGCAATCTGGATGACTAATTCTTGCGGATTATCTGTGGTTTCTGGTGCCGCCGTTAAGGGAGACACCCGTATGGTTTGCCACGCCTTTGCCCATTCATCACAGTTGAGAACTTTAGTGTCGCACTCCCATTGTGAGGCTTGCTTGTGCAGCCACATTCCATCGAGTTGCAGCTGTGAAAGCGGCGCATTATCGTCAAATAACAGCTGAGCATCACTCGGAACATTATTGGTCTTGTTATCCATATAAGTCAGCACGGCGACCATAAAGACGCAGGCGACAATAATGACGTTATTCCATTGCTTACGAGTTAAGGCCATAGAAAAGTGTGACGCTAAGTATGGGGTGATGCTTCGAGTTTATCACGGCCAAATTGAGATGCTAGCCCTTAAGCGATGGAGTGGTGATGCTTAACCGCCAGTGGCGTTCATAAAACGTAGGATTTGTACCTGATTATTGCCAAAGTCGTGTTGCTTAGGCTTGAGGTTAATGCCCGCGAGAATCGCGGCTTTAAGTCTCTCAATATCTGCGGGAAATTCCCTGACTATGCTTTTGAGATCAACGGCATGCTCATTGCCTAAACACAGCAATAATTGGCCTTCAACTGTGACGCGCACGCGATTACATTCGTGGCAGAAGTTGTGACTGTGGGGTGAGATAAAACCGATATGGATTGGGCTGTCTGCCATAGTGTAATACCGCGCTGGGCCACCAGTGCGTTTACTCGAGACCTGTAGCGGATAGCGATTTTCTATGATGGCTTTGACTTCATCACTGCTGCAATGACGGGCACGTTTACGCTCATCCATTTCGCCAAGTGGCATTTCTTCGATAAAGGCGATGTCTAAACGGCGACCACGGCAGAAATCAACTAAATCAATGACTTCATTATCGTTCTGCTGTTTTAAAATCACCGCGTTAATCTTGATACGTTCAAAGCCAGCCGCAATGGCGGCATCGATACCATCGATGACTCTGTCTAACTTGCCGTTACGCGTTAGCTGAGTAAACAGTGTGGGGTTTAAGGTATCTAGGCTGATATTGAGGCGCTTTAATCCTGCATCAAACATGGGTTTAGCGAATTTTGTCAGCCTTGAACCATTAGTGGTCATGGATAAATCCGTCAGCCCAGGCAGCTTACCAAGCAGACCCACTAGCTGGTCGCAATCGGTGCGAACTAAGGGCTCACCGCCGGTCAGGCGAATTTTAGTCACACCAAGCTCGGTAAAGGCTTGGGCAATCCAAGCTAATTCTTCGAGGTGGAGTACGTGGTCCTTTGGCAGAAAACAGGGATCTTCCGTCATGCAATAAACACAGCGAAAGTCGCAGCGGTCGGTGACCGAGAGCCGTAAATATTCGACCTTACGGCCAAAGGAATCCACAATTAGACTCATAAAAGCTCACTGGATCTTAAAGCAGATCCGCAAAGGGTTGAATAAATACAGTTTCACCTGCATTCACGGCTTCTGCATCATCCCCTATGATGATGAGGCAATTCCCTTTAACCATTGAACTTAACATCCCAGAACCTTGGTTGCCCGTGCTACTCACGTGCAGGCGTCCATCTTTACCAAGCTGAAAAATTCCGCGAATAAATTCGGTGCGGCCTTGACGGCTTCGTAGAGTTTCATCACTTATTGCAGGGAATAGCTGCGCTTGCCAGTTCACTTCACCCGCCAATTTACGTAAAGCGGGCTGCACAAACTGCAGGAAAGTGACCATTACCGCCACAGGGTTGCCCGGCAACCCGAAGAATAAGCTATCTCCGATTTTACCAAAGGCGAGGGGTCGACCCGGACGCATGCTAATCCGCCAAAAATCGATTTTGCCTAAGCGGGCCAGTACGGTTTTAATGTAATCCGCATCACCGACCGATACACCGCCAGAGCTAATGACAACATCGGCAAGGGTGGCGGCTTTAGCGAGCGCCGCTTCGAGCGCGCTTTCAGAATCTTCGATAATGCCTAAATCAATAACATCACAGCCAAGACGTTTCGCCATCGCTTTGATAGTAAAGCGGTTTGAGTCATAGATGCAGTTGGCTTTGAGTGCTTCGCCAGGTTGGCTCACTTCATCGCCGGTGGAGAAAACGGCAAGGGTTGGGCGGCGATAAACATTCAAACGATTAAGCCCAAGTGAAGCCAGTAAACCTTGTTCGGCGGCGCTTAGGCGAGTGGCTTTGGCGAGGGCGACTTGGCCTTGGGCGATATCTTCCCCCGCGAGGCGAACGTGTTGCCCCGCCAGAATACGACCGTCGAAGCTAACATTGCCGTCGACTTCCTTGGCAAGCTCTCGGGGCTGCACAGTATCGGCACCCGCTGGTATAGTTGCGCCCGTCATGATACGCACGGTCTCGCCGACTTTAAGCGTGCCCGAATATTGATGACCAGCAAGGACCTCTCCCACCCGTTTTAAGGTGGCAGGCATGGGGTCTTGATAGATAAAGGCGTAGCCATCCATCGCCGAATTAGTTTGTTGCGGCACGTTGACGGGAGAAATACTGTCGCTGGCCAGTACGCGGTTATCTAAGGCGTCTAAGTCAATCTCTTCGACTTCTGCCACGGGTGAAATATGGGATAAAATTTGCGCTAAACCTTGGCTGACGCTGAGGTTTTTGTTGTCGCCTATGGTGCAGGCATCCACGGCTGAAATCGGGTATTGGAGTGGCGTTTCCCAATTCTGGGCATACTCAATGACAAAGTCGGCAATCTGGCTGACATTGTTGAGATCAAGTCGGCGCAGTTCACTCGGGATTGCGTCGTTTGGCAATTGAGTGTCATCGCAACAGGCGATGGCAAGGATATTCTCATCTTGGGTGTAGATAAAAGGTTTGCCGTGGGCGGCGCGGTGCAATTCAATTTTAGGTAAGGCGAGTTTTTTAAAGCCTTCGACGAGGACGATATCGACTTTGTCGGCTTCGATTTGCTTGAGCAAATGGACTAACTCAGGATCGCCATCGCGTGCATCTTCTGTCATCAGCGCCCAGCGCACATGGGAAGCGACCAGCATTTGCCGCGCACCCGCTTTACGCATTTCGTAACTGTCTTTGCCGGGAATATCCACGTCGAAATTATGGTGCGCGTGTTTGATCACGGCTAAGCGTAGGCCACGTTGATTTAATTCGGGGATCAATTGCTTGAGTAAGGTGGTTTTCCCCGTGCCACTGTAGGCACAAAATCCGAGAACGGGAATAGATAGCGGATTGACGAAGGGAGTACTCATTTGCACCTCTAATCTGGAAAATTTAAGCCTTAGCTTTGGTTTATCTCTGCGGCCAATCTTTGTTTTTGTTCTGGCGTATTCACATTCACAAAGGCATTAGGTTGGTCGGCGAAAGACTCAACGACAAAGTGATGCTTGGCATACCAAAAGTCCACTTTACGCTCACCCGCCTCAAGAAATGCCTTCATCGAGTCACGTAAGCTGGGTTTTAGTAGTAAGACGACGGGTTGCTCATATTCGCCATCACTGGCAACGGCGAGCTCTGCATCTTCGGCCTTAATCGCTGCCAACATACGCGGCACAAGGTCGGTTGGTAGCAGTGGGCAGTCGCAGGGCACCACTAATAAGTAGTCAGCAGCTGTATTGCCCATTGCGGTGATCATTCCCGCCAAAGGGCCGAGGAAACCGCTATGCTCATCGCTTATCACCTTAAAACCAAACTCAGCATACCGTGTTTGGTTGCGATTTGCGTTGATCAGGATCTCCTTAACCTGAGGTTTTATTCTGTCTATTGTGTGTTTAATCATGGCTTCGCCGTTTAATTCGACGAGACCTTTATCGTCGCCGCCCATGCGACGTGCCATGCCACCGGCAAGAATAACGGCATCAATTTGCGATGACATATAAAGACTCCTGTGCTGGCAGAGATTCTGGGTGTTGATAAGAGGTCGTCACTCGTTTGCCTTCTATGCGCCACTGTTGTTCGCAGATGGAGGTTAACGCGCAATTTTGATGGCTACTCAACAACATACCTGTGCCTTCATGTTTGAGTTGTTGGATCATTTTTAATACTAACTCTTGCGAGTCCTTGTCCATATTGGAGGTCGGTTCGTCGAGCATTAACAGTTTAGGTTGTAGGATCCAAGCGCGCGCAATGGCGAGGCGCTGTCTTTCGCCGCCAGAGAGATTACTGGCTCTGGCGTGTAGTAGTGACCCTAGCTGCGCCATCTCAATTGCCTGAGTAATACGTTGTTTCGCCTTGGCTTTTGTCTCTGAACTGAAATTTAGCCCATAGGTGAGATTATATTCCACTGTACCGTCGAACAAATAAGGATGTTGGTGCAGATAAACAGCTTTACCCAACAAAGGGTTGCGTCGCCACCACGCATTCTTGGCAAAACCTTCAGTCTTAATTTTGCCTTTCGTTGGTAGCATTAAGCCCGCAAGAATTTTCATCAAGGTCGATTTACCCGTGCCATTGTCGCCTTGCAGATAAATCACATCCCCTTGGCAGAGCGCTAATGCGTCCGCTTTGAATAACAGGCGATCGCCAAAGGACATCTCTAAGTCACGGGCGATCAGTTTGACCTTAGTCATTGCTTAATGGCTCCTTGGCATGGCTTTGCCGCGTAAACTACCTAAGGCAAAGTTGAGGATCAAGGCCAAGATTAACAGCACTAGCCCGAGGGCGATAGCTTGAGCGAAGTCGCCTTTACTGGTTTCCAGTGCGATAGCCGTAGGTATGTTACGGGTTACGTTTAAAATATTGCCGCCGACCATCATAGAACAGCCGACTTCGGTGAGAATACGGCTAAAGGCCGCGACAATCGCCAGCAGTAAGGGCATACGTAGCTCGCGGCAGACTGTCCATACGGCGCTGCACCAAGAAGCACCTAAAGTGCGTGAGGTTTCCCATGCTCTACGGTCAACGCTAGTAAAGGCGGCTTGGCTCATCGCAATCAGTACGGGCGCGCAGATCAACATTTGCCCGAGGATCATGCCTTCTTGGGTGAATAACCATTTTAGATCGCCCAGAGGACCATTGCGGGTGAGCAGTAAATAGACCAGCAGACCGATAACGACAGTTGGGATAGATTGCAGAGTTTGCACTAAGTTCGTGACTATCCATTTACCGCGAAATGGCGCAAACGCTAGCACAAAGCCAAGTACCATAGATGGCACCAGCGTGATGAGCAGCGCCGCGAAAGAAACCGAAAACGAGATCGAAATGATGGACCAAACGTCTGGGTCTAAAGAAAACAGCAGGCTTAACGCCTGCTGTAACAGTGCTAGCCAGCCGTCGCTCATTCGCTATAAGTTGCCTTGAACAATTGCTCACCTTCAACTTTGAAGTTATTGATCATGCTTTGACCTTCTTTGCTGATCAACCAGTCGCTGAATGCTTTAGCGCCTTTGTGGTTTAGATCTGGGTACTTAGCAGAGTTGATCAGAATAACTTGGTATGGGTTAGCTAAGGTTTTGCCGCCATCGAAATCAACACCAAGATCTAGCTTAGTTTTGTAAGCTACAAAAGTACCACGGTCAGACAGAGTGTAACCTTGCATTTCATTTGCCATTAGCAGGGTTTTGCCCATGCCTTGACCTACTGACGTGTAACCTTTGAAATCGGGTGTCACACTTGCCGCTTTCCATACTTCTAACTCTTTGATATGAGTGCCTGAATTGTCACCACGAGAGATAAAAGGTACGCCTGATTTGGCTATTTTAGCGAAGGCTTCTTCGGCATTCTTGCTGTCACGGATTTTTGCTGGGTCATTTTTAGGGCCCAGTACCACGAAATCATTTTCCATGATGCCACGGGGCTCAACACCAAAACCGTCGGCGACGAATTTGGCTTCAGCACTTGGCGCATGAGTCATGACTAAATCCACGTCACCTTGTTCACCCAGTTTCAGGGCTTTACCTGTACCAGTGGCGATGACTTGAACCTTGTAGCCTGATGCACTTTCGAACTTAGGTAACAGTTCTTTCAATAGGCCTGAGTTTTCTGTGCTGGTGGTGGTGGCTAACTTGATAATTTCAGTCGAGTGAGCGGGTAAAACAGTGAACATACTGGCTGCAACAACCAGTCCCAGTAATGACTTCATATG
Source organism: Shewanella sp. Pdp11 (assembly GCF_002838165.1). Classification (NCBI taxonomy): domain Bacteria; kingdom Pseudomonadati; phylum Pseudomonadota; class Gammaproteobacteria; order Alteromonadales; family Shewanellaceae; genus Shewanella; species Shewanella sp. Pdp11. The sequence goes on from NZ_CP015194.1 coordinate 676,463, forward strand.
AGATTTCATGTTTAGCATGGGTACTCCTTGGCGGAAAATAGGATTCCAACTCAAATGCCTACTGAGTGGAAGGTCTCGTAATGTAATACGTTCGGTTGAAAGCAAATTAGATGCCAAGCTGAGAATGCGGTCATTTTCTTCACAGCTTAACCTAATTTGTGAGCTTGATCCCAAGCTCAACAAATACTCTACAGACAAATTGTCTCAGCACCTACTTACTGTGGTTCATAGTGACCTATTCATCTATTTTCAGTGCTAGAATTGGTCGCAAATGAGTCAAAATGTCCAGAAGCAGACAATATGAGCCAGATAGATAATAACCTCAAGCCTCTTCCATCGGCAGTATCGGTACTGATTGTTGATGATGAACCCGGAATGCGCAGTTTTTTAAATAAGGCACTCTCGAAGAAATTCGCCTTAGTCGAAACGGCGGGCAGTATCGAAGATGCGGAGCAGCTCCGTAGTCGTTGCCATTTCGATTTACTGATCGTCGATATTCGCCTGCCGGGCCGCTCAGGTATCGAATGGCATGAAGCGCTGGATGAGCAGGGCCGTCGTTCGGACATCATTTTTATGACTGGCTATGCCGACATGGAAGTGGCGATTACCGCGCTACGCGCTGGTGCGTCTGACTTCATCATGAAACCTTTCCACCTTGAGCAGATGATGACTGCGGTCGATCGTTGTATCGAACGCCGCTTGCTTAAACGCGAGAATTTGATGCTGCGCCGTGAGGTTTCCATCGGTTATTCATCGACCATTATTGGCAGCAGTGAGGCCATGAAGTCGGTGAAACATATTATCGAACGTGTGGCGCCGACCAATGCCGTGGTGTTGATCCAAGGTGAGTCGGGCACGGGTAAGGAATTAGTCGCACGCCAATTACATTTACTTAGTGGACGTCAGGGACCTTTTGTCCCCGTTAACTGTGGCTCTATCGCCCCTGAACTGCTTGAAAGTGAACTGTTTGGCCATACCGCCGGTGCATTTACGGGGGCGAAAGGCAATCGTGAAGGTTTATTCAGTTTTGCCTCGGGCGGGACGATTTTCCTCGATGAAATTGGCGAAATGCCACTGAAAATGCAAACGGCATTGCTCAGAGTATTAGAGCAAAAAGCGATTCGCCCTGTGGGCAGCGAGAAAGAAGTGAACATAGATGTGCGAGTGATCGCGGCCACCAACCGCACTTTGATTGATGAAGTGGATGCGGGTAATTTCCGCCGTGACTTATATTACCGACTGAATGTGCTCGATATTTTAATCCCGCCATTACGGGACAGACCCGAAGATGTGGTTGAGTTAACCCATCACTTTACCCGCCAACTCGCGGCTGAATTAGGGGTAAGAGAAGTCGTGTGGAGCCATGAGGACATGGTGAAGCTGCAACAACATGAGTGGCCGGGCAATATTCGTGAGCTGCGCAACATGATTGAGCGCTGTATTTTACTGGGCAAGCCTCCTGCGGAATATTGGAAACAACAACTCAAGAGTGACTCTTCCTCGACATCGGGTTACCCATTGGATTGGCCATTAAAAGAAGTTGAAAAACACCATGTGACCAGCGTTGTGGACTTACATTCTGGCAATAAGTCTGCCGCGGCGAGGGATTTAGGCGTTTCGCGTAAAACTTTAGATCGTAAGTATAAAGAGTGGTTTGATTTCAGCGGCGATCAGGAGTCATAGGGTGTCATTCTTCACTCACTTTTTTGGTGTCAGTTGGCAGCAAATGCAGGCCAAGGTGCGCTATCGCATATTAATCCTGACGTTATTGCCTATTCTACTTACACTGGTGAGTTTAGTGTTTATCACTATTTACTGGAATATCAGTTATACAGGTAAGCAGCTGTTTATGAAGGTTAAAGCTGACTTATCTGTTGCCGAGAATACCTTGCAGCAAGTGCAAGTACGCCAAGAAAAACAACTCGAACGTGTGGTGACGTCTTGGACGTTTCAAAATGATTTCAGGCCACTTTTCAGTGGTAAAGCATTAACTGGCGAAGTAGTACACAGAGCCAGTCTTGATGCATTTCTCCTCGAACAGAAAAAACAGCTTAACCTCGATTATTTGCGTCTCGTCACCGTTGCCGAAGCGGCCACAGACCCAGATTTACGTCAAATCCTCCCAAAGATAAATGGTTTATTACCTTATTCCGGCTTGATGGTGCTACCGCCCGAGCGTTTAGCGCGCATAGACCCCGAATTGGCGATCACTGCGAGCATCCCGATTGTCGCGACCTTGAGGGCGCAGAGCCCGACTAAAACCGTTGAAGAACGCGGTTTATTAAGCCGTAGTCTGCTACCCGTGCCTGATATGCAAGGTAAAGTGGCTTGGTATCTGGATGGTGGCATTCTGTTTAATCGTGACACGCGGATTGTCGATCACATTCGTGATTTGGTGTATGACAAGGGCACCTTACCCGAGCGCTCCATCGGCACTGTGACCATCTTCTTAGACAACATCCGTATTTCCACTAACGTACCATTGCACTTTTATCCCACGGGCAGCGAGACGCAAGGTCGCGCGCTGGGCAGTTTAGTATCGGAGGAGGTTAAGGAAAAAGTGTTAACCCAAGGCGAGCAATGGGTCGACCGCGCTTTTGTGTTTAATGATTGGTTTATATCCGCTTACGCTCCCTTGGAAGATATTCGCGGCCAGCGTGTCGGCATGATCTATACGGGGTTTTCTGAGTCACCTTTTATCCACAATTATTTACTCAATATCATAGAGCTGGGCACGATTCTCATGTTAGTGCTGTTAGTGTCAGGCTTGCTGGTTTATCGCGGCGCCTACAGCTTGTTGCAGCCGATTGAGCGTATCCACCACGTAGTACAGGCGGTGCAGTCGGGACGTAATATTCGTATTGGCGCTTTAGGGTTAGATAGGGATAACGAGTTATCGAACTTGGCCGAGCAGTTCGACAGTATGCTCGATCTGCTGCAGCGCCGAAATGCCCAGATCCAAGCGGCGGCAGAGCAGCTTGAAATGAAGGTCGAAGAGCGTACCCGCAGCTTGCAGGACAAAACCTTAGAGCTGCAACGTAACGTGGCGTTACTGAATGAAACGCGTCAACAGCTCGTCACCAACGAGAAGCTTACCGCACTTGGTGAGTTGACCGCAGGTATTGCCCACGAAATCAATAATCCGACCGCCGTTATCCTCGGCAACATGGAGTTACTGCGCTACGAACTTGGCGATAATGCGGAAGTGGTAAAAGAAGAAATTGATCTCGTGATTCAGCAGGTGGGACGGATCAGTACCATTATCCGCAGCCTGTTGCAGTACAGTCGTCCGGGTGAATTTAACGCCCCGTTAGAAATGCATCCGATTACCCCCATTATTGAAGAAATGTTGGTGTTAGTGCGGCATTCGATTCAGAAACAAGAAGTGGTATTGATCACTGAGTTAAACGCCAGTTGTCCAGTGCAGGTCAATCGACCGCAGTTGCTGCAAGTCTTGATTAATCTGGTGGTCAACGCGGCGCATGCGATGGACGGTAAAGGACGGATTTGGGTGCGAACCTATGACTGGGTGCAGCAAGATATGCCGATTGGCGTCAAAATCGAAGTGGAAGATGAAGGTTCTGGGATAGCACCAGAGCAGCTAGGGCGGATTTTCGACCCCTTTTACACCACGCGTAAGGATGGCACTGGTTTAGGGCTTTCGCTCAGTTACGGCATTATTAAGCGGATTGGTGGCACGATAGAAGTCAGCTCAACCTTAGGAAAAGGCACATTATTTACCATAGGCTTGTACCATGAGGCGAAGGAAGATCAGCAGAATAATCCCTACGAGGGCTTACATTTTGCGGGCAATTGCAGCGACACGGCTGCCGATTAGCTTATCGATGAATTTTGCCAAGTGAGATAGTGAGATATGGCAGCTTGCTGTGTTCGATTGATTACCTGTCATTAAAATATGGCTGCAGTTGTTGGTTCTACTTTATGTGGCTTTGCATTACCGAATTTTAGGTAAAAAAAAGCCGGATGATGAATCCGGCCACAAAGAGTGTGTGTGAGCAATGTCGTGCTTGCAAACTCAGGAGCTCCATAACAACGTCGATTACCAGTCATCGTTGTTAAAGATGAGTTTTGGAACGCACGTTAACGATAATCATTCTCAATTGTGTTTGCAAGCTATTTATTAAAAAAAGTGCACATCTTTACAAATATCGTTTCGCTCTCATCCATTAACGGTTTAGATCGACTTACGTAGATGCAGTTTATGATCGACTAAGCTTTTTGGATCGGCGTTGAGCTCGGTGATTAAATATTGATTACTGATCAACAAATTAAGCATCGCAGGGAAACGGTTCATCGTTTTCACCTGAATATGGTTATAGCCTTGACGGCATGCCCAGGTTTCTTGATATTCGAGTAGACTCTGCGCTAAGCCTAAACGTCTAAAGTCGGAGGCAACGCCACCTAACCAACTATAAAATATGGCCTCTTCTTGCTCGTAACCCAGTTTAAACCCTGCCAATTCACCTTCCACATACGCAACTAAGATCAAACACTTTTTGCCCTGTAAGCGCTGATTTAGCACTTCGCTGGTGAGGGGGCGATCGAGTTCAGGGATTTGTTGACTAAGTTGGATAAGCTGAGTGGTTAACTCGGGAGTCAAACCTGACTCTGCTTTTATTTCGATAGAATACATTGCTTGCTCTCATAAAAATCAGCCCCACTCGCGCGTTAACAGGAGCAGGGCTGAGCTATTAACTGGTCAAATTATAATAGGTCTGGCCAGTTGAGTTGATCAGGAAATTGATTCTTGCGGATTGGTGCGCAAAATCTTGTCTTGTAAGACTTTTAGCAAAACCCCGTAGGCAGGCAGGAAAAGACCTAAGCTCACGATCAGCTTAAAACCGTAATCGACAGTGGCGATTTCGGGCCAATTGGCCGCCATAAAACTATCGGAAGAGGCGTAAAAGGCGATGCTGAAAAACACTAAGGTATCGACCAAATTACCCACTAAGGTCGATGCCGCAGGCGCGACCCACCAAGAGCGGCTCATTCGCAGACGGGCAAAAACCTTAATATCCATTAACTGGCCAATCAAATAAGCGGCAAAGCTGGCGAAAGCGATTCGGAACACAAAGGTATTCCACTCTGCAAGTGAGTCAGCGCCTTGGAAGCTACCTTGATGGAACACAACTCCCATCACGTAGGAAATCATCAAAGCGGGAATCATAGCTTTGAGTATGATGCTACGTGCGGCTTGTTGGCCAAAAATACGGACAGTGAGATCAGTGGCTAAGTACACGAATGGAAAGCTAAATGCGCCCCAAGTTGTGTGGTAACCAAATAGCTGAAATGGCAATTGTACTAAGTAGTTGCTGACGCAAATAATCAGTATGTGGAATCCTACTAATAGGAATAAGGCGCGGCGAAGCTGCGCTGTGGTTAACATTAACATATGTGGCCTTTTTAGTTGTGTAGGGCGGGGTGAGGGAACCCGCTAATTTTCAATTTATTATGTTTACGACAATATCACCGAACATTACCGATCGCAGCGAGGCGAAATCGGGTCGTCATTATAGTGGCCGAGTTTTAAGATGCAAGCCTGCTGTTTAAATGTACGCATAGAATGAAAACTCTTCTACACTTTGAGTACGTCGAAGGAGGATAACCATGAGACGATTCTTTGCTATTTTTTGCTTACTTTTAGCCATGTTACCTGTATCCATCTATGCCGCCCAGCCGATAGTTGTCAATGTGGCGACGGCTTCGTGGGAGGATTTTGCCAATCGTGATGAAACGGGTTACTACTTCGAGTTACTCCAACGGATTTTCCCCGAGCCAGAATGGCAACTCAAGGTGCAGTTTATGCCCTTTGCCCGCAGTTTATATCTTGTTGAGCACAATCGTACCGATATCACCCTCAGTGTTTATAAGGGAGATACTAAAAAGGCGCTGCTAACTGAGAATGCGGTTGAAGTAGATTCTATTGATGTAGCGGTCACCCCCGAGTTAGCGGCGACTTGGACAGGACTTGAGAGTCTATCCCACAAGAGGGTTCAGGCCATGTTGGCCTATCGATACAACATGTTGACGCCTGTACCTATGTACTACGAAGAAAGCAGCGATATGTTGACTATGCTCAATAGCTTAAACGCAGGACGCATAGATGCCGTGTTGGATTACAAACCTAATTTGCTTATGTATGTGCCTAAGCTGAAGGCGCCACAAAATTTTGTGATTATTCAAGGCGTACTCAAGGCCGAAACCTATTTTGCCTTTGCAAACACTGAAAAAGGCCAGATGCTGAAACAACATTTTGACCTTGCACATAAGCGTTTAATCGATTCGGGAGAGCAGGACAGGCTTTACCTTGAAATACTTGAAAAAAGAAAGGCTGATGATGAATAGGCCTTAAATTTATTCGGTTTATTACATTTCGAACAGAATCGACATGATAGTCGCGAGTTTATTTTCAAGCTCTTGCCACTCAGCTTCGGGCTCTGAACCCGCAATAATTCCCGCTCCCGCAAATAGGTTAATCCGACCGGGTTCGATCAACGCACTGCGGATTGCCACTGAAAACTCACTCTCGTATTTATTGAAATAACCGCAGGCACCAGCGTACCAGCCACGAATATAACCTTCACGCTGACGAATAAAGTTCAATGCCGAATGCCGCGGTAAGCCACCCACAGCAGGGGTTGGATGCAGCGCTTGCAACAGTTGGAAATCATTCACGCCCGGTTTTAATTCGGCTCGAATTGCGCGATGTAAGTGTTGAATATGATTCAGTTTAAAGATGGTCGCTAATTCATCGGCGCCAACATAATTACTCAGCGGTGTGAGCATGTTGACTATGTGACTGCGAACGAGTTGGTTCTCAACGCTATTTTTGTTGTCTTCTAGCAAGGCATTCGCCAGCGCAATATCTTCTTCTTGATTGAGGCCGCGTACTGTCGTACCTGCGAGTGCCTCAGTGAATAATTCCTGCTGACGGCGGCGGAATAACCGCTCCGGTGAGCAAGAGATAAAGGTGCGTTCTGGACTGAATTGAAAGCCAAATTGGAAGCTGTTGGGATTACGTCCCTGCCAGCATGCCAGTACCATCCAAGGATCGATAGGTTCGTTCACTTCGAGCTGAGTTAAACGGGATAACACCACTTTAGGTGTATCTTGATTGAACTTAGGCTCGACTACTTGTTCGACTAAGGTTTTCCAGCGTTCAAAATTGGGCTTGTCACTGCGGCCAAGAGGAACGATTTTCTTCGGTGGTGAGAGTGGTTTAGCGGGCATCACAGCTTCGATGGCGGCGATGGCCTTGTCGATTTCGCTATGGTGATCATTCTCAGCAAAATTAAGATTCACTAACAGACTAAACTTGCTACCGCTGCGTCTAAATTCAATGCGCGGCAGGATAAAACGACTATTACCGAACTCTGGCCAAGATTCTATGGTGCGATCGAAGGCAACGCCGCCGTAGTAACGAATATTTTGATTCGTCGATAAGGCTCGTTGTTCTTGGTAGGCCATGGCCAGTTGCTGATCGTTAACGCCGGTTTCAAATCTGAAGTCTTTACATACCCCAATCGCCGCGACTTCTTCGATTCTGTCACGCCCATGCCAGTAAATACGTGGAAATTGTGTCTGCGATGCCAACCATGAAATTAAAGGCATAGCGACAGTTGTAAGCGACAACTGCGCTATCGGTTCCGTCGGCGGAACTTGCTTTAATTGAATGAGTTTGTCGATGAGAGACTTAAGGTCTTCAGACAGGGCATGAGCGGGCAAATAGAACTCCAAAGTAAAGATAAGGGATAAAGGCGAAAGCTGAAGGTCACTCTGTCAGCATCAATGAATTCGACTCAGGTTAATGTACTCTTTTTCAAGTCATTTACCTTTAGTTGATTCAGTCTGTAAATAAGAATCTTTCGCTCAAATTAAAGGCCAAGGTCGAGAGTGTCAAGATGTAAGCCCCCAGCGTGTGACTTTCGCCATAGTCTCATTTTGCGCTGATAAAAAATGTGACTTGAGTGGGTCTTTTTGTCGGATAAGTCACCCTTGTTGGACATTTTGTCTCTTGGTTGCGACACGCGCTTTCCCTTTGTTTCAATTAGTCGATCTGGGTTGGTTTTTAAATGTTTTTCGGTTGAGACAGAATCATCGCGGTTCACAATAGCGGGCACATCTTAAATTTTCGACGTGACAAGTTATATGTCTATTAACGTATGACTCGCTGTGGGAATGAAAAGACGACTAGAGTGAAGCCTTGTCATAGGCTGTTCGTTAGATCCTTATAGGCAGATATAGCATGAAACTCTTAGCGCTCGAAGGCGTTAGCTTCAACTATGGCAGCCAGTTACCGACTGTATTGCAGGAGGTAAACTTGGCCATTGGTACCAGCCAATGCCATTGCGTGAGCGGTCCTACGGGCTCTGGGAAATCGAGTCTGCTAAACCTACTGGCGGGCGTGTTAAATCGTCCGCATGAAGGCGACATCTGGCGTTATCCTCAACTGGTTACGGGTCTGGTGATGCAGGACCCGCAAACTCAGTTACTTCGGCAAACCGTTGGCGCCGAAGTGGCTTTCGCCTTAGAAAATCTCGGCATTCCCGCCGAGAAAATGCTACCTAAAGTGCAATTGGCGCTACGGCGTGTGGGTTTGTATCTGCGCCTCGATACCCAAGTCAGCACGCTTTCCCTTGGTCAAAAATATCGTTTAATGATTGCCGCCCAACTGGTGTGCGAGCCGCATTTACTGCTGCTCGATGAGCCTTGGGCACAACTCGATGATCACGGTGTGAGTGAGCTGCTGGTCGTGCTCCGCAATCTTATCCAAGATGGCATGGCGCTAGTGTTGGTTGAACATAACGCCTCGGCCTTTGCTGAGATTATTCAGCATTACTGGCAGTTAGAGGCGGGCAAGCTATCCGAAGGCACCTATACCGTGAACGATGCGCCGCAAATTGAGGCGCCTGCGTGGCGAAATCAACCTAAGTTTGAGCATTTGGGCAAAGTCTTGGTCAGCGCCGAAGCCTTTGATTTTGGGTTCGATGCTTGTCCTACATTATTTGCATGTCCGCAGGGATTCCAATTGCAGGCGGGTGAGATAGTGACCTTAGTGGGGGATAACGGCTCAGGTAAAACTAGTTTGTTGAAAACCATAGCTGGCGTACTCAGTTCAAGGCAGCGTCTTCCGCTTAAAGTGCTAGGGCGAAGACCTAAGCTAGGGATTTATGGCGCTGAGCTGGGACTGCTGATGCAAAGGCCGAGTCGACAATTATTCGAGACCAGCGTGCTCGCCGAAATGCAGTTTAGCCTTAGGCGTTTTGAACTCCCCAAAGAACGCGCGGCGCAGATGTTGGATGAATTGGATTTATTTAGCTTAGCTCAGCTGTCGCCCCACAAATTATCCTACGGTCAACAGCACTTGATTGCCTTAGCGTCACTCGCCAGTTTACGCCCTAAAGTATTGCTTTTGGACGATCCATTGGCGGGGATGGATAAGCATTACTACGGCAAAGTGTGGTACTTGCTGAAGCGGTTAAGCTCTCAAGGTTGCGCTATTTTGCTCAGCAGTCACAGAAGCATTGAACACAGCGTTGTATCACGGCAATTGAGTTTGCGTAATGGTTTATTGGTGGAGGAATTAATTGAAACAGGAGAGCGTTATGTGGGCTAGTTGTGAGCTTTCGCGCGTGATGGTTGCCGGTTTTGAATGCTTAGCCCTTAGGCATTTTTTACAAAAGTGAGAGTGTGAAATAGCGCTTGCCTTAGCCTTAAGTCCTTATTCCATCGCATACTGTTTAGGGCATTTTGTTTACTAAGAAAGTCTATGGTGATTTTCTAATGCGCGGCTTAGAATGCCCCTCACGCCTGTTCTATAATAATCAAGAATAACAACAGAACATTTGAGCGTAGGTCGCTTTTATGTCGTATGGTTAAGTTGATATTTTATTCGGGCACATCATCCTTGGGGTTGTAGATATGAGTGAGTCGGCAGAAACAGTTGAGCTTATCAAATTACCTGTGTCGCAATTGACATTAGGTATGTTTGTCAGTGCCATAGACAAAAATGATCAGGGTCAACTTGCTATTGCAAATGCTGGACAAATTAAACATAAGGATGCAATTTTAAAACTGGCCAAAAGTGGCATCAAATTCGTTTGGGTGGACACTGAGCGTTCGGCAGAACATTGTGGGTTAAAGAAAAAAACGACTAATGATAGTCAAGCCGACAATCGAAAAGCGCTAGTGAGTCGCGATAAACAACAAGCTCAAGCTAAGGTTATGCTGACCGAAGCGAAAGACCTTATTCGTAAAGTGTTATCCGAAACCTTCGAAGGCAAAGCCATCGAAGTCGCGCCCTTCGAAGCGTTAGCCGATACCATGATAGAGTCTGTGATGTTGGATGCCGATGCGCTTAAATGTATGTCTGCACTGCGTTCAAAAGATGCCTATCTACTCGAACATTCAGTGAATGTTGCCTTTCTGCTGGTAACCTTTGGTAAATACCTCAATCTTGATCGCGATATGCTGCGGCAAATGGCGGTTGGTGGGATTTTGCACGATATCGGCAAGATAAAAGTCGACAATAAAGTGTTGCACAAGCCGGGCAAACTGACGCCAGAAGAGTTCGAACATATGAAGTTGCATCAAGTATATGCACTTGAAATTATGAACGAAACTAACGGCCTGTCGCAGATTAGTAAAGATATCTGCTTAATGCACCACGAAAAGTTAGATGGTCGAGGTTATCCAAGGGGCTTGAAGGGTGATGAAATTCCTCGCCACGGTCGTATGAGTTGTATCGTGGATATCTTCGATGCGTTAACTGCGACGCGCTGTTACAAAGAGGCCATGAGCCCAGCCGCAGCTTTTAAAATTTTACTCAGTCTGACGCCATTTCACTTAGATCAAGAATTGGTCTACGAGTTTATTCGCTGTATCGGTATTTATCCTGTGGGTTCCTTAGTGGAATTATCGGACGGCCGCGTTGGTATTGTCTGGGCTTCGAAGGACAGAGACGCACTGCATCCAATCGTAAAATGCTTTTATTCTTTAAAAGTAAAACGTTACACAGATGTCGCTATGGTGGATTTATTAAAATCTGAGCTGTATATCGAGCGCGGCGTGTCACCGAGCTCATTGGATATCGATCCAACGCCTTTCTATTAATTCTCAAATTCTGCCTCTAACGCCGGTCATCTGTATCGATGGCTGGTGTGAACGATTGCAGAGCCTGCGCTAAAAACCGTAAACTGAATGTCTTCTCCATTCTGGCAATGGGATGAACAGTGCTATGAAATCTTTATTTCCTATTTTTATCATTCTCTTATCTTTAGCTTTATTAATCCCTGGGGTGACTCAACCTATTTTGAGCATCAGCGGCACTATCGATAAGGCCAAGCTGGCGGAACAAGGCATAGAGCAAGTTGCCCAAAGGTTCGATGAAGACTCGGGGCGCGACAGCGCTCGCGGTATGCTGAGTATGGTCAGTGGTTTGCTGGGGCTCAATAGCCTTAAGGGCGAGGTCGAAGTGCTACAGAAAACCCGTAGTATTTGGGGAACGGTAACCGAACTTTATCACTCTGGGAACGGGCTCGTTGCGGGATTAGTCATGTTATTCAGTGTAGTAGTGCCTGCCTTGAAGTTGAGTTTAATGCTGGCACAGCAATGTGTTAGCTCGATTGGCCTGAAGCTGAGGATTAATGCCGTCGTCAACGCACTCGCTAAGTGGTCGATGGCCGATGTGTTTGTGGTGGCGCTGATCATCACCTTTATGGCGGGGAACGCCTCAGGTGGCATGGGGGAAATGCTAAAAACCCAAGCGCAATTTGAAAATGGATTTTACTTCTTTACCGCCTACTGCATTTTATCGATTTTGAGTGGCTTTTTAGTGCGTCGTCCAACGCCAATTTTGTAGCGAGTTCCAAATGCCCTATAGCGGTTTAAGCGCCGCTGGATTGGCTTAGCTGTTATAGCTATTTGTTATTGAAAATCGATATTTGCTGAGTTTTTAGTTCTAAATAATAATGAGCATCCCCTAAGTTTGCAGGAAGATGCAATTGAAAAACTGGCTGATTATCGTGTTTTGCCTGATTGCCTTGGTCGCTTCGACGCAAACCACAGGACTCGTGCGCTCACTTATCGAATTCTCCGCCTTTGTTGGCGTCCTCTACTGGGCTTGGCGAATGAAGCCGACGGCAGAGTAGACTGGCTTCTTGCTAACCATATTTATTGAAAATAAAGAATATACACTAAAGACGTGATACCAATCGCTGCCCACAGCATGACCCCAAGTAACAAAGGTTTGGGGCCACTCGCCCGCATTTTCTGCACTGTAATGCCTGCACCAATCAAAAATAAACACAGTACTAATGCCCGTTTCGACACCATAAATAAGGTGTCATAAACAGCGTGGAATTGTGGTAACCAATGGGCCACGGCAATAGCTAGACAATAAAAACCGATAAAATACGGTAGGTTAAGTTTGCGCTTATCGCCACCAAACAGCATAGCGCTGACCAATGCGATCGGGATAATCCACAGGGCGCGGGCGAGTTTTATGGTGGTAGCGGTTTTTAAGGCTTCATCGCCATAGGCCGAAGCGGCGCCGACAACCGATGAAGTATCGTGGATGGCGATGGCACTCCACACGCCAAAATCGTATTGGCTCATATTGAGCAAGTGACCGAGTGCGGGGAATAAAAACAGTGCGACTGAATTGAGCACAAATACGCAGGCTAACGCAGTGGCGGTTTGATCGTTACGCGCATTGATGGCCGGAGCGACTGCGGCAATGGCGCTGCCACCACAAATAGCAGTACCAGAAGCAATCAAATGGCCCGTGACATGATCAAATTTCAGGGCGCGGGTAAGCACAAACCCTAAGCTCAGGGTGAAAAAGATTGAGCCAACAATCAGGCCGAAGTTGTGGGTGCTCGCCTCTATCGCCGCGTTTAAGTTAATCCCAAACCCTAAGCCAATGATCGAATAAGACAGGAGTTTTTTGGTGAGCGCGGCGATATTCCATTGCACTGGCACCCAGCCAAGACTGGCTAAGGTAAAACCTAACACTAGCGCCATGGGCGATGAGATAAAAGGCGCGAGGCATAACAAGCCCGCACAGATGAAAACGATGCGGTGAGTCTTATTATCTTGCTGTGATGTTGATGAAGAATTCATAACGCCTTAGGCTCGAGCGATTCGGTTTATCGTTCCAACCACAGATCTTCACATTAAGCGACGGATACAAAATGGCGATCAATTGGATTGATCATGGAGACAGATGCAAGAGGGCATTATAGCTGTGTGTATGATCCTCAATAAAATCAATTAAACTTAACTAGTTAATCAGTTTTATTGACTCTCAGAAGGTTTGGCAAAGCAGGAGGGTAAATCGAAGAAGATGAACTGTGCTCAGTTCATCTTCTTAGCTAGATAATAAATGGTGAGCTTACAGAGCGTAAAATTATAAATTTACGATACTTTTCAAACTGTAAACACTGCCATCCTTTGCGGTAAATAGTTTATCTTGGGTGTCGTTGGCGCTGGACATACCCGCATGTAACAGGCTGAGCCAATGACGCGATGCGGCTGAACGTGACTCTGGTGTTCCGACGACCATGTTTAATGACGTTTCGATTTGGATATCTTCCAGATTGGCAACGTCTCTCGCACCTATCATGCCGTTGCGATCGAAACTGAGCTCAACATGGCAACCAAGGTCCCGCAACACTATGGCGCAGGGCGCATCTTTAGTACCGTTAAAGGCAACAAACTGTTTTGGCTGACGTAAACCACTGTGGCTGCCGTCAGCAAAAAAGGCCAAAAGGTGTTGATAGTAAACCACATAGCTGCTCACATCTTGGTGTGAACCAGAGTTAAGTGGAAAGAGGCGGTCGAGGAATTGTTTCGCATTAGCGATCTTTTCGTGCTCGGCGACATTCACTTGCGCCACGGCTAGCACTTCTTCTGCGATGAGGCTGTTTAGATTCGGTTGGATCTGGTTGCTCTTGATAATTGACATATTCATCGCTTGTTCCTCTCACTCTTTCAATTTAAAAATTCAGGGTTTTGATTTTACTTTTGGCTTATCAAAGTTTGTTTTCAACTTGGCTTGTCCGCTTTAAGTGCTTGCCCGTTTTAGATGTTAGTGGTTAAGCATTTCTTGAATGGGCTGACTCCGCTGGTTTGCTTGAGTCGTTTCTCGATTGCTTAATTTGTAGTCTAGTCTTTTTTTGAATACAATTTCACAATAAAAATTTTACACTGTGAATTTTACAAAATGCGCAATGACCAGAGCTTGATGAGAAAATCACATTTCCTAGGCACAAAAATACGTAACCTACGGAAACGTAATAATTTAACTATGGAAGATTTGTCGGCACGCTGCATTCGAGTCGACGCGGGAAGTGCGCCCTCTGTGTCATATTTGTCGATGATCGAGCGTGGCAAGCGTGTGCCAAGTGCCGGAATGCTGGCAGTCATCGCCGCGGTTTTTCAAAAAGACGCCGACTGGTTCTTAGACGATGTGCCCGAAGAAAACGCCATTACACCAGACAAGGGCCGCCGAGGTGGCATAAGCGGTATGGCGCTCGAACCCAGTTTTTTGTTTTCCAATGATATTTTACAAATCGCGATACCAGAAATGCTGTCGCAGACGGGGATCTCAGGTCGGCAGTTTGCCCATTTATTGATCCGCGCCCATCAAGAACACCATCAAAATCATTTCCCCGATCTTGAACGGGCCGCCGAAGAAGTCGGCCTCAAACGTATGCCCTTATCTCTGGACGATATGCTGGATATCGCTAAGGAAATGGGATTAAAAATCAAGTGGATAGACAGTACACCGCAGGAAGTTATCGATGAAATGGGTGTGAGTTCACGTCAGTTGGTCACCTCATTTATTGAGCCGCCGAGCACGATTTATGTAAATAAAATCCTCAAAAATCGTCCCAATAGACTCAAATATGATTTAGCCGTGCACATAGGTCATTGCGTGTTGCACAACAAGGACGGCCTCAAGAGTGTGATGATCTCAGGCCGCAAATTAGAAGTGGATGAAGAGGCGGGTATGCAGTCCAATACCTTGAACGCGCAGGATATCTTGCATGCGTGGCGCGATTTTGAATCGAGCTTCTTCGCCGGTGCGCTGCTGTGCCCTAAAGTGCCTTATCGCCAATTACTCGACCGCCACGGCTATGAGATTGAGGTACACAAGCAACTGCAAGTATCAGCCTCGGTCGCCATGCGGCGCATGACAGTGGTCTCTCCTTATCCCCATTGGCATTATTTCGACGCTTACGCACCGGGCAAGCTCAAAGCCGTTTACCGTGGCAACGGTATCCCACTGCCTTGGGGCAATATGCGACTAGTAGAAGATCCTTGTCAGCATTGGGCCGTATTTAGGATGATCAGCGAGCCAACGGTCGGCACTTCGGCACAGATTTCGATTTTAAACGTCGGCAACGAACCCCGCATTTACTGCTGTGAGTCGATTAAAGTCGAAGATTCTGCGGGCAACCCGCATGTGCTCTGCGCTGGTATCGATTTGAATCCAGCGATTGAAGCCCAAGGTAAAGATGCCCTGTCTATCGCCCACGATTTGAAGAATGCCTGTGTCGCCAGCGGCGGTTCAGTCACTATTCCAAAACACATTAAAAGCGATCTGGTGAGCGTCGCAAAAATCCTCAATATCAACTGGATAGAACGCGGGATTAAAAACGACGCCCGCCTTATTTGCTCCCGCGGCGCCGTATGCCCACGTCAACCAAGTTGCTATCAAGCAGGTAAGTCACAGTGTGATGGTACTGAATAAAGTATCGCAGATGGGATTGATGTTAAGCACTCTCACTCCAGTGACTCGCCGTAAACTCGTCCCTGAGGGCTCGACGGCGGCATCCATGCCGCCAACGGTCACTGCCGCGAGAGAGCTTAATTTAGTTGAACTCTGCAAATCCTGATATTTTACAAAGCATAAAATCTAAGTGCAGGCATGATACTCCGAGTGTTGTTAAGATTAGGTATGAAATAGACGGAAATTTACATTTATGTGACATTCTCCATTTCAAATGAGCGGAAGAAAAAGTAGTATAAAAGTGGATGTATAATTATTGAACGCTTACTTAAGGATGAGTTATGAAAAAAAGACTACCCAATCTTATAAGTATTTCTATAAAGGCTAATGTTCATTTTATAAGCACTATTAAATTAATGAAATAATATTTATTTAATTAAAATCTTGATTCATTTTTATTATATTTTAATAAGTAAAAAGGTGTGACATGGACTATAAAAAGCTTAGAGAAGAACTTAGTCATAAAGAAAGGACAATAGATGATTTGATCTCGTATATTGGTACAAGAACAAATAATTCTGTGCCAAACTATAGTTTGTTACTTGGAGCTGGCGCCTCATTTTCATCTGGAATAAGAACTGGAGGGAATTTGGTTGATGTGTGGCGACAAGAGATATATAAGAAATTGTCAGGAAAATCTGATTATGATGTCAAAGTCGCGAAAGAATTCTTAATTACAAATCATAGTAATTGGTACTCATTGTCAAATGAGTATTCCTCACTTTTTGAATATAAGTTTGACCTGCCAAATCAACGTAGACGTTTTGTTGAGCAGGAGGTCGATAACAAACTTCCTTCAATTGGTTACTCATATTTAGTCTCATTAACTAAAAATAGATATTTTGACACAGTTTATACTACTAACTTTGATGATCTTTTAAGTGAAGCTTTTTATCAATTCTCACAGACAAGGCCAATAGTTTGTGCTCACGATTCATCTCTTAATAGCATATCAATTAGTTCTTCAAGACCAAAGATAATAAAGTTACATGGTGACTATTTATTCGATGATATAAAAAGTACATTAAGAGAGACAGAGTCTTTAGAGTCTAACACAAAAGAGAAACTCATCGAGTTTTCAAAAGAATATGGCCTGATTGTTATTGGCTATTCTGGTAATGACAGATCAATAATGGATGTGATTAGTCACTTGCTTAAAACTGAAGAGTATTTAAAAAATGGGATTTATTGGTGTATAAGGGAGAGCGATTATATCAATCCAGAATTGACTAAGCTCCTATGGAAAGATAGAGTCTATTTTATAAAAATTGATGGTTTTGATGAGGTTTTAGCTGAGATTCATCATACTTTAGCTAAGGAGCTTTCTTTAGAAGATAATTTTACCAATTCAAAGAAAGAATTAATAATTTCTTCGTTTACAAAAGATGAGTTCAAGCTTTCTGAAAAGTCAGAGTTAATTAAATATGATATTTCTCAATTAAGAAAACATAAAGATAGCATGGACATATCTAATTTAATTAGAGAGCTGAATGAGAAAGAGTTCAATGATGATGATGACAAAATATTTTCAGAGGATGATTTTAAGGTTTTTCTTAAAATTGACAGGCTATTAAAAGAGAAAAATTATACGCAAGCAAAAGATATGCTGAAGGTGCATCTTGAAAATGTTGAAAACTTGAAATCTAAAGAAATCTATATTAGAAAATTAATTGGAATTAATAAGCTTCAAGGTTCGGAGAGTGAATCAATAAAATTATGTGACGAACTTATTGAAATGGATCCGTTTAGCGTTAGGAATTTTATATTTAAAGCGGAAAATTTGAGTAACTTAACGGAAAGATGTGATTTATTAAAAGATAATAAAAATAAGTTTGAAAAAAATTATGTATTTCAAAATTATATAGCAAGTACTGGTTTTGATGAGCTTAAATATACTAAAGGTTCTCCTGTTTTTAATATTGAAAATTTAGAGTCATTTGTTGATAAAAGCTTGAGTTTAAACCCTGGCTTAGATAATCAAGCGTGGAAAATAAAGCTTGATATAATTGATGAGAAATTTTCTGATGTTATTGATAAAAAATCAAAATCTTTAAAGTCAGAATCAATAAGTAACTTTGTAGAGAAGGCAAGGGTAATTAATGATTCACACTTAAAGTACCTTGAGATTACTTTGCGTGATTCTTACTTAGAAAAAGATTACGAAAAAGCAATGAAAGCAATAGATCATCTAAAGGTTTGTTACAGTCAGTCTTCTGATAATAAAAAAGTTAAAATATTTGATCTAATTTGCGAGAGATTTACAAGTTTATATGATTATAAAAATAATAATAATTATATGAAGGATTGGACTACATTCATAGAAAGTGATTTGTTCAAGTCATATGATAAGAAGAATAAGCCTATTTCTTTGCTAATATGTCATTCTGAGTATCTACTGAAAGTAGATCGTGATGTTGAAAAATGTTTAATTAAGTTGAGTGAGTGTTGCGTACATCCAAACGGTTATGAATATGCTCGTTCTATAATAAGTCATTTGACAAGTATTTCTTCAGATTTTGAAATAATGGATGCTTTTGTAAATAAAATATCTGAAAAAGTAAGCGAGTTAACATTAAATATGATTAAGTCTGATATTGCAGTTGAAAAGGGTTTACACAATGAAGCTTTAGATTACATTGATCTGGCATATAAAAATGGAGTTCCATTTGAAGACTATTTGATTAGAAAGTCTTACATTTTGTTAAGATATGAAAAATACCACCAAGTGAAAAATTTACTCGACTCAAACAATAGCAAGGTGAAATCCTCTGCGGGTAGGGATTTGTTATTGATAAATAGAGAGTTAGCTGCTAAAAATTTAGGTGAAACACTAAATGAAGTAGCTATTAGAAATATTATATCTCATGGTTATAGTGAGCATTTAATTATTGCTGCTGAGTGTTTGTTCGGAAAAAAGGTGCAAGCAATGAGATTAATAAACGCTTCAATTAGTAAAAATTATTCCGACCTGTTTTCATTCAATAAATGGCCTGTAATTCCTAATGATTATCTGCCTCCTATCAATAATCAAGTTAGTTTGGACTCCACTGACACGCAATCAATTCAGTCAATAAATTAAGATGAAGAGTAGATATCATAAATACCAGTTATATGGCTGATTGAGTCGAAGAGTTTATTAAAGTAGTTGGTAGCAGATATACATAGGAGTTAGCGAGATTAAGCCCTCGCGTGTAAGTGACCGTTGGCGGCATGGATGCCGCCGTCGAGCCTATAGGGATATATTCACGGCGAGTCACTGGAATGAGAGTGCTTAATCATTTCAGCGTCGCTTATTAATATGTTCGGTATGTTCGGTCTAGAATTTTACGGTGCGATTGGCTTCAATCAGAACCATTATCTAGCTAATGGTTAGCGGATAGCAGCATCAATTCCAGTAGTAAAAATTCCCTAAATCTTGTCTATATTGAGCCTTATTGACGCCATTTTGTTTTTAAAATCATTGGTTAAAACAACAAACCGAGCAAACACACTACGGTGCTGGCGGGTAATATGGGTTGTAGCCAGCGTGGTTTGTAACTGAGTAAAATCACTAGGATTATCGAACTTAAACACACCCAGCCGAGCAGTAATACGCTGGCGTACGCGGGGCCGTAGTGACGACTGGCAAGCCAATAGCACAGGACGAGCGTTGCAGTACCAGCGGTGCGAAATCCGCGTGCCTGTGCATCGGTTAACGGGCGGTTACGCACGGCGCGGTGGTGGCTAAAATAAGACAATGCCAACAGCCCCATGGCGATAAAACAGGTTAACAATTCGCCTGTGGCTGTCATGATTCAACTCCTAATTCTGTCGTCGCTTTGGTTACCCTTGTAGCCAGTACTTTTTTAGGGCTACGCAAGCGTTTGGCTGCCATGTAAAACAGCGCTGCAAGTGCGAGCATCATGAGATCAAATCCTGCGAGAACATAGGCTTGGCGCTGTAGATTGCTTATCAGCTGATACTGTGAAGTCATGGCATTGAGCAGGGGTAACAGGCCATAGAGCAAGGCTGTGAGTAAAAAGAGTCGTTGCCATGTTTGTTTATCTCGTTTGAAACAAGCGAGCAGTGCGACTAACGCCCAACTGATAAAGAAACAATGGATTTCCCAGTTTTCTCTATCTGCAAAGGTGACGGGTAAGAGTCGATTGGCATAAAAATAACAGGCTAGCGCAATGGGCAGGCCACCAAAGGTGGCGAGATTCAACATGTTCACTAGCGTGAGCCCGTTATGATTCTTATCTTTTTTAAGCTGCTTTTGTGCCAGTTTATCGGCCCACATAATCGCGCCGCTGGCGATCATCACGCAGCCCGTTAATCCCGCCAGTAAATACAGTAAACGTAGGCCTTGGCCAGCAAAGCGACCACTGTGCAGGGCTATCATGGCACTTTGGGTTTGATTCGCTCCCGAAGTCACAGCCGACTGCGCCAACACAGCACCTGTCACAGTAGACAAGTGATACCAAGGCGCTTGCTGATTTAAGCTGTGCTCAGGGGCGATTTTGACTGTTACGCTGGCATTGCTGTCGTTGAGATTATCAAACTGCAAGCCTTCAATTGGTGACTCACCGACGACACTGTGAATCGCACTGAGTAAACTCTGACTATCGAGCATAGTGGCTGGCGTGCCCGTGGCGGCGGGAGTTTGGTAAATGGGTTTCCATTGCGAATAAAAGGCTTGAGTTTCATCACCATATTGTGTGTTAAGTCCCCATGGCATATACATAAACATCAAAGTCACTAGGCCGGTGTAAGTGATCATAAGATGAAAGGGCAATGCGAGCACTGAGCTGGCGACATGGGCATCTAACCAAGAGCGCGGGCCTTTTCCGGGGCGAAAACTAAAAAAATCCTTAAAAATACGTTTGTGGATCACTATCCCGCTGATGATGGCGACCAACATGAACATAGTGCAAAAACCGACGATCCAACGCGCTGTGAGCACACTCATGTAGTACAAGTCGAAATGCAGTCGATAGAGAAAGTCGCCCCCTCGGCTTTCCCGTGCTTTAGGTAAGGCTTCACCTGTTGCAGGGTTAATAAAGCCTTGATGATAATCACCAAATCGCTGACCTTCAGCGGCGGGATCGCTCCATGCATAGGTCAGTAATGGCATCCGGTGTGTGGGTAAGTAAATCCACCATGACTCAGCGTCAGGCGCTTGTTGTGCCAAGGACGTGAGGCCCTTGAGTATCAATTGTTGATTATCCGCATTGGCATCATATTGGCTGCCGTGGTTTTCGGGTTGCATCCACAGGTTGATTTCAGCACGGTAATAGGCCGCTGTTCCGGCGAAAAAAACCAGAAACAACACCCAGCAGGTGAGTAATCCAACCCAAGTGTGTAGCCAAGTCATTGAACGAAAAAAGGAGTCTTTCATAATCCACTCCCTTGAGCACTTGTAGCATCAAACGCTTTAGCGGCTAGGTAAGCTAAATACAGCAGACCGCTAAGCGCGAATAAATCCAGCCAGTATCGCCATGTTGATTTAACGCTGAACACCCAAATCACGGCGCAGGTGTACACAGTAAATGAAAGCATCATGGCGGTTAACACCCGATCAACCTGAGATAACGGCAGGATTTGTGCGAGCAAAATAGTCGCTACCGCACTTAACAAATAGCCACCAAAGGTTGCTGCGAGACAGCGATTGCCTATGTGCAGGCTATCGCGCCAAATAGCGGCGTTTTTCCAACGCGTTAGCCTTTGTATTAACGGCTGAGTCATGGCGATTTTCTCAGTCATTATGGTGTGCCACTTTGGCTGAACTGGCGGTTAAATTGGCCCTGTTGGTGTAGGACAACACAGAGATTAACAGCGCAGGTAAAAAGGTTAAGCTGAGTAGCGTTGCCACGATAAGGCCTGTCAGCACCACTATGCCAACGCCGCGGTAGAGTTCGCTGCCAGCACCGGGGAATAACACCAACGGCAATAAGCCAAACAAGGTCGTCGCGGTAGACATTAGAATCGGTCGTAATCGACTGGCGACGGCAGATTTGACGGCATCAACGACACCAAACTGACCCGATTGCAGGTTTTTACGGCTCTGTTCCACGATCAAAATCGGGTTGTTAACGACAGTGCCGAGTAGGATTAGAAATCCAAGCATAGTAATCATATCAAAGGGTTGGTGCCAACCTTGGCCGCCAAGATACGCAAATAAGCTGCCAATAGAATTAAGCGCTTGTAAGCCGACTAACCCGCCAGCAAGTCCGAGCGGGATAGTGATCAGCACAAATAACGGATAACCCCAGTGATTAAAAATCGCGACTAATAACAAGTAGATGATCAACACGGCGACCAGAAAATTGCTGGAGAGTGCCGCTTTCGTCGCTTCGAGCTGATCAGCTGCGCCCGAAATATCCAAACTGACATCTTTGCTGACCGCACCTTGTTGATAGAGGATGGGGACTAGTTCTTCCCGCACCTTAGCCACAGCGGTTTCCAATGCAATGGAGCGCGGCGGAATAATGTAAAGGGTCACGGTTCTGCGGCCATCGACGCGGCGTAAACTGTCGCTATCCATCTGCTCGCTAATGTCGGCTAAGGCTTGCAGTGGCAGTACATTACCCTTAGGCGTGACTATCGGCGCGAGCGCCAATTGCGACAAACTCTGTTGATTGCCTGCCAGACTAAATAGAAAGATATCCACCTTGTTATCATTGAGGAAAAACTCGTCGACATAGGCGCCATCGCTCAGTGCCGAAACCGCATAGCCAAACTCGCTGCCGCTAAAATCTTGTTCTACAAGACGTTGCCAGCGAGGGGAAATCTGCCAAAGTGGTTGATCTAGCGACAAGGTTGATGGGTCTGAATACAGCTGCGGCTCGGCAAATACTTTTTCCGCCGCTTGATACGCCGCTTCGGCAGCGCGATAGAGGCTGGCTTGATTCGGGCCAGAAATATCCAAGGCGACAGCGCGGGTGCCACCATCGTTGCTGGAAATAATCGAACCCCGCGATGAATAGGCGCGCATGCCCGGATATTGCTCAAACAAGGCGGTGAGTGAGCTCATCATGGCATCCATATCTTGGCTGCGAACAGGCTCGCTCATCACCCAAATACTGCCGACACCCACGCTGAGGGTATAGTATTTTAGCGGCGGGATTTTTTGCTCACCAGATTCAAAGGATGCCGCCTCGGCATTGACTCTCGCCGATAGCTGAGTCGTTAATTCTTCAGCAATTTTAGCCATTTCCGACAGGCTGTAACCCGGCGGTGCGACCATAGAGGTAAAGGCTTTTGGTTCTTCGCCTTCGGGTAGATATTCGGCCGGAGGCATAAGCCAAGCCGCTAGCCCAATCGTTAAGACGAGTGACAGCACAATCACAAAGGCGCGGCGTTTGGCTGACAGTACCAGCTGACTGACTAAGCTCAATATGCGTGATGCTTTGGGCTGCTCACTTTGGTTTGTCTGCGCCGAGTGCATCTTACCGAAACCAAAACGGGCAATAGCGGCGGGTACGATGAACACCGCAACCAGCATAGAAGCAATAATGGATGAAGCGATGGCAATCGCGATATCCGAGTACAGTTGCCCCGCTTCTTGTTTGATAAATAGAATGGGTACAAACACTAGCACTGTGGTGAGTGTCGAGGCTAATACTGCGGGCCACACATCGTAGATACCACTGATGGCTGCTTCGAGACGATCTAATCCGCGTCTGCGCGCTTGTTCAATACTTTCGAGCACCACGATGCTGTTATCGACCGTCATGCCGATGGCAAAGGCCACACCCGCCAGCGAAATGACATTAATAGTGCGATCAAACACCAGCAGCCCGACGAAGGCGGCTAAGGTACACAGCGGAATACCGATAACACCAATCAGGGTGGCTCGATTCGAGCGTAAAAAGAGATACATCACTAAGGTTGCTAGTAAGGCACCTAGGCCTAAATTGACCCAGACATTTGCAACCGAATCTTGCACATAGCGCACATCATCACTGAATAACTCTAACTGCATGGCGTGCTGGGCGAGTTGATTTTGATTGATCTGCGCTATCACGGGCATCATGGCATCTTTGATGGCGATAACGTTAGAACCGACATCCCGTTTGACCGCTAAGCTGAGGGTGCGTTCTTGTTCGGCAAAGGACAGTTCACGGATCTCGGCGTGGTCGAGTTTTATCTCGGCAACATCTTGCAGCAGAATATTCGTATTTCCTTGGCGTTTTAAAATCAGTTGCTTAAGTTGATTTAAATCCTCAAAACGGCCAATCACCCGCAGTAAATAACGTTTTTTACCACTGTCGATATCGCCCGCAGAAGTGTCCTTGTTGCGATCTCGAATGGCTTGGCGCACGTCCATAATGCTGATGCCACGTTGGGCGAGTTTGGCGGGATCGAGCCGTATTTGAATTTGCCGTTCGGCGCCGCCTTGAATGGTGACGGAGGAAACGCCTTTGACACGCTCCATTTGTGGCCGAATAAAGTCGTTAGCGAAATCGCGCATCATGTCTATATCTAGATTCAGCGGGTTCCCCGCGATAGGCACGAGACGGAAATACATGAAAGCGTTGTCTGAATATGAACTGCTGTAAAGCCTTGGTTGGTCGACGTTTTCAGGATAAGACGACACTTGGCTGAGCGCATTGCTAACCCGAATAAGCGCATCGCTTATCTCTGTGCTTTGGGGGAATTCGAGTTCTATCCATGCCGAACCCGTATCGGCCCAAGAGGTCATGCGTTGTAAGTTAGGTAGGGTGCGCAGGTAGCGTTCCTGCTCAAGCAGAATTTCTTTTTCGACATCTTGCGGTGTTGCTCCCGGCCAACCTGTGGCCACGCTGATGGTGCGCACATCTAAGTCGGGGATCATTTGGATTGGGATACGCAGTGCTACAGCCGTGCCCAATACGCAAAATATCAGGACTATGACCGACAGTAAGGTGCCATGTTTAATTCCAAACTTCAGCATCCCACTAACCTCCTACTGCAGAGTTGAGTACAGAGACTGGCTGTTGGTCTTGTAGGCTCTCGTTACCGCGGATCACTACGGGCGCATCTTTAGGTAATGGGCTGAGGATTTCAATCCCGATGGCGCTCGTATGGCCCACTTGAACGGTATGCCGTTGGGCTATGTTGTTTTGCACGGTAAAGACACTGAATTGGCCGTCGGGGTGACGGACTAGCGCATCTTGCGGCACGACAACACTGTGTTGCGCCCGCTGTAGGTGGAAGGTGGCGGTGGCCGATGTGCCGGGCATCAAAAGTCCATCTGCCTCAGGAATGGTTAAGCGCACCAAGAAGCTGCGAGCATTGTGGTCGCTCACGGGGACGAGTGCATTCACATGGCCGATAAACTGCTGTTCAGGCAGCATATCTGCAGCAATATCGACTTGAGTTGCTGTGGCTATGTTTTGGAACATTTCCTGTGGGACTTGAATATCGAGCCAGAGCTGCTCTTGGGACACTAAGGTGAAGATTTCTGTGCCGACATTGACCCATTCACCGATTTCAGTTTGTTTGCTTGCAATCACTCCCGCAAACGGCGCGATCAGTTGGTGGCGGGCGACCACCTCTTTTTGGTGTGCTAATGCTGCCGTTAAACTCTGCAGATTAGCTTCGGCTTCGGTTAACGCCGCTTGACGAATCGCGCGCTCAGTTTCAGGGAATAATTGCTGAGAACTGAGCGTTTGCGCCTCGGTGAGGAGCCGCTGTTTTTCTAGCAGCATGGTCTTAGCGGCCATTACATCGGCCTGACGCTGTGCTAATTGGTGTACGGCTAAGGTGTCATCGAGTGCGAGTAGAGGCTGGCCAGCGCGGACTTGCGATCCCGCATCGACCAACACTTTGGCGACTAGGCCATCGGTGCGAGCCGATAAGCGGGCCACCCGTGCGGATTTAATGGAGCCACTGAGTGGCAAAAGTTCATTGGTATTGCCTGTTTGGGGCAAGGCAACTGTTACTGGTACTGCGTTTGCGTGGACTGCAAAACACAGTAGGTATAAACCTATCATTAAATACCGCACGTTAACTCCATCTCACTATTAAGATCATTACTGAGTGATAAAACTCGTGGTGGTGATGTGTAAAACACTATCAACTTCGTTGCCAGCCAGTGTTTGTTTGCCTTCTGTGGTGTGGTTACTGACGAGCAAGTAGCGGCCTGCATCTGGGGTATCGAGGGCGAACTTACCTTGGGCATCTGTGGTGAAAGATTTGCTCCAAAAACCGGGGCGATAAACTTGTACTGGATGATTCACCAGTGGCGCGCCTTTATAGCTAAGCACAAACTCGGGTGTACCTGACTTTACTGGCGTAAATTCAAAATCTTGCAGCGCTTTGGTGTGTTCTTGTCCCGTGCGGGCATAGAGTATTGCGGCTTGTAGTCCAGTCTCGGTTTTCCAGGGTTGCCACGCGGTATCGGCATAGAAGCTGACGTCACTCTTGCCATCGCGTGTTTTAACCAGTAGATGATCGGCCTGCGCTGTGGCGGTCAGCGGCGCTTTGGCATTGGCATCGAAAATTCGTGCTGCGCTTAAGGATGCTAACTCTTCAGCCGAAGCTTGCTCTGAACCCGGTTCGCCAAATTGCACTTTAACCGAACCATCGGTATTACGCTCAAGCCACACTTCATGCGCTTGAGCCGAAAAGGCGATTCCGCCGAGTAAAGTGAGTATTGCAAATGCTTGTTTCATATAATTATCCTTAATGTTGTTTAGGGTAGCGTGCAAATTTTTACAATGTCCAACGTAGTGACAGCGTGGCATTACGTGGCTCGCCAAAGTCGGCGTAACCCCAGAGTGAACGGTTGTAGTTCTTGTCGAAAATATTGTTAATGTTCAATTGCATAGAAATAGAAGGTGTGATTTGGTAGCCAAACATTAAGTCGACGAGTGAGTAGGCTGATTGTGTTTGGCGGTAAGCCACATTCGGCGCGCCATCGACACCATAAATAGTGCCTTGATAGAAGGTGCTGCTCTGCCAGCGCCAGCTTGCACCTGCAGTAATGCCCGGCAGAATGTCTTCAAAGTTATATTTAGTGGTGAGTTTGAAGATATCTTCGGGCAGATAAGTTTGACGACGTAGGCCATCTTCATCTTCCGCGTCGTTATGGGTATAACCGCCACTGATATCCCATAAGTCGGTAAGCCGTCCGGCAATTTCTAACTCGTAGCCCTTGGTGGTAATGCCATCCACACTTTCGTAGATAGAATCCCCAGAAGGGAGCTGACCTTTACCCGCATATTCGGGTTCGTTGTCTTTATTGGTTTCGTAGATGGCCGCTGACATATTGAGTGTGTCATCGAACAGTGCGACCTTGATGCCGCCTTCGACGTTGGTGCCTTCTGCGGGTTCGAGCAGTTGGCCATCTTCACCAAAATAGGTGCCAGGTTTGAAGATTTCAGTACGGCTGGCATAGACAGAGATTTGTTCGGTCACATCGTAGACTAGGCCATAGTAGGGGATGAAAATACCGGTTTTTTCCATGGTCGCATCTGTGCTGTTACCCACGAGATCATGCTTTTCATAGGACCAGTTACTTACGCGTCCGCCGACCATTAATTTCAGTGAATCCAACACATTGACACGGACAGTGCCGTAAACACCCGATTGGCTTTGCTCATTGGTTTGGCCATTGGTGGGTGAATTAGGCAGATTAGGCTTGGGATAATGGCCTTGATCCGCCACGTTATAGCGACGTTGGCGTGCGGAGTTTGTGTTGATGTTATCAAACTCGTTGTCACCATAGTTAAAACCGATCACCGCACTATGTTCACGGCCGAGTAAGTCGAAGTTACCCGTGGCGTACAGGTTGAAGCTGTTGGTATCGGATTCGCGATCATGCTGGGCGGCATAGGTATCGCCCCAAGGGCCAACAAATTCGCCGGTTGATTTGACAATATAATCGCCTGGGTAAAAGGCCAATGCGTCTATGGTGGCGTTGGCAATACGATAGGCACTGACGAGTGACCAGTCGTTATCGAATCTATGTTTAAATTCGGCCATGAGACTCTTTTGGGTCACATCCCAATGGGTCCAGTCCTGTGAGCTGGAATAGCTGCGGCCAAAATCGACAGCTGTGCCATCGGTATAAAATGCGGGATTAGAGTTCCAGTTATACACGCCGTCGGTTTGCGATTTTTGATAGTCCGCAAACAGTGATAGGCTAGTATCTATGCCGAGACTCGTTTCAACTACGCCATAAAGCACAGTGGTATCGCGCTGATAGCGGTCGATAAATGAATCGCCTTTCTTCACCGCACTCACGAATCGACCTTTCACATTGCCAGAATCCGTTAGCCAGCCAGAAACATCGGCCTCTAATCTATAGGTATTCCATGAGCCATAACTGATACTTGCCGTGGCACGGGTGTCATCCGTTGGGCGTTTACGAATAAAATTAACCGTGGCAGAAGGTTCACCTAAACCGCTTAAGATCCCAGCCGCACCTTTTAATACTTCAACCCGTTCGGCAATTACAGGGTCTAAACCTTGATCTATTGAGCCGCTGTAAACATGGGATGAAGAGGTAGTGATTAAGCCGTCAATTTGCACCCCGCTGTCGAGTGCATAGCCGCGCACGAATATCTGACTATTTTCAGAGGCATCGCCCACCATAGTGACGCCCGGAGTGTGATTTAACACTGACTCCATAGTGACCAAACCTTTATCACTGATCATCTCTTCGGTAATTAAGGTGACGCTTTGCGGGGTTTCTTTGAGTGACATAGACAAACCCGTGGCGCTATTCATTGCCGCGCGGGTGTAGGTTCCTACTACGTTTAATCTTTCTATCTGTTCTGTATCTTTTTTCTCATCTTGCTTAGGGTCAGTATTGGCTTGAACCGACAGAGTAAGTGTGCTGAGAAGTACAGGGATCAATGGCGAGCGCCAAGACGTTAAAACAGATAGGGGAGGCATGGTATTTCAATCCTTTCAGGCGATTTCAGATTAAATGATGATTGGCGATCCTGAGTGCAAATAAAGCACATAGTTGCAAATGAGAATCGATCGCATAATAGGTTTGTTGAAAATAAATGCAATATGCCCAATGTGTAAATTGTTGAAGCAGGGTTGTAACTTATTGGCGAATAGTTTGTCAGTGAGCTGTGATAAGCGGTCGCGATGGGTGTGGCACTTTTAGCGCATGCCTTACTATAACTCGGTTTCGGGGCATCGACTTTGAACAAAAGCTGTTGTGGCTCGAGTCAATTTAGCCAACAAAAAGGCCACAGTCGTTACCGACTGTGGCCTTTAATCTTTACAATCGAATCGAAATCCAACCGACGTATTAAGCCTAAAAGTGTGATTTACATTCTCGGTTTATGCCCGTACTTGGCCTGTGCCTGAGACTAAATACTTCTCAGCGGTCAAGGATTCGAGCCCCATTGGGCCATAGGCATGTAGTTTAGTGGTGGCGATGCCGATTTCCGCACCAAGGCCGAGTTCGCTGCCGTCGGAGAAGCGCGAAGAGGCATTGACCATTACCACAGAAGCATCGACTGCACGTTGGAAGCGTGCGGCAGTGACTTCGTTTTCGGTGCAAATCACTTCGGTGTGCTGGCTACCAAAGCGGGCAATATGTTGGATTGCATGGTCGAAGTGATCGACTTGGCGAATGGCAATTTCGAGATCTAAATACTCTTGGCCGAAATCGTCTTCTTTCATATAAGTGCAGTTTGCGAAGTAACCACCTGATTGGGTACAAGCGTTGATTTTAACCTTATGCTCGGCCAGCGCTTTGGCCACTTTAGGTAGAAATTGCGCGGCAATTTCTTGGTGCACTAAGAGCGCTTCGAGGGCATTACACACGCCTGTGCGCTGGGTTTTACCGTTGAGCAGTAAGTCCAAAGCAATATCCAGATCGGCATCTTTATCGACGTATAAATGACATACGCCTTTAAAATGCTGGATCACTGGGATTTTACTGTTGTCAGTCACAAATTGAATCAAGCCTTCGCCACCACGGGGAATGATCACATCGATATAATCCCGCTGCTGCATCAGTTCTAACATGAGGGCGCGATCTGGATCGGGCACCACAGTGATTAACGCCTCGGGCAAGCCGTATTGTTTTAATACACTTTGCAAAATGCTGGCGATGATTTTGCTGGTATGCAGGGCCTCTTTACCGCCGCGCAAAATCACGGCATTACCGGATTTAAAGCACAGGGCGCCCGCATCGGCGGTCACATTCGGACGGGCTTCATAAATCATACAAACTACGCCTAATGGCACGCGCATTTTGCTGATGGATAAGCCGTTAGGTCGTTGACCAATATAGCGTTCGTTGCCAATCGGATCGGGCAAAGCGGCGATGGTTTCAATCCCCGCTGCCATGGCTTCTACGCGTTCCGGTGTTAGCGTTAAGCGGTCGAGCATAGCTGGGGCAAGGTTATCGGCTGTTGCTCTGTGTAGGTCAATCAAGTTAGCGCTTTGGATTTCGTAGGACTTTTCACGTAATGAACGCGCCATGTCGAGGAGTACAGTATTTTTAAGCTGTTCGTCGACTTGGGCGAGGATCAGAGCCGCCTTGGCAGCTTCTTGAGATAAATTTTTGATTAAAGTCATATTTACTCCGTTAAGATGTTTAATCGCTTAGCGTTATTCGGCTGATGCTTATTCGAGAATGGCGATATTTTTCTCGGAAATGATCGGTCCAGTCTTTTGCTGAAATTCACTGGCAAACTCGCGATCGTCTTGGTCCGTAATAAAGCTAAGTAAACAACTACTGTAATTGGATTTGGCCTTGGCCAATTTAGTCCCATCACCTTTGCGAACTAAAATGGTGTCACCGGCAGAGAAGTCCCCATTGATGGCAACGACATCGTCGCTGGTCAATTGCTCGCTATGTTCGTCTAGGTCGATACTAAAGTCATTTTCGACAATAACTTCACCTTGAGCCTGCGAGGTATGTGTCATCCAATGCAGATGTTCTTGCATGGGTTTTTCATGGGAAGTGAAGAGTGTGCCCGGATTTTGCCCCTTCAACAGTTGGTTGAATGAGTCAGCATCGAAACCATTGATGATAAAGGTTTCAATCCCGTGGGAAATCGCCTTCTTGGCGGCTTGTATCTTAGTCCGCATACCACCTGTGCCGACGGCACTGCTGGCGCCGCCTGCCATGGCGTAGATTTCGGCATTAATCTCGTTCACTTGCTTGATAAGCTGTGCATCGGGATTTTCATGGGGGTTTTGTGTGTAAAGCCCGTTCACATCTGAACAGATAATCAGGGTATCGGCATCGGCCGCCGCGGCTACCATGGCCGAGAGATTATCGTTATCGCCAACTTTGAGCTTGTCGGCGGTAACGGCATCGTTCTCGTTGATGATAGGCAGTAGCCCATGTTCGAGTAGGCTGAAAATCGTATCTTTAATACTGATGTAACGATCTCGATTGCGTAAATCGCCGTGGGTTAACAGTAGCTGTGCGGTCGGGAAATCAAATAACTTGTTCCATGTGGCCATCATATCGGCCTGACCCGCTGCTGCCATGGCTTTCTTCACAGTGACGCTCGGTTTATCCACCACGCCAAAGTGATGCCATCCCGCGGC
This sequence comes from Shewanella sp. Pdp11, assembly GCF_002838165.1. Lineage (NCBI taxonomy): Bacteria > Pseudomonadati > Pseudomonadota > Gammaproteobacteria > Alteromonadales > Shewanellaceae > Shewanella > Shewanella sp. Pdp11. The sequence goes on from NZ_CP015194.1 coordinate 707,778, forward strand.
GACTGAGCCCGAAGAGACCAAGACAACTTGGATCCCTTGGGCACGACAATAAGTAATAAATTGGGCAATGCCGAGTAAGTAGTGGCTGCTGCAACCTTGCTTGTGTGGTGCAATCAGGGCACTACCTACCTTAACGACAATGCGTTTCCAGGGTAAGTCAGTCATACCTGCGTGCCTCATCTGTCTTCGGCTAAAACACGGCCAGCTTTGTGGAATAATTTAGTGGTTTTGGCACAGGGATCAGTATCGAGTAACGAGACAACCCAAATCACCACACTGCTGACTGCAAAGCCGGGGATCATTTCATACACTACTGTGGTTAGGGCTTTTCCATCTGCCAATACCGGTGCATAAATCCAAAATAGAACGGTAGCTGCGCCAGAGACAATGCCCGCAATCGCGGCTTTGTGAGTTAAGTTAGCTTTATACAAGCTAAACAAAACTAATGGACCAAAGGCTGCGCCGAATCCTGCCCATGCATTACTCACCAGTGACAGCACACTGCTAGAGCGGTCGAGCGCCAGTAGACTCGCGACAATTGCCACGCCTGCTACGCCAAAGCGACCCATTTTCACCATGTCTTTTTCGGTAGATTCTTTCTTCGACATCACGCGATAGATATCTTCGGTGAGTGAGCTTGATGACACTAATAGCTGTGATGAAATGGTGCTCATGATCGCGGCCAGAATGGCGGCCAGTAAGAAGCCACTAATGATCGGATGGAACAACAGCTCAGAAAACACGATAAAGATGGTTTCAGGGTCTGTTAGCTTCATACCAAATTTATTGGCGTAAGCGATACCGACAAGGCCCGTTGCCAGTGCACCAATTATGGTCACTGTCATCCAGCCCATACCTATGTGTCTGGCGGTTTTAATGTCAGCGACTGAACGAATCGCCATAAAACGCACAATAATATGCGGTTGGCCAAAGTAACCGAGTCCCCAAGATAGGCTCGAGATAAGCCCTAACATAGTGACGTTTTGCATCGCATCGGTGAAGTGTGGAATCGACTGATAGGCAAAGTTCATCATCTTGTCGGCGCTGGTAAATTCCTGATATGCAACTACAGGGACTAAGACTAAGGCGATAAACATGATACAGCCTTGAACAAAGTCAGTGAGGCTCACAGCCAAGAAACCGCCCAATAAAGTATAAGAAACCACAACAGCGAGGGTGACGACTAAACCTAAGTCGTAGTTCAGGCCAAATGCCGACTCAAATAACTTACCGCCAGCCACTAAACCCGCTGAGGTATACAAGGTAAAGAAGATCACAATTATCGCCGCGGCAATAATACGTATACTGCTATTGGCATTACCAAAGCGTTTAGCAAAAAACTCTGGAATAGTGAGGGCGTTATCCGCCACTTCGGTATAGACCCTAAGTTTAGGTGCGACGATTAAGTAATTGATTAGAGCACCAATCAATAGTCCGAGTGCGATGTAAATGGTTTCGAAGCCAACCAAAAACATAGCGCCGGGAAGCCCCATGAGCATCCAGCCACTCATGTCAGACGCCCCCGCTGAAAGTGCGGTCACCTGTGGACTTACCTTGCGGCCACCCAGAATATAGCCAGACACATCGCTGGTGGATTTTTTGTAAGCGAATAAACCAATGGCGAGCATAGCAATAAAATAAACAGCTAAGGAAATATAAGCGAGGTAATTCATGGATTATTTATCTCCTAACGCTTTGTTATTTTGAATAATACTCGGTTTCAAAATGACAAAGAGATAGGTGCTTAATATTGCAAATAAACATATAAACTGCATTGTTTCCTTGGCGTGTAATCGGGTAAAACTTGCTGCCTGCGAGATGAGATTTTCCTCTGCTGGGGTCTCCGTTGACATAATAGCTCCTTGGTTGATAGCTGAATTAATATCACCAATATAGTTAGTGATCTAATTATATTAAGGCATTTTATCGGCCAAATATCAAGCTTCTATTGGATTTAAATGGTTTTTGTGGCGGTGTGATCGTGGCTTTTACGGCGGTAAATAGTTTGAGAACTGACTATTTTTGAGCGGTGTTTTTCTGCTCTGCAATACTGTGGGCAGTGCGTTCAAAGGTTAAAGTGATGCGTTCAAACATCCCAGCAATCATAGTGAATTGTTCGTGGGGTAACGGACATTGGGCCAGCGCTTGTAATAAGGCCTCGCTGCTGATGTTAAACTCTTCTGCGACTTGGCCGTGGGCGCAGGCGATAAATGCCTGACCTAAATTATGTTGCCAATGGTTGAGTATATTTTCTAAGCCTAACTCTGAGTGCCTATCTGCAATGTCTTGTAACATGCGCCGCATTCGAATCGACACATGGCCGAGATTCAGCGCCGTAAAAACCAGATCGGTAAATACCCTCGAACGCTTGCCCGAGCCTTTTTCGTAACTGGCGATCCGCAGCAGTCGATCGCCCATACGGGCGTTGAACCAAGGCTCAGGATCATCATGCTGCGCGATATGCACCAGATCTTTTTGGATGGATTGCAGCAGACGATATTGCATCAGCCGCTGGCTAGGTTCGGTAATTAATTTAAATAACCAATACAGCACAGTAACACCCATAAAAATCGCTAAGGCATTGCTGACGGTGTTTTCTATCGCAAATGAAATGCTGTTGCTGGGCTGTACTAAAACCGCAAACGGCACGCAAATCCCGAGACCATAGGGCAAGGTCGGTCGATTCGCTAAGGCGAGCAAGCCAATAAAAAACGGCCCCGCGAGCACTAAAACGAGGATTTCAAAATCGCCGCTACTCTGTGCCAGCAAAGGTAAAGCGTAAAACACTGTGAGGGGCACAGCGATAGTGATACCAACAAGAATACGGCGCAAAATTGTGGTTAACATTGGCAGTGGCTGGCGCGCCATCATGATGGAAAAGACCACGGGCAGCAGGATCATCATAAGGACAGCGCTCGACCCTGTGCCAATCCACAGCGAAGCCCCAATGACAAACACCGTCATGCTGCGCAGGCCCGTGGTAATACCGATTAACGGATCTCGGTGAAACGCTATCGGCGGCGCATTGAGCTGCACCGCAGAATGACTGGATAACACGTTATAACTCTTGAGCACCATGATCAGATCGGCGCTTAATTCCATCGCGACTTTGAGTAAGCGCGTCTCTAGTGGCGCGCGGTCGCGGTATTGCATCAGGTTTTGCTGGAGTTGATATCTTAAGGCGCGCGCCATTTTGTAGCATTCTTGGTCATCACTGGATTGCGCCATCAGGGTAAAACTGCTGCGCATATTGGCTAAGGTTTTCGCCAGCGGTTCGCTAACGAGTTGAGGATGATTGCGCTGAAGGCGGTCAAATATCTGGATTGTCGCCAATAGGGAAAGGGTTTTATTACAGAGAAAATTCGCCGCGTGGTTCTGCCCGCGTCCTTCGGGACCTTCATAAATCACCGCGCTGGCGTCGTCACTCAGCGCCGATACTGACTCCATAATCTTATCGATATGTTCATGGCGACTTGCGTGTTCTCCCTGTAAATCGAGTTCTAATGCAAGATAGTTAAGCGTCTGATTAATCGTGTTTTTAGCATGCAGTTGCAGACCTTGTTTTACCTTGCTCGGCCAAAGTAGCGAGCTGACCAAGACGGCGCAAATCGCCCCGACGACAATCTCGCTGATCCTCGATTGCGCCACATCGAATATTTTTGCACTATCGGCCGTGTTCGGGCTCGCCATCACAATGAGCACTATCAAGCAGGCGGTCATGCCCGCCATGGCAAAGGCATAGACAAAATTTTGCTGGCGTACCATGGCCGACAACCCAGAATTTAGTCCTATCCAGCAGGCGAGTATTCCTAAGGCGAGTTCGGGATAGGGCGTAAACCCGTTGAGTATGGCAATCCCCACAAGTGCGCCGACTAAGGTGCCGCCGATTTGGCATAAGCCCTTTTCGATCACGAGTCCGCTTTCGGGGCGGATTTGCAGAAATACCGCCGACACCAGCGCCCAATATGGTCGTTCTAGATTTAAGAACATGGCCACATATAAGGCGAGCGCCATCGAGATCACGCCCTTAATCGCGAAGATGAGGGGTCGTCGGTCAGGAAAGAATAAACTCTTCAGTAACAGCGTCATAATGACTATTGGTCAGTTTGTAGCTGGATGGAAACTGTCATGCCGACGCTCAGCTCTATGTCCTTAGGAATGTTATCTAACTGGATATCGACCGGAATACGCTGCGACAATCTCACCCAATTAAAGGTTTGGCCGATTTGCGGCAATAACTGTCCATTAGTGGTGACATTGGTATTAGCGATTGCCTTACCTATGCTGACCACTTTGCCATGCAAGACATGGCCGCCACTCATTAAGCTGACTTCGGCGTTTTGACCTATGTGAACCAAAGGGATTTTGGTTTCTTCAAAATAGCCTGTGATATAGAGAGAATCTTGTTTGACGAGTGAGAATACTGAGTTGCCTTTGCTGACATAGTTGCCATTACGCAGGCTTAAATTGATCAGAGTGCCGTTTTCGGGAGCGTGAATTTGCGTTCGCGCTAAGTCAATTTTGGCGGTATTCAATTGCGCCTGTGCGAGCTCATAACTGGTTCGTGCCAGTTCGGTATTGATAAAGGCTTCGTCGAAGGTTTCTTTGCTGACTAAGTTGTCATTGGTCAAACCGATACGGCGTTTGTACTTATGCTTTGCCAGTTCCCATGCCAATTTTTGGCTTTCCGCTTTGGCATTCAATTCGGCAATCGTGGCCTTGTAGCGGGTATCGTCCACAGTGAACAACACATCACCTTTATTAACGACTTGATTGTCTTTGACATTCAATTGGTTCACCCAACCGGACACATCTGGCGCTATGGTAATGATTTCGGCACGAACTCGGCCGTCGCGAGTCCAAGGAGAATAAAGGTAGTGTGACCATATCCAATATCCCGCGATACCTGCAACCGCGACCACAATGAGGGTGAGGCTGATACGAAAGATTTTTCCCATGAACAATCAACTCCCAAGCAAGTAAATGACCAACGCCAGATAGCAGATAAACAGCCCAACTTCGAACCAAGCTTCGCGCCACAGCTTGTGATAGAGCCCAGTTTGATAGAGCACCAAGCGAGTGATGCAGGAAAGCAGAAAAGCTAAGGGAATAAAGATAATTAATGGACTAAATAACAAACCATCGAACGCGAGTTCTTTAAGCATTACGCTATTCATCCCGATTACAGTGGCGCAGCGATAACCGCGCTATGTGTTTAAAATGCAAAGTACTCAGTCGAGATTATAGGAAAGTCGCGTGAGAGTTAATGATTTTATGCTATCTGTGATCAATTAGGGCCAGCATTAGCTGGCCCTAAATATGATGAAATCAAAGCGAAAATCGCTATTTCATTGTCTTTAAGCTTGGTGTTTTTTAGTTCGATAAAGCATTTTATATCACTCAACGCCTGCTATTTTTTGTGGTTAGTTTCGCCAGTATTTCTTCACGACACACATCCAGAATCTCTTCAGCAAGAAGTGAATCATCTGGGCAAGATCGAGATAAAACAAGCGCACCAACGGCATGAGCAATGGCGTTCAATCTAGCCTTTCGCTCCTCCGTAGTGATCTCTTCTCCATTTGACAAACTGGCTAGTTGATTTTCAATCCCACTCGAAAATGTTTCTTTGAGTTGCTCAGATTGACGCCCCGCATCAGCACATAGCGCGGCCATGGTGCAGCCGTTACCTGAGGTATCACGATGCTCACGGGATAGGTATTTTTGCACAAAAGAGATAATGTCAAAATCAGCCATTTGTGCGTTTGATTGGGTAAAACTGTAGGCCGCAGCTTCTGCCATCAAGTCCGCTTTAGACTTAAAATGTTTATAAAACCCCCCATGCGTAAATCCTGCTGTAGACATTAACTCAGCGATCCCCACACCGTCATAGCCACGCTCACGAAACAACACAGAAGCGGTTTTAACAATGTGCTCACGGTTTTCTTGAGCCTGTGCTTTTGTCACTTTCATCTCTATTACGTCTCCTCGCATAAAACATGGCTTAGTATACTTAGATTATGGTCATAATCAAAGTATTGACATCTTAGATTATGATCGTCATCATAACGCCATTCTCCAGTAATAAAACGGAAAACGCAAAATGACAGATAAAGCTCTATTTCAACCCTACCAGCTTGGCTCGCTTACTCTTGCTAATCGCTTTGTTATGGCACCACTGACGCGTAACCGTGCGGGTGCAGGCTTAGTGCCGAGTGAACTTGCAGCCACTTATTACGCTCAGCGCGCATCAGCGGGTCTGATTATTACCGAAGCGACACAGATATCTCCTCAAGCACAAGGCTACCAAGACACACCTGGACTCTACACTCAGGCGCAAATCAATGGCTGGCGTAAAGTGACCGACGCAGTACATGCCAAAGGTGGAAAAATCTTTGTCCAACTCTGGCACGTCGGGCGCATCTCCCACGTTGACTTACAACCCGATGGTGCTGCGCCAGTTGCGCCGTCGGCGATCCGAGCTGAAACCAAAGTATTTGTGAATAATGGCTTTGCAGATACTTCTGAACCTCGCGCATTAGCACTCGATGAGATCCCAGTGATCATTGAAGATTTCCGCCAAGCGGCTGCCAATGCAATAAAAGCGGGCTTTGATGGCGTGGAAGTTCACGGCGCGAATGGGTATCTGTTGGAGCAATTTCTAAAAGATGGGGCTAATCAGCGCACCGACGCCTATGGTGGGTCTGTTGAAAACCGTGCTCGCCTGCTGTTGGAAGTCACTGATGCGGTAAGTAAAGAAATTGGCGCTGAGCGCACGGGTGTGCGTATTTCTCCTGTTTCACCCGCTAATGCCATTTCCATCAGCAATCCACAGGAACAATACGACTACGTAGCGGATAAGTTGAACGAACTTGGCATTGCGTATCTACATGTTGTCGAAGGTGCAACCGGAGGTCCGCGTGATATAGCCCCCTTTGATTACGGCTCACTCCGCCAACGCTTCAAAAATACTTACATGGGCAACAATGGCTATAACACTGAGCTGGCGTCTGCTCAGTTAGCAGAAGGCAAAGCAGATTTGTTTGCCCTTGGTCGCCTATTCATTTCAAACCCTGATCTCGTTGAAAGATTGAAAACAGGCGCCGCGTTAAACGCGCTTGATGGCACAACACTCTATGGCGGCAGCGCTAAAGGTTATACCGATTATCCAACGCTGGCCGATGCTAACGCCTAAAACATTAACTCGCGAAATACATAAGGTAATTCGCGACCTTTTAACGAACTATTTTTGAGAGTAAAACATAATGACCACTTCTACAGTCCTTATCACAGGCGCTTCTACCGGTATTGGCGCTATCTATGCGGATCGCTTTGCTCGTCGTGGCCACGATCTCGTCATCGTTGCCCGTGATGGTGCAAAACTTAAGGCTCTGGCAACCCGCTTGCGCCAAGAGTATCGCGTAAATGTCGATGTGCTGCCCGCTGATCTCACCAAATCAAGCGACCTTGCTATCGTTGAAAAACGTCTGCAAGACGATGCGCGTATCGACACTCTGATTAACAACGCGGGTATCGCGCAATCAGGTAGCTTTGTTGAACAAACTCCCGACTTAATTGAAAAACTGATCGCACTTAACATCACTGCGCTAACCAGACTTGCCAATGCGGTAACGCCACGTTTAGTCCAACAAGGCAAAGGCGCTATCGTCAATGTGTCTTCGGTTGTTGGCCTAGCACCTGAATACCAAATGTCTGTCTACGGTGCCAGCAAAGCGTTCGTCTTGTTCTTATCTCAAGGCATGCACCAAGAATTGTCATCTAAAGGCATTTACGTACAAGCGCTTCTGCCAGCAGGCACTTATACCGAAATCTGGGAACGCGCAGGAATCGATATCAGTAACTCCTCACCTATGATGGAAGTCAATGAACTCGTCGATGCGGCACTGGTTGGTTTCGATCGCAAGGAACTGGTCACCATTCCGCCATTGCATAAAGAGACACGTTGGGATGATTTAGAAAAGGCGCGACAAGGATTGCTGTCCGACATCGAGATGTCACAAGCAGCAGCGCGTTATAAAACAGCTAAATAACGTTCGAACCTTAATTCAGTGCCTTGCTAAGGCACTGACAATCAAGCCTTGTTTAAGGATTTAAAAAATGACGAATAAACTTGTGGCACTGGTGACGGGCGCCTCATCCGGCATTGGCGAGGCCACGGCCATCAAACTTGCAGCAGCTGGCTACCGCGTTTACGGCACCAGCCGACGTGGGGCAACCTCGAGTGACGCTCGCTTTCCAATGCTGGCGCTTGATGTGACTAATGATCAATCTGTCGACGCTGCCGTTACCGAACTGCTTCGCCTTGAGGGGCGCATTGACCTTTTAGTTAATAATGCGGGTTTTGGCGTTGCCCCCGCAGGCGCAGAAGAAAGTTCAATAGAACAAGCCAAGAGTATTCTTGACACAAACTTCTTCGGTATTGTCCGTATGACGCGTGCAATCGTGCCCTATATGCGCCGTCAAGGAGCTGGCCGGATCATTAACATCAGTTCAATTATAGGGGTAGTGCCTATGCCCTATGTGGCGCTTTATGCCGCCAGCAAGCATGCTGTTGAGGGCTACTCTGAGGCGTTAGATCATGAATTGCGTACCCGCGGCATTAGGGTGTCATTGATCGAACCGGCGTTTACTAAAACCAAATTCGAAGCAAACAATGTCCAACCCGATTCTATGCTTCCAGAATACGACAAGATCCGCGCTAAGCTGACTAAAGTTGTAGAAGAGGCGATGGAAGGTGGCGACACACCTGAAGTTGTCGCGGATGTGGTAGTAAAAGCGGCTCAGGCAACTAAGCCTCAATTACGTTATACCGCAGGAAAGGCTGCTAGCCAGCTTAAATTTTTACGCAGATTTGCCCCAGCCTCAGTATTGGATAAAGGCATACGTAAAAGCTTACGGATTGATGAGAAAGGATAAAACCAGTGAGTTTTCGACATGTGGCAATACTCACTTCCTTGTTGTTTCTAGTCTTAGCCCTCGGCTGGATGTTATGTCCCGAGCAAATGCTAACGCAATGGGGAGTGCAATATAGCGATGGCACAGGCGTTGTTAGTCGCCGTGGTGCAGCATTTTATCTAGGGTTCGCCGCCATGTTTTTCATGGCTAGAAATGCTGAGCATTCTGCGACCAGAATGGCACTCATCAAAGGAATAATAACAACTTGTACTGTACTAATATTACTCGCTGTTTATGAGTTTTCAGTCGGTCAGGTGAATAACAAAATCCTGATAGCAGCGTTGATAGAGGCGATTTTAGGATTGGCTTTTTTGTATGTTTGGCGAACATCGATTAAAAAAAACATCACGTTAGCAATAAGTTGAGAACACACTAATGAAAGCGCTCACCCTCAAGAAATACCATAAATCATCACCCGTTATTGAGTTTAGCGATGTCCCTAAACCGACAATTAAACCCAACGAAATGCTCGTTCAGATCTATGCTGCGGGCATAAACCCTATCGACAATATGATCCCAACAGGGACTTTTAAACCTATTCTGCATTTTAAGTTGCCAGCAACACTCGGCAGCGACTTAGCGGGCGTTGTCACTGAAGTTGGCAGCCAAGTCACCCGATTCAAGCCTGGCGATGCTATTTTTGCCAGCATCTTTGATCTAGGCATTGGCTCGCTTGCTGAATTTGCTGTGGTGCCAGAAAGTGCGGCCGCGCTGAAACCGGCTAATCTTGATTTCGTGCAAGCCGCCTCAATCCCAATGGTCGGCCTAACTGCTTGGCAAGCACTCAAGGAAAGGGCCAACCTCAAAGCGGGTCAGAAAGTCTTTATCCCCGCGGGCTCAGGTGGCATAGGGACGTTTGCGATTCAGCTAGCAAAACACCTTGGCGCTTCGGTTGCTACAACGACCAGTACAAAAAATATCGATTTGGTACGTAGTCTTGGCGCAGACACGGTTGTGGACTATAAAAAACAAGCGTTTGAAGCTGTGCTACGCAACTATGATGCCGTGTTAGGCACCACAAGAGGCGACACCATAGAAAAATCCATCAACATCCTCAAACCAGGAAGCAAAATCATCTCTCTTGTTGGCCCGTTAGACGCGGCTTTTGCGCGGGCACGCAAACTGAATGGGATATTAGCCTTTGTATTTGGGTTGATGAGCCTGAAAATCAACCGTTTATCGAAAAAGAAAGGTGTTGACTACTCTTTCCTTTTTGTACGTCCCGATGGCAGCCAACTTAGCGAAATCAGCAAACTCCTTGAAGCAGAAACGATCAAACCTGTTATCGACAAAGTCTTTCCATTCGAACAGGCAAAACAAGCGCTGGCTTACCTCGCCGAAGGACATGCCAAAGGAAAAGTTGTTGTCAAAATACATGAGTAAAGCTATCAATATTTACTAATGAGCTGCATATAGCCACATTTACGAAGAGCTACATGATGATCCGAACCTGCAATAGTGCTCACTTTGTATTATTACTAAAATATAGTCGGCAAGAGCAAGTTTAATGCTGCTGTTAGCAGGCTCTGTAAGAAGGAGTGGGTCATAAATTTTTTAGAAAAGGCAATGTATCGATGATTAAAAAAAGACCAGAGAACGGTGCTCTGGCCTCTCAGTTTTTCTACAGTACGAACCTGTGTGGGTGGGTTTCCTACACTAACGCATAGTGACAAATTCTTCCGCGCCCGTTGGGTGGATAGCAACGACCGCATCGAAATCGGCCTTAGTTGCACCCATTTTCATGGCGACGCCGAAACCTTGAAGGATTTCGTCCATACCAAAACCAATACCATGAATACCGACGACTTTTTCGTCCTTGCCTGCGCAGACTAACTTCATCTTACAGGCTTGGCGATGGGCCGTGACGGCGGTATACATTGAGGTAAACGTCGAGGTATATACTTTGACGTTATCGTCGCCGTATTGAGTTCTGGCTTCTGGTTCGGTTAAGCCCATAGTGCCGATTGGTGGATGGCTGAATACAACGGTTGGGATCAGGTTGTAATCCATTTTGGCATCTGTCATACCGTTAAATAAACGCTCGGATAACAAACGGCCCGCTTTAACCGCAACAGGAGTGAGCTCTACGCCGCCCGCCATAATGTCGCCGACACAGTAAATCCCTTTGTGAGTGGTATTTTGCTGTTCGTCAGTGATGACATAGCCCTTGTTATCTAATTGCACTACGGTGTTTTCTAAGCCGATATTGCCCGTTGCAGGAGAACGGCCAATCGCCCAAATCAAGCAATCGACTGTAATGCTTTCACCGTTTTCTAAGTTTAATGTCAGGCTGTCATCGGCATTTTTGACCACGGCTTTTGGCACGCTATGGGTGTGCAATGTTGGGCCTTCGGTTGCCATGGCATCGACGAGTGCATCAACTAAGATGGGGTCAAAGTTACGCAGCGGTGCATGTTTACGCACTAATAAGTGAGTTTCACTGCCTAGAGCATGTAACACGCCAGCGACTTCAACGGCGATATAGCCCGCACCTACAACGGCTACGCGCTTTGGTTGCTCGCGTAGTGCGAAGAAACCATCGGAGTCGATACCGTATTGCGCGCCAGGAATGTTCGGAATAGTCGGTGCGCCGCCAGTGGCGATAAGGATGTGATCGGCGGTGTAATGTTCGCCGTCCACTTCGATGGTGTTGCCATCGACAAAACGGCCATAGCCATTTAACAGCGTTACTTTGTTATTGGCAAAACCACGGCCATAGGCATCGTGAATGCGGCCAATGTAGGCTTCGCGGTTTTCGACCAAGGTATTCCAATCGAATTTATTAACAGTGACGTCGAAACCATAATCTTTGGCGTAAAGGTTTATCGCTTCGGCAACATGGGCGCCATACCACATGACTTTTTTCGGCACACAACCTACGTTTACACAGGTGCCACCTACGTGTTTGGCTTCGATGAGTAGAACCTTAGCACCACGCATTGCCGCTCGGTTTGCTGAGGCGATACCGCCGCTGCCTGCGCCTAGGCAGATATAGTCAAAATGTTGAGCCATGAGTTTCTCCGTCTTACTTCAAGGATGAGATGCTTTACAGCAGAAGGTCATTGTAGGGGTGTTTGCGATAACAGACCAGCCCATTGCATGACTAACGTATAAGACCGTACTTTGACTGAAAAAGATCCCGAGCTTTACACTGAGCCTAACTGAGCATCGTGCGGTTATCTAGCGGCGATATTGGCACTTGGAGTGATCGTTTTGAGCAGGGCCTTCTGCACCACATTTCAAACATTGCCATTCCTTTTGGCGGGCGCTGAGTTCGTCGGCTTGATGGGCTGCAGCATTATCTTGTTTGCCGCCGAGTTGTGCTTCTAACTGATCCATACGTTTATCGAGCCAGCGGCAGTTGGGGTCATTGGCTACGTGTTCACGGCTGGCAAGTTGTTGCTTGCGGGTGAGTTTTTTACTCTTAGTGGCTTTGGTCGATTGCGTGTCTTTCGTTGATTTAGTGGCTTTGGACGGCGTGAGAGTGGGAGCTGCATACTCGAAACTGCTTTGCACTTGGTTAGGCACAGTAATCGGCTTGCCCTCACTATCGAGCAAGGTACCTAAGGGCAAAGGCGCGGTTTGTGTCGATTGGGATAAGGATTCTAGACTCGGTTCAGGCTCAAGCCGTTGCCGTGTGTCAGCCGAGCTCATTATTGGGGTAAAAAGCAGAAGCAAGGCAATAACTGTGGTGCGAATAAGGTAGCAGTGCTGGGCTAACATTCCTTGTTCCTCGGCAAAATCGATATGAATGGTGAGTCGTTCCGTCGACTTTTTGAGTGTAGTTAGCGAGCGTTATTTTGCCAAATGTAGCGGATAAATTGATTGAGCAGGGTTGCATTACGGCGCGAGAAATAAGGTGTTAAAACGTCATCGCAAAGTGGATGCCGGCATAGGTTTCATCTTGCGAGCTTATATCGCCATTTGCCGTCGCTTCTTGCTCAATATCACCCTGGGCAATGCTGTGGCTAATGTGGCCGCTAACATTCATGTAGGATGACAACTGATAATTGGCTTCTAGGCCAAACTGTAGGTTATTGCGACCATCATGTTCTTCTGTTCGGTATTTAAAATCAAAGCCTTGAGTGATGTATGGTGTGAGGCTGAGTTGCTCTGTGACATTCCAATAACTGTGCAAACTCACTTCAACAAAGTAACCCGCAGCTTCGGTTGAATAGACGTAACTCATCGATGGTATTAGCCAAGCTTCTGCGGTGTAAGCGAGTTCGGCAAATAGCTCGTTATCTTGGCAACGGCTATTGCTGTAGCCTTCAATGCGCTGATATCCCAGATTTGCTTCTAGGTTCTCGGCGATATTGAACCCATATTCGAGGCCGATATTCCACTCTGTATAGGCTTGGCTATCACCACGGCCGACTAAGGCGTAGGTAGTAAGGTTGCCGAATTGCACTGCTGTATTCAGCCAATAGATACCGCCATCTTGCAAGTTATTGCGACCCTGTGAGATGTATTGACTGTCCCACCCTAAATCTAGTGTCACAGCTAAGGCTTCACTAGATTGGCTGGGTAATACTGTGTTTGAAATGCTTTCGATACTTTCATTAGCGAGTGCACTGCCACTAATACCATTGATACCAAGAGCGCAGAGGATACCAGCCATGAATTTAACAGAATGTGTTGCCATATTTTTGCTGATTTAGGTAGCAGTGCGTGAGTTACGCGAATAGTACCTTGAACGCACTTAAACATTAATGCGAATTGATTCGATTTGCGATCGAACCAACAACAATACTTAAGTAAATTAAGTGTAAATCTTAAATGCGAACCAGTTCACTTTTTTTTAGAGGAAATCGAGCTAGATAGCGATATTCGAAGGGGACAATTGGTTTTCTTGCCTTGATAAATAGCACATTAGCCCTTATTTATACTCAAATAACCTCAAGATCCTGCATCTCGCATCTTGAAGTGGCTCGGGCGTACACCCTATACAGATTATTGAGGAGTTAGAATGAGCAACCCTTTGCTTAGCGGCGCAAAATTACCGCTTTTTTCACAGATTAAACCGGAACATATTCAAGTCGCCGTTGAGCATGCCATTGCTCAGTGCCGCACTAAGATTGATGAAGTGCTGCAGAATCAAGGTCCTTACACTTGGGACAACTTGGTCGCGCCATTAGAACAGGTTGACGATGAACTAAGCCAAATTTGGTCGCCGGTTTCCCATATGAATTCAGTGACCAGCACAGATGAGTGGCGTGCCGCCCACGATGCTTGTTTACCTCTTTTATCGGAATACGGTACTTACGTTGGCCAACATCAAGGTTTATATCAAGCCTATAAGGCCCTGCGTGCATCGGATGAATTTGCTCAATTGAGCCAAGCACAGCAGAGGGTGATAGAGCACAGCCTGCGCGATTTTGAACTATCGGGTATTGGCTTAGATGATGCGCAAAAAGTGCGTTATGGCGAAATGGTCAAACGTCTTTCTGAACTCACCAGTGGCTTTTCGAATCAATTACTGGATGCGACCCAAGCTTGGACTAAGTTGATCACAGATGAAGCTGAGCTTGCGGGCCTGCCAGAGTCTGCCAAAGCCGCCGCTAAGGCGATGGCCGAGGCACGTGAGCTAGAAGGTTGGTTATTTACCTTGGATTTTCCTTCTTATTTACCTGTCATGACTTATAGTGAAAACCGTAGCCTTCGCGAAGAGTGTTACCGCGCCTTTGTTACGCGCGCCTCGGATCAAGGCCCAAATGCTGGCGAGTTTGATAACAGCCCGCTGATGGACGAAATCCTAGCGCTGCGCCACGAACTGGCATTGTTACTCGGTTTTGACAGTTTTGCCGACAAATCCCTAGCGACGAAAATGGCTGAAACGCCGGCGCAGGTGATGGCATTTTTAAATGAGTTAGCGCTGCGCTCAAAGGATCAAGCTAAGGCAGAAGTGGCCGAGCTGAGAGCGTTTGCTGAGGCACAATACGGTGTGACTGAAATGGCATCTTGGGACTTAAGTTTCTATGCCGAGAAGTTGCAGCAGCATAAGTATGAGATTTCACAGGAAATCCTGCGTCCATACTTCCCCGAAGATAAAGTGCTCTCGGGTTTGTTCTACACAGTCTCGCGTTTGTTCGGCCTTAAAATAGTTGAGCAAAAAGACCTTGATCGTTGGCATAAAGACGTGCGTTTCTTCGATATTTTCGACGAAACCGGCGAACACAGAGGCAGTTTTTACCTCGACTTATATGCCCGCACAGGTAAACGTGGTGGTGCTTGGATGGATGACTGCCGCGTGCGCCGTCAAACCGCCAATGGATTACAAAAGCCAGTGGCCTATTTGACCTGTAACTTTAATGGTCCAGTCGATGGCAAACCTGCGCTGTTTACCCATGATGAAGTGACAACCCTGTTCCACGAATTTGGCCATGGTATCCACCACATGCTGACCAAAATCGATGTTGCAGGCGTGTCAGGTATCAATGGTGTGCCTTGGGATGCGGTCGAGTTACCAAGCCAATTTATGGAAAATTGGTGCTGGCAGGAAGAAGCCTTAGCCGAAATTTCAGGTCACTTCGAAACAGGTGAACCATTACCTAAAGCCTTGTTAGATAAGATGCTGGCGGCGAAGAACTTCCAATCTGGCATGATGATGCTGCGCCAACTTGAGTTCTCGCTATTCGATTTTAGAATGCACCACGAATACGACCCCGCTAAAGGCGCACGCATTCAAGAAACCTTAGACGAAGTGCGTCGTCAGGTCGCCGTATTAACGCCGCCAGACTTTAACCGTTTCCAACATGGTTTTGCCCACATTTTTGCGGGCGGTTATGCCGCAGGTTATTACAGCTATAAATGGGCAGAAGTGCTGTCGGCGGATGCGTTTTCCCGCTTCGAAGAGGAAGGGATTTTCAACCCTGAAACGGGTCGTCGTTTCCTGCACAATATCCTCGAAATGGGTGGCTCAGCCGAACCTATGGACTTGTTCAAGCAGTTTATGGGACGCGAGCCTAATATCGATGCCCTGTTAAGACATTCAGGTATTGCTGCATAAGCTAGATAAGCAATTGTTCGCCTTGATAAATCAGCCCATTATAACGGGCTGATTTTCTCTGAGCATTTAGTTTTGTTAATCGATAAAAAGGCGTCATCTGACGCCTTTTTTGTGACATAGATCCCGCTTGCCCTGTGGTATGACCTCTGTTAGCCTGTGGCTCTTATTCCAAGGGCGACTGGTTATGAATCTGTATTTTCGTTTGTTTTGGTTGTTATTCTGGCGCACGCGCCATTGTCGTAAGATCGATTTTCTAGGCACAAGCCGTATCACCTATCGTGCTTTACCGAGCGATTGCGACATCAATTTCCATCTGACTAATTCTCGCTATCCTGCGTTTATGGATCTGGCGCGAACCTATATGTTGGCCGAGATGGGTCTACTGAAGCGTTTCTTAAAGTTGAAGTGGATGCCGATAGTTAACGCTGCCGAATTTACCTATATTCGCGATATCAAGCCGCTAAAAACCTTTGAGATTGAAACCAAAGTTGTTGGCTGGGATGAGAAGTATTTCTATATTGAACAACGCTTTGTGAGCGAACGAGGCCTACATTGTATCGTCCATGTGCGCGGTGTATTTGTGTGCAAAGGTAAGCAAGTGCCGCTCGATGTGTTAGTGAAAGAGGCGGGTTATTCCGATGCCGCACCTGAATTACCGCCAGAAGTCGTGAAGTGGAAAGCATTTTTGCAGTTGAAGAAAGAACGCAATATGTGACTGTGTTGAGGCATGACTTACCCGCTAAGGTATGCCTCTTATTCCCGTCGTTTCCTCCATTTCAGCCAGCAACACCTCTTCTTGTACTAACATCCAAGCGCCGCGCAATTGTGCCTGCTGCCAATAACGCACGACTTCATCTAAATCCAATAGATTTAAGTGTTGAAAGCTATAGCTCAAACAAGGGATTAGGGCGCAGTCGGCTAAGGTAAAACTGTCGCCACAGACCCAATGGTGTTGCGTGAGCTGGGTGTCTAAGCGTTGAAACTGGGCCAGTAGTTGTTTCTCTAATTGTTTGATTTCGAACTCGTTGCTGTCCTCGATGTGCTTTAATTTTTCTAATTGAAATAAAGGGTTGTTAATATCGTTGTCTATGATGCGATCGAACAAACGCACCTGTAAATTGCGTTGCGGTTCTTGGGGGAGCAACTGGGTACTGTTATTAAAATGCCTATCTAGGTATTCGATAATAATGCTGGACTCGGGGATCAACTGATCATCCTGGGTTTTGAGTAGCGGAACTCTTGCCTGTGGATAGGTTTGGTGAAATTCCTTGCGTGAAAAAGGGTCGCGCAGATCTATGATTCTGGGATAGAAATTGGCCTGCTTTTCATAAAGTGCGATCAACACCTTTTGCGAATAGCGTGATAAGGGATGATAAAAAAGCTCCATAGGCACTCACTCCAAACCCTGTATTTTACTGACTTTACGCCTTAACTTTAGTCGCAATTGAAGCGCTTGCTGTAGGAGTTTTTCTAAAAAATGTAGGGGCAAAGCCAATTTTTCGCGGCACAGCCAAATGATCCATCAAGGATAAAAATCGGTATTATTAACGACATTTCAAAAGTGTCGGGATTTAATTATTTTAAAGGTAATAATATGAGCCAGTTAGAGCGTTTTTCATCTATTTATGCCAGAGCCAGTGAGCGCAAAGGCGGCCCTGCGGGGCTCGAAGCCTTATTATTTGGTTGCCTGTCCGATGATGAAATTCGCCAGTATCGGGATGCTGAATTATTGTCTGCGATGAGTCGTCAGGTGTTTCAAAGTGGCTTTGTGTGGCGGGTAGTTGTTAATAAATGGCCTGAATATGAGAAGTCATTCTTTGGGTTTGAACCGCATAAAGTCTTGATGTTATCCCCAGAGCAAATTCAAGCGCGGGCGAGTGATGCGACGCTGATCCGCCATCTGAAAAAGACTCAAGCCATTTATGATAATGCTTTAATGATCCACGATATTGCTCGCGAACATGGCAGCTTGGCGCAGCTGATCGCCGCTTGGCCGACGCAGGATATTATCGGTTTATGGGCACTGTTGAAGAAACGTGGTACTCGATTGGGCGGCAACACAGGTCCTTATTTTCTGCGCGGTATTGGTAAAGATACCTTTTTGTTAACCGATGATGTGCAAGGCTATTTTAAAGCGCACAAATTGATCGATGCGGGTTTTACGTCACAGACAGCGCTTAAACAAGTACAAGCAGTATTTAATCAGTGGCAACAGGAATCAGGGCGTTGTTTGGCCGACATCAGCCGTATTTTGGCCTGTAGTGTAGGGGATAATCGAATTTAGGATATTTAGATTTAGCACTTGTAAGCGCAACATAAAAAAGACCAGCCGCGGGGGCTGGTCAAGGCTCTATTTATCAAGCCACTGGAGTGCCGCAGGGAAGCAGCGGATGAGCGGGTAACGCGACTAACTAAACTTAAAAACTTTTGCTGATGCCAACCACAAATCTGTCATCGAAGATTTCAGTCTGAGTACCATAGACTTTATGGTCGGTATCGACTGTGCTGCCGTGGTAACGGACATCAAAATTAAGCCCGTAGAACATTTTGCTTAGACCTAAGTTCCAGTGCCCCCAACCTTCAGCACCTTCACCGCTCAAGTCTTGATAACCGACAGAGCCTGAGATTTTCACGCCATTATCGAAGTTATAGCTTGGATGTAAGGCGTAGTTCACGCCGTGCCAGCCATCGACTCCAAACCAGTCATCGACTGTGGGCGTGACTTCTAATTGCAGGTTGGCACGGCCAAACTGTTTGCCGACTTTGAGCCAGAGTTCTGTGTAATTTGAATAGGATGCACCCGGGTAGAGGTATGAAAATAGCATTACATCATAGGTAAATCCTGAGTCGCCAAATTCACCGGCTTTGCCGATAAAAGGCGCGGTAACTATCTCTAAATTAGGATCGGCAAACTTGATGTTGGAGCTAAATACCCCCGCATACCAACCTTCATTATGATTCCAACTTAAGGTGCCTTGCACTACGGGGATATCACCATCTAAGGTTTCAGATTCACCGCGGAATACATAATCGGAGGCAAAGTTAACATTGGCATTAATCGTACCGCCTAAGAGCTGGTTGTCATCGGCCGCTTGGACAGTCATAGCAAGGGAAAGTAACGCCCCGCTAAGCAAAAATGTAGTGCGAGTCTTCATAATCATCATCTCAAAATTATTTCAAAATATTGGGAGTTGTTAGCGCACCATTATCGTAAAAATAAGTTGTGAATAGCCGTGATGCTTGGAATGAACCAATCACGAAAATATGTGAATGAATATGAACAAATGCGTTTTAAAGCGAGGAGTTTTTAGCTTTGTAAGCAATATTCGCCATTAAAGAAGTGTTATTTGTGGGAGTCTGAGTTTCATTTAATGGGGTATTAAACTGGATTTCGGGTTTGCTCCGCCTATGGGGAATCACTAAAATAACCCGCTCAGTATGATTTGAGACGGTTAATTTTATTGTTGTGGGTTTGACTTAAACCATTGGCACCGCATTTCGGCCATATTAAGCGGTTTGAGGTAACAAATTGCACATTAATCCGCTAAATGATGTTTTTTACGCGCTGGCAGTCTGAAGCCAATTCTTTGCTTACTCTCTTTCGGTATTATCAGTTTTAATAGGGTCGTTTTTAACGGCTAGATGCTGAGAGTGGCCTGAGTAAAAAATAGCAGCGCAGTGTTTTCGTCTCTATGTACAAATTATTGCAACAAGTGGCGGTTAAGCTAACGCCGTTGAGCTGTGGGCCTTGGCCTGCGCTAAGTGTAGAATATGAACAGATTTGCAACATATTCAATATGGAGTAGGCTTATTGGGTGTTTTACGGCATATCCCTCTAACAATGTTGCTCAAAGTTAACGGGATTCTTAAATCGAATAACAATTCGATGAATATAGTAATGCCGAATGAGTGAAAATTTTCATTAGTTTACAATTTAGTTTCGTTATCTTCCTTGTTGATTCATATAGGCTATGAGATAAATAACGGATTTGATTTTAGTTACAATTACGGCTCGTGTCAGCGCAATAAGTGTACTGGTATGTGGGCAGTTAATATTTGAAGGAGTTCTCATGCGGCAGACAATTAAACTTGCCTCAGTTATAAGCGTGGCGTTATGGATGGCAGCTTGCAGCCCTCAAGAAGAGAGCGCTCAGGCGGGCGCTGGCCCACGTAGTATGGAAGTGGGAATCCTTAATGTTGTTGCCCAGCCACAAGTGATTCAGGTGGAATTACCTGGACGCAGTAAAGCTTTCCTCGAGGCTGAAGTGCGTCCACAGGTTAACGGTATTATCACTAAGCGTAGTTTTGTTGAAGGCGGCAATGTGAAACAGGGTGAATCCTTGTATCAGATTGACTCTTCAACTTACAAAGCTGCGTTAGTCAGTGCCAATGCCGATTTAGCCAGAGCCAATGCGGGTTTAGCCTCAGCAAAAGCTAAGGCGGCACGTTATCAGCAACTGGTGAAAACCAACGCCATCAGTAAGCAAGAATTTGATGAAGCTGAAGCGGCTTACAAAGAAGCATTAGCGAATGTCACAGTGGCAGAAGCTGCGATCAACACAGCTAAAATCAACCTGCAATACACTGAAGTATTAGCGCCTATCTCTGGTCGTATCGGTAAATCGAGTGTGACTGCGGGTGCGTTAGTGACCGCCAACCAAAGCCAAACGCTGGCGACGATTCAACAACTTGATCCAATCAATGTGGATATCGCGCAATCGAGTGCGCAATTGTTACGTCTTAAAGCTAAGTTGAAGCAAGGTAAGTTACAAGCGTCAGAAAATGCTGATGTGCAGCTGTTGCTCGAAGATGGCACACAATACAGCCATCCAGGTAAGTTACAGTTCGCTGAAGTGAGTGTGGACCCAAACACAGGTTCAGTCATTCTGCGCGCTGAATTCCCTAACCCTGAAGGTATCTTGTTACCTGGTATGTATGTTCGCGCTATGTTGAATGCGGGCACGGATCCACAGGCTATCTTAGTTCCGCAAAAAGCGATTACGCGTAACTCTAAGGGTGAAGCTGTGGCTATGGTTGTGAATGACCAAGGTGTCGTTGAATCGAAAACTGTAACGACCGCTGAAGTGATTAACAATCAATGGCGAGTCACTTCTGGTTTAGCTGTGGGCGATAAATTAATTGTGGAAGGATTACAGAAAATTCGTCCAGGCGCTCCAGTAACCACCAAAGTTATTTCTGAAACGCAAGCACAATAGGGCATAGCTATGGCACGTTTTTTTATTGATCGCCCCATCTTTGCGTGGGTGATCGCCTTGATTATTATGCTGGCGGGGATCCTCTCGATCCGCTCGCTGCCAGTGTCCCAATATCCTAACATTGCACCACCGACCGTGGTGATCAGTGCCAACTATCCTGGCGCTTCCGCTAAGATCGTTGAAGATTCTGTAACTCAGGTGATTGAGCAACGTATGACGGGTATCGATCACCTCCGTTATATCTCCTCAACCAGTGACAGTTTTGGTAATGCGTCTATTACCTTAACCTTCAACGCCGAAGCCGATCCGGATATTGCACAGGTTCAAGTGCAGAACAAGTTGCAGGGAGCTATGACCCTGTTACCGCAAGAAGTGCAGTCGCAAGGGGTTAACGTTAACAAGTCGAGTTCTGGCTTCTTAATGGTATTAGGCTTCGTATCGACCGACGGTTCGTTAGATAAAGGCGATATTGCCGACTACGTGGGTGCGAACATTCAAGATCCTATGAGCCGTGTTCCTGGTGTAGGTGAAATTCAGCTGTTCGGTGCCCAATATGCGATGCGTATATGGCTAGATCCGTTGAAGTTGACTCAATACAGCTTAACCAGCTTAGATGTTGTTGCGGCGATTCGTTCTCAAAACGCTCAAGTCTCCGCTGGACAGTTAGGTGGCGCGCCATCTGTGGCTGGCCAAGAGCTGAACGCGACGGTATCGGCTCAAAGCCGCTTACAAACGGCGGAAGAGTTTCGCAAGATTATCCTTAAATCGGATATTTCAGGTGCAAATGTCTTCCTCGGTGATGTGGCGCGAGTTGAGTTAGGTTCTGAAAGTTATGCCGTGGTGTCACTGTATAATGGTCAACCTGCAACAGGGTTAGCAATTAAGCTAGCAACGGGTGCTAACGCGCTGGATACCGCATCAGCGGTTCGTGAAAAAATTGCTGAGATGAAGCCTTTCTTCCCGCAGGGGTTAGAAGTGGTTTATCCATACGATACAACACCTTTCGTAGAGCAATCTATCGAAGGTGTGGTGCATACCTTGCTTGAAGCTATCGTACTTGTGTTCGTCATCATGTACCTCTTCCTGCAAAACTTCCGTGCAACCTTGATCCCGACCATTGCGGTACCTGTGGTATTGCTGGGTACCTTTGCGATTCTATCGATGGCGGGCTTCTCGATTAACACCCTAACCATGTTCGCTATGGTGCTCGCCATCGGTTTGCTGGTGGACGATGCGATTGTGGTGGTGGAAAACGTCGAGCGGGTGATGTCCGAAGAGGGCTTAAGTCCACTCGAAGCGACGCGTAAGTCGATGGACCAAATTACTGGTGCCTTAGTCGGTATTGGTCTGACCCTATCTGCTGTGTTTGTACCTATGGCATTTATGTCAGGTTCAACGGGTGTGATCTACCGTCAGTTCTCGATCACTATCGTCTCTGCGATGGCGCTGTCTGTACTGGTGGCGTTGATTTTAACGCCAGCACTGTGTGCGACTATGCTCAAGCCAGTCAAGAAGGGCCATGGTCACATAGAAACAGGCTTCTTCGGTTGGTTTAACCGTACTTTCGACAAGCTGACTAATCGTTATGAATCGAGCGTGGCCGGTATCATCAAACGCAGCTTCAGAGTGATGACGATTTATATTGTGCTGGTGATTGCAGTGGGTTGGATCTTCATCCGTATGCCTACCGCCTTCTTGCCAGATGAAGATCAAGGTATTTTGTTTACCCAAGCGATTTTACCGACTAACTCAACCCAAGAAAGCACTTTAAAAGTATTAGAGAAAGTGTCTGATCACTTTATGGCAGAAGAAGGCGTGAGATCGGTATTCAGCGTGGCGGGCTTCAGTTTTGCGGGTCAAGGGCAAAACATGGGTATCGCTTTCGTTGGCTTGAAGGATTGGTCTGAGCGTGAAGCGCCAGGCATGGATGTTAAGTCTATTGCGGGTCGTGCCATGGGGGTGTTCGGCCAGATGAAAGATGCCTTAGTTTTCGCCTTCGTACCGCCTGCGGTTATCGAGTTGGGTACGGCGAACGGTTTCGACATGTACTTGCAGGATAAGAACGGCCAAGGTCACGAGAAGTTAGTGGCGGCACGTAACCAACTGCTGGGCATGGCGGCACAGAATCCAAATCTGGTGGGTGTGCGTCCTAACGGCCAAGAAGATGCGCCGATTTATCAATTACATGTAGATCACGCTAAGTTAAGCGCGTTAGGCATTGAAATCACCAATGTGAACAGCGTGCTTGCGACGGCTTGGGGTGGTTCTTATGTGAACGACTTTATCGACCGCGGCCGCGTGAAGAAAGTGTATGTGCAAGGTGATGCCCAGTATCGTATGCAACCAGGAGATTTAGACACTTGGTATGTGCGTAACAACAAGGGCGACATGGTGCCATTCTCAGCCTTTGCGACGGGTACATGGGAATACGGTTCCCCACGTCTAGAGCGCTTTAACGGCTTACCGTCGATGAACATTCAGGGTGCTACGGCTCCTGGGTTCAGTACCGGCGCGGCGATGGAAATCATGGAAGATCTTGCTAAGCAGCTTCCTCCTGGATTTGGTGTTGAGTGGAACGGCTTATCGTACGAAGAGCGTCTATCGGGTAACCAAGCGCCTGCGCTGTATGCCTTGTCGATCTTAGTGGTATTCCTCGTACTGGCTGCACTCTATGAGAGCTGGTCGGTGCCGTTTGCCGTTGTGCTTGTGGTGCCACTCGGGATCATCGGTGCCTTGATTGCAATGAACGGTCGCGGCTTGCCAAACGACGTATTCTTCCAAGTAGGACTGTTAACCACAGTAGGTTTGGCAACTAAGAATGCCATCTTGATTGTAGAATTCGCGAAAGAGTTCTACGAGAAAGGTTCTGGCTTAGTCGAGGCGACCCTGCATGCGGTACGTGTACGTTTGCGCCCTATTTTGATGACGTCTCTTGCCTTTGGTTTAGGTGTTGTGCCGTTAGCCATTAGCTCGGGTGTGGGTTCTGGTAGCCAAAACGCCATTGGTACTGCGGTACTTGGCGGTATGATGAGCTCGACCTTCCTAGGTATTTTCTTCGTACCATTATTCTTCGTGATAGTGGAGCGCATCTTCAGTAAGCGTGAGAAGAAAGCTAAAGAAGAGAAGCCAAGCTCAGCTGAATAAGCTCAGTCGTTTCTAAACTAAAGCCCTGCAATAGCGGGGCTTTTTGCTATTTTAATGCTTGTTAGTTATAAAGATGGATAGGCTCTGTACGCGAGTTCTGGCATATTGCACTTAGGCCGTTAAGAGGACGAAACATGGATGATGCAGCATTGGAATTGCAAAAATTAGATGCACTACTCGCTAAGGGTAAGTGGTACTTTATTGTCGTCTTTGGTGTACTTTACTGGGGTATGTTGACGTCCCTTGTGGTCGCCTTAATCCATTATTTTATCTTGGGCGATCCATTCTGGGCGGAACTACAAAGAGCACTCTATATTTATCCCATTAGCGGCATTTTATTTGGTTGGTTTGCGTGGGTGCAGATTCATCGTAAGCGAGATAAACTGCACGCTCAATAGCATCAATAGCATCAATAGTTCTGGTTAAGCTGAGTATAGGGGTGACATGGTGTTTTCGTGGGGTAATCTTGCCACTAAGCAACTTATCGTTGGGATGATATGCCATAGTATCGCGCTGGCGTTTTTGGCCTATGGCGTTTATGCGTTTTATTTAGAGTCGCTTGCAGTGCCCGAGTTAACCCGTTGTGTTGGCGCTGGCGTGTTATTTGTGGGAATGGGATTAGCACCGCAATTCTTTTTTATGCCAGTAAGCCAAATCGTGTCGCAAGCCAAAGACACGCCAGAAAAATCCACACTGCAAACCTATGTGTTTAATCTCGGTCTTTTTTTGATGATCTGCAGTCTGTTAATGGAATGGCTATACGACTAAATCTACGGGTTTTAGTAGATCAACCCGATAAAGCAAGGGCGTCGACTTGATCATCGACGCCCTTTTTATTGCGACTAAGGCGTGTAGTAAGTCGCAGCGCCCGGCCCGACGGGCAGACCAAAACCAAATACCCACAGGAAGAAGAACGCCGTCCAACCCACGAAAAACACCAGAGTGTACGGCAGCATAGTGGCGATCAGCGTGCCTATACCGAGGTTTTTCTGGTAACGACAGGCGACCGCTAATATCAAACCGAAGTAGCTCATCATAGGCGTGACTAAGTTAGTCACTGAGTCCCCAATACGGTATGCCGCTTGAATCGTTTCGGGCGCATAACCAACCAGCATCAGCATAGGCACAAAAATAGGAGCGGTAATGGCCCATTGCGCCGAGGCGCTGCCGAGCATCAAGTTGATAAAGCCGCAAAGCATAATAAAGAACAGGAACACAATAGGGCCAGTCAAGCCTATGGATTGCAGCCCATCGGCCCCTAACACTGCGAGTACCGCACCTAAATTACTCCAGTTGAAGAAGGCGACAAACTGCGCGGCGAAGAAGACGAGGACGATATACATGCCCATAGTGCTCATGCTGTGGGACATGGCATTGATGACATCTTTATCATTTTTGATGCTGCCAACGACTTTGCCGTAAATAAAGCCCGGTATGGCAAAACAAATAAAGATGAAGGCGACTATACCCTTGAGGAAGGGCGAACCTGAGATAAGGCCAGTTTCTGGATGACGCAGCGGTGCACCTTCAGGGACGACTGAAAGCGCTAGGATAACGGCGAGCACTAACATAGATAACCCCGCCCATTTTAAGCCACGCTTTTCAATCGCACTGACGCTCTCCATTGATTGCAGTACGGTTTCATCCGCATCTTCACCTTGGTATTTGCCTAACTTAGGCTCGACGATTTTCTCGGTAACAAAGGCGCCGAGGAAAGTGATCACAAAGGTGGAAACAAACATGAAGTACCAGTTCACTTCTGGGCCGACGTTGTACTCAGGATCTATCATGCGCGCCGCTGCTTCGGTTATGCCAGATAATAAGGGATCGACAGTACCCAGTAACAAGTTAGCACTATAGCCTCCTGAAACCCCTGCAAAAGCTGCAGCCAAACCCGCCAGAGGATGGCGACCTAGGGAATGGAAAATCATCGCCGCCATAGGGATAAGTACCACATAGCCAAGCTCGGCGGCCGTGTTAGACATAATGCCGGCAAAGACTATGGTCACAGTAACCAATCGCTTTGAGGCGCCCATGACTAAGGCACGCATAGCGGCGGATAATAAGCCAGAACGCTCAGCAATCCCGACGCCAAGAAGTGCGACGAGCACAGTGCCAAGCGGTGTAAATCCGGTAAAGTTAGTCACCAAATGCGACACTATCATCCGCAAGCCTTCGGCGTTCATTAGGCTAACCACATGAATTAACCCGTCTGCACTGCGGCCATGGGAGCCAACGGGCCTTGGGTCGACAACGGTTAAACCAAAGTAACCCGCGATACCTGAAATAATGACTACAGCAACACAGAACAGTGCGAAAAGGGTGATTGGGTGGGGAAGAAGATTACCTAAGCGTTCAACAATATTGAGAAAACGCACAAACCAACCACTGGTGCTGATATCGCCATGTTGTGGATTTGGCTCAGGAGCCTTTTTTGGGGGGATATCACCGGAATTAAAACTCATCGTACTTCCTTTATGTCGACCTTTGCGCAGCGCACTATCTTTTACCCTAGAACTGGCGCGAGGCGTTGCCGACGGCCGATGACGTGGCTGAGGGAGATTACTCTGGCTGCAAATACTCTGGGTGAAAGCTAAGGTAAAAGTTAAAAAATTAGCCGGAAAGTATGATTGTTAAGTTTTAATTGAAACTTAAATGTT
Organism: Shewanella sp. Pdp11; assembly: GCF_002838165.1. Classification (NCBI taxonomy): domain Bacteria; kingdom Pseudomonadati; phylum Pseudomonadota; class Gammaproteobacteria; order Alteromonadales; family Shewanellaceae; genus Shewanella; species Shewanella sp. Pdp11. The sequence goes on from NZ_CP015194.1 coordinate 734,780, forward strand.
GCGATGGGCGATGGGCGATGGGCGATGTGGAAGCGGTTAGGAAAAAATAGGATAAAAAAATGGACTCTCGAGGAGTCCAGTATTCACGAGCAAAATTGGATGCTCTAATGTTGTGCCATAACACTATAGACCTTGTTTGCTGTATCGGAGCTGAATATTGTTAAATTTCTATTTTTATAGTGCTTTTTAATTCACATGAACAAAGATTATGGCCTAAAGTGGGATTTTGCTGGTGGTCGAAGCTCTAGATAACTGCTTCTACTGTCGCCAGCTCTGACCAGCGAATAATTTCATCGACTTAATCTGTGCCATAGGTGAAATTTCCACTCATTTATGATTAGCTGTATCCTGTTAACAAGAATAAGAAACCTAAGGATGGAAGATGGAAAAATTGTTATTGGGATTAACGCTGATTTTTATCGTGACCTATCTTTGGTACGTCAGCTTAGTCAAAAAGCGCAATACCGCACTCGAGGCCCTGTCGGGTATTGATGTACAACTTACTAAGCGTGCCGATCTTGTGCCTAATATTCTAAAAATCGCTAAACGATTTATGGATCATGAAAAGTCGTTGCTCACTGAAATCACCGAATTACGTACTCAGCTTAGCCGTAATTATAACAAGGCTGATCCGAATGCCGTTAAAGAGCATTTAGTTCAGGCTGAGCAGTTGAATGACAAAATGGGCGCCTTGATGGTGAATGTGGAGAACTATCCTGAGCTCAAGTCCGACAACACTATGCTGCAGGCGATGCAGACCTATAACGAAGTCGAAGCGCATATCTCCGCTGCGAGACGTTTCTATAATTCGGCAGTGTCAGAGCTGAATACTGCTGTTGAAATCTTCCCTGGCTCGATTATCGCTTCAATGGCGAGTATTAAAGTTATGCCTTTTTATGAAGGGAGCGAAGCGGCAAAAGCGCCCATAGATGCGGCCGAATACTTGTAAGCCTAGCTGTGCAGGGTGAGCTATCACCCTGCAATACTATGATATCAATATGAATATTTTAACCTTCATTTTAGGTAGCCCGATTCAAACTTATCGGGGTCATGTTGGTTTGTCTGCGGATTTGGATGAACTTCCTCAACTCGAAGCGTATTACGAAGAACACCTCGCCCCCATTAGTCGTAAATATGAAAATAAGCGTGTGGCCTGTCTTAAGGCGGCGCGTAAACGTTTATATTTGAGTTTAATGATAGTGCTTGGGCTGAGCTTGCTCACCGTTATTGGCTACTACAGTGGTCGCGCGTATTTCCCGCCTTTACCTTTGCTTGCCTTAGTTGGCTTGAGCTGGTGGAGCTTTGCACCGACTCGAGATTTTAAACATTTGGTTCAGCGGGATATTTATCCACTGATGTTTAAATATTTCGGTGATGATTTTGTTTATAGCCGTGAAATGCGCCTCGATATGAATCGACTTGTTGCGGCTAAAGTGTTGCCGCAATACGATAAAGTCAGTTTCGGCGACTATATTCAAGGCCGCTATAAAGGCGTTGAGTTGACGATTAATGAGCTCACCTTGACCAAGAATGTGCAAGTCGAAGAACTGGATGCTAGTACCCATAGGCGCAGAACCGTTACCCGCACCGAAACCCAGTTTAGTGGCTTAGTGGTTGAGCTGAGTAGCCATAAAGCGTTTATCGGCCACACTGTGGTGCTGAGGGATCGCGGTGGTTTAGCGAATTTCCTGTCCGACAGCCATGCTGGACTAGTGCGAGTCAAACTTGAAGATCCGCAATTTGAAAAAGAGTTCGATGTATTTTCAACGGATCAAGTGGAGTCTCGCTATTTGCTCAATACGGCATTTATGGAGCGCTTACAGGAACTTGCCAAGCATTTTGGTGGAAATATTCAATGCGCTTTCTTTCGCAATAAGTTGATTATGTTCCTACCAAATCGCAGAACGCGTTTTCAAATGCAGTCTATTTTTAATGGCGCGACCTTTTCAGCAGAATTTAGTCAGATAAACCGAGAGATGAAGCAACTCTTTGCTATCATTGAAGTACTTAAACTTAATCAGCACACGGGACTTTGATGTTGCTCACTCGCTCAGCACCGACTCGCCCATCGATGGCTGCGGCCTTGTTATCGCCTCGCCGCCTTGCCGTGTTGGGTCTGTGCTTATGGTTGATATCGAGTCTGATGGCGAGCGTAAAAGCAGAAGAGACAAGCGCAAAGCCTAAGCCGCGTATCGTTGCCAGATATTCAGAGAGCGGCATCGTCAGCCGTGAAGGCTTAGAAAAACTCAAAATTTATCAATACCAACAAGCCAATGGCGTCACTGTATTTACCGACAAAGCCCCAGCCAATAACCCGTATCAAATTTTGTTGTATGACTGTTTTGCCTGCCGCCCCGATTCAACCATAGATTGGAATGGCATCCGATTATTTACCGCCAATTATGATGCCCTGATCAGTCGCGCGGCCCATAAACATCAACTTGACCCCGCCTTGATCCGCGCGGTGATCCACGCAGAATCAGCCTTTAATGCGCGTGCATTGTCGCGTACTGGCGCTATGGGATTAATGCAATTAATGCCAGAAACGGCCAAAGAAATGGGGGTAGCAAATGCGTTTTTACCCGAAGAAAATATCTTAGGTGGCAGTAAGTATCTGGCGCAAATGCTAAAACAGTTTAACGGGGATGTAGCCTTAGCCTGTGCGGCCTATAATGCGGGGCCGACAACTGTGGTGCAGTACAATGGTATTCCGCCCTATCCTGAAACCCAAGCCTATGTTGAACGGGTGAAAATTCTGTTGAAGCGTTATCGCGAGCAGAAAGGCGTGTAGCTGTAGACTTTGTGAACTAAAATCAAGCGGCGAAAACCTGAGATGATCGCCGCTATTTGAGTGGAAGGTTATTCGCCGACTTCCCATTTTACTGTGATGTTACCGTCCGCTTGTCCGAGCGTCTTACCTAAGTAATCCATTAATTCGGTTGCGATTTCATCTAACTGCCATGGCGGATTGATGATCCATAATCCTGCCGCTGTCATGCCAAACTCATCCGAATCGGGTTTAATCGCCTGCTCGATTCTTAGCTGACGTTTAATACCACTGCTGGCGAGACGCGATAACATGCCTTCAGTCTGAGCGCGATTCACCACGGGATACCAAAGCATAAACACACCCGTGGCAAAACGTTTGTGTGCTTTGATCAGGGTTTCGGCTACATCTTGGTAATCGGTTTTCATCTCGTAGCTAGGATCGACAAGCACCAGAGCGCGGCGCTCTAAGGGTGGCACTGCGGCGATAAGGCCTTTTAAACCATCACCTTTGATCACTTTTACTTGTCTGTCTTCGCAAAAATAATCGTCCAGCAACACATAATCAGTGCTGTGCAGCTCGTGCAGCACCATGCGATCTTTAGGCCCTAATTCCATATCTATAATGGCGGGCGAACCTGGGTAGAAGTTGAGTTCGTCAGGATTTTCTTCATTAAAATGACGCACGGCGGCGACATAGTCCTGCAGCGATTGCGGCAGATCAGTTTTATCCCAAAGCTTAGCTACACCTTCGAGGTATTCACCGGTTTTTTGTGCAAATTCATCGCTTAAAGCATAACCACCCGCGCCCGCATGGGTATCGATATACACGAGTGGTTTGTCTTTCTTGTGCATCAGCTGCAAGGTTTGAAGCAAGATGGCGTGTTTCAACACATCGGCATAATTGCCAGCGTGATAACCATGGCGGTAACTTAACATGGGGGATCCTAGTAATTTGCAAACAAAGCAAAGAGAGGCAAATGCCAGTCGCTAATTATACCTGCGATGCTTGTAGGCGTAAATTTAATGCCTCAGTTGGCGCTCTGTTTATTAGCAAACCAGTGTGTGGGGGTTTGCATTTGAAAGGTTTTCAGCCATAGATTCGCGGGTGCGGGTTTGCCAAATAGATAGCCTTGAAATTGTTCACATCCTAACGCTGTGAGTTGCAATAACTGGGCTTCGGTTTCGATACCTTCGGCAATGACGTTGAGTTTTAAGCTCTTAGCTAACAGGATGGCGGCATTCACAATTTGGGTATGGCGTTCACTAATGCCCATTTGACTGACAAAGCAGCGGTCGATTTTAATCGTGTCGGCACTGATATCGATGAGTTGGCTTAATGAGGCATGGCCAGTACCAAAATCGTCAATGGCGATAGACACTCCCATACGAGCCAAGGTGTTTAAGCGTCGGCCCGTTTCTTTATGGGTTGAAAATACTGAGGTTTCAGTAATCTCAATTTCTAATAATGGGATGAGTTCGGGGTGATTCATATAGGTTTGAATCAACACCTTAAAGAAGCGATCCGACAGAATATCCTGTCCAGATAGGTTGAAGGCAATCCTGACCAGAGGCACATTTTTTGGCCAAGAACGGATCAGTTGCAGTAATTGCCTAAAGACTTTTATCGCAAAAATCGCCTGCAATTGGGATGACTCTATGATGGGAATAAACGTGTTTGGCATAATCATAGTGCCGTCTTCATCGAACATTCGTGCCAGTGCTTCAAAGCTAATAATGTGGCCATCGGCCATCACTTTAGGCTGGAGCCACATTTCAAGGCGATTATGTTTTAATGCATCACGAATTCTGGCTTTCTGTGATGAGGCTTCGAGAAGATTATTAATTAAACCAATGTAATACACCATTACTGGGCTAGCTTGGGTGGTTTGTTTTATGGCAATTAAACATTGCTCTGCGGCTTGCTGCGGTGAGGCCTTATTGCCCGAACTGCAACCGACTCGGCACTCGAGATGATATTCAATCTGTTGTTCTTGCTTAAGCTGCAGGTGTGTTGGAACACGCTCGCGTAATTGCTGCGCGAGGTTTTCGGGGGAAATCAGCGGCAGGCTGGTAAACTCAAGCGCAAACGAGGCTCCCCTAAAACGGTATATTTTTGCGTGGTGACCAAAGCGATTTTTGAGTTCGGTTGCAAAGGCTTTTAGGATGGCATCTCCGACGCTGATCCCGAAGGCGGCATTGATTTGACTCAGGTTATCAATTTTGACTATGGCAGCTGTCATATCCAAATGGATTGTGCTTGGGGCTGGGTTATACCAGTGATTCTCGTTGGGTAATCCAGTCACTAAATCATAGAAATGTGTGCTGATATGGTGCTTTTTAAGTCGGCTTAGTTCAATTGCATGGTTGGCCTGTTCAGTGACATCGTGGCAGTGAAACAACAAAGTGTCATGGTGCTCTAATGAGGCTTTCTGCAGCAGGTATTTAGTGCTGTTATTGTTCTTTAAATGGGTCGGAAACGAGGCCGCCAGTAAGTTTGTGCTGGTATCTTCGGTAAGTTCAAAAATGTCACATAAGCGAGTGCGGTTTAGCGTGACCTCTCCGGCGATTTTTTGGGCTGCATTATTCAGGTTGAGGATCACGCCGTCCTCATTACAGAAGAAAGAGGCGGTGCCATTATTTTCAAAGATTTCAGCATATTGATCTAAGGTACGCTGCAGAGCATTTTGATGCTGGATCATTTGCTGAGCATGGACTTTCTGGGTTTTTAGCAAGCGCATCGCCGACAAGGGAATGCAAATATTAAAAAAGACAAACAGTAAACCATTCAGATAAGCGTGGGTCGCAGGCAGACTGATATCAATATCAATAATCGGGGGAATATTTTGGTTACGCAGTAGCAGTAAAAAAGGCAATACATTAAAAAACATCATAATAACGGCTACTTTTCTGCCAAATAGAAAAAGCGCCATTAAGGGAAGGGTATATAAGAAGGTAATCCCTGCCTGGGATAAGTTAAAATCTGGGATAAACAAGAGTATAGAAATACAGGCGGCAATGACCATAGCCAGCAGGCTTATTGAACTGGCGAGTAAATATTTGCGGGTAAACCATAAAGCCAAAAACAGCACAGTTAGAAAACTGACCGTAATGCTGATAATAAAAGCGAGGTTTAACTCATACGCAATTAAAGAGCTATGCAGCACTATGCTAGTGGTCAAAATCGCGCCACTGAGCAGAATAATCCGCAATAAGCTGGTTTTTAATATTGTTCTATCAGGATTTAAAAAGTCTTGATCCCTAATAAACAAAAAACCTTTTAGCCATTGAAGCAAAAAGAGTCCTTATCCCATACGGAAGTCACGCAGGTTGACTGGGGATATAACATATAACATAAATCACTAAATTGTTATACAAATAGATTACTGTCTTTATAAATCAGTGGATTACAATGTGATGCCTGTTTGAATCGTTAAGGGGGCACTGCGACAAATTGACTAAGACAGTGATGAGTTTGGTGATGTGATTTGCTGACTAGCATATTCATAAACGAGATTTTTAGGCATAATGGCCATCATTTTCATTGGTTAGAAGACAGCCTGTGACCCCGATTTTTTTCAATCAGCAATACCCAACACTTGTGGATATTTGTGCACGTTGGCAACTCGTCTACGATGCGAATGCGACCTTCGAATTACGTTTTGAATCAGATACTTTATCACTGCATAAACGCGATGAGCCTAAGCTCGACGGTATAGTGGTGGACTTTGTGACTGGCGCTGTCGCCCATAGACGTAAGTTCGGTGGTGGTCGCGGCCAATCCATCGCTAAAGCCGTGGGATTAAAGCAAGGGGTAACACCGAGTGTGGTTGATGGCACTGCGGGTTTAGGGCGCGATGCCTTTGTGCTTGCAAGCCTTGGTTGCACTCTGACTATGGTTGAGCGTCATCCTGTGGTTGCGGCATTGCTTGAAGACGGCCTGCGCCGCGCCTATCAGGATGCTGAAATCGGCGATTGGATGCGTGAGCGGATGCGTCTGTTCCATGGTTCGAGCCTTGAAGCTCTATCTAAATTGGCACAAGAGGTGGATGTGGTGTACCTCGACCCTATGTATCCCCACCGCGATAAATCGGCCCTCGTTAAAAAGGAAATGCGGGTATTCCAATCCTTAGTCGGTGCCGATTTAGATGCCGATGGTTTACTCGCCCCCGCTTTAGCTTTAGCAACGAAACGTGTCGTCGTTAAGCGCCCAGACTATGCCGAAGATTTGGACGGGGTTAAGCCTAATACAGTTATTGAAACCAAGAAAAACCGTTTTGATGTATACGTAAAAGCCGCGATGAAATAGCGAAGGTTTTTGTTTAAAGAGAATATTCAGCGCTGCTACGGAGCGCGCACTTTGGATTTGACTACAATTCTCGACTTCGCTAAAGTCGCCATCTGATTAGATTTTTGGTTCTCTGCAATGTTGTACATCCTATTCAAGAAATTTGTCAGGAGACTTTGCTCCGCGCACTAACACGGTGAAGTGTTGCTCGGAGCTTGATGTTTTCTGAATCTTCATCAGCTGCAAGGTGATTTCCCGTCTTTAAGTGGGAGATGTGCTTGTATCTGAACATTGCAGAAACTTAGCCGACGATGATGCTTCATCGTCGGCTTTTTTGTGTCTGATGAAAGTCAGAAGCAAAGTTTCAATGTTTCTTGAAACGAGGGGCCGGTATATCCACTACCGCCCCTCGTTTTTTTGGATGTAATACAATGAGTTTACTCAAAGTTCATAATCTGACTTATCACATCGGTGATAAAACCTTGTACCAGAATGCTGATTTCCATCTCTTTCCCGCAGAGCATGTTGGGGTTACTGGGAGTAATGGCGTAGGTAAAAGTACCTTACTTAAATTACTGCAAACACAGTTACTGCCAGACGGTGGCGATATCATTTGGCGACCCTCTGTGAAAGTGGGGTATTTGGACCAACACGCCCAAATGGATGCCCAGATCCAAGTTCGTGATTACCTTAAAACCGCCTTTTCTGAGCTGTACTTACTTGAAGCAGAAATGATGGCGATATACGCCTGCGCCGAAAAAAGCGCAGATGATAGCTACCTTGTGCGCGCCGCTGACATTCAGACCCAGCTCGAGAGCCAGTCATTTTACCAAGTTGAGAGCCATATCGACGCGGTCGCAGACGGACTCGGCATTACTCAGTTTGGTATGCACACAAGGCTTGGCGAGTTAAGTGGTGGGCAGCGTCATAAGGTGATGTTGGCGTCGTTGCTGTTGATGTCACCGGACGTGTTATTGCTGGATGAGCCAACCAACTATTTAGATAGTGTTCATATTCAATGGTTAGCCGACTACCTTACTGATTTTAATGGTGCCTTTATGGTGGTGTCGCACGATCACGCTTTTTTGAATCGTATTGCCACTAGTATTTGCGACATAGATAGACAACAGATCCGCAAATACAAAGGTAATATCGATAAGGCTATGGCGCAAAAAGTTAGCGATGGTGCGGCTCATGCTAAGCAATATCTGGCGCAGAAAAAACACATCGATAAACTGGAGCAGTTCATTGCCAAAAATGGCGCTGGCGTCAATGCCAGTATTGCCAATGGTCGTAAAAAACAGCTAACCCGCATAACGAAGCTCGCCGCGCCGGAATTAGAGAAGCCAATATCGATAGCGTTTAAACATACGACCCATAATGCCCAGCAAGTGCTGAGTGCAACTGACCTGCTAATTGGTTATTCGCGGCCACTGCTCCCCACTATCGCACTTAACATTAGCCGCGGCGAAAAGGTGCTGATCACAGGTTTTAACGGCATAGGTAAATCTACCTTGTTGAAAACCTTGGTGGGTGAGTTGGCGCCAGTTGCTGGGCAGATAGCAATTTCTACGGGGGTCAAACTTGGCTATTTTGAGCAGGAATTACATTGGCCATATCCAGACGCCACAGCAGCCAATCTCATTAAATCTGCATGTGGTGGACTCGATGATAAAGCGGTCAGGCAACAATTAGCCCAGTTTGGGGTGTCAGGAAAACTCGCTATGCAGCCTATTCGTACCCTTAGTGGTGGTGAGCAAACAAAGGTAAAGCTTTGCCGATTGGCACAAAATCCGACTAACTTGTTAATACTAGATGAGCCTACAACACATTTAGATGTCACTGTAAAAGCAGCACTTAAGCATGCCTTGATTGAATACTCTGGGACTATCATTGTGGTGTCTCATGAGCGGGATTTTGTCGCCGACTGGCCTGACAGGATTGTGGATATTCAAACTGTTATCGCCGCCGAAGAGTGTACTTAAACGCAGAGCCATATGCATAGTGTGGATTGGTTTTATTTTATTCCTTTATAGATTTCATCGAGAAAGTCGTATGTAGGCAAAGAGCATACTCATATTGGTAATAGCTTAGTAAGGCACGATATATATGCCGAGGGTGACGATAGATGTGGTTGCTGCCGCAATAGTATCGTCACCCCAAATATCGAACCTTGCAGTATTGTGGTGGGTCATCCGCGAAGTTAACCAAGTATCGGATTGATATAGGCGTCATGACTGGCGGGTTAGTCTTTTATAGGCTAAATAATTTGCTTGTTGATGAACTATTGTTACACTCCGCCGGTCTTATGTTCAGCTATCTGTTGAAAGACACTCATTTTTTATCTTTATAATCAAATAATAAGACGAAGAGAAATCCATATTTTTACGTTATTGACTAAGAAAACAGGCAACTTATGGGGCGTGATGGTGTTTACCATTCTGACCTTGTTCTGTTTGACTCAAAATAGTGGACTACTTAACTTGTTGCTCAAAGAGTCGAGCGCGCAAGCGATGTCGGCTACGTCTTTTTCTGGTGCTGGTTTTAGCGCTAACTCAGTTTCAAACGCAAGTTCAGCTTTAAACCGCGGCTCAGCTTCAAGCAATATGGCTAGCCACGTCGATATCCAATTGGCGGGTACTGATCTGGTCAAAAGCGGGCCTAAAAAATGTGAATTGTCTGAGAAATCGATTCGAACCTGTATCGACACTCCGAGTAGCATCCCATTTCTTATCCTGTTGTTTCTACTACCGTTACTTCCCCGCGCCTCCCGCGTGATAACCCTGTTACCTCTACAAGGTTATCAAGCTAAACCTAGGCGAATACATCTCACACATTGTCGCTTTCAAGAATAAAAACCTATTTATCAATTTGATAGGTGGTTTTTAGGCATGCTTTCTCTCGCTAAAGAGTTGATTTTTCTCGCAGTTTGTCAGCAGAAATCAAATTTAATCGCAGCAGATCGCCTGTTTTACACATCACACTTTCCTATCAGACTTCTTGAATTAAACCCGCTTTATCACGCGATGTTTCTTAAGCCGTTACGATATTGGTAACCAGAACATAGCGTTAGCCAATATTTATATGGCTTAGAAGCAAGGTAAGCATGTATGCCGCATCACTGAGTCTTGTTTCACTTAGCTTGATTAAGTATTGCAATGGCAGATGCTGACGATATATCGAAGAGATTAATATGCAATTGAATAACATACAGTTAATGCATATTTTGGGGACAAAATGAGTACATTAAAATCCATATTAAGCAGATTCTGGATACTCGCCTTGATAGTGACGAGTCCGTCACTATTGGCCGCATCGACGGGGTGGTTAGTTAACGATAATCACCCGCCAGCCAAAGTACGTTTTATGCTGACGGGGGAGGTTGATCCCGTAACGAATACTTTGCCCGCGGTGCTTGAAGTACAACTTGAGGGCGATTGGAAAACCTATTGGCGCAGTCCTGGGGAAGGCGGCATTGCACCTACCATCAAGTGGGATGGCTCTCGCAATCTACAGCAAGTGGATTGGAGGTGGCCTGCGCCAGAGGAATTCTCATTATTGGGATTACAAACCTTTGGTTACAAAGGTAATACCACCTTTCCCTTAACCCTAAAAGTCGATGCTATCGCTGCGCCAACTCAGTTGCGTGGCAAAGTGACCTTGTCGACTTGTACCACTATCTGTGTACTGACGGATTATCAGATTAGTCTCGACTTCACGCCCAATGCGCTGCAAGCGGATACCGATGCCATGTTGGCCTATAACAAGGCCAAGTCGCTTGTGCCACAAAAAGTATTGACCCAAGAGGGCCAAAATCCTGCGATGACCATGGGTTGGGATGCCGCCAAAGGTCAACTTGAAGTCAGGCTTAATGATGCCAACTGGCAAAATCCAACCGTGATTATCGATGGCGAGCCAGATACCACATTTAAGCTAGTGAGCTTAAAACCAAGTGAAAGCGATGTTAACGGCAAGCAATTGATTGGTATTTTCAATGGTCAAAGTTGGCTGGGCGAGCCTGAAGTCTTAGGTAAGTCGCTGAATGTTACTGTCGTCGATAGTGAGCGAGCGCTGGAATATAGCGCCGAAGTGAAGCCTGTGGTGATTACCCAAGCAAGCACCTCAATATTTGGCATGATTTTGTTAGCACTTATTGGGGGGTTGATCTTAAACGTCATGCCCTGCGTGTTACCCGTTCTTGGTATGAAGCTCAGTTCAGTGGTTGCAGCACCTCATCTTAAACGTAATCAAATCCGCCAACAGTTCATCGCATCAGCGCTGGGGATATTGGCCTCATTCTGGTTACTGGCTGGTTTTATCTTAATGCTTAAGCTCACGGGTCAAGCGATTGGTTGGGGTGTGCAGTTCCAAAACCCTTGGTTTATCGGTTTTATGGCGCTGGTGACCACAGTGTTTGCCTTCAATATGTTAGGCGTGTTTGAGATCAACTTACCCTCTAACGTGCAAACTAAGTTGGCGACGACGGGCGGCAATAATAACAGCGGGCACTTTTTACAAGGCATGTTTGCGACGCTACTGGCGACGCCGTGCAGTGCGCCATTTTTGGGTACTGCGGTCGCTTTCGCCTTGGGCGCCGATGTACTGAGCCTGTTTGCCATCTTTACCGCGTTGGCCGTGGGTATGGCGTTCCCTTGGTTGATTGTGGCGGCATTTCCGCAGGTGGCGGGTTATTTCCCTAAACCCGGTCGTTGGATGAATACAGTCAAAGTGTTTTTCTCCGGCATGTTGCTCATCACCAGTTTGTGGCTGATTAGCCTGTTGGCAAGCTTCATAGATACTAGCTACCTGTGGCCGTTAGCGGGTGCCATTACACTGATATTTATGCTGTTTATGGCTAAAAAATATGGCGCGATTGCCATTGTGAGCTGCTTAGGTATCGGCATTTTACTGTCGGCAATCATCGCCTTTATGACGGTGAACCAGTGGGCAAAACCTTTACCTGTGGACCTTGCTTGGACGCCATTGGATCAAGCATTGATCAATCAGCAGGTCGCCCAAGGCAAAACTGTGTTTGTTGATGTCACTGCCGATTGGTGTATCACCTGTAAGGCCAATAAAGTTGGCGTGATCCTGCAAGACCCAGTCTATAGCCTGTTGCAACAGCCGCATATTGTGCCGATGAAGGGCGATTGGACCACGCCTTCTGAGCCCATTACTCACTACCTGCAAAGCCATAATCGTTTCGGGGTGCCATTCAACGTGGTTTACGGCCCGGGTGCACCGCAAGGGATTGAGTTACCGGAAATTCTATCGGCTGACCTTGTGCTCGCTGCTATTGAGCAGGCCTCTGCGTCCCCTGAAAAGTCATCCGTAGCGGCAGGGAAATAACGCTAACGACCAGCCGTTCACTCGGCAATATCACTGGCGAGTCTCATTCAATAGCGAGTCGAGTGGCCCTCAACAAATACTCACGTCAGGGATAACTCTGACCTAAGACAATGGAAATCGATTATGAAACAGACAATTGAAGCACAAAACATCACTGAATCAATGAATAATACTCAAGTCATCGGAGGCACTAAAATGTCGAAATTTAGCTCTTTATTCAAACATCGCAAGTTGCAGATGTTTGCTGTCTCGGGTGTCGCCATGGCCATGCTAGTGGTTTCCTTGCCTTCGCTGACGGCATCTGCCTATGCCAAGGACAGCAGTTTATCGGCGGCGCAGCAACAAGAGGTGCGAGCAATTCTTAAAGATGCTTTGATCAATGATCCTGACCTAATGAGAGAAGCGATTATTGCGTGGCAAGCAAGGGAGCAAGAGGGGGCAAATACGGCCATGCAAACTAGCCTAGTAACCCATCATAAAGCCATGTATGAGACCCAAAGCGATCCGTGGAAGGGTGCTGCGACACCTGAGATTGAGATGGTGTACTTCACTGATTTTAACTGCCCATACTGCAAGAAAATCGAGCCTTCGCTGAACCAGCTGATTGAAGAATTTCCGCAGCTAAAAATCATAGTCAAAATGGTGCCGCTGCAGGGCGAAGGCTCCAAAATGGCGGTCGATTTTGCCCAAACGGTTTGGTTAAACGAGCCTGAAAAGTATCTCAAGGTGAAGGATATGTTGATGTCGAGTCCGCGTGGACTCGATGCCGCCGCCATCGCTAAGGTCGCTAAACTAACGGCAACCGAGCGTTGGGTCGGCAACACAGATGCGCGCGTGGCTAAAATGGTCGATGACAATGTTAATTTAATGAATGAGTTAGGCATAGGTGGCACGCCAAGTATGATAGTGGCCGATACGCTTATTCCCGGATTAGTGCCTTACGAAGTGTTAAAAGAGCAGCTTGAAGCCGCGATTGCCGCTAAAGATAAGACGCAGAAGAGCAGTTAAGATGCCGCCAAAGGAAACTGAAAATATGAGCGCCGAACAAGTTTCGATATCTTTACCTAAGCGCATATTGGGCTGGATTAAGCAGCTGGCACTTTGGCTGCTCATTGCCCTTATCGTGACCAGCGTGATGGACATCTGGCGCGGCAAAGATATCCCACGGGATAATTTGCCGCAGCTCCAAGGGACGACGTTGGCTGGGGATTCGCTTGATATTGCTACGCTCAGCCAAGATCAGGCGATATTAGTGTACTTCTGGGGCACTTGGTGCCCTGTGTGTAATTTTGTCAGTCCGGCGGTCAATCAAATGTCGGCCTATTACCCCGTGGTGACGGTTGCCATGAATTCGGGGGAGGATGAGAAACTGAGAAAATATCTTCAGCATCAGGATTATGGCTTTGACACTATTAACGATAGTGACAGCAAGATTGCCCGTGATTGGTCATTGCAGGCGACGCCAACCATTATGATCTTTAAAGAGGGCGAGTTAAAACACTACACGACTGGCTTTACTAGCCTACCCGGTATGTGGTGGCGAATGATGTTCACTTAGAGGTGATACATCAGGGGAAGTTTTAAGGGAGAAAAAAGCGCTAATCTAGGTTAGCGCTTTTGTATTATCAACTTATTTAAGGACTAGGCAACTAGCTGAAAGCTTAGGGTTTACTTCACTAAGGTGAGCAGTGGCGCCTGACTCACAACTTGAAAGTCGAGCGCCATAGTCACGCTGAGCGCCGTAATAGTGATGATTGAAAACCCAAACACTTGGCGAGCCCAGCGGTGCATGTCTACGCCGTGGCGATAACCTTTTAATGCCATGGCAAGCCACCACAGGCTGGTGGCGCAGGTGACTGCCATAAAGGCGATACCTGTGTAACCCGCAAGTGGCAACAGCGCACTGACTAAGGCGAATACGGCAATATAAAGCACGATATGCAGCTTTGCTTTGGTCATGCCTTCTGCAACCGGCAGCACAGGAATATTAGCGGCCGCATAGTCATTAAAACGGAAAATCGCGATGGCGTAAGAATGTGGCATCTGCCATAGACTGAACATCAACAGCAAAATAGCCGCGCCCATGTCCATTTGCCCTGTCACGCTGCAATAGCCAACCACGGGCGGTACTGCGCCCGAGAAGCTGCCAACCAAAGTGCCATACACTGAGTTACGTTTCATGTAGAGGCTATAAACCCCCACATAAACTATGTAACCAATAACGGCAAATAGCAGGGCTAATGCATTGGTAAACAAGGCTAAGATGCTAAAGCCCAACACACCTAAGGTGAGTCCAAACGCGAGTACGTTACCCACGGCTATTTCGCCCGTGACGGTCACGCGTTTGCAGGTTCGCTGCATTTTGGCGTCAATGTCACGGTCAATACAGTTATTAATCGCACAGCCTGAGGCGACGACTAAGGATAATCCCACTAAGCTTGCCAGCATCAAGACCAGATTTACGTCGCCTTTGGCGGCTAATAAAAAACCGCCAGCAACGGAAATCAGATTCCCGAAAATGATGCCAGGCTTAGTCACCTGTACATACCCTTTGAAGCGTGCTTTCCATTGCGGTGACATAAATCTGTCTTGTATTTGCATAGACTGTTTCTCGTTACATCATCAAAGCGTTGGCTTCGAGTATGATCCACACCGACAGGCCGACGACCATGACAATGATCAGGGCGGTAAACAGGAAGGAGAAGGTATTCACTTTGCCTTCTTTCGAGAAATCTAAGTGCAAGAAGTACTTAAGATGTACCAATATCTGCACTATCGCCATCACTAGCACTAAGCTAAGGGTGGTCGCTTTCTCGAAGTGATGGGTCATTACCGCCCAAAATGGAATGGCGGTTAATACCACAGACAGCACAAAGCCCATTAGATATGACTTAATGCTCGTGGCCAGATCGTCAGTGCCATGGCTAGGCTGATTGTGCGTATGACTATGTGCGCTCATTACAGTGCTCCTAATAAATACACGACTGTGAATACACAAATCCATACGATGTCGAGGAAATGCCAAAACAAGCTTAAGCAGCTCAGGCGGGTGATGCTGCGATTACCTAAACCGGTTTTCGCCACTTCAATCATCATGATCGCCATCCAAATTAGACCTGCGGTTACGTGCAAACCATGCATACCGACAAGGGTGAAGAAGGACGACAGGAAAGCGCTGCGTTGTGGGCCATTACCGTGTTCAATCAGGTGATGGAATTCATAGACTTCCATCCCGATAAACACACAACCCAGTGCAAAGGTAATGGCTAACCAAGTGAGGGTCGCGGCTTTGTTGTGGCGCTTAGCAAAAATCAGCGCCATGCCGTAGGTAATACTACTAACGAGTAGGGCGGCAGTTTCAATCAGCACAAAGTCCAATTCGAAAATGTCTTTACCCGAAACGCCGCCGTCCGTGTTCATGTAGAGCACAGCATAGGTTGCGAAAACCGAGGCAAACAAAATGCAGTCGGTCATCAGGTAAATCCAAAAACCAAACAGAGTGTTGCCACTCGTGTCATGGTGTTCGTGGTGATCTTCTGCGTGAGCTACTTCTAAATCTGCTGGGATTGCAATACTCATATCAGCCCCTTACTACATTGTTTAAGTGGGCATTTTCAATGCGAGCCACTTCATCGGGTTGCACGTAATAGTCGACGTCATTGTTATAAGCACGGAACAGGAACACCACGAAAGCGCCAACTAAACCCACAATGGCTAACCACAGGATGTGCCAAATAGCGGCAAAACCAGCGGCCGTGATCCCCAGCGCCATTAAGATACCGCTTGGGGTATTTTTTGGCATATGGATAGCTTGGTAGTGTTTTTGACCTTGATAAGCCACGCCTTTTTCTTTCGCATCGGTAAAGGCATCGATATCAGCAACCTGTGGCAGCTTAGCGAAGTTATAGAACTGCGGTGGAGAAGCGGTTGACCACTCTAAAGTATGGCCATTCCATGGATCGCCCGTGGTGTCGCGGTTTTGGTCGCGGTCACGGATACTCACGTACAGTTGGATAAACTGCAGAATGATACCGACCATGATGATGCAAGCACCCACGGCGGCTAAGTAGATCCACAGGTTCCACGCTGGGTTATCAATGTGGTTGATACGGCGTGTCATACCCATAAAGCCCAGTACGTACAACGGCATAAAGGCCACATAGAAACCGATTTGCCAGCACCAGAATGACGCTTTTCCTAAACGCTCATTTAAGTGGAAACCTGTTGCTTTCGGGAACCAGTAAGCAAAGCCTGCTAAGTAACCAAAGACCGCACCACCAATAATAGTGTTATGGAAATGTGCGATTAAAAACAAACTGTTATGTAGAACGTAGTCGGCACCTGGTAAGGCTAATAACACACCTGTCATGCCGCCTATGGTGAAAGTCACCATAAAGCCTAGTGTCCACAACACAGGTACCGTTAAACGTAGGCGGCCACGGTAGATAGTGAACAACCAGTTAAACAGTTTTACCCCGGTTGGAACCGCAATCACCATAGTCATCACCCCGAAGAAGGCGTTGACGTTGGCGCTTGAACCCATGGTGAAGAAGTGGTGTAACCAAACGATGAAACCTAAAATTGAAATCGCACCACTCGCCCACACCATAGAGGTGTAACCGAACAGACGTTTGGAGGTAAAGGTTGAGATCACATCGGAGAAAATACCAAAAGCAGGCAAAATCAGGATGTAAACTTCAGGATGTCCCCACGCCCAAAACAGGTTGATGTACATCATGGCGTTACCGCCACCGTCATTGGTGAAGAAGTGGAAATCCATGTAACGGTCGAGTGTCAGCAGCGCTAACACAGCGGTTAAGATGGGGAAAGACGCGACGATCAAAATGTTCGCCCAAGTACAAGTCCAAGTGAAGATTGGCATTTGCATCAGCTTCATGCCTGGGGCACGCATCTTCAGTACGGTGGCGATAAAGTTCACCCCGGTTAAGGTCGTCCCTATGCCCGAAATCTGCAGTGCCCAGATATAGTAATCGACCCCAACTCCCGGACTGTAAGCCAGCTCAGACAAGGGCGGGTACGCCACCCAACCTGTCTTAGCAAATTCACCCAAACCCAATGAAATATTGATCAGCACAGCGCCCGAGGCGGTAAGCCAGAAGCTGAGGTTGTTCAAGAAGGGGAAGGCAACGTCGCGGGCACCAATTTGCAGTGGCAAGACTAAGTTCATCAGACCTATCATAAATGGCATCGCCATAAAGATAATCATGATCACGCCATGGGCGGTGAAGATTTGGTCGTAATGTTCAGGCGGCAGATAACCTGCGGCGCCGTTTGTGGCAAGTGCTTGCTGGGTACGCATCATAATGGCATCGGAGAAGCCACGAATAAGCATCACCAAAGCCAACACTATGTACATGATACCGAGGCGTTTATGGTCAACAGAGGTTAACCAGTCGTGCCAGAGTACGCTCCATTTTTTGTGTTTAGTGATCAAGGCTGCGATATACAAACCCACCACCGCGACGACCGCTAAGGTCACCATGATGATAGGCTCGTGATACGGAATCGCATCTAAGCTTAATTTACCGAGAAATGACATGATTACTCCGCCTCCACTTTTTGGGTGGATGAGTGTTCTGTAGATGAAGTGTCAGAATGGGTTGAGCTTTCCGTGTCGGCCATTTTCTGTGCGTTTGGCATAGCCTGTTCGCTTGCCATATACGCCATATCGTGGTGCATGCCAGCCATGTTGTGGTCGGCACCCATGTGTTGCATTGCTTCGTGATCTTGCATGCCTTCATGTGAGTCCATGTGCATGTATTGCATCACGATTTGGTCAAACATCCCTTTGCTGACTGAGCCAAAGTATTCAACCGGATTGTATTCACTCGGTTTAGCCAGTGTGGCGTAGGCCGCTGAGTCCAAAGTCTTACCCTGTTGTTTTAACTTGGCCACCCATGCATCGAAGTCGGCAGGTGTTTGAGTGGCAATCGCTTTAAACTTCATGCCCGCAAATCCGGCGCCGCTGTAGTTAGCCGAGATACCGTCGAAGGTGCCAGGCTCGTTAGCGATCAAATGCAATTTAGTGGTCATGCCCGCCATAGAGTAAATCTGGCTGCCTAACTGAGGGATGAAGAAGGAGTTCATCGCAGTGTCAGAGGTAATCTTAAAATTCACTGGCACATTGGCTGGGAACGCCAACTCATTGACCGATGCCACGCCTTGTTCTGGATAAATGAATAACCATTTCCAGTCCAGCGACACCACTTCAACCGTGACGGGTTTCGCTTCGTGTACTAAAGGTTTATAGGGATCAAGATCATGGGTCGAACCCCAAGTGATCACACCTAGCACTATCACGATCACAATCGGCACTATCCACACTACGGTTTCAATCGCCGTTGAGTGTGCCCATTTAGGCGCATAGATTTCTTGATCACGGCCATCGCGGTATTTCCACGCGAAGTACAATGTCATGGCAATCACTGGGATAACAACAATGAGCATGAGTAGGGTGGCGACGATAATCAGGTGTTTTTCATCGATACCGATTTGACCCTTAGGGTCCAACACACCGCCATCACAACCCGCGAGCATGAATGCTACTGCCGCGATTGCCGCTTTACTTAATTTTCGAATTAACAAAGGAAGATTCCTCTAACCCTAAGGTTTACAACTCTGCCAAGCGTGAACAGGCAGTCGCACTAAGCGGCGTTATCTGAGCGCAAATCCTGAAATCCAAGAGACATGACACAACAATGTGCAGCCATCCCGACGAAATCGAAGATCCGCTTTCAGCGCTTAATGCTTAATTTGAATTTAAAAACAGAGGGTTAAAATGGTGGGGCGCGACAACCGTGGGCGGTATATTCGAGGGATTTTAGCCTTGGGGGTGCTAAAAAAAGTGAAGCGTTAGTTAAATCGAGATTATTGAAAAATTTGAAGCAGCAGTCGATTAAATGCCATAACTGCAGAATAACGAGGGGGTTGAGCAATAACAGGCTAAGCAGACTGGCGCCGATAAACTCGACTAAAAAGCCATTGCTGAGGCTGATGAGTTCACTAATATCAACACAACCGCCGATTAATACGTATAAAACGTCAGCTACAGGCAGCACAAACAATAACCCGAAAAACAGGGTTAGGTTTGTCATGCTAAAGGTTGAAAACCGAATAATCAGGTTCAATCTTTCAGCAATGAATTGGCTAAGAGCTAATTTCAATTAACGGGTCCGGTTGAACGGGAAAGGGAGTCAGTTGGCAGAACAAAAAATATTCAGCATGCAACTTTTTTATGCGGCAGGAGGATACCAAGAAGCGGCTATTGATTGAAAGCGGATCCCCGTGCGAAAAGACGTTAAGCATTAAAAAAACCTTAATTAAAACCAAATAAAATCAATAAATTTACAAAATTAACTTAAATTTAACTGATTTGGTTCTCATAAATTGGGAATGTGTGAGGCGCTTCATTTATTCATTTTGGCTAAAGTTGATGTATTGGCTAAGTCATGGGGTGGATGAATACCTCGATAAACTTGCGGGTTTTAGCCAACATTTACTTTTTAGGCGTGCCGAATAGCACTGCTGTTTTCTCTGACTCATGCGCACATGTTTACATGCTTATTTTTAATGCGAGTAAAGTTTGACTAAGCGGATTTTAGATGGGCATCTCAAATAAAAACATCAAGTTAAAACAATGGTCGTGTCAGTCATTTACGCTATTTACATTAGGTAAAACGATTATTAGACTGTGATTTTATCACTGCCCAGATATCTACTTGAGATTGAGTTAACGAGTAGGGCATTATGATTCTGAATATTGTAACTATGGCAGTTTAAAGGATTACACATAAAGTCAATTACCCCATACCTTAAGGTAAACATTTTCATCGCCTTAGCTTACATAATTGTAGGTAAACTAGGCTTGATGATTGCGTTGCCACCAGGATATTCAGCTGCCATTTGGCCTGCCGCAGGGATTGCCATTGCTGCCTGTATCCTGTGGAAAGAATATGTCCCTTGGGTGGGGGTGTTTATTGGTTCGCTACTGATCAACATCAATATTGGCGGGCA
This sequence comes from Shewanella sp. Pdp11, assembly GCF_002838165.1. Classification (NCBI taxonomy): domain Bacteria; kingdom Pseudomonadati; phylum Pseudomonadota; class Gammaproteobacteria; order Alteromonadales; family Shewanellaceae; genus Shewanella; species Shewanella sp. Pdp11. The sequence goes on from NZ_CP015194.1 coordinate 755,217, forward strand.
TATCCATTGGGGCTGGTTACCCTTTGCTATCTCGATTGGGTCTTGCATACAGGCTGTGCTTTCTGCCCATGTTCTTGGGCGAGTCGATCATTTATTTGCCTTAGATAATCCTAATACCGTCATTAAATCCTGCTTGAGCTTGGCCTTTACTTGTATTGTGGCGACCGTTTTTGGCAACTGCGCTTTAGTGATCAACGGTACGATTCCGCCATCCGATTTACTGGGAAGTTTAGTGAATTGGTGGATAGGAGATTTACTCGGCGCCGTGATCTTTATCCCCTTGACTATGTTGTTATTTGATAAGCGGACAATCTGGCGTGTTCGCCGCATTCAGACCGGCGTGCCTCTGCTGGTGGGCTTTTTATTCTGCGTGGGTATTTATTACTACTCAAATATGAATCAGCGCCAACAACTGCAAGATAAGTTTCAAATCCAATCCAATGCCATTATTAGCAATATTGATAGTTTTCAGAGCGCCAACCTGCAGCAAATTATCGCCTTAGCGAGTTTATTCGATAATAGCGAGCAGGTTTCTGATGAAGAGTTTGTGCAGTTTGGCAAACGTAACATGTTGCAGAAAGATGGCTTTAGAGCTTGGTCTTGGTCGCCGTTAGTGGCGGCTGCCGATCTACCCAGTTTTGAGGCATCAACCCGTTCGGCCATTGGCGCTCCCTACAAAGTCAAGCGGCCTCAAGATTGGCAAGCTAATGCCGATGGCTGGCTAGTCCCTGTGATGTATATTCAGCCACTCGTAGGTAATGAGGCGGCATTGGGATTAGATCTCAATAGTGAACCAACACGAGCCGCCGCCATTGCCAAAGTGCGCGCGACTTTAGCGCCTGTGATGACGGCTAAGATCCAATTAGCACAAGATCCCAATGGCCCTGGTGGCACCTTGCTTATAGCACCCTCGTTCGATCGGCTAGGCAAAATCTCAGGATTTTGTTCGGCTGTGATTGATTTGCAGAGCATTATTAATGATGTTGAAAGCGTAAAGGGATTGCAGTGGAAACTCTCTGACATGAGTGCGGGCGGTGCATTGCTTTACAGCAATACCCAGAAGTCGTTTCCCGAGTTTAATAGCAAGCTATTTAGCGATAAAACTGGGCAGTATTTTCAGGCAAACCTGATGTTAGCGGATCGTCATTGGCACATAGTGATTTATCAATCCTATGCAGTGCTAATGGGTGATACTTTTAGCTTATCGCTACTGATGCTTCTGCTTGCCTTTATTACCTGTGCCGTTGTGGGCGGTATGACACTGGTTTCTTCCGGTGAGCGTCAACGTATTGCCGCGAAAGTGACGGAAAAAACCATGGCCTTGTCAAAGGAAATTGCCCGTCGTCAGGCTTTTCAGGCCACTTTAGTCGAAAGCGAGCAAAGATATCGTAACTTGTTTGATAAGGCGCCTGTAGGGCATGTGCTTAAACGTTTAGACGATAGCCAGTTTGTGGCGATCAACCCCGCATTCGAAGCGATCACGGGTTACACACTCGCTGAGTTAAATGAGCTTGACCCTTGGGAGCTCACACCAAAGCGTTACCAATTAAGTGAAACTGAGCAATTAGAACGTCTAAAGCAAACGCGTCGTTATGGCCCTTATCAGAAGCATTATTTGAATAAGAATGGTCAATTAGTGGCGGTGCGTCTCAATGGTGCGTTAGTCACAGGTGCCGATGGTGAACAGCTTATTCTCTTTATCGTTGAAGATATTACCGAGCAGGAGCGCACCGTTGCGCGGGTAAATCTATTGGCGCAGGTGTTCCAGCAAAGCGGTGAAGGCATCACTATTATGGATGCCAACGACATTATTGTGGATGTGAATACTGCGTTTTCTCAGATAACCGGCTATTCACGAGAAGAAATCATTGGTAAAAACTGCCGCTTTTTAGAGGCCGAGCGTACCGACAAAAATATCGACCCTCAAGTGCGTGCTGCCCTTGAACAAACGGGATTCTGGCAAGGCGAAGTTTGGGACAGACATAAGCATGGTTACGATTTCCCCAAATGGTTGATGATGTCTGTGGTGCGCGATGATGCAGGTGCGGTGAGCCATTACATCGGCAGCTTTACCGATATCAGCGAGCGTAAAGTCAGTGAAGAACGGATTCATTTCCTCGCCCACCATGATTCTTTGACGTTACTGCCTAATCGACTCAGCTTACAGTCGCGCCTCGAAGTGGTTTTCAGGGAGGCGCTGGCATCCGACAGTCAAATTGCCGTGATGTTTATCGACATGGACCACTTTAAAAATATCAACGACACCTTGGGCCATCATGTGGGCGATCAACTGTTGTTAGAAGTTGCGCGGCGTTTGAAAAACATCGTTGGTGATACTGACACTGTGGCACGTCTAGGTGGCGATGAGTTTGTGGTTGCCTTATCTGATACGAACCATGATGAGGTGGCCAGTTTAGCTGAAGCGCTGCGCAGTGGTTTGAGTCAAACCTATGTTATTAACAATCAAGCATTACATTCATCACCGAGTATAGGCATCAGTTTATTCCCGACCGACGGCGACAGTGTTGAAGCCTTGATGAAAAACGCCGATATGGCCATGTACCGCGCCAAGGCTGCGGGGCGCAACAACTATCAATTCTTTACTGCGGCGATGAATACCTTGATCACCGAGCGCCAGCAAATTGAAACGGGCCTGAGGCAAGTGCTCGCTAACGATGAATTACGACTGCATTATCAGCCACAAATTGATATCCGCACTGGGCAAGTGGTCAGTGTCGAAGCCTTAGTGCGCTGGCAACATCCTGAGTTTGGCATGGTAGCGCCAGACCGCTTTATTCCCATCGCCGAAGAGATTGACATGATCATTCCTATCGGCAAATGGGTGTTAGAAACTGCGATGGCGCAGCTTGCCGTTTGGCGCGCTGCGGGCGCGACTGAGCTGCGAATGGCAGTGAACTTGTCAGCGCATCAACTCCGCAAAGATAGCATTGTCGCCGATATCACCAATGTGCTTTTAAAGCATAAGTTGGGCAAAGGGGCATTGGAGCTCGAAATCACCGAGAGTGTGGCAATGCAATATCCGGAGCAGAATGCGCGCCTGTTAGCGGAATTGCGCCAGCATGGTATCGAGCTTGCGATTGATGATTTCGGCACAGGTTATTCCTCCTTATCCTATTTGAAACTCTTGCCCTTAGACAGATTGAAGCTCGACCGCTCCTTTGTGAAGGATATTGAGAGCGACCCGAACGATGCTGCTATCAGTGCTGCGACCATTTCTATGTCCCATGAGTTGGGGCTAACTGTGGTGGCAGAAGGCGTTGAAAACGAAGCACAATTGGTATTATTGTCGAGCATGGGGTGCGACTTAGTGCAAGGGTTTTACTTTAGTAAACCTTTGGCGGCAGAAGAGTGTTTCCGCTTTATTCAGCGTAATTTATAACGGCAGAGTATTGTTGGTTTCCTAATACTGGCGCTGAGTTGGACTATACTTGAGTTCGCGTTATGTATGCGTTAATCGAAATACTAAGGATGGTTTTATGCAAGTCATCTTCACCAAAGGAACCCAGCGTTATGGTCAGTTGCGCTGCGTGCGCATGGACGGTAGTGCGACCCAAACCCAAATGCCAGAACAGGGCATTGCTCCCCACGATATGATTCATTATGTGGTTGAAAAACGTCTGCATATTCAAGGGGCTTTCTTCTCGCAGGTCAGAGCTGGCGCCGATATCAGCTTTACCTTAGATCATAATGAAACCTCCCGCGCTATCGCAGATAAAACGGAAGTGTGGCAAACCGAATCCATAGTCGAGACCCTGCAGTCGCTACTCTGGTCGGGCGAAACGCCAACCTATGACGGCTTTATTTATCTGTTAGAACAAGCCTGCAACAGCCGCGACCTAGCCGTTCCAACCGTCAGCCAATCGGACTTTGAACATATTCTTAATGAGATTATGGATCTGAGTATCGAATGGCAGGGCATGGGTGAAGGTCAGTCCCTGACCTTAAAGTTTTAAGCGGCTTAAAAATAAGTCATTTAACAACTAATTAAAACACAAAGAGCGCAGTTAACTGCGCTCTTTGTGTTAATGCGGCCATAGCGGGATTATTCCCTATGACGGCGTTCTTGGCTTTGAGTTGAGCGGCCTTGGTTATGTTCTACCGAGCGAGCGGTTTGCGCATTTTGGCGTGGCTCACTTTGTCTCACTCTTACGTCTTCGCGTTGTCTCGGCGCCGCTTGCCTTGGTTGTTCAATACGTTGCGGTTCTGCGCGTCTTATCTCGGGTCGTGGCGTTTCAACTCTTGGGGTCGCAGTCCTTGGATTTTCTTGCCTTTGTGGCTGCGTCCTTTGTTGATCGACATTACGCGGCTGCGATTCACGAGTTTGGTATTGCCTTTGCTGCGGCTCCCTCGATGGTATTGGCTTTGGCTGCACGGGTCTCGATTGCATGTCATTGCGATCCTTGTGAGTCGGCGTTTGTACCATAGCCGCGGTGCGACGTTCCTTTAACTCGGCCTGCGTTTTTTGATAACTCGGTGCGCGGTTATCACGTTCACGACTGGCGCTATGATAGTCCTTATTGTCACGACTCTTATGACCCTGATTACTCATATTACCTTGATTGCTATGGGTCTCTTGGCGTTCTTTTGACTTCGAATATTGGCTATTGAAGTGTTGCTTGCTGCCGCTAGAGTATGAATCTCTACCGCGATACTTATTTTCGTTGTAATAGCGTTGCTTCACGACGGGGTTGTGGTAACTCACGCCGCGTCTATGTTCGGGTTTATGTTTCCAAGGTTGTGCGCCATGGCTAACACTGTATCTTTCACGTGGGCGATATCGGTGTGAATGGCGATAGTCGATCACCACCACTTTATGGTTGTGCCAGTGGAACGAACTGAAGAAGTAGTTAAAGGAAATATGGATGCCCGGTGACCAGTAGAAATGGGTATGACTCGGACGATAGGGGTAGCCAGCATAGCCGCCAAATTCCCAATATACAGGTGGATAAGCCACACCCCAACGCCATGTGCCGTAAACCACGCGTGGATCGTAATAGGGGACGTAGACGATTTCTCGCTTAGCGGGTTCTATGATGATCTGATTGTTGGCGCGGGTAATTGCCATGTTATCCATGTCCGCTAAGCTATTCGCTTTATCAGCCTGTTGTCTTAGGGACTGAATGCTGTTCATCACTTGGCCTTCATCTTCTAAGAAGGCTTCACCGAGTCTTTGAGTCCAGTCGAGATCTTCACTCATTTTTTGCAGCAGCGTCGGAAAGGCCAGCAAGGCTTTGACGCTCGGGTCCCAATCTTGATCTTCGGCCTGCGACATCAGTTGATCGACCGAGGATTTGGGGCGCTGGGTTAACCAACGTTGTGCCTGCACGATTTCGAGTGGATAAGTTGAGGCAATAAGTATGTGGGTCAATAAGCTATCGGGATACAGGGCAATAGGCGCCAGCATTTGTTCGAGTTCGGCTTGGCTTGCCGCAGCGCTCGAGCCCTGACTCACAGATACGCCCGCAGCTTGTGCTGTGGTAGTGAAAGGCAAGGCCACTAATGCCGCCGTTAACACTAGCCAATTCCATCGATGTTGTCTGTTCATGGTTTGCTCCAATAATCCTGTTCGAGGATGTTATGGGCATCATAGGCGTTTGAATATGAACATAAGCTGAAAGCATTTTGCGGTTAAAAAGTTATTTTTAACCGCAATTTAGGTGGGAATTTAAATCTATGGTATTGAAAATAAAGACTTAAACTGAGTGTGCAAAGCTGATGCTAAATTTGGCACCACCTAAGGTTTCCGAACGAGAGACAGAAATTCTGCCGTTATAGCTGTCGACTAAATCGCGCACGATAGCAAGCCCAATACCATTACCTTGAAGGTAGGAGTCTGCGCGAATACCACGTTCAAAGATTTGATTTTGCAGGGCTTCACTGATCCCTGGGCCATCATCTTCGATGCAGATAAGCAGTTGATAGGCATCGCCGGTCACGGTTAATTTAACTGTGGACTTTGCCGCTTTGCAGGCGTTGTCGAGCACGTTACCGAGAATTTCCGTGAGATCTGCTTCATCACCTTTGAATACTGCTGCGTCCGCCATCTCGCCGCTGAGGTTGATTTGCGGCTCACGATAAATTTTAGCTAAGGTGCGTAATAACTTAGCGGCGACGTCATCGACGCGAATGCCTAAATGCCACGAGGCTGCCGCTGCCGTTTGGGCGCGCTTTAGCTGGTGGCCAATAATGCGGCTGATCACCGACACTTGCTCGCTGGAGGCTTCGCTTAAGTCGGCCTGACTCTTGATCACCGCCAGCGGTGTTTTGAGGCTGTGGGCAAGATCGGCCAAGGCATTACGGTAGCGTTTGCGTTGGGTTTGCTCGGTATTGAGCAAAATATTGAGCTGCCGCGCAACGGCTTGTAATTCAGTGGGGTACTGACTACTTAGCTGCATCGACTTACCTTGCTCGACGGAATGTAATTCTTGGGTAAAGCGTGCCAATGGCCGCAGCGTCCACACTAGCCAGCTCAGTTGGAACACCAGCATGACGAACATGAGGATCAGCAGCCAAGTCCAAAGCTGCTGGTTAAATTGATCGATTTGCTGCTGAAATTCGCGCTCGTCCTTAATGATGTGAATCGTCACGGGCACGTTTTGATTTTGGCTGGCAAAACTGACGCTAAAGCTATAAATCAAATGGGGTTGTTCGGCGAGCTCGATTTGCTCAAAGGCACTTTGACCCGTTGCTGGGATAGTAAAATGCGGCGGTGGCACCATGCCCATAAAAGATTGCGAGTGCCACACGATCGTTTGTTTGCCGCTGGCATCTTCAGTGGTCGCAATGGCATACAGCCCTGATTGAATGAGGTTAAAACGATTTTCGAGTACTAATTCTGGGATAGAGATTTGTTTATTCTCGACTTCAGTCACCGCGAGTATCGAATAGACATAGGCGCTGAGTTCATTTTTGGTCGCGCTTTTAACTTGTTCGGTAAAGGCATCGTTTAAGGCAACGCCGATCAAAGGTAATAACACTAAGATAAACAATAGCGCGCTAATCACTAAGCGCGCTTTAAGGGAGTTCAATACTTGCCACACAATGGCACGTTTACTCATCGGCAGTGGGCTCGGGCGTTAACGCTTTTAGGCGATAACCTTGGCCGCGCAGGGTTTCAATCAGGTTGTATTGATTATCAGGATCGAGTTTTTTACGTAACCGACGGATAAAGACTTCGATGACGTTTGAATCTAAATCAAAATCCTGATCGTAGATGTGCTCCGTCAATACGGTTTTAGATTTCACTTCGCCCTGATGCAGCATAAAAAATTCGAATAACTTGTATTCAGAGCCGCTGAGGTTAACCAGTTCTTCACCCTTACGCACTTCTAAGCTGCTGGTATTCAAGCTAAATGGGCCGTTATAAATTAAAGGGCTGGCCTTGCCGGCAGAGCGACGGATCAGGGCTTTGAGCCGCGCGACCAGTTCTTGGGGATGAAAAGGTTTCGTCAGGTAGTCGTCGGCACCGGCGTCGAGTCCTTCTACTTTATCTTGCCAACTGTCCCTCGCGGTTAAAATCAGGATTGGGAAGTCGCGTTCCTGTTCGCGTACGCTACGGATAAGCGCGATACCATCGAGTTTAGGCAAACCGACATCGATGATCGCCGCATCATAGTTGTATTCGAGTGCTTGAAATAAGCCTTCTTCACCATCGCTCGCCACATCGATACTGTAATGGGCGTCGAGCAGATGTTGTTTTAAGTTCGCTTGCAGTTCTAAATCATCTTCAACCAATAACAATCGCATAGTTAGTTCCTCGACACTCGGCCAGATGCGGCATCCACTGAGACAGAAAACACTTGGCCATCATTATTGAGGATTTTAATACGATATCCCGATCCGCTGGATTGTACGCTCAATACTTTGCCTTGAAATTGTCGTTGCGCCATTGCCACAGCTTGATCTGGGCTATTGACCGCCAGACGGCGTTGCTCATTCTTCGCATTTTGGTTGCGAGACTGAGTGCGATCATCCTGTCTATCATTGCCTGCCATGCTGCCAAAGGAGGCGAATAAGCAAGCGATTAGGGCCAAGGTCAAACCAAGTTTCATATCTGGTACCCGCAATGTTCGGCGATCTTAAGTTAATGAATGAGATGGATAACTTATCGAGTCGACTAAGAATACCTCAACACCTTAACAAACACATAGAGATCAGCCAATTGGTTGGCACAATTCCATCAAAATTAACTTTGGTAGTCATTTTGTTATGCGTGACAGAACTGCAGCTCTGTCAGCGAGTCTATTCCTATGCTCGCATTCAATATGCCCTAGTGTCGGCTAATCCAGATGAACTAAGGCTGAACGTATTTTTACGTTAAAAAACACTAAATGTTGATGTTCAGCTTATGTTCACCTTCATTGCACTTTAATGGCTCCAATTTGAACGGGTTATCCATGGGGTATTCAAGATGAACACACTCAATAAACAAGGTATGGCAGCCACAGTTAACGGTCATTTCATTAAAGCGACGGCCATTGCCGCGCTGTTTTTAGCGTCCTCCGCTGTTAGCGCTCAGCCCCGCGAACTAGAGTCATCGCAAAGCTTAACGCCATTTACTGCGGCCAGTGTCGGCATTGCCAAAAAAGCCGAAAACAGCGAGCAAGCGGCCGAGCAGGAGCAGCAAGCTTTAGCCCTGTTACAACAAGCGGCGCCAGCAAAAAATGTCACTGAAGCTGCCGCTGCGGCCGTTAAATCCTTGGCGCCCGTATTATCGGCCAAATCGCCGACGGCAAACCGCGTGCAACTAATGGGCGCCTCGCCGATGACGCGTGAGCAAGTCACTGCGAAACATGTGAGCCAAGGCATACCGAGTTCGAGCGCGACTAGTGAAGATCCCTACCGCGCCCCTGTGTATCACAGCTTTTCGATTTTTGATGCCAGCAGCCGTTTGTTCGAAGACTTTGACTACGATGGATTTTATCAAACCTTTAGTGTGACCTTCGACGTCGATGTAAACGGCGCCTATCTTAATGAAAGAGCAGACTTATTTGCTGAGCTGTATCTCAGTCGTAATGGCGGCCCTTGGGTGCATTACTACACCACAGACGTGTTTACTATTTATGGCGATTCAACACAAGACGACTATGAAGTACTGACTACGCTCTACACGGGTTATGCGACGGATCACTATGATGTGTTGATTGATGTGTATGAAGTGGGTTACAGCGACATTGTCGCGACCATCAGTGCCGATGAAACCGATAGTTTGTATGCCTTGCCGTTGGAAAGTAGCGATCGAGACCGAGAACCTGAAGTCATTGTTGTCGAAGAAAGTGGCGGTAGTTTATCGGTATTGGGTCTGTTATTCCTCGGTTTGTGTGCCGGGCTGCGGATGAGTCGCACTCGCGCCTAATCACCCTTATTTCTCTCTGTGTTTATCTCAGGTAAATAGGGCTAGTATGGACAGGTTAATTTAACTCAATGGAGATAAACATGATTGCTCAAGGTCAAACATTACCAGCCGCCACATTAAGCCAGCTGACGAAAGATGGCATGGTGAATCACCAAGTTACTGAACTGTTTGCTGGTAAAAAAGTGGTATTGTTTGCTGTACCCGGTGCTTTTACTCCGACCTGTTCTGAAGCGCATTTACCTGGTTATGTGGTATTAGCCGATCAATTTAAAGCGAAAGGCGTGGATTTGATTGCCTGTGTATCAGTGAATGATGCCTTCGTGATGAAAGCCTGGGGCGAAGCGCAAAATGCTTCTGAATTGATGATGTTAGCCGATGGCGATGCTAGCTTTACTAAAGCGTTAGGCTTAGAAATGGATACAGCTGGTTTTGGTGGCGTGCGTTCACAACGTTACGCCATGATCATAGATAACGGCGTAGTGACTCTGCTGAATGTTGAAGAGCCAAAGGCTTTTGAAGCCAGTAAAGCCGAAGTGGTTTTAGCTGCTCTGTAATGATTCAGCTCCGAATTTAATCGGACATCAAAATAGATGGGAGCCTAGCCTAGGCTCCCATTTTTATTGGTATTTTAGTGGGTTAAGCGGCCCGCGACTGCGGTGCTAAGTTACCAACATCGGCAATGCCTAAACTGGTCTCAATATCCTCGACGCTCTGTTGCACTTCTTGGGCGATGACTTCACTCTGTTGTGAACTGGTTTGCGCCTGTTCTTTTAAACTATCCATAGTGCGCACAAATTGATCGAGATAATCGACTTGCTCCTTGGCATTGAGCGAGCCTTGTTTGGCGGTATTGGCCATGTCACTCGCTTGATTTTGCACCGTTTGCGCCACTTGCCATAGGCTTTGAGCGCGCAGTTTTTGGCTGCTGGTGGCCTCTGCTATGCCATCGACACTCTCACTGAGAGCATGATTCGATTGGGTCAGTTGCTGCAGAATCTTCACGATTTCATTTAAAGACACTTGGGTGCGCTGACTTAAATTTCGCACTTCATCGGCGACCACGGCAAAGCCGCGACCTTGCTCTCCCGCCCGCGCAGCTTCAATGGCGGCATTGAGGGCTAGTAAGTTAGTTTGCTCGGCAATATTGCCAATCACATCAATGATTTTCGATACGTCCGTCACTGAGTTATTCAGGCTTTCGAGGGAAGCATGGCAAAGGCCAACGGCGGTTTGCGTCTGCTCGGTTGCGCTCAGTACGGCCTCGGCCTGTGTTTGGCTCGACTGCATTTGGCGCATGGTTTCGGCGGCGCTGTCTTCCACGAGTGCCGAAGTATGGCTCACCTCATTGGCGAGGCTGCGGATATGTTCGGTTTGTGTTTGCGTATCGGCCACAATCGTTTGGGTGTGCTCCGTGTGCTGCGATAGCTGAGTAATGCGCGCCACCAGTTGGCTTAATGATTGAGAAACCCTAGTGATTTGCTGGCGCTGCGCCTCATCTTCCTGTTCAAATCTTTGCAGCAACTGGTTGAAATGACCTGCGATTTGGCCCGTCTCGCAGCGCCGATTAATGTCTAAACGCTCGCGGCTGTTCGATTCGCTTAATTTCATAAAGGCTTGGTTGAGACGTTTTAACGGTTTGACGACGCGGTTTTGCTGCAGGATTAAATAACCAATCGCAAACAAGGCCATGATCGAAACCATAGTGTAGAGGATCAGCTGTAACTCATATTTCAGCTGTTGATTCTTTGCTGCTTGAGCCTCACCTAAGCCAATAAGCTGTTGTTCCACATTGCTAATCGCTTGAATGAGTTGATCTTGCATCTCTTGGTTGGCTTGCAGCAATTGGTGAGTATTAGCGACTTCTTTATTGTATCGATTGGCGAGACTCAGCAGTTCACTACGGTCACTTTCGCCGACTTCAACCTGTTCCGGTTCGCTTGCACCGAGGGCAAATTCATCGGCTTCTTGCTGCTCATATACGCCGATTAACGGCAGTGCGCTGAGTGCGTCGTGCCACGTATTGAGCTCTTTGCTGGTGCTGTCTAAAATGCCCTTGAGTTGCTGATTTTTGCCGATGAGGTAGCCATCGGTCAGCTGGGAAAGTTGATAGACGATAGAAGGTAAATCGCGGCTCAATTGCAGATATTGTTCGGCGACCGCCGCATTTGTGGTTAAGCCTTTATCGGCATAACTGCCCAAACGACGGTTATAGTCGAGCATTTCAGATTCGGCGTGGGCCAGCAGTTGCCTAGGGTTGCCAGCGAGTTTACCCGCGGCGCGGTACTTGGTATCTAAATCTTGAATGAAGCTGCTGAGACTTGCTTGCAAGTCATTATCGGTAGCGCCCATGGTGGCGAGATTAAGCTCTGTGAGCTGGTTCTTAATGGCGCTGAGTTTAGTTTTAGCTTGTTCAAGTTGGCTAGCGTTGCCGCTCGCGAGATAGCCGTCGAGATCGCGGCGTACGCCGACGAGGAAGTCTTCTTGTATGCTTTGCAGTGTGAGTGTTTGCTGTTCTATATTTTGTCGCTGATCACTGCTCCACAGCACTACGGCCGCCAATAATCCCGCGAGCAATAACAACAGGGCAGAAGCAGAGAGCGACAGCGTTGAAATTTTCATTTTGCAATCTTCATAATTGTCAGAGCCAGTTAACTGTTCTGAGTTTATGAATTTAGCGTGACACTAATATGACAAGCGCCAACATGAATGTCAGCGTTGTCATTTGATTTGCCGATATGTGATCTCGCGTTATTCCAGCGGCAGCCACACTTGGGCCCTTAAACCGCCTTCGGTGCGGTTGGAGAGGGTGACTTGCCCTTGGTGTCTATCGATAATCCGTTTGATGATGGCGAGACCTAGGCCTGAACCGACACTGCCTCGGGCGATATCACCTTGGGTAAATGGTTGAAATAGTTTGGTAATTTGTGTCTCGTCGATTCCTGGGCCATTATCTTCAACACTAAAACCGATACGTTTGCCATCGAACTGCGAGCTAATGCGGATCCAGCCAGAACCATAGCGAAAGGCATTTTCGACTAAGTTGCTCAGTACCCGTTTAATGGCAATCGCTTGGAATTGGGCTTCGGGGCAGTCAGTTAACACCACTTCAATTTCGCCGGCGCGATTGGCCTCTGCTTGAGCGACATCTTGAATGAGTTTATTGATTTGCCCTAGCTCACGGCTGGTTTCCTGATCTTGGCGAATATACGCAATAAACTGGCTGATGATGGCGTCCATATCTTCGATATCGTTAACTATGCCATCTTTAAGATATTGATCTTCCTCAACCATCATCTCAGAAGCGAGCCGAATACGGGTGAGCGGCGTGCGCAAGTCGTGGGAAATCCCGGCCATCAATAGCGCTCTGTCCTGCTCCAGTTGTTTCATGCTGTGCGCCATCTGGTTGAAGGCGTTAGTCACTTCGACAATTTCACTCGAACCATTCAGCGGCAAGGGCTCGGGGAATTCACCGCGGGAAACGGCAATCGCGGCTTTTTGTAGTCGTCTAAGTGGGCGGTTTTGTTGGCGGGCAAACCACCAACCCCCAGCGACGCTGAGGGCACCAATGACCATTAAATAGAGGGTGAGCGGCGAGAGATCTGAAACATTTTGGCCAATCAGCGGCACTTTTATCCAAATCGAGGGCGCCTGTGGCGGACGGATCCAAATCTGCAATACGCTGCCGTGGGTGACACGCACTTCGGCGTCGCCGCCGAGATATTCCGACATCTGCGCCGACCAGAAACCATAGTAAGTCGCTTGCTCAATACCGGCTTCGCGCGCTTGCTGTTGATTGTAAATCTTCATGCCATCGTCGTGGACTTTGGCATTGAGTGCGTCGACTATGGTTAAGTGTTCGCGGCCAATATCTATGCCATCGACAAACAGTAATTTGACTTGGCGAGCAATTAACTGATTGATTTGTTGGTAGCTTGGCTTAAGCACATAGACGGCAACCGTGACGTAAGACACCAGCTGATTGATCAGCAATAGACAACCAATCAGCATCACGGTTTGACTAAACGCGCTGCGAGGCACAAACCGCCACCAAAACTTAGGTTTCATCGTGGGCTCAATAACCGCAGCAGATTAAGATGGCAACGCGGCTCATCGACGCGCGGCGCCATCGGGCACAAACACATAACCTAATCCCCACACCGTTTGAATGTAACGCGGATTTGCAGGATCTTTCTCGATCAAGCGGCGCAGACGTGACACTTGCACGTCGATGGAGCGTTCTAGCGCAGAATAATCGCGGCCACGGGCGAGGTTCATCAACTTATCCCGCGACAAGGGCTCGCGTGGATGGGTAACGAGCACTTTAAGCACGGCAAACTCACCGCTGGTGAGCGCAATCGATTCGTCGCCGTGGTACATCTCACGGGTGGCTAAATCTAGCGAAAACTCACCGAAGCTGATTTGTGCTTCTTGCTGGGCGGGCGCACCGGGCACATCTTGGGTTTGGCGACGCATCACTGCTTTGATCCGTGCGAGTAATTCCCGTGGATTGAAAGGTTTTGGCAGATAATCGTCGGCGCCTAACTCTAGGCCAATAATACGATCGACTTCATCGCCCTTGGCCGTCAGCATCACGATAGGAATAGGATTACCTTGCTGGCGCAAACGGCGACAGATAGACAGGCCATCTTCACCGGGCAACATCAAGTCGAGCACGAGTAGATGGAAGTTTTCACGTTCTAATAGGCGGTCCATCTGCTCGGCATTGGCCGCGCTGCGCACCTGATAACCTTGCTCCATCAGGTAACGCTCGAGTAACGCTCGCAGGCGCATATCATCATCGACGACGAGGATTTTCGAGGTTTCTTGTCCCATGGGATGTCCTTTAATTGCTCAGATTGGTGCTTATTCTACTGAGGAGAAACAGTTAAGATTAACCAAATGGCTGAAATTGAAAACGAATCTGCCTAATATAGCCGCATTCAACCTAGGCGACTAGCTCACCTTAGTGGCTTGAATGCGATAAATGCTGACATTTATTGCCCAATGTTAATACTAAGCAAATGAAATTGCATGGGAATACTCGCGTTTATTCACGCCAAGGGTGAAATTGTAACTAAATTGGCATCAGTGAAAGCGGTGATTTAAAAGCCATTATGCACAGAGATGATTTAGTGAGTTAACTTTAGCGTCCAGTCTGAGTATCATCAGTCCAATATATTATCCCGCATCAATTGTGGTCGTTTAATCCAACGATTGAGTAATGAGTATGAAAGCGCATTTGATCACCCGACAGGGTTGGCAAACTTTAGATAAAGAATTGAAGTATTTGTGGAAAGAGTATCGGCCGCAAATCACCCTTAAAGTCCAAGAGGCGGCGGCGCAGGGCGACCGTAGTGAGAACGCTGATTACACTTACAACAAGCGTTTGTTAAGACAAATTGACGGCCGAGTTAGATACTTAGTTAAGCGGCTGGAAGAATTGAAAATCGTCGATTACTCGCCGCAGCAGGAAGGTAAAATATTCTTCGGCGCTTGGTTTGAGCTTGAAAATGAAGCGGGTGATCGCGTGCGTTATCGGATCGTCGGTAAAGATGAGCTCGATACTAAATTGGGCTACATCACCATCGACTCGCCCATGGCGCGTGCCTTAATCGGCAAGCAAGTGGACGATGAGGTGGTAGTGCAAACGCCATCGGGTCCAAAAGAGTGGTATATCAATCAGATCCGTTACACTCCTTTTGAAACAACTCTCGCCAGCGAGGCTGATTAGCGACAGGGTTGCCACTGTGACAATCGCTACGGTCACCATGGCATAACGGGGAAAGATCAAAGACTCTGATTTGACTTAGGCTTTAGCATGAAACATACGGGGCGCCTGTGGTATCTTTGGCGCAATAACGACTTACTTTACAGTTAGGCACGACACTTTATTTATGCAAACTAATGCACATAACATCGCTCAGATTATCGCTCAAGAACTGAATGTTCGTGAGCAACAAGTTGCCGCAACCATCACTCTGCTTGACGATGGTGCGACAGTTCCCTTCGTTGCCCGCTACCGTAAAGAAGCCACGGGCGGATTAGACGATACGCAACTGCGTACCTTGTACACACGTTTAGGTTACCTGCGTGAGCTGAACGACAGACGCCAAGTGATCCTGTCTAGCATCCAAGCTCAGGGTAAGTTAACGCCAGAATTACAAAGGGCGATTGACGAGGCAGACAGTAAGACACGTCTCGAAGATTTATACCTGCCCTTCAAACCTAAGCGCCGCACTAAAGGCCAAATCGCTATCGAAGCTGGGCTTGAGCCATTAGCCGATGCCTTACTGGTTGATCGTAGCGTAGATGTCGAGACTACAGCGGCGGGTTATATCAATAGCGAAGCGGGTTTTGCCGATGTTAAAGCTGTGCTCGAAGGTGCGCGTTATATCCTGATGGAACGCTACGCCGAAGACGCTGAATTACTGCGTAAAGTGCGTGAGCATTTAAGCCAAAACAGTGTGTTAGAAAGCCGTTTAATTGCCGGTAAAGAGAAAGAAGGCGCGAAATTCCGAGATTATTTTGAGCATACCGAACAGTTAGCTAAGATCCCATCACACCGTGCGCTGGCTATGCTGCGTGGCCGTAATGAAGGTTTCTTAACCTTATCTATGAATGCAGACCCCGCCGCCGAAGCGGGCCAAGGTAGTTACTGCGAAGTGATTATCTGTGATCACTTAGGGCTGAAATTAGGTGATAGCAGCGTTGATCAATGGTTGAAAACCGTGGTGACGGCGACATGGCGCATTAAGATTGCGTTGCAGATGGAAACTGAGTTTATTTCGCAAATGCGCGAACGCGCCGAAACCGAAGCGATTAAAGTTTTCGCCCGTAACTTAGGCGATTTATTGATGGCTGCTCCAGCGGGCGCGAAAGCCACCATGGGACTCGATCCCGGTTTACGTACCGGCGTGAAAGTGGCTGTGGTCGATAACACGGGTAAGATGTTGTGCCATGCGACGATTTTCCCGCATGCACCGCAAAATCTGTGGGAAAAGTCGATCCGTACTTTGGCTAACTTAGTCAAAATGCACAAAGTTGAATTAATTGCGATTGGTAACGGCACGGCATCACGGGAAACCGACAAACTGGCTGCTGAGCTGATTGCCGCAGTGAAAGATACCCATCCACATTTGACCAAAGTGATGGTTAGTGAGGCGGGCGCGTCTGTGTATTCGGCATCGGAATTGGCGGCGCTTGAGTTCCCCGATCTCGATGTCTCGATTCGTGGTGCTGTGTCTATCGCGCGTCGTTTACAGGATCCGTTAGCCGAACTGGTGAAAATTGAGCCTAAGTCTATCGGTGTGGGTCAGTATCAACACGATGTGAGCCAAAGCCAATTATCGGGTTCACTGGAAGCCGTGGTGGAAGACTGTGTAAACGGCGTGGGTGTGGATCTCAACATGGCCTCTGTGCCGTTATTGTCACAAGTGGCGGGGTTAAATAAGACGTTAGCGAAAAACGTGGTTGATTACCGCGATGCCAATGGTCAGTTTAAGAATCGTAAAGAGCTGCTGAAAGTGCCACGTTTAGGGCCTAAAGCCTATGAGCAAGCGGCGGGCTTTTTGCGTATTCGTGAAGGTGATAATCCACTCGATGCTTCGTCTGTGCATCCAGAGGCTTATTCACTCGTCGAAACTATCGCTAAGGCTAAACAAGTGGAACTGGCGAGCCTGATGGGTAACTCTGATTTGCTGCGTAGCATCAAGGCAGAAGAGTTTATTACGGCGGAATTTGGTTTGCCGACCGTGACGGACATTTTGGCCGAACTGGATAAACCGGGTCGCGATCCCCGTGGTGAGTTTAAAACCGCTAAGTTTAAAGATGGTGTCGAAGAGCTTAAACATTTGAAACCAGAAATGGTGCTCGAAGGCGTAGTGACCAACGTGACTAACTTTGGTGCCTTCGTCGATATTGGCGTGCATCAAGATGGACTGGTGCATATCTCTTCACTGACCGACAAGTTTATCAGCGATCCGCATACTGTGGTGAAAGCGGGTGATGTGGTCAAAGTTAAAGTGATGGAAGTGGACGTTGAGCGTCGCCGTATCGGTTTGAGCATGCGTTTGGACGAAGCTATCGACCAGAGTAAGTCGCAGCAAAGACCGCACAACTCTGCCAAAACTCATAATGGCAAGGCGCCTCAGTCGGTAAAACCTGCCGCACGTCCGGCGCAAAAACAAGCACCTAAAGCGCCGGCAAATGCGGCTATGGGCAATGCCTTTGCCGATGCCTTCGCTAAGCTGAAAAAGTAAGCGTTAACCGTTAAGACTCGGACTTAAACCTTGTCCGAGTCGACTTTTTTACATGTTACTCACAAAATTGTTGCATCAATGTCGCCTTAGGGAATATAAAGTCGGCATTTAATGCAACGTTAAGCAAAATCGGTTGTCATAGCACAGCTTATTCACCGATTTTTTTCAAATTGACACTCCAACGCTGAGTGGCTCTTTATACGTTTTGGGGTAACACATGCAATCTGGTTTATCACCTCGCGGGCATCACAATGCCCATGGGCCTTTCCGCGCCATCTTTATTTTCTCACTATTAGTGCTTTTTATTGCCACCGCGAGCCGTATTGCTTTAGGGCTGTGGCAAGCAGATCGCGTGGCCGCTGTGGAAGGTTGGTCGCATCTATTAATCCAAGGTTTACGCGTCGATATCGCTACCCTGTGCTGGTTATGGGGTATTGCTGCCTTAGGAACCGCATTATTTTCAGGTGATCATTTTATTGGCCGTCTATGGCAGCCGATTTTACGGGTGTGGTTAACCGTCGGTCTGTGGATCATGCTCTTTTTAGAAGCATCGACCCCCGCTTTTATTGAAGAATATGGTTTTCGTCCGAATCGTTTGTATGTGGAATATCTGATCTACCCGAAAGAAGTGCTTTCTATGCTGTGGGCGGGTCGTAAGCTTGAGCTTATTTTCTCAATATTATTAACCATAGGTACACTCTGGGGCGGTTGGGTTCTCAGCGGTAAACTGACGAGAAACCTACGCTTTCCACGCTGGTATTGGCGTCCAGTATTAGCGTTAATCGTTATCGCAATTACGATATTAGGTGCCCGTTCAACCTTGGGTCATCGTCCGCTTAACCCCGCTCTGGTGGCCTTTGCTGACGATCCATTAGTGAACTCTTTAGTGATTAACTCTGCTTATTCCTTGGTGTTTGCCATCAAGCAGATGGATAGTGAAGAAGATGCTTCTAAAGTGTATGGCAAGCTAGATAACGCGGAGGTTATTGCAACGATTAGGCAGGAAAGTGGTCGCCCTGAAAGTGCCTTTACTTCAACGGATATCCCATCACTGAGCTTTAACCAAGCCAGTTATACTGGTAAGCCAAAGAACTTAGTGATCCTACTGCAAGAGAGCTTAGGCGCACGTTTTGTCGGTAGTTTAGGTGGGTTACCCCTGACACCGAATATCGATGCCTTGTCTAAAGAAGGTTGGTATTTCGATAACTTGTACGCTACTGGTACACGATCTGTACGCGGAATCGAAGCTGTGACAACAGGTTTTACGCCAACGCCAGCTCGCGCTGTGGTGAAGCTAGGTAAGAGCCAAGTTGGCTTTTTCAGTATTGCTGAATTACTTAAAAATCATGGTTATACAACGCAGTTTATTTATGGTGGTGAGAGCCATTTCGACAATATGCGTAGCTTCTTCTTGGGCAACGGCTTTAGTGACATCATAGATCAGAAAGATTACAAATCTCCGGCCTTCGTGGGTTCGTGGGGCGCGTCAGACGAAGATTTAATGCGCAAGGCGAACAGTGAGTTTGAGCGTCTGCATAGCGAAGGTAAGCCTTTCTTTAGTTTAGTGTTTAGTTCGAGCAACCATGATCCATTTGAATTCCCAGATGATCGTATCGAACTTTATGAACAACCTAAGCAAACTCGCAACAATGCGGCGAAATATGCTGACTATGCGGTTGGTGAGTTTTTCAAATTGGCGAAAAACGCAGACTATTGGAAAGATACGATTTTTATCGTGGTTGCCGACCATGACAGTCGAGTGGGTGGTGCGGATCTGGTGCCAGTATCGCGTTTCCGTATTCCGGGATTAATTCTTGGGGATAATGTTGCGCCAAAACGCGATCATCGTATCGTGAGTCAAATTGACTTGCCGCCGACTTTGTTATCCTTGATTGGAATATCTGACTCTTACCCTATGCTGGGCCGTGACTTAACTCAGGTCAGCGATGATTGGCCAGGGCGTGCTCTGATGCAATACGATAAAAACTTTGCGCTGATGGAAGGTAAAGATGTGGTCATTCTGCAACCAGAGAAAGAGGCACAGGGTTTCGAATATAATGAAAAAAACGAGCAGTTAACGCCTCATCCCCCCGCTGCTGCCGCGCTAGAGAAGAAAGCCTTAAGTTGGGCATTGTGGGGCAGTTTAGCCTACCAGCAAGAGCTGTATCGTTTGCCTAAATAAGCGTTAAACAGAATGGAAAATGCCGCTATTTTTAGCGGCATTTTTGTTTATCATTCCTGCTAATTTTGTGCGCAAACGGATTCATACGATTGGAATAGGTTAAATCCACGTCGACATAATAGATTCTTGCTCTGGCTGAGTCTGTTGTTGATAGAACTGACTAATGCGTTGCCCAAGTTGTTGATAAAATTGACTCGATTCGCCTTGAAGCGATTGCCTTGCTGTACTGCTGGTATTCGCTTTGGCGTTACTGCTGGCATAATTTGCCGCACCTTGACTGACCTTTAAGCGTATATCCTTACGTTGCAGCGCCGCTTGGCCTCTTGCAGCAATTTTTAGCGTTTTAGGTAAAACACGCTCGGCCACTACAAGGGGCGCTTTTTTCTCTTGCTGTTGTTGGTTCTGTTGCTGTGAGGATTGCTGTTGCTGCTGTTTTTCTTGAACTTGCTGTTGATTATGCTCGAGCGTTTTGGTTTGTTGCTGAGTTTGATCTGCTGTGCGTTCATTCTGCGGATTAAAGGCGCGTTCTTCATGGCCTTTAGTGGCAGCTTGTGGGGGAATGACCACAGGTTTCAGTTGGTTGTCGACCCGAGCCGAATCCGTCGCGACATTACTGGTCGCTAGTGGGACTTGGGGGTAGTTACTGACAACTAACATGGAAAATTCCTTGGTGCACTAATGGTTAAATACTAGCCATTAATCGCTCAAAGATAAAGCGTTAGCGCGCCTGTAACGCTAACCAAGGCATAAATACCTGCAAAAACTCCTGTTGATGGGAAATAAACGGCGCATGGGAGGCTTTGGCAAGCATCACATCTTCAATTTGCGGCGTGATCGGCATCTTAGGTGGTACGCGTTTGGGCACTAGCCCATCGAGTCGACCCCAGACCCTTAGCCAAGGTTGCTGTAATTCTGTTAGTTGCGGTCTTAAGTCGATGTCAGTCAGCATGCTTAAACCTTGATTTAAGGCTCTGGCATCGGGTAATGGGCGCGCAAGCACAAGATCGCGCAGCCGTTTGATATCTTCTTTGGCGGTTTCGCTGCCCATGGCCTGAATCGCTAGAAATCTCTCTATAGTTTTAGGTAAATTTTGCCCGAGTTGTTCTCTAAATTGATTAAGGACTTGGGGTGGAATGCCCGGCCATGCTTCGTCTTCCCTTGCCATAAAGCAGGGGGATGAAGCGATAGTGATCAAGCCTTTGATTTTTTTTGGATAACTCAGTGCTGCCTGAGTCGCAACTAGCCCACCAAGTGACCAGCCGGCCCAAATAGCGTGTTCTGGTAATGCGGTGACTAAGGCATCGACCCAAGTGGATAGATCACCCTCCACCATTTGGCTATGGCCAAAGCCCGGCAAGTCGACATAGTGCACCCTATACTGAGACAGTGACTCATGTAATGGTGTAAACACAGCGCTATTGACTCCCCAACCGTGAAGCATCACCAGATCTGGCCCTTGGCCTCTGATTTCAATATGCAAATTTGCATGGTTTGTGGATGTCACTTGGCTCACTTGAGTGCCTCAAAAATGGATTAGGTGAATGTATGCCGCGCTTTGTCAAAAGGATTTGGCCGCCATCCGCTTGGCGGATAATGCGTTTAGGCTATCAACTCGGCACAAGCTGGTTGGCGAGCAGTTTACCTAACCGTTGCCTGCTGTGCCACCAATCCATACCTATCCCCGAGACGGGTATTTGCGCCGTTTGTCTTCAATCTGGCTTATACCATGGACCTATTTGCTTAGGCTGCGGTAAGTCGATGCAAATCGAGGTCGATTATTGCGGTGAATGCCAAAAGCGCCAGCCGTATAAAGTCGTTGCCCCCTGCAGTTACCATCAAGGTTTAGGTGCTTGGATTGGCGCGATTAAGTATCAGGGGCAACTTGCCGCTTTGCCCGTGCTGTGTCGCGCCTTAGTGGCGCGAATTCAGCTATTAGAACAGCAAGGATTAATCACCTTGCCGCAAGCGATAGTGCCAGTTCCATTGCATCCCAAACGCTTACAGCAACGGGGATTTAATCAGGCGTGGTTAATTGCTCATGAGCTTTCACAGCTCTTACAACTGCCATTAGTGAGCGAGGGATTAACGCGCCAGCAAGACACTCGGCCGCAGGCCGGACTTTCGGGTGCACAGCGACGACGCAACTTACACGAGGCCTTTATGTTAGCGGATGATTTTGCGTTCCAGCGGATTGCACTGGTGGATGATGTGGTCACGACAGGCACTACCGTCTCTGAAATTGCCCGCTTATTCGAAGCGCGTTATGTGCACGTGCAAGTATGGTGTCTGGCAAGGGCAGAGGCGCCAGGCTTGTTGGATGATCTCGATAATGAATGAGAAGCATGTATAGAACATCTTGGAATGTCTGCTTAAGTGACTGCCTTAGGAGCATTATTCGATTTTAATACGTTAAGATCATATCGTTTGAACAGCTCAAATGGCTCAGTCAAATCGTGATCGCTATGGCAAAAATCCACAAACTTGCTGCCCAAGGGACTACAAAGCAAAGGTGAGTCGGAGTATCATACGGCTAATTCTTACTAAAACACTCAGGTATCCCCTGACGGAGCAGGTTTTCATGATTACCATTTCCGATGCGGCTCAAGCCCATTTTGTTAAGTTGTTAGCAGATCAACCTGAAGGCACTCATATTCGCGTATTTGTGATCAGTCCAGGAACCTCGCAAGCCGAGTGTGGTGTGTCTTATTGTCCACCGGATGCAGTAGAAAGTGATGATATTGAAATCGAGTTCACTGGCTTCAATGCTATGGTCGATGAGAAGAGTGCACCTTTCCTTGAAGATGCCACTATCGATTTTGTAACTGACCAATTAGGTTCACAACTCACGCTCAAAGCGCCTAACGCAAAAATGCGTAAAGTGTCTGGTGATGCACCTTTAGTCGAGCGTATTGAATACGTGATCCAATCTGAGATCAACCCTCAGTTAGCCGGCCATGGTGGTAATATCATGCTGGTTGAAATTACCAAAGAAGGTGTAGCTGTACTGCAGTTCGGCGGTGGATGTAACGGTTGTTCTCAAGTTGATATCACCCTGAAGGATGGTATCGAAAAACAACTGTTAGACATGTTCCCAGGTGAGTTGACTGGTGTACGTGACGTGACAGATCACCAACATGGTGAACATTCTTACGCTTAATCTTGTTGGTTGAGCTGAATAAAAAACGCGATCTTAGAGTCGCGTTTTTTATATTTGGCTTTAGCTTAAACTGCTGTTGTTCAGTTATAACTTTGGGTTGAGATTATCAGCTAAGAACTTATCTAAAGCTTTAAACGTCGCTAGTCTGTTGTCGTTATTGCTCAGGTAATGATCGCCATTTTCCAGCTCAATATACTCCACCGGTTTTTTCAGTGATTTGAGTTCGTCATACATTTCTCGGCTATGTTGAACCTTCACCACTCTGTCCTTATCACCATGTAGCAGCAATACTGGGATGCTAATTTTATCGGCTTTACTGATCGGGGAGCGGTCATAGAGCGCATCAAAGTCATCCCCTATTTGCTCTTTAACCACTTTGTAGTTAGTAAATCTTCGGCTCGATTTCACTAGATAGGCCACATCGGTAACGCCTGCCACACTCACGGCGCAGCGGTAGAGATCGGGAGTCATAGCAGCCCCCATTAAGGCCGCATAACCCCCATAGCTAGCCCCGACAATACAAATACGTTTAGGATCGCTAATCCCTTGATCTATTAGGTAGCGAGTTCCATCTTCGACGTCGTTTTGCATTTCGAGTCCCCAGCTTTTCAGGCCAGCTTTCATAAACTCATAGCCGTAACCCGCCGAGCCCCTGAAGTTCATCCGAAATACCGCATAACCACGATTAGCGAAGAACTGTGCCCAGTAGTCGAAGTCGTTGCTGTCGTAACTGATGGGGCCGCCATGGGGGAAGATTATCGTCGGCAGTTGCTTGGCTTCAAGCCCTTTTGGCACTGTTAGGTAAGCATCGATTTTGAGCTTATCTCTTGCCTCATAGGTCAAATATTGGGTATCGGCGAGGAGTTCACTCTTGAGCTTTCCATATCGGTTAGCGATGGGATAAAGCGTTTTTTCGTCCCTATCGCCAAAATAGTAAGTACCGGGCTCGGTCGAGCTAGTGGAATACACTATATAGCGGCGTTCATCTGCACTGAATTGAGTAATATAGTTGTGTGCATTGGGTAACACGGCTTTTAGGCCATTTTGTAGGCCCAAATATTCTTTTTCCCAAAAGGTGAATTCTTCGCCGTCACCCTCACTGATACCAATGACTTTTTTCTTCAGTTTCGAATAGAGTAAATTACCTTCAACGT
The DNA here is from genome assembly GCF_002838165.1 of Shewanella sp. Pdp11. Taxonomy (NCBI): domain Bacteria; kingdom Pseudomonadati; phylum Pseudomonadota; class Gammaproteobacteria; order Alteromonadales; family Shewanellaceae; genus Shewanella; species Shewanella sp. Pdp11. The sequence goes on from NZ_CP015194.1 coordinate 779,344, forward strand.
CAGTATCTTCATTGGCGTAGACTAATTCTTTTGTGAGCTTAGGATCGGTCAGATTGACTTTAAATATGGCTTCGAAACCATTGTGATAGGCGCGAACGTAAAGAATGTTAGGATCAGCATCGAAACCTAAGGGCCAAACACTGTCTTCTGAAAAGGCTTTAAAGGTCCAAAGTAAGCGTGAATCACTCTTCTGTTCTGGCTGTTCATAAATACGGTACTCAGTCTCATCGTTATAGATAGAAATACGGACCTTGTGTTGTCTGTCGGTAATCCAACTGATGATCTTCTTTTTAGCATTTTGGCTGTAACTGGATTTACCCTGCGCTAAATTGACTTTCAGTACGCTATCTTCGCCTACGTTTTCGCCCATTCCGTCTAATGACAGTAAAATATTGTCGGGATCATCTGGCATAAGATCGATAATTTGCCCCTGATGTTGCGGGATCCAATTGAGACGGTCTAAGACACTGCGGGGAATGACACTCGAGGTCTTTTTCGTGGTCAAATCATACTTAACAAGGCGGGTTTCGGTTGTCGGTGTGCCGTAACGGTTAGCAGGAAACTTAGCATTGATCAGTAAGATATTATCGTTTGCCCACTGCAGAGACAGAATGACAAATTTTTGATTATCTGTGTGCAGTGGAATGCTCTTTTCGCCCGTTTCTATATCTTGGATACTAACGACAGTACCTTTGAGTTTGGCTTGATCGACGCGGACAACAGAAGCGATTTTTTTGCCATTAGGTGAGAGTTGTACAGAGCTCACATCTGGGATGCTGGCAAAGGCTTCAACGGGTAATTGTGGCGCGGTGTCGGCAACGGCATGGTTGCATAGCCACAGGAAAAACAGCGGTAAAATCCTTTTCATTATCGATTCACATCATTGTTACAATTGTAAAATCAATATCATAATGATTATGAGATTAGTAAACTACTGTCTTTACAGATTATTTATTTAAAAAGTCTTTGCTGAAATAATAGTGCCCAGCAAGCGTCAGGCTTCTGGCGATCATAAAGGCACTCATAGCGGCCCAGAGAGCGTGGTTACCTTGCTCTGGTAATAATAGTTGCTGCAGTAAATACCATGTCGGGAAAAATGCGCCGAAGGTGGCGAGTATCATGCTATTACGCATCACTTTACCTTTAGCGGCACCTATGTAGACTCCGTCGAACAAATACGAGCTAAAAGACCATAAAGGCAAAAATATCAGCCAGATAAGATAGGTTTGCGCAGTTGCTCTGACCTCATTAATGCTGGTCAGTAACGCGATAATATTACTGCCAAAAAGACTGAATACAGCGCAGAACCCGAGCGCAGTAATGGCTGACCAGCTCCACGCTAAGATCACGGCTTCCCTCAATTGTTCCGCCTGTTTTTGGCCATAGGCTCGGCCGACTTCTGCCTCGGCATAATAGGCAATGCCATCGAGTGCATAGGAGATTAACAGCAGTAAATTCAATAACACGGCATTAGCGGCAACGGTATTATCACCCAGACCTGCACCATGGAATGTCATAAAGGCAAAAGCTGCTTGCAGGCAGAGACTGCGGATAAAAATATCTGTGTTGAGCCTCAGTAATTTGCCATAACCCGTCAGGGTGACATGGGGTAATAGTTGGGATAAGTGAAAATCGGCTTCGCGCTTGAGTTGCTGTAACACCATAGTGAGTGCGACTGCGAAAGCGGTGATATCGGCAAAGACTGAGGCGAGGGCTGCGCCTTTAACGCCCCAGCCTAAGCCGAGGACAAACACCACATCGAGAATAATATTGGCAAGGTTCGCTAATATCAGCTGCCACATGGCGGCTTTAGGTTGTTGTCGCCCTAAGAGCCAACCTAACATAACTAAATTGAGTAGGGCGAAGGGCGTTGACCAAATCCGTACCTGAAAATATTCGCGGCAATAACGTTCGACTTCGCTACTCGCTTCGGATAATCCTAAGGCTAAATTCAATATCGGGACCTGTAGTGCGATAACGCCTGCGCCCAATAACATCGCTAGCATAGCGCCTTGGACTAAGAGTTTGTGCTGGGCATGAAGATCGTCAGCACCAAAGGCTTGCGCGACCAAACCTGTGGTCGCCATACGCAAAAATCCCAATAACCAAATGATTAATGTGATAATCGTTGACCCGACGGCGACTCCCCCTAAATAATAGGCTTCACTCAGATGACCTATGACAGCCGTATCGACTAAGCCCAACAGTGGGACAGTGATATTGGAGAGTATCATCGGCAGGGCGAGGATGAGTAATTGACGATTTTTCGCGCCGTTGAGCATCAGGTCGAGCCAAGTTGATTTAGCTGTATTCATTAATTTCAGAGGTGTTCACATTATGGTTAAACGTGTGCTGTTGGCACTCATAGGGCTAATGACGTTTTCTGCCCATGCCGTGGTCATTCTGCAATATCACCATGTATCTGAGACCACTCCGGCGGCCACAAGCGTGACGCCCGCGCAATTTCGTGAGCAAATGCAGTTTCTAGCCGATGATGGCTTTAAGGTGATACCGCTTTCTCAGGTAGTTGAAGCGATAAAGCAAAAACAAGATTTACCGGCCAAAACAGTCGCGATTACCTTCGACGATGGTTATCGCAGCATAGCCACGACGGCGCATCCTATCCTAAAGGAATTTGGCTTTCCCTACACCTTGTTTGTGGCAATTGAGCCGATTAAACAAAAGTTTACCGAGATGATGACCTGGGATGAGCTGATAACGCTATCCAAGGAAGGCGCCGATATTGCTAACCACAGTTGGGCCCACGAACATTTGATTCGCGCCTTAGAAAATGAATCACAGGCGCAATGGTTAACGCGGATAAAAGCCAATATCTTAGATACAGAAAAGGCGATTGCAGATGCCACTGGGCACAATTTTAAAATGCTGGCTTATCCCTACGGTGAGTACAATCAAGCCTTGCAGGATATGTTAACCGAGAACGGCTTTGTCGCTTTAGGGCAGCAATCGGGAGCCGCTGGGCCCTATTCGCCGTTAACGGCACTGCCGCGTTTCCCTGTTGCGGGACAATATGCGGATTTAAAAAGCCTTAAGGCCAAGCTATACAGTTTAAACATGCCTGTAATTGCACAGAGTCCTAGCGATCCTGAGTTAAAGGGCGGCCACTGGCGTCCAGAGCTTAAAGTGACCCTCGATATGAGCGATATCTCTGCTAAGCAGGTGATGTGTTACATCCAAGGCCAAGGTTCAAAACAGCCGACTTGGCTCAGTGAAACCGAGTTTAGTGTTCAAGCGGATTTAGCCTTACCTGCGGGGCGTTCGCGTTACAACTGCACTGCGCCGAGTAAGGCGCGCAATGGCTACTATTGGTTTTCTCAGCCTTGGGTGAGGCCAAAGGATGATGGTTCTTGGGTCAAAGAGTGATCAACGGTTAGGTTTGTATTGCGTCACTATTTTTCTAAAATCGCTAATCATTTCATCATTTAACACCTGCGGCGGCTTGCCTAGCGCAGCCGTAGGTTTGAACACTGCAACGCGTGTACCCTGCGGCGATACCAACACATAACCCGCACTATGGTCGACTTGGTAGTTTTCCCCTTCACCCACCATGGCATAGGTCAGCCCTAAGCTGCGGGTGAGCGGGAAGATTTGTGTCTGCTCGCCCGTGACCGCTTTAAATTCTGGATTGAAAAAATTCACATAGGTCAGGAGTTTATCCGGTGTGTCCCGTTTGGGGTCGACGGATAGAAACACCACCTGTAATGGCGCAATTTTGTTTAGATCGGGATAAGCCGCCGCGAGTTTATTTAAGGTCGTCGGGCAAACATCGGGGCAAAATGTAAAACCGATAAAAAATAAGCTCCACTTCCCCTGCAAACTGGCGTTGGTAAAAGCCTGCTTATGTTGATCAACCAATTCAAAGGGCGCTAATTCATAGGCCTGTGGATACAGAAATCCGCTCTCTAGCTCGATAGGTTTCGGGGGATTAAATTTCACCGCAAATAGGCCGCCAAGACCGAATAATAAAATGGCGATGATTAAAATTCTTTTCTGCATTATTGGCTCCATAACGACAGGTTAGCGCGACAAATGAGTTGCATACACTAGTTCCACAAATAGTGGTCGAGCAGTAATGCCATGAATAACAACATCAAATGATAGATAGAGAAGCGGAACACTTGCATCGCTAAGCCATCATGATCCCGATATTTAAGTTGCCATGCTTTATAAATAAATCCCGTGCTGAGTAAACTCGAGCAGACGAAATACACGGGCCCACACATACCAACCAGCACAGGTAATAGGCAAGCAATTGCCAGCAATACTGTGTAGAGCAGAATACAGGTTTTAGTAAACTCGACACCGTGGGTAACCGGCAGCATGGGAATATCCACTTTGGCATATTCGGCGCGTCTGTGAATGGCCAGAGCCCAAAAATGTGGCGGCGTCCACGTAAAGATGATGATCACTAACAACAGCGCATGGCCGTGAAATTCGTTCGTCACTGCAGTCCATCCCAGCAAGGGTGGCATAGCTCCCGCAAGGCCTCCAATCACAATGTTTTGTGATGTTGCGCGCTTCAAATAGGCCGTATAAACCAAGGCATAACCAATCAAGCTGGCAAAGGTGAGCCAAGCTGTGAGTGGATTTACTAAAGAATATAAGACGATAAAGCCAAGACTACCTAAGCTAGCGGCGAAAATTAACGCGCGGGTTGCCGAAATACGCCCTTTGGGTAGTGGGCGATTGTAGGTGCGTGCCATTAAGCCATCAATACGGCGATCGATCAGATGATTTAGCGCCGCCGCCGAACCCGCCATCATGGCAATGCCCAGCATACCCGCGAGTAAAGGTTGAACGGGCACAGCATGGGGCACAGCCAGACACATGCCGACTAAGACAGTGAGCAGCATGAGTGCGACCACTTTAGGTTTAGTCATTTCAAAATAGGCGCGCCATGTCACGCTGAACGTGGGTAGGCTACTGGTGATTGAGAGTGGTTTTGCCATCTTGGAGCCCTCGCTTAGGCTTTGCGCCATAAGAAATAGTTGATTGCGACTAAGGTCAGCAGCAGTAGTGCCGCCCCGCCGTTGTGAGACACGGCAATACCCAGTGGTAAATGCATTACTACGTTAGAAATACCTAAGCTCACTTGTAGGATCACTAGCCCCACCAGTAAGAGGCTTAAGGCCCTCATCCCTGCAGCGCCAACAAATAATCGATAGGCGAGCACGAGTAATAAACTCGCGGTGACGATAGCGCCTATTCTGTGGGCGATATGGATAGTCATCCGCGCTGGGTAATCGAGTACCCCAAATTCGAAACTGTGGTGTTGGCCTTGGAATGGTGAAAAGGCCTCCGCTATTGCCAAGTTATCCATCCAGTTGCCTTCGCAAATGGGTAATGCGGTGCAGGCTAGCGCCGCATAGTTAGATGAGGTCCAAGCGCCCAGCATAATCTGACCCACAAGCACGAACAGGCTCACCAGCGCCAACGGTGCCAGATTACGGGCATGGGATTCGCTATTAAAGATCCGCCGCGGCCGCGTTCGTAGATAGAGGAGTAACAACAGTGAAATTAGGCTGAATCCACCAATAAGATGCGACATCACCACTATGGGCATGAGTTTCATCGTCACTGTCCACATGCCGAGTGCGGCTTGAAAGAGGATCAGCAGCACTATGATGAGCGGTAACTTTTTCGGTGCTTCTGGCGTTTTCAGGCACAAAACTAAGATTAACAACACCAGTAAGCCAAGTCCGCCTGCGATATATCTGTGGATCATCTCCAGCCAGGCTTTCTCTGGGTGGATATCGTGATCGGGAAAGATGGTTTGGGCATGGGCGATTTCATGGTCTTGGGTAGGCACCTTGATATGGCCGTAGCAACCCGGCCAATCGGGGCAGCCTAGACCTGCATCCGATAGGCGAGTGTAAGCACCCATTAAAATCACTAATAGGGTAAAGACTAAGGTTAAGCGAAGAACCCAAGTTAGCTGCATCAATCTACCCTCGACAGTTTTAACAACTTACGCAGATCCGCAATCAAGGCTTTGCCTTGAGCTAAATGCGCTTCTCTACCCTGCACTTGGGGATAGCGCAGCACTAAGCTGCCTAAGGGATCGACTATGATCAGCTGCTGTTCATCTAGCCAGTGGCTTAAGCCAGCATTGGCGGGACGAGTGTTGAAGTGAAAGGCGCTTAAAGCGTTAAGATCGCTGTCGGGATGGGTGAGAATGAGTGGTTCGACTCGCGCCTGATCTGGCCCTAGCGCAGTGTGGCTTTGGCGTAAAATATACAGGCGTTCGCGGCAAGCATCGTCGCATTGGGCGGGCAGTAAATATAGCAGTTGCCATTCTTTAGGATTGGGATTTTCAACCCCAAGGCTGGCATAACTGGTCTCAGGATTGATCAGCTCGCCATGATTAGTGGCGCCGCCGTGGTATAAATTCAGGCTCAGCACTAGCTTGGCTATTACCACGGGCGCGATAAACGCCAGCAACAACAAGCCCAATGCTTTGTGTTTAGATTTATTCTGGGAGTTCATGCTTGCTCCTCTCATTCAAATTATCCCTAATTTATTGTTTTATATTTATTTAGTTTTTATTTGTGTCTTGCTAAGTATGGTACGAATTTCCCTATTCGCTCCTTGAGTTTGCGATTGTTTCGGCACTCTGGCGTTTTACATATTTAATCCCTTGCCACAACATGAGCCCAGCAAACACGGCCGCCATAGAGAACCACTGCAACGCATAACCCCAATGTTTTTGTGCTGGCAGAGGGAAGGGTTGCCAAGGATGCGGTAAGGCAAGTGTTGGTAACTCATCCGGTTGCAGCACCGCAGGGAGTAAAGGGTGGCCTAGCATCTGCGACATCTCGGGAATATTGAGATTCTGAAAGCGAATATTTGCCCCCGACTCAGCCATCAAGGACTGACTCAAAGGATTGATTTGCTTTTGATAAAGCCGACCTTCGAGAATTAATTCACCGCTAAGTGGGGTGATTTGAGGCAACTCACCACGGTGGGAGCCTGCGGCGACAAAACCGAGTTCGACCAGCAACCAAGGTTTTCCAGCTTCCACTTGTAGGGGCTGAAAGGCTAAATAGCCCACTTGACCCTGATAGATTTGATTATCCAGTAGCCAGATTTGTGAGCTCGCGGGCGTTGCCTGTACTTGTAGACGATAACCTGTGACGCTTTCCTTATTTACCTTTAGCTGGAGCTGCTCAAAACTGAGTGGTAATAAGGATTGCCTCGCCTCCATTTGCGCTTGTAGGACGGTTTTTTCTTCACCTCGGGCTAATTGCCATAGGCCCAGCTTGACCAAAATCCCGAATACAGCCACAGTCAGTATCAGCAAAAAAACCGTTAATTTATTCAGCAGAACATAAGGATATTGCATGAATACCCTATTCATTTTTAAGTTGGTCTTAGTTCTGCTGTTGCTGTTCATCATTTTTAATCTAGGTCGCGCCTTGTTTATTATGGTGAAAGGTGACAATAAAGTGCCGATGAGCCGTTATCTTGGTCGCCGAGTGATTTTCTCTGTACTCGTTATTCTGTTACTGCTGGTGGCATTGGGGACTGGGTTAATCAGCCACAATCCCACGCCTTACTAAAGCCTTAAAGTACGTAGACGAAAATAAACAAACACAGCCAGACCACATCCACAAAGTGCCAATACCAACTCCCCGCTTGGAAAGCAAAATGCTTATCTGCGCTAAAGTGACCCTTCAACACTCTGAAAAACAACACTAATAAGAATACCGTTCCTAGGGTCACGTGCATGCCGTGAAAACCCGTTAGCAGGAAGAAGGTATTGCCATAAATCCCAGAGGTTAAGGTGAGTCCCATTTCCTGATAGGCGTGGATATACTCTTCGGCCTGTAAGGCAAGGAAACCCATCCCTAAGAGTATGGTGATCCCGAGCCAGAGGGTAATGGCGGGACGTTTGCCTTTTTCTAAGCTGACATGGGCAAAATGTAAGGTGACAGAAGAGGTTAGCAGCACAATAGTGTTGATTAATGGCAGACCAGTCCATGGCATAGCCTCGGTTTTTGTCCCATCAGGTGTGGTGATCAATGGCCAAACGGCTTCGAACTGTGGCCAGAGCACTTCGTGGGTCATGGCATTATTCGAGGCGCCGCCAAGCCAAGGCACCGCGACCATGCGAGCATAAAATAATGCCCCGAAAAATGCCGCGAAAAACATCACTTCGGAGAAAATAAACCAACTCATGCCTTGGCGAAAGGATCTATCCATTTGGTGCGAATAAAGTCCTGTCATGGATTCGTTGATCACGGTTCTAAACCAGCCAACCAGCATAAAGAGGATCACGGCGATACCCGCGAGTAGGATATAACCGCCACCCGATGCGCCTGATTTTAGTTGTTGTACAAAGCTTCCTGCACCAAAGGCGATTAAAAACAGCCCTATAGCACCAATGATGGGCCAAGCGCTTTGGGCGGGGACATAGTAAGGTTCATGTTTTGTAGTCATTTTGCAGCTCCTTGCTCTAGGGCAGACGCTAACTGCTTGTCGGTAATGTCGTAGAGGGTGTAAGAGAGGGTCAGAGTGTGGATGGACTCAGGTAACTGAGGATCCACAAAGAAAATGAGTGGCAACTCTGCGCTGGTCGAAGCCGCTAAGTGCTGTTGATTAAAGCAAAAACATTCAGTTTTATTAAAATAGGCAGCACCTTGGCCTGGGGATACCGAAGGTATCGCCTGACCGACCGTTGCTCTGTCTGACACATTGCGTGCCAAAAATGCTGTGTGTATCAGTTCGCCGGGGTGGACTTCGAGCCGCTTGGTTTGCGGCTCAAATTTCCACGGCATACCCGTTTGCACTTGGGAGATAAATTCCACGATGACAACACGGCTAGTATCGACGGTTATCGCTTGATAACTACTGGCAGTATTGGAGGTTTTACCGTTAATCCCTAGCTTCTCACACAGCACATCGTATAGCGGCACCAGCGCGAACCCAAAACCAAACATACCGATACAGCCCATGACGAGCATGCTGATAAGCTTTCGATTTGACTTAGGTTTTTCTGGCTGGCTATGGTTGGTCATTTCATTTCACCTCAGGTGGTGTCGTGAAGGAGTGGTAGGGTGCGGGGCTTGGCAATGTCCACTCTAATCCCTCGCTGCCTTCCCAAGGTTTAGCGGGGGCTTTCTCGCCACCACGGATGCACTTGATCACTAAGACTAAGAAAATCAATTGCGATAAACCGAAGGCAAAGCCACCAATCGAGACGATTTGATTAACATCGGCAAATTGAATCGAGTAATCGGGAATGCGCCTTGGCATACCCGCGAGCCCAAGGAAATGCATGGGGAAAAACAGCACATTGACCGAAATCACCGAACACCAGAAGTGCCATTGTCCCAGTCGTTCGTTGTACATATGCCCCGTCCACTTAGGTAGCCAGTAATAGGCCGCCGCCATGATGGAGAAAATCGCCCCTGTTACGAGCACATAATGGAAATGCGCCACCACAAAATAGGTGTCGTGGTATTGGAAGTCGGCGGGCGTAATGGCGAGCATTAACCCCGAAAAACCGCCAATGGTGAAGAGTATGATAAAGGCCACGGCGAACAACATAGGGGTTTCGAAGCTGAGCGAGCCGCGCCACATAGTCGCCACCCAGTTAAATACTTTCACCCCCGTTGGCACCGCAATCAACATAGTGCAATACATGAAAAACAGCTCGGCAAACACTGGCATACCTGTAGTGAACATATGATGTGCCCACACGAGGAACGACAGAATTGCAATACTCGCAGTTGCATAAACCATTGATGCATAGCCAAATAAGGGTTTGCGACTGAAGGCGGGCACTATGGCTGAGATGATACCAAAGGACGGCAAGATCATGATGTAAACTTCGGGGTGGCCGAAGAACCAGAAGATATGCTGGAACATCACAGGATCGCCACCCCCCGCGGCGTCGAAGAAGCTAGTGCCGAAAAACTTATCGGTCAGCACCATAGTTACAGCGCCCGCGAGGACGGGCATCACAGCGATCAGCAGGAATGCTGTGATAAGCCAAGTCCATACAAATAGCGGTAACTTCATCCATGTCATGCCGGGCGCACGTAAGTTCACTATGGTCACAATCACGTTGATTGCGCCCATAATTGAACTTATCCCCATGATATGAATAGAGAACACGAAGAGTGCCGTGCTATCGGGGCTATAAGTGGTTGATAGTGGCGCGTAGAAGGTCCAACCAAAGTTAGGCCCGCCGCCTTCCATAAACAGTGAGCTGAGCAAAATGGTAAAGGCGAAGGGTAAGATCCAAAAACTCCAGTTATTCATCCGTGGCAGCGCCATATCGGGCGCCCCAATCATCATAGGGATCAGCCAGTTGGCGAGCCCAGTAAAGGCTGGCATCACGGCGCCGAACACCATAATCAGCCCATGGACTGTGGTCATTTGGTTGAAAAAATTGGGCTCGACCAATTGTAATCCGGGCTGAAACAGTTCAGCGCGGATCACCATGGCCATAGCGCCACCGGTTAAAAACATAATGAAGCTGAACCATAAATACAGAGTACCAATGTCTTTATGGTTGGTGGTTAGCACCCAGCGCATGATGCCCTTTGGCGCACCATGATGATGGTCATCATGGGCTGCGGTTTGATCTTGAGTCGTTGTGCTCATCATAATCCCCTACTGTCCATGGCTGGCGATATCAGCGGGTTGCACTGTATCGCCGGTATTGTTGCCCCAAGCATTGCGCTCATAGGTAATGACGGCCGCGAGTTGCTGTGGGCTGAGTTGTTTGCCAAATGCCTGCATAGCCGTGCCCGTTTTGCCGTGCATCACAATATCTAGATGATTAGCAACGGGTCCTGTGGCGATAGCACTGCCAGCGAGGGCGGGGAAGGCTGGTGGTATGCCAGCTCCCGTTAACTGATGGCAGGCCGCACAAGTGGTGGCGTAAACAGTTTCACCTTCGGCCATCAAGGCGTCGTGGGTGAGTGTGGGGAGGCTGGCGGGATCGACAACTGCAACTGGCTCAGGTTCAGGCGCGGGAGTTGGGGTCGTATTGGCTGGCGCTGCAGTAGATGCTGGTGTGCCAGCGCTGCCGTTCATATGCTCGTTAACATCTTTGGCCTGCACAGCATCGCCAGTATTATTGCCCCATGCATTACGCTCATAGGTAATAACGGCGGCCATTTCTTGTGCCGTCAATTGCTTACCAAAGGCTTGCATGGCGGTACCCGCTTTACCGTTAATCACGATTTCAAGGTGGCCGCTGAGCGGTCCCGTTGCTATCGGACTGCCTTTGAGGTGTGGGAATACGCCTTGTAACCCCTCGCCATTAGGCTGGTGGCAGGCTGCGCAGTGACCGAGGTAAACTTGCTCACCTTGGATCATTAGCTCCTCTTTGCTAAGGGTCTGTGACAATGCAGCTTGAGCAGCTTCTGCCGCCGCGCCTGCAGCTTGTTTTTGCTCCGCTACCCAAGCTTCAAACTCGGCTTCGGGTAGGGCTTGCACTACAATGGGCATAAAACCATGGTCTTTACCGCAAAGCTCGGCGCACTGACCACGGTAAATGCCGGGTTTGTCTATGCGAGTCCAGGCCTCATTGATAAATCCTGGGTTGGCATCTTTCTTCACCGCAAAAGCGGGAACCCACCATGAATGGATCACATCTTCTGAGGTCATCAGGAAGCGAATTTTGCGGTTTATCGGCAGCACGAGCGGCTTATCGACCTCCAAAAGGTAGTGTTCACCCTTGGTTTCGGTACCGTCGATTTGTGTTCTTGGGGTTGCGAGTATGCTGTAAAAATCAATGTCTTGATCGAAATAGCTGTAGTGCCATTTCCATTGGGAACCTGTGACTTTAACGGTGAGATCGGCATTGCTGGGATCTTCCATCGCAATTAAGGTTTTTGTCGCTGGAATCGCCATTAAGATCAAAATGATAAATGGCAGAATCGTCCAAGCGATTTCAACTTTAGTGCTTTCGTGAAAGTGCGACGCGACAGCGCCTTTGGATTTTCTGTGATTGATCATGGCGTAAATCATCACGCCAAAGACCACAAGGCCAATGGCGCAGCAGATATACAAGATGGTCATGTGCAAGTGATAAACCTTGCCACTGATCTCGGTTACGCCAGGGGTCATGTTGAACCGCATGTCCGCGGCGGCCAACGGTGGTGCGAATAACACCACGAGTAAACAATACAACAATTGCTTCACAAGACTTCTCCTCTGCCAATTGCGAATAGCAACTACAAAGAAGAGCAACACAGTAAGTCTCAACTCTATGCAAACTCTTCAGTTTCCAAAAAAGCGTTTTTGACTTCAACGTGCGTTGGCGGCTGTTACTTTTAATTAAGTATTGTTACTGCTGGTATTAGCCACGCTGGCACATACGACTGAAATAAATCTTTTCTCTATTTTTAGTGGCATTTTGAACTCGATTACGGCTCGAGTTATTTGCCACGGGCGGCGATATATCATCGCCGACTAAATCAACCATACTTGCTGTTTAAATATTGATCAAGATCACTTATTTATCTAATTGTCTGAAAAATTGCCAAAAAAAAGCCTCACATTCATAGGCGAGGCGGCTTTCAAGGTAAAAAAATAAATGAATATTTAATGTACAGCGCTAAAAAAAGATTGTTGGCCGAAGAGATTGCCTTGCTCAATGCGTACGTCGCCATGTAAGTGACTGTTTACGTCTTCAAGCACTATGCCCATGGCGCGGGCACTTTTAGCCACGATTTGCAGGCGACGATTATCGCGTGCATCCAGTGATTGGGTCCAAGTAATAACTGCACTGGACGTACCACTTGTTAAGGCTTTTTCCATCGCCCACAGGGTTTCGACTTCATCTTTAGCGTGCACCAGCAAGACTCTGTCCATACGCACGCCTGCATTGGCGAGCATTTGTTTGTAGCCAATGCTCGGTGGGTTGATGAGTACTAACCAACGACCCTGTTGGCTTAACTGGGCGAGTTGCGCACTCAAATGGATTAACTCTTGGCGGCCTTGAGTCTTAGTTGGCATGCAGGCGATAGGTGCGTGGTGCCAGTCATAGTCGGCATCACGGACTTCATCGAGCCACAAGCCCGGATGGCGGGGTGCATTGCCAAGTAGTTTGTTCATAGCCAATCTCCATTACGGATCACACCGACGGCGAGTCCTTCAATTGTTAAACTTTGATAGCCTAAATCCACTTTTATCGGGGAATAGTCTTCATTTTCGGCGTGTAGATAGACCACATTGCCTTTTTTTTCGAAACGTTTAACAGTGACATCGTCGTCGACTCTAGCGACAACCACTTGACCATTTCTAGCTTGTTGTACTTTATGAACAGCCAGCAAATCTCCTTCGAGAATGCCGATATTCTTCATGCTGTCGCCTTTAACCCGCAGTAAGAAATCGGCGGCGGGATGGAACATGCTCGGGTCGACTTGGTAGTACTGTTCAACATGTTCTTGGGCGAGGATAGGTTCACCCGCGGCCACTTGGCCGATGAGCGGTAAACCTGTTTCAGTTAAATCTTCGACTTCCGCAGGTAGGCGAATGCCCCGCGAAGTGCCCGGCATGATCTCAATGCAGCCCTTTTTCGCCAACGCTTTAAGATGCTCTTCAGCCGCATTGGCGCTCTTAAAACCTAAACGGGTCGCGATTTCTGCCCGTGTGGGTGGCATGCCAGTATCGGCAATATTTCGTTTAATTAGCTCTAAAATTTCAGCTTGGCGTGGCGTCAAAGGTCTCATGGTGTTTCCTGTTTTTCTATACAGTTACTGTTAGTATATACAGTATTATTTGCAGCGCAAGTATTAACCACTTTTTAGCTATGTTGGAGAGAATTAGCGAATATTACCCATAGTCTGGTATTCTATCGGGCTAGTAAACGTACTTAATTGCATAAGAATAATGCCTAAACACGACTCTCTTTGGTTGAAATCATTACGCTGGATCCAAAAACACTTAGTGCACACTATTGTTGTGCCTCAGGATCCCTTTGCCGATCTGAATCTGGATGCCTCCAGACCCCTTGCTTATGTGATGAAAACGGAATCGCTGAGTGACATCGCTGCCCTGAGTGAAATAACGGCAAAGTTAGGACTACCGAGCCCCTATGAGCCTTTAGTGGCGAATGGTGTGATTGCGCCTCGGGTTGTCTGCCTCCAGGGGCGTAAGCCGCTGTTTGGCGAGCGTGCCGGTAACGAGCCTTTCCTCGAATGCTTTATGCGTTTGTTAGCCGTGCATAAGGAGCGCCCTGAATTGGATATTCAACTGGTGCCCGTGAGCCTGTATTGGGGCCGCACACCAGGGAAAGAAGACGACACTATGAAGGCGGCTGTGTTTGAGCGGGAAAACCCGACTTGGCTGCGTAAGTGTCTGATGATTCTGTTCTTAGGTCGACATAACTTCGTGCAGTTTTCGAATGCGGTATCCCTGCGTTATATGGCCGACGAGCATGGCACAGACATGGGTATCGCCCATAAGTTAGCGCGGGTCGCGCGGGTGCATTTCCGTCGTCAACGCAAGGTGATGACAGGGCCTGTGCTGCCAAATCGCCAAGCACTGTTTCATTCGTTGCTCAAATCTGAATCGTTGCGTAAAGCGATTCAAGAAGAAGCCGTCAGTAAGAAGATTTCAGAGACCCAAGCGCGCGAGACAGCCATTGAGTATCTCGATGAAATCGCTGCCGATTACTCAGATAGTTTAGTTCGTATTGCCGAGCGTTTCTTAACTTGGTTATGGAACAAGCTTTACAGCGGGATCAATATCAAAGGTGCCGAGCAAGTTCGCCAGTTACACCACGATGGTCACGAGATTGTTTATGTGCCTTGCCATCGCAGTCACATGGATTACCTGCTGTTATCGTATATTTTGTACTATCAAGGTATGGTTCCGCCGCACATTGCCGCTGGTATTAACCTCAACTTCTGGCCTGCTGGACCTATGTTCCGTCGCGGTGGTGCCTTCTTTATCCGCCGTAGTTTTAATGGCAACAAGCTGTATACCGCAGTATTCCGTGAGTATTTAGATCAACTGTTTGCTAAAGGTTATTCGGTGGAATATTTCTCCGAAGGCGGCCGCTCACGTACGGGGCGTCTATTGGCGCCCAAAACTGGCATGATCGCTATGACGATGAACAGCGTGCTGCGCGGTATCGAGCGTCCAGTCACGCTAGTGCCTGTATATTTAGGCTACGACCATGTGATGGAGGTAGCGACTTACCATAAAGAATTAAGCGGTAAGAAAAAGAAAAAAGAATCTGTGTGGCAAGTGTTTGGCGCGATCCGCAAACTGGGTAATTTCGGCCAAGGTTATGTGAACTTTGGCGAGCCCATTACCCTGCAAAACTTCTTAAATGAGCGTGCGCCAAACTGGCGTAATGAGGTAGCCGATGATCCTGAGCAAAAACCGAGTTGGTTAACGCCAGCGGTAAACGTGCTAGCGAATCGAGTGATGACACGTATCAATGATGCGGCGGCAGCGAGTTCAGTGACCTTGACGAGCTTAGTGTTGCTGGCGACAGATCAAAATGCCTTAGAGCGCAGTCTGTTGGAGCGTCAGCTTGATTTGTATCTGACCCTACTCAAAAAAGTGCCTTACACTGCTTACACTTCGGTTGCCGAAGGTGATGGCAAGCATCTAGTGCAGCAAGGTTTAGATCTGAACAAGTTTGTTGTTAGTGCCGATCCTTTAGGAGAAATCGTGTCTATCGAAGCGAGTCAGGCTGTGTCCATGACTTACTATCGTAACAATATCATCCACTTATTTATCGTGCCGTCATTAATTGCGAGTTGTTTAACGCATAATGAGCAGATCCCGCGTCAGCAAGTGGTGTCAATCGTTGCCGATTTTTATCCGCTACTGAAAGCAGAACTCTTTATGGGCATTAAAGATGTACCTGCCTATGTCAACCAAGTGCTGGATTTCTTCATTGAACAAGGGTTAGTGGTCGAGACTGATACCTTAGCTGTCGTGCCAGAGCACACTAGCCAACTATTATTGTTAGCCAGTTCAGTGAGCGAGACCTTGCAACGCTATGCGATTATTTTCAATCTGTTAGCAAACAGACCTAAGATGGAGCGCTCAGAACTTGAGTCTGAGAGCCATCTACTTGCCCAGCGTTTAGGCGCTTTGCATGGCATTACTGCGCCTGAGTTCTACGATAAAAAACTCTACGGCACCTTGAGTGTTAAGCTCAAAGAATTGGGCTATCTGGCAGATAACCAAGATAAGTCCAATATCAATCGCATCCGAGATCAAGCCAATAGCTTATTACGTCCGTCAGTGAGACAAACGATAGTGGCGAGTGTCACCGCGGAGCACACAGTTTAATGGCAAATCATATGAATGCGGCTAAGCATAAGCCCGCAGGTAAGTCCTTGCTTGGTGGTGCCATGATTATTGCTGGCACGACCGTAGGTGCTGGGATGTTTTCTCTGCCCGTGGTCGGTGCAGGTATGTGGTTTGGCTATTCGATTTTGATGTTATTGGGTATTTGGTTTTGCATGTTGATGTCGGGCTTGCTCTTACTCGAAACCAATTTGCATTTCGAACCCGGTGCCAGCTTCGATACCTTAACTAAGCAAACCCTCGGACAGTTTTGGCGGATAGTGAACGGCGTTTCTATCGCGTTCGTGCTATATATTTTGACCTATGCCTATATCAGCGGCGGTGGTTCGATTGTAAACCACAGCTTGCAGGGCATGGGAATTGAGTTACCGCAAAGTGTTGCAGGGCTAGTGTTCGCCATAGTGTTGGCGAGCATAGTGTTGATCAGTACTAAAGCCGTGGATCGTATTACCACGATTATGCTCGGCGGTATGATCATTACCTTTTTCCTCGCTATCGGTAACTTACTGATCGAAATCGATGTGACTAAGTTGCTCGAACCCGATGGTAATAACAGCTTTTCACCATATCTGTGGGCGGCGCTGCCCTTTGGTCTTGCCAGCTTTGGCTACCATGGTAACGTTCCCAGCTTAGTGAAGTATTACGGCAAAGATTCCGCCACCATTATCAAGGCGATTTTCGTCGGCACCTTTATCGCGCTGGTGATTTATGCCTGTTGGTTAGTGGCGACTATGGGCAATATTCCCCGCAGCCAGTTTATCGATATTATTGCCCAAGGCGGCAATATGGGTGTCTTGGTGGGCGCTTTGTCTGAGGTGATGGCGAGTCGCTGGTTAGACAGCATGTTGACCCTGTTTGCTAACTTGGCCGTGGCCTCATCTTTCTTAGGGGTGACCTTAGGTTTGTTCGATTATCTCGCCGACTTGTTTGGTTTTGACGATTCACGCTCGGGCCGGATGAAAACCGCGTTAGTGACCTTTGTGCCGCCAACGATTTTAGGATTACTGTTCCCCGACGGCTTCTTAGTGGCGATTGGTTTTGCGGCATTAGCGGCGACTGTATGGGCGGTAATCGTCCCAGCGCTGATGGCCTATAAATCACGGCAGTTATTCCCCGAGAGCACAGGTTTTAGAGTGATAGGCGGTACACCGTTAATTATTCTTGTGGTGTTATTCGGCATAGTCACGGGTGCTTGTCATCTGCTCGCGATGGCAAATTTATTGCCTCAGTATTCCTAATTTGTTTCGATGATTTAAGCCCTCTGCGTGAGGGCTTTTTTGTATTTGGCCATTGAGTTTTAATTCTGAAGATCTTTTTTATCCCGACACTGGACAGAAGCCCGAACTCAGGCTTAACTCGAATGATTGTAAAAATGAAGGAGCCAATGATGAAAATTACTCAGTACGCACAAGGACATGCATGTTGGGTTGAACTCGCAAGCCACGATTGGCAAGCTGCTAAGGCATTTTATCAAGCGTTATTTGGTTGGGACTCAGTTGAAATGCCTATCCCAGAAGGTCATTTTTCGCTATTTAATTTAGCAGGTGATGATTTAGGCGCCATGTACCAAATTCCTGAGTCTGAGTCGCAGATCCCCAGTCATTGGCGTGTCTACTTTGCCGTGGATGATATGGATGCCAGCATTGCAGCGATTCAAGCTGCGGGCGGCCAAGTGCACATGGGGCCGCATATTGTGGGAGATGTGGGGGTGATGGCGCAGGTGAGCGATCCGCAAGGCGCACGTTTTGCACTGTGGCAAGCGAAGAACCATATCGGTGCTCGCCGTCAGGGTGAACTCAATACCCTTTGCTGGGTTGAACTGGCTTGTAAAGAACCATGCGCTGAAGAAGCCTTTTACTGCAAAATATTCCCTTGGACTAACACGCCCAGCGATATGCCAGACATCGAATACTCTGAGTGGCAAGTTGATGGGCAATCCATCGGCGGTATGATGACCATAATGCCCGAATGGGGCGATATCTCTCCCCATTGGCTGCTTTATTTTGCCGTAGCCGATTGCGATGCATTTGCAGAAAAAGCCCAAGCCTTAGGCGCACAAGTGTGCATTCTGCCTAGTGATATCCCCGATGTGGGTCGATTCTCTGTGATAGCTGATGCTCAAGGTGCCACCTTTGCGGTGATCGAGCTTAATCAGATGTAAGGCCATATTTAGGACGAGTCATATTAAGATTAAAAACGGCGACACTCAGTCGCCGTTTTTATTCGTCTAACCATTTGTTTAATTAGCATTATCAATCATGATTGTCTCAGGGCAGGAGCCTCTGCCTGCTTTACTTGCTTTGGCGAGTAGACTAGGCAAGGAGTCTGAGGCTTTAATGACCTCGGGCAAGTTAATGCGGATTTCACTCAGTAATCCCTTGCCACATTCTAGGCTCATTTTAACGTGAGCACCTTGACCAAAACTGCTGTCAAAGCTTTGGTTTAGTTCACTTTTACTGACACTCTTACCTATGTTGTCATGAATATACTTTTGCACCCATGCCGAGGCGTTTACGGCTTGGGTCAGCTGGGCTGCCAGCAAAAAGTACTCGTTAGGATCTTGGCTACGGCAAGTGCCGTGTTTCCACCATTCGTGGCGTTCTAAACAGGTGCCATATTGAGCGCTCGGCATGACTTCTTCTAAATTTTTGCGCACAGATGGATTCAGTTCAAACTCAGGATAAGTACAGAAATCATTTGGTTGTAGTTTGACCGTGCTGCAATAACCGTAACGCGTGCCGCATTGTTGTTTATTCGGCCACAGTCCGTGCAGGCTGAAGTGTTGCCACTGGCTCGATTCAGGCGTTTGGCTGAGGGCGCGACATTCGGCTTTGCGGCGGCCATAGAGTTCACAAAAGGTACTTTGCCAGCTTAAGGCCAGCACGTTGGCGTCAAATTCACCGCCGATTTGGCATTGATCTCCTTGGCGTTTCTCTGGTGTGCCATGCTCTTTAAGGCTATCTCGGCTTTTGGCTTTAATGTCCGATGCCGTGGTGGTTTGCGCCGGTTCTACCGCTGTTGCAGGTGTCGATACATTACTGCCTGCAATATTAGACAGATACTGACCACAATCGCCACTAATCCACCGCATGGGAGACTTCACTGCGTTGGTGCGCACTCGTAGCCAGTCAGGTTTAGCGCTGTTGCCGAGGATTTCGAGTACCGGATAGCGCTCACCAATATTGCTCTGCCATTGATCTGGATTCGTCTGCTTATTTTTCGATTGAAATAGCTCACAGCGTTTATCGGCAACAAACTCACCGGTCGCGGGTGCGGTAAAGGCAGGTGCTGCTGAAATCATTAGTGCAGCGCATAAACCGAACGCCGCAAATAATGCACGCGATAGGCTTTTAAGGGAAAGTGCTTGCGGCCATATCCGGCGGATGGTCATACAAAATGGCTTAATCATGTGATGGAATCCTTTCTGCTGCAGTAAGTCGGGTCAATCCTGTGGTGCGCTAAGTTAATGGTACACATAAGCGTTATAAACTAAGAGGCTTATTTTATTGATAGCGAATACCCATGTCATTATGGTGTCATGCATTCGACTTATATTCAGGTTTCTACTTGTGAATATAAAGAGGTTATTCGTGCGTAAGGTAATCAATCTAAATGCTGTTTTGTTATCGTCTCTTGTGGTGCTATCGGGTTGTAATTCTGACTCTGACGACACTAATTCTACACCGATTGAACCAGCTGGGCGTTGGTTAAAAGGTGACTTACATGTACACACTGCGGTTTCGCAGGATGCTCGCGAAACCCAGTCTGATATTCTGAAGTGGGCCTTTGATGACTTCGGTTTAGACTATGTTTCCTTATCGAATCATATGCGTAATAACAGTCAAGATAATGATGATAACGACGTAGGTGGTTTGCTTTATTACGATGCCTTAACTCAGTATGAAATTCCTGGTCTAAAAAAGGCCATGCCTAACTATGAGGGCAAAATTGCCTATTCGAGTTTTGAGTGGGATATGCCAACCCATGAGCACTTTAATATCGGTATTTTAGGTGATGAAGCTAAAGTCTTGTCGGCGGTTAAAACCTTCGAGTACAGATTTAGTAGTAAAAATGATATTGCCGACTTTGATCCCCAAGATGTCACTGCTTGGACTGCTGCGGGTGATACCCGTCAAAACCAGACTCACGAAGATGCCGTTGCGGCGTTGAAATGGTTAGAGACTCATTATCCCGATAGTAGCTATGGGATGTTAAATCATCCTCGTCGTTATTTAACGAGTTATACGATTCAAGATGTTAGAGAGTTGAACGATGTAGCGCCGAATGTTTTCTTTATGGTTGAAGGTCTCGTTGGCGGGCAGTTCAGTGGTAACCGTGGTGACTATGGTGAGCGCAGTAGCGGCGTGTATGGCGGCGTTGACCCAGTCGTTGCTCAGGTCGGTGGTTGGTGGGATGCGCTATTGGGTGAAGGCCGCCAAATTTGGAATATGGGTAACTCAGATATCCATTTCAAAACACGAACACCCTACGCCAGTAGTTATTATCCCGGTGAATATGCGAAAAACTACACTTGGGTCGATGGCAAAGATACTACGGCGCTGTTAAAGGGGTTACGCTCGGGCAATAGCTTTTCTGTGTTTGGCGATTTGATTGATGACTTGGATTTTAAGCTTGAAAGTGGCAATAAGAATAGTGTCACCATGGGGCAAACTTTGGTAGCGAAAGCGGGTGACAAGTTAACGCTCACTATTCGCTTTAAAAGTCCGGCATTGAATAATAAAGAGTCGGATATCGGTAATGAAGCTTATGCAGGCATTAACCCTAGTGTAAACCACATCGACTTGATCGCAGGTAATGTGGGTCAGCGTGCTGAGCCTGGAACAGCGGCTTACGCAAAGGAAACAAACGATTCAACCTTAGTGGTCAAAACCTTTACCAGTGCAGACTGGCATAAAGATGCCGATGGCTACTACAGCATGAGTTACAGTTTTATTGCGGATCAGCATCAATACTTCCGTTTGCGTGGGACTAATCTAGATTACAACCAAGCTAACCTGACGGAAAAAGGTAATCCTTTAAAATCAGCTGTGATTAATCAAGCCGAAGATGAATCGGTTCAGGCTTGGTATAACAAGATTAATGATCGTAACTATAACGACCTGTGGTTCTATTCTAACCCTGTGTTTGTTAACACGACTAAATAACTCTCTTTAAAGGCGGTTGAATAAAAAATCCCCCAAACTATTATGGTTTGGGGGATTTTTTTATGCATGAATTATTACTGAACCGCGTCTTTGTTTAATTTACGCGAGTAAATCAGTAGATAGAGTGCAGGCAGGACAAACAGCGACAGTATGGGCGCTGTGACCATACCGCCTACCATAGGTGCGGCGATTTTTTGCATTACATCGTTACCCGAACCTGCGCCCCACATAATGGGCAGTAGGCCGAAGAAGATGGTTGCCACTGTCATCGCTTTGGGACGGATCCGCATAACGGCGCCTTCAATCAAGGCTTCTTTCAAGTCATTGACGCTGTGGTAATTATCTTTTTCTTGCCTGTGTTTGATGGCGTTATTGAGATACACCAACATCACCACCCCAAACTCGGCGGCGACACCTGCTAAGGCAATCATACCGACAGCGACGGCCACTGAGATGTTGTAATCCAGCAGATACAACAACCAAGTGCTGCCGACCAATGCGAAGGGGAGGCTTAGCATAATAATGCTGGCCTGAATGGTGGAGCCGAAGGTCATCATCAGCAGGATGAAGATGACGGCTAATGCCATAGGGATCACTTGCTTAAGCTTGGCATCGACCCTTTGCATATATTCGTACTGACCCGCAAAGCTATAGCTGTAACGGGGCGGGACGACGAGTTCGGCGTCTAAGGCAGTTTTCGCAGTGGCGATATACTCACCGATAGAGGTGCCTTCGATATCGATAAACACCCAAGAGATTAAGCGGCCATTCTCACTCTTTAACATAGGCGCGCCATCGTTAATTTCGATGTCGGCCAAGTTACGTAGCGGCAGATAATGCCCTGACTTAGTGATCACGGGCAGCTCGCGCAGTTTCTCAATATTGTCGCGCAGCTCACGGGGATAACGCAGGTTGATAGGATAGCGTTCGGCGCCTTGCACCGACTCGCCAATGTCCATACCGCCGATGGCGTAACGCACCACATCTTGAATATCCTGCAACGTCATACCGTAACGTGCGGCTACATCCAGTTTCGGACTGATATCGATATAACGCCCGCCGCCACTTCGCTCAGCATAAGCCGACTTAGTGTGCGGCACTTTGCTTAAGATAGCTTCAATCTTAGTGCCTAGACTTTGTAACTCGTTAACATCAGCACCGGTGATCTTGATGCCAACAGGGGTTTTTATTCCCGTCGAGAGCATGTCGATTCGGGTCTTGATGGGTTGCACCCATGCATTGGTGAGTCCCGGTACTTTTACGGTTTGCTGCAGCTGGGCAATGATGCCATCTAAGGTCATGCCTTCACGCCATTCGTCATGGGGTTTAAGCATGATAGTGGTTTCAAGCATGGTCAGCGGCGCGGGGTCGGTCGCGGTTTCGGCGCGGCCTACTTTGCCAAACACGCGGGCTACTTCGGGCACGGTTTTGATTAACCGGTCGGTTTGCTGCAACACTTCGGCGGCCTTGCTGGCACTGATGCCGGGCAATGCCGTTGGCATGTAGAGTAAATCGCCTTCTTCGAGGGCGGGCATAAACTCGCTGCCCATGCGGGTCATAGGATACCAAGCGCTGGCCAGAGCGACTAAGGCTAACATCAGGGTGACTTTAGGAAATTTAAGTACCAGTTTGAGTGACGGTTGATAAATCGCGATCAAGAAACGGCTGATGGGATTGCTGCGTTCGCTGGGGATTTTGCCGCGAATAAAGTAACCCATCAAAATCGGCACTAAGGTAATGGATAAAAAGGCCGCCGCTGCCATGGCGAAGGTTTTAGTGTAGGCCAATGGCGCGAATAATCGACCTTCCTGCGCCTCGAGTGCAAATACAGGTACAAAGCTTAAGGTGATAATAATTAATGAGAAAAATAGCGCAGGGCCGACTTCAATCGAGGCCTCGGTGACGATGCGCCAATGCTCTTTTGTATCGGGTTCGCGCTCATGTTCCGCTTTAAAATGCTCTAAATGCTTGTGCAAGTTTTCGATCATCACAATCGCGCCATCCACCACAGCGCCGATAGCAATGGCGATACCGCCAAGGCTCATGATATTGGCGTTTACACCCATCTTATTCATCACGATAAAGGCGATAAGGATGGATAGCGGCAGGGTGATCACGGCCACGAGTGTCGAGCGCGCATGCAGTAAAAACAGCAAGCAGACTAAGCCGACCACCAACATTTCTTCGACGACCTTGCTAAATAGGTTGTCGACGGACTTAAGAATCAAGTGAGATCTGTCATAGGTGGGGATAATCTCCACCCCATCGGGTAAACCTGCCTTGAGTTCTTCGAGTTTTGCTTTCACCGCATCAATTGTCGCTAGGGCGTTTTCACCGTAACGCATCACCACAATGCCGCCAACGACTTCGCCTTCGCCGTCGAGTTCGGCAATGCCGCGGCGAGAGGCAGGGCCTTTACGCACAGTGGCAACATCTTTGAGGGTTAAGCCTGTGCCAGAAGGGCTAGTGATGCCAAGGGGGATTTCACGGAAATCCTCTAGCGTCTGGCGATAGCCTTTGGCGCGCACCATGTATTCAGCTTCGGCCATCTCGATCACTGAGCCGCCCGCTTCGCTGTTCGCTTTGTCTATGGCTTGTTTAATGGTGGCGATATCCAGCTTGTAGATCGCCATTTTATCGGGCTCGAGCACTATCTGATAGGTTTGCTCCATGCCGCCGACAGTGGCGACTTCAGACACGCCCGCCACGCTTTGTAGCTCTAGCTTGAGATACCAATCCTGCAGACTCTTGAGTTGCGATAAATCTAAATTGCCGGAGCGATCGACTAGCGCATATTCAAACACCCAACCGACGCCAGATGCATCGGGGCCGAGGGAAGGTTGCACATTTTGTGGTAAACGGCTGCTGATCTGACTTAGGTATTCAAGCACCCGTGAGCGAGCCCAGTAAATGTCGGTGCCATCTTCAAAGATCACATAAACGTAGGAGTCGCCGAACATGGAATAACCACGCACGGTTTTGGCACCAGGTACGGCTAACATGGCGGTCGACAAGGGATAAGTCACTTGTTCTTCAACCAATTTTGGCGCTTGACCAGGATAAGGGGTTTTAATGATCACTTGCACATCGGATAAATCCGGCAGCGCATCGAGCGGCGTTTTGCGCAGCTCCTGTACGCCCCAAACAGTGATCATGATGGCGATAATCAACACCATAAATCGCTGCCTGATGGACGCCTCGATAATATATTTTAACATAACGCGCTCCTAGTGCTGATGACCGCTGCTTAAACGCATTAAACTGCCCTTGAGGCTGGCTTCAGAGTCGAGTAAAAATTGCCCCGAAATCACCACACGTTCACCTTCATTCAGGCCTGAAATAATCTCGGCCTTGCCTTGGCTCATCATGCCGACGGTTACGGCCTTGGCAGTAAAGCTGTCGTCGCTTTGCTTAACGATTACGCGGTTTTCTTTACCCGTTTGGATTAAAGCTTCCTGCGGGATCACAAGCACATCTCTATTCGGGCCTCCAAATAGTGAGACTTTGGCGAGGGTTTTAGGTCTTAAATCGACGTCGTTATTGTTGAGCACCACTCGTACTCGCAGGCTGCGAGTGACAGGATCAAGTTCAGGGTAGATGTAATCGATTGTGCCTTCGACGCCACTGATGTTCATGGCGGGGACGGCAATTTCGGCCTTCTGACCTTTGGCAATCCAGCTTTGCTCATTCTCAAATACGTCGGCAATCACCCAGACTTTAGACAGATCCACCACAGACATGACTTCGGTTGACGGTTGAATATACATGCCATCGCGAACATCGAGGGCTTTCACTATGCCGTCTTCTTTGGCGTAGAAAGGTACCCGATATTGGGTTTGATGTGATTCCGCTAATTGTTTGATTTGTTTGTCGTTAAAACCGAGGAAAGATAAGCGTAAGCCCGCATTACGCACCAAATCTTTGTAGCGACCTTGGCCGTTTGCTTTAGCTGTGTCTATCGCAAGCAGGTAGTCATCTTGGGCGTTGATTAAATCGGGGGAGTAGATCTCATAGATTAGCTGGTCTTTCTTGACGGTATCACCCACGGATTTGATCATCAGCTTTTCAATCCAGCCGGTAACACGGGCATGGATATGGGTGATCTGGCTTTCGTCATAGTCGATTTGACCGACGGTTTCGACGAATTTCCACAGTGTGTCGCGTTCAACCTTGGCCACCTTTAACGCCAGCGCTTGCTGCATACTGCCGGAAACATTGATGTTGATTTCTTGGGTATTGCCGCCCGTTTCAACTTTTTCTAAGTTCATACCGCAGATAGGGCAAGTGCCTGGGACATCACTAATAATGTGGGCATGCATAGGGCAAACGTACTTGATTGTTGTCACGTTATTTTGGGTTTTAACTAAACTGTCGGCCTTAAGTGTAGGAGTATCAAATACTTGACTCGAAGCCTTGGCAGCAGAGGTTTGCCCATGCTCAGAGGACTGATGATCGGCGGCTTGATGCTGTGCATGCTCGGCAGCAGGGCTCGTGGTATCGAGTTTTTCGACCAAAAACATATTGCACTTAGGGCAGCGACCGGGCTCATGGCTGATCACTTCGGGGTGCATAGGGCAAGTGTAGGTTTTCACTTGATTTAACGGGTTGTTTTTAGGTGCAGTGGCGGATTGCGTCACTGCAGCTTCGGTCGCAACGGGTTCTTGTGTGCTCGCCAGTTGGGCATGGCTCAGCCAAGGCGTACTGATGAGTAAGCTACTCAAGATCAGTACGGCCTTAGGGGCCTGCTTTTTCGCGGTATTAAATTGGTTCATATGCCTCATCTCCAGCCTAGCTTAGTGGTGTTCGTGCGCGTTGTGCATCGCACCTTCAGCTGTTTTTGCTTCCGTCGCTTTTGGCTCTAAATCCATACCACATTTAGGGCAGGAATCGCCTTTAGTGCCTGTTACTTCGGGGTGCATAGGGCAAACATAGGTTTGTGCTTGTTGCTGCGGATTTGCATTGTCGTGTTGATGTTCGTGTGGCGTAGCCGTGGCAAACACGTTAGTGCTGGTCAGCAAGAATGCAATTAAGGCGAGATTAGTTAGGGTTTTCATATTATTCACTCCATCGGATTAACGGCCGAATATGAGCGCATAAACGTCTGTGAGCACAGCAGATCAAAGCGGTTCGCTTCGATAGACGGATTAATGCCACAACTTGGCATTCGGCTCAGTTATCAACGTTTTGCGAGACTCTGGTGCACGATTTAACGATAAGGCACCACAATAAACGGCTAATTTGGGTGTTAGCTTAGAGCTAACTGGATTGTCGTTAGCTTGGCTTCTTTAAGGGCGATTTGCCCATTAAGCGCAAAGTAGGCCTAGGCTATCGGTGGTTTAAAGGCCGAAGACAAAGAGATCGAGTGGAAATGAGGCATAGGAGTGGCAATTGCAGTATCGCTCATGCTCACACTTGGCCAGAGGTGTGGGCTGAATAGAGTGCCAGCGACTGAAATCGTCAAACAATGACCACAATCATTTGAACATGATGTGGTGCCATCACAGCAATGCTGTTTCGCGCCGGGAAGCATTTTATCGTTGCAGCAATCCGCGTTGGCCATTGAATGTGAGTCAGAAGGGTTCTCAGTGTTCATCTGCATCATGGCAGCATGGTGCATTTGGGAGGAAGCTTCATGATTCATCGCACTCATATCCATAGTGTGTGGCACCATGGCGTGACCATTAGACACAACACTTTGCCCGACGAGTGCGAGTAAAGTGAACATGACTAAAAAGTAACGACCGAGTGTGTGATGCATAAGTATTCCAAATGATGAACGGCTCGATTCTAGCATAGAGGCATTATGCTGTAATGATTTAACTCACATTTCAGCACATGCCTCAGATTAAATATTTTGCTTATCTAAATTAGAATGCAGGATTGCTGACGAGCATTTTCGCCATCAGTTGGCTGTGGTTTTGCAATGGGTATTCGCCCGCTCTATCACCATTAATACTGAGTTGAATCGTTGGATATTTAATAAATTGGCGCGCTTCAGTTTCAGTCATTATGTTTGGCGGCGTGATTTGGTAACTGTCACTTGCCTTTACATCCAACACTAAGTAAAGCGGTTCTGATTTAACCCAGTTGCCATTATCATCGGCGCGATAATTAAATATATCCTGATATTTTAGCTCGATCAGTACTTTTCCCGCGGTGAGTTGAATAGGTTTAAAGGGTGTCGCTGGTTCACCATTGATACTGATAACACTGAGCGCCTCTGTACTTTTTAAGCTGGCGGCTGTCACTGTGGTGCTACTTAATAAGGCACCGATAACGAAGGTAAGGCCTAGTAAGCTTTTGTTCAATAAAGTGGTTTTCATAATAAACTCCAAAAATTCTCTGTACCTAGTTGCAGTGCGAATATGCAGCGGCGCAAGCTAAGGTGTTTAGTCGGTTTTACGTTGTAAAAAACGAGTGACGTTTACAGTGAATAGGAGTTAGGAGGCGGTGTGGTGAGCCCGAGGTCGGCAGTTTGCATCGCCCAGCCTTGGATGGCAATACGCTTGTTTGCTGGGTTGGCGAAGGCCAGTTCTAGCACTGCAGGCTCAAGGTAAAGTGATGATAGGCAATGGGTTTGACAATGATTTGTCATACTATCTTGGCAGTGTTGCAAGCAATCGGACGCAGCACAATCTGGCATGGTGCAGTTCATTTCTGCATCCATGATCAGCATGGTTTGACTGCTGTGGCCATTAATGTTGGCTGAAGTTGGCATAGCACTCACCATCGCCGATTGGGCGATTAGCGAAAATAACACTGCTATGGTGATCCAAAATTTAGCCATGATAACTCGGAAAATTGATTGCTTACCCTTAGAGACCTTAGTTAGCCCGATAAAGTTTCATATACGGTTCAAATTTTAATTTTTAATGATTTATTTCTCCGCCTCCTTCAATAATTAAACAAAACCTCGACCGGATCACATTTCTATTTTCTAGAAATGATTTCAATAGTTATTGATTCTCAAAGGGGAAATCTCATCGCGATAATCGCTAACTTGCGATTATGGGATGATTGCATTAGCTTTAGTTAAAGTGCATTGCAGCTCAGCTAGCGGTTTTTACCAAATGTCGTCCTAATAGTTAGAGCTAAGTCTCATTTTGCGCTTTTAAGGTTAATTTAATCGGCAAATTTCGGCTTAAAATCAAATTTCTAATAAATGAAAGAACATAAACTAGTCTTATAAAAACTAATTTTGACAATTTTTGGAGATAGAGTGATGAACTGGCGTGCACTATTTAAACCTAGCGCAAAATATTCAATCCTGGCGCTACTGGTCGTCGGTATTGTTATCGGTGTTGTGGGCTACTTCGCAACCCAAACAACCTTACATGCAACCAGCCAAGACGCATTCTGTATGAGCTGCCACAGCCAGCATTCATTGAAAGATGAAGTGATGGCGTCTGCCCACGGCAATAACCGTGTGGGTATCGTGGTTCAGTGTCAGCAATGTCACATCGCACAGGAACCATTCCAATACCTGAAGAAAAAGATCATCGTTTCTAAGGACGTTATTGGTTTCTTAACTATCGATGGCTTTAACACGCAAGCATGGTTAGATGAAAACCGTAAAGAACAAGCTGAATTAGCGCGTGATTACCTACGTGCAATCGATTCTTCAACCTGTCAAAACTGTCACAACCGTATTTATGAAAACCAATCAGAAAATATGAGCAAAATGGCAGTGAGAATGCACAGCAATAACTTCAAGAAAGCCCCTGAAGACAGAAAAACCTGTATCGACTGTCACAAAGGCGTCGCTCATCCTTACCCTAAAGGATAAGGTTTAACGGTTAACTTGCGTTATCATGAGTCATTAAAAAGCCCTCTGTTGAGGGCTTTTTGCTGTCTGAGTGCCTGATGGTGTCTAAATGTTAGGTTAACTCGCTGGAATCATCACTTTTTGTCGATAAGCTAACAGGCTAAAAATACCGAAGATAAACACCAGCAGATAATCAAGCTTTGTTAATGGCAGTAAGGTCTTAAATAGCATGTGGAAAATGGCCACTTGGAAGCAGTGCATCATGCAGGTTATGCCAAACAGGATATTCAAAATAATCGCCACATTGCCTTCAAATGGCATAACCAAGTTGTAGGCCATCATCAACCAAGCGCTGAGGGTAATGGCTTTACCTAGGTTAATCAGCAAGGGCATGGCTTTCATCTTCTATAGGCTCGGCAGTGTTTTCTGCTTGATATTGATATAAGCGGTAACTCACTTGCCCCGCATTCTTTTCTTTCAAGGCGTGCCAGCAAGGTGGAATGGCCAGTTGGGTTAATTCAGATTCGATCTCGACATAAATCAGCGCGCCATCATTGAGCCAAGCTTGAGTATCGAGCAGTTGAATGGTCTTTTCTGCCAATCCCTTGCGAAAGGGCGGATCGATAAACACCACATCGAAACCTTGCTCGCAGCCCCTTTGCAATACCACTAAGGTATCGGCGTTAAGCACTTCGGCCTTATCGCATTTAAGGGTTTGCAGATTCTCTTTTAATTGCATGGCTGCGCCGCGTTGCAACTCGATAATCTTGGCGAAACTGGCATAGCGAGATAGGGCTTCGAGGGCTAAAGCGCCGCTGCCGCCGAAACAGTCGAGCACTCGCGCATTAACTAAGTCATTGGCAAGCCAGTTAAACAGGGTTTCGCGCACTCTGTCTGTTGTCGGGCGTAAACCTTCGAGATCTTGAATAGGTAAACGACGCGAGCGCCATTGTCCCGCGATAATCCGCACTTGGCCGCTACCGGGTTTATTTTTGGCGGTTTGACTTTTGGTCACATTATTGTTGACCGTTCGATTCTTAACCAAAGTGCCCCCGTGATTTTGCCTGAAGAAAGAAAGTGGTAGACTATGCCACCTTAATAAAGGCCACTATTTTATATCAAAGTCTCACTAAAAGGTGAGAAGGCTGAGTGAGCTTAGCTAATTGCCGACTTTTTGGGCGTAATTGCCGAGGCAATCTGGTATAACATCAGGGTCTTATTCAAAATTCAACACTGAAGTAGAGCGCTGGAATCACACATGGCAAAGAAAGGTTTTTTCTCCTGGTTTCGTAAAGATAAGTCCCAAGATGAGGTCGTCGCTGAAACTCCAGTTGTTACTCCAACACCAGACACTGAAGCAGCAGAGCGTTTAGAACAGGAACGCGCAGAGGCGCAACGTTTAGCTGCTGAGGCAGAGGCTCAAGCGGCCGCAGAAAAGCTGGCAGCAGAGCAGTTAGCTGCCGAGCAGGCGCAAGCCGAGCGCATTGTCCAAGAGCAAGCGCAAATTGAAGCTCAGCGTTTAGCCGAGCAACAAGCCGAAGCAGCGCGACTGGCTGCCGCTCAGTTAGAGGCCGAACAGCTTGCAGCAAATAAGTTAGCCGCTGAACAGCTTGCTGCAGATCAGTTGGCCGCTGAACGACTCGCTGCTGAGCAAGCTGCAGCCGAGGAAGCTGAACGTGCTCGTGTTGCCGCCGAACAAGCTGCCGCTGAAGCGTTAGCTGCGGAGCAACTGGCTGCAGAGCAATTAGCACGTGAGCAAGCAGAGGCGTTAGTGCAACAACAAGCCGAAGATCTGCAACCCGCTGAGCCTGTTGTTGAATTGCAGCCAGAGCCGCAGGCGAGACCCGTTAAGGAAGGGCTATTTGCTCGCTTGAAACGCGGTTTGATGCGTACCAGCGAGAATATTGGCAGTGGTTTTATCGGCCTATTCCGCGGCAAGAAAATTGATGACGATCTGTTTGAAGAACTCGAAGAACAGTTATTAATCGCCGATGTTGGCGTCGAAACAACCACGCGTTTGATCAAGAATTTGACTGAGCATGCCTCACGTAAGCAGCTTAAAGATGCCGAAGCTTTATATGATTTGCTGCGGGAGGAAATGCAGAAGACGCTCGATCCTGTCGCAATTCCGTTAGTACCAGATAATGCGAATGGTCCATTTGTGATTTTAATGGTCGGCGTTAATGGCGTGGGTAAAACCACCACTATTGGCAAACTAGCCAAACAATATCAGAGCCAAGGTAAGTCGGTGATGTTAGCCGCGGGCGATACCTTCCGCGCAGCCGCGGTTGAGCAGTTACAGGTTTGGGGCCAACGTAATGATATTACAGTGATTGCCCAACATACGGGTGCCGACAGTGCATCAGTGCTGTTTGACGCTTTACAAGCCGCCAAGGCACGTAAAGTGGATGTGTTGATCGCTGACACAGCCGGTCGTTTACAGAACAAAGCGCACTTGATGGAAGAATTGAAGAAAGTGGTGCGAGTGATGAAAAAACTCGACCCAGATACGCCGCATGAGGTCATGCTGACACTCGATGCGAGCACAGGACAAAATGCGATTAGCCAAGCGCAATTATTCCAAGAAGCCGTAGGTGTAACGGGTATAACTATCAGTAAGTTAGACGGAACGGCTAAGGGCGGCGTGGTGTTTGCGATTGCCGACAAGTTTAATATTCCGATCCGTTACATAGGCGTGGGTGAGCAAATTGATGATTTGCGTACCTTTAATTCGAAAGAATTTATCGATGCCTTGTTCACTCAAGAAAAAGCGGATAGCTAATTTATGATTGATTTTCAGCAGGTCAGTAAGATTTATCCTGGCGGCCAAATGGCGCTGGAAGATGTGAATTTTCATCTACAACAAGGTGAAATGGCATTTTTAACCGGCCACTCAGGTGCGGGTAAAAGTACGCTGTTGAAATTAATCACGGTTATCGAGCGGGCGACCACGGGTCGTGTCGCCATCAATGGCCACGATATCGCTAAAGTCAGCCCTAAACATGTGCCTTATTTGCGTCGCAATATTGGGATGATTTTCCAAAACCATCATCTATTGATGGACCGAAGCGTGTTCGACAATGTGGCCTTGCCTTTGGTGATTGAAGGTTTCTCCCACGGTGAAATCCGTAAGCGAGTGGCCGGCGCCCTCGACATGGTGGGTTTATATGGCAAAGAACGTCATAACCCGATTATGTTGTCCGGCGGTGAACAGCAACGCGTCGGCATTGCCCGTGCGATTGTGAACAAGCCGCCCTTACTGCTCGCCGATGAACCAACGGGTAACTTAGATCCTAAATTATCGATGGATATTTTGCGTCTGTTTGAAACCTTCAACGATGCAGGAACCAGCGTGTTAATTGCGACCCATGATTTAGGCTTAATCGCGCGGATGAAATATCGCACTTTCACCCTCAAACAGGGTCGTATGTTGGGCGCACAGGAGCTGCATCCTAGTGTGCATACGCGCGTACCGACCAATAGAGGTGAAGGGCAATGAGCGACAGCGCTAAATTAACCCGCAGTAAGTTACCTCTGTCTGGGCGGATTGTGATGTTCTTTATTCGTCACGCACAGCAAGCGATGGCGAGTATGGGAGAACTCTGGCGCAATCCAGTGTCTTCCGTGATGACGATGGCGGTATTGGGAGTGAGCCTGAGCTTGCCTGCGGCTTTGCAAGTGTTAGTGAAAAACGCTGAAACCATTACCAGCTCTTGGAACAGTGCTGCGGAGATCTCTTTGTTTATCGAAGATAATCGCAGCGAGCAAACGATTCAGAGCCTGCTGACGCGGATTCGCACTTATTCCGAAGTGGATAAAGTGCAATATATTGATAAAAACCAAGCCCTAGAAGAGTTTCAACGCTTATCTGGTTTTGGTGAAGCTTTGGCCTATTTAGATAAAAACCCGTTACCTTCGGTTATTACTGTCACGCCTACGCCACGTTATTCAACGCCAGTGGGAGCCCGTGAACTCTTAACTAAGCTAGAACGCGAGCCTGAGATTAGCTTTGGCCGCTTAGACATCGAATGGCTAGAGCGGTTACAGGCAGTAGTGCGCCTACTCGAACGTACTGTGATGGCGATTGCCGCATTACTCGTGCTGGCTGTTGTGCTAGTCATAGGTAATACCATTCGCTTAGCAATTATGAATAGACGCAGCGAAATTGAAGTGATGAAGCTCGTCGGGGCAACTGAAGCCTTTATCCAACGTCCATTCCTCTACACTGGGATTTGGTATGGAGTGATTGGAGGCATATTGGCCTGGCTTATCATTAACTTATTAGTCTGGTATCTCGATTCGGCCCTTGCCGAGCTACTGGGCTTGTATGGCAGTCAGCTAGAGATGAAATCACTCACTTTTACTGA
This sequence comes from Shewanella sp. Pdp11, assembly GCF_002838165.1. Lineage (NCBI taxonomy): Bacteria > Pseudomonadati > Pseudomonadota > Gammaproteobacteria > Alteromonadales > Shewanellaceae > Shewanella > Shewanella sp. Pdp11. Next base: position 812,955 of record NZ_CP015194.1, read on the forward strand.
ACTGTTGCAGTTGGTTGGACTGGCATCATTTTTAGGTTGGTTAGGTTCGTATTTGTCTGTACGCCAGCATTTACGCTCGATTGAACCTTCATAATAATCAGTCGATTAAATTAAAAAAAGTGATGAAAAAATGCTGAGGAATGAACTTTTGGTCACTTGCAATGTCTACTTCAGCGAGGTAAAAAGGCTATCCGTAAACGGGCTGAGGTTGACATAGTCTGTCAATTAGCCGATAGTTCGTGAGCTTATTCTTATGGTGTTTTTGTTGAACCTAAGAATGCACTCGTAAGTAGTCTGATAAATGTAGGAGAGCGAATGACCTTTCAAACGCAATCAATGGCACTGACAGTCCCACAGGGCGCCAGTAGTCTAGAAGCTTATATCCATTCAGTGACTAGCATCAGTATGCTGGACGCTGAGGCTGAGTATGAGTTAGCCAAGCGTTTACAGGAAACTGGTGATCTACAAGCTGCGAAGCAACTGATTATGTCGCACTTACGTTTTGTAGTGCACGTTGCTAAAGGCTATTCAGGCTATGGCTTGCCACAGGCAGATCTGATCCAAGAAGGCAACATAGGCTTGATGAAAGCGGTTAAACGCTTCGATCCCGATGTTGGCGTGCGTCTCGTGTCTTTTGCTGTGCACTGGATTAAAGCTGAAATTCATGAATATGTGCTGAAAAACTGGCGCATAGTTAAAGTCGCGACCACTAAAGCGCAACGTAAGTTGTTCTTTAACATCCGTAAAGCGAAAAAACGCTTAGGTTGGTTCAGCGATGCAGAAGTCACTATGGTGGCTGAAAATTTAGGTGTATCTAAGGCCGATGTGACCGAAATGGAATCACGTATGGCAGCGCAAGATCCGGCATTTGATTTAACCAATGATCAAGATGAGGAGCATGATTTTGCCCCAGTCCATTACTTGGAAGATCATTCATCGGATTTAGCGGAAAATATCGAAAACGATAACTGGGAATCGAATGCCCAAGGTCGTTTATTGTCTGCCATCAAGACCTTAGACGAACGCAGCCAGCATATTCTGCGTGCCCGTTGGTTAGATGACGATAAAACCACACTGCAAGAACTTGCAGAGACTTATCAAGTGTCAGCTGAACGTATTCGCCAACTTGAGAAAAATGCCATGAACAAGCTGAAAGCTTGCATGGAAGCCTAAGTCGCATCACGTTTAAGGTGACAGTGATTTAGCCATAAAAAAACCTGCTACGGCAGGTTTTTTTATGGCTGCAATTTGGCTCGATGACCTTGATGATAAATCAGTGTTTAACAAGATTAGCTATCAAGGCTTTTCTGTTGACTTTCAGCCCTGTCTGCTCATGATTTTCTGGCCATACATAATATTGTCTTGGGCGTTTGAAGCGGGCGATTTTGTCGGCGAGAAACAATTCGAGTTCATTGGCAATCGACTCAGTGTGATGAGTTAAACTGCCGCGAAGGATAGCGGCGGGGAGATTGCCAAATTGGGCATCGGGGATAGCGAAAACGATAGCATCGTCTATTTGTGAGTGCAGTTTAAGCGCGGCTTCGATTTCTTCTGGTTGGATATTTTCACCGCCACAGATGAACATGTTATCGACGCGGCCAAGGATGCGCAGATTGCCATTTTCGTCCCATTCGCCTCTATCTTTAGTACAAAACCAGCCGTCTTTATCCACACCAGCTTGTATTCCCTCAGGGGTGAGGTAGCCCATAAACAGGCATTCGCCGCGCACCCAAATCACACCGTCTTCGATTTTAAGCTCACGTTTGGGGAGTAATTTGCCACTGCTGCCGTCGCTTAATGCGGGGCCTGTGGTGATCTGCGAGCCCATTTCTGTCATGCCGTAACTCGTGTAGCTGGCGATATTGCGTTGCTTAAGCTCGACGAGTGAGTCTAGCGAGACTGCGCCGCCGCCAAGTAGTAAGGCTTTGATACTTTTAAGCTTGCTACTTGTATCGGCTAATAATTTTCTCAGTTGTGCTGGCACCAGAGAGAGGTGGGTCAGCTTATCTTGGTCAATTTGTTGACTCAGATTCAGCGCTTGGTCTGGCATGACAACACTGGCACCGACTAAGGCGCAGCGGTTTAATATCGCTAGGCCGCCGATATGAAATAAGGGCAATGAGAGCAGCCAAGCATCACCTTGTTCGAGCGGGATTAAGCTGCGAGCGCCTTCGGCATTGGCAATATGGTTGGCTAAGCAATGCACCGCCGCTTTTGGAAAACCGCTAGAACCCGACGTTAAAATCACATTGGCGGGTCGGGTAACATCGATAGGCTGGGCTGACTCGTTGCTGAGGCGATTAAAATCTAAGGCTAGTTGGCCGCAATTCTGCAGATCAGAAATCTCAGCCCGCCACACATAGCGGATCTGATGTCCATCGATTAAACCTTGGATCTGTGCGAGAGGAAAACGAGGTGATATTGGGAAAAAAATCGCTCCGATATCGATGCAGGCCCAATAGAGGCAAATCATCTGGAGATTATTCACTGCAATACAGGCGAGTGGCTCACCCTCTGTAAGACCTGCTGCTCTTAGCTGCTGACCTAGAGCGATAACGCGCTGGCTAAGCTCAGAGTAACAAATGTCTTGCCCCGCCAACTTGATGGCCGCCTGTTGTGGAAACGCCAGTGCGCCTTGGTGCAGGGGTGACAGTGCTAGCGACTTTGATAGACGGGTGTCAGACAAACTAGTTTTCCTCACGCTTGGCTGCAGCCAAATTACTTTGCGTCGTTGAATCAATGACGTGTTGTGCAATAGGCTCAAGTTGCGCCAGAGTAAGGCAGTGTTTTTTACCCGATGACACGATTAAATCTTGGCTAAAGGCGCTGAGGGTATCGAGTCCTGGGATTTCATCGGGCGTGAGAATCGCGGCTAAATGGGCCAGATCGCTAATGCCTAAACTGCTTTCAAGACTCGAACTGATAATGCAACGCACGCCATAGCTTTGCGCCGTCTCGATTAAATTAGCTAGCTTTTCAATACTGCCGAGCAGCATAGGTTTGATGACGAGCGCTGTTAGGCCATTGTGCATGGCAAACTGATAATCGGGATCGTTAAGCGATTCATCGAGGGCGTAGGGCATGCCAATCGCTTGATAAAACTCCAGATTATCCTGTGGATTTTGACAAGGCTCTTCTATGTATTCGATGGTATCTAGGGGCAAGCAAGCGGCAAATTCGATGGCTTGCTCAAGTGTAAAACCACGGTTGGCGTCTAAACGCAATTTGAGATCGGGGCGGGTGCGTAAAATGCCATAAATCAGGTTCAGTTCGTCTTCGATTGAGGTCTGCGCGACTTTAACTTTCACCGAATGAATATGCTTGCCGAGCGCCGCAATCTTGTTATCGAGCAAGTCTTTGCCCGCATCTGTTGGATGATAAATCAAAGGGACTGTGGCAGTTTGTGGGCGGATAGCATTGAGCTTACCCATTAACTTGGCATGCAACAGACTTAAACCAAAGGCCAAGGAAGGGGAAGGGCTTTGCTCGGCGTAATCCAGCAGGGTATCGATATGCTGACCGTCGAGTTGGGGTAATAACTCAGTTAACGCCGTTTGCACTTGAGCCAGTGTTTCGCGGCTAAATCCCACTAAGACTTGTTCATCGACATCTATACCAGAGAGTGGGGCGATTTCAACTTCGACTTGTCTGTGCTCCCCCTCGGCTCTGGCGCAGGCTTGCAATACTAATCCAGCCCTGTGATCGATGCGTTGCTTGCCGACGGGCAATAATACGTCGAGCGGTAGTCGATATTGATACAGGTTAAGCGAAGTTAAGATCATATATTTCCTACATTTAAATGCTGTTATTTACCCTAGCAGCTTAACTATTGTTGCGATTAATGCCTCGGGAGCTGCTTGGTGTATGTTGTGGCCGGCGCCGTGAATACTATGGACGAGGATGGGCGCGTGTAATTGCCATTCTTGGGCGAGGGCGTGGAACTTGGTATCTTGGCTGCCCACAAAGAAATGGCACTCACAGGCAAGTTGCGAAGGCACATCCCACATCGATGCTTGGCGCGCAAGTGAAGTGGCTAAGAATACTTCTTTAAGCAGCTGTTTAGGATGCAGATCTAATGCTGCAGAACGATGCTCGATTAAGGCTTTACGTTTGGCCACAGTCATGTCAGCAAACACGGGCTGCTGATACCACAGGCTTAAAAAATCTTTGCTGGTCAGATGCAATAAACGCTCGGCCCATTGGGCATCATTCTTGGTTCTGGCCGTTTTTTCTTGCGGGTCTACCAGTCCTGGGTGGCAGGATTCGAGGTTCAAACTTAGCAAGCGCTGCGGATAAGCTTTTGCAAGGTGCAAGGCAATACGCCCACCTAAGGAATAACCGTAGAGATGAAATGGGTCGGGACTTGGATTAAGGCGGTTGAGCCGCGCTATTATGCTTTCGACGCAGAAGTCAAAATCGAGTTTAGCCTCATTCGACTCTTCAGCTTGATTATCCCCATGGCCCGGCAGATCTAAGCAAATACAATGGAAGTGCTGGCTTAGCGCAGGCATTAACGGCAACCAGTCGGCCTTAGTGCCTAAAAAGCCGTGCAGTAGCACTAAGGTCGGTAGTGAAGGATCGCCGTAACGGGCCATGGTTGGCATTAGCTTTGTTTCACCCAAAGGTTGAGCGCGGCGATTTGGTCGCTGGCTTGGTTTTGGCTCACATTTACTTCAATGATTGAAGCCCCCTGAAAATCCAGCGCTTCATTATAGCTATCTTGAAAATCGGCTAAATTATCCACCTGATTATAGGGCAAATTAAACATGGCAGCGGCATAGCCAAATTCTAAGCCGTGGCTGAGTCGATAATAATCGCTGCGAACTTGTTCATTGGGAACCGGCAATAAGTTAAAGATATTGCCGCCATCGTTATTGAGGATCACGATCACCAGCGGGCTGGTTAAGCCTTTGGCGATAGCCAGCGAGTTAAGATCGTGCAGTTGCGATAAATCACCGATGATCAAACTGGTGGGTTTGCCTTCGTGGGCTGCAATGCCGCAGGCGGTGGCGAGCAAGCCGTCAATACCCGAGGCGCCACGGTTGGTATAAGTCGTCGCTGTGCAGCAACTGACTGGAGCATACATGTCGTACAAGCGTACAGGCAGGCTGTTACCGATAAAAAGCTGCTGTTCTAAGGGACGAGTGTTGGCGATAGTCCGCACAACTTGTGCTTCACCAAATTCCCCTTGGTCGATATTACGCACAAATAAGTTATGCAATTCATCGTTATAGGTGATTAAGGTATTCGCCCAGTTTGCCGAGGATGAGCGATACCAATTCAAGGCCGCAAACTGCTGTGCATTCGCGTGCCAAATGTGTTTAGCATTGTGGCTCGGATCTAGCCTGTCTTGTTCTGGTAACACCTGCCAGTAGCTGTGCCAATTTTGCTCTGCGAGATAGCCTATCAAGCGTTTTGATAATAAACGGCCGCCGAATACGAGTACGCGATCCGCTTCCTGTAATAGATTGCGTGCCCTTGGATGTTGCAGCAGTTGATCAATATTACCTATTGCCGCGGGATGCTGACGCAGTTGCGACTGGGCATCGGTAAGCAAAGGCCAGCCGATTTTTTGCGATAGGGCGATAAGCTGCTGTGGATCTTGCTCGGGCGTGAGAGTGCCGACAACGATCACCCCTTTACCGTGGACGAACCGCACAATGGCATCGTCACTGGGGCTGCTCAGTTGCTTGCTCTTGCCATATTGGGTATATGGGCGGGCGAGCTGCAGCCAAGTTTGCAATGGTTTGAGGTAGGGTGATTCGGCATCGAGAATCGCGCCACCGAGTTCACTCGGATACAAGGGTTCACGGTACATGCAGTTGATGTGCACCGGACGAGTTTGATTCGCCACTGCTTCATCCACTGTGGTGAGCAATGCCTGCGGTGCGATATGCATGTCCGGCGTTGGCAAATTAACTTGGGTGGCGTAATTCGCAAAAATCCCCGGTTGGACTATGGCTTGATTGGCACCGCAGCCGAGTAATTCGGGCGGACGATCGCCACTTAAGACGATCAAAGGCACATGGGTTAGCCAAGCTTCAACAATCGCAGGATACAAGTTAGCGACGGCGGTGCCCGAGGTGGTGATGATAGCGACCGGTGCGCGGCTGGCTTTTGCCAGACCTAAGGCCATAAAGCCGAGTCCACGTTCGTCAAAATGCAGGTGACGCTGGAGTTTAGTTTGCTGGGCGGCGGCGAGGGTTAACGGCGTCGAGCGCGAGCCCGGTGCCATACACACATGTTGCACACCAAGACGTGCTAACTCCTCAAGAATAAGTGCGCCCCAAATAAGATTAAGAGTGGCTGTATTTTCGGTCCGCATAGCTGAATCTATTAGGATAAAGATGGGCTTAGTGTAACGTGTTTATGCTCCAAGATGTATGCTTGGCTTAACAATTCTCGGCGGGTTTGTGTGGGAGCTGAGGTGGAGCATAAGCTAAGGCAGGGGATGCCTATCACCTCTGTACAGTGGCTAATCTAAGCGTTGCGTAAGCGGCTTTGGGCTAAATAATATGGTCAACAATCTTTTTAATTTGCCCACTTAGCCACACTAAATCATCACTCACTTTGCTTGGCTGATTTTTTTGCACTAAGAAAATGGTTGGCGCTTCAGTATGAGCATATAAACGTTCGGCTTCGTGTTGTGACAGTTGGCATGTGTGCAGTTCAGCCACATCACTCACCATCTCGTAAACCACGCGGTAGGGTAATAACGACAGTGCCTGACTCTCACCTAGGTATTCAAACAAACTTGAAATACTAGTAATGGTAATTTCAGTATTGAGTTTAATGTTGCTCTTCAGACAAAACTCTTGGTAAGGACTGAGCTTAGAGCTGGGATTACCGAGGTCGGTATTGACGTAGGGATATTCTGCAATCGTCTCTAAAGTAATTTCCCGTTTGAAAATAGGATGATTACGGCTCGCAATAAGGTAAACCTTATCCATGCGTTGCAAAGTGGTCGTCAGGAGTTTATCACCAAAGGCGGCCACATCTGCCGTACTTTTATTGCAGCAAATACCCAGTGTAGTATCACCGTTAACAATATCATGGGTCGTATGCATAGACCAAGGCGTGATATTAATGTGCATCAGCTTCTGTTCATCTTTAATGGCTTGCATTAATGCTTTCGGAAAAGCGTAAGCAATTAAGCCGGGAGCTGCAATTTCTATATGCGTCTTTACTAAGTTAGCATTTGCGGCTCTGGCCTTATGAAACTTATCAGTACATTCAATGGCTTCTTTCGCGATTGGATATAAATGGGTCGCAAACTCATTAGGGAATAGTCCGTATTTACGACGAATAAAAAGTTCATCACCAAAAATTTCCCGTAGATTTTTAAGGCTACGACTTATTTTAGGAGCCGGAATATCAAGGGCCTTAGATACATAAGTTGCAGACTTGTTCTCATATAATGAAACGAGTATTTTCAAACTCAGAATATCCAGGCCATCCATGTTACTAATGTGCATTTTTTATATTCCTTTTGTCGAGCAAATGCTTTAAGGAGCGATTAATTATGGCGTCATTAAATAATTTTAATGTGAAACATATCTCAACTTCAAAACTATAATATCGCAGTCTGCTAGTGTCGTTTTTAGATTTAATGTTTTTTATATTTCAAAATGTGATAAAGATAAATTTGGAATTTTAAAAAGGTGAAATTCATATAGTTTAATTTCACATTGGCGATTATCAATTATCAATTTTTACATTCAAGATTTGCGCTAAATAGTAATGAGATCTGATTCTTAACTTGTTGTTTTTTATTAAATTACCATTGTTAAATGTGATCTTGGTCAAAAAAAATAAAACGCTTCACGTTAATACTGAAGTTGCTTTAAAGGAGATAACAAAAAATAAATAGGTTATTGGAGGCGTTATGAATACTTCAGTCATTCTCAGCTATGCGTTTATGTATTTCGTGCTGTTTGTAGCAGTGCCATTTGTTTTTGTCATGTTCGTCATGACCTGCATTAAGTTTTTTAAAGCGGGCCCCGATGAGGCAGAACATCATGAAATGAAACTTAAACCAGTACTGTTCGATAAACAAAGTTTTAACTTTTTTAAATCTTTAAAAACCGTAGTGGAAGGCAAATACGATGTTTGCTGTAATGTCCCGCTAGACACTGTATTTGAAATGGACCAGCATGATGCTGATTTAAATCATGAGTGCCGACTAGACTATGTGTTAATAGATCATGACTCATCTGAAGTGAAAATGGTGATCAGTGATTTTGGCAAAGAAAATAACTCGCCAATGAAAAAGCTGTTTAGTAAGTTCAATATCAACTTTATTGAAATGAACCAACATAAACAGTGGGATACACAAAGCCTAAAGCAAGCGTTAGCCGTCTGATCCGACCGTCGGGTTCGGGTAACTCCGAACCCTGACACTCCTCTTCTTCCTTCCCCAAATAAATATGAGGACTCCCTATGTCCAAAAGACAATGGCTGTGGTCGATTCGCTTGGGTGCAATTGCATTGCTTTTAAGCTTTGGTGCGACAAGTGCCGAGTCGGCCCTTCAAATTAACAGTGACATGAGTTGTATGAAGTGTCACAAACGTAACGGTCAAATGTTAGGGCATCACGGCCAAGATGCGATGAAAATGACCTGTTCAACCTGTCATGGCGAAAAAGGCGACCACCCTAAAAAGCCGAATGATATCGTAGTGTTTGGTCTGAAAGATGGCTCGGAGCTTGATACTCAGCTCGCCGTTTGTCATAAGTGCCATACACAGCGAAAACTGGGTGAAACCGAGTGGACGCATAATGTGCATGCACAAAAAGTGTCCTGTGCCGCCTGTCATAAATTACATAGCCCAACCGAACCAATGGCGGATATGACGCCAAAAGTTCGCAGTGAGCTGTGCCGCAATTGCCATAGTGGCCAGTAGGGGTAGGTTATGGAAAATTCAAAAAGAAGATTTCTAAAAGGCACATGTGCCTTATTTGCTGGCGCTACGGGCGCATCACTGCTCGCCACAGTGAATGCATCGGATAGTGTTAAAGCAGAGTCAGATATTAAATATGCGATGATTCATGATGAAGCTAAGTGTATTGGTTGCCGCGCATGTGAAGTGGCATGTCGTGAAACCAATCAAGTGCCAGAAGGGGTTTCACGGGTCAGGATTGAGCAAACTGGACCGTTCGGTGAGTATCCGAATGAGTATTATCACTTTAGCCGTGTTTCTTGTCAGCATTGTGAAGATGCACCTTGTGTCAACGTGTGCCCAACGGGGGCTGCCTTTATTGAGAAAGAAACCGGCATAGTGTCAGTCAATGCGTGGAAATGTGTCGGCTGCCAATATTGTATTGCGGCTTGCCCTTACAAAATTCGTTTTATTAATCCAGTCACCCACGCGGCGGATAAGTGTGATTTCTGCCGTGAGACGAATCTTGCGCAAGGTAAACAGCCTGCCTGCGTTGAGGCTTGTCCGACTAAGGCGTTAGTGTTCGGTAATTTAAAAGATCCAACGTCTGAGTTAGTACAAGTGCTGCGTGCTAACCCAACTCAACGCGCGAAAGTCGCCCTCGGAACGCGACCTAAGTTGTTCCGTATCCTGGCAAAATCCGGGGAGGTGATACTATGAGTGCCCTACATTTTGATACCTTAGTCTGGCATTGGCCGATTGCAATTTACCTGTTTTTAGCGGGTGTATCAGCAGGGGCTATGTTCTTCGCCGTACTGTTGAAACATTTTGTTTTGAAGCAAAACGCCTATCAGTCTGGTTTTATACGTGCCGCCTGTATTGTCGCCCCAGTCGCCGTAATGGCGGGCTTAGGCATATTGGTGGCAGATTTAACTAAACCCCTCGATTTCTGGAAGATTTTGGTGTTTTACAATCCTAAATCTGTGATGTCGATGGGTGTACTTATTCTGTTGATTTACCAAGTGTTTATGTTTATGTGGATTGGGTTGATCTTTCGTAAACCTGTCGATGCTTGGTGTGAATCGCGTTTTCCTATCGTCCTTAAATTGACGGCTTTACTCGCTCGGCTTGAGGCGACGATTACGGGGTTACTGGTGATTCTATCCTTAGCATTAGGCGCATATACCGGCTTCTTGTTATCGGCATTACCCGGCTATCCCATGCTGAAAAATCCTGTACTGCCTTTACTGTTTTTGGCATCTGGATTGTCTTCCGGCGCGGCATCTTCATTACTTGGTGGCGTGTTGATGAATGGCAAACCGAATGACAAAGAGGTGCACTTTATCCACAAGGTTGAAATTCCACTGATTTTAGTCGAAATTGTGCTGATTTTTACCTTCTTTATGGGCTTAGTGCTTACAGGAGGACAGAGTAAGATGGCCGCCTTTAATGCGCTAGGTTATGGCTTCTGGGGCTGGATTTTCTGGGTGGGGATTATCGGGCTCGGTTTATCAGGCCCCTTAGCGATGAACCTGTTTATGACTACGACGTCGAAACGCAAATGGGCTTATGTTGCAGGGACGGCATGCTTGAGTTTAATCGGGGTTTTATTGCTGCGTAACTTTATTCTGTACACAGGACAAATGACGATCGCTTAAGGCGCGACACTACATTCATAATGAACAAGATGATAAGAATCAAGGAAATCGACGGATCGCGGAAACAATGTCAAAGGAAAACATTGTAGATGAGGCCCTTGCGGCGCTGGCTGAGCTCTCAAGGGGTAAGTCTAGTCGCGATTGGTTGTGTAACAGGGAGGTCGCTGGGCAAGGATGCCATGTTTTACACTTCAATATTTTGCCCTGCCTCCAAATGGGCCTCGCCACCTCTATTCCTTAGGGTGGCGTTTCTTGTTTTAGGGCAACTGTCCTTTACTCGCCTAGATTATTAATCCACTCACTCATCACCACATGGGTTTTGATCTTGATGATATCTGTGTGCGTGTCGATGTACTCACGGATCTCATGCAGGCGGCGCATCGAAGGTGCATGCACGTACACGAGTAAATCCATATCACCGGAAATACCACGGCAGGTAATCACCTCGGGGATCGCTTGAAAAACGTGTACCACGTCGGCACAACGTGGACATTGGTGTTGGATTTCGAAATAAGCCGACACCCCTTCTTTTTGCGACTCACTCAAGAGTACTTGATAGCCACGGATCACCCCAGTCTGTTCGAGTTTTTTAATCCGCTCGGCTACCGCGCTGCGGGAAAGGTTCACTTGTTCGGCAATATTCGACACGCTCTGGCGTGCATCCTGACGCAAACTATGAATGATGGCGGTATCGAATTTATCCAAGGGTGACTCCAGTGAAAATGGCGATATCATATCTGTATAAAATTTTGCCATTGTTTTGAATAGTAACAAAATTTACTGAGTATTTTGGCTGGTTATTTAGCCACATCTTAAGTTGACCGTCATTTTGATGGAAATAACGCTATATTCCGTGATTTTGCCGGTATTGGGCGTGGAGAACACTGAAATTAACGGCAGATTGTGGGGCAAAATCTCACTATACTGACAGCTCAAATACCACAGAATATTATCAGATGAATTCAAATAGCGGAACTATAGGTCGTTGGCAAGGTGCGGGTTTAATGGCGACCACTTTGCTTGGTACTGGGGTGTTTATTTTGCCTCAGATGACAATTGAAAAAGCGCAGTCTGGCGCCCTAGTCGCGTGGATATTGCTCACCTTAGCCATTATTCCTGTGGCGCTGGTTTTTGGCCGTTTAGCGAGTGTATTTCCCCATGCCGCTGGCCCTGCTTATTTTGTCGAAAAAGCCTTTGGTCGCACCGCTGGTCGAACAATTGGACTGATCTTTTTACTGGTTGTGCCCATGGGGGCGCCGGCCGCGATTTTGATGACCTTTCAGTTTGTGAATGCCTTAATGCCGATATCGGGTTGGTCCAAGGTCGGTGTTGAAGTATTAGTGATTGTTGGCCTGTTCCTGATTAATTTAAGGGGGATTCAAGTGTCGGCCAAGCTGCAATTTGGCCTGACGCTGTGCATAGTGGCCGTCGTTGTCCTCTTATTTGGCGCAAGTAGTTTTCAGCCAGGTCACCTGACAACACTCGCCAGCCATGGTATGCCTGAAATGCCAACCGTGATGATTGCCGCTGGCATCGCTTTTTGGAGTTTCTTGGGCATAGAAGCGATGACCCATTTGGCTGATGATTTTCGCCGTCCGCAGCAGGATATGATCCCCGCTATGATGATGGGCACTGTGCTGGTGGGGGTCATTTATGTGGCTTGTACACTATTACTACTATTAGTGCCGACGGATAAAAGCGTCGCCATGATCGGCGTATTTGACCAGTTGCTCGGTGGTTACGGCGCACAAGTGATCGGCGTGTTGGGGATTGCAAGTGGATTGGCCACTGTAAACGTGTATGCGGCCAGTGCGGCACGTTTAGTGTGGAGTTTTAGCTGTGAAGGTATTTTGCCGCGTTTCTTTGCGGTGAAGAACGCCCATGGCGTACCCATTCGCGCGCTGGCAGCACTGTTATCTGTGATGGCGAGCGTGATAGTGCTGACTTATCTTACCGGACAAGAGTTAGAACACCTTATTGCATGGAGCAACGGCGTATTTGTGGTGATCTATTTGATGGCAATGTTAGCGGCCGCTAAGTTATTACCGCGCCATAATTGGCCACTCGTCGCGCTGGGTTGTGCGTTTTGCTTGGCATTAGGTTTTGCCTTGGGTGCGAGCATGTCCTATGTATTAGTTTTGATATTAGTGGTGGCGCCATTCTTGTGGTGGCAAAAGACCCATATTAGCCGCAAGCAAGGTGTAGCGATTCCTGAGTAATCCTGACAAAAGTTCAATCAAAAAGCCCTGAGCTCTTGTAATACGAAAGAGACTGCAGGGCTTTTTTGTGCGCTTTGAGGTGTCAGTGGATTAAATTTTTTGATCTAATTTAAAGTCTAACTGCACTTGCTGATTAAGTTGCGCAACGGCTTTGCCCGCATCAAATTTCGGTTTGTATTTCCAATTCTGTACCGCTGATAACGCTGCCTTATCGAAAACGCGCTTAGGGTTCGCATCTAATACCCGCACATTACTCACGGTGCCATCGGCCGTAATATCAAACCCCACAACGACATAACCTTCTTTACCACTTTGCGCCGCATCTATGGGATAACGAGGCGACACTTGCACAACTGGTAAGGCTTCAGCTGTCATCGCAGATTGCGTATACAGGGTGGTTTGCGTTGGCATTTCAGGCATGAATGTCTCAGGGGTAAAAGCTAAAGACTCGCTGGTTTCACCGGGGACACTCACACGCTCCCGTGCAGGAATGGGCTTGGGTGGTTCGGGTTTCGTTTTTTCTTTTGGTGGTATCGGCGTGCGTTCTGTCATCAGTATATTGATTTGCGGCGCATCCGAGGCTTGTCCTGTGACAGTTTGTGGTTTGTTGATGAGCTGCGCCATAAAGACGAACAGCCCTAAGGTGATTAAAGCGCTAGCTAAGATAAGACCAGTGCGGCTAACGAGTGCGTTTTGGCTCATATTGCTTCCTTACAGTGAGTTAATGGCCTTTTATCAATATCACTCTTTACTGAATTTTTGAAATATTTATTTACAATTTAACTAAGATTGCGCCTTTAGCGTTAAGGGTTCAGCTCCGCTTTCGCTTAACGTCAGCCTGCGTAGCGCTTTGTCGATCTCGGAGCAGGATAGAATCGAGTGTGATTAAATTAAGTTAAATCGAGAGGTAAACCTTAAGTCTGATGAGCGCCATGCTTTGTTGCCGAAGTACCGCACATTACTGATATTTAATGTATCTCGGTGAGCGAGGCGATAACTTGTGTTCTATATTTTGATCATTCATATAGAAGGAGCATAAAAATGGATTCAGCTGCGTTACTCAATCGAGTGGATGAATTACCCAGGTTACCCAAGGCGATCAGTGAGCTATTAGACGCAGTCAATGACGACAATGCGACAGTAAAAAGTATTGCCACTAAGGTTGCACACGATCCCTTAATCAGCGCTAGAGTATTACGCCTTGCCAACTGTGCCCACTACGGACGCAGTCGAGAGGTGGGCACGATCGACGAAGCCGTGGTGCGTCTTGGGATGCAAACCCTGCGTACCTTAGTGCTTGCATCGGCTGTAATTGGCGCTGTTCCTAAGTGTGAAGGAATCGACTTAGCCCAATTTTGGGGACAAACCTTTGAGATTGCCCTTTATAGCCAAGAAATGGCGAAACGTTGTGGTGTTATGCCTGAAGAAGCATTTACCTGCGGTATCTTGCATCGAATTGGCGACTTACTCATTGCGGCCGTGTCACCTGAAGATGCGGCGAAAATAGCTGAAGCTGTTGCTCAGGGTAAAGATAAGCATGAGTTTGAACGTGAGTTGCTTGGATATGACTCACCCGATATTGGCGCACTGCTGGCTAAAAATTGGAAATTCACCACAGCGCTGGTAGAAGGTATTTTATATCAAGATCACCCTAAGGATTCGGACCCATTTTCAAAACTTGCCGCATTATTATGCCTATCTTACAAAGTGTTGGATGAGTGGGACACGATTGAGGATGATGAGAAAACCAGTTGGTTATCTCAGTTAGCCACAAAGAAAGGATTAAGGATGGAGATGGGGGGATTGCGGACTAAGTTGACTGAGTTACGCGGCTCAGGGTTCGAAATCGGTAGAGCCTTAGCTTAGGGTTTAGGTGAGTTGGGTTTAAGTCAATCGCGCGGCAGGACAAATCATTTTTAGTCAAAGGCGATATCAATAGAGTCTTGAGACTATAGCGTGAATGTGAAACGAGATAGCGTTTTGCATTCACGCTTTTTTATGCGACGGATTAATCAATTGTTACCTTGATTTAACCGTGGAATTACTGAGGCGCTTGATCAGTATGTCGATTGGCGGCGATGGCAAGATTGCGCATTTGAATTAACTCGCTGTGTTTGAGGTACAGCAAATCAGCGGTACGGCGAATGATTTGGTCTTCATATTGGGATAACTGCCCATCGGCATAGGCCAGTTGCCACATGGCGAGCAATAATTGCTGCTTTTGCGCTAGGCTAAATTCGGCGTTAATCGCTGAGGTAAATTCAAACAGTGAGGTCGCGCTACCTTGCACACTTTTAGCTTCAGTAATCAGTGTTTTAGCGTCAGCTTCTGGCATTGATAGCGTTTCTGTCAGTAGCTTAGGCAATAAGGCTTCCTCCTCAGCCGTTAAGGTATCATCGGCAAACACCACTTCAAGTAACATGCTCGCTGCGGCGAGTTTAAGTTGATGCGCCTTGTCTTCAGGTGAGACTGCTTGCGTATGTGCTTCAAAGAATCGTCTTAACTTCGCAATCATATTTGGCGGTTCTCATGTTGGGGGGAATATAAGGTAGAGTCGATTGAGGGGCGAAAGTTCACCCTAAGCACTGAGTTGCTTAGGGTGAGATAAAACGGGATTACAGTAGCGAGTTCAGACCTTTCATCAGTAAGTCAGAGGTGCCTTCAGTGCCATTGGTTTCTAAGTAAGACTTAGCAATGTTGATCATTGGCATCGCCAGATCTTTAGAAATACCCAATTTTTCAAAGGCGTCTAACACCATAGCACTGCCTTGCAGTGATGAGCCTAAATTACCCGCCTTGGATAACAAGCCAGAAACGCCTGATGTTGAGTCCAATTTAGGTGCTGCCGCTAACAAGCTATCGGCATTAGGAATGCTGGCAGCCAGTTTTGAGTAGTCGGTTGTCCCTAGGCTTGATTGCGCTAAGCCTAATAAACTGCCTAAGCCACCTTCGGCTTGAGTTTGGTTTAAACCCAATTGTGACATGACGTTGCCAACCAAATCATTTGACTGAGTCGCTGTCGCCGTCGTGGCCGCTTTTTCCGTTTTGGCTTGAGTTCCGGCCAAGTTATCTAACCATCCTGCACTGGCTGGCGCCGCTAAAATACAAGTGCCGAGGAAGATCGAGAGGGTAAGAGTGTGTTTCATATGGAAGCGTCCTTTGATGGTTTGCGCACGTGTTCGCAGAACAGTTTAGCGGGTTTGCAACTTTTGTTGCAGTAGTTTTCTGTGATTTACGATTCACACTGGTGATTTCTGCTGTGCATTGCAACGGGATTTTCGGTATCCTTAGCGGCAATTCTAAGTGTTAATTCATTTCAATTATTTGGAAAGTCGCATGTCACTGTCCGCAATTTTGTCAGAAGCCTATAACTTCTTCCGTAATCATCTGGCGCAACTCGCTATGCTGACGATTCCATTACTTTTGATCCAAGTGGGGATCCAGTTGTGGCTTGGCGTAGAGATGAGTAAAGTCGATCTTGAAAATCCACAGTTTGGCGCACCACACATGGTCGCCATGATGCTGTTACTGCTCACCTTTTCGGTATTAATCGCCGCGTTGACGCTGTTTTTAGAGCTGCGTTCTCAAGGGCATAGTCCTTCTGCCGGCATGGTGCTGAAGGCCAGTTTACCTTTCGTTCCACCACTATTATTAGCTGGGGTGTTTTCTGGTTTAGCGATTTTAGCGCCAGTGATGCTGTTTGCTGCCTTTGGTCCTGTGTGGCTGGTGGGGTTGGTTATTAGCTTTTATCTCTTCGCCCGTTTGGCCTATGTGAACTTTATGGTCGTGGTTGAGCGTTTAACACCGCTGGAAGCCATCAAGGGCAGTTTTAGCTTTAGTGGCCCTATCGTGTTGAAAACTATTGCACTATTAATGCTCTATTTGCCTCTTTCTGTGGTGGGTAACTTGCTGTCAGGTGCCGCCGCTATGGGCGGATTGCCGCTGCAAATGCTATCGGATACCTTTATGTCTTTCATTGGTTTATTCGTTAACGTGGCTTTGTTCCGCTTATATATGGTGTCGAAAAAACCAAGCGTCGAGTAATGTAAACTCAATTCAGCCTGCAGGGAATCACTCATGGGGACGAAAACAGTCATTAAGGATAGTGAGTTTATCCAAGATTTTTCGGCTTCCTTGAGTGATGACTATCTCAAAGCGAAAAGCTATGTGCAGGATGTGCCGACTCAGTCGCTACTGCACATTCGCAGCTTTACCCACAAGCTTACTGAGTTACTGGGACAAGATAAGCAAATCGCGTTCTCGAGTCCGAATCTATACGATAGGATCGAGCAACTAAATCAGCAGCGCGTTATCGATGTTAAGACGACTCGCGCGCTGCATCGATTGCGGGCCGACGGTAACCGCGGCGCCCATCCAGAAAAATATCACCTGACCCAAGCGCAATTGCTCGCGCTGGCGCAAAAATCTATTAAAGATGTTTTGGCGCTAGTCGAACACTTGTATCCCAAGGTTAAAGGCCAAGTCGCACCTGATTATCGTTATGAAGCATCTGATACTCTGACGGCGAAGGATTTATGCTACCGCGCTGTGATGGAAGATGACGCCGAAGCTCAGTATCTAGTGGGAATATCCTTTAAGACCAAGGCCCTGATACTGAAAGAGCAAGAGCTGCAACAAGATCAAGAGTTTGTCACTTCAGCTGAAGCTACTGCTAATCCAGAACCTTCTGGCGTTTTACCTCTTACTTCCCACATCAGCGCCGCTGACAGTTTTGCCCGTGCCGCCTATTGGTTTGCCCTTGCGGCGCCTAAGCATATGGAAGCCTTACATGAGCACGGTGTGGCCTTGATCCACGGTTATCAAGGTGTGCCAGAGGTGGCGAAAGGTGAGCAACTTATTGCGACGGCGGCCGAGGCTGGGGTCGTCAATGCGATGGCGTTATTGGGATATTTTTATCTTGTCGGCAGTGAGTCGTTTCGACCCGATAGTCAGTTGGCACTGCAATACTTACAACGCGCCGCAGAGGGTGAGCAAACCGAAGCAATGGCAAATTTAGGTGTGCTGTATTATCAGCAAAAAAATCTCGCCCAAGCCTATCATTTTATAAGCAAAGCCGCACAAGCGGGTTATCCCCACGCTCAGTATCATTTGGCATTAATGCTCGCCAATGGTGACGGTTGTACTCGAGATATGATTGCCAGCGAGTATTGGATGGCAGAAGCTGCCGAGCAAGGACAACTCGATGCCATGCTGACGCGGGCACAGCATATGCTTAATGATGATAATGCCTTTGGTAGTGACTTGACTCAGGCTGAGGATTATCTGCGCCAAGTGATTAAATATGGCCACAGTGTGCCCGCGATGATCGAGCTGAGTATGGCGCTGGCCGACGGTATCTTAGGGCGAGTTGATGTTGTGGGAGCCGCCGCTTTGCTGAAGCTGGCGCGACAAAATGCCAATAAAAAAGAGGCTGATATTATCGAGCCTCTTTGGCGTTCTCTTGCATTACAGATTGAAAATGTACTTAAAGTCACTCAAGATCCCGCGGAAATTCATAGCCTTAATCGCGCACAGACATTACTCGCTTAAGGGGAGTATGCTATCGCTGCTAGTGTTCATCCTCTTTATGCTCAAAAGTTCGCCCTTGATAGCGCGTTGCATTCGTTTCCCTAACAATTGTCTCTGAACCATAAACTTGGCTCTGTGGCTCTTCTGCAGCATGGGCATGTTGCTTGGCGTTTGCCTGTGCTTGATTAAATTTAGCCAACTGACGTGCCATGTAAAAACGGCTAAACAGGACTAAACAACCGAGCGCAATAGCGCCAAATAAAAGCACGAAGGGCAATAAAAATAGCGATAAACAGATCAGACTAACGCTAAGCGCCATGGCTAACCAAGCCCGTGGGCCAGAAATTCGGGTCTGCAGCGGGCTCTGTTGGAACTGGTGATAAATCATAAGAACTCCTCGATAGGCAGTGGACATTTAGTGTGCAATAGCGAGTGTGTCTAGGTCACGTTAATCTTGATTAATTTACTTTATTTTACCTCTGAGGCTATTGAGCTGTTACGTATCATCTTGAGATGTGATCTCGAGGTCGCCCATGTTGTTCATCGAATAACAGTCGGTTAATTATATGTTTTAACAAGAATCTTTTTGATGTAAATCTGAGCAACTTCTTTGCGAACTGTACAGAGTATGAGAAAATTCAGTTCAGATTAAGCTGCAGTTTTAACTCAGTTAGCCGCCTTATTACATTGGATGTAAATGTTTGTTCAACTCGCTCAGACACCCTCTTATTTCACTGCTTTGTTAATAAATTAGACGCCAACATGAACTCATATTCGCTCAAGCAAAAAATTCTGTTCTCCGTCGTGGTAGCCCTTTCACTCGTGATTGGTTTGTTGTCATGGCAAAGTTATTCCAGCCAAAAGTCCCAGCTGTTACAAAACAGCCTAGAACAAGTGCAACGCTTAGGTGAGCAGCAGGCAGAGCGTATTCAAGAATGGTTGGCTGGCCGCCAAGATATTATGGGGGCACTGGCGAGTAAAGTTGAGGGTGATAGCCTAAATACATTACAACAAGCACAAGCGTCTGGCCGTTTCCAGTTAACTTATTTTGGGAGCCAAGCGGGGCAAATGCTGGATTCTGATCCGAGTATAGACCGAACGGGCTATGATCCCCGTAGCCGCCCTTGGTATCAACAAGCCATCAGTGAGCGCGGTCTTATTTTGACAAAACCATACGTGGATGTGGCTTATAACATTCTGGTTGTGACTATGGCGCAGCCTACCGCGCAAGGTGTTGTCGGTGGTGACTTATCTATCGCAAGCCTAGTGGACGGTGTTAATCGGATGAAGTTACCGGCCAACGGTTATGCCATCATGATGCACAAAGACGGCACGGTTATCGCTTATAAAGATCAAGCTAAGACGATGAAACCTATAGGTGATATCGACAATGAGCTGAATCGTAACTTGCCTGAACAGAGTCGTGCATCTGGCACTCTGTTACCTATGTACTTTGAAAATGAAGGACGCGACAAGTTAGTTTGGAGCGTTGATATTCCTAATACAGATTGGGAATTAGTGTTAGTGCTTGATAAGGAAACGCTAGAAGCGCCACTCACGAGCCTGTTACTCACCCAACTGGGGCTATCGGCACTTGTATTGCTCTTGAGTGTGTTAGCGATTTCTTGGTTAGTTGGCATGTTACTGGGCCCGTTGAGCCGAGTATCGCAGGCACTGGCACGTATCGCCGATGGTAACGGTGATTTAACTCAGCGTATTTCTGTCGATACTCAAGATGAAGTGGGCGTACTTGCCGACAGCTTTAACCGTTTTGTCGGTAGTCAACATCAGTTGATCAGCCATATCCGTCAGTTAGCGAATGAATTAGATGCTGATGCTGAACGTAGTCTTACCACCACGCAAACCTCGGTGGCTGAACTGCAACGTCAGCAACAGGAAGTGGCTATGGTCGCGACCGCAGTCACAGAAATGGCGAGTGCGACCAATGAGATTGCGGCCAATGCTGAAAACACAGCGACGGCGGCTCAACAATCTGCAGCGAGCAGTTTACAGGGTAAAGAGTTAGTCAATAAAACCCGTAACTCGATTAATTCGTTGGCCGATGAAGTCACTCAAGCGACCGATGTCATTGGGGATTTGAGCCGTCATGCTCAATCAATTTCAAGCATTCTAGCGACGATTCAAGGGATTGCAGAGCAAACCAACTTATTAGCGCTTAACGCGGCTATTGAAGCGGCTCGTGCTGGTGAACAGGGCCGTGGCTTTGCCGTGGTCGCCGATGAAGTGCGTGTACTGTCACGCCGTACTCAGGATTCGACCCAAGAAGTGCATACCACGATTGAAACACTGCAACGTACGACCGCTAGAGCCGTCAGCTTAATGGAAAGCAGCCAAGCATTAGCGGGTCACAGTGTTGACGATGCGAATGCGGCGGCAAAAGCCCTTGAAGAGATTACACAAGCGGTCAACGTGATTTCAGATATGGCAGGCCAAATTGCGACTGCAGCGGAAGAGCAGACTCAAGTGACGGGTGAAATCACTCAAAATACGGTTGCGATTAAAGATGTGACCGATGAGATTACCGCCTCGGCCATGGCTGATTTGGCACAGGCGCGAGACTTAAAAGCCCGCGCTAACGATCTTAATGCACAGGTCGCGACCTTTATTCTATAGCCTAAGCTTAAAATAGTGAATGGTGTAGTTTTATATAAAAGTGTCATGTAATAAAATGACACTTTATTTTTATAGCTAGATATTTTTATAAGTAATCAATATTGCTAATTGAATTTAATTCTTAACAATAAGCATTAATATGCGATTTTTTAAATTTCATGCAATCTATAGTGCATATTTAAATCTGGATAAATTTTAATTTCTATTAAACAGGATGCCAGTGCTCAGACGTGTACGTTGATTTTCCTTGGCTTTTATTATGAATTTGTTTATTTTTACGAACAGGAGTGAGTTCATTCGCTGTCATTTTGACGTATCTAAGTAAACTAAGCGCTACTGGAAGCAGTTATTTTTCTGGTCGGCATAATTATCCTGTTTTTATTTGTGAAATATATTATGAAATCATATTCATTAAGGCAGAAAATCCTTTCATCTGTAATTCTTGCTCTTTCAGCAGTTATTTTACTGTTATCTTGGCAAAGTTATACAAGTCAGAAGAAAGTACTGTTAGACGTAAACTTAGAACAGGCTCAACGTCTTGGAGACCAGCAAGCGTTACTGATTGGTGAGTGGCTTGCAAGTCGCCAGCAAATTGTTAAAGGAATCAGTGGGCAGTTGAATAATGACATTGTGCAAGCAATGAAACAGGCTAAACAATCGGGAGGATTTGAATCGACATATTTTGGTGAGTCTAACGGTAATATGAGAGACTCAGAGCCAGCAACTGACTATACAAATTATGATCCTCGTACACGACCTTGGTATCAAGAGGCTACGCGAACCGGTGGGAGTGTATTAACTCGACCTTATCTCGATACTGCTTTTAACATTCTAGTTGTGACTTTGGCTGAGCCTGTTGCTGGTGGAGTTATTGCAGGAGACTTGTCGATTAGTAATCTCATCGAAGAAGTTAATCGGATGAAGTTACCGGCTAATGGTTATGCAGTCATGATGCACAAAGATGGCACGGTTATCGCTTATAAAGATCCGGCAAAGACGATGAAACCAGTAGGTGATATCGACAACGAACTGAATAACAGCTTACCGGAATTAAGCCGTAAAGCTGGTGCTTTGTTACCTATGTATTTTGAAAATGAAGCCCGTGACAAACTAGTCTGGGGCGTAGATATCCCCAATACAGATTGGAAATTGGTGCTAGTGCTTGATAAGGAAACGCTAGAAGCGCCGCTGTCGAGCCTGTTATTTACTCAGTTTGGGCTATCTGCACTCGTGTTGATTTTAAGTGTATTTGCCATTTCTTGGTTAGTAAGTGTCCTACTTGGTCCGTTGAGCCGAGTATCGCAGGCACTGGCGCGTATTGCCGATGGTAATGGTGATTTAACTCAACGTATTTCTGTCGACACTCAAGATGAAGTGGGCGTGCTTGCCGACAGCTTTAACCGCTTTGTGGGCAGTCAACATCAGCTGATCAGCCATATCCGTCAGTTAGCGAATGAGTTAGATGCCGATGCTGAACGTAGTCTTGCCACCACGCAAACTTCAGTTGCCGAGTTACAACGTCAGCAGCAAGAAGTCGCTATGGTCGCGACTGCGGTAACTGAAATGGCGAGTGCGACTAATGAGATCGCAGCCAATGCTGAGAACACGGCAACGGCGGCTCAACAGTCTGCAGCGAGCAGTTTACAGGGCAAAGAGTTAGTGAATAAAACTCGTAACTCGATTAATTCACTCGCCGATGAAGTGACTCAAGCAACGGATGTTATTGGCGATTTAAGTCGTCACGCTAAGTCTATCTCGAGTATTCTGGCGACAATTCAAGGGATTGCTGAGCAAACTAACCTGTTGGCGCTTAACGCAGCCATTGAAGCGGCTCGTGCTGGCGAGCAAGGCCGTGGTTTTGCGGTCGTTGCCGATGAAGTTCGAGTATTATCGCGCCGCACACAAGATTCGACTCAGGAAGTACATACCACGATTGAAACGCTACAACGCACTACCGCTCGAGCAGTCAGCTTGATGGAAAGCAGCCAAGCCTTAGCGGGTCATAGCGTAGAAGATGCCAATGCGGCGGCGAAAGCCCTTGAAGAAATTACGCAAGCGGTCAACGTGATTTCAGATATGGCAGGCCAAATTGCTACCGCAGCGGAAGAACAGACTCAAGTGACGGGTGAAATAACCCAGAATACGGTTGCGATTAAAGATGTGACTGATGAGATTACCGCATCGGCCATGGCAGATTTGGCACAGGCGAGGGGCTTAAAAGCTCGCGCTAATGACCTGAATGCGCAAGTCGCGACATTTATTCTGTAAACGCTATTCTTAATTGTTTGTCTCGATATTAGCCCGATAAAGCCTTTACTTTGTCGGGCTTTTTACTGGCCGTTTTGTCGTGTTAAAGCATTTCTGTGGGATTGAATAACTTAGCCACACTTTGACAAATCGTTTCTCTAATCCATTTATGCCCCTGATCTTCATCATTTCTTTGATGCCATAACAATACATAGGCCATGGGCATAAATTCGAAGGGTAAGGGCAGTAGTTTAAGCGGATAGAGCTGGCAGGCGTGCCGTGCAAAGCTCGAAGGCAGAGTGAAAATTAAATCGCTGTGGGCGCACACACTGGCGGCACCATAAAAATCGGGTACTGTTGTACTGATCCGGCGTCGATGGCCGAGATCGGCAAGAAAGTAATCCAACGCCCACCAATCGCTGCCTTCACAGCGAACCTGCACATGGGCCATGTCGAGGTAGAGTGGGAGAGCCCATTGGTCTGAAGCCAGCGCAGCCATCAATGGGTGATCTTCACGTACTAAACACACTTGTTGATCGGTAAATAGTGTTTGATAGGCAATCCCTTCAGGTAGGCGATCCACCTGAAAATCGGACAATGGATGCAAGTCCCGCCCTGAAATACCAAAGTCAATTTGCCCTTGTTGTAAATCCTGCATCGACTTTTCGGTCCAGACATAGGAGTCAAGTTTGACATTGGGCGCCGTGGTCAACATAGGGCCAATAAAATATGGGATTAAGGTTTCATAGGCGCTTTCCACCATGGCAAAGGAGAATTGTCGATTGCTACTGGCGGGATTGAAGGTCGGAGGCTGAGTGAGTTGATACAAGTCTTGCAAAATATTCGGCAGTTTTTGTCCCAGAATGAGGGCATGTGCCGTGGGTTTTAAGCCGTGGGCTGTACGCTGAAATAGCGGATCATCTAAGGTTTCTCTGAGCCGATTTAAGCTTTTGCTGAGGGCAGACTGGCTTATATGTAATCGGCTTGCGGCGCGAGTCACGCTTTGCTCTTCTAGCAGAACTTTGAGTATGACCAGCAAGTTAAGATCGATTCTGGCTAAGTTGTCGATATTCACAGATATTCCTCAGAGGAAATTTACTTTGGAAATTATACCATTTCTGTTCATACCTTGAGTTAATTAAAATAGCGCCCACTGAAATACCTTTTCCTGATCAACTGAGATTATTTATGCGGCGCAATCTATTACCTATCCTGATGTCTATGGTGCTTCTTAGCCCATTAGCCATCGATATTTACTTACCTTCAATGCCGACTATGGCGGCAGAATTCGCCGTATCTGCCAGTGATGTGCAATCCACGATCGTATTATTTTTATTCGCTATGGGTTTAGGTCAAGTGTTGATTGGGCCATTAGCCGACCGTTATGGTCGCCGTCCCGTGGCTATTTTCGGGGTGTTACTCTACTGTGCGAGTAGCCTTTTAGCAGCTGCAGCTGTCGAATTTCATTGGTTACAGATTGCCCGTTTGCTGCAAGGTTTGGCTGCCTGTTCGACTTCTATTGTGGTGTTCAGCGCCGTACGTGACTGCTACGATCAAAAGGAAGGCGCTAAGATTTACAGTTACTTAAATGGCGCCATTTGCGTTATTCCCGCATTAGCACCGACCTTAGGCGGCTTATTAGCAATGCAATTTGGTTGGCGCTCAACCTTCGTCTTCATGACGTTATATGCCATGTTGATGATGCTTGTTGTCGGTTATCGCTTACCTGAGACTCGACCTGCCAATACGGTCACCACTGGCCCACTTTACCGTTGGGGTCGATATAAGCCTGTACTCGGTAACGCTCATTTTTTGTTTTATGCCTTTGCTTGTATGTCAGCGATGGCCGCGATTTTGTGTTACGTGTCGTATGCGCCAGTATGGTTGATTGGGCATTTAGGGCTTTCTGAGCTCATGTTTAGTGGTCTATTCGGTTTCAATGCCGTGTTTAATATCGTGGCCTGTTTTACTGCACCCCTGATCATTCGCAAACTCGGTAATCGTCCTACAACGATTTTGGCCCTGTCCATACTCGTTTTGTCTGCAGCACTCACTGTGGCGGGTCAGCAATTCGGTCCGAGTACTGGAATGATGGCAGCGTTTGCCTTTATGTTGCCTATGTTGATGTTAGGGGTTGGGTTTTCCTTCTTACTCGGTCCAGCGACCAGTATGGCTCTGTCGGCCTTTGGTGAACGAGCTGGAACTGCCGCGGCTATGTTAGGTTTTATTCAGATGAGCGGTGCGTCCGTGCTTGCTGGACTCGTACAACAAACGAGTTTAACCGCACCTTATGCAGTGGCCTTAGTGATGGGCGTATTTCCTCTCGGTTTATTATTGATGATGGCGCTGAGTCGATTTGACCACTGGCATCAAGAGCAGTTAGCTGGCGAGCATTAGTTCGCAGCACAGGTTAATTACAAAGTCGTTAATCATAGAGTACACCCTTTACCCACAGTTTGTTTGACCGCGAACTGTGGGTATTTTTTATTGTGCCTTGTACCTCTTTATCCTTTGGTATACTCGTAAAATAACTTACTCAAACAGGGGGAAAGCTTGTCCCGCCACTATTGTGCTATTTGTCGTTATCCCCTGAATGCTTGCCTGTGTGCGAGTGTTCAGCCTATCTCTCCAATGACTCAGTTGGTGGTTTTACAGCACCCGAGTGAAGTCGAACATAAAAAAAATAGTGTGCGGGTATTGAGTCTTGTGGTCGCTGAAACGCAAGTTTATGTGGGCGAAAACGAGGCCGACTTCAATGGTTTGCGGGAATATTTAGCGGCATGTAATAAGCCGATTTATCTCGTCTATCCCTCTGAGCAAAGTGTGAGTGTTGAACAGCAGCCTATCAACCCTGGTTGTGTATTGCTCTTACTCGATGGTACTTGGCGTAAGGCATTTAAGATGTTGCAGCTGAATCCTTGGTTAACCCAGTATCCAGCGGTGCATATGGCTGAAGGTTATGAGTCGCGTTATCGGATCCGTAAGTCGAGTCGTAGCGACAGTTTATCGACCTTAGAAGCTTGCGCTTATATGCTAAGCGCTCTTGATCCAGCACTGGATGTTCAGCCATTAATGGCGGCATTTGATGCTATGGTTGAGCTGCGAATTAAGGCGATGCCGAGCACTGTGCAGGCTCGTTATCAGAACTCAAACAAACCTAACTGCGAGACTAAGTGAATGTTTTGACATTATTTAGACTTAGAGGTTTTAGGTCTGAATTAATGCCTTTAAGTTATTGAGTTTTGATACTGCGTACGAATTAAATTAGTCAAAATCTTATTCAGATCACGCTAACTTAGTGTGAAATACGGTTTAATAATAAGGATTCATTTGCGCAGCAAATGATGAGATAGCTTTGCCAGCCAATTGCTTTGCAGGGGAGTGATTCCATTGTTAATCACCATTAGTTGATGGCGTGCTGGCAGGGCTATCGAGCTTTAGCTATATGTTTTTGTTAATCATAGTGAGAGTGCTTTGCCAGTCAATAATTGGCTTTGCAGGGGAGTGATTCCATTGTTAATCACAATTAGTTAATGGCGTGCTGGCAGGGCTATCGAGCTTTAGCTATATGTTTTTGTTAATCATAGTGAGAGTGCTTTGCCAGTCAATAATTGGCTTTGCAGGGGAGTAATTCCATTGTTAATCACAATTAGTTGATGGCGTGCTGGCAGGGCTATCGAGTTTTAAGCTATATGTTTTTCCGCAAGAATACTTCTGTAACGCCTCTGTTTCTTCTCTCATTCTAATCAAACTCTTCCTAGAAAACAGTTGCATAGGTGTTCATTGTTCGGTGCGAATGTTGAGAGTGCTTTGCCAGTCCATAACTGGCTTTGCAGGGGAGTAATTCTATTGTTAATCACCATTAGTTGATGGCGTGCTGGCAGGGCTATCGAGCCTTAAGCTATATGTTTTTCCGCAAGAAAGGTTTGGGTGAAGTTATCGACTGAACTCGGATAACCAAAAAGAAATCCTTGGGCAAAACCTTGGCCCATGTCTGTCATTATGTCCCTTTGTTGTTGAGTCTCTATACCTTCGGCGACGAAGTGAATATCGAGTGCCTGTGCGAGTTGCACTATGGCATTGCAGAGCTTTTGTCCTGAAACTTCGTTTAAGCGCAAGGCAAACTCGGCATCAATTTTTACACTGTCTATGGGCAAAGTGCCTAAACGACTGAGTGAAGATAACCCAGTACCAAAATCATCTATGGCAATGCTGACACCTAGGGCTTTTATGCGGTTGAGTGTGAGTCGTGCTTGCTCAGGTTGGCGTAAAAGTGCCGATTCGGTGATTTCTAAAATCAGTGCTTCAGCAGGTAAATTAGCCATGTCCAAGGCGTTAAGTACTTGGTCGATAAAGTCTAAGTGTTCCAATTGCAGTGGTGACACATTGACTGAAATTCTAAAGTCCGCCTGATTATGTGCCCGCCATAGTGCCGCTTGCACACAAGCTTGTTCTAATACCCATTGACCAATACTGACAATTAACCCTGTTTCTTCCAGCAATGGTACAAAGTCGGCAGCGTCATAATACTCGGTAGGTGATTTTTGCCAGCGCAGTAATGCTTCGGCTGCAATCGTTTGATTTGTGTGTAAATCCACTATGGCCTGATAGGCGAGAGTGAACTGTTTTAAGCTGTGAGCATGTCTTAGACTATTGATTAACTGCAGCTTTAACTCTGCAGCCTGGCTCATAGCCTTATCGTAAAATACGAGGTGCGGTAAGCTCTTTTTAGCACAGTACATAGCCGTATCTGCAAGACTTATCAGTTGTCCCGCCTTATCACTGTGGGTCGGAAATAGTGCAATGCCGATACTTGTGCCTAAGAAAAACTTTTGTCCTTCAATTTCAAAGGGGCTCTCAAATAAGCTGAGTATCTGTTCTGCAAACAGTTGGATTTCATCCTTGCAGCTACAGTCTTGCAGCACTAAGGTAAACTCATCTCCGCCCATCCTGGCTATGTCTGCTTTTTCGATACAACCGGCTTCGAGTCTGGCTGCGACGAGTTGTAATACTCTATCGCCCATGGAGTGGCCGAAGCTGTCATTGATATTTTTAAACCCATTGAGATCTAAAAACATTAGCGCACCGAGGGCGAGGGGATCGGTTTTAAGTTTTTCGAGGGCAGTATTGAGGATCTGCTTAAGGTGGAATCGGTTAGGCAATCCAGTCAAGGTATCGTACATAGCACGGGTCGTCAGCTGAGTTTCGAGCAGCTTTTTCGTGCTAATATCACTGAAAATATTCACATTATAGTGAGCGCCATCTTCGGTAATGATTTTACGGCTACTCTGCCAAGCAGGGAAATTGCTACCATCTGAACGTTTCTTCCAGGTTTCACCCTGCCAAAAGCCCCTTTGCTTCAGTGCAGTTTGGCATTCGGTTTCTGCCCCTAAATGATGGCTTTTCAACTCTAAAAATTCAGGGGTTTTACTGATAAGCTGCTCGGCGCTATAACCGCAAATACGGCACATAGCTTTATTAACGGCCAAAATCTGATCATCGGAGTCTGTGATATACACAGCTTCGGCACTTTCCTCGAGCGTCGTCGACAAAATCTCTTTAGGAATATGGGCAAAGCCATCGGTAATAATTTCGCGCATTTGATTACGGCGATTGAGCGCTTGAAATTCCACGAGCACAACGGGCTGTTGCTGCAGATAGCAGCGATAAAGGTTTACTCGAGTTGGCAGTTCATTGCCGAGTTGACTCAAGTGTAGCCAGTTGAATTCAACATTATTTCCTGCAATGGCTTCGAGGATCATTTCCCTCGCATATTCAACACTGTTGCGGCCGGATGATTGAATTCTCGGAGAAAAGTCATAGGGAGTCGCATTCACAAAGGCGTCATACTCAGTCTCAAAATAACCGAGTGTCGCTTGGTTGGCGCTAATAAAGCTGAAGCCTTGAATTAAGGCTAGGGGAGTTTTGTGGGGATGTGCTTGCCAGAGCGACAGCTTTTCTTGCAGTACTGGATCATCCGTACTGAGTTTCTTAAGTAAGTGTTGCCATCTGATCATTTAGGATACTCCCTTGTGACACATATAAGGTCACATCCTATTTTTTAGGTCTTCGTTGATACGAAGTTGCCCAATAGTACATCATTCCAATGGGGTTAAAAATAAACCTAATTGTTGTTTCACTCAAATAGAAACTCAAAAAGTGTAGTTTAAGACTTGTATTTAAGCATATTTTTTAAGAACACCTGCTGAATATTCCAAGCTTAGGCAGATTTTATGCTATGTTTTGCGCATCTTGTGCGAGTTGGCTGTTATCGTTCATCCATCCGATGACCAAATAAAGGAGGCCGGAAATGGCGCATTTATCTAAAGTGCTAATCTCTAAAATGTTGATGTCGTTAATACTGATTTCTAGTGTTTATTTTGCTGTAGCCAATGCCGCCGAGTCCCCTAAGCCAAAATTAACCCTAGAGCAAAGAGCCGATAAGGCCCGCATAGACTCCCAGCGATTAGAGCAGGCCCAATTAGAAAAGGCGCGCCAAGCGGCGAAAGAGACGGCAGAGCGAGAAGATAAAATCAAACAGCAGTCCCAAACCAATGATTGGGAGGCTCAGCAAAAACTCAAGGCACAGAAACAGTTCGACGAAAGAGAAAGTCGCGAGCAAAAATATTTACGGGAAGCAAAAGAAGCCGCAGCAAAAGAGCGTAAAATCCCTAAGCCTTAATTAGAGCATCGACACAGTCGATTTCAGCTAGGCAGTGCGAGCATTATTTGTTGGCATTGCGACTATTCTCATTACTATGCACCTTACTATCCCTAGGAATTGTTGTTGAATATCTGCCCCTTATGCCATGGCACTGAATTACTCGCTTATCATCAAGATAAAAAGCGCGACTACCATCAATGCCAAACCTGCCAACTGGTGAGCGTGCCTCCTGAGTTTTATCTCTCGGCCGAGGCAGAAAAAGCCGAGTACGATAAGCACGAGAATCATGCCGATGACTTTGGCTATCAAACCTTTTTAAACCGCACACTCGAGCCACTACTTAGCCGTGTTAGCACTGCGGCTCAAGGGCTCGATTTTGGCTGCGGCGAAGGCAAGGCATTGAGTTTGATGGCAAAGGCGCGTGGCTATCAAATCGATAATTACGACCTTTATTACGCCAACAATCCTGAAGCCTTGGCTCGCCAATACGATTTTATTACGTTAACAGAAGTCATAGAGCATGTGAGCGATGCCGCAGGTTTGCTTACTCAGCTAGATAGGTTATTAAAATCCAACGGCATTTTGGCGGTCATGACCAAGCGCGTGCAGGATAAAACCGCATTTACCCGCTGGCACTATAAAAACGATCCCACCCACATCAACTTTTATGCCGAAGCGACCTTTGAATGGCTTGCGCATTACTATGGCTGGCGACTCGAAATCATCGATAAAGACGTAGTGTTTTTATATAAAGAGATGCATAAAGTAAATTAATGCAGTCGTAGTTGTTTAACTGAAATCATGTCCTTTGCAGCTAAGGCTATGTGTTGGCGTGATCCGCTAGTCGATAACGCCGACGTATTTCATCCACTAGACGATAGCGGGAACTTCGGGATTTTTCGTGCGGCGCAAATGCAGCGCTGACCTCATCTAGCAGCGTGACTGCCGTTGTCAGTTTGAGCAGCTCGTTATGACTCAGCTCGTCTTTGCTGGTTAAAGCGTTAATTGTGATTATGGCGAGTTCTTTGGCGGCAATATCTTCCGGTAATCCAGATTGAGTACATAAGCCATAGGTGCCCGCTAGGAAATGCTCCCATTCCTGCTGTATATGTTGCTCTAGATTGGTGTCTGGAATCCGCTCGAGGCCGTTGCCTTCTGGGGTGGTTAATTTTTCAATGGCTTCAAGATAGCGCCGCTGAAAGATGGGATAAATGTCTGTGTCTGTATCGAGTTGATGCAGCATAGTTAACCAAGCGCCATAGCCTTTGGCATAGTATTCAATTGCCAGCTGTTCATTATGTGTGCCAAAGACGGAATCGCAAACTATGCTGAGCTGCAGTCGATAGGAGCATGCAGGCATAACGCCTTGATTTTGGTAGTTAATCAACCTAGCTTCTGTCTGCCCTGTCACTTCGAGCAGTTGTTGCCGAGTATAAAAATGGGCGTTCAGATACTCAAGTAGCAGCATATCAGTTGCTCCTTGGTGCCTGAGCACGGTCGAACATGCCATAGTCACGAACAACTTCGGCAACCCGCAGGCGATAATCGGCGAATAATTGTTCGCGTCCTTGAGTTTGTGCCTCGCGGTGATATATCTGTTGTCGCCAAGCCTGTACCGCAGCCTCATTCTCCCAGAATGACAGCGATAATAAGCGTTCGGGATTGACCATACTCTGAAACCGTTCGATTGAAATAAATCCTTCAATGTTACTCAGGCTCGATTTCAGGTCGGCGGCTATCTCTAAATACCTTTCTTGGTAGCCGGTATTCGGCACGACTTCAAAAATAACGACCATCATAGTTTTGTCTCCGCAGCTCTTTGATAGGTCTTGGCTATCGGCTTTAGGAAACTGCGTTTTTCACTCAAAATAAATTCTCCTTGCTTGGCCAACTGAAAATTTGCCTTGCCTGCGGCTTCTGTCTTCAGTTTGTCTCTATAGCGTTCATAGTGGGCCAGACTATCGAAACTAATGAGACCATATGCAGTGTCATTGGTGCCTTCGTGTGGCAGAAAGTAGCCAAGGAGTTCGCCGCCGTAGGCTGGAATAATATCGCCCCAGTTTTCAGCATATTGGGCAAATTGTTCCAATTTGAAGGGGTCTATTTTGTATTCGATAAAACAGGTAATTTTCATAGTGTTTGGCGCCATTGACTTGTGTGCTAGAGGTTTTAGTTGCATTGTAATTACCTGAAAACTTAATGCTTCGATGGTTATCGAACTGTTCCCGAATGAGATTACAAGCATGGAACCTAACATCGCTTTTATTGCCAACTTGATTGGTGACGCCGCCCGCTCACGTATGTTGATTGCTCTTATGGGCGGACAGGCATTGACGGCAACAGAACTGGCTCTTGAAGCAGACATCACGCCACAGACTGCCAGCAGCCATTTAACTAAGTTGGTTGAAGGTGAACTATTGCTCGTGCGTAAGCAGGGGAGGCATAAGTATTTTCAGCTGCAGAGCCGCCAAGTGGCCGAACTGTTGGAAAGTCTGCTCAACATGAGCGCTGCCATTGCGAACCCTAAGGTCATTCATGGACCTGCGGACCCTAGATTGAGACTAGCTCGTGTTTGTTATGACCATCTCGCGGGTGAATTGGGTGTTGCACTTTACGACAGCTTAAGTCGGCAGGATTTGATCGTCCATGAAGGGGGCGAAA
This sequence comes from Shewanella sp. Pdp11, assembly GCF_002838165.1. NCBI lineage: Bacteria > Pseudomonadati > Pseudomonadota > Gammaproteobacteria > Alteromonadales > Shewanellaceae > Shewanella > Shewanella sp. Pdp11. Next base: position 845,444 of record NZ_CP015194.1, read on the forward strand.
CAAAAATCACCGCGGCAGGGATGACCTTTTTTGCCAAACGTGGTGTGGATCTCTCGTTGCTGGGCATCACGGATGGAGAAATAGATGGTTTAAGTTATGTGCCGAAAAGTCGTCAATCTCGCCGCCCTTTGTGTAAGTCATGCCTCGATTGGAGCGAACGCCGCAGTCATCTTGCAGGTGTTCTAGGTCAATGGATTCTTAAGGATATTTTGGCTAAAGGCTGGGCAGAGAAAGCCCTCGACACCCGTGCCCTACAATTTTCAAGCCGAGGGTTGAAATCCTTTCGTGCTGACTATGGCATTGCGACAAAATAGACAATTTAATGTTGTCTATTTTACCAATGGTGCTTAGCATCTTGGCCTTGTTTAATAGAGCGCCGCCAGTCCGATTTTTCAAGGCATTTATCAATGAAAATTTTTGGCCTGAAGGTTTTATAAAATGTCTTTAGGACGAGATTGAAATACATGATCGTTAAAATTTGTGAATCAGACTTGCTTAGTCTGGTTCATGCACGAAACTCGGCGAATTTTACATTCGCTGTTGGCTAATACGCTTTTGCCCCAAGGCCAGTTTCTCAGTTCAAAAGATAAATAGGGTGAATCATGCTTTGGCTCTAGAAAAGTTAATGTGAAAAGACTACATTCAACCCTAGAAGTTATGTATGTCCCATCTTTTTGTCTCCATCCTTTTGTCATCGATAAGGACGTAGTGTTTTTGCATAAATGCTTGAGTTTAAATTAGTCTGTAATTTTAGAAATAGATTATTTTAAGAAAAAATATATTTAGTGGACTTATAAACTAAACGTTGATCTAGTTTGTTTTTTGTACAAAATGTATTGTCATTTTACATGTTATTAATTAGCTGGTTGATTGTGTGGTTGGCATGTCATTTTTTGGCATGACATGCTGTAATATTGTTAATACTAATAGCGTATTGTGCAACTTGAAACAGCATGGCAAAGTTTCAAATTTAATGTAGTTAATGAGAAATTGTAAATGAGGGTATTAAAGTTTTTTCCAGTTGTTTTTTTAGTTATTCCACTATTTAGTTTTTTATCATATGGTTCCACAGGCTCAAAGATTACAGCATACGCATGTCATAATTGTAGTCATACAGATTTTACTAGTGTAGTGAAAAAAGAGGTTCCTCCAAAGAAATGTAAATTTACAACTCCAAAAGGAGAAGTGCCTCAGGAAGAGGATTGGGTTTGTTATAAGCAAAATAAAACAATGATTGTAGCAAATCCAGTAGAAAGGATTGCAAGCAAGTTTATTGTTTATTCAGCGGATGAGTCTGGTTATATTGAAATAAAGTCACTACCCCTGACACAAGGTGAGAAGAGTGATTTAGACATATTTTATGAAATTGATAATTCATTCCGTCAACTTAGTGAAAACTCAATAGTGGCTTATGCCGGAGAAGATGATAACAGCTACTTAAATAAAAACACTCTATCTGCACAGTTTTCACAAGGCATTGGCTCAAATCAAAATGCACAATGTACTATGTCTCCTTTCCCTACTGATTTTTTTACATCAAAAGATTATAAACAACAGGTGTTTAATGAGCTTGGTGATATAATGAAAAAAAGTTTAGGCGGGCAGACTTGGGCACAGTATATTGAGGGATTTAAGGATACAGATCTCACAGGGCTCACTTTAGGTCTCACAGAAGTTGGTATTAGTTTTAATCACAGTACTGCTAGTAAAATCTTTGTTTATATGATTTACGATGAAAATGATGATCGTGTAATGCCTGATAACAGACTGACCTTTAGTGTTTCATATGGTGGGACGTATTATATAAAAGGGAAAAGAAGTTTAGGTTTTAATTTTGAATTAGAACCAGATCTTTCTTATGCTGGAGGTGTTTCAATTAGAGATCTTTTCACTCCATCAGGTAAAGATAATTCAGTGCGATTTAATGGGGATAAAGTTGATCCATGTTTAGTACAATTTTTTGAGCGAAACAAAACTCAAACGACCACTCAGACATCTCTTTCCAGTGATGAAATATATGGTCATTGGGGAGGGGTTTTAGACGAGGGGGGTGTTCAAATTTGCCGCTTTCAGACATCCATACGTGGCTATGCAGGATACGGATGTGGAACTGAAAAAGAGAAATGTAATCCGCAAGATCTGACGTATGAATATATGGGATTATGTAATTAAGTTTAAATAGTATTTTACCCTGTTAAATCTACCTCGTGCGGAGGTAGATTTTGCAGTAAATGAGGCTGTCAAATACGAAAGTGTAGATGTCATTCTAGATGAACTTACTCAACCCAATAATTAAATCTATTAACAATACTGTGATCTCCGTGTAGTTTAGGTAGCTTATAAAAACAACAATAGGCCATCGCTATGACTGCATCCTCTGTATCACCATCTGCTATTTCAAAATCTGCTATCTCAACATCATCGATCCCAAGATCATTTGGGCTTAACTTTTCTGCAAACAAAGCCATTTTTTCCAAGACATTACTCGCTTCGGCTTTAGCCTTGAGCTTTATGGGCGCGGGTTTGAGTTCGGCGCAAGCGGCGACCAATACTATGCCGGATGCGGCTAAGTTGGCGGCGGGTGTGGAGCAAAAGGTGATCGGCTGGCGTCGTGATTTGCATCAACACCCTGAGTTGTCTAACCGTGAGTTTCGCACCAGCAAGATTATTGAAAAGCATCTGAAATCATTAGGTTTAGAAGTGCAAACGGGTGTTGCACATACGGGCGTGGTGGCCATTTTGAAAGGCGGGAAGCCCGGTCCCTTGATTGCGATTCGGGCGGATATGGATGCTTTACCTGTGACTGAGGTGGTTGACTTACCCTTTGCCTCTAAGGCGACCGACACTTACCGCGTTCAAAAGGTGGGTGTGATGCATGCCTGTGGCCACGATACCCATGTGGCTATGTTGATGGGTGTGGCCGAGAACTTAGTCAAAGTGAAAGATAGCCTCGCGGGGGATGTGATGTTTATCTTCCAACCTGCCGAAGAAGGCGCGCCAGACGGGGAAGAAGGCGGCGCAGAATTAATGCTTAAAGAAGGGCTGTTTGCTAAGCGTAAACCTGACCAAGTGTTTGGTATGCATGTGACCTCGAGCATGCCGAGTGGCATGATTGGTGTGCGCAGTGGTCCGGCGATGGCGAGTGAGGATTCTTTTACCATCAAAGTGAAAGGCCGCCAAACCCACGGTTCGCGCCCTTGGAATGGGGTCGATCCTATTGTCGCTGCGGCGCAAATTATCACTAACGTGCAAACGATCGTCAGCCGTCAGGTGGATATCACTAAAGCCCCTGCCGTAGTGAGCTTTGGTGCGGTTAATGGTGGCATTCGCTCTAACATTATTCCCGATGAAGTCGAGCTGATTGGCACTATTCGCACCTTCGACCAGCCCATGCGCGCCGATATCAAAGTGCGTTTAACTGAAATAGCCGAGCTGTCGGCGAAAACCCTTGGTGCGACCGCGACCACAGAGATCCACCCAGGTTATCCTGTTGTGGTCAATAATCCTGAATTAGTCGCTAGCATGCGCCCTGTGCTTGCCAGTGTGGTGGGCGATAAGATGCTGATTGAGCCTGGGTTAATCACAGGTGCCGAAGATTTTTCTTATTACGCCTTAGAAGCGCCGGGGATGTTTTTCTTCCTCGGGGTAACGCCAAAGGGAACGGACCCTGAAACCGCGGCCAGCAATCATTCTCCGGCTTTTTATGTAGATGAAAGTGCGTTAAAAGTCGGGGTTGAGGCCATGACTAAAGTGGCATTAACGGCGCTTAACGCGCAATAAGCCGCGCAAGTCTTATTCCGTAAGCTCTTCGGTATAACTTGAGCTTACAAAAAATCGGCGCGGGATACGCTTTCTGCGCTTGATTTGTTAAACAATTTACCTTCATATGTAAATACTTACAGCAAGGAGCGAACAAGATGAAGCGCACGCTATCGGCTCTGGTGTTGGCCATGGGACTTTTTAATCCCCTAAGCCAAGCACAGGCCACCACGGCAGAAGACATTAAGAGTTTCACGCTAGATAACGGCATGAAAATCATGGTGCTAGAAGATGCCTCTATTCCCAATGCCAACATGTACTTGTTTTGGAAAGTCGGTTCACGTAACGAAGTGCCCGGCATCACCGGTATTTCGCACTTTTTCGAACACATGATGTTTAACGGTTCGAAAAAGTACGGTCCAAAAATGTTCGACCGCACTATGGAAGCCGCAGGTGGCGCGAACAATGCGTATACCACTGAAGACATGACGGTTTATACCGATTGGTTCCCCGCTAATGCGCTCGAAACTATGTTCGATCTCGAAGCCGACCGTATCGCAAACTTAGATATCAACCAAACTATGGTCGATAGCGAACGTGGCGTAGTGCAGTCGGAACGCTCCACTGGCTTAGAAAACTCTAACTGGAATGCCCTCGAGGGTGAAATCAAAGGCGTGGCGTTTTTAGCCCATCCGTATTCTTGGTCGGTGATCGGTCACGAGTCGGATATCGCCGCTTGGACACTGGACGATCTTGTGCAGTACCACAAAACCTATTATGCGCCGAACAATGCTGTGGTCGTGATTGCCGGTGATGTGAAACTTGCCCAAGTTAAAGCCTTGGCCGACAAGTACTTTGCGCCTATTCCGGCACAAACTCCGCCTAAAGCGATTCGCACCGTAGAACCTGAGCAAAAGGGTGAGCGTCGTACCTTTGTGCAAAAGGCATCGGTGAGCACACCTAATGTGATGCTGGCTTATCATATTCCGGCGGCGACTCACGCAGATTTTTATGCGTTGGATTTATTAAGCTCGATTCTAAGCCAAGGTAATAGCTCGCGTTTATATCAATCACTGGTTGATAAACAAGTGGCCTTAGAAGCGCAAACCTATATGCCGATGTCGGTCGACCCTAACCTCTTCTATGTGATGGGTGTTGCCACACCTGAGGTGAAAGCCTCGACGCTGGAGCAGGCACTGATTGAACAAATCGATGCGATTGCGACAACGGGTGTTACCCAGCAAGAGCTGGATAAAGTTAAAAATATCAAGTTGATGGATTTTTATCGTTCGATGGAAACCATCAATGGCAAGGCCAATACCATAGGCACCTATGAGATGTATTTTGGCAGTTATGACAAGCTATTTAATGCGCCAGAAGCCTATAACAAGGTGACGCCAGCAGATATTCAACGTGTTGCCCAAACCTATTTACGTAAATCGAATCGCACTGTAGCTGTGCTGGCGGCAAACGAGGAGAGCTCCCAATGAAAGCGATGGCAATGAAATCAACGGCAGCGAAATCGATGGCAATGAAATCGACAGCAATGAAATCACTTAAGATGGCATCACTTGGCAAACCTTCTAAGTTAATGGCCGCATTAGCCCTAGGCACAAGTTTAGCCTTAGCGGGTTGTGCTTCGACATCGGCGCCAAAACGTGTCGAAACTGGCAGCTTTGTGATGCCAAGTTACGACAAGTTCGTGCTGGATAACGGCTTAACTGTGTATTTAATGCCGCAGCGAGAAGTGCCTTTGGTCACCTTAAATGCCGTGGTACGTGCGGGTGCGGTTAATGACACCACCGCAGGCGTGGCGCAAATGACAGCAGAAGGTTTGTTGTTAGGGGCGGCGGGTAAATCTAAGGCGGATATCGAGCAGCAAGTGGATTTTCTCGGTGCAAGTTTAGGGGCTGAAGCGGATAAAGAAGGCAGTTATCTTAGTGCCGATTTTATGGCGAAAGACACTGACGTCATGCTGGGCTTATTTAGCGCGGCGATGTTAACGCCAGACTTTGATGCTGCCGAGTTCGATAAGCTTAAGCAACGCGCGATTGCGGGGCTGCAGCAAGATAAAGAAAGCCCACGAGCTGTGATTGGTCGTTACTTCGATAAGCTGGTATTCGGTGCCCATCCTTATGGTAATGCGGCTTCGGGTAACAGTGATTCGCTTGAACAAGTGACAGTGTCGCAACTGCGCGCTTTCCATAAGAGTTACTACCAACCGGCCAATACCGCGATTACCGTCGTGGGTGACTTTGATGTTGCCGCCATGAAGGCTAAGTTGACGCAAACCTTTGGTCAGTGGCAAGGCAGCGAAAAGCTGGTGCAGCCTGACTTAAACCAAGGTTTACCTCAGTTAACTGCGGCTAAAGTTTTGCTGGTGGATAAACCCGATGCCATCGAGACCACCTTTGTTATCGGCGGTTTAGGCATTAGTCGTGACAATCCAGACTATGTCGGTTTAACAGTAGTGAACACTATTTTAGGTGGTCGTTTTACCTCTTGGCTTAACGACGAGCTGCGGGTAAACGCTGGCTTAACCTATGGCGCACGCTCAGGTTTTAGCCCTTATACCGACTCGGGTGTGTTTACTATCAGTACTTTTACTAAGACGGAAACCACTCAAGAAGCGATTGATCTCGCACTGAAAACCTATGCTCGTTTATGGGAGAAAGGCGTAGATCAAGCGACCTTAGATTCGGCTAAAGCCTATGTGAAGGGCCAGTTCCCACCTAAGTTTGAAACCTCAGGCCAACTGGCGGGATTATTGTCTGGCATGTATCTGTATGGCTTCGATGATAAGTTTATCAATGAGTTCCAAGCAAAGGTGGATGGTTTGACCTTAGCTGAAACCCAAAGACTCGTGAAAACGTATTTCCCGCAAAAAGATCTGCAATTTGTGCTGATTGGCAACGCGGCTAAGATTGCTCCTATCGCCGCTAAGTATGGCAAAGTGCAAACCGTGGATATTAAAGCCACGGGATTTGGCCAATAAGCTATCATTGCGAGGCTTGATTCAATAAAGAAAAGGTCTGCATAGTGCAGACCTTTTGCTTTCCTGTTCTAGGTTCTAGGTTCTAGGTTCTAGATGCAGCGTTTATTGTCCACCCGGCTTAGCATAATTGGTCATCCACTTCTTCACTTCGTTATACCAGTAGACTGAGTTATTGGGCTTCATAATCCAGTGATTTTCATCGGGGAAATAAATCATCCGCGATTCAACATGTCGACTTTGTAGGGTGTGGAACAGCTCAAACCCTTGGGTCGCCGGCACTAAGTAATCGAGTTGACCATGACTGACTAAGGTTGGAGTGTTGAAATTGCCCGCAAAGTAATGGGGCGATATGGCTTTATACAGTTCTGGATTATCCCAATAGTAGCCAAATCGGGTGCTGTGCACGGCAAAGTCCGACGCCATTTGTGCATACATGTCGTAAACCGCAGCATGGATCAATAGCGCTTTAAAGGGATGCGGTTGACCCAAAATAATCGAGGTCAGGTAACCACCATAACTTGCGCCGCCCGCCACCATGCGATCACTGTCTATCCAGCTTTGTTGTTTAAACCAGTCTGCCGCCTTGAGCACATCCTCAAGGGGTTTTGTCTTCCAATCGGGATTGATGGCATCGGCAAATTCCTGACCAAAGCCGCTCGAACCGTGGAAGTTTGGCCACGCAGTGACATAACCCCAAGAAGCAAAGGTTTGCGCGTTCCAACGGTAATGGAAACCGTCGGTAATGGCATTGTGCTGAAGGATCCCCTCATAAATCAGCCATAGCATAGCCATATTTGAGCAACTGATTGGCGAATAATACCCAGGCCGCCAGCAATTCTTTCTCCGTGATTTGATAATCAGGCCGCCTGAGTACCTCCAATCCCAAGCGAATCGTTGAGAGTACCGTTCGATGCCCAATGGTATTGGCCTGAAAATGCTTATCCCAGCCCTGTTGCTGTGCGTGTAAACCAACTAGCCACAACAGGCATTGAACCATCAACGCTATCAGTAGGATGATGTCGAATCGCTCTGGACTGTTGGTACGACTTTGGCGTAAGCCAAAGCCGTATGCCGGGCTTTTGAGGTCACGAAAGGTTTCCTCTATTTGCATACGTTTGGCGTACAGGTTTACCAGCTGCTTTGGGCTCCGAGATTCTGGTGGTAAATTGCTGGCTAACACCCAAGGCTCTTTCGCCGATGTTGAGTACGTTTTTGCCGATGGATGGTGGCAATTAGTCCTCGTTGAACGCTGATTTGTACGCCCCTTAGGTTTGCTACGATAAAGCGTGAGATGGCAATTGATAGGGTTAGTTTTGGTCAAGGTCTTACAACCCAGGCTCTTCGCTTGACCGTTGGCCAAGTCATGTGTACTGCGAACTGCACGCCAATTTTCAGCGCCAATATCTGCAAATTGAACTGTACCGCGAATACGGCTTAGCCAAAACCAACCATGCGCCTCAACCTCTTTGTACCAAGGCACTTTGAACCCCGCGTCAGTCACGATGAGAGGGGTAACATGCAAAGGTAAAATCTTGGCTAAGTCCGCTAAAAAACCGTTGTGGGAGGCCTTAGAGCATTGTTCTGATAGGGGATAGGACTTCTCATACAGGGTAATAGAGCGGCCATTGAAGGCTATTGAGGCGCGCAGGGCCATGATGCGTTTATGCTCTCGGATGTCTGACCAATCGACGAGCACAATCGGCATAGGGTTACCAGAACAGATGAGGCTGGCATGCCATTGGTAGACAGCTAACCGTTCTTGATGCAGATGCGTGTTGCCGAGCAAACGATCAATGCGCTTGATGTTGTGCTTGGTTCGGGCCGTGGTTGGTAAATTTCGACCTAACTCAGTCAAGGTCAGTGTCTTACATTCAATCAGTGCCTTAGAGGCCAGCATCAAGCTGTTTAATCGTTTTAGGTGAAGTTCTGGGCAGTATTGGTGTAAAGAATGTTGTAGGATATTGGCTTCGCGCATCTTGTTGTCCAAGTGTAGTTTTTGGCGAAACCATTTGATCATGCAACAAGATGCGCTTCCACCCTAATTTGATGATTTATTTGTAAATCATCAGGGGATTCTTCAGGGCATTGTGTGGTCCGCCGTGGACGAGCATAAACAATGGGTATTTTTTGCTGCGATCAAACCCTGCGGGATAGTGAACCCACATTTGAATATCTTTACCTTGATAGCCTTTATAGGTGACGGATTCATAAGTGCCTAGGTCGACATCTTTGAGAATATCGTCGTTAAAGTTTTCTAGGCGTTCAATCTTGCCAGTGCGGGGATTGATGCTGACTAAGCGAGCGGGATACAAGAAGCTCTGATTGGTGGCAATCAGTGCACCGTCTTTGCCTATGGCGGGTTGGCTAAAATCGGTTGCCTCTGTGATGGCTTTTACTTTGCCGTTTTTTGCATCGATAGAGTAAATGCGGTTTGTGGCGGCGTCTTCCACAGTGGCATAAAAGCCCTTATTGTCGGGTGTCCAACTGAATTGAGAGACAGAACGGTCCCAGTCAGCTGTGAGTGTTGTGAGTTTACGGCTGTCGATATCTAGCAGCATCAGCCTTGAGGTATCGGCGTAGAAACCGGGGATTTTCTGGCGGGTAAAGGCGAGCGTTTTACCGTTAGGGCTAAAGCTAGGATTCAGATCCGGCGCTTGATTATCTGCGGTGAGATTTTCGGCCTTGTTGTCTCCAATCGCAGCGAGAAATATATCAATTTTAGGATCGACTTTATTCTCTGAGCCATAGGCATTGAAGGCAATCCAGCGTTCATTGGGGGAAACATCATAGCTTGCACTGCTTTGGTCTGAGCGTGGTAATTCATGGCCTGCAGGCTGGGTGATATTTTCGACATTACCGCCTTTGGCCGGAATTCTAAATACGTGGGCTTGGCGACGTTCGTCTAACCAGTGATCAAATTGTGAATAGGGCAAGGCGTTCCATTGATGGGCAGAAACCTTATTGTCGGTATCTGTGGCAAGCTGGGTTTTCATTTCCTCCCAGCTTTGATTAGGAAAGATATTGCTGATGAAATACAAATGCTTGCCAACCCACTTAATGCTGTTAACGCCAGTGGGAATATCGGTTAAGCGCTGCGCTTCACCCGGACCGTCCATCGGCAGCAGGTAAATTTGGCTCGCCTCGTCTTCATTGCGCTTACTTACAAATGCCAAGGTTTTGCCGTCGGGGGAAAACACGGGCTCGCTCACCCTTAAACCTTTGGCTGTGATGGCTCGGTTTTGCTTGCCATCGAAATGCCACAGCTGGGTTGAGCCTTTATCCGTTTTGAGATCGTACTCTGTGACTGGCGCGATAATGTGCTCGCCCGTGGGGGAGACAATCGGGCTACCGATACGTTTGAGTTGCCAAAGCAATTCTGCTGAGAGTGGTTTGCCCTGTTCTGCAAATGCCAAGCTAAAGGGCAGCAGTAAACAGAGTAATAAAATGCTTGTCTTCTTCACTATGTGTCTCCTTGTGATACAAACAGTTACTAGAATTATGATGTTGCGTATTTTTGCTAAGTGGCAAGTTAGCATGAAAACCCGCCATGCCTGAATAAGCTGTTATGTAAGCAACTGTGAATCTTTGTTGGGCATCTCAGCTCAAAAGTGGTTGATCTAGGCGCTAAAAAATCAGGCTAACGACAATACCAAAGCGCTCATTCCGTCGTTAAAGGAATCGTTTGCGTTAGGGGATTTGTCGATTGATGCTTTTAACGCTAATGTATTGATCTGTTTCGGGTAGGTGCTAGAGATATGCCGCTTAAAATCGACCGTTTGAACTTTATGCTGGGTCTTGCCATTGTACTGAGCGTGTTTTCGTCCTTTTCAGTCATGGCCGCTAAGGTCAGTTTCAAGGAATTTTGTCCACAATTGGTGGGGCAATGGGCGGGTGATGCTGCCAAGGCGGGGGAAATTCCGAAAAAAGTGGCCGTCACGGGCGTTTGCTCCCACGATCAGCGCCAGTTGATCTTATCTGTGAGTATCGGCACGCGGGCGCCTTTTAGTGAAACCTGGTGGTTTAGGGAGCAGGGCGATCAAGTATTACTGACCTATTACGACGGTGTGGCGGAAGATAAACAACAAGTCTTTAGTTTATATCGACAAAATGGGGATTATTCCCTGCTAGGGGAAGGCGTTGTTAATGCGAGACCCGCGTTGATCCAGTTACTCTTTGATGCTCAGACTCAGACTCAGACTCAGACTCAGACTCAGACTCAGACTCAGACTCAGACTCAGGCTCAAGCGGGTGGTTGGGAATGGACGCAGAATATCCAATATTTAGACGATGATATCGACCGCTATCAGCTGTTTCGTGGGATAGAGATGACGCCTGTCGCGCCATCTCATTAGCCGCCCCTTAGCCACAAATCCGCGATTTAGCTTCGACAGTGCTTAAATAGCGCCTTCAAACCCGAGCTGACGCCACGCTTCGTAGCTGATAATCGCCACCGCATTGGAGAGGTTTAAACTACGGCTGGTGGCCGCCATGGGAATGCGTAATCGCTGCTCGGTTGGAATTGACTCGATAATCGCCATCGGCAGGCCGCGGGTTTCAGGGCCAAATAACAGCACATCATCTTTCGCAAAAGTCAGCTCAGTATGCGGGCGACTGCCTTTAGTGGTACAAGCCATAATGCGCTTGCCTGCCATGGCTTCGAGGAAGGCATCGAAGTCTTTGTGGCGAGTCACATTGGTTAAATCAGCATAGTCTAAGCCCGCGCGGCGCAATTTTTTCTCTTCAAAATCAAACCCTAGTGGCTCAATTAGATGAAGTTGGCTGCCGTTGTTGGCGCATAAGCGAATGATATTACCTGTGTTAGGTGCGATTTCTGGCTCATAGAGTGCGATATGGAACATGCTGGCCCGCCTATAGAAAAATGACGGCTGATTATACGGCAAACAAGACTTAAGCGCAGTGACTGAGTGATGCTTTATCACGTTCTCATCTGGATGCGAGGAATGAACGCCATAATCGTTGTCGTCTGCTAAGCTTGAGAAAGCCACTGAGGGACCACCCATGTTCAGTCACTTTATTACCTTATGTATTTTTTCTGTGCTTTTTCTTCAAAGCATTCTTACCTCAGTCTATGCGGCGGATGATGTTGTGAGCAATGCGGGCGGAAAGCGGCAAATGACGGCTTATTTAGGGGAGATCCCTGGATTAATTAATGCCGATGGCACAGGGCCATTTGTGGAACTGGTTAAAGCAATTGATAGGGCAGATCCTGAGGTTGAAATTGAGATTAAGGTTTTCCCGCTTTCACGGGCTATGCTAGGTGTGTCGCTCGGTCGTGCTGATTTTGGTTTGCCCGCCATTCGTAACAATGCCGCATTAGATGCCTTACCTTACCGTTTTAGCTCTGTTTCATTTGGGCAAGTCACCCATGTGCTTTATACCAATGTGGATAAGCCGATAACGAAGGCCATGTTATTTGATCAACAGCAAACGGGGCGCGTATTTACCGTGGAGGCGATTCCAGATTACATGCCTATCCCTGCGGAACCTTCGATAACCATTAAACGTTCTTTGCTAAAACTTTCCCATGGCCGTATCGATGCCTTCGTTTGGGCGCAGGAAGAGGCCGATATGATGCTGAAACAGTTGAAATTGCATAATATCCACCGTGAAGACTTTGGCGATTTTGAAGATGTGTTTGTGATTGCCAAGGGTCCCGAAGGGGATGCCGTGGATGCATATTTGACTCGCATGATTGAATTACTGCGGCAGACTGGAGAATTAAGCCTGATTTATCAAACTATCCATCTGTCCTACAATGACTGGCAACCTTAGCTTTTAAATCAAATAGTTAACCTGATTATTTCCCGCCGATAACGAGATATTCTGAAACTTCACTTGCTAGGAGTGAAGACTGATAATAATATATCTCCACATCAAGATACTTTCTAAAGAGTTATTATGCCTTTTGTCATCGCCTTACTCGCCCCTGTATTTTGGGGGACGACCTATGCGTTAGTGAGTCTCTACTTACATGATATGTCGCCCTACTGGGTGGCCGTGTGGCGCGCGCTGCCGGCGGGAATACTGATGTTGATGCTGCGTCCACGTTTACCAATGCTGGCTTGGTCTAAATTAAGCTTGCTGGCGTTTTGTAATATTGGCGCCTTCTTTGCGCTGCTGTTTATCGGTGCGTATCGTTTGCCGGGCGCTGTGGCGGGTACCTTAGGGGCGACGCTGCCGTTAATTTTCTTAATCTTAGCTTGGGTGATAGATAAAAAACGCCCTGGTATGAAGTGGTTGCTATTAGGTTTGATGGGATTAGGAGGGGTGATTTTACTGCTAAACCCGTCGGCGGATCTCGACCCTATTGGGGTCTTGTGCATGTTAAGCGCGACGACGTTAATTGCTTTCTCTTCTCGCTGGATGCAAAAGTGGGATGTGGGCGACTTTTTAGTGCTTACAGCATGGCAACTGTTTTTGGGCGGCTTGATGTTAATTCCGCTGGCATGGTTTATGGCGGGCCCGCCGCAGTTACCTAGCCTGACAGTGGTGCCGTCGTTACTATGGTTAGTGATTGCCAACACCGCCATCGCTTATTGGGCTTGGCTGTGGTCGATGCGAAATTTAGGGCCAGAAATCATGGGCATGGTTGCTTTAGTCAATCCCGTGGTTGCCGTATCATTAGGGGTTATGATCGTGGGTGAGACCTTAGACATGCGTCAGTGGGCGGGGATAGGTGTGATATTACTGTCGCTGTTATTGATGAAATTGCCACAGAATTTAAGGTTAAACCCATTTAAAAAAGTGCAGCCCTAGTCAGTATTTTGGGATAAATGAGGGATAGATGCTAAAACGTTTGGATCTGAATTTACTACCCGTACTGGAAATCCTGCTTGAGGAACAAAGTGTAACCGCCGCTGCGGCGCGTTTGCATTTGAGCCAGTCGGCGGTGAGTAAACAATTGACACGCCTGAGGGAAGTGTTTGATGATCCTCTGTTTGAGCGCACCGCCTACGGCCTAAAACCGACGCCTAAAGCCTTGTCGCTCGCGCCTGAGTTGCGCCAATGTTTACAGCAATTGGCGCAATTTACCCGGCCCGATACCTTTGAGCCCGCCTTAAGTCAACGGCAGTTTAGAATGCATTTGGTTGAGACCACATACTCGCTTACTTTTCCGCATTTTATGCCCTCGCTGCTCGCCCAAGCGCCCGGTGTGAGTCTCAATTGCCAAACTTGGCGGCTCGATACTATGGACAGATTACTGCGCTGCGACATCGACTTAGCCATAGGTTGCCGCGAGTGGGACGAGCGTTCGCCTATGCATGTGAATCATATTCCCGACGACTTGTGCCATGTCGAGTTAGTGCAGGATTATACTGTGTGCTTGATGCGCCGCGATCATCCGGCGTTAGCACAAGAGTGGAATTTAGACACCTTCTTGAGCTATCGCCATCTGCAAGTGGCTTTTGGTGGCATAGAGCATTGGTTGCTGGATGATGTGCTGCAACTTGAGGGGCGTCAGCGCGATATCGCCGTGAATATGACCGACTTTCAGAGCGCTCTGGCCCTGTGTGAACAAAGCGATTTAATTCTTTGCGCGCCGTCCCGTTATGCCTTTGCTGTGATGAAATCCTTCGAGCTTCAGTCTTTGCCATCTCCTATCAAGCTGATCCCCGGCGCGTATTTATTGATGTGGCATAAACACTTCGAGCATGACTTGAGCCATAAATGGCTACGTGAGTTGATCATAAGCCAAGTGCTGCCGTCGATTACGCCTCGGGTTTAGGCTCTTTTGGCGCCGCTAACCAAGCGGTTAATGTGGGTAAGACAGCTTTCCCATCCGCTAGCCCTTGTTGATAGACGGCGGTCACTTTATCGATATTGCGATCGAGCCTGGATAAATTAAGCGGCAGTGCTGGGCGGATCACAAAGGCGTTATTGGCTGCAACGGCTTGGTCTAACTCGGTTAATGCTTGATTATAAACTCGGTGGCGCTCACTTAACGCATGGGCAACTGCGGGGTAGCGTTTATAGGCTTTACGGGCTAACCAATTCATTTTCATCGCGGATTTTTGGTAATGCTGATCTTGAGTCAAGATCACCACTTGGCGTGCAAAACCATCTTTGCGTGATTGCGCTAACGGTATCGGTTCGCCGATGCCGCCATCGAGGTAATGGTGTTGGTTAATCACGCTGGGTTTAGACATAAAAGGCAGGCTAGAGGAGGCGATGAGCACGTCGAGTAATTTATCGTGGTCATTAAAATCGGCCATACCGAAGTAATCGGTTTTCCCTGTATTGCAGTTAAAGGCGCCGACCTTAAATTCGGTATGACTATTTAAAAATGTATCAAAATCAAATGGCAGTAACTCATAGGCCATGCGGCGATAGGTAAAGTCTGTGTTAACATAGTTGCCTGTCGCCAACCAATGGCGCAGGCCCATATAGCGTTTATCGTTGAGATATTGCTGCTGAATTTGAAGATTACGCCCAAATTGGCGGGACACATAGGACGCGGGATAAATGGCACCCGCAGACACCCCAATCACATAGCTGAAGTTGAGCGACTGCTGCAAAAACGCGTCTAACACACCTGCGGTATAAATGGCTCGAAGGCCGCCACCTTCCAACACTAAGGCCACATCTTTCATCGAGTTACATCTTTTTTATTGGTTTATCCCAGCAGAATACCTCAGCTTAGCGCAGAAATGAATGCGCAAAAGGCACACTTAAGATGCGTGATCGACGTTGGTGTGATGGGACGCTTGCTTGGGCTTTATGGGTAAAATATTGGTCACGCAATCCTTTGTGCCACCATTTTGAACAGGCTGTTTAGATTGAACGGCAGGGGTAAAATCCGCCTGACTGAAGTATTGGCTAAGTGTATTGAGCGCTTCTTTCACTTTTGCGGGCTGCTTATCCCGCGCCGAAGTGACGCTGTAAACGCTGTAAGTATTGAGTGACCATTCGGGTAAGAGGGTCACAAGCTGGCCGCTTTCGAGGTATTTACGTATTTCTGGTTCGGGCAGAGCGGCAAACCCGAGACCATCGAGAGTGAGTTGGATTAATGCCTGCATATTGTTGACCGTAATGCGCTGGCTTGTCAGTTCGAAGCATTCTTTGCTGCGGCTGTGGGTCAAGGTTTCACTGTTAGCGCTGGGGTGATTAATGCGATTAAAGGCAGCTAATTCAGCGGGATGCTGAATAGTTGTGTGCATTGGCAGATAATCGGGCGAGGCGCACAGCAACATGCGCCAATCGGCTAAGTGACGGGCAATTAAGTTGGAATCGGATAAAGGCCCGATGCAAATCGCCAGATCAATCCCCTCGTTGACTATATCTATTGGGCCATCCTGCAGCAGTAAATTCAAACTTATCTGCGGATGCGCCGCCAATAGGTAGTTAAAGGGCTCGCTCAGCAAGCCGCCGCCAAAACCTATGGGCGCGGCAATCTTTAATTCCCCCGAAGGAATCCCTTTCAAGTTATTGAGTTTCTGCTCAGTGCTTTCGACTATCGCAATGACTTTGCAGCAATTTTCATAGAACAAGCTGCCCGCCTCTGTAAGGGTAAGATTGCGAGTATTGCGATGGAATAGACTGATCCCCATGTCCATTTCGAGCTTAGTTACTTGTTGACTCACCGCCGACGAGCTGAGGTTTAACTGCTGCGCCGCGGCACTCATTGAGCCCTTTTCTGCGATTGCCGCAAAAACGATCATACCTTTGATCATGTTTTTATTCATTTTTAAGTAACTCTTACAAGTGAATACCTAAAGTCTAACTTGAGCTGATTGTAACATAGGGATACATTGCCGTATTGAAAATTGTTCTCATTTACAATCTGTGCCCAATGGAGACTTGTCGGTTATGTTGTTAAGTCGTAAGAAGTACCTCGCTCAAGTGATCACCGCTTTATGTTTGTTGCCCGCAGTATCTGTGACAAATGCCCTTGCGGATACCGCGCCTGATAAAGAAAAGATGATGGAAAGAATCGTGGTAACCGCATCGGGATTTGAACAACAAATTCGCGACGCGCCCGCATCTATCAGTGTGATCACCCGTGAGGATCTGGATAACCGCTTCTATCGCGACTTAACCGATGCCATGTTAGAAGTCCCCGGTGTAGTGATTACTGGCGGCGCTGACCGTCAGGACATCAGCCTGCGGGGCATGGGCAGCCAATACACGTTAATTTTAGTGGATGGTAAACGTCAATCTTCGCGCGAGACACGCACTAACAGCGACGGTCCAGGTGTTGAAGGCGCTTGGACACCACCCTTGGCGGCCATCGACAGAATTGAAATCGTTCGCGGACCTATGTCATCACTTTATGGTTCGGATGCCATTGGCGGGGTGATCAACATTATCACCCGTAAAGTGCCGAACGAGTGGCAGGGTGAAGTGCGACTCGACACGACATTGCAGGAAAAGTCGACCTCGGGAAATGTGTATCAAGGCAACTTTTTCGTCAACGGTGGTTTGATTAAAGATCTGCTGGGGATGCAACTGTACGGTCAATACACTCAGCGTGAAGAAGATAATATCTATGGCGGTTACCGTGGCCGCGATGCGACGAATCTGACCGCGCGGTTTGCGCTCACCCCCAATGATAACCACGACATCATGCTCGAAGTTGGCACTTCTGACCAAGAACTCGACAGTAGTTTAGGTAAAACCGTTACACCGCTAGCGCCGGGCGAAGCCTGTGGTCGTCGCGGTTGTCCTCAATCTTCAACGACAGAATACGAAAACAGCACCATTTCGCTGTCACACACAGGGCGCTGGGACTTTGGTACCTCGGATTCTTATATCAAGCATGAGGTTTTTGATAACAAAACCCGCAAGATGAAGATCACTAACACGGATGCGCAATCTAGCTTGATCACCACCTTAGGTCAAAGCCATACGGCGACTTTTGGCGCGGCATTTAACCATCAAGATTTAACCGACGAAACAGGTAACCAAGTAAGTGACTTAACTGATATTAGTCGCAAACAATGGTCGGTATTTTCTGAGGATGAATGGCGCATAGTCGATAACTTTGCCCTGACCATGGGGCTGCGTTTGGATGACGATGAAAACTTTGGTAATCATGTCAGCCCGCGTGTTTACGGCGTGTGGGGATTAACCGACAGCACCACCTTAAAGGGCGGCGTGTCGACGGGCTTTAGGGCGCCGAGTTTGCGCCAGACAGTGCCCGATTGGGGACAAGTGAGCCGTGGCGGCAACATGTACGGTAATCCAGATTTACAACCCGAAACCTCAGTGAACTATGAGTTAGGTGTGTATTCGGATCTGACCGAGAGCATTACCGCCAGTGCGGGCGTGTTCTATAACGAGTTTAAAGATAAGATCACCCGTGTGGCCTGTCCTGCGACTCAATGTACCGATGGCCCCAATCAATTTGGTTCTGACCCAACCACTTACGTGAATATCGACGATGCTGTGACTCAAGGGATTGAGCTGAGTATCGACTATCGGATTCGCTCAAACCTGAGCTTTACGGGTAACTACACTTACACGGATTCAGAGCAAAAGACGGGAGCTTACAAAGGTAGCCCATTGAATCAATTGCCTAAGCATTTGATCCAAGCGTCGTTCAACTACGAGCCTATTGATAACTTAAGCACTTGGTTGAGAGTCAACTACCGTGGCGAAGAGAGCCAACCGACGACGGGGCCGTCATCGAGCAGTTTAATCGCCCCTTCTTACACTCTGCTAGATTTAGGCGCTAACTATCAGTTGAACGATAGCCTGAAATTTAGCGCGGGTATTTACAACGCCTTCGATAAGGACATTACCCAAGAAGAATACGGTTATATCGAAGACGGCCGCCGCTATTGGTTAGGTATGACCTACAGTTTTTAAATTAAAAACATATCTCGTCTTGAAAGAAGCCAGCACTTAGCTGGCTTCTTTTTTGATTATTCAATATTCGGTTTACGAATAAACAGTATGCTGAGATCTTGCTTTGGCGTGAACTGTTTTTGTTGGAATTCAAAGGTGAGTGGATCGGTTTTTTTAAGCTCGCCATCAAAACACAAGCTGATGAGATCTGTGGGTTGGGATTTTTTCAGGGTGAGTTTGAAGTCCTTAATCGCCCCTTGCCAGTTATTGGCCGTCACCAAAATATAGCTAAGGTGGCTCCATTCGACGCCAATCTCCTGATCTTCACCGTCTTGTTTAACGATAAGGTTGCGCTTCCTAATGCCTTGTTTGGCGCTTTCATCTAAACAGGCCAGTTCAGTATGAGTATCGATAATTTCGCTGGCGGGATAGGGAACACCCGTTGAAATACTCGGGCTGTAGCTATGGCTGATTGCAACAGATTGGCCTGCGGGAAAGGTTTGTTGCCAGACAAAGTAGTCACTTAGGGTAAAGGCGATTTGTTGGTTCTCATCCAACCATTGCTGGGGGAGTGCAGGCTTACCCTTGGGAACTACGCCATATTCGGCAAAGTAAGCCACTTCATCCACACTCCAGCCAAGTTGCTTAAGCTCAGTTGAAATATCGGTTTTATCGGCAAGTTTGGCGACGAGCCTGTGCTGAGTTGGTTGGGTTTCGCCATTCACTTTAAGGGTGAAGTTATCAATGCTGCTGTGATCCGCGGAGCCAAAAAACATCGGTGGCATGGGGAAGGCGATGGGGACGATAAGATCCTGCGAACTGGTGTTGGTAAACACATAATCGACCCTGACTTCGGTCTCGCTGATAAAGAGGGACTCTTTGTCCATACTGATATTAGGCTGATATTTCAAGGTAATAGAGCCATTAGCATCGCCAAAACTGCTGTCGTTGGCAAAAGCCGGTGTGCTAAATAACAGCGCGGTTATCGTGCAAGTTAAGATGCGAAAATAAGATGGCATAAACATCTCGAGGGAGAGAAATATCAGACTAGCTGCGGCGAGCAAGCTCAATAGCCGCGGCGATGGCGTTTCGCGCTTGGGGACTGTTTTTCCAACACGTGGTGCGTAGCATGCTGGCGACTAAGTTCGCGATATCATCCACTTCGTGTTGGGCGAGTTGTTGCAGTGAACTGATACCTATTTCTTCGAAGCGCTTTATCACAGTGGGACCAACGCCTTTGAGTGCCAATAAAGCATGTTTTTCTTGTTCATTAAAACCCATAACGAATACTCCTTTATTGTTGGGATTGTGCTCAATTAATAGCACTGGGCAAGACTACCTTTAAACCGAGTTAACAAAAAGGCCCTCGAAGGGCCTGTTTAGTCTTTATGAATCAATAATCATCAATAAGTGTTACATATCACAGGGTTTGAGCGGTTTACGCAATTGGGCGCGTACGTTATCCATACCGGCGTAAAACTCTTTCATCATCAATAGACCCATCATCTTGCCGTTATCGGTGACGATCAGCTTGTCGGGATCGGTTGGATCATTTTTAATCGCGCCAATCAGTTTCATCGAGGTCATTTCTTTAAACAAGGCGGTATCTAAGTTGACGCCAAAGGTATCGCGGAAATATTTACGCGATAAACGGCCGGAGAACATGCCCAGCAAAAAGCGATATTGCATCACATCTTTTTTGCTGTAGTTCTTTTGCTGCTCGACGCCCATGTGGCCAGCTGCAATGCGTTCTTGGTACTTACGTAGCGAGAAAGTATTCACATAAAGCGTGTCATTTAAGAAGCTAAATGAGCCCGAACCTACCCCTAAATATTCGTCGTAGTCGATAACGTATTCGTCGAAGCCTTCGTCATTCGCCTTACCAAATGCCCATGCAGATAGTTGATTATATTGGCCATTTAGGCTGTTTAAGATCTGACGATATTGGTTGGCCATATCCGCCTGCGGCGCCGCTAATTTGCCTTTCACGCTCTTACGAGTTTGATGAGTGATCATCAGCGGATAAGTGGTAATTTGTCTTGGATCGAGGCGCGATGCCATGTCGAGATCGTGTTGGATCACTTCATCGGTTTGGCCGCGGAAACCAAAAATCAGGTCGACGTTGATAATGGGGAACAGCTCTTTGGCGCCCATGATCTTGTCGAATGTTTGTTGACCCGTACCGAACTTATCGAGTCGGTCAGTCATTTTTAAAATATCGTCATTAAAGCTTTGCACGCCGATGGACATGCGATCCACTAAGCCTTTGAGTTGCTTAAAGCCTGGGCTGTCTAAATGCTGCGGATCGGACTCGCAGGAGACTTCTTTAATGCTCGGGAACAGGGTTTTCGCGTGTTCGATAGTACGGGCTAATTCATCTTCTAATACTGTGGTGGTGCCGCCGCCAATGTACATAGATTCAAAGTCATAGCCGAGGGCTTTGACCATTTCCATCTCTTTACGCAATGAGATGAAATAGGCGCGCGCCTTGTCTTCCTTAAACATAAAGCGGTGGAAGGTGCAGTAAGAACACAGGGTATGGCAGAAGGGGATATGCGCGTACAGCATATACTTTTTGCCTTCTACGGGCGCTGGCATCATTTCCGCGGAAAGGGTATCGAGGCGAAGATTCTTATCGACGTAGTACTGCATGACTCGTTCCATCGAGCCGAGCATCCAGTTAGGGACGGTAATATTCGCTTGATAAGGCGTTGCGATAGCGCCGTTGAGCGTTTGGATAACTGATGACATAACGATTCCTATCTGTGAGTGCTAACCGTAAACACCGAAATTGCTTTAGGTAATTCACGACCACCTAGCGCAATTAGACTACCTCGTATGTAATTGTTAAAACGTGAACTGGTTATAAGTTACGGTTTCCTAACAAGGAAATCACGGGCTTTTTGTTAAGCAGATCATGTTTTAGTGATTAAGCATGCATTTTTAACCTGTACTTTTTGGAGGAATTTACTGTGAATTTGAGGAGTTAACTTAAGGTGTCAGTCTTAATGTTGAGATTAAAATATCACCATTAAAGGCTTTTATTGCTGACGGATTAGCGCTTGTCTATCCAATGCTCGACTGTCATCATCCGAGCGATGAAATAACCTCATGATCTAAAGGGCTAGCTATGTTGGTAAACGTAAACCGCTTCTTCCCGCTGTTGGCACTGATAGGCGCAGTGACAGCTTATCTGATGCCGAGTTGGTTTACTGAGCTTAAATCCGCCATAGTGCCGCTGTTGGTGATCATCATGCTCTCTATGGGGCTCACCTTAGAACTGCAGGATTTTGCTAATGCATTCAAACAGAAACGTGCAGTACTTACGGGACTCGTGCTGCAATTTTCGGTCATGCCGCTCAGCGCATTATTGATCAGTCAGTTATTGGGATTAGATAGGGAACTCACCATTGGCATGGTGTTGGTGGGTAGCGTTGCAGGTGGCACTGCCTCAAACGTGGTCTGTTATTTAGCGAAAGGTGACGTGGCTTTATCGATAACCATGACGGCACTGTCGACCTTAGCGGGCGTAGTGTTAACGCCACTGATTATTAAGCTGTTGATTGGCGAAATGATCGATATACCCTTCACCGATATGCTGCTGAGTTTAGTGAAAATTGTGCTGTTCCCTGTCAGCGTTGGCGTGATTATCAATCATTTTTTTAAATCGCTGGTGGCTAAAGTCGCTCCTGCATTGCCACTGATTTCTATCTTGGCAATTGTGATGGCGATTACCATTATCGTGGCGTTAAATGCCAATCAGTTTGATAAAGTTGGCCCCATTATTCTGCTGGCCGTGTTCTTACATAATGGTCTTGGTCTCGCCTTAGGCTATTTCTGTTGCCGTTTATTAGGCTTTAACCACACAGTCTGTAAAACGATCTCCATCGAAGTTGGCCTACAAAACTCCGGTCTCGCCACTGCTTTATGTATTAAATTCTTTAGCCCTATTTCTGCCATCCCCAGCGCGATATTTTCGATATGGCATAACCTATCAGGCGCCATCTTGGCAGGATATTGGGCGAGGGAATCACAAGATTAAGATGTTGCTGGCGAAAATAGACACTTCGAGTTTTGTGTCGGCTTGATTATCGGGTGAGCTGAGATCTTCAAAGTCAGCAATAAATCGATCAGGGCTGCGAAATTTGAGCGTCACTTCACTTTGGCCATCGCTCGTTCGGTCACGAAAGATATAACCTAACTGCTTTAGCTGACAACTGGTTGGGGTGTCATAGAAGGCCACTTGACGCGCTTTGGTTAATGCCCAAGAGCCTGTGACATTGCGACTAATTGCGTTGCTAATAGCTTGTTTAGCATCAGTTAGATAGTTATTGGCGGTTGTACTTTGAGTGGCGTAATTAAAGTGGCTTGGGTCTAGCAGCAGCTTATATTCCCTTGATGTTTCAACAGGATTTGCTTGTACCACACATGAAGCGAGCAGGACACTTGAAGCTAACGTGAATGACATCATCGTCTGTGAGGCTGTTTTCATCGGTTAATCCTTAAGTGATGTGCTGATGTTATGTGGTTTATGCTTTCGTTATAACAACATCTATTGCAATTTGAGTGTGTCATGAGCCACCACTAAAGACTGTGATGACTCATGCGGCTGAATACTTAATGGTTATTTATTAGCTGATAAGGGTAAGTCGTCAACGATATACAAAGTGTTGCCGTCGATGTCACTTTGCGCACTATCGAGATATTTCTGTTCTAAGGTGTTGTTATTACTCCAAGTGGCGAAGTCGTCGTCATTTAGCACACCTAAACGCTTATTATCAATTAGCCACAAACCCTCCATTTTGTCATGGGGATATTGTGTTTTGGCAGCCATATCTAGCACCAGTGATTTTGTCGCGGGTATGATGCCATTGGCTGCAAGTGCCTCCCAGCCATCGCTTAGCGCTACCTGCTCTAAGGTTTTACCTTTAATGGTTAAACCTAACGCCGCATCTTGGGCTATATCAGCTTGTGCAGTGACGGTCTCGAGATCTGTCGCGTCGCTGATATCTATCTTGTACACATGCTTCATCACATCAGTGTCGATATTAAAAAACTTGCCATCACGTTCTAACACTAAAAATTGGCTGTTACTTAAGGCAACGATCGCTGAGTTAGAGTTCTGGGCAATTTCTTGCTGATATAAATATTGGCCAATAGTGCCTGTCGCTAAGTTGATGGTCACGATTCGAGTCAGGGTATTGTTGTTAACACTCTTATCGGGATTGGAGATGGTCGATTGCATTATGCCCACAAGTGTCGACTGATCGGGCGTGATGGTCAGCCCTTCCATCCCGCGGTTGGCACGGCGATGAGCAAATTCTGCCGGTAGGCTATATAAGTTGCGTGCATCGTCTGCGAAAGGATTAATCCGCGCTATTTCTACCCCTTCAGCCGAGTAATGCACTATGTGTGGACCATACTCATCGCTGACCCAAAAACTGCCATCATCCATGGCGGCGAGACCTTCAGAATCTAACCCATAATCATCGAGTTTGATGGGGTTGGTCTGGGCATTATAAGGCTGGCTCATGTCTTGACGAATGACTTCACCTGCTGCGTCATAGGGGATTTCTCCTGTGCCGCCAAGGCTACTGCTATTAGGCAGTCCAGTGATCAAGCTGCCATCAGGGCGTTTAAATAAGATGTCTTTGATCTTAGTGATAGTGCCATTGGTTTGCAGTTCAAACAAACCGATACGTGGCGTGTAGTCAGGCGTTGGAAACATTTTTCCTTTGCCTAAACTACCGCTGTAATCTGCATTCGGGCCGCGATCGGTGAGGGCATAAAATTGAATAGGGTTATTGGGGTTGGGCGCTGCATCAGAGCCATAGCCGCCGTTACGAATTTCAAATTTAGTACCAGGCATAGCGCCATTGTCTAAATCATCGCGCAGCACAGTGAAAGGTAAATGCACCGCTTTATCCGTAAACAGGTCGGCATTACATGCATAGCTGCTATCAACCACTTCATTACTGTCGAGCTTGCCGTTATCGTTGTTATCAAGACCCGAATCTGTGCGAGTGCCGCCCATCCAGCAGTGGCTATCACCGCCAATTAAGGTGGTTTGTGTGGTCAGGCTATTGATGTCTTTATCATCCGAATTACAAGCACTCAGTAGCAAAACTGACAGGCACAAGCCTGAGGTGACGAGCACATTTTTCATCTTAATATATCCCGATTCTTAAAGTGATTAGCTATGTTGTTGGCAGGTAATATAAAGTTAGGCTGTGAACTAAATGTGACAAGTGTGCCGCTTAACGTATCGAGCACGAATACTGTGTGTTGGCGTGAGTGGGAAGCTGATTATGGTGTAATTGAGTGGCTGAGCGAGACGTTTTATTGATGTTTAATATGGTATAAGTAATTGATTTTCATGATTTTATTTTCTAAACCACTTAGATTTCCTGACAGCGATTTATATTGGAGATGTGTGATTCTTTTTGTTTTTCATCAAAAAAATCTGCGGCCTAATAATTTTTTATTAGGCCGCAGGTTGAAAAGCTTAGTTCAGTAAACTTAAAGCTTAAAATGCGAGACCACGCCGACGAGTTGTTCTTTCGTCGCGGCCAAAGAGGTTGCGCTATTGAGGGTGGCTTTACCACTTTGATTCAGTTCATCGACCATTTCACGAATGGTGGTCAGATTACGATTTATCTCTTCGGTGACAGCGCTTTGCTCTTCTGCTGCGGTCGCGATTTGATTACTGAGCCCATTAATATCGAACACATACGTCGTCAGGGTATCGAGATTTTCTGTTACCAGAGTCGTGGTGTCGGCGGCTTGTTGGCAACTGTGTTTGGTTTGCTCCATTGCTGTGACGGCAGCGTCGGCGCCGTGGCGTAAGCGTTCAAGCATTTGATTGATCTCGGATGTGCTGGCTTGAGTGCGAGCGGCCAGCGTACGTACTTCGTCGGCGACAACGGCAAAGCCCCGACCCTGTTCACCGGCACGTGCAGCTTCGATAGCCGCATTGAGCGCAAGCAGATTGGTTTGATCGGCAATATCCCCAATCACATCCAAGATAGTAGCGATATGGCGGGTGTTTTCATTCATATCATTAATCGCATCGGCAGCGACATCCACTTTAGTCACTAAGGCAATCACAGTGTTGGCGGCCTGTTCAACGGATTTCTTCGATTTATCTGCTTGTTCATTGGCTTGCTGAGTAAACTGGGCGGCAGATGCAGCATCGCCTGCGACATTGTGGGCAGTCGCGCTCATTTCTGTCATGGCCGTGACGACTTGGTCGGTTTCTACCGCGTGGGTTTGCAATGCATGGGTATTGGCATTGGACTGCACGTTCAGTTGGCCAATTTGATCTGAGATATGGTCTGAGGCTTGGGTAATATCCGAGATGATATGGCGTAGATTATCGATAATGCGATCGAGATCTGTGGCGAGTGAGCAGAGTTCGTTGTCACCTTTGATATTTGTTTTATGTGTCAGATCGCCATTGGCAAGGCGTTCCATTACCCGCTTAATGTCATTGACTATCCTGACTAAGCGTTTGCTCATAAAGAGTGCACTAAGGAGTGAGGCGACGATGGCAATTAGGATTAGGCCAAGGAGCAATGCCTCGGTGGCGTTCACTTTGTCTTCGGCTTGTTTGCCAAGATCATGGTTTCGCTGAGTGATCAACTTAACTAATTGATTAATTTCATTGCTTACTTTGGGTCCAAGGGCCTTGCGCTCGAGTGTTAGTTCAGGCTCTGCGCCAGTTTGTTTGGCGTAGTTGATTTCTTGCTGATACAGACGCACATATTGCTCAATTTGCGGCAACAGCGTGCGGATCGTTCTGGCATCTGGCCCCATAAAATCGGTGTTGAAGTTTGCGAGTTTCTCTATGAGCAGCTGCACATTTCGTTGTTGTGAACTGATGGCGTCAGTGTTATGGACTAATGTTGCTAAACGCAGTTCAAAGAAGGATTCACGCACACTAGTGAAGGTTTCGGCGAGCTGGGTATTGTTGACCAGTTTGCTGCTGGTGTCATTGAGTTCGGCAAAGCCCCGATAGGAGAAAATACCGATAATGATCAATAGAATACTCGAAAATACTGAAGGCAGCGCCGTCAATGTGCTGGTTTTTGCATTGTTAAACATGGTGGCCTACTGAGGTATAAATCAAGAGAGGTGTAATTAAATTACATATAGCGGCCATTTTAACGCTTGGAATTACACAGTCGCAAGGTGATATTTTGAGCCTTTTTGACGTAAATTTATGTTTTTAAAGGGGTTGTTATTATTTTGTTGGTTTGAAATAACCTCCTGGTTGTTATATGTTGTGTAATTAAAATTTAATAATATCTCAGTTAATTGATTTTTAAGGTAAAAATAAAGCAGGGTTAGCCGCCATTCTACAGCTTATTAACAGTGCAAAAGGCGATTGTGACGCAGATCGCAAAACACGCAAACGCTGCCCAAATGGTTTGTCTGGCAAGCTCCTGCTCGTACTATCAATTATACGAGCTGCTCCTCAGGTGGGAGGAATAACGGCACTTCACTCTTTTACCTATCAACTTATCATCACACGCAAATTTGCGGTCAGTCACAAAGTCACAAGCTTAATGTAAATGATATTGGTTATCATTTGGATTTAAGGTTGTTTTAATGTAGATTGTCGGCATTTCAAGCTAACACCGTTTAATCAATGATTGCTGTCGAGGTTTTTATGGAATGCAGGGCGTTTAAAAAAAGTGCAATTGCCGCAATAGTTTCGAGTTTGTTGATATCTTCAGCTTATGCAGGCGTAGATGCTGAATCTTCTGAACCTATTGAGAAGATTACTGTTTATGGTGAAAAGATTGAACGTAGTCTTAAGGATACAACCTCTTCTATTTCGGTGATCGACAAGGAAGCGCTCGACAGCGGTCAATATCAATCCACCTCGAGTGCTTTATCTGAAGTACCTAACGTGGTGGTGCTATCGGGTTCTGTGCCGGATATCCGTGGGGTTTCAGGTAACGGCTCAGCCTCTGGATTTAACTCTTTTACCGGTGGCGCTCGGGCGCGGGTATCCACCTTAGTCGATGGGGTTGCTGAGCCTTTTGTTGCCGATCTTACTGGTGACACTGGCCTATGGGATATCCAACAAATTGAGGTGTATCGCGGCCCACAATCGACGATTAACGGCCGTAACAGCATTGGTGGCACAGTGTTTATTAAAACCGAAGATCCAACCTTCGATTGGCAAGGCGCGGCTCGTGTCGGTTATCGTAATCAAGATAACTTTATCGACAGTGCTGTGATGCTCTCAGGCCCGATCCTCGATGATGAGTTGGCATTTAGGGTGAGCGGACAAAATGTGACAGGGAATACCTTCAATAAAGGCTTGGAATACGAGACTAATCCCGCCACTTTTGATCAAAATGAACTGATCACCAATCGCTGGCGCGGTAAATTCCTGTGGCAACCGAGTGCGATTGAAGATCTCAAAGTGCTCTACAGCTTTTCATACAATGATGAGAAAGGTGACTCTGGACGTAACTATTTTACCGGTGATGATCCTTGGGCGTTTAAACCCATTTTCCAGCGATATATCGAGACTAAATCGACGACTCACTCAGTGAAAGTTGATTATGACCTCGGTGAAGGGCGCGCCTTAGATCTCATCGTGGCTTATATGGATTATGACTGGGGCTTTGAATCCTATGAACCCCTTGTCACGGCGCAGCAATATGTCGATATGAGCGACCAGAGTTACACTGTCGATGGTAAATACAGCTTTGGTCTGAAAGATAAAGACTTCAACGGCTTTGTGGGTTTAGCGTACTTTAAACGCAGCCAAGATTTTGGCAGTACTGGCAGTTCCGTTTACAGTGGTGATGACAGCACTAAGTCCACCTCCATTTACGGTGAAATAACCTATGGGCTTGCCGAGTCACTCTGGGTTACAGTCGGCGGCCGCGTGATGCGTGACGAGCAATTACGTAACTTCAATATGCTCTATCAGGGCAGCCAATTGCAGGAAAAACTCGACGATGCCAATACTGTCACCCTGCCCAAGCTGGTGTTGCAATATGCGCTGAATGACAGCACGACCTTGGCGGCCAGTGTTCGCCGGGGTTATAACTCGGGCGGTGGTGCGCTGTCGCTAGCCGAAAGTGAGTATTACTATTACGACGAAGAGTACGTCAATACCTATGAACTCAGCAGTCGCAGCTCATTTGCCAATGGCGATGTTAACTTAAGTGCCAACCTCTTCTACAACGATTTTGATGGTTATCAGGCGTCTAATAGCGCCCGCAAAATTACCAATATCGATAAAGCGGTCAGCTACGGTATTGAGGCGGAATTTAGTGCCATGTTAACCGAAAACCTGCAATTTATTTCGGGCGTAGGGTTACTCGATAGTGAGATCAAACAAGCGGATCCTAGCTATGGTGACATTATCGGCAATCAGCTGAACTCGGCGCCGCACATGACCGCCAATGCGGGCTTAAAATATTGGTTGGGCGATGCGTTTTCTTTCGGATTTTCAGGCAACTATGTGGGTGAGTATTTTGCGGATATCAATAATACCGAATCACGGGTGGCTGGTGACTATGTGGTGGCTCGCTTAAGCCTCGATTATCAAACCGATAGCTGGAGAGTCAGCGGTTTTATAAACAACCTGTTTGATGAGCAAGCATTGACGGTAAATGAACCCGCCAGCCGCAGTTACCCCGATGGTTATGCGGCGATTATCGACCCCAGAAATCTGGGTGTCTCTGTGATGTACCGCTTTTAAGCGCTCGATTTAACGCACTTATTTTACCTATAAAAAACCTCCACAGCATACTGTGGAGGCTTTGTATTTTCAGCGACTTTTACTCTTTATATGTCAAAGTGCCATTGGCTTTGATTTCGTCGTACCACAGGTTGTGGTGTTGAGTTGCCCAGTTTTCATCGCAATAACCAGACACCATGCACTCCATACCACCTTCAGACATTACCGTTGCCATGAAGATATGCACGATAGAGAAGGCGCAGATCACGATAGCGCTCACTGAGTGCAGCACGAGTGCGATCAAGCTTAATGTACGGCTTGGTTCGAAAAGATTTGGGAACAGTAACAACATGCCCGAGGCTGAAATCACTAATCCGAACAGGGCAAAGGCCCAGAACCACATTTTCTCACCGGCGTTGGCAAAACCTGCGTCTGGGTGCTTACCTTTAAACGGGCCAAAGTTAATGTAACCACCGACCACTAAGAACCACTTCACGTCGTACATTTTTGGTAGCTGGTTTTTCGCCCATAGGGTGGTCATTAATGCCCAACCTATCATGAAGGGAATCGCCATCACGTCATGGATTTGCTTAGCGCCATAGACGATAGCTTCCCATATGCCTTCGCTGAGCCAAGGTTGGAAGAAGAAGCGACCCGCTAGCAAGGTTAAGCCTGTTAAAATCAACAGCAAGCACGGGATTGCGCCTAACCAGTGGATTGAAACGTCAAACTTAGACCAGCGATGCACTAACTTGCCTGAAAAACCATGGTGTAGCTTGGAGATGCCGTTCACCTTGATAAATAAGACAAAGATAATGATCATGCCGAATAGCGCTGCCATTAAGGCCGGGGCTAACCAGTCGCTACGTAGTTCGAGCACCCGCAGGTCATAGGTATTGATCGGTTGAGCGTGGAACTCGCTTTGGGAGGTAGTGTATCCCGTGGCGCCATCCTTTAGCTGTGCCCAAATTTGGGCATCAGAGGCTTGAGGTTGGAGCGCTTGGTCATCACCACCATTGGCTAGACACACGGCACTAAATAACAGTGCTATGGCTAAGCCTATGTGTTTGAACCATTTGTTCATCATACATCCTCTCTCGCTTAGTGGCGCCTGCCTGCAGGCGCCAAGCTAAGTCTGTGGACAGATCCTGTTGACCTGAATTAATTCCAAGCCGCGTTTTTAGCGCCACGGTAAGCCACACGCTCACGGAAGATGCTAGAAACTACCTCTGCATCACCCGCTAACAGGGCTTTAGTCGCACACAGTTCTGCACACATAGGCAGTTTGCCTTCGGCAATACGGTTTGAACCGTATTTTTGGCGCTCTGCATCTGAGTGGTTTTCTTCTGGGCCGCCGGCACAGAAGGTACATTTATCCATCTTACCGCGGCTACCAAAGGCCCCTTTTTTCGGGAACTGAGGTGCGCCAAACGGACAGGCGTACAAGCAGTAACCGCAACCAATACAGGCATCTTTGTCGTGTAGCACTATGCCGTCGTCAGTTCTGTAGAAGCAGTTTGCAGGGCAAACCGCCATACATGGCGCGTCTGAGCAATGCATACAGGCGACAGAGATAGAGGCTTCTCCGCGTTGACCATCGTTAATGGTCACGACGCGGCGGCGTTGGATACCCCACTCGAGAGCGGAGTCGTTTTCGTTTTTACAGGCAGTGACACAACCGTTACATTCGATGCAGCGCTTGGTATCACACAAAAATTTCATTGTAGCCATAATGGCAATTCTCCTAGCTTAAGCTGCACTTACGCTTTAACGATCTGACACAGTGATGCCTTGGTTTCCTGCATTTGCGTCACAGGGTCATAACCATAGGTCAGCGCAGTGTTAGCGGATTCACCGATAACGTAAGGTACTGTGCCCTCTGGGTAATTAGGCGCTAAACTTTCACCGTGCATCACACCCGCAAAGTGGTATGGCATAAAGGTCACGCCAGGTTTAACCCGTGGGGTTACCATGGCTTGTACCTTAATGCGGCCACCTTCGGCGCCTTCTAACCACACGAAATCACCGTTACGAATACCGCGATCAGCAGCATCGGCAGGGCTTATCTCAACAAACATTTCCTGTTGAAGTTCTGCTAGCCAAGGGTTACAACGAGATTCTTCACCGCCACCTTCGTATTCCACTAGTCGACCTGAGGTCAATGCCAGTGGATACTTGACGCTCATGTCTTTGTCTTGGATTGACTTATACAGCGTAGGCAGACGGTGCACTTGCATGTCGGCATAGGTAGGGTATTTTGCCACTAAGTCACGGCGAGGCGTGTATAACGGCTCACGGTGCACAGGCGCTTGGTCTGGGAAAGTCCAAACAATACAACGGGCTTTGGCGTTACCAAAGGGAATGCAACCGTGCTTGATCGCCACGCGTACTATGCCGCCTGACAAGTCTGTCTTCCAGTTGCGGCCTTCGGCTTCGGCTTTTTCTGCAGCAGTCAGATCATCCCACCAACCGAGTTGTTTGAGCAGCTTATCGGAGAACTCTGGGTAACCGTCTTGGATTTCAGCACCTTTAGAGAAAGAGCCTTCGGCCAATAGGTTTTTACCATTGTATTCAACACCATAACGGGCACGGAAGTTACCACCACCGTCTTTAACGTGTTTCGATTGGTTATACAGAATTTGGGTGCCAGGGTGTTTCGCTTCTGGTGTGCCCCAACATGGCCAAGGTAAACCGTAGGTTTCGCCTTTCGCTGGGCCGCCTGCAGCTTCGAGCGTCTTATTGCTGAAGGTGCCCCAGTTTTGGGTGTGCAGTTTCAGGCGTTCAGGGCTTTGGCCCGTCATACCGATAGTCCACATACCGCGGTTGATTTCGCGGGTGATGTCTTCAATCACAGGCAAATCATTTTCTTTGGCGATGCGTTTCGTGTACTGCTCAGCAAACCCTAGTTTTTGCGCTAAGCGATACATAATTTCGATATCGGTTTTAGATTCAAACAGTGGCTCTATGACTTTTTCGCGCCATTGTTGACTGCGCCCAGAGTTAGACACTGAGCCTTCAGTTTCAAACTGTGTCGCTGCTGGTAGCAAGTAAACACCATTCTTACGGCGATGCATCACACCTGCCATAGTTGGGAATGGATCGACAACGACCACAGTGTCCATCTTGTCTAAAGCATCACGTACATCACGTTGACGGGTTTCGGTGTTGACCGATTGTCCCCAGAAAAACGCCATACGGATGTTATCTTGCTGCGCAAGTTTGCCTTTTTCTTCTAACACACCATCGTGCCAGCGAGAGCAAGGGATACCGGGCGTAGTCATAGGTTCACGGCCAAGATAAGTGCCTTGATCGAAACGGCTCTTCATCCATTCCATGTCCAGATCCCACACGTGGGTCCAGTGGGTCCAAGCACCCGTTGTTAAGCCGTAGTAACCCGGTAAGTTATCGAATAACAAACCTAAGTCAGTCGCGCCTTGCACGTTATCGTGACCACGGAAAATGTTAGTACCGCCGCCTGACACGCCCATGTTGCCTAGTGCTAATTGCAGAATACAGTAAGCGCGAGTGTTGGCGTTACCGACGTGGTGTTGAGTACCACCCATACACCAAATCACAGTACCAGGGCGGTTATCAGCCATGAGTTTCGCGGCTTGATAAACCTCGGCTTCGCTCACGCCTGTGATGTTTTCCACTTCTTTAGGTGGGAACTTTTTCACTTCGGCGCGAATGGTATCCATCTCAAAAACACGTTGTTGGATAAAAGTTTTATCTTCCCAACCGTTTTCAAAAATGTGCCATAACATACCGTAAATAAAAGGAATATCTGTACCTGGACGCAATGCGCAGTGCAGATCTGAATGCGCCGCAGTACGAGAGAAACGTGGATCAACCACGATCAACTTAGCGTTGTTTCTTTCTTTCGCGATCAGAATATGTTGCATCGCCACTGGGTGGGCTTCTGCAGGGTTGGCACCGATAAAGAAAATCGCATTCGCGTTTTGGATATCGTTAAAGGAGTTAGTTTGCGCACCGTAGCCCCAAGTGTTAGCAACACCGGCTACCGTGGTAGAGTGACAAATACGAGCTGAATGGTCGACGTTGTTTGTGCCCCACATGGCCGCTAGTTTGCGGTACATGTAACAACCTTCGTTTGAGAATTTAGCGCTACCCATGAAGTACACTGAGTCTGGGCCGGATTCTTTCCGAATGTTGAGCATTTGGTCGCCCACTTCGTTAATCGCATCTTCCCAAGAGATTTTTTTCCACTTGCCATCAACCAATTTCATTGGGTATTTCAGGCGTTTTTCACCGTGACCATGTTCACGCAGTGCCGCACCTTTAGCACAGTGACCGCCAGCGTTGAAGGGGTGATCGAATGCGGGTTCTTGACCCGTCCACACGCCATTTTGTACTTCAGCATACAGACCACAACCGACGGCGCAGGCACTACAAATAGTACGTTTGACTTCGATAGGGGCATCATGCGGCACTTCTTTGGCTTCGACGCGACGCATCATGCCTGTGCCCATCAGAGATGCTGCGGCAATACCACCTGTGGCAATACCTGCGTGCTTCATAAATTGACGACGGCTAATGCCTAACGCCGGTTTGTCTGCCACTGGGGCGACACTAGACTTGCGAGTTAACTTCATCGCTGACTTCTCCTAGATTAGCTGCGCAAGCTATTGTAATAGCTGCTGATGTGCGCAGTTTCGTGGTAACCCTTTGACGCTTTGGTGGTTACCTTGCTGCTCTCGCTGGCTTGTGCCACGCTCATGCCGGTTGCGGCAATCGTGGCACCCGCTACGCTGCCGACGGTGAGCGCTTTGAGCAAAGATCGGCGAGATAAATCGCTGGGTTGCTGCTTCATGCTGACTCCTGAAATTAGGGTTTAGTTTTGAGATCGCACGGCTTTTTGTGGGGTTTATCTTGTTATCAAAAAGTGAAGATTAGCGGTGGGAAAGATAATGAAATCATCTTGTTTGCCATCAATCATCGCGCGTGACGGCAATATAGTAGGAAAGGGTTGAGTAGGAATTGATCTAGGACAGTTTGCAGTGTTGAAATCGGCAGCCGTTCTCTTAAAGCGTTAACTCGCTCATAGTTTCGAAACTCCCTTGGGAGCTGGGCGCTGGTGGCTTTTTGTATCACGGAGTTTCAGGTGTTAAGTTTTTGTATTATCTAATGAAGTGCTGATAAAAGAACACCCCGCATGGCGGGGTGTTCTAAGGACCTAAAAGCTGCGGTTTAACTTAGTCTTTATACTTTAAGTTGCCGTTGGCTTTGATTTCGTCATACCAGAGATTGTGGTGCTGGATTGCCCAGTTTTCATCACAATAGCCTGACTTCATACACTCCATACCGCCTTCGCTGAGTACGGTCGCCATCCAGATATGCACTATGGTAAAGGCAATCAGGATAATGGCGCTGATAGAGTGGATCAGTAGCGCACCCATGGAGGCTTCGCGCGGCAAGTCTAAGCCAGGTAATACCAACATGATGCCTGAAACACTGATGAATAAACCAAATAACATCAGGGTCCAGAACCACATTTTTTCACCAGCGTTAGCAAAACCACTGTCAGGGTGTTTACCTTTGAATGGACCAAAGTTGATATAACCACCGACCACTAAAAACCATTTCAAATCATACATCTTGAAGGTTTGTAGTGGCATCCATTTCACCACACAGACAGCCCAAGCCGCGATAAAGATGGGACCTGCCCAATCGTGGATGGTTTTGCTGCCGTAGATCAATGGTGCCCACAGATCAGGCCCTAACATTGGCTGAACAACATGCTTACCTAACATTATGGTTAAACCGGTAAACATCAGTGTCAGGCAGCTACTCGCCATGATCCAGTGGATCCACAGATCCGCCTTTGACCAACGCGCCACTAGCTTGCCTGAAAAGCCCTTGCTGAGTTTTGATGGACCATTCACCAGATAGAACAATAAGAAAGCCCCAAACACACCGACAACGGCTAAAGCCATAATTGGGGTTAGATATTGGTTTCTCAGTTCTTTACCTTGGTTACCGGCAACGTTAATCAACACCCCAGTTTCGACCCCTTTAGCCGTGGTATAGCCGGCATCGCCTGCTTTTACCGCGCGCCAAAGATCGGCCTCGCTGGTTTGCGCTTTCGCCTGTTGTTGACTCGATTGCTGATCACTTGCGTGTACTGGGCTTGCGCTCATTACTGAACCTAATCCCAATCCCATGACGAGCACCAACAGAGCAAACAGACTGCGCAGTGATTTGTTTAACTGTTTGTTTAACATTTTCACTCCTTGCCAGAGGTTAGGGATGACTCCCTAACCCTCGCTCTGCTTAGTTAATCTCACCTGTCTTGGGGTTGTAACCCCAAATCACGTTAGGATTGCCACGAGAGGCCATACGTTGACGGTAGATATTGGATACCACTTCCGCATCACCCGCGAGCAGGGCTTTTGTCGAACAAAGCTCAGCACACATAGGCAACTTGCCCTCAGCAATACGGTTGGCGCCGTATTTTTTACGCTCGGCTTCGGAGAAGGTTTCTTCTGGGCCACCGGCGCAGAAAGTACACTTGTCCATCTTGCCACGACTACCAAACGCAGTCTTTTTCGGGAATTGCGGTGCACCAAATGGACAAGCATAGAAGCAATAACCACAACCGATACAGGTATCTTTGTTGTGCAGCACTATGCCATCGTCGGTACGGTAGAAACAATCTGCCGGACATACGGCCATGCAGGGAGCGTCAGTACAGTGCATACATGCCACTGAAATCGATGCTTCACCCGGTTGACCATCGTTAATTGTCACCACGCGGCGACGTTGGATTCCCCACTCGAGAGCGGAGTCGTTTTCGTTCTTACATGCAGTGACACAACCGTTACACTCGATGCAGCGCTTGGTGTCACACAGAAATTTCATGACTGCCATAATGGCTTATCTCCTCATCAAGTAGGTTAGGCTTTGCTGATTTGGCATAGGCTGGACTTAGTTTCTTGCATCTGAGTCACAACGTCGTAGCCATAAGTTAAAATGGTGTTTGCCGATTCGCCTATCACGTAAGGCACTGTGCCTTCAGGATAGTTTTTCGCTAGGCTTTCGCCCTCAAACACACCAGCAAAGTGGTATGGCATAAAACATTCACCGGCAATAACGCGCGGTGTCACCATAGCCTTAACCGTGATCTTGGCGCCTTCTGGGCCATGTACAAAGACATTGTCACCGTCACGCACGCCGCGATCCGCAGCATCCGCAGGGTTCATCTCGATGAACATTTCTTGTTGCAGCTCAGCAAGCCAAGGGTTAGAACGGGATTCTTCACCACCGCCTTCGTATTCCACTAGACGACCAGAGGTCAGTGTCAGTGGGAAGCCTTGGGTAAAGTCCTTATCTTGAATTGACTTATACAAGGTCGGCAGACGCGCAACCATACGGTCTTCGTAGGTTGGGTACTTAGCGACTAAGTCACGGCGAGGAGTGTAAAGTGGTTCACGATGTTTCGGGATATCATCTGGGAAAGTCCAAACGATACAACGGGCTTTCGCATTACCAAATGGAATACAACCATGCTTGATCGCAACACGTTGGATGCCACCAGAGATATCTGTCTTCCAGTTTTTGCCTTCGGCGCGTTTTTTCTCCGCATCAGTAAGTTCATCCCACCAACCCAATTGCTTGAGCATGTCGGCGGTAAATTCAGGATAACCATCTTGAATCTCACTGCCTTTAGAGAATGAGCCTTCGGCGAGAATGTTGACGCCATCGTGCTCAACACCGTAACGGGCACGGAAGTTACCGCCACCGTCTTTTACGTGTTTTGATTGGTCATACAGGATCTGGGTACCAGGATGTTTCATCTCTGGAGTGCCCCAACATGGCCAAGGTAAGCCATAGGTTTCACCCTTAGCTGGGCCGCCGGGAGCTTGTAAGCTGTTGACGTCGAAAGTACCCCAGTTTTCTTGGTGCATCTTTAAACGCTCAGGACTTTGCCCAGTGTAACCTACAGTCCACATACCGGTATTGAATTCGCGGGTCACATCTTCAATTAAAGGCTCGTCGCCATTCACTTGAATGTGCTTACAGAATTCTTTTTCAACGCCCCATTTTTTGGCGAACTTATACATGATCACATGATCTGGTAGAGATTCGAACAGCGGCTCGATGACCTTAGTGCGCCATTGGATTGAGCGGTTGGTCGCTGAAACTGAACCATAGGTTTCGAACTGGGTCGCCGCAGGCAACAGATATACACCGTCTTTACGTTGGTGCATCACCCCTGCCATGGTTGGGAACGGATCGACCACCACCACAGTATCCATCTTGTTCAATGCTTCACGCACTTCGCGACCACGGGTTTCAGTGTTCACCGATTGTCCCCAGAAGAACGCCAGACGGATATTGTCTTTCTGCGCAATTTTGGTTTTATCTTCTAACACCCCATCGTGCCAGCGAGAGCAAGGAATACCAGTTGAGGTTTGTGGTGTTTGACCTAAGTATTCACCTTGGTCGAAACGACTGGCTACCCATTTTGGATCTAAGTCCCATACATTCGACCAGTGAGCCCAAGCGCCAGAGGTTAAACCGTAGTAACCGGGCAAGTTGTCGAATAACAGACCGAAGTCCGTTGCACCTTGTACGTTATCGTGACCACGGAAGATGTTAGTCCCACCACCAGAAACCCCCATGTTGCCAAGGGCTAACTGTAAAATACAGTATGAACGGGTATTGGCATTACCAACGTGATGCTGAGTACCGCCCATACACCAAACGATAGTGCCGGGTTTGGTTTCGGCCATCATCTTGGCAACGCGGTACATTTGCGCCTTAGGCACGCCTGCAACCAACTCAACTTCTTCTGGAGTGTATTTTTTGGCTTCTTCGCGGATACGTTCCATACCGTATACACGTTGTTTTAAGAAGTCTTTATCTTCCCAGCCGTTTTCAAAAATGTGCCATAACAGGCCATAAATGAAGGGGATATCTGTACCAGGGCGGATATGCACGTACTCGTCAGATTTCGCTGCAGTACGGGTGAAACGAGGATCTACTACGATAATTTTGGCGCCGCGTTCTTTAGCCACCAAAATGTGTTGCATTGCGACTGGGTGGGCTTCACTTGGGTTTGAACCCACAAACATGACGCACTTAGAGTTGCGGATATCGTTTAACGAGTTGGTTTGCGCACCGTAGCCCCAAGTGTTAGCAACACCGGCTACCGTGGTAGAGTGACAAATACGGGCTGAATGGTCGACGTTGTTCGTGCCCCACAGTGCCGCTAATTTGCGATATAAATAAGCTTGTTCGTTCGAAAACTTGGCGCTACCCATAAAGTAAACGGAATCTGGACCCGACTCTTGACGAATCGCTGCCATCTTGTCGCCGACTTCATTAATCGCTTGATCCCAAGAGATCTTTTTCCACTTGCCGCCTTCTAACTTCATTGGGTATTTCAGGCGTTTTTCACCGTGGCCGTGCTCACGCAGTGCCGCACCTTTCGCGCAGTGTCCGCCTTGGTTAAAGGGATGGTCAAATGCCGGTTCTTGACCTGTCCACACGCCATTTTGTACTTCTGCATATACACCACAACCGACGGCGCAGTGAGAACAGATGGTACGTTTAACTTCGGTGGGAACATTGTGGCCTATGTCTTCTTGGGCTTGAGCTTTACGCATCATGCCTGTACCTAGCATGGACGCCGCAGCGATGCCACCTGTGGCAAGACCTGCCGATTTTAAGAACTGACGACGATTGAGACCCAGTGCTGGCGCTTTAGATTCGACAACCTGGTCTGTTTTGCGGGTTAATCGCATCACACACTCTCCTCTGGTTAGTTGTTCAACGACGCATAATAGTTACGGATATGGTCGGTTTCGCGGTAGTTCTCACTCTTAGGCTCTGTGGTTGCTGCCGTTTTTGTCGAAGCTAACGCCTGACTGCTCACGGTTACCACTGCGCCTGCCGCACTGCCGAGTGCCAATGCTTTGAGCAATTGACGACGGCCCATGTCGGAAGCTGGCTTCTTCATAGTGTCTCCTTGTGTTGCGGGATTAAGGTGGCACAAACGGCGACCACCTCGGTTATTGTGAAAGCCTAAGCTTTCGTTATTGTTGCGAAGGTGCGTGTGACTTCACCTTCGCGGTTTGAACTCATCTAGCATTGACGTCTAGCACGCACATGTCGCGCTATCATTCAGTTTAGTCTCAGTTCATTAACTCTACTGGTTTTGCTAAATCGCTGGTGGCCGGTTGTAGGTCAGCGCTGCCTGGGCAATTGACGGGAATATCTAAGCTCAGTTGTTCAAAGGCACTGGCTTCCATTTCAAAGAAGGCTTTTGCCAGCTGGGCGACGGTTGCGTAAAACGCAGCGCTGGGTGCCTTGGCTAAGCTGTCACAGAAGCGACCAATCCAGCTGCCGATATGGCGTTGGTAAAAAGCCAGTTGGCGATAGCTCGGCGCTTCTAAAATCAGGGTTCCCATCACTTCACACAGGGCGGCTACGTGATCTTCGGGTTCTTTAACGTTGTCTTCGCGCTCAAATCCGAGTTGCATTAGGTCTTGGCGCAGTAATGCCAGCGGTTTATCCATTAAAGAGCCAGTCATAAACCAGCTGCCGTAGGGCAAGATCTCGCCAGAACCTACACCGAGGAATAGCGCAAAATACTCGTCTTCGAGCTGTTCATTGTTGAACTGCTGGGCGGCGAGCTGCACGGATAACCAAGCCTTGGTCATCTCGTTGTCTTCATTGGCATCGATTTCAAGATTGGCCAAAAATTGCAGCAGTTCAGGGCTCGGCTGACGGCGTAATAGGGCGGCTAACAGTTGATAGATATCGGCTCTCAACTGATCGTTTTCTGAAACTTGTCTTACTGATTCGGTCATAGCGGATCTCTTATCGCAGTTGCTTTTCAGGATCTTGAAGAATGTCTTCAAACATGTCTTTTACCCGGCAGTCGCCACACATTTTCAAGCGCTCAATATTGGCAGAAAATGCGCTGTGCGCGCCGACCATATCCAGCATCCGATGCACCATAGATTGGGTCGCAAAAGGAGAGCCGCAGCGAATACATTCGAAGGGGGCTTCCTCTTTCAGGGTGTGTTGTTGCTGACGAGCAGCTTTATCAAAATTAATTTGTGGCGTTAGGCTGATAACCTTCTCAGGACAGGCTGCCTCACATAAGCCGCATTGCACGCAGTTTTGCTCAATAAAGTGTAGTGCAGGTTTGTCGCCGCCATCTTGCAATGCCACAGTTGGGCAAATTGCCACGCAGGACATACACATAGTGCACTTTTCGACATTCACGCTGACTTTGCCAAAGGGAATGTTGCTGAGGCTAAGGCAAGTATCGATTTCACCCGCTTGGCTATTGAGGTGGTCTATCGCTTCAAATAGCGTGTTGCGTTTGGTAGTCGAGACAAATGCAGCGGGCACGATCACGGGCCAATCTAAGCTGATATCGAGCATCGAATCTAAATCGGCAAGCTTGCTTGGGTCGATGAGGCTGATACGTTGTGGCTGACCCATTTCATCTAAAATGCTGTTGGCTAA
The DNA here is from genome assembly GCF_002838165.1 of Shewanella sp. Pdp11. Taxonomy (NCBI): domain Bacteria; kingdom Pseudomonadati; phylum Pseudomonadota; class Gammaproteobacteria; order Alteromonadales; family Shewanellaceae; genus Shewanella; species Shewanella sp. Pdp11. Next base: position 886,216 of record NZ_CP015194.1, read on the forward strand.
CGAAAGCTCGCCTTTAAGCATTTGCGTAAGAGTTGGCGCCGTGGCGTCTGTGTTGAGGATCAGTACTTGGCGTGCGCCCCAAGCGAGTACTGACAGCCAATGATCTAAGCTGGCAACGGTAATTTCTTCTAGGGCGACGGGGATAACATCACCCGCTAGATCGTCGCTAATAAAGTCAGCGCCGACGGCATTATCGTGAAACAAAATCACCGGTGCGGTTTGGGCGTGCTCGCGGAAACGGTTAACGACTTTGTTTAGATATGAATGTAAGGCCTGTGGCGTCGGTAGATCGTAACTGATAGCACCCGTTGGGCAAGCGCTGGTACAACTGCCTGCGCCGTGGCAAAGGTATGGGTCGATTTCAATTTTCTTCGCCACGCTACTAATCGCATCGGCTGGGCAAAAGTTAAGGCAACGATTGCAACCATTGATGCCGTTACGGTCGTGGGCACAAATATCTGGGTTGATTTTGACGTAGCGAGGCTTGTCGAATTGGCCGACAAGATCGGGAATTTGCGCGAGGGCATCTTCGAGTTTCTCGGCGTCTTGGCCGACATAGAAATAACCGGGAGGTAGCATTTCTAAGTTCAAACAAGCTGTATTGCTTAAATCGAGCACGATATCGAAATGGGGTTTACGAATCGCCACTAAACTGAGTTCGGCCGCGCCATCTTGATGTTCAACACTGACTTGGAATTGGCCTAAAAAGCCTTTTACGCCAATGAGTTTGTTGTAGTAACTTTCGACATCGGTTGCCGCCGCCATCACGCGCTCAAGGTGCGCTTCATCTTGGCTGGTAATGGCTTCATTGGCCAAAATCACGCGATGAGCCATAGTGGACAATTTGTCCGCGGCGAGGCGAGCCAGATCTTCTGGGCCGATAATAAGGACATTGCCTTCAGTAGTGTAGCTGACGGTTGGCGGGATCAGATTCTGCAACATCTGAGTTTGCGCTAACACCTGTTGCCGCGCTTGTTTTAACGCTTCTTGGGTTTGATTGGTCATCAAATGAGTGCTCACATTGCGTTCCTGAACAGTACTTTGGCTGTTTCTTGTTTTACTGTATCTGGGCAGATTTAGGCGGCTGGTAATAAGTAAGTCATTGCCTTTTCTGCTTTTATCTAAGCTTTTTTATGCCTTAGTACAGCAATTCACATACCAAAGTTACGGACATTAAAATTAGCTAAACTGACGTTAAACAACTCGGGTTTGGACCTGAGCCGAGGGCTCTGGTGCATTTTGGGGTAGGTCATCAGTCTCCCCATCCAAATTGTCCGCTATCGGCTCTGCTGCCATTTCGGTGTCGACTGCTTGAGTCGTGGTTTCGCTTACATCAAGACTAGCGGATGGATTAGTTTCTGCAGCTTGTTTAGCTAAGGTTAATTCTTCATCCGGCGTTTCGCTGTCTTTGGTGATGTAGCGGAAGACTTTTTGCGCTAATTCTGCTGAAACTTCGGCGCTGAGTTTGGGCTGATTACTGTAATCGAGCGCATATTCCAAAAGTCCATCTATCTCGTTGAAATGCGGTTGTTTCCACAGCGCTCTCAGTGCCGCAGATTTCGCCGCCGGATCAACATTCGCGCCCATAAAACTCGCAAAGCTACCGCCAATTTCAATTTCGTCAGGATTAGGTAAATCCGCCGCAGTGAGCATGCGATTCGGATCGTCATGCTCGGCAGTATTGGACTCTACTGCGGGCTCTGTCGATTGAAGCGGCTCAACTGCCACAGTGGCTTCGGTCGCGATCGGCGCTTGAGTTTCTCGTGCTTGCTCAGCGGCAACTTGTTCGCGCCTTTGGTTCCAGCGACTCAGTAGCCCAGGCGTTTTTTGCGTGGATTCAGCCATTAGTCCCTCCGAAGTGGATCGTGACTCGGGCCTTGATTCTTACGGCCATCGACATGCTTACGGCGATGGGCGGCGATTTCGACTTCGCCATGCTGGGTAATAAAGGCTTCAATCCAGCAAGCTATTGCTTCTGGCATCAGTAGGTTGATAACAGGGGTATTACCCTCAAGACAACCTGCGGCGACGTTTTGATCCGCCGACAGCGCTGCGGGTATCCAAGTGCCATCGGCCGTTTCATCGCACACTAAATACAGCATAGCGTTATCGACATCGAGATTGAGACGATAGCTGGCTCGTTCGTCTTTGTGCAGTTCGAGTAGCACTAATGTGGCGTTGTCTGGGGCTTGATGGGTGGCGGGAAGTAGATGTTCAATTTCCCATTGTACTGAGGTCCAGCGGCCAACTTGTTTCTCTACTTTTTTGAGTGAAACGTACATGGGCCAAACATTCGTTGTATGTTGCATTGTCTCTCCGTCTCAGCCGTGTTGATGGACGAACCGTCGATTGAACGGATCGGTTTTACCAACAAATTGCAATAAAAGGTCACTGCAATATTGGTGCCAGTAAACATGGGGTATTAGTTTGAAGTAGATCATCAAAAAAACTCTAAAAATTGGACATTTTGTCCAATGCTGGTTTTTGTTTGGGACATAAAAGGGCTAATGAAAAATCAGTATTGCGGCAGATCACGCATTTAACCCCGAGTTTTATGCCTAGGTACAAATATTGCTATGCTCAGGCCATGACTCGTTAAGCGGTAGTATTATGATTTTGGAAAACAGCATGGGCACAGATAAAGAAGTTGCAGTGAACTCCACTCGAAAGTCTCATCAGTGTTCTTTTGTGAGAACCCAAGCAGAAGTGCCCTTAACCATTGCCGTAAAAGCAGTGAATGAGGCGGGGGAAGTGCTGGATAAATTTGTTGCCTGTGAACGGCCACTTACCGTTTATTTAAACTGGCGTCCCATAGTGACGCTAATGACCCTAGGGGCAAAACCTGAGTCTCTGGCGTTAGGTTATCTGAAGAACCAAGGTTTTATTTCGGATGTGAGCCTGCTGGACTCTGTTATCGTCGATTGGGATGTGAGTTCTGCGGCTGTGATTACCCGCGAACAAATCGCCGATCTCGACGAGAAACTCTCCGAAAAAACCGTGACGTCAGGCTGTGGTCAAGGCACGGTTTATGGCAGCTTTATGCAGGATCTCGATAACATCAATTTACCTACACCGAGTTTGAAGCAAAGCACCTTGTATAGCTTATTGAAAAATATCAACGACTATAACGAAACCTATAAGAATGCTGGCGCTGTGCATGGCTGTGGTTTGTGCGAAGACGATAGGATTATGGCCTTCGTTGAAGATGTCGGCCGTCACAACGCCGTCGATACGTTAGCCGGAGACATGTGGTTGACGCAGGATCGTGGCGATAACAAGATTTTTTATACCACAGGCCGCTTAACCTCTGAAATGGTGATTAAAGTCGCCAAAATGGGGATCCCCATTTTGCTATCACGTAGCGGCGTGACTCAGATGGGCTTAGCACTGGCGCAGCAGTTAGGCATTACTATTATCGCCCGCGCTAAAGGTCGACACTTTTTGGTGTATCACGGCAGTGAAAATCTGCAATTTGATGCCAATACCACTCCTTAGTCCCTAATTAGCTAAGACAGTAATGCTAAGACTTACATGCAGTAATAAAGAATAAGACAAGGAAACAAGATGACGTCTGCCAGTGAATTGGTTTACATGAGTGCGAAGCAAGTGGCCGAGTATCTAGATCTGAACGAGAAAAAAGTCTACGCCATGGCCAATGATAGAATTCTCCCCGCTACTAAAATCACCGGTAAATGGCTATTCCCGAAAGTGCTAATCGACCGTTGGGTGATGGATTCGTGCCACAGCGGCATGCTCACCGACCGTTTATTGATCACCGGCAGTGACGATCCACTCTTATCTATGCTGGTGGCGCGCTTGATGGCACAAGTCGGTAGTCGTGAGTTGATAAGCTACAGCGCGACAGGTTCGCGCTTAGGATTAGAGTTACTCGCTAAAGGTTATGCCGATGTGTGTACCTTGCACTGGGGCAGTATGGAGGATCGCAATATCCGCCATCCCGCCTTACTTAAAGGGTATAACAATCACCAACAATGGATCATGGTGCACGGTTACTCCCGCCAGCAAGGATTGATCATGCGTGCCGATATGCACCACAGATGCCAAGAGGAAGATAAAGTCGTGAACTTACCTTGGCGTTGGGTGAGTCGTCAGGGCGGCGCGGGTAGCCAGCAACATTTAGAACATTGGTTGTTAAAGCAAGGCGCTCGCTTAGATCAGCTTAATGTCGTGCTGACGGCCTATAGTGAACGCGAGCTGGCAGGTTATATCGCCCGTGGTGATGCCGATATCGGGTTTGGTTGTCAATCGGTGGCATTGGAGAGTGGTTTGAGTTTCGTGCCACTGATTAAAGAGTCCTTCGATTTCGTTATGCCGCAAAGCATTTACTTCCGTCGTCAGCTTCAACAACTCTTTACTATGTTAGCGAGCGGCCACTCGAGGCAAATGGCGGCGCTACTGGGTGGCTATGATCTTACCGACTGCGGACAATTACTTTGGAGTGCGAGCTAATCCGCTCACTCGGAAATAGATGAAGGTGAATACAGTCGAATGATCTCTGCACTACTTATGACAGTTACTTATGCTGCTACTTATATAGCGAGTTACAAAATAAGGATTAAAGAGATCTCTCCCTGTCCCTGATTAAGTTATTTCGGCTCGAGTAGCCGTTATCCTTATCTAAACTTTCATAGAATCTATGCGCAAATCCCTTCGTCTTGATGCCGTAGAACCGCAGAATATGAGGAGTAACAGCAGAGAAAATGCCATTTTGTGGATAACTTTGGGGGTAAGTGGTGGGTATGGTGTGGTTAGATTAGATAATTAGAATTAACTGCAAATTTCCTTAAAATAGGGGTTGCACAAAATCTCCTGCTCCCTATAATGCGCATCCACTGACACGGCAGACAGCGAAAGCCAGCTGACGAGTTAGGTTGAATTGAGTAGCTTTTAAGCATTTAATTCAAGCGCGGCAAGTATTTGAAAAATACTCCTTGACGCGAAACGGGAAATGCGTAGAATACGCAGCCCTAGCCAACTGGAAGCGTTCGGCGCTCAGTGTGGTGCTCAAGTTCTCTTACGAATATTGAGTTGCTCTTTAACAAGATAAAACAAGAAATCTGTGTGGACACTCACAGGTGTTGAGTTAATCGAAACTGCTTAGCCTTCGGGTTGGCAGTCAAAAATTTAAATCAATGTAACAATGAGTGTTCATAGCAATATGTACAGTTTGTTTCTTTTAGCGAGAAACAAAAAATCAGAATTCATTGAGCCGCTGAAGTCGCAAGACGGAAGCAACAAAACTTTAATTGAAGAGTTTGATCATGGCTCAGATTGAACGCTGGCGGCAGGCCTAACACATGCAAGTCGAGCGGCAGCACAAGGGAGTTTACTTCTGAGGTGGCGAGCGGCGGACGGGTGAGTAATGCCTAGGGATCTGCCCAGTCGAGGGGGATAACAGTTGGAAACGACTGCTAATACCGCATACGCCCTACGGGGGAAAGGAGGGGACCTTCGGGCCTTCCGCGATTGGATGAACCTAGGTGGGATTAGCTAGTTGGTGAGGTAATGGCTCACCAAGGCGACGATCCCTAGCTGTTCTGAGAGGATGATCAGCCACACTGGGACTGAGACACGGCCCAGACTCCTACGGGAGGCAGCAGTGGGGAATATTGCACAATGGGGGAAACCCTGATGCAGCCATGCCGCGTGTGTGAAGAAGGCCTTCGGGTTGTAAAGCACTTTCAGTAGGGAGGAAAGGTAATGGTTTAATACACCATTGCTGTGACGTTACCTACAGAAGAAGGACCGGCTAACTCCGTGCCAGCAGCCGCGGTAATACGGAGGGTCCGAGCGTTAATCGGAATTACTGGGCGTAAAGCGTGCGCAGGCGGTTTGTTAAGCGAGATGTGAAAGCCCCGGGCTCAACCTGGGAATTGCATTTCGAACTGGCGAACTAGAGTCTTGTAGAGGGGGGTAGAATTCCAGGTGTAGCGGTGAAATGCGTAGAGATCTGGAGGAATACCGGTGGCGAAGGCGGCCCCCTGGACAAAGACTGACGCTCAGGCACGAAAGCGTGGGGAGCAAACAGGATTAGATACCCTGGTAGTCCACGCCGTAAACGATGTCTACTCGGAGTTTGGTGTCTTGAACACTGGGCTCTCAAGCTAACGCATTAAGTAGACCGCCTGGGGAGTACGGCCGCAAGGTTAAAACTCAAATGAATTGACGGGGGCCCGCACAAGCGGTGGAGCATGTGGTTTAATTCGATGCAACGCGAAGAACCTTACCTACTCTTGACATCCACGGAATTCGCTAGAGATAGCTTAGTGCCTTCGGGAACCGTGAGACAGGTGCTGCATGGCTGTCGTCAGCTCGTGTTGTGAAATGTTGGGTTAAGTCCCGCAACGAGCGCAACCCCTATCCTTATTTGCCAGCACGTAATGGTGGGAACTCTAGGGAGACTGCCGGTGATAAACCGGAGGAAGGTGGGGACGACGTCAAGTCATCATGGCCCTTACGAGTAGGGCTACACACGTGCTACAATGGCGAGTACAGAGGGTTGCAAAGCCGCGAGGTGGAGCTAATCTCACAAAGCTCGTCGTAGTCCGGATTGGAGTCTGCAACTCGACTCCATGAAGTCGGAATCGCTAGTAATCGTGGATCAGAATGCCACGGTGAATACGTTCCCGGGCCTTGTACACACCGCCCGTCACACCATGGGAGTGGGCTGCAAAAGAAGTGGGTAGCTTAACCTTCGGGGGGGCGCTCACCACTTTGTGGTTCATGACTGGGGTGAAGTCGTAACAAGGTAGCCCTAGGGGAACCTGGGGCTGGATCACCTCCTTACCTATACGACTAACTTAATGTTTGTTGAGTGTTCACACAGATTGCTTGTTTAGCTTCTCTTAGGAGAAGTCAGAGCTGAATGCGCCGCGAGCCGGTTAGCATTGTTCTTTAACAATTTGGAAAGCTGATAGTATTTAATTGCATGAGTCTGTCATGTGATTAATTACAAACCGATGTAAACGTGGAAACGTTTGCATCATGAGTTCTCAAACACTTTATTAAGTGTCTTGAATATTCAAAAGTAAATTATTCTTTATTGGATAGTTTACGTCTAAGGCGCGTCCACTTCTTTGGTCAGAAGTGAGACAAGTAAAACCAAGCTGGTCGCAGTGCGACTCAGGTGAGTGAAACTCATTTGGGTTGTATGGTTAAGCGACTAAGCGTATACGGTGGATGCCTTGGCAGTCAGAGGCGATGAAGGACGTAGTAACTTGCGAAAAGCGTTGGCGAGCTAGTAACAAGCATTTGAGCTAACGATGTCCGAATGGGGGAACCCAGCAGCATAAGCTGTTATCGCAACATGAATACATAGTGTTGCGAGGCGAACGAGGGGAACTGAAACATCTAAGTACCCTTAGGAAAAGAAATCAACCGAGATTCCCCTAGTAGCGGCGAGCGAACGGGGATTAGCCCTTAAGTCAGTGGGGTGTTAGTGGAATGTGTTGGAAAGCACAGCGGCACAGGGTGATAGCCCCGTACATGAAAACTAACCATTGATGAAAACGAGTAAGGCGGGACACGTGACATCCTGTTTGAATATGGGGGGACCATCCTCCAAGGCTAAATACTCCTGACTGACCGATAGTGAACCAGTACCGTGAGGGAAAGGCGAAAAGAACCCCTGTGAGGGGAGTGAAATAGAACCTGAAACCGTATACGTACAAGCAGTGGGAGCGGTTCTTGAGACCGTGACTGCGTACCTTTTGTATAATGGGTCAGCGACTTACATTTTGTAGCGAGGTTAAGCGAATAGCGGAGCCGTAGGGAAACCGAGTGTTAACTGCGCGTTTAGTTGCAAGGTGTAGACCCGAAACCCGGTGATCTAGCCATGGGCAGGTTGAAGGTTGAGTAACATCAACTGGAGGACCGAACCGACTAATGTTGAAAAATTAGCGGATGACTTGTGGCTGGGGGTGAAAGGCCAATCAAACCGGGAGATATCTGGTTCTCCTCGAAAGCTATTTAGGTAGCGCCTCGAGCGAATACCATTGGGGGTAGAGCACTGTTAAGGCTAGGGGGTCATCCCGACTTACCAACCCTTTGCAAACTCCGAATACCAATGAGTACTACTCGGGAGACAGACGGCGGGTGCTAACGTCCGTCGTCAAAAGGGAAACAACCCAGACCGTCAGCTAAGGTCCCAAAGTACTAGCTAAGTGGGAAACGATGTGGGAAGGCTTAGACAGCTAGGATGTTGGCTTAGAAGCAGCCATCATTTAAAGAAAGCGTAATAGCTCACTAGTCGAGTCGGCCTGCGCGGAAGATGTAACGGGGCTAAGCTAGTCACCGAAGCTACGGGTGCACAGTTTACTGTGCGCGGTAGAGGAGCGTTCTGTAAGCCGTTGAAGGTGAAGGGGTAACCCACGCTGGAGGTATCAGAAGTGCGAATGCTGACATGAGTAACGATAAAGGGGGTGAAAAACCCCCTCGCCGAAAGACCAAGGGTTCCTGTCCAACGTTAATCGGGGCAGGGTGAGTCGACCCCTAAGGTGAGGCCGAAAGGCGTAATCGATGGGAAACAGATTAATATTTCTGTACTTCCGCTAACTGCGATGGAGAGACGGAGAAGGCTAGGCTAGCGCGGCGTTGGTAGTCCGCGTTTAAGGTGGTAGGTGGTGTTCTTAGGCAAATCCGGGGACACGTACTTTGATGTACACACTGAGAGCTGATGACGAGGTCCTAAGGGACTGAAGTAGTTGATGCCATGCTTCCAGGAAAATCTTCTAAGCTTCAGGTTAGCGGGAATCGTACCCCAAACCGACACAGGTGGTCGGGTAGAGAATACCAAGGCGCTTGAGAGAACTCGGCTGAAGGAACTAGGCAAAATGGTACCGTAACTTCGGGAGAAGGTACGCTCCTGTTGGTGATGAGACTTGCTCTCTAAGCTGACGGGAGTCGCAGATACCAGGTGGCTGCAACTGTTTATCAAAAACACAGCACTGTGCAAACTCGCAAGAGGAAGTATACGGTGTGACGCCTGCCCGGTGCCGGAAGGTTAATTGATTGGGTTATCGCAAGAGAAGCTCATGATCGAAGCCCCGGTAAACGGCGGCCGTAACTATAACGGTCCTAAGGTAGCGAAATTCCTTGTCGGGTAAGTTCCGACCTGCACGAATGGCGTAATGATGGCCACGCTGTCTCCAGCCGAGACTCAGTGAAGTTGAAATTGCGGTGAAGATGCCGTATACCCGCGGCTAGACGGAAAGACCCCGTGAACCTTTACTATAGCTTGGCACTGAACATTGAACCTACATGTGTAGGATAGGTGGGAGACTTTGAAGTTGTGACGCTAGTCATGATGGAGTCGTCCTTGAAATACCACCCTTGTAGTTTTGATGTTCTAACCTAGGTCCCTTATCGGGATTAGGGACAGTGCCTGGTGGGTAGTTTGACTGGGGCGGTCTCCTCCCAAAGAGTAACGGAGGAGCACGAAGGTTGGCTAAGTACGGTCGGACATCGTACGGTTAGTGCAATGGCATAAGCCAGCTTAACTGCGAGACATACACGTCGAGCAGGTACGAAAGTAGGTCATAGTGATCCGGTGGTTCTGAATGGAAGGGCCATCGCTCAACGGATAAAAGGTACTCCGGGGATAACAGGCTGATACCGCCCAAGAGTTCATATCGACGGCGGTGTTTGGCACCTCGATGTCGGCTCATCACATCCTGGGGCTGAAGTCGGTCCCAAGGGTATGGCTGTTCGCCATTTAAAGTGGTACGCGAGCTGGGTTCAGAACGTCGTGAGACAGTTCGGTCCCTATCTGCCGTGGGCGTTGGATGATTGAAGGGAGCTGCTCCTAGTACGAGAGGACCGGAGTGGACGAACCGCTGGTGTTCGGGTTGTCATGCCAATGGCATTGCCCGGTAGCTACGTTCGGAATCGATAACCGCTGAAAGCATCTAAGCGGGAAGCGAGCCCTAAGATGAGTCATCCCTAGGAATTTAATTCCTCTAAAGAGCCGTTCGAGACTAGGACGTTGATAGGCATGGTGTGTAAGCGTTGTGAGGCGTTGAGCTAACATGTACTAATGACTCGAGAGGCTTAACCATACAACCCAGATGGGTTTTGCTAAGCGAACTTAGACAGAATATCGACACTTGATAAAGTGAAAGACTCAAAGCAAATCAGCTTTTCAAATTTTAATTAAAAGGTTAATTACGCAGGAAATTGTTAGGCTGACAAAGCCGTGACGAGCGAGGCGCGGAGTGTACGTTAGTACATGAGCACAGTAGCAAGGAGACAATGCCGTCAGACGGACAATTAACCAGTAAGAATTTGCTTGGTGACAATAGCCTTGTGGAACCACCTGATCCCATCCCGAACTCAGAAGTGAAACGCAAACGCGCCGATGGTAGTGTGGGGTCTCCCCATGTGAGAGTAGGTCATCGCCAAGCGCCTAATTATCTCATAGAGATGTAACGAAGCCAGCTGAATAAGCTGGCTTTTTTGCGTCCGCAATTTGTTAAATCCAGCCTAGTGTCTATTCAATTAGTCAGTTTTCCTCCTATTTTTCTCTCCTTAACACTCTCTTTCACTCTTCATGACATCAATAATAAGTAATGGTTGTTGGTTATTTGTACGGTTATTTTGTCAATGCTCCGATTTTGCTACAGCGATCTTAGTTCTCGATCGAGCCTAGCTATTGCTATTAGTTAAGCGGTTACTTACCTTATGTTTTAATTTATTGGGGTAGATAAGGATCTGAGATGAAGTTAGAGATGATTTGCACTGGGGAAGAGGTGTTGGCGGGACAGATTGTTGATACCAACGCCGCTTGGTTTGCCAGTACTATGATGGAGCATGGTGTCGAGATCCAGCGTCGAGTAACCGTCGGCGATCGTCTCGAGGATCTGATTGCTGTTTTCCAAGAACGTAGCCTACATGCCGATGTGATTCTCGTTAATGGTGGTCTCGGGCCGACGAGTGATGATATGTCTGCTTTAGCGATGGCTAAGGCAAAGGGCGAACCATTGGTTGAGAATGCGGAGTGGCGTGAGCGTTTAGAGGAGTGGTTTACCCGTAATAACCGTGAAATGCCTTCAAGTAATCTCAAGCAAGCTATGCTGCCAGCCTCAGCTGTGATGGTTGATAACCCAGTGGGAACCGCTTGTGGTTTTAGAGTTAAGCTTAACCGCGCTTGGTTATTCTTTACGCCTGGTGTGCCTTTTGAGCTGAAGCACATGGTTACAGAGCAGTTTGTGCCCTTTATTCGCGAAGAGTTTAACCTTGATGCTAAGGTCGCATTAAAGAAACTATTGACCATAGGTCAAGGTGAGTCCGCTTTGGCAGATAAGTTAGAACCGCTAGAGCTGCCAGAAGGCATTACTATTGGTTACCGCTCTTCTATGCCGCATATTGAGATTAAGATTTTCGCCCGTGGCGATAAAGCGATTGCAGTATTACCTCGCGTCGCTGGGCACATCAAAATGGTGCTGGGTACTGCGGTTGTCGCGGAAGATAAAGCCACTCTTGCCGAAGAAATTCATTATAAGCTACTTAACTCAGGCTTGACCTTAAGCGTTGCCGAGTCTTGCACTGGCGGCATGATCACCAGTCAGTTAGTTGATTTCCCTGGCAGTTCATCTTACTTACAGCACGGATTAGTGACTTACAGTAATGAATCTAAAGTGCGTGTGTTAGGTGTTAATCCTTCAACCTTAGATGATCATGGTGCAGTCTCTATTGCGACTGTGGAAGAAATGGCTAAGGGGGCAAGGCAAATTTTAGACAGTGATTATGCGCTGGCAACCAGTGGAATTGCGGGGCCCGATGGTGGCACAGATGAGAAACCTGTGGGCACTGTGGCGATCGCTTTAGCAACTCGCGGCGGTGTTTATAGTCAGATGATTAAACTACCGAGACGTTCACGGGATCTGGTACGCAGTTTAAGTGCTGCTGTGGCTTACGATATGCTAAGACGTGAGCTTTTAGCTGAAGCTGTGATCGTCGATTATCAGTCGATTGGGCGATTCAGTAAGTAACTCTTATACGGGTATATACCAGTTTAAATCCGCCAACAAAAATGCTCCTGATGGAGCATTTTAACTTCTACAGAGCGACAAAAATGGCAGATTATTTAGTGAACTTAAGCATTAATTTGCCTGGGGCAACTTGAATGCTTTCGGTCATTTTTGCCATCAGTGCTTGGTTACTATCCTTAGTATCCAGCACATACACAGGCTGGTTTTCTAAGAATTGTCTTAGATAGCCCATTACCTGCGGCGTGGCACTGCTGATGGCTTTTTCAATATCTTTTGGTGTTGACTCCACTTTGACTAATTCGAGCTGGCGCAGATAGACACTGTGCGTTGCGCTGTCATACCAAGGCTTGGCTTCGAAAGTCGTAGTGAGTTTGGCACTCAATGGAAAGATCGGATTCTTAATTGATACTTGAGTTGCGGCACTTACGCTCATAGTGTCAGGTTTTGCACCTAGCTTGACACTAATGTCGTTAATGCGTACTTCTGCGCCAACTAATTGATTGCCTTGTTTAATCTCAAAATGGATCTCTTTACTGAGGTACTGCTCCATTTCGTGCTCGCTGATACTGTACTGCGAGACGCAGCCGCCAAGCAGTACAGTCAGTCCCAAGCAAATCGTGCGGGAAAGTTTTTTCATTAACCAGTGTTTCTCATACCCGCTGCCACACCTGCAATAGTCAGCATTAGCGCTAATTGCACATGTTCAGACGCAGGAGTTTCGGTTGTTTCCTTACGTGTCCGCGCTAATAGCTCGGTTTGTAAGAAGTTTAATGGATCGATATACGGATTTCGCAGTTTAACTGATTCGCGATTCCACGGTGTATGCGCCATTAAACTATCCGATTTTGTCAGCTCAAGCACGACTTTAATGCCCAGATCTAAGCGTTGGCGCAAGGTTTCGCCTAAGTGATGCAATTCCTTAGGTACTAAACAGGTTTCGTAGTAGCGGGCCAAATTAGGTTCCGCCTTGGCGTACACCATTTCTAGCATTGAAATGCGAGTGCTGAAGAAGGGCCATTCCCGCTCCATGTCTTGCAGTAAACCCATTTCACCGCGTTCACTGGCGGCTTGTAGTGCTTCACCTGCGCCGAGCCATGCGGGTAACATCAAGCGGTTTTGCGACCAAGCAAAAATCCATGGAATGGCTCGCAGACTTTCGATCCCACCATCGACACGACGTTTAGCTGGGCGGCTGCCGAGTGGCAGTTTTCCTAATTCCACTTCTGGCGTTGCCGCGCGGAAATAAGCCACAAAATCAGGTTCATCACGCACTATGCCACGGTATGCACCCACTGATTCTTCAGCGATACGTTGCATGCAATTGCGCCATTCTTGTTTAGGCTCTGGCGGTGGTAATAGGGTTGCTTCCAATACGGCCGAGGTATACAGGGCTAAGCTTTGAACCGCGAGTTTTGGCAAGCCAAACTTGAAGCGGATCATTTCGCCCTGCTCAGTCACACGAATGCGGCCATCTACCGAACCTGGTGGTTGCGATAGGATTGCTTTGTGTGCAGGACCACCCCCGCGACCAATGCTGCCACCACGGCCATGGAATAGCGTAAGCTTGACGCCCGCTTGTTTACAGACGGCCACTAACTGTTCTTGAGCGTGATACTGAGCCCAAGCCGCCGCCATAACACCGGCATCTTTAGCGGAGTCAGAGTAGCCAATCATGACCTCTTGCATGCCTTTGGTATAGCCACGATACCAGTCAATATCGAGCAAATCGGTAATACAGGCCGCGGCGTTGTTTAAGTCGCTTAGGGTTTCAAACAGTGGCACCACGCGCATTGGATGCGAACAGCCCGTTTCTTTGAGCAAGAGTAAAACCGTTAAGACATCCGATGGCTTACCCGCCATCGAAATCACATAGGATCCAAGTGCTTTAGCCGGATGTTTAGCAATCAAACGACAGGTATTAAGCACTTCGGCCACATCGGCTGAGGGTTGCCAGTTACCTGGGATCAGTGGACGACGGTTGCTGAGTTCGCGTAATAAGAAGGCTTGCTTCTCAGTCTCGTCCCAATGGTTGAAATCACCCATGCCGAGATAGCGAGTTAACTCGGCGAGCACATCGCTGTGACGGCTGGCATCTTGGCGAATGTCGAGCCTGAGCATATGAATGCCAAAGCAGGCGAGACGGCGGAGAATGTCGAGCAATAAACCGTTGGCAATTAAGCGCATACCGCAGTCGGTTAAACTCTTATAGAGCATTTCTAGCGGCGCTTTGAGATCACTTTCTTGCCAAATCAGACTCGACTTATCGACTTCAGGATTGTGGCCTTCGATGCGCGCATTTAAATAATCTATGGTATCGCGCAGTCTTTGACGAATGGAGCGCAACACGTGGCGGTATGGCTCGCAGCTGTTATTGGTATAAGCCTTTAACTCATCATTGGCTTCTTCCATCGACAGTTCACCGACCAGCAGCACGATATCTTTTAAGAATAATCTGGCGGCAGCATGGCGGTTACGATCGAGCACCTCTTGGGTGACTTTGGCAGTTACAAACGGGTTGCCGTCGCGATCGCCGCCCATCCAGCTTGAAAAGCGCACTGGCGCGATATCAATCGGTAATTGCTGGCCTGTGCGTTGCTGCACTCGGTCGTTAAGTTGTCTTAAGAAGTCAGGCACCGCATGCCAGAGTGACTCTTCAATGGTGGATAATCCCCAGCGAGCCTCATCTACTGGAGTTGGACGCTCGCGGCGGATCTCATTGGTGTGCCATATTTGCGCGATTAATTGGCGCAGGCGCAGATTGATCTGTTGACGTTCTCTATCCGACAGTTGGTCGTTTTCTTGCTCTGTTAAGCAGTCGACAATGGCGGCGTATTTTTGGATCAGGGTGCGACGGGAAATTTCAGTGGGATGCGCTGTCAGCACTAGATCGATATCCAGTGTCTTAAGGCAGTCGAGCATTTTCGTTTGGTCTACACGGCCATTTAACATGCGGCCTAGCAGCTGTTCCACGGGATCTGGCACACAGACGAGTTCGTCACAGTTGCGGCTAATGGTATGAAATTGTTCAGATAAATTAGCTAAGTTGAGGAACTGGTTAAATGCCTTTGCAAACGGAACTAATTCTTCGTCTGGCAGGGCGGTGAGTAACTCGAGCATTTGCTCTCTAGCGGCTTGATCGCCCCGGCGTGAATCTTTAGCAAGTTTACGGATCTGTTCAACCTTCTCGAGAAAGGAGTCCCCGAGGTGGGTGCGCATAGTGTCACCGAGGATTTGTCCTAACATACTCACGTTTGATCTTAATGACGCATACATATCTGTCATATTGTCTGCCTTGGTTACAACCATAGTTACTCCGAATAGAAAAACATGAAAATCCTGCCGTACATTTAGCCCGTTAGCACAATACCTATCACTTGGGGCTATGGTCAACAGCAGAACTTATAACTTATACGACTGGCTTATCTAATATGCAACCAATCGCAATGTTCATTGAGGAATATTCAATATAAATGCGAAGCTACGCAATATTTTGTGATGATTAGCGTAAGTGAATATGAAGTGCATCATTTTAGGTTTTGCAGTCATGTATCTTAGCTGTTAATAAAAAGGACTAATTTTGCATAAATTTGCCACGGATAACTGAGTTATTAACGAGTTAGCTGAATAAGTGACTGGCTGGTCAGATCGGCGTTTTAGTAAAAAACATAAAAATAAATTAAAAATATATATTCACATATATTGCATAATTAGATATTTGTGGTAGTCTAGCCTGCAGTTGAGATGAGTCACCCTCTGTGACCCGTAGAGTAAATATCATGATTCAGAGCATTAACCTGACAGTGAATAAAATAACAACCAATTACGATTTCCTGCGACGATAATCTTGTCATCATAGATATGCGCGGATGCGTGTACGCTATTCATCTATTCTTTAAGTTTGTTTGATTCGGTTAATAAGACAACACATGAAAAATATCGCCATTATTGGTGCCAGTGGTTACACAGGCGCACAACTGACCGCTTTAATCCATGCAGAAGCAGAACTGACGATTCAGGGTTTGTATGTTTCTGAAAACAGTTTAGATAAAGGTAAGCCTTTAGCGAATTTGTACCCTAGCTTTAGCCATATTGAGTTAACGCTGTCACCATTGTCCGATGAGGCTAAGGCTAAAATCGTTGCAGAAGCCGATGCCGTGGTGCTGGCGACCGAGCATTCGGTGAGCTTACATTTAGCCGCTTGGTTTTATAGTCAAGGGTTAGCAGTATTCGATTTAAGCGGTGCCTATCGTTTCAGCGATGTGGCGCAATATCCTAAGTGGTATGGCTTTGAGCATGAATATCCTGAAGTTTTAGCCAAAGCCGTATATGGCCTTGCCGAATGGAATGCTAAAGAAATCGCGGCGACTAAGATGATTGCCGTGCCAGGTTGTTACCCAACCGCATCATTGACAGCGTTAAAACCGCTAGCGAGTTTACTGACATCGGCTTATCCGGTGATCAATGCCGTGAGCGGCGTAACAGGTGCGGGCCGTAAAGCGCAGCTACACACCAGTTTTTGTGAAGTGAGCCTGACACCCTATGGCGTATTAGGCCACAGACATCAACCCGAGATCGCCACTCAACTTGGCCAAGAAGTGATATTTACCCCACACCTTGGCAACTTTAAGCGTGGCATTTTAGCGACTATTACCGTGCAGCTAAAACCAGGCACTACGACTGCCGATGTGGCAGATGCCTATAGCGTGTATGACAAGGCGCCATTGGTAACCGTAAAGCACAATCAGTTCCCTAAAGTGGACGATGTGGTGCTGACACCCAACTGCCATTTAGGTTGGAAGTTTGATGAGAATAGCGGTTACTTAGTGGTAGCCAGTGCCATCGATAACTTGATGAAAGGTGCTGCCAGCCAAGCGCTGCAATGCATAAAGATTCATTTTAACCTTTAATTGTTCATCCTTATTTAAGAGAGTCGTCAAGATGTCTACAAACAACTCAGTATTAGTGCTTAAAGTGGGCGGCGCGCTGCTGCAATGTGAAATGGGGATGGCGCGATTGATGGATACGGCTGCGGCTATGTTAGCCAATGGTCAGCAAGTGTTGATGGTGCATGGCGGCGGCTGTTTGGTGGATGAACAGTTAGCGGCTAACGGCATGGAAACCGTCAAGTTAGAAGGTTTACGTGTGACTCCGCCTGAGCAAATGCCGATTATTGCCGGCGCACTTGCGGGCACTTCGAACAAAATTCTGCAAGGTGCAGCGACTAAGGCTGGGATTGTGAGTGTGGGCATGAGCCTCGCCGATGGCAATACTGTATCGGCAAAGATTAAAGATGAACGTTTAGGCTTAGTGGGCGAAGTCACGCCAAACGATGGCACTTATCTTAAGTTTATCCTCGCCCAAGGTTGGATGCCGATTTGTAGCTCCATCGCCATGATGGACGATGGCCAAATGCTGAACGTCAATGCAGACCAAGCGGCGACGGCCTTAGCCAAATTAGTGGGCGGCAAGTTAGTGCTGCTGTCGGATGTGTCTGGGGTGCTCGATGGTAAAGGCCAGCTCATCCATAGTTTAAATGGCAAGCAGATAGCAGACCTTGTTAAACAAGGTGTGATCGAAAAAGGAATGAAGGTCAAAGTTGAAGCTGCGCTCGAAGTCGCGCAGTGGATGGGGCAGGCGGTGCAAGTTGCCTCGTGGCGTGATGCAAGCCAATTAATAGCATTAGCAAAAGGTGAAGCCGTGGGCACACAAATCCAACCATAAACGGAGTAGGTTATGAAGCATTTACTATCGATAAAAGAGTTAACCCAGCAGCAGTTACTCGATCTGATTGCCTTGGCAAAGACGATCAAAGCCAATCCGGCTGAGTACCGCCACGCGCTGGATGGCAAGAGTGTGGTGATGTTATTTGAAAAGCCCTCGCTCAGAACACGCGTTAGCTTTGATATCGGTATTAATAAGCTCGGTGGCCACTGTTTATACCTAGATCAACAAAATGGTGCGCTAGGTCAACGGGAATCGGTTGCTGACTTTGCTTCTAACCTGTCTTGCTGGGCCGACGCAATTGTGGCGAGAACCTATTCGCACACCACCATTGAACAATTAGCCGAGTTTGGCACAGTGCCCGTGATCAATGCGCTGTCAGATCTTTATCATCCTTGCCAAGCCTTAGCTGACTTTTTAACACTGGCAGAGCAGTTTGAGGATGTCAGCAAAGCTAAATTAGCTTATGTTGGTGATGGTAATAATGTCACTCACTCGCTGATGTACTGTGCGGCTATTCTCGGTGCCACCATGACAGTGATCTGCCCAGCGGGTCACTTTCCTGATGGCTACGTAGTGGCAGAAGTGCAAGAGCTTGCTAAGCGATATGGCGGTAAGCTGGTACTGACTTCAGATATCGATGCGATTGAAGGTCACGACGCTATTTATACCGATACTTGGATTTCAATGGGCGATCCCACTCCGCTAGCGGATATCAAAGCGAAGTTTGCACCATACCAAGTCAACAAAGCTTTGATGGCGAAAGCGGGCGCTAACTTCTTTATGCATTGTTTGCCCGCCCACCGTGGTGTAGAAGTAACAGATGAAGTGATGGACGGTGCAGGATCCTTAATTCTGCAACAAGCCGAAAATCGGATGCATGCCCAAAATGCGGTACTGGTAACCTTATTTAGTTAAATTAACCCTGTTTAGCAGCCTGTTTTCTCCTTGAGAGAAACGAGTCATAGGAATTTAAGATGTCTATCGAGATAAAAAATACTGGCGTGAAAAAAGTGGTTTTAGCCTATTCAGGTGGTCTAGATACCTCGGCCATTATTCCTTGGTTAAAAGAAAACTACGATAACTGTGAAATCATCGCATTCTGCGCCGACGTTGGCCAAGGCGAAGAAGAGCTGGTTGGCTTGACTGAAAAAGCCTTAGCTTCAGGTGCTTCTGAATGTCATATCGTCGATCTAAAAGAAGAATTCGTTAAAGACTATATCTACCCAACGATAGCGAGCGGTGCGATTTACGAAGGCACTTATTTACTCGGTACGTCAATGGCGCGTCCTATCATTGCTAAAGCGCAGGTTGAAGTGGCTCGTAAAGTGGGGGCCGATGCTCTGTGTCATGGTTGTACCGGCAAAGGGAACGATCAAGTGCGTTTCGAAGGTTGCTTCGCCGCATTAGCACCTGATTTAAAAGTGATTGCACCATGGCGTGAATGGACCATGCAGAGCCGTGAAGATCTGCTGGCCTATTTAGCTGAACGTGACATCAAGACGTCAGCGTCAGCGACTAAAATCTATAGCCGTGATGCCAACGCTTTCCATATTTCCCATGAAGGCGGTGAGTTAGAAGATCCATGGAACGAGCCAAGCAAAGGCGTATGGACACTGACTGCCGATCCTGAAGATGCACCGAACAAGCCTGAATATGTGTCGCTAGAAGTAGAACATGGCCGTATTACTAAAGTGAATGGTGAAGCGCTAACGCCTTATGCTGCGCTGATGACATTAAACGCCATTGCTGCGCCACACGGTGTGGGTCGTATCGACATTACCGAAAACCGTTTAGTCGGCATGAAGTCCCGTGGCTGTTACGAAACACCCGGCGGCACTGTGATGTTCGCAGCACTACGTGCGATTGAAGAGCTTGTACTCGACAAGACTAGCCGTAACTGGCGTGAGCAAGTTGCCGCACAAATGGCGCATTTAGTGTATGACGGCCGTTGGTTCACGCCTCTGTGTAAGTCACTGCTGGCGGCATCTGAGTCATTGGCTGAGTCAGTTAACGGTGAAGTCGTGGTTAAACTCTACAAAGGCCAAGCGACGGCAGTGAAGAAACGTTCACCTAACAGCTTGTACTCTGAAGCGTTTGCCACTTTCGGTGAAGACCAAGTGTACGATCAAAAACATGCAGAAGGCTTTATCCGCTTGTACTCGTTAGCGAGCCGCATCCGCGCACTCAACGCTAATGACGTTAAGGGTAAGTAATAGGTCGTTAAAGAGGGCGCCTAGCGCCCTTTTTTGTTTCTAGGTTTTGATCCGGTTTTTTGATTCAGATGAGTCGATTTCAAATCAGCAGTGTGTAAGGGGAGTTAGCATGGCTTTATGGGGTGGAAGATTTCAGGGCGAAACGAGCGCGCTATTCAAATTATTCAACGATTCGCTACCCGTGGATTATCGCCTGTTCGAACAGGATGTGGTCGGTTCTATCGCTTGGGCCGATGCGATTGCTAGCGTCGGTATTATTACTGCCACTGAATGCAGCGACTTGAAAAAAGCGCTCAATGATTTGCTGGTGGAAGTGAATGGCGATCCAGCGATTATTCTCGCCTCGGGCGCCGAAGATATTCACAGTTTCGTCGAGTCTGCCTTGATTGCCAAAGTGGGCGATCTCGGTAAAAAACTGCACACTGGCCGTAGCCGTAACGATCAAGTTGCCACCGATTTAAAGCTTTGGTGTCAATCCGAAGGCCAAGCATTACTCGCGCGCCTTCACAGCTTACATGCTGAATTACTGGCGTTGGCAGAACGTGAGTTTGATGCGGTAATGCCGGGTTACACTCACCTGCAGCGCGCCCAACCTGTGACATTTGGCCACTGGTGTTTAGCCTATGTAGAAATGACTGAGCGGGATATCAGCCGTTTAGCCGATGCGTTAACTCGTGCTAACACTTGTCCTTTAGGTTCAGGCGCCCTTGCGGGTACAGCTTATAAAATGGATCGCCATGCACTGGCTGCCGCGCTGAACTTTGCTTCGCCGACGCTCAATAGTTTAGACAGTGTGTCAGACAGAGACCACGTGGTTGAACTTTGCTCAACGGCATCGATCAGCATGATGCACTTAAGCCGTATGGCTGAAGATTTAATTTTCTTTAACTCGGGCGAAGCCAACTTTATTTCCTTGAGTGATGAAGTGACCTCGGGCTCATCCCTGATGCCGCAGAAGAAAAATCCTGATGCATTAGAGCTTATCCGTGGCAAAACGGGTCGTGTATATGGCAGCTTAGTGGGCATTCTTACGACCATGAAAGCGCTGCCTTTGGCGTACAACAAAGATATGCAGGAAGATAAAGAAGGCCTGTTTGACGTGGTTGATAGCTGGGCAATTTGCCTCGATATGGCGGCGTTAGTGTTATCGGGTTTAGTGGTGAATCGTCCGAATGCGCTGTTAGCCGCGCAGCAAGGTTATGCCAATTCTACTGAGCTTGCTGATTATCTCGTATCTAAAGGTATGCCATTTCGTGAGGCGCACCACGTTGTGGGTGAAGTCGTGGTTGCCGCGATAGCGAAGCAAATTCCGCTCGAGGATTTCTCCTTGGCTGAATTAAAAACTTTTGCCGCTATCATTGAAGATGATGTCTATCCAAACCTGACTATTGAAGCTTGTTTAGCGAAACGCGATGTGCTTGGTGGGACAGCACTGCCGCAAATTCAGCAGGCGATAGCGGCTAAAAAAGCCCGCTAAGGCGAGTTGTTCAAATCAACAAGCCAATAAAAAAACGCGACTTAAGGTCGCGTTTTTTATTGGGTCATTCAGCGTATCGGCAATGACTTTCTATCACTCGTTTATTGGAATAAATCATCGGTTGGTGCATCGATGAAAAGGTTATTTTCATCCTGCGTTTCACTAATGTATTCCTTTGGCTCAGTGCCCGAGATGAAGTACTCGAACGCACTGGTATAGTCGGTTTTACGGGTAAGTTTACCTGTCGCTAAATCGATGCGTACCGAAACTATGCCTTCTGGCGGAATCGATGTGCTTTCAGGTGTGCCTTGTAAGACACTGTTCATAAACTCGTTCCAGCCCGGACCTGCCGTTTTCGCGCCCGCTTCGGCGCCAGTTATCTGATCTTTTTCGCCATTGGCGTTCCATGCTGTTCTGCCTAGTTGTCGACCGTGATCGTCGAAACCAACCCAGAATGTACTAGTGAGTATCGGGCTAAATCCACTGAACCACGTATCGCGAGATTCGTTAGTTGTACCCGTTTTACCTGCAATATCATGACGCTTTATCAATCTTGCTGCGCGCCAAGCTGTACCTTGCCAACCCGTGCCTTTGCTCCAATCGCCGCCCCCCCAGATCACGCTCTTTAATGCTTCGGTGATGAGGAATGCCGTTTGTTCTGAAATGATCTGAGGTGCAAAGCGACCCGTTTGTTCGAAACACTGAGCAACGGGCGCACTCGGTTCTGTGCTGCTATCTCTACTAACACTGAACGCCATAGGATCGCTCGGTGTTACAGGTTGGCTAAGGCTTTGGCTAGGTTTACAGGCCAATGTTGGATTGGCTTTTTCAATCACATTGCCGTAGGCATCTTCGACGCGATCGATATAGAAAGGCTCGAGTAAGAAACCGCCGTTAGCAAACACGTTAAACGCAGTAACCACTTGTAATGGTGTTACTGAAGACGAACCTAAAGCTATCGACTCGTTACGCGGTAAGTCATTAGGATCGAAACCAAACTTAACCAATTCTGCAATGGTGGCATCGAGCCCAACATGGCGCATTGCACGTACAGACATCACGTTAATTGACTGCGCTAAGCCAACACGTAAACGGGTTGGGCCGCCATAGATATCTGGCGAGTTTTTAGGGCGCCATGCAGTACCTTGGCTGATATCGGGTTTATTGATTGGTGCATTGTTAATTAGGGTTGCTAAGGTAAAGCCTTTCTCTAACGCTGCAGCATAAATAAAAGGTTTAATGTTTGAGCCTAATTGCCGTTTCGCTTGAGTGACGCGGTTGTATTGGCTTTGGCTAAAGCTATATCCGCCAACTAGAGATCGAATCGCACCATTTTGTGGGTCGAGTGACACAGTCGCGCTGGCAACTTCTGGTACTTGCGATAACTGCAAATATTGACCGTTATCACGGATCCAAATACGTTCACCGACCTTGAGCATGTCAGAGGCTGACTTAGGAACGCTGCCTTGACGCTTATCGGTAATAAATTTACGCGCCCACTTCAGACCATCCCAAGCAATGATTTTAGTTTCGCCCTTGGCGGTCATGACGCTGGCTTGTTGATCTGCCACGCTGATGACGGCTGCGGGTTGCAGTTCTTGAATCGAAGCCACCTTAGCAAGTTCAGCCTTGATTTGAGCTTGTTCTGGTTTCTCGTCTGTCCACAACACAGCGGCAGGACCACGATAGCCATGACGCTCATCATAGGCATAAACGTTATTGCGTAGCGCTTGTTGAGCCTTCAGTTGTATATCCGATGAAATGGTCGTGTAGACGTTGTAGCCATTGGTATAGGCTTCTTCTTCACCGTACTTTTGCACCATATAATCCCGAGCCATTTCAGAAATATACGGGGCATAGAGATCAATTTCGGCGCCGTGGTATTTAGCAATCAGCGGTTCTTGTAAAGCGGCTTGGTATTCAGCTTGGCTGATATAACCTACTTCATTCATCCGCATGAGGACGACATTACGGCGAGCGACAGCACGAGAAGGTGAGGTCACAGGGTTGAGTGTTGAAGGCGCTTTGGGTAAGCCGGCGATCATACTCATTTCTGAGAGTGTAAGATCTTTAACATCTTTACCAAAATAAACCTGTGCAGCGGCACCAACACCATAGGCGCGTTGGCCTAAGTAAATGCGGTTCACATAGAGTTCTAAAATCTCATCTTTGGTAAGTAATTCTTCAATGTGATAGGAAATAAAGATCTCCTTCACTTTACGAATAATCGTTTTGTCGCGGGTTAAGAAGAAGTTACGTGCGACCTGCATGGTAATGGTACTCGCACCTTGCTTCTTCTCTCCTGTGGTTAGCATGACTAATGCTGCGCGAAGTACGCCAACAGGATCAATACCACCATGTTCGTAAAAACGCGCATCTTCAGTTGCAATAAATGCTTGAAGCAAGGGTTTTGGTACTTCGTCTAGCTTCAATGGAATGCGACGCTTCTCACCAAATTGTGAAATAAGTTTGCCGTCACTGCTGTAAATGCGTAAAGGTGTTTGAAGTTGCACATTTTTTAGTGTTGAAACATCCGGCAAATCCGGCAAAACATAAAAGTATGCTGCCACAATGGCGCCTACGCCCAAAAGGGCTAGACTGAATAGTGCTATAACAATACGTTTTAACCACTTCACCAAAATTTATCCTAATGTTCCGTTAAGTGCGACAGTATATAAGGCGTACACCTCTTGGTGAAGTAAAAACGTGAGAAGCCTAAAATAGCATTTGTAAAATGACGAAACATTCGATACAAGTAAGTATAACAAGTTGATTTTGTGCTAATCTCTTTTACTGAAATATAAATAAAAAAGTGACAATGGATATGCTTTCAAATTTATGGAAGCGTCAGGCTCCGCAGATGGTCGGAATCGATATCGGTTCCCATGAAGTTAAGGCCATTTTGTTGAGTAAGACTGCTGATGGATACAAGATAGTGAGTCATGCGGCGGTACCTATAAAAAAAGGGGCCGTTAACGATCATGATATTCGTGATGCTGATGCCGTTGTCGAATGCCTTAGGCAAATAAAACGCAATTTACCTAAATCGGTTAAATATGCTGCGGTTTGTGTTTCAGGCTCTGCAGTCATGACTAAAGTCATTTACATGGACGCCTCGCTGAGCGAGGAGGAAATGGAAGCACAGATCGAAATCGAAGCCGATAACCTTATTCCGTATTCACTCGATGAAGTCAGCATAGATTTTGAAACCCTCAGTGTAAACAGTACAGATCCTACCAAAGTGGATGTGTTGTTGAGCGCATGCCGCACCGACAATATTGATGTCAGAGTCGATGCGCTCGATAGTGTAGAACTTGAGGCTAAAGTGGTTGATGTAGAAGGTTATGCTTTAGGTCGCGCAGCTGAATTAATTCTGGCCCAGCTACCCGAAGGAGCGAAACATAAGGCCGTTGCTATGGTCGATATTGGCGCCAATATGACGACTTTTTCTGTAGTTGAAGCGGGAGAGACGACTTTTATTCGTGAACAAGCCTTCGGAGGTGAGCAATTTACTCAGTCAATATTATCCTTCTATGGCATGTCTTATGATCAAGCCGAAAAAGCAAAAATTGAAGGCGACCTACCACGAAATTATATGTTTGAAGTCCTATCACCTTTCCAAACTCAGCTATTACAACAAATAAAACGTACGCTGCAAATCTATTGTACTTCGAGTGGAAAAGATAAAGTTGACTACCTCGTATTATGTGGTGGGACCTCTAAATTAGAAGGTATGGCCAATTTACTGACGAATGAATTGGGGGTCCACACTATTATTGCCGATCCTTTTCAAGGGTGCCTGCATGCTGATGAGTCGGTTAAAACTGTACTGCAACCTACAATCAGTAAATATATGGTTGCATGTGGCTTAGCATTGAGGAGTTACGGTCAATGGCGAACATAAACCTACTCCCTTGGCGAGAAGAGGCGAGAGAGAAACAAAAGCGCGATTATATTGGTATTCTAGCCGCGGTATTTTTAGCGTCGGCAATCTTGGTTTATGTGGCTGTATCTCTTTTGGACGTGATGACTGATGAGCAAAAAGCGCGTAATGCCTATTTGCAATCGGAAATTAGCCTGCTAGAAACACAAATTTCTGAGATTAAGAAGATTACCGAGCGTAAGAAGGATATTGAACGCCGCACCGAAATTATTTTGAATTTACAACAATCCCGTAATTTACCGACCCATGTGTTAGATGAGTTAGTGCGAATTGTGCCCCCAGGAATTTACCTTTCTAGCTTAGAGAAAAAGGGCAGCTTGTTACTGATTGAAGGACGCAGTGAATCAAATAATAACGTTGCCAATATGATGCGTAAGGTTAAGACCTCGGAGTGGCTAACCGATCCCAATATGCAGTCGATTGTGACTCAAAATGAAGAATTACGGCAATTACAGCGATTCAGTTTAAGAGTCACGATTAAAGGCGCGAATGTGGGCGAGCCTGAGAAAATGACAAAAGGAGCGAGTAAATGAAACTCGATCTAAGTCAATTTAATGATATCGACTTTGAAAATATTGGTGGTTGGCCTAACCAAGTTAAAAGTTTTTTCGCGATCCTGTTGGCACTGTGTGTTTTTGCAGCGGGTTATTTCTTAGTAGTTTCAGATTCGATTGACTCTTATACCGCAGAGCAAGATAGGGAATTTCAACTCAGAGATGATTTTAAGAATAAGTATCAACTCGCAGCAAATTTAAAACTTTATCGTGAGCAGTTAGCAACGATGGAAGTGCAATTTGCCGAGTTATTGAAGATGCTACCCTCTGAGAATGAAATGCCAGGCTTGCTAGATGATTTAACCTTTGTCGCCACCGATGCAGGACTTCGAATTAAGAGTTTAGATTGGGAGCCGGAAATTCAGCGGGATTTTTATATTGAATTCCCCATTAAAATGTCTGTTACAGGCGATTATCATCAGCTAGGTAATATGGTAAGTGGCGTAGCAAAACTGCCGCGTATTGTCAGTCTGCATGATTTTACGATTAAGCGCGACGATGCTGGTAACTTAGCCATGGATATTTTAGCTAAGACCTATCGCTTTAAAGAAGGGGCTGAATTACCGCCTGAAAAGCCTGCTAAGAAGGGGAAGAAATAATGAAATTCTTACCTCTATTGGCGTTGAGTCTTTTTTTAATGGGTTGTGTTGGCGATCGCAGTGATTTAGAGCTATTTGTTACTACAACTAAAGCGCAACACGTTGCTCATATTCCACCTTTAAAAGAACCGCCAAAGTTTGAGCACTTTGCCTATCAGGCTGAGCTAATGCGTAGCCCATTTGTACCACCTTCACGTGAACTAACTGAAGAGGTTGTTGATACCAGCAAAGATTGTTTACAACCAGATTTAAAGCGTCGAAAAGGACGATTAGAAACTTATCCTTTAGATAATTTAAAAATGCGCGGCACCTTAAGTGAAGCCGATACGACTTGGGCACTAGTCGAAACAAACGATGGCAGTGTGTATCGGATGGGCGTTGGTGAGTATTTAGGTCTGTTTAATGGACGCATTTCTAAAGTTACTTCACAAAATGTCGAAGTAGTAGAATTAATTCCAGATGGTTCTGGTTGTTGGTCCGAAAGGACAAGCAATTTAGAACTTTCTGGAGAATAACGAGCGAAGGATGAGGGAATAATGAAATCTTCTGCCGCGATAAAAGTCCCGTTAATTTCTTCAGGCTTAATCAAGTCTGTTATAGGGATCGCACTGGTATTTGGAATTTTGCCATCGAGCTTTGCGGCAAATCGATTAATGGATGTTAAATACCATGCTCTGGTTGATCATCAATTGGAGCTAGAATTGGTCTTTGAAGATGCGGTCGCTCCGCCTGCAATAGATTCAAATGCTTCGCCCGCCGAGCTAGTGCTGACCTTCGATAATAGTATCTCGGGTTTATCTAAGGATCGTTTACCTATTAATCAGGTTGGGGTTGCAGATATCACCACTGAGCAGCAAGATACCCAACTAAAAGTCATCTTAGGTATGTCCAAAGTGAAACCTTACCAAGGTTCAGTAATGGGCAATTCATATCGGCTTACGATTAACGATGAAGTGTCAGGGACTCAAGCCCAAGCTGAAAACCCCTTCGTTAATAGCATTAAAAATATCGATTTCCGTCGTAATGATAATGGTGGCGGTGAGTTATTGGTCTATCTCAATAATCGCTCGGTTGCGGCTAATGTCGAGCAAGTGGGCGCTAAGCTTGAAGTGAAGTTGTATAACACAGATATTAATAACGATCTTCTGTATGTTATGGATGTGAAAGACTTCTCCACACCAGTAAAAAGCTTCGAGACATTTAAAGAAGATTTAACAGCGCGTATTGTCGTTGATATTGCGGGTGAATATGATTTCACTTACAAGCAAGAAGATAATCTCTTTAGACTTTCAATGAATAAAGTCGAGAGAGTCGCCGCCAAGAAAGATGTTAAAAAATACAATGGCCGTACCTTGTCGCTTAACTTTCAAAATATCCCTGTACGGACTGTGCTACAAATCATTGCCGACTATAACAATTTTAACTTAGTCACCAGTGATACTGTGGAAGGTAATATCACTTTAAGATTGGATGATGTGCCTTGGGATCAAGCTTTAGAACTAATTCTTCAAACCAAAGGATTAGATAAGCGTATCGAAGGTAATATCTTAATGGTGGCGCCGAGCGAAGAGCTGGCAATTCGTGAAAGCCAAAACCTCAAAAACAAACAAGAGGTTAAAGAGTTAGCACCGCTCTATTCCGAGTATTTACAAATTAACTACGCGAAAGCGGTCGATATTGCAGAGTTATTAAAAAGTACGGATTCGAGCTTACTTTCACCACGAGGTTCAGTCGCGGTCGATGAACGTACCAACACTGTACTGGTGAAAGATACGGCTGAAACGATTGAGAACATCCACCGCTTAGTTGAAGTGCTCGATATCCCTATCCGCCAAGTGTTGATCGAGTCACGTATGGTGACTGTAAAAGATGATGTCTCCGAAGACTTAGGTATTCGTTGGGGTGTCACCGATCAGCAGGGTAGCAAGGGAACTTCTGGCACATTAGAAGGTGCACAGAATATTGCCAACGGAATTATCCCCACCCCCGATCAGCGTTTAAATGTTAACTTACCCGCGGCAGCAACTAATCCAGCGAGTATTGCTTTTCATGTCGCTAAATTGGCAGATGGAACCATTCTAGATTTGGAATTAAGTGCGTTAGAGCAAGAAAACAAAGGTGAGATCATCGCTAGCCCTCGTATTACCACCTCTAACCAAAAGGCGGCTTATATTGAGCAAGGTGTCGAGATCCCTTATGTGCAGTCGACTTCGAGTGGTGCAACGTCAGTCACGTTTAAGAAGGCGGTGTTATCTCTACGGGTTACACCACAAATTACACCTGATAACCGAGTCATTTTAGATCTAGAAATTACTCAAGATTCTCAGGGTAAAACCGTTGATACTCCAACGGGTCCTGCTGTGGCCATCGATACTCAACGTATTGGTACCCAAGTGCTCGTTAATAACGGCGAAACCATAGTACTTGGTGGTATTTATCAGCAAAATCTCATTAGCCGTGTCAGTAAAGTGCCAATCCTAGGTGATATTCCCTTAGTTGGTTTCTTGTTTAGGAACACAACAGACAAAAATGAGCGTCAAGAGCTACTTATTTTCGTCACCCCGAAAATTGTCGGTGAGAAGATCTAAGCACTTGCTATGTATCGACTAAAGCCAGCAGTAATTGCTGGCTTTATTATTACTGGTATACAATTCTTTGCATAAATAGCGCACATGGCTTGCCATAGTAGACCTTAAGCTGAGATAATCCTCGGTCAAGTCTCATAAGAGCAAGGTAACATATAGGTCGGCTTGATGTTGAGTCGATATAGGCATACTTTTCAATAAGATTCAGACGTACAAGAAATGGCTGAAAAACGTAATATTTTTCTGGTAGGCCCTATGGGCGCAGGTAAAAGCACAATTGGTCGCCATCTGGCGCAAATGCTGCATTTAGAATTCCACGATTCAGATCAAGAGATTGAGCAACGCACAGGCGCTGATATTGCTTGGGTGTTTGACGTCGAAGGTGAAGAAGGCTTCCGTCGTCGTGAAGCTCAGGTTATTGCTGATTTGTCTGAGAAACAAGGTATTGTCCTTGCCACCGGTGGTGGTTCAGTACAAAGCAAAGATATCCGTAATCATCTGTCTGCTCGTGGCATTGTGGTTTATCTGGAAACCACTATCGACAAACAGGTCGCTCGTACTCAAAGAGACAAGCGACGCCCATTATTGCAAGTGGATGATCCTCGAGAAGTGTTGGAGAATCTTGCAGAGATCCGTAATCCATTGTACGAAGAAATTGCCGATGTGATTGTCAAAACTGATGATCAAAGCGCAAAGATTGTCGCCAATCAGATCATTGAGCAATTAGGTTTTTAGGCAGAATTTATGAAGCAAATTCAGGTTGATTTAGGTGTACGTAGTTATCCCATTTACATTGGCCAGAATTTGATGAGTGATGGCGAGACCTTGTCTCGCTACCTGCTTAAAAAACGTATTCTTATCGTCACCAATGAAACTGTCGCGCCTTTGTATCTAAAACAGATACAAGAGACGATGGCTTCGTTTGGTGAGGTAGAGAGTGTTATCCTCCCCGATGGCGAACAATTCAAAGATTTAGCACATCTAGATGTTATTTTTACTGCATTGCTGCAGCAAAACTATGGTCGAGATTCTGTGCTGGTGGCTTTGGGTGGTGGCGTAATTGGTGATATGACGGGCTTTGCCGCGGCATGTTATCAACGTGGGATCGATTTTATTCAAATTCCGACAACTTTATTGTCGCAGGTGGATTCTTCCGTCGGCGGTAAAACGGCTGTTAACCATCCTCTTGGTAAAAACATGATTGGGGCCTTTTATCAGCCACAAATCGTGCTTATCGATACTTTATGTTTACATACGCTTCCAGCGCGCGAGTTTGCGGCGGGAATGGCGGAAGTCATCAAGTATGGCATCATGTGGGATGCTGATTTTTTTCAATGGCTTGAAGATAATGTAACGGCGCTAAAAACCTTAGATGCCCAAGCATTGGTTTATGCTATCTCCCGTTGCTGTGAGATTAAGGCTGATGTGGTTAGCCAAGACGAAACTGAGCAAGGTGTTCGTGCTTTATTGAATCTGGGTCATACCTTTGGTCACGCGATTGAAGCCGAAATGGGCTACGGTAATTGGTTGCATGGTGAAGCAGTGTCAGCTGGCACAGTCCTTGCTGCTAAAACAGCTAAGGCACTGGGGCTTATCGATGAGTCAATAGTTTGTCGTATCATAGCGTTACTACAAGCTTTTGATCTTCCAGTGAGTGCGCCGGAATCTATGGATTTCGACAGTTTCATTCAACATATGCGACGCGATAAAAAAGTTTTAGGCGGTCAGATTCGACTCGTGCTCCCAACGGCTATAGGCCGCGCGGATGTGTTTAGTCAAGTCACAGAATCCACCCTTGAACAGGTTATTCGCTGCGCATAAAAACTGTGTGGTGGGTGAGTGACGTTTCAGGGTTCTGTCTTGCTTCCTTCTCAGGAAGCCCTCATACAAAGAATGCATCATGTTGCCAGTTATAGCGATCAGCTGCTGGTGCTTTCTGGTGTCAGCGGCTCAGGCAAAACCACCTTAGTGACCGGATTAGCGACTGATTTTGACGAATCCAATGCGGCATTTGTGATTTGTCCTATGCATGCTGATAACGCTGAGATACGGCGCAAAATTCTAGTCCAGTTAATTTCATCCCCGATTTTTGACGACGATATTCCCCTTGCCGATACCTTGTTGCGGCTTGCTAGTACCCAAACTAAACCCCTACATATTATTATCGATGATGCGCATTTATTGCCTAAGGCATTATGGGCAGAGTGTATTATTCTCAATCAGATCCAGTGTGCGGGTAAAAATATCGCCGTCACGCTCACGGTTCCACCGGCATTTTTAGCCGACCTATTACCCCAATTGCCTGAGCCGTTACGGCGGCAGATATTGCCTATCAATATTGAGCCGTTAACCATGCCCGAGCGTGAGGCCTTGTATCAAACGTTACTGAGATACAGCGAGCAAAATCCTTTTACGCCAAGGGAAATTGTACGTAGTCAGCTTGAGAAGCAAACGGGTACGCCGCAGGAAGTGGTCAATCTGTTAGATAAAGCCTTGCATAGTACGCCAGAGAAAACATCTTCTTGGATGAAGTATAAAGCCGTGATGGTGACAGCTGTGAGCATGTTGTTAGCGCTAGGTATTTGGTTTGGCGTTACTCAGCCTTTTTCTGAAGAGCAAGCTCCAGAGGTCGTGACTTATCCATCGATAGATTCACCCGCCTTCTTGTCCTACGGGCAAAAAGTTTTAGCGCCCTATTTTATGCTGCGCGCTGAGCAACTAAAGCTCGCTGCGGAGACTGCGAAAGTGATTGAAATCGAGACGGCAGAAGCCAAAACTGAACAAGCCTTTGATCCTTTAAGTGAATTCCACGGTGAAGCGCCACATCCTGTGCCTGACGATGCCGCTTTGATGAGTGTGGGTGAGGAGAGTAGCAAGTCTTTTGGTGAGGATAAGCCGCCTGAAGGGACCAAATCACAAGCCAAAGTAGCAGAGATTCAACCTGTAACGGCTGCGACTGTAAAGGTTGAAAAGCCGATAACTAAAGTATTCTTTGATACGAAAAAGCCGCTCAAGGGTTACACAATACAGATTGCCAGTGTTGCTCAATTGGATACCCTGCGTTCAACACTAAAGAGTATCGAGCATGTCGAGGGTGTTCGCGTTGCACGACATAAGCAACGCTGGGTTGTCCTTGTTGGCAACTACAGCAATAGCAAGTCAGCTTCGAATGCCGCCGCACAAGTGGTTAAAGAGTATCATCTCGATCAACCTTGGGTTCGCAAATGGGCCGATTTGAAAGATTATCAACTAGAAGAAAGTCTGCCAAATCGTGAAATTTCAGAATAAACAGAGTACAATCATGGCCTTTATTTTTGTCGGCATTCATCAAGTTAAATGATAAAAAAACACAGAGCCTTCCTTAAGTGGGCTGGCGGTAAATTTAAATTGGTGGATGAATTGGCCAGTTATTTACCTACTGGAGACCGTTTGGTCGAGCCATTCGTGGGTGCAGGATCCGTTTTCTTAAATACGGATTATCCTAGCTATCTGCTCTGTGACATTAATCAGGATTTGATCGAGCTATACCAGATTGTGAAGCATCAACCAGAAGCTTACATTGCCGCAGCTAAGGCGTTGTTTGTTGATGAGATGAATCAAAAAGATGCTTACTATAAGGTGCGGGCCGACTTTAATAAATGCCGTGACCCTTTCCAGCGTTCCGTGTATTTCCTCTATCTAAACCGTCATGGTTTTAATGGTTTATGTCGTTATAACCGTAAGGGCGGTTTCAATGTGCCTTTTGGTTCCTATAAAAAGCCGTATTTCCCCGAAAAGGAAATCTGGGCCTTTTCTGAAAAAGCGCAACGTGCCGAGTTTAAATGCATAGGCTACGAAAAAGCCTTCGAGCAGACACGTAGCGGCGATGTGGTTTATTGCGATCCACCTTATGCGCCATTGTCGACTACATCCAGTTTTACGACATATGTTGGTGCGGGTTTTAGTCTAGACGATCAAGCACTGCTTGCCCGTCATTCTCGCCATACAGCACTGGAGCGTGGCATTCCGGTATTGATCAGTAATCATGATATTCCATTGACTCGCGAGTTATACCGCGGCGCTCACTTAGCGACAATCCAAGTGCAACGTAACATTAGCCAAAATGGCAGTGGCCGGAACAAGGTGGATGAGTTGATGGCGTTATATGATGAAAATTACGATCCAAAGGATGACTAGGTTCGACATAGCCTACGTTCAGCTAAGCACTTGTCCTACGAGAAACATCAAACTTGCCACTAAAACGATTGCCAATACGATTCCCATAGCTATGTAAGGTAATGGTGAACCCGTTTGGAAGTCTTTTTTACGATTTTCGTCAGTTTGTACCCCGAAAAAGGCGGCGAAGGTACTGTGGAATACTTGCCAGATACGGCTAAGCATTAATAGGCGAGATGCGATGTAGTGGGCTTGAGGTCATCCATAGGTTTATCTTGATGGCCGTGTAATAGCTCAAGCAGATCGACAAAGTGGAACTGACTCGAACGGTTTTTTCCTGTGAGCCACGTTTTCCAGCTTAGGGTTTGTGCTTGATCGGCGCAACGATTATTAGGATGACTACTAGGCAGAGCATTATTGTAACGGGTGTCACTGCTACAAGCGCATGAAGCTGTTTCGGTATTTTCCGTAAGTTTTTCAACGCCAAAAGCTAACGTGGCCACGACAACAGCAGTGAATGCCAACATCATAGATGACTTAAATGCCACTGACTTAACATAGTGTGAAAACAAACTAAATCGCCCCTTCATAACGCTTCCTTTGAAATGAACCAGCATTGCGCCTCGAGTATAACAAACTCGCCTAGTTTATGAACAAAAATTTATCAATAGCCACCAAAATGCGCGTAAATATTAGCTTATTTTACCGAATCCAAGCCCCAATTGACTGCGATAGTTACAGAATGTGCTGCTTTGCTGACACGGGCATCGTGTATCAATTGCCAGAAATGTGGCTTTAGCTATAGAGGCTTAGCTTGGCTCAGGGTAAAATAAGGCACTTTTCATCCAAATAGCAGCGAGTGTTTTATGCGTCCATTCTTGATTGCTCCATCGATTTTATCTGCCGATTTTGCCCGTTTGGGTGATGATGTAAAAGCCGTGTTAGATGCGGGGACCGACGTAGTGCATTTTGATGTGATGGATAATC
This sequence comes from Shewanella sp. Pdp11, assembly GCF_002838165.1. NCBI lineage: Bacteria > Pseudomonadati > Pseudomonadota > Gammaproteobacteria > Alteromonadales > Shewanellaceae > Shewanella > Shewanella sp. Pdp11. Next base: position 920,461 of record NZ_CP015194.1, read on the forward strand.
ACTATGTTCCTAACTTAACAATTGGCCCCATGGTGTGCCAAGCGCTGCGTAACTACGGTATTACCGCCGATATTGATGTGCATTTGATGGTTAAGCCAGTTGACCGTATCGTGCCTGATTTTGCTAAAGCGGGCGCATCTATTATTACTTTCCATCCAGAAGCCTCAGAGCACGTCGATCGCACACTTCAGTTGATCAAAGAATGTGGCTGTAAAGCGGGTCTCGTGTTTAATCCTGCCACACCACTGCATTATCTCGACCATGTGATGGATAAGCTGGATGTGATTCTGTTGATGTCGGTCAACCCTGGTTTTGGCGGTCAATCTTTTATCCCATCGACCTTAGATAAACTGCGTCAAGTGCGTGCGCGTATCGATGCCAGTGGGTTCGATATTCGCTTAGAAGTGGATGGCGGCGTTAAGGTCGACAATATTGCTGAAATCGCCGCCGCCGGTGCCGACATGTTTGTTGCGGGCTCTGCCATTTTCGGCAAGCCAGATTACAAAGCTGTTGTTGATGAGATGCGTGCCGAACTTGCTAAAGTTGGGGCATAGGCATGTGGGATAAGATTAAAGCGATAGCGTTTGATCTTGATGGCACGCTGATCGACAGTGTGCCGGACCTAGCCGTTGCCACGCAGGAAGCCTTAGCCGAGTTAGGTTTGAAGAGCTGCTCTGAGGCCCAAGTGCGTACTTGGGTCGGTAACGGTGCCGAAATGTTAATGCGCCGCGCCATGACCCATGCCTTGGGAGCGGATGTTGAGCAAACCGCACTGGATGCGGCCATGCCGATTTTTATGCATCACTATCAAGAGAATCTTGAAAAACACAGTGCGCTGTATAGTGACGTGCATCAAGTACTGCAAACCTTGTTCGATGCAGGTTTTAAGCTCGCCGTTGTCACCAATAAACCCTATCGTTTTACCTTGCCATTACTCAATGCCTTTGGGATTAATGACTTTTTCAGCTTAGTGTTAGGTGGCGATACTCTAGCTAAGATGAAGCCCGATCCTTTGCCGCTGCAGCACTTATTGCATGAGTGGCAATTGGATAAAGAGGCGTTATTGATGGTCGGCGACTCTAAAAACGACATTTTAGCGGCGAAAGCGGCTGGGATAGCGTCAATCGGCTTGACCTACGGCTACAACTACGGTGAAGATATTGGGCTCAGTGGCCCAGATGCCGTATGTGAGCAATTTAGTGAGATTTTGAACTGGGTAAAACCTCTCAAGTAATAGGTGTTTACCCGTTCTTTAGTCGATTTTTTATAGTCTTTTTAATATAGATAGTGGAGCAATGACGTAATGACCAAACCCATAGTACTCAGCGGTGCACAGCCGTCCGGCGAATTAACCATAGGTAACTACATGGGTGCATTGCGTCAATGGGTTGCGATGCAAGATAGCCACGACTGCTTGTATTGTGTAGTCGACTTGCATGCTATTACCGTGCGTCAAGATCCTAAAGCGTTGCGTGAAGCTTGTTTAGACACTTTAGCTCTGTATTTGGCCTGTGGCGTCGATCCTAAAAAGAGCACAGTGTTTATCCAGTCACAGGTGCCACAACATACGCAATTGGGTTGGGCACTAAACTGCTACACCCAAATGGGCGAGTTGAGCCGCATGACGCAGTTTAAAGATAAGTCACAAAAGCACGCTAACAACATCAACGTGGGTCTGTTTGGTTACCCTGTGCTGATGGCGGCGGATATTTTGATTTATCAAGCGAACGAAATCCCAGTTGGTCAAGATCAGAAGCAACATCTTGAGTTAACGCGTGATATCGCGACTCGCTTCAATAATGCTTACGGCGATACTTTCACTATTCCTGAGCCGTTTATTCCTGAGCATGGCGCGAAAGTCATGTCGCTGCAGGAGCCGCTGAAGAAGATGTCTAAGTCAGACGAGAACCGTAACAACGTCATCGGCCTGCTAGAAGATCCGAAATCTGTGCTGAAGAAGCTGAAAAAAGCCATGACAGACAGTGATGAGCCGCCTGTCGTGCGTTTCGACATGGAAAATAAACCAGGCGTTTCTAACCTACTGAGTCTCATGTCGGGTGTGACAGGGCAAAGCATTGCAAGCCTAGAAGCCGAATTTGAAGGCAAGATGTATGGCCATTTGAAAGGTGCAGCAGGTGAAGCGGTTGTGAGCATGTTAGAACCGCTGCAAGAGCGTTACCGCGCGATTCGTGCCGATCGTGCATACTTAGACCAAGTGATGAAAGCGGGCGCCCAGAGTGCGCAGGCGCGCGCCGAAGTGACGCTGAAAAAAGTGTACGAGAAGATTGGTTTGTTAGTGTAATCAACCGATAGCGATAAATTAAGCCGACGTCAGCGTCGGCTTTTTTGTGTCTGTATGCTCACCTTAGGCCTGTGATTTAAGCCAAGAGGAGAAGGCGGCAATCGCAGGTTCTGATAAACGGCGTTGCTTACAAAAGAAAGTAAATTCAAATCCAGTATGCACATCGGGAAGATTCAAGGCGACCAAACGCCCCGTGGTGATATCACCTGCCACCATAAAGTCCGGCGCTAGGGCTAAGCCTTGGCCTGCAATCGCCGCCTCAATCGCCATCACAATATGACTAAACACATGTTGTTGTTCGTTATCGAGTGGGATTTGGTGCGCCGATGACCACTTGTGCCAGTCGAGTCCGAGTGGGCCTTCATCGACAACCAGCAGGGCTTGTTGCTGGAAATTATTCAGGCTTATGTCGCGCCATTTAAGGTAGAAATTTGGGCTGCACACTGGGATTAGCCGTTCTTTGTGTAGTAACTGTTGCCAATAGCCGCGTTGATTCAGTTTTCCTGCGATAAAGATATCTGCCGTGCTAGTGCTGAGATCAGGATCTTGGGTGATCATCTCAAGGCGGATTTTTACGCTCGGATATTGGCGGCGAAAATCGGCGAGTCTGGGGATCAACCATTTCACCGAGAAGGAACTGTAAACTGCTAAGCACAGCTGCTGATTGGGCGTGTCGCGCACCTTCAAATTAAGATCACTTAACTCGTTGAATATCCGCTCTAACTCTAGAAATAGTCCGTGTCCCTTCGGGGTTAACTGCAGTTTACGCCCCTGGCGGTCAAACAGTTGCTCGCCAAAATACTCTTCTAATACTCGTACTTGGTGAGAAACCGCACTTTGGGTGATGCACAGTTCATCGGCTGCCTTAGAAAAATGCTGCTGTCGGGCGGCGGCCTCAAACACTTGCAGAGCGCGTAATGGTGGTAGCTTTCTCATTATTTTCAATATCTAAAGGCTTTAGTATGAATTTAATTCATCTAGCATGAGAAAGCATCATTTCAGCTTAAGTTTTGGGAGGATTATCATGCCGCCATTGAGATTTATGGATGTTAAAAAATGCAACGCCCAGTTGTTATCGGTTTGATTTTATTGATAGTAGGTAATCTATTTAGTGCCTTCTATGATGTGTCGATCAAGTGGTTACCGGACGATGCGAATGCCTCGACTTTCCTTCTTGTCAGGCAAATCTCCTCAGTCTTTATGTTGTTGCCAGTGTGGTTGTATTCACAGCGGCCGATGACGACACATATTTCAGTTCACCTTTGGCGTGCCAACATAGGCTCAGTTGGCGCGCTTTTTTTAATTATTGGCTTGATGGCATTGCCACTCGCGACGGTTAGCTCATTGTTTTACTCGGCACCTTTGATGATCATCTTGATGGGGTATTTCTTCCTGAGAGAGAGGATCACTGCTGCCCAGACCATCTGCACAGGCTTAGGTTTTGTCGGTATTTTGATTATCCTGCGGCCGAGTGAAATGAACTGGTATGGCATTGCTGTGCTATTTTCGGCTTTTACCTTTGCGGTGAATCAGTTAGCGCTGAAAAAAGTGCCTAATGCTGAGCATCCCGTGTTAACGCTGATGTTGTATAACTTGCTGGGTATTCCAGCGACGTTAGTGATTGCGGCGTTTCAGGGCATCGAAGGTTTGAGTTGGGAGCTGGTGGGCGTGGCATTGCTGAGCAACGCATTTTTACTTGTGTATCATTGGTTTTGCGTGCTGGCCTACCGTAAAGCACAGGCAAGCGATATCGCGATTGCGGAATACACTGGCTTGTTATTTATTGTCTTTTTAGGCTGGTTGTTATTCGATGAGTGGTTGGATAACTTAAGCTGGCTCGGCGCTGCTTTGATTGTGTTGCCTTCGTTGTGTTTACCTTGGTTAGGGTCGCTGTTATCAAAATCGACGCCTAAGGTTGCAGATACACTAACGGGGAAATAACGCTGAGCGTTTAAGCCTAAGTATGCGAGTTGACTCGCGACTTAGGCTTCACTGCCTAAATACTCACATTTCAACATACTTGAATTGTAAAGTTACTCTGTATATTCAAATACTTTCACCACTTTACGCACGCCTGCTGTATTGCGGGCGATATCGACAGCTAAATCTGCTTGCGAGCGATGGATAACACCAAGTAAGAATACTTCACCATTTTCAGTGATGACTTTAATGCGAGTCACATCTAAATCTTTCTCGTTTAACATGCGGCCCTTCACTTTGGTGGTGACCCAAGTGTCGTTGCTGCGTGTAGTGAAAGAAGTCGGGTTGCCAATGCGGATCTGATTGTGGATCTTGCCGCCTAGCTTAAGGTCTTGCACAACCTTGATGGCTTTATCCCTTAACATGGAGTTAGGGGCTTGGCCTATCATAAGCACATTGCCATTGACGGACACGCCAGTGATATTGGTTTGTTTTTTAAGATCTTCTTGCTCTAGCAGTGCGCTAGTTATCCTAAAATCCGTATTAGTATCATCAATCTGTGTCTTAACAGTGCGCTCATCATTGGCCATCATGGCGCCACTCACTGCGCCCACCATAACGGCACCGGCGCAGCCTTGTAGCAGCAAGCAAACCATTAACAGTGGGGCAGCGTGTCTCATTGCTGCTCGTCCTGCGGGAAGAGTGTGCGGTCGATGTTGTCACACAGGCAGTGGATCACCAGTAAGTGCACTTCTTGAATTCGTGCGGTGACGTTAGAAGGCACGCGGATTTCCACATCGCCCACGCTCAGCAGGCCAGCCATAGCGCCGCCATCTTTACCCGTTAGGGCAACGATAGTCATGTCGCGGCTTAATGCGGCTTCCATGGCTTTGATTACGTTACCTGAATTACCGCTGGTGGAGATTGCCAGCAGAATGTCGCCCGGTTGGCCTAAGGCAAAAATCTGTTTTGAGAAAATCTCATCATAGCTATAGTCGTTGGCGATAGCTGTGATGGTTGAAGTGTCAGTAGACAGGGCGATGGCCGGTAAGGGTGGACGCTCAATCTCGTAGCGGTTTAGCAATTCAGCTGAGAAATGTTGTGCATCGCCAGCGCTGCCGCCGTTACCGCAAGCAAGGATTTTATTGCCACCCAAAAGACAGTGCACCATCATCTCGGCCGCTTTGGCGATTGATTCTGGCAGTGCTTCGGCTGCATCGATTTTTGTCTGGATAGATTCAGTAAAGCTGTCTTTAATGCGTTCTAACATGGATAAATCCTTTCAGGATAAAGTGTTGCTATCATGCCATATTTCCACAAGCGTGTTGAGGCACAGACGTTAAAAATAATTTGTGGCGCTACTCTCGCACTATTGGCGCTTAAAAGGCATCGACGAGCCAATGAATTTGATCGGCTTCCATGGCGATGACATCGAAACGACAGGGCACATCGAGCCGATTGAGTTGCAAATAATGGTTGGCCGCTTTGCGAATCCGCGCTATTTGCGCCGTGCTTAAAGCCTGTAATGCGCCGCCATATTGGGTTGCCGAGCGATATTTTACTTCAACAAATACCCAATGGCTTTTATGGCGCATGATTAAATCAATTTCCCCAAACGGATAGCGGACATTACGTTCGACAAAAGTTAACCCTTGCTGTTCAAGGTAACGTTGTGCGTGCGCTTCTGCCTGTTGTCCGAGTGTCATAGCTGGCGGAAGCTGCCTCTTTGGTAACGTCCCCAGCTTAATTGGCGGTTTACTATGCCATCTGGGTTAACCGATAAAGCGCCGCTGCGGCCATTGAATTGGTAGCCCGTAAATGAGCGCATTTGCGCTAAGCGGCCGATCAAGTCCATTGCATCATAACCCATAACAAACAAACGTTTCTGGCTGTTATTCCAGCCCGAAAATAATGTGTTAACCATAAGGTTTTCTTCGCCGTTTTGCATCAGCCAAGGTGCATCACTTAAGGTGAGGTTATTTAAATCCTGCGCCGTTTGTGTGCTTTCGTTCTCAACTCGGCTGCGGCTTGAGGTATACAAGGGCACAGGTTGAGTGAATACGCTAAAGTTTACGTCGATAAAGGCCTTGAGCAGAGTCAGATCCTGCGGCGTTGAAATCATATAAATGGCATCAATATCTTGGCGTGAGCGGAAGTCAGCCTGCACTGAGTTACCCAGCAGCTCCTTGATGCGTGCGATGCGGGCTTGGCTATCACGTACGCCAAGGGCATCTTGCACTGTGGTTTTCATTTGGTCGCCGCCATCGTAGTAATAGACTTCGACGACGTTATCGCTCTTCTTTTTCCACGCTTGAATAAAGCTTTCGGCCATACGTTTGCCAAGGGCATCATTGCTGGCGAGCAGCAATGGCATAGTGACGCCATCTTGATATAAATGCTCGGCGGCATCGGCTGCTTCTTGGGCTGGTGATAGCGCAAAGTAGAATTTGTTTGGATCGGGGGTGAACTTATCAACTTGATTCAAAAACAGTTGTGGTACAGGCGCAGCTGCAACTGTATTAGCTGTTTTTTCAGGGTTAGCCGCATTGGTCAGCGCATTAGTGGTGGCAGTATTTGCTGCATTCATCACTTGTATTTGTTCGATTTCAGTCGGTAGTAATGGGCCAATAATAAACTCGGCTCCTGCTGTCAGTGCCTGTTGATAGGCACTCGCCGCATCGTTGGCCGTGTCGTAAAAATTCACTGCGACTTGGTCGTTTTGCTTTGCCATATAGCTAGCTAATATACCTTGGCGAATCGCATTGGCGGCGTTCGCTCTTGGACCCGTCAGCGGCAACAGCACGGCAATATTTTTCGGCGTAAATGGTTTAGCGTTTAAGGCTCTATCCAAATCGGCGGGCAGTTTGGCTGCAGCTGGGTGATAAGGATTTTGTTTCTGCCATTCACCTAAGTAGCGCACTAACTGGGTGGGATCGACGGCATAATGCTTAGCGATATAAGCCAGTTGTAACCAGCCCGCAAACACTGGAGTCTTAGCATCTTGGGTAAACGTCTTTATGGTTTGTTCGTGCATCGGCTGCAGCACTTGCCAAATGGTGTTATTCACTTCGTTGGCTTGGGCGGGGGGCAAGTAAGTTGTCAGCAAACTCAACTCGCGCACTTGTTCAATTGGCTGTTTATTCAATTGATATAAATGCGCTTTGAATTGGTGATAGGCCGTCATTTGCCAGCTTGGCAGGCTCCAACTACTTGGATAATTTAAGGTTTTAAGGGCATCACTGTAGGTGGACGTATGTTCAAGTGCACGTGCAGTTAAATATTTATGTTCGGCCAGTAATGTAGGGCTCTGAGTTAAGCTCGGCTGTATCGATTTAAGTAGCTTCTGCGCCGCCGCATAGTCATTGGCATTAATATAGGCATGGGCTGCTAGCAGCAGATTAGTATCGCGCTGCTGCGGGTCTTTGCTATTGGCCGCTTGCGCCAAATAGACATTTGCCGCCAAAGGTGCGGATGCTAATGAGGTAGCCACTGTGGCGGTTGTTCCAGTGGAATTGGGCGATGAAACACCACAACCCGCCAAGATTACCGATAAAATGGCCACGGAAACGAACTTAGTTGTATTCAGGCTTTTTAACACTGGGCTTCACTCTGGTAAGATGCGGCCTCTAGTTTAACCTTCTCTCGCGCTTGACGAAAGTCTTGGCACTGTCATTACAGAGGTATATATGGACCAAAGCGTCGCACTCTACATAGTTCCTACTCCCATAGGTAATTTGGGCGATATGAGCTCACGGGCAATAGAGGTGCTGAATCAGGTTTCATTGATCGCCTGTGAAGACACTCGCCACAGCGGTAAGTTATTGAGCCACTTTGGCATTACCACTAAAACCACGGCTTTGCATGACCACAACGAGCGTGCGCGTGCCCAGTGGATTGTCGATCAGCTTGCCGCTGGACAGTCGATAGCATTAATTTCTGATGCGGGTACGCCGTTGATTTCCGATCCGGGTTACCACTTAGTCTCCCATGTGCGCCAATCTGGGTTTAATGTGATCCCTCTGCCCGGCCCTTGCGCGGCGATTACCGCCCTGAGCGCCTCTGGTTTGCCATCGGACCGTTTTTCTTTCGAGGGTTTTCTGCCATCAAAAGAAAAAGCTCGCGCTGATAAGTTATTGGCACTGAAAGAAGATCCGCGCACGCTGATTTTTTATGAATCACCGCACCGCATCGAGCATAGCTTAACGACTATGGTCGAAGTGCTGGGCGGCGATCGCCATGTGGTGATGGCGCGCGAAGTGACCAAAACCTTCGAAACCTTTTTATCTGGCCCTGTCTCAGAAGTGCTTGCCACCGTAAGTACTGACCCGAATCAGCAGAAGGGCGAAATCGTGCTTATGGTGCATGGTTACCATTTAAGTGATGACGAAGCGATTCCCACGGTCGCCATCAACACGCTCAAGCTCTTATGTGAAGAATTGCCATTGAAGAAAGCCGCTGCAATTGCCGCGCAAATTCATGGGCTTAAAAAGAATGCTCTGTATAAATATGGGCTAGAGTCTGATTTATAAGCGCTAAAACGGCCGCGAGCGGATTATCTGTGGTGCATCAGGGTGGCTTAGGCTATAATCCGCGCCGAGTTGGCCAGACAGTCGCCGCGTTCGCAAGAACGGGGAGGAAAGTCCGGGCTCCAAAGAGCGGGGTGCCAGGTAACGCCTGGGCGGTGCGAACCGACGACAAGTGCAACAGAGAGTAGACCGCCTGCCTGATTTATTAGGTCGGTAAGGGTGAAAGGGTGCGGTAAGAGCGCACCGTGCGGCTAGCAATAGTTCGTAGCAAGGTAAACTCCACCCGGAGCAAGACCAAATAGGGTTCCGTATGGCGTGGCTCGCGTTGGAACCGGGTAGGTCGCTTGAGCCTGTGAGCGATTGCAGGCCTAGATGAATGACTGTCCAAGACAGGACCCGGCTTATCGGCCAACTCACCTCATTCAATAAAAAGCCCGTTTGTCGTAATGACAAACGGGCTTTTTGTTTTTTAACTGTTGCAGTTTTAAGCGACCGTTACTTGTTAAATTATTAAAAATCAAAGTATTGAATTCCCCGTCCGTATCCAATCTATATCCTATCTAGTTGTCTGTTTAGTTGCTCCCTTTATCAACCTTCGCTGCAGGTAAAAATTACCCTATGTAGGTAACATCTACCGTTAACTGAGGGCAAGGATATAAATGATTTTAATCTAAGCTTTTGTTTTTATCTGCTTATATCAATTGGCTTAGCCATTGCATTGGTTTAGATGCAAAGTGCAGCATTTTGTTGCATTGCACTCAGTTCACCAAGGAGTCTGACAATGGCCAGTTCAAAAAGTGTAACAGAACAAACTAATAGTAAAGATAACGGCGCGTTGAATTCACCAACCACAGCGAAAGCCAGCGAAGTGACGCATCATGCCGTTGACGCTGTGGCGGAGAAAGCCGCTGTTGCAGAGGATACTTTGCGTAAAACCGCCGCCAGCTCGCAGGAAACGCTGGCGCACAAGCAAGAGGAAATCAAACAGCAACTGCAAAGCTCTTACAGTAAAACCCGTGAGCTGGCAGCGCAAAATCCGCTGGCCACAGCTGGGATAGCGTTTGCAGCTGGTGTTGTGTTGACGGCCTTGTTACGCCGTCGTTAGGGTGGATTTATGCAAAACCGTGCACAGTCAGAGGCGCCAGAGCAAAGACCAGTCCAGCATGCATCCGCTGCCCAGAATAAGGTGGTTGATCAGGCCATTGAGCAATTGGCTGAAATAGCGGCACTGAGCAGCTCGGTGAAGCAGGCCTATATCAATCAGTTAAATTTGGCAGGAAAAATAGCAACGGCAGAATGGCAGTTAACGGGTCGCAGCTTGATTATTGCTGCGGCTTTGGTTGTCTGTTTTGGGACGGGTATTACCCTATTCTGGGGCAGTATTTTATTGCTGCTGGGCTATATGTTGTTTCAACTGAGCGGCTCGTTATTGATTACCGCAAGCGCGTTAGTGGTATTGCAGTTTGTGTTATTGATTTGGTGTTGGCGTAGCCTGAGCTATGTACTGTCGCAAGCGGGTTTTTCAAAGACTTGGCAACAGTTACGGTTGTTGTTTTCTACTCAAAAGTCAGCCAACAAACAACAGGAAGATCAACAATGCTAGTGCAAAAGTTACTTAAAAAGCCGCAATTAGAGCTCACTGTACTGACGGAGCAAGGTCGGCTGCAGCATGAGTTATTGCAGGTGAGGAAACAACAACTAGCGCAAAGCGGTCGTGCTTTTATTGGGTCGACACCTGGCTTAATCGTCAGTTTTAGCTTGGGATGTCTGTTTCAAATGCGCCACAACAGCACAGTAAAACTGCTGCGTAGCACCTTTGGTTTGCGTTGGATGACCAAACTCTAACTGCCCAGCCTTCCTATGGCGGTTAGCGTTTGGTTTTGTCGGATTTACAGTTCCTAAATCAGCGACTAAAAACTGCTTTTTACTAGGAATCGCCATTCCCAGCTGTTGACTGACTCGCCGCCCGTATAAGGGAGTGAAAAATCGATATGGGCGACGTTGCCGTAACTGGAGCGAGAGGAATAAATCCGCGCGCCTATGCCTATGCTCCCCAGTGGACCGCTGACTTCGTTATTCTCGGCGAGTTGGCCGCCGGAGGCTTGGCCCAGATCGGCAAACACTGCCCAGCCTAATTCAGCCAGTTGGTATAAGTTGATATTGGGGTAGTTGCGTATCTCGGCGGTCAGTAACCACTGATTGTCCCCTTGTTGGTATTCGTTGGGATAGCCGCGTACGCCAGTTTCATCTCCCAGCCCTTTGCTCAGATCCAGATAAGTGTTCTTTGAAAGGCTAGCCCATGCTTTGCCGTAGGCTGTCCACTTAGGATTGATTTGATAGAAGTATTCGGCTTGGATATCGACCTTGTAAGTGTCTTTTTGGGTTGTGCCGATTGTGCTAGTGCCGCCCATTTCTAACAGCCACAGTTGGTCGTCGAACTTATAGCCGCCAGTACTTTGCCAATTGACGTGGTAGCCGACAGGATTGTTATCTCCTATGTCGTTGGTTTCTATGCCGAGTTGCACATAGTGATGCCAGCCTAAGTTAAAGTCTTCGTTGTTAGATATCAGGTGAACGTTATTCAGTACGTGGAAATCATCTTGGATAAACTCGTAGGCGACCCAAGGATACATAAAGTCCCTGTCTTGAGGCAGCATCGAATTGGGGTAGAGATCTGAATTGGCAAACTCATGTTTGTCTTGGGTAACACCGGTAATAAAGCGAGAAAGATGCTCACTGTTTTTATTGATTAACCAACCGTATTTTAGATTGAGGTAGTCGACTGTGTGTTCGAATTCATTTATATCTTGCCCATTTTGTCGAATCGTATCGATACGGTTATCGTCTAAAAACTCAGCCGAATACATGATATTGGTATCGAGTGAATAGAAGGGCTTACTGACATAAACGTGTTTCGCTTGGCCGTCGCTATTGTCGTAAAACTCGGCAGCAACTGTGCCGTGTTCGATAATGCTCAGCGGAGCTTCGAACGCAAATTTATAGCCATTGCGGGACTCGTTGGACTGGTACTTGAGTCGAGTGCGAATACCTGTTCCGAGTAAGTTATCTTCTTTAACGCCGAAGGAATAGCGAGTGTCGCCACCTGAACTACTCAGGCTAGCAGTTGGCAGTAATGACCAGTTATCCCAGGTTTCGACGACAACGGATTCAACCGTGGGATCGGTATCGGCGAGGGGATCTTTTTCGGCAACATAAATTTTGGCGTCGCGGATATAGGGCACGGCCCGTAATAGCCGTTGCGATTCATCGAGATCTTTCTGGGTGACAGTATCATTTTCGCCGAAGGTCAGTTTATCGAGCACCACGTATTCTTTAGTGTTGATATGCAGGGCGTTCGCCCAGCGGTGGATGAAAAAAGCATCGGGATCGGATTCATCAAAAATTGGATTGTTAACTACGACAATCTTGCTGACTTTTTTGGTTTCTTGAGCCTGTGTTGCGGGATCGGCGAGCTTAGCGTCTTCTGCTTGGGCAGCACTGATAAGGCTGCCAACACAACAAGGTAGGATGCATGCATACTGAATGAATTTCTGCATAAAAGACCACTCCCATGAAATTGACGACTGCAGCGAAAATAGCTTCACTCTGCAATTCACAATTTAATAACACATGGAAAGTGGAGGCTAGTCAAGAAAACATTTTAATAAGTTTCTGATTTTACTTAAGGTTAGCTTAAGATTGTCTTGAGGTAGCGGCTGGGCGCGGGCTCCAGCCGAATTCACAATTGTTACAATGTTCGCCTTGGCGGCACGGCGACGTTGGCAAAAATCAATCCCGCGATCAGCGACATAAAAATCAAAAAGATTTGCGAGCCAATATGGGATTGATTGAGCATAGTCTCACCTGAGATTAAGGCATTGAGTCCGATATAGGTTTTACTGCCGGGCACTAAGATGACTATGCCTTGCAACAGGGCGATGGAGGCGGGAGCTTTCATCCAGCGGGCGAAGAGGTTGGAGTAAATCCCGACAGCCAAGGCGCCAAAGAAAATACCCACCGAATCACCAAAATAATGCCCGCCGAGCATGGCCGAGAAAAACGCCACTATCCCTGCTAATACGCCCCAAGGTGAATCTTGCATCCGCGCCTTGAAGATAAACACTAACGCCATAGATAAAATCGGCACCGCCGACCAAATTGCCCAGCGTGGCAAGCCTTCTGGCTCGATATGAATCGCTTCGCCAAAAATAGCCTTGCCAATAGCCATGCCGAGCACTGCGCCAAAGTACAGCTTAAACAGCAGCATGCTCGCATCCATGATACGCGCCGTGCCGGAAATCAAATCCCGCGCAGCGAGTTCGGCCAGACCTAAGGTTAAGGCTAAGCCGGGAATAAAAATAATGATCGAGGAGAGGATCACCACTGGGATATTAATGTTGGGATCGATGCGCGCTATGCCGCAGGCGGCGATAGCACAAAGAATGGTGGCGAAGGGTTCGAGCACTTCGGCCATGCGTGCCGAGCGTTCGGCGCGGTATACCAAACCATAAACGAATAAGCCTAATAACCCCGACCAAAATACATCGTTCCAACCTGTGCCCATCAACATGGCAAAGGCTGCGGCAGAAGTACCAAATGAAAAACAAGTTAACACTGGGCCATAGGGATTGGGTTTGTTGGCGATTTCTTCTAAGCGCTCTAAGGCCTCGGCCAAAGTGCGCTTGCCCGAAGTTAATTCATCGACTAATTCATCGGTGCGGGCGAGTGAACCTAAATCGAGTTCACCGGGCTTCACTCGAGCGGCATGGTTATATTCTTGATCGGTATCGTGTTGTAAAACGAAGGTCATCGAAGTTGGCGAGATAAGGAAGTAGCCTTCGATACCTAAGGTGCGCGCAACGGTTTGTAAGTGGGTTTCTAGGCGATAAGCGGGTGTGCCAAACTTATGCAATGCCTTGCCTAGCTTGATGATAAATCTGCGTTTTTCGATAAACTCGTCGTTATCCAATCGGGGTATTCGCTGTATAAAAAGTTGTAGGGATTAACGCGCGCATATTAACCTATCTTGTCTATAAAAGGTTAACGGCTTTTAACCTTAATACAAATAAATTGCTGAATTTTTGCAGCTCGGGCTATAGTCAGCTTTTTGATAAGGGGAATAATAGGTATGTCTTTGATGGTAACAGGTCTTTACGCTAGCCTCACAGGGCTATTAATTGTCGCTTTGGCTTATCGAGTCGTGAAATTAAGGCGAGGTCAGAAAATCGGCCTAGGCGATGGGGGTAACAATGCGCTCGCCTTAGCGAATCGTGTCCATGTCAACCTGATCGAAAATGCGCCTATCGTATTGATTCTCATGCTGGTGGCCGAAGCCGGTGGCTTACCTGTATTTTATCTCCATTGCTTTGGGACTGTGTGGATAGTGGCGCGCCTACTCCATGCTATCGGCTTAACCCAAGGCCAGGGCGGTTATCATTTTGGGCGTTTCTGGGGCGTATTGCTCACTTGGCTAGTGATTATCAGTTTGGCGCTGGTGAATTTGCTGCATTTTGCCCAAGGATTAGGAAAGGGTCTCTAGGCTGGTCGGTTTGGGCGGTCAATTCCGCCCTAAGCCATATCCATAGCGGATTTATGGGTATTAGGCTTCAGGCTCAAATACCCCGAAAAACGCCTTGATTGATGTTTTTTTAATCGCACTTATCCCCCATTGCCTGCTATACTCCGCGTCCCTAAATTGGCGTAACTTATTTTCAGTGGCGCCTTTATTTGACATTACGTTTTCGGGTCACAATCGATGCAAGTTGAATCCACACTCTTTAGTCATCCCAAGTATTGGGCTACAGGCGACAGCACTGCGCCTTTCTTACCTATGTCCCGCAAGGAGATGGATAAGCTTGGCTGGGATAGCTGTGACATTATCATAGTCACAGGCGACGCTTATGTGGATCACCCAAGCTTTGGCATGGCGGTGATCGGCCGTATGTTAGAGGCCCAAGGTTACCGAGTCGGTATTATTTCCCAGCCCGATTGGTCGAGTAAAGACGCCTTTATGCAATTGGGCCGCCCGAACCTGTTTTTTGGCGTCACCGCCGGCAACATGGATTCGATGATCAACCGTTACACCGCTGACCGTCGTTTACGTTCTGACGATGCTTATACCGCGGGTGATATTGGCGGGAAGCGCCCAGATCGCGCCGTGACTGTGTACACTCAGCGTTGTAAGGAAGCCTTTAAAGATGTGCCTGTGATCATTGGCGGTATTGAAGCCAGTTTACGCCGCATCGCCCATTACGATTATTGGTCGGATAAAGTGCGTCGCAGTGTGATTTTCGATGCCAAGGCCGACATTCTGATGTATGGCAACGCCGAGCGTCCTTTAGTTGAAGTGGCACGCCGCTTAGCTGCTGGCGAACCCATTAGCTCGCTGCACGATGTGCGTGGCACAGCGGTTATCCGTAAAGAGCCGTTACCCGAATGGCGCGGTATGGACTCGCGCAAGATTGACCAACTGCACAAGATAGAGCCGCTGCCGAACCCTTACGGCGCCGATGATGTGGGTTGTGCTAACTTGTCTGGTCCGTCGGATGTGAAGATATTCGATAACGAAGCCCCTAAACCAATTAGCGTTCAGCCGCCTAAACCTAAGCCATGGGATAAAACCTATGTGCTGCTGCCAGCGTTTGAAAAAGTCTCCGAAGACAAATATTTATATGCCCATGCTTCACGGATTTTGCACCAAGAGCAAAACCCAGGTTGTGCCCGTGCGTTATTCCAACCCCATGGCGATCGCGCCGTTTGGGTGAATCCGCCCGCATGGCCGCTTAATACCGATGAGATGGATGCGGTATTCGATTTGCCCTATCAGCGTATTCCTCATCCTATCTATGGCAAGGAAAAAATCCCTGCCTATGACATGATCAAGACCTCTATCAACATCATGCGTGGCTGCTTTGGTGGCTGTTCTTTCTGCTCGATTACCGAGCATGAAGGCCGAATCATTCAGAGCCGTTCACAAGAGTCGATTGTTAAAGAAATCAAAGATATTCAGGAAAAAGTGCCAGGCTTTACTGGGGTGATTTCCGATTTAGGCGGCCCAACCGCCAACATGTATCGTTTAGGTTGTACCAGCGAAAAGGCCGAAAAAACCTGTCGTCGTTTATCCTGTGTGTTTCCATCGATTTGCGGCCACTTAGGCACAGATCATAAACACACTATCGACCTGTATCGCGCGGCGCGTGCCGTACCTGGCATTAAGAAAGTATTGATCGCCTCTGGCGTGCGTTACGACTTGGCGATCGAAGATCCGGCTTATGTTAAAGAGTTAGTGCAGCACCATGTGGGCGGCTACTTAAAAATCGCCCCTGAGCATACCGAAGAAGGTCCGCTCAGCAAGATGATGAAACCCGGCATGGGCGCCTACGATAAGTTTAAAGAATTGTTTGACAAGTTTTCTAAGGAAGCGGGCAAAGAGCAGTTCCTGATCCCTTACTTTATTTCAGCGCATCCAGGCACGACCGACGAAGACATGGTGAACTTAGCGCTGTGGTTGAAGGAACGTAAGTTCAAGCTCGACCAAGTGCAGAACTTCTATCCGTCACCGATGGCGAATGCGACCACGATTTATCATACCGAGTTAAACTCGCTGAAAAACGTTAAGCACACCAGCGAAGTGGTCTCTGTGCCGAAGAAAGGGCGTCAACGTCGCTTGCATAAAGCATTGCTGCGTTATCACGATCCTGCGGGTTGGCCATTAATCCGTGAAGGCTTAACCGCCATGGGGCGTGAAGACTTGATCGGTAATAGTCCGCATCAGTTAGTGCCGCCAGAAGGTCGAAATGAGCGCGGACCTAAGTGGATGAAAGATGCCAACCAAGGCCAAAAAGCCTTTACGCGCTTCTCGGGTAATCAATTTGATGACCGCAAGGGCGATGGCAAATCTAAAGGTGCGGCTCAAGCTGGTACTGAACCAAAACTGGCCGCTAAAGGTGGAAAACCCGCCGCGAATGGCGCTAAGCCTGCCGGTTCTAAGCCCGCGGGAGCTAAACCAACTGGCGCTAAACCCAGCGGAGCCCATTCGAGCCGCCCTGGAGCGAAAGCGCCTTTCGGCCAGTCTGGTTTTAAGGCGGGCAGCTCTCAAGCGAAAAGCGGTGCTAAAGGCGGAAGTCCATCAAAGAGTGGTGGTAAACCTGCAGGTAAACCCGCTCAGGGTCGCCAACAGGCTAAGTAATCACTTTTAGCCATCACAAATAATGTGCAAAGGCCGCTCCAGACATAAGTTTGGAGCGGCCTAGCTAGTAAGATCACCCCGCTAAAAGCGTCCTAACTGGTATCACAGGGCGAACTATTATAAGATCTCTGTCTGATGCTTATGTCTACTATTTGTTTATATTCGATATTTTAGCTAAACATCTCACCAATCCCACGGCTTGTTAACTAACATTAGATACTATGAATAAAAAGCGTAGACCCAGTCTTCAAGATGTTGCAGATCAAGTTGGGGTCACCAAAATGACGGTGAGCCGCTATTTAAAAAATCCAACAAGGGTGGCGCAAAGCACCCAAGAAAAGATAGCTATCGCGCTAGAAACCTTAGGTTATATACCTAATCGTGCGCCGGAAATTTTGGCGCAAGCAACTAGTCGCGCCATTGGCGTATTGGTGCCTTCGTTAACCAACCAAGTATTTGCTGAAGTATTACGCGGTATCGAGAATGTGGCTGGTCAGCGCGGTTATCAAACTATGCTAGCTCACTACGGATATCAGCCCGAATTAGAAGAGGAGCGGGTGGCATCACTGCTCTCTTACAATATCGATGGCTTACTTTTATCTGAAAGTTACCACACACCGCGTACCGTGCGAATGATTGAAACGGCGGGCATTCCTGTCATCGAAATGATGGATAGCGTGTCGCCTTCGATTCAACAGTGTGTGGGTTTTGATAACACAGCGGCCGCATGCGAAATGGTTAAGGCCATGATTGAAAAAGGCTATCGCCACATCGCTTACTTAGGCGCGCGCATGGATATTCGCACTCAGCTTAAGATGCGAGGCTACGAGTTAGCGATGCAGCAAGCCAAGCTCACACCTTTGGCGATGACCACCAATGAGGCTTCGTCGTTTTCCTTGGGTGCGTCGTTATTGCAACAAACCTTAGCGAAATATCCCTATGTGGATAGCTTTTTTTGCACCAACGATGATTTAGCGGCGGGGGTGATATTTGAGTGCCAAAGACAAGGGATTAAGATCCCTGAACAAATTGGCGTTGCAGGGTTTCATGGCCATGATATCGGCCAATCTATGACGCCAAAATTGGCGAGCATTATTACCCCGAGAAAAGAGATTGGTCGAATGGCTGCCACTGAGCTATTAGACAGGTTAAATGGCAAAGAGAGAGCAGAATCGGTTATCGATCTGGGCTATCGTATTGATTTAGGGGAAACATTGTAGACTTCCCCTCGGTCTTTCGCTTAACGGCTAATGCTTGTCATCACAGGCTAGCGTTAAAGAAACGCAGAGATAATAACTGCGACTATGCCGCCCGTCGTGCCAATAATGGTTTCCATCACAGTCCAGGTTTGCAGCGTTTGTTTTTCTGATAATCCAAGAAAACGGTTAGCGAGCCAGAAGCCTGAGTCATTGACGTGCGAGAGCACAATCGAACCACCGCCAATGGCAATCGTAATTGCCGCCAATTGAGCCCCATCTAAGTTTAGTGGTTCAAGTATCGGGATGATAAGGCCGCAAGCCGTTAACATGGCCACGGTTGCCGACCCTTGGATCACGCGCACTGAAGCCGACAAAATAAATGCCAGTATCACAATCGGTAATCCCGAACCTGCCAGCATATTCCCTAACGCATCGCCGACACCTGAATCAATCAGCACTTGCTTGAACACGCCGCCAGCACCGGTGACGAGAATAATGACCCCAGCAGGTTGGAGCGCACTGCTACAGATTTCCATGATGCGGTCATTGGGAATGTTACGTCTCACGCCCAGCACATAGAATGCGATTAAACAGGCCAGCAAAATGGCAGTAAAGGGATGACCAATCAAGGCGAGCCAGTTATGCAGATCGGATTTTTCATCAATAAAGCGCGACACAACGGTTTTTAAACCGATAAGCAGCAGTGGGAACACCACAATACTGATTGATAGCGCGAATGAGGGGATAGGTCCGCCTTCTCGTTCGCCTTTTTCTTGCTGCTCGTGGGCGGGTAGATCAACATGGACTTTTTGCGAGATGAGGCTGGCAAAGAGTGGGCCGCCTAGAACCATAGCAGGAATGGATGCTAACAGACCGAAGACTATCATGTAGCCAAAGTCAGCATTGAGCTGGGAAGCGACCAAAATAGGCCCAGGTGCGGGGATAAGAAACGCCTGACAGGTGGCAATACCCGCGAGCAGTGAAATACCAATTTTAACGACGCTGCCACCCCCTTTACGAACCACAGCAAAGGCGATGCCAATCAGTAGCACCACAGCAACGTCGAAGAAGAGGGGGAGCGCACAGATAAAGCCTGTAAAAGTCATGGCCCAGTGGGCTTTGTCGTTACCAAATTTATTCAGCAGTGTATGGGCTATCTGATCTAGCGCGCCAGTCTCTTCCATTACTCGGCCAAACATGGCTCCCAAAGCGACCACTACCGCCACAAAGCCCAGTGTTCCCCCCATACCTTGTTGAATAGTATTAGTGATATCAGCTGGGTTCATGCCAGAGAAAAGGCCGGCAATGATCGACACCAGTATCAGTGATACTACTGCATGTAATCTCACTTTCATCACTAAGAACAGTAGCAGGGCAATTGAACCCAGCGCTGTCAGAATCAATGACATATCAGACATAAGAGGACTTTTCCTTGTTAGTTAAGTTGTCCACATTTTTGTAGGTTACCGGTAACATGTTACCCGTAATATGGTAGAGTGGGAAGTGACTAAATTCGAGAATTGGCATGAGGTTAACAAAGTGACTGAGAGAAAAAAAGGCAATAGCTATGTGTTCATGGGCGTCTCTAGTTGTGGCAAATCTTCGATAGGTGCCGCGGTTGCAAAGGCGTTAGAGACGAAATTTATTGATGGTGATGATCTGCATCCTAGAGCCAATATCATCAAGATGAAATCTGGCTCACCGCTCAATGACAGCGATCGGGCACCTTGGCTTGAGCGCATCAACGATGCTGTGTATAGCATTGAACAAAAAGGTGAACAGGGGGTGATTGTCTGCTCTGCGCTACGTCGCCAGTATCGTGACTTGATCCGTCAGAACAACAGTAAGCTGGTGTTTATTCATCTGTACGGAGATTTTGAATTAGTCAAAGAGCGCATGTTTGCCAGAAAAGCCCACTTCATGCCGATTGAACTACTCAAGAGTCAGTTCGACACGCTGGAGATGCCTGCAACCGATGAAGCTGACGTTATCCAAGTGAGCATAGACGGTACTTTTGAAGAGGTGGTACAGCGCTGTATCAATGCGATAAATGGCGAAGCCTAGGCAAGTCATTGGCTCTTAAGGCGCGGCTTGGCTGCTTTATCAATCTGTTGCAGATTAGTCTTTAACGCGAAGGGGAGCTGAACGACAGTCTTCGGGATTTAAAGTACCGCTGAAGATCGTAGCAAACGTGGTTCTGGCAGTTCTTTATTGAAAAAAAGCCACTCCAGAAACTGACTTGGAGTGGCGTAGAGATAATGGTAAGCCTGCGGTACCATCCAATGAGTGTTACGGCGAGCGTTGTAGACGGAACGTGCGCCGCACCTCAGCCTCAAATAAGCCCACGCATATGAGCGATGACGCGAGCTGCCTGTCCTGCAAAACATGGTTCAATTCAACATGTGACTAAAACAGCCACTTAAGACTGTTATTCAAAACAGTCCTGCTATATACGACCAAGGAATGTCAAAGTCGAATAAGTGCTGTCGTCACCTTGGCTAGATTTCCTTAAGCTTTAAAAGAAGTAGTTAATCCCGACTGCGAAGCTGTTGTCTTCCTGCGCTTCAAGCGCGGCATCATCCATATCACTGAAATCTAACTTCATTTCAGCAAACATCACAGTATCCTTGCTATAGCGATAGTGCAGACCTAGCATGGCAAATTGGCGGGTCCAATTACCTTGAATAGGCGTAGTTGCATCTGTGTCTAAATCTAAATAACTGAGCACGAGCATAGGCACAAAACCGTTGTCGAATTGATAGGCCGTCATCAACTCTGCACCAGTAGCGTCGTAGAGATCGCCGTTGACCAGTTCATTGCTTTTGCTTTGATGAGCATTAAAACCCACATAGAGACCGCTGGCTTCGCGTCCTTCGGCATAGTGATAGTAGTCACCGTACATGGCACCAATGCCAATAATTTCATTGGTTTCGTCGACTTGAGTATTAGCTAGGTGGCCTTCAAAATCACCGCGGTTAAAGCCTGCGAGCAGCTTGAATTTTTCGGTTGCTGAATAGATGATACTGGCACCGTAACTGCTGTCGAAACTCAGCTCAGAGTTACTCATTTCGCTGCCGTCATCATTTTTTAAGCTGACATCGCCATTGGTTTTGGCGGCATATTGCAGGGCAATTTGCACTGGGCCGACACTATTGCGGTAAATAAAGGCGGAGTCGGCACGGCCAGTGCCTGTGAGGCCGCCATCGCCAAAGGTGTAAGCGCCAACGCTGTAACCTGCGAAAACGTTAGGTAAATCTGTGGTGCCGGCGACATCGTAATAGGCGCCCCATTGTTTACCAAAGCTCAAACTCCCCCAGACATCGTGGGACATGCCGACATAACCTAAGCGGTTATAGAGAAAATCATCGGTCTTTTCGGCGGCGAGTTTGCCTCCTTGCATCACTAGACCATCGTCGCTGGAGACCATATTGATCCCCCATTCCGTGGTAGCAAAGGCGGTCCAGCCATTTCTTTCGCTGCGCTCGAAACTAAATCTGAGGCGAGAAGAATCGTCAATAACCGAGGTGTCGTGGCTGTCATTCAGGGCCGCGAACCCTAGCCAACCAGTTAAATCTAATGTGTTTTTTTGATCTTTATAAAGCTCAACCGCCTGACTGCTGGTGGCTGTTAATAGCATAGGTAACACTAAAGCAAGACAAGTCTTATTCATAAATCCCCCGATAATGAACAAGTATTCTCCAGGGGATCATAGGCTTAGCCTATGATCCCTGAGTAACTGTTCTTTTAGATGCTGTTGTTAATCGTTTTGATAGTGCGTTAGCCGGATTTAGGCTGGACGTGTATCGTTAACCGTTGCTTTGTTGGAAATCACACCGAAGATAGTCCAACCGAAGAAGGTGGCCATGGCGCCAAGCATTACTGCGGTTTCGCCTGAGCTATACAGGGCATAGAAGCTATATAAAGCACCGATCACGGCAATTACGTTAGCAATACGGGCCTTATGGGCAGGCACTTTAAGTTGTTTTTGCATTACCCCAAGGGCTGCCATCGAAAGTATGTAAGGCACAATATTGGTGACAACGGCGAGGTTCACTAAGGCTTCGAATTGCTTACTTAGCGATGGACTAATAGTCATTAATGAAAGGACGGTTTGGATAGAAACAATAATTGTCATGCCCCAAATTGGCGCATCGGCTTTGCTGACTTTAGAGAAGATTTTAGGGAAGAATCCTTCATCGGCAGAGGCTTTAAACACTTGGGCAATAGTGAACTGCCAACCTAAAAGTGAGCCAGTACAAGAGATAATGGCACAGGCCATCACGATTTTACCGACCACAGGATTAAACATTTGCGCGAAGGCTAAACCGAAGGGCGCATTCGACATGGCAAGTTCAGCGTTTGGTACGATACCTGCAATCACGTTAGTAGAGACGATATAAATCACCGCCGCACCTAAGGTACCGCCCATCACAGCGATAGGGACGTTTTTCTCTGGATTATCGACGGCTTCTGAGTTGGCGCAGGCCGATTCTAGACCGAGGAACGCCCATAAAGTCATCGCGATAGAACCGCCTAACGCTTTGAAGAATGGCATATCATGCGGGTTCCATGCGCCTTTGTAGAGGTCGATGTCGAACCAGAACCAACCAATTAACGACACGCCAATCACGGGCAGAATGATCCCCCATACCGTCACGCTACTCACACGGCCCGTGATGCGAGCACCGCCAAAGTTGGCAACGGTTGCTAGCCAAAGTACGCCAATGGTCGCAAGACAAATTGCCATAGGGCTTAAGTTGACTTCGAGCAATACGGCGGCATAACCCACAGCCGAGATCGCAATCGCGACGTTGGCGATGAGCAGCGAGACGGCATAGGTATAGTTGGCCATAAAGTTGCCTGAGCGGCCGAAAGCATATTCAGCATAACCGCCCATACCGCCGGATTTCTTACTGAACATACCGCACTTGGCAAAAGCAAACGCGAGGGCTGTAGAACCCGCCGCTGTGACTAGCCAAGATAAAATTGAAATGGTACCGACTTGAGCGAGTTGGGTTGGCAGCATAATAATGCCTGAGCCCATCATGTTGACTATGGTGATAATCGTTAATTGGATTACACCAATTTTATTTGCTGATTTACTCATATTAATAACCTAATTTAGGTGACTTATTATAGGAGGTTTGAAATTGACTGCAGAGCGGGGTTAATTAACTCTGCAGTCAGTTTTCATTATTTATTTAATACATATCCCATAGCTTGAATTTTGCCGTCTGCGGTATTTTCAAGATAAACACCTTGCAGTTCTGGCGAGAATCCAGGCAATAGGTTGATACCTTCTTCGAGAGCGAGGAAATAACGTTGCACCGAACCGCCCCAAATTTCACCCGGTACCATACACAGCACACCTGGTGGATAAGGAAGCGCGCCTTCTGCGGCAATTCTTCCCTCAATTTGCGACAGCGGAACGAGTTCGACTTTGCCACGAATAAATTCTAGATTTGCTTCCTGTGGGTCCATCACTTTGGTTGGGAAATGCGCTTTACGGAACATTTCTTTCTGCAGTTGTTTTACGTCATGACTGACATAAAGATTGTGCATTTCTTGGCAAAGTTGGCGGATGGTATAGTCTTGATAACGTGCTTTATTCGCGTTGTAGACGTTAGGTAATACTTCAGATAAAGGCGCATCTTCATCGACTAATTTCTCGAAACGAGATATTTGCGAGACCAGATGTTGCATCTTGGCCATATCTTCTGCAGGTGTCATCAGAAATAAAATTGAATTCAAGTCGCACTTCTCAGGAATAATATTATTTTCCCGTAAGAAGTTAGCCAAAATAGTGGCTGGAATACCAAATTCGGTATATTTACCGGTTTCTGCATCTATACCGGGTGTCGTTAATAGGAATTTACAAGGGTCAACAAAGTATTGGCCTTTTTCATAACCTTCGAAGGAGTGCCATTTCTGACCGGGTTCGAATTCGAAGAAACGTAAGTCATCGGCCATTTGTTCAGTTTCATAATCTTGCCATAGGCGACCATCTATCATAGTGGGCACAAATGGTTTGATATATTTACATTTTTTAAGCAGTAGCTTACGTGCTTCAATACCCGCTTTTACCGCTTCACGCCACAGATAACGACCACTCGCGCCTTCGTGCATTTTCGCGTTCACATCTAGCGCCGCAAATAATGGATAGAATGGGCTAGTAGAGGCATGCATCATAAAAGCGTTGTTGAAGCGTTTATGGTTACAATATCTATCTTGTCCTTTGATATGCTTGTCTTTTTTATGGATTTGCGATGTTTGCGAGAAACCCGCCTGTTGTTTATGCACCGACTGAGTCACGATAATACCGGGATCTTCGGCGGTCAGTTCGAGCAAGAGTGGCGAGCAGTCATTCATCATAGGGATGAACTGTTCATAACCGACCCAAGCCGAGTCGAATAAGACATAGTCACAAAGATGGCCAATACGATCAATAACTTGTCGAGCATTATAGATAGTGCCGTCATAGGTGCCGAGTTGGATAATCGCTAAACGGAAGGGGCGTTTTTCATCGGCTCTTTCTGGGGCGACTTCGCGAATTTGATCTCTTAAATAGGATTCTTGGAAGCAATGGGCATCGATGCCGCCAATAAATCCGAAGGGGTTACGCGCGGTTTCTAAATAAATCGGCGTGGCACCTGCTTGAATTAACGCGCCATGGTGGTTTGATTTGTGGTTATTGCGGTCGAATAAAACGAGATCGCCCTTAGCTAATAACGCATTAGTGGCCACTTTATTTGAGGATGAAGTGCCGTTAAGTACAAAATAGGTTTTATCGGCATTAAAGACTTTGGCTGCGTATTTTTGTGCATCGAGTGGTGCGCCTTCGTGGATCAGTAAATCACCTAATTTCACGTCGGCATTACACATGTCGGCGCGGAAAATCGTTTCGCCAAAAAAGTCGAAGAATTGACGGCCCACAGGATGCTTACGGAAGAATTGTCCGCCCTGATGACCCGGGCAAGCAAAGGTGGAATTACCCATTTCAACGTACTTTTTCAAGGTGCCGAAGAAAGGCGGTAATAGTGCTTGTTCATATTTATTGACTGCCGTTTCAACCTGTTTTCCGTAGAAGTCAGTGTTATCGCCGCAGAGTTCAAATACCCCAGTAATCGATGAGCAAACATCGTCCGGGAAAGTTTCTTCACAGCAAACTGAAACGAATATCGGTAGTTTCAATCCGGTGTTTTTAATCTTTTCAACAATACCATTTCTAACATCATCAACAGAGACTACAGCCGCGCCCACATCACAAAAATCTGTGGTTAGTACATTGACGACTTCTCTGTCGATATCGAAACAAGATCTAACAGATAAGCTAGCGGCTACTTTTAATGATTTCATAGTTAATTTCCCTTTTACTTTTTAAAAAATAGATACAAGTGTGCCTATACCTAATTAAAAACATTAATGGCATGAAAATTAGATATAGCTATTCCGTGTGCAAATTAGATGTGGTTATGCCAATGTCGCGAAATAAATAAAACTAAAATATATTTATTTGGCGTACAAATAGCTTAGCCGCAGTAAAACTGCACTGATAAAAGAATGCTTTGATAGTGACGCAAGATAATAAACCAAAAAAAAGACAGTACATTAAGTGTTTGCAAAATTTAGAGCAATAGCACTTTAGACCTGTTTATTGGCCTACAACCTGCGCTGAGATTAGCGGAGGAAGATAAAGGAATGATCGAAATAGTCACGTTGACTAGGCATCATGATATGCCGCGTGCGCCGGATATGCGCCATTATTTTAGATTTCCTCTTCATATACGACTCCATTATGACTTAGAGAAAACAGTTAGGTTTTATTACGTAGTGAAGTTTATATGCGAGTTATAAATAAAATCATGACCTATGTCTTACTTTTTAATAGTTGGTACTTAAATCTAACTTGTTTTATCAATATTAAATTGAGTCAATCATACTTAAGTATCTTTATCTAAATTATGAAAGTAAATATTGTTAGTGTTATTTAAATAATATTTTTTGCATAAATTTTCTTATTGTTTTTTTCTAATCTTAATTAACATACTGTGGTAATAAGCATCTCGATTTATACCGCATGCCACCCTTGCATGGTTATGCATAAATTCTCTTTACAAAATCACCTTCATGCTAAAAAATTGCAAAAATGACAGTTTTTTTCTCATATTTGAGCATTTCGGGCAGAAAGTTGCCGTTTTAGGGCAGATGTTATCTTTTAGGTTGACGTAAATTAGTCTGGTCGAAACATTAATGGGAGATGGACATGAATAAATGGTGGCTAGGTGCAAGTTTAGTGTTGGGCTTATTTGGACAGGCGCATGCTATGTCGTTAACAAGCAAAGATATGAGCGAGGGCAATAAACTCACATCGCAATTAGTATTTAATGGTTTTGGTTGCCAAGGTGAAAACATTTCGCCGCAACTGACTTGGACTGACATACCTGTGGGGACGAAAGCGTTTGCGGTGACGGCCTATGATCCTGATGCGCCAACGGGCAGCGGTTGGTGGCACTGGGCGGTATATAACTTACCCGCAGCGCAAACATCATTGACGCAGGGCGCGGGTTCGCATGCCGATGCACTGCCCAAAGGCGCAATTGCCTTGAAGAACGACTTTGGCACCACCGACTTTGGTGGCGCTTGTCCGCCCGAAGGTCATGGCGTACACAGGTATGAATTCATTGTGTGGGCATTGCCCAGCGCATTAGAGTTGCCAAAGGACGCTAGCCCTGCATTATTAGGCTTTATGCTTAGAGCACAAGCTTTAGGTAGCGCCAAGTTGACTGCGGTATATAACAGATAATCTATTAATAATTAGGCTGGTATCATGATCCGTTTGTTTGAATATGATTCGAAGCAGGCACAATCTTTATCTCAAGTACCTGTGCACCAGCCATCGATTATTCGGGTTATCCATGGGGAAAAGTCTTTACTCTGGCAAGATGAATCCGTTTTGGTAGGACAAGGTCAGTTACTGTTAATTCCTGCGGGTTCGCATATTAGCTTTGTGAATCGACCTTTTCTTGGGCGCTATCGGGCGGTGCAATTGTTGCTTCCCCACGATTTACCCCAAGGCATTTTATTGAGCACGGCCGATTGGCGCGATCCTATGCCGGTCCAAAACGTATCGCGCGCGGTGGACTTAGCTTGGAATGCGTTATTACAAAGTTTGAGCTTGTCGCTGGTTGATTCTGTTCAGCTGCATTATCTGGCTGCGTTACTGCTCAGTTTGCCTGATAAACGCAGTGTGAACTGGTTGTATGGTCACACGCAACGCAGCGTGACTCAAGCGGCCTTGGCCTTGATGAGCGTGAGTCCTTCGGCTCCATGGCAGCAGGAGGAGATTGCCGACAAGTTACACATGAGCACGGCCAGCCTTAGGCGTAAATTGGCGTTAGAAGACACCAGTTTTAGGCAGTTGTTAGTCGAAGTCCGGCTGAGCCATGGTTTGGCCATGCTGCAAAACTCGGGCGAGCCATTACTACAAGTGGCCTTAGCCTGTGGTTATCAATCGGCGGAAAAGTTTTCCTTACGTTTTAAGCAACAATTTGGCCTGACCCCTGCGGCTTATCGTCGTACACTGTGAGGAGGAATAGATTGATACTCAAACAATCTCAAGCTGCAGGAGCGATATAATGGCGGATGAGCAATTTACCGACAGCGGATTTTGGAACAAGGTTAAACTCTTTAGCCGTCAGGCGGGCAGGGAAGTGATCGAGCGTGCCCTGTGGCTTTATTATGCGGCGCAGCAGCCGAATACGCCTAAATGGGCCAAGTCTGTCATCTTCTGTGCCTTGGCGTATTTTATTTCTCCCTTAGATGCGATCCCCGATCTCACACCTTTAGTGGGTTTTACCGATGACTTAGGTGCCCTTGCCGTAGCTTTGACTATGGTGACCTTATATATCGATGACGAAGTGAAATCCCTCGCGGCGGATAAACTGGCGCTCTGGTTTGGCGATAAACCGACGGAACCTAAGGTTTAAGCCTAATGGGCGCGACAAGACCTAAGTGATGCTAAATTGCGTTAAAAATATGATTTTATTAGGAGTCGTTGATTTGGTTTTTACTTAGATTTTCTGGGGTAAAAATATTTTTTTGCAAACGTTTCACTATTGCTTGATTGCGCTATATGCTAGCGCTGTTTTGTAAACCCCTTGTGTTTGTTTAGGCAGATAAATGAAAAATATTATGGTAGTGATCCTATGGTTTTTAGGTGTCTCTGCCGCTACCCCCGCGTTTGCCGATGAGGCCTCTCCGGAACAACTCGCCCGTCTTTACCTCGATTTCATGGCGCAGAATAGTCGCCAGAGCGAAGCTTTGTGGCCGGGTTTTCGCCTCGAAGATAAAGTGCACCTCTTTAGTTATGGCGGCAACGTCTGGCTGCGTCAGCCCGGTGGCGAAATCATTCAAGATAATAGTGTCTTAGAGTCAGTCAACCTGCAGTCTGGTTTGTCTGTTAATTTCGGTTTTCCGCAATATCAAGGTCAGCCAGGGGTATTAATCCAACTCGAAGCGCCGAACATCCAATTCACTTCCGACACTAAGCCTACGGATTTAGCCTTTTTAATCTGGGCCAGTAATGGTCTGCATGAAGCTTTTCACTTTTATGCGCAATCCGAATGGCGAGTTTTAGAAGATGGCAGGCGTTACGAGGGCGAAGTGTTTCCGCTCAGCCTCGATGCCCGTTATTACCGTTTACAGTTGTTTGATGCCTTAATGGCGGCGCTGGCACAACCCGAGCAGCAGTCATTACACTTGAGCCATGCGGCCTATTGGTTGCAGCAATGGCGTCAAATTGCGCCGAACGAGGATAGAGTCGGTTACATCAACGACCTCGTCGAAGGCAGCGCTAAGTATGTGGAACTGGCTGCTGGCGCACGTATCTTGAGCCAAAATCAAACCTTACTCGGTTATCAGCAAATACTGACCCAATATGTGCACGACTATTACCAGCAGAGGAAAATGTTGGGTGGTTGGACGGCGGAGGCGGAAAACATCGGTGCTCTGGCGGGCATATTGTTGGATAGCACTCAAGACCCTTACGTGTGGAAAGAGTCTGTCATGTCGGGCATGTTACCGCTAGATTTGCTGTTAAACCGCGTGAAACCAGTGCCGCCGGTGGAAAGAAAAGACAATAAACAGAAGAAGCCGTTACAGCAAATGCTAGCGTATTATCCTGCCACTCAAGCGAAATTGTCGCAGCTATTATTGAATGCGCAAGACGTTAGAGTACCGTTATTGGTGATGCCGAGCGTGAGCGATAGCAGTAGTTTTATTGATGTGGGTGATGTGCGTTCTGGTTTTTATGTTGTGCCGTACCAAGATGAAATGACGCAAGCCTATCTAGGGATGAGCGCGCAATTTAGTAACTTGTCAGTGAGTGGCAGTCCATTACTCGATGTTCCTGTACAAAATTATTGTGAGGGCATTGAGGCTGCAACTCTGTTACCTTTGGCATTCCCCTTTCAGCGTGAGGGTCAGTATCTGGTATTCAATGAAGCAGAAGTCCATGGAACTATTAGGGTTTCTGCGAGTGTTGTTGATGGAAGAACCCTCTACTGTGCGATGAATTAATAATGAGAAAAAATCAGCTCGAATTTACCTACATGCGTGGCATTGCGATTATCTTTATCGTACTTGGCCACAGTATTTACAACTCTGGAGAAGGTTTCCCGCTGCTGTTGGAAAACCTATTACGCGGTGGCACGGCTTTGTTCGTGTTTATCTCAGGGTACTTTTTCCATCGTATTTTTTATAAGGATTTCGACTACAGCAAGTTCATGAAGAACAAAGTACAGAACGTACTTTATCCTTTTTTAGTCGTCTCTCTGATCGGTTTATTCTGTTTGTGTTTACGCTGGATTTTTATGGAGCACCAGTCGCTCGATAAACTCTTGTTGAGTATTTTTTACACAATACGTAACGGTTATATCCTGTATCCGCATTGGTATATTCCATTCATCATGGCGGTGTTTTTATTTTCGCCGATATTTTTGTGGTTTATCCGTTGCTCACAGCAAATGCGTTGGACGCTATTTGTACTGAGTTGTGTGGTGGCTATTCTGCTGCATAGACCCATAGGTAACGTCAATTTCATCCACTCAGTGGTGTATTTTATGCCTTTCTATTTGATTGGTATTTTATATTCGCAAGATGAACATATTGTGACGCGCTTTGGTTCTATCTTTACTGCCCTCGCGATGATTTTTTTAGTGGTGAGCTTAGTCGAGCAAACTTACATAGTGCAGCATATTGGTAACTACCATAAGGCTCCGTTTGAATATAACGGCATCGATTGGCAGTTTATTCAAAAACTCTGTTTATGTGTGTTAGTGCTGAATTTCTGCGAATGGTTGTCGGGGCGCAGTCGATTGCCTTGGTTAGTGGAAGTGGCTGAGATGAGTTTTGCGATTTTCTTTATTCATCCGCTGTTCGACATGATGTTTAACGCCACCGCGACCTTAATGCGTTACCGTTTACCGCCGGGATCTTGGATCACTAGCGTGCTCTTCTCCGCGGGGATTTTTATCTTCCTGATGATGGGCAGTATTATTACGGCTCGCTTTATTAAGAAGCGTCTCGGTAACCGTTCACGCACGTATATCGGCTGGTAATCACTTGGCTTATCATCACTAACACTAGGGAAAATTCAGTTTGAATTTATTTCCTAGTGTTAGGGTGTTTTTCATCTAAAAAATGGAGAACATGATGAAGTCCAAAATTGCCCTACAGAGTCTCGCGCTCGCCAGTTTGTCTTCGATTGCCTTACCATCTATAGCGGCTCAAGCTGAGCCCTTATCCACTGAGACGCAGAATGCTTTCTTCGCGCAAATTGCCGCCCATTGTGGCCAAGCTTTTGCGGGCAAAGTGGTTTCGGGTGAGACTGCGGACTCGGCCTTTAGCGGTAAGTCTTTAATTATGCATGTGCGCGAATGCAGCGACACTGAGCTTAAGATCCCGTTCCATGTCGGTGATGACCATTCACGTACTTGGGTGCTGACTAAGACGCAGCAAGGACTTAAGTTGAAACACGACCATCGCCATCAAGATGGCAGCGAAGATGCTGTGACTATGTATGGCGGCGATACCATGAATGATGGGACAGTGCTGAAACAATCGTTCCCCATTGATCGAGAATCTATCGACAACTTCGTTAAGAATGGGCTCACTCAGTCGATCACGAATGTGTGGCACATGGAAATTACGCCAACAACGTTTAGCTATCAACTTACGCGCGAAAACCGCGATTTCAAAGTCGATTTTGATCTCACTCAACCTGTTGTATTACCGCCAAAACCTTGGGGGCATGAGTAGTTTAGCTGAACCCATACCGTTGGCAGTGTTATCCACATAGCTCCATAAAGTTGGCACCATTTTTATTGACCACTTCAGCGGTATTATTTGAATGGAGCATTCATGGCCTAGTCATTTATGCACTTTTTGGCCCTGTAGCTTAAGTCATTGCGGCTTTAAAGTTGATCATCATTTTTTAGCCGACAACGGGTATGACTTACACACTTCAACACCTTGATAGCAAAGAGGCCTTTGGGGCCAGTTTTGACCTAATGCGTATCTTGCGGCCGCATATCACCTCTCCAGCTGTCTATGTCGCGCAATTGGCGCGTCAGGCCGAGCAAGATTACCGTTTGCTCGCAGCGTGGGACGGTGCTCACATCGTCGGCTTGGCGGGTTACCGCGAGCTGGAAAACCTGATCTACGGACGTTTCATCTACGTCGATGACCTAGTCGTGAGCCCAGACCTTCAACGCAGCGGCTTGGGAGGAAGACTGTTGGCTGCAGTGCGTGATGAGGCTGTGAAGCGTCAATGTGATCACTTTGTCTTGGATACCGGCCTGCATAAGCCCTTAGCGCAACGCTTCTATTTTCGTCAGGGGTTGCTGGCTCGTGGTATGCACTTCACCCAGAAACTTCGGGGTGAGGAACGTGCGCTGCCATGACACTCGTGATTGATCGGATGTTTGGTGGTGCATCTTTGTGAGGTAGCTTTCTTAATATTCAGGGATAGAATAGCGTAAATTCCAAGTAATCAACGCTCTATATCTTAATGGCATCTAGGTGATAGCAGTCCTAATGAGTCATCAGGACTGCTTATTACGTCAAAGTTGATTAATGCTAGGATTTATTCAGCAAAGCCAACACTAAGTGCAGATGGTGAAATTAATGCTTAAAATGTGACATTACAGTGTCGTATTTAAACTTTTATCCTTTGGCCTGTTCAATTAATATTGTTTGAGACAATATTTGAGGTAGAACAATCGGTTTGTTTACGCCTTTTTTATACCACAAATAAAAAGGTACTCCAGAACGCCCATGTTGTGATAAAAACTCAGTGATCTGACTATCTCCGTTTGTCCAGTCGCCAATCATAGTCGCGACATTATGTTGTTTAAACGCTGCTTTGACTTCTTGGCGCTCAATCGATGTTTTCTCATTTACCTTGCAGGTTAAACACCAGTCAGCCGTAAAATACACAAACACATCTTGCTGCGCGCCTAAGATATTGAGTTGTTCTTGGCTAAAGGCAAGCGCTTCCGCCACATCTTTTTGTTCACCCTGTGCATGGGATTCAGCCTGTGGAACCCAATAAATGAGTGCCAACAGAGGCAGTAACGTCAATAAGAGGCTAGGCCACCACTGGCCTTTATGCTGCGAGTGCTGCCACAAACCAGTAAGCCATAGACCAAAGGTGGATAGCATGGTTGCTGCAAGTACAGACAAGACATAATTATCATTTGATTGACGCATCAAAATCCACACTAGGCCTAATACGGTAATAAACATAGGCAAAGAAAGGATCCGCCTTGCGGTGACCATCCAAGCCCCTGGCTTAGGTAAGCGAGTACGTAATGCCGGAATAAAACCCACCAATAGAAACGGTAATGCCATGCCAAAACCTAAGCCAGCAAAAATTACCAATGCCACCGTCGTTGGTAATACTAAGGCGGCACCTAAAGCTGTCGCCATAAAGGGCCCGGTACAAGGCGTTGCAATGAATGCCGCTAATACCCCAGTCCAGAAATCTCCCATGGGGCCTTTTTGATCTTGCAATTTAGAACCTGAGGTTAATGCCCCTATTTCGAACAAGCCCGCCAAATTAAACCCAATCGCGCTCATTAATAGGATCAATGCGGCAATCACAGCAGGACTTTGCAACTGGAATGCCCAGCCGACTTGATGCCCCAAGGCCCTAAGGCCTAAGATAGCGCCACCTAAGCAAATGCAGACCAACACCGCACCTAAGGTATAAGCAACTGAGCCCATCCTCGCCGCTTTTTCCGAGCCTTGATGTGACAGACTCAAAATTTTTAAGCTCAGGATAGGAAATACACAAGGCATGATGTTAAGTAGTAAGCCGCCTAGAATTGCGCCCACAAAAGCCGTGATGCCAATCAACCAGATGTTTTGATTGCTGGTATTATCTTCATTTATCGGCGGTACAATAAACGCGATATGGTCAGTTTTATGGGCATCAAAGCGTAATGCGGTACCATTTTCTAATACTAAAACTCCTTGAAATAAATCAGCTAATTCATCACCCACTTGCGTTTGCATACTCAGCACATCGCCTTCATGGTTCAGGATCTGCTGTGCATTGTTTACTAGGGTATTATTGATTATGGGATAGATATGGGCATTACGGCTGTCGACTGAACCGGGTAGCGGTAAAGACAGCGTCAGAGTATTGTTCTCGACTGCAAACTGCCCCTTAGCATCCAATGGTCTAGGTAGCAGCTGACGCCATTGGCTAAATTGCCGCTGATGATTCTGCTCAACCTTGCCATCCCCGACTATGAAGTCTTGCTCGATTGTCTGTTGTTCTGGCAAGCAGGTTGTTGGATTACATACTAGATAGCTGATATCGAGCTTGATAGGCAACGAAGTACCAACTGCAATGCTGCTATCAATAGTGATAGGCGCAAGCAAGGTATATTCGCCGTGATAAATGTAATTCATGATATCACTGGTCACCAGCTGACTCGGTGCCGGATATTGCACCTCTCCTATTGTCACGCCTTCGGGCAACTGCCAATCAAACCGCGTTGGAAATCCTGCATCACCGGGATTTTGCCAATAACCATGCCAGCCTTTTTGAGGTGTCATGGTGATAGCGAGCTCGTGGGTTCCAGCTGCAGGCTTGTCAGACTCCATCATCATGGAAATAGAAATTAGGCGCTGAGACTGACTTAGCTCATTGGCCATAACTTGCAACGAACATATTAGGATAATAAATCCTGTTATAAACTGAGCTAAACGTTTCATGTCACGCCTTTATTATCAAGATGAAGGGGTTATTTTAATGCTGAAATCGTGTGTAAAACGGCATCAAAATCATCATCTTGAATCGAGGACTTTAGGATAACCTTACCGTCAGCGTCGATTAAACTAATGCTTGGTACTTGGTTAACACCAAATTGCTTGAACAACTCACCATCGCGATCAAACACGATTGGCATAGTCGTGTCATAACTCTTACGATAATCCTTAAGCTCAGCAACTGATGACCATAAGTTGGTCGAAACCGTTACCCATTGCACTGTGGATGCTTGCGATTTTTTCTCCAACAGCTCACGCACCCGAGTACAGGCCTGTGACGTCTTAGGCTCTGTTGTTTCCAAATACCACTCACACCAAGGGCCAAAGAACACCGCGACCACTTTTTTACTGCTGGCGGTATTAAATTGAATATTAAGCGGCTTTTCGTCAATGGTAGAAAAAGCGAGATCAGGCACTGTATCGCCCAAGTTATAACCTGAATCTTTCGCTACAAAGGTCGGATTATGTAAAGGTTTACCTGTCGCTTTTTCAGCGACTACTCTATCCAAAGCCTGATGGAACTCTTTATCATCCTTATGACCGAAATAAGCAAATTTACCATTTTTATCAATCAATAAATGTTGAGGGGTAACACGTAAGTGGAACGCACGTGCTAGCTTGCCATCATCAATAGTAATGGGCATGGTCAAGCCCATTTTTTTACTAAACTCGGTGACAGATTTTATGTTATCGCTGATACCTGTGTTCACCGCAATGACTTGAACCTTGTCACCGTACTTTTTATAGATATCTTCAAAGCTCGGCATTTGTTCACGGCACGGGACACACCAGGTTGCCCAGAACTTAATATAAACCGGCTTCTTACCATACAAATCAGCAAGATCAATCGCCTTACCATCAATGGTTGTCATCTTCATTTGAGGGGCTGGTGTGCCAACCAAGGACTCCCCAGCTGCTTTAGCTCTTCGTTCACCCTCGGCCGAATAATCGTCGTCTGCGCCATGGGCCACTTGAGCCAAGGTAAATAAACATAACAATGCGATCAATGGTGTTTTTAACAAGGTATTAAAGCCGGTTGTCATAATAATTTTCCTATCATTTTTTACTGAAAGCGTAAGATACCTATTAGCCTGAGTGTCCCAGGGCCAAAAGGTCATGAATTAAATGGCCGTAGAGACAGTTGATTAAGTTAAGGCGGTCGCTAAATGCTCACATACTCGACGTTGAACATCTGCGATTTTTTGTTGTACTAAGTCAGTGTGATTTGCTGTGCCTTCAATCGTGAAAAATAAGACACTATTGAGACCAATGGTGGCCAAGATCGCTTTGATATAGGGGGTAAAGAAATCGGGTTGGTAGGCGGCTTCACCAGAAAACACCCCGCCCAACGAGACTAAAACATAAACCGGCTTATCGGCCAATAATGCTTGCTTTCCGGTGGCGGTAATATTGAAGGTCTTGCCGGCTCGAACCACGTGGTCTAGCCAACTTTTAAGACAGGAAGGTACGGAGTAGTTATGCATAGGAGAAGCTATGATCACCAGGTCAGCCCTCTCAAGTGAGCGGATTAATCGATCCGAAATGGCTAAGCTGCCCTTGTTAAGATCATGAGTACTGTCAGCTGCGCAGAGTGAGTTAGCATAATCACTGTCGATGTGTGGCAGTCCTGTGGCATCGAGCATATCGATATTGAGTTCATGTAAATCAGTGAGTTGGTCAATCATGGCTTGCGCCACACTATAGGTCGAGGACGCTAGCTGTTGCGGACTGCAGTTAATCACTAAAATCTTCATATTTTCTCTCTACAGATAAGCATTATCATGTTTCAGTTTTCCCCAATACGCCGATATGATACAAATACCCATGGCTCATAATAAGAGCCATAAAGTTATTTTTTTAGTGGACCATGTTCGCAGGTGTGTGTCGCTTACTACTGAGTTCTAGGAGCAGAGGAATGACTAAAGTCTTGGCCTATAAGCAAGTCTATCAACGCATTCATACTGCGATTTTGCAAGGGATACTCAAGTCCGGTGAGCGGCTACCCTCTGCTCGTACCCTTGCCAAGGAAATGGGTGTCGCACGCGGAACGGTAGAGGAAGGTTATGCCATCTTAAAAGCCGAAGGCTACATTGAGTCTAAAGGCCAAGCTGGTACTGTGGTCAGTCGACATTTTTTCGAGCTAGCTAAGGTCCAAACCATTCAGCTAAACACTCGCCAGCCCGGTTTCCACACTGAAATAGAAACTTCTGTCGTACTTCCCTTTCAGCTAGGTATTCCAGCGTTAGATGCCTTTCCAAGGCAAGCTTGGTCAAGAATGGCGGCAAGATGCGCCCGTAACATCCAGATGGATGATCTGATTTATCCTTCTGTTTATGGTAGCCCGCAACTCAGGATAGCCATAGCGCAGTATTTACAGCTTTCCCGAGGGGTAAAATGCGAGCCCACCCAAGTGTTTATCACCTCTGGATATGTCCATTCCATTAACTGGATAGCCCATGTGCTGCTAACGCCACAAGCCAATGTCGCCGTAGAAGATCCCGGTTACCCACTGACTCGGAAAATCTTAGCGAATCAGAATCTTAATATTGTGCCAATCGTTGTCGATAAAGAAGGCATAAATTTACCGCCCAACACCCAAGCGGACGCGGTGATTGTGACCCCAGCTCACCAGAGTCCAACTTGCGTGTCCTTATCGCTCCAACGTCGACAGGAATTACTCAGTTGGGCAGAGACTAACCAAAGTTGGATTATTGAAGATGATTATGACGGTGAGTATCGCCATACAGGTCAGCCGCTACCGGCGTTAAAAAGTTTGGACAACTTTGATAGGGTTATTTATTCAGGCACCTTCAGTAAGGTGCTTTTCCCCAGTTTGCGAATGGCTTATATAGTGGTGCCCAAAAGCAAAGTGTCAGCGTTCGAGCAATGCTCTGAACTGTATGCCGGCAATGTTTCGGGGCTTACCCAAGCTTGCGTGTTGGCTTTTATGCAGGAAGGCCATCTTTCCCGGCATATTCAACGGATGAAAAATCTATATAGAGAGCGCAGAGAATTAACCGCCAGAGTCTTTAAACAAGTGTTAGGCGATAAGGTATCGATTGAACCACAACCGGGTGGAATGTATATGATGGTAAAATTGACCGACCCCAATATTGATGATGCAGAGCTGGCCAACAAGATGATGAAGGCAGGGTTATTTGCTCAAGGGTTATCGCAATGGTCATCAAGACCCGTTCACCCAAGCTTAATTTTAAGTTTCACCAATATTAGTACTGAAGAAGAATGTCGAACCTTAGTTTCTCGCTTCAAAGATATTTTAGGGCAATGCTAATTGTACGTGAGAGAGAGTTATAGAAATGGCTTGATTTTATTATGGAGAAATGAACTGAAGTAGTTGCGAAAGTGGAGCTTAGTTGAAAACTATGAGTCACATAGTCGCAATGGAGCATTTGTTCTGCATTAAACAGGCTCTATAGCAAAGACATTGCTTACAAAAACAAAGGCTACCAGTTTTGTTTCGAAGTAGAAACCATTGACATTAATGCGTTAAATCGTGCCCGTGAATCACTCTAGGCGAGCCAGAGTGAATAAAAAAGCAGAACGATATCAAATAATTACACTCAAAGCTGCATGAAGCAGCTATCCCCCAAAAGCAAGTTTCTATAGCATCATTAACATCAGTTAGCATGGACGTGGCAACGGCCATAGTCGAGATTGAGTCAACACGCGATTTATACCCTGCTATCAGCGCAACGCATAAATACTAAGACGGTATACGGAGAAATTGATGAAAGTTGAAGCTTATTTGGTTAATGCCTTTACTGCCAATGGAAGCGGAGGAAACCCTGCAGGCGTAGTGTTGAACGCCGATAATCTGTCTAACGAAGCAAAATTAGCAATAGCACAAGCCGTTGGTTATTCAGAAACTGCCTTTGTTTCTCAAGATGACGAAGTCGACTTTGAGTTGTCTTTTTTTACCATAACGGGTGAAGTTGATTTCTGTGGTCACGCAACATTAGCGGCATTTTCAACAATGCATCAAAAAGGGATGGTAGCTGAAGGGCAATATGTGCAAAGGACTAAAGCGGGTTTACTTACCGTAACTATAGAGTCTAATGGCAATATAGTGATGGAGCTGAAGTTACCTGAATACCTTGGGATGTTTAGTTACGAGGCAATATCAGAGTTAATTGGCATTGATCTGGCAGTACTAGAGTCAACACAGTTACCTATTGAGGTTATTTCAACAGGCTTGCCTGATATTATTGTTCCAGTGCCATGTGGATATCTAGATAGAATCCAAGTGAATGAAAGTTTGCTCAGTGACTTCTGTAAAAAACATGATGTTATTGGTATTCATGCTTTTGAATTATGTGATGAAAACAGCGGTTTGACAGCGAGTTGTCGGAATTTTGCTCCTTTGTTTGGTATTCCAGAAGAGTCCGCTACGGGGAGTACTAGTGGAGCATTAGCATGTTATCTAACCAAGCACCTTGGCGGTGAACATACGAGTCGTTTTACTTTCGAGCAGGGTAGGGCAATGGACTGTATTTCAATAATTACGGCGTCAGTTACGTCGAAGGAGCAGGATATTCTCAAAGTTATGGTTGGTGGATTTGCGCATGAGGTTGGGCTGCTGGAAATCTCCGTCTAAGCAAGTATTAATATGACTAAAAACGGTGGCCTATTCTTCAGCTCGTTCATTTGGCGTTAACCATAGCTTATCTAATGATTGTTTAGCCTCTAATTGTGTCTTTGAATCTAACTAGTTGAAACCTGTCATTTATCTCTAGCAGATACCTCACTCGCTTTTGTCCAATTGTAAGTTTGCAAAGGTTTAAATCACATTCGTTGTAACATCACACTTTCCCACTTGAGTTATTTTCGGTTACTCCTATTTGTCAGGCTATGGGTACATTTTATGTCAATGTAGGGTTATATGATTTAGCTAAGTAATTGTTCCTATTGGCACTGCTATGTCATGGTTAGGGTTCTGCGACAAGTAGGTTTAAACGAGAAATGTTGAATCAGAACGTGATATTAAATTTAACAAAACGGCGAGCACTGAGGCTCGCCGTTTGATTTAATCGTTTAATGGCTCGTATTAGTTAGCTTTAGGTTCGAAGCTAAAGGCTTGACCCGCAAGTGCTGCTTCAAACATCAAGCCGCCTTTCGCTGCGGTAAATACCGCCATACCGTTAATGTAAGAGCCGCTTGCTGAGCGATTACCACCCGATTGACCTGCGCCTGCTGAGTTGCCCGTGGTTCCCGCTTGAGCACTTGCACCCATGTTGATGGCAACCGCCGAGGCTTGGGCATCAAACTCGAAACTGCCGCTTGTGAAGGCTTCATAGGCTTTAGCATCTTTAAAGAAGATGATCTCGCTGTAGGCTTGTCCACCTAATTGAAAACCGATGGATAATTGAGTCAGGCTCGAATCACCCATATAAACACCGCCTTGATAGACTCGGCCCTTGCCATAGGCAGCGCCAATGCCTATGCCGCCTTTACCCACAGTCGGGAATAACGCATAGCCATAGGCTGTGTCGAAAAACTTACTGGTTTCTTTCGCTTTTTGGAAATTGACTACCGCCTGATCATAGCTTTCATCCGCATGTGCAGTGGGCGCTGCAAATAGGCTCACGATAAGGCATGTCGATGCCGCAATGGCAGTTAAAAATGATTTCATGGTAACGCCTCTTCAAGTCTTCGGTTGCTCCAGACTAGCCTTTATCGACACAAATGACAGCCAAAAGTGACATATGTGTCAGCTTAGGTTCAGTGTTCGGCTTAATGCTTGGAGTGATATTGGTGGTGATGATTGGAGTATGGTTTCGCTAATTAGTTCTTAGGTGCTGAAGAAGCTTGGGGATTTTCTGCGTCGTCCTGCTGAATTTGATGCAAGAATTCATACTCCTCAGGAGTGAGCACATTTTCAATCGCGATTGGGCGTGGTTGTGATTGGGGTTTCGCCATGCGACCTTTTAGATAGGCTGAGCGGGTGATTTGTTTCAGGCCGTATACGGCCAACATATACATGCTCAGCAGTAAGGTGAGTCTAGGTAACGCATGGGATAGCAATGACAAGTTATCACCTAGATAGAAGGGTAAAATCACCACAAATACGCGGATCAACCAGTTCAACAACATGGCCAAGGTCAAACCTATCAGCCAACGAAATCTAATGGTACCGAGCGCCTCTTGGGTGAGTGTGACATCAGTTTGATTGCGTTTATGCCGACGAAACAGTACCCACAACGCGACAAAGTAACAACAGGTTTGTACTGATAGCAGTGCGGGCAGTATGGCGCCCCATTGGCTAATGCTAATTTCCTTCAGCATTTGGGCTAAAGGCTGCCATTCTCCATTGGGATAAGCGGTCAATCTTAGGCCGATATCTAGAATGGCGAAAACTAAGGTAAAAGCCGATGGCCAGTAATGTTTTGAAAATCCTAGCGGTTTATGGGTCGGAACTAAACTGCGTTTGCAATAGAGATAGAGCAAAGGCATAAGCAAAAAATAGATGGGGTTTATCAGGTTGAATAGAATATGGATCGGAATTGGACTGTTATCGCGATTCAACAAACCCGTTAAGAAGTATAGGGCGATGAGACTTAAGAAAGCGGCGAGGAGTTTTTGGTTAGTGTCGGGGTGATAAAAGTAGCGAATATAAATAGCTAACGCGAGGCAATGTACGCCTCCAAATAACGACAACCACCAGTAAGCTTGAGCGAAAAAAGTATTAAAATCGTTCATATGCGATACCTCGAGCCCTGTTATATCAGGGAAATCGGCTCGGTAAAAGTATCGCCGTTAGTTTTTCTGCTGGTTGGCTATGCGCCGATGCCGATTTGAAGCTGCTTCTGGCACAACGCTTGGAACGGGAACGCGTTCTGCGAGTAAGTGTTTGATTGCACGAATGGGATGCGGTAACAGCATCCTAGGACCGGAGAAGCTCATGATCTCTTTGACGATTTGTTTCTGCGCTGGTTTGTAGCAATGTACAGGGCATTTATTGCAGGTGGGTTTACTTTGTCCGTAGGGGCAGCGATCTAGGCGCGTTGCGGCATAATCCAATAGCTCGATGCAATCTGCACATAGACCTGTTGAATCTTGGCCTTGGTGTTTCGCTTTGCAATAAATCGCCACCATTGCGGCAATGGTCTGGTGTTCGTACAGGAGTTTGCCCGTAAGTAGTGTGGCTGTGCCCATTGGAATACCTTAGCTTGTTACTCGGATATCCCATCATAGGCAGTGAAATTGGCGCTGACAAAACGAAAGCGCCAATTTATGAAGGTGCGCACAAAATAGGGCTTTAAATAATCCTTCATCCTCAATGTCGCACTTACAAGTCAACCTTAGATATGCATCACTTTGTCGGCAGCTAATGTCCAGCGGGTTAAATCTTGCAGCGTACCTATGTGCGCGCCTTCGATGATCATTTTCGCGGTAACGCCTCGCGCTTGAGCACAGGTCTTACAAAGCAGGATTGGCACTTGCTGCGCCGAGAGAATTTCAAACATCTGTTGTAGGTTGTAGCTTAAGTCGGGTGTGGTTTGATTTTTGAGTGCGCCAAACACGGCATCTGACATGAGGAAGAGTTTGAGATCGACCACTTGCTCGTCCTGATCCTTCAGTGCTAATGCGATGCGTAAGCTGTTAAATAGCTTTTCTGTCCCGTAAGGGCTGGCGTGGGCCACGATAAGAATACTTTGCATCAGGTTTTCCTTATATTTGTCGTAAACTGGGCGATGGGGGTGATAAGGCAATACGGTTGCGTCAGTCTAGCGCAATTGACTATAACTATTTGAGCGCAAGATCGTATAAAAAGGCATAAATACTTGATTTGCACCGACACAATGGACTTTAATAGCGGTTAATCTCTGCTCAATTTTTAGCTAGACTCGGTTGCCATGGACACTGTCCTAATGGACGTTGGCAAACCCATTGACACGGCTTCTGATGAGAAGCGGCCATCAAAGGTGAACAAGAATGAAGATCTTAGTCGTATTTATACTGATTGCTGTCGGGGTGTTTTTATTCCTTCGCGCGCAGCGATTAGCGAAAGAAGAACAAGAGGCGATGAAACCTAAATCGACCACGGTAAAACCTGTTGTTCCTACCGAAGAATTACCAATTTCCTCCGCTGCTGAGCCCGAGCCTGTTGAGCCTGAACCAGTTGAGCCGGCAGAGGACGCTCGTGTGGTGGAAGTTGAGCCCGTCATCGAAGTGGAAGCCGAATTAATGCCCCGTGAGACGAATGAGCCAGCGAACATTTCGGTGGCGCTAGACACAGATATTATCGAAGTCGATATTCCTGCGGCTCATAATGAAGAGGCGGTGATCATTTTAGGCACCACGCCAACAGATGAACAAGCTGACACCGAAGGTGATGTTAAGACGGAAGCAGAGCCAGCATCGAGCAAGCGTTCAGAGGTCGGTGCCCCAGGGGCTTGGGCGAATGTAACCTTAGTTCGGGCCTTTGAAGAGTATCAAGGGGCGACATCAGCCAGTGCTCGCTATACCGCGCTGCAAAATATGGTTGCAGAGTGCTACAAGCAGCGTAAATCGGCGGATTATCTCAACTATGGCGCTCAGTTAGCTGAAGAATATGTCGCACTGTTCCAAGCGGCTAGCGCCGAGCAAGGCAAAGATACTGAGCTCAAATCTTCCGGTTTCTTGCATTTAGCCACCTTGCTGAATGATACTCAAGCCTTCGATGCCGCTATTGTCATTTGTCGTAAAGCATTAGCGCTTGGGCTGAGCGATGGCACTGTCACTGGCTTTGAGGGCCGGATAAATCGAATTGAGAAAGCACAGGCTAAAGCCGCCACGGCTTAACACTTTGGCTGGGAGCGCTTAGCGGGTAAATCCTTAAACGAAAAGCGGTTATTTCCCTCGTCTAAGCAGTGTAGAATCCCTGCTAACTGAATGCGCAAAAGGCGAACTAAGGTTCGCTTTTTTTATGGGCTTGATAGGGGAAAAATGAAACTAAGCTATGCCTTACCGAATGTCTTATTCGGGCTTGGATTATTGCTACTCAGTGGCTGTACTAAAACCCCAGAATGGACCCTATTTTATTATCCCGATGTGAGTGCCATACCGGTGACGCCTTTGCAGGCCGAGGATATTAATGGCTACTACGACACCCTAGCGCAATGCCAGAGCAAGGCCCACGGCATGCAGCGTCTAAGCAGCTCTGGTGTGAGTGGCTTTGGCCTTGGGGTGTATCAATGTGGGCACCTATGTGAGTTCGACGATAAGTCGGTGCTGGTTTGCAAGACCATGAGCCAATAGGTGGACAAGATGAAGTTTAAACAGGATTTTTTTACACAGTTACCTGAGTTTTACTCGCAGGTGTACCCGCAAGGGATAACTAAGCCCGAGTGGCTAGCATGGAGTGATGACGCTGCGCAATTGATTGGCTTGAGCCAACCCACAGATGAGCTGTTATTGGGCTTGTCTGGCAATGCCGCCGTCGATGGCGCGACTTACTATGCTCAAGTCTATAGCGGCCACCAATTTGGTGGTTATACGCCGCGCTTAGGGGATGGACGCTCGATTATTTTAGGTGAAGCGATTGGCCCAAATGGCGTATGGGATGTCGCCCTAAAGGGCGGTGGTCCGACGCCTTATTCGCGCCATGGTGATGGCCGCGCTGTGATGCGCTCTGCCGTGCGTGAGTTTTTAGTCTCTGAGGCGTTGCATCATTTACATGTGCCGACGACCCGCGCCTTGGCCGTGATTGGCTCTGATCTACCTGTATGGCGTGAGAGCCAAGAAACCGCCGCTATTACCGTGCGTTTAGCCCGCAGCCATATTCGTTTCGGTCATTTCGAGTTTTTCTGCCACAGTGAGCGCGGCCGCGCCGATAAACTGATCCAATTACTCAACTTCACTATTACTCAGCATTATCCCCATTTGAGTTGTGATGCCGCAGGCTATAAAGCGTGGTTTTTACAGGTAGTGCAAGATACCGCCAAGATGATTGCCCACTGGCAGGCGGTCGGTTTTGCCCATGGCGTGATGAACACAGACAATATGTCGATTCTGGGTGACAGTTTTGACTTCGGC
The DNA here is from genome assembly GCF_002838165.1 of Shewanella sp. Pdp11. Taxonomy (NCBI): domain Bacteria; kingdom Pseudomonadati; phylum Pseudomonadota; class Gammaproteobacteria; order Alteromonadales; family Shewanellaceae; genus Shewanella; species Shewanella sp. Pdp11. Next base: position 964,969 of record NZ_CP015194.1, read on the forward strand.
CCCTTTGCGTTCCTCGATACGTTCCAAGAAGACTTTATCTGCAATCATTCGGATCCCGAAGGTCGTTATGCCTTTGGCCAGCAGCCGGGTGTCGGTTTGTGGAACTTGCAACGCTTAGCGCAGGCGCTCACACCTGTGATCCCATCCGATGACTTAATTGCCATTCTTAATCAATACCAAGAGGCGCTAGTGCAGCCTTATTTGCGTTTGATGCGGGCAAAACTAGGTCTATCAGCAGTTGATGTTTCGTCGGTAGAGCAGGACAAGCAGGATCTCGACCTCATAGGTCGATTTACTGTGCTGATGGAGAAAAATCAGCTTGATTACACTCAGACTTGGCGTCAATTAGGTAAGTTAGATCCGACCAGCAAACACAGTGCGCTGCGGGATGACTTTATCGATGTCAGCCAGTTTGATGCTTGGTATCAAGCCTATCAACAGCGATTGGGCGCGGTGGCTGATATCCCTGCGTGGCAAACTGAGCGCAATAGTGTGAATCCCAAATATATTTTGCGTAACTATTTAGCCCAAGAGGCGATAATCGCAGTGGAAGAGGGTAATCTTGCGCCGCTGCATTTGCTGCAAAAAATCTTAACTCAACCCTTTGCCGAACACGCAGAGCATGAAGACTTAGCTAAGCGTCCACCGGACTGGGGCCAAGGTTTGATCATGTCATGTAGTAGTTGATTGGATAACAAGCATGAAATTACCAAGCACGTATTTAAAAGCTATTAGCTTAAATACCATAAGCTTAGATAGAAGCGCCTTAAGTTTAGCGGTCAGTGCGGATATCGATTTTGATCGTTTCGCCGACTTTGCCGAACCCTTAGCCGCGGCGCTCGATTGCACTGTGCGCGAGCGTCAGTGGGGCGCCGACAGGCATCAATGGTTATTAGAATTTGAAGGCAGCCAGTTATGGCTCAATTATGAGTTTTACGGCAACATTTGCTGGCTCTCGACTGAACGAGATGCCGATTTTGAGGTGCTGGAATACTTAGCTGCTTTGCTGCAACCTCACCTAAGAGTGAACTGAATATGAGTCAGAATATGACGCCACCGACCACGAGCTCTAGCGGCGCTGAGTTTCATTTTCAAGCGCTAACGCCGGATTTGATCTTAGATGCGATCGAAAGTCTGGGCGTGTACCCGGAAACGGGTTTGCTTGCGCTGAACAGCTACGAGAACCGCGTGTATCAGTTCCGCAGCGATGAAGGGCTGCGCTATGTGGTGAAGTTCTATCGTCCCGACCGTTGGAGCGACGCGCAGATCCAAGAGGAGCACGATTATGCGCTCGCACTTGCGGCAGAAGATATCCCAATTGCGGTACCTGTGATCATCGAAGGTCATACCTTACACAAGTACCAAGGTTATCGATTTACCTTGTTTCCTTCATTAGGTGGCCGCGCCTTTGAAGTCGATAATTTAGAACAGCTGGAATTAGTGGGTCGATTCATCGGTCGGATACATCAGTACGCGGCGCAAACGGTATTTACTGAACGTGAACCCTTGAATCCGCAGATTTTAGGCGCCGAGCCGCTCGCGTGGTTAAAGCAATCCAATCTGGTGCCTAACAGCCTACGCTTACCGTTTTTTACCGTCGTTGAGCAAGTGTTGGCTAAGGCGAATGCGATTTGGGATCGCCAAGATTTTGCGGCCATTCGCTTACACGGCGATTTACACCCAGGCAATATTTTGTGGACGCCAGACGGTCCCGGATTCGTCGATTTAGACGATGCGCGTATGGGACCGGCGATTCAAGATCTATGGATGATGTTAACGGGTGATAGAGCGCAGCAGTTGATGCAGCTTGAAATTTTACTCGAAGCCTATGAAGAATTTTGTGAGTTTGATACAAGACAGTTAGCCTTGATTGAACCGCTTCGGGCGCTGCGTATGGTGCACTACAACGCGTGGATTGGCCGTCGCTGGGACGATCCTGCTTTTCCGATGAACTTCCCTTGGTTTGGGGATGAAAAATATTGGGAACAGCAGATCTTGGCATTTAAGGAGCAACTTTTTGCCCTTGGCGAGCCACCACTGAGCCTAGTGCCTTATTAGTATTGAGCAAAATATGATGTCACAGACGTATCTTGTGACATTAGATTGAACTCTTACGCTTGAGTTACACTCAAAAAATGGAATATGTTAGTCTCCAGCCAATTTATCAAAAATGATTTAAGGAATGTTCATGAAAAAAGTATTACTTATGGCCGCGGCTTTGTTACTGGCGCCACTGGCTGTATCGGCTGTGGAATACCAAGAAGGTGTGCATTACACAGTGATTAATGATGGCCCAGCAACCGCTAAGCCAGAGATCACTGAGTTTTTCTCTTTCTATTGCCCACACTGCTTTAATTTCTCTAAAACAGTTGTGCCAAAAATTCTCGCCGAAAAGCCAGAAGGCGTAGCGTTTAACCAAGCACACGTTGATTTTATTGGTAAAGAAATGGGCGTTGAAATGTCACGCGCATTTGCTGTTGCACATCAGTTAAATGTCGATGAAAAAATGGATGCGGCGTTATTCTCTGCCATTCATGAGAAAAAAGAACACTTTACTAGCCTTGCCGATATTCGTGCCCTTTTCGTGGCTAACGGTGTCGATGGTAAAACCTTCGATGCGGCGGCAGAATCTTTCATGGTGAAGGCGCAAATGGCTAAAATGAAGCGTGATACTGAAAACGCTAAGCTGACAGGCGTACCTGCTCTCGTCGTTAACGGTAAGTATCGTGTTGAGACTGGCGCGATTAAATCCTACGACGAACTGTTAGATATCGCTTTCTACTTAGCCAAAAAATAGTTTTATGGCGTTATCACATCACTGTAATGCGGGTTTGTGATAATGCTGAATATAATGAGTTTGAAAGGAGCCTGAGGGCTCCTTTTTTATTGCGGTACGGCGCGGACTAGGCGATGTTGAGGTTAGTCGCTTGAACTTATTGAATAAAAGTGAGGCAAAAAATAGGTAAAAAAAACCGTACTTCTTGTAAAAGAAAGTACGGACTTGAGCCAGAGGACTCATTTTTACCCTGAGTAACGCTAATAATTTAGCAGAGTGTCAAAAAATTGGCAAGTGACATTATTATGGCGTTCTTCTTTTTTGCTCACAGGGTGACATATTCATAGTTTAACTAAATCAAACGATTAAGTATTTTTGGCGATAAAAGATGAAAAATACCACTCTAACGATGAAACTCAAGTGGCAAAGCTTCTGTCAAACAACTGTAATCAATAACAACAAGAATGCTTGTAGGTGGTCATATGAGAGTTTTTCCTGTCTACGCACCTAAGCTTATCGTTAAGCATGCGCGTATTTTTCTCACTGGTGTTATTTGGGTTAAAGACTTAGGACGATTGGAATTTGAGAAGGGACGGTTTTTGCTGCCAAGAAAAAGCCTGCCAAAAGTGAAGCAGGCTATTTTAGAATTGAACGAACTGATCGAAGCGCAGCATCATCAAACAAAGGCTGTTTAGATTTCGCTGTTTAACAAGCCAACAAGGCCAGTCACTTTTTCGTTCCAAGAAGTGAGTTCTTCTTGTAGTTGCTGGTTTTGCGCATTCAATTGTTGATTGTGCTCACTCAGCGTAGACGCTTTTTGCTTCTCTTCTTCAAGCTCCATTTTTAGAAGCTCGATAGTTTCGAGTGCAGCCTGGATTTTGGTTTCCAGTTTGGACAGTAATTCAAGGCTCATCTGGAGAGTCCTATGGTTTCTGGATGGGACTGTGATTCTAGCAGTGCCTAGAACTTAAGGAATAGCGATTCTTGTCGTTTGGTCAAAAAACATCCTATTACTGGGTTCTAAATTAAGTTTTTTTGCATTTGTTATTAACTCGTTAGTATTCTTGGTTTTATTTTTTATCGGAATGGTCCATGTCGCCTAGTCTGCTCGCCATACTCCCACTACTGTTGACCTTAACCTTAGCCCTGTTTTTACGTCGTACACTGGTGGCGTTAGGCGTCGGCATCGTCTCTGGCGCGCTATTGATCGCCCAATTTGACCCACTGCAAACTGGGCGGTATTTGCTTGATATCGGCGTTAAACAATTCTATGCCCAAGGTGCTTGGCAAGCGTGGCACCTCAATGTGCTATTGGCCATGTTGCTGCTAGGCAGCATGACGCAGTTATTAGCACGTGGCGGCGCCGTGGGTCAGTTTGGTGATTGGCTTTATAGCCGTATCCGCACTGAACGTCAGGCGCGTCTGGGCGTCGTTTTCCTTGGTTGGTTAGTGTTTATCGATGGAATTTTCAGTTGCCTTGCCGTCGGCCATGTTTGTCAGCCATTGAGCCAGCGTTATGGTATTCGTCATGAGCAGCTCGCCTATTTGGTCGATTCCAACGCTTCACCTCTGTGTGCGCTATTGCCTTTCTCCAGCTGGGGCCCCTATGTGATGGCTCTGATTGCGGGGATCAGCTTTTTGCCCGAGTCACCGCTGGAAGCCTTTATCGATGTGGCTTTGTTTAATTTTTACGCCATAGTGACCTTAGGTTTATCCGTGCTTGTCGCTTGGTATGGTGTGGGGTTTCGCTCTTTTGTTGCCCCTATAGAGGCCAAATCCTCAAATGCGGTCGAGGCTAGGGGAAATCCTTGGCTGCTTGCTATTCCTATGCTGACGCTGTTATTGGCTTCAGTGGGATTAACTTTGTGGTCGGGGGCTCAGCAGGTCTCGTCTTGGGATGTGTCGCTCTGGCTGGCTAAGGCTGATATTGGTGCCTCTATGCGTGATGCTTGTTTATTGGCGACCTTGGTCACTCTGATTATGTTGAGCTTGTCTGGGCGACGTTTAACGGCGTTAGTGGGGGATTTGAGCCACGGTGTGCGTATTATTGCTTTCGCCATTGCGATTTTGCTCTGTACTTGGATGATTGGCGCTGTGATCCAAGATCTTGGCGTGGCGAAATTGTTAGCTGCTTGGGCTAAGTCTTATCTTTCTCCGCACTTGCTGGTGGCGGGCATGTTTTTACTCTGCGCGATTATGGCTTTTGCGACGGGTTCAAGCTGGGGCACATTTGCGATTATGATCCCGATTGGCGCTGAGATTGCCCATAATTTAGATCCTCATCTGTTATTGCCTGTATTGAGCGCTGTGATGGCGGGATCAGTTTTTGGCGATCACTGCTCGCCCATCTCAGATACCAGCGTGCTCAGTGCGACCAGTTCAGGTTGCGCTCCCCATGACCATGTGGTGACTCAGTTGCCTTTCGCGTTAATCGCGGCGTGTTCGGCCTTGGTAGGATTCCAATTAGTGAATTTAGCTGTGGCGACGCCGTTAGTGTGGTTGGCCGTGGTGAGCTGTGGTCTCGGTTTATTTGCCTTGATGGCACGTTTCTACTCGCCTTGGCCTAAGTTAGCGGCGCAGACATAACACCTGTTTATCGTTAAAATGGCCTATTCGGTTTGAGTGAAACCCTTTATTTCAATGTACTGATTTAAGAGATGATCAATATGAGCATTACCCGTTTAGACGTTGGCACCCGCATGAGCAGCATAGTCATTCACCAAGGTACTGTGTATCTGTGTGGCCAAGTGGCGAAGGATAAGTATCAAGATATCACTGAGCAAACCGTCACTATGCTGGAGGAAGTCGATACCTTGTTGGCCCAGGCGGGGAGTTCACGTGAGCATATATTGTCAGCGACTATCTATCTGAAAGACATGGGTGATTACGATGCGATGAATGCCGTATGGGATGCTTGGGTGCCTAAAGGCCATGCACCAGCTCGCGCTTGCGTGCAGGCTGCTATTGCTGAGCCCGAATATTTGGTTGAAGTGTCTGTGATCGCGGCGATTCAGTGACCGATTTCAACCGATAAAATTATAGTTGCCATGTGTTGCCACTGTTAATCTTGTTTAGTGGCAATTAGCACCCTGCCAAATTCAGCATTCGCATCGGCAGGCGTGATGGCAACGATATGGTCGAGCCTAAGGGCGTGTTGAGTTTGCTGCTGGATAACAAGCCACTCGGTTTTGTCGGCTCTGGTCTGCGTGGTGATGGCTTGACCCTGGCACTGCGTGCCATCAAGCAACTCAATCTTGAGCTGATAACTGCGCAGGCAGGCAAGTTCGAGGTAATCGTAGTGTTCGCAGGGGATCATTTTATAATCTGACATGGGATCGTCTCATTGGGAGTTCGACCCTATTGTGACAAAAATACTTGCCATTGGCATTATATGCGCGCCCCTCTTGACTTTATTCCTGTCGCTCCCTAGTCTGCTTGTTCAGTAATCAAGGTGGTATGCGATGGAAATAACTTACAATTTAAAACCTGCGTCCGAGCGCCGTACTGAGCAATTCAAGCCCGAGGGGAATGTGGGCTTTGGTAGCCTCAGAACCGATCATATGTTTTTGATGGATTATCATGATGGGCAATGGTGCGATCCACGCATCGTTCCCTATGGTCCATTTGAAATGGCACCGGGTGCAATGGCGTTGCATTATGGCCAGTCGATCTTCGAAGGCGCGAAAGCCTTTATGCACGAAGATGGCGAGATTTATACTTTCCGTATTAATAAGAATGCCGAGCGGATGAATCGCTCCGCCGATATCGTCTGTATTCCTAATATCGATGAACAAGTGCAGATGGATGCGATCAATGCGTTGATCGATGTCGATCGCCTGTGGTTCCCGATGCAAGAAGGTGCGTGTCTGTATATTCGCCCCTTTATTTTTGCGACCGAAGACCGTCTCTCTGTGAGCCCTAGCACGCGTTATACCTTCTGTGTGGTATTAAGCCCAAGTGGTGCTTATTACGCCGCTGGCGTGAACAAAGGCATACGCTTACTGATCAGCAAGACTTTCCATCGTGCGGTATCGGGTGGCACTGGCGCATCAAAAGCGGCGGGTAACTATGCGGCTTCGTTGCGTGCGGGTAAAGCCGCGGCAGCCTTTGGTGCATCGCAAGTGTTATATCTCGACTCGACCAATCAACAGATTGAAGAAGCGGGCGCGATGAACCATTTCCACATCTTAAAAGATGGCACTGTGATTATCCCTACTTTTACAGATACCATTCTTAAGTCGATCACCTCGCAATCTATCATGGAATTGGGTGAGATGCTCGGATGTGAAGTGCGCCAAGAGACTGTCATGCTTGATCAATTTATCGCCGATATCGAATCGGGTGAAATTATCGAGGCGGGTGGTTTTGGTACGGCAGCCGTGGTTTCAGCCGTGGGCTCCTACATTTTTGAAGATGGCCACATAGTCACAGTTGGTAATGGTGAAGTGGGCGAGCATATTCAGCGCATCTACAAACTGTATACCGAAATCCAAAAGGGCCACATTCAAGGTCCTGAAGGCTGGGTTAAGCGTGTTGAACGTTTAGCAAAGTAAGGAATTTGTGGTGATGTTTAAAGGCTCCTAGGAGCCTTTTTTATTGGCTGAATTTTGCGATGACATTGGTAGACTTCGCCTCAAATCAAAGTGGCTGTGGTTTAGAGTGATTCTTGAGTAAAGTTAAAAAGTCCGCGGCACTTAAGGGTTTGCTGAGTAAGAAGCCTTGTACCTGATCGCAACCCTGCATCGCCAAGAAGTTGAGTTGTTCTTGGGTCTCTACGCCTTCGGCGACAACGTTGAGGTCTAAACTGTGGGCGAGGGCGATAATGGCGCTGGTGATGGCCGCATCGTCGGGATCATTGGTGATGTCTCTGACGAACTCTCGATCAATTTTCAGCGTGTCTATCGGGAAGCGTTTGAGATAACTCAGGCTCGAATAACCCGTCCCAAAATCATCCACCGCTATGGTCAAGCCTAGGGCCTTTAGTTTAGATAGAATACTGACTGACTCCTGCGGATTGCCCATGATCATCGACTCTGTCAGTTCAAGCTCAAGGGATTGTGCCGGGAGACCTGATACTGCCAAGGCAACTTCTATAGTGGAGATAATATCGGCCTTAAGTTGGCGAGCCGATAGGTTAACGGCGACAGTGATACCGTTGAATCCTAAGCTATTCCATTCGGCTAATTGCTGGCAGGCTTGATTGATCACCCAATGACCAATTTGAGTGATGATGCCGGTTTCTTCCGCCAGCGGAATAAACTCGACGGGGGAGATGGGGCCAAGTTGAGTGTGATGCCAACGTAAAAGCGCTTCTATCCCAGTCAGCGAGCCATCTTTTAAACAGAACTTAGGCTGATAAACTAAGCTCAACTCGTTGCGCTGAATCGCCTGTTTTAACCCACTTTCGAGTTGCACATGGCGTGTGGCAATTTCATTTAACTTAGAGGTGTAAAACTGGAAGTTATTCCTGCCTGATGATTTTGCGTGGTACATGGCAGTATCGGCAAATTTAATCAGCGAGTCGGCGTTGTCGGCATCGTTTGGATAGAGACTGATACCGATAGAGGTCGAAATGGTCAGCGTTTTATCGTCCAATAAAAAGGGCGTTTGGAATGCTCTGAGCACTTTTTCTGAGATCAAAGTAGCGGCTTTGGTTTTGGCCACTCCTTCTAAAATAATGGTAAATTCGTCACCGCCTAAGCGTGCAACCGTATCGCCATCGCGCACTGCATTTTGCAGTCTTCTGGCAACGGCTTTGAGCAGTAAATCGCCGACATGGTGACCCATGGAGTCGTTAATATGTTTAAAGCGGTCGAGATCTAAAAACAGTAAGGCGACGATATTGTTCGCTCTATGCGCTTGGGTTATCGCGTGATTAAGCCTGTCTTGGAACAAGGTTCGGTTGGGTAGGCCAGTTAACGTGTCGAAACTGGCGAGGAAACGCAGATCTTCTTCGGCTTTTTTTCGCTCTGTAATGTCGGTAAATACCGCAACGAAGTGGCTGGTTTCACCTTTAATGTCGATAACTTGGTTGATCTCTAGCCAGACTAGAATTGCCTGCCGTTGTTTATTGCGGATCCACAGTTCCCCAACCCAATGTTTATGACGCAGCAGCTGCTGTTCAATGGTATTGAACAATTCACGCTGTTGGCGGCCAAAGGCTAAGTGAGTAAAATGTCTGTCGCTGATTTGGCGTTCTGTGTAACCTGTTATCGTGCAAAATGCAGGGTTTACCGAGCGAATGCGATAGTCTAGGCCCGCTACTACAACGGCTTCATTCATGCTGTTGAGCACTTGTGAGGACAAGACCAACTCGTTCTCAATCAGCTTACGAGAGGTGATGTTACGGTTAGTCCCTGTCATGCGGATCGGATTATCTAAACTATCTTTTTCAACCACTTTGCCACGATCTAAAATCCATACCCAATTACCCGGTGAGCGTTCGACACGGTACTCGGCTTCGAAGAAAGGTGAGCGGCCTTGAAGATGCTCGTTTAGCTCAAGTTTGAATCTCTCTCTGTCTTCTGTGTGCATGCTCTCATGGGCAATATTGCTGCTATTCCAATGGGGAATCGAAGCATCCATATTGGTACGATAGACTCGATTTTCGGGTATGTTCCAGTCCCACATGCCATCGCCAGATGCCCACAGTGCCAGCTTTAGTCGCTCCTCAGAGGCGCGGATACTGGTTTCAAATTCACTTTGTATGTGACGTTTCTTTTTACGCCAGCGAATAATCCAAACCAGCAAGCCTAATGTGAGTAAGAAATAAAGGGCGTAGGCGAACTGAGTGCGATAGAAGGGGGCTTGTACATTCAGATCGACAATCAGCGCATAGGCACCTTCTGAGTTATATTGCAGCCCATGACGAACATGTAATCGGTAATGGCCAGGATTGATGTTAGTAAAGGTGATTTCATTGCCTGTGGGTAGCTCATGCCATCTGTTATCAAACCCTTCGAGATAATAGCTGAAACGGTTTTTACCCGTGTAGCTGAAATCTAATGAGGTCACCTCAAAACTGACTAGCTGATCGCTATAGTCCATCACTATGCTAGGGGGGCGGCTTAAATCGAGAATCGTATGGCCTTTTCCCGCAATGCTATAGCCAGTGAGTGCGACTTTAACATCGGGTCTTTGATCTGGAATCGACTTGGGATTGAAACGATTGATGCCATTAATGCCACCAAACCAAAGATCGCCATCGCTGTCCTGCAGTTTTACGCCGCCGTTAAACTCCAGTGCCTGCAATCCTTCTTGTTCGTTGAATATGATGACGCGATTGGTTTTAGGGTTAAGTTTGCCTATGCCGGCATTGCTGCTAAACCAAATGTTATGTTCTTGGTCCTCAAGTAAGGCGTAGATGGTATCGCTTGGTAATCCCTGATCGCGGGTGTAATGAGTAAAGCTTGTATCGGCATCTTGTGAGGGTAACTTACTGATCCCGCCATGGGTGGCGAACCATACCTCACCTGCGTGTGTCACTAGAATATCGCGGACACGATTGTTAATTAGACTTTTCTTATCTGAGGATTGGTGGAAGTAAGATTTACCTATGCCCGTTTTCATATCCAGTTTCAGTAGGCCATCGAGTGTGCCTATCCAAAGCGTATTTTTGTGCGCTCTTAGGATTAAAAACTGGTTTTGTGCCGGATAGAAATTATCAATATATGCCAATGAGATAAAAGTAAATTCATCGGTATCTATAGCCTTGCGATAGAGGGCGTGGGTCGTTGCTACCCAGAGATGGCCTTGATCATCAATTTCTAAACTTCGGATGTAATTGGCTTCAGAGCCTTGGTCTGTACTTGCTGTGACCTTGAGTAATTGGAAATCTCCCTCTGGCGATAGCCGACCGAGTCCATAGTTAGTGGCAAACCAGAGCACGCCCGCTTTGTCTTGAGCAATATCTCGCAGGGTGAGGTTTAAATTGCGTTGATGCACCCCTAAGGCGTTCGCAAATCGCTCCGTATAGTGCTCATATTTACCGTTAGCTAACATGCGCTTAAGCCCTGCACCTTCAGTGCCTATCCAGAGGGCATTATCTTTGCTACGGAATAAGGTGCGAATATTGTTGCTCTGTTGCGACAGGTCCGTGGTGTATTCGAAAATATGCTGAAAATACTGACGGCGGGTATTAATTTTATCTAAACCCGAATAACTGGCGCCTAACCATAAATTGCCAAAGGGGTCTTGCAGCAAACTCAGTATGTTATTTTCACTGATACTGTTGGTGCGCTTAGGATCATACCTATGATAGGTCGCAGTGAATATTTTGTCGTTTCTCTCGAGTTGAATGAGACCTGCTTCAGGCCCGACGACCCAAAAATCACCCTGTTCGGTTTGGATAAAATCCTTAATGTAAGGCACGTTATCGTCAGTCTGCCAGAGGATTTCGCCCTGCTGCGAGGCCAAGTTGTAGTGCCATAGTTGTCCACCTAGGGCTAAAGTGATCGAGTAGGCCGAGTTCGCTTTAATTTGATAGGTAGTGACATTTTGCGGCACGTTTAAGCGAGTGATGGTATTTGCACTGACGGCAAAGGTGCCGCTATCTTGGGTACCTGCCAGCAGGTAAGTGTTTTCAACATTGGCTAAGCTAGTGATATAGGGCTCGACGCTATTACCTAAACTGACCTGGGTAATGCGTTTGGTTTTAGTCGATAGGGAAAATAGTCCTGCTTTAGTACCAATCCAGAGTGTATTACCCACTATGCTGAGTTTGGTGGTGCGGGGATCGGTCAAACCTTGTTCTTGGCCAAAATGCTCAAAGGTCCCTGTACTCAAATCGAGTCGATTGACCCCTTGGCTGAACGTGGAAACCCAAATATAGCCTTCGGAATCTTGAATAATGTCAGAGATATAACTATCAGAAATACTGCTAGGATCGTTGGGAGAGTGGGTAAAAATGGTGAAGTTATGACCGTTGTAGGCATGCAAACCATCTTGAGTACCAATCCACAACATGCCAGCACTGTCCATAAACAGGCTGGTAATCGTATTCTGGTCGAGACCATCTTCACTGCGAATATGTTCAAATTTAAGCTGTGTGAAAGCCGCGCTCAATGGTTGCGTTAATCCATTGCACGATATCCCCCACAAACTTAGGATACAAAGCGCGCCTAGCACTAGCTTGTGGATTAGTTGACTCAAATTTTCCCCTACCAAAAAACGGACCCATCCTGATTAGATTTCTATTTAGTTTAGTTCTTATCCTAGACCTTAAATGCCATTTTGTTGTAAAAACTTTAGCTTAAATTGCTGACTTGGTTTAAAAACAACCAAAATCGATGGGCGCGATTCTATCACCGATCATGCGATAGCTCAAATATGCTGTTTTAGTGTCTTTGTGCTGATTATGCCGAGTTTGTTTTCTGGTGTTTAAGCCTAAGAATCTTAGCACTGTTTAAGGTAGGCCAACATATTATGCTGCGACAAATACGGTGAAAATCAGTGCGTGGGGTCACTAAAGTCACGAGGGCGAATAGAAAAAGACCTTGCCGGAAGGGGGAGAAGCAAGGTCTTTGGTTGAACTATTTTAAGGCTATAGCGGGTGCATCTCAGTTATGGCCATAACCGAGGTCAAAATCTAAATAAACGATTAGAAACAATCGCTCGGTACGCGCACAAAACCTTCCATCAGTACGCGGGCGCTGCGGCTCATAATGGCTTTAACGACTGTCCATTCGCCATCAACGAGTGACGCCTCTGCGCCGACGCGCAAGGTGCCAGAGGGATGACCAAAGCGTACCGCGCTTTTTTGACCGCCACCTGCGGCTAAGTTGACTAAGGTGCCGGGAATGGCTGCTGCAGTACCAATCGCGACGGCGGCAGTGCCCATCATGGCGTGGTGCAACTTACCCATAGATAGGGCGCGCACTAATAAGTCGATATCATCTGCATTGACCGTTTTACCGCTCGATGACACATACGTTTTTGGCTTAGCGACAAAGGCAACCTTAGGTGTATGTTGGCGTGTAATGGCTTCATCTATATGTTTAATCAAGCCCATACGCACAGCCCCATAGGCGCGAATGGTTTCAAACTTAGCCAGCGCGGCGTTATCCCCGTTGATATCATCCTGCAGCTCAGAGCCTGTGTAGCCTAAGTCTTCAGCATTGATAAAAATGGTAGGAATGCCCGCATTGATCATGGTGGCGTTAAAGCTGCCAATCCCCGGCACGTCTAGCACATCGACGACATTGCCCGTAGGGAACATGCTCCCCCCGTCACCATCTTCGTCGGCGGCAGGGTTCATGAATTCGATTTGCACTTCGGCGGCAGGAAAGGTCACACCATCGAGTTCAAAATCACCGGTTTCTTGCACTTCACCGTGGGTTATGGGTACATGGGCGATAATGGTTTTGCCGATATTGGCCTGCCAAATACGCACTGTGCAGACGCCATTTTGTGGAATACGGTCGCCATCTATTAAGCCATTGCTGATGGCGAAAGCACCAACGGCGGCGGTCAGGTTGCCACAGTTACCGCTCCAATCGACAAAGGGTTTGTCGATAGCCACTTGGCCAAAGAGGTAATCCACATCGTGATCGGCCTGAGTGCTTTTGGATAAAATCACGGTTTTACTGGTGCTCGAGGTGGCGCCGCCCATGCCATCGATTTGCTTGCCGTAAGCGTCTGGGCTGCCAATCACCCGCAGCAGCAGGGCATTACGGGCGGGGCCGGCCACTTGTGCCGCTGCGGGCAAATCCAGCAAGCGGAAAAACACGCCCTTACTGGTGCCGCCACGCATATAGGTTGCGGCGACTTTGATTTGGGGCGGGAAAAGATGATTACTCATGCTATTAACTCCAAAGGGAATAGCGATACAGGTTAGTGTCGATATCAAAGGTGGCGATTCACGTGTGGAGTCGCCACCTGTTTAAAGCGAGTTTTACTTCAGATTCGACTCTAAAAAGTCCTGAGCAAAACGCTGCAATACGCCGCCCGCCTCGTAGATAGACACTTCTTCGGCGGTATCGAGACGACAGGTGACCGGCACTTCGATGCGCTCACCGTTTTTACGGGTGATAACGACAGCTAAGTCCGCTCTTGGCGCTGGCGTGCCTAGGACATCGAACACTTCTGTGCCATCTATTCCATAAGTTGCACGATTGTCACCGGCTTTAAATTCCAGCGGCAACACGCCCATACCGACTAAGTTAGTGCGATGAATGCGCTCGAAACCTTCGGCAACAATGGCCTCAACGCCCGCTAAACGCACGCCTTTGGCAGCCCAGTCGCGGGACGAACCTTGGCCGTAATCAGCGCCCGCTATGATGATCAGCGGCTGCTTACGTTCCATATAGGTTTCAATCGCTTCCCACATACGGGTCACTTGACCTTCTGGCTCGATACGCGTCAGTGAGCCTTGTTGCACTTTGCCATCAACCAGCGCCATTTCGTTTTTAAGCTTAGGATTGGCAAAGGTTGCGCGCTGGGCGGTTAAGTGATCCCCCCTGTGGGTGGCGTAGGAATTAAAGTCTTCCTCCGGCAAGCCCATTTTGTGCAGGTATTCGCCTGCGGCGCTGTCCATCATAATGGCGTTCGACGGCGATAAATGGTCTGTGGTGATGTTGTCACCCAGCACCGCCAGTGGTCGCATACCCTTGAGTGCGCGCTCTCCGGCCAATGCGCCTTCCCAGTAAGGTGGGCGACGAATATATGTAGATTGCGGACGCCAATCGTACAGCGGGCTTATTTGCTCACCGTAATCGACGGCTAAATCGAACATAGGCTCGTACACTTTGCGGAACTGTTCAGGTTTAACGCTTTTGGCAATCACGGCATCGATTTCTTCATCCGATGGCCAAATGTCGATAAGTTTGACTGGGTTACCGTCTTTATCTAATCCCAGCACATCCTTTTCGATATCGAAACGTATGGTGCCAGCAATCGCATAGGCCACCACCAATGGCGGCGATGCTAAGAAGGCTTGTTTAGCATAGGGATGAATACGGCCATCGAAGTTTCGGTTACCGGATAATACGGCAGTGGCGTACAAGTCGCGGTCGATGACTTCTTTTTGAATAACAGGATCCAGTGCGCCGCTCATGCCGTTACAGGTAGTACAGGCAAAGCCGACGATCCCAAAGCCAAGTTGCTCAAGCTCAGGTAATAAATTGGCCTCTTCTAAATAGAGTTGTACCGCTTTGGAGCCGGGGGCCAGTGAGGTTTTGACCCAAGGTTTACGGCTTAAGCCTTTGGCGTTGGCGTTGCGGGCAATCAGGCCGGCGGCAATTACGTTACGTGGATTACTGGTGTTAGTGCAGCTAGTGATGGCGGCGATGATCACTGCGCCATCTGGCATTAGGCCCGGCTCGTTTTCGACTACGCCGCTAATGCCACGTGCGGCCAATTCTGAGGTTGGCACCCGAGCATGTGGATTAGACGGGCCAGCAATGGTGCGCACCACTGACGAGAGGTCAAAGTGTAATACGCGTGGATATTCGGCCTGTTTTAAGTCATCGCTCCACAAACCTGCAGTTTTTGCATAGGTTTCAACCAGTTTGACTTGCTCGGCTTCGCGGCCGGTTAAGGTCAAATAATCCAGCGTTTGCTGATCGATATAGAACATGGCGGCGGTGGCGCCAAATTCAGGCGTCATGTTCGAAATGGTGGCGCGATCGCCGAGTGTCAGCGCCGCGGCGCCTTCGCCGAAGAACTCTAAGTAAGAAGACACCACTTTTTGTGCGCGTAAAAATTCGGTGAGCGCTAATACTATATCGGTCGCCGTGATGCCAGGCTGCGGCTTGCCGGTTAGCTCGACGCCGATAATATCCGGCAAACGCATATAGGAGGCGCGGCCCAGCATCACACTTTCGGCTTCTAGTCCGCCGACACCTATGGCGATAACGCCCAGTGCATCAACGTGTGGTGTGTGGCTGTCGGTGCCAACTAAGGTATCGGGGAAGGCAACACCGTCGCGTGCATGCACTACAGGTGACATACGTTCTAAGTTAATTTGGTGCATGATGCCATTACCCTGAGGAATAACATCGATATTCTTAAAGGCTTTTTGCGTCCAATCAATAAAGTGGAATCTGTCTTCGTTGCGTCTGTCTTCGATGGCGCGGTTTTTAGCAAAGGCGTCTTTATCGAAACCGCCAAATTCGACAGCGAGTGAGTGATCGACAATTAATTGAGTTGGCACCACTGGGTTCACTTTAGCTGGGTCGCCCCCTTTCGCCGCAATCGCATCACGCAGACCCGCAAGGTCAACTAAGGCGGTTTGCCCCAAAATATCGTGGCACACCACGCGGGCAGGAAACCAAGGGAAATCCAACTCTTGCTTAGATTCAATAATCTGTTTTAGCGAGGCGGTTAAGTCCGCTGGATCGCAGCGGCGGACTAAGTTTTCCGCCAGCACGCGCGAGGTATAAGGCAGCTTGGCGTAGCTGCCTGGCGCAATGGCTTCCACGGCTTCGCGGGTATCGAAGTAATCGAGTTTGGTGCCTGGTAAGGGCTTGCGATATTGGGTGTTCATAACAGTGCTCATAACATCATCCATTTCGGAAAATGAAGTTGGCGCGAGCATCACGTTGAGTGAAATCTCGCGCCAAGTGGGGTCAGTTTTGCTTAACGGTTGGCAATCGGTACCACTTTGCGCGGTGCCACGCCCACATAATCGGCACTCGGGCGGATGATGCGGTTGTTAGAACGTTGCTCCATCACGTGCGCCGCCCAGCCTGTTACCCGTGAACACACGAAGATAGGCGTAAACAATTTAGTCGGAATATCCATGTAGTGGTACGCGCTGGCGTGGAAAAAATCTGCATTACAGAAGAGCTTTTTCTGTTCCCACATCAGGGCTTCGCAGGCAACCGATACTCGATATAGGCGGTCGTCACCGTTGGCTGCCGCCAGTTTTTCTGACCATTCTTTGATGATGGCATTACGTGGATCGCTGTCGCGGTAAATCGCATGGCCGAAGCCCATGATTTTATCTTTACGCTCCAGTTTACCCATTAAGATGTCGCGCGCATCGGCTTCATCTTTCATGTCTTGAATGAGTTCCATCGCCGCTTCGTTTGCGCCGCCATGCAGCGGGCCGCGCAGTGAACCAATGGCACCAGTGACGCATGAATGCATGTCTGACAGGGTGGAAGCACAGACGCGAGCGGTAAAGGTTGATGCGTTAAACTCATGTTCTGCATAAAGAATCAAGGATACGTCCATCACTTTTGCATGCAGTTCAGACGGCGCTTTACCGTGTAATAAATGCAGGAAGTGGGCGCCAATTTGATCGTCATCGGTTTCAGTGTCGATACGCACACCGTCGTGACTAAAGCGATACCAGTAACAGATGATTGATGGAAAGGCGGCTAATAGGCGATCGGTGATTTCACTCTGTTCGCTAAAGTTGTGCTCGGTTTCTAAATTGCCCAGCATAGAGCAACCTGTACGCATCACATCCATAGGATGAGTGTCTGCAGGAATGCGTTCTAATACTTCTTTTAAGGCTTGCGGCAGACCGCGAAGGCCTTTGAGTTTGGTTTTGTAGGCATCAAGCTGGGCTTGAGTGGGCAACTCGCCGTAAAGAATGAGATAGGCGACTTCTTCGAAGGTGGCGTTTTCACCGAGATCTTTCACATCATAACCGCGGTACGTGAGGCCCGAGCCTGACACGCCCACTGTGCTTAATGCGGTTTCGCCTGCGCTTTGGCCACGTAGTCCTGCACCGCTTAACTTTTTACCTTCTGACATAATGTAATCCTTCCGTTAACGCTATTTGATTATTGCCAGCGCCGAGCACTGGCGTTTATTGGTTAAGGCTGCTGATGTAGGGCGGCAGCTTGTCGGTTATTTATCTTGGCTAAATAGTTGATCTAACTTGTCTTCAAAGGCGTGATAGCCCAAGTATTGATACAAGTCTTTACGGGTCTGCATAGTGTCGAGCACGTTACGTTGATGGCCATCATTCATCAGCGCTTGCATCACGTTCAGTGCCGCTTGGTTGGCTGCACGGAAAGTACCGAGTGGATAAAGCACCATGTCGGCGCCCGCCTCGGCGAGTTCTTCTTTATTGAACAATTGGGTTTGGCCAAATTCAGTCATGTTGGCCAAAATCGGTGCTTTGACTTGCGCTTTAAAGTGGCGATATTGGTCTAGCTCAGTTAAGGCTTCGGCGAAGATCATGTCAGCGCCGGCGGCAATATAGGCTTTTGCGCGTTCGATACCGGCTTCTAAGCCTTCAACGGCAACCGCATCGGTACGCGCCATGATCACAAAGTTAGGATCGGTACGGGCATCGACCGCCGCTTTAATGCGATCCACCATTTCTTCAATGCTCACGACCGCTTTGTTAGGTCTGTGGCCGCAACGCTTTTGCGACACTTGGTCTTCCATGTGCACTGCGGCGACGCCGATTTTTTCGAATTCTTTGATGGTACGAGCAATGTTGAATGCGCCGCCCCAGCCAGTATCGATATCTACCAATAAAGGCACTTGTGTGGCTGAGGTGATACGACCGGCATCGATCAGCACGTCGTTCATTGAGGTCATACCTAAGTCAGGCAAACCGTAGGAAGCATTGGCAACGCCAGCGCCCGAAAGATACAAGGCTTGGAAGCCAGTTTGCTCTGCCATCAAGGCAAAATAGGCATTGGTGGTGCCAACGATTTGTAACGGTTTAGCCTTAGCAAGAGCTTGGCGAAAACGTAATCCTGCGCTTTGGGTCATGGTCTTATCCTTTTCCATTTATGGGAAGTGGGCATATTGAGCCGTAAGAACTTAGCTAATGTTGGCTAAGGTTTCTTTTGCGGCTGCATTGGCTTGCAATTCAATTAAGCGTAATTCGGTATTTTTACGCCCCTGTTCGATATGGCGGCGCATCAGCAAACTGGCCAACTCACCATCGCGCTGGGCAATGGCTTCGACTATGCGTCTGTGCTCGGCAATCGCTTTCACGGGACGATTTTTATTAGTGCACTGGTAGCGATACATACGTAGCAGGTGGTACAGGCCGCCGACTAAGGTTTCCTGCAGATGCTTGTTACCGCTGGCTTGAATAATTTGGTAGTGAAAATCGACATCGCCTTCCTCTTGGAAGTAAGTATCGCCCTTGGCGAGCGCCGCTTCTTGCGTTGCGAGTAGATCTTCTAACTTGGCTAATTGTTCTGGGGTGATACGACTGGCGGCCAGTTCGCAGGCCATGCCTTCAAGTACGCTACGCAGTTGATATAAGTCGTTTAGTTCGCTCACTGTCAGTTGTGCGACGCGGGCGCCCACATGGGGCGCACGCACCACTAAGCGTTGTCTTTCTAAGGTTTGCAGGGCTTCGCGGGTCGGGCCGCGGCTGATGCCGTATTTTTCGGCCAGTGCTTGCTCGTTAATCTTGCTGCCTGCAGGTAGTTCGCCCTTGATGATGCTGGTTTGGATCTGCACCAAAATTTGATCGGCGAGTGTGGTCGACGTTTTATCTGCTGAGGTCGATTTGACCTTATGCAGGTGGGGAACTTGAGTGTCATCAGAAACGAACGTCGTGTCTTGCTTCAACATAGAGCGCATCACTATTAATAGGATTGTCGACAATGGGTAAAAAATAGCCCTCCCTTGGTGGATTGTCAACAATGTGTTTACTTAGACGTAAGTCTACATCCTAATTGATTTTTATTTATTGTTCTGATTTTTATAGTTTTATTTAAATTTATTCGTTTTTAATATTTTAGGTTATGAATTTTTAAATATTAAATTGTCAACAATGATGTGGTTTTCATTTTCCGACTTCGTTGCGGATGTTGATGGTTTGGGGAAAATCGTCCAAATACATTTGGCATGTTTATCCTTCGCGTTATGCTATGGGCGGAATGAGACATTTGGGGATGACAGAGGAAAAAGTGTTAGTGAGCAGTTGTTTACTCGGGCAAGCGGATTGGACTGCGCATCTTAACTGCCCAAGGTGAGGATGTGACCCACGCTTTTAGTCTAGGAGCCGATCTCGCGCTTAAGCTGGCGCAGCAACACGGGATTAAAGTGGCGATTTTAAAAGCCCGCAGTCCATCCTGTGGTAATAGGCAGATTTACGATGGTCAATTTGTAAAACAGTTAATTGCGGGACAAGGATTAACGGCTGAAAAACTCAGCGCCGCAGGAATAACCGTATTCAATGAATTGGAGTTATCCGCTGCAGCGACATGCGTTGCTGAACTAGAGCAAAGCTAGAGACGAGCTAGCTTGCTTGAGTGTGATTAGTGCTGGTGGCGCTATCCGCGACATTTTGATTTGTTTGCAGTAACGCATGAATTTGTTGATCTTTTTCCGCCCACACTTGGTTTAACCAGCGTTGGAACTCGACGCGATATTCAGATTCAGAGAAATAACGCGTTGGATCAACTTGAGGCACGGGCAGGGCGTTGATCCGCACGATAATCTTGCTGACCTTGCCGTTCATCACCCCAAACAGAATATCGTCAGGCGCATCTGGGTAGACAATTGTCATATCCAGCAGGTTAGTAAATTGCTCACCCATGGCCGATAGGGTAAAAGCGATTCCACCTGCTTTAGGACGTAACAAATGTTGATAAGGTGAGTTTTGGCGTTGATGTTTATCACGGGTAAACCGGCTGCCTTCAACATAGTTAATGATCGAGGTGGGCATATTTTTAAACTTTTCGCAGGCGCGGCGTGTGGTCGCTAAATCTTTGCCCTTAAGCTTCGGATTCTTCTTGAGTTTTGCCGGGCTGGTTCTGTTCATAAATGGCATATCCAGCGCCCAACATCCTAGGCCCATGATAGGCACATAGATGAGTTCTTTTTTGAGGAAGAACTTCAACATAGGAATATGGTTGCGTAACACATAAGTTTGCGCGGCGATATCGAAGCCACTGAGGTGGTTGCTGATCAGTAAGTACCAGCTGTTTTTATCGAGTCCTTCTAGGCCTTCGACATCCCACTCAATTTTAGCGATCAAATACAAGATGCCACCGTTGCAGCAGGCCCACGCCCACATAAAACGATTCATGACGGTGGACACTGCATTACGTGTACCTTGCGTAGGCATTACGATTTTCACTAATCCGCCAAGACTGATAAGCGAACTCCACACTAAGGTATTAATAATCAGTAGACTCAAACTGATTATAAACAACACTGGCCCGGGCAAGAAATTCAACATAATGGGGTTACCTTTTTTCCTTATCCGCTTGGCTAGCGAGTTGGCTTAACACTTGATCCTTAGCGAGCCAGAGTTGATTCAGTTGTTCTTGGAAGCTAATTTTAAAATCGCGGTCATTCATATAATCGCCGCGCATTGCAGGATCAATATCGGAGACCTTGATGTGTACTTTAACGCTTGGTAACTTGCCTGTCAGGTAGTCCCAATAGCTCGGCACTGCGTCTGGGTAGTAAATGGAGACATCGACGAGCTTGTGGATCTGTTCACCCATGGCTGATAGCGCGAAGGCCATTCCGCCCGCTTTAGGTTTTAGCAAATGTTGGAACTGTGAGTTTTGTTTTTGATGCTTAGCCTTGCTGAAGCGCGTGCCTTCGACAAAGTTCATCACACTCACAGGCTTAGCCTTAAACTTAGCACAGGCTTTACGTGTAATTTCAATGTCTTTGCCCTTTAACTTGGGATTCTTACGCAACTGTGCTGTGCTATAACGACGCATAAAAGGAAAATCGAGTGCCCACCAAGCTAGGCCTAATACAGGTACAAAAATCAGCTCTTGCTTGAGGAAAAACTTTAAGAAAGGGATTTTTCGGTTAAAAATCCGCTGCAGGATCAGGATATCGACCCAAGACTGGTGGTTGGCAATTACCATGTACCACTCTTTAGTGGAAAAGTCGGTGTCACCACTCAGTTCAATCTTAACGGGATGCAAGCAGCGCTCAATCACACCATTTACACTGATCCAAGCGCTGGCACAAAAGTCGAGCACATGGCTCGTCGCAGTCCTTAATGGACTGATAGGTATCAGTTTTATAAAACTGATCAACACGATTGGGATAGTCCAAAAGACGGTATTTATAACGTAGCCTAAAAATGCGATACAGCCTTTTATCTGTGAAAACAGCGTTCCCATCCGAGCCCCCTGACAAAAATTGGAGGCCTATGTTACTCGGTGTCGGCGTTTGGCTCAATCTTAGGCACTGCTGGTCGGTGCATTTGTTAACATTTGTTCCCGCGAAAACTCAATATTGCTGGGATAAGCGGGCGAGTAATCTATCCATAGCGCGATAACCCAGTGCTTGGGCAATATGGCGGCGTTCTGTGTTAGGCACTTGTTCAAGATCGGCAATAGTACGCGCAACTCTTTGTATACGATGAAAACTGCGAACCGAGAGGCCAAGCTTTACCACGCTTTGCTCCAAAAACACTAAATCAGCGTCACTGAGTCCGCTAAAGCGTTTCAATTGTTTCCCTGTGAGTTCACTATTGAGCACGCCAGCGCGGGCGAGTTGCAGCTCACGCGCTAGTTTCACTCGTTTGGCGATATCTTGGCTGGTCTCTGTTTGCGGCGCGGCTTGAGTTAAGGTGCCCGCGGGGAGTTTGGGGACTTCAATGGTTAAATCGAAACGGTCGAGAAACGGGCCTGAAAGCCGCGAAAGATAACGTTGAATCTGTTCGGGGCTCGATCTGTGTTGGCTATCGATATCGCCACTCGGGCTGGGATTCATCGCCGCGATTAATTGGAAGCGACTCAAAAATGTCAGCTTAGCGGCGGCGCGGGAAATCACCACTTCGCCAGTTTCCATCGGCTCACGCAGGCAATCTAAGACTTTACGCGGAAATTCAGCCACTTCATCCAAGAATAATACACCGCGATGGGCGAGGGAAATTTCACCGGGTTTTGGAATACTGCCACCACCCACGAGGGAAATCGAAGAACTCGTGTGGTGCGGCGCCCGAAAGGGTCGCTGTAAAAAATGCTGCGGTTTAATGTCGAGCCCAGCAACGGAATGAATTGCCGCCACTTCTAACGCTTCCTCATAATTGAGCGCGGGCAATAGCGCCATCATGCGGCTGGCAAGCATGGTCTTGCCAGTACCCGGCGGGCCTAGCATCAAGAGGTTGTGGTTACCCGCAGCGGCAATTTCGAGTGCTTGCTTGGCCTGATATTGGCCAATCACATCGCTCAGGCAAGTATGGGACTCGGGCGTCTCTTGGCTTATCCATTCTAATTGTGGCGCTAACGTCGGCAGTTGGTTTTGTCCCTGTAAATAAGCGGCCAGACTCTGCAGGTGCGAGCCAAACAACACATTGGGATAGCCGACTAACTCGGCATCGTGGCGATTATCCAGCGGCAATATCAAGGTATGGTCTTGGCGCTTTGCGGCGATAATCGCCGGTAATAATCCTTGGCAATAACGTATGTGTCCAGACAATGCCAGTTCACCGACAAACTCGAGATTTTTTAGGCTATTAAGGGGGATTTGTTCTGATGCGGCCAATATGCCTACGGCTATGGGTAAGTCGTAGCGGCCACCTTGTTTAGGTAAATCTGCTGGCGCGAGGTTAACGGTTATCCGCCGCATTGGAAACTCGAATCCCGCATTGATCAGCGCGCTGCGCACCCGCTCGCGAGCTTCTTTTACCGACGCTTCAGGTAATCCCACCAGATTAAATGCCGGTAAGCCGTTGCTCAGATGCACCTCAACTGTGACTTGGGGCGCTTCGACCCCACAACTGGCTCGGGTATTGACGCAGGCAATCGCCATAAACAAATCCTTTTGTTGTTCATTTCGCACAGAATTTGAGTGTAGCAGTAATTGACGTTAGGGGTTTTCGATTAACTTGGTCATTCGCCTCATCAGTAAGCTGCTGAATCTGGCTTTACCGTTCCCGTGATAGCTTTGGCAAATTGCCATATTGGACGATAGCAAATAGTTGATAGAAATGATAAAAAGCAAACATTGGAGTCCTGAGGTCAATATGGATATGTTGTTAGCAGAAAATTCCCCCATTCGTCAGCAGCAGCTCGAGCAAAAGTTGGCGCAGTTTAAAGACCCGCATCTTGCCCATACGCTTTCGGCATTTATTCGAAGTAGTGTCGATCTCTATCCCTGTGCAATCGAAGATTATGCTCAGTTAGGCAATAGTAGGCTGGGTGGTTTACCGGATTTGCCTGTCGGCATGGATTACCCCGTCACTCTGGTCGGAAGGGAGGAGATGTTGGATGGCTATGTTGAGAGCTTTGGCCATACCCGCGAGTTTATTAATGAGCATTGGCGGGAGGACTGGCAGGACGATTGGGAGACTGATGAGGAGCATAATTGGGATTGGGACGAGGCGGCGCAAGCCTTCCGTGTGCCCATGCAATTTATCGCGCAGCTCAACTGTAGCGACCTGAAGGCTTTTCAATCTTATTTGCCTCGAGAGGGGCGATTGTTGTTCTTTTTGGAGCGCTGGCGATTCTCGGAAATGCTTCGCGGCCATGTCTATTATGTCGCTGAGGGTCAGCAACTGAACTCTGGGAAAGCGATTGCCGAGCTTAAGTTCGACGATGCGGTATGTGCAAACTATGAGTATGAGGCGGCTTATCAACTTCAGGGGATTGCCAGCATTAAGATAATAGCCACTGACATGATTAACAGTGACAACCCGCATTTATTGCGGTTAGCCAAGGCACGTTTACAAGCGCTACCAGAACCGCAGCAAGCGAGGTTGATGGAAGCCATCGAGGTTGTGGATGATGAATTGGCATCTGAGTGGCAAGATCAGCTCTATTTCTTTGATCTGATGAAAATGAATAAGCATGGGTTAATTCCCGGGCAGATTTTCACTCAAGCGCAGTGGGCGGCACTACCTGAATGGCAGTCATCCAACCTGCAGGAATTGCTCGTTCCCGAGCAGCCGCTGCCGTATTACGATGGTATCGCCAGCATTAATGGCCATGGTGATAGCCGCTATAAAGCCCCCGAACTCCGCGCCGCGCCTGAATTAGGCGGCAATGCCAAAGATTATCTAGTACTGTTCAAAGTCGTCTACAGTGAGCATTCTATGCAATTGAATTTTATTATCCACCGGGACGATCTCGCGTCGGGTCAATTTGAACGCATTTACTGCATTTATGATTATTAGTTCATTGATAAGGTTGGCTACTGCCAACCTTTTTGTTTGGCGATGCGGGTTACACAGCAATCGGAGTACACCGAGACGATTGAAGGTGTATGTTGCGACCGATTAAAAGAAGAGTCACAAGCACAATTTAGTGCCTTTGAGTGAATATGAGTTATAAAGGATTGATTCTGGGAGAAATGATTACGACTGAATAGATTGAACGTTTGATGATTATATTTAATTATTTCAATTAGTTAATGGAAATTGGTTAACCTATGCCATTATATGAAGGCATCGTTGAGCAGCCTCATTTGGTTTACCCTCCACTGAAAATCATGGTTCCCCTATCCACGACCTTGATTCAACTCGACCGCTAGGCTGCATTAACGTCTGAGTTCTAACTTGTATTCCTTTTAAGTCCCCGTCATTTTCTCCGTGGTTAGGTCGCAAGACTGACCATAAGGCCGCCACTTACATCCCCATAAATATTCTGCTACGGATCCACGCGATTTCCTTATACAGACAGGGTGTCGGAATAAATAGTCAGCATATAAAGTATACTTTGTATCATTTTGTGGTTTAATCGAAACATCTGCTGCTGGTTTTAGCAACATTTTGGGCGGCGATGCGGTAACAAGGTTGTGAATCGATAATAATAAAGTGACCTCTGGTGAAGGATGACATTTGAGGGAACATGGTCGAGGAGAACTCGCCTATGCGTTCGTGGATGTTAGCGTGTGTGTTTATCTGTACTGCGGGATTTGGTGGGGCAGTTTGGGCTAAACTCGATGTCGTATTTTTTAATCCCGGGGCTGTCGATGACAGTTTTTGGGGGGACGTCGACCAATTGATGCTGGAGGCGGCGACGACACTCGATATTAAGCTCGAAATCATTCATTCCGATCGCAATCATTTCAAGATGATCACCCAACTCGATGAGTTGTTAGCTTCCACAAAGGCGTTACCTAATTACGTTATTCTGGTTAATGAAAAACAATCCGCGATAAAAATGCTGCAAGCGCTTTACTCCCATCCCATCTATGTGCAATTGATTTTAAATGATATTTCTATCGGCGAACGTGATGTTTTACTGCAAGATCCCCATTGGCAAGAATATCTGTTACCCGCCATTATTCCCGATAACTACGCAATAGGTTCGGCGACCGCTAAGGGCTTAATGGACGACTTAGAGGGAAAGCAGGCTAAAGTTTTGTTGATTTCGGGCGATAAGTCGACGCCTGCTTCAGTACTTCGTACCCAAGGTGCCAGCGATTATTTCTTTATGCAGCCCAATGCCACTCTGACTCAAACGGTTTATGGCCAATGGAGTGACGCAGTAGCTTATGGTCAAGCGCTCACTCTGCTGAACCGTTATCCCGATCTAAACGTGATTTGGACCGCCAGTGATCGTATGGCAATTGGAGTGCTTAAAGCATTGAAGGAAAAAGGCTTAGTCTCGGGTAAAGATGTATTTGTCAGTACGATCAATACGTCACCTGAGATTTTACAGCTTTGTCGCCAACACGCGGTGAGCATTATTGGTGGCGGGCACTTTATGGCTGGCGCGTTAGCTTTGGTCGAGTTGCAATATTATCAGCAGCATAAGCACTATATTCCCTATGACAATGTCACCTTGTTCGGCGTTTTACTGCCTGATTCGGCATTTTATCAAATGTTAGTTGCTCGGGATTGGCCGCAGATTTTCCAGTCTCAGATTTTGAATAAGTTGCCCTTCAAGGCGTAATAACGGGTGTACATGAAGCATCGAAATCATTCTATTAGTCATAAGATGACGCTGACCATCATCGGGGTGAGCTCATTTTTTGCCGTGTTAACTATGCTGGTGCAGTTGATTTGGAACTATCAGGATAGTATCGACAATGCCACGTCGGATATCCGCGAATATTCAGAATCTATTCTGCCGAGCGTGGCGAAGTCGCTGTGGGATGTCGACCGCAGCCTGCTATCTGATTTGCTCTCTGGTTTAGGGATGATGCCGTTAGTGTCGAGTGTGCATTTAGACAGTATCGACGGCGTTACTATGCAGCTGGGTAAACCGCTGTTAACCGATGATGAGTCGCAAACTCTGTTTCATTATCCGGTGACTTATCAAGACCAGCCGATCGCCACTTTAACCGTAGGCTTAGACACCAACCAGCTTTACTACGAGCTGTGGCGGCAGTTGATTTTTATCGTACTCGGCAATGGTTTAAAGACCCTGCTGATGATCTATTTGATCTTGACCTTAGTGCGACTCATGGTGACAGATAGACTGTCGGCATTGGAAGATTTTACTAATAAAATCAATCTAAAATCGTTAAAAAAGTTGTCTGTTCCCGAAACGGTGACCGCCAGTCCTGACGAGATTGCTCATGTGGCATTGTCGCTTAAGGACATGTACCAAAGGATACGCAATGACCTCGCTATCAATAAGCGCCATCAACGTGCGTTACAGCAACAGCAGCATTTATTGTCGGACTTAGTGAAAGAGCGGACCAAAGAACTGGACTGGCAGTCGCAATCGAATCAGCTGTTGGCGGAGATTTCGTTGCAATTTTTGAGTATCGACACCTGCAATGTAGACAAAACCTTAGCTGAGGTGTGCCACAAAATCGGTCAGTTGTTTGATGTTGAGAGGGTGAGCATTCTCGAATTTCATCAACAGCATGCTTATTACCGCAGTTTTTGGACCAGCGAGTTACATGCTAACAAGGTCCAAGGGATTTCGGTGGACAACATTACTCAGCTTGCTAAAAAACTCGAGACAGAATCGACCTTAGTGATTGAGGATCTTGAGGCGTTAAAGGGCTTCTCACCACAGGAATATGAGGTGATGAAATCCGTGGGCATTTGCTCTATTGCCGCCTTTGCGATTAAAAATGCTGGGGAGTTATTGGGATTGCTCTCGCTGTCGACGGTGTCGCGGCCACTGAACTGGAATGCCCAGAAAAAGAATATGCTGACTCAGTTTGCGTCCGCATTGAACGAGTTACTGCTGCGCGAGCAGAAAGAGCGGCAGATGATAGTGCTGCAACAAGCGCTGGTTTCTGCCAATACTCAATTGAAAGAAATGGCCGAAACCGATGAGTTAACGGGTTTAGCCAATAGACGCCCCTTCACCGAAAGATTAGAAACCGTACTACAGGCGGATACTCCTGCTGGACTGTTTATGTTGGACGTCGATTATTTCAAATCCTACAACGACACTTACGGTCATCTCGAAGGCGATGTAGTGCTTAAGCGTGTGGCAGATGCCTTAGCGCAGTGCGATATCCTGCCGCACAATGCTTTGTTGGCGCGCATCGGTGGCGAAGAGTTTGCCTTAGTTGTTGAGCATGTCACGCCTGCACAGTTAACGGCCATTGCCACGCAGCTGTGTTATCTCGTCGAGCAACTCAATATTCCCCATCAAGCTTCTCCCTTGGCTGTGGTGACGATCAGTATTGGCAGCGTGTTTTTACCATTAGATAAGGTCTCGGGGCTTAAGATGGCTGACGTGTTACGCCGCGCCGATGTTTGTCTCTATCGCGCTAAGGATAAAGGGCGTAATAGGGTCGAAGTTGAAGTGATTTAATAGCAACCTATACCTATTGCAGTCTTTTGTTGCTCGGCACCAGTTGAGTATTGCTCCATCATTAGGTGCTCTCTGCGCTTAATTATTGGGGTTAAGCCTCAAATAGTCCTATCTCCATGCTTAAGTAATGTTTAGGTCATCAGCGTTCGTCATTTAGTCATCCGGCGATATTTAGGCTAAATCAGCTGAGTTTCGTTATGTCACAGACAGCCTCTAATCGTGATAACTAACTGATAACATTTATATGAAACTGTGCTGTAGATCTGCCGTAAAGATAAAAATTATCTCAAGGTGAGGTAATATTAGGCGGCAGATGAGATATAATCTGTCGCCCATAGTCGATTTAGCGATGCACTCTGAGTGACATCCATGCTGCCATTCTGGACGTATTTCTCGTAACGCAACTAAGCGAAAGCCACGATTGCATAGTCAATTCCATTGGCTTAAATGTACGTTCTAGCAGCTCAATATCAAAGCCGCCGCACTTAGATATCTTAATGATGTCGAGTCGAATAAAATAATTAAATGCTGGATATTCAGTCTCTTCGACACAAAACGTCACTTAAATGATGCAAGCGCATTTGCGCTATTCGCTGGCTGCGAGAGTCGAGTCACGCCTAAGTCGTGAATTTGCAGATATACTGAGAACACCCTAAAGCGAGCAATTTAAGCGCTTTTTTATCTTAGGGTAGCAAGTGGCTGGCGCAGTCGCGTTGAACGGTTTTTAGACTAAGCAAGACAAAGCAAACTGCGCCCAAATAAAATGAATTCAGCTGACACGCGAGCAATAAAGCGCGGGTTGGTCCTAGTTAGTCCAGTGTTAAATGAAAGGTGTTACATGAGTCTGTTTGATAACGTGATGATTATATTGTGCCTAATCGGCGCGAGTTGTTTCTTCTCTATGTCAGAAATTGCACTTGCCGCTTCACGTAAAATCCGTTTACGTCAGCTGGCCGATGAGGGCGATGCCCGTGCAGAAAAAGTGCTGCAGTTACAAGCCGTTCCCGGCAGTTTTTTTACTGTGGTACAAATCGGTCTTAATGCCGTTGCCATCATGGGCGGTATCGTCGGTGAGTCGGCATTTCGGCCTTATTTCTATGAGTTACTGTCGCCTTTGCTGACCGATCCTTGGTTGAGCCAAATGAGCTTTGTTTTATCCTTTATTGTCGTCACCAGTGCCTTTATTCTGGTGGCCGATTTGATGCCAAAACGCATTGCGATGGCGATGCCCGAGCCTGTCGCGTTGGCCGTTGTTGGGCCTATGTCTTTCTGTATCGTGCTACTGCGTCCATTAGTGTGGTTTTTCAATGGCATGGCGAGCGGCATCTTTAAACTGCTGCAAATCCCAACCGTGCGTAACGATGCCATCACCTCTGACGACATTTATGCCGTGATGAACGCGGGCGCCGAAGCAGGGGTATTAGATCGCGGTGATCAACAGATGATGGAAAATGTGTTTGAAATGCAAACCGTTTCTGTCACTTCGGCCATGACGGCCCGAGAAAGCTTAGTGTACTTTTTACTGCAAGATAGCGAAGAAGATATCAAGCGTAAGATTTCTGAAGATCCCCACACTAAGTTCCTCGTCTGCGATGGTCAGTTAGATATGATCAAAGGCTTTGTGGATGCAAAAGAATTGCTGATCCGTGTGATCAACGGCGAGAATATCACCTTAAAAGGCAGTAACTTAGTCCACACTTCGCTGATTATTCCCGATACTTTGAGCCTGTCAGAGGCGATGGAATACTTTAAGAATAGCCGCGCCGATTTTGCCGTGGTTATGAACGAATATGCCTTAGTGGTGGGGATTGTTACGACCAACGATTTGCAGCGCGCGGTAATGGGTGCTTGGTCATTGCACGAGAGTGAAGAGCAGATCATCGCCCGTGATAGCAACTCTTGGTTAGTCGATGGGGTAACACCGATTACTGACGTGATGCGCGCCTTCGGCATCGAAGAATTCCCGCACAATCAGAACTACGAAACTATTGCCGGTTTTATGATGTATATGCTGCGTAAAATCCCTAAGCGTACCGATTTCGTGAACTATGCGGGCTATAAATTTGAGGTGGTCGATATCGATTCTTACAAGGTCGATCAGCTATTGGTGACCCGTATCGATCCTATCGATAAGCTCAACTCGCCGGATGTTTAAATCACATCCAAAAACGCATTGACTATGGGATCGTCGAGCCGCTTTACTTTGCAGCAGCAACCTAACTCGAAGGGCGGTATTGCAACGGGAGAAGCGAGTAACTGAATGCGATCCCGCACTGGGCTGTTATTGATTACCACTTCTGGGCTCATACTCACGCCGCAGCCCAACGCCACCATAGAGGCGATCGCTTCTTGGCCCGACACTTGGGCGTAAATATTAGGGCTGATGCCCATTTGTTTGAACCAGTTATCGGCGCGGCGACGTCCGGGCCCGTGGTCGGGAATGATAAAGGGCACACTCGACCAATCGATGGGCGTTTGGCTAATTTGCTGCTGCACCGCGCAGCGGATAGTCGGCGCGATGATCGACAGTGGTACATCGTCGATTTTGGCAAAGTGCAAGCTGCTCGGAAACGGATCGGGCAGGGCGGCGATGGCGATGTCGGCGCGATTCTGCTGCACTTCGGCCAGCGCGTTCGCCGCATCTCCCGTGGTTAAGGCGATTTCGACGAAGGGATGTTCTTGGCGGAATAAATCCAATAAACCCGGTAAATGACTGTAGGCGGCGGTGACCGAGCAATACAGATTTAACCGACCGCGCAGTACGTCCTGCTTGAGATCGATACTGTGCTTGAGCGTGCTCCAATGGTTCAAAGTCTGCTCGGCAAATAGCTTAAACTCGCGTCCCGCGTGGGTTAAGGTCACACTGCGATTATCCCGCTCTAACAGCTTAGCGTTCACTTCCTCTTCTAATCTTTGCAGGGCTCGGCTTAAGGTCGATGGGCTCACATGCATCTGCTCCGCGGTCTTGGCGAAGTGCAAACTGTCACATAAGTGCAGGTACAATTTGAGGGTACGAATATCCATGAGCTTATCCTGTTTAGTTTGAACTTAAGCCTAGCTTGAGTGACGGCGTGATTGGGTGCTGCATATTGGCGCCGATATTACTGTCAGTGTTACTGATCCATGATTGCCGTTGACGTTGCGCATAATGCAATATGAAGTTTCGAATATATCATTTTAAGCAATGATAAGCATGGGTTATAGTGATTTCAATCACAACCAAGTCGTAACATTATGTTAGTTTGGTTGCGTCCAAAATTTCTGACTTATAGGTGGTATATCAGATGGCTAACTATTTTAACTCTCTGAATTTACGTCAACAATTAGCACAGCTTGGCCAATGTCGTTTCATGGATCGTTCTGAGTTTAGCGACGGCTGTAACTACATAAAAGATTGGAATATTGTTATTTTAGGTTGTGGTGCTCAAGGTCTTAACCAAGGCTTGAACATGCGTGATTCGGGTCTGAATATCTCTTTTGCCCTGCGTCCTGAAGCGATTGAACAGAAACGTGCCTCATGGCAAAAAGCAACCGATAACGGTTTTTGTGTCGGTACCTTTGAAGAATTAATCCCTGCGGCGGATCTGGTGCTTAACCTGACGCCGGACAAACAGCATTCCAACGTGGTTAACGCGGTTATGCCACTGATGAAGCAAGGCTCTACCTTGTCTTACTCACATGGCTTCAACATCGTTGAAGAGGGTATGCAAGTTCGTCCCGATATCACGGTAGTGATGGTTGCGCCTAAGTGCCCAGGCACTGAAGTGCGTGAAGAATACAAACGTGGTTTTGGTGTGCCTACCCTTATCGCGGTTCACCCAGAAAACGATCCAAACGGTGACGGCTTAGAGATTGCTAAAGCCTACGCCAGCGCAACGGGTGGCGATAGAGCCGGTGTTCTACTATCGTCTTTCATCGCCGAAGTGAAGTCGGATCTGATGGGCGAGCAGACTATTCTGTGCGGTATGTTGCAGACGGGTGCCATCTTAGGTTACGAGAAAATGATCGCCGATGGCGTTGAGCCAGGCTATGCGGCCAAGCTTATCCAGCAAGGTTGGGAAACGGTTACTGAAGCGCTGAAACACGGCGGCATCACTAACATGATGGACCGTTTGTCTAACCCAGCCAAGATTAAAGCATTTGAAATTGCAGAAGATTTAAAAGAAATCCTCCAGCCATTATTTGAAAAGCACATGGATGACATCATCAGCGGCGAATTCTCCCGCACTATGATGCAAGACTGGGCGAACGATGATGCGAACTTGCTGCGTTGGAGAGCGGAAACTGGCGAAACAGGTTTCGAAAATGCGCCTGTATCGAGCGAGCATATCGACGAACAAACCTATTTCGACAAAGGTATTTTCCTTGTTGCTATGATCAAAGCGGGTGTGGAACTGGCGTTCGATACTATGGTGTCTGCGGGTATTGTGGAAGAGTCGGCTTATTACGAGTCACTGCATGAAACTCCACTCATCGCCAACACTATTGCCCGTAAGCGTTTGTACGAAATGAACGTGGTGATTTCAGATACCGCCGAATACGGTTGCTACCTGTTCAATCACGCCGCCGTGCCTATGCTGCGCGATTACGTTAATGCCATGTCACCTGAGTATTTAGGTGCTGGCCTGAAAGACAGCGCAACCGGTGTCGACAACCTAATGCTGATCGCTGTTAACGAAGCTATTCGTGAAACGGCAGTGGAATATGTTGGTGCTGAGCTTCGCGGTTACATGACAGATATGAAGAGCATTGTTGAGGCCTAATTGAGTTTTAGCTGAGATTTAGTTGAGCTTAAATTAAACCCAGCATTGGGGGAGAGGGTTGAGACTTAAAGGACTTGGGTCTCAGCTCGGTTCCCAAACAAGCTCAAGATAGTGAAACGCGCATCTTGAGC
The DNA here is from genome assembly GCF_002838165.1 of Shewanella sp. Pdp11. NCBI lineage: Bacteria > Pseudomonadati > Pseudomonadota > Gammaproteobacteria > Alteromonadales > Shewanellaceae > Shewanella > Shewanella sp. Pdp11. The sequence continues at coordinate 998,213 of NZ_CP015194.1, forward strand.
TTGCTTAGTGATAAATCAGTTTAGTGGAAACCAATTTTTTCCTGTTCAGTGGGTTGTCGAGCGGGCAAAAACGACATTTTTAGTGAGTGAATAGTTAGTGAGTGAATCTTCGGTGAGCGTTCGATGGTGAATGGGCGTTCAGTGAATGAATCCAGCGGTAGGCGCATCGCGCCGACTGAGGCTCAACAGTTAACGTTTTACTTTGTTGTTTTGCATTGTCTCGGCAGGGAAGCTGAATTTTTTTTGACAAAAGATATTTTTTATTGTGTTTGGCTGTCGCTTTATGGTAAAGCTAATAGCTCGCGGTAGGGCAAAGCCCAAAGCGATACTAACTTTCATGCAATACCCCAATTTTAGAAACACCGATTAGGAATCCATATTGATGTTTAACCAAGCTGCCAAGCTCATTCTCGTGATTATTACCGTCGTGATTATTAAATCACAGCGGGGGCGGCGCATGGCAAACTGATAGACCTAAAAGGTTAGAAGTTTCGAAAGAACCCCCCGCTCCGAAAGGACCGGGGGGTTCTTCGTTTCAGGGCCTAGAGCGAGGTCCAAGCTTCGAAAGAGTAAAAAATTAGCGTCGATTTTCGGCAATTCAGGACTAACGTAGCGAGAGATAATATGGAACCAGGGCAGATGATCAGAGGCGCAGACGCGGTAATCAAAGTGTTAGCAGCACATGGAGTCACCACAGTGTTTGGTTACCCTGGTGGTGCCATTATGCCAATCTACGATGCCCTCTATGGCAGCCCTGTTGAACATCTCTTAAGCCGTCACGAACAAGGCGCCGCCTTTGCCGCCGTAGGATACGCAAGAGCCAGCGGTAAAACTGGCGTGTGCTTTGCGACCTCAGGCCCTGGCGCGACTAACCTGATCACTTCCTTAGCCGATGCCCTGTTAGATTCAGTGCCTATGGTGGCCATCACAGGCCAAGTTTCTACCGCCGTTATCGGCACCGACGCCTTTCAAGAAATCGACGTGCTGGGCATGTCACTGAGCTGCACTAAGCACAGTTTTATGGTGACAGACGTCAACGACCTGATCCCAACCTTGTATCAAGCTTTTGAGATCGCCGCATCTGGTCGCCCTGGCCCTGTGCTGGTCGATATCCCGAAGGATATCCAAATCGCCCAATTGGAATATCGCACACCTTTGCTGGCCGTCATGAACGAACCCCAAGCCGAGATGAGTGATATCGACGCCGCCCGTGCACTGTTGGCTGAGGCGAAACAACCTATGTTGTATGTCGGCGGTGGTGTCGGCATGGCGGGCGCGGTCGATCAACTGCGTGAGTTTATCAAAGTGACGGGCATACCTTCGGTCGCGACCTTGAAAGGGCTAGGCAGTATCGCCCACGGCACGCCCGGTTACTTAGGCATGTTAGGCATGCATGGTGGTAAGGCGGCTAATTTAGCGGTACAGGATTGCGATTTGCTGATCGTGGTGGGTGCCCGTTTCGACGACCGAGTCACTGGCCGTTTAGCGAGCTTTGCCGACAAGGCCAAAGTGATCCATTTAGATATCGACGCCGCCGAACTGGGCAAACTGCGTATGCCTGAGGTGGCAATCGCTGGTGACTTACGCCAAATCCTACCTGCCTTAGCCATGTCGATAAACATCACGCCTTGGCAGACCGAGGTGGAGCATTTATCCCGTAAGCATCAATGGGATTATCAACACCCCGGCAGTTTGATCTACGCCCCCGCACTGCTGCGCCGTTTAGCCAATAAATTACCCGAAGACAATGTTGTTTGTTGTGATGTGGGCCAGCACCAAATGTGGGTGGCCCAGCATATGTGGTTCCGTCGCCCTGAAGATCATCTGTCCAGTGCTGGCTTAGGCACTATGGGCTTTGGTTTGCCCGCCGCCATTGGTGCGCAAGTGGCCCGTCCCGATGCGACTGTGGTGACTGTGTCTGGCGATGGTTCTTTTATGATGAATGTGCAGGAACTGACCACCATCAAACGCCGTAAGCTGCCAGTGAAGATAGTGCTTATCGATAATCAAAAGCTTGGCATGGTGAAGCAGTGGCAGCAGCTATTTTTTGAAGAACGCTACAGCGAAACGGATTTATCCGATAACCCAGATTTTGTGCAATTGGCCTCCGCCTTCGATATCCCCGGCCGAACGATTTTTTCTTCCGACGAAGTGGAAGAAGCCTTAACCGAAATGTTAGCGGCTAAGGGCCCGTATTTATTACACGTTGCAATCGACGATGCTTTTAACGTTTGGCCACTGGTGCCCCCCGGCGCATCAAACAGCGATATGATGGACGAAATGGAGAAACAAACATGATCCACTCTCTGGAATTAACGGTTCAACAACGCCCCGAAGTGCTTGAGCGTGTCCTGCGCGTGACTCGCCATCGCGGCTTTACGATCACCCAAATGCAGATGCGCATGAACGACGATGCGAGCCTGTCGCTGGATATGGAGGTCGATAGCGAACGTGCCATCGAGCTCTTAAGTAATCAGCTGAATAAACTGATTGATGTGACTCAATGTAAGGTATTGTTACCGCTGAGCTTGCAACAAACGGCGAATGCTTAAGCTTGCGCCATATGAATTAAGAATACCATTTTCGATTTGAGATAAAGGATACAGTCAATGCCAAAGTTACGTTCAGCTACCAGTACCGAAGGCCGCAATATGGCGGGTGCCCGTGCGCTATGGCGCGCCACAGGGGTGAAAGACAATGATTTTGGTAAGCCAATTATCGCCATCGCTAACTCCTTTACTCAATTTGTACCGGGCCACGTGCACTTAAAAGACATGGGCTCACTGGTGGCGAGCGCTATCGAAGAAGCGGGCGGTATCGCCAAAGAATTCAATACAATCGCAGTCGATGACGGTATCGCCATGGGCCACGGCGGCATGCTCTATAGCCTGCCATCGCGCGAGCTTATCGCCGACAGTGTGGAATACATGGTTAACGCCCACTGCGCCGATGCTTTAGTCTGTATCTCCAACTGCGACAAGATCACCCCCGGCATGTTGATGGCGGCGCTGCGCCTCAATATTCCCGTGGTGTTTGTCTCTGGCGGGCCGATGGAAGCGGGTAAAACTAAGCTGTCGGATAAGCTCATTAAGCTCGACTTAGTCGATGCTATGGTGGCGGGCGCCGACTCGAACGTGAGCGATGAAGACAGTGCCAAAATCGAGCGTAGCGCGTGCCCAACCTGTGGCTCTTGCTCTGGCATGTTTACCGCCAACTCAATGAACTGTTTAACCGAAGCACTAGGGTTATCGCTGCCGGGTAACGGCTCTATGCTGGCAACCCACGCGGATCGCCGCGAGCTGTTTTTAGAAGCGGGTCGGCGCGTGATGGCGCTGGCAAAACGTTATTATCATCAAGATGATGAATCGGCATTACCACGTAATATCGCTAACTTCAAAGCCTTCGAAAATGCTATGACCTTAGATATCGCCATGGGCGGTTCATCTAATACCGTATTGCATTTATTGGCCGCCGCGCAGGAAGCCGATGTTGACTTTACCATGGCGGATATTGACCGCATGTCGCGCCTGGTGCCGCACCTTTGTAAGGTTGCGCCATCGACGCCTAAATACCATATGGAAGACGTGCACCGTGCGGGTGGCGTGATGGGGATTTTAGGCGAACTCGACAGAGCCGGATTACTGCATACCGATGTGTTCCATGTGGCGGCTGATGAGGGTGGCAATTTAAAGTCGGTGCTGGCGAAATACGATGTGATGCAGACCCAAGATGAAAAATTAAAACACTTCTTTATGGCGGGACCTGCGGGCATTCCGACCACTAAAGCCTTTAGCCAAGATTGTCGCTGGCCATCACTGGATAACGACAGGCAAGCAGGTTGTATCCGTAGCCGCGAGTTTGCCTTCAGCCAAGAAGGTGGCCTTGCCGTATTGTCGGGCAATGTGGCCGAAAACGGCTGCATCGTTAAAACCGCTGGCGTGGATGAATCTAATCTGACCTTTGTTGGCTCGGCGCGCGTCTATGAAAGCCAAGATGACGCCGTGGCGGGCATTTTAGGCGGCGAAGTCGTAGCGGGTGATGTGGTGGTTATCCGTTACGAAGGCCCGAAAGGTGGCCCAGGTATGCAAGAAATGTTGTACCCAACCAGTTACTTAAAATCACGCGGTTTAGGCAAGGCCTGTGCGCTGATCACCGACGGTCGTTTCTCCGGTGGTACTTCAGGTTTATCGATTGGCCACGTCTCACCCGAAGCGGCCGCGGGCGGCACTATCGCCTTGATTGAAAATGGCGATCGCATCGAAATCGATATCCCCAAGCGCAGCATCAAGCTGGCGATAAGCGATGCTGAACTCAATGCTCGCCGTGAAAAAATGCACAGTCTTGGCCCAATGGCGTGGAAACCCATAGGTCGCCAGCGTTATGTGTCACTCGCGCTTAAGGCCTACGCCATGCTCGCCACCAGTGCCGACAAGGGCGCGGTGCGCGATCGCAGTAAACTGGAGGACTAATATGTTGCCACTTGCCTCTATGTCTACAGCATCGCAAGCTCGGACCGATTTAGCCCATTTTCAGTTGGCACAAAGCTATCTGCAAAAGATCCTGTTGTCATCTGTGTATGACATAGCGAAAGTGACGCCGCTTTCCAGCATGAACAAGTTATCGGCGCGTTTAGGTTGTCAGGTATTTTTGAAGCGCGAAGATATGCAGCCAGTGCATTCCTTCAAGTTACGCGGTGCCTATAACCGTATCGCCCAACTGACGAAAGAAGAATGTCAGCGCGGCGTGGTATGTGCCTCGGCAGGTAATCATGCTCAGGGTGTGGCGATGTCGGCGGCGAGTCGCGGTGTGGATGCTGTGATTGTGATGCCTGAGACGACGCCCGATATTAAAGTCGATGCGGTGCGCCGTTTAGGGGGCAACGTGGTATTGCACGGCCAAGCCTTCGATCAAGCCAATGGCTATGCGATGGCGATGGCTAAAGAAGAGGGCCGAGTCTATATCGCGCCCTTTGATGATGAAGCGGTGATCGCAGGCCAAGGCACTATCGCCCAAGAGATGTTGCAGCAGCAGCGCGATCTTGAAGTGGTATTTGTACCCGTGGGCGGTGGCGGGCTCATTGCAGGTATTGCTGCCTATTACAAGGCAGTAATGCCGCAGGTGAAAATTGTCGGCGTCGAGCCAGAAGACGCCGCCTGTTTAAAGGCGGCGATGGAAGCAGGCGAGCCGGTGACGCTGGCGCAAGTCGGTTTATTTGCCGATGGCGTGGCGGTTAAACGTATCGGTACTGAGCCGTTTCGAGTCGCGAAACTGTATGTCGATGAAGTGGTGACTGTCACCTCGGATGAAATCTGCGCCGCGGTGAAGGATATCTTCGAAGACACCCGTGCGATTGCCGAACCGGCTGGGGCTTTGTCCTTAGCTGGGCTTAAAAAATATGTCAGCGCTAATGCCTGTGGCGACAGCGGTAAAGGCGAGAAAGTTGCCGCGATTTTGAGTGGCGCGAATGTGAATTTTCACAGTCTGCGTTATGTGTCGGAGCGCTGCGAACTCGGCGAGCAAAAAGAAGCGGTACTGGCGGTGAAAGTCCCTGAACGTCCGGGAAGTTTCTTAAAATTCTGTGAGTTACTCGATAAGCGGGTGATGACAGAGTTTAACTATCGTTTCAGCAGTCGCGATCTGGCCGTGGTGTTTGCGGGCATTCGCTTAAGCCGAGGCCAAGGCGAACTTGAACAAATCATCGCTACCTTAGAGGCCAATGGTTTCGAAGTGCAGGATTTATCCGGCGATGAAACCGCGAAATTGCATGTGCGCTACATGGTCGGCGGTCATCCACCCGAGCCCTTAGAGGAGCGTTTATTTAGCTTTGAGTTTCCTGAACATCCCGGAGCGCTGCTGAAGTTTTTAACTACCTTGCAGAGTAAATGGAACATTAGTCTGTTCCATTATCGTAACCACGGCGCGGCCTTTGGCCGAGTGCTGGCGGGATTTGAAGTACCCGCGAGTGATGCCTTGCCGTTCCAACAGTTTTTAACTGAGTTGGGTTTTGTCTATCAAGAGGAAACCCAAAGCCCTGCCTATCAGCTGTTTTTAAATGCGGGAAACGGCAACAAAGTCTTATAGCGTTAGTGATGAAGAACATCGGCGCGATGGCATTTTAAGCTCAACTTAGATCGAAGTTAGGCTAAAGGAGGGGCGCACATGCGCCCTTTTTTGTGGTAGTTTTGTAGACTTAATACTCTAGCCGCCGATTAATACGTCACTGTTAAGTTACTGACTTAACCCGTTATCGATTAACGGGCAGTTTCTTAAAACAGAACGGCTAATAAATAACCAATTAATATTCAGACCTTGACCTGCACGCATTAAGGAGACATGATGTTACCAGCACCGCGTTTTACCGCTTTTAATCCTCCTCGCCGTATTTTGATGGGCCCAGGCCCGTCGGATGTCTATCCTGAAGTGCTTGCGGCGCAGTCTAGACCTACGGTTGGCCACTTAGATCCGCTGTTTGTGGGCATGATGGATGAGCTTAAGAGCCTGATCCAATACGCCTTCCAAACTAAAAACGAAATGACCATGGCGGTATCAGCGCCGGGCAGTGCGGGCATGGAAACCTGTTTTGTGAACCTAGTCGAGCCGGGTGAGAAGGTGATTGTCTGTCGTAACGGTGTGTTTGGTGAGCGTATGCGCCAAAACGTCGAGCGCATGGGCGCCATTGCAGTGCTGGTGGACAATGAGTGGGGCACGCCCGTCGACCCAGCCGCGGTTGAAGCGGCGCTTAAGGCCAACCCCGATGCCAAGTTTTTAGCCTTTGTGCACGCTGAAACCTCTACTGGTGCTTTGTCCGATGCTAAAACCTTGTGTGCATTAGCCAAACAATACGGCTGTTTATCAATCGTCGATGCGGTGACTTCCCTTGGCGGCGTCGAGTTAAGAGTCGATGAATGGGGCATAGATGCCATTTATTCTGGCAGCCAGAAATGCCTCTCCTGTGTACCGGGTTTATCGCCCGTGTCTTTCTCGCCTGCTGCCGTCGAAAAACTCAAGAATCGTAAAACCCCAGTGCAAAGTTGGTTCCTCGATCAAAGTCTAGTGATGGCCTATTGGACCAGCGCGGGTGGTAAGCGCAGTTACCATCACACTGCACCAGTGAACGCGCTTTATGCTCTGCACGAATCCCTGCGTTTATTAGCCGAAGAAGGCTTAGAGAATGCATGGCAACGCCATCACGAAATGCACTTAGTGCTGCGTGCTGGGCTGGAAAAGTTAGGGCTAAATTTTGTGGTTGCTGAAGATTATCGTTTGCCGCAACTGAATACGGTTTATATCCCCGCTGGTGTGGATGATGCCGCAGTGCGGACTCGTTTGCTGAAGGATTACAACCTCGAAATCGGCGCAGGCCTTGGCGCCCTTGCGGGTAAAGCATGGCGCATCGGTCTGATGGGCTTTGGTGCCCGCCGTGAGAATGTTTCTTTATGCCTCAAGGCATTAGAAGAAGTGTTGAACTAATATGCCAAGATTACGCCTTGCCCTTTGCGGCCTAATGATCGCTTTACTCAGTGCCTGCTCGGTGAACAATACCAGCAATGCGTCCTGCGATTTTGTACGCGGAACTAACAATAACCAAAGCATGCGAGAGGCGAGTGGCCACGATACGGGCAGCGCCGATGAACGACAAAAAGATGTCGGTATCGGCTTCTTGAGTGTCATCTTTGGCGGCATCAGCCGAGCACTTTCTTCCGATAAGTCATCGGATGGAAAATGCGTGTAACGCTGTGAGTGTTAGTTGTCTTTGAAATATTGAAAATCCCCGTAATGCGGGGATTTTTTTATTTTGTTAATAAAGTCACTTTTGGCAGCAGGTGATATTGATTAAGCACTGTCATTCCAGTGACACGCCATGAACTCATCCCTGAGGGCTCGACGGCGGCATCCATGCCGCCAACGGTCACTTCCACGATAGTGCTTAATCCCGTTAAGCCTTCGGTATGCATTATACTTTGCCTAGTTTCAGGATGTTTTTAGCCGTCAATCCCACAATACTTTCGAGCGAGAATTTAGCTTTTTGGAACCGAAATGTGACTATTCCTAGAATCTAACTGTGCTTATTAAATTTATATCGCGCTAAAAATATCTTATGGTCTCGGAATAAAGTGAAAAAATCACCATTTGAATATTCACAGATAGACCCGTGATAGACAAGGTGATAATATTTATGTCCATTAGTTTATAAGGATATTAGTATAATGAACAAAGCCTTACCGCTTATTTTTGTCATGTGTGCTTCTCTAACAACCGCTTGTGCAACTGTCAATAAGAAACAAGTCGTCACCACTGCGCAACCTGCTGCAGCAATAAGCGCGACACAAACGGAAGTGGCCTTAAATACCAAGTTATTAAAACGCAAAGTTGCCATTGGCCGATTCACTAATGAGACCACGTACGGTCAAGGCTTTTTCATTGATGAAGACAATAATCGTATCGGTAAGCAAGCAATGGATATTTTGTCTTCGAAACTATTTCAAACGGGCAAGTTTATTATGCTCGAAAGAGCCGATCTTGGAAAAATTGAAAAAGAGCTTGCGATGGGAGGGAACTCAACACTTAAAAATGCAGCAGATTATCTGATCGTAGGTTCTATCACCGAGTTTGGCCGTAAAGAAGTTAGCGATGTAGGTGTTTTTTCAAGAGTAAAAAAACAAGAAGCAAATGCTAAAGTGAACATCCGCATTGTAGATGTTGCAACGGGTCTAATCATCTACTCTGAAGAAGGTAAAGGTATCGCCTATTCAGAAGCTGGCTCTGTGATGGGCGTGGGTGACAAGGCTGGCTATGATAGCTCGCTGAACGATAAAGTGTTAGATGTTGCGATCACTAATCTTGCCTCAAATATCATTGAAAACATGTTAGACAAACCTTGGCAGTCATATATTTTATCTTATGAAGAAGGTAGCTTAATTATCTCTGGAGGAAGTTCGCAAAACATCACACCTGGTACCCTATTTGAGATCATCAAAGAAGGTAAAAAAGTAAAAAACCCACAAACAGGTATGTTCATTACATTACCAGGCAAAGCAATTGGGACCATTGAAGTGACTGCTTCATTTGGTAATACACCGGAGTCAGAAGTGTCTTTTGGTACGATAGTCAGTGGCAATCTTGATCAATATATAAAAGATCAAGATTACACGGGCTTATTTATTCAAGAAATGAAATAAGGATTCGTGATGAATTTAATTAAATTGCTTATCGTCAGTGCAGCCTTATTTGCTGTATCTGGATGCGGGTATAACAGCGGTGTAAAATCAGAAGCTTCTGCATCATATTTATATTTTACCGGCACGGCTGAGGGTGTTGATGTATCTATTGATAATGTGCATGCATTCACGGTTACTAAAACTGGCATTGCAAACCAATACCGTATTTTACCAGGAAAACATCTTATCGTAATCACACGAAATAATCAGGTCATCGTTAAACGTGAGCTTTTGCTTGGCGATGGTCATGAAAAAGAAATTTATGTCCCTTAATAATACGGAAATAGCTTTGATGAAAATGAAATTAGTCAGTTTACTTGGGTTTATTATTTTATTAAGTGGTTGCTCAGCAACCCAAAAACCGATGTACGAATATGGTAATTATTCGGAAAGTTTTTACGCGTTAAAACGTGATGCGGGTGATGAAAACGCTTTGAAATGGAAATCGTCATTAGAAAATATTATCACTAAATCTGGTGAGAAATCAATGCGCGTACCGCCTGGAGTATATGCCAACTTAGGCTTTATTCACCTACAAGCAAACGATAGTAATAAAGCGGTTGAGTACTTTGAGCTTGAGAAAAAGCTCTACCCAGAAGCTGAAGTATTTATGAATAACCTGATAAAAAAAGCTAACGCGCAAGGATAAGTGCAATGTCTCTGTTTAATCTATTTAAACCAGTTTTAGTGATCGTTTTTGCTTCTACATTGCTGACGGCCTGTGTTTCACCAACTTATGTGACAAAAGGCACTGAGTTTCCTGGAATGTACACCGAAAAACCAAAATCATTATTGATCATGCCACCAATCAATTTGAGTACAGCTGCTGACGCAAAGGATTACTACTCAACCACAGTTGAAATGCCAGTTGCTTTTCATGGTTACTACATATTTCCATATGAGCTGACCGCCGCGGTATTAAAAGAGCAAGGGATTTATGACAGTGAATTAGTTTATGATATCCCACTGAATAAGTTTCAAGAGTACTTTGGTGCTGATGCTGTGCTCTTTACAAAGATTGTTAAATGGGACACATCTTATGCCGTAGTTGCCTCTAATTTGACGGTATCAATTGAAGCTGAAATCAAGTCAACGAAGACCTCAGAAGTCTTATGGAACTACACTGGTACTGTTGTGGTCGATTTGTCTGGTAATTCAGGTAGTGGCGGGTTAGTTGGTCTATTGGCTAATGCAATTGTAACTGCCATTAATACTGCATCGGCTGATTATACGACTTATGCTAAGCAAGCGAATGCTCGTTTTATCTATAGCGTACCAGTCGGGCCTTACCACCCACAGTATTTAAAAGATCAAGATATTAAAATTATTCAGCAAAAAACTAAGTAATACATGTAGCAGGCCTTAACCCTCTTTAAGGCCTATTTTCAATTTGAAACAATCCATCTTAAGATGTAACTCTTAAATATATTTACTCATTAACTCAAAAAGAATGAAAAACCAGCCTCCGCTTTTTCATAGTTGACATATAATGTCATCCCGCTATGATGCCTGCACCTCTGGTCATACATACAAAGATCTTATAAATGAAAAAGTTATTAATTATGTTTGCGATGATTTTTGCGGTTAGCTTGGTTGCTAGTCCAGTCGCAGAAGCGAAAAAGTTCGGCGGTAGTAAATCTATTGGCAAGAGCCATCAAACAGCGCCTGCTCAACCAGCGGCGACTAACACACCGACTACGGCACCAGCGGGCGCGCCGGGCAAGAAAGGTATGATGGGCGGCATGTTAGGCGGTTTATTAGCGGGCGGCCTATTGGCTGCGCTGTTTATGGGCGGTGGTTTTGAAAATATTCAAATCATGGATATTTTGATAATCGGTTTGCTGGCATTCGTACTATTCAAAATCGTCCGTACTGTGATGGCCTCAAAAGCGGGGGCGCAGCAAAGACCAGCCTATGCGGGTGCTGGCCAACCCAATCCGAATATGCAGCGTCAACAGACTGAACAAACAGGTTTTGCCACCAATGCAAACAGCGGCAGCAATGGTTTTGGTCAAGCGACAAGCGCAGTTCCTTTCGATTTGCCAGCCGGTTTTGATTTACCCGGCTTTTTGGAAGGTGCGCGTAGTCATTACAAAACCTTGCAATTGGCGTGGAATGAAAACGACTTAAGCAAAATCCAAGAGTATGTTTCTATTGATCTTTACAATGAACTCAGCAACCAACGCCGCGAGTTAGTGGGCGAGCAGCACACTGAAGTGATGTTTTTGGATGCAGAACTTGTCCGCGCCACACACAATGCAAATCTTGCGGAAGTGAGTGTTAAATTTAGCGGCCGCTATCGCGATACCGTTGAAGGCGTAGAAGAGGAAATTAAGGAAATCTGGCATTTAGAGCGTAACGTAACGCAAGCCAATTCACCTTGGTTGATCGTTGGTATCGAACAGTAATCTGCCCATCTTCAAAAGCAGCCTTAATCTCTTAAGGCTGCTGTTTATATCCCCCTTTAGCTCAAATCCAGCCTCCCTTAGCAGTTCAACTTTATTAATGATTGAAGGATACAGCTGTCATCGCATTCACTATTGGCGTCAGCAAGACTTTATGATTATTTTAAAGAAGCTAATTAGATCATTTATTGCTAGATAAAAATCCCCGCACTTAGCGGGGATTTTTGCTTTTTAAAGAGTTATACAAATTGCCTGATGGCAATCGCGATGATCAGTACTGGGCACACATACTTCACGTATCTTGGCCAAATGCGCCAGAAGAGTCCTGTGGTATCGACACCATCTTGTCCACGAATCGCCTTGAGTAACTGGCTTTGGCGCCAAATCCAACCTAAGTAAATCGCAATGCCGAGGGCGACCAGCGGCTGGGCGATTTGGGTGGTGAGCATAATAGTGAAGCTAAATAGCGTCTCAAAAAATACCGCCAGTAATAGGGATAATGAGGTCAGTAATAGACCGATGATCAAGGTGGCGCGCTGGCGGCTGAGTTTGAATTTTTGCATCACATAGCTAGTCGGGACTTCGGCGATGGAAATGGCAGAAGTCAGGCCGGCGATGATCAGCAGAATAAAAAACACCACGCTAATGATGAGGTTGGCCGTGTCACCTAAGGTCGAAAATAATGCGGGTAAAACAGTAAACACCAGCGCATCTGAGTCGAGTAGTTTGCCTTCGGCGTTAAAAATCTGCACGCCATTGTGCTGGGCCACATACATGGCTGGGATGATTAAAAAGGCGGCGAGAAAGGCGATGCCGCTATCGGTAAAGGCAACCCAGACGGTCAGCTTAGCGATATTCTCTTTTTGGCTCAAATAGCTGCCATAAACCATCATGGCACCTGTGCCTATGGTGAGTGAGAAGAAGGTTTGTCCGAGCGCACTGATCAAGGTATCTGGCGCCAGTGCCTTGGTAAAGTTAGGCGTTAATAGTGCGGTAATACCTTCGCTCGCGCCATTAAGGGTAAAGATATAGGCGACGCCCGCGATCAGCATGATCAACAGTAGCGGCATTAAGCGTTTCGACCATTTTTCTATGCCGTCTTGCACGCCTTGCAGCAATACCAGAAACACGAGTGTGCTGAAGATCAGCGTGAACACCAGATTACGTGACAGCGAGAAATCCACTAACCAAGCGGCGGTATCGTTCGAACCAAAGGCTGTGGCAATCGGGGCGATGGCGTAGCTGGCAAACCAGCCAGAAAGAATGCTGTAGAAGGTATAAATCAATCCCGCGGTGACGATGGAAATCAAACCGATCGCCTTGCCTAAATTGCGAGTTAGGGTGTTGAAGCCGAGTTTGCCCATGGCATCGGCGGGGTTGGTTTGTCCGTGGCGACCTATCATGAGTTCAGCCATGAGCATGGGAATGCCTAGGATAAAAATCAGTATCAGGTAAACCAGTAAAAAGGCACCGCCGCCATGGGTGGCCGCTTGAGTGGGGAATCCCCAAATGTTACCTACACCCACGGCGCTACCGGCTGCCGCCATGATAAAACCTAAGCGTGAGCTGAAGTGGTTAGTCGAACTTGTATTGGCCGATTGCATTGTGCCTCCCGTAAAAAGAAGGCGTATCTTAGGCGGATAAATAAGAAGTTCAACGCAATTTTAGTGCGTTAATTTGATGTTAATCGGCAATTTATATTCCTATTTTGCTGGTAATTTAGCGTTACATTTCTTCTTGTTGTGTTTTTCGAGACTATATTGCGAGTGGCGACGACTAGTGAGCTCACTTTAGTGAATAATTGCGATGATAAAAATGCAATGAATTGTGATCTTATGGTCAAAAAATACCGTATGGCAGAAGCTTAGTGGGTATTTTGATGCTATGACTTTACTTGAGCCGCGATTGTGACTGGATAAGTCTGAGTCATGTCGCAACATTGAGTGTCAGAACGCCGTATCTTTTACTGAGCCTATGGTTGAATGGTGATATGGCTTAAGGGAATGGCCGTGTGGTCTTTGACCTTTTTCAACACAAAGCTGGAATGCACACCTGCGATATGCACATTGGTCGTGAGTTTATCTAACAGGAAAGTGCGAAAGTGCGCCATATCTTGCACTAACACTTTGAGTTGGTAGTCGGCTTCAGAACCTGTGATCAGCGCGCATTCTTGGACTTCTTCGTAGGCCAGTACATTGGCTTCAAATTGATTAAGAATTGCTGGCGTGTGTTTTTCCATCCGCACATGGATATATGCGGTCAAATGCAGGTTGAATTTATCCGCCGACAGACGCGTTGCATAATCGGCAATATAGCCCGCTTCTTCTAGGGCTTTAACACGGCGCGAGCAAGGGGACGGCGACAGGCCTACTTTATTGGCCAGTTCGAGGTTGGACAATCTGCCGTGGGTTTGCAGTAAACGCAAAATGGTTAAATCGAGTTGATCGAGTTTGTATGGGTGAGTTTCTGTCATCGAAAGCTTAGGGTTAGCTGGGTCAGCCCCTAGTTTGCCAGCCTTAGCCAAGTTTGCCAAAAATCTTGAGTAATCAGGTTGTAAAAGTTGGGGGAGTGATCACCTTTACTGACTGTGAGTGAGGGCGCGCTGTCTGGATCTCCCTGCATTAACCGCTATAGTTATGATACTAATAAGAGTGAGACACTGTATGCGCTTGAGTTTGCTGTTAATCTGCCTATTAATCTTACCGACGTATGCATTTTCTGCCTCGATAACCATTGGTAGTGCGTTAAATCGCCCACCCTATATTATCGAAGATGCCGAATCGGGACTTGAGATTGATATTATTAAGGCCGCTTTTAAGGAAATGGGCCAGTCAGTTAACTTCAAATTTTACTCTCGTAAGCGCCAAATCTTATATTTCAACAAAGACAGATTAGATGCTGTGATGACCATGAATCCCGCAAATGGTGTCGATGGCTATTGGTCTAATGATTATGTCGACTATACCAATGTGGCGATTAGCTTGGCTGCGCAACACCTTGAAATAAAAAGTATTGCCGATCTTAAAAACTACAGTATCGCAGCCTTTGAAAATGCTCGCTTGTTGCTCGGTGCTGAATTTAATGCCGTAGCGCAACAGACGATTTATCGCGAAGTCGATACTCAATTAAGCCAGAATCGTATGTTGTACTTAGGCCGGATTAATACTGTGATTGCCGACCGTTATATCTTTACCCAATTGAATAGGTTTGTTGAACCCAATATCGACACCCAGCAAGCATTGAGCTATCACTTTATTTTCCCACCGACATCCTATCGCATGGTGTTCCACAACTCAGTCGCGCGGGACACGTTTAATCAAGGGTTGGCAAAAATTAAGGCTAATGGAGTTTATCAGGCCTTAGTGGCCAAATACTTAGGCAGTGCTTAGCTAGGCCTAAGTATTTGGAGAGACTCGGTTGAGGTGATCAACAACAGAGGTTAGGGTTTGGGCTTGTTCACGAGCGCTTGCGGGAGTGGACGCAGCTTACTGACTAAGAACACGCTCAAGCAGCTGATGAAGGCGGCTAAAAAGGTCGAAAACAGCACATCTTGTGGCCAGTGCATTCCTAATAGCATGCGGCTTAATCCCATCAATAATCCCCAGCTCCATAATGTTATTACAAGGCTAGGTAAGCCTGCGAGCAGCAGATAGTAACTGGCGGTGAGCACGAGCGTCACTGCAAAAATGGTATGTCCAGAGGGGAAGGAATAACCGATTTCATTTTCCCAATGCTGGTGGATGCGCGAGTCGAGCCTCATCTCAGGCTCTGCCACTTTTAAGCTATCGAGCGCATTGGATATTGTCTCGGAGCGCCCCTGTTTATCCAATTGATAAAAGGCATCGAGTGAAAGCTGCTCGTTCGTAGGCAGTGCTTGCTCAGCCAAAAAGACCAGATTAGGTCTGGGCTCTTTGAAATAGGATTTGAGCGTATGGCTCACACTTAAGCTAATGACTTGGCTGAGACCTATAGCTAAAAACAAATTCATAAAGAGGGTTTTAGGCATAAGACGATAGGCGATAGCCAGCACAAACAACACAGTGGCTACGCCATAGGGCGCTGTGCCCGTCATGGTAATCCAATATAAAGTTTGGGCTAAGTGAGAGTGCAGATCGATCAGTGGGAACAGCTGATTCTGGGTCAGTAACAGTAAGCCAGGAATGCTTGCCAGCAATAACCAAGCAAAGCCTAAACGGCGGAAAAGATAGGCGCTATGGGTCAAAATATAAGCCTCTTGATAAACGCCATAGGCTACAACGCGGCAATGGCTTTGCCAATCAAAAAAAATCCCGACAGCAAAAAGTGGCGCTGTCGGGGGTCTTCAAGGGTGGATTGGTAGGGCGTTGTTACGCCGTGTTCTTGGGTTGATGCCTTGTGACAAACATCAAAATCAGTAGGACAACGAGCAGTAATCCTGTGCCCATCAGCAGGGCGTAGTCTTCCAGTTGCAGTATCGAGTACAGCACGGCATATAAACTCACCAGCATAATGCCCACTATCGCACCGCGCTTGATACTTGCCGTGGCGCTGCCGACATAGGCGGATACCGATAGCACAGGAATACAGGCGGCAATTAAATAGGCATGCAAGAAGGCTAAATGCTCAGATAGCGACAGCAGGAGCAAATAGAACAAGGCCATGGCGCTGCCGACTAACACATATTGAATCGTACTAAGACTGGTTTTTTGCCCCAGCTCAAAAATAAATAACATGATAAAAGTCAGTACGATAAACAGTAGGCCGTATTTCACTGAGCGTTCAATCTTGCCGTAGTGAGTCACGGGCTCGAACAGAATCGCATTGGCCGACACTTCGGTCAGGGTCGATTGATTACTCTTAATAAACTCCTGCGGGTAGTTACGGGTTAAGTGACTGATATTCCAGCTTGCGGTAAAACCCTGTGCGTTAATATCACGTTCTGCTGGTAATAATCCCTTGAAGCTCGGGTGTGGCCAATCCGCATGAATATTGAGCAGGGTTTGTTCGCCCAGCGGTAAGGCACTAATCGACTGCGAGCCGCGCAGTGTCATCGCAAAGTCCACACTAAAGTCACTCGCTTCACCGACTTGTACACCTTGGTTGAAGCCTTTTTCTAAACCGCCAGTGGTGCCTAAACCTGTGCCCGACATCAGCGAGCCTGACAGCGTGACCTCCTCACCCGTCAATTCAAGTTTATCCACTTTATCAATGGCTTGATTTGATGAGACACCAAAGGCGAGACGCGCATTTTTATTGTCAAAGGCAATGAGGTTGGGGATTTCATAATGACTTAAACTGAAATCTGCTTTGCCTTGCAAAGTGGCGTTATAAACTAAGGATTGATAAATGCCGCGGGTACGGAAATCATGTTTGAGATCTAAATCTAGTTTGAGCTTTTTTGGCAGTATGACCAATTCATCTTGATAGGTACGCTTTACTTGATGGCGATTTTTGCCATCGGCGCTGACTTCTTCCTGCATCACAAAATAGCTATAGGGAATGACAAGCACAGGTCCTGAGAGCGTTTGTTGCTCGCCCCATGAACGGCCAATTTCATCGACAACACTGTGGTACAGGGCTTCGCGATCTGAGGTCATGTCCATGATGATCCCTAATGGGATCAAAGCTAAGATCGACAGCATGCCTATGGTTAACGCTTTCAATAGAGTCGTGTTTTTAGCGAGTGACGTCCCTTTACTGTGTGAGGACAGTGCCTGTGGCGATTCCATGTCTATTCCTTGATTTTGATTAAATTTTTTGAGGAGTGCGCGCACCACTAAATAGGCCGCGCCACCAAATAAGGCCAAACTAAGTAGGGTGAGTACCCAGAAAATAATACTGAACATTGGATTTCATTCCCTATGAAATACGACCGAGACTTCACCGCTAAGATTGTGCTGAGTTAGCTCGGTATCACGGCGGGTATTAAAACAGATTTCCCCGTAAGAGTTGCGGGCAAGTTGCTGATCAATAGTGGCAAAATTATGGCAATTACCACTAAATCCATACTCATTAATCACGTTTATAAATCTGAGAGTGGGGTGTCTTTGCCAAATCTGGGATGTTTTGCCTCGTAGTCATCTTCTTTTCGAATGTGCTTAAGCAGTGCTTCGAAGCTTTGCTTAAAGACGTGTAACTCACAAGGCTGTAAAGCGATAGCCGTTAAGTTATAAATGGCTTATGTTATCCGAATAGCGCGCTGCATGAGCTGGTTTGCGGTGTATTTTAGGGGCTCATTTGAAAGATACAAACTACATCAGCATTTTTTAGAATCTTAGTTTTGTCTGTTGGGCTTAGTGTTTGCAGGTTTTACCTTAGGAAACGAGATGTCTAATCCCTTTTCACCCCGCGAATGGCTGCAATTAACGATGCAGCAGCAAGGATTATTGCAGCCACAGACTTCGGTGGCTGAGACTATCTCGCGCCTCAGTTATGTGCAAATCGACTCGATTAATGTGGTTGAACGGGCGCATCACCATGTATTGCATAGCCGTATGCCTGGATACCAGCCGAAGATGCTTGATTCGGCTTTGGTTAAAGGTGAGATTTTTGAATATTGGTCCCATGCGGCGGCTTATTTACCGATTGCCGATTACCGGTTTAGTTTGCAACGTAAACAACAGTTGCAAAATGGCGGTAAGCATTGGTTTGAACCCGATGATAAAGTGATGCAGGAAGTGCGGGCGAGAATCCTTGCAGAAGGGCCGCTCAAGGCCAGTGATTTTGAACACAGTGAAGGTAAAAATGGTGCCTGGTGGGATTGGAAACCTGCGAAAAAAGCCCTAGAGCAGCTCTTTATGCGTGGTGAGTTGATGGTAGTGCGGCGGGAAAAATTCCAGAAGGTTTACGATCTCACTGCGCGGGTGTTACCACAAGGTATTAATACCGAAGCACCAACAGAGGCTGAGTTTATCCGTTATCTGATTGATCGTTATCTCTATGCCCATGCCTTTGGCACAGCGGCGCAAATTGCCTATCTACGTAAAGGATTAAAATCAGCGGTTGCCCAAGAGCTGGTAGAGATGCACTCACAGGGGTTATTAGCCAGTTTTAAGGTTGCAGGCCAAAGTTACTTCTATCACTGTGCATTACAGCTCAATGCGCCATTATCTAATAAAGTCTGGCTGCTAAATCCCTTCGATAATTTATTAATCCAACGGCAACGACTAAAACAATGGTTTGATTTTGATTATCAAATTGAAGTCTATGTGCCCGCTGAAAAGCGTCGGTATGGTTATTATTCTTTAGCGATTCTGTGGCGCGACACTTTTGTTGGCTGCGTGGATGTGAAAGCCGATCGCCAAACGGGCATATTGCTATTACAGCAATTGACCTTAGAAGAGGGCGTGATGGTGAATGGCTTAGATGAGGATTTCTGTGCTGCATTTGACATCGCCATCAAGGAATACGCCCGCTTTAACAGTTGCGATCGCTGGAAGTTAGTTAAAGCAAATCATAAAGGCCTGAAGCAAAAATATGCACGGCAACAAAAGTGCTAGTCATCAGTCGTTTTAATTGGAATGTCCATAAAGCGAAAGCAGCCATACAGTAAGATTAGATACAGCAGTGGCAGCGCTGCAATGATTAAGGATGAAGTCGCAGTGCTATTGCTAGCAAGGCGATAGCAGGGAATATACACGGCGGGATAAACTAGGCTTCCCCATAGAAAACACTGATTCATCAATCGAGTGATAAAAGCGGGTTTAATGCTTGATTGACTGGCCAGTCCCATCAAACTGGCGAGGAGCACTCCGGGATAAGTGAGTAATGGTAGGCCACCGAGCAGGAGGAATGCCCAGCGTATTAGGCTCTCAAAAGTGATTAACTCCACAGCGGTTTCCATCACGCTTATCGTCTTCCCTCTGTTGATGCTTTGTCTAAATCACACAGGCTTGCAGGTCTATTTTGTAGATCTATTTTACAGGTCTATCTTGAGCTACGATCCCGTTGCATTTTGAGCCAGAATCCTTGTTGACACAGGTTACTGAAGGATTTCTGCTGCGGTGAAATAACGATTCCGCTTGATACTATCACTCGATAGTTTATCCAATAGTCTTCGCAAACATTATCAGATGTCGTCTCAAGCATGAGTTGATCTTGCTCGGTTTGCTGGCAGATCACCACGCCATTATCGAAGTGATACAGCGTTTCTACTTCATGAATAGTGAGGTCGTTATCTTGATAGCTATGGCTTTTACTCGACTGGTTCACTACCGATACTAAGCTTGGGTATCCGTGAATCGAAAGAATATAACTGGCGAGTTGCTGCATTGTTCCCCCAAGTGACGCACTGCTCAAAGCGTTAAAAACAAAAAAGCACAGCTGCGTTTTCGCCCACTGTGCTTTATTAAACAGGTATAACCTAAGTTAGTCTGCAGCGTTGAGCTTTTTTTCTAGCTCATTGACTTGAGCTTGCAGCGCTTCTAATTTTTCGCGGGTTTTCAGTAGCACATGTTGCTGCACATCAAATTCTTCACGGGAAACCATATCCAACTTGAGCAATTGATTTTGCAGAACTTGCTTGCTGCGTTCTTCAAATTCACCGGCAAATTGCTTCAGACCGCTGGGCAAACTTTCGCTCAGTTGTTTCGCCATTTCTTCGATTTTCTTTGGATTGATCATGATCTTGTCCGCCTTTTCTCTGAATGAGTTGATTGTAACCCAGTGTGTTTGGTTTCAAAAGTAAAGCTAACGTGTAATGACTTTTTGTAAGCCGTTGTTGAGGCTTATATCACGGCCAAGCATGCCTATTGGGTTGGGTTCTGCTCAGACCAAGCGGGGATTTGTTAGCCTTAAAACCGCCGATTCTGCTATGATCCCATCCTTTTCTGTCGACTTGTTTGGATATTGCGCAAAGATGAAACTCAATCCCGCCCAAAACGATGCTGTTCATTATGTTTCAGGCCCTTGCCTAGTATTGGCGGGTGCGGGCAGTGGTAAGACGCGCGTTATTATCAATAAAATCGCTTACTTGGTCGAAAAGTGCGGCTATAAGGCGCGCAATATAGCGGCGGTGACCTTCACCAACAAGGCTGCCCGTGAGATGAAAGAGCGGGTCGCTCAGTCCATGGGACGCAAAGAGGCCAGAGGATTGTGGATTTCAACCTTCCACACCTTAGGGCTTGAGATCATTAAACGCGAGCATAAGGTCTTAGGTTTAAAACCGGGTTTTTCGCTGTTTGATGATCAAGATACCTTAGCGCTACTCAAAGAGTTAACCCAAGATGAGTTAGATGAAGATAAAGATTTACTTAAAGCGCTCGCCAGTACGATTTCAAACTGGAAGGGCGGCTTAATTATTCCCGAGCACGCACGCAAAATTGCTAAAGATGAGCAACAGCACTTATTTGCTATGTTGTATCAGCGTTATGCCCAGCATATGAAAGCCTATAACGCTTTAGATTTTGACGATTTGATTCTGATGCCAACCTTATTGTTGCGACACCATGAAGAAGTGCGTACCCGCTGGCAAACCAAGATCCAATACTTGCTGGTGGATGAATATCAAGATACCAATACCAGCCAATATGAAATGGTAAAGCTGTTAGTGGGTGAGCGGGCGCGCTTTACCGTAGTGGGTGACGACGATCAGTCTATCTATTCATGGCGCGGTGCTAAGCCACAAAACCTCGTATTATTGGGTAAAGATTTTCCGCAGCTTAAGTTAATTAAGCTCGAGCAGAATTACCGTTCTAGCCAACGGATCCTACGGGCTGCCAACATTCTTATCGCGAACAATCCCCATGTTTACGATAAAGCACTCTTTAGTGAGCTTGCCTATGGTGAGCCGCTGCGGGTGCTATTTGCCGCCAACGAGGAGCAAGAGGCCGAGCGTGTGGTCGCCGAAATTGTGCGGCACAAGTTTGTCGGCCGTACTCAATTTGGCGACTATGCGATTCTGTATCGCGGCAACCACCAATCGCGGTTACTCGAACGCGCGCTGATGACTAACCGTATTCCTTATAAATTGAGTGGCGGTACGTCATTCTTCGCCCGTGCTGAAATCAAAGACATCATGGGCTATCTAAAGCTGGTGGTGAATCCCGATGACGATAATGCTTTCCTGCGCATCGTTAACTTGCCTAAACGTGGCATAGGCCCATCGACTTTAGAACGCTTAGGTAATTTTGCCAACGAGAAGCATATTTCTATGTTTGCGGCGATTTTTGAGCCTGAACTGAATCATCATTTACCGCCTGCGGCTATGTCATCCCTGTATCAGTTTGGGCGTTTCATCGTCGAGACAGGGGATCATGCCGAGCGTGGTGAGCCTGTCGAGGCAGTGAAGCATTTGATCCGTAAGATCAATTATGAAGATTATCTATACGAAACCAGCACGAGTGCCAAAGCCGCTGAAATGCGGATGAAGAATATCTCAGAGCTTTATCGTTGGGTCACTGAGATGCTCGCAGGTGATGAATTAGATGAGCCAATGACCTTGCCTGAGGTCGTGACTCGGCTGACACTCAGAGACATGATGGAGCGCAATAGTGAGGATGAAGGTGGCGATCAGGTGCAGTTGATGACCTTGCATGCTTCTAAGGGCTTAGAGTTTCCGTTTGTGTTTATGGTGGGAGTGGAGGAGCGTATCTTGCCCCATCAAACCAGCATAGATGAGGACAATGTCGATGAAGAACGTCGCTTAGCCTACGTGGGCATCACTCGGGCTCAACGTGAACTGTGGTTTACCCTCTGCCGTGAAAGGCGCCAATTTGGCGAAACCATGCGTTGTGAGCCGAGTCGTTTTCTACTTGAGTTACCTCAAGACGATGTGGTGTGGGAAAATCGTAAACCACAGCAAACTGAGCAGGAGCGGATGCAAACGGGGCGAGCCAATATTTCTAGCTTAAGGGATATGTTTAAAAAATAGTGAGCGTTTCACTTACTGTTATTTAAAGTCAATCGCTTGGTTTTATTTAGGCATATTCGAGCTGAGCACAGCTCTGTGGTTGAGTGTGACTTAAGGTAAAAGTGTCGGCTAAAGCGGCCCCTTGACCCAGTTGATAACCCAGTTCACTGAAAATTCGTTTTTGTTCAGGGTTATCAATGCCATCGACAAAGGTTTGCAGTTCTAAGGTTGATGCCGTCTTTTGATAAGCGGACATTAACTTAAGCTGCTGCTCTGCTTGTATCTGTTTGGTGAGATTGGCGTCGAGCTTTAAGCCTTTAATCGGCAAAAACAATAAGCTATTTAATGCGCTATAGCCGCTGCCATAATGGCTTATCCCGAGTTTTACTCCGAGTTTCTGCAACAATTCAAAGCCATTGATATGATTTTCAGTTTCCTGCACTAGGGCTTTTTCATTGAAGAATAACCACAAATGGCTCAGGTTTAACTGGGTTTGCTTGAGAGTGTTTTTCAAACTGCGCAGTACATGCTTATGCTTGAGATGTTGGCTCGAAAGCATGACATGTAATTCAACAGATTCATCATATTGCTTGAGGAGTTGGGGATAGCTGCTATCTATGATGCTGATCGTATATTTATCGAGCTCAACAGTAAGGTGTGACTGTTCAGCAAGCGCACTGAGTTGGTCTTGTTGCAAAAGTCCGCGCTGCGGATGTTGCCAGAACAAACGGCTTTCTAATGCATTCACTTGACCAGTGTTAAAATCGACGACAGGTAAATAACTGAGTTCGATTTCGGCATTGTGTAATGCATGCCTAAATTCAGTCTCTAACTCGACATCCTGTATAGCTTGATGTTGGGCGTTATCATCAAAAATAACATAGCAGCCCTTACCGTTGGCTTTCGCCTGATACATGGCTGTATCTGCATTACGCAACATAGATTCACTGGTATCGACTTTATGCTTACCACTGATGGTAATACCGATACTGGCGCCAGAGTTAAATTCCATGGTGCCGAGTCGATAGGGTTGGGATATTTTTTGGATCACTCTTTCTGATACATCTCTTGCATCGTTAATGTTGTTAATACTATCGAGCAAGATAACGAATTCATCGCCACCTAGGCGCGCTAAGGTGTCGTTATCACGAATGCAGGACTTGAGGCGGCTTGCGGTCTCAATTAAGAATTTATCGCCTTCTAAATGTCCCATAGTGTCGTTAATCTGTTTGAAGCGGTCGAGATCGATAAAGAGCAGGGCAAATTGTTCTAAGCTGTGGCGACGGACGTGCTTAATCGCGTGAGATAAGCGCTCCATAAACATAGCGCGGTTAGGCAAGCCTGTGAGTGCATCGTGTTTAGCATCGTGAACTAGCTTAGCTTCCATACTGCGACGTTGTTGAATTTCTTTCTCAAGGTTTTGATTGAGTTCGGCTAACGCTTTCGTACGGTCGATGACTTTTTCTTCTAGCTCTTCATAACTGCGCTGCAAGGACTCAGCGGACAGTTTCTTCTCAATAGCAGAACCAATGTGTTGCGAGACAAATGTCAGTAATTCTAAGTCTTTGACCTGGTAATTCTGTGTCATGCTAAAACTGTAAATCGTCAAGGCACCACGTACTTGATCATGGATAAAGAGAGGAATACCAATCCATTGATGCATAGTCTGAGTATGATTTAATTCTGGTGCTTGGGAATAAAGCTCACCAGCGGCGATTAACGCATTGATACTATTTTGATCTAACAGCAGTGGCCGCTTATGTTTGAGCACATATTCAGTTAAGCCGTCCTGTAGCGGCCGAGTTCCTGGGTGCTTATTGGCTAATTGCGAGACATAAAAGGGAAACGTGAGATGTGTTTCTGTGTCATCCAAAAGCGCAATGTAGCAATTATTGGCAGGAATAAGATGTCGAATGACATTATGTAACTGGGCATAAAAGTCTGGGTTGTCGGCACTGGAACTGGCTAGTTCGGCAATTTCGAACAGTGATTTTTGTAAGCGCTCGGCTCTGCGTCTTTCATAGACTTCTAGTTTTAATTTATCATAGGCTTGGCTGAGTTCTCTGGTTCTTTGTTGAATGGCTTGTTCTAATTGTTCTTGATGCTTGAGCCGTTCCATTACTCCTGAGATATGGTGACAAATGAAGGTCATCAACTCGAGTTCGATTTCCCCATAGCTGACATTTGTGTCGTAGGTTTGTACGGCTAACACACCGGTTACTATGTCATCGTGTTTAATGGGCACGCCAAGCCATAAATGGCAGGGAGAACCTAAGTTAACGATTTCCTCTGCGGCAATCAGTTCATTGACTTTGTCATTATCACATAACAAAGCCTTACCCGTTCTAAGAACGTAGCCCGTTAATCCCTGTTGTAATAATGTTGATAATGATTGTTCTGGATAAAGCTCTGCAGGATGCGCGTCTTTTTCGTCGGCGAAAAAAGGGATAGCAAGCTCGCCAGTGCTGATATCAAGGGTTGAAATAAAAAAATTATCAGCGGGGATGAGTTGTTTTAGGTGGCTATGCACGCCGACATAGAATTCTTCGAGTGAAGAAGCATGGGTCGCAATATTGGATATTTCGAGTAATGCGTTTTGAATGATCTCAGCATGCTTATACTTATGCGCTAATTGTTTTAAGCGAATAATTTTTTTGCGTAAGCGTTCAGCTTCATTTATACGAGGCTGGCCAGTTTCATCTTCATCCTTAAACATGATACTCACTAGTTAAATATAGGGTTGCATTTACCAAACACTATAATTAGCATGAAATACTGTAACATCCAAGTCATATTTTGGCTGCATTTTGCTTTAAAAGTCAGCTAATGTGATAAAACTTGAGCAGTCAGTAAAAAAAGTGCAAAACAGCTATAGACTCAAAGGGGATTTGACCCTAGTATATGCGGCGCTAACCAAGGCGAGCGCCCATAGCTCAGCTGGATAGAGCGCACCCCTCCGGAGGGTGAGGCCGAAGGTTCGAATCCTTTTGGGCGCACCAATTCCGAACAGAGTTGTGAGCTTTTAGGTTAGCAAGATAAGTGAAAGTCAGTGGTGATTGTAGCTCAGTTGGTAGAGTCCCGGATTGTGATTCCGGTTGTCGTGGGTTCGAGCCCCATCAGTCACCCCATTTCATTTGTTTTATATAAAGATTGATATTCTCGGTGATTAGCGCAGTCCGGTAGCGCATCTGGTTTGGGACCAGAGGGTCAGAGGTTCGAATCCTCTATCACCGACCACATTCTTCGCTTAGCTAGCGAGCTTAATGTAAGTTAAGTAAATAGTGAAATATTTACGGTGATTAGCGCAGTCCGGTAGCGCATCTGGTTTGGGACCAGAGGGTCAGAGGTTCGAATCCTCTATCACCGACCAATTAGTGAAAAAGCCTCAGCATTCCTAGTGAATAACTGAGGCTTTTTTGCATCTACGGTTTGCTTGTCTTGATTGGCATTGGAAGCCTTATTGCCAGAAAGCAGAGGTCGAATCCTCGCGCTTTCAACGTATCGACCAAATTCAACGCATCGAACAGATAAGTCGAAACGTCTCAGCATTCTTAATCAATACACAGGGACTTTTTTGTATTTGTGCAATGTAGCTTCATATAGAAATTGTTTATGCGTTTGCTTAAACTCTATGTAGGCAATACAGATGTGCAACGGTATCGATATAGCCATTCTGTCGTTAGAAAAGTAAAAAGCTCCTTACGGAGCTTTTTACTTTTAATATCACTTCTTAATTTGGCTTAATCAAGATTCAACGGAGGGGCGATAAAGCCCTGATAGGCATCTGTTCTAAGCTCGTTAAAGCGCTCTAGCTGAGCTTGTTCTTGAATACCCGTCACTATGACTTGAATATCTAATCCTTTCGCTACGTTGATTAGCGCGCGGCACAGTTCACTATTGTGGTGGGTCTCATCATAGTAGGCGAAGGATTGATCGAGTTTCACATAGCTAGGTCTTAATTCCTGTAGATAAGACATAGAGCCAAACTGACGGCCAAAGTGGTCAATGCCGAACTTAGCACCATTATCACGAATGATGTTACATAAGTGCTGACACGACTTAAGATCGCTATAGACGCCCGCTTCAGGGATTTCGAAGCAGATCCGCTCAATAAATGCGGCATTGCGTAAGAAGTGATTGAGCCACTCATGGAATTGCGGATCGTTAATACTTTGGTGGGTTAAGTTAATCGCGAGCGGTTCATAGCTACGCTCTAATAGTTTCTGCTCGTAGACAGTTTCAATCAAACATTTATCGAGCAGGGCACCGAGAGATAAGAGCTCGATATAAGGCATAAATTGCCCTGCATGGGCGAGTTGATCGCCGAGCTCTAATTGGCAATATAATTCCCGTTGCGCTATGCCATCGCCATCGCAAAACTGGATTGGTTGCCATCTAAACTTAAACTTCTTATTACTGATGGCATGGCTAAGGTTATCCCGCCACTGTTCACGGGTGAATAATTGCTGCTCTGTGGTTTCAAACCAATGGAAAGTTTTATTTTCTTGTAACGCTTTTTGAAGGGCGTTGTCGGCTTGGGCCAAAATATCCGACACATTCATTTGCCCAATACGCTCCGCAATACCAATCGCAAAGTCTTCATTAGGCTTACAGCCCGCCTTCGACATTTCTTGGTTGATGGTGCGGATAAGCGTTTGTAAATATCTGCTGATTTGATCGTGTTCAACATCCGTCACTAAAAATGCAAATTCATAGGCGGCAATGCGACCTATGACAGACGGTGTGATTTCGTTTAACTGCAGCTGAAACTTTTCAGCCAAAATTCGTATGGTTTCATCTCGGACTTGATAGCCATATTTACTGTGCACTTCTTCGAGCCAGTCGAGTTTAGCGAGGAATAACGCGCCACTGCTAGGTTCACTCAACCAACCATTTAAACGACTCACCACATATTGGCGATTCGGCAGGCCTGACGCAGGATCTACAAGGTTCTTCTTACGTAATGCGCCGACTTCTTCATCGAGGGAATGGAATACTTGTTTTAACTGCGCCGACATACTGTTAAACGCGGTTACTAAGTCTTTTAATTCCGTGGTTTTAGGCAAGGCCATGTCCGGGCCGAATTGACGTGCCGCAATACTTTTCGCGTGTTCCGATAGAGTATGTAACGGTTTTAATATCCACGTTAGACCAATTCTTGCGGTAAAAATGGCAACGAGGAAAAGCAAAGAGAAGGCAATGATCGTATTGGACATGATTCGCCACAGCTCATGATAACCAAATCCTGGATGAGCGGTGATTTCAAGTTGCGCGAGCTGTAACCAGCCAGAAGTGATAGTGCTTTGTTTTTTGATGGTTTTAAATAGATTTAAATTAATAAACCATTGAGGTACATCTTCAATTCTTAAAGGATTATTCCACTCTTGTTGCTTACCATCGACCATCCATGTCAGCTTTACATTTTGATAATAGCCGCCTTCAAAGATGACATTCACTAAGGTTTCTGCTGCTGCGGTATCGCCGGCTTCGAGTGCTGGAGTAAGCATTAGACCGAGTGAAGTACTGGCATTGTTTAGATCAGACTCCATTTGCTTGGTTAAAAAGCTCTGAGTCTCAGTAAATTGCACATAACCAAGGCTTGCAACGACGAGCAAGAATAGGCTAAAAAGCAGCGAATAAATCTGTCTAAACAGTGTCATTTTTGGTGCTACTCCAGTTTTAATTTTGGTTGCCTAAGACGGTCAACACCTAATCTATGGTTAAGATCGTTCCATTTTTCTAGCCGTGTTGACGAACCCGCCAGTACGCCTCGGCCTTGCTCTTTATTGAGCCATAACTGTTTACCGTTAAAGCTATAAACGGGCAGTAGATCTTTTCTTTTGGTGGCTGGCTTTATTTCATGGTCGAGATTGTCGAGAACTAAGGGGATCGATGCTGGTGTCTCATAGTAAGCCAATACCATGTGATATTGATTCACAGTTGTGGCTTTGACCATAGTGATCCGCATCTTGTCCTCTTGAACGCCAAGTTGGAGCAAGGTGAAGTATTTTGCGATTGAAAAATCTTCACAGTCACCACCATTCACGCCAATAAATTCCATCGGTGTCGCCCAATAATTCGACTCACCCCATAATTTACTGTCATCGATAAAGCGGAATAAGTTAAAAAAGTTATTCACTTTTAATAACTTTTCTTTTTCATCCAGTGCACTCGCTTCCGATAATACTTTGAACCAAGCCCGAGCTCGCATCCCCGCACGCTCACCATAACGTTTTTCTAGGGTTGAAGTGATCTTCCCTTCATCAAGGTTTTGCGTAGGGGCAGCATATAGGCAGCATATGCCTAAGGCTGACGCTATTAGGCTAAAGCGGCAGACTCGCAATAATGAATGTTTATAACTAAGTCTGCCGCTCATAACCTAATGTGTGGGTCCTTTATTTTGTGTTGTCATCGACAGAGTAAATCGTCCATTTCATGTCTGTTGCCGTATCATCACCTGTGACTTCTGCCACGACACGACGGTTACGAATTTCAGCTTCAGGAGTGCGCTCTAACACCACTGGGCGGCTAGGGCCATATCCAATAGCTGTTAATCGACTTCTATCTATGCTGAAGCGTTCGGCTAGCACAGCTGTCACTGCATCGGCACGTTCTTGCGATAATACTAAGTTGCGTTCATCAGTTCCTGTACGACTTGTGTGCCCTTCAATAGTCACTTTAGTCGTTGGGAATTGTTGTAAAAATACTGCAACCTCCTCAATTTGAGGATAGTACTCTGGTGCAATATAAGCAGAATCATTTGGGAATAAAATGCTTAACTCTTTACGCTCATTAATCGCTTTGATTTTGCCACAGCCATAGTTGTCAATGCCGGCCCCTTGAGCGGTATCATTACAGCGTTCACGGGCCTCAATGACCCCATCTCTATCTTTATCTGATAGATCATAGGCTTGAGTTGTGGTCATTTCGTCAATATTAACTGTATCGCGCATTGAACAACCAGCTAAAAGAATGACACTGAGAAAAAATGTGATAGTTTTCATTAGTTAGCTCCTCCTTCATAGTTGCGCTCTCCACGCCATGCATCGGGCCTAGTGACTCTGAGAGAGTCTAATAAGCGTCCGGTAGAATTGAGTACGCGATACTTAGCAATGATTTCATCATACTCTGCCTGTAAATAGTCTTTACGCGCCTCGAAGAGTTCATTTTCGGTATCCAATAAGTCGAGAAGACTGCGTTGGCCTAAATTGAACTGTTGGGCATAGGCAGATTGGGTATCCTTTGCGGCTATAACATGGTCTCGGATGTATTGCTTTTGAGGTGCCAGTAATTCAAATGCGTTCCAAGCCAAATTCACGCCTTCAACGACTTCGCGCTGAGCGCGTTGACGGATTTCTTTGGCTTCACCAAGTTTGTATGCTGTTTCTTTCTCACGGGCGAGATCTTTACCACCCGAGAATAAGTTATATTTTACTCTAACCATGGCCATTAAATCATTGCTATAGCCACCCACATCACTACGGAATGCGCCAGCGCCAGAGATACCATCTTCGCCGCCGACATCATTATTCCAATTACCGTTCAGCTCCAAAGAAACTTGAGGGTAGTAATTAGATTGTACTGATGAACGTTCATTCTCGGCGGCACTAATATCATTTGCTGCAGATTTGAGTATGGGGTGATTCTCCTGTGCTGCGATAATGCCAGAGCTTAGATCTTTTGGCAGCATCTCTGCATCGGGCACAGGTAAGATTAAGTCTGCTGGTGCCGACTCTACAATTCTGATGTACTGCGCTTTTGCATCAAGTAAATTGTTGCGAGCAGAAATAACGTTAGCATTAGCACGCGCCAAACGTCCCGAGATTTGGGATAGATCTGCGATTGAGCCTAAACCTGAGTCAGTACGTTGTTTAATCTGGTCATAAATTTCTTTATGGCTGTTAAGGTTTTTCTCGGCTAATTTTAACACTTCATCGGTGCGTAAATAGTTGAGATAGACTTTACTGACATCGAGCGCCATATCTTCAGCTGCAGCAAGCAGCGCCCATTGGTCTGCACTGGCTTCAAAGCTATAACGATCAACTTCACTGCTAGTATAGAAACCATCGAAGAGCATTTGTTTTAGGCTAACACCAAACTCTCCGCGGTTTAATTCTGCAACTCCTTTGCTATCGACATCGCCGACATTTGGTCGTCTACGAGTCGACACGCTGTCAGTTTGTTCGTAGCCGTAGCCGCCACTGACATCAATCGTCGGCATATAACCTGCTATTGCTTGATTAACTTGTTCTTCGCGCGCTTTAAAGCGGTTGAAGGCAACACGTAAATCAGGGTTCGTATCAAGCGTATGTGCAACGGCTTGCTCTAACGTCTGGCTTTGAGCCGATAAAGGTAACAGAATTAATGACAGCACTATGGCTATCTTTGAACATTGAAATTGTCGTTTTGCTGAAGTCTTCATGACCAACCTCCCGGTTTATAAAAAGGCTTAGTGCTCTCTGAGCGCTGTATCCTTAGCCCTTAAAATTGGATTTAAAATGTACTCAAGTATGGATCTTTGCCCCGTGATAACGTCAACCGAAGTCAACATTCCCGGAATAATTGGCATCTGTGTGCCATCGTTTTTGGTTAAACTGGATTCTGCAGTTCTGACTCTAATGAGATAAAAACTATTACCTTCTTCATCTTGAGACGTATCAGCGCTGATGTGTTCAACTGTTCCTTTAAGACCACCATAGCGGGTAAAATCATAGGCGGTAATCTTTACCACTGCCGGCAACCCTGGGTGTAAGAAGGCGATATCTTTAGGCAAGATTTTAGTTTCAATCAGTAGCTGATCTTCCGATGGCACTATTTCGATAATATCGACACCTGGTTGCACAACGCCGCCGAGCGTATTGATATGAGTGGTTTTAATGGTGCCATTAACTGGGGAGGTGATAATCGCTTTGCTGACCTTATCCTGTGCACCCACTTGTGCTTCATTCATACGAGAAAGGCGGGTTTGGGTTTCATTGAGTTGTGCGCGTAGATCGGCGGCATAGACGAATACGGCTTCACGGCGTTTTAAGATAGCCTCATCCATCGCCGCTTTAACTTTCGGGCGCAGTAGGCGCATTGAATTCAGTTCGCCTTGCAAATCGTTCACAGTACGTTCAAGTTTGAGTAGTTCAACTTCAGGAACGATACCTTTTTTAGCTAACGGCCGAGTGAGCTCAAGCTCACGGGAGATCAGCTGCATACTGGTGGTTAATGTCGTTGTTTTAGACGCAAGATCATCAATTTCTTGTTGTCTTTGTTGAATTTGACGGACCAAGATTTCAAGTTGGTTACTTAAATTATCTAACCGTCCGTTGTATTCTTCTTGCTGCCTTTTAACTAAGGCAGGTTCCGCGGTAATGATGCTCTCAGGAAATACCAAGGCTTTTTTAGTAACGAGCACTTGCTCGCGCCAGTCTGATGTCATGTCTGATATGAGAATGCTATCGAGTTCCGCGCGCATACGAATAGCATTGGTTTTTAAGCCCAAAACCTCTTGCTCTTGCTGAGCAAAATCAGAGCGGAAGCGGGTATCATCAATACGTACTAAAGGTTGGCCTTTCGTTACCATTTCACCTTCTTGTACATATAGCTCTTGCATGATGCCGCCATCTAAACTCTGGATGACTTGGACTTGTGATGAGGGGATGACTTTCCCCGAACCAGTGGTGACCTTGTCTAATTTAGCAAACCCTGCCCACAGTAAAAAACACACAACCATAGCTGCAAGTGCCCATATGATTAATCTGTGCCCGCTAGGGGCGTCAGTCATCATGGCGCCGTAGACATCATCAACCATGTCTAAGTCATTCGCGGTTAGATTTTTACTCATCTTTTAGCTTCTCCATTCACGAGGCCAAAATTGAGTTTTTCTAACACTTCTGCCTTGGGACCATCAGCGACCACATGGCCGCGTTCGAGTACGATAATGCGATCGACGAGCTGCAGCAGATGCATCTTATGGGTAATAAGAATTAAGGTTCTGTCTTTGCTGACATTCTGCATTGAGCGAATAAATTGTTGTTCCGCGCGCGCATCCAAGCTGGCGGTGGGCTCATCCATCAATAGCACTGGAGGGTCATTGAGTGTGGCACGCGCAAGGGCAACGGTTTGTCTTTGTCCGCGACTGAGCGACATGCCTCCTTCGCCGACTTGTTGGTCTAACCCCTCTGCTTCTAGGTTGGTAAATTGACTCACTCCAGAAAGCTGTACGGCACGGATTAATTGGTGCTCAGTGACTTGGCGTGTACCAAATAAAATATTGTCCCGAATCGAACCGTGGAAAAGGGTCACATCTTGGGGCAAATAACCAAAATTACGGCGTAAATCACTCGGATGGATCTGTGCTGAGTCTAAACCGTCATAACGCAGGCTTCCTGCTGTCGGTTGAAATAACCCAACCAATAACTTGGCAAGGGTACTTTTACCTGAGCCATTACGGCCGATAATTGCAATACGCTCGCCGGGATTTATGGTCAGTGACATTGGATGGAGTACTGGTTTTTCTGAACCAGGGTAAGCAAAGCCGACATGATCAGCATTGATTTTACCTATTAGTCTTTGTTTGCTAACCAAATGCCCTTTATTTTCAAACTCATCTTCTTGAGTCATGATTTCATTAAGTTGACGCAGTGCGCTGGCAGTGTGGTTTGCTCTGGTCATCAGGCCTGCAAGCTGCGCCATAGGTGAAATAGCACGGCTTGATAACATAACGGCTGCAATAATTCCGCCCATAGAGATTGCATTATCGGCCACGCGATAAACACCTAAAATGACGACGCAAACAACGGTAAATTGCACTGTGAAGTTAGCCACGTTCGAGACAGAGTTAGATAGCTTTTTTGACCTTAATTGCCAGTTGGCACTGTGGCCTATCATCTGTTGCCAGCTTTTTTGTACTATCCCTTCGGCACCATTGGCTTTGATTGACTCTAGCGCCGATAAACTTTCGATTAAATGCCCATGTTTCAGGCTTGAAAATTTATTGCCTTCTTCGATAGCGGCTTTGAGTTTAGGTTGGATATAAAGTGTAAAGCCAATAATGATAACGCCACCGATCACTGGAACAATCGCGAGATCGCCGGCAACGATGTAGATAATAATTAAGAAAAATAATGCAAAGGGCAGATCGACTAAGGTCGTGATTGTTGCCGAAGTTAAAATTTCACGGATGTTATCGAATTCGCCTAATTGTTTTGCCATACCGCCAATACTGGGGGAGCGTTTTTCTAAGGGGATACCAATCGCTTTAGCGAATAGGCGAGAAGACACTATGATGTCTACTTTTTTACCTGCTACATCAATCAGGTAGCTTCTGAGTTGGCGCATGACAAGATCAAACAGATACGCAATAGAAGCACCAATCGCTAACACCCACAGGGACTCAAAGGCAAGGTTGGGCACGACTTTGTCATACACGTTCATAATAAATAACGGCGAGACTAAGGCGAACAAATTCACTAATACAGAAGCAATTAATGCATCACGATAAATGGGGGCAGAATCTTTTAAGGTTTGGACTAGCCAGTGGGTTTTATTATCATGTAGATAAACATCAAAGCCCATGTCACCACGGTATTCTTGTTTAACTAAGAATAAATATCCCACATATAAGGCTTCGAGCGACTCAATGGTTAGCGTCTCTTCACCACCTGTCTCGGGTAATTGAATAATCGCTTTATCTGACTCAACATCAAGTTCACGCAATATGCAGGCTTTCTTGTCTTTTAATAACAAAATACAGGGAAGCAATATCGGTGATACTTCGTTTAAGCCTTTTCGAGATAACTTCGCCGCTAGGCCGGCCCTCGACGCGGCCTGAGGTAATAAATCGGGTGTTAATACCGCACCTGACAAAGGTAAACCTGCCGCAAGCGAGTCGCATGAGCATGGGTTGCCAAAATGCTCAGTGAGTAACACTAAACAATCCAGCAGCGGATCCACTAAGACTCTTTGCGAGGCTGAAATGGTCCATTGGTCAATTTTTTCAGAAGCTGCAGCTGACACCTAATTACTTATCCTTTGGATTTTTATATGGTTATGGCAAGTATCGGTCATGATGGCCTATATTTCTATAGGCCATCTGAACTGATTTTATTTAAGGAATGATATTATGGTGTGGATTAGTGTCCAGTGGCGCAATTCCTTGTACAGGTTCTGGTGTGACTGGCTGAGTATCAACAATTAACGAACCATTTCCATTGGTACCAAGTAGACCGTTAATAATACCCGCATTATCAGTCGCACCATATTGGCTATAGAGGTCAACCCCATCAAGCAC
Source organism: Shewanella sp. Pdp11 (assembly GCF_002838165.1). Classification (NCBI taxonomy): domain Bacteria; kingdom Pseudomonadati; phylum Pseudomonadota; class Gammaproteobacteria; order Alteromonadales; family Shewanellaceae; genus Shewanella; species Shewanella sp. Pdp11. The sequence continues at coordinate 1,032,944 of NZ_CP015194.1, forward strand.
AATATGTTGATCAATAACTCCATCTTTATTTGCATCTATATCGATAACGGTAGAGCCATTATCTAATCTAAAGCTGAGATATTCATCTAATGTATTAGCCGTTTCTCCTTGGAGCAAATCACTCAGGTCGAGCTTATCTTCATTCACATTGAAGTCCACAATGTGGTCTGTGCCCTTATCGGCATCGGCATAGCGCCACACGAAGGTATCGGCACCGCCATCACCACGCAGAACGTCATTACCAAGGCCGCCAATCAGAGTATCGTTGCCAGCACCGCCAATCAAGGTATCGTTGCCTGTGCCGCCATAGAGAGTATCTTTGCCTGCTCCTCCATCTAAATAATCATTGCCACCTTGACCAAAGAGAATGTCGTTACCGGCACCACCAAATAAGATGTCTGCTTTATCGTTTGTTCCAGATTGGTCAAACTCGTCAGTATGTTCACTGATATACCTGTGCACCTGTGCATCACTGGCTTCGTTAATACCGAGTTTATCGGCAACGTAGGCTTTAATGGCTGCGTAACCTTGACCGCTAATACCGGCAAAGTGTATCGCGTCACCAAAGATGACATCGTCGCCAGCACCACCATCAAAACGATCTGAGCCTGGAATGGCGTTAACTTGGTCACCAAGAATGGCATCGGCTAGATCATCAGCATCTATATTCGTTTGAACATTACCATCAGTGTCATAAGGTAATAAGTCAGCCTCATTGATGTTTGAGCCCATGCCGATGGCTTGAACCGTAACTCCAAGGCCCGAGAGTAATGCAAAGCCAGCTTGGGAATTTGTAACTGTATCAGTGTTGGTGTCACTACCGTTACCAGACAAAGCATAGTACTGGTTGTTACCTTGGGCATCGGGGCGCATTGCTCCAACAGGGCTCCGGCTCACGCTGTAGAAGTCCTCTTCTACGCGGAACACATTACCATTTTCATCAATCACTACATGCCCGTTAACGGTATAGACTTGGCCGAATACGTAGCCAGTGCCGATGACTTGTGACAAGCTACGATCATTATTGTTCGGCCATGTGTCGTAGACCTTTGGGTTACCACCCGCATCAGCATTATAGTAGGTCGGTTTGCCGTCAGTTATAAAGAAAGCAAGATTAGTAGCCCCACTATTATTTTGGGCATCACCATTGGCGAACCAGTTGGCCGTGGTAGTGAATACATCCTCATAGTTGGTACCGCCGCCGCGGCTCATATCATCTAATGCTTCTTGAAGAATATTCAATGCATTGGGGTCACTAAGATCTACACTGATGCTGCCCTTAGCATGAGTATCAAAATCAACCAAGAAGATGTTCACTGTGCCGCTTTGTGGGCCACCGGCACTGTCTATGAGGGTTTCCAATACCTGGGCCAACTGCAATTTCATCGTCTCTAGCGTATCAGCGTTAATACTGCCTGAGCTATCGACCATAAAGGCAATATTGTAGTTTTGGCCTGGCAGAATAATACTGCCATCCAAGTCGCCAACCACAATATTGTGCTCATTACCAAAGTTAAGATTTTGATCGCCAGGCTCTCCTTCATGACCACTGAAGTAGCTAAGAATGACGCTATCTGCATCTGTTGCAGTATTGGTCAGGTCTGTACCTGACTCTCTTGATACTGCTTCGACAACGAGGTTGACTTGACCTGCATATTCACCAGGAACCCTTAATGTTAATCCTGTCAGATTGACATCTAAAGATGCACTGTTCCATACGCTGCCATGATTTAGAAGAATATTACCGTCTGCATCTGCAGTCCCCATTAAGGTACCGTTACTGCTGTAGAGTAAGGTGCCTTCGGGTAAACCACTGAGCTGAATGCTATCGATGCTTTCGCTACCGTCTCGATCCGCAAGTGACACATTAATTTCGATTGGATAGTCTACAGCTGTAGGCTGTTCTAATGTGAGTTCACCTGTGATTTGATTGATCGCGTATATGCCATCCTTGAATTGCACATACTCAACATTATGCAGGGCCTTAGTAACACCGATGCCATTTTCAGTTACAAAGAAGTTGAACCAACGATCATTGCTAGAGTAGCCTGCGCCTTTCTCTATTATGTAGTCGGCTCGGTTGCCAAGAAGTACGGCGATATCTGTTCCTGCATCACCGTAGAGCCCGTCATTACCTAGACCAGCAACAAGAACATCATTTCCCGTTCCGCCATAGAGAGAGTCACCTTGAACGGCATCACTGCCGACGAGTATGTCATCACCATCCATACCGTCGAGTAGATCACCGCCGCCATTTGCGCTGACAAGATGATCGTTCCCCCCAGTACCGAGCAACTGATCTTGTCCGGAAGTATTATCAATAGTGCGCGTACCAGTATTAAATGGTGCGGTAGTAAAATCGCCCGTACGGAATTGTTCGGTAGTGATACCTGAAGTCTTAAAGTTACTGTATAGCGGTATGCCATTATCAGTCAGAATAACGTTAACGACAGGCTTATCTGCTATAGGTAAGACAGTGATATCAAGTGCTGCAGTGGAACCAGTATTTGTTGTGTAGGTGACACTTGGCATTTCGCCAGCCCAGTTATCATTTGGAGTAAACTGGAATTCACCATTAGCTTGTATTAATAAGCTACCCACGGCCAAGGTAACGGTTTGCCCAGCGTTAAAACTGGTTTGCATACCGTTATACATGACTCTGAAGCTAGTGATGCTCAGATTGCCGAGTTGATCATTGGTAAGAACATTACCCGTTAGCTGCTGATCTTCGTCGATGGTATAACGATCGTCAGTCGCATCAATAACGGTAGCATTGTCCGTGCCTTCAGCTGATTCATTATTCGCACTATCAGTTTGAGTGGCGGTGACTGAGATTGCCTGACCTGCAGTCGGAGTAGGCTCTGTCCAAGTAATAACACCATTTGTATAGGTGTAACCTGTTGCTAGAGCACCATTACTAAATTTCAGTACGCCATTGTCAAGAATGAGGTCTACTGTACTGTTATTACCTGCATTATCGATTTCTAGATGTACACTGCCGCCAGAATTAAAGTCACTAGCATTAATTTTGACCTGTATTTGAACACCATTACTACCTATCTCAGTACTCGTCAAATACGCGTCATCATTTACATCATCGATGATGCGCACCTCAGGTGCAGAAGGTGGCGTTGTATCAACATAAACTTGTGGAATAACAGAGAAAGTACCATCTGTATGATCGCCGTCTCCATCAGTGGCTCTTACTTTGAAATCAATATCACCATCGCTAGGTTGTAACATCTCTTGATATTGATGGAAGTCCCATTGACCTGTACCTGGGGTAAACTCAAGTTTGAATACCAAGTGACCAGCAGCATCGACCCCAATCAGCGTATTTGCCGTTTGGGTTATGGTAATTGCACTGCCTGTTGCAGTGAATAAATTGGTTTCATCACTACCTTGTAATGTGAGCGAACCTTTACCATCTGCGCCCCAATCAGGGCTTACTGTTCCTGAAGCAAAGGCGATTGCTGGTGGAGTCGTTGTGCCTAAAAACTCAATAGCGGTAACAGTGAAGTCACTATTATCACCGCTACTTGGGCCTTGGCCATTATCAAGGGCTTTGATGACCATAGTGTCAAAACCGCCTTGTAAGGCTTGGAAGTTGGCGGCATAGTCGCCACTGCTGGCATCTGAGCTAAATGTTTGAGTTGCGATAAGTTGGCCATCTCGCCAAAACTCGACGACACCGACTTCTAGTTCGCCACCAAACATGTGGGAGAACTGGATATTTACGCCGTAGGCAATAGTTCCTGGATCGAGAGTAATGATGATTTCTTCAGATGCAGAACTTCCATCTGCAAATTTACGGAAATCGACTTCATTCGCGAGATTATGATAAGGGGCGCCAGCACTACTTACACCTATCCCGCTACCGCTACCAAAGATTTCGGCATCAATTAAATTTGAGTCAGTTGATGAAGTGAATCCTCTTGCACTGATAGTAAATCCATTAAAATCTAATGAACTATTATTACCGCTGTAACCTGTGAGTGAGAATAAGCCCACCAATGAATCAGGAATGCTTGTTGTTGTGGTTTGCACGGCTGCAATTGGTGATATGACTGGAGCATCATCTTCAATGGTGACATTGAAACTTCCAGTTGATGTACCACCATGGCCATCATTAACATTGATACCGATATTGACTGACAAGGTGTCTTCAGTCTCAGTATCTGGATGATCGACAGGACCTTTTAGCGTGACATCATAGGTCCAATTTCCTGAACTACCAGTAACTGGTGGCGTCAGTGTTGCAGTCATAATTTCGGTATATGAAGCCTCACCTGCAGTACCAATATAACCCGTTAAAATTTGCGTGACAGGATCCCAACTCCATTGAATTGCTTGGCCACCAGATAATAATCCTGTAGGTCCAGACAGTGACACAGTTAAAGAATCACTATCAATATCATTGATATTTATTGTGCCGCTAGCCGAAACATCATCTGTAGTATCAGAATTACCAATAACATCAATTATACCGTTAAGTAGCCCCTCTTCAGATACCGTAGCATTTGATGCAGAATTAATCACAGGCACATCGTTGGTGCCGGTAATGGTGATGGTGACTGTGTGCTCAGTGCCGTCTTGGCTCAACACCACAAAGGTTTCGACCTTAGTTTCGCCTTCAGCCAGATATTGCACGTCGGCGTTATCGACGTTGTAAGTCCAGTTGCCCGCCGCATCGATAGTCAGGCTGCCGAGCGCGCCATTGCTAGCAACGCCGTTGCCCGCTTGGAATACCGCTTGGCCGCTGTCGGCATCGGTAATGGTTAAGGTGCCGCTGTCAGTCAGAACTGGATCGGTGGCATCTTCAGTGACCGCGCCGACATCGTCGCCAGCAATCACAGGCACATCGTTGGTACCGGTAATGGTGATGGTGACTGTGTGCTCAGTGCCGTCTTGGCTCAACACCACAAAGGTTTCGACCTTGGTTTCGCCTTCAGCCAGATATTGCACGTCGGCGTTATCGACGTTGTAAGTCCAGTTGCCCGCCGCATCGATAGTCAGGCTGCCGAGCGCGCCAACACTTGGAGTGCCGTTGCCCGCTTGGAATACCGCCTGGCCGCTGTCGGCATCGGTAATGGTTAAGGTGCCGCTGTCAGTCAGAACTGGATCGGTGGCATCTTCAGTGACCGCGCCAACATCGTCACCAGCAATCACAGGCACATCGTTGGTGCCGGTAATGGTGATGGTGACCGTGTGCTCAGTGCCGTCTTGGCTCAACACCACAAAGGTTTCGACCTTAGTTTCGCCTTCAGCCAGATATTGCACGTCGGCGTTATCGACGTTGTAAGTCCAGTTGCCCGCCGCATCGATAGTCAGGCTGCCGAGCGCGCCATTGCTAGCAACGCCGTTGCCCGCTTGGAATACCGCCTGGCCGCTGTCGGCATCGGTAATGGTTAAGGTGCCGCTGTCAGTCAGAACTGGATCGGTGGCATCTTCAGTGACCGCGCCGACATCGTCGCCAGCAATCACAGGCACATCGTTGGTGCCGGTAATGGTGATGGTGACCGTGTGCTCAGTGCCATCGTCACTCAAGACCACAAAGGTTTCGACCTTGGTTTCGCCTTCAGCCAGATATTGCACGTCGGCGTTATCGACGTTGTAAGTCCAGTTGCCGTCAGCATCGATAGTCAGGCTGCCGAGCGCGCCAACACTTGGAGTGCCGTTGCCCGCTTGGAATACCGCCTGGCCGCTGTCGGCATCGGTAATGGTTAAGGTGCCGCTGTCAGTCAGAACTGGATCGGTGGCATCTTCAGTGACCGCGCCAACATCGTCGCCAGCAATCACAGGCACATCGTTGGTGCCGGTGATGGTGATGGTGACCGTGTGCTCAGTGCCGTCTTGGCTCAACACCACAAAGGTTTCGACCTTGGTTTCGCCTTCAGCCAGATATTGCACGTCGGCGTTATCGACGTTGTAAGTCCAGTTGCCCGCCGCATCGATAGTCAGGCTGCCGAGTGCGCCATTGCTAGCAACGCCGTTGCCCGCTTGGAATACCGCTTGGCCGCTGTCGGCATCGGTAATGGTTAAGGTGCCGCTGTCAGTCAGAACTGGATCGGTGGCATCTTCAGTGACCGCGCCGACATCGTCGCCAGCAATCACAGGCACATCGTTGGTGCCGGTAATGGTGATGGTGACCGTGTGCTCAGTGCCATCGTCACTCAAGACCACAAAGGTTTCGACCTTGGTTTCGCCTTCAGCCAGATATTGCACGTCGGCGTTATCGACGTTGTAAGTCCAGTTGCCCGCCGCATCGATAGTCAGGCTGCCGAGCGCGCCAACACTTGGAGTGCCGTTGCCCGCTTGGAATACCGCCTGGCCGCTGTCGGCATCGGTAATGGTTAAGGTGCCGCTGTCAGTCAGAACTGGATCGGTGGCATCTTCAGTGACCGCGCCGACATCGTCACCAGCAATCACAGGCACATCGTTGGTGCCGGTAATGGTGATGGTGACCGTGTGCTCAGTGCCGTCTTGGCTCAACACCACAAAGGTTTCGACCTTAGTTTCGCCTTCAGCCAGATATTGCACGTCGGCGTTATCGACGTTGTAAGTCCAGTTGCCCGCCGGATCGATAGTCAGGCTACCGAGCGCGCCATTGCTAGCAACGCCGTTGCCCGCTTGGAATACCGCTTGGCCGCTGTCGGCATCGGTAATGGTTAAGGTGCCGCTGTCAGTCAGAACTGGATCGGTGGCATCTTCAGTGACCGCGCCGACATCGTCGCCAGCAATCACAGGCACATCGTTGGTACCGGTAATGGTGATGGTGACCGTGTGCTCAGTGCCATCGTCACTCAAGACCACAAAGGTTTCGACCTTGGTTTCGCCTTCAGCCAGATATTGCACGTCGGCGTTATCGACGTTGTAAGTCCAGTTGCCCGCCGCATCGATAGTCAGGCTGCCGAGCGCGCCATTGCTAGCAACGCCGTTGCCCGCTTGGAATACCGCCTGGCCGCTGTCGGCATCGGTAATGGTTAAGGTGCCGCTGTCAGTCAGAACTGGATCGGTGGCATCTTCAGTGACCGCGCCAACATCGTCACCAGCAATCACAGGCACATCGTTGGTGCCGGTAATGGTGATGGTGACCGTGTGCTCAGTGCCATCGTCACTCAAGACCACAAAGGTTTCGACCTTGGTTTCGCCTTCAGCCAGATATTGCACGTCGGCGTTATCGACGTTGTAAGTCCAGTTGCCCGCCGCATCGATAGTCAGGCTGCCGAGCGCGCCAACACTTGGAGTGCCGTTGCCCGCTTGGAATACCGCCTGGCCGCTGTCGGCATCGGTAATGGTTAAGGTGCCGCTGTCAGTCAGAACTGGATCGGTGGCATCTTCAGTGACCGCGCCAACATCGTCGCCAGCAATCACAGGCACATCGTTGGTGCCGGTGATGGTGATGGTGACCGTGTGCTCAGTGCCGTCTTGGCTCAACACCACAAAGGTTTCGACCTTAGTTTCGCCTTCAGCCAGATATTGCACGTCGGCGTTATCGACGTTGTAAGTCCAGTTGCCCGCCGCATCGATAGTCAGGCTGCCGAGCGCGCCATTGCTAGCAACGCCGTTGCCCGCTTGGAATACCGCCTGGCCGCTGTCGGCATCGGTAATGGTTAAGGTGCCGCTGTCAGTCAGAACTGGATCGGTGGCATCTTCAGTGACCGCGCCGACATCGTCGCCAGCAATCACAGGCACATCGTTGGTGCCGGTAATGGTGATGGTGACCGTGTGCTCAGTGCCGTCTTGGCTCAACACCACAAAGGTTTCGACCTTAGTTTCGCCTTCAGCCAGATATTGCACGTCGGCGTTATCGACGTTGTAAGTCCAGTTGCCCGCCGCATCGATAGTCAGGCTGCCGAGCGCGCCATTGCTAGCAACGCCGTTGCCCGCTTGGAATACCGCTTGGCCGCTGTCGGCATCGGTAATGGTTAAGGTGCCGCTGTCAGTCAGAACTGGATCGGTGGCATCTTCAGTGACCGCGCCGACATCGTCGCCAGCAATCACAGGCACATCGTTGGTACCGGTAATGGTGATGGTGACCGTGTGCTCAGTGCCATCGTCACTCAAGACCACAAAGGTTTCGACCTTGGTTTCGCCTTCAGCCAGATATTGCACGTCGGCGTTATCGACGTTGTAAGTCCAGTTGCCGTCGGCATCGATAGTCAGGCTGCCGAGCGCGCCAACACTTGGAGTGCCGTTGCCGGCTTGGAACACGGCCTGGCCGCTGTCGGCATCGGTAATGGTTAAGGTGCCGCTGTCAGTCAGAACTGGATCGGTGGCATCTTCAGTGACCGCGCCAACATCGTCGCCAGCAATCACAGGCACATCGTTGGTGCCGGTAATGGTGATGGTGACCGTGTGCTCAGTGCCATCGTCACTCAAGACCACAAAGGTTTCGACCTTGGTTTCGCCTTCAGCCAGATATTGCACGTCGGCGTTATCGACGTTGTAAGTCCAGTTGCCCGCCGCATCGATAGTCAGGCTGCCGAGCGCGCCATTGCTAGCAACGCCGTTGCCCGCTTGGAATACCGCTTGGCCGCTGTCGGCATCGGTAATGGTTAAGGTGCCGCTGTCAGTCAGAACTGGATCGGTGGCATCTTCAGTGACCGCGCCGACATCGTCGCCAGCAATCACAGGCACATCGTTGGTACCGGTAATGGTGATGGTGACCGTGTGCTCAGTGCCATCGTCACTCAAGACCACAAAGGTTTCGACCTTGGTTTCGCCTTCAGCCAGATATTGCACGTCGGCGTTATCGACGTTGTAAGTCCAGTTGCCGTCGGCATCGATAGTCAGGCTGCCGAGCGCGCCAACACTTGGAGTGCCGTTGCCGGCTTGGAACACCGCCTGGCCGCTGTCGGCATCGGTAATGGTTAAGGTGCCGCTGTCAGTCAGAACTGGATCGGTGGCATCTTCAGTGACCGCGCCGACATCGTCACCAGCAATCACAGGCACATCGTTGGTGCCGGTAATGGTGATGGTGACCGTGTGCTCAGTGCCGTCTTGGCTCAACACCACAAAGGTTTCGACCTTAGTTTCGCCTTCAGCCAGATATTGCACGTCGGCGTTATCGACGTTGTAAGTCCAGTTGCCCGCCGCATCGATAGTCAGGCTGCCGAGCGCGCCATTGCTAGCAACGCCGTTGCCCGCTTGGAATACCGCTTGGCCGCTGTCGGCATCGGTAATGGTTAAGGTGCCGCTGTCAGTCAGAACTGGATCGGTGGCATCTTCAGTGACCGCGCCGACATCGTCGCCAGCAATCACAGGCACATCGTTGGTACCGGTAATGGTGATGGTGACCGTGTGCTCAGTGCCGTCTTGGCTCAACACCACAAAGGTTTCGACCTTGGTTTCGCCTTCAGCCAGATATTGCACGTCGGCGTTATCGACGTTGTAAGTCCAGTTGCCCGCCGCATCGATAGTCAGGCTGCCGAGCGCGCCAACACTTGGAGTGCCGTTGCCCGCTTGGAATACCGCCTGGCCGCTGTCGGCATCGGTAATGGTTAAGGTGCCGCTGTCAGTCAGAACTGGATCGGTGGCATCTTCAGTGACCGCGCCAACATCGTCACCAGCAATCACAGGCACATCGTTGGTGCCGGTAATGGTGATGGTGACCGTGTGCTCAGTGCCGTCTTGGCTCAACACCACAAAGGTTTCGACCTTAGTTTCGCCTTCAGCCAGATATTGCACGTCGGCGTTATCGACGTTGTAAGTCCAGTTGCCGTCGGCATCGATAGTCAGGCTGCCGAGCGCGCCAACACTTGGAGTGCCGTTGCCGGCTTGGAACACGGCCTGGCCGCTGTCGGCATCGGTAATGGTTAAGGTGCCGCTGTCAGTCAGAACTGGATCGGTGGCATCTTCAGTGACCGCGCCGACATCGTCGCCAGCAATCACAGGCACATCGTTGGTACCGGTAATGGTGATGGTGACCGTGTGCTCAGTGCCGTCTTGGCTCAACACCACAAAGGTTTCGACCTTGGTTTCGCCTTCAGCCAGATATTGCACGTCGGCGTTATCGACGTTGTAAGTCCAGTTGCCCGCCGCATCGATAGTCAGGCTGCCGAGCGCGCCAACACTTGGAGTGCCGTTGCCCGCTTGGAATACCGCCTGGCCGCTGTCGGCATCGGTAATGGTTAAGGTGCCGCTGTCAGTCAGAACTGGATCGGTGGCATCTTCAGTGACCGCGCCAACATCGTCACCAGCAATCACAGGCACATCGTTGGTGCCGGTAATGGTGATGGTGACCGTGTGCTCAGTGCCGTCTTGGCTCAACACCACAAAGGTTTCGACCTTAGTTTCGCCTTCAGCCAGATATTGCACGTCGGCGTTATCGACGTTGTAAGTCCAGTTGCCGTCGGCATCGATAGTCAGGCTGCCGAGCGCGCCAACACTTGGAGTGCCGTTGCCGGCTTGGAACACGGCCTGGCCGCTGTCGGCATCGGTAATGGTTAAGGTGCCGCTGTCAGTCAGAACTGGATCGGTGGCATCTTCAGTGACCGCGCCGACATCGTCACCAGCAATCACAGGCACATCGTTGGTGCCGGTAATGGTGATGGTGACCGTGTGCTCAGTGCCGTCTTGGCTCAACACCACAAAGGTTTCGACCTTAGTTTCGCCTTCAGCCAGATATTGCACGTCGGCGTTATCGACGTTGTAAGTCCAGTTGCCCGCCGCATCGATAGTCAGGCTGCCGAGCGCGCCAACACTTGGAGTGCCGTTGCCCGCTTGGAATACCGCCTGGCCGCTGTCGGCATCGGTAATGGTTAAGGTGCCGCTGTCAGTCAGAACTGGATCGGTGGCATCTTCAGTGACCGCGCCAACATCGTCACCAGCAATCACAGGCACATCGTTGGTGCCGGTGATGGTGATGGTGACCGTGTGCTCAGTGCCGTCTTGGCTCAACACCACAAAGGTTTCGACCTTAGTTTCGCCTTCAGCCAGATATTGCACGTCGGCGTTATCGACGTTGTAAGTCCAGTTGCCCGCCGCATCGATAGTCAGGCTGCCGAGCGCGCCATTGCTAGCAACGCCGTTGCCCGCTTGGAATACCGCTTGGCCGCTGTCGGCATCGGTAATGGTTAAGGTGCCGCTGTCAGTCAGAACTGGATCGGTGGCATCTTCAGTGACCGCGCCGACATCGTCGCCAGCAATCACAGGCACATCGTTGGTACCGGTAATGGTGATGGTGACCGTGTGCTCAGTGCCGTCTTGGCTCAACACCACAAAGGTTTCGACCTTGGTTTCGCCTTCAGCCAGATATTGCACGTCGGCGTTATCGACGTTGTAAGTCCAGTTGCCCGCCGCATCGATAGTCAGGCTGCCGAGCGCGCCAACACTTGGAGTGCCGTTGCCCGCTTGGAATACCGCCTGGCCGCTGTCGGCATCGGTAATGGTTAAGGTGCCGCTGTCAGTCAGAACTGGATCGGTGGCATCTTCAGTGACCGCGCCAACATCGTCACCAGCAATCACAGGCACATCGTTGGTGCCGGTAATGGTGATGGTGACCGTGTGCTCAGTGCCGTCTTGGCTCAACACCACAAAGGTTTCGACCTTAGTTTCGCCTTCAGCCAGATATTGCACGTCGGCGTTATCGACGTTGTAAGTCCAGTTGCCCGCCGCATCGATAGTCAGGCTGCCGAGCGCGCCATTGCTAGCAACGCCGTTGCCCGCTTGGAATACCGCTTGGCCGCTGTCGGCATCGGTAATGGTTAAGGTGCCGCTGTCAGTCAGAACTGGATCGGTGGCATCTTCAGTGACCGCGCCGACATCGTCGCCAGCAATCACAGGCACATCGTTGGTACCGGTAATGGTGATGGTGACCGTGTGCTCAGTGCCGTCTTGGCTCAACACCACAAAGGTTTCGACCTTAGTTTCGCCTTCAGCCAGATATTGCACGTCGGCGTTATCGACGTTGTAAGTCCAGTTGCCCGCCGCATCGATAGTCAGGCTGCCGAGCGCGCCATTGCTAGCAACGCCGTTGCCCGCTTGGAATACCGCTTGGCCGCTGTCGGCATCGGTAATGGTTAAGGTGCCGCTGTCAGTCAGAACTGGATCGGTGGCATCTTCAGTGACCGCGCCGACATCGTCGCCAGCAATCACAGGCACATCGTTGGTACCGGTAATGGTGATGGTGACCGTGTGCTCAGTGCCGTCTTGGCTCAACACCACAAAGGTTTCGACCTTGGTTTCGCCTTCAGCCAGATATTGCACGTCGGCGTTATCGACGTTGTAAGTCCAGTTGCCCGCCGCATCGATAGTCAGGCTGCCGAGCGCGCCAACACTTGGAGTGCCGTTGCCCGCTTGGAATACCGCCTGGCCGCTGTCGGCATCGGTAATGGTTAAGGTGCCGCTGTCAGTCAGAACTGGATCGGTGGCATCTTCAGTGACCGCGCCAACATCGTCACCAGCAATCACAGGCACATCGTTGGTGCCGGTAATGGTGATGGTGACCGTGTGCTCAGTGCCGTCTTGGCTCAACACCACAAAGGTTTCGACCTTGGTTTCGCCTTCAGCCAGATATTGCACGTCGGCGTTATCGACGTTGTAAGTCCAGTTGCCCGCCGCATCGATAGTCAGGCTGCCGAGTGCGCCATTGCTAGCAACGCCGTTGCCCGCTTGGAATACCGCTTGGCCGCTGTCGGCATCGGTAATGGTTAAGGTGCCGCTGTCAGTCAGAACTGGATCGGTGGCATCTTCAGTGACCGCGCCGACATCGTCGCCAGCAATCACAGGCACATCGTTGGTGCCGGTAATGGTGATGGTGACCGTGTGCTCAGTGCCATCGTCACTCAAGACCACAAAGGTTTCGACCTTGGTTTCGCCTTCAGCCAGATATTGCACGTCGGCGTTATCGACGTTGTAAGTCCAGTTGCCGTCGGCATCGATAGTCAGGCTGCCGAGCGCGCCAACACTTGGAGTGCCGTTGCCCGCTTGGAATACCGCCTGGCCGCTGTCGGCATCGGTAATGGTTAAGGTGCCGCTGTCAGTCAGAACTGGATCGGTGGCATCTTCAGTGACCGCGCCGACATCGTCGCCAGCAATCACAGGCACATCGTTGGTGCCGGTAATGGTGATGGTGACCGTGTGCTCAGTGCCATCGTCACTCAAGACCACAAAGGTTTCGACCTTAGTTTCGCCTTCAGCCAGATATTGCACGTCGGCGTTATCGACGTTGTAAGTCCAGTTGCCCGCCGCATCGATAGTCAGACTGCCGAGTGCGCCATTGCTAGCAACGCCGTTGCCCGCTTGGAATACCGCCTGGCCGCTGTCGGCATCGGTAATGGTTAAGGTGCCGCTGTCAGTCAGAACTGGATCGGTGGCATCTTCAGTGACCGCGCCGACATCGTCGCCAGCAATCACAGGCACATCGTTGGTGCCGGTGATGGTGATGGTGACCGTGTGCTCAGTGCCGTCTTGGCTCAACACCACAAAGGTTTCGACCTTAGTTTCGCCTTCAGCCAGATATTGCACGTCGGCGTTATCGACGTTGTAAGTCCAGTTGCCCGCCGCATCGATAGTCAGGCTGCCGAGCGCGCCAACACTTGGAGTGCCGTTGCCCGCTTGGAATACCGCTTGGCCGCTGTCGGCATCGGTAATGGTTAAGGTGCCGCTGTCAGTCAGAACTGGATCGGTGGCATCTTCAGTGACCGCGCCGACATCGTCGCCAGCAATCACAGGCACATCGTTGGTACCGGTAATGGTGATGGTGACCGTGTGCTCAGTGCCGTCTTGGCTCAACACCACAAAGGTTTCGACCTTGGTTTCGCCTTCAGCCAGATATTGCACGTCGGCGTTATCGACGTTGTAAGTCCAGTTGCCCGCCGCATCGATAGTCAGGCTGCCGAGCGCGCCAACACTTGGAGTGCCGTTGCCGGCTTGGAACACCGCCTGGCCGCTGTCGGCATCGGTAATGGTTAAGGTGCCGCTGTCAGTCAGAACTGGATCGGTGGCATCTTCAGTGACCGCGCCAACATCGTCGCCAGCAATCACAGGCACATCGTTGGTGCCGGTAATGGTGATGGTGACCGTGTGCTCAGTGCCGTCTTGGCTCAACACCACAAAGGTTTCGACCTTGGTTTCGCCTTCAGCCAGATATTGCACGTCGGCGTTATCGACGTTGTAAGTCCAGTTGCCCGCCGCATCGATAGTCAGGCTGCCGAGCGCGCCAACACTTGGAGTGCCGTTGCCCGCTTGGAATACCGCCTGGCCGCTGTCGGCATCGGTAATGGTTAAGGTGCCGCTGTCAGTCAGAACTGGATCGGTGGCATCTTCAGTGACCGCGCCGACATCGTCGCCAGCAATCACAGGCACATCGTTGGTGCCGGTAATGGTGATGGTGACCGTGTGCTCAGTGCCATCGTCACTCAAGACCACAAAGGTTTCGACCTTAGTTTCGCCTTCAGCCAGATATTGCACGTCGGCGTTATCGACGTTGTAAGTCCAGTTGCCCGCCGCATCGATAGTCAGGCTGCCGAGCGCGCCATTGCTAGCAACGCCGTTGCCCGCTTGGAATACCGCCTGGCCGCTGTCGGCATCGGTAATGGTTAAGGTGCCGCTGTCAGTCAGAACTGGATCGGTGGCATCTTCAGTGACCGCGCCAACATCGTCACCAGCAATCACAGGCACATCGTTGGTGCCGGTAATGGTGATGGTGACTGTGTGCTCAGTGCCGTCTTGGCTCAACACCACAAAGGTTTCGACCTTGGTTTCGCCTTCAGCCAGATATTGCACGTCGGCGTTATCGACGTTGTAAGTCCAGTTGCCCGCCGCATCGATAGTCAGGCTGCCGAGTGCGCCATTGCTAGCAACGCCGTTGCCCGCTTGGAATACCGCCTGGCCGCTGTCGGCATCGGTAATGGTTAAGGTGCCGCTGTCAGTCAGAACTGGATCGGTGGCATCTTCAGTGACCGCGCCAACATCGTCACCAGCAATCACAGGCACATCGTTGGTGCCGGTAATGGTGATGGTGACCGTGTGCTCAGTGCCGTCTTGGCTCAACACCACAAAGGTTTCGACCTTGGTTTCGCCTTCAGCCAGATATTGCACGTCGGCGTTATCGACGTTGTAAGTCCAGTTGCCCGCCGCATCGATAGTCAGGCTGCCGAGCGCGCCAACACTTGGAGTGCCGTTGCCCGCTTGGAATACCGCCTGGCCGCTGTCGGCATCGGTAATGGTTAAGGTGCCGCTGTCAGTCAGAACTGGATCGGTGGCATCTTCAGTGACTGCGCCGACATCGTCGCCAGCAATCACAGGCACATCGTTGGTGCCGGTAATGGTGATGGTGACCGTGTGCTCAGTGCCGTCTTGGCTCAACACCACAAAGGTTTCGACCTTAGTTTCGCCTTCAGCCAGATATTGCACGTCGGCGTTATCGACGTTGTAAGTCCAGTTGCCCGCCGCATCGATAGTCAGGCTGCCGAGCGCGCCATTGCTAGCAACGCCGTTGCCCGCTTGGAATACCGCCTGGCCGCTGTCGGCATCGGTAATGGTTAAGGTGCCGCTGTCAGTCAGAACTGGATCGGTGGCATCTTCAGTGACCGCGCCGACATCGTCGCCAGCAATCACAGGCACATCGTTGGTGCCGGTAATGGTGATGGTGACCGTGTGCTCAGTGCCATCGTCACTCAAGACCACAAAGGTTTCGACCTTGGTTTCGCCTTCAGCCAGATATTGCACGTCGGCGTTATCGACGTTGTAAGTCCAGTTGCCGTCGGCATCGATAGTCAGGCTGCCGAGCGCGCCAACACTTGGAGTGCCGTTGCCCGCTTGGAATACCGCCTGGCCGCTGTCGGCATCGGTAATGGTTAAGGTGCCGCTGTCAGTCAGAACTGGATCGGTGGCATCTTCAGTGACCGCGCCGACATCGTCGCCAGCAATCACAGGCACATCGTTGGTGCCGGTAATGGTGATGGTGACCGTGTGCTCAGTGCCATCGTCACTCAAGACCACAAAGGTTTCGACCTTAGTTTCGCCTTCAGCCAGATATTGCACGTCGGCGTTATCGACGTTGTAAGTCCAGTTGCCGTCGGCATCGATAGTCAGACTGCCGAGTGCGCCATTGCTAGCAACGCCGTTGCCCGCTTGGAATACCGCCTGGCCGCTGTCGGCATCGGTAATGGTTAAGGTGCCGCTGTCAGTCAGAACTGGATCGGTGGCATCTTCAGTGACCGCGCCGACATCGTCACCAGCAATCACAGGCACATCGTTGGTGCCGGTAATGGTGATGGTGACCGTGTGCTCAGTGCCGTCTTGGCTCAACACCACAAAGGTTTCGACCTTAGTTTCGCCTTCAGCCAGATATTGCACGTCGGCGTTATCGACGTTGTAAGTCCAGTTGCCCGCCGCATCGATAGTCAGGCTGCCGAGCGCGCCAACACTTGGAGTGCCGTTGCCCGCTTGGAATACCGCTTGGCCGCTGTCGGCATCGGTAATGGTTAAGGTGCCGCTGTCAGTCAGAACTGGATCGGTGGCATCTTCAGTGACCGCGCCGACATCGTCGCCAGCAATCACAGGCACATCGTTGGTACCGGTAATGGTGATGGTGACCGTGTGCTCAGTGCCATCGTCACTCAAGACCACAAAGGTTTCGACCTTGGTTTCGCCTTCAGCCAGATATTGCACGTCGGCGTTATCGACGTTGTAAGTCCAGTTGCCCGCCGCATCGATAGTCAGGCTGCCGAGCGCGCCAACACTTGGAGTGCCGTTGCCGGCTTGGAACACCGCCTGGCCGCTGTCGGCATCGGTAATGGTTAAGGTGCCGCTGTCAGTCAGAACTGGATCGGTGGCATCTTCAGTGACCGCGCCAACATCGTCGCCAGCAATCACAGGCACATCGTTGGTGCCGGTAATGGTGATGGTGACCGTGTGCTCAGTGCCGTCTTGGCTCAACACCACAAAGGTTTCGACCTTGGTTTCGCCTTCAGCCAGATATTGCACGTCGGCGTTATCGACGTTGTAAGTCCAGTTGCCCGCCGCATCGATAGTCAGGCTGCCGAGCGCGCCAACACTTGGAGTGCCGTTGCCCGCTTGGAATACCGCTTGGCCGCTGTCGGCATCGGTAATGGTTAAGGTGCCGCTGTCAGTCAGAACTGGATCGGTGGCATCTTCAGTGACCGCGCCGACATCGTCGCCAGCAATCACAGGCACATCGTTGGTGCCGGTAATGGTGATGGTGACCGTGTGCTCAGTGCCATCGTCACTCAAGACCACAAAGGTTTCGACCTTAGTTTCGCCTTCAGCCAGATATTGCACGTCGGCGTTATCGACGTTGTAAGTCCAGTTGCCCGCCGCATCGATAGTCAGGCTGCCGAGCGCGCCATTGCTAGCAACGCCGTTGCCCGCTTGGAATACCGCCTGGCCGCTGTCGGCATCGGTAATGGTTAAGGTGCCGCTGTCAGTCAGAACTGGATCGGTGGCATCTTCAGTGACCGCGCCAACATCGTCACCAGCAATCACAGGCACATCGTTGGTGCCGGTAATGGTGATGGTGACTGTGTGCTCAGTGCCGTCTTGGCTCAACACCACAAAGGTTTCGACCTTGGTTTCGCCTTCAGCCAGATATTGCACGTCGGCGTTATCGACGTTGTAAGTCCAGTTGCCCGCCGCATCGATAGTCAGGCTGCCGAGTGCGCCATTGCTAGCAACGCCGTTGCCCGCTTGGAATACCGCCTGGCCGCTGTCGGCATCGGTAATGGTTAAGGTGCCGCTGTCAGTCAGAACTGGATCGGTGGCATCTTCAGTGACCGCGCCAACATCGTCACCAGCAATCACAGGCACATCGTTGGTGCCGGTAATGGTGATGGTGACCGTGTGCTCAGTGCCGTCTTGGCTCAACACCACAAAGGTTTCGACCTTGGTTTCGCCTTCAGCCAGATATTGCACGTCGGCGTTATCGACGTTGTAAGTCCAGTTGCCCGCCGCATCGATAGTCAGGCTGCCGAGCGCGCCAACACTTGGAGTGCCGTTGCCCGCTTGGAATACC
Source organism: Shewanella sp. Pdp11 (assembly GCF_002838165.1). Taxonomy (NCBI): domain Bacteria; kingdom Pseudomonadati; phylum Pseudomonadota; class Gammaproteobacteria; order Alteromonadales; family Shewanellaceae; genus Shewanella; species Shewanella sp. Pdp11. The sequence goes on from NZ_CP015194.1 coordinate 1,050,924, forward strand.
GCCTGGCCGCTGTCGGCATCGGTAATGGTTAAGGTGCCGCTGTCAGTCAGAACTGGATCGGTGGCATCTTCAGTGACTGCGCCGACATCGTCGCCAGCAATCACAGGCACATCGTTGGTGCCGGTAATGGTGATGGTGACCGTGTGCTCAGTGCCGTCTTGGCTCAACACCACAAAGGTTTCGACCTTAGTTTCGCCTTCAGCCAGATATTGCACGTCGGCGTTATCGACGTTGTAAGTCCAGTTGCCCGCCGCATCGATAGTCAGGCTGCCGAGCGCGCCATTGCTAGCAACGCCGTTGCCCGCTTGGAATACCGCCTGGCCGCTGTCGGCATCGGTAATGGTTAAGGTGCCGCTGTCAGTCAGAACTGGATCGGTGGCATCTTCAGTGACCGCGCCGACATCGTCGCCAGCAATCACAGGCACATCGTTGGTGCCGGTAATGGTGATGGTGACCGTGTGCTCAGTGCCATCGTCACTCAAGACCACAAAGGTTTCGACCTTGGTTTCGCCTTCAGCCAGATATTGCACGTCGGCGTTATCGACGTTGTAAGTCCAGTTGCCGTCGGCATCGATAGTCAGGCTGCCGAGCGCGCCAACACTTGGAGTGCCGTTGCCCGCTTGGAATACCGCCTGGCCGCTGTCGGCATCGGTAATGGTTAAGGTGCCGCTGTCAGTCAGAACTGGATCGGTGGCATCTTCAGTGACCGCGCCGACATCGTCGCCAGCAATCACAGGCACATCGTTGGTGCCGGTAATGGTGATGGTGACCGTGTGCTCAGTGCCATCGTCACTCAAGACCACAAAGGTTTCGACCTTAGTTTCGCCTTCAGCCAGATATTGCACGTCGGCGTTATCGACGTTGTAAGTCCAGTTGCCGTCGGCATCGATAGTCAGACTGCCGAGTGCGCCATTGCTAGCAACGCCGTTGCCCGCTTGGAATACCGCCTGGCCGCTGTCGGCATCGGTAATGGTTAAGGTGCCGCTGTCAGTCAGAACTGGATCGGTGGCATCTTCAGTGACCGCGCCGACATCGTCACCAGCAATCACAGGCACATCGTTGGTGCCGGTAATGGTGATGGTGACCGTGTGCTCAGTGCCGTCTTGGCTCAACACCACAAAGGTTTCGACCTTAGTTTCGCCTTCAGCCAGATATTGCACGTCGGCGTTATCGACGTTGTAAGTCCAGTTGCCCGCCGGATCGATAGTCAGGCTACCGAGCGCGCCATTGCTAGCAACGCCGTTGCCCGCTTGGAATACCGCTTGGCCGCTGTCGGCATCGGTAATGGTTAAGGTGCCGCTGTCAGTCAGAACTGGATCGGTGGCATCTTCAGTGACCGCGCCGACATCGTCGCCAGCAATCACAGGCACATCGTTGGTACCGGTAATGGTGATGGTGACCGTGTGCTCAGTGCCATCGTCACTCAAGACCACAAAGGTTTCGACCTTGGTTTCGCCTTCAGCCAGATATTGCACGTCGGCGTTATCGACGTTGTAAGTCCAGTTGCCCGCCGCATCGATAGTCAGGCTGCCGAGCGCGCCATTGCTAGCAACGCCGTTGCCCGCTTGGAATACCGCCTGGCCGCTGTCGGCATCGGTAATGGTTAAGGTGCCGCTGTCAGTCAGAACTGGATCGGTGGCATCTTCAGTGACCGCGCCAACATCGTCACCAGCAATCACAGGCACATCGTTGGTGCCGGTAATGGTGATGGTGACCGTGTGCTCAGTGCCATCGTCACTCAAGACCACAAAGGTTTCGACCTTGGTTTCGCCTTCAGCCAGATATTGCACGTCGGCGTTATCGACGTTGTAAGTCCAGTTGCCGTCGGCATCGATAGTCAGGCTGCCGAGCGCGCCAACACTTGGAGTGCCGTTGCCCGCTTGGAATACCGCCTGGCCGCTGTCGGCATCGGTAATGGTTAAGGTGCCGCTGTCAGTCAGAACTGGATCGGTGGCATCTTCAGTGACCGCGCCAACATCGTCACCAGCAATCACAGGCACATCGTTGGTGCCGGTAATGGTGATGGTGACCGTGTGCTCAGTGCCGTCTTGGCTCAACACCACAAAGGTTTCGACCTTAGTTTCGCCTTCAGCCAGATATTGCACGTCGGCGTTATCGACGTTGTAAGTCCAGTTGCCCGCCGCATCGATAGTCAGGCTGCCGAGCGCGCCATTGCTAGCAACGCCGTTGCCCGCTTGGAATACCGCTTGGCCGCTGTCGGCATCGGTAATGGTTAAGGTGCCGCTGTCAGTCAGAACTGGATCGGTGGCATCTTCAGTGACCGCGCCGACATCGTCGCCAGCAATCACAGGCACATCGTTGGTACCGGTAATGGTGATGGTGACCGTGTGCTCAGTGCCATCGTCACTCAAGACCACAAAGGTTTCGACCTTGGTTTCGCCTTCAGCCAGATATTGCACGTCGGCGTTATCGACGTTGTAAGTCCAGTTGCCCGCCGCATCGATAGTCAGGCTGCCGAGCGCGCCATTGCTAGCAACGCCGTTGCCCGCTTGGAATACCGCCTGGCCGCTGTCGGCATCGGTAATGGTTAAGGTGCCGCTGTCAGTCAGAACTGGATCGGTGGCATCTTCAGTGACCGCGCCGACATCGTCACCAGCAATCACAGGCACATCGTTGGTGCCGGTAATGGTGATGGTGACCGTGTGCTCAGTGCCGTCTTGGCTCAACACCACAAAGGTTTCGACCTTAGTTTCGCCTTCAGCCAGATATTGCACGTCGGCGTTATCGACGTTGTAAGTCCAGTTGCCCGCCGCATCGATAGTCAGGCTGCCGAGCGCGCCAACACTTGGAGTGCCGTTGCCCGCTTGGAATACCGCCTGGCCGCTGTCGGCATCGGTAATGGTTAAGGTGCCGCTGTCAGTCAGAACTGGATCGGTGGCATCTTCAGTGACCGCGCCAACATCGTCGCCAGCAATCACAGGTAAGTCATCTACTGGGGAGATCTTGATTGTTAATGTATTCGACTCTCCAGTGTTAGTGACATAGGTGAGGTCTGGTACTGGACCATCGTAATTTGCCGCTGGTGTAAAGCTATAATTACCATCGGCATTTAGTGTAATGCTACCCACTCCAAGAATCACTGCTGTTTGGCCAACAGTGAAGTTTTCTTGGATTCCATCTTTGTTCGTATCAAGGCTGAAACTTACAACGGAAGTATTGCCAACATCATTAGTGAGCACATTTCCAGTACCAATACTGTCTTCGGCTATTTCCAGAGTGTCACTCTGAGTATTGGTTAAGCTAGCCTGATCTTGTCCGGATGAAGTATTTCCTGCCTTATCTGTGACTTCGGCGCTTATAACTAAGTTGGTTCCAATCGCAGGGGCATCAATCGCTAGCGCTAAACCATTGTCTAACATAGCTTGGGTTATTATCCCGTTGAACAACTCATTACCTGCTTGGTCCGTTACTACTAGAGAGTCGCCAACTTCTGTACCTGCACTTAAGGTGACTGCGATGTTTATTTGGCCATTGAGTTCGTCATTGTTAATAAAGCCATCATTGTTGATGTCTTCTGAAATGATTACTGTTGGCGATGAATTGGCAGAGCTTGTATCAATCACTACGTCTTGGGTGACGGTCTTGCTGTTGCCAGCCAGGTCAGTGACGGTGGCGCTGACAGGGTAAGTGCCATCGGCCAAGGTGGTGCCGGTTAAGTCAACACTCCAGTTACCGCTGGCATCAATCACCAAGCCGTTGGCGGTGGTGTAGACCACGCCATTGATGGTGACGGCCAAGGTGCTGTCATCGCCCAAATCGACCGTGCCGTTGAAGACTAAGGTGTTGTCATTGGTGATGAAGTCGCTGCCCGAGGCGCCGGTGTCATCGGTAATGCTGGTGATCGCCACGGTGTTGCCGTCGCCATCTTGGTCAATCTTAGTATCAATCACCACGTCTTGGGTGACGGTCTTGCTGTTGCCAGCCAGGTCAGTGACGGTGGCGCTGACAGGGTAAGTGCCATCGGCCAAGGTGGTACCAGTCAGGTCAACACTCCAGTTACCGCTGGCATCAATCACCAAGCCGTTGGCGGTGGTGTAGACCACGCCATTGATGGTGACGGCCAAGATGCTGTTGTCACCCAAATCGACGGTGCCGTTGAAGACTAAGGTGTTGTCATTGGTGATGAAGTCGCTGCCCGAGGCGCCGGTGTCATCGGTAATGCTGGTGATCGCCACGGTGTTGCCGTCGCCATCTTGGTCAATCTGGGTGTCTACATTGCCATTATCAGTGGCTTTACCTGTATTGCCAGCAGGATCTGTTACTGTTGCTACAGCGGTATAATCACCTTCAGCCAGAGGGGTTGCGACGTCCACTGCGTAGGCGCCATCTTCATTAACAGTCGTTGTTAATGTCTGTTCTGCACCTGTGCTATCTGTGACAACAATCGTAATTGTGCTACCTGGCGTTGCATCTGACGAACCAGTAATAGTAGGGGTGGTATCTTGTGTATTATCCGGTGCATCTACAGTGATGTTAGGTGCTGTGATATCCACGTTACCGTCATCGGTGGCTGTGCCGGTATTACCTGCAGGATCTGTAACTGTCGCTGTTGCTGTAATAGGGCCTTCGGCGACAGGATTGGTAACATCCACAGTATAAGTACCGTCAGGGTTAACCGTGGTGGTTAGCGTCTGCTCAGTACCAGTGCTGTCGGTGACAACAATTGTTATGGTGCTACCTGGAGGGGCATCTGTAGTGCCCGTGATTGTAGGGGTCGTGTCATTGGTTACATCGGGAACATCAACGGTAATATTTGGTGCTGTGTTATCAACATTACCATTATCTGTGGCTTCACCTGTATTGCCTGCTGGATCTGTCACTGTTGCTACAGCGGTATAGCCGCCTTCAGCGAGTGGATTAGTGACATCTACGGAATAGATGCCATCAGGGTTTACTGTGGTGGTGATAGTTTGCTCTGCACCTGTGCTATCTGTCACTACAATCGTAATAGTGCTACCCGGTGGGGCATCAGTCGAACCTGTGATAGTCGGTGTAGTATCTTGGGTATCATCAGGCGCATCAACAGTAATTGTTGGTCCCGTTGTATCAAGTATTGCTGAATCACTGCCTTCTGGAGATACGTTACCTGCACTATCAGTAATAGTCGCGACAACTGTAATCGTTTCGCCTTCCCCAGGAGCTGGAAGGTTGAGATTCACAAAGCCATTGTTGATATCTTCCTGAGTCAATGTGTAGTCAACACCATTAACAGTAAGTGTATCGCCTACATTTGCACCTGTGCCATCTAAGCCAATAGTGACATTGATTTCAGTATTGCCAGCTAGCTCTTCGTTACTAATAAAACCATCATTGTTTGTATCTGTATTGATAGTGACACTAGGCCCCCCATCGGCGACAGGTGTGACATTGATGGTTAATGTTGCTGAAGAGCCAGTGTTGGTGGTGTAAGTAATAACAGGTACTTGGCCATTCCAGTTTTCATTGGGCGTAAAGGTATATGAACCATCGGCGTTCAAGACTAAAGTGCCGCCTTCGAGTGTCACTTCGGTACCTGCTGCGTAAGTGGTACCGTCGACCTCAAAACTCACAACACTTAAGCTTGAGTCTACATCACTGTCATTATCGAGTACGTTACCTGTGGCAACGGAATCTTCATCGGTCGTATTGCTGTCATTGGCGAGTGCCGATGGGGAATCTGCAGCAATGGTCAGTTGTGGATCATTGGCCGTAGTGCCTGTTAGTGCTTGACCTGTAGTTGAATATCCTGATGTGGCTAAGACTTCGCTACCACTGCGAGCGAGAGTGACATAGCCAGAGTTACCGTCACGGCCTGGAGTGTTCCCTGCTGCGGTTTCTGGAAGATTCTGAGTTGGGTCTTCACCGGATGCAATAAGATCTTGTAATGCTTGGATTTCATCTAAGGCGGCCGCGTCAGTGGCGTTGGTGGCTACTGCGGGTTCGTTGGGGGCAACTTCGTTCGATAGCTTAGTGCCATCGTCGAAGGTGATCTCATAGGTCGCGTTTTCGTCAATATGGAGCACAGCACCTTTTGGGAGTTGTTCGCCATCCTTAGCGGGTTGATTTGAACCATCAACTTCGACATTGATTTGCCCTTTTACTAACTTAAGCAAACCTTTCTTTGATGTAATTACCGATCCCATAATTAGCTCCCAACAGCCAAAGTGTGTTAATTCCACAGACGCACAAATCCAACATATGTGCTGGATTGTGATACAAGTGGTCGAATTTTAGCTAACAAAGTAACGCAAGTCAATTTTTTGACATGTCTGCATTGCTTGCTCTGACTGGGGTTTGCGGTATGTTGGCAGTAAAAAAGACAGGATTCAGATTTGTAACTAGATGTAGTAGATATATTTAAAAAAAGGGCTGCATTTAGTATTTTGCAACTCTGTACTTAAGTATATTTATAACAAATTAATTGGGATTGGAAGGTTAATTTTTTATGAAAAGGATGCAATCTGAGCTTGCAAACCACATTTTTGAGCCAAAATCAGGCAAGAACTTTCTTGAATAACAACTGCCGCGATTTACATCACGGTGCAAATCACGGCGTTATCTTTATTAGGGTCGCTGAACTATAGGTTAACCGCCTGGCGATAGCTTTGATTGGCGTTACCTTGCTCGCCTAACTGTTCTTGAATCCGTGCAAGCGCCAGCCATGAGGCTTTTGTTGGTTCGAGTCGGCACACATTCTGCCAACAGCTTTTGGCTTCTTTCATATCCCGCGTTTGCTGATAAAGCTTAGCCAAACACATCTGGTAGTCCGCATTATTCTCATGGGTGACTTCATGTTTGAGTAACTGTTTACGGATCTCTGTGTCTTGGGCTGTCGCGATTTCAGGAATTGCATGTAAAAGTGCTGGCTCGGGAGCGGTGCGTAATTTTTTCGCGAGTAGTTTCAGCGCTTGGTCTTTGCGATTAAAGCGGCATAAACCCATGGCGTAAATCGCTAAAAACTCAGATTGATTGCGTTCACTGCGGGATAACCACTGCCAGCACTGTTCTAAAGCTTCTTCGCCTTTGATGGCTGCGGCTTTGAGTAACGCGCAATTAGTCGCGATATTGAGCTCATTCAACTGAGCATCACCGAGGATCTGACGTTTCTTTAAAATAGGTATTAACAGCTTGAGCGCATCCCAATCCTCTTGAGCTCGGTATAACTCGAGAGCAAGTTTGAGTACTGGCGCTTTACTCTTGCTCGTCGGTGCTAGCTTATCCAGCTCAGCGCGGGCTAGGGCTAATTCCCCTTGTTTTAGGAGGTATCGAGTACGAGTGGTTGCGACGGCATTCGCGGCAAGGGGTTGTGTTGCCGCACGATCAAGATATTGATCTCGCTCGGCTATTTTTTGTTGATACTGAGCTGCACGGGCCGCTGCCAGTAAGTTAAGCGCAGGGAGTTCGCCATTGTCAGCGCCTTTTATCATGGCGCGTTCTGCTGCAGGCCAATCTTCTTCAGCCAGAGCCAGTGCACCCATTAAGGTATGCTTTTTTGCCGAGCGGCGGCGCCAGTGATGGGGAATAAAACGGCTGCGCAGCATCAGATTGATGGCGCTAATCACTAGCCATTCGAGTACTTGGAACACCGCATAAAATACAATTAACGCAATGATCCCAAAGACTAAGCTGGTCTCAATCTGGTAGTCACCCGCAGCAATATAGACATAACCTGTATTGCCAACTAGCCAAGGGCTGATGCAGAGTCCTATTAGCACAATTCCTAAGTAAATTAATATCTTGATCATAGCGGCGCATCCTCTGATGAGGTCAGCTCGCCATAACTCGTCAGCTGTAATAACAGAGGTTTAGCTGCAAAAGATTTCAGGGTAATAGGATTAAGTTCTAAGGTTGCTAATCTATCGATTTCGGCGATGGCCTCAGCTGTCTTGTGATCTTGCGTATCAAAATAGCTTTGGATCCACTTGCGCGCCATCATCAATGATTGGTGATAAGTCGCTCTGTCGTAGCGATATAACGCAAGTTGGGATTGCAGCAGTTTATGGCGAATATTCTCCACCATATACCATTGCTGTTCTGGTGCGAGTAAAGCGGGCGCATCGGCGGTTTTGTGGCGTATGGTAATAAAGTCCTGGGTTAACGCTTTCCACGTTTTGCCCAGATTGCTCTGCCAATCATTCAAATCGCCAGTAATCGTTGTATCTTCTGGGGCATCGGTTTCTGCGTCGGCGCGATTGAGCGGCAGCTTATCGAGTTGTTCAATTAAGGCATCGAGCGCCAACACACTGCCATCAATATCTGTGGTTTTAATGCTGGCCGTGGCGGCGATGTCCTTTGCCAGCGCCTTACGAATCGGCAGTAACGCCGGATTATTCATCGCGGCGATGGTTTCATCCGCCGACTTTAATAGATCGGTGGCGGTGCGGGGATCTTTCTCTAACCAAAGTTTACGGCCTGCCATATTCACTAGATATTCGGCTTCAGAGGCCATCCAATGTGTTGGGCTGCGCTGGGCAAGTTTATTGACCCTGTCCTGCAGCTGATTTTGGTCTTCTGCTAATTTTGTTAATTCTTGGTAAGTCTTAGCATCATTCAGTTGCTGCTGTTCAAGCTGGCCAATACGTTGATTTGGCTGCAATAGTGCTTGCTGTAATTGGTCCTGCAGGGCGATATTTTTCGCATCCTGCGCTAGCAGTTGCTGTTGCATCTGTTGGTACAGCATAAAACCGCCACCAAGAGTGCAAGCGGTTAAACCTAGCGCTAATAACACTCCAAAGCGAATTGCCCACGAGCTTCTATTGGAGGCTGGCGTTTGGCTTGGTGCAGTTGAAGTTGTGGCTTTGGCTGTTTGGGATTCTGTGGATGACGCCGATGTTGCGGATATGTCATCGGTCGTTTCCGGTGACACAATAATAGCGGTAGCCTCTGATTCTGGGCTCTTTGCGTCGTGCTTGTTGTTATCCATTTAACAGTCCTTGAAAACATGCTACTGCCGAAATTCGAGTAAAATCGGGCTAAATAGCGCTTAGAGTTTAAGGGCGTTTAGCACGGCTTTGCTGTTGGCGGCATTGGCATTGGTGACTTGGGTTATACCAAAGGCGTGAGCTTGAGCTTCTACTCGGTTACTTGGGACTATGATATGACATGAGCGCAGCCATGCAAATAACTCTTTTGGCACTAAATTAATCAGGTTATCCAGTACTTCACCGCTGGTCACCACAATAGTGTCTATCCCAAAGGCTTGCCATTGTAGTGCTAACTGTCGTCCATCAAGTGGCGGGCAAGCTCGTTGATACACTTCCCAATAGCGTACTGTTGCGCCGCGCTCAGTCAATTGTTCGGCTAAGGCTTCGCGCCCACCGACGCCACGTATGATAGTAATCTGCTTATCTTTAATCTCTTGCAGCTGCGCGAGCGTGAGTAGCCCTTCGGTTTGCTGGCAATCATCTGGGGCTTCGAGTGCCGAAATACCGAGCAGATCTAATGCTTCCCAAGTCGCATGTCCTACGGCGAAGTATTGAGCTTGAGGCCAAGCTTTGGTGTGTGGATCCGCATTAGTTAAGGCGTTATCAGCAAAAGTCACTGCATTGGCGCTGATGCAGATAATCATATCGGCGTGTGCCAAGGGATGCGGGGTATTCATTGCGATTGGAGGCGTTGCTTCGACACACAGCAGAGGTGTGACCCAGTGAGCAATGCCTCGTTCATTCAAGGCATCGACCATGGACTGATTGCGCCCCTCGGGGCGCGTCAGTAAGACTTTCATTGACTTAGGCTTTAGCGTAAACGGCGTCGAGAATGCTTTTGGCACCTTTGCTGAGTAACTCTTCAGCAAGGGCAACACCTAATTGTGTCGCTTCGGTTTTTGGACCTGTGATCACGCCTTCGATGATTTCACTACCATCAGGGTTACCGACTAGGCCGCGTAATGTCATCTCATCACCATCGATTTCAGCAAATGCGCCAATCGGCACTTGGCATCCACCTTCTAGGCGCGTGTTCATCGCGCGCTCGGCAATCACACGGTAGCGCGTTTCTAAATGTTCTAATGGTGCCAGTAGGGCCTTAACGCGTTCGTCGTTGGTGCGACATTCGATACCCACAGCGCCTTGGCCGTTGGCGGGCAAGGATTCTTCAGCAGAGATAAAGCTAGCAATCCGCTCAGATAATTTCAGGCGAATTAAGCCTGCAGCAGCAAGAATAATGGCATCGTATTCACCGTTATCCAGCTTAGCTAAACGCGTACCCACGTTACCGCGTAAATCTTTGATGATGAGGTCGGGGCGTGATGCGCGCAGTTGGCATTGGCGGCGTAGGCTCGAGGTGCCCACAGTTGCGCCTAATGGTAATTCGCTGATCGATTTATATAAATTCGATACAAAGGCATCGCGGGGATCTTCGCGCTCGCAAATGACTTCAAGGCCCAAGCCTTCAGGGAAGTCGACGGGCACGTCTTTCATTGAGTGCACTGCGATATCGGCAAGATCGTCTAACATAGCGACTTCAAGCTCTTTGACGAACAACCCTTTACCGCCCACTTTGGCTAGCGGCGTGTCTAAGATAACGTCGCCTTTGGTACTCATTGGCAGCAATTCCACCACAATACCTGGGTGAATGCGTTCTAATTCGGCTTTAACAAATTCAGCTTGCCACATGGCCAGCGGACTCTTGCGGGTTGCGATACGGATGCGGTTCTCAGACATGCCTAGTTTCCATCAAAGATCTTAGTTACGCCAATGCTAACATTGGCAAATCGTTTATGTAAGGAAGCCGTATCGATTCTTTGAAGTCGGCGATGTTCTCAACAGTATAAAAGTGTGATGCACTTCACATATAGTTGCTCGTGTTTGCAAAAGTGTTAACATGAGCACACTTCTCATAAGTGCTTAAGTGTTGTGTTTTTGAATGGATCGGCAAATACAGTTTCCTGATATAGCTGAAAGACTTAACAAGGTCCGCATTGCGCGCGCTTTGGCTTTACTATCGCCGCTGCAAAAACACTTATTCCATTTGATCCCCTTTTTAATTCATCAGAACAGCGTTCAGTATCCTGGCTATCATGCCGCCAATACACCTTGTGGTATTAACGAGTATCAACAAGGTGAGATAGAGTCCCAAGCCTGTGATGTGTTCTCGCTGCCTTTTATTATCCAAGAAGCGGACATCAATGCCTTTGATGGCGTATATGCCATGGGCAGTACTGGCAGTTTTGGCCAAAATACCAAGAGTGATGTCGATGTTTGGTTAGTGCATAGAGCCGATTTAAGCCCTGAAGAGTTAGCGCTGATCAGGATTAAAACCGATAGATTGACGGCTTGGTTTGCCGAGTATCAGTTTGAGGTGAACTTTTACTTAGTTCATCCGCAACAGTTTTGTGGTGATCAAACGCAGCGTGGTTGCCAGTCTGCCATGGCCCATGAGCACAGTGGTAGTACTCAGCACTGGTTATTACTGGAAGAATTTTATCGTAGTCAAATTCGTCTGGCGGGTAAAACGATTGCATGGTGGCCAGACGCTAAACTTAATCCCGCCCTCTTGTTTTTAGGCGATGTACATGAATTACCTGCGAGTGAGTACTTTGGCGCTTCGTTATGGCAGCTCTATAAAGGCTTAGAAAAGCCCCATAAGGCGCTGATTAAAGTATTGCTGCTCGAGGCTTATGCCAGCGATTATCCACATTCAACTGTGCTTTGTGATCGCCTCTGGCAGAAAACTTTAGCTGGCGATTTTTCGACATCGAATGATGCCTATTACTCTATCTACGAGATTATCGAAACCTATTTGCTTAAGCAGAATGATACCCGTCGACTTGAGATTGCACGGCGCTGCTTTTATCTCAAATGTGGCGTGCACTTGAGCCGAACCCAAGAGGGCAAAGATTGGCGTTATCCTAAACTGCAAAAATTGGTGCAGGATTGGCAATGGCCCGATAGTTTGATCAGCACCCTAGACGATTGCGAGCATTGGCACAGTGGTCAGCTCAATTGGTTTAACGAGCAGTTGAATGAGCTTTTGTTGGCAAGCTACCAAACTTTACTGCGCTTTGCATCGACCCATGAGCTTAATGAAGGCTTGCGGATTGAAGAGCTGGGCATGCTGACTCGTAAATTACACACTTATTTTAGCCAAGATGAAGACCAAATCGCTAAGCTGAATTTACTGTGGAGTGTCTCGGTCGCCGAGTCCGAAGTGACTATGGTATCAAGCTCTCGCGAGCGGAAATATTATCTTTATCGCCAAGGGCCGCAGCCACTAAATCTGTTGGGTGAGTCGGCGATATGTAAGGGTAAAACGCCATCCGCCTTAATGATCTGGGCATGTCTAAACGGAATTTCGACCCCTGATACGCAATGGCATGAATATGGTCAGAGTAAGGCAAAGTCGAAACGGCTTACCGAAGCTTCTAAGCGGTTACTGAATTTTATCGACCACGATTGGCGGGTATCTAAACGTGACTTATGCCAGCCATGGCATTTTCGTAAGCTGATTTTCGTGCTTAATCTAGACTGCGATCCCACCATTGAATGGCAAGGACAGGAAATGATGGTCGATGTGATGAATGCGAACGTGTTCTCACTCGGGCGTAAAAAAGCCAATATGCTTGGTGCGTTAGATGCGATTTGCTTGAATAGTTGGGGTGAATGGCAGTGCCATCGTTTCGAAGGCGATACGGCGGTATTGCAAGCCTTAGCTTTTGTGACGCCGGGACTCAGGCGGGCCAGCTTACCCGTGGATATGGATGTGATCAGCTGTTCACAGAAGTTACGCCCACAGCTTAAATTAGCAGTGAAAAATCTACTAAAACAAACCATGCGTTTGTGCCAACAAGTGCAGCAATCCAGCACCTTAGTGCAGCCACTGCAGATAAGTCGTACTCGCTATGGGATCTTTTTTAATCCTTTAGGTATGGCTTATCAGGACTTGAGCGATGCCAAGTCATTTTATCAACAGTTATCCCGCAGTCATCTTGTACTATTGCCGCGGCCTGAATTAGGTGACGATCCCTTTTCGAGTATGCCTAAAGTGGTGCAAAACTATGCGGCTAAAGGCGCGATTCAGTATTTTCTACGCCAACGGGTCGATAACTTGGATGTATTTATCCTCGATGAGGAAAATCAACTAAGCCATTACGTGCAGGCGGGATCAAACATGGCCGAGTTGGTAAATAAAGTGAGCCATCACTATGTGTTCGATGAGCATTATGCTTCACGGGCGCGGTTTAATATTCCGCAATTTTTCCATCTAGTGCGAGTGGCGGGGGAGTTAACTGTAGCGCCGTTTGGTATCGATGTTAGCGATCAAGACACTGAGTTTTAGCTGGTTTTTAACATAAATAATGGGAGCCAAGACTCCCATTATTGTTTTGTACTATTACGGTTTTGCACTACGACAGGCTTAGATTAAAAGCTAAGCTCAATTCCGCCTTGGCGTGCGATAGACTCTTGCACGAATGGCATAAACTCGCCGCCATTACGTCCGTCCATCCATTTACCTTCAACAAAACCAAAGTGATATCCACCAAAGCGCGTGGCGACCCAAATCTCATGCAAAGGTTCTTGCTTGTTGATCACTATCTTAGAGCCATCAACAAATTCTAATTGCAATACGTTGCCACTGGCATCGATATCAACATCGGCATCTTGCTCATCAATCGCAGTTTCAATCGCATTTTCTATGGCTTGGAACATGTCATCGGCGAGCTGGTGAAATTCTGTATCTGTCATGGCCATGCATTTCTGTCCTTTGCTTTCGTCAAGATGGGTGCGATTATAAGGCCATTAGTCACCAGATGCACAGATGTTGAGAAAAATGAGACTGTTTTTATTGTTATTGCTTGGTAGCCTATTCATTACTGCATGCGGCCAGAAGGGCCCCCTCTATCGATCTCCGGCCACAGAGGTGAATCAGCCTAAAAAGGTTGAGGCGTCTAAACCTGAGCCTGAAGTAGAAGAGATTAAAACCGAAATTCGAGCCATCGAAGTACAAAAAACACAACAATAATAGCAGCTATAACTATCATCACTATCGCAGCGATAAAGCGCAGTAAGGAATCAGACATTGGATCACTTTCTCTACCAACAAAATGCCCTGCACGCCGAAGGCTGCCAGGTCGCCGACTTAGCTCAAACCTATGGTACGCCGCTGTATATCTATTCCCGCGCCACGCTAGAGCGCCATTGGCATGCCTTTAATAACGCCGTGGCAGATCATCCACATTTGATTTGTTACGCGGTTAAAGCTAATTCGAACTTGGCCGTACTGAATGTGCTGGCACGTTTAGGCAGTGGTTTTGATATTGTGTCGGGCGGTGAGTTAGCCAGAGTGATAGAAGCGGGCGGCGATCCCGCCAAAGTGGTGTTCTCTGGCGTGGGTAAAACTGCGGCTGAAATGGAACAGGCACTTAATCTGGGCATTTATTGCTTTAACGTCGAATCGAGTGCCGAGCTTGAGCAGTTAAATCTGGTCGCAGGGCGTTTAGGTAAAGTCGCGCCTGTGTCCCTGCGGATTAATCCCGATGTGGATGCGGGCACCCATCCCTATATTTCGACTGGCCTTAAAGAAAACAAATTCGGTATCGCTATGGATGAGGCTGAAATCGTTTTCGCCCGTGCCCATGCGTTGCCACATGTAAAAGTGAAAGGTGTCGATTGCCATATCGGCTCACAACTAACTGAAATCAAACCATTCCTCGATGCTATGGATCGTATGCTAGCGTTGATCGATCGTCTGGCGGAGCAAGGTATCATTATTGAACATTTCGATGTGGGTGGCGGTTTAGGGGTGACCTATGATACCGAAACGCCGCCGCATCCGGATGTGTATGCCGCCGCCATATTAGCGCGTTTGGGCGACCGTCAACTGAAGCTTATCTTCGAGCCGGGCCGTGCGATTGCCGCCAATGCGGGGATTTTTGTTACTCAGGTGCTGTATCTTAAAGAAAACAGCGACAAGCGTTTTGCGATTGTCGATGGCGCGATGAATGACTTGATTCGTCCTGCACTTTACAGCGCATGGCAAAATATTATTCCAGTCGTGCCAAGGAACTCAGAGGTCTATGAGTTTGATATTGTTGGCCCAGTGTGCGAAACCGGAGACTTTTTAGGTAAAAATCGCCAGCTCGCGTTAGCAGCGGGTGATTTACTGGCGGTGCGTTCGAGTGGTGCCTATGGTTTTGCTATGGCCTCTAACTACAACACTCGTCCTCGTGCGGCTGAAGTGATGGTCGATGGTGAGCAGGCTTTCTTAGTGCGTGAGCGAGAAAAATTGTCTCAGCTCTGGCAAGGTGAGCAACTCCTGCCGTAAACTAGAAAAATTATATTGATTCAGGCGCTTGGTTTCATACTTTATGAGCGGCGCCTCGGCTTAAAGGATAAGTATCTTGATCCAATTCACTAAGATGCACGGACTGGGCAACGATTTTATGGTGGTCGATGGGGTCACGCAGAACGTGTTCTTTTCGCCTGAGCAAATCCGCCGTTTAGCCGACCGTAACTTTGGCATAGGTTTCGACCAACTACTCTTGGTTGAGCCGCCCTATGATCCCGATTTAGATTTTCATTATCGCATCTTCAATGCCGATGGCTCTGAAGTAGAACAATGCGGCAATGGCGCCCGCTGTTTCGCCCGTTTTGTGCGTAATAAAGGCCTGACTAACAAGAGTAAAATCCGTGTTAGTACTTCGTCTGGTAAGATGACTCTGCGCTTAGAACGCGATGGTACAGTTACCGTGAATATGGGCGTGCCGATCCTCGAACCGAGTCAGATCCCCTTTAAAGCTAAGAAAGCTGAGAAAACCTATTTACTGCAAACACCGCTGCAAACCTTTTTATGTGGCGCGGCTTCTATGGGTAATCCCCATTGCGTGCTCGACGTTGAAGATGTGGCGAGTGCCTCCGTTGCTGAAATTGGTGCCATGCTCACTAAGCATGAGCGTTTTCCCCGTGGTGTGAATGTGGGATTTATGCAGGTCGTGGACTCAGGTCACATTAAGCTGCGGGTGTATGAGCGCGGCGCGGCCGAAACCTTGGCCTGTGGCACTGGCGCGTGTGCAGCTGTAGTTGTAGGTCAAGTGCAAGGGAAGCTCGGCCAGCAAGTGCGGGTGGATTTACCCGGCGGTACTTTAACCATTAACTGGGAAGGCGAGGGGAAACCTTTGTGGATGACTGGGCCCGCGCAGCACGTTTACGATGGACAAATTCAGTTATGACAGAGCCCTTGATGCCGCAGACGGATGTGCCTTTCGATGAGTTGATTATTCGCGAGTATCTGCTGGATAATCCTGACTTTTTTAATCGCTATCCCGAGTTGCTGCTGGCGATGCGCTTGCCTCACATGGAGCGCGGCGCCATCTCTTTGGTGGAACGTCGTCAAGAAATGCTGCGCCAGCGAGTGAGTCAGTTGGAAGAAGAAATTACTAGCCTGTTAACCATGGCGGCGCGCAACGAGAAGATTTACCAATTCAATACCGAGTTATCCTTTCAGTTATTAAATTGTGCCGATCTAGTGTCACTCAAAGAAGTGTTGGCCGACAGTTTGAAATTACAGTTTAATTTCAGCCATGTGCGTTTAATCAGTGTGCTCGATACCGATATGAAGGCAATTTGGGATCAAAGGCTGCATAAAGGTCACTACTTTGGTCGGCTCACGCAGCAAGAGGCTAAACGCCTATTTGGTAGCGAAGTGGGGTCAGTGGCACTGACGAAATTGTCGGAAGACAACCCAGTCATTTTTGCTATTGCCAGCCAAGATGCCACCCATTTTCATCCCGATATGGATAATATGCTGCTGGAACAACTGCGGCGTTTGCTGGCGCACATGCTCGCTAAGCTGTAATGGCTGTCGAGCGATTGTGCTCACTCAAGGCTTAGCAAAACCCATGAGGAAACCGATATGAGTAGGCAAACAGGCGAAGTGTCGGCGCTTAATACTCAATGGTTACAAACCTTTGAACGCTATTTGAGTACCGAGCGGCAGTTGTCGGCCCATACAGTACGTAATTATCTTTTTGAGCTTAATCGCGGAAGCGATCTCTTGCCTGAAGGCGTGCATTTACTCAATGTGAGCCGCGAGCATTGGCAGCAAGTATTGTCTAAATTGCACCGCAAAGGCTTAAGCCCACGCTCGCTTTCCCTGTGTTTATCGGCGGTAAAGCAATGGGGTGAATTTTTGCTGCGCGAAGGCGTGATTGAGCTTAATCCCGCGAAAGGCTTAAGTGCTCCTAAACAAGCCAAACCGCTGCCGAAGAATATCGATGTCGATGCCATCAGTCATTTACTGGATATTGAAGGTACAGATCCGCTGAGTCTGCGGGATAAAGCCATGATGGAATTGTTTTATTCTAGTGGCTTACGTTTAGCGGAGCTCGCCGCGCTTAATTTATCCAGTGTGCAATACGATTTGAAAGAAGTGCGAGTCTTAGGTAAAGGCAATAAGGAACGTATCGTCCCTGTCGGTCGTTTAGCGATTACTGCGCTGCAAAATTGGCTTAATTGCCGAAAGCAGATCCCCTGTGAAGATGACGCCTTATTTGTGACCGAAAAGGGTAAGCGACTCTCCCATCGTAGTATTCAAGCGCGGATGGCGAAATGGGGGCAAGAACAGGCATTATCGGTGCGCGTGCATCCACATAAACTGCGCCATTCCTTTGCCACTCACATGTTAGAAGCGAGCGCCGATCTGCGGGCGGTGCAAGAATTATTGGGCCATGCGAACCTAGCGACCACGCAAATTTATACCAGTTTGGATTTCCAACACTTAGCTAAGGTGTATGATAACGCCCATCCTAGAGCGAAGAAAACACAGGATAAATAATGCGTTGTTATCTAAGACCTCAAAATATTCAAGCGATCAGTTTCGATCTCGACGATACCCTGTACGACAATCTACCGCATATTTTAAATGCCGAAGCCGAGCTGGCAACGTTTCTGTTGCAGACTTATCCATTGTCGCAGGCGTGGCAACCCCATGATTGGCGCAGGCTAAAGCTGCAACTGTTGCAGCAAAATCGCGAGCTTGCCCACGATACCAGCGCCGCCCGCTTAGCTACGCTTCGCCAAGGGTTAATACAGCTAGGGTATTCGGCGACTGAAGCCGAACGCGGCGCCGAGCAAGGGTTAGCGTGTTTTTATTTTCATCGCAGCCATTTTCAAGTATCTGACGAAGTGCTCTTGTTACTTAAACGCTTATCGCAGCATTTTAGATTAATCGGCATCACCAATGGCAATGTGGATGCCGAGCGAATTGGTTTGGGCGATGCCTTTGAGTTTGTGTTGCATCCTGGCAATGGCGTGCATATGAAACCCGCTAAAGACATGTTCGAATTAGCTTGCTCGCGGTTAAAGATTGCACCGCAACACTTACTGCATGTTGGCGACAGCATGAATGCCGATGTGCGCGGGGCGCGGCTGGCGGGGTGTCAGTCTGTGTGGTTGAATCCGAGTTTTGGCCGAGTCGATTCCTTACCTATCGCTGCTTTGCTGCCCCATTTAGAAATTAATGCTCTCGACGCGTTAATCAAAGTGCTGGCTATCGACGCAAACGAATCCCGCGAGCACTGTTGAATCTGCATCTTTGCTAATCTAAGGGTGATTGAGATCAAGGTTTGCCTCCTAAATTTGCACTAGAGTTAAGCCTAATATTACTGAAGTCACTGACTAAGGCTGTGTTATGGTGCGTATCGGGTTGTTATTACTGCTCACTTTATGTTGGACAGCGCCGGTATCGGCCCATGAGATCCATTCGGGTGGCGGTTTCATGTCGGGTTTTAATCATCCGGTATTGGGCTTCGATCACTTGCTGGCTATGTTGAGCGTAGGCATGTTGAGCACCCAGCTGGGTGGCCGCGCAATTTGGACTGTCCCCTTAGCGTTTGTCACCTTTATGTTAGTGGGCGGGATTTTAGGCTTATACGCCATTGCCGTTCCCTTCGTTGAAATCGGCATTGCCCTCTCGGTATTGTTACTCGGTCTTGCCATCGCTTTTGATCGTCAAATCCCATTGTTATTTGCCATGGCCTTTGTGGGCGTATTTGCGATTTTCCACGGACATGCCCACGGCGCAGAAATGCCTGAATTGGCAAGCCCGGTCTTGTATGCCCTAGGTTTTTTATTTGGCACTGCAGTGATCCATTTAGGCGGCGTTATGATAGGCCTTGGAATGCAGCCGATGACTGGGCAGCGTAACTTAATGCGTGTTACGGGCGCAGCAATTGCGGCTATGGGCGGTTATTTGTTAGCTGGATTTTGACGTAATAACATGTCGGATTAACGCGCCTTGAGTTGCTTCATGCAAAGATGGGCGCGGCGTAACAGTAGATTGACCTGCAGACGGCTTGCATGCATGTCGGCATCTCCCACCCTAAAATAACTCCCTGTGTAAGGATCGCCGCCGACATAGATAGGTTTGAGCTGCTCTGGTGCCAGCGGTACGCGGATACGAATCAGCTTTTTATTCATAATTTCAATAATCTGCACATCTGATATCGCCAAAATATTATGGCTAGTGCGGCTAGGATTATCGAGGATTTCCCAAAACTCTTGTAAAACAGGAAGCGGATTGGGAATGCCTTCAATGCTGAAATGGCCACGTTCTTCGCGTACGCCTAGGATGATCTCGCCACCCAAGGTGTTAGCAAAGGAGCTATAAGTCGCCCAAATATCTTCGGGTAATTGACCTAGGCCGTCGCGGCCACCGGCGAGTTTAAACTCTACTTGGGCCGATTCGTGCAAATTGGCAATATCATCGAGTGCAAATGATTGAAATGTCATGGCAGCTTATCCGTCAGCGACACATAACTTGTTGTAGCACGCCAACAATTGAAAGGCCAGACCTAGGTCCAGCCTCAAAATTCTGCGGATGATCCGAAATTGAAGGGACATCACAGCAGAAACAGCCAATCGATTATTGAGCGAGGCCTAATGCCTTAGGAAATAGAATATTGTTTTCTAAGTGAATATGCTGATGTAAATCAGCCTCAAATTCCGCTAGCGTGGCATAACACACACGCCACGTAGTGCAAGCATGTTCCGGTGGCGTGAAGTCGTTCGTGAGCTCGTGTAATTTTTGCAAGATCAAACCGACTTCTTCATGTTCGTGCTGCATCGCATTGATGGGATTACCAATATGGCCAAAGCAAGTTTCAATGTGCTCTGCTTGACTCAAACCGCGTATCGCCGGAAACAGTATTTTTTCTTCTTTCATTAAATGCGGCATCAAGTCTTCTACTAAAGCACGTACCCAACCCGCAAAGGGAACTATTTCGGCATAGTGCTCACCGTGGGCGCGGACCATCTTCTCAGAGTATTCGACCAATAACGGTGCTTTTTCGCGCACGTATTGATGGTGCGTTGATTCTATATATTCAATAAGTTGATCTAAGGGTAATTGATTCAATTCATCTTCTTTGCTGCCAGTCAGTGTTACGGCATTCAGTGCAGCAACCACTTTTGCGGGATCTATTTCTGCACGCTCGCAGGCGATCGACAGCGGTTTACCGCCGCCACAACAGAAATCGATACCAAATTGGCTGAACACATGGGCGCGGCGAAAATCTTCGGCAACCAACTCACCGACTTTTTGTTCTAGCCAGTGGTTATCCTGAGTGCTCTCACTAAGCGGAAAACCTTGACCAAGTTGTGCATCATGGCGAGGTTGAGAATCCACTCTATGGCCAGTGGCTTGTGCATCTTTTGGGGTAGAAGTAGCAGACATAAATAGCTCCAAAGCAGCAATAAATTTACATTCATATTATTTGCAGCTTTAATGCGTAGCAACTAAACCCGACTAAAATACTCAGGATTTGCTGATGATATCACAGTTAATTGAGCGAAATATCTCTTAAGGAGTAGGTGGCCGCCTTAGCTTGGAGTTGCAAATTGGCTCTCGTAACCTTGAAATACAGATTGACGAAAATGCCAAAGTGTTTCGCTTTTTATCACTTAATTTGGGAGCGATAACTTGGCCTTGTTTAGTGTATTCGTACAACTGGGTAGGTTTTGCCCGCGGTAATTGCGACAGGCCCAAAAGGGGCCGAATCGACCATCCTTTAACAGCATATCGCCGCCACAGAGGCTACAAAGTGGTGCTATATGACCACAGTTCTCATTCAAACATACCTTAAAGCCAGCAAAGCGTGTGCGGGTCATTGGGCTAGCGCAAAGTTCACAGCCTTGCTCCTTGTGATCACACAAGGGAAAATGTGAGCAAGAATAAAACGATTTAAAATTCCCCGTTCTAGGCTTAAGCGTTCCCGTGCTACAACGCACGCATTTTACTTCTTCAAATAACCTTTGCACTAACGAGGTGTTGAACTCATCTTGTTCAATATCGTAGCTTTTTGTAAGCAGTTCAGTGACGAAAGGACTCACATCTGTCATATCGGCAGTCACATAGGCGCGGTGTTTTGCCCGCGTTAACGCGACATAAAATAGTCGGCGTTCTTCTGCAAATTCAAATGCTTCAGTTTTAGGTAAAAAAGCATCCAGTATCGGCGGCGTAATTTTCATCGACGGAAAGCCATGCATTCCCGTCTTCATCCCCATGATCACCACATAATCGGCTTCTTTCCCCTTCGAAGCATGAAAAGATTGGCACTCAATCTTCATGTTGGGGTACTTAGTTTTAAGTTGGTTAACTTGGCTGTTATCGGGTAACTGAAACCTAAAACGGGCCAGCAAATAGACACTCGGTACGCTGCTAAGTTTGTCACTTCCGGCGCTTATCCTTGCACTTATTGCCGTTAATGCTTGTTCCAGTGCATTCGGGCTTGGCTCATCTTTACTGGCAGGTTCGTTTTCTCCTCGGCGTATTATTGAAACTGCGGGGGAGGTAACCTGCGTGAGGGAGCGAATATCCTTGCTCAATTGTGTGGGATTTTGGCTGACAAACTGGGTGGCAACCTTCCCAATACTGCTGTTAAACCTAAAAGTTAGATCTAGTTTGCTTAGGGCGGTTGGGCCAAAATAGCGAGTAAACTGCGTGGTTAAACTCACATCTGCACCGCTAAAGCGATAAATTGCCTGCCAGTCATCCCCGACACAAAATAAAGACGCCTGCGCTTTAGAATGTGGCGCACTGGAATCCCTCAAGGCACGCACTAAGCGGGCACGTGGTTCTGAAATATCTTGGAACTCATCCACCATAATAAAACGCCACGGGCTAATAAATTGCCCACGTTGTAGATACGTCAGCGCTTTGCCAATCATGTCCTCAAAATCAATGTCGCCATTTATTGCTAAATGTTGCTCATAGCGCGTGAGGATGGGCTCAAGCAGTTCGAATGCCTTACGGGTCTGCTGAGCATCGGCGGCGCGGGCAAATACTCCCTCAAGACCATGTTCATCAAGGCAAGTTGCTTTATATAGGCCAATCAGCTGACTAAACATTTTTGCCAATTCGGTTACGCGGCCTAGTTCATGCAGGGTGGCGAGTATGGCTTCATCGGGTAAGGGCGCGTATTGCACTTTAAAGATCTGTAAAGCTTGCTCAAGCTTACCGATTAACGACCCGTTTTTATGTTGGTAATAAAATAGCTCAATACACTTAGTACCATGTTGTTGATGTAGCTGGCGTTTCCATGCCATCGATTCCAAGTACTTTTGGTTATCGATATAAGGGGCGGTATTGTGGTGTTCATCAATACCATAGTATTCAAGATAAACTTGATATTCAGGCAGATAGAAATCGGGTTGATACTGACGAAATTCAATACTGCGCACATCATGCTCATACTTAGCTTCATAAACATATTCGATGCCGTTGCTAAATAGCCAGTTGGCAATGTAGAGCTCACCAAAGCTTTTGACTCGCTCACCTTTAAGACTGCGAATATCGTTATCATTCAAGTATTGAAAATACTCACCTTCCACCTCGAACTCGAACGGGCTTTTTTCAACATAATAGAAACGGCTGAAGTACTCGAAAAGCTGCTTACGGTAAGCCACATCTTCAATCAAAGTCTCAAGGGTATTGTGCACCCACAGCGCTTTGGCTTTGTCATCTTCTGCCCAAGGGGACAAACTGGGTTTAGCGCGCTCAACATCGGCAATAATTTTTAAGCCTAAACTGTGGAAAGTACTCGCCTTGATATTCTCAGTGCCAAGCTTGTTTTTAATCCGCTCATCCATCTCGTCAGCCGCTTGACGGCCATAGGCTAACAGCAGTATTTCATCGGGTTTTGCTTGACCACTCTTAAGTAAATATCCCGCTCGCCCGACCATCACACTGGTTTTGCCCGTGCCTGCACCTGCCAATAGCAAGTTATTGTTATCATCGATAATACAAGCTCGGCGCTGTTTTTCGGTTAAGGGGTTAGATTCTACACGCTCAAAATAGTCGGCAAATTTAACGAGCTGAGACTGAATGTAATTTTCACGCAGCTGTTTTACATCGGCGCGAGTCCAGCGGTGGATTTGCTTAAGCCTCGCTAACAAAGTGTGTAGATTTGCCGCCAAGGGCAGGTTTTCACACCAAGGAAACCAACGCTGATATTCGCGCGCAACTCTGGTTTGTATCATTGCTAAACGCGATTCTCGTAAATAAGTGTGTGCCAGTATTTTATCGACTTTCGCCACTAACTCAGCAATGCGCGCCCCATTGGCATTCGCCCAAAGCAGTGCGATTTCGTTGCCAAATTGATGCTGCGCAAAATAGCTCAGAAACGGCAGTTGATAGGCTTTGCCAGATACAGTGAAACCTAGCAAGTATCCGAGCGGACTTAAGGTAAAAACCGGCGGGGAGTCGAGCTGCTGCCAGGTAAAGCATTCGTCAGCGGCAACTTTGTTAGCGCGGCGAGAGTGAGCAAAAAAGCCGCCTTTAGTGCGATTAATGCTAATACCACTGGCGCTGAGTTTTACCGCATCAGCTTTGCCAATAAAGAAATGGCCAAACCAACTGTGTTTGATATCTTGTTCAGAGTGAGTCAATGACAATGTAAAACCTACGGCTAAAAAAGTTTTAGAATTAACAGGCTGATTTTTAAATGCATTATAACTTAAAACCCGATGGCTCGCGTCAAGGTTGTGCTATGGGTCGGTGTGGATTGTCTATTGATTTTGGTCATCAAACGCAGCCAAGCTCATAGTGTTGGTGAATCATGTCTTAGTTGGCGTGAACCAAGCATGATGGTGACTGTGTAACTATGTGCATAAGAAGGGCGCGCATTAGAAAGGCGTACATTAGAAGATTGTGTGTCAGAAAGCAAAAAAGCCTGAATCTCTTCAGGCCTTTTCTTTTTCAATACAACAGCTTAATCCTTGAGGATTAGTTCATGCCGTATTTTTTCAATTTCTTACGCAGAGTACCACGGTTGATACCTAGCATGTTTGCTGCGCGGGTTTGGTTGCCACGAGTGTGTTGCATGATGATGTCAAGCAGAGGCGCTTCAACTTCGCTTAGCACCATTTCATAAACTTCTTGTGCTTCCTGACCGTCCAACTGTGCGAAGAAGTTAGTTACGGCACGCTTTACTGCGTCACGTAATAACTGGGGCTTGATAGTGCCGTTTGCGGTTTCGATTTTGCCAACGGTAAGCTGGTGAACTTCTGTGTTAGTTGTCTGATCAAACATTCTATTCTGCTCTTTATTAATTCTGTACTAATTCATCAAAATAACATTCCACGAGGGAATACTGTTCTGCAGCGGTTTCCAGCCGATTAAAGTCAGCCCTAAATTGGCGCTGAGCTTCTTGGTCTAGGTACCATCCCATATGTTTTCTGGCGAAGCGGATACCCTTGTATTCACCATATAAGTCATACAGTTTGGTGAGGTGTTCCAGCATCACTTGACGCTGTTCGGCAACCTCAATGGGCGCTAGCTTATTACCCGTTTCCAAGTAGTGCTGGATTTCTCTGAAAATCCAAGGCCGTCCTTGAGCACCCCGTCCTATCATCAAGGCATCGGCACCGGTGTATTCCAGCACAAAGCGGGCTTTCTCCGGACTGTCGATGTCCCCATTGGCGACGACAGGAATCGAGACATTCTGTTTGATTGCTTTGATCGTGTCGTACTCAGCATCGCCTCTGTACATACATTGTCTCGTGCGGCCGTGAACGGCGAGCGAGGCGATGCCACAATCCTCTGCAATCTGGGCGATTTGAACACCATTCTTGTGTTCTGGCTCCCAGCCGGTGCGAATCTTTAACGTGACGGGCACATTCACTGCGGCGACCACGGCTTGTAAAATCTCTTTTACCAGCGGCGGGTTTTGCATCAGCGCTGAGCCAGCCAGCTTTTTATTCACTTTTTTCGCGGGGCAACCCATATTGATATCAATGATGTGAGCGCCTTGTTCAACATTGAACAATGCGGCTTGCGCCATTAAATCAGGATCGGCTCCAGCAATTTGCACTGAGCGGATGCCTTCCTCGCCAGAATGCGTCATGCGCTGGCGGCTTTTATCTGTATCCCAAACTTCAGGATTGGATGAAAGCATCTCGGAAACCGCTAGGGCTGCGCCATAACGAAGACAAAGATTACGGAAAGCTTGATCGGTGACACCTGCCATTGGTGCCACGATCAGCTGATTGTTCAGTTGATAGGGTCCAATCTGCATTTTATGTTTCACCTTAGCTCTTCAAAGGGGCGCTATAGTAGCCCTTTTTGTTGGCCGTGAAAAGGTCAATAAATGACCTAGAGGTAATTTTTTTTCTTGACTTTTAATCGGCGAGAAGTCAGAGGCTAAATAGTTGGAAGCCAGCGGTGGCGCATGTTGCGCCACCCTTTAGCGCTATTTACGCTTGCCTGTCAAGCGGCTCCAATCTTCTTTGTGAGCCGCTGCGTCCATATCGAACCATTGGCTATAAAAGTCAGAGATTTCTTGGGCTTGTTCTTTGAGGAGACCGGAAAGGGCAAGTTTGCCACCGGTTTTTACGCGTTCTGCGATCAAAGGCGCTAATTCACGCAGTGGGCCGGCAAGAATGTTGGCGACCAGTACGTCGGCTTTGAGATCGGCGGGTTGATCTTCTGGTAAGTACAAGGCTAGCTTGTCGGCGACATCATTGCGCTCGGCATTAGCACGTGAAGCGTCGATGGCTTGATAGTCGATATCGATACCTGTGACGTTTTTCGCGCCCAGTTTCAGTGCGGCTACGGCTAAGATGCCAGAGCCACAGCCAAAATCAATTACTTCTTCATTGCTTAAATCTAAGCTGTCTAACCATTCTAAACACAATGCAGTCGTAGGGTGAGTACCTGTGCCGAAGGCAAGACCGGGATCGAGGATCACATTGACTGCAGTTGGATCGGGGATCTCGCGCCAGCTTGGGCAGATCCACAGACGCGTGCCGAATTGGATGGGGTGGAAGTTATCCATCCACTCACGCACCCAGTCTTTATCTTCAATTTGTTCGACTTTATGGCTGAAGTGCTCACCGAGGAAAGGCAAGGTTTTCAACATGGCGATGGTCGGTGTCAGATCGGTTTCTGCATCGAATAAGGCAACGACAACGGTATCGCGCCACAGTGGGGTTTCGCCCAGTTTAGGTTCAAAAATAGGGGTGTCTTTACCGTCTTCAAAGGTGATAGAGACTGAGCCTTCTTCCATGAGCAAGTCGCTGATGGTTTCAGCGTCGTCGCTATTGGTGTTGATTCGGAGTTGGATCCAAGGCATGGGGGCATCCTGTGGCTGAGTGTGCAAACGCTAAGGGTTCAAAATATCGCGCTATTGTAAACCATGGCTTAAGGTTCTGCGACTGACTATCGCGGTGTAGCGTTTTTGTCTGCGTAGACAAAGTGTTAGCGAACACGCATCGATTGGTGCTGGAAAGCGAATTGTCAGTTTTAATTTTTTGTATAACACCATGAAATATATTGGTTAATTAGTTTTACCTTTGTTTGGTTTGGTGCGTTTTTTGTGATCTTGTTCTAAGAGTTGCACTCAATCAGGTGAGTTGGCTCACGCTTTAAATCTGTGATGCTGAAGCCGGATCTGCGTTACTGCTATGGTGTAGTTTGCCAAGAGGTGCCAACGACAAACGACATAGGTGAATCCAAGATGACAAGCATAACTCGAGTTCACAATAGGGTGAGTACATCGCAAGGTCATCCTTGGTCAGCAAAGGCTGATAGGCTACAGAGTGCGACTGGGATTATGCTCGGCGGCTTTTTATTGCTGCATATGCATTTTGAGTCGAGCATTTTGCTGGGTAAAGAGGCTTTTTACCATGTAGTGCAGTTGCTTGAAGGTGGCATGTTCAGCAGCACAGGACATGGTTTCCCTATAGTTACTAAAGTGTTTTCGGTGTTTATGTTATTGATGGTGATAGTACATGCGGCGGTGGCACTGCGGCGTTTTCCGGCGCAGCTCGGGCAATGGCGCGCCCTGCGCTTGCACATGGGTAGCATCAACCACAAGGATACCCATGCGTGGTTTTGGCAACTGATCACCGGCTTTATCTTATTTTTCCTCGTTCCTGTTCATCTCTTCACTATGATTTTGAATCCTGAAATTGGCCCGCATTTATCGGCTGAGCGGGTGTATCACGATAATGCTTGGTTGCTGTATGTGCTGTTGCTGCCTGCTGTGGTTGTGCACGCCATGATTGGCCTGTATCGCGTCGCGGTAAAGTGGGGCATAACCACCAAACGCTCAGGCCTGCGAAAATTCGCCAAGGTGCTGATTATTTACTTGCTATGCCTTGGTACTGCGAGCCTAGTTTCATATCTATTTATCGGCAGTGAGCTGGGTATTCCTGTACAGCCTTTCGTGCCTGAGTAGGTTTTGAGCCGGCAGCAGGATTTTGTTTCACTGCTATTATTTAAGCGTTAGGTTAATTATTCAGCACTCAATTGATCTGGCTCACGTTTTCGTGTGGATATGTGAGCGATATTAATTTGCAGTAAGACTTAATGAGATTGGCTCGATAAGGTCAACGGTATGAGGCGAGAGGATGGCGATCAAACTAACTATTAAAAAATCGAGTGCTTGGCTGGATTTAAGTCAGAGCTTGTCTGGCGTCATCCTCGCGGTTTTTCTGTGGACCCACTTAGTCTTAGTCTCATCGATTTTACTGGGTAGCGATGCCATGAATTGGGTAGCGCGCACTATGGAGCTGAGCTTTCTTTCTGACGATGGCCACGGTTATCCCTTGGTGGTGACGGGTATTGCAATGGGTATCGCGGCTCTTGCGTTAGTGCATGTGTTAGTTGCGCTGCAAAAGTTACCCATGAGTTTGCGCCAGCAAAGGGCATTGCGGCAGCAAATGCAAGTGATCAACCACAGTGATACGCGTCTATGGCGTTGGCAAGCTATTACCGGTGTGGTGATTTTACTGCTGTTGCCAGTACATCTGTGGCTTATTGGCTCGGCTCCCGAAACCATTGGCCCCCAAGGGAGCGCCGACCGTATTTGGAACCAAGGGGTGTGGATGGTTTACCTGCCTTTGCTGCTTACTGTGGAGTTACATGCAGCAATTGGTATTTACCGTGTGGCTTTGAAATGGGGCGCGGCGCGGGATCTCAATAGCCGCAGTCGATTACGTAAGATCAAGACCATTGTGAGCGTGCTATTTATCACAGTAGGCATAGCTTCACTGCTGGCATTTTTACCCCATGCGAGTTAATTCCGCCGGCAATTAATGAATAAGTAAATCAATGAATAAGCTAATCGTGAATAGAATGTCGAACACCGCAAACTACATAAGAATAAATGACCCGATTAAGGAGCAGGCGTGAAACTGATTTATACCGATTCATTGGTGGTAGGTGCCGGACTTGCTGGCTTAAGGGTCGCCATCGCGTCCAAAGAACGTGGACTCGATACCTTAGTCCTGTCACTCATTCCTGCAAAACGTTCCCACTCTGCAGCTGCCCAAGGCGGCATGCAGGCGAGCTTAGGCAATGCCGTAAAAGGCATGGGCGATGATGAAGACGTGCATTTTCAAGATACGGTAAAAGGTTCCGATTGGGGCTGCGATCAAGATGTCGCGCGGATGTTTGCTCACTGTGCACCTAAGGCGGTGCGTGAATTGGCGACGTGGGGCGTACCTTGGTCGAGGGTGAGTGCTGGCCCAAGAGATGTGATCGTTAACGCGCAAAAAGTGACGCTGCATGAGGCGCAGGAAGCCCATGGACTAATTAACGCCCGTGACTTTGGCGGCACAAAAAAATGGCGCACTTGCTATACGGCCGATGGTACGGGTCATTCGCTGTTGTATGCCATGGATAATAAAGCGATTTCTATGGATATTCCCGTCCATGAACGTATCGAAGCGTTGGCACTTATTCACGATGGTAAGCGCTGCCATGGGGTAATCGCTCGCTGTTTGATAACCGGTGAACTGAGGGCTTATGTGGCTAAGTCCACCACCATCGCCACTGGTGGATATGGCCGAATTTATGAAGTGTCGACCAATGCGATTATCTGCGAAGGGATAGGCCAAGCGCTCGCGCTAGAAACCGGCGTTGCCACCCTTGGCAATATGGAAGCGGTACAATTCCATCCCACTGCTATCGTGCCCGTGGGCATTTTAACCACAGAAGGCTGCCGTGGAGATGGCGGTTTATTGCGTGATAAAGACGGTTACCGCTTTATGCCAGACTATGAGTCCGATAAGAAAGAGTTGGCATCGCGGGATGTGGTATCACGCCGCATGACAGAGCACATACGTAAAGGTAAAGGCGTCGATAGCCCCTATGGGCCGCATCTGTGGCTGGATATCACTCTGTTAGGTCGCAAACATATCGAAACCAACCTGCGTGAAGTGCAGGAAATTTGTGAAAACTTCCTCGGTATCGATCCCGCTAAAGATTGGATCCCAGTGCGCCCAACCCAGCATTATTCCATGGGTGGCATTCGAACCAATGCCACGGGTGAAAGTCCACAGCTTAAAGGTTTGTTCAGTGTCGGTGAGGCTGCCTGTTGGGATATGCATGGCTTTAACCGTTTAGGCGGTAATTCGTTGGCCGAAACCGTGGTTGGCGGCATGATTATCGGTAAATATGTCGCCGATTTTTGTGAGAACAATAGCCTTGAGATTGACACTCAGCTTGCAGAACGCTTTATGCAGCAGGTGCAGAGTGAAATTGATCTGCTGATCGAAGGTGATGGCCACGAGAGCGCCTTTGCCCTCAAACGTGAAATGCAGCGCATCATGATGGATTATGTGGGGATTTTCCGTAATGGCCCCGAGCTTGATAAGGCGGTCGCTGAACTTAAAGTGTTGCTGGAACGTTCTCGTAAACTCGGGCTTAAGTGTAAAAAACGTCACGCCAATCCTGAGCTGGTCGAAGCCCTGCGGGTCAAGCGTATGCTGAAAGTGGCGCTAACCGTAGCCTGCGGCGCCGCGGCGCGAACAGAGAGTCGCGGTGCCCATGCCCGTGAGGATTTTCCACAGCGTAATGACCGTGATTGGCTAAATCGCACCTTGGCCAGTTGGCCCGATGCCGATGCGCTCGAACCTGTGCTGAATTACGAAGCGCTCGATGTGATGAAGATGGAACTCCCGCCGGGCTATCGTGGCTATGGCATCAACAACGCCATAGTGCATCCCGACACCGAAAAACGTGAGCAGCAGATTGCCAATATTTTAGCTGAGCTAGGTGAGGATGCGGACCGTTATCAACGGCAGCGGGCGCTTATGCCCTTTGAATTACCCGAAAGCTTACAGCCTAATAATGAACGTTTGAGTGATACCTTAAAAAGCCCATCTGCCAATGCGTTAGGAGAAAAATCATAATGAGCCAAGGTCGCCAGTTAACCTTTAATATCTTTCGTTATGATCCGCAGGAGCCAAACGATAAGCCGAAAATGGTGCGTTATCAGCTTACCGAAACGCCGGGGATGACGGTATTTATCGCCCTTAATAAACTCAGGGAAGAGCAAGATACTTCATTGCAGTTTGACTTTGTCTGCCGTGCCGGTATTTGCGGCAGTTGCGCTATGGTGATTAACGGTTTCCCAACGCTGGCCTGTCGCACTTTAACCGCTAAATATCCCAAGGGCGAAATCACGTTAATGCCGCTGCCTGGCTTTGAGTTGATTGGCGATCTCTCGGTCAATACCGGTAAATTTATGCGTGAACTCGCCGAACGCTTAAAGCTGTGGTTGCATCCAAAATCTAACGATATCAGCGTGCATCGCCTCGAAGATCCAATGGACCCAGACGAAGCTGCGCGCCTGTATGAGCTTGAGCGCTGCGTTGAGTGCGGCGTGTGTGTTTCAGCTTGCGCGACTAAGCAAATGCGTGAAACCTTTGTCGGCGCCGTCGGTATGATGAAAATTGCCCGTTTTGAGATGGATAGCCGTGATGCGCGCACAGCGGAGGATTTTTACCATGTGATTGGTAATCAGGATGGGGTGTTTGGTTGTATGACTTTACTCGGCTGCCAAGACAACTGTCCTAAGGATTTACCACACATGCAGCAAATCGCCTATTTACGCCGCAAGATGGCTATGACGCTGATTTGATAAGTGATCATTATGAAAAGCGCCAACGTGTTTGGCGCTTTTTTATTGACTAACAGGCGTAGCTTTTATGGATGTCAGCTCGACTGATTAAGTCTGCCGTTTGGGCGACAAATGCTTGGAAATGCGCACTCGCCATATGTTCATCCAATGCTGCTTGGGATTGCCAAATTTCGTACATCCAGAAGATATTTTCATCATCCAATGAGTGATGCAGCTTGTATTCGATGCAGCCAGCTTCGTTATGCGTGTCCGTCACGAGTTGCTTGAGTATCTTAAATAGCGCGTCGCTTTGGCCTTGATTCGCTATGATTTGGGCAAATACCGTTATTTTCATTGGTTAAAACCTTCTAAAACAATTTTACCTATAGCTTTGCCTGACTCAATCTGAGCGTGGGCCTTAATTAAGTTTTGGGCATTAATGGTGCCGTAGTGCTCGCCGAACGTACTCTGTAACTCGCCTGTATCGATAAGGGCACTTAAGCGATTGAGCAAGTGATGTTGCGCAATCATATCCTCGGTTTGATAAAGACTACGGGTAAACATCAGCTCCCAATGTAATGACAGGCTCTTACGCTTGAGTTTCATCACATCTAATGGACCTTTAGGATCATCGATTAGCGCCAGTTTCCCTTGTGGCTTAAGCACTTGTACGATCTCATCGAAGTGTTGGTCGGTTTGGGTCAAGCTAATCACATGGGTCACATCAGTAATGCCAATATTGGCAAGTTCGCCCGAGAGCGATTTAGTGTGGTCTATGACCGCATCGGCGCCGAGTTTTTGCACCCAAGCGGCAGATTCAGGCCGAGAAGCAGTACCAATCACCTCTGCCCCTGTGAGTTTTACCGCCAGTTGAGTGATGATAGAGCCCACACCACCGGCCGCGCCGATAATTAAAATGCGGGCGTCAGTTGCCGAACCATCTAGGGGTAGACCTAGGCGGTCGAATAGAATCTCCCATGCCGTAATCCCGGTTAAGGGTAATGCCGCCGCTTGGGCATAGGTTAAACTCTTAGGTTTATGGCCGACAATTCGTTCATCAACCAATTGATATTCTGCATAACTTCCGCTGCGACTAATATCGCCCGCGTACCACACTTCATCACCGACCTTGAAAAGGCTGACGTTTTCGCCAACTGCTTTGACGACACCGACCGCATCCCAGCCGATGATCTTATATTCGCTCGCTGGCGCCGAGCTGGATGCGCGGATTTTTGTATCAACCGGATTGACGGAAATGGCTTTGACTTCCACCAAGAGGTCAAAACCCGTTGCCGTCGGTTCGGCTAACGTGATGTCTTCTAATGCATTGGGTGCTGTGATTGCACCTGCAGTTTGGTAACCAATGGCTTTCATGTTAATTCCTCTGGGTGTACTGGCTTGAGTCTATTTGCTTGAGTCTACTTGTATCGAGTAGCCATTGTGTGGAATATTAGCCAAGAGATAAACAGGATAAAGTTTGTAATTTTTTCAAAGGATTTTTGATAATCATGTTGATTAATGATTTAGCTTTGTTCGTGCGGGTCGCCGATTGTGGCAATATTTCTGCCGCTGCGGCCGAGATGGATATCTCCGCGGCATCTGCCAGCGCCGCAATAAAACGGCTTGAAAAACAGCTTGATACTAGCTTATTTATCCGCACGACCCGAAGCTTACGTTTGACTGTACAAGGTGAGCGTTATCTTATTCATTGCCGACGTGCGCTAAGCGATTTAGCGCTCGGCGAACAGGCCATCGCCAGTGATAAAGGTAAGATATCTGGCACCTTAAGCCTTTCGGTTTCTTCGGATTTTGGTCGTAATCTGTTTGTGCCTTGGCTCGATGAATTTTTGCTCGATTTCCCGCAGCTGCAAGTGCGTTTACACCTTGGCGACAACATCAGCAGTTTTTACCACGATAAAATTGATGTCGCAGTGCGTTACGGCAAACCGCAGGACTCAAACCAAGTGGCTTTTCCTATCTGTAGTGTTGATCGTGTCTTGTGCGCCTCACCTGAATATCTGGCCGAGTTTGGTGTACCTGATTCACTAGAACAATTAGTTGAGCATAATTGCTTGTTTTATAAGTTAGATGAGCGAACGCACGATCAATGGCAATTTAGGCGTGATGGCCAAGAATTCAAAGTGCGTGTCACGGGCAATCGTAGTGCTAACGATGCGGAAATTGCTCGCCGTTGGGCTGTGGCTGGTAAAGGGTTGGTCTTTAAGTCGAGTCTAGATCTGGCCGATGACTTAATCTCAGGGCGATTAGTGCGTTTGTTGCCTGAGTATCAAGGTGAGCCCGTCGATTTGTATTTAGTGTGCCCAGGGCGCGAGCATGTCACGCCTGTCGTCTTATTGCTGCGGGAAATGTTGCGGCAGCGTACACAGGCTTTGAATAAAAGCTTAGGAAAAATACTGGCTGTGCAAAAATCTTAGGATTCAAAAAACAAAAAAGCCGCATGATGCGGCTTTTTTAGCGATTCGCGAAGATTAAGACTTAGCGCGTTTCATCGCGGTAAAGAATTCTTCGTTAGTCTTGGTCATTGCCAATTTGTCGATTAAGAATTCCATTGCGCTGACTTCATCCATAGGATTTAAGATCTTACGCAGGATCCACATTTTTTGCAGTTCTTCTTGAGTCGTGAGTTTTTCTTCACGACGCGTACCGCTGCGGTTGAAGTCAATGGCTGGGAACACGCGCTTTTCTGCCGCTTTACGTGACAAATGTAGCTCTTGGTTACCTGTACCTTTAAATTCTTCGTAGATCACTTCGTCCATCTTAGAACCCGTATCAACCAAGGCTGTGGCGATAATGGTCAAGCTGCCGCCGTGTTCGATGTTACGTGCCGCACCGAAGAAGCGTTTTGGACGGTGCAGGGCGTTAGCATCCACACCACCAGTTAACACTTTGCCCGATGATGGGATAACAGTGTTATAGGCACGGGCTAAACGGGTAATCGAATCGAGTAAGATCACGACGTCTTTCTTGTGCTCAACCAAACGTTTTGCTTTTTCAATCACCATTTCGGCAACTTGAACGTGGCGGCTGGCTGGCTCATCGAAGGTTGATGCGATAACTTCGCCTTTAACGAGGCGCTGCATCTCTGTTACTTCTTCTGGGCGTTCGTCGATCAGCAATACCATCAACACCACTTCTGGGTTGTTGTAGCTGATGCTTTGAGCAATACCTTGAAGTAATAGCGTTTTACCTGCTTTTGGTGGTGCAACGATCAAACCACGTTGACCTTTACCAATTGGTGAGCATAAATCCAGAATACGCGCGGTAATATCTTCAGTTGAGCCGTTGCCGCGCTCCATACGCATACGTTCTTCTGCGTGGAGTGGGGTTAAGTTTTCAAAGAGGATTTTATTACGGGAGTTTTCTGGTTTATCGAAGTTAACTTCGTTGACTTTCAATAGGGCAAAATAACGCTCGCCTTCTTTTGGTGGGCGAATTTTACCAAAAATGGTATCACCCGTTCGCATGTTGAAGCGGCGAATTTGGCTTGGTGAGACATAGATGTCATCTGGACCAGCTAAATAAGAACCGTCTGAGCTGCGTAAGAAGCCGAAACCGTCTTGGAGTATTTCTAATACCCCACCGCCGAAAATGTCTTCTCCACTTTTTGCGTGGGCTTTAAGGATTGAGAAAATAATGTCCTGCTTGCGAGCGCGGGCCATATTTTCGAGCTTCATATTTTCAGCTAGCGAGACTAGGTCAGAAATCGGCGTGTCTTTTAATTCAGTTAAGTTCATTTTGGGGGTCTTGTGTTACGCGACAAAGCTTACCGCGATCAATCAGTAAGGATGTAATTCAGGATAGTGATTGACGAGCGAGAAGAGGTTATTAGAAAGAATCTGGTTATTAAAGTAGCACTAACAAAGCGGGGCGTCCAGAAATTTAGGGAAATTCCGGCACAATTAATTTATAGCTTGTGCCGGAGGTCACTCATTACGACATCAAATTAGATTTGCGCGTCGATAAACTCTTTTAATTGCGTTTTTGATAGCGCACCAACTTTAGTTGCGGCTAATTCGCCGTTCTTGAATAACAGTAAAGTTGGGATGCCACGAACGCCATATTTCGCTGGAGAAACATTGTTTTGGTCAACGTTTAATTTAGCGATAGTTACGCGGCCTGCATATTCTTCAGACACATCGTCTAAAATTGGAGCGATCATTTTACAAGGGCCACACCACTCGGCCCAGAAGTCTACCAATACTGGCAAATCAGACTTTAATACGTCGTTTTCGAAGCTGTCGTCGCTCAGGTATATAATTTTATCGCTCATGATGTTCTCCAGTTTGGGTGCCATTGCTGGTTTGTTAATGGCTTACCATGTATATTGGGGCTGAAAAATAGCTTTTCAAGTTACCTTTTTACAATGTGGCTATTTCAAACGATCGAGTATCTTATTGCAACCTCAACAGGTAAGCTTGCGCTATGAGCGAAACACATCTATCTACCCAAAGGTTTGCCGACCTACCTCTACATCCTGAGGTTAAACAGGCCCTTGCCGAGAATGGCTTCGAATTTTGTACGCCGATCCAGGCGTTATCATTGCCAGTATTACTTCAGTCAAAGGATATTGCAGGCCAAGCTCAAACGGGCACTGGTAAGACAATGGCCTTCTTGGTTGCTACTTTTAATCATTTATTATCGACTCCGATACCTGAAGGTCGACTGATTAATCAGCCCCGCGCCATCATTATGGCTCCAACTCGTGAGCTGGCGATTCAGATTGCTAAAGACGCCATTTTACTTGCTAGGCATACTCGCTTGAAGGTGGGTATTGTTTATGGCGGCGAAAGTTACGACATTCAGCGTAAAGTATTAGATCAAGGTGTTGATATCTTGATTGGTACTACGGGTCGAATTATCGACTACGTTCGCCAAGGTATTATTGGCTTGAATTCAATTCAGGCAGTGGTATTAGATGAAGCCGATCGTATGTTCGATCTAGGTTTTATCAAAGATATCCGCTTCTTGTTTAGACGTATGCCTGAGGCAAATCAACGTCTTAATATGCTATTTTCGGCAACCTTGTCGATGAAAGTACAAGAGCTGGCTTACGATCACATGAACGAGCCCGTTAAAGTCGAAATCACTCCAGAAGAAAAAACCTCCAAAAACATCAAAGAAGAAATCTTCTATCCTTCGCAAGAAGAGAAGATGCGTTTGCTGCTGACCTTAATTGAAGAAGATTGGCCAGAAAAAGCCATCGTTTTCTCTAACACTAAGCACAGCTGTGAAACGCTTTGGTCTTGGCTTGAAGGTGACGGACATCGCGTAGGTTTGTTAACGGGTGATGTGCCACAGAAAAAGCGTATTCGTATCCTTGAGCAGTTTACCAGTGGTGAGTTAGATATATTAGTTGCTACCGATGTCGCGGCTCGTGGTTTACATATTTCTGACGTATCACACGTGTATAACTATGATTTACCTGATGATTGTGAAGATTATGTTCACCGAATCGGTCGTACGGGTCGTGCGGGTAATAAGGGCATGTCGATAAGCTTTGCCTGTGAAGAGTACGCGCTAAACTTGCCAGCAATCGAAAGCTATATTAATCATTCGATTCCAGTGAGTAATTACGACAGTGAAGCTTTATTGGCCGATATTCCAACGCCAGCGAAGATCCACCGTAAACATCCGAGCGGCACTCGAAACCTGCGTGATCGTACAGGTGCAAGCCGAACTGGTGCGCAACGCAGTGGTGCTCGCCCTCCTCGTCATGATAGGACACGTAGACATTCGTAAATGCCAACACCCGCTTATGCCGCTATAACATTAGGCTCAAATAGTTTTAATATGCTGATTGCCAAAACGCGTGGTGGTCAGCCACATATTATTGCGAAATATAAACGCAAGGTGAGGCTCGCCGAAGGCATAGGCAACGATGGCAACTTAAGCCCCGATGTCATGCAGCGCGGCCTCGACTGTTTGAGTATGTTTGCCCAGATGTTGGTGCAACATAAGATTGAAGCACATCATGTGGCTGTGATTGCTACCGCAACCCTTCGCAGTATCAGTAATGCCGATGAGTTTAATCGGCGTGCATTGCCACTCCTTGGTCATCCAATTGAAATCATCTCAGGCATGCGTGAAGCTGAGCTTATCTATCAAGGCATGGTGGCGACCACCTGTGGTCAAGGCCGCCGTTTAGTCATAGATATCGGCGGGGCGAGCACTGAGTTTATTATCGGTGATGGGCATCAAGTGTTGTTCAAAACCAGTTTGCCTTTCGGTAGCGTGACTTATAATCGCCAATTTTTTAGTAGCTTGCCGCTGCAACAGTTAGATTTCGATGATGCTAAGCAGCAAGTGCTAATCGCATTAGCAGAGCATAGACAAACCCTACGTGATCTCGGTTGGCATTGTGTCGTTGGTGCCTCCGGCGCTGTACAGTCCGTGGTAGAAGTGCTACTTCACCGAGGGTTATCTGAAACTATCACACTCGATGTGCTTACTCAGTTGAAGGCTGAGATCCTCGCTCAAGAAGATATTAGCTTAATGGGGATTGCAGGGCTTTGCAGTGAGCGAGCACCGACTTTTGCTGCGGGTGTCGCTATTTTATTGGCCTTGTTTGAGTTGCTGGGGATCGAGCATTTAGCCTTATCTGGCGGCGCGTTACGTGAAGGTGTTTTAGTGATGTTAGCTCAGCGGATTATTGACGAAGTCAGCTAATTTTTTATTAAAACATGATACAAACATTAAAGGCCGCGATGCGGCCTTTAATGTTTGTACTGTGGCGATTATTTCAATAAATCGGCGAGATCTTTTTCTAAGGAAACCGTTGGGCGTTCTACGATGCGGCCAACTTCTTTACCTTGCTGCAGTACAATAAAGGTTGGAATGCGGGTAAAGTCGTATTTTGCGGCTAAGCCTTCGGGATCTTTTTTCGTTCGGTCGACACCAATATAGGTCACTTTAATATTGGGATTAGTGACTTCTTCCATAATACGGATAAAGCGCGGCGTTTCCCGGTGACAATCTGGGCACCAAGTACCAATGATCACTACAATTTCTGTAGGTTCAGTGATGCTTTTAAGCGGGGTGATTGCAGTGGTATCGACTTGATAGGTTTTATACCCTTCAGCAAACTCATTAAGATCTGTGACTAAATGTTGTGCTTCTACTATGCCAGTTAAAATCACTTCTTGTTTCTCCTCACTGCAGGTCGCAATTAAACCCTGTTGTTGTTCTTCAAATCCACAGCCACCATTGGCTAGTACCTGACAACTAAAAAATAAGGCGGTAGTGGCTAGGAATGCCTTAACGTTATTGTGCATGATGCGCCCTCGAAATCGAAGAGAAAGAATGAAATTCGATTCAAACATTATTCTGGATACGATTAAAGCGATTAATTGATTTGCTGCAAGCAAGATCACGCATTGCTAATATCTATAAGCTTAACGATCACAGGATTGCATGGTTTGCGGAGTTAAGACATTGAAAAAGCACATCCCCGAATTGCGATTCGGGGACTGAGCGTATTGAAATAATAAGCGAAATGGCTCGATTACTGGGCGAGAATTTTTTCTAGAATAGGCTTATTAGCGTCGGGGAAGTCGTAATTAACTAAGTCGGCTTTAGTGACCCAAGCGATAAGCTGACCTTCGAGGCCTTGAGCTGTGCCGTTAAATTCTGTGACTGAATGGATATCGAGTAGCACTTGTTTATCGGGATAGTCGAAACTCAACGCCATAAATGGCTGACTATCAGTGACATTGAGCGCGACTTCCTCTTTGAGTTCACGGATCAATGCCTGAGTGACAGTTTCGCCTGTCTCAACTTTACCACCAGGAAATTCCCATTTCCCACCTTGATGTAAATGATCTGGGCGTTTTGCCAACAGAATTTCACCGGCCGAGTTAGTAATAATGCCGACGGCAACATGGATGCGTTTAGTCATAATATTTATCGATTAATGAGTGGGTAAAAGTAAGTGCATTAAAGGCTTGAGCTGAGTGATTCGTGTGTAAACCCACAAATTACTCTTTAAAAAAATCGCCTTCATCGAGATCAAATTCATCAAATGCTTCTGGATCAAATTCGGCTTTGACTGGGATGACGTGTTTTTCTGACGCCCAATCGCCGAGGTCGATCAACTTACAGCGCTCGCTGCAAAAAGGTTTAAATGCAGATTGTGGCACCCATTCGACAGGGGCTTTGCAAATAGGGCAGTTAACGGTCAATGGCATAATTGTTCTCTTGGTTAACGGCGATAAAGCGGCCGCCAATACGAATGTCTTTCAGGCCATTAGTGTAAAGGCTTCATGCACAGGTAGCCAGTAAGAAATCAATCGAACGGTCGGAGTGGCGTTGTTGTTCAAACTGCACAAAATGGATTGCAAAACGGTTTTTATGGCCGCTAATCGTAGGATAACACCCGTGGGAGGCATCGACTTTGACTCGCACCAAAGCAAGTGCTTGAGCACTGTCACCCTGATAAAAACCTGCATGGGCAACGGCATTGTCGTAATGGGCTGTGCTGCGGGTGAGTTGGAGCAATAGGGTGATG
Organism: Shewanella sp. Pdp11; assembly: GCF_002838165.1. Classification (NCBI taxonomy): domain Bacteria; kingdom Pseudomonadati; phylum Pseudomonadota; class Gammaproteobacteria; order Alteromonadales; family Shewanellaceae; genus Shewanella; species Shewanella sp. Pdp11. Next base: position 1,090,787 of record NZ_CP015194.1, read on the forward strand.
GGGGTGAGCAAAGGTTCGAAGTGTGCTATCCAAGAGCGGTAGTCTTGTTGTTTTTCTTCCCAAGGTTTAGCTAGCCAATAATGCAGTTGCGGCAGATCGAAGTTACAGCAGGCGCCCGGCATGCCAAAGCGTTGTCGTAGCGCGGAAATAAATCTGTCTTGTTTTAGTTGGCTGCCGAAGCGGTCGGGCTTTTGCAACGGTTCGCGGGCTTGGGTGAGGGCATTGATAAAAAGGTCGATTTGCTGGTGGTCGACGTGATCTAATTCTTGCCATTTGCTGAGTTGCAGCAAGTGCCGTTCAATGTCTTTTAATACTTCATTACGATAATCACAGCGTTCGGACAATTCACAGAGGGAAAACAGCGGATAAAAACATCTATGTTGGTGGTCATGGCTTAGGTTACTTTGCAGCTGTTTATCGAGGTATTCGAGCCGCAAGTAGCTGCGAATTTTCTCGTTTAGGGGCTGTTCGTAAACTAATTCAGTCATGGGCGTTATCAGTACCAGAAAGTTGTAAATATCGCTGGTGCAATGCTAGCACCTCTCGTTTTAAGGTTGATATCTCTCCTTGATTATCAATAATGTCGTCGGCTCTGGCGAGTTTTTCGCTGCGACTACATTGGCTACTAATGATGTTATTAACTTGAGATGCATCAACATTGTCACGTTTTACGGTGCGATTTATTTGCAACTCAGGTGAAATATCCACCACTAAAGTCCGATTGACTAACCTATCTAACCCGTTCTCAAATAGCAAGGGCACGACCATAATTACATAGGCAGAGGTCGCTTTTTCTACCTGCGCTAGCATTTCTTGGCGGATCATGGGGTGTAATAGTTGGTTTAGCCATTCGCGCTCTTCTGGATGGCTAAATATCCGCTGCCGCAACTTGGCGCGATCGAGTTCACCCTCTGGTGTTAATATCTCAGCACCAAAATGAGTGACGATCGCTTCCAGCCCTTTTGAACCCGGAGCGACGACCTCGCGGGCAACGATATCGGCGTCGACTAGGGTTATTCCTTCGGCGGCGAACAAATTGGCAACAGTCGTTTTACCGCTGCCGATACCGCCAGTAAGACCAACAACAAACTTTGACATAACATACTCCGGATAGCTCAGTGCTTAGTTTGCTAGCTCTTACAGTGTTGATAGATACCAATCGACAATCTGTTGTCCAAATAGCAAGGCTATCCAGCCAGCTGCGGCAATATAAGGGCCAAATGGGATTGGATTCCCTTGTTTCAGGCGTTTACTGACAATCATAGTGATGCCAACGACTGCGCCAACGAGGGACGAAAGTAAAATCACCAGCGGCAGCATTTGCCAGCCAAGCCAAGCACCGAATACGGCTAGCAGTTTAAAGTCACCATAACCCATGCCTTCCTTGCCGGTGAGGATCTTAAATAGCCAAAAAATGGACCACAGGCTTAAATAGCCTGCCGCCGCACCGATAATGGCATCGGTTGGGCTCGCAAAGGTATGATTTAGATTGATTATCAAGCCGAGCCAAAGCAACGGTAGCGTCATTTGGTCGGGGAGCAACATCTCATCAAGATCGATACCCGTCAGTGCTACAAGCACAAAGGTGAGTATGCTCGCAAAAACAAACTGCCAGCTTGGACCAAAATGCCAAGCTAAAGTCGCGATAAGTAGCCCTGTGATGAATTCAATAATAGGGTAGCGAGCAGAAATAGGGGCGTGACAGGCGGCGCAATTGCCTTTGAGCATTAACCAGCCTAATACAGGCAAATTATGCCAAGGTTTAATCGCGGTTTTACATTTAGGGCAGGCTGAACCAGGCACAACAAGATTGTACTTTTCAGGGAAGGCATCAATAGGTCTATTGAGTTGGTCTATCCCTATTTTTTTGACTGTGTCTTCGTGGTATTCCTGCAAATACTGATTACATTCTTGCTGCCACTCCCGTTTCATCATCACAGGAAATCTGTGGATCACTACGTTTAAAAAACTACCTATGGTAGCGGCAAAAATAAAGCTTAACGCAATAAACAGCCAAGGACTCTGATCTAGAGACTGGCCTAAAAGGGAGATGAATTCTGACATTTGATGTTCTTATATATATTTTGAGGATGAGAAATTAAACTAGCCGCTAACAACTTTACCCATCTGGAAGATTGGCAAGTACATAGCAACAATTAATCCGCCGACGACAGTACCGATTACCACCATCATAATCGGTTCTATCAGGCTTGATAAGCCATCTACGGCATCGTCTACTTGCATTTCGTAGATAGTAGAGACTTTATTGAGCATGTTATCTAGTGAACCTGATTCTTCGCCTATCATCACCATTTGCACTAACATGTCGGGGAAAAGTCCAGTGGTCTGCATAGCCACATTCATCTGCATCCCCGCCATCACTTCTTGACGAATTTTTAAAATCGCTTTTCGATAGACTGCATTACCCGATGCGCCTGCGGCGGATTCTAGACCGTCAATCAACGGCACGCCCGCAGCGAAAGTGGTTGCTAAAGTACGAGCGAATCGAGCCATGGCCCCTTTATGTAAAATGGGCCCAATGGCTGGGATTTTAAGCACAGCTTCGTCTACTCTATCTCGCACCATTTGTGAGTTTCGGTGCGCCCGTACGAACAAAAATACGCCCCCAACAATGGCGGCTAAAAAGATATACCAAGAGGATTGTAAGCCGCGGGAAATATGCAGTACTAATTGAGTAAAGGCGGGCAGTTCAGCACCAAAGCCTTTAAATATATCTTCGAATTGAGGTACGACAAATAAGAGTAACAAAGCCGTGACTAAAATGGCTACCATGACAACGGCAGCAGGATAGAACATGGCCTTCTTTATTTTGGATTTCAGTGCTTCTGATTTTTCTCTGTAGGTCGCTACGCGATCGAAAACCAAGTCTAGTGAACCAGAATGTTCACCGGCTGCAACTAGGTCAACATAAAGTTCGTCGAAGTAACGTCTATGGGGACGCATAGCATCGGATAAAGGAATACCCGATTGAATTTCGCTAAGGATATTTCCTAATAGTTCTCGCATTTTAGCTTTTTCGTGACCGCGGCCGAGTAGCTCAATAGTTGTCACTAAAGGTACACCCGCCGCTAGCATAGTCGCAATTTGGCGGGTCATTACAGCAATATCCATAGGGGTGATTTTCGGATCCCCTAGTTTAAATAGCGCAGAAGACTGTTTACGCACGCTCTTTGGATTTACGCCTTGGGATTTCAATTGGCTACGGATTTCAGCGGCGGTTGCGCCCCTGAGTTCACCTGCTGTTTTCTTGCCGTCGCGATTTACACCTTTCCATTCGAAGGTATAGATTTTTGGTTGGCTCTTTTGCTCGGCTTTCTTGGTGCGAGGCTTTCTTGTTGTCGTTGCCGTAGCCATAAATGATTCCTGTAAATAAATCGTTCTAGATTTTTAGTTAACTGAACGCAGTGCTTGTGAAATAGTTTGGACTCTAAGATTCAAATATGCGAGTAATGATGCGCTATTGCCTGCATTTTAGATTTAGCTTTAGATATATAAAGATTGGATTTAGCCAAAACTGGTTACTCGGTTGACTTCAGCAATACTCGTTACACCGTGGATCACTTTTAATAATCCTGATTGACGCAAATCTCGCATACCTTGCGCTTTAGCTTGGGAGGCGATTTGTAATGAGTTACCGCCTTCCATAATAGTGCGCGCGATTTCATCGGACATCTTCATTACTTCGTAAATACCGACCCGGCCTTTGTAGCCTGCAGAGCAATGCTCGCAGCCAACAGGTTTAAAGGTGGTAAAGCCTTGAGTAATTTGTGTTTGGTCAAAACCTAGGCGCAGTAATTCATGCTCGGGGATCACTTCTGCTTGCTTACATTCGGGGCAGAGGCGGCGGGCTAAGCGCTGTGCAATAATCAGGTTTACTGAACTAGCGATATTGTAGCCAGGAACCCCCATGTTGATTAAACGGGTTAAGGTTTCGGCCGCCGAGTTAGTGTGTAAGGTCGATAAGACTAAGTGACCCGTTTGCGCCGCTTTAATGGCAATTTCGGCGGTTTCCAGATCGCGGATTTCACCCACCATCACCACATCGGGATCTTGGCGTAAGAACGAACGCAGTGCGGAGGCGAAGGTGAGGCCTGCCTTTAAATTAATGTGAACTTGGTTCACGCCTTCGAGGTTAATCTCCACCGGATCTTCGGCGGTAGATATATTACGCTCTTCGGTATTGAGAATATTTAACCCTGTGTAAAGGGAGACGGTCTTACCTGAACCCGTTGGGCCCGTTACTAAAATCATCCCTTGGGGTTTTGCTAGCATCTCAAGGTAGAGCTTTTCTTGGTCTGGCTCGTAGCCGAGCTTTTCAATGCCTAATTGTGCGGAGGATGAGTCTAAAATCCGCATTACAATCTTTTCACCCCACAGGGTCGGCAGAGTACTAACCCGAAAGTCGATAGACTTAGTGCGGGATAGTTTCATCTTAATTCGACCATCTTGTGGCACGCGCCGTTCGGCGATATCGAGTTTCGACATCACTTTTAGGCGTGCAGAAAGACGACCAGCCAGACTAATCGGCGGCTCAGAGACTTCGTGCAGAATACCATCTATACGAAAACGAATACGGTAGCGCTTTTCATAGGGTTCAAAGTGCAAATCTGACGCACCCTTGCGAATCGCATCGGTTAAAATTTTATTGATATAAATAACGATAGGCGCATCGTCACTACTCTCACCTGTAGACTCTTCGCTACGTCTGTCGGTATCAGTAATTTCTATCGCTGCAAGCGCAGCATCGTCCATACCGCCTAAATCGAGACCACTGATATCTTCTTCGAGAATTTTCTCTAGCGCTTTAGCGAGCTTATCTTCCTCAACTAGAATCGCTTCGGCGTGCAGGCCTGCACTAAACTGAAAATCTTCGAGGGCGGCAATATTGGTTGGGTCGGATGTGCCTATATAGAGGCGATTCCCACGTTTAAATAAGGGCAAGCAGCGGTGTTTCTCAATCAGTTTTTTATTGAGGAAGTCCTCAGGGATGGAAGCAAGATCAAACTCATTGAGATCGAGTAGTGGCGTTCCGTACTCTTCGTAGCAAAGCTCAGCTATTGCACGGGCAGAGATTAGCTTACTTTGAACTAAAGTGCTTACGAGGGCGTGTTTGTTTTGTCGAGATTTAGTGATAGCGTTAGCCATCTGCTCTTCATTTAGCAGACCTTTGCGGATAAAAAGGGTCGACAGCCCTAAGTGAAGGCCTGTAGATGGCATAACACACTCCTATCTTAATAAAGTAGCTCATAATAGCGCCAAAAAAAGCATTTGTCATATATAATAAAGGCTCAATAATCGAAGAAAAATGATGTTCATCATAGAGATGCAGTTTGATGTATATGCTTTAGCGATCGGGTACTGTTAGTTTCTACTTTTGTATCTTTATTAGTGTTCTGATTGGGGGCATTTTAGAATCGACTTTTATTGTTCTATATGAGTAAAGTCCTTATCAAACATATAATTACTTTTTAAAATCAATAATATTATTTTTAATAATCATTGCTATGGTCTAAGTCGCAGGGTAACCGCATGAACGTTTTTCGCTCAATACAAGATTGTATTTAAAGCAGCAACGGTTCAATATTTAGGCGTATTGAGATTCGTTATTTCATAGTTGAAGAACGCGTTGCTCCAATTGCTTAAAAGTTGCACATACGTGCGGTCGCCCTGGTCTAAGTCGTCAATAAGGATGTTCAAGTTGATACTCTCTCATGTCGTTTCTCGAATAATTCTTTTTTTATTTTTTGCCATCTTTTTTATGGGCTCTCTTCTTTCGGGCTATTTCAGTGGTTTCGCTGGACTGGGTAACTCTTATGATCTGAAACGGATTTTAGTTATCGTATTTGTGATGGTCGCTATGGTGTTGCTTTCATACAGAAAATCTGTACCGATAGCTATACTTTCTCCTTACACATGTTGGGTTGTCTGTGTAATATTTATTTTGGGTTTTATTTCTGCACTAAATAGTAAACACACATTTTGGTCATTGCTTGAGTTAGCCAACTTTTTATTGTTGCTCTGCTTGTTTTACATCGTCGGTGTACTGATTGCGGATATAGGCAAAACTGTTGTACTGCAATATTTTTTTTGGTTTGCATTATTTTTTTCGGTTTGTATTTCAGTTAAGTTTTTTTTGCTACTGCTTTTTCATGCCTTCGATGCTAATCGGCCCGATGTGCATTCTTTAGTTACTGGCTTTATGAATGTGAGATTTTTCAATCAGTTGCAAGTTATGCTGATGCCGCTATTGTGCTTATCTTTTTATATTGAACAACTTAAAAAATATAAACGGGCAGCCATGTTGGCTTTTAGTGTGTTGTGGTTAATCTTGTTGCAATCAGAGGCTCGCGGGGCATTACTCGCAATGGTGGTGGCAGCGTTTGTTGTGTATAGCTTTTTATCTGCTGATCTGCGTAAAGCGTTTATTCGCCCAATTATGAAGGCTGTGACTTTAGGCACGCTTTTGTGGTTAGTGTTGATCATTATTATTCCACTGTTTCTTTTTGATAGCCAAATTTGGCAGCTAAGGACCAATAGCTCAGGTCGCATTGACATGTGGATTTATATTTTACAAACAATCCCCGAACATGTTTGGTTAGGTCACGGGCCAATGAGTTTTGCATGGGCAGAAGCTAGGCCTTTGCCTAATGCCCATCCTCATAATGCCCTACTGCAGTTTTTATATGAGTTTGGTGTATTTGCGTTTATCTTGCTGGCGAGTTGGTCGCTGATGAAATTACGGGTAATATTAAAGCGGCTTAAATTATTAAGGGTAAAGTCGAATGAGCATTTGGCTGAACAACCACAAAGTAGCATTAACAAAAACCTCGACATCGACACGGGCACAACCGATATTGTGCTGGTGTTTTCACTGTGCGCGACATGGGTTTATGCCATGTTTGATGGGGTAATTGTGATGCCATTATCCCAAGCATTATTAGTGGCATTATTGGCGCTTAATTGCCGCCAATATCAACCGCGAGCAATAGCACTGCCATTAAAAGTTGCTTTAGTGGCAATAGTGATAATCTGTGGTGCACTGTTAATTGATAGCCTTTGTGATGCCGCGCTTAATCAGCAACTTTATCCAAGATTATGGTTAACCGGGATAATTAATTGAGAGAAATAAAAAAGCCCCAGAAAGGGGCTTTCTATAAAACAATAAGATTAGGTACTAGATTTGATACCTGCGCCTTTTTGGCACAGTGCGTTATCAGTAGTATCAACACCTAAAGCAGAATAGCTAACACTTCCATCTTTCTTTATATCAGCAGTCACTTTACACTTGCTACCTGTATAAACTAAGGTGGAATCTTTTCCAAATTCAACTGAACCTGTTAAATCCATAGCTGTCATGTTGGTTGCAACTGTTGGACAACCAATATCAGAAGTAACACATGCTGCAGCGGTTGAAGTCATTGAGCTTACTGCTTTCATAGATGAACCTCCTCCAGCAGTAACGACGTAATCTTTATACGCAGGTAGTGCGATCGCAGCCAAAATACCGATAATGGCAACTACGATCATTAGTTCGATCAGAGTAAAACCCTGAGCTTTTTTACTTAATGCTTTGTTTAATCTTTTGTTTAAATGCATGGCCTTCATTTTTCTCTCCAGCTAACTATTTAGTGACTTACTATGGTTGCAGTAAGGGTTGAATAGAGTGTTTAACCTAACCGCTGTTTTACCCTATAAATTGTTTTATCTCATCAAACTTTATTACTCATTTATGTCAATAAAATCATTTATATGATCTATGTAACATTAACAGTACACCGATGATCTTGAATGACCCATGTGTAATGACTCATGCTGATTTATCCAAAGCCACTTACTGAGCTAATGTCTGTTTGAATAAATCCTTTCGGTAACCGCACCTTAGGCTAATGCCCCTCAAGATGTGCTCTTTAAAACGCAAATTAGAGTATTTTGACAGGCATTCCAGTGCTGACCTTAGGTGAGGTTGACCAAACGGCCATCTCGCCTTTGTAAAAGTTAGTACAAAGTTGCATAAAATGAAACAACTTTTACTCATAAAGTACTAATAAAATGATTCATTTGTCTAAGAAATAGGAGATTAAACACATTGTGTTACAACAAAATTTTGACAATGTCAGTTTGATTGACTGGTATTAGCGCTAGAGTCAAGGTGATGGCGGATTTTCGATTGATTTTTGAAGGAGTTTAGCCATTGCTGATATTCGTATCATAAGGGCAAAACGCTTTGCTTTTTGAGTCTGGTACATGCAAAGCGTTTTGTGATTTAACACATGTTACGGTTTACTTTAAGTCAGTTTTAAGCTTTCAATCTAAGCGATAAGTCTAGGGCGCGAACATGCTTAGTGAGTGCACCAACTGAGATATAGTCGACACCAGTTTTGGCGAATTCGGCTAAAGTGTTTAAGGTGACATTGCCGGAGACTTCAAGCTTAGCGCCTTTTGCTTTGTCTTTAGCTCGATATTGATTATTCATCTCTACGGCTTCGACCATCATAGTGATATCAAAGTTATCTAACATGATGATATCTGTGCCAGAGTCGAGTGCTAAGGCGAGTTCTTCGAGTGATTCCACTTCGACTTCAACGGGTTTATTCGGGTACAAGCTGCGGGCGGTATCTACGGCTTGGCGAATACCGCCACAGGCCATAATGTGGTTTTCTTTAATCAAAAATGCATCATATAAGCCAATGCGGTGGTTTTTGCCGCCGCCGCAGGTGACAGCATATTTCTGGGCAGTGCGCAGACCTGGAATTGTCTTGCGAGTATCTAACAAGCGAGTGTGAGTCCCCGCCAGTTTATCGACATAATGTTTGGTTAAGGTGGCAACACCAGAAAGTGTTTGGATAAAGTTCATTGCCGTGCGTTCGCCAGTGAGAATAGCGCGCGCAGGACCTGATAATTCACATAATAGCTGGTTGGGTAATACTAGATCGCCATCATCCACATGCCAATGCAGTGCGACTTCACCACCGAGTTGGTTAAAAACCTGCTCTGCCCATGCTTTACCACAAAAAACGCCTTCTTCACGGGTGATTAAAGTGGCTTCAGCGTACTTATCGGCGGGGATCAACATTGCTGTGATGTCGCCATAAGCGATGGCTTTGGTTTGACCATTGATTTCGGTGCCACCTAAGTCTTCACTGAGGGCGGATTTTACTGATTGGCGGATATCATTTTCTAACATAAGCGGAGTCCTTGCATTACGGCCTACTTGCATTTTAGGTTAAGATTACCACGGCCTTAGGTCTCACGGAACAGCGTGGAGGAATGTGCGGCAGGACTTAGCCTATGGCTTATTTATGTTGGGAGTGAATGGTTTGCTTTATAATCTCAATGTTAAAAAGATGATGAAGTCAGTCAGTTCCGTGTGCTGGGTTTCTTCTTTGCTTGGCTGAATACTGTTAGAGTAACCGAGTTTATGTGGCATAGAGGATAAGCTCATCATGCGGTTTGATTCAGGTTGGTGTGATAGTGCGAGGCGTTGTGAGTCGCCACATTTTAATCAACGTCCCTTGGGTGAAGTGAGTTTGTTGGTGATCCACAATATTAGTCTGCCAGCAGGTTGCTTTGGATTACCCTATATTGATCAATTATTTCAAGGGTGCTTAGATACCAATGCCGATGCCAGTTTTGCACCGCTGCAGGGCTTGGAAGTCTCGGCGCACTTTTTGATCCGCCGCAATGGCGAGCGTGTCCAATATGTAAGCTGTAATGACAGGGCTTGGCATGCTGGGGTGTCTCGTTATGGTGAGAGAGAGAATTGTAATGATTTTTCCATTGGTATTGAACTGGAAGGCACAGATACTGAGCCTTACACTCCTGAGCAATATCAGTCACTCATCGAGTTAACACAAGCCCTACTGGTAGAATATCCATTGCTGAGTATTGAACGGATTGTGGGTCATTGTGATATTGCGCCAATGCGGAAAACGGACCCAGGGCAAAGTTTTGATTGGGAAGGATATTTAGGCAAGTTAAAGGAATATACTCAGGCGTTGCGCTCTTAGTTAATCACTTAACTTTTTGGATTTTAGACGTATTCCATATAAACCTAGACTATTTATGGACAAATTATAGAGGTACAGCCCATGGCATTATTTTCACTCTTGGTCGCCATTTTAGTGGAGCGACTTAAATTTCTTCCTTCATCATGGCAATTTGATCGTTTACTGCAATCCTATCAGACAACATTTTTCGGTGATAAAGCGTCACTGACAAGCGTGATGATGGCGTTGGCGTTAGTGCTACCAGCCTTGTTGGTATATGTTTTATCTTGGTTAGTGGCGGGAATGTTTTGGGGCTTATTAAGTTTAGCCCTATGGATTGTTGTGGCCGTGGTTTGTTTTAACCATCAGAAACAGCGTGATATTTTCAAAAAATATATGCAAGCCGCTTGTCGCTCAGACGTCCAAGCTTGTTACCATTATGCCGCCGAACTCGATTGTAGCGAGTGTTTGGATGCTGTATCCGAGAAAGACCTTGGTGCCAAAGTAGGTCAAAGTGTTGCTTGGATTAACTATCGTTATTATGGTGCCGTGGCGCTGTTTTTCATTTTTTTAGGTCCAGTCGGTGCTGTACTGTATTGCACGGTACGTTTTTATGCCGAAGAGAATGCCCGTAAATCCCTAGAGCTACCCTTAGTCAACGAAGTGATTACGATACTGGATTGGTTACCGAGCCGGATTTTCGCCTTTGGTTATGCCTTAAGTGGCCAATTTAGTGAAGGTTTAGCGGCGTGGCGCCATAATGGATTGACTTTAAATGTGAGCGCTCGCACTGTGGTTGCTGAAACGGCATTAGCGGCACAACCTTTACCTGAGGTCGCAAGTGCACCTATATGTGTACAATCAACCTTAGCATTATTAGTGCTCAGTAAACGTAACTTTACACTTATTGTTGCAATACTTTCATTACTGACCATTTTCGGATTGGTGAGTTAAAAGAAGGATGCTTTGCAGCGAGAATCGAGAACGCTTCGCTGCTAGGGCGTCGCTGTGCTCCTTCTAGTCTAGAACCTAGAATCTATCCGCTGCGCTTTTGGCAGCGCCTAGTGGGGCGAAGTCCGTGCTTTTGTCAAATGGTCTGACCCCATAAACATTTTTTTCCGCTATGCTCTCTCTTCGTGAGTGCTTTTGATCGAGATCGCTTTTAAGGAGTGATCTTCAATCTGGACATCAAAACGCTGATTTGATAAAGTGCGCTCACTCAAAAAAATTGGTAAGACCAATTTACAACGGAGCTGAGCGCCTGATGGCCTATAGTAAAATTAATCAGCCAAAAATTTCTGACGTGATCATGGCGCAATTAGAGCAAATGATCTTAGAGGGGAGTTTACAGCCCGGTCAGAAGTTACCGCCTGAACGCGAACTGGCGATCCAGTTTGAAGTGTCTCGACCTTCTTTGCGTGAAGCTATTCAAAAGCTTGAGGCAAAAGGACTGTTAATGCGCCGCCAAGGCGGTGGTACTTATGTCAAAGAACAACTCTGGCAGACCCTTGCCGATCCTATTGTTGAACTGATGAATTCAGATCCAGAAAGTCAGTACGACTTACTGGAGTTCCGCCATGCCACCGAAGGCATGATGGCCTATTTTGCGGCCCTTCGTGGTACCGACGCCGATATGCAAAATATCAAGCGTATGATCCTCGAGGTGGAAGCCGCCACCGATATCGAACAAAAAGCTGCTGCGATTGTGCGTTTTTATCGTGCTGTGGCGGAAGCGTCACATAACGTGGCTATGTTACACCTCGTTCTTAGTTTAACCCCTGTGCTGCATCAAAATGTGGCGCAAAACCTGGAGCTTTTAAGCCGCCGCGAAGAAGCTTCTACTATGGCTAACGATCACAGACGGGCCTTGCTCGCTGCCATCGTTCGTCGTGATCCCGACGCCGCCAGAGAAGCCTCGAATGAACACTTAAGTTACATCGAAGAGGTGATGTTATCTGTGCGGGAAGAAGATAGCCGGTTGCAGCGAAGCTTGCGCCGTTTAAAGAGTGGCGCTTAAGTTCTGTGATTTAGCTGCCAGCTAAATCGGAATATGCCGCAAACACCATTCATTATCATGTATATAGAGAAGGACAGTGTCATGTCTGAAGATATGCTACAAGACGTAGATCCGTTAGAGACTCAGGAATGGGTTGATGCCCTGCAAGCAGTGTTGGAACAGGAAGGCCCAGAGCGCGCGCATTTTTTACTAGAAAAGCTGATCGATAAAGCGCGTCGTAATGGCACTCACTTGCCTTATAACGCCACAACGGCTTACCTGAACACTATCCCTGCGGGTCAAGAGCCGCACATGCCTGGCAACCAAGAGATGGAACGTCGCATTCGCGCCATCATCCGTTGGAACGCTTTAGCTATGGTGCTTCGTGGTTCTAAGAAAGATTTAGAATTAGGCGGCCATATTTCAAGCTTCGCCTCAAGCGCGACTATTTATGACGTATGTTTTAACCACTTCTTCCGCGCACCCAATGAAAAAGACGGTGGCGATTTAGTGTATTTCCAAGGCCATATTGCCCCTGGTATTTATGCGCGTTCATTCTTAGAAGGTCGCTTAAGCGAAGACCAACTGGCTAACTTCCGTCAAGAAGTGGATGGCAAGGGTCTGTCTTCATACCCACATCCAAAACTGATGCCGGATTACTGGCAATTCCCAACAGTTTCTATGGGCTTAGGTCCTATCCAAGCGATTTATCAGGCGCGTTTCCTGAAATATCTGACTGACCGTGGTCTGAAAGATTGTTCAGCACAAACCGTTTACTGTTTCTTAGGTGACGGTGAGTGTGACGAGCCAGAAGCCTTAGGTGCGATTGGTTTAGCGGCCCGTGAAGAATTAGATAACTTAGTCTTCATCGTTAACTGTAACTTACAGCGTCTCGATGGCCCTGTACGTGGTAACGGTAAGATCATCCAAGAACTTGAAGGCGAATTCCGCGGTGCAGGCTGGGAAGTCGTTAAAGTGATTTGGGGTCGTTACTGGGATCCATTATTGGCCCGTGATACAAGCGGTAAGTTACTGCAGTTAATGGAAGAAACCGTTGACGGTGAATACCAAAACTGTAAAGCCAAAGGTGGCGCTTATACTCGCGAACACTTCTTTGGTAAGTATCCTGAAACGGCCGAAATGGTGGCTAACATGTCAGATGATGACATTTGGCGCTTAAACCGTGGCGGTCATGATCCAGTGAAAGTGTACGCTGCCTTAGATCACGCACAAAAAACCAAAGGTCGCCCAACGGTGATTTTAGCTAAAACCGTAAAAGGTTATGGCTTAGGTGATGCGGGTGAAGGTAAAAACATCGCTCACAACGTGAAGAAAATGGGTATCGAGTCTATCCGTTACTTCCGCGATCGCTTCAATATTCCGATCCCAGATGACCAGTTAGAAGATCTGCCTTTCTATCACCCAGGTCCAGATTCTGAAGAAGTGAAGTACATGATGAGCCGTCGTGAAGCGCTGCATGGTAGCGTGCCACAACGTCGTCAAAAGTTCACCGAAGAGATGGAAGTGCCGTCACTGAAGATTTTCGATTCGATTTTACAGGGCTCTAACGGCCGTGAAATTTCATCGACTATGGCATTCGTTCGTGTTCTGACTGCTCTGCTGAAAGACAAGAAAATTGGCAAAAATATTGTGCCAATTATTCCTGACGAAGCTCGTACTTTCGGTATGGAAGGTTTGTTCCGTCAAGTGGGTATTTATGCTCACGAAGGTCAAAAATATATTCCGCAGGATTCTGACCAAGTTGCTTACTACCGTGAAGATAAAACCGGCCAAGTATTGCAAGAAGGGATTAACGAACTCGGCGCTATGTCTTCATGGGTATCAGCAGCGACGAGCTACTCAGTCAACGATACACCTATGATCCCGTTCTACATCTACTACTCAATGTTCGGTTTCCAACGTATTGGCGACATGGCTTGGGCTGCGGGTGACATGCGTGCTCGTGGTTTCTTAGTCGGTGGTACTTCAGGTCGTACAACGCTTAACGGCGAAGGTTTACAGCATCAAGATGGTCATAGCCACGTATTGGCGAACACTATCCCTAACTGTATTACTTACGATCCAACCTACGGCTACGAAATCGCCGTTGTGGTACAAGATGGTATCCGTCGTATGTACGGCGAAAATCAAGAAGATATCTTCTACTACTTGACCACAATGAACGAAAACTATGAGCAACCAGCCATGCCAGAAGGCGCGGAAGTGGGCATAGTGAAAGGTATCTATAAGTTAGAAACGGTTGCGGGCTCAGGTAAAGGCAAAGTTCAGTTAATGAGCTGTGGCACTATCCTTGAACAAACCCGTAAAGCGGCGCAAGCACTGGCGAAAGACTTCGGTATTACTGCCGACGTATTTAGCGTAACTAGCTTCAACGAATTGACTCGCGATGGTCAAGCCGCTGAGCGTTGGAACATGCTGCACCCAACCGAAACGCCAAAACAAGCTTATATCAGCCAAGTGATTTCAAGTGATGCACCTGCAATCGTCGCGACTGACTATATGAAGATTTACGGCGAACAGTTACGTGCTTATATTCCTACCGATTACAAAGTGTTAGGTACTGACGGTTTCGGTCGTTCAGACAGCCGCGAGAATCTGCGTCACCACTTTGAAGTGGACGCTAAGTTTATCGTTATTGCGGCACTGAAATCACTGGTTGATCGCAAAGAGCTGCCTGTCGATGTGTTAGCAAAAGCCATTAAAGAATATGGTATCGACGCTGACAAGATCAATCCACAGTACGCGTAAGAGGCAATAAAAATGGCTGAATTAAAAGAAGTTTTTGTTCCTGATATCGGCGGCGATGAAGTGCAAGTGATCGAAATCTGTGTGGCTGTGGGTGATACCTTAGCCGCAGAAGAATCGATTCTTACCGTCGAAAGCGACAAGGCGACTATGGATATTCCTGCGCCTTTCGCCGGTGTTTTAGCCGAATTGAAAGTGGCTGTGGGCGATAAAGTATCTGAAGGTACTTTGATTGCTATGATGCAAGCGGCGGGCGCGGCAGCAGTTGCAGCACCCGCTCAGGCGGCACCAGCATCTGCACCAGTTCAAGCGGCTCCTGCCCCTGTGGCTGCTGCTCCTGCGACGGGCGCAACCAAAGTGGTTGAAGTGACAGTACCAGATATCGGTGGCGACACTGATGTATCGGTTATCGAAGTCCTGGTTGCTGTCGGTGACAAGATTGAAGTTGATAGCGGTTTAATTACCCTAGAAACAGACAAAGCGACGATGGACGTGCCATCACCTTTCGCGGGTGTGGTTAAAGACGTTAAAGTTGCGGTTGGCGATAAAGTGTCGCAAGGCTCTTTAGTCATCATGCTTGAAGTGGGCGGTGCTGCACCTGCTGTGGCTCCAAGCGTTAGCGCGGCAGCTGCAACTGTGGCTCAAGCTGCTCCTGCCGCTACGGTAGCGCCAGTGGCTACTGCACCAGCGGCAAGTGTGGTTGCGGTAAAAGAAATTCAAGTGCCGGATATTGGCGATGCTAGCAATGTCGATGTGATCGAAGTGCTAGTGTCAGTCGGTGATGAAATCACGGCTGACCAAGGTTTGATCACCCTTGAAACTGACAAAGCCACCATGGAAGTGCCTGCGCCATTCGCCGGTAAACTGCTGTCTTTGACTGTTAAAGTGGGTGACAAGGTTTCTCAAGGTAGCGTTATTGCGACGATTGAGACGACTTCTGTTGCAACAGTAAGTGCGGGTGCCGCTCCAGCAGCGGTTGCTCAAGCTGCTGCTCCTGCTCCTGTGAGTGCTGCGCCCGTTGCAGCTCCTGCACCTGCAAGCCGTCCTCCAGTACCCCATCACCCAAGCGCAGGTACACCTGTGTCTACCGGTGCGGTACATGCGTCTCCTGCAGTACGTCGTTTAGCCCGTGAGTTTGGTGTCGATTTGACCCAAGTGACAGGTTCTGGCCGTAAAGGTCGCATCATGAAAGAAGACGTTCAGGCGTATGTGAAATACGAACTGTCTCGTCCGAAAGCGACTGCGGCAACCTCTGTTGGTTCAGGCTCTGGTGACGGTAGTGGCGGCGGTCTGCAAGTGATTGCAGCACCGAAAGTGGATTTCAGCAAGTTTGGTGAAGTGGAAGAGATTCCATTAAGTCGTATCCAGAAGATCTCTGGTCCAAACCTGCACCGTAACTGGGTAACCATTCCTCACGTGACTCAGTTCGATGAAGCTGATATCACCGAAATGGAAGAGTTCCGCAAGCAGCAAAACGATGTCGCGGCGAAGAAAAAAGCCGATTATAAGATCACTCCGCTGGTCTTTATGATGAAAGCTGTGGCTAAAACGTTGCAACAGTTCCCAGTGTTCAACTCGAGCTTAAGCTCTGATGGCGAATCACTGATCCAGAAGAAGTATTTCCATATCGGTGTGGCGGTTGATACGCCAAACGGTTTGGTTGTGCCAGTCGTGCGTGACGTGGATAAAAAAGGCATTATCGAGTTATCTCGTGAACTGGCTGATATCTCTATCCGTGCCCGTGATGGCAAGCTGAAATCTGCTGACATGCAAGGTAGCTGTTTTACTATTTCAAGTTTAGGTGGCATTGGCGGTACGGCGTTTACGCCTATCGTGAACTACCCAGATGTGGCGATTTTAGGTGTGTCTAAATCTGAAATTAAGCCTAAGTGGAATGGTAAAGAGTTCGAACCTAAATTGATGTTGCCATTGTCACTGTCATACGATCACCGCGTGATTGATGGTGCCATGGCGGCTCGCTTTAGCGTGACGCTGTCAGGAATTCTGTCCGATATTCGTACTTTGGTTCTGTAAGCATATAAGGCTGCTCATCTTGAGTGGCCTTTTGTTTATTGTGATCAGTATCAAACACAGGTTAAAATGCGCCCACCTTACGCGCTGGCGCATTTTCGGTTGGCAGGATAGCTCCTCCAACGGATTGAATGAGAATTAGAGGAAAACATGAGTAACGAAATCAAAACTCAGGTAGTGGTATTAGGTGCAGGTCCTGCAGGTTATTCTGCGGCTTTCCGTGCAGCGGACTTAGGTCTAGAAACCATTATCGTTGAACGTTTTAGCACTTTAGGCGGCGTGTGTCTTAACGTGGGTTGTATCCCATCTAAAGCCCTATTACATGTTGCTAAAGTTATCGAAGAAGCCAAAGCCGTTGCTGCTCACGGTGTGGTTTTCGGCGAGCCAACTATCGATTTAGATAAGTTACGTGGCTTTAAAGAAAAAGTTATTGGCCAATTAACTGGCGGATTGGGCGGTATGTCCAAAATGCGTAAAGTTAACGTGGTTAACGGTTTTGGTAAATTCACTGGCCCTAACACGCTAGAAGTGACTGCTGAAGATGGCACTGTCAAAGTAGTTCATTTCGAGCAAGCGATCATTGCTGCGGGTTCTCGCCCAATCAAACTGCCATTCATTCCGCATGAAGATCCACGTATTTGGGATTCGACTGACGCATTAGAACTGAAAGAAGTTCCAGGCAAGTTGTTAGTGATGGGCGGCGGTATTATCGGCCTAGAAATGGGTACTGTGTACGCTTCTTTAGGCAGTGAAATCGACGTGGTTGAAATGTTCGACCAAGTGATCCCAGCAGCTGATAAAGATGTTGTTCGCGTATTCACTAAGCAAATCAAGAAGAAATTCAACCTGATCCTTGAAACTAAAGTCACAGCGGTAGAAGCCCGTGAAGACGGTATTTATGTTTCTATGGAAGGTAAGAGCGCACCAACTGAAGCCGTCCGTTACGATGCGGTATTAGTAGCAATTGGCCGTGCACCTAATGGCAAGTCGTTAGATGCTGAAAAAGCAGGTGTTAATGTTGATGAGCGTGGCTTTATCAAGGTTGATAAGCAACTGCGTACTAACGTACCGCACATCTACGCTATTGGTGACATCGTTGGTCAACCAATGCTCGCTCACAAAGGCGTGCACGAAGGCCACGTAGCAGCTGAAGTTATCGCTGGCATGAAGCACTACTTCGATCCAAAAGTCATCCCATCAATTGCTTACACTGACCCTGAAGTAGCTTGGGTTGGTTTGACTGAGAAAGAAGCGAAAGAGCAAGGTATTGCTTACGAAACCGCAACTTTCCCATGGGCTGCAAGTGGTCGTGCGATTGCGTCTGATTGCTCTGAGGGCATGACTAAACTGATTTTCGACAAAGACACTCATCGCGTAATCGGTGGTGCGATTGTTGGCGTTAACGGCGGCGAGCTGTTAGGCGAAATCGGTTTAGCGATTGAAATGGGTTGTGATGCTGAAGATTTAGCATTAACCATTCACGCTCACCCAACACTGCACGAATCAGTGGGCTTAGCGGCTGAAATGTACGAAGGTTCTATTACTGATTTGCCAAACCCAAAGGCAAAGAAAAAGTAATTTAGCTGTCGATTAAAAAAGCGCTCACTTGAGCGCTTTTTTATTGCCTGTATTTTTTTGTAACTTTTATGTAAACAAGCGGATGAATTGATAGGATTGAGCTGCTACAGTACAGTTATACCCAAGCGACCTCAAAATACGAGTTTCAGAGCGCCCAGGGTGCTTCAATTCAAGGCGCATCAATGAAAAAATGTCGGCCACCTTTTGAATTGATGCAACATGGAAGTGGAGTGCCCTGGGTGCTCCGTCCCGGTGGCTGATGTTAACCACGGGGTAACGCACTTTATGCCGTGTTGGCTATTTTTGACTTAGCCCACTAGGCCTACAAATAGCCGCAATCGCCATATATGTCGTGAATGCCATTTATGCAGGAGCAATAAATAGCCTTGCTGAAAGTGCGTTACCATGCCGTTAACATCAGCCGCTGAATTCTGCATTTTGAGGTGGTTTGGGTATATGTATGAAGTAAGCCGTCACATGCAAACAAAAATAATTAGAATAATTCTGACATGTTTCATCCTTTCACTGACTGGCATCCACTCGGCTTGGGCGGGTGGCTTTGTGCAGCGTGTCTTTACCGATAGGGACGGTTTAGCGGTCACCAGTATCCGCGGTTTGGCCTTAGATGATTACGGTTTTGTATGGGCAGCGACTGAGCAGGGCTTGTATCGAGTCAGTAATTCTAAGGTGCGGCGTATCGATAAAATCGGCACCGAATCGCGACTGTCAGATGACTTTTTAACCTCAGTAGTAAACATAGAACGTGACAAATTATTGGTCAGCACTAACGCAGCGATTTACCTCTACGATATTGTCCAAAATCAATTTACCGCCTTTGGTTCTCCCTATTTATTCCCGCAGTTTCCCGGTGGTGCACTGGTCTCGGCAGCCCGAAAAAATAGTAAAACATGGCGATTGTTAATTGATAATGGCCAGATATATGAATTCTCCCCTTCAAAGTCCGAGCTGCGCCTTATTACTCAGTTGCCGGTTAACCGCGATCTTCCTTGGCGTAAATTGCTGGTCATGCCGAATGGTCAAATGCTGGTCGCGGGAACCTTGCAATTAGAGTTGCTAGAGCAAAATGGCGAGCGGGTATTCCAATACTCTTGGACCGAATCTATGGGCAGTATTCTCGATATGTTAGAGGATTCTCAGCATAGGATCTGGATTGCGACTGGCCGCGGCGTTTATCAATTAGATCAAGTTTCTAGGCAGATTATCCCCGTGCCAGAATTGCCCGATTGGAGCACAGCGATCGTTGAAGATGCGAAAGGATATTTATGGTTTTCCAGTCGTATCGGTTTATTGAAATGGTCGCCCGAAACACGCCAGATTGAAAACTATCAAAAAGAGTTGAAGTCTGAGGCAGACATGGAAACGCTAAAAGCCATGTTGTTTGATGATGCGGGTTTGATGTGGGTCGGAGGTTCAGGCGATGGATTGGCGTTATTGGCATCGCAGCCTGATTTTATCCTCGACACTTATACCGGCGATGAACCCTATCAATTGAGTGATGCCATGACTTGGTCAGTGCATGCCAGTGATGAAGGCGTTTGGCTAGGTTCTTCCAATTTGGATTTTATTGCTAAAGGCAGTAGTAAGGCATTTAACGTGCCGATTGAGGGATTTAATCCCCATGAAAGCATTTATGATATCAGTGAGTTTGAGGGACATTATTTACTATTATCGACAACTAGCGGTCTCTTTGTTGTCGATAAAGACACTTTGCAAGGCAGCAGTTTTGCTAAGTGGACCCACGGTAATGATGGCTTTAAAAATAAGCTCATTTATAAAACCTACCTCGACCCTAAACTGAAAGGACGCATTTGGATTGCGACCACATCAGGGCTGTATTTTTGGGAAATGGGACTCTATGAGCCTCAGCCCTTTGATATTGATAAATCATCGGACAAATTTGATGGCCCCAAGCGACCCGTTATCCGCACGATTTATCGTACTTCCGACGGTCGTCTGTGGGTTAGCGGTAAAAAAGTCTTTGGCTATATCGACAGCCAAAACGAGTTTCATGATCAGCGGCAGTTATTTAACGCCTTTGCGGCACAGCCAACGGTCAGTCATATTGAAGAAATGTCACCTGGGGTAATCTGGTTTGGCTCCTATGAAAAAGGTTTATTCGAATACCATCAGCAAACGGGATCGTTAATTTCACTGACTTCCGAATGGCAATTAAATTGTAGCTCAGTGTTTTTTATTCAAAAAACGCCTAAGTCTAATCTTGTGGGCTGCTCGGATTCTTTGATTCGTCAGGATATTCAAACGGGCAATATCGCCATGTTTAATCAACTCGATGGTTTGATTTCCGATGAAATGAACGAGGGCGCTTATTTTTATTCACCAAAAACAGGCTTTTACTTAGGAACACCTGAAGGTGTGATGCGACTCGATGTCAATAGACTGGTCAACCGTATAACCGATGACCATGTGATGCTTGAATCTGTCTCTGTGTACTATAACAACACGACAGAAGTGTCCTTGTTGCCGCGTAACCTGATGACCATCAAACCCGAAGCCAATATGGTTAGTTTTCAAATCACTAACTTAGATTATCTCGATGATTCGCCCATCCAATTTAAATATCGCTTACGTCATCAAGATGAAGAGAGTCGTTATGTGCTGCTTCAGGGGGAGGCGCAGATTAACCTCGCAGGTTTAGCTGCGGGTGGTTATGTATTAGATATTTTGAGTCAGGTGAATGGCATATGGTCAGACAAACCTTTTACCTATCCCTTTTATGTTGAGCAGCATTGGTGGTTATCCCAAGGTTTTAAAGGCATTTTACTGCTGTTATTTTCCATTATTGCCTTAAGTCTTGCTTGGTACCGGCAACGTCAGATCAATACCTTTAAACAAATGAATCAGGCATTAACTGAGAGTGATGACAGACTAAGGCAATCTTTACGCGGCAGTGACTCAGATCTCTGGGAATGGCATAAGAGTACGCAGGCATTTCACCTCGATAATCGCGGTTCTGTGCTTGGTACCCATGCCAATGAGATTGTGGTGAGTTTAGAGGATTTGCCCGTGCATCCACAGGATAGGGAAAAAGTGATCGATCAGTGGAATAGCATGATGTCGGGGGAGAACGATAGATTCGAAGCCGAATATCGTTATCAGCGCAAGGAGGGTAATTGGGGTTGGTTAAGGGTAAAAGGGCGACCCGTCGCACGCAATAAACACTCCAATGAGGTTGAGCGGGTCGCGGGTATTTATAGTGATATTACCGTGCAACGTCAGTTAGAAGATGAAGTGAATTTGCTGGCAAAAGCCTTTGGTAACACCTCTGAAGGTGTACTGATTTTAGATGTCGAAGGCAGTATTCGCGTGGCGAATTACGCTGCACAACAAATTATCGGCATCGATTCTGACGATTTAGTCGGTCAATCCTTTGCTCAATTCGTGCTGATGAATGACGGCTTGGCATCGGAAATCCAGCAACTTCTTAGTGATAGCCAGTCTTGGACGGGCGAGCGTGAGTTAATCAATGCCAGTCAGCAACCTTGTCCCGTGTGGCTGAACGTGTCGGTGATGCAAAGTACTAACGGTAAAGTGACCCATTATGTGGTGGTATTCTCGGATATTACCGAACGTAAACGCACTGAGGCCGATTTACGCCGCTTAGCTAATTACGATGTGCTTACTGGGTTGCCAAACCGTTCCTTATTTTCTAGCCGTCTATTACAGTCGATTCAGGCCGCGCAGCAAACGGGTGAGAAATTAGCGTTACTCTTTTTAGATCTCGATAGATTTAAGCATGTTAATGACTCCTATGGACATAGCATGGGCGATGCCTTGCTGGTCGAAGCCTCAAGCCGACTGCAATCTTGTATTGCTAGCGAACATATGCTCTGCCGCTTTGGCGGCGATGAATTTGTGATTTTACTCAGAAATGCTAATAGCATTGACGAGATCAATCACATTGCCGAGCGCCTGCTGGAACAAATTGTGGCGCCCTTTAAGTTATATGGTCGTGAGTTTTATATTTCGACCAGTATTGGCATCAGTATTTGGCCCGACGATGCGGTGCAGCCTGAAGCTTTTATCAAGAATGCCGATCTCGCTATGTACCACGCCAAAGAAGAAGGGCGGGGAAATTTCCAATATTATTCCTCTGAACGTAATGCCCAAGCCCTCTATCATTTACGGCTTGAGGCCGATTTACGTAAAGCCATCGAGCGGCAAGAGTTTGAGCTTTATTACCAGCCGCAAATTGATATTTTACGTAACGATAAACCCATAGGAATGGAAGCATTAATCCGCTGGAAACATCCGCAGGACGGTTTTATTCGTCCCGATATTTTCATTAAAGTTGCCGAGGCCTGCGGCTTAATTGTGGATATTGATCGTTGGGTGTTAAGGCAAGCCTGTGTACAGGGGGCGCATTGGGCAAAGCGTTATGGCGCTACTTTTAAGTTGTCGGTTAATATTTCGGCGGTGCATTTTAGGCAGCCAGATTTTATTGAAGACATACAAAGAATCCTGCATGACACCCAAATGCCGACGGCATCTTTAGGTTTAGAAATCACCGAAGGCGTATTGATGAAGGAGCTGCATGTTGCTCAAGATCATCTTACACGTTTGAAATCCTTAGGGATTGAAGTCGCCATTGATGACTTTGGGACGGGATATTCTTCGTTGGCCTATTTGCGCCATTTTGAAGTAAACACCTTAAAAATCGATCGCTCCTTCTTAATTGATATCGCCACTAATACGGCCGATCAGGCGATTGTGAGCAGTATTATTGAATTAGCCCGTAACCTTAAATTAAATGTGGTTGCCGAAGGGATTGAGACGGTTGAACAGTTAGAGCAAGTTTTTAGCCGCGGCTGTTATATTATTCAAGGGTATTATTTTGCTAAGCCTATGTGCGTGGATGATTTTGAACGCTATTTAGAAACAGATAACAGAATCGTCGTTATTGAACATTAAGCTAGGCTATAACAGCAAGATATTCACTAGCGTCCTTGAAATTTAAATGACGATATATTCAGTTAGGATTGATATTTTGTTTCGGCATTTATTCAATTAAACTTCACCTGTTTGTGTAAATAGTACACAGTCTTATCACTAGTCGGTCCAGATAAAATATGACTGACGGTTAAATCGATAAGTTTGGTAATATAACTCGGATTTTTATCCCATAAAAAAGTAACCTCACCATGATGCGTCAACTACTCGCTTCTATTATTTTGTGTTTGTGCATGACTCCGTCGATGGCGGCAGAGCGCCTTAAAATTGGTGTCGTACTCAGTGGTGGTGGCGCTAAAGGCGCAGCCCATGTGGGGGTGCTTAAAATATTAGAAGAACATAATATCCCGGTCGATTACATCGCGGGCACGAGTATCGGTGCCTATGTCGCAGGCATGTACTCCTTGGGTTACAGCGCCAGCGAAGTCGAAGCTATCATGATGGGGGTTGATTGGGACAGCGGCTACTCGGATACTATCCCGCGTAATATTTTGAGTTATAGGGATAAACAATTACGCGATCGCTACAATATTCCACTGAACATTGGTTATAACGAAGGCCAAGTAAGGGCACCAAGTGGGCTGCTGCGTGGTCAGACTATGTCGCAACTTTTGCGTCAGTCTACGGATCTAGTTCAGCAATTTGGTGATTTTGATGATTTAGCCATTCCTTACCGTGCAGTGGCGACTGATTTAGAAACCAGCTTACCTGTGGTGATCAGTCACGGCAGTATGGTCAAAGCCATGCAAGCGTCCGCGACGGTTCCCGGTGCGCTGCAGCCCGCTCAAATAGAAGGTAAGTTATTGGTCGATGGCGGTATTGCCAACAATATGCCCGTCGATGTTGTTAAGGCCATGGGCGCCGATATTATTATTGCCGTCGATATTGGCTCACCTCTAGTCAAAAAAGATAAATTAGACAGCACTATTGCCGTGCTCGATCAGCTCTCCAACTTTTTGACCAATGCCAGCACCGAAAAACAAAAACTGCTGCTGACTGATAAAGATGTGTTGATCCGTCCTGCGATCGACGCCTTGAGCACCACAGATTTCACTATCATGCCGTTGGCATTAACGCTCGGTAAAGAAGCCGCTAATGGTCAGCTTGATAAGCTGAGCAGCATGAGCGTGAGCCCTGATGAATATGCCGCCTACGTCGAGGCCAAAAAAGCCAAAGGTAAGTTATTAATGGCAGATGTGCGTCATTCCGTTAATGAAATTGTCTTCGATAACCAATCTAAGGTGAGTTTGAATCTCCTAACTGAAACTTTGAATATTAAGCCTGGCCAAGCTGTGTCTAAGGATGAGCTTAATGAGGCGTTAAAGCGTATTTACTCCCTCAATAAGTTTGAGCGTGTCGATGCTGAGTTTGTCGAGGGTGAAGACGGCCGTGTACTGACTGTGACCACTAAAGCTAAGTCTTGGGGGCCAAATTATTTCCAATTAGGTTTTAACTGGGAGGATGATTTTAACTCTGAATCGGCCATCAGTTTTGACATGGCCTATACCATGACGGATTTGACCTTCAATGGCGGCGAGTGGCGCAATGAAATCAAACTCGGTATGGAAAAGTTGTTTGCGACTGAGTTTTATCAGCCCTTAGACAGAGATCAACAATTCTTTAGCCGCGCTCGTTATCAATACGATACCCGTAATTGGGACTTATACGATAATAACAATCGCCTGCTCACCTTCGACAAGAAAACCCATACTATCGAACTCGGTATTGGCTATAACTACACCTCTCAGGGCATGATTGAACTGGGTTTAGTGGCGGAGAAGGGCGCGATAATTAATGATGCTTGGCTGTCAAGGGACTTGGATTATAGCTCTTATGGGGCTTACTTTAGATTCGGCTACGACAGCTTAGACAGTATTAGTTTCCCGACATCGGGTAACCGCGTGACCTTAAACGTCTATGTGCGTAATGAAGATTTCGATGATGTTATCGATGATAACCAAAACGAATACAGTGTGCAGATTGAGGCCGACTGGAAGGGCGCCTTGAGTGTCGGTAATCATGCTTTTGTGGGTAAGGCTTCGATTTCAACCAACGATAATGATGGGATGACTACGCTGCATCTATCTGAGCTGGGTGGTTTTTTAAATCTATCTGGTTACCATAAAGACTCGTTGACGGGGGCGCATAAAGTCTTTGGCGCCTTTGTTTATCAATATGATCTCGGGCGTGATGCGCTCGGTATGACAGATTATCCTTTGTATCTAGGTTGGAGTTTGGAAGCGGGCAATGTCTGGGATGAGCGCTCTGAAGTCACTCTCACTGATCTGATTTATGCATCGAGTCTCTACATTGGTACTGATACTTCCATGGGACCTGCGGCAATCGGCTTTGGGATCACAGATCTTGGCGATAAGTCCTTCTATTTATTTGTGGGTAAAAACTTCTAGTTTGAGTTCTAGTTTGAGATTGATGTTAAGAGCTTAAGAGCTTAAGAGCTTAAGAGCTTAAGAGCTTAAGAGCTTAAGAGCTTAAGAGCTTAAGAGCTTAAGGGCATGACTGAGGGCGTGCCCTTATTTTTTGTGCGATGCTCCCCCTAAACGGACTTGGTGGCATAGTGCCTAAATCGGTTCATGCGCCACTAAAGTGTCATATCCTTTTACAAAATCTTGCTACTGTGGGGCGTAGCAAGATGCTAAGGTTTTGCGGGAAAAATAATAACTCTCAACGTAAGCTGGGGAAAATAATGAAGAAGATAAGCACACTGGCACTGGGTATCGCCCTGAGTTTAGGTTTAGCCGCTTGCAGCAGCGAGCCTAAAACTGAAGTCGCTGCGGTTTCTGGCATTGAATTGCAAAACTTTGATGCCTCAGTTCGTCATCAAGACGATTTCTATTACAGCGTTAACGGTAAATGGTTGGCGAATACGCCAATACCTGCCGACAAATCTAACTATGGCGCATTTTCTGTGCTGTACGATCAAAGCCAAGATGCATTGAAAAAAATCATCGACGAAGCGGCCGCTAAAAAGAATCCCGCGGCGGGCTCGAATGATCAGAAGATTGGTGATTTCAACGCTAGCTTTATGAATACCGATTTGCTTGAGACCTTAGGTGTTACTCCGCTTAAGCCATTGCTGGCCGATATCGCTGGCGCCAAAACACACGCTGATTTACCTGCCGTTATGGGTAAATTGCTGACGACCGGTTCTGGTATTCCCTTTGGTTTTTACGTCAATAACGACGCCAAAAACTCAACTCAGTACGCCGTGTATCTAAGCCAGTCGGGCCTTACGCTGCCGGACCGCGATTATTATCTTAAAGATGACCCTAAGTTTGCCGCTAATCGCCAAGCCATGGCCAAATATGTGACAGACATACTGACCGAAGCGGGTTACAAGGATGCTAAACGCGCGGCTAAAAACGTCGCCGACATCGAAATGATGATCGCCAAAAGTCAGTGGAGCCGAGTCGAATCCCGTGATGCCAACAAGGCATACAACAAGTTAGATCGTGCTGAACTGCAAAAGTTAATGGGTCAATTCGATTTTAATGCCTTTGCTGCGAGTGCGGGCTTAGGCGATAAAGTGACTGATATCATAGTGCGTCAGCCTTCTTACTTCGAAAAACTCGGTGCAGGTTTCGAGATATTCCCGGTATCGGCTTGGCAGGATTACCTCGCGTTCCATTTGGTGGATAGCTACGCCGAGTTACTGAGCAAAAACTTTGTTGATTTGAACTTCGCCTTTAAGAGCAAAACCTTAATGGGTATCGAAGAGCAACAACCACGCTGGAAAAAAGCCGTTGATGGCGCTGACCAAGTGATAGGTGAGTTAGTGGGCGAAGAGTATGTTAAGCAATACTTCAAGCCAGAAGCTAAAGCGCGTATGGAAACTATGATCAAAAACTTGATCAAAGGTTTTGAGGTCAGTATCAATGAACTTGAGTGGATGACGCCAGAAACCAAAGTCGCCGCCCAAGAAAAACTGGCTAAATTCACCTATAAAATCGGTTATCCAGATAAGTGGAAAGATTACTCAGGTTTAGATATCAAGGCTGACGAGTTAGTGGGTAACTACATGCGTTACGCTCAGTTTGAATATCAAGACATGATCAACAAGCTTGGCAAGCCAATCGATCGTACCGAATGGGGCATGACGCCACAAACGGTGAACGCTTATTACAGCCCAGTGAAAAACGAAATCGTATTCCCAGCTGCGATTCTGCAACCACCATTCTTCAATATGGATGCCGATGATGCAGTGAACTACGGTGGTATTGGTGCAGTGATCGGCCATGAAATCAGCCATGGTTTCGATGACCAAGGCGCTAAGTACGATGGCGACGGTAACCTACGTGATTGGTGGTCGGATAAAGACCGCGAAGAATTCCAAAAACGCGGTAAGCAACTGTCAGCGCAATACTCAGGTTATGAAGCACTGCCCGGCAAGTTTGTTAACGGTGATTTGACCTTAGGGGAAAACATCGGCGACTTAGGTGGTTTAACCGTAGCGGCACGCTCGTATCTAATGAGCCTTAACGGCAAACCCGCGCCAGTGCTTGATGGATTAACGGGTGAGCAACGCTTCTTTGTCGGTTGGTCGCAAGTATGGCGTCGTAACTACCGTGATGAAGAGCTGAGCCGTCGTTTGATGACAGATCCGCATTCACCGAGTCATTACCGCGCTATGGGGACGCCGCGTAACGTGGAAGCCTTTTATAAAGCTTTCGAGATGAAAGAAGGCGATAAAATGTATTTAACACCAGATGAACGTGTAAAAATCTGGTAATACATTCAGTTGATTGAAACAAGAAAGCCAGACAATGTCTGGCTTTTCTATTGATGACCATAATCTAGGATGCTGCCGATTAATGTCCGTAACCTAAGGATTCGATTTTAGTGACTTTATTGTCCGTGGCATAAAGCCGGCGCATTAAGCGTGTCGGTCCAAAGTCATAGGTCCATTCTTGATACTCAGTCGGCAACTTGCTGGGATCGATCACGCGGTCGCCGTCTGAGTTGATATAAGTCGCTGGCAGACTGTACTGACGAATATTGCTGGGTGAGCCGCACTTCTCCAGCACAGTCGTTAAGGTATCGCCAGTGTTGACCACTTGTTGCTTGCAGTGCATAGCACCACCCGCATTAGCGGACAAGCTCACGGATATGAGTATTAAGCCCATGGGTAATAATACGGGTGATAATAAAGACAGGTACTTCATTGGCTCCCCTCTCGTGCATATATCATTCTGCTATTCATCCACACGGCAAAGGCTCATTATCCATATAACTAAAACTCAGCTTATCCGCCTAGTAGAGACTAAGCGTGTTATGGCGTTATTGAGCTAAGAGTGTCGGCAAGGCCAATAAGTTCTCAGCCTGATGGTGGGCGATAACCCACTTAGCATCGCCTCTTTGTTCTGGTGCGGGGATCGCAAGCGTTTGCATATTGGCCGCTCGGGCGGCAACTAAGCCGTTAAAAGAATCTTCGATCGCAAGACAATAGCGGGGATCGACATCTAACGCCTTAGCACAATTCAAATACACTTCAGGGTGGGGCTTGCCGTAGGTGAGGCCCTCGGCCGATTGTACCGCCATGAATTTATCGCTGAGCCCTAACTTAGAGAGCACTGCCTCGATAATAGTGTAAAACGAGGAGGTGGCTAAGCCGATTTTAAGACCCAGTGCTTGGCAGTGATCAATCGTTTCGTGAACGCCCAGCATAGCTTCGCCGCTAACCAGAATTTCACTGGCGACCTTATCGACAATCGCTTGGCTGACCTTGGCATTATCGTAGTGAGGCCAAGGAGCTTTGTGGTACCAATAATCGACGCACTGATCGATACGTAAACCTGTGGTTTGTTGAATCGTCTCTATCGTTACTGGCACGCCAAGTGCGGATAACACTTCATACTCGACCCTTTGCCATAGGGGTTCTGAATCGATTAAAACGCCATCCATATCAAAAATAACGGCTTGAATGCTAAGGGATGTCATTGGTACTCCGATGGACTGGGGAAATAACTGAGATATGCAGTAAATTAAGCCTGAGTGTAAGTTCTCGCACCGCATCTTAAAAGCCAAAATCGCGCAAGATGAGAAAAATTTACACATATTTGATCTAGGGCGCTGAAAATTGCCTGTTCGATTTAAAATTAATGAAACATTGTTAACTATTTGTAGTGTATGGTTTTTTGTCTGTTTTCAAACTATTGTCTAATTTCACTTGTTTTAATATTCCCGTAAGTTGGCATTCGCCGCCGGATTTAGTCCTTATTTCGCTTTTTGCCGAGTGTGACCTGATTCATACTTTTGCAAAGCTGTAGTATACTGCAGGCCGGAAATACGGGTCGATCATGTCGGACTGTCAGCTTCAATTAAGAAGACGTGCAGTTTCGTTGTTAGAGCGCCAAACAAAGAGGAATGTTGCCGTGCTAGAAGCATATCGTAAACACGTCGCAGAACGTGCTGCAGAGGGCGTAGTCCCTAAGCCATTAGATGCACATCAAGTGGCTGAACTGGTTAAGTTAGTTCAAAACCCACCCGCAGGTGAAGAGGCTTTCGTTCTCGACCTGCTTGAAAATCGAATTCCCCCAGGTGTTGATGAAGCCGCTTATGTTAAGGCTGCTTTCTTAGATGCGGTTGCCAAAGGCACTGAAAAATCACCGATTCTATCTGCTGAGCGTGCTACTGAGTTGTTAGGCACAATGCAAGGCGGCTACAACATCGAACCTCTGATCGCGCAGCTGGATAACCCAGCGTTAGCACCTTTAGCTGTTAAAGCCTTATCTCACACTTTGCTGATGTTTGATTCTTTCCACGATGTGGTTGAGAAGATGGAAGCGGGCAATGAGTTTGCTAAGCAAGTAGTTGAAGCATGGGCAAATGCAGATTGGTATTTAAGCCGTCCCAAACTGGCCGACAAAGTCACTCTGACAGTATTTAAAGTTTCTGGTGAAACCAACACCGATGACTTGTCGCCAGCACCAGATGCATGGTCACGTCCTGATATCCCATTGCACGCGTTAGCTATGTTGAAAAACGCCCGTGATGGTATCGAGCCTGACGTTGCTGGCGCCGTTGGCCCAGTGAAAAAAATCGAAGCGTTGAAAGCACAAGGTTTCCCATTAGTGTATGTGGGTGACGTTGTCGGTACGGGTTCATCACGTAAATCTGCGACTAACTCAGTACTGTGGTTTATGGGCGATGACATTCCATTTGTCCCTAACAAGCGCGCTGGCGGTTTTTGCCTTGGCGGTAAAATTGCACCGATTTTCTTCAACACTATGGAAGATGCGGGCGCACTGCCAATCGAGCTTGACGTAAACAAAATGGAAATGGGCGATGTGATTGACATCTACCCATACGCCGGTGTGGTTAAGCGTCACGATAGCGACGAAGTAATTTCAGAATTCAGCTTAAAAACTGACGTGCTGTTAGACGAAGTCCGTGCTGGTGGTCGTATTCCACTGATCATCGGTCGTGGTTTAACTGACAAAGCCCGTGAAGTACTCGGTTTAGGTGTATCTGACGTATTTGTACGTTCACAAGACGTTGCTGATACGGGTAAAGGTTACACGCTAGCGCAGAAGATGGTCGGTAAAGCATGCGGCGTAGCTGGCGTGCGTCCTGGCCAATACTGCGAACCTAAGATGACGTCTGTCGGTTCACAAGACACCACAGGTCCTATGACCCGTGACGAGCTGAAAGATTTAGCCTGTTTAGGTTTCAGTGCTGATTTGACTATGCAGTCATTCTGTCACACTGCGGCTTATCCAAAGCCAGTTGATGTGAATACACATCATACTC
The DNA here is from genome assembly GCF_002838165.1 of Shewanella sp. Pdp11. Classification (NCBI taxonomy): domain Bacteria; kingdom Pseudomonadati; phylum Pseudomonadota; class Gammaproteobacteria; order Alteromonadales; family Shewanellaceae; genus Shewanella; species Shewanella sp. Pdp11. The sequence continues at coordinate 1,121,921 of NZ_CP015194.1, forward strand.
TGCCAGATTTCATTATGAATCGCGGCGGTGTATCACTGCGTCCAGGTGATGGTGTTATCCATTCATGGTTAAACCGTATGCTGCTGCCTGATACCGTTGGTACCGGTGGTGACTCGCATACCCGTTTCCCAATTGGTATTTCATTCCCAGCAGGTTCTGGCTTAGTGGCGTTTGCTGCGGCGACGGGCGTTATGCCACTCGATATGCCTGAATCAGTATTAGTGCGCTTTAAAGGCAAAATGCAACCCGGTATCACACTGCGTGATCTGGTGCATGCCATCCCATTAAAAGCCATTGAGCTCGGCATGTTGACTGTTGAGAAGAAAGGTAAAGTTAACATCTTCTCTGGTCGCGTACTGGAAATCGAAGGTCTTGAAACCTTGAAAGTTGAACAAGCTTTCGAACTGTCTGATGCATCAGCTGAGCGCTCTGCTGCTGGCTGTACTATCAAGTTAGACAAAGAACCTATCATCGAATACCTGAACTCAAACATCATCATGCTCAAGTGGATGATCGCTGAAGGTTACGGCGATCGTCGTACCATTGAACGTCGTATCAAAGGTATGGAAGAATGGTTAGCGAATCCTGAACTGATGAGCGCCGATAAAGATGCTGAGTACGCTGCGGTTATCGAAATCGACCTGAACGACATCAAAGAGCCAATCCTGTGTGCGCCGAATGATCCTGATGATGCGGTACTGTTGTCATCTGTTGCACAAACTAAGATTGACGAAGTGTTCGTTGGCTCTTGTATGACTAACATAGGTCACTTCCGTGCAACCGGTAAGATGTTAGACAAGTTTGCTAAAACGCTGCCAACTCGTCTGTGGATTGCGCCACCGACTAAGATGGACAGAGATCAGCTGACTGAAGAAGGTTACTATGCGATTTTTGGTCGCGTAGGTGCCCGCATCGAGATCCCAGGTTGTTCACTGTGTATGGGTAACCAAGCACGTGTTGCTGAAGGTTCGACTGTAGTATCGACTTCTACTCGTAACTTCCCGAACCGTTTAGGTACAGGCGCTAACGTTTACTTAGCCTCTGCTGAACTGGCTGCGGTTGCTGCACTGTTGGGTCGTCTACCGTCTCCAGAAGAGTATCAAGAATACGCCAAAGAGTTAGACGCTACTGCGGCTGACACTTACCGTTACTTGAACTTCGATCAAATCGAGTCTTACACTAAGAAAGCCTCTGAAGTGATCTTCCAGTCAGCCGTATAATCGATTACCGTTAAGGTAACTTGATGTCAAAAGCCAGCGTAAGCTGGCTTTTTTGTGGGTAAGTTTCTCTCTGCGCATATATATGTACAAATAGCTCATCTAAATAGTGATGCTTCGTCTCTTCCATATAACAGGCTAGGATTCCATAAATAACGAAGCATTAATAAATAAGCATAAATAGCCAAGTGCATCTGTCTTTAGGTTGTTCACTAAAGGCGCTATCCCAATCAGTGTCCGGCTTCACCTCACTGAATCTAGTTTTTGAAAGACTGAACCCTTCTATTTTCATATTTACCAACAGATCATTCAATGGGCTTTTGCTATGAAAAATGCAGAGTAAAGGCATTGTTTTGACTAAAATGTGGATAACTTTGGGGGTAAGTGGTGGGTATAGTGTGGCTAGATTAGATAATTAGAATTAACTGCAAATTTCCTTAAAATAGGGGTTGCACAAAATCTCCGGCTCCCTATAATGCGCATCCACTGACACGGCAGACAGCGAAAGCAAGCTGACGAGTTAAGTTGAATTGAGTCGCTTTTAAGCATTTAATTCAAGCGCAGCAAGAAGTTGAAAAATACTCCTTGACGCGAAACGGGAAATGCGTAGAATACGCAGCCCTAGCCAACTGGAAGCGTTCGGCGCTCAGTGTGGTACTCAACTTCTCTTACGAAGTTGAGTTGCTCTTTAACAAGATAAAACAAGAAATCTGTGTGGACACTCACAGGTATTGAGTTAATCGAAACTGCTTAACCTTCGGGTTGGCAGTCAAAGAATTAAATCAATGATGAAGAGTGTTCATAGCAATATGTACATAATTTTGGTTTCGCTTTCTTCTCTTTATGAAGAGAGGGCGGAAACAAAAAATCAGAATTCATTGAGCCGAAACCTTAGGGTTTCAACAAAACTTTAATTGAAGAGTTTGATCATGGCTCAGATTGAACGCTGGCGGCAGGCCTAACACATGCAAGTCGAGCGGCAGCACAAGGGAGTTTACTTCTGAGGTGGCGAGCGGCGGACGGGTGAGTAATGCCTAGGGATCTGCCCAGTCGAGGGGGATAACAGTTGGAAACGACTGCTAATACCGCATACGCCCTACGGGGGAAAGGAGGGGACCTTCGGGCCTTCCGCGATTGGATGAACCTAGGTGGGATTAGCTAGTTGGTGAGGTAATGGCTCACCAAGGCGACGATCCCTAGCTGTTCTGAGAGGATGATCAGCCACACTGGGACTGAGACACGGCCCAGACTCCTACGGGAGGCAGCAGTGGGGAATATTGCACAATGGGGGAAACCCTGATGCAGCCATGCCGCGTGTGTGAAGAAGGCCTTCGGGTTGTAAAGCACTTTCAGTAGGGAGGAAAGGTAATGGTTTAATACACCATTGCTGTGACGTTACCTACAGAAGAAGGACCGGCTAACTCCGTGCCAGCAGCCGCGGTAATACGGAGGGTTCGAGCGTTAATCGGAATTACTGGGCGTAAAGCGTGCGCAGGCGGTTTGTTAAGCGAGATGTGAAAGCCCCGGGCTCAACCTGGGAATTGCATTTCGAACTGGCGAACTAGAGTCTTGTAGAGGGGGGTAGAATTCCAGGTGTAGCGGTGAAATGCGTAGAGATCTGGAGGAATACCGGTGGCGAAGGCGGCCCCCTGGACAAAGACTGACGCTCAGGCACGAAAGCGTGGGGAGCAAACAGGATTAGATACCCTGGTAGTCCACGCCGTAAACGATGTCTACTCGGAGTTTGGTGTCTTGAACACTGGGCTCTCAAGCTAACGCATTAAGTAGACCGCCTGGGGAGTACGGCCGCAAGGTTAAAACTCAAATGAATTGACGGGGGCCCGCACAAGCGGTGGAGCATGTGGTTTAATTCGATGCAACGCGAAGAACCTTACCTACTCTTGACATCCACAGAAGAGACCAGAGATGGACTTGTGCCTTCGGGAACTGTGAGACAGGTGCTGCATGGCTGTCGTCAGCTCGTGTTGTGAAATGTTGGGTTAAGTCCCGCAACGAGCGCAACCCCTATCCTTATTTGCCAGCACGTAATGGTGGGAACTCTAGGGAGACTGCCGGTGATAAACCGGAGGAAGGTGGGGACGACGTCAAGTCATCATGGCCCTTACGAGTAGGGCTACACACGTGCTACAATGGCGAGTACAGAGGGTTGCAAAGCCGCGAGGTGGAGCTAATCTCACAAAGCTCGTCGTAGTCCGGATTGGAGTCTGCAACTCGACTCCATGAAGTCGGAATCGCTAGTAATCGTGGATCAGAATGCCACGGTGAATACGTTCCCGGGCCTTGTACACACCGCCCGTCACACCATGGGAGTGGGCTGCAAAAGAAGTGGGTAGCTTAACCTTCGGGGGGGCGCTCACCACTTTGTGGTTCATGACTGGGGTGAAGTCGTAACAAGGTAGCCCTAGGGGAACCTGGGGCTGGATCACCTCCTTACCTATACGACTAACTTAATGTTTGTTGAGTGTTCACACAGATTGCTTGTTTAGCTTCTCTTAGGAGAAGTCAGAGCTGAATGCGCCGCGAGCCGGTTAGCATTGTTCTTTAACAATTTGGAAAGCTGATAGTATTTAATTGCATGAGTCTGTCATGTGATTAATTACAAACCGATGTAAACGTGGAAACGTTTGCATCATGAGTTCTCAAACACTTTATTAAGTGTCTTGAATATTCAAAAGTAAATTATTCTTTATTGGATAGTTTACGTCTAAGGCGCGTCCACTTCTTTGGTCAGAAGTGAGACAAGTAAAACCAAGCTGGTCGCAGTGCGACTCAGGTGAGTGAAACTCATTTGGGTTGTATGGTTAAGCGACTAAGCGTATACGGTGGATGCCTTGGCAGTCAGAGGCGATGAAGGACGTAGTAACTTGCGAAAAGCGTTGGCGAGCTAGTAACAAGCATTTGAGCTAACGATGTCCGAATGGGGGAACCCAGCAGCATAAGCTGTTATCGCAACATGAATACATAGTGTTGCGAGGCGAACGAGGGGAACTGAAACATCTAAGTACCCTTAGGAAAAGAAATCAACCGAGATTCCCCTAGTAGCGGCGAGCGAACGGGGATTAGCCCTTAAGTCAGTGGGGTGTTAGTGGAATGCGTTGGAAAGCGCAGCGGCACAGGGTGATAGCCCCGTACATGAAAACTAACCATTGATGAAAACGAGTAAGGCGGGACACGTGACATCCTGTTTGAATATGGGGGGACCATCCTCCAAGGCTAAATACTCCTGACTGACCGATAGTGAACCAGTACCGTGAGGGAAAGGCGAAAAGAACCCCTGTGAGGGGAGTGAAATAGAACCTGAAACCGTATACGTACAAGCAGTGGGAGCGGTTCTTGAGACCGTGACTGCGTACCTTTTGTATAATGGGTCAGCGACTTACATTTTGTAGCGAGGTTAAGCGAATAGCGGAGCCGTAGGGAAACCGAGTGTTAACTGCGCGTTTAGTTGCAAGGTGTAGACCCGAAACCCGGTGATCTAGCCATGGGCAGGTTGAAGGTTGAGTAACATCAACTGGAGGACCGAACCGACTAATGTTGAAAAATTAGCGGATGACTTGTGGCTGGGGGTGAAAGGCCAATCAAACCGGGAGATATCTGGTTCTCCTCGAAAGCTATTTAGGTAGCGCCTCGAGCGAATACCATTGGGGGTAGAGCACTGTTAAGGCTAGGGGGTCATCCCGACTTACCAACCCTTTGCAAACTCCGAATACCAATGAGTACTACTCGGGAGACAGACGGCGGGTGCTAACGTCCGTCGTCAAAAGGGAAACAACCCAGACCGTCAGCTAAGGTCCCAAAGTACTAGCTAAGTGGGAAACGATGTGGGAAGGCTTAGACAGCTAGGATGTTGGCTTAGAAGCAGCCATCATTTAAAGAAAGCGTAATAGCTCACTAGTCGAGTCGGCCTGCGCGGAAGATGTAACGGGGCTAAGCTAGTCACCGAAGCTACGGGTGCACAGTTTACTGTGCGCGGTAGAGGAGCGTTCTGTAAGCCGTTGAAGGTGAAGGGGTAACCCACGCTGGAGGTATCAGAAGTGCGAATGCTGACATGAGTAACGATAAAGGGGGTGAAAAACCCCCTCGCCGAAAGACCAAGGGTTCCTGTCCAACGTTAATCGGGGCAGGGTGAGTCGACCCCTAAGGTGAGGCCGAAAGGCGTAATCGATGGGAAACAGATTAATATTTCTGTACTTCCGCTAACTGCGATGGAGAGACGGAGAAGGCTAGGCTAGCGCGGCGTTGGTAGTCCGCGTTTAAGGTGGCAGGTGGTGTTCTTAGGCAAATCCGGGGACACGTACTTTGATGTACACACTGAGAGCTGATGACGAGGTCCTAAGGGACTGAAGTAGTTGATGCCATGCTTCCAGGAAAATCTTCTAAGCTTCAGGTTAGCGGGAATCGTACCCCAAACCGACACAGGTGGTCGGGTAGAGAATACCAAGGCGCTTGAGAGAACTCGGCTGAAGGAACTAGGCAAAATGGTACCGTAACTTCGGGAGAAGGTACGCTCCTGTTGGTGATGAGACTTGCTCTCTAAGCTGACGGGAGTCGCAGATACCAGGTGGCTGCAACTGTTTATCAAAAACACAGCACTGTGCAAACTCGCAAGAGGAAGTATACGGTGTGACGCCTGCCCGGTGCCGGAAGGTTAATTGATTGGGTTATCGCAAGAGAAGCTCATGATCGAAGCCCCGGTAAACGGCGGCCGTAACTATAACGGTCCTAAGGTAGCGAAATTCCTTGTCGGGTAAGTTCCGACCTGCACGAATGGCGTAATGATGGCCACGCTGTCTCCAGCCGAGACTCAGTGAAGTTGAAATTGCGGTGAAGATGCCGTATACCCGCGGCTAGACGGAAAGACCCCGTGAACCTTTACTATAGCTTGGCACTGAACATTGAACCTACATGTGTAGGATAGGTGGGAGACTTTGAAGTTGTGACGCTAGTCATGATGGAGTCGTCCTTGAAATACCACCCTTGTAGTTTTGATGTTCTAACCTAGGTCCCTTATCGGGATTAGGGACAGTGCCTGGTGGGTAGTTTGACTGGGGCGGTCTCCTCCCAAAGAGTAACGGAGGAGCACGAAGGTTGGCTAAGTACGGTCGGACATCGTACGGTTAGTGCAATGGCATAAGCCAGCTTAACTGCGAGACATACACGTCGAGCAGGTACGAAAGTAGGTCATAGTGATCCGGTGGTTCTGAATGGAAGGGCCATCGCTCAACGGATAAAAGGTACTCCGGGGATAACAGGCTGATACCGCCCAAGAGTTCATATCGACGGCGGTGTTTGGCACCTCGATGTCGGCTCATCACATCCTGGGGCTGAAGTCGGTCCCAAGGGTATGGCTGTTCGCCATTTAAAGTGGTACGCGAGCTGGGTTCAGAACGTCGTGAGACAGTTCGGTCCCTATCTGCCGTGGGCGTTGGATGATTGAAGGGAGCTGCTCCTAGTACGAGAGGACCGGAGTGGACGAACCGCTGGTGTTCGGGTTGTCATGCCAATGGCATTGCCCGGTAGCTACGTTCGGAATCGATAACCGCTGAAAGCATCTAAGCGGGAAGCGAGCCCTAAGATGAGTCATCCCTAGGAATTTAATTCCTCTAAAGAGCCGTTCGAGACTAGGACGTTGATAGGCATGGTGTGTAAGCGTTGTGAGGCGTTGAGCTAACATGTACTAATGACTCGAGAGGCTTAACCATACAACCCAGATGGGTTTTGCTAAGCGAACTTAGACAGAATAGAGATACTTGATAAAGTATGAACTCAAAGTGAGTCTTAACTTAATAAGACAATCAGCTTTCCGAATTATTATTAGCGTGAGCCAGAGATGGACACGGTAATAAACAGAATTTGCTTGGTGACAATAGCCTTGTGGAACCACCTGATCCCATCCCGAACTCAGAAGTGAAACGCAAACGCGCCGATGGTAGTGTGGGGTCTCCCCATGTGAGAGTAGGTCATCGCCAAGCATCCAAATAAACACAAAAGCCCTAGCATAAACCGCTAGGGCTTTTGTGTTTATACGCTTCTCGAAAACCTATCTCGATGTCGCCCCGCCGCAAAGCGGGCTCCCCAGCTGCGCAATACATTGCTCCGCGCGACACATCATCAAAATGCTGCGCATTTTAGGCAATGATGACTCGCCCCCATGTATCCCCTTCGGGGATAAAAGAAAGTAGGTCATCGCCAAGCGCCTAATTATCTCATTGAGATGTAACGAAGCCAGCTGAATAAGCTGGCTTTTTTGCGTTTGAAATTTGTGAAATCAACCTAGTTTATACTCAATTTATATCATTAAGATTAAATATCTAATCGGTTCAGAGCCTCACAGGTATCTCAACCGCAACGGCATTCGGACGCCACGCACTGGTCATCATGGACGGAGTTGGCTGGCATCAACAGGATTTGACCGATAACTTTGATAATCTCACCCTCCTCAAGTTGCCTCCTTATTCACCGGAGTTGAATCCGATGGAGCTGGTATGGCATGGCTGGGTCAAAATGTGTTGGCCAATCGTTGTGTTAGTGGCTATGGCGACATTGTCGACCAGTGTTCTATCGCATGGAATGAGAGGAAAGTAAGAGTGATAGAGTTGTGTACTAGCCAGTGAAATGTTCTGACCAGTTAATTCATTAAGTTGGTATAGGTTTGTCTCCGGTTACTCTCTCCATAACTCCAAATGTGCTGATTTAGTCTCGATAGTTATCAATGGCTAGATACAAAAAAGCAGCCATAAGGCTGCTTTCTTCAATTTATACACAGCTATCGCGAGGTCTAAGCTTCTTTCAGCCACTGTGCGGCACGTTTAGCGAAGTAAGTTAAGATACCGTCTGCGCCTGCGCGTTTAAAGCAAAGTAGAGATTCCATAACGATGGCTTTTTCGGCCAACCAACCATTTTGGATAGCGGCCATGTGCATGGCGTACTCACCACTGACTTGATAGGCGAATGTAGGCACTGCAAGTTCAGTTTTTACGCGGTGCACTATATCTAAATATGGCATGCCTGGCTTAACCATGACCATATCGGCACCTTCTTGAATATCAAGTGCAACTTCGTGGAGGGCTTCGTCACTGTTTGCAGGATCCATTTGGTAGCTGTGTTTGTTACCACCTTTGAGATTACCAGCCGAGCCTACTGCGTCACGGAAGGGGCCGTAGTAGCTTGAGGAGTATTTGGCTGAGTAAGCCATGATTTGGGTGTTTACGTGGCCTGCTGCTTCTAACGCTTGGCGAATAGCACCTATGCGGCCATCCATCATGTCCGACGGTGCAACTATGTCAGCACCGGCTTCGGCGTGTGACAATGCTTGCTTCACTAAAATCTCGGTAGTGATGTCGTTTAGGATGTAGCCAGTCTCATCTATGATGCCGTCTTGGCCATGAGTGGTGAAGGGATCCAGTGCTACGTCCGTCATGATGCCAAGCTGTGGAAAGGCTTTTTTAAGCTCGCGTACAGCGCGTTGCACTAAAGCATCGGCGTTATACGCTTCTTCTGCCATTAAGGTCTTTTTCTCTGCTGGGGTCACAGGGAAGAGTGCAATTAATGGGATGCCTAACTCAACCAATTCTTCGGCTTCTTTTAGTAGCAAATCGATTGAGTAACGTTCAATACCTGGCATAGAGGCGATCTTTTCACTGCGATTGCTGCCTTCTAGAACAAACATAGGATAAATCAGGTCGTTGACCGTCAGCTGATTTTCAGCCATGAGGCGACGGCTAAAATCATGTTTACGCATGCGGCGCATTCTGCGCTGAGGGAAGGCACTGGTAATGATATTCACATTTGACTCCTAATTAGGTACTGGTCTTACTTGGAACGGATGAATACAAGCTGACTTGATTACGTCCACTATTTTTGGCTTGGTAGAGGGCTTTATCCGCTTGTTCTAATAATTTGGTGCTGTGTTGATCGTTAGTGACGATATCGGCACTGACCCCAATACTGATAGTCAAAGGTATCACTTCACCTTCCCATTCGAAATGGAGAGAGGAAACTGCGTCTCTTATCGTTTCAGCTACCTGAAGTGCACCATCTTCTGCTGTATTAGGTAGGATGATAGCAAACTCCTCACCCCCATAACGTGATACGAGATCCGTTGGCCGCTTTAAATGTTGCTGTAATGTTTGGGCAATAGTGCGTAAAGCTTCATCACCTGCAAGATGGCCAAATCTGTCGTTGATCAACTTGAAGCGATCGATATCGAGCATCAACAGGGCTATTGGTGTTTCTTGCCTGCGACTGATCCTGCTTTCTGCAATCAAACGTTTATCGAAAGCACTACGGTTTTTGACCCCAGTTAAACTGTCGATAGTGCTTTGTTCGGTGAGCTTTTGATTCACCTCATGCAATTCTCTGAGGGTGATTTCAAGTTCTAAAGTACGCTCTTGTACCATCTGTTCGAGTTTCTCATTGCTCTCGGCTTCTGCTTTTAGGGCTTCTTCCCGCGCACTACGAATTTTCTGTGCTTGTTTCAAGGCTTCTTGCTGGATACGCAGTTTAGCTTTGCGCTCATCGTTATAACGGATGGCAAGTACCAAAGACATAAAGATGATTTCAAATGTCAGGCCGAGCATGACAGGGGTTTGCGGTTTTAAGTTGAGGTCAATCACGCTGAGATATAGCAAGCTACTGATGCAAGCTCCTGTCAGCATACTCACCCAGCCAATAGTGTACATACGTGCCAGTTTATGGCCATTGATAGCCTGACTAATGGCAAAGACCATCAGGACTAGGCTGAGCACTGCAACGGAAATGATCTCGATATAGAGCGCTGTGCCATATTGGATAAATGGTGTGGTGAGTCCAACACAGAGGATATACACAGCGCTGTAGCGGCAAGTTAATAGCATGCGGCGGTTTAAATATTTGAGCTGTAATATTTTTTCGGTAAACATCAGCGCAAACGCCATAACGATTGGCAGTAAAAATGGCACCATAACTTGCTGTAATATCGGCCAATTTGGCCAGAGGAATCGAAAGGCAAAACCGTTGATGGTAGCGACTAGCAAGGTCATGCTAAGCACGTAGCCGGAATAATAGCTGTAACTGAATGAGCCCGATGCAATGGCAATAAAGAGGCTAAAGATACCAATCGCGGCCAGTACGCCGAGTTGGAAACCATGTTCGACGGCGGTGGATTCGGCAATCTGGGCTAAGTCATTAGATGACCAGAGGTTTAACGGTATTGCAGCGCTGCCTTCGGTCTGAATATGCAAATAAAAAGTATGGGTATCATCCATGTTGAGCTTAAAAGGATACAGGAAGATATTGCTCAAAAATGGCCGTTCGTTATAGGGAAAGGTGTCGCCCATAAGCACAGTATTAGCGAGCTTATTATTGATTAAATGGTAGATAGTCACTTTGTCTAACAATGGGTTATCTAACGCTAAAATGCGTGAAAGTGTTTCGTCTGGGCTGGTTAAGCTGAAACTCAGCCAAAAATCATGGCCGCTGAGTTTTTGAATGTCTTTATTGGTGAAGTTATGCCAATCCGTTTTTGGCAAGGCTTGGATCTCGGTAAATTCCTTCTCCGAAGTGGGGTGGCTCACCATCAACCAAGGCGTAAGGTTTAACGGTGTCGCTGTTGATTCATCAATGCTTAATAGGGTTGCGAATGAAGGTGTTGAACACATCCATAGCCACAGCAAGAGTATGAGTGACGAGTTTCGTTTAAGCATGGACTCGGTCCAAATTAAAAAAAGCTACGCTATTCTGGTAGCAACGCGCTGCAAACTCATCAGCATTTTCACCGCGCAAGTTTGCAATATAACTCGCGATGTAGGGGAGATATTCGGGCTTGTTCTTACTCGATTTAGGCTTAGGCCTCATGCTGCGAGGTAATAAGTACGGACTATCGGTTTCGATTAAAATACGATTCTGCGGAATAAATGGCACGAGTTGCGCTAACTCTTGGCCACGTCTTTCATCGCAGACCCAGCCTGTAATGCCTAAGTGTAAATCGAGGTCGATATAGGCTTCCATTTGGGCGTGAGTGCCAGTGAAACAATGCAAAAGCGCGCCACTAAGCTGCGGGCGATATTCCCGCAGGATTGCAATAAAGTCTGCGTGAGCATCGCGTTCGTGCATCAGCACGGGCATTTGCAATTCAGCCGCTAAGGCGAGTTGGGCAATAAATGCTTGGCGCTGTATGGGTCGAGGAGAGAAATCACGATTGTAGTCTAAGCCACATTCGCCAACGGCAACCACTTGTGGTGCTTGGCAGAGTTCGGCTTGTCGCTTGCTTGAGTCTGCTTGCCAGCCACTGGCATGGTGAGGATGCACACCAGAAGTACAATAAAGTTGATTAGGATATTGTTCGCAGATAGCAATTGCTGCTGCACTTTCAGATAAATCGCTGCCAATAACAATTAACGGCGAAACCCCTTGGTCCGCCGCCGCTTGTATTATTGATGCTGTGTCTGGTTCGAGTGCGCTGCCAAGTAAATTGACAGCGATATCTATGTATGAGGGCATTAGTTTAGGCGTTTCACCCGTGCTTTAGCATTGCGATTATCAGTACCCATTAAGAAAGATCCTAAGGCGGCCTTTTCAATGTAGACTTTTTCGCCTTGCTTTAGGCTGAACTTACGGCCGTCAGTTTGTTTCCATACCTGACCGTTAGTGAATGTTACTTTGATAGCACCGTAGGGATCTTCTGTAATAGACTGTACTTCAAGATAAATTTTATCGACAGTATTCTCTTGAACGCGCTTAGCTTCCATTCCAAAGTCATCGACAATATTAGCCGCTGCCGCTTGTGGTGCGGTGGCCGCTACTGCTACAGCAGTCGGGGCTACAACGGTCGCTACAGTCGCTGGCGCAACTTGAGTGCTCGCCAAGGCTGGGGTTACGCCTTTGACACTCTCGGCTAGCTTGTCATAACAAATTAAGCGGTCGAGTTTATCGGCGGTTGCAGCACATTGGGTTAACTGTTGTTCAATGCTGGCATTTGCTTGGACTGATACCAGCATAATTGCTGCTGCCATAAGAGTTAAGCGCATGAGAATGTTCCTTATTATATTATTCCCCTAACGCCATCGAGGACGTTAGTCGTTTGTTTGTTCGCTATCTTCGTCTGACTCGTCATCACCTTGCTTACTGTAGAAACGAGCCGCTAATAAACCGCCTTCGAACAATAACAGCATTGGTACCGCAAGCATAGTCTGGGAAATTACATCCGGTGGGGTTAATAACATGCCTACAACGAAAGCGCCCACAACGATATAAGGACGTTTTTGCTTGAGATCTTCAGGTGTTGTCACGCCCGCCCAACAGAGTAAAACAACGGCAATAGGGATTTCAAAGGACAGGCCGAAGGCAAAGAACAGCTTCAAGACGAAATCAAGGTAACTGGTAATGTCAGTCGCGACTTGTACACCCTCAGGTGCAGTATTGGCGAAGAAGCCAAAAACGACGGGGAACACTATGTAATAAGCGAAGGCGATGCCGAGATAAAACAATAAGGTGCTGCTAAACAGCAGAGGCATCACTAAACGTTTTTCATGCTTGTATAAACCCGGTGCGACAAAAGACCAGATCTGGAACAACACATAGGGCACTGCGACAAAAAACGATAATACTAAGGTCAATTTAAAAGGCGCGAAGAAAGGGGCTGCGACATCAGTCGCAATCATGCTGCCACCAAGGGGTAAAGATTGCATTAAAGGTATTGCCATATAATGGTAAATGTCATTTGCCCAGTACACGCTGCAAATGAACACTAATAACACGCTGGCAATGGATTTTAGCAGCTTGGACCTAAGTTCAAGCAAATGGCTGATAAGTGGCTGCTGTTGCGACATGAATTATCCGTTGGCTTTCGGGTTAGAACGGGTATCCGCGCCCTGAGTTGGCTCATTTGGCGTAGTGGGAGATGCCGATGTTGGACTCGCCTCTACTGTGGCAGTCGGATTAGCTGGGCTCGCTTGAGCTGAACTAGTGTGAACTGTGCCCGCAACTGGAGAATGTATTTGATTCTCTGATGCAGGCGTGTCTTTGACCGGGTCCTGAACTTGATAAGGACGGTTCACTGACTGTGCCGCTTGCTTCAGTTGTTCAATAGACTCTTTGAGTTCCGGCGAGAGGTTAGATAAACCTTTGCTCTCGGCTTTTTTTAGATCGGCATGCAACTGCTCGATCTTCAACTCCTGCTCAAGTTCTTCTTTTACCGAGTTTGCCATGCGTTTCATCGCACGGATCCAACTCGTTACCGAACGTACCGCAACCGGTAGACGTTCGGGGCCAAGAACCACTAGCCCCAAAACACCGATCAGCAGCAGCTCCATAAAGCCGATACCGTCAAACATAAAGAGTTACGCCTGTTCTTTGTTAGACTCAGGTTTCTTTTCAGTCGCCTGTTGAGTCGTTTGTGCTGTTTTAGCCGCTTCGGTGTCTTCTAATGCCTTTTTATCTTCTTCTGAAGACATGGCGTTTTTGAAGCCTTTCACCGCACCACCTAAATCGCCGCCCAAAGAGCGTAATTTCTTAGTTCCAAACAACAAAACAACGATTAACGCAACGATAAGAAGTTGCCAAATACTAATACCACCCATGAAGGTATCCTCTTAATTGATATCGGTTCTATTATGAACCTATGATTAATTAGTGCTAGCTAAAATTTGCGATTCTTTGGCCTAGATCGCCATCCGACAAACCACAATATAATGCCTGAAATTAGACAAACATAAGGGGTCCATAGTGTAGCGTCTCTATTGATCAATAACGTGCCACAGATCAATAAAACTGCAGAAGTGATAAGCAAGTAGTTACTCTTGTGTGCCTGCTGCTGGTATTTCAAATACTTATCTAGCATTTGTTGCTGAGAACTCAGCAATTTCCTGCCTAATTTAAGGTTATCGTAAATCAGTTCAGGGAATTCTGGTAGTTTATCAGCCCAATATGGCAGTTTTGTGGATACCTTTTTAAACATAGCCTTAGGACCCACTTGGTCGGCCATCCACTGCTCTAAAAACGGTTTAGCGGTTTGCCATAAATCCAACTGCGGATACAGCTGACGACCTAAGCCTTCGATATAGAGTAAGGTTTTTTCTAGCAATACTAATTGCGGCTGTACCACGATATCGAAGTGGCGTGCGGTACGGAATAGTTCCAGCAACACATGGCCAAAGGAGATCTCATCGAGCGGTTTGTTGAACATAGGTTCACACACCACTTTGATCGCCTGTTCAAAAGCTTGTAGATCGGTTTTTTCCGATACCCAGCCAGACTCAATATAGAGTTGGGCGATTCGGTGATAATCGCGATTAAAGAAGGCGAGGAAATTCTCGGCGAGATAGCGTTTATCCACTTCGCTGAGTGTGCCCATGATGCCGCAATCGAGGCCAATGTAGTAAGGGTTCTCGGGATGATCGCGGGAAATAAAGATATTGCCCGGATGCATGTCGGCATGGAAAAAGTTATCGCGGAACACTTGGGTGAAAAACAGCTCTACACCACGCTCAGCCAATAACTTAAAGTTGGTGCCTTGCGCTTTAAGGGCGGCAATATCTGAGACCGAAATTCCGTAAATGCGCTCCATCACCATTAGGCGCGGATAGCAAAACTCTTCATACACATAAGGCACATAGAGCGCATCTGAGTCGAGGAAGTTATTGCGTAGCTTGACTGCATTTAAGGCTTCGAGCTTAAGGTTTAACTCGCCTAAAATGGTCACGCGGTAATCTTCAATCACTTCAGCAGGGCGCAGGCGATTACCTTCACCGAGGAGATAATCGATGACCTTGGCTGTTTGCGACATCAACTGCAGATCGGCCTGAATTTTAGCTTCTACATTCGGTCGTAACACCTTAAGTACGACGTCCTTACCGTTAGATTTCAGGGTCGCGGTATGCACCTGCGAAATAGAGGCTGAGGCCAGCGGTGTTTCATTAAAGTCATCGAATAGGGATTCAATTGGTGCTTTTAGTTCAGCTTCAATTGCTTGGCGAGCAAGCGCGCCATCAAAGGGCGGCACCTTGTCCTGCAGCATGGCCAATTCACTGGCCCATTCATCGCTGAGTAAATCGCGGCGGGTCGAGAGCATTTGCCCAAGCTTAATATAAACGGGGCCGAGTTCCTGCATCGCCAATTTTAAGCGTTCGCCACCGGGCTTATTCTTATGCTTATTGCGGATCCAGAACAGACTATTACGGGCGAGTTTAAAGTACCAAGGTGTCATCTTTGGCGGCAATACGTCATCTAACCCGTACTGAAGCAAGGTCTTGATGACATGGTAACCACGGCGGATACTGGCAAGGGTCATGGCTTAATTTGGTCTCTTAATTGGGCAATCCGTTGTTCAATCGCGCGGGTATCGGCAACTAAATCATCCATTTGATCGCGAAAATGAAGTAACTCAATTGGGTGCGGTGCGAGGCGATACTCTTCAACGGCGAGTTGCCCTAAGTGGGAGCGCGTTTTACGCAACACTTCGAGTGCAAAACCCTTTGCCTGATGGCCAGTGCTGATGAGCTTGTGGGTGGGCCCATCGCCTAAATAACGCGAAATTGGCTCGGCAAAGTCAAACTCGATACCGCGTAGATATTGGCTAAAGCTTTGTAATAGATTGAGATCGCCCTCAAGCTTGAGCTTATCTTGCTTGATAAGTTCAGTCAGGTTTGCGCCTTCGGACACACGGTAAAGTGTGGTCGCATCGGCATGCAGACTGACATCGACATTGCCTTCATAGCGGCTCAGTACTTGGATCTCTTTGGCAAACACCAAATAGAGTGGCCAGCTGAGCTGCGATAATTGGATACGAAACACTTTGCCATGCAACTGGCGCTGGCGCGAATAGTCGTCACCCGCTTGAGCCTGAAGTTTTTTCAGGCCCGTTTCAATTGCGGCGCAGACAAGCAGCACAACTTCTTGCGGCATCATTAGAATTTATAACCACGGTGCAATGCGACAATGCCGTCGGTCATGTTGGTGTAGTCGACTTGCTCGAAGCCGGCATCTACCATCATTTGCTTTAATGTATATTGATCTGGATGCATACGAATCGATTCGGCCAGATACTCGTAGCTGTCGGCATCTTTAGTGATGAGTTCGCCCATCTTAGGTAAGACTTTGAAGCTATATAAATCATACACTTTGCGCATGATTTCATGCTGAGGCTTAGAGAACTCAAGCACTAATAACTTGCCACCTGGCTTAAGCACGCGGTTCATCGAACGCAGCGCCGCATCTTTATCGGTCACGTTACGCAGACCAAAGGCGATGGTAATGATGTCGAAGTGGTTATCGGGAAACGGCAGTGCTTCGGCGTTGGCTTGCACATAACTGACATTGCTGACTATGCCCTTGTCGCGCAGTTTAGTGCGCCCGACTTTTAACATGGAATCGTTAATGTCAGCTAAAACCACTTCACCTTTATCGCCCACTAAGTGAGAGAATTTTGCGGTTAAGTCACCTGTGCCGCCAGCCAAATCGAGCACTTTCATGCCAGGGCGGGCGCCAGAGACTTCAATGGTGTAACGCTTCCAAAAACGGTGAATGCCGAAGGACATCACATCGTTCATTATGTCGTACTTAGCGGCAACAGAATGAAACACGCCGGCAACGAGTTCGGCCTTTTTATCGGCCTCTACGGTTTTGTAACCAAAGTGGGTACTTTTAGATTCGCCCTCAGACATCAATGTGTTCCTATTGTTTTGCAATGTATTAGTTGCGAGTGTAAGCCATCGCCTGCATTTGCTGAATCTTTGATCTATCACTCTGTGATCGAGCTAGTAAACTAACTGCAATGCCTTAGCTTGAGGCACTCCCTAGCAGTCGTAGGATTCAGTGCTTGTCGACCACGTAAAATTGACCTGGCATTAGACCACAATATCAGGATTTGGTGAATAGCTTAGCGCCCAGTTGGCGGTAACTGGTGGCGCTCATTGCGCCAAAAACTGCATCCGAGCCTGCACATAAGCGTAGATAAGCTCGCTGAGGCTTTGGCCAACATCCCTAAATCCGGCTTCAATTCCCGCTTCGTGGCAACTTGGCGCAGCCTCGGCTAAATGCAAATAAGCACAAGGGCAGTGGCGGGCGATATAACTGACATAATGTGCCGCATCGAGCAGCGGCACACCCGCTGCCGTTGAGGCGCTACTGGGCATTTTAGCGATAGCGTCGACGTCGAGCTCCAGCCCTACGGGCAAACCTGTGTCATTCAGTCTGGCGGCGATCTCAAGCAAGGCTTGGCTGAGGCTGATTTCGCGGCGTACCCAAATTTGTTGCAAGCTATGCCAAGTGCCACCAAATTCGATGAGTTGGCTTAGGTTGGCTTCGCTGTTTTTTAACTCGTGTAAACCCAGTACATGGTAGCAACCTAAGGCGCCGCGATCAGCCGCGTAACTAAAACCATTGCCGCTGTGACGACCTTCAAGCAGACGAAAATCCGAATGAGGATCGAGATTCACTGCGGCCACTTGGCGTTGGTAATGGCCGTAGGTCGCCATCAATAAACCATAGGCATTGTTGTGACCGCCGCCGATGAGTATGGGTTCTAAACCCGCTTTTAAAATTGTACTAACGATACGGATAACGCGCTCATCGAGTTGCTCCACCGCATCGCGTAATTCATCTAAGGTGACGTGAGTGTTAGCTGTTGTATTACCCGCGGTTTGTTGCTGCAGATCGGCGGTGTTCACTTGGCCTAATACTAGGCATTCGGCACCGGAAAGAAAGCGATTAGATTGCAGATTGAGCCATTGGCGCATACAGGTTGTGAACGCATCGGTCGCGCCGCCGCGGCCCAAATTGGCGCGTGGACCAATATCTTCGCCAACGCCGAAAATAGCAAAGTTTGCCCCATGGGCTTTGGCTGTGGCGAGTATGGTCTCTAACGTGTGTTCGTGATTAGCCAGATGGACGCATTGGCCTAACTTAGTTTCGCCGGTTCTTGGGCTGACTAATGAGGCAATATCTGTATGGGTAAAGGGAATAAATTCAGGCATAGATTGATATTCTTATTCGGCCGGAGTCGAGCTATTGTGGCCAGTGTGGCGCGAGGATTCAATGGGGAAACGCTGAAAATAGTGAATAAAAAAGCCAGCTTAGCTGGCTTTCTTGGCTGAACAGTGAGATTACTCAATGTCGAGTGGTTCAGGTGATAAAATCACACCTGTGTTATCAGCATAAATGTGATCGCCGGGTAAGAAAGTCACACCGCCAAAATTGACCGGAATTTCCACTTCGCCCACTGAATTGCCATCAGCACCCACTGGAATTGAGGCAAGAGCCTGAATACCAATGTCTAACTCTTCCAATGCATCCACATCGCGTACAGAACCGTAAACGATAATGCCTTCCCAGTTGTTGCTAACCGCAAGTTCAGCGATAGCACCATCGATCAGCGCACGGCGTAATGAGCCACCGCCATCAACGAGTAAGACTTTACCTTGACCATCCTCTTGTAGGACTTCGGTGATTAGGCCGTTGTCTTCAAAGCACTTGATGGTGCTAATAGAACCGCCAAAAGAGCTACAACCACCGTAGTTACTGAACATGGGCTCGACTACATCTACGACATCTAAGTACATGTCACATAATTCTGAGGTGTTGTATTCCATATTTACACTCCTATTGATCCGCGTTGCGTACAGTTTAGCGAGTTTACGCCAGTATAAAAGGGATTCTTGAAAAGAAAAGTGTTATCAATCACGGTATTGTTGCCATTGGGCTGTTAACACATCTGTAGTAAATTTTCGTCGCACTTTAGAAGTTATGCGGTAAAACTTGATATTAGTCATTAAATAACGGTTTTTTATTACAACTCTGTTGCGTGCTTTGGTATTATATCCCAAGTTTAAATTAACTTACTTAACTTAATTTGCTTTAGGGGCATGGACCCCCCGTTACGCTTATGGACGGTAGAGGGCCTTCGAGAGGTGCCTATGGAAGCTGTAAATACGATTGAAATTATTGGTTATTTTGCCTCTGTAATGGTGGCGATCTCTCTAATGATGAAGAATATCATTTGGTTGCGATGGTTGAATTTTGTGGGATGTACCCTGTTTGTTGTTTATGGGGTGTTTATTTCTGCTTGGCCAGTGGCCGGTATGAATGCGTTTGTTGCTTGTATTAATATTTACCATCTGACGAAAATTTACCGCGCTAAGGCGAATACTCCCGCCGCAGCCTAAGTTTATTTGATTGTGTTGCTCTTGGAATTCACGTTTAGAGCAACACAATATCCTGTCTCAGTCCTATCACTATTCCTAAATAAATCCCTTAGCTCCAGCATAACGTCCCTAGAATCCTTCTAGATCAAAGCCCAAGCCATGCTTCTTGTCATAAAACCTTCGGGCAGATGTCACTTAGCCGTCACAGGTCTTTCTTAGTCTCAAGTTATCTAATAGTACTTTAGCTAATTCGATTTGGGTTTGACTATTAGCAAACCGTAAATTAGCCAGCAAACAGTAAATAACAAATTCAATCGTGAGTAGGGCCTTGGTGAGTTGGTTGCGTGATACCAAGCACTCTAAGCGTCGTCGAGAGAATGCACAGATTAACATCGCAGTAAAACTCGCTGGCATGCCAGCAAGGAGCCTGTTTTATGTTGAGTTACGTTGCAGACTTAGATAAGCGAATGTTTTGCCATATCGTGAGTTTTACCCAACGTCATGGTTTATACGCCCATGCAAAGCGGGTATCGGCGAGTGGCGATGGGCATGTGTATTTATATTTGTCAGTGGGCTTGATGTTGACTCACGCTCAAGGGCAGGCCTTATTCAACTTGATGTTAGCGAGTTTTTTGGTTGAGTTGCCGCTGTATTTAGTGTTGAAAAATAGCATTCGCCGTACACGACCTTGCCATGCGCTTGTGGGATTTGAGAGTGGTTTTGAGCCATCGGATCGCTTCAGTTTACCGTCGGGACATACGGCCGCCGCCTTTGTGATGGCAACGAGCGTGGCGCAAATCTATCCAGCTGCGGCTCTTGTGGCGTATTTATGGGCTTTTAGCATAGGGGGCTCACGTATTGCACTTGGCGTGCATTATCCCTTAGATATTCTGGCGGGAGCCTCATTGGGGATTGGGTCGGTATTGCTGGTTCATCCGGTGATTTAATTCAAGCAAACGCACGTTAATCATTTCATCTCATTAGTTAGTTGGAATTCTCCTTCACTCATCAGTTTAAGGATACGTAATGCGAATACTCTACGGAGTTCAAGGCACAGGGAATGGCCACTTAAGTCGTGCACGCGTCATGGCTAAAGCACTGATGAAAAAAGATATTGAAGTAGACTTTTTATTTTCGGGGCGTAAGCCTGATCAGTTTTTTGATATGGAGTGTTTTGGCGATTATCGCGTACAAGCGGGCATGACGTTTGCGACTCACTCCGGGCGCGTGAATGTGCCACAAACGGTTCGGCAGAATCTGTCATTGTCGTTATTTAAAGATATTAAAGCCTTAGATCTCAGTTGCTACGATCTCGTGCTCAACGACTTTGAACCAGTATCGGCTTGGGCGGCGCGGCGCCAAGGCGTGCCATCCATTGGCATTAGCCATCAGGCGGCGTTGACTCACCCAGTGCCGAAACTCGGTAGCACTTGGTTTAATGAAATGCTGCTCAATAACTTTGCCCCTGTGGATGTGGCGCTGGGTTGTCATTGGCACCACTTTGGTTTTCCTATCTTGCCGCCTTTTGTCGAAGTGGATGCCAGCCCATTCGAACACACGCATCAAATCTTAGTGTATTTGCCATTTGAGGATGCGGATGTGATTGCCCGTTTCCTGTCGCATTTCAGTGACTATCAGTTTTTGGTGTACCACAGCCAACAGCCTAAGGGACAAGTTGCGGAACACATTAAGTGGCACGGCTTTAATCGTGAGGGCTTTAAGCAACATCTTGCCAGCTGCGGCGGTGTGATAGGCAATGCGGGCTTTGAGCTTGCCAGCGAAGCATTAACCTTAGGTAAAAAGCTGTTAGTGAAGCCACTGATTGGCCAGTTTGAGCAATTATCGAATGTGGCGGCGCTGCAACTCTTGGCGGCCGCAGACAGCATGATGAGTCTCGATGTGAGCGTCGTGAAGCGCTGGCTGAAAACGGCATCACCTAATCCGATTGCCTATCCTCAAGTCGGGGATGCGCTGGTTAAATGGATTGATGGCGGCGATTGGCACGATAGCCAGCCGCTATGTAAAGAGCTGTGGAGCCAAGTTACGCTGCCTGATACTTGGCGTTAAATCGGCTTATTTGCCGCGTTGAAAAGCGATTTAGGCACTAGCTGGGTCAATGGGGTTAGCGTATAATTTCGGCACTTTTGCTGTTAGCCCCTTTCAGCACGTCTATTTTGGCCTAGCTTGGCCGTTAATTATGTTGTTATAAATGAGCCTGAAAAAGTTTACCCAGTACAAGTTACTGTTTTTAATGTTGTTGTCGCTTTGTGTCTTACTCCCTTTTATTCCAGATCAGGCTTACCACATTCCCGGACCAGATATCGCGAAGCAAAACTTCCATGTGATTGAGTTTAACGATCAAGGTCAGCCCCATGACGAAAGGCAATGGCAAGGTCTAGAGGCGCGCATATCCCAGCCAGAACCTGCACAGATCCCTGAACTATTGATTTTTGTCCACGGCTGGCACCATAGTGCAGAGCCTAAAGATGAAAACTTTATCGCCTTCGAGCAGTTTTATCAGCAGATGGCAGCGTCCGATACGCAGCGCAACTTATTGGGTTTGTATATTGGCTGGCGCGGCGATAAATACGATCCCTTTTGGCTCGATGGCTCAGATGATGCGAAAAGCTGGATTGAACCCTTAGATTTTCCTACCATTTTACAGCGTAAACGGGTTGCTAAACGCATAGGTCAACTAGGTTTATCCCAACTGCTTGATAAGCTCGATGGCTTAGTCGCCGAGCATAAACTGCTGCGTTATACCGTGATTGGTCATAGTCTTGGCGGGGCAGTTGTTTTGCATGCCAGCAAAGATCGCATCAAGGCGGCTATCGATCATCAGCAGGATAATCCTAATTTATTCTTACTGTTAAACCCTGCCGTGCCCGCTAAGGAGTATCAACCACTCGATACCTTGGTGAGCTTAGATAGGCAAAAACCGAGTATGGTGGTGTTGCAATCGAAGGGGGATTTTGCAGTGAAAGAAGCCTTCAATTACATCAAGGACGGCGAGCGCGCTGTCGGGAACTCTTGGGCGATTACTCACGATATTGACAAATGCTCTGGTGGTAATTGCACTACGCCAATGAAGATGCCTTCGGCCTTGATGGCGCACGATCAAATCCCTGGCTGTATGATGACCTTGCCCCATTCTGGTTGGAAAATTCGCGCTCGTCTGCAGGCTCGCCGCAGTGTGCAAACCTGTCCCGATGCCAATATGCAGGCCGTGTGGGTGCTGGCGGTGTCAGATGAAATCGTCTCAGGACACAATGGTATTCTCACACCGGATCATGCCAAAGCTTTGTCTGAAGTGATGAGTATGATTGATTTGTATCGAAATCAATTACCTAAACATGCGGTTGAAAGTCTCGCCAACCAAGATCTCGGTACTTTAGCACCAGAGTCAGAAGCTGCAACATCCACACAAGGTGAAGCGCCAGTGCCAGAAGAGCCAGTGATAATTGTCGAGCCTTTACCGAGTGAGCAAAATTCAGACTCTAAGAAAGGTGAGTCATCTATCTCCAAAGAACCACCAGCACCAATTGATCCTGAACCACAGCCTGAGATTCAGCTAAAGGACAATCTTGAATAGCAACCTTAGAATAAAGACATTTAAGTCTAAGAAAAGCGCTTAATCACTTAAAGATAGGGCGAATAACCACCAGATTGAACTTGATGTTATCTGCCAATCTGGTGGTCGTTTGAACGAGATTATGCCGTTTTAAACTGTTTAACATTTTGCTCTAAGGTTTTTGCCAGCACCTCAAGCTTTTCACTTGCCATGGTAATTTTACTGGCTTGTTCCTCTGCGAGCGAAGCTGAATGGGTTATCTCGCTAAAGTTATGATTGATTTCTGAGGCGACAACGGATTGTTCTTCCGCTGCCGTAGCAATCTGGGTGTTCATATCACTTATTTTAGTGACTGATAGATTGATCGCATACAAGGAGTCTCCTGCAGATTTGGCTTGTTGGACGCTGATATCAGCCTGAACTTTACCTTCATTCATCACTGCAACGGCGTTCATTGAGTTGCCTTGCATCTTCCCGATAACCGTTTGTATTTGCCCTGTGGATTCCTGAGTGCGGCGGGCTAGATTGCGAACCTCATCGGCAACAACAGCAAAACCACGACCTTGTTCGCCGGCTCTTGCCGCTTCAATTGCGGCATTGAGTGCAAGCAAATTAGTTTGCTCTGCAATGCTTTGGATAACTTCCAATACTGAACCAATTTGACGGCTATCTTCCGACAGATTATTGATAACCTCAGCCGCTTCGCTGACTTTATCCGCGAGCTGATTAATGCTTGCTTGGGTTTTAGCGACTTCATTCTGCCCAGCCGTGAATTCATTCATGGCGGTTTGCGCTAACACCGCCGCATCGCTGGTGTGGTTTGCGACCTCGGAAACAGTCGAAGACATTTGATGAATTGCCGTTGCGCCTTGTTCTGTGGCAGCTTTTTGATTACCTATTAACTCCTCGTTGTACTGTGCGGTGAGTAATAATTCATTTGATGCGGCAAGTAACTCGCTGGCCGCTTTGATCGAATTTTTAGTGATCCCCGACATATGGTCAGTTAAATCTTTAAGTGCACTTAAAATACTTTCGGAAGTATGGAATTTGACTTGTGTCGTTAAATCACCAGATGCTATTTCTTTTATCACAGCAGCCGCATATTCAAGCTCGCCACCAACGAGTTTTTTTAATCGATTGACGGTACTCATAGCCACAAGGGAGCCGATAATAATCGCAATAGTGGTCACAACGAGCATAATCCACTGAAAACTGTTTGTTTGCTCACGGGCGGAGGCAACCTGATGTTGTATTGCTTCCTCTTGATAATCGATTAACTTATTAATTCGCTTAAGCCATTCGCTGTATGCAGGTGAAACTGTGGTAATCAAATAATCGGTTGCTTCGGCTTGGCGGCCATTGTTGACCATAGTCAGTAAGTTTTCGGTCAAAGATAAAGTTGAAGCCTCGGTTTCTTTAATTGACCGTAACAGGTTTTGCTCTTCTTGACTGTGCTTCACTCTTGCGTACATGTTATCTAATACAAGTGCCGCTTTCTGGTAGTACTCATTCAGACGAATAATGTCATTTTGGTGTAATTTTGATTTATCGCTATCTTTGGCTAAAACGACATCCCTAATAGAAATAGCCCTATCATGCACGCTACCACGGAAGTTGATGGCTTGACGTTGTTCTACGGCGGTTTGCTCGGACAGTTCTGTCAAATTTTGATCTGCTATGCTGATTTTGAACAGGCCAAAGAGTGTTATACCAAGCATGATCAATAGCAGCACTGCGAAGCCTGAATACAAACGTTTTATTACATTCATTTATAACACCTTATTTTGATATTAGGTTTCTTGCTATTTGATGTTTAGTGTACGTTAACGTGACGATTTTAGATCACTCAACAACCATATTAATAGATTGATGTTTGCCGCTTCAGGTGAAACCTTAGCCACGTGCTCAAGCAGATTGGTTGTTACAATGCTAGTTCATGCTAGTCGTGCATTAAAATGCCTAATAAACAAGTTATTGCGAATTTTTTGTCTGCCACTTTCGCCAAGTGAGGATAAGCAAAAAGGCAATTAGCAGGCTCACTATAGCCCATGTGGGATATTTATGTTGATGATAAAACGCCAGCATTGGGGCGATTTCATCGCGGATTAACACTGGGCCTAAACCAAACAATGTGACCCAAATGCTGGTGGCGAGGACATTACCAACTACAAATTGCCGAAAGGGCATTTTCGCTAGGCCGCAGCCGATAAACATAAATTGTTTTAATCCTTCAATAAAACGGCTAAGTACTAAGGCCACAATGCCATATTGGCCGATAATGCCGTGGATTTTGTCTTCCAATTGCGGTTTTATCCAGCCCTTCTTAAGCAACACATCACCAAAGCGCCAACCGATAAAATATCCCAAGCTGTTACCGCAGAGTGCAGCACAAGCTGCGACGATCAACACCAATGGCAGTGACATTTGCCCTGTAGCAGCTAATAAACTGGCGACAATCAATAAGGATTGCCCCGGCGCTGGAATACCAAATCCTTCAAGGGCGATGGCGATAAATAGCAGCAGATAACCGTATTGCTGCAACCAAGGTGTCATTTCGGTGATGAGATGTTGTAGAACTTCGGGCATGGGATAAAGACAATATTGACGCTAGATGGGCCAATCATACTCGCCACACTAAACCTCTGGATAGGTTTATGGGCAAAGTTTCATCTAGGATTTTTAGCGCTAAAGCGGCAAGCCTAATGGTGAATATGGCGGGAATAAAAAAGGCCGAACTGAGTTCGGCCCTCAATATTTATTATCGTGCTTAAGCGAATGCGGCTTGCAGTTGTGGCACAACTTGTTTCTTACGACTTAATACACCGTCTAACCACACTTTGCCATCGACAGGAGTCTTGCCATAGGCGCGATTGATCAAGTCGGCGTCGTCAGAAACGACTAATAGCTCTGAGCCTTCTTTCATAATATCAGTCAGCAGTAGCAATACGCTGTGGCGGTTACCTTCCACTTTTAGTGCTTTGATATCGGCTTCTAACTCGGCCTTGATATCGTCAAATACTGACAGGTCTATGACTTCTAACTGGCCGATACCGACTAAGTTACCGTTCATGTTGAAGTCTTTAAAGTCACGCATAACGAGGTCGCGTGCTGGCGTGCCTTGTACGGCTGATTTCACTTTGAACATTTCCATGCCCAGTTCTTTGAAATCTTCAACACCAGCGATTTCAGCTAAGGCTTCAACGCAACGAATGTCGGCAGTAGTGCAAGTCGGTGATTTGAAAATCACGGTATCGCTCAGAATGGCGCACATCATGATGCCAGCGATATTTTTAGGGATAGCGACTTGGTAAAAGTCGAACATCATCTTGATCACTGTGTTGCTGCAACCTACTGGGCGGATCCAGCATTCTAACGGGGTATCTGTGGTCAGATCGCCAAGCTTATGGTGATCGACAATCCCGACTATGGTCGCTTGGGCGATATCATCCGGTGCTTGAGTCAGTTCTGAATGGTCAACGATATACACTTGCTCGCCAGCGTAGCTGGTTTTGTATTCCGGTGCTTCGAAGCCGAAACGTTCTAGAATAAAAGCGGTTTCGGGTGACAATTCACCTAAACGTGCGGCAATGGCTTCTTCACCGATTTGGTTTTTTAAATAGGCTAACGCGATAGCACCGCAGATTGAATCAGAATCGGGGATCTTGTGACCGACAACGTAAATAGGCATTTCAGGGACTCTCCTTTAAATTTGTGACAATTTTAGCAATATTTGGCTCGGTTCGGAAATAGCCAAAGCGCATATCACTGCGCGCTTAAGACGCTATAACGCTAAAAATCCCGAGCTGAGATTCGGTAAAGGTGGCTTAAGGGTTAGATCTTTACTTTTATCACGACTTTACGCACCGCAGTGGCAATATCGCCCGTGCCAGGCATATGCACATCGCCGGGGAAAAATAGTGCAAACATACCCGCTTTGAGTTGCACATAAGAGGCATTGGCTTTGTTTGTCTCGTAATCAAACTCGGCGTAATCGTGTTTGTCAAAATAGGGTTTTGAGGGTGTTTGGTCCGCTAGTGGCAAATAACCAAACTCTTCTTCACCGCTGAACACATATTGCACATCGATATATTTTTGATGTACTTCAAAGGGTTCTGTCGATCTATGCTTAGTGTGGTAGTCGTTGACTATCACAAAAATATTGTCGCCATCGAGGGGATAATTGCCTACGGGTAGCTGACTAAAGTCTGTGGTGGCAAGATGTGCTAATGCAGTCGCAAGCCGAGGGCTTAAGGATTGATAAATATGGCGGTTTTTTAAGGTATCGACGATCATCGGCTACTCGACATGGTGGAAGTGAAATGGGCGAATGGTAAAGATTATAATCAGATAGTCGCCGTTAGGACATAAGCTTTAGACATAAAAAAACAGGCCATTGCATGGCCTGTTTTTATATCAAGTGTCACTTTGTTCGCTAAGACTCGCTTAGTAAGTGTATTTAGCTTCTAAGAAATAGTAGCCACCATTAAAACCAAACGGGGTGTTGGTTAATGGGTAAACGAAAATGCCTCCGAAGTTATTGTCCTCAGGGCGTTTTTCTGGATACACATCAAACAGGTTTTGTACCCCAGCGGTGAAACTCAGCGCATCGGTTGCTGCGTATCTCACCGACAGATCCATCACCCATTGATCGCTGTAATTCACATCACCCGTTGAGTAACCCACAGTGTAATCGCCAAAGTAACTGAGGCGAATATTGGTCTTAAAGTCACCTAGCTCGTGGGTTAAGCCCAAGTTACCTGTGTTATGTGGCGTCGCCGAGGTCATGCGAGTTTGTTCTATGCTATCGAACAGTTTAGGGCCAAGTCCGTCTAAAATCTCTGGGAAATGAATATCTTGGATTTCAGTCTTATTGTAGGCATAGGCTAAGTTCGCCCGTAAATCACCCCAAGAGCCGATATCAAAATCTTGGCTCACCACAAGGTCAACACCACGGGTGCGGGTATCGACGGCGTTGATAAAGAAGCGCGCCGATTCCGCATTGGTGCCCGCTAACGCTGCCGCTACGGCGGGCGAATCATTAGGCGTCACTGAGCTCGACAGAATAATGCGATCATCGATGGAGATTTGATAGGCATCTAATGTCAGTGCTAAGCCAGTGTCATTGGTGTACACCAAGCCTAAGCTAAATGACTGGGATAGCTCGGGATCTAACTCATTAATACCCAATGCTTTGGTCACTGGC
Organism: Shewanella sp. Pdp11; assembly: GCF_002838165.1. Taxonomy (NCBI): domain Bacteria; kingdom Pseudomonadati; phylum Pseudomonadota; class Gammaproteobacteria; order Alteromonadales; family Shewanellaceae; genus Shewanella; species Shewanella sp. Pdp11. The sequence continues at coordinate 1,150,049 of NZ_CP015194.1, forward strand.
GATAGGGTGTTGAAAGTGCCAGATTCAATAGGCACCAGCTGACCCGTCATAGGATCGGGATTAAACAGCGTCGAAATATTGCTGAAGTACAGTTGCTGTACACTCGGCGCTCTAAAGCCAGTGTTGATAGTGCCGCGCAGGGCTAAGTTGTCGGTAAAGTCGTAACGGCCCGCTAACTTCCAACTGGTGTTGCCACCAAAGTCAGAATAGTTTTCGTAACGTAGCGCCGCCGCCCAGTAAAACTCATTGGTTAACTGGTTTTCAAGCTCGACATAAACGCCAGTATTGTCACGGGTTTCATCCACTTGCGACTCAGGGGTAAAGCCAGTGAAACCTTGGCTACCCGCCGCGCGGTTGTCATAACCGCCATTGATGTATGAACCTGTTTCACCGGCTTCAATTTGATAGCCGTTTTGGCGCCACGACACTCCCGTCGCAAACAGGATTTCAGAATCATTAGCAAAGGCAAAGTAGCGCGAGGCATCGAGATTAAGATTGGTTTCACGGGTCGTGAGTGTGCCTGCATCAAACTCGGTTGGGCTATCTGGGCCTAAAGAGGCGTTTAAGGTATTAACAATATTGTAGTTAAATGAGTTTTCACCATGGCCTGCTGAAGTATCAATATTCCACTCGCCTAGGCTGAATTCATACCCTAGCACTAAGGACGCATCGATAATTTTAGGATTGATTTGCGGCAAGAAACCATCTGGATAGATTTCAGTTAAGTTACGGGCGTCGAGTGCGCGGCGGTAAAAGGCGCCTGACTTAGTCTCACGTTGGCTGATGCCACCAAACGCATAGAGTTTGCCATCTTTTGTGATGGACTGGGCAGCGTTGATAAATAGACCTAAGTTGTCATATTCGGCATCACCGACTTGGTGGCTCTTACGGTTGAATGTCGCTTCGCGGGGATCGGCTGAGCCATCGGGTAAATCATTGTATTGTTTGCGTTCATCTAATCCGGCGCGGTTAGTGCTGTCTTTATGATGGGCTTCTAGTGAAACATTCACAAAGCCATCGTCACTTAAACTGATGCCGTGGTTTACACCCACACGCCATTGCTCGCCATCACCTATGTAGGTCTGCCCTGCTTGAGCCGAGAGGCTACCGCCTTGGTCGCTGTCCTTAAGCACCACGTTGATAACGCCAGCAATGGCATCCGAGCCGTATTGTGCCGAGGCACCATCACGCAGGATTTCGATACGCTTAATCGCCGTCATAGGGATAGCGTTTAAGTCGACGTTAGATGAACCTTTACCCACAGTGCCACTTAAATGCACTAGCGCTGAGCCATGACGACGTTTGCCGTTCACTAGCACTAAGGTGTGGTCGGGCGACAGGCCGCGCAAACTCGCGGGGCGCACCGCATCAGAACCATCTGTTACTGATGAAAATGGGAAGCTGTAGCTTGGCGCAGCAAATTGCAGTGCTTTAGCGGTTTCAGTCATGCCGGTCGATTCGAGCTGCTCGGCAGTGATAATGTCTACGGGAGCAACACTGTCAGTTGCTGTGCGCAGCGCTATGCGTGAGCCTATGATCTCGATTTTCTCGAAGCCAGGCTGTTGCTCTTCGGCTTGAACAGCTGGAATGGCCAGTGTAGACGACACTGCTAATGCGATAATCGCTAGACGCATAAAAACCTCTCAATGATGTTTGTAACCCGATACTCAAACTTAGGAGCGCAGATTAAAGATAACGTAACAATTCAATGTGGAGAAGGTTATCACTGTAACAATTGTTACATCTAGACGTAAATGTGCTAACTCAGAGCCGAGTGTTCTAGATAATGTTCAAAATGCAGTTGAATATATGGATGAAACCTTGCTATCTGCAGATATGTTATGAGTGTTTGGGTGCTTGAGTCGCTTGCCACATATTGATGACGAGCGAGTTAAGTCGATGATACGAATTGTTTATTGACGTGCGCCATCGTGGTTTAATGCGTTATTTCATTTTAATGGCACTGGCTTGAAGGAACACAGATTTGTCAGCGTTACGATTTCTCGCGGGAGCAACAGCATTTAATACTTTGGCAGAACAAGGCCTTAAATCTGAACATTTTACCCAGCTACTTGCCGCCTCCGGTGGACCTAAATGGCTTGGTATCGCAGGGCTAGATAAGTATCTGTTTTCTGAGTTTTTCAAAAACAGACAAACACCGCTTTATACGCTTGGCGCGTCTTCAGGGGCGTGGCGTTTAGCCTGTTTGGCGCAGCAAGATCCCCTCGCAGCCTATGGTCGCTTAGAGGATTTTTATATTGGTCAGCGTTACGACAGTATGCCAACTCCGCAGGAAGTCAGTGCACAAGTTAAAGGCGTAGTGCAGGGGATTTTAGGCGCCAGTGGTGGTAGTGAGATCGCCAATAACGCTCATATCCACAGTCATTTAGTAGTGTGCCGCGGCAAACATTTAAATCGTTTAACGGCAAAGCTGCCACTCGTTGTGGGGCTGGCGATAACGGCGGCGACTAACTTAGTCAGCCGCCGAAGTTTAGGCTGGCATTTTGAACGTGTGGTCTTTAGCCAACAAGCTGCAGCCTCTCCCTTTTTGCAACTCAATGACTTACCTAGTCAGCAGGCCGAGTTAACCGAGGCCAATGTCGATGCTGTGATGTTAGCAACGGGATCAATTCCATTATTGCTAGCACCCGTACCGCAAATAGAGGGTGTTGCCGATGGGCAATATTACGATGGTGGCATTACCGACTATCACTTCGACTTGCCTTTATCCCACGCTATGGGGTTGACGCTGTATCCACATTTTTATCCAACGATCAGCCCAGGATGGTTCGATAAATCCTTGAAGTGGCGCCAAGGCCGAGTCAATTATCACAATGCACTCGTGTTAGCACCATCGGCTGAATTTGTGGCTTCATTGCCCTTTGGCAAAATCCCCGACCGCGAAGATTTTAAACAACTGGATACGGCGCAGCGGATGCAATACTGGCGAACAGCGGTGGCCCTAAGTGAGCGTCTGGCCGAGGAGTTTGCCGAGGTTGTCGCAAGGGGAAATGTGCTAGAGCGACTAGAGCGTTTTTAGTTCGCCGTGATTGGGCTTAGAAAACGGCGGTTGAAATGCTCTGATTTAATCTAGTGGGTTACCAATTTATTTTGCACTCAAGGGCTTCAGGAAGGAAATTATTCTACCTGCTACACTCTAAAGTAATAGGGAATACGAATGCATTGATGTTCGTTTCCTTCTATTTAGGTGCTGGAGGTTGCTATGCAAACACGAGAAATGGCGTTACTCATGCGCGATGCCTTGTTGCTGCCACAGGGACGGGTAGAGGTTCGTGTAGTCGACCCCGGTCATCTGCGCATGGTGGCCGATGTCTTTAAGGGCAAATATGCGCTCGCTTTTGCCACCATACGGCCCCGCGGTAGTCCGCCCTGTTATCCCACCGCGACCCAATGTGACATTATCGATTTTAATCAGCTAGAAGATGATTCACTCAGCCTAGTGCTCGAAGGACGTCAGCGTGTCAGCATCCTCTCAGCTGCGCAGGCCAAAGATAAGTTATGGATGGCGCGTACTTTACCCTGTCGAAACTGGCAAGAGGAGCCGATTAAAGGCGAGTTTGAGCTGATAAGCGCCGCACTAGAACAGTTTTATGAGGTGAATCCCGATCTGTTTGAACTCTATTCTCAAGTGCATTTGGAAGACGCAGCTTGGGTAAGCCAACGCTGGCTCGAGGTTTTACCTATGTATAATAAGGACAAATTAGTGTTAGTGAATCAGCCAGATTGTCACAAAACCTTGGATTTCGTGCTGCAACTTATCAAGTCCCATGTGGACTGAAAAACCACAAAAAGGCTAGAATAGCGGCTTTCTATAGCCGCTTTTTTTGTAATATGACTGCATCTGCCCGCGCTGCCCAACCTTCTTACATAGTGCTTCCTGTGAATGTCACAGATAAACCCACAGTGTTTGCCTTTCTCGCGCAACATTTTGCCCGCATAGGTGAAGATGTATGGCGTCAGCGGATCCTCGACGGAAAAGTGCATTGGCGCGACGGCAGTTTGATCGCCTTGGACACTGAGTATCGTCCAGCTGCGCGGGTGTATTACTACCGTGAAGTGCCAGTCGAAGCGAAAATTCCCTTCGAAGAACAGATCCTATTCCAAGATGACAACGTTATTTTGGCCTATAAACCACACTTTTTACCTGTGACCCCAAGCGGCAATTATGTGAACGAATGTCTGGTACATAGACTGAGATTACGCACCGGCATAGACACTATCGCGCCTGCTCATAGGCTTGACCGTGAAACCGCAGGGGTGATCTTGATGACAGTCGCGCCCGAAACCCGCGCCCTTTATCATCAATTATTTATCGACGATGCTATTCGTAAAGACTATCAAGCCATTGCCAAGCTGACACCTGAAATTATTCAGCAATATCAACAGGGCAGCTTAACTTTACCCCTGTGTTGGACGGTAAAAAACCGCATGCAGCCGAGCGATCCGAGTTTTACCATGAAAATAGTAGAAGGCGAGCCGAATACCCATTCCGAAATCAGCCTAGTAGCCATTAATGGCGATCTTGGTTTGTTCCACCTGAGCCCAATTACCGGCAAAACCCACCAGTTGCGGGTGCATATGCAAAGCTTAGGTATGCCACTGTTAAACGACAGATTTTATCCAAGCTTATTACCCAAAGGACCGGATAAATTTGAGGCCCCCTTAAAGTTGATGGCACAGCGTTTACGTTTCATTGACCCTGTGAGCGGGATCCATCACGACGTGCAATGTGAGGGTTTTTAGTTGTAGTCAGCGGAAAGCATTATTTCCAGTTCGCTTGAAGGAAATGGTCAGATGCAATTGTGCGCTTGGCTCTGTGATGGTATGAATACAAACTGCAGTATCTGAGTCTCTGCCATAGGGAGCCATATTACGATTGTTTGAAGGAAGTCCATTATGACTAAATCTGCGATGATCTCTATCTTACTTTGCGCTGCGGTATTAGTGGCAGCCATGTTTGTTGGCGACTGGACGAAACAACCTTATTTGAAGGATATTGCCGCTGAGATCCGTAAGGGGACTGCGGTGATTGAACCGAAGAAACCGAGCTCTTCTGCTGCATCGGTCGTTGAGGCTGATGATGTGGACCAAGACTCGAAGGTGATTTGGGATCAAATGGTACATGAGAAACCAGCAGGTAAGCCGCAGTCAGAGGCGTTGATTTTCAATCAAGTACAGCCGAAGAAAGTCGAAACCGATGAGGTATTATCTAAAAATATTCCACCGCTGGATTCGGGTTCGGGTGCGACTCAGCCTGAGACGGTTAAACATAATAAACCCGTTTAATTTGCTATTCCTGTTTGGGAGGTTCGAACAAGGTTTCGCTCATATCACCATGTAAAACTGCAATTTTTGTCGGCGCACCATCATCCGCAAGTTCCAAAATCCCAATACCGCTTTTATTCACTAAACGTTTGCTCGGCGCACCATTCGGTCTTCTGCCGCGCAGCGACATACGTTTTCGTTTTGTCAGTAAATTCAGTGGCGAAAAGTGGCCGTAAAACCAACCGTTGAGTTTATCGAAAATTGGTAATAGCTTCTCGGGGAAGTGATTTTTAATGCCGCTGCAGGTGATTTGGTAGATGTTAGGACTGCTGCGCCTAAAGCGAATACTAATGTCGTAACTAAAGGAGTAATGCACATCGCCGGAGAGGATCACAAATTCCTCTGGGGTTTTACGGTGCATAAAAATACTCAGTAGCGCGTTGGCGGCACCGGGGTGGGCCATCCAGTTTTCGGCGTCCACCAACAAAGAAGCGCCCATCAGCGTGGCAGTGCGCTGTATCGCCTCAATCAGTTTGACCCCAAACATAGGGGCAGGCGAGACGATAATGACCTTCGACTGGCCGAGCAATTCTTGCTGCAAATCCATTAACGCCTCCCAATCCATTAAGCCGGAAGGTTTTGCGAGATTGGATTCACTGCGCCAGCGGCGGGTGCGGGTATCGAGCACCACAAGTTTGGGCGAGGTCGCTAAGGTGTAATGCCATTGCTCAAATTTAAGTAATTCGTCGATGAGCAGATCCTGACTTTCACTCTGTGGCTGTGCAAAAAAAGCATCGAGCAGCGGGCGGATTTCATCAGCAAATTTATCGGGCGCATTGCCAAGCCCTTGGAATAAGGTATAGCCAATCAGTGCATTACCTATAATGCGTTTCGAAAATGCATGCTCGTAGGCAGCGAGTTCCCATTTGGCGGTGAGGTTCCAGTCGTCGGTGACGTCGTGGTCGTCAAACATCATGTAAACGGGAATGTGCGCCATAAAGCGCCTCACCTGCGTCAGCCCAGCTTTAAAGCCGAGCAAATGTTGCCATTCATTCTGCCAGCGGGCGTTATTGGCGGGTATTAAGCCATCAACATCCTTGGGGATATTGACTAATTCCCACAGCTCTGGCGACCAAGTAAGTAAATACAAGGCGATGATTTCATTCAGGCTGACAAGATGATTCTCAGCGATGGAGGAAGTGAAAATCGGGTGATTGCGATACCAACGCCATAGTGCGGTTTTGGCGGGATATTGAGTGTGCGGCAGCAGGTTTTTATGGCGCTGATATAAATCGGCCGGTTGATAATGCAGTGCCTCACTGCTCGTTATATTCGCCCCTTCAAATTGCTCATGCTGAAGGCCAAGCAAGTCGATGACTTGTCCTATGGCGTTTAACATGGGTCCAGCCACATCATCGATATATACTTGATCGCCACTCATCACGATAAGAGCGGGGCGATCGTCCGCTACACCCGTGTCGATTTTCTTGGCTAAATAGGTATCGGCGGCGACGAGCGCATCGTCACTGTGGTGATGCGGATTGCGGCAAGAACCATGAAATACTTGGGTTAATTCTGGGGTAAAACGCACACTTGGCGATGAGGCATCGCCATAGTTCAGCTGACTGATGTTGGCAAAAATATCCCCATGTTGGGCGGCGGATACTTGGTAATTTGTGACTCGATTCGGCGTGAGTAACTCTGGTCGCGACAGCATGATCAGATATTGATGGGCGTGCTGCCCGAGTGGCACATAGTGCACATCGGCATCCTGCAACGGAAACTCATGTTCCCCTAGACGCAACATAAGCTCAGTTAATGGCTCACGACTTACAAACCACAAGGTAAAATGGGTGGCATCGCAGTGGCGCAGCATGGGGCCTGCCAATATCAGAGGAAGTGTCGGAGTCAAATTCAGCCTATTGGTGCTTAGGTTAATCTCAAGTGAGTTAACCCTAAGTAAGTTTGGTTTAAAAGAGTAAACAAGTGCGTTGAATATGAAAAGCTTTTAGAATTGTCAGCCATACACATGAGTTGAAACTTAATGGGGCAATATGGCTAAGGTCATGGTAACAGGCGCGACAGGGCTACTCGGCCGAGCTGTTGTAAAACAGCTTGAATTAACGGGACATGAGGTTGTGGCAACAGGTTTTAGCCGCGCAAGTGAGCGAGTGCATAAACTCGATCTGACTGCCCCTTTGGCTGTCGAGAAATTTATCGCCCGCGAGCAACCGCAAGTGATAGTGCACTGCGCCGCCGAGCGTCGCCCCGATGTCTCCGAGCAAAATCCGCAGGCGGCATTGGCACTTAACTTAACTGCTAGCCAAGCCTTAGCTAAGGCAGCTAAGGCCAATAATGCTTGGCTTATCTATATTTCCACTGACTATGTGTTCGATGGCACTCAGCCTAAGTACGCTGAAGATGCAGCCACTCATCCGGTTAATTTTTATGGTGAATCTAAGCTAAAGGGCGAAGAGATAGTGCTAGACACTAGCGCTGATTTTGCCGTGCTACGCTTGCCAATCCTTTACGGCCAAGTCGAGAAGCTGAGTGAATCTGCTGTGCTAGTGCTGATCAACCAACTGATTGAACGTCGGGCTCAAGGTGCCGATCATTGGGCTGTGCGTAGTCCAACATCAACCGCCGATATTGCTCAAGCCATAGATAAGATGATTGCACAACATATTGCAGCGCCAATAGTGCAGGGGATTTATCATTTTAGCGCCATAGAGACCATGACTAAGTATCAGATGCTGCTGACCTTAGGAGAGATTTTACAACTTAGCACGGCGCACTTAACGCCTGAGTCTACGCCGACGGATAATGCCAAGCGGCCAAGGGATTGCACTTTAAGTTGTAGGCGTTTAGCTGCGCTCGGGATTTGTTCTGAAATCAATTTCGCCACTGGCGTACGCCAAGCATTAATGCAATCGAGTGGTGCATTGGCCGCACTCGGACTCACTCTGTAGGAATCGCCATGGCTAAGATCTTAGGGACCAGTCTACAGGCTGCCGACCAAGTCGCATTACTGCGAACCTTAGGTTTGCTGCTGCAAATAGGCTTAACCACGTTTGCCGCCGATACTTTTGGTCTTAGCCTGCAAATGGAGCCGTTAGTGCATGTGTTAGTGCTGGAGGTGTTATACCTGTCGCTCACATTGGCGCTACGTAAACCTTTGTTTGCCAAGGAGCGTGGCCTCTTTATCGCGCTCAGTTTAGACACATTATTTTGGATATCTTGGCTGCACTTTTCCGGCGGCGCGACTAACGCGTTTATCTCGTTATTATTGCTGCCGATTGCACTTGCGGCTGTGACTTTGCCAATCTGGGCGCCTTGGGCGCTGACTGCAATTTCAACCTTTGCCTACAGCCTGATGATCTTTACTGTGCCCGAATCCCCCATGCAGCACCACGGTATGGACATGAGTTCCCACTACTTAGGCATGTGGTTTAATTTTGTGATTTCAGCTTTGGTGATGACAACCAGCGTGGCGTTGATTACTAAACGTATGCGCCGCCAAGATGCGCAGCTAGCCTATATGCGTGAAGGGCAATTGCGTCAGGAACAACTCTTAGCCCTAGGCACGGCATCGGCGCAGATGGCGCATCAATTGGCCACACCGCTTTCGAGCCTGAGGTTGCTACTCGATGAAGTCAAAGAAGATATGAGCGGCACTTCGATAACGGTTGTGGAGATGGAGACTGCGCTAGGCCGCTGTGAACATACGCTCGCCGAGCTGCGGTTGGCGACTGAGTCGATCCGCGATCGCCGCCAGCGGCCACAAAAGATCGCTGAGCTGGTGGACGGTTTAAAGCAAAAAACCTTACTGCTTATGCCGCAGACCGAACTGAACTGGTTGTTCACTTGTGCGCCTGAGCAACTGGCAGAGCAAAGCATTCTGACCGATATGAGTCTCACACCTGCCATCATGGCTTTGATTGAGAATGCCGCCCGCGCCAGTGTCGAAACCCTAGGTGCGCCGCAGGTGGATATCAGCTTAGATATCGCGCCAAGTGAAGCTCAAATCTATTTGCAGATCCGTGATTATGGCGCCGGCATTGCGCCTTCTTTATTACCGCAATTGGGCACCTTATTAATTGAGAGCCCCAAGGGCTTAGGGGTTGCGCTGCTGCTCAGTCACGCCAGCCTAGAGCGTTTGGGCGCAGAATTGATTCTGGCCAATCATCCCCAAGGCGGTACTGTGGCACAAATTTGCTTTACGATTCTCAAGGATAAAACGGCATCGTTATCGCCCAAGACTCAGGCTGCTGATGGAGTCAGATCATGAAACGTTTATTGATTGTTGAGGATGATCTTTCTCTGGCGAGTATTTTAGGTCGACGGCTCACGCGCCACGGCTTTGAGTGCCGCTTAACCCATGATGCCAGCGATGCTCTGCTGGTGGCGCGGGAGTTTCGCCCTAGCCACATTTTGTTAGACATGAAGCTTGCCGAAGCCAATGGCTTAGGGCTAATTGTGCCGCTACGTAATCTACTGCCTAAGGTGACCATGGTGTTGCTCACTGGCTACGCCAGTATTGCCACTGCGGTGGAAGCGATTCGCCTCGGCGCCGACAATTATTTAGCTAAACCTGTGGATACTCAAACCTTGCTCGCCGCGTTGGAAATGCAAGGGCATTCCTATACCCTTCAAGAAGATGAGGTCGATGACTCGCCCCTTAATCCTAAGCGTTTAGAGTGGGAGCATATTCAGCAAGTGCTTAATGCGAACCAAGGCAATGTGTCTGCCACCGCCCGCCAACTCGGGATGCATCGCCGCACCTTACAACGTAAATTACTCAAGAAACCTGTGGGTGAAAGTGGACATTTGAAGTAACGCTTTATTTTCATTAGTTGGCAAGTGACGCCGACTCAAGCACATGACATAAGGATGCTGACGGGATTGAGACCGGCTTAGTGCGCCGCATTTGCGCATAAAAAATGCCACTCAAAAAAGGCTGAGTGGCATTAACAAGAAACGAGAAGTTTATCGATGAGTCGGCGCTAGGATTTTACGCTAGCGCCACGATACGATTATCTTATGCGATTAAAAGTTAACGGTTTCTTCGTTTGAGCAAGGGCCGTTAGTTTCACACACTTTATAGCTGAAGCTAGTACCAGCTAGGTCGGTGAAACGGTCAATAAACGATGAATTGCTTGAAGTACCTACCGCAACGCCGTTACGGAAGATAGTGTACTCATCAGCGTTATGACCTTCCCATGCGAGTGCAACACGAATGCTGCCGCGACGAGATTTGTTAGCGTTTTTCACTGTCATTTCTAACGCCACTTCTGGTACTTCAACTGCAAATTCTTCAGAAGTGCTTGCTGTTGCGCCATCGTTGTCAGTCACAGTCAATGTCACTGTGTAGTTGCCTGACTGAGCATACTGATGATTTACACTTGCGCCTGAAGCAGTTGTGCCATCACCGAAGCTCCAGCTCCATGCAACGACATCACCATCGCTGTCAGTACTGGTGCTAGTGAAGCTACCGTTACCGTTGGCAAAGCTTGCCGTAAAGCCCGCTGTTGGATCTTGGTTTGGTACTTCATCGCCAGCGTCATAAGCACCCACTAGGCTCACACCTGTGTAGCTGCTATAGCCACTGACCATGACCCAATAAGTCCCTGTTTGGGCTGGATCGATAGGGCAGCTTTCGGCATTGCCGGCTTTGTATGGACGGCAATCATAGCTACTAGAAGTAGGAGCTTGGCCGAATTTAACATACATGTCCGCATCACCCGTGCCGCCTGACATATTAAAGCTCAGGTTGGTTGCACCGCTTGCTACGTCGAGTTTGTAGTATTGTTTGCTACCCGATGCACCGGCTAAACCTGTCACTGCGACACCGTTCGCGAGTTCAGTCGCTTCTGGTGGTGGCGGTGGTGGTGGCGTTTCACAAGGTGTGATACCCACAGCAGCAAAGGCAGTAACCACATCGTCAGCACTTAAGCCTAAGTCAGTTGCCGCAGATTTAACGCCACATGCGCCTTGCCAGAACAAGCTGTCAGCCGTCCAATATAATTGGTTAGCAACCACAAATGTTTGGAATGCTTTGCGTGTATCCCAACCCGGTAAGTTTGCGAGTGTGTAGAAGGCTTTATTGAAGACACCTGAACTGTGGTGTACGTCGATGCCATCATAGTAATCGTCAATATGACCGATTGAGATACCGTCTAAGGTTGGATCTGCCATATAACGCAGTGCGCCATTGCCTTTAAAGATATCAGCACCGACTAACCAGTCGTTCGTGCCGTGCATGTAAAATTCAGCAGCTTCACCCGCCATATCTGAGAAGGCTTCGTTCATGCCACCAGATTGAGCATCGTAAATCAGGCCTGAGTTTTGCTCAGTGAAACCATGGCTCACTTCGTGTGCCGAGACATCTAAGCTCACTAATGGGTAGAAGGTCGTTGCGCCATCACCGAAGGTCATAGCACTGCCGTCCCAGAAGGCGTTTTCGTAGTTGCTGCTGTAGTGAACCCGCATGGTTAACTGGAACGTTAACGGCGCAGTGTTGTACCACTCGCTATACATGTTGTAGATCACGTTACCGAAATAGTGCGCATCGTTTAATGGCGAGTAAGCACCGTTGATCTCTTTAACTGTATTGCGTGGGCAAGTATAAGAGAAGGCTGTTGCGCCTGATGTGGCACCGTTTAAGTTAACGGTTTTCACGTTAGGTGAGTTCATGGTGCAGGTGTCACCGCTCACTTCAACGTCTAAGTAAGAGAAATCTGTACCGTATTCGTATTGGCCAGTCTTGATGTTACCGCCTGGACCTGTACCGCTCGCAGCGTGGTTAATCCCTTCCCAACGCTTGAGTACTTCACCTGAGTGCGCGTCAATCATAGTGAATGGACGGCTTGGCTCATCGCCATATACCACAAAAGACGTCACATAAACGAGGCGAGTTTTAGCCGCATCATCAAGGTAAAGCCACAATTTAGCTTGTTTGTTTTCAGCTTTTAGGCCGGCAACCGCTTTCTCAGACTTACCACGAATGGCAATATCTAACGCTTTGTTAGCCGTTAAAGTGGGTTTGACAAAATCAGCCGACTTTTCAATATTTTTTAATACGCGGCCAGACATGTCGCTGTAGAAGCCCATGCTTGATTGTGACGTTGCAACAGAGAAACCATAAACAGGCACGTCATGGAAATATTGTTGTAAACGTTGCTTCTGCTTGCCTTGACCTAGGTCGAGTTTTTTCTCGACTTTGAGTTGGCTACCTGCGTCTAAGTTGAACTGTGACACTAGATTATTGCTTGAAGACGCACTTCTGAGTGTACCGACATCGACAACATCAGCAGCAAATGCTGATGTGCCTAACGTAGCCGACACTGCAATGAAGAGTAGCGACAGTTTTTTGTTTAGCATCATGCTTAAAATCCTTTTTCCGTTTGTCATTAACGTTGGAATGCCATACTGCTTAACTGGCTCGGGCGAGCGTTTTTTATTGTGATTTCTACAGGGTCGTCGGCATACCTCTGCCATGGCCGAATAGAATGAGCTGTTGCTCAGGCGGAGATTCTCAGATTTTTATTCTGTGTAAAGCGTGAATGACCGCATGACCTTAGATGTTATTTAAATGTAAAAGTGTTAACAATCGTACAAAGGAACTATCTTCAGCGTTCATTTAGACGCTTTTAAATCTGAATTAGGACTTTTGGGTAATAGCGATTTAGCCTATTCAAATAGCGGGCTTTGTGAGTCGTAAAAAGTACTTTATTGATTGATTTTCATTGGTTTAGGTTGGAGCTGGTGGCGAGGTTAAGCGGGTGTTTTTAGGCGAGTGATTTTTTAAGTGGGTAGATTTAAGGATTAGCGGGGCTTCTGGGCATAACCCTTTTTTAAGGGAAAAGATCCATCGCTTTGCCGGATTCATTTTGAAACGCCCTTTGAAATATGCATTTTGCAAGAGCCCTCCCGCATCGCGCGACTAGGCTCACTGTTTAACTTATTTCACCAAGGTAACTCAGTGCCATCGTAGGCAAAAAAACGCCCTGTTTGTGCCGGAGTGGCATTGGCAATGATCGGCAGCAAGCAGTTGGCGACATACTCAGGTGTAAACAGTTTGCCTTTAGGGACACTCTGTTGAAAGGGTTGAGACAATGGTGTGTCTGTGGTGCCCGGATGCAGGGATAACACCACGCAGTGTTTCATGGTTCGTTGCCACTCAATCGCCAGTGTTTTGAGAAACATATTCAGCGCGGCCTTTGAGGCGCGATAGCTGTACCAGCCACCTAATCTGTTGTCGGTAATGCTGTCGACTTTCGCCGATATCACGGCAAATCTTGCCGAGTCACTTTGTTTTAAGGCATGGCAGAAGTGCTTAGCTAGCATGACGCTGGGCAGGGTATTAAGCGTTAAATTGTGCTGGAAAAAGTCGATGTCCAGTGACTGTAGGCTTTTTTCTGGCCCTTTATCTTGGGTGTGTAAAATCCCGACACAGTTAATAATCCAATCTAATTCAGTGAGTTGTTCGCTCAGCTGTTTAATCTCGACCTCATTGGTCACATCTAACTGATACCATTGGATATTATTCTGCCTGTCTTGGGGAAGATGATGCCTATAGGTGGCATGCACAGTGGCGTTGGGATATGCCTCTTGGACTCGCTTAACCATGGCTTGGCCAATACCTCCACTCCCGCCGACGATAAGTACTTTCATGGCAAACTCTCCACTATAAACGGTTTAGATGAGCGAGGTTGTGCTCGGCTGTGGCTAATATGGCGTGCCTTGTGGACTCGTCCATCTTGTTCCAAGTCTGGTATAGCATGCCGATCCTGGGGTTCTGCGACAATCTTGCGCGGTGTTTGTCCATAAAGCGCCAATAAAAGCTATTGAACGGGCAGGCGAGTGCGCCGCTACGTTCCTTTATTTTGTAATGACAGCCACTGCAGTAATCACTCATTTTATTGATGTAAGAGCCGCTGGCGGCGTAGGGTTTAGTACCGACAATACCGCCGTCGGCAAACAATGCCATGCCGCGAGTGTTGGGCATTTCAACCCATTCGATGGCATCAACATATACGCCTAAATACCACTTATCGACTTGATTTGGTTCGATTTCGGTTAATAAACAGAAATTGCCAATCACCATTAAACGTTGAATATGATGGGCGTAGGCAAAATCTAATGATTGGGATAACGCTTGTCGCATGCAGTTCATCTTAGTGTCGCCATGCCAAAAATAATCGGGCAGCGTTCCATGGGCATTGAGCGCATTAGTGCTGGCGTACTGTGGCATATTGGCCCAGTAAATGCCGCGAACGTATTCACGCCAGCCGAGGATTTGCCGAACAAAGCCTTCGACTTGGGCGATATCAATGTCAGCATTGGTTTGATAACTGTCGATAGCCGCATTGATGACTTCTAACGGACTGATTAATTTGCTGTTAAGGCTGAATGATAGCCGACTATGGTACAAGCTCCACTTGGCATGATGTTGCGCTGTCATGGCATCTTGAAAGCGGCCAAAGGATGGCAAGCAACTCTGACAAAAATAGGTTAATAATTCGAGGCTTTGTGCACGGTTTATCGGCCACAGCAATGGCGCATCAATGCGACCCATGGTCGGGATTCGGTGACGCTCAAGCCTAGCGAGAATCTCAGTCACATCGAGGCTAAACATTAATGGCTCAGGCAAGACTTTTATATCTTGAGTTTTAAGCTTCTGACGGTTGCTGGCATCAAAGTTCCATTGCCCACCGAGTGGCTTTGCGTCTTGCATCAAGATGTTGAAGCGTTTACGCATACGGCGATAAAAGTGCTCCATCATAATGTGTTTGCCGACGGGGAACTGCGCATCGATTTCGTCAAACGGCAAGATAAAGTGTTCTGTATCAACACAGTTCACCACGGCGGTGTTGAGTTTAAGCTGGCTCAATTGCTCAAGTAGGCGGTATTCATCTGGCCTTTGGTATTCAAACTTGATCGCGCCAACCTGCGCCACTTGATGTTGAATGAGCCCCAGTAGATCGCTATAGCCCTGAGTGTTATTGAAGGTGCCATCAAGGGTGAGATAGAGCACTTGATGCCCTTGCGCACGCAGCTCTTTGGCAAATTGCGCCATTGCCGCAAAGAAGGCACATATCTTTTGCACATGATGCGTCACATAAGTGTTTTCTTGGTGCAGTTCTGCAATCACATACAGCACTTGATCATCAACACGGTTAAACCAAGAATGCTGGGCATTGAGTTGATCGCCTAAAATCAGCCTAACTGTTTGGAATTGCTGTAATTGCATTAAGTGGACTCGTTGAATGACAATTTTCAATTTAAGGTTACGGTTAAATGGGGGATTGGGATCAATCTGAAGGTAGCTTTACAGGGGGGACGTTTTTATAGTTGTGATTTGGGATTGCTTAACTTCTTTGAATACCTAATCAGGTTAAATTATTTTAAAGCAAAGTCGTGGGGCTTCACCCCACACCCGACCAAAAGGGGAAAAGCGCCTGTTCCCCTTTTGGAAAACCCCCGGCGTCCCTAGCGAAGTTACATGCATTGGTTAGTGGCTTCGTGCTTATTCGAAAATAGCTCACGCTTCCGATGGGTCCGCTTTACATCCATGTAAAGCACTCCAGTTCGGCAGTCCCTGCCTCTCGCTCATAAGCTCGAAAATCACCGATTTTCATTCGCCCCTTCCCCGAAAGCTACGCAGACGTCCTGTCTGCGTCACGCTATTTTCTTCAACGCCCTTCAGCAACTTCGCAGGGGAAGTATATCCCTTCAGTTTTGGTATTGTGTTCACGTTATTAAAATCGAAGCTAACTGTGCGTATTATACTTTTTAAGATACCTTGTTTATTCAGATTGTTTTCCCCATAGTGTTGATAGGAAGAATTTTTAATGGGGCTATGCATGTCTTGCGCGATTAAAATTGTTAATAGCAGTAATTGTTCGTTTATCAATATAGGAATAAGTGGCTTCGATGTAGGTATTGACGCTGAAAATTCTGATTGCCTTACACTTAGTCGAGTTGACTTTGGTAACTGTACTACAGGCATGAAGGGTAAAAATTTGAGAGATTTAAAAGCGCAAGATTGTACTCATGGATTGGTACATAGTTCATCTTCTTTAGCTCTTTCAACTGGAGATAATAGCAGCTTTTATTATACCCTCTTATATTTGAGGGCCTTTGATTACAACCCATATCAATGAGATTTGCAATATGACAGGACCAATGTTTGATTTAGAGGATTGCGATGATGCAGTCTTGAGAAATAACAAAACAACCTCTCAACAATTTATCAAAGCTAGAAATTGCCCTCGTATACAGTTAGAAGGAAATGAAGCAGGTTTGAACGCGCTTGGGAAGCTAGGT
This sequence comes from Shewanella sp. Pdp11, assembly GCF_002838165.1. Taxonomy (NCBI): domain Bacteria; kingdom Pseudomonadati; phylum Pseudomonadota; class Gammaproteobacteria; order Alteromonadales; family Shewanellaceae; genus Shewanella; species Shewanella sp. Pdp11. The sequence continues at coordinate 1,166,663 of NZ_CP015194.1, forward strand.
ATACCAGTTGATTCTTTAAATGAAGAACAGCTCAATGTTCTTATATCAGAAGTGATTGCAAGAGAAGGTAAGTTTTCGAGTGAGAATAATAGCTGGTTAACCAATGCTGCCACATTCGCCACATTAGCTGCGGATCTAAAAGCTACACTAATAGGCGCATTGGTTGCCACAGGTGTTTCGTGCTACAAAATTATTAAAAACTCTAGAGTTAAATAGCTAGCTTGTCGAACAACCAAATAGTCAGAGCATGCATATTTATTCTCTATTAAGATTTTGTCTAATATCGATTTAAGATCTATATACTCGGAGTTGATTTGCATGCTTTGAAATTGCTTGTGAGCACATACTCTAAATAGATCTCTATATTTTGTTTCGCCTCTGTGGCTGCAGAGTACGCCATACCCTGCGAAGTTGCTGCAGGGCGTTGGAATAAATTGTGTGAGTCCGGTCATGGATGGCGAGCTAGCTTTCGCAGGTGCAGGGACGCATCCTTCGGAAGCGATAGCAATTTATCCATAAGACCAAGGCCAGTCTCTAATGTATGTAACTTCGCTAGGGGCGGCAAGGGAGATCCAAGAGAGAATTGCTGTTGATCCCCTCTTGGTCGGGTGTGGGGTGAAGCCCCACGACTTTAAACTTATAAAGACTACTGAAAAGTATCGCTAAATTACTTGCGTAAAGTACTCACAATAAACCCGCAATCATTCGATTGCGTTAACCAATCCAGTTTGTATTGCATAGCTCTCTAGCTTGATATCAAGATTATCCAAATCTTTATAAAACTCATCATCGAGTTGATTGAGTCGGGCTTCGGCTACTGGATTATCGGTTGCGTAGAGGCGTTGGTCTCTGTCGGTAGGGACTGGATGGTCACCAAATACTGCCTGTTTAGCCTGTTGTAATAGGGCTAACGAGTGCAAAGCGCCAATTTGCTCAAGGCCGCGCTCGGCAACAGCATAATGCTCGCCAGATGAGTTATCGAAATATTGGATAAAGCCGCCGTTATAGACTTCGCCAGAGAGACAATTGACGGCGTAATAGTATTGCGCAGCTTCGCTTAGCGTGTGGAAGCCCTGCTTACTGTCGTGAACTGTCACCACTATATCTCGCCACAGGGCTCTAAAAGGGCAGGTTTTATCTAATTCCCGCTCCTTTTGGTAATAGGCTTTTGCCTGTTCGATATTTTCACGATTGCCATTTTTGCAGGGCATACATAAGCCTGCGTTTCGCTCGGCGGTGCTGGGCATGATTAAGGTTTGGCAGGCTGTGCAGGGGACTTTTTCCGACATTATCTTTCCTTAGATACTCAGGTCAGCAAGAGAAGTAACAGATTCACAAACTACCCATGGAATTTATCGAGCACCCATTGTTAAATTTTACAATGTTGATGGCTCTTGGTATTAACAGCTTACGCCGAAGTCACAGAATACACATCCCCTCGGAGTTGCCGCAGGGCGAATAGACAAATTGCGTGAGTCTTGCCATGGATGGCAAGCTAGCTTTCGCAGGTGCAGGGACGCATCCTTCGGAAGCGATAGCAAATTTGGCGATGAGCACAAGGGGCTTTCAACTCCGTTGGGGGCGTCTTGGAGCATCCAAGGAGGATAGGACGAGCAGTCCTCCTTGGTCGGGTGTGGGGTGAAGCCCCACGACTTTAATTCGATTAGTTGTACTTTATATTCATCGCAATCAGCGGTTCGCGTGAGGCTTTTTCGGCGCGTAGGCGGGCGAGGTATTTTTCCCATAGATCCACTTGGTGGGTGGCGAGATCGTAGAGTACTTTCCACGAGAATAGGCCTGTGTCGTGGCCGTCATCGAAGACGATTTTTACGGCGTAATTACCGACAGGTTCTATGGCGCTGATGTTGACGTTTTTCTTGTGGGTGACCAGCTTGGGATTGCCGTGACCATGCACTTCGGCTGAGGGCGAGTAGACTCTGAGCATCTCGCAGCTGAGCTGATATTGCTCACCATTATCGAAACTGATTTCTAGAATGCGCGATTTACGTTTCAGTTTAAGATCGGTGACATTGGGCGTTGCTGTGGTCATAGGTTGGCTACCAAGAAAATGCTAAGGATAGGATAACGACTTATTAAAGTAACACCTGACTAATGTAACCACTCGCGGCCAAGGATACAAAGGGTAAGCGAGAGCCTTGGTCAGGCTTTTCGTTTAAGTCACACTTTTGCATTGTGAGTCGCCGTTCACCGCCAAGTCGTTGGGCTTGGCGGTGAGCGGGTTTTCACTAGAGGATAAAGCGGCTTAAGTCTTCGTCTTTGACTAAGTTATCTAAATGGGCGCTGACATAGTCGGCGTCGATAACAAAGGCGGAGCCTGATTTTTCCGATGCCTCGTAGGAGATATCTTCCATCAGCTTTTCCATCACAGTGTGTAAACGACGGGCGCCGATGTTTTCGGTGCGCTCATTCACTTGCCATGCGGCTTTTGCAATGCTGTCGATACCCGATTCGCTGAATTCAACTTTCACGCCTTCTGTGTTCATCAGCGCGATATATTGCTCGGTGAGCGAGGCGTGTGGCTCGGTCAAAATGCGTTTAAAATCATTGGCTGAGAGCGCATCTAACTCAACACGGATCGGTAAACGGCCCTGTAATTCAGGGATTAAATCCGACGGTTTCGACATCTGGAATGCACCTGAGGCGATAAACAGAATATGGTCGGTTTTCACCATGCCGTGTTTGGTGGTCACAGTGCAGCCTTCGACTAACGGCAGTAAATCGCGCTGTACGCCTTCACGGGAAACGTCTGGGCCAGAGGTTTCGCCGCGCTTACAGATTTTGTCGATCTCGTCGAGGAACACTATGCCGTGTTGCTCAACCAATTCAATGGCTTGCTCTTTTAAATCTTCCTGATTGACCAGTTTTGCCGCTTCTTCTTCGATCAACAGCTTGAACGCTTCTTTGATTTTCATCTTGCGACGTTTTGCCGGTGCTTGGCCCATGTTTTTAAACAGGCTTTGCAGCTGGTTGGTCATTTCTTCCATGCCGGGTGGCGACATGATTTCGACGCCGATTTGTGGCTGTGCCACATCGATATCGATTTCTTTATCGTCTAATTGACCTTCGCGCAGTTTTTTGCGGAACACTTGACGGGTGTTTGAACTGGAATCGGTTTCTGTGCTTTCCCAGTCATTTTTAGGCTTAGGCAGCAAGGCATCAAGAATGCGCTCTTCGGCGTGTTCTTCGGCGCGTTGACGGCATTTACCCATTTGCTGTTCACGGGTCAGCTTGATGGCGATGTCGGTTAAGTCACGGATGATTTGCTCGACTTCTTTACCGACATAACCCACTTCGGTGAACTTAGTGGCTTCAACTTTGATAAAAGGCGCGTTGGCGAGCTTTGCTAAACGGCGGGCAATTTCAGTCTTACCCACGCCTGTTGGGCCAATCATCAGGATGTTTTTTGGGGTGACTTCTTGACGGAAGTCGGCGTCCAGTTGCATGCGGCGCCAGCGATTACGCAGGGCGACGGCGACAGAACGTTTGGCCTTTTGTTGACCAATAATATGTGCATCCAGCTCGTGGACAATCTCACGGGGGGTCATTTCAGACATAATATTCCTCACGGGCTGTTTAGTAATTGAGTTCTTCAATCGTTTTGAATTGATTGGTAAATACGCAAATGTCGCCCGCAATTGTTAAGGACTTTTCAGCAATTTCTAGCGCAGACAATTCGGTATTTTGCAGTAGGGCGAGCGCCGCAGCTTGGGCATAATTGCCGCCTGAACCTATGGCAACTAAGTCATATTCTGGCTGTACGACATCACCGTTACCTGTGATGATCAGCGAGGCTTCGGCATCCGCAACAACGAGCATGGCTTCGAGTTTTCGTAGCATACGATCGGTACGCCAATCTTTGGCAAGCTCAACGGCCGAGCGCAGTAAATGGCCTTGGTGCATTTCGAGTTTGGCTTCGAAACGCTCGAATAGGGTGAATGCATCGGCGGTGCCGCCTGCAAAACCTGCCAGTACCTTGTTGTGATATAAGCGACGCACTTTTTTGGCGTTACCTTTCATCACGGTATTGCCTAGGGAGACTTGGCCATCGCCGGCGATGACAACTTGATTATTACGGCGTACTGATACGATAGTGGTCACAATAAATCCTCTTCTCTGGCCCGCAATGACAAATCATGCGGTGGATGATGCAGTAGATATGGGGATAGATGACAATAATTCAAGTTATAGCGAGAAAAGCCAAAGGAGTTTGCGAACTTTCGCGCTCCTTTAGCAATAAAAATAAGCGCTTATTGGGAAAGTGTGGATCGACCTATTTAGGTTCGGTCATTATACGCAGCATATTAAACAGTTTAAATTATGGTGATTTTGACGCTTTGAGCGACAAAAAAAGGGTCAAATAACAAGTCATTACCTTACCCTTCAATGTCATCGGCCGTAGGTAAACGACTTATAAAGCGGTTTCGTCTATGACGCGGTAGCGGGTTTGTACATAGCCATTGTCGTATTGCTGTGTGTGGATGGGCATTAATAGTATGGCTTGGGGGACGTCACTAAAGAGGGGAATGCCTTTACCCAGTAAAGTGGGGATACGAGTGAGCGTGAGTTCCTGAATTAGCCCCGCCGCTAAAAAGCCTTGGATTGTTTGGCCACCATCGATATAGAGATGTTTGAAGCCACGGGTTTTGAGTTGTTCGCTAATGCTTGCCGCATCGCCATTTAGCACTTGTACGTGCTCACTTAACGCCGACGGTACTGTTACGCCGCTGCGACTTAATACAAATACTGGGATATTTACATAGGGCCAATCACAATCGAAGGAGAGGACTTTTTCAAAGCTTTTTCGTCCCATTACAATCGCATCGACAGTGTCGATAAAGGCATGATAACCAAAGTCTTCATCGGGATTAGTACTGGGATGTTGATTTAAAAAGTCGATATCCCCATCGGGCGTTGCGATATAACCGTCGAGGGTCGCGGCAATAAAAACGGAGGCTTTCATTCATCTTCCTTAATGCTATTTTCGCGCGTGTTTCTCTAGTGATTCTTTCAGGGCTTGTTGCTGAGCGAGGCAGTCTTGTTTTGCTTTGCCCGACATATCGTTACACGTTTGACCTTTATCTGGGCCTTCTAATATGGCGGCTGCAACATAAACTGCGGCGTCGGCTGCATTGCATTCTTGTTTGCTGTAGGGGGAATTTGTATCACATTTTGCATTAAGCGGCCCAACGCAGCCAGTCATACAGCTTAGGGCTAAAGTGCTAAAGCTGAGTAATATTAAAGGTTTGAACATTCGCTCTTCCATGATTCTTGTTATTTGAGACGGTTGGAAAGTATATAACTGCTTTGCAGGCTGAGCGAGAACTGGATCGTTTCATTTCCACTTTGGTTGTTATCTCGGAGTAAGGCATTCGCGGGTGGGAGAAAAAATCCCCGAGGGCATAGCTACCCTCGGGTGGAGGTTCAAAAAGCAGTGGATTTCTTGAGCGCCTGCGGGGCACAAAGGAAGGAACCTATGGCGTGATTGTGCGGGCTGATACGATATTTAACAAAGCCAAATGCACAAACTGCGACAGCTTGTCGCAGGTAGAATGAAAACTGTGTAGTTACGGTATCTTGAATGGTCTGGGTAAAAAGGGTTTAACGGTTAAATCCTTATGCGTGGCGAGAAGGCGTCGCGATTGTTTAGCGACTATGGGTCACTGACTTATAAGACTGAATGTAGATTGCCTAAGTGCTGCACTAGCTCTGCCATATTGTTCACTTCGAGTTTTTTCATGATTTTGGCGCGGTGTACTTCAATCGTGCGTAGGGATAAAAACATCGCCTCCGAGATTTGCTTATTGGTCATGCCTTGGATCACATTGGCTAACACTTGTTGTTCGCGTTCTGTCAGTTGGTCAAATTTATGCTGCAGACTTTGTTGTTCGAAGGCCGCTTGGCTTTCACGCTGTGCTTTTTCTATCGCTTGTACTAATGCTTTACCCGATACGGGTTTTTGAAAAAAGTCGCAGGCTCCCTTACGAAAGGCGCTGAGTGCCATAGGTAAATCGCCGTGGCCAGTGAGAAATATCACGCTTAGCGGGCTGTGGGTTTCGATCAGTTTTTGCTGCACTTCTTGGCCGGTGATTTCTGGCATTCGACTATCTAAAATCACGCAGCCCGCCTGTGATAATGCACATTGCGCAAGGAAGTCGCGGCCGCTGTTGAAGGTTTGCACTTGGTAACCAAATTGCCCAAGCATAAAACCCAGCGAATCCAGAATCGCATCATCGTCATCGACTAAATACAGTGGCAATTTTGTAAACATGGATTTCCTTATGGGCATGTGGGTGCGGGATCGCCATATCAGCTTAAGCCGCGTCTGTGCTTGGCTCAATTTTAAGCCTAGCTCTTGGGAGGTGCATCACTAAATTAGCCGATTATCTTAGGGCAGAAACCAGAGTTTGGCGGCATTTCACAGCTTGATTTTTATCTGCGAGTTAAAGTCGTTTAATAGCATATAAGGCAAGGTAATAGCGGCGATGGCGACGGACTCTTGGTGTAAAGCGGTAGTGATGGGATTATGCCTAAGTGTCATTGGGCTCAGTCAGTCCTATGCCGATGACGTGCCGCAGGTGAACCACTTTAGAGTCGGAGTGTTGGCAAATCATGGTGTGTTACAAGCCAAGCAGCGTTGGCAACCTATGATGGATTACCTGACTGAGCAAGTGCCTAATAGTCATTTTGAAGTCGTGCCAGTGGATTTTAATGGCATGCGTAGCCAGTTACTTGAGCATGATTTGCAGTTTATCGTCACTAATCCTGGGCAATATCTGCATCTAAGCAATAATTTCCCGCTGTCTTGGCTCGCGACGATGAAGAGCCGTAAGCATCAGGGCAGCACTTTTACCATAGGCGCGACTATTATTGTTCGCGCCGATAGCCCTATCCGCACCCTGCAGGATTTGCGCGGACGCAATGTGGTCGCCAGTGATCCGCAGGCATTAGGCGGGTATCAGGCGGCTATGGGGTTACTGCATAAAATGGGCTTTTTACCCGAACAGTTTTTTGGGCAAGTACGCTTTCTCGGATTCCCGTTAGAACCGCTTATTTATCAAGTACGCGACGGCAGTGCCGACGCCGCCATCGCGCCTTTTTGTACCTTAGAAGAAATGATCGAAACTGGCCTCGTTAATCAGGCCGATTATCGGGTGATCCATCCTGCAACGCCTGCAGGATATGATTGCGAGGTCAGCACTCAGTTATACCCCAACTGGTCATTCGCTGCGGCGGATACGGTTTCGCCACGGATCACCATGCAAATTACCCGCGCCTTATTCGATTTACCCGCCGATCATATTGCAGCAATTACCGCCGATACCTTGGGCTGGACTGCACCCGTGAGTCAGTTGAAAGTGATTGAGTTATTTAAGGAATTGCAACTGCAAGGTGCATCGCCGCCACTCTATCAAACCGTATATAAATGGATGGCAAAAAATAAAGAGTGGGGTGGTGCACTGTTGTTAATTTTCATTATTTCCACCATTTATCACCTGTGGCTTGAATATAAGTTTCGCCAGAAAAGTGAGTTTTTAGTCAGCACTGAGCGCCAATTAAAGGACAAGGCATTGCAGCTTGAGCGGCTGCAAAGTGCGGCAATTTTGGGGGAAATTGGCGCAGGTCTTGCGCACGAACTCAATCAACCCATAGCGGCAATTACCCAATACAGCGAAGGCGCCATGCTGCAATTGGAAAGGCTTGGGCAAGATAATCCCGAACTCTATGATGTACTGGGTAAAATTAATGCGCAGTCGATTCGTGCGGGTGCGGTTGTGCACCGTATTCGCGGTTTACTCAAACGGCGTCAGGCCAAGACAGAACCGTTAGATATCGTACTGGTGGTGAAGGAGGCGCTAGCTTTACTGCGGCGTGAGTTAGACCGAGCGAATGTGCAAGTGAATGTGCGAGTGCAGGGTGAGCCCTTTGAACTGGTGGGCGATAGCGTTGGCTTAAGTCAAATGTGGGTCAATCTCGTGAAAAATAGCTTAGATGCGTTAGAAACCTGCGGCGATAACCGCGCGCGACAATTATGGATCGATATCTATTTTCAACCGCATGAAATCAAAGTATTAGTGATTGATAATGGCGAAGGGTTACAGGGGCAGGCGAGTGAGTTAATGGCATCATTCGCCTCAACCAAAGATGCGGGATTAGGGCTTGGCTTAGCCATCTGTAAGGATGTGGTCAGTCGCCACCATGGCAGCATTCAAATCGAAAACTGTCAGCAATCCACGCAAGCTTTATTGCCGTGGCAACAGGGCTGTGTGGTCACTGTGGTCTTACCTAAAGGCTAATGTGCATAGTCCATATATGCATAGTTCCACTTAGCTGCAGATTAATGCCATTAGGGCAGTGGATAGTTTTGGGCGAACTGGCTGAGCTTTTCTACTAAAAACTCTATGGTGCGACGGATCTTATGGCTGGGATAATCGGTTTGTAGGTATACCAATTGCAGCGGGATCGGCGGGGCTATTTTATCGGCTAGCACTAAGTGGAGTCTGCCTTCGGTCACATCTTGCGCCACATCGAACCAACTCTTATAGGCAATTCCACGGCCTTCGATTGCCCAGTCGCGGATCACTGCGCCATCGTTACAAAAACGTTTACCCTTGACTTCGATTTCAACGGGCGCGCCGTTATGGCTGAATTTCCATTTCTGCCACGGCTCACCGCCGCGATTTAAAATCAGCACAGCATGTTGGCTGAGTTCATTTAGTGTGCTTGGTGTGCCGTGTTGTGCCAGATAAGCGGGTGAGGCGACCAGTACTCTTGGGGTCATGGCGAGCTGACGCCTTTTAAGGTTTGAGTCGTCAAGTTGACCATAGCGCAAAGCCAAATGGATATTATGGTCGATTAAGTCTGTCATATGATCGCCAAAATACAGCTGCACTGTCAGTTCTGGGGCGATGTCCATTAATTCATCGAGCCAAGCACGGATCTGGCTGCGACCAATATCCGAAGGTAACGCGAGGCGTACTTCGCCCTTAAGCTCACCCCTGTGTTCGGCTAAATTGGCGCTGGCGGTTTCGAGAATCGCCAGTGCAGGTTTCGCCGAATCGAGAAAGATCCGCCCTTCTTCTGTGAGCTGTAAGCGCCGCGTTGAGCGAGCAAATAGCTGACATCCTAGCTTTTTCTCTAATCTTTGCAGCGCGGCACTTGCCGCTGCCGGCGTCATGCCGATTTCTTTACTGGCTGCCGAGAGGCTCTCTAGGGCTGCGATACGCAGCGCTAATTGCAGATCGTTTAGATGATACATATCAAATTATTTTTGAAAATGATTTTAATAATAGCCTAATTATCAACATAGATTAACTAATGCACAATTGCACCACTGATATTTCATCTTAATTTCTGGTTCGGAGTGTGTATGAGTTTATTCATGTCTTACAAATTAGCGTCACTGGCGCTAAACAATCGTATTGTGATGGCCCCGATGACTCGGGCGCGTACCATGCAGCCAGGCAATATTCCTAATGACCTGATGGCGCAATATTATGCCCAGCGCGCCTCGGCGGGGCTAATCATCACAGAAGCGACACAAATCTCCGATGACAGCCAAGGCTATTCATTTACGCCGGGCGTGTATACCGCTGAGCAAATTGAGGGCTGGGAAAAAGTCACTGCGGCAGTGCATCAGGCTGGCGGTAAAATCTTCAATCAAATCTGGCATGTTGGCCGGGTATCACACCCGATTTTTCAGCAGGGTAATGCCCCGATTGCGCCATCGGCCATTGCGCCCGTTGGCACTAAAGTATGGATTGTGGATGAAGCCCATCCTGAAGGACAAATGGTGGATTGCCCAGAACCTAGGGCTATGGTGCAAGCGGATATCGACCGCGTTGTGGCCGATTTTGCACAGGCGGCAGTGAATGCGGTTGCGGCGGGTTTTGATGGCATCGAAATTCACGGCGGCAATGGTTATCTGATTGACCAGTTTTTACGCACCAATTCAAACCACAGAACCGATGCCTACGGCGGTTCTCAGGAAAATCGCATTCGTTTTTTACTCGAAATTGTCCAAGCCGTGAGTGCGAAAATTGGTGCCAATAAAGTCGGGGTTCGCCTCGCCCCTTACGTGACGTTTAAAGATATGGCGTGTCCTGAAATTGTAGACACTATTCTGTTAGCGGCTAAGCATTTATCGGCATTGGGCGTGGCATATGTACACCTTTCAGAGGCGGATTGGGACGATGCGCCCAAGGTGCCAGAATCCTTTAGAGTCGAGCTGCGTAACGTCTTTAAGGGCAGCATTATTGTTGCGGGTCGCTATGATGTGGCGCGTGCCAATGACGTGATTGATAACGGTTATGCGGACTTAGTTGCCTTCGGTCGACCTTTTATTGCCAATCCTGATTTGCCTTACCGTTTAATGCATCAATTGCCTTTATCTGCATTCGACAAAGGGCCCTTGTTTGGTGGTAGTGCAGCGGGGTATACCGATTATCTTACACACAACGAAGCATTGAGAGCCGTCATCCGATCCGCTGACGCTGAGGTGGCATAATGGATCGGGTTAACACTTTGTATGTTCAGCGCTTACCCGCTTGGCTTCGTTTAAGTCTATGGTTTTCAGGCTTTATAGGTATCGCTATTGTGGGTTTTAGCTTAGCAAGTCTGAGCATGGATGCGATGGCCGACCAAGTCGGCGCGACCCCAGAAATCACTAAACTATCAGCGGCGTTAGTGCCAAAAGTGGCGGCAATGGAAACGATTTCTGATGAATCACCGCAGGCACAAGCTATCGCCCGCGCGGCCTTGTTGTATGCCAGTTTTTGGCACACGGGGGATGCACGTTTTGCCTATAGTGCGTTAGCGACAGGGTTTATCGACCGTACTCTGCCCGCTGGCCGCGCACAGGGGATCACGGGTCCACTCGAAGCCTCAAAGGCATTTAGGGCAGCGGTCCCCGATCTCTCTGTTTCAGTTGAGCATTTGCTAGTCGTTGGCGATCGTGCAGTGGTACGGCTGCGTTTTAATGGCCGCTTCACTGGTGTCTTTGGTGAGCAAAAAGGCCAAGGGCAGAAAATCGATTTTCGTGCTGTTGACATGTATCGAGTACGGGATGGTTTTATCACAGATAACTGGCACCTCGAAGATTATCAAACGCTATTTTCTCAATTAGCTGCAGGGACTCAATCATGAATCAACGTCGACGATTTTTAATGGCTGGTGGCGCCATCGCTGCGGGGTTCGGCCTAAGCCAAACGGCGCTGGCTATTGGTTTACCCTCATTAGATACCTTAGAAAATGACTCCAAAAGTTCAGGCGGCAGTGGTATGAACAAAATATTTTGGCCAAGTGGTGAGCAGTTAGTGATTTCAATCTCAATGCAGTTTGAAGCAGGTGCCCAAGATAAAAATGCCGAAGGGCCATTTCCGCCTTAGATAAGTTTATCCAGTACGTGAAAGGTCACGACAGCGTTGGCTTTATGCGTAAAGATGCCATTGCTAAATGGGCGCTGGCGCAAAAGGACACACCGACCAATCCTGCAAGAACATTTTAGCCTGCTGTAGCTTTGTTAGAAGAGGTTTGAATGGTTAACAAAAAGCGCGTTGTATAACGCGCTGTTTGATTTTGGGAACCTTATTACTGCGGGTCGGAAGCGATTAACGCATGGCTAACATGGCCCAAGTGCGGCGACCTTGCTCCAGAATGATCCCCACGGCAAGTCCCGCAGCGGCGTTGATGGCGAGGCAAGTCACAGCGGTTGATAAAATCACAAAGATACAGAAGGGTTTACCATCGATTAAGCGTTTCGACCACGCCAGTTGCAGCCCCGCAGTGGTCAGTAAACTGCCGAGGATTGCCATAGGAATAAGGCTTAATAGCCAAGCGATATTAGTCCCCCAGCACAGGGCTATCATTAAGCACGTGCTGCCAAAAATTAACGGCGCCAGATAAGTGCGGGCGCCAAAATGGTATTGCACCGCAAGTCCGCCCGCACCGTGGCACATGGCCGAGGCACCAAAGGGCGCGAGCAATAAGTTGGCAAGACCTGAGCTAATGGCGAAGTTTTTGGGCGTGAGTTTGGCGGCATCTTCAGGAAATTTCTCCTGTGCCATTACAGAGGTGGCAATGACCGCATTGGTTAAGGTGAGAGCCAGTTGTGGCAAAACCAATAAAAGGGCGGCGGAAGTCCATTCAACAGACGTCGGCCACGCTAATTGAAATGGCGCTGTCATTGCTTGAATATCAAAGTTAGTGGCTAAACTAGTTTGTGTACTTGCTTGCCAAATCATCCCCGCTGCTATGACTAAGGGCATGGCAAGGTAACGCAGCGGCAAAAATTTACTGATAAATAACAGTACAAATGCCCCCACGCCAACCAGCCAAAATTCACTCATCATCTTAGTGCCCATCCACATCAGTTGCAGACCTATGGCGAGTTGAATGCCAACACTTACTGCTTGGGATAACTGTTTTGCTAACCAAGTAATGGCGCCGCTAAAAGCCAGAATTAACAGGATAATACCCATCAACATGGCGCTCGCTTGCAACATACCAGGGGTTAAGCCTTGGGCTATGACTAGTGCAGCGATGACCTTCATCGGTTGCACCGGAATCGGGCGGCGGTAAAACAGCGCGCTTAAGATAGCGAATAGCCCAAAGCCCAAAAATATCCCTTGGGGCGAAAATTGATTGAGGGCAATCAGCCCCAACACCAAAGGCAAAAAAGTGCCTAAGTCGGCAAAAGCGCCACTGGTTTCACCGAGTAAACGGTTGAATGAAGGATTGGATACTGTTTGGGAAATTTTGCCCGAGGTCATACTGATTGCCGTAATTGAACACGCTATGACTACGCAAAATAAATGCCATAAAAATCAGATGATTTGGGGGGTAAACAGAGTCAAACTACCGTATTGAGTCACTCAATGAGACAAACTGGGGCAAGGCCGAAGAATGGCTGAGTCTAATTGTCTTTTTGGGGTGAGAGTAACAAGATAATAAAAGAGAGATCTTAGTGAACACTAAGATCTCAAAGGGTATTACTGGGAACTCGATTTGGTTCATCAGCTGTGTTCACTTCGATGCCTTACTAAAAGTAAGATATCTGTGATGCTCAAATCAGTGAACGATTTAATCAAGGCTGTTTGTGTTTTGGCCCTTGTTTATTTTTCACCGGGTCACCTTGATAACCTAGGGCTTGCCAATCGAGTCTTGAGCCTTTGTTATGGCAGTCGTTACAATTTAATGCTTGCTCCTTGGGTGACACCATATGGTTTATCCGCCACCACATTTCAGTGGCTGCAAAGTCATATTCACCACTGTATTTGATACCTTTCTCAAGCATAGTCGTGTTCGCTTCCATTCCTAGTTTTGCCGCTAAGTTCCAATCAAACTCGCTCCAGAATCCCCCTTTGCCATAGGTTTTCGGTGTGATAAAAATATTGAGTTTTTTATCGTAAATCTGTTTACCCGTGTGCACCTTGAAAGGATAGATTTTTGCTTTGGCATCATTTATATCGCCTATGGGGTAGGTGAGTTTTGTGATGGCATTCGGGTCCATTTTGTCGCCAGTCATGTACGCATTGGCTGTACCGTTATACCAAGCGTATTGGGGTTTGACCATTTTTTCCCAAACAAAATCTCCTTTTTTCTTTTGGTAGGTATGTTTGCCGTATTGGTCAACGGCTTCTGGTTTATCCTCGCCTGCGGTTGACCAGTCCCAGCGCATTTTTGTCGGTTCGTTTTTAGCAAAATACGGAATATGACAGGTTTGACAGGCAACTGCCGCTGTATGAGTATTGAGTTTTTTGTTCGCGTGCGGCGCTGATTCGTGGCAGTTTTCACAGCCAATATGGTCGACACCACCGGGTGAAACCCCCATAGCATTACCTGAGATCATGTGTTTCTCAGTGGTGTGGCAGTTCTGACATTGAAAGTCATTACCGTCGCTATCCATATGCACATCCGTCGCTTTGTCTGGATAAGACATGGATGAGTCTAAGTCCCCATGTTTTACCGCGTCACCACCGCCACCATAGAAGTGGCAACTACCGCAGTTATCCCGTACAGGTTCGCCAACGTTTTGAGCTATTTTAGTCAGATCGAGCTTTGCCATAGGTTCACCTGCGCCAGCGGGATCTTTAACATAAGTTCCTGTAGTGTCGTGACAAACTAGGCAGTCGACTTTGGTTTTATCTTTAAAGTCAAAGTTACTGTCTTTCCAACCATAACCCGCGTGACAACTGGTACAGCGGGGTTCATTGCTGGAAATGGCAACGCAGAAGTTATTAATGCTGTTTTTCTTACCTCTTACGACTGTCCTATCGGGAAGTTTTTGTTCTAACTCCCAAGTCCAGTGGGAGGTTTTCATCACGTCAGTCGCTTGATTTTCATGGCAGACTAAACATTGTGTGGTCACCTGTGAGCCTGTGGTAAACGGGCCTTTAAGTGCCTCTTTATGGGGATTAGCGGCGTAGGCATTTAATGTCATGCCCGCTAAGGCAATGAGGATGAGCTTATTCATTTTGTACTCCCGCCCTCGATGTAACCGAGGGCTGATCGTTGTTATCAATGACGGATTAGAAGTTGATGGTGAGTGAGGCGTTCATGTCGAAGGCGGTATCGACCACTGGCAACATGGAATAAGCAGAGCCAGCTAGCACATCGTCGATTTTTTGTGGAGCACCCACAGGTGTACCGCTACCTGTATATTCATAGTCGTAGTAAAGCCCAGCCAATTTGATAAACATTTTTGGATTGATATCAAAGATATAATAGGCTTCGGCCACATGACCACGGGTGGCAAGTTTGCTACCGATAGGGTCGTCTTGGGCTTGGGTGAAGGGTGTCCAATATTTAGAACCATAGTTATATTCCAGACCAAACTTGCCGTAGGGTGCAGGAATTTGTACGCCGACATAAATGCCGTAACCGTCTTTGGTATCACTATCGTCACTGGTTTTAGGCACCATGATGATCTCTGTACCAGTGCTATTTAACTCAGCCTCGAAGATAGCATCGGATAACATGCCACCAAACATACCTGCGTTGCCATTGGGCTCGGCGCGAGTCCAGCCGAGTGAGGCAAACCATTTAATATCGTTTGCTTCTTCACGCGCAAAGCCAATCCCGCCTAGGTACATGTCACCAATCACACCGCTGGGTTGTACTCGGGTAACAAAGTTAAAATTGTCGAACTTTTGCATATCTTGGTACATGGTCGGAGCGAAAATGCCCGCCAGCTGGGTCGGGAAGGCCATAGTGCCTTTAAAGCCGTCATTCACATCTTTAGCGCCAAACAGGGTGAACTGGAGGAAGTTGGTGCCATCGTTGATGGCATCGATATTAAAACCACCTAGGTGGGTATCTTTAGTGACTATGTCACCAAACATTTCGCCATTGCCCCATTGTGATTCAAAGCCTTGGCCGTAACAAAAACGGACAACTTGCCCTTCAACCCCGGTGATTTCCCCTAGGTTATAACCTAAGGTGGCGCCATCGAAGTTGAAGTTAACTAAATGGCCTGAAGGCGTGCCGCCACGTAGCTCGTTTTCACGGTAGTGGCTTGGTGGGCCATAGGTGGAAGGGCGACGGCCAATGGAGAGATAAAACTCGGAGCCGTTGATTTTTTTCCAGTCAAAATAGGCGCGTTCGACCCGCAACCAGTCGCCACTGGTATTGCCGCTGCTGGTACCATCCATAGTGAAAGATCGCCAAGAGTCAAACACTTGCACTCCTGTGGAGTCGCCCCAGTTTTTGAACATACTGAGACGGCCAGCAAAGCTGACGTTATCCCATACTTTTGCCTTAAGGTTGAGGCGCAGTCGAGTGGTGTAGTAGATGTCGTTATCTATGTCCTGCACGCTTTTGGGGGCGAGCACATAGGGCATCACGCCCTGCAACATGCCATTTTGGAAGGCGGCGGCAAGGTCTGGATTGGCTTGCATCATTTTGCCAAGTGGCGAATTTAGATCGTTGGGCATGCCGAAGGCGCCCGACATAGCTTTGGCGCCAAAGTCGTTGAAGTTAACCTTCATCGCTGGGCTCCAGACCACATCTTGGTAATGCAATGAATGGGCTTTAGTGCGGAAATCACCTGTAATTTCAAGACGATCTAATGATGTGTGCCGCTCGGTTTTATCTACGCGATTATTAAGGTCATCCAATTGCTCGGTAATATCGGCAAGCTGTTGTTTAAGTTCGGTAATTTTTTGCGTTTCATTTTGCACATCGTTCGGTGCAGCAAGGGATTGGCCCGACATAAACAAGGCATTAGCAACGAGTATGGAAATAAGGGTACGCATAAGGTTTCTCCCTGAGTTTTTCTGTTGGCGCTATCTCGCTAAGAAGCATTTCGCCAAATTTACCCAATAGGAGTCCCTGAGGTGTTTCCCCATTTTTCTCGCATTGGGTTTTAAATTTTTAAGTCAATGATTTAGGTCGCAGTTGCAGGGCTGCTTTCTAGCATTGCCTTAGGCCGTTAAATGGGCAGAGATCAGCCGCAGGTTTGTGGTTGGTCGGAGTCAGCGGCGTGGTCATACAAAAATTGCTGTATGTCCTTGAGGTCTTGTTCTGTGAAGCCGTTGAATACCTCTGGTTTGAGTTTGTGCTTATCTTTATCAAAGAAGCGATCCCATTGGCTCATGGTCTTGGTCATAGGGGTAAGTTCACCGCCTTCGCCACCTTGGCTATGGCAGGCTTTACATTCTTTTTTGTATAAATGTTTACCTTTCTTTGGGTTACCACCGTCTGCTGCGTAGGCATTGATACCTAAGCTGCCTATTACGGCCATTGCTATTGCTATCTTGGTTAATGTTTTCATCATCTCATTCCTTACTTTTGTGGCCATTTGTATGACTTTGTTGGCGAAGTGTTTTTATTGATTCCGCCTTGTGAACAAATTTATCAAAAACCACAGTGAGTAAATTTGAGGTGTATCACTTCCATTAAAAAAATCTAATTGATAAAAAATTCATTGATAAAAATCTAATTGACTGTGTTTGTCACGGTTTACGCTATTTTTATTTCAGTAAAACCAATAGATTGATTTTTTAGCTAAATTAGCCATGTCGATTTTACCTGTCGTGTTTGGTACTTAACACGCAAAAGCGACTGTGATTTAGCTAACACTTTGTAAAATATGCATTAACTAAAGTAGCTATTTTAAAATTAGCGAGATGGTGGCGGGATGTGGCACTAAGCTATAAATGCTAGAGCATGACCTGACATTTTTAGTTTTTTGGCTTGGGTTGATGAGTGTTTCTGAACCGTATTCGCCTAAACAGTCTAGGCGAATACGGACTCGAGACGGATTAAGGCTGCTGGCGTGTTGGCGCTAAAACGATTTCGCGTACGCACACATTTTGCGGTTGTTGCCATGCAAACAGCGCGGCAGCGGCGACGTTTTCAGGCGCGATAACGCCGCCCATTTCTTCTTTCCAGTCATGGTAACCGGCTTTAATGTCATCGCTGGTGGTGTGACTTAGCAACTCAGTTTCTACTGCGCCTGGGGCGATAGTGATAAGGCGTACGTCATCCATGGCGACTTCTTCACGAATGTTTTCTGTTAAGGCGTGCACGGCAAATTTAGTGGCGCAGTAAGCAGCGTGGTTTGGAAAGGTTTTACGCCCCGCTACTGAGCTGATATTAATGATAGTGCCAGTTTTGCGAGCTTTCATGTCGGCTAATACCGCATGAATGCCATTAAGCACGCCCATCACATTGATATTGAGCATGCGGCTCCATTCGTTAGGATCTTGCACATCGATTTGGCCCAGTAGCATGATTCCCGCGTTATTGATAAGACAGCCAACAGGGCCAAATTGTGCTTCTGCTTGAGTTATGGCGGTTTTAATGGCTGCAGCGTCGGTGACATCGACGCTGATAGAGAGGCTGTTAGGTAATTCAAGCGCTTGCATTGCTTCAACCCGGCGTGCCAGTAATAACAGTGGGTGGCCTGCGGCGCTAAAACTTTTGGCCATAGCGGCGCCAATACCCGATGAAGCGCCCGTGATGACAACCAGTAATTTAGTAACTTGATTCATTAGTATTTCCTATTAATTGAAGCCAATCTGAGCCGTAAACAAACTGTTGTTCGGCGTCTTTAAGTTGGCAATCAGTATAGGCTGGGGATTTTTAGCCGAAAAATACTTATTCCAGCTGGATATGATAGGCTCAGCCTATGACACTATTATCGAATTTTGTACTTAATTTGCCGTTGTCGGAGAAGATAAAATGGTTGATTTACGTTTGCTGCGTTTCTTTATCGCAATTTTTGAAGAGAACAATATCACCGCAGCGGCTAACCGTTGCTTTGTGAGCCAGCCTTCACTGTCAGTTGGCTTAAAGCAGTTGGAAGAAGAGTTAGGCGGCCAGCTATTTGAACGTAGTAAGAAAGGCGTTAAACCCTTAGATAGCGCTCATTATTTGTATCCTTTGGCGGTTAAATTAGTCGAGGAGGCGAGTAAATTGCCGGGTCTGTTTATGGCGAAGTCGAGCCGACAAAAGCTACGTTTGGCTGTGATGCCAGATCTCAGTCAGCGGCGTTTGGCGGGATTTTTACAGCAGGTGAATCAAGCCATTGAGAAGCTAGATCTGGAGCTGGTGGATTACCAAAGCCCCGCAGATTGTCGTTTAACTATCGACAGTTTACGCCATGAAGATGAAGTGTTTTTCCCGCTGTGGGAAGAAGATTATGTGCTGTGCGTCCCCAAGGAGCATGCCCTCGCCCGAGTAGATAGCCTACGCCCCGAGCAGCTAAATGGTTTTGACTTTATTGAGTGTCCGCCCTGTGAAGCTCATCAGCAGACGATAGGTTTACTGGCGTGCAGCAATATGTCGCTCAATTTAGTCGCTAAGGCCGAGTCAAAATCTCTAGTGATGTCGCTGGTGTTGGCTGGATTTGGGGTGAGTTTTTTACCCGATGGTTTGATTGAAGATGAGCCTAGGCTCAAGCAAGTGAAATTTGATGGTCCGAGAATGTTCCGTCGTATTGGTTTGTGTTATCCCTCCCATCAGGCAGTTGCGCCAACACTGGCGACCTTGTTACGGCATTTAGCCGCTCGATCGAATTAATTCCAAGTTAGTTTTGGGTTATCAGCATTCAGATTAGTGAGTTGCTAAGGGCGATTCAGTGAGATTAAGTGGAGGCTCGACGCCGTAGGATTTAAATAGTTGAGTAATTTCACCTGAGGTACGCATGTCGTCGACTATCTGGTGAACTTGCTTGGCATATTGATGCTGCGGCGACATGAGCGGAATACTGAAATAGCGGCCATTTTTGCTGATATCTACGTATGCCATCTGTTTGAGTTCCTTTTCGACATAAATAACAGGATGCCTATCGCGGCAATGTGCTTGCCAGACAACGGCAGAGGTTTCTGCCCTTGCTTGGGGCAGAAATAAGCATGAAATGACAATGATCAGTATCAGCCTCATACATCTTGCCTATTAAAATGGTCAGTTTTAATTTAGGGCTGGGCAGTTAACCTGACTATTTTTTATTTTTGAGTCGTTTAGCTGCGCAGGTTTGGTCAATAATTGATTGTAGTGCTTATACATCCACTGTGCTTTTTAAGTAATTATAAATTCACTCTATTTTGTAACCAAACGGTTTGGCCTGTTAAATCTGACCAAACCTTTTCTGGGGCTCATTCGCTGCTAGGAAACTTACCTATCCGACTCAAGATAGGGCGTTAATTGGGTTTCAATGGCCTCAATTTGAGTTTCGGCGTAGGCAAGTTCGGATTCTGTTAAACATGATTTTGCGGTGTTTTGATGGAGTCGTTGAGCGCTATTCATCCCGTATTTACCAAAATGACGTAGCAATAAACTAGACCAAATAAACATTTGTATAGGTTTATTTAATTGTTCTGCGCCGTAAATATTGACCAGTTCCCGCATAGCAATTTCATGACCTAGCTCTGCCGATTTGACGTACCAAGCTTCTGCCGCTTGTAGAGCCTCTTGAGTGGGTTTTTCACCACTTAAAAATGATTCAGCCTTATAGAAATAAAAATATTGTTGTTGCTCAGCGGGGATTGGATGCTGATGCAAGAAACTGTCACGCAGACGCTCGGCCTCTCTTATCTCTAAGGTGCCTAGTTGCTGACTGAATCTGGCTAATTCTTTTAGATGATCGGCTCTATTGCTCATGGCCGCGAGCTGGTAATACATTAACGCTTTAATCGGTTGGCGACTCACGCCTAAACCTTGCTCATAAATCTTGCCTAAGCCTAGCAGTGCGTCTTCATTCCACTTAAGTGCGAATTCTTCAAAGTCAATTTTAGCCTGTTGGTAATCACTTTCATTTTGTGGCGCTTTCAGTAAAAGATGAGCAAATTCAATCTTAGCGAAGTCATTACCTCTAGCGACAGATTGGCTTAACCAATGGCGCGCCTTGTCATAGTCGACAGCAAAATCTTCACCGTAGAGGAAACGTTTACCAAGATAATACTGGCGGAAATCATCGTCTGCGGCGCGCTCGCTAAGTAATGCCTCTGCACGCGCTAAATCTTTAGGTCCACCTTGGCCAGCAGCAAGCATATGTCCTAGATCATCTTTTGCTAATTCATCACTAGCGGCGGCGGATTTCTCAAAGTATTCACGTGCTTTGATATAGTCCGAAGTGACGCGCTCATCATGCCAGTAGAGTGTGGCTAAATGGTAATAGGCTCTTTGGTTTTCTTGTGCGGCGGCTTTTTCGAACCAGTAAATTGCTTGGCTAGCATCGGGATCGAGAAAGGGCTGGCTTAGATACAAGTAAGCAAGCTCATATTGAAACTCGGCTTGCCCCGCTTCGGCATTAGGTTTGAGCTGTTCTGCCTGTGCGATTAACTCATCGAGTGTTTGCGACTCAGAAGAGAGCAAATTAGGTAGGGTGAGCATGGGTAAATATTGAGGCTCTATTTCGGCGGCTTTTTTATACCAATCGTTAGATGCCTTGGGATCGGCGGGAACTTGTGGGAATCGACCCGAATAAAGTTCTGCCATAGCAATGGCGGCAACGGCTAAGCCTTTATCGACTGCCTGCTGAATATAATCTAGGCCAGAGTTGACTTCGCCTTGGTTAATCAGTGTTAAGCCATGATTGAGTAGCGCAGTAGGATCACCTGCGGCAAGTGCTTTAGCTTGCACTTGTTTTTTTTGATATTTAGCGAAAAAAATAAACAGTACAATAAAAGCAATAATTATGAGTATCAACAACATAGTAGTCCATCACTATCGATATTTGGGAGTATAGTAAACGTAAATTTTTACAAGAATGCAAGTTTACCATGTGCGCTAGGCTGACCGACTACGCCGGTCAACTCCATGAGCATTAGCGTTATTTATCTTGCAGATGGATCTCTCTAATGGGGCAGGCAATCTCGATTCCCGCCTGCTTAAGGGCGTTGTAGAGGGCTAAGTTCACCTTATATTTATGCTGAAAATAGCTTTGCGTTGGCACCCAATAGCGCACTCCCATTTCAATCCCGATAGCATTAAAACCATTGATGCCAATATTGGGTGCAGTCTCTTGATAAACATAGGGATTGTTACTCAATAATTCAGTGATCACACTAATGGCCCGTTCGGGATCTGTGTTGTAACTGAGATTGAACTGGGTTTCGACCAGTTTATTGCTAAAGGAATTATGCAGGATCTCACCGACGATATGTTTATTAGGAATGCTGATTTGCTCGCCTTCCTCATTGGTGAGTATGGTCATGCCTAAGTGGATACGTTTAACGACGCCGCTTTCCCCTTTGATTTCGATAGTATTCCCTACAACGAAAGGACGGGTGACGATAATGGTCACGCCGGCGGCATAGTTGGCTAACATGCCTTGCAAGGCTAAGCCTGCACCTAAGGAGGCTGCACCAATGGCTGCCACCATAGGGGTGACGCTGATGCCGATTTTGCCGAGGGCGATGATCCCAACCATTATGATGATCAGAATACGGATAAGGTTACTGACAAAATTACTTAAGGTAATATCGATATTGTGTTTTTCGAACTGCTTTGCGACTAAGCGTGATGTCTTACTGGCGACCCACAAGCCCAGTAAAAAGATCAGTAAAGCGCCGACCAATTGGAAGCTGTAGGTGACTAAAAACTCAGTGATCAGTTGATAAACGCCTTGTAGTTGCTGCAATTCCTGATCGAGTCCAGGTGTTATCATTATGATATCCTTGTAATAAAATTAACTGTGCGATTATAGCGCAGAAATCCCATCAAATGCTTATTCACCTGCATGTGTGAAGCGTATCATGTAATCGCGGTTGATTTAATGAGTCGATAGGGGGAGTCAGGTATGCTGTCCGCCTATCCAATAATGGAGTCGAGTGTTTATGAAAACGCTGTTGTTATGTCTGTCTTGTTTATTAACCCCCATGTGGGCCTATGCTGCGAGTTATGTTGCGGGCGATGCGATTAATCCTATTTCACTTCTCGATCAAAATGATCAAACGGTAAGTGTGACAGATGAAACTCAAGTGTTGCTCTTTAGCCGCAGCATGAAAGGCGGTGATGTGATTAAAGAAGCACTCACGCCTCTAAGTACGACTCAAATGCCTGTGGGTTTAGTTTATGTCGCCGATATCAGTGGTATGCCTTCTTTAATCGCTAAGTTTGTTGCTGTGCCACAAATGCAAGATTTACCCTTTGCGATTGGGTTAGATAGGGGAGGTGAGATCAGTCGTTTACTACCAGATACCAAAGATATGGCCACTATGATATTGCTTAATCAGCGTAATATTTTAGATATCGCCTATTTTGATTCCAGTGAAGCCTTGGGCCAAGCACTCGCAAAACTCAATCAGCCGCAGTAACGATTCAATTTAATTGACCTAATTTAAGGCGCCGCATTAGCCTTTTTTCGTGGCGCGCTTGCTCTTCAAGCTTATCACTTTAGGATGGATATCTTGGCTTGAGCCAGTCTATCCCTCTCCTTTGCGATAACGTCGTAAAAAATTCACTTTTTATTCTGATAATGCACACAAATTTACCTTAGGGTTTGTATGCATAATCATTTGTTTTATAGGATCTTTTTTTGATTATTTAGCCCCTTAAAACATTGCGGAATAAAAAGTTATAAAATCAGCATAAAAATTCGTTGCGTAAAGCAAAAAAATATCGTTTACTGCGCACGTTTTTTAAGACATTACACTCACTTTTTTCTACTTGACCCA
This sequence comes from Shewanella sp. Pdp11, assembly GCF_002838165.1. Taxonomy (NCBI): domain Bacteria; kingdom Pseudomonadati; phylum Pseudomonadota; class Gammaproteobacteria; order Alteromonadales; family Shewanellaceae; genus Shewanella; species Shewanella sp. Pdp11. Next base: position 1,189,801 of record NZ_CP015194.1, read on the forward strand.
AAGGAGACTCTGGCCCAATGAGCCAATTTCAATCTATTGATGTTGCTGACTATTATGACGTGGATACATTCAAGCGTATTGAAGCGTTTGCCAAAGACAAAGCAACCCCGTTCGTAGTAATTGATACCAGTATCATAGCGAAACAATACGATGACATGGTTAATAGTTTTCCTTACGCCAACGTTTATTATGCAGTTAAGGCAAACCCAGCGGCCGAGATCTTATCTTTACTGAAAGATAAAGGGTCAAACTTTGATATTGCCTCAATTTATGAGCTAGATATGGTCATGAATGTCGGCGTGACAACCGACCGAGTCAGCTACGGCAATACCATTAAAAAGCGTCAAGATGTACGTGCATTTTACGAGCGCGGTGTGCGTATGTACGCATCCGACTCAGAGGCCGATCTGCGGATGATCGCTGAAGAAGCGCCGGGATCGCGTATTTATGTACGTATCCTGACCGAAGGCACTGATACTGCTGATTGGCCGTTATCGCGTAAATTCGGTTGTCAAAACGAAATGGCCTATGAGCTATTAGTATTGGCACAGGAGTTAGGCTTAGAGCCTTTTGGTATTTCTTTCCATGTGGGTTCTCAGCAACGTGACATCGGTGCTTGGGATTCTGCCATTGGTAAAGTGAAAAGCATTTTCGATCGTCTGCGTGATGAGCACAATATCACCTTGAAGATGATCAATATGGGCGGCGGTTTCCCTGCTAACTATATTGATAAAACTAATCAATTGGGTGTGTATGCCGAGCAGATCACTCACTTCCTGAAGGAAGATTTCGGTGACGATTTACCGCAAATCATCCTAGAGCCGGGCCGTTCGTTGATTTCTAACGCGGGGATTTTAGTGTCTGAAGTGGTACTGATCAGCAAAAAATCCTACACAGCGTTAGAGCGTTGGGTGTTTACCGATGTGGGTAAATTCTCAGGCTTGATTGAAACGATGGACGAGGCAATTAAGTTCCCGATTTATACTGATCGTCAAGGCGAGTTGGATAAGTGCGTGATTGCCGGCCCAACCTGCGACAGTGCCGATATCATGTACGAACACTACAGCTATGGTTTACCGAATGACTTAGCCATTGGTGACCGCATGTATTGGTTAACCGCTGGTGCTTATACGACGACGTATTCGGCTGTATGCTTTAACGGTTTCCCACCGCTGAAAGATTACTATCTGTAAGCGATTACGTTGACATGAATAAGGGCGCTTAGGCGCCCTTGTTGTTCGCTAAAGAAGTTTGGAATTACTCGTGGGATTTGAGGATCTGATAAATCTCTTCTTTTAGGTGTAACTTTCTGCTTTTGAGTTCTTTCACTGTAGGGTTGAAATCACTGGCGACACGTTTTTCCAGTTGTTTGATTTCCTCGTCTAACTGATTATGCTCGTTAAACTTACGTTGAAAATGAGCATCTTGGGTTTTCAAGGTGGAAATTAATTCTCTGTACTCTGGAAACATCGGCATTCTCCTTGTCGTCATTTATTACACTTCTGGTTTCGTCTTAACCCTAACCTTTCACTCTGTAGTGAAACGTGATTTAGATCACCTTTCATCCCGTTTCAGATTAATACTAAATGATGATTTATTTTAATTTCTTATAAATCAGCTTATTAAACGATCTTTGCCGCTATCTATGGCATGTGATTAGGATCTGGTTCACACTTTGTTAGGCATAAATCAGACTGACATTCGCAGTGCGGGCAAATTTGCTATCTTGTGATCAGATGTGAGGGTGATTGGTAATTTGATTACGACTAAACAATTACTTCTTGCCGATAATTCTGTGATCAAGTTAACCTTCACCGCTTCGATACTAGGTTAAAGTCGATTTTATAAGAATTTAATTATCAAAAATGAAAGGGGTTTTCACAATGGCTGATGTATTTCATTTAGGTTTGACCAAAGCAATGCTCGATGGTGCAACTTTGGCAATCGTTCCAGGTGATCCAGAGCGCGTAAAACGTATTGCCGAACTAATGGACAATGCGACGTTTCTTGCTAGCCACCGCGAGTATACAAGCTATTTAGCGTATGCCGATGGCAAGCCAGTAGTCGTGTGTTCAACCGGTATCGGTGGCCCATCGACTTCTATCGCAGTAGAAGAACTTGCACAGTTAGGTGTGAATACCTTCCTGCGCGTTGGTACTACAGGTGCAATTCAACCCCATGTGAATGTGGGCGATGTGATTGTGACTCAAGCTTCAGTGCGTTTAGATGGCGCAAGCTTACACTTTGCACCTATGGAGTTCCCTGCGGTTGCAAACTTTGAATGTACCACTGCTATGGTTGCAGCGTGTCGCGATGCAGGCGTAGAGCCACACATTGGCGTAACGGCTTCTTCCGATACTTTCTACCCAGGCCAAGAGCGTTATGACACTGTCACTGGCCGTGTAACGCGTCGTTTCGCGGGTTCAATGAAAGAATGGCAAGATATGGGCGTACTGAACTATGAGATGGAATCTTCCACCTTATTCACTATGTGTGCCACTCAAGGCTGGCGTGCTGCCTGTGTTGCTGGTGTGATTGTAAACCGCACCCAACAAGAAATTCCTGATGAAGCCACAATGAAGAAAACCGAAGTCAGTGCGGTTTCTATCGTGGTTGCTGCAGCGAAAAAACTGTTAGCTTAATTTTTATTACGCTAAGCGACACTCCCCTGCAAAGTGAGTGAACAAACTAAAAAAGGTGCCAATGGCACCTTTTTTGTTACTTCAAAATGGTGTCGATACCGATTAGAAATGGTATTGGGCAATCACAGAGTAAGTGTCTTGATCGACGCCTTTCACACCGTATTTGTTGGTCCACAAATCATATTCGATACCCACCAATAATTTATTGGCTTGATGATCCCCGAACAGACTCTTACCAAGATCGTATTTCAGCTGTGGGTTGAAGTGGAAGTTCTCCTCGTAGCCGTTATCGTCGGTGGCAAATACCCAGTCGATAAAGCCATCGAGCACTATGTTGGCTGAGCCAACGGGAATATCGATGCGAAATACAGGGGTGAACTGCCAGCCGTCACTGTTGTTACCTGTGCTCATGCCATTGCGGCGATAGGTATTAAAGTTCAGGTAAGTGAAATAAGGCACGGCGACATCAACGCCTAAACCGTAAAGCAGGCTGTGAACTGGGCCTTCACCTTCTTCATAGGTCAGCGCCAGAGATAAATCTGTTACTGGACCAAAGGCGATTTTCTCGCCGAGGATTTTACTGGCACTGAAGCGTGGCGAAATTTCACCATAGGTGGTGCTTTCCATGCCAGTGTCGTTACCTTTGAAATAGATAAAGTCTTGGAAGGCAAACCAATCACCGTATTTCCAGCCGCCCGCCGTTTCTAAGGTAATAGTGGCTTGTTTGTCTGATGGCGCTAAATCGTAGTCTTCGCCATAGAGGGCTGTTGCACTGAAATCCCACCATTGTACTAAGTCACCCGCAAATGCTTGAGGAGAAAGCATAAGTGCTAGGCATAGGCATGTTTTTTTCATTGTTATTTCCTGTTGTATAGGTGGAAGTTAATTCGCGTCTTACTCAATCCGCTCTCTGACCTATGGCATGGTTTGATAGGTAAGTTCAAACCTAGCGTGAGTGTACGTCAAAGGACTGGCACAAAAGTGGGGGCAATATATGCAAAAATTTACATTTATTCAAAGTTTTTATCGAATGTTGTTGTCAAAATCACATAATCATTATGGTGATAATCTGTTTTTAGCTAATTGATTTTAAATGGATTTTGCTATAGCGGAATGAGTTATTCCTTTGGTGTTGGCTATCTTTTTGAATTGATTATGCTTAATTTTAAAACAACCTAAGGGCTTTGCCGTGTGGATATGGGAGAATGAGGCCTAACACAGAAGTGATTGATTGCGCATTTTGCTTCGTAAATTTTGACATATTATGTCGCTTATCCGAAAAGCTGCTGTTATAGTTGCTGCAAGGACACTCTCATTTCAGGGGGAAATATGGAGTTTTCAAATCCGATTTTAGTGTGGGCAGTGGTGGGGCTAGTATTTATGCTCGCCGAAATAGTGGTTCCCGGTGGCATCATAGTGTTGCTGGGCGCGGCTTGTTTAGTCGTGGCTGGCGCGTTAGGCATAGGACTAGTCGAAGGCGTAGTGCAGAGCATGACCCTGTGGTTTATCTCGGCCATTGTGTTGTTACTGACCTTCAGACAAGTGACTCAAAGGCTCGTTGGTGGTGATTCCCATGTGGATAACACGGATGAAGCAATCGATCTATACAATCAAGTTGTTCGCGTAAAGCAGACCATAGGTCCTGGACAAACACCTGGGCGGGTGGAATTTCAGGGGAGTGAATGGCCAGCGCTGGGCGATGGCACCACTATCGCTGCGGGGACCGAAGTCAGAATTATTTGTCGTGAAAATATCGCTCTAGTCGTTGAGCCTATTTCAATAGAAGCTTCCAAAAACTAAAGGATGGAATCTATGTTTGTATTTACCTTAGTCATTTTATTTATCTTTTTTATTCTCTATAAGTTGATGCTTATCGTGCCGATGCGTGAAGTGCATGTTATTGAGCGTCTGGGGAAATTCCGTGCAGTATTAAACCCAGGATTTCATTTTTTGATCCCTTTCTTCGACCGCGTCTCCTACCGTCACGATACCCGTGAGCAAGTATTAGATGTGCCGCCACAGAGTTGTATCTCTAAAGATAACACTCAACTGGAAGTGGACGGTTTAGTCTACTTAAAAGTGATGGATGGCAAATTAGCGAGTTATGGTATTGAAAACTATCGTAAAGCGGCGGTGAATTTAGCCCAAACCACAATGCGTTCTGAGATAGGTAAGCTGAGTTTGAGTGAAACATTCTCCGAGCGTGATAGCTTGAATGAATCCATAGTGCGGGAAATCGATAAGGCGTCAGAACCTTGGGGGATCAAAGTATTGCGCTATGAAATTCGCAATATTACGCCTTCGCGCCATGTGATCCACACCCTTGAGAAGCAGATGGAAGCCGAGCGTCGCAAACGCGCCGAAATCACGTTGGCCAATGCGGAAAAAGCGGCGATGATCAATATGTCTGAAGGTGAGCGCCAAGAGGCGATTAACCTGTCAGAAGGTCAAAAACAGAAACGGATTAATGAAGCCAAAGGTACAGGTCAAGAGATTGCTATCATAGCCAAAGCGAAATCCGAAGGTATGGCAATGATCTCGCAGGCGTTAGCGGTCAATGGCGGCACAGATGCGATGAATATGTTATTGAAAGAACAGTTTATCGCTCAAGTTGGCAAGATCCTCAATGATGCACAGGTCTCTGTTGTCCCCGCTGAAATGGCGAAACTCGAAGGTTTCTTCGAAGGCATGGAGCAAGTCACTCAGACTGTGAGTGGCCAAAATAATAGTGGCAAAGGAGCGCGATAATGAATCTTCCATTAGATACAGATTTGATTGTGATGGCAATTTGGGGACTTATCTTTGCCATTTTCGTGATTAAGCTTTTCCAATCGATTCGACTTGTTCCCACTAAGTCGGCTTATATTGTGGAGCGTTTAGGTAAGTACCACAGCACCTTAGATGCGGGTTTCCATACCTTGATCCCTTTCGTGGATAAAGTCGCTTTCATTCATGATTTGAAAGAAGAGACCATCGACGTACCGCCGCAGGAATGTTTTTCGAGCGACGAAGTTAACGTTGAAGTGGATGGGGTGATTTATATCTCAGTGACCGACCCAGTCAAAGCCAGTTACGGTATTACCGATTATCGCTACGCGGCTATCCAGTTGGCGCAAACCACCACGCGCTCTGTCATAGGAACGTTGGACCTAGATCGTACTTTTGAAGAGCGTGATGTGATTTCTGCCAAGGTAGTGCAGGTATTAGATCAAGCGGGTGCCATGTGGGGCATACGTGTGCATCGTTATGAGATTAAAAATATCACGCCGCCTGAAACGGTTAAAAATGCCATGGAAATGCAAGTGAACGCTGAGCGTGAGCGCCGCGCATTATTGGCTAAGAGTGAAGGCGACAAGCAGAGCAAGATTAATCGTTCAGAAGGCGTTAAAGCTGAGACGGTAAACCGCTCTGAAGGTGAGATGCAGCGCCGAATTAACGAAGCCGAAGGTAAGGCTGAAGAAATTTTAACCATTTCCCGCGCGACGGCGGAATCGATTGAGCGTCTCGCCTCTGTGATTGCCGCGCCGGGTGGGCACAATGCTCTGCGGATGCAACTCGGTGAACAGTACTTTAAACAGCTCGATGGCTTAAGCCAGAAGAATAGCCGAGTGGTATTGCCGGGTAATATGGTGGATTTCGATTACTGGATGAATAGCATAGGCTTAACGGAAGAAAAGCCGAGCTAAGGCTGTGGTTAACATCTGAAACTAGCTAGTTTATTAAGGTCAAATACTCAGGTATTTGGCCTTATTTTTTGGCTGTAATTGGATGATGTGTGTCGTGGCGGTTTATATAACGGTTTGTGTTTTGAGTTACGTGGAGATCATGCAGCTTCTGTTGAGTGAACCGCGAGAAGCTGCAGTTGGGCATAGATAAATTTTTCATTGAATGGAAGGCTAATAAGCTAGGCGTTCATGAATTTGGGAATGGGCGTGGGTTTCAATGAGCTTGGCAATTTGGTTTTGCTCTAATTGCTGAAGCGCAGAAATTTCGTCATAAATCTTGTCTTGAACATCCAGCGGCATGCGAACATGCTCCATAAACATTCTAATTCCTAGCATGTCACCACTTTTGAAAAGTTGGCTGAATTCGGTGGCTTCTATCTCGATTAATGCATTCATAATACTTCACCCTAAGGTTGGATTTGACACAGATACAACAGTCTTGCTGTTACTTAAGAGATACGCCTAAGTTTGATCTAGGTCAATTAAACTGCATATTAATCTTTATTAATAAAGGATTTTGTTGTTTATAAATAATCAGTTATAGATTTAGCAAAACAGTACTTTAAAAAATAGGGTTGTTTAAAACTGGGCGTGTCTAGATGAGCTTGGAGCGAATGCTGAGTTATGCGGCAAGCTCAATCGTAGCGGATAAAAAAATAGCGACGAGCGATAAACGCTGGCCGCTATTTTTGTGATTAGGTATTTAAAAACGCCTAGAAAGGGTGAAGCCTTATTTAGGGATAGCCAGAATCTGACAACCATTAATCCCGGCATTTTGCAGCGTGTGACGCTTACGTTCGGCATCACGCTTACGTTCATAAGGACCTAAAGCGACTTTGTACCACACGCCAGTCGTACCTTCGACTTGTCTTACTTGCGCTTCTAAACCTTGGAAAGCGATGACAGCTTTCATCTCATTCGCCTGTGATTCTTGGCGGAAAGAAGCACATTGCAATTGATATTGCATTGGTGCTCGTGTTGCAACCACATCGGGAATATCGACCTCAACATGCTTGTTTTCAAGCTCATTAAGATAGGTCCATTCTTCCTTTGGTTGAGGCGGCAGAGCGTTAGGGTCCTTCTTCGGCGGCGCAACAGGCTCTGCTGTTTCCTCTTTCTCCACAGGAATAACGACGGCTTTACGCTCGGGTTCTTTCACTTTAGGAGTGAGCACCACATTTTCTTGCGGCTTCACTCGAGTTTCAGTTTTCTTGGCCGGAGTTGGCTGCGGCTTTTCTTCTTGTGGCGCATTATCTTTAATGCTCCATAGAAAATAGACGAAACAACCCACAGCGAGTATGACAAAGCCTATCAGCGTCAGCGGCAGCTTCTTACGCGGCGCTGATTTAGATTGTGAAGGCTTTGCTCGGGTTGGACGAGTCGCGCGGACTGGGCGCGGTTTAGCGCCCGACTGCGGCCTTCTATTGGCATAATCGCGATTACTCATGGCTTACATCCGCTCTAAGGTTTCGATACCGAGTAGATTTAGGCCTTTTTGTAACGTACGAGCCGTCAATTGTGCGAGTAATAAACGGCTATTCTTTTGCGCGTCGTTATCGGCGGCAAGTACGGGGCAGGCTTCGTAGAAGCTTGAGAAAGCACCCGCTAATTCATACAGGTAAGCACACAATACGTGCGGTTGACCTTTATCGACAACGCGACTGAGGATCTCACCGAACTGTGCTAATTTGTTACCGAGATCTTTCTCTTTTTCATGCTCAAGCACGATTCTTGCTTGGCTCAAATCCAGATCAGTTACACGCTTGAAGATGCCCGCAACACGGGTGTAAGCGTACAGCAGGTAAGGCGCGGTATTGCCTTCGAAGCTGAGCATTTGTTCAAAGCTGAAAATGTAATCGCTGGTACGGTTTTTCGACAAATCAGCATATTTAACGGCACTGATCCCAACGACACGGGCGATTTCAGCCAGCGTGTTCTCATCCATATCTGGATTTTTGCTGCGAACGAGTTCTAGTGCGCGCACGTTTGCTTCTTCTAACAGGTCGACTAACTTAACGACGCCGCCGCTACGGGTTTTGAATGGACGGCCATCTTCGCCGTTCATAGTGCCAAAACCTAAGTGTTCCAATGACATATCTTCACGGACAAACTTAGCCAGCTTGGCTAGGCTAAAGACTTGTTGGAAATGCAGTGCCTGACGTAGGTCAACAAAATACAGTACGCGATCTGCTTTTAACACGTTCGAGCGGTAGCGCATTGCCGCCAGATCTGAGGTGGCATACAAGTAGCCGCCATCTGCTTTTTGGATGATAACAGGCAGTGGCTCACCTTCTTTGTTGCGGAAGGCTTCTTGGAACACCACTTTGGCACCGTTGCTTTCGGTTAATAAGCCTTGGGCATCTAAATCTTTAACCACTTGCTCGAGATCGGCGTTATAGGCACTTTCACCGTGCACGTCGGCGCGGGTCAGGCTCACACCTAAACGGGCGTAGACTTCATGGCAGTGGCTCAACGAAATGTCGTTAAATTCGCGCCACAGTTTGTTGCAATATTCGTCGCCAGATTGCAGTTCAACCACTAACTGACGAGCGCGGGTGGCAAACTCTGCCGATTCGTCGAAGCGCAGTTTAGCAGCGCGGTAAAAGTTTTCTAAATCAGACAGTTCAAGTTGAGCTTCTTCGCCATTTTTGGCGCGTAGCTCTTCCATATAGGCCAGCAACATACCAAATTGTGTGCCCCAGTCGCCAACATGGTTTTGACGGATAACCTTATGGCCCAAAAACTCCAGCGCACGTACCACACTGTCGCCAATGATGGTTGAACGTAGGTGACCTACGTGCATTTCTTTGGCGAGGTTGGGCGAAGAGTAATCGACAACAACGGTTTGCGGTGTCGGTAATTTAATACCTAAATGCTCATCGTTGACGGCATTTTGTAGTTGATCCGCTAAGGCGCTGTCGTTGATAAAAAAGTTGATAAAGCCTGGACCTGCAATTTCTACCTTAGCCACATAAGCCGACGTCGGTAAGGTATCGATGATCAGTTGGGCTAATTCACGTGGATTCTTGCCCGCGACCTTGGTCAGCATCATGGCTAAGTTGGTTGCCAAGTCGCCATGGCTCTTATCCTTGGTTCGATCTACCTGAATGCGCGCTTCAAAGTCAGCAGGCACAATACCTTGTTGTTTAAAGGATTCTAGAGTTTGTTCAAGTAATGATTGGATATGTGATTTCATGGGTTCTAATCGGCACTAACTTTAAGAGTGAATACAGGGAATAACCGCATATTTTAGCCGCTTGTGGTTAACAATTGCTATCTTCCCGATGATTTTTTATCAAATGGCGCTTAAATACTTATCAAATACTCGACTTAGAGGAGATCCTGCGGATCTCTGTCTAAGCTCCATCGGCAGCGTTTAGCTTCGAGCAGTTGTTCTACAAGCGGATGAATACGTTCAAACTCTTGCTGCAGACGGTTGCGGTTTTTAGCTTGGAATAGCAGTTGGCGACGGAACTTGCCGGCTTTTTTATCTAAGGGCGCTGGCATAGGACCAATCACCTCGAATTCTTTATCTTGCGGCAAGAGCGCGGCGAAGGCGTTGAGAAAGTTATCGGCATCACTGGCTAAATGCGCTTCGGCGCGTACCAACACCATGTGCCATGCTGGCGGCAGCAGTGCTTGTTGACGCTCTTTTAATTGGCTGCGGGCAAACTCGCCATAACCACGGTGCAGTAAATCCCGCAAAATGGGATTGTCGCTCTGGTGAGTTTGCAATAATACCGTGCCGGGTTTACTGGCGCGGCCCGCACGCCCGGCGACTTGGGTATAGAGTTGCCCAAAACGCTCGGGCGCGCGAAAATCGGCGCTAAATAAGGCGCCATCGACATCGAGTAGCCCAACAAGCGTCACATCAGGAAAGTGATGACCTTTAGCTAGCATTTGCGTGCCGACGAGGATTTTATATTCGCCCTTATGAATTGCGTTTAAGTGGGTTTCCAATGAGCCTTTCAAGCGAGTGGTATCGCGGTCGATGCGCACGACTGGATGTTTCGGAAATTCCTGTTGCAGCGCCTCGGCCAGTTGTTCAGTGCCTATGCCTTGGCCCATCAGCATAGTGCTACCGCATTTGTGGCATTGCTTAGGGATAGCGTATTGATTGCCACAATGATGGCAGCAAATTTCGCCAAGAGATTGATGCACAGTGAAAAACGCATCGCAGCGGTCGCACTCGTGTAAGTGCCCACACTCGTGGCAAAGCAGGGCGGGTGCAAAGCCGCGGCGATTGAGAAACAGTAACACTTGGTTGCCTGCGTCTAAATGCAGACGGATTTCGTTCAGCAGCGGCACCGACATGCCTGCTTTTAACGGCATATTTTTAATGTCGATAATGCCTTGACGCACTTTTTTAGCAACGCCCGCGCGCTCACCCAATTGCAAATGATGGTAACGGCCACTTAAAGCATTTTGTAGACTTTCGAGTGAGGGGGTTGCCGTACCTAATATCACCGGAATCGATTCCAGATGGCCACGCATGACTGCCAAGTCGCGGGCATGATAACCGACGCCTTCCTGTTGCTTGAAGCTGCTGTCGTGCTCTTCATCGAGTATGATAATGCCGGGATAGGCCATAGGCGTGAACAAGGCTGAGCGGGTGCCGATAATGATGGCGGCCTGACCACGGCGGGCTTGGCGCCAAGCTTCGAGTCTCTGATTGTCGGTTAACCCTGAATGTAAAATCGCGACATTGACTTTGAAACGGCGCTTAAAGCGATTGATGGTTTGGGGCGTTAAACCGATTTCAGGCACTAAAATTAATGCTTGCTTGCCTTGCTTAAGGACTTCTTCGAGCACCGCCAAATAGACTTCCGTTTTACCCGAACCGGTAATGCCTTCTAATAAAGTACAGTGATATCCTTGTTGCAGATTTAAAGTGGCAACGGCGACGGCTTGTTCTTTATTGAGTTTATGTGGCGTTTCGTCCATTTCGAGTGAGGTGCGCCAGTCGAGGTTAAGCTCGGCGACTTTCTCATGACGTGCCACCCAGCCTTTATCTTCTAGGGCTTTAAGCGCCGCCTTACTGATGTCTAAGCTGATAACCTCTTCTTGGGTTAAGCTGGCGGTTTTGAGTAACTCGAGTAGTTTTTTCTGTGCGGGTGCGCGTTTAACTGCTTCTGGCGCAATATTTTGGCCTATTTCAGTTAATTGCCAGAATTGAATCTTTTGTGGCGCGGCATTGAGCCCTTTGCGAAGGGCGACTGGTAAGGCTTGGGTTAGCATCTGCCCTTGGCTGCAAAAATAGTATCTCGCGGCCCAAAGCGTTAATTTATAAAGTGATTCAGGCAGCAAAGGTTCATCGTCGATAAACTCAAGCACAGACTTAATCTGTTTAGGCGCTAAGCTGCAAGACTCAGTTATACCTGTGACTAATCCAATTAATTGTTGACGACCGAAGGGGACTTTAACGCGCACGCCTATCTGCGGTGTACTAGGATAAGTTTCGGGTACGCGGTAACTAAAAGTTTGCCGCATAGGCACAGGTAACGCAACTTCGACAAACAATGACATATGCAGGCAAGTCTTAGGCAATAATGTGGTTTAGTGTACTCAGCGCGGCTGGCTAGGGCTAGCCCTAATGATGGTTTACCAAGGATAGTTGAGAGTAAATAAATGGCTAATAGAGTGAAATCATTAGGTCTACTCGCGTTAGTGTGTAGCGCACCGAGCATGGCACAAGTCTCCCATGTGAGTGTTAACAGCCGCATGTTTGAATTAGGCGGTTATCCAAAACTCAGGGTAAATGTGATTGCGGACAATCAAGACATGTCGCGCTTAGAGTTTGTGGTGCAGCAAGCTGGCGGCGAAGAAAAGTTAATGGTTGAGGAGCTTAATCGCTTTTTAGTTTTGCTCACAGGTGTTGAAGATGTAAAAGATGACAAGGCTAAACTCTTAGTGAGGGAGTATCGACTCGACCGATGGTACGAAGTTAAAAGTATCAATCTATTTGGCGAGGCTAAGCCAACATCGGCTGCGCTATCTATGAGCGCGGCATCGGGCAGTAAAAATACGACGACAGCGCTGGTGCAAAAACGTGCGGATAAAGTGAATGTTCAGCCTGTAAAAGTGGCCGCAGAATCCACATCAGTGGTGGGTGCTAAGACCGCGACGGTTATTACGGCTGCAAATATTCATGTAGATACTCATGTAAATACTCATGTAAATAGTAAGCCCACAGTGCCAGCGGCTGAAGTTGTGACTGGCTTTAAATTTCCTGAAGCAGCGGATGAGCAAAATACCCAGGTTGCCGAGGTAAAGACTGTCGCCAAAAACTCTGAACCTGTTGCCGTTAAAGCAACGTCTGCTGAAACTGTGATGCCTGAGCCTGTTATGTCTGAAGTCGTAGTCACTGAAGCAGTTAAGACAACAAATAGTGAACTCAAAGTGAATGCCGCTGAAACGTCCCCAACCGCTTCGCAGACACCTGAACATTGCCAGTTAACTTATCTTGCAGGTGAGACCTTGTGGCGAATCGCCAATCGCTATGCCAACGATTGGGACGTGAGTGTCTATGTCGCTATGCTGGCGATCTATGAGGCGAATCCTGCTGCGTTCTCAAAAAATAAAATCAACGCACTCAAGAGTAATGCGGCTCTGTCCTGTCCTTCGCAAATGATTTTGGCACAGTATGCTAACGCCAAAGAGGCGCAGGCGATGTTTGAAGCTAAAGAGGCGGGAAAATGAAGCGGCGAACTAAAGTCAAAATAGACGCAGGTTAACCGCCAAACGCTCAGATAATCTACTTGTATCCCTTGTGGGTATGCTGTACCATTCTGCGCCCTAAACATATTGTTATTAACATGCATGTGGTGTCCGACTACGGGTTGGAAGAGCGACATGGCCTTACACTTTTGAGGTAACCCCAATGAAACCAGGTATCCACCCAACATACGCTATCATCACTGCAAACTGTACTTGTGGTAACGTTATCAAAGTAAACTCTACTGCTGGTAAAGATCTGCATTTAGACGTATGTGGTGCTTGTCACCCATTCTACACTGGTACACAAAAAGTTGTTGATACTGGCGGTCGTATCGACAAATTCAACAAGCGCTTCGCAGTGCTTGCAAAGAAATAATTGCGATTGCAATGTTTCTAGAAAAGGCGCCTATGGCGCCTTTTTGCTTTCTGTCATTTGCTGAACTGCTTTATTTACGCCTATCTTAATACTTATGTTAAATCCCCCATCTGGTACGACGTCACTCAATTAATCGTCAACTTATTGAGTATTGCGAGTTCAAGTATGTAATTCGACTTATTTATAGCAATTATCTATAAGATAAATATGCTAGCCGTTATATATTGTAATTTAACCAACATTTTTGAGATTAACTCGCTACAACTAGCGCTATAACTACAAAATATATGTTTGTTTCCTACAAAATATATTAAGAAATGCAGCTTTATTATAGGAGATAAGTTTATAAAACTAAGCTTAGAGGTGATATTTGCAGGCTAAAGTGAAATTTCTGAATCTCTTATTTAAAAATCCCCCTTATTGGCGTATCTTACCCCGACCAGCCAGACTATTAACATCAACCTTTGGTGAGACTAGATGTGTGTTGGTAGGTCTTACTCTCATAAATTATAAATGTCGCATTTCAGGATTTTAAAATGTCAGATATTCGTCAACAAGCACTCGATTATCATGAATTTCCAATACCAGGCAAAACCGCAGTTTGCCTTACCAAACCTGCCGAAACGAGTCACGATCTCGCTCTAGCTTATAGCCCTGGTGTGGCTGAGCCTGTGCGTGAAATCGCGGCTAATCCTGACAATGCGTATCGTTATACCAATAAAGGTAATACGGTTGCCGTGATTACCAATGGTACGGCGATCTTAGGTTTAGGCAATTTAGGCCCCTTGGCTTCTAAACCTGTGATGGAAGGCAAAGCATTATTATTCAAGCATTTTGCAAATATCGATTCGACAGATATTGAGATCACCCACAATACGCCTGAAGAATTTATCAATACAGTTGCTGCGATTGCTGACACTTTTGGTGGTATCAATCTTGAAGATATTAAAGCACCAGAATGCTTTGTTATCGAACGTGAATTGATTGCCCGTTGTAAAGTGCCAGTATTCCATGACGATCAACACGGCACCGCAATTGTGACCGCGGCGGGTATGATTAACGCGCTGGAAATTCAAGGCAAGTTGATCAGCGACGCAACGTTTGTGTGTATGGGCGCAGGTGCGGCAGCCATTGCTTGTATGACTATGCTGGTCAAGTGTGGTGCGAATCGCGCTAACATTTATATGTTAGACACTAAAGGTGTGATTCATTCTGGCCGTACGGATCTTAATGAATATAAAGCGCTATTTGCGAATGATACAGACAAACGCACGCTTCTTGATGTTATTAAAGGCGCAGACGTGTTTTTAGGTCTATCTGGTCCTGACGTGATAGGTGCAGAAGAAGTTGCGTTGATGGCCGATAAGCCAGTAATTTTTGCCTGTTCTAATCCCGATCCTGAAATCAAACCGGCACTGGCTCACGCAACGCGCAGCGATTTGATCATGGGTACCGGTCGTAGCGATTATCCAAACCAAGTGAATAACGTATTGTGTTTCCCGTTTATTTTCCGTGGCGCCTTGGATGTACGTGCGTCATGCATTAACGATGAGATGAAAATCGCCGCGGTTCATGCCATTGCTGCACTGGCAAAAGAGCCTGTGCCTGCGAGTGTGTTGAAGGCTTATCCTAATGTGAGTTCACTGAGTTTTGGCCCTGAATACGTGCTGCCAAAACCTATGGACCCACGTTTATTGCCTAATGTTGCCCGTGCGGTTGCACAGGCGGCTATCGACTCTGGTGTTGCTGCGATTCCTACTTTACCTCAATACGCCGACTAGGCTAAAAGTGGTAAAAACATCGAAAAGAGGCTAATGAGCCTCTTTTTTGTTTTTAAGTGGACATTAAAGTCACAGCGTCTTGGTTGCCTTTTAGGTTATGCTACTGAATAATCAACGGACAACTTTGTTGTACTCCTGTTAAAATCGCACAAATAATTATAATAATCCTGCAGGATAGCGGATAGATGAAATTCACCCGAATGTTAACTACAAAATTAACCAGCTTTTGGTTAATGTCATTAGCCGCTATCGCCTTCGTCTTTTTGCTGAGCGCTATGATGAGTTTCGTGCAGCTGACCTATAAATTTCAGCAGCAGAAAGTCGCCGAACTCGAAACTATGTTAGTGGACCAATATCAACACCAACCCGATTGGGATTTGGAAGCTTGGCTGCCGCCCATGCTACTTGCCTACAATGCTGTTGATTTTCGGCTGACCTTGAAAGATGAAGTGATCTTTGCCTATGAAGGCAATCTGACTACGCAAAATGCCATGGTGTATGACCATGTGTTAGAACCTAAATCTGGCCTGCGTATGCAGCTGACCTTAACCCAACCCTTCGAGCATTACACTTTTAGTTGGTATGAAATCCTCATCCTGTTGGTCGGTGTGTTAGCTGTGGCTGCCTTGGTGCGTTTTGGCTATTTATGGTTTTCCCAACAGTTGGATGGCATTGAAGAATTAGCCTTACGCAGCCGATTGATTTTGCAAGGTAAGCACGAGCAAGCACTCGCGACCCCCGGAAATGGCAAGCCAAGGCTGATTAACCGCGCTTTGACCAAGTTGTTAGAAGAATTACAAGACGCACAAAAAGAACGTGGCCGTTTTGACAAGTTCATTCGTTCTAATACCTTTCTCGATGCGGAAACGCGCATTGGTAATCGGCTCTTTTTGAATAACCGTCTCGACGCCCTTAGTCATAATCAGGCGATGCTCGCCCATGGGGTGATTTATTTATTAGAGATGGATGATCTGGATTTATTGCAGCAATCCCAAGGTGAAGCGGTAACTAAAGAGTTATTAAATTCGACCGTCAACGCGATAAGCCAATTGCTGCAAACCCAAGCTAACAGTATTTTTGCCCGTCGTTCTCACAATCAATTTGCCATAGTCGTACCGCAAATCTCGTTAATCGAAGCGGACCAATTCGCCAGTAAGTTGCTTAAGATATGTTTGAGCCAGCCTTTACCCGAAGTCGACAATAGCGATAACTTTTTCCACCTCGGATGCGCTTATTTTACCGCAGGCGATAATGCGGCGCAGTTAATTGAAGAAGCCGATATGGCTTTGAGGGCGGCACAATTACAGGGCAATAGTAATTGGTTTATGTACGACAAAGGCGCAATTGATGAAGAGTTTGCTAAAGGCTCAGTACGTTGGCGCAGCTTTTTAGAAAACGCGTTAGTGCAAAGGCGATTCTTCCCTTTTAGCCAGCCTATAATCGATTCTGATGGTAATGAGCATCATAAAGAAATATTTACTCGGGCGCGGGATAATCAAGGAGCGTTAATTCGTGCCACACTGTTTATTCCAATGGCGAATAAATGTGGTTTAATGCCGCAGGTCGAACGGCAAATTATTGAGCGGGTATTGTTGTTACTGTCGAATGAATTAGTGGGCGGCGTATCGAATACTCAAACAAATAAAAAACCAGCGTCACAGATATACAGTATTAATCTGAGTTTGGATTCGCTAATGAGTCGAGCTTTTACCCAATGGCTAAAAACGACGCTGTTAGAATATCGCCATCTGACCACGCGACTGATTTTCGAAGTGTCGGAAGATATCGTGATTCAACATCAAGAAAAATTGCAGCCTAAATTAGATATGATTCGTAAAATGGGCGCGAGATTATGTGTTGATCATGTGGGTCAGCAGGTCGTTGGCACTTACTATATTCGTGAATGTCACTTTGATTTAATTAAGCTACATAGATCGATTGTACGGCATATTCATTTACGCCCAGAAAACCAATTATTCATCCGTAGCTTGATTGGCGGTTTGTATCGAACGGAAGTGCAAGTCTGTGCCGAGGGGGTCGAAGTCTTCGAAGAATGGCAGACACTGCAAATCCTTGGTGTTGGCGCAGCGCAGGGAATGTATTTCAGCGAACCCATAGAGGCTAAGTAAGGCAAGTGTGGTATTTGGGTTAATGTCGTCTTAGAGACAAATAGATCCTATTATTCACGTATTTATCTATAAAATACGAGTATTTGCAGCTAAACTATCCAGTGCCAAAATAATGACGTTTGCTGTTTAAATTAGCGATAAAGCAAGTCAGAGGGCAAGGAACACTGGAGAGTGGAGTGACAGGACGTTTAAGCAAAAGAGACTACTCACGCTTTTAAATTCAGTTGGTTACAGGCATCTTTATGGAAAAAAGTCTTATAGGTCGACTCGCCTTTTGGCAGAAAAAAACGGATCCGACTAGCCTTGGTATCTATGTTTGTGCCGATAAATTATGGGTTTATGCACCTGCTCAAAGTGATCGTACTGAACTGTGGTTACCCTTTGAGCTTAAAGATGAGCACTGGTCATCGGCGTTTGCTGCCGTCGCTAAATCCTTCCCTAATGCCCAATTACAACTGGTTTTAGCTTCAGGGCTTTATCAATTACTGCTGACTGATAAACCCAATGTCGACACTGTCGAATTATCCCAAGCCTTGCTGTGGTCAATTAAAGACATGGTGACGCTACCTGTGCCGCAAATCCATTTGGATTATTTCGAGTCACCTATTCCCAGTAATAAAATCAGTGTAGTGGTGGTCGATAAAGCTAAACTCGTGAGTATGGTGCAGGCCATTCATGAACAAGATTTACAACTCATTGGTATCAGTATCGAAGAGTTAGCCATGACCAACTTATTTGGTGATGACCACCAAGCTCGTCTGGTGGTTAGCCATCATCCAGGGCAAGAATTGTTATTGACTGTGGTTAAGCAAGGGCAGCTGTACATGCAGCGGCGTGTGCGCGGATTTACCCAGTTGGATAAGACTCAAGCCGATGAGTTAACTTATGGCATGGCAGATAATTTAAGCTTAGAGATTCAGCGCTCTATGGATTACTTTGAAAGCCAGTTAAGGCAAGCTCCGGTATCTTCTATTGAACTTCTCGCCGATGGCGCCGTGGATACTTTAGCTAAGCTAGTGTCGGCAAACTTTAATCAAGCTGTGAATGTTATCGATAAAAGCTGTGTTGGCGCGCGAATAGCGGGATTAGCCTTTGCCGAATTTTCCAGAGGTGCTGAGTGATTAAATACCGAGTCAATCTCTACACTCCTTCCTTACTTCCGCCAAAGCAAAGATTAACCTTTGCCCGTTTGGGGGCTTATGCAGCAGGATTTTTGGTCCTATTTGCGGCATTAGGCGGTTATAGCTACTGGCAAGTCAGTGAGTTGCAACAGGCTCAGCAATTGGCTGCCCAGCAAAAGCTGCAATTCGATACCCAAAAACAGGCATTAGAAGCACAAATTGCAGCGCGTAAACCCGATGCCGAACTCGTTGCGCGAGTCGATTTAGCGGCACAACAGTTAGAGCTGAAGCAGTTACTCATGGGTGAATTGAGTCTTAGGGCCTCTTTAACCAGCCGAGGGTTTGCGCCTGTACTTAAAGATTTAGCTGTCGTGTCGGATGCGAGTGTTTGGCTTAGTCATATCGTCATTAATGAGCAAGATTTTATGTTCGAAGGTTTTGCCGACCATCCTCAAAGCATTCCGCAGTGGATTGGCAAACTTAAAACAACGCAGACTTTAAAGGGGCAAGCTTTCTCGTCGATGAGCATGGATCGCGGTGAAGATAAACCTTTGGCCTTTACCTTGAAAAGCGATAACAAGGAGGAAGCCGCGCAATGAAGCAAAAGTTAGCCCAATTAGGACAACAGTTTGATGCGCTAAGTCGCCGTGAGCGAGTGTTGATCTCAGTCGCCATTCTGGCCGTGGTCGGTATGCTGAGTTATTTACCCTTAGAGTCCCTGTGGAAAACCCATGTGGCGTTGTCACAACAGCTAAAAGCCTTAGAGCAAGAAAACGCGATTTCGGTCCAGCAGGTTGACTTGTATCAGCAACGTTTAGCGTTAGATCCCAATCAAGATTACCAACAGCGTTTAGTCTTGTTAGAGCAACAGAATCAAGCCTTAGATGCCCAGCTCAATGAGCAGATGGTGGACATGGTGCCTGCAGACTATATGCCAGAGCTACTGGGAAATTTACTGGGACAAGTCCAAGGGATTAAATTAATTAAGTTTATGTCGATTGCACCCATTCCTCTGTTGGCTGTGGGTGAAGAGAAGAAACTCAATCTGTATAGCCATGGTATTCGCATAAGTTTAGAGGGCGATTACTTCTCAGTGCTGCGCTTTGTGGAAGCCGTTGAGGCCATGCCAGATAAACTTTATTGGAAGCGTCTCGACTATAAAGTCGCGGAATACCCAAAAGCGACAGTAGAGATTGAACTTTATACCTTGAGTATTAATAAGGACTTTATCAGTGTCTCTAAATAAGTCTTATATTATCAGTGTGTTGTTATTGGTCAGCAGCCCTATAGCGTCTGCTGAATCACTGCGCGACCCTACCTTGCCCGGTAAAGGTTTTGCTGTGGTCGGTCATGCGAGTCAAGCGCAGGATCAGGCAATGGTACTTAACAGCATAGTGAGTTCAGGCAACAGGGCTTATGCTGTGATAAATAACAAGATATTGTCTGTTGGCGACAGCATTCAGGGGCTGAGTATCGTCAAGATTACCCCCACTTATGTGTCGCTGTCCGATGGACGGAAATTGACATTGTTTCAAGCAATAACAGAGAGATAGGGAATACACCTCAGATGAAAGCGATTAAATACTTTACACCTCTGCTCTCACTTTGCCTTGTGGCGTGTCAGACCACAAATAGGCCACAGCCGGAGGCGAGTAAGGCGGCACTAGCGGCCTCAATGGCGACGGCTACGGCATCAACGACGCCACCGCCTGCGACTATGCCGGATGCGGTTCAGCGGGAATTGAATTCAGGCGCATTGCTATCAGGTTTGACTCCTGCGCTGGAAACTGAGCGCCGTTTCGATGTCTCTGCCCATGATGTTGATGCTAAAGTATTTTTTCCAAGTTTAGTCCAAGGTACACCGCTGAGTGTTGCCGTACATCCTGATGTGCAAGGTACGATTTCGCTATCCCTTAAAGGTGTAACCTTAAGCGAAGCGATTCAAGTGGTTGAAGATATCTACGGTTACGAAGTGAGCCGCGAAGGGCGCATTCTAAGAGTGTTCCCCGCTGGAATGCGTACTGAGACGTTTCCGCTGAATTATCTCTATATGGAACGTGACGGCTTATCTGTGACCTCAGTGAGTTCTGGACGCATTTCCGATAACAATAATTCCAATAGTAATTCGAACAATAACAACTCAAATAACAATGGTTCGAGTAATAATAATTCCAACAGCAGTAACGGCAACAACTCTAGCAGTAATGGCAGCAGCGATAGCAGTAACGGAACATTTATTCGCTCGCGCACTAAGACTGATTTTTGGGGCGAGCTGAAAGAAACGCTGACGGCGATTATTGGTGACACTGGTAATGGGCGGCAAGTGGTGGTCACGCCGCAGGCGGGGTTAGTCACTATTCGTGCTTTCCCAAGTGAATTACGCCAAGTGCGTACTTTCTTGAATTCCGCCGAGAGTCACCTACAGCGACAAGTGATCTTGGAGGCTAAGATCCTCGAAGTCACATTATCCGATGGCTATCAGCAGGGTATCCAATGGGACAATGTGCTGGGTCATGTTGGCAATACGAATGTGAATTTTGGGACTTCGAAAGGCCCTGGTTTAAACGATAAAATCACCTCTGCGATTGGTGGTGTGACCTCGTTGAGCATTAAAGGCTCCGACTTTACAACTATGATCAATCTATTAGATACCCAAGGCGATGTGGATGTATTGTCTAGCCCAAGGGTGACTGCATCGAATAACCAAAAAGCGGTGATTAAAGTGGGTACCGATGAGTACTTTGTCACCGACGTGTCATCGACTACCGTTGCGGGCACAACGCCAGTGACCACACCACAAGTTGAATTAACACCATTTTTCTCGGGCATAGCTTTAGATGTGACACCGCAAATCGATAATGACGGCAATGTATTATTACACGTGCATCCATCCGTTATCGATGTGAAAGAGCAGACTAAAGACATTAAAGTGAGTGACGCTTCGTTGGAGCTACCTTTAGCGCAGAGTGAAATTCGTGAGTCTGATACTGTTATCCGCGCCGCCTCTGGTGATGTGGTGATCATCGGTGGCTTGATGAAGAGTGAAAATATTGAAGTGGTGTCACAAGTACCTTTGTTAGGTGATATTCCTTTCCTCGGTGAATTGTTTAAAAACCGCAGCAAGCAGAATAAGAAAACCGAGCTAATTATCCTGTTAAAACCTACGGTAGTTGGCGTCGATACTTGGCAAACTGAGCTACAACGTTCTAAGACCTTATTAGATCGTTGGTATCCGGAGACAAAGTAAGCTTCTATGTATCAGAAGCATTTTGGCCTAAGCCAAACGCCATTTTCATTGACACCCAATACCGGATTTTTTTTCGGCCTGTCGCCACACGTGGAAGCCTTGCAAGTGTTGCAAACCGCGCTGCAAACGGGTGAAGGTTTTATCAAGGTGACAGGGGAGGTGGGGACAGGAAAGACGTTGATTTGCCGTAAGCTTATCAATGAATTGCCGACTAAGTTCCACTGTGCCTATCTGCCTAACCCTTATCTTACGCCTGCAGAGTTACGTTGGGCGGTAGCGAGTGAGTTAGGCCTTAAATACGCCAGTAATATCGATCAGCAGCAACTCACTGGACTTATCCAGCAGCAGCTTTTAGCTTTGAGCGCCCACGGTCACGCCATCGTACTCGTGCTCGATGAAGCACAGGCATTGCCGGACGACAGTTTAGAGGCGCTGCGGTTATTCACTAATCTGGAAACCGAGACACGCAAATTATTACAGGTAGTGTTATTTGGGCAACCCGAGCTAGATGACAGGCTTAAACGCCAAGAATTTAGGCAATTAAGACAACGCATTACTTTTAGCTACAATCTTCGTCCACTAACATGGGATGAAACCGACGCTTATATTCGCCACCGATTAGCCATAGCAGGGCGTGCGGGCGAACCACTCTTTACATCACGGGAAACACGTCAGATTGCCTATGCGTCCCGAGGGATCCCCAGATTGATCAATATTCTTGCCCATAAAGCCTTGTTACTGAGTTTCGGCGAGGGCGCTACGCGTGTGCAAACCTCCCACGTTAAAGCGGCGATTCAAGATACCGAAGATGCAAGTGTTCGCCGATTATTATCGTGGAAATGGCTGCCTTTTTTCACTCTGATAACTGTGGCTTTTGGTTTGGGATTACAACACGTTTTGAGGAGTGTTGTATGAGCGTGATCAATAAGATGCTGCAGGATCTTGATAAACGTCAGCAGGGGCACGAACTCAGTAACGTCACTCAACCGCAGGTGCAGTATTTAGCTCACAGGCGCGCTCCGTTTAACTGGCTGCTGCTCTGTGGAGTGTCACTGCTACTCGGTGGCGGCGCGGTTTATGGCTGGCAATTTTTCATGGCAAAGCCTGCAGAAGCGACTATTTCGGCTCAAGTTCAGGAACAAAATACTTTAACCGCTCAAACTGAGCCTGTGCGAACGGAGAGCATTGCCTCAAGCGAAGCTTCATCTAACCTTGATGCCGCTGCAGAACCGCTGAAGCTTGCGACTACGCAGAAGATTGCGACAACAATGACAGCCAATAGTGAAGAGTTTGAACCAAGTGCCGCCGAAATCGCATCGAGTCAGTCACCTGAATTTGAAAGGAATATAGAACCTGAGCGACAAGCGCAGTCGAAAACAGATGTGAGCCTTGCACTTGAAAACAACCAAGTTGACACGGTAAGCGAGCCAAACCATTCGCAGCCAAGCCATTCACAGCCAGATAGTGCGACATCGAGTGTGCGAAGCGCCGAGGTCACTGCTGGCGCTAATCGACTTGCGCCCAAAGCACAAGGGCAAATGGCGATTACTGAGGTGAAGTTAACCCCAAAGCAGCTAGCAAAGAAGCGGTTTACACTTGCGAGTGAGGCTGAAAAGGATGGCAAGCTCAAAGAAGCCATTAGTTACTATGATCAAACATTAGTGCTCGACCCCAGTATGCACGAAGCGCGCAAGCAATTAGCTGCGCTGCATTATGGGCAAGGTCAATTAGCCAAAGCCAGTGAAGTGTTACAGCAAGGCATGCTGTTATTCCCGCAGCAATTAGACTTTGCTTTATTGCTTGCTCGGGTTCAGCAAGCCTCTGGTCAGGCTGATCTCGCATTAGTGACCTTAGCCAATATACCTGACACGCATCCGCTGGCGAGGCAAAAGTGGATGGCACAATCGGATTTGGCGCAAAAGCTAGGGCAGTTTTCATTGTCAGAACAAGCCTATAGACAATTATTACAACAAGAACCTCAACAGGCTAAATGGTGGATGGGGTTGGCCTATGCGCTTGATTCGCAGCAGCAATTCCCCCAAGCACGCCAAGCCTATCGGACTGCATTAGGCCACAGAGGCTTATCGGCGCAGGCGAGTGCCTTTATCGAACAACGCTTGACTCAGCTAGGAGATAGCCAATGAAACCCAGATTAAAAATGCGTTTAGGCGATCTGTTAGTTCAAGAAGCCATTATTACCGAAGCCCAGCTACAACAGGCGTTAGGCGAGCAGCGTAATACGGGCAAAAAACTGGGCCGTACCCTCATTGATCTGCAATCGATTACAGAACATCAGTTACTGCAGTTCTTGTCGCAACAATTGAATGTACCTTTGCTGGATATCAGTAAAATGCCAATCCCAGCGGAAGTGGTGCATCTTATTCCTGAGGTGCAAGCCCGACGTTTCCGTGCTTTAGCAGTTGAAGACAGGGGCGATAGCGTACTGGTAGCAATGAGCGACCCAGCAGATTTGCAGGCGCTTGATCATCTCGAAATGCTTATCGCACCTAAGCGTTTGAAGTTAGCGGTAGCGCCCGAGCAGCAACTGCTGCAAGCGTTTGATAATTTATATCGCCGTACAGACCAAATTGCTCAGATCGCCGGTAAGCTCGAAGAAGAATACGCCGCCGATGAGATGTTCGATTTAGCCAGCCTCACGTCGGGCGACAGTGACAATGAAACCACAGTGGTTAAGTTGCTGCAGTCGATTTTTGAAGATGCGGTGCAAATGCGCGCCTCGGATATTCATATCGAACCCGGTGATAAAGCCTTGCGTATTCGCCAGCGTATCGATGGCCAGCTACACGAAACGATTCTGAATGAAGTTAATATTGCCGCGGCTTTAGTATTGCGACTTAAGTTAATGGCTGGACTCGATATTTCTGAAAAACGTTTGCCGCAGGACGGTCGTTTCCACATGGAGATCAAAGGTCATCATATCGATGTGCGTATGTCGACCATGCCGATTTACCATGGCGAATCTGTAGTAATGCGGTTACTCGATCAATCGGCGGGTTTATTGACTCTAAACGAAACCGGTATGCCACCCGCTATTTTGGCGCGTATTCGTAAACAGATTAAACGCCCTCACGGCATGCTACTGGTCACAGGTCCCACGGGTAGCGGTAAAACCACCACCTTGTACGGTATTTTGAGCGAGCTCAATACCGCCGACCGTAAGATCATTACGGTGGAAGATCCGGTTGAATATCAATTGCCGCGGATCAACCAAGTTCAAGTTAACCATAAGATTGGCTTAGACTTTTCCAACGTATTGCGCACCACCTTGCGTCAAGATCCCGATATTATCATGGTCGGGGAAATGCGTGACCAAGAAACCGTGGAGATTGGTTTAAGGGGCGCATTAACGGGTCACTTTGTGCTATCGACCTTGCATACCAACGATGCGGTCACCAGTGCACTGCGTTTGCTCGATATGGGCGCCGCCAGTTATTTGGTCGCCAGTGCCTTGAGGGTGATTATTGCCCAGCGTTTAGTGCGCCGCGTTTGCCATAACTGTGGCGTTGAGTATCAGCCGACACCGCAGGAACAAGCCTGGCTGAGTAGTGTGAGTCATAAAGATTTTAGCCATGCGAACTTTAGAATTGGTACCGGCTGCCAGAGTTGTAACGGCAGCGGTTATCGTGGGCGGATCGGTATTTTTGAAATCCTCGAGTTGGATGAGAAGATGATCGATGCGATGCGTACCGGTAATCCGCAGGATTTTGCCAGAGCCGCGTTGCAGAGCCCGAATTTTACTCCGCTCGCCGAGTCAGCGTTGCAATATTTGAGCGAAGGCATGACGACCATTGAAGAGGTGGCTAAGCTGGTAGAGGATGTGAGTGAATCACAAATACCTTTGTCGAAGGATATTATTAGCCAACAAGGCGTTGAGGCGTAATTATGCCGATTTATCAATACCGTGGACGCAGTGGTCAAGGTCAATCCGTTACTGGGCAACTGGATGCTGCATCGGAAAGTGCCGCTGCTGACATGCTATTGGCGCGGGGGATTATCCCCCTTGAGGTCAAAGTCGCCAAAGTGGTTAAGTCATTCTCACTGGCTAAGTTATTTGGTGGAAAAGTCGCGTTAGAAGAATTACAGATTTTTACTCGGCAAATGTACTCCTTGACCCGTTCTGGCATCCCGATTTTGCGGGCGATTGCGGGCTTGTCTGAAACGGCGCATTCCCAGCGGATGAAAGATGCGCTCAATGATATTTCTGAGCAGCTCACCGCAGGCCGACCCTTATCATCATCCATGAATCAACATCCCGATGTATTTGATTCCTTGTTTGTTTCTATGGTGCACGTGGGCGAAAACACAGGTAAGTTAGAAGATGCCTTTATTCAGCTTTCTGGCTATATCGAGCGTGAGCAGGAAACACGGCGGCGAATTAAATCGGCCATGCGTTATCCCATGTTTGTCTTGATTGCGATTGCGCTCGCTATGGTGATCCTCAATATCATGGTGATCCCTAAGTTCGCCGAGATGTTTTCCCGCTTTGGCGCCGATTTACCTTGGGCGACAAAAGTGCTGATTGGTACATCGAATCTGTTTGTGAATTATTGGGCGCTGATGTTGGTGGCGCTGATCGGCACTATTATCGGCATCCGTTATTGGCACCATACGGAAAAGGGCGAGAAGCAGTGGGATAAGTGGAAGTTACACATCCCCGCCGTGGGATCGATTATCGAGCGCTCGACGTTAGCTCGTTATTGTCGCAGTTTCTCTATGATGCTGAGCGCTGGCGTGCCGATGACGCAGGCCCTAAGTTTAGTGGCTGATGCGGTAGATAATGCCTACATGCACGACAAAATAGTCGGTATGCGCCGTGGGATTGAGTCTGGTGACTCTATGTTAAGGGTATCGAATCAGAGCAAGTTATTTACGCCATTAGTGCTGCAAATGGTGGCCGTGGGTGAAGAAACAGGGCAAATCGATCAATTACTCAATGATGCGGCAGACTTCTACGAGGGCGAAGTAGACTATGATTTAAAGAACCTCACCGCTAAATTGGAGCCTATTTTGATCGGTTTTGTGGCCGTGATTGTTCTCGTGTTGGCCTTAGGGATATACCTGCCCATGTGGGATATGCTCAATGTGGTCAAGGGCGGTAAATAATCGATATGGAAAATGTTTATCTCCTCTCTTATGTGTGGGGCTGAGGTTAAATGCAGACTCAGCAAAAGGCAGAAAGCGATCTATTACGCCTCTATGGGCGTATGATAACCATAGGGTTAGTGTTGGTTATCATGGCGGTGATTGGTGCTAAGTA
This sequence comes from Shewanella sp. Pdp11, assembly GCF_002838165.1. Classification (NCBI taxonomy): domain Bacteria; kingdom Pseudomonadati; phylum Pseudomonadota; class Gammaproteobacteria; order Alteromonadales; family Shewanellaceae; genus Shewanella; species Shewanella sp. Pdp11. The sequence continues at coordinate 1,216,817 of NZ_CP015194.1, forward strand.
CTTTTTTACCCTACCGCAAATCGCTGCCCGTGGATTAGAAGTCGATCATGCGCGTTTTTTAAATGTGCTGGTGATGGTGCGCTCCCAATGGCTATCTTTGGGCAAGCCGCCGCAGATGCAGTTGAATTGGGAGGCGTTTGACAACATATCCAAAGACACTGAGTTTAGTGTCGTCGATATCAATAGTTTAGGATGGCCACAACCTAAACAGTTAAATGCCCAAGGTTGCCAAGATTTGTGGCAGCAACTTATGGGTGCCGAAGTGGATAACGCAGGGCTGGTTGCTGATTATTTAGTTAAGGATAACAGCTGTCACTATCGGTCGCACAATGGCGATAGTTTAGGCTATCAACTGAACTCTGGCAGGGTCATTTTTTTGACTGCACCCTAAAATATTGTTAACTCAAAGGCTTTTTAAAATTGATTTAGCTGTTAGAATAAAATTTCTTAAGTATGGGGCATATATATGAAAACTAAGCAAACAGGTTTCTCATTAATAGAGCTTGTGATTGTGATTGTGATTTTAGGGCTACTCGCCGCAACCGCGATCCCACGATTCTTAAATGTCACCGATGATGCTGAAGACGCCAGTGTTGACGGCGTAGCCGGTGGTTTATCGACTGCCGTTAGCTTTGTGCGTTCGCAGTGGGAAGTCGATGGGCGCCAAAATAGTAGTGTGATCTTAGATGGTACGTCAGTTTTGCTCGATCCTCGTTTTGGTTATCCAACGGGAACTTCAGTGACGGATGTGACTGCTATGACTGATGCGAGTTGCCAACAAGTATTTAATACCGTGCTGCAGAGCGCTCCTCGTAATGTGCTCTACACTCAAGATGCGCGTAATCAACGTTATACCGTGCGCGTGATTGATGGCGCAGGTGGTAGCGCTAATTCGATTACAGGCACTGTCGTTGCTGGTTTAGATTTATGTGTTTATCACCAAGTGGCTTCACTGGTGCTTGATCAAACCACTGGTGTACCCACTCCTACACCGGATTTATCAACAGCTGGTGCGAAAGGAATCGTGTATAACCCAGGTACAGGTAAAGTGCTAAGCTTTACTCAAACGCCATTTGTGCCATAGGCCGTAATTAACAGTTTTATTTTGTTCATGTTTTAAGTAACTTAGTTCAGAAGTGACTTAACTTAATTAGTACTCACACGAGTACTCACTGATAAAGAAAGGTAGTTTGATATGAAAAGACAACAAGGTTTTACCTTAATTGAATTAGTCGTAGTGATCATTATCTTAGGTATTCTTGCTGTCACAGCGGCACCTAAGTTTATTAATTTGCAAGGTGATGCGCGTGTATCTGCACTTAATGGATTAAAGGCATCAATTCAAGGTGCAAATACTTTGGTTTATTCAAAGGCTGCATTGGCGGGTGTGGAAAAAGTAGCGCCAGCAGCATCAAATGGTCCAACTGTTGAGATTGCGACTGGTGTTGAAGTGAATCTTGCTTACGGTTATATGACTGCAGAGCTAGATAATTTCAAAAATGCGTTGGATGTAAGTATTAGTGAAGGAACTACGCCTGTTGGAGCTACGACAGATTGGGTTGTTGATACAACAACGACGACTGGTAAAGCGAAGTTCTGGCAGTCTAGTGCTCCTACAACATGTTTTATTGAATACTCGCCTGCAACAGCGATAGCTCCGCCAGCGTTTACAGCTACCCCAGATGCATCTGCTTGTTAATAGCGATTAGGAAAAAGGCCTGCCTAGCAGGCCTTTTTTTTAGATAAAATACGGTTCTTACAGGATTTTAAAAATGAGTCCGCCAAATTTACCGACATTTATTTGCGTTAATCATATCGTTGGCAGAAACTGAACCTAGTACATGAAATCAGCAATTAACCCGAGCGATGCTTAACTTCTCTATGTCAAAACAGGCCGGATTTACCTTAGTAGAATTAGTGACGACCATCATCTTGATTTCAATTCTTGCTGTGGTTGTACTGCCTCGCCTGTTTACCCAGTCTTCCTACAGTGCTTATAGCCTACGTAACGAGTTCATTAGCGAACTGCGTCAAGTACAGCAGAAAGCGCTCAATAATACTGACAGGTGTTTTCGTGTAACCGTTTCTGGTACTGGCTATCAAGTGAGTCAATTCTCTACCCGAAATGAGGCGGTTTGTTCTGGTACCGCATTATCGCCCAACCCGCTTTATAGCCAAGCTTTTCAAGGTGGTGCTCAATTAGTGCTAGTAAGCCCTAACAGTACTAACAGCAGCAACTTCAGCCTCGATTTCGATATCGATGGTAGCACTTCGTTGGCTTGTAATGGGCCATGCATTAATGTGATTGCTAATGACACTGTGATGATTAACGTCTCTAGCGAGGGTTATATTTATGCGAATTAATCCTCGGTTGCTATTGGGTAAAGCATCAGTAAAAACATCCAAAAAAGCCAAACCACAGCAAGGTTTTACCCTTATCGAATTAGTGATTGGCATGCTGGTGATTGCCATTGCGATAGTGATGCTAACCAGCATGTTATTTCCACAGGCGGATCGTGCGGCTAAGACTTTGCATAGAGTGAAGAGTGCCGAGCTTGCTCATTCGGTGATGAATGAGATCTGGGGCAAGCGTTACGATCAAAACACTAATGCCAATGGCGGTGTGCCTGCCTGTGGTAGTCCTTTAGGATTACCTTGCTCAAATGTGACCAGTTTAGGGCCATCGGAGTGGAAATGGCCTAATGAAGGCGAGGGCCGTAACGATTTTAACGATGTGGACGATTATCACGGTTTAAGTCAAAACGCCACTATGCTCAACTCAACCCAAACCTATGCCGCTGCTTATCCTAACTATCGTTTAAACGTCACTGTCGCCTATGGGCCTGCGCCCAATACTAAGCTAGTCACCATTAATGTGACTACGCCGGACAACGAAGTGATCACTTACAATCTGGTGAGGAGCAATTACTAATGGGCTCTTTTTCCGTTAAGCGTAAGCATCTATACGCACAGGGTTTTACCTTAGTCGAAATGGTCACTGTGATCCTTATCTTAGGCATTCTTGTTGTTGGGGTGAGTAGTTTTATTATTTTTGGTACGCGGATTTTTGTGGAGTCGAGTTCAGTCGATCAAGTGCTAAGTCAAAGCCGTTTTGCCGTCGAGCGAATGACCCGTGAGCTACGTAGTGCTTTGCCCAACAGTGTGCGTCTTAATAGCGATTCGCTGACCTATCAATGTATTGAATTTGTGCCTATCGAGGCCAGCACAACTTATCTCACTATGCCAATCATCCCCGCTGCGGCCGCGAGTACTGGCATAGTTATTCTAGATAATACCGCGAGTGCGATTCGCGTGAATCAATTCGCTTGGATCTATCCCTTGGTTGACGCCGATGTGTATAGCAGCGCGAGACAAAAACGAGCACAGATTAAAACACCTCCTCTGACCTTGGCTAATCAAGTGACACTGACTTTTACTGCGCCAACACGTTTTGCCGAAGCATCACCACGACAAAGGATCTATTTTGGTTCGAGTCCTGTGAGCTATTGCTTCGAAAAGGGTGCAAGCGGTAATGATTTACAAATAGTGCGTTATGCTGGTTATAACTTTAATACCGTTCAACCAAATCCAGCCACTATGGGTACGGGCGTGCTAATGGCGCAAAGTGTGGCGAATCGTCTCGATAATAGTAATGACTTGCCGTTGATCTTAACGCCATCGAGTTTAGTCAATAATGCCATGGTGCACTTGCAGCCAAGATTTAATGTCAATGGTGAGACGTTCCAATATCGACATCAAGTGCAGGTGATCAATGTTCCTTAATTTATATCGTCAATCGACAGGTCATCACTCGGTCATGCGGATCTTACCCAGAACATCACTAGCAAGGTCGCAACGAACGGCTTTACCTGCGCGTCAACGCGGCAGTGCATTGATTATTGGCGTGTTTGTGATCACAGTGATGTTTCTACTGGCATCGGCACTGATTAATATTGTGGAAGACGGTGATACCGGGCTCACCCAAGAAGTGTGGGGAACCCGTGCCTTTGCGGCGGCGAACAGTGGCGCCGATGCCGCGCTGGCTAAGTTGTTTCCATTGAATGGTAACGCCGGAGCGTGTTTAGCATCGGATGTTTGGACACCGCCCGATGTAACTGGTTTTCATGCCTGTAGTGTGACGTTGACTTGTACAGCATATGCGGTAGACACAGTCACGCAATATCGAATCAGCAGTAAAGCAGTATGTGAAAGCGGCGAGACCCGTGTTAGCCGACAAGTTGAGGTAGAAGCCCGTGGTTAATAATCTACGTTTCACGTTGTTTGCCATTTTATGCGTATTCTGTTGGCAGGTGGCAGCGGTACCTCAGTGTGACAGTATTTTTACATCTCCTCCCTCTGGGAATCATGCGCCATTTGGGCTGGAACCCCCTCCTGGTATTTTGGTGCCACCACTAAGTAACTTATCTTGTGACTCTGGTACTTGCGATCGCTCTGGTGGAAATGTGTTTACTCCGGGGGATTATGATTATAATTTTGGTGATTTCAAGAATGGCACAGTTATCAAGACAACTGGCGTTACATCCCGTCTCTATTTTAATAGCTTGAATCTGACGAATGTTAATATAAATCTCACTGGCGCCGCTGAAAATTTAATTATTTATGTTGCAGGTTCGTTGAGTATTACCGGTCAAAACAAAATCAATGCCATTATCTATGTTGCGGGCTCCGTTACCATCAGCGGTAATAGCGAAATCACAGGTGCGATTGGTGCTGGAGGTGCTCTGAGTATTTCTGGCAATAGTAATGTGACATTCGATCAAAATACTATTAATAATGCTGATTTTAATGGTATGTGTGGTGCGAGTGCTTTCAATCTCCAATTTGGTAAAGCAACATCAACCTCGGTTACCTTCGATCATGTGTTTCCATCTGGTGTTACTCCATTAGTATTTTTAATGCCGACGATTTTGTCGTCAAACCCAAGTGGCTATGGTCCCTCGTCGGCGTTTATCAGTAGCGTATCAGCGACTGGTTTTAGCTGGACTCAGCGGCAACCTCCAAGTAGCACTGCGGCGATCACTATGCCCGAAGTACACTGGATAGCTGTGACGCCAGGCAGTTATGCTCTATCCGATGGTAAGCGGTTGACGGCGGGTACTGTGGTGACTAACAGTGCTTTGAACATGCCATCGTCAGCCTGGGTCAATCAAACGCTCGACTCAGGTTTGAGCGTACGGTTAAACCAATTACAAACCCGCAATAATAATTGTTGGTTGACTAGCGTGTCGCAGCCAAGCGTTAACGGTATTTCGCTTAATATGGATACGTCAGAAGTCTACACTGGAAAAGGCACAAGCCGGCGCTGTCAGCCTAGTAATTTCAATACATTAGCCAATGAAACCATTGCTTATCTAGCCATTGAGCCTGGTGTAGGCACGATAACTCTGAATGGCGAGCCGATTAACTATCAGTTTGCCAACGCCTTGACTCATGGCTCGGGAAATTCAGCTCGTGACTTAGTAACTCAATGTACCTTTAATACCAGCTTAACTGGCTTTAGCAATCCTCCAACATTAGTGGCTGGAAAGTCTTCTCGCCTAGGTGGTGATGGTGGCTGGTTAAGACGCTGTAATCTGAGTGCAACTCAAGTCAGTATGGTAAACGATGAAGATACCTATGGCGACAATGAACGTAGTCATCTTGCTGAAAATTATGATTTTATAGCGCTTGAGAAAGTCGCGCCAGTTGAAGAGTGTTTTACTGATGAGTTTTCCCGCAGCAGCTTAGGCAATGATTGGGCAACGAAAGTGCTGGGTTCTTCTACTCCGCCGGCTATCAACGGGGGGCGACTAAGAATAACGCCAGCATTGGGTAATCAGGCCACTGCAAGTACTTACCAGCGGTTATTTCCTGCTGAAGGTAATCTCGTCACGATAGAGTTTGATTATTATGCTTGGTCACCGTCATCTGGAACGGGTGGTGATGGTGTAGCGGTTATTTTATCGGATGCTTCTGTTACACCGCAACCTGGCAGCTTTGGCGGTTCGCTCGGTTATGCACAACGTGATGATGGTACGCCGGGCTTTGCAGGTGGATGGATAGGTGTTGGTTTGGATGAGTATGGTAATTTTTCCAATCCGAATGAGGGGAAGATCGGTGGCCCTGGATTTAGATCTCAATCGGTAACATTACGCGGTTCTGTGGCGGCAAATTATCAGTATTTGGCTGGTACCGCCGCGAATTTGAATCCTAGAATTGATGTTCGTAGTACGTCAACCGCAGCACCCAATCATAAATATCGGATTAAAGTTGATTCGACTATCACAGGTCAAGCTTGGGTATCGCTAGACAGAGATGTGCGTGATGGTAATGGATATCAGGTACTTGTCCCTCGATTTAATGCGAGAGCGATATCAGGTCAAGATTCTGTTCCTGCCGATTTTTATCTGTCATTTACGGGTTCTACTGGTGGCGCCAATAACAACCACGAAATCGATAATTTTAAAGTTTGTGCAATAAAATCCAAACCGATTGGCTTACAAGTACATCATTTTGAATTTGATTACTCATCATCACCGCTCACCTGTAAGGCAGAGCCTATGCAGATCAAAGCGTGTGCTGATGGAAACACTCCTTGTACCCCGTTTACTGACCCAGTTAGTGCGCAATTGTCATTGAGTCCTGCAACTAATGGCGGTTGGTACCAAAATGGCAGTAGTGTTAGTAATGTCGGTTTCATCAACGGAATCGCCTCTGTTGACTTACGTCATAATGTCACCACCCCAGTAACAATCGGAGTATCGAGTTCAAATCCTGCCACCGTCCCTGGTAGTAATACCTTGTGCCGCAGTGGCGCTGGCGCGTTATCAACCGCGGCTTGTACGCTGTCATTTGCAGATAGCGGCTTTTTAATTGATATGCCAGATAAATTGGCCAATAAAGCCCAAAATGCGACTATTTCTGCGGTCAGGAAGTCAAACGACAACCTAGAGTGCGTGCCGACGTTTGCTGGTCAAACAAAAAGGGTCGATTTATGGAGTCAATATATTTCGCCTGTCGCTGCATCTATGTTTACCCCAACAGCCGTTAGCGTTAACTCAACGCCTATCAGCGGTTCGAGTTCGTCACCTTCTCCCCTGAATTTATCCTTTGATGCCAGCGGTAAAGCAACAATAGCGGTTAATTATAGCGACGCTGGTAAAGTTGGGCTAAACGCCAAATATACTGGTGTTGCAGGCACTCCCGATGAAGGGCTGGTGATGATAGGTAGCGATCCCTTCGTCAGTTTTCCAGTTGGTCTGTGTGTTACGCCCAAAGACAGCGGTGCTTTGTGCCCTGCGGGAGACGTTAGCTGCGCTGTGTATAAAAAAGCCGGTGAGAGTTTTAATTTGCAGATTGCTGCTAAAGCCTGGGTTGCAGATAACGACAGTAATTATTGCGATAACCCAAGTACGCCTAATTACGTTCAATCCGGTATTGTATTGTCGAGTCAATTGGTGGCGCCAAGCTCTGGCGTTCAGGGGGGAGTAGGTATTGCCAGTTACGATCAAGTGGCTGCGACAAATAATCTTAATACAATTGTCCAAAGCATCAGTGAAGTCGGGGTGTTTACATTTAGTGCTGCGCCGCCAGCGAGTTACTTGGGATCGAGTTTTTACTCAATACCACAGGCAAAAAGTGCCAACATCGGCCGATTTGTCCCCGACCGATTTGAAGTGACCACATCGAGTGTGGTGCCTGCGTGTAGCAGTGCCTTTAGCTATATGGACCAACCCTTTGATGTGGCATTTAATCTTAAAGCGCTAAATATCGCTGGCGTTGTGACCAAAAATTATCGTGGCAGTTTTGCTAAGGCATCGGGATTGCTGGTGGGGGAAAATAATGACGATAGCAATGATATGCAGGCTCGTTTAAATGACGTGGTTGTACCTTTGCAATCGAGTTCTTGGGCGATAGGTGAGGCTAACATAGATTATCAACCTCATTTCTCGCGCCTCCCTGCTTTAGTCGGTGGTGAAGTTGATGGTCCCTATGAACAAATGCTCTTGGGGATTAAAGTATTTGATAATGACGGTAATGTGAGTTCAGTAGCAACACCCAATATGAATGCTTCCACCCTTGGCGACTGCAGTGTCGGTAGAAATTGTGATGCAGTTGTATTATCCGCTAACCAACAGAAATATCGTCACGGCCGTGTGGTGATGGATAACACCTATGGTCCTGAGACAGAAATACTGCGTATGCCGACTCGGGCCGAATATTGGGATGGCAGTCGTTGGGTACTGAATACCAACGATAGCTGCACAACGGCTGTGTATGGTTTGGGTTCGCAGGTGGACAATGCTGGCCTTGGCTACAACTTTGATCCCGACTTAGTGGCGGGGCAAAGTGTTGTACGTTCTGGCGGGACTGCAACATTCCAAGCTGGCCAATTTGAGTTGCTCTGGCAAGCGGTCACCTCAAGTGGTGCGCCATACCGCGGCCAAGTAACGGCGCCCTTGGATGTGCCGCCATGGCTAGAATGGTACTGGAATTGGAATGGCGTATCACCAAGCGTTCTCACAGAACCGCGGGCGAGCGCGTATTTTGGCCGTTATCGTGGCCATGACAAAATCATCTATTGGCGTGAGGTAAACTAATCTGAGTGATTTCAGCTATTGAATCAAACTGAGCCTTTCGTATGAAATGCGCATCAGTTTCATTTATTGAAGGTTGATTAAAACCCTAGTGACAGATTCTAAATGCAATTTCTGAGTTTGACATTTGTTGCTTATTTGTATGTTTCTTCGTTTTAAGTTGTCGATATTTTCGTCAATAAACAGTATTTTCCGCTTAAATACTGTTTTTAAGAGGACGATTTGAAAAAAAATCACTCCATTAGCGATTGTTAACCTCAACGGTCTTGTGGAATCAGGGTGGCATTGATAAAGTTAGCTGATTTTTCTTTTCTTCTGACTCCACAGAATACAGGCTAGTTACATGTTTAAGAAGCTACGCGGCATTTTTTCTAATGATCTATCGATCGATTTGGGTACAGCTAACACATTAATTTATGTTCGTGGCGAAGGCATAGTCCTCAATGAGCCTTCTGTTGTTGCTATACGTGGTGAGCGTAGTGGCTCCGGTCAGAAATCTGTTGCCGCGGTCGGCACAGAAGCTAAACAAATGCTAGGTAGAACGCCTGGCAATATCCAAGCTATCCGCCCAATGAAGGACGGTGTAATTGCAGACTTTTATGTGACTGAGAAAATGCTGCAGCACTTTATCAAACAAGTGCACAACAATAGTTTTTTTCGTCCAAGTCCACGGGTTCTAGTGTGTGTGCCGGTAGGTGCTACTCAAGTTGAACGCCGTGCGATCCGTGAATCAGCCATGGGTGCTGGTGCTCGCGAAGTGTATTTAATTGAAGAACCTATGGCTGCAGCTATTGGTGCGGGTTTACCCGTATCTGAAGCGACAGGTTCTATGGTGGTGGACATCGGTGGCGGTACGACTGAGGTCGCGATTATCTCGCTAAATGGCGTAGTGTATTCGTCTTCTGTGCGTATAGGTGGTGATAAGTTTGATGATGCCATTATCAATTATGTTCGCCGTAACTATGGTAGTTTAATTGGTGAAGCCACGGCTGAGCGTATCAAGCACACTATCGGTACCGCTTATCCTGGCGATGAAGTGCTAGAAATTGAAGTCCGCGGCCGTAACTTGGCGGAAGGTGTACCTCGTAGCTTTACACTGAATAGCAACGAAATTTTAGAAGCCTTACAAGAGCCATTATCAGGTATCGTAAGTGCTGTGATGGTGGCGTTAGAGCAATCTCCACCAGAATTAGCTTCAGATATTTCTGAGCGCGGTATGGTGTTAACCGGCGGTGGTGCGTTATTGCGTGATTTAGACCGTTTATTAATGCAAGAAACCGGAATTCCGGTCATGGTGGCGGACGATCCATTGACCTGCGTAGCACGCGGCGGTGGTAAAGCCCTCGAAATGATTGATATGCACGGCGGCGATCTGTTCTCCGAAGAAACCTAATTTAACTTCGGTATAGGGCGGTTAATCACCGCCTTAGCTTTCCTATGAAGCCAATTTTTGTTCGTGGTATTTCAAACCAATTCCGTCTGACACTGGCAATTATTTTGTCGGTGGCTTTGCTCGTGGCTAATCATCGCCTCGATCCTGTTCGGCAAAACCTCTCCTCTGTCTTTAGTCCATTACAGTATTTAGCCAGTATGCCAGGCGCAGCGCTCGACTGGTCATCTGAAAGTTTTGCCACCCGTAATATGTTGGCACTGCAGAATAAAGAACTGCTCAGACAACAACTGCTAATGAGTGAACGCTTACAGCGTTTCGAACATTTACGCCAAGAAAATGAGCGTTTGCGGGCATTGTTAGGCTCACCCGCCTATCTGGATTCGCGCAAGATGGTGGCCGAAGTGCTAGAGGTCGCCAGCGATCCTTTCCATCACTACGTGGTGTTGAATCACGGTTCTCGTAGCGGTGTATTTGTCGGCCAGCCAGTGGTGGATGCGCAAGGTGTTGTCGGCCAAGTGGTGCAGGTCAGTGAAATGACCAGTAGGGTGCTATTGCTTTCCGACGTATCACACGGTTTACCTGTGCGTATTACCCGTAATGATGTACGCCTGGTCGCCAATGGTACGGGTGAGCTTGATGAGATAGAACTGCGCCATGTGGCCAAGAGTACCGACATTCGTGTCGGCGATTTATTGGTGACTTCAGGCTTAGGCAATCGCTTCCCCGAAGGTTATCCCGTCGCACGGGTATTAGAAGTCTTGACTGAAGACGGCCAAAGCTATGCTCGAGTCACTGCTCAACCACTCGCAGCGTTAGATCGTATTCGTTATGTGTTGTTGATTTGGCCGTCTCCCGATTCAGGTGTGACCTTGCCAAATCAGCCCACAGCTCCTGCTGCGGATCAATCGCTTAGCGAAGAGGCATCAAAAATCGGCAGCGCAAGCCCTGCTGAGGGCACATCTGCAGAGACGACTAAGCCTGTGACGACACCCGCAGCCACTGTGGCCAAACCGGCAACGGAAACCACTTCTCCAGCGACAGAGGTGCATCGATGAGCTTTCAAGCTGCCAATGGGCGCTTTATTGTTTGGGTGACATTATTTATCGGCGTGATCAGCCAGATCATGCCTTTACCGAGTGCGGTTGATGCTTGGCGTCCCGACTGGTTGTTGATGATTGTGCTCTACTGGTCTATCGCATTACCCCATAGATACAACATCTTAACCGCTTGGATGTTAGGCCTAGTGTTGGATATTTTATTGGGCGCTACCTTAGGCGTGCGCTCTTTAGCTATGTCTTTGGTGATTTATGTCGCCATCTTGCATTGCCAGCGATTGCGAAATTTCCCTAAATGGCAACAGTCGTTGGTGATCATGCTGCTCATTTGTATGTATCATTTAGTGATTTACTGGGTCGAGTTTGTCATGCAAGAGGCGGTGTTCGATACCGATCTATTCTTACCTGCGATTTCGGGACTCGTGATCTGGCCTTGGATATTTTGGATTCTACGTCGGGTTCGACGTCATTATAAGGTTCGCTAACTGTGGATTTAGTTTTAGCTTCGACTTCACCACGTCGTAAAGAATTATTGGCCCACCTGGGGCTCGGTCGTCCTGAGTTTTGTTTCACGCAAGTGGCGCCGGATATCGATGAAACCGTGCAGCAAGGTGAAGCGCCAAGGGATTATGTGCGACGTTTAGCTGCCGAAAAAGCCCAAGCTGGACTGGCATTATGCGCAGATATGTCACAGCCTGCTGTATTAGGTTCTGATACTATCGTTGTGCTTGAAAACCAAATATTAGGCAAACCGCTGGATGTGGCCGATGCTAAGCGTACGCTCAGTGAATTATCTGGCCGAACGCATACAGTAATGACCGCTGTGGCGCTGACTTACCAAGCTGATGCCGATTTAAGCTTCAAAACCTCAGTGCGTTTGGTCGAAACACAAGTGCGTTTTTGCGTCTTATCGGCCGCCGATATTGATGCTTATGTCGCTTCAAAAGAGCCAATGGATAAAGCTGGCAGTTACGGTATCCAAGGGCTTGGTGGTTGCTTTGTGGCTGCGATTGAAGGCAGTTATTCTGGCGTTGTGGGTTTACCTTTGGTTGAAACCCGTGAGTTGTTAGCCGAGGTTGGGCTGATTTAACGTCTTGTGGCTGGTATTGCGACTTAGGCTTGAGGTTAGAATGAACCTTGTGGAGGTTTTAGGCTCTTAATCGAGTATCTCCATGACGTTATCTTTAGCCTTGAACCTTTATTCGGTTTTCATGCTTAGATAGTTGGTAACTTCTAGTTTATAAATTCTAGTTTGTAAATTCTAGTTTGTAGCTTCGATTAATTAATCTAGTTTCCCGAATGGGGTGAGTCGTGAATACCAGTCGCTTAAATCCAAATAAAATACAGCGCAAGATGGGTTCAGAATTACTGATCAACGTAACCCCCTCTGAGGCACGGGTTGCCTTAGTTGAGCATGGCGTGCTGCAAGAAGTACACATTGAACGCCGGATGAAACGGGGTTTAGTTGGCAATATTTATAAAGGTAAAATCAGCCGTGTGTTGCCCGGTATGCAAGCCGCCTTTGTCGATATTGGCTTAGATAAAGCCGCGTTTCTACATGCTTCCGACATAGTGCCGCACACTGAATGTGTCGCCGATGTTGAGAAAGGTCATTTTGTTGTCCGCGATATCGCCGAATTAGTCCGCCAAGGACAAGATATTATGGTGCAAGTGGTTAAAGATCCGCTGGGCACTAAGGGCGCACGTCTGACAACCGACATCACGCTGCCTTCCCGCTATTTAGTTTTTATGCCTGGCTCTAGCCATGTTGGTGTTTCCCAGCGTATCGAGCTTGAAGAAGAACGCAGTCGCCTCAAGCAAATCACTTTGCCCTATGTCGATGATGACGGTGGTTTTATTATCCGCACCGCCGCCGAAGGCGTGGGTGAAGACGAATTATCCCAAGATGCGGCGTTTTTACGCCGAGTTTGGTCAAAGGTGAGCGAGCGACGTAAGCGCAGCGGTGTGTCGCTCTTATATCAAGATTTAGCCTTACCTGTGCGGATTGTACGTGACTTTGTTGGCACTGAGCTTGACCGTATTCAGGTCGATTCTCGCCGTACCTTTGCCGAGTTACAGTCCTTTGCCCAAGAGTTTATGCCTGAGATTGCCGAGAAGATTGAGCATTATTCAGGGCCTGCGCCAATTTTTGATCTTTACGATGTGGAGAACGAAATCCAACGTGCGCTTGGCCGTAAGGTTGAACTCAAGTCTGGCGGTTATTTGATTATCGATCAGACCGAAGCCATGACGACTGTGGATATCAATACCGGCGCCTTTGTTGGGCACAGAAATCTTGAAGAAACTATCTTTAATACCAATCTCGAAGCAACCCAAGCGATAGCCAGACAATTACGCCTGCGTAATCTCGGCGGCATCATAATTATCGATTTTATCGACATGATGACGGCGGATCATAAGGCTCGGGTGCTCAGCAGCCTAACCAGTGCCTTGTCTAAGGACAGAGTGAAAACTAATGTAAGTGGTTTTTCTGGCTTAGGTTTAGTTGAAATGACCCGCAAACGAACCCGCGAAAGTCTAGAGCACGTGGTTTGCGGCGAATGTCCCGCTTGCCATGGCACGGGCAGCATGAAGACGGTGGAGACGGTTTCTTATGAGGTATTTCGCGAAATCATCCGCTTAAACCGCGCCTATGATGCCGATGAATTCCTGTTGTACTGTTCGCCTGCCGTGTATCAAAGCTTACATACCGATGAAAATCATCTGATTGCTGAGCTTGAGGTTTATATCGGTAAGCGTATCCGTTTGCAAAATGAGCCTATGTACTCACAGAACAAATACGATGTGGTGATGATGTAGTGGCAGCACCTTTTACTGCAAAAAAACTAAGTCGTTTTTGTTGGCAATTTATCGCGCTAGTCTTAGTGCTATTTGCGCTTGCAGTGAGTTTGATCCGTGGCTTATTGCCACAGGTTGATGGGGTGCGCCAGCAACTGGTTGATTACGTAAAAAACGAATATAAAGTTGATGTGCAAGTGGGGGAATTATCCGCCCACTGGCAAGCGTTTGGTCCGGCAATTAACATAGATAATTTAGTGATCCCGCCGCAGGAGCAGCTACCTGTCACTCTGATTATCAAGAATGTGCAAGTAAAGTTAGATTTTTGGCAATCGTTGCTGACTTTCACGCCGCGTATCGAAGATGTCAATTTTGATGGTGTCCATATCGCGTTAAACATGGACAAGCTCACCGAAAATAATCCCGACGAGGCGACTAAAGCGCCGCAGGTTGATTGGCTCTATGCCCTATTGCTTAAACAACTCGACAGATTTTCGTTAACCCATGCCACAGTGCAGTTGCTGAGTTTGCGCCAAGAGTTTCGCCCGATCCATATTCGCCAGCTAAATTGGCGCAATAACGGTGAGCGTCACCGCGGTGCAGGGGAACTGTATCTCGATGATAATGCCTCTGAGCATGAATCTCTGGGATTACAGTTAGATCTCAATGGCGATGGCGCTAATCCCGACAGCTTAACGGGGCAGATTTATCTGGCGGCGAACTCATTAGACTTAGGTGAGTGGGCGTCGCGTCAGCCTAATCCCTATGATGCGAGCAAAAAATTACCCTTAGAAGGGGTCGTTAATCTTAAGGCTTGGCTTACGTTTGCCGATCGCAGCATCAGCTCTGCCATGGTGCATTTTGAGCCGAGCTGGTTGCAATGGACCTTAAAGGAAGCGCCACAACGATTTGAAATCCAAGCGGGTGATATCGTTTGGCAGCCAAAGGATTCAGGCTGGGAAGTACAGAGCTCAGGGCTCGATTTTGTCACTAACGGTGAGCATTGGCCGCAGTTAACGCTGGCGGCTAAGCGCCAACATGACGAATTCTTTGCCTATGTGAATCAAGTTAACACTCAAAACCTATTACCCTTGTTACCGCTATTCCCCGGAGTCGATAAAGCCGTATTACATCAATGGCATGCTTTAGCGCCTGAAGCCAGCATTGGGCCCATTCGACTGTATCAAAAGGCCGATCAGCCTTTGCTCGCCACTTCTGAGGTGAAACAGTTACATTGGCAGAAGGTCGACGGTATCCCCAATACCCATCCTTTAGATCTGAACTTACATTGGCAAGACAAGACGCTGTATTTCTCTTTGCCTGCACAAGTTTATAGCGTGGATTTTGGAGATGAATTTGTGGCGCCACTCGTTTTTAACGGTGCGGCAATTGATGGTCAGTTCAATACTGCAGAGTTGAGTTTAAACGTGCCTCAGTTGCAGCTTGAGAACGATGATATAGGCTTAGATGCTGCGCTTAAATTGGATTTCAGTGCTGCGGCGCATATGGCGCTGGCTGCCAATGTTCATATTAATAATGTCGCCAATGCTGACAAGTATTTCCCCAATAAGGCGATGGGCGAATCGCTGGCTGAATATTTGGATACAGGGCTTAAAGCGGGTCAGACTCAAGATGCACAGGTCGTTTGGCGTGGTCCGTTAAGCGGTTTCCCCTTCGATGACAATAGCGGCGTGTTTCAAGCGGCATTTACTTTAACGGATGCCAAATTCCAGTTTCAACCCGATTGGCCTGCAGTTACTGACTTATCCCTTAATGCTTTGTTTGAAAATGCTCGTATGGATCTTTGGCTCAACCAAGGCAAGCTGATGAACGTGGATGCCACGGGTGCCCATGTATTTATTCCCGCGATTGGCGAGCACACGCTGCTGAGGATTGAAGCTGAACTTGCCACCCAAGGCAGTGCGGCAACTAAAGTATTACAAGCTTCACCTTTGGCGGGGTCAGTGGGTAAAACCTTAGATGTCGTGCAAGTACAAGGCGCTGTGACTGGCAATTTGGATATCAGTATTCCGCTGTATGACGGAGGCGCAGAAGATATTCGTGGTCAAATTAGTTTTGATAACACGCCTGTATATATTGCCCAGCCCGGACTGCAGCTTAATGGCGTAACGGGTATCGTCGACTTTGCAAATGAGGTGGTGACAGCTAAAGGGATTAAAGCGCGTTTGTTCGAACAGCCGCTCAACTTAACCTTTGATACTCAGCCTAAAGGCAAAGATTTTAGCCTTAATCTTTCACTCAAAAGTCGTTGGGATCTGAATCGTCTCCCCGAAGCATTGCATAATCCTTTGAGTGATTTCTATCAGGGTAAAATCAGTTGGGACGGCGCTATGACTATGCTGTTTACTGAAAAAGGTTATCTAATTCAAGCCAAAGTAACTTCGGATATGGTTGGCACTCAACTGTCATTCCCGGGATATTTTGCCAAACCCGAAGATGAGCCGCGGCCTTTAGTCGCTGAGTTTATTGGCGATCAAAATGATGCGACCTTAGATGTCAAACTGGCGAGTCATGCCGAGTTTATCGGTGGATTTGATGCTGAAAAAGGTGCTAATTTCAGTTATTTTGATTTGTTATTGGGGCGTTTATTCGATGAGGATGAAGCCCGAAATACTGAGAAAGGTCATATTCAAATTGACCTTGGTAAGGCGAAACTAGCCGACTGGTTACCTGTGATTAATGCCTTTGTTGGCCAAGAGAAATTACCTAAAACCGGCATCCTCGTCGACGATATCGCCCATGACAGTTTATTCCCAGCTGTGGCGAGTATCGATTCCCATATTGGCCGCCTCGACCTTTTAGGACAACAGCTGACCGAGCTTAGGCTCAATGCGAAACCCAATGAAACGGGCTGGCGTTTTAATACCGTTGCCAACGAATTTGACGGCTGGGTCGATTTCTATCCCAACTGGCGAACCCAAGGTCTCAAAGTTGTGGCGAGCAAATTCTATTTTTCACCCGAGGTTAAGTCGGATACCGATGCCGATTTTGCCAGCGATCAAGTGCTCACTAACCTGCCGCCCGTGGCCGTGAATGTGGAAGATTTTCGTTTCTTCGATAAGCCTTTTGGCAAGCTAGTCTTGCAGGCGGGCCCACAAGCGGCAGGCTATAAAATCCAAACCCTGTCGCTGACTACGCCCAATGTGACCTTGCAGGGCAGTGGTATTTGGCAGCAACAGGCAGGGCAGAATAAAACTGATTTGAGTGTCGAATTGAATGCCACTCAGTTTAATTACCTCTCGGCCCAATTGGGCATAGATCCCGGCGTGAATGAAGCGCCATTAAAGGTTAACGCAGATTTGTCTTGGCAAGGTGCGCCTTATGCTTTCTCCCTCGAAACCTTAAATGGCAAGGTGAAGTTCGACTTAGGCAAAGGGCATTTATCTCAGGTGAGTGATAAGGGCGCGCGCATTTTCTCCCTGTTCAGCTTAGATTCTTTGGTGCGTAAACTGTCGCTGGATTTCACCGATGTCTTCGGTCAGGGCATGTATTTCAACTCCTTCAATGGCAATCTGCAAATTGATAACGGTGTAGTGAAAACCACTGATACCGAAATGGATGCGATTGCGGGCAATATGAAGGTCCGTGGCTATACGGATCTCACTACTGAAAGTTTGAATTACGATATCCGTTTTGTGCCGCAATTGGCCTCGAGTGTGCCGACTGTGGTATTGCTCAGTACCAGTGCGTGGACACTCGGTCTGGGCGCATTTGCACTGACAAAAGTGCTTGAGCCTGTGATTGAAGTAATTTCAGAAATTCGTTTTCGGGTGACCGGCACTATGGCTGAACCTGTGGTTGAAGAACTGGAACGTAAGAGTAAAGAGATTGAAATTCCTGAGGCTATTTTACCTGTTGTTGGCGTTGATCGCCCAGCGGCGCCGACCGAAGCCGCGAGTCATAATACCGATATCACTCAGCCGGTAGAGACGAAATCTGAGCCACAGCTTCAAGAAGCACAATCAGAATCACTTGAGCTACAAGACATTAAGCCTGAAGAGGCCAGATCTGAAGAATCAAAGTCAGAAGAGCCAAAGCCAGCCACAGATCAAATGAAAGCGCCCGATTTAAAGTTAGTGCAACCTCAAGCGACACCTTCGCCTGAAGCGCCGAACACGCCTGCCACACCAGAGAATCAGCCAGCAGTAGAACCGATTAAGCAAATTCAGGGAGATAACAATGCACATCAGCCTGTTGCAATGTCAGAGCAGTCGCGACGTCAGCGCCAATCTGCTGTTTATCGAATCGCAGCTTAACGAACTCAAACGGGATGCCGATGTGTCCCATTTAGTCGTGTTGCCCGAATGCAGTTTACTGTTTGGTGGCCACGAAAGTCAGCAACTCGCCTATGCGGGTGATGCTCATCAGAGCCCGCTCAAGTCGGCCTTAAGTGCACTGGCAGCCAAATATCAGGTCTTTATGGTGGCAGGCACTATTCCGGCGCTGGCTGAGGATGGCCGCGTCTATAGCCGCAGTTATCTGTTTGATGATAAAGGTGATACTTTAGGGCACTACGATAAGCTGCATCTCTTTGATGTGGATGTTGCCGATGGTACAAAACAATATCGTGAGAGCGAAACCTTCTGCCCCGGTGATCACATTAGCGTTATCGATACACCTTTTGGCAAAATTGGCCTAGCCATCTGTTATGATTTACGCTTTCCCGACTTATTTAGGGCGATGCGTCTTGCGGGTGCTGAGATCATTACCTTGCCGTCGGCCTTCACTAAAGTTACCGGTGAAGCCCATTGGCAAGTATTGCTACAGGCCAGAGCGATTGAAACCCAATGCGTTATTCTCGCCGCCGCTCAGTGGGGACAGCATAATGAAGGCAGTCGTGAAACCTGGGGGCAGAGCATGATAGTCGGTCCTTGGGGCAACATTTTGGCCGAACGTAAAACGGGTACGGGTTGGGTGCAGGCTGAGGTCGATTTAACCGAACTGCACAATATTCGCCGTAAAATGCCCGTGGTGCAGCATAATCGTTTCCTTGAGCCAAGCTTGAAATAACCGCCCGCACTTGCGAGCGGCAATACCGAATTAGACAGCGATTTACGTACAGAATTAGTACAGCGAATTTACACTCAGAATATCAAGATCCCTTGGGGTCAGAGAGAGCATAGATGCCATTTTTAGCACAAGTAGAGCAAAGTTTATTGAAGAATGGGTTAGCGTTAGAGGGGTTGCAAACCTATCTAAACACCATACATCAGCACAAAATCGATTATTCCGATCTCTATTTTCAAGGTAGTCGCCACGAGTCTTGGGTGCTGGAGGACGGCATCATTAAAGACGGTAGTTTCCATATCGAACGCGGTGTGGGCGTGCGGGCGATCAGCGGTGAAAAAACCGGTTTCGCCTATGCCGATGATATTACGCCAGCAGCCCTAAGCGCTGCCGCTCAGGCCGCCCGTGGCATAGCCAGTGCCGGTGAGCAAACTCAGGTTCAAGCCTTTAAACGTCAAAAATCCTTGGCGTTATACGACAGTTTAGATCCGATTGCGGCGATGGAAGAAGTCAAAAAAATCAATCTGCTGAAAGAAGCCGATGCTTTTATTCGCAGTTTAGATAGCCGCATTATTCAAGTGGTTGTTAGCCTTGCGGGCGTGCACGAAGAAATCCTTATCGCCGCCAGCGATGGCACTTTAGCGGCCGATATTCGTCCTTTAGTGCGCTTTAACTGTAGCGTTATCTTAGAAGAAAACGGTAAACGTGAACGTGGCGGCGCCGGTGGTGGTGGTCGTCATGACTACGGCGTATTAATGGCAAGCGACGACACGGGTTTACCTATGTGTTTCGCCTTTGCCCGTGAAGCCGTGCGTCAAGCACAGGTCAATCTCAATGCCATCGATGCGCCGGCGGGTGAAATGCCCGTGGTGTTAGGCAATGGCTGGCCGGGTGTATTGCTCCACGAAGCGGTTGGACATGGTTTAGAGGGTGACTTTAACCGTAAGGGCAGCAGTGCTTTCAGCGGTAAGGTGGGTCAGTTAGTCGCCTCTAAGTTAGTGACTGTGGTCGATGATGGCACCTTGCCTAATCGTCGTGGTTCACTCAGCATCGACGATGAAGGTGTGCCGACTCAAAGAACCGTGTTGATTGAAGACGGTATTCTAAAGGGTTACATCCAAGACAAACTCAATGCTCGCTTAATGGGCGTCGCACCAACGGGTAACGGTCGCCGTGAGTCTTACGCGCATTTACCTATGCCACGTATGACCAACACCTATATGACGGCGGGTGAGTCGGATCCAAGCGAGATCATCAAGTCAGTCAAGAAGGGCATTTACGCGCCGAACTTTGGCGGTGGTCAAGTGGATATCACTTCGGGTAAGTTTGTGTTCTCCGCATCTGAAGCCTATTTGATTGAAAATGGTGAAGTCACACAAGCCATTAAGGGCGCTACCTTAATCGGTAACGGCCCTGAGGCTATGAGCCAGATTTCTATGGTCGGTAACGATATGGCCTTAGATCAAGGTGTTGGCGTTTGCGGTAAAGACGGCCAAAGTGTCCCTGTAGGCGTTGGCCAGCCGACCTTGAAGTTAGATCGCTTAACTGTGGGTGGTACAGCGTAAGATCTAGAATCTAGAGCCTAAGCTTTACGCCACACTTAAGGAGGCGAGTTCTAGCCGCTGCCTGCTATGAATGTTATCATTCGCAAAGGAAATTAGAGTAACTACTCTAGAGGTGTTAATGAAACTATCACGTGTGGCTTGGCTGTGTTTACTGCCCTTGCCTTGTTTATTGCCTTTGGCTGGTTATGCTCAGCCCACGAGCTTCACCGACGCTTGGCAACAAGTGCTCAAGGTGAGCGACAAGTTGCAAGCGCAATCCCAGGAAGTGAATCGCGCTAAAAGTGAAGAAGAGGCGGGCGAGAGCTTAAATCTGCCCTCCCTGAGCCTTAATGGCAGTTATACCCACCTCGAAAAACCGATTGAACTCGATCTTCGGGATCTCAATCCCTTAGCCTCCCTTGATCCCGCCACTTTGCCACCCGCCCTTGGCGGAGCACTGGCGAGTATTCCGGGGTCAATGTTTGTCACACCTTTTACCGAGCAAGATATCTTCCGCGCGAGCTTACAAGCCATGTGGCCGATTTACACGGGCGGGCAGATCACCGCAGCCCAAGGCATACACGCGGCTATGGTGGCCGAGAAGCAACAAGAATTACAGCTGGCCACCCGGGATTTATTTACCCAATTGGTCGACAGATACTATGCCGTTGATGTCACGCTGGCGCTGGTGAATACCCAAACCGATCTCGTTGGCTCTTTAACTAAGCATGTTGACCATGCGCTAGCGTTAGAGCGTGAAGGGCAAATCGCTAAGGTTGAGCGCCTCAATGCGCAGGTCGCCTTAGATAATGCCAAAGTCAATTTAGGCAGCGCTCGCCGTCAACACGAAATGGCAGTTATCGCCCTGTCGCGCATGTTGCAGCAAAGCGATGTTGGTACTGAGTCACCTCTATTTGTCTTGCCGCATGCGCCGTCTTTAGGTCAGCTCACTCAAGTGACGCTGAGCCAACATCCAGCGCTCAAATTGCTCGAGGCCAAGGAAGCGCAGGCCAATGGCTTGGTTTCATTAGAACAGGGTAAGTATCACCCCACGGTTTTCCTCTTTGGTAATTACACTCTTTACGAAGATGACAGCCTGTTTTCTCAGGTAGAGCCTGATTGGATGGTCGGCGTCGGCGTTAAAGTGCCTATTCTCAGCCGCGATGGCCGCAGTGGTAAGGTCGAAGCTGCCAAGAGTGCACTCTTGCAGGCCCGTTATACCAAGGCACAAACGCGGCAAGACTTGAGTCTGTTACTGGATCAAAGTTATCGCCAATTATTACAGGCCGAAGAAGAAGTGAAGGCGCTGGATACCTCACTCGAACTCGCCAGCGAAAACCTGCGCCTGCGGGAAATCGCTTTTAATCAAGGGCTTTCAACTTCTATCGACAGAGTCGATGCCGAGCTGAAACTCAGCGCAGTCAAGACTCAGCAACTGGCCGCCCGTTATCGTTATGTGCAAGCCTATGCCAGATTAATGGCCATCAGTGGTCAATTAGATGAATTTATCGGTCGTACCATAGCCCGAAACTCAGCCCGAACCTCAGCTCAAACCACAGCCCCTACCCAAGTGCAGGAGACAAACAATGCGCGCTAACAGAATACTTGCCCTTGTGGCGTTGGTCGCATTAGGCCTTATCTTGGCCTATGGCCTCAAGCTGGCGTACAGTCCGCAGCCGAGCCTGTTGCAGGGCCAGATTGAAGCCCGCGAATACAATGTCTCCTCTAAGGTGCCTGGCCGTGTTGAGCAAGTGCTGGTGCGCCGTGGTGACAGTGTGGCTGAAGGGGATTTGCTGTTCGCCATCCACAGCCCTGAGCTGGATGCTAAGTTGATGCAGGCCGAAGGTGGCCGTGATGCCGCTAAAGCGATGCAGCTTGAAGCCAACAATGGCGCCCGCAGCCAAGAAGTGATGGCGGCCAAAGAGCAATGGCTCAAGGCACAGGCAGCGGCAACGCTGGCGAAAACCACTTATACCCGCGTTGAAAACCTCTTCAATGAAGGTGTGGCCGCGAGACAAAAACGCGATGAAGCCTTTACCCAATGGCAAGCGGCGAAATACACAGAGCAAGCGGCGTTAGCCATGTATCAAATGGCGCAGGAAGGCGCGCGGGTCGAAACCAAAGCCGCTGCCGCCGGTAACGCCCGTATGGCCGAAGGCGCGGTAAAAGAAGTTAACGCCATTATGCAAGATAGCCAAATGCGCGCGCCTAAATCGGGTGAAATCAGCGACGTGTTATTGCAGGCGGGTGAATTAGCGCCGAGCGGTTTTCCGATTGTGAGCCTGATTGATATGCAGGATGCTTGGGCTGTCTTCCAAGTGCGCGAAGACCAACTTAAGCGCTTCAAGCAAGGCCAAAAAGTTCAGCTGAATATTCCAGCACTCGGGCAAGATGTGGAATTTACTGTGTCCCATATCAGCGTGATGGGCGATTTTGCTACTTGGCGTTCGACCGAAAGTGGCCATGATTTTGATATGCGCACCTTCGAAGTGGAATTGCGTCCAAGCCAGCCGATTGCCGATCTGCGTGTCGGTATGTCTGTGTTGCTGCGCAGTGAGTAAAAGCCGTGACTGAACGCACGCCCAACGCCAATACGGTCGACAAAACTAAGGATGAATCACAGCCATCGAGCAGAAGCTTTATGGCCTTGCTCATCGCGTTAGTTCGCCGTGAGCTCAATGCGCTGTGGCGCGACCCTTGGCAGCTGGCGTTGATCAGTTATATTCCGCTTATCGGGATGTTATGCCTCTGGTGGTTATTCAGTGCGGGGTTACCAAGGCAATTACCGGTGGCGATTGTCGATCAAGACCACAGTCAGTTAAGCCGCATGCTGACCCGTCAGCTAAAGGCAAATCCTGTGACTGAGCCACAAAACTTCACCGATTTAGCCGCGGCTGTGTCGGCGATGCAGCAGGCGAAAGTCTACGCTATCGTGGTTTTTCCCTATGATATGAAAAAAGATTTGCTCACTGGCCACAAGCCCACCATAGATGTGCGCTACAACAGCCAATTTTTGCTGGTGGGCAAGTTACTCTCAAGCCAAATTCAGCTGAGTCTGGGTGACGGTTTATTGCACGTCGCGGGTTTAAAACAGCTCGCCAACGGCACGCCTAAATCCCAAGTGGCAGTCAATTTAAGCCCAGTCAAAAGCCAAACAACGGCGCTGTTTAACCGAAATAACAACTACATAGGCTTCTTAGTGCCACCAGTGCTGATTGCGCTGTGGCAGTTGTTATCTATGTTAGTGATGGCCAACAGCTTAAATCGAGAGCTGCATCTCGCGCCCACGAACCAGAACAATGGCGTATCGAATACCTTAACCGAACATTTTTGGCCTAAGGTGCTGGCGAAATTGGTGTTGTTTACGCCGATATTGATGCTGCAGGGCAGCTTTATTTTAGCTTGGCTGTATTTGTATCTCGCGTTGCCTATGGCGGGCAGTTTAGCCCTATTGCTGGTGGCACAATTGGTGATGTTACTGGCGGTCTGGAGTCTGGTGTTATTCATCTTTGTCGTGATGCGTGACAGTGCGCGGGTCATCAGTTTCTGCACGGCCTTATTTGCGCCCGCGTTTGCCTTTATGGGCATCACTTTCCCCACCCATGATATGCCGCAATTGGCGCAGTGGTGGCGACTTATTATGCCGTCGAGCCACTATATTGAGTCCCATGTGAGCGTCGTCAGTTATGGTGCTGCTTGGCCGAGCGTGGCGGGCCAACTCAGCAGTTATTGGGGCTTTATCTGTTTGCTGCCTTTTATCTATTTGCTATCGCGTCAATTACTGCCGAGCACGGTTAGCGCGAATAATGTGGTGGCAGTAGTTGACTCGGGCGTAGCTCTGCCTGCGAAGGGGCAATAGGATGAATATCTGGCGACTGATGTTAACTGAACTTAAGGCGATTATTAGCGATAAAGCGATCGCAGTGACCTTGTTTGGCGGCGTGCTGTTTTATTCGATATTGTATCCTTTACCCTATTTAAACCAAGTGCCTACTGAGCAACAACTGATTGTGGTGGACTTAGATCATTCTTCTTTAAGTCGCCAGTTGATCCGCCATGCTGACGCCAGTGCAAAAATCCAAGTAATAGGCCAAGTGGGTTCGATTACCGAAGCGAAGCGTTTTATTGAGACGCGCAAAGCCCACGGCTTGCTGGTGATCCCTGAAGGATTCCGCCGCGACTTAATGCTGGGTAAGGGGGTGACGTTAAGTTATGGCGGTGACGCCAGTTATTTCCTGATTTACTCCGCGGTGGCCGAAGGCTTAGTGAGCGCGGGTATGGATGCGGGTAAGCAAGTGCAATTGATAGGCATGTTGGCCCAAGGCACAAATCCTAAACAGGCCGAGCAGAACCTGAACTCGATGCACTTAAATAGCGTGCCGGCCTTTAACCCAAGCCTAGGTTATACGCCCTATGTTGTGCCCGGACTGTTTTTGCTGATCTTGCATCAAACACTGCTGATCGGTACAGGTATTTTAGGGGCGGGGCAATGGCGCCAGAAGGGCTATTGGCAGCAGGTCTCGCCCGTACAACTCTTATGTGGGCGAATACTCGCCTTCATGTTGATTTATCTCTTTTTTACTAGCTTCTACGTCGGCTATTGCTACCACTGGTATCACGTCAGTATTCAAGCGAGCCTTGGCACAGTGGCATTATGGTTGTTGCCTTTTTTATTGGCGACCGCCGCTGCTGGGGTCGCCATGAGCACCTTGTTTACCCGCCGCGATTTACCGACCCAAGTATTGTTGTTGATTTCAATGCCAATCCTATTCGTGTCGGGTTTTGTCTGGCCGATAGCGCTCATCCCCGAACCGTTAGTATTAGGTTCGCAGTTTATCCCCGCCGTACCCGCGATTATGGGGATGTTAGAACTCAATCAAATGGGCGCAAGTTGGGCGAGTGTGATGCCCAAGTGGCTACAACTCTGGGGCTTATTTGCGGTTTTTTTCGGCTTAGCTATCTTAGGTATTAAGCACAGAGTGAGATTGTTGGCTGAAGCTAATCAGCTTTGATGGACTCGCGGGACAGAGTATCTCGCGAGTGTTTACTGGGCTTGAACTTTACAGGGGCTGTTTAGGTACTTCTGTAATTAATCTTTAGAAGTAAAGACTTTCTACAATTTTACCATCGACGAGCATATCGCACTTATCGCCCGAGCTCGATTTAGTCGCTTGAATGACGCCGGCAATCGCGCCAAATGCGCCACCTTGGCTGCTGAGCACTGAGCCAAAATAGCACTGGCTAGATATCTTGAAATCCTTGTATTTGCCGCTCAAATGTTGAGTAGGAGTGTAAGGAGGGAAAGTGCCTTTCATAACAGAGTCGCCATTCACTGAGAGTGAAATGTTTTTGCGTTCTGTATCAAAACTGCCACCAAAAACTAAGTTAATACCATCGATTTCAACAGTTTTTTCTTGAGCGATAATAGGTGGTTTTGCGGCGCAGGCGGCGAGAAAACAACTGCCAATGGCCAGAGAGATTAAAGTAATTTTACGCATTTCATCTTCCTTTTGATGCGATAAAACAAATGAAGCAGTCGCTTCGCAAATTAAACGGCCCCTGTTTAGTTTTGCCGAACGATTATATCTATATCTGCTTCATTTCCAATAACAAATTTAATACAAATTAACAATTATCTTGTATTGAGCTTATCCTCTGGTATGTCATCAGACTTAATCTTGTATTCCTGTTGCGTGTTTCAGTGTTCAAACTGCTTTAATCATCTTTATCCTTTTCTATTCTGTTAATTTAACTCTCATCGCGCAGATAGCCAGCAAAGTGCCCTTGTTGGGTTGTCTTCTAGCGGGTTTTGGGGGAGAATGCGCGCCGAAAAAAATGGCCGAGGTACTCAGTATCTCGGTTATTTTTATTTAGAGAGTATGCGTTTTAAAACAATTGAGGCCGGTAAACATCCGGAAATGATATGAGGTTCGGCTGAACCTATTTTAATGAGGACAAATCAATGGGGCTGTTGTGCGCCGAATTTTCGGTCATTGCCGTAAATCAAGTTGTTGAGTTAGCCATTAAGCCTAAAGTGCTGATGGTGAGTGACATGCCAAAACCAATTGCAGATGCATGGTTAGCTGTTCAACCCTGTGTGATGGGGGCGTGCTCATGAGTCAACACAAACCGGGTTTGAAGCAGACCCTCAATTTATGGCAAGTGGTAGTGATGGGGCTCGCTTATCTCACGCCTATGGCTGTTTTTGACACCTTTGGTATTGTTTCCGAGATTACCTCTGGCCATGTGGCTACGTCTTATCTATTCGCGCTGGCGGGAATTTTGTTTACCGCGTTCAGTTATGGCCACTTAGTGCGTAAATATCCCTACGCGGGATCAGCCTACACCTACGCCCAGAAAACCTTTAGTCCGAATGTCGGCTTTATGGTGGGCTGGTCGTCACTGCTTGATTATATGTTTATGCCAATGATCAACATGTTGTTGGCAAAAATCTATTTAACGGCCATGTTCCCCACTGTCGAACCTTGGATCTTCATTTTCGCACTCGTGACCATAATGACCCTGCTCAATCTTAAAGGGATTGATTTGGTGGCTAACTTTAATGGGGTGATAGTGTTTGCGCAGATCGCCATTATCCTCGTGTTTATAGCATTAATGGCCTATAACATTTCCCTTGGTGAAGGCGAAGGTGCGATTGCGAGCGTACGACCTTTTTATACCGATAATATGGCGATAGTGCCGTTATTTACTGGCGCCACTATTTTGTGTTTTTCCTTCCTCGGCTTCGACGGTTTGAGCTCGCTGACCGAAGAAACGAAGGATGCGCAGCGTGTTATTCCTCGCGCTATCGTGTTGACTGCCTTGATTGGTGGGGTGATTTTTGTCGGCGTGTCTTATTTCCTTCAGCTTTATTTCCCCGATATTTCCCGCTTCAAGGAGCTTGATGCGGTATTGCCCGAAATTGCACTCTACGTTGGAGGAAACCTATTTCAGTCCATCGTATTAGTGGCGACTACAGTGGCGGTGTTGGCATCCGGCATGGCTGCCCACGCTGGCGTTGCACGGATTTTGTATGTGATGGGGCGAGATAACATGCTGCCACGTAAAGGGTTTGCTTATATCCACCCTAAGTGGCGTACTCCTGCATTTAATGTCTTATTGGTGGGAGCGCTGGCGCTGTCTGCCGTCTCATTTGATTTGGAAATGGCCTTAGCCTTAGTGAATTTTGGCGCCTTAGTGGCGTTCACCTTCGTGAACTTAGCGGTCATAGTGCAGTTTTATGTGAGGGAGCGACGTAATCAATCCTTTAAAGATCACCTGCAATACTTAGTGCTGCCCCTGTGTGGCGCGGGTACTATTGGCGTGCTTTGGGCAAACTTAGAGCCACAGTCATTAGAATTGGGATTAATTTGGGCTGCCGTGGGAGCTTTATATTTGGCCCTGCGTAGCATACGTTTACGCCGAGCAGTAGAGTTACAAAATTAGTTGCTGCATAGGATTGTAGAGTCGCAGCTATTGCTAACAACTGACAAGGGTTTGATTGAGGCAGCATAGCCTTCTAATCAAAAGCCCAATTGAAAAGACCCGCATTTGCGGGTCTTTTACTTATGTGTTAATTAGCTATTATTGCAGCAGAATATTGAACTTAAGTAGGGTTTGGACACCACGAGGTGTGTTCACTGTTAGCACCACTTGGCTGCTAGCTGTTTCAGTATTTTTGAGGTAAAAGTCCGTCATACTCGCATTCGCATCATTCGTTTTAGGCACAGTATAAGGCGATGACAGTAATTCACCTTTATCTGCATCTACATTAAGCGTTGTACTAGAGGGCATAATTTGATCGGCACTATCGTAGAGTTTTACGATAAATTTGGATGTTTGCCCAGCTGGTATGGCCGTTAACGAATCAAGATTGTTAAGAATAGTTTGACCTTGGTGATCTTCATATACTTTGACACCATCTTGCCACAGTGTGAAATACGCTTTCGAGCCAGACATTATCATCACGACAGCTTTGCGGACGTAAGTTTTATTGGCTTGTCCTGTCCCACAGAGCGCGCCTTGACATTGAGGACCGTTAAACTTGCCATCGGCACCTTTGTAGGTGTCGCTAGCGAGGTTATCGAAATAACGTTCACCGCTATCATAGGCGAAGTTTTCATTATCATCGCGAAAGGCTGTCGGCAAATCGCTAAAACCTGAGCTGTGGAATGTTTCTACATCTAGACCGTTACCACGACAGGAAACGGGGGCGCCATTCATTATGCAGGCTTTTAGAATTGCACCGCCATCGGCTGAATCAAACTGGTTGTTACCATTAGTATCGAAAAAAGTTTCATGGCCTAACGCATAAGCTAGCACAGTTATACGGTGGTCCTGAGGTCTAGGATCGCTCGAGGTCCAAGTGACGCTACAGGCTCCATTTTGGGTTAAGCAGCTTGGCTCTATTTGGCCGCCTTCACTGGTAAAGTTAACTGTTGTGTCATTTGGCGCTGGGTTGCCAAAACTATCGGACAGTCTTGCTGTCACTGTGACTTTCTCACCATCTACATTACCCGCTTCAGGATTGGCATTCGTAGTCGCTAGACTAAACCCAAGCTGTTGCGGTAGACCAGTATTGACAGTTAATTGTTCAGATTGGCTAGTGATGACTTCTTTAGTATCAGTATCCACCGCTGAAGCGACCACGCGCACGGGTGTGGGGACAGTGCCGGATAATACCCGCACACTGGCGATACCTTGGGAGTTAGTCAGGCTTTGCGCATTCGCAGTGCCATTAGCAAAACTTAAACCACCAACCACAGTGTCTAAGGTAAAGCTGACTTTCTGTTGCGCTGCGGGTTGACCATTAGCGCTGGTGACTTTGAAGCTGACTAAAGAGGATTCGCTTGCACCTGTGCCGCCCGCACCTTTGATGCGAATTTGTGCTGGCTCTGCTGACTCAAAACTTAAGCTGGCAAGGGTTTGGCGTTGTAGAGTAAATGGGAAATTTGCCGTTAGCGTCTGATTGCCTGCTACTGTCGTGGCGATGATTTGGTCGCTACGTTCACTGTTGCCACTGCAACTTGTGTCTTGGAAGGTTGAGCTCGCATTACCCGATAAGGTCGTCACTGGGGTATCGAGTGTCGCACTATTGCTGTTGGTGCAATCTGAGCTAAAGCTGATGGAAGAGGGGGTTTGCACTCGGGTAATAGTACCGTCATTGGCCTCTAAGACTAAACTTGCGGTCACCCCAAAGCTGCCACCTGCGCTGATCTTATATGCGCCATTGGCATCGGCCGTTAAGGTACTCGCCAGTTTACCTTCAGTAAAGACAGCGCCATTGAATGAGCCGAGTTTCAGCGTACCTTCTTGATTGACCGCATCTTTACTCAAGACTTCATACAGACTGCTGGTTTGCAGCGATTGACCTTGGTAGTCCACTGTGACCGTGAGGGAGTTTGCCCCTAATTCAGTTGCACTTGGCGTATAAGGCACCTGGGCAATACCTTGATTGTCGGTCAACGCACTTGCAGGATTCAGCGCTGCAGAGCCGGCGCTGAACGTCACTTTCGCGCCTTCGATGCCGTTGCTTTCGCTATCGAGCAATATGGCTTGCAGTTGCACCGACTCATCGACTTTGAAGCGAGTCACTAAGGCGGAGTTGTTTAAAATACTGGCGCTGAGTTTAGGTGCTGCAGGAGAAGTACCATCGCTAACACCTAAAAACTCAAAATTGCGGGTAGCTGTTAGCGCCGTTGTGGAATCATTTGGGGTTGTCGTTGCAGTAATTGTCCCTGCATTGACAAGTAAATCAGGATTACTAACGATAATAATGGCTTCACCGTTATTGTCTGTTAGTTTGCTATTAGGTGTTAATACACCAAGGTCTGTCGTAAAGTCGACTTTCTGATTGCTCACTGTAGCTGAGCCTTTCTTTAACTTCGCGACTGCGCAAAAACCTGTGTCTTTAGGGAAACTTTGGAGTGAAGTAACACTGCCGCATTCAGAACCCGATAAGGTCTTAAAGTCGATAGACAGTTTATAAATACCGTCAGTGGCATCTGTGCCACCGTTATCTTCGTCCGCAGGGCCGTTACAGGCCCCGAGTCCAAATAGTCCAATAAAAAGCAAAGCTAGGCTACATAACGTTTTGCTAAGTCGCATAAGCAACATCCTTGTGGGGCTGAAGTTAATTAGTCTTGGATTTCGCTGCGTAGATATTTAAACAGCTCTTTAGATGATTTTGATTCTGGACCTTTGGCCACTTCTTTGGTCGCTTGACGCACCAAAGTACGCAGTTTCTGTCTGTCTAATTGCGGATAATGCTCAACTAAGGTTTGAATTTCAGCATCACCTTGGGTGAGTAAGCGTTCACGCATTTTTTCGAACATCTGCAACTTCGCCGTTTCGTTGTTGTTTTTATTCAACACGATAGCGAGTGAAGCCTTGATAGGCTCGATATCAAAATTACGCATCAATTTGCCGATATACTGCATGTGGCGACGATACGCCTCAGTATTAACCTTGATTTTGCGTGTTTGCAGGATAGCGTCGTACAAAAACTCATCCAGCTCGATTTTATCTAGCTGAGTTTTGCTCAGTGAAACAAGCTCCATACCGACTTTTTGCACGGCTTCGCTATCACGCTTGTCCGTTGTTTTACTGCTGACATAATCTTCATCTATGTCGTAGGGCTGTTTAAAATGTTCTGAATCACCAACAATCTTCATATCGATAAAACCTCAAGTAAATAACTGGCTAATAATAACATCTCCAGCCAAAAATCGCCTAGGTGAATGTGCTTAGGATACGCGCTCAAGCCTAAGTCGGCGGTGAATAATTAATGTGAATGGGATTTGTGTTTGTTATGCTAGCGTCATTGCCGACAACGAAAGAGTAGCTTTGTGTCTTTGAACAGAATCGATAGTGAATTGGGCGCGCTGAAAGATGCGGTGGCCGTGGCGCTGGAATATGCCAACAAATTAGGAACGAACGCTGCCGAAGTGGCGATCAGTAAACAACAAGGTTTGTCGGTTTCTACCCGTTTAAAAGAAGTTGAAACCGTTGAATTTAATAAAGATGGTGCCTTAGGGATTACGGTTTACCGCGATGGTTGCAAGGGCAGTTCATCGACGTCGGATTTAAGTCCAGAGGCCATAGCCTTAGCGGTGAAAGCGGCTGACGATATTGCCCGTTACACTTCGCCCGATCCTTTCAGTGGTCTTGCCGATAAAGCCTTGATGGCAACTCAGATCCGCGATCTTCAGCTGTATTATCCAGAAGATATTTCCCCCGATGAGTTAGCCCAACTGGCGATCCGCGCTGAAACAGCGGCGCTCGATGCCGATCCGCGCATTAATAATTCCGACGGCGCCAGTGCCAATGCCCACACTGCGGTTAAAGTGTATGGCAACAGCCACGGTTTCTTAAACGGGTATTGCAGCTCGCGTTATAGCTTAAGTTGCAGCGTGATCGGTGAAGATAGCGAAGGCAATATGCAACGGGATTACGATTACACTATTGCCCGTAAATTCAGCGAGATGCTTGCACCTGAAACGGTCGGTTTAAAGACCGCCGAGAAGACAGTCAGCCGCCTCGGTGCACGCAAGATAGCTACTACGCGTTTACCCATTTTATTAGCGCCAGATATCGCCACAGGGTTAATCGGCCACTTTATCGGTGCGATCAGCGGTGGCAGTTTATACCGTAAATCCAGTTTCTTATTGGATTCGATCAACACCCAAATCTTCCCCGATTGGTTCAATATCGAAGAGCAGCCGCATTTACTGGGCGCACTGGCGAGCGCGAACTACGACAGTGAAGGTGTGGCGACTCAAGACAGACGCATTATTGACCGCGGCATGTTAGAAACCTATTTGCTGACCAGCTACTCGGCGCGCAAGTTAGGTTTAAGCAACACAGGTCATGCGGGCGGTATCTATAACTGGACGCTCGGCCATACAGGCCAAACCTTCGACGAATTGGTAAAAGACATGGGCACAGGTTTGATTGTGACCGAAGTCATGGGCCAAGGTGTGAACATGGTAACGGGCGATTATTCTCGTGGTGCGGCAGGTTTTTACGTTGAAAACGGTGAGATCCAATATCCAGTGGAAGAAATCACTATCGCGGGTAACTTGAAAGAGATGTTCCGTGGCGTGCAAGCCGTGAGTAAGGATTTTGATCTGCGCTCATCGATTCGTACCGGCGGTATCTTGTTATCTGAAATGAAGATTGCGGGTAACTAATCCATCGTTTTACTCTTTGTGCATAGTGCTTTAGTGCCAGTGCTTTAGCGTCAGTAGCATGAATGTGGTTTGAGCATAAAAAAGGGCAAGCGATTAATCACTTAATCTGCTTGCCCTTTTTGTTTAACGTTTGGATTAGAGTTATTCGCCCTAAAAAACTGTGTCGTTAAAAAGCCATGTGGTTAAAAACGATGTTATTAAAAACAGTGCCTTTAAAATCGGTCGTTAAAACGCATAGCTTGCGCTGAGTTCAAACGAGCGGCCTGCACCGGCAATCTGCTTAAAGCCATTGGTATTATCGGCCTTAAATTCCGCCACACTCACCCCGCCCAGTGGCAGCTCATAGTAGCTGTCGAACAGGTTATTCACGGCGAAGGTAACAGTCAGATCCTGCCATTTCATACTGCTGTTTAAATTGAGCAAGGAGTAGCTGTCGGTTTCATTTTCAAGGCGGCGGTCATCCACACGATCTTTGGTCGCAACCCATTGCCATGAAAGGCTGTTTTCCCAGTTACCGAGTTGATGTTGCAGTGCCAGTTCGGTTTGCAGCGGCTTGATTTGATATAAAGGCTCATTGCCTTCATCTCGCTCACCACGGGTTACATTCACTTTGCCTAACACTTGCCATTTGCCTGTGTTGGTTTCAGCAAACTGATAGAGCGCATTAAAACGTGCACCATAGAGATTGGCATCTAAGTTAGTGAATTGAAGAATATTGCGTTTACCATCAGCTGAGCTAGTGCGATTAAAACTGCCAATCACTTCGGCATCGACATAGTCAGTCACAGCTGTGTACCAAGCTGTGGTCGAGACTTGCCAGCTATCACCGTTATATTTGTAGGCTGCGCTCAGGGTATGGGCGGTTTCTGGTTTAAGATCCGGATTACCCACGTAACCATTTCCATCGCCATACCAACCTATCATAGTGGTCGCCATAGTGCCGCGGCCCCAGCTGTAACGCTCGTACAGATTGGGTGCACGATTCTTGCGGGCTAAACCAAACTCAAGTTGTTGATTGGTCGATAATTGATAGCGAGCCAGTAAGGTGGCGTCGATCAGATTATCATCACGTTTTCTGTCCATCGCATTAAAGGCTTTTGCCGCTTCTGCGTCGACATTGGGCATGCCCATCATTGGCATGTCACTGTAAGCCTGGACTTCACCGGTATTGGTGGTGACATACTCAAAGCGAACACCTGCCGATAACCACCAGCTAGGGCTCAAATCTTGCTGCCATTCGCCATAAACGGCGGCGCGGCGGCGTTCACCATCGTTGATGTTGATGTAGTCATTGGGCGACATCATAGTGCCTGGCACCGCAGGCCACACATCGTCAAGTTGGTAGCTATAGTATTCTTGGCCGACCAGTAAGGTGCTGTCATCACCCATTGGCAAACGCCAGTGCAGTTGATAGCTGTAGTCATCACCTTCAGTGTTCATTGGCATCTTGCCGGTTTTTTCTGGGGTGAAAAAGCCCATCTCGTGCTTCACGCCGTGCCAGTTTACTTGGGCACTGAACTCACCGTCATCGTCGAGTTTGAGTTGATAACGGGCGAGGGCACCGTAACTCTTGTTATCCGTCATATCCATGTATTGGTTAGCAAAACCTTGGAATGGAATATTCTGATGGGTCAGTTTGATGGTAACTTCCTGAGTCTCATCGCGCCATGCGGCGGTCAATGCATGGTTTTGTGCGCGGTACAGAGTATCTATGACTTTATCGCCATTGCCATCTTTATAGCTGTTGGCATCTTCATAGGCGCCTTGATAGCTAAGGCTGACATTTTTGCTGGCGACTGTGGCATTAGTGCCGAGTAGCAAGGTGTCACTCACACTGCGATATCCCGTTGAAATATCGCCACTATTCCACTTGATGCTATCGCTTTCACCAAATTTAGGATTAAGGCTGCTAACCTTAATCACGCCCGCAATATTGTCGCCACCGGCACTGACGGGCGATACACCCGCAATCACTTCGGCTGTGGTGACTTGGTTGGCAGAAATATAGGACAGCGGTGGATTCATTTGGTTTGCACAGGATGCGGTAATGTCTGCGCCATCAACCAGCACTTTGATGCGATCGCCCATCATGCCATTGAGGATAGGTAGGGCCGATACGCCGCCCGCTTCGGAGAAATCGACCCCTTGCCCTTTCAGTAGATTTTCAGCCGAACCTAAGGCGTTACGGTTTTCGGTCTGTTGGCCATGGAC
The DNA here is from genome assembly GCF_002838165.1 of Shewanella sp. Pdp11. Lineage (NCBI taxonomy): Bacteria > Pseudomonadati > Pseudomonadota > Gammaproteobacteria > Alteromonadales > Shewanellaceae > Shewanella > Shewanella sp. Pdp11. Next base: position 1,251,635 of record NZ_CP015194.1, read on the forward strand.
CTCTAAGCGCTCAATATTGGCTAATTCGCTGTCGTCAGCCATGGCTTGTGGCGCTAGCGATAAGCCCATGGCGATTGCGAGGGATGAGGAAATTACTGAAGTTTTAAACGGGTGAGATAAATACGCAGAATTTGCAGCCATCTTATTGTCTTCCATTCACTTGGATTAATTGCGCTGCATTATAAAGAGCATCTCAGTGTGGCAGGTGCGGCATATTGTCGCAGAGGGCAATAAAGCGGGCTAAGGAACAGAATTGAGCTTGAGCAGAAGGTAAATTCCTCCCACTTGAATCACTTAAGTCATGACTATCTTATACTTTTAACAATTGAGCTGTTCAATTATCGATAGGCGTACCAATGGAACCTTGTCTTATCGGCGGTGAAAGCTTGGGTGAGTTTTTAAGGCTTGAACTAACCAAAATACTTGCTATACAGCCGCTGCGTTTCACCTTGGGAATCCATAGCCGCGAGTGCTTTGGCAAACTCGAAGGCTTTTGAATCAGGCGCTAATATTGTGGGGTTATTATCTGGGCTGATGGGGTTTTCGGTGCGATAGTTAGGGTTGTGCCTACCGCGGTAGTGACGGCTTTTTTTCGAAAAGCCGAGGTACATTTCCTGCGGTAATTGGCAACAGTCATAGTGGAGTTTGAACTGAGTGGGGTCGCGATCCTTTAGGTAATAATGCAGTGTGGTTTGATCGTAAATGAAAAAATCCCCTTGGTTTGAAAGCAAATAATCTAAGGCTTTAGACACATTGAGTTCAGGCGGTTTACGTACCTGTATTTTGTCGGGTAGGCCACCAAAGTCGTAACTGCCGGGCGCGATTAAGAGGGTCATCTTGTTATTGGCTAATTGCTCAATCGAGCGAATATCGGCGGCGCCCGCACGGCTAATGCCTATGGCGCGTTCTGAAAGTCCATTAGGGATAAAATACGCGTATTTAGCGCGATCTTCGCTGAAGTTAAGCCCAGGATAAAAGTCGATATTGCCGAGTTTGAGATCCCGCAAAATGCGTAATTTAGGGGCGCGTACTATATTGAGTTTGCAGCCAACCTTGTCCGCCGCCGCTTGGTAAAGGTCGTGATAAAATCCCGTATTATTGGGCTCATCTCCGATAAAAGGTAAGCGTTCGCTGGTGCGATATCCCATAGTAATCACGCAGGCGTCGGAACTGGAAAAGGCATTGGCGAGCGGAGCTTGAAGTGTCATCAGCAAAAGCAGTGCGCCGAGCCAAGGTTGAGCGACTAAGGTGGATTTCAAATTGATCTCCTTATCTGTCGATTACAAAGCGTAACCTGAGTGCCAATAAAGGTTATGGCAAAATCGGTAAACTAAACCTGAAAACCTATTAACTAAATCTTATTGATTATTAAGCTAATATATTATTTTTGTTTGAATAATCTATCATACTTTCCTACTAGTCAAAGCCATTTTTTATATTGGAGTGCACAAACTCTGTACATCTGATTTGATTGCGTTATAGTTTGCGCGGTTAGGCCATGGGCTTAACTTTCATTAAGCAGTGAGGCATAAAATGACTAAACAAAAACCGCAAAATATGACCTTAGAACACGAAAGTGGCCGAGGCACCATTACCGACAACGCACTTAAAGCGTTAGTGACGAGTCCCTTGTTTAGGACCCGTACTGAGAAAGCGAAAAAGGGCAAAGGGTCATATGACCGTAAGGCACAAAACCGAAAGGGGCATCAGCACAAGGGCGATGCCCCTTTTGACTTTCTAGGTCTGCGTTTTTGTTAATCTGCTTTTTACTGTTTTAGTCTGCTGTGTTAGTGCCTCGCTAATCCTGCCAATTCACGCTCTTCCGCCTGCCTTTACGCCAATCTTTACGCTTAAATCAGCCTTATTATTGATACTCCTTGTTGGAGGTTAATTGTACTTTCGCCCTGAGCGAGTATGGTGAAGGCTTAGAGAGTTTTAGCGAAGGAGATGCGCATGGCACAGCAATATCGAATCGAACACGACACTATGGGCGAGGTACAAGTCCCCGCAGACTGTTATTGGGGCGCGCAAACCGAGCGTTCGCGGCAGCACTTTCGTATCGGTGTCGAAGCGTCAATGCCGATTGAAGTGATCCATGCATTTGGTTATCTCAAAAAGGCCGCCGCCATTACCAATCAACAACTTGGCACTTTGACTCAAGCTAAAGCCCAACTGATTGCCCAAGTGTGCGATGAACTGATAGCAGGTAAACTCGATACGCAATTTCCCTTGGTGATTTGGCAAACGGGCTCGGGCACGCAAACCAATATGAACGTCAATGAGGTGATCGCCTATCGCGGCCATGTGCTCTCGGGTGGGCAACTTATCGATGCGGTTAAATGCTTGCATCCCAATGACGATGTTAACCGCTCGCAATCTTCCAACGACACCTTTCCCACCGCCATGCACATTGCCTCCTATCGCCAAGCCGTTGAGCTGGTTTTGCCCCGCATGAAGTTATTGCAGCAGAGCTTGCTGCATAAGGCCGAGGAATTTGCGCACCTAGTTAAAATCGGCCGCACCCATTTTATGGATGCGACACCGTTAACCTTGGGCCAAGAGTTTTCGGGTTACGCCGCGCAGTTAAGTTATGCCATCGAAGGCATTGAGCACAGTCTCAAGCGGGTGGCCGAGTTAGCCTTAGGTGCGACCGCCGTCGGCACAGGGCTGAATACGCACAAGGATTACGCCGTTAAGGTGGCGGACAATATCGCAAAACTCACGGGCTTGCCCTTAGTGACGGCACCGAATAAGTTTGCCGCCCTTGCTGCCCACGATGAATTAGTCGCCCTGTCGGCGGCCTATAAAGTGGCGGCAGTCAGTTTAATGAAGATCGCAAATGATATTAGGATGTTAGGTTCTGGCCCGCGCTGCGGCATCGGTGAGTTATTCCTGCCTGAAAATGAACCCGGTTCGTCCATTATGCCGGGCAAAGTCAACCCGACTCAGGTCGAGGCCATGACTATGGTGTGCGCGCAAATCATGGGTAATGATGTCGCCGTTAGCATTGGCGGTTGCAATGGTCAGTTTGAGCTCAATGTATTTAAGCCGATGATCATCGCCAATGTGCTGCAATCGGGGCGCTTATTGGGGGATGCTTGCCAGTCGTTTAACGATCACTGCGTGGTCGGCATAGTGGCAAATGAACCGCAAATCGCGCTGCATGTGGAAAACTCACTTATGCTAGTCACGGCGCTGAATCAACATATCGGTTATGAACAGGCCGCTAAGATAGCCAAAAAAGCCCATAGCGAACATAAGACACTGCGCCAAGCGGCATTAGAACTTGAGTTGGTGACAGCAGAAGAGTTCGAGCTGTGGGTCGATGCCAATAAGATGTTGGGGCCAGATGTATAGTGAAGGTAGAAAGCAGGGCGGGCTTCGCCCTGCTAGGACGCTGCAAAGAGCGCAGCTGCGAGAATCTAGGCCCTGGAACCTAGAACCTAGAATCTATCTTAGTCTTGGGTGTCAGCGTCGACTACTTCAGCCCATAGATCGTGTTCATCTGAATGGGTGATGCGGGCACGAACCAACATACCAGGTTCCAACTCAGTTTCACCATTGATAAACACCATACCGTCGATTTCAGGTGCATCGGCGAAGCTGCGGCCAATGGCGCCTTCTTCGTCTACATCGTCAATCAGAATATCTAAGGTACGGCCAACGAAACGGGCTAAACGCTCGGCGCTGATCTCGGCTTGGACTTCCATAAATCTGTGGTATCTGTCTTCTTTCACTTCTTCGCTGATAAGCTCGGCGATGGTGTTGGCGACAGCGCCATCCACTTCTGAATACTTAAAGCAACCGACGCGATCGAGGCGGGCTTCTTTTAAGAAATCGAGCAGGATTTGGAAATCCTCTTCGGTTTCACCTGGGAAGCCGACGATAAAGGTCGAGCGGATCACTAGATCGGGGCAGATTTCACGCCAGCGTTGAATTGCTTCTAACTGACGGTCAACACGGCCTGGACGCTTCATCATCTTGAGGATGCGCGGGCTTGCATGCTGCATTGGAATATCCAAATACGGCAGAATCAAACCTTCGGCCATCAAGGGGATCAAATCGTCAACCCATGGGTATGGATAGATGTAATGCAGACGCACCCAAGCGCCCATTTTACCCAGTTGGCGCGCTAGGCTAGTAATGTCTTGCTTGACTGGCATACCGTTCCAAAAATCGGTACGACCGCCTTTGTCTTTGCCGTAGGCCGAGGTGTCTTGGCTCACAACTAGAATTTCTTGTACGCCTGATTCCACTAAACGCTTAGCTTCATCTAAGATGCTGCCCGCTGGGCGGCTGTCGAGATCGCCACGTAGCGAAGGAATAATGCAGAAAGTACAACGGTTGTCGCAACCTTCTGAAATCTTTAAATAAGCGTAATGTTTAGGCGTTAACTTAACCCCTGTTTGTGGGATTAATGACGTGAAAGGGTTGTGTTCTGGCTTAGGCACATATTTGTGAACATGCTTCAACACAGCTTCGTAGCTGTGTGGGCCCGTGATTTCTAATACATCAGGGTGCACTTCACGGATTTGGTTTTCTTTGGCGCCAAGACAGCCAGTGACGATCACTTTGCCGTTTTCTTCTAAGGCTTCACGCACAGCATCCAGAGATTCTTCAACCGCAGCATCGATAAAGCCGCAGGTGTTGACGATAACTAAGTCGGCATTGTCGTAGCTGTTAGTCACTTCGTAGCCGTCGATGCGTAACTGAGTCAGAATACGCTCTGAATCCACGAGGTTTTTTGGGCAGCCCAAAGACACGAAACCGATGCGATTCCCAGTGGTAACAGCATTAGTGCTGGTGGCTTCTAATGTTTTGACTGGGATATCAAGCGTGGTCGTTTGCTTGGGTTTAAAAGTTTCAACTGTCATGGTTTCTCGCTGAGGTATAAGCCGCCTTAAAAAAGATGGCGGATTATACCTGAAGTGGTTAAAAGGTACAGTAGCTTTGGCTGAAAATTGTACAACTGGGGCGCTGAATATGCCAGTTAACCCTAAGGCCTATTTTGGGTGTGGATATAGAGATATCCGCCAGAGATCCGCAGTCGAACCCATAGGGATAAAACGAGCTAAATATTTTTCAGAAAAAATAACCCTTTTTAAAATCCGCCGCGTTTATAGGGAGCAAGAGACAGTTTGTTGATGCTGTTACATATTGGTACAGGTATTGGCACTTTTTACTGATAGCCTAAGCGCTAAATAAGCGACACAGTCGTGTTAACCGTCTCGTTTGAATATGCGTTCTATTTGAAGTGGTTTAGCTATAAGCACATTATTTTGGAGTCAGTTATGAAAAATTCTCTTTTAGCGGTATTGGTGGCGGGTGGTCTTTTTTCGAGTGCGTTTATGGCGCCAGCGGTACTCGCTGCAGAGGTCGATTTCCCCCACATTGAAACCATGGGTGTGAGTCAAATCCAAGTCGAACCCGATATGGCGGATGTGAATGTGGAAGTGGCCGTGATCGAAAAAACCGCGAAAGCCGCCAAGGATAATTCCGATGCCGCCGTGGCTAAGTTTATCGCCCGTCTCACCGCAGCGGGTGTGGCTAAAGCTCAGATCCAGAGCGCGAATTTAAATCTTCAGCCGCAATACACCTATGTGCAGGATAAGGCACCTGAGCTGACGGGTTACACCGCCAGTCGTCAAATTACCGTGACGGTAACAGACTTAAGCCGCTTGAATGCAATCTTAGATTCAGCCTTAGAAGAGGGCATGAATCGGGTGAACAACATCGCCCTTAAATCGAGCAAAGAAGCGGAATACGTCGCCAAGGCACGCCAAGCCGCGATTGTGGATGCTAAACAAAAAGCCGAGTCTTTGGCTAAAGGCTTTGGTGAAAATCTCGGCAAGATCTGGCAGATCCGTTATTACGATCAACGCCCTGTGCAACCTGTGATGTTACGCATGAACGCCAAAGCCGATGCTATGGGCGCCGCCGAGAGTTATCAATATGGTCAAGTGAGCATAGAAGATAGAGTTGAAGTGATTTATAAGTTGAAGTAGTCAGTGTTGAAGTAATAAGTGCTGAAGAATAGAAAAGGGCAGACTTAAATCGAGTCTGCCCTTTTTGTTCGCCAGTTCTTATTGGGATTGCCCCATCCTAAATAGCATTACATCTTCCAGCTTACAGTTGCACTATAGTTGGCTGGTGCACCGTAGAAACCTTGTGCCCAATAGAGGCTATTGAGGTATTTCTCATCGGTGATGTTGTTGGCGTTAACGGTCAGGCTAACATTGTCGGTAAATGCGTAGCGCGCCATCAAATCGACGATAGCATAGGCATCTTGTTTCGTGATAATAGGGTCACCCGCATTGGCAAAACCATCAGCAACTACGTCATCCTGTGTGCGAGAGATATCATCCTGCCAGCGCATGTTAACACCAAAGCTTAAGCCTTCGAGTTGCTCAAATTCATAGACGGCACTTAACTTAAATAACTTACTTGGCGTGTATTCTTTTACCAGTTTGGCAACATCATCGCGGCCATTAATGTTGAAGTCGGTATAACCTAAGCTCACCTGTAAGCCCGGATAAACCTCTCCCGCTATATCCAGTTCGTAACCTTTGCTATTGATCCCATCACCAGCAATAAAAATCTTGTTATCAGGATTGCTGTTGAGTGGAACAGCCAAGTTCACTTGTTCGACATCGAAGTAGGCGAGGCTGGCGATTAACTTACCATCAAATAATTCGCTCTTTAAACCGACCTCACGACTTTCGCCTGTCACTGGGTCAATCAATTGATTGTTAATGTCTCTTTTAATTTGTGCGAGGAAGGTTTCGGTATAGCTAGCGTAGGCGACCAGTTCTGGCATAAAACGATAGACAAGCCCTAGGTAAGGGATGAAATCTTGTGCATCGGTATCCCGTGATTCACCGTAGGATTCACCTTTTGCTTCCCATTGGTTAAAGCGGCCACCAGTAATTAAGTGCATGTCTTCAAACAAATTAAACCGTCCAGTGAAATAAGCGGCTTTTTGGGTTGAGTTAACATCGCTCCCCAATGGACTGTCGGCAAAGGTGGGATAGGGCGTATTGCCCTCCCACGTATTGAGGTCTGGCATGGCAGGGAAACCATTGCCTGTGGTGTAGTCGTAGAGTGAGTGTTCTTGTTTGTCTGACGTTGAGTAGTTTAGGCCAAAAACTAACTGGTGTTCACGGCCAAACAAATTGATATCGCCTTTAACATATACATCGGCCAAATCGCTGCTTTCTGTTGCATCATATTCACTGCCGTAACCGGTCAGACCTAACTCTGTGGTTTTATCTGGTGTGCCATAAACATAAAAAAGCTGGGTGTCTTCATCGGTTGATTTATGCGAGTAAGTCGCACGTAGGTGCCAGTCATCGTTAAAGTAATGACTTAGCTCAACCACAGTATTGTGCTTCTCAACTAGCCATGATGACCAATTGGCCGAGGTGCTAGTAGAGCGATCATAATTGGTCGCGCTACCGTCGGTATAATACAGCGGCAGTGCACCCCATAGGCCACCATCTGTGTCATTTTTGATATAAGCATGGCTGAGTGAAAGAGTCGTGTTATCGGATAATTGTGCCTCAAGCATGGCATACAAGACATTCTTGTCTTGTTGGTAGCGATCAAGATAGGAGTCTTGAACTTGCTTCACCGCCACCGCTCTGGCCGCGACTTTTTCGCCCAAATTCACTGTGCCATCGAGTTCAAGGCGAGCATTGTCAAAACTGCCGTAGCTGGCATTAATATTAAGTTGATTGTCTGCCGTTGGGCGCTTACGAATAAAGTTTACCGTGGCAGAGGGATTGCCTACTCCTGTCATTAAACCATTGGCGCCGCGGATCACTTCGACGCGGTCATAAATGGCGGTATCTTCGTCAGAATGGTTACTGCCGGAACTTAATGGTAGGCCGATACCATCAATCTGGAAATTAGTGATATCAAAGCCGCGGGCCGTGTAATAAGTACGGTCAGTCTCGATACGTTCAACATTGACACCCGTCGCTGTATCTAAAACCGTGTTGATATTAGTGAGTTGGAAGTCGCTCATTTGCGCGCTGGTAATCACAGAGACAGATTGCGGAATATCACTGATTGGCAATTCTAATTTTGAAGCACCACTGGCGGTACTGGCGTTGTAACCTGCAATATAACTGCCTTTGATTTCTATTTTTTCAATTTTTTCATCGACATTTTCATTGGGAGCGGCCTCATCGGCATAGCTTGGCATAGCAGTCGATAGTGCAATGATTATTGCTGAATAGAGTGTGGACAAGCGCAGTGTGTTCATCATTAAGCCTGATATTTTGGGGATGGGATGGAAAAGTGAGCACAATATAACGTAAGCGTACGGTTAAGTTAATGATATTCGTTATCATTTACATTTGTTAAATTTTGCAGGCTAAATTCGTGAATACTACTTAAGCCTGATTTACCTTGTGGTCTGCGTGGATGAGGTAAGTGCTCATGATGAAATGCCAACATCTTGTGGTGAAAGATTTTATTAACATGATGAACAGTAAAAACTGGCAAATTTAACCATTTATCCTCACACTAGTAAGGTGATGTTTAGGAGGCCGTTTATGGATTTTCCCGCTCAAATAAAGCAACAAACTTGCATGGATTGCTTAAGTGGTAAGTCATTAGGATTTGAAATTCGAATGGCATTTCAACCTATCATTCATTGGCCTAGTCGTGAGATCCACGGGTATGAGGCCCTTGTCCGTGGGCCCAATGGAGAAGGCGCTGGATGGGTGTTTGAGCGGATTAACGAAAGCAACAAATACTATTTCGATCAGGCCTGCCGAGTTAAAGCGATAGAAACCGCCTCCAAACTGGGACTCGATAAGATGCTCAGTATCAACTTTTTACCTAACGCCGTGTATAACCCTGAGACTTGTATCCGCGCGACGATTGAAGCTGCCGACATGTATGGGTTTGATATCCACAAAATCATGTTTGAAGTGACTGAGGGCGAGCAAATTGTCGACCGAGCGAAATTAGTCCGTATCTTCGAGAGCTATGCTAAACGTGGTTTTATCACCGCAATCGATGATTTTGGCAGTGGTTTTGCTGATTTAAGTTGGTTGGATGCCCTGCGCCCTCAAGTATTAAAACTCGATATGACCTTGATCCGTGATATCGATGTCGATAAAGAAAAACAGCTGGCGGTGGATGAAATACTGCGTATTTGCCTAGAGCTAAATACCAGAGTCTTGGCTGAAGGGGTTGAGAGCGAAGCCGAACTGAATTATCTCGCTGGAATCGGGATTGAGTATTTTCAGGGTTATTACTTTGCTAAACCTAAACTCGAACATTTAACTACCTATGCAGAGCTGAACTTTCATGCACCATAGCCGCGCTCGTTCAACATCTTAACCTATCTGGATCTTCTGCTTTGTGCGTTCACCATAGAATCTAAAATGGCGATATCGACACATCTGACTAAGCTTATTCTGACTCAAACAAAGGAGGTGTTATGAAACAGTTTACAGCTTTAACCCTATTCGCATCCTGTTCCTTGCTGCTAGCTAGCCAAGTGTTTGCCCACGGTGAAATCGGTGAACCCTCAGATGGCGCCAAGGGAATGGCCGGTGCCATGGGCACCATAGAATTTAAACCCTCTGATTGGCAAGAGAACAAACAGAGCTGGTGGAAGGACAGTGACGGTGTTGCGCCCGGTGTTGCGGGGTGCCATGTCGGTACCGACGCACAAGGTGTGCCTAATGGCAGAATGTTTGGCGAGGCGTGTTTGCCCGATGGCCTGTTAGTCGAATCTAACCCCGGCAAAGATGTAATACACGGTCACAGTGACGACTTAGGTCATCCTGATACCTTTGACTGTAATGCTTGGTGTGTCGGCGAAGGTAAAACAGCGGGGATGTGCGAAGTGGCCGCTGCGCCGCCTTGTGAGCAATCCGCGAGATGTGCCTGCAACTAGTTAATCGAGAGTGTGAGCTCGATGTATGTTGTGAGTTCACTGCGTTTTCATTTCTTTGACTAACGTATCTTTCTATCTGCGATTATTGCGCTACTAACTCGAATTGAATCCTTGAGTACACAAATGGCCGCTTTAGCTTGTGGCTTACTTAGCAAAAGGGCAATTGTTTGTTTATGAAATCGGCTAACTGATATATCATGCGCCACCTAAAATTGCCCTTGTTACCTATTCGCTACTATGTCATCCAACGCGCTCTATACCGATTTATCTGGCTATTACGATTTAATGTGTGCCGATATTAACTACCAGCAACAGAGTGCGAGCATTCATCGTCTGCATCAGTTCCTGGGTAATAACGGTAAACAACACCTTGATTTAGCTTGTGGTACGGGTCCCCATGTGCGGCATTTTATCGATCTCGGTTATCAATGCAGTGGCCTAGATATCAATCAGCCTATGCTCGACATGGCCATGCGCCGTTGTCCCGAAGCCCAGTTTAATTTGCAAGATATGACCGCTTTTTATTTAGAAGAGCGCGTCGACTTGATCACCTGTTTCTTATATTCCATCCATTACAGTGCTTGTATCGAACGGCTTAAAAGTTGTATCGCCAGTGTGCACAGTGCGCTCAATGACGGCGGATTGTTTTGTTTTAATACTGTCGATAAACACAGAATCGATAACACTGCCTCGGTTAAGCATTTTGCCGAGTTTGATGGTAGCCATTTTGCCTTCGAATCCGGTTGGCATTACAGTGGTCAAGGCGAGAAACAGTCCTTAAAGTTGAGTATTGCCAAAAGCAGTCTGCCGTTTACTGAGGTGTCAGCTTCGTCTTTACCAGTCTCTGACATGAAAGATTTAGGCTCGCTGGAAGCGGGGTTGCACGCCGCAGGTTTGCAGGACGTTGGCTTACAAGAACTACACAGCATTGAGCAATGGCAAGATCAACATGCCATGGTCGCGACTAGCTTCACAGAACTGCAGGAATTGTTAGCCCCCTATTTTGAAGTGCATGTTTTCGAACACGATTATGAAAAAATCGTCCCGTGGGATCTCGCATCCGGCAACGCGCTGTTTGTCTGCGTGAAGATTTGACCTTGGGTTGAAGGTTGGGCAACTCAAAGTCGTGGGGCTAGGCCCCACAGATTCTTAATCAAGATCTGACCAAAACGGAAAAGCGTTTACTCCCCTTTATTTCCCCCCAGCCACACCCATCTTTTTTAATAAAGAGTCTTCGTGCCTCTTCGCAACGTCGAAGGGTAAGGGCGATTTATTGGGTTTAAGTAAGGTTTGTTAGCCCTTAAAACAAAATGAGTCTTGGGTACTCTGGCTTTTCTATTCTCTTTTCATACTTTTGTGATGATGGCTGGCGGCTGATTTCGTGCTTCAATGTGCAATAAAGCGAAAGCGATTATTGATGGAATGATTGGTAGCATGGAGAGTTGATATGAAGCAACTAGCAGAAAACCTGTGGATTTTTGATGGTGAAGCCGTACCATTTTTTACCTTGCCCTATACCACTCGGATGACAGTGATCCGCTTAAATAATGGCGCTTTGTGGGTACATAGCCCAATCAAGCTCACCTCTGAACTTCAAGCACTGGTCGAGGCGTTAGGCGAAGTTCGTTATCTTATTGCACCTAATCATTTGCACCACCTGTTTTTAAAGGACTGGCAGCAACGTTATCCGCAGGCCCAAAGCTATGGTACCTCGGAAGTTCAAACAAAGCGGCCAGATCTCCATTTTGATGGCCTGTTCACCGCTCAATTTCATGCCATGTGGGCGGCTGATATTGACCAACTTTTATTTACGGGCTCTCATTTCATGCAGGAATGTGTGTTCTTTCATAAAGCATCGCGTACTTTGATTGTGACGGATCTTATCGAGAACTTTTCACCCGAATCTTTTAATGCTTTACACTGAAGAATCCCCTGATGATTTACAAATAAATCATCAAATTAGGGTGGAAGCGCATCTTGTTGCATGATCAAATGGTTTCGCCAAAAACTACACTTGGACAACAAGATGCGCGAAGCCAATATCCTACAACATTCTTTACACCAATACTGCCCAGAACTTCACCTAAAACGATTAAACAGCTTGATGCTGGCCTCTAAGGCACTGATTGAATGTAAGACACTGACCTTGACTGAGTTAGGTCGAAATTTACCAACCACGGCCCGAACCAAGCACAACATCAAGCGCATTGATCGTTTGCTCGGCAACACGCATCTGCATCAAGAACGGTTAGCTGTCTACCAATGGCATGCCAGCCTCATCTGTTCTGGTAACCCTATGCCGATTGTGCTCGTCGATTGGTCAGACATCCGAGAGCATAAACGCATCATGGCCCTGCGCGCCTCAATAGCCTTCAATGGCCGCTCTATTACCCTGTATGAGAAGTCCTATCCCCTATCAGAACAATGCTCTAAGGCCTCCCACAACGGTTTTTTAGCGGACTTAGCCAAGATTTTACCTTTGCATGTTACCCCTCTCATCGTGACTGACGCGGGGTTCAAAGTGCCTTGGTACAAAGAGGTTGAGGCGCATGGTTGGTTTTGGCTAAGCCGTATTCGCGGTACAGTTCAATTTGCAGATATTGGCGCTGAAAATTGGCGTGCAGTTCGCAGTACACATGACTTGGCCAACGGTCAAGCGAAGAGCCTGGGTTGTAAGACCTTGACCAAAACTAACCCTATCAATTGCCATCTCACGCTTTATCGTAGCAAACCTAAGGGGCGTACAAATCAGCGTTCAACGAGGACTAATTGCCACCATCCATCGGCAAAAACGTACTCAACATCGGCGAAAGAGCCTTGGGTGTTAGCCAGCAATTTACCACCAGAATCTCGGAGCCCAAAGCAGCTGGTAAACCTGTACGCCAAACGTATGCAAATAGAGGAAACCTTTCGTGACCTCAAAAGCCCGGCATACGGCTTTGGCTTACGCCAAAGTCGTACCAACAGTCCAGAGCGATTCGACATCATCCTACTGATAGCGTTGATGGTTCAATGCCTGTTGTGGCTAGTTGGTTTACACGCACAGCAACAGGGCTGGGATAAGCATTTTCAGGCCAATACCATTGGGCATCGAACGGTACTCTCAACGATTCGCTTGGGATTGGAGGTACTCAGGCGGCCTGATTATCAAATCACGGAGAAAGAATTGCTGGCGGCCTGGGTATTATTCGCCAATCAGTTGCTCAAATATGGCTATGCTATGGCTGATTTATGAGGGGATCCTTCAGTGCTTTACAGCGATTATTGGCTCGCGGAGCGGGAATACTCGCTCCAAACGGTAAAATGCCCTTAGATTGGCGTTTAAGTTTTATGTTTGCTAAGACACAAGCACGTAATCATATTAATAAAATATTAGCTTGGGAGCCAAAAGTTATCATCATGGCCCATGGTCTTATCATAGAGAATGATGCAACGGCATTTCTGGAAAAATCATTTTCTTGGGTAAAGGGGGAATAATAGTTTTATGATATTTTCCCAATATCATTTTAACGATTAAGTCGTTATATATTATTAACGAATGAAAGACGGATATTTTATCGTTCAGAAATTACTATTTTAAAATTTATTTAAAATTAACCTGTGCAGCATGAATGATAACTAACTTGTCATATATAGTAAGTTGGTTGAATGTTGCTGGTTTGTGGGTTTATTTGTTGCCTGTGAAATAGTTACAATGTAATAGGCAATAAATACATTCGTCAGAGTGAGGATAACTAACAGCGAGTGATATATAAGCGATTTTAGCAGTTTATTTAAACTGTTCATTATTTATTTTACATTTTTCACTTGATATAATGCATTGATATAAATGTTATTTTTTAATTTTATAAAATTATTCTGCTTTGATTTAGCAAGTCTGGCATTACTTTTGTAATGTACTTAGCGTATTTAAATAATTAACTAGGAGTACATTATGAAAAATACCATTCTTACTTTGGCCGCCATTATTTCTTTAGCATCGGTTAGTGCTTACTCTCAGGCGCAGAGCATGGAAAATAATGACGCCACAGAAAATGGCATTTATGTTGGTGCTAACTATGGTTATTTAAAAGTCGATGGCAAGGATGACTTTGACGACGATAGCGATGTTATTCAAGGGCTTGTTGGTTATCGCTTCAACCAATATTTAGCTATCGAAGGCGGATACGTCAACTTCGGTGATTATGGTAATAGCCTTTCTAATGCAGAAACAGATGGTTATACCGCTGCGCTAAAAGTCTCATATCCCATTGTCGATCGCGTTGAGTTGTACGCTAAAGGCGGGCAACTATGGTATTCCACAGATTATGATGTGTTAGGTTTTTCTGGAAATAAAGATGATGAAGGTGTGTTCGCTGGTGCTGGTGTCGCATTTAAAGTTACAGATCGATTCTTAATTAATGCCGAGTACACTTGGTATGATGCAGGAATTACCGTTGAGAATGTTAGTAACGGCGCAGATACAGACACAGACTTTAAACAAGCGAGTTTAGGTGTTGAATATCGATTCTAATTATTTGTAGTTGATATTTATAATTTAAAAATTGATTATCTAGGTGTGACACGCTAAGTGTCACACCTTTTTTATATTACTAATAAGCCCCTCCGATTTTTTATTTTTTAAATCAAAGTCAAAATGACTTAAAAAGACTTAAATAAGGCCACCCAAGATAAAACAAGAACATAATGCACTTTCTGTTGGCATTTAAGTGACAAAAAGTCACTTAGCCGTTAAAAGGCTAGCGAATTAGGGTTCCAAAGGATGATGACTAACTAAATTGACCTATTTGGCTGAAAAAACGATATTTTTAGTAAAAAAAGCCCAACCCATTGCCTCGTTGGAGGTCTTGAAGGAACGAGCAATGAAACAGGCTTGAAATCAGCCAGCGTTAAGGTACCGACAGCATTTAGCAAAGTGCCGTCGTCGCTTCTCTAAATGCTCGCAGTAATCGGTCAGTTCTTGCAGCGTCCCCACTGGACCACGAAAGAGCTTGCCAAACTCTGTGGTCAGTTTTAACCAATTTTCATGGGATATATTTAATCTTGTCAGTAAGTTGGCGCTATTTTCACTTATTGCACCACGCTTGTCGTTGCGGATGATCCGCCCTGTATCCTCAACTAACTCAAGATAATCCTTGAGTGTAAACGCGATTCCATTAGGTTGGTTATCGCGCTCTTTACCAATGAAAGGCAGTAGATTGCTAGGCTGATCACCTTTCAATGCTGCCCGAATGCGTAGCTGAATGCTGGTATGGTCTGATTGTGCTGGCGTGTCAGCCATTTTGGCTCTGATGGGATTCAAATCAACATAGGTCATACAGGCTAAAACAGCAGTTTCATCAAGAAGAGCCTGTGACTTAAAGCGGCCTTCCCAGAAACGACCACTACAGTTATCTTCTTGATTTGCTTGTCTTGCTATCGGTTCGTTTAAGCAACGCATGAACCAACTGATATCACATAAACGGCTACGGTAAATTGCTATAGCATGCTTTAGCCTGAGGACTTGGTGAGGTTCAACCAACTCACCTTTAGCGAATTTTTGCGTTAATTCATCACCTTTAAATAGCTTATGCCACTGCTCAAGCACTTCGCGATCAGTCCAACGATTAGTTCGGTCGATATCTACCCGTAACACCACATGCAAATGATTCGACATCACCGCAAAGGCGGCTACATCAATAGCAAAAACAGCCTCAAGTTCAAATAGTAGCGATTCTACCCAGGCGCGGCGATGGTCATAGTTTTTCCCCGAGTAACTATCATCGCCGCATAAAAATGCACGCCGAACAACGCGACTACAACAGTGATAGAAGGGCGTGTCTTCAACACTAATCTGAGTTCTGCGAGGGCGCGGCATACAAACCTCTTTGTTCAATGCTTAGCCTAAGCATAGTCGGAGGTTAACTACCGCGCCATTAACAATGGATGTCCATTTAGTTCACGGCATCCATGCCTCGATCACGCAACGAACGCTAATGCCCTGCGGCAACTCCGAGGGGAGGTGAACTTCTGACGCCGCGGTGTTGGCCGCAACCCCATGAGAGTTATGGATGTCCCATTTTTAACTCTTCTACCCATATAATAAATCAAACCCTGGATTTTCATCCTGTTTGTTTTTAAATGCTAAAAAAGTGGACCTTATATCTTCAGTTATGATATCACTATTTTCAATGTTGAGTAATTCGTCGAATTTTTTAATGAATTCATTGGTGAAACTTTTATCATTGAAAATTTGAATTTCATCATTGTAAATGATATTGAGTGAAAGAGATTTTAATGGACTGTTTAGTGCGTGTGAATTTTCATCATGCCATATAATTATTTCAATAAGCTCTTTAATTCCATTTATTTTACTTGTAAATGAAATCGACCCGCTGGATGATGCGGTGATACTCTTAACGAAATTTATTCCAGCACTAGAATTGGTTTTTTCTAATTTATCTAGATTTTTAATGTTGCTAAATTGGGTAATTAAATTGATGACATCAGCTGTCTGGTGCATTATTTTGTTAATTGAAAATGGGCTGTAGTCAAGTGCACTAGAATCGACTGTAATCCTTAATATATCCGATGGGGATTTATACCAAATGCATAATTTATCTAGTAACTCAGATATTTTCGACATTACACCTTCACAATTCACAGAGGGTTTATTAATGTCATTAATGAGCATGTTGTAATATTCTATTATATAAGGCAGTGATGAATCTTGGTTTTCACTGTTTGATTTAGATACTGTCATAGTTGAGCTGTTGGTTTTAAATATTTTATTGTATAACTCTGTTGTTGACTTAAAAGTAATTGTGTTCTTGCTTTTTTTTTCAATATTGATGAGTAAATTCTCAAAAGATCTAGTATGCATTTGATATTTTTGAAAGCTGATGATGTCGTTCTCATTATCCCACTTTGCTTGCTGTCTATCTTCAAATGATTTTTGGTTTTCAGCTTGTTTTGCAATCTGATCTTGTTGGACTTTGAATTGTTGCATCCCCATTAAAAGGATGCCTAAGGTGCCAAAGCCTGCAACCATTGAAAAAACGCCAGATAGTAAAGAACCAAAAGTACTCCAATCTTCGTTATAAGCTGATAGACGGCAAGTTAAATCATGCGGATTTGAGAGTAATGAAAAACAGCCCATTTGATATGCGTAAATCGCTAAGATGAGCAATGCTATTATTAGTCCGATACACCCAAGAATCGCTAACACTCTAAGCGAAAAATTTAATGTATATTTATTGCTAAAATTATTCATGTAACATCCTTATTCTACAATTAGTTAGCGAATTTCTTGATCATTTTAGTCTGATCGACTTTAGATGGTCTACACAGTTGCATGATATTTATTGGAATGATGGGGCTGGCAAAACTCTTTTGGGATTACAGTCAACACCAAAGCCTCAGAAGTACACCTTTCCCTGCGAAGTTGCTGAAGGGCGTTGAAGGAAATAGCGTGCCGCAGACAGGACGTCTGCGTAGCTTTCGGGGGGAAGGGACGCCCCATCGGAAGCGTTAGCTATTTTCGAATAAGCACGAAGCTAGTACCTAATGCATGTAACTTCGCTAGGAGCGGCAAGGGAGATCCAAGAGGGGATTGCTGTTGATCCCCTCTTGGTCGGGTGTGGGGTGAAGCCCCACGACTTTGATCCAAACGAAGTTTGGATAATCTATTTTGCAAAGCAAACAAAAAGGCGCCTAAGCGCCTTTTCAATTCAGGGGGCAGGGATACTCCCTAACTAACCTGAAATCTGATTAAACAATCAGATCATACTCATCTTTGAGTATCTTAATAATATCTGCCTTTGGATTGGCTGGCAGCGGAATTGCCGCGCCAGTCACTTTCTCGGCAACGCCGGTGTAAGTGCGTGACACTTGCATCATGGCCTCAAGTGGCAGGTCATTATCGCGTGCTAGGGCTTCACGCTCTGGCATTCTGTCTTTGTTGAGCAGCACATCAGGATCTGGGAAATGATTTAACAGGAACTGGCGGAAGCCTTCCTTAGAGTTTTCAAGGATTTTGCCATCGCGGTAGGCGGCGCCGTCCCAAATACGTGATGAGTCTGGAGTGCCAACTTCATCCATGTAAATCAGTTTTGAATTACCGTTTTTGTCGGTGACATAACCGAACTCAAATTTAGTGTCGACAAACACTTGATCAATGTCGGCCAGCGCTTTTGATATCACTTTAAAGCCATCCTTTAACAGCTTCTCGTACAGGTCGATATCTTCTAACTTTTCAAAGCCAAAGGCTTGGTAGTTGGCTTCGATATCGGCTCGACTGATGTTCACGTCGTCCTGCGCGGGCACACCCGGAATACCGGTTAAAATGCCCTTAGTCGATGGGGTGATTAACAGCTCAGGGAGCTTTTGATCTTTCTCTAAGCCTTCTGGCAATGTGATGCCACAGAATACGCGCTCGCCCTTAGAGTAAGCGCGCCACATTGAGCCTGTGATGTACTGGCGGCAAATGGCTTCGACTTTAATGGGGCGGGCTTTTTGGACTATCCATACGAACGGGTGAGGGATATCCAAAATATGGCTGTCGGCTAGGCCGTTTTCGGCGAACAGTTTAAACCAATGGTTAGATATCGCGTTTAATGCCGCGCCTTTACCGGGAATGCCTTTGAGGCCGCCTTCACCGTGGAAGATACAGTCGAAGGCCGAGATACGGTCGCTGATCACCATGATGGCAAGCGGGGTATCTTCGGGGACGTTATAACCCTTGGTTTTGATTAAACGGCGGCTGTCGGCATCGGTTAGCCAGTAAACGCTGCGAACCTTGCCGCTGTGGACTGGGCTGTCGGTGCGGATTGGCAAATCGTTATTCACGGCTAATACGGAATCAGCAAGACTCATGACGAGTATTCCTTAGGATAGAGAGTGTAGGGATAAGGTTTTTATAAGTGTCGGTTTGCAGAAGGATTATGGCGTTAGCAACAGCCAGATTCATTGCAACCGCTTTATTATTCGCGCGTGGCTTAGGGTGTAAAGCGCTCAGCCAGTTTGCGGGATTTGATGTTAAATCTTGAACAGCAAAAGGGGTATTTTCGGGCGGTGTTTGATGTGTGTCAGCAGGAGATAATGCAAGGGATGGAACAAACGCAGGGCAAGGTTGGCACCACAGTGAAAGTGGTCTGTTAAAGCGGGCTGGGCCCGTGCCATTTTGCTCGAAAATGCTAACCATTAATCCGAGAGAACCTTGTGCTAGACTGCCGCGAAAAAGTGGCGACATTTTACCTTTATTGACGAAATTTGCCACGGCTATTTGCATTGTTCTTCGCTGATGTGCGAGCTTATGACACAGTTGCAGCTCACAAGACCATTAAGCCAAATATCCAATGGAGGGAAGTACACTGCGCGGGTGCTGCATTGGAATAGCGAAGATAGGCAGAATCATGAGGATATGGGGTTTCATCCGGGTTGGTCTAAGGCGACCGATCAGCTTGAGGAACTCGTCGCGACTCTCTAGCAGGCGCCCCTATCAGAGAGTCAACATTAGGTCGTACCTAGCCCAATTGCCCTGCATTATCGTATTGTTGGGGATTGGGCAGGATTAGAGGTGTTATGTCATCACAGAAAGAAGTGCCACAGCTTAAACAATCGCAGTTTGCGCCATCGCAATTAGCCTCAAGTGCGGCTTTGCAGGGCAATAGTTTTTTATCAAAACAGTTCAATGGTTTGTCGGAATTAGCCCAAGAGCTACAGGGCATAGAGTTTGAGGATTGCTGCTTTCAAGACTGCCATTTTAGCGAGAGCGTTTTTCGTAAATGTAAGTTTATCGATTGTTGCTTTGTACGCTGCAACTTAAGCTTAGTGAAAGTGCCCCAGTGCCAGTTCAGCGGGGTCGAGTTTGAAGAATGTAAGTTAGTCGGTATCGATTGGACCCGCGCCGCGTGGTCGCGTTTATCCTTTGCCGCGCCTTTTTCTTTTAAGCAATGCATTCTAAATGACGGCTCATTTTTAGGCTTGTCCCTCGATGAAATCATCATCGAAGAGTGCAAGGCCCACGATGTCGATTTTCGCGAGGGCAGTTTTAATCAAGCCAATTTCACCTACACGGATTTTAGTCATAGTCTGTTTGGTCGCAGTCAGCTATTGGAGGCGGATTTTAGCGAGGCCACTAATTACGATATCGACATTTTTAACAATAAAATCAAAGGCGCTAAGTTTAGCCGCGATGAAGCGATACGCCTGCTCAACTGCCTCGATATAGAGCTAATGGATTAATGCGATTGTAATCAGTTTGCGCCCGCTAGCGCGATGTTCTTATCCTGCTAGGGTTATCGCAATTGACTGAAATGTCAGTTTTCTTCTCAGCCGCCAGTATCCAAAGCTGGCGGCTTTTTCTGTCCGTTTTTTAAGACCTATTGATCTTATTCACGTATTTCAAGGTCAGTCTTAGGTTTTAGTTGCGGTAGATCACACCGAGCTTCCCCATGTGGTTTACCACAATACCCACCTACCTCTTTCGGGATAACAATCTCTGTGGATGAGCAGTGTATTCAGCGTATGCTGGTTTTGAAGATATGGTGGCGCTGTTTTAACGCTTTATAACTAAAAAAGTAATCAAATCAGTGAGCAAACCTCTGCTCGATGGCGTCCAATGTGGCGACTGACGGGTGGGATGAGCGTGATGGAGGTAACCATGATTGAGCTTAATAGGCGAACCTTTTTAAAGGGAGCAGGAGCGAGCAGCGCCACGTGTGCGCTGGCCAGTCTGCTGCCGGGCAGCTTAGCGGCATTAGAGAATAAGCAGCTAAAGGGCATGGGCAAAGACATTGCCAGTATTTGTGAAATGTGTTCGACTCGCTGCCCGATTTCGGCGCGGGTGATTGAGGGCAAAAACGTCTTCATTAGTGGCAACAAGGCCGCTAAATCTTTTGGCGGTAAAGTGTGTGCCCGTGGCGGCGCAGGCCATAGTTTATTGTACGATCCACAGCGTATCGTTAAACCGTTAAAGCGGGTCGGTGAGCGCGGCGAAGGCAAATGGGCTGAGATCAGTTGGGATGAAGCTTATAAATTAATTGCTGAAAACCTCAATAAAATCAAAAAAGAACATGGCCCAGAAGCCGTGGCATTCTCGTCAAAATCTGGCTCACAAGAAAAGCATTTGTTTCACCTTGCGACCGCCTTTGGTAGTCCAAATACCTTTACCCACGCGTCGACTTGCCCCGGCGGTTATGAAATTGCCGCTAAGGCTATTTTTGGCACTAAGGTCAAACGTGATTTAAGTAATTCTAAATACATCATTAACTTCGGCCATAACCTGTACGAAGGCATCAATATGTCCGAAACCCGCGGCATGATGGCGGCGCAAATGGACAAAGGTGCCAAGCTGGTGGTGTTCGAGCCAAGATTCTCCATTGTGGCCGACAAGGCCGATGAATGGTATGCCATTCGCCCCGGTACCGACGTGGCCGTCGCCTTGGCGTTATGCCATGTATTGATTGAAGATAATCTTTACGACAAGGCATTTGTCGCGCGTTATGTGGAAGGTTTCGAAGCCTTTGCCGCCGAAGTGAAAGCTTATACCCCTGAATGGGCAGAAACTATCTCCGATGTGCCTGCCAAAGACATCCGTCGTATCGCCCACGAATATGCCGCTAAAGCGCCCCATGCAGTGGTCGATTTTGGTCACAGAGCCACCTTTACCACCGAAGAGTTTGAGATGCGCCGCGCCCTTTACGCCGCTAACGTCTTGATTGGTAACATCGAGCGTAAGGGCGGGATTTATATCGGCCAGAAACCCGGTGATTACAACAAGCTTGCCGGTGAAGCGGTTGCGCCCGTATTGGCAAAACCTGGCGTGAAAGACATGCCAAAACCAGCAGCGAAACGTATCGATCAGGTGGAAGAACAGTACGCCATGATGTGGACATCGGGCGGCGTTTACCAAACTATTCTCGATGCCACATTAAGCGCTGTTCCTTACCAGTTACACGGCTGGGTGATGTCACGCACTAACCCAATGCAAACCATGACAGACAGGGCGCGCGTTGTTGAAGCGATGAAAAAGCTCGACTTTATCGCCGTGTGTGATGTGTATATCAGCGAAACCGCCGCCTATGCGGACGTGATTCTACCTGAGTCAACTTATCTTGAACGTGATGAAGAAATTGCTGATAAGTCAGGTAAAAATCCGGCCTATTATGTGCGCCAACGGGTCGTTGAAACCTTAGGTGATACTAAGCCTTCTTGGCAGATCTTTAAGGATGTGGGTGTGGCTATGGGCCTTGGCGAGTTCTATCCATGGGAAAACATGGAAACCCTGCAAATGCTGCAGGTGAACCGCGACACTGACCTGCTGCGCCGGATCAAAGACGAAGGTTTTGTGAGCTTCGGTAAGCCAATTATGTTGTGCGAGCCTAAGATGGTTGCCGAGTTTATTAAGGCATACCCTAATGCGCGACCTGCCGATGAAGACGGCACTTACGCCAGCGCACTGACCTTTAAAACTCCGAGTGGCAAAATTGAACTCACTTCCGCGAAAGTCGAAGCCATGGCACCGGGCCGTGGGGTGATCAAGTTCCGCGAAGTGAATCTTAAAAAAGCAGATGAGCTGTACTTTATCCAAGGCAAAGTGGCGGTGCACACCAATGGTGCAACCCACAATGTGCCTATGCTCGCTAACCTGATGTCGGATAACGCTGTGTGGGTTCACCCTGTTACTGCGGGCAAATTAGGGATCAGCAATGGCGACCCAATCCGCCTCACCAGCAGTGTAGGCACAGAAGAAGGCCATGCCTTAGTCACGCCGGGCATTCGCCAAGATACTGTGTTTGCTTACATGGGCTTTGGTTCTAAAAACAAAGAGTTGGTCAGAGCAACGGGCAAAGGTATCCACTGCGGTAACTTACTACCGCACGTTACTGCTCCTGTGTGTGGCATGACAGTGCACACCACGGGCGTCACGCTGGCAAAGCGCTAATCGGAGGCTTAAATGAATAAACGATATGTAATGGTGCACGACGAGAATAAGTGCATCGGCTGCCAAGCTTGTAACGTGGCGTGTCGCAGTGAAAATGGCGTACCCGAAGGCGTTACTCGTCTGCAAGTGCGTGTGGAAGGCCCCTTTGGTGAGATGCCCAATCTGCACTTCAAATACCACAGGGTATCTTGCCAGCAATGTGAAGATGCGCCTTGCGTTAAGGTGTGCCCAACGGGCGCGGCCTATGTGGGTGAAGACGGCATTGTCTCCATCCACGGCGACAAGTGTGTGGGTTGTATGTACTGCGTGGCGGCGTGCCCTTATAAAGTGCGCTTTATGAACCCAGAAACCAAAGTGGCTGACAAGTGTAACTTCTGTAAGGATACGCGTTTAGCACGGGGCGAAGAGCCAGCGTGTGTGACTGTGTGTCCAACCGATGCCTTAGTGTTTGGCGATGCTAACGATCCACAAAGTGAAGTGGCCACACTGCTCAACACTAAGATCACTTACCAAGATAAAACCCATTTAGGCACTAAACCTAGGGTATATCGCGTTCCTACCAAAAGAGGGGGGATTTGATTATGAACAATACTTGGGGCGACATGGCGCAATATGATCCTGTCACTTGGCACTGGGTCATCGCCGTTTACCTGTTTATGGCGGGGTTATCCGCGGGCAGTTTACTGATTGGCATTGGTTTGCGCTGGGCGAATAAGGAACTCAGCGCGGGAGCCGAAAGCAGCATTCTTAAGGCTGCGGCCATTATTGGGCCTGTGGCAATTAGCTTAGGTCTAGCTTGCTTAGTGTTTGACTTAACCAAACCATTCCACTTCTGGCTGATTTTAATTCACTATAACTTCCAGTCTGTGATGGCAATCGGGGTGCTGGCGCTGCTGGCGTATTCTCCCTTGGCCTTTGCATACGCCATTATTGTGCTGCGGGATGACTTACCGAAATGGGGTTTGGGTTTCTTAACGCCTATCGCTAAGTTACTTATGCCATTTCGAAAGCTGATTGAAGTATTGTTGTTTGTCCTCGCCATTGGCGTAGGGGCTTACACTGGCTTCTTAATTTCGGCGATGAATGCTTATCCTATGCTCAACACTGCGGTACTGCCTGCGCTGTTTTTAGTGTCGGGTTTATCGGCGGGCGCTGCGGCAAACGCGGTACTGGCACTCTTGTTGTTTAAGACCGATAGCCATGATAAGACTTTGGCTAAGATGCACGGGTTAGAATTGCCTGTGATGGCGATTGAAATCATGTTCCTGTTCATGTTGTTCTGCGCCTTGTACTTCAAGGGCGGCGCGGCAGCTGCGGCCTTAGCGTCGTTAACCTCAGGGCTATGGGCAAGCGTGTTCTGGATAGGGGTTGTCGGTATCGGCTTTGGTATTCCATTGCTGTTTATGCTGCTACCCGCCGCGACTCGCCACACTAAGGGCGCGATGATCATGGTGGCTTGTGCGAGCTTAACCGGCGTACTCGCCTTAAGACATTTTATTGTGTACGCAGGGCAAAGCTATTTAAGCTGAGTGTAAGCTGGCTTTAAATATTGATAGATAAAGAAAAAGCACTGGCAATGTCAGTGCTTTTTTATTGTTTGAATCTTGAGATGATTTGCCAGTACAAGCGGGACGCTTATTGGGGTAATAACTCGATAACCGACTTCACCGTTAGCACTAAGGCGCTGATACTGCACAGGACTAACGTCGCCATCTTTGTCTTCTCTTTATCGACACGGCCCACTAATCGTCCTGCGACTAAGTAACCTAAAATCACTGAGGGGAGCAGCATCAACGACAGCCACAGATGTTTTAATTCTAATAAGCCAGTGATCGCTAAAATGACCAATGCAATCATGGAGCTAAAAATGAAGAAGGCCGACAGGGCTGCACGAAACTGCGAGGCATCTTTGCCTGCCAACAAAATCGCCATCGGCGGGCCACCAATCGCGGCGATATTGCCGAAGATCCCTGAAACCACGCCCGCACCGAAGAGGGTTTTCTTATTCACGGGTAGGCTGAATTTATACAGGCTGAGGATCACTGCGACAGTTACAATGGCGGCGATGGATAAACCGAGTATGGGCTGAGGCGCAAACAGCAATAAACTCGCGCCGATAAAACCGCCGGGCACGCGACCTAGGAGCGCATATTGCAAGCCATTGAATTCTAAGTGACCGCGTTCACGCACTAAGGTCAGCAGGGCGATGGAGAAACCCATAGCAATAACAGGCGCAGGTACAAGTTGTGGATCGACGATATACAGCAAAGGACTGGCGACAACCGCAAGTCCAAATCCAATCAGGCTCTGGGTTAATGCGCCCAGAAACACGACCAGCGAGGCTAAGGCGAGTGTCTGTGGATCTATCATAGAAAACATAGGATTTCCTATATCCCAAACCACCTCAAGATAGTGAAATTTAAAGTTTGAAGTCGCTTGGGTATAAACAAAAAGGGATCGTTAACGATCCCTATTGATGAGCACTGTGATATGACTTTGAAAGCGACGAGTCGCTATTCCATATCTTCCCACTCGATCCCCATTTCGTCCATCAGCAACTTGGCTTCGGCGGGAATACTGTCTGGGCTGTCTTTTGACAGATCTTCATCGTTAGGCAATGGCTGGCCAGTGTAGGCGTGCAAAAATGCCTCACACAACAGCTCGCTGTTGGTGGCGTGACGCAAATTATTGACCTGACGACGAGTACGTTCGTCCGTGAGGACCTTAAGCACTTTGAGCGGAATAGACACAGTAATTTTTTTTACTTGTTCATTCTTCTTGCCATGTTCAGCATAGGGGCTGATGTATTCCCCATTCCATTCAGTCATTGACTCACCTGTTATAACGCTAAATTCGGGGCAGATTTTAAACCCTTACAAACAACAGTCAAATTATTGCTACTATTTCTTTGTGATTGCAAACAGATTTCTTTATGTTTAGACGTCTAAACGTCTTCACGCCTATTGACGATGGCGTTGGGCTTAGGTACATTTAGACGTCCAGACATCTCTATCAGTCTATCGAATTTAGGAGTCCACCCATGGCAGAGCGTCAATTAGCCACACTGGCAGTGCGTCAGGGTATCGAAAGCGATACTCAATATGGCGCAGTTGTGCCACCGATTTATTTGTCGACTAATTACGCCTTCGATGGTCATAAAAATCCCCGCGAATTCGATTACAGTCGTTCAGGCAACCCAACGCGCTGCATTTTAGGCGAAGCATTAGCGCAATTAGAAAAGGGCGCCACTGGCATAGTGACGTGCACTGGCATGGCGGCCATCACCTTAGTGACTACTTTGCTCGGCCCCGATGACCTATTAGTTGTGCCCCATGATTGCTATGGTGGTTCCTACCGTTTATTTACCAACTTGGCGAAGAAAGGCCAGTTTAAGCTCATTGTGGTCGACCAAACCGACAGCCAAGTGTTAGCCGCCGCCATTGCGCAGAATCCTAAGATGGTGTGGCTCGAAACCCCATCGAACCCGTTATTGCGTGTGGTAGATATCGAAACCATTGCTAAGGCGAGCCATGAGGTCGGCGCGCTGGTGGTGGTCGATAACACCTTTTTATCGCCGATATTGCAACAACCCCTATTGTTAGGCGCGGATATCGTTATCCACTCCACCACTAAATATATCAATGGTCATAGCGATGTGGTCGGCGGCGCTGTTGTCGCCAAAGATGCGCAAATCGGCGAAAGCTTACATTGGTGGTCGAACACTCTAGGCTTAACGGGCTCAGCCTTCGACAGTTATCTGACCCTGCGCGGCCTGCGTACCTTAGCGGTGCGTATTCGCGAGCATCAAGCCAATGCCCAGCGTATTATTGAGGTATTAACCCAAAGCCCTGTGGTGAGTAAAGTCTATTACCCCGGTCTTGCGGATCACCCTGGTCACGCCATTGCGGCCAAGCAACAACAGGGCTTTGGCGCTATGCTGAGTTTTGAGCTCAAAGGCGGTGAGGCCGAAGTGGTGGCCTTTTTAGGTGCACTCAGCTTATTTAGCGTGGCGGAAAGTTTAGGTGGCGTCGAAAGTTTAGTGGCCGTGCCCGCCACTATGACCCACAGAGCCATGGAGCCGCAGGCGCGCTTCGAGGCTGGTATTAAGGACACCCTATTGCGTCTATCGGTGGGTATTGAAGATGCCGCCGATTTAGTTGCAGATATTCAAGCAGGATTAGCCGCCGTTGCGGCTTGTCAGTAGAGGAATAATAGATGGCACGTTGTCACTTACATAAATTTGGTGGCTCCAGTTTAGCGGATGCCGATTGTTATCGCCGAGTTGCCCATATCCTGTTAACCCACGGTCATAGTGATGATCTCGTGGTGGTCTCTGCGGCGGGTAAAAGCACGAATTTCCTGTATAAATTATTAGCGCTGCGTGATGCGGGTCAGCTATGGCAAGAAGAATTACAAGTGCTGATCAGTTACCAACAGGGGTTGATTGAGCAGTTGTTGTCGAATGAACAAGCCCGAGATCTGCGTGAGCGTTTGGCCACTGATAAAGCGCAACTCATCAGCCTGTTGTCCTTAGACGAGCGCAACGAATACCAAATCAACCATGTGGTGAGCTTTGGCGAACGTTGGTCGGCACGTTTAATGGCGGCGCTACTGCGCGAATCTGGCGTGGCGGCAAGCCATGTGGATGCCTGTTCAATTTTAGTGGCCGATGAAGCCGCTGTGCCACAAATTCGGGTACAGGAATCCCGCGCTAAAGTACAAGCCCTATTAGCTGCGCATCCCAATGAACGCTTAGTGATCACCGGCTTTATCTGCGCTAACGAGCGTGGCGATACCTTGTTACTTGGTCGTAATGGTTCAGATTTTAGCGCCAGCCTGATTGCTAGTCTCGCCGATATCGAGCGCGTGACCATTTGGACCGATGTGGAAGGGGTGTTCAACGCCGATCCTAATAAAATCAACGATGCCAAGTTACTGAAAAGCATGTCACTTGCCGAAGCCGATCGCCTAGCGCGTTTAGGCTCGCCAGTATTGCATTCGCGCACTCTGCAGCCTTTGTTTAATACCGAAGTGAGTTTAGCGGTACGCTCAAGTTATGCATCCCACACCGACTTTACCTTAATCGCGCCCCACAGTTCGTCGGCGAGCGCACCTGTGGTGACTAACCTTAATGCTGTTGTGCTGTTCGGCTTTAAACTCACGGGTGAATTAACTCGTTTATTAGATCTATTGTTCGCCGCGGGTTTAACGCCATTGGCCCATTGGACCTCTGCCCATCAAAGGGTTGAACTTGCCTATACCGCTGAGAATCAAAAACAAGTTCAAAGATTACTCGATGCCGAGGCAGAAGCATTAGGGATTAGTGATCAACAGATCAACACAGATTTTGGTTTAGTCGCATTAGTGAGTGCCGACGCCGAACATTATCGTCGTAGCTTCGCCCGTTTACTGAGCCGTGATGCTAAACCTTTGTTCAGTGGCGATTTAAGTTTAGTGACGTTAGTGCCCCAGTCACAGGTGAATCTGTTAACCCAAAAAGTTCACCGTCGCTGCGCTGGCCCACGTAAACGCATTGGTGTCCTGTTGCTCGGTGTGGGTAATATCGGTGAGGCATGGATCGATCTGTTTAAGTCGGTTTCACCCTCACTAGACCATGAACTCGAAGCCAGTGTTGAGTTAGTCGGTTTAGTCAGTTCGAGTAAAGCCTTGATTAAATCCACTGGTATTAATCTTGCCGCGTGGCAAACAGAGTTTAATACTGAAGCAACGCCTTGGCAGTATGAACATTTATTCGAGCAATTAGAGCAAGTTAACTGCGATGAGCTGGTGGCCTTAGATATCAGTGCTAGCGCCAGTTTGACGCTGCAATATCCAGAATTGTTCGAGCGTGGCATCCATGTGGTGAGCGCGAATAAACTTGCGGGCTCGGGTCCACTGCCTTTCTATCGAGAGTTAAAGCAGCAACTGGGTAATCGTCGTTTGTTTTGGCGCTATAACGCCAGCTGTGGCGCTGGTTTACCTATCCAACATGCGCTAAATGATCTGCGTAACAGCGGTGATAGCGTTGAAGCCGTGGGCGGGATTTTCTCCGGCACCTTGTGTTGGTTGTTTGAGAAATACGATACTAGTAAGCCATTTTCAGAATTAGTGATTGAAGCCAGAGGCTTAGGTATTACTGAACCCGATCCCCGCGACGATCTCTCCGGCCGTGATATGCAGCGTAAACTGCTTATTTTGGCCCGTGAAATTGGCCTTGAAATCGAGCTTGAAGATATTGAACTGCGTTCACTCGTGCCAGCCGCTTTGGCGGATATTCCCTTAGATCAATTTCTCACCCGCATTGCCGAGTTAGATGCCGATCTGCTGCAACAGTATGGTGCGGCGGCGGAGCAAAATAAGGTGCTCAGATACGTAGCATCCTTAGACAACAGCGGCCCAGAGCTCAAGGCCGAGGTGGGTTTGCAGTGGATTGATACCCATCACCCTTACGCCAACTTAACCCCTGGTGATAATGTGTTTGTGATCCGCAGTGTCTTCTACCAAGGTAATCCGCTGATCATCCGTGGACCGGGCGCTGGACGCGAAGTGACAGCGGCGGCGGTGCAGTCGGATCTGACCCAGATCTGTCGCGATCTGCTGCAGGAATAACGCGGTATCAAGCCTCTTAAAGGACTCCTTCGAGTCCTTTTTTATTGGCTAGAATAAATCTATCGAATTAACCGAGATTAAATGCGGTTTATGGGTATTTTTGGGCTTGACTTACATCTCAGTTTCTCTAGTATATGGACATATAGACGTCCAAACGTCCATTTGAACTAATTCATACTAGCAAAGAGTAGCGCCAAGGGCGGTTGAGGAAATACACATGGCTTTTCATCACGCACAACATTCACAATCGCTGAACCAGAGTTTGTCTGAGCTTAATGGCGATATTAATGTTTCTTTTGAGTTTTTTCCGCCATCGACCCCCGAAATGGAACAGATCCTGTGGAACTCTATCCGTCGTTTAGAGCCGCTGAATCCTAAGTTTGTGTCTGTGACCTATGGCGCTAACTCAGGTGTGCGCGACCGTACCCACGGCGTGATTGAGCGTATTCAACAGGAAACCGACCTTGTTGCCGCGCCGCACTTAACCTTAGTGGATGCCAGTGATGAAGAGCTGTTAGAACTGGCTAAGCATTACTGGAAGTCGGGCATTCGTGACATAGTGGCGCTGAGGGGTGATTTACCTGCAGGCAGCCCTAGGCCAACCCGTTTTGCGGCGGATTTAGTGCGTTTACTGCGCTCTGTGGCTGACTTTGATATTTCCGTTGCGGCCTATCCAGAAGTGCATCCCGATGCGAGTAATGCACAGGCGGATTTGATCAACCTTAAGCGTAAGATTGATGCGGGCGCTAGCCGTGCCATTACCCAGTTTTTCTTCGATGTGGAATCTTACCTGCGTTTTCGTGACCGCTGCGTTGCCGCCGGTATCGACGTTGAAATCGTTCCGGGCATCTTGCCTGTGACTAACTTTACTCAGTTAAAACGTTTTGCGGGCATGACCAATGTGTCGCTACCTAACTGGCTGCATAAGCAATTCGATGGTTTAGAAAACGATGCCGGTACACGCCAATTAGTGGGTGCAAACGTAGCGATTGATATGGTTAAGGTGTTGTCACGTGAAGGCGTGAAGGATTTCCACTTTTACACCCTAAACCGCGCCGAATTGACCTACGCGATTTGCCATACGTTAGGCGTGCGTCCTAAGTAAAACTTTATAAAATAAGCTAATAAAAACGCCGCAGAGAATGCGGCGTTTTGTTTTGTTTAAATTCTAAATTGAGCTAATAAAGTTGTTAAACGGACTGCGAGTTGGGCAAGCTCATCGCCAGCGCGTGCAGTTTGTACCGCACTATCTGTCGCATTAGTTGCAATGTCATTGATGTTATTAACATTCTTATTAATCTCTGCTGAAACCGCACACTGCTCATTTGCCGCGCTGGCGATTTGGATATTCATCTGGCTAATGGTGGAAACCGCATGGGTAATGGCTTCGAGTGCCTCACCTGCTTGGTGAACTTGGGATACACAGCTTTGGGTGGTGCGGGTGCTGGTTTCCATCGCATTGACTGTGGACTTAGCTTTATGCTGAAGCGCTTCGATCATCTGCTGAATTTCTGTCGTAGATGCTTGAGTGCGGCTCGCCAGAGTGCGTACTTCATCGGCAACGACTGCAAATCCTCGACCTTGTTCTCCCGCCCTTGCGGCTTCAATTGCCGCATTGAGTGCGAGTAAATTAGTTTGGTCGGCAATGTTACGGATAACCACAAGCACAGAATCGATTTCAGCGGTATTACGCTCTAATTCATTGATTGCACTTGCTGCTGTGGCTATTTCCTCGGCTAATATTGCGATAGTGGTTACCACTTTTTGTACAACTAATTTGCCTTGTTCGGTTGAGTCATTGGCATGATTGGCGGCATCGGCCGCATCGGTTGCGTTATGGGCAACTTCTTGTACCGTTGCGGCCATTTCATTCATTGCGGTGGCAACTTGATCTGTTTCGAGGTGTTGACGACTCGCCATCTTCTGGGTTTCCCGCGTAATGCTCGACATTTCTTCAGCAGAGGTTGCGAGTAAACTCGTGGCATCAGACACTTGAGTTACTGTGTGGTGGATTTTCTCCACAAAACGGTTAAATGCCTGCGCTAACTCGGCGATTTCATCTTTACTCGTTATGGTAATTCGACGGGTTAAATCGCCTTCGCCTTCGGCGATGTCATTCATGGCTTGGGTTGTTTCTGCTATTGGGCGGGTAATGCCCTTAGCAATAAACCAAGCAATGGCAGTGCCGATTAACATTGCAGCGAAACCGATGAGGATCAACTTGAGGCGAATATCCGCCATGACTTGCTCTGAATGGCTTCTGTCCATCGCAATATCCAGTACCCCAAAGACTTGTCCCGAGTAATCTTTTATGGCGTGGCGATACAAAGCGAAGGTTTTGCCCTCTAAGCTAATAGTGCGAATCACTTCATTGCCTTGCATCACGCTATTGAGTTCACTTATGGCCTGAATATCGGGCGTGAACGTGGCGCCAAATGCTTTAAAATCCGCACCATTAGGCAATAATAGTGCGATTTCAGCTTGATAAGCATCTTTGAAACTGTCGAAGAAAGGTTGTCCAAAGGACATACCAAATTCCACGGATCCTGTGTGTTGGCCTTGATAACCCATGGGCACTAAACCGCGAATGCCTAAACCTTCAACACCATATTCCAACCCGTTTAATGGCTGTTTTGTGGTGTTGGTTTCCACAATGGTTTTACGAATGGTAGTGAGATCATCACCGAATTTTTCGGGGCGATGTAATCGTAAAAAAGAGGTTGCCGGCGGCGTATGAAACTGAAATTGTTGTACGGCGAAATCTTGCTTAAGCTTGGCAAACAGCGGCAGAGTTCGGTCTTTGAGTGCAGGGCGATCCCGTTCGGCGAAGTTACTTTGGATCTCTGGCGTCAGTGAAACTATCGTTGCCATGGCCTGTGCGAGTTTACCGGATGAGGCTATGTTGGCTACCGCAGTTTCGTACAGTTTATGCAGTTCTCTTTGCTCAGATTCTTTCACCTGATTGCTGAATTCCGACAGGACTAGCAGCATGATAAAGCTCATCATGGCCAACAGTAATAGACATATCCCAACCACAATCCTCGTACTAATTTTTAAATTCACCAAAGCCAACCTCCCAGTTCACTTCATCAGTCTGATTTATCTTTTTAATATTATAGAGATACGGCTGATTATATTTGAGATAGCGCCAGCCTTTTGGATTATTTGTTTCCCTATGCGACATTTTTGCGCCATAGGACACAGAAAATTTTTTATATGAGCACATTTACTTAGCCTGCTAACTAAGTATAATGCTTAGCACGCTAACTAAGTGGGTGAGCAAGATGCAAAAAGAATTAGAGCGATTGAAAGAGTTATCACTGGCGGAGCATTTAGGCCGTCTGCATCGATTGTGGCGTACCGTGGCCGATGTCGAGCTGGCGCCTTTGGGATTGACTCATCCCCGTTGGACGGCATTGTGGAAATTACTGCGTTTAGGCGACAGCGTGAGCCAGAAAGTGTTGGCCGATGCCTTAGAAATTGAATTGGCTTCGCTAATGCGCACCTTAGGGCAATTAGAAGAGCAAGGTCTAGTCGAGCGTCATTGCTGTGACAAAGATAAGCGCGCACGGATTGTGACATTAACGCCTGCGGGATTGGATGTATTAAAGCAAATGGAAGCGCGGATTATTCAAGTCCGCCGTGAGTTATTAGCTGGGATCAGTGCCAGTGAACTCAGCGAATTTGAACGCATTATTAGCCTGATTAGTGACAACGCCAGTGCCAAATTGGCCAAGGCAACAGCAACTATTTTGTGAGAAAGAAGATGACACCGGATCAACAGTTTGCCCGTTTAGTAAAATTTGCCATGTTCGCCTTTGTAATGGTTTTCGGCTATTTCATGCTGGCCGACACTATGATGCCATTGACGCCGCAAGCCATGGCGACCCGTGTAGTGACTAAAGTGACACCGCAGATCAGCGGTAAAATTCAGACCATAGCCGTGACTAATAACCAAGCGGTTGCCAAGGGCGATTTGCTGTTTCAAGTCGATCCCGCGCCATATGAGTTAGCAGTATCGCAAGCTAAATTGGCCTTAGAACAAGCTCGCCAAGACAATGCTGAGTTAGATGCCTCGCTGCTGGCCGCTAAGGCCGAGGTTAATGCCAACAAAACCACCTCGCAACAGAAACGTAGCGAAGCTAAACGTCTCGATGCCCTGTATGCCACCCATGGTGTATCGCAGCAGCAAAGGGATCAGGCCGATAGTGATGCCGCCGCCGCGGAAGCCAATTTGCTCGCCGCCAATGCGCGCTTAGAAAAACTTAAGGTGAGCCGTGGCAGTTATGGCGAAGAGAATCTTAAGGTGCGTCAGGCGCAAAACCATCTTGCCCAAGCCGAGCTTAATTTGTCGTATACCCAAATCCATGCCGATCAGGACGGGATAGTAACTAACCTGCAGTTAGAAGTCGGGAGTTTTGCGACCGTTGGACAACCATTGTTAGCGTTGGTATCGGATAAGATTGATATTATTGCCGATTTTCGCGAGAAGAGCCTGCGTGGTGTCAATACTTCTTCGACCGCTTTGATTGCGTTCGATGGCGAACCTGGCCGTTTATATCGGGCGACGGTGAGCAGTGTCGATGCGGGCGTGAGTGCGGGGCAATTCGATGCCAATGGCCGTTTAGCGGCGCCGCAGGAGTCTGACCGTTGGGTACGTGATGCCCAAAGACTCAGATTGCACTTAATTTTGGATGGCAATGGGATGAAAGATCTGCCAGCAGGGGCGCGCGCCACAGTGCAATTGCTGCCAGAGAACGGCCTATTTGGTTTGCTTGCTAAGGTGCAGATTAAAGCAATCAGCCTGCTGCACTATATTTACTAGCCTATCTACTCGCACTAATTGCTGTTGACGGGTGAGTGACTCGCGGTCGGTGTGTGTTTGCCGTGAGTCGCTTGAGTTAACGCTTCAAAGCTACATAAGTGTGAGCGCAGCATAAGCCAGCTAAATATCCCTATTTTACGTATCGATAGAACAAGGCGACGAGCATGTTACTACGCCATAGCCCATTGACGGCCAACGATTTACGCCAGTGTTTACGGATTGCGACTGGCGCGACCATAGGTTTTACCCTGTGTAAAATGTTTGGTTGGAGCAATGGAGTCTTCTTCACTGTGACGCCTATGCTGCTACTCGGACTCGTGCCCGTGATGAATGGCCATGCTATGCGCCAGTTATTGGCCTCTTCTGCCATGGCGGGGTTAGAGGTTGGACTGCTTGGTGGTCTGTTTGGCAGTCATCCCGGCCTGATGACGCCCATCGTGTTTTTACTATTTTTATATCGCTTTGCGGCCATGTCCCGCGGCAGTTTGTTCCTCTTTGGCGCCAACGGAGTGCTGAGTCTCAGCATCATGCTGCACTTTGCTAGCTATCCCGGCGTTGATTTAAACGACTTAGTTTTCAGTAACTTTTGGGCGACGGCACTTTCAGTTGTTATCGCCTACGCTATGACGGCACTCTGGCCCGATGTCGAACCTAGGGCGGCTTACAAGCCGGGACCTAAGGCGCCACATAGAATGCGCCACGAAGCGTTACTCGGCGCGACCATAGCGACAGCATCGTTTCTGGTATTCCAAATATTCGATCTACGGGATTCGATGTCGGCTCAGGCGACCACCTTGTTGCTGCTGTTTCCTATGCATTGGAATGGTGCACTCGATTATGCCCGTAAGCGCGCCATAGGGACTCTACTGGGCGTGTCGTTTGGAATCGTCGTGCAATTGGTACTCTATGATTGGTCAGGACTATTGATATTAATTGCCCCTTTGTTGTGGATTGGCTTGATGATCTTTAGCCAAGCCCATGTGCGAGAGGCAAGTGGCTCTGGCGTGGGTTTTGGCGCTATGACAACCTTAGGTATTCTGTTTGGACAGTATCTGACCCCAGGCAACGATTTAATTTTTAGCGCCTTGTATCGAGTGAGCAGCATTCTCACCGCCATTGTCGGCACACTACTCCTGTGCTATTTGATACATAAGTTATTGAATCGTTTTGAGTCGACACGATTTGGTTATTAATTCTGGCTACTCGGGTTTGAAGGCTTGCAGCATACCCTTTCAAAGAGTAAGGTAAATTTATCCCATTTGGATTGAACGATAAATGAGCTTTAATGAACGTTAAAGCTCATTTATTGACTGTTTTAAAAATGGGCTCAGTGTGTGAGCAACAACATAAATAACAATAACCTCCTATGCTTTAGAGCTTAACTCTCTTCAAGGATAGAACATGAAGATTAGAACATTCGTCATAGGTTTAACGCTATGTAGCGGCTATGCCGCTGCCGCCGAGCCTTCTGACAAACAATCGATGAACGTAATCCCACAAGCTGCACAGTTATGTGTGTCTTGCCATGGGGTAGAAGGTCAGGGCGTTGAACCGCTCGGCCCTCGATTAGCGGGATTATCTAAACAATATATCTCGACCCAGTTACAACATTTCCAAGCGGGTGTGCGCCAAAATGCGACCATGATGCCGATGGCAATGACGCTCCAAGGTGACGGTATTGAGCAAGTGTCGAACTATTTTTCAGCAAAGCCTGCCAATGAGGTCAAGCCTGTTATCCGCGGTGAACAAGTTGTTTTTAATGACGATACCGCCCGTTTAGCCTATCAAGGTGATTGGTCCCGTGGTTTACCAGCCTGCGTGACCTGCCATGGTCCTTCCGTATTAGGTGGCGGCTTATTTCCCCGTTTGGCAGGTCAGCAAGCGAGTTACATTAAAACTCAGCTACTGGCATGGCAGTCGGGAACGCGTAAAGGTGATGTCGATGGCATGATGGCGAACGTGGCTAACAAGCTTACCGCTGCTGAGGTTGATGCCTTAGCCAACTACTTTGCGAATTTAAAATAAGGAGCCGGCCATGAAATATTCCGCAATGTTATTACTGGCCGCGATGGGGTCGTTAACCGTGCAGGCGCACGCTGAAACTGAGCCAGTACAAGAACGGCCAGATAAGCAAGCTCCGCTGCCTTCTTTCCCTAAGATACCGGATCAAACCTATCTCGTCCCTAGACCTTTGAGTGCGATTCCCGAAGGCGCCTTTGGTGATAAAGTGCGTTTGGGTTATCAGCTATTTGTGAATACCCAACAGCTGCGTGATAAGTATGTGGGTAATGAGCTTAACTGCACCAACTGCCATATGGATGCAGGCCGTAAAGCCAATGCTTCACCCCTCTGGGGCGCGTATTTTGCTTATCCGGCGTATCGCAAAAAAGACAATAAAGTCAGTAGCTTTGAAGAACGCATCCAAGGCTGCTTTAATTATTCGATGAATGGTAAAGCTCCTGCATCGGGTAGCTCTGAGTTAGTGGCGCTTTCTGCCTACGCCTATTGGTTAGGCATGGGTGGTTTGATGGATGAAGCTAATATCAGTGGCCCTGTCC
Source organism: Shewanella sp. Pdp11 (assembly GCF_002838165.1). NCBI lineage: Bacteria > Pseudomonadati > Pseudomonadota > Gammaproteobacteria > Alteromonadales > Shewanellaceae > Shewanella > Shewanella sp. Pdp11. The sequence goes on from NZ_CP015194.1 coordinate 1,288,468, forward strand.
CTGAGCTGAGCGATGCCGAGTTAGTTAAAGGTGCCAAACGGGAAGACTTCCCGCTACCAGAGGCATTAGCTAAGGCGATGACAGTTGAGCAGCGTGCCAACTTGCCGGGTCGTGGTTATCCTGAGATCCCAAAACCCGAACAAGCCTATTCACCTGAACGGGGTAAAGAGGTCTATGTCGCCCATTGCCAAACTTGTCATGGTGTTGATGGCCAAGGTCAAGCGATTGCCGGCGTGTATGCGCTGCCACCGCTGTGGGGATCTCAAAGTTACAACTGGGGGGCGGGAATGCACAGGGTCAATACTGCCGCATTTTTCATTTATGAAAATATGCCCTTTGGCAAGAGTATGCAGTTAACTAACCAACAGGCTTGGGATGTTGCCGCTTACATTAACTCCCACGAGCGTCCACAGGACCCACGTAGCAAGGGTGATGTGAAGCAAGCGCAGGAAAAATTCCATAATGACAGCGATTACTATGGTGTCGAGGTCGATGGCAAAGTGTTAGGCACTGAGGCCTATCCGATTTTTCCTAAGAAGTCATAGTTGAGCGGCTTTGATTCAGGGCTCGCTTGATGAAATGATGAAATAAAGCGAGTTAATAAATAAAGCAGAAAAGCCAGTAAGCCTATAGCCTGCTGGCTTTTTTATTGGTCAATTGTACTGATTGCTCTTAGTGGTTTAGCCCGCTAGTATCGGCTTTCATGGCGTTAGCTCGTCGACTCGCAGCCAGTCATCCTTGGATGCTCGACCGCCCCGTCTATGGGGCGGACGGTCGTCTCGCTAATCACCATGACTCACCTTTCGAGCATTAGTGTTAACTGTCGCTTTAAAGTACACAGAGAATTTAGCAATGGGTGGCTCAGTAAACTATCCTATTGATAGAAAATATCAACTGATTTGGAAAGTATTGAACTCTAATTTTTGGTGGATAACTATCTTTTCAGTTATCGTATGTAGCACGTCAAATTTATTAAAAAGAGTTGACCTTGAATCCATTTAACCTACCAAAAGAAAGTTTTAACGCTAGACGAGATATACTGCTCTCTAGTTTGGAAGGTGTTATTACAGAGACTTCTAACTATATCTATAATTACTATCCAAATCTCGAAAAGCTTGAGCAAGCTGAGTCATTTTGTACGCATGAGTTAATGGAAGCTCCTACGGCAAGAGCCGATCACTTAGAAAAAGTAAGCATTTTCCCGTGGGTTGAAGCGGTACATGAGTTGGATAGTTGTTTGACGGTGATCTTTCAGGGCAACTACAAAAATGCTTTTGATTCTTTAAGGAGAGCTTTAGAACTCGTAGTCGCGGGCAGTTTTTTTGTCTTGGATAGTACTGAGTCAGAAAAGGCAAAAAAGTGGATGCATTCGGTTTCAGATAACGGTACACCAAATTTTAAGCGTGCGTTAAGTGCACTAAAAAAGGCAACTCGGCAGTATGACCAAGATAATGACGAGTTATGGACAGACGTTTTATTAGAGCATTATTGGGATATCTGTAATGTCATTCATGTAAACGGCTTGAAAAATAGCTTCAACATCATATCTCCAAGGTTTCGCCATATAAATGGAATGGGCGTCCCGCAATTTGATAAAAAAGCATGTAGCCAGAGTCTTTCTTACTACCTGAAAACAGTTGAATTAATAGCCCTTACGGTTGCATTAAGCAATCCTGTACTTTTAGTAGGTTTTGACATGGAGCGTAAATTTGGCATTAATCCACCAATGTCGGGGTTTTATAGTCCAGTCCAAGCTGAAAATTTAGCCTGCTTGATACCAGATAATTTTCAGAAGCTTATAGCTAGAATAAAAGAAACAGATACAAATATCAGTTCCATACAGCATTGGTATGACTCTCTGCCTGATATCACTGAAGAAGAATTAAACGCTCAATTTGAAAGACAGGATGAATTATTTAAAGAATTTACAAAGTCATAAAATTAAGAACTTTATTGAAACATCCATAGTTAAATTTAGCGACAGGTATACTCGGGAATTAACGAGATTAAGTACTTGCATGGAAGTGACCGTTGGCGGCAAGGATGCCGCCGTCGAGCCCTCAGGGATGAGTTTATGGCGTGTCACTGGAATACAAGTACTTAATCTTTTAGCAAATCAGAAAGGATACTTTAGTGTATCTGACCGATAGTGGCATAGAGAATATCACTATAATGCCTAGGACATTATTAACACTTTTTTTTAAATCATAAGCAGGCGTGTCACTGGGAAAACAATGGCAATTAATGCTGCATAACTCAGCAGCTTTGCTTTGGTGGGAAACAACTCAGCCTGAGTTGCAAAAATCTATTATGATCTCCGCGCTATAATAACTTATCTTGCTATAAGGATTACCGTGTCTCAGCCATTGGAAGAACCTAAGTTAGAAACTGCACAAATTTGCCCTTTGTGCCAAGGCGCGAATCAATGTGCTGTGATTTTAGGTAAGGGCATTGATGACTGTTGGTGTGCGCAGCAGGTGTTTCCGCCTTTGGCGGTGTTGCAAGCGCAAGCATCAGATTCGCCGCTAGGGGTCATCAACCATATTTTACCGTCTGCCGATGCGTGTATTTGCCAAATCTGTCTTAGCCAACTCAAGCAGAGTTTAAGTCAGGGGCTGATTGCAACACAGGATGAAAAAAGCCCATCGAGTGTGAGCGACGGGCTAGGTTATGAGGTGAAATAATCTGTTATAGGTTACTGAAAAATATTAAGATTTATCAACATAGTAATCTATACGCACTGTGGTTTGAGCTGACACTGGTTTGCCATTGTCAAACTTAGGGGCATAACGCCATTCTTCGATCATTTTTAGTGTGGATTTCTCAAATAGCACACCGCCTTTGGATTCGAGCACTTCAGGGTTTTTCACAAATCCCATCTCATCAACAGTGAAGTTAAGGGTTACATAGCCGCTTTTACGTTGTAGGAGGTAGGACTTGGGGTATTTTGGTACCGTACGAAACAGCGGTTGTTGCTCCTGAGTGTCGGCCCAGGGGCTCATCTTGCCGATAGCAATACAGTGAGCGGTGGATTCGTCACGTTTTCCTTGACGCTCATAGAGTTCGACTAAATAAGCGTGGGCACTTAATGCATAGGGATGGCTAAAGTTAAGGGCTTCAAACTGCTTAACGACTTCTAAAAGCAATGGAATCGCCTTGTCATCATGCTTTTCTGCATACTCAACGGCACCCACTACATAGGTAGCTTTGACTCTGTCTAGGGCATTTTCGGGCAGGATCTCTTTGTAAGTTTCATAGGCCTCGAAGGCATACTCCCTTACCTGAGTCGTATACAATCCTGTGTTGGTGAAGCGATCAAAGGTTGCCATCTTTACATCAGCCAACAGCTTTTTATTTGTTGTTTTTTCTGCAATTTTCAGCGAGCTATTTAAAAGTTCCTTAGCCAAAACCAGCTTAGGAGCCGTTTCTGCTGCGCCGAGTAGCGGGTCGATAAGCTCGGCAGCATGCTCGCCGTAATGCTTTTTATAATTGCTTAATGCGAGTTGATATAACTCATAGGCCTTAGCCGTTTTCGCCGCATTATCACCGTCAAAGAGATTAGGCATGGCCATAGTTTTGAGCGCACCAGCCCAGTTCATTGCCAGATTGGCCAGATCGACACTGTCCTTCGCATATTGAGCTTCGCCCAATTCAAAGGCCCTTTTGGCACTGGCTTCTACTTGGGTGTCATTCCCTTGTTTGAGTGCGGCTTGGTAGTCACTGTAGGCTTGGGAAAAGGTGTTTTCCGAGGCGTTTAAGGCAAGTGAGGTGCTTAAGGTTAAGGCCAGTAGACTTGCTAAGGGTAATATTTTTCCATATAACATCTTGTATATCCTTATATTTTATTCTCTTGGATAATACAAATGTTTCACCCTTGATACAAGCTTGTTTTCAGGCTGTTGGTCACTTTGGAGATTTTAGAAGGCAAGCTTTTGCCAACCTTCTCACCTTGCAGATGGGCTTGGCACTGTGTATTTCATGACTCATTTAGCGACAAACTGCAAACCAAACTGGCCTAGCTCGCCGTAGTGGAATTGGCAGTGCTGATTGAGCGGTAGATCTAACACTCCTGCGTAAGAGCCTGTGATCACATATTGCCCTTGAGTTAAGCTAATGCCTTGGGCGGATAAAAAGTTAACTAACCAGTAGAGTCCCGCCTTAGGGAAACCGTTGGGATGAATGGCGGATTTTTGCAGTGTGTCGCTTTGCTGGTGCTCGTCATTGGCAATATCAACGCTGAGTTCAAAACAGCTCATTTCTAAACCTTCTTGCGGATTAAGCACTGGCCCTAACCACAGTCCTTGATTGACTAAGCCATCGGCGAGGGCATCAAAATGCGTCGCTTCACTGGGTGTGTGGTAGCGGCTTTTGATCAATTCCAAGGCTAAGCGAGTGTGGCCTAAGGCCGCGTCGATTTCAGCCTCTGTGTAAGGTGTGGCTCTTGGTGGTAAATCGCGAGCAATCTCGAAGGCGAGTTCCGGTTCGACTCGGGCCAGATCTTTAGTCGATGGATAGAGTGGGCAAGTGGCCGATTGTTGATACACATCAGCTTGATAAATAGGCGCTACGACGGTTTTTTCCGCCGAGGGTAATAGGCATTTCCACGCTGCGATAGGATTATTGTTAGCCTTATAGATGGCAGCCACGGTTTGCTGAATGGCGAAGGCCTGTTCGAAGCTAGTTGGCCTCAGCTCTTGGAGCAGTAAATCGCCGCTGGTGCCTGCGGCGCGGTGCTCGGCTAATTCTTTGGCTGCGGCATGAATATGCGTTTTAACTTGTTCGATCGTGGCGGTAGATAACATTAACTTTCCTATTTAAAGCGTTCGCTTAAAAAGAAGTGGCCTAGAGAGTGTGTGAAGAAGCCATTTAATCGGCCAAATATACTCGGTTATTGCCATCGCGGGAAATGCCAATGTTGGCTTTCCTAGTAAATCAGCTGCCGCTGGGTCAAGAGTGCGGCCAATATTCCAATTATTGTAAGATGCTGAAACTTGCTCCACATCAGTGTCAGCTAAAGTATCCAATCTAACGCGAATGTTTCCATGATGTGCCGCTAGATATTGCGCTGACTCAGTGCCAGAATGACGCTCCATTTTGCGGTCTCTACTGGATATCTCCGTGAACCTTAGCCATAACGCCCCTTCGGCAAATAATCATGCTCAACTCGGGCTGCTCTTCATCTCAGTTGCGATTGTATTTTGGGGTATGTTACCCATAGCCTTGAAGCTTTCGGGGGCTTTTATTGATCCTGTCACTTTGACTTGGTTTCGTTTTTTGGTTGCGCTTGTGGTCAGCATACTAATCCAATGGAGCGCGGGCAGCCTTAAGCAATTTGCGGCGCTCGATGCTAAAGTCTGGTTAAGATTAGTGCTTGCGGGCATCTTCTTGATGCTCAATTATGTGTCTTTTGTTTACTCACTCGATTATCTCGCGCCGGGTGCTGCCCAGCTGAATTTCCAGACTTCGCCCTTTTTCCTTGCCTTCGGTAGCGTGCTGTTTTTTAAGGAACGGCTGAATGCGGTGCAACTCAGCTGTTTTGCGACACTGGCCTTAGGCATGTTGATGTTTTTCCATCCGTATTTGGATTTATCTGGCGCCAATAATCATCAGGTTTGGATTGGGGTGATGATCATTCAGTTCTCTGCGTTGTCGTGGACTAGCTATGCCTTGTTGCAAAAATCCTTATTGAATCGTTTATCGCCCGCGAACGTGCTTTTAGTGATCTATGGCTTAGGTATTTTCGTAATGGCTCCCTTTAGCGACTTTAGTCAGTTTGCCAGTATGGACAGCTTCGAGTGGCAGATTGCGCTGTTTTGCGCCGCCAATACCTTGATCGCCTATGGCTGTTTTGGGCAGTCGATGAAGTACTGGCCGACGGCACAGGTGAGTGCCATGTTGGCCCTAACGCCAGTATTTAGCTTTAGTGCCACTGCTTTGGTAGTGAGCATTGGCTGGTGGCCAGAAGTCTTCCATGCAGATGAATTAGATGGATTATCTCTGCTGGGGATTGGCGTCATTATTGTGTCTGTGATGGTGGTACAATTACTGCCACTGTATCGCAATCGTCAGGCGAAGCGTTTGCAGATTGTCTAAGGCGTACATTTTCACCTAATGGGAAAGGCCAGTGATCACCAGACTTAGCGATTTAAAACTTAAGGATATCCGTGGGGTCATCTTCGATCTCGACGGCACCTTAGCGCATTCTAATCCGGATTTTTCTGGGTTACGGCGCGAGTTGGGGATTCATTCTGGTACGGATATCTTGGCCCATGTTGATAGTCTGAGCGCGGGTGAAGCGCAGGCTCAGGCGCTGGAAATCGTCCATGAGTACGAAAGACAAAGCTCACTCAATGCCAGTTGGATCGATGGCGCGCGCGAGCTTATCGAATGCCTACGGGCTAAGTCGCTGCCCTTGGCTATTTTGACCCGCAATATGCCAGAAGCGGCGCAAATCACTATCGATAAGCTCGGCATAGATATCGAATTGGTGTTAACGCGCTACGACGCGCAGCCTAAGCCGCATCCCGAAGGCATTCACCTTATTTGCCAGCAGTGGCAACTCGCGCCCGCAGATATCCTGTATGTGGGCGATTATTTGTTTGATCTGCAAACCGCGCGTAATGCGGGTAGCCGCTGCGCATTATATTGCCCTGAAATTATTCCCGATTATGCCCACGACGCCGACATGCTAGTGGCTTGCTACCATAGCTTTATCGAAGCGTGGACAGTGGGTGACTAGGCATTGTTTGGGGCTGCATCTTGCTTATCTTGCTTCAGTCCCAAGCGTACACTATCCAATAAGGCAATCAGCCAGCAGAGGATAAAGCCATACATCAGCTTGTCTGCACCATCACGAATGGTTGCCGTGGTTTGTTTCGTCACTTCGGCTGCAATCACGCCCATATCCAGCGGCAAAACACCAGTTTGAATATCCAGCGAGATAAGCTGCGCCACTTGCATGACTTGTTGCAGCAATAGGCCGAGACTCAGTATTGCCAGCACAAAAAACACTAGGGCACTGCGTTTATGTTGCAGATAAAAATGGCCGCTGCCAGGGGCGACGAAGGCGGATAATAGTCCAGCGGTTAGGGCTTTTTTCATGGGGAAACTCTCAAAGGGAACGCTTAGCGTTTGGGTGACATTGTTAAGCGAATAAGCATGAGAGTCAATCTTGAGCCATGGCTGCTTATTAAGGAGCCTGTTTTGTTTAAATTGCGTCTTTGCGCTGCCTATTCGTCGTTTATCTATTAACATCAGTCTACACTGAGCGTATTCTTCCGCTGCTTGCATGGCAGCTTCTGGAGGAAAAGGAATAAAATGCAGATATCATTAAATAAACGTGTTCAAGGGTTTACCTTAATTGAATTGGTCGTCGTGATCATTATTTTAGGTATTTTGGCTGTTATCGCCGCCCCTAAATTTATGAACTTGCAAAGAGATGCCAAAGTGAATGCCGTCAAAGGGTACTTGGGGCAGATGCAAGATATGACCAAGATGCTGCATATGAAAGCGCAAATCGTTAACACCACTGGCGACGATGTTACTATCGCGACCCAATACGGTGATTATCAATTCTATGCAGGCTTTCCTGAAACTAAGAGTGAATCAACGTCACCTAATTTGTATTTCTTAGAGACTTTTATGGATTTAGGCGTGCCTAAACAACAGACTAAAAATAATACCAGAAGGCAGGCTGATTACGGTGATATACAAGCATTTGAAGATAATGACTATTCGCGATTAGGTTATGGAACGGGAGATTTAACTGCTGGCCAGTGCTATGCCGAATATCACCATACCTCAACTGGACATTCGTTTTTATTCGAGACCGATGGATGCTAGTTTTAGCTGTTAGCAAATTCGTTTTCTGAGGCCTGTATTCATGTTGTGAATGGTCGTAGGCTCACTTTGTTAGAGACAGATTACTGATTTCAAGCCAACAAAAAAGGAGCCTAGGCTCCTTTTTTAGTCTCTAGCTTAAGCTAGATTAGTCTTCACGTGGTTTACGTGGCTTACGCTCACCGGCAGGTTTGTCTGCACGAGGTTTGCGGTCAGCAAATGGCTTATCACCAGTCGACGCAGCGCGAGGCTTACGATCACCCGCTGGGCGGTCACCCGTTGGACGATCGCCACGTGGTTTACGGTCACCAGCAGGGCGGTCTGAACGCGCGCTACGGCCTGAATCAACAAATACTTGATCGCCAGCTTTGCGGATGTTCAATGGCTTGCCACAAACACGTACTTTACGTAGGTGCTGTAACACGTCTTTTGGCATGCCGTCTGGTAGGTCAACAGTGGTCACTGCATCATAAAGTTGGATTGCGCCAATGTAACGGCTGTCGATGTTAGCTTCGTTCGCGATAGCGCCAACGATGTTACCCACACCTACACCATTCTCACGACCTACGTCGATCACGTAACGGCACATTTTCAAATCTGGGTTGTCTTTCAACGCTTCAGCTGAGCCTAAGCTGGCTGGCATTGGACGCGGTTCGCGGCTTCTGCGTTCGCCACGCTCACCACCACGGTCATTACGATCACTGCCGCGGTCGCTACGTTCAGTGCGCTCACTGCGTTCATCACGAACACGTTCTTGAATCACAGGTAATTGCAGTGGACGTTCTTGCTGAACTTGCTGTAATAATGCTGCAGCTAGCAGATCGCTATCGACTTCTAACTGTTGGCATAATTGCGCAACAGCTTCTTTCATGAAATCTAAATCGCCACTGATTGTTTCAGCCAATTGCTCACCTAAACGAGATAGACGACGTTCTGCAACAGTCTCTGGGCTTGGGATTTTCATTGGAGAAATTCGGCTGTTAGTTGAACGCTCGATCGTGCGCAGCATGCGCATTTCACGGCTTGTCACAAACAGGATCGCCATACCAGTACGGCCAGCACGGCCTGTACGGCCAATACGGTGTACATAAGCTTCGGCATCATACGGAATATCGTAGTTCACAACGTGACCGATACGCTCAACGTCAAGACCACGGGCCGCAACGTCAGTCGCGATCAGTATGTCTAACTTGCCACGTTTCAGTTGGTCAACTGCACGCTCACGGGCTTGCTGGTTCATGTCACCATGTAGTGGTGATGAAGCATAACCGCGGGCTTCTAACTTCTCGGCTAACTCAACACATGAGTTACGAGTACGCACGAATATGATTACACCTTCAGTGTTTTCAACTTCTAATACGCGTACTAAAGCTTCGAGTTTGTTGTGCTGTGATACTTGCACGAAACGCTGCTCAATTGACTCAACCGTTGTTTGGCTTGATTCAATACGAACATGCACTGGGCTGCGTAAGTGTTGGTTTGCAACACGCTTAATTTGCTCTGGCATAGTGGCAGAGAATAACGCCAGTTGGCGCTCGCTTGGCGTGTGCTCAAGGATCCATTCGATATCATCGATGAAGCCCATTTTTAACATTTCATCGGCTTCATCGAGCACGAGTGCTTTTAATGAGTCGAGTTTCAAAGTACCGCGACGCATGTGGTCCATAACACGACCAGGCGTACCCACGATAACTTGTGGACCACGTTTCAGTGCATTCAACTGTTGTTGCATGCTTTGACCGCCGTAAATTGGCAGTACGTGGAAATTTTTCATAAATTTGGCATAGCTGCTGAACGCTTCAGCAACCTGAACCGCTAACTCACGTGTTGGCGCTAATACTAAAATTTGCGGCGTGGTTTGGCTGGTCACTTTGTTTAGTAGTGGTAAAGCGAAGGCGCCAGTTTTACCTGTACCTGTTTGCGCTTGACCTAAAATATCTTTGCCAGCCATAAGTGGGTCGATACTGGCTGACTGGATTGGCGTTGGTTTTTCATAACCTAGCTCGTCAAGAGCACGCAACAAATTCTCGGATAAGCCGAGTTCACGGAAAGTTCTTTCATCGGATGACATTGGGTTGTAGCCTTGTGGATGCGCGCGCGAAATGGCGCTAATAGTTTCACAGACAGAAAATCAACCCCGTGTCGATTTCCCGCGAACGACGGATTATAGCAGCATGGACGCCACTTTACCAATCAGAGTCACGCTATTTAACCTGTTTTCTGCATTTTTTTCGCTAAAACTGAGCAAGAAACGCGCCACTTCCCATTAATTCTTTAAATATTCGGCATTTAATTGAAGTAACTCAAATGCTGACTCAGTCACGGCCGCCAGAAAAGTGATGTCAATTGTCGCGACGGTATCTTCAGGGGTGTGATATTGGGGATGGGTCGGCACGCCAAAATACAACCAAGGGATATTGGCTTTGTGGAAGGAATAGTGATCCGATGCCCGCAGCCAATCGGTACTTTGTATGCTACGGCCAACGGGTTTGGGGTGGGAGAGCTTAATGCACAGTCGGTTCTGTTGATTCAGTAGAGGTTTAAATTGATTGAACTGAGTGAAGTTTCGACTGCCTTCAAGGTAAATCGCATAGGGCCTGCCGGGGTGACTCACCATATCTAAATTCAACATCAGCTCAAAAGTCGCCTCTGGCAGACGGGTTTTGAGTTGTTCGACCAAGGCTATGCTGCCATAGAGCCCAGGTTCCTCGGCATCGGTTGCGACAAACATCAGATTCACCTTAGGCAAGGTATTGGGTTGTAGGGCAAATTGCTGCTGCCAATGTTTAGCAATCGCCAGCATAGCGGCGACGCCGGAGGCGTTATCATCGGCGCCGTGGTAAATCTTGCTGCCGCTCATGCCTAAATGATCGTAGTGGGCGACGATAATACGCCATCGATTCGTCGGCTCTGTCGCCATGGCGGTGGCGACCACGTTGGCGCCGGTTTCTTGGGTGAAGAAGGTTTGATATTCAAAGGGCACGATAAAGTCTGCTCCCCAAGGCTGTAAACCTAGCTCCTGAAATTGCTGCTTTATATAGTCACGACTTTTTTCTGCGCCTGGAGTTTGGGTTTTGCGGCCTTCAAATTCATCTGAGCTTAATCTTGTGACAATCGCTTGTAACTCTAAGGGGTCGGCCCAAGTGAGCTTAAGCTCAGTACGCGCACAGGTTTCGGGTGAACTGGCGCAGCCAGTGAGAGTCGTTGCAACAAAGCAGGCCAGTGCTAATAAGCCAAGTCTTTGGAATTGATCTCTTATAAAGTGCATGAACGTGAACTTGGCGAGCAGCTGACCGATGCGACTGTGGTTGAATTGAGTCGATGGGCTTAGGTTTATGTCACTGAGGTTTATTTCGCTTAGTTTTTTATTTAAAAGTGATTGATGTTGCCTCGGTAACATAAGGTGGGTCACTGGGGACTGAGTGCTATCACGCATGGACATTCCTTATCGCTGAAGCCTTCGCCAGAAGATGAATATCATCTTTGCCTAAATCCGATTCTAATTCAATGAGATCTCTATGTATGCGATAGCTTAAGCATATTGGATTGCTGAGCTAAAAAAAAAAGCGCAGTGCTTATGCGACTGCGCTTCTATTCTACTCAGACCAAGGGCTCGAAACTCAAGCCTTGGCTTGATTGGCCTTTGCCATTTCAATATCCCGTTCCAGCAGTGGCTTTAAGAAGCGTGCCGTATGGGAGGTTGGATGCTCGGCGACGTCTTCCGGCGTGCCTGTGGCTAAAATCATCCCGCCGCCACCGCCGCCTTCTGGGCCTAAGTCGATAATCCAGTCCGCGGTTTTGATCACGTCCAGATTATGCTCAATCACCACAATCGTGTTGCCGTGGGATTTAAGACGATGCAACACGTCGAGCAGCAATTGAATATCGGCAAAATGTAAGCCCGTGGTCGGTTCATCCAAGATATACAAGGTCTTACCCGTATCACGCTTAGACAGCTCTTTAGCAAGTTTCACCCTTTGGGCTTCACCGCCCGAAAGGGTGGTCGCGCTTTGGCCGAGGCGTACATAGGATAAACCCACATCCATCAAGGTTTGCAGCTTACGGGCAATGGCAGGTACGGCATCGAAGAAAGTGCGCGCATCTTCCACTGTCATCTGCAGTACTTCGTGAATATTCTTGCCTTTATAGCGTACTTCTAAGGTTTCGCGGTTATAGCGCTTACCTTTACAGGAATCGCAGGGTACATACACATCGGGGAGGAAGTGCATTTCGACCTTGATCAAGCCGTCGCCTTGGCAAGCCTCGCAGCGACCACCTTTAACGTTAAAGGAGAAGCGGCCGACCTGATAACCGCGCGTGCGTGACTCTTGGGTTCCGGCAAAAATCTCGCGAATTGGGGTGAAGATGCCAGTATAAGTGGCAGGATTCGAGCGCGGCGTGCGGCCAATCGGGCTTTGGTCGATATCGACCACTTTGTCGCACTGCTCCATGCCTTCAATACGGTCATAGGGTGATGGCTCATCCACTGTCGCCCCGTTGAGCATTCTATGGGCGATCTTGAAGAAGGTATCGTTGATTAAGGTTGATTTACCCGAACCCGACACGCCCGTCACACAAGTGAATAAACCAATGGGAATGGTTAAATCCACATTGCGCAGGTTGTTGCCGCGTGCGCCAAATAACTCAATCACTTGAGTTTTGTCGAACGGAATACGCGGCGTATCAATATGAATGCTGCGCTTACCGGAAATATATTGGCCAGTGACTGACTCTTCACAGGCGATGATTTTCTCAATCGGGCCGTCGCAAATCACTTCGCCGCCGTGTACGCCAGCGCCAGGGCCAATATCGATCACGTGATCCGCCATGCGGATCGCATCTTCATCGTGCTCAACCACAATCACAGTGTTGCCCAAATCCCGCAGGTGGATCAGGGTTTGTAGCAGACGTTCGTTATCCCTTTGATGCAGGCCGATTGAAGGTTCGTCGAGCACATACATCACGCCGACGAGTCCGGCCCCGATTTGGCTGGCGAGTCGAATCCGTTGGGCTTCACCGCCGGAGAGGGTTTCTGCCGAGCGCGATAGGCTCAAATAATTGAGGCCCACGTTGACGAGGAAACCTAAGCGATCGCGGATTTCTTTTAAAATCTTCTCGGCGATCTGCGCCTTTTGGCCACTAAATTCGACCTTCTCAAAGTAGTCTAAGGCTTCGCCAATCGACCAAGTGGTAAGTTGCGGCAGATTGATATCGCCTAAAAATACGTTACGGGCCTCTTCGCGCAGACGTGAACCACCACAGCTTTGGCAGGCTTGGGTGTTGATAAACTTGGCTAATTCGTCACGTACCGAGTTGCTTTCGGTTTCACGATAGCGTCTGTCCATGTTGTTGAGAATGCCTTCGAAGGGGTGATTACGCACCACCACATCACCGCGATCATTGATGTACTTAAAGGCAATGCTATCTTTGCCTGATCCGTACAGGACGATTTTGCGGACTTTTTCGCTGAGCTGCTCATAGGGCACTTCGACATCGAACTTATAGTGTTCGGCGAGTGAGCTAAGCATTTGGAAATAATAGAAGTTGCGTCTATCCCAGCCGCGAATCGCACCGCCCGCCAGTGACAGCTCAGTGTTGCTGATCACGCGCTCAGGATCGAAAAATTGTTGTACCCCTAAACCATCACAGGTTTGGCACGCGCCGGCTGGATTGTTAAAGGAGAAGATCCTTGGCTCTAATTCCGCCATCGAATAACCGCAGTGCGGGCAGGCAAAGTTGGCCGAGAAGATCAGCTCTTCACCTTTTGCTTTACCAGTACCTGTGTCGTCATCCATGGTGGCGACGGTCGCGATGCCGCCGGAGAGTTCCAGTGCGGTTTCAAAGGATTCAGCTAAGCGTTGCTTAATATCGTCACGCACTTTAAAACGGTCGACGACCACTTCAATCGTGTGTTTAACGTGTAAATCTAAGGTCGGTGGATCGGTTAAATCACACACTTCACCGTCGATACGCGCACGGATATAACCCTGCGCCGATAGACCTTCGAGCAATTTAACGTGTTCACCCTTACGGGCCTTGACCACAGGCGCAAGCAGCATTAAGCGGCTGTCTTGGGGCATTTCCAATACTTTATCGACCATTTGGCTGACGGTTTGCGCCGCCAAAGGTTGATTGTGTGTCGGACAACGCGGCTCACCCACGCGGGCAAACATCAAGCGCAGGTAATCGTAAATTTCGGTAATTGTGCCCACGGTTGAACGTGGGTTATGGGAAGTGGATTTTTGCTCTATGGATATCGCAGGGCTTAAGCCTTCAATATGGTCCACATCGGGCTTTTCCATCAAACTCAAAAATTGGCGAGCATAGGCTGACAAGGACTCGACGTAACGTCGTTGGCCCTCGGCATATAAAGTATCGAAAGCAAGGGAGGATTTGCCAGATCCCGATAAGCCCGTGATGACAATCAGTTTATCCCTTGGGATAGTCAGGTTGATATTCTTGAGATTGTGGGTGCGTGCGCCGCGTATTTCAATCTTATCCATCTATCGCTCTAATGCCATATGCTTAAAAAAATGAGCACAAGTATCGCACAGTTCCGCGGCTGAGTTTAGTTGATTCTGTGATCTGCACCAATCCTAGGGCTGGCACTGGCTTTTAATCACCTTGCAGATAGCGGCAGTGATGTACCGAGTGGATTAACTAAGATTAATCCACTTGTTGCGTACTGACTCACAGGACAAATGTGAACACTATGTTAGACTCGTTTCCTGTGCCTGAGCGTTAAATAGGGCAGAAAAATAAACATGTTAATCCGAGCGCGGCCAATATAGGTCTGTGATAATCGGGATAAAAGTTAACGGTACAGGCAGTGGTTTAGGCCACTATTTCCTTTTGAGCAAATCCTTTTGGGTGTGGTAACATGCGCCCCTTAAAAGACTTCAATCCAGGGCAAAATCATGGGTAACAACGGACTTTCGGGTACTGAGAAAAAAGTCGCGTTTTCTTTAGCCAGTGTATTTGGTTTACGCATGATGGGCTTGTTTATGATCATGCCCGTCTTTGCACTTTATGGTCAGCATTTAGAAGGCTTCTCGCCGCTGTGGGTCGGTATTGCTATCGGCGCCTACGGTCTGACTCAAGCTGTGCTGCAAATCCCCATGGGGATTTTATCTGACAAATATGGTCGCAAGCCGATTATCCTTATCGGTCTGGTGCTGTTTGCCATTGGTAGCTTGATTGCCGCCAACGCCGATTCGATTTACGGCGTGGTGTTTGGTCGTGCAGTGCAGGGCATGGGCGCGATTGCCGCAGCCGTGTTAGCACTGGCGGCGGATTTAACCCGCGACGAACAGCGTACTAAGGTCATGGCAATTATCGGTATGTGTATTGGTGGCTCTTTTGCGCTGTCCTTACTGGTCGGCCCGATTGTGGCGCAACATGTTGGCTTATCAGGCTTGTTCTTCCTCACGGCGATTCTCGCTGTGACGGGCATGTTGATCGTGCAATTTTTAGTGCCGAATCCGATTTCCCACGCGCCTAAGGGTGACACGTTAGCCACGCCTGCCAGACTCAAGCGTATGTTGACCGATCCCCAACTGTTTAGACTCGATGCGGGGATTTTTATTCTGCATTTAGTGTTAACCGCGGTATTCGTGGCCTTGCCGCTGGATCTGGTGGATGCCGGTTTAGTCAAAGAAAAACACTGGATGCTGTATTTCCCTGCTTTTGTGGGCGCGTTTTTCTTGATGGTGCCGTTAATCATCATAGGGGTTAAACGTAAGAATACTAAAGCTATGTTCCAAATCGCCTTAGTGATCATGATAGTGGCGCTGCTGGCGATGGCGGCATTCTCTAACAACTTATGGGTGTTGAGCTTTGCCGTAGTGCTGTTTTTCACTGGCTTTAACTATTTAGAAGCCTCATTGCCCAGTTTGATTGCCAAATTTTGCCCCGTCGGTGAAAAAGGCTCGGCCATGGGCGTGTATTCCACTAGCCAGTTTTTAGGGGCCTTTTGTGGTGGTATGCTGGGCGGTGGCGCCTTCCAATTAGTGGGCGCGGTTGGGGTGTTTATCGTTGCCGTGATCTTAATGTCTATTTGGTTATTCCTGACATTAGGTATGCAAAATCCCGTGCTGTTAAAGAGTTACACCTTAGAAGCCGAAGTCAAAGACAAGGCGCAAGCGCGGGATATGGCGGCACAGTTATCGCAACTGATGGGGGTCGTCGAAGCGATCGTCGTGCTGGACGAGAAAGTCGCCTACTTAAAGGTTGATGAGCATTTCGATTTAAGAGAAGCACGAGCTGTGTTAGGCTCTGCTCAATAATATCTGGGTCTGCCGTGTGGTATTTGGGGAAGCTGATTTTCCTCTATGGCGACACAGATAAACAACATACTGAATTAATAGATTATTTAAAGAATCGCAGGAGATTTCAATGGCCAGTCGTGGTGTTAACAAGGTAATTTTGGTTGGCAATTTGGGACAAGATCCAGAAGTGCGTTATATGCCAAACGGTAATGCAGTCGCAAACATCACAGTAGCGACCAGCGAATCGTGGAAAGACCAACAAGGTCAACAGCAAGAGCGTACTGAATGGCACCGTGTGGTTCTGTTCGGCAAATTAGCTGAAATTACCGGTGAATACCTGCGTAAAGGTTCACAGGTTTACCTTGAAGGTAAACTGCAAACTCGTAAGTGGAAAGACCAAAGCGGTCAAGACCGTTACAGCACTGAAGTGGTTATCGATCAAAGCGGTAGCATGCAAATGCTAGGTAGCCGTGGTCAAGGTGGCCAAGCACAAGGCGCGCCAATGGGCGGCGGCATGCCACAAAACGCAGGTTATCAATCTGCACCACAACAAGCGGCACCAGCGCAAAATCAATATGCGCCAGCCCCTCAAGCTGCACCTGCTTACCAAGCGCCAGCTCAGCAACAGTATGCTGCGCCAGCACCTGCTCAGCAGCAATATGGACAGCAACAAGCTCAACCACAACAAGGTGGTTATGCGCCTAAGCCACAAGCCGCTCCAGCGCCAGCTTATCAAGCGCCAGCTGCGCCGGCACAACGTCCAGCACCACAACCACAGCAAAACTTCACGCCAGATTTGGATGATGGCTGGGACGACGATATCCCGTTTTAATTCGCTATAAAGTACTAGCGTCAATTTAGATGCTAAAGTCGACATAATCTCATTTTTTAAAGCCTCGCAATGATTTGTGGGGCTTTTTTATGACACACATTCTCTATTTGTTTATATTAGTGAATACATTAAAGAAGATAATCGAGAGTATCGCTGGAATAGCTCAGCTATGGCGACATTTTATGTTGTATTGTTAGTCGTTGGCGGAATTCTTAATCAAATTGAAACGTTGCCAATATCATTAGTTGTGGCATCAATATTTGTTCCATTAGCTGTTTTATATCCGCTGTATCAAGCTCAAAAAGCAGTTAATTTTGCACTTGAATCTGTGGAATATCCTGATAATTCGCGCTTAACTTGGTTGAATTGGATATGGATTGGTCTGTTTTGTTTCTATTGGGCGATGATTATTTATGCTCTCACCTTGTTAGTTTAAATTTCTGAATATGAAAGCGGAATATATTTCTAATCACTTATATTCTGCTTTTTTAACGTCACTGCAAACATCTGGGAGCTAATACGGTTGGTATAAGCTAATTTTTAGCTTACTGAATGCTATCCTTTGCCCTATCCCCCTCGCGCTTATTTTTCAAGATATTCCTGCTAAATATCAAGGCTATAAACTATTTTTAGTACGCCATAAGGTATTGATTTTGTGACTTAAAGTGCTTTAGGTATTATAGTGACTGCTTATTTTATCTGAAACTTAGGTATGCGCTTCTTAGGTTTCTTGTTTGATTTTGGGGGAAAAGTGCGAATTTTAATGAATAATTTCAAGGCGATTAGCCTGATGCGCCAGTGGCTACTGCTGACATTGTTAACTGTGGCATTACCGCTACAGGCGAGCGAAGAGCCGCTGTGGATGGGAACGCCTGACTTGCCCATGAGTGGGCGAGTCCATACTGGTGAACTTGCCAATGGCATGCGCTATTTATTAGTGAGCAATAAGACGCCAGAGCAGGCTGTCATAGTGCGCATGCGGGTGGATGTCGGCTCAGTGGTGGAGTCCGATACCGAACAGGGGTTAGTGCATTTTCTTGAACACATGGCCTTTAATGGCTCGACGGGTTTGGCTGCGGGCGAGATGATCCCGACTTTGCAGCGCTTAGGTCTGAGTTTTGGCGCCGATACCAATGCTGTGACTGAGTTTCAGCAGACGGTTTATCAATTCAACTTGCCTAGTAATAGCCAAGATAGAGTCGATACTGCTTTATTTTTAATGCGTGAAATTGGCAGTAATTTACTACTCGACCCTGCGCTTATTGAGCGTGAAAAAGCGGTGGTCTTGGCTGAGCTGCGTGAGCGTAGCGGTGCGGATCTGGAGAATTACCGCAATCAATTACAGTTCTTGATGCCGCAAACATTGCTCTCGCAGCGCTTCCCTGTGGGCGAGGCCAACAGCATAAAGAATGCTACTCGTGAGGCTTTACTGTCTTTATACCAAGGTTTTTACACGCCCTCACGCACCACTTTAATTGTGGTGGGTGATATCGAGGTGGCCGCAGTTGAACAAAAGATAAAACAACAGTTTGCCAGTTGGCAGGCCGCGCCTTTAGCGGCGAAGGTGAAGCCGCAATCGATTGGCACTGTCGCTGCGCGCCAGAGCGTCGAGGCGGCGGCATTTTTCGATCCAAGCCTATCGACCTCGGTTTCACTCGGTATGCTCAAGCCTATGGCATACCCTACCGACAGCCCTGCTGTGCGGGAGCAGGAAATACTGCTCGAACTCGCCCACGGCATCTTGTATCGCCGAATGGAGTCGCAGTTGCAGCATAGCCAAGGTTTATATGGCGTTAGCCTGCAGGTTGGGGATCAATTTGATATCGCCTACGGCACTCAAATGAGCTTAGGTACGCAGGAAAATAACTGGCAAGAGGGCATAGCAATATTGGAGCAAACCTTGCGCCAAGCAAAAGAATTTGGTTTTAGTCAGCAGGAAATTGACCAACAAATCAAACGTATGCACAAAGGATATCAGCTCAGCGCTGCGGGTAGCAGTACTATCCACAGTGTGAATATTGCTGATGGGTTAGTCTACTCGGTCGCAGAAAAGCGCGTGCCTGTAGAGCCTGATTGGCAGCTGGCATTTTTTGAAAAAATAATGCCAACAGTGACGCCGCAAAAGCTAAAGCAAGTATTTAATCAGACTTGGAACGCCACGCCGTATCTGTATCTAACCAGCAATAAGCCCATCGAAAATGTTGAAAAACAGCTTGTTGCTAGCTATGAGAAAAGCCGCAAACAAGCTGTGAGCGTACCAGCAGCGAAGGCGATTGATGAGTTCGCATACACTGAATTTGGCGTTCAGGGCAAGTTAAACGCCGATAATCGCGATGCCGAAACGGGCATTCGTCAGTTGCAGTTTGCCAATGGTGTGCGGCTTAATCTTAAGCCTACTGACTTTAATAAAGGCACCACATTGGTCAGCCTCAACATTGGCTTTGGTGAAGTGCCATTCCCTGAGTTAGATGGCCTGTCTTATCTGTTTAACAGTGCCTTTGTGCAGGGAGGGCTTAAGGCCCATGACTATGGCAGTCTGCAGGATATTTTTGCTGGGCAAGATATTTCCATTAACCTAGGTGTGCGTGAGCAGAGTTTTGGTGGTGAGATCAGTACCAATGCCGCAGAATTACGTACACAGCTTGGCTTAATGACGGCCTTTTTGATTGAACCTGGCATGAATAAGCAGGCTGAGCAATTGTTCCGCGAGCAAGTGATTGCCGAGCAGCAAAGTCTCCATAGCAACCCGCAAACTGAGTTTTCTAATCAGTTTGATCGTATCTCCCACAGTGGTGATAAACGCTATGGTTATGGTGATCCTGAAGAAATTTTAAAGCGTCAGTTTGCAGAGTTGGCGCCGAGTTTCCATTCAGCCGTCGAGCAAGGAGCAATTGAAATCGCCATAGTAGGTGATTTCGACGAAGCCAGTGCCATCGCTGCTGTGGCTGACACTCTCGGGGCAATTAAACGCAGCCCCACTAAAAATAGCCAGTCGCTAGTGCCTGTGTTCCCGAAAGTGCCCGCTAAGATGACGTTAACACACTATGGTCATCCCGATTCAGCGGCGCTGGCCATGGTGTGGCCAACAACGGATATGACTCACTTGAGCCAACATGCGGGATTGGGATTGCTGGAGCAAGTGCTCGGCATTTTATTAACGGAGAATGTGAGAGAAAAAGCGGGCGCGAGTTATTCGCCATCGGCCTTTTCTTATAGTGATTTCAATGCCAGCGGTTATGGTTACTTAGGTTTGTTTAGCGTGACGACTCAAGCCATGTTGCCAAAGGTTTCCGAGTATTTCACCGCTGCAGTTAACCAAGTCAAGCAGCCGCAGGGGATTAGCGAGGACTTACTTAACCGAGCCCGCCAACCTGTGCTTGAATGGATGCAAGCCGCGCCGCAGAGCAATGGTTTTTGGTTAGATTTAGCGTCAAATGCCCAGAGTTATCCTGGACGCTTTGCTGCTTTCAAACAAAGACAAGCGTTGGCACAGCAGATGACGGTTGCTGAACTGAATAAATTGGCACAGCAATATTTGCCAGCAGAGGGCAGTTTAACCATCCAAGTCCTTCCTGCACCCTTAACACCTCAGCAATGAGTGTTGGGTTCATAGAATAGAAGATTGACCATTCGCCGCCATATCCCCTGTGCTAGCCAGTGCAGGGGATATTTTGTTTCTATTCCTTCTGTTCCTTCAATTTAGGACCAATTCCACGGCCTATATCCCTTGGTCGCAAACGGAAATACCTGTTGTCGAAAAAGCCACTCACTTAACTGTGGTCGCCCCACTACTCTAAGCGCAACTTATTTGCGAGGAGATGGGTGAGGTATATGTTGCGATATCTTTTGTGTAGTTTTTGTTTAGTGCTTCTGTATCCAACTGGGATAGATATGTACTTGGTTGGTTTACCGCAAATCGCGCAGGATTTAGGCGCGAGTGAAGCACAGTTGCATATCGCTTTTTCTGTGTATCTTGGCGGAATGGCGGCAACCATGCTTTTTGCTGGCAGCATAGCGGACCGATTAGGGCGCAAGCCTGTCACTCTATTCGGCGCTATTGTCTTTGCCTTAGCTTCGTATTTAGGTGGTATGGCTGAGACAAGCAATCAGTTCTTACTCATACGTTTTATGCAGGGAATTGGTGCTGGTTCCTGTTACGTTGTCGCCTTTGCTATTTTACGCGACACCTTAGACGATAAGCGCCGAGCTAAAGTGCTCTCAATGATCAATGGTATTACGTGCATTATCCCGGTCATTGCACCTGTTATTGGGCATGTAATTATGCTCAAGTTCCCTTGGCAGAGTCTGTTTAGCACTATGGCTGGCATGGGACTATTAGTCTGTTTGTTATGTATTTTTATATTACGGGAGACTAAGCCTGCGCAGAGTAGGATTGAGGATGTTAATCGTCAGTTGGCGCCGCAAGAATCTTTTCGTCAGTCCTTTTTCCTCAGCCGGCTTGTTATGACGACTCTAGGTGTGACTACGATTCTCAGTTATGTCAATGTGTCTCCCATGCTGATCATGGGGCAGATGGGGTTTGACCGCGGGCAATACTCTAATGTTATGGCATTGACAGCGTTAGTGAGTATGCTGGTATCGTTCTCGACTCCTTTTGCACTTGCTGTGCTTAAAGAAAAAAGTTTGATGTTGATTTCACAGCTGTTATTTGCAGCTGCCGCGCTAGTGTTTGTGCTAACTCAGGTGCAATATTTTAGCCTTAATGTGAATTTATTAGGCTTTGGTTTTGTCTGTAGCGGATTCGCTATTGGATTTGGTGTGACTATGAGCCAAGCACTGAGCCCCTTTGCATCGCGTGCTGGGGTGGCAAGTTCATTGTTAGGTATTGCACAGGTTTGTACTTCAGCACTGTATATTTGGCTGATGGGATTAATAGGTATTAGTCCACTTAACATATTGTTGCTGATATTAGCCTTGGGCTCTGTTATCAGTACCTTACTCATATTATGTGTGCCTACAGCACCGAGCGTTTATCTAGATGAAGAAATCACTCGCACGTCTTGACCTTAATCTATTGTTTACTCTACAACTTCTCTTACAAGAGCGGAGTGTGACTAAGGCCGCTAAAAAGCTCAATGTTACGCCATCGACCGTGAGTAAATCCTTGGCGAAATTGCGTGATTGGTTTGACGACCCACTATTCATTAAAACGCCTCAGGGATTACAGTTAACGCCATTGGCCCAAAGCATGGAGCATGACTTAGCCGATTGGTTACAAATGGGCAAACAGCTTATGGGCAAGCGCGGGGACGATATGGCGAAAGGGCTCAGTTTTGAGCTGATGCTTGAGTCACCTTTGTCGCTCATTATGCTTAATCAATTAACGCAGGCTATTTATCAACACTACCCTGATGCAAAAGTGAAAGTACGAAATTGGGATTATGATTCACTAGAGGCCATTATTCGCGGTGAGGCTGACATAGGTTTTACAGGCCGAGAAAGTCATCCTCGTTCCAAGGAATCCCTTGATTTATTGCCGTATTTTATCGATTTTGAGGTTTTATTTACCGATCTTCCTCAGGTGTATTTACGCCGCGATCATCCCGCCTTGCAGGAAGAGTGGAATATAGACACTTTCTTAAAATACTCGCATATCAATATCTTGTGGGAAAAGAGCGAAACCTGGGCCTTAGATAATGTACTTATTGAGCTTGGTTTAAGTCGCAATATAGTACTGACCTTGGCCAGCTTTGAGCAGTCACTGTTTGTCGCGGCAGAGCCTCACCACAGTATGATGGCAATCGCGCCGCAATATTGTGAGCAGTATGCCCACCAATTACACCCTGACTTAGTCAGTCGTCCTATCCCGATAAGTGGCGAATATCTTGATAAACTTGCCATTCCTTTTACCTTGATTTGGCATAAGAGAAACAGCCACAACCCCAAAATCACTTGGCTAAGAAACAAGATAAAAGTGATTTATCAACAGCATGATTAAGGCTGTTATTTACGGCATTAACTTGTTTGAGTAATACCCAATTGCTGGCAAATATATTGGATACACAATTCTTGCTGTTGGCACCATAGCCCATAGCTGACGGGGATAAGTTTAATCCCGGCGCGCTGTAACAGTTTATACAGTTCAATATCGAAAAAGTCCGCCCATGGCCCTGGGTAACCGATTAAATCTATTGCTAAATATTGGTTACCATAGCGGCACAGAATATCCAGTTCTAGCCCTGCCATATGGTAGGCGCGCCAGACTGTTATGCCTTTTGCTTCAATCGCGAGTGCCACCGACTGGCCGAAGCTATCGAGGGCATCGACATAATTGTGCGCCGCTTGAAATTGGCCCGCCGATGTTAAGTAAGTTGCCAGTAAATTATTGTTGGGGAGCTCATGCGCTTGTACCGATAAAAATAGCCACTGCATTTGTTTAGCGCGGGTGATGGCGACATTGAACATATCGGCTCGATTTAAATACACGGCGGCGCGGCTATCGTTGGCCGTAATGCTAAACGACAGCAGCATGATATCGCGCTCTTCCCCTTGAAAACCAAAGGGCGTGGCAATCCGTAATTGATGACGTTCTATTAGCTGCGTGCTAAAACGTGCGAGAATTTGCTGGGATAAATACTCTGTCTGATTGCGAAAACAGGAGAGCACTCCAATGCTGGCGGGCACTAATGCATTCTCTTGTTCATCAATCAGTTGAGCTAACTTTTCAATTAATGCCTCCGCTTCTATGGCGTTAATGCCCTTGCTATCACGGCAGCCAGTCACCTGGACTCGGTGTAAGTGCCCTGAACTTGTGCAGGGTCTGTGCTGCATAATCTTCAGCATACCTTGATAAAACCGCTGATTACTAAATTGGATCAGCTCAGGTTTACTCCGAAAATGCTCATTTAAAAATACCACTTGGGATTGGCTCATGAGGGATTGTGATACTAAGTCGAGCATACTGGCATCACGGTAGCTCATTAGGCCGCGGCAATCCGCAGCAAGTCCGAGTTGGGTCTGGATTTGGGTTTGTTTTGCGCGGGATAAAAACGAGAAATGGCGCAGCTGTTTACTGTCGCCCACCACCAGTGCTGCTTTTGCCCGCTGCAATGCTGGTAAACAGGCGGCAATATTGGCTTGGGTGGCTTCATCAATAATCACTAGATCAAACATTTGCTGCTCCATGGGCAGCACTTTATGCAAGCTGGCAAGGCTAGATAACCAAATGGGAAAGGTTTGCTTTAAGGCATCAAAATCCGTTTTGTAGAAACCGTCGAGTTGCTTAGCGGACTGCCGAGCGCGAAGTGCACTGGCAAAACTCACCAGCGTACTGCGCTTATGTTTGAGTAATTGGTTTAATCGATAGTGAGTGGCCAATTGTAAGTATTTGAGGCTTAAGTCTTCTTTTTGGGCGATGAGGGCGGTTAATTTATCGAGCACATCCCATTGCTGAGCAAACTGTTTGATCCCGGCACGGTAAGCCCAGTTGTAAAATCCTAAGCGCCAGCGTGATTGTCTTTGTTGTAAGGTCGCCAGTTTTTGGCCGCGACGTATGGCGTGGCGGCAATGGTGTATAAAACCGGCTTCCATTTTGGTTTGCTCGCGAGTCACAGTATTAAGTTGCTGTTTTGCATTGAGTAGTAAGATATCTGAGAGGGTTTCTGCAGTCGCAGGATGCTGACCATGCAGCATTTCATCTATCTGGTTTTTAAGGACTTTAATAAACTGCGGCGAGCCGGCTCGAATAAGACTGCTCCCTAGCTGGAATTGTTGCTGCAACTTATCGGCAATCACATCAACGGCAACATCGGTGTGGGCGACGATGAGGACCGATTTACCCCTTAATACCTGCTCCGCCGCCACTGTGGCTATGGTGTAACTTTTACCCGTTCCCGGTGGGCCCGATATTTGCCCCAAAGTATGGTTGGCCGCCACCTTTAAGGCTTGAATTTGTGCGCGGCTTAATAGCCCAGGAAGGTAATTCTCTTGGGTATCGACATTGTGACTAACTGAATTTCGAGTTGGCGCTTGCCCAAACAGCGCTTGAAGCGGCGCAGAGTGTGAGGGCGCTGTGATGAGATTGTCGAGTTCGTGCAATATGCCGCGACTTGCCTGCGAACGCTCTGCAAGAATAATTTGGCTGCGACTAACCATAAACCGCCCACGTTTACGGCATAAGCCAGTGAATTCAGTCTCATCGATCAGCTTGGGAAAATGCAATAAATGACTGGTATCAACATCGGCTTGGCCCGCCCGCAGCCAAGCTATCCAGCCACTGACATCCGTTGGATTATCGCGTAACTCTTGACTTAAGCTGTGTCCTTCAACGACTAATTTTTCTAACAGGGCTTCATTGATGGTGAATGGCCCGCCGCCAGAGAAGCTGTTATTAGATTCGAGGTAAATGTTATCGCCATCGGCCTGCAATTGGCATTCGCGGTACAGCAATGGCGTGACGACTTTACGTTTTTCGCCATTAAGCTCGACAGTGCCGCAGAAAAACAGACAAGAGTGCAATAATACTTTTTCTCGCAGATACAAAGCACTACGCGCCATTAATGCGGAGGCAGGAGCAAATGGCAGCGGCAAGCGTGGTAGAAAGCCACTGCTTAACTCGTCTTCACCTTGGAGCAATAGCTTTTCTTGCTCAGCAAGTTTGTGGCTAGACCAAAGGTTAATTTCAGCACTATCGTGTTGAAAACACTGTTTGTAGTAGTTAAGAATCCCTTGCAAACCCTATCCATCCTAAAGGCTTAATTGGCGGTGCGAGAGTAACTCAATCGCATAAGTCGAACAAGGTTTGCACCAACTGTGGATGATTTCTCCATGGTCGCAATAGCCTAAAAGAGAGGTATTCGATATGCCAGCCTTATTGCTCTGGAGCGGAAGCGTTTTTGTAGATGTGAACTAAGGTATCAGCAATCGCATTTGTATCAATTAAGAGCCCGAAAAGTGGCGTTTGTATCAGTATTTTGTTTGTTATTGAAATGTTTGTTAAGTGTTTGAGTTTGTGAAATATTTGTTTTTGTTTTTAGTGGAAATTGCCATTGTTGTCATTGTATAACTGCGTAGACTGAACTGAATTTTTGTCTGCTAATGAGGGAAACAATGATAAAAAGTAAGCTAAAGGGATTCGCGGTTTTGACCTTCGCCTGTTTAGGCGTGACCGCTTGCGGTGGTTCTGATAATGACAAGGATGAGGATACCTCTAAAACTGATACTTATGTGCAATTCTATAATGCGACAGTGGGGAGCACTGCTACCGCGCTGAAGATTGGCGATAAAACCTATGAAAGCGTGAGCTACGCAGATGCGATGCCACGATTTACATCTACCCCCGGTGTGAGTGAGGTAGAGGTGATGGGTAAGGATGCGGCAAATAAAGATATTTCACTCTACAAAGAGAATATCGATTTAAAAACGGCAACCGACCATTTCTTTGTATTGCATGGGGATTTTGCCTCGCCAGCCCTTTTGAATATTAATTACTCGCGTACCGAGCTCGATAAACAAAATGCCGAAGCGGACAAGAGCAAGATGCAATTATTGATTGCACACACTGCGACTGATGCACCTGCTTACGATGCCTATATTGCCAAAGCGGATAAAAGCTTTGCCGATGCAGTGATGCTAGGTAGCGTCTCCTATGGTGAGGTTTCAACACCACAGATTTTAGATACGG
Organism: Shewanella sp. Pdp11; assembly: GCF_002838165.1. Classification (NCBI taxonomy): domain Bacteria; kingdom Pseudomonadati; phylum Pseudomonadota; class Gammaproteobacteria; order Alteromonadales; family Shewanellaceae; genus Shewanella; species Shewanella sp. Pdp11. The sequence continues at coordinate 1,315,049 of NZ_CP015194.1, forward strand.
GCGACTATAAAATTTATCTGACTGCGGCGGGTACGACCAATATCAGTTACACCACGGCAAGCATTAATTTTAAAACCAAGGTGCCTTATAAGTTGATTTTAAGGGAAAGCTTTGGCGCTTCAGCCGCTAAAATCAGTTTAGACAGCGTCGACTCAACCACCAATGTGCGTAACCATGTCGCCCTCGAAAGCAGTGTAGACTTTAGAGTATTCAACGGCTTGGCTACACATAATGTTGATGTGAAAGTGGTGAGTAGTAAGCAAGAAGCGCTATTTAGCAATGTGGCCCCCTTCGGCGTAACAGCTTACCAAGGCGCCGAGTTTAATGACTTTGGTGTGAGCGTACTTGACCATACTAGCCAAGCTAAATTACTCGACAATGTGCTGATCACCCTTAATCAAGATGATATTAAAACCATCTTCATTTACGAGCAGGCGACAGAGCAGGGCAGCCAAGTGAAGGCGATGGAGATGAAGCAAACTCAGACGCCAAGTCCCTATAGCTTTAAGTTTGACATCGTGAGTTTTGCCGATAAAAGCAATCTCACTGTATATTTCTTAAAAGCAAATGACACGATTGAAACTGCGGTAAATAAAATCACTGCGGTCAATCCAGCTAGCCCTCAGTCAGTGACTGTACCTGCAGGCGAATATTCTATTAAAGTCATCGCAGTCGAAAACGGCACTAAAACCGTTGTCTATGCCTCCGATTTAATGGATTTCAGCAATGAAGATAATGTCACTATGGTGCTGAATAAAGATGCTGCCACTAGCTTTGGTTATAACTTGATTAAGCTCTAACCGTTAAGGTGAGTGAACTTAGCTAATACAAGAGCGCTACTTAGGTAGCGCTTTTTATTGATTGTGGCAGTGGGGTTAATGTAGGCTAATCGGCAAAATTAAGCTGAGTGGTGGTTGTGTGGATAACGCGAGCAGCATAGGAAAAGGAGTTCACTGTGATTAGCAAAGGATTTAAAGATGGCCATTTCCAAATTGGTGAAGGCAGTATTAGCGGCACCATAGCGTGCATGTTAGCCATATTATCGTTTTTAGGTGTATTGGCGTTTCATTTCCCTGAATACCTGACTACCCCCGAATTACGCCAAAGTTATAACGTCGATATTATTCGCAGTTTGATATTTGTCGCCTTAGTGGTGTCGGGCAGCTTAGGTTTATTAAATTTTATTCGAAATAAAAATAAACGATTTGGCTTTGTCGCTTGGGTATTTGTGAGCTTGGCGATTGCCTTTGGTGGTCATCAAGTCGAGGTCGAGCCTTTTGCCAATCATAAGGTCTCACTAGGGTTAGATTGGTTTATTCTAGACTTATTAGGTTCAACCTTAATTTTTATTTTTATCGAAAAATGGCTGCCCCATAAACCTGAACAGCCAATATTGAGACCCGAATGGCAAGGGGATTTAAATCATTTTTTGGTGAATCATTTAGCGATTGGATTTGTATTATTGGTGACGAATCAATTTGTGCAGTCGACCTTTTCTTGGGCTATTTCCAGCACAGTGCAAAGCTTTATCGCGGGTCTGCCCTTTGTGTTGCAACTGCTGTTGATTCTATTGGTCGCCGATTTAATGCAATATGCGGCGCATCGCGCTTACCATGAGATCCCATTCCTGTGGCGTTTCCATTCGGTACACCATAGCGCCAAGCATTTAGATTGGTTGGCGGGATCAAGGCAACATATGTTTGAGTTGATCGCCACCCGTTGTCTAGTACTTACGCCGATTTTTATCTTGGGATTTTCCAAAGATATCATCAGTATTTATGTCATTATCGTTGGCGTACAGGCGGTATTTAACCATGCCAATGTCCAAGTTAACTTCGGTTGGCTACGTTACTTAATCGTCAGCCCGCAGTTCCACCATTGGCACCATGCTTCCGATAAGGCGGCTATAGATCGTAACTATGCCGCCCATTTTTCATTTTTAGATTACCTCTTTGGAACCGCAGTTCGAGGTCAGAAAGAGTGGCCAGAGCAATATGGTGTCGTCGGTGATTACATGCCCGTTGGCATGTTTAAGCAGCAATTATATCCCCTCGGTTTAGCGAAGAAGGACACAAAATAACGGCGCTGCATTTGGAGTGGTTTGTTTTGGAGTCATTATCTGGAAGTCAATGTGAGGTCAACTGAGTAGCAATGTTTAAGTGATGGTTAACTCTGACACTGGGACAGCAAAAAGCCCAACACAGCGTTTTTAATTGGCGCTTTGTTGGGCTTTTTTGCAGTTAATATCGCAAGTGTTATTCGCTGATTTTCAGCTCTTGGCCTGGCTTAATAATGCTCTTGCTATTGAGCTGGTTCCACTTCATTAAATCAGCCAGTTTGACCTTATTCTTACGGGCGATTTTATCCAGCGAATCGCCGGATTTTACCTTGTAGGTTTTGGCTTTTACCGTTGGCATATCGGCCGATTTTGAGCCGTTGGCCTTAGTGCCGTTGGCATTTTTTTTGGTCGATGACTTGGCTTTGCTATCGGCCTTAGTGTTGGCTTTAGTGGGTTCTGGCTCATTATCATTGGCTGCCATTGGCGTTAAGAGTGTGAGCTCTTGGCCGATTTTGAGGCGATCAGAGGTCAGGTTATTAGCCTGTTTTAATGCCTTGACTGATGTATCAAACTTAGCCGCGATTGTGCCTAGGCTGTCGCCGGACTTAACGATATAGCTTTGGCTGTCATAGCGTTTTTGGGCGTAGAGTTTGTCGTGATTTTCCTGATATTGGCCTATGTTTTCCAGCGGTAAGGCGATCTGATATTTGCCTTTGCTCGGGATCACGCCTTGGCGAAAGCCCGGGTTATAGGTTTTAAATTCTGCCTTGCTCAGCCCTGCCGCATTGGCGATTTGGCCGATATCCACGCCATTGGGCGCAGGGACTCTATCTAAGAAAGGGCGGTTCGCAATCGGTCGTACTTTTAGATTGTAATGATTGGGTGCGCGAATAATTTGAATAAAGGCCAGCCACTTAGGCACAGTTTGTACGCGTTTGGCAGGAATGCCTAGCGACCAAAAGTCCGTTGGTTTACCCTTGGCTTTATTCTTGTCGATGGCGGCTTTAATCACCAATTCACCGGTATTGTAGGCGGCGACAGCGTTGATCCAGTCTTTGTCTAATGTGTCGTACAAATGCTGTAGATAGTCGAGCACGGCATCGGTTGAGGCCAGCGCATCTTTGCGACCGTCGTAGGCTGAGTTAACCGTTAAGCCAAAATTACGCCCAGTGGCGGGGATCATCTGCCACAGTCCAGCTGGGCCGTTTGCCTGTGCCAGTGGATTGTAACCACTTTCGACTATGGGTAATAACGCCAATTCTAATGGCATATTACGGGCTTCGAGCTGGCTGACTATGTAGTACAAAAAGGGTTCGGCGCGTTCGCCGACTTGGTTCATAAATTTCTGTTTATCATCGAAAAAGTTACGCTGTTTGCGCACTTCGGCATCGTCATGTACGTCAATGGTGTTGGCGTGTTGGATCTTTTCCCAAACGTCGTTGTACTGCTCAACCACAGCGGGTGGCGTGTGCTGCTGGTGTTGTGGCGAGTGCTCGTTAGCGTTACTCACATCATTTGCTGGGGCATTGAATTCTGTGGTTGATGGGCTTGCCGACGTGGTCGCGCAACCGCTCAATTGGGCCACGAACATGGCCAGCATTAGCACTGTAAAAGAGTGCGTTTGGCGAAAATGTTTCCGCATGATTGTCCTGTGATGAGTTAACTGGGCATTCCATATTGGTGCACATGCTAATCTGTTTTCGCGTTTCTGGATAGCTCCCCCACGGTTTCCCCCTATTTGCAGCGCCTGCCTAACGCCCGTTTAGCGCCGATTGTGCCGCCCTTTGGCTGGATATCTTGCGTTTAGCTTTAGCCATTAATGCGCTACCATAGCGGCGATTTTTCATTGACTTGGGTAGCAAAGTGCAGACGTTAGCGCAGTTAAGAGCAGGGCAGTTACAAGGGATCACGCGTTTACAATTGGTAGAGGAGTTAACCGAGTTTCCGCGGGAGATTTTTGACTTAGCCGATACCCTCGAAATCCTCGATTTATCGAATAATCAATTGAATGCTTTGCCCGAGGACCTGTACCGATTATCGCGTTTAAAGATCATTTTTGCTTCTAATAACCGCTTCGAGCATTTACCCGAGGCATTAGGACGCTGTGAAAGTTTAGAGATGATTGGCTTTAAGGCGAATCAAATCCGTACTGTGACTGCCGCCGCGTTACCGCTGCAAACTCGCTGGCTTATCCTTACCGATAACCAAATCGAAACCTTGCCTGCGGCTATGGGCGATTTACCTCGTCTACAAAAATTAGCCTTAGCGGGCAACCGGTTAACGGCTTTGCCCGAGTCGATGGCCAATTGCCGTAACTTAGAATTGGTGCGCCTATCGGCCAATCAACTGCAAGCGCTGCCAGCTTGGCTATTGGGTTTGCCTAAGTTAACTTGGCTCGCGTTTGCGGGTAATCCGTTCAGCCATACCTTAGTCGATCCCCATGCCGATGTGGCCACAGTGGCAAATGTGACTCTGGATGATATTAAGTTGGCTGAAAAGCTGGGTGAAGGCGCCTCTGGGGTGATTTATCGAGGCGATTGGTTGAATCAAGCCATGGTCGCCATGACGGGTTCATCGCAGATTGCGGTAAAACTCTTTAAGGGTGAAGTGACCAGCGATGGTTATCCCGCCGACGAGTTAGATTGCTGCCTAACAACGGGAGATCATCCGAGCCTTATCAAGGTGGTCGCGCACATCAGCCAAAAAGATCAATTGGGCTTAGTGATGGAGCTTATCCCGCCGGGGTTTAGCAATTTAGGCTTACCGCCAAGCTTAGCAAGTTGCACCCGCGATACTTTCCATGCCGATACCCAGTTCAGCCTTGATGAGGTGGCAATGATGGCATTCCAACTCGCCGATGCGATGGCGCACATGCACGCTAAGCAAGTGAGCCACGGCGATGTTTACGCCCATAACATTATGGTTAATCAACAGATGAACTTGTTGTTTGGTGATTTTGGCGCGGCATCCAATTTACGCAATCTGTCTACAGTCGAGCGCTTGGCGATGGAGGCGATTGAAGTGCGGGCGCTGGGCTGCTTGATTGAAGATCTGTTGGCTTATGTGAGTGGCTCGGTTGGCCCTGAATACTATAACAAATTGAGTGCGATTAAAGACGAATGTATGCAGTTAGATGTGACTCAGCGCCCCTGTTTTGCAGACGTGAAAAAGGCCATCGGAGCCCTGCTAAAAGGCAAATAGTGGCTTGCTAACAGGCTGGCTTTACATCTGTTTCTAGTTTGTTGTGGTTTATGTGATTTTGTGTGATTTAAGTTTTTTCGATTAGGTTTTGCGTTAACTCATTGTTTTGTTTGAATGTGTAACAGTATTTTTACTGGCACTGACAGGGATTATGCCTATAGGCTGTATACCCAAATAACCTCAAATTGCTGAATAAGCACTTTGGAGGACTGGGTATTAGTCTTGGGTTCAATCCGGTTTGCTGTTGTCGGATAGGATGTCCGTTGAATAGTAAGAACAATAGGTTTGCATACTATGTTTATACAAACGATGTTTACACAAAGAGTGACAAAACGAGCACGCAGTGCATGCGATATTTCATTTAAAAGCCAGCCCCACAATCTTCCAAAGGCGCCCTTAATCGCGCCTTTGACGTTTCTACTGGCGAGTCTTTTCACCTTAACCCCTATAGCTGTATCAGCTGCGGATAAGATCGACGTTATCCCTGTGACGGTCGAGGCCATTCAAGAAACTGCCTTTGCCGATATCGTCAACGAAGTCGGTAAAATTAACGCCATCGATTCGGCGATCCTCAACTTTAATGCCAGTGAAAAAATCAGTGCTATCCATTTTAGTAACGGCGACAAAGTGACGAAGGGCCAAGTGATTGCCGAGCAAGATAACACTAAGGCCAAGGCTGATTTAGACAAGGCCAAAAGCACCTTAGCACTGGCAAAAACAAAGCTTGAACGGATTGAAGACCTGTTAATCAAAGAGCCATTTGCACTCTCCAAGCAAGATGTGGATGAACTGCGGGAAAATGTGAATCTGGCTGATGCCGATTTTCGTCAGAAACAAGCAACCATGAACGACTACTTGATCAAAGCCCCCTTCGACGGTCAGCTAACAAGCTTTAGTCAGTCCATCGGCAGCCAAATTGGCGCAGGTACCGCCTTAGTCACCCTCTATAGTTTAAATCCGGTCGAAGTCCGTTATGCCATTAGCCAGAAGGATTTAGGTAAGGCACAAAAAGGCCAGAAGGTGAATGTCACCGTTGAAGCCTATGGTAATAAGGTGTTCAATGGGTTAGTTAACTATGTGGCCCCTGCGGTGGATGAAAGTTCAGGACGAGTTGAGGTACACGCCGCCCTCGATAACCCTGAGTTCAAACTGGCGCCCGGTATGTTCGCCAATATTAAGCAATTCTACAGCAATGATATTAAACACTTATTAGTGCCGCAAAATTCAATTATCGCCAATAATGACGAACGCTTTGTCTGGTTAGTGCGCGGCGATAGCGCCGTAAAACAAGTGGTTAAACTCGCGCAAAACACTAATGATGGCTATGCGGTTGTAACCGAAGGTTTAGCCGAAGGCGATCTCGTGGTTAAAACGGGTATGCAAAACCTCAAGGCCGATAGCAAGATCAAAGTCATTCAGGACAAAAGCGCGGCAGACAAAGCCACTGTCTCCAGTGCTAACTCTGGTGCGATCGAAGCGCTAAGCGCTGAGCCCAGCACTGAGGGGGCCGAATAATGCGTTTACCCGAAGTCTGTATTCGCCATCCTATCTTCGCCTCCGTGCTCAGCATCATGGCAGTGTTACTGGGCTTGATTGCCTTTCAAAAACTCGATATCCGATATTTTCCTGAGCACACCACCCACTCGGCATCTGTGAATGCATCGATTGCGGGGGCTAGCGCCGATTTTATGTCGAGCAATGTGGCCGATAAGTTAATTGCGGCGGCTTCGGGCATAGACAAGGTCGATACTATGTCGACCGACTGTAGCGAAGGTCGCTGCTCGTTAACCATTAAATTCAATGACGATACCAGCGATATCGAATACACCAACTTAATGAATAAGTTGCGTAGCAGCGTCGAAGGGATTAACGATTTCCCCCAGAGCATGATAGATAAACCGACCGTCACCGACGATACCTCGGCTACCGATGCTGCCAGTAATATCATTACCTTTGTGAACGCGGGCGGCATGGAAAAGCAGGCCATGTACGACTACATTAGCCAGCAACTAGTGCCGCAGCTCAAGCAAGTGCAAGGTGTTGGCGCCGTGTGGGGGCCCTATGGCGGCTCACAAAAGGCGGTTAGAGTCTGGCTCAACCCCGAGCAGATGAAGGCGCTCAACATTAAAGCCGCCGATGTGGTGGGCACCTTAGGTTCTTACAATGCCAGCTTCACCTCGGGGGCGATTAAAGGCAAGTCACGGGATTTCTCGATCAACCCTTTAAATCAAGTTGAAACGCTCGATGATGTGAAGGACTTAGTGATCAAGGTCAGCGAGGGCAAGATCATCCGTGTGGCCGATGTCGCCGATGTGGTGATAGGTGAGGAAAGTTTATCGCCGAGTCTGTTGTCCATCGATGGTCATAGTGCGATGTCGCTGCAGATTTTACCTTTGAGTAATGCTAACCCTGTGACTGTGGCCTCGAACATTAAGGCCGAAATTGCGCGCATGCAGCAGCATTTGCCCCAAGGGTTAGAAATGACCTTGGCCTACAATCAGGCCGATTTTATCGAAGCTTCCATCGACGAAGGTTTTTCCGCGCTGATTGAGGCGGTGATCTTAGTATCCTTAATTGTGGTGTTATTTTTAGGTAGCCTGCGGGCGGCGTCAATCCCGATCATTACCATTCCTGTGTGTGTGATCGGCGTGTTTGCCGTGATGTCGGCGCTGGGTTTTAGCATCAATGTGCTCACTATTCTGGCAATAATCTTGGCCATCGGTCTGGTGGTGGACGACGCTATTGTGGTGGTGGAAAACTGCTATCGCCATATCGAAAACGGTGAAACCCCTTTTAACGCGGCGATTAAAGGCTGCCAGGAAATCATTTTCCCTATCATTGCCATGACCTTAACCCTCGCCGCCGTGTATTTGCCGATAGGACTCATGTCGGGGTTAACCGCCGATCTGTTTCGGCAATTCTCCTTCACCTTGGCCGCTGCCGTGATGATCTCTGGTGTGGTGGCGTTGACTTTGTCGCCCATGATGAGCGCCTATCTTATCAATACCACTGAGCAGCAGCCTAAATGGTTTAGCCGAGTCGAGCATGCGCTGCAGCAGTTAAATGATATGTATATCAAAGAGCTGGATAAGTGGTTCGGTCGTAAGCGTTTAATGCTCGGCGCGGCAGTGGTGCTTGTCGGTCTTGCGGGCATCGCTTACTGGCAGCTGCCAAAAATACTTTTACCCGCGGAAGATTCTGGTTTTATTGATGTGGCGTCCAATGGCCCAACGGGTGTGGGTCGCCAGTATCATCTGAACCATAATGCTGAGCTTAATGGCGTGATGGACGAGCATTCTGCCGTTGGAGCGAACTTGTCTTACATCGAGGGCGAGCCAGTAAACCATGTGCTGCTCAAGCCTTGGGGTGAGCGCAGCGAGGGGATAGATGAGGTGATCAGCGACTTGATGACTAAATCGAAGGAGAGCGTTTCTGCTTATAACATGTCCTTTAGCATTCGCTCGGCGGATAACCTCAGTATTGCCAATAATCTGCGCTTAGAGTTAACGACCTTAGATCGCAATAAGGATGAGCTGAACAACACCGCAGCCAAAGTGCAAAAGTTACTCGAGGATTATCCAGGGCTGAACAACGTCGGTAACTCGGTACTGAGGGATCAACTACGCTACGATTTATCTATCGATCGCAATGCGATTATCCTCTCGGGGGTGAGTTATGGCGATGTGACGAATGCGCTTTCTACCTTCCTTGGCTCAGTCAAGGCGGCGGACTTACATGCCACCGATGGCTTTACCTATCCCATTCAAGTGCAAGTAAACTTAGATAAGCTAAGTGATTTCAAAGTATTGAATAAGCTGTACGTCACCTCAGAATCGGGGCAAGCATTGCCGTTATCGCAGTTTGTGTCGATTAAGCAGACTACGGCAGAGTCGAACATTAAGACCTTTATGGGCCTTGATAGCGCCGAGCTGACGGCAGATATTATGCCCGGCTATTCCACCAATGAAATTAAAGCCTATTTAGACGAGCAACTGCCAACGCTGCTCAATGACGCCCAAGGCTTTAAATACAATGGGGTAGTGAAAGATTTAATGGATTCGCAGGCGGGCACTCAGTCGCTATTTTTGCTGGCACTGGTGTTTATCTATTTGATTTTGGCCGCGCAGTTTGAAAGCTTCGTCGATCCCTTAATTATCTTACTGACTGTGCCCCTGTGTATTGTTGGCGCGCTGCTGACCTTAGCTTTGTTTGGCCAGAGCGTGAATATCTACTCGCAGATAGGGTTATTAACCTTAGTGGGACTCGTGACTAAACACGGCATCTTGCTGGTGGAGTTTGCCAATAAGCAACAGGACCAAGGCTTGAGTGCGATTGAGTCGGCGCTCAGCAGTGCTAAATCGCGCTTAAGGCCGATTTTAATGACCTCTTTAACCATGATTTTAAGTGCCATTCCTTTAGCGCTGGCTTCTGGGCCTGGTTCATTAGGGTTAGCTAACATAGGCTTAGTCTTAGTCGGAGGCTTAATGACGGGGACCTTCTTCTCGTTATTTGTGGTGCCTGTGGCCTATGTTGCTATGGCCGAACTCAAAGCTAAGGATGTGCTTGCTGGGCTGCGCAGTGCTAAAGTTTAGTCGCAGGTTGGTTGGGGTTGATCGAGCCTAGATCCACTGCATGGGTTCAACTTGCCCATAAATACGTTATGATTTAAGCCAATAGCTAAGCGCGTTGGCTTAATTTTTTTGTCGAGTGATCATTGCAGTATTTGAGAGAGTGTTGAGTGCGAGTGGCCTCATCAGCGACGGAGAGCTGGCATTATGAGTTTGTTACAGTGTTTTCATCGGGCGTCCCTGTATCTGGCTTGCTCGGCTGGGCTGATGTTTGCCTCTCCGGTCATGGCCTCTTTTTGGCAGGCCTTGTTTCGCAGTGAGTTACCGGTCGATCAAGTGACGGCGCCGGCGGACAGCCAGCGTTTCGAGTTTGTCGGTGTGTTGCCAGCCAATACGCAATTAGAACTGGTCGGTTATTACGCCTCATCGATTTGTACCCGTAAGGAAATTCGTTTTCCCAGTGGCGATCTCGCGAATCCCTACCGCGCCACACTCGAAAAAACCTCAGTGCTGCGGCAAGTGATTAGCAGTGGTAGCAAAGCGAGTGAGTTTTCGCTGCCCTTAGCCTTAAATGGCGGTGGTGATTGTCAGTGGCGGCTTGAGGATTTAATGCTCGATGTGACTATACTGCCAAACCATCCACTGTGGCAGAGAGCTAAAACGCTGCAACGGGATTACCTCGCCAAGTTGCAGCGCACTTCGGTAGATGCATCTAAGGCTGCCAGCCAAACTAGGTTGCCGACTCAAGTGTCACCCCACGATGATTTTTATTTAAGTCATGAACTTAATATCGATCCCATTCGTGCGGGTAGTGAGGCGGATAGCTCGCTGCTGGCGACCACGCCGCTATCGTTAGCGCCAGTCTACTATCCGGTTTTTATTCATTATCCAGAGGAAGACAAACCCTTCGAGGCACGACTGAAGAGTAGCCTGCAGCGCACTGCTAGCCTGTGGGCCAGCCCGTATAATCAGGCCGTTCGGCGTGGCGATGAGGCGGTGATGCGGGTGAACTTCAACCCACAGATTGCCGAGCATTACGAGGTCGATGTCTGGTATCAGCCCGATACGGTGGAGGTGAAGTATCCCGACGGCACTCAATATGCTTATGCTAACGGTGATGTGAAACTGTATGCCTATGGTAAACCTGAATCACAAATCAAGACCTTAGCTCAAAGTGCCAAGGCCGAAGATAAGCGCTTATTGGCGCGTATCTATGAGCTTGGGCACGCTTTGCCTAAGGACGAGGCTAAGGCACAAGAGTATTACCGTGAAGCCGCAGAGGCGGGCGATATTGAGGCCTTGCACTGGATGCGAGATCAAGCCGGTTACGCGGGGCGAATTGATGAAAAAACCTATTGGCTCGGGCGCGCCGCGAGTTTTGGTGACAATGAGGCAAAGCTTGAGTTAATCCGTTTACCTTTATCAGTTATCGAGCGTGGCCTCGTTAATACGGGTGAAGATAAGGTCAGAGAAACGCAAGCGTGGCAGCAGTTAAATCAATTAGTTGACCAAGGATTGCCTGAGGCAAGCAGCCTGATGGCTTTCTATCAAGTGTTACCCTATTCACCGTATTTTGATGCTAACGCCGCGCTGGAAAATTATCGCCTAAGTGTGAAGGCTAAGCCTGAACTGGCCCATACAGCGGCCAGCGATTATTACTATTTGGCAGATAATTTTGCGGCGGGTGCGGAGTTTTGGCAGATTGCCGCCGAGCGGGATCTCTACGCCGCAGCCGAACTTGCCAATATCTTGTTATCGGAAACCCATCGAGATGCAGTTAATGCGCGCTACTGGTTAGCAAGAGTGACGACGCTGGGTGCCAAGCAAGGTTTGCAGGCGGACATTTTAGGCAATGCTTACTTTCAGCTCGCAACCTTGTTAGATAAAGGCGAGGGCGGCGCGGTCGATGCGAAAACAGCGTTAACGCTTTATCAGCAGAGCATTGAAATGGCTGAGCGATTCTCAAACGACTATGAAGCAAAGGCCAAGGACAGAGTACAAGTGCTTGAACAGCTGCGCTTATAACCTCATGTTTATATAAAAGAGTATTCGTTAGCATTTAGCCAATAAAAATCCCTGCCATGGCAGGGATTTTGCTATTTATTCAATTACTTGATTTAAGCCTTTAGTGTTAAGTGGCTAGAGTTGAATAAGCAGATTTAAACGTTCTGGCTTAAACAACGATAGCCAACTAGCGTAAATCGACTTGCAGTGCGACACCCGAACTCTGAGGTTCACTCTGCGCTGTGATGTAATACCACCCCACGTTTGGCGCATCGACAGTGATACTTTCTTGAGTGTTAGCAGGCGTGACAGACGCTGCATCGAAGTGTTGAGCATTGGCCCAAGTCGTCCCCGAAAACAGGCTCACATCACCACTGCCGTGGGCAGAGTTGATGCTTAACTGACCCGTACCTTCTGGCACCCAAAAATAGTAATCGCTGCGGCCATCGGCGGTGCAGATCGCTTTGCCTGAACTCAGCTCACCATGACTCAAGGGGGATTGCGTCGCGCAGGCATTGGCGATGAGAGCTGGCGTAGGCGTGTTGCTTGCACCAGCATTGAGGGTGAGAGTGACGCCGCTAAACTCAGTGGTAGTGTCCACTGTGATATAACGCCAGCCGCGATTGGCACTAAAACTAAGCGACTCTTGATTACCCACTTGAGTGCTCTTGGCATCGGCATTATCGGCGTCGGCCCACTGACTGGCATTGAAGTAAAGATTGGCATCCCCAGCGCCGCCCTTAGTGGTGACGGTAAACTGGCTATTATCTTCCTCAACCCAGAAGTAGAAGCTGTTGCGTCCACCACTGATACACTCGTTTTTGCCCAGTGTGAGCTTACCGTAATCTAAGGTCACTGCACCGCAATTTGCTGGTGGCTCAGGATCCACGCCGCCATCTCCCAGATCGGGATCGACATCAGCGAACAGCTCAGTGGTGCTGACTTGCATGTCGACGCCGCCAAAGTCCCCCGACAAGGTAATGTAGTGCCAATATTCGTCAGGGTTTAACTGCACTTTAATGACTTGATAGTTACCATTGCCGATCCCCGCGCCTTGGTTTTGTTCTGGGCTTGCCCAGCCTCTAGAATCGAAATAAATGTCGGCATCACCCCAACCACCGCCAATCTTGATCCAAAGATCTTGGGCCGAGCGATCGGTATTAGTGAAGCTAAAACTGGCGCGGCCGAGTTTTGAATCGATACATTCCATCGGCACATCGATTTTCAGGCTGGCCGATTCTGTGTAACGGTAGGCTTCGTTCGTCACTTGGCAAGGCGAGTAATCCTTACTGATAGTGCCCGCAGGACCAGTCCAGTTACCTTCACGGCCACTGGGCTCAGCATCGACATCACTTGGGCCTTTATCGACAATGCCATTGTCAGCCGTGCTCAAGCCGCTGGCGAGCCAACCTTGCCACTCGTTGTCGTAACGTGTACCGATACCATCCATAAAGGTTTGATATTCCGCGTATTGGTCGTTACGTAGGTAGGCGAGAATCTGTCTTACATCGTCCCTGTGATGCTCAAACATAAAGCGCACCGCCAGATAACCCCAACGGTAGATACGGTCTTGGCCCGATTCATAGTTGTTTTTGAATATGGTCGACAACATAAACTCACCGGTTTCGCCCATGGCAATGGCCGCGGTATTGGCGTCACGGTAAGAGATGTATTCCGCTAGGCCTTCAATCCACCAAATAGTATTGGCTGACGTGCCGCGACTAAAGTCACCAAACAGGTTATAGCGCCCGTCGAGGTAGTGCACATATTCGTGTTGCAGGTTCCAGACATGGAAATCCGGCGTGCGCCATTCGGCTTCATAGGCGATAAAACGCGCCTGATTTTTGAGTCCGGCGGGCGAGCCTTCAAGGTACATGCCGCCGTTATCGGTATTGATGCCAAAGATACTGTTGGCTAAGGATTTATACTCAGACGAACTGCCAAAGATCACTAGCTCTAAGTCATCGTTGTTATCTTGCCCTACGGGTTGCATGCCTGTTTCTAGCTTACTGTGGAAATAGCTTTCTTGGCTGGTCAGCACATCACAGGCCCACTTGGCTTGATCTTGATAGAGATCTTGGGCGCGGATCTTGAGACTGTCGGAGCATTTCCAATTAAAAGGTAAGGCATCGGCCTCTAATTGCGCCTTAAAACCACAGATATTGTAATCGTTACAATGGCTGCGATCGTAATAGTCGGCCATTTCTGCCGCCGCGTACCAAAGCACTTTACTCGGTTCGCTTTTACTGGTGCTACTGAGGATATTTTTAACCAGCTGAGTCACTCGCGGGCGCATGGCATCAATGTAATACAGTCTAGATAACTCTTTGACTGAGTTAACTAACAGATACTCTGCATTGGTACCTAACAAGTCACGATGTTCGAGCTGGAAGTTATTCAGCGCATCTAAAATACCTTGGTCACGAGCGAATAGCGCCTGCATGTCCTCATTCCACTGGGCGCGGAATAAGGTGGTAAACACTGAGTTTGCTGCGGCGTTCATGGCGAAACTGGCTTGCCAGTTAGCGTCGTAGTCGGTTAGCACTTTTATGGTGACATGATTAAAATCGGCGCCGAGCTCGGCAGAGTCAATCAGGATTAAGGCTTCTTTCAACACGCCAGCATTGTCATCGGAAACAGTCCAAATTGCAGCGTTGGCAAATAAAGCGTTGAGGGCCGATTTTAAGCTGGCCTTAGCGGCGCTGCTGTAAGCGGGTACATCATTTGGGCTGTAAAACTGCACATAGAGAGCGGCGCGGACAAAGTAAATATGCGATTCAAGATGCTGAACATCGACCCCAGTGTAGTCCTTGGCTTTAGTAGCAATGGCGTTAGCGACACTGATCAAATTGGCCTCGCTAAATAGCGCGGTGGCGCTACTGCCTTTGAGGCTATAGAGCTTACCGACGCATTCGGGTGTCGATTGGCTCAATTGATCCACTAGGGCTTGGCCCGATTTACCGACAAAGTCACTGCAGCCATCGCTCTGCAGTGCGGCGCTGCGACTCTGTAACTTAAGTAGCGGTTGCTCAGATACTTCTCGCTTCTTGCGTGAATGTATCTTAGGCGGTTCTGTCGCTGTTTGTTCTGTAAGCGTCGGCTCATTCGGGGATGCCATCAATGGCGTCTCCCGCAGTATCTGTCTATGGGATTCTATTTGGCTAATGGGCGCCGAGGGTGGTCGTGGTGCCGGTTGCGCTTGTGGATTGCTGGGTGTGTTGCTGCCTAATGGGTGACTCGTATGAGTGTCATGGGCGAGAGCGGGAGTCGCAAAAGCTAAGCTAATAGCTGCGAAGAGCAGTGTGTTTTTCATTGTGTATCCGTAGTTATCTAGTCTGCAAAGCAGATCTTCCTTGGGCGTTATTTGATGCGTGGAACCTAAGCTTGCATCAAACCTCATTGGATTATTTGCGTGATAACAATAGCGCGACAAACATCGCAGCTAGCAAATAATGCGTCCAAATGATGGCTGTAAGTTTTTAATATATCTAGTATTTACCTCAATATTTACTCGATACATCTTTTTTGTTCAGCTTAGGTTCAGCTTTTGCTATATGGGTTTGCACCGGAAGCTGAGTCTGTGGGACTCCACACCTTATGAAATGCCTGATTGAATAAGAGTGGCTATTTGGCTTGAATTTGCGCTAGCTTAGCCGCATTAAGGTTATATGCACTTTCCGCTGTAAGCATTCGAACCGCTAAGCCATCTGCGATGAGGTCGATGCCATTCCAAAGGAGCTTTTATGTCAGCTTTACCAAGCGAATACACCCATATCTATGTTGATCAACCCGGTGCCCCCGAGGTGATGCAATTATCGCGCTCGCCTCTGCCAGTCCCCGCCGCTGGTCAAGTGTTGATCCGCGTACATGCAGCTGGAGTGAATGGCCCCGATGTCAAACAAAGGGTGGGCGCGTATCCACCGCCACCGGGTGCATCACTCATTATTGGGCTTGAAGTCGCGGGGGATATTTGCGCCCTAGGTGAAGGCGTGAGCCAATGGCAAATCGGCGACAAGGTTTGCGCCTTAGTGCCGGGCGGGGGTTATGGCGAGTATGCGCTCACCTATGCCGCCCACTGTTTGCCTATCCCAACGGGCTTTAGTTATGTGCAGGCCGCTGCGCTGCCAGAAACCTTCTTCACCGTATGGGGCAACCTGTTTATGCGTGCGGGACTGAAAGCGGGCGAGACGGTACTGATCCATGGCGGCTCGGGCGGTATTGGTAGTACGGCCATTCAACTCGCCAGCGCTTTAGGTTCAACAGTGATAGCGACGACGGGGCAAGATGAGAAGCGCGATTATTGCTTGAGCCTTGGGGCGGCTGAAGTCATCAACTATCGCACCCACAACTTTGTTGAGCCCGTCATGGCGCTCACCCAAGATAAGGGGGTAAACGTGGTCTTTGATATCGCGGGTGGCGATTTTATTAACCTCGATTTACAAGCCTTGGCGATGGACGGCCGTATGGTGTCGGTGGCGATGCAGCGCGGGCCTAAGGCTGAAGTCGAGATTTTCCGCCTGATGGCAAAACGCATTATGTGGACAGGGTCGACCTTAAGACCGCAAAGCGTGGAAGCAAAAGCCGCGATTGCCGCCGAATTATTTGAGAAAGTCTGGCCACTGTTAAATGCCCATAAAATTGTGCCGAATATTTTTGCGACCTTTCCATTAGGCGAAGCCGCGAAAGCCCATGCGCTGATGGAGTCGGGTGAACACAGGGGCAAGGTGGTATTGACTGTTATTTAAATTAGGCAAGTTGGCTTGGCAGCGAGCTGGTTTAGGTCGCTGCCATTCGATGTCAGTCTGCGATCTTTCTGACAAAAGCGTGGCTGAGTAACGCAGTGGTAAATAGCCGTTTGCGCGACTGTCGTTAAATCGTCATGGTTAAACCTGATGCCTAACCTTGCAGTAACCTCGAACTGCAACTTCGAATCGCAAAGTTTAAGCACATCGAACATAGTCGATATGATTGCTTTTTATTGGGAATAAAACTTGCCGCGTCGATTTTTTAGACTAAAGTCGTTAATGATTAAACTTTTTGGGTACTTTGGCAGAAATTAATACGTAATTAGTGAAAATTTCATGGTATGAGGCATTGATTATCGGAAATATTCTGTAAAAATACCCAGTTGAAAACGTCAGAGACTTTCCGGCGCTATTCGTGGATCAAAGCAAGCGATGCTTCGCTTATTCAGGCTAAAAAACTCATAGTGTATGTGTTGATTTAAGGGTATTAGCATATATGTATAACACAGCAAAGAAACAGGTTTGGTATGGTGAGCTGAGAACATCGAAAGGCAACGCGATTGTCGTCCATGACAACCAGCTGCCCGATGCCTCCCCAGGACGTATCTACCTATACAATACCGATCGCGATGCGATCATTGAGTATGTGGAAGATATAGTCAAAGTGAACCTATACGACTTAGATGAGGCTGCGTTAAAAGCTGCTGAGGCTAAGTTTGGTGGTGCATGGAAGGCGGCAAGATCTCAATTTATGGTTAAACATCAAGCTCGCATTGACCTAAACAACGTGAAGGAAACTGCGCCTGTACGTAAGGCAAAGCCTGAAGTTGATCCGGAAGTCGAATCCGATGCCGTTATTGTGGATTTGGAGGATGATTGGGTTGATGATTTTGATGATTAACGCAGTGTCGGCCTAAGGGCTAACACTGTGAGTGTAAGGAATAAAGTAGTGTTTATTTTATTCCTTATCGCTTTATTCCCTTCCGCGAAACCGAGTGTTAACCTCAATTCATCGCTATTTTAGCGTGCCCCCATTTACCGTTAATTTATTGCTATTTTATAGGCAATGGTTACGCATCGGCATCGAACTGATATCGGCTGATGTGGTGATAAACCTTGCCAGGTACTAACCAAACCTCATTACCAAAGCGCTCGCCTTGATTCGGTGAGTCTGGCAGCATCTGCGGCTCTAAACACACGCCATGATGTTGATTTAATACCTGTTGATTGCGACCTACAGTGCCATCTAAAAAGTTAGCGCAGTAGAGCTGCACGCTCGGTTGATTGGTATAAACCGTCATAGCGCGACCACTCACTGGACTGCTTAAACAGCCAAAGCGGGCAAGTGAACCGTTTGGATCATTCATCATATAACAGTGATCATAACCGCGCGTGCTTGCGAGTTCTGCGGCATGCAGTTTGTCGCCTAAACGTATCGGGTGACTCAAGTCGAAAATCGACCCTGCCGTCTCGGCAATCCCAGTGGGAACACTGACATCATTCATGGTGAGATAACGCTTGGCATCAATTTGCATCAAATGTTCGTGATTGGTCTCTGAACCATCGAGGTTGAAATAACTGTGCTGGGTTAAGCTCACGGGGCAGGCTTTATCCACTGAGGCTAAGATCTCCACATAGAGATTATTGCCTGCGAGGCGGTAATCTAGCTGAACCGTGCAATTACCGGGAAAACCCATGTCGCCGTCTGGACTCATTAAGGTCAAGCGCACACCATCGGGCAGTTGGCCTAAGTGCCAGTTTTTACGGTTAAATCCTTCACGGCCGCCGTGTAAACAGTTGGTCGCTTGGTTGACATCGAGTTGATAATCTTGACCTTGATAGTGCATTTTGCCGTTAGCGATGCGATTCGCAAAGCGGCCAGCAATGGCACCTAAATGAGCCGATTGCGTCAGGTAATCTTCAGCGCTGTCGCAACCAAGGACGATATTGGCACGTTCGCCGTGTTTATCTGGGGTCCACAGAGCGCGGATAATTCCGCCTAAGCTGATGACTTCTAATGCGAGTATGCCATTGTCGATCCGAACCCGCTCGATTTCGCCGCCGCGGGGATCGGTCCAAGGATCCAAAACACTGAAACGTACCATTTAGCTTCCCTCTGTGTTGAATATGCTCACTGCTTATTGTGTTAAATGAGTATGTTAACCCTATTATTTGCCATCAACACTATAAAGTTCAGCGATGAATTCGTATGGTATAGACGGCGTTGTCACTGTATTGGTTTTCTTTGTTTTAAGCGCGTTCTGGCTAATTGTCTATGCGGCCCGCGCCAGCGCTGGCGGAACATAAATAGACAGTGGCATCGATGGCGGTTTTGTCGAAAAATTCATGTTCAACAGCGGCAACGACAGCGTCGGTCAGTTCATGATCGACTAAAGCCACCACGCAGCCGTCGGTCATGCGGATACCGCCACGCTCGCCAATCACTTGGCTGACAATCTCAACTAAAGTATCAAATTCGGGCAGTGTCACTTCAAAATCATCCCGCAGTGAAACATGGGATTCCGCCATTAAGCGGCTGAATTTTTCAATGTTATTTTGCTCTAACGCGCGTGCAGCACTTAGGGTTCTTTGGTTTTCTGTGACTACGTGTTTCGCTCTGCGATATAACACTTCATCTAAATCGGCTTTTGCGCTTTCTAATCGACGTAAATCGAGGTGACGCAGTGCATCTAAGCCAAAGTATTCAGCAGCTTGGGCGCATTCATTGCGACGTTGTTGATTAGTGGCGGCTAAACGTTGTTTCTCAATATGGGCATCTATGATGATAAGGCTTAGGTTTTCTGGGATAGGAATGGCTTCACTGTCCAGATCTAAGCAGTCAATCAGTAGTGCGTGGTCTTGCTCACCCATAGCGCTGCACATTTGATCCATGATGCCACAGGCCGATTCAACATACCTGTGCTCGCCGCGCTGTGCGAGTTGCGCTACCGCCATTGGTGATAAATGCAGTTGGCTGGTATCACTGATGGCAGTGCCGAAGGCGACAACCAAGGCGCCCGATGAGGATAAACCTGCTGCAAGTGGTACATCGCCCACAATGGCTAAGTCTAAGCCCTTGGCTAATAAACCCGTTTGCGCCATAGCCGCAGTAAAACCTTTGAGGTAATTCACCCAGCCATCTTGCGGGTCCATGTCGTTTTCTTGACCGAAGGTCCACTCTTTAATTTGTCCGGGAAAGGCATCGGCAACGGCACGAAACTTAGTGTCGTCACGGCGTTTTACTGCAATCACTGTATGAAAATTAATGGCCGCGGGGAGTACAAAACCGTCGTTGTAATCCGTGTATTCACCGATCAGATTGACGCGCCCAGGGGCTTGATATAAATCGTCGGCTTTAGTGCCAAAGGTTTGGACAAATAACTTTGTGGCGCGCTGCGCAGGGTTTGACATGCTGTAAAAAATTCCAAAAAAGCTGAGCTAATTTCGTTACCGTCATCGATTTATATCACGACTGAGTCGGTGATGTAACTGAGATTTTTTGCTGAAATGGCGATAGGTTGTAAGGAGAAAATCGATACTGTGATAGGAAGTCAAAATAGCGTATTCAGTGCGTTATCTAGTCGATTGATTTGTAAAGATTAGTCAGTAGTTAGTTGGATGCCGCACAAACTTGCAGAAGAGGTTACTGCTCGTTTGTGCGGCCTATTATGGCGTGATTTTAATTCAATGCAGCATTAGCAGGCACTTAACTGTTGGACTCTGCATTAATCTTAGGATCAGCCTCTTGCGCTGTTTCTTCCGCTTGCGCGGTGTTTTTTTCTGAGTCTTGCAACAGCTCGTAAATCACATGATCCACAAAACCGGCACCGGCGGCTTCGTACAGGTTGTAAACACTGTGTACGCCGGACTCTCGAAGCGCCGCGGCGTCGTCACTGTACTGCACAATCGCGCTGATCTTGCCTTGATAATCCAGTTTTTTGAGTTGCTCGACCGCAAACATATTTCCCGCGTGGTGCGGCATGGCCAGCAGCACTAATTCAAGATTCGGTGCTCTGTCGAGCTTCTCCCAAAAGTCGGTATCCGAGGCATCACCTTGTACTACGTTGCGGCCCTTGGCTTTATGTAAGTCGACTATGTCTTGCTTGTGCTCAATGCCGAGAATTTCGCCGTCAAATTGTTCCCTGAGTTCATCGTAGGCGCCGCTACCAATGCGGCCCATACCTAAAATTAAGAAGCGTGGATTGCCAATGGCGATCGGTCTGTCTTCTGGATGCAATGGGCGTTTTTCAAGCTTGATTAAACGCTGTTGGAATCGTTGATAGATGTTACCTACGGTAGCGTTAAGCGGCGCGGCGAGTAAAAAACTAAAGCTTAATGCCACGGCGATGATCACTAGCCACTCTGGAGGTAACCAGCCTTTATAGGTTGCAACGGCGGCGACAATCAGACCGAATTCACTGAAGTTACCTAGGTTGAACGAGCCCAACATTGAGGTCCGTGAACGCAGCTTAAAGCGGGTAAGAATGTAGACAAACAGCAGGATTTTAAGTGGCACTAACAGCACTAACAGCGCCGCGAGCACGATATCCGATACCGTAGGTAAGCCGTTGAGCCCAATGGTTAAGAAGAAGGCGACGAGGAAGAGTTCTTTAAAATAGAACAGGGATTTTGCCAGTTCTGAGGACTTTTTGTGGCCCGCCAACAAGATACCGATAATCAGTGCGCCGAGATCGGGTTTTAAGCCAACAGACTCAAATAACCAAGCGCCAACCACGAGTGCCATTACTAGACCAAAAAGGACTAACAGTTCACCGTGGCCAACACGGTCGAAGGCTTTATAAATGAGCGGCTTAGCCAGTGGCAGTAAGAGTAATGCGAAGGCCCATACCGAAGGTACATCGCCCTTAGAAATGGTTAAAAACAGTACGGCGAAGATATCCTGCATAATCAAGATACCAATAGCGACTCGGCCGTAGAGGGATTGGACGTCGCCCTTATCTTCTAACACTTTGACCGCAAATACGGTACTGGAGAAGCTTAACGCGAAGGCGATTAACGTCAGTTGCTCAAGGTTAAGACTGGTGAGTTGGCTTAAACCCAGTAAGCCGAAGAGTTTCAGAATCGGCACAAAAATCACGATCGAGAGTACCAAGTGCACACTCGACCCCGCCCACACTTCGGCCTTGAACAGGCTGCGAATGTCGAGTTTTAAACCAATCGCAAACAACAGCAAAGTCACGCCTAGGCTGGCGAGTTCTTGCAGCAATGGCAGGCTTTCTTTATCTATCCCTAGGACGAATAGTACAAAGCCCGCCACTAAGTAGCCGATGAGCGGTGGCAGTCCTATGCGGCTGACGAGCATGCCGCAGATGAGTGTGATAATGAGGATACCGGGTTCCATGATGCTCCAATCTAAAAAGTCCAAAATAGTGACTGATTGTATAAGAAATCTATGACACTGGAACAAAAAAGCGGACTTTTAATGAAAAAAGTCCGCTTTTTATTGGTGTTGCGGCAAATACACTCGCCGGTTAAAACCTGCGCGAGTGAAATTGCTTTAGTGGTCTAAGTCTAAACCGTGACTATTTCACCAGATGATCTAAATGGGCGGCAAAATCTTTAGGGCCCATAAAACCAGTCACACGTAAATCTTCCCTTTGCTCGCCTTGTTCGTTAAACATCAACAAGGTAGGCAAACCGAGCACATTGTATTTTTCGAGTAAGGCCACATCGACCTTATCACTCTTAGTCACATCTGCTTGCAGTAGCACGATTTTATTCATGCGGGCTAACACGTCAGCATCCTTAAAGGTGATGGCTTCGAACTCTTTACAGGCAACACACCAATCGGCGTAGAGATCTAGCATCACAGGCTTGCCTTGGGCTGCAGCGGCGGCGATTTCTTGCTCAAGATCTTTAATGGATTTAATCCGTTTAAAGCCATGGGCTTCTTCGGTTGTCGCCGCAGTGCCTACGGGATTGTGATTAAAACCTAAGTGGCCCATTACAGCTTGGAATCCATAGGAGAAACTCGCCAGTAGTGCCAGAGTTAATAGCACTGAACGGACAGTTTGTTTCCAGTTAAATTCACTGAGTTTGTTCTGATGCATCAAGTAGCCAGCGAAGCTCACACCCCACAATGACCAAAGCACATCGGATACCACGCCCGTCCAAATACGGCCGAGCATGACGATAGACACAGCGATCAACAGGAAGCCGAAGATGGTCTTAATGATGTCCATCCAAGCGCCGGCTCTGGGTAATAATTTACCGCCCGAGGTGCCGATAATCAGCAGAGGTAAACCCATGCCCATACTGAGCACATACAGGGCTAAGAAGCCTTGGAGTAAGTCGCCGGTTTGCGCCACATAAACGAGTGCGCCCGACAGCGGCGCGGTAGTACAAGGTGATGCGACCAGACCTGAAATCACGCCCATCAAGAATACGCCAACTAAGTTGCCGCCTTTTTGATTGTTCGATACTGAGTTCATCTTCTCCTGCCAGCTCGATGGCAGTTTTAGATCGTACAGGCCAAACATAGATAAGCTGAGCACAAAGAACAGGATCGCCAGAACCACTAACACGGCCGGATGTTGCAATGCTGCTTGGTATTTTAGTCCCGCCGATGCGACCACTAAGCCTAAGATAGAATAAGTGATTGCCATGCCTTGCACGTAAGCCATGGACAAGGTAAAAGCTTTTGCAGTTGAGAGCTTTTGCCCTTGGCCGACAATAATGCCGGACAAAATCGGGTACATAGGGAATACGCAGGGCGTTAATGCCAGACCGACACCCAGACCAAAGAAGATCACTAAGGTCCAAATCAGGCTGTCGTTCGACAGCATTTGGCTCAGGGTATCTTGCTGGGTAATAGGTTGGGGATTGGCTTTATCGGCCGTGCTCGGTTCAATGCTGGCAGACTCAGCGCTGGCTGGTTCTGCTGCGGCGGTTGATTCGCCCGCTTCGGCGCCTGCGATTAAGCCATCATTAGCGGCAATCGCTTTTAGCACCACGTCACGTTTGGTTGGTGGATAACATAACTTACCTTCGGCGCAGCCCATAAAAGTGACTGTCAGAGTGGCATTGTCATCGGCCTGTTTCAGCGCAACGGGAATATCCACATAGGTGTAATAGACTTCTTGTTCGCCAAAATACTCATCTTGATGGGGCTTACCCTTGGGCAGCGCCACTGTGCCTAGTTCGGCGCCATTAACACTGAATTTAAGCTTGTCGCGGTACATATAGTAACCGTCGGCAATCACCCAATTGAGTTTGACCTGATTACCTTCTTGCTTGAAATCGAAGGCAAAGGCTTGATCGACAGGCATCAATTCCGGCTCACTCTTCATGAAGTCGAATTTGTTACCGAAAACCCCTTCACTGTGCGCTAAGGGCGTGAGGAGCAATAAAGACGTGAAAATAAGGCTGAGTAGTTTTTTCATGGCTGAGTGTTGTCTTTTATCCAATCTAAGTAGGCTGGTAGCCCGTGAGTCACAGGCACGGCAATAATTTCGGGTACTTGATATGGGTGGAGTCTAAGCACAAGTTGTTCTAACTCTGAATATCGACTTTGTAAACATTTAATCTGTAAGCTAAATTCTTGTTCGTCATAGATTTTCCCTTCCCAAGCATAAATTGAACGTATCGGGGCGGAGATATGAACACAAGCGGCAATACGCGACTCAACTAAAGCCCGAGCCAAGGTATTGGCTTGTACTTCATCGGGGCAGGTAGTGCTAACCACTAAATACTGATGCTGCATGGTGTTAGGTATCGTCTCTTAAGAATCTTAAAGTTCGCTTAAGCCAACTGAGTTAGGCTACTTTACGTGTTTTAATGGTCTCATACATTAGCGCGTTAACAAAAGGGTGAGCTAAATATCAGTTGTGATATCCATTGCTAATCTGTGGTGATTCGCCCCTGAGTCTGTCGCTATGCTTAGCCTGACTTGAATTAAGACCGGATAGTCCCCATTTAGTTTACACAGATAGTCAGATAAACCTGAGGTCGGTATGTTTTTCATTATATTTTTACTCTTTGTGCTGATCCCAGTAATAGAGCTGTCGGTGCTGATCCGTGTGGGTGAAGTGCTTGGCACTTGGACTACCATAGGTTTAGTGCTGTTTACCGCCGTGCTCGGGGTCTCTTTGGTTCGCAGCCAAGGTTTAAGCACCTTAATGCAAGTTCAACAAAAACTCGCTCGCGGTGAAGCGCCGGGGCAAGAAATCGTCGAGGGCATGATGCTAGCTATGGCGGGCATTTTACTGCTGATCCCCGGTTTTGTAACCGACGCCATTGGCCTGTTATTGCTGACACCATTCACTCGTCGCCCGATCGCCGCCTTGCTGTTTAAGCGCATGCAGTTACGGGTTGTGGCGGGATTACAGGGTGGTATGCACGGTGGCTTTCAAGCGGGACAAAGTCCGTTTGGGCCTAAGTCGCATGGCCCATTTGGCCAAGCGCCGTTTGATGATAGCGTGAAGAAAGACGGTAATGTGTTTGAGGGTGACTTCGAGCATAAAGTCGATCCAAGTGATATCAAGCCCGCTAGCCATCAGCTGTCTGATAAAGATCAGAATAAAGATCCTAAGCCTTAGTCTGTTATGGTTTAGTGCGTTTGATACACGCCTTTAATCGCTTGAACTTTTTACCCCAATCTTGCTTCAATGCCAGCGGCCATCATGATTAATTTGAGCTGCGCCGCTGGTGTATTTCATCTGATCGCAATAGTCATTCACTTAGCAATATCACTTAGCAATATCACTTAGCAATAAATGTACTATTTTTTCGTTCCACGAGATTGAATAAGATCTGTTTAAATCATCATTCGATACCCAAGAGAAAAAGCAATATCAGTACTATTGTCCATATTGAGCAGATTTTCGACTATAGCAAACTCAATTGCACTGTTATCTAGATAATATCTATAGCCTAGAAATACTTCGTGTGAAGCCTTTGAAAAGTCATTATCTGCATTCAGTAAGCCATCATAATGATGCAATTCAATAAGCCAACCATGACGTCCCATCAAAAATTCATAACCTAAAGATAACATTAATGCATGATCTTTATAGTCTGCTCCGGATAGGCTTTCATTATTTTGTCTAAAACTGATGCCAGCTGTGGAGTACAAGTTATGCATTCCAGTGGTATAGCTATAATTCAGCTGTAATGCTTGTTCAAACCGATTGTCTACAAATGGGCCTGAATTAACATGGTTGTAATATAAGCTGCCACCTATTGATAGCCCATAATTATTTTCATTAATTAGCTGATATTCTAAATAAAAGCTTATGGCATTATTGAGCGTGTCACCAGAAATATCAGGTTGATATATACCATTTTTTGAATATATTTCATTTTTATTCTTGGTTGTATTATCACGGCCATTTTGACCTATACCAAAGGCATCATGAAACCAGATTGTGACTGAGTCAAGGTGGTTATCTCCACTAAAACTCCAGTTGTAATGACTATCCAGCATCCATTTTTCTGTCAATTGCCACTTGATCCCACCATTGAGAGAATTATGATAATAGTCAGCATAATATTCATCAGTTTCAGCCCATACACTTGCAGCCGTCGCAGATCCGTATAGCTCTTTTTTCCCCTCAGGCAGTGCAAAGCCAGAGCGCAGCATAGGGGTTAAGCTAGCCGCCTGCATGGGTGACTGAGCATACACACTGAGTGGACCATAATGGTTATAATTGATATTTTCTGCGAAAGTATTCGGTAAGAAAAGTACCGCGTAAATTAGCTGTGCTCTAATTGTCACAGATAACATTTTCTTTGCATATCTCATCTTGGCGCTCTTTTAAACTAATAAAAATTAAAGGCAACGCTTATTGAAAAGATATTTGTTACCTATAAATAGCTGATATTTAAATTGATAATAAGTTTTTACTTGGCAGCTTAACATTACTGAATTCAAGCTACAAAAACACATACCATAGGAGTACGAGTGCAAGCCAGAATGCTCTGCCGATAAACGGAATTAAAGATAGTATGAGCAAAGCGCTGATAATTCCCAGTAATACTGTCGGTTTTCTTATTGGAAGAATACTATCAAAACGTAATTTCATGATGCTTCTCAAAAATTAATTTCAACAAAACAGCAACATTGTTTTGTCGTAAACTATGAGGGTGGTATTTAAGATGGCATGGTAAATTAACAATCGGCTATAAATATACCTTTGTTATTTATTCGTGTAAATGTGCGTAATTGATCATTACTCCATATTACTCGTATAAATATGGAACTGATAGTTCCTGTTTTAATTAATACATTTCTTCTTAGCTGTGTTATTTGCGATCATTAATTAAAGCCTTGCTTTAATATGTCAAATTTAGTTATTCAAATGATATTGTTTTCAGTTTTTCTTAAAGGGTAATAATGACAGGGTGAGATCGTGAATGTATTTTAACCGTTTTGAACCCAATTTGACGAACGGTATCGATTATGATCTTATGCTCTCTTTTTCTTATAGAGAACATCAGAGCATGTACCTTGAAGCCTTCACGTCTCATTTCAACTCGATTGCTGACAGCCGACAATCTGCCAAAGTGACTTACCCATTGCATGATGTATTGTTCGTTACTCTGTGTGGTGTGATTGCTGGTGCCGAAGGCTGGTCAGAAATCCATGACTATGCTGCCGGACATCATAACTGGTTTAAAGAAAAGGGAATTCTGACCGAAGGTGTCCCAGTCGATGATACCATTGCACGTATTATCTCTCGTATCGAGCCGGAACAGTTCCGACTGTGCTTCGCCAATTGGATGCGAGCCGTCCATGAGATGAGTGATGGTCATCTTATTGCTATCGATGGTAAAACGCTTCGTGCCTCATACAATCGTGAAGATCGGCGCTCAACCATTCATATGGTCAATGCGTTTGCCTGTGCCAATAAAGTGGTGCTGGGGCAAGTAAAAACGGCAAATAAATCCAATGAGATAACCGCAATCCCAGCGCTGCTGCAGTTGTTAGATATAGAAGGAGCACTTGTATCAATCGACGCCATGGGTTGCCAGACAGAGATTGCAAGACAGATAGTCGAGCAAGGAGGTGACTACTTACTTGCTGTAAAGGCAAATCAAAGTTCCTTGCATGAGGCCGTGGTCAGTGCTTTCAGTGAAGCGCGCAGTAATCCTCTTGATGGACTCGTTATTGAAAAAAATAGAGGCCGTATCGAGGCAAGAGCCTATTATGTAATACCTGCAAACCAGCTCCAAGATTATTTTCCTAAGTGGATGAAATTGAACACATTAGGTATGTGTTTGAGTTATCGGTATACGAAAGGGAAAGAGGCAGAACTGACCTACCGTTACTATATCAGTTCAGCCACACTCGATGAGCAGCAGTTAGCCAATTCAGTTCGTGGCCATTGGGGGATTGAGAACAGCTTACACTGGGTGCTAGATGTCTCAATGAAAGAAGATAGTTGCCAGATTTACCAACATCATGGGGCAGAAAATTGGGCCATGCTTAGGCAAATATCACTGAATATGCTTAGGGCTGAACCTTCTAAAGGAAGCATTCCAGCGAAACAGAAAAGAGCTTGGATGAAACCTGAATATTTAGAATCGGTTCTATTAGCAGGGTTGCAGCTGGACGAATTTTAAACACTCATGCGGTTGCCCTGGTAATAATGACCAGTCAGCCACTAACAGAGTGACTGACCGGCCGCGCCGGGAAGCGTTTTTGGAACAATTGCGGAGCTATAAGTTGAGTGTTATTTGTTAGGTGACTCACCTCCTATCGCTGTCGCTTTAATATTGAATACTAGGCTGTACATCACTGGCAGTACTATGAGTGTTAACAGTGACGCAAAACCGAGACCGAAAATAATCGTAATCGCCATTGAACCGAAAAAGGCGTCAGAGATCAGTGGGATCATCCCGAGCATAGTGGTTATGGCTGCCATCATGACGGGGCGCACACGGCTGACACAGGAGTCGACCAAGGCGAAATAAGCGGGTTTGCCTTCACTGAGTTCGAGGTTGATTTGATCGACCAAGACGATACCGTTTTTAATCACCATACCCGACAAACTCAGCAGGCCGAGTAGCGCCATAAAGCTGAAAGGGGCGTCGAATAACAAGAGTCCCGCAGACACCCCAATCAGGGCCAAGGGCACAGTAAACCAGATCACTAAGGGCTGACGCACTGAGTTGAACAAGAATACAGTGATCAAGAACATCGCCAGATAACCCATAGGAATCGAGCTGAATACTGCGGTTTGTGCTTCGCCTGCGGTTTCAAATTCACCGCCCCATTCCAAGTGATAACCTGCGGGCAGGCTGATCGCTTCGACCTTGTCCTTTACTTTACGCAGCACAGAGTCGGCGGTTTCATCACTGCCAAGCTTAGGATCGGCCATCACAGCGAGCATACGCATGCGATCGCGGCGCATCACCAGCGGATTTTCCCACTCAGTGTTGAAGTTACTCACCACTTGGGTGGCTGGTACAAAGGTATTGTGTTCGCTACTCCAAATTTGCAGCTTCCATAGGCTGTCGGCTTGCAAACGTTCTTCGGCGGGCGCTCTGGCGACGATCGGCAACAAGTGGCTGGTTTCTCGGTATAAACCAATTTGCTTACCGCTAAAGTTAACCAATAGGGCATTGTCCAGATCTTGTTTGCTGATCCCCGTTTCCCGCGCTTGGGCGTTTTCTAACTGTGGACGGATCAAGGGCACTTGGTTGCGCCAGTTGTGGCGTATGCCATCCATGCTCGGTTCGGCGTGGAAAATGGCTTCGGCTTGGTCGCCTAAAGCGCGTAGCACTTCAGGATTATCGCCATAGAAGCGCGCCTCAATTTTGGCGGCGGGCGAAGGGCCGTTCTCCATGTTTTTCAAGCGATATTGCGCCTGTGGGAAACGTTGATTTAACAAGGTTTCTAACTCTGGCATATAGGCTTTAACGGCGGCGAGATCCTGCATTTCGACTATAAACTGGGCAAAGGCGGGATAGCCTTTTTCCGGCTGATAGGGCAGGACGAAACGCTGCGAACCTTGACCAATAACGGTTGTTAAGTGTTTTAGCCCTACGTCTTTTTGCTCGTTCAGCGAGAGCATTAACTTTTCGATATCAGCGGTAAAGCGTTCGGTTGCTTTAATATCTGTCCCTTCTGGCATCCAGATATCCACAAAGAAAATCGGCGTGTTAGAGGCAGGGAAGAACACATTTTTAATATGACCAAAGCCCACTACCGCGCTGAACAGCATGGCGACAACCAGCAGAATACTCACCAGTCTAAAGCGCAGCGCTAGGGTTAAACTTGCGCGATATAAGCTGAAGAACCAGCCCTTGTAAGGGTCTTGGGCTTCTTCGTCGCTCGGCGCATCCTTAAATAACAGATGGCAGAAGAACGGCGTTAAGGTGATGGCGGTGATCCAGCTGATAAACAGCGAAATCATCAACACTTGGAATAAAGAGCGGCAGAACTCACCGGCGGCATTTTGCGATAGGCCAATGGGCGCGAAGGCTATAATGGCAATCACAGTCGCACCCAATAACGGCCATTGGGTTTGAGCCACAATTTGCTTCGCCGCTTCGAGGCGCGTTTTACCACGGCGCAGGCCAATCAAAATACCTTCTGTAACCACAATCGCGTTATCGACCAACATGCCGAGGGCGATAATGAGTGCACCGAGGGAGATAAGTTGTAGCTCAATCCCCAGCACTTTCATCACAATAAAGGTGCCCAGAATTGTCAGCAGTAAGATCAGACCCATCAACAGACCCGAGCGCAGCCCCATAAACAGCAGGAGCACGGCGATCACGATTGCAATCGATTCTAATAGGTTGATTAAGAAGCCGTTGACTGTCTCATCGACCGCCTGACTCTGGTTGTAAACCGTCGCTAAATTCATCCCGATTGGGCGTTGGGATTCAAGCTCGGCTAAACGGTTACTGACCTTCTGTCCGACTTCAACCACGTTCACGCCACTAGAGAAAGAGATCCCCAGTGATAACGCCGCTTCGCCCTTATTGTGGTAAAGCACATTCGGGGTTTCGTCGTAGTCCTTCTCAATATTGGCAATGTCGCCAAGGTAAATGAGCTCAGTGCTACCCGGTGGACTAACGATCAAACGCGCGAGATCCTGCACATTGCTAAATTCGCCCGTGGGATGAATACGGATACGGTTATCGCCAATCACTAAGCTGCCCGCGTTAGAGACCACGTTTTGATTGTTCACTAAACCATAGATATAGCTTTGATCTAACCCCAGTGCCGACAGCTTTTGCTGGGAGATTTCAATCACCACTTGCTCGGTGACGTTGCCCGCAACTGAAACTTTTTTAACGCCGGGTACTAGCACGAGTTCACGGCGCAGATAGTCGGCGTAATTGCTTAATTCGCGGTTACTGTAATCAGGGCCAGAGAGATTAAATAAAATGCCATACACATCACCAAAGTCGTCCATCACTTGCGGCGCTGTGGTGCCCGGAGGCAAGCTTCCCGCTGTGTCGTTGACCTTGCGCCGCACTTCATCCCATACCTGTGGCAGGCTGGTTTTGTCGTAGCTTTCTTTAATCTCGATTTGGATTTGTGACAGACCCGCACTGTTAATCGAGGTCACATGCTTAATCGCATCGAGTTGTTGTAGGGCATCTTCGAGCGGCAGTGTGACTTCTTCTTCCACTTGCTCTGGTGATGCACCGGGATAAGCTGTGATCACTAAGGCTTCTTTAATGGTGAATTCGGGAAACTCTAATTGCCCCAAACCGGTAAAACTCACGCCGCCACCCACGAGTAGCAGCAACACAAACATCCAACTGATGACTTTGTGGCGTATCGAATACTCTGCAATGTTCATCAATTACACTCCACGCTGCCAGCGAAGTGGTTTGACTTTCATGCCCGCGGATAATTGAGACACCCCAGCGCTGACGATAAGATCGCCCTTGTTGACGCCTGTTAAAATCTCAACGCCTTGATTACTCACACGTCCTAACGTCACTATGGTCGGTTTGACTTCACCCGATTGGGTTTGATAAACCCACACTTGCACTTGGCCATCTTGATCGCGTTTATCGATAGCGGTCACAGGCACGACCGTTGACGCGAGTGCGCTGGGATCTTTGACTAAAGCTAAGGTTAATTCGGCGCTCATACCAGGAAGTAATTGAATATCTTGGGGTTGAGGCAATGAAAACACCACTTCATAGGCTTGAGTGCCTGGGGTGACTTGGGTGGAGTATTCTTTAAACTTGGCGTCGAAGCTCTGCTCGGGGAAGGCGCTAAAACGTACTTTAGCTGCAAAGTGAGCTTGATCGGTATATTGCTTCAGCCCCGCCGCCATGGCTTCGGGGACTTGAATGCTCACATCGAGCAAGTTGTTGTTTTGCAGTGTTAACACCCCCTGATTGGCCTGCACTATTTGGTGGTTATCCACTAAACGTTTTGCAATAGTGCCGCTAAAGGGCGCGGTTAAGCGGGTATAACTCAGCTGATCGCGCGCAGCCGCAAGGGCGGCCTTGGCCGATTTGAGCTGCGCCTGCGTGCTATCAAACTCAGACTGTGAAATCAGCTTACGATTGAGTAGCTCGGTCTTACGTTTAAAGTCGGCGGCTAACAGTTCGTGCTCTGCCTCACGGGTCATTAAGTTATTTTTGGCATCCCTATCGTCAAGCTGGGCGAGCAGACTACCTTGAGCGACTCTTTGGCCTTCGACTAATGTCAGTTCGGTGAGTTGTCCTGAAATACGGAACGACAATTCGGCGCGGCTATTGGCGGCAACGCGGGCAGGAAAGGTTCTAAAATCTCCAGCTTCTACGTTGAGCACTTCAAACAGTTTAACCGGACGGACAGTGTCCACTTGCACTGAACTTTCCGCTGGCGAACAACCACTGAGCAGGGCTGGAAGCAGCATAGCCAGTGGCAAGAGTCGAGATGATTTCATGGTAGCGATTTCCTAGTTAACAAGTTGTCAGCATTTCTGGGCGCGAAGATACCAGCTAAAGTAGTTGCAATAAACGGGATACTTTGGGATTATCAGTCCCACATAATGAGATTGAACTTAAGGCCAAAATGAAGACAGAGGACTTAGCGTTATTCCACCGAATTGCTGAAACCGGTAGTTTGATTGAAGCGGCTGATTTACTTAACTTACCCAAATCGACTGTGAGTCGACGTTTGCAAGCCTTGGAAGATGAGCTGAATATTAAATTGTTCCACCGCCAGAGCCGCTCCATGACGCTCACCTCTGCGGGCAGCCATTTCTACCAGCGCTCGCAAAACATTCTGGCCCAGCTCGATGAAACTCTATTTGAAATGACCAATGATGATGCTGAGATCAGCGGCCATCTGCGCATTCAAATGTTCCCCATCCATAGCATGAAAATCTTGATGCAAGCCATTTTCCGCTTTATGGATATGCACCCAAAACTCACCTTAGAAGTCATCAGTAGCTCAGAATCTGTCGATATGGTGAAACATAATCTCGATGTGGCTTTTGTGGTCGAGCCCGCGTTGGATACCTTAGATTTAGTGGTGCGGCCGATTTTTACCACTGACTTACGTTTTTACGCCAGTCCTAAATATTTAGCGGCGCACGGCACACCTAAAACACCACAACAAATTGAATCGCATAATGTTTCCTTGTTCCGATTATCCAACGGAAAAATTTTCAATGAGTTATGGATAGGATCAGAGCAAGAGGTGAGAGTCAGAGGCAATTTCTGCTCCAACAGTGTTGAAGTGGCAGTTGAGTTTGCGTTGCAAGGGCGCGGTATCGTGTATGCACCCGTTGAAGTGGTAGAGGAATATGTCCAAAGCGGAGAGTTGGTGACGCTGTTACCTGAAATCCAGCCCCACCAAGGCGAGTGCTTCTTAGCTTATCCATCAAGGCGTTATGTGAGTTTAGCCAGCCGACGCTTTATCGACTACATAATGCAAGAGTTAGTGCCAAATGGCGTGCCGACTAACATGAGCGAGCAAGGTACACGTCGCTCCTGCAAAGCCTCTTCAGAAGCGTTTTCAGATGATGTTTTGCCACTTTCTAGGCAAAAAATCGAACTCGTTTCCCTTTAGCTCATGGCGTTAGCGGTTGTGACCTTTGTCGGTTCACAGATCCGCTGCGCCAGCCAGTAACAGGCAATCCCCATCAAAATATTGGTCACAGGCAGCGCCAGCAGCAGGCCTTTCACGTCACCTATGTACGATCCCAAGGCCGCCAACGGCAGCATAAGTAGCACTAAGCGGCATAGGTTGATCACCAGTGAACTCATAGGTCTGTGGTAAGCATTGAGCGACGTTGCGACAATAATCACTATGCCTAAAGGTCCGTAGGCGCAGGGCAGCACTAAGATATAAAAACTCAACCACTCGATCACTAGCGGATCGGTACTGAATAAGTGCGCGATAGGCTCAGCTAAAAAGATCAGCGGGATATAGAGTAAGGTTTGGAAAACAAAAATAAATTTTATCGATAATAGCAGGGCTTCTTTCGCTCTTTGTGGCTGTCCTGCCCCTAAGTTTTGCGCGATAAAGGGCATTAGGCTGGACGACAGTGCCATCACGACTATTAACAGCACTGACTCTAAGCGAGTCCCAGCCCCAAAGGCTGCCACTGCGCTATGGTCGATATGCGCCAACATCGCCATGATAACGGCATTGGCTAATGGATTGATTAAATTCATCAGCGCTGCCGGCTGGGCGATATGGGCTAATTTAGTCCAGTTGGCGCGCATTCTGTCGATGTCAAAGGCCGCCCATTCGAGCATCTTGCGCCTAACAATCAACAAATAGCCCGACAAAGATAAGGCAATCAACCAAGCGAACAGGGTTGCAATTGCGGCGCCTTGGATTTCTAAGCGTGGAAACGGCCCAATACCGAAGATAAGTAATGGATCGAGGATAAGGTTAATGACTGCCGCCAGCGCCATAATCATCGCTGGCGAGCGAGTATCGCCGGTGGAACGCAAACCTTGATTGCCCACCATCAACAATACCAGCAGCGGCGCGCTGACATACCAGTAAATCATATAGTCGTGGATCAGCGGCAAGCTGTCATCGTTTGCCCCAAGTAAGCGAAACAGTGGCTCGATAAAAATGCTACCCAGTGCAGCTAAACTGGCAATCAAACCAAAGGTGAGTAATAAGGCATCATGCAAGAACACTTTGGCCTTGTGGGCATTACCCGAACCGATAAGTCGGCCTAAATTAGTCGAGACACCAGCGCCAATACCAATGGCGATGCTCGAGATCACTAAGGTCACTGGAAAGGTAAAACTAATGGCGGCTAAGGCTTCGGTGCCCAATTGGCTGATAAAAAAAGTGTCAGCGAGGCTGAAACCTAGAATGGTCATAATGCCAATTAAGTTGGGGAGGCTCATGTTGAGCAGTACACGACCAATTGGCGCGGTGAGCAGCCCGTGTCTGTCTTTCATGGAAAAATAGTGCCTTGTTAGCGAGCGGAGGCGAGATTCTAGCAGGATTGTGCCGACTTGAAAAAACCGACATCAAAAAATTGAAGTTTTTTTTGTAAATGCCCTTGGATCTCGACACAGCCAGCCCCATATCTCAGACAGCAAAAGAGCAGACCGACGTGTCTGTTTTTTTAATCACAAATAGGCTCGATTGTAGGGCATCAAATCATTAGGAGAGTTCATAGATGAATATTCGTCCATTACATGACCGCGTAATCGTTAAGCGTCTAGAAGTTGAATCTACATCAGCGGGTGGCATAGTACTGACCGGTAGCGCCGCTGAAAAATCAACTCGCGGTGAAATCCTTGCTGTGGGCAATGGCCGTATTTTAGAAAATGGCACAGTTAAGCCACTGGATGTCAAAGTGGGTGACGTGGTGATCTTCAACGAAGGTTACGGCGTTAAGAAAGAAAAAATCGACGGTCAAGAAGTCTTGATCCTGTCGGAAGCTGACCTGATGGCAGTAGTGGGTTAATCCTCAGCATCAATTCGACATTCCAATTAATCATTAAAAATTTAAAGGATAATCAAGATGGCAGCTAAAGAAGTTGTATTTGGTAATGACGCTCGCGTAAGAATGCTGGCTGGCGTAAACATTCTCGCAAACGCAGTGAAAGTGACCTTAGGCCCTAAAGGCCGTAACGTGGTATTAGACAAGAGCTTCGGCTCACCACTGATCACTAAAGACGGTGTGTCTGTTGCCAAAGAAATCGAGTTAGAAGACAAATTCGAAAACATGGGCGCGCAAATGGTGAAAGAAGTTGCTTCTAAAGCCAACGACGCCGCCGGTGATGGTACTACTACTGCAACTGTACTGGCTCAAGCCATTGTTGTTGAAGGCTTAAAAGCCGTTGCAGCCGGTATGAACCCTATGGATTTGAAGCGCGGTATCGACAAAGCCGTTATCGCTGCAGTTGCTGAATTAAAAGCCTTATCACAACCTTGTGCCGACTCAAAAGCGATTGCGCAAGTGGCGACTATCTCTGCAAACTCTGACGAATCTATCGGCGAAATCATCGCAACTGCGATGGAAAAAGTCGGCAAAGAAGGCGTGATCACAGTTGAAGAAGGCCAAGCGTTAGAAAACGAATTGGACGTAGTAGAAGGTATGCAGTTTGACCGTGGCTACCTGTCTCCATACTTCATCAACAAGCCAGAAACCGGCAGCGTTGAATTAGATCACCCATTCGTACTGTTAGTAGACAAGAAAATCTCTAACATTCGCGAACTGTTACCTATCCTTGAAGGTCTGGCAAAAACCGGTAAGCCATTGCTTATCGTTGCTGAAGACGTTGAAGGCGAAGCATTAGCAACTTTAGTTGTTAACAATATGCGCGGTATCGTGAAAGTGGCTGCGGTTAAAGCGCCTGGCTTTGGCGATCGTCGTAAGGCAATGCTGCAAGACGTAGCAATCCTGACTGGCGGTACTGTTATTGCTGAAGAAATCGGCCTAGAGCTTGAAAAAGCAACGTTGGAAGATTTAGGTACAGCTAAGCGTGTTGTGATCACTAAAGACAACACCACCATCATCGATGGTAACGGCGAGCAAACACAAATTGCTGCTCGTGTAAGCCAAATCAAACAACAAGTTGAAGAATCAACTTCTGACTACGACAAAGAAAAACTGCAAGAGCGTATGGCTAAACTAGCTGGCGGCGTAGCAGTAATCAAAGTTGGCGCAGCGACTGAAGTTGAAATGAAAGAGAAAAAAGCCCGCGTTGAAGATGCTCTGCATGCAACTCGCGCTGCGGTAGAAGAAGGCGTGGTTCCTGGCGGCGGTGTTGCTCTGGTTCGCGTAGCTTCTAAGATCGCTGACGTTGAAGTATTAAACGAAGATCAAAAACACGGTGTGGTTATCGCACTGCGTGCAATGGAAGCACCACTGCGTCAAATCGCCACTAACGCGGGTGAAGAAGCGTCAGTTGTTGCTAACACAGTGAAGAACGGCAGCGGTAACTATGGTTACAACGCCGGCAACGACACTTACGGTGACATGTTAGAAATGGGTATCCTTGACCCAACTAAAGTGACCCGTTGTGCATTGCAATTCGCTGCGTCAATCGCAGGTCTGATGATCACTACAGAAGCTATGGTTGCTGAAATCCCACAAAACTCTGCGCCAGATATGGGCGGGATGGGTGGAATGGGCGGAATGGGCGGCATGATGTAGTGCGACGAGAGTCGTGTAGGTCACTAACCTAGCAGGCTACACCGTAAGCAAGCACTAACAAGTGCTTGCTTCCACACCTGCAAAACTAGTAGTCGACACCGGTAATCGGTATGCATAAACCGATTGCCGGAATCTTCCTTGAAGATGTCGCGCAATTGTGTTTATATACAATTGGTTAAAGAAAAACGGCGACGCAAGTCTGCCGACAACACGTAATAGACAACTACAAACTTTAGTCGACTAGTTATGCAGTCGGGAAAAAGAAGGGCGATTAACATCTGCCCGCAAGGCGTTCCGCCATCCTCGTAGTGTGTCTTCCCAATTAAGAAAGCAATTCAATGAATACTCTAGCGGGTCTAATTAACCTGCCTGTGTACTTATGATTGTTTGATTCGATTACCTGTTCCATGTGTCAAATGATTACTGGAGTGATCTTCCGGTGTCAGCTGTTGAAGTTATTGTCTCGACTTGTTCCATTAAACAAGTAAGTGAGACCTAACATGCGACTGTTAGTAGCCTAGGGATAGTGCGATGTTGGTAACGACATGGTGCGAAGCTTCCTGACAATGTACCTCTGCGTAAGCAGTGCTTTACTCGTGAGAGTGGGTATAACTTGTTAACAATAAACAGGTTGAGGGCTAGGCTGGGCAATAAGGTTAACGTATGTGAACTGCTGTTAAACACCGTCAACCGCAAAGAGCGAAAGATTGTTGATACGCTCTAACCAAAAGGTATGCGGCTGGTTATTCCTTTTACATCTGGGAATACGTCGTCACAAGGCCGTCGGTGGATAGGCAGAACCTAAGTTGCTCATGTAACTTCAATGGAACTCGGTAAGCCCGATTATTTGCCACTTCATTTATTTTGAATGGGCAGGCAGACCGTAAGGCGAGCTGTTGAATAAGCGGGTATAGGAGGTTAGAAAAAGCGAATGCCAAATTGTAATGATTTGGATAGAGGCGAAATGCCTTAACTGGAAACAGTGCCCACTTCTAACTGGTCTTTAATCGTGTGAAAGACGTGTAAAGCTGTCTTATAAACTGATCCTAATGGGAATGAAACAATTCTTCCCATTAGGGGAGGATTGTCTTTTTTTCTGTTAGATCAATTGATAACAGGAGAAAAGCAAGATGAGTGCAGCATTAGTTGTACCTGCGTTCTCCCATCCAGCGAACAGCTGGCATTCCATTGACTGGTATGCCGCTGAACGTCAGGTGCGAGAGCTACAAGTACGGATC
Source organism: Shewanella sp. Pdp11 (assembly GCF_002838165.1). NCBI lineage: Bacteria > Pseudomonadati > Pseudomonadota > Gammaproteobacteria > Alteromonadales > Shewanellaceae > Shewanella > Shewanella sp. Pdp11. Next base: position 1,353,431 of record NZ_CP015194.1, read on the forward strand.
GCGAAGGCGACTAAGCAACAACAATGGCGCAAGGTTAAGGCTTTGCAACGTATGTTGGTGCGCTCGTTTGCTGGCAAAGTAATGGCAGTCAAACGAGTAACTGAGAACCGAGGCAAAAGGACGCCCGGTGTCGATGGGGAGTTATGGAGTACACCTGAAACTAAGTGGCAGGCGGTATTTCAATTGAAACGGCAAGGCTACAAGCCAAAACCGTTAAGGCGGATTTATATCCCGAAGGCTAACGGTAAACGTCGGCCTTTAGGTATTCCAACCATGCTCGATAGGGCTATGCAGGCGCTATATCTGCTAGCTTTGGAGCCTGTGTCGGAAACAACCGCCGATCGAAATAGCTACGGATTTCGTCCTATGCGTTCAACCCACGATGCGATTGAGCAATGTTTTGTCAATCTGAGTCGTAAAAGCTCCTCGGAGTGGGTGCTGGAAGGCGATATCAAAGGGTGCTTCGATAACATCAGCCACGATTGGTTACTTGCCAATATACCTTTGGACAAACAAGTGCTCAGTCGATGGTTGAAAGCAGGTTTTATGGAGTCCGGTAGGTTAAACCCAACGGATGCGGGAACGCCCCAAGGAGGAATTATTTCTCCTGTATTGGCCAATATGGCGCTTGATGGTTTGGAAGCGGTGCTTGAATCCCACTTTGGGAAGAAGAACACCAAAGCCAGTTACAAGACCAAGGTCAATTATGTGCGCTATGCGGATGACTTCATTATCACTGGTATCTCGAAAGAGCTGTTAGTCAATGAAGTCAAACCTGTGGTAGAAGCCTTTATGGCAGAACGCGGGTTAACGCTATCGCCAGAAAAAACGGTGTTAACGCATATTGACGAAGGGTTTGATTTTCTGGGGCAAAACGTACGTAAATACAATGGCAAATTGCTGATAAAGCCGAGCCGTAAGAACTTGCGTAACTTGCTTCAGAAGGTTCGCGATATTGTTAAAAGTAATAAAACGGTAAAGGCGGCAACGCTGATAAGCCTGCTTAATCCTGTTCTTCGAGGATGGGCTAACTACCATAGCCACATTGTGGCGAAGGAGACTTTTAACTACGTGGATTATCGGGTTTGGAAACTACTCTGGCAGTGGTGCCGTAGGCGACATCAAAATCGTCAGAAACGCTGGATTAAAGCTAAATACTTTAAAACAGCAGGTCCACGAAATTGGGTGTTTTCAGGCATGACAGTCGATGGCTTTACTAAACGGCTGGTATACACCAATGATACTGTGATAAAGCGACATACTAAGATCAAAGGAGAAGCAAATCCTTATGACTTGGCATTTGAGGAATACTTCGAGCAGCGCCTAGAGCGAGCTTGGCGTGACTCAATGCAAGGTCAAAGGAGGCTGCTGATACTTTGGCTCAGACAACAGAAATGTTGTCCCATTTGCCGTCACAAGATCACCAAAGAAACAGGATGGAATATTCATCATATTGTGGAAAGGGTGAAAGGGGGCAGTGATGAAATGGATAACTTAGTGTTGTTGCACCCTAATTGTCATCGACAGATTCATTCTGGTTGAAAACTGATCACTTTCATGGTTAGATGCTGTATAAGTAAACAGTGTGTACTTAAATACAGTGTATAACGTGATAACAGGAGCTCCAAATGAGTATGATCGATGCAAAGACTGCTAGAGGTATTAGTGATAGTGCCTCTTATGGAGTAGAAGAAATTTTGAGGAACGTAGATGCTGCGGTTAAGAGTATAGCTAAGAGTGGTATAGCCCACGCTGAGTGTACATTCTCTAAGGAAAATGTCAGCAAGGACGAAATCACAAAGGCTATTGCGGAGATTGAAGCATTGTCGTACTCAGTTCATTTAAAAGATGAACAAAATGGCTTTTACAAACTAGCTCTCAGTTGGTAGTTGTTGGTCGTGCACTTTAAGTGCCGACTTATAAAGGCTTGAGCCGTATGCGGGGAAACTCGCACGTACGGTTCTTAGGGGAGGGACAAGCAGTAATGTTTGTTCCTTACCCGACATCTTTGCTGGTTTAAAACGTTGATTACGGCGTTGCTGCTCGCTCACATACACACAACGTATGCTACGCTCACAGCGCCTTGTACTGAACGTTTTATCCTGCGCAAAAACATCTGCGGTCTTTAGCTCAATCGCTTAAACCTAAATTCTTGTAAGAGAAAAATGAAAACCCCGACTCGGGTAACTGAGTCGGGGTTTTGTTTTCTTGGTCTAACGACGTGAATAAGTTTCTGGTGTACTTACCTACACTTTTTGGGATATAAGCGCTGAAATGACCATGAAGGTGTAACATTGTACACTTTTTGGTGGCTTGTCATTTTCAACAATCCAAAAGTGTAGTTCTGTACACTTTTATATTGAATGGGGCTGGTTTTAGGGCTAAGGTGCATGAAGTTACACTTTTGGAGATGATGATGGCATCACAGCTAAATCAACAATCCCTCGGCTTGTTAATTAAAGAGCGAAGGAAAAGTGCTGCTCTTACTCAAGACGTGGCGGCCATGCTGTGCGGCGTAACCAAAAAAACGCTGATCCGAGTTGAAAAAGGTGAGGATGTTTATATCTCAACCGTATTCAAAATTCTTGATGGTCTGGGGATTGATATCGTTGCGGCTCAAACCAGCGACACCGAAACTAACGGCTGGTATTAACCTATGAGTACTTCCAAAAAGCTCACGTTAGAGATGCACCTCGGTGATTTAATGATCGGGGAGTTATCCTTTGATTCGACGACCGACACCTTTGCGGTGGATTACACCAAAGACTGGCAACAAAGTGGATTTCCACTTTCACCGACCACTGTGATCGCTAGCATAACTTGCTAGTCATTGCGGCCTAACGGCCGAGGTGAATCAAAGTCGTGGGGCTTCACCCCACACCCGACCAAGAGGGGATCAACAGCAATTCCCTCTTGGATCTTTGTTAACAAGAGTCCTTGCCGAACAACGTCCATGTCTAACTGCCAGTTCGCCATCCGTGGCTCTCGTTCGTAACGCTGCTATGCAGCACTCACCCTAGCGAAGTTACATGCATTAGATACTGGCCTTGGGCTTATGGATAAATTGCTATCGCTTCCGAAGGCAACGTCCCTGTACCTACGAAAGCTAGCCGGACATCCATATCCAGACTCACGCAATTTATTCCAACGCCTTCAGCAACTTCGCAGGGGAGGGTGAACTTATGTAGCCTCGGTGTGCTGTTAATGCCAAAAGAGTTATGGATGTCCCATCTTTGGTTGTTCACCCTAATTGTCACAGGCAATTGCACTCGAAGTTGTGTTGAAAAAAATACTTTTTATTTTGGTATAATAGATGCGATTTTAACCAAGTGTGAGCGTATCTATGAACAGTGAACATTTTAAACTTTTGAACCGAGTGAAAGAACAAGATGAGACTTATGGTTTCTACAGTGACTTGGACAGCAAAGGGGCAGTAATCATGTCACAACTTATTTCTGAAGGATTTATAAAGGGTCAGGAACAAAGTTATGACAGGGGGGTTGTCTTTAGCAAAGTGCAAATTACGATGAGGGGCATTTCAGCTTGTGAAAACTTCGGTAAAAAAGGGTCAGAATGGACACTGCCCAACAGGTTGACGGCACTAAATATTTCGGTCGGCATTCTGGGAATACTCGTTACAACTATAATTGCACTGTATATCGCAAAAGAGTAGTCGCTGGTCTGTACTTAGGTATAGATTTATAAAGGCTTGAGCCGTATGCGGGGAAACTCGCACGTACGGTTCTTAAGGGAGGGACAAGCAGTAATGTTTGTTCCTTACCCGACATCTTACTGGTCTAAATCGGTGATAACTGCGTTGCTTCACCACTCGTTTAAGAAAGCTAAACGTCGTGGTAAAGCGCCTTGTTCTAACTCGATTTATCCTACGTAAGATACATTGTCGTTCTAAAGCCTAGAAGCTTAGTGCAGAATTTCTTGTAAAAGAATAAAGAAAGCCCCGATACTTAACTGTTTCGGGGCTTTTTGTTGCTTATATGGGTATTATAAGACTAAATTTACTCTACCCGTTTGTACGCATAATTAGGAACGTTATAAGAAAGGATGCTGAAAAATGAGTGAGTCAAAAATTAGAGATAAGTTGATATCTAAGCTTTCAATCTTTGATATGGGATTAGAATTAGTTGGAAAGGAATATTTTGTTCCTAATAGTGAGGGGACACGAGGTTTTATTGATATATTAGCAAAAGATAATTACGGAAGATATGTAATTATCGAGTTGAAAAGATCAAATAGTTCATCGAGGCAAGCTATACATGAAGTTTTAAAGTATATTGAGGGTTTAAAAGAGAATAAAAGCTTAAAGGATGATGAGATTGTTTCTTTAATCGTATCTACTGAATGGAATGAATTGATTATTCCATTTTCATCATATGTGAGCAAATGTAACTCTGAGGTGGTTGGATTCAAATTACACATTGATGAATCACATAATCCTATTTCAGTAGTTAAAATAAAACCGATTGAAATACAAAATGAACGCGTTTTTAGTCATAACCATACTTGCTATTTTTATTTTGATGAAAATAGTATGAATGCAGGTTTGAAATCAATTTCTGATAGCTATTTGGCGAAAGGGATTGAGGATTATGTATTAGTCATTCTAAAGTATGATGCTGTCAGTGTTGATCAAGATAAAAGTATAGTAGGTTTTAGGGAGTATTTTAATTTATCTAATGAGATGGTAAGTTTGAACTTCTTAGTTTACACATCTAATCAATTGTTAAGTGATGTTAGGTATTTAAAAATAATTAAATCTAATGAAAACATTTTAGAGGAATTTGATGAGGATTATATTAGTAGTCTTAAAGGTCTAGATAAAACAGAGGAACTAAATGGAATAGTGTTAGATCAACGTCCTTTTGCTAAGAAAGATTATGTTGAGCTAGGATATCCCGCTAAATTTTCTCACGACATCCTAGAGTGTGGCTGGGAAGTTTTATATATAAAAAGGTATGGTAGATTTTTAAGTAATGATATTTTAACTGATGAAAGTATAATAAATGAATTGAAGGGTTTAACAGGCCATGATTATTGCATTTATCAAAAAAAATTTAGATCTTTGGAACACTTTAAAAATTCTTCAATGGAAATGGAGAGTTGTTTAACGCATCATTATGTATGGCGAAAAGGAGTGGCTAGTGCAGTGCAGGATGCATGTAACAGGTTAGATGAAAAAATTTTAAACTCTATAAACTCATACATATTCAATCCAAGTAATACTTTATATACTATTAATTTGATGATTAAGTCTGCTATGCAATCAGAGAATGTAGAACAGTGGATTCCTAGATATTTCATAGATATAGAAACGGATGATTACTTTTATAAGTATTATGGTTGTTTAATAGAGTTAGATTTAGGCGCTGGCGAGATCGATCTTAATAAAGTGATTAAGGATTGTTATGAAGGAAATGAGTCCAAAATAATAAAGTCTCAGGCACATGGTGGTTTTGATAAGAATGATTGTGAATTCGTCATGACCTATGGCTTGGAATACGCTAACTATTTGGTGGTTTTAAATAAAAAAGAAAATGTTGAAAATGGATTTTATTATAATGGATTTCGCTACTGTCGCGCAGAAAACCCTCATCCTTATGCTGCTATTATAAACTTCATTAAAACTAGGACGGAATTTTGTAAGTCTATCTATGAATTATATGATAGACACGATTTTGGCGGTGGTTTTTTTCATACATGAAAATTTAACGAGCCGTCCATTGTGAAATTTGCAGAGTGTATGCTTGTAAAAGGCATACAGATAACTGGATAGTTGGTTGGATTAAGCATTGGCATGTAAGTGACCGTTGACGGCATGGCCGCTCTTTCATATCTGACCCATAGGGATATGGGAAATGTCACTATGATGTCTGGAACATCATTGACCATGTGATCGCGGCATTTGCACTTCAGTAGGCATGGATGCCGTCGTCGAGCCCTCATGGATACTTCTTGTGAAATAAAAGGGGTGGCGTGTCACTGGAATGACAGTGCTTAATAATCAGCTTCCGCTGTTAAGCAGCAAACGAGTAGCAAACGAATTTAACGAGCCATCCATTGTTAAATTTATAGAGTGTATGCTTGTAAAAAAGGCATACAGATAACTGGATAGTTGGCTCGATTAAGCATTGGCATGTAAGTGACCGTTGACGGCATGGCCGCTCTTTCACATCCAAGAATTTAATGGGCCACCCATTGTTAAATTTTAAAAAAGGGATGGTGGGCTTAATTCTGTTTGCTTTACATGACTCGCAAGCAACACCAAATATAAAAGAGATACACCTTTCCCTGCGAAGTTGTCGAAATACGCAGATAGCTCTTAGTTGTTTGAGTGTGGCCGTGGCGACATCATGGATGATGGCGCAGGCTCGGGGGGAAGGGATGTCCCATCTGAGCCGTTAGGCCGCAAATAAGCATCGAAATCTAATAATCCTATGTTATGTTTTTGCTGGGCAGTGTCTTTGGCGGCGGTTCAATAAGTCTAGTCACAGAGTTTAATCACATAGCTTAATCACATAAGAAAAAAGGGTGCATCGATGAACGATGAGCAATACGAGAAGGGGCTTGAGGTGCGTCGTGCTGTGATGGGCGATAGCTATGTGGATAAGGCGCTCAATAGTGCGACGGATTTTACCCAGCCGCTGCAAGATTTAGTTACGGCCAATTGCTGGGGTGAGGTTTGGGTGCGTGATGCTATCTCAAGGCAAACGCGCAGTTTGATTACCATAGCGACGCTGGCGGCATTAAAGGCGCCGACTGAGTTAAAGGGCCATGTGCGGGGCGCGCTAAACAATGGCTGCTCGGTTGAAGAGATCCAAGAAGTCTTACTGCATTGCACCGTTTACTGCGGTATGCCTGCGGGGATTGAAGCTTTTCGAGCGGCGAAAGAGGCGATTGAGGAGTGGCAGGCGCAAAACCGTTAGTTCACTTGGTACTGATCATTTTGAGCATCGATGGCTTTGGGGTTTAGCTGCTGTGAGGTTTAGTTGCTGTGAGATTTAGTTAAATTGAGGTTTAGTGGTTTTAACATTCGCTAGGGGAGCTGATTTACGCGCATTCCCCTAGCGCATGATGGCTACAAACTTGAATCGTCTGTGCTTATTTTTGCAGTTGGGCTTTTGCGGCTTCTACTTTTGAAAAATCCAAACCGAGTTCGAGCACGGCTTCTTTAATTAAAGCCGGATTCTGCATCACTAATCCCAGCAGTTGTTGTAATTTTTCGGCTGGGATACCTAATTGACCGAGCGTGCCCATCGCCATTAATGGATTGTCGGTTAATGTTTGAAACAGTTCTTGGATTTTAGCGTCACTGACGTTGTGTTCTTTTAAGATGGCAATAATGGGATTCATTGCATTACCTTGTTGATATGAAAGTTAAACAGGTGCCGATTTTATCACAGTTCTGCCAGAGTGGTTGACTCACACACGCGTACCCGTTGGATTTTGCCACGCTTTACCTATGCCATTAAGCGCATTAGATTTTATCATCCCTTAAAAATAGAAAGGAACTGTGTTTATGCTTGATGTTGTCGCGAACCAAGACAAAAGTATTGTGGTTAAACAGTTACGATACGGGCGTGATAATGAGGTGCTAGTCGTCGATGAATGGCAACTGCACCCAGCAGATCACTGGGCGATTTTCGCGACCGACAGTTATTGCGGTTCCTTGCTCGGGCGAATATTAACCGGTGATATTCAGCCCGATGAAGGGACGATTGCTGGCCTGCCGCAACGTATCGGCTGGGTGTCACTTGGGTTGCAGCAAGCATTGCTGGCGCGCGAGTTAGAAAAAGACGAGCTGGATTACGGTTCGAGTGTCGAATCCTTAGTGCTGGAATGCTGCCAAGATGCCAAACAACTCCCTGCATTATTACAAAAGGTTGGGCTTGAGCCGCTGCGCCTGCGCGGTTTTCGGCAATTATCTACGGGCGAAACACGCAGAGTCATGCTGGCGCGTGCGCTGGCAATGTTACCGCAATTGCTGATTTTAGATGACCCTTATGCAGGGCTCGATGTTGAACACCAGGCGAGTTTATCTGAGCTGCTGAGTGAAGTGGCCGCGCATACTCAGTTGCTGATCATCACCTCGCGCCAAGAAGAATTGCCGCCGTGCATCAGCCATGTGGCGCTGTTTAATGGCGAGATGCTCAAATCGGGGCAGAGTGTGCACAAACTCAGCCCGCCGATGTCGATTGAGCAATGGCACAATCATCCTGTGATGGCGCAGTTGAATGCGTTATCGGCGCAGCGTAGCGATGAACTCTTGGCCTTGATGGAGCGGCAAAGGCACAACGCCGAGGCGTTTGATCCTCTGGTCGAGATTAAAAATGGCAAAGTGGAGTACGTCAGTGGGCTGATTTTCAGCGGCGTGAATTGGCGCATTGAAGCGGGGCAACATTGGCAAGTTCGTGGCCCAAATGGCTGCGGTAAAAGCACTTTGCTGGGGCTGATTTTAGGCGACCATCCCCAATGTTATAGCAACGACATCACGCTCTTTGGCCGACCTCGCGGAAGTGGCGAGAGTATTTGGCAAATTAAACAACGGATTGGCATAGTATCGTCGGCGCTACACTTGCAATATCGCGTCAGTTGCTCGGCATTAGATGTGCTGCTTTCGGGCTTTTTTGACTCTATTGGCCTGTACCATAAACCCACTAAACCTCAGCTAGATTTGGCGAAGGAATGGTTGGCGATTTTGCACATGACAGGGTTGGCGAGCACCAGCTTTAAGAAGCTCGATTATGGTCAGCAGCGGTTATTACTAATAGGTCGCGCCTTGATTAAACAGCCACTGTTGCTGATTTTAGATGAGCCGTATCAGGGCTTAGATTTTATCAATCGCACCTTAGTGATGCGGGCGCTGGAGATGATAGCCGAGCATCATCTGAGCCAATTGCTGTACGTGTCGCACCATAGGGAAGATGCCTTACCTGCGATTAAAAACTTTGTCGATTTCATCAAGCAAGATGACGGCTATTCGGTACAGGTGAACTACTGTGAGTCTGAGGATTTAACCCGTTTAAATCTGTAAATGCCACCTATCGCAGCAGCTTAACGGCTGCTTCTTTGTTTGCAGAGTTTGTCATTATCCCTCGGCACTCCAACGCAGGTTAAGACTGACCTTACAGGGCGCTAGCCATTGAGAATGTTAGTCACGCCAGACAGCCATTCTGTTAATTAGTCATGCTTGATATAGGTAACTGTGAGCCGTCCTACAGTTTTTAATGTCGTTGGCGCGAATAATGGTTTCTGGCCTAGGCCAGAAACTCGTGACTGTTTTATGGTTCATCCATCGGACTTATTCATCAAGTCAGTTATCACGCTTGAGAATCCAAAGCTATGGGCTCCCTTAGCGAGATGAGCCTTAGATGAGCTTTAGTTGAGCTTTAGTTGAGCCCGAGTGTTACTCGTAGTACCGAAGATGTGCACTAAGACCTAAAACCCGATTTCAAGACATATAAGACGACTTAAAGATAAAACATTTATGCCAAGACCCAAAAAATGCCGTCAATTATCGAGCTGTGTGCCCTGTAGCCTATTTAAGCCTAATGGGATCCCTGCGGTTAAATTAACTCATATTCAATTAGAGGCCGATGAGTTTGAGGCCCTCGAACTGGGTGATGTTAAAAGATTAAGCCAGATCGAAGCCGCGGCCTTGATGGGGATCTCTCGGCAAACCTTTGGTTACCTTCTCGCCAATGCCCGTAAAAAGGTGGCGACGGCCATTACTCAAGGTCAAGCCTTGAGACTGCCAACCCAAACAGACAAGGATTTATCATGATTATTGCCATGCCGATGAGCCGCGAACGCCTCGCCAGTCACTTTACGAAAGCCCTACAGATTGGTTTTTATAACGAACAGCTTCAGCTGATCAAACTAGTCGATAACCCAGCAATTGAAGGTGACTGTAGTGCTAAAAAAGCCTTATTAGAGCTGATTATTCAACAAGGTACCGACATTGTACTTGTGCAGAATATCGGTGAGCGCATGTTAGGAAAGTTGCTCGATGCGGGGATTAGCGTGAGTAAAGGCAGTGCCAGTCAAACAGTGGCGACTTTGCTGGCACAAACAGCGGATTTGAATCTTAGGTTGACGGATGCATCCCAAGGCCGCGCTTCACTCAAACATGCAGCCAAGGGCGGATGTTGTCATTCAACAGGTGACGGCTGTGGTTGCAGCGGTAAAGCTAAAGCAGCACCTGGCTCAACACGTCTTATAAGCACGCCAGCAGTACAGGTTAAGCTAGATAAGTCAGTGCATTATGCTGGGTTTAGACCCTTGGTAAACAAATAATCTCAGTGTTTAATTTGAATTATTCCGTCACGATTAAACCATAGGGGCGGGCAAGCGCCCCTCGAATATCCGCTAACGAAAACACCTTGGAAAAACGTCCAAAGGTTTTGCCATAAAACACACATTCCACTACAGGCAAGGCAAATACATTGCGGCTCGCCGCTATCTCACCTTGGGCTTGGCAATCAATATAGGCCATCCGCATCTGCGGGAACGCTTGCGCTAACATCTCAGCAATTCTCGGTTTGAGCGTTTGGCACACACCGCAGTCCGGCGCGCCAAATAACAACAGCACCGCCGCATGCTCAGTTAACATGGACTCCAGTATCTCAGGTGAATCAATGTGCGTAATGATATCGGTGTGCATGCGTTGCCATTTGGAAGTTGTGATGGGTATGAATTCATGGGTGTCGCATCGCTAACTGCACCACTGACGCTCGCAGGGAATGCCATCACCGTCACCATCCATTTGAGTATTGGGGCAATTTTGGATGTAGAAAGTCGCCTCATCACAGGAACTCATGTGGCTGCAATGGGTTTTACCCGCTTCACATTGGAATTTTGGTGTTGCCGTTGCTTGTGTTCGCGATTTAGTTTCATACATGGGCATTGGCTGAGTGTCTTCATTCGTGAGGACTGGTACTTCATCGATTGCAGTAGCTTCATTGAATTCTTGGTATTGTTTAAAGCCAAAGATAACGATGGCCACGATTATTAGCAGCGGGATTATCGTATTAAAAGACGATTTTCGTGGGCTATGGGAATGCGCTTTGCTTTTGTTGTTGAAGTTGAAGGTTTCATTGCGTGATTGGACATGAGAGTGGGAGCGCGGTGTTGCACTCGCTGCAATAACAGCGACGCCTTCAATTGAGGCGATAACCGCTTTTCTCTTGCCGTCATTTTGCACTTCCGTTTGATACAGAATGCTGTCGCCCACTATGGGTTTTCTCGCCATATTTTTCAGTACTGAAATGTGAATAAACACATCTTGGGCGACGTTGTTTTCTGGCTGAATAAAGCCAAATCCCTTTTCATCGTTCCAACGTACCAGCACGCCTCTATCCATGAGCATTTTCTATGTCCTTAATTTAACGGCTTAATATTTTAGTTATTGAATATCAACACTTACTTGAGTCGATCAGATTTATCCCTTTGAGGAGTAAACCGTTCTTAGGTTGACTGGTCGATTATCCAGTGTTGGCTGCTAAGTTACTCAAGCATAGGAAGTTTTGCAATTTTTTATCCTGAATTTGCTTATGTGTGAGCCATTCACTTTGAGCGTATGGAGTAGGGGATATGTGAGCACTTAGCAGAAACGGTTGGTATTTTTCTAAATTCAATACAAACAATTGCTTGTGTTTATTTTGAACATAAAGAGCAAAAAGTGTGCAATAAAAACTTGCAATCTTACTGTGTGCTACATAGTATTTGCTGTGTGGCGCACAGTGTGTGACACAGTGTTCAGGATAGGAATTCGACTATGACAAGTTCACAGCTAGTCAAAATGCGACTCGAGTTGCGCCGTGGGGTATTAGTGTTGGCGGTACTGGGATTATTAAAACAAGCCCACTACGGTTATTCGCTCCGCAAACAGTTGCAGGAAGGCGGTATTGATATTGACGAAGGGACTCTGTATCCCTTAGTGCGCCGCCTAGCCGATCAAGGATTGTTGGATAGTGAGTGGCGACAGGCCGAAGGGCGTGAGCGTCGTTATTACCAATTGTCGTCATTGGGCGCTGAGTTGCTCAGTCAACTTACCGATGAATGGCAGCAACTTAATGGCGCCTTGGCTTTTTTACTGGAGCAAAGCGCTGACACTAATGGCTCTGATATTAATCGCTCAGACGAGAGTGCAGAGGAGATTTGATATGGAATTAGTCGATCGCTATATCGCCGCGGTGCAGCGAGAATTGCCCGAGAACAAACGTCAGGAAATTGGCCGTGAATTAAAAGCCAATATCTGCGACCAACTGGATGTCTTATCTGAACAAGGCGAATTGACTGAATCGCAAATTGCCGATGTATTAAAGCAAATGGGGCATCCCTGTAAGGTCGCGCAGCAATTTGTACCGGCAGTGCCTATTATTGCCTCTGAGGATATTCCGCTGTTTAAAAATACACTTTTCATGGTGTTGGGTGTCTTGTTTGTGTTGCAGGTGGTGGGCGGTACGACGCAATGGTTGGGCTCAACAGAGGGAAATCTATTCAGATTTATCCAGCATATCGTTAGTGGTTTTATCGGCGATGCCTGTCTAGCTTTTACTGCAATTGGCTTGTCTTTTTGGAGCTTTTCGGCTCAAGGAAAACCGCTGTCCGGCAGTAATTGCCAGAAATGGCAGCCGCAGAACCTACCAAAAGTCGGCCCAGGTTGGCAGCATATTAGTTTAAGTGATGTGTTTGCCGATCTGGCGACGTATCTCTTTCTCTTGCTGGTGATATGGTGTTCTATGTGGATGAGTAGCGAGCAATTAGCCGCACGCACTGTGATTTTTAGCGCCAATGCTCAGCAATTACTGCAATGGTTTAGCCCTATTATTTTGCTGTCTATGGGCAATAGTCTGTGGCAGTTACGCCGCCGAGTGTGGACCAGTGAATTGTTATTGGCAAATATGGGGATCAATCTTGCTTATGCCTCGTTCTTAGTCTTTCTGGCATTTAGTTCGCCACTATTACAAACCCAAGTACAGAACCAAGGAACCGAATTACAGGGGATATTTACGTTACTGCAGCTAGATAAATGGTTCAGTTATAGTCTAGTGATTGCCGCTATGTTCCCCAGCTATGAGGTGATTCGTGATGGATTACGTTGGCGTAAACTCGCTAGTCAGACTTAGACTGAGTTTTGTCGTTGAATCTTATTGATTTTTTTCATCGAATACATGGCCTGATCTGCATGATTGATCAGGCTTTTTGCATCTGTGCCGTTTTCTGGATAAAGCGCCAAACCTACGCTGACGCCAATATGGATTTGATGACCATTGATAGTGTAGGGCGCGCAAATAGCTTGGGTTATCTTAGGGACCAGTTGGGCGATATTGTGGGTATTGGCAAGGCGTTCCAGCAAGATCACAAACTCATCGCCGCCTAGGCGAGTGGTGGTATCCATTTGCCGAGTACTTGAGCGTAGCCGCATCGCAACTTCTTGCAGTAATTTGTCGCCCACATCATGACCAAACGAATCATTCACTGGCTTAAAATTATCTAAGTCTAAAAATAACACCGCAAAAATGCTTTGAGTGCGTTGCGCATGCACTATGGCTTGTTCAAGTTTAGTGTGAAATAACACGCGATTAGGCAGATTCGTCAAGGCGTCGTGGTGGGCGATATGAAGCAGATATTCTTCCTCTGCCTTACGTTCGGAAATGTCGGTAATCACAATGACAAAATGAGTCAGGCGGTCATGCTCATTTCGCACTGTATTGATGCGTACACTCAGCGACAGTAAGTCGCCTGATTTAACCATTTTTAATAATTCTCCCTGCCATTGCTCGCCTTGCTGCAACAGATTTCGCATGGCTTGGCGGGCGTCATCGTTATTGTGTCCATCATTGAGGAAGTCGTTGGCATCGCCGTGTAAATCCTGTTTGGTAAAACCTGTAACATGGGTAAAGGCTTGATTAATAGAGATAATGCTTAGCAGGGGATCGGTGATCATTATGCCGTCCGTGCTGGCATTAAAAACGGTTGCCGCGAGTCTGAGTTTATCTTCGGCCTGCTTACTGGCGGTGAGGTCCATAAAGTAGGCTACGCCTTCATGTTTGCTGCCATTCAAAAAGCTCGCCGCTAGCATTACTGGCACTAAGACGCCATTCTTGCTGATAAGTTGTTTTTCATATTGCTGGCAGCGGCCAAACTGTTCTAACTCTGTAATCGCAATGGCATCACGTGTTTCATATTCAGGCGGGGTAATTGAGCGCCAGTTGATTAAGCCTGAAGTTAAATCCGCACGGTCAAAATTGAGCATCTGGAGAAAATGATCATTGGCATCATGTATGGTGCCATCGAGTTGCCATGAAATGATCCCGATAGTGTCGGAGTTTTTCAGGCTAGTGAAGCGAGATTCGCTTATCTGTAACAACCGCTCGGATCTGGCGATGTTACGAATGATCTGCCGACTGGCGAAGATCCCAATACTGATAAACAGCAATAGGGCACCAAGGCTAATTAACCAAGTCATTTGCTTGACCCAGCGTGCGCCTTCACTGAGCACAGCTGAAAATTCAATTTCTAGGCTGAGCAATTCTTCATTGGCATCAATCAATTGCTGGCGATATTGTGCGAGAACTTCGGGCCTAGCACCAAGCTGATTGATCTCAATGCGCATATTTTCGGCGAGTTGCACCACAAACTCGAAGCGTTGATCGGCTAAGCCCCACAACTGAATGGCTTGCTGCATGTAATGATTGGATTGAAAGTGTCGGAAAAACCAGATCATTGAGTCGGTATCCCGTTCGTCATTGAGGCCCTGAATAAAACCCTGTTTGGCGGCTTGTTCATCAATGGGTGTGGCGAGTAAGGCTTGTCTAGCTCGATGATCGCCTTCCATGACGCTCGTCGCGGCACGATAACGCTGAAAGTCCACATCATTTTGGGTGTGTGAATAGTGGGTGAGATAAAGAACCGCATCTTTTTGCGCCTTAGCCCATAAGCCTTCACCACGGACATAGGTGCGTACACCATCAAATATATTGCCTTGAATATACACTAGGGCGACGAGCGCGATGCAGATCCCTACGAACATGCTGATGATTAATAAAACCTTAGCAACGGTTGAACGAGTTCGTTGCTGTAACCTAGCTAAGGTGCGTGCGAACTGAGTCCCCATCCTTATGCTCCACTGCCAGTACAGCAATACCACTTCAGAGTGGGCAGCTTAGGGAGAAGGGGTAAATCGATTTGTCTGCAATTTTTGAGGACTATTTTGCTATTCATCTGTTCCTTAGGTTGATTGTTCCACATGCTAAATCTAAATACCGTTTGGTTGTGGGTCAGCCTCTTTGTTGTGCAATACACTGTCAGTTCATTCATGTACTGTCAGTTAAGCCATATATGTCAGCGACATACTTTAGATAACACTAAAACGCTTTGAAATTAAGTCAATGAAATAATTGAAACAAGATTGGCGATGCCGATTAAGTTATTGTGGGGCATCGCCATTATTCACTGCATCATTAAGTGATTTTTTTGCCTGCTGTTTATAGGTTTCAAATATGCCTTCTTGCTTCATCTGTTTTAACTCCCGAGCAAGATTAACGGCGAGTGCCGCGTGACGTTTATTCAAGTAACCATAGCTGGTGAGTTCTTCTAGGGTGGCAATCGCGCTGATCTCGCTACCTTGAAACTCTGGCGTTTGTAATAGCTCCAATGAGCTTGCTTCCGTATCAATATAGATATCGATCCGGTCGCGGAGTATTTTACGAAAAGAGCTTACAGGGGATGAGGATTCAGTCAGGCGTTCCTTTGGAATGAGTCCTTTTAGCTTTTGTTCTGCGAGGAACACGCCTCGATAGTATTCGATCTTATATCGACTCTTTTGCAGTGCTTGCCAGTTAGTAATCTTGATGTTGGGATTATGTGCGAAGGCAATTAAACGGGTATCGACAACCGGTTCTTCGATGCGAATGAGGTTAGTAAATTTTTCACCATAATGAAATACGCGTCCCGGTTCACCATCCACTTTTCCTGAGTCAGCCATCATACTGGCGCGGACTGCGGGAACCACTTGATAGGCGAAGCCATAGCCTAAGCGTTCAAAGGCTTGGGTGTATATCAGCTCAGCCCATTTAAAGTAAAAGTTGTGTTTGGGGTCCTCATAAAACGCCATGGTAATAATAGGTTTAGCTGCAAGCGCCGTTGTAGTTTCTGCTGTGGATTTACAGATCGCAGGAACTGAGAAACAAAAGAATAGGACTATCACCCCCCAAAAAATGCGCATATTGCTCCGTCGCTGCATAGCCTGTCCCTAAACGTGTTGAGTTATCTAGAGTATAGCTAGCCTAATAAATGGGTTCATTTTTATTCAAGTTAAATCACTCGTTTCCATGAACTCGCATCAATAGGACATTGAAATGTGATCTGCTGGCGGACATTTTGTCCTTTTGCTTTTAAAAATGTGCGATACAGCACATAGAATTAATATTTGCCTGTATTTTGCTGTTTTTTTACTCATCAGAGTTTGAGCTCGATCGGCTTTTTCCGTGTGAATTAGGCGTTAAATCGGCGTCATCTATTACTTGTACTAGGAAATAAGGGATGAAGTCGGGACGTGAACTATCAGGAATGCGCTTATCAAAACTTTGGTTATCAATGGCATGGTTATTACCTCTCTGTAGTTTATCCAGCGTGGTTATGGCTGATGCGGCGACTGACAATATTGAACGCCTTGAGGTGCGCGGCAGGCAGATTAATACCTTAGGCCATAGCACCTCGGCATCTGAGGGGATAGTCGGCGCGGCTGAAATTGAGAGTCGACCACTATTGCGCACGGGGGAAATCCTCGAATTTGTGCCAGGTATGATAGTCACTCAACACAGCGGCTCGGGTAAGGCGAATCAGTATTTTCTACGCGGCTTTAACTTGGACCATGGCACTGACTTTAATACCCGCGTCGACGGTATGCCGGTGAATATGCGCACCCATGGGCATGGTCAAGGTTATACCGACCTTAACTTTTTGATCCCTGAACTTATCGGTGAGATCCGTTATGCCAAAGGGGCTTATTATCCCGAGGTGGCCGATTTTTCCGGTGCAGGTGCCGCCCAATTGCTGCTGGCTGAACAATTGCCCCATAACCAAGTGGGTGTGACTTTGGGGGAATATGGTTACCAGCGGCTGGTGGCAACGCAGGAGTTAAACACGGATATAGGGCGGTTTATTCTTGGTGGTGAAGTACAAGCCTATGATGGTCCGTGGACGGATATCGATGAGGATGTGAGTAAGGTTAGCTTAGTCGGGCGTTATTTAACTCGGCTCGGTGAGGGTGACTTGAGCGTGACTATGATGGCCTACGACAACAGTTGGAATTCGGCGGATCAAATTCCCGCCCGTGCGGTAGACTCAGGATTAATCGATTTTTACGGCTCGTTAGATACAGACGTCGGCGGTGATTCAAGCCGCTATAGCATTTCAGCCAATTACGATGCGGGCGATTGGCAGGGGAATGTGTATGCCATTCGCTCGACCATGAATTTATTCTCTAATTTTACCTACTTCTTAAATGATCCCGTTAATGGCGATGAGTTTGAACAAGTCGATGAACGCACACTTTGGGGCGGCGATCTGAAACGCGACTGGCACACTTACCTTGGCGGCACTCAACTGAATTACAGTGTGGGCGGCGATGTACGTTATGACGATATTGGTGCTGTGGGTTTGTATAACACTCAGGCGCGACAAAGGTTGAATACCGTCAGGCTTGATGAAGTGCAAGAGTTATCGAGCGGCATATTTGGCAAAGTGGAGTGGCTGCCCGCAGAGCAATGGCGCTTCAACCTTGGGCTGCGTTACGACTATTTCGATGTGCAGGTCGACAGTGATAATCCGCTGAACAGTGGTGATGCGTCCGATGGCATGTTCAGTCTTAAGGCGGGCGCTTCCTATTTATGGAGCGATAATCTTGAGTTGTATGTGAATGCGGGCCAAGGATTGCATTCGAACGATGCCCGCGGTGCGACCATTAACGTCGATCCAGTGAGTGGCGATGGAGTCGAGAAAGTCGATCTGCTCGTGCGCTCCAATGGCGGTGAGTTTGGGGTGAAATATTATGATAGGGACTTTATCAATTTCTCCGCCGCGCTTTGGTATCTGCAATTAGACTCAGAACTCGTGTTTGTCGGCGATGCCGGTAACACTGAGCCGAGTCGCGCGTCTGAACGTTATGGCGCTGAATTAACGGCTTATTATTGGTTGAATGATGCCGTCAGTATCGATATGGAGTTGGCCTGGACCAATGCCAGATTCACTGAAAACGAGCTTGAAGAGGGCAAGTATATCGATGGCGCGGTTCCCTTTGTCGCTAGTGCGGGCATCACCTATCGACCCGACGGCGATGGTTTGTATTCGAGTGTTCGCGTGCGACACCTTGGCGAGCGGGTGCTCGACAGTTTTAATGAGCACAAGGCCGATGCGACCACATTAGTTAACTTTGCGCTAGGGTATGAGTTCCGCCGCTTTGACACTAAGCTTGAGCTACTCAATGTGTTCGATAGTAAAGATCACGACATAGATTACTTTTATGCCTCATGCTTACCCGGTGAAGCAGCCGAAGGGGTTGAAGATCAGCATTATCATCCCGTTGAGCCGCGTATGGTAAGAGTGAGCGTGAGTTACCATTTCTAAGATTACCCCTTCTTTTGATCAGTTTGGCATATTGTTAGTTGAAACAAATCTCACACTTAGCTGCAATAAAACCGCCATCCAAATCACGCTTATTCGTCACATAAATGCCTGAAAATCGGGTCGCCTCTACAGGGAATACCCTCATACACTCAATAATAAATCGGTGATGAACGTGATGAATATTAAACGGATCGCTGCAGCTATCTCCTGCAGCTTAATGACGGTTGTGGCGCACGCTGCAGTCCTGCCCGCAACGCAAACAGACAGCCAGTGGTTTAAAGACAGTGCGGCAAACGTGGTGGCTAAAGCCCAAGTCGACACTAAAAAAACCGCTAAAAATGTGATTTTATTTGTCGGTGATGGTATGGGTGTGTCTACTTTAACTGCTGCAAGGATTTTTCAGGGACAGCAGCAGTCAGGTAATCAAGGCGGTGAAGAAGGCTTTTTAAGCTTTGAGCAATTTCCACATAGTGCATTGGTGAAAACCTACAACACTAATCAACAAACGCCAGATTCTGCGGGCACTATGACAGCCATGACGACTGGGGTTAAGACTAAAGCGGGTAGCATTGCTATTTCGGATGCCAGCTTACGTGGTAACTGCTTGTCTTCAAAAGGTAACGAGTTAATCACCTTGGTTGACCTTGCCAATGCTAAAGGCTTATCAACAGGGGTTGTCAGTACGGCGCGTTTAACCCACGCCACGCCTGCTGCGGCGTATGCTAAGTCACCTGAGCGCGATTGGGAAGGCGATTTCAACTTACCTGCCGAAGCGGTTGCGAATGGTTGTACTGACATCGCCAGCCAATTGGTGATGCGCGATGAAGCTAATGCGTTAACTGTGGCATTAGGTGGCGGTCGCAGCTACTTCTTACCGAAAGAAGTGACAGACGGTGAGAACAAAGCCGGTAAACGTAAAGACGGCAAAGACTTAACCAAAGCTTGGGTCGATAACTTCAGTAAATCTGCCTACGTGTGGGACAAAAAAGGCTTCGACGCCATTGATGCCGCCAACACAGATCACTTACTCGGCCTATTCAATCCATCGCACATGGAATACGAAGCAGACCGCGCCGATGACGTAGCTGGTGAGCCATCACTGACTGAAATGACCGCCAAATCCCTCGATATTTTGAAGAAGAACGATAAAGGCTACTTGCTGATCGTTGAATCTGGCCGTATCGACCATGGTCACCATGCGGGCAATGCGAGCCGTGCCCTGACCGATGCGGTTGAATTATCTAATGCAGTGAAAGCGGCAATGGATGCAACCAGCAGCGAGGATACCTTGATTATGGTCACGGCGGATCACAGTCATGTATTCACTATCGCAGGCTACCCAAAACGCGGTAACCCTATCTTAGGTTTAGTGCACGACATCGACGGTTCGTTAGCCATTGCGACTGACGGCAAGCCTTATACTACGCTCGCCTATACCAATGGCCCAGGTGCAATGACTATTCGTGACGACTTAACCTCAGTCGATACGCAAGATAAAGATTTTATGCAACAAGCGCTTATCCCTATGTCGAGTGAAACTCATGCCGGTGAAGATGTCAGTTTGCATGCCAGAGGTCCAGGTTCGAATCTGGTTCAGGGCGTGATTGAGCAAAACGTGATCTTCCACATCATCAACCAAGCGCAGCAACTTGGCGGCACTAAGTACTAATCCCGAATTAGTTACTGAGTCCTCACTTTTGGAGCAAAAAATGAATAAGAAATTAATAGTTGTCGCGATTTCAGCCATGCTGGGTTTAGCCGCATGCGGTAGTGATGGCGATAACGGTACGGCAGGAACGCCGGGTAGCAATGGAACAAATGGGTCGAACGGTAGCAACGGTAAAGACTGGACGGCTGTAAATCAGTGGTATGTCGATGCACAAGCTCGCGTGACCAAAGCTGAAGGTTTAACCGTGAACAATGATGTGGGCGCCGCTAAAAACGTGATCCTGTTTGTGGGTGACGGTATGGGCGTATCGACCATTACTGCCGCACGGATTTTAGAAGGCCAGCTCAAAGGCAAAACGGGTGAAGAAAACTCGTTATCTTTCGAAACTCTGCCGTATGTGGGTCTTTCTAAAACCTATAACGTCGACGGCCAAACGCCGGATTCTGCAGGCACTATGTCGGCGATGATGACAGGTGTCAAAACCGACGTGGGCGTGATTTCACAGGCCGAAGGCGTAGTACGTGCTAACTGTGCTTCGACTAAAGATCAAAATCTGGTGACGTCACTCGAGCTTGCCGCAATGGCGGGAATGGCAACGGGTGTGGTGACAACGACTCGTTTAACCCATGCAACACCTGCGGCGGCCTATGCCCATGCGCCAGAACGTGATTGGGAGGCCGATTCAAACTTGCCAGCTGAAGCTGTGACTAATGGCTGTAAAGATATCGCCGCGCAAATGCTCGACTTTAACTACGGCAGCGGTCTTAACGTGATGATGGGTGGCGGTCGCCGTAGCTTTATTCCTAAGACGACCATTGATCCAGAAGGTAAAGCCGGTAAGCGTAACGATGGCCGCGACCTCACAACCGAGTGGATGAGCAAATACACTAACGCCGCTTACGTGCAAGACAGAGACGGTTTCCTCGGTGTGGATGCGACAAGCACAGATCATTTGCTTGGTCTATTCAACTCATCGCACATGGAATACGACTACGACCGCACCGAAGCGGGCGTGACTGGCGAGCCATCACTGGCGGAAATGACCGCTAAGTCGATTGATATTCTGAAGAAAAACTCAAAAGGCTTCGTGCTGATTGTTGAAGCTGGCCGCATCGACCACGCTCACCATGCGGGTAACGCGGCGCGTGCGCTGTATGACACAGTGGCATTGTCTGAAGCGGTACGCGTGGCGATGGAAAAAACCTCGGCAAACGATACCTTGTTAATGGTTACCGCGGATCACAGCCATGTGTTCACCATTGCAGGTTATCCAACCCGTGGTAACCCTATCCTAGGTTTAGTGAAGTCAAACGACGCCAATGGCGTTGCTGAAGTGACTAACTCTACCGATGCTAACGGTTTGCCATATACCACAGTCGGTTACGCTAACGGCATGGGCTATGCGTCATTAGCAACAGGTGGCGATGAGCGTTACAACTTCCCAGTGGATGCAGGGCGTAAGGACTTGAACTTTGTTGATACCCAAAGTGCAGGATTCCACCAAGAAGCCCTAGTGCCATTAAGCGATGAAACCCATGCTGGGGAAGACGTGGCGATTTTCGCCCGCGGCCCAAGTTCGGATCTTATCCAAGGTACGGTTGAGCAGAACCACATTTTCCACGTGATGAACCGCGCGGCAAATTTAGTGGCTAAAGCTGAAGCGGCTACGGTTAAGTAAGCTCTGCTTAGTCTCTGCATAAGTGAAGTAAGAAATAGTGCAGTAAGACATAGTGCAGTAGCAGTAATAGTTAAGTAAAAGCAGCGCTGATGGATGGCATACGTCATCCATCGGCCTTTAGCCTAACGATTTAACATACCAAAGCGTTTACAAAAGCTTAAGTGTTTACCCTGTTCAGTAAGTGAGAAGTCTAATGAAAAACCGTCTATTGGCTCTAATGTTATCCAGCTTAGTTCTGCCAAATGTTGCTATGGCAGCGCAAGAGGCTCAGTGTCCAACGCTACAAGCCGAGCATTTAAAGGCTCAATATCAAGTGACCAATGGCAAGGGCCAGCAATGGCAAATGACCCTCATCCGTAATGGACAAGACTTTATTATTCAGCGTGATGGTTCAACATTTGAACAATGGTCGAGCAATGGCGAGTACGTGCGTTATTTCCCCGCTGAAAAACGTTCTGTGACTTACCGCAAAGGTGATTTGCGCGCACTCAACATTCAACACGATCGCGACCAGTTGTACCATGTCGTATCGCCAGCATTGCCGACCCACATGACCAAGACACAAGCTAAGCAAGAGGCGTGTTTTACGACTCAAGGCTTTGAAGGTAAGGTTAACGGCTTGGAGAGTGAGCTGGTATGGATTGATGCCATCGGCCTGCCCGCTGAGTTTATCTTAGGTCAATCTCAACCGAATCTAGCCTACAAGCTGGTGGGCGTTGAGCCATTTGCTAGCGATGCTTTTGTGGTATTAACTCAAGATTATCAAGATATTGATTTTGCCGATGTCGGCGACAGTGAGTCCGATCCTTTTATCGCTAAGATGATCAACCAAGGCTTTATCGAGCATGGCAGTAGCGGTTTTTACAACAGTGAAGGCCAAGCGATTGAAGCCCAAGGCGGACACGGCAGTCATTCGCATTAATCGATTTAATCGATATTAAGTGTAAGTGATACTGACGAGCCTAGCGCTTAACTTAAGCATTACCTTATTTATAAGCGTCCACAGAGTTGGGCGTTTTTGTTTTTTTCAGCGCGAATCTATGCGCACATTCCATCAAACCATATGGCTGCAATAATTTACTATTCCCGCGCTGACAATGAAGGCTAGAATGAACTTCAGTGGATTTGAGTTTCCCCAGTTTTTATGCTGATTTATAGGTAATAGCCGCGAGCGATGAGCACAGCAACACCGATTGAAAACATTAACTATTGGCGTCATCCCAGCTTATCAGGCATAGAACTGAGTCAGGCGGAATTCACGCATTTCAGCTTTGATAAACATGTGCATCTGGACTACCACTTAGGTGTGGTCACCCAAGGTGCGCAGCAGTTTGTGAATAAGGGCAGTCGTTACCAACTCGGTCAGCACAGTCTATCGACCTTAAATCCCGACGAAACCCACGATGGCCAGAGCCGCGATGCCGACGGTTATCGGGTGAAAGTCATGTCTATCCCCGTTGAATATATGAATGAAGTCAGCCAAGAACTGGGGTTAAAGGAGCACTTTTTCAGCGCGCCTATGGTGGATGACCCAACGCTTTATCAATATTTTATTCAGCTACACGAGCTATTGATCCAAGGCCAATGCAGTGCGCTCGCGGGCGAGTCCCACTTACTGAACTTTATTCATCTGCTGCTGGAGCGTTACCCAAGCGGCGTTTCATCTGGCATATCTAAACCGAATCAACAGCTGGGGTTATCTAAGTTACAGGTAAGCTTAGTCAAGCAGCGAATTCACGATGAACCTTGGCATAATACTCAACTTGAAACCTTAGCCAATGAAGTGAACTTAAGTAAGTTTCAGTTTTTACGGCAATTTAAACAGGCAACAGGGATGACACCCCATGCGTATCTCAAGCGGGTGCGTTTAGAGTTGGCGAAAAAGTCCTTAAGTCATGGTGCTTTAGTGGCGGATGTGGCGCAGCAATTCGGATTTTTCGACCAGAGCCATTTAAATAAAGCCTTTAAGCAGGCATTCCTATTATCGCCGGTGCAATTTCAGCGGCGCATGCTCTAGTTTTTCCGTCTTTCGACGACTGCCGATTCGAATAAAACAGAATCGTGCAATTTATTACAATTCAGCCCGGCGACAAATGGCCATACTGGCAGCCTCAGTTATCGTTTTTTACTTTTTCTTGCGGAGCCGCATCTCTATGGATTTATCTTTATTACTCACCTTGGCCGTGATCCACACGGTTGCCTTGATCAGCCCCGGACCCGATTTCGCTATTATGGTAAAGATTGCCACTCAGCAACCTAGAGGCACGGCAATTGCCGCCGCCGTGGGGATTTCAATGGCCATTTTAGCCCACACGATTTTGAGCCTAACTGGCGTGAGTCTACTCATTAAGAGTTCACACACTCTGTATTTATTGGTGCAAATCGTGGGCGCGTCTTACCTCGCTTGGATGGGGTTTGGTGCCCTGCGTGCCGGTCTTGCGATACTCGCTAAACGTAAAGCGAGTGCCAGTACAAATGCTGGGACAAAGGTTGATGCTCTTTCTGCTGACGTTGAAGGCGCGGCGTCTATTGCTGGTGGCTTAGGTGGACCTATGTCGCGCAGGCAAGGCTTTTTGACTGGGCTTTATACCAATCTATTGAATCCCAAAGCATTGGTGTTTTTCTTAACCCTGTTTTCGGCCTTGATTACTCCAAGCGTTACCACAAGCACTAAAATCGCTGCCGCTATCTTGTTGTTATCGCTGTCGCTAGCATGGTTTGGCTTTGTGGCTGTGATGTTATCTAAGGCGCAGGTGCAACTTAAATTGCAGCGACTGACACCGATTATCGATGCAATTATTGGTGTTATCTTTATGTCGGTCGCGCTGGCGATTTACGCTAACCTGTTGCTGACGGTTTAGTCAGGCATTGCGTCAATCAGCTTAGGTTTTTGTCCTGTGTACTTATGTTATTCTTCGCTTTGGGTCTCAGCAGAGACGTTTGGATATAAGGGATAAAGATGTCACTCGCCTCACCATTAAAGGCAATAAAAACCGCTATTTTCGGCCAAGCTAAATTGATGCAAATCCTATGTTATGCCGCTTTGATATTCGGTGCTATGGGGTTAACTAGCGCAGTGAATGCGGCCGACGAGGCATTACCAAAGGAATATATTCCTCTGGTGCAAGGGCTTATCGATGCGGCCAAAGCGAATGATCCAGAAGCCATTGCTAAGCGAGTGGCTTACCCACTTAAACGTGAATATCCGATCCCAGCGATTCAAAATACTCAGGAAATGGTTGCACGTTTCAACCAAGTCTTCGATCCACAGCTGCTTGAGCAGATTGCTCATTCTAAGGTTGAAGCCGATTGGCAGACTATGGGGTGGCGCGGCATTATGCTCGGCAGCGGTGTGGTGTGGCTGGATTTTGACGGCAAGATTATTGGCATTAACGCTCAAACACCCGCAGAGGCAACGTTGAAGGCAGAGCTTATTGCTAAGCAACAAACTGGATTACATACGAGCGTGAGTGAGTTCGTGAGCCCTGAATTAACTTGGGAAACCGCTAAGTTTACTATTCGTGTCGATAATATGGGCAACAACCAATATCGTTATGCCGCTTGGGCAAAGGGTAAGTCATTGAGCGAAAAGCCAGATCTAGTGCTGAACAAGGGGAAACTCGTATTCGACGGTAGCGGTGGGAATCATTCATTCCAATTTCGCAGCGGCCCATACCAGTATCACTGTTATGTCACCGTCTTAGGCAGCAGTGATAGCCCTCCAGGTGAGCTAGTTGTGTATAAAAATGACCAAGAAATACTAAAACAAGCCGTCATTAAAGCAGACTAGTCTCGTTTCCCTATCCCTATGAGTGAGATGTAAAGCAGCGACCATATGTTGATGGTCGCTGCTTTAGTCATCTATGTTTTAGAAAGTCACTGGTGCAACAATGCTAATCTTAGGTAAGTTCTCAATATATAAATCCGTCCTAAAAAGTTAATGCTCCAAACTAGTTAACAAGTTAACAAGTTAACTTGTTAACAAGTTAACTTGTTAACGGTGGAGCGGTAACGAACAGACTTTCTGGCCTAGAAATTTTCATCGTTACACCCCGTGTGATCTAATTCACTACTACTCATCAAAAATCAGGATAAGTATACAGTTGTATTTAAATCATAAGGATTTTGAACGATATTCATCCAGCACTCGTGCGCGTTTTCTCATTTTTTAATAAATAACATTAAAATTAGTTACTTATACTTTTAATTAAGTTGATAATAGGTTTGGAAAACACGCATGTGCGTTTTTCCTGATGGTGTATTTAATGGAAAGCTGATAAGTTCTTTGCAATACAAATAGTTAACAATGCGCGCTTTTACTGGTCTGACAAGGTAAATGCGCATGCGTACTAATAAAATGTTGAACTAAGCCGCTGCGCGGAGCTTAAAGCGAACCACTGTTCCACACTTACTCCTAGGGATAATCCCTCACCTAGGAGGTCTACCATGTCATCACTTCTGCAACAATTCCATGATGAGATTAGTTTACGTGGTTACTCGG
Source organism: Shewanella sp. Pdp11 (assembly GCF_002838165.1). NCBI lineage: Bacteria > Pseudomonadati > Pseudomonadota > Gammaproteobacteria > Alteromonadales > Shewanellaceae > Shewanella > Shewanella sp. Pdp11. The sequence goes on from NZ_CP015194.1 coordinate 1,379,927, forward strand.
CCCGCACGCGTAACGCTTATTTGTATGCCATCACCCAACTGCAGCACTATGCAAACCAACCGCTCGATAACATTACGGATGAGCTGCTTACGGCTTATTTCCGTTACTTAAATCTTGAGCGACATCATTCCAGAGCCACCTTAAAGTTACAGCTTAATGGCATTCATTTTTTCTATGAACATGTCCTAAAGCGTGACTTTACGATTCAGCTGAGTTTACCGAAACGTCCACACAAGCTGCCGCAATTGCTTAGCTGCCAAGATATCGCGGCATTGCTGTGTCACTGTCAAAACCTGAAACAACGCGCCATGTTGGCGCTGTGTTATGGTTGTGGTTTGCGTGTCAGTGAGTTAACCCATATTAAGGTTGCTGATATCGATGGGCAGCGGCAGTTGCTCAAAGTGTGTCAAGGCAAGGGTGCCTGCGACCGCTGGGTGATACTCTCACCGACTTTACTCACCCTGTTGCGTCAGTATTGGCAAGCGTATCATCCCGTCGAATGGTTGTTTGCCTCGACCTATCATGATGTGGTTTATCCGCTGCATGAGTCGACCTTTCGTAAAGCGTTAGCGAAGGCGGCCCGCTTAGCGAGTATCACTAAGCCATGCAGTCCACACAGCCTAAGGCATGCTTATGCAACCCATCAATTACAAGCGGGTATGCCACTTCATCAATTACAGGCCCAACTTGGTCATCACAGTATAAAGTCTACCGAGCGCTACTTGCATTGGTCGCCGGAATTAGGTCATCAAGGCTGTGACTTGCTAGCAAGTCTTGGGGGGATGCCATGGCAACCTTCTACCATTTAAGCGATATCCTTCATCAGCACTTAGCCCACTACCAACAGCAGCATAAACTGACCGAACAGCAAGCCTTAGTCTGCCAGCATATTCAGCAGTGTCGCACGCAAACCTTAGGCATACAGCACTGGCGTTGTGATACTTGCCAGTATGAGCAGCAGGTGTTTTGCTCCTGTGGTGACCGGCATTGCCCTCGTTGTCAGGGAAGGCAGACGCAAGCGTGGATTGCTACGCAGCAGGCGCAAGTCTTGCCTTGTCGCTATTTCCATTTGGTCTTTACCTTACCCCACGAGTTGAACATCTTGGCGCACTACGCTGCCAAGCCGTTATACAGCGCCCTGTTTGAGTCTGTGTGGCAGACGCTTGCGCAGTTTGGTATGAAGCGAAAACACCTTCAGGGTCAATTGGGTTGCACTATGGTGCTGCACACGTGGGGGCAAACCTTGAGTCAGCATATTCACTTGCATTGCTTAATCCCGGGTGGGGTGCTGACGTCAGCGGGAGATTGGCATAGCGTGAAAACGGATTATCTGTTTCCGGTGAAAGCCTTGTCCACCGTGTATCGGGCCAAGTTATTACGGGTGCTTCGACAACATGAGCTGGCTATCCCTGCGGCTGACACCTTAATGGCAAAACCGTGGTGTGTTTACAGCAAAGCGTGTCTGAGCTGCGCCGAAACCGTGGTGGAATACCTCGGGCGTTATACCCGTAAAGGCATGCTGCATGAATCAAGAATTGCCGACGTCACCGCAGAGCATGTCAGTTTTTACTACAAGGACTATCGTGACGGTCAGCAGCATAAGCAAATGCGGCTAAGCTGTGATGAGTTTATTCGCCGTTACTTATTGCATGTGTTGCCCAAAGGGCTGATGCGAGTGAGGCATTTTGGTTTTCTTGCCAATGCTTGCCGCCGCAAAAAGCTCGCGCTTATCCAGCGGCAACTACGTAAGCCGCAGGTGGTATTGGCGAGTCCTTTGATTAAGGAGGACTGTTGGTGGTCATGTCCGCAATGCCAGTTAGGTCATTTGCAGTTTATTGGGCTGATAAGACCGCAGGGATTGGTGATGATTAACAACCAAAGTCAGCCAGTACGTCTGTCAGGATAACCCCTCCCCCAAGACGTAGCGTAACCGACAGCGAAAAGCAGCCAGCCTTATGGGATTAAGCCGATGAGGGGATAGGGTGTGAGTGTCAGCCTGAGTCTGGGGCCAAAATGCTGTCAACCAAGGTCAAAAATCAGTCGAAAGTGAGCGTAAAAGAATGAGAAAGCTAAAACGATATCAAGTGATTACCCATCAAACTGTATAAAAAACCGCTACCGCAAAAAAGCAAATTCCTATAGCATTATTCATACCCATTTACACGGATGTGGCAGCGGCCAAGTCCAACAAGCGATTTATGCCCTGCAAACAGCGCAGCGCATAAATACTAAGACGTTAGGCATGCAAGGAGTCACGGTTGAATATAGAGTTTCTTTCAAAAGTCGAAGCGTTAAATGATGAGTATTGCTCAATCGAAATAGATACTTGTCTAGAAAGTATTGCTTTGCCATTTTGGTCACTTGAAGAAATTGAATCAGGTCTTAACCTACGAGAAGAGTGGGAAGTTCCTGATAACTTGGTTCCGTTCCAAGGTGATTGGCATGAACTTCTATGCCTTGATGCTGATACCGGAAAAGTCATCTACATAAATGATGATCGCGAAGTAGTATTTAGTTGGCCCAATACAGAAGAATTCTTGGCTTCTTTATCTAAAGAAGAGGTCAGTATATGATACTGAGCCAGAAATAATTAGTGCTTGGATAGATCCAGACCTTTTGGCTAAAGCAAATGATTTTAAGAATAAGCTGTAAATGCCTAACAAGTTAAATCATCGGAAAATCCCTCTCAGGCCAAACAACGGCCTATACGCTCAGACTTTCCGCTGTTTAAATCGTTATGTTCTCAGGGAGAGGTTGTGAATTTGGAGCGCTTTTTACGAGCCGTGTTTATTGCTATAGCAATATGTTTTGTTCCAATTATGCTGTTTTACTGGAGTAATGAATCTGATTTAATAACAATGGATTTTAAATACTTCTATGAATCAATACGTTTTGTTTTAGTGTTCTATTTTATATTATCAATTATTGGATGGATGTTAATTGGCTTTCCTGTGCATTGGGTGGCAGTAAAGTTCTTTAATCAGAGCAAATGGTGTTATTTTTTAGGGATTCTAGCTTTCGGCATTCTGATTTCACTACCTTCTATGAAAATTGAATTGTTTTTGTTATATGCAGGTATTTCGGGATTACAAGCAATCTTATTTTTGTGGTGGTTAGCAAGAGAACATAACAAATAAGGATAGGCCGCGCGTAGCCGCGACCTTATCCCAGGGCAACCGCATGAGTGTTTAAAATTCGTCCAGCTGCAACCCTGCTAATAGAACCGATTCTAAATATTCAGGTTTCATCCAAGCTCTTTTCTGTTTCGCTGGAATGCTTCCTTTAGAAGGTTCAGCCCTAAGCATATTCAGTGATATTTGCCTAAGCATGGCCCAATTTTCTGCCCCATGATGTTGGTAAATCTGGCAACTATCTTCTTTCATTGAGACATCTAGCACCCAGTGTAAGCTGTTCTCAATCCCCCAATGGCCACGAACTGAATTGGCTAACTGCTGCTCATCGAGTGTGGCTGAACTGATATAGTAACGGTAGGTCAGTTCTGCCTCTTTCCCTTTCGTATACCGATAACTCAAACACATACCTAATGTGTTCAATTTCATCCACTTAGGAAAATAATCTTGGAGCTGGTTTGCAGGTATTACATAGTAGGCTCTTGCCTCGATACGGCCTCTATTTTTTTCAATAACGAGTCCATCAAGAGGATTACTGCGCGCTTCACTGAAAGCACTGACCACGGCCTCATGCAAGGAACTTTGATTTGCCTTTACAGCAAGTAAGTAGTCACCTCCTTGCTCGACTATCTGTCTTGCAATCTCTGTCTGGCAACCCATGGCGTCGATTGATACAAGTGCTCCTTCTATATCTAACAACTGCAGCAGCGCTGGGATTGCGGTTATCTCATTGGATTTATTTGCCGTTTTTACTTGCCCCAGCACCACTTTATTGGCACAGGCAAACGCATTGACCATATGAATGGTTGAGCGCCGATCTTCACGATTGTATGAGGCACGAAGCGTTTTACCATCGATAGCAATAAGATGACCATCACTCATCTCATGGACGGCTCGCATCCAATTGGCGAAGCACAGTCGGAACTGTTCCGGCTCGATACGAGAGATAATACGTGCAATGGTATCATCGACTGGGACACCTTCAGTCAGAATTCCCTTTTCTTTAAACCAGTTATGATGTCCGGCAGCATAGTCATGGATTTCTGACCAGCCTTCGGCACCAGCAATCACACCACACAGAGTAACGAACAATACATCATGCAATGGGTAAGTCACTTTGGCAGATTGTCGGCTGTCAGCAATCGAGTTGAAATGAGACGTGAAGGCTTCAAGGTACATGCTCTGATGTTCTCTATAAGAAAAAGAGAGCATAAGATCATAATCGATACCGTTCGTCAAATTGGGTTCAAAACGGTTAAAATACATTCACGATCTCACCCTGGACCTTATCCCAAGTGTTGAACAAGCCCGATGCTGGTTGTTGACACTTTATTATGCAAATAGCAGATTGAGAATTTGTACTGGCGAAGGTCTTATTTTCAAAGAGACTTTTATGCAGACATGACCCGCCCTTAGCGAACGAGCTAATATTTTTATCACTTGTTCATCAAGCCGTTATCGAGTCCTCATTCTGTTTGGTTAACCCGTTATCCTTATGTCGCCTTAGGCGGTGATATTAGCGCTTGTCGGTCGATGACGCACATGAACGCCCATAAAATGCATAGCTTGATGGCAACAAGGGCAATAGCGCACGGCTAAGGTACGTTTGACCTCAGATAACATGGGGAACACTGCACCTGCGACAGCCAATATCAGTTGGATTTGTTGCCGTAGCTTTTTGGCATTGCCTTGCAGTAAGCCATAGTCTCGTACTCGCCGTAATCCTTTAGGTAACACATGTTGTAATATCAACCACAAAAATTCGACCGCGGGCAAGCTGCGTACTTGTTGGCAGCGAGTCTGACTGTCTTGATAGGTAAAACTCACCTGATTATCGACATGACGACAAATACTGCTGTCGGGTAAAACGCCCCGATAAAGGTAGCGCGACAGATATTGCAGTGCAGGAGCACCTTTACCGACAAACTGACAATCGACCACCCATTTCGACTGGGATTGATGTGGCAGTTTAAGCTGAAGCGTGTCACTCAGATAAGCCAGTAAACGTGCTCGCCACACCTTGGCAAGATTAAAGGCGTTAAATAAGTAATGGGTTTTACACTTACGCCATTGCCGCTTGCCTGAGTGGTAGCTCCCTGCGGGGATAATGAAGTGCAGATGTGGATGGTAGTCTCTGCGCCGACTGTGAGTATGCAGTACGCCAGTGAAGCCGATGTCACCACCCAATTTAGGGGAGCGTGCGGCAAAGTCTTTGAGTACACTCGCTGCCACGGTAAACATGGCGTGATAGAACGGCTCGGGTTGCGACTTCGCTATGGCTCTTAATTCAAACGGCAAGGTAAAGGTCACCATAAAATAATTCACCGGCAATAACTTGGCTTGTTGTTTACTCAGCCAGTCACATGTTGTGCCATGTTGACACTGTGGGCAACTGCGATGACCGCAAGAGAGCGGAAACTCAAGCTGTTGCTCGCAGGTTTGACAACCCCAGCAGCTAACCCTCGCCGTGTTGCAACGACAGCTGAGCATGGCATGGATAGCAGCATGTATTTCTGGGGTGATTTGATGGGCATAGCGCCGCCGAAAATCCGCCAGATGTTGGCGTAAAATATCGATAAACTGGCTCATAACCCACACTCCCACCTCAAGGCTAAGCCGTTGGTTAGTTGGTTAATCGCCTCACAGGTATTTTTACGGGTGATATCAGTGAGCCGCGTGTAACGGGCGGTGGTATTCAGGCTGTGATGGCCGAGCAGTGTTTGCACCGAGCGCAAATCGAGTCCTTGCTCCAGTAAATGGGTGGCATAACTGTGGCGTAGACTGTGCGGACTGATGGCTTTATGAATGTTGCACTCTAAAATGACTTGCTTCATGGCTTTTTGGAGCCCGCCTCTGTCCATGAGTGAATCAGGTTGATTATCTTTACCCGGAAATAGCCAACGAGGATGACGGTGGGTGCGCCAATAATAGCGTAAGGCTAACAAGGTGCGTTGAGGTAAAGGTACCAGTCTATCCTTACCACCTTTAGCATCACGGATATGCACCTGCATGAGTCCTGCATCAATATCCCCAACCTGCAATGAAATCGCTTCACCAAGGCGCAATCCCATGCTGTACAGGGTTAAGAAACAGACTTGATAACGCAGCTGGCGTGTGAGGCTGATAACAATCGCGACCTCGCAGGGCGTCAGGATATCGGGCAAGTGTTGCACCTGTGGCGGTTTAACAATATTAAGCCACTGCCAAGATTTGTTGAGGACATGAAAGTAGAAAAACTGCAAGCCGTTGCGGTCGAGTTTGACTGTGCTCCAAGAGTGTGAGGCAATCAAATCGGCAAAATAGTGCTTCAAATCATCGGTCGTCAGGGTATCGGGGCAGCAGTCAAAATATGCCGCAATACGGCGTATGGCTCGGCTGTAAGCATCAATGGTTGCAGGCCGCTTGCCTTGCAAGGTTAAGTTGGTAAGATGTTGTTCATAAAGTAAATCAAAGCGTTGTTGTTCGTGAATGTCCATGATGATACTCCTAGGTGTGCGACCGAAGCAGGGCGCGTCTAGCAAGTATTTAGGATGAGAGGGAAAAGGATGGCTTTATCTTGTTCCTGCCGCAAAGCGGCTTCGTTCAACAAGTTGCTTAAACGGACGTAAAACAGTTGTGTTGCGTTTGTAAGGTGTTAACCCATAGAAATTTTAATCCGAACTCCACGAATTAGAGTAAAAAAACTAGCTCACTTTTGTCCAAATGTGAGTTATAACAGTCTGTGGAAATGACAATTCACGTAGCATTATTCAGTCGGTTTTAAATCGCGAAATAAAAAAGAGTATTAAGGATGAACTTAATGCTCTTTTTTATGGATAAATGCCTGCTCAAACTCGTGTGCTGTGATGGGTTTACCGTAGAGGTAGCCTTGGCCTAAGTCGCATTCCTCGTGACGAATAAAGGCGTCTTGTTCTAGGGTTTCCACGCCTTCGGCGATCACGGCTAAGTTCAGTTTCTTGCCTATGGCTATAATCGCTTTAGTGAGTTCCCTATCTTGTTCGTTTTCTTCTAGTTTACTGATAAAGCAGCGATCGATTTTTAAGGTATCGAAAGAATATTTTTGTAGGTAACTTAGGGATGAATAGCCTGTACCAAAGTCATCTAGCGAGATGCGGATCCCGAGTTCCTGCAGCTTTTGGATGGCGTTGTGGGCGATATGCTCGTCCTGCATCAACATGCCTTCGGTGATTTCAAGCTCTAGGGCGGTCGGTGGCAATTGATAGAGGGTGAGTAAGTCAGCTATGTGCTCGCTAAAACGGGGATTGCGCATTTGCAAAGGGGAGATGTTGATGGCGATTTTAAACTCCTGGTCTAGCTCGCGACACCATTTAGCCGCCTGAGCTAGGGCGGTATGCAATACAAAATTGCCAATATCAATAATCTGGCCATTACGTTCAGCCAAGGCGATAAATCTGTCTGGGGCGACATTACCAAGGATCGGATTGTACCAGCGCAGCAGGGCTTCGGCACCTATCACTTTTTGAGTTTTTAAGTTTATAAAGGGTTGGTAATGAAGGCTTAACTCGTTTTTGTTCAATGCATCGACTAAGTGAGATTCCAGTTGATAGCGTAGGTTTAAAGCCGCTTGAGTATCTTGATTAAAGAAGCTGTGAGTTGAGCCATCGGCTTTGCTTATCGTCATCGCCGCCCCCGCTTTTTGCAGCAGAATGGCGGCATCTATGCCATCGATGGGCGCTTGAGCTATACCCATGCTCGATGGAATAGTGATCACAAAATCCGCCACGCCAAAGGGGGTATTACAGCAGTTAAGTACTTTATTGATGAGTCTATTGGTTTCGTTATTCGAAGGTTTATGGGCTTGAATAATCACAAATTCGGCACCGGCAATACGAGCGATGAAGGTGTTTTCATCGGCATAGTGTTGTAAACGGTGGCTGAGAATAGTGAGAATTTTATCGCCAATCAAATAGCCATAACTGTCGTTGATGGATTTGAAATTACGTAGCCCCAGATAGAGTACTGAAATCTTTTCCTTGCGATCCACTTCTTCTAGCATGGTCGAAAGGCTATTAATCAAATTGATACGATTGGGTAATCCCGTCAGTGGATCATAGCTTTTGTGGTATTCCAGTGAGGTTTCGGTGGAGGTCCGATTTTCGATTTCTTTGATGAGCTTGCTACTGAGTTCGGCGAGTTCATGGGTGCGCTGTTGCACTTTTTGCTCTAACTCTTGATTGTGCAGTTGCAGCTTAGCCTGCTGATAGAGGGTGACTAGGTTGGCTTCGATACCATTTTGAAAACGAGCGAGTAAGCTGCGAAACGGTTGGCTGTAATTATGCTCTTTGTTATCGAGCATGCAGATAGTGCCAAAGGCGCTGTTATCGGGCCAACGTAAAGGCAAGCCACAGTAGGCAATCATGCCGAGTTTAATATCCGGATTTTTATCCCAGTTTTTATCTTTTAGGGCATTAGGAATGTGGAGTTCCTTGCCTGCTTTAATCACAGTCTCGCAGTAAAGTCCGTGGCCTAAACTGTCTTTGTCGTGTTTTTTATAGGGATTCCCTTGAGTACGGCTCGAGGTAAACACTTCTATATCGGTTTGATGGACACGCATGATCAATGCGGCAGGAGTGTCGACCAATTCAGAGAGCAAATCTAAGGTTTGTTGCCAGTTATCAACCATGACTTGGGGAACCACGATTTTGTCTGTGTCGATAGCAATGTCGGCGAATAAACGATCTTTTTGAGACTGATTAATGGCGAAATTGTATGGCATGAATGCTCAGTCCTAGAGGCGCGATATTATTTATAAACTATAGTCTTTTTACTCATGTTGTGAGTTTTTTGCAGAAATTTACTTGTATTGAGATGTAAGTTTTTTGTTAGCAATCGTACGATTGTGTTTCTTAAGTTTTAGATAAGAATTCAGCGCTACGCTAACAAAAGATATTCTAGTCAGTGGATTTATGCGTGGGTAACTATTTGAAAGATAATGTTAGGATGACATTTATCGATTTTGCCAAAGGGCATCTAATCGCGCCACTATTAGTGTTTGCGGCGATCATCATTGGGCTTGAATGGACTCATGCTGATATGAAAGTGGCGACCTTGTTATTTCATTGGCAGGGTGGCGTTGACTCTTGGCCATTAAGAGGCCATTGGCTGACCGAAAATGTATTGCACGTTGCTGGGCATAACTTTGTTATCTTGCTGGCGGTGAGCGTTGTAGTCGGCATTGCCTTTAGTTTTCGAAGTGACAGGGTTAAGCCGTACCGCAAAGGATTGATTTATCTATTTTGTAGCGTATTGGCCAGTGTGTTGCTGGTACGCATTGGCAAGAGCGTTACTCACATGACTTGCCCCTGGGATGTGATTGAGTTTGGCGGCCGTATGCTGCATTCATCCCTGTTTGCCCGTTTACCTGAAGGCGCTGAATTTGGCCAATGTTTCCCTGGCGGCCATGCCAGCGGCGGGTTTGCTTGGGTTGCCTTGTATTACGTGCTGCGTGAGTATCGTCCGCATCTAGCTAAGTTTGGTTTGATTTTCGGGGTGAGTTTAGGCCTAGTGTTTGGTATCGGCCAAGAGTTACGCGGTGCCCATTTTTTGAGCCATGATTTATGGAGTTTAGCTATTGCATGGACGTCGGCGAGTCTACTTTACTATGGTTTTTTCCTGCGTCCATCAGGGTTAAAAAAAGCTAAATTGGCCGATGTTAGCCAAAGGGTAAACGTTAAATCCACTGCAGGATTGCCGCAAAAATAGCGGACTGTGAAACTGACTAACCTAAACACTGAGTCCAATTGGGCCCAGTGTTTTTTTATGGCTTAGAATCTTAATTCGAAGCGCATATCGGGTCTGCGTAGGCGAGATCTTTCATCTAACAGTTGGTTCTTCTCATTGAGTAGGCTGTTTTTCTGTTTCAATAAGTCGGCCTTATCGGTGAGATTATTGATCTTGCCATCAAGACTGCTTATCTCTCTATCGATGGCATTTAAGCGATCGGCTATTTCAGCTAAGCGTTTGTTAGTTAGATATTGTTGATGGCCCTGATTATAACGTTCAACGAAGGCGTTATTGCTGCAAACCCCATAGTAGCTTTCTCCCGCTAAGCCAACGCGATAGCCATTTTCGGGAAGACAGTAACTGGCTAACCCTTGCTGGTATCCTTGTTTCCACTGTGCGGTATCGACGCTGAGATTAAATTCTCGGCAATCTTTTTGATATTGATTCAATTGCCCTGCGCTCGTCCCACGGTTGCCATCGGCCAGTCCTAGGGCAAACCAATCACTATTGGCGCATTCTTCAATCGATAAGCTGCTGCATTGAGTGAGCGATAGGACCGAAAGGGCGAGGAAAAGGCTTGGATAATGCATGGACAAGTTCTCTATATGTTGTGGCGTTTAGGATAAAGGCTCTTCTGGGGGAGATCTAGCTTTATATACCGCCATTTATACTGTCATAGATGCGTTTTATTGGGCTGAATCCATCACAATTTAGCGGATAAATGCATGATAACAGGCTGATATTGTGTTAGTTTGCGATTAACACTTTAATGTCTGCTTTGGGGTTAGCTATGATTTCACCCGTTTCATCAGCGCATTCTGCTTCATTACCGACGGCCAAATCGGTTCATCAACCCAATGAGATGGCTCAGCCAAGTGGACTGAAATCCTTTACCTATGGCGCTTTAGGACTGGCGGCTCCCAAAGCTGAGCCTAGTTCCGATGTTGCTGCGATGAGCAAAACTGAGGCGCCTACTCCCGATACAGCCCCTAATGACGCGAATGATTCGAACGACACGTATTACAGCGCTGGCCAAATATTGAAAGCCGCAGCGACTGTGGGAAGTGTGATTGCCTTATTTGTGTGAGTTAAGTTTTTACGTAAACCTAGCTCGGATATCTATTTGAGCGGTCTTGAATTTGAATGTTCGCAGCGATCGAGGCTGTGGTTTTACCTCTTGCTTTATACAGGTTGGCGGAAAAGAATATTCTTTTAGTTTAAGCTTCATTTTCAGTCTCTTTCTTTGCCAAAGTCCTCAGTAAATCTGGTATTGTGTTTAACACGCAAGTGCATTAGTTTTTACTTAAAATTCGTTTAATAATCCTGAACTATATTCATCAACCTTCCGCTGGAGACCGCTTTTGTATGAAGATTTGCCCGCAGTATTCCATATCATGCCTAAGTAAGGTATAAGGGCGCTATGAAAACTCCGAAACGAATCCAACCCCTGGTTGATGAAGGACTGGTCGATGAGGTCATTAGCCAGTTAATGAGCGGTAAAGAAGCGACTGTGTACGTTGTACGCAGTGGTGATGATATCCGCTGTGCCAAAGTCTATAAAGAAGCGGACAAGCGCAGTTTTAAGCAAGCTGTGTTGTATCAAGAAGGCCGAAAAGTCCGCAATAGCCGTCGTGCGCGTGCGATGGAAAAAGGGTCTAAATTTGGCCGCGATCAGCAGGAAGAAGCTTGGCAAAATGCCGAAGTTGAAGCACTTTATCGTTTAGCAAATGCAGGTGTGCGCGTACCAACACCCTATGGTTGTTTCGATGGCGTGTTGCTGATGGAGTTAGTGACGGATGCTGATGGACATGTGGCGCCGAGATTAAACGATGTCAGTATGTCGGCCGAAAAAGCCCTGAAAGATCATGCGTTGGTGATGACCTATGTCAAACGTATGCTTTGTGCTGGGTTAGTGCACGGTGACTTGTCTGAGTTTAACGTGCTAGTCGATAGCGAAGGGCCTGTGATTATTGACTTGCCTCAAGCTGTCGATGCCGCTGCGAATAACCATGCCAAATGGATGTTAGCGCGTGATGTGAATAACATGACCCAATACTATGGCTTGTATGCTCCTGAGCTGTTAAAAACACAATATGCCAAAGAGATTTGGGCCCTGTTTGAAGCGGGTGAGTTAAAACCTGAAACACCATTAACTGGTGAGTTTACCGAAGTATTGGTCGAAGCCGATGTCAGTGCCGTGTTAGAGGAAATTCAAGCGGCCTTTGAAGAGGCGCAAGAGCGTAAACAAAGGATCCAAGAGGCAAACGAAGAAGACTATTAATCGTCAGTCATTGTTTTCGCCCATAAAAAAGACGCTCAAAGTAGCGTCTTTTTTATGCTAAAAATTAAGTGTCACTATTATTTTTATTGTTGATTTTATTATTGTTATTTAATTTTTGGCGTTAGCCAATCCTTGGCTTAATCCCCAATAGAAGCTGGGGCCATCCTTGTTGCTACAAACAAGCTAGCAATCATAGAACTGTGAATAAAATGACAAGACCAGAGAGAGAAATATGTTCATGACTTGGGGGAGCACAATTCACATATTTGATCTTGGGGGAGATAACTCCCTCCCTAGTCTTGCCGAAACTTTTGCATTGTCCCTATCCGTTTGTTGCTGTTAATACTATTTCCCAATCTTCGCTGGGTTCATCAATTTGGACGACAAGGCCGGACTAAAAAGGGCGCTGTTATTATTGTTGTTAGCACATCTTTTACATCGTTAGCGTTATCAGCAGGGCGATATGCAATCTCGTCCGGCCTTGTCTATTCGGGCACGTTTAGCTTGTTGTACAGGCTAACCTATCGTGCGTAGCTCTTGATTGAGCTGTTTAATTTTTTTCTGTAGCTGGGCAATCTCACTCATTAATGCGCATTCTCTTTGCTGGGGTTGCAGATCGCTTTCTCGCACCCATTGGTAGACTGCCTTGGCAGATAAACCGTATTGACGTGCAACATCCGACAGTAAGCGACCTTGTACTTTAACCTCGGTGATAACATGTAGCTTGAGACTATTTTCTGCGATTCCCATGAGCGTACCCTCTTTTACTGCCTTCTAACCAAAATATGACCGTTTGCGTTGCCTTTTATTGATGATAGTGACGCTGTTCTAAATCCCACTGACTCAGGCCTAGGTGGCGCAGACAGATCCATTCGTGGCGACATAGTGCGATAAAGTTCATGACTGTTTTCATACTTCCTCCTTCATGACCCTAAATACTCGAGTGCATTTTCTGTCTCGATAGGTCCATTTAATTTGGATTAATCCTGTTGAAGTCGACTGGAGTTTTTAGCGATTTCTACCGCGTCTGACTGTCTACTCACTTAGTAGTATGTAAAATTCGTGCCAATATTCTAATTTTTATTTTATTCATTAAAATCATTGTGTTGTATATTCGATTAAAACAGTGTGATTTTTTAGTGCTGCCAAAAACAGTGCAAGACGCACTATTTCGGTGCCTTCGGCTTGATATGGAACAGGGCTGTCTAAGGCACGATCGCAACCCGAAATCTGTATCTTTGCTGACTAAAATCTGGATTAGCAGAATTGAATATGGATAAAGGATTGTCTCGAGCGCAATAGCTTATATACTGCCTGCCTTGTGGCAATCCCTAGGTCATTCGTATTACCTAGTGTGAAGTAATATTTCGTGCCCTTTGAGCAGTATTCACAGTCATCAATCATATAAAGAGGTTATAAATGATGAAGTGTTTTCAGGCAGCGCAATCTAAACCATCCCTGTTAGCCATAGTGGTATTAACGACCGCGTTAGTTGTATCGGGTTGTACAACAATCAATCCTTATTCAAACGAAGAGCAAACCGCTAAAGCGACCAGTGGCGCATTGATTGGCGCTGTTGCAGGGGCTGCCATTGGCGTCGTCTCTTCGAGTAAAAGCGACCGTGGTAAAGGTGCGTTAATTGGTGCGGCATCAGGCGCTGCAGTCGGTGGTGGTATTGGTTATTACATGGATGTGCAAGAGACCAAATTACGCCAACAACTCGCTTCAACTGGCGTGAGTGTGACCCGTAGCGGTGATAACATCATTTTGAACATGCCTAATGAAGTCACCTTCGGCGTAGATCAAACCGAGTTAAGTGACGGCGCTAAACGCGTGTTGAATTCAGTGGCGCTTGTGGCCAAAGAATACAGCAAAACGCAGCTTAACGTATTAGGTTATACCGACAGCAGTGGCTCAGACTCGTACAATTTACGTCTGTCACAAGTGCGTGCGGGCGAAGTGGGTAATTACTTGATGAGCAAAGGCGTCGCCTCTGCCCGTGTAAAATCAAAAGGCATGGGTGAAGCGAGTCCAATTGCATCAAATGCCAATGCCAATGGCCGCGCCCAAAACCGCCGTGTTGAGATTGTATTAACGCCGACGGGTCAGTAGTTCAGCATTATCCGTTTTACAAAAGTCGCCTGAGGGCGACTTTTTTGTGTCCGTGTTTGGGATATTTAGCCATGAGTGCCTCGCGGATTTTAGCTAGACAATTTGTCCTTGCTAACCTGTGTTATGGGTGATCTACACCACAATCACATCACAGCGGTTTGCCTTGGGATGAGTTCAGCTTGATCCCTTTATCGATTTCACGTTCTGTATGGGGATAAGTCACCAGAATGACTTTTAGCGCCCAGAGGAGAATATGATTATGATAAGCAAACACCTGTTAGTCGCCTTGAGTTTAAGCCCTGTCATCATGGTGGCTGCTGTACAAGGAATGCCGATGAAAGCCGAAGTGACCACGGGCGCTGCGCAGATAGAATTGCGCGCCGCAGGCAGCTTAAAGGCTGCAATGAAGGATATTATTGCCGCTTATCAAGCACAGTCGCACACGAGTGTTGCTGCGCAATATGCACCTTCAGGTTTATTGTTAAAACGCATTCAAGAGGGCGAGAAAGTCGATATTTTTGCTTCGGCCAACATGAAACATCCGCAGGCGTTAGTGGATGCGGGTCAGGGTAAAGCAGTGCAAATGTTTGCCCGTAATCAACTCTGCGCGGTTGCCCAAGATAATGTCCAAGTGACGAGCGCAACGCTACTCGATACCTTGTTAGATCCTAAGGTCAAAGTTGGCACTTCAACCCCGAAAGCCGATCCGGCGGGGGATTATGCCTGGGCCGTTTTTGCTAAGGCAGAAGCGGTAAAACCCAATGCGAAAGCCGCGTTAGAGACCAAGGCATTGCAACTGACGGGAGGCCCTGAGAGTGCTAAACCGCCTAAAGATCGCAATCCCTATGGCTGGGTGATGGAAAACAAACAAGCAGATATCTTTTTAACCTATTGCACCAATGCTGTGCTGGCTAAACAAGAAGTGCCGAGTCTACAAATCATCGATTTACCGCAGGAACTCGCCGTGGGTGCCGACTATGGTTTATTGGTTTTGCAGGGCGCCAATGCTGCCGCTAAGCCGTTAGCTGAGTTTATTCTATCGGCAAAAGGCCAAGCGATTCTGAGTCGTTATGGTTTTCAACCTCCGGCAAAATAGCCTTATTTAGTTTTTCAGCGAGATAAAAAAACGGCATCCTTTTTGGTGCCGTTTTTGTTATCAACTCAAACTGTAAAAGCGTTAAAGAATTAGTGCGTTAGTGCATCAGGTAGAGCGTGGCTAATCCGAGGAAGGCGAACAGACCAACCACGTCAGTGACTGTGGTTAGCACCATGCCGCCCGCGAGGGCAGGATCGATTTTAAGGCGTTTTAAAATCAATGGAATACTCGCACCTGCAAGCCCTGCTACTGTCATGTTGATCAGCATGGCGCTACCAATTAAGCCCGCCAGTGCCATATCATCCTTCCACAGCAACACGGCGATAAAGACTAAAATTGACCACATCAAGCCATTGAGAAAACCAATCGATAGCTCTTTACCGATAAGCCAGCGGGCGTTGCTTTGGCCGATATGGCCTAAAGCAATACCACGGATCACGAGCGCTAAGGTTTGATTACCGGCCACACCGCCCATGCTAGGGACAATTGTCATCAAGATAGCGATGGTAGCAAATTGCTCGATAGTGCCTTCAAACATATTGCTGACCGAGGAGGCGAGTAGCGCGGCGAACAAGTTAATCGTGAGCCAGAGTGAGCGACGTAGGGTACTTTTTAGCACTGGGCCAAAAGTATCCTCGTCATCGTCCATCCCCGCCATCCCCATCATGGAGTGTTCGGCGTCTTCGCGGATAACATCGACCACGTCATCGATTGTGATCCGTCCTAGCAGCTTGCCATCGCCGTCAACGACGGGAGCAGATACCCAGTCATTACGTTCGAATTTCTGCGCGACTTCGCTGTCGGACATGCTCACAGGAATACTTTGGATATCGGGGTCCATGATGTGGCGAATTGTGGTGCTTGGCGCGCAGGTCAGCAGATCTGCCAGCCTGACACCGCCGAGCACTTTGTCCTGTTTATCGACCACATATAAGGTATCTGTGGTGTCTGGCAGGTTACCCCTTTGGCGAAGATAGCGCAGCACCACATCGATATTCACATCGGGTCTTAAGGTGACTGTATCTGTGTTCATCAAGCTGCCGGCGGTCTCATCGGGATAGGATAAGGCCTGTTCTACCCGCTGGCGGTTTTGTTCCGTCATCGACTGCAGCACTTGCTTGTAAACGGCATCGGGAAGACTACGTAGGATATAGGCCAGATCGTCGGTGTCCATGCTCGCCGTTGCCTTCGCAACCCGCTCAGGACTCATGCTGCGGATCAGCGGATCTTTAAGTTCTTCACTCAACTCATCGAGTATGTCGCCTATTTGTTCCTGATCGATAAGCTGCCACAGCACTTGTCTGGCGCTGGGTGGTGAGGATTCTAAGATCAGCGCGATATCAGAGGCGGCCATTTTTTGCAGCATGTTACGTACGTGCACAAACATGCCACTACTAAGCGCTTGGTTTAACTGGTCTAGACTATGTCCGGTGTGATCGTTTTCTGAATTATCTACGGGCATTTGTCCTCCATAGTTGTCCGCCACTGTGCGGCAAATTGGTTCGAGAGTGCGCTGCTTGGCGCAGGGCTGAGACTAGGCGGTTAAGACTAAGGTGAGTCGGCGGTAATGCTCGCTAGTGTAATCGCCTATGGTTCGTGCCGTCGAGCGACAAATGTGTCGCCAAGCTTTTGAAACGAGATGTGAACTGCACAAATACGCAGTGCTAAGTGTGATGTGTACTAATCTGAGTGCCTGTTTGAAACACTGAATATGAAATGAAACTAACAGGCTTCGTCAAACTTAGCGTCGATTAAGGCACAAATGGCATCCAGAGCGGGCTCAGCATCTGGGCCTTCGGCGATAAGTTTAATGGTTTTACCCATGCCAGTCTCAAGCATCAATAAGCCGAGTACGCTGGCGGCGGATGCCTGTTTATCACCTTGTATCAAGGTGATGCTTGCATCAAACTCGGATGCCAGTACCACGAGCTTTGTGGCGGCACGGGCATGTAATCCCAGTTTGTTACAGATGGTGATCTGACGTTCAAGCTTTGGCATTATTCAGCTCTCGATGGCGGGCATAAACCTTATGTTTACCGTTACTAAAGCGTTTAGCCAATTGCTCTGCGACGTAAACCGATCTGTGTTGCCCACCCGTGCAGCCAATCGCCACAGTTAAATAACTGCGATTGTTGCGCTCGAGGTGCGGCAGCCAAGTTTCTAGCAAATTCTCGATTTGCCAGATGAACTTATTGACCAGTGGTTGGCGATTTAAGAACTCAGCTACGGGCTCATCTAAGCCAGTTAATGGACGCAGCGCCAGTTCCCAGTGTGGGTTAGGCAGGAAGCGAACATCAAACATAAAGTCGGCTTCGGTGGGCATACCGTGCTTAAAGCCAAAGGACTCAAAGTTGATCACTAATTCTTTATCGACACTGCCGAGCAGAATTTGTCTCACTTGATCGCTTAAATCATAGATATTCAGGTTCGACGTATCTATGTAGTGATCGACCAGTTTTGACATAGGCTCGAGCAGTTTCCCTTCCCGTTTTATTGCTTCTTGTAAAGAGACTTGGCTCTTTGACAAAGGGTGCAAACGGCGAGTCTCGCTGTAACGCTTAAGCAGAATTTTATCGCTAGAATTGAGGAAGAAGCTCGTTAACTCAGTATCAGGAGGTAGGCTCGCGAGTTGTTTAACTAGAACCTTGTCCTGCTCTGGCATGTTACGCACGTCGACACTGATGGCGACGAGATCGTTACTGCCTTTGAGTTGCTCAAGCAAAGTGCCGATTAAGGGCAAGGGAAGGTTATCGACACAGTAATAGCCGAGATCTTCGAGTACCCTTAGGGCGACAGATTTACCTGAGCCTGAGCGGCCCGACACTATGACCAGTTTCATCCAGTGATTACCTGATAGAGTTCCGTTTCATCATGCGTCTTGCGTAATTGTTTTAATATTTGCTTGTCGCTCAGCTTTTCGGCCATGCAAGACAAGGTACTTAAGTGTTGCTGACATTGGTCAGCAGGCACCAGTAGTGCAAATAAAATATCAACAGGTTGCTTATCGATAGCATCGAATGCTATCGGCTCTTCACACTTAATGAGTATGGCAATGGGCTGATTTATATCGGTTAATCGACCATGTGGAATGGCGATGCCGTTCCCTATACCTGTGCTCCCCATCTTTTCGCGCGCCACTAGGCTTTCGAATATCTCTTGAGATGAGAGGGTCGGGTACTGGGCAGCGACTAAGTCGCTGATGAGTTCCAGTACCTTTTTCTTGCTGCCCGGAGTGGCGCAGGTAGTGCACTCCGGCCGCAGTATGGTACAAAGTTCCATTATTAGTGTTTTGTTAACTTCTCTTTGTGTTTAATAACCTGACGATCAAGCTTGTCAATCAGGGCGTCTATAGCGGCATACATGTCAGCATGCTCTGAAGTTGCAAAAACTTCACCACCGATAAGATTTATTCTCGCTTCGGCAATCTGTTGCATTTTCTCGACATTGAGCACAACGTGCACATTATTGATCTGTTCGAAATGGCGTTCAAGTTTTGAAAACTTTTCTTCTACATATGCGCGTAACGATTCGGTAATTTCGACATGGTGTCCACTCAGGTTTATTTGCATAGAAACGTCCTCCGATATCCACTGTAGGTTATAAACTTTTACGCTGATTAGAAGGCGGAATGAGCATAGCCTCTCGGTACTTCGCAATGGTTCTGCGGGCTACGTTGATCCCTTGTTCTGCCAGAAGTTGTGCCATCTTACTGTCGCTTAATGGTTTTTTCTGGTTTTCCGCTGCAACCAGTTTCTTAATGAAGGCTCTGATTGCTGTGGATGAGCACTCCCCACCATCGTCAGTTCCGACGTGGCTAGAGAAGAAGTATTTTAGTTCAAAAAGTCCCTTAGGGGTATGCATGTATTTTTGGGTGGTCACCCGTGAGATGGTGGACTCATGCATTTCTACCGCTTCGGCAATATCGTTAAGCACCATAGGTTTCATGGCTTCTTCACCGTATTCGAAGAAACCTTGCTGATATTGCACTATGCAATTCGCAACTTTAAGTAAAGTGTCGTTACGGCTTTCTAGGCTTTTGATAAACCATTTAGCCTCTTGCAGATGGCCACGAATAAATTGGCTATCGGCTTGGTTTTTAGTACTGCGCGCCATCGATGCATAATGTTGATTTACATTGATTTTTGGCATGCAGTCTGGGTTCAGTTCAACCACCCAGCGGCCATTCTTCTTCGACACAGACACATCTGGGATGACGTATTCGTCATCGTTGGGCGTAATCAATAAACCTGGGCGGGGATTGAGGGTTTGGATAAGCGCGATGCCGTCCCTTAACTCATCCTCTTTTAATTTAGTCTTACGCATCAACAATCTAAAATCGCGCGCGGCGATCAGATCTAAATGATCTTTGATCAACATGCGGGCATTTTCGAGGTGTGGAGTGTCAGCGGCGAAATGCGACAGTTGGATCAGCAGGCACTCGCTTAAATCGCGGGCGGCCACACCAATGGGATCAAAATGTTGAATGCGCTTGAGTACGGCTTCAACTTCGTCAAGCTCAACTTCAGGATTGCCCATGGCTTCGAGAATTTCTTCAGTGCTTTGAGTGAGATAGCCTTGATCGTCGATGGCATCAATAATGGCGGTGGCAATGGCTAAATCGGTTTCAGAAAACGGCGTGAGGTTTTTTTGCCATTCTAAGTGCTCATACAAGCCTTCACTGGTCTCACCTTGGAAGGGCATATCATCTTCACGACTGCCGCCGGGGCCAGAATTAGGGGAGGCAGTGAACACTTCATCCCAGGTGGTGTCCATGGGGAGCTCGTCGGGCATGGATTCTTTGGTTAAGGACTCTGCCGTGTCTATTGTGGAGCTGTCTTTCTCAGGCGGCAGAGTGCTCGATTCACTGAAATCCGTATCGGAAAGCGTTTGGTTTACAGGGTCTTTAGTGGCGTCGAATTGATCCTCTTCCAGCTCGAGAAGGGGATTAGAATCTAAGGCTTGCTGGATCTCTTGCTGCAGTTCTAATGACGACAGTTGCAACAGACGAATGGCCTGTTGTAATTGTGGCGTCATGGTTAACTGTTGACCCAGTTTGAGCTGGAGTGACGCTTTCATGTTACCGCTGATCCCTACGTTATTATTGTTGGATGAGGTCGCTTGTTATCATCTTGAGTGGAGCACAATGCTGGCACAAATTGCCTTCATTGGCTCCGCTTGATTAACTATAGCCTGAATTGTTCACCTAAGTACACAGCCCTAACTTGCTGATTGTCTAAGATCTCTGCAGGTGTTCCTTCGGCAATCAGGTTTCCGTGACTCACAATATAGGCATGTTCACACACATCTAATGTCTCGCGAACATTATGGTCGGTGATCAACACGCCAAGGCCTCGACTTTTGAGCTGTTCGATAATCTTTTTGATGTCGATAACTGAAATCGGATCGACACCCGCAAAGGGTTCATCGAGCAAAATGAACTTAGGATTTGCTGCTAACGCCCGTGCAATTTCGACACGGCGACGTTCGCCCCCCGACAATGACATGCCTTGGCTGTCACGGATGTGGGTGATGTGGAATTCTTCGAGCAGATGCTCGAGTTGTTCTTCCCTTTGCTCTTTCTTCAATTCTTTGCGCGTTTGCAGTACGGCCATGATGTTGTCATGGACGGTCAGCTTACGGAAGATACTGGCTTCCTGCGGCAAGTAACCTATGCCTTTGCGGGCGCGCAGGTGCATAGGATCCGCGGTTAAATCATCATCGTCGATAAAGATGTGGCCTTTATCGCTTTTAACCAGACCGACGACCATGTAAAAGGTGGTGGTTTTACCCGCACCGTTTGGGCCGAGTAGTCCAACAACTTGACCTGTCTTTACCGTTAGACTGACGTCTTTAACCACTTGGCGACTCTTATAACTCTTCGCCAGATTTTGTGCTCTTAGGGTGATTTGGGTCATTTAGAGTCCTGCTTTTTCACAGGTTTATCCGCTGGCGCGTCAGGTTTGGCATCATCTTGATAGTTTTCTGGCTGAATAATAGTGATCACGCGATCGTCACCACTACCTGTGCTCTCAGCAATCAATTTTTGCTGGATAATGTTATAGCGGATCACATTACCCGTCACTTGGCTACCCGCTTGATCTAACGAAGCTTGGCCTTTCAGTGTCAGGGTACGGCTTGCCATATCGTAACGAATTTCTTTCGCGCTCGCCGAGGCTGGACGGCCATCGTCTAACACTTGGTTGTAAGTTGCGGGGTTACCAGTGGCCACTAAAATTTTGCTATTTTCACCTTCGGCAGAAAATGCACGCAGTTCATTTGCTTGGATTTTTATCGAGCCTTGGGTAACTTCCACCGGACCAAAGAAGATGATCTGGTTGTTCTTGATATCTGCCGTTTGGCTCACTGCTTTGATTTTAACTTCCTGCTTTAGGTCGTCGACTTTAGCAAAGGCGCTCATGCTCATTATTAGCATTAGGCTGGCAAGTAATACGTTATTTTGCTTCATATGTTCCTACTACCTGACTGGTCAATTTCACTTCTTGCGCGTTGAGGTCGGCATAAAGGCCTTGGCCTTGAATATTAAAATCTTTCCCTGTGACGTAAATGGTACGGTCAGAGGTCATTATCATAGTATTGAGATCGAGTTCCAGATAACTGGTGGACAAGGTCTGGATCGGTTCTTCTGCGCTAATGGCATCAATAATAACATTGTTTTCGAGTACAACCTTGCCCGTTTCCTTGTTTAGCTTGCCCTGATCTGCACTGAGTTGCCATTGTGCTTTACCTTGGTCTGGATAAACAAGATAAACAGGTTGAGTAAAGAAAGTTTGATTCGTTGAATCATAATGTTCCATGTTTTTCGCCGTCACACGGCTATTGACTAGCCCTTGTTCATTGAACTCAACACTGCGCAGATCTTCAACGATGAAATCTGGGGTATTTTGATCTTTTACTCGGTTATCGGTATCACCGCTGTGTTTGTTCTGCACTTGCCAGTAAAGCGCTAGTGCGGTTCCAAAAAAAGCGATAATTGCGAGTGTCACACGACTCATATACTCATTCCATGGGCCGAAGTGAATTTATTTTGACTGAGTAGCAACAGATCTGTGAGTTCACGCAGTGCACCGTGCCCGCCATTGAGCGTAGTGACAAAGTGGGCGTGCTGACGCACATAGGGATGACCATCGGCCACACTGACCGCTAAACCGACGACATTCATCACGGGTAAATCGACAATATCATCACCGATATACGCTACTTCTTCCGGGGTGACACCATAGAGTGCGAGCAATGCTTCATAGGGCTCGAACTTATTATCTACGCCTTGGTAAATATGGGTAACCCCAAGGGCTGTCATACGGTTTTCAACGATTTTGGATTGACGTCCAGTGATAACGGCGAGATTAAAACCGCTGGTGAGTAGCGAGCGCACACCATAGCCGTCGCGTGTGTGGAAGGCTTTTAGCTCTTCGCCGCTATTGCTTAAGTAGATACGGCCGTCGGAAAACACTCCATCGACGTCACAAATCAACAGTTTAATCTTTTGCGCGCGTTGCCACACATCATCACTGATTGGGCCGTAAAATCCTTGCTGTGGCATTAAATGACTCCTGCTTTAACCATGTCTAGCATGTTAAGAGCGCCGATAGGATGGCGGTCTTTATCGATAACAATTAATCCGTTGATGTTTTTGGAATCCATCACTTGCAGCGCTTGGGCGGCCAATACATTATCCGTGATGGTCACGCAGTTACGGGTCATCACATCGGCGATGGGCGTTGTACGCAGATTCACTTCGGCATCGATAACGCGGCGTAAATCACCATCGGTGAAGATACCGACCAGTTTGCGCTGATCATCGATAATCGCCGTCATGCCTAAGCCTTTCTTGGAAATTTCGTACAGGGCTTCTGTGATGCAAATATCGTGGTTAACGAGCGGTAAGTCATCACCGCTGTGCATCACATCGCAGACTTTTAACAATAATTTACGCCCTAACGCGCCGCCTGGATGAGACATAGCAAAATCATCACGGGTAAAGCCTTTGGCTTGTAGCAGCGCAATGGCAATGGCATCGCCCATGACTAAGGTCGCTGTGGTGCTTGATGTTGGAGCGAGTCCCAGTGGGCAAGCCTCTTCTGGAACTTCAATACATAAATGTACTTTAGCTAAGCGTGCCATGTTCGATTCGGGTTTGCCTGTTACCGCAATAACGGGTACGCCCATACGTTGGATGACGGGCATTAAGGTGAGGATTTCGCTCGACTCACCTGAATTTGAAATCGCTAAAATCACATCGTTATCGGCTAATACACCGAGATCACCGTGGCTGGCTTCACCCGGATGCACAAAAAATGCGGGCGTTCCTGTGCTGGCGAGGGTGGCAGAAATCTTATTGCCGATATGGCCCGACTTGCCCATGCCCATGACAATCACTTTGCCTGTACAGTTGAGGATCAACTCGCAAGCTTCTGCAAATTCAGCCGAATCAACATATTGATAAAGATTGTCTAGGGCTGACTTTTCAATGTCGATAACTTTACAGCCCCATTGGCGCAGTTGTGATTTGTCTACCATGTCTATCTCTCTTTTTGCATTGTCTTTGTCGCCCCATGATGGGATTGGAATAGCACAATTTGGTACGCGATAAAGATGATATGTAATAGGCTTTCTGCCAAGTTTTAGTTTGTTTTCAGACGATTTAGCTTATGTCTCGTTGTGGTGAGTTTCCTAAAACAACAAAACAATTGCGGCAGGCTAGAGTGATTGATCTGACTCGTCAAGTTCAGCTGCGGCAGCTATGCATGCACAATAACCCGTTAAGCAACTGAAGGCCTTGAGCAATATCATCGTCTTTGTCGTTTATTTCAATGGATTTATCCCGTATCGCAGTGGAGATTACCGCACGGGATGCCTCGATTTCACACTCGTGTATCGACTTATCACACCTTAAAAGTGGACGAAGAGCGAGCTAAGTGCGAACGAATTAGCCAATATTGCCAATTCTGCAACTAGGTTGAAAACATTAAGTAACATTTTACCTATGCAGAGTGAAAACTTAGGGCGCATTTTCGCTGTAAATGAGGCAAATTGAAAGTATCACTGGGCGATAGTGTCGATTCGGTTGTAGGTTAAAGCGCAATTACGTACAATTTGCGGCTCTTCGATTGGTCAGTCTAGGAAGACTAGGATCACCTCTTTGCAAATGTCGGAATCAAGCATGACTCAAGAACAAACGCCGTTGGTTGAGATCCGTAATTTGGGGTTTAGCCGCGGTCAGCGTGTGATATATGAAGATATTAGCCTGTCCATTCCAAGGGGCAAGGTGACGGCGATCATGGGGCCGAGCGGCATAGGCAAAACGACCCTGTTAAAGTTGATCGGCGGACAATTAACGCCTGACCACGGGCAAGTGTTATTCGACGGTCACGATATCCATGGCGTGAGTCGCAATGAATTATTTAGTCTGCGTAAGCGGATGAGCATGCTGTTTCAAAGTGGCGCGCTGTTTACTGACATTAATGTGTTCGATAACGTGGCGTTTGCGCTGCGCGAACATTCTGGTCTGCCAGAAGACATTATTCGCACTATCGTGCTGATGAAGCTTGAAGCCGTAGGCTTGCGTGGCGCCGCCCAGATGATGCCAAGTGAGTTATCCGGTGGTATGCAACGCCGCGCAGCATTGGCCAGAGCCATAGCGCTTGAGCCTGAAATGGTGATGTACGATGAGCCTTTTGCCGGCCAAGATCCAATCTCTATGGGCGTGTTAGTGAAGCTTATTCGTGAGTTATCGGATGCGCTCAATTTGACCTCCATAGTAGTGTCCCACGATGTGGATGAAGTCCTCGGCATTGCCGATTATGTGTATGTGGTGGCCGACAAAAAAGTTATTGCCTACGGTACGCCAGAAGAATTGAAATACGCCGACAATCCACAGCTTAAACAGTTTATTCAAGGCGCGCCCGATGGCCCTGTGCCGTTCCATTATCCGGCGAATGATTACCAACAAGAATTGATGGCAAAAGGAGTTGGCAAGTGAAGTTAATAGACAGTATTGCCGACTTGGGCCGCAGCGCAATTGAGTTAGTGCTCGGTTTTGGCCGCGCAGGTCTTATGTTGTGGGGGGCGATTTTTCGCTGGCCACGGGTGCGCAAAGGTTTTCCATTATTAGTGCGCCAGATTTATGTGGTCGGCGTGCAATCTATGGTGATTATTTTAGTCTCAGGGCTTTTTATCGGCATGGTGTTGGCGCTACAAGGCTACAACATCTTAGTCGGTTTTGGCACCGAAGAAAGCTTAGGCCCTATGGTGGCGCTCAGTTTACTGCGTGAGTTAGGGCCCGTGGTTACCGCACTTTTGTTTGCGGGACGTGCGGGTTCTGCCTTAACCGCTGAAATTGGTTTGATGAAGAGTACCGAGCAGCTCTCGAGTTTAGAGATGATGGCTATCGACCCATTAAGGCAGATTATTGCACCGCGCTTTTGGGCGGGGGTGATCAGTATGCCATTACTGGCGTTAATGTTTACCGCTGTGGGTATATATGGCGGTCACATAGTCGGCGTGGAATGGAAAGGAATCGATAGCGGGGCGTTTTGGTCGATTCTGCAGGCGTCGGTCGAGTGGCGTCAGGACATAGTTAACTGCTTGATCAAGAGTGGTGTGTTTGCCGTAGTGGTCACTTGGATTGCGTTATATCGCGGTTATCAAGTGATCCCAAATCCGGAAGGTATCAGCCGTGCAACGACTCAAACTGTGGTTCAGTCGAGTCTCGCTGTATTGGCATTAGATTTTTTACTGACAGCCCTGATGTTTGGCCGCTAACGGAACACTGCGGATTTCGACACAGGTAAGATGGATTAACAGAGTGGTAGCTGAACATGTTGACACGAAAAATTGAATTATTAGTGGGTGTGTTTCTTTTAACGGGATTGGCCGCTTTTTTGGTCTTAGTCTTTAACGTTGCCAATATTGAAGTGAAAAGCAGCGATAGCACTTACACCATAAAAGCCAATTTCACCAATATTGGTGGCTTGAAGGTGCGTTCGCCCGTCAAGGTTGGCGGTGTCGTGGTTGGCCGCGTCAGTGGCATAGATTTAGACCCCGTTAAGTTAGTGGCTGTGGTCACCTTAGTGATGGACAAGCGTTACGATAAATTTCCAGAAACCAGTAGTTTAGCCATTTTGACTTCGGGTTTGTTGGGCGAGCAATTCTTAGGGTTAACACCGGGTTTTGTCGATGATGATGTCAGTATGCTGAAAGATGGCGATAAGATTGATGATACGCGCTCGGCATTAGTGTTGGAGGAACTGATTGGTCAGTTCTTATATAGTATGGGTTCGAAAGACAAATAGGGGTTACCGCTATGTTTAAAAACTTATCTCGTTTTTTATTGCCGTTAGTGATGGTTTTAGGGACAACGAGCGCTGTCGCCGCCGATGTGGTTGTCGATACGACAGATCCGTATGCCATGGTGAAAGCCGTTGCTAATAAAACCTTCGATCGTTTTCATAAAGATAAAGCGTTAATTGATGCAAATTCAGACCATTTAAAGGTAATCGTTCGTGAAGAACTGATGCCTTATGTCGATTATAAATATGCCTCTTACAAAGTCTTAGGCCAATATCTTAAGGATTCAACCGAAGACCAACGTAATCGTTTTGTCGATGCCTTTGAAGGTTATTTAGTGTCGACCTATGCCCAAGCCTTTACTGAGTACACCAATCAAAAAGTGGAATTTTCACCTGGGGTTGATTTCAGCAAAGAGAAAATGGTGGATGTGAACGTGCAGATCATCGAAGCCGGTCGTCCGCCAATTAAACTGTTGTTTAAGGCTCGCCGTTTGAAAGATGACTCATGGAAGGCATTTGATTTAGTCGCCGAAGGTGTGAGCTTACTGTCTTCTAAGCAGTCGGAAATCTCTAATCTAATTCGCCAACAGGGTATCGATCCTGTGATTAAGATGCTTGAAGATCGCACCAAAGAAAAAGTGGTCATGAAGGCTAAATCAGGGAAGTCACAGTCGTGATTGAATTTGTGCAACAGGGCACAGTTTGCCATCTCAAAGGGCGCATAACCCAAGCCGATGTCATTACACTTTGGCCGCAGCGGCAACAACTGCTGAGCGAGTCAACCCAGATATTGTCTTTGTCTGGGCTCGAATACAGTGATAGCGCTGGCATGGCATTTTTGCTGGCGTTAGTGCGTGAACATGGCAGCCAACTTGAATTACGTTCTGCCTCACCACAACTTAAAAAACTCATCGATTTATATGATTTACATGCCTTCTTTACCGAAGAAGTGCATTGATAATAGGGTAATAGATTTCATGGAATGCAGCTTAATCGAACAGATTTTACGTGATGCGTTAGGGCTTGAAGAAGTTCACGCTAGCTCAGATGGTAGCCATTATAAAGTGATCGCAGTAGGCGAATGCTTCGATGGTATGAGCCGAGTCAAACAGCAACAAGCCATTTATGCACCGTTGACGGCACACATTGCCAGCGGTGAATTACATGCATTAACGATCAAAACTTTCACGTCGACTCAATGGAAACGCGAAAAAGTTTTCAACATGCCTAGCTAGTGAGGAAAAGTGGATAAACTAACAATTCAGGCAAGCCCCCCGCTTGCCGGTGATGTGATTATTTCGGGTGCTAAAAATGCAGCTTTGCCTATTCTGATGGCGGGTGTATTGGCTGAAACCGATTTTGTGGTTTCTAACGTGCCCAATCTGCGTGATGTGAGTACGAGCTGTAAATTATTACGCTGTCTCGGCGCTGAAGTGACTGAACTCGGTGATGGACAGATCCGCATTTCTACCACTAATCTGAATGAGTTTTGCGCTCCCTACGATCTCGTGAAAACCATGCGCGCTTCTATCTTGATCTTAGGGCCGTTATTGGCGCGTTATGGTACCGCAGATGTGTCATTGCCTGGCGGCTGTGCCATTGGCGCAAGACCAGTTAACTTACACTTACATGGCCTCGAAATGATGGGTGCCAAGATTGAAGTGAAAGAAGGCTATATTAAAGCCCGTGTTGATGGACGTCTTAAGGGCGCACACATTTTCATGGACATGGTAAGTGTTGGTGCCACCGAAAACTTGCTGATGGCTGCGGCGTTGGCCGATGGCGAAACCGTGATTGAAAATGCGGCTCGCGAACCTGAAGTGATCGATCTCGCTAATTGCTTAATTGCCATGGGCGCAAAAATCACCGGCGTAGGCAGTGCGACACTGCGTATTCAAGGGGTTGAGCGTTTACAGGGCTGTCATTACCGAGTTATGCCAGACCGTATCGAAACCGGTTCATTTTTGGTGGCCGCTGCGGTAACCCGTGGTCGCATCCGTTGCTTAAAAGCCGATCCTGCGTCATTAGAGTCTGTTATCGCGAAACTTGAAGATGCGGGCGCTAAGATCACTACAGGTGAAGATTGGATTGAGCTTGATATGCAAGGTAAGCGTCCAAAGGCGGTCAATATCAAGACGGCACCTTATCCCGGTTTTCCGACGGATATGCAGGCGCAGTTCTGCGTGCTCAACGCCTTAGCGCAAGGCACGGCTACTATTACCGAGACTATCTTCGAAAACCGCTTTATGCATGTGCCTGAGCTTATCCGTATGGGCGCAACCATGGAGCTTGAGGGGAATACCTGTATTATCCAAGGGATTGAGTCCTTGAGTGGTGCGCAGGTGATGGCGACGGATTTACGTGCGTCAGCGAGTCTGGTGATTGCGGGCTTAGTGGCCGATGGCAAGACGATTGTTGATCGTATCTATCACTTAGACCGCGGTTACGAGCATATTGAGAATAAGTTCCAAGGTTTAGGCGCGCAGGTTGTGCGTACTCAGTAACGAGTTATTTAGCTAGGCCTGAGAGATTAAAATCTCGACCCATTAAAAAACCAGCTTAAAAGCTGGTTTTTTGTTGTCTGCGTACGCAATGATGGGTGCCGCTCTAGTTATCGACCACAACCTTCTCATCGATAATCACGGGCAACTCCTGTTGTTTACCTTGGCGTATCACAGTCATCATCACTTTCTTACCCGGTGTGGTTTCTGCGATGCGATCCATCAGCATTTCAACGCCTGGCACATCTTCACCGTCGTATTTAATAATCACATCCCTTGGCATTAGCTGGGCACGCGCTGCAGGGCCATTAGGGTCGACACCCATAATGACCACACCTTTTAGATCGGGCAGATTGAGAATTTGTGCAATGACAGGGTTGATAGGTTCACCTGAAATACCCAAAGCACCACGGATAACGCGGCCATTCTTAATCAACTTGCCCATAATGCTGTGGGCCAATTTAATCGGGATAGCGAAGTTAATCCCATGGCCGCCGCCTTCTTCACCCACTTGGAATGCCGCGGTATTAATACCAATAAGGCTGCCGTTGGTGTCAATCAGTGCGCCGCCCGAGTTACCGGCATTAATCGCCGCGTCGGTTTGTAAGAAGTCTAAGTAACCTGAACTTAAGCCGTTACGGCCTGTGGCACTGATAATGCCTTGGGTAATGGTTTGACCCAAATTGTAGGGATTACCAATGGCGAGTACGACATCACCAACTTGAGGCGGACTGTCGAGGTTAACGGGGACAATCGGTAAGTTATCGCCTTCAATTTTAAGTACCGATAAATCGGTTTCTGGATCGAAGCCAACCACTTCTGAGGTAAATTTACGTCCATCTTGCAGGGCGACAACAATTTCGTCGGCCTTTTTAATAACATGATAATTCGTAAGAATATAGCCTTCTTTGCTCATTATCACCCCAGAACCTAGCCCTTGTAGCGAACCCGAGTTAAGCGGGCGATTTTGATCTATGCTGAGGCTATAAATGTTAACAACGGCAGGGGCTGCGCGGCGGACCGCCTTGGCAAAGGAGAGCTCGACTGTGTTGTTGGCTCGGGTTTGTAGCAGACTATTACCGAGGGATTGGTTATCGAAATAACGTGTCACCAATAAAAACATGGCCGCCATGATAAGGCCGAAAAGGGTGGCTTTACCGAGATATAACAGAGTGTCTTTTATCGTCATGGCAGGATGGATCTAGAAAAAGGTGAGTTAGATTAACATGTTTAATCGATGTAAGCATAGGGAACCTAAGCTCCCTATGCTTATCTGTGGCAGAAAAAATGGCCTATTTAGCCGATTAACGTAGGACTAAATATAACATGCTCTTATCACGCATTATCTTCAGTGCAACGGCACCTTCTTGATCTTTAAGTTGTGCTTTCAGTGTC
The DNA here is from genome assembly GCF_002838165.1 of Shewanella sp. Pdp11. Classification (NCBI taxonomy): domain Bacteria; kingdom Pseudomonadati; phylum Pseudomonadota; class Gammaproteobacteria; order Alteromonadales; family Shewanellaceae; genus Shewanella; species Shewanella sp. Pdp11. The sequence goes on from NZ_CP015194.1 coordinate 1,410,496, forward strand.
TTAAGATCTTTAATCGCAGTGCGGTTAATACCGACAATCACGTCTCCTTTTTGTAAGCCACTCATGGCCGCAGGTGAGCCTTGTGCTACATCAGTAATTTCAATGCCCTTAGATGAGTTTTCTAAGGACGCACCTTGCAGCATAGGATGCACGGCACCAGCCGCTGTTTCACTGGTTTGGCTCGCTTCGCCTAAGGTCACTTTAACGGTTTTCTTATCACCGTCGCGGATGAGTCCTAACTCAACCTTAGCACCCGCGCCCATAGTGGCGACTTTAGCACGCAGTTCTTGGAAGGACTTAATGCCACGGCCATCGACGCTGATAATGATATCACCCGCTTTAATACCGGCTTTCTCGGCGGCACTGTCTTTGGCTACTTCATTCACGAAGCCGCCGTGCTGGGTGTCTAAACCAAAGCCTTGGGCGAGTTGGCTATCAAGATCGCGTCCCGAAATCCCCAGTACCCCGCGGCGTACTTCACCGTGTTCGGCAATTTGCGCGACCAGGTTTTTCACCATATTGGCAGGGATCGCAAAGCCGATACCGACGTTACCACCTCCCGGCGCTACGATTGCGGTGTTAATCCCAATCAATTCCCCGTTTAAGTTAACGAGTGCACCACCCGAGTTACCACTGTTGATAGCAGCATCGGTTTGAATAAAGTTTTCCAGCATTTCTATGCCTAAACCGCTACGGCCTAAAGCACTGACAATACCTGAAGTCACGGTTTGCCCTAAGCCGAAGGGGTTACCAATGGCAACGGCAAAGTCACCAACACGCAAGTCGTCAGAGTCTGATGACTTGATTGCGACAAGATTTTTCGCCTCAATTTGCAGTAATGCAATATCAGACTCTGAGTCAGTACCAATGAGTTTGGCTTTTACTTCACGGCCGTCATGTAGACCAACTTGAATATCATCGGCACCGTCAATCACGTGATTGTTAGTGACTATGTAGCCTTTTTCAGCATCAATAATAACGCCTGAGCCTAAGCCCCTAAAAGGACGTTCCTGCACTTGCTCTTGTGGTGCATTGGGGCCAAAGAAGTAACGGAAAACATCAGGCACTCTTTGTTTTGAAACATGAGTCCCCGTAACCGCTACGGACACAACTGCGGGTGTTGTACGCTCAAGCATAGGCGCAAGACTTGGAATGGATTGTCCCTCAACTGTCTGTGGAATAGCAGCCTGTGAGACGACAGGCATCATAGTCAGGGTCGCGGCTAACATTGCGGCTGAAAGTACAGATAATTTTGTTTTCATCTATTCATAACTCCAAATAAGGGTTGAAAGATCTGGATGTAATGCATCAGCAATTGTGCGAGTGCCAGATCAAATCTGTATCGGTACCGGCTATTTGCCTAGGTAACCATTCGGACACGCACCTAATTGAAAAAGTTCATCATATTAACAAATGTTAATTTTTTTGAGCCTATTTTATCGGCTGTTTCATGCTCGTTGCTGAGTGGAAAACTGTGGGCAAGATACGCATTTTTCAAGCCCTGAAAACAACAAGTTTTGCCGATTAAAATGACCTACAGCATAGAGGTTTATTCGTCGTTTGTATGCTGTTTAACCTTGAGGCAAAAGTCGTATTCTGCATTAATATATCCTGCGTCACATTGGCCGTGCTAATATCGTTGCAGTTTTAGTAAAGGACATAAGAGAATTAAAAAGTGCCTCAGTTAAGCCCTTGGCAGCATTATCAAAAAGATCTTACCCGTGACGGTTTTTCCCATGATCCGGCCCAAGAAATTGCCGTCAAAGCATTACAACGTGTCTATGAAGACTTAACGGCGGCGGAAGAGCCGACTTCTGTCGTGGGGAAATTGTTTAGTGCATTAGGCTTAAAGTCGGCGCCAGCTTCACCTAAGGGCCTGTATCTTTGGGGCGGTGTGGGGCGCGGTAAAACCTATCTGATGGATACTTTTTTTGATGCCTTGCCTGGCGATCAAAAGCTGCGGGCTCACTTCCATCGTTTTATGCATCAACTACATTTAGATTTAGATGAGCTGAAAGGCGTGCGCGATCCCTTACTGGTGATTGCGAAAAAGATGGCCGTGAAATATCGCGTTATCTGCTTCGATGAATTCTTTGTCTCAGATATTACTGATGCCATGTTGTTAGGCACGCTGTTTCAAGCGCTATTTAAAGAAGGCGTCGTGCTGGTTGCTACGTCTAACATTATCCCCGATGACTTATATAAAAATGGCCTACAGCGCGCACGTTTCTTACCTGCGATAGCCTTAATTAATCAGCATTGTGAAGTACTCAATGTGGATTCTGGCATTGACTATCGGCTGCGAACCCTTGAGCAAGCGGAGATTTATCATCATCCGTTAGATGCACAAGCCGATGCCAATCTAATGCGTTATTTTAGCCAGTTAGCGCCTGAGTCTGAGGTGCATACCGCCGACATTGAAATCGAAGGCCGTAGCATCAGTATTCGTCAGCAGGCGCAGGGCGTATTGTTGGCCGATTTTAGAGCGCTTTGTGATGGTCCACGAAGTCAACGTGACTACATGGAATTGGCGCGGATTTATCATACTGTGCTGGTCAGCGGCATTGAGCAAATGGGGGCATTTTTGACCGGTGATGATATCGCCAGACGATTTTTAGCTATGGTCGACGAATTTTACGAGCGCAATGTGAAGCTGATTGTATCGGCTCAAGTGCCACTCGAAGATATTTATGCCGATGGTTTGCTTAACTTCGAATTTAGACGTTGCCGTTCACGCTTAATTGAGATGCAATCCCACGATTATTTAAAAACCGAACACCTGCCGTAACCCTGCGGCGCAAGAGTTTTGCTTTAACTCCCGTGTTAAATCGCCAGTGGCTTGTTAATCCTTAGGATGACAAGCCAGATTGGTCGATATTTTATAATTTTTATCAAAATATCAGGTGATTTTTAACTCAGCTTTGTCTATACTCCGCCACCTGCCCACGTTACTCCGCCAATTGGGCGGAAGTTGTAAGCCGAAGTCAGTGCTCGAAGGGGTACTAAAAGGCAATTTTGTGTTGTTTGCAAATGCAGGCAGCATGTGAGACAGAAAATTAACTTTGGGTTTTTGTAATAATGAAGACTTTTACTGCTACACCAGAAACCGTAACTCGTGACTGGTTCGTCGTTGATGCAGACGGCAAAACTTTAGGTCGTATCGCTACTGAAATCGCTATCCGTTTACGCGGTAAGCATAAGCCAGAATACACTCCACACGTTGATACCGGTGATTACATCATCGTTGTTAATGCTGAAAAAGTGACTGTTACTGGTAACAAAGCGAAAGGCAAAACGTACTACTCGCATTCAGGCTTCCCTGGTGGCATTAAGCAAATCAGCTTTGAAAAGCTGCAAGCGCAAAAGCCAGAAATGATCATCGAGAAAGCAGTTAAGGGTATGTTACCAAAAGGTCCTCTGGGCCGTGCCATGTTCCGTAAACTAAAAGTTTACGCTGGCGCAGAACATAACCACACTGCACAACAACCTCAAGTTCTTGATATCTAAACGGGATTAAGCAAATGGCTGCAACTCAGTACTACGGCACTGGCCGTCGCAAAACCTCTACAGCTCGCGTTTTCGCTAAAGCAGGTAGTGGCAACATCGTTGTAAATCAACGTCCTTTGGATCAGTATTTTGGTCGTGAAACTGCTCGTATGGTTGTTCGTCAACCTTTAGAGTTAGTTGAAATGACTGACAAGCTGGACATCTATGTAACTGTTAAAGGCGGTGGTATCACTGGCCAAGCAGGCGCAATCCGTCACGGTATTACCCGTGCTCTGATGCAATTAGATGAAGCATTGCGTCCATCACTACGTTCTGCTGGTTTCGTTACCCGTGACGCTCGTAAAGTTGAGCGTAAGAAAGTGGGTCTACGTAAAGCACGTCGTAAGCCACAATTCTCTAAGCGTTAATTCGTTTTTGGAATATCAAAAAACCCAGCCTATGCTGGGTTTTTTATTGGCTAAAATTTTCGATACTGACGAATGCATTTAAATAAGAGACTCTGTTGTTGAAGTGAGCTGATATACACTAAATTGCATTGAGTGATTGAGTTTGAGGTGCGCATGACTTTTCAAGTTTTTATGCTGGCAGTGGCACTTGTATTGCTTTTAGAGGGAGTCGGACCCTTACTCTTTCCGAACAAGTGGCGTCGTTATTTAAATGAACTCTCCCATCAAAATCAGCAGGTTATCCAGCGACTCGGTGGCGCATTAGTCACAGCTGGAGTGGTGATTTTGGTGATTTTTGCGTAAAAAACACCCTGCTTGCCCTTACTGACTAAGATCTGTTAAAATTCTTTTTTAACCGCAACCTTGCAGCAAATAATGGGCAAAAACGTAGTTGTTCTCGGCACCCAATGGGGTGACGAAGGAAAAGGTAAGATTGTCGACCTTCTAACAGAACAGGCAAAATATGTAGTTCGCTATCAAGGCGGCCACAATGCTGGTCATACCTTGGTTATCGACGGTGAAAAAACCGTTCTTCATCTGATCCCATCAGGTATCTTGCGCGATAATGTGAAATGCATTATTGGCAATGGTGTGGTGCTTGCACCTGACGCCCTGATGAAAGAGATCAACATGCTGAAAGATCGTGGTGTTCCTGTTGAGGAACGTCTGTTGATCTCTGAAGCGTGTCCGCTGATCCTACCCTTCCATTGCGCCTTAGATATCGCCCGTGAAAAAGCACGTGGCAATAAAGCTATTGGTACAACTGGCCGTGGTATCGGACCTGCGTATGAAGACAAGATCTCCCGTCGCGGTCTGCGAGTAGGCGATCTGTTCAATGCGCAGCTGTTTGCTGAAAAGCTGAAAGAAGTTATGAAATACCATAACTTTATGCTGACAGAGTACTATCAAGTCGAAGCGGTTGATTACGAGCAAACGCTAGCAGATGCTTTGGCTATGGCCGACTATCTGAAGAGCATGTGTGTTGATGTGACTGAACTATTGGATACTGCGCGTAAAGCCGGTGAACCAATTCTGTTCGAAGGCGCTCAAGGTACATTACTCGACATCGACCACGGAACATACCCATTTGTAACCTCTTCAAATACCACTGCCGGTGGTGTTGCGACGGGCAGCGGTTTTGGTCCACGTCATTTAGACTATGTCTTAGGTATCATGAAGGCTTACACCACTCGTGTGGGTGCAGGTCCATTCCCTACTGAACTGTTATGTGAAGTTGGTGATCATTTAGGTACTAAAGGTCATGAGTTTGGTGCGACAACGGGTCGTAAGCGTCGTCCAGGTTGGTTGGATGCTGTGGCAATGCGCCGCGCAGTTCAAATCAACAGTGTGAGCGGCTTCTGCTTGACTAAGTTAGATGTACTTGATGGTCTGAAAGAAGTGAAGATTTGTGTGGGTTATCAGAATCCTGATGGCACTATCTCTAAAGTGACCCCGCTTGCGGCTGAAGGTTATGAACTGGTTACGCCTGTTTATGAAACTATGCCAGGTTGGAGCGAGTCGACTTTTGGCGCGACATCAATTGAGCAACTGCCACCGGCAGCGATCAATTATATCAAGCGTCTTGAAGAGTTATTAGAAACACCAATCGACATTATCTCTACGGGTCCTGACCGTAACGAAACCATGATTTTGGTTAATCCGTTCAATTAAGACCTGTTAAGGCCGTGTTTCACGGCCTTTTCTCTACTTCTTTATGCCTTTCTCTATTTCCTTCTGCGGTTAGATGTTTAGCTCAAGAATTCAGCTCAAGCTCAAGAAATAGGTTATACTGCCGATGCAAGTATTCACCCTATTGTCATTGAGAGTCGTTATGCTACGTACAGCACTAGTTGCGCTACTGCCCTTAGTATCTTCAATGTGCTTTGCCCAAACGCAGGCGGTGGATATTTATAGCCAAGACCAATTGCTTGATTTGATCCGTAGCGATCAATATTTAGCGAAAGTGAAACGTGATGATTGCCAGTTAGTTCAAGACATTGAGGCGCGAGCCCAAGTCTTAAAACAGCCTTTATATCAATTCCTTTGGGGCGAAATGCTCAATCATGGAACCTGTGTAAAGGCTAACCCTGTGAAGGGGATTGCTTTGTTACGTGACTCGGCCGAACAAGGTAGCTCAGAAGCGATGTTAAAGCTTGCCGAGTATTATCAGAGTGGGAAATTTGTCATCCGTAATAAAGACAGAGCAGTGCATTATTTATTGCCTGCTGCTGCAAGTGGTGATTTATCCGCTCGTATGATGTTAGTGCGTTTATTCGGTGAAGGTTATGGTAGTCCTAGGGATTACGAGATGGCCTATCACTGGTTATATAACGATGTATTTGCGGACGAGGCGACGAAGAAAAAAGCCTTGTCTTTACTGCAGGTGTTAGCAGCTAAAATGCCCCCCAGTGCAGTGGCGCGGGCCCAGCAAGAACAGTTGCGAACCCGTTAAGTAGTCTCTTCTAGAGACACATTATTTGGATATTGAATGATCAAAGACCCTCATTTTGAGCGTGAACAGGATAAGTACGAAAACCCTATCCCAAGCCGTGAGTATATTATCGATTACTTACGTTCTCAGAAATCACCTATCACTCGTGACAGTATTGCTGCGGCGTTAAACATCCAAGAGGAAGAACAACTTGAGGCCCTGCGCCGTCGCCTACGTGCGATGGAACGTGATGGCGAACTTGTTTTCACCCGTGGGCAGAGCTATGGCTTGCCCGAGAAAATGGATCTTATCCCCGGCACAGTGCTCGGACACAGAGAAGGCTTCGGCTTTTTCAAACCCGATGAAGGCGGTGATGACTTATTTATTTCGAACCGCGACATGCTGATGTATTTCCACGGTGATAAAGTGCTGGCGCAAAAAGCAGGCACAGATCGTCGTGGTCGTCGCGAAGCACGTTTGGTGCGTTTGATCCAGCCGCGCAGTGCTGCAATTGTTGGCCGTTATCATGTTGATAGCGGTATGGCATTTGTCATTGCCGATGATAAGCGTATAACCCAAGAAATCTTAGTCGCGAATGAAGACCGCAACGGCGCCCGTCAAGGCGATGTTGTTGTGGTTGAATTAACGCGTCGCCCAGGTCGTTTTGTTAAGGCTGCGGGTAAAGTGACTGAAGTGCTTGGTAAGCAAATGGCACCGGGGATGGAAATCGAAATCGCCCTGCGTAACTATGACTTACCCCATACTTGGTCACCAGTGATCGAGAAGAAACTGCGCCGAATTCCCGATGAAGTGACCGATGCCGATAAAGTCGGCCGTGTGGATTTACGTCATCTGCCATTAGTGACTATCGACGGTGAAGACGCTCGCGATTTTGACGATGCCGTGTATGCGGAGAAAAAAGCCGGTGGCGGCTGGCGTTTATGGGTTGCGATTGCGGACGTCAGTTATTATGTTCGCACCGATTCAGCCTTAGATACTGAAGCGCGTGCCCGTGGTAACTCAGTGTATTTCCCATCGCAAGTGATCCCTATGCTGCCGGAGAAAATCTCCAACGGCCTATGTTCGCTTAATCCTCACGTCGACCGTTTATGTATGGTCGCCGAGATGACAGTGTCTGCCAAAGGCAAGTTGTCGGGTTATAAGTTTTATCCGGCTGTGATGTATTCCCATGCCCGTTTTACTTATACCCAAGTGGCGGAGATGTTAGAAGGCGGCCCCATTGCGCCTGAGCATGAAGCCTTGTTCCCGCATTTGCAGTGTTTACAGTCATTGTATTTAGCGCTCGATGAGCAAAGAGCCGAGCGTGGTGCGATTGCGTTTGAAACCATGGAAACGCAGTTCATTTTCAATGAGCAGCGCAAGATTGATAAAATCGTGCCGCGTGGCCGTAATCAAGCCCATAAAATCATTGAAGAATGTATGATTTTAGCCAACGTTTCTGCAGCTAAGTTTGTGAAGAAACACAAAGGCGAAGTCTTGTATCGTGTGCATGAAGCGCCATCCGAGCAAAAATTGGCGAACTTTAAAGAGTTCCTTGCTGAGCGTGGTTTGACTATGCCTGGCGGACTTGAGCCAACGCCGTCCGATTATCAGAACGTGATGCTGCAAATTGCCGACCGCCCTGATGCTGAACTTATCCAAGTGATGTTGCTGCGCTCTATGCGTCAGGCCATTTACACTCCGGATAACGAAGGTCATTTCGGTCTAGCCTTAGAAGAATATGCGCATTTTACCTCGCCCATTCGCCGTTATCCGGATCTAGTGTTACATAGAGTGATCCGATATTTACTGGCGAAGGAAAGAGGCGAAGCCACAGAAAAGTGGACGCAGGATGGTGGTTATCACTATCAACTCGATGAGCTCGACCAATTGGGCGAAGAGTGTTCGACCACAGAACGTCGTGCCGATGAAGCGACTCGCGATGTTAGCGATTGGCTCAAGTGCGAGTTTATGCAAGATCACGTCGGTGATACCTTTGAAGCTGTGATTGCCTCAGTGACGAGCTTTGGTTTGTTTGTGCGCTTAAATGAACTGTTTATCGATGGCTTAGTGCATATCTCAAGTCTAGGTAGCGATTACTACCAATTCGATCCTATGCGTCAACGCCTTATCGGTGAGCATACAGGCCAAGTCTATCAAGTGGGCGATCCTGTGACGGTTAAGGTCGCTGCAGTTAACTTAGATGACAGACAGATTGATTTAGTCATGCTGGGTGATGACGGCAAAGGTGGTAAGCGTAAAGCATCTGCCAGCCGTGATAAGCCGATGACTGCCCGTGAGCGCGTTAATCGTGAAGGCGCTAAGCAAGGCAAAGCGGGTAAAACCGCGGCATCTAGCGCCAAGGCTGAAACAGGCAAAACCAAACCTAAGGCTAAAGCGGGCACTAAAGCGAAAAAAACAGCAGTAAAAGATCCGGCTAAAAAGCCAAAAGCCGCTAAGCGGAGCACGAGAAAGAAATAAATGAAAAAACAAGATATTATTTTTGGGATCCACGCAGTTGAAGCCCTGTTAAAACACAGCCCTGAGCGCATTATCGAGTTATGGCTGTTACAAGGCCGTGACGATGAGCGCTTAACTGTGCTGGCCAATCAGGCCAAAGCTTTTGGCACGACGATTCAGGTCGCTTCTCGTAAAGCCTTGGATGACAAAGCGGAAAGCAGCCAACATCAAGGTATAGTCGCGCGCGTTAAAGCGGCGAAAGTGTTGAATGAGCAAGATTTAGATGTGCTGCTTGCTAACACTGAGCAAGCATTTCTGCTGATTTTGGATGGCGTGACGGATCCCCATAACTTAGGCGCTTGCCTACGTAATGCTGATGCGGCTGGCGTACAAGGTATTATCGTGCCTAAAGACAATTCAGTTGGCTTAACGGCGACTGTGAGTAAAGTGGCATGTGGCGCTGCGGAAACAGTGCCTTTATTCCAAGTGACTAATCTTGCGCGCACTATGCGTCACCTGCAGGATAAAGGTGTGTGGATAGTAGGCACCGCGGGCGAGGCAGATTGCGAGCTTTATCAAGCCGATCTTAAAGGGCCATTAGCGATTGCCATGGGCGCGGAAGATAAAGGTTTACGCCGTTTAAGCCGTGAGTCTTGCGATTCACTGATCTCTATCCCTATGGCGGGCAGTGTGTCGAGCTTGAACGTATCGGTTGCGACCGGTATTTGCTTATTTGAAGCTGTGCGTCAGCGCCGCAGTTAATACGCTCACTCTTGCCTGATTTCGCACATGCGGTCAGGCTTGCAGTAACGATTTGTTGCAGTAACTATTTGTTTTAGTCAGCACTTGCAGTAATAAAAAGACCGATTAACTTTAAACAGTTAATCGGTCTTTTTATTGGTCTTTTTATATCAGTGCTTTGTCTAGGTTAACCGGATGGCTATCGGCTTCATCCGTTTGAACGGCTTCAGGCTCTGCTTGCTCGATATCGAAACTGAAGGCGAGTTGCTCCTCATCACTGTCATTTGCGTCGATAATATCGTCATCGACACCATCAGCCCCTAAATCATATTCCGCTTCATCTAGGTTAGCACCGGGCGTCATATGTTCTTGAATCGATTCGACATCAACTCGTGGGTCCAGCGCTGCCGCCAGTGGTGAAGAGACTAAGTCGCCCGTCGCCATTATGTAGTCTTGGGTGACATTGGTTTCGGCTTTTTGTTGTGCATGTACATAACGTAGCCGCACAAACAAGATTAAGGTACAGGCAGACATAAAGCCATATAGCATGCTGTTACCAAACCATTGCATTAACGTTGAGGCGATCAGTGGACCGATACTGGCTCCTAAGCCGAAGGTCAATAAGATAGTGGCGGATAAGCCGACTCGCTCATTCTGTTCGACTCGCGAGTTCGCCAGTGCTGTAGCAAGGGGATAGAAGGTGAAGCCCAAAATACCGAAGAGGAAAGTCATCACCAGCGAAATCACCGGATGATAGGGTGTTAAGGCGATGGCTAAAGCTAAAATGCCAAGCAATATGCAGTTAATACGAATCAGGCGACTGCGCGACATAATGTCGGACAGTTTCCCCATAGGCCATTGCGCCAGTAATCCCGCTAAAATCGTTGCCGTCATATAAGTAGCAACTTTTTCAGGCGGTAAACCTAAGTTACTCGCATAGGCGGGTGCGAGACCATAAAACGAACCCACTATCATGCTACCAATTGCGATGGTTGTGAGTGCCTGCGGCGCTTTTTTCCAGTAATGGGCAATTTTGAGTGGGGCAGGAACCAAAGGCGCTGGGTGAAGGCGACGCGTGAGTGAAATAGGTACGATACAGAGTGAGAAACAAATCGCGATAAGCAGTAACGGTTCTAGACCTAATTCGGGGAAGATACTGATCGCGCCTTGGCCTAAGATCAAGCCGAAGTAAGATACGATCATATAGCTCGCGAACACTGTACCCCTTTGGTTACTTTCGGCCTGTTCGTTAAGCCAACTTTCGAGCACCATGTATTGGCACATCATGCCCATACCGACAACGAGCCTGAGGAGCAGCCAAACTGCTAGTTCATCAACGAGTGCATGACCCAATGCAGATGCGGCGACTATGCCAGCACTGGCAACAAAGGCGCGGATATGGCCCACTTGGGCAATAAGTCTATGACCAATCTTAGAGCCCGCCACTAGGCCAACATAATAGGCCGACATCATGCCGCCTATCCATATCTGTGGCACGTTCATCACCGAGAGCCTGAGCCCAAGGTAAGTGGTGAGCAAACCGCCGGCCAGTACCATTAACAAGGTGGTGCTATATAAAGAGGCGAAAGTGCGCAGCGGATTAGTCATATACAACTCCGAAAACACAAACAAGATTGATAATAAACCGTGAGTATATCAGGGGTTGGTGTTTATGTTGTGTTGCAAATTGTTGGTAAATCTTGATTAATTGCGCATTTTTGCTCAAAAAATTCTTAGATTATGCTGAAATAACTTGGGCGAGGGCGGAGGAGCTTTAACGTCGCCGCCAGCCAAAGATGACTTTGGCGACGTGTACCTGCTTGTATTGCTAAGGATTATCTAAAGCGGTTATCTAAAGGTATAAAGCAGGTTGAAGGTGGTGGTGGTATCTGTCTGTTGGCTACCCTCTGGTACCACTTCAGTGTATTTGATGTTCATGCCGATTTTAAACGCCCAATCTTGGAACACCAGATTCTTGTAGTTCATGTCTAAGGTGAGGGTATTGTTGTTCTCGCCGACTTCCGCAGTTAAATCTGCATTGAGACTGCTGTATTCCTGCAGTTTTTGAGAAAACTTTGCAGCGGTACGCAAAATGACGTCTTTCTCAGCATCAGGATTGGGAATATCCACAGATTCTGCCGGTAAGTTATATCGGTAACCGGGGCCGATTTCAAGACTGAGTTTGGTCTTGTAGCTGCTGATGGCATTAAAACCGTAACCACTAGAAATAGTTGAGATTTGCGTGTAACTACCGAATTGATCCCAAGTAAAATCACCGCGTCCGAAGATGTAGCCTTTGGTCAGTTTATAGTTCGACTGGAGTTGGAGTTCGTATTTTTCTGAAGTTGTCTTGCTTTTTTCTGAGGCAAAGTAGGCTTTGAGCGTGGCTTCTTGCTTGGTTTGCTGGGTGTCGTAAATCAGTTGGGTTCGACCGTTAAAACTGCTGGATTCGGTATTGCCTGTATTCAGTTGCAAACCCGCTTCGATTTCTGCGGTAAAATCGCTGGGCGGTTCCTGGTAATCCGGTGGAACAAGCGCAAGCGCAGGAAATGAAAGGGAAAATAAAAAAATTGGCGCAATAACTTTTAGCATTATGTTTATTCTTGGTTAGCCGATGTCTGATGTCCGAATGTAGATGAAGCGCCATCATACCTGTATTGATTGGCGAGGCAAAGTTATTGCTTGAGTTTCTGGCTTGCTTTCTGTACTATCTCGCGCTCAAATCAGTCACTATTTTTCGTTCCTTGCCTCCATTTGGTTTGACTGAGCCAATACCGAGGCTACATAACCGTAAGGAGCAATAAATGCGTCATTACGAAATCGTATTTATGGTTCACCCAGATCAAAGTGAACAAGTACCAGGTATGATTGAGCGTTACACAGGTGTTATCACCGAAGCTAACGGCACAATCCACCGTTTAGAAGATTGGGGCCGTCGTCAACTGGCTTACCCAATCCTTGACCTGCATAAAGCTCACTACGTTCTGATGAACGTTGAAGCTAAAGCAGAGACGATCGAAGAGCTAGAAACAGCTTTCCGTTTCAACGACGCAGTTCTGCGTAACATGGTAATGCGTACTAAAGTTGCCGTTACTGAAGCATCTCCAATGGCTAAAGCTAGAGATGAGCGCGATTCACGTCGTGGCCCAGCTGGCGAACGCTCATACGATGAAGCTCACGCTGAAGAAATCGCTGAGTAAGGTAATCTGTGACCACCAATAACTTGGTGTTGTCAGGAACGATAACTCGTTCAAGACGCTTTAAAAGCCCAGCGGGTATTGCACACAGTGTGATTATGTTGGAACACAAATCGCAGCGTTATGAAGCAGATATGCTCCGCAACGTCTACGTACAAATTCAAGTGATATTGAGTGGGCCACGCTTTGAAAGCGTCGCAGAAGATCTGAAAGCAGGTGTGGAAGTACAAGTGCAAGGCTTTATGACGCTTCAACAGGGGCGCAATGGTCAGAACCGCTTAGTGATCCATGCCGAAAATGTCGAATTGAAAACTTAGGAGACTGTCAACATGGCACGTTATTTCCGTCGTCGCAAGTTCTGCCGTTTCACCGCTGAAGGTGTTGCAGAAATTGATTACAAAGATATCGTTACTTTAAAGAACTACATCACTGAAAGCGGCAAGATTGTTCCTAGCCGTATCACTGGTACTAGTGCTAAATATCAGCGCCAACTAGCTCGCGCTATCAAGCGTGCTCGTTATCTTTCTCTACTGCCATATACTGATTTACATCAGTAATTGCAGTATTCCTAATCGAATATAGAGGATTTGATAATGAACGTTATTCTGCTTGATAAAATCGCTAACCTAGGCAACTTGGGTGACCAAGTAACAGTTAAGGCTGGTTACGCACGTAACTTCCTTTTGCCACAAGGTAAAGCTGTTGTTGCTAACGAAAGCAACGTTAAAGTATTTGAAGCTCGTCGCGCTGAATTAGAAGCTAAATTAGCTGCTGAATTAGCTGCTGCTAACCTACGTGCTGAGAAAATCACTGCACTGGAAGCGGTTGTTATCGCTTCTAAAGCGGGTGATGAAGGCAAACTGTTTGGTTCAGTTGGCAACCGTGACATCGCTGATGCAGTGACTGCTGCTGGTGTTGAGCTGGCTAAATCAGAAGTTCGTTTACCATTAGGCGCTCTGCGTACTACTGGCGACTTCGAAGTTGAAGTTCAGTTACACACTGAAGTTAAAGCTGTTGTTAAAGTATCTGTAGTTGCAGAAGCTTAATTACGACTCGCTTTAAATATAAAAAGACACCGCCTCGGCGGTGTTTTTTTATGGCTGAAATTTAGGATTTCAGTGTATTTAGGTTTGGATATCGGCTCTGCGATGGATTTAATACGATTGGTATAATTGCTAGGTGATATACGCCTATTCATTCAATCTCATCATCCCAAAGTGTATTCGCTGCTAAAATACGAGCCCAAATAAAAGCCGCTTACTGCAGAACAGTGAGCGGCTTTTGGTTTAGAGCAACGGATTTAGCTCAAGGTATTAATTTCTCACTAAATCCAGTTCTTGGATTAGGTTATCGGCATGGTCGACTTCGTCCATCATCCACAGGATATAGCGGATATCCACGTGCACGGCACGGGTGATGGTTGGGTTGAAGAACCAATCTTTAGTGATCGCCTCGTAGGTGGAGTCGAAGTTAAGACCTACTAACTCACCTTTACCGTTGAAGACGGGTGAGCCGGAGTTGCCGCCTGTGGTGTCAACGCTCGATAAGAAGTTAACCGGTACAGAGTTAAATTCTTCGGGTTTGTCTAAGCAAGAGAAGAGTCTGCAAATCCAGCCACGGGGATCTTGATAAACCGACTTCACTAAATGATTGCCAAAACGCTGCTCGCTAATCGCATCGAGGAGCTTTTTCGGTGCATTGTAGGGCTCTACGCCTGTGTGTTTCGCGACTATGCCATCAAGACGAGTAAACGGCTGTTTGTAGAGAGCATCACGGGATTGATAACCATCGACCATGCCGTAGCTGATACGTAGCGTACCGTTGGCGTCAGGGTAGACTGGCCAGTTGTTGGCTTTATAGTATTCGATCACTGCGGCCATATAGTCTGGGCGAGCAGTGGATAACTTGCCGTCTAAGATTTTTTCCGTTTTTTCCTGCGCCATATTGGTGTCGTAAAGTGCTACGGCTAAACGAATAAAGGGATCGGCACTGGTTTCGAAGGCGTTAACATCGGCATTCATCCACGCCAGACGTTGGACTTGATCTGTGAGCGTCGTGAGTGAGTACAAGCCATCGAGTTTAGCTGCGAGATCGGCATCTTTCGTGTTCACATTTAGCATCTCATCGAGCGCTGCCACGCGATTCGACTGACCTAGGTAAGCATTTAAATCCTGTAACCACAATGTCCTATCGACTTTGACATCGAAACTCGAATCGATCCGTTTAAGGCGCGAGCTCAGCATAGCCATATCACGCTCTTGATAGCCTTGTTCGCGTTCGGCATCGGGCTTTTGTCTTTCTTTCGCAAGACGATACAAGCTGTTTGCTGCGGTTAGCAGGGTACTCGATTGGGCATTGGTAAAGTAGTAATTGCTTTGGAACGCTTGTTGTTGCTCGGCAAGTAACACTTCTAACTCAGCGATGAGGTTTTGATTTAGCTTAGGATTTTGTTTAAGCCAAGCTAAAAAATTATCCTCACGACTTTGTTTAATGCCCACGATATCCGTAGCTTTAAAACCGGCAAGTAGACCGTTGAGTTTTTTCATCCGGTTGGCCATTGATGCCATATTGCCAGCGTACTTAATGGCGATGTCGGCATCTTTCTGTCCCATAGCCTCGATAGTATCAATCTGTAATTGATAGCGTTTAGCTTGGGTGGGATACAGCCAGTCGCTGGCAAACTTAAGCTCACTAGTGAGGTTATAGCGACTGGTAGAGCCTGGATAACCTGCGACGAACACGCCGTCACCGGCTTTCACGCCATCGGCGTTGATTTTAAGGTAACTCTTTGGCTTGTAAGGGATGTTATCGTCGCTATAGGCAGCGGGTTGGCCATCTTTTCCGACGTAAGCTCGCAGGAAGGCAAAATCACCCGAGTGGCGTGGATATTCATAGTTATCGATATCGCCGCCGTAGGCACCGACACTTTCTGGTGGTGCATAGACTAAGCGTACATCGCGGATCATCAATTGTTTGATTAAGTAATATTCTAGGCCGTTATGGAAACTGCGGACATTACAGCGATAGTTAGCATCGGCTTCACAGCTTTTGATCAATTCTTTGCTGTGATTTTGAATGTCTTCGTAACGGCTCAGCGGATCTTGGCTTAGGCCTTGATTGATTTGGGCGGTGACATCGGTTACTGCCTCTGTGATGTATAAACGTTCGTTAGGACCGGCAGAGGGTTCCTTGTCCATTGAGATCGCTAAAAAGCCTTGTTCGAGATAGTTATGTTCTTTCTTGGTGTTATATTGTATCGCCTTGAAGGCACAATGGTGGTTTGTCACAACTAGCCCTTGGGGGGAGACAAAACTGGCGGTACAATAGCCCAGCCCTACCACGGCGTTCATGGGATAACTTGTCAGATCGGCCAGTTTTTCGGCAGGAATATCGATTCCGCGTTCACTGAGTTTGTCTGCAATAGAAGTCATTTGATAAGGTTGCCATTGTCCTTCGTCGGCAGTTGCTATGCCGGATGTCATTACTAAGGCCGCAACCAATGCAATACGCATGTTCTTTCCTTATTGATTATTAGAGTGTCCGTTGGAATGAGATAACAGGCGAGTGTAAACATCCTGTTTGCTTGACGCGGGTTTTATATCATATTTTGTTAAGTTGTTGGAAATCGGGAGCGTTAATGTCACAACAAGGTGCTTTTAAGCCTAAAAGTAAGCCAAGAGATTTGCAGCTTGATGGACTCAAGCTGCCACCGCATTCCATTGAGGCTGAACAATCGGTATTAGGCGGCTTGATGTTAGATGCCGAAGCGTGGGACAGGGTCGCTGAGGCCGTCGTAAAAGATGACTTTTACTCCCGTTCACACAAGATGATCTTCTCTGCCATGCACAGATTGGTCGATTTGGGGCAGCCGATCGATTTGATCACGGTTTCTGAACAGCTCGAAGTTGAAAATCAATTAGAAGATGCCGGTGGTTTTGCCTATTTAGGTGAAATTGCCAAAAATACTCCCAGTGCGGGCAACATTTTATCCTACGCTGAAATCGTCCGTGAACGTGCCGTAGTACGTGACATGATCCGCGTCGCGCACGAAATTGCCGATGCGGGTTACAACCCAGAAGGCCGCGACTCGGGTGAATTACTCGACCTTGCTGAGAGTAAAGTCTTTAAGATCGCTGAGATGCGAACCAATGCCAACGAAGGTCCCGAAGGCATTAAAACCATTCTAGAAAAAACCGTCGATAAGATTGAGCAGCTTTACAATAACCCCCACAACGGTGTGACTGGGGTGTCGAGCGGCTTTAACGATCTGGATAAGATGACCGCTGGCTTCCAGTCCGGTGACTTGATTATCGTTGCGGCGCGTCCTTCTATGGGTAAAACCACTTTTGCGATGAACTTGTGCGAACAAGCCGCAATGAATGAAGACAAACCTGTGCTTATTTTCAGTCTCGAGATGCCGTCAGAACAGATCATGATGCGTATGTTGGCCTCCTTGGGCCGCGTCGATCAAACCAAAATCCGTACCGGTCAGCTCGATGATGAGGATTGGGCGCGGGTTTCATCGACCATGGGTATCATGCTCGAGCAAGGCAAAATGTATATCGATGATGGTTCGGGCTTAACGCCAACTGAAGTTCGTAGCCGCGCGCGTCGTATCGCCCGTGAATACGGCGGTCTGTCGATGATCATGATAGATTACCTGCAGTTAATGCAGGTGCCCGCCTTGAAAGATAACCGTACCTTAGAGATTTCTGAGATTTCACGCTCGCTCAAGGCATTAGCTAAAGAGTTGGAAATTCCGATTATTGCTCTGTCACAGCTTAACCGCTCGCTCGAGCAAAGGGCCGATAAACGCCCGGTAAACTCGGATTTGCGTGAATCGGGCGCTATCGAGCAAGATGCGGATCTCATCATGTTTATTTATCGCGATGAAGTGTATAACAACGATTCTCAAGATAAAGGTACGGCTGAAATCATTATCGGTAAGCAACGTAACGGCCCGATTGGTCGAGTGCGACTCACCTTCCAAGGGCAATTTTCGCGCTTCGATAATTATGCCGGACCTCAGTTTGAAGAAGACTAAATTGACGTTTGAAATAGTCGGTTTGTGTTTGCGGAAGATGAGCTGTGTTGATGTATTTTTTATCTCCGTGACTTTTTATTTCCTGAGTAAGCAAGGTAAATTTTGAACCCTTTTCCCCGTGCAGAAATTAGCAGTAGTGCACTGCAAACCAATCTCGCTGCGTTGCGTCAACAGGCCCCAGCGAGTCGCGTGATGGCCGTCGTTAAAGCCAACGGCTATGGTCATGGATTATTGAATGTCGCCCATTGTTTAGTCAGTGCCGATGGCTTTGGTTTAGCCCGATTAGATGAAGCCTTAGAATTACGAGCGGGCGGCGTGACAGCGCGTTTGTTATTGCTGGAAGGTTTTTTCCGCGCCACCGATTTACCTTTGCTCATCGGGCATGATATCGACACTGTGGTGCACCATAGTTCTCAGCTGGAGATGTTGGAGCAAACTGTATTGTCTAAGCCTGTGACTGTTTGGCTGAAAGTGGATTCAGGCATGCACCGCTTAGGCTTTACACCCGAGCAATTTTCAACGGTTTACGCAAGGTTAATGGCCTGTCCCAATGTGGCAAAACCGATTCATTTAATGACGCATTTTGCCTGTGCAGATGAGCCTGATAATAGTTATACCTCAGTGCAGATGGCGGCTTTTAATAGCTTAACGGCTGGCTTGCCCGGATTTAGAACCTTAGCCAACTCCGCGGGTGCCTTGTATTGGCCGCAAAGCCAAGGCGATTGGATCCGTCCGGGAATCGCCCTCTATGGTGTCTCACCCGTCACGGGGGATTGCGGTGCGAATCACGGGCTAGTTCCTGCGATGGAACTGGTATCACAGTTGATTGCGGTGCGGGATCATAAGGCCAATCAGCCTGTGGGTTATGGTTGTTTTTGGACCGCGAAGCAAGATACTCGTTTAGGTGTCGTCGCAATTGGTTATGGTGATGGTTATCCCCGTAATGCACCGGAAGGTACACCTGTGTGGGTCAATGGTCGTCGCGTACCCATAGTTGGTCGCGTCTCTATGGACATGTTGACGGTCGATTTAGGCCAAGATGCGCAGGACAAGGTTGGCGATAGCGCTTTGTTGTGGGGTAAAGCATTACCTGTAGAAGAAGTCGCTGAGCATATTGGTACTATCGCTTATGAATTAGTCACTAAGCTCACTCCAAGAGTCGCGGTTTGTTTGGCTTAGTTGAGCTTTGATAACTTTATCTCGTGATGTTACCTCCATGAGCTTAGACTCACGGGTTTCGTCTTCTCCTAGGCATGGTTTCGTCGACCTAGTCTCGTGAAATAAACCGCCTTGGCTTAAGCGAGTTAAGCTCAAAATGCAGCATTATAAAAACGGTGTCTTAAACACCGTTTTTTTTATTTGTGGTAATCCTAGAATAAAGTTCCGTGATGAATCACTAGCATTATCCTTGCATTAGCTGACAGCAGTGAATAAAACCCT
Source organism: Shewanella sp. Pdp11 (assembly GCF_002838165.1). NCBI lineage: Bacteria > Pseudomonadati > Pseudomonadota > Gammaproteobacteria > Alteromonadales > Shewanellaceae > Shewanella > Shewanella sp. Pdp11. The sequence goes on from NZ_CP015194.1 coordinate 1,429,762, forward strand.
GTTACCTGCTCGTCCCTAGTTTGTTATTTGTTGAACGAGTAGGGCTTAGATAAGCGAATTTCACTTAAGTATTCATGTGTTGGCAGGGTGACTCGATATGTTTACGGATAGAGCCGTGCGAGTTGAACAGGTCTTAGACACAAATGAGAAAGTAGATGAACAGTAGCGGTATATTCAGATGATGTTAAACCAGCCGTTCTGATCTTTGTTATCTGGCTTTAAATAAGCGAATGAAACATAAGAACCAGAGCGACAGGAGCGTTAATGTCATTTGAGCCATCTTGGCTTAGTACATTATAAGTTATTAGTTTTCAAAACATATTTCGATATAAGCAGTCCCATGTGGGCTGGTAAATGGCATAATAATCTTAGTGCCATTAGCTTTATGGGAAATGGTGTGGCCTTTTCCTGACACGACCATAGGGGTGGCCATTTCAAATTCATAGCCTTTTTGACCCAATAGATTTTTTGCGCCACCAGTCACCATATTGGTAATTTCACCCACTAAGTCAGTCACTTCCTCGTTAATTTTACCCGGGTTTTCGCCCAGCATATTCTGCATTATCTGCAAAACTAGCTTTTGTTCGAAGGTAATTGATAGTGATCCTTTTGTTTGAGGGCCAACGAGTCCAATAAGGCCTGACACATCCCCCTTTGCTAAGTTATCTGATTTGATTTGAGGTTTGCCCGGCGTCAAATCCATACTCGCCATAGTTGAGATGACATTGAGCAGAGATTGGAGGAAAGGATTAATAAAATTAACGTTCATGCCTAAGTTTGTCCTCTTTTGAGCCTAAACCATGGAGTAATGGCATGGCTTAAGGCTATTAGAAAAGTTGCTTATTGACAGCAATCTTGATCACACTCTTCAGCTTAGATGACACAAATGGAAATGTGAGGTTAATTTCACTATTTTCTTGTTATTTAGCGTAAAGAGCTTTCCATGAAAATGCTTAAAACGATACTGCAACAGCACATTTTTACATGATATCCACTCAGGTTAGAAGATGAGTTTCAATCTAAAGGCTGATAGTGCTGGTTACTATACTGCAAATTGAGGATCACGGTCATTTCAGTAGACGTTTAAAGTTTTAATGTTAAATTTCTTTATTTACAAATAATTATGAAATTTTAACCATAAATTTAGCTCAAATGATGCCTGTAGCATTTAACGATGATAAAAGCTGAAACTGTGATTTACATTAAACTTGAATGTAAATGATAATAATTATTGATCACACAAATGATTTTACATATATTAGCGGGCGATTAACAGGTGGGGGACATCTGTTACAGGGTTTAGTCCGCAACAGGAATGCTTTTAATGAAATTTGCAAAACGCCGTAATGGTCGAGTCGCACTCGGTGCCCACGTTTTAGGTTCGTTAACTATAGGTATGGCTGTATCAGCTACCCCTGCAATAGCAGCGGAGCAGGCACAAGTCGCTGGTAAGAAAGTCGAACATATTGAGGTTAACGGCGAATATTTGGGTTACAACACGCGCAAAGTTCAGTCTGGTAAATTTACTGATGATCTGCTCAATAGCGCTAAAACTGTCACTGTGATTAACCAAGATTTGATCAAAGACATGGGGGCACAAAGTTTTACCGATGCTCTGCGGGCAACCCCAGGTATTACACTTGGTACGGGTGAAGGTGGTAATCCCTATGGTGACAGACCGTTTATTCGTGGTTATGACGCTCAATCTTCGACGTTTATTAATGGTATGCGAGATGTGGGTTCCCAGAGCCGTGAGACTTTTAACATCGAACAAATCGAGGTGCTGAAGGGGCCTAGTTCAGTTTATAACGGCCGTGGTGCTGTTGGCGGCAGCATCAATATTGTGACGAAAAAAGCCCAAGCAGAAGATTTTATTAATGCGGATGTGGCGATTGGTACTGATTCCTTAAAACGCGCGAGTCTTGACGTTAACCATGTAATTGCTGATGAAGCTGCGGTGCGGGTGAACTTAATGGCACACGATGCCAATACACCGGGTCGTGATGAAGTCTCTGGTAATCGCTGGGGCATTGCACCCTCAGTGACCTTTGGTTTGACGACACCCACTAAAGTGACGTTGGAATACTATCATTTTGAAAACCATGACATACCTGATTATGGGATCCCCTATGATCAAGCAACTGGTGAGCCTGCCGATGTCGATCCTAATAATTTTTATGGCTTATTGTCGCGGGATTTTCGCGATAATAATGACGACACAGCTTCAGTGCTGATAAGCCATGACTTCAACAATGACATGCAATTTACTTCGACCTCAGTGTATAGCCGTAATACCAATTATTACATTGTGACCAACCCCGATGACACGACAGGCAATGTCGCCAATGGTTATGTCTGGCGTAATACTAAATCGCGCCACTCAGTGACTAAAACGCTTGCAACCCAATTACAGTTGGCGGGTGAGGCTAAACTGGCTGGATTCACCAACCGTTTTGCGATTGGTACTGAGTTTAGCAACGAGCGCACCAGCAACTTAAGTTATACGGTCGATACGGGGAATGGTCGTAATGCGGGTTGTAATGATGCACTGCTGGCTAATTACAATTGTACTTTGCTATCTAACCCTAACCCTCACGATCCTTGGGTCGGCAGCGTAACACTAGGGACTGATGCTACTGTAACCGAAACAGACACTCGCTCAGTTTATGCTTTCAATACCATAGAGTTGAATGAATCTTGGATGATTAACGGCGGCGTACGCTGGGATGATTACAGCACTGCTGCACAGAACTCGACCTCATCACTATCCAATGACGATGATTTTTTAAACTACCAGCTATCAGTGCTGTATAAACCTGCGGTTAATGGCAGTATCTATGCGGCGTGGGGCACATCTTCGAATCCGCCAGGAACATCTAATGGTGATGGTTCAGATCGTCTTGGTAGTAACAATGAAGATTTAAAACCTGAAGATACTGAAAGTTACGAGCTAGGTACTAAGTGGGATCTCTTTAGTGGCCGTTTATCGCTAAATGGTTCAGTATTCCAAATTGAGAAAAACAACGCTCGCGTTGCAACTTCTGCTGATCGCAATTCACCGCAAGAAAACGTCGGTGAGCAGAAAGTGAAGGGCTTCGAAATTGGTTTTTCAGGTGATATCACTGAGCATTGGCATGGATTTGGTGGATACACCTATCTTGATGCTAGTCTAGAAAGTAATGGATTTAATGCCGCTTTCGATGGCAATCGTTTCCCTAATACGGCCAAAAATAGCATCAGTTTATTTACGACTTATGACATTACTGAGCAGTTAAATGTCGGAACTGGCGCCTACTATATGGGTCAGGTTTATGGTAATACCGCCAATACCTTATCGATTCCTTCATACTGGCGTTTTGATGTGGTTTCATCTTACAAGATGAATGACTTTCTGACCCTGCGCTTGAATGTGCAAAACCTAACGGACGAGCGTTATTACGATAAAGCCTATACCGCGCATTTTGCTAACATGGCGCCTGGACGTTTGGTCATGTTAAGTGCTGATATACATTTTTAATGTTAGGCATTAGCCAATGTTACGGCAGCCTTCGGGCTGCCTTTTATGTTTTATAAACGCTATAAGTCATACGTATTTTTGCCCTATGGAACCCTGAGATGCTGATTGAAATTCCTAATGTTTTCTCAAAACAAGAAGTGAGTCACTTACGCGAACAGTTAGATGTCCGCCGCTGGATAGACGGTAATCAAACCTCTGGCGCAATGGCGACAACCCGTAAACGGAATCAACAGTTAGACAAAGACGATCCCGTGGCTATTCGCATCGGTGAGCTGATTATGGAACGCTTACTGGCCCATCCATTATTTGTATCGGCGGCCTTGCCATTACAGTTTTATCCTCCCTTATTTAACCGTTATCAAGGCGGAGAAACTTTTGGTTATCATATTGATAATGCAATTCGCTCGACAAACGAGGGTATGGTGCGTACCGATCTTTCTGCGACCTTGTTTCTCAGTGAACCAGAAAGCTATCAGGGCGGCGAATTAGTAATCCAAGATACCTATGGTCAGCAAAGTATTAAGCTTGCTGCCGGCTCATTAGTCTTGTATCCCTCGACGAGTTTGCATCAGGTAACTCCTGTGACCTCGGGAGAGCGTACCGCTGCCTTTATGTGGTTGCAAAGTATGGTGCGTGATGAAGGTCAGCGTCGTTTGCTATTTCAACTTGATCAATCGATTCAATCTTTGACAGCACAAACCACGGCAGAACAAGAGTTGTTTAATTTGACGGGGATTTACCATAACTTACTCAGGCGTTGGAGCGAGCTATAGTTTTGGCTCAGAGACAGGCCTCAATTCCAGCTTAAACTCCCCAAAGTGGTCAGTTTAGGATATAATCCGCTAGCTCTGAGGGGGCAATAAAACAGTAAACGTTAACTCGTTTACTGTTTTTCCATTTTTAAGCATAAGGTTTATTGGTAATCTGCGGCTTAAATTAAGGTTCTTTACCTTTCTAAGCGATAACTTACTGGCAAATTTTAATTACTTGAGTCGATAGTAACGTGTTGAAAAATAATCTTAATGATGGCCTACTGCTCGACCGCACCTTTTCCATTGCGCCCATGCTGGATAGGTAGGATTTTAATTTAACTATCTGATTTATATAAGGTGGTTAAAAGTGTGGTTCACTATAGGATCACCGATTTTAAAAAGTTGTTTCATGGTTCCCCGCTGGTGATATGATTGCTCAATAAACATTGAGGTGATCTATGGATAGAAAATCTTTAATACTACTCGCGCTGGTTTTAACGAGCGGTCCTACTTTTTCGGCCTTTGCCGAAGTCTATAAATGTGCTGATGGAAAGTATCAAGCCGATCCCTGTGATGAAAACAGTCAGCCAGTTGATTTAAGTGGCGTCGGTAGCTTTATTAAAAGCAGTGACAGCATTTCTCAATCAAGCGTGAGTTCAAACGCTACCTCTGATAAGAAAAAAGAAATCAGTACCTATATCGAGAAGCAACGTATTGCCCGAGAGATCACTCGGCTTGAGGGTGATCGTAAGCGGGTGATTGCTGAACGTGACCAGCGCTTACGTAATCTGCGCGAAAGTCGGCAGTATGCGAATAACAACTTAGCCGGTGCAACGTGGGAGCAAAGCTTGGCGCAGGAAATGACAGCCACCGCCCAAGAGGCCGATACGCAGGTTTCATCTATCGATCGGCAGATTGAGCAGCTTAAAGACGAGTTAAAATAGTGCATGCACGTTTTCCTGATTGTGTATTTGGTTAAGTACTGATAAATTTCTTTTATTACAGTTGATTAGCCGTCTCGCGTTTTTTACTGGTTAATGAGGTTAACGCGCATGCGCACTAAGACGTTATGTTTCCAAGGGAATTGTGTGCCATATATGCTTTTCAAAAAATGTGTATTTATAATTTCTCTTTCAATAATATCTGTCTCGTGTGCGCCTGTAGTTAGAGATTACTACAAGCCAATATATAGCGAAGGAGTTACACACAGTAGTGGCTGCGGAAGCTCTGGCCCTGCGGATAAAATATCAATACAGCTTAGTGGGGGAGTTGAGCTCGAAGTATCTAGCTCTAGTTCAGCAAAAAACGAGAGATTTAATAATTTTTATTTTGCAGCTTCAATTCTTGCACCATCTGGAACATATTTTCAGTTTGAGAGCGACGAAATTGTCATTACTGACAATACAACAAACAAAATATGGAATGTAAAAATTACTGAATTAATCACACGGACAGAGAATATTTCAAATGCTAATTCTGGTGAGTCAGCGAATAAGGATGAATATCTCCGTGTTAATCCAACATCAAAGATAAGCGGTAATACCTTTTTTGGCTATAACACACTGTTCGGTAAAAAGTATTTTAATTCGGGTGCGTCAATAAGTATTTTTTCAAGAGATATTGAGTATAAATTGGAAAATTACTCTATCCAGTTACCATCCATTATTATAAATGGTAAAAAATACATTATTGAACCTATAAGATTTTTACATGTGCGAAGCATAGGAATAGACCCACTAAATTGTTAACATATTGTTCCAGTATCGCTCCGGCACTTCGTGCCTGCGCTGGACTGTTTTAAACTCGCGGTTTTATGGTTTTGCTGCGCAAAAGTGTTCCATAAAACTACAATTTAAAAACTGCCGCTGAACTCGGCGTTAAGTTGCAAAGGGAATTTGACACTGATGAGTAGTACAAAAGTATGGATGATAATCTTAAGTATTACTCTGCTTTATCCCGCATTTTATTGCATCCATGGAGTTTTAGTTACCCTTGATACAATAAACCCAAGGAGCCATGAAGGTAATCTGATCGTTGGCATAATGTGGATGTATTCATCAATTGTCTGGATCCCATACTTTTTAATCCTTGGTTTTAACTGGAAGAAGTTATCCAACGCTTTTAAACTGTTTTGTTCATTCTCATCAATTGTAATTTTTGGCTGTGTTATTTACTCGCTTACAATAAGTTAGCAGCTTAACAAGGCAATTAATAACTGACCCGTAACAGTTGGCTAGGTTTCGCTTCGCTTCACATTTTAGCCAACTATTACTTGTCCGCTTATTGCGGCGTTAGAACTACTAATCAGGGATGGGTGTATATGTTACTAAAAGTGTTGTTCTCTCTCAGTTTGCTATTGAATGTTTACCTCATTTTTTGGTTCATTAAGAATAGTTACACCATCGAAGCTCACCCTAAATTAATGCGTGATAATTTTGTTTTATCCCAATTTGTGAACAGCTCACTTACTAAAGACGAGCTTTTAATGATTGCAAAATCCAAATTAGGTATTGAGAAAGTAAAAGAACAATATAATCACCAATCATGGGACGATAAAAAATTTGCATCGTCTGTAATAATCGAGGGCATTAGCTTCTTTTTCAACGAAAAAGATGAATTAATGCAAGTAGACCACTCGTACAAAGCGTGTTCACCTTTATGGGTAAGGGAGTTTTAATAAACAAATTGTGGTCTAAACGTAAACAACACGCTGCATATTCGAAGCATTAGCCCCCACAAATCAGCAAAATCACATCCGTACTGCGTCCGTACAAGTTGCGCTGTGGTTGTTTAAACTTTATACTCCAATCCATTACGGATTTACTCCGTACGATAGGAGGTTTTATGGCTACTGCAAGACTTGATATCCGTTTGGATGAAGAGATCAAAGCTAAGGCTGAGAAAGCATCGGCTTTGCTTGGGTTAAAAAGCTTAACTGAATACGTTGTTCGCTTAATGGACGAAGATTCAACTCAGGTGATTGCTGAGCATGAAAGCATTACTGTTAAAGCTGATGTGTTCGACCAATTCATAATGGCTTGTGATGAGGCTAAGGCCCCGAACAAGGCATTGCGTGAAGCGGCAGCATTTACTAAACGTGGTGAGTTTAAGTGAGTTATTCCAAGACTTTTAAAGAATTGGATAAATCACAACACGATAGAGCATCATTTGACTGTGGCGAAGCAGAGTTAAACGATTTTATCCAAACTCAAGCAGCGAAACACATGCAAGCAGGTATTAGCCGTACAATGTTTTTACCTGCTGCTACGCCATTACCCAATCAAAAATACCCAATTTGCTCGTTTTATACTATCGCACCAAGTTCAATTTGCCGTGATACCTTGCCGCAAGCCATGGGTAAAAAGTTACCACGCTATCCCATTCCGGTCTTTCTGCTTGCTCAACTTGCCGTCCATAAAGAGTTTCATGGCAGTGGGTTAGGTAAAGCTAGTTTAATCAAAGCGCTAGAATACCTTTGGGAGATTAACGCTCACATGCGAGCTTATGCCATTGTTGTCGATTGTTTAACTGGCCAAGCTGAGTCATTTTACGCTAAGTATGGTTTCGAGGTGCTTTGTGAAATCAACGGTCGTGTAAGAATGTTTATTCCAATGAAAACAGTCGGTCAGTTATTCACTTAGCTACAAGCTCCCCACCTTACCTGTCATGCTGCCTATTCCTCACATTCAGGCTTAGAAACTGTCTTTTGTATTCATAACGACTCAGTCTTAGATGCTGTTATGTATACAGTATTATTCGATTTGATCACATTTCACGAAATAAAACCAAAATAGTTTTGCTCGTTTACAGGGCTAGTGCCAGTATATGCCATTTGTAATCAATGACTTATTTGCACGTTGCTTGAGATAGTAGGTTTGGAAGTCACGCATCTGTGTTTTTCCGCATGGTTTATTTGTTAAAGAACTGATAAGTTCCTTTTATTACAAGTAATTAACTATGCGCGTTTTTACTATTTTAATGAGGTAAACAGCGCAGCGCATAAATACTGAGGCGTTAGGTATTTAAATGAGTATGGGTTCACAAATTGCTGCATTCTGCAAAGATGTAAGTAAAAACAAAAAGATGTGGACGATCCTATTTGAGGACGACAGTCTCCTTAAATGGGAAAACGAAGATGGTTCAGTGGTTATCCCTATTTGGTCAACTCAGACTCGAGTGGAAAAAGCGATAAGTCTTCTTGTCGAGCTTGAGAATATTGAATCTAGTTATTTGCCACTAGAAATATTTATAGATGAATGGGCACCGGAGTTAGATAGATCACAAGTAAGAGTTGGCCCGAATTGGAGTGGAGATAACCTTAGTGGCACTACATTTGGTGCTTTAGAGATTATTCAAAGAATAAAAAGATATGAAACGGAAGGTGAATCAAACACCTAACAAGGGTTTTCAAGTCGGACTAGTAACAGCTTGCTCGGTTCCACTTCGTTTCACATTTTAGCAAGCTATTATTAGCCGCTTCAAACGGCGTTAGGTGCGAAAAACAGCGCGACGGGGCCATCTTCGGTGTCGTGAATACTCAGCAAGAATGAGCCGGCCTTGTCGCAAACGGGTTGCCAATCGCTGATATCGGTATCGCCCTCGTCAAAGTAACGCTCGATGAGGTTTTCAGAGGCGTCGAGTTCAAACCAAATCGCCACAAATTCGCCGCCTTGGCGTGCTGCCCATGCTTCACACTCTGCGCGGGTTACGCCTTCGTCCCACTCGGGCAAATCTGGATGGGTCCAATAACCTTCTTCACGTTCTATAGTTGCTGCTTGTATCGGGTTCATGCTGCTTCTCCTTTTATCCTGAGTTTTGATTCTGCGTTGAGTGCGAATACTTCGGCGTCGGCTTGGCCAAAGTCGCTGCACTCGATGGCGTTAAAAGACTTACAAATGCCCCAACCGTGATAGTTGTTGGGGGTGTACTTCACTTCGATTTGTTGCTGATCGCACATCAAGGTGAAGTAGGGCTTAGATAGCGTGACCACGCCATCTTTAGTGCTAAACGTATTCATGCCGCCTCCATGTTTTGGTTGTCGCTGGTTTGGCTGACTGGCGGGTGGCAGGGCAGGCGCATTGGGTGATATCGGTACGAATACACTATGGTGCGGCTAATGCCCTTGGCTAAGTTGGTTAAGCCGTTGCCCAAGGCTTGCCAGTAAAGGCAATCTAACGCGCCGAGCGCCAGCGCGATTTTGATGCTGTCGCCCGTTGTGGCCTTGAGTAACAGGCTTAACTTATGGCTGCGGTAATGATTTAACAGATGGCGAAACGCCGCTGATTGAGTCATTTAGGCCACCTGCTTCGGTTGCAAAGGGGTTGTTAGCAAAGCGCTTGATTGCAAATGAGTTGATTGCAGCTTGGCCCAGTCGATGGCTTTAATGGCCTCGACCGTGGCGGCGATTTGCTCTAGCTTCTTTTGCCCGCGCATAAAGTTTGAAAGCTCAATACCGTGGCGAGCCGCCGCACGTTCGGCGGGCAGGGCGCTGGTGTAATGCAGCGTTAACGCGGCAATCACCTCGGGCGAACTAATACGGGTGAGCGACAGCAATAACGCAACACGCTCTTGTGATTCAAAGCCCGGGAGTAAGTGGTTCATGCTGCACCGCCTGTGGTACTGATCACCCTGAACTCGATCACCCACACCCACGGGTTAGCATCAACGTTGTGATAGATTTGCTCCCAAGTGCGCAGGAATGCCGCCCGTGGCTTCTCATACCAGCCCGCCGATTTCGCCGCGGCTGAGCGTGAATGATCAAAACCCTCTTTTATGGCATCGTCTTCTGAGATCTCATTCAATCGCTCAACCCTGATCACAGTGACTTCCAGCAGAATGCGCGCCGCCCAGCGTGGCATGTGGATAGACGGAATAAACCCGCGATATTCTGCGCCACGGTAATCAAAATCTTCATCACCTGTGCCTGCCGTTAATCCGCCACAGACATAATGCAAATCAGGCCAGTGTGCTTTGGTCATTGCCTCACGCACCCACAGCCGATCACCAAGCGTGCCGAACGGTGAAACAAACGCGCAATCTTCATCGCTAACACCAAAAACCTCATGATTGGCTGGTTGATAGAATCCCTGCTTATCAATGATTGTCGGCGTATACCATTCGGCATTTTTAGAAAATGGCGCCCAATCATCATGCGGCTGAGCTTTAAACATTCTGCGCGTTTGTGTTTTACGTCCATCAAGGATGGCTTGCACCATTTCGGTATTGAAGATAATAGGGCGCTGTTTCATGCTGCCACCTCGTCACATGGGTATTGCTTCCTTACATTGGCAATCGCGTCTTCCATGCTGGGATGGCGTTCATTCATTCTGCCTTCACGTTGATGGCGCTTATGTGCAACGAGCTTCAACATGCGCGGGCCCGATGGCTCGATTTGAAAGCGGATCATGCGGTCATGTGCAAGAACGACGGCAGTCGTGAGGGCGCTATAGTCGAAGGTAGACATGTAATGCGCGCTAGTGCTGTTGATTGATAACCCGTGCTCACCACAGGCTTGGATTTTGCCAAACATGTGATTGCCGCCGTTGTGAATGTCACAAAGGAAATCAAAACACTCACGTTGATCTGCATTGAGCCAAGGGTAATGTTTGGCATAAAAATCATGTTGATTGCTCATGCTGCCTCCTTGCTTTGGGTGGCTTCGTCGTATTGGCGGATGGCAAACACAATCGCGAAACAGCACCAGATAAAGCGATAGGTGAAAGGGTCTTTCCAGCCATCCCAAAAATCATCTAACGTCATGCCGCCCGCATCTTCTTCATCCCAATTATTGAGGCGATAAACCACATCCCACTCGGCGTTTTCGTGGTTTTGGGTAAACTCCTTAACGGCATTTGTCGCGCTGTTAATCGCCTCTGCCTCTTCTTCGTTCGTTGGGTCCAGCCCTTCGACAAACCACTGCAAAAACTGCTCAAGGCGTTGATCGGCTTGCTTGGCATCAAACTCGCGAGTGCCGTCGGTTTTACACTCAGCCAGTACCTTTTCTTCCCAGTAACTCGCATTCACACCCCAGTCATTATCGCTTTGGCGAAAGAAGCAAAACATGTCCTGAACCCGAGAAAATACGTAACAGCCCATATCGCCACTGATGCACAAATGCTGCGGCCATGTGGTGATCTCAAAGCGATGCTCAAAGCTGCCTTGGCTGAGTACCATGTGGCGGAACACCCCATCATCTTTAAGAATGGTGAGTTGATGTTCGGCCACATCGTTTAAAAATGTTGCTCTCGTTGGGTGTGTCATACGCTATTCCTTCCTTTTGAATCAGCAGGGCTAAGCTGCGGCTTCGCCGTTAAACACCACCAGATTGATGATGGGTTTCTTGGTTTTGGGGTTCACCTTGTCCGATAGCTTGTGATAGCGAATATGCACATCGCGGTGGGCTTCTTGGGTCATGGCTAAAACAATGTATTGCTGGCACAGCGCGGGCGTCGATAACGAATGCGACAGGCGTTGTGGCTTCATGGTTTCAAACAAGTGCTGCGCCATATCATCCAACTTGGCTTGGTACTCCGCAGGGCTCAGTTGACGGCGGTTAGGGTGCGCGCCGACTGAGGTGCTGCACTTCTTGGCCGCTTGTTTTTTCGCTAAGGTCATGGACACGCCGTAAACAAAAAACATAGGTACCTCCCCACTGAGCCGCTGATTACGCTAAGTTGATTTGATCTTGCTTGGCGGCGTCGCGTTGCTTGTCGAGGTATTCGGCAAGGTCGGTGACATTGACCATCCAAGGCGCTTTGTTGCTGTTACTGGTGCGAAAGGCGGCTAAGGGCAAGCGGCCGGCTTTGGCATAGTTGGCCGCGGTACGCGGTTCGAGGCCAAAATACTCTTTGCTGATTTCATCCAGTGGCACTATCACTTTGTTGAACTGGGCCATAAGCAAAAACGCGGTGTTGATGCCTTTCATGTTGGTTGCTCCGCTTGGGTGAGTTGCAGCGGATGCACGTTAGTGGCCGCCTGTTCGTTACGCCACACCATCACCTTGCCGTACAAGCCTTGTTGGGGCTCGGTAAAGCGCAGGCAGAAGTTGAGCCCGAGTTCGCCCGTGTGGCGAATAAACTGGCGGTAAAAGGCTGGGCTTGGGTGGTGATAGGCAAAATGCTTGACCAGCTCGGCGCATCGGGCTTGCACCCGTGGGCAATCCATGGGGTCGGTGTGGCCCTTAGCCAGCGCCATCAAGCAGGCAAAACGTATTGCAACCAGTAGACGAAACTCATCGCGTTGCTTAGGTGTGGTGTGAACTTTTGCTAGAATCATTTCCTTGTCCTCGGTAGTGGCTACAGGCTTAAGATAAGTTGACTTATCTTTTTCGTCAATTAAAAAGATAACTTATTTTTTGGTATTTTTGTTTTGATGGTTTTATGAACGAGTGGTAATGTTGAGTAACCAATTGAACTAAGGAGGGTTTATGGTGAAACTATAAATAAGGCTATTTTTATGAATAAGACAGATCGCTTTTTTATGCCCTAAAATGATTTTCGCAATTCAAAAGGTTAAAAGGCTGAAAAAGCTTTAGCTATAGAAAAGCTAATCTTAAAGGGTTTGATAATCATAAAAATTTATGAATGTCCTATTTTTTTTGATGATTTTTTGTGTCTATAATCAGTTCATCTGTGATGAGCTTCACGAAAAGTTGTATTTATAGTTTCATAAATCTGTTATGATCGAATGGTAATAATAGCTATTTATTCAGCATCTTAAGGTTTAAAGTGCATATGAAATTTAAATTTGAACATCTAGGGCCAATTAAAGAAGGTGACGTTGAGTTAGGTGATTTAACTATTATTTGTGGAAGAAATAATGTTGGTAAAACATATGTAAGTCATAGCATTTGGGGTTTATTAAACCAAGAAAAATTTGAGCTTAGAGATTTCTCCAAGCGTCTTTTTGATTTAACAATCAACGAGATCACTATTGATTTTTTCAAAAAAGATTATAATCCTAGCGTGAAGTCAGACGCCATTTCATTCCCCATCCCCCTTAAAAATTTGAATATATCACTAAATTTAAATGATTTTACTACAAGATTTGTTAGAGAGGGGTTGCAAAATACTTTTAACACAGATTCAAACTTCTTTGCTAATACAAATATCACAATTGAGTTATTTAACCAATTCACAAATAAAGGGAAGGTGTTTTTTTCACTGAAGGAAAATACTGAATTATATCAAAAATTAGTTAGTACTTCTTTTTTATATAAAGCTAGTTTTTTTGAGATGCTAGACATTGAAATGAAAAAGGAAATTGATGATGAAGATATTACGTTCACGTATACAACTCATAGTGGCTTATTGAATCGCTCAGATATTACGCCTATAGATGTTGCGCCAACAATTTTAAGTGATTGGATAACTAGTTTCATTTTTCCTAACACTAAAATAATTACATCTGAAAGAACTGGTATAGCATTATTTTTGCCTAGTCTTGATAAAAAAGCATCAGAAATAGCTAAAAAACTCACACGGAGTATCCATGCTAATAACATTAAGTCGTATTTAGCATCTCAGAGAAAAGAAATAGGCCTGTACCCAGTGTATGGCGATCCTATACAAGACAATATCGATACTATAAGAGCGTCTTTAACGAATAAAAGCAAGTCTGAGTTAATTCAAAAGTCGCCTTATCTCTTAGATATGCTAAATGATTTCATTGGTGGTGAATTTAACTCTAGTGAAAAGGGCATTACTTTTAAAACTAGTGACAATAAAGCAATACCGTTACATGTTGTTTCATCATCAGCAAAGTCTCTTTTTCTTATTGAGCATTATATAAAAAAAGAAGCAAAAGTTGGTGAGCTATTAATTATAGATGAGCCAGAATTAAATCTGCACCTTGATAATCAGATTAAAATGGCTCGCCTTATCGCTGCATTGATAAATTCTGGTGTGAAAGTTTTAATTACTACACATAGTGATCACCTTATTAGAGAACTTAATAACTTAATAATGTTATCAAGTTCAAAGCTCAGCAGTATAAAGCTAGACGAGTTTAAAAAAGATAATAAAAACATTAGTAACTCGATTATAGTTCCTGAAAAAGTAAAAGCATACGTCGTATCGAAGTCTAACAACTGCATTTTCAAAATGGATGTTGGAGAGTTCGGGGTTTCAATGAAATTATTCAACGATGAAATAAACAGTAATAATAAATATACTAAAGAAATTTATTATTCTTTATTGGAAAGTAGTTGTGATGATTAATAAATTAAGAGGGATATTCGATAATAAGGTTGTCAAGCGATTCCAAAAGAAAAAAGTTAGTATAAACGTCCATAGTGAATTAGAGTTTGTAGAAGGTAGTTCAGGTGCGGCATTAAGAACTTTATCAATAATTCATAATGGAGTCTTGATAGATCAACAACTTAGAAATACCCTTATAATTGAGGCTGACTTTATAAACGGAGAGCACTCTAAGTACTCCTCTTTTGTAAAAAATGATGCTTTTTTTCTAACTAAACAATGTGACTTCTTTATTTTTCATCAGAATGGTAATCAACTTTATATTGCTATATGCGATATGAAATCAAGTAAAGCTGGTGATGATGAACGTTGTGCACAACAAATAGAGCATGCAAAGTTATTTTTAACTTATATTGTAGAATCAGCTATCCAATCTGAAAAGTATAAAGTACAAGCTAGTGAGGCTATTGAAAAATATATTTTTATAAAGTTGTTATTTATTCCCAGTGATAATTTACCAATGGCAATGGCCTTGCCCCTAGACTTGAGCACTGCAACTTGTAATCCTAAATTTAACACCAATGGGATAACAAATTTTCATTTGTTAGAGATGGAAAATACTATGGCTAGAGAACAGTGGGCAAGTATTGAGCAAAGATTTCCTAGTTAAAACTGACAAACTCAATTTTGAAAAGGAACATTAAATAAAAGAACGTCCAACGATATCTTTTGTATTTTATGCTAACTCCTTGCTAAGCCTTTAATTACCTCAAACCAGCTTGATGAAGAATTTCTATTATGGCTTCAGCTTGATTAACATAAAAAATTTATCAAGCCAGCCTTTATAAATAGAAGGCATCTTCTTCAAATGATATCATCGAAATTAGTCGTGACACATTAAATGTACGGAACTAATTTTATTTAAATAATTATGTATCATAAACTAGTTTTATACAGTCACATTAAGTGGAAACCCATAGAAATCAACTGAACCATTTCTTTTCCCTCATCCATATTCCTTCCCTTTACCTCCGCTGGGGAGATCTGGTTTTGACTTGATGCTTAATGAAAGTAAACAGCGTTCTTACCACTGTGCCCTGCGCTATGCGGAGCACAAGGAGTTAAAGATTTTGGCTGCGAAGATTAAAGCATTAAGATATAGAGCTGTGCTTTAGAATTAGCTCCTCTCCGTGTCCTTTGTGGTGAATCGCCTTAGCTCGATCTTTAGTTATTTCTTCGCTGATTAAGCAAAAGATACTTTTTAAAATCTATATCAGGTTAACTTAAAGTGGTTGGACTAACCTAGTTTTGTCCAAAATGGAGTTAGGGAATCTCGCTGTACTAGCGTGATTCACGCTGGCCATAAAACCAGACCCATTTTGCTCTGTATCTTCCTTACAACAGTTTTTTTGCTCTCGAATTAATCAAATCTCCAGATAATTGATTCATACCCATAAATACATCTGTTAAGCACCATTGTAACTAGTTATGTCGAGCGTTGATTGGTTTGTAGCTAAAAGAGGTGATATTAATAGGATAGTTAAGCTGAATCTGGCTAATAAGCGTAATTGTTTAACAGGGTTATACTCAACAATACGTTGGAAAAGCTATTTTCGAGTTGCAAATGCTTTACAACATAACCGAATACCAAAACACTTTGCCAATCACTTTAATGTTTTTAAGTTGTTCGTTATTGATGTGCTCGTCTGGCCACTCATCGGTGTTGTAGCTACGTAGGCGCAGGCCACCGCCGGGGAGTTTGTAGAGCATTTTGACGCGCATCATGCCATCGTGGTTAATGGCATACATTTTACCGTCAATGATCTCAGTGGCTGAGGTATCAACGCCCACTGTTGAGCCGTGGGGTAATACGGGCTCCATGCTGTTGCCATTCACTTTGACACAGGCTGCACGATCCGTGTTTACGCCTTGGCGCTTCAGGCTACTTTTGGCAAAGCGGAGCTTGGGGCCTTTATACTCAACACCTTCTGTAATACCTTCGCCCGCTGAGAGTTCTACATCCATGTAAAAGGGGATTTCAACTTCATCCTCACCCAGTGGACTATCACTGTCCCATAGGTCAAAACCGCCAGCCCATTCAGCATTGGATTCAGGTTTCGTAGCGGCTTGTCCATTTAGAAGCCAGCTGAGATCACATTTCAGTGATTTCGCTAAAGCAAATAAATTTGCGCCCTTTGGGGCTGTCTCATCTTTTTCCCACTGAGTTACTGCAACAGCAGAAACCCCAACTAAAGCACCAAGTGCTTTTTGGGTGATGCCTAATTCTTTACGCTTTTCGCGTATGCGCTGACCGAGTGTTTTCATGTAAGTGATCTTATCTTTTGTTGACATAAGTTTCCTTTCTTTCTATTGTGTAAGAAAACTTACTTGCTCAGTGTGGAGATCAACTCATGACAAAAGATGATGCCGTCAAATTTTATGGTTCTCAAACCAAGCTCGCTCAGGTCTTGAACATCAAACCTTCTGCAATTAGCCAATGGGGTGAAGACGTTCCCGAACTCCGCGCTTATCAAATCGAGCGCCTAAGTCATGGCGCACTCAAAGTTAACCCCGTTGTTGTTTTAGATAATCCTAAGCCCGCGAGTGTGGCTTAGGTTCACTTTAGGTTGAAGGAGGACAGTACACATGAAAACCCATTCACGTAAAAATGACAGCCGTTTGAATTTGTTGATGAAAACGATTCATCGGGTGTTGGAGTTACCCAAGATGACACGCTTTGCGCTGGCGATAGATTTTGTTGCGGCGGTTGAGCGCCTTGGGCTAAGCGAGGTGTTGGCGGCGGAGGGCATTAGCTTTGCGAGCACGCAAGACGTGCACAACGATGCGCGGATAAATGCCCAAAAGCTGTTCCGTTGGCTTGGCCAGTACGAAGGCCAACACCCGCAGGTTGATCGCTTGTTTCATGTTGAGCAAGCACTGGTGGCGGCATTGCCCGAGCATTTGCGGGTGCAGTATCTCAATGATGTGTTTGGTTGTACTGGGGTAACGGTGATAGCTGACCGTATGAATGACGGCCATGTGTTGCATGTGGCCGATATGGCGGCGTCGTTAACTAAAGAGAACGCCGAGGCGCAAGTGGCGGTGATCCATTTGGGCGATGAGCCCAAGCGCGAGCAGTTAGTGGCGGCGCACCGCGAGTTAAAAGAGTCGGCGGCGACCACGCAAGCGAGCATGGCGGCGTTAGAGCTGGCGTATCCGTATTTAGCGAGTCATGGCGGTAAGGCGGCGCAATTCGCGGCCGAGAAGTGATAGCGATGCAGCAATCGAACCTAAACATTAATGTTATCGCCAGTGCTAAAGCTGAGCTGCACCAGCAGTTGATCCGCTTGGGCGACATGATCGGCGACGGTTTGCACTTGGAGCCCGATGGCAAATGGATTGCGAAAGAGTATGTAAAAGTGGCGCGGGCGTTAGGTTATCGGCCTAAACGCGCTAATCACAGCGCACAGATTAATGCGGTGATGCTTAAGCGGGTGGCTGATGTGCCGTGTGGCCAGTGCGGTTTGGCTTTAAAGCAAACCAAGTCGGGCTCAAAGCGCGCTGTGTGTGCCAATGGGCATAAGTGGCAGTTGTTGAAATGACTTGTTTGAATGACTTGTTGAAATGAAAGAAGGAGTGAATGACATGTTCACAAATCAGTTAAGTGATAAGTGTTTGGCGGATTTAGAACCGATGGTTCGTAGTGATATTGCCATCCTGCGCTGTAAAGCGGCCTGTTTAAAGTCACAGGCCGAGACGACGGATTGCGAGTCTACACGCGTGCTTCTTTTGGCAAAGTCCAATTGTGCATTTCTTGAGTCAGTAAGAATCGAAGATCTTGCTCGGTCATCGCTCGAACATCGCTTGGCTTCCAACAAAATTTTAAGCAGATATACAGGTGTACAGCGTCTATGCCTGTCACTCCTTTATATTTTTCGCGTTCGGCCAGTTCGTCACCAAATACGTCTAGCGAGTAGGCTTGTTGGCCAATTTCTGAATGAAGCTTTTTGTTTGCTTCGTAGTGTTCTTTCGTTCGGTGGGCTTTAGTCATGGCAGTTCCTTTGCTATGTGAGTTTTTGAAATAAGAAAGCCCGCTAAAGTTTGGCGACTGAGCGCGGGCTTAATACCTAAGAGAGGCGATTACATGTTACGTATACATGATGATTTCGTCAATTTTGTGCTGGCTGTCGCGCAGTTAGGCGGTGGCTTATGAGCATGGAATTGATGGTAAAAGCGATGAAGGCCAAGGTGGGTAATCCACTGCGCAAGCTGGTGTTGATTAAGCTGGCCGACAACGCGAACGATAATGGTGAATGTTGGCCGAGCCATCAGCATATTGCAGATCAGTGCGAGATTGGTCATAGCACTGTGAGAAAGCATATTGCGGCCTTGGTTGATATGGGTTTTGTGACGATTAAAAATCGTAAGGGACCTAAGGGAAATTTAACCAATATTTACACGATTTCAATCTGCTACGAGGTAGCACCCCCTGTGCTAGCAGATAGCACCGAAGGGGTGCCACCAGATAGCATAGGTATGCCACCAGATAGCACACCCCCTGTGCCACCAGATAGCACCGGAATCTATCACTCTTTTGAACCTATCAAGGAATCTTTAAAAGATAGTTGTCCAGCAACGAGTGCTAAGTCGGTTTTCAATGCGTTTTTTAAAGCCTATCCCGCCCATCGCAAAGGCGGCTCGGATTCGGCTGCGTGGAAAGCGTGGAAGGGTGAAAAGCTGACCGATGCCGATTGCGTGTTGGCGGTGACGTGGTTGAAGGAGGCTGCGGCGCTGGATGCAAGTTGGGGCTTTAGTGCGAACGGCCAGTTTGTGTTGGGTATTACCAAGTTTATCCGCGAACGCCATTGGCTAACGCCGTTGCCAAGACCGATGGCCGCCGCGGTTGGGCAAGTGGATTGGCGCCATGCGGTGTATGACCCTGAGGATCCTTTGATATGACTGCGAAGCAAAATACGAGCATGAAATCACTGCAGACCTTGATACGCCAGCCGCTGGTTGGGCAGGGCGCGCGGGTGACGCAACCTGAGCCCACGGCAATGGACATGGCGATTGTGGACAGCGTGTTTAGCAAATTGCGGGTGTTGTTCCCGGTGAGTGCGCCACGGCCTGAGGACGAAGCGACCCACAAAGGCGAGTGGCTTAAAACCTTGGCGGCGCAGGGGATTGCGAGCCGTGAGCAAGTGCAAGCGGGGCTGAATCGCGCCAGACGCGAGCAGGGCGATAGGCAGTTTTGGCCGACACCGCGCCAGTTTGCTTTGTGGTGCCAACCCACGGCCTGTGATTTAGGGCTGCCCAAGTTAGAGGCGGCGTTTAAGGAGGCAACGCGCCATTACCATCACCCTGATAAGCATACATGGAGCCACGATGTGGTGCGCTTAGCGGTGCGCGAGACGGGCAGTTGGATGTTTGCGACTGGGCTCGAAAAGGATGTGTTGATGACGTTTGAGCGCAATTACAAAGTGTTATGCAGGCGCTTTAGCCGTGGCGAGTTGACCGATGTTGAGTTGCCAAAGGCATTACCTGAAACGGTGACGCGGCCGACTGAGGCGGCAAAGGCGAAATCGATTATTGCCAATTTACGGGCAAACCTAGGGCTTAAGGGGGCAAACGATGGCTGCTAGCGGGGTTGAGGTGGGTAAGTTGAACGATGCCGCGCTGCGCCGTTGGTTACGTGGCGGTTTGACGCGGGATTTTAGGGACCCGCAGTTTCCTGAGCTGCGTTTACGGGCAACGGCGGATAGGACGAAGGCGAGCGTGCATTTGGTGATTAATGAGGGGGATAAGACGGTTTGGAAGAAGCAAGGCGTGTGGCCGAGCATGTGCATTAAGACGTTTTTAGCGGATTTACCTGTAATGCTGGCTAAGCGCAGTGCGGGCGCGGATGTGTTGCGCGGTGAGTTTGCGACTGTGACTGATTTGCTGTTGTGGTATGGGGATTATTTGGATGGTAATACGACCTTAAGCCCGAGCTGGCGCGATAACTGTAGGTCGATTATGCGTAAGCAGCTGCTGCCTAAGTTGGGGGATGTGGCCTTGGCTGAGTTGTCGTTTTTGGTGGTGGATAGTGCGTTGGTGAAGCTGATGCTGAATGAGGGTTATGCGCCGCATTACATTCGTTTGAGTGTGAATGTGCTTAAGCGGGCGTTGAGTTTGGCGGCGGATTTTAGGTTGTTATTACTTAATCCTCTGATGGGGTATCGAGTGACGATGAGTTTAACCTTATCACCTAAGCCAGATACGCGCTTGATGGAGTCGGACCTCGGGCCGTTGTTTGTGGCGTTGCGGGATGCATTTATGCCTGTTGCGATGCTGTTTATGCTGATGCTGATGTTCGGTACCCGCATCGGTGAAACCCGTTTAGCACGATGGGAGCATTTTGCGGGTGAGTTTTGGTTTATTCCTGCGGCGAACGCGAAGAACCGCCAAGAGCACCGGCTACCGTTAACGCCTACGGCTAAGGCGTTGATCCAGCATTATTTGCAGTGGCAGCTTAAAAATGTGGGTAAGCGGGCGTTTTTGTTTGCGGGTGATGTGGGCGCTATTAGCCAGCGCACTGCGCATTATTGGAGTGAGACGATTCGGTTTAAAGAGTTTACCTCGCATGATTTGCGTAAGCTTTGTCGGACGATTATCCAAGACATGGGCGTGGATACTATGGTGGGTGAGCGGTTGCTTAATCATGCCTTGCCTGTGCTTTTGCGTACCTATGTTCATTCGACTTTGGATAAGGGTATGTTGAGTGCGCTTGATGCGTATCACGCGCATTTAATTTCGCTCGGTTTTAGTGAGGTTGCGCCCGAGATAATCCCTAGATCGTCTGCGAATGTTGGGAGTGCTCAAACCCTTGGTGCGAGTGGGTGGCTGTGATGATCGTTGCATCAGCCTTACAAGAGTATGCAATGGCACAAATTAAGGTGGTTTTATGAGCAATCGGTCAGCAATCATTCTAAAAACTGGGCGTGGTATTAGGGGCTTTAGTCAGCATGAAGTGGCTGAGATTTACGGAGTGGATCGCCGGACTTATCAGCGATGGGAGAGCGGCAAAAGCAATGTTCCTTCTAACCATTTTCTTGCCATCTTGGATGATGTATTTCATTTATCGATTGAGCAGATCACGGAGGTAGCGAATGAGACCATCTAATTTAAGAGTGACATTGGTTGCCGATGGGCGTGATGACTTGGTCAACATGAAAGCCCTTCGTGCTGGGCTCAATGCCTGGGGGCGTTATTGGGCGTTCCAAGAACTCGGTAAAGGTTTCACTAATCGCAGTGCTTGCGATAAGTTAGGCGAGGTGCAGGTTTATGGATGTGCGTTGGTTAGGGAGTTGAGCGTTCCTAAGCATGTGGTCCAGTTCGATAGGATGATTGAGTGCTTATCGCCAAATTGTATTCGGGCGATTCGCACCTGTTACGTGTGCAAAGGCCAGTGGGCATTGATGGGGTTCGACAGTAAGAAGTCGTATGTGTATTGGTTGAGAAGAGCAGAGATTCAATTAGCAAAGTGAGGTGGGTGATGGAGCAATTCTTTTTGTTTGGTGATTTAGAAACGGGTGGGCTGAACGGCCGCTTAGACAATGGGATGCTGGGTATGGAGTATTACCCTATCTTTGAGCTGGCCTTTATCGTGACTGATAGTGAGTTAAACCAAGTGGGTGAAGCGCTGCACATTGTTGTGCATCAAGACGATGAACACATTGCAAGGTCACATGAGTGGGCGATAGATGTGCATACTAAGAGTGGGTTGTTAGCTGCTGTTCGTGCCTCATCAGTATCGTTAGCACAGGCTGAGCAGATGGTACTCGAACACCTGAAAGCACTGGGAATACCTAAGCATGACCGTAAAGCTAAGACTGGTGTGGTGTTTGCGGGTAACTCAATCATGCTTGATCGTTCGTTTATCATGTGCCAAATGCCTGAGCTTCATGAGTACATGCATTACAGGCAGCTAGACATATCAGCAATAGGGCTCGCAGCTAGAGCTTGGGCGCCTGAGGTAGAGCGTAATGCGATTAAGGCTAAGCAGTATCAGCATGAAGCCTTAGCCGATATTCGGGAGTCGATAGCGGAACTCAAGTACTATCGCGACGAGTTGTTTGGTTGCGAAATATCATCTTTGTCAATAGGTTAGGCTCTGCCTGCTCAAATGAGAATGGCTATCATCAGGGCTAGATGCGACCTGTTATCATCACGGGTCCTTCCGGCTGCCTTCACTGCGGGGGCGGTGACGCGCAATGCTTCACTACATATGAGAATTTTGGGGTGGTTGGTTGTTGTTTTATGAGCCCCTTAAAATCCAAAGAAATTCAAGTAACAAAATTCTAACTTATCTTTATGATTTATATTAATTTTATTAAGTGTGTGTCTAGTGATGTTTGATGGTCATTTTTGCCGCCGAATATAACAACTTTGCCAGATCGTTTTTTGATCCTTCGATCATCCGGTTTCCCCTTATCTGAATTTTTACGTGATGACCATTTTCTTGGCGTTGGGAATATGGTTCTCATTGTTCGTGTTGCATGTCGCTGTAAATAGCTAAATCAGTTAAGTGATAAGTAAAATGTAAACTCAGCTAAATGCTTTTATCACTCAAATCACTTAAGTGATAAGTAAAACGATAAATCCTCTGTGATTAAGTTTTCATGTATCACATATTTACAAATTCCGAAACGGCACTTTTGTCGCTTTATGCGGCACATTTGCCGCTTTCAAGGCCCTTAAAATCGAGTACATTTGTATACGCTTGCTAAGGTTACATTTATTCAGTCGCACGTTATTTGTCTGCCAAGGGCTCCTTTTAGGAGCCCTTTTTATTTGTCGCCATTTCTTATTCGCAAACATCCAAATAGCTGCTCGTTAGCTAACCCCAGCTGAACAAAAGCGGCCGCTGCAATGGTGGCCGTGGTGGGTATGTGTTGCCGTGGTGTTCGACATTGCCGCTACGGACGTTGAAAGACACTAAAAACATCAGCAGTTAGAGGCGGCTACCTTCACCGTTGATCTAACCGTTGGCCGCGCTAAGGCTAACCTCATTTTAAAGGAGACTGACCCATGTCATTAAAGCAAAGGCTCATGGCATTGGGGCTGACTTCTGCCGTTGCGCTAGCGGGTGCTAACTTAATTGCACCAGTCGAAGCGCCGAACGGCGAGCCCATTCTGCACACTTATCTTGATCCGGTGGAAGTTATCACTGCTTGCTTTGGTCACACTGGCCCTGAGCTTGAGATCAACCAGTTTTTTAGCGAGCAGCAATGCATTGAAATGTTCGCCAAGGATTTAGGTAAAGCCGATCGGCAGCTGCGGCGGCTAACGTATCCGGTGCAACTTACCGAAGGTGAACACGCTGCTTATCTCAGTCTGATTTATAACTTTGGCGCGGGTAACTTTCAAACCTCCACCTTGCGCAAGCTGTTACTGCGTGGCGAACGGGTGGCCGCTTGTCACCAGCTCACCGAAGCCTGCGGCAAACATGGATGTAATGGGTTTGTCTATGCGCGTGACATCAAGCAGCCTGGCTTAGTCGAACGCCGAGCAAAAGAGCAAACAATCTGCTTAAAGGATTTATATGTGGAACAAAATCATTAATGCCACGGGCTCGCTGCACCTGTATTTAATCGCAGCGCTCATCATAGTGATAACGCTACTTGGCCTTAGCCTTACCGCCGTTAAAGCTGACCTCGCGTTAAAAAACTCGCAGCTCGAAACTGCCGCCGTTAACCAGCGCATGCTGCAAGATGATCTCACAGTCGTTACCGATGAACTGCAAGCGCAGGCCATCGAACGTGACAGGCTTGCTAAGGATTACGCCTTTGTCTTAGCGCTCAATGAACAAACCGCTAAAGCCAAGGCTGAGATTGATCGCCAGCTTGCCGATCAGCGAGACGCCATTAAAAAACTAAGGACCTCAGCTAATGAACAAACCCGAAGTTGGGCTAATACTGTTGTGCCTGATGATGTTAAGCGGCTGCTCAAGCACGCCGCCTATTGCGCGCACCGTAGTCACCAAGCAGACCCAATATGTGTTACCGCCGCAATCATTAATGAGCCAGTGCCTGCCAGCCGAATGTAGCTCAGACGCTAATGCTGATCTGCCCGATTGCATCATTCAACTCTTAGCCGTGATCGCCAAGTGTGATACCGATTGGCAGAAACTCGAAACATGGCGAATGGAAAAACAGCATGAACAATCCATACATTAATGATGTTGCCACCCAAAAAGGGTTTACGTTGAGTGCCTATATATCGTCACTAATGAGCACATTGGGAGGTGTCTTTACTATGGATAAAGTGGCGATGTTAATTGGCGTATTACTCGCCTTCCTCACTTTTTTGGGCAACATTGCTTATCAAGAATTTCGCCGTCAACGTGAGCGCTTACAAGAAGAAAAAGACGAAAAGCGCAAACAAGAACTTCACGCCGCCGACATGCAACTTCACGCTGCCGACATGCAACTGAAAGCCGCCCTGCTAAAACAAGTGGAGCATCCTAATGGCCCGCATTCAACCATCACCACCCGAGCCTGTTCTACTGAGTAAAACTGACTTATGCAAAAGCCTTGAGATCAGCACCCAAGCGTTTGATAAGTGGGACGTGCCAGTACACAGCAAGCGCGGTCGCGTGTGTTTATACAAAATGGCTGATGTGGTGGGTAACAGACTTGCCAACGATCGTAAAAAAACCATCACTAAACCCGATGAAGATGATCCTGATAAGCCAGATATGGACTACGAACGCTGGCGCTTAACTCGGGCACAAGCAGTTGGGCAGGAGATTAAAAACGAAAAAGACCTCAAAGAAGTGGTCGAAGTTAGTTTTGCTACCTTTGTGCTAAATCGCATTGCGGCGCAAATTGCCCCAGTGCTTGATCAAATACACATACGGGTAAAACGCAAATTTCCCGACATTCCAGAACGCACAATCGACGCTATCAAAGCGGAGGTGATTAAAAGCCAAAACACCGCCGCCGATCTTGCGGAGGGCATAGAGGGTTTATTAGATGAGTATATCGGCCGCGCAGATTAAAAATCTGAAAGCCGCCGTTGCTGCTGGGCTGCGTTCGTTCTATCGGCCACCCATGCTCACCTGTTCACAATACGCCGACGAGCACTTTTACATGTCGTCGGAGTCCTCTTACACCGAGGGCAAGTGGGAAAGTTTACCGTTTCAAATTGGCATTCTTAATGCCATGGGTAACGACCAAATCAGCACGCTTAACTTAATGAAGTCAGCGCGTGTCGGTTACACCAAAATGCTGATGGCTAACGCTGCTTACAAGATTGAGCACAAAAAGCGCAACGTGCTGATCTATCAGCCTCGTGATGGTCAAGCCAAAACCTTCATGAAAAAGCACGTTGAAACAGCGATTCGTGATATTCCCGTTTGGCGCGCGCTTGCACCTTGGATGGGGCGCAAGCATAAAGACAGCACGCTAGAAGATAAAATATTCACCAATGGCAAAACGTTGATGGTGCGCGGTGGTACCGCTGCCGCTAACTATCGCGAAATCTCCACCGATGATGTGATCTACGATGAGCTAGCGGGTTTTGATGAATCCATCGAGCACGAAGGTAACGCCACATCGCTTGGTGATACTCGTATCGAACTGTCGATGTTCCCTAAGTCGATCCGCGGTTCAACGCCTAAAGTGCTTGGTACTTGCCAGATTGAAAAAGCCTGCAGCGAATCACCGCACTATTTTAAGTTCAACTTGCCTTGCCCACACTGCTTTGAGCTGCAGGATTTAAAGTGGGGTGGCCCTGAAGAAGCCTTTGGTATTAAGTGGCACAAAAATGCCAAGGGTGAGCACGATCCAAGCACAGCCTATTATCTGTGTGAGCACTGTGGTTGCTGTATCGAAAACAATCAGCTCGACGATATGGAGCTGCACCCCAGTGCAGTGTGGATATGCGAAAACACCGACATCCGCACAAAAGACTTTTTAGACTTTTATGATACCGATGGAAACGACATCACCACGCCGCCCAATATCTCGATTCATATCTGGTCGGCCTATAACTCGCTCAACAGCTGGGCGAAACTGGTTACTGAGTTCTTTAAAGCCAAAGGCGATAAAGAAAAGCTGCAGACTTTCGTCAACACTAAGTTAGGCCAGCCGTGGGATAACGACAACGGCGAACGCTTAGAGTGGGAAGAATTAGCTAAGCGCCGCGAAATGTACCCGAGTGGCAAAGTGCCTAACTGGGTGGTGTATTTAACGGCAGGTATCGACACCCAAGACGACCGTTATGAGGGCCGCATTTGGGGCTGGGGCGCAGGTAAAGAGGCGGCATTAATCGACCGCTTTATTTTATACGGCGACCCAGCAAGCCAAGTATTAAAAGACAAAGTGGCTGAGCGTATCGGCCAAAGCTACGCTCGTGCCGATGGCGTTGTGCTCAATATTGGTGTCGCGGGTTGGGACTCAGGCGGCCACTACACCGATGACGTTTACGCTATGAGTAAAAAGCTTGGGCTAATGCGGGTTATACCCATTAGAGGTGCCAACGTTTACGGTAAGCCGATCGCCAACTTCCCCCGTAAGCGAACCGCCAAAGGTGTTTACTTAACGGAGGTTGGTACCGACAACGCCAAAGAGCTGTTGATGTCGATGTTGCGGATTGCCCCTGATGTTGATGTGCGCAAGCCTGGTGCGATTCACTTTCCGCTAAACGAAGCGGTATGTGATGACGTTGAGCTGCAACAGCTCACCAGCGAACGCAAGGTGCCGGTGCGCCAAAACGGGCGGATCATCTATAAATGGGACAACCAAAAGCGCCGCAACGAGGCGTTAGATTGTTTCGTTTACGCCTTGGCCGCGCTATATATCGCGATAGAGAAATTCGGCATCAACCTCGACAAGCTTTCACAAGTTACCCCGATCGCCATATCAAGCGACCAACCCAAAGAACCTAAACCCAAAGCCGCAAAACAGGCCAATGCGAATGCTGCTTACCTAAACGGTGGCGGTGGTGGCAGTTCTGGCGGTTGGCTGTAGTCAATGCCATAAAGCCAAGGATAACAGCATGACCCAAACCCAATGCCAACAGATGATCGATGCGTACTTTCAGGCCGAGCTTGATGTGTTGGCCGGCAAGCAAACCACGATCAACGGCAAGACGATGACCACAGAGGACCTAGGCGAAATCCGCAAAGGTCGGCTTGAGTGGGAGCGCCGTTTAAATGCCTTTAGCCGTCCACAGGGCGGCGTTAAGTTAGCCAGCTTTAACTAATCAAGCCGCATTAATAGGGCACTTCTAAAAATATAAGTCGGAGCAACACATGAGCATTATCAATGATGCGCTGGCGATATTTGCCCCGCGTTTAGCATTACAGCGTGAAGCGGCAGCGATGAGCTACCGCAACCTGAAAGGGTATGAAGCCGCCAGCCCAAGCCGCACGCATCGCGCTAAAAAGGAAAGTCGCGGGGCCAACCAAGCAGTGTTTGCCGCTGGTAAAAGCCTGCGTGAGCAAGCCCGTTGGCTGGATGAAAACCACGACCTCAGTATCGGCATTCTCGACCGCATGGAAGAAAGGGTGATCGGTGCCCAAGGGATTGTGGTTGAACCGCAACCGCGCAGTATTAGCGGTGAAATCCTTGATGACTTAGCCAATGATATTCAACGCCGTTTCGGTGCATGGTCGCTTAAGTGTGATGTGACGGGCCGCTTTAGTCGCCCTGAATTAGAGCGTTTAGTGTTACGTAGCGCCCTGCGTGATGGTGATGTATTCGGCCAGCATGTGATGGGTAAAGTGGCTAAGTTCGGCCACCCCAACGAGCAAGGCACCCAATACAGCATTGAAGCCTTAGAAGCCGACTTTATCCCCTACGAGTTAAACGAACCAGCAAAGCGGGTACGCCAAGGGCTTGAGGTTAACGGCTGGGGCCAAGTGGTTAACTATCACGTATTGCTGGATCACCCTGCGGATCAAGTCGGCTTTCGATACAAAACCAAAGTGATACCCGCATCGAGCATGATGCACTTAGGCTTGTTCAAACGCTTGCACCAGCTGCGCGGCGCTTCGTTATTCCACGGCATTTTAACCCGCCTTGGTGATATTAAAGACTATGAAGAATCCGAGCGAGTCGCCGCAAGGATTGCCGCCGCGCTGGCGTTTTACATCAAGCGTGGTGATGCCGCCATGTTTGTTCCTGACTCAAGTAGTGAATCGTCAAGCCGCGAAATCCCCATTGCCCCTGGCATGACCTTCGATGATCTCAAGCCCGGTGAAGATGTGGGCATGATTGAATCCAATCGGCCTAATGTGCACTTAGTTGATTTTCGTAACGGCCAATTAAAAGCCGCCGCAGCTGGTACCCGTGGCAGCTATTCCAGCATTGCCCGTGACTACAAAGGCAGTTATTCAAGCCAGCGCCAAGAGCTGGTTGAGCAAGACGAATCCAACCGCATTATGCAGCAGTGGTTTTGTGCTGGCTGGTCGCGCCCTGTATTCCGCAATTTTCTCAAAATGGAAATGCACAACAAGCAGGACCCATTAGTGCTACCGCCAGATATCGACATGCGCACCTTATTTGATGCCGTGTACTACGGGCCCACCATGCCATGGATTGACCCACGTAAAGAGGCCGAAGGCTGGGAAATGATGATCGCTGCCAATGTCGCAACCGAGGCCGATTGGACTCGCGCCCGTGGCCGTAATCCTGCAGAAGTAAAACGCCAGCGTAAGCGTGAGGTGGATTACAACCGCGAAAACAACATGGTCACGGCCAATGACCCCGACCCCTCGCTAGGAGATCCTAACAGTGAAAAAGACCCCAATAGCATCAGCAATGCTAAGCGCAATGCTGCCAAGCGGAGCGCTGAGCGTGCCCGTCGCAACGCTGAACCAGAGTAATAAACCCGCCAATAGCTGGTATAGCCTCAAAGCCCAAAACGGTAATGCCGAGTTAATGATCTATGACGAGATTGGCGGCTGGGGCATTAGTGCGCAACAGTTCGCCCGTGATCTACAGGCCCTAGGCAAAGTGGGCACCATTACCGCCCGTATTCATTCGCCAGGCGGCGATGTATTCGAAGGCATGGCGATTTACAACATGATCAAAGGCCACCCAGCGCACAAAGTTTGCTACATAGATGGCCTTGCCGCTTCGATGGCCAGTGTGATTGCCATGGCTTTTGATGAAGTCATCATGCCTGAAAACGCCATGATGATGGTGCATAAGCCTTGGGGCGGAACTCTCGGTGATGCCGAAGATATGCGCAAATACGCCGACTTGCTCGATAAGGTTGAAGGCAATTTAGTGGGCGCCTACCAACACAAAACAGGCTTACCCGAAGATGAACTTCACGCCTTATTAGCCGCTGAAACATGGTTAACAGGCCGCGAAGCAGTGGAAAAAGGTTTTGCCAACACCCTCACCGATCCGCTGCAAATGGCGGCATCACTTAATTCAAAACGTCTTAAGGATTTTACCAATATGCCTGAACATCTAAAAAACCTGTTTGCACCAAAGGGAAACATTCCTTCGCCTGCACCACAACCCGCGCCTGCGCCAGCTCCGATTGTGAGTGCTCAGGTTCCTGCTCCCACAAATCAACCTGATACCACTGCTATTCAAGCGGCTGCGATTGCGTTTAATACTGAGCGTATGAACGGTATCAATGCGGCATTTGCTTTCTTTCCTGAGTTAGCCGAGTTAAAAAACCAGTGTATTGCCGATGCCAACATCAATGCTGATAAAGCCAAAGACATGATCTTGGCAAAGCTGGGTGAGAACACTACGCCGTGCGCTACGTTACCTCGCACGACTATTTATGCGGGTAACGGCAATATCGTTGGTGACTCTATTCGTGCTCAGTTAATGGCGCGTTCCGGCCATGCAAAAGCTGAAGCTAGCAACAACTATTCGAGCTACACCATGCTTGAGTTGGCACGCGCCTCACTGTTAGATCGCGGTATCGGCTGCGCTGGATTCAACAAAATGGATATGGTCGGCTTAGCCTTTACCCACAGCTCAAGCGACTTTGGCAATATCCTGTTAGATGTAGCTAATAAATCAGTGTTAATGGGCTGGGAAACCGCCGAAGAAACCTTTGAGCGTTGGACCAAGAAAGGCCAGTTAGGCAACTTTAATATCGCCAAACGTATCGGCCTTGGTGACTTTAATAGCCTGCGCCAAGTGCGTGAAGGTGCGGAATACAAGTACGTCACCGTTGGCGACCATGCGCAACAAATCGCGCTGGCTACCTATGGCGAGTTGTTCAGCATTACCCGTCAGGCCATTATCAACGACGATATGAGTATGTTGACTGATATCCCAATGAAAATGGGCTTTGCCGCCAAAGGCACCATTGGCGATTTGGTATATGCGGTATTAACCAAAAACCCCGCAATGGCTGATGGCAAAACGCTGTTCCATAATGAACACGGCAACATAGGTTCCGGTGCGCCAAGTGTGGCGGCCCTCGATGCTAATCGCATGTTAATGCGTAAGCAAAAATCGGGTAATCGCCACCTGAATATTCGCCCTGAGTTTGTACTGTGCCCTGTAGCGCTTGAAACCTCGTTTAACCAGATCATTAAGTCCAGTTCTGTTAAAGGTGCCGATGTGAATTCAGGTATTGCTAACCCAATCCAAAACTTTGCAGAAGTGATTGCTGAGCCTCGTTTAGATGATAACAGCACGGTTCAGTGGTTCCTTTCTGCGGGCCAAGGCCGCGACACCATTGAGGTGGCTTATCTTGATGGTATCGACACGCCTTACATTGAACAGCAACAAGGCTTCACTATCGACGGCGTAGCCACCAAAGTGCGTATCGATGCGGGTGTGGCTCCGCTTGATTACCGTGGCTTGGTGAAATCAACAGGCGTGTAAACAGCGCTAAACCGACATAAATGGGCTATCAAACGATAGCCCTTTTTCATTCAGTTTTTTAAGCAGGATTATCCACATGAAAAATTATGTGCAAGATGGCAAGACCATCAGCTTTACGCCCACCGCCGCAGTTGCCAGTGGTGAAGCAGTATTACTGGCTACATTGTTAGTTGTGGCGATTGGCGCCATTGCCGCCGATACCGAAGGTACAGGCGTCACCGAAGGCGTGTTTGAGCTACCGAAAAAGTCCACTGATGTGGTCGCTTTAGGTGTTGATCTGTATTGGGACGACACCGAAAAAGAACTGACCACCACCGCCACCGACAATACCAAAGTCGGTAAGGCGTGGTTGGCAGCTGGCAATGGCGCCGAAACCGTCTGGGTGAAGATCAATGCCTAACGTTGGCAACCACTTTGCCGATCGCGTGCGGGGTAAAATGGTGCGACTGTTTCAGCGTTTGGCTGACCCGTGCCTTTTTACCCCAAGCGATGGCTCCGCGCCATTTACTCGCCTGGTGAGTTTGGATGATAACGGTGCAGAAATTGCGGCCTCGTCTAATGAATATATTCCCGAGCTAATCAGTCGTGCCGAGTTTTTACAATCCGAAGGGGCGGTAAATTCTGGTGATGAGTTTGCGATAGGTGAGGGCATTAGCGCCCAGCAAGGACGGCTCACCCAAAGGGTAAGCATGGATTCGGTCAGCGTGACCTTTATCTATATTCCGCTTTAGCGACCATCGGAGCTCAGCTATGGCAAAAATAAAAATTGAAGGGCTTAAAGAAGTCACTAATGAACTAAACCGCATCCGCAATCAGATAACGCCAAATATCAATAAGGCGCTTGCGGATACTGGACCATTTGCCAAGAAAATGGCTGTGAATGCTATTTTCAATAAATATGGTTTTAAATCCAGAGATTACATTGATGAAAACATGACCTTCAGTGTAAATCCTAGTGATTTAAATGTATTTATATCAGCCCGTTATGAGCCAAGTTCGTTAAATAACTTTGCACTTAAAATGAACAAAGGCTTTATGGTCAACACATTAAGGAATCAAAAGATTTGGTTCAAAGGTGCATTTACCGTTATTGGCTTTAACAATAATACAGTGATGTTTTCTCGCAAACGCGGCGATAACTCTTGGCGCACTCTTAAAAAAGAAGAAGCTATAAAAGCGAATACGAAGGTGCCAAAACCACTCTATGGTCCGTCCGTTGCGGGTAGTTTTAGAAGTGTGCTACCAGACATTGAAGCACCAATTATTAAGCATCTACGCGAACGCTACGGCCACCACGCTAGCCGTTAACTAAGAGGCAACTCCATGATCCAAGCAATCTTAGACCGCCTCGGGCTGGTTGACGGCGCCACTGTGCGTGAAGGTTTTTATGTGCAGTCCATTGCCAAAGAAAGCAAATTCATCTTTTTGCAGCCGTATACCGATGCCTTTGATGCTAAAAATGGCATTGATAAATATAAGGATGACCTAGTGCTGCAAGTGGTTGCTGGCGTAAAACTCGCTAAAAATCCGCAACCAACCAGTGAGCTAATCAACCTCGTGCGCGCTATCCGTGAAGCCTTTTATAAAGATGAACGCTTCCCTGAAAAACCTAGCTGGTTACCCTCGGTGATCAGCTTTAAAGAGACAGAGCCCTGCAAGTACATCATGCCCGAAGCCCATGAAGAACACGGCCTAGCGGTGTTCACCTTATCCCTTGTTAATACCGTTAAATTTGGAGACTCACTATGAGTGAAATAGTAACCGAAAGTTACATCGGCTCAGCGATCGTCTATATCGATGGCCGTGACTGTGGCAACGTGAGCGGCGTAAAACTCGCTATCGAACAAGAAACCAAATCCTTGCCCAACTACCGTGGTGGTGGGGGTTATGCCGATGAAGTCACGTTGATTAAATCCGTAAAATTAAGTGCAACCTTTTACGATTTTAACAACGAGAACTTAGCGCTAGCTATGCGCGGTAAGATTGATGTATTAACTGCAACGCCCGTCGCAGATGAAGAAATTATCGCTGTGCTCGATGGCTTAGCACAAACCGCAAAAATGATTGATACCAGTATCGCCCCTGTTGTTAAAAATGAAGCGGGTGATGTGACTTATGTACTTGATGAAGATTATGTTGTCAGTGCCGCAGGTATCCGCGCGTTATCGACTGGCGCCATTACAGCAGGCCAAACATTAACCATTGGCTACACCAGCCAAGCGGGTAATGCGTTGCAGGCATTAACGGAATCAGGCAAAACGGTCAGTGTGGTTGTTGACGGTATTAACGACTCAACCGGCAAACCGTGGATGCTGAAGTTTTATAAGTGGAAGCCCACACCCACATCAGGCTTAGACTTGATCGGTACCGATTACGGTAGCTTCGATATTGAAGGTGCTGTACTCGCTGACAGCTCAATCGTTGCCACGGGTAAATCTAAGTTCTTCGTCCGTAGCGCAGCATAAAATTAGGTTGTTACTAGGCCTGCCCATTTCGTTTGGGCTAGCCTAGTTATTGTACATATCTCCCTCTCGGTGCTAATATGTTTTTATAGGACATAGTGCTACAGTTAGGAATAATAGTGGGGCGCATATTTAAAACCGCAGAATTTACATCATGGGCAAATGATGAAGGCCTTGAAGATACAGCATTAATACTAGCAGTTACCGAAATGGATAACGGTTTAATCGATGCCAAACTGGGTGGCTGCGTGGTCAAAAAACGGGTACCTAGGCTGAATCAGGGTAAAAGCAGTGGTTTTAGGACATTGATTGCGTTTCGCTCTGAAGATAAAGCTTTTTACATGTTTGGTTTTGCTAAAAATGAACGCGATAATATTACTAAAACCGAAAAAGCCGTGCTGTTAGAATTAGCTAAATTATTATTGAGTTACAACAACACTCAGTTAGCTAAAGCAATAAAAGATAAAGAGTTATACGAGGTAATAAGAAATGAGCCGCTTACTTAAGTCATTACATAATACCGCCCAAGGGTTACATGCATCTGGTCTCATGCCGCCAGAAACCATGCGCAAGTTTGACGCGCTTTGCTTACCTGAGTTAGCAGAGTTTTCTGCCGCTGACATAAAAGAGTTGCGTACGAGTAACAAGGTAAGCCAGCCTGTGTTTGCACAATATTTAAATGTATCGTTATCAAGCGTACAAAAGTGGGAGCAAGGTAAGCGACACCCCGATGGCCCCGCATTAAAGTTGCTAAATATCGTCAAAAAACAGGGCGTAGAGATCTTAATGAGTTAGCAATACTGCTAAGTCAGACAACAGTGCAAACAAAAAATGGCTACCCAACGGTAGCCATTTTTTATGGGCGTTTAACAGTCGCTTTACCCTAGCCGTGCTTGCTCGCGGCCAATACGCGCGATACAGGCGATTTGTTGGTTAGCGGCTTCGCTAATTTCGATTAACTGCTCAAGGGATAAAAAGCGTGGTTCGCGGATATAGTTGACCAGCTTATCGCGCCGAGTGACAAACTGATCATCATCGATGGGCTGTGAGCTGACAATCTTACCGCCTTCCCATGTAAATAACATGCGTTGACGTTCAAACGGGCTTTGGGTGCGGGACAGGCGGGCTTGGGCTTCGTTAAAGGCATTAATGAAGTTGATCTTCAGTTCGGCGGCTTTGGCACCCGTAAACCCCATGACTAAAAACATAAAACCGTCTTTGGTCATTTGGTAATGACGTAAATCGCGCTGATTATTGCCAACCTTTTGATTTTGCAGGTTTACGCAAAAATGCGTAGACGTAAATTCGCTGGGTGCTTCAATAAGTATTTGGTCTAGTTTACGTAAAACATCACAGTGACGTTTAGCAAAATAATCGGCAACGATCAGCGAGCTAGTAATGGTTTGCTGGCCGTTAATGAATACCAGTTGTGCGGGGGTGTTTTTAGGCTGTTGTAGGTTCATGGGTGACACTCCTGTGATCGAGAGTAATCATCACAAAACAAGGTCAATTGTTTGGTGATGAGCTGAACAGGATTGACCTTACCGTCACAGGAACGGCGCACCGAAGTGCTCCCACCCAGCTCACCATAGAAGTGGTGCGCCAAGTCACGCAATAAAAAACCAGCACTAGGCTGGCGACATTACTGCGCCTGTGTATTGCGAGAGGTCAATCTCGGCAGTGGATTTTGCCAATGCCGAAATAGTATCGCCCCGCTAAGGCGCGTTTGTCAATTTTACTTATCAGTTAACTGATTTAAAACATGAACTCGAAAATGAGTTGATGTTCATAGCATATTAGTAATTTTTTGTAAGTTATTGATTTTAAGCGTTGGCTCAAAAATGAGCTGACGCAACTAATCCCATTCCCATGAGTTTACAACCTATTTAGCGGTGGTCGAGTGTTTTCGATCACAGCCGTTTTCGTGCATTTATATGAGGCTAACCAATGAGCTTTAATGATCAAGAAGTCAATTTAACCATCCAAGGCAAAGATCTGTTTTCGGCTGAGGCCAAAAAATCTGAGCAAGCGTTGCAGGAGTTGGGGCGCGAAAGCGAAAAGCTCAATGAGCAATTGGATGATTTAAAGCAACAACAAGCCGCCATTCGCGCCATTGACGAGTTAACCGCTGCTATTAGCCGTAACGAGCAGGCATTTAGCGACAACAGCCTTGCCCTTGATCAATTAAAGCGCGAGCAAAAACAAGCGACGACCGAGGCTAAAAGCCTTGAAACCGCCCAGCGTGAAGCTGCGGCATCAACGGCTAAGTTAGAGGTTGAATATAACCAAACCGCCGCGCAATTAGCACAATACGATATCCAGCTTGCCTCGTCCCGTGCTGAGGTTGAGCGCTTAAGTGCTACCCAAGGTAATAATGCGCAGGCAAGCCAAGCACAAGCTAAGGCGCTGGCGAAAGCTAATGATGATTTGAAACAGTTTGAAACTACCCAGCGGAGTACTGCAGCCAGTGCTGAAAAACTTAAGCAAGAACTAGAGCAAGAGCGCAGTGGTTTAAATCAGTTAACTAATGCCGTCGATGAGGCGAGCCGCAAAAAAGCGGAGTATGCGCTTAAAGTTAAAAATGCCAGCGCGGAACTCACCCAACTGGGTAGATCGGTTAGCAGTAATAAGCTAGAACTCGGCAAGCAGCAAGCCGTGTTGCAAAAAGCGGGCGTGGATATGGAGCGCCTTGGTGATGCCAGTAAAGAGCTAAAAGTAAAACAATTACAGGCAGAGCAGGCACTTAAAGGCGTAAATGAAAAACTCACTGTGCATAATGCCTTGCTGCAAAATAATAAAACAGTGGCAGTATCAACCAATGCTCAAACGGCATTAACCACCAAAGCGGTACAAACTCTAGCGAAAGCGTATGCGGCATTACTCACCGCCCAGCAAGCCGTGACAGCGGTAAAAAGTGGCGTTGAAAACTACGGTGAGTTAGAAGCCGCTATTACCAAAGTGGAAAAAACCACAGGTAACGCCCGTGAAACCGTAATCAAAATGGCCGCTGAGCTCAAGGAACTGGGCGAAAAGGTTACCCCAACCAGCACCAATGAATTACTGCGAATGGCCGAAGTGGCGGGGCAATTGGGCACTAAGTCCACGGAGGATATCCTTAACTTAGTTGCTGCGGCTGATGCGTTGGGTTTATCGACAAACTTAGCCGGCGATGAAGCGGCCACCATGTTGGCGCGTATCTTGGGGATGACCAGCGAAGGCATTCCGCAAATTCAAAATTTATCTTCTTCAGTCGTTGCGCTTGGTAACGATTTTGCGGTGACTGAGGCCGATATTGTACAAATGACCAAGGAATTAGTCTCGGGAACCCGCGAGATTAACTTAGGCAGTGCAGCGGCGGCAGCCTTTGGCGCCACCTTGGCCGAGTTAGGCCAACCAGCGGAACGCTCGCGCACTGCAATCCAACGTTTAGGCGCAACGATAAATGAGGCCAGTAAAAAAGGCGGCGATTCACTTGAGAGTTTAAGCAAAATCACGGGCTTAACCGCTAAGCAGATTGAGCAAGATCTTGGTGACGCGCCTGAAAAGGTATTGGTTAAATTCCTTGAGGGCTTACAAAAGGTTAAGGCCGAAGGCGGATTAGTCTCTGATGCCCTTAAATCGATGGGCATTGATGGCACTGAGGCGACAGGCGTATTAACCGTATTAGCCGATGGGACTGACCGCCTAAAAACGGCATTAGAGCTAAGCAATAAAGCCTATGCTGCTGGCGATTACCATATGAAAGAAGCGGCCAAAGCCTATGCTGACCAAGAGTCAGCCATTGGCCGTTTAGAAAACAAGTTCCATAACTTAACCACAAGTATTGGTGAGGTGTTTTCGAGCAAGGTTAATAGCTCTATTCGCGGTACGGGTGAGGCGATTGACGATGTGCATGATTACGCTGTTAAGCTTGCAGAATACCTCCCCGAGATTGTCAGTGGTTTTGGTGGGGTATTAGAGGCTGCCAATAATTTTACCAGTTTATTCACGGACGGCGCGTTTGATGTTGTTCTGCATAAATTGGATGAAATGGCATTAGATGTTAATTATATTACCTCTGTTTTCAATACGCTGACTTTGGGTTTGCAAGGGACTACTTATGCAGCCTTATCTCTGGCTGAAAATATCGAATCTTTAGCGGGTATTGACACCTCAAATTTACAGAAAAAAATCTCTGATATCGGCGTGAAAATGACGGAAACCAAGGAGTCTATACGCAAAGATGTTGATGATATTAATGAGATTAATAAACGCTTAGCGGGCGAGTCATCCATTGCCTATAAAACCTTTAATGACACAATGGATAAGTATGGGTTTGCTATAAGCAAACTCAGTGAAGATCAGCAAAAGCAAATTCGCAGCATCCTTGAAGCAAATAAATATAATGCCGAACAGGAAGATCTCTATCGCAAGTTAACGCTGGCCATAAACCGAGCAAACAGTGAAATAGAAATTGAAACGGCATTAAAGGAGCGTGCCGCTAAAGCGAGCAAGGATAAAGCCGAGGCTGATTCCAAGGGGGTGGATGTTACGACCAAACAGACGCTCACATCGGCTGAAAATACTTCTGCATTAAAAGCGCAGGCGCTATCACTCGAGGAAGCCAAGAAAAAAGCCGCTGAGCTGCATGATAGCTATGACAAAGGTTTGATTAGCACCGAAACCTACAACAACATGCTTAAGCTGTTGAATGAGTCGGTAAAGGTTAACAGCGCCGAAATTGACAACAACAATAAATTCCAAAAGTCTCAAACCGAGTTAACCACCGAGTTCCTTGCTAAGCGTAAAGAGTTACAAACTCAGTACGAAAAGGGTTTGCTGACCGAAAAAGAACTAAATATTTCACTGCAAGAGTTAGCGGCATCACACACTAAAGCCGTTGAGCAGTCGAACAAATCCATTGCTGCGACAGGGTTGTTGTCTGATGCACAGTTAGACTTGCAAGAAAAAATATTAAGAACCGAGAAAGAGGTTCGTGATCTTGAAGCGGCTTTAAAAGATGACAGTAAGGCCTCGGCTGAACTGACTATCATCAAGGCTAAGTTGGCAAAGGAAGAAGCCAACCTTGCTGATCTGAAGCGCGAGTCTGTTGAGCTATCCAAGATAGAGAAAGCGACCTATGTTGAACTGTTGATATTGCAGCGTGACTATGAAGCGCAGCTTGAAGCATTGGATCGAAATTTCAGGGCGGGTTTATTAACTAAGCAAGAGTACGATGCTCAATCACAAATACTCAAAGGGACGTTGAGTGAAGTCAATAAAGTGGTGGGGGAAAGCAGTAAAAAGACAGATGAAAATACCGAGGCAACGAAGGAAAACACTAAGGCGACTAAGGATAATACTGCCGCTGGTATTGAAAATGCTAAAGTTATCGCGGAACAATTAAGTACGATCGATGACTTTAGGGGAAGTGCTGCCGCCACTCGTGATGTGATTGTTTCGCTGAATACCGAATACGATTACTCAAATGCCACTATCCAAGCAATGACCGAAAGGTTAGCGCAATTGGATAATCAAATTGCGGGTGCTGATCAAAAACGCGAACGACGTGAAATCAATAATGCCATTCGGATGCGTGATTGGGTCACTCAAATCGAGAGTGGCTCACTCAGCTTGCAAGAGCTAGGTGAACTTGCTGATCTCGCTAATAACTCTGTTGTAAGGCTTTCTGACAATCAGCTTGTTCCGCTCAACAAAGCGATCGATGAAGCCCGTTCACGCTTTAGAGAATTGGCCGATGAAATTAATAAAACCACAATGGATATTCAAGATCGGCTCGATACCGCTTTGGGTAACCAGAAGGATATTGCTGAGCGTAAGTTTGCTAGTGAGCTAAAGGAAGTGAACGATTTAATCACCACAGCTCAAGCATACGGTGATAGTCAGCTCATCAATAAACTACAAAAAAGTCTTAGTGATCTTAAGCAGGCACAAGACTTAGAACGTAAGGCCCTGCAGGCCCAGCAAGCAACCGATAAGCAAAGCGCTGCCGAGGCGAAGAAGCAAGCCGAAGCCAGTGCTACGACTGCTAAAGCTGCGGCTCAAACTCAAGCAACTGCTACCGTTAACACGCAAGCCAATACCCAAACTACCACGCAATCTGTGGCTAACACTTCAGATATGCAAGTGCTGCAACTGCAGGTTGGCAATAGCACCTTTAACGCCCAAATGAAGCGCAGCTTAGTCACCGAATTGATGAACGAGATCAAACGTCTGCAATCTGTTGGCGGTTAGCCAATCCTGTTATTAGTCCATTTAATTAAAGGTCCCTATGACAACCATCGATAGCATCGATATCGCGGTGGATTTGCTGTGGCTAAACCGCGACAACACGCCCCGCGTTGCGGCCAATATGAAGCGTGCCTTAAACGGTGCGCCTTTGGTGCAGCAAACCATTATTCCAGCCGGTATTGCCATGGAGTTAGGCACCAAATCGGGATGGATGCTGCGCACTGAGTTTGAACAATTAAAAGCCCATGCCGCCATTACGTTAACCGCCTTCACGTTGGCCTATGAAGGCACCAGTTACAACGTGGTTTGGGATAACACTGCAGGCTCACCCATAACGGGTGAAGATTTATTTGACGAAGTTGGCGGGTTTGAAAAGCTCACTAACGTGGTTCTTAAGTTTCTGACTTTATAGGCCGTTTATGACTATTTCCCGTTTAGATTTAAAAGTATTTAAGCCTGAGCAATTGGGCTCAAGCGATGATGCGGGTGGACAACGTACTAAGCTGGCGGTTGAGTCTGGCAAGCTTAACGAACTGTTTCGCGCCATTTCTGACATAGATCACGCGCAATCAGCGGTTGATATTGTGAAGTGTTACCCTGCAGTCGATACCCCTGATACATCAATTTTGCTCGATGGTCATGTGTTTATCAGCCAAAAGCCAACGGATGATCTGGTCAGTTTATTGATCGCTGAAGCCGCTACGCTTGATGATGCTGACCGCATGACAGATATGGTGGAGATTCTGGAATCATCTGTGCGTGCTGGCCAGTTGATCCGCAACCGTTTAGTTGGCTTCCTTGCAGGACAAGATACGTTCCCTCGGTCATACCTACAATCAACTTATATGTTTAATGGTGTTGAAAGTTGGGTGAATGTTACATTAGTTCAAGGTCAAACAGTGGTTATCTCTGTTGAGTATCCAGGTGCTGAAAGTCAGTTGTACCCTCGCTTTGAACATTTTTGCGAGATACTGGAAACGGTTACAGGTGGTCAGGGTGGCATGGTTAAATTCAAACCTGCCATACCTTTCAACACTCCCAACTATGACATCACAATCAACGGTCAAAGCGGTTGCACTCACTTGCGATACACATCACAGAATGACGGTATCAGATATCACGGTGTGACTAAAATAACTGCGGCAACAAGTACCGAAACAATTGCTGTCGAATCGACCATTGTTGAACTGTTACCTAAAGTTAAGTCTATATCCGTCAGTGCTGGTAATGCTTTGGAAGGTGTCGAAGATTCGCAGGGTGGTGTGGTGGGCGGTGCGAGTACAATACCGTCGATGTATTACAAGACCGTATCATTACCATCTGTTTCAGGTCAAAGTACCTACATTTTCGAACTATCCGACCTATTAATATCGAATTGGTTTAATGACAGTGGTGTGCAAAATGTCAGATACACAGGTGCATGGGCTCAAAACGCTAGTGTTAGTGTTGTTGGTACAACTGTCACCGTGATATTTACCGGATACACACCACCAGTCGGTTATAGTATCGGTGTCAGTTATATAGGTGATGAAAAGTACGACATTTATTATAGTGCGGCTCCATTTCCGGCCAATAGACTAATGGTTAACGGGCAATTGCGCGGTAGAGTCACATTTGTAAACACATCATACGGTGTAAGTGACATTCGGATGGGCAGTGGTGTTATCGTATCAAATATCACTGCCGTACCGCTGATTGAAAGTAATAGCAATATCATTGCGTATGTGAATGCAACTACAGGTGTGGTCACTAAAAACCCTGATTTCAGGGGCGATTTCACTTACACCTATAACTGTATGTTGGTTGAAACAGTACCAGGTGAAGTCACACCGCCAGGCGATTTAACGGTTGAGTTTATTCTCAAGACAAACGAGCCAATCCTCGACACGTTCTATGTTACCGTTGCCGCAACCGATGACACAGTAATGAGCGCAAGCTCTGATAGTGCAGGTGTGGTCACAGGTGCAGGTGTAAGCGGTACAATCGTAAATGGTGCGGTATCACTCACTTTCACCAAACGTGTTTACTTGTCATCACTACGTTACGATATAACTGAGACTGTCACACTATCACCGCCACCCGAACTATACGGGCTTAATCCATTACGGATTAAGAACGGCGGTGTGGTGAATGCGTTTACTGCGTGGAATACAATTTCAGTGCAACAGACTGAAATACAAGTATTGAGCAGCCCAGCGCCAGCCCAAACTTACAACGCTCGCGCCAATGCACGTTTTGTTGATATTACCGATGCTGATGGTAAATCACTTTGGACGCTGGCTAATACCCATTACACATGGGTTAAAGCGACAGGTGTTGTCACTATCAATAGCGATTTTACGGGCTTTACCGCGCCATTCATTCTCACCGATACCATTGGCGAAATTGCGCTAGTGACAGACGTACAAGAGCAAGCCTTAATCCTCGCTGCCCCTCTGAGCCAAAGCTATCCCATTGGTGCCAATGTATCGAGTGTGCAAAATTTGGGTGACTTACAGGCCCGTATCGGCACTGTGCGGGATATGAGTGCATGGGCTAACAATTGGGACCTCGATGGCGCACCCGCCACAGGCAACATGAATACCGTTGATTTCCCCATTGAGGTCCGTAACGACACTGCAGTAAACGAGGACTGGGTGTTGATCTTCACCTCAGCAACCGCATTCCGTTGTGTTGGTCGTCGCCTCGGCCAAATTGCCACTGGCGATACGCTTAATGACTTTGCCCCCGTTAACCCGCTAACCCTGCAGCCGTACTTTATTATTCGTTCCGGCGCATTTGGTGGCGGCTGGCAAGCGGGCGAGGCCATTCGTTTTATGAGTTATGCCGCGAGTAAACCCGTGATGCTATTGCGCACAGTGCAAAGCGGTCACAGTCAAATCACCACCGACCGCGCCGTGCTCGCGTTCCGTGGCAATGAATCTTAATAGAGGTATGTAATGGGATTACCAGTAACTGTTTATCGTTGGGACGATGCGGGTGCACCGCAGTTGGTTGACCATAAACCAAGCGAGATTATCAACTTGTTTAAAAAGTGTCTGATCAATGGTTACGGAAGTAAAGCCGGACTTGGTTGGACGCTGGAATATGAAGACGCTGCTACAGCAAAAGCTGCATT
The DNA here is from genome assembly GCF_002838165.1 of Shewanella sp. Pdp11. NCBI lineage: Bacteria > Pseudomonadati > Pseudomonadota > Gammaproteobacteria > Alteromonadales > Shewanellaceae > Shewanella > Shewanella sp. Pdp11. The sequence continues at coordinate 1,472,891 of NZ_CP015194.1, forward strand.
TCGTAACAGTGCCACTCAAGGTAGTGGCGGTTATATGCGCGTCTGGTCTTCCACGGGTGCAGACGGTGACAATGTTGATTTTCGGTTACAAACTTGTAAGTCAATGACTGACATTGACACAATGATCAGTAGCTCACCCTATGCAACATATGAATTGCAGAAAAGTCTACAAAGTTCTGGTTGGGAATTGATTGGGACATCGCGTGGTTTCTGGTTCCACATTTACTGTAAATATCCGGGGGTGACAGGTACATACAGCTTTAGTACGTCCCCAACATTTCAATATGCTTATGCGTTTTTTGTTGGGGATTTGGATACGCTGGATATTAATGATGCGGGGATGTTCACTCAACTGCGTGGCTCATCTGCCAGCACTAATGACAATTCAATTGTGAGCCCACTTGGTTATGGTGCTTCATTTGGTTTCGCATGGCTATATGATGCTGACAATTCACCTAGCACTGCCCAATACAAGGTCAGTTTGCCATACGATGTTGCACTTAACCGATATACTCAAACCCCGTCCAGTGTCGGTGTCAGTATGATTTTAACACCTATGCAATTGATTCAGGTGAGCCCAACATACATACCAAGTATCACTAGGCCACCATGTCGAGGGTTTGTGCCGGGTACATATCAGGCATCATTGATAGGTTTCGCAAGTGAGTTGTGGCCGCTTGACCTGAAGGTTAATAATGTCGAACACACTCTTTTATTCATGCGCACCCATCAAAATATTTGGATAAACAAAGAGGTGTGGTATGCCTGATCGTATCATCCATGCCATTGTGTATAAGCCAGCAGTGGCCGCTCAAGCAATGATTGAAGTTGACGGCGATAGAAGTGCCGACAGAATAGTGTTAATTGATCGGACTTCATTGGCGCTACTCATTGTCAGCCGAGCATCACCCACAGGTATTAGCCGTTTTAGAGTACCAATAGGATATTCAACCAATAATGAATTGCTGGTTGGTATTATGGACGATGATCTTGTTTACAACGCTAAGTTTGCTGATGGTGTACAAGCTGAGATAATAGACGGCAATCTTGTGAATATCAGATCATGACAGCGATAACAATACGGTTTACCGACACATGGGTTGCCCGACGACCACCTATTAAGCTCAGGTTTGTTGATACGCCTGTTGTTATTGACAGGTCATTTGGCATTGAGTGCGGGATAGGTTGGTTTGCGCTGGACGCCGTTGAACAAGCATTGATGTTGGCTGAATTTTCAAGTGATATTGAATCAAAAACTGAGTCACCTTGGTTGAGCTACAGCTCAAGTGAAGTCAACATCACTTCAGTGTGGGCTTCAAGTGTAGCTAATGATTCGCTATTGCAGACCTGTTGGTTGAATAAGGGTGAGGTTCGAGCTGATACCAGCATTAATTGGTCGCTGCCAATTGATCACCAAATCGCATTAAGCTTGAACTGGGTTGTACCCGATGAGCATCAAATACAATCCTCAATCAACTGGTTGGATATTGCCGCGCACCAGTTACACACTGCAGTTGCATGGATAGACGGTCAGGACCAAGAAAGCCCCTTGATTATTCAGTACCGTGGCATTGTGGTAGATGATGAAAAGTCGATTAAATGGGGCTTCCACGAACCGCGCTGGGTTTGCTCTACCAAGTACCGCCCACCCGTTGGCAAGGTCACACTTCGATTCACCGAGCCATTATCTACACAACCAAACCCTATTGTTTTACGGTTCACGGCCTCACCGAACTATTGCTACTGGGACGATGGCGGCGGCCTCATCGATGCCAATCCACCATTACCCGATATCGATTTTAAAATCCCGATTGAACCACAAATCCGCAGGTACTACTTAATGCAGCCAACGATCACATGCGTGCGAGTATCAGACAGCTTACCGATTGTGATCACCAGTGTGAGCATTAGCCAAAGCCGTGGGCAGTGGGCGAGGTCGGTTAGCCTTGAGTTCTCAAGTCGTATCGATGCGCAGCGCGCCCATAATGAGCTATTGCTGATCACCATCAACGGTTATGAGTTTTATGCCATTGCCGAGCAGCCAAGCGCCAGCAAAGCCTTTGGGATTGAAACCCACAGCAGCACAGGCCGATCACGCGCCGCAGAGCTGTCATCGCCTTATCGTTTGCCTATCAGCTACACCAACACTGTCTTGCGCAGCCTTGGCGGTATTATCGGTGATCTGTTGCAAAACACAGGCTGGACAGCAGAGCTAAGCGGGATACCAGATTTTAGCGTACCAGCAGGCGCGTTCAGCGTGGGTAACAAGTCGCCTATCGACGCGATTAATGAAGCTGCAAGCCAATTGGGCTGCATGATCTTAGCGGATGATGCCACCCGTAAACTCACTATCATTCCACGCTGGCCAACCGTGCCGTGGGAAATGGCAACAGCGGTACCGGACCTAACAGTGCACGATGCTGTGATCACCAATTACAGCGAATCAGTCTCCCGCAATCCTTTGTGTGATGTAGTGTGGCTGCGGGGTGAACAACAGGGGATTAGCGCTAAGGTGAAACGCACCGGCAGCGCGGGCAATATTCCCGCTGCGGATATTAGCGCTCAGTTGATCGTCGATAACCAAGCGGCGCGCATCGCTGGCACCAATGCACTGGCAGATACAGGCGACAAGCTCAACGTCACGCTATCCTTGCCCGTTATGGTTGATTTGCCACCCGCAACGCCTGGCATGTTGATTGGTATTCGTGAAGGCGCCGACGTCTTTAAAGGAACGTGTGACAGTTGGAGCATCCGTGCCAGCGTCAGTGATCGCGGTGATATCGATATCGAACAATCCATTACAGTGATCCGCTCAATCGCGTAACCCTGCTAACAGCCAGCGAGGCATCATGCTTAAACAACTTCAAACAGCGTTAGTATTGCCACGGATGATCATGACTGTAGCTGCCGTAAACGCCGATGGCACTGTTACCGCCAGCAGTGCCAGCGGCCACACTATCCGCGCCATTGGCTCAGGAACAGTAGGCGATCACATCTATGTACAAGACGGCAGGGTGCTAGGAACAGCACCCGACTTGCCATTTGTGGAGATAGATGTTTAGGTAAAGTGTTTACTCACCATGAACTTCAATGGTGTAACGCTGAATATCTTGATAACTATGGCTCTTCTTAACACCACATCCCTCTTCAACATATCCAACTTCATCGAGGAAGATCCCTGCAGTATTACCACTAATCACTTTTCCTTTAGCAACTAGATTTCCATCTTCAGTTAAAGTAATCACTTTGCCATCAAGCTGGCCTTTTGAATATTCAGTCATGTCAAATCCTTATTTAATGAGTTTAAACATCCTTATCATGCAACCGCTTAGGGAATAGCTCGGTATACACTTGCCACAGTGTATTGATATTCCTATGGCCTGTCACCTGCGCCACTTCATCAATGCTATAGCCCTTCTCAAATAGCCGGCTGGCACCTTCACGCCTTAGGTCGTGATAGCGTAAATCTTCAATTCCCAATTCGTTACGCACCCGCTGAAACCCTGCAGTAACGCTACGCTCATTGTAGGGGAAAACCCGCGCATCATTCCTCGGCTGCTTTTGCAGTATCTCCCATGCCCCACCCAACAGTGGTACCAACATGTGGTTGCCTGCTTTTTTGCGCGGGTCCTTACGGTCACGAACGATCACGGCCTTTTGTGCCTCATCTACATCGTCCCATGTTATCCGGCACACTTCACCAATACGCATGCAACTCAGTATCGAGAAATCCAGCAAATCAATATAAGGGATGTGTGCAGCCCGTTGATCTGCTCTTGCAGCTAATCCAACTTTTAACCTCTCAATCTCATCCGTTGTCGGCCTGCGCGAACGCTTGCCCGATTTAGCGATCAAGTCTTGGCTATACAGTGCGTCGTAAGCCTCAATAACCGAAATTTGTGAAACCTCATGCCCAAAGTTTGATTTAGCGATTCGTAGCAGCCATCGGATCACACTTACATCAACTGCAATGGTAGATGGCCCTGTGCCTGCACTGCGTCGTAATTTACAGTGGTAGATGATGTGGTGTGGCTTAATATCAGTCAGATTCAATTTAGCAATATCGCAATCCGATAGCAGCCGTAAACAAAAGCGCTTCGAACGACCAATGCTGCTGTCGATGTTTTCATCTGTCAGGGCTTTGCTGATGATGCTGCCCAATGTAACAGGAGCCGTATCCTCAGTAGCAAACCCGTTTGACTCAATATCAATCACCCGATCTTTACCCCATGCCTCCGCAGCGGCATATTTGGTAAAGGTACGTTGCTCCGTGTATAATATTTTGCCGTTTTTCTTTACACGAACTAGGCAGCGATGCCGCACAGTACCGTCGGCTTTTTCGCGTTTTTGAATGCTATAAGATGCCATGTTTTTTGGTTCCCCGAACCCCTCAGTCCAATCCATTGTGGATCACTATAGGTTCCCCGAGCAATGTAAAACATGCAAAAACGTACAAAAATTAGCAAAAATATTAACTTTTCGGATTGTAATGAATTTAGATAAAACCCAGCAACACCAAGGTTTAGCGCCTAAAACCCTCGATAGAACCTTTTCCATTGCGCCCATGCTGGATTGGACTGACCGCCATTACCGTTATTTTGCGCGTTTGATGTCGGCTAATGCTTTGTTGTATACGGAAATGGTGACGACTGGGGCGATATTGCATGGTCGTGGTGACTACTTGGCATATAACCAAGAAGAACATCCTTTGGCGTTGCAGTTAGGTGGCTCTAATCCTGTCGATTTAGCGCGTTGCGCTAAACTTGCTGCTGAGCGTGGCTACGATGAAGTGAACCTCAATGTGGGTTGTCCTTCCGATCGAGTGCAGAATGGTCGCTTTGGCGCGTGTTTGATGGCGGAACCTGAATTAGTGGCTGAGTGCGTTGATGCCATGAAGCAAGTGGTTGATATTCCTGTGACTGTTAAGACACGTATCGGGATTGATGAACAAGACAGTTATGCGTTTTTAACCCAGTTTATCGATGTGGTCAGTGCAAAAGGCTGTACGGATTTTACTATTCATGCCCGTAAGGCTTGGCTTCAAGGCTTGAGTCCGAAGGAGAATCGCGAGATCCCGCCGCTCGATTATGAGCGTGTCTATCAACTCAAGCGCGATTATCCCGCGCTCAATATTGGCATTAATGGCGGTGTTACTACACTCGAGCAAGCGCAACTCCATTTAGCGCAGCTTGATGGCGTGATGGTGGGGCGTGAGGCATATCAGAATCCTTATATTCTGGCGCAGGTAGACCAAATTCTGTGTGGCAGCCAAAAGGCGGTGATCAGCCGTGAGGATGTGATTGAGGCTATGTTGCCTTATATCGAAGTACATTTGCAGTCGGGTGGGCGACTCAATCATATTACTCGCCATATGATAGGGTTATTCCAAGGCTTACCGGGTGCCCGTGCGTGGCGTCGTTATTTGAGCGAAAATGCCCATAAAAACGGCGCTGGGATAGAAGTGGTAAAGCAGGCTTTTCAGAATATTCAGGCTGAAGTTACAGAGTAATTTTCACTCAACTTAAAAGATGGTGAAATTTACTAATTTGAGTAGTATTTTTCACCACTTGTTATTTACTAATCCATCCCCATATCTCACCTTGTCCACGTAAAATGGTTTAAAAGTTATTAAAGTCATAGGCTTAAAAATGTTTTTATAAGTTGGCACGCAGTTTGTAATACTCCTTTCGTCAAGTTAATTAATCGAAAGGGATGCCATCATGTTTACGTTAACCATTAAAAAATCAGTACAAATGAGTGTGTTATTAGGTGCGTTAGTCGGTAGCGTTGCAGTACACGCAGAAGCCGCGCCAATATCGGATGTTGTCGGAACCATTGAGCAAACGCTAACTACCCAAACACAAGAAATGTTAGTCAGTGCTAAGCGTGAGTTGGTTATGTCATTGCAAGCACAACTCGCTGAAAGTATTTATGACTTCAACAGTCAACTTAGCTTAAGTGCTGAGAATGAAGGTGAGTCGGCAAGTGCCGATGAATATAGCGCTAAGTAGAGGGTCTGCTTATGTGGTTTGTAGCACCTTTAATGACTTTGCTACTGTTACCTGTAATTAGTCTTGCGTTGTTTTCAGGCATTATTTGCTGGTTTCAGTGGCATAGTGATAAATAAATTACAATCAATTGAGCCGAGGTTTGTGATGAAACGAATAAAAGCACGTATGGAGAGCCCTGAGCGATTAGTGTGTGGTGTTGCTGCTGGCATGGCATGGAAATTTGATTGGTCTTGCTTTTGGACTCGAGTGGTGTGGGCTGGGGCGACGGTATTTATGCCTGGCGTGAGTTTGTTGATTTACTTTGTTTTAGCCTTGTTAGTTGATCAATGGAAAAGACCCGTTTAAGTCTGCAGTGATGGCTTATATTTGAGGCTGTCTTGATTGAAAAATTGAATTAATTTTTAAAGGCAACCAACAAGAGGGCCTGTGACCCTCATGCGACAATGTGTGTGCATACTGCTTGCAGACTACTTCTTCAAAAAAGCCTGAAATCTGCTCTTGGCTTCATCACTTTTTAGCCTAGCGCTAAATTGTTCTAATTCTTGATGCATTTGGTGTTGTACACGATTTTTATGCGGACGCATTAATTGACGTGTGATTTGTAGGGCTTGTGGCGGTTGATTTGCCAACTTTTTAGCCTGAGACAATGCATAACTGAGTAGGTCTTCATGGGCCACAATTTCGTTGATCATATTGAGTCTGTGGGCCGTCTCGGCATTAAAACTTTCGCCGAGTAGCAATAATTCAGCCGCTTTTTGATAACCCACGAGTTCGGGTAACAATAGGCTAGCACCCGCTTCAGGCACCAATGCCAAGTTGACAAACGGCAGTTGAAATTTTGCTGTGTTATCGGCATATACCAGATCACAATGTAGCAGTACGGTTGTGCCAATGCCGACGGCGGCGCCAGAAACGGCGGCAACCAGCGGTTTTTTGAGCTCCAGCAGGCAAAATAGGAAACGTACTGCGGGGTGATTTGGCCCTAAGTCACTATTTTTCAAAAAGTCTGTAACATCATTACCCGAGGTGAAGCAATTATCTTGGCCATGGAGCATAAAGGCACGAATGTCGTTGTCTGCTTCACCTTCGATCAGGTATTCTGTCAGTTGTTTATACATATTAAGATCAAGTGCATTGCGTTTATCGGGGCGATTAAAGCTGATAATACGTACGCCCTGATCATCCTGAACCTGTATATGACTCATGGGTTGTTTCCTTTACGACGACATTGGGTAGACATGGAGTTTAAGACATTGAAACCAATATTCAAACAGTTGTTTAATTGTCTAGTTTTATCTTGTGCATCATTTTCAGCGTTGGCGAGCGTGATAGTGACAGAAGGCCATGTACGCGCCATGCCTGAGACAGTACCAAATACTGCCGCTTACTTTACGCTTGAAAACCACACAGATAAAGCGGTTCGTCTTATCGGCGTCAGTACTAATGTGGCAAAGGATGCCCAATTACACACGATTATCGAAGACCAAGGCATGGTGAAGATGCGCCATGTTGAAGGTTTTGATATCCCATCCCATGGCGCATTAACGTTAACGCCGTCAGGGGATCACGTCATGTTGCTCGGCTTAAAAGCGCCATTGGTGTTAGAGCAGCAGGTTGAACTGCAATTAGAGTTTGACGATGGCGAGAAAATGGCGATTACACTGCCTGTGAGTAAAGCAGCAGTAAACGCCACAGAGCAAGAGCATCATCACCATCATTAAGGAGTCGCTTGATGCAAATTACATGGAAAAAAGTTACCGGTGTCGGTTTATTTTTAGTATTAATCGGTTATGGCGTGAGTGTATGGTGGAGTATCGAACCCGATCCTATCAATCCTCAACAATTAACGGCTACCGATAAAAATGTGGTCGGATACGCAACCACCACTTCGCTTATCCTCACAGTCGAAACATTACTGGATAAACAAGGCGGTTGGTTATCAAACGATGTGATGCCACCTTCTATCTTTATGGATAACATGCCCGCATTTGAATACGGTGCATTAGAACAAGCCCGCGATTTAGCCTTGATTATGCGTAAAGAGTTTAGTCGCTCGCAGTCACAATCGGCAGCGGATAAAGATTTAGGCGAAGCCCAATCTAAGCTCAATATTGATCACACGAGCTGGTTAGTGCCAAGTGCCGAAAGCGAATACCGCGATGCCATTAAATTGCTGAAGCTGTACCGTGCCCGCATGATGGACCCTAACAATCAAGATGCACAGTTTTATGCCCGCGCCGACAACCTCAATGAATGGTTGAAAGAAGTGCAGAAGCGTCTGGGCAGCATGTCGCAGCGTTTATCGGCCAGTGTTGGCCAAGAGCGTTTAAATACCGATTTAGCCGGCGATAATGCGGCGCGTCAATCTACGCCTAACTTGGCAAGCCATCAAGTAAAAACCAGTTGGTGGAAGATTGATGACGTTTTTTATGAGAGCCGTGGTGCTTCTTGGGCCTTACTGAACTTTATGCGCGCCGTGGAAGTCGATTTTGCCGACGTCTTAAAGAAGAAAAATGCTGAAGTGAGCTTAAGACAGATCATTCGTGAGCTGGAAGCCACTCAGCAAACTGTCTGGAGCCCTGTTGTACTTAATGGCAGCGGTTTTGGCTTAGTCGCTAATCATTCATTGGTTATGGCTAACTATGTATCCCGTGCAAATGCCGCGGTGATTGATTTAACGAACTTGCTATCTCAAGGTTAATTATGAAAAAAACTCTCCTCGCCAGTGCGGTATTAGGATTATGCATGGCCACATCAGCTCAAGCGGCGACTGTGGTCGGTTTCACAATTGGCGGTGACTACTGGCGCGCCGATACTAGCGGTACTTTTGCTGATAAAGGTCAACCACAACAATCATTTGATTACAGTTCATCTGCTCAAGGTAGCTATTGGATTGCGGTTGAACATCCTTTGCCATTTGTCCCTAATATTAAAATTCGTGAAAATAGCTTAGATCAAAAAGGCAGCATGTCTGATGCTGATTTCAACTTCAATGGTCATGATTTTAAAGGTAATGTGACTGCTTATACTGATTTGAGCAACACAGATTTCGTGCTGTATTACGAAATATTGGATAACGACATAGTGTCATTAGATCTCGGTGCGGCTTACAAGTTAATGAATGGCTCACTGCGCGTGCAAGACCCTGGTCACCCTGAAGAGATAGATGTCGATAGCGGCATTGTGATGGGTTATGCCAGTACACATGTGGGTATGCCAGGCTTAGGCTTGTACGGTTTTGCTGATTTAATGCAGGGCGTAAATGAATCAAGCGTTCACGATTATGCGATTGGTTTAGGCTGGCAATTCGATGGTTTGGCCGTCGATACCCGTGTACGTGTAGGCTACCGTGAGTTTTTATTCGACGTGAGTAACTTCTCGGGTGTGAGTGCCGATACAAAATTTAAAGGTTACTTCGCGGGCGTTGAAATTAACTTCTAATCTGTTGATGTAACGTTTGAATATAAAAAAACCGCCTATCGGCGGTTTTTACATCTAACAACTTTAAATCTGCTAACGGTAAGAGATTACTCTGCAATTAAGCCATTGTTGATGGCAATTACGTCATCTTCATTCAATGTACCCGCTGCTTGCTTCAAGGCAATGACCGAGTTGATGTAGCTATAACGTGCATCGGATAATTTACGTTTTGAATCGTACAAGTCACGAGTACGGTTCAGTACGTCAACGATAGTACGAGTTCCCACTTCGAAACCCGCTTGAGTGGCTTTCAATGCACTTTCTGATGAAATAACTGACTGTTCATAGGCCTTGATTGAGCTGATAGAAGCGCCTACGTTGTTGTAGTTATTACGGACGTTTTTCACAACACCACGGTAAGTTTGCTCAAGTTTTTCACTTGCTTCAACATATTGAAATTGTGCTTCATTAACTTGTGAGCTCACTTTAAAGCCTTCGAAAATCGGAATGCTTAAGTTGACACCCACACTGACGTTATCGAAGTCAGGCTCATTGATATTACCGGTTTTTTGCTCAAGACCTTTGTTGTAACCTGCATTCAAGCTTAAAGAAGGCATGTGGCCTGCTTGATAAAGCTTAATGGTTTCTTGAGCGATATCTTTACCGATACGTTGAGTCATCAAATCGACGCTATTGGTTTCAGCAATCTTTAACCATTCGTTTGACGACGTTGGCGCTGGCGTTACGGCCGAGAAACGATTGGTATCTAACACGTTAATTGTCTTGTGATCGATACCAGTGATTTCACGTAAAGCTTCATAGCTATTAGCGAGTGTGTTTTCAGCTAAAATTTCAGTGGCTGAGGCTAAGTCATATTGAGCTTGGGCTTCATGCACATCGGTAATGGCGGTTAAACCCACAGCGAAACGTTGTTTAGTTTGTTCAAGTTGGCGTTCGATCGCACGTTTTTCTGCACCTTGGAACTCGTAGTTATCTTTCGCCGTTAATACGTTGAAATAGGCTGTAGTGATACGAGTAATCAAGTTTTGTAATGCTGAAGCATAGGCAGAATCAGCTTGAGAAGCGGCTTTCTCAGCAAGGCTTAAACCGACCCAAGCACTATGATCATAAATCACTTGATTTAATTTCAGGCTACCCACTAGACCGCTTGAATCATCCTTAGGATCATTCCAAGCTTTGTCATAACCGACGTTTGCACTAATGGTTGGCAACAGCGGAGCGCGGTTTTGCTCGATTTTCTCAAACAAACCATTACGCTGGGCTTGGGCTTGCAATACGAGCGGGTCGCTGGTCAGTGCTTGTTGATAAATTTGCAACAAATCATCTGCTTGCACCGCTGAAGCGGAAGCCGCAAGTGTTAATGCTGCGCATAAATTATGGATCTTAAATTTCATTTGCTGTCCTTATTAGACAAAATCCCCCCACGGAGGAATATTTTAACTTCGTTTAGACTAAGTAATGCCTTTACCAAGGCGGTTTGCGCTTCCCGACGCTTCCCGATACAGCTAAAACTTAATGATCTAGAGTCTAAGAACTCTGACACTTTCAAGTCAAATTCGAAGTGTAACAGATTTTATTTTAAAAATGTGCTCAAATTGCCTTGATTATAGGCGCAAATTCAACTTTTAAGGATAGAGTATGAAACCCCCTGTTTTTTCGCAAACGGATATTGAGATCTTAGAAAAAAAATCCCTGTATCAAGGTTTTTTCTCAATGGACGAATACACTTTTAAACATAAATTGTTTGCAGGCGGCTGGAGCAAACCTGTCACCCGCGAAGTGTTTGAGCGGGGTCATGCTGTGGTCGTTCTACCCTATGATGCCAGACAAGATAAAGTGGTGCTTATCGAACAGGTACGTTTTCCTGCATTAGCAACCACTAAATCTCCTTGGCTTCTCGAGTTGGTCGCGGGTATGATTGCAGCCGAAGAAACGCCTCTGGAAGTTGCGCACCGCGAATTAATGGAAGAAACCGGTTTGGTCGCTAAGCAAATGCACAGTGTGAATAGTTATCTCGCCAGCCCAGGTGGCAGCACAGAACGTTTTTATTTCTATTGGGCCGATGTTGATTCGAACGACGCTCAAGGATTGCATGGATTAGCTGAAGAGCACGAAGATATTCGATTGCATGTCCTAAGCCGCGAGCAAGCTTATCATAGTGTGGTTGCGGGCGAGATCGATAATGCGTCGACCGTCATTGGATTACAATGGTTACAATTAAACTATCAACAACTGGTTTAAGTTGGGATGAATTTGGCTACTTCGAGTCTAAAACGGCGCTATAAACCCAATGTCAGTGACTTTCTCGCACTGTGCGGGCGAAATTATGGCTACATGTTGAAATGGTTACCGTTAGAGATAGCTATCGGTGAGTCATGGCGACTCGAAGGTGAGTTTGGTATATTAGTAGTGCGAATTTTAGAAAATACCAAATATACTCAATTAGTTGAGATATCACGCCCCATTGCAATCAAGGAGTTTATCAATACTCCCAAGGTGTTAGTGAGAATTTATCATGATGCTAAATTAGCAGAAGTGTTAACTGGTCAACAGATTTACCAATTACGCCCAGTGTATGATTATCCCAATGTACGTATGTATCAAAGTGATGAAAAGCACCAGGTGAATGCATTCCTGGAAGAGTTATTAAAGATTGGTTACCACCATAGTGTCGTGTGCCAGTCTTAGAATTGGGTATTCAATGTGCTGAAAGAGGCTGTCTCTTACTCCATAGCTGAAGGGGAAAGCGTGCGTATCGTGCAAGTCACAGATCCGCATCTTTTTGCCGATCCTGAAGCTCAGCTATTAGGGGTCAATACTAGCAAGAGTTTTGCTGCCGTATTAAATACAATTAGAGCTGTGGACTATCCCGCTCATTTGATGCTTGCCACGGGTGACTTAAGTCAAGATTACTCGGCTGAGTCCTATCAGCAATTTGTGAAAGCCGTGACTCCTATTGGTTTACCTTGCCATTATCTTCCCGGTAACCATGATGATCCGCGGATTATGTATCTGCACATGCAAGGTGAACAGATTTTTGGACAGCAGCGTATTCTGGCCGGAAACTGGCAAATTCTCATGTTGGATTCAACCGTGCGGGGAAAGCCCGGCGGCAATATGGCCGAGACTCAGTTTGAATTAATTGATAAAGCCATTGCCGCACATCCCGAATGCCACACTTTATTGGTGATGCACCACAATCCCATTGTCGTGAATTGCACTTGGCTGGATCAGCACTGCATGGACAATGGCGCCGAATTTATTGCGCGAGTAGCAAAGTATCCGCAGGTCAAAGGATTACTCTGGGGTCATGTGCACCAATGTATCGATACCCATCATAATGGCCCTCATGGCAGCATGCAGCTAATGGCGACACCTTCCACTTGTATTCAATTTAAGCCGTTATCGCCTTATTTTGCTTTGGATAGCGTCCAACCGGGTTATCGTTTGCTGGAGTTGAGAGCCGATGGTAGCATCAACACTAAAGTGTATCGCGTACCGGGTAACCATTTTTCCCCCGACAACAACTCTAGCGGTTATTAACGCGAATAACCGCAGCCTGAGGAAATATGCTGCTTTATATTCACGGATTTAATAGCTCACCCTTTTCAGATAAAGCTGTGATGACGGCTGAGTACATGGCGCAGTATCACCCGAGTGTGACCTTTCATCAGCCGCAGTTACCCAATACGCCCAAGGCTGCCATGGCACTGTTAACCACTTATGTTGAGGCGGCTGTCGATGCCAATGAGCCATTAACTTACATAGGCTCATCCTTAGGCGGATATTTTGCCAGCTATTTAGCCGAAACCTATGGCGGCAAGGCTGTGTTAGTCAATCCAGCGGTAAAACCCTTTGAATTGTTTGATGAGTTTATGGGGCCGCAATTTAATCCCTATACCGAACAGCATTATCTTGTCGTGCCCGAGCATAAGCGGGAAGTTGCTGAATTTAATACGGCTGTTATCCGCAATCCGGATCGTTTTTTGGTATTATTGCAGACGGGTGATGAAGTGCTGGATTATCGCGAAGCGCTCAATAAGTACCATCACTGCCAATTGCGAATTGAAGCGGGAGGCGATCACAGTTTTGTTGGCTACGAATCGCATCTGCAAACTGTAAGCCAATTTTTACACTTACCTTGACAAACTGACATGCCGAGCCGCAACATGGCCGGATACAATAACTTATAGCGTGCCCTATGACGAATCAATACACCTCTGACGCCATTGAAGTTCTCAACGGACTCGATCCTGTTAAACGCCGTCCAGGTATGTATACCGACACCTCCAGACCAAATCATTTGGGCCAAGAGGTCATAGATAACAGTGTCGATGAAGCATTGGCGGGTCACGCGACCAAAATTGAAGTTGTTCTACATACAGATAACTCCCTCGAAGTCACCGATGATGGCCGTGGTATGCCGGTGGATATCCACCCAGAAGAAGGCATTCCTGGGGTCGAGTTAATCCTAACCAAATTGCATGCCGGCGGTAAATTTTCGAATAAAAACTACCAGTTCTCTGGCGGTTTGCACGGTGTGGGGATTTCGGTCGTTAACGCGCTGTCGCGCCGTGTAGAAGTGACAGTTCGCCGTGATGGTCAAGTGTATGATATCGCATTTGAAAATGGCTTTAAGGTTGAAGAGTTACGCCCAACGGGGACCTGTGGTCGTCGCAATACTGGGACTCGAGTGCATTTTTGGCCCGACGCCAGCTATTTTGATTCGGCTAACTTTTCTAATTCAAAACTGATTTATCTGCTGCGGGCTAAAGCGGTATTGTGCCCAGGTTTACGGATCAAATTCACCAACAAACAAACAAATGAAGTCCATGAATGGTTCTATGAAAGCGGCCTAACTGATTATTTGAAGGCGGCGATTGGCGACAATTTAAGGTTGCCAGATGAGCCGTTTGTCGGTTGTTTTAAGGGCCAGCTAGAAGCCGCTGATTGGGCCATTACTTGGCTGCCAGAAGGCGGTGAATCCATTGGCGAGAGTTATGTTAACTTAATTCCGACTCCACTCGGTGGTACTCATGTAAATGGTTTCCGCCAAGGTTTATTGGAGTCAATGCGCGAATTTTGTGAGTTCAGAAACTTAATTCCCCGCGGTATTAAACTTTCACCCGAAGACATTTGGGATCGCGCCGCATTTATTTTGTCGGTGAAGATGCAAGAACCGCAATTTGCTGGCCAAACCAAAGAAAAGCTTTCGAGCCGCCAATGCGCTGCTTTTGTGTCTGGTGTTGTGCGTGACGCATTCTCACTCTGGTTGAACTCAAATACCGAGTTAGCTGAATCCTTAGCCGAAATGTGCATTAATAACGCCCAGAGTCGGTTAAAGGCCGCTAAAAAGGTCGCCCGTAAAAAGGTGACTTCTGGGCCTGCACTACCGGGTAAGCTAACGGACTGTAGTGGCCAAGATCCGATGCGCGGAGAGTTATTCCTCGTGGAAGGGGATTCTGCGGGCGGTAGTGCGAAACAGGCCCGCGATCGCGAGTTTCAAGCCATTATGCCGCTGCGTGGCAAAATCTTAAACACCTGGGAAGTCGATGCTTCACAAGTGTTAGCCTCACAGGAAGTCCATGATATTTCGGTCGCAATTGGTTGCGATCCCGATAGCAGTGATATCTCTGAGCTGCGTTATGGCAAGATTTGTATCCTTGCGGATGCTGACTCCGACGGATTGCACATTGCTACCTTGTTATGCGCGCTATTTTTGAAGCATTACCGTATCTTGGTTGAACAGGGGCATGTGTATATTGCCATGCCGCCACTGTTCCGTATCGATATCGGCAAAGAGGTGTATTACGCCTTAGATGAAGCCGAAAGAGTGGGAATTTTAGATCGCATTGCCGCTGAGAATAAAAAGGGCAAGGTACAAGTAACCCGCTTTAAAGGCTTGGGTGAGATGAATCCTTTACAACTTCGTGAAACAACGATGGATCCGAACACCCGTCGTTTAGTACAGTTGACAATAGATGATATCGAAGAGACAGATGCTTTGATGGATATGTTGCTCGCTAAGAAGCGTTCGCCGGACCGTAAAAACTGGCTCGAAGATAAGGGTGACATGGCTTTACTTTAATGTTGTGCACTATTGCCGATAACAATAAAACATAGGCATAAAGAAAATTACAATGTTGTGTATTAAAACTAATAATTATAATTGCTTAAAGGTGTTGTCTGCCGGTTTTACGCTCCTAGCGAGTGTAACGTTATTGCTCTGCAATAGCGCCTTTGCGGGTTCCCAATCGATCATGATTACCGTCGCTAAGGGGTTTGGTTTATCGCTTTATGCCTCGGATATTGGTGATGCAAAGCAAATGGCGATGGGGGCGAATGGCACTTTATTTGTCGGTTCCAATAAGAGCGGCACTATTCATGCGTTAGTCGATAGCAATCAAGATGGTCGTGTCGATAAGCGCTACGTGATTGCTAAAGGGCTTGAATCACCCGATGCGATTGCATTCCACAATGGCGACTTGTTTGTTGCCACTGAAAATCAAATCGTACGCTTTGTTGATATCGAGCAAAGATTACGCCGCCCGAGTCGACCCAAAGAAGTTTACAGTGATTTGCCTTACTCAGAGAAGAAAAGTTCTCGGGCAATTAATTTTGGCCCAGATGGCCGTTTATATGTGTCTATTGGTGCGCCCTGTAACGTTTGTGAAGCGCCAGTACCTTACAGCAGTATCATAGCGATCAATGTTGATACAGGTGCGAGTGAACAGATTGCGACCGGTGTGCGTGATGCGAGTGGATTTGATTGGTCACCAATAGACGGAAAATTATGGTTTGCCGATCAAGGCCGAGATTGGATGGGGGATAACCTGCCACCCGATGAGATTAACCGCGTCGATGTGATAGGGAGTCATTATGGCTTCCCTTACTTACATGCCAGTGCTGTGGTTGAACCTGCCTATGAAAAGCCAAAAAATCTAAAAATTTCGCTACCAGTATATGAACTACCTGCCCATGTTGCACCCACAGGGCTTGCGTTTTATAGCGGCAATCATTTTCCAAATATGTACCATAATCAGTTGTTTGTAGCCGAAAATGGCTCGTGGAATCGTTCGAGCAAAGTCGGTTACCAAGTGGTTATGCTCAAGATTGAAAACCAAAAAGTGGTGAGTCGTGAAACGGTTGTTAGTTTCCTTGACGGTGAGTTTCCCGTCGCTCGCCCCTTTGCGCTGTTATCGGCTGCCGACGGTGCTATGTACATCTCAGATGATTTAAAAGGTAACGTGTATCGTTTGTTCTACAAGGGCGATAGTACTGAAGAACCACAGGAACTAGAAGAAAATGAGTGACGCTATCAAGTTAAGTCTCGATGGAGTAGAGCAAATGCCGTTGCGGCGCTTTACCGAAGAGGCTTATCTGAACTATTCCATGTACGTCATTATGGACCGAGCCCTGCCACACATTGGCGATGGGCTTAAACCTGTACAGCGTCGAATTATCTATGCCATGAGTGAGTTAGGTTTGTCGGCTCAGTCTAAGCATAAAAAATCGGCACGTACGGTTGGTGACGTATTAGGTAAATACCATCCCCACGGCGATAGCGCCTGTTATGAGGCTATGGTATTGATGGCGCAGCCATTTTCATATCGTTACCCGTTAGTCGATGGTCAAGGTAACTGGGGGGCACCCGATGATCCTAAGTCATTTGCGGCTATGCGTTACACCGAAGCGCGTTTATCCAAATTCTCTGAAGTGCTGCTCAGCGAGCTGGGGCAAGGCACGGTCGAGTGGGGCGCTAACTTTGATGGCACGTTAAAAGAGCCAAAAGTACTGCCAGCACGTTTACCGCATATTTTACTTAATGGGATTACCGGTATTGCCGTGGGTATGGCGACGGATATTCCGCCGCACAACGTCAGGGAATTAGTCTCAGCCTGCGTGGCATTGCTCGATGAGCCTAAGCTTGAACTCGAGCAATTAATGGCCTTTGTGCCTGGGCCTGATTATCCAACGGAAGCCGAGATTATTACCCCGTCTGCCGATATTGCAAAGATTTATGAGTCGGGCCGTGGGTCATTAAGAGCGCGCGCGGTTTACACAGTCGATGGCGGTGAAATCATCATTACTGCGCTGCCGCACCAAGCCAGTAGTGGTAAAATTTTAGAGCAAATCGCCAGTCAAATGCAGGCGAAGAAATTACCTATGGTGGCCGATTTGCGCGATGAGTCGGATCATGAGAGCCCTGTGCGGCTGGTGGTGGTTCCGCGCTCAAACCGTGTCGATTGCGATCAACTGATGGCACATTTATTTGCCACCACGGATTTAGAAAAGAGCTTTAGAGTTAACTTAAACGTGCTGGGTCTCGATGGCCGCCCACGGGTGAAGGGACTAAAAACCTTATTGACTGAGTGGTTAGAGTTCCGCGTTGATACAGTTAAACGTCGTTTGGAATACCGTTTAGATAAAGTCGTATCGCGGTTACACATACTCGAAGCCTTGATGATCGCTTTCCTCAATATTGATGAAGTGATTGAGATTATTCGTTTTCACGATGATCCTAAAACTGAGTTGATGGCCCGTTTTTCACTCAGTGATAAACAAGCTGAATCGATCCTCGAGTTAAAGTTACGTCATTTAGCTAAGTTAGAAGAATTTAAGATCACGGCCGAGCAGAATGAGCTTGAAGCCGAGCGCGAGAAGCTTGAGCAGTTATTGGGCTCAGAGCGTCGCTTGAAGACCTTGATAAAGAAAGAATTAATTCAAGATGCGCAAACCTACGGTGATGATCGTCGTTCACCCATAGTGCAGCGCAACGAGTCTCGCGCCTTAACTGAGCAAGAGTTAACGCCGACTGAGGCTGTGACAGTGGTCTTGTCTGAAAAAGGCTGGGTACGTTGTGCTAAGGGCCACGATATCGATCCGTTATCGCTCTCCTATAAGTCTGGCGACCAATACCTGTGCAGTGCCATGGGGCGCAGTAATCAGGCGGCGGTGTTTATTGATTCGTCCGGGCGGGCATTTGCGACCGATAGCCATACTTTGCCATCTGCCCGTAGCCAAGGTGAACCTATTACGACTCGCTTCAATATGGCACCTGGCGAAACCATGCAGCATGTATTGATGGGTGAGGAAGACCAATGTTACCTGTTGGCAACTGACGCGGGTTACGGTTTTATTTGCTCGTACAATGATATGGTGTCACGCAATAAGGCGGGTAAGGCCTTGCTGAGTTTGCCGACAAACGCTAAGTCATTAACGCCTAAGTTGATTGATCGCACTAAGGAAATGTCGCTCTTGGCGATCACGAACGAAGGTCGAATGTTGTTGTTTTCGTTAGAAGCCTTACCGCAGTTATCTAAGGGGAAAGGCAACAAGATTATCGGTATCCCTACGGAAAGAGCCAAGAATCGTGAAGAGCTGATGACGCACTTACAATTAGTGCCGAGTGACACGCCAGTCACCTTGTGGGCGGGTAAACGCAAACTCACACTTAAGCCTAGCGATCTTGAGCATTATCGTGGTGAACGTGGTCGTCGTGGGGCTAAATTGCCAAGGGGCTTACAACGTGTCGATAGCGTTGAATTAGGTGACGGCGGCGAGCCATTACCGAGCATTTAATCCTTGATGGATTCAAGGTTTTGAAGCATTAAAGACATAAATGAAAGCCATCTAAGTTGACTTGGGTGGCTTTTTTGTTTTATCGCCTGAGTCTCGACCGTTTATTCGATTCGAGACATAAAAAAACCTACTGCATCGCTACAGTAGGTTTTTAATTATCTCTGGGTTAAGAGATTAGAAGTCGTAACGTACGCCTACAGAGAATACGTTGTCATCTTGTAGATCAACTTTGTTACCGGCAACAACATGGTCACCGCGGTACATAGCGTATTGGCCGTATACCATAGTTGATTTAGCTAGACGGTAGTCAGCACCTACGTTGAAGTTTTGGACACTGATATCAGTGCCAGACCAAGATTTCGCAGTAATAATATCTTTACCATCAGTCCCTTGGGTTATCACAGTGTATTTGTTAACGTTCTTGTAGTAATTGCCGAAGCCTGCATCATCAAAGCCGTACTCAGCCTTCAGGTTTACGCCGTTCAGATCGTAAGAAACGTTCACGAAGTAAGTATTGCCATCGATATCGCTATTTACAACATCTTCAGATTGTTGGAATAGACCACCGACTTTGAATTGGCCTAATTTAACCTGAGCTACACCACGGTATGCATCAACACCTGCAATTCCTTTGTTATAGGCTACAGCAACATAGTAGTTCTGTTCTTTAAACTTGCTATCGCCTAAAGTTGCACTTAGGGCATATAAGCTTTCAGAAGTTTTTGCAGTCGTGTCGTTATCATCAAACAAATAAGTTGCGTTCAGTGTTACTAAGCCAGCGATTTTTGGCGAGTAGTACCACACACCATCAGCGCTACGGGTTTGAGCACTGATTAAACGGTCGATATCGGCGTTAGTGTTACCGAAAATATCCACACCGCCTTCGGCTTGTTTGAATACTGTATCGTTACGACCCACTAACACAGTACCTGCGTTAGTTTTTAAACCTAAATAAGTATTACGCGCTTTAAATACATCACCCGTTGTTGATGTATTTTCAACTTGGAATTCCATTTGATAGATAGCTTCAAAGCCATCAGCAATCTTTTCTGAACCCTTTACACCTAACAGAGAAAAGTTGTTTTCTAAATATGTGCCAGCGTTATTTTCATCGGCATAGTTTTTGGTATCGATACCGTTAGTGCCGCCTTGTAGGGTAGCAGCAGTGTCAGTATGAGTTAAAGCAAGCTCTAAACGACCATAGAAGCTTGGGCCTTCGGCTAGCGCACCGAATGAAGCCAATGCCAATACTGATGCAACTGATGCAGAGATGAATGTCTTTTTCATGTTTTGTGCTCCCTCGAACCTAAGTTCTTTTCCATTTTTCATGGTTTTTGTGTGGTTTAACGCATTTGTCACCTGAGTCGGTAACAAAGTTGCCGCCGATTTTTACAGTTTTACGACTCGCAGGCTGTGGTGCAGATCATGTTTTTGGCTCTCCTTGTCCATATTCGGGCTATTTCTAGGATATTTCCTTATACCTTGACTGCAAATTTGCCTGAAAGCTGCAAAACTGTATTTTTCACTTACTACTTAAGTGGTAGATAAGGCGGATTGCCTTAGACAGTGGGTCGGCGAGGGTAACTGTAGCATATACTAATACTGTAGCAAGTCTGTCATATCGGCTGTGGATATGTGTTTGGGGACGATATTTAAGCAGAAAAAGCGGCCGGAGCCGCTTTTTTATCAAGAAATAACCTTATGGTTAGTTGATTAATCTATTTAAAAATCAACGCGTAAACCAACAGTAAAGATGTTGTCATTCAGGTCTTGCTTCACATCAGCCAACATAAGATCGCCATCGAAGCGCGTGTAGTGACCATAGACCATAGTCTTAGTGCTCAGACGGTAATCGGCACCCACACTGAACTGTTGCAGGTCAACATCACGGACTTGTTCTAAGCCGCTGTTGTTTTGGTCACCGACATAACGGCTCACGTATTTACCTAAACCTGAGTCATCTTTGCCGTACATCATCTTCAATTTCAAGTCGCCAATTAAGTAAGCCGCGTTGACGAAGTAGGTATCACCTGAGAGATTGGCAAACTTATCATCCACATGTTCACTGTGTTGATATAAGGCACCTAAGATAACATCGCCGAATTTAGCTTGGGCCACACCACGGTAGGCTTCAACGTTATCAATACCATCACTATAGGCGGCAGCGACATAGTAGTTCTGTGCTTTAAAGGTTTTATCCCCTAAGGTGGCGCTCAGAGCATACATGTGATCTTTGCTATACACCTCGTTGCCATTGCTATCCACTTGGTCATAGTTATCACTCATCAGATAAGTGGCATTAAGCGTCACCAGATCGGCAATTTTAGGTGAATAGTAAGAAATGCCATCGGCGGAGCGTGTTTGGCCTGCAACCAGTAAGTCGATATCAGCATTGGTATTACCGAAAAGATCGAAGCTACCTTCAGCTGATTTAAATACGGTATCGTTACGGCCTACTAAGGCCGTACCAGCGGCACTTCTGATCCCTAGGAATGTATTACGGGCATTGAAGGTTTTATTTGAGTTGTCAAAGTTTTCGACACCAAATTCCATTTGATAAATGATGTCAAAATACGGGCTTACAGCTTCAGAACCTTTTACGCCTAACCAAGAGAAGTTGTTTTCAAGGACAGTGCCCTCCTTTTGGTTTTGAGTTGCATAACCTGTGTCTGAATTGGTAATGGCAAGATCAGCATGACCATAGAATTCAGGGCCATCGGCGAGTGCTGTGAATGAATAGAGTGTGAGGCTAGAAATAATAGCCGTCGTCAGCAGATTCTTTTTCATCTTCATTTTCCTATGCTTATCGCTGTTATATGCATGGATTACTTAAGTATCTATGCATGCTGTTGAGCTTTTGTGTGGCAAAGTCTGCACAGACTGTCAGCAATAAAGTGTGATCTGGATCAAGTTTCATATAAAGGGTGCTTTATTTAACGTATTGTTTTACAAGTTAAATACAGGTTTTCACTATGTTGATTACCGAGTTGTTCGGCCATGCATTATGAGTCTTTGCATTTGTTACGCTTACTTGGCAATCGTATCCTTTTGCATCTGGTGTTATGTGTCTGCGGATCTGATTTCGATTTATGTCCAGATCGTTTAGAATCCACCGCACATTTTTAGTGCTGCTATTAAGCTGTCCCTGCTGGCATCACTTCGATGCTAGGGCAAGCGCTCCTGCTGTTATTGAGTAATATAAGGTAAGTATTTATGACTGAGGCCTATCTAAATCGATTTGGCGGAATTGGCCGTTTGTATGGACAAAAGGCTCTGGCTAAATTTGCTACATCCCACGTGGTGGTGATTGGTATTGGTGGCGTAGGTACTTGGGCGGCAGAGGCCTTAGCGCGAAGCGGCATTGGGCAGATAAGCTTGATGGATTTAGACGATATCTGTGTTACTAACACTAATCGTCAAATTCACGCGCTCAGTTCCACTATTGGCAGTTCTAAAGTCGCTGTGATGGCGCAGCGGATCCGTGAGATTAATCCTGATTGCCAAGTAAATGAAATAGAAGATTTTATTACATTGGATAATTTAGGCGAGTATTTGCTCGGGGCTAAAGAGGGCGGCAACATTGATTATGTTATTGACTGTATTGATGCCGTTAAGCAAAAGGCTGCGCTAATTGCCTGGTGTAAGCGTCAAAAAATCAAAATTGTTACTGTCGGTGGTGCGGGTGGCCAGACAGATCCGACTCAAATTCAGTTAACTGATCTCGCTAAAACTTACCAAGATCCTTTGTTAGCCAAAGTGCGCAATATTTTGCGCCGTGAATATAACTTCTCTAAAAACGTGCAACGCCGCTTTGCTATCGATGCGGTTTTTTCCAGTGAGCAGTTAGTGTATCCGCAAGCCGATGGCTCTGTTTGTGGTACTAAAGCCGCGGCCGATGGCAGCATGAGAATGGATTGTGCGTCGGGTTTTGGTGCTGTCACTATGGTCACTGGGACATTTGGTTTTGTGGCGGCAAGTCGAGTATTAGCGCGTTTGGCACTACAGGCTCAAGAAACGCTTTAAAGGGTTAAGGTTTTTCTACCCATAATTTCACCGCTCGTATGAGCGGTGAGTATCACTTCAATATTGGTCATTCCACTGCATTATATCTAGATATAAAAATCGTGTTGGACACTGGGGACCGTAGGCTCACATTGAGTGTACGGAAATTTGATATCAAATTGCGGGCCACCAAGTGTTGAGTCTGCGCGATAACTCATAGTGCCTTTCAACAGCGTCGCGGCATTAAAGGCTGCTGATAATCCTAAGCCTGTGCCGCCTTTATTACGATTGGTGGTGAAAAATGGCTCGAACATGTGTTCAGCGACATCGGCTGGAATTTCTAAACCATTATTTTGGATGCTAATTAGAATCGACTCTTCATCCACTGTGGCGCTGATGTGGATAAGATTATCTTCGCGTCCATGGAAAGCATGGGTAAAGGCGTTCGACAGAATATTGCTAACAATCTGATTCAATAAGCTGATATTGGTTTGAATATTGAGTGTGGGTTCTACGCTGATTTCAGTAACGGCGTTGACATGCGGATGCATAATCAATGTTGACTCCAAAATCTCGTGGAGTTGCTGACTTAAGTTACAAGGTTGGTGTTCTTCATGACTGCGATCGATGGCGATCGTCTTAAATTTTTGGATCAAACTACTGGCTTTGGTGATATTGCGGACTATGAGTTCACAGCTTTCTTGATACTCATTAAGGATCTCATTGATTTCGTCTAAGGTGGCTTGATCGCTGTGGATCAGATCGATCAGTTCTTCAATATGGCTCAGCTGTGCACTCGCCGCCGTCAAACAAATGCCAATCGGTGTGTTGATCTCGTGGGCAACCCCTGACACGAGTCCTCCCAAGGCCGCCATTTTTTCTTGCTCAACTAACACTTGTTGCGCCCGTTTTAGTGCGCTAAGGGATTGTTCTAGTTCTATGGTCCTTTCTTTGACTTGTCTGGCGAGTTCTTCTTTATAGCTACGTTCGAGCTTGAGTAGCCGCTCTCTGTCTTCTAGGGCCGTTTGCAGTTCAGCCTTAGATTTCTTTAAGGCGCCAAAGGAGCTTCTCAGCTGTACTTGCATGCTATTGATGGAGTCGGCGACTTGTTTAAACTCATCAATTTTTTCTTGGCGGGCAAATTGCAGCGGCTCGTATTCTTGATCTAGGTCGATATCTTTGCAGTATTGACTGAGTTTATCTAAGTGCTTGGTGATATTGAACCATACTAAAAACAGAATAAATCCAGCAACTAAGAAGGTCTTTATTCCATTAGAGAGCAGAATGATAATGGCTTTATCATACAAGCGCTGATATATGGCATCGACATCGACTTGTATTTCAAGTGTGCCGACATTAATGCTCTCGGTCGGGGATTTATAAACTAGCGGGAAGGTTTTATCTAAGGAGTGTTCTTGCTTTTGCTCGCCTGCATTCCATGCTTGGCCGCTGTCATCTTTAATCGAAATGTAGTTAATATCGGGCAGCTGAATTAAGCCATTGAGCTGAGTGTTAATCAGCCGCTCGTCAATCACCCAAATACTGGCGGCGAGCACATCTAAATTCACTTTTTCCATATTGGAAAACACTCTGTCGATACGCACAACGTCATTGCGATAATCACTGATCAATTGATACGCAGTGGTGATTAAGGTGATAACAGAGCTAAAAAGTACAATAGACAAGGTCAGGTGCCTGCCTATGGGACTTTTGATAAGTTGGCTAAAGAATGTCAGCATCTTAAATTTTCTTTATGCAATAGCGGCTTGAGATGCTTATAAGCATAGACCTACAGATCCAGAAAGTGCATTTTCTCGCAGATAAAATCAATGAAATATGTCTTCATTTGTGGCATTAAATTTGCTTTGTAGCCAATAAGTTCAATTTTTTGTCACTGGGATAGCACTATGTTTAAACTCAAGCTGGATTCAGTTAAGTTTTTTAGCCCGAAGAAAATGATGTTTAGAGTCATGCTGTGGCTAATGGTGAGTTGTACTGTCTTACTCCTTATTCCTCCTAATGCGTTGGCAGTGCTGGCGCTCGATAAATTTGTGCCCGAACATGCTCATTTTGTTGGATTAGGTCTAATCATCTCTATCGCCTATTTTTTGAGTCAGCTGATTAACTTAGGCTTAGATGAATCAATTCGTCATTTAAGTGATAAGCGCGTTATTGAGACGATTGAAGCTAAAGTGAACTTGCTTGATCCCGCTGAGCGAGCATTAGTCAGAGAGTTTTTTCTTCAGGGCGCCACGATTTTGACTCTGCCGCAAAATGAGCCTGCCGTAAAAAGTTTATTGAATGCCTGTATCTTAGAAAAGCTAGGGAACGAGCGCCATTATGCGATTCAGGGACCGACAGCCGATTATAAGATTGCTATGAAGGCTCGCATGTACCTCAACCGCGATGTGCTGCGTTTACCTGCGGGTGAGCCGAGCCAAGAGGAAATGCAGTCGTTGATTAAGGCACGTCCGCAGTTTTTAAATGGCCTAGTACAAAACAGAAAACACGCCGCATAGGCGTGTTTTGTCTCGCTCGCATGAGTGCTGGCTTAGGTAAGTTGCAGTAATCGGAAAAGTGAGATAACAAAAAATGGGGGTGATAAAAACCCCCTAGATTTTGCATTTATACAAGAACATGAAGAACAACTGGAGCAAAAACTATTGTTTCGGTGCCGACTTCACAATGAACATCCAAGTGATATAGGACACTATCCCTATTGTGCTAAAGATAACGATCATTGAAAGTAAGCCTATGGGGTTACCAAACATTAGATCTAACCAAAATGCCATGACTGAAATCCTCTTTCCTGTGAAGTCCTCTCTAAATTAGCGATATTCGATAGCCAAAATACTGATCTCGATCAATAAAAAATCGACATAGGAATACAAAGCGATAACTCTTAGTTAACTCTGTGATCTTGGTCAAGTTTAAGGCTATGCTTAACAGTGATGAGTTCAAATAATTTGGCTTTGTTTCATCTTCTGTTAGCGTCTAGGATTAACCTACTCAATGAGTTCGTTATTTATTTAGTTAACGCGCATTCCATCTATTCGCCCTTGTTTAATATGAATGCGGCAATATCAGTTTTTTAAAGGAGTAAAAAATGGATTCTAATAAAAGTCGCAAGGATTCAATGGGATATAATTCTATCTTTGCGCCACTGCTGTTGCTGATTTATCCACTCTATTGTTTAGTTGCCACAGGGCACTTTGTCGCCATCCTGTGTTTAAGCGCGCTCGCCGGCATTTTAATTTTTAACATCAATAAATTAATTCGCAATTTAAGGCAGCTTGAGCGCGCCGCCCATCATTTAGGCGAAGGGGATTTAAGTTATCAATTAGAAGAGAAAGATGCGGGCATCTTCATTAAGGTTGTGCATAGCATTAATCGCATGGGCGAGGATGTTAGCCGCACCATTTTATCTTTGTCTGATACCTGCGAAGGCATGAAAAAAGTCGCCTCAGATATTAAGGTCATCAGTGAGCAGGCCAAACAAGGTGTGTTAGAGCAAGAGCATCAAACTGAACTGGCCGCCAGTGCGATGACGCAAATGGTTTCAAGCGTGCAAGCTGTGTCGCAAAATGCAGTCAGTGCGGCGAAAGCTGCCGATATTGCCCAAAGTTCTGCTAAGCATGGCGACCAAATCATGAATGGCATAGTCACTAAAATTGGCGCTATGTCAGAGCAGATCCATAGCACTCGAACCGTGATTGAGCACTTGGCCGCCGACAGCAACAATATCAGTAGCATTATCGAAACTATTTCGCAGGTGGCTGAGCAAACCAACTTGCTCGCCTTAAACGCTGCCATTGAAAGTGCGAGAGCTGGCGAGCATGGTCGCGGCTTTGCCGTTGTCGCCGATGAAGTGCGTAATCTCGCTAAGCGGACATCTGAAGCCACGGTTGAAATCCAACAACAAATCGCCGCCTTACAAAAAGGTGCACAACATGGTGTTGAAGTCATGTTGAAAAACGTGGCTATTGCCGACGAAACAGCTGATATGGTTGATCAAGCCCACAGTGCACTCGGGCAGATTGTCGCTCAGGTGGAGACTATTACCGATATGTCCCATCAAATTGCCACGGCATCGGGGCAACAACACACTGTTGCTGAAGAGATTAATAAAAATATTACTGTGATGGCAGAACTCGCGCTGAGTAATGCATCTCACACCAACAACACTAACTTATCGAGCTTGAAAGTGTATAACATGTCGCAGGAAATCGGCTCCTTGCTGCACCGATTCCATGTGAATGCGGCTTTCTTTAATTCGACTCAGGCACAAAATAAACTGTTTGTGAAATGGGGACCTGAATTAGACATAGGGATGCCAGAGATCAATCGTCAACATCAGCGCTTAGTCTCATTGATCAATGAATTACACCGTACATTAAATGAAGACTATGGGCTCGAAGCCATCAAACGTATCGTGCAAGGGCTGGTGGATTACACCGCCAACCACTTTGCCTATGAAGAAGAACTCTTTGCCCGCTTTGGCTACCCACAAACTGACAGTCACAAGGAAAAACACGGCAAGTTAGTCGGGCAAGTACTTGATTTTCAAAAGCGGGTTGTAAAAGGAGAAGATGTTGCCGACGAATTAATGACTTTCTTGAAGGCTTGGTTGGTTAATCATATTCAAAAAAGTGATAAAGAATATACCGCCTTTTTGTTATCCCATGGCGCAGAATAACCCCAAGAGCATGATTTTTGAGCGGTTAAATGCAATTTGTATTAAAGTCGCGGCAAAAGACTTGCCATTGTCATGGGCAAAGGTATAATTCCCAGCACTTAGAGACAGCCAGTTGTTTGATTGCTTCTAAGTGCATATTTGATATGCCAGTGTGGTGAAATCGGTAGACACAGGGGATTCAAAATCCCCCGCCCTTAAAAGCGTGCCAGTTCGAGTCTGGCCACTGGTACCAAATCCTTCTAATGAAGGAACTAAACCGACCTAGCGTCGGTTTTTTTGTGCCTGAAATTTGGTTTTTGCTCGGTGCTTTAGGGTGAGCTAGTGGGATTCGGCGATATCCATTTGCGTCATAGTCACGCCTTTGATTTGTGCATAAATCGCTTTTCCATGAGTGAGTTGCAGTTCATCGCAGGCCCAAGGGGTGATGTTGGCCCAAAGTTCATTGCGGCCTAGGGCGATTTTTAATTGGATTTGCTCGCCGTTATCGCTGGGGTATAACTCTTTAATTTTTCCCTTTAGTAGGTTGCGGATACTTGAGCCTTTGGGAACCTCAGTGCAAACCGAGACATGGTTTGCCTGAATACGCACTTTGAGTTTATTTGTCGTTTCAGCCAGATAGCCGCTTACCCACAAATAGTTTCCATCATCCATCACGAGTCGCGTCATGGGGTAGTCGGGATGTCTGTCGGCAACCTTTGCACTGAGGAGTGAGCTGAGCTCCTGCAATGGCACCCAAGGGCGCATTTGCTCGCTATTCCACACTTCACTTAAGACGCCTTGGGCGATCAATTTTCCCTGATGCAGCACCAGCATATAATCCGCCAGTTGTAAGATCTCATCTAGGCTGTGGCTCACATACACTATCGGCAGTTTTAGTTCCTGCGATAAGGTTTGCAGGTAGGGCAACAACTCGCGTTTACGGGGTAAATCGAGTGACGCTAACGGCTCATCCATCAACAGCATATCGGGCGATGTCAGCAGGGCACGGCCAATGGCAACCCGTTGTTTTTCACCGCCCGATAGCGTACCGGGATAGCGATTGAGGAGTTTATCAATCCCTAGTAGTTGCACAATTCTATCGAATAGCACGGGATTGGTTTTACGTACTCCATAGTTGAGATTGCCCTTCACGCTATAGTGCGGGAACAGTCGTGCTTCTTGAAATACATAGCCAATTTGGCGCTTCTCTGGTGGAAGGTTCACTTTGCCTTGTTGATAAAGCAGTTTGTCACCGAGGCGGATTTCACCGCAATCTGGGGTTGAAAGCCCACCGAGTAGGTTCACGAGCGAGGTTTTACCCGCACCCGAACGGCCAAAAACGGCTGTCACGCCTTGCAATGGCAATTGGGTATCGACTTTCAGTTGCAGTTGTCCGAGTCGTTTTTCAATATTGATTGTTAACATACGCTTGCCGTCCTCTGCAGGGCTTTTTTACTCAGCCATTGGGAGGCGAGTAAAGACGCGAGCGCGATAACGATCGAGATAATGCATAAACGCATGGCCTGATATTCGGCTCCCGGAGTTTCAATAAAAGAGTACATGGCGAGCGGAATCGTACGGGTTTCACCGGGAATATTAGAAACGAAGGTAATGGTCGAGCCAAATTCCCCTAGGCTGCGGGCAAAGGCGATAATCATCCCCGACACTATCCCAGGAGAGGTGAGCGGCAGTGTGATGGTGAGAAATACTCGCCATCGACTGCTACCTAAAGTGCGTGCGGCCTGCTCGAGTCGAATATCAACAGTTTCAAAGGATTGGCGTATGGCTCTGACCATCAGCGGGAATGACACTATCGCCGCCGCGAGAGCCGCACCGCGCCAACTAAAGCTAAAACTGATGCCAAACCAATTAAATAACCACTGGCCGATAAAACCTTGGCGGCCCATGCTGATCAGCAGAAGGTAACCCACTACCAC
Source organism: Shewanella sp. Pdp11 (assembly GCF_002838165.1). NCBI lineage: Bacteria > Pseudomonadati > Pseudomonadota > Gammaproteobacteria > Alteromonadales > Shewanellaceae > Shewanella > Shewanella sp. Pdp11. The sequence continues at coordinate 1,502,539 of NZ_CP015194.1, forward strand.
GGGCGGTAACACCAGTGGTAGATGGAGCACACTGTCAAATATAGCCTTGCCAGGAAACTCGACCCTTGCCAGTAACCAAGCGCACAAAATACCCAAGGGTAAACTGGCGATAACGGCAACGGATGACACCTTTAAGCTGAGCAGCAGTGCGGCAATTTCATAGTCGCTTAAAAGAGAGCCACTTAGCATAGAGTCGCTTAAAAATGAGCCGCTTAACAAAGAACCACTCAGCACCCTAATTCACTCCAAAGCCATATTTCTCAAACACATTTGTCGCGCTTGGGCCTTGCAGATACTCATTGAACGCTTTGGCGCTTGTGGTCGATTCTTGTTTGACTAAGGCGATAGGGTATTCAATTGGGCTGTAACTCGTTTCTGGGAAGGTGCCAACGATTTTGATCTTTTGGGCGACTTTCGCATCGGTTGAATACACTATGCCTAGCGGCGCTTCACCCTGTTCAACTAAGGCGAGTGCGGCGCGGACATTGTTAGCGCGGGCGAGTAATGGCTCAGCGACTTGCCACAGCTTAAGGTTTTCGAGGGCTTGCTTGGCATATTGTCCAGCGGGCACATGATCAGGGTCGCCAACAGCCATACGGCCGCCTTTTAATGCGGTTTTAATATCCCAATCGCCATTGAGCACCACCTCTGTGATGGGACTATTTTTCTCGGCAATCAAGACTAAGGTATTTTTTAACAAGATTTTTCGGCTGTTAACATCGACCGCTTTAGCATCGACCAGATAATCCATCCACTTTTGATTCGCCGAGACAAACAGATCGGCGGGCGCACCATTGGCCACTTGTTTTGCCAGTGTTGAAGAAGAGGCGAAGGAGAAGACCACCTTAGTATGGTGTTCTTTTTCATATTGCTCGCCGATTTCGTTAAGGGCATTGGTGAGTGATGCCGCAGCAAAAACAGTCACTTGCTCATTGTCTGCCGCAAAAACTGGGCTAGATGTCAGTACCATTGTGAATAATGAAGCCGTGGTAAAACGCAGTAATTGCTTAAGGTGAATGGATTTCATTGTATTCCTCCGTGATAAAAAGTGATCGTTATATATCAATCTATATATCGATCATTCAAGCCCTAAGCAATCAATTAGTGATCTGTGTGCGGTTTCTTGCTGATTAATGGTATTGATCCGCTGAAATATCTCGGCAATCTTATTGGTATCCTCAAGACGATGAAGGACAATAGGACTCAAGTCAGACTTGGGTGCGGGATAAACGATGGATTTACATGCATTACTTACGCTTTCCCTCGGGGATAAGCCCTTCGCCAATCCTAGGCGGATAAGCCTGCTTGAGCAGGTCGCCAACACAGGCTCGATCAGCCAAGGCGCCAAGCTTGCGGGGATCAGTTATAAAGCAGCGTGGGACGCGATCAATGAGATGAACACCGCCATGCCCGAACCCGTAGTGTGTAGCGAAAAGGGCGGAAAAGGCGGTGGCGGCGCGAAACTCACCGAATTTGGCGAGCGTTTGCTCAAGGTGTATTCCATCACCTCCCAAGTACAAGCAATGGCCTTGGCCGCCTTGCTTGATGAGTCCGTCGACATGCACAGTTTATTGGATGTGATGGCGCATTTCTCACTCAATACTAGCGCCCGTAATCAGTTAACGGGTCGTATCAATGGCATTGATTCATTTGGATTAAATGACAACATCAGCGTGACCTTAGCGGGCGGGCAACAGATTCAGATTTCAGTGACCCATTCGAGCCGCGAGCGCTTACAGTTAGCCTTGGATAAATCTGTGTTGTTACTGTTTAAAGCCCCTGCGGTACGGGCGACGACACATGCCGGTGAACTGGATGGGCAAAATTGCCTCAGCGGCCGTTTGCTGAGTGTGACTGAGCTTGGCGATAAGGCCGAATTAGCCATAGATATTAATGGTAAAGACATCATCTATTCAGTGATGCCACTCACCCAAATGCAAGCGTTGGCTGTCGGCGAGCCATGTTTTGCCTGTTTTGATGCCACGCAGGTGATCCTCGCCAGCATGAATTAGTTGAATTGAATGATTAATTCGATTAATCATTGGGTTATTCACTGAGAGTGGCCAGTACTTGGCGTTATTGTTGTCGAATAGGATCGTTCGTTTTTGTATTTAAATCGACATCAAAGTCATAAGGCTTCACCCCACGACCTTGATCTTTCTTGAAAAAGAATTAAATGAAGTTTGTATATCTAGATTCGTTTGAATGGCAGAGCTACCGCAAGTGGCACAATCATAGAACGTCGAACCCCTACAATTTACCGCCTAACGATTTGGTATCGCACTAAATCGGCATTGCTACCTAATGCTCAGCCGTGCTTCCGTTGCAAATTTTTACACAGATATTTGCAAATCTTTACCTGTTAACGACACTTCCTTCGTCTACTGTCTTTGGCTAACTCTATATACTGTTGGAACAATTTCAGTTCCTTAGCAAGATGCATGCTTGCTGTCTTTAGCATTGATGGACACGACAATACCGATGAAAAAATCCTCAAAGCGTAAATTGCTGCTCGCGTTAAGCGGCTTAATCCTCCTAGGTGGCGGGGCTTATTTTATGTGGCATAAGCCTGAAACGGCACCTACCTATGTGACTGAAGCGGTGCGCCGTGGCGATATCGAAAACTCAGTGTTGGCCAATGGCATGTTGCAGGCCTCTAAACTGGTGAGTGTGGGCGCGCAGGTATCGGGGCAAATTTTAAGTTTGCCGCTGGCACTAGGTGATGAAGTAAAGAAAGGCGATTTGATTGCTCAAATTGACAGTCTAGCGCAGCAGAATAATTTGAAGAATGCCCTCGCATCACTTAAAAGTATCAATGCTCAGTTCCGTGCTAAACAGGCGCAGATCCGCCAAGCTAAATTGGAATTTAGCCGCCAGCAGCAAATGCTTGCCGATAAGGCCAGTTCCCGTGCCGATTATGAAGTGGCCGATGCTAATCTAACGGTTTATCAAGCCGAGCTTGAGCAATTAGAAGCGCAAAAACAACAGGCTGAGATTAACGTCGACAGTGCCAGAATCGATTTAGGTTATACCAAAATTACCGCACCTATGGATGGCACTGTGGTGTATTCCGCGGTGGAAGTGGGGCAAACCGTTAACGCTAATCAAACGACGCCGACAATCGTGGAAATGGCGCAGCTGGATACAATGACAGTTAAAGCGCAGATTTCCGAAGCCGATGTCGTCAATGTTCATCCGGGTCAAGCTGTGTATTTCACGGTTCTTGGAAAACCGAATCATCCCTACCGTGGCATTTTGAGGGCGATTGAGCCTGGGCCGATTTCGATGGATGGCGACGATAGCAATATGAGCTCTAGCGACTCAGACGCCATTTATTACCATGGTCTGTTTGATGTAGAAAACCCTGACCGCACCTTGCGTATCGGCATGACGGCGCAGGTGTCTATAGTGTTAGCTAAGGCCGATGATGCGCTGTTGGTGCCTGCGCAGATATTGCGTATAAAGCCGAGGGAGAAATCCGCGGCGCCAGAGGCTAAGTCTGGCGAGCGCAAAGCCCGCAGTGGCCCGCAATATCAAGTGCCTGTGTTAGTCGATAACCAAGTGCAATATGTGGATGTCACTGTGGGGATTAACAACAAAATCAATGCCGAAATCATCGCAGGTTTGAAGGAAGGCGATCAGGTCGTGCTTGGTATGCCGTCTTCCGATGATGGCAGCAGCAAGTTCCGTCGTCCACCTAGCGTGAGGTTTTAACAGTGACAACGGCATTACTTGAAATTTCAGGCTGTTATCGCACTTTTCAGGCGGGTGAGCAGCAACTCACAGTCTTGAAAAATGTGAACCTGTCGATTGGCCGTGGCGAGATGGTGGCGATAGTAGGCGCTTCTGGCTCGGGTAAATCGACCCTAATGAACATTCTTGGTTGTTTAGATAAACCGTCAAAGGGCGCGTATTTTATCAATGGCCAAGATACCTCGACTATGGACGTTGATGAGTTAGCTCAGCTGCGCCGCGAGCACTTTGGCTTTATCTTTCAGCGTTATCATTTACTGGGCGATTTGACCGCCATAGGCAACGTCGAAGTGCCCGCCGTGTATGCGGGTAAAGAACGCTCGGTGCGTAAAGACAGAGCCGAGCATTTGTTGACGCGTTTAGGCCTTGGCGACAGGCTCGACCATAAACCCAATCAGCTCAGTGGTGGTCAACAGCAGCGGGTCAGTGTGGCGCGCGCCTTGATGAATGGCGGCGATGTGATCCTTGCCGATGAGCCGACCGGTGCGCTGGATAGTCACAGCGGCGAAGAAATGATGCAGTTGTTGCAGGAGCTTCACAGCGACGGTCACACCATCATTATCGTGACCCATGATATGCATGTGGCCCAATATGCCGATCGCATTATCGAAATTAAAGACGGCGTGATCATCAGCGATGAGCGCAGTCTGGATAAACAAACGGCTAAGCCGCAAACTTCGACGTCGCAAAGCTCAACGTTACAAAATATGGCGCCACAAAAGCCTAGCGGCACTGTGGTCGCCAAAACAGTGGCAGCAAAAGACAGCTCGCGTGCGCGGGTGGCTTCGTGGGACAGATATGTCGAAGCGCTTAAAATGGCGCTGGTGGCGATGTCGACCCACAGGTTACGTACCTTCTTGACTATGCTCGGGATTATTATCGGTATTGCCTCTGTAGTTTCTGTAGTGGCCTTAGGTGAAGGCTCGCAGCAGGCCATTCTTAAAAGTATCAGTTCGATGGGGACTAACACGATTGATATTCGCCCTGGTTCAGGTTTTGGCGATAGACGCTCGGCGCGGGTGCGTACCTTAACGGCGACCGATGCCAATGCCCTTAAAAATCTGCCCTATGTCGATAGCGTGACCCCTAGTATTGGCTCTAGCGCGACGGTACGTTTTGGTAATAAAGCGGTATCGGCATCGGTGAATGGGGTGGGGCCTGAGTTCTTTCGCGTGAGAGGTTATGAGTTATCGCAGGGGCAGTTTTGGGATGATGCCAGCGTTGCAACACTCGCCCAAGATGCGGTGATTGATGACAACACCCGTAAGGAGCTTTTCCCTAACAGCGCTGCCGACAATAACTCGGCGATAGGGCAAGTGATTTTCCTCGGCGATTTACCCGTACGTATCATAGGTGTGACGCAGCCTAAAGAAAGTGCTTTTGGTAACAGCGATGCGCTTAATGTGTGGGTGCCTTACACCACAGTTTCTGGCCGTATGGTGGGTAAAAATTATTTGGATGGTATTACCGTTCGACTCGATGAAACTGTGCCGAGTAACGCGGCGGAGCAGGGTATTATCACGCTGCTTAAAATGCGCCACGGCACGCAAGATTTCTTCACCATCAATACCGATACCATTAGGCAGAACATCGAAAAAACCACAGCAACCATGACCTTACTTATCTCGGCGATCGCGGTGATTTCCCTTGTCGTTGGCGGAATTGGGGTGATGAACATTATGTTAGTGTCTGTGACTGAGCGAACCCGTGAGATCGGTGTGCGTATGGCAGTAGGTGCGCGCCAGAGTGATATTTTACGCCAGTTCCTTATCGAAGCCATTTTAGTGTGTTTGTGTGGTGGCACCTTAGGCATCGCCTTGTCCTACTTAATTGGCGTGGTGTTTGCTCAAACGGGGGGCAGTTTCCAAATGATTTATTCCACCACCTCCATCGTTGCCGCCTTTGCCTGTTCGACCTTAATTGGTGTGCTATTTGGTTTCTTACCCGCCCGCAATGCGGCGCAGTTAGATCCCGTTGACGCATTAGCCAGAGAGTAATAACACCATGAATACTAAACTTTTTAATCAGCCATTTTTGCTTCGTAGCAGTACTATTGCTGTTTGCACGGCTTTGGGAATCGCTTTGCTAAGTGGCTGCGGCAGTTTGATGCGCTCAGACTTTGAACCGCCTGCATTGGCAATTCCAGAACAGTGGCAACACACCACAGTGAACGAGCAAGTAAAAGTCGACCCGTGGTGGCAGCAGTTTCATCAGCCGCAGCTTGATAAGCTGGTTAGCCAAGTATTGAGCACTAACAATGACTTAACCCTGGCGACCTTAACGCTGCGTAAAGCACGCTTGCAGGCAGGGCTAACGCGGGACGATCTGTATCCGCAATTATCGGCCAATCTTGGTGCTTCCCGTAATCAGCCACTTGAGGGCGGCGATGCGACTAAGAGCTATCAAGCGAAATTGTCCGTGAGTTATGAGGTGGATTTGTGGGACAAAGTGTCGGCCAATATCGACCAAGCCCAATGGGCTGCGCTGGCGAGCGCCGAAGATAGGGAAAGTACTACCCAAAGCCTAGTGGCGACCACCGCATCCTTGTATTGGCAGATAGGTTATTTAAATCAACGGATTGATTTAAGCCAAAAGAGTATCGAGTACAGTCAGCAAACGCTGGCATTAACCCAAAGGCAGTATGATTCTGGCGCCGTGACGCAAGTGAATGTGCTCGAAGCGCAGCGCAGTATGGCGGGACAAGAGGCGGCGCATAGCCAGCTTATTCAACAATTAACTGTGGCTAAAAATGCCCTCGCGATATTACTCAATCAGGCACCAGCGGCTGATCCGGCGCAGAGTTTAGCCTCAGGGGAGACTTGGGTTGAGATTAAGCAACTCCCCGATGTGGCAGTGCCGGACGTTAGCGTGGGTGTACCCGCAGATTTGTTAGTCAGACGCCCAGATGTGAAGGCTTCCTTGTATCAACTGCGCTCCGCCTTGGCGAGTAAAGATGCCACCTATGCGAGTTATTTCCCCAGCCTGAGTTTAACCGGCGGTGTTGGAGAGTCGACCTCAGAGTTAAAAGAGCTGTTACGCAATCCCGTTGGCAGTTTAGGCGCAGGGCTAGTCTTGCCCTTTTTGCAGTGGAATCAAATGCAAATCAATAATGATATAGCCGATATCGATTATCAAACCGCAGTGGTGAATTATCGCAAGTCGCTTTATTCCGCCTTTGAAGATGTCGATAACGCGATTTCGGCTAAGCAGCAATATCGCTATCAAGGGGAGAAATTGGCGCAGCAATTCATTGCCGCGGCGGCCGTTGAAGCCATTTATGAGAGCCAGTACCGCAATGGCGCTATCGGTATTCAGAATTGGATTGATGCCCAAGAGAATCGTCGCAGCGCCGAGGTGGCTTTGCTCGAGAATCGTTACAACCAACTCACCGCCCAAGCGACGCTTTATCAAGCCCTTGGCGGCAGCGATATCGCCCCGCCTTTGGCAAAGGAATAACGCACGGTTGTAAAAGTATTACAGCACTATAGAAAAACAAAAACCGCTATTAATAGCGGTTTTTTCGTTTTTATATAACTCAGGCAAGCGCAAGCCTCTGAGTTGCTAGTGCCTTTGCGCTGTGTTTAGCCGTTAAGCCACATTAGCTGCGGAGTATTTGCAACGGCAGGCTGAGCATATCATCGCCCGTTCCAGCTAAGTGCCAGATGATGCCGACTAAGGCGCCAACCGTGAGCAAATACCAAATAACCGAGAAGATTTGCCCGTATCTGTCTAATGGCAGCAGATGGCTTTGATGGCGAGTACGCCACTCGAAAATGATTTCTAGGCTGCCAATTAACAATAAGAAGCCCAATAGCGCTAAGCCTAAGGTGTAGCTGATATACACTCCGAAAGCGGCACCGGCGGCGCAGGCGACCAAGCCCATGATGCTGTTCATTGAAAAACTAATGCTCTTTAAAATATGCCCGCCATCGAGTGGCAAAATAGGCAATAAATTAAATAGGTTAAGTAGCGCATTAAAGGCGGCAAGGCCTGCAAAAAACACATTGCCCGTGGCGTGGTAAGCAATCAAGGATGCGATGGACATCAGGAGTCCAAAGGTTGGCCCCATGATAGAAATCACCACATCTTGCCAACGCGTATTAATTTTCTCATCGGAGAGGGCAAGTCCGCCCATAAAGGGAATAAGGTAAATTCCTTTGGTTTTCATCCCAAAATATTTCATCGCGCGGATATGGCCGTATTCGTGGAATACCAAGCAGGCGATAAGCGCAAGGGCAAATTGGAAGGAGAATAGCCAAGAATAAGCGGCAACGCTGGCGCCCGCTAACACTACTTTTATGACTTTGGCGCTCTTTAATAGTTTAAAACCAAGGGAGGCAAGTCCTACCATGCTCAGTTTTTGCTGCTTAACAATGGGCGTTTCTGGAGTTTGGCGTTCGATATCTTTTTCGGTGCGTCGGCCTTGGTCGATGATTTTGTCATCCAGCAGCAAGCAGTAATCAAGGCGGAAAGGCTGCCAAACGAGATCGGTTTCGAGGCGAACTTGGATTTTATTTTCTGTCATGGCGATGGCTTGCTCGCCACTTTCGGTCGCCAATGGGCTGCTGTGGTGGGTGAGCTCAAAGACATGAACCTTGAGGCCGCCATTGTCGACGGAAGCTTCTTTTTGTGAGACTAAGGTATTGTCCCAGAAGAGTTGTTGCCAGCCCGCGAGTGAGCCTTCTAAGCGCAGTTGTTTGCCTAAGCAGTCAATCTTAAGTAGTTCCAATTTCGGTTCCATCTGTTTGTATATTTAGTGCCAACTTAAACGTCATCCCTTGAGTCGACGCTGAAAACGGTCATTTTGGAGTGCATTTTAGCTGCGCTTTGTCGGTTGACTCGGCGCTACTACACAGCGGCAAATTATGCCTGTGAATTCACTATGAGGATATTAGCTTTTAAGGTCATAGTGTTTTTTATTGAGTAACTGAGTTATTGCTAGCCATTTATGATGATATTTCAGCTGCTTGCCGTTTATTCATCGAGGGTGCGTACAATTTCAATCCCTTGGGAAATCGTTGTGAAAGCCAACTTAGCGACGCAACATTGTCCCAGTGCTTGGGCATGATTTTGAACCCACTTGATAAATTCATTGAGCGATAAATCTTGTTTTTGGCGTACTAATCGCGGTAGTTCACCGACGGGATCTTCATGGATTTTTTGCGGACAGGCACTGATAAGATAGCGCCTGCCTTTGGAGTCCAGTAATTGGTCAGTATCGATAAAATGATGCTGATAGAGACAGGCCAATTCGAGCCAATCCCTTTGGTGTTCTAGGTAAAGTAATTCGTCATTTTGGGTCAATTTTACAATGGCAGGCCATTCAATATTCGACATCTTAACGCTAGTCATTTCAGATCCTTAGGAAGTTTAAAATGGGCTCTGAGACAGTCTCTGAGAACAATCATTGGCAGTAGGCAAGGATTAGAATTATACAAGAAGATACTTGGCATGCTGCGTGAGTTTATCTAATAGCAGTATGCCACGCTGAGGGAAGATTGATAGAGGCCAGAACGCGTTCGCAGAGTCTGGCAGAATGAGTAAGGAGTAGTGAATGCGTCATTACTCCTCGCGAGTATTAAGTCGTCGGTACAGCTTTGGCCTTGGCGTTATAGTCAAAGTTAATTTCTTGATTAACATTGGCAATGCAGCAAGTGCCGTGTTCACGGGCAGTGCGATGATTCGCTGGACCTATATGTAACTCAACATTGAGGAATACGTGCTTAAGCACTTCGATGCGGTATTTCTCGTAATAGCCTTCGACTTCTTGTTTTAAGGTATCGAACTCGAGTTCTTCACGGGTGCGCTCATCCAGAATGCGATTCTTCTGGTCGAGCATCATCTTGATTTGCTCGATCATCACAGCGTCGCCTTGCCATTCTGACTTTGGGGGTAATTTATTGAGGCGAGCCTCAATATCTAAACTGGCGACAACCATAGCTTTAACGCTTTCATCGAGTAGCTTGAGAGCTTGCTTAAGTTCCCCATGTTCCATCGCGCAATAAACGTCGGTTTTGGTTCCCGCCGTTGCCCCTATGACAACCGCCGTGATGCCTTTCTCTGCACGTGCGACACCGCCCACCAGATCGCCACGACGACCACTCGGATCGCTGACCGTTAAACTGCCAGCTGTTTTGGTATGGCTGTGCAGCAACTGTTTAGTGACTAAGATATTGCCCTTGGCCACTAAGTCGGAATATTGCACAAACTGGGCGCTGATCTGGCCTTGAGAATGGATATTGGTAGAGTATTCATTAGCTTTGATTTGTCTGCCTATGATGCCTTTACTGACTGTGACATCACCTTCCGCCTCTAGGGTCGCGGAGTCCACAAAGCCCATTACGGTTATATCACCCGAACTTTTAACTAGCATGCCCTCGTGGACATCGCCGGTGATTAAAATACTGCCCTTAAAGCTGATATGGCCTGTGCTGATATCGACATCTTTAAGCTGCAAAATATCATCGACATTCATGCCTGTACGGGTTTCGACGGGTTGGCCTGGCACAGTGGCGATGAGTTTATTGGGATCCTGCGGATGCAAAGCTGTGCCGGTACCCGCTTGGAGTACGGCATCTTTACCCGGTTTTTGTTTAAGTACTTCGCCCTTGATGTTGTAACCTGGTGTACCTTCGGTGGCGGGGTGTTTAACCATCAAGAGATCATTGGCTTTGACGACGATAAGTGAGCCGAGATTACGCATATCGACACTGCCATCTTCCCGCTCTTGTGGTTGAAGTAAGCGTTCACGCGCGAGGAACACTTTGCGTTCTAATACCGCATTGAGTCCATTGACCGGCGCTTTACCTTGGGCTATGTCACTTTGGCAAACTTCACCCGGCTTCAGCGTGCTAAGTTGTTTGAGTAGGGTTTGAATTTTGAGCTTGCTTAACCCCATGCAGACGTTGTTCTTTTTGAGATGGGTGAGGATCTCTGGCAAATCTATCTGTTTACCGCCCCATGCTGCGGTCAGTTTGAGGCTGGCTTGCATTTTATCTGGGCTAATTTCGATTGCTATGGTGCCATCGCGGCGTTCAGCTAAAGTGGCGAATAGCTCAAACTTCCCCTCATCTTGGCTGCACAGAGCGTTAATTTTAGCGACGGTTTTAGTAATAGCTGGCTCTAAAGGAAACAGGGAACCGAATTCAGGTAAAGACAGCAGGCGCATTATGTCTTCATGGGTGACTGGGCCATGGACATTAGGGATCAGGCGCAATTCAGCTTTGGTCTTATCGCTGTTTAGCTCTATGAGTTCAGGGTCCAGCATAGGGGCATTCCTAGTAATTGCGTTTTATTATTGTTTAAGAAGCTGATTTGAGTATAACAGTAGAAACTTAGGGTAAAGAAGCCTTTTTGGCTGCAAAAACAGCAAATGTTGGCATTTTGTTGTTAATGGTCTACTGGGCGATTTATAGTTGGTTTTTTATAAGAAATTGAATGAGATAAACAGTGTTATCTCTGGTTTATTCCTACTAATCGCAGTGTAAGTCGCAACTTAATGCTAACTTTCGCTTTAGCGATTATTTTGGTGTTTTAAATCAAATTCCTATGCTAGGAACGGCAATTTGAGGTAAATGGAAGTGTGTTTACGGGAATCGCTGACATGCGGCAGATCACAATATTGAGTTTTGTAACACGAGGAAAGATAAGCTTTATCTGAAAAATGGGATAGTGACACGAGTGAGTATGAGGCGTAGTCAATAACGCGCCTATAACCAAAGCATAAGCGCGTTATCTGTAGAGTTTTACTTGTGTTGGAAGTAATACAGCTTGTACTTGTTGTTATCGGCAACCACTTTTAATTGGCCAAATTCGGCGGCAATGATATCGGAATAGGGCAAGTGGCGGTTGGCGACAATTTGCCAAATACCGTTATGTTGTAATTGCTTGGCACTATCAGTGACAAAGTTCTGCGCTATGCTGGTGGTGCTTGCAAGGCCATCGTGGAACGGTGGATTAGAGATAATGCCGTTAAATTTCCCCGTGGTTTGCGCCAGTCCATCGGAAGGATAGACTTCGGCCGTCATGCCATTGGCGGCTAAGGTGAGTTCGCAGGAAGCCAAGGCCATCGCATTAATATCGACACACTCTAAGGATAAGCTCGGCTGTGCCTTGAGTAGGGCAGCGGTAATCACGCCGGCGCCGCAACCAAAATCGAGCACTCGGCCCGAGAGTGTCGGCAGGTGCGACAGTAATAATTCAGTGCCCAGATCTAAGCGTTTTTCGCTAAATACCCCGACTAAATTGCAGATACTGATTTCGCCCTGTGGGGTCGCGAGTTGATACTGACTGACCCAATCGCTGAGCTTCATCGCTGGCGCGCTGCCCTCTAAATGGCTGCCAAATAACAGGCAGTGGCGAGCGTTATCGAGCTTCATCCCAGTCGCAAAATACTCTGGCAACAGCTTCACTAAAGACTTAATCCCGCCTTTGTTTTCCCCAACGACTAACAGTTGGCCGTTAGGCACAAGATGATTGGCGGCGAGGTTAAACAGATAAGGCGCTAAGGGTTTGGCCTTGGGGAAATAAACAATAACCGTATCGTATTTTTCTCGCTCAACTGGGTCTTGGTTTGGCAGTTCATGGCCGAAATAGCAACGCAGCTTTGAGTTGGCGTGCGGCGCTAAGTGCAAGTAATGGTGGTAATCCAAGGCGAGTGCATCGACCGATGCCGCGACATCGAGCAGGGCTTTTGGCAGAAGATCGGCTTCATGATTGAGCACTAACACTTTATGTTGGCTTAGGCTGTCTTGATTACGAATAATGACTTGCGATGGATTGGTTAACACAGTTACAGGCACCTATAAACTTAAGTGTGGGCATTATACCCGTTATTCACGCCTGAGCCAGTTTGCATCGAATCCCTGCGCTAAGACCTGATAAAATCCCTAATAAAAAAACCAATAAAAAAGGCAACTGCATTATGCGGTTGCCTTCTATTCGTTGAATCATTTAGACATTAGCTCTTAGGTTTCTTCGGTTTTTGCAGTAAGCTGAAAATCTTATTGGCGATATCGGTATTGTCTTGATGGCCGTTAAACAGCTCAGATGCCGGACCTGCGGCAAAGACTTGTACGTCTGTGCCTGTGTGACCGTCGGTTGTCCAACCTGTATCAGTACGTTTATCAATAAGATGGCGAATTGCCACCGCCATGGTTTCTAATCCCTGCATTCTGGCGACGTTTAATTTGGCGACTTCTTCTTCGCTAAGCTCAAAGCCTAAACCGCGGGCAAGATCGGCTTGCCATTGTTCGCCACTGATGGCGGCTAAGGCTAAAGTGTCTGTGCTAGCCGAGATATTACGCAGGATTTCAGGGTTCCAGTTGTAGTTACCATCGACGCCAATCGATAGGCCACCAGTATTGTGGTCGGCGGTGATCACCATCAGGGTATCAGGATGTTCACGCACAAATTGCTCAACCACTTCAATGGCATTGGAGAATTCATCCATCTCACCCATAGCAGTGGCGATGTCGTTATTGTGGCCCGCCCAGTCGATGAGACTCCCTTCGACTAATAGCACAAATCCTTGGTCATTCTGCGACAGCAAGCTGAGTGCTTTTTGGGTTAAGGTACTGAGTTTTTTCGCATCTTTTTCATCAATTGCCCAAGGCAATTGGACTTCAGCAAACAGGCCCAACACTTTAGGTTGGGTGATGCTGGCGAGATCCTCAAAGCGGCTAATGTGCTGATAACCTTTGGCTTTGAACTGCTCTAATAATGCAGGGGGAAAATATTTTTGACCGCCGCCTAAAAATACATCGGCGTTGGTTTCTAAATAGCTGAGTGCCAGAGCATCGTAGTTTTTACGGCTTTCGTTGTGGGCCAAAAAGGCGGCTGGCGTGGCGTGGTTGATTTGTGACGTTACCGCGACTCCTGTACTGAGGCCAAGGGATTTGGCTTTTTCGAGTATGGTCGGCAGTGGTTGTTTTTGGGTATCGACTGAAATCGCCCCATTATAGGATTTTACTCCTGTGGCCAGCGCTGTCGCGGCCGCGGCTGAGTCAGTCACATAACCACTGACGCTCGCGGGATAGGTGCTTGCCATGCCCACCAGTAAACGGTCGAATACGGTTTGTTCGACTTCTTCAGTGTCAGGATTATCTTTGTAGTAACGGTAGGCGCTGGTGTAAGACGGTCCCATACCATCACCTATCATGATGACGATATTTTTCGGTCGCGATGGCGCTTTTGTTGGACCCGTTTCATCAGCCCAAGCTGGCGTAGATAACAGCAAACTGATGCCGAGTAACAAGAGTGGCGCTTTGGTGAAACTCATATCACATCCCTAGAAGTGGTTCGGCGCTCGCGGTTGGCTCGCGCCTTACAATCAACAAACTCGTTGGTAAATTCTTATGCTGTGGCTTGAATGCGTGCTTCGATAGCATCCATTAACATGCCCGTGATGTCGACATCAAATGCCGCTTGGATCTCACGGATACAGGTTGGGCTGGTCACATTGATCTCAGTCAGCTTGTCACCAATCACGTCCAGCCCGACAAAAATCAGCCCGCGTTTTTTAAGCTCAGGGCCAATGGCGCGGGCAATCGCCCAATCGCTGTCAGATAAAGGTTGTGCCACACCGTTACCGCCAGCGGCTAAGTTGCCACGGGTTTCGCCTTTCATTGGGATACGTGCCAGCGCGTAAGGAACAGGCTCGCCATCGACCACTAAAATGCGTTTGTCGCCTTTGGTAATTTCAGGGATAAAGGCTTGCGCCATCGCATATTGTTGGCCATAGCTGGTCAAGGTCTCGATGATCACCCCAAGGTTAGGATCATCCTGCTTTACGCGGAAAATCGAGGTGCCGCCCATGCCATCTAAAGGCTTAAGAATGATATCGCCCTTAGCTTGGTGGAAAGCGCGGATACGCTTGGCATCGCGGGTCACGATCGTTTCTGGGGTGAATTCACTAAACCATGCGGTGAACAGCTTTTCGTTAGCGTCACGTAGACTTTGCGGCTTGTTGACGATTAATACGCCTTGCTCTTCGGCGCGCTCCAGCATGTAAGTGGCGTAGATAAACTCAGTATCGAATGGCGGGTCTTTACGCATTAAGATCACGTCGAGTTCGCTCATTGGCGTGTCTTGAGATTCGCCTAGCTCATACCATTTGCTCGCATCATTGATAACAGTTAACGGACGCATATTGGCCATCGCCACGCCGTTGACCATGGCAAGATCGGCCATTTCCATATAAAACAGCTGATAACCTCTGTCCTGCGCGGCCATTAACATGGCAAAACTAGAGTCTTTCTTAATGTTGATCTCACTGATGGGGTCCATCACTATGCCGAGTTTTATCATTAATCTGTTCCTTATTTGTCGCCGTTTGCAGGCAAAAAGCATTGATTGGATAATGGGGGCTGTTATGCCAGCGCAGCTTGCTGCTGCGGTTTAGCCTAAATCACCAAATCTGAGTTGCAGCGCCGTAATGGCCGTGAGCGAGGCGGTTTCAGTGCGAAGCACTCTGGGGCCAAGCAACACATCGGTAAATTGATAGGTTTCTGTCATGGCGATTTCTTCCGCCGACAAACCACCTTCTGGGCCAATTAACAGGCGCACGCGAGTGTGCGCTAAATCTAAACCATTGATACCGTGTGCGGCACGTGGGTGTAAATTGAGTTTCAGTGCCGAGGTTGGCTCACTGCACCAATCGTGTAAGTCCATCGCTGGGCGAACCACAGGTACTTGACTGCGGCCCGATTGTTCACAGGCGCTCACAACGATTTTCTGCCATTGCTGAATTTTTTTCTCTAGGCGTTCGCCATTAAGCTTTACACCGCAGCGATCGGAAAACAGCGGCGTAATGGTATTAACCCCCAGCTCGACCGATTTTTGAATGGTGAATTCCATTCTGTCGCCACGGGAAATCACTTGGCCTAAGTGCAAGTTGAGTGGCGACTCAGATGAATTGGCCTCACAGGAAAGCAGTTTTACTGTGACATGCTTTTTACCTGCATCGACAATTTCAGCAAGATAATCATGGCCATCGCCATTGAATAGGCTGATATGTTCGCCGTTACCCATGCGCAGCACTTTGCCGATATGGGCCGCGCCATCTTCGTCTAAGTTCAGCTGTTGATTGATGGCTAATGGCTGAGGTTGATAAATTCTTGGGACTCTCATTCGACCTTACTCGGCTAGTTGTTGACGCTGTGGTGGCGCTTTACAGGCATTTTGCACAAAGGGATTATGGTTGCCTTGAGTTTGCGCTATAGCGTTATCGCGTTTGCACTCAATAGTATCAACTGGATAGGTTTTATCCCATGCTTTGAACAATTTTAATTGTTGTGAAGCGATTTTAAGCCCATAGGTTTGCTGCATATATAAGTAAGTGCGGGCAATCTTACCGCGGGCGTTTACGGGCGGCTGCGCCTGACGATGCTTAAAATCGATGACCATAGCACATTGGCCATATTGCTCAGCTTTACCGTTCCATTGGCTAAAACGGAAGTTACTGCGATCGCCGTTCACTTCACCGATGGCGGGCACTAAGTTGTGCATATCCGCTTCCATCTTATTAAATTCGTTACTGTTATCGGCGCAGTTTTTACGCCCGCCCTTTTGCCAGCATTGGAGTTGATGGCCAAATTCCCAGGCGGGCACTATGTGTTCCCACTCGATACGATTTGCGCGGGTTTCCTGTTTTCGGACTTGATAACCGCAGCTGGCGAGATCGGGTTTCCAGGATTTGCCTTTGATTTGAATATCGCAGCCACAGTAAAAACTCACAGCGGGTAGAGTGCCTTGGCGACTTCCGGCGTAGAGTGCCTGCGACTTGGTTTTTGCTTGGCTGAAACTATTGGGGTGTGATACTGAGGCGCTTGCTGGCACAGTTAAGATTGCCGCCCAAGTGATCAGGCACAGCAAGAGACGCCGTGAATTAACGGTTAAAGACGTTTTGTTCAAAATTTATCCCAAAATAACAAATACTACGCGAGCCTTTGGCTCGTCTTTTATGGCGTGATGGTAAGGGAAATGCCGCTGCTTATGCAAATTGCGTCGTACTTTTTACTCACGCAATTCCCAAATGCTGAAATTCGAATTGTGGGGTGGGTGTGAGTATTGTGCGCGAAGAGTGCTTAGTTCGCCATTAAATGGGTCTTGCAGCGTTTACAGATATAACGGCTTTCGCCCCGCAACACTTTGTTATGGCGGCGAATACTCAACCGAATAGGTCCACAGGCGCAGCGATACTCAACGTCGCGACCTGCCACCGAAGTGGTATTGAAGCTGTGGGTGGTACTCGGGTTAACCTTAAATACCGTTAGCATCAAAGATTGCCATTCTTTACCGTGGGGCTTGGTTTTGCCAAAAAGCTGAAAACACAGTAAATGACAAATTTCGTGGGGCACGACCTCAGTCAAAAAAGCTTCGCTGTTTTCGCTTAGCAACACCGGATTGAATCGTAAGCGATTCTGCTGCAGATGAGCCGTACCCGCGCTCTTTCCCCTGAGACTAAATTGTGTGACTGGGCGTGGGAAAGCGCGCTTAAGCGATATCTCCGCTTCTTGATAACAAGCTTCAATTCGCTCTAGTACTTGTATTTGCAGTGATGAGAGTGGGCGTGATGAACCGGTGAAATTATGTGCCTGAGCCGTATCTTGTACTGGTGGACTCGTTATCGCCTGCGACTTATCTT
Organism: Shewanella sp. Pdp11; assembly: GCF_002838165.1. Classification (NCBI taxonomy): domain Bacteria; kingdom Pseudomonadati; phylum Pseudomonadota; class Gammaproteobacteria; order Alteromonadales; family Shewanellaceae; genus Shewanella; species Shewanella sp. Pdp11. The sequence goes on from NZ_CP015194.1 coordinate 1,519,937, forward strand.
GGCTTTGGCCTAAGGCTGCGTATGTCGATTTTGTCAGTGGGGCGAGTGCTTCACTGCTGCGACGACGTAAAGCATTGAGTAAGTCTGCAGGTTTCAACATAGGATTAGCGTTGGATCTCGTCGGTTAAAGGTAAATATTGAGTGCTTAACACTCATTTGGTTGTAAAAGCATCAGTTATAAAGCGTCAGTTTTGAAGCCAATCCTATGTATGGCGCTTGGCTTCTGCATTCGAACGCTTGTTCTTGCAATCTGCTCTAATACTCAGCCTTCCAAATCAGCGATTGAAATCAGCGCTTGAAATAAGAGTCAGGCCAAGCGTTCGCATCATAGCGAACGCTATCTGACAATGCCAGTTTCAGCCAGTGTGGCTTGGTTATAGACTCGCCGCTTGCATTACCATAGTGCGCACTTGTTCGACTATGGCTTGCTCAGTATCGGCGTCATAGCCTTTGACTCTTGGGGTATGAATGTGGCCGACTTTCGCACTGCTATTAAACTTTTGCTGCAACACTATGGCGCGATAGGATATTTCATTAGAAAGATAACCGCCGCCAGAGCCTTCGACTGACGTCTCGTTTTGCAGCTCATTCAATGATGTTGCACTAAACTCGCCGCGGGCAAGGGTAGTGACTGTGTGGTTATCGTTGACTTTCCATTGGCCATCTTTTACTTGCATGGCGGCAACCGGCAGCGAGAATTCGACAAACTCAGGGCCGATAAAATCTTTACCATTAAGCTTTGGGGCAAGCGGTGCGGTTTTAGTGCCGCCAGTGAGGACATTTTGGTTATCGGGCGCAGCAGCACTGCGATTTCGGGCAGGGAAGCGTTCAATATCAAAGTCAGTTCGGCCCATGCTGACGGTAAATACAAATTGGGTTTTAGGATCGCGGTATATCGGACTCAGTAGCGATTCGATAAGTCCTTGGTCAAAATCTTCAAAACGCACTGGCACCATAGCGGTTTCGATTTGCGCCGTTTTGCCATTTACATCAAAGCGGAAACCATCCAAGGCGAGGGCAACTAAGCCAGAAGGATTACTCTGGGTGATATCTTTGTCGAGAAAGAAAGGATCGAAACCCGTGAGGAATATTTTGATTTGAACATCATCAGCATATTGAATATCGCTAAATCCCCGTGAGGCCTTTTCAACCGCACTCATTAATATATCATTTTGCCAATCGGCCATTTTAAAGTTGGCGCTGGTGCTCTTAAGACTATTAAGCATGGCAAGGCGCGCCCAATATAAAGGTCGGTCGTCAACATGACCTGACTGCACATCGCGTACCGCTTGTTGCCATAATCTATGGCCTTGGCGCGCGGCTAATTGGGTGGCGTCAACTTCGTTTTTCTTTGAGCTTAGTTGAGCCAGACCATCGTCAAGTGCTTGATAGCGAGTCACGACTTCGCCCATGGTTTTTTCGGCTGTGGGTAGGCGGGAAACTTCAACATCACCCAATAGCTGCACAGCACTGGCCGTATTGATCAAGCTACTGGTGAGGATTAGCGTTAACACTGGCTTCAATACTGGCTTCAACATTTTTGATTTCCCTGTAGTGATTAGACCTTATTGATTGGAAATGATGTTCATCTCGTCCACTGGAAGGCTCTTATGCCAAAAAGTATGCACTACAAGCCAAGGGTAATAAAGTTATGCAGGCTGATCTTCGTCATCTTATGCCAATATCTTCTATCTCATCATCTTCTCTTTCAAAGGCGCTGAGCTGACATCAGTCCTTCTATGGCAGAATTTACTTGCCTCTTTTTTGCCACAATTTGTCAGCAGTTTGCTAGGGCATGCAAAAACGCTAAGTGATAGCCTTAATCACTTTTTTAGTTCATTGGATTTTTTGTTTCTACAAGGAGACTTTATGCGTTCGTTCGCCATATCGACTGTGTTGGTGATGTCCTCACTGTTAGCGTCGTCAATCATTGCCGCCCCGACTTTTGCCTCAACCGCGGTGAAGAAGGAGTGGCAAGAAACCCGCAGTTGGGATGCCATTTTTACTCAGCATCAAGTTGAACCGCAACAAGCTAAACTGCAAAAAACTAAGCTTCAACAAACCTCGGGCGTGGTAGCACTATGGAACGAAAACAAGCAACAGGGATATACCAACAATCTTAAACGTGCCAATCAAGGTTTTTTACCTGCATCGACCTTTAAAATCCCTAACAGTTTGATTGCGCTAGATCTCGGTGTGGTGAAGGATGAACATCAAGTGTTTAAGTGGGATGGTAAAAGCCGTGATATTGCCACTTGGAATCGTGACCACAACTTGATTACCGGGATGAAGTATTCGGTGGTGCCAGTCTATCAAGAGTTTGCCCGCCAAATTGGTGAGGCGCGAATGTCGAAGATGATCGCCTCTTTCGATTATGGCAATGAGACTATCTCGGGTAACTTAGATAGCTTTTGGCTTGATGGTGGTATTCGGATATCGGCCACTGAGCAAATCGATTTCCTGCGCCGACTTTATCACAACAAGGTACACGCTTCAGAGCGCAGTCAACGCATCGTTAAGCAGGCCATGCTCACCGAGGCGAATTCTGATTATATTATCCGCGCAAAAACCGGTTATGCGGTCAGAGCTGAGCCAAGCATTGGCTGGTGGGTTGGTTGGGTAGAACTCGATGATAATGTGTGGTTTTTTGCAATGAATATGGACATCCCAGATGCCGCAGGTTTGCCATTGCGCCAAGCCATTACTAAAGAAGTGTTAAAACTGGAACACGTAATTCCTTAGCCCATGAGGGATTGCAGACTTTCTTGGCTGCTAAAGCGTTTTACGAAGAAGTCTAAGAAGACGCTGATATTGGTGGCCAGTTGGCGTCGACTCGAATAAACCCCGTAAACCTTAAAGGGTTCAATTGGCCATTCCTGTAAAATCGGTACTAGCTGTCCATTGGCGAGTTCGGTCTTACAGGCCGAATTGGATAGCATGGCGATGCCAAAATCATCCATGGCTAATTGCTTCACCATGATAGGGCTGTTGACCCGTACTTTACGTTGGAAGTTCGCCATGGTTTTACGCGAACCTTTACCCAATGGCCAAATCGGCGCCGAGCGAGAAGTGCCCAATAAAATACCACTGTGCAGGCTGAGTTCTTTTGGCGTTGCGGGCGTGCCTTTGAGTTTTAAGTAACCAGGGCTTGCGACTAAAATCGGTTGGCGTTCAAACAGTAATCGTGCGACTAAGTCCGACGATTGAAGTGGGCCATATTTGATGGCTATGTCATATCCTTCGCCGACTAAACCAATATCGTTGTCGGTAAACTGGACATCCAATTCAACATTGGGATATAAACGCATAAATCCGCTACAGAGGTTAGCGATAAGTTCTTGGCTAAATGACACTGGGATCGCAATCCGTAATGATCCTGACACATCATCGTGAGTATTCTCGATAACAGCCTTGGCCGCTTCCACCTCATTGCGAATGGAATCACAGTGTTGGTAAAAGAGTGCCCCGACTTGGGTCAGACTCAAGTTACGGGTGTCGCGCTGTAGCAATCGCACGCCAAGTTGTTCTTCAAGCTGCGCGATTTTGCGACTTATGGTGGATTTTGGGTGGCCGGTTTCACGTGCAGCTTGGGAGAATCCCTTAGCTCTAACTACGGCTGCAAATAGCATCATACCGTTTAAATCTGGCATGTTTTTCCCACTGTCTCATATTTGGAACATAGCGTCTTATGCAGTTTAATGGCATTTGACGGGATAACAAAGTTATATTTATTGGCTAAAAATTTTCAGAGGCTAAGCAGAGGATCTTTTGATGACCAGCAATAATCAGCCCACACACATGACTCAAGCCCAAACGCCCGATCCGCTTTTTTTACAAGCCGAGCATTTGGCAAAGGATTTTTCTCTGTTTCCTAAGCACAGTAAACAGAGTTTATCGGAAGAAATTAAAGGTCTTTTAAATGAGGATGCCATTCAGGCAAACTTGAAAGACTTGGCATCGTTAGATGTCGACGGTTACGTTACTAAAGTGATCCAGCCGACCCAAGATAAAGGTCGTCCTGGTGCAAAACGTATCATTGCCGATCTTAAAGGTCGCTTGATTACTGAAACTCACTTGGGCTCTTTTTACAGTGCTGAGGTCGAGCTGAACTTTGGTTCACGCACTCGTCGTATTGGCTTTATCGCCCAAGAACGCACTACCGCAAACGGTGCTTGGATGCCTGAGCATCATTACGCTGCCTGTAAAGCAATTCGTCATTTCGCCGAATTGTCTATGCCTATTATCTATTTAATTGATACTCCTGGAGCTGATGCGGGCGAAATCGCTAACAGCCAAAACCAAGCGCATTCAATTTCTAAAGCTATCGCAGAAAGCGCCAACGTTGACGTACCGACAGTCGGTATTGTGATCGGTGCCGGTTATTCTGGTGGTGCGATTCCATTAGCGGCGGCGAACATTCTGTTGTCGTTGCGTGACGGTATTTTCAACACGATCCAGCCACAAGGTCTGCAAAGTATTGCCCGTAAGTACAACTTATCTTGGCAGGAATGTGCGAAATCTGTGGGTGTATCACCAGAAGAGCTTTATACCTCAGGCTGTATCGACGGTATCATCGACTTTTCACCGGGTGACCGTGATGAGCGTCAGCACAATTTGCGCCGCGCTATTATTAGCAGCGTAGAAGCGGTTGAGCGTGCAGCGATGAATTTTGTGCGTGAATCTAAAGATTTACGTGAGCATTATGACCGCAGCTTAACTCGTTTCCTAAATCCATCTAAAAACTTGATAGCTTTGGAACTGAACGCCGAATTGGCTGTGGCAACGAGCCCAACCAGTCACCACAATCTGTTTGGTAGTGCTTATCGTTATTTGCGTTATTTAACGCTGCGTAGCCGTATCCATTCGATTTCTCAAGAGCAATACGGTCGTCTGTCACGTGCTAGTGTGCCAGAAGGTGATTTGTTGGCGCGTATCCAACAGGAACAAGATCGTGTGTTCCAAGCTTGGTTATCTAACCCAGATAAACTGGTTTATGACGAAGAACTGAACAAATTGTGGACTACTTTTGTCGCTAAGCGTGATGAAGTGTCTACCGAGCGTAACATGTTGACTCGTTTGATTTTGGGTGAACCAAAAGAGAACTATAAGAAAGCACGTAAGGCGCTGTTATTTAACATCAGCTGGTCTTTGTATCACCGCTGGAAGAGTAATGCGGCCAACAACTTCAAAGGGCTGATTCAGCACTTAGAAAGTTTGCCAAAATCTGTAACTCAAGCTAAATGGCCTGAGCTGAATCAGCTGACCGTACTCGATGTGGTTGTGAATGAAGAGCTGCGTGAAGACTTTATTTGGCAATGCCATAACATTCTGATCTTCAATGCCTTGTACGACAACGTTGTCGGTAGCTTAGCGTCAATCGCGAAAGAAGCCATGATGTCGAAGAGTTTGTCACGTAATTCAGTGAACAACCTGCTGCACAAGTCAATTGACCATGCAATGTCGACACAAGATACCTCGAACGACAAAGCTAAGTTCTACAAGTGGCTAAAATACTTCATGGGTCAATCGAACCGTGCCGATTTATTAGTCCGCGTAGAGCAGTGGAAGAGTGTGGGTTTCCCACAACTTAACGACAGTCTATTCGTGGTACTGACTTACTTCTTCGAACGTCTACTGCCTGAGTATTTCGATAGCGAAAGCGATACCAGCAAGTACACTGGCGCGATCAACCCAGTGCGTATCGGTCGTCGTAAGGACTTCTGGAACCGCTTGACCATGGGTTATCAGGATCTATTGATCCAAAAAGTGCTGCGTGACGAAAAACGTAAAGGCAACATGACTTGGGAAAATGTGGTTAAACAGTTCTTTACCCATTTCGAAGAGATCAATGGCGACAAGATGTCGGCTAACTTGCTCAACTTCCCTGGCTTCCGTTTATCAATCGAAGATGCGTTAGATAAAGGCATTCGCCCATGTGGCTTGATCACAGGTATTGCTGACTTTAAAGAAAAAGGTCAAAAAGTTCGCGTGGGTGTGGCTGTGTCTAACACCGCATTCCAAGCCGGTGCATTTGATATGGCCAGTGCTGAGAAATTCTCTGCACTATTGATCGAGTGTGCTAAGCGTAAATTACCCGTTGTGTGCTTTATCAGTTCAGGTGGTATGCAGACTAAAGAAGGTGCCGCGGCGCTATTCTCTATGGCTGTGGTGAACGACCGTATCACGCGCTTTATTCGTGATAACGAATTGCCTGTACTGATGTTTGGTTTTGGTGACTGTACTGGTGGTGCACAGGCGAGTTTTGTGACTCACCCATTAGTGCAAACTTACTACCTGTCTGGCACTAACATGCCATTCGCAGGCCAAATGGTAGTGCCAGCTTACTTGCCATCAACGGCGACTCTGTCTAACTACTTGTCAAAAGTACCTGGCGCAATGGCGGGCTTAGTCCATAACCCATTCAGCGACAATTTAGACTCTCAGTTAGCAGGTATCGATCCTCTGATGCCAATGCCTTCGGCAAAAATTAACGACGTGATCATCAATGCACTGTCGACCTTAGTGGTTGAAGCAACTGTTGAAGAAGAAGTGATCGTGCAGAACGATCCACGTAAGTTAATGAAGCCAATTAACAAAGTATTGGTTCACGCCCGTGGTTGTACTGCGGTGAAATTGATCCGTAAGGCGCATGACAATAATATCAATGTGGTATTAGTGGCGTCGGATCCTGATATGACATCAGTGCCAGCGGACATGCTCAAAGATTCTGACAAGTTAGTTTGTCTTGGTGGTAACACCTCGGACGAAAGTTACTTGAACGCATACTCAGTGCTGAAAGTGGCCGAATATGAACAGGTTGATGCATTGCATCCTGGTATTGGTTTCCTATCAGAAAGCCCGCAGTTTGCTGCATTGTGTGTGAATAACGGTGTTAACTTCGTCGGTCCTAGCGTGCATTCAATGACGACTATGGGTAACAAGTCGAACGCGATTAAGACATCGCAAGCGCAAAACGTACCTGTTGTGCCTGGTTCGCACGGTATTCTGACCAATGCTGAACAAGCCGTAAACGTGGCGAGCGAAATCGGCTATCCAGTATTGCTTAAAGCGGTACAAGGTGGTGGCGGTAAAGGTATTCAGGTTGTAAAACGTCCTGAAGACATGATTGGTTTATTCCAAAAAACGGCAACCGAAGCGGCTGCAGCCTTTGGTAACGGTGACTTGTACTTAGAGAAATATGTGACATCGCTGCGTCACATCGAAGTGCAGTTACTGCGTGATAAGTTCGGTAATGCGAAAGTATTAGGTTTGCGTGACTGTTCGGTTCAACGTAATAACCAAAAAGTAGTCGAAGAATCTGGTTCAACTATGTTGCCAGATGAGCTGAAGCGACAAGTGCTGGCTTATACTCGTGCCTTAGGTGACGCGACCGATTACATGGGCGCAGGTACCGTTGAGTTTATCTATAACTTAGATGCCAACGAAGTGTACTTCATGGAGATGAACACGCGTCTGCAGGTTGAGCATCCTGTTACGGAAGCGACTTCAGGTATTGATATCGTTAGTGCGCAGTTTGATATTGCCGCTGGCCGTTCAATTGAAGCATTAGAGCCTAAAGAAATTGGTTATGCGATGGAAGTACGTGTAACCGCTGAGAAAGCGGCGCTCGATAGCCACGGCATACTGCAGCTGATCCCAAATCCGGGCAAGATCACTGAATGTGTGTTCCCAGATCATCCCGATGTGGAAATCATTTCGATTGCAGCGCCAGGTAAAGAAGTATCGCCATACTACGATAGCTTGATTGCGCAAATCATCATGCGCGGTGAAAACCGTGAGGATGTGATTGCCAAACTGTACGAATACTTAGACAGCGTAGTGCTGAAAGGCATCGCGACTAACATTCCGTTACTCAAGCTGATCTTGAAAGATGGTACCTTCAACGAAGGTGTTTACGACACTAACTATCTGCCACGCTTAATGGCCGAGCTCGATATTCCTGCGTTGATCGCAGAAATGGAAGCTGCCGCTGAAACTGTGGAAGTAGATACTGAGTCACTGCGTGTTGGCGAAAGTAACGAACTGAAAGTGTTAGCCCAAGGCGCAGGTATCTTCTATACCTCTTCTGCACCGGGTGAAGCGGATTTTGTGAAAGAAGGTGACATAGTCACCGTTGATCAAACACTAGCACTAACAGAAGCGATGAAGATGTTCTCGCAAGTGACCTTAGCCGGCTTTAACCGTCAGAGTGCGATTCTGTACCCTGAAGATAAGAAGTATCGTATAGAGCGCATCCTGAACAGCAATGGTCAGCAAGTGTCTCAAGGCGACTTACTGTTCGTGGTCTCGCCTGTTGAAGAATAAGCTCAGCGTTTAACTCCATAGCTGAATGAGAAAATACCCGCCATTGGCGGGTATTTTTTTGCTTCTAAATTATTGCCACTAAATTTTCTGTCACTAAATTTCCTGTCACTAAATATAGGTAAGCGAGCATGCCGCTCATAATGTGCATGACGTCTTTGATGAATCAACTTAGCTTTAATAGATAAGCTCATAACTAACAAGTGGCCAATATCAGCTTTGTGCAATACGGCCTGTATCTCTGATTAAGTCGGCAAAGAGTTTCTTTAATCTATCGTTCGCCCATTTATTAGAACAAGCTGCATCAAGAACCCACCTCTGGCCTCGAGAGTCAACGGAATCTCCGTGCTTTATTCGTAGTAATAGAGGTTCATCAAACCTCATTTTAAGTTGAAACTGAGTCTAAAATGAGCGGTGTGTGGATAACTTTGGGGGTAAGCGGTGGGTATGGTGTGGCTAGATTAGATAATTAGAATTAACTGCAAATTTCCTTAAAATAGGGGTTGCGCACTTTCTCAATCTCCCTATAATGCGCATCCACTGACACGGCAGACAGCGAAAGCCTGCTGACGAGTTAGCTTGAATTGAGTCGCTTTTAAGCATTTAATTCAAGCGCAGCAAGAAGTTGAAAAATACTCCTTGACGTGAAACGGGAAATGCGTAAAATACGCAGCCCTAGCCAACTGGAAGCGTTCGGCGCTCAGTGTGGTACTCAAGTTCTCTTACGAATATTGAGTTGCTCTTTAACAAGATAAAACAAGAAATCTGTGTGGACACTCACAGGTGTTGAGTTAATCGAAACTGCTTAACCTTAGGGTTGGCAGTCAAAGAATTAAATCAATGATGAAGAGTGTTCATAGCAATATGTACATAATTTTGGTTTCGCTTTCTTCTCTTTATGAAGAGAGGGCGGAAACAAAAAATCAGAATTCATTGAGCCGCTGAAGTCGTAAGACGGAAGCAACAAAACTTTAATTGAAGAGTTTGATCATGGCTCAGATTGAACGCTGGCGGCAGGCCTAACACATGCAAGTCGAGCGGCAGCACAAGGGAGTTTACTTCTGAGGTGGCGAGCGGCGGACGGGTGAGTAATGCCTAGGGATCTGCCCAGTCGAGGGGGATAACAGTTGGAAACGACTGCTAATACCGCATGCGCCCTACGGGGGAAAGGAGGGGACCTTCGGGCCTTCCGCGATTGGATGAACCTAGGTGGGATTAGCTAGTTGGTGAGGTAATGGCTCACCAAGGCGACGATCCCTAGCTGTTCTGAGAGGATGATCAGCCACACTGGGACTGAGACACGGCCCAGACTCCTACGGGAGGCAGCAGTGGGGAATATTGCACAATGGGGGAAACCCTGATGCAGCCATGCCGCGTGTGTGAAGAAGGCCTTCGGGTTGTAAAGCACTTTCAGTAGGGAGGAAAGGTAATGGTTTAATACACCATTGCTGTGACGTTACCTACAGAAGAAGGACCGGCTAACTCCGTGCCAGCAGCCGCGGTAATACGGAGGGTCCGAGCGTTAATCGGAATTACTGGGCGTAAAGCGTGCGCAGGCGGTTTGTTAAGCGAGATGTGAAAGCCCCGGGCTCAACCTGGGAATTGCATTTCGAACTGGCGAACTAGAGTCTTGTAGAGGGGGGTAGAATTCCAGGTGTAGCGGTGAAATGCGTAGAGATCTGGAGGAATACCGGTGGCGAAGGCGGCCCCCTGGACAAAGACTGACGCTCAGGCACGAAAGCGTGGGGAGCAAACAGGATTAGATACCCTGGTAGTCCACGCCGTAAACGATGTCTACTCGGAGTTTGGTGTCTTGAACACTGGGCTCTCAAGCTAACGCATTAAGTAGACCGCCTGGGGAGTACGGCCGCAAGGTTAAAACTCAAATGAATTGACGGGGGCCCGCACAAGCGGTGGAGCATGTGGTTTAATTCGATGCAACGCGAAGAACCTTACCTACTCTTGACATCCACGGAATTCGCTAGAGATAGCTTAGTGCCTTCGGGAACCGTGAGACAGGTGCTGCATGGCTGTCGTCAGCTCGTGTTGTGAAATGTTGGGTTAAGTCCCGCAACGAGCGCAACCCCTATCCTTATTTGCCAGCACGTAATGGTGGGAACTCTAGGGAGACTGCCGGTGATAAACCGGAGGAAGGTGGGGACGACGTCAAGTCATCATGGCCCTTACGAGTAGGGCTACACACGTGCTACAATGGCGAGTACAGAGGGTTGCAAAGCCGCGAGGTGGAGCTAATCTCACAAAGCTCGTCGTAGTCCGGATTGGAGTCTGCAACTCGACTCCATGAAGTCGGAATCGCTAGTAATCGTGGATCAGAATGCCACGGTGAATACGTTCCCGGGCCTTGTACACACCGCCCGTCACACCATGGGAGTGGGCTGCAAAAGAAGTGGGTAGCTTAACCTTCGGGGGGCGCTCACCACTTTGTGGTTCATGACTGGGGTGAAGTCGTAACAAGGTAGCCCTAGGGGAACCTGGGGCTGGATCACCTCCTTACCTATACGACTAACTTACGCTTGTTGGGTCGACAACATGGCATACGTGCCGAGTCGACACAAAAACATCCGTGTTTTTGAGTGTTCACACAGATTGCTTGTTTAGCTTCTCTTAGGAGAAGTCAGAGCTGAATGCACCGCGAGCCGGTTAGCATTGTTCTTTAACAATTTGGAAAGCTGATAGTATTTAATTGCATGAGTCTGTCATGTGATTAATTACAAAACGATGTAAACGTGGAAACGTTTGCATCATGAGTTCTCAAACACTTTATTAAGTGTCTTGAATATTCAAAAGTAAATTATTCTTTATTGGATAGTTTACGTCTAAGGCGCGTCCACTTCTTTGGTCAGAAGTGAGACAAGTAAAACCAAGCTGGTCGCAGTGCGACTCAGGTGAGTGAAACTCATTTGGGTTGTATGGTTAAGCGACTAAGCGTATACGGTGGATGCCTTGGCAGTCAGAGGCGATGAAGGACGTAGTAACTTGCGAAAAGCGTTGGCGAGCTAGTAACAAGCATTTGAGCTAACGATGTCCGAATGGGGGAACCCAGCAGCATAAGCTGTTATCGCAACATGAATACATAGTGTTGCGAGGCGAACGAGGGGAACTGAAACATCTAAGTACCCTTAGGAAAAGAAATCAACCGAGATTCCCCTAGTAGCGGCGAGCGAACGGGGATTAGCCCTTAAGTCAGTGGGGTGTTAGTGGAATGTGTTGGAAAGCACAGCGGCACAGGGTGATAGCCCCGTACATGAAAACTAACCATTGATGAAAACGAGTAAGGCGGGACACGTGACATCCTGTTTGAATATGGGGGGACCATCCTCCAAGGCTAAATACTCCTGACTGACCGATAGTGAACCAGTACCGTGAGGGAAAGGCGAAAAGAACCCCTGTGAGGGGAGTGAAATAGAACCTGAAACCGTATACGTACAAGCAGTGGGAGCGGTTCTTGAGACCGTGACTGCGTACCTTTTGTATAATGGGTCAGCGACTTACATTTTGTAGCGAGGTTAAGCGAATAGCGGAGCCGTAGGGAAACCGAGTGTTAACTGCGCGTTTAGTTGCAAGGTGTAGACCCGAAACCCGGTGATCTAGCCATGGGCAGGTTGAAGGTTGAGTAACATCAACTGGAGGACCGAACCGACTAATGTTGAAAAATTAGCGGATGACTTGTGGCTGGGGGTGAAAGGCCAATCAAACCGGGAGATATCTGGTTCTCCTCGAAAGCTATTTAGGTAGCGCCTCGAGCGAATACCATTGGGGGTAGAGCACTGTTAAGGCTAGGGGGTCATCCCGACTTACCAACCCTTTGCAAACTCCGAATACCAATGAGTACTACTCGGGAGACAGACGGCGGGTGCTAACGTCCGTCGTCAAAAGGGAAACAACCCAGACCGTCAGCTAAGGTCCCAAAGTACTAGCTAAGTGGGAAACGATGTGGGAAGGCTTAGACAGCTAGGATGTTGGCTTAGAAGCAGCCATCATTTAAAGAAAGCGTAATAGCTCACTAGTCGAGTCGGCCTGCGCGGAAGATGTAACGGGGCTAAGCTAGTCACCGAAGCTACGGGTGCACAGTTTACTGTGCGCGGTAGAGGAGCGTTCTGTAAGCCGTTGAAGGTGAAGGGGTAACCCACGCTGGAGGTATCAGAAGTGCGAATGCTGACATGAGTAACGATAAAGGGGGTGAAAAACCCCCTCGCCGAAAGACCAAGGGTTCCTGTCCAACGTTAATCGGGGCAGGGTGAGTCGACCCCTAAGGTGAGGCCGAAAGGCGTAATCGATGGGAAACAGATTAATATTTCTGTACTTCCGCTAACTGCGATGGAGAGACGGAGAAGGCTAGGCTAGCGCGGCGTTGGTAGTCCGCGTTTAAGGTGGTAGGTGGTGTTCTTAGGCAAATCCGGGGACACGTACTTTGATGTACACACTGAGAGCTGATGACGAGGTCCTAAGGGACTGAAGTAGTTGATGCCATGCTTCCAGGAAAATCTTCTAAGCTTCAGGTTAGCGGGAATCGTACCCCAAACCGACACAGGTGGTCGGGTAGAGAATACCAAGGCGCTTGAGAGAACTCGGCTGAAGGAACTAGGCAAAATGGTACCGTAACTTCGGGAGAAGGTACGCTCCTGTTGGTGATGAGACTTGCTCTCTAAGCTGACGGGAGTCGCAGATACCAGGTGGCTGCAACTGTTTATCAAAAACACAGCACTGTGCAAACTCGCAAGAGGAAGTATACGGTGTGACGCCTGCCCGGTGCCGGAAGGTTAATTGATTGGGTTATCGCAAGAGAAGCTCATGATCGAAGCCCCGGTAAACGGCGGCCGTAACTATAACGGTCCTAAGGTAGCGAAATTCCTTGTCGGGTAAGTTCCGACCTGCACGAATGGCGTAATGATGGCCACGCTGTCTCCAGCCGAGACTCAGTGAAGTTGAAATTGCGGTGAAGATGCCGTATACCCGCGGCTAGACGGAAAGACCCCGTGAACCTTTACTATAGCTTGGCACTGAACATTGAACCTACATGTGTAGGATAGGTGGGAGACTTTGAAGTTGTGACGCTAGTCATGATGGAGTCGTCCTTGAAATACCACCCTTGTAGTTTTGATGTTCTAACCTAGGTCCCTTATCGGGATTAGGGACAGTGCCTGGTGGGTAGTTTGACTGGGGCGGTCTCCTCCCAAAGAGTAACGGAGGAGCACGAAGGTTGGCTAAGTACGGTCGGACATCGTACGGTTAGTGCAATGGCATAAGCCAGCTTAACTGCGAGACATACACGTCGAGCAGGTACGAAAGTAGGTCATAGTGATCCGGTGGTTCTGAATGGAAGGGCCATCGCTCAACGGATAAAAGGTACTCCGGGGATAACAGGCTGATACCGCCCAAGAGTTCATATCGACGGCGGTGTTTGGCACCTCGATGTCGGCTCATCACATCCTGGGGCTGAAGTCGGTCCCAAGGGTATGGCTGTTCGCCATTTAAAGTGGTACGCGAGCTGGGTTCAGAACGTCGTGAGACAGTTCGGTCCCTATCTGCCGTGGGCGTTGGATGATTGAAGGGAGCTGCTCCTAGTACGAGAGGACCGGAGTGGACGAACCGCTGGTGTTCGGGTTGTCATGCCAATGGCATTGCCCGGTAGCTACGTTCGGAATCGATAACCGCTGAAAGCATCTAAGCGGGAAGCGAGCCCTAAGATGAGTCATCCCTAGGAATTTAATTCCTCTAAAGAGCCGTTCGAGACTAGGACGTTGATAGGCATGGTGTGTAAGCGTTGTGAGGCGTTGAGCTAACATGTACTAATGACTCGAGAGGCTTAATCATACAACCCAGATGGGTTTTGCTAAGCGAACTTAGACAGAATATCGACACTTGATAAAGTTAAAGACTCAAAAAATCAGCTTTTCAAATTTTAATTAAAAGGTTAATTACGCAGGAAATTGTTAGGCTGATAAAGCCGTGACGAGCGAGGCGCGGAGTGTACGTTAGTACATGAGCACAGTAGCGAGGAGACAATGCCGTCAGACGGACAATTAACCAGTAAGAATTTGCTTGGTGACAATAGCCTTGTGGAACCACCTGATCCCATCCCGAACTCAGAAGTGAAACGCAAACGCGCCGATGGTAGTGTGGGGTCTCCCCATGTGAGAGTAGGTCATCGCCAAGCGCCTAATTTAGCTTAATGTGCAAACGTTAAGTTAAAGGAGCGGTAGTTCAGTTGGTTAGAATACCGGCCTGTCACGCCGGGGGTCGCGGGTTCGAGTCCCGTCCGCTCCGCCAACATAAAGACGAAAGCCTCTACAGAAATGTAGAGGCTTTTTTCGTATTGGCATGTTAGAAAATTTTACTTTTGCCAAAATAATTACGGGTCTGCTTTATCTTTATAGACAGATAATACCATTCCGCATTGAAGTCTGATCTAATAGCAAGCAACCCAACAGCTTAAAATTGGATTATGAAACCTGAAACTGCTGAAAGTCTGCTTAGCCTCTCCAAAAGAGAAAAAAATCCGCATAAGCGCATGCGATTGCTCGCTGTATCGCTATTTTTGCAATGCCATAACCGCACTCAGGTGGCAAGCCAGTTGAAGGTGGCCAGATCTAGCGTCAACTTATGGGTCTCCAGCTATCCTGGGCAAGGACTGGCAGGACTTGAAGATAAACCACGCCTAGGGAAGAAGCCGTCATTGTCAAATGAGCAAAAAAGGAGACTCGCCAGATACATTGAGTTCAAAGCACAATCAGATGAGGGCGGCAGACTCACTGGGGCCGACATCCAGCAATACATCTCGAGTGAATTTAATGTCGAGTACCATCCCAATCACATCTACAAGCTACTAAAGAGCATGGGATTCTGTTGGATAACCAGCCGCTCCAGGCATCCAAAACAAACTCAGAGCTTACAGGACGCTTTTAAAAAAGTTTCCTCTGGAAACGATCCTTCACGCTCCCATTCATATACAACCACACCAGATTGATATTTGGTTTCAGGACGAAGCCAGATTCGGCCAGCAAAATACAACGACACGACTTTGGGCCCCCAAAGGCAGTAGACCAAGAGCGCTAAGACAGCAGCAGTTTGAATATGTGCATCTCTTCGGCGCAGTCTGTCCTGCAACAGGAGAAACTGAAGCCATCATCACGCCATTCGTTAATAAGGACATCATGCACCAGCACTTGGAGCTGATTGCAAAACGCACCAAACCTGGCCGCCATGCTGTCGTGGTAATGGACGGTGCGGGTTGGCATACCAATGACATTGCTGCTGATATCCCCAACCTGTCTATACTCAAACTGCCGCCATATTCCCCAGAACTAAACCCCATCGAACAGGTATGGAGTTGGCTGCGCCAACATTATCTCGCCAATCGCTGTTTTAAAGGATATGAGGACATAGTGGATGCCTGCAGCCAGGCATGGAACAGCTTTATCAGTTGTACAAAACGCGTGGTAAAAATGTGCTCTCGGGAATGGGCAAAGGTGACTGAACTTTAATGCGGAATGGTATTAGCCATCCTCACTCAAGAGGCTTTTATACCAGTCTACACATCCATTATTGTGTCGCGTAGGCACATATTCTGGCGTTTTGAGCCGACTATAGATAAGTAACTGCTTCGCACTCATCGTGATGGGAATTGGTATTATGCGGTTTTCACGTATACACTTTTTTACATTCCCCATCGAGCATCTGCTTTTAGGTTGAAATTATCAATGGAATTGCGTGGCTTATTGAGGTTATTGCCGCTATTGATGTGTATGCCATTACTGGCTTATGCCGACCGTTTAGCGATGGCGAATGTTAAGCCTGCTGGCCAAGACGTTAGTGTTACTCAGACAGTAAGATATTGCGTCGACCCTGACTGGTTGCCTTATGAAGGAATCCGAGAGGGTAAGCATCTGGGTATTTCGTCAGACTATATTGATTATATTGAATCGCATTCCTCGCTCAAGTTTCAGCTGGTGCCGACTTCCTCTTGGACCGAGACCTTATCTTTTTTGCAAAGCGGACAGTGTGATTTAACTCCTATGCTAAATAAAACCCTGATACGAGAGACTTATCTGCACTTCAGTGATGTTTATTTTCGCTCTCCTAATGTATTGGTGTCACTTAAAGATCAGCCTTTCTTGCAAGGATTTGAGAATATTGGCGCACGTACTTTAGCCGTACCTAAAGGCTATCGTTTGGCCGAATATATTCAGCATTATTATCCTCAGATAGAGACGCTTACCGTTGCCAGTGAACCCGCAGGATTGCAATCTGTGCTGGATAAACGTGCCGATCTTTTTGTGGGATCGATGTTTTCGGTTAACTCTTATATCCAACAAACGGGATTTAATCATTTGAAAATAGCCGGTTGGGGTGGTCCAGAAGATGAGCTGCGGATGGGCGTCGCCTATGGTCAAGAGTCCTTGTTACCTATGGTAAATCAGGCCTTAAATGCTGTGAGTGAGCAAGAGCGGATCACGATTTACCAGAAGTGGAATAATGTGACTGTGATAGATGAGACTAATTATTCACTTGTTTATCAAGTGATCTGCGCGACATTTTTGTTACTGCTTATATTGGGGGCGAGAACTTACTTTATTAGTCAATATAACCGTAGACTCACCGATAAAAATCAGCAGCTCGAAACCTTGCGGCAGCAGCTTGAGACTTCTAATGCGGAACTTGAATTTTTATCTACCCACGATCCCCTGACCAAGTTGTATAACCGACATTACTTTAATCGCCTTTTTATTAATAATGAGCAACATGATAAATCTGCTAAGGCAGGCATGTGCCTGGTGATGATTGATATCGATTACTTTAAAGAGATTAATGACACGCTGGGGCATAACGTCGGCGATCGGATCCTTGAACAAGTGTCACAGGTGCTACAGCATTGTGTGCGTGAATCTGATGTGGTTGCCCGTTGGGGTGGCGAAGAGTTTGTGATCCTCTGTCAGCAGTCATCTTTACCCTTAGTTGAAAGCTTGTGTGTGCGGATAGCTGAGAGGATCAAACATTATCAATTTACTGACAATGTGCAGTTAACTTGCAGTTTTGGCGTCGCTAAGCTTGCCGATAACGAACCTATGATGCTGTGCTTTGAACGTGCCGACCGCGCGCTTTATCGTGCTAAAGCGCAAGGGCGTAATCAAATGTGCACCGACAGGTAAGCATTTGCGCAAGTATGATTTACCGTTATTTAAGT
Source organism: Shewanella sp. Pdp11 (assembly GCF_002838165.1). Lineage (NCBI taxonomy): Bacteria > Pseudomonadati > Pseudomonadota > Gammaproteobacteria > Alteromonadales > Shewanellaceae > Shewanella > Shewanella sp. Pdp11. Next base: position 1,537,464 of record NZ_CP015194.1, read on the forward strand.
AAATGGTTGCTACTGAGATGAGTTTACTAAGCCATCTTTATTTTAGAGGAAGGATTAGCATTATTGCACAAGCCGTAATGCTCATGGGTTAATATTAGTGGTTTGTACCTAACAATATGATAGAAATTCATTAGAAATGACCTTATCCCATTAGAATGTAGTTTTTTTAACGTTTTTTATTGATTGAGTGAAAAATAAGCTAAAGAGTTTTACTCAGTTGTTTTAGTTCGTATTTATGGCGATTTCCTTAAATTATTACGCGACTTTATCGTGAAAAAGTGCGCTATCCATTTGCGTGTAGCTGGGTTCCAATTTACAATATGCGCCTAAAATAATCTGATGTGCGGTGTGTCGGTATTTGTCGCATACTCCGTCTACTTCTTAAACTACTCATTAAAGTTGAATCATGACCGAATTATCCAAATACAGAAACATTGGTATCTTCGCTCACGTTGACGCGGGTAAAACCACGACCACCGAGCGTATCCTTAAGTTAACAGGAAGAATCCATAAAGCCGGTGAGACTCACGATGGCGAATCTACCACTGACTTCATGGTACAGGAAGCTGAGCGCGGTATTACTATTCAGTCCGCTGCTGTAAGTTGCTTCTGGAAAGATCACCGTTTCAACGTTATCGACACCCCAGGACACGTTGACTTCACAGTTGAAGTTTATCGTTCTCTGAAAGTGCTTGATGGCGGTATCGGTGTATTCTGTGGTTCAGGCGGTGTTGAGCCTCAATCAGAAACTAACTGGCGCTATGCGAACGAATCTGAAGTTGCGCGTATTATCTTCGTAAACAAGTTAGACCGTATGGGTGCTGACTTCTTACGCGTAGTTAAGCAAACTAAAGACGTATTAGCTGCTACTCCACTGGTTATGGTTCTGCCAATCGGTGTTGAAGACGAATTCACTGGTGTTGTTGATCTGTTATCTCGTAAAGCATACGTGTGGGATGAGTCTGGTTTACCAGAAAACTTTAATATCCAAGATGTACCTGCTGACATGGTTGACATGGTTGAAGAATACCGTGAAATGCTGATCGAAACTGCCGTTGAGCAAGATGATGCCCTGATGGAAGCTTACATGGAAGGCGAAGAGCCATCTATCGAAGATATCAAGCGTTGTATCCGCAAAGGTACTCGTACTATGGCTTTCTTCCCAACATACTGTGGTTCTGCGTTCAAGAACAAAGGTATGCAACTGGTTCTTGATGCTGTTGTTGATTATTTACCAGCACCAGACGAAGTTGATCCACAGCCATTAACTGACGAAGAAGGCAACGAAACTGGCGAATTCGCTATCGTTTCTGCTGATGAGCCATTAAAAGCGTTAGCGTTCAAAATCATGGATGACCGTTTCGGTGCCCTGACTTTCGTACGTATCTACTCAGGCCGTCTGAAGAAGGGTGATACCATCCTGAACAGCGCGACTGGCAAGACTGAACGTATCGGCCGTATGTGTGAAATGCTAGCTGATGACCGTATTGAAATTGAATCTGCTCAAGCTGGCGACATTATCGCTATCGTGGGTATGAAAAACGTTCAAACTGGTCACACTTTATGTGACGTGAAACACCCATGTACTCTTGAAGCCATGGTGTTCCCAGAGCCAGTAATCTCTATCGCAGTTGCGCCAAAAGATAAAGGCGGCTCTGAGAAAATGGGTATCGCTATCGGTAAGATGATCGCTGAAGATCCATCATTCCGCGTAGAAACTGACGAAGATTCAGGTGAAACCATCCTTAAAGGTATGGGCGAACTTCACTTAGATATCAAAGTAGATATTCTGAAGCGTACTTATGGCGTTGAATTGATCGTAGGTGAGCCACAAGTTGCTTACCGTGAAACCATTACTCAAATGGTTGAAGATCAATACACTCACAAGAAACAATCAGGTGGTTCTGGTCAATTCGGTAAGATCGAATATATCATCCGCCCAGGTGAGCCAAACACTGGTTTCGTGTTCAAATCTTCAGTAGTTGGTGGTAGCGTTCCGAAGGAATTCTGGCCAGCAGTTGAGAAAGGTTTCGCGAGCATGATGAACACAGGTACTATCGCTGGCTTCCCAGTGTTAGACGTTGAGTTCGAATTAACTGACGGTGCATTCCACGCAGTTGACTCATCAGCAATCGCGTTCGAAATCGCTGCTAAAGGCGCTTTCCGTCAGTCTATCGCTAAAGCTAAACCACAACTTCTTGAGCCAATCATGAAAGTTGACGTGTTCAGCCCAGATGACAACGTGGGTGACGTGATCGGTGACTTAAACCGTCGTCGCGGCATGATCAAAGACCAAGTTGCTGGTGTAACAGGTGTTCGCGTTAAAGCTGACGTACCGTTATCAGAAATGTTTGGCTATATCGGTACTTTACGTACAATGACTTCTGGTCGTGGTCAGTTCTCTATGGAGTTCTCTCACTACAGCCAATGTCCAGCTAGCGTAGCTGAGAAAGTTGTTGCTCAAGTTAAAGAACGTAAAGCTGCTGAAGCTAAGAAGTAATTCTTAACTTATCTTGGCTAATATTTAGTTAGCTAATAAAAACCGCTGTCGGCCCCTAGGCTCACAGCGGTTTTTTTATGGGTGAGTTCCAACGGTCATCACTCGCTTCGGTTGACGAAGCTTCGTATCTCTTTGTTTAAAGTCCGTATCCTTTTGTTTTACAGAATATCATTTCTCGCTTTATCTTCTCAGTATTTCAGCGCTCAGTTTTTTGTTTACTCAATTCAAGCAAGGCCTTGGCCGCCGGTGTTAAAGGTAAACTTTGACGCCAAATAAGCGCCAGATCCCATGTCATTGCGGGCTGCATAGGTTTAAAGATCAGTTTGCTGGTGCTTAGCCTATTGCAGATAGGCTCAGGTAAAATGGCGACACCCATATCGGCCTCAACCATGGCGGCGAGAAAATCCCATTGGCCGCTGCGAAAGGCAATATTGAGCTGAACACCTGCTTTTCGACTGAGGCGATTAATCAGTTTAGCGAGGGAGAAGTCTTCGTTATAGAGGATAAAAGGGTAGGGTTGGAAGTCCTGCCAGTTTAAGTGGTCTTTCTCGGCTAAGGGATGCCCCTCTGGCAGGCATGCGAGTAAAGGGTACTTAGTCAGGGGTTGATTGACTAGTTCGGTCTCATGGGTCGTGGGGAGCGCAGTAAAGGCGATATCGAGACTGTTATTGAGTAGGGCTTGCTCGCAGCCAAATCCGCCGTACTCATACATGTGTAGCTCAACTCCTGGGTAGCGCTTACGATAGCTAGTGAGCAAACCTATAATTAGGCTGCTCATCATGGGACACACCCCTAGCCGCAATCGCCCCGACTTGAGACCGCTGAGGTTACTCATGTCCTCCTGCAATCTATGCCATTGACCGAGGATTTCCCGCGCACTGTGCTCAAATAGCTGCCCTGCCTGAGTTAGCTCAACCTTTTGGTTATTTCGGATCAGCAAGGTTTCCCCTAGGCTTTCTTCGAGTCTTTGGATGATTTTGCTCAGTGTCGGCTGAGTGATAAAACATTTCTGTGCGGCGCGGGTAAAGTTTTCGGTTTCCACTAGGGTCAGAAAACATTGTAAGGTCTTGATTGGGATGTTCATGCTTAAATGGAATCCATATTATGGAATTTATTCATTTTACTAATGATGGCTTAAATATTACTTTGACCTTGTTAACAAAACAGGGGAATACCGATGAAATCAAGTTCAAGTCTATGGGTAGGGGCTTTGTGGCAGGCGGCTATGCCTGTGGCAAAAGAGGTGCAAAACGCTAAAGCGGCGCAAGTCACTAAAACGGCTCCAGCGGGTGATTTGCATAAAGCAAAACAACAAGTAAACCCAGCCTAGGCTGGGTTTTTACTTTTCTGCGTTTTAGGTTCTGCTCTTATCTTTATTTCCCTGTATTCTCACTTTGCCTTTTTAACTTCTGCTCAATCCTTCCTCGGTGAAAGAACTGTTCAGCAACGGACGCTGAGCCAGCGATAGACGTTTAGTCTTATATTTACTTGAATGCTCATTACTGACTCTAAGCCTATTCATTAGGATAGGATGCTTAAATAGTAAAAAAGCCACCCTATAAACTCGGGTGGCTTTGCTCTGCAGGGGAAAGTGATTTATTGGCCGGAGAATTGATTCTCAACGAGTGGTTGCTTGTTTTCGGCTTGAGCGACATGGCATTGAGTACAGAAATAGTTATGTCCGTTCACTGTGCCTTTATCATCAATCACGTGGGACTTAGCGACAGGCGTGGCTTTCATGCGTTTTGCCTTGTCCCAACTATGGCAGCTTAAACAGCCATTTTTATCTAAGGTGATCTTGTAATCGTCCTTATGTGGGATGAGCGGTGGTTGCTCGCTAAAACTGCGCTCAATGGCGGTGCCGCGACTAGGATAAGTTGCCATGGCATCGGCTGGGCGAATGTCGGTGATCGCCATGTTTCCTGCGAGGGATTGAATGTTAACCGGCGCTGCATTAGTGTCGGCTTGCTGACCGGAACAGCCCGCTATGCCGATAAGTAATGCAGTTAAGGTGAGTATTTTTTTCATTGGTTATTCTCCGCCTTGGTGACTTTGACTGGGCACTTTTTAAAGTCAGTTTCTTTTGATAGGGGATCGGTCGCATCCAAAATCAGTTTATTGACTAACTGGCGCGCATCGAAGAAGGGCATAAATACCACGCCGCGTGGCGGTTTGTTACGGCCTTTAGTTTCAACTCGGGTTTTCACTTCACCGCGCGGTGAGGCTACTATGACCTCATCGCCGCGTTGTACACCGCGGGCTTTGGCATCCTCTGGATGCATAAAAATCTGCGCATCGGGGTAGGCACGGTAAAGCTCTGGTACGCGTGCGGTCATCGAGCCTGTGTGCCAATGTTCCAGCACGCGGCCAGTCGACATCCACAAATCGTATTCTTCATTCGGCTCTTCGGCGGCGGGTTCATAGGGCAGGGCGAAAATCACCGCTTTGCCATCTGGCTTGCCATAGAATTTAAAGCCTTCACCCGCTTTGACATAAGGATCGCTCCCCTCAACGAAACGGCGCAGGGTTTCTTTGCCATTAACGACTGGCCAGCGTAGGCCGCGGGTTTCGTGGTAACGGTCAAAGTCGGCTAAATCATGGCCATGGCCACGACCGAAAGCTGCATATTCTTCGAAAATCCCTTTTTGCAGGTAGAAACCGAAGTGTTCGCTCTCATCGTTTAATTTGGCTTTACAATCGGAAGTTGGGAACTTGTCGATCACGCCATTGGCAAATAGCACTTCATACAGGGTCTTATCCGCATATTCTGGTTGCTTAGCGATTAACTCAGCTGGCCAGACTTCGGAGACTTTGAATCGTTTCGAAAATTCGACTAGTTGCCACAGATCTGAGGTTGCCCCTTCTGGCGCTTTTACTTGTTGATGCCATAGGTGAGTACGACGCTCGGCGTTGCCGTAAGCCCCTTCTTTCTCGACCCACATTGCCGTTGGCAAAATCAAATCCGCCGCCATGGCTGTGATAGTTGGATAGGGATCTGAAACTACGATAAAGTTTTCTGGATTACGGAAACCAGGATAGATTTCATCGTTGATGTTAGGGCCCGCCTGCATGTTGTTGGTGCACATGGTCCAGTAGCAGTTGAGCTTGCCATCTTTGAGCATTCGGCTCTGGAGTACGGCATGGTAGCCAGGTTTGGCGGGAATCGTCCCAGCAGGTACTTGCCATAGTTTTTCGGTAATGGCGCGGTGTTTGTCGTTCGTCACTTCCATATCGGCGGGTAAACGATGGGCGAAAGTCCCCACTTCACGTGCAGTACCGCAAGCCGAAGGTTGACCCGTTAATGAGAAAGGACTGTTACCCGGTGTGGCAATTTTGCCCGTGAGCAAATGGATGTTGTAGAGCATGTTGTTGGCCCACACGCCGCGAACGTGTTGATTAATGCCCATGGTCCACAGGCTCATGACTTTAACCTTAGGATCGGCATAGGCCTTGGCTAAGGTTGCTAATTTCTCGGGCTCAACACCACTCATCTTAGCCGCGTATTCCAGCGTATAAGTGCTGACAAACTTAGCATACTCATCAAAGCTAATCGGTGTCGATTTACCATTGCCTGGATTTTTAGCTTTTTTCTCTAACGGATGATCTGGACGCAGGCCATAGCCGATATCGTCAACGCCTAAGGCAAACTTAGTGTGTTTGCTAACAAAGTCGGTATTAACGGCTTTATTTTCAATAATGTAATTGGCGATATAGTTGAGGAGCACTAAGTCCGACTGTGGGCGGAACACCATAGGGTTATCGGCTAAATCGAAGCTGCGGTTCTCAAAGGTCGACAGCACATGTACGCGGCAGTCTTTGTGGCTTAAGCGGCGGTCGGATAATCGTGCCCATAGAATTGGGTGCATCTCGGCCATGTTGGCGCCCCAGAGCACAAAGTGATCGGCGGCTTCTAAATCGTCATAACAGCCCATTGGCTCGTCGATACCGAAGGTACGCATAAAGCCACCCACGGCCGATGCCATACAGTGGCGGGCGTTAGGGTCGATATTGTTGGTGAGGAAACCGGCTTTATGCAGTTTAGAGGCGGCATAACCTTCCCAGATGGTCCATTGGCCTGAGCCGAACATACCCACAGACGTCGGGCCTTTAGTGGCGAGGCTGTGTTTCCACTTAGCGGCCATTGTATCGAAGGCCATATCCCAACTGACTGGTGTAAACTCACCTTCTTTGTGGTATTTGCCGTCTTTCATCCGCAGCAATGGCGTAGTTAATCTGTCTTTGCCGTACATGATTTTCGATAAAAAATAGCCCTTGATACAGTTAAGGCCACGGTTGACTGGACTCTCAGGATCGCCCTTAGTGGCGACCACTTTGCCCGCTTGGGTGCCCACTAATACGCTACAACCCACACCGCAGAAGCGGCATGGGGCTTTATCCCATTTGATATTGTCTGGCTGTTCGGCGGCTTCAACCATTTTAATGGGAAGCGTGACACCAACGGCTGTTGCGGCGGCAACCGCTGCGTTGGCCTTGAGAAACTCGCGGCGGCTTATGCTCATAATCTTTCCTCATTTTCTTGTTCTAAAGGTGCGACTTGGTGGTAAATCAAACTGGCGGATAACACGCCGGACAGGGCATTGATGGCTTCAACATTGTCGAGAATTGCTCTTTGGCTACTCCCTTCGAGGGTAACAACCAATTTCCCTTCTGGCGTAACCGCATGAATATCAGCGCCGATTAATGCGCTAATATTGGCTTCAACCTGTTGTAAGGCTTTAGGAGCGGCATGCACCACAAGGCTAGTGACGTGGTATTCCTGACTCATTGGGGTGACCTGTAGTGGCGTAAACTCGGTTACTTGATTTGGAAAAGCAGAGCAAACGAGTGCTGATACAGGCGAGTCTAGACCGGATAAAAAATGTGGGTATACCTCTCAAGAGGTATTGAAAGCGATAGTCGATCCGGATCAAAGTTTTGCGAGTGATCTAACTCTCAGTTTGAAATTTAAGCTGTGTGTTTATTGTTGATGAGGTGTGTTGTACTTGGCCGTATATGGGATACGGCCAATAATTCAAGATTATAAATATTGCCAACCTTTAAGTATTATCGCGGGGGGAATGGCATTGTCACTGCCTAAATCGGCTTCGCCTAAAGCATTGTCATAATGGATTTTGCCATCACCCGTAGCGGTAATGGATTTGCCTCTTACCGAGCCGAAGATTTCGGGCCCACCGGGCAGATTGACTTTGGATTTAGGCGCATAAAGCGCGGCATATATCGGCACGCTTCCACTGACAGTTACATCTTTATTTGAACCCGAATAAATCGCTAACGGCGGTTTATTGCTGCTGGTTAAGGTTTGGCTTTTAATGCTATTGCCGTTATTGGTACCTGCCGTAAAGGAAATTTCACCATTCACAAATAACGTTAAACTTGAACCTGGGGCGATATTAAGTTGGTTTGCGCCACTCATTTTAAAATCACCATTGATGATCAGCGTTACATCTCCACCACTGATGTTTAATACACCATCGCTACTCATGACTAAACTGTCGAGGTTAAATACTGGGGTTTCAGAACCGAAGATGTTTTCTGAGCTTGAGGACAGGGCAGGAAACGCATTACTGTTACCTGAACTCGCTGTCGAGCCCGTTGGCGAAATGGTGACATTTTGGGTTGATGCTATTGTTCTCGCGCCATTGTTGGGCATTTTAAACCCTCCCATCACGGCGCCAATATCTAAGGGATCGCAGGACTTAGTGGGAACGGGAGGGACATTAGGCGCTTGTTTCACTGCTTGGCCAATGCTGCTATTTTGATGGAAGTTGCCATCACCACCATATTGAAGTGTCCCATTCACTTTGGCACCAGGGGCCGTTGATGCGTTGTTATTGGCTTGCACTGAGCCTTCAACAGTGCCACTGTTTTTTAGCTCGAAATTATGACCCGCAGCGATATTCCCACCGACCGTACCTGTGCCTACGATGACATCTTTATTGCTTTGAATATTGCCTATTAGGGAAGATGAGCCGGTTAATGTGACATTTCCCGTTGCACTGACATCGCCGTAAATCGGCGAATTGCCCGACAAGGTTACATCGGCATTCGGTTCAACCGTCGTCACATTGCCTTTGCCGTGCTTATTGAGTTGGCTGTTGCCTTGATCATTATTGAAGCTATCGCCGTAGGCGCCTTTTCGTGAGTCATAACCATCGATTGTACTACTACCAGTCAGATTGAGGCTCTCGCAGGAAACGATGGCATCGTTAAAAATGTTATTGCCCTTTGCGCCTTTTAGGGCGAAGAGTGCATTGAGTTTGGCCTGACCTTCTAAGTGTTGCCCTGTGCTGTTGACGCTGAGTTCGGTGCTAGGGGTCACGGTTTTTGTCAATGTATAGGCGCTGCTGTCGATACTGCCTGAGGCACTCTTTGGCAGACTGTCATGTAAGGAGACCGCCGTGCTTTGAGGCGCTTTAATTAAAGTCGCTTTGAGGGTGTTATAGCTTTCATACATGCCTTGTTCGGCGGTGAGTTGCGCATTGACTTGCTTCTGGAAGTTCCCGCTCAGCCGCTCTTGTACTAAGTTATCTCGCAGTGATGTCACGACCAATAAACTGGCTAATATACTGAAGACTAAGACGATAAGTAACACTGCACCCTTTTGCTTATTAATACTGCCGCGAAGTGGCGAAGCGTGAGCAAATGAACGTTCCGTGTGCATGTCTGTGCTTCCTCGTGCCTATGGCACTTGTTGTGAATTTATGGCTTGTTGCCAAAGAGGTTTACGCAGTGCGATCTGTAAGCTAATACCCTGATCATATTGGGTCGGTAAAGCTAAGGGTTTCAAATTAATACTGACGAGTTCACCAGTTTGAGAGAAGTGAGCCGCTTCTAGCCCAGTGAGAAGCGTTTGTGCACCATCACCATCGTCGCAGGATAAGTTAGGTGCTAAAAAGCTAAAGGTTTCGGTGTAATCAGCGGTTTTACTTTGGCCTAAACAGCTAATACTCGGTTGGCTTGCGGAGGCACGCGTGCTTAGGACGAGTTCGTTAGCCGATACAAGGGCGACATTATCCGCCTGTTTGATGCTTTTACTGAGCGTTAGCGTGGCGTACCTTAAGGTGTCAGCGGCATTTTCTAGACGTTTACTTTCCTCAACAGTAGTCTTAAGTGGCGCAAAGAAATTGATCACAGCGATCATGATGATTAGCCCTAATACCATGGCAATCATCAGTTCGGATAAGCTAAACCCCGTTTGTCTTGAGGTGAGTTTAATGTGTCTCCGTTGAGTGCGATGAGCTGAAATCACAGTTAAACCTTACACAGATGCGGAAAGCTGGCGTTAAGACTGACGCTATTATCGGTATCGACTCGACCGTCTTGCCAAGTTACAGTAATTGCCATGTTGTCTTGATAAGTGGCGGGTAATACTAAGTCAAAGCCTGCGGGGAAATCTTGGCTTAAACTGGCTCTAAAATTAATATCTTCGAAGCGGGCGGGTTGCTTTTGCACTTCGCATAATCTTGGCCAAATCTGCTCAATGACATTTTGCGCTTGCACTGTGGCAACAGTGTATTGAAAGCTATTGCTGGCATGTTGTAGCGATGATAGTTGCGCTTTTGCCAGTGCAAGCAATGAAGTGACTGATACCACGAGTGAAACTAAAACTTCTGTCATGGTAAAGCCAAGGTGCTTTTTACCTATGTGATTGAAGGCTTTCATGCACAATTCTCACTTTGAAGTTGACTTTGGCCGCTCGGTAAAATGCATAAATTCATGTTTTCACCTTGACTGTTCGTCAATGAAATACTGGTTTTGGCGGTGTTGCCCGTGGCACTGATGCTGATGCTAGTCAGTCCTGTTACATCAATTCCATGCGTCGGAGGCGTAAAAATCTTCAATTCGTTATCGTCGCTATCTTTAATGACCCAAAGTCCTGCTTCTGTTGCCGTGAGAGTAATTAAAGTACTGCGTTTTATCGCTTCACTGCGGGCAAATTTATAGCTAGAGACCAATTCATTCGCAGCGGCTGTTAGCTGTTCACGTGCCATAACGTCGCGGTACGAAGGGAGGGCTAAGCTGCCTAAAATACCGATAATCGCGACGGTAACCATAAGCTCAACTAAGGTAAATCCTTGATTCCACTTGTTTGACATTTAATTCGTCCAACAATTGGCTGCGGGAGTTCGCACACCTTTCTGATTAACGCTTAACGTGCCACAGCTATCCGATTGGCGGCTGGTTGGGACTGCCGAGAGGGAGAAACTTAACTTGTCGTCCGCCGGTGTGTAGCTAAAAGTGTAGTAAGGACTGTTGGTTAAGGTTTGCGCAGCAGGATACTTACCTTGACGGGAATAATTGCGTTCCAATGCTTGCACGCTCGTCATCAAATATTGCTGGGCATCGAAACGACGACCTTGCTTTAGGTATTCGGAAAAAGAAGGGATAGCGATAGCAGCGAGAATGCCAATAACTGCAACGACGATCATGAGTTCAATTAAGGTAAAACCTTTCTCTATGCGGATGATAGAACTCATTCACAACTCCATTTGTGTCGGTTGATGCGCATTGCAGTCACTCATAAACGTGAGAGTTAAACTGTTATCTGTACGTTATGACAGCGTTGTCATTTCAATTTATGATAATGTATTTGGGTTGACATTAAAATGCAACAATTGGTTGATTATTAGTCTTGAACTCGATCGCAAATAGGGTGTTATTGTGGGCTTGGTCACGTATTGCGTGTTGCGATGTCTTTATACAACAGCAGCTTAAGATCATTCTCTGAATAACTATCTTGTTATGCTACTTCGCGCTGACTTAGCATTTCTGGTTATAAGAACTATGTTTGGGCTCAATAGCCCGTCAGTTCCATATAACCTGTACCAGTATGGCTGCCAGAGAGCTGCACAGGGCCTTCCCAGTAGGGTGTCGATAATGGCATGGCGCTATTGGGATTGAGCGGCGTGATAATGAGATCGATATCCTCGCTGGGGATCTTAACTTGCCAGCTGACGGGATAGTCGCCATTGACTGTGTGTTGCCATTGGAGTGGCGTCATCTGAATGTCATTGGGATTGTCAGTGGAATTGATGTTGCGCCCTGTACCATCGGCAAACATTCTTCTGGCGCTATAAAATGCCGAGATAGGCGCATTATTTGCGGACTCTGCTGGCGACTGATCTCGTAACTGAAACAACATCAGCGTCGAGCCATCGTTTAGCCTGAGCGCGAACCAATCCCAACCCTGTTGCGTTTTAGTGAGAAATTGCGAGCTCCATTCCCTGTCGAGCCAGCCTTGACCTGTTACTTGCTCCACTTTGCCATTGCGGTTGATTTCACCTGAGATTTCAATAAAGGGCTGGCTGTAATAGTAAGAGGCCACTTGGCCATCGCGACTTTTAAGGCTATAGCCATTAGCGCCTTGGTATTGCAGTGGCGCTTGGCTGTTAAGCTGAAGTTGGTAGCTAAAATCAGGATTCTCCACCGTTAATGTGGCGGGAAAGAGTGCATTGGTTTCGCTCTGCCAGCGCCAGTTATCGAGGCGGATTTGATAGGGATCTAATTTCACCTCGGCAAACTCGCTATGGCGGCGCGACCACTTTTCGTGAGCCAGATGAGTTTGACTCGAGGTTAATGCGCTATGGGCTAAGTAAAGCTGCTGAGTCGCCCAAGTGGATTCACTTTTGGGCGTTGCATCAGTTGCTTGCAGATCTGTTGTGTGTGAAATGATTGCTTGCAAATCTGTGGGGTTAAGGGCAACTCTAAACTGCGTCCACTGAGCGCCGAGTTGCTCACCTGTTTCTGTGGTTAAATTGGCGGTCAGATACCACCATTCTTGGCGAAAGTGATTGTGCGCCAAGTGATCCCGCGGAAATTCAAATCTATAGCCGGGAACAACAGGGGCAAAGGCTAAATCATCTTGGTTAGTCGAGGTTTTCCCTACCACATTGGCCATGGATTTGGACTGAGTATTTGGGGTCGATGGTGTTTTATCACAGCCGCCGATAAGCATTAACCCAACGACTGCCCATACAATACTGTTCAGATTGAGTGTTTTCATCACAGTGTCTCCTGCTGCAGACTGGCGACCAGTGGTTTGCGGGTTTGCCAATATAGCGGCAAGAGCACGGCTAAGGTGCAGGTGGCTAAGGCAATCAGTATTGCTTCGCCATAGGCTTGCCAATCCCAAATCATTTTTATCGTCCAGCCAAAGGCTTGCAAGGTGATCTTGTTGATGAGCAGGTAACCTAACAGCGCACCCGTTGGCATAGCGAGCAGGCAAGTGATCAGCACCACAATCAGCATCTGCATAAACACCATAGCGCGCAGCGCATTACGACTCACACCTAAGGAGTACAGCCGTGCCAGTGGCGCTTGCCTTGCCTGAGTCAACATTAAGCAGGCACTAAAGAGACCAATCGCGGCGACAATCAGCGTCAAACTATTCAGCACTAAGGTAATGGAAAAAGTGCGTTTAAACATAGCGATAGCTTGGGTTTTAATCTTAGTTTGGCTGTAGATTTGCGCTTGGGATAAACCTAACTCAGTCGCCAGTTGGACTTGTAGTTGATCAAGCTGCGCTTCACTTATCCTACTGCCTTGCTCTTTACCGTGAAAACTTGCCGCTAAACTCACCGGCAGTACAGGTAACTGGGCCCGTTGCCAAAGTGGCTGGCTGATAATGACCTCGTTTCGGGTATTGCCGTGATCATAATAAATGCCGCCGATAATGGCTTTGCTGTTACCTGTTTTCTCGAGCACATCCAATGACACAGTATCACCAAGCTGTAATTGGTATTTGATGGCTAAGGGCTCGCTCACTAAGATCACGGGGGCATTAAAGTAGGATTGCCACAATGTGGGCAGGCTTTCCTTAAGCGCACTGGTGTGCCTAGTCGAAAATTCATCGCGGCTGAGTAGGCTCACCGGAATCGTCTGCTCGCTCGGATTATCCGTCGAAACTGGCAGTGAAAGCTGGGCTTCAATTTGCCACTGCTGATAAAGACCGCTGACTCTAGGATCGTGCATCAATTGGGTTTGAATAGTGTCGATACGCTGGCTCGGTGGGCGGATATAGAGATCGGCATGCAAGCGAGTTTCTAGCCAAGTTCGCAGGGTTTGTTCGAAGCTACCCACTAGGGTGTTCATCGACACATTGGCACTGAGCGCCAGTAAGATAGCCATCATAGCAAGGGAAAGCGGTGCAATAAGCTCACGGGTTTCGGCGAGCAGATATTGCCATAATCCAGGACGTGCCAAGGGCATTAACGCACTGACGCCCCAATGCAATAATTGCGGTAACAATAAGGGAATAGCGATAGCGACGATACCGAGCAACACTAAGCTGATGTTATAGCTTTGGCTGAAGGGAAACAGCAGAGCCGCTAAGGTCAATAAGCCACAGGCTAAGGCAAATTGAATGCTATGGGTTTTGCGGTGTGCCTGCATTTGCTGATAACGATTCGCCCCTTGCGCTAATGCTTGGCGGGTAAGATCTAAATACAAGGGCAAGCAAGCGGCGAGCGCGGCAATTAAGGTGAGGGCAATTGCCTCAAAAAGCCAAGTCCATTGCCAAATACCGGGGAGTAAGTGGGCGCCATACATTTGCTCTAAGGTCATGGCGACCATAGGTTGCAGCCAGTGGCTGAGTTGCAAACCACTGATAAAGCCCAGACTTGAACCTATGACAACTAACAAAATTAATTCGAACATCAGTGCCGTCATCAAGGCGCGGCGCTCTATTCCCTGTTGCAATAACTGCACTAACAGTTTTTGCCGTTTCATTAGGCTGTAGCGCACACCGTTATAGGCGATAAAGAGGCCGACAACGAAGGCTAACATGCTCATGGCATTAAGATTAAGGTGAAAACTGCGGGTCAGCGCTATCAGCGCTTGGCCTTGATCTTGCTGGCTAAAACTGGCCTTTTGCGGCGTAATCCCTAAAGCGTCGAGTTGGGATTTTAGTTTAGGTAGGTTTTCTCGCTCACTGAACATGGCGATATAGCTTAATCGGCCTTGCATGTTTAGTAATCGCTGGGCGAGGGACATATCGGCCAAGATGGCGCTGCCGAGACCAAAACTGTCATCAACTGTAATAACGTCTAAGGTGCTATTTTCTAAAGCAAGTTTACCATCTGGTGCTACTTTGGCAGCTAGGCTGCGGCTCATTATCACTGTGGGTGCGCCATTCAGCAGATCGGCAAGTGGCAGGTTTTTCATCTGCGGCGAGGTGGTTGACTGCGTTTCACTCGAGGCGTGACTTCTCGATTTTTGTAGCGTTAATGCGGCAATCAGATCGCTGCCTTCTAGTTGCCAAAACTGACCATTCTTACCGGAGATTTTGCCATTCACGACGGCGAGACTCTGACTTAATCCGGCTCGTCTCAAGGCGAAATAGACAGATTCATCTAAGGTGTTTTGTCCTAGGGGCGGCGTGAGTAACACATCGGCGCGTTGACTCAAAAGCTCAGTCGCATCGCTATAGCTGCGCACGGCATTATCGTTGGTCGCTTTAACCCCAATCAGTAGCGTCACGGCCAAGGCGATACCGAGCAGAATGGCTCCTGCTTGTATGGGCGCATGGCGATAATGGGCGATAAACACCTTTAGACTGAGCCATGTCAGTCTCAGCCCAGTCTGCTGAAGTCCAGCAGATGTTGCTTTCGTGAGCGGTTTATTGTTCATAGATAGCGACTGCACCTTGGGATAAGTGCCAACGTTTTTGCATAAAGGCGGCGCACTCTTCGCTGTGGGTGACCATTAAGATACTGGTTTGGCTTTCCCGTGCCAGTTCACACAGTAATGCCATGACTTGCTTACCCGATACATCATCTAAGTTACCTGTGGGTTCGTCGGCCAGCAGTAACGTCGGTTTATGGGCTAAGGCGCGGGCGATGGCGACCCGCTGTTGTTGACCGCCGGACAGGGCTTCAACTGGGCGATGAAGTAATGGTAAGAGCCCGAGTTTTTCAACCAGATAGTCACACCAAGCTGACCATGGCTGCGCGGTTAAACTTAAGGAGAAGGCGATATTGTCTTTCACGTTTAGGGGCGTGAGTAAGTTAAATTGCTGAAACACAACGCCCAAGGAATCGCGCCTGAAACGGCTCCATTCTTTATCTTGCCAAGTGGAGGTGGACGCTTGTTCTAACAATATCTCGCCCGAGTCTGGTGTTTCAAAACCGGCAATGAGATTGAGCAAGGTGCTCTTACCGCTGCCGCTGGGGCCTGTGAGTGCGACGGTTTCACCCCTGTGGATCTGTAGATTGACCGCTTGCAGCACTTGATGATATTGCTCACCATCGCGAAAGCTTTTGGTGACTTGATTAAGCTTAGCGACGTCGACCATTGAGCAACTCCTTTATATCCATTGGCGGCGGGTGTAGTCAGTAGTGTTTTCAACTGTGGCTGCAACATATCCTGGCTGCAATTTAGTGTTGCAATCCAGTGTTCAAGATAAAGCATTTTCTATTCAGATAGATACTGATTTTTCCTGTAATGGGATCATAAACGGGAT
The DNA here is from genome assembly GCF_002838165.1 of Shewanella sp. Pdp11. Taxonomy (NCBI): domain Bacteria; kingdom Pseudomonadati; phylum Pseudomonadota; class Gammaproteobacteria; order Alteromonadales; family Shewanellaceae; genus Shewanella; species Shewanella sp. Pdp11. The sequence goes on from NZ_CP015194.1 coordinate 1,553,444, forward strand.
CACAAAACATAAATCGTCACTTGCCGTAAAAATAGTCAATTGAGTTAAATCCTCGACGAACTGTGAGCAAACGGCTTGAGCTGACGCCGCGTTTGTTGCATTCTGTGCGTCCTGTTAGCTTGGGAGTTAATCTCAATCTAGCAATCCGTTCGGATGAAGGTAGCAGGAGAGTGGGGAATAGACCCCACACCGACGAGGCAACTTTGGTTTTAGTGAAGCGACGGTTTTATTGAATCGAATCTTCCCATAAAAACAAAGCACTCTTTCAGGTGCCGTAAGGCGTGGACTGTTACTGGACGAGCCTCTGGAGAGACTACCAGTTGCACTCATTGTGCAATCAGGTGGCGCCGAAGGCGAAAGTGTCGTGGTGTTATTGAAGCGACGCGAAACGCTCAGGCAAAAGGACAGAGGAGAGGATGACTGCACAGTCCCTGTCGTTTGTCGTCGTGGGCTATTTTTACCCTTTGCTTAAGATGGCGCACTTTTGCATCTATCGAAAGCACTCGTATAGAGTATTCGCTTGTTACGCATTTCGCGTTCAGCTTGGGCGAATCTCAGTCGAGAACAGGATAGAAATAGTTTGCCATAGCGTCCGACTGTGGCGCGTCACAGCCATTTCTTTTCCTCCTCCGTTTATTAATTTTGTTGTTTAATATTCGAGGAATATCATGAGTTTTCAAGCTTTTCTTGCCAGTATTAATGGCATCGTCTGGGGCCCAATCACCCTTTGTTTGCTGGTGGGCACGGGGATTTACCTCACTGCACGCCTCAAGCTTATCCAAGTTTTTCGTCTGCCTATGGCGCTGGGATTGTTATTTAAACCGGCAAAAGGTCATGGGGATTTATCGTCCTTCGCAGCGCTTTGTACTGCGTTGTCCGCCACCATAGGCACGGGCAATATTGTCGGCGTGGCAACGGCCATCAAAATGGGCGGTCCTGGGGCGTTATTTTGGATGTGGCTGGCGGCATTTTTCGGCATGGCGACTAAATATGCCGAGTGTATGCTCGCAGTAAAATATCGCACGACCGATGCGCGCGAGCAGATTGCGGGTGGCCCTATGTACTATATCGAGCGCGGCCTTGGTCTGCTTTGGATGGCGAAATTGTTCGCTCTATTTGGGGTTGGTGTGGCTTTTTTCGGTATTGGTACTTTTGCGCAGGTTAATGCCATCAGCGATGCGCTGACGATTGCCTTTGAAGTACCGACTTGGTTGACCGCGACCGTGCTAACAGTGCTCGTTGCCGCCGTTACTTTAGGTGGGGTTAAGCGCATTTCGAATGTGGCGCAAAAGCTAGTGCCTGCCATGTCGATTGGTTATGTGCTGGCCTGCGTGTGGATTTTAGTGGGATTTTCTGAGCAAATTTTACCCGCCTTAGGTTTAGTGATTGAATCGGCCTTTACACCACTCTCGGCAGCGGGAGGTTTTTTAGGGGCGACAGTGGCGCAGGCGATTCAAATCGGTATTGCTCGCGGCGTGTTTTCCAATGAATCAGGTCTTGGTAGCGCGCCGATTGCAGCGGCTGCCGCTAAGACCAATGAACCCGTTGAGCAAGGTTTAGTCAGTATGACGGGCACCTTCTTCGATACCATCATTATTTGCACTATGACGGGCTTAGTGCTGATCATCACAGGTGTGTGGAGTGGTGAAAATGCGGGCGCGGCGATGACGAGCGCGGCGTTTGCCCTCGGAGGCTCAGCGGTTGTGGGTCAGTATCTGGTCACCATTGCTCTGGTGTGTTTTGCCTTCACGACGATTCTAGGCTGGCATTATTACGGCGAGCGCTGTTGGTACTACTTAGTCGGCGAGCGCGGTTTACGCTTGTATCAAGTGGTGTTTTTGGTGTTGATCGCGGGCGGCGCTTTTATCAAGCTCGATGTGATTTGGTTATTGGCCGATACCGTTAATGGTTTGATGGCGATTCCAAACTTGATTGCCATTGTGGGCTTGAGGCATATCATCATCGCCGAAACCCAAAGTTATTTTGCCCGTATCTTACCGAATCAAACTTTAGAGACTGCTTCTTAGAGACGGCTTATTAGTGTTGTTAAAACAACAAATTACTTCACATTATTTTAACGTTAGCATTGTCGTCACTGGTTTCTTGGTTTACTTTATATGCACTATTTAAAAAATAGTGCATATAAAATCGAGGACTTTAAGGCAACGCCATGGACAAAAGTAAACTTCGTACTTTTCGCAGCAGAATATTATCCCACATAGCCTTGCCTCTCATTTTAATCATGGCGAGCGTTTATGCTGTCAATGCTTGGTTGAGTTATCTCTCCTCGGAGAAGCGGCTTTACCATAGCCTGACGCAAGAGGCGAGTCATTCGGCTTCGCGTCTGCAATTTTTACTTGAGCACGCACAAGCCAATACCCAAGGCCTTGCTGATTTTATTGGTTTTTTGTCGAGCAAAGAAGATATGAATGACACTGAGAGCGTGAAAAGTGTCTTGATGAATCGGCTCAAACGTAATCCTGATTTCTTTGGCTCCGCAGTCGCGTTTAAACCCAACACCTTCCCCAATCGCAAACTCTTTTCCCCCTATGTTTACCGCGACACCAGTGGTAGCGACGATCTCCATTATCTCGATATTGGCGCAGAGGGTTACGATTATACCGATGGCACTTGGGATTGGTGGAACAATGCCATCAATCAAGCGGCGGGCTACTGGTCAAAGGCCTACTTTGATGAGGGGGCGGGCAATATTCTGATGGTGACTTATTCGGCTCCTTTTGGTGAGGCAGAGCATTATTTTGGCGTCGCGACGGTTGACTTAGCGTTAGATGGCTTGCCAAAACAATTAGGAATTGCGCCTAATCGACTGGTGGTTTTAGACGATCAAGGGCGGCTAATTTATCATGTTGATAAAGACAAAGTACTGGCCACGACTTCGACACAGTTGTTTGATAAAAACAAACATAGGAATGCTGACTTTTGGGCCTTAGAAGCGAAAGGACTTGATGGTCAGGCTAGGTTTGTTGACGACAAGGATGGGGTGTACCTCGCGAGTATTGCGACTGTCCCACAGCTAAAATGGCGCGTTATAGTGCTAGCACCAGAGCAAGATTTGTACACAGCAATGCTCGATGATATCGCATCCATAATACTCAATTTAAGTTTATTAACCCTCTTATTATTGTTGACTTGCTATCTGGCCGCTAAGCGACTAACTCGGCCGTTAGAGCAACTCGAGTCGGGTATCTTGTCCTTTGGACAGGGTAAAACCCAGCAGCTCATTATTCCCCAAGGTGCTGTGAGTGAGATAGTGACGCTGAGCAATACCTTCAATCAAATGGCACAATTACTCGCAGAACGTGAGCAAGCCATTCTTGATTCCCGCGGCAACCGCTTTGCTCGCCTGATTGATGGTATGAGCGATAAGTCTTTCTATTGCTCCCTCGATCCTGACGGCCAGCTGGCGCAGGTGAGCGAGGGCGTGACTAAGGTGCTGGGGATTTCCCCTGAACTGCTCAAGCGCAAATATCAAAGGCTATTTTCGGCCAATCCCCTCAATGAGCAAAACTGGCAATACACTGATTTGGCTTTGAAAGGCCAAAATGTGCCTTCGCATCAAGTGGAAATGCTGGATGAACAAGGGCATTTAAGAAGGCTCGATGTGTTTATGCAGCCATTAATGTCTGACACAGGTGAGCTAATGTCGGTGGAGATGTTATTTACCGATGTCACAGAGCAGTTTTCAGCGGCGGTCTGGTCAAATGCGGTACTGGAAGCCGCGCCAGAGGCGATGTTGATAGTTGATGAGCAGGGGAAAATCGTCTTTACAAACAGTCGCTGCCAGCAGCTCTTTGGATACGAAACGGGCGCTATGTTGGGGTTGCTGGTTGAGACGTTATTGCCGCAAGAGTTAGGAAATGGGCATGTGCTCGAGCGGCAAACATTCCTGCGCGAAGGCCGCGATAGAAGCATGGCAAATGCCCGTCATGTGCGGGCGTTAAAAGCCGATGGTAATGAATTTATTGCAGAAATAGCACTGAGTATTCTTCCCACCGCCTTTGATGGACAGAGGCAAGTGGCGGCTTCAATACGCGATATGACACAAAAACTGGCCGTTGAGCAGAAGATCCGTGATAGCGAACAGCGTTTTCGTGGGCTAGTGACGAATATTCCCGGCGCCGTTTATCGGACTCGCATCGGGGATGTGTGGGTCATGGAATATATCAGCGACAATATCGCCGAGATTACCGGTTACGCTGCAAATCAATTTATTGAGAATCGCCAACGCACATTCGCATCCTTGATTTTGGAGGAGGATCTTGCCCTATGCCATCGCCATATTGACCGAGCGCTGGCACAACAGGAAACCTTTGAGGTGGAATACCGTATTCGCCACCGCGATGGCAGCATCCGTTGGGTGCATGAGAAAGGTAAGGCGAGTTATACCGAAGAGGGCATGCCACTCTGGTTTGACGGCAGTATCGACGATATTACCGAGAGTAAACTCGCCTTAGTTGAACTCGAAGCATCGCGTCAGCAACTGACCAATATTACTGAGTCGATTCCTTGTACTGTGTATCAATTGCAATGGCATTCTCCAACAGACAGAAGATTTGCCTTCCTCTCTGGTGCGGCAATGAAGATGCTTGGGCTACATCGTGATGATCTTATGAGTAATTTTGACATCATAGCCGAGCGGATTTTTGACGAAGAAAGACCAGATGTTGTGCGAGCATTATCGGGTCAGAGTGAAGACAGGTTGCAATGGATACGTGAGTTTCGTTATCGCCACCCTAATGGCAGCATACGTTGGATGGAAGCTGGCGCGAGCGGTCATTTGGGTGAAGAGGGTGGCATCACGTGGAACGGCTATGTGATGGACATTACCCAACGCAAAACCGTAGAGCAAGAGTTAGCCCTCAGTGAGGCGCACTTTAAGGCGCTGTTCGATGGGGCAACTATTGGTATAGTCAATGTGGATATTAAAGGCGTTATTTTAGATTGTAATGATCAATTCTGTGCCGATATGGCGCTGTCACGTAACCATTTACGTAATACTGCTATTTTTGAGGTTCTCAGTGAGCAAGATCAATCCATAGCCAAGGCGCAATTTCAGGAGTTGGTCGAAGGTAAAATTGATCATTATCGCGGCGAGCGCAGTTTTATTCGTCCTTCCGGTGCACCTTTGTGGATGACAGTCAATGTGTCGGCATTGCTTGATGCCCAAGGGCAATTTGAATCGGCCGTGATCAGTATGGTCGATATGACAGAACTTAAATTGCTCTCAGATGAACTACTACTCGCCAAAGAGCAAGCCGATGCGGCCAGTAAAGCCAAGGGCGACTTCTTGGCGAATATGTCCCACGAAATCCGCACCCCAATGAATGCCATTATTGGCATGTCCCAGCTGTGCTTACAGACCGAGTTAGATAAAAAACAGAAGAATTATGTGGAGAAGATTGAGCGGGCATCGCAATCTTTGCTGTCGATTATCAATGATATTCTGGATTTCTCAAAGATTGAGGCGGGTAAGTTAGACATAGATTCAGTACCCTTTCAGCTCGACACTATGTTGGAAGATCTCAGCGATATGTTCTCTGAGAAAGCTGCCCACAAACAGATTGAATTATTGTTCGCCGTTGCGCCCAACGTGCCTCGTTATCTGTTAGGGGATTCGCTGCGATTAGGCCAAGTGTTGATTAACCTGATGAATAACGCCATTAAGTTCACCGAACGCGGTGAGGTCTTGCTGTCGCTCAGTTTAGTTGAGCAGCAAGATGATGATGTCGTGCTGCGTTTTAGTGTGCGTGACAGTGGCATAGGCTTAACTGAGCAGCAGCAAGCAAAATTATTTAAATCTTTTACCCAGGCGGATACTTCAACCACCCGTAAATACGGTGGCACAGGTTTAGGTTTGGCTATTTGTAAGCAGCTCGTCGAACTGATGGGCGGGAAAATAGGGGTTGAAAGTCAGTTCGGTCATGGCAGCACTTTTTATTTCACGGTTAAGTTGCACATTTCCGATGGTCAGAAATTAGTCCTCGAACAAGAGCTTGAGGGCATGTCTGTGCTGGTGGTCGATGATAACGCGACCGCCAGAGATATTATGCGCACTACACTCGAAAGTATGGGCTTTAGGGTCGATACAGTGCGCTCGGGTGAAGAAGCGATAAGCCGCTGCCTACTGCAAGCCTATGAAGTGGCGTTAATCGATTGGAAAATGCCTAACATGGATGGGCTGGAAACCGCGCGTCAAATCCAATTGCAGGCTCAGTCGCAGCCTCAATCACAACCTCAGTCTCAGCCCAAAATTTTAATGGTATCTGCCCATGCGGATCATGAGTTCCTCACTCAAATTGAGCAACTGGCATTAGCGGGATACATCAGTAAACCCATCAGTGCCTCACGCTTACTCGACGGCATAATGAATGCGATTGGCCGCGAAGGCATTTTGCCAGTAAGGCGCCGTACCGAAGAGCTGGCACCACAGTTGTTATTGCCACTGCAAGGGAAGCGTATCCTGTTAGTGGAAGATAACGAGATGAATCTCGAAGTCGCCAGTGAGTTTTTAGATCAAGTGGGGATTATTTTATCCATAGCGACCAATGGCCAAATCGCTTTAGATAAACTGTCGCAGCAGTATTTCGATCTAGTGTTAATGGACTGCCAAATGCCGGTCATGGATGGTTATCAAGCCACTCAGGCGATAAGAAAAAGACCCGAGTTGGCAAATTTACCCGTTGTCGCCATGACGGCTAATGCGATGGCGGGCGATAGGGATATGTGCATCAGGGCGGGCATGAACGACCATATCGCCAAACCCATAGAAGTGAATGTTCTCTATCAAACCCTATTGAAATACCTCGCACCTGCATCAGAAACGGTTGCAGTAGTTACCTCAGCTCAAACAATGCCATCTAATACAAAATACGGAGCGGGCAATAGTGCCGAACAAATCGTATTGCTTAAGTGGCCTGAGCACCCTGAGCTGGATATTGATAGAGGTTTGCAATTGGTGCAACACTCGGCGCGGCTTTATCAACGCATATTTGATCGTTTTGTGAGCAGTCAGCGTAATGTGGTGGAACAAGTTCGCAAAGCCATCGCAGCGAATCAAGTCGAAGATGCAGTGCGTATTGCCCATACCCTTAAAGGCTTAGCGGGTAATTTAAGCTCAGCTAAATTGGTGGAGTTAGCGCGTTTACTTGAGTTGCATTTAACTGAGGGCGCGCCCTTTGAAGCTGAGTTAGTTCAAATTCAACCGCTGGTGGCTTCTATTTGCGATGCGATTGAATACGCTAAACCCGCAGCGGTGAATCCAGCCGAACCCCAAGACGTTGACTTGTTATCTACAGAGGATTTAAGGGCGGCATTACAGGCCTTGCGACAGAATTTAGATGATGCCGATGCCAGCGCAGTGGCAAAGATTGATGCCTTAAAGCCACAGGTGAGTAGTGCAATGTGGCAAGCGTTAAGCCCCGCCTTGTCTATGATTAATCAGTACCAGTTTGATGAGGCGATCGACTTGATTGATGATGTGATTGCTCAGTTAGGATAAAAAAGTAGCACACTGAATTCAAACGCATGACATGGAATGGAGTTGTTAATGGAAAAGGCAACAATATTAGTCGTCGATGACACACCGGAGAATATCGATATTTTGATCGGTATTTTGGGTGATGACTATAAAGTCAAAGTGGCGATCGACGGGCCAAGGGCGTTAGCCTTAGTAGCAAAGTCGCGGCCCGACTTAATTCTGCTTGATGTGATGATGCCGGGAATGAATGGCTATGAGGTCTGCAAGCTGCTAAAGCAAGATCCGCTGACCAGTCATATTCCAATCATTTTTGTGACTGCTTTATCTGAATCCTCCGACGAAGCCCAAGGTTTTGCTTTGGGCGCAGTGGATTACATCACTAAGCCCGTGAGTGCGCCTGTGGTTAAGGCGCGAGTTAAAACCCATCTTGCGCTCTATGATCAAAAACGCCTACTCGAACAACAAGTTAAAATACGTACCCACGAGTTAGAAGAAACCCGCTTCGAAATCATCCGCCGTCTTGGCCGCGCCGCCGAATATAAGGACAACGAGACAGGTCTACATGTGGTACGCATGAGCCACTACGCCCGAATATTGGCGATAAAGCTTGGTTTACCTAGCACTTTCTGCGACTTAATTTTTAATGCGGCGCCGATGCACGATATCGGTAAAATCGGCACACCCGATGCAGTGCTGAAAAAACCGGGTAAGCTTGATGCCGAGGAGTGGCGCATCATGCAGCAACATGCCGCTATCGGCGCCGAAATTATCGGTGAACACAGCGTCCGTTATTGCAGATGGCCCGTCGTATCGCCTTAACTCACCATGAGAAGTGGGATGGTTCAGGTTACCCTAATGGCTTGGTGGGAGAGGATATTCCCCTTGAAGGGCGGATCACTGCGATTGCCGATGTGTTCGATGCCTTGACTTCGCAAAGGCCTTATAAGCAGGCTTGGACGATCGAAGCGACGATGGAGTTATTTGACAATCAAGCGGGAAAACATTTTGATCCTAAGCTGGTGGAAATGTTTAAAGAAATCCTGCCTGAGGCGATCGCTATTCGAGATACTTATTTGGAAAACTGATGCTCGGGTGCTCGGGTGCTCGGGTGTTTGAGGGGGTGAGTACAAGATCAGCTAAAGGCGCCATTGGCGCCTTTATTCTGTTTCAATCTCTACACCATTTTATTAAATCAAAGCCTTATGCTTCGTCTAATGAGTAGGGCAGGGCTTGAATCGTTAAGCTTGATTGCTCATCGTCGGCAAAACGCAGTTTAGTATCGTTGCTGGTATCGTTGGCAAGCACCGTAGTTAACAACACTTGGTTGCCACGCTGTACAAACTCAATAATATGGCCGCCACGGCGGAAGCCATCTTCCATCGCGATTTCAAGGCCTGACTCTAGGCTGATTTGCAGATTAGTATGACCATGCAGAATATACAGGGCGCGTTTATTGCCGCCACGATATTTCATCCGCGCTATGGTTTCTTGCCCCATGTAACAGCCCTTGTTGAAGCTGATACCGTTGACTGCCTGTAGATTGCACATCTGCGGTACATATTGGCTGGCATGGCTGGCGGCAAGGTTGGGGTAACCCGCGATAATTTCTAACGCTTGCCAAGCACTGGCATCAAATACGCTCAACTTTGATTTGGCCACTAAAGCTGCAGCCGCTTCTGGGGTTAACATTAAAATGAAACGGTCAGCGTCTTTTAAAATCGCGCCATGTTCAATGGGCGTGAATTCTTGATGAATGTCGCCAAAATGTTCGCTCACGAACTGGCTTGCTTGTTCACCGGCAACCCCGAGCAGAGTCCATTCAGCGGATGCATTGCTTAAGGTGGCTTTGCTAAACACGGCATATTTTTGTAACTGGGGTAAATCGACTTCAATGGCATCCTTTGGCATCAGCATAAAGAGCGCATCTTGGATGGCAAAGGTTCTGAAACTGGCCAGCATTTTACCTTTTGGATCGCAATGTGCACCCCAGCGCCATTGGTTATCGGCTAATGAGCTGATGTCAGTGGTCACTTGGCCATGGATGAAACTGCGGCCTTGTTCTCCAACCACTTTAATAAGGCCCATATGAGATAAGTTGGCAAGCATGAGTGGAGGCAAAGAAGCGTCCAGATCCCAATGGGGCGTAGAAACTGAAATAGTCATAGCGAGATCCTGAAAATGAAGGCGATGTGAGAGGCTAGATTGTAACGGAATTCCTGTTGGCTCAAAAGCATAAGGCGCACATATCTGTGAATGATATGTGCGCCTTAGTCTTTGTACTTTAGCCGAAACGCTTAATGCGATTCGGCTTAACTCTTAAAACAGCACGCGGGTACGCAGTGTGCCTTCAATGGCCTTCAACTCTACTAAGGCTTCTTCGGCTTGGTGGGTGTCAACTTCCATGACCACATAACCAATTTCTGCGGTGGTTTGCAGATATTGCGCGGCAATGTTGATGCCTTTTTCCGAGAAGGCTTGGTTGATCTTGATCAGCACGCCTGGACGGTTTTGGTGAATATGCAGTAAGCGTGAGGTGCCTTTATGCATAGGCAGCGAAACTTCAGGGAAGTTAACTGCAGATACGGTCGATCCATTGTCTGAGTATTTAGCGAGCTTGCCAGCGACTTCGATACCAATGTTTTCTTGGGCTTCAGCAGTACTACCACCAACATGCGGTGTCAGCAATACGTTATCAAGACCTCGAAGTGGGCTGATAAATTCATCGTCATTCGATTGCGGCTCAACTGGGAACACATCAATCGCCGCGCCCGCAAGGTGGCGCTCTTTGAGTGCGACTGTTAAGGCCTCGATATCGACTACAGTGCCGCGTGATGCGTTGATAAAGATGCTGCCCTTTTTCATCGCCGCAAATTCAGCTGCGCCTATCATGTCTTTGGTTTGTGGGGTTTCAGGTACGTGTAAGCTCACTACGTCAGATTGCGCCAGCAATTGTTCCATTGAATGAATTTGCTGTGCATTGCCTAACGGCAGTTTGTCTTCGATATCGAAGAACACCACGCGCATGCCCAGCGTCTCAGCCAGAATGCCAAGCTGAGTACCGATATGACCGTAACCGATTACGCCTAAGGTTTTTCCGCGCACTTCGTAGCTGCCAGCGGCGGTTTTCATCCAGCCACCACGGTGGGCGATGGCGTTACGCTCAGGGATACCGCGCATCAGCATAATGATTTCGCCAATCACGAGCTCGGCAACACTGCGAGTATTGGAGAATGGCGCGTTAAATACTGGGATACCAAGGGATTCGGCGGTGGCAAGATCAACTTGATTGGTTCCGATACAGAAGCAACCGACCGCGATCAACTTCTCGGCGCGTTTTAGCACCTCGGCAGTTAATTGGGTACGTGAACGAAGTCCCACGAAATGTGCATCTTTGATGGATTCAATTAATGCTTCATCGCCTAATGAGGCTTTGTGGTATTCGATGTTGGTGTATCCCGCACGCTCAAGTACATCGACCGCAGATTGGTGGACGCCTTCCAACAGCAGGATCTTGATCTTATCCTTGTCCAGCGAATGTTTCGCCATGATATGGGTACCCTCTAATTAATAGAAATGTTTCTTATGATATGCTGACAACCTTCACCCACCAAAATAGCACTTTTTTTACTCAGTGTGGAGGGCTAGATGGCTAAAGTTAATATTCTAAATTAAGAACAATATCGCATAAGAGGAAGAAACATTGAATAACAAAATCGCGTGGTGTGCTATTTACCTCTTAGTGCTCGTGTGGTCGGTGATAAATCCCGCAGATTCTTTCACTTGGTGGCTCGAAGCGGTTCCAGCATTAGTGGCTGTGCCACTGCTATTTTTTACCCGCAAACGCTTCCCATTAACGCCGCTGGTGTATGTTTTAGTGTTAGCCCATTGCTGTGTGTTGTTTGTCGGCGCACATTACACCTATGCTGAAGTGCCATTATTCGACACTATTGCCCATTGGATGGGCTCAGAACGTAATAATTACGACAAGTTAGGTCATTTTGCTCAAGGCTTTATCCCTGCCATGTTAGCGCGTGAAATTATGCTGCGTAATCAAGCGGTCAAACCCGGTGCTTGGTGTGCGTTTTTAGTCACGTGTTTTGTGCTCGCGTTTTCGGCGTTTTATGAACTCATCGAATGGTGGGTTGCCGTGGCAACAGGTGAAGGCGCCGAAGCCTTTTTGGGCACCCAAGGCTATGTATGGGATACTCAATCAGATATGTTGATGGCATTAATTGGCGCAATTGTCGCACTCGTTTTATTGTCTCGTTTTCAAGATAAGCAAATAGCAGCACTTAAACTCAGGAGCTAGTGGCAGTGAGTTGCGTTCATCCTTCCATAAAAAATTTGGCGTGAGTGTGATGGCATTTAGCTGTCACATTTTAATGTTATCTTTATGTTGCAACTTTGGGCTGATATCTTCATAGTTTGAAAGTACTAGGTTTCGTGAGTTGATTAAGTTCAATGGTATTTTCTACTGTTATTCAAATTATCTGTGGTTAGTTAGTCGAACTTACTAGGATTAAAGAGGGAATAGTACATTTGGGTGATGTTTTTCAGTCTTTAACTAGTCAAAATCAACTAGGTTAATGGAATGTTTAAAAATCTAACTAAAGAGGCTGGTCAAACATACCATTTTGCTAATAGAAAATACTTTTCAGGGAGGAGAGTCATTGAGCACAATTAATGAATTAGTTTTTTTACATCAAATGGCAGCGCCATGTCATTTAGCGTTACTCGCTGAATCCATAGGCTTGAAAACTCGTATCGTTAAGCATGCGGCGGAATTAGATTTAGATAAGAGTCGTCGAAGTTTTTATCTGATCACCCAAAAAGGCTCTGCACTCGATAACAAGGGGATCCCTTTACTGGCTTCGCGCTTAGTATCACACTTCCCCGTGGCGCTGTATCAAGTCGAGCGAGACTCTTTAGATCAAGAGTCAGCTATGTTACTTGGCATTCGAGGCATTTTATTTGCCGATCAACGTATGGATTTGATGTTAACAGGTTTACGTAAAATGGTGGCAGAGGAGCTGTGGTACGACAGAACACTACTGAGTAAGATGTTCCGTCGTGTAGTACAAAAACTCGATGGCAACAATGAGATGCCCTCCGATACTGTGGCTATGCTGCAGATGCTAACTTCCCGTGAGCGCACTATCATTCAATTTGTGTCGAGTGGCGCGAGGAATAAAGAAATCGCCCACAGATTGTGCATCAGCGAACATACGGTGAAGGCTCATATTTCCTCTATCTTCCGTAAAACCCAGTCCCGTAATCGTGTTGAGTTGTTGCGTTGGGCACAAACCTATCAGACTCACTTTGAGCTGTGCAGTTAGTCAGTTAAAGATATTGATCGTTAGCTTTTCGCTTTGAGTGGTTAATGTTAATAATTACTGGTTAATCAGAATAGAAAAGCGGGAATGTTTATTTAAACATTCCCGCTTTTTGTTCAACACCCTTTTGATAAACCACCAAAGAGTGTAGCTGTGGTGGTTTTAACAGGATTGACTAGTATTGCACTACAGTAGCAACGTTCATATTACCTGATTGATTAACGCTGATGCTGTTGTTATTGCCAGCTTGAGAACCTAGTACTAAGTTATCGTTACCTGTTTGAGTGATCAACAGGCTGTTATTATCACCGCTTACTTCAAATGAACTACTTGCGTCACCACCAATCCAGTTACCGTTACCTGATTGAGCAATTTGTGCAGTGTTTTCATCACCTTCGATAATTAAATCGATAAGGTTAAGATCGCCATTTTGCAGTGCAGTGACATCGGCATTATTGTTGCCAGCAATGGAAATGACGGCTTCGTTTTGAGCGCCATCTTGCTCAACATCCACTTCGTTATCGCTACCTACTGCATCGACATAGGCAAAGTTAGTATCGCCTTCTTGGCTAACTTCAATACTGTTATCTTGACCATCAGCAAAGGCAACGATTTCGTTGTTATTGCCTTTAGAAGATAAATCGAAGTCGTTATCTGTGCCGTAGGCGCCAAAGGTTGCGAAGTTAGCATCGCCTTTTTGTTTCAAGTCAACGTCGTTGCTATCGCCCCATACTTGGAACTCTGCACCGTTGACATCGCCTTTTTGAGTGATAGTAATATCATTATCATCACCTTGGATATCAGCCACTAAAGTATCGCCGATTGTGTTGCCGCTGCCATTTTGGGTAATATCGACAGTGTTGTCATCACCCGTAGTCATAGCAAGATAAGCTGTGTTGCCGTTACCTTTTTGATCCATTGAAATATCGTTGTCGCTGCCAGCAAGAGCGTAAACGAAGCCAACATGGTTATCACCTTTTTGGACCATGTCTACTGTGTTGTTGTCGCCTGCAATACCTTTAGCCGCGCCAAAGTTATTGTTACCCGCTTGATTAACAGAAACGTCGTTGTTATTCCCCACGTTAGCGGTTAAGTCGAGGGCGATTAAGCCTGCTTGGTTGTTGTCACCGATTTGGGTGATTTTCCCATCGTTGTTGCTGCCTTCAACGCGGAATACTGCAAAGTTAGCATCGCCTTCTTGCTCAACAAACACGGTGTTTTCAGTGCCAGTGATTTCAACTTGGCTTTCGTTGACTTCGCCTAATTGGTTAACGACTACTGTATTATCGTCGCCAGTAACATCATTACTGCTTTGGTTATAGAAACCGTCTTGCGAAACATTTACAAAGTTGTTGTCACCGACAACATTTGCACTTGCCACATGCCAATCAGCTTGTTGCGTTATTTGGACTTTGTTTTCATCGCCCGTTGAATTAATAGCCGCCTCATGCCACACACCGTCTTGGATAACTGTTGCGGTTTGCTCAGTACCGGTTTGCACAACCGCAGCAGCGTTAAGGGCACCCGTTTGTGAGACTAACGTGTCTTGGGCTTGGCCTGACTGTACTACGCTAATTTCGCTCACGGTACTGGCAGCAAAAACTTGACCGCTTAAACCTGTTGCAATGGCCAAAGCAATAAGTGATTTTTTAGCTTGTGATTTCATGTGACGCTCCCTGTTTAATATTGAGTTATTGAGATTGCAGCACCGTCTGCAATCTGTTGAATCGAAAAGTTACCGCTTCCTAGTTGGTTCAGTTGCACTAGATTGTCGTTGCCAATTTGTGTCACTGAAGCCGTATTTTGACTGCCGACCTGCAGTAGTTGCACTTCATTGTTTGAACCAATTTGTGTGATTAGCGCATCGTTATCATTGCCGACTTGTGTCACATCGGCCTTGTTATCGTTGCCTGATTGGAACAGTAATCCTTGGTTGGCATTGCCTTGTTGCACCAGCTCGATAAGATTATCGCGACCGGAACGTTCCAGTAATGCCTGAAGGGTTACAGGTAACTCATTGACATTCAGCTCTTGTGCTGAGGTCATACAACTACAGAGCAAGAGCAGCGGTACCAAAAAGCGTATCGAGGTATTTGGCACGGGTGACTCCTTGCATCAAATATTTTGGGTTGCCTAAAACAACAGACACTCCAAATTCAGCCCTGAAGATACGAGTCCCGTTGATATGTCGCAATTGGCCAAAAGGGTATTTATTACGCAAAGGATTCACAGTAGATAAATGATGGATGTATCGTTATCCAATTGATTCAGTGGATTTTATCTGTTTTTTAGAGAGTGTTTTTTTAGGCTGAGTAGTCTAGTTGGCCTAGTAGTTAAGTCGTATTCGTTGCTAAGTTATCTCATGGCTTTTAAACAATACTGCAACAATCTCAAGTCATACATCGATTATCACGTGATATTTATCGGGGAAAAAATTATAGGAAATATGGTGGGAATAGTGTTGTGGGATTGAATCAATTCAAGGGTGATTCAGCGGTATTACAGCGTGTTAAAAGGCGAACTAGATGGTTTGAACTACGGCTGTCCTTAAAGAGTGATGAAGAGTCAATGAGCGGTTTAATGAGTTGAAAAATTCGACCATAGTGGTCGAATTCCTTGGTGAATGAGTGACAAGC
Source organism: Shewanella sp. Pdp11 (assembly GCF_002838165.1). Classification (NCBI taxonomy): domain Bacteria; kingdom Pseudomonadati; phylum Pseudomonadota; class Gammaproteobacteria; order Alteromonadales; family Shewanellaceae; genus Shewanella; species Shewanella sp. Pdp11. The sequence goes on from NZ_CP015194.1 coordinate 1,568,911, forward strand.
TGAGCACTAACCTTTTATATGAGATCAGTGTTTTTCTGGTTCTTTTGATTCTTCAGGGGATACCTCAGTACTGATTTGGCTTTTACGATCCTTCAGTTGCTGCATCGCACTGTTATTGCTCACGGTTAACGCATTGAAGCGAGTATTGATATCGTCCATTTCGTTAATGTATTCAGGATCGCTTTTCTCTTTATTCTGCCAATAACGCTTACGTTCTAGTTTTTGTAATTCACTGGTGCGCAGGATTTCAAAATAGCTGTTCTCCTGTTTAAGTCGATAGATCTCGCCATCGAGTAATTGCAGTAATTTCTCTTTAGAAATGGTTTGGCGATTCAGTAGTGCTTGCAGGGGATCGACTGGAATGTCCCTTTTATCTGAGTCGACTTCTGTGGTGATCCCCAACTGATATTCGATTTTATGTTGGCTAAATTCCTGCGGGCAAGCGGTTTGGCTAAAGACAATTTTGTCATCTTTACGGCATTTATAAATGGTATTTGCCTGTACTGTACTTGGCAAAATAACACAGATTAGGGTGAGTATCAGTCTTACCATTAGGCCACAAATCCTTTGTACACTTGCATAGCGATTATGATTTAGTTCTTTGATTACAATCGATAAATAGTCAGCTTAATGCTTGCGCCATTAAGTCTATTCAATCAGTGATTTATGCCTCGTCCCATGGGACGTTGGTTTTTTGGGCCATTAAACCTAAGGTATTAAAGTATTAGCTATATATCAGTAAAGGGGCAAATTTACTGTGTTTATTGTAGTGGCCAAGATTTTACTTATCGCTAACATCTGCATCATACTATGGCGTAAGTTAAGGGATAAAACCAGTTTTTTGACGATTCAATTTTTTGGCGCTAAGGTTGATTCTAAACGATAAATTTAATGGTGCGCGGCAGATTCAAAGCATAAAAAAGGGAGCGAGAGCTCCCTTTATTGATTGACGCTAACTATTAGCGATCGAACCTTAAGTTATCGATAAGCCGTGCTTTACCTATATAGGCGGCGGCTAAAATCACTAAGGCTTGATCCTGATGTTGGGCCTGTTCTAGCGTGTGAGCGTGGCGAATTTCGAGATAATCCGGCGTAAAACCGGCCGCGACTAACTTGGCTTTTGCTTGCTCGGTCACTTGTTCAAAGCTTTCACCTTGCTTGATCCCAGTGGCCATGGCATCTATGGCTTGTTTTAGTGCAGGCGCTGCGGCTTTTTCTGCGGCAGTGAGGTAACCATTGCGCGAACTCATGGCTAAGCCTGAGTCTTCACGTATGGTATCAATACCTATAATTTCAATCGGTAATGACAAGTCTTCAACCATAGTTTTGATCACTAACAGTTGTTGATAGTCTTTATTACCGAATAGCGCCACATCGGGCTGTACTATGTTAAACAGTTTACAAACGATAGTCGCAACACCACGAAAATGTCCCGGACGGCTCGCACCACAAAGCACGTCGGAAATCCCAGGGACTTCGACATAGGTTTGCTGCTCTAGACCCTTGGGATACATCACGGCTGGCGTCGGGGTGAATAACAGCTCAGCGCCAGCGGCGTTGAGGGCTCCGCTGTCGGCAGCCAGTGTGCGTGGGTAAGCATCTAAATCTTCGTTCTGACCAAATTGCATTGGATTAACGAAAATTGAGACCACCACATGGTCACACTTGCTCGCGGCTTCTTTGACTAAAGTAATGTGTCCCTGATGGAGATTGCCCATGGTAGGCACAAAGGCGACGGTTTCGCCCTTGGCACGCCATGCACGCACTTGGGTGCGAATATCATCAATATGGGCGCTAGTGATCATTGAGCCTTACCTTGCATAAATCGGTTATTAATTAAAAGTGTGTTCGTCGCCAGGGAATGTTCCTTGAGCAACTTCGTCGATATAGGCGCGCACGGCCGAGCGAATTTCACCGGTTTGTTTTAGGTAGTTTTTCGAGAAACGTGGAATATAACCACTTGAAATACCTAACACATCATGCATGACCAAAATTTGTCCATCGGTCGATGCGCCTGCGCCAATCCCAATAACTGGAATCGTTAAGGCTTGAGTGATCGCCGTTGCGAGTGGCGCAGGAATACATTCCACAACCAATAGTTGAGCACCAGCCGCTTCTAATGCTTTTGCTTCGTCGAGAATGCGCTGGGCATTTTCGGCGTCGCGGCCCTGCACTTTAAAACCACCAAATACATGGACCGACTGAGGTGTTAAGCCTAAGTGAGCACACACGGGAATACCGCGTTCCGTGAGCTTAGTGACAGTTTCGAGTAACCAGTGGCCACCTTCGACTTTGACCATGTTCGCGCCAGCCTGCATCAACTCAGTGGCGTTAACCATAGCTTGTTCTGGTGTGGCGTAACTCATAAAGGGCATATCGGCGATCAGCAGGGCACGTTCGATACCGCGACGGACACAGCGAGTATGGTAAGCGATATCTGCTGTAGAGACGGGCAGGGTATCGTCATGGCCTTGGAGAACCATTCCTAGAGAATCGCCGACGAGCAGCACATCTACACCTTCGCTATCGAACGCGCTGGCAAAACTGGCATCATAGGCTGTCAGTGCCGTGAATTTTCTACCTTCCTGTTTGTATTTCAACAGGGTTGAGCTAGTAATTTTAGACATATGGATGATCTTCAAACCAAATAGAAGTGGTGTTATAAGCTAACTGGGGACGGACTTCAATGATCAATGCCCAGTTGTTGTAACTCGGCCAACATTTTTGTATCGATAAGACTGCCGATTGCAGTGTTGCACGGCAGAATAAGATTTGGTGCGATTGCAGCTAAAGGCACGAGCACAAAGCTGCGCTCTTTCATACCGTAGTGGGGCACTTTGAGTCTAGGTATGTCAATGTTCTCATTGCCATACAAGAGTAAATCGAGATCTAAGGTTCTGGGGCCCCAACGCTCAAGACGCACTCGACCTTGGGTGTTTTCGATATGCTGCAATGCATCGAGTAAGGCTAATGGCTCAAGATCAGTATCGAAACTGACCACCGCATTAACATAATCGGGTTGCACGACATCGCCCATAGGCGTCGAATGATAATAAGGGGAAACCAGTAGACTATTGCCTAAGGCTAATGCGGACAATGCCGTGACGGCATTGTCCAATTGCGCCTTGGGATCGTCGAGATTCGCGCCTAATGCGACGTAGACGCGAGGCATTATTCCGCCGCTTTCGCTTTTGGTGTGCCACTTGCCTTAGGTGTGCTCGTCGGCGCTGAACCATCGGCATTCGGCGCGCGAGGACGGCGACGACGTTGAGTGGCATTACGGTTGCGATTTGGCGATTTACTGCCGCTACGCGCAATGGCTAAGCGTTCAGTTTCATCGGCTTCAACAAACTGTTGCCACCAAGCGGCACTCTTAGCGACATTACCCGCTTCGACTTCGCCTCTGAGCAAGAGCAAATCGTATGCGGCTCTAAACTTAGGATGTTCCATCAGTTTAAAGGCGCGAGTGCCTTGGCTACGATCAAAGCGTAACTGTAACTGCCAAATGTCTTTGGCTGGCGTACTAAAGCGGCGTGGAATACTGATGGTTTGGCATTGCTGCTCCATTACATCGCCCATAGCGGCAAAGAAGGCATCGTATAAGGTCAGGCCACTTTCAACGGCAATATCTTCGGCGCGTTGACGCAGTGGATACCAGAGAAGCGCAGCATAGAAGAATGAAGGCGTAACAGGCTTATCTTCGTTAACTCTTTGATCTGTGCTCTTCATAATGGCTTGCACCATTTTCATGGTCGTGCCTTTAGGATCATCTTTTAGCAGAGCGGCCACTTGTGGAAACAGCGGCGCGAATAGCTTGTATTCTTGCATCAGTTCGAAGTTGGCTAAGGCTTTGCCTGCAAAGAAGAGTTTCAGCACTTCTTCGTACATACGCGCTGCGGGAATATCTTTTAGCAGTGGCGCTAATTGTTTAATCGGCGCAGCTGTTACTGTTTCGATACCCATGTTGAGTTTAGTGGCGAAACGCACCGCCCTTAACATACGCACCGGATCTTCACGGTAACGGGTTTCAGGATCGCCAATTAATCTCAACGTACCCGCTTTGAGATCGGCCATACCGCCGCCGTAGCTGCGGATCGAGTAATCGCTGATATCGTAATAGAGGGCATTGACGGTAAAGTCGCGGCGCTCGGCATCTTCGTCGATTTCGCCATAAACGTTATCACGTAGCAAACGCCCTTCGGCATTGGCTTTAGAGACTTTCTCATTGCTTTCGCCATGGTGACCACGAAAGGTCGCCACTTCGATAACATCGCGGCCGAAAACAATATGGGCCAGACGGAAACGACGGCCAACGACTCGGCAGTTGCGGAACAGTTTTTTGATTTCTTCCGGTGTCGCATTGGTCACTACGTCGAAATCTTTCGGTTCAATCCCTAAGAGTAAATCGCGTACACCGCCGCCGACTAAATAGGCTTTAAAACCTGATTTATTCAGTCTGTATAACACCTTAAGGGCATTTTCGCTGATTTGTTTGCGCGAGATGGTATGGGCATCTCTTGGCACTAACTCTAAGCTTAACGCTCCAGAACTTTGTTCAGGCGTTGTTGGTTCAATCTGAGCTGGAGTCGGAGCGGTCGTTTTAGGCGCGTCTTCAAATAGCTGTTTGCAGAATTGGCTGATACGGCGAAAAATGGGACACCTCGAAATATGATCTGTTATTTGATTAAAAATCTGGCGGCTATCATATACCAAATGCGGCCTAATGAGTATATCAGGGCTCGATCAGTATCTCAGATTGTTGCGGTATAGTGGATAATTGAAATTGTCCCACGGCTTGAGCGAGCATTTGTGCCACAGAACCTTGGGTCTCAACGGGTTGTTGGCCTAAAAATGCCAGCGCCGCATTGAGGCTCGCCTGCGGATTAAGCGTATCAATTGCCTGTGCATGATTTTGTTTTGAGAGCTTAAAACCTTTACTTAAACAGGCGAGTGGCAAGTGCAACCATTGCGGTGCCGCTAAGCCAAAATTTTGATACAAACTCAGTTGGCGACAACTGGCTTCGATTAAATCACAACCTCGAACCACTTCAGTGACCCCTTGATAAGCATCGTCGAGCACCACGGCTAATTGATAGGCGTACAGGCCATCGCTGCGTTTGATAATGAAATCCTCAGCGGCAAAATGGCTATCGACGCAAATATGCCCCATGAGGTTATCGTCAAATTGCTGCACTTGCGCGGTATTGACTATCCGCACCGCCCCAGACTTAACCACATTTCTAGCTTGTGTTTGTGGCAAGCGGTGGCAGCGGCCATCGTAGACGCCGCCCATGGCTTGAATTTGCTTGCGACTACATTGGCAGAAATAGGCTTTATCTTGGGCGAGCAGCGAATCTATTTGTGCTTGATAGGCCGCGGTGCGCTGGCTCTGATAAAGCGGCACATCATCCCACTCAAATCCATAGGCTGCTAAGGTGCGTAAGATATCATCGGCAGCGCCTTTGACTTCCCGCGGAGGATCGATGTCTTCAATGCGAATTAGCCATTTACCCTGTTGCGAGCGGGCGCGCAGATAACTGCCAAGGGCGGCGATAAGCGAGCCAAAGTGTAAGGCACCCGAAGGCGAAGGCGCAAAGCGGCCGACATAGTGCTGGCTGGATAAATCGGAATGTAATGGCTTTGACATAACAACTAGATGGCGTTTTAAAGTCGCGACGGTAAAAGTGGATGTATTTTAGAGGGATGCCAAGAGAAAAGCGAATCGGGGTAAATTGGAGTGAGCTTGGCTTAAGCTCGTCGAGATTACGAGTTGCTAGAAACAAATAGGCGGGGAAATCCCCGCCCAGTATGCTTGATTAACCAGCCATTTGTTTCTCTTTGATCTCTGCAAGCGTTTTACAGTCGATGCATTGATCGGCTGTTGGACGCGCTTCGAGACGGCGGATGCCGATTTCGATACCGCAAGAATCACAGAAGCCGAAATCGTCCTCTTCAATTTTTTGCAGTGTTTTTTCGATTTTTTTGATCAGCTTACGTTCTCTATCGCGAGCACGAAGTTCGAGGCTGAACTCTTCTTCTTGTGCTGCACGGTCAACAGGATCGGGAAAGTTTGCGGCTTCGTCCTGCATGTGGCTAAGAGTACGGTCGACCTCTTCACGCAACTGATTGCGCCAAGCTTCAAGAATTGTCTTGAAGTGACCCAGTTGCTTAGCGTTCATATACTCCTCACCCGGTTTTTCCTGGTAAGGATTTACACCTGCGATAGCGAGTACGCCAAGTTTTTTGGTGCCTTCAGGCATAACGCATCTCCTGTAATCATTTGCGTTTGTAGGGCGTCCTTAAGAACGGCCGCTATCTATAGCAGAATCTTCACATCGAGGCAAACTTTTCATTCTGCTTTGATTGAATTTTTTGACTATGTTCGCTAATTCAACTGAAATCAAATTTAACTCAGCCTTAACATCATACTCGTACATCGCAGGCTTGGGCTAGGTGAATCTCAGTCGGGGACATTTCGCAGCGATAGGCAAGGACTTCCACTCCAGCTAACACAGCTATTTTCAGTAACTTAGCATATTCAGGGTCGATATGTGCTGCGGGTGCAACACTGAATATGTCACTGTGCTGCACCACAAACAGCAATACAGCTCTGTGGCCTTGACTCACCATGTGCATTAATTCACGTAGATGTTTTTGACCGCGTAGGCTCACAGCATCAGGAAAATAACCTTGGCCATCTTCGAGCAAAGTACAACTTTTGACTTCTATATAACAGGCGGGTTTTTGAGCACCCTGTAGCAGGATATCGATGCGACTATTTTCATCACCGTATTTGACTTCACGGCTTAGGCTGTCATAACCCGTTAGTTCAGTAATGATACCTTTATTGATGGCTTCTTCGGCTAAGGTGTTGGCCTGACCCGAGTGGATACCGATTAAGCCAGCATTGGGCGTGGTCATCAGTTCCCAGGTATGGGCATATTTACGTTTAGGGTTATCAGAGGTAGAAAACCATACGGTTTCACCGGGATACAGGCAATTACGCATAGAGCCGGTATTGGGGCAATGTAGGGTGATCTCACTGCCATCGCTTAGCTGCACATCGGCCAGAAAACGCTTATAGCGGCGCAATAAAATGCCCTGTTGTAGTGGCGGTGTAAATTCCATCGGTAGACCTATATCGGCTGTTCTAGGCCGCAAAGCCTAGCAAATTTCGCAAATGTTTACAGATTTTACCTGAGTAACTTCAGCCAATCGCTTTGCGTCATCGCCTGCTAGCAGTAAACTGCCGCCATAAAGTTTGTTCTGATTGTTCTAAAACGAATCGAAAAATAAGGATCCCTAATGAGTGAACTAAAAGTAACAGAATTGATGAAAGTGCAATTAACCAAAGAAGTACCAGCCGCCCACTGGGGCAAGGCTGATGTGACTTATACTGCCGACGGTGCGCAAATTCATTTAGCAGGTGGCGATGAGCTACGCCAAATTCAAATGGCGGCCCGTAAACTGCGCAGCCAAGGCATTAGCAGTGTGGAATTAGCTGGGCAGTTTTGGGATCTCAATAGCCAATGGGTGTTTGCCCAAGGTTTCGCGACGGCAAAACCAGGCTATCAAATTTATTGGTGTGGTGATGAGTCTGTGCAAGCAGAATTGCAACGTCGACTCGATGTGGCAACCTTTGCCCGTCAACTCATCAACGATACGCCTGAAAACCTGTCGCCAGTGAAGCTTGCCCAACAAGCAGCAAAATGGTTGGCTGACGTTGGTGGCGACAAGGTAAGTTATCGGATTATCGAAGGCGAAGCGCTGCTTGAAGAGCAGTGGATTGGTATCCATGCCGTCGGTCGCGGCAGTGAGCGTCCACCAGCAATGTTAGAGTTAGACTTCAACCCATTAGCCGCCGATGCACCCGTGTCTGTGGCGCTTGTGGGTAAAGGGATTACCTTTGATTCTGGCGGCTACAGCATCAAGGCTTCTGAAGGCATGTTAGGCATGAAATGCGATATGGGCGGCGCGGCGACTGTGACTGCAGCACTTGGTTTAGCGATCAAATCTGGCCTCAACAAACGCGTTAAACTCTTCTTATGTTGTGCTGAAAACTTGATCAGCGGCCGCGCCTATAAGTTAGGTGATATTCTGACCTACAAAAATGGTGTAACAGTTGAAGTGGTGAACACAGATGCTGAAGGACGCTTAGTGTTGGCCGATGGCCTACAAGCTGCTTCTGCTACAGGCGCACCTTTTATTATCGATGCAGCGACCCTTACAGGCGCCGCTGTGATGGCGGTGGGTTCTAACTACAACGCGATTTTCTCGCCACAGGCGGATGTGTTGCAACTGGCCCAGCAAAAAGCCACTAGCGTTGCCGAGCGAGTATGGCCGCTGCCGCTGGATCCTTGGCACAAAGAAATGTGTCCATCTGCCTATGCTGACACCGCAAACAGCCGCGCAATGAAAGGCGGCGGTGCAGGTGGTGCTTCTAATGCCGCTGGTTTCTTATGGCGTTTCGTGTCACCCGAAGCTAAATGGTTACACGTTGATTTAGCGGGCGCTTTTGAAGATTCAGCTTCTGCCATGTGGGGCGCGGGTGCAACAACCCACGGCGTATTGACTATTAGTGAATTGATTAAAGGCTAAGCCTAGCTAGTGAATTGATTAAAGGCTAAGTCTAGCGCTAAGACTAAGTCAGATATGTTAGCTAAGATCCATTAAGGTTCTGTAGCTTTGATTAAACCGCCTACGGGCGGTTTTTTATTGGTTGAAAGATTAGAACACTCGTTTACTTGGCGTTTTAGCGGCTTCATGGCATGTTATGGCTGAGCATTTTTAATTGGAAAACATGATGATAACTATACGAAAAGCGACGAAAGCTGATGCTCAGGTCTGCTGGGATATCCGTAATGCAGCTATTAATAAAGGCTGCGCCGGATTTTATGATGCGGGCGATCTGGTGATTTGGACCGAGGGCGAACTGACCGAGCAATTTAGTCGTATCGTCGATGCACATTTTTATGTGGCAGAGTTGTCCTCTGACGAGTCGCAGCTTAAGACTGTGGTCGGCACGGCCATGTTGGATGAACCCTATGCTCAGATAGAGGCGCTGTTTGTTTCCCCCGATGCTATGGGGCTTGGTGTCGGTAAAGCGCTACTGCAATTTATTGAAGCCATGGCTTTTAATCAGGGGATAGCCCAACTCAGATTAGAATCAACTTTAAATGCGGTGGATTTCTATCGCCACTGTGGTTTTGGTGGTGAAGGTTTAGAAGAGGAATCCATCTACTGCTCGCCTAGAGGCATAGCCTTAGAGTGCAGGGTGATGTATAAAAATCTAGGGCGGCCTTTGGCTTGCTAGGGCGCCGCAAAAAACGCTGCTAGAATCTAGGGCGTTGCTTTGCAACTGCTAGAACCTATTTTCTGAGAGGTTGCTGACATACTCAAGGAAATCAACAGATCAAGCATGGATGTGGAATTAACTCTGAAGATTTAAAAGTTGCTGACATACCCGAGGGAATCAACAGATCAAGCATGGATGTGGAATTAACTGTTCATAAGAGGTTGCTGACATACTCGAGGGAATCAACAGATCAAGATGGGGGAATTAACTCCCAAGAGTATGCCAACTATCGTTCTTTCGCCTGAAATCCCGATGCCGATAAGATTAGCGCTAATGGCTTAAATCAAACTTAATCTATTGCAAAAAAAGACTTTATTTCCTTAGCCTTTAGTTAAATTCGCCCCCCATTCGCAAAGTTTTAGTTTGCTTCTGGAGTATTGAGTTGCTGGCGTTTTTCCATCAAATCTTTAATCAAAGGCGTGAGGATAAGCTCCATCGCCAGCGACATTTTACCGCCGGGCACGACTAAGGTGTTGACCCGTGACATAAATGAACCTTGGATCATATTGAGGTAATAGGGGAAGTCGACGTTATTGATGCCGCGAAAGCGGATCACTACAAAGCTCTCGTCTAAGCTCGGAATATCTTTGGCGCTAAAGGGGTTAGAAGTATCGACCGTTGGCACTCGCTGAAAGTTAATATGAGTGCGGGAGAACTGCGGCGTCATGTGCTTAATATAGTCATCCATGCTGCGCACAATTGACCCCATGACTTTTTCACGGCTATGGCCGCGCTCCGAAGTGTCACGGATAATTTTTTGGATCCACTCTAAGTTGACTATCGGTACCATGCCGATCAGCAAGTCCACATGCTGGGCGACATTGGCATCACCAGTCACCACGCCGCCATGCAGGCCTTCGTAGTAGAGCATGTCGGTATTTTCAGGTAGTGGTCGCCATTGGGTAAAAGTGCCGGGCATCTGGTTAAAAGGCACGGCCTCATCGAAGGTATGTAAATAGCTGCGGGTTTCACCTTGGCCTGTGGTGCTGTAGTCGCGAAAGCATTGTTCCAAGCGGGCAAAGTTATTGGCCTCTGGGCCAAAATAACTGAGGTTGCGGTTTTCAGCTTGGGATTTGCGGATCATGACTTCCATCTCCGCGCGGGTAAAATGATGAAAGCTGTCGCCTTCGACAAAGGCGGCGTTGATCCCGAGTTGGCGAAAAATATGGCTAAAGGCAGTCGTGGTGGTGGTAGTTCCCGCACCTGATGAGCCTGTAACTGCAATAATGGGATGTTTTGCTGACATTTTTTCTACCTAGCTAGGAACCAAAAGAGCCGCTTATGGGGAAGCGATAAAAACGCGAGTACTATTTATACGGTACAGAGGTAGGGCTGGTCAATCTTGCTGCTGTGCTATTTGATCCGCCGAGCGTATCGCGAAGGACTCATCGTCTTCACTGTATTCTAATTTCAGCTTACCTTGTTTAAGTGCTTGTTGACATTGAACTATCGCCTGAGCCAGTTCCTGTTCATCGAGACTGGCAAAGCTGCCATCCTCCACCTGACTGAGAAGATACTCGCGGATCAAATTGGCGAGCGTTTCCTTTGGGAGTTGTAACAGGGCTTCATAGGGAATGAGCATCGGTGCTTCCTTGGATAGTATTGTCGCCGTTGATTGGGTCTGCGCTATGTGAGTCAACACTTTGATCGCCTGATAAAAAGTGCAAAATCCGTCGTTCAAGATAGAAGCGTGGTTTCCAAGGTGTACCGCCTTCGATAAAGCCGACATGGCCGCCATAGGGGTGCAGTTCGTATTCCACATAACCCGACAGTTGGTTTGTCTTTGGGATCACTTCATCGGTCATAAAGGGATCGTCTTTGGCATGCATGATAAGCGTCGGTTTAGTTATGCGGCTGACAAAAGGTAAGCCACTGGCACGCGTATAGTAATCGTCGACGCCGTCAAAGCCATGCAAAGGCGCTGTGACTTTATCGTCAAAATCATAGAAGGTATTTAAACGATCGACCTGCAACTGGCTCAGCGGCATAGAGAGGGCTAAGTCGGGATCGTTTAATTTATGGCTGATTTTTTGCTGTAACTGTTTGATTAAATAGCTTTGATATACTTTTGAAAAACCATTTTCTAAGCGTTTAGCGCAGGCCGATAATTGCAGCGGCGCCGACACTACCACAGCGCGGGCGAGTAAACTGTCATCCTGATATTCGCCCTGATACTTAGTCAGCACATTGCCGCCTAAACTGTAACCTACGGCTAATAAGGGCGATTGCGGATACGCGCTTTTCAGTGTCGATAGACTAAACTGTAAATCGTCCGTGTCACCACTGTGATAACTGCGCGCGAGGCGATTGGCCTCACCCGAACAACTTCTGTGATGGTGCACCACGGCTGCGAGTTGCTGTCCTTTGCAGGCTTGCAGTATCCGTCTTGCATAATGGGACTGAGCGCTGCCTTCTAAGCCGTGGATGATCACCACTATCGGTTTGCCAGACTGCGGAACATCCTGCCAATCTAAATCGATGAAATCGCCATCGGGTAACTCTAAGCGCTGCCGCTGTAATGCTGGTTTGGCCACTTTAGTGAATACGGGTAAAATCGTTTGTACATGGGGGCTCTTGGCCCACCAAGGTGGCATAAAAGAATTTGGCATGGATGTTTATCTTGGTATCGGCTATTGCTGAAAATTAAAACGTGTGTTTAATTTATACCCAAGCGACCTCAAAATGCTGAAATTCTTATTCTGAAGTCGCTTAGATATAAACGCGTGGGCAGTGTAGCACAATTGTTTTTTATGCTGATATTTAGGCCGACATTTAGATTGATATTTAGGAGATAGAGATGAAGCGACGAACCTTTTTGATGGGCGCGTTTGCCGGTACGGCGGCGTTAGCCTTAGGGGTCAATCTTTATTCTCCTGAGTTTAGTGTGCCAGAAGACAGCGAAAGCAAAGATTATCGCTTGTTGTTTAGCGTACTGTTACCTGTGATGCTCGACGGGGCTTTACCCGATGTGGCAACCCACAAGCTCGCGGCGCAAAATCGCACTTTAGATGCGATCAAACAGTCAATTACTGTGTTGCCCGATGAGCAGCAGACCGAGTTATTTGAACTGCTCGATATGCTCGAAAATCGCCTCGGCTTACTCGTACTGACCTCAAGTATGACACCGTTATTGATGCGCTCGCCAGCCGAGTTAACCGACATGCTAGAAACCTGGCGCCACAGTTATTTTGCGCTATTACAAACGGCTTATCTCGGGTTGCGGGAATTAGTGATGGCCAGTTACTACGCTTGCCCTGAACACTGGAGTCGCCTGCATTATGCCAAACCTGAACTGTTCAACTAGCTCGCCCGTTTGTAACCGAATCAAACGCCCAATAATAAGCATCTTACCCGCGACAGTGGAGCACTCAAGTTGGCAATCATAGATCCTATAGTGAATGGTTTAAACTCTGGTTGGTTGCACACTGATGCGAGCCAATTGCAAGCAAACCAACAGTTTGAAGCCGATGTGATTATTGTCGGCACAGGTGCTGGCGGCGGTGTGGCGGCCGAAATCCTCACCCAAGCAGGGCTGAGCGTGATCATGATTGAGGCGGGACCGCTAAAATCCTCCAGCGATTTTAATATGGAAGAGCGGGTCGCTTACCCCAACTTGTATCAACAAGCTGCGGCGATGAAAACCGCCGACAAGGCGATTGGGATTTTTCAAGGCCGCGCAGTCGGTGGCTCAACCACAGTTAACTGGACCACTTCTATTCGCACACCGACCGAGGCGCTAGCTTTTTGGGCGCAACATAAGTCGGTTGCTGGGCTTAATCGCGAAAGCTTAGACCCTTGGTTTGAACAGATGGAGCAGCGGCTCAACATTCATGAATGGAACTATGAGCCTAACCGTAATAATGCCGCCCTGAAGCAAGGTTGTATCAATCTTGGCTGGGAATACACAGTGATTAAACGCAATGTGGCGGGCTGTTGGAATACTGGCTATTGCGGCATGGGTTGTCCGGTCAATGCGAAGCAATCTATGTTAGTCACCACCATTCCCTCGGCACTTGAGAAAGGCGCGCAGCTGATCAGTCGCGCTAAAGTGACTAAAATTGAGCACCATAATGGTCAAGTCTTTGCGTTAAAGGCGCAGGCGCTAGATGTGAATTTACGACCCACTGACGTTGAGCTGTTATTTAAGGCCAAACATTATATTTTGAGTGCGGGCGCTATCCATACGCCGACGATTTTGATGCGCTCGCAGGTGCCCGATCCCCACAAGCTTTTGGGCAAACGCACTTTTTTACATCCGACTTTGTTATCCGGTGGCGTGTTTGCCGATTCGATAAACGGCCATAGCGGCGCGCCGCAATCTATCTATTCCGATGAATTTGTGTGGAAGAATGACGCCGATGGTGAGCTGGGCTATAAACTCGAAGTGCCGCCAGTGCACCCGATTTTAATCGCCTCTAAAACTTTAGGATATGGCGCGAGTCATGCCGAGTTGATGGCGCAGTTCAATCAGTTGCAAGTGACTATTGCCTTAATCCGCGATGGTTATCATCCCGACAGTCAAGGCGGTGAAGTACACTTAACGGATAAGGGCTTTGCTTTAGATTATCCGTTGACCGATGCTTTTTGGCGGGCCGCGAGACGCGCTTTTGCTAGTATGGCGGAGTTACAATTCTCGGCGGGCGCCTTAAAAGTGTTGCCGATCAGCGATGGTATGCCTTACTTATCCTCGTGGAAAGACGCCAAAGAGAGCATTGCGCAGATGTCACTCGCGCCACTGCGCACTATCGTTGCATCGGCCCATGTGATGGGCGGTTGTCCCTTCGGCGAAGATGAAAAGCTTTCTATGGTCAACAGTTATGGTCAGTCGCACTATTTAGAGAATTTATCTGTAATGGATGGTTCTATCTTCCCGACCAGCCTTGGCGCTAACCCGCAGCTGTCGATTTATGGCATCACGGCACGTAATGCCACCGCACTCGCACAGAAGCTCACTGACGGTAAAGCCTGATGTTATCTTATCAAAATGCAGCTTAGCTTGATAAAGCTTGATGGGGTGTGAATGTCTGAAAACATATTACGGGAAGGTGGCTGCTTGTGCGGGGCGATTCGTTATCAGATTGAAGGTGAACCCTTTGATGCGGATTATTGCCACTGCCGTTCGTGCCAAAAAAGCACGGGATCTGCATTTGGGGCTTGGATGGACTTCAAGATAACGCAAGTTATTTGGCTTAAAGGTCAGGTGACTGAGTTCGCATCGTCCGAGCTTATTCGCCGTGGATTTTGTGATAAATGCGGTACATCATTAACTTACCGACATCTTCAATATCCCGATTACTCGACCTTGAGCATAGCGAGTCTGGACGACGCTAACCAAGTTCAGCCCAAGTACCATATTTACACTGAGAGTCAGCTGAACTGGTTGGTGATTGAGGATAACTGTCAACGCTATCCACAAGCACGCAGCCGTTAGCGATTTGATGATCACTGAGTTGATTTGATCGAGCTAATTTTGCGGTGCTTGATTTAACGTGATTTGTTTGGATTAGATCAGGGGGCGATTAAGCCGATTTCGTTGGCGTCAATGTCACTGAGTCCAAACAGGCTTAAGTAGCTCACGAGATTTGTTGCTTGGCCGCTTGGGCTGAGTTCATTGAGTTTATTCAAGATGGTTCGCTGCGCTTTACGTTCCATCATCAGCTCAACGGCGAGCATCTGCTGATACTCTTGCTCATTCAGGCTGGACTTAGCGAGTTTACGTAATTTGCGGTAGGGCATGAGAAATCTTTCATCCCATCCACTCACGGCGCTCATCAGCGTTTGCCATTGTTTTGTGCTGTATTGCTGCGGCCCAGACACATCCATAGTGATATCTAAATATTGTGCCAGTAGCAGTAGATTGACGTTCACCTGACAGCTATTTTGCAATTCGAGGCAGAGCGCTTTGTTTTGCGCATAGCTCATATCACACCATTGCCAGAGTTGACTGTCGAACTGGGTTAAAACCGCCATACTATTTCCTTGTATTGCCGCTGCTACTGACTTTTATTTAAAAGAATGCTGGAGTTATTGTTGCTCCATGACCTCAAGTTCCATTGCATCTATCTCTTCTTGCAACTCGAGCCATTGCATTTCACTGTCTTCTAAGGTTTGCGTCAAGCTCGTTCGCTCGGTTAGTACCGAGGTCAGCTTGGCTTTGTTATCTTGATCATACAATTCGCTATCGGCCAGCAAGTGTTCAAGCTCGGCGAGGCGTTCGCTCAGCTTTTGCTGTTCGGTTTCTAACTTAGTTTGTTTACGCTTGAGCGGCGATACCTTTTGGCGGATCTCTGCTTCGAGGCGTTTTTGCTGCTTTTTATCAGCGGCAGGTTTGATCTCGTCACTGGTGCTGTTTTGATTCGAGTTGGCTTTCGCCGCATCGAGCAACCATTGGTGATAATCGTCTAAGTCACCGTCGAAGGCGCGCACTTCACCTTGATCCACCAGATAATAATCACTACAGGTTAAACGCAGTAAATGCCTATCATGCGAGACGACAACCATAGCACCTTCAAAGGTTTGCAATGCCATCGTTAGGGCGTGGCGCATCTCTAAGTCTAAATGGTTGGTGGGTTCATCGAGCAGCAATAGGTTAGGGCGTTGCCACACTAATAGCGCCAACACTAAACGGGCTTTCTCGCCGCCGGAAAAGGGTCGCACAGGTGAGAGCGCCATATCGCCGTTAAAACCAAAACCGCCTAAGAAGTTACGCAACTCTTGTTCGCGGGCATTGGGCGCAAGACGCACTAAATGCTGCATAGGCGTATCGTCGAGGCGTAAAAATTCGATTTGATGCTGAGCAAAGTAACCAATATTGACGCCAGGATTAGGTTCATACAAACCTGTCATTGGCGATAATTGACCTGATAACAGCTTGATTAATGTCGATTTACCTGCGCCGTTACGGCCGAGTAAACCAATGCGCGCACCCGGCACTAAGTTTAAATGCACCTTGCTCAGGATTGGCTTATCGCCATAGCCTATTGCGACTTGCTCCATCTTAATCAGCGGATTGGGTAGGGCTTCAGGAGCCCGAAACTCCATATAAAATGGGCTGTCGGCTTGAGACGGCAACAACTCAGTCATGCGCTCTAATGCCTTTAAGCGGCTCTGCGCTTGTTTGGCTTTACTTGCCTTGTAACGGAAACGGTCAACGAAGGACTGCATATGCGCACGTTCTTTTTGTTGACGCTCGAAGGCAACCTGTTGCTGCGACATACGTTCGGCACGAATGCGCTCAAAGGCACTGTAATTGCCTTTGTAGAAATTGAGTTTTTGATTTTCAACGTGGACGATTTCATCAACGATTTCATCGATAAAGTCCCTATCATGGCTGATTAAAATCAGCGTGCCTTGATAGGACTTAATCCAACCTTCGAGCCAATACATTGTATCTAAGTCTAAGTGGTTGGTCGGTTCGTCGAGGAGCAATAAGTCAGAGCGGCACAGTAGCGCTTGGGCTAAGTTGAGGCGCATACGCCAACCGCCCGAAAAGCTTTTCACCGGATTGCTTTGCTCGGCTTCACTAAAGCCCAGACCCGCTAACAATGAACCCGCGCGCGAATGAATCGCATAACCACCGATAGCGTCGATTTTGCCGTGTAAGAGTGCGATGGCATTGCCGTCGTTATCTTCTTGGGCCTTGTGTAATAGGGCTTCTAATTGACGATATTCGCTATCGCCATCGATCACATATTCCAGTGCCGAGACGTCGAGCGCAGGGGTTTCTTGGGCCACAGTGGCAATTTGCCAGCCAGAAGGCAGACTAAATTCACCTTTATCTAGGCTTAAGTGACCTAAAATTAATGCGAGCAGTGAAGATTTGCCTGTGCCGTTAGCACCGACTAAACCGACCTTATGGCCGGGATAAATCGTGAGAGAGGTCTCATCTAGCAGGGTTTTGCTGCCACGGATTAATTGCGCTTGGTTGATGCTGATCATTGACTACAACTTGGTTAGAACGTGAATTCGTCAGGGCACAGATAATAGCGTACAACCCAGTTTCAAACCACAGCCTGACCCGATAACTAGGACAATTATTCGACTTTTCAGGACGATCTTGAGCGAATCGCATCACATTGGCTTAAGGCCTCATACTTTCAGGTAACACTGGCATTCAATCATCAGTGTGGCAAAATAGCGCCAATTTCTTCGGCCGAGTCCCTTGGCCCTGCTATCTGGTCCTTTATCTATTATGACAAACACTAAAATCAAAAAGCGTTTCGTAGCCGGTGCTAAGTGCCCAAAATGCAGCGCCAAAGACAGCATTTTACTCTACAAGGAAAACGGCATCGAAACCGTTGAATGCACAGAGTGTGACTACCGTGAACAGCAAACCGATGAAAAGGTGACAGAAAAAGCCACCGGTGCTGTGATCGGCGTGTTTAAGCCGGATTAGGTTGAAGATTCAATTCAAGTGAGAATCTGAATGTGACCATATTTTCGGTCACATTCTAAAGCTTGGCTAACCATTCAAGATAACGGTATCGTCAGTTGTGCAGCATGAATTGTCATTGTTTCCTCAGTGACTCGCCGCCCTTTAATTTAAAAAGTATCCCTATAGGCTCGATGGTAATATCTGTGTCGTCAACTTTCACTGGTGCAATAATGCCAATCTTGGGAATGTTCTCTATATCTCAGCCTGTCCTAAAAAGCTCATGCCCCAAAGCAAGATAACTTTGTCGTCAGGTGGTTGGATGAATTGTCATTGCTTCCCCAGTGACTCGCCGTAAATATATCCCTATAGGCTCGACGGCGACATCCATGTCGCCAACGGTCACTGTTGCAACAATGCCAATCTTAACTAACCCTATCGATGTTCGTTTAGCTAAAAAGCTATTGCCTCAACGGCTCAAAGATTAGTCCTTTGTTGTCTGATAGCTAGAGATACAAAAAGTAATAGATACTAAAAAGTAAGACCTGACCGTGAGGGATTGCAAACACCGTTACAGTGAACCAGACTTGCCTAGTCTGATTCACGGGGTAAAAATCACTTCTTATTCACTTTGGTTTTGCAAAGTTTTAAGTACTAAACAGTGCTCATCTGTTTGGTTATTTTAAGCAACACAACAAACTTTGCCTTACTTTGTATCAATTACAATTTTTAGGATATCATACTGATTGCTTTTACAAAAAAGTTACATTTAATACTAAACAAATAAGAAAGACTGTTTCAAGGCCTGCTTCAACTGCGGCGCTCACAAGTTAGCGCGCATGCGGTGGGTAGGAGCTATAGCTTACCTCTTAAGCAAATGTTATACCCTACAGAAAACTAAAAGGTGTTAAACCAAATGAATGAAGTTGCCATTATTTTTGTTCAAAATAGTCACATAATTTTTATTATATGGCTGATCAGTACCTTGATTGCCACATATATAGGCGTGCAAAGGGGTTTTCCGTTTCTCGCTTTTATTAACGGGATAGCTTTAGGTCCGCTAGGGCTTCTTTTCGTATTGATTCAAGATAATCATAACCGCAAAGCTTGCCAGTTTTGTGCAGAAAAAATATTAAAAGAAGCTAAAGTCTGCCCGCACTGCCAGCGAGATGTTAATGAATAATAACTTAAAATTTGAAGTAATAGTTTTGTCACATACTGGTCGAGAGTGATTTTACATCTATAGATGTAATGGGCACATTGGCCCCTTAATCATCGCATTAAATTGAAATGCGATGAGTCTATTGAGCGGGTAAGGTTTTTTATTGAAAATAAGTAGGTTAGTATTTTGTGCTTTTCATCGGTTTTAACCCAAAATTTTGCTCGTGAATAACTCTAGGACAGTCTGATTCACGCGCCAATACCCGTCTGTTTGCGTTGGCTTCGGGTTAACCCGCAACCCCCTTTGTGTCTCACAAATAGATTAATGAGCTACCATACAAGATCTCATCTATAAACTAAGGTGATAGATAAAACTTGGAAGTATGTCAACAAGTCTGCGGTCCAGATAAACGTTTCAAAGGCAATCGCGAATTGCCAATAGCTCTTTACGAAGATATTAACTTCACAAGCGATACTGGATTAAATGAGCGAATTGAAATATCAAGAGTAGGCTTAGGAGTCAGTTTCTCAAACGCTATTAGTATGTTGGCAAAAAGTATCTAACAATTGCTTAAACTATGCCCACAAAATGGCTTCGCTTTGTCGTTCTGCTTTTAGAGGGTTGCAACACTAAGAGTTAATCCATAGACATTTTAATCCTAATATTAGGAATCTAGCTCGCTTTCTCCCAAAGCGATTCATGTATACAATCTTGGAGTTTTGCGCTGAATTCTGATTATGAGAACAAGTAATGGATTATGAAAAATTTATATTACCTTTAATTGGGGTGCTTCTTGGGTGGGCTTTAACAACCCTTAGCGCCAATTTAAAAGACATGTCTGATCGAAAAAAATTGATCGGAAACCTCCTGACAAAACTAATCAGGGTACAAAGACAGTTAGCCACCGTAATATTGGCGACTGAAAAAATGAAAGACTATAAAGGAGACTGGACTGAGTATGAGTCCATCAGAAAAGGCATAATCAATCGTCATTTTCTTGAGCCAGAATCAGTTAGGGAAGATTTTAAGAAATCTATTGATGACATAGCTCCTATTTTTCCTGTGCTGGCGATTGATTTAGAAGATCTGTATGGGGTCATTCTTAAATCTAAGAGTGCTTCCATGGCCTCACATTCTGACAATAAAGATAAATATCTCAGAATGCTATCTATGCATGAGGTTCAACTCGACTGTATAAATAAAGAACTTTTAAAGTCTATAGAAAAAATCGCACTTAAACATGGTTTTACGACTTATATTCAAGTGTGTTATGTCGGCTATGTCCGGGCAAGGAAAAAGAAAAACTCTGATGAATTTACAACTAAATTTATCAGTGATCTTATAGAATAGATGAGATTGATTTCTATCCAAAAATAAGCCTGTGAATCACTCTACACCAGACTGATTCACGTCAGCCGCTAAACCCCGTCCTATTGCCCTGTTTGCGGCTATTCTGGGGCGGTTTTTTCCCTTAAGATGAATCAAATCTCTAGAGAACTGATTCATGTTCCTGTTACGCCCATTCTGACTAGTTATATCAAGCGTTGATTGGTTTGTAGTCGAAAGAGGCGTTATTAATAGAATAGCTAATCCGAATCTGGCTAATATAGAGATAAATTATCTGACAAGGTTATGCTCCATTTTTAGATGACAAAACAGTTGTATCGGGTGTGAGAATTGCCATTGGGGCATCAGTGACCGTTGGCGACATGGATGTCGCCGTCGAGCCCTCATGGAAGAGTTTACGGCGTGTCACTGGGGAGATAATGGCAATTACCTCTGAACCAGTGATCAAACGTTATTCAGTTTTTCTTTCAAAACGCTTAAGTGATCAGTCTCGTTTAGGCTAGCTAGAACGCCTTGTGCTCAATCTTCAACCATTCTACTTTTTCGAAAAATCCAAGCGTGATTTCGCGTTATTCTTTTGTAAACTTCCTTGTTATTCTGCTTCCATCAGCAAAGCGTTTGCGTCTTGTGTTAGCCGTACGGTCTTGGCGTTTCACGTATCGCTTTGCTCAACCGATAGGAGAACAGCAATGAAAGTATTAAGTCAGTTTTCCGCCAAAGCCGCGATGGATGGCGATGGGGTCAATATTCGCCGTGTCGCCGATTTTGTGACGACTAAATTTGATCCTTTCTTGATGATCGACGAAATAAAATCCGATGATGAACAAGATTTTATTGGCGGCTTCCCCGCACATCCCCATCGCGGGATGGAGACCTTCACTTACATTCGTAAGGGCGGTTTTGAGCATCGCGACCAAATGGGTAATGTGAAGGCGATTCGTGCCGGCGATGTGCAGTGGATGAGTACCGGGTTCGGTGTAGTGCACTCTGAAATGCCGCTGGCCGATGCTGTCGATGGTCTGCATGGATTCCAAATTTGGGTCAACATGCCCGCCAAAGACAAGCTGCGTCCAGCGAAGTATCAAGATACTGCGGGTAGCGCGAGCGTTGAAGTGGCCAATGACACGGGTGCTAGCTTAAAAGCCTTAGCGGGTGATTGGGGCTTTAAAGATCAACCGCTGATTAGTGCGGCTATCCAAGGATTGGCGGGCGAAGCTGCCATTGCTGATTTGAGCCTAGCGCCAAATGCTGAGGCCAAGTTGGATTTGTCTCAACACGAGTTTGTCGCCTTGTACTTGTACCAAGGTGACTTATATAAAAGCGATTCGAGTAAAGGCGAAGATTCGCAGTGGTCATCTGCTTCAAATCAACATCATCAGGGCGAGTTTTTAGTGATCGATAGCCAAAGTGTGCTTATGCTTAAAGCCGATGAGCGCGGCGCTGGGATGTTACTGTTTGCGGGGAAACCTATCCGTGAAAAAATCGTCCAGATGGGTCCATTTGTAATGAACACCCAAGCGGAAATTCAGCAGGCGATTCGCGATTATCAAGAAGGGCGTTTCGGCCAAATCGCGTAATTTGTTAAATCAGCCGCGCTGAGCGAATTCTAAACCCAAACCTAAATCTAAGTTAGCCCTAAGCCCTGTATTCCTACAGGGCTTTTTGTTGCTGTTCACTCCAGCTATGTCTATTGCTTAAGGACTTGAGGCAAAAGCTGCGCTTTGTTGCTACAATAGCCGTGCTTTTGGGTTGAGCGAGCATAGCGCTTTATTCTTAACTCAAGCTAGCCAGAATCTTGATAGACCAGTTAAATCGATAAGTAACGCAATTTCAGTAACCTAGCAGCCGCTTCGTTACCCACCACAGGATATTCACCTTGAGCAACTCTGATACTAAGCCTAATCCATCAATGGCTTTTTCGACTCTTAAGCTAAAACCCGAACTGCTTGAGAACCTTTCTTCTATGGGCTACAACGAGATGACGCCAATTCAGGCGCAAAGTTTGCCACCCATTTTAGCGGGGCAGGATGTGATAGGTCAGGGTAAAACTGGCTCGGGTAAAACGGCCGCCTTCGGCTTAGGATTACTGAACAAGTTAGACGTTAAACGCTTTCGCATTCAAACCTTAGTGTTATGCCCAACCCGCGAGTTGGCCGACCAAGTGGCGCAGGAAATCCGTACCCTTGCCCGTGGTATTCATAACGTTAAAGTACTGACACTTTGCGGCGGCGTGCCTATGGGGCCGCAGGTTGGCTCGCTGGAACACGGCGCGCACATTATTGTGGGTACGCCGGGTCGTATCGTCGATCACTTAGATCGCAATCGCTTAGATTTAAGCAATCTCAACATGTTAGTGCTCGATGAAGCCGATCGCA
This sequence comes from Shewanella sp. Pdp11, assembly GCF_002838165.1. Classification (NCBI taxonomy): domain Bacteria; kingdom Pseudomonadati; phylum Pseudomonadota; class Gammaproteobacteria; order Alteromonadales; family Shewanellaceae; genus Shewanella; species Shewanella sp. Pdp11. The sequence continues at coordinate 1,591,521 of NZ_CP015194.1, forward strand.
TGTTAGAAATGGGTTTCCAACCCGCCCTCGATGCGATTATCGAACAAGCGCCACGTGAGCGTCAGACGCTGCTATTCAGCGCGACGTTCCCAGAGCAAATTCAATCGATTGCTAAGCAAATCATGTATGACCCAAGCATGGTTAAAGTGGAAGGTAATCACGACAGTTTAAGCATAGCCCAGCATTTTTATCGCTTAGACGATGACAAGGCGCGTATGCAAGCGCTGCAATTATTGTTGTTAGAACATAAGCCTGAAAGCGCAGTAGTGTTTTGTAACACGAAACGCGAAACCCAAAAAGTGGCCGATGAGCTTGAAGGTTTAGGCTTTAGCGTATTGGCCCTGCACGGTGATTTAGAGCAAAGAGACAGGGACGAAACCCTGCTGCAATTTGCTAACAAGAGTGCCTGCGTATTGGTGGCGACCGACGTTGCCGCCCGTGGTTTAGATATCGATGCGCTGGATGCCGTGTTTAACTATCACGTCGCCTACGACACCGAAGTGCACATTCACCGTATCGGTCGTACTGGCCGTGCGGGCAGTAAAGGCGCCGCTTATACCTTCTATAACGACCAAGACGGTTACAAGATTGCCTTGTTAGAAGAGTATTTAGAGCGCGAAATTACCAGCGAATCACTGCCATCTGAAAGCCTGCTCGGCAACACGCCTGCAGCGCCAACCATGATCACTTTGCAGATCGATGGCGGTAAGAAAGAAAAACTGCGTCCAGGGGATATCTTAGGCGCGCTGACGGGCGAAAACGGTATCGAAGGCTCGCAGGTGGGTAAAATCCAAGTGACCGATTACCGCGCCTATGTGGCCGTTAATCGTAAGGTTGCCAAGAAAGCGCTGAACAAAATTACTGGCGGCCGCATTAAAGGGAAATCTTACCGCGCTTGGCCAATGAAGTAAGCTTGGCTTAGCTTGAGTTGAATCGTACCTCGATTTAATTCGCTCTATTTTTAAAGGGAATAAACTCAAGTTTATTCCCTTTTTTATTGGGTGATTAATGCAGTGACTGAGTCTGTTTGTTTTGTAAATGTTAATTCTGGCGGGGGTTAAGTAACACTTTGTATTTGTCTGCTGAATTGATATGCCCCTCAGCTTGCCTGTGGTAGAAGTGATTCAGGGTAAAAATAAATGAGCAGATTAACGACTTTGTCAGGTGCTAAGGCCTGCATCGGTTTGGAGTATTTATGTTTCGATGGACTATTTTACTAAGCCTCTTTTTGAGCGCAACGAGCGCTGCATCAATTCAGCCAGAGTTGCAGCTAGAGTCACAGCCAGCGTCTCAACCGTTACAACACTTCATTTATATTAATCATCGTGAGGAAAACGGAGAAAACATTCGTGCCGACAAGGCGCTGCGCGATCCCCGTTTTGGCGGTGCGCAGATTGTTTATACTTGGCGCAGTTTAGAGCCTAAGCTGGGCGAATATGATTTCAGCGCGATTAGGGCCGATATTGCGTATCTCGATTCGATAGGCAAAAAATTGTGGATCCAGTTGCAAGAGAAATCCTTTACGCCGAGGTTTAACGTGCCTCAGTATTTGCTCGATGCTCCGATTTATCAAGGCGGTGTGTTGAAGCAAAGCATGCTGAGCGCGCCAGAGCGTGATCCTAATAAACCTGTGACGGATGATGAGTATGGCTGGTCTGCCAAAATGTGGGAGCCTGCAGTACGTGCGCGTTATCAGCAATTGGTGCGCCAGCTAGGTCAAGAGTTTGATGGGAAAATTGCGGGCATTAACTTTAGTGAAAGCTCAATTGATGTGGGGACTGAAAACGCCGATGGAACAACGACGTTCCCCAGTGATTTTAATCCTAAAGCCTATATCGATGCGATTGGCGAAAACATGCAAGTATTAGCTGAGTCATTTCAGCATTCAACCGCTATGGTGTATTTGAACTTTTACCAGACGAATGGCTGCCATGGAATGACAAAGGCTATATGCGAGGTTTGTTTGCGCAAGCCAAAGCGCTCAATATGGGGGTAGGTGGCCCAGATTTAATGCCATATCGTAAAAGCCACATGGCACAAAGTTATGCTTTTATTAAAGAATATCCAGCGGCATTAGTAAAAGGCATGGCGGTGCAAGACGGTAATTTGCGGCAGATTAATCCCAAAACAGGTAAAAAGAATACTGTGCCTGACTTGCTGGATTTTGCACAAAACTACCTAGGGCTAGACTATATTTTTTGGGTTGAAGATGAACCCTATTTTACGGATGAAGTCCTGCAGCAGTTGCCCGATATTAAGGCGAATTAACCTAGGTTGCTGTTTAAAGTTTTTTTTAGGCTGTTGTTTAAAGTAGCGATTGTTCAAGCGAGTTATTGATCAATGTGTGGATAATGCGCTAAGCATCAATAAATAAAGACAAACAAAAACGCCCAATTCCTGACGGAGTTGGGCGTTTTTTTAGGGCTTAATGCGGCTAAATCGCCAAGCGAGTTGGCTCAGCGGGTGCATTAATCCTGTGAATGTCTTGGACGACTCGCACCGTGATTTGGGCGACGGGTGTTTTTCTTTGGGCCATTGGCGTAAGGATTCTCACCTGCTTGGCCACGATTTTCGCCAGCACCTGAACGGCTTTCACTTGGACGACTAGCGCCTGCGTTATTAGCTCGACCATCGTTTGAACGTGGTGGACGTGGTTTGGCATCGGCGCTGTGTCTTGGATTTTTGTCGTTTGGCTTGTGGCCGCGCGCGACGTCACCGCTGCGTTGACCATCTTTATGCTCGGCGCTTCTTGGGGTGCCATCGCGTGAGCTAGGTTGGTTTGAGCTGCGGGTATTTCTACGGCTTGGTACTGATTTACCGCTGCTTTTTCCGCCGCCACCTAAACGTGACTCAGGCAATACATGGTTAAAGCCTTCAACCATTTCTCGGTCTAATACGCGATTGATCAAGCGCTCGATATCGTTCAGCAGTTTGATTTCTTCGTTGCTCACCAGTGACACGGCTTGACCCGATGCGCCAGCGCGGCCAGTACGGCCGATGCGGTGCACATAATCTTCTGGCACGTTCGGTAAGTCGAAGTTAACCACTTGTGGCAATTGGTCAATGTCCAAACCACGGGCGGCGATATCGGTCGCAACCAGTACGCGAGCTTGGCCATTTTTAAAGTCGGCCAAGGCTTTAGTTCGCGCTGTTTGGCTCTTGTTACCGTGGATAGCTGCGGCTTTAATGCCCGCATCTTCAAGGCTTTTCGCCAGACGGTTAGCGCCATGTTTAGTGCGCGAGAATACCAGCACTTGTTGCCAATCGTTTTGCTTGATGAGTTGGATCAAGAGTGCCGATTTCTGGCTCTTATCGACTGGGCAAACCCATTGTTTTACTGTGGTCGCCGCCGCGTTACGTGGCGTAACCGAAATTTCGACCGGATTATTCACTAAGCCTTTTGCCAGTTCACGAATTTCATCGGAGAAGGTGGCTGAGAACATCAGGTTTTGGCGTTGCTTAGGTAAAATGGCCAAAATCTTACGGATATCGCGGATAAAGCCCATGTCGAGCATGCGGTCGGCTTCATCTAACACTAAGATCTCAAGCTGGCTGAATTTTACCGCTTTTTGATTATATAGATCCATCAATCGACCCGGCGTCGCGACTAATACGTCGACACCGTGGCGCAATTTCGCGATTTGTGGATTGATGGGCACACCACCAAATATTACCGCTGAGCGTAGTGGTAAATTCTTACCATAGGTTTCAACACTTTCTGCAACCTGAGCTGCCAATTCGCGTGTCGGAGTTAACACTAATGCGCGCACTTGGCCTGCTTGGGCACGGTTACCTTTACTCAGGAGTTCGAGCATAGGTAGGGTGAAACCTGCTGTTTTACCTGTTCCTGTTTGGGCGGCCGCCATCACATCTTTGCCTTGAAGCACAGCTGGAATGGCTTGAGCTTGGATTGGCGAAGGTGTGTCGTAGCCTTGTTCGGCAACGGCTTTAAGTATCGGGGCCGATAAGCCCAGGGAGGTAAAACTCATAGATTGGTCTCTTGTGGCAACGCTTTGCTGCATTTATGGTCAATAGCCAGGTCTGCTGGCGGGCGTGCAGCTTACAGGATCGGGGGCCTAAGTGCCATCGAATAAAGACTTTTGCGGCGGGTTTCATTCATATTGGCACATAAATCGCTTGTCAGCGGCTTTAACTCAGTCTCGCTTATCTTTTAGGCGCAAGTTTCCTCAGCCGAGTTTGAGCTTATTGAGGGTGAAACGGCATCCTGCAAAGTATCGTTTTGTTTTGCGAGAGGCTTTGGGGGCGCACTTTTACTATGATTTTAGTGTGCGGTTGAGTCTAATGGATTCTCCAAATGTACAGTATGGTTATCAGGCTGATTCAATCAGCTAAACAGGCCGGTATAAAGTTAACTCGTCGACTCTTTTTATCCAAAATTAGAGTGAGTTAGCGCTAGATCACGCTAGATTAATTTGAGTGGTATAAACTCAAGGCGATAGGAGTAGAATTCATCAATATCTATTCTCTGCATGCTTGCGATGAGTCTCGTGTTTATTTTAGGATGAGCCAACGCGGGAAACGGTTAAACGCCTCTCATTTATAGGTGGATTATGACAGCGATACAGCATATTGAACGCCTTGCTCGAGGACGCAGTGAACAGGCCGTCGCTGTGATTAAAAATGTGCAGCAGATGTCGAACATCCCCATGCATGAGATGCAACTCGCCCTCAAACAATTGCTCAACTGCGGCCGAATTGCGCTGCATTTTCACCCCGATAGAATCGACAGCCGTGGTATGACAGTAGCCGAAGGTTTGCTGCGCGATGGTCAATACCGCAGTCAGTTTGAGACCCATATTTCCAACGGTCAGTTATCCCCTGAGTTAGGTGGCCCAAGGGATCACTGGGAAAATCAGCTGTTTGGTGATGTGTATAAGGGCACTAAATCTCGGCCTAAATATGGCGCACTCGATCTAGGCATGTGGCAGGACGGCCCCGCGCCGCGTTTTGGTAGCTGCTATTTGCTGACTCACGCCAGCGTGATGGCACGTTCAAGCTTTTGTTATCTCGACTCGTACCGCCATCCGAAAGAAAAGGGCACACTGTCATGTTTCGATGATGTGTTAGCGGCGCTGCTGACCGAGAGTTTTGAGCGTCACTATGCCTTAGGCAAATCTGACTTTAAGCCGCTAAATGTGATTCATTATTTGGGACATCAGCTCAATGCTTCCTTGCTGTCACGTTTCGAGCGGCCGTTATCGAATAATCTCGATCATTATATCGAGGCGCAGATCCACGGTGATGTTTCCCTCGATGAAGATATCGCCATGCTGGTGGCCGATCCAAGTTTTAAAGGCACTGATATTGGCGCCAGCTTAAGTAAAATTTGCGACAGATATGATATAGAGCTGCAATATCATGATGGTTTTAGCCTACATACGGCGCAGATCCCGAGCGATTTTCGCGGGCCAACTATGCCATCGCTGGCTAATCGTATCGCCATAGAAGACAGAGTCGATGCCCATGCCATAGGTGTGGCCGCGCGGGATTTATATCATTCACCCCAGCATTGGCGCGACCGCGGTAACCGTGCCCAAGTCGCCCACGAACTTAAGTTACTTTGGCATGTGTTAGTGAAATACGGCGCAGTGCAGTGAGGGTTAAGTTTTTAAAAATCGTTTGGCTGTAAAATGTGACGCTAAAAAAACAGCGAGATAACCTCAGGTTAGCTCGCTGTTTTTCTATAGATATCTTATCGTTAAGGTCGTCTAGCAACCTGTGTCGACTTTTTTATAAGTGGGGACGCCCGTTGTCTCCCATTTATAGTCGATATAACAATTTGTCGCTTCGACTTGCGCTTGAGTCGGCGTGTCAAGATTCAGTTTTTGCTTCGGTGTGGCAATGACTTGGTAGGTGCCGCCAGTAGTATGGATTCGATAGGACCATTCATCGACATTGAGCCCTGCAGCCTTAAAGATCTCTGGCGGCGTAGTGTAATCGGCGCTTGGGGCTGTACCGCTGGCACTGGCTGCCCAAGGTTGGTAGTTTTCGCCACGGATCCCGTCGTAAACGACTCGATTGGTGGTGCCGCTGTTAGCAATTTCCGACTTAGCTTTAAACAAGGTGACGGCGGATTTCATCGAAGCCTGTGCACCAGATAGCTGACTCTTATAGGCATCTGATTGTATATTAATGAATTTAGGCGCAGCAACTACGGCCAATACACCTAGAATAATTATGACCACAACGAGTTCAATCAGGGTAAAACCGGCATGTTTATTTGGCATAGGTAGAAGATAATTAATACAAAGAGGTTCATGCTACCTAAGTTTCCCCAAACAGGCTAGTGCTAGGGAAAGTTCCGTTAACTCAGGGATTTGTTTATCTTTAGCTCGTTTTTGTGAGTCCGCTAGCAAAAGTCTGTGATAGGGTTTCATCTGTTTTAGATGCCTGCGATACTGCGCCCCTATCGGAACTTTTTAGCCGTTGCAAGCCCCGTAAACTGAGTCGTTATCGATAGCCGATCCTCGCTACGAGTCGCTTAATTGTTTTCTTGTTGGAGCACCATGGATAAGTCGTTAGAAAAATCCCTGCTTGTTTGGCTTAAAGCCCAGAAAAAAGCCTGTGGCTTGTTCCTTAAATTGTCGTTATGGCTTGGGATGATAAGCGCCGTTGCTATGGTGGCGCAGGCTTATATTATCGCGACGATTCTCGATGGCGTGATCATGGGGCGGCAAGTCATGCCGCTCACTGACAATGTCCAGATGGTCAGTTCCAGCGTGAGTATTGATACCTATACACCTCATTTTATTGCGTTAATTGCCTTGATGTTACTGCGTGCCTTGCTGGCTTATGGACGTGAACGCGCCAGTTTTGAGGCGGGTAAGCGTCTACGTGGTCATATCCGCGCGGCAGTAATGGACAAGTTGACTAAGCTAGGTCCGGCGTTTATTAAAGGTAAACCCGCAGGCAGTTGGGCTAGCATAGTGTTAGAGCAAGTCGAAGATTTACAAGACTTTTATGCCAGATACCTTCCGCAAATCAGTCTTGCTGCTTTTATTCCCATCCTCATTTTAGCGGCGGTATTCCCGATTAACTGGGCGGCAGGCTTAATCCTGTTACTCACTGCGCCGTTAATCCCTATGTTTATGATCTTAGTTGGCATGGGCGCTGCCGATGCCAATCGCAAAAATTTCAGTGCGCTTGCAAGATTAAGCGGCCACTTTATGGATAGATTAAAAGGCTTAAGCACCTTGAAACTCTTCTACCGTGGTGATGCAGAGCTAAGGGTGATCGCGAGTGCTTCAGAAGAGTTTCGTAGCCGCACTATGTCGGTGCTACGCATGGCATTTTTAAGCTCGGCAGTTTTAGAGTTTTTTGCGGCGGTATCGATTGCAGTATTGGCGGTTTATTTTGGTTTCAGTTACTTAGGTCACTTAGATTTTGGCTACTATGGCGCCCATGCCAATATCAGCTCAAGTACAGATCCTCAAATAGTCGGTATTCCATTTAGCCTATTTACTGGGCTGTTTATTCTGATTTTAGCCCCTGAGTTTTATCAACCGCTGCGCGACATGGGGACTCATTACCACGCTAAGGCGCAGGCCGTCGGCGCCGCGGAAGCCTTGATTATCTTGCTCGAACATCCTGAACCTGAGTTTGTCGGCCAAGTGCTTATCAATAGCATAGAAACCCTGAGTGCTGATAATCTTGAAGTGTTTAGTGTTGATGGCACGCGTTTACTCGGCCCGCTGAGTTTTGAATTAAAAGACAATCAACGTTTAGCCTTAGTTGGCCCAAGCGGCGCGGGGAAAACCAGTTTACTCAATGCCTTATTGGGATTTTTACCTTACAAGGGCCATTTGCTGATCAATGGTCATGAGTTATCCGCATTAGATTTAGCCCATTGGCGACAGCATTTAGCTTGGCTGGGCCAAGAACCCCAGTTATTCCACGGCACGGTGCGGGATAACGTAGCTTTAGCCGACCCCACTCTGCCCGATGATAGACTGTGGCACTTGCTGGCAGAGGCCAATATCAGCGACTTCGTTAAGGCGCAGTCACTGGGTTTAGATGCGCCAGTCGGTGAGCAATCTTCCGGTTTATCTGTTGGTCAAGCTCAACGTATTGCCTTAGCAAGGGCGCTTGGGCAGCAGGCGAGTTTGTTTGTCCTCGATGAACCCACAGCCAGTTTAGATAGCCAAAGTGAGCAGGCGGTTAGTTCTGCGTTAAATCGGGCCATGGCGGGTAAGATGTGCATTATGGTGACCCATAGATTAGATCAGTTAGATCAAATGGATACTATTCTTGTGCTCGATAAAGGCTTGATAGTACAGCGGGGCAACTTTACCACTTTGTCTAACACAAACGGCTTATTCCAAACTTTACTGCGTGAAAATGTTGAGTCCGTGGCGGATATTGAACTTGTATCGTTATCGGTCAGCGGCAGTGATGTGCAGCTTGATTGTGGCGCTCTACTCGACAGTGCCGCCGAGCCCACTAAAGGAGAGGCCCAATGAAAGTGCTAATCCCCTTTATTCGATTATTCTCACGCCAATGGCTGATGATGTCCGTGGGCTTGCTGCTAACCATTATTACCTTAATGGCTGGCATAGGTTTACTGTCACTGTCGGGCTGGTTTCTTTCTGCTACCGCGGTCGCGGGTTTGACGATAGTTACGGCCCAGTCCTTTAACTTTTTTACTCCTGCGGGCGGCGTGCGTTTCTTATCCATTGCCCGTACTGCCAGTCGTTATGGCGAGCGTTTAGCGACCCATGAGGCGACCTTTAAGTTGCTGACTGAGCTTCGCGTTTGGGCGTGGCGTAAACTCTTGCCGCTCAGTGCTAAAAATCTGCAGGGGCTACGCCGTGGCGACATGCTCAATCGCTTAGTGGCCGATATCGATACCCTAGATCATCTATATCTGCGACTGCTCACGCCTATGGCGGCATCACTGCTGATGACTGGGCTCTTGTATCTGTTTCTTGCTTGGTTCGATGCCAAGTTGGCCCTGAGTCTCTGCCTATTTTTAGTCGCCGTTTGGCTGGTGATGCCACTGCTATTTTATCGCCTTGGACACGCGCCGAGCCGAACTATGCTCGAAACCAAGCGCCATTATCGGGTGCAATTATTGGATATGTTGCAAGGCCAAGCCGAACTCAGCCTATTTGGCGCCAACGACAGATTCAGGCAAAAACTGAATGATGCGCAAACAGAGCTGTTTCGCAGCCAAAGTGCGATGGCCAATATCACAGCGCTCAGCCAAGCCATGTTGATCCTCGCAACCGGCTCAGCCTTGATCATGATGCTGTATTTAGCCGCTCAAGGCGTGGGTGATGCTGTGCCGCCAGGCCCAATGTTTGCGCTTATGGTGTTTGCCACTATGGCCTGCGTTGAGATGATGATGCCGATTGCGGGCGCGTTTCAGCATTTGTCTGGCTGTGTATTGGCGGCGACACGGATTAACGAAATCACCGAACAAGAGGCCGATATTCAATTTGTTACCGATATCGGCCTTAAGGCAAAATCTGGCGCATTGCAGATTGAAGATATCCACTTTGGTTATCGAGACGATCAACACGTGCTGCAAGGCTTGTCCCTTGAGATTAAAGCGGGGCAAAAAGTCGCGCTACTTGGGCCAACGGGTTGCGGTAAGTCGAGCTTACTGGCGCTGATTACCCGCGAATGGCAAGCCCAGCAAGGGCACATCAAGCTCGATGGTCTTCCTCTTTCAGATTACAGCGAGCGCGGCCTTAGGGATGCGATAACTGTGATTAGCCAACGCATCTATCTGTTTGCGGGCACCTTGCGGGAAAATTTAGTATTAGCGCTACCTGTTATCGAAGGTGAGAAACGCACGGCCCACGACGCGCGCTTGATTGATGTGTTACAGCGGGTTGGACTTGGCGCTTTACTCACGGGTGATAAACCGCTGGATATGTGGATTGGTGAAGGTGGACGTCAGCTTTCGGGTGGCGAGCAGCGCCGAATCGGGGTTGCAAGAGCGCTGCTGCGTGATGCGCCGCTGCTATTGCTCGATGAGCCAACCGAAGGGCTTGATAAACGCACCGAGCGAGAGATTTTAAGTTTACTATTTGAATTTGCTCAGGATAAAACCTTGCTGATGATTAGCCATCGTTTAACTGCTATGGCGAAGATGGATCACATTCATCTACTCGGTCAGGGTAAGATTATTGTGTCTGGCACTCACCAGAGCTTAATTGAAGACAGTGCAGAGTATCAGGCCTTATACCAAAGACTCGCTTAAGCCTCCTGTATTCAAGCCTTTAACGTTCAAGTCTCTGACGTTCAATATGATAAATAGCGATATTTTTTACCCATTAAAAGCGGATATAAATCGATGAACTCTGCGATGCCCGAAGCGTTAGCCCCACAAATTAATGCTCATTTTAATGGTCAATTTGAGGTCGAGCTTAAATACCGCTTATTGGATCGCCACGCTTTTTTCGCTGCCTTACAAATGAGAAATCCCGAGGTCATGCTCGAAGATAACCTTGAGCATGACTGTTACTTTGATCTGCCATCACCGTCACTTAAAGGTGAGCACAAGAGCTTGTGTATCCGTGAGATGCAGCCATCGGGGATTATGCTGTGGATAGTGAAAGGGCCAGAAAAAGACCGCTGTGAAGCCGTGAATATCACCGAAGCGACCAAGGCAAAAAGTATGCTGCAGACCTTAGGTTATGAGTGCGTATTGGAAATTAAAAAGCGCCGCAGCATCTATTTTCTGGATGAATTTCATCTAACAATTGATCATATAGAAGGTTTAGGGGATTTTGCTGAACTCGCGATTATGACCAATGATGAAACCCTGTTGCCTAAGTATGAAGTTCAATTGCAACAACTCGCTGCCGATTTGGGCTTAAGTGAAACGCAGCGGGAGTGGTTATCCTATCGGCAGTTGCAGCAGGCTTTAAATAATAAGTAATGGTTCAATCTTTTGGATTAACAGCTTGAGGCTTAATAGCTTAAAATTTCATCGCTTAAGTTTAATGGCTTGCACCGCTAAATTCGGCTAACCAATCCCTCGCAACAAACCGGAATGGCTTAGTTCAAATCCCTTTGAGTTTTACTGTCCATGTTGTATTCATAGGTTGTTTTCATTCGTTATCGACGGCTTAAACTTAAGCCTTGTCATTAAACTTAAGCATCACCTTTAAAATTCAAGCTACTTTCAAAAACTTAGACTCAAAATTAAAATCAAACGATTTAAGCAGCGGTTACCCCGCTTTACTTGCCATGACTTGCCTAATGCGTTTTAGCCTAAGCGTTGTGAAAAGGCGAGATAGCGTTTCACTTCCGCTTCAGGGAATTTTAATTCGTCACCTTCTTGAACACTCGAGAGTAAATTCTCCCGAGCGAAACGTTTGATGGTCGCAGGTGTTTTATCTAACATTTTGCACACTTCATCTAAGGTTAATAAGTTATCGCTCATAGCACTCTCCCAGTATTTCAATAGAAACATAACCCAAAGAGTATAGAACAATAATTTCAACCCAGATGACGCCTGCAACCTAAACCGCTAAGGTTATGACTCTATTTTGTGGTTACGAGCCGCTTCCCGGACTTGATTCTCTATTTGCAGATGGCCTTTTGCCGCTGTAATAGCTTGAACCGCGCGGGACTTAAATTCGCGGCGATATAAGGTCGCGACCACAAATAAGCTGGCCGAAATAAACAGTATCGGGTGCACAAACCAGCACAATACCGCCATCGAAAAGTAATAGGCGCGTAAGCCATAGTTATAGGAGTGCGCCGCTTGATCTTGTACCGTCGCCATCTGTCTTGCGTAGGCTTTGAGATTGTCGTTCGAGCCATCGCTGTCTAAAGGACCCGCGCCTATCATCACGTTCACAAAACCGTATTGGCGCATCGACCAAGTAAACTGGAAGAAGGCCATCACAAAAATGCCGACTAACAGCGCGAGTTTGACTTGCACCAACGCATGATTCGGTGGCGTGGCGAAGGGAATGGTGGCAATAACACTTTCTAGTCGTTCAACTTGCGCAAATAAGGTCAGTACCCCCGCAAGCACAAACAGGGTTGTTGAGGCGAAAAAGGCAATATTGCGCTCAAGGTTGGCCAGCAGCGCCGCATCACCCACCCGCACGCCGCGGGTCATCACCTCAAGCATCCAGTAAATTCTATGCTTATGCAGACCACGGGCAATACAGTCGGTATCTTTCGCCTTACGACGAGCAAAGGCGGTATAGCCAGCCCAAGAAACGATAAACCACACCAATGCAGAAATATCTAATAGCGAAAATGTCATAGTTGCCTTGAGAAAGTGACGTTGAGAAAGTAAAAAATCGGTTGATTGAGTGCGATTATGAAGGTTTTTATCTCTTAGGCGCAATCCCCTGGTATCACTTTGAAATCCATCCTATTAACAATTTGAAGCCGCTCACATTGGTTTGAAGCCTCTCGCTGAGTGATACTCAGTTTTGAGGAAAATTCTTGTAAGGTAAGTGAGTGATAAGAGTGTGTTGGGGCACATTGAATACTCACCAAGGTTGTTGTAAACGATGAATAAATGGCTCAGTCCAACCAGTGTAAGCCGAACATGCCAAGGATAGGGTAACTTAATCCGCATGGGTGTTTCACATTAACAGGCGCAGTGGTACGGATTTCATTAGGGGCGCAGCCAGACTGTTAAGTCCGTATATATGGTAGTACAACCGCTTTTAGCGGTAATGAGTCACATCAATAACAATGGTAGGAGTAAAGCAGTTAAACAGAAAACTAAGGCCAAAAAGCCTTCGGTGAGCAGAGTATTGTCTTGGCTCATTGGGAGCGTCCATATATGGCGTTAAATTGTGTTAAATTGAGTAATTTAAATATCTTCGATATAAAGTTGCTCATAAATTTCAGTCTTAATTAATATTTCGTTTACACCAGTATCAACTTTAGATTGACTTTTTAGGGTTAATTCCTTCTAATTCTTACTTAATTTATTGCATCTAAAATTCAATTTTGAATTTTTAAAAGGTTAGGGATGACTATGAAGTCAAATTTGAGATCCATATCGCTTGCCGTTGCTGGTGTATTATCTCTTAGTAGTTGCGCTATTACTCAATCTGTCGAAGACAATAAAGAAACCGTTATTGGCTGTGCAATTGGCACGGGTTTGGGTGTGCTTATTGGTAACTACTTAGGTGGAAAAGAAGGAATGGTGTATGGCGGTGCCGCTGGTGCCGCGATTGGTTGTACCGTTGGTTATGATTTCCAACAAAAGCGTGAAGCATTAGAACAGTTAGCGAAAACAGAAAATCTTGATATTCAATTTACTTCAATCAGCGCTTCGAAAGCATCCAATGAGCAGCAAAGTAGTTTACTGATCAGCTCAACCGAACAAACGATGTCGAAGGAAGATTCAGATAAATACGCTAATTACCAAGTTGTAGGGATGGCTGCAACTGTTTCGAGCAATAGTGAAGTGATGTTTACTTCAGGATCTTCAGAGGCTACGCCAAAAGCTAAGCAAAAGTTTCAAAAACTCGCCGCCATTTATAAAGACTCAAAACAGAATATCCTGATTACAGGGCATACCGATGCCAGTGGTGGAGAGGCCTTAAATCAAGAGCTCAGCGAGGCAAGAGCTCGTTATGTGGCTACCCTATTTAATCAAGCAGGTATTCCTACAGAGCGATTATTCTTCCAAGGTGCGGGTGAATCACAACCTGTTGCCGCTAACAGCGATGATGCTGGCAAGGCAAAAAATCGTCGAGTAGAAATTATTGAGATCGATGGTAAACCTGATCAATTACTGGCTTATTCTTATAAGCAGAAAACTAACATAAGTTATTTGTCTCGCCGCTCACAGGATAAAGTTGCCACAGTCAAACCCACTCAAGTGGTAAAGCAGCCTACAACTCAGTCAAGCAAACCGAGTATATCTACCTCCGACCCCGTTCAAATACAAATGACTCAGTCGGAAATCGTAAAATTGCTTGAGCCAGTTAAGCTGCAAAAAGCCTTAGTCGATTTTGGCGGTAAAAAAATGCTCGACCCATCGACGAATTTCACCCAGTTAGTGGGTGTTAAGAAAGAGAGCGGTTTTGCATTGTTCAGCAAGGCCTATGCATCTGAAGTTTCGAGCTTAAACTGCGCAGTTGAAGGACCTCGGGTTACTGGTGATGTGAAGAGTTTAGCTACGGGTGAGAGTTACAACCGTAATGACTACAACACTGCTGATTACTTACCGGGCATGAACGGTACCGTTTGGGTAAATAAAGTGAATGGTCACTATATTGGCTTAACCCCTGTGGCTGTCATTAAAGACACTGGTACGGCTGTTTCTGCGCCTAAAGTGAATATTTGGAAGAACTACAAAGGTTCAAGTAAAGATGCGCCTAACTATCAGCTCACTAGCCATGTAGAAACTTATTATGGTGATAAAGGCTTGTTATATCGTGTTTTTACAACAGAAAAAGACTCTCCAGTGCGCTGTATGGATGTTGTAATGCCAATTGATCGTTCTGCGACCGCGATTGCTGGCAAGTTGTATTATGAAAAGAATAAAACGGTTTATGAAGCCGATTTTGAACCTAAATTGTTATAAGTAATACGCCTAGGAGTGGGAAATGGATTTTGTGTCTATGTTGTTTAATGAGTATCGCGCGCTAGTGTCGCTGTTACTTTCGTTGATGGTTCTTGTGGTCGTGATTATGGTTTGGTGGGATAAAGTCAGTTTTTGGTGGCTTAATACCTGGTATGCCTTTCCATTAATCGGCAAGGAAAGTCGCTTAGCGAAAGATTATGAAACACAAGTTAAGATCTACGACAAGGACTGGTTAAATACAGAAGTCGCACTTTGTACAGATTTTGCTGCTCATTATGAGAAAGTGAATAAGGATGAAGAGCTTTTCAGTAAAAGCCAAGATTATTTAGGCAAAGTGACTGAAAACGGCCGTAACAACTTACATATTTTTGGTTGGATATTGATTGCAGCTTTAGTTTTTGTAGAGGCTATGGGATTCAGTTATGTACTTTCTGGCTTTACCATCCCTGGTGCATCGGAAAAACTCCAGCAACAAGGTGCCGTGGGTATTGCCTTTATCATTTCGGTTTTACTGGTTGGTTTGACTCACTTTACTGGGCACGAGCTGCATGCGAACTCGCTTATTAAAAAGGCCAAAGTATGGTGGAAAAATGCTAAAAACCGCGATAAGACTACACCAGAGTTAGCGCCTAATACTCGTATTAATTTAGATAAAACCTTTGAAGATGATGATGAACCGCAATATAAGCAAGTCATTAATCGGATTTCTACTAATGCTGAAGTTAAGCCTCGCTATTTCATTACAACAATTACTGCTATTGCGATTTTAGTGATTGCTGTATTGGCAACCTATGTACGTGGTCAAGTACTTGAAAAGATGCATATTGACGAAGTTAATATCCAGCAAAATAGTGGGCTTTATCAAGAGCAAGACCCTTATGCCGAAGCTCCGCCTGCATTCTTAGTGGAAGAGTCTAAAAGTGCCGATGCTAAAACCGATACTGACATATGGGAGCGTGAGCAGAAAGGCGGTTGGGGGACTTTTATATTTCTTGCCTTCCTGTTCATTTTATTGCAAATTTTCGGTATTTTAATCGGTTTTAAAACGGGATTTGCTGGCAAACATTCTAAAGATGCCCGTAAAGAAATTGGTAACTTTAAAAGTGAGCGCGAGTTTAAGACACACTATTCTCGTTTAAAGCAACAAGTCGCGCGCGTGGCCCAGAAACGCTTAACTAACTTGCAGCAAAGAATGAATCAAAAAGCCGAAACTAATTGCCAAGATCCTAAGGTTTTAGAGGTATTGGAGGCATGTGGTGATCGTTCATTCCTGACGTATATGGAAGATTTAGGTAATGCAGAAAGCCGATATGATCAATCTGTACGTTTACGCGAGCATCAAACGTTAGCTAGTCATCAGGCGATGAAGAGTACACCTGTAGTCGCAACGACGAATGCTGTTGAGGCAGTAGAGGCTCCTGAAGCAGTAGAAGCGATGGAAGCAAGATTGAAAGCAGAGCTTGTGGCAGAAGCGAACGCTAAAAAGGCCGCTGAAACCGAAACGCCAGAACAAGCTGAACAGCGTATTCGACAAGAATTGCTTGCTGAAATCGCTCAGCAGAAAAAGCCTGTCGAAACTGAAGAGCAGATGCGCGATCGTTTACGCAAAGAGATGCTTGGAGAGTTAAGTTAATGCCTGAAATGACAAAGCTCGCTAAGTTAGTGCTTACAGGAATGTTTGGCATACTGGCTATGTCTATGTGTCTGCGTACCGTAGCTGCCGAGAGAAATGACATTAAAAGTTGCTACGAATTTGCAAAAATTGACCCACTGACAGCGACGAATGTATCTAGTCGACACTTGTTTGTGGCGATTGATGGAACTTTCTCACCAGATATTAATATTAAGAAGCTAGTTCATGAGAAGGTGCATCTCTTTCTTCAGCCTGGGGATAAGATCACTATCATCAGCTTTAGTGCTTATGTGAAAGATTTTTATACCGATGTCTTGTTTAGCGGTAGATTGGATACTGATATTGCTGACAGAGATGATGTATCGAAGAAAAACCTAATGACCTTTGATAGCTGCATGAATAAACAGGCCCAGTTCGTTAGAAGTAAGATTGATGCCCATATAAAACATGCCTTTAAACCTAATGATGTGGATTTGCCTAAAACTGAAATCCTCAGCAATTTATCGCAGGTTATTGCGCCGCAAGTGGCTGCTGATACCGAAGGACGTCGGGTATTGTTACTGGTGTCTGATATGGTTGAGAATTCAGACGTGACTAGTTTTTACAGTAAAAATACCTTAAAAGTCATCGAGCCTGAGCAAGAAATGCTGAAAATCCAAAACGCAAATATGCTGAGTGACTTTAAGCAGGCAGATATTTATGTATTAGGTGCGGGTTGGGTACCTGCAACGTCAAAAGGATTTAGAGGCGGCCAAGTGATGTTGCCATTAAAACAGTTTTGGCAGCAGTATTTTGAGTCCTCCCATGCTGAACTCAAAGGTTTTGGTCAACCTGTCTTAATGACGGATATGTAATATAAAAGCCAGACTCGGTCTGGCTTTTAGTGTGTGTAATTGTAGAGTTATATTGTTATTTCAAAAAATGGCTTATTTAGTTTATTAAGATGAGGCTATGACTTCACAGCCTCATATTTGATTTTCAGACGAGACAAAGCCGAATAAAAAAAGCCAGACTCAGTCTGGCTTTTGTTCAACTCTCATAGGTAAGAGAGCTTATTCTTCGCTATCACCCAGTGACAACAGGGTCGCATTACCACCGATAGCGGTGATGTTGTTGGTGCGAGTCTTTTCAGTCACAAAACGGGTTAAGTAGTGTGGGCCGCCGGCTTTAGGACCAGTGCCAGATAGACCTTGACCGCCGAAAGGCTGAACGCCAACCACTGCGCCGATTTGGTTACGGTTGATGTACACGTTACCTACGTTCACTTTATCCGCGACTTCAAGGGCATGGCCTTCGTTACGGCTGTGGATACCTAAGGTTAAACCAAAGCCTGTGCTGTTGATCTCGTTGATCACGTGGGCAAGTTCAGATGCCTTGTAGCGGATAATGTGCAGGATTGGGCCAAAGTGTTCTTTCTCAAGCACTTTAATCGAATCGATTTCAACCGCCGTTGGCGTCACAAAGTGACCGTTCTCAGTGCCAGTAGGAAGCGGCATTTGCTTAATAAGCTTACCGACTTGCTTGATGTGGTCGATGTGCGCATCTAAGTTGGCTTTGGCGGTAGCATCAATCACTGGGCCTACGTCGGTTTTCACTGAACTTGGGTTGCCAATCACCAACTCATCCATCGCGCCTTGCAGCACTTCGATCACGCGATCGGCGATGTCTTCTTGCAGGAAGAGCACGCGCAATGCGGAGCAGCGTTGACCTGCGCTAGTGAATGACGATGAAACCACATCATTAACCACTTGCTCAGGTTGTGAGGTTGAGTCCACCACCATGGCATTTTGGCCGCCCGTTTCGGCGATTAATGGAATAATCGCGCCTTCGCGGTTGGCGAGTGTGCGGTTAATCAGTTTTGCTGTGCCAGTTGAACCGGTAAAGCACACGCCACCGATACGTTCATCGGCCGTAATTGCGCTACCCACAGTCGCACCAGTACCCGGTAGGAATTGCAGCACTTCGACAGGAATACCCGCTTGGTGAGCGAGTTGCACCGCACGGTAACCAATAATCGAGGTTTGCTCCGCGGGTTTTGCGATAACTGTGTTACCCGCCGCTAATGCCGCAGAGACTTGACCGAGGAAGATGGCCAATGGGAAGTTCCATGGGCTGATACACACGAACACACCGCGGCCTTGGAGGAACAGTTCGTTCAGCTCTCCCGTTGGGCCAGGAAGCAGTTCAGGCTTCGCCATCATCTTCTTGGCTTGTACTGCGTAGTAACGACAGAAATCAACGGCTTCACGTACTTCGTCGATACCGTCTTGAATGCTCTTGCCCGCTTCACGGGTGCACAGGGCGATCAATTCTTCGCGGTTTTCTTCTAATAAATCGGCTAACTTTTGTAGTGCAGAGGCACGGGTTTCTACTGGCGTACGTGCCCAAGAGGTAAATGCCGCTTCGGCGGATGCTAGTGCTTGTTCTATGGCTGCGTCATCGGCAAAGGCCACTTGACCCACAGTTTGAGTGGTATCGAATGGGCTAACAACTGTTTTGTGTTCGCCAGTTAAAGTTTTACCGTTAACCAGAGGACCCGCTTGCCATTGGGTATTTTTAAATTGTTCTAAAGCTGCGAAAAACGGCTCAGATTCGGAAATGATGTTCATATTGAGTCCCTTGGAATTTTTGCGTTCGCTACCGAAAATATCGGCAGGTAATACGATTTTGTTGTTAGCCAGGGTTTTATAGCCCGTCAGCGTTTTTAGCGGATGCACCACTAATGACTCGATGGGGGTTTTAGGATCGACAAGCTTATGGACGAACGACGTGTTAGCGCCGTTTTCCAGCAGACGACGGACTAAGTAGGGCAGCAGATCCTTATGGGCACCGATAGGCGCATAAATACGTACCGATTTGGCGCCAGCTTCCGACAGAATAGTGTCGTACAGCTCTTGTCCCATGCCGTGTAAGCGTTGGAATTCATGGTGACGATCGCCCGCCATATCGGAAATCGCCGCTACAGTTTGCGCATTGTGGCTAGCAAATTGTGGGTAGATAGCGCCGCGAGTCGCATCCGATAACAAGTAGCGGGCGCAGGCGAGGTAAGAAACGTCAGTACCGGCTTTGCGAGTGTAAAGTGGGTAAGCGGCTTCGCCAGCTTGTTGGGCCCATTTCAGTTCGCTATCCCAATAGGCGCCTTTTACCAGACGTAAGGGGATTTCATCCCCTTGCTCTTTGGCAAGACGCGTTAACCAAACCAGTACGGGCAGGGCACGCTTAGAGTAAGCTTGGACCACAATGCCGAGTAATCCCCAGCCTTTTGCCGCTTCTGAATTAAATAGTTTTTGGAACAGTTTCAGTGACAACTCGAGGCGATCGACTTCTTCAGCATCGATAGAAATACCGATATTTAAGCCGCGAGCCAGTGTAATCAGGCGGATAACTGTGTCGTACAGTTCAGTTAAAACGCGGTCTTCATTGGCCACTTCGTAACGTGGGTGCAATGCCGATAGCTTGATTGAAATCGTTGGGCGCGGTGATTCATTTTCGTTATAGCTTTGAGCACCGAGCTCAGTGATCGCATTGGCGTAATCGGTATAGTATTTCTCAGCATCTTTACGCGTTAACGCCGCTTCGCCCAGCATGTCGTAGGAATGGGTATAGCCTAACTTACGCTTGTCTTCGCTGTTCTTCAGGGCTTCTTTCATGTTGCGGCCCAGCACGAACTGCTTACCCATGATCTTCATCGCGGCCATCATGGCTTGGCGGATCACTGGCTCGCCGAGACGATTAACTAAGCGGCTCAGTAAGTTGCTTGGGGTGCCATCGATTTTTTTATCGAGCTTAACAATTTTACCCGTGAGCATAAGGCCCCAGGTCGATGCGTTAACGAGTACAGAGTCACTCTTACTCATGTGCTCATCCCACTTAGCGCCTGAAAGCTTATCTTCAATCAGTGCATCGGCAGTGGCCGCATCGGGAATACGCAGTAGCGCTTCGGCTAAACACATCAGGATAATGCCTTCCTGTGTTTCTAAGCTGTACTGTTGCAGGAAGGCATCTATGCCAACCATCAAACCTTTTTTATCGAATTGACGAACCTTGTTAACCAGTTCGTGGGCACGACGAGTGACGCGCGCTATGGCTTCATCACTGGAGGGAACTAGTTGGATCAACTCTGACAAGTATTGTTCTTCATCGACAATGTAGTTGTCGCTGATCGCTTTGAACAGTTCGTCGAGATTGGCAGAATCGTAGCGGCCTGCCAGCACTTCACTCGCTTTGAACATAGTTATCGCTTCCATCTTGGCCGTTATTGGGGCGCTATTGTTGAAACAAATTGGGAGGCGCCAAACGCATTTGATATTTTGTATACAATATGAAGGTTTGCGCGCGCCGATTATACAACCAAAATGTGACGGACAACACTATAGCGTGAAAGATTGTGAAGCTTGTTTGATTGGCTTGTTAATAAGTAGATGTAACGCATGATTGACAAAAAGCCAGTGTTTGAAAACACTGGCTTTTGGAAGGTAAATTAAGACTTTTTGTGTGTCAGACTCACATCCAACGTTTTTTACTGCGACGTTGTGGTCTGGGTAAATACACTAAAATAATGCCTAGGATTAAACCTAAACCTGCGATTAATCCACCTTGACGCCAAAGCTCAAAACGCTCGTCTTGGGCGGTGCGATCTACAGCATTCTTCAGTTGATCACGCTCTTGAGTGGTTTTGGCTAGGTTTGTTTCTAACTCGCTTAGCTTAGCCTTCAGTTCGGCAACTTCGTCGGCGTGGTTATCTGTCGAACTTAATACTTCCGCTAGCTTAGCTTTAGCTTGTGTAAGCTCAGTGGTTAACGCTGGCACTTGTTCGCGGAAACTCTGAGTCGAGCTGATTAAGTTAGTTTGTACCCAACCTTCACGGCCTTTATGGTCGATGATTTTAGAGTAATCACCTTGGGTTTCGTTGAGCAGTGTCACAGGTTGACCGGCTTCAATCGAGCCAAGAATTCGAAACTCAGTACCAGGGCCACCTAAAAGATAAAGAAACACGTTATCCGAGATGTAACGGGATTGGCCTTCGGCCAGCAGGTTGGAAGACAGTAACATCATTCCTACCAGAGTCAGGAGTCTAAACACTTTTGTATTCTCATCAACGAAATAGTCTGCACATGCTAGGGATTTGAGGCCTGTAATGCAAGAGGGAAGTCATAGACTTCCCTCAACTTTACTGCATCCATGCTATGACCATTCCCTTTTCACTCAATCTTTCCTATGACCTTCTAGTCCTAGGCGCTAATGCTGCTTAACTTCAGCAACTTATTTAGCGAAACTTCTTAATTAAAGATACCTTTAATCATGTAGAAGAAGATGATTGATAGGCCTGCGCCTGCAGGTAGGGTCACAACCCAAGACACAACGATATTACGCACTACACCGATGTTAATCGCTGCGATACCACGGGCCATACCCACACCTAATACCGCACCCACTAAGGTTTGTGTGGTAGAGATAGGTAAGCCTGTGCCCGATGCGATAACCACTGTCGAAGCCGCTGCTAATTCAGCCGCAAAACCACGACTTGGCGTCAGGTGAGTGATGTTTTTACCGATGGTTTGCATCACGCGCTGACCAAAAATCGCCAGACCCATTACAATACCTACGGCACCTAAAGGTAGAATCCACCAGACTAATGGTGATTTTGATGCAATTTCACCGCCGCTGTTAACGACAGAAACCACCGCTGCTAAAGGACCAATCGCGTTGGCAACGTCGTTTGAGCCATGGGCGAAAGCCATACAACAGGCCGTCAGTACCATTAAGATCGCAAACACTTTTTCAACGTTTTTGAACTGGGTTTGACGGTCGTTTTTATCGCTCATTTGTAAACGTGAAATGGCCACTTTACCAAATAAACCCACCACAACTGCGATAGCGCCCGCTAACAGGTAAGCTTCTGCGCCACTTAAGTGAATACCCACATGGGATAAGCCCTTAAGAATGGTCACTAATGACATGATAAAGCCAGCGAATGCCATATAGAAAGGCACATAACGCTTAGCATTGCTCAATGGGTCGTCAGTGTTGAAAATAAGCTTTTGTACGCTTTGGAATATGATAAAAGCCATAAAGCCTGAGATTGCAGGGGTAATCACCCAAGAACCTACGATACCGCCTACTTTACCCCATTCGACCGATTCAGTACCGACACCGACTGCCGCGAAACCTATGATGGCACCGACGATAGAGTGGGTTGTTGATACTGGCCAACCTAAAGCTGACGCAACCACTAGCCAAATACCTGCCGCTAAAAGCGAACCTATCATGCCGTAAACCAGCAATTCTGGGGTGTTTGTAAAGTAGCTTGAATCAATGATCCCATTACGGATCGTGCTGGTGACTTCGCCACCGGCTAAATATGCGCCCGCAAACTCAAAGATCATCGCGATAATAATCGCTTGTTTGATCGTAATTGCGTTTGAACCTACAGAGGTTCCCATCGCATTGGCAACGTCATTGGCGCCAATACCCCATGCCATGAGAAAACCAAATGCAGCCGCAACGGCAATAAGCCACGGGCCATTGGTGACTAAGACGTTAGCCACCTCAATACCTGCATCAACCATATTGATACCTTGATAACCTTATTTGTTAAACGCGAGCCAGCATAAGCTCAAGACGTGAACCGACGCGTTCGGCAAGATCTGCAAGACCACCGACCCATTCAATCGTTTTGTAGAGGAACATCACATCGACAGGATTCAATTCAGATTCCATGGCGAATAACTGACGGCGTAACTGAATTTGTAGATCGTCAGTATCTTCTTCGATGATATCGAGTTCGTTGATCATTTTTGCCACTAAGTCGACTTCACGACCACGGAAACCTGTTTCTAACAGATCTTCGAGTTCATTAATGACTTGTTTTGCTAGTGCTACCGCATCGATACAGCGTTGTAGATAAGCAATAAAAGGGACTTGCATGACCTGAGGGATTAACAGCTGACGGCCGATAACACGACCAGAAATATCTTTTGCTTTGTTGGCAATCTTGTCTTGTTGAGTTAAAAGTTCCAATAAATCTGTACGTTCTACTGGCATAAACAAACCGCTTGGCAGAGTCAGGCGGATTTCACGCTTCAGTGAATCTGCTTGCTTCTCGGCTAAACTAATTTGCTTACGTAATTGAACTGCACTGTCCCAGTTACCTGTGATAGTGGCTTCGAAAAAGGGGACGAGTAACGATGCGCAATCGTGTACTTTGTCCATGTGCTCTTGAAGAGGCTTAATTGGCGATTTTGCAAACACGCCCAAAATAGAGTTTACTGGCATTGCCGTTTACCTATTTAGATTGTTCCATTATTGGAAAAAGCGGGCGCATGTTAACCTATGCGTCCGCGTATTGAAACTGTGTTTTTTCAGAAAAAACGACAGCTTTATTCTAACGGGTTATATACCAACTGCAAAACCAAATCCTACGGGATTTTTATGACACATTTGTGACATTATGAACTAAAGATGACGCATCAATGAATGTTTGATGACAAAATGAGCGGTAACGCAATGAATGCTGAGATTGAATTAAAACTGTTTTTCCTGCCGATATATCAAGAATCCCTGATAAATAAGTTAGATAGTCTCGACAATGCCGTACCTCAAGGTAAACGTCGTTTGGCGAATGGTTATTTCGACACCCCTGACTTACAACTGCGTCAGTGGGACATGGGTTTGCGGGTGCGCGGTTACGATGCGCACAGGGAGCAGACCATAAAAACCGCAGGACAAGTCGTGGGCGGCATTCATTCGCGGCCCGAATATAATGTGACTATCCAAGCCGATAGCCCAGATTTAAGTCTATTCCCAGCCAGTATTTGGCCCGCCGATGCCGATTTAGCGGCCACTCAAGCCCAGTTGACTTGTATATTTCACACCGATTTTTATCGCCGCGCTTGGCATGTTCAGATTGATAATAGCGTGGTTGAAGTGGCGTTAGACATAGGTGAAATCACCGCCAATGGTCAGCAAGAAGCGCTGTGTGAGCTTGAGTTTGAACTCCTCAGTGGCGATACCGAAGCGCTACTTAAGCTGGCGATGCAAGTGGCGAGCGTGGTGCCTGTGCGGTTAGGTAAAGCCAGTAAAGCACAGCGGGGCTATCGATTGGCGGGCAAGGCTAAGCCGCTCGATTTAAACGCATTGGAATTTCTGCCACTGGCAGAATCACACGATTCTTCACTGGATTTAAGTGCAAACTGCCAAATCCTGCTTGAAACCGCGCTTGAGCGTTGGCAATTATTAGAAAGCATGATTGCAGAGGAAAGCGAACCCGAAGCCTGTGTGGCACTGTGGTGGCGAATGCGTGCCTGTATTCGTTTGCTGCGTATGACCTTAAGTCAGTTCAAGTTATTGAATGTGAAACTCTCTAGTCAATTCATGTCGATTGAAAAACAGCTCGATTTTATCGAGCAAGCACAAGCGCTGACTGCCTTGCTTGGAAGCCAAAGGGGCTTGTTCGCAAAGCTTGGTCAACATGCTCAAGTTAACGCGCGCCTTATGGTGCAACTGACAGAGATGAATCTGAAGGGACGTTTACTCTCCCTGTGGCAACAAACTGAATATGGTCAATTACAGCTGGCGATAGTTGAACTATTGCTTAAGATCAGTGCAGGTGAAGTGGACATCAGCCATCAGCCTAGCTTACGCCAGCATGCCGACCGCGCTCAGCAAGCCTCTTGGGTGGCAATCCTTGATGTCATGCCACTCAATAGTGTCATGACCAGTGCAAATTACCTGCAAGTAGCTGCAGTGCTTGATGAGAGTATCTTAGTCGGTCATGCCTATGGCAGTTTGTATGAGGCGAAATCACGGGATGCATTTCGTGCACCTTGGCAAGATCTGGTGCTCGGGATTAAAACCTTAGCCTGCTACCGCGCGGTGCAGGATGCGAGCCGAGCGTTGGATATTGATTTAAATGAATGGCTGGAAGATAAACAGCAAAGTTTGTTATTTGCCATGGAGTCGACACGCCGTAATGCGATGCAACAACAGGCCTATTGGTAGGGTTATGTTTATAACGTTGAACTGATGCTAAGCCGTTGACTGGCGCAGCACTGTTCCTAACTCGGCCCTATAATGCTAAGGGCTCAATTCATATTGGATTGAGCCCTTTTTATTATTAGCCAATTATTCGCTAAATCAGTTGTTTCTGTTTTCGATAACTTGCTTCAGCTCTGCAATTTTTGCGAGCATTTGCGCTTGGTTCTGTTCCATCTTTTGCTGGTTTTCTTCCATTCTCGCTAAGGCTAATTCGAGTTCTGACTTTATTTCGGCTTTATGGGCCTCTTGGCGCTCCTGTCGCTCAGTTTCATCGGGTGCGACAAATACCGACGCCATATAACCTGAAATCACCCCAAAAAAGCTCACGCCGCTGACAATCACAATACCGCCTATGATATGGCCAGCTGTCGTCACCGGATAATAATCGCCGTAACCGACGGTCGAGATAGTGACTAACGCCCACCAAATCGCTTGTTCTGCGGTTTGGATATTAGCGCCTTCGGTGCCGCTCTCGACGATCAAAATGATCACAGAGGCTAAGGTTAGAATCGTCACCATGGCGACCAGCAAACTGGCTAAGGTCGCTTGTTTACGTTGTTTGATCAGTGGAAGCAGCAGTGAACGACTCATGCGGATCAGGCGGATTACCCGCAGGATTTGGAACAAGCGTGCCATCCGCAGGGCTTCAATTGCCGGAATGCTGGCAATAAAATCAATCCAATGGTGTTTAATGAAAAAGCGTTTATCGCGAGCTCTGAACAACCCAATAAAGAAGTTGATCATGAAAATCATACAAATGCTGGTATCGACGAAAAAGAGTAAGCGGTAAGTTTCGCTATCGAGGCGGCCGAAGGTCATGACGAGCACTATGATCACCGACAGCAAGGATAGCAACATCATCGCCATTTCGAATGGAGAAGGGCTGCCAAGGGTGCGAAGTGACCATGGGGTTTTATCTGTCATGCCAAACATGATCCCTGTTAAGTGCGGCGAATGTCTCAACTAAAGTAAAAGACTTTAGGCTGTGAGTAAATTGTCTAAGCCAATAAAATCGAATTTCGTCAATTAATTGCACAGGCTATATATTCAATAGCCTGTGCAATGTTTGTGGGAGTTATTTCTTATCTACAAAGTGAACTAAATCGTCGAGGACTCGGCGTTTAATTTCTAGCTGCGAATCGGCGCTTAAACCATATTTTTCTGCCAGTTGTACATAGTCATCGGCATTGAGTGACACAGTAAGACGTGGACGCGTTGGTCGTTTCGACACGCTTAGGCCCAAAATCGTGCGAATTTGATCCGAAGGGCTCACTCCTGCATCTAACGCGGCTTTACGAATTGAGTATTGAAATTTTTCATCGAGATCAAAGGCGACTTGCGTTGCTTTCGCGGCTTGTTGGTTCTTTAACCATTGCTCGGGGAGAGGGTGTTTGGTCTTACTCATGGCGTATTACCTATTGCTATCAACCGTTTCTAGCGCTTATCTGTGAGATTGTATTGGGATTATCGATAAAGTGCGAGCGCGCACTTTATCTTATTTTTGGCTTATTTCGCTGGCCAGTATTCCCGAATATCCGTCAGTGGGCGATATAAGGTCAAGACAACATCTGTATCGCCACCTTCGTAGACTTCCACTTCGACGGCGCGGCTTTCATCGTCATCGAGCAGTAAATAGTACTCGAAGGGCTCACCCGTGGCGCCATTGGCGTCTTGTGGTGGCCTTTGGCCGCGGTAGTCCTGACGATGGAAATAGCCAAAAGCGGCAAACGTCACTTGGTGATATTGCTTTCCAAGCCATTGTTGCAGTTTTTCCGTTAAGTCGGCTGGTAATTCTTTCGTGGTTAACTCGGCATGACCCGGTTCATCGAACAGGGCGCTGAACTGCTCAAGATCGAATAATTGTTCCACTTGGGCGCGGGAAATTTTAATCGAGAAGGCGAGATAGGTTTCGTCGTCTTCTTCGATGCTTAAAAAGAGTGTGTCGCTACCATGGCCTTTAAGTAACCATTCGGCTTGCTGATTACGTTCAGACTCATAAGTATGTACGGCTTCTACCCTCAATTGTTGACCACGAAGTTGTGGCGGCAGGGCAAAGCTGTCATCAATTGAGATCATGTCGCCCACATTGAGCTGGGATGGGTGATTGAGCTCGCGCTGTGGCGCTGCTTTCTTACCAAAAATACTATTGAAAAACCCCATAGTGACTCCTGCTGACTATGCTCGCGTGCGGCTTCAAATCGATTGGCTGCGGATCGTAACGGGCAATAGTGGTCAATTATTTTATGCGGATGAAACAAAAAAATGCCGAGGTCAGTAGGGGGTGATGATCCCACTGAGACTCGGCATTCGGTCAATCATTGCTTAGCTTTTACGTGCTTTGATTCGGTCTAGCACTGCATTTGCATTCGACTTTTGCTCACCAATACCGGCTTCGGCTAGCTTAGATTGCAGTGACTTGTCACTGTTTTCATCGGCTAAGGTTTCTGCCGCTTTCAGGCGGTCGTCAAACTGTTGCTGACGTGCCTTGATGCGCTCAAGTGAATCTTTAGCGTTCAGCAGCTTAGAGTTGCTAGACGCGAACGAGTCAGTAATGGTTGCCGTGGCTTTTTGCACGCTTTCAGTGGTTTTAACCATGCTCAGCTGACGTTGATAATCAGACAGTTGACGCTCGGTTTTCTTCACTAAGTCTTTCAAACGTGCTGCATGGGCGCTAAAGCTATCGTTGGCAGTTTGCTGCTCAGCAAGCTCTTGATCGAGCTGGGCAATTTTTTCAGCGACTTCAATTGCTAGGGCTTCATTACCTTTGTCCAATGCTTGAGTCGCATACCCTTCGTGCTCGGCAATCGAGCGTTTCAGGCGGTCGATTTCACGGCTGGCTTGCATTTCTTTCGCCATGACATCGGTCAGTTCACGCTTAGCGTTGGTTAAATGTTTTTCGGCGTCGCGAATTTCCTGTTCGAAAATACGCGTTGAGTTTGCGTCAACGATGCTTTGGCCAACTTCGGTGGCACCACCGCGAAACGCTGTTAAAATTTTATTCAGAATGCCCATTTTGTGGCTCCTTATTTTAGATAGTCGACCATTTCATCGATAACTTCTAAACAGTTATCGGATAAAACTGCTAATTCTTGCTCGATTTCGAGCATGCTAGATTGCAGTGAAAGCGCGCCGTAAACTACGTATTTGTCATCAATTTTCGCAAAGGCTGACAAGGGCATCGGAATGTTGAGTTCTAGCATGGTTTCAAACATTTCGCTGCGACGTTCTTGGTTTACTTCGTTCTCGCCCCACAGGTAACTGATGCAAAGAATCTGGTTATCCGTCACCGATACGAATACCGGTATTTCTTCACGACCAACCACATTCACTTGCAGTACTTCGACTTCGCCATCAATAGGATAACAATCGAATTGAAAGCCGGTTTGGCTATTATTGCCAAGACTGTTGAGGTGATTGGCAAGGGTATGGATATTCATATTTGTCCTTATTGACATATTATGTCTGTGTTCAAAGATAGCACTGAGACATAATATGTCAAGCACTATCTTGTCCTATTAAAAAAGATTCAGTCCCTGATTCTCGGACCAATCTTGCAAATGGTAGTGATACAGCTGCAATGAACCCAATTCATTGGGTTTTATTTTGGCGGCATCTTGATAAAAATTGGCTGGAAACTCAAAGGCGCCATCCACTAAACCTAAAGTGAGCCAGTCATCTTTGATGGGGAGCTCAGTTAACTTAGCTAGTCTGTGTTGTGCATCGAGCCCACCTGCGGTGGCTATACTCCAGCCCCATTCGCCAAAACTGGGCACATTATGATGGTACTGTTTGACGTCAAATCCCGCCAATGCCAAGGTTTTTGCTACCGAAATAAAGGCCTTAGGGGCATGATAAGGCGATGTTGACTGTACTGTCAGAGCGCCATCACTGCTCATAAGTTCCTTTAATTTACGGTAGAAATAATCCGAATACAGCTTATTAAGATCGGGATGGCTCGGATCGGGCAAGTCCACAATAATCGCATCGTATTTCACGCCTGTGGCAATCAGCTTATCGACGCCATTAAAGGCATCGTCGTTGATCACAGTAACACGGGGATCGTTCAGCGCATTGCCATTGAGCGCCAACATAGCGCGGCTCAAACGCTCGGGCATATCCGTATCGGGCGACTTAAATAATTGCACTAGTCCTACATCGAGATCGAGCAGCGTCACTTGCTCAGGCTCCCAGCGCAGCACTTGCTTAAGACCGAGTCCATCGCCACCGCCAATGATCAACACCTTGTTATGGCGAGCACTGGCGGCGAGTGTGGGATGCACGAGAAACGCATGGTAGATGTGTTCGTCTATGCTCGAAAACTGTAAGCGACCATTGATGTATAACGCATAAACGGGCGGCAGACCGTTACCGCGCAGTCGCTCGGTGAAGGTCAACTGCTGGAAGCGTGTCGCCTTGGCGTAAACCACTTTGTCTTTATACAGCAAATTATTAAATTCTTGCTCCCAGCGTGGGCCGTGGATGGCTAACACGAGTAAAATGCCAGTCACGATAAAGTGCCCAGTCAAAAGCAGTTTAGGGCGGCGGATTTTAGGCCAGAAGCGCCAGATAAACACAAAACCCGCCAACAGGTTGAAACTGGCTGTTAAGGCGGCGGCGAGTTGGATATCAATGGCAAGCATAAAGCCCACCCAAATGGCGGCACCTATGCCTGCGCCTATGTAATCGGCGCCGTAAATTGTTCCCGCATTGTGAAGCAAATGCTCGTCAGAGAGTGATTGGCGCACCCTAGCAATCAGCGGGATCTCCATACCTATCATCAAGCCCAGTAACACGCCCCACACATAGGGTAAGTATTCGCTGAGTTTTTGCAGCGAGCCTATCATGCCGCCTTCGGGCAGTTGATCTGGTGGTAAACCTAAGGTGTTGGCAATCATCAAGGGCAGTTGTTGGCCGAAACCAATCACTGCCGCTGTGATTAAAATGGCGAGTGAGCCACAGAGTGCGACTGTGAGTTCTAAAATCACAAAACCGGTAAAGGCATCACGGATCTTACGGGCGGCGAAGGCACCTAGCCCCATGGAGACAATCATTAAGCCTATCATGGTGTAAATGGCGGCTTCTAATGCGCCTAAAATGCGGCCCGCATAGTGGGATAAAAGATATTCGTAGATCAGGCCGCAACCTGCTAATACGGCCATAATGCCCAGTAAGAGAACATCGTCGAACCAACCTAGGCGGCTAGGTTTAGCCGCCGAGGGAGTTAAGCTAATTTCTTGCATTCGATTAAGCCATCAGTGCCGTAAGAATAAGTGCGATAGCGATACTGATCGCCATTTCTACTGCGGCGATACCGATATTGTGTTGTCTTTCCACTTCATCGGCTAAATCGATACGGGCTAATACCAGTTTCTTCACGACGAACAGCAGTAAGGAGAGTGCGATCAGCATAATGACTGAGAACACTAACCAACCGATCACGTTAGTCACATAAGCCGTTGGATTATAAATAATAAAGTGACTGGCGGCATTAAAGCTCAGTGCCATAGCAATCATATAACCCGCGTGGCGTAGCGCTAACGCTGTATGACCTTGGGCTAAGGCTTGCTGCATAGACGAGTCTTGGTTGCGGCTTGCGAAACGGTTTTCACGCCAGCGCGTGAGTAGCACTAACATCAACTGAGAAATCGCAAAGGCGCTGAAGATAGCGATAAAAGTATCTAGGGTTAAGTCTTCTGCCCATAACAACACGGCGCGGATGATAATCGCAGTGGCGATGGCAGCACTGGCATCGACAATCGCGACAGACACATTACCTTTGATGATTTGCTCGTTCTTATCAAACTCATTTAAGGCAATCTTATCGTGGAGGAAGCGGCCTAGTTTTATTAGCACTAAGCCGAATAAACCATAGCAGCTCATACCAATCGCTTCGGTAAGATAAGAGTGTGCTGCGGCGCCTGTGATAGCGCCCGTGAGCACTATACCCAGTGCCGCAACTGCACCCGCGGTACTGATGCCGAAGGCAAAGTTATCACGCTCCGCCAGTTCCTTACTGCTGTTAACTTTAACGCTCCAACCTTGCAAATAACGCATCAGCGTTAGCAAAATTACGGCTATGGTGAGATCGATAGCCAGAATGATGGCTAGCTCTGGTGTGATACCGAAATCCTGAAATAGTGTCATTGGAAATCCTTAGTTACTTGCCCCGGCGCACACTGCGGGTCGTGCGATTACTGGAATTACGGAAACTGCTGTCTTTTGCATAGTTAGAGCGGAACTTACTATTCGAACTCTTGCTTGCGCTTGTGGTGTTGCTAGCCTTAGGTGCGCTGGTACTTTCACGGGATAACGCCGTGCCACCGGTACGCGGTTTGGCATAAGGGCTGTCGAAGCGCTTACCTTGGGAATCGAAACGTTTTTTCGTTTGTTCGAAGGTCTTATTTTGCGCATCCGCTTGTTTGGGTGAGGTATAGCGATAACGACCTACGTCATTGTAATAGCTATAACCTCGGTTACCCGACCAACGATCGTAAGAAACTGGGCGATTGAACACATTCGAAAACATTGAATACATGCCATACCAAGCCCAAAACGAAGTGCCGCTCGAGTCGGTTTGCCAGTTACCGTAAGACGGATTACCAACTAGCTGACTGCCTGGACCAAAATCTTCGCCGCCATTGGCTAATGTTGCGGCCTCACGGCTAATCGCATTCACGCGGGCCAGTTTGCCGTCGGACATATCGGCGACCACGTTGACAGGGTCGGACAACATATCGTTAAACAAACTGGGATCTGCGGCTTGATAAAGATTTTCCGCTTCGGCCAGCTGTTGATCGAGATCGGCAAAGTTACTCGCCACTTTCGACTCATCTAATCGACGTTTCAGCGAGGTATACATGGGACCTTGGGTGCCAGAATCCTTTGCTAATTCATCAAGTAATGGGGCTAAATCGGGTTTCTGCTGTTTTAACAGTGTGGTGTATTGTTTTAAGAGGTTAGCGTTACGCAACTGCCCGTCATCGATCATCGTCGTGAGCGTAGCGAGACGTTGCTGCGTGAGTTGTTGATACTTCGCGATTTTATCCGGTCTCTCATCGCCACAACCCGTCAGCGACAGCATAACGGCTAAAAAGAGGATCGATGTGAGAACACGGTTTAGCATTCCTGCCATGTTTTCTCCAAATGGTAATGAAATAAAACTCAAATACTTGCAGGCAATAATAATCTGCTTGCCCAATATGCCTGCTGCGCAGGTTATAGTACCCTTAAATGCCACAGATAAAAGGGGATACCTTTATTTGTGTGCTACATCAGGTAGCTGCAAGTCTCGTCGAACATAACATGATGTGGCGTCAATCTATATCATTTACGACATAATATGTCGATAGCTAAATTTGTTAGGGATTATTATGACCATGCAAAAAGACAGTAATAAGTCATTGTCTATTCTCGTTAATCAAACCGCTGAGCATAACTGGCTGCGGTTAGAGGAAGTATGGTCCGAAGGACTCGTGCAATTAACACCTGCCCAGCAGCAAGAACTCAAAACGGTTCTAGGGCTCAGTGATTACGTGGCGGCCCAGCTATGCCGACATCCTGAGTGGATTAATGTTCTGCTTGCTGGCGAGTTAAGCCTGATTGAGCGTAAAAACTTCGATCTTGAGTTACACGAAGTCCTAAGCCGCGCCACAACTGAAGATATGGCAAAAGCCAGCTTGCGGCGGTTTCGTAATTATCAAATGGTGCGCTTAGCTTGGCGTGACTTTTTAGGCTACGCCAGTTTAGAAGAATCTCTGCTCGATCTGTCGGCGCTTGCCGAAGCGTTAGTCATTTGCGCCCGCGATTGGCTCTATAAAGATATGTGCGCCCAATACGGCACGCCGATGGACAAAGAAGGCAATGCACAGCCATTGCTGATTTTAGGCATGGGCAAATTAGGCGGCCGCGAGCTCAATTTCTCCTCCGATATCGATTTGATTTTCACGTTTCCTGAGCATGGCGAAACCGTCGGCGGTCGTCGCAGTTTAGACAATCAACAATTCTTTATCCGCATGGGGCAAAGGCTAGTGAACTTGCTCGATCAAGTCACTGTCGATGGTTTCGTGTTCCGCGTGGATATGCGTTTGCGTCCCTACGGTGAAAGTGGCCCCTTGGTGGTGAGTTTTAGCGGTCTTGAGGATTATTACCAAGAACAGGGCCGAGATTGGGAGCGCTATGCCATGGTCAAGGCGCGTGCGCTCGGGCCTTGGAACCATTTTTCCGATGAACTACACAGCCTCCTGAGACCCTTTGTGTATCGCCGTTATATCGACTTTTCAGCGATTGAATCTCTGCGAAAAATGAAGCAGCTCATTGCGCAAGAAGTGCGGCGCCGTCATTTGACCGACAATATTAAACTCGGTGCAGGCGGTATTCGTGAGGTCGAGTTCGTGGTGCAGAGTTTCCAATTAATTCGTGGCGGCCGCGAGCCTGCGCTGCGCCAGCAGAGTTTATTCGGTGCTATCGATACGCTCTATAGCTTAGGGCAGTTTGAGTATTTGGCTGTGGATGAGCTTAAACACAGCTATTTACTGCTGCGCCGAGTGGAGAATTTACTCCAAGCCATAGATGATAAACAAACCCAAACCTTGCCGAATAATTCGCTGGATTGGGCGCGATTGTGTCATGTGCTCGATATGGCCAATGAGGTCGATTTACGTACCCATATTGAAGCAGCAATGAGCAAAATCCATCGTCATTTTAAAGCGACTGTGGGCGGTGAAGAAGGCGAAGAAAAGGCCGAACACTGGACAGCGCAGCTGTGGCATATGCAAGATGTTGATGATGCCGTCGCGTTATTGGCCGAACAGCAAATCGACGATGATAAGCTCAGTCCTATGCTCAGCAGCTGGCGCGAAACAGTGACTAAGCGTTCGATTGGTCCACGCGGGCGGGAAACCTTAGATAAATTAATGCCAAGATTATTGGAAGAGTTGATTAATCAGCAGAGTCCATCGTCGGCCTTTGAACCCGTGTCTAAGGTGCTGGAGCAGATTTTAACTCGCACCACTTACCTTGAGCTTTTGTGTGAAAACCCTGGCGCGCGGCAACAGTTAGTGAGCCTGTGCTGTGCCAGCCCTTGGATTGCGGCGCAGTTGGCTAAATTTCCTATGCTGCTCGATGAGCTTATCGATCCGTCGCAGCTTTATGACACAACCTCCATCGATGATTATCCGAGCGAGCTGCGCCAGTACATGTTGCGCGTGCCAGAGGACGATATGGAGCAGCAGATGGAAGCGCTGCGACAATTTAAGCTTTCACAACAACTTAAAATCGCCGCCGCCGATGTCACGGGGGTTTTACCCGTGATGCAAGTGAGCGATCACTTAACCTTTTTAGCCGAAGCCATTATAGAACAAGTGGTGATGCAGGCGTGGCAACAGGTTTCAGTGCGCCATGGGGTGCCCGCTCACCTTGAGGGCAGTGACACCGGCTTTGCCGTTGTCGGTTATGGCAAGCTCGGTGGGATAGAATTGGGTTACGGCTCCGATCTCGACTTAGTCTTCCTGTGTGAAAATAAAACAGAAAACGGCCTGACCAATGGGGATCGGCCGATTGAAGTTGGCCATTTTTACCTCAAACTTGCCCAGCGTATTTTGCATTTATTCTCGACTCGCACGACTTCGGGTGAGTTGTATGAAGTAGATATGCGGCTGCGTCCTTCTGGCGCCTCGGGTTTGATGGTCAGTGAGATTGAGCGTTTTGGCGAATACCAAGCTAATGAGGCGTGGACTTGGGAGCATCAAGCCTTAGTGCGCTCGCGTTTTGTTTTTGGCGACAATAGTTTAGCGGTCAAATTTAGCCGTATTCGCGCTTCTGTATTGGAAAAGCCGCGGGATAAAGCTGAGCTGCAAAAAGCGGTGCGTGAGATGCGTCAGAAGATGCGCGATCACTTGCTTAAAGTCAGCGATGGCATGTTTGATTTAAAACAGAGCCCTGGCGGGATTGCCGATATTGAGTTTATTGCCCAGTACTTAGTGCTGGCTAATGCCAATGAGTATCCAGAGCTAACGATTTGGTCTGACAATGTGCGGATTTTCGGTGTGTTAGCTGAACTTGAACTTTTACCTATAATGAGTGCCCAGCATTTAACTCAAACCTATTGCTTGCTACGGGATGAAAATCATCGACTTACTCTGCAACAAAAGGCGGGGCAGTTACCTGTGTTAGACGTAGAGGAACATGCCGAGCGAGTGCTCAATATCTATCGCGCTGTGCTGGAATAGTACAGTCATCTATACAGTCATTTAAAGAGGGGAAGGCTGGAACGAATATCAGCCTTAACTCCGCAAGAATACGCAATTTAGGCTAGAGTTTAATGAAAGCAGTTAGCAGAGAGCATAATGCAATTACCTACTATCCCTGAAAACGAGCTGCAACGTTTGGCCACGTTACGGGCACTCAATGTGCTCGACACCGATGCCGAGGAACGTTTCGATCGTATTACTCGGCTGACGCGCAGAATTTTCTCTTTGCCAGTTTGTGTTGTGACCTTAGTGGATGCCGAACGGCAGTGGTTTAAGTCTCGCCAAGGATTGGAGGTGACTGAAACACCGCGGGAAATTTCATTTTGCGGCCATGCGATTAATCAACACAGTATTTTAATTGTAAACGACGCCCTCAAAGATCCGCGTTTTAGTGACAACCCACTGGTGACGGAGCAGCCGCATATTCGCTTTTACGCTGGCTATCCTTTAACCATTCACGGGCAATATCGGGTAGGAACCTTGTGTGTGATCGGCACTGAACCGCGGGAGTTTACGGCTGAAGATATTGAAACCTTGACGGATTTGGGTGAAATGGTGGAGGCGGAATTACTCTCTATCGCGCAAAATACTTTAGATCCTTTGACCACGATTTCGAATCGGCGTGGATTTGAATTACTGGCCCATCAGGCGCTGGCGAGTTGTCGACGTACCGAATCTGAGGCGGCCTTACTCTTCTTCGATCTCGATTTTTTTAAGGAAGTGAATGACAACTTTGGTCACCTCAAGGGCGACCAAGTGTTATACGATTTTGCTCATATCCTGATGACCGCTTTTAGGGAGTCGGATGTGATTGCAAGGCTTGGCGGTGATGAGTTTGTGGTGCTATTAAGTTTTGTACATAGCGATACAGTCAATCGTGTCATCGAGCGTTTTAAGCTGTTACTTGAACAATATAATCAACAGCATCCTAAGCAACATAGCTTAGCGACCAGTATTGGTATCGCCCATTGGACGCCAGATTCTGAGATGAGTTTAGTGGATCTATTAGATTCCGCCGATAAGGCCATGTATCAGGATAAAGCCGCCCACCACAGTGATGCGCCTTAATTGATTTGTGCTTAAGCAAGATGAAAAGGGAGACAATTATGTCTCCCTTTTCATTGATTTTTATTCGACCAAGAAGTACTAAGCTACGCCATTAAGCCGTAATGAGCATCACCCAGTGTTGATATAAAGGTAAGCCAATTAACACATTAACCGGAAACGTAATGCCGAGTGAGGCCAGCATAGCCAGTCCAATATTGGCCTCGGGTATTGCGGCTCGAATAGCTGCAGGCGCTGCGATATAAGATGCACTGGCACTTAATGCTGCTAGCACTAAAATGCTGCCAGAAGGTAAGTCGAGCCATAATCCTACCGCAATACCGCACCAAGCCAATACAAAGGGCGTAACGGCGGCGAACACCAATAAGCGCCATTGTTTCAGTGGTAGCGGCAAACACACTTTAGCCGTCACTAAGCCCATTTCCAGTAAAAATAATGCCAGTAAAGTTTTGAACCCACCGAGTAACACAGGAGTGAGCGGCGCAAGCCCCGTTGGGCCGTAAAGCCAACCTATCACCACACCACCAACGAGTAGTACAACGCCGCGGCTGGTTAACGCTTCGTGCAATACGCTCGATTGAGTTTCATTCTTGGGTGATGATTCAATTGCTTTTTTGGCGCTTAAGTACCTGTGTAGCCAGAGCATTACGACGATCGCAGGCAGCTCCAGCAGCACGAGATACAGGGTGGTTTCGGGCCTTAAGATCAACCCTGATTTTTCCACCATAGCCATCACCACCGCAAAGGTTCCCGCGCTGACTGAGCCGTAATGGGCAGCAATGCTAATGGCATCTGTGTGACCAATGCGAACCAGCCGAGTTAACACTGGGTATAAGGCTAAGGGGATAATAAAGCCTAAAGCAACAACCGCTAACAGCTCAGAGATCACTAAGTTTTGGGTGTGACCGTGGAGCGCCATTCCGCCCTTTAGGCCCAAAGTGAGCATTAACAGTATGGATAGGGTTTCGTAGATAGCAGGGGGAACTTTAAGATCTGACTTCACTAGGCCGGCTAACAGGCCTAAGGCGAAAAATGCAATGACAATATCGGGCATGGGTATCTCATTAAGTTTGACTTTTAAGCCGTACAAAACAGGCTTAATTGTCGAGTGATCCTGATGGCTGGTGATTTTGGACCTAATTGGTTATATTGAAAAATAAATTGTTTAACACTTAGGTATAGATAATTGTCTATGGATAAGCGTACGTCATCGACTCAACTTAAATTGCGGCACTTGAGTTTTCGGTTACTGCAGGTGTATGTACAAGTTGTGCGGTTAGGCAATATTTCCGCAGCGGCGAGGGCCTTGCATTTAACCCAACCCACAGTGTCATTACAGCTTAAAAAGCTGGCTGATGTGTTGGGTGAGCCGTTACTCGAGAGTCGTGATGGCCGTATGTTACCGACTTTGATTGGCAATGAACTCTACCGCGCCGCCTGCGATACCTTGAGTCGTTTTGAGGATTTCGATGCCTTTATGCAGCAGGCCAAAGGTGGCAGCGTTGGGCATATTAATATCGGTATCGTCACTACCGCTAAGTACGTACTCCCACGGATTTTAGGGGCCTTTTATCGGCAGTTTCCGCAGGTTAAAGTGACCTTAAATATAGGTAACCGTGCCCATGTGTTAGGTCGATTTGAGCGCCAAGAAGATGATTTATATCTGTTTAGTCATCCACCTAGTGGCGATAATGTGCTATCTGCGCGGATCATTAAAAACCCGTTACAGTTGATTGCGCCAAAGCATCATTGGGCGGTGGGCCGTGAACAAGTAAGTTTTAACGATCTCAAAAATGAGCGTTTTATCGTGCGCGAGCCGGGTTCTGCCACCCGCTTGATGTTCGAGTCTTGGTGCAGCGGTCAAGGCATCACGCTCGGTGACACTATGCAAATCGAGAGCAATGAGGCGATACGCCTAAGCGTCGCGTCTGGCTTAGGCTTGTCGGTGATTTCGGCGCACACGCTGCAAGAGGGCCGTGAAAAACCGGCTATTTTGCCGGTAACGGGTTTTCCGCTTGAAAGTAACTGGTATCTAGTTGGCCGCAAAGATCGCCGCTTGCCCTATGCTGCCATGCAGCTGGTGGACTTTATGGCGGCGCATTTGGCCGAGTGTATCGAGCCAGAATGGGTTGCTGCCGATATCAGTGAACTGGCTATGCACTTTAATCAGGCGCCGCAAACTCGGTTTTAACTGAGTTCATGTTTTTGATACTGAATAATTTTATTAAGTTAGAGATGTGGTCATAGGTTGTGGGTAACAGCACACCTTGTGCAGTTACCCTCAGGTTCTATTGTAAAACGAGATTTGGTCTTAAATCTGACGACTGTACGAGGCGACTTTACACCTTAAAGCGCGTCAGTAGGTTGTTCAGTTCTACCGCTAACCTGGATAATTCATGTGCCGAGGCACTAGTCTGCTGCGCTCCCGCGGCGCTTTGGCTGGCGAGATCGCTAATGTTCACTATGTTTTTATCGACTTCACGGGCGACTTTCGCTTGTTCTTCTGCGGCGCTTGCGATGACCATATTGCTGTTGTTCATCGTACTGATTTGAGTGTTAATCGTGTTTAGTGCGTCCCCAGCGAGCCTTGCGACAGCGAGTGCTTGCTCTGCCTTTTGACCACTGTGCTGCATCGATAGCACAGCGGTTTCAGTGCCGTGCTGGATCTTGTTGATCATGTCTTCAATCTCACGGGTCGAAGACTGAGTGCGGTGGGCTAGCGCACGCACTTCATCGGCAACGACCGCAAAACCACGGCCAGTATCGCCTGCTCGCGCCGCTTCAATAGCTGCGTTGAGGGCCAGTAAATTCGTTTGTTCTGCAATCGCGCGGATCACATCTAAAACTTTACCAATATCGATAGCTTGCATGGCTAAGGTTTGGACAATTTGTGAACTTTGCGTCACATCCTGATTCATGTCGATAATGGCTGCGACGGTTTGATCTACCTGTTTTTTGCCTAATTCGGTATTGCGGGCGGTTTCTTCTGAGGCCTCTGAAGCGAGTGCTGCAGTATTGGCAACTTCATCCACCGCCGAACTCATCTCGGTAATTGCGGTTGCAGCCTGTTGTATTTCATCATTTTGTTGCTGTATGCCGCGGGACGCATCTTCAGTTACTGAATTGAGTTCTTCGGCGGCGGAGGCGAGCTGGTTAGAGGAGTTTGCGATGTGGGATAGGGTATCGCGCAGGTTCTGCTGCATTTTTGCTAGTGCTTGCATCAGTTGACTGGTTTCATCTTCGCCATCGGCACTAATTTTCTGTGTTAAATCACCGCTTGCGACTGTCACTGAAATGTCTACCGCTTCTTTCATTGGCTGCACAATGCTACGGGTTAATAATGTGGCCACGACAAATGCGGCAATCAAGGAGGCTATTATCACTACGCTGTTGAGTAGCTTACTTTCTTCGTAAGCTTGTGCGGTGAGTTCGCCTTGTTTGCCTGCATATTCGGTATTTAAGTCGCCAATGCTGATAAGCGTTTTAGTTATTTTATCAGCTTGTAACGTCATCACTTCATCCATGATCCGTTTAGCTTCGGTCGTGTCATTGGCCTGCAGCTTACTGATCATTTGATCTTGATTCTGTAAATACAGCTCTAAATTATGACTAAAATCCTGATAGAGGGCTTGCTCACCAGGCAAACTAATTAAAGGCTCGTAGGCCTTTTGATCCGTTTCAATGTTCTCGCGAATTTGCCTTAAGGTTTCGAGCCCTTTGTCACGCTCAGCAGCTGAATCGGCGAGTAACAGACGAAATGTAAATACCCTAGCGCGCATCACGTTAAGATTGATGCTAGAAAGGGTGACGAGTGTCGGTAGGGTATTTTTTTCAATTTCTTCAGAGGAGGCGCGCATAGATGACATAGTTTGCAGCGACATGAGCCCCTGAAGTAACAAGACTAGGCCGAGTAAGCCAAAGGCAGTAATGAGTCGTGAGCCAATCTTAATTTGTCGTAACCACATAAGCGAGTCGTCCCTGTATTTAAATGAGTTCCGTCTAAGGTCGTTCTTACTGCTTTTGAGCTCATACTTTTTAATCACTGCTTTCGAGCCATGAAGCTTGAGCCAAAAGGCTGAACTCATGCTTGCTAACGTTAAACTAACTGTTATCGCGCCGAGTCGGAACTGTGAGTTTTTGGTTTAATACACTATAGATTATATTCTCTAACTTTTTCGTTTTGGATTGTAAATTTAGCCGATTAAAAGCGACTGGCTGTAAATTAGTAAAACTTAAACTAAGTTATACCGTACCTTAAATATTGGCGTTAGCAAACTGTATTGCCCAATTGAGTGTGATGATGTCTGTGGTTTTATTTCGACTATCGATTAGAGTCAGGTTAGTTTGAATAAAGGTATTAACGTGATTACTATTTTAATTTTAGATAGTTAAAATGAATTTTTGCTGGATTAATCAGGTTCTAATAAAGCAATTTAGGTCGTTAGCTTTATGCTTGATATCAGCATTTAAAGAGAGTATTCAAACCGTTAGTATTCTTTTTGTATAAAACCTTTGTAATCGACTGTTCCTTTAAGCGTTTTTATTTCTTGTGATCAGAATTGTTCGATAATAAATGGATAAATGAGACGTAAACGATTGGTGCTTATTTCTTGTCTCTTTTCTTATCTCTTTTCTTATTTATGCGAAGCGATAAATAATCAATTGTTTTGCGGTAATTCATGCCGGCTCATTTCTATTAATCGGCTGTAGGTGCGGCGGAATTCAAAACTGAGTGCACCACCTTGGTAGAGTTCGCTCAGTGGCACGTCGCAGCTGAGATAGAGACTGACATTTTGATCGTACAACTCATCAATTAAGCTGATAAAACGTCGCGCTGGGTCATCGTTGGCGGCGTAGGAGAGTTTGCGCTCGCCCGTGGCTGCGGCTTGGTTTTCACCTGTGCCGTCCTCCGTGCCGCGGGCACGGATCCAGCCTTTCACTTCGCCGCCCAGTTTAGGAACACCGCTCACCATTAAGATCTTAAATCGACTGGCGATTTCGATGTAATCGAGTTGGGAGCTCGGGCCATCACACAGGGCATAAAAGTCGAACCAAGCAACGGCGTTGTCTGTGGGCTCTAAAGCGGCGCGGATCACTGGGATTTCACGGTTGCAGATGGTGAGGCTAGCATTGCTGATTCTGCTATCACTAACGTTAGAATCGCAAATACCAGTATCACTAATGCTAATTGCGCTCATACTGGGGGCATTTGGCGTTAACCTATTCACTAGCTTGTCAAAAATCTGCTCAAAATCGAGTGTTCCGGTAATGCCAATATTGCGGGAAATCGAGGCACTCATTTCATCGATTTCAATGCCAATCTCGTTGTTTAATAAAGTATTGATGGCGTGCATCCTGTGGTCTTGGTTGCCATCGAGATGCAGCATTTGCGTGTGCGTTTGCAGCAATTGGATACAAGGTAAAAATCTGTGTCTCGCTAAGCCGTTCTCATATAAGCGCTCAATTGGAATATTAGAGGTCGCGACCAGCACCACACCTTGTTCGAATAGGCACTCAAACAGCCCTGCGAGTATCATGGCATCGCCAATGTCTGAGACAAAAAACTCATCGAAACACAGCACCTTGCACTCTTTCGCGAGATTTTTAGCAATCAGAGTTAACGGGTCTCGTTTACCCGAATGCTCGCGTAATGCATTGTGTATCCGCGCCATAAAACGGTGGAAATGCAGTCTTAACTTGCCTTCACTTGGCAAACAATCGAAAAACAAATCCATCAGAAAGGTTTTACCGCGACCGACATCGCCCCACAGATACAAGCCTTTCATGGATTGTGATTGGGACAGGCGTGCTGAATTGGCTTGTGGTATCAACTGCTTAAATAGCATATCGAGCGCTAACACCGCCTGTTGCTGCGCGGGATCATCAACTAGATTTTCACTCACTTTGGCGCGATACACTTCCAGTGGCGTCATCATTGGTGTTATCGATTGCGAGCTAGCGAAGTTTGAATGAGCCATGTCGGGGTCTCGTTGGCGGTTGTTTAAGGTGTTTGCTGCAGTCAGTGTGTGCTTTAGCGTTGATTTAGTAGGGTATCATCACTCACTTTGCGAGGCATCATGCTACTCATAACTCAGTGATTGGGAGCCATATGGCAAGATGCTCAGGGTAACATAGTCGCTGGCGTGACTTAAATCCCGCTCTGAGGCTTAGGTCAAATACTAAACGAAACCAGTGCTTTATTCTCGGGGACTTTTACCTTAACATCTTTGTCACAAAAATAATGATATGGAATGAATCCTATGGCTAGCAAAGGCAATGGCATTACTTTTATCAGTGCGCAAACCTCGATTGAGGGTGACATCCAGTTAGAGAGCACGGCATTAATTGCAGGTAAATTGCAGGGCAAGATTGGCTCAGCGGGACAAATTAAGATCGAACTTGGCGGCGAGATCTCCGGTGAAGTCAGCTGTGATGAGTTGCGGGTGTGCGGCGTATTTAGTGGGCGAGTCTGTTGTAATAAGTTGATTATTACCAGTTCTGGTGTGGTTGACGGTGAAGTTGCCAGCCATCAGATGGAGATTTACGAAGGCGGCCAGTTTATTGGTCAGCGGATTAAAGGTCCCGAGCTTGATGCCTTGCCTGACATGCTAAAAGCTATCGCGCCAGCAGCTCAACGCTCGGATGCGCACTTATATGCCAGTGAAAATGGCTCATTAAGAGGCGATAATCGGGCGATTCGCCCTTGGTTGTATGTTGCTGCGGCAACGGTCGTCATCGCCTTGGGCTTTAGTTTTGGACCCGAACAATTGCGTGACTGGTTACCTGTGAGTGATAGCCCGCTCAACACTGAGGTGTCTCCTGTGGCTCAAGGGCTAGATGCGGCAAAGGCTACTAATCCATTACTGACTGAACAAACGATTGCGCCAGATACCGCGAATGCCGACAATACGGCGGCGTTATCCGCAGAACCCGATCCGCTGGCTTTATCGCAGGATTCGGCGATGGAAGATTTACAGCAGATGGAACAAGGCCATGCACAGATGGCGCAGGGGGATAATGGCGCCACGCCCACCAGCGAGAATGCAGGTAATAAGCTCTGATTGCTAAGCGAAAGCTCGAATTTATTAGCTTGAATAAATTAGCTTGAATAAATAGGTACTCGCATCCTTGGCTCGAGCATTTAGTTTTTTGCTCGACCAGTGTTATCTGCATATAGTTGCTAATGCTTATCGCCCAATATCCTGCTCAATATCCCTTCAAGTATTGGTGCAAGTTCTCTCTGAGGCGCTTAACGGCGCTTTGCTTTCATGAGTGGCTTCTATGCTTAATTTAACTTCTTAAGAGCAGATTCGTCCTATTTCTCTGTGATTTCACTCATCTGTTAACATTCAGTGTCCGCTAATATTCCTGTCATATTTTCATTGAGTTATCTCTCATTTTTACCTGTTTTGTGCACTTCAAGTCGTTTCCATTGAGTTAAGTTCATTTTGTTCATGCTCTTTATGATTTTTAGTCACCTTAAGTCACTTAATGAAGATTAAGTGCGTTAAATATCTTTAACGAAATGTTAACGATATATTTCATCCTCTGGGCGAGGAAGTAGTCCGTCACAGACCTGACACAATTCTAATAACACAGGCATTCCCACAGGGAATGGCAGACTGCAATACAGGAGGCATTGATGCCTAGATTGACCTTACTTGCCGCGGCAACCGCTGTGGCTTTTACTGGTTTTGCGCATGCGCAAGACTTAACGCCACAAGAGCTTCAAGCACAACTCACCCAATTGACTCAAGAAGTTAACCAGCTAAAACAACAGCAGGCAGCGAATGCCACTGCGACTCCATCTAAGCCTAGCGCGCCAGCTTTTGAGATAGGGGGACGCATTCAACTCGATTACAACCTCTTCAATGGTGCCTATAACGCCGAACATAACGGCAGTAGCGCGCAGGAT
The DNA here is from genome assembly GCF_002838165.1 of Shewanella sp. Pdp11. Lineage (NCBI taxonomy): Bacteria > Pseudomonadati > Pseudomonadota > Gammaproteobacteria > Alteromonadales > Shewanellaceae > Shewanella > Shewanella sp. Pdp11. The sequence continues at coordinate 1,635,959 of NZ_CP015194.1, forward strand.
ATTTTCCCTCGCCGAGTACGTACCTTTGTTGAAGGCGAATTACAGGATTGGGACTACAAGCTACTGCTTGAATTTGCTGAGAATACCGCTGAAATCGTCATGGCTCGGATGCGTTATTCGGGTTTTGAGAATGGCCCTAAACTGCAATTTGGTAAGTTGCGTGAGGACATCAGTCTCGATGCGCTCACCAGCAGTAATCACATTGCGTTGATTGAACGTTCTAGCCTTGCCGATACTGTGTCGCCGTACTTCCGCTGGGGTGTTTCTGCCTATCAATATTTCCCAAGCACAGGTTTACGTTACGCCTTGGGTGTTTATAAAAACGATGCCTTTGGTAGTGATGGCAAAGATGAAACCGATGATTTGAATTATGCCCTGAGCTCGCGAGTGACTTGGTCACAGGCTAAAGAACCGGGCCAAGTGCTGCATGCAGGCTTGTGGTACTCGGCGCGCCAAATGGGCGGCGATGACTTGTCTGCCAGCTTTGCTCGCGGTGAACTGCGCGAGACGAATACTCGCCTGATTAACTATGTCGCTGGTGGTGAAACGGCGGCGATTGATCATCTAAACCAAGCGGGTTTAGAGCTGGCATTTCAACATAATACCTTGTTGTTGCAGGGCGAATACGCCCTGCGCAGTTTAAACACCCAAGATCCTCAGTCAGTGCTCGATGGTGAGCGTTATCAGGCGTATTACCTGCAGGCGAGTTATTTCTTAACGGGCGAACAGCGTAGCTATTCCAAGGGCAGCGCGGTGTTTTCTCAGCCTAAGGGCGTAACTCATGCGTGGGAATTGGCGGCACGTTTTTCTAGCGTGGATGCAAGCTCCGACTTCCAAGGCATTCAAGCTCAAGGTATTCGAGCCCAAGGCACTCGGGCTCAGACCTACACCTTAGGCGTGTCTTACTACTTTAATCCAAAAATCAAAGTGATGGCTAACTACATCCATTCTACCGTCGATGGCGCAGGCACGATTGCCTTAGTCGGCAATGAAGATGTGGGCGATGCCTTTGCTGCCCGTTTGCAATACGTGTTTTAGGAGTAATCAATCATGTTGAAAATGAAATCTTTAGTCATGAGTGCGCTGTTACTCGGTGTCTCTGGCATGGCGAGTGCTGATATCCACTTTATCATTCCTGGCGGTCCAGGCGGTGGTTGGGATACCACGGCGCGCGGCGTCGGTGAAGCCTTAGTGAAGTCGAAAATTGATGGTAATGCCTCTTTTGAGAACCTCTCGGGCGGCGGTGGCGGTCGTGCGATTGCCTCTATGATCAAATCGAAAAACAAACAGGGCGACATTTTACTGGTTAACTCGACTCCGATTGTGCTGCGTGCACTTTCTGGGCAAATCCCGTTTAGTTATCGTGATTTAACGCCGGTTGCAGGCATAGTCGCCGATTACGGTGCCTTTGTGGTGCGTAATGATTCACCGTTGAAAACCTGGGATGACGTGTTGGCGGCCTTTAAGGCGGATCCACAAAAATTCAATATCGCTGGCGGCTCAGCGCGCGGCAGTATGGATCACTTAGTTGCGGCGCAAGCGATTGCTGCGGCGGGCTTAGATGGCGGGCGTTTACGTTATGTTCCCTACGATGCGGGCGGTCAAGCTAAGGCTGGCTTACTCTCGGGCGAAGTCGATTTATTGTCGACGGGATTCAGTGAAGCGTTAGAAATTGCAGGCAGTGGTCAAGGGCGGATCCTTGCGATGACAGCACCTGAAATCGTTGCCGAGCATCCAGAGGTTCCGACGATTAAATCACTCGGTTATGACATGACGTTTACTAACTGGCGCGGTTTTTTTGCGGCGCCTGATACGCCTAAAGCTAAAGTTGATGAGTATGTGGCCAAGTTTGCGGCGCTGATTAAGACGCCTGAATGGGAACAAGTGCGTGCCCGTAATGGTTGGATCAACTTGTTTGAACCCCAAGCCGAATTCATTAAGTCATTGGAAGCACAGGAGCAACAGCTTAAAGCCACTATGTTGCAACTGGGCTTTATTAAGTAAGGAGTGACAGATGTTGAATCGTGATCTGCTTGGTTCCTTGCTATTTGTCGCCGTGTTTACCGGATATGGCGTGCTGGCATGGCAAATTCCCTTATTGCCGTTTGAAGAATTTGAAGTCGTGACGTCTTCCACTATGCCGAAGATTTATGCTGCCATGGGGCTGATGTTTAGTCTGTTCTCTCTGGTTGCCGTCTTGCTGAAAGGAAACACGGTTCAACAGCGAGGGGCGCTGCTGACGAAAGCCGCCTTACAACAAACCGCGGCGCTGATTGTGCTGATGGTCTTGTATGCAGCCGGACTCGAACCGTTGGGGTTTGTTGTCGCTACTTTATTGTTTTTGGTCGCTGGATTTTGGTTGATGGGAGAGCGCCGCTTTAAGATTTTGCTGCTCGCCTCTGTGCCCGTGGTGTTGGTGTTCTGGGTGTTGATGACGCAAGTCTTAGGTATCTACTTGGCCTCAGGTTCTCTTTGGAGTTAACTATGTTCGATGCAATGTTTATAGGTCTATCGACCGCGTTTGAATTGCAAAACCTCATGTATGTGGTCTTAGGCTGCTTGGTCGGTACTGTGATCGGTATGCTGCCGGGATTAGGGCCGATCACAGCGATTGCTCTGATGATCCCTGTGACTTACAGCATTGGCCCCAGTTCAGGGATGATCTTAATGGCGGGCGTGTACTACGGCGCTATTTTTGGTGGGTCGACTTCGTCAATTTTGATCAACGCACCGGGCGTAGCAGGAACGGTTGCGACGTCATTCGACGGTTATCCGATGGCGCAAAAAGGCATGGCGGGCAAAGCATTAGCGATTGCCGCCTATGCTTCGTTTACCGGCGGCACTATCGGCGCCATCATGTTGATGGTCGCGGCGCCGCTACTAGCGCAAGTATCATTGAGCTTTCAATCGGGCGATTATGTGGTCTTGATGTTCCTCGGTTTGACGGCCATCGCGGCGTTTTCGAATCGTGGCGATTTCCTCAAGGCTATGATGATGACTCACTTAGGTTTGTTGCTCTCGTCAGTGGGGATCGATCCTTTCTCGGGGATGGAACGTTTCACTTTCGGTCAGCCAGATTTACTCGATGGCATCAGTTTTCTGTTAATCGCCATGGCAACTTTTGCCCTGTCGGAAGCGTTAATGAATGTGATTAAGCCGCCTAAGGCGACCGAAAACATCAATTTTTCGGCGCAGCCCATTGGCAGCACTCATTTAACCAAAGAGGAAGTGAAAGAGATAGCGCCTGTGATTGGTCGCTCGTCGATTTTCGGTTTCTTGATTGGGGTATTACCGGGCGCAGGTGCAACCATTGCCAGCTTTATGGCCTACGGCACTGAGCGTAATTTATCCCGCGGCGCGAAACGCGATGAGTTCGGTAAGGGCTCGATTCGCGGTGTTGCGGCGCCTGAGTCGGCTAACAATGCGGCCTGTACTGGCTCATTTGTCCCCTTATTAACTTTGGGTATTCCGGGGTCGGGTACCACGGCCATCATGCTCGGTGCATTGATTGCTTATGGTATTCAACCTGGCCCTATGTTGATGCAGGAGCGTCCAGACGTGTTTTGGTCTGTGATTATCTCTATGTATTTTGGCAATATTATTCTGCTGGTACTGAATTTACCACTGATCCCTTATTTTGCCAAAGTGCTGGCTTTGCCTAAGTCGATTCTGACTGTGATGATCCTGTTCTTCAGTTTGATTGGGGTGTATTTAGTCTCGTTTAATACTTTCGATCTGTTCCTGATGATAGGTTTTGCGATTGTCGCTGTGGTGCTGCGTTTGCTGGCATTCCCAATGGCGCCGCTGCTACTGGGCTTCATCCTCGGTGATATGATTGAGCGTAACTTCCGCCGTGCTATGATCGCTTCCGATGGTTCTTTGAGCTTCCTGTGGGAACGCCCGCTGACGCTGACTATCTTGATTGTGGCAATTGCTATGCTGGCTGTGCCCTTGATCGGTTTTATTCGTAGTCATCGTAGTGATAAATTGGCGAAAGCCTCTTAAGTAAAGGTACGCTAATGAGACGCCCTAAACGCTTAGAAACCTGGTTAATCAGTGGGGTAACTTGCCTGAGTTTGTTGCTGTGCGCCTTATTTGGCGGCATCAGCTATCAAATTTTGAGCCGCAGTATTACTGAGCAATCGGGCGCTAAGGCATTAGGGCTGGCACATGCAGTCGCGACACGGGCCGATGTGATTACCGCTTTGCAAACGGGGCATTCGAGCCCCCAATTATTGGCCGCGATAGAGGGGATACGCCTAGCGTCTAAGGCCGATTTTATCGTGGTGGGCGATACTCATAAATACCGTATCGTGCACCCAGATTCAGATAAAATTGGCAAGAAGATGGAGGGCGGTGACAGCCAAGCGGCATTAGAAGGGGAGTCTTATATCTCCGAGGCGCAGGGCAGTTTAGGCCGCTCTATTCGCGGCAAAGTGCCAGTGTTTGACGAGCAAGGCCAGATTATCGGCTTGGTTTCCGTGGGCTTTTTGAGCCAGTCCGTGGGCGCGTTAATCGATAAACGTATTCCTGAAATCATCATGACAGTCCTAGGAGTGTTACTGATGGGCGTGCTGGTGGCTTTTTGGATGGGACGGCAAGTGCGGGAAATGTTGTTCGGCTTGCAACCTGCTGAAATTGGACGTTTATTCGTCGAGCAAGACGCGATTCTTAACACAGTGCGAATGGGTGTGGTGGCATTGGATGCTGATGGCCGTATCCGCAAGTTGAACCAAAGGGCGCGGGAGATCTTGGCTTTATCTCCGACCTGCCAACCTAATACTCTGATGCTGAGTGATTTATTGCCGCAGCACGCCGACTTTCTACTGACGAACCAAAACAAAACCATCAGGGGATTCGAGTTATTTGCCAATGAGCAATGGCTGGTGATGTCGCGGGTGCCGTTTCAGGTGCGGGATCAAAATGATGGCTTGCTGCTGACTATGCGCCCCGCCGATGAGATTGAACGCTTGAGCCAGCAACTCGCCAAAGTACAAGAGTTTGCCGAAATGCTCAGAGTGCAAACCCATGATTACTCGAATAAACTCCATACCCTAGGCGCCTTGTTGCAACTTAAAGCTTACGACAAAGCGGTCGAATTTATCGGCCAAGAAAGCCAAGGTTGGCAGGCTCAAATCCATTTATTACTGTCGCAAATCCATGAGCCGACGATCGCGGGATTACTCTTGGGTAAGTACCACAAGGCGAAAGAGCTCAATATTGAGTTTCAAATCAGCCCAGATAGTCAACTCAGCGATGTGCAAGACGCCATTATGCTAGAGCGGATGGTGTCGATTATGGGCAACCTTATCGATAATGCCATTGAGGCCGTGCATAGGGCGAACAATCACAAGCCCCGCCGCGTGGTCGTGACCTTAGATGAAACTGCCTCTAACCTGATTTTTGATGTGGAAGACAGTGGCGATGGGATTTCTAAAACCGAGTACAGCACGATATTCGATCCAGATTACAGCTCTAAGCAGGGGGCGCAGCACGGAGTGGGCATGTATATCGTCAATACTTATCTGTGTGCCTGCCATGGCAGTTTAGAGTTCGCCGACTCAGATTTAGGTGGCGCGCGTTTTTCTGTGTATATTCCCACTAAACCTTTACCTGAAGTCGGTACCGTTTAATGCATACAGTGATCATCGTTGAGGATGAAGTCGAAGTTGCCCATTTGGTCGCGCAATATTTGTTCTCGACTAATCGTTACAAAGTGATTGGCATGGCCAGCGATATCAATACCGCGCGGTCTTTATTAGGCGCAATCACGCCGGACCTCTTACTGTTAGACGTGTATTTACCCGACGGTAATGGTTTGAATTTGCTGGCAGAATTACGCAGCCAAGGGATCAGTAGCGAAGTGGTATTGCTCACTGCGGCCAAGGAAGTGCAGATTTTAGAAAAGGCCATGCAGCTCGGCGTGTTCGATTTTCTGGTAAAACCTGTACTCTTGAGCCGATTAGACCAAGCTTTGAGTCGATTCGAGAGTCGCCAGCTCAAACTTTCTGCCACCGAAGAGCTGACTCAATCCGTGGTCGATGCCTTTATGGAAGTGCCGACAGGAGCGACTAAGGCCGCAACCCGTTTGCCAAAGGGGGTCGATCAATTGACCCTACAGAAAATCCGCGAAGTGTTTGATGCTAAGCCGCAGGATAAACTCACGGCGCAGATGGTGGGTGAAAAGTTAGGTGTTAGCCGTTCTACCGCGCGGCGTTATTTAGAATTTTTGTTGGAATGCAATGAGCTGGCGGCGGATCAGAGTTATGGTTCCATCGGCCGTCCCGAACGTTGCTACCACAGAGTACGCTAGTCTATTTGTTCAGCTTTTACTTTTTTGCATTCAGAATTTAATCCACTTTTACCCTTTCAAGCTGCCACTCTGGTAGCTTAGAGGTTAAGTCTGGGATTATTTTATCGATATCGCCCCGCAAGATAATCAATGGCTCACCGCTAAACGCCCCGTTGGCTAACTGCTGCAGCCTTTTTGGCGTTAGCGCCTGCAACTCTGCATTCAGCTTTTGCACATCAACTTGAGTTAATCCTGTCGCAATTTGTTGGAGATATTGGTTTTCACGCTGAATGCTGTTGTCTTGGCTGAGCACATCCTCCCCCATCAAATAGGTTTTAAGTGCATTGATTTCGCCTTGACTGGCACTTTGGGTTTTAACGAGCGCGAGGTGATCGAGTATGCCTACCAAAAAGGCGCCCGTATGTTCCATGGCTGTACTGCCATAAAATTTGATGCTGCTGGACAGCGGTGCATTGGCGCACTGGCCGTAAATGCCATAGGTGAGACCGCGCTTTTCCCGCAAATCATAATAGAGTCTGCCCGAAAAACTGCGTCCCATCAGCGCGGATAAACTGCGACAGCCTAAGGCGACTTCCTGTGAACTGAGTTGACTCGTCTCGGACGTATCGCCTAATTCACTATCTACGGTATGACCTATGGCATGATTTATGGAATGATCTATGCGATAGCCTATGCGATAGTCTATGCGATAGTCTATGCGATAGCCTAGGCGGACTTGGGTCTGCACGCTGCCCGGCGCATCGATAAGGTAAATCTTCTTGGTTTGCTTAGGTGTGGTTGTTTCTAGCTTATCTGCGTGCGGTGACGATTTAGACAAGAATTTAGGCAAGGATGTCGTCAACATAGGCCACTGTTTGATGCTGGCTTGAAGATCAAACTCGGCGTTTTTAGCCTGCGAGTTGGGTAAAAAAAGATGCCACTGTGCTTGCGATACCGCCTGCTGCTGGATCTGTTGCAGTTGCTTTAGGCTGAGTGAATCGAACAGCTCATCATTATTGAGCACTTTATTGTAGGGATGTTCAGGCCCGAGCAATTTCTCGCGCCACACTTTATCTATCTCGGCGCCACTAAAGGCATTCAAGTGCTTATTGAGCTTGAGTTGGCGGCGAATATTGTCAATATCGACGGGGGCGGTTGCCACATCAACAAAGGTATTGGGCTGCCAAAATTGCATTAGCAAACCGTAGATATGATTAACATCGTCGGGGCAGGTGAGGCTTAGATTTATGCTATGCAAGCTGACGCGAATACTGAAGGTCTCAAGGCAGGGGTCTGCGAGATGAATGGCCAGTGCGCGGGCTTTCTCTTGCAGGGCAAGCTGCAAAATATCGGGATTATTGAAGGGAGCCTGTGGACTTATCGCCGCTAAACTGACTCTGTTGCTGAGACTGTTACTGCTTAGAGCATGAGCGCTTAGACTATTACTGCTTTCAAATGCAGCAAGTCTATGTAACTGATAGGGTAAATCCAACTCGGTATGCACTTCATCGCTAAACATTGGATCCGTTGCGGGGATGATGACGCCGCTTTCGGGTAAATGAGTGCTCAAAGAGTTAGGTGTGTCAAAGCTCGCTAAGCTTGGCGGTTCGGTCGGTGTAAAGACGATTTGCGTTTGCTGGCAGGCGCTCAGTAATAACGCCGCTGCGCAGCACATTAAGCTGTGTAGTTGCTTAGGTCGTCCATGAGTCGCAGTTAGATTAATCATAATACCGCATCCTCTAGGCTGTCGCTTATATCACCAGGCAGCCATTCCAGCAGTGTTTTTCCCCAGCGAATATACCAAGGTGGCAGTAGGTCGACCCGTACATAGTCTTGAGTAAAATACTGTGTTGCGACTCTTCGGATATCGCCTGCCGTGACCGCATTAATCCGCAGCCACTGCGCGCTAAAGGGATGGTCTTTATCTTGAACTGAGGTCGCCGAAAGCTGCGTGGCTAATGCTTGGGTGTCACTAAGTTGTTGTAATCGATTGTTTAACCACACTTGTTTAAGTGTGCACAGGCGAGTTTCATCCAGAGTCTCTTGCTGCGTTTGTGCGACAAGTCCGAGTACTTTTTCCACTAAGGTATCCAGTGAAGTGCGAGCGCGAGGAACCAAGACAATATTGGCAATCCCATGATTTTCTAACTCAAAGGGCAGGGAATAACTGAGCATTTGCGCAGGATTATGTTGGCTCATTTTAGCAATTGCACTGGCGCTATTTTGAAATAAATAGCCTTCGAGCAGTTGAATCGCCGCCGCATCGGGATGATCTTTACCTACGGTATGCCAAGCGAGCAATAATCCAGGCCAAGGCCCGCGCTCATCGACCAACTCAGCATGCACTTGTTTAGGCTGGATGTTCAATTCAGTGAATCTAGGCTCAGTCGTCGTTGGTTTAGGCCAAGTCGCAAAATTTTGCTCAATCCATTGCTGGGTTTGTGGACTTAACTTGCCGACAAGGGAAAGCTGCATGGCGTCTGGGCGATAATAAGCACGGTGAAAGGCGGTGAGACTTTCAGGTGTGGCTTGCAAGATATCTTCACGACTACCAATAATACCGTGGCCATATGGCGTGCCTTGCACTTGCTCGAGTAAGAATGCCATCGCACTGCGGACATAGGGTTGATTATCTATGGTTTGCGCCATTTCCTGCAGTACGGTTTCCTGCTGATTTTTAACGCTTGTGGCATTAAGGCTAGGGCGGATAAAGCGGTCGGCTTCGAGATACAAGCCCAGTTCTAATGCTGGGCTTGGCAGTGTCACATAGTAATTGGTGTAGTCAAAATGGGTGCTGGCATTAAAACGTGCCCCTAATGCACTGAGCTGCTGGGCATAGGTATCGCCGGGGGCATTCTCACTGCCCTTAAATAACATGTGCTCAAACAGATGGGCATAACCGCTCTGGCCCTCAGCTTCGTTGCGGGCGCCTAAATTAAATTGGCTGGCGATGGTGACTGTATGTTTATCAGCCATGGGCAGTAAGCGCACCGTTAGGCCATTTTCGAGAGTGTAGGTTTTTAGGTTCGCTTCGAGTGTGTATAAGGCGCGTGCATCTTGCTCGGCGCGGCATTGCGCCTGCAGCGTATTGCTAAAAACACTGGTCGCAAGGGCAATAAAATAGGCGATGTGAGTTCTCATAAGTGCATCCTGCCGAGCATATTGGTTGAATTCGTTAAAAGATTCATCGAAGCTGAATGCCGTAACTCAGTGATGATTAACCCTACAACAGGTATCGATACCAATTGCGATATGGTTAGCGACTGCTCGGATTTCATCGAAATCAGTTGAATAGCATTCAGTTTTTAAAAAGAACTGCTATGATGGCACAGTTCTTTTTCTGGCATAAGTACAAGATATGGTAAGCAGATCTCCGTTCGAATCCTTTCAGTGGAAAAGCGATATTTTTAACTGTGAAAGCACTGATATTGATAATTTTTATCTGCTGCTTGAGCAGGAAATGACCCGTTTGGGCATGGTTGAGAAGAATTTGGGTGAAGTCGGTAAATACAAGGTTAGCTTGTATCAGTCTCCCGCCGCTAAGTCAGGCTTACCTTCTTTATTAATCAGCGCAGGATTTCATGGCGAAGAATCTGCAGGCCCTTGGGGTTTGCTGCATTTTTTGAGTGAAGCTTCAGCAGATCTATTTGAACGGGTGAACTTGAGTTTATTGCCCCTCGTTAATCCAACCGGATTTAGCCGCGGCCATAGATTTAACAAATACGGCGAAAACCCGAATCGCGGTTTTGTATTTGAGAATGGTAAACCTAAAGCCAACGAACATACGTCGGTGGAAGGTAAGTTGTTGTTAGACCATGCACAGTTACTGCTTGCTGCGAGTCGAGACGGTATTTTAACTTGCCACGAAGATGTCTTGAGCCGTGAAGCCTATGTGTATTCTTTTGAGCCAAGCCAAGTGCCAGGACGCTTTAGCCTCGATTTGCGCGATACCTTAGGCGGTTATTTCCCGATTGCTGTGGATGGCGAGATTGATGCGTGTCCAGTGAAGGATGGCTTGATCTTCAATCACTTTGATACGTCGTTTGAAGCGTGTTTAGTGCGAAGCGGTGCCCGTGTCGGTGCTTGTACTGAAACGCCTGCGCTGCAAAACTTCGATCAACGCGTATTGGCAAACAGTGCTGCTATGACTCACTTCTTAGCCCTGTGCGCACCATTATGTGATTGATCTTGTTATTCTATTAGGTGTTTAATCGCCTGATAAATGACAAAAAAATACCCGCAGATAGCGGGTATTTTTTAGGTGATATTTGCCGGTGAATTATTGATTAATTCGCATTGGCACACCGGTACGCTCATCGAGCAGCTTTTTGATCACAGAAGAATTTGTGTCAGCTTTAGCGATAAACTTGGCGATATCTCTAGGTAATGAAATCGCGACTGGCTCATTGGATTCAAACTCAGCCACAGTACGAGACAGAGGTTGATGCACGGCTAAGTAGCGCTTACCGTCTGGCTCTTCGGTTGCTTTAATCGGCTGGTTCACAAATTGTACACGGGTGCCCACAGGTACGTTCTTGAACAAGTGCTCGATATCATCGTGGCGCAAACGCACACAACCTTGGCTGACACGTAAACCGATACCGAAACTCGCGTTAGTACCGTGAATCGCATACAAGTTGCCGATATACAGCGCATACAGCCCCATAGGGTTGTCTGGACCCGCTGGCCATACTGCTGGCAGGATTTCACCCTTAGCAGCATATTCTTTACGAATGCGCGGTGTCGGGGTCCAAGTTGGATTGGCACGCTTACGTTGTACTGAGGTCACCCAGTTTTCTGGTGTGTCTTTACCAATTTGGCCAATACCAATAGGCAGGACTTCAACTGTTTTTTTGCCTTTTGGATAGTAATACAAACGCATTTCGGCCACGTTGATCACTATGCCTTCACGGGGAGCGTTAGGCAGGATCAGTTGTAATGGAATTAACAGTTGGCTACCTGGCTTTGGCAGAAATGGATCTACACCTGGGTTAGCTTCGAGTAAGTTACTGAGACCGAGCTGGTATTTGGCAGCAATATCTTCGAGAGTGTGTTTACCCTCTGGAACCGTATAATACTGGTTCTCGCCAATTAGCCTGCTTTGGGCGGCTGGTAAAGGATATTCCGTTGCTAAAGCGGACAGACTAGGGAAAACCAAAGTCAATAATAAAGCTGTGGTGCGAAGCATACTCATAAGCGGATACTACGATTCCTGTTAATAAAAAAGCGTGTTTAACGCAGCTTTCTCTGTTAAAACGAGAGCGGCAATTTGACGAGCAAAATGCACTGGCGCGCGAAGCTCGCATCCTTCCTTATTTTGGACATTATTTCAACTGAAATATGATCCGTACAGCGTATTTATCGCTTAATTTTTGTTTTAACGGTTTTCTTCGATGACTGAGGTTGTCAGTATTTAGACTTACCGTTAAACCCTCTGCCTACTTTATCGCCCTATGCGCTGCAATTCCCTGTTTTAAGCTACTGTGTTGTAGTTCTTCTATGATGGTCGCTCAGCCAAAAATGATGGCTGAATAGATTGGTTTTAAGAAAATAGCGTGTGTGCACTTGCTTAAGATACTTTTTGAACTAGGTGATGCGCAACCTGACAAAGCCCGCCGAGTTGAATTGATTGTTAGATAAATAGTGTGAAAACAATTAGCTTGAGAGTGATGTTCGAATATTCGCCGTTTCACTCGACATTGTTTTATCTGGTGCAGAATTCACTATGATACCCTTAGTTTATACAGGTTTATCAGCCTGGTTTGGCTTTAATGATTTAAGTTTATGTTGAGTTCGTTGTTTTTAACTATCTGATATTCATTTATTTTAATTTTTATAAGTCGTGTGGAAATGTTCTGCTGTTATTTAGGTTTTACGTTAGCCTTTATCTCAAGGTTAATGCAAAGTGACATTTATGGCATTTTCTATGTAGATGATTGAAATTTAATATTTAACGCTCCAATAATTCGCTATTTTTGTGCTAATATAAAATCATAAAATTGTAAGTTGAGTCATTTTTAACCTCGGTGATTTGTCTATCGTTTAACTAAACAACCTGTATAAGGAGGCGTTTGTGGATGCAAATTCCATCAATAGTTTTTTTCTGATTGGCGCCTTGCTTACTGCTGTGAGTGTTTTACTCAGTCCCATGTCTTCCCGTTTGGGTATCCCGATTCTTTTGATCTTCCTTGCCGTGGGTATTTTGGCTGGTGAAGATGGCCCTGGCGGCATACTGTTTGATGATTATTCCACTGCTTATTTAGTCAGTAACTTAGCACTAGCTATCATCTTACTCGATGGTGGCATGCGTACCCGTGTTGCCAGTTTTAGGGTGGCGCTGTGGCCTGCATTATCCCTAGCGACCTTTGGTGTTGCTATTACCACAAGTATCACAGGCATGATGGCCGCATGGCTATTTGACTTGCATTGGTTGCAAGGTTTGCTGGTGGGCGCGATTGTGGGCTCGACTGATGCCGCTGCGGTATTTTCATTATTGAAAGGGCGCAGTCTCAACGAGCGGGTTGGGGCAACCTTAGAAATTGAGTCCGGCAGTAACGACCCTATGGCAGTGTTTTTAACAGTGACGCTGATTGCGATTCTCGCCAATGTGGACACTGAGCTGTCCTTCAGCTTTATGTTTATCAGCTTTATTAAGCAATTTGGTCTGGGGATTTGCTTAGGTTTAGGCGGCGGCTGGATGCTGTGGAAGCTGGTTAATTTGAGCAAATTAGCCGACGGTCTGTACTCTATTTTAGTCTTAAGCGGTGGGCTGATCATTTATGCGGCGTCCAACAAACTTGGCGGCAGTGGTATTTTATCGATTTACTTAGTCGGGCTTTTCCTCGGCAATAAGCCGACCCGTGGCCGCCATGCGATTTTGAACGTGTTGGATGGTATGACATGGGTCAGCCAAATCGGCATGTTCTTGGTATTAGGCTTATTGCTTACCCCTTCCGATTTAGTCGATATCTTGATCCCAGGTTTTGCGCTGGCATTTGGGATGATTTTATTTGCTCGTCCTGTCGCTGTGTGGATCAGCCTATTGCCCTTTAAGAGCTTCAGCAGTCGCGACCGCTGGTTTATTTCGTGGGTAGGATTACGCGGCGCTGTGCCTATCATCTTGGCGGTGTTCCCTATGATGGCGGGCTTACCGGGCGCTCAGTTGTACTTCAACTTAGCCTTCTTCGTTGTACTAGTCTCGTTACTGGTTCAAGGTGCGTCTTTGACCACTGCGGCGCGTTTAGCTAAGGTGGAACTGCCCCCAAAGCCGTTGCCCGTTTCGCGTTCGGGAGTTGAAATTTACCCGAGCAGCGAATGGGAAGTGTTTGTTTATCGTTTGAGTGAAAGTAAGTGGTGTATTGGTGAACCGTTAAAACGTTTAGCTATGCCAGATGGAACACGAATTGCGGCGGTATTTAGGGATGACACTTTACTGCATCCATCAGGTAGCACTCGCCTCGAAGCGGGCGATATACTCTGCGTGCTGGGTCAGGAGCGCAGTTTAGAAGCCTTGAGTAACCTCTTTAGCCAAGCGCCAGAAAATAAAGAAGTACAACGTTTCTTCGGTGATTTCTTTATTGAAACAGACGTTAAACTTGCGGATCTCGCACCAATTTATGGCTTGAGTTTAGATAATCTCGCTGACGATATGACAGTTGCCGATCTGGTGGTGTCACAGCTTGGCGCTAATCCTGTGCTGGGCGATCAGTTCCAATGGCAATCGTTGCATTGGGTGGTGGCGGGGCTGTATGAAGGCAAAGTCACTAACGTGGGTATTCGTTTACCGACTGAGAATGCGCTCTAATTCTATGTGCTAGATGGTCCTTACCATCGAAAGTCACCATAAAAATGCCAGCTTATTTGCTGGCATTTTTGTATTTAAAAACTGAATGAGTTACTGATATAACGATTTGTCCGTTGGATCGGGACGGGTCTTAAAGCGGCGATGTAACCACATATATTGGGCGCGGTTTTTATCTATGATGGATTCGATAATCTTGTTACCACGAATGGCATCGGCTAATTCATCTTCACCGGGGAAATTATCCAGCGGTGGCATCACTTCAATCCGATAGCCCTCATCGCCTTCGGTACGTTCCACAAAAAAGGGCAAGACTTTGGCTTTGCCGAGTTTGGCTAACGTGGTGGCACCCGTAATGGTTGCCGCATCTGGCATGGCATAAAATGGGATAAATACCGCGCTGGAGCGGCCAAAGTCTTGATCGGCCGTGTACCAAATGACATCGGGATTACGCAGGCAGCGCACCATTTGGCGCAAGTCGCGTTTAGAAACCAGCCCTTTATTCGAGCGTAAACGGCCTTTAACTTGGAGGTATTCCATCACAGGATTGTTGTGTGGGCGATACACTCCCACGCCGGGTTGGAATTGGCCGAAGATACGTGCGCCCATTTCCAGCGGTAAACAATGCACGGCAAAGAGGATGACGCCGTGGCCAGCATCGAGAGTGTCTTGCACGTGTTCTTTGCCTGTGATGCTCATGTGCTGCTGCACTTTTTCATCGGACCACCACCATGCATTGATGGTGTCGAAAATGGCTTTGCCCGTTTCTTCAAAGTTACGCTTGAGTAAATCTTCTCGCTGTGCTTCTGACATTTCAGGGAAGCAAAGGGCCAAGTTACGGCGCGCCGTATGAGTGCGACTGCCTGCAAATTTCATCACTAAGCGACCTAAACCTTTACCCAGTTTCATCTGCCATGAGAGCGGTAGAAGCTGAGTTAAGCGCATTAAAAATACGCCAAACCACATGGGCCAATGCTTAGGATGATATAAAGAAGATGAAAACTCGGCTTTCTCGACCACAAAAATACTCACTACTTTTGAAAATTACTGCTTATTCTAACTCAATTTTTACTGAAAATTAGGTACAATCACGGTTTAATTTCTGCATAAAGATAAGAGCACTATGAAGGTTTCTCTGCCAGCATTTGAAAAAGCCAGAGTGTTAGTCGTCGGCGATGTGATGTTAGACCGCTATTGGGTTGGCCCTACGGGACGTATCTCCCCCGAGGCCCCCGTACCTGTGGTGAAGATTAATCAAGTCGAAGACAGACCCGGCGGCGCGGCCAACGTGGCGCTCAATATCGCGACCTTAGGTGGTCAAGTCCAACTTGCTGGACTCGTCGGTCAAGACGATACCGCCAACGCCCTAACGCTCGGCGTGCAAACCTTAGGGGTTGAACCCCAATGGTTAACCATTGCAGACAAGCCAACCATCACTAAGCTGCGGGTGTTATCACGTAATCAGCAGTTGATCCGCCTCGATTTCGAAGAAGCTTTCGACAAGGCTGACAGCGTGCGTTTGCTCAAGCAATCTGAGGCCTTACTCGATTCCGTCGATGTGGTGGTGTTGTCAGATTATGCCAAGGGCGCTATCGATCAGCCGCGAGATTTTATTGCTTTAGCGCGTTCAAAAGGTGTGACGGTGTTAGTCGATCCTAAGGGCAGTGACTTTGGTCGTTATCAGGGGGCGTCGTTGATCACCCCGAATATGAGCGAGTTTGAGGCGGTTGTGGGCACTGTGACCTCAGAAGCGGATCTGCTGGAAAAAGCCCGTGGCTTACTTAAGCAACATCATTTTGATGCCATCTTAGTCACCCGCTCTGAAAAGGGCATGACCTTAGTGACCGCTAATGCGCCCGAGCTGCACATTCCTACCGTTGCCCGTGAAGTTTATGACGTGACCGGCGCTGGCGATACTGTGATTTCGGCCTTAGCAACCTCATTAGCCGCGGGCGCCGATTTACCCCAAGCTTGTGCAATTGCGAACACAGCCGCTGGCGTGGTGGTCGGTAAACTTGGCACTTCTACCGTGAGCCGCATTGAGCTTATTGAAGCGTTAGCTTTGCACCATGGAGAATCGGGTTTTGGAGTGGTAAGTGAAGATCAACTCGCCTATGCCTTAGAGCAAGCCAAACTGCGCGGTGAGCGTGTGGTGATGACCAATGGTTGCTTTGATATTTTGCATGCGGGCCACGTGAGTTATCTCAAACAAGCCAAAGCCTTAGGCGATCGTTTGATTGTGGCAGTAAACGATGATGCCTCGGTTAAACGCCTAAAGGGTGAGGGGCGTCCGGTCAATCAGGTGGATCGTCGTATGGCCGTGTTAGCGGGCTTAGCCTCTGTCGATTGGGTGGTGCCTTTTAGTGAAGATACGCCGCAGCGCATTATCGCTCGACTGTTGCCAAATTTATTAGTTAAAGGCGGCGACTATAAGCTGGAAGATATCGCAGGCGGCGCTGAAGTGATTGCCGCTGGCGGTCAAGTGCAAGTGCTGGGATTTGAGGATGGCATTTCGACCACGGCGATTATTCAAAATATCATGGCGAATCAGTGAGCTTAGTTGCTCTGGTATTCGCATCTAGCCTGTCTTGGACGCCCATCGCCGATAAGCAGGCTTTGATTTGCCCTTTACCAGAGCTTGGCGCTTGCTTGGCATTATTGCCTAAGCAAGTGTTGGCGCAGCTGCCCGCTACGTTAGATCAATTTAGGCGCGATTTAGGCCAGCGAGGCGCCATGGTTATGCCCGTCGATGACAATAAGGTTGCAGGCCTAGTCTTAGTCAACGAGTTGCAGTCGCCGCAAGTGCAGTTAGCCAGTGTCGATCTGGTGACCTATCAATTACCTTTGCTCGAACAGCCGCAATTAACCCTATGGCATGAGCTCGGTCATTTGGAGAACCTTGCTCTGCAAGGCACAGTATTACCGACTCAATTGAGCGCATATCAGCATGAATGGCTGGCCGATATTTATCTGGTTTGGCGTATCGCGCGGGAGCGAGGTGATTTTGCCTTGGTATGGCAGCAATACCATAGACGCAATCTCGATGCGTTAACAAGTCCGCAATACTTGTCGCACTGGAGTTCGCCTATGCTGATACAAGTGTTGCACCACTATAAGGTGGCTCACGTGGCGAGTTTTGCCGATTATCGGGATTTTTTGGCGGATTTTTATCCTAAAGCCGAGCAATTAGCGCCGAGGTTATTAGGCGAGTATTCGAGCTTAATGCAACGCACTTTTGGCGCGAGTGTGTTGCAACCCCTTCCTGAATATCTATTTTGGCGAAAAGCCGAACTTGGACATTATCTACAACCCACCTTCGTTTTACTCATGGGCGAGGAAAAAGCGCATAACTGGTTGGTACAAAATTCAATGTTATGAAGGTGTTAATTGATTCTATGTTTAAGCCTGTTTTAAACTGAACCCTAGCTGAACAAAAGCGAAATACGCTGGTTGCAGCCGAGTGAACAGCAGTAATCCCTGAGCGGCTTTGGTAAGCTTTCCCCCTAAAAATAAGAGGGGAGACTTTACTATGGCTAAGCGCTCGCGAGTACAAACTGAGCAAACCATAAATCAGATTATGGATGAAGCGTTAAGACAAATTTTGACTATCGGCTTTGAGACTATGTCTTATACCACGTTATCTGAAGCAACGGGGATTAGCCGCACAGGTATTAGCCACCATTTTCCACGCAAGAGCGATTTTCTCGTTCGTTTAGATAGCCGTATTGGTAATCTATTTGTTGCGGCTCTGGATTTTTCTAGCCAAGAGGCATTAGAAACATCATGGATGCAGGCTATGCAGGAAGAGCATTACCGCGCAGTATTGAGACTGTTCTTTAGTCTTTGTGGTGGTGCCAACAATGAAATCACTCTCTTTAGAGCGGTGAGCACAGCACGTCAACAAGCGATTGCTGAGTTAGGCTTAGCGGGTGATCGCACGATCAACCATTTAATAGGCCGTACTGCTATGATGTTGTTGTCCAATTTTGATGTGGCAAAAGCAGCATAAAAGACTGACCAACACATATAAAAATGGAGCCCGATGGCTCCTTTTTTATGGGGGAAAATCGTGATTTTTACTGAGGAAACTCATTCTTTTGTCATGTAAGATAGGCCCTTTATTGCGTTATACCGCTTTTTACTCTTGATTTGACAGGATACACATATGGACATGAACCCTAGCCCTAATGCCGCCGATGCTCCCAAACGTAACATCAAGCTCGATAATACAGAGCTCATCAAAACCAGTTTTTGGGTGAGTCAGGTCTTTATGATCATTGCGACGGTTGTCGGGGTGTATTTGGCCGCGCAGGAAGGTTTATCGCAGGCGATTAAGTTCGATAACTTAAGTAATATGCAAAACAACTATCATCTGCGCCATGCGCTCTATGATGAAGTGAGTGATAACGTGGCCACTTTGAGCCGTTATGTCGACATGGTTGAAACGGTGAGCGGTAATAGCTTAGTGAAAATGCGCCCGCAAATGGGACTGTTTGTTTGGGATAATATGCGCTATTCAGCCAATGCCCTAGAGACGCCGAGTCATATCTTGTCCGATATTCGTCGTTTTTATTTAGAGTCTGAGCAGATCATCAGTAATATTGAAACCCGCCACTACAGTGTTTCCTACGGCAAGGGCCTGCTACAAAATTTACTGAGTAAGATCCAAGAAGATACCTTGCCGAAGCTTAAAACGAATTATGAAACCCTGTCAAAAGAGCTTAACGATAACGACATTGCTGTAGATTAATCCATTTATAAAGTCGATGTTGGCCTTAGCTAAGCACAGTTAAAGGGCACGTTTGCCCTTTAACTGTGCTTGAAGTATTTGCATGCGCTAAGGTGCCAGTTCCCACCATTCCCAACTTTCTAAACCTTGTGATTTCGCGAGGAAGAGTGCGCGTTGATGTGCTTTTAGAGCAGCATCTTTATTACCGAGTGCGGCATAGCTTAGGCTCATCTGTTGCTGCCAATCGGCGCTTAGCTCACCTTCTGTTTTTGCACTGAGTAATATTTGCTGCGCTTTATCAGCCTGTTGTTTATAAATAAAGACTTTCGCGAGCCCAATACATAATTCGGTATAAGATGCTGGTAATTGCTGTTTGGCATCTTTTAGGAGTTGATCAATTTGCTCTTCTTGTTTTGAAATAAACACATATTTAGCGAAGGTATAAGCCTGTAACCATTCGAGTTGAAATCCTGCCCAAGTTTGTTGTTTAGCGGCAAATAAATCGAATACATCGGCGTACTTTGGCAATTTCACTAGCTCATCAAGGTCGATAAAATACTGGGGTGAAAGAAAAGCTAGAGCATCCAATAGTGCAGGCATCGCTGTAGTGTAGTGGTTTTCATCCGGAAACTGTTGGAACTGCCAACGCCACTGTTGATTTGCAACTAACTCGCTTGCTATGGGGTTAATCGCATCGACCATCTCCACCACGCCCATACCTTGTTCGTTGGCTACAGATAAAAACAAGGGCGGCAGCTTAGATTTGTCCTGCTGTTTTTGTTTGAGATATTGAGTGAACAGGGCGTTGCTGCTGTAGTTGTCGAACCAAACGCTTGGGCTCATGGCAAGATAGGCGTTAAAGGGCGTATTCTGCTGCATCATGCTATACAAGGTGAATAAGCCCCCAAGAGAATATCCTGCCAAGGCATTGTTACCTGAAGTGCGAAATTGCTGATTGATTAAAGGAATGAGCTCCTGAGCTAAATAACTCTGCAACAAAGCTGCACCACCATATTCTGGATTATCCTCTGCCGCCCACGTGGTGCTTTTTATATAATCTGCTTGGCCTTGTAATGCAATTCCGACCACTATCATTGGTGGGATTTTACCGACGCGGGCGAGATTGTTGACCGCTGCTGATACGTGACGAAATTGAAAATCTCCATCGATGATATAGAGCACCGGATACTGACGTTGGGTCGCGTGATAGCGTTCAGGCAGCGCTACCATATAGCGACGTTCGGCGTTATATAGATTGGAGTTATGAGTAAAACTTTGACCGTAAACTAAGTTGCTTCTCTCGGATACTGGCATTGTGTGAGTCGGACTATTCTCAGCCTGAACTGGCGAGATAAGGAAAATGCACGCTAACAAGGCGATGCGATTAATCTGGTGTCTAAGGGCTAAATATAATCTCAGTTTGCAGTCCATTGAGGTGATCCTTGTGATTCTGAGGTGCCTATCGAGAATCTTCTACGTTATGGTTAGGGGATGTTTAGAGACTTGCAGGAAAATTATCTATTCCCTTGAATGGTTTTAACTGATCCAGCGTAAATAGAAAAGATAAGTCTGCGTGCACAGGCAGCATAAATTGTAAGTAAAATAGAACAGAGTGAACGGGTTAACTATGGTCTAAATGGCATTTAGGTCATTTAGCGCCTTTTCTAAGTTGCTGCGGGTAAGGCGTTTTTATTTTTTGTTGCAGTAGATAAATACCAATAGCCATAAAAGTTAATACGGCAGCAATAGTGGCGCTGATGATGTGGTGAAACACTAAGTGACTTATCAGAAATGTGGGCAAGTCTTCTAAGCTGTCGATAAGGAAAAGCTTAGTGATTAAGCCGATATAGACCAGAAGATGCAGAGCCGCAGCTGTGATGAAAAGGCGTCTAAATTTCCCAATCAGTTTGATATCCAAATTGAAATGAAACCAGCGACAAAACAGATACCCACTGAGGCCGATGGCAATCGATATCCAGCCAAGCCCGAGTAATGAGGTTTTGATTAATACGCCAGACAGGATAAACAGTCCAAGCAACATTCATTCTTTCCTTTAAATAGCGTTAGATTCTACTTCGCATTTTGACCTGCGAAAACGATGGGGATTGTGGGTATGTAAAGCCTCACATCCTATGGGCGCGGAGACTAGCTTAAAAGGCTTAAAGAAATGTGAAATGAAAAGGGAGCCTAAGCTCCCTTTTATCATTGAAACAGGGTGTTTCGCCTAAGCGATTGCCACTCTGCTGAAATTACATCAGACTCAAAGTGCTTTTAAAATCGCTTCGACACTGGCTTTTGCATCCCCAAACAGCATTTGCGTATTTTCTTTGAAGAACAGTGGGTTTTGCACGCCGGCATAACCCGTGTTCATCGAGCGCTTAAAGCCGATAACGTTTTGTGCTTTCCATACTTCGAGCACAGGCATGCCTGCGATTGGGCTACCTGGATCTTCCATTGCCGCAGGGTTAACCGTGTCGTTGGCACCAATGACGAGTACTACGTCGGTGTCGTTAAAGTCTTCGTTGATTTCGTCCATTTCCAGCACGATATCGTAGGGGACTTTCGCTTCCGCCAGCAGTACGTTCATATGGCCGGGTAGACGGCCTGCAACTGGGTGGATACCAAAACGGACTTTTACGCCGCGATCGCGCAGCTTTTGAGTGATTTCAGCCACTGGATATTGCGCCTGTGCCACTGCCATACCGTAACCTGGAGTGATAATGACAGAAGTCGCATTTTTCAGCATATCCGCCACATCTTCAGCGTTGGTTTCACGGTATTCGCCCATTTCTTCATCGGCAGTCGAGGCTACACCATCAGTGCCAAAGCCACCTGCGATAACCGAAATAAACGAGCGATTCATCGCCTTACACATAATGTAAGACAATATTGCACCCGATGAACCCACTAACGCGCCGACCACAATCAAGAGGTCGTTCGACAACATAAAGCCTGCCGCTGCCGCTGCCCAACCTGAGTAGGAGTTCAGCATAGACACCACCACTGGCATATCCGCGCCGCCAATGGATGCCACTAAATGCCAGCCAAAGGCGAAGGCAATCAAGGTCATCAACAGCAGTGCTGGCATAGTGCCGCCTGTCTGTACGAAGTATACCAACAGGGCTAAAGACACTAGCACTGCGACTAGGTTTAACTTGTGGCGATGTGGCAGCATCAAAGGTTTTGATGAAATCAGCCCACGTAACTTACAAAAGGCTACGATAGAACCTGTGAAGGTGACCGCACCGATGAAGATCCCGAGGAAGACTTCGACTAAGTGAATGTTAAGCATGGCGCCAGTGAGATGCTCTTTGCTGGCAGCTTTTGCTGCTTCACTTAGGGCATCATGCACTGCGGCGAGCGTCGTATTGATATCGCCACCGACAGCCACGACGACTTGCGATACTTCCTGTGGGTGCAAGTCGATAAAGCTGTTAAAGCCCACCAATACAGCGGCCATACCGACGAAGCTGTGCAAGATGGCAACCAGTTCAGGCATTTCAGTCATTTCGACTTTTAATGCTAAACGGATACCAATCGCGCCGCCAATCACCATGGCGATTAAGATCCACGCAATACCGTTAGTATCAGGGTTGAAAATGGTAGCCAGTAGGGCGATTGCCATACCTGCGATTCCGAATAAATTGCCGTGTTTTGCCGTCTCTTGCTTCGACAGTCCCGCGAGACTGAAGATGAAGAGAATGGCGGCAATAATGTAAGCTGCTGTTACCAGTCCTTGAGACACGTTAAACCCCCTTAATCCTTACGGAACATCTTCAGCATGCGCTGAGTGACGGTGAAGCCACCGAAGATGTTAATACTGGCGATCAGCACGGCGATAAACGCCAGTACAGTGACCAAAGTTGAACCCTGACCGATTTGCAACAGGGCGCCGACCACGATAATGCCCGAAATCGCGTTTGTGACTGACATCAAAGGCGTATGCAGTGAGTGGGACACGTTCCACACCACATAATAACCGACGACGCAGGACAGTAAGAATACCGTGAAATGCGACAGGAACTCTGGTGGTGCAACCGATGCCACGGCTGCAAATCCAGCAGCGCCTAAGGCGGCGAGCACGTACTTGAGCTTAGATGGCGCTTTCGGGGTGGTGTCTTTAGGCGCGATTTTTGCGGCAGGTTTTGCCGGCGCCGCAGAAACCGAAATCGGTGGTGGCGGGAAGGTCACTTCACCTTCTTTGAGCACAGTCATGTTGCGCATGACCACATCATCGAAATTGATGCTGGCTGTGCCGTCTTTTTCTTTACACATTAACTTCATCAGGTTGACTAAGTTAGTGCCGTAAAGCTGTGACGATTGTGCAGGCAAGCGACCGGGAAGGTCGGTATAACCAATCACTTTTACGCCGTTAGGAGTAACAAACAGCTCACCCGATTGCGTGTATTCGCAGTTACCACCCGTTGCAGCGGCTAAATCAACAATCACTGAGCCGCTCTTCATGCTATCGACCATAGCTTTGGTGATGAGCTTAGGCGCAGGACGACCCGGGATCAGCGCTGTGGTGATGATGATATCGACTTCTTTGGCTTGCTCAGCAAAAAGCGCCATTTCGGCGGCTATAAATTCATCCGACATGGTTTTAGCATAACCGTCCGATGAGCCACCTTCTTCGTTACCAAAATCCAGTTTAAGGAATTGGCCGCCCATAGACTCAATTTGCTCGGCCACTTCTAAGCGGGTATCGAAGGCGCGCACTATGGCGCCAAGCGAACCTGCAGTACCAATGGCAGCAAGACCTGCCACACCAGCACCAATCACTAGCACTTTAGCGGGCGGCACTTTACCGGCAGCGGTAATTTGACCGGTAAAGAAACGGCCAAATTGATGCGCGGCTTCAACCACGGCACGATAGCCGCCAATGTTGGCCATAGAGGAGAGGGCATCGAGTGACTGGGCACGGGAGATACGTGGCACCATGTCCATCGCCATCACGTTGATTTTGCGTTTAGCTAACTTCGCAACCAGCTCAGGGTTTTGTGCGGGCCAAATAAAGCTGACGACAGTTGCTCCGTCTTTGATTTGTTCGATTTCAGCGTCGTTTGGCGCATTGACCTTAAAAATCAGATCGGCTTGCCAAACATCAGTTGTCACTTTCGCGCCTGCAGCCTCAAAGGCTGCATCATCGAAGCTTGACAGTTGACCCGCATTGGCCTCAATAACAACTTCAAAGCCGAGTTTTTTAAGCTGCTCAACGGTGGCTGGGGTCGCGGCGACCCTAGTTTCACCGGCGAGACTTTCTCTCGGTATTCCAATCTGCATGACTACTCCCTGATGGTTTATTTAATCGTTGTGCCTGCTGTGCTTCCTTCATCGTACTCAACTGCACAATCTGTCATCGCCAGCATTTACTCGGCTGGTGATTCGAGCCAGTTGGGGCATTCAATCTAGGATGGACACTTTTGTTTTAAAAACAAACTATTCTGTGGGCAACAGAAATTACTGTTCGACAGGCTCATGACCATTGTGGCAATACTTTAGCTTGGCACAAGTGCATATTTCTCAAGCAGGCCGTTTCTGCACTGGTCGGATCAAAAACTTTTAACCAGTGCACACTTTTGTAGCTTAAATTTTGCACTTTGTATATTCCAAAATGGAATTAAAAATCCGATTTTATTCTTTTTTGCTTTTCTTAAACCGCGATAAGCTTGTGGACATTACACTGTCATAGGGCCGTCTCATGTTGTTAAAAGAACTTTCATCGCTGGCTTCGCCATTGTCTCAAGGACAAGTCGAGAAGCTAAAACAACTCACTTCTGAGTTAAGTGCTGTGCAACTGGCTTGGGTGAGTGGCTATCTTGCTGCCACCGCCAATGCTGGCCAATTAGCGCCTGCCGCAGAGGTGCAAGCGGCTCAAACCGTGACGATTCTCTATGGCAGCCAAACGGGTAATGGCCGTGGTGTCGCTAAAGCGCTCGCCGATAAGGCGCAGGCGCATGGTTATGCGGTCAATCTGGCTTCAATGGGCGAATACAATGTTCGCCAATTGAAGCAAGAAACTGTGCTCTTGCTGGTGGTCAGCACCCATGGTGAAGGTGAAGCGCCGGATGATGCGATTGAATTACATAAGTTTTTAGCCTCTAAACGCGCGCCTAAGTTAGACAATTTACATTACTCAGTGCTGGCATTGGGGGATTCAAGCTATGAATTTTTCTGCCAAACCGGTAAAGACTTCGATGCCCGCCTAGCGGCACTGGGTGCTAAATCACTGTTACCTTTAATTGAATGCGATGTGGACTATGAAGCTGCTGCGGGTCAGTGGCACGCCGATGTGTTAGAGGCCGTTAAGCCGCTGATCGAAACCTCGTCCGCCAGTGTGGTATCTATCGGCACCGCTAAAGCGATTGGCGAAAGCGAATTTACTAAGCAAAATCCCTATAGCGCTGAAGTGCTTGTGAGCCAAAAAATTACCGGTCGCGGTTCGGACCGAGACGTGCGCCATGTAGAAATTGACCTTGGCGAGTCAGGCCTAAGCTACCAAGCGGGTGATGCCCTCGGTGTGTGGTTTAGTAATAACGAAGTGTTAGTCGATGAAGTCTTAGCGGGTCTGTCATTGGCCGCCGATGAGTTAGTGACTCTAGGCACAGAATCCTTGACCCTTAAGCAAGCCTTGGTCGATAAGAAAGAGCTGACTCAGTTATACCCTGGATTAGTCAAAGCCTGGGCCGAACTGAGCGGCAGCGCTGAACTGCTGGCATTGAGCGAAGATAAAGAACAAGTACGTCAGTTTATCCTTAAGCATCAATTTGCCGATTTAGTCACTCAGTATCCGTTATCCAATGGTGCTGTGGCCTTAAGCGCGGCAAAACTACTTGAATTACTGCGTCCATTAACGCCAAGGCTTTATTCAATTGCCTCAAGCCAAAGCGAAGTCGAAACTGAAGTGCATTTAACCGTGGCGTTAGTGGAAGATGAGCGTCACGGCGCGGCCCGTTTTGGCGGCGCGTCACACTTCTTAGCCTCTGCGCAGGAAGGCACTCAGGTTAAGGTTTATGTTGAGCCTAATAAGCATTTCCGTTTACCTGAAAATCCAGAAACACCAGTGATCATGGTTGGCCCTGGCACAGGTGTTGCGCCGTTTCGTGCCTTTATGCAGGAGCGCGTAGCACAAGGGATTCAAAGCGATAGCTGGTTATTCTTCGGCAATCCTCACTTTGAGCAGGATTTCTTGTATCAAACTGAGTGGCAACAGTATTTGAAAAATGGCGATTTAAGCCGTATCGACGTGGCATTCTCGCGCGATCAAGCCCATAAAATATATGTGCAGCACCGTATTAAAGAGCAAGGCCAAGCCCTGTGGCAATGGTTGCAAAACGGTGCGCATCTGTACATTTGTGGTGATGCTGAACGTATGGCGAAAGATGTTCACCAAGCCTTGATTGAGGTGGCTGTCGAAGTCGGTGGTTTGAATACCGAAGCGGCTGAAGCCTATTTTGAAACCCTGCGCAGCGATAAGCGTTACCAAAAAGACGTGTATTAATCTCAACCGTTGCGCAGATAAGAAACGCATAAGAATAGCCAAAGCTGCACACGTGATGACCCGTGCAGTCAGCGAACCGAATTTAAGAGGCAGTTGCCATGAGTGAGCAAAAGTTAGCGTTAAACGAATACCTAAAGATCGACAGTGATTACCTGCGCGGGACCATCAAAGAAGGCTTAGATTCTGCGGTAACCGGCAGTTTCAGTGACGGCGATCAGCAGCTGATCAAATTCCACGGCTTCTATCAGCAGGATGACCGCGATTTACGTAACGAACGTAAAGAGCAAAAACTCGAACCTTTATACAGCTTTATGTTGCGTGCCCGTGTACCTGGCGGTATTTGTTCTCCGCAGCAATGGTTAGGTGTAGACAAAATTGCCTCGACGCTCACCAGCTCGAACAGCATTCGTTTGACGACCCGTCAAACCTTCCAATACCACGGTATTCCTAAGCGTAACTTGAAGACCATTATTCAAGACTTAGATCGTGAAGCGCTGGATTCGATTGCCGCTTGTGGTGACGTTAACCGTAACGTGATGTGTAATCCTAATCCGGTGGAATCGAAACTGCACGAGCAAGCCTATGCGGTGGCGAAACAACTGTCAGATCATCTGTTGCCCCATACGCGCGCCTACGCCGAAATTTGGTTAGATGAAGAAAAGTTACTTTCGACCGAAGATGAAACCGTTGAACCTGTATATGGCAAAACTTATCTGCCACGTAAGTTCAAAATGGCGGTTGCGGTGCCTCCCGATAACGATGTTGACGTTTACACTAACGATTTAGGCTTTATCGCCGTTGCTGAAAACGGTGAGTTGGTTGGCTTTAACTTAACCGCTGGCGGCGGCATGGGCTCGACCCATGGCGAGGTGGAGACTTTCCCACGTCTGGCTGACGACTTTGGTTTTATCAAAACTGAAGACGTGATGAAGTTTGCCGAAGCTGTCATGACAGTGCAACGCGACTGGGGTAATCGTGTTAACCGTAAACGTTCACGCCTTAAATACACTATCGTCGACCATGGCTATGAGCAGTTTAAAGCCGAAGTCGAACTGCGCGCTGGGGTGAAGTTTGAGCCTAAGCGTGATGTTGTGATTGGCGACCGCGGCGACCGTTATGGTTGGGTCGAAGGCGTTGACGGTAAATGGCATTTAACCTTATTTATCGAAAGCGGCCGCATTAAAGATTTACCGGGCCAAACCCTGCAAACGGGACTGCGTGAAATTGCTAAGATCCACAAAGGCGATTTCCGTATGACCTCGAATCAAAACATGATCATCGCAGGTGTGGCGGCAGAAGATAAAGCCACCATTGAAGGCTTAGCCCGCAAACACGGACTACTGGGCCAAGTGTTGACGCAAACCCGCGGTCATTCGATTGCCTGTGTGGCGTTGCCGACGTGTCCATTAGCAATGGCGGAAGCTGAGCGTTACTTCCCTGAGTTTATCGATCATATCGATGCGCTACAGGCAAAACACGGCATCAGTGAGCAAGCGATTGTGGTGCGGATGACAGGTTGTCCAAACGGTTGTGCACGCCCCTTTGCCGCTGAAATTGGCCTTGTGGGTAAAGCACCAGGTCGTTACAACTTGTACTTAGGCGCAAGCTTTGAAGGGACTCGTCTGAACAAGATGCACAGAGAAAATATCCAAGAGGCGGACATTCTCGCCGAATTGGATGCCTTGTTTGGCCGCTACGCCGTAGAGCGTGATGCAGGCGAAACCTTTGGTAACTTCACCGTCCGCGTGGGCGTTGTGAAGGCGGTTATTGATGCCGCTAAGGATTTTCATGGTTGATCTTGAGCAAAAAACCAGTGATACAGTGCCGACAGTGGTCAGCACGGCCGAGTTAACGGCGCTATTGAGTGCGACTAAGGCCGAGCAAACGATAGCGCTTGAGCGCATCAATCAGTTCTTAGCTGGATTGAGCGCACAAGAGCGAGTGTTGTGGGGCTTAACTTATTTGCCCGGTAATCATGCGCTGTCGTCAAGTTTTGGGATTCAAGCCGCTGTGATGCTGCATATGGTGAGTCAGGCACAGGCGAATATTCCGGTTATCCTCACGGATACAGGGTATTTGTTCCCTGAAACCTATCGGTTTATCGATGAGCTGACCGAGCGTTTGTCACTGAATGTAAAAGTGTATCAAGCAGTGATGACAGCTGCATGGCAAGAGGCGCGCTTTGGTCAGTTGTGGGAGCAAGGGTTAGACGGGTTAGAGCAATACAACCGTTTAAATAAAGTTGAGCCTATGCAACGTGCTTTGGCCGAGCTTGAGGTCGGTACTTGGTTTGCAGGGCTGAGGCGCAGCCAAGCCAGCACCCGTGAGGCGCTGCCGATACTGGCGATTCATGGCACTCGCTTTAAATTATTGCCGATTATCGAGTGGTCGAATAAAGATGTGCACCTCTATCTGACTCAATTTGACTTGCCGTACCACCCACTTTGGGACCAAGGCTATGTTTCTGTTGGTGATACCCATTCGAGTAAACCACTTGAATTAGGCATGACAGAGGAAGAAACGCGCTTTAATGGGCTGAAACGTGAGTGTGGTCTGCACTACGAAATTTAGTTTCCCCATTGAAGTTTAGTCATCTTATTGATTTAAAATATTAAACGCCTCAATTACCGTTGGGGCGTTTTTATTGCAGTTAGATAAGTCTTTGGTTGAATTTAATACTCTGGGGTGACGAGAAAGTGAAGCGATGTCATTTAAGCGTCATTTCAGTGAGATATATTGATATTCATAGAGTTAGTGTTGCTGGCTTTTTTCAAGAGTAAAAATGTTGTACATTTTTACTCACAGGGTTATGCACATTGGTTGAGCCTGAGCTATATTTTGAAGTTCCCGTAGATGGTTTTGAGGGGTTTTACTGTGAAATAGACATGACTTGTGTCTTTTTCGAGGTTAAGTGGTTGTATATCAGTATTTATGGGCTGAGTTTGCTGTGTATTGATATCATTCGACTGGATGCAGTGAAAGCGTTGAAAACCTGACTCGCAGCTGCGAGTAACAAGCTGTTTGATTGACTTGCTAGCCCTCGTTAATCAGCCATTGCAACCTCGGTCAGCTGTCGTCAAAGCTGCCGAGGTCAAGTCAAGTTAAGCCCTCGCCATATTCAATAGTGATTTGTTATTGTGGTTATTTCTCTGCCTATCTTTGATTATCGAGTAAGATATCCTTGGTATTTCTTCCATTGTCGTAGCATGATCGGCCCGCAACTTCCTTAGTGCTTTAAACGGTTTTCTAATAAGCCTTGGACGTTGTAAAGAATGCCTAATGGATTAGCTTAACTGGATATCAGAAACGAGAGTGCGCGGATGAGATGGTGTAAATGACGGCCCCTTTATATGCGATGCGAGATCATGTCAGGCGTCCTAGTGCCAATAAGTCGAATAGCCCTGTTCCTCAGAGACGTAAGCGTGGCTTTCGTCGTTTATTGTCTTGGCTATTCAAGGGATTAGTATGGGCATTCATTTGCTCAATCTTATTGGTTATTCTACTCAGATTCGTTAATCCACCCATGTGGACTTGGCGGATTGAACGCGCCTTATTTCCACCTGCACCTATGGGGGAAGTTATGCATCAGTGGCGCGATTTAGCGCACATTTCTCCTGAGTTACAATTGGCGGTGATCGCCGCTGAAGATCAACGTTTTGCCGAGCATACGGGATTTGATTTAGCCGCGATAAGTTCGGCGCTGAAATACAATCAGAAAGGCACTAAAGTTCGCGGAGCCAGTACCTTAAGTCAGCAGGCGGCGAAAAACCTGTTTATGTGGTCTAGCCGCAGTTTCTTTCGTAAGGGATTAGAAGCTTGGTTTACCTTAATGATGGAACTGACTTGGGATAAGTCGCGCATTCTTGAAGTGTATTTAAATATCGTCGAATTTGGCCCGGGTATTTACGGCGCCGAAGCGGCATCAAAGCATTATTTTGGCAAGTCTGCGGCAAAACTGACCCAATATGAAGCTTCATTACTTGCAGCTATCTTACCGAATCCTTGGCGCTATAAAGTGTCACCTCCGTCGTCCTATGTGCAGCAGCGTTCGGCGTGGATCCGCAAACAGATGCGCCAGTTAGGTGACGTCACGCTTAAAAAAGTCCACGAAGCGGGATGAAGGTCTGGCGTGTGAGTTTGGCCCAGATGCATTTATGAGTCATTGGGCACTTTGCTAATCGTCGACGACTTAAAGATCTTTTATTACTGAATTGAAATAAGATTGGAAACCTGTTGAATTAAGGTTAACGCTGATGCGTTTTAACGGTTTGACTCCCTATCCTGTTCGCTTCTGTATCGCTTTAATGTTAAATTATCGGGCAAAATTTATACCTTAGTTTTCTGGTTTTGCATTATCTGCGTAAGGGATATGTAAGAGCGGATAAATATTCAAATACCTAGGGATTACTTTAGGTATTGATTTCATAAAATTGAATGGTCATTAAATGGAGTTTCTTAAATGAAAAAGATTGTGATTGCCGCGGCAATTATTGCAGCTGGTGCGGGTGGTTATTGGTATACGCAGAATGGTGCTGGCTCTAGTGCCTCTGCAAATCCTTTGCTCGACTATGTGCCTGCTGATACGCCGATATTTTCGGGTCAGCTAAAACCCTTCCCGTTGAAAGCGTATTTACAGTCTATTTCTGGAAATTATCAGCAATATCCAAGTAACGCGCTTGCCGAATTTGGTGAGCTGGATAGCCCTATGGGTAAGTTCTTCGTCAGCATTTATCAGCAGTATATGGATGGCATTAAAGATCCAGCCTTACTGTTGAAAACCTTTGGTTTTCCTGATGAAATTAAACCATATTTCTATACTCTAGGTGCTTTGCCTGTATTCAAGATTGACGTCAATCAAGCGGATGCATTTTGGGCTGCATTAGATAAAGCCGAAAAAGACAGTGGTGTGACCCACGAAATGCGTAAAGTGGGTGATGTTGATTATCGCGCTTATGCATTATCGGATGAAGCTTCAACTGAAAAAACTGATCTGCTATTTGCCCAAAAAGATGGCATATTAACGATTACTTTCAGCACTTCTATTACCGAGCCTGAATTATTAGAAATGGCATTCGGTATTAAGAAGGCGCCGCAGTCATTAGCCGCTTCTGGCATATTGGACGATATTATTAAGACCCATGGTTTTAAAGATGACAGCATCAGCTTTATCAACCATGTGGAAATTGTAAAGGCGTTGACCTCAGCCGATAGCAATATGTTATCTAAGCAATTGACGAAGTTTTTTGCTAATGAAAGCGTCGGTGAAGATCCATTAGCGCAAATTAGAACACCTGAATGTCGCACCGAATTAACCGCCATTGCTGCTAATTGGCCGCGCACGGTTGCGGGTTTAACCGCGTTTTCTGTGACAGAAAAAGAAAGCCATATGGCGGCCTCATTTGTGGTTGAAACTAAGAATCAACCGATTCTTGCGGCCATGCAAAAGATGCGTGGCTTTATTCCTGCACATCTGGCGGATATCGACAGCACTATCTTCTCTATGGGCATAGGCTTAGATGTCAACGAAGTTTCACCTTCATTAACGGCTATTTGGGATGATCTGCAAAAGCCGCAATTGACCTGTGCGCCACTGGCCGAGTTGCAAGCTGAGTTGAGCCAACAGAGCCCAGCTATGCTTGGCATGTTCACGGGCATGGCGAACGGTGTGAAAGGCATGAGCGTTTCATTGCTCGACTTTAAAATGAGCACTCAAGACCAAGAGCCTAAGTTAGAAAGCTTAGATGCGTTAGTTAGCCTCAGCGCCGAAAACCCATCTATGTTGTTCAATATGGTGAAGCCTTTTGCACCTATGTTGGCCGAAGTGCAATTAGCTGATAACGGCGATGCCACTGATTTATCACCACTATTGATGTTGCCTCCTGAGTTAGGTGTTAAGCCTATGCTCGCGATTAAAGGTCAGCATTTAGTGGTGTATAGTGGTGACAAAGGTTTGGCTTTGGCGAACAAATTAGCGGGCGAGAAACTGTCTGCGAATGGCATGTATAGCTTATCTGCCGATTACGGCAAGATGTTCACTCCAATGCTGACGTTGTTAGAAATGAGCGGCGAGCCAATTCCTGAAGAAATGAAAATGCTTAAAGATTACAACATGCGAGTTCAAATGAGC
The DNA here is from genome assembly GCF_002838165.1 of Shewanella sp. Pdp11. Classification (NCBI taxonomy): domain Bacteria; kingdom Pseudomonadati; phylum Pseudomonadota; class Gammaproteobacteria; order Alteromonadales; family Shewanellaceae; genus Shewanella; species Shewanella sp. Pdp11. Next base: position 1,668,409 of record NZ_CP015194.1, read on the forward strand.
TTCGATGTGAATAAGCAAGGTTTGGTTATAGGCTCAGTCGCCAATTCTAAAGCGACTGAAAAGAAATAATTCTAGAATCCATTCTTTAGCTAACTGATATCAGTTAACGAATCAATGTTTGAAATGAGCCAGCAGATTGCTGGCTCTTTTTTTGTGTCAATTCAGCTTAGCTTGCGCCAACTTAGTGGTTTGTGATGTTTGAATGAGCTGAGTTTTTGGCTTAGCGGAACGCACTAAACTCACTAATCCTTGCCATTGGATATCGCTGTTTTGCGGGAGCCAAATATCGGGCTCAGTCCCAGCACCTGACAAGAGTTTCCCCTGTGCATCATAGGTTAACGAACTACTGAATCTTATGTCTAACCCACTGTTTGGCAGTTTGAAATGGTACTGACGAGCAAAATCGCCCGAGGTTTTTTCACCAATCAAATTCGCCCTAGACCAAGATTTAGTGCGATAGGCAATCCACTCACATTCTTGGCGGCATTTGGGACTCACGAGCAGTGCTAAACGATTTCGCCCTTCAGGAGTCACCGAAGGTTTAGTGCGAACGTACCAAGGGCTGAATTTATCTTCATCGACTGGGGGTAAGTTGCGGGTGAGGGATTTTAGTCGTGGCGCACTGTATTCGAGCGCAGCTAAAGGCTTAAAGTTGAGTGGTTGTAGATAGTCATTTCTCAATTCTGGTGAGCGGCGATAGTGTGCAAATCCCATCACGTTTGGCGCTAAAGTGTTATTTAAATCAGTATCTTGATATCGCGATAACAGGGTTAATAGCTTTGGGCTAAAACCACTGGCATGACGTAAATCGATAATGAGTAATGGATGTGTCATGCCCTTTAGCAGTTCTTGCTGTAGATCTCTATCCAATTCAAAGGCGTACAGATCGCTGATCTTCAGTTTGACCGTAGTATTGTTAACTGTTTCTAATTGATTTGGAGTGTCTTGAAATTCGGTGCGCTCAAACTGAGATAACTGATTAATGAATTCAAAAACACTCATATCTTGTGTCTGATCTTCTTGATTATTTTCCACTAATTGAGTCTGCGGTTCGCGGCTTGGCAGGGCGAGAGTCACCTGCTGGGTTTGCAGATCATCATTAATCAGCGTAACGAGCACATAGGGCTTGATGCTGAGCCCTAAATCTTCACGTAATAGGTTAAGTTTTTTCAGCCAAGGTAACTGCATTTCTTGGCTCTGTTTTGCAGGTTCAGGTAAATAGGCTTGGCTGGCAGCTACCCATTTACTCATAGGTAAACCGTCGATATGAGTCACAAAGGGAAAGTCATTGTTGATTGGACTATTACTGCTATCTAAGGCTAACCACTGGTCGTTAAGTGGTCGTAAGGTTAACGGGAGTTCGCCGCTTTGATCGTTGAAGTCCTGTACTTGAGCGCCGGGATCTTTGAGGCTATTGAGTAGTTTAGTGATTTCAGCGGCAAAGCGGTCATTGGGAGTGATGTCTTGGTACTGCTCGACAATCAGGCTCGCCATATATTTGAGTTGCGGACTGGCTTTGTCGGGCGTTAACGCATAAAACGCCGAGTGTTGCTCGATTTGATCCAATAAGGCATAGAGATCTTGGCGTACCTCTTGCGCATTAAGCATAGGTGCGGTGTTATCTTTTGGCACAGCAAAAAACGCGAGCTTAAGTAAGCTCGCGAAAATAATGACACTGAGTAGCACGACTATGCTGCGGTAGCTAAAACTCATATTCCTCCATGATGTTAAGGCGTAGCTTCAGGGCACAAAAAGGTGTGCGACTATCGGCTTAAATGCCATTCGGATCAATGTAAATCGTCCCGCTCGGCCATAAACTCAGGTCCATCTGAGCAATTTAGCAGCAGGTTTTGTAGATTAGCAGCAAATTATGGCTGATTTTTGTACTCTGTCACTTTTATATTTGCTACAGAATATCGTTGAGCGAAATCCCGATACCAATACGTTGGTTGTGATAGTTGTAATCGATTAGGCTCTCGCCATAACCATTAAAGTATTGAGTATAAAGGCGTAAGTTGCCGACGATAGGATAACTCCAGGTTACTTCTGCTGAACCTCTGTCGATATCTTCTAGGTTTGTTCTAAGGGTTAAGGTGAATCTATGTTCATCGATACCATAGACACCAATAAACTCAGCTCTTCCTATGTAGTCATCAATGTTGGGATTATCGTCACCGCGAGCTTGATGCGGATCGGTTTTTTCATCCTCAGGAATACGCCACCAGACTTTGGTTGAGAAGGCGAGTGGACCGGCATCAAAAATCATAGTGGCATAGAGTCGATTCCAGCTGCGAGAAAGCGGTCCTGATTTACCATTTGATTGATGCACAGCACCAACGCCCCAAAAGGAATTGGTCACACTGCCTATTTTCCAATCGTTATTAAACAGCATAAAGACTTCAGGCTCGTGATTGGTTTCACGGAACGGAGATGAGGTGTCTTTGTTATAAACCTGCCAATAGGATTGATTGGTATAGGCAAAGAATAAATGACCATTATCACCAAAGACATTGTACCAAATAGGGAATTTAAAACTGATTTGAAACTTAGCCTCGAACTCATCCAAGGTGTAGGGATTGAGGATGGCATCTTCAGCGAACGGTGCCATGTTGGGATCTGGGTTATAGGTCGCAGGTAAAAGGTAGTTCACTTTATGTGGCGTAATCACAAAGGGCAGTTCTGCCGTGGCAAGTTCATCTTTGACCCTTCCTTCTACTAATGATTCTTCGGCATTTATACTCGTACAAGCTAATAGCCCAGCCATTGCAATACCTGAATAAAGTCGTTTCATCGGCCCTCCTTGATGTGCTTATTTGTGTATTTGTCAGTCGTACTCAACAAAGATAGTTATGCCCAGCTTAACATTAGAAAGTGAATTTATGGTTATGGAAAAATTCTGCACTATTGGGTGACAGCTTGCCTTGCTAGCGAGGTTTTCGTTTTGTTGAGGCCGATTTTGGTAGAATTTTTGGCAATAACATAGTGCCAGAATCACATTCTTAACCGAGAGATAATCGTTGTAGATAACTGCTGTATTCTTATTAAATTATTTAAATTCAATTGCTTATTATTAAGTTAAGATGCTTTTGATTTTGAAACTTAATATTTTTCCACTTTAAATTGATATCAGTGATTTCTTTTATATCTAAATGATATAAAAACTAATAATTATCTATTTATTATGGAATATAAGACGCGCTATATTTCTACAGACTAAAGTGATCTTGGGGATGTTGATGGAAATTTTATCTTTACCGGGCCAAGCGGCCAAAGGCAAAGTCTGGCTGGTGGGTGCAGGTCCTGGTGACGTTGAGTTATTGACGTTAAAGGCATGGCGTATCCTGAAAACCGCAGATGCTGTGCTATACGACGCTTTAGTCAGTCAAGATATCCTCGATCTTATTCCCAAAGACGCTGAAAAGATTGCCGTAGGTAAACGTGCGGGTAAGCATAGCGCCGCACAGGACGAGATTAATCAGTTACTCGTGACTAAAGCCTACACCCGTAAAAATGTGGTGCGTCTTAAGGGCGGCGATCCTTTTATTTTTGGTCGCGGTGGCGAAGAGTTGCAAACCTTAGTCGAAGCGGGGGTTGAGTTTGAAGTCGTCCCCGGTATTACTGCCGCCAGCGGCACATCTGCCTATGCGGGAATTCCCCTAACCCACAGAGATCATGCCCAAGGCGTGACTTTTATCACTGGCCATTGTCAGTTAGAGAGTCGCCCTATGGACTGGCAAGGTTATGCTAATCCTAACAATACCTTAGTCGTGTATATGGGGATTCTTAACGCCGGCATTATTCGCCAAGGTTTGGTCGATGCGGGCCGAAGCCCTGAAACACCGGTGGCCATAGTGTCAAAGGCAACCACTAAAGAGCAACGTCGTTTTATCGGCCGTTTAGGTGAGCTTGAACAGCTTGCCGCCGATCCTGAATTACAAATGCCAGCTTTGATGATCATAGGTGAAGTGGTTGCGCTGAGTGACACCTTGCACTGGTTCAACCCTGAAGTGGTTGAATCGACTCAAGCCAGTGATGAGCACACTCAATCGGTTAGCGTGTCGCCGCGTCGATAAGCTAAGCCGCAAGCAGTTAAAGATACTAAGCAGTTAAAAATTTTAAGAAAATTAAGCTAACCCATGCTGTGGTAATGCAGCGAATTTAAGGTAAACGGAGAATAGTATGGCCGGGCGTGAATTAAGCCACTTACAACAACTGGAAGCCGAGAGCATCCAGATCATTCGTGAAGTTGCAGCCGAATTCGATAATCCTGTGATGTTGTATTCCATCGGGAAAGATTCTTCCGTTATGTTGCACTTAGCGCGAAAAGCCTTTTATCCGGGCAAGATCCCGTTTCCGTTGCTGCATGTCGATACGGGTTGGAAATTCAAAGAGATGATCGCATTCCGTGATGCGCAGGCAAAGAAATTTGGCTTCGAGTTACTGACGCACATTAACCCAGAAGGGTTGGCGCAGGGGATTAACCCTTTCGACCATGGCAGTGCGAAACACACTGACATCATGAAAACCCAAGGTTTAAAGCAAGCACTTAACCAATACGGTTTCGATGCGGCTTTCGGTGGGGCTCGCCGCGATGAAGAGAAATCTCGCGCCAAAGAGCGGGTGTATTCGTTCCGCGACCGTCACCACAGATGGGACCCTAAAAATCAACGTCCAGAACTGTGGCGCACCTATAATGGCGCAGTGAACAAGGGCGAAAGTATTCGCGTATTCCCGTTATCTAACTGGACTGAGCTGGATATTTGGCAATATATCTATCAAGAAAACATTGAGTTAGTGCCTTTGTATTTTGCGGCTAAACGTCAAGTGGTTGAGCGCGGCGGTCAGTTAATCATGGCCGATGATGAGCGGATGAAGTTAGCCGAGGGCGAGCAGTTTAAAGAAGAAGTGGTGCGTTTTAGAACCTTAGGTTGTTACCCACTTACGGCCGCCATGCATTCTGAGGCCGACAGCCTAGAGAAGATTATTGAAGAAATGCTGTTAACCCGTTCAAGCGAACGTCAGGGCCGATTGATCGACTCAGATCAAAGTGCCTCGATGGAGCAGAAGAAGCGTCAAGGCTACTTCTAATCTCGGCAAGGTTAATCCTATTTCGTGAAGGTGGCGTTGGTAAAGCGCGACCTGTAGCCAAGCAGATCAAGAGTGAGAATAAGATGGACAAAGCGGTCAATAAAACCAATCGCATGGCGGCAGAAATTACCCTCCATGGTGTGAAAGAATATCTAGCTCAGCAGCAGAACAAAGGCTTACTGCGCTTTTTAACCTGTGGCAGTGTGGATGACGGCAAGAGTACCTTAATCGGCCGTCTGTTACACGACAGCGCCCAGATCTATGAAGATCAATTGGCGAGTCTAAAGAGCGACAGCGCTAAGATGGGCACCACAGGTGAAGCGATTGACCTAGCCTTGCTGGTCGATGGTCTGCAAGCCGAGCGCGAGCAGGGCATCACTATCGATGTGGCTTACCGTTACTTTTCAAGTGATAAGCGTAAGTTCATTATCGCCGATACCCCAGGGCATGAACAGTACACGCGCAACATGGCAACGGGTGCATCGACCTGTGATTTGGCGGTGATCTTAGTCGATGCCCGCTACGGCGTGCAGACTCAGACTAAACGCCATGCGTTTATCGCCTCATTGCTGGGGATCCGTCACTTTGTCGTTGCCGTAAATAAGATGGATTTACTTGGGTTTGATGAGCAAGTATTCAACCGCATACGTGCTGACTTTACCGATTTCGTGAAAAATTTCGGTAACCTCGATATCCACTTTGTGCCCTTATCGGCGCTTAATGGTGACAACGTGGTTGAGCGCAGCACCCAAAGCCCATGGTATCAAGGCGGTACTTTGCTTGAACTACTAGAAACCATTGATACGCAACGTGAACTCAGCGCATTGCCCGTGCGTTTCCCGGTGCAATACGTGTCGCGTCCTAACTTAGATTTTCGCGGTTTTGCGGGCACGTTAGCCTCTGGCATCATCAATGTCGGCGACGAATTAATCGCTTTGCCATCGGGCAAACGCAGCAAGGTTGAACGCATTGTTACCTTCGATGGCGACATTCAAGAAGCGGTTGCTGGCCAAGCTGTGACTATCACGCTGGAAGATGAAATTGATATTTCCCGCGGCGATTTACTGGCCAAACCCGACTCAGCGCCAGCCGTTGCTAACCTGATCAGCGCCGACCTAGTGTGGATGGACGAAAAGCCATTACAACTCGGCCAGCTATACGATATCAAAGTGGCTGGTAAGAAGACACAAGCCTCTGTGACTGCTATCGATTATGTGGTTGATGTTAATACCTTAGCGCGCAGCGCAACGGATACACTTGGGTTAAACGCGATTGCGCGTGTGACCTTAGAACTGACCGAAGACATAGTGTTTGATGCCTATTCGTTAGTGCGCGATACGGGCGGAATGATCTTAATTGATCGCTTGAGCAATGCGACAGTTGCCGCTGTAATGGTGGTGTCAGGTCAACACGTTAACAAGCAAACCGCATCGCAATTTAGTGCTTTTGAAGTCGAGTTTAATGCTTTAGTGCGTAAACACTTCCCCCATTGGCAAGCGATAGATATTTCTAAGCTTGGAGCTTAATTTGTGAGTGACTTGTGGCTGTTAGCGATTATTTTGTTAGGGCTTGTGGCTGGCTTAATTAGCGGCCGTATTAATCCTGCGGTATTGTTTTTATTTGCATTTTTGCTCTGTTATTTGCTTGGCATGGTTGCGCTCGATACCGCATTAACAAGCTTTACCAATATTGGCTTAGTCACACTTGTCCTCTTGGTATTGGCCGCGACGGCATTAGAAAAAACCTCCCTACTGGGAAAGTTGAGTCAAGTCATAGGCAATAGTTCTTTGCCTATGACAATGGCAAAACTCGGGTTATCTACTGCCTTGCTGTCGTCCTTTACCAATAACACGGCTGTGGTGGCGTCGCTTATTGGGGTTGTGCGTCGCAATCAAGCGCACGCACCTGCTAAGTTATTATTACCGTTGAATTATGCGGCAATTTTAGGTGGCACATTGACTCTGATTGGCACCTCGACCAACCTGATTGTGAACTCCTTTGTGGAGAACGCCGGCTTACCCGCCTTAGGGTTCTTCGAGTTCACGCCGGTCGCCGTGGTGATCGTTATCGCAGGTATGTTATTGCTGATCCTACTGGCGAACATTCTGCCCGACAGACGGGAAGAATCGGATGAAGAGGCGCTGCCTTATTTGCTTGAAGCCCATGTGGCAAAGGGCTCGTCCTTAGTCGGCCGCAGTGTGGTCGATAACAAACTCAGGGCACTGAAAAAGTTATATCTGGTTGAGTTAGAGCGCAGCGGCATTTGTATTTGCCCAGTGCCGCCCCAGTTAGTGCTGCAAGCGGACGACGTACTGCGTTTTAGTGGCGCGGTGGAATCGGTTGAGTTATTGCATCAATTCGATGGTTTAGATTGGTTTGGTAAGCATCAAGCCAAGGGACAAAATTTAGTTGAAGCTGTGCTCGCACCCTCATCCAGTTTAGTCGGCAGTACGTTGAAAGCATCGCGTTTTCGCGAGCAGTTCGATGCGGCAGTGATGGCGATTCGCCGCGGCAATCATCCGCTAAAAGGCGGGCTCGGTGACATTATTTTGCAACCCGGCGATGTGTTGTTATTGACGCCCGGCGATGGTTTCAGCAATAGCGCAAAATTAAGTTCAGAATTTGCGGCGATCAGCGGCCTAGATTTGAATGTGCGCCTAGACAGTCACCGTGGTCGTTGGGTATTACTGGGCTTTGCGGTCACTATCGTTTTGAGTGTCACCGATGTATTGCCCTTGGCTAAGGGTTTAGTGCTCTTGCTGCTGAGTTATTTTGCCATCGGCGCAGTTACTTTAGCTGAGCTTAAACGCCGTTTTCCATTGGAACTAGTGGTGATAGTGGGGAGTGCGTTAGGGCTAGCCAACTTGATGATGAGCACTGGCCTTGCGGACAGTTTAGCCCAAGGATTACTCTCGGTTATTAATGGTTATGGGGTGTTTGGCGCCTTTATTGGTGTGTATTTAATGACTTTATTGTTGACTGAACTGGTCACCAATAATGCCGCCGCGGCGCTAGCTTTCCCTATCGCTTACGCGATTGCGCTTAATTACGGTGTCGATGCCAGACCCTTTATTATGGCCGTGGTCTTTGGTGCCAGCGCGAGTTTTATTTCGCCCTACGGCTATCAAACTAATTTGATGGTATTTAATGCGGGTAATTATCGCTTCAGTGACTTCGTCCGCCTAGGATTGCCGTTATCTGTGCTGTATTCCCTGATAGTGATATTTATGGTGCCGATCATCTTTCCATTTTAGTGATTAGCTTGAGTTTATTGCCCTTGTGTTAGCCGTTTGACAGCATAAGGATTGAGGAGTTTTTATGACAAATATCGTGTGGCATCAACATCCTGTAGATCAAGCTGCCAGAGCCGAGCAGAAAGGCCAAAATCCCGTATTACTCTGGTTTACCGGACTGTCTGGCGCGGGCAAGTCAACACTGGCTGGTGCATTAGAGCGGGCGTTATTTGAGGCGGGATTCCACACTTATTTGCTTGATGGCGATAATGTGCGCCATGGACTGTGTAAAGACTTAGGGTTTACGGTTGAAGACCGTGACGAGAACCTGCGCCGTGTCGGCGAAGTGGCCAAATTAATGGTGGATGCTGGACTTGTGGTGTTATCAGCCTTTATTTCCCCGACCCGTGAGGAGCGCGATAGCATTCGTGCTCGTTTCCCGGCAGGGCAGTTCATTGAAGTGCACGTGTCGACGCCATTAAGTGTGTGCGAGCAGCGTGATCCTAAGGGGTTATATGTGAAAGCACGCAGTGGTGAAATCAGTAATTTCACTGGTATTTCATCACCCTATGAAGCGCCATTAGCGGCCGAATTAACCATAGATACCAGCAAAGGCGATTTAGCGACTCAAGTGCGCGCCTTAATCGATTATCTAACGGCAATCAATGTTATCAATGCCGATAAGGCTAAAGCGCTAGCTTAACATTTAGCCCTTATCTTACTTTAAAGGAGCCTTTAGGCTCCTTTGTTATTTCTGAGTTTTACTGGTTATGCTATTGATTTATAATTTATTTTTATGGTGGGTAATTATTCTATTTTAAAATCCTTAGCGAACAAGAGTTGCAGTGCCTTGAGGTATTCTTGATCCGGTTTAGGTTGCACTAGTTGGGCGAGTTCATCACCAATCGGTGTTAAGCGATAATAACTAAAAAGCAGATTACCGCTCTTGGGCGTAAGCTTCATCTGTATGCCTTGTAGGGCAAATTGAATGGGGGTTTTATTGTTGAGTAAACCAGTTTCGAACTCGCTGCTGTGCAGTATCCCGGCATCGACTAAGGTCAGAATGCTGGAGTAGGGTAGGCCAAACTGGGATAAACCTAAATTGACTGAGGTTGTTTTACGGAAATATTGGCCAATCCCACCCGACAAGCGATAGCCGCTAATGAGTTTTAGACGCTGTTCGCTATTGACCTTAGCAGCCATGCCAAGGGCCTTTTCAAGAATTTGTGCTTCCCTGTGGGTCAATTGCTTAAGTAGCGCTAAAGTACGCAGACTGAAGTTACCGGGATTGACTATCTCGCTCGACAATATTCGTGCCCACAAGTCTTGCATTCTACGGTTATGGATTTGCTCCGCCATTAAAAAGAATTGATGGCTCCAGTCGGGATCGAGATCGACTCCAGTCACATCCGACGGGGTATAGCTGAGGGCTAAGGCAAAAATGGTTTCCACATTGGCTTGATACTGGCTCGATAACTTGCGGGATCTATGTTGGGCGCGTTCGGCGGTGGAAGCATTCGCGGGGCGATATTCTTGCTCACTGGCTAAACCTAATTGACGGCCGAGCAGCAGGGCTTTTTTGCGAGCAGATGCCTCGGATGTTGACTCGCCATCTTCTGCCAACAGTAAAATATCTGAATCCTTCATCGCGTTAATCCTTGAGCCTACATTGGGGTTAGGTGAGGGCATAGCCCCCCACCTTTATCTGTCTAACTTGTTTGCCTAGCTTGAGCATTTAACTTGAACATCTTGTTTGAATAGCTCGCTTGTGTGCCTAGCTTAGATGGCGATCACTTAAGCGTTCAGTGCTAGACTCAACATTGAGCTAAGCTGATTCCTTGGCTCGTTATTATGCCGCTTTATTCGACCGTTTTAGCGATGGATTTAGCTTTTTTGCTTGTCCAAGACCATAAGGTTTCATTACCCGCTTCAGGGTGGCGCGGTACATTGAGCGCCAGCATTAACGAACATACGGCAAAGCCTGCGCCTATGTAAAATACCAAGGCGGGATCGGTTAACCATAATAAGCCCAAAAGCACAGGAATAATCACTGCGGCTATGTGATTGATAGTAAAACTGACCGACATAGTGGCGGCGATATCTTTGCTGTCGGCGATTTTTTGAAAATAGGTTTTCATCGCAATCGCCATCGCAAACAACAAATGATCGATAACATACAGCGCTGCCGCCATATGTGCTTGCTCGACTAAGGCGTAACTGATGAAGACTATGATGAGTCCAATGTATTCCACTGTCAGCGCATTACGCTCGCCAATCCGACCAATGAATCGCCCAATCGCAGGCGCAAACAGTAGGTTGACGACATAGTTAATTAAGAACAGCGCGGTAATTTCACTCACGCTATATCCAAATTTTTCGACCATCATAAAGCCCGCAAACACCATAAAGATTTGCCGTCTCGCACCTGAGAAAAAGGTCAGCAGGTAATAGAGCCAATAGCGCTTACGCAGAATAATTTTCTTATGTTGGACTTCCGTGGTCTCAAATTTTGGATAATACCAAGCCATAGTTAGCACCATGACTAGACCTAACGCACCAATAATCAGATACATGTGTTGATAGTCTAGTTTCAACCAGGTCATCACCAGCCAAATACTGGCGTAGCCCACTAAGGCCGCGGCCGAGCGCCACGCCAGTGCTTTACCCATAAAACCCGCAGTATCTTTTTTATCGACCCACTGCAGCGTCAGTGATTGGTTAATGGTTTCAAAATAGTGAAATCCAACAGACATCAATACCGTCGTCAGATACAGGCCTATGACTTGAGGAAAGAAACCTGTCACAGCAACGCCAATGCATAACAAGGCCAGAGAAAGCAGGGCGAAGGCTTGTTCTCGAATGAGTAAAAGCACAAAAATGGCGGTAAAAGCCAAAAACCCCGGGATCTCGCGCAGGCTTTGTAACATGCCGATTTCAGCACCAGTGAACTGAGCTTTTTCAATCACGAAGTTATTGAGCAGTGCCTGCCAAACGGCAAACACGAGCGACATTACAAAGGTCATCCATAGCAAGAGTGCTTTAGGATCTTTGGTTTGAATGGATTTCATGGATATGGACTCAGGCGATAAGTCTACAAATGCTAATGCTTTTTTGGTAATTAGGCTAGATAACTTAACGCTTAAATAATGTGTGGTTTATTAATCAATATCGCGATTTTTTTGAATGAAAATACGCTTGTTAGACTCGATATACAATCAGATGCTAATGTAATTTATTTGTAAATTAAATTGTAAATTCTAATGCAAATCATTCTCAATTGATCTATTTTGTTCGCGCATTTACGGGGAAGCTGTTACACAGCGCGGAGAAAGAAATGAGAGCAGAGTTAAAGTTGAGTTCACTGGCCATCCTGGTCACTGCGTTCATAGGTGGGGTTAATTGCACTGCACAGGCAGCGACAGACCCTGCGATTTTAGAGCAGGCTATCGCAAGGCAAGAGGCTCAATTACAAGAATTAAAGCAGCAGTTATCAGAATTAGCTGCGCAACAGAAACAGCAGCAAGTTCAGCAGGCAGACTATCAAACTAAGACCAATACCGCGGTAGATAGTGTTGAAACCGCCGCCGATAAACTTAGCAAGTTTTCATTTCAATCCTACGGTACCGCCGTTTATACCAGTGATGAGTACTTTGATAACGTCCAAGACACCACACCAGAGCGCCGTAATCGTTTCGATTTAGAGCGCGTTGTCACTGAGTTCGGCTATCAATTTACCGATGCTTGGAGCATGGAAGTCGAAATAGAGTATGAACATGGCGGCACAGGCGTCGCCTTAGAATACGATGGTTTTGATGAGTTCGGTGAATTTGAGACTGAAGTCGAAGCTGGCGGTGAGGTGATGATTGAAAAGGCTGAGCTGCGTTATCGTCCGTCTAAAGCCTTTGGGATTAAATTTGGTAATATCCATGTTCCTATTGGCTTGACCAGTATGCTGCACAAACCAAATCAATATCTTACTGTGATGCGTCATCGAAGCGAAGCCGCCATGATCCCCGCTGTTTGGAATGAAAACGGTATCGGAATATATGGTGAAATGGCCGATTTCCACTATCAGGCCCAAATTATCAGTGGTCTCAATTCGGAATATTTTAGAACCTATGATTGGGCTGCATCGGGTCATCAAAAACGATTCGAGCATGTTAATGGCGACGATTTAGCATTTGCAGGACGTTTAGATTACGGCAACTTTAAAAAAGGTTCCGCCGTTGGGGTCGCATACTACTATGGTAATACCAGTGGTAATCGTCACAAAAGTAATAAAATCAATGTGGATGGCACAGTTAGCATAGTGTCAGTCGCCGCGGCTTATGTTGAAGGTCCTTGGATCTTACGCGGTCAGTATCTCTACGGCACCTTAAGCGACAGCGATGCCATTACCCAAGCCAATAAAACAACGCCAGGCTTAAGGCCTGGTAACTTCGCACAGCTAGGATCGCAGTCACAGGCCTTCTTTGTTGAAGCGGGCATCGATTTGAATCATTTCACTTCTCTTCCGTTAACCGTTTTTGCCAACATAGATTATTCCAATCCTTTGATGGAAGTCGAAACAGGCACGGCGACTCAGCGTTTTGAAAATACTTGGACCAGTGTCGGCATTAACTATTTTCCTATCCCACAGATAGTGATTAAAGCGGAAGCAGGCTTACAACAAGTAGCCGTCGCGAGCATTCCGGATACTAATTTCTTCGCCCTTGGCGTGGGTTATCAATTTTCGCTCTAGTCACATTCATTTTTGATGGAACAAATAGGACATTAAGCACTATGACATTACGTAAAACGGCAATAGCCATCGCCCTTATGAGTACCTTAGCAGCCTGTGGTGGCTCTGGATCGGATGATTCAACGCCTACAACACCGACAACGCCGGATAATCGCTTTAGTTACACCGCCACTGAGATGATCATTAACTTGACCGATGACGTTATCGTGGCTGGTTATGCGGACTTAGCCGCGAAAGCGGAAGCCCTTTTACTGGCGACTCAGAAGCTCACTAACTCAACAGCCCAAGCGGATTTAGACGCTGCTCAAGCTGCGTGGAAAGCGGCACGTTTACCATGGGAGCAAGGTGAATCACATATTTTTGGCCCAGTAGACTCACTCAGTATCGATCCACATCTTGATAGCTGGCCGCTTAATACGACCGATCTACAAACACAGCTAAATTCTAATTCAGGTTTTGATGCTGAGACGATTAAGGGCTGGAACGATGATGTACAAGGTTTTCATACCATTGAATTCTTATTATTCGGCGATGGTGTAAATGGTAATACTAAACCTATCAGTCAGTTAACAGCAAAAGAACGTGAGTATCTTATTGCATTGGCCGAAGTGTTCCGTGATTACACTAAGCAGCTCGACGACGCTTGGCAGATAAACCACAATCCGCAAGATGCTGCCGCTAAACCTTACGCTGAGTTGCTGAAGAATCCCGGTGTAGCAGGCAATACTATTTACTCATCGCAATTGGCTGTAGTTGAAGAGTTGATCAATGGCATGATCGCGATTGTCGATGAGGTCGGTAACGGTAAGATTGCTGATCCCTTTGGTGATTCCCTTGCCACTGCTGATACTTCAAAGGTGGAGTCGCAATACTCTTGGAACTCATTAGATGACTTTGCCAATAACATCATTGGGGTACGAAATGTATATCAAGGAGAGTTCACCGGTAACAGTGATCGTCAAGGCATCATTAACTTCGTGGCTGCTGCCGATGCGAACTTAGCGACACGTGTTAGCAGTGAAATCGATGATGCCATTATCAAGATCCGCGCTATTGCTGGCAGCAATCAACAGCCTTTCCGCCAAGCGATTAAAGATGATGCGGGAAGGGCGCGAATTCAAGTGGCTGTGGATGCCTTGACCAAGCTGAAAACCACACTTGAGTCTGATGTCATACCATTACTTTCTCGTTGGAAATCTTAATTTCATATTCAGAGCAATGCTAAGGCGATAGAGGTTCTTGGCATTGTCATGAAATGACGCTAAACGACGGAACCCGTTTGGTGAGTTATGTCTTAAGCAGCAAGGATGCAATTGCATAGTTGCTGCTTTGTCATTTTATTTGTGTGAGATTTTTGATGAATAACAGACACATTTTAGTACCTGCATTTTTCATTGGCTGTTTACAGCTGAGCGCCTGTGGTGGCAGTGGCGATGCACAAGATGTTGATACACCCATACCTGAACCCATTGTTTATCCTGAATATACGGATATCACTGCCAGCGGCGGCGCAACGACAACCTTTGATGCAGGTAATTCAGGACATGGTTTCTCTACACCATCGGTAAATCTAACCGCGACTGAACTTGCGCTGCACATGGCGGGCGATAAGTTTTTTGAGACTTCTTTTACCACGGCGCCAAACGCTGAACACCCTGAGTTAGATGGTTTAGGTCCTGTATTTAATAATGCTAACTGCAATGCATGCCATCAACGCGATGGACGTAACTCGACTCCGCAAGTCAGCACGGGCCAGACACGAGTTAAATTAGGATCGGATGCGGGCATCTTTTTGCGGATAAGTAAGGCTGCCAACGATACCTGTATTAAAGGCGACGTGAGTAATGATTATTGTGCACCCATTCCAGTACCTGATTTCGGTGGACAACTGTTTCATCGAGGCGTACTGCAAGCACGTAGTGATTGGCAGCAGAATCAGTTTATTGGCCAAGCAGATGTTTACTTATCCTATGAGACAAAGTCAGTGACCTACCCAGACGGTACTGAAGTCTTATTGAAGCAGCCGCTATTTGAAGTGGAAAACCCCTATGATGCGCCCGGCGAAACTAAGCAAAGCCCCAATTTGACCTCAAATCTTTTGCAAGACGATGTGTTAATGGGATGGCGTAATGGCATGCCAGTCTTTGGCTTAGGTTTACTCGAAGCGATTGCGGCAGCGGATATTTTGCAACATGTTGATGAAAATGATGCCAATCATGACGGTATTTCTGGCCGCGCGAACTATGTGTTTGATGCTGTGAAGGCACAAACGGGCGATCCAGAACCTGTGTCTTTAGGCCGTTTTGGCTGGAAGGCGAATACCCCGAGTGTGCGGGTGCAATCCTTAGGTGCACTGCGTGGCGATATTGGCATAACTAATCCTCTATTCCCCGATGAAAGTATCAAAGGTACGTCGCTACACGATGCTTATCTCACTCGAACTGGTTTTATTGATACAGGGGCAGATGAAAATGGTGCACCTGAAGTCGGAGCTGAGTTCAGTGATGCTGTTGTTTTTTATGCTGAAACCTTGGCCGTTCCTGCAAGGCGGAATGTTGCTCAACCGAATGTAAGAGAGGGGGCGAGATTATTCACTCAACTTAATTGTACTGCGTGTCATGTGCCCTCTTATACCACTAAAACGAGTGGTGACATTGGTGGGCGAGCCATGAGTGATAGCTTAAAAGGACAGAAGATTTATCCCTTCACTGATTTATTATTGCACGACATGGGCGAAGGGCTCGCCGATGGCCGCCCAGACTTTTTAGCCTCGGGAAGCGAATGGCGTACAAGGCCACTATGGGGAATAGGTTTAACTCAGACGGTTAATCCACAAGCCGGTTTCTTACATGATGGACGAGCCGCAACCCTAGAAGAGGCGATATTGTGGCATGGTGGTGAAGCTGAAAAGAGTCAAATTGCCTTTATGAATTTATCAAAAAATGAACGTGAACAAGTCATTGCATTTCTAATGTCTTTGTAGGGCGTGAAAAGATAATTTGTCGATTCATCCCGTTTAGTGTATCTCAGTATGGGCAAACCTCAGGGTTTGCCTTTTTTTGTGAGCTTGCTAAAACTACCGCATATACCTGAGTGGTTTGGGGCTAAGCCCGTGATCTATTTCATGTAAATTGCGGGGTAAATCACCTAGTATGAAATATCTTAATGGTTATTTTACTTGGGATTA
Source organism: Shewanella sp. Pdp11 (assembly GCF_002838165.1). Taxonomy (NCBI): domain Bacteria; kingdom Pseudomonadati; phylum Pseudomonadota; class Gammaproteobacteria; order Alteromonadales; family Shewanellaceae; genus Shewanella; species Shewanella sp. Pdp11. The sequence goes on from NZ_CP015194.1 coordinate 1,684,658, forward strand.
ATCGAGGCTAAATTGAAAAGAATTCTCATCATTTATTCTAGTGTTCACGGCCAGACCCAAAAAATTGCAACTAAGCTCGCGCAGCAGTTAACGGCCTTGGACAATGAGGTGGTTACCGCCGATATCAAGGCTGTTCCTGCACTCGCTGAGTTCGATAAAATCATCATTGGCGCCAGTATTCGCCATGGTAAACATAATCCTAGCTTGTACGAATTTATTGAAAAACATCAAGCTGTGTTGACGGATAAGGTCAGTGGTTTTTTCTCCGTTAGTTTAGTCGCGCGTAAACCTGAGAAAAACACCCCAGAAACCAATCCTTATATGCAGGCATTCTTAAGTAAAACCACTTGGCGGCCACAGTTATTACGCGTTTTTGGTGGTAACTTGAACTATCAAGGCTATAACGCCTTAGATAGAAATATCATCCGTTTCATCATGTGGTTAACGAAAGGACCTACGGATCCAGTTACCAATGTGGAATACACGGATTGGCAGAAAGTGGCTGAATTTGGTGAGCAGATCCACCGCGCCTAATTTGGGCATTAAATCGCGGCGCCGCGTTTTGCCCCTAGCCCACTTTATTAGCGCTCATTAAGCCGCCGCGAATGCATTTAATCTTCAAACTTCAATCATGCAAAGGGCAAAGGAAGCATTAAGTAGGATGAAAAATATGATGAGTAAACTCAGCTCCTTGTTCCGAGTCATGATGGCGCATCTACATGTGTGGGTTGTGCTATCAAGCAGTTTACTCGTCTGTGCCAGCCCGTGGATTTTTATGGGCCGACGGATACCCGATAACGCCGGTTTTTGGGACTATTTGCATGTGTATTTAGGTTTAGCGTGCACTGTGCTTGGGATTCTTTTCTTACTCAGCAATACCTTACATGGAAAATGGCGCCAATACTTTGGTTGGCTAGCTGGCGATTGGACGCAATTAAAACAGGATATGCTTGGACTCACAAAAGGCAAATTCCCCGTTGCAGGTGGTAAAGGGCTGTTTAGTGCAATAGAAGGTATCGGTATGCTGTTGCTGGTGGCGACAGGGGTTACGGGCCTCGTTTGGTTTGTTGTTCAAGGGACGCCAACAGCGTTGGCGTGGCGCGGTTATCATCAAATTTTTGCGCAGGCTTTTATCGGTTTCTTGATCGTACATTTAATCTTGGCGGCGAGTCATATTCTCGATTTCATTCGCCAATAACAGATTGGAAAATAACACTAAATGACTGTATTTATATAGACGATTGAATTAAGTTCTTATATCGCAAGCGTGTTTCGAATGCGAATAAAAATGGCCTCCTAATTTGGAGGCCATTTTTTATGCTGACGGTTCCTTACTTTAACGCTTGTGCCTGGATTTAGCTAAGACGCTGCTGACGTGTCACACCAATTGCGGCGGCAAAGACTAAAAATAACCAGCCTAGGCTGCCACCCGATGAGGTTTTAGCGGCTGCGGCATCTTTCTCAACGGCAAGATAGTTAATTAATCCAATCAATTCATCTAAGGTTTTGATGCTGTTTAAATTTACTGCGTATTTATCGTTCACGATAAAGGCGGGGACGCTGTCGATTTTGAATTCATTTTGCTGAGTGCGCCACAGGGCCAGCTTTTCATCAGTGCTTTTGCTATCGGCTAACTCGTCGTATTTAGCGGCATCAACGCCAAATTGGGCGAAGACTTTTTTGATGTCATCACGGCTGTTAATTTGCGGCTCGTGCTGATGGCCCGGTGCACTGTGATCGTGACCGTTTGCGCCCTCAGCACCTTGGATTGCGGTAAACATGGCATGGGTTAAGGCATCTTTGTTATCAAGGCTTTGGATCACGGCCAAAGAGCGCATCACTTCGGTACCAATGTCGCTATTCATAAAGTCGACATGCTTATTGTCGAAGCTTATCTGTTTGTTGAGGTTTGCCTTGATATCTGGCAAATAGTTGGTTTCCATATTGAAGCAGTTATGGCAATAAAATGAATAGAATTCAGTGAGTTTAGGTTCACTGCTAGGCGCTTTTGCCGAGATTTGAGTGTAGTGTGTGCCTTCAACAAAATTGGCGGCAAAGCTGCTCAAGGGCGCAATTGCTAAGGTTACAGCCAAGGCTAATTGTTTAATCATAGTTTCCTCAAATTCGGTGGGATTGAATTCACTGTGTCAGTTGTGGGTATCGTCGATATTTAACGGCCAACAGAAGCCATAAAGTGAGCTTCAATCTAGAAGTTTAGCTAGCCAAAATGCCAGCGTAACGCATAGGTTCAGGTTAAATGGAAAGGCTTAATTATGACTGAATTGGCTCGTTGTAACTGGGCTAAATCTGTGATCCCAATGGAAGTTTTACCTAAGATTTGCTTTAGCCTTGCCTTAGCGGCACAGCAGTACGTACAGACAGGAACTGATTGCTAAAGAGAAAAATGCTTAGGCAATGTCCCTTAGTGACTGCCACGCTTCACACACTTCGCGAAAACGCGCCGCATCACCATCGGGTCGGTCTGGGTGCCACTTGAGCGCTAAACGGCGCCATTGCTTGCGGATGTCGCGGGCGGTGGCGCTCTCGTCTAATTCGAAAACTCGCAGTGCATTACCCTTGTTCATCAGATTGATATTTAAGCCAATATAGCTCTTATAATTGCTCCAGAAGGCCTCAAGCAATTCACGCACTACGTTTTCGCTGGTATCGTAGTTATTCCAATCGAGATAATACTCACGAAGGGAAGTATCTTGCATAATCAGAAGGTTAACGTTTGATGGGACTAAGCGGAAGATTTGGATTTCCATGGCTTTGACTTGTAGCCATTGCTTTGGCAGTAATATTTCCTGCAGCTCAAACAGGGCGTTCATCAGTAGGAAGTTACGTTTGAATAAATCGTTACCCGGATTTTCATCAAGCTGGTGGATCAGCCCTTGGGTTTGTAATTCTGTGGCTAAGTGATGGATTTTCCAACCTTGGTTTGAGGCTTGTAAAACCGTGAGTAATGGCCAAATCAGTGGATTATCGCCCTTAGTGTTTGCAACTCGAATCGATTGAGGTTCTTCAGTGAGCGAGGGTTTGGCAAATAACATACTGACTGTCCCATCCTAAATTGTGAGTGTGACCAATGCGCCGATAAAACCGCTGGGCTGCAAAAAAGATGACTCGAAACGACGATAAACGATGATCCACTAAGCTATGCCGTCCTGAACTGCGCAGCAAATCATGCCATAGAGGCAAAGTGTAGGCAAAGATGAATTTTAGAGCAATACCATGGTGGTTTACTCCTACTTTAGATGGTTTCTTGTGCAAATAAGTCGTTAATAGCAGACAGGTTTTAGGATGTTGTTGCTGAAGCGGGTTACTGCGCTAAAAAATATGCCCTTGTTTATATCACATCAAATCAAGGGCATGCTGATTGCTCACTTGAGAGGTAGAACTAGATTTCGGTGAAAATCACCTCTTGTTTTAGGCGAGATTTAGGCAATTTAGCGTTGAAATCATCTTCTGCGTGATAACCCAAGGCGACAACCACGCAGGCGCATAGACCTTGTTCTCTTAAGCCTAAGACTTGATTCATTTTAGTGGCATCAAAACCTTCGATCGGACACGCATCAATATCTAATACACTTACACCGAGCATTAAGGTGCCAAGCGCTAAATAGACCTGTTTCTCCATCCAATGCTGGGCATCTTTCATCTCAAACTTATGCATATTGGCGAAGAATGAACGGCCATTATGCTGGGCTTGTTTTGCTTCCTCATTAGCTAAGCGGCCATCCTTTTCCTCTTGTTCAAGGATTTGCAGTAAATACGCTTCATCCAATTGAGTGCGAGTGCAGAGCACCAACACATGGGAAGCATTGAGGATTTTTTGGGTATTAAAGGCATAATTCTCAGTTGCTTGAGCGACTAACGCTTTACCTTCGGCCGTGCTTGCTAGTACAAAATGCCAAGGCTGTGAGTTAACTGAAGAAGGGCTGAATTGCAGCAGGGTTTTGATGTCTGCAATTTTTTCCGCTGGAATCGTCTTTGTTGGATCAAAGGCTTTAGTGGTGTAACGTTTTTTGGCGAAGAAACTTAAATCACTCATGTAACAGCTCCAAATCATCAGGAATACAAATTCAATGGCAGCATTTTAAGCAGGTTCAAGTAAAAAACAATGTGATCAAGACAGGTATTAGTTTCAAAAAAAATTTGAAACTGGGTGCTTATGCGTACTAGACAAAGCTTATGTGTGATGGAGTCGATGGCATGAAGTTTCAGACAATCCCAATTATGCGGATCTTTGATGAAGATAAAGCCAAAGAGTTTTACCTTGGCTTTCTGGGGATGGAATTAGATTGGGAACATCGCTTTGAGGATGGCTACCCGATTTATATACAAGTTTCACTTGGCAATTTTGTTTTGCACTTGAGTGAACATTCAGGCGACTGTACTCCTGGCTGTAAGATTTTTGTGAATGTGAGTGAACTTGATCAATTGTTTGCTCATGTGACTTCTAAGCCATATAAATACAACAAACCTAGTATTGAAGATGCGCCTTGAGGCGATCGTTGCTTTACTGTAAAAGATCCGTTTTCAAACAGGATTTTGTTTAATGAAGCAGCAGACACATAACAGAGTGAGGCATTCGAGGCCTGCGGCATTTACAAGTTTACGCGCATGGGCACTGCGTTATGCTTTCAGGAGAAAAAATGAGTTCAGTTGAATTGTGGAAATGCTTTGTTGACGAGTTTGCTCAGTTACATGATGGAGTATTTGAAAAATGGGTCTTGCAAGAAGGGAGCTATCCAAACAGGCAGGAAAATTCAGAAATAAATGAGTTCTTAAAGTCACTAACTGTCCAGCAAAGAGAGATTCTCGTCAAGATGCTTATTAATGCTAGACGTGGTGGTATTCATGATGCCTTAGTACGACTTAATGACAGAATGGACTGCGAAAATGGTCAGTATTACGAAAACGGCATTGAGATGGAATTTCAGCCCTTTGGTTCCACCCTTTACTATGACTATGTTTGTCGCCGAGAAGGGGATAATTGGGAGCAAGAATAGGTATTATCGAAATATCTCGCTTCCAGTGTTCACCCTGCATATAGCCTAGCACACAGCTTAATGATTTCAGTTACTTAACAAAGCAATCGTTGGTTGAAGGCAAACCAAAAGTGCATTATGTTGTTGGTTTAAAATGGATGGCTTGATTTATTATTCGCTAACGCGGATCCGCTTATACCCAACGTTATGTGTAAGGGAATCTTAATGATCGAAAGACCCAAAGTAATAAACCTCACAGAAGCCAGAACGATTCGCAAAGTCCATTGCGGAGAGTGTAACTGGGAGCAGGAAATAGCTGCTATCACTGAAGCTGAGATAAAATGTTGCCCTTGGTGCGGCTGGAGCGATCTGGAAATAAGTACTTTAAAAGCAGAAGGTGGCTTCCAAGAAATAGAATGTCAAAAGCACGGTAGAGTTACGGTTCTACTACCTAGCTGCAATATTGATCCACTAGACTTCATGAACAACTTATTTTGTCCATTCTGTGAGTAACACATAACAATGCAAACCAGCCTGATGGCTTTTTCGTTCCTTGTTTTGCTACGCTATCGCAAAACAATCCACTACAAAGCAGCGGCTGTTTGCGGCTTATGCGTGAAGAGAGATCGGATATATAAATGGAAAAAGCATTAATAGATATTAGGTATTACGCTAGCGACTCCCTATATGAGACAGGTAAGAGTCTACCTTCGAGTTGTTCTAGCTTTTTCAAATTTCCTAAGCTGCTTCATTACTGGGGTGCTCGTATAGCCACAATACTTGGTGCAAATGGATTATCCCTCGGAGAATTCGATCACCTATATGTAAACTACACAAATGCTATTCCAGAAGGCACGATGGTTTTTTCCGATAGAACACCAGAAAAGTGGCTTAGGTATATAGACTGCGGTGTAAATTTTGAGAAATTAAAATCATTAAATGAGTCCGAACTTGAACAATTTGTAATTCGCAGTACCTTTGAGTGTCTTGAGCACCTTTGTAAGTTGAGCATAGAAAAAACCGAAAAAATCAAGCTTGCTTCAAACGAGGTGGAAAGATTTGGTTCTGCGGTCGAGCTTCCGGTTAAGGCAAAACATACTAAGTCATATTCGGTTCTGGTTTCATATAAATTGCGCCCAAATGGCGAAGCATCTCATGGGCTTGTAAAATACATTAACCACAAAACAGGTGCTACTTTCACTAAAAGGTTTGTTGATCTTAAGGGACCATCGGATATATTTCCTCTTGTCGGTACAATTTCAGTAAAAGATGGAAAAGTCCTGATCACGCCGAGGGCATCATTTAAAGCTAGCCTTTACACAAATTCATATCAGATTCCAATGGAGATTGATTTAAGTGAAGCGGCAAGCGCATAACAAGGCGCTGCTAGGGACAAATCTACGCTGCGCTTTGGTTTGTCCTAGAGCGCGGCGTTAATCCATAGAAAATTTAATCCGAAAATCATAGATTAGAGCAAGAATTCTAACCCATTTATGTCTACTAGCTTTTTACGTACATATAGCAAAACTGGTAGTTAAAATTGGCTTTGGGTACCAGTGACCGTTGGCGACATGAATGTCGCCGTCGAGCCTATAAGGACATATTCACGGCGTGTCTCTGGAGAACAATGACAATAAACTCCCTGAACAGATAAACGGCTATTTAGCTTTTGTTCAATTCCTGTTAATTCAAGGCATAATTCTTATGGTGTAGTGAAAGATGATTGTATCCTGACTCGTCTAATTTCGACTTTGTCATAAACGTTGAATTTTGGGATACTAAATTGAATCATTTACTCACTGCAGGCATTTATTAAAGTCACTGCAGTGAGCATGAGGGACAGGACTAAAGCCGCTTAAGCTAGCGCAATACCTTGCTTAAAAACGCTTGGGTACGGGCTTCTTTGGGATGGGTGAATAGCTCATCTGGCGGGCTTGATTCAACTACATAACCGCCGTCCATAAAGATCACGCGATCGGATACATCCCGTGCGAAACCCATTTCGTGGGTGACAATCACCATTGTCATGCCCTTTAGCGCTAAGTCTTTCATCACGTCTAGCACATCGCCGACCATTTCAGGATCGAGTGCCGATGTTGGCTCATCGAACAGCATCAAGTCTGGTTCCATCGCTAATGCACGGGCAATGGCGACTCTTTGCTTTTGGCCGCCCGATAAACTGGCGGGGTAGGCATTGGCTTTGTCACTCAAGCCAACCTGTGCCAGTAGGTCGAGGGCTTTGGTTTCGGCCTGAGCTGGCGTCATCAGTTTTAGACTAATGGGCGCTAACGTGATGTTTTGGATGACAGTTTTATGGGGGAACAGGTTAAAGTTTTGAAACACCATGCCCACTTTTTGCCGCAGTTTATCGACGCAGGCGTTTGGCGCTGTGATCAATTGACCCTCAATTTCGATATCGCCTTGGCTTGGCTGCTCTAACAGATTAATACAACGCAAAAAGGTACTCTTGCCGCTGCCGCTTGGGCCAATCACACTCACCACTTCACCCTGACGAATATGCTCGCTAATACCCTTGAGCACTTGGTTATCGCCGAAGTTTTTATGCAGGTTGGTTATTTTAATCACTTTGTTTCAACCTCTTTTCAAATTTCGACAGCACAAACGTGAAGCTGTAGGTCAGGAATAGGTAAATAAGGGCGCAGGTAAATAAGGGCACACTGTCCTCGAAGGTACGGCTACGGATGATTTCACCGGCGCGCATCAGGTCAACGCCACCGATAAAGCCAATAACGGCGGTTTCCTTGAGGAGCACGATAAATTCATTACCAAGTGCGGGCAGAATATTCTTGACTGCTTGGGGCAGAATAATCGATTTCATGGTCATGGCTTGGGATAAACCGAGCGAACGGGCCGCTTCGGTTTGCCCTTTATCAACGGCTTGAATGCCCGCGCGGATTATCTCAGAAATATACGCGCCGCTATTGAGACCAAAGGCGATAATGGCGGCGGTGATCTTATCGACATCTAAGGCTGAAAGCACGATGAAGTAAAGGATCACTAATTGCACAACCACTGGCGTGCCACGGATCACGCCGACATAAAGATTGGCGGGAAAGCGGATATACCACTTAGACGACATCTTCATAAAAGTGGTGCCAATGCCTAACACTGCGCCTAATAACATGGCGAAGAAAGTGACGATTAACGTCACCTTCAAACCATTTAATATCAGCAGTATACCTATCATGCCGTCTTCGCCAATTGGGCTAAACAGCGAGTTATTAATTGCGTCTATCATGCTGATATCACTTTATATGGGCAGAAACGAGCGTCTGATATTGGCCGTCGGCTTTCATGTTAGCCAGTGTTTTATTGATGCTCGCCAGCAGTTCAGGCTGCTCTTTTGATACGGCGAAGCCATAAAACTCAGCAGGAAAATCCAGTTTAATCATCTTTAATTCAGGATTTTTAGCCAGATAGTTAGCGGCAGGTTCGCTGTCGAATAACACTAAATCCACCTTGGCATTTTTAAGCTCCATAATGGCTTCGAAACCCGTATTAAAGGCGGTGATATTTTGGGTATATTTTTTCGACATGATGTCAGCGGTTGTGCCTAACTGCACCGCAAAGTGTTTGCCTTTAATATCTTCAAGCGTATGAATGCTATCGTTATCTTTGTTAACCAGTACGACTTGAGTCGCTTCGTAGTAAGGGTCAGAGAAGTTTACGTTTGCTTGACGTTCAGCGGTAATCGTCATGCCTGAGGCGATAAAATCAATCTTGCCTGAGTTGAGTGCGACGATCAGTGAATCGAATTTCATGTTTTCGACTTTGAGCGTCTTGCCCGCATCTTTAGCGATTTGCTTGGCTAGATCGATATCAAAGCCTTTGATTTCATCGCCACTTTGTCCGCCAACATATTCAAAAGGAGGGAAGGCGGCATTAGTGCCAACGACTAACACGTCATCGCTTTTTCCACATCCAGCTAACAACAAGGTGGCAGTTAAGGTCAGGCCGCCTAATAACATGGATTTTTTCATTTAAGACTCTCTTGTTCGATTTCACTATCAGTGTGGCGACTATAGGCAGATGAGCATTAAGTGTCAATAATTATGCTGTTAATTTGATTAAAAATTCATTTCTATTTTGCGGTTTTCAGTCACAAGATTGAGGGGCGCAGCTTTCCTGTACAAATTTGTGTGTAAGTTGTTTTCTCTGGGTTGAATTATTGTGCTTTGGTCTATAACTATTGTTACTGTTAGGTTTTTGGCTATCTGTACTTCTGTGGTGTTTATTAGCGGCTTCTCAATGAGAGTGTCATAATTTGAACTATCGCCTATTATTCTTTGATTAAATTGGCTAGTTTAGCCGCTCTTTAACGGCAACTTTAGTTGGTGTTATTCCTATTTTATGCAGTTTAACCCTCTGGTTGATTTGATTATCAAGCTAGAAACGATATTTCAGGAGTCAAAAGTGAACTATCTCAACTCAGCATTAGTGTGTTTAGCCCTGTGCTTATCGAGTGCACTGCAGGCCGAAGAGCAAACTCAGTGGCATTACAGCTTAGGCAGCCATGATTTTGTGGTCGAGGATTCTCACACCTTAGGGGTGAATGCGAGTCTATTGTTAGAACATAAAACCCAAAGCGATATTTTGCTGACGGCGGCACTGGATGCCTATATAGATGTAGATGTCGATAAACTCGACCCTGACCATATCCCAGTGTGGTTTAAGTCCACCTATGCTGCGAGTGGTGAGTTGTATCGCATTAACCCCGAATTTTCATTGGGTTGGCAGTTCGATTTACAGGGAAAGCGTAATACCGTTAGCTCGGTGGAGAAACAAGCTAAGGTATTTCCTGGGTTGACGGCTAACTTTGATGGACAAGAATTACAGGCCCAGTTGAAGGCGGGAGCGGGTTATTACTATCTCGAAATCGATGACGATGTGCCTAGAACCCGAGGTTACGATCGTGGCGATTTTGGCAACGGTACCTTTGCTTATACCTTTATGGGAAGTGTCGGGGCTAATGTGACGCCTAAGCTACATATGCAAGTGGCCGCGCAGACATGGCAGGACGAGGGCAAATGGTTAGAGAATCAATATCGCTTTGAGCTGAGTTACCAAACCGATTTTTGGCGGCCTAACAGCATGCTCGTGTTGAGCGCCGAGCACACGCAATACAATTTAGACCACTATGCCAAAGTCGATATTAACTCGGCTGAGTATGTGCCTATTCTGCCATGGGATAGCGATACGCTAGTGCGTTTGAGCTTAGTGATCCCTTGGTAACAGAGTGTCACTTATGAGTTAAGTGCTTCTCGACTAAGGCGATCATGGCCTCGGCCGCGAAGGATAAAACTTGGTCTTTGCGCCAAAAGAGCGATAACTCCCAGCGCAGCTCGTCACTCGCCAGCGGGATATTTACGACGCCGGGCACACTGTAGCGCCGCGCGATGGAGCGCGGCAATACCATCACCCCAGTGCCCGCGGCGACTAAGGCAATACCGAAATCGGCTTGGCTAACGCGGGTAATGTTTTTAGGAACAAATCCGGCGTGTCTGCAGGCATTGAGCACTAATTGGTAGAGAGTGTATTCAGTTTCGAACATCACCTGAGGGTCGGCACTGAGATCGCTAAACGACAATATCTGTCGGGTGGATAACGGATTTTCCTTGGGAAGCACCACTACCATAGGATCGTTAAAAACCCGAATGCCATCATAGCCGTCATCAAAATCGATAATCCCTGTGGCCAGTTCAATCTCACCCTTTTGGATCGCCGAAGTTTGTTCTACACCGCCACGGACGAGCAAGTGCATGTCAATTTGCGGATATTGCTGGCGATACTTAGCAATAATGGGGGCAAAAATCTCGGCGCTGCCGAGCGGCGCTAATCCCAGATTGAGTTCGCCCGCAGTTAAGCTGCGCTGTGCCGTGAGTTCGGCGAGCATGCGTTGCCGTCCTGCGAGCAGGTCTTTACCGTGTCGATAAACGACTTCGCCCGAGGGAGTGAGTTTGACTTGGGTGCCGCGTTTACCCCGCTCAAGCAAGGTGAGATCGAGCTCTTGTTCTAATTGGCGCACGGCTTTTGATAACGCAGGTTGGGTGAGGTGGACTTTATCGCTGGCTTTACCAAAGCCTCCGGCATCGACGATTTCGATAAAATAGCGAATAACTTTGAGGTCCATTGGGCTTCACCTTCATATGTATTCTTAAAATTCATGTATTACATTCTTAATATTCATTTTTTTTATCAAATAAGCAAGCCTAGAATAGCCCTATAGAAAACTTTGTTCTAACCGAGAAAATCATGTCATTCCCACAAGCCGCAATACGTCAGTGTCGACATTGGGCTTTGTTATTAAGCCAAATCGGCCTCTTCTGTTTACTGTCCTTCGCATGTCACTGGTTCGCCACTTGGGCACATTCTCCTATTCCAGGGAGTGTGATTGGCTTAGGCATACTCTTATTTTTATTAGGTTTTAAACTCATTCCTGAAAATGCCGTACAACTGGGCGCCGCTTGGTTGATTGGTGAGTTATTGCTGTTTTTCATCCCGCCAGTGATATCCGTTATTAAGTACGAAGGTTTGTTTGAGCAATACGGCACCAATATATTGTTCACTTTAGTGATGGGCAGTGTGTGTGTGATGTTTGGTACAGGCTTTGTGGTCGATAGAGTGTTTCGTTTTGAGCGCCAACTGAACATCAAAAAGCAAGCCCGTCGCCACGCTAAGGCGGCTTAATGATGACAGACTCAAAAGTGGTGGATTTTGTGTTGTCGCAGACCGGATTAGCCTTATTCAGCTTATTGCTGACAATATTCTGTTACTTCGGTGCCAAGCGTCTCTATAAGTACCATAGAGTCTGGTGGTTAGCGCCCATAGTGTTAGCGCCAATAGTGATTACCTTATTGGTGTTTAATCTTAAGATCCCGCTGCCAACCTATTTTGAATACACCCATTGGTTGATGGCCATGTTAGCGCCCGCGACTATCGCCTTTGCTTTGCCGATTTATCGTGAGCGTAACTTGATCCGCCAGTATCCGCTGACGATAGGGTTAGGTGTAACGGCGGGATTATTTCTGGGGATGATGTCTTCTTGGCTGTTGGTGAAGTTTGTGCCCTTGCCGGTGGAATTGTCTAAGAGTTTGCTGGTACGTTCGGTGTCGACGCCCTTCGCGATGGAGGCCACTAGTGCCTTTGGCGGCGTGCCTGAGTTGACGGCCATGATGGTGTTAATCACAGGCGTGATTGGCATGCTGGTGTGTGAGCCGTTATTCAAATTTATGCGGATTCGTACTTCGTTAGGTAAAGGTGTGGCACTGGGCGCATCGGCCCACGGTGCCGGCGCGGCAAAAGCCACTGAAATCGGCCAGCAAGAGGGCGTTATCGCCAGTTTAACTATGATTTTTATTGGTATCGCTATGGTGTTAGGCGCACCCGTGTTTGCCTTGATCTTTATCTAGGCTTTGAACGCTATCGTGTGAGTTTTATGGCTTGAATTGACACACCTCAGTTTTGGCAAGTTTGCCTCTTCGGGCGCTAACACCTTCTCAGTTATGCGCCCTTTTTTTTACTTGTGACCCGTCCTAAATATGGCATGCTGTACCCAGTTGAAATACAAAGTATTCAGGATGATTACAGATGTCTAACGAGCGAGATAAACCGTTAAAAACACAACAAAGCGTGAGTCTACGTCCGGTTGATGAAACTGATCTTGAGGTGATTTTTGCCCATCAAAGCGATCCCATTGCTAACCAGCTTGCACAGTTTCCACCAAGGGATCGGGAAGCGTTTTTTAAGCATTGGCATGGGAATATTCTTGGGCAAGTCAATGTGCTAGCGAGGGCTATCGATTTCGATGGCAAGTTTGTGGGCAACATAGGCCATTGGCACAGTGACGGGCAGGCGCTGATAGGATATTGGATTGACCGTGATTACTGGGGCAAAGGCATCGCGACCCAAACCTTAGCGCAATTTTTGCCTTTAGTGAGTGCGAGGCCACTCTTTGCCGAAGTGGCTAAGCATAATCTAGCCTCCCAGCGAGTCCTCTTAAAACACGGGTTTGTGCTGACGGGTCAATTAATTCAAGAGAGCCAAGATACTGAAGCATTGCTCGAATTTGTTTTACGTTAGCCTATAACGGCTCAATCTCGGTATTTATGGCGTATGTTAATGCGTTTATACGCCATAAATCACATCTTCCAATCCTTAAAATCCCTGAACTGCAGCCGCTTTTGTTAAAAGTGTAAAAAGTCGTTCATTATTTTTATTGCCAATGATTCTACTGCCAAAACTCTCTTTTAAAGACGTAGTTGCTGTAGTAAGTCAAAAGACTGGATCTAGCCGCTTGATTATTCAAGATTAGTGACAGGTTAAGCTGGTTTTACATAAGAAAAATCGAGGAGAAACTGCTGATCTTGCAGATAAAAGTCTAATTGCATTCTATTTCTTTCACGGTAGAACTCCTATACTTAGCCAAACCTTGTGCCATAGCACAATCGATCCCTTATCTATTCAGTGAAATCTAAATGAAGATCCGTTTTCTGCTCAGTAGTTTTATCCTTGTATGCAGCAGTCTCACTGTTGCCGCGACAGCGCATTCAGCCGATTCGGCCTCTGTCACTACTAAACATGCCAACAAAAATGCACCCGCTAAAAAAGCACCTGCAAAACAGCAAGAAGTGGCATCGAGTAGCGCTATGGTGGTCGACCTTAAAACCAATGAAGTTTTATATTCGAGTAACCCTAATGCCGTGGTGCCCATTGCCTCAGTGACTAAGCTGATGACGGCCATGGTGACCTTAGATGCAAAGCTGGCGATGGACGAAAAATTAACGGTTAATATTAACGACACCAAAGAAATGCGCGGCGTATATTCTAGAGTGCGTATCGGCAGTGAAATTAGCCGTAAAGACATGTTATTGCTGACTTTAATGTCATCAGAAAACCGCGCAGCAGCGAGCCTTGCCCATCATTATCCCGGTGGGCATAAAGCCTTTATTAAGGCGATGAATGCCAAAGCTAAAGCACTGGGAATGAAAAATACCCGCTATGTTGAACCTACAGGTTTATCCTATAAAAACGTTTCGAGTGCCAGTGATCTGATTGTATTACTTAAGGCCAGTGAAAAGTATCCTATGCTAGGCCAGCTGAGTTCGACCGAGAAGAAGACGGTTACCTTTGCCAACCCAAGATACAGTTTAGATTTTCGTAATACCAATCGTTTGGTTTATAAAGATAACTGGGATATTCATCTAACCAAAACAGGCTTTACGAATGCAGCAGGGCACTGCCTTGTGATGCGTACTGAAATGGCAAAACGCCAAGTGGCCTTTGTGGTGCTCGATGCTTACGGTAAATATACCCATATTGCCGATGCAAACCGTTTACGTAACTGGTTAGAGACAGGCAAAGTCACCCCGATCCCTGCCGAAGCTAAGCAATATAAGAAACAGCGTAGCCAGCAACAATTAGCTAAGTTGAGTGAGACCTAGACTTTGACCTAGAAGTCGAGCAGGAGCATATCTCTTGCCTTAACGGCTTTATAAAGACTAAAAAACCAAAGGCCAGATGAGCAATCCATCTGGCCTTTGGCTTTTTTAATACTGTAAGTCCTTGATGATTTTTGGTAAATTCCCCGTGGTATTATTACCATAGTGATTGATGTACTCAAGGAAGAAATACGCGTGGCTGTTTTGCTAAAAAAACTTCAATTGATCTATTTTCCCTTCTTATTCATGAGCCTGTTATTTATTTCTGGCTACAGCTTAATCCATTGGCTGTTGTTGATTAAATTTGAGTTTTTTAGCTTAGATGAAGATCTGGTCAATTTGGGATTACCGCTGATACTGTCATGGATCTTGTTGGTTATTTTTCTGAGGCCAAGGCTAAAACTGCTGAAGTTTGTTAAGGATAATTCGCGCTTTTTCTATCTACTTTTCGCCGTGCAGCTCGTGGCTGTGCCTTGCATTATTGCGCAGGAGTATCTTAAAACAGCAACGGGTCAGTTAACCCAATTAGCATCGATCCAAGAATTGTATCTGCATAAAAAGACACAGTATTACCAGTTACAGCAAGCTTATATTGATAAGGCGCAAATTGGTGTGCAGCGAAAGATTGAGGTGACTGGAAAAGGTAACAGTCACTTGAATATGACGCTCTATATTGCGATGCCGATTTTTGCGAGTGGCGCCGATCGTCGCCGAACTTCTGTCTTAGCTTGGTATGGTAAAACTTATCAGCAGGAGATCAGTAATAGACTCAAACCCGATGAAAAGGAACAAGCATACAAGGCATTTTTGACTCAATCCCAACGTGAGCTTGATCAGTTTGACCCGCAAACGTTTGTTTACCTTGAACGATTAGCCCCTTCGTCGCTGCAGAGAGACTTACTTAGCGCAGCAGAGAAAAGTCCGCTTTATCAAGCTGAATACCCAACGATTTTTATGCCGAAGTTTGAGCCATTTGAAGCCCGTAATGGCCATAAACTCGCTTGGATGCTGATTTGGTTTGTTGCAGGTGCGTTAGTCTGGTTTGTGCTCTTGCTGCGGGTGAAACTGGATGAAGAGGTGCTTAAGGCTGAAACAGTTACAAAGCGTTTGAACCATGCGGGCACAATCGCCGAGCTTAATGATTTTTTTGAAATGATACGGCCCAAGCCGGGTTTTATTGCAACTCCAATTCTGATGTATCTCAATGTATTAGTGTTTATCTTTATGGCATGGTCAAGCCAACATGTTATTAGTCTACAGGGGAGTTTCCTGCTTGAATGGGGAGCTAACTTTCGACCTAAAGTGCTTGCTGGTGAGTGGTGGCGCTTAATTACGAGCACCTTTATCCATGGCGGTTTAGCCCACTTAGCGCTGAATCTTTACGGCTTGTTTTTTGTCGGTAGCTTTCTTGAACCTGTACTCGGTAAGTGGCGACTATTTTTGGCGTATTTGATCACTGGGATATTGGCCAGTATTGCCAGTATCTGTTGGTATGATGCCACTGTGAGTGTCGGTGCATCGGGCGCCATTATGGGGCTATTAGGTATACTCGTGATTTGGGCTTGGAAAAAGATTTTCCCTGAGGATATCAACTGGATATTGAATATTAATTTGGCATTTTTTGTGACCATAAGTCTGGTCGCCGGATTATTAGGTGGAGTGGACAATGCTGCCCATGTTGGCGGATTGCTGAGTGGGTTAGGCTTGGGTTTCCTTTCGCTGCGCTATGCTCTAGGTGCTCAGGTGGCTCGAGGTGCTCAGGGGACTCGGAAGATTGAGGGCCATAGCCCAGTTAAAAAGCGTAAGCCGAGACGCAAATAAGTCGCGCTCGGCTTTGGATTTTTGAAGATTTAGGCGTGTTCAAACATTAGGAATAAGTAAACGATAAATAACACTATATGCGTCGCGCCGTGTAGGGCATTGGTGCGACCGCTGCTGAAGCTGACCTTGCAGACCATTAAACTGGTGATTAACAGCACCATGTCGGCGGGTGACAAGCCTAAATGCACTTCTTGATCTATCACGCTGCCAATAATTAAGACTGCGGGAACGGTAAGGGCAATCGTGGCGAGCACTGAGCCGAAGTACAGATTCATCGCCCGCTGTAATTGATTGTTTAACGCCGCCTTAAATCCGCCCACCGCTTCGGGTGACAAGATCAAACAGGCCACGATAAAGCCACCTAATGCCTGCGGTGCGCCTAAGGTAGCGACACTGTTTGCATGAAACTTCTTTTAGATTTGGGGTTAAGGATAATTATTTGAGCTAGATCGCTTTTTAATCCTAAACCCCATTTCTAGGTTAGCCGTGGTGCTCGGTTTTAATCAGTTTGCCGAGTTGATCATAGTGATTCCAATCCCCTGATTCTCGGTCGCTGATGTAACTGCCTTCGGTGCGTTTTTCGCCATTAGGCCAAAAGCTTTGCCATAGACCTTCCTTACGATCCCTCAGATACGTGCCTTGCTCGGCTAACTTACCATTATTGTGATAATAGCTGGCATCGCCTTCTTTTTGGCCTTTAACCCAAGTTTCAACGAGTTGTGGCTTACCGTTCTGGTGATATTGTTTAACCTGACCATCGAACGAGCCTTTGGCATATGTGGCCTCTAGTTTGAGTTGGCCGTTACTGTAGTACTCCTTCGATTGACCATGGTTTTGCCCGTCTAAAAATTCAGTGCTGGCCGCTTGTATCCCATCCTCAAACCAGCTTTCCCATAGCCCAGTTTGATTGCCTTTATCCATAGTGCCGCTGAGTTTTAGCTGGCCATTATTGGGATAATATTCGGCATACGGGCCTGTTTTATCATTTTTATCATAGGTTTCGGAGCGGTAAACCACTTGCTTAAAGCTGTAAAACTCCCTAACGCCATGACGCTTGTTTTCCTGCCAATGGCTTTTTTGCTGGATATTCCCTTCTGGAATAGCGCCATAGGTCGGGTCTTTTTCTTCGTAGCGGTAGTCAATCCACAGACCCGTTTTTTGGTTGTCGAGATATTGCCCAGCAGCACGGCGACGTCCGTGGTAATACTCAATATAGTCACCATTGAGTTTGCCATCGTCGAAGGTTTGCTCCCGTTGTTTTAGGCCTTCGCGGTACTGGATCCATAAGCCTTGTTTGTTGCCGTTTTGATATTCGCCTTCCTCATTAGGGTCGCCATTGGCATAGCAGCGGGCAAAATGGCCATCGAGTGGATAACGGCTGGCATCCTCCTTTTTCTTTGAGGCATAATGGGCGAGTTCGCGAGGTTTGCCATTGTCATAAAAGGATTCATATTGACCAACCCATTGACCGTTAATGCGTTTGCCCCGCTCATTAACAGTGCCATCCTCAAAGTAGGACTCTGATTTACCCGTCAGTTTACCTTCGACATATTCATCTAAGCTGCGCAGTTGACCGTTGCTATGGTAACGGCGTGATTCACCGTGTCGCTGCCCCTGTTGCCATTGCTCAGAAGATTGCAGTTTGCCTGCGCTATAGCGCTCAAATAGCCCATCTCGAATGCCCATGTCGTAGTGGCTTTTTTCGAGTAAATTACCTTCGGCATCATAACGCTCCGATGGGCCATGAAGCGGATACTGGCCATTCTCAGCCAGCTTTGAGTCTTGATAGCTGCGCAGTTCTTTAAGTTGGCCGTTGTTGTAGAAATACTTTTGCGTACCGGCAAGTTGGTTCTGTTTATAGTTGAGAGCGCTGGTGAGGTTTCCTTCGGCATTAAAATATTGCTGCTGCCCATCTAAAGCGTCGTTAACATACTGTTCTTCAACTTGTAATTTACCCGCATCGTTAAATTGCTGACACTTGCCTTGGCGTTGCCCTGCCTTATATTGGCAGAGGCTGGCGAGTTCGCCATTGGGGTAAAACGTCCGTTCTTCACCATCGAGCTGATTAAGATTGAACTGACTGGCACTCGATTTAGTCCCGTCGTCGAAGAAGGTTTCCCACAATCCTTGGCGGCGGCCTTCGGCATCGAAGCGACCTGTCACAGAAACTTGCCCGTCGGGATTTTGTTCTAAATAGGGACCGGAGAGTTGGTTGTTTGCATAGCTTTGGCTTTGGGATAAGGTGCCGTTTTCATAGTAACTTTCCCATTTACCGTGGCGCAGGTTGTCGAGGTAGCTTTCTTGGGCTTGCAGTTTGCCACTGGCATAGAAGCGTTTTACCTGCTCTTTTTTACCGTCTTTATAGTGTGTTGTTTGGGTGAGTTGGCCGCTGCTGTTGTATTCCTTCCATTCGCCCGTGGGCACGCCTTTGGTAAATTGCTGCTCCTCTGTGACTGCACCACTTAAATCGAACAGTCGCCAAGTGCCATCTTGATAACCCTGCTGATAGTTTCCTTCGATAAGCTTGCTGTTATTGGTATGAAATACTTGCCATTTACCATTCGGTATCCCCTGGGAAAATTGCCCTAAGGTATATCCTTGGTTATCGCGGACTATGGCGATATCGCCATTTAATGGCATGCCAGTGGCGAGATTGTAATAGCTGGGAATTCCGTCTTGCTGACGAATTTCGACCATCATGGAGGAGAGATTTTGCGCGGCCTGCGCATGGAGACTCACTATGCTAGCCCCTGCAATGGCGAGGCTAATCACGCGAAATGGGGTATTGAACATGCTGATTCCTTGTTCTGGGTCTTAAGGCCAAGGTATGTGCGGCCTATGTAAGAATCCTAATTTTAATTATCTATTGCGCTGTGCACTCAATGCAGTGCACAGCGTCTAGGCTTAAGCTAAAACCGAGGGAAAACATCATCAGAAGTGACCACAGGGGGTGGCATTTCCTGATTTAAAAACTGGCCATTATGGTAGCTATTAATCACCCGTATCCAGCCATGTTCCTCAAACTCGTATTGCTTACCATCAAGCCTGCCCAGTTCGTCATAATTGGCGATTTGGAGCACATAGTCTTCAGATGAGCGCAATTCCCAATGGCCGACTCGTTTACCTTGGTCGAAGCGACCATACCAATAGCGTCTTTCAGGGTTGGGTATTGGGCGGAAACCGTACTCACCATCGGTAAATATCCAATCGCCATCCTGTTCACCATTACGGTATTCGCCTTTTTCATACACTTGGCCGTTACTGGCGTAACGCTGGACTAATCCATCGGGCTTGCCATGTTTAAAGTGAATAGATTCAAGCAACTGGCCAGAGTTGGTCTTGTTGAGGTATTCACCGTGGAGCTCACCATTATCATCGTGGCTATAGGTGAGGGTGGCGTCGTCTTGAAATTTCTTCCAAGTACCTGCTTGTTTATCTTTGGCATATTGACCTTGCTCTACTAGCTGAGTTTTCCCTGTGGCAGGCTCAATTTTTACCGTTTCATAGGCGCCTTCACGCTTACCCGCCTCATAATATTCGCGGGAGAGGGTGATGACATCGTTGTAGTCGAAAGATTTTATCTGTAAGCCATTCAATTGCTTATTGAGTCGCTCCTGGCGCTCGATTAACAAGCCTTTTTTGAAGGTTTCGGAGAGTGACCAGTTTTTGAGTTTGTCTTCTTCTTGAGTCTCAATCAATTGGTCATCGCGATAGCGCTGCTGTTTACGATAAACCCAGCTATTACCTTGGTATTTGCTGTCTGTGGTTTTTTTAATTTGTCCTTGGTCGTCGTATTCGATGGCTTGGATGACTTCACCCTTATCGTTGGTCACTTCCTTTAATTTGATCTGACCATTTTCATAATAAGTCAGCTGCTCACCGACCTTATAATCAGCTTGATATTGGTAGTGGCGCTCGACCTTGCCATCCGGGAAGTATTCAAAATAATCCCCCTGTTTTTTATCTTTAACATAAGCTTGGGTCGAAAGCAGTTTACCAAAGCCCCAACTCGTTTCGTTGCCATGTTTGAGCCCATCCACCATGGGGATTTCGAGGTGTAAGTTGCCATTGTCATAGTATTGGGTGACACAGGTGCCACTTTTACAGACTTTGCCTCTAAGTTTGCCTTCGTCATCATAGAGTTCGCTTATGCCGACTTCTTTGCCATTTTGATAGCTCGCTTTGTAACGGATATTGCCGCCTTCCCAGTAATTCGTTTCTAGGCCTTGTTTCACGCCATTTTCATAGTGCGTTTCAACATACAGTTGACCGGTGGCAATGTATTTTTTAAGCAAGCCATGAAGTTGGCCTTGCTCGTTACGAAAGCCTTGCTCGTACGGTTTGCCATCATCAAAGTAACATTGATACGCACCGCGAAATTGTTCGCTGGTGATTTTTTTACCGATCTTGTTATCGGCGAGGGCGCTGGCGCAGAAAAGCATATCTTTGTTTTTGTAATAGACCTCAGCCTTATAATGGCCATCGATCATTTCAGTCGATAGCTTTAAATAGTACAAAGCCTGTTTTTCATCTTTGACAACTTTCCAATGGGCATCGAGCAGCACGTTTTCTGCATTGGCATGGGTACTGATAAGTACGAGTGCTCCAAGGAGCCGATTTACTGTAAATAGACGCATAACCGCTCCTTTTTATGGCAAAGGTTTAAAGGTGAATTCATAGGGAATATCGACGGGGTCTTTAGAGATAGTCATATAACTCACCTTGGCCGCGGGGCCTGCAATACTCAAATAACGGCCATCGACCAGCACCTCGTTTATCCGCTGCTCAGTATTTTCGGGGAGTCGAATGGTTAACAGATTGCCTTGGGCATCTTCGACCTTAAAGTAATTTTTAAGATCGCTACTCGGCTCATTGCCATATCCGGTTTGCGTCAGCCAAGACGCTAAATCGATTAACCAAGGGCGGTCGGTTACAGCCAGTTCTAAAGGCTGCCAGTGAATATCACCTTGGCAATGGATCTTGCCCTTGATCTGTTTATCGTAGAAAAACTGCCGCACGCGGTCTGGGGTCATCAAGCTATAAGCTGCCCCGTTTGGGGCGTTGGGATCAAACTGCCAAGTGACGGGATTTTTACCCTCATTAAAACCTTGATCTATTTCAGGTTTGCAGGCGGTTGCCAAGGCAGCTGACATGGGAATATACAGATTATGACCATTGTCAGTTACAGGTTTTATCCCTTGGATCGTACTGAACTCATTTTTTGCAGCATCTAGCGCCGGATTGATAAAGCTACCTAGGCCAGCGTTACCAAACTCGGTGGGAGGATTCGCCAGATTTTTGTTGTAGTCGCTAAATTGTACAAAGCGGATCGTTTTGGTTTGAGTCAACTCCGGCTGGGGTTGTTGCTCAATTAACATTAGGGTTTTAGGGATTTCATCCAGCTTGAGTAACAGTGCGTTGCTGGTGAGGTGATGGCTCTCATCGGTTCCAATCAATTGCTCTAGCAGTTCCTTTTCTGTCGCCGTTAGCCAAGAGGGATAATTACCTTCGCGACGGGCCTCAGCCATCATGCCTTTAAATTGTTGGAAAGGCAGATTAATACTCTGATCCTCACTCTGCTTTGACACGACTTTAAAGAGTTTCGCCTCGGCATCGAGCACTTGGATTGTTAGGCTGGCATCGCCAACCCTGTAAGGTGTTGCCAGCAGTTCATCCCACGACTTTTCGACGATCTTATTCGTCTGTGGGATAAGTGTTAGCTTGGCAGTAATATGGTCTATCTGTTTGAGTTTATTCGCGGTGTTATCCCACCCAGTCGCAATTATATCGGTTGCAGATTCAATCGAGGGATGGTAATTCCTCGCCCAACCTTTACCGTGCTGCCAGAAGTGAATGTCAATCGGTTTGCCGTTTGCGTCATAGGCGGTTAAGTCTTCATAACGCACATCGGCTTCCACATATTGCGGACTCATATTGTGGACAAAGCGCAATTGCAGATCTTCAGGGGTATCAGTGCCCCAAGGGCCAAGATTATCTAAAATACCTTGTTGATCAGGTAATAAGGATTTTATAAATGCCTCATTATTGGGGCGATATTCCTGCGGTATATCGCTAATGCGGTACAGTTCTTTTTGCCTATCATCCCTATCGCGCTCAGCATCAAAGCTATCATCGGCATGCCAAAGCGTGCTCATGATATACGGCCTCTCCTTAGGCGCCATTACGGTTCGGTGGGTAAAGGTACGCCCTTGGCGCTCTTCCCGTTGAAAAAACGCCATGCTCTCTAACCAACCGGTTTTGCGGTTAACTTCGAACTTGCCATAGGCCTTATACTTGTCTTTCTCCCCTTGTAATACGGCGATCAACTTATCTTCACTGACCTGCTCAACCGTCCAAGTTAAGCGCCCATCCATGGGGGCGTTGATGCTATAACCAACGCTAGGCTCAAGCGCTACAGGCAAGGTTGGGGCTTGTTTAAACAAGTGATTAAGATTTTGCCAGCGCTCAAATAACTCCTTGATATCTTTTTGATCCATCTTGGCAATGGGGGTCAGTTCGCGGACTTCACCATTGTTAAATTCCACATTAAAGCCATCTTTAACCAACTGAAAGATTTCATTGGACTTGCCTTTGGGGTCAATATTACTCACCGGGATCGGCATGCCATAATCGCTAATTTGCAGCAGGTTAGGTTGGATAAAAAAGCGGGCATTATGGGTTAGTGGCGTGGTTAAGTTAGCCGCCTTACCCTCTACATCTTGTAATTGGTAATCCAGCAGTAATCGTGCCTGCAACACTTTGCGAGTTTCGAAACCATCGTTGAGGCTTATGGTAGAAATAATCTGATACTCGCGATCTGTGGGTACATTCGTCGTAACCGATTCTGAGGACGTCGTTGAGTCATCGCAGGCGGTTAACAAGAGTGTGATACTTGCCACTGTCAGTGCGATTGCGGCGTGAACTGCCTTGTATTTCCCTGTGGCCATTTGTGCTCCCTTGGCTACGCATGTTATTGAAATGTAAGTGTATTAATCTTGGTTTGGCGACATTATACACAAAAACTATCTGAGGCAATAAAACAACGTCATCAAAATGTGAGCTTAAAAGGCGAGTAAGCAAGGTAAAGAGACTGTCCGTGCTAATTTTGTTTGCGACGAGGTTTAGGTCAGCCTTGCGGCAGTAAAGACGAGCTTAAGCGGATAATTAAGCGGGGGATAAAGCAAAACCCAAACCAAGGCGTGCTTGATTTGGGTTTACGCTGGGAGCCGCTGTTTCTATTTCGATGCTCGAGATCAGTGATTGATACTCGAGGACAGAAAGCTGTTATCGAAAACAAGCTACAGCGAGAGGATCACGCTGGCAATGGCCGCACTCATGAGGTTAGCGAATACGCCAGCGGCAATGGCGCGAAAACCATTACGGGCGATAAACTCACGGCGCTCTGGCACCATGCTACCCAGTCCACCGATCAAAATTGCCATGGTTGAAATGTTCGCAAAACCACACAGGGCAAAGGTGACTACGGCCTGAGAATGGGCGCTCAGTTGGTCTTCGACTTTCATTAACTGGATAAAGGCCACGAACTCATTCACTACGATTTTTTGGCCAATCAGTGAGCCCGCAGTAATGGCTTCATGCCAAGGAATACCCAGCAGCCACGCCATAGGGGCGAACAGATAACCGAGCAAGAATTCGAAGCTTAACTGGTAACCGAACCATTCACCCACAGCGCCTAACATGCCGTTCAACAGGGCAATAACGCTGACAAAAGCTAGCAGAGTGGCACCAATCCCCACTGAGATCCGCATGCCAGACATAGCGCCATCGGCTAAGGCTTCAACCACATTGGTGGCGCGTGGCAGTTCGACTGAGGTGATTTCATCTGAGCTGTTTTTATCGTTTTCGCTAGGCGGCATAAGGATTTTAGCCATCAACAGACCCGCGGGTGCCGACATAAAGGCGGCGGCAATCAAATAGTTAAGGTCGACACCTAAAGCGGCATATCCCACTAAAGTGCCGCCCGCGACTGAGGCTAAACCACAGCTCATGACCGCGAAGAATTGTGAATCGCTCATGTGCTTTAAATAGGGTTTGATCACCAGCGGTGCTTCAATCATGCCGACGAAGGTATTCGCCGTGGCAGATAAAGACTCGGCGCGGCCCGTGCCCAATAAACGCTGCAGACCACCACCAATAATGTTGATCACCTTAGGCATAAGACCAATATGGTATAGAGCTGAAATCAGCGCCGAGAAGAAGATGATGATACCTAACACATTGATCGCAAATACGAAGCCGACTTTACCCGTGGCGAGATCGCCAAACAGGAAACCAATTCCTTCGTTGCCGTAGGCTATCACGCTCGACACGCCCGCCGTAACAGATTGCAATACGGCCTTACCCACAGGGACGTAGAGCACTAACAGGGCAAATATAATTTGTAGGCCTAGGGCTAACATCACAGTGCGGTAGGGAATATTCTTGCGGTTCACTGACAGTAACCAAGCAAAAAACAAGATGCTAATCATGCCTAATATCGCGGTCATAATGGGTTTATTCTTTTGAGTGATAGAAGAAGTCGCGCATTGTAGGCCGAGCCAGCGTAAGGGCAAGTCGAGAGCGTTACTGGGCTGTTACGATAAAAGTGTCGAAAATAGCAACAGTTTAACTTGCTGTTTATGCAGGAGAATAAAATAAATTTCGGCTACTGTTGCCCAGAGGAAATAATATTTGTGTCTGCGGCAATAATCGAAATCACGCCACAGACGACTTTAGGCTGGTGTCGTAGTCAGCGCTGGTTTGAAATGCAGCTTAAATGACTGTTGCTTAAGTGACTGTCTTACCTAACCAAGGTTTGAGCTTTTTATCCCAGTAGGGCGGGTGGCCGATATGGGACTTTAAACACTCGATTATCACTTTGTACTTAGTCGGTAAATGGCGCCGCCTTGGGTAAACCACATAGACGGGCATCTGCTGCAGTGGTTTCCAATCGGGTAAGAGTTGAATGAGTTTGCCGCTTTGAAACTCATCACTGAGTAAATACGTGGCCACATAGCCTATGCCGCGCCCTGCAATCACAGCATTGCGCACAGCTTCGGCTAAGTCGACACGGTAATTCCCCGCCACATGCACGGTTTGTTCTAGGTCATCCTTAGCAAAACTCCAGCGATCATAATTACGGC
The DNA here is from genome assembly GCF_002838165.1 of Shewanella sp. Pdp11. Classification (NCBI taxonomy): domain Bacteria; kingdom Pseudomonadati; phylum Pseudomonadota; class Gammaproteobacteria; order Alteromonadales; family Shewanellaceae; genus Shewanella; species Shewanella sp. Pdp11. Next base: position 1,710,074 of record NZ_CP015194.1, read on the forward strand.
TTTTGCTTTGATAGATAACACAATTGTGCTGAGCTAACTCCCGCGGATGATGTGGCACGCCGTGCTTGAGTAAATAATCGGGGGAGGCAACCACCACAAAGTTCGTCTCGGCGAGGTGTTGGGCGATATAACCTTCGTTCAGCTGTTCATGGTTAGTGATCCACAGATCGAGACCTTCCTCTAGCATGTCGGCCTTATGGTCGAACAGGCTTAGTTCAAATCGTAATTCGGGATACTTTTGCTGCAACACTTCCAGTGCGGGGATGATGTGTAAGGTGCCGAAGGATTGGGAGGAACCTAGGCGAATCGTCCCGCTAATGTCGTCGCGGGCATCCAGCATCATCGCATCGGCATTTTGCGTCGCTTCAAACACTTGCTCACAGTAATGGGCAAACTGTTGGCCCGCGTCTGTTAGCACTAAGGTGCGAGTAGTGCGCTGCACTAACAACAAGTTCAGCTCGGCTTCCAGTGCGCCAAGCTGCTTGCTGACATAGGAAGTCGAGGTTTTTAACTTGGCCGCCGCTTGGGTAAAACTACCACTAGTCACCAGAGTGTGAAATATCACCATCTGGCTAGCTCTATGTTGTATCACGCTAGGCCCTCTAGAATCTAAATCGCTATTTTAAGCTAGCCTAGCCCTAACCGACAGCCGTTTGTGCCAATCGTGTGTTATTTCAAACCAAGCTTACCAAACGCCAAACGTTAAAGTCAGTTGCCCTAAGTGCGATTCTTCCTTTACTCTTGAGTTAAATCTTAACACCCACAAGCTAGGGAAGTGACCTGTGGTTAGCTTGTTCAACGGAGGAATAACGATGACACAGCAAGACAAGCAAGCCTTAGCAGAGACAAGCCAGATATATGTCCAGAAAGTACAACCGATACCGCAGGAAGCCTTTGACTGGTATGACGAATATGCCCATGGCATTATCGATCGCCGTGAGTTTATGGGGCGGCTAGCAGGACTGGTGGCGCTAGGGTTTACCCTGACCACGCTCACGGGCGCACTGATGCCCAATTACGCTTTAGCCGAACAAGTGTCGTTTAATGACCCCAGTATTCAAGCCAGTTATGTCAAGTTTCCTTCGCCCAATGGTTACGGAGAAGGGCGCGGCTACTTAGTCATGCCCGATGAGTTATTGCTCGCGGGCAGTGCCGCAGGAGAGCCGAAAACCTTAGATCCCACTAAAAAAGCCGCGGTGGTGTTAGTGGTGCATGAGAACCGTGGCCTGAATCCCTATATCGAAGATGTGGCTCGCCGCTTAGCCGCGCAGGGTTATATCGCCTTCGCCCCCGATGCGCTTTATTCCCTAGGTGGTTATCCGGGTAATGATGATGCGGGCCGCGCCATGCAAAGTAGTTTAGACAGAGCCAAAATCGAGCAAGACTTTATTGCCGCTGCGCAGTTTTTAAAATCCCATCCCCAAAGCAATGGCAAACTCGGCGCCGTGGGGTTTTGTTTTGGCGGCTATATCGTCAATATGCTGGCCGCGACCATTCCCGATGAACTCAATGCTGGCGTACCTTTCTATGGCACACCCGCAGCCACTGAACTGCGTAGCCGCGTGAAAGGTCCACTGATGTTGCAATTTGCTGGGCTCGATCAGCGGATAAACGACACTTGGGCCGAGTACGAAACCCAATTAAAGGCCAACAAAGCCGATTATGTCGCCTATCTTTACCCGAATGTGAATCACGGTTTCCATAACGATTCTACTGGCCGATACGATAAAGCCACCGCCGAGCTCGCATGGACGCGCAGCTTAGCCTTCTTCGATACTCGACTGCGTGGCTAAGTGAAAGTGAAGCTCCGCTTACTCTGATCCCGCTTATTCTGATTAAGTCGATGAGTGACCGATTCTCGCGCTCTATATTAATCAAGCAAAAGCCGACGCTAGCGTCGGCTTTTATCTTAAATCTCCCACATACCTATGCGGCTTTTATCTTAAATATCCCACATATCTATGTGGGTTAGTCGTGCTCGAGGATCACTTCTTTTAAGCTTTGGATGGTTTTCACATCGAGATTACCGGGTTGTGTGCTCCAGGTGAGTCTTAGGTAATTGGCTAAGTCTTTAATCTGCTCGTCGCTTAACTCATCAGCATATCCCGGCATGGCATAAAAGCTGGTGGTAGCGTTGTAATGCTGGCTTTGAATACCTTTTAACATCACTGCGACGATATTGTGTGGACTCGCTTTATCTAAGGTGGCGTTTCCTGCCATCGCAGGGGCGACATTAGGACGACCTTCACCATTTTGACCATGGCAACCGGCGCAGTAACCTTTGTAGAGCGTATAGCCTGGCAGTTCAGGTTTATGGCCGTTAAAGGTGAGCGCTTGTGGTTTAATATCTTCGTCGGTATCGAGCAGATAACTGCTTACCGCGCGCATATCATCATCGGTTAAGTGGCTAAAGCTGTGATACACCACGGGATACATGCCGCCAAATACTGTGCCTTTACGGGAATAGCCTTCAGTAAACAGCGACTTAAGATCCTCATGGGTCCAGTTCTGCCTGTTAAGCTCAGTGGGGCGAATGTCCGATGCCTCTAAGCCTTCGATAATCGCGCCCTCAAAGTGCTTGTCCTGCTCCATGGCAAACAGCGTGTCTCTTGGGGTGTGGCATTCACCGCAGTGCCCTAGGGCATTGACTAAGTAATTGCCGCGGTTCCAATGTTCGCTTTTTTCCTTGTTCGGGGTAAATTCCTTGGCATCGTGGGCGACTAAGTTCCAAGCTTTTAGGCCAAAACGCAGGTTAAACGGAAAGTACACATCATTGTCGCGATTGGCCTGCTTGATGGGTTTAGTACTCATCAAATAGGCATAAATCGCCTGAGTGTCGTCGTCCGTGAGCAAACTGTAGGAAGTGTAAGGCATAGCAGGATAGAGGTTGCCGTTGACGCCAACACCGTGGTGCATGGCATCAAAAAACTCCTCGTAACTGTATTTGCCAATCCCAGTTTCTTTATCTGAGGTGATATTGGTCGAGTACACAGCGCCAAAGGGCGTTTCGAACGGCAAACCGCCCGCGAGTTCGCGCCCGCCGACCGCAGTATGGCAGGCTACGCAGTCGCCTATCTTCATCAGATACGCGCCGCGTGCAATGTCGTTATTCGTATTGCCGCCTTCATCGGCAACGCTGCTGGAACAGGCGAGCAAACCTAGCCCTAAACTCAGGAGTAGATTGTGACTCAACAGATTTTTTATCCTACTAATGTGCGGGAAATAGCGCAGATAGGCTGATGTCATCACAGGGTTAGCCCCTTAGTCTTGAGGATCAGATCTTTAACTGCCGCATAGTATTTTACGTAGCCAGTACAGCGGCATACGTGTTCACTCAAGGCATCTTCAACGACTTTTTCAACTTGATCTTTAGCGATAGGCTGTCGCTCTAGTCGCTCAAGCAGCGCAGTCGATTCGTTGACAAAGCCCGAGGTACACCAGCCACATTGAAACGAGAAATGTTCCAAAAAAGCCTCTTGTACTGGGCTCAGGGCGGTGATTTCGCCAAGGGAGTTTTGTCTAGCATGACCTTCGACAGTGCGGACGCGTTTACCATTAAAACGCTCGACACCATTGATGCAGGTGCGCACCACTTCGCTCATGCCTTGCTCGTCGTCGACGATCACGGTACAGGCGTGACATACGCCCGCGCCGCAACCAAACTTAGTGCCTGTGAGGTTCAAGTATTCATGTAGAAACTCAATCATCATCACGCCATCGGCGACGTCAATCGGGCCTACGGCTTGGTTATTAATGGTCAGTTTAATAGACTGGCTCATGCCATGGCCTCCTTAATTTTTTTCGCTGTCATAGGTAAATCGTAAAAGCGGACATGGGTTGCTTGATACACGGCTTCAATCAGCGCCGCGACCACAGGGATCATCACGACTTCGGCGATACCACGGCTAGGATCGTTATCAGATAACTGCGGCAATATGGTATGACGTTGATCCCACACGCCCACATGCCGCGCTAACGGCACCTGATAGCGATTGAGGTTCCAGGTACCATTGCCAGCGCCGGCTTCAAATGGCGGTAAGCCTTCATGCAGTGCATGGCCAATCCCCATCGCAAGGCCACCTTGAATTTGCCCTTCGACTAATTCTTTAACAATCACTTTGCCCGCTTCTAACCAAGTATGAGAACTCAGTAGCGTGACTTCGCCATTGCCTTCGTTTACGGCCACTTCAACCAAAGTGGCGCAGGGGGCGTAGTAAGTCACCATGGCATTGTTCAGTTCGGCTCTGGGATAACTCATGGCTTGACGATCGATCAAGTGATAGCCATTAGACTTCATGCTGGCTTGGCGCGCTTTGATACTCATAGTCGTGTCAGAAGTGGCCGCAAACGTCGCGTTCCCTTCGCCGTATTGCAGTGCCAGCGCATCGAGTGCTAAACGCTCTTTAGTGCCAAGAATGTCGAAATCAGCTTCGGCCCAAGCCCAGCGATTAAAGGCATGGCCCATCACGCCAACCACTAAGCCCATGTCGTGGGCGCGTTTCGCGAGAATATCTAGCGACAATGGTGGAAAGCCCAAGGCGGTTAGCTTGCCATCGACCCAGCGACCATCGCGTGAGTTATGTAAATTAGTCGAACCCATTGGGGTGTTAAAATACAACTCGTTCCAAATTGATACCGCCGCAGGCCACAGGCCGTGACGGTAGATAACGTCGGCGGCGATGCGGGTGACATGGCTTTGGTAATAGGCCGACATAGACGCCGACGATGCCATGGCTTTAACCGGTGTCCAGCGTGGATTAGCCGCCATTTCATCTTGGCGTTGCTGCGAAATAATATAAGGATTATCGGTTTGCACTAATTGCATCGCATCCCAAATATCCACTTCGGCGAGTTTTACTTCATCGGCAAAGTTGCCAAGGGCATCGCTGACCACTACGGCTTGGGAGGTTTGCGTGCCAGTGCCCATTTCGATAAAGCCGATTTCTAGGGTGATTTTACCGTCTTTCGCTAGGCGAACCGCCGCACTTGGCGCCGCTGCACCTGTACCATAATCTTTGGTGGCGATACCAAAACCGACGCCGTAACGCATCCCCGGATGTTTGGCCTCATAGTCCTTTTTATTCACCGCGCGGTTTTGCCACACGGGATCTTGCTCGGCCATCTCGAGCATTTCGCGGTAACGCAAAGTACCGTTAGGAATCGCACCTTGAGTATTACGCTGGCCAGACTCCATCACGTTGGCGGCGCGCAGTTTAAAGGGATCAACCTTTAGCTCGTCGGCTATCTCGTGGATCATGCATTCCATCGCCGTCATCGATTGCAGCGTGCCATAACCGCGCATCGACCCCGCATCTGGGTTACGCGACGCATAGGCGGTGGCGATAATATCGTTGCGCGGCGTGTAATAAATGCTTTGCATCGCTGTTGCGCCAACCGAGGTCACAGACGGAGTAAAGTTGACTCGTCCGCCGCCATCGACTGTCATCTGCGAAGTTAAGGCTTGGATTTTTAAGGTCGATTTATCCACCGCTAAGCGGCTTTTCATGATGAACGGATGACGCTTAAGGCCAGATTGGAATTGTTCGAATCTGTCATTGGCGAGTCGGATTGGCCCCTTGGCATAAACGGCCGCGATCACGCCGTAATAAGGAAATATCGAATGGTCTTTCGCGCCAAATCCACCGCCGATATAAGGCGAGTGCACCACCAGATGTTTTACCTTGCCTGCCAGTGGGCTAGATAACAGCATGTGCACTGCCATCTCTTGAAAGTCCTGCGGCGACTGCGAGGTAATCACAGTATGAAAGGTTTGGCTAGCCGCGTCATACCAGCCGTTAAAGGCTTCGGGTTCCATCATCATAGGATCGATGATCTGGGTGCGATATTCCCGCTCTAGCACTTGCCATTGTTGATTGGCTTGGGCGCTAGCAATCTGCTTATCTATCTCGCCCGCATAATAAAGCCCGCGCTCAGACACTGTCCCTTTGGCATTCGGATTGCCCAACCATTCTGGCTTGCGATCTTTTACGCTGGGGAAAAATAGCCCATCGTGGAGTGGGCTATATAAATCTTCCCTTGCGCCATCTTCACCTTCAACTCGAATCAAACGCCAGCTGGCGTATGGGTCTTTGGTGTCCGACACAAACGGCGTTTGCTCACCAAAGCGCAGTAAGGTTTGATCAAATTGCAGTAAAGACTTAGCTTGCTTAAAGGCGGGGAAACTGTCGAACAACAATATCGCCACCGCATGGCCTAAGTAGTCGGCGGTTTGCCCTTCGGCCAGCAACATGTTGTAACCGTAAAAATCGGGCAGCTTGATTTTATCACGGGCCAGATCGGCCGCTGTGATCACTTTATAGGGCTTAGCCGATGCGGGCAGGTGGTCGAGGGAAAAGCCTTGATAAACATGGGAGGCATCGGCGGCGCGAAGGATAAAAGCGTAACCTTGCTGCTTGGGCCAGCCCTCCATGTCCATAGCGCGGTAATCACGGCCATAGACCTTTTGGCCTGTGACCTTAGCTATGCCGTCGTTACGAAACTTAGGTTTGGATTGACCATTAACCTGAGTTTGCCATTGGGCTGCTAGTTCAGGTGAGACAATCGCCGCATTCGCGCGACTCATTTCCCACAACAAAGGGGCCGAGTATACGGCAACCCCGCCAATCACACATTGCTTGATAAAGGTCCGGCGTGACGTATTAGATGGTTCCATATCTCAACCTCAGTTGTGCTTCCGTGTAATATCAGCCGCGCTGCATGGTATCGCCCGATATAAGCTTGTTGTCGATCGACTTTTTATTGATTGTTGCGACATAGCTTTGATAAACACTGAATGTAAATTTACATTAGCCACGTTAGCATGTAGGGCCGAAAATGCAAATTTAGGCGGTTAATCGTTGCAGTTTTGACCAAGCTAAATCAGAGTGTAAAACCCGTGTTATCAGGCTTCTACAGTGATGTTCGTACTGTGATTCAACTCAGTTACGTTATGGCTGAATTTTGTTCAGTGCTCTTTGCGCAGAGCCCTTGAGCAATGCACTCAAATTGGGGCTTATTCGCATGTCGAAATTGGCTCGCTTGCCAAAACCAAACCGCCCGTCACGGCAAGACTTCATTGCCACCGTAAGATCAAGAGATAGTGTTATTTGATGGCGACAGGTTTAGTCACATGCAGTCATATCAAAATGGTTAAATCAGTGCTTGCTTAATTACTTGATTTGTAATGCTAAAGTTATAGACAAGTGTACGCTATGTCGCTATCTTAGGTTTTTAACAAGGATGAGCTTTAATCGCGTACCCGCGATTCGAGTCACTTGCATCAGGACGATGTGTCTTTTCTCTTTCTTAGATACCCAACTCCTCCTGCAAATTCGTGAATATGCTTTGGCACTTATGCTTGTTGCCACAGTGCTTATTGGCATTTTGCTCAATGTTCAGCAGTGGACGTTTTGAGCTAGTGCGACCTTGTTTTGATTGATGGCTTGGCTGACAGGTGTTGGCGAAGTGCGGTAGCAATGGGGAAGCTTTGTCGGTTCACAATTTGTCGGTTCACAAAGTAGTGAACTGGTAATTTTGCGGCCTAACGGCCGAGGTGAATCAAGGTCGTGGGTCTTCAACCCCTGATTTTCAATCAAGAGTCGACCAAGGAGGACTGCTCGTCCTATCCTCCTTGGATGCTCCAAGACGCCCCTAGCGAAGTTACATGCATTAGTTACTGGCCTAGCGCTTATTCGAAAATCACTAACGCTTCCGATGGTACATCCTGTACCCCGAAAGCTAGCTCGGCATATATGGACCCATCCGGTTTGCAAGACATTCGATATCAATTTTGAGAAGAGTTCATTGCACCCATATATTCGGCCTGTTATTGAGGTATGCCTCTGGCCCTGATGGATATCTGCTTCTACTGTCCTTATCATCCTTGCGGCTTCATTATGAGCCTATGGCGAGCTAAGGTTTTTAGTAGATCAGTCTGACTGTCTCATCATCAATTCAAGTGTCTTAGCAACTTGCTGGTTGGTTAATTATTAACGTTTATTGAATCTATTCAGCACTATACTGGAAGTCGATATTCTTCGTCATGCGCCGCGATAACCCATGCCATTCTCGCGAGTTTATTGGCGACGGCTACACAGGCTCGGTTAAAACCTCGGCGCTCTGCTAACTGGATTGCCCAGCAACTAAACTTATCTTGCTTATTCTGGCTGTGTTGCAACACCGCTCTGGCGCCGTGGATGAACAGGGTGCGTAAATACGCATTTCCCCGCTTGCTTATTCCAAGAAGGTTATCTTTACCTCCACTGCTGTGTTGTTTGGGAACCAAGCCACACCAAGCTGAAAAGTGTCTGCCATTACTGAAATCTTTACCATCACCTGCGGCGGCATAAAAGGCGGTAGCGGTGACTGGACCAATGCCAGGGATAGTCTCTAAACGCTGGCAAATCACATTGTTTTTAGTTTCTGTGAGCACTTGTGCATCACAACTCTTAAGCCGTTTTTCTATATCACTAAATTCTTCATATAACTGATAAAAAATGGCCCGACCTTTAGTGGTCAGTGTATTGGCTTCATCCGCTAAAATATCTGGGAACTGTACTTTAAAAGCCGATTTACTTTTGGTCATCACAATGCCGTATTCTGCTAGCATCCCTCTGACTTGATTGATTAAGGCGGTTGATTGTTTAGTTAATCGTTCCCGCATACGGTGGAGCAGTTGCACATCTTGCTGCTCGACGCTTTTGGGTTTTACAAACCGCATGTTGGGCCGCTGCGCAGCCTCGGCAATGGCTAGCGCATCGTTGTAGTCATTTTTATTACCTTGCCGAAAAGGTACTACAAATTGAGGAGCAATTAACTTGACGCTGTGGCCCAACAGCTCAAATTCTCTGGCCCAATAATTTGCCCCACCACAGGCTTCCATCACAATCAGACACGGCTCAATTTGAGCAAGAAAGGGAAGTAAGTCCTTGCGTCTAAGCATTTTCTTTTTGATTAACTTACCCGCTTTATCGACGCCAACAGCATGAAAAACAGACTTTGCGATATCTAAACCGATTGTAGTAATCTTCATAGGTGGACCCGTCCTCTTTCTGATGAGTTTTAGCGACTACATCGTGGCCCATTGCGAGGCCGATTAAAAGTGGATGGGTCCATTCCATTATCCATGCCTCGCTCACGTTATTTTCTTCAACGCCCGTCGGCAACTTCGCAGGGTATTGGTGTAACTCTTGGCATTAGTGTTTATTCAAAAAACTTTATTAAAATTCAGATTGTTACTTGTATGGCTACTATTTGGCTAAGGAATAAAATGTCTGTTGCTCTAAATACATTTAAGCGTGCAATCAATGATGCAAGAGCTTTGATCGAATGCTACGACGAACTAAATGTAAAACAGGAATCACAAGCATTGGGTGCATTAAAAAGAGCCGCTTTGATCATGACTATGACGGCTTGGGAAACCTATGTAGAAGATGTTGCTACAGAACTTTTCAACAACAAGTTTGGTGCACTAAAAGGGTGTCAAATTGGAAACTTTATGGAGCAGCAGTTTTCTACCCGCTTGAAAATGTTTCATAACCCAGACTCCGCTAAAACGAAGCAAATTTTTGAAGAGTTTTTCGGGATTGATGTTACAGAGCATTGGAAATGGCCGAATTACATCCCTAAACAAGCGAGAGAAACCCTTAATACTTGGCTAAGAAAGCGTGGAGATGCGGTTCATCGTGCGCAGGTTGAAATAGGAACACCTCAAATTATTAAGCGTGATGAAGTGGATAAGTGTATTCGGTTTATTACTGAATTAGTGACAGCAACAGATAAAGCATTAGGTTCAGTTTAGTTAGGGTTATGTGAGCTGCAATGAAACTAATACTACAAATTACCTTAGGTATCTTGCTAGCGAGCTTAGTCACTTTGTTGGTGCGAATTGGCTATTTGAGTTATGTCGAATACCGCCTGACACAAGGGCTTAATGAGTTTGCTATGCAACAAAAGCAAACGGAACTAGCTCGCCAGCAGGCTGCGAAAGATCGCCAGCTTGCTGAGTATCAGATTCAGCAAGAGTTACAGCAAAATGCGGCTGAAAAATCCAGACTAGCCAAGCAAAACGAGGCCGCTCGATTACGCAAAGCCGAAGCATGGCGCAAGTATTATCTTGTCCCCGAAGACTGTAAAAACTTTAAGTCCGACGAACACATGGTCAACTGCATCAACCACAAAGCCGATGCAAAAGCAGAATTTGATAGGGTATATAATCCATATAACTAAAGTTAGCGAAATCGATTAATTAATATCAATTTTTTAATTGTATTTAAAAGGTATTTTTGGATCTTTTTCTATTTGATTGCACTTGTTATTAGTGTGATTTTTTGAAGAGTAGGAGGGGTTGTCTTGAATGAAATAATTATTAAAAAAGGCGTAAAGCTCGGCCAGTTAGATGCTGAATCTGATGCTAGCTTATTAGATGCTTGTTTTGTTGATAATGGTCAGTTAAGTGATCTGCTTGATGTCGAGCGAACTGAATCTATTCTTGTCGGTAGAACAGGGGCTGGGAAAAGTGCTTTTATATATCATATTTCTCAATCTGTAGAGTACTCAGTGCTTCTTGATCCTCACTCTATATCCGTACAATTTGTTGAGCATTCAGATATAATACAGTTCTTTAATAAACTAGGTATAAAACTAGATTTGTTTTATCGGATGCTTTGGCGACATATTCTAATTGTTGAGCTATTAAAGTTAAGATATGACCTTAGAAGTCAGGATGCAAGTGCAACATTTTTTAGACGACTATATGAGTCAGTTAGTAGAGACCAAACTAAACAACGGGCTTTAAATTATTTTAGAGAGTGGGGTGATAAATTTTGGTTAGAAACAAGTGAACATCTTCGGGAGATTACAAATAAACTTAGTACTGACTTAAAATCAGGGCTAGGAACTAAATTCTCCACGCTGAATATATCATTGGAAGGTGCTAAGCATTTATCTGATGAAGTTAAGGTAGAGGTGAAAACACTAGCGACTCAAGTTATAAATCAAATTCAGGTTCAAAAACTTAATGAAGTTTTTGAATTGTTGTCAGACTATGCATTTAATGATAAACAAAAGAAATTCTACATCTTAATAGATAAGCTTGATGAAGATTGGGCTAGTACAGAAACGCGCTGTAGGCTTATCAGGGCATTGATTGAGGAAACTAAATCATTTAGGAATATTCCACAGGTTAAGATAATTACAGCTCTTCGAGTAGATTTGTTAAATGTAGTATTTAATAAAACACGAGATTCAGGTTTTCAGCAAGACAAGTACGAGTCATATATTGTAAAAATAAATTGGACGGAGCACGATCTTAAAAGTTTACTTGAAAGAAGATTGAGAGAGGTATATAGAAGGCAGTATACTTCAAGTACAGTAGAGTTTAATGATGTATTTCCCTCGCCTAAACATAATGTCGATGCATTGTCTTATATTTTTCAACGGACATTGATGCGACCTCGAGATGTTATACAGTTTGCCAATGAGTGTTTTGTTGCTGCGTTAGATACTCCTAGGATTTCATGGAGATCAATTTATGTTGCAGAATCAAGTTACTCGGTTAAGAGGCTTGACTCTTTAAAGGAAGAGTGGCATGAAATTTTTCCAAATCTAGAGGTTTCCGTTGAAATTTTAAGAGGAATTACGTCACCATTTACGCGCAACGTATTATCCAGTGATAAACTTGAAGCTGTAGCCTCTGAATTGGCTGTTAGTTCTGAAGAATTAAGTATAGACCCGTGTACTGTGGTAGCCAGAAAAATGTATGAGGTAGGGCAGAGTGTTGATGTTTCTGATTTTATGTATGAGTCACTTCTTTGTTTTTATCAAGTTGGAATTATTGGTGCGAAAATAAGTACGTTGGATAGTTTTAGTTGGTCTTATAAAGATCAGCCTAAATTAACAAGAGGGGAAATAAAGCGTACGAACCAAATGGCAGTTCATAAAATGGTTTCTCATGCATTAGAAGTTTCTGAAAAAGAGATATTATCTATTTCTAAAAGAAGTAAATAGATAGATGGGACGGGCATAACTCTTTCAATGCAATATGCTAACTCTAATCCCACAGAAGTTCACCGATCCCCTGCGAAGTTGCTGAAGAGCGTTGAAGAAAATAGCGTGACGCAGACAGGACGTCTGCGTAGCTTTCGGGGGGAAGGGACGCCCCATCGGAAGCGTTAGCGATTTTCGAATAAGCACGAAGCCACTAATCAATGCATGTAACTTCGCTAGGGTCGTCTTGGAGCATCCAAGGAGGATAGGACGAGCAGTCCTCCTTGGTCGGGTGTGGGGTGAAGCCCCACGACTTTGATTTTAATTTTCTAAAGTAAAAAATAAGGGGCGATAACTCGCCCCTTAACTTTGCCCATTTATAAAGTTGCCTAAATTCAGTTTGGGCAAATTACTGAGTAAACATGATTACTCGGGATCATAGTCAAGTACTGGCGCCAGCCACTTCTCCGTCTCAGCTACAGTCATCCCTTTGCGCTTCGCATAATCTTCCACTTGATCACGGCCGATATTACTCACGCCAAAGTAGCGGGATTTCGGGTGGGCGAAATACCAGCCCGATACTGCCGCTGTGGGGAACATGGCGTAGCTTTCGGTGATGTTCAAGTCGATAGTCTCATCGGGCTTGAGCAAGTCCCATAACAAGCCTTTTTCTGTGTGGTCTGGGCAAGCTGGGTAGCCCGGTGCGGGGCGTATGCCTTTGTATTTCTCGCGGATTAAGGCTTCGTTGCTTAACTGCTCGTCGGCCGCATAACCCCAAAACTCTTTACGTACCCGTTCGTGCATCCGCTCGGCAAAGGCTTCGGCCAAACGGTCGGCTAAGCATTTGAGCATGATGGCGTTGTAGTCGTCGTGGTTGGCTTCAAAACGCGCCACATGTTCGTCTATGCCATGGCCTGTGGTCACCGCAAAGCCGCCCATGTAATCGGCGACGCCTGAGTCTTTTGGCGCAACAAAGTCGGATAGGCAGAAGTTGTCATTGCCGACACGCTCAAGCTGCATCCGCAGGTGATGTGTGGTCATTTCGACTGTGGTGCGCGACTCATCGGTATAGAGCTCGATATCGTCGTAATTCACGGTATTGGCTGGGAATAAGCCGATAACCGCTTTCGCCGTGAGCCACTTTTCTTCGATGATTTGTTTGAGCATGGCTTGACCATCGGCGAACAGCTTTTGCGCTTCTTCACCGACCACTTTATCGGTGAGGATTTCGGGGTAATGGCCGTGCAGTTCCCACGAGCGGAAAAACGGTGTCCAGTCGATACGCTCGACTAAGTCTTCTAATGGATAGTTATCAAATACTTGGCGCCCGAGCACGTTTGGCGTGAACGGGGTGTAATTGGCCCAATCGTGTTGGCAGCGGTTATCACGCGCCGCTTCGAGTGACACTATCTCTTTGCGCTTGGCTTGGGATAAACGCTTAGTGCGCATGTCGTCGTATTCGGCATAGGTTTCGTCTATGGTCGCTTGGCGAGTCTCGTTGTTGATGAGCTTACTCACCATAGGCACGGCGCGGGACGCATCGGCGATATAGATAGCGCCATGGGGATAATGGGGCGCAATCTTCACCGCTGTGTGGATTTTAGAGCAAGTCGCGCCGCCGATAATCGCCGGAATGGTTAAGCCTTCGCGGTGGAAGGTTTTCACGTTATGCACCATCTCGTCCAGACTCGGCGTGATGAGGCCCGACATGCCGATGATATCGATATTGTGTTCTTTCACGGCGTCGAGAATTCGCTCCACCGACACCATCACGCCTAAATCGAATACCTCAAAACCGTTACAGGCGAGCACCACGCCGACGATATTCTTGCCGATATCGTGCACGTCGCCTTTTACCGTCACCATCAAAATCTTGCCATTTGATTGGCCTTCGACCTTTTCAAGCTCAATGTACGGATTTAAGTAAGCCACGGCTTTTTTCATTACCCGCGCCGATTTCACCACCTGCGGCAGAAACATCTTGCCCGAGCCGAACAAGTCGCCGACTACGTTCATGCCATCCATCAGCGGGCCTTCAATCACATCTAGCGGACGTTTCGCTTCTTGGCGAGCGGCTTCGGTATCTTCATCGATAAATTCGGTAATACCTTTGACGAGCGCATGGGATAAGCGTTGGCTCACTGGCCAGCTGCGCCATTCTAAATCTTCTTTCTTACCGACCTGTGCGCCATCACCGCGGAATTTCTCCGCGATTTCAAGTAACTGCTCGGTATTGCTCGAGCCTTCAACTGGGCAGGGTAAGTTAAGCACTACGTTTTCGACCCGCACTTTAAGTTCAGGGTCGATATCATCGTAAATGGCTAATTGGCCCGCGTTGACTATGCCCATGTCCATGCCGACTTTGATGGCGTGGTACAGGAACACCGCGTGAATCGCCTCGCGCACTGGATTGTTACCGCGGAACGAGAACGACACGTTGGACACGCCGCCCGAAATCATCGCGTGGGGCAGGGTGGCTTTAATCGCTTTAATGGCATCAATAAAATCGACGGCATAGTTGTCGTGTTCATCGATACCTGTGGCGATGGCGAAGATATTTGGGTCGAAGATGATGTCTTCTGGCGGAAAGCCGACCTTATCGACCAACACGCGGTAGGCGCGGGTACAGATTTCGATTTTACGCGCTTTAGTGTCGGCCTGACCTTGTTCGTCGAATGCCATGATAATGGCCGCCGCGCCGTAGCGTTTCACCAGTGTTGCTTGCTCGATAAACTTGGCTTCGCCTTCTTTGAGGGAAATAGAGTTAACTATGCCCTTGCCTTGAATACATTTGAGGCCAGCTTCGATCACTTCCCACTTAGAGGAGTCGATCATAATAGGTACGCGGCTGATGTCGGGCTCAGAGGCAATCAAGTTTAAAAACTTGTGCATGATCTCCACGCCATCGAGCATGCCTTCGTCCATGTTGATGTCGATGATCTGTGCGCCGCTTTCAACCTGCTCGCGGGCGACATCGAGCGCCTGCTCAAACTTGCCTTCTTTGATCAGCTTTAAAAACTTGGCCGAGCCTGTGACGTTGGTGCGTTCGCCCACGTTAACGAACAGGGTATTGGCATCGATAGTCAGTGGTTCCAAACCGGCAAGGCGGCAGGCTACGGGAATATCGGGCAACACGCGCGGGTTATGTCTATCGACCGCTTCACGAATAACGCGGATATGTTCAGGCGTACTACCACAACAACCGCCGATAATATTGAGCATGCCTTCGCGCGCCCAATCTTCAATCACGTTTGCCATGTCTTCTGGGGTTTCATCGTAACCGCCAAACTCGTTCGGCAAACCCGCATTTGGATGCGCCGACACATAACACTCACTGATGCGGGATAATTCTTCGACGTATGGGCGCAGCTCTTTTGGCCCAAGTGCACAGTTAAGGCCGATAGATAAGGGCTTGATATGGCGTAGGGAATTGTAAAAAGCTTCGGTCGTTTGGCCAGTCAGTGTGCGGCCAGAGGCATCGGTAATGGTGCCCGAAATCATGATAGGTAAGAGGTCACTCGAATGCTGACCGAATAAGTCATCGAATACGGATTCAATCGCAAACAGCGCGGCCTTGGCATTTAAGGTATCGAATATGGTCTCGACCATAATGATATCCGCGCCGCCTTCAATCAGTGCCTTAGTGGATTCTTTGTAAGCAGTCACTAACTCATCGAAGCTGACGTTGCGATAGCCTGGGTCGTTCACATCAGGGCTAATTGAACACGTACGGTTAGTGGGGCCTAACACACCGGCGACGTAGCGTGGAATGCCTGTGGCAGCAAAGACTTCATCACAGGCTTCACGGGCGAGGCGTGCGCCGGCTAAGTTAATTTCGGCGGACAGCGACTGCATGTCGTAGTCGGCCATGGCGATGGTGGTGGCGTTAAAGGTGTTGGTTTCAATGATGTCGGCACCGGCGTTTAAGTAGTCGGTGTGAATTTGTTTGATGATGTGGGGTTGCGACAACACCAATAAATCGTTGTTACCTTTGACATCCGTGTGCCAATCTTTAAAGCGCTCGCCGCGATAGTCCTCTTCTTCCAGTTTGTAGCCTTGGATCATAGTGCCCATGGCACCGTCTAAGATCAGAATGCGCTCTGCAAGCTGTTTGCGAATGTCTGCTAATATCTGGCCGGCTTTGGTTGAGGGTATCGTCATAAATAATTACCTTAAATACAGCTAAGTTAAGTCCAAGCATCGACCCTTGTTATGCAAAGAGCATTTTATTCTGGTCTATCGACATTTGTTTTTGGATACTTGTTTTTATAAAATGCTTTTGGACATTTAAACGTATAGACGTCCATAATACGCGACTTATGATTGTCAGGGCAAGATGAAAGTCAAAGGCATTAGAATCTAGGTTCTAGGCTCTAGGCTCTAGGCTTTGGTTCCTAGCACCTAGATTCTAGATCCTAAGATTTTTAAAAGGCATATATGAAACAAGTTCGATTGTTATTGTTGCGCCACGGCGAGTGTGAAGGCGGCGCCATTTTACGCGGCCGTGTGGATGTGCCTCTAAGCGAAAAGGGCTGGCAGCAAATGTCGGCAGCAGTTGAGTCACAGGCCAGCGTGTGTAGCGCGATTTATAGCTCGACCTCACGCCGCTGCGCCGAATTTGCCCAAGCCTTTGCCGCCAAGCTGCATTCGACGGCGGCGCTGGTATCTGAGTCAAGGCCATTGCAGGCGCAGCTTTTATCGGGTTTACAAGAAATCGACTTTGGCGATTGGGACGGTCGTCGGCTCGATGAACTGTATCAACAAGCGGGCGAACATTTAGCGGCCTATTGGCAAAACCCTTGGCAAACACCGCCGCCCAATGGGGAAACTATGGCTAGTTTCGAGTCGCGGGTGAATGGGACGATTGACCAGATACTCGCCGCCGAGTTTAAACGGTTGATTATCGACTCAGATAACGCCGAGCAGGTTACGGGCGCTAGCGTGGGTAAGGGCTTGAGTACGGGTGAGCTGGCTGCCAAGGTATGGGTGGTGACCCACGGCGGGGTGATCCGTCACCTAATGGCGCGCGCCCTTGGGGTTGAACGGGCGGTGGGATTTTTCAGTCAACTCGATTTACCCGTGGCGGCCGTGGTGAGCATTACTGTGCTGCAGGATGAGCACGGCGTTTGTTACTGGCGTTTAGATTGGCCGAGCGGACGCTGCGAGTGATATGCATCGGCCTAAGGTGAAGATTTTTCTTGTCTTACCAGCGTGATTGTCGATTGCCTATTAAGGTAAATATAGGATAATGCGTTTTCCTGGCGTCCCCCTAAGCACGCGGCCTTGCAAGGCTTGCGATAGCGTATCGGATGACGTCACAGAAATAGGTGTTGGGAGTTTTGAGTGGTGCGAGTATGTTCTGTGGCAACGATTGCCAGCTTACACTGCAAAGGCTTGAAATCAATCTCAACATAATAGGGAATCGGGGAGCTGCTTGTCAGTCAGCCCGAACTGTGCCCGCAACTGTGAGTGACTTTTTATATTGTTTTTAATACAAAAAGTGACGAGTCAGGAGACCTGCCTATTTCTGTTATCGCTGCGTGCAGCCTTAGTTCTCGAGCGGGTGACTCGAGGGAGCCGATGACAATGTGCATAACCTTTTTTAATTCAGGTTTGGACTCGCTAGGAGCACCACTTTGGTGAAACTCTCTGCCATCCAAACGAGCCATACCTTGAATGACAGCGACACTCGCCCATCAGCGAGCCAAACGGTCGCGCTTGATGTCAGCCAGCTAAGCTGGTGTATCGATGGCAAAACCATTCTTTCCAATATTAACTTTGCGCTGCCTACCGGGCAGATGCTGGGTTTGATTGGTCCAAACGGTGCGGGTAAGTCTAGCTTGCTGCGCTGTTTATATCGCTTTGTTCGCCCGACTCAGGGCAAAATTACCCTGTTTGATCAAGATATTGAGCGTTTATCGCCCAAGGCGTTTGCTTGCCGAGTTGCCGTAGTGCAGCAAGACACGCCGCACTATTTTGACCTCACCACAGAGCAATTGGTCAGCATGGGCTTAACACCGCATAAGGGCATGTTCGATACCAATTCGAGCTGTGACGGCGAGCGCATAGCCAAGGCTCTAGAGAAAGTCGGCCTGAGCCATAAGATGCATCAACAGTACGAGCACTTATCTGGCGGTGAAAAGCAGCGTGCCTTAATCGCCCGTGCCATAGTGCAGCAGCCGCAGCTATTAATCCTTGATGAGCCAACCAACCACCTCGATGTGCGTTATCAAATCCAAATCCTCGAATTGGTGCGTAGCCTTGGCATCAGCGTGATTGCCTCTATTCACGATCTCAATTTAGCCAGCGCCCTGTGCGACAGTTTGTTGTTGATCCATAACGGTGAAGTCAGCGCTATGGGCACGCCAACTGAAGTATTAACCGAGGCGCGAATTGGCGATGTGTTTGGCGTGTGCGCTAAGGTATCGACCCATCCACAACATAAAAAGCCCTTGATCAGCTACTTTTATGGTTACCATGACTTAACGCACCACATGGCTGAGCGAGGCGAGGGCGGATGATTCAGGGAGTAAATAGCATTTCATCTCACATTTGGGGCGTATGGTGACACCTTTGACGAGACAACAACTGATGCTGGTCGCATTAGGCATAATCACTTTGATAACCCCCATTGCCGCCACAAGTTTTGGCGCGGCGAACATCAGTTTTATCGATGTTATCCAAGTGTTTATCAATAAAATGGCCAACCTCACTCAAGCCAATGGCATGACAGAGCGCATCGTGATGGAGCTCAGGCTGCCGCGTATTTTGCTCGCCTTTGTGGCGGGTGCGGGCTTGTCCTTGGCGGGCAGTGTGCTGCAAACTGTGACCCGCAATCCGCTGGCCGACCCTTATCTGTTTGGTATTAGTTCCGGCGCGTCCTTTGGCGCTGTGGTGATGTTGACGATATTCACAGGCTCTGGATTTTTTGATAATGCGGGCATGGCGGCAAACTCGGGGATTTTTAGTGGCTCGGGTGCCTTGTCGGGTTTGCTTTGGTTTAGCTTGCCCTTCGGCGCTTTTATTGGCGCCAGTTTGTCGGTACTGATAGTGCTGGCCTTGTCTGGCCTTGGGCTCAATAGCCAAGTGGAGCGCATGTTGCTCTCAGGCGTGGCGACCTCTTTTATGTTTGGCGCGTTAACAAGTTTGTTGTTGTATTTCGCCAGTCCGCAGGCGACGGCTTCTGTGTTGTTTTGGAGTTTAGGCAGTTTTGCTAAGGCCAGTTGGTCCTTATTAGTGCTGCCGACACTGGTGATTGGCGCGAGTTTGTTCATTATTTTAGGCATGAAACGGCAGATCATGGCGTTGCAAGCGGGGGATGAAACGGCGCATACCTTAGGGGTGAATGTGCCTAAGTTGCGACTCAATATGCTGTTGCTCTGCTCCTTGATTACCGCGATTTTGGTTGCCACCTGCGGCGGGATTGGCTTTGTCGGTTTGATGATCCCCCACACAGTGCGCATGCTGTTTCCCGGCCGTCAGCCGATTATTTTAACGGCGCTGGTGGGCGGATTATTTATGGTGTGGATTGATGTACTGGCGCGCTGTTTACTTGGCAATCAAGAGTTGCCCGTGGGCATTATCACGGCGGCCATAGGTAGCATGTTCTTTTTGCTGATTTTGCGTAAACGCAGAGTCATGGCGTAAACCTAGAGTCATGCCGTAATCCTAGAGTCATCTAGCAAGCGCAAACTGGCGAGATAATCATCATTTCTGTTGATATCTGCCCCGCGATTGGAAATGCAAAATTGGACATGTTAGTCATAGACGCAGGATGCGTTGTGGTTATTTAAGATTATAAGTGGAGTGTGGATGTCTCAGTCAGCCGTGTCTTTTCAAATCAGCCCAGTTAGCAAAGCGCAGGATCCATTGATCCAGCAGAAAATAGATCTTAAGACTAAGCCGCCCGGCGCCTTAGGTCAGCTCGAATCCTTAGCCTTACAGATTGCCCGCGTGCAAGCGACTGATTTGCAACAAACGGATCAGCCACAAAATACTGTGCTGAAAATCGTTCATCCGACCATGTTAGTGTTTGCGGGTGACCATGGTATTGCCGCTGAAGGCGTGTCGATTGCCCCTAGCGAAGTTACGCGCCAAATGGTGCAAAACTTTGCCCATGGCGGCGCGGCGATTAACGTTTTTTGTCGGCAGGTGGGCTTTAAGCTCGAAGTGATCGATTGCGGCATTTTAACCCCAGTCGAAGGGGTTGAAGGCATTATCGATCAACGTCTTGGCGCGGGCACAGGGGCGATTCATTTAGAGCCCGCAATGGCGCTGGAAACCGTCGATAAAGGCTTTGCGATGGCGCGCGATTTGATTGAGCGTCACCATCAAGCCGGTTGTAACTTAGTCGCCTTTGGCGAAATGGGTATTGCTAATACCTCATCTGCTGCGGCTATTATGGCGGCTATCATGCAACTCGACGTGATTGATTGTGTCGGCCGTGGCACGGGCATTAATAGCGAAACCTTAGAACGTAAACTCATGCTGATTGAACTGGCGTTATTGCTGCATCAAAGCGCCTTAAATGGGCCAAAATCAGTGTTAGCTTGCCTAGGTGGCTTTGAAATTGTGCAGATGACGGGCGCGATGTTAGCTGCCGCCGAGCGCAAAATGCTGGTGGTTGTGGACGGTTTTATCGCGACAGCTGCGGCATTAGTTGCGGTGCAAATCGCCCCTAATGTGCGTGATTATTTGATTTTTGCCCACCAGTCAGACGAGCAAGGCCATCAGCGGATGTTAGAGTTTTTGCAGGCGAAACCTTTATTATCCCTCGGGCTAAGATTAGGCGAAGGCACGGGCGCAGCTTTGGCGTTGCCGCTTATTCAAGCCTCAGTAAATTTTTACAATCAAATGGCGAGTTTTAGTGATGCGGGGATTGAGGCTGTTGTATGATGTGCGCTGCTAAGTCGCTTATTTTACTTATTTAAAATAATAACTTTTTAGCCAACCGTTTTAATCTTAAACCTTGTAGCAAGTGTTAATTCACTAAGGATACTTTATGTCAGAACGCGAAAGCTGGCACAAAGAGATAGATTTATTTTTAGTTGCCATGGGCTATTTTACCCGCATTCCTATGCCTAAGTGGGTCGAAGTCGATAGCGATAAGTTGAATAAGGCCAGCCGTTATTTCGGTCTCGTCGGTCTTTTGGTCGGCCTGTTGAGTGCCATAGTGTTTTGGCTGACGCAAAACTGGCTCCCCGCCGGTGTCTCTGTGCTGTTAGCTATGTTGGTCGGCGTCTTGCTCACGGGCGGATTTCACGAGGATGGCCTAGCCGATACCTTCGACGGTTTTGGCGGTGGTTGGACGGCGGAAGACAAGCTGCGGATCATGAAAGACTCGCGCCTTGGCAGTTATGGTGCACTGGCGTTGATCTTGGCCCTGCTGCTGAAATGGCAGTTGCTAGTTGAGTTAGCACTGTACGATCCTGTGGTGGCTGGTTCTGCACTTATCGTCGCCCACACAGTCAGCCGCGTGGTATCAGCCAGTATCATCTTTAGTGAAAAATATGTCCGCGATGACGAAACCAGTAAGTCTAAGCCGCTATCGCAACATCAAGGCATTAATGAGCTGCTTATCCTGATCGCCAGCGGCGTATTAGTACTGTTATTCCTCAAGGGGTTAGCGGCATTGTCATTGCTATTGGTGATGATAGGACTGCGCCGTTTGATCATAGTGATCTTTAGACGCCAGATTGGCGGTTACACGGGTGATACCTTAGGCGCGGCGCAGCAAATATCTGAAATCGTGTGTTATTTTGTATTGCTCGTTGTGGGTAACATACTGTGATCCACCTCGTCCTAGGCGGCGCCCGTAGCGGTAAGAGTCGTTACGGCGAAGCCTTAGTGCGTCAGTACACTGCGCTTGGCTTCGATGCCTGCTATGTGGCGACGGCGCAGGCGCTAGATGATGAAATGGCGACACGTATCGCCAAGCATCAAGCGGGACGAACGGACGATGGTATCGAATGGCAATTGTTTGAAGAGTCGCTCGCCCTCACTGCACTGTTAAAACAGTTAGCAAAACCTGGGCGAGTGATTTTAGTAGACTGTTTAACTCTTTGGTTAACCAATCAATTACTCGCATCCAACGCCAAGGTTGATGATGAACCCGCGCCTACCGAGTGGAGTGGGGCAGACTTTATCACCTCTACCAGCCAAGCCTCTAACGATGAAGCTCTGGCGAGTTGGCAGGCAGAGAAAACCGCGTTTGTGGATTCCCTTGCCGAGCTTGAAGGTGTGGTGGTGTTGATCAGTAACGAAGTCGGCTCTGGTATCGTGCCCTTAGGTGAGTTGAGCCGACAATTTGTTGATGAAGCGGGCTGGTTAAACCAAGCTGTAGCCGCTTTGGCTGACAATGTCACCTTAGTGGTTGCGGGTTTACCCTTAGCACTAAAACCACTGTAATCTAAATCAGTTAAGTGATATTCAGGCTGAGTTTTTATCTTTGTCCCTGCAAACTAAAATAAGTTTTTAACCTTATGCCTTCTTCAAACACAGACAACACAGGCTGTGCCAATGCACTCGATACCGCTGACGCTTTAGCTATTCATTCTGCTGCTAATCTTGCGGTGAATCCCGCAGTGAATAGACCTGCGGTTAATTCGCTTCGTCGCGCAAAAGTCTTGATGGTGCAGGGCACAACATCCGATGCAGGTAAAAGCACCTTAGTCGCAGGCATTTGTCGTTTGCTCGCTCGTCAGGGCGTAAAGGTTGCGCCCTTTAAGCCGCAAAATATGGCGCTTAATAGTGCAGTCACTATTGATGGCGGCGAGATTGGCCGCGCACAGGCGTTGCAAGCCGCGGCCTGTTATCTTGAGCCCCATACCGATTTTAATCCCATACTGCTTAAACCAAGCTCGGACACGGGCGCGCAAATTATCGTTCATGGCAAAGCCCTGACAACACTCGAAGCCTCGGCCTTTTTTGGGCCTAAATCTAAGGATTACAAGGCAATGGCGCTCGACGCTGTGCTGGAATCCTTCGAGCGATTAAGTGCCCAGTATCAAACCATAGTGGTGGAAGGCGCGGGCAGTCCAGCGGAGATCAATCTGCGCGAGGGCGATATTGCCAACATGGGATTTGCCGAAGCCGTAGATTGCCCCGTGATCATCATTGCCGATATCGATAAGGGCGGCGTATTTGCCCATTTGGTCGGAACGCTGGCGCTATTATCTGAGTCTGAACAGGCGCGGGTAAAGGGCTTTGTGATCAACCGTTTCCGTGGTGATATTAGCCTGTTGCAATCTGGCCTCGATTGGCTTGAAGCTTATACGAACAAGCCTGTTTTAGGCGTGTTGCCTTATCTGCATGATTTACATCTCGATGCCGAAGATGCGCTGATAAGCTCGCCGATCAAAGGCGTGAACAGCCGCTTAAAAGTGCGGGTATTAGTGTACCCAAGGATCAGTAATCACACGGATTTTGATCCGCTGCGGCTGCATCCCGATATCGATTTTGATTATGTGTCGTTGCAAACCCAAGCCGCGAGTCACGCCACTCATCTGCCCGCCGCCGATATATTGATCTTGCCCGGCAGTAAGAATGTGCGCGCCGATTTGGCCTTTTTACGCCAGCAAGGTTGGGATAAAGATATTGCCACACACCTGCGTTACGGCGGCAAAGTGCTCGGCATTTGCGGCGGTTACCAAATGTTAGGTCAAAGCATTGCCGATCCCTTAGGCATTGAAGACAGTGCGGGCGACACCGCAGGGCTTGGCTACTTGCCATTGAGCACGGAACTTAAAGCCGATAAACAGTTACGGCGGGTGAGCGGTGAGTTAAGGTTACTTGGGCAAACAGTTGCAGTGAAGGGCTATGAAATCCACTGCGGCGAATCACGTTATCTTATCCCTAGGCTTGAACAAACGAATGCGCCCTTGCAGTTAATCCCAGAATCGACATCCTTAACAGCGCCAGCGATGAGTTTTGCCGATGGCCTGCAAAGCGATGACGGGCAAATCTTAGGTACTTATTTACATGGGCTATTTGATAGCCCTGATGCCTGTCAGCTGATTTTGCGCTGGGCGGGATTAAACGATGCTAAGACGATAGATATCAATCAAATACGTGAGCAGCAACTCGAGCGTTTAGCCGATGTACTAGCCGAACATCTCGACATGCAAAAATTACAGACTATTTTAGATGCTGCAGTTCAGCGTTGAATTCGGCAAAGAACGGATATTGTGAGAGCGGTATTTAAAAACTAACTATTTATAAAAGCAGACATTTTTAGCAGCAGAGTGAAGAGAAGACCATGACAGCACAGAACGACAATGAACAAGCGCAAATCAAGGCCGAACGCCACAAGGCTCGCCAACAAAAAGTGAAAGCCGGTGTAGATGCTAAAATTGCCGCCGCCCAAGAAGAAAAGGGTATTTTGCTGGTATTAACTGGTAACGGTAAAGGCAAGTCGACCTCAGGTTTTGGCACGGTCGCCCGCGCCGTCGGTCACGGTAAAAAAGCCGCGGTAGTGCAATTTATCAAAGGCACTTGGGAGTGCGGTGAGCGCAACTTACTCGAAGGTGCCGGGGTTGAGTTTCATGTGATGGGCACAGGTTTTACCTGGGAAACCCAAGATAAAGAAAAGGATACTGCCGCTGCCGTGCTCGCATGGGAAGCCGCCGAAAAGCTGCTGCAAGATGAGTCGATTGACTGCTTGATGCTGGATGAGCTGACCTACATGGTGAGCTATCACTATCTGGATGTGGAACGCGTGCTCAATGCACTTAAGAATCGTCCACCGATGCAGCATGTGATTATCACTGGCCGCGCTTGTCATCGGGCGATTATCGAGCTTGCCGATACGGTCAGCGAAGTGCAGCCGTTGAAACATGCCTTTGAAGCGGGTATCAAGGCACAGCAAGGTTTTGATTACTAATCGAACTTGGTAAAAGTAGGCGCATAAGTGACTATCTGTTATTGGCTGGCAGCTAGGCCTTTAGCCACTACTAGCCGTTAGTCACTTACCGTTCAACGTTCAAAGTGTTCTCAAGGATGATCCTATGAATAAGCGTATCGTGATTTGTGCCGATGGCACTTGGAATCGGCCCGAGAAAGATCTTAAGGTCGATTTCCCTACCAATGTGCTGCGCCTCGCGCGGGCTATCAGCCCGATAGCGGCTGATGGTAAACCCCAGCAGGTATTTTACGATTGGGGTGTCGGTTCCTATTACGATGAAGCCATGGGCGGCGCAACAGGGCGCGGTTTGCATAAAAACATCATGGATGGGTATCGCTATATAGTGCAAAACTATTCCCCCGGCGACGAGATTTACCTCTTTGGCTTTAGCCGTGGTGCTTACACAGTGCGTTGCCTGTGCGGCTTGATTAATAACTGCGGCATACTCAAACGCCCCGATGCGGCATTGATTCAGCAAGCCTTCGACCATTATAAAAAAAGCAGTGCGCCCTTTGCCCCTGACGGCGAAAAATCCCTCGAATTTAGAGCTAGATACAGCCATGAATCGCGGGAAATCAAGTTTGTTGGCGTGTGGGATACCGTTGGCGCTATGGGGATCCCTATCTCGTTTTTAGGTTTGTTCGAAGATAAAGATGAGTTTTACGACACTAAAATCGGCCGCAATGTGCGCGTTGCCCGCCATGCCTTAGCCATAGACGAACACCGCAGCGATTTTGAGCCCACCATCTGGCAACTGCGTGACAATATGGACATGCAGCAGGTGTGGTTTGCCGGTGCCCATAGCAATATTGGCGGCAGTTATAAACCCGATAAAGACGGCGCATTGCTGTCGGACAATGCACTGCTGTGGATGATATCTGAGGCGCAGAAATTTGATTTAAGCTTAGAGCCACACTTAGCCGCGAGTGTGCATCCGAGTCCGTTAGCCACCTTGCATGATTCGAGGCGCAGCTTTTATCGGATAAAGCAGGAATATTTGCGGCCACTCGACCCTGAGCAAGTCCCAGTGCTTTTGCATCATTCGGTCAAGGCCCGCTGGGATCAAGATCCTAGCTATCGCCCCAAGAATCTACAAACCTATATCGAACACTATGGCTGGCCAGAGCAGCTAGTTTAATTCTTTAAAAATTAAGGCATATCATGATTAAGCGACACTTAGCTGGACTCTTTTTTGGGCTCTGCTTGTTAGTTCCCCACAGCGTGTTGGCCAATCCCGCTAAACGCATTATTGCGCTCTCGCCCCACGCGGTAGAAATGCTCTACGCCATTGGTGCAGGTGACAAGATAGTCGCGACTACCGATTACGCGGATTATCCCGAGGCTGCAAAAAAAATCCCGCGTATTGGGGGTTACTACGGCATTCAAATGGAACGGGTGATGGAGCTTAATCCCGATCTAATTGTGGTGTGGGATTCGGGCAATAAAGCCGAAGACATCAACCAGCTTAGGACGTTAGGCTTTAACCTTTATGGTAGCGATCCCAAAACCTTAGAAGGCGTCGCCAAGGAACTGGAAGAGTTAGGCCAACTTACGGGGCATGTTGAAGAAGCAAGCAAGGCCGCCGCCGCGTATCGCGCTGAGCTTATCCGATTGCGGGTTGAAAATGCTAAAAAATCAGAGCCTAAGGTATTTTATCAACTCTGGTCGACGCCCCTGATGACGGTTTCTAAAAACAGTTGGATCCAACAGATCATCAGTGTGTGCCATGGCCAAAATGTGTTTTACGATGCCGCCAGTGATTACCCGCAGGTGAGTTTAGAAAATGTGTTGCTGACCTTGCCCGAGGTGATTTTGCAAAGCCAAGAGGAAGGCAATGTTAAAGGTGTCGATTGGAATCAATGGCCCGAAATTCCCGCCGTTAAAAATCAGCATATTTATCAACTCAATGCCGATTTATTACACCGCGCAACCCCCAGAGCCTTACTCGGCGTTCAAGCCCTATGTGATGCCTTGGACAAAGCGCGTTAAATAAAAACGCCTGCTGTGGAAACACAGCATAGTCATTAATTGAATGGGAATTTATTACTTCAAATCCGCCCTAAGCCTTGTTGGTTGTTCATGCTTTATGTGATGCTCTGTACTGTCGTTAGTTTGTATCCTCGCCAGATGAAATCGTTAGTTGAGATAAAAGATGTGTAATCAAGGAGTGAAAATGATAAAGCAGAATGCGTTAGGGCAAGAAGCCGGTAAAGGCACGTTGATATTCCTCTGTGGCAAAATGGGTGCAGGTAAATCAACGCTATCGCGGCAACTTGCCGAGGCCGAAAACTGTATTTTAATCTCAGAAGATGAATGGCTTGCTGCGCTATATCCCGATGAGATTAACGATTTTGATACTTACCTGAAGTATTCCGCTCGTCTTAAGCCCTTGCTTAAAAAGCATGTGCAGGCACTGCTCTGTTCGGGAGTGTCTGTGGTGATGGACTTTCCTGCGAATACGGTTAATCAACGCCTGTGGTTTCGAAGCATTTTTACCGATTGCGGCGCCGCCCATAAACTTATTTACCTTAACCACAGCGATGCGCTTTGTTTGAGCCAACTCGATAAACGCAGACAAAGCCACCCTGAGCGGGCTATGTTCGATACCGAGGCGATGTTCTGGCATGTGAGCGGTTATTTTCAGCCGCCGACTCTGGATGAAGGCTTTAATCTTGAGATGATTGAGCGCTAAGTGATTGAAAGCCTAGTGACAGAAGCAAGTTACTTAAGCAAGTGACAGAATAAAAATAATAGGGAATATCATGTATCAAGTGCTTGAAGACGTTGCCTCAGCTAATGATTTTATCCGTTTACGGCAAATCTCGGGGTTAAGTCCTCGGCCATTGGCGGGCGCTATTAAGGCCTTACCTAGGAGTTTATATGGCGTGCAGATAAAGCTTGCCGATCAAACTGTAGGTATGGGACGTGTGGTTGGCGACGGCGCACTGAACTTTGAAATTGTCGATATCGCGGTCGATCCCGAGCACCAAGGCAAAGGCTTAGGACGGCTGATTATGCAGCACATTATGGCCTATCTTGACCGTGAGGCTTTTGAAGGCGCGTATATTACCTTGATGGCCGATGTGCCTGAACTCTATGAAAAGTTTGGTTTTAAATTCAGTCGCCCCGCAAGTGAAGGCATGTATATAGTGAAATAACACCGCTGACCCATACACTTTTAACTAGAGTTCACGTAGCAGAACTCGTAACAGTCGAACTTAAACAGCAGTACTTACAATCGCAGTAGCAGCAGAACTAAAACAGCAGAACTCGAACAACAATCTAAGGAAGCTTAACCTATGAATACTTTACTTATTTGCCTATTTGTCGCCATGTTATTGCCGTATCTGGCGAAAGGCCCCGTCGCTTGGGCGATGGCCAAGGCTGGCGGTTATGACAATAATCATCCTCGCGCCCAGCAAGCACAGCTAACCGGTTTTGGTGCTCGCGCCTTGGCAGGGCATCAAAATGCCTTCGAATCCCTGTTAGTGTTTGGTCTGGCGGTATTAGTGGTTATCGCTACGGGCAAAGTGAACCCCACCACTGAGTGGCTGGCAATCACCCATGTCGCCGCCCGCTTTGTGTATCACATCCTATACCTTGCCAATAAAGGCACCCTACGATCCCTCTCATGGTTTGTCGCTATCTTCAGCGCCTTCGGGATTTTCTTTCAGGCTTTTTAATTTTTGTTATCTAAGGCTGTGAGTGAGTTCTGTTAAATGAATGACCAATAAACGGATCCCAAGGAGCAAGCCTATGTCAAATTCACCACTCACTGTAACCATTGAACAGGTTAAAGAAACAGACTTTTCACTCTGGTTACCACACTGGCGTGATTACCAGACTTTTTACAAAGTGGCACTTTCGGAAGCGATCACTCAAACCACTTGGCATCGGTTTTTTGATCGTCAAGAACCGCTTTATTGCGCGGTTGCGAGGGAGGGCGAAAACCTGCTTGGCTTTGTGCACTTTGTGTTTCATCGTTCCACTTGGGCGGAAACTGAGTATTGCTACCTTGAAGATCTGTTTGTCGCCCCAGCGGCGAGGGGCAAGCTTGTCGGTAAGCAACTGATTGAGTTTGTTCAGCAAGCGGCAAATGAGCGAGACTGTGCGCGCTTGTATTGGCATACACATGAGACGAATCACACAGCGCAAAAACTCTATGATTGGATTGGCCAAAAGTCCGGCATGATTGAGTATCAAATGCCACTCTAGCTAGCTGCCGCGACATCTATTATCTGCCGCTTGCTGTGCTAAAAATTTAAATCCTAATGCTAAAGGCTTTCAGCATTAGGATTTGATCTCTATGACTTTTGGTTGTCTTTCAATACCTTTTCTATCGCCTTAAATTCCATGTTGTGGAGGGCGTTATCAATTCTCTGAAATCCATGTGATATATGCATTTCACTTAGAAAAATCAAAGTCGTGGGGCTTCACCCCACACCCGACCAAGAAGGACTGCTCGTCCTATCCTCCTTGGATGCTCCATGACGCCCCCAACGGAGTTGAAAGCCCCTTGTGCTCATAGGCAATTTTGCTATCGCTTCCGAAGGATGCATCCTGCACCTGCGAAAGCTAGCCAGCCATCCATGGCTGGACTCACGCAATTTGCCTATTCACCCTGCGGCAACTCCGAGGGGATGGATCTGCAGAATTATGAGTGAATTTTTACTAGTTGATATATGCTTGCCATAATTTTAATTTATATTAGTAAACTTTCTTATAATTGGTTGTGTTAATTTGTATTTAGTAATATCTTTCATATATTAAATATATATCTACAAAAGGAAATTGTTTTGGCATTAGTACAAACATTGTCACCAGAGGATAATAGCGCTCCTGCTCCAGCTACTGCAGCAGTAACTGCGCAACGTATTGGTAATACATTGAGAGAGAGGTATGAAAATAATATCCATAAGCGGGAATGCGAACCAACTATCCCTGATTACAATGTGAAAATGGCGAGCAGAGCAATTGCTGCTTTTTGTGTATCTCACCTTGGTGATACTGACGATATAACTGCAGCTACTTCGGTTTGCGATAGTTCTGGTGATGGTGGTATTGATGCAGTATATGTTAACCATAATGAAAAAATAGTTATTGTTGTCCAGTCTAAATTTAACCAGGCAGGCAATGCAACTTGGTCTGTGAGTGATTTCTTAAGATTTAAAAGTGCGTGTGAATATCTTCAACAGTACGAATTCCATAGATTCGATACCATATTGCAAACTGCTAGTGTTGATATAATAAAAGCATTAGACTCTATTGATTATACTTTTAAGTTCGTTATGGCGCATACCGGTAAGCGTGGTGCTGCCTCTATAATTTTAAATGATATGAAAAAATGGCAAGAAGAGTTAAATATTGCTGCTGTTGTTCCTGACGAAATAGCAGATAACGAGCTGCCATTTCAAGTTCATTTAGTTTCAGCTGAAGACATTATGGAGTGGATGAGGATTCAGCATTCTGCAAGTGTAGATTTAAAAGATGTAGAACTTGAAAATTATGGGAAGGTTGAATCTCCACTTCAAGCATTTTATGGAGTAGTTAGTGGCGATCAAATCAGTGAGTGGTGGATAGAGCATTCTTCAAAGTTATTTACAAAAAATATACGCAACTTGCTTGCTAGGTCTGAAGTTAATGAATCAATTAAGGATACAGCATTAAATAGTCCAGAAAACTTTTGGTACTATAATAATGGTGTAACAGTTTTAGTTAGAGGCATTAGCCCACACCGTCGCAATAGTGATAGAGATAGATCTCATGGTCGATTTAACTTCCAAGAAGTAAGTGTTATTAACGGTGCTCAAACTGTCAGTAATATTGGAATTATTGGGTTGTCGAATCCTGAACGGTTAGTTGAAATAAAGGTTCAAGTTAGATTTATTCTTATTCCCGATGGTGCGGATGAAGATATTGTTAATTTAATTACCAGAGCTAACAATCACCAGAATAGAGTGTTAGGTCGGGATTTCGCTTCACAACATCATGAACAGTTACGTTTGAGGGATGAACTCATCATTGAGGGATATACATACCAACTGTTGAGAAGTGATAGTGAAGATGTTTTAAATAACTCTAATGTGATTGATATGGATGAAGCCTTAGATGGTTTGGCATGTTTTTCTAAAAATCCAACTACTCTAGCAATATTGAAGAGTGGTAGAGGGAAATTCTTTGAGAATTTGGAAGGGAATCAATATAAGTCAGTCTTTAATTCGTCAGTTAGTGGTTTAAAACTTATTAATGTTGTAAAGCATCATAGGTTCATCGAAAATATGATCAAGGTAAAACTTGCTAATACAGATTATCATTCAGATAAAAAGAGATATGGTATATTGACTCATGCTAATCGAGTTTTTTCTGCTGTATTAATGAGTCAAATATCCGGTTTATCAAGATCTCGCACTTTAATTGATGTAAATGAAGAGCTAATCAGTGAAAACTTCGAAGCGCTTCTTTCTAAAACAGAACTTTTAATTGAGCAATATTTCCCTACAGCGTACCCTGCAAGATTTTTTAGTAACGTTCAAAAAATTACTACAACATTAAAATATTATAATGATGAGGAACCTCCTGTTATTGATTAACTTAACTAAAGGTTAGCTATTTAGATGAACAGTCAATATCTTAGCTACAGGAATACGCTAATTCCCTGCGAAGTTGCTGAAGGGCGTTGAAGGAAATAGCGTGACGCAGACAGGACGTCTGCGTAGCTTTCGGGGGGAAGGGACGCCCCATCGGAAGCGTTAGCGATTTTCGAATAAGCACGAAGCCAGTATCCAATGCATGTAACTTCGCTAGGGACGCCGGGGGATTTCCAAAAGGGGAATAGGCGCTTTTTCCCTTTTGGTCGGGTGTGGGGTGAAGCCCCACGACGTTGGTCAAGCGGAGCTTGATTATTAACCAACCAATTAGTTGGTTGCAAAACTCCACATGGTTTGAATCAACCCATCATTAACTTCAAACACCACCATCACCTCAAAGGGTTCATCCCTAATCCCGCTGATGCGTTCGTGATCGACGACTTTATTGCCCACCACCATACGGCTGACTATTTCGGCATGGAGATTGGGCAGATTAAAGCGCTCATTCTGATAGAAGTCACTAAAAGCGGCTTTACCTTGGATGACGGGCGCTGTTGCGGGTGGACGATAGATGCACACATCATCACTAAACTGGGCGACAAAAGTGGCGAGATCGCGCTGGTTATAGGCTTCAAGCTGAGCTTGAACCAGCGCTTCGGGTGAGCTTTCTATTGCTTTGGCTTTAGTTCTGGCACTTGCACCGATGCCTGTGGCTTCCGTCATATTCACTATCCTAATGTTTTTATTACAACAGCTTAAGCTGTGTCTGTCCCCATTGGGTGGCGAAAGGCATTGCTTCCTGCGGACTCAGGACAAACTCCTGTTCGCATCCATCGCCGCGGGGTGTTTCCCAGAATTTGATGGTCTTTGCCTCAAGGGTGAGCTGATAATATCCCGAGCCGTCTGATGAGGGACATTCTGGATCTAACTCTTTACCTGCAAACAATTTTTCCCTTAATGCTTGCGGTAAGGGATGGCTCATACTATCTAGCATGCTTTGCGGTTTGGTATCGGCGAGAAACCATTGCCACGGGTGGAAAGGTTTGCCATCGCTAAGGGAGAAGCTGACAAATTCTTGGCTGATGCCATTAGCGCCATAACCTGCGGCCCAGCGATATAGGCGCACACTGAGCCAATGCTGATTAATAAAAATCGGCTCGGCAAAGGTTTCGTCAGTCACAAAACTGCCCATTTGTGCCAGCATTCTGCGGCGAGTGTCAAAGGTTTGTGCTAGTTGGACTTCATCGGTGAGCTTATGTTCAAGCCATTGATTAATTGCCAAGATCCCCGTTTGTGGGCCTTTGAATTCGATCCCTACTTCTGTACCGAACATCAGCGGGCGATACTCAATATTTTCATAGGTTTGCCATTTCCCTCGGCTGAGTTTTGGCCTTGTTTCTAGTGGCAGGTTATAGGCATCGGCGCCGCAATCTTCTACATCATCAGGGCTGATTGCTCGCTCAAGTTGCACGGGTAACGATTTACTCGCGCTATCTTTAAACCAATGGCCGCTCAGTTTTTGTGGCGTGACAGTATCAAACTGCCAGTTTCCCGTGCTGCCTTCTTCTTTCCACAGTTCATCTTGCTGCTCGAGCCTTATCGGCGTTAAGTAGCGTTGATAGTAATAACTGCCTGTTCCATATTGATTAAAGCAGACTCTGACCTTGCTTTTGCCTAATTGTCCCTGCCAGATCCCCGTCAGTTCATTGGCCGCAAAGGTCGGTAAGGGGAGCGTGGAAGCCAACAATAGGCTTGAGGATAAAACCCAGAATAACATCCTTGTTTGCATACATATTTTCTCTTAAAAGGTAATAAGTTGGATTGAAAATCAAAATGAACCTAGGGTGTAAAAAAGGTCGCCCGTAGGCGACCTGATGTTAAAGACTTAAGGCTTACTCAACTTGCCAATCAATGGCTTCGCCTGCACGAATCGGCACTACGTTAGTGTCGCCCAGCGGGTAAGTTGCAGGGACATCCCATGGGGTTTTCACTAGCGTTATCGTGTCGGCGTTACGTGGCAGATTGTAAAAATCTGGGCCATTGAAGCTGGCAAATGCTTCGAGTTTATCCAGCGCATTCACCGATTCGAAGGCTTCGGCATACAGCTCAATGGCGGCGTGGGCTGCGTACGAACCCGCGCAGCCACAGGCGGCTTCTTTTTTATCCTTAGCGTGGGGCGCCGAATCTGTGCCGAGGAAGAACTTCTTGCTGCCGCTTGCCGCAGCCGCTAATAACGCTTGCTGGTGGGTATTGCGTTTTAAAATCGGTAGGCAGTAAAAATGTGGGCGAATACCGCCCGCCAGCATATGGTTGCGGTTATACAGTAAGTGATGCGCTGTGATGGTCGCAGCCACATTATCAGACGCTTGAGTGACAAAATCGACCGCATCTTTAGTGGTGATATGTTCAAGCACGATTTTTAGGTCTGGGAAATCTGCGACGATTTTGCTGAGGATATTTTCGATAAAAACGCGCTCGCGGTCGAAAATATCAATCGATGAATCCGTGACTTCACCGTGCACTAAAAACAGCATGCCGACTTCTTGCATGGCTTCGAGGGCGGGGTAGATGTTCTTCAAATCGGTTACGCCGGAATCCGAGTTGGTCGTCGCGCCTGCAGGGTAGAGCTTAGCGGCGACAATTTTATCCGAAGCTTTGGCTTTACGAATTTCATCTGGGCTGGTTTTGTCGGTTAAATACAACACCATCAAAGGTTCGAACCGTGAGCCTGCTGGCACCTGCGCTTTAATACGGTCGTAATAAGTCAGTGCGGTTTCGGTATCGATAGCGGGTGGCACTAAGTTTGGCATAACGATGGCACGGCCCATATAGCGGCTGATGTCGCGCACTGTATCTTTAAGTTGGGCGCCGTCTCTTAAATGAATATGCCAGTCGTCTGGGCGAGTGATTGTTATTGTGGTCATAGGGTTTGGTCTTTTGATCGTTTTTGCTGCGAGGGTGGCAGGATCTTATGTGGCAAGGATTTTACTGTAAAGGGAAACTCGGTGGTTTCGGCCAATAAATCTGTTAGGACATGTAATTGAAGCGCTTAGCTGCATGGCTCGCACTAGGTCATCGTTTTTAACATCGGACACTTTTGCTTAATCTGCTGCGGACACTTTTCGATTTAACTTCCAGTGTCCGCGGACACTTTTATCAGTGATCTCAAGTTAACATTTTGAATGATAATGTTTTTACTGGTTTGGCATAGGCTTTGCTTTCTCTGTGGTATAGATTTCCAATAGTGTCCGTTGATTGCGCTTCGGCACTGATGATTCCGACAGGGAAGCGAGTAAAGCCATGATTAAAGATACTAGCGGCCAAGATACTGTACTTGTGCCATCGACCACTAAACGTCTTAAGTTACCTCTGTTGATCGGCGGTTGCGCCTTATTGGTCAGCGCCTTAGTGTGGGCGAGCTTGGGCGCAGATAACGTGAGCAAATCCTTAAGCCGCAGCGACATCACCACGGCAACACTCTTTGTTGGAACCTTAACTCGCGATGTAGCGACCACAGGTAAAATCGTGGCGGCGAATGCGCCTATTTTGTATAGCACTGAGGAAGGCACAGTCACTCTGCTGAGTAATCCTGGCGATAGCGTTAATAAAGGCGATGTGGTTGCTAAGCTTGATAGCCCAAGATTAACCAATCAGCTAGAGCAGGCTAAATCGATTTTGGCAGGAATGCAGAGTGCTTTAGAGCGTGCCAAGTTGGACGCGAGACGCGATCAACTGCAAGTGAATCAAACCTTAGACATGGCCGCGGTGGATTTAGAAGCCGCAGACAGGGAACGCCGCCGGGGTGAGTTATTAATTACAAATAAGCTGATCAGTGAAATCGATTACGAGAAAGGTAAGGACGATTTACACAAGGCTAAGCTTAAATTTGCCCATGCCGAGCAGGAAGTGGCGCTAACAAAAGACACGCTCACCTTCGAAATTAAAAATAAAGCCTTAGAGGTCGAGCGCCAAACCCTTGCCGTGCATGAACTCGAACGCCAAGTTGAAGCCTTGAATATCAGAGCGCCCGTGGGCGGCATTATCGGCAACTGGATCACAGAGCAGAAAACCCGCCTTAGTGCTAACCAACCGATTCTAACCGTTGTGGATTTAAGCGCCTATGAGGCCGAACTTGCTGTGCCAGAGTCCTACGCCGACGATTTGGGTTTAGGGATGGAAGTTGAGCTCAGTTTCGGCAGCGTGAAGTTAATGGGCAAGTTATCGTCCATTTCCCCCGAAGTACGTAACCGTGAAGTGACCGCAAGAGTGCAGTTCGTTCAAGATAACAGCTTGAAACTGCGTCAGAACCAACGAATCTCCGCCCGAGTCTTGTTAGAGCACAGACCCGATGTGTTGATGGTGAAACGCGGCGCCTTTATGACTAGCGGCGGTGGCGATGAGGTGTACCAAATCGAGGGCGATCTAGCCAGCCGCCGCGCGATCAAACTAGGCAGTACCAGCATGAGCCAAGTCGAAGTGCTCGAAGGCGGTAAAGCCGGAGATGAGTGGGTGATATCCAGTGTCGAACCTTTTAATCAAGCAGAACAGGTCAGGATTCATTGATGACCGATATTCGTAAATTACTAAATAACCAATCTGATGAATATAACGGCGCAGCGATCAAGGTGAATGACGAAACCTGCTGCGACATGGACAAGAATAGGAGCCGAATATGCGTGATAAACAATTTGATTTCAGTGTGTTGATGTCATCAAAAATGTTTGGCGTGTTGGCCTTACTGCTACTGGTGGTCGCGGTGGAGTTGAGTATCGGTGAAGCCAATAGCTGGTTTTTCCTTGGACTGAATATCTTGGAATGGACCAATCCATTGGAGGAGGTTCGCCAAGTGGGTGAGGTTTCACTCGAAAGTGCCGACCTTATATTGGGCGTTTTTGTGTGGCTTGTAGAATCTGTCGTTGAGCCATTTTTCGGCTGATGACGCTGCCATGCATCACGTCGTTTAGATGCAGCGTCAGGGCGTAAAATTGATTTGATTATTTTAAGGAAATTAACATGTTATCAATGAAGAGTGTGAGCAAGGTTTTTAAAACGGATTTAGTGGAAACCCACGCCCTGCGCGATTTTAACCTCGAAGTAAATGAAGGCGAGTTTGTTGCGGTAACGGGTCCTTCTGGCTCAGGTAAAACCACGTTTTTAAATATCGCGGGTTTGCTTGAAGGTTTTACCCACGGTGACTATTTTCTCGATGGGATTAACGTGTCTAACCTGAGCGATAACAAGAGCGCCGCCATTCGTAACGAGAAAATCGGCTTTATCTTCCAAGGTTTTAACTTAATTCCCGACCTTAACTTGGCTGAGAATATTGAAGTGCCGCTGCGCTACCGTGGTTTTAATGCCAAGGAACGCCAACGCCGCGTACAACAAGCATTAGAACAAGTGGGTTTAGCCTCACGACTCAAGCATTTTCCCACTCAGCTTTCGGGCGGACAGCAACAAAGGGTGGCGATTGCCCGCGCATTAGCCGGTGAACCGCGTTTTCTGCTCGCCGATGAACCAACGGGTAACCTCGACAGCCTAATGGCGCGCCAAGTGATGGAATTACTTGAAAATATCAATCAAGCGGGCACGACTATTATCATGGTGACCCACGACCCTGAACTCGCTCGCCGTGCCCAGCGCAATATTCAAATCGTCGATGGTCAAGTGTGTGATTTTACTATGTATCAGCCCCATGGCAGTGTGCAAACTGCAGCTTCGCACCCATTAGATAAACTTGTCGCCAACGCTGACTAAGGATACGCATTATGTTTTTTTATTATGTTGATTTAGCCTGGCGCAGCATTAAGAAAACCCCAGTGCTGTCGCTGTTGATGGTGTTGGCGATTTCGATAGGTATTGGCATCACAATCACCACGTTAAACGTCTACAAGATGATGTCGTTTAATCCCGCGGGTGAACGCTCAGATGAGTTAAATGCGGTACAGCTTTGGAGCCAAGGTCCCGATTCTTGGGATGAGCTTAACTCGTTAGTGACTTATCAAGATGCGATGAATTTGCGCAACAATACCTTACCTATACGCCAAGTGGCGATGTTTCGCACTGGGATGGCGCTGCAAACTGAGGATGTCAATTTCGCGCCTATTTTAGAAAGCATTCGAGTGACAGATAGCGACTTTTTTAAGCTGTTTGACGTGCCATTTTTGTACGGCAATGTGTGGGATAAATCCGTTGACACTGAACCTGCTTATCAAGTGGTGATTAACGATAAACTCAATCAAAAGCTGTTTGCGGGCCAAAACAGTGTTGGCAAAGTTATCTATCTTAATCGTAAACCTTATCAAGTGGTTGGGGTGATTGATGCTTGGGATCCTAAGCCTAAATATTATGATCCCACTAACGGCGCCTTTAACGACACGGAACAAATTTTTGTACCGTTTTCGCTGACACCTATCGAAGAGTTTGATGTATGGGGTAACACCTCGGGTTGGAAGTTTGAGACGATGAATAGTTACAGCGATCGCCTTAACTCTGAAAAAGTGTGGCTGCTGTATTGGGTTGAGTTACCAAATAAAGACGCAGTAGCCAGTTACCGTTCTTGGCTCAGCAATTATGTGGCGGAGCAAAAAGCCCTAGGCCGTTTTACGGATAATAAATCTGCCGCTGACTCAGTCAAAGTCTCCGATGTGGCAACTTGGCTTGAATACAATCATGTCGTTCCTGAAGATAATAAAATCTTGGTTGGCTTGAGCGCACTATTTTTAAGTGTTTGTTTAGTCAATATATTAGGTTTAATGCTCACTAAGTTCCTCAAGCGAGCGCCTGAAGTTGGGGTACGCCGCGCAATCGGTGCTAGCCGTGCCCAAATCTTCGCTCAATATATGGTGGAAGTAGGCATGATTGGTTTATTAGGCGGCTTACTGGGACTCGCTTGGGCCTACGCGTCACTTTACGGCTTATCGGCACAGTTTGAGGTCTCGAAGGGGTTAACCCATTTATCGGCGAGTATGTGGATTATCACTCCTAGTATTGCGGTAGGCACAGCCTTGTTGGCTGGCTTGTATCCCGCGTGGGTTGTGTGCCGGACTAAACCTAGCGTTTATCTGAAAAGCCAGTAAGGGACTTATTATGTTACATATTAAACCTATTCTCAGCAGTTTGTTGCGCAGTAAAAGCGGTCCTGTCTTACTGCTTATTCAGATTATTTTGTCTGTGGCAATTGTGGCGAACGCGAGCTTTATTATTCAGGAGCGTTTAGCCCTGATGCAGCGCGTTTCGGGAGTCGAAGAGTCTGAAGTCTTGACCTTTAGCTTGTTCAACTTCGATCCATTGATAGATAAAACCGCGCAAAACAAAATTGATCAGCAAATTTTACGTGGGCTACCCAATGTGATTGATGCGACCTCAACCAATATGTTGCCATTAAGCGGTGGCGGCTGGTCGAGCACCTTCAATCTGGGGCCCGATCCGGATAGCGCTAAATCGACACCGCAATTTGCCATGTACTTAGGGACAGATCACACCCTTGAGACCTTAGGCCTTAAGCTGATTGAAGGGCGTAACTTTTACCCCCATGAACTTAAGGACAATCTCGATAGCCCGAGCCGATTAGCGATTATCTCCAGCGCGTTAGCGAAAGCGATTTGGCCTGATGAATCACCACTTGGCAAAGTGTTGTACGAGGGTAAAGATGCACAGATCACTGTGATAGGGGTTGTCGATAAACTGCAAGGCGCATGGATTGACAGTTCTAGCCTTGAAAACAGTGTGATTCAAAATGTGGATTATGGCAGCAGTTCTTACATGGTTCGGGCCAAACCTGAGTTTCACGCCGAGCTTAAAGATGCGATAAAAAAAGCGTTGCTGGCCGAGAATCCTAACCGAGTTCTCGATGGCTTTAAGTCAATCGAGGCGTTAAAAGATAGCTCATACCGCGATCATAAATTGATGATTACCGTGTTGATCATGATGGTAGTGTTGCTGCTGCTGATCACCTCGCTCGGTTTAACTGGTATGGTGATGTTTAATATTCAGCGCCGCACTAAGCAGATAGGTACCCGTCGTGCACTGGGTGCGAAAAAACGCGATATTATCAGTTACTTCCTCGTGGAGAATTATTTGATTTGCTTAGCGGGAGGCGTGCTTGGCGGCTTGTTAGCGATACAGTTAGGCCAACAGTTGATGAAAATCTATAGCTTGCCTATGTTGGACTTAAGCTACCCACTAATTACTGTGGCAGGTTTGTTTATTGTCACCACGTTAGCGGTTTACTTGCCAGCGCGTAAAGCGGCAAATATTTCGCCAGCAACCGCAACTCGCAGCGTATAACTGAATATTTGATGTCACTCAAGGTGCGATAAAAGCGCGACAAAAGTGCGATAACAATAGGATGTTATTGCACTTTTTGTTACTTTACGGTTAACAGTTTTACTTAGGACAACACTCACACTTATGGATACTATCCTTATCGTCGATGACAATCATGCCATCTGCCAAGCCCTAGGTTTGATGCTAGAACTCAATGATTATCGGGTGCTGATTTGCCATAGCCCAGAGGACGCCCTTGGGTTATTGACGACGCAAGATGTGGATTTAGTGATCCAAGATATGAACTTTACCCGAGATACCACCTCGGGTGAGGAAGGTCGGCAGCTGTTTTACGCCCTGCGCGAACGCCAAGGGGATTTGCCGATTATTTTGATGACGGCGTGGACTCAGCTCGAAACGGCTGTTGAATTAGTCAAAGCGGGCGCTGCCGATTATATGGGCAAACCTTGGGATGACGCTAAGGTGCTCAATAGCATTACCAATTTGATCGCGCTTTATAAACTCTCCCGTGCTAACCATCGTCTCGAGCGGGTGAATCATCAACGCCAAGTGGCGATCGCCGATGCGGACCTCTGTGGGATTGTTTTTGGTAGTGGCGCGATGCAGCGTTGCATTGATTTAGCCTTGCAACTGGCACGCTCCGATGTGTCGGTCCTCATCACTGGCCCTAATGGTGCGGGTAAAGACAAGCTTGCCGATATTCTCCATGCTAATTCTCCCTTAAAAAACAAGCCTTTTATCAAGGTCAATGTCGGCGCTTTGCCGATGGATTTATTAGAGGCAGAGTTGTTTGGTGCCGAGGCGGGGGCTTTTACGGGGGCGACTAAAGCGCGTATTGGCCGCTTTGAAGCGGCCGACGGCGGCACACTGTTTTTAGATGAAATCGGTAACTTGCCCTTATCTGGCCAAGTAAAACTGCTGCGCGTGCTGCAAACCGGTGAATTTGAACGCTTAGGTAGCCATAAAACTCAAAAAGTGAAAGTGCGGGTGATTAGCGCGACCAATGCGGATCTGGCCCAAGATATTGCCGAAGGGCGTTTTCGTGAAGATTTGTTTTACCGCTTAAATGTGATTGAACTGGCGCTATCGCCGCTGAATCAGCGCACCGACGATATATTGCCTTTAGTACAGCATTTTATCGGTAGCGATTTTAGCTTGAGTAAGCCCGCATTGCAGGCGTTGTTGCACCATCGCTGGCCGGGTAATGTGCGTGAGCTGGAAAACGCCTGTAAGCGAGCGGTATTGTTGGCAAAAAGCCATGTATTGACTGAGGCTGACTTTGGCTTGGCACCTGTCGTGAGTGCTGCAAGATCTGCGACTTCCCATATTTCTGCAGCTTCTGCGCCGCGACGCTTAGATCAGCGACAGTTCGAACCGCGCAGCTTTGAACAGAGACAATCTGATCCTCAGCCCGTTTATGTGCCAAGTTCCATTACCGCTAATGCCACTTTTTCTGATAGCTCTGCCCGCGACCAAACACAGTCGGCTAATGAGGCGATAGAAGTGAGCCGCGAAGATATCGAAGCGGCGCTAAAACAGCACCATGGCGTGATTGCTCGGGTCGCCAAAGCGCTTGGGCTCAGTCGTCAGGCGCTGTATCGGCGCATGGATAAGTTTGGTTTAGATAAGTCATAGGCCAAGTGCAGATGCTAGTTTTTAGCTTTTAGACAACAGCTTTTAGGCAACAGCTTTTAGGCAACAGATACTAAGTCTCAGATACTAGGTCACAGATTCTAAGCTTCAGCTTCTAGGCGAGAGAAAGGCTATTGATTAAGGAATGTCAGTGTTAATCCGAACTAAAATTATCATTTATTCAATGGTTTGCTGCGCGTTTGGCGTCTTGCTTAGTTTTGCCTTGGTGAAATATATCTCACCTGAAACTTCGGCTGTCGCCACATCTAAGGCAATCGAAATCCCCGATGTGAATGTACAACTCGACTTTGCTGATCTGGAAAAAACCAATGCTGCCGTTGAGCTTGCCCTTAAAAATACTGAACAATTGCAGCTAGCGGCAGCAATGCAAGCGCGCCAGAGGACTGAGCAGATTAAGGCTGAACTGCAAAAACTTGAACAACTTAAGCAAGAACAGTTACAAATAAAACTCTTCAAGTTAGAACAACTTAAAGAAGGGCAGTTTAATTTTAGCGCCCATATCGCAGAGCCTTTACGAGTAGAACCGCTCTCGATTTTACCGCCCAAAGCCCCAGCATCCCCTGTGGCACCCACTGAAATAGCAGACAACGAGCGAGTCTCGAGTTTAACTTTAGGTGAAGGTTTACTGGTGTTATTGCTCGCTTGTGGCGCGTGTGGCCTAAGTGTCGCTTGGTTAACACGGTATCTGGGTCGTAGCTTGGATTCCCTCGAAATAGGTCTGCTGAACTTTAGCGATAATGATTTTAGTGTGAGTATTCCTGAACATGGCGAAGGTCAGCTCAAAACCTTAGCGCAGTTATTTAACCATAGCGCTGCTAAATTACGCCAAGAAAGGCAATACATTTACCAGCGGGAGTTATTACTGGATAAGGTGATTCAAAGTTCTCCCAATGTAATGTTGTTACTGGACGATCATCAGCGGCTCATTTACGCCAATGATGCGGCGCGTCACCTATTCCATAAAAAGGGCAGAATGGAAGGCTTGAGCTTAGATGAATTGCTGGTGGATTTGCCCGAAGTATTGGCCTTAGCGCTTAAACATGAAAAGAACGGACTCTTCGCCATGGGTGAAGATGATGTGGAAACTTGGTATTTAAGTCGTGGTCATTTTTTATTGAATAACCAACAGCATAACTTGATATTACTCAAGCAGATGACCCGCGAGCTCAATCGTCAAGAGGTGGCAGTATGGAAAAAAGTCATCCGCATTATTAGCCATGAACTCAATAACTCAGTGGCGCCCATCGCCTCTATGGTGAACTCGGGGCGTTTACTGACTAAAGATCTGGATAATCCAAAACTTAAGCTGATTTTCGATACCATAGAGAATCGCACTGGCCATCTGAGTCAATTTATCTTTAACTATGCCCGCTTTGCTAAGTTGCCGCTCCCACAGCGACGTCAGGTCAATTGGACACAATTTACGACTCAGTTAACCCAGCATTATCCCTTTAAACTTACGCATGATTTGCCTGAAAACGATGGCTATTTCGATCAAGGACAATTGGAGCAAGTGCTTCTCAACTTGCTAAAAAATGCCCATGAATCGGGTTCAAACCCTGAGGATGTCACCCTGTCGATTCGGCAACAAACCTTAGTGGATGGTGTGGGTTTTAGTATTGTTATCGAGGATCGCGGTTCTGGCATGTCAGGCGAAGTTTTAGAGCAAGCGTTGTTGCCGTTTTACTCGACTAAACAATCGGGTACAGGGCTTGGTTTACCTCTGTGCCGTGAAATTATTGAAGCCCATGATGGCAGTATTAGTATGCACAATCGCAGTGACGGTGGCCTGTTGGTTCGGCTGTGGTTGCCACAATGACTATGGTTACCACCATGGGGGCCACAATAATCCTCACGTTTTGTATCAGCACAGCAATGCGACCCTAGGGTCGCATTTTTTTGCCTCTTGCTCCGTTCGTTTACCCTATGACTCTTGCCTTAACCGCCTCTTAGCGTATTAGCCAAATGGGCTATTTTTGCCATTTTACCTTAGCTCTTCGGGCTAATTTGCCCCCTCGCATAATGACGGGAGATCTTTAACCCTGTTAACCTGCTTTATCGAAAATTGACGCTAAAACTCCCGTTGTTAA
This sequence comes from Shewanella sp. Pdp11, assembly GCF_002838165.1. Classification (NCBI taxonomy): domain Bacteria; kingdom Pseudomonadati; phylum Pseudomonadota; class Gammaproteobacteria; order Alteromonadales; family Shewanellaceae; genus Shewanella; species Shewanella sp. Pdp11. Next base: position 1,753,576 of record NZ_CP015194.1, read on the forward strand.
AACGGAGGTTAGCGGCGGTTTTAAGGTTCGATTAAAAGGTAAAGGAGGGATAAGTGAAACAGTTAAAACAGCGTCTGCTTACTTACGTTTTATGTCCATTCCTGCTGCTGGCTTCCCCTATCACTCTTGCCGATAACGACATTGAAATTAGTGGCTTAGTAATAGATAGAACCTTGACTCGGTTTGGTAAGGACTTTGGCTTTTACTACTCAAGCTATTGGCGCGAACTGCCCTTTACCCAAGGCTTTAACGTCACTCTATATGAGACAGTGTTTCCACAGGCTGGAACCGTTTTAACCTTAGAGGTAAACGGGACTCGGATTTACACCACCCATTTTGGTCGTCGTGCAAATCCGATTAAAGAGAGCGCAGAGCAGGCGATTTTGCTTACGATTGATTATTTAGCGCAAGTCAGAGCCAATGCAATAACAGGTGATTTTTCAGGAACATCGGACGACTTTTAGGATAATAATAATGACATACAGGACGTTACTTGCTCTTGTCACGCTATGTGTGGCAAGCAGTGGCCAAGCCACTGAATTGATTTATACGCCAGTGAATCCCAGTTTTGGCGGCAATCCACAAAATGGGGCTTTCTTATTAAATAAAGCCCAAGCCCAGAATGACAATAAATCTACCTCGACCGAGAAGGACTTTGTCACCCGTTTTAAAGAATCCCTAGAGCGTAATATCATTAACTCAATCACCCGCGGTGTTGCTGATGGTGAAATTACCGATGGTGTTTACGATACAGGTGATTTTCGGATTGAAGTGGCTTCTACGGGAAATGGCGTGATGCTAACTATTACTAATACTGAAACCGGTGAAGTCACTGTGATTGAAATGCCAACATTCGGAGGAGTCAACTAATGGCCCGTCTAGTGTTAGTGAGTTTATTACTGTTAAGCATGTCGGCCTGTAGCTTGATCCCCAAACCCGATTTGAATATCACGCCTGCCGAGGTTAACCCCTTGAGTGAAGTGATGCGTGGGCTGCAAACTCAACCAGGACCTAAGTTTCCCATTCCAGTTGCTGTGTATTCCTTTCGCGATCAAACTGGCCAATATAAACCACAGGCGAACGTGAGTTCGTTTTCTACCGCCGTGACTCAGGGCGCAACCTCTATGTTGATGCAGACCTTGCTCGACTCTAAATGGTTTACCCCAGTGGAACGTGAAGGGCTACAAAACCTGCTGACCGAGCGCAAAATTAGTAATAAACAGAGCGGTACTAAGGGCGATGAAGTGCCCGTATTATCCACCGCCAGATTGTTACTCGAAGGTGGCGTCATTAGCTATGAGACTAACACCAGCACAGGCGGTAGCGGTGTCGAATACTACGGCATTGGCGCTTCGGAAATGTATCGTGAAGATCAGGTGACCATTTATTTGCGCGCCGTCGATGTGCACACAGGTAAAGTGATGATGTCGGTGTCGACCAGCAAACGTGTTTTATCCCAAGAAATGCGCGCTGGCTTGTTCCGTTACACCAGTTTAAATCGCCTCGCCGAGGCAGAAATCGGTTTTACCACTAACGAGCCAGTACAGTTTTGCGTGTTGCAAGCCATTGAATTAGCGGTCGCTGAGCTGATTGATAAGGGCATTAAGCAAGGCTACTGGAGTCCAACTCAAGTCACCCAGCCAGTAGAGAAAGCGCAGGAATTGAGTCAAAGTTAGACGTTAGACGTTAGACGTTAGACGTTGGAGTTAGATATCGCAGAAAGCAGGCCTCTGCTTTATCTCTTATTCACTATCTGTGTGAAGACGTAAAAGAAAACCGAGCCAGTTAAACTGACTCGGTTTTTTATTGGATTAATTTCTACAGTGGGTGGGCGTTTGCTGTGCTGTGGGTAGTGTATTGTGTGATGTTAGTCTGCTTGCATGGCCTTCCAAAACAGTTCAAAACTGGCATCGCGGTACGTTTTATTCACGCCTAAGTGCGGGTTATCGATAAAGAATCGGGTTGCCGCTAGATATTGGCCATGGCAGTTTTCTAGCATCAGCTCCAGCGGATAGTGGGCGATTAATCCCTCTCTTTGTCCTTGCTTAATCAGCTCGCTAATAAAGCCTAAGATGCTGTTCATCGCCTGATCGCGCACCTTAGCGGCAATCATGGGCGACATGGAATATTGCTGAAAAAACAGCTGTTTGACAGGGTTATCCAGCGACCAATCAATTGCACTTTGCCATAGCTGTAGGGCATTGAGTTTAAGATCGCTGCCATTATGAGTGTTTAGCAGCAAGGCATCGGCAAACTCTTGTTTTATTGTTAGAAATAAAGATTCCATCAAGGCTTCCTTGGAAGAGAAATGATGGAACAAGGTGCCCGTTGCTACACCTGCTTGCTTAGCTATCGAGGCGGTGGACGTGCCATGAAATCCTTGGCTGACAAAGAGCGCTAAGGCAGTGTCGAGAATGGCTTGGCGTTTATCTGTCATGGTTTTAATGGCTTGTGTTGTTGATGGCTGATTCAAGATTTATCCCCCAATGACTAGCGCAAAAATAGCTTCATTAAGATGCGCTGGATAACAGTGCCGTAGGGCGGGTGCACAAATTTGCCTGTGTTGAATCGGCCTCGGCTAAGCACAGTTTTAGCGTGGCTGAAGGTTAAAAAACCTTCCTTGCCATGGTAATGCCCCATTCCCGACGGGCCGATTCCGCCAAAGGGCGCATCGTCAGCGGCGACATGAAACACGGTTTCGTTAATGCACACACCGCCAGAATGGGTCTGCTGGAGGATCTTTTGCTGAGTTGGCTCATCGAAACTCATCACATACAGCGCTAGCGGTCTTGCTCTGTGGTTGATGTACTGAATCGCTTCATCTAAGGTGTCGTAGCTAATAATCGGTAACAATGGGCCGAAAATTTCCTCTTGCATCAATAGCATATCTTCACTGGTGTGAGTGATTAGCTGAGTGGCGAGTTTACGATGTTGACTATCGATAGCTTCGTCTGTCGCCGAAATAACATGGGCACCCTTAGCTTTCGCGTCGTCGAGCACTGTCATCAAGCGGTCAAACTGACGGGTATTAATGATGCTGCCGTAGTCTTTGTTGTGGTTTATCGCGCCGTACATGGCATTAAATTTAGTTCGGTAGGCGGCAATAAATTCATCCACTTTTGATTTTGGACATAGAACATAATCCGGTGCGACGCAGATTTGTCCGGCATTCAAACACTTACCATAAATCATTCGTTCTACTGCTATCTCAAGCGGCATATCGGGGGCGATAATGACTGGCGATTTACCGCCCAATTCGAGTGTCACTGGGGTGAGATTATTGGCTGCGGCGCGCATCACATGACGGCCAACTGTGGTCGAGCCGGTAAAGAGTAAATGATCAAAGGGTAGGGCTGAAAACGCTGCGGCGACATCGGCTTCACCTTCTACAACTGCCACGTGGGACTCATCGAAGACGTGTGCCAGTAGTTGTTTGATCACTTGGTTAGTCGCAGGGGTGAATTCGGACATTTTTAGCATGGCGTGATTACCCGCCGCGATGGCGGTCACTAGCGGGCCAATTGATAGCATGACGGGGAAGTTCCACGGCACTATGATGCCGATAACCCCTACAGGCTGATAATGCACAGTGACTTTGGCGGGTGCGAGCAACAACCCCGCATGGCGAGCGCTGGGTTTGAGCCATTTTTTTAGATTTTTCAAACTGTAATTGATGTTGTTGATGACTGGCATAATGTCTGATATCAGGCTGTCATCAATCGATCTATGGCCATAGTCTTGGCTTAAGGCTTCGACTAAAGGCGTTTTAAATTGCAGTATGGCTGCTTTAAGTCGAGTTAATTGCTCCACTCGCGTAGCGTAATTCGGATTCGGCGCCGCTAAATAACTGCTGCGTTGGCGTTGGAGCAACTGAGTCAGTGGCGAGGCATTAAGGTGTTCGGTGGCCATATTCATTGTGGTTGCTCCAAGCGAGATTATAGGCTGAGTCTTATTCGGCACTTTATTTAACTAATCGTCTCGATTGAGTCTTTTATTAAATCAGTACCGACTGATTAGTCGGTTTATCCTAGCTTGCTTAGTGAGATGGTGCAAGTTATCTGATGTATTTTTGAGCAAGATCACGGCTTATTCAGGCGTTAGCTTTTACACTAATTCAAGGGTTGTTACATAAGGAGTATGTATGGCATTGTTAAAGCACGGAATTACGATTGGTATTGAACGCTATGGTGATGATGATTTTTTTGTTGCCTTTAAGGCCATCGGTACTTTAACTCATCAAGACTACGAAATGATGGTGCCAGTGTTGGAGTCGGCACTGGCGGGCGTAAAAGATCCTGATATCTTCGCCTTAGTGGATGTGACCGAGTTAGATGGCTTGGAATTACAGGCTGCTTGGGATGATCTGAAACTTGGGGTGAAGCATATTCGTCATTTCGAGAAAATAGCCATAGTCGGCAAGACGACTCTGCAGGAAGTGTTGGCTAAATTGGCAAACTGGTTTACGCCTGCTGAAGTCAGATTTTTTGTTGATAATGGCGACGCCGTTGCTTGGTTAAAAGACTAGTTACTCAGTAATCCATTAGCATCATAGAAGGAGTACAGATTATGCGTTCCGGTCAAATACTCTGGCCCACAGATTTTTCGGAAACTGCGGCCCATGCACTGAGTTATGCCATTGAAATGGCTAATCTATACCATGTAGGACTCAAAATTTTACATGTAGTTGAACAGCCGATCGGTGATGAAAACTTTATGATTCTATCGATCACTCCTGAAGAGCTGGCTAAGAGCATGGAGGACGCGGCCGCAATTAAAATGCAGGCGCTGTTAGCCGGGTTAAACACTGAGCTTCCTGTCACGACCTTGATCCGCCGCGGCGATCCTGTGTATCAAATTTTAGAAGAGGCCAACAGTAAAGATATTGGCATGGTAGTGATAGCGAGCCATGGTCGAACTGGAATTTCGCATTTTTTACATACTAATGTCGCAGAAGCGGTCGCTAACGGTGCGGCTTGTCCTGTGCTGGTGGTGAAATAACTGAGTAAGTAGCTTGACTCAATAAACCTGAAGGACGCTTATTGCGTCCTTTCTTTTTGATTGATAAAGAATATTTAATTGAAATGGGTACGCAAGAAGCATAGCTAACTACTATAAATTAGTGGTATTTTGGCTTTAATAGATAGCCTGATTAAAACTCAAATGATGGATAAGCTTATGCGTACTCAAGAAGTGTTATGCCCTACGGATTTTTCATCCACCGCAGCCCATGCGCTCAAATATGCGGTTGAAATGGCTAATCTTTATCATGTCGATATTCGATTGTTGCATGTGACAAGTCCTGCCCGTGGCGCCCATTGCTATGGTATTGCGGTTGATATTCCCGCCACATTGGAAAATGAACTGCAAGCTTTTGTCGATGCAAAAATGCAAAGCATACAGCAGGAAATGCAACAAGGTCTCACCGAGGGGCTCAATATCAAGCTCGTGGTGCGTCATGGTGATGCGATTGACGAGATTTTAGCGGAAGCCGTCGATGTGGGTATGGTGGTGATTGCTAGTCATGGTAGCAGCGGTTTAGCGGATTTTTTAAAGCCACATGTCACACAAGATATTGTTAAGTATGCTAAGTGCCCTGTGCTGGTGGTGAAATAAAGCGCTTAGATAAGACCTAGTAAGAATCGTTTTTAATGATTTTAGGTTCTGTTAATTTGGTCGACGCCTCAGCTTCACTCTCGAAGGACATCAGGCGTCGATACTTTTCCTGCAAGGCCACTAAGCTACCATCTTGGGTAATTTGTTTGAGTCCCACATTAAAATCATCCCGAATTTGTTCACTGAGAAAGGCAAACTTGTATTCTGTTGGTGGAAATATTTTGTGGCAAATGGCCTGTTGTTTTAAATCTTTCTCAGTGAGTTTTCCCTCAAGGTAAGCCTGCTTTAAGTAATATTTGAAGATGTTTTTATCCATCACTACGACATCGGCCCTGTGCTTCATCAGCATATAAACCTGCTGCACTTGCTTTGCTTGTTCTTGGTAGCCGCTATTAGCCTTAGCCATTTTGGCAAATTCTTCCCCCAATAACGATGATGCACGCTGAAAGGAAACGACTTGCTTGTTATTTAAGTCGTCTATGTTGTTGATAGTAAAATTATTATCTTCTAGGCTAATAGCGCAGTTTTGGTAGGTTATCGCAACATTGGAGTAAAAGACGTTGTCGAGCATGCCATCTTTAATGTTGATGATACCATCGAGTTTACCTTCCCTGAGTTCATGGAATGTACGCGCCAGTGGTAAGTATTGGATAGAAGCGGTATGGCCTTTAACAGCGAGGGCTTGGTTTAGTAATTCGAGTTCGATTCCGCTATTGGTTTCTTGGATAATATAAGGTGGAATAGACAGGCTGACACCTATCTTAATTTCTGCTGCTTGGCAAAGCTGAGCGCCGCATAAGGTGAGAAACCCCATCAATTTAAAGCGGTTACAACGAGCCACTGAGCTATTTGGCTTATTTAGATTTTGCGTCATAAGTTACCAATACCTCCGCGGTACACACTTACAGCTGTGTTTGTTACTCGCCAGTCTTTCCATGACTCTATTGAGTAAGTGTAGTGTGTCTGTGAACTCAGCACGGTTTTATTTATTCAAATACGCTAAACAATGGGCGAATTAAAAGGATGAGCCAGGTTCGCGCAGAAAGGCGATTTCCTCTGCTGTCGATTCTCTGCCTAAGATGGCGTTCCTATGTGGATAGCGGCCAAATCTGTCGATAATTGCCTTATGTTGCAGTTCAAATGTTAAGTTGGCTACCGCCGCTTCACGATTAAACAGTTTAACTGCAACTTGATGGATCATTGCCGACTCGCTGTGCATATAGGGCATAAAGAGAAAGGGGACTTGTTTAGGTTTGAGTGCTAAATCAACCTGTTGGGCAACAGCTTCTTGAGCGAGCACTAAAGCGATGGCATCGGCTTCGAAAGCGGCAGGTGTATCTCGGTAAATATTACGGGAGAATTGGTCGAGCACTATGATCTCCGCTAATCGGCCTTGGGGCGTGACTCGCCAATGGGAAAGCTCTCCACGCTTAGCTTGGACTAATACATCCCCGAAACGTTGTTTGATTTGTGCATCAAATTCAACATCTTTAATCCACCAAAGCTTTGGCTCAATTTCTTCAAACCAAAATGTCAGTACTTGTTCGGCTGTGATTGTCTGGCTCATTTTAGCGTCCCTTCATAGGTGATGAGTGCTGTTAGAAATAACAGTTGTTGGGGGATAATGACAAGTTGTTTTGCTTGATTTAGGAGAGATAGGTTAGCAGAAAAACTGATCATCTTTCGTAAGTATTTAGTGCTGGCTATTGCCTTATTGCCTGAATATAAAGTAGTTTTGATGATAATTACTTCAGTCTCTAGGCAGGTCTTTCTATGTCATCTTCAATGCCGGTATCGCAACAAGTTACGAAGCAGCATAAGGCGTTTTTGCGTAAGCTTTATTTAGCGCATTTGATGGATGATGACCGCCATAATCTATTATCACTCAATAAGTTAACTGGAATGCCGCGCCGCACCTTACAGGATGCCATCGCCGCATTTGAGGATATAGGTATTCGAGTCGAGTTTGTCCAGGAAGGCAGTCGTAACAATGCAGGTTATTACCGCGTAGTGACATGGGGCCCAATCAGTAGTGCATGGGTTGATACCCATCTCACTGAAATCGCCGATCTGATTGGTGTTGTTGAGAGTGACGAAACGGCAGCATGAAGCGGTAAGTTCTGAGTTCGGCAATCACGTCATAACATAATAGGCGGCAAATCCTGCCCAACTTAGCACGAGTAGAGCGATAGCAACCCAAGTGGCTCGGGTGAACTGACTCTGGGAGTCGATGATCTCGTCAGCATCGTCTAGATTATCTATGTCGTTCACTGTGCGAGCTTTTGCTTTCAACTGTTGTTTACGGGCTTTATCCCGCTCACGGGCTTTAGCTTTAAGCAGTTTTTTATACTCGGCGATGCCTTTTTCAATCCCTTGGGCAATGAGCTTAGTTTGCTCTTTAGTTTGTCCTGGCTTTTGAGTGGCTTTGGCTGCGGCCAGTGCTTCTTGCTGAGTTTCTGTCGAGATAGTGGGTTTCATCTGGAAGTTGCCTAAATTGTTGCCGTTTGAGTTAATGTGGCTTGAGTTAACGCACTTGCGGCTAAAATAGGCTCGTGAATATAAGAGCCAATATGCCCGCGAAGCTGCTCGCTCATTCGTTAGTCAAAAGCGAGCCTAAAGTGTTATTGCCAGATTATACCCACATTAGACATTAAAACTTACAGCCAATATCTTCATTTCATTAAAAAATCAGCGGATGCCCGCCCTGTGGAGCAGCAAGGTACACAGGTTCATAGTCCCATACTTCCCGAATGGTATTGACCGACAAGGCTTCAGCTGGCGCGCCTTCGCTTACGATTCGCCCTTGTTTTAATACGATTAATTGATCGCTATAGCGAGCGGCTTGATTGAGATCATGCAATACCACTATCACAGTGTACGCCTGCTGATGAGCTAAGTGTTGGGCTAACTCAAGCACTCTGTGTTGCTGGGCGAGATCTAATGCCGATGTGGGTTCATCCAATAATAGTATGGGTGGGAACGGCGATTGACTGAGCTGAGTCAAAACGCGGGCGAGCTGGACTCGTTGTTTTTCGCCGCCAGAGAGGGTTGGATAACTGCGCTTAGCCAGATGAGATAAGCCCACTAGCGCCAGCTGCTCGGCAACTAAGGTTTCACCCTCTTTATAACTAATGGTTAAGGGGTAAAGACCCATAGCGACCACTTCAGATACTGTGAAGGGAAACGTCAGACTGGCGTGTTGTGGCAGCACGGCTAAGGATTTTGCCAGCTCGCCCCTAGGCCAATCCGCCAGTTGGCTATGGCCTAGACGGATACTTTGCCTTGGTGTGCTGATTTCTTGGCAAAGGGCTTTGAGTAGCGTCGATTTACCCGCGCCATTGGGGCCGAGTAGGGCGGTTACTGCACCGGGTTTAAATTGCACATTAATATCGCTGAGCACCTTTTTCTGCCCAATGCTGACATCGAGCTTGCTAATGCTGAGCTTGGTGCGTTCAAACTGCGCATGGGTTGAATGAGTTAGATGCGCTCTTGGGGCTAATATTGAATCTGATCTTGATTCTGATTTTGCATAGGAAGTGGCAGTCATAACGCCTCGCTTAGATGAGCTTACTGCGTTGTTGCAGTAGTAAGAAGATGAAGAATGGCGCACCTATGATGGCGGTTACTAATCCAACGGGTAACTCTGCTGGTGGTAAGAAGGCGCGGGCGCCGATATCGGCCAAGGATAATAGGGCGGCACCTAAAAGTGCGCTGATGGGCAGCAGTTGGCGATGATCTGGCCCTAACATCATGCGCACTAAATGCGGTACGACGAGGCCGATAAAGCCGATAATTCCTGTTGCAGCTACACTTACGCCAACCCCTAAGGCGCAAAGCAAAATAAGCCTAAGTTTGAGCCTATCGACATCTATCCCTAAGTGGCGTGCTTCGGATTCGCCAAGCAGCAAGGCATTGAGTGCCGCCGCATCTTGGTGAAATCGCCAACTCAGTAGCGCTAAGGTCACAAGACACAGACTGACATATAGCCACTGCGCACCTGCAATCGAGCCCATTTGCCATAGGGTTAAGTCACGTAGCGCCATGTCGTTGGCAAGATATGTGAGAACACCTATTCCTGCGCCTGCCAGCGCAGCTATGGCAACACCCGATAAAAGTAATAATACGACCGATGTACCTGTTGGGCTGCTGGCGAGTCGGTAGACGATAAGGGTGGTCACTAATCCCGATGCAAACGCACTGATGGGGATCATCAATGGATTCGCGTTGGGTAGCAGCACGATACAGATGGCTGCGCCAAGTGCTGCGCCGGATGACACTCCGATAATACCGGGATCCGCTAAGGGATTGCGAAAAAGCCCCTGCATTACCGCGCCGCACTGTGCGAGCGTAGCGCCTACTGCTAACGCCAGTAATGTCCGCGGTAAGCGCACATTGTTGATTACCAGTTGCTCGTGGGGCGCAATATTGCCGATATTTTGCTGGGTAGCCCAATTGAGCACTGCATTTAGGGCGTCGATAAAGCTGATGCTAACGGGGCCAGTGCTGACCGAGAGTAAGCCGCTTAGGGCTAACAGTGTGACTAGACTCGGCCAGAGCCAGCGGTTGAGGAACATCTCAAATATCCTTTCTATTTTTATCTGGGGTTAATTAGTGCTAACTGTACTCATCGCTGCGTTTGTGAATGGTTTTGCTTGAGCAATGTGCTGGCGAGCGTATCCGCGGCGCTTATGGCACTGATGCCTAAACCACCGAGAAGGGCTTGCGGTGCTAGTGTTTGAATATGGCCGTTTTCCCCTGCTGGGGTATGGGCGAGTAGTGGCATCTCTTTCAACAGTTCTTGGGCAATTTGTGCATTGGTTTGATCTGTGGGTTTATCGCTACGCTTTGACAGCAAAATAATGTCGGGCTGCAAGGACAGAATCCCTTCTTGAGACATGCTTTTGTAGCCATCAAACTCGGCGATATTTTGTGCCCCAGACAGCTCGATAATAGTATCTGCGGCTGTGCCTTTACCGCCAACCCGAGCACCGCGGCCTTCTTGTAATAGCATGAAGAGAATTTTTGGCTGAGAGCCCGCATCGCGCACTTGTTGTTTTTTACCCGCTAAGCTTTGCAGTTGTTGATGTAAATCTTGTTTTAATTTAACCGCATGTTCTTGGCGATTGAGTAAGTGACCTAAGGTATCCACATTGTTCATCAGTTGTGGTTCATCATTTGTTGCGGGTAATTGCACAACTTGGATATTCGCCTGTTTTAATACCTTTAGTGTGGTTTCTGGTCCCATCACATCTGAACCGACAACCAGCGTTGGGGAGAGGGCAATAATGCCTTCGGCGGAGAGCATTCTGTGATAACCAAGCTTAGCCACATGGCTCAAACTTTCAGGCACATAGCTGGTGGAGTCGATGGCGACTAGCTCATTGCCTGCGTCGAGGGCGAGCACGAGTTCTGTAACTCCCGTACCTGCACTCACGAGTCTTATCTCTGGCTCGGCACTCAGTTCAGCGCTAAAAACGCTTGAGGATAGTAAGGCCGTAAGTGCTGATGTGAAAAACATCAAATTTTTTAATGTCTTATATGTGCGCTTATGTTGATAACGCTGAACTCTGGGACCTTTTTTTACTAGTATTTTAGTTGCTTGAAACAACATGGTTAAACTCCTAATACAACTTGTTCGCCACAGGCTTAGATGCCGTTTTTTGATATCAGACTTTTGCTTTCTCGTTTAAATGGCTGGTTCGGATACGCTAATGCTCCATCAAAATTTGGGTCTGACTGATGGACTGCGTCTGTAACAGTGCAAGCAGTTGCATCAAAGGTTCCACTGGCGCGGCTTTGTCGGCGGCAATGACAACCGTCGCCTTCGGCATAGTCTGAAAATGTGCAGTAAATGCAGTGGTAAAAGTGGCTAAGTCATCAAACTCTTTGCCATCAATAGCCCAATAAGGCGCTGTTGCCATGATATTGATGGCAATTGTTTGTTTGTTGTCGATTGCCGTGATGGCCGAGCTTGGGCTTTGTGGCACATCTACCGGCAAACTCAATAATTGGCTATTTGCCGTCAGCAGTAAAAACACCAGCACGATAAAAATAATGTCGATTAACGCGGTTAAATCTAGGCTCGGAAGTTGCTCAGGCGAAGCAATGCCAGCCTGCGATAAGAATGGTTTATCTGCACTTATCATGTCTGTGGCTCAATTTGAGAATGGGGCTTGGATGCCAATTTTTGCTCGACGCTGGTTTTACTGACTCGGGTGAATGCATGGTAATGATTGGCATCAATTGAAATATCTTCGATACCCGCTAACCAGAGATTGAGTTGATTGAGCACATGCCCAGCACGCAGGCATTGGCCTTGAGCCCAGATCCCAAAAAGATGGGCGGCGGTAATGGCGGGCACGGCGATCATGAGTCCGGCAGCTGTGGTGTTCATCGCAAGGCCCAGTCCAGCACTGAGTTGTGCTGGAGTGACGGGGCCTTGTGATTGCCCGAGTTGGGCAAACATTTCGATGAGTCCCAATACTGTGCCGAGCAAACCGAGTAGTGGACTAATGATGCCAATCACTTGTAAAACCTTGAGTCCGGCTTGCAAGTCGCGTTGTTGCTTATTGAGCCACAGACTGAGTAATTCTTCCCTTAGCACTTTTGGCTGGTGGACTTGTTTGAGTAACAAGGTCGCGCCACGGGCGAGTAAATCTTGCTGTGCGCTGGTTTGCGCTAGCAGCGCGCTGACGTTTTCAGTGGTTGCCGCTGAGCTTGATTGACGCAATGCTTTTACCCAGGCCTGTTTTTTGGGCCAGATTGATAGCAAAGTTTGATGCAAAAACAAGGCGCTACGTTCAAGGCAGATCATCAAAGCTAAAAAAGCACATAACAACAAGGGCCAAGTCAGCACGCCAAGCTGAGTCTGTAGGGTTGAAAAATCAGTTACGGGCATTAAGCCTCTCCAATCTATTGAAAAAAGTAGTTTTATATGTAAGTTAGTAAAACAAAAATCAGGCTAGTTGTGCGGTGGCTAACATTCCACGAGCTAACTTTTCAGTGGCAACATTGGGCCTGTTAGTTGAGCGCGAAGCGAATAGGCACTCTGACCTTATAATGACTCGCTAGCCTTTGCGCTGGCGCCGCAAATTGCCAGTTTTCAACTGCATCTAACGCGGCTTGATCTAACAGACTGAACCCTGAGCTTTTTACTAACGTCAGTGCAAGTTGCTCACCAAGTTCGTTAAACATCACTTCTATGGTTGCAGTTCCTTCTAGCCCTTTTTTACGCGCTATCTTTGGATAAGTCGGTTGCGGTGGCGCTGCAGCGAACAGCGGTTTGGCTAATTCCACTATGTTAGTTTGGGCACTGTCAGCTGTTGCACTGGCCACATTTGGGGTCGCTTTTGCATCAACTTCGGCGGCGTTAGTGATTAAATCCATTTGTGCAGTTTTGGGTTCTGTTTGTTGTTCAACTTGTTCGAGTCGCTTATGTGCTAAAACGCTTGGATTTAAAGCACTTGAATTTAAAGCACTTGGTTCTAAAGCGTTCGTCGCTAAAGGGTCCGCATTCGGATGATTGTTAGCCGTGGGTTTTGTTGCTGAAGATTTTTTGGCGATTTGGCTGTCAATTCGTTGATCAGCTTTAGTTTTCGGGATAACCACCTTATCGACAGATCCTACAGTTGATACTTTTTGCGCTGTACTGTTTTTTTGCACTGTACTGTTCACAGTGGCTACTTTGGTGTCTGTTTGCTTGATGGGCTCTGCACCTGTGTTGCTTGTAGCGCTAGTCGTGGTAGAAAAATTAAGGGTGACTGTATTCGCGCTGGTAGTGAGTGATGTTTGATTTACGCTCGATGTTTGGGCGCTTTGCTGCATAGTCATAGCGGGTTGGGAGGCGATAACACCCGTCTGGATGGCAACCGTTAACGCGCCAAAGGCAAGATATCGTTTTGGTGTCACAGCAACCTCTTTTTCCAATGAAAGCCATTTTCCTAATTAAGATATCTCAATATAAACAAGATCGCAAATGATAATGATTTGCATTTGATCTATTTTATTATCTCAGGTAGAGTGCCTGCAATAGCTCGAATGAGCTGCTTAAAAAAGCAGCTAAACCGACAATTTATCCTACTTTATGGGGACTGATTGCCTTGGGCTCGATCAGGAAGAGGCTCAATCTCGAAAGGATTGGCGTCTGGAAAGAGAGTCTAGGCTCAGTAATAAATTGTACGGAAACAGCTGAATATCACTTGAGGATGAAGAGATGAAAAAAAAGCCGTTAGTGATCGCCATGGCGATAGCACTGAGTGGTACGGCCCTAAGTTTTACGTTAGCGGCAGAGGAAAGTGTTAAGCCCGTTGTTCAACAGGATGCGAATAAAAAACTGGTCACAACAGAGTTTGATGAAGTATTGGTGAGTGCAACACGCATCAGTGAAAAAGCCTCCGAAACCAGCCGTAGCGTGGCAGTGGTGGATGAAGAGCAACTTACGGTCGCCCAAGCATCATCAGTTGCCAATGCCCTTAAAAATGAGGCGAATATTACGCTGACCAATGGCCCAAGAGCGTCATCTCAAGGGGTTGAAATCCGTGGTTTAAGTGGCGATCGTGTGTTGCAAACAATTGACGGCGCAAGACAAAATACCAGCTCTGGTCACAGAGGTACCTACTTTATGGACCCTGAGTTGCTCAAATCCATCGAAGTGCTGCGCGGCCCTGCCAGTAGCTTGTGGGGCAGTGGTGCCCTCGGTGGCGTCGTAGCGCAGAATACTAAGTCGGCACAAGATTTTTTAGCACCAGACGAGACCTTTGGTGGCTATTTCAAACAAGGTTATGAGACCAATGGCTCCCGCACTAAAACTAGTGGCGCTATTTATGGTCAACAAGACAGCATCGATTGGTTACTCAATGGTTCCTATTACGATTCAAACAATATAAAAACTGGTAATGACGAAACTCTAAACAACAGTGCATCCCAAGGCAGCAGTGGTTTAGCTAAATTCGGTTGGCAAGCCGACGAGGCATCACGGTTAGAGTTATCTGCAAGAGCCAGCAAAAACAATGAATTAGTACCGAGCAATCCTTCTGCTGCTGTGAGTAGTTCAGTGCCTTTGGTGCGCCGCAAGACTGACGATAAAAACCTCACCCTAAACTACAGTCTCAATCCTGCTAATAACCCGTATCTGGATACTAAGATGCAAGTGTATTGGAACAGTACCGACTACGATGAAGACCGTATTACGAAAGGTCAGCAAGACAGTACTGAGTTCCGCACTGTGGGGATTAACCTTAATAACAGTTCGCGTTTAGGCAATACTCTGTTGACCTACGGGGTCGATGGTTTTCGCGATACCATAGAAACGACGCGTGATGATTCGGGCCAAGTGGGCCAGCGTCCAGATAATATCGATGGCGAAACCACAGTATGGGGCGCTTTTACGCGGGCAGATATTGAGTTGACTAAGACGTTAAATCTTGATGCGGGTCTGCGTTATGACAGCTTTAAAAATGACAGTAATAACCTCAATTTATCCTCAGATGACAATGAGTTATCACCATCGCTTGGCTTGGTGTGGCAGACTCAGCCTTGGTTGACCTTAAGCGCACGTTACGATCAAGCCTTCCGCGCACCTACGGTAGAGGAAATGTTCTCCAGCGGCACCCATTATTGTATCCCGCCAATCCCCGGATTTTTACCCCAAGGTTTATGTAACACCTTCGCGGTGAATTCGGATCTAAAAGCAGAGACTGCGCGCAATAAAGAAATCAAAGCGGACTTACGTTTCAGTGAGTTAGCGGGTGATGATGAACTGGCGCTAACGTTTAACGTTTTCCGTAACGATGTGGACGATTTTATCGTGCAGCAAGTGTCTAATCCTTGGCGTGGCATTCCTGGATTCGAGCAAACGACCTCATGGAATAACGTTGAAGATGCACGTTTAACAGGTTTTGAAATTAGCGGTCGTTACCGTATTGGCCAAACTCGTTTAGCGATGAATTACGGCCAAACCCATGGCGAAGATCGTCAAACGGGCGATGATATAGAAAATATACCCGCCAATAAGTTCAATGTCGATTTATCCCAAGGCATTATGGAAGGCGACATGAAACTCGGTACTCGCGTCACTTATGTGGCGACTCAGTCGAATACACCTGACGGCTTTAAAGTGGCGAAATACGACGATTACACCCTATGGGATGTGTATGTTGCGTGGGAGCCGACTATGGGTGCCATGGCGGGTGTGAGAGTGGATTTCGCAATCGAAAATATCGGCGATGAAAAGTACCAACAGGCGTGGCAAACCTTGTATCAACCGGGTCGTAATATGAAGTTGTCGGCGCGCTATATGTTCTAAGCCACTCAATAGTCACTACCGCTGGAGACAGTAAAATGAAGATGACACTCGATACTGAGCTCGATGTTGCGCCAGATTTAAGCTCTGAGCAACGTCAGCTAAGTGAGCAACAGGCGCAATTGCGACAACGATTTGAACAACAAGCTGATTTAATGCCAGCACAGCTCGCCAGTGAATTAGGCATTGCCGAGCTTGAAGTGGTCGCTGCATTGCCGCCCGAACAAGTGGTGTTTGTCCCGTTAACTCAGCTCGATACCTTACTGCAAGCCTTACCCGAATGGGGAAAGTTAACCACTATTGTGATGTTATCTGGCAGCGTATTTGAATTTAAAGGGGATTTCCCCGAGGGAAAATACGCCCACGGTTATTACAACCTCTACAGCAAGGGGGACGGTTTGCATGGTCATCTCAAATTAGATGCTATGCGCGGCATCGCCTTGATCAGCAGACCTTTTAGAGGCAGCGAGAGCCATTCGATTAACTTTTTCGGCAGTGAAGGTGAGGTGGTGTTCAAAGTGTATTTAGGCCGTGATAAACAAAGAGCACTGTTTCCTGAGCAAGTTCGCCAATTTAAAGCGCTCGCGACAGCCTTTGCCTCGGTGCAATCACACCTCTGAATTGCAGCATTAACAAAAGTATTAAGGAAAACAGTAAATGAAGCCTGAAATTACCGAACAAGAACAGCGTTTAAGAGACAAACTCTTACCCGAAATCGAAGCCTTTAAACAGCAGCGCGAGACCTTACAACTAGCCACCATTGGTACAGATGGCCAGCCGAATGCGAGCTATGCGCCCTTCGCTCTGGCTGATGATGGTTTTTATATTTTGGTGAGTGACTTAGCCCGTCACGGTCATAATTTAAAGCACTCATCTAAGGTCTCTGTGATGTTAGTTGAAGACGAAACTGCGGCCAAATCGGTTTTTGCCCGCAAGCGTTTAACCTTCGATGCGATTGCCGAGGCAGTGCCTCGCGATACGCCCGCCTTCAGTAAAGGTGTTGGTGTGTTATCGGCACGTTTTGGCGAAATGTCCGATAACCTTGCGGCGTTAACCGATTTTAACTTATACAAGCTCGCGCCCCATCAGGGTCTTTATGTGAAAGGTTTTGGCCAAGCATTTAGCCTGAGCGGCGCAGAGTTGTTAGATGTGGATTGGAAGCGCGATGGCCACCACGGCACGCCAAAAACGCCGGAAAACAAGCAAGTCGCTTAAGCCGCGTCAAGCTATTGTAATAAAACAAACCCGCACTCGCTGCGGGTTTGTTTTATGCTTTTCTTTTGAGTAAAACCACACAGCCCTTGAATTCCACTGCAAGAGGTAGCATCTCACTTATATGCTTTAAGTCATGCTGCGCGGTTAACGGCTGCTGATGATCCCATTCATGCTGATGTTATATTTGAATTGCCTTACCTACCTTAAGGATGCCACCCGTGACCGAGCCGACAGCCGAACTCGCTACATCTTCCGAACCCATTAAAGCGGGCGCAGAACCCTTGCCCGAAAAGTTAATTCCAGTCACGCCTACAACAAGCGCTGATATATCGAAGGCAAAATTGACCTCGGTGCAGCAAAGATCGGTATTGCCTTGGATTGTTGGTTTTCTTAAACCCTACAAACTGAAAGTCGTTGCGGCGATTATTTGCTTGATGATAGGGTCACTCGCTTGGCTATCATTGGGCCAAGGTGTGCGCCTAATGGTTGATGAAGGTTTTGTAAGGGATAATGCGCAGCGGCTGAATGAAATCATACTGTTAGTGCTCGGAATTACCGCCGTCAGTGGCACAGCGGTGTTTTGCCGCTTCTATTTGATGACTTGGCTTGGTGAGCGGGTCAGCGCCGATATTCGTCTCACGGTTTACAATCAACTGCTTAAACTCTCGCCCGCCTTTTACGCTAAGGTGCGCACCGGTGAAGTGATCTCCCGTTTTACCGCCGATTCTACTTTGTTACAAACTGTGGTGGGTTCGAGTCTTTCCATGGCGCTGCGCTCTAGCGTAACTGTGCTTGGTGGTTTAGTCATGATGGGTATCACTAGCGTCAAGATGACATTGCTGGTGTTGTTGGCTGTGCCCTTAGTACTGGGGCCGGTGATCTTTTTTGGTCGCAAAGTACGTGTGTTAGCACGGGAAAGCCAAGATAGGGTTGCGGATCTCGGCGCTTATGTGGATGAAACGCTTCATGAAATCCATACGGTACAAGCCTATGGGCATGAAGATAAAGACCGTAGCTTGTTCAATAGCCGCGTCGAAGATGTCATGTCTGCGGCCAGTGGCCGGATCCGTTACCGTGCCTTGTTGATCTCAACCGTGATGTTTTTAAGTATCGCGGCGATTGCTATGGTGACTTGGGTCGGTGCCCACGATGTGATGGCGGGTAAGATGACGGGCGGTGAGTTATCTGCCTTTATGTTTTACGCTGTGATGGTCGCGGGCGCAGTAGCGACGATTAGCGAAGTGATAGGCGAAATTCAGCGGGCTTCTGGCGCCGCCGAACGTTTAATCGAACTGGCTGAAACACAAGTGGATATTCCCGTTGCAACTCATCCAGTGAGTTTGCCCGCCAAGGTCAGTGGCGAGTTAACGATTGAAGGACTCAATTTCGCCTATCCAGAGCATGATGCCTTAGTGCTAAAACAGCTCAATATGACTATTACTGCGGGTGAGCGGGTCGCCTTAGTCGGGCCAAGTGGCGCGGGTAAAAGTACCTTGTTCCAGTTATTGCAACGCTTTTATGTGCCTAGCGCTGGCAGTATTCGACTGGAAGGTATTGATATTGCTAATCTTCTGCCGCAGGAGTTGCGGGCGCAGTTTGCTCTGGTGCCACAGGACTCAGTGATTTTTGCGACCAGCGTACTTGAAAACGTGCGCTATGGCCGTGTCGATGCGACCGAGCAAGAAGTGATTGATGCTTGTATTGCAGCCCGTGCCCACGAGTTTATTAGCGAATTTACTGACGGTTATCAAACCTATTTAGGTGAGCGTGGCGTGCGACTTTCTGGTGGGCAAAAACAGCGGATCGCCATTGCGCGGGCGATTTTAGCCGACAGACCCATATTGTTACTCGATGAAGCGACCAGCGCCTTAGATGCGGTGAGCGAGCAGAAAGTGAAGCAAGCGCTGGACGTATTGATGGCGGGTAAAACCACCTTAATTATTGCCCATCGCTTATCGACGGTAATTAATGCCGATAGGATTTTTGTGTTCGATAAGGGTGAGATTGTTGCCTGCGGGCGCCATCAGGAGTTGATGCAATCCAATGCGTTATATCATGAATTTGCCAGTCTGCAATTGTTAACCGAAGAGGCCAATGCCAGCGCCTTGAATGAGACCATTTAGATAAAATAAAACCCAGTCGCTAGCTTAAACACTTAAGCTCAGTCACTGGGTCTTTTATTGTGCTTTTGTTGCTAAGCTCTGTTACTCAGCTTTGTCTTTAAGTACGGCACTTTAAGTGCGGTCTCTAAGCTTTATCTTTTAGCTCGCGGCGCAGAATTTTACCTACGGTACTCTTAGGTAATTGCGTCATAAATTCAATGACTTTTGGCAATTTATAGGCGGTCAATTGCTCGCGGCAATAGGTTAGAATGGCCTCTTTTGCCTGTTGATGATCTTGGCTATCATCCTTAAGCACGATAAAGGCTTTAACCGCTTCGCCCGAGTGCTCATCTTTTACTCCCACCACGGCGCATTCGATCACATTAGGGTGGCTCGCTAGGACGTTTTCCACTTCGTTGGGATAGACATTAAAACCTGAGACTATGATCATATCTTTTTTACGATCAACTATTTGGTGGAAACCTTCCGCCGTTGCTATGGCAATGTCGCCGGTTTTAAAGAAGCCCTCTTGAGTCATAGCATTAGCGGTTTCCTGCGGGTTATTCCAATATCCCCGCATGACTTGTGGGCCGCGTGCGGCTAATTCTCCGGCCTTACCTAAGGGTACTTCAATGTCGTTTTCATCTAAGAGTTTAACCTCAGTGCCAATCACAGGTTTACCAATAGTGCCTAGTTTTTGATAACCGGGTGCATTGAGTGAAATTACCGGCGAAGTTTCAGATAGCCCATAACCTTCACTGATCATGTTGCCTGTCGTCTGTTGCCAAATGTTGGCCGCAGCGGCCGTCAGTGCTGTGCCGCCCGAGATGGTGATTTTTAAATGGCTAAAATCGAGTGCTTTAAACTCGGGTTGATGGCATAGGGCGACAAACAGAGTATTGAGTCCTGCAAATCCAGTGAAGGGATATTTGGCGAGTGTCTTAATTAAGCCGCTAATATCCCGTGGATTTGGAATTAATACCGAGCAGCCGCCACACTCGAAATACAGCACTAAGTTCACCATAAACGCATAAATATGGTAAATCGGTAGCGGTGCAACGAAGATATCTTCTCCTTCGGTGATCACGCTCGCGATGCGGGATTTTACCTGCGCCGCATTAGCGAGCATATTGCCGTGGGTCAACATGGCACCTTTAGATAATCCAGTGGTGCCACCCGTATATTGCAACGCCGAGAGGTCGTCGAGATTTGAGATAAATCGGCTAAAGGGGAGTTCTGCGCCTTGTTTTAAAATTTGGCAAAACTCCACATTCTTCAGGCCTGTCTTAGGCTGTACGTGCGGATCGATCAAATCTAAAGGGTGGGTTGAAATGACGTATTCTATTTTGGTGCTGTCGATGACTTTGGCTAAGGTCGGTAATAGATCGGATAACACCACGATCGCTTTGGCACCAGAATCATTGAACTGATGGATGAGCTCACGCTCGGTATATAGGGGATTAGTGTTAACTAAGATAAGCCCAGCCCTGATTGCGCCGTAGGCCGCGATGACAAATTGGGTGATATTAGGCAATTGAATGGCGATGCGATCGCCCGGTTTGAGTGTGGTCGTATTTTGTAAATAGGCGGCAAAGTAACGAGAATCGCGTTCTATCTCGTTAAAACTGCTGGTTTTACCGAGACAGGCATAGGCGGGTTTATCACCGTAACGCAGGCTGGTTTTCTCGATCAGATCGACCAGTGATGAGTAGTTTAGTTTGAGTTGAGAGTCTTGATCGTATGCCATGCTGAACTACCTCAAAGATGATGTTTATTAGTTGTTATTATTTTGGAGTTAAACAGGTGTTTAGATTAGAGGGTGTTAGCACTAGAGGTCAATGCTTATCGCGAAAAACATTACTCCGCCAATATCGGTATCTTTATGTAACAAATAGTATTTTTACTCTAAAGCTCAGGCGTTAACGATAGCGTAATTATCGTATCATCGATAAAGCCTAATAGTGCGTGAGTGGAGAGCATTCGAGATCTGTCTTTTGGGGATGAGTGTTGATTTAGAACGGCGCTTAGGTTGATTCCCCAAGCGCCGATTTAGCGGTTAATGTAGACGGTTACCGATATTAACCGCTAAAAGCCTAGGGACTGAAGAATCCAGTTTCTTGACTCACTTGCTGGCTTGGCTGTTTCACATCCGTCACCGAGAATTGGATCATTTTGCGCCCCGACGGGATGGCATCCTTATCGGCTAATACAGTGACGGGATAGTCCACCTGTTCACCCGCGGCCAAGGTAATAATAGGATCGGCAATTAGACTAAAGGGCATTTCACTGTCGACGGCAAGTTGATACTGCTTAGTGTCCTGCGTTTTGTTGCGGATCTTCAACTGATAGGTATTTTCAATCTTATTGTCAGCCGTTTCGCGGTACAGGCTCTGACGGTCTCGGATCACGTTAAGCTGGATCTCGCTGCGGCTATTTAAATCTAAACCTATCACTATCAGCATGATCACGACCGCTGCGCCATAGCCTAAGAATCGCGGCGAGCGCCAATAGGAGTAGCTGACTCCCTTAAGATCATTCTCACTCATGTAGCCGATAAGGTTCGGTTTATAATCGAATTTCAACATGGTTTCATTACAAGCATCGACACAGGCACCGCAGTTGATGCACTCATATTGCAAGCCGTTACGAATATCTATCCCTGTTGGGCACACTTCGACACATAAATTACAGTCAACACAATCACCAAGATTACTCTCTCTGAGATTGGTTTCTTGCTTACGTTTACGTGGGCCGCGGGATTCACCGCGCTTGGCATCATAGGTCACAGTTTTAGTGTTGGCATCGAACATTACCGCTTGGAAACGTGAATAGGGGCAGCAATGTAGACACATTTGCTCGCGCATCCAGCCCGCATTCAGATAAGTACAAATGGCGAAAAACCAGACCCAGCTAGTCACCCAAAAGCTGGCATTGCCCGTAAAAATGTCGATATAGAGTTCGCGGGCAGGTATGAAATAGCTGATAAAACCACAGCCGGTGAGCAGAGCGGCAAGACCCCAAAGTAAATGCTTGGTGCTTCTTTTACCTAATTTGCTGCTAGACCAGGGCGCTTTGTCGAGTTGTTTGCGTTTATTGCTGCTGCCTTCGATGCGCGTTTCTATCCACACATAGATAAAGGTCCACGCCGTTTGTGGGCAAAGATAACCGCACCAAACGCGGCCCCAGAATACGGTAATAAAAAACAGACTAAAGGCCGCGGCGATAAAAATCCATGCAAGTAGGGTAAAGTCCTGTGGCCAGAGCGTGATGCCAAAGAAGAAAAACTGTTGCTGGCTGATATCTAACAATATCGCTTGGCGGCCATCGATGGATATAAACGGTAGGGCGAAAAATAGCACGATCAGCAGGCTATTCATCATGGTTCGCAGGCGCTGAAAATCACCTTTCTGCTCACGAAAATGGATGTTGCCTGAGGGCGTATTGCTCCCTGTTGCAGTTTCGTTGGAGAGGATTTTAATCGGAATGTGCAGCTCGACTGAGGAAGGTTTCGCGCTCACACTCTTATTCACACTTGGAGAATTGGGGGTAACTTCGCTCTTGGGCATAAAGGGTCCTAACGGCTTAAATAAGATTCGCCTCCCTATAGCAAGCGCTAGGCCAAGTTTTAACTGATTCAACATTATGATATATATGGTTATTTTAATACTTTGGTTAGATGTTGATCGCGATATATCACACATTGGTGATATATCGCGTTTTTTGGTTGTGTGATTTGAGTTATATTTCACTCGATTGACGTTGGATCCCCAGTTTTTTCATCCGCGATCTCAATGTACTTGCGGGAACGCCTAGAACATTTGCCGCGCCGAGTGGGCCGGATATTCGCCAGTTTAAACGCTTAAGGGTTTGTTCTATATGCAAGGCTTCCGCTTCTGCTAAGGTTTGTCCTTGGGCCTGAGCTAAGGGGTTATGGCTCGGCATCGCATGGATCTGCAAAATATCGCCTTGGGAAAGAATGGCTTCGCGTTCGAGAATATTTTGCAACTCGCGCACATTGCCCGGCCATGTGTAAGCCATCAGTTTTTGTAACCCTTTTTGGCTCACGCCGCGGATTTTTTTACCTAACTTACGATTCAAATTATGCAGTATATGGCTGACGAGTTCGGGGATATCTTCGATCCTCGCACGCAGCGGTGGCACTTGAATTGGGAATACATTCAAGCGGTAATAGAGATCCATCCGAAATAATCCTTGCTCGACTCGCTTGAGTAAGTCGTGGTGACTGGCGGCGACCAAGCGAATATCTACTTGAATGGTTTCGCTGCCTCCGAGGCGTTCGAAGGATTGCTCTTGGATGACCCGCAGTAGTTTTGATTGGGCTTCTAAACTGAGTTCTGCCACTTCGTCGAGGAACAGCGTGCCTTGGTGAGCAAGTTCGAAGCGACCTTTACGGCGGCTGGTGGCACCGGTAAATGCGCCTTTCTCGTGACCAAAGAGTTCACTTTCTAACAAGGATGCCGAAAACGCGGCGCAGTTGACACTGATCATAGGTTTATCTTTGCGGCGACTGAGTTGGTGTAAGTTACGGGCTACAAGTTCTTTGCCTGTGCCATTTTCACCACAAATGAGCACAGTACTGTCGGTATTGGCTACCATATGCAATTGCTGGATCATGTGGCGGATCACGCTACTGCCACCCGAAATATCCACATCACCCGTTTTGTCAGCTAGCTCTGCCTGTAGGTAATGATTCTCCGAGGCAAGTCGCTCCGAGAGCGCCTGCACTTGCGCCAATGCTTGGCGTAATGACTGCTCTGTTTGCTTTTGAATACTAATGTCACGAAATATCGCGACTACGCCAATCAGTTCATTATCACGGTAAACGGGCGTAGAACTGTAATGCACGGGAAAGCTACTCCCATCTTTACGCCAGAACACATCGTGGGTGATTTCGCGGGTAATGCCATCCTTTAATGTGTTGTAAATTGGGCAATCTTCTTGGGGATAATGGCTACCATCGGCATGGCTGTGATGATGACAGTTATGGATATTTTTGCCCAGTAACTCTTCATTTTTCCAACCTGTCATGCGTTCAGCCGCGGGATTGATGAACACCGCATTCCCGCTTAAATCAAATCCATAAATCCCTTCACCGACAGCGTTAAGCAGTAACTGATTTTCAGGCAAGAAATGCTTATCGATGGATTTTTGATTATTGACCGAAATCTTATTTGTCATCTGCGGTACTCAAGCTTGGCTGGTATTGCCCGAGTATACCTTAAGTTGCATGTCGCGATATATCGTGTCTTTGATTGAGTTAGTGAGTATTTCCCACTTTATGGTGACTTATGGTTTTACATTTTGGCGCCCTAAAGTGCATTTTACCTAACGACAAACCCTAAAAAATATTCACTTATAACAAACTGATCTAAAAGAGAAATGACTAATATTCATTCAAAAGTCTGATTTAACATTGGATATTGTCTTATTTATGTTATAAAAATGTTCTTGTTATGTAAAAAAAGTAACTTTGTATTGACCGTGGTAGCAAGGTTTTAGGGACGATAATCACATAAAGCAGGTCAGGTATTCTAAAAAATAATAAGCAGTTGGGATGAATATGATGACCTCAAAGAAGCAGAAGTTTGGATTAAGTGCAGTCAGTTTGGCGATTACATTAGCTTTGTCTGGTAGCTTCATTAGCCCGCAAGCCATGGCTGAGGAAGAAGACGCTGCTGTTAAAAATGAAGGCGTGGAAAAGATTGCAGTTGTTGGTTCACGTGCGGCACCACGCTCAATCGGTGATTCCCCCGTTCCAATTGATATTATTAGTAGTGACGACTTAAAAAAGAATGGTTCCACTGACATGATTGATATGTTGGTGACCTCAGTACCTTCGTTTAACTCGCGCGCTCAACCCATCAGTGATGCGGCAACCTTAGTACGTCCCGTTAACTTACGTGGTTTGCCTTCCGACAGTACCTTAGTGTTAGTCAATGGTAAGCGTCGTCACCGCGCAGCTGTGATTGCATTCCAAGGCGGCGGCATTAACGATGGTGCTCAAGGTCCTGATATTTCGGTTATTCCTGGTTCTGCATTGAAGCAAGTCGAAGTGCTGCGCGACGGCGCTGCGGCGCAATATGGCTCTGATGCGATAGCAGGCGTCATGAACTTTGTCTTAAAAGATAATTCTGATGGTGGTTCCATCACAGTGACCCAAGGTGAATATTACGAGGGTGACGGTGCCACGACCACAGTCGAAGGTGATGTTGGTTTACCGTTGACGGATAATGGCTTTGTTAACTTAAGCTTCCAGTATAAAAATGCCGATGCAACCAGTCGTAGTGTGCAGCGTCCCGATGCGGCTAACTTAGCTGTGCAGGGCAATACTGCGATTAATGACCCCGCTCAAGTATGGGGTAATCCTGAAATCAATGATGACTACTCAGTGTTTATCAACTCAGGCTTAGACATTAATGCCAATATGCATGCCTATGCCTTTGGTAACCTGTCATCCCGCGATGCTGTGGGGGGATTTTATTATCGTTACCCGCAAAATCGGAGCAACGTGTATTCCAATGATGGTGGTCAGAACTTACTCGTAGGCGCGGTAAATGGTGATCCATCAACATGTGGACTCGTACCTATTCCTAAAAATGCTGATGGTAGTGACGGCAACGTACTCGATACGGATGCTTACAAGGCGATGGTCGCCGATCCCAATTGCTTTGCCATGAACCAGATATTCCCAGGGGGTTATACGCCGCAGTTCACTGGTACCATTGAAGACATGTCTTTCTTCGCCGGTGTAAAGGGCGATATCGGCGAGTGGAATTATGATTTCAGTGCCGGTACCGGTAGTAACAAAGCTAGCTTTGGCCTTAAAAATTCTTTAAATCCATCACTTGGATTAGACACACCGACTGATTTCGATACGGGTGCCTATGAGCAAGTTGAAACCACAGTTAACTTAGACTTCTCGCGTTTCATTACTATAGGCGGCATCGAAGACATTAGCTTTGCTTCTGGTTTTGAATGGCGTAATGAGTCGTTTGAGATATCTCAAGGTGATGAAGCCTCGTGGATTGCTGGCCCTTATGCAAACCAAGGTTTCAATATTGGTGCGCACGGATTTAAAGGCTTTGGCCCAGAATCTGCGGGTAAAAACTCTCGCCACAATATCGGTATCTATACTGATCTAGAAGCCTATTTAAGTGATGACTGGTTACTCGGTTTAGCACTGCGTTACGAAGACTTTTCGACCTTTGGTGATACGTTAAATTACAAGCTGACATTGCAGTATTCCGCAACGGATGAGTTGTCGTTCCGCGCGTCACACAGCACAGGTTTCCGTGCGCCAACCGTGGGTCAAGAAAACGTCGTCAACACGCAGACATCAATTATCGATGGTGAACTGATCCAGACGTTTATTGCGCCACCCACCGATCCACTTGCGGCATTTTATGGCGGGGAAGTGTTAAAGCCTGAAGAGTCAATAAGCTATGCGCTAGGTGCTGTCTATGAGTACGAAAGCTTTTTCTTAACGGTCGATTATTACAACATTGGCGTAGAGGGTCGTATTGCGCAGTCGAGTAAGATTGATGTTGAAGCTAAAGACTATGATGCACTGCGTGCAGCGGGCGTTGAGTTCCCAGAGTTGATCCAAGGCGTGAGTTATTACACTAACGACTTTGATACTACCACTCAAGGTATCGACATCGTCGCCTCCTATGATGCGGAAATCCTGTCGGGTAATGCTAAATTCAGTCTTGCCTATGGTTGGACCGATACCAGTGTTGATAAATTCGATCCCGAAACCACTGATGAAGGCAAGGTTCGCCGTTTAGAAGATGGTATTCCTGCACACCGTGCAACCTTGACCTGGGCGCAGTCATGGGATCAATTAAGCATGTCACTGCGTGGTAACTACTTCGGTGAGTATTATGCGACTCATGCTGATGATACCTCTGATTGGGGTTCTGAAATGGCCGATGCTGCTGTCACCATAGATTTGGAAGTGAGCTATGAGTTATTTGATGGCTTAACGCTGGCGGTAGGGGCAAATAACCTATTCGACCAAAAAGCGCAAAAGCTGAAAGACGGAACCTTAGGCGAACTTGGTGGCGTTTACTATGAAAGTGGGCCGTTCGATTACAACGGTGGCTTCTACTATGGCCGTGTTAATTACCGTTTTTAATGGGTAAGCCAATTTATAGAAGCGATTTCTAACCCACCTTTCAAGAAATTTGGCTTTTATAGATTTGAAGTGAGCAAAAAGGCTGCTGTGCAGCCTTTTTTATTGGTTATTTTCCGTTAGCTGCGATTCGTTTGTGCGGCAGCAAGGCCATTCAGTACATCACTCATACTGAGTTTTGACGGCAAAAGAATGCCATTGGGTGCGCTTGGACCGTAGATTTTATTATAGGGCGTACCTGGAACACCTTCATGGCGCATATAGCTTTCAATCGTTTTGTTGGCCTCACTCCAGTTGCCTTGCATCAGGATAATATTGTCTGCCATTAAGGCATTCACTATTTGTTCCCTGTGGGTGACTTCGGCTTTATTGGTTTGGCAGATGGTGCACCAATCTGAAGTGATATCGACAAACACTGTATAGCCTTGGGCAACCAGAGGGGCAATTTGCTCGGGTGCTAAGGTGTGCCATTGCAGTTTTTGATAGGCTTGATAATCCTCGCCTTTATGTACAAATCCAATAATCGCACCGAGTCCTGAGGCGAAAAATCCCAGTACAAATATCACCGCCAGCGGTATGGTTTTTCCTTTTTGTCTTTGCCAAAGCAGCAGCAAGATAGCGCCGATTAATAGACAAAGAATGATAATACTGATCAGAGTAATAGTGCTCATAAAACTTCCTGCTGGAGAATGGCGTGCCTTTATTAACCATAGAGGTTAAGGAATACAGACTTAGATTCGTGCCTATCTTAGCGGTTAACGGCTTAAATCAGCGTGAATTTATGGGATTTCATTTAAGCAGTCCTTTGACGCATTCAGTTGCAATTGTGTTTTGCGCCTGCTGTTGAGTCTTTGTAAGCTGGGCAGGATGATAGTTACCGCTATAACAAAAATAAAAGGAAATAAGATGACACCTTTACTATCGTGTCGACGCGCGTCGGCTAGGCCGCTTTGGTCATTATTACTGTTGCCGTTGATCGTATTCTGCTCGAGCCTGAGCTATGCCGAACCCGCCAAAAAGGCCGAGGATAAAGCCGACAAGCTTGCCCCTGAAGTCGTCAAAACTGAGCATAAGATGACGATTCAAGGGCAAAAAGTCAGTTACCAAGCGATAAGTGGCGAGACTATTTTAAAGGATGATAAAGACGAGCCGCTGGCGAGTATTTTCTCTATTAGCTATTTACGTAACGATATTAAAGATAGCAGTACACGCCCAGTCACTTTTATCTTTAACGGCGGTCCGGGTTCGGCCTCACTTTGGTTGCACATGGGCTTATTCGGTCCTAAACGTGTGGTGGTGCCGGATGCAAAGGATGACGGTGCAGCACCTTATCGCATTGAATCAAATGATTACTCTGTGCTCGATGAGTCCGATCTCGTGTTCATCGATCCCGTAGGCACTGGCTTTAGTCGCGCTTTAGGCGATAAAAAAGGTGCAGACTTTTGGGGCGTGAAAGAAGATGCCCAGTCAATTGCCGAGTTTATTCGTCGCTGGTTGATTGAGCATAAACGTTGGAATTCCCCTAAATATTTGGCGGGTGAAAGTTATGGTACTACCCGCGCGGCAGCACTTGTTAATGAATTGCAGGGCGGTTGGACCGACATTTCGGTCAATGGGATTATGCTGATTTCATCCATTCTCGATTTTAGTCATGCCCGTTACCAGCCGGGTAATAATCAACCATACATTGGTTTTTTACCGACCATGGCGGCGACGGCTTTTTACCACAATAAAGTCAGCGCTGCGGATAAAGCCTTGGGGCTAGAGGCTTTTATTGAGGAGGCGCGCCAGTTTGCGATCAAAGATTATGCCCTCGCGTTATTGCAAGGCAGCCGCTTAACACCCGAGGCCTATCAAGCGGTACGTCAAAGCTTAGCGCGCTTTACGGGGTTAAGTGAGCACTATTTAGATCGTGTTAATTTGCGCGTGAGCGCCAGTCGATACACTAAGGAGCTGCTCAGAGATCAAGATTTGACAATAGGACGCTTAGACAGCCGCTACACAGGTAAAGACTATGATAGTGGCGGCGATTCAACTGACGATGATCCATCAGGTTATGGGATTGATGGCGCTTATACAGCTGCCATGCATCAATATCTGTATGACGATTTGGGCGTGACCCTATCCCGTCCTTTCAATGTACTCTCTGTTGATGTGAACCGAGGCTGGAACTGGAATATTAGCGGTAAGCAGATGCACTATGTCAACGTGGCGCCTTATCTTGGTCAAGCGCAGCGTGAGAATAAAGATCTGCGGATTTTTGTCGGCAACGGTTACTTTGACTTTGCGACACCATTTTTTGCCACCGAAAATACCTTTGCCGATAACGGCATAGATAATAGTCGTGTGAGTATGCATTACTATAAAGCGGGACACATGATGTACGTTGAGCCCGAATCATTAACTCAGTTAGTGAAGGATATCCGTGCTTTTTATCAGCCTAAATAGCCGTTAATTTATCGACAAATGGATGGATTAGCGTTAACGCCTTAATGGCGCGATGCTAGAATAGCAAGCAAGTTTAAGGCCCCAGAGTTTATCTACATCAAAGGGGCCTTTTTATTCGGCGTAAGGTGTGCTCAATGAGTTTTAGTACTTGGTTAGGTTTATTGGCTATTTGTTGTTTGGGGGCTATGTCGCCGGGCCCAAGTTTAGCTATGGTGGTGCGCCATACCTTAGGCGGTGGACGGGGCAAGGGCATAGTGTGTGCGTGGGCACATTCGATAGGCATTGGGATTTATGCGTTGGTGACGTTACTCGGCTTAGCGGTTGTACTTAAAAAGGCGCCCTTAGTCTTTAATGGCATTGCGATTCTCGGTGCTTTGTATCTGGCTTGGATGGGAATTCAGGCGCTGCGTTCCAAGGGCGGTATGCAAGCTAAATTGGCCGCAGGGGAGGCGACAGATACCTTAACCGCAGCCCGTGATGGTATCGCCATTTCCTTATTTAATCCTAAAATCATGCTGTTTTTCCTCGCGTTATTTAGCCAATTCGTGATGGTGGCCGACAGCATGACGGCTAAAGCTTTAATCGTTTTTACCCCTTTAGTGGTCGATGGGCTTTGGTATACGCTTATCGCTTTATTGTTATCCCACTCAAGCGTGTTGCCTAAACTACGGGAAAAGGCAGGGTTAATTGATAAGTTGTCCGGCGTGGTGTTGATACTGTTGGCGTTCCGCGTGGTGTACACGCTTTAGTTATTGATTGTAGGTCATCTGTTTCAACAAACATAAACGCCATCAATCGATGGCGTTTTTTATGTTTTCACTATGCATGAAAGGCGTGCTTAGCCTTTAAACATTTGCACTGAATTGTCGGTCTCTTCTGCCACCGCTTCTTGGAGAATCGGCGGATTCGCGATGTGATCGTCTAAGTTGTCACTCAGCATTTCTTTGAATTCACTGCTAAACCATTCTAATGCGCTTTCTTTCTCGGCGCCGAGATCCGCTGATTTTATCGCGGCTTCGAAGGCGTTAAAACGTGCCGCGGCAAAACGCAGTGCCGTGCCAACTTTGCCTACATCTGCTTCTTGTTGGCTTAGCTGGTTGGCTAAGGCAATAAACTGATCGGCAAGTTCGTAAATGGTGGTGTTGCTCGTGTCGGTCATGGCGTTCACTCTAAAAAGTAACAGATTAAAGTTGGATTCTAACGTAATTGACGTAAGAAGGAATCGTCAGGCATTAACTATTGGGATCTGTGTCGGTAATGACTACTCCGGTTTGGGAGTCATAACTGATCGAGAGTTTGTCGTTGGTTCGATAGAAATAAGTACACTTGCCAGGGTTGGTATAGCTGGCTTTGTAGTCGGTTTCAGTCGTATCAACATTTAGGCGTGAGACACTCGGTTGGGTATTTTGGAATAATACTTCCCATACTGAGATACAGTCTTCGACATTATCGAGCGCCGGTGAGGCTTCATTACCAAAGATATAGTGTTGTGCAGGCCAGCCGAAGGCGTTGAAATCCACTTGTTCAGATTGCGCCGTGCCAAATACCGGTAAGTCTTCTTTTGGACCTGAACCCACTTTTACCGCCCAAACGGATCGCGCCAGATTGATGGCTGACTTAAAGCCACCGCCTGCGGCTTTGACTGTTGCGATTTGCGCATCTTGCTGCACATTGATAAATTTTGGCAGGGCCACTACCGCTAAAATACCGAGCACTATGATGACCACCACAAGCTCTATTAAGGTGAAACCCGTTTGATGTCGTTGCATCAATTTATCAGAATGTTGGATCATCATGGCGTATTAGACTGTGCGAGAATGGGCGCACTATAGCATTTAAATTCGAATGTTTTAAATTGAAAGTCTTAAAGCGAAACACAGCAAGCATAGTCTTATCAATTATCGACAAGCATAACCTTCAAACTTGCCATTCCACAGTAGGACTTTTAAGCTAACCCGATAATAGAATTGAGGAAGTAAAATCGTGACTCAGGCGACATGGCAAACATTTATCGATGAGCAAAGGGCTTTGCCTTATTTTCAGCAACTAAGTGCGTTTGTAGACAATGAACGCAGGGCTGGAAAAGTGGTTTATCCTCCAGAAGCCGATGTTTTTAATGCCTTTAGTATGACTCCGCTTGAAAAGGTCAAAGTGGTATTGATTGGTCAAGATCCCTATCACGGCCCAGATCAAGCCCATGGTTTATGCTTTTCGGTCAAGCGCGGTATTAAACCGCCGCCTTCCTTAGCCAATATGTACAAGGAATTAGCGACGGATATTGATGGCTTTACCATTCCATCCCACGGGGATTTATCCGCATGGGCGGAGCAGGGGATCTTAATGCTCAATACGGTATTAACCGTTGAGCAAGGTAAGGCACATTCCCATGCCAAAGCGGGCTGGGAAGTATTTACGACTGCAGTGCTGGAATTATTGAATCGCCAGACTCAGCCGATTATCTTCGTGCTTTGGGGCAGTCATGCCATCAAAAAAGGTCAAGTGATTAACGCACCGCAACATCAAGTGCTTACTGGGCCGCATCCTTCACCTTTATCGGCTTATCGGGGGTTCTTTGGTTGTGGGCATTTTTCTCAAGTGAATCAATTATTACTTGAGCGGGGCAAAGCGCCGATCCGCTGGCAGGTTTAATCTTAGGGTTGCGGGTTTGAGGCAATAAAAAAGGTCTTACTGAGTAAGACCTTTTCTTTGGGCTAAAAACGAATTAACGAGTGATTAATGATTGCGGTCGACCGAAATCTTAGCTAGCGCAACTAAGGCTTGCTTGTAGTCACTATCGGGCAGAATCGATAATGCCTCGATGGCTTTCTCTGATTCTTCAATCGCTTTTTGCTGGGTGTAGTTTAATGCGCCGCAATGGTGTAGTGCTGCCACGATTTTATCTATGGCTTGTGTACCATTGCCTTGCTCAATTGCTTGACGTATGAGGTGTTTCTCTTCGTCTGTGCCATGGGCAATAGCATAGATGAGTGGCAGAGTCGGTTTACCTTCAGCCAGGTCATCACCTATGTTCTTGCCTAGCTCATCACTGTCGGCGGTATAGTCAAGTAAATCGTCGGTAAGCTGGAAGGCGGTACCAAGATACTTACCATAGTTACCTAAGGCGGTTTCTTGCTCTGGCGTTGCACCCGCTAACACGCCCGCAAGCAGGGTGGCTGCTTCAAACAACTTAGCGGTTTTGCAATAAATGACCCGCATATAGCTGTCTTCTGTGGTATCAGGATCGTTGCAATTCATCAGTTGCAAGACTTCGCCTTCGGCCAACACGTTCGTGGTATCCGCCAACACTCTGAGCACTTTCATGCTGTCGAGTTCGGTCATCATCTGGAATGAACGGGTATAAAGGAAATCCCCGACCAGCACGCTGGCGCTATTGCCGAATAGTGCGTTGGCGGTTTCTCGTCCGCGGCGCAATGTCGATTCATCAACTACATCATCGTGGAGCAATGAGGCTGTATGGATAAACTCAATAATCGCCGCTAGCTTTAGATGCGCTTCGCCTTCGTAGTTGACCGCACGTGCGGCTAATACCGACAGCAGAGGACGAAGACGTTTACCACCACCATTAATAATGTAAAAACCTAATTGGTTAATTAGGGCGACATCTGATTCAAGCTGTTTATATATCAGCTGATTGACTGCTTGCATATCAGTGTCAGCCAGTTGACGAATAGCGTTTAAATCCATAGTAGACTCTGGTTGTGGGGTCATTACGTACCGGCCCCTGTTTAGGCTCACGTGTTATAATGAAATGAATTTTACCTAAAATTCTGACATATGACAGCACTAGCTCAACTAATGTGAGAGTTAATCCGGTCTTTTTTTATTCTTTCCTAATTAGGGCTTGCCAGAGTTAGATTCTTCGCGTAAACTCCGCGCCCATTGTCAATAAAGTTTTTATAGCACCCTGCCTCATCCAAGAATGAGCCCGCGTGTTAGGAATTGGAGTAAAATAGCTATGTACGCTGTTTTTCAAAGTGGTGGTAAACAACACCGTGTAGCCGAAGGCCACACTGTTCGTTTAGAAAAGTTAGAAGTTGCAACTGGCGAAACTATCGAATTCGATCAAGTTCTTTTGATCGCTGATGGCGAAACAGTGCATGTTGGTGCTCCTTTAGTAGCTGGCGGTAAAGTCGTTGCTGAAGTTGTAAGTCACGGTCGTGGCGATAAAGTAACTATCGTTAAGTTCCGTCGTCGTAAGCATCACGACAAGAAAATGGGCCACCGTCAGTGGTTCACTGAAGTTAAAATTACTGCTATCAACGCATAATAGGAGTCTAACTCATGGCACATAAAAAAGCTGGCGGTTCTACTCGTAACGGCCGCGATTCAGAAAGTAAACGTCTAGGTGTTAAGCGCTTTGGCGGTGAATCAGTTCTAGCTGGTAACATTATCGTTCGTCAACGTGGTACTAAATTCCACGCTGGTGTAAACGTTGGTATTGGTCGTGACCATACTCTGTTTGCTCTGACTGACGGTAAAGTGAAATTCGAAGTTAAAGGCGCTAATAACCGTAAGTTTATTAGCATCGAAGCTTAATTTTCGAACCTAGCTTATACTGTTAAAGCCCCGCCATTGGTGGGGCTTTCTGTTTTTGTGCTTCTATTTACGCCGTGTAGATGCTTGAGTTGGTAAATGATTACCAAGAATGAGCATTGACAGGTAAGATTGGGAGCAAAGTATCTCGAGTTTTTTGGCGACCAATGAAGTTAGACGGTATAATTGCTTCATTCAGTGGTGCCAGGAGTAAGTATGAAGTTTGTCGATGAGGCAGTAATTAGGGTCGAAGCAGGCGACGGCGGTAGCGGTTGTGTTAGCTTTAGGCGCGAAAAGTATGTACCTGATGGTGGTCCTGATGGTGGTGATGGTGGCGACGGTGGCAGTGTTTTCCTGCAAGCTGACGAAAACTTCAACACTTTGATCGAGTTCCGTTTTGAACGTTTTCACATGGCTGAGCGTGGCGAAAATGGTCGTGGCCGTGATTGTACCGGTCACAGCGGTAAAGATCTGATCTTAAAAGTTCCTGTTGGTACTCGCGCGGTCGATCATGATACTGAAGAAGTCCTTGGGGATTTAACGACCCACGGTCAAAAGCTATTGGTTGCCAAAGGTGGTTTCCATGGTTTAGGTAACACCCGTTTTAAGAGCAGTACTAACCGTGCCCCACGTCAAAAGACGTTAGGAACACCCGGTGAAGTGCGTAGCCTTAAATTAGAGTTGTTACTGCTGGCTGACGTTGGTTTGCTTGGCATGCCTAACGCGGGTAAGTCGACATTCATTCGTGCGGTTTCCCGTGCAACGCCGAAAGTGGCTGATTATCCGTTTACAACACTAGTGCCTAACTTAGGTGTGGTTAATCCACGTCCTGGTCAAAGCTTTGTGATTGCGGATATTCCTGGTCTCATCGAAGGTGCTGCCGATGGTGCGGGTTTAGGTATTCGCTTCTTAAAGCATCTTGAGCGTTGTCGTATTCTACTGCACATCATCGATATTGAGCCGATTGACGGAACCGATCCGGTTGAGTCTGCGCGCGCTATTGTTGGTGAGCTTGAGAAATATTCTCCAAAGTTGGCGAGCAAGCCGCGTTGGTTAGTCTTTAACAAAACCGATTTGCTGCTCGAAGAAGAGCTGCAAGAAAAGGTTGACCGTATCGTTAAAGAAATGGGTTGGGAAGGTGACGTTTACACTATTTCTGCCTACAACCGCGACGGCACTAATGAGTTGGCATTAAAACTCCTCGATTATATTGCGAGCCTGCCACCAGAAGACAATGAGGTTGACCCAGATAGTGAAGTCGAGTTCAAGTGGGATAATTATCATCAAGCCAACCTTGATTCATTAAATGAAGACTATGTTGATGAAGATGATGACGACGACTTTGATGATGACGACTACGATGTAGAAGTTATTTACCAGAGATAATCTTAACGTCCTAATTTTGAGAGTTCAGTGTACGCAGATACTCAAAATGATATTACTCGGCAAGTTGTGCGTGCTGCACAATTGCTACTGGCCTACGGCGCAGAATCTGATTTAGTTGAAGAAATCAGCCAGCGTCTAGGTCAGGCTTTAGGCCTTGCCAGCATAGAACTCTCCATTTCCTCCAATTCCCTCGTATTAACCAGCTTGGTTCATGGTCGATGCATCACTACGACTCGTCGCATCCGTGAGCATGGCATTAATATGACCATAGTTTGTGAATTGCAACGCATCTGTTTATTAGCTGAAAAAGGGCTGTATGGCCCCAATGAAGTGCGTAAACGTTTAGCGCGGATTGAGCCTAAAAGCTATCCTCCAAGCTTAGTTGTCTTCATGATTGGCCTGTCTTGTGCTAGTTTTTGTCACCTGTTTAATGGTGATCTTATCTCGTGTGTGATTACCTTTTTTGCCGCAGCAGTGGGTATGTCAGTACGTTTAGCGATTGCTAAACGGCATTTTAATTTATTGATTAACTTTGCCGTCACCGCTTTTGTCACCAGCATGTTGGCTCAAACGGGCTATGTGTTTGAATTAAGTGAAACCCCTAAGGCAGCAATGGCTGCGAGTGTGCTAATGCTAGTGCCTGGTTTTCCGATGATCAATGCGATATCGGATATGGTGAAAGGGCATATGAATGTCGGCATTTCCCGTTGGGGCCATGCGACCTTGTTGACCGTTTCTTCGGTCATCGGGATTACGATCGCGATGCAGATCGGCGGGATTTTCCTATGATGGAATTACTGATAACGCTGTTGCACGATGCTTTTTTCTCAGCAATCCCCGCCGTAGGATTTGCTATGGTGTTTAATGTTCCTAAACGATTTCTTCCCTATTGCGCTATAGCGGGAGCCATTGGTCATAGTTCGCGCACCTTAATGCTACAGTTTGGTTTACCAATTGAGTGGGCCACCTTTGCCGCGGCTGCTATCGTCGGGATTATTACCATAGGGTTTGGAAAACGCCACTTAGCCCCCCCTTTAATGTATGCTGTCGCCGCCATTATTCCTATGATCCCAGGTACTTATGCTTTTAATACTGTCATTGCCTTAGTGCAATTGACTGCCCAGTCGCAGGTGAGTCCTGAGCTGACGGCACAAGTGATTAGTAATGGCCTCAAAACCGTCTTTATTCTCGGGGCGTTAGCTGTGGGGCTAGCCATGCCGAGCTTGCTGTATTTCAGAACCCGCCCCGTCATTCAATAATTCTATTTCAATAAAAC
Source organism: Shewanella sp. Pdp11 (assembly GCF_002838165.1). Classification (NCBI taxonomy): domain Bacteria; kingdom Pseudomonadati; phylum Pseudomonadota; class Gammaproteobacteria; order Alteromonadales; family Shewanellaceae; genus Shewanella; species Shewanella sp. Pdp11. Next base: position 1,790,625 of record NZ_CP015194.1, read on the forward strand.
AGGAGTGAGCATGCGCATTGCTATGATAGCCGCGATGGCAAACAATCGAGTCATAGGGAAAGAGAATAAAATGCCATGGCATCTTCCAGAAGATCTACGTCACTTTAAAGCCATGACTTTAGGTAAGCCCGTGGTGATGGGCCGTAAGACCTTTGAGTCCATTGGTAGACCCCTTCCTGGCCGACATAATATAGTGATTTCACGTCAAACGGATCTCGTCATTGAGGGCGTGACTTGTGTGACTTCTTTTGATGCCGCCAAACAAGCCGCTGGCGAGTGTGAAGAGTTAGTAGTGATTGGTGGTGGACAGCTTTATGCCCAATTGCTGCCCTGCGCAGATACCTTATATTTGACACAAATCAAGCTAGAGGTAGAGGGAGATACATTTTTTCCCCACTGGGATGATGGAACTTGGAAAGAAACGGAATCTTTGTCTAGTATAAATGCGGATGGTTTAGAATATCGCTTTATCAACTTGGTAAAAAAATGTTAAATTGCAACCTCTATTGTATACCCTGTGTGTATGGCTCGTCAGTTTGTCTAACGTATTGCATCATATCGGACATTTAGTTTTCACGGAAAGAAGAGATAGCCTATTTCGTTATCCTAGATTTCGAACAAGGGCTAAAGCTAAGAGGTCAATACTATTTAGAGATGAGATTCAGCCCATACAAAATTGATAATAAAACTATAAGAAAGTATTAAGGAGTATCGGATGCGTCTTATGCCTGTAGCCTTGGCTGCGTTAATTGGATTTAGCTATATTGCTGTACCAACCCCTGCTGTAGCGGGTGTTGACCCACTTGTAGCGAGTATTTGCGATTACGTAAAAGCTAACGATAAAAACCGTCTACGTAAAAAATTAAAAGAAAGCCGTGTTAAGCTACGTCAGATTTACAGTGGCATCAGTTGCGATGGTGCAAGTCTATTGCGTACTGCCTACGGCGCGAGTGCGAATGACGCTGGTGAGTTTGTTGCTAAACGTTTGTCTGTGACTGAACTGAGTGTCGCAGAGGCCGATGGTATGACTATTCAAGCTTGGGCCGAAGCAAACGGTCATGCAGATAGCCCTATCACTGCAGCAGTGAAAGAGCGTCTTGGCGCTGCAGCGGGCGGCGAAGAAGAGTAATCGCTGAGCTGAACTTGTTGCTCCGAACCAGCGGCACTTTAGCCCATTTTGCTGCTTAGTTTCATTCAGTGACGAGTATTAAGCGCTTTGGATTAAACGCTTTGCCTTGAATTAGATAAATGCCGAACTTAAGTTCGGCATTTTTTATGGCCTTAATTTGTGTAAAGTCGGTCAAGCTGGGTGTTCGGTAAGATCGGGGAAGTGAATTATGCTCAAAAGAAAGGGCCGCTAAGCGACCCTTGGTTTAGAGGATTTTAATGATTAAAATTTAGACTCTAAATTCGCCGACTGAAGCTTGAAGCTCTTCGGCTAGCTTGGCAACTTGATGGCTAGATTGAGCCGTTTGATCTGCGCCGATAGCGGTTTCTTCCGAAATGGCTGCAATATGCTCTAGTTTTTCAGACACTTGCTGGCTGACTAAATTCTGCTCTTGAGCAGCATGGGCGATATGAGTGCCTGAGTCATAGGCCTTATGCACTGATTGGCTAATTGTTTCGAGGGCAATATTGGCTTGCTCCGTTTTTTCAACGCAGGCATTGGCCTGAGCGCGTCCCATATCCATGGCGGCAACGGCTTGTTCTGCACCTTGCTGCAACACTTCGATCATCTGTTGGATCTCTCGGGTCGATACCTGAGTGCGTGAGGCTAAGCTACGGACTTCATCGGCAACTACTGCAAAACCACGGCCTTGTTCGCCGGCTCTAGCTGCTTCAATGGCGGCGTTGAGGGCGAGTAGGTTAGTCTGCTCTGCAATGCCGCGGATCACATCCAAGATTGAGCCAATTGAGGCGCTATCAGACTGCACTTTATTGATCACTACGCCTGCCTTGGCGACTTCATCGGCTAAAGCCAAAATAGTCAGTTTGTTCTCTTCGGCAATGGCGCGCATATGCTGAGTTTCTTGGTCGGCTTGCTTGATTTGCTCAAGGGCTTGATCTGCACTTAACGACACCTGTTGCGCGCTAGAGCTCAGTTCAGTGGTTGCTGTGGCCACTTGGTCAACTTGGCTTTTTTGCTCTTGAATGCCCGAGGTGGTTTGCGCTGTGATTGCCGACGTTTGTTCAGCTGCCGCGGCCAGTTGGTTCGACCTATCCAAGATACCGATAATCAAACTGCGTAAGCTATCGACGAGACGATTGCAGTTTTTCGCCAGCTCCGCAAATTCATCGTGTCCAGAGTCATCCAGCTTATGGGTAAGGTTGCCTGAGGCTAAGACGTTAAGGGCATTGTTCACTTGGCTGAGTGAGCGTTTGAGCGGGTTCACTACAGCAAAACTCACAATGACAGCGACAATAATGGCAACTAACACCACAATCATGGTTTGTATGCTAGCAGAGTCAATCTTAGCTATGGTGTCGTTGCTCATATTGGCGGCAACAAGTTCGATGTTATTGCTCACGTCCTCCATGTTGGAATTAATAACTTTCACGTCTTTTTCGATAATACCGAGTTTGATTACGGCTTCTTTAGCATGGGAAAGTTGGCTCGATTTCAGCTGTAACATAGATTGCGGGCCAGTGACGAGTGCTAAAACTTTTTCGATATCTTTAGTGACTGAACTTAAGGTATCCGCATCGACGATACCTTGACCGTGACGATTTACATATTCAAGCTTGTTCTTAGTTTCGCTTATAATATAGTCCAGTTCTTTAGAGATCAATTCGTGTTTATTGTCTTCTTCATTAGTCACTAAATCTGCAATAGTGGTGATGATATTCCCGAGGCTAGTATCAATCGCGCTGGCTGACGCGGCCAGGCTCTGTTCATCGGGATTTTGACTGCTTTCTAAATCAACAATATCGAGCAGTTCTGATGAGGCATCATCGGCAGCATTTTCGAGTTTTTTCTTTAGATTAACTAGCTGTTCTTGCTTGCTTAATGAAGCCTCACGTTCGGCGATCATCGCAAGGCTGTCTCGCTCAAAGGTTGAGAAACTACCGTTTAGTTGGCTGATTAAGGAGGTGAGTTCTGGCTGGCTTTTCACTAATTGGGTGATGTTGGCTATTTCGTTTTTGAACTGAGTGCCATGATCATCGAACACTTTACGAATACTGGGAATATTGGTCGATTTAGGGGTGTGATAAGCAATCAGGATTTGTCTTTGTTGCTCGCTCAAGGTTTCACTGAGGTGATTGGTCGACTTAAGCGCAGGTAAGCTTAATTCTTGCATCATCGCCGAGCTGGCTTTTAGGCTGTTGTTGGTGAGGTAGGATGTAAATCCCAGCACCACGAGCAAAAGCGTGACAATACCAAATCCGCCAATCACTCTGGTGGCTACGTTAAATTTCATAGGATACTCCGATTTTTATTATATTTTTCCAAATGAAAACAGGGCGATTTCAGGGTTAGGCGGCTCAGTTTGTTATCGACTTTAAGCTATTTTAGTTTAACTCTTTTTTAACTTTTTTTGGGTAATTTTTTGGTCTTTTTCAAGATGCCATAGGGTTAAGTGTTCACCCCAACAACAACCTGTATCTAAAGCCTTTAATTTAGTATCGCCAACCTTGCCCATCAGTGCTGCCCAATGGCCAAAAACTAAGGTGTGGCTCTGTCGTAGGGGCGAAGCAAATTCAAACCAAGGTTTGAGTTGTGGATTAGTACAGCTTTCAGGAGGTTGTTTACAATCAAAATCGAGTCTGCCATCGACATAGAGGTAGCGCATGCGTGTTAATGCGTTGATGCAGTAACGTAAGCGTTCTATGCCAATTGCACTTGGGTCCCATTGCTCGGCGGTATCCGAATACATTTGGGCTATCAATGCCTCAAGATAATCATCTTGTTTGAGTGCACGGCTGACGAGTGCGGTTTCTTCTCTTAATATCTCAAGCGACCACTGCGGTGGCACACCCGCATGACTCATGATGAGCTGGTGTTCGGGTAATTCACGCATTAGGGGTTGCTGTCTCAGCCAGTCAATTGAGGCTGAAATATCGGGTGATTCAAGAATGTCAGTTAAATTATCGCTGGGCTTTGCGCGTTTGAGCTTGCCGTGCAACGCCATTAAGTGGAGATCGTGATTTCCTAAAACCGTTTTTGCGGAATCACCTAAAGAACGAAAAAAGCGCAGTGTAGCTAAGGAGTCTGGTCCGCGAGCAACAAGATCACCTACAGCCCAGAGTTCATCACGGGAGGGATTAAAATCGACCTTAGCGAGTAATTTTTGTAATTCAGCGAAACAGCCTTGAATATCACCAAAAAAATAATGCGCCACAGTGCCCCTTTCCTAATGATATTAATGTAGTAAGCCTGGGGTCGCTAAACGGAAGGGACGGATCGTCGCTTGGAAACGCTCACCCGATTCGCTGACCATACCATAAGTGCCATGCATTATGCCAAGTGGCGTATCGAGCACAGTGCCACTAGTGTATTGATAGGCGGTATTTGGCGCTATGGTGGGCGTTTCACCGACAACTCCGGCGCCTTGGACTTCACTGGTATTGCCATTGGCATCTGTGATTATCCAGTGACGGGTCTCGAGTTTTGCCGCCTGCTCCCCTAAATTGATGATAGTGATGGTATAGCTGAAGAGGTATTTTTCATCCTCGGGTGAGGACTGCTGCTCTATATATTCAGTTTTAACTTCAACCCGAATGGAGGTGTCCAATGCGCTCATTCTTGTTCCTAGGCTTTGGTATAAGGGCACCTAAGTGCCCTGATATATTTATGCTTTTTTATCACAAACCATGTTAGCCATAGCAACATACTGCTGCACGCTAATCTGCTCTGGTCGTTGACTTGAGTCAATCCCTAATTGCTCGAACTCATCGTCAGATAACATGTGCTTTAAGTTATTACGCAGAGTCTTACGACGCATGTTGAACGCCGTAGTACAAAGGTGACGTAGTACGGTCACATCTTTGCAAGGGTATGGCTTGACCGCGTATGGTAGCAAGCGTACGACTGCTGAGTCGACCTTAGGTGCGGGCGTAAAGCTGTGGGGTGGCACTTCGAGAACCGGAACCACTTGGCAGAAGTATTGTGCCATTACCGTTAATCGACCATAGGCTTTACAGCCAGGGCTTGCCGATAAACGCAGCACCACTTCTTTTTGCAGCATAAAGTGCATGGTTTCAATCTGTTCGGCAAATTCGAACAGATGGAACATTAGCGGCGTTGAAATGTTGTAAGGTAAGTTACCGAACACTTTCATCTTTTTGCCAGGCACACTCAATTGGCCAAAATCAAACTGCAGAGCATCACCTTGGTGAATGGTCAGTTTATCTTTAAGGACTGGGTGTTGATGTAAGCGTTCAACCAGATCGCGGTCGAGTTCGACGACGGTCAGATTATCCACAGCATCGGCTACGGGTTCGGTTAAGGCGCCAAGGCCTGGGCCGATTTCGACCATCACATGGTGATTATCGGGGGCAATAGCACCCACAATGCGGTCAATCACATTGCCGTCGGTAAGGAAGTTTTGTCCGAAACGCTTTCTGGCCGTGTGGCCTAAATGTACTTTGTTGCTCATTAATAATGTAATCGTTTAGTTCTTTGAGGATAACTCAATGGCTTTATTCAGAGCACAGACAAAACTGCCAATATCGGCTTTGCCTGTACCCGCGAGTGTGAGCGCCGTACCATGGTCAACCGAGGTACGAATATAAGGTAAACCTAAGGTGATGTTTACCGATTTGCCAAATCCTTGTGACTTGAGAACGGGAAGTCCTTGGTCATGGTACATGGCCAAGACGACATCGGCGTCCTGTAAATATTTAGGTTGGAACAGGGTATCGGCCGGTAATGGGCCGACAATATTCATTTGAAACTCTTCTCGTAACTCGTTGAGTGCCGGAATAATCACGTCGATTTCTTCACGCCCTAAATGACCGTCTTCACCTGCGTGTGGATTGAGTCCACAGACATAAATTTTCGGCGAAACTATGCCAAATTTACTTTTCAGATCGGCATCGAGAATCTTGATAATATGCTGTAGGCGCTGACGTGTTATCGCCTTTGCAACATAGGCCAGCGGGATATGAGTCGTGACCAGCGCCACTTGCAATCCAGGCGTTGCCAGCATCATCACCACATCGGGGCAATTTGCTTGATGAGCAAAAAACTCAGTATGGCCACTAAAGGAAATACCTGCTTGATTGATAATGCCTTTGTGTACCGGACCCGTCACGACAGCATCGAACTCGCCGCTCATGTTTTTCTCACCCGCATAACGCAAGGTTTCAACCACATAAGTGCTGTTTTGCTCATCGAGTTGACCACAAATTGCTTCGCTTACTAGCTTGAAGGGCGCTATGGTTAATGTGCCCGCTTCTTGCGGTTTAGGCGCTTGATTTGGCTGGTAAGGACGGAAAGTTACTTGCAAACCGAGTTGTTTAGCACGGCTCGCTAATAATTCTGGATCCGCACAAACGACTAACTCAGCAGGCCAAGCCTGCTGAGCGAGTTGTACGACTAAATCGGGGCCGATACCTGCGGGTTCACCTGGGGTAACGGCAATACGTTTAGTGCTCAATTAACATTAACCTCGATTGGTCTCTGGCTGGAAGATTTCAATGTATGCGTCTGAACGCATTTCGTCTAGCCAGTTTTGCAGTTCTTCGTTAAATTTGCGACGGAAGATCAACTGGTGCGCACGGTTGCTGTTGAACTGATCCGTGGCATCGGTTTTTCTGCGTTCTTCTAACTGAGTGATATGCCAACCGTGGGTGGTACGGAACGGCTCACTAATCTGGTCGGTTTTTAAGCTATTAAGAGTTTGAGCAAACTCAGGCACGTAAATGCTTGGTTCTGCCCAACCTAATTCGCCGCCTTTAGTGGCTGAACCAGGATCTTCAGAATATTGACGCGCAAGATCCTCGAACTTAGCTTCACCTGAGCGAATTTGCTTCAGGAATTGCTCAAGCATAGCTTTAGCACGGTCTTCCGACAGAATTGGTGATGGCTTAAGCAAAATGTGGCGCGCTCTGACTTCTTCGATTTCTTTGGTTTGTAGGCCACGAGCATCCATGATCTTGATGATATGGAAACCTGCACCACTCTTAATTGGACCGATAATGTCGCCTGTTTTCGCGCCGTTGATCACTTCGGCAAACAGGGTTGGCATTTCGTTGATGTTCATGTAGTCCCAAATACCACCTTCGAGTGCTTTAGGACCCGAAGAAGACGCAATAGCAGTGCGGCGGAAATCTTCACCACTCTTCAAACGCTCCAAAACGATATTGGCACGTTTACTCGAGGATTCCAGCTGTTCACTGGTTGGATTACTTGGCACGTCAATCAGGATGTGGCCAATTTGATATTCCACATCTTTCATCCCTTGTTCTTGGATGAGTTTGACTAGGCTGGTAATTTCCTGTGGTGACACTTGGATACGGCGTTGTACTTGAATACGTTGAATTTCACCTAAGGTGATTTCTTCGCGTAATTGCTCGCGGTATTGGCTAAAGCTTAACCCTTCGCTTTCAATTTTCTGTTGCATCTGGGCCACAGACATTTTTTGTTCGCGCGCGATGTTTTCAATCGCTTGGTCTAATTGTAAGTCACCGATATGCAGGCCGATACGATCTGCCATTTGCAGTTGTAAACGGGTCAAGATCAAACGTTCGATCACCTGAGTGCGCAGGGCACTGTCGGAAGGTAACGATTGGTTTGCCGTTTTGGCATTGGCTTTAACAGTGTCAATCATGTTAGCGATTTCACTTTCGAGCACTATGCCGTCGTTAATTTGGACCGCAACACGGTCGAGTGGCTGAGGTGCGGCCAATGTAGGTTGGCTGATAGCGAGTGCAAATAAAGCAAAAATCAGATGTTTACTGGGTTTCATCCACAAAATCCTTGGCACGTTCTAAGGTCAGGTTCGACGGCTTAATTGAAATAACTTTACCATTTATATCGAAATTACAGCGAGTTGCCCTAATGTAATTTTTTGGCGATGCATTTGAGTGCATGGTTAACCCTTTAGATCCGCTTTTATTAGCGTTAGCAAAAGGCAAACGGTAAGGCACTCATTAACCTGTTTGGACTCTCAGTCCTTGTTGAGGTTCAGCAATCTATCACAATTCTTTGCTAATTCCTCAGATAAAGCGGTTTTCTGTAGTTAAACAGGCCGTCATTGAGCATATCTGATACGCCTAATGGGCCAGAACCACCGAGTCCTTTAATGACTAAGTTCAGGTAGAAGCCGCTTTCAAATTGCTCACGGGAGTCAATAGCAGCAGAGCCTATGTTGTCGTCATAATTGGTTTTAATGCGGTAGTGATAACTAAATCGCACCGCATAACAGCATGATTCGTATTGAATACCTGTGTAGGTTTCAATGCCGCGGCTTTCGTTTAAGTCATAATACCAATTACCCACGAAGTAGAGATCGTCACTGATAGGCCAAGCACCACGAACGCCCGCTTGGGAGATGTTCACAGTATCATTGGTATTGGAGTTCAATAAATCAGGAACGTAACGATAACTAAATTGCAGTAATTTGTTCGCTTCGGGTCTGAAGTCTAAAGTGACTTCCGTTTTTTTATTTTCGCTGGTGTTGGTGTCGTACTGAATTGCCGCACCCATGTACCAATTATTCGTTAAACGTGTATCTAACTCGGCGGCTAGTACTGATGTAGATTGATTTGATTCAAAAATATTGTCTTCATAACCGACTTTACTGTCTTGCAAGTAAAAAATTTGCCCTAGGCTAAATTTAGTCGCTTCTTGGTTGTGATCGTCGAACAAGCGAGTTGTTAAACCAAGCGTAATTTGATTCGCATCGGAGATCCGATCCAGCCCCGAGAAGCGGCGATCACGGAATAGACCAAAATAGTCATCCTGCAATTGGGCCGTATCATAAATACCTATACCACGTTGGTCTTCGTAGCCGACATAAAGATATTGGAATTGTGGCTCGAGTGTTTGGCGATAGTTTTCATCGAAAAGCTCAGTAAAACGCTCGAAATTAATCTGACCATTAATCCGTACCTGTGGAATGGTTCGACTTACTGTGTCGTCCAGATCTTCATTAGGATCGTTATTCTGTTGCCAATAATTGGTCTGCATTAACTTCACTTGGCTGGTGAGTGAGCCCGAAGGTCCGTGAATCGGCAGAGTCACGCTCGGTGCCATATGTAAACGTGTCGCCGTATTTACATTGTTGTCTTGATGGGCAAAATTAGTCAGCTCCGAATTAAAACCAAAATCTAAATTATTCCAAAAGTCGGCAGCACGATAGTTAAAGTTGACCTGAGGCATCACCTGATACGGTTTTTCATCTTCACCGAGTACTTTAATGTCTTGGACCCGAGTGCTGATATCCCAGTTACTTTCGAAGTAGCTGATTTCACCTATGCGCGACAATTGGTTGTCGGTAGCACGGTTCACATCTGACTTTAAGTCATTGAAATAGTTGTTGTCTGACACGTCAGTAAAATTAGCTAAAACACGCCAATTTTTGTCGATAGCCCCTTGATGTTGCCAGTTATACAGGTAGCGATTAGGGCTGCCACTGATCAATTGATCGTTGCCTAGATATTCAAAATTGACTCGACCTTTTTGAGCCTCGCCTGCTAAATAACCAAACTCAGTCTTAGTGAATAAACCACGGTTAGACATATAGTTAGGTGTAAAGGTTAAATCATATTCAGGGGCAATGTTCCAGTAATAGGGCGCAGAAAATTCGACGCCATTGGTGGTACTGGTGCTAAAGCTGGGATAGAGGAAACCCGACTTACGTTTATCAGAAACCGGCACTGTCATGTAGGGAATGTAGAATACAGGCACGCCGCCGACTCTTAACTTGGCATTCCAAATTTCGCCCCATTCTTCTTCACTGTTAATCTTGATTTTCTCGGCTTCGAGCAGCCAAGAGACATTGTCGGGTGGACAAGTGGTAAAGTTAGTATTGGTTAAAATTAAATTGTTATTGATGGTAATTTGCAGCTTTTCTGCATCGCCATGGACCTGTTGTCCATGCAGCCAATATTGCGCCCCTTTAAGGGTGGCACGATTGGAGCGCATTTGAGCTTGTAATGACTCGGCGGTAACAGTGAAGTTACTGTCTTGGAAGACTAAATTACCATTGGCATCAAACTGTTCGGTCGCTTGATCTAAAATCGCCTCATCGGCCGCTATGTGTCTATCGCCTTGGCTAAAAACCACATCACCACGGAAAATCGCCTGTTTGCCCATTTCGGCATTGGTATTATCAGACGTGATACGAATTTTGTTGAGTTCAGCCGCACTCATCCCTTGGGTTTGAGATACGATACGGGGTACTGGCGGTTCGATTAAGCATTGAGATGCCGAAGCGGTTGGAGAGTCGTCTGCCAGGACTAATTGCGGTAACAGGCTCAGGGCCAGAAGGTATCGGATCTGCATCTTTAGGTCAGTAATTATGATTTCTTATTCTGGACAAGTATGGATGGGGAAAGTTGCAATTTACAAACGCAACGCCGCTTAATAAATCTCTCAATTTCTTAGCTGTTTCCAAATTATATGCCAGCTATAATAAAGCAATTTTTCTTTAAGAGCCATGAAATGACTTTATCCGATCCGAGATTTCTTTCCCTAAATCAGTGGCTGAATGCATATTTTTCCGATGAGGTGACACCGATATTGATTTCCGGTGACGCAAGTTTTAGACGTTACTTTCGGATCACGACGCCCGATGCCACCTTTATCGCCGCCGATTCACCGCCACAACTGGTGCCCATCGCGCCCTTTATCGCCTTATCTAATGCCTATGCCGCCGCGGGATTGACAGTTCCAAAAGTGATCCATGCCGACACTGCTCAAGGTTTTATGCTGATGAGCGACTTAGGCGATACCCAGCTGTTATCTGTGCTTAACGTGCAAAATGTGGCTGACTATTATCGTCAGGCGCTCGATTTACTGCCGCAAGTGGCTTCTGTGGTTGCAAGTCAGTATCTTGATAGCGGCCTCGTTCAGCCCTTACCTCTGTACGATGAAGCCTTTGTTCGCCGTGAATTGCACATCTTTACTGAGTGGCTACTCGGCACTCATCTTAATTTGTCTTTGGACGAGTCAGAGCTGCAAATGCTAAGCGATAGCTTCGATCTGCTTGTCGACAATGCGCTATCTCAACCTAGTGTGGGGATGCATAGGGATTTCCATAGCCGCAATCTTATGCTGCAAGCAGGCGAATTGTGCGTAATTGATTTTCAGGATGCCGTCGTCGGCCCTGTGACCTACGACGCGGTATCGCTATTGCGTGATTGTTATATTCGCTGGCCGCAGCCGTTAGTTACAGACTTGATGCAATACCATTATCAGCAAGCACTCGCGCTAGGCTTCATTCCCGCACAGACCCCCCTTGAGCAATATCAAACTTGGTTTGATCTCATGGGCTTACAACGTCACATCAAGGCGGTGGGGATTTTTGCAAGGTTAAATTATCGTGACAGTAAACCTGCGTATATGGCGGATATTCCACTGACATTAACGTATATTGTCGACATCGCCATGCAGTATCCCGAACTCGTGCCATTTGCACACTGGTTGACTCGTCGCGTGTTGCCTGTGTTTACAGCTAGCCAGTCTTTATCTGAGGTTAAGCAATGAAAGCCATGATCTTGGCCGCCGGACGAGGTGAGAGGTTACGGCCGTTAACGGATAATATGCCTAAACCTATGGTGCCAGTATTAGGTAAACCGTTGATTGTTTATCATATTGAAAAACTTGCCGCGTTAGGCATAGTCGATATCGTCATTAATCATGCTTGGCTGGGGCATAAATTAGTCGAGGCGCTGGGCGATGGCAGCGCTTTTGGGGTGCGAATTCGCTATAGCGCCGAAGAGAGTGCGCTTGAAACCGGCGGCGGCATTAAACGGGCTTTGCCTTTATTGTGTGAGGGGGAAAGTGATGAGCCCTTTTTGGTCATTAATGGCGATGTATTTATCGATGCTTTACCGCCGATCACGCAGCTTGCTGCCGATACGCTCGCCCATCTCTGGCTAGTGCCTAATCCTGAGCAGCATCCGCAGGGGGATTTCGCCTTGAGTGGCAATCGAGTGCAGGAGCTTGGTGAGACTAAGCACACTTTCTCTGGCATGGGCATTTATCGGCCGTCGCTGTTTAATCACACGCCGCAGGGCGCGTTTGCACTCGGTCCGCTGCTTAGAAAGCAAATGGCCCAAGGCCGAGTCAGCGGCGCGCTGTTTCACGGGCTTTGGTGCGATGTTGGCACGATTGAACGCCTGCAAGGGCTCGAACTGAGATTACAAAGCAATACCTAAATATCTGTGCTTGCTTATCCATAGGATAGTGCTGGCACATCAAATACATTATAGAAATCAGGATATAAGATGCGCTTTTGGGGTAAGTTTTTTGGGTTTATCATTGGCTTTATGTTCGGCCGCATCTTTGGTGCTTTGCTCGGCTTGTGGCTCGGACACCTCTACGATAAGCGCGCGGCTTCTGGCGTGGGGTTTCGACAAGTTCTAGGGCAGGCTAAGAATCGCCAAGCGATCTTCTTTAACACCACCTTTGCGGTGATGGGGCATGTGGCGAAAGCGTCGGGACAGGTGACTGAAACCGATATTCGCATCGCGACCCTGTTGATGGAGCAAATGCGCTTAACCGGTGAAGCCCGTAAAGAAGCACAGCAGGCGTTTCGCGAGGGGAAATCGGCGGATTTTGATCTGCGCAGCAGCCTCCAAGCTTTTCGTGTTATTACCATGGGACGCAAAGAGTTAGTGCAGATGTTCATCGAAATTCAGATCCAAACGGCATTGTCCGATGGTGAACTGGATCCCGCTGAACACGCTATCTTGATGACGATTGCCCAAGAGTTAGGTTATGGTCGAGCGCAGTTAGATGAGTTACTGAAGCGCTGGCAAGCGGAGTTTCGCTTTCATCAGACCTCAAGTGGCAACAAAACATCGATTACCGATGCCTACAGTTTGCTGGGGATTACTAACGAGGCCAGCGACCAAGAAGTTAAGCGAGCTTACCGTAAGTTGATGAACGAACATCATCCCGATAAGTTAGTCGCTAAAGGCCTGCCACCGGAAATGATGGAGCTGGCAAATCGTAAGGCACAGGATATTCAAGCAGCCTATGATAGAGTCAAGTCTGAACGTGGTATGCGTTAGTCTTGATTGCTTTGGATTGTATAAAAGATAAGGAATTCATTATGAAACACACGCATTGCCTGTTGCTGTTGGCGAGTTTGTTACCTGTGACTATGTCCGCGCAGGCTGAGGTGTTTGTCGCACCTTTTGGCGGTTATAGTCTGGGTGGCGGTCAATTTGATGTTAATCAAATTGACGTCAACGCAGATCAAACGGGCGACAAGAAAAATGTGAAGATCGAGGAATCAAGCCATTACGGCCTGATGCTGGGCATTGGCACGAATGATCCTGGTAATATTTATCTTTTATACAGTCACCAAGCCTCTGAACTCAAAAGTGGCGGTTTGTTTACGCCCGATCGTCTTACCTCGTTAGACTTAGATTACATCCACTTAGGCGGCACTTTATATTTCCCCCGTGGCGATATTCGACCCTATGTCACCGCAAGTGCGGGGATAACCCGCATGTTGCCCTACGCTTGGTCGAGTGAAACGCGTTTCTCTATGGGAGTTGGCGGCGGGGTAGAGTATCAAGTGACTCCACACTTTGGTTTGTTTGCAGATATCCGCGGTTACGCGACGTTTATCAACAGCGACAGTTCGTTGTTTTGCAATGAAGATGAATGCCTATGGCACATTACGTCGGATGTGATGTGGCAGGCGCAGGCTAACCTTGGGCTCAAAGTCAGTTTTTAGCGCTAACACATCGTCTTAAAAGGAGATTTAGCGGCATGAAGATAGTTGTACTCGATGGCGAAACCTTAAATCCTGGCGATCTCAGTTGGCAATCCTTGACTGAATTAGGCGAGTTTGCGTGTTTCCCCCGCACCGCTGGCGCCGATATTGTCGCGCGTGCCCAAGGTGCAGAGATCATTCTCACCAATAAAACGCCGCTTAATGCTAAGACTCTGGCGCAACTTCCGGAACTGAAATATATAGGTGTATTGGCAACGGGCACTAACGTTGTTGATATAGCGGCAGCTAAAGCGCAAGGCATAGTGGTTACGAATGTGCCGGCCTATGCGCCCGATGCCGTAGCGCAGATGGTGTTTGCCCATATACTGCATCACACCCAAGCCGTGGCTGCCCATCATCAAGCGGTGGTTGATGGTCAGTGGGTGAACTGCCAAGATTTTTGTTTCACCTTAATGCCGCTGCAATCCTTAAAAGGCAAGACTTTAGGCTTAATAGGTTACGGTGATATTGGCCAGCAGGTTGGGACGCTCGCCCTTGCATTCGGGATGAAAGTGCTCGTCAATACCCGCTCTGTTATCAAAGACTTGACCCAAGGTTCCACTTGGGTACCGCGTGATACTGTGCTGAGCGAATCAGATATTATCTCGCTGCATTGCCCGCTTACCCCTGAGACTGAGCAATTTATCAATCAGCAAGCACTCGCCTTGATGAAGCCTAATGCGCTGCTTATTAATACGGCGCGCGGTGGATTAATTGATGAGGCCGCGCTTGCAGCAGCGCTTTCACAAAATCGTTTATTTGCCGGTGTCGATGTGTTATCGACCGAGCCGCCCAGTGCGGATAATCCCTTATTGCATGCACCGAATATCAGCATTAGTCCCCACAACGCGTGGGCGACTAAGGAAGCTAGACAAAGTCTACTCAATATTGCCGTGGCTAATGTGCACGGTTATTTACAGGGTGACGTGATTAACTGTGTGAACAAGTAAAGTGGTATGCGTCTTTCTCTCTTTTCATCATATCGACGTTAAGAGAGAAAGACCTGAATGGTTAGTTATGCTTGAGCCTTTCTTCTACGCATCCACCACACACCTAATAAACCCGTGATGGCTAATACGCCAAATACAACCGGCTTTTTCAGCTTATGGTACAGGACGTTCCATTCTGCAATTTCATTGGCTTGCGCTCGTTTTACTGCACCGTCAAAATCGGGGGCTTCACACTGCATACCAAAGTTTTCGGCCCAAGGCACAAAGGGGCCGTTGGCGACGTATTTTTTGTAGTAGCGTAGGGCAAGTTCTTGATCTCGATACAATACCCAACCCGTGGCTTGGCAGAGTAGCGCGGCATAGGCTTGGCTGTTGTGGGGAACATGCTCCGATGCCTTGTTGGCCAGTTCTGCAGCAGTGTAGCGATAATGGAAGCGTTTATCGGGAACGGCTTGGCTGGCGCTTAATCGCAGTTGTTCTTTCTCTGCTAACTTGCTCGGCTCATTCCAATCGCTTAGATCGAATACCCCTTGGTAGATAGCGTAATCTGGAGCTAATTCAAACCCTAAGATTTCCATACCTTGGTGGCGGGCAAGTTCTGCCGCAGCCCAATAGGCCTTAGCGCTATCTATGCCTGTTGCATTTTTCGCCGCGTTCAGCTCAGTACCGTAGGCGAGGGCGCTGGCATTAAGATTCGGATTAGGGAAATAAGCAGGCGCTTCAGCGATAGCCCCTTCACGTAATAATCTGCGACCTAACAAGTAGCGTAAGCGATTGTTAATCGGCTCTATATTATCGTACCAGTCGCTATCTTTAGGGTATTCGAAGGCGATAAGCGGCACATGCTCGTCGATAAATAACTTAAGTTCAGCCGTGGTGAGCACGCGCTCCGCCACATAGGCTATGTCTTGCCAGTATTCGTCGCCGCTGGCGAGTAAGTGATTGAGCGCATCGACATATTCACCGCGCTCTAGGGATAACACCCCTTGCTCGGCGCGAATACGGCAGTAAGTGGCTTTATCTTCATCGGCATTAATGGCTTGCTGCTGAGTCTCTTCGGCATCAACTGTAGCCAATGCTTCATCGGATTGTTTGGGGAAGTGACGCGCCGCCTGAGCATAGGCCTTGGCCGCCTCTGCTTGATCGCCCTTTTGTAGCATTAATTTAGCGGTTAGCCACCAAGTGAGGCCGCTGGGTTTCGCGAGCGTCAATAGGCGCTCAGCACTGGCGTAATCCCCTAGCTGGTAATAAATTGCCGCTAATTTATCGCCATGGTTGAGCTGTAAACCATCGGTTGGAAACACTTTGAGGATTTCAGCTACCTTTGAGCCCATTTCCGAAAGCTGGCCATCGTAGGCAAATTCATTGGTGCTGCTTTGCCAATAGGCAATCAATAACTGCTGCACGCTTGTCTGTTGCAGCAACGGTTTCAGCTCAGCAATGTCTTTCCCCATCAAGGTACGGCTTAACATCAATAAAGAATCATAACCGCCGCTATCGCCCTGTACTGATTGGGTGGCATAGAGCTCAATAGCCTTATTCAGTGCATCAGGGTTAAGCATCATTTGTAGCTCAGTATCATCTGCACCTTGATTGGCAACTTGTGGGCTCGGCTGGCCTTGGTGCAGCAGGATATAAGCCTGCTCACCTAGGCTTGCTAAGCTCAAGCGCAGGGGATCGGCGGCGCCTTGGGCGACTTCGGTTTGCAATTGAGTCAGGTAAGCGTTGGCACGATTAAAGTGCTCAGGATCCGCTGAGGTTTTACTTAAGATAAGCTCAATACGCGACAGCGAATAGAGTGCCCACAGGCTGCGAGATGCGCGTTCGCTTTCTGGTAATTTAATGATTTTGCTGAAATAGTTACTTGCTCTATCATAATCTTGTGCCTCAAACGCCACGGCGCCTAAGGTGTACCAGGTCAGCGCTTGGGGCAGATCCTTATCCAACTTGGCGGCCATTTGTTCGGCCTCGATTGGGCCTGTCGCATCCCTTAGTGTGTTCACTAAGATCAAATGGGCTTCACTTAATTCGCTGTTTTCAAAAGCACGAGTTTGTGACAGATAACGGCTATGCACTTCATCCCACAGATATTCCTGCGCAGCTGGCGCATCTTGATACTGCCAAGGCAAAGGTTTTGCGAGGGCGGTAAGCTGCTGGCTGAAAGAGGTTTGTGGTAAATAACTGAGATTACTCTGTCTGTCTTGAGTCAATTGCAAAGGGAAGTCGGGGCCGCAGGCCAATAGCATTGGCGAAAATAGGCTTAAACAGATAAGCGTGGTCTTTTTAAGCATAAAAGCCCGATTGGATTTTGCCATTGTGGACGATGGTGTTGGCTTATGGCGCATAAATTCCCTGTAAATATAATGACTCACAACGTGCCCAGCCTATCACTTTGTGGCCGCCAGGGTTGAGCATGTGTTTTTGAGTTTGTTTGTGTGCTTGCGGCATTGGCATGTTCGTCGCGCTTGGAGCAGTGTCAGTCGGCGCCAATGTGGCGGTATTTTCAGCTCGCCACTGCCAGATTAACAGCCCATTTTTTTGTATCACGCGATAGCCATTTTGCGCATCATACCCGCTGCAAGCTTGTCCCGCTAGGGACAAACTCGCGGGAATGTCGCCAGCAATATTACCGCGATTAATTAAGCTCAATTGGAAGAGCTGTGGCTTGAGGATTTGTTGGCTTTTAGCTTTATTTTCAGTGGCTAATGTTGTTTGAATATCGTTATCGCTTGAGAGCACTAATTCAATCTTGGCGGTAAGCTCACCTTGCTGCGCCACAGCGATTAAGGTATCAAGTGGCCAAACCCTTTTATCTCCTTCCAGCGGGAGCCTGAACCAGATAATGCCTTTAAGCTTGGCATCAGTGCGGCTTTGCAGTTTGTGCACAAAAGCTTGTAACACTTGCGGATCTGCCATCAGTTCCTCAACAGCATGGGAGTCATTGAGTTGACCCCGTAGCGGTGTTTCACTCTCCACTTTATAACCTGAAGCTGTGCTGATGACCGCCGAGCCGTAAGCGGGGAGCGCAATAAGGTAAGGCACAGTGCTGATATTTGAGAGTTGCTGCACCCACTGCCAACCTTGAGTCGCATCGAATAGTCCGAGGCGTGGATCGCTTACGCTGTGAATTTGCAGCACGAGTTCATCAATATAAGTGAGCAATGCGGGGAAATCGGTGCTATTGAGCCAAGCGGGCAGGGCGGTAATGCTGAGTTTGAGCTCTGCTGGTAGCTGCGCTTTAAGCTTTTTAAGAAAATCCCGATAGGCGGGCAGTTTGCTGCTAGCGCTGTCGTGGTCGATTTCAACACCTGTGATGTGTGTGCCTTTTGCTTGCCAACTGTTAAGTACTTGGCTGATTTTATGGATCACTGCTTCATCATTTAAATGGCTCAGCTGGCCATCTAAGCGGATCACGGCGACTTTAGGTCTAGGATCGGCCTGAAGCCAAGCATGATTGACCGCGACTTCAAACCAAATATCAGCACCATTGGGTTTTGGATGCGCTTGCAGCGCTAGAATGTGCAATCCTTGGAATACCCCTTGGCTTTGCACTAATGCCGTTTGATTAGCGGGGCGCCATTGGCGCTGCCAGATATAGACTTCTTGCGCGAGTGGTTCGCGAGGTATTGCAGTTACGGAGGTGACTTCTGCTATATGACTGGCATTTAGGTTTGCTATGAGTTCACTCGGTTCCGATGCGGGCTGACAGGCGCTCATGAATACGGCGGCGCTCAGCAAAGCGCATAAGAACCCTTGATTTCGGCTAATGTTTTTAACCAGATTGCCTATACCCATACTACTGCTATCGATTCCGTTTTGAGTGAGGCATTACTATGCCCGAAAAAGCCCGCTTTTACATCGCGGTCAAACTTCTGATAATGCCCATTAAGCTTGGTTTTCCTTTTGCTGCCTTGTTAATCAATCAGAACTCAGATCTCAAAAATCAGGATCGACTTGAAAACGCATCTGCTTACGGGTAACGGGATGCAGAAGCATCAATAAATCGGCATGCAGATGCAGGCGATTGGCGCGAGTGCCGTAGAGGTCGTCACCGACAATCGGTGTATTTAGCCCCTCTGAGTGGGCGCAGTGAACCCTGAGTTGATGGGTTCGGCCCGTTTTAGGATACAGATACACGCGGGCTGTACGTGCCATTTCATCAAGTTGGCTCAAATCCCAATAGGTTTCGGCCGCTTTGCCAAACTCATGGCAAACGAGTTGTCTCGGTCTATCGTCTAAATCGCCACGCAAGGGTAAATAGATGTTACCCGTCGCCTGCGTATTTGCCATGACGGTAGGAATTCCCGCTAACAGCGCCACATAACGTTTAGTTACAGTGCGCTGGATAAATTGTTTTTGCAGCTGTTTATGGGCGTCTTTTGTCAATGCGATCACCATTAATCCCGAGGTCGACATATCGAGCCTGTGGACGATTAGCGGCCCTGTGGCATGGGGAAAGGTTTGGCGGATGCGCGAATACACTGAGTCTTCAATCTCTTTGCCGGGCACGGATAAAAACTCGGCGGGTTTGTTCACAATCGCCATCGCCTCGTCTTGATATAGGATACTTAAGGTTTTGCCTTCGGCGGGGTTGGTCAGCAGCGGGTTGTCATCGATTGCGAGCCCTTCGAGCATATGCCCCAAGATAGGTTGGCATTTTCGCAGGCAGGCGGGATAAAACTGCTTATGCTGGCGAATTTCTGATTTTGGCGGTGCGCCCCACCAAAACTCGGCAATCGCTAATGGCTTAAGGTCATGTTTAAAGGCGTAATGTAACAACTTAGGGGCGGCACATTCGCCCGAGCCTGCGGGCGGGGTTAACTCAACCGTGCCATTAAATATACCGTTAAGGCTCTTTTCTGTGCCTTTAATATTGAGGAATCGATACTGCTCAAACAGCTTTTGCTGCAGCGCCGCCGAAAGCCGTTTGCGCTGTTGTCGTAACGCGTCGCGCTCATCTGTCAGTTGGCTTAGCGCTTGGCTGATGGTATGAACACGTTCATCATAATAGTGTTTGATGTCTCTTAAGTTATTCTTTTCATTGACACTTTCTTGATTTAGCTTTGCCTCGGTTATTGCGTTTTCACGCAAGGTCTCATCAGTCGGATTGGTAGCCAATTGGGCTGCGAGTTGATTGCGCTGCGCCTTGCGGGACTTACGGCCATCGATCATCACTTGTCTGTGGGCGGCAAGTTTGGCTTGCGCTTGAGCTTGTTCAGTTTCTAGCTCGGTTGATAACCTCGGAATGTCGGGATGATTTTCTACTGCAAGTAGCTGCTCGTTAATTTGGTTGATTTGCAGGTTTTCGGCGTGGAAAAAATTGTCCTTAGCCAGCATATCAAACACAGGTGGAACGAAGCGCGGCCAATGGTTTTGCTCTGCTAACTTGCCCGAAAATGCCGACAAATAGCCCACTTCACCTTGCGGATTTTGTACCAGCAATACGCCGAACATCTTGCCAATGGCGCCAGTTAACTCACCCGTTAGGCCAAAGTTATGTTGCCAGTCGTGCTGAGTCTCGAGGTGGTGTTGTAATTCGTTGGCTGCAAGCACGCATAATGGATGCGGTTCGTAATAGAAAGGAAAGGTAAAACGTTGCGGCAGGGCATAGGCATCAATGGCTTGTGTGAAAGAGGTAAAGCAAGAAGGCTGAAGCTGCATTGGTTTCTACTACTTTTGGTTTCTATTACTAATGGTTTTTTGCTGCTGGAGTTTACTTAGATCACGCTAGAATTAAGCCACAGCTCGAAATCAATCGTCTTAATAAGCGCTCGCAATAAATTGCTCTGAACAACTCGCCCAAAATTAAACTCGTACCACAGGGCTTGTTTTGCTTGGCGTGCAATCTTAGGCCACAAGACAAAGGCGCTAGTTTACTCTGTCGGTTGGGGTGGGTCACTTTTTATTGGTAAAGGTTCTTGATGCTGTACTGTGTTGAAAAAAGGGAAATGGCGTTGCAGCGCATTTCCCTTTGATTTGTCGCTTGTGCTTGAAGCCAATTTAAAACCGATAAAACAGTTTAAAAGATGACCTTCACTTTACTGGCGCTATCGAGTGCTTTGCTGACTGCGCTGTCGATATCGATATCACGGGCAAGCGCGACACCTAAGCGGCGGCGGCCATCAATATCGGGTTTGGCGAATAATCTCAGCTGAGTGTTGACCGCCTCTAATGCGGCGGCAATGCCTTGGTAGCGGATATTGCTCGAGGTGCCTTCGGCCAAAATTACCGCCGAGGCGCTTGGGCCATGCTGATGGATATTGGGGATGGGCAGACCGAGAATTGCTCTCACATGCAGGGCAAATTCCGATAAATCTTGGCTGATAAGTGTCACGAGCCCTGTGTCATGTGGTCTTGGTGAGACCTCGGAGAAATACACTTCATTGCCTTTAACAAACAGCTCTACGCCAAATAATCCATACCCGCCAAGGGCTTCGACGACTTTGCTCGCGATCGCTTGGGATTTTGCTAACACTTCATCTGACATGGCTTGTGGCTGCCATGACTCACGGTAATCGCCATCTTCCTGTCTGTGGCCAATGGGCGCACAAAAGTGAATGCCGTTGACTGCGCTGATGGTTAACAGGGTGATCTCATAGTCGAAGGGAATAAAGCCTTCGACTATTACGCGACCGCCGCCAGCGCGGCCACCTTCTTGAGCGTATTGCCACGCTTTATGACTGAGGGCGATATCGCGAATAACACTCTGACCTTTGCCCGATGAACTCATCACAGGCTTAACCACACAGGGCACGCCTATTTCGCTAATCGCTTGATTAAATTCGGTTTCAGTATCACAGAAAAAATACGGAGAAGTCGGTAAACCTAAGGTTTCAGCGGCGAGGCGACGAATCCCTTCTCTGTCCATAGTGAGCTTAGTTGCCCGAGCTGTGGGGATGATATTTACCCCTTCGGCTTCCATGTCCACTAAGGTTTGGGTGGCGATGGCTTCAATTTCGGGGATGACTAAGTGCGGTTTTTCTAACTCGATAACTGCACGCAGGGCTTTAGCATCGAGCATATTGATCACATGGGAGCGATGGGCGACTTGCATGGCGGGGGCGTTGGCGTAACGGTCAACGCCAATCACTTCAACGCCTAAGCGTTGCAGTTCAATGGCCACTTCTTTGCCAAGTTCACCGCAGCCGAGCAACATGGCGCGTCGTGCGCCCTCAGTGTAGGGAGTGCCTATCATGTGTGATTCCTTTATTCGCAGTTGTAGGGATTGCGTCATGGCGCGCAATTTAGCCATGAGTTTAACGCGAACGGCACATTAGAGCATGATGTAAATAAACAAGTGTGCTTTAGATCACTGGGTTTGGTGTTAACACGATTCAATTTGACTTGGCTGGAAGTGATTGTTTTTTGTTGTTCTATAATGTTGTTTAGTTGTTAACTTTAGCCTTGAGATATTCAACTGTGTTTGCTTGATTAGTGATCATGATGATTGAGGGGATTCAAATGTTTTTAGATTACTTTGCGTTAGGGATTTTATTTTTTGTGGTTGTCGTTATTTTTTATGGTGTGATTGCTATCCATGATATTCCATACGAAATTGCCAAAAAGCGTAATCACCCACAGCAAGATGCCCTACATATTGCGGGCTGGGTGAGTTTATTTACGTTACATGCTATTTGGCCATTTTTATGGATCTGGGCCACCTTATATCGAGAAGATCGTGGCTGGGGATTTGGTACTGTGATGAAACGAGAGCAGGCGTTAGAGGAGGATGTGGGCACTTTACGTCAGACGGTAATAGCGTTACAAGCGAGACTTGAGCAATTAGAACAAGCAAGCGCCGCTGTTGAAGAGCCGAATACTACCAATAAAGTCGAGGTCTAAAATGGATCTATTGCTGATACTTACCTATGCCGCCATCTGTATTGTTATTTTTAAAGTGTTTAAAATCCCGCTGACTAAATGGACTGTGCCTACTGCCGTTTTGGGGGGCGTGGTGCTCATTGGTGCCTTAATACTGCTAATGAACTATAACCATCCTTATTCACGTTTTGCTCGGGAATATTTTGTCACCATTCCTATTACCCCTGCGGTAAAAGGGTTAGTGACTCGTGTTGAAGTGCAGCCAAATACTCCTGTTAAACAAGGAGATGTACTTTTCCGAATTGATCCCATCCCCTTTGAGGCCGTAGTAAAGCGTAAGCGTGCCGCGTTAGTCGCTGCCGAGTTAGAAGTGCCACAGCTCGCCGCGGCATTGGAATCGGCTAAAGCCAATGTTGAGCGAGTCAATGCTGATAAAGACCGTAATAAGTCTGCCTATGAACGCTATGAAAGCGGTCATCGAAAAGGAGGCGCTAATTCTCCCTTTACCGCATTGGAATTGGATAATAAACGCCAACTGTATCTTGCTTCTGAAGCGCAGTTAACTGCCGCAAGATCAGAAGAGTTACGGATGAGGCTTGCCTATGAGTCTAATATTGATGGCGTTAATACTAAAGTGGCTGGCTTGCAGGGAGATTTAGCGAGCGCACTCTATGATTTAGAGCAGACCATAGTACGGGCACCCGCTGATGGTATCGTCACGCAAATGGCGCTCCGTCCAGGGGCTATGGCTGTGCCTTTACCGTTAAGGCCCGTGATGAGTTTTATCCCTGATGAGCAACGTTATTTTGCCGGAGCCTTTTGGCAGAATTCTCTACTGCGCCTGAAAGAGGGCGACGAGGCCGAAATTATTCTCGATGCCGCGCCAGGGAAAGTGTTTAAAGGCAAAGTGGCGAAAGTGCTACCTGCAATGGCTGAAGGTGAAATCCAAATGGGTGGTGTATTAGCGTCCTCCAGTCGTCTGTTTCAAAATGGTCGAGTGGTTGTTTTGATTGATATCGATGACGACGCTATTCGTAAAGAGTTCCCTGCTGGAGTGTCAGGCCAAGTGGCTATTTACACTGAACACTTTCACCATGTGGCTGTAATGCGTAAGGTATTACTCAGGATGCAAGGCTGGTTGAATTACTTATTTTTTGATGGACATTAGTGCCTAAACCGTTAAATCTTGTTTGTTGAGCACTTTGTTCGGTTCAGTGTAAAGGTTGGTGTAAAGTCCAGTTCGCTGGACTTTTTTGTGGCAATTTTTAGGTTAGTTAAAAGGGATGTGAAAGACATGCAAGATATTCGCGATTTAACCTCAGTGCTGCGCTCCAATACGCCAATTGTAGTGATTGAAACCTATGAAGAATATCGCGTGGTCGAGTTACTTAAGCGGGTCGCCAGTGTACTCTATCAACCTGTGTTTACCTGGAGCATTACCCAAGGTTTAGCACGGGTCGATAAACCTATGGCGGCACAAAAATTTAATAGCGAACCCACAGATTTGCTTGGACAAATTAAATCAACCTCGCAGCAGGGGATTTATGTGCTGTGCGACTTTCATCCCTTTGTGATTGATGCGCCAAAAAATGTCCGTTTACTTAAAGAAATCGCCCTCGAATACGAAACGCTGCAACACACATTAGTGCTGGTGAGTCATGCCTTTGATATCCCGCCCGAAATCAAACGTTATTGCGCCTATTTTCAATTAACCTTGCCAAGCACAGTGCAATTGCAAAACCTGATTTATCTCGAAGTCGATAAAATTCGTCATCAAGGCACGTCTCTACAGGTCGATGATGCCGCTGTGGTCAAATTGGCGGAGAATCTGCGGGGCGTGACCTTAGACGATGCCCGCCGTTTGGTGCGCAAAGCCATAGTCGATGATGGCGCTATTACCTTGTCAGATATCGATGCCATCAATAAAGCCAAGTTTCAGTTACTCGACTTAAACGGTGTGCTGCAATTTGAATACGACACCAGTGATTTTTCGCAGATCGCCGGGCTGCATAATCTAAAAAAATGGCTCAAGCAACGTGTACCTATCGCGGCAGTCAGCACCCTTGGCCAAGCCGATAAGCCGACTTCTGTGCAACACACTAAGGCGCTCGATGCGCCTAAGGGGATTTTGCTGCTGGGTGTGCAGGGCAGTGGTAAGAGCCTCGCGGCTAAGGCGGTTGCGGGCGTTTGGCAACGACCTTTGCTCAGACTCGATATGGCAGCCTTATATAACAAATACATAGGTGAAACTGAGAAGAATCTACGGCATGCACTGGAGCTTGCTGACATGATGTCGCCCTGCGTGCTTTGGATAGATGAAATTGAAAAAGGCTTAAGCGGCAGTAGCAGCGATGAGGGCACATCGACGCGGATACTCGGCACCTTACTCACTTGGATGGCGGAGCGTAAATCTGAAGTGTTTGTGGTGGCGACCGCCAATGACATTCAAGCTCTGCCGCCAGAATTGATGCGAAAGGGCAGGATGGATGAAATCTTCTTTGTCGATTTACCCGACGAAGCTATACGCAAAGCCATCTTCTTAATCCACTGTCAGCGCCGTGGAATCGATGTGGCGAGCTTAGATCTCGCTCAATTATCGGCCCGCAGCCAAGGATTTTCCGGCGCCGAAATCGAACAAGCTGTAATTGCAGCTATGTATACCGCAAGAAGCGTTGAGCGCAGTGTTGATCAAGTGCTATTACTTGAAGAACTCAGCAAAACACGGCCTTTATCTGTGGTCATGAGCGATAAAATCAATGCGCTTAGGCAATGGGCCGCAGGTCGAACCGTGAATGCCCATGAGTAAGATTTTTGCTTGGTACCATGGGTGCTAGCTCGTTCCGGCGGACGGTTTTGGCGGTATCACTGCCCAGTGGTACCGCTAATATTGCTGATTTCAACCTTGATGATTAGATATCAAAGGCGAGACTGCCCGGAGTCAGGAATGGCCAGCTTAGACGCGTTGGCGAGCTTTCACCCTGTGCCCCAAAGAAGTAACCGGTTCTTGGGGTGGCGTAAACCATACTACCTTTTTGTAACCCGAGTTCATGCAGATTATGGTGGGTGAACTTGGCTTCCCACAACTCATCGCTATGCCAGCCGTGTGGGGATAATTCCAGTCTGACTTCGGCGCCAATGGGGGTCATGGAGACAATATCGAACGGCAAATTGGCCTGACTATTAGGCTTGTTTGACAGCGATAATTCGTGGCTGCGAACATAGAGCACGCCATCTTGCTGCAGTGTTTGTTGTTCTGGTGGCGTCAAAAATGCTTGGCCATTTTCCCAACGCTTTTGTTGCCAACTGGCTTCAAAGACATTGACGTTACCAAGAAAATCAAACACAAAGCGACTATTGGGATGCGAGTATAACTCAGCTGGTGTATTAATCTGCTCGATATGACCATTGCTCATCACCACCACTCTATCGGAGAGTTCAAGCGCCTCATCTTGATCGTGGGTCACAAATACGCTGGTGAATTTTAATTCCTCATGCAGGCTGCGTAGCCAGCGGCGTAGTTCTTTACGCACTTTGGCATCCAAGGCGCCAAAGGGTTCATCGAGTAGCAAGACTTCGGGTTGGGTTGCGAGTGCACGGGCCAAGGCAATGCGCTGTTTTTGTCCACCTGAGAGCTGTTCGGGGTAGCGCTGCGCGAGATGGCCTAGTTGCACTATTTCCAGCAATTGTGTCACACGTTTACGTATTTCTGCCGCTGAAGGTTTTTGCTTTTTGGACATGACTTCGAGTCCAAAGGCGACGTTATCGGCGACTGTCATGTGGCGAAACAGCGCATAGTTTTGAAACACAAAACCCACGCGTCTTTCACGCACATGCACTTGGGTGACATCTCGGTCACCGAAATAAATGTTGCCGCTATCGGCTCCCTCGAGCCCAGCAATAATCCGCAATAACGTGGTTTTACCTGAACCAGATGGTCCCAGCAGACCAATCATTTCCCCTTCTTGAATATCAAGATCCAGCGGGGAAAGCGCCTGAAACTTGCCAAATTTCTTGGAAATATTAGTAAGACGAATACTCATAGTTGGCTCTGCTCTTTATTGTCATTGGCGGATAAACTGCGTTGTTGTCGCCATTCAACGACGGCTTTTAGCATTAGGGTAACTAGCGCAATCAGGGCGAGTAAAGACGCGCTCGCAAAGGCGGCTTCGGCCTGATAATCTTCATACAATAATTGCACATGTAAGGGTAAGGTATTGGTTTCACCGCGAATGTTGCCAGACACAACAGCAACGGCACCAAATTCGCCCACGGCTCTGGCATTGGTGAGGATCACACCGTAAATCAGTGCCCACTTGATATTCGGGAGCGTCACTCGGCGGAAGAGTTGCCACCATGAGGCACCGAGGATCACTGCGGCTTCTTCTTCCGATGCGCCCTGTTGTTGCATCAATGGAATGAGTTCTCTGGCGACAAAGGGACATGTGACAAAAATGGTGACTAACAGTATTCCCGGCCAAGCAAACATGATCTGCAGATCGTGCTCATAGAGCCATTCACCCAGCCAACCACTGTTGCCATAGAGTAGCAAATAGAGCAAACCTGCGACGACAGGTGATACCGCAAACGGAATATCAATTAGCGTGATTAATAACTTGCGACCTGGGTATTCAAACCGAGTGACACTCCACGCCAGCATGATCCCGAACACTAAATTGATGGGGACGGTGAGCGCCGCAACCATCAGCGTCAAACCAATCGCATGCAGCGAATCTGGCTGAGTTAAGTGGCCAATATAACGCTCCCAACCTCCGACAAACGCTTGCTGAAAAATACTCACCAGCGGCAATAGCAACAATAGCAAGCCTAAGAACACCGCGAGGGTAATCAGGCTCCACTTGATAAGAGGGGCTTCACCGACTCTTAAGGGCTTAAATGAGTTCATGTTTGCTCCTTATCGTCCATGAATGCGGCGCAGATAACGCGCCTGCCACAGGTTTATTAGTAGTAATAGCAGTAGTGAGGTCATCAGCACCACAGAGGCAATGGCACTAGCACCAGCAAAATCAAACTCTTGCAGGCGGACAAAGATCATTAACGATGTGATTTCGCTGATATAGGGCATGTTGCCCGCAATAAAGATAACGGCACCAAACTCACCTAGGCTGCGGGTAAAAGACAGTGCAGTCCCGACCATCAAGGCTGGCCACAAGGACGGCAAAATGATCCGCCAGAATACCGCACGATCCGAGGCGCCAAGCGTCATGCCCGCTTCTTCTTCATCGTGGGATAACTCTTCGAGAACCGGTTGTACGGTACGCACCACAAAGGGAATACTGGTGAAAATCATCGCGACCACTATGCCTAGCGGGGTATAGGCGACTTTTATGCCCAGTTCTGCCAGTACACTACCGATTTGGCCATTTTCGGCATACAGGGTTGCTAAGGTGATACCGGCAACGGCGGTTGGCAACGCAAAGGGTAAATCCACCAATGCATCTAAGATGCGTTTGCCGGGGAATTCATAACGTACTAGCACCCATGCGAGTAACAATCCGAAAAGGCAGTTAAATAGCGATGCCGCGAGCGCCGATAGTATGGTAACTCGGTAACTCGCCAGCACCCGAGGATCTGTGATGACGCCCCAGTATTCGGACAAGCTCATTGAACTGGTCTGCATAATCAGCCCAGTGGTTGGCAATAATAAAATCAGGCTGACAAACAGTAGGGACACACCTAAGCTGATGGTAAAACCTGGAAGAACCCGCTTATGGCGTAAACGCCCGTTATTAAAAATCACAGAATAATCACCCGGTCAGGTTAATTGAGTTAATCCAATACGCTGTATTTGCCGTCAGCGATCGGCGGTCTGAGTTAAAGACTATCTAAGCCAACTTCGTTGCTTGCAAATCATCACCCGTCAACGCGCTAAAATTGCTTAACCCGGGACTGAGCCCGGGTTGCAATGTTAACCTTTTATCACAGCAAACTGGAATTAGCGTTTGAGTAACTGATCGAGTTTGGCACCGTTAGCAAACTGGGTTTTCATGGCATTATCCCAACCCCCAATGATTTGCTCAACAGTGAGCAGGTCAACCGTAGGGAACTGCTTAGCAAACTCAGCCTGAACCGTTTCGTTATGCACACGATAATTGAAACCGGCCAATAGTCGTTGTGATTCTTCGCTGTAGAGATAATTCAAATACTCAGTCGCTAGCTCTTGTGTGCCGTTGCGCTTAGCATTTTTCTCAACCACAGCAACGGGGAACTCAGCCAAAATCGATGTTTTTGGCACTATGACTTGGTAATCGTCTGCACCATACTGCTGGCGAATATTGTTCACTTCCGATTCAAACGTAATCAGCACATCACCGATACCACGTTCAACAAAGGAGGTGGTTGCACCACGACCGCCTGTATCAAACACTGCTACGTTGCCGAGGAATTTTTTCAGGAATTGGTCCTGTGAAGCCTGATTATCTTTACCAAAACTTTTTTGGGCATAACCTAAGGCGGCTAAATAGGTGTAACGCGCATTACCAGAGGTTTTTGGGTTAGGAAAGACCAGCTTAACGTCATCTCTGGCTAAATCGCCCCAATCGCTTACTTGCTTTGGGTTACCTTTACGAACTAAAAAAGCAATGGTGGAATAGTAAGGTGAACTGGCATTAGGCAGTAGTTGTTGCCAATTTTCTGGGATCAATTTACCGCGGTCATGGAGGATCTGTACGTCTGTTACTTGGTTAAACGTCACCACATCTGCTGGTAATCCTTGCAGAATTGAGCGCGCCTGTGCCGATGAACCTGCGTGGGATTGTTTAATCTCAACGGTTTTACCTGTTTTCTCTTGCCAATGTTTGGCAAAAACGGGGTTGTAGGCATTGAATAATTCCCGTGCGATATCATACGAGGAATTAAGCAGGGTTTGATCTGCGGCAGTCACATTGAGTGAGGTTCCCAGAATGAGGGTTCCTAGCAGGGCCTTTATCAATTTTACGGACATTTTGAACTCCTTAATCTGGCAATTTTGTCAGCGTTATGACACCTAGAGTAATAGAACTAATTATTTATAAAAAGCCAATTGAATAGAACTAATTTGAATAACTATGAGCGATTTATTTTATGCTATAAGCAGTATTCGCCGTGTTTGTTCGGGGCAACCCACTTAGAATAGGCTATTGCTTAGTTGTTTTTATCAAGTAAAGGATAATCCTAGTGTCTGACTTTCCGACAATTGAAGCCTGTATTGGGCAAACTCCGCTGGTTCGCTTGCAGCGGCTTAACTGTGGCACCTCAACTGTACTGTTAAAGTTGGAAGGGAATAACCCTGCGGGTTCAGTAAAGGATCGTGCAGCACTCAATATGATCATTCAGGCTGAACTTCGCCAAGAGATCAGCCCGGGTGACACACTTATCGAGGCGACGAGTGGCAATACTGGGATTGCCCTAGCGATGGCGGCGGCGATCAAAGGCTACAAGATGATCCTGATTATGCCGGAAAACTCCACCCAAGAGCGTAAGGATGCGATGCAAGCCTATGGTGCAGAACTTATGCTGGTGGATAACATGGAGACGGCGCGGGATTTGGCACTGCAGTTACAAACCGAAGGCAAAGGCAAGGTGCTGGATCAGTTTAATAATCAAGATAACGCGAATGCGCATTTCCTCACCACAGGTCCGGAAATCTGGCAACAGAGTCAAGGCAAGATCACTCACTTTGTCTCTAGCATGGGGACGACAGGCACCATAATGGGCGTGTCTAAATACCTTAAAAGCTGTAATCCTGACATCACCATTGTTGGCCTTCAGCCCGCTGATGGCAGTAGCATTCCTGGGATCCGCCGTTGGCCGCAGGCGTACTTGCCGGGGATTTTCGATGCATCCCGTGTTGATCTTGTGATGGATGTTGAAGAGCAAGATGCAAAAGCCATGGCAAGAACCTTAGCGCGTGAAGAAGGGATTTGTGCCGGCGTCAGTTCGGGCGGTGCTGCGTTTGCTGCGCTTGAGATAGCCAGACTGAATCCTGATTCAGTGGTTGTGGCGATTGTTTGTGATAGGGGTGATCGTTATCTTTCGTCAGGGCTTTTCTCCTGAGTCTTAGATATTTCGCCTAAGATATTTGACGACAAGCATTCTTCATTAATAAAAATGGGCGAAATTCGCCCATTTTTACTCACTAAGCCTTGATCATTTTGTCGGTGGGAACTGCGCCAAAATTCGGCTAACGGCTTTGGCGGTATCTTGGGCTTTCTCATTGCCGCTTGCATCGAAATCATAACTGTCGCTACCACGCCAAATGAGTGTTTTGGTTTTAGGGTCGACAATATCTATCTGAATAGTTTGAATTTTAGCGGTATCACTGCCCAGTGGTACCCCAACGCTAGTGCCAATTCCTATGCCCCCTGAACGGCCGAATGTGCCTGTGCCTAATCCAATCGATAACCCTGAATCCTTAGGTTTATCTTGGGTCAGTAGGGCGTAGGCGACGTTAAAGTCGGGGGCTTGGGTATTTTCGACAAAGCCTTTTTGAGTCAACTGGTTGTTAATTTCGACTTGAATGCGCTGGGCGCTGAGTGGGTCGTCTGTGGGCTGTGGCGTTAGCTGGGTAAAGCTGTGCAGTGTGCTGAAGTCGTAATTGAGATCGTAATCGTTTTTCGGTTTACTGCTGCAGGCGTTTAATAAGGCAACAGCGACGAGCAGACTGGCAAAGTGACGGTATCCCATGATAGTGCTCCAAGTTGTACAAACTCTGTTCAATGTGCCTTGATTAAGGTTGTTTCTGCAAGTACTTTAGATAAGTGTGTTGTATTTGAATCGCTTTAAACGCCACTTTGCCGCTTCATTTTTAGCAAAGGTCGATGATCCATGATTCATTTGGGCATACCGCATCGTGAGAACAGCTCATTTTGACAGAGGAATAGCGGCGGGTTATGGAACAGTTAGCCTTTTTTGATATCCCCAGTCCCTGTATCGGTGTGTGTCAAACTGATGCGCGCGGTTATTGTAATGGTTGCCTGCGAAGCCGTGACGAGAGATTCAATTGGTTAACGTTTTCAGATGCGCAAAAGTACGATGTCATTCGGCTGTGCACTCAACGTAAACGCCGTCGCCAGTTGGCGATGATGAAAGCAAGGCAAGCGCAAATAGAGCAAGAAAGGGCGGCGTTAAATCCGCAGTTGAATTTTGAGCCTGAGCCCGAAGCCGATCTGGATTTTGGTGGCTTCGAGCTAGACTAATAGTTTGAATTGCAAGTTAACTAGGCCAGTTAAATAGTCTTGTTTAACTCACTTGTTTTACTGGCTTGTAGAATTAGCGCATTGATGAATTACAGATGCGCAGCCGTTTAATCCCAATCCCTATTACAGCTTGCGCTTCTTCGGCCAAATTAAATTAAATCGGGTATGTTGCGCATCGCTAGTGACGCTCACATTCCCTTGATGCCGCTGCATAATCCGTTTAATGATCGCCAGTCCCAAACCGTGTCCCTTATTGCCATTTTGCACCGATTGGCTGCGATAAAAAGGCTCGAACACTTTCGGTAAATCTACTGCTGGTATAGGTTCGCCGTCGTTACTCACACTTAAATTGACCCTATGCTGGGTCTGCTTAACTTCAATAACGATTTCAGTACGGGCAAAGCGTTGGGCATTGGTCAGTAAATTCTGCAGCGCACGTTCAATTAATGCGGGTTCCCCAAACAAGGGCAGTTTTTCGACTTCTGTTTTAAGGGTAATAGGTGTTGGGCTCAAGCTTTCTAGACGCTTAATGCTTTGATTGATGAGATTAATTAAATCGTACTCATCTAACTGGATACCTTCTCGCTGGGACTCTAAGCTGGCGTAGGTTAGCAGTTCCTGAAGCAAGTCTTCCATTTCTTTGATATCGAGCTGCATCTCATCGAGAAAGTCTTGGCGCTTTTGTTCGTCCGAATCAGGCTGACAATACATGGGCATGAGTGCAAGGGCGAATTTGAGCCTCGCCAGCGGCGTGCGGATCTCATGGGATACCGCATTAGACAGGTGTTTTTGGTTTTCTATCAAGGCACTAATATGCCGCGCCATTTCATTAAAGGTATTGGCTAAGGGTTTAACTTGGGAACGATTTGATAGGGTAATTCGCGTGTCCCATTTCGCTTCGCCAAACTCTTTAGTGGCCTTACGTAGTATGCTCAAATCCCGAGAAAGCGGGCCAACCCAAATTAGCGCAACGAGGGCGAGTGATAAATAAAAGAACAGGGTGAACAGGCTGCGAAGGTTGCCTCTAGGATCGATGTCCAGCGGCCCTGCCATTAAGACTTGATCGCCGACTCGGATAAATTGCAGCAGAATATCGTCATTGGTCGTGGTAGTGAACACCTTGCTTGTGCTTAGCGCTTGATTGTCTGCCAGCGCTACTTGATCGGCACTGAGCAATTGCAACGGCATAACAGGATTGGCTGGGATCGCCTCCAGATACCTTTGGCGGGTATCGGGAGGCAGTTCCGCTAACAATTGCGCCAAGGCCACTAATGGCGCATCGAGGGCGTTATTGTCATCCACATTTTTCTGCCACAAGCTGTCGAGTGTCCAGCCAATCCCAAGCACGCTGAGACTGAGTAGCAGATATAAACTGATAAAGAGACGTTTCACTGTATGTGTGCTTAGTTATTCCAGGCTTCAGGCGCAAAGAGGTAACCTTGTCCCCAAACGGTTTTAATTCTGAAAGGTGTCTCGATATTATCGTTGAGTTTTTTACGTAATCTAGAGATACGCACGTCAATTTTTCGATCTTTACCGTCAAAATCAATATTGAGTAACAGCTGATAAATATACTGACGGCTGAGCACTTGGCCAGCTTGTGAGGCCAGTAACCACAGTAACTCGAATTCATGGCTGGTGAGATCGATTTCAGTTTCATTGAGGCGAATCGCGTGGGTATGCGGGTCGATACTCAGTTTACCAAAGGTCAAGCAGTGGGATTCTGCCTGAGGTGGCTGATTTTGACGGCGCAGTAAGTTGTTGATCCGCGCCACTAACAGGGCAGGATCGACGGGCTTAACCACATAGTCATCGGCACCGAGTTCTAGTCCTTTGATTTGATCTTCGCTTGAGCCAAGTGCGCTCATCAATAGGATTGGGCCGGCAAAATAGTCGGGCAGTTTCTCACACAGGGTGAGGCCATCCATGCCCGGCAGCATAATATCTAACAGTATGATATCTGGCTTGTAATTGATTAATCGCGTTAATACTGTGTCGCCACGGCGTTCAACTTCAACATGCATACCATGGGATTTTAGGTAATCTACAATCAAGTTTGCTAGGCGAACGTCGTCTTCAACCAATAATACTCTGTGGTTCGATTGTGGGCTTGTCATTAAAATAAACTCCAAGGGTTGCGGTAACGTCTGCGAACCTGAGGTTGTGATGCAGAAGTGATTTTAAGTTTGGCACCAGCCAAAGTTTGGTTACTGTCTTTACTCACCATGACAAATTGAATATCCGTCATAGTGTGGATTTTCATGCTTAACGTATGGGTTGAAACTGAATCACTGCACCATTTGGGATAGGCGGCATTGTCGGACAAAATACAGATAAGCTCATCTTTGGCGAGTTCCCACTGCAGTTCAATATAGACGTCGCAGGCTTCTGTTTCTGAACTGGTAATACAAATTTCAGGTGTGAGTTTTAATGCCGCATCGCGAGTTTTAGCTTGAGCAGAACTTGGGCCCATCAAGCCGAGGCTTAGACCAAGAAAGCAAAGCAAGCTTAACTGAGGCAGCGTCACTAACGTTAGAACCTATAGGCTGCGCCGATAAAGTAGGTGCTGCTATAGTCTTGGTCTAACAAGGGACTGGCGGCAATCTCATCGGCAATTAGAGTGTAACGAACTGCCAAGAGTAGATCCCAATTGTCAGTTAATATATAACGGGCCGTCATTTCCGCACCTTTATCCCAACCTGATTTTGCTTGATATTGTTCACTCCAATAGGCGTTTTCACTTGGCCTAACGCCATAATAATAATCCACTACTGCTTGGCTCTTCCAATCAAACACCAGTGCGAATTCAAAAATGAAACGATCGTAATCCCAGCCATAGGTCCATTTTATTTGTGCTTCTGAACCTTGATGAACATTAAACATATCATGGGTGTATGCCAATCGAATAATGCCGAGTCTGGTATAGATGAATGCTTCGGCACCGCCAAGTAGGGTGAAGTTCCGCATCTCTAAAGAATTAAATTCACGTTCGGGCTCAGTCGACAAAGACATACTATTTATGGCTTTGGCTTCAATTTGTGTACCGCGGTTCAAAAAGATATTCGATGGATCCCATCGGTAGAAATAGGCTCTATCTAAGCTATAACTGGTGACGAGATTGAACGTGAAGCTTTCTTGCTCGGCTAAGGTGTAGCCTAGATTACCATTGTCGAAGAACCAGTGTTCGCCGTAGTAGGCCACTGTAGGGATAAAGAACAGTGGAATATCGTCAAAATCCTTGAGTGGATTGCTTTTTTGCCCCCAGCCAATGGCGACGCCAAGATCCCAGTTGTTCATCTCAATGCATTGATTTTCTGATGCACAGGCTTCTTTCGCCATTACAACAGAGGGCAAAATACTTAAACTTGTAATGAGGACAAAAAGAATGCGATACATGATTTAACGATTAAGGGCTGAGGTTAACAATACAGAAAAACAGATTAGCATTTTATGCCCAATCCAACAGTGGTTTCATTCGCAGGGATGCAAAATGATACAGCTATCAATTAAATAGTAAATTTGTAGATCGCACAATACCTTGATAGTCATGCTAAAAGCCTATTTTTGTGGCTTTCGTACGGTTAATTGTAGATGTTAAATTTTGTATTCGATAGGTTTCGTCTGTAACTGAAATGATGTTAATTGTGAGCAATATAGCTTTTTTCTTGAAAAGAATAATGCCATTCGCGGTTGTGAACGGCATTTAATGAAGCTGAATAACGCGATGTTGCGGTAATAACACAGAGATTAGAATGAAGATTAATTAACCTCAGTAACCGACTTGTAGCCCATTTCTGTCAGTTGATCGTTTACACAATCAAGCACATATTGTTTTAGCTCTGCATTTTCGACTTGATCTTCAGAGGCCATCTGCTGGCACACTTCTTTCAGCTGAGCGATATCGGCTGCTGGTGCAGGCGGTAAAGAGGAGTCGTCAGCAAAGGTCGTGAAGCTAACTAATGCCAATAGGGTGAAAACAGCTGATAACTTATTCATTTTATTTCCTTTAGTTATGTATTGTTAACCACAGATTAAGAAGCATTCTCTTAATACCACTGCACCAACACCAGCAATTTATCACTGCTATTCTGTTTTAGATATAAATAATTTTTACCTTTTTGGGTTAAGGTTTTTTAGCTTGTTTTCCTTTGATTCGCTTCAAGTAAATCTGATGTTTAAGTGTTGAACCATTGGCTTAGCATTAGCCATTATCCCAACTGATATACCTGTTTAGCTTAGTATCGGTGATAAGGGCTTTATACAAAGCTTATGCGATGATGGCGTCTCGTTTAATTTATGGATTAGCTTCTAGGGAAAATCTGGCCCCGAGGAGTCGGTATTTTTAAAAAGTGCCACTTACATCACCTTAATCATGGATTTGCGATGGAGTGCTATATTCTTACTGTTTTAACCCCAATTTTGATTAAGGTTTTAAGGGGGCATAATGTTAAACCATGCGGCAGTTATAAAAAGTTGCATTAAATGTGATATGAAGCAGGTTGTAGCAGGTTGACTGCCTAGAATATTGAATTGAAAAGAATTAATTTTTAACTCAATTTCCGATGTGGTTTTCTTGCTAACATTATTTATTTAAGTCTTTGTTTTTAATCTATATTTGTTATAATTTATTCATTTTTAATGATTTCATTGCCAAGGTTGTGGCTATCCTCTAGAATGCGCGGCTCTCGCAGGTGCGCGAACATAAGGTTGACGGTTAATGCCGTTGATTTTTATTGAATTATTGATTTTTCTCTAGGGGAACTCTGTGTCTACAAAACTGGCTAATCCAGCGCCATTAGGTTTAATGGGCTTTGGTATGACAACGATTTTGTTAAATATTCATAACGCGGGATATTTCCCTATTGATTCTATGATCTTAGCCATGGGGATTTTTTACGGCGGCATTGGTCAAGTGATTGTGGGTATTATGTGTTTTATGCGCGGCGATACTTTCGGTACGACGGCATTTACCTCTTATGGTTTGTTTTGGTTAACATTAGTGGGATTAATCCTAATGCCTAATGCGGGCATTGCGGCGAGTCCAACGTATTTTATGGGCTGGTATTTAACGCTTTGGGGTATATTCACCGCATTTATGTTTGTGGGTTCTTTGCGTTATCCACGAGCTAAGCAATTTGTGTTTGCTTCTTTGACTGTCTTATTTTTCCTATTAGCGGCGCGTGATTTCACGGGCAGCGCCTTGATTGGCACTATTGCTGGCTTTGAAGGGATCATCTGTGGTGCGAGTGCGATTTATTTTGCGATGGCGCAGGTGCTCAATAATGAGTATGGCCGCACGATCTTACCGATTGGTGAATTGAAAAAGTAATGCTGCAGTGATGAAGACTGGTGAAAAGGCTGATAAAAATCAGCCTTTTTTATGGGTGTTTTTTAGCGGGACTAGATTTTAGTTTTAATATAGGCCACAGCCGCATCATCTAGGCTACGGAGGGAAACATAACTTGTGCCAGCCTTGTGGATGATCAAGAAGCCTTTTTCAGTTTCTTTAATCCGGTAAACGTCAGTCCACAAAATTTGACTGGTCACTGACATGGATTGAGTGTGGATCCCTTGTTCATCAATGGTGAGCGTGACCTCATTGCTGGCCGCTTTACTCATCATTTGACGCATTAACCACCATGCCTTGTGATACTTCACATTGAGTGCATCGATAACGCCGAGTCCAACGAAAAAGTAAGCTAAATAGAGGCTAATGTCAGCAAAAATTAGTGCGATACCTATCAGGGTCAACCCTATGGCTTTGTAGTAAGGTTTGAGCGTGGGATCAGGTACGACAGATTGGGTATAGCATTCATCGAAATGGGCTTTATCTAAAATATAGGTCGTTGAGTAAGAATAGGGTGAGGGCATGATATCATCTACTTTAGGTGCTACTTAATGCGGGCTAGTGTAGCGATTACAGTGATGAAAGTAACTAAAGTCACTAATTCATAAAGCCACTAATGCATAAAGTCGCTAATGTCTAAAGTGCTAAGGTCGCTCGCGTGAGTATAGGTAAGTGCGGCGTCGCGTCCTAGGCCAATGTTGGGATGATCTCTTCGATAAAGCTAACACTGGGAGTTGGACAGAAATGCTGCAACGGCTATATTAGTCTTGACGTTAGCGTTATTCGATCCCCATGAGTCCCTCAAGGAGTGCGAAAGCATAATGGCCTTAGTCCCTAAAGATTTTGTTAATTACAAATCAACGCCGGTTTTCAGTCGTGACAACGTCCCTAACATGTTGCTGCACATGCACAATACTAAGGCTGGCGTGTATGGGCAGATCCAAGTGCTAACGGGCAGCTTAAAGTTCTATGGCTTTACGGGCAGTAGAGGCGAGTTAGATAAAGAAATCATCATTCGCGCCGGTGAGACGGCCATTTCTCATCCTGAGTATTGGCATAAAGTGGAGCTGCTGACCGAAGATACCCAGTTCAGACTTCACTTTTATGCCCATAAGGATTCGGCCATAGTGGCGCAGCAGCAATCCGAGCGAAGTGAATAGTGCTTAGCATCTAGCACTCAGTTCGATTCGCACGGTTCGCGGCTGCAGTTGACCACTTTTTTTAATAACGACTTACGCTAATACCGTTAATAGCGATTTCGCTCCGCCGGAATATCAGTTAAATACTCGACAAATTCCACTTCAAAACCATGGGCGTCAAAGAAGTAAATATTACGCCGATAGGGATCTTCCATGCCATCTTTAGCAATCGGGAAGCCTGCTTGGGTCAATCTTGCTATCACAGCATCTAAGTTGTCGGTGACAAAGGCAAAATGCGCCAGTCCAATTTGATGACCCGTTAAATCTCGGTTTTCTCCCTCACCATTGTCACTAAAAGCAATGTATTGATAATCATCGCCAAAATGAATCCAATTGCGAGGTTTGCCGTACCAAGTGCCTTTATCGCCACCACGAACACGCCAGTGGGGAAAAGCCGCTTGATAAAAGCGCAGTGCTGCGGGGATGTCGTCTACGACTAAGTTGATATGCTCTAAATGAATCATAATGCGTTCCTTGTAATGATTTTAGTCTGTTGCTGTTGGTTAAAATCTCAAGCCGCTTACATACCGTAACAGTATTCCTGCTGCTTTGGGTACGCTTGTCCGGCATGTTGTTGACGAATGGGCGCTAATGCTTGGGCGTATTGATGCAGCATATACAAGCTGTACTGCACTCTTTCCCTGAGTGCGATATCTCGAGCACCTTCGGGAACAGCATTGAGTACATTGCTAACATTGCGGATGATCAAGTGATCGGGAATGGGCACTAATTTATTGTTTTTGAGTGCATTCATCTTCACTTCAACGATGGGATAAGTACCGCCAATTCCGCTTGAAACAGAAATTAACAGTGCCGGTTTATGGGCGGTTTCTTCGCGAGTACACATCAATAAAAAGTTCTTCAGTAGTGGTGATGCCATGCCGCCCCATTCAGGGGTGATAAGCACCAGCGCATCGGCTTCATCGACGCTTTGTTCTATTTCGGGCCAGTGCTCCCCTTTGTTGTCTTCCTCTCCATCCCAAAACGGCAGGTTAAATTGGCATAACTCTAAGTGATGTATGCTGGTGTAACCCATAGCATGGGGAGATGAGAAACTGCTTTCGGCAATATAACGACCGACTTTAGCACTTTGGGAGTCGGGTCTTTGGCTGGTGCTGATGATGAGTAATTTCATTAAGTAAACCTATTTGTTTATAAATTATTTATAAGGTAATTACTTTATTTAATCTTGTAAAGGATAAAGTAAATAAAAAAGTTTATTTAATCTGTTAAAGCGGGACTGGATCGGAGATAATGCGCTGGCTACCATCGGAGAGTTCAGATGAAAACCACTGATAAGATTATTCAATTGCTCAAGTTGCATGGCCCGCTTACCGCTAAAACCTTAGCGGAGGAATTGGCGTTAACGACTATGGGCGTGCGTCAACATCTTCAGGCTTTGGAAGACGCAGGCGATGTGGACATCGAAGATAGAGTTGAAGGTCGTGGTCGCCCAACGCGTTACTGGGGATTGACGGAACAGAGCCGCAGTCACTTTTCCGATCGCCATGAGGAATTGACGGTGCAGCTAATTGATTCGGTGAAAATGATTTTTGGCGACCAAGGCTTAGATAAGCTTATCGACCACAGGGAGCAAAGTGCGTTAGTCCAATATCGTGCCGCTATGGTGGGGGCGACAGATATTCCGACACGTTTGGACATCCTTGCGAAATTACGCTCGAACGAAGGTTATATGGCGACGATGGAACAGGTAGATGGCGTGTATTTTTTACTCGAAAATCATTGTCCTATCTGCGCCGCAGCGACTAAGTGTTTAAACTTTTGCCGCTCAGAGTTACAACTTTTCCAGCAATTATTCGCCGATATCGCGGTGGTGAGTCGCGAAGAACATATCATCGAAGGTGCACGCCGCTGTGCATATAAGATTGAGGCTATTCCTCACTAGTGGGACTTAAGCCGCTCAATTATGGCGCTTTATCTTTAGGATAAAACGCCAATGAGCGCCAACGCCATATATCAAGCGTTAGTGCGGAGCTTAGAGCTTAGAGCTTAGAGCTTAGAGCTTAGTAGCTTAGGGCTTTTCTGGTTCGTGATAGGCCAATAAGGTTTCGAAGCGAGCATGTCCTTTAAGTTGTGAGAAATCTGCCTCATCTAAGGCCAGTTCCTTGAAGGATGCGCTGTTATGAATGGCGCGCTCTAAATCAGAAATCGCTCTATCTTCAACCCCTAAGCACGCAAAGGCACAAGCTCTTTGATAAAAAGCGTGGGCGTTAGTCGGGTCAACTTCCAGAACGCGATTACACAGGCTTTGTGCCCAGTTAAATTCACGCATTTCCATTGCGGCGTCGGCCTTGTAGGTCAGCGCTTCTAAATCCCCTGGTCGAATCGTGAGAATCTCATCATAGACTTCAATCTTTTGCTCTGGCGTTTGCGCACTTTGCGCCCGTAGCCAGAGGTTATGGATTTCATTGATAATCTCAATCTCGCGATTATTGTCCGTGATAGTACGGCTCTTACGCTTGAGTTCTTGCTCAAGTACTTTGAACTTTTCTTCGTATTGTTCGGCAATACTCTGCAGCTGGTTAGCAGCCAGTTTGGCGGTGTGCGTTTTGATTTCTCGCAGGGATTGCCAACCGATAAAGGCGACTAACGAGGCGACACCCGCGATGATATAGAAGAAGTAAGTCACAGTGACATTGGCGTAGTTCATCGATTTGTCAGCTACGGCGAGTTCGCGGTCGGTGATGTCGATGGTGAGACGACGCTCGAGATCCTGTTGATCGTGTCTGAGGGATTTAAGTTCATCGAGGACGTAACGCTCGACCAGCGGTTTATCATGGATCGCGGAGGGGCGAGCCGCTTCAGGAGGATTAACTGCATCGTTCGCTTGGGCGAAAAAAGAGCTCGCTAGCGTCACTAAAAACAAGGCTAAAAATAGCAGGTTCGAACGTATTAAAGCGGGACTTGCGGATAAGTTTTTGATGCGGTAACCACTCACAGTAAGATGAATTGAGCGCCTAGCTTAACAAATTTTACCTCGTTCGATCCAATTTAGCCCAGAATAGCCTTTGTGATGCCCCTCTAGTTCGGCTTGCTATGAGCTGAACTTGCATCCTGCTAGAATGGCTATCCCATTCATATTTCTTCATTTGTGGTGTTATGCAATCTAAGCGCGGCCGACTCGATCGTTATCTTTGTTCCCAGTTACACACTCACCGTAAAGCGGTGCGTGAACTGCTATTATCGGGCCGAGTGTGCGTCGATGGATTGATAGTGAAAGATATGGATAGGCAAGTGGATGAGTTTTCCCACATCCAACTCGATGAGCAAATACTGCAGGCTAATGCGCCCGTCTACGTGATGCTTCACAAACCAATAGGTGTCGTGAGTGCTACCAAAGACACTCAGCATAAAACAGTGATTGATTTGCTTGATTGCGAAGCCCGTAATGAGTTGCATATCGCCGGCAGATTAGATTTAAACTCTTCGGGTTTGTTGTTATTGACCAATGACAGCCGCTGGTCTGATGCGCTGATGTCACCTACACACAAGGTCGACAAAGTGTATCGGGTTACCTTAGCGAATCCCATAACCGAAGAATACATCGCTGCATTTGCCGAAGGGATGTATTTTGGCTTTGAAGATATTACAACCCAACCCGCTAAACTGGTTATCCTCGCTGATAACGTAGCTGAAGTGACTTTACATGAAGGTAAGTATCATCAAATCAAGCGGATGTTTGGTCGGTTCCGCAATCCGGTTGTTGGCCTGCATCGATTATCGATAGGCGATATTGTGCTCGATGAAAAGCTGGCACCGGGTGAAAGTCGCGCGCTCACTGCCGCTGAAGTTGCCTCTATCCGTTAAACATGATGAACAGAAAAGTGCATCAAGCATTCATTATGCTTGTCGCTATCGTTTGCCATGCTAACAATGAAAGCTAAGCATTCAAACGGACCTGAGCGTGAATTTTCTCAAGTCCGTGTCATGCCATTAAAGCTCGGCGTGAGGGCCGAACACTTCATAGTGCATGTTTTCAGCCGCGACACCCAGAGCGAGTAGTTGTTGCTTGATGGCTGACATGAATCCAAGGGGGCCGCAGAAATAATAACGTGCGTGGGGAAGCAGCTGTTCTGCGACTTTACTTAACTCCATTTGACCTTCGAAATCATAATCTTCACCTAACATATCGGTTGGGGCTGGCTCACGATACCAAACATGACTCGTCAGATTATGATGTTGCTGGCGCTTGGCGTGAATAGCCTGTTTGAAACCGTGTACGGCGCCTTGCTCACAGGCATGCAGCCAAGTGATAGTGCTGGGATGCTGCAGCTTGAGTAATTGATTGAGCATACTTTTCATCGGTGTTTGGCCTACACCAGCCGAAATTAGCACTACGGGGGTGTCCGCCGCGACTTCTAGGGTAAAGTCTCCCGCGGGTGGCATCACCGCGATTTTGTCGCCGACATGTATCGCATCATGCAGCAGGTTCGACACTTGTCCGCCGAGTTCGCGTTTCACACTGATGCGGTAGTTGGTGCCATTGGGCGCATCGGATAAGGAATATTGGCGGATTTCTTCATATGCCAAATTCGGGTGTGTTAGCTTCAAACTTAAATACTGACCAGGGATAAAATCTTTAACTGGCTTGCCATCTTCAGGCGTCAATAAGAAGGAGGTGATGACTGCTGACTCGGTATTTTTCGCGCTAATGATAAACTGACGCTCACCTAACCAGCCACCATCTTGCTCTGCATGCGCTTGATAAATTTGTGCTTCTCGTTGAATAAAAATGTTAGCTAAAAACCCATAGGCCTGTGCCCAAGCTTCTAACACTTCTTCTGTTACCGCATCGCCCCCTAATTCTTTAAGCGTTGCCAATAAATGGCTGCCGACGATCGCATACTGCTCAGGTTTGATCAGAAATCCCGTATGTTTTTGGGCAATGCGCTCAACCGTTGAACTCAGTACCGCTAAGTTTTCGATATTTTTTGCATAGGCTGCGACGGCATTGAACAGGGCTACAGGCTGACCACCAGAATGTTGGTGCGCCAAATTGAACACATCTTTCAATTCAGGATTATGTTTGAACATGCGTTCATAAAAATGGGTCGTCAGCGCAGGGCCTGCAGATTCGAGTAAGGGAATAGTGCTCTTGATAACTTGGATTGTACGGCTGTCCAACATAGAAAATCCTTAACGTGTAAATATTATGAATGTTTAATGAGTTTAAAGATCTATTTGATTTGGATCAATAGAGATTATCGCTATCCGTGCTATCGATAACGAGGCTGAGTTCATTTGAAGTGTTCAATAAAAGGAGAAATTAAATCGAGAAATGATGAAACGGATATTTTATTTCAATGGGTTACAGATGATGTGAATAAAGGAGTTTGACTGCAACAGCAAAAATGGTTGCAGTCGTTTGGTGGTTGATTGAGTTAAATTAAAGCTTAAATGCGCTCACTTGATTGCGCATGCTGCTGGCGAGCTTAGTCAAATTAATCACAGATTCACTTAATTCAGTCGCTGAAGCCGTGGAATGCTCGGCGATATCGCTGATGGCAATAATGCTGCGATTAATACTCTCGGCAACGCTACTTTGCTCTTCGGCTGCGGTCGCAATGTGGGTATTTAGCTCGGTGATGCTGTCTACTGAGGTGACAATTTCTTTCAGCGCTTGACCCGCCTGATTAGCTTTATCGTTGGCATCATCTACTTGATTGATTCCGATTTCCATGGCGCTGACGGCTTCTTTAACCCCTTGTTGTAGGGTGGCAATCATGGCCTCAATTTCTTGAGTCGATTTTTGGGTGCGTTGCGCTAAGGTGCGAACTTCATCGGCAACGACCGCAAAGCCGCGACCTTGCTCTCCCGCCCGTGCGGCTTCAATGGCGGCATTGAGTGCCAGTAAATTGGTTTGTTCGGCAATGCTCTTAATCACATCGAGAACG
This sequence comes from Shewanella sp. Pdp11, assembly GCF_002838165.1. Taxonomy (NCBI): domain Bacteria; kingdom Pseudomonadati; phylum Pseudomonadota; class Gammaproteobacteria; order Alteromonadales; family Shewanellaceae; genus Shewanella; species Shewanella sp. Pdp11. The sequence goes on from NZ_CP015194.1 coordinate 1,834,949, forward strand.
CGGCCGATATTTTGGCTTTCATTAGATAAAAATCCAATGACCTGCGCCGTTTTTTGAATTTGATCAGAAAGCTGCGACATACTGCTAATCGATTGCATCACAATATTATTACCGTTAGCGGCATAGGTATCGGCATCTTTGGCTGAATCTGCCGCGGCAGATGCGCTTTGGGCGACTTCGGCAACGGTGGCCGTCATCTCATTCATGGCCGTTGCAGTCTGCTCCGTTTCGGCTTGTTGCTGTTGCATCCGTTTATTGGTGGCTTGGGTGAAGCTACCTAACTCATTTGCCGAACTGTTGACCGTAGTTGCTGCCTCGGCAATGGAATGAAGAATGCCCCGTAAGTGTTCAATCACTTGGGTGAGGCTAGTGGATATTTGCCCTAGCTCATCGTGATTAAAGGTGGTGAATCTGACGGTGAGATCAGAGTCTTGATGGATCCTCTTCAGTTTACCGAGGATGTCATTAATGGGATTCATCACGCTGCGATTGACCCAGAGTCCAATCACAATACTGATGATCATGGCGGCACAAGCTAATGCCACAAAAATAGTGATCGAAGATTGATAAATGGCATTTACACGATCTTTTTCTTCGCCCGCCACGCGGATTTGCAGTGCAATCAGTTCAGATATTTGGTTACTGATAGGATCAATTGCTTGGTACAGCGGCAGGATGTTGGCTGAGAGTTGGCTTGAAACATCGCCGTTTAATCCTCTTAAGCGTGAGATCAGGGTATCAATCTGTTGATTCGCGGAGGAGAACAGCACTTCGGCTTGTTTTACTAGTCTGGATTCTTCTGAGGTAAGCTCGGTAGATAGGTATTTTTGCCAATGCTGAGTAATAGTCGATTTGGCACTGTCTAGCGCTTCAGCGGCTTGCGAGGCGGTGAAACCACCCGCGTTCGCCTTATTTACCGCATCGATAACATCGACCGCATATTTATCGGCAATGACTTTTAAATCGTCCAGCGGCACCACTCTGTCGTTATAGATACGTTCAACACCCGACTCAATGTTGCCCATCATATTAATGGCGAGAAAACCAATCGTCAGTAGCATTGCAAGGGGGACTAAAATGCCGATAAACATTTTTTGTTTTATTTGTAGACCGTTCATATGGGATAGCCTCAGTGAACTAAAGAGTCCTTTAGGCAGAGCTCGAGCTATCCTTATAATGAGTCTGTAATAATAGGTATAGCAAATCAGCGGAAAGAGGGGAGAGTAACAGAGGATTTATTTTATTTCAGATACAAAAAAACCTCGCTTGGCGAGGTTTAAATGTTGGTACAGATGAGAGGACTTGAACCTCCACGCCCTTGCGAGCACCAGCACCTGAAGCTGGCGTGTCTACCAATTCCACCACATCTGCATGGCTATCCGAAATTTCATCGAATGAGTAATCTTAAAACCGAAGAAACAATTTTAATGCTTTGTTTCACTCGTTGAACTGCAATTTGGTACAGGTGAGAGGACTTGAACCTCCACGCCCTTGCGAGCACCAGCACCTGAAGCTGGCGTGTCTACCAATTCCACCACACCTGCACTGTACCTATTGCAGTTCTCTAACATTAGTCGCTGTAGCAACCAATTTAAAGATGGTGCCCGAACCCGGAATCGAACCAGGGACACGAGGATTTTCAATCCTCTGCTCTACCGACTGAGCTATTCGGGCGACGGGCGCAATTTAAAGGCTTTTCGGGTTTTGAGTCAATAGATTTTTACTAAATAACGTAAAAAGTGACTCGGTTGGATAAGATTTACACGAAAGTGCCATTTAGGCGGCAAGTGGCGAGCTAAAAATACTCAAACCATTATCCAGGCTGGAAACTTAGCAATACCCAGTGATGGGGTTTTTTAGGTGAGAACACAAAAAAATGCCCCTATTAAAGGGGCATTCTCGGTTAGTTTGATAAGATTTCATTGTTTGGATAGTTAGCTTGCATTACCATGAGCACGTTTTGCTTCAGCTTGCTCTGACCTAATTCGCCATAAGCTTCTATCATTATCTCTAATGCCCGTTCATTTGAAGGGGTGCCAGGATATGTTTCCATTACAGATTGTGCTCGGATTGCTGCGGCGCTCCATGCATTCATCTTGAGATAATATTCGGCAACTTGGATTGAATATCTTGCTAAGCGATTCTTCAACGCTAACATGCGTTTTTGCGCATCGGCGGCATATTTGCTGTTAGGGTAAGTTTTGATAAGACGATCAAAATCTTTGAAAGCATCTTGAGCATTTTTAGGATCACGATCGGTGCGGTCGATATTAAGCATATCGTGGAACAAATAGTTGTCGGCTTGCATGTTCACTAAACCACGCATATAGAACACATAGTCAATATCAGGGTGGGTAGGATTAAGACGGATAAATCTGTCTATGTTCGCAATCCCCGAAGCGACATCGTCCATTTTGTAGTAAGCATAAATCAGGTCTAACTGGACTTGAGTTTTGTGAGGTCCGAAGGGAAAGCGTGAGTCTAACGCCTCCAAAGAACGGACAGCTTTAGAGTAATTGCCAAGTTCCATAGAGGTTCTTGCCTGAGTGTAAAGCACATCAGGTGACGTTTTGGCGGCAATATCGTTATCATCAGGGCTGCTGCTACAGGCTGATAACGCTAGTGAAAATAGGACTAAGGTAACGCCTTTGGAAAATTTATACATACTTGAATTCAATTCTTTTTAAGTTGTAGTTAAGAATTTTTCCATTTCACTATAAAATAGAAAACATCCGATTGTAACAGATAGCACACATTTTTTGACCCCTAAATGGGGATACGGTTCCTATGACACAAGAGATTAATCTAAAAAGCGAGATTTCGGCAACACAAACTGGACTGAGATTAGATCAGGCCCTAGCAGAGTTGTTCCCAGATTACTCGCGCACGCGCATCAAGGAATGGATCCTATCTGATGCAGTTTATGTTGACGGCGTTGTCGTTAATAAGCCCCGCGAGAAAGTTTATGAGCTGCAACAGATACTCATAGATGCCACTCTCGAAGAAGAAGTTCATGCCGCGGCGCAGCCTATTGATCTGAATATCGTCTATGAAGATGACGACATTATCGTGATCAATAAGCAAGCTGGATTGGTGGTTCACCCAGGTGCTGGCAATGCCGATGGCACTTTGATGAATGCACTATTGCACCATTGTCCTGATATTGAGCATGTGCCACGTGCAGGTATTGTGCATCGTCTGGACAAAGATACAACAGGTTTGATGGTCGTTGCCAAAACCGTTGAAGCGCAAACGCATTTAGTTGCCGCTTTGCAGGCCCGTGAAATCACTCGTGAATACGAAGCGATTGTTATGGGGACTATGACTGGTGGCGGTACTGTGGATGAGCCGATTGGTCGTCATCTTACTAAACGTACTCACATGGCCGTGCTGCACTCAGGTAAACCTGCGGTGACGCATTACCGTGTCGCGGAAAAATTCCGTAACCACACTCGTTTGAGATTACGTCTAGAATCTGGCCGTACTCACCAGATCCGTGTGCACATGGAATACATAGGTCACGTGTTAGTGGGCGATCCTGTGTATGGTGGTCGTCCAAAACCGCCTAAAGCCGCGAGCCCAGAGTTTTTCGATATCCTGAAAAACTTCAAGCGCCAAGCGCTGCACGCAGTTCGTCTAGAATTAGCTCACCCAGTGAGTTGTGAAATCATGAGCTGGCAAGCGCCAATTCCTGAAGACATGGTGATTTTGACTAAAGCACTGCGTCAAGACACGGTAGAGCATCCGATCGAGTATCTCTAAGTGTTTGATCACGATTGGCCTGTTCCTGCTAATGTTGGCATCGCTATGACAAATCGTCATGGCGGTGTGAGCGTGCATCCCTATGACAGTTTGAATCTTGGACTGCATGTCGGTGATGCTGAACAGCAGGTGATGGCTAATCGTGAATTACTCTGCAAACAATTAGCGTTAACTGCCAAACCTGTCTGGCTTGAGCAAGTCCATGGTACCCATGTGCTCAATTTAGATATGCTGAGCTTAGCTCAAGCTGCGGATACGCCGATTGCCGATGCCAGTTTTAGCCGAACAGCGAGCCAAGTTTGCGCTGTAATGACCGCCGATTGTTTACCTGTATTGCTGTGTAATCAAGCGGGAACTGAAGTGGCTGCGGCCCATGCCGGTTGGCGCGGTTTATGTGATGGCGTGATTGAGGCCACCGCGGCGCAGTTTGGTTCTCCTATGGATGAGTTGATTGCTTACCTAGGCCCGGGCATTGGTCCGCAAAAATTTGAAGTGGGCGTCGAAGTGAAGCACGCATTCTGTGGGTTACATCCACAGGCGGCTGCATGTTTTATTCCCTGTGGTGACAAGTATCTGGCCGATATTATTGGCTTGGCTAAATTACGCTTGAGTTTACTCGGCATCAAGCATATTTATAGCGCCGATATCTGCACTGTCAGTGACACCGATTACTTCTCTTATCGTCGTGATAAGGTGACGGGGCGCATGGCATCGTTGATCTGGCTTAAGTCTTAAGTTAATTCCCCTACAATTTATATTTATTTCCGTGTTATCCGCTTGAATTTGGCTAAATAGCCCCCATCTTTTAACTAACGAAATGTAATACCAATCCTATTGAGATCTCTCCATTAGCGGTACTGATTTAACGCCACTAAATTGGCAAGATATCTTGTGGATTGGCATATATCTACTATGTGAGTTTTAGGAGGCTGTATGCGACTCGATCGTATGACCAATAAATTTCAGCTTGCCATCTCAGATGCCCAGTCTCTCGCACTCGGGCGTGATCATCAGTTTATTGAACCGCTGCATTTGATGATGGCATTGTTGAACCAAGATTCAGGTTCAATCCATCCCTTATTGACTCAAGCCGGCATTCGCGTGAGTGCGCTGCGCTCGCTTTTGAGTCAAGAACTGGAACGCTTACCTCAAGTCGAAGGTACGGGCGGCGATGTGCAATTATCCCAAGGTTTAATCCGTTTATTAAATCTTTGCGATAAATTGGCGCAAAAGCGTAAAGACAAATATATCTCTAGCGAGTTATTTGTATTAGCTGCGTTAGAAGGGGCTGATGCCCTCGCGCAGGCATTGAAAAAAGCCGGCGCGACCAAAGAGTTGATGGAGCAAACCATTGAACAAATGCGCGGCGGCCAAAAAGTGGATGATCCAAACGCTGAAGATCAACGCCAAGCGTTGAAGAAGTTTACTATCGATCTGACCGAGCGAGCCGAGCAAGGCAAGTTAGATCCAGTGATCGGCCGTGACGATGAAATTCGCCGCACGATCCAAGTTCTGCAACGCCGCAGTAAAAACAACCCCGTCCTTATCGGTGAACCGGGTGTGGGTAAAACGGCGATTGTTGAAGGACTTGCCCAACGTATCGTTAATGGTGAAGTCCCCGAGGGCATTAAAAATAAGCGTGTCTTATCCCTCGACATGGGCTCATTGATTGCGGGCGCTAAATATCGCGGTGAGTTCGAAGAACGTTTAAAAGCGGTATTAAATGAGTTAGCGCAGGAAGAAGGTCAAGTGATCCTCTTCATCGACGAGCTGCATACTATGGTCGGTGCCGGTAAAGGTGAAGGCGCAATGGATGCGGGTAACATGCTCAAACCTGCGTTAGCGCGAGGTGATTTGCACTGTGTGGGCGCGACTACGCTTGATGAGTATCGTCAGTACATTGAGAAAGATGCGGCGCTTGAACGTCGTTTCCAAAAAGTGCTGGTGGATGAGCCAAGCGTTGAAGACACCATCGCCATTTTGCGTGGCCTGAAAGAACGTTACGAGCTGCATCACCATGTGGAAATTACCGATCCGGCGATTGTGGCGGCGGCGACTATGTCGCACCGTTATGTGTCGGACCGTAAGTTGCCCGATAAAGCGATCGATTTGATCGACGAAGCGGCATCGAGCATCCGTATGCAGATGGACTCAAAACCTGAGTCACTCGACCGGCTCGAACGTCGTGCTATCCAGCTAAAACTGGAGGAGCAGGCGTTAGCCAAAGAAAATGATGAGGCGAGTCGTCGCAGGCTTGATCATCTGCAAGAGGAATTACGTGACGTTGAAGCGAAAGCTTCAGAGTTGAACGAAATCTGGCGTACTGAAAAAGCCGCACTAGCGGGAACTCAGCACATTAAAGCCGATCTCGAACAGGCTCGAATGGACTTAGAAGTGGCGCGTCGTGCGGGTGATTTAACTCGGATGTCTGAGCTGCAATACGGTCGTATTCCTGAGCTTGAAAAACAGCTCGATTTGGCATCGCAAGCCGAAATGCAGGACATGACGTTATTGCGTAATAAGGTCACTGAGTTCGAAATCGCCGAAGTCTTGTCGAAAGCGACGGGAATTCCCGTATCGAAAATGCTTGAAGGCGAGCGCGAAAAATTATTGCAAATGGAAGTGGCGCTGCACGAGCGGGTGATTGGCCAAAACGAAGCCGTCGATGCAGTCGCGAATGCGATTCGTCGTAGCCGCGCGGGTCTGGCGGATCCAAATCGCCCGATTGGTTCGTTCCTGTTCTTAGGTCCAACGGGTGTGGGTAAAACTGAGCTGTGTAAATCACTGGCGAAGTTCTTATTCGATACCGAATCGGCCTTAGTACGCATTGATATGTCTGAGTTTATGGAAAAACACTCAGTGTCGCGTTTAGTGGGTGCGCCTCCAGGATACGTAGGTTATGAAGAGGGCGGTTACTTAACGGAAGCCGTTCGTCGTAAACCTTATTCGGTGATATTGCTCGACGAAGTTGAGAAAGCGCATCCCGATGTGTTTAACATCTTACTGCAAGTACTTGATGATGGACGCTTAACCGATGGTCAAGGTCGTACTGTTGATTTTAGAAATACAGTGATCATCATGACCTCGAACTTAGGCTCCGACATTATCCAAGAAGGGTTTGGTCAAGTGACCTATGCAGAGATGAAAGCGGCGGTAATGAATGTGGTGACTCACAGTTTCAGACCCGAGTTTTTAAACCGTATCGATGAATCTGTGGTGTTCCATCCATTGGATGCTGCCAATATCAAACGTATTGCTTCGATACAGATTGCTTCCTTACGCCAACGTTTGGCGGAAAAGGACTATGCATTGGAGATCACCGACGACGCATTATCACTGATTGCGGAAATTGGTTTCGATCCTGTGTATGGCGCAAGACCGTTGAAACGGGCATTGCAGCAAGAAGTCGAAAACCCGCTGGCGCAGAAATTACTGCGTGGCGACTTGTTACCGGGTAAACCGATCAAGGTCAGCTGTGCGGGTGGCGAGTTAGTGTTCGAGCAATAACCAGTAGCTAGTCACTTAGTGTGTTGTTTGAGTGCGATACGTTAATCGCAAGCTTGAAGTTGGATAGATTGAAATAGGCGAACTGAAATAAGCGTTCTTGAATGAACGAGCTTGAAATAAACTATCTTGCAATAAGAGATAGCGCTTTCTTAGTCAGTATCGCTACCGCTTCAAGCACTAAAACGAAAGGAGCCGAGTTTTTAACTCGGCTCCTTTTTTATTGCATTAGCGTTAATCGTTGTTCGTTAATGTAGTGGCATAGTGAATTTGGCTACTTCTTATCACAGAAGAGTTTGATTCTTTCCTGTTGCTGAGCAATCGAGGCTTGGCGGTCTTCCTCTGTCATAGCGACAGATTCACCCGAATCGGAAGTTTGGCGGATAAGCTTAGTGTGCGTCGTGAGAATATCTAAATTGTGTTTAGCACTCTCACAAATGGATTGAGCCTGTTTAGCATCTTTCTCTTTGATCAGCGCCGCTGACTTTTCTAATTCATTGGCTTCAGAAGTGGCTTCTGCTTTCTTTACCGGTGCGATAAAACCCACTTTCGCCTGCTCTAAATCTTCACTGTAGAGCTTTTCTGCTTTGATGTTTTCTTGTTGCGGGGCTTGTTGGCTGTAATGCGTCACCCCATTTTCGTCGACCCAAGTATAGATAACGCCCGAAGAAACGGGGCCAATGAAAAGGCCGAGCCAAAACCAGCGGCATAGCATAGTGCTGAACGTGTTCACTTTTAACATCGAAATCATCCCTAACTGGTCTCTCATCGACATGATAATAAAATATGTTATCTTGAAAGCTAACTTCTCTTCACTGAACTAGCGTAATAAGTGTATGCAAAATTCTTCAAATCAAACAGTAAAGAATAAAGGTATCTATTTATTACCGAACCTTTTTACCACAGCGGGTTTGTTTTCTGGCTTTTATGCCGTAATTGCTTCCATGAATGCTAACTTTGAAGCCGCAGCGATAGCCATTTTTATTGCCATGATTTGTGATGGGCTCGATGGACGAGTGGCAAGACTGACTAATACCCAAAGTGATTTTGGTGCTGAGTACGACAGTATGGCCGATATGGTGTCCTTCGGAATGGCGCCAGCACTACTCGCCTACAATTGGGCATTAGCGGACTTAGGTAAAATTGGTTGGCTGGCCGCATTTATCTATTGCGCAGGTGCAGCACTCAGGCTTGCTCGATTTAATACGCAAGTTGGCGTCGCTGATAAGCGTTACTTTCAAGGTCTCGCCAGCCCGGCTGCCGCCGCTGTTATTGCTGGCAGTATTTGGCTTGGTAATCAATACAGTCTCGATGGAAGAAATATCAGTTGGATTGCGGCCCTTGTTACGGCAGCAACCGGTTTACTGATGGTCAGCAATTTCCGCTATCACTCCTTTAAAGAAATTGATTGGCGCGGCAAGGTTAACTTCATCGTGATCTTACTGGTCGTCGGTGTGTTTGTGGTGGTGTCGGTGCAACCTGCATTGATTTTATGTGTCGGCTTCTACTTATATGCGATTTCAGGCCCGATCATTACTATCAGAACGGTGAGAAAGCTCAAAGTCGCTCACGTTGTAGGAGATGATGTCGCGGCGAGTGCCGAGACGAACTTCTCAGTCCAAGCCGCTGCACAAACTCAAGTCGTTACAGATCTCGAGAAAGAGAAACAAGAAGAGCATAAACCTTAGGGCTCGTGCTTTTGATCATTGCTTATCATTAGCTCGCTGCGAACAAGAGTAAGGCATCACACTGGGCATTACGCTTTTAGAGATTTGCTGATAGATATTACGAAAAATAGCTATCAACTTCTGTTTATGCCCATTCAATCTATTAAAACCGCTGCAATAGGCTATTTCTTCTGCCAGACTTATCAACCCAAACTGCGATATTGCTCAATATTGCAGTATATTTCTGCAGTTTGGTGGTTATTCATTCGCTTGGCGCTGATTGTTAAAAAAGCCCTTGCACAAAATCTTCTGCTCCCTATAATGCGCATCCACTGACACGGCAGACAGCGAAAGCCAGCTGACGAGTTAGGTTGAATTGAGTCGCTTACTCTCTGTTGAGAATGGCACTTAATTCAAGCACAGCAAGAAGTTGAAAAATACTCCTTGACGCGAAACGGGAAATGCGTAGAATACGCAGCCCTAGCCAACTGGAAGCGTTCGGCGCTCAGTGTGGTACTCAAGTTCTCTTACGAATATTGAGTTGCTCTTTAACAAGATAAAACAAGAAATCTGTGTGGACACTCACAGGTGTTGAGTTAATCGAAACTGCTTAACCTTAGGGTTGGCAGTCAAAGAATTAAATCAATGATGAAGAGTGTTCATAGCAATATGTACATAATTTTGGTTTCGCTTTCTTCTCTTTATGAAGAGAGGGCGGAAACAAAAAATCAGAATTCATTGAGCCGCTGAAGTCGTAAGACGGAAGCAACAAAACTTTAATTGAAGAGTTTGATCATGGCTCAGATTGAACGCTGGCGGCAGGCCTAACACATGCAAGTCGAGCGGCAGCACAAGGGAGTTTACTTCTGAGGTGGCGAGCGGCGGACGGGTGAGTAATGCCTAGGGATCTGCCCAGTCGAGGGGGATAACAGTTGGAAACGACTGCTAATACCGCATACGCCCTACGGGGGAAAGGAGGGGACCTTCGGGCCTTCCGCGATTGGATGAACCTAGGTGGGATTAGCTAGTTGGTGAGGTAATGGCTCACCAAGGCGACGATCCCTAGCTGTTCTGAGAGGATGATCAGCCACACTGGGACTGAGACACGGCCCAGACTCCTACGGGAGGCAGCAGTGGGGAATGTTGCACAATGGGGGAAACCCTGATGCAGCCATGCCGCGTGTGTGAAGAAGGCCTTCGGGTTGTAAAGCACTTTCAGTAGGGAGGAAAGGTAATGGTTTAATACACCATTGCTGTGACGTTACCTACAGAAGAAGGACCGGCTAACTCCGTGCCAGCAGCCGCGGTAATACGGAGGGTCCGAGCGTTAATCGGAATTACTGGGCGTAAAGCGTGCGCAGGCGGTTTGTTAAGCGAGATGTGAAAGCCCCGGGCTCAACCTGGGAATTGCATTTCGAACTGGCGAACTAGAGTCTTGTAGAGGGGGGTAGAATTCCAGGTGTAGCGGTGAAATGCGTAGAGATCTGGAGGAATACCGGTGGCGAAGGCGGCCCCCTGGACAAAGACTGACGCTCAGGCACGAAAGCGTGGGGAGCAAACAGGATTAGATACCCTGGTAGTCCACGCCGTAAACGATGTCTACTCGGAGTTTGGTGTCTTGAACACTGGGCTCTCAAGCTAACGCATTAAGTAGACCGCCTGGGGAGTACGGCCGCAAGGTTAAAACTCAAATGAATTGACGGGGGCCCGCACAAGCGGTGGAGCATGTGGTTTAATTCGATGCAACGCGAAGAACCTTACCTACTCTTGACATCCAGAGAATTCGCTAGAGATAGCTTAGTGCCTTCGGGAACTCTGAGACAGGTGCTGCATGGCTGTCGTCAGCTCGTGTTGTGAAATGTTGGGTTAAGTCCCGCAACGAGCGCAACCCCTATCCTTATTTGCCAGCACGTAATGGTGGGAACTCTAGGGAGACTGCCGGTGATAAACCGGAGGAAGGTGGGGACGACGTCAAGTCATCATGGCCCTTACGAGTAGGGCTACACACGTGCTACAATGGCGAGTACAGAGGGTTGCAAAGCCGCGAGGTGGAGCTAATCTCACAAAGCTCGTCGTAGTCCGGATTGGAGTCTGCAACTCGACTCCATGAAGTCGGAATCGCTAGTAATCGTGGATCAGAATGCCACGGTGAATACGTTCCCGGGCCTTGTACACACCGCCCGTCACACCATGGGAGTGGGCTGCAAAAGAAGTGGGTAGCTTAACCTTCGGGGGGGCGCTCACCACTTTGTGGTTCATGACTGGGGTGAAGTCGTAACAAGGTAGCCCTAGGGGAACCTGGGGCTGGATCACCTCCTTACCTATACGACTAACTTACGCTTGTTGGGTCGACAACATGGCATACGTGCCGAGTCGACACAAAAACATCCGTGTTTTTGAGTGTTCACACAGATTGCTTGTTTAGCTTCTCTTAGGAGAAGTCAGAGCTGAATGCACCGCGAGCCGGTTAGCATTGTTCTTTAACAATTTGGAAAGCTGATAGTATTTAATTGCATGAGTCTGTCATGTGATTAATTACAAAACGATGTAAACGTGGAAACGTTTGCATCATGAGTTCTCAAACACTTTATTAAGTGTCTTGAATATTCAAAAGTAAATTATGCTTTATTGAATAGTTTACGTCTAAGGCGCGTCCACTTCTTTGGTCAGAAGTGAGACAAGTAAAACCAAGCTGGTCGCAATGCGACTCAAGTGAGTGAAACTCATTTGGGTTGTATGGTTAAGCGACTAAGCGTATACGGTGGATGCCTTGGCAGTCAGAGGCGATGAAGGACGTAGTAACTTGCGAAAAGCGTTGGCGAGCTAGTAACAAGCATTTGAGCTAACGATGTCCGAATGGGGGAACCCAGCCGCATAAGCGGTTATCGCAACATGAATACATAGTGTTGCGAGGCGAACGAGGGGAACTGAAACATCTAAGTACCCTTAGGAAAAGAAATCAACCGAGATTCCCCTAGTAGCGGCGAGCGAACGGGGATTAGCCCTTAAGTCAGTGGGGTGTTAGTGGAATGTGTTGGAAAGCACAGCGGCACAGGGTGATAGCCCCGTACATGAAAACTAACCATTGATGAAAACGAGTAAGGCGGGACACGTGACATCCTGTTTGAATATGGGGGGACCATCCTCCAAGGCTAAATACTCCTGACTGACCGATAGTGAACCAGTACCGTGAGGGAAAGGCGAAAAGAACCCCTGTGAGGGGAGTGAAATAGAACCTGAAACCGTATACGTACAAGCAGTGGGAGCGGTTCTTGAGACCGTGACTGCGTACCTTTTGTATAATGGGTCAGCGACTTACATTTTGTAGCGAGGTTAAGCGAATAGCGGAGCCGTAGGGAAACCGAGTGTTAACTGCGCGTTTAGTTGCAAGGTGTAGACCCGAAACCCGGTGATCTAGCCATGGGCAGGTTGAAGGTTGAGTAACATCAACTGGAGGACCGAACCGACTAATGTTGAAAAATTAGCGGATGACTTGTGGCTGGGGGTGAAAGGCCAATCAAACCGGGAGATATCTGGTTCTCCTCGAAAGCTATTTAGGTAGCGCCTCGAGCGAATACCATTGGGGGTAGAGCACTGTTAAGGCTAGGGGGTCATCCCGACTTACCAACCCTTTGCAAACTCCGAATACCAATGAGTACTACTCGGGAGACAGACGGCGGGTGCTAACGTCCGTCGTCAAAAGGGAAACAACCCAGACCGTCAGCTAAGGTCCCAAAGTACTAGCTAAGTGGGAAACGATGTGGGAAGGCTTAGACAGCTAGGATGTTGGCTTAGAAGCAGCCATCATTTAAAGAAAGCGTAATAGCTCACTAGTCGAGTCGGCCTGCGCGGAAGATGTAACGGGGCTAAGCTAGTCACCGAAGCTACGGGTGCACAGTTTACTGTGCGCGGTAGAGGAGCGTTCTGTAAGCCGTTGAAGGTGAAGGGGTAACCCACGCTGGAGGTATCAGAAGTGCGAATGCTGACATGAGTAACGATAAAGGGGGTGAAAAACCCCCTCGCCGAAAGACCAAGGGTTCCTGTCCAACGTTAATCGGGGCAGGGTGAGTCGACCCCTAAGGTGAGGCCGAAAGGCGTAATCGATGGGAAACAGATTAATATTTCTGTACTTCCGCTAACTGCGATGGAGAGACGGAGAAGGCTAGGCTAGCGCGGCGTTGGTAGTCCGCGTTTAAGGTGGTAGGTGGTGTTCTTAGGCAAATCCGGGGACACGTACTTTGATGTACACACTGAGAGCTGATGACGAGGTCCTAAGGGACTGAAGTAGTTGATGCCATGCTTCCAGGAAAATCTTCTAAGCTTCAGGTTAGCGGGAATCGTACCCCAAACCGACACAGGTGGTCGGGTAGAGAATACCAAGGCGCTTGAGAGAACTCGGCTGAAGGAACTAGGCAAAATGGTACCGTAACTTCGGGAGAAGGTACGCTCCTGTTGGTGATGAGACTTGCTCTCTAAGCTGACGGGAGTCGCAGATACCAGGTGGCTGCAACTGTTTATCAAAAACACAGCACTGTGCAAACTCGCAAGAGGAAGTATACGGTGTGACGCCTGCCCGGTGCCGGAAGGTTAATTGATTGGGTTATCGCAAGAGAAGCTCATGATCGAAGCCCCGGTAAACGGCGGCCGTAACTATAACGGTCCTAAGGTAGCGAAATTCCTTGTCGGGTAAGTTCCGACCTGCACGAATGGCGTAATGATGGCCACGCTGTCTCCAGCCGAGACTCAGTGAAGTTGAAATTGCGGTGAAGATGCCGTATACCCGCGGCTAGACGGAAAGACCCCGTGAACCTTTACTATAGCTTGGCACTGAACATTGAACCTACATGTGTAGGATAGGTGGGAGACTTTGAAGTTGTGACGCTAGTCATGATGGAGTCGTCCTTGAAATACCACCCTTGTAGTTTTGATGTTCTAACCTAGGTCCCTTATCGGGATTAGGGACAGTGCCTGGTGGGTAGTTTGACTGGGGCGGTCTCCTCCCAAAGAGTAACGGAGGAGCACGAAGGTTGGCTAAGTACGGTCGGACATCGTACGGTTAGTGCAATGGCATAAGCCAGCTTAACTGCGAGACATACACGTCGAGCAGGTACGAAAGTAGGTCATAGTGATCCGGTGGTTCTGAATGGAAGGGCCATCGCTCAACGGATAAAAGGTACTCCGGGGATAACAGGCTGATACCGCCCAAGAGTTCATATCGACGGCGGTGTTTGGCACCTCGATGTCGGCTCATCACATCCTGGGGCTGAAGTCGGTCCCAAGGGTATGGCTGTTCGCCATTTAAAGTGGTACGCGAGCTGGGTTCAGAACGTCGTGAGACAGTTCGGTCCCTATCTGCCGTGGGCGTTGGATGATTGAAGGGAGCTGCTCCTAGTACGAGAGGACCGGAGTGGACGAACCGCTGGTGTTCGGGTTGTCATGCCAATGGCATTGCCCGGTAGCTACGTTCGGAATCGATAACCGCTGAAAGCATCTAAGCGGGAAGCGAGCCCTAAGATGAGTCATCCCTAGGAATTTAATTCCTCTAAAGAGCCGTTCGAGACTAGGACGTTGATAGGCATGGTGTGTAAGCGTTGTGAGGCGTTGAGCTAACATGTACTAATGACTCGAGAGGCTTAACCATACAACCCAGATGGGTTTTGCTAAGCGAACTTAGACAGAATAGAGATACTTGATAAAGTGAAAGACTCAAAGCAAATCAGCTTTTCAAATTTTAATTAAAAGGTTAATTACGCAGGAAATTGTTAGGCTGACAAAGCCGTGACGAGCGAGGCGCGGAGTGTACGTTAGTACATGAGCACAGTAGCAAGGAGACAATGCCGTCAGACGGACAATTAACCAGTAAGAATTTGCTTGGTGACAATAGCCTTGTGGAACCACCTGATCCCATCCCGAACTCAGAAGTGAAACGCAAACGCGCCGATGGTAGTGTGGGGTCTCCCCATGTGAGAGTAGGTCATCGCCAAGCGCCTAATTATCTCATTGAGATGCAACGAAGCCAGCTGAATAAGCTGGCTTTTTTGCGTCTGAAATTTGCAGGAATTGATATATTTTCTTCCAACTTGCATTTTCCTTGCTATTTTTCTCACCAGCTCACCAGCTCACCAGCTCACCAGCTCACCAGCTCACCAGCTCACCAGCTCACCAGCTCACCAGCTCATTTTTTAATTGCTGAGTTCCTTGTCGATCCTAGGCTTCCTTATTTCGTTCTTGTCCTATTGCTTATACTAATCACATTAAATATCTAATCAGTTCACAGCCTCACAGTCATCTCAATCCAAGGCGCATTGACGCAGAAATGGTTATTCCCTTTTAAGTCAATGCAACACCGGAGTGGGATGCCGACGGGCGGCTAACTGTTAACGGCATGGCAACGCGCTTTATACTGCGTTTAAGGCTTTCGACAGAGCACTACTATGTCTTCAAGCCTTCGCCTTGTTTAAAGCGCGTTGAATTCCCGCTGAATGAACAGATATTAAATACGATTGGTATTAATCCTGCGAATAGCTAAGAGCCTAAGGTCTACCTCGGGTAGCACTGTGGCTTATCTTTCAAGATAGCCGCTCCACAACAAACCGTATTGAGCCTATAGCACCGCTTTGTGTTGGTATCAAGGGGACATCTAAGTTGTCAAAATGGATGATTTAATTTGTTAGATTGAACCCATTCCTCTTCTTCAAACAATGCCTCCAGAACGACATTCCTTTTTATCTTCTACCAGAATCAAATAGCAGTAACTTGGATTGTGAAATTTGCATGCTTTTTCACTTGGTTTGTTCCTATGTTCGTTGTCTTCAATTTAGGAATCATTTTTTAGCCTAGTACATCATTTAGACTTAACTCTAGCATAGTGCGTATTTCATTATGGTATATTGATTTAATTGCTCGATTTCTGAGGATTAGTGATTAACAGTCTTTTGGTTTAGTTAATATTGGTAAGACCAATTTACATTTTAATGGTTTTTTGTTATCAATTGGTTATGTTTGTACTGGGTTTAGTTCAAGCTGGTTTTCTTGTTGTGTGACTTTTTAGCTTTTAAATATGATTTTTTATTCAAGTCCTCTTTGGTGTGGTGGTCGCTATAGGTCTGTCTACCAGAGACCCATAGTTTGTAAACCGCTCAACCGATTGAATGTTGAACTTGTGATGCGATAGCGATGGTTTTGGGGCAATCGTACTGTTGATAGGGATTGAGAGAGTAAGGGGGAGGGGGAGGGGGAGCTATGGAGGATGTAACGCAATCTTTATTGGATGCCGTTGGCATTATGTTTTTGGGGATGGGCTTAGTGTATTTATTTTTAAGTGTACTAATCCTTGGGATCCATTTGGTTGCGCGCTGGTGTGCGGTGGATGCAGCATCTGCACGTTTTGCTACAAATCATGCTAAAAGCCAGCAGAGAGTAGCACAATCAGATGTTAAGCCTTTAGACCCAAATGTGGTCGCTGCGATTTCACTAGCGGTAAAGCAGTATCGTTCACAGATTAAGTAATGGGGAGCAGTATGACTTTTGTATATAATTCTACGGCGGCAGTAGCTAAGCCATTATTTTTAACTGATGTCGTTTTGCGGGACGCGCATCAATCTATTTTAGCGACGCGCTTACGCCTTGATGACATGTTACCGATAGCGCCATTACTCGATAAGATCGGCTTCTGGTCACTGGAATCTTGGGGTGGGGCGACGTTTGATGCCTGCATTCGTTATCTTGGTGAAGATCCTTGGGATCGAATTCGTGAGCTGAAAAAGGCCATGCCGAATACGCCGCAGCAAATGTTGCTGCGTGGCCAAAACCTCTTAGGTTATCGCCATTATGCCGATGATTTAGTGACGCGTTTTGTTGAGCGCGCCCATACTAATGGCGTTGATGTATTTCGTATTTTCGATGCGATGAACGATGTGCGCAACCTCGAGACTGCGGTGAAAGCGGTGCGCCAAGTTGGCGGCCATGCGCAGGGGACGATTTCGTATACCACGAGTCCAGTGCACACCATAGAGACTTGGGTTGATATGGCAAAACGTCTCGAAGATATGGGGTGTGATTCTTTGTGCATCAAAGATATGGCGGGCTTACTTAAGCCGATGGAAGCGTTTGAGCTTATTAGCCGACTCAAATCTCAGACCCAACTCGTGTTATCTATGCATTGTCATGCGACGACAGGGTTGAGTACGGCCACTTATCAGAAAGCCATTGAAGCGGGTGTCGATGTGCTCGATACGGCAATTTCGTCGATGAGTCAAACCTATGGACATACTGCAACTGAAACCGTTATCGCTATGGTGGAAGATACTGAGCGTGCCACGGGTTACGATATGGTTTTGCTTGAGGAGATTGCCGCTTATTTTCGTGAAGTGCGCAAGAAGTACGCTAAGTTTGAAGGCGCGCTGAAAGGCATCGATTCGCGGATCTTACGTGCACAAGTGCCTGGTGGCATGTTGACCAATATGGAGAGCCAACTAAAGGAACAGGGCGCGGCCGATAAGATGGACTTGGTATTGGAAGAAATCCCCCGCGTTCGTGCTGATTTAGGTTTCTTGCCGTTAGTGACGCCCACATCGCAGATTGTCGGCTCGCAGGCAGTAATCAATGTGCTAATGGGTGAGCGTTATAAGTCACTGACGAAAGAGACTGAAGGCGTGCTCAAGGGGGAATATGGCGCGACGCCTGCGCCAGTAGATGCCGCATTGCAAGCCAGAGTCTTGCAAGGGGTTGAAGCTATTACCTGTCGCCCTGCGGATTTATTAACGCCGGAGCTGGCTAAGTTACGGCTCGAGTTGGCAGATAAAGCGCAGGAACAGGGCATTCGCCTATCTTCAGAGCATGACGATGATGTGCTGACCTATGCACTCTTCCCACAAATAGGATTGCAGTTCTTAAAGAATCGTGACGATCCAAGCGCCTTTGAGCCTAAGCCTGAATTGACTTCGGCACTTGCTGCTAATGCTGCGGATCGTGGCCCAGAAACTTACACTGTGACTGTCGAAGGGCAAGAGTACGTAGTTGAAGTCGCCGCCGGCGGTGAGATTTCGCAAATCCAACCACAGGGCCAAATTGTTCATGCCGTGCAAACGGCTACGGCGAGCACTACGCCAACGGCTAGCCATGGTGAGATCCGGCTTGAAATGAGCGCGCCTCTGTCGGGCAACATCTTCAAAGTGCATGTTTCTCTAGGCGATAGAGTGTGTGAAGGCGATGTTGTGATCATCCTTGAGGCGATGAAGATGGAAACTGAAATTCGTGCTCAGGGCGATGGCATTATCGCTAAGCTCTGGGTGAAAGAAGGTGACTCAGTGTCTGTGGGTTCTCAATTACTGGCCCTGGCGTAGGAGTCATTATGGAAGGTTTAATGGCTTTTTGGGCCGAGACAGGTATTGCCCATTTTACTGACGGGCAAGTGTTGATGATGGCAGTGGGTGCTTTGCTTTTGTATCTCGCCATCGTGCGTGGATTTGAGCCTTTGCTATTGTTGCCCATTGGTTTTGGTGCAGTACTGGCGAACATTCCCCATGCGGGATTTACCGAAGAAGGCGGCATGCTGTATTACGCCTATCATGTGGGGATTGAGACTGGGGTGTTCCCACTGTTGATCTTTATGGGCGTCGGTGCGCTGACCGACTTTAGTGCCTTGATTGCCAATCCTAAAACCCTGTTGTTAGGAGCTGCGGCGCAGTTTGGGATTTTCGCGACACTGATAGGTGCGATAGCGCTGAACCTAGTGCCGGGCTTTGAGTTCACTATGAAGGATGCGGCGGCCATTGCGATTATCGGCGGCGCCGATGGGCCGACGGCGATTTTCCTCGCTTCAAAGCTGGCGCCTGAGTTATTGGGTGCGATTGCGGTTGCGGCTTATTCCTATATGGCGTTAGTCCCTATTATTCAACCGCCGATCATGCGCTTACTGACAACCCAAGCTGAGCGCGAAATTAAAATGGAGCAGCTGCGCGAAGTCAGCAAGAAGGAAAAGATCATTTTCCCCTTAATGGTGCTGGGATTAACGATTCTCTTCTTACCTGCGGCCACGCCGTTAGTGGGCATGTTTTGCCTTGGTAACTTGATGCGTGAATCGGGCGTGGTGGATAGATTATCGAAAACGGCGCAGAACGAGCTTATCAATATCGTCACTATTTTCTTAGGGTTAGCTGTGGGTTCTAAGTTATCGGCCGATCAATTTCTGCGACTGGAAACCTTAGGGATTTTGGTGTTGGGTGCTTTGGCTTTTAGCGTTGGAACTGCCGCGGGTGTGTTGATGGCAAAACTCATGTGTAAGCTGTCGGGTGGTAAAGTGAATCCGCTGATTGGCGCGGCAGGGGTGTCGGCTGTGCCTATGGCGGCGCGAGTCGTCAATAAAGTGGGGTTAGAAGCGAATCAACATAACTTCCTGCTGATGCATGCAATGGGGCCCAATGTGGCGGGTGTGTTAGGTTCGGCAGTCGCTGCGGGGATTTTACTTGCCGTTCTTGGGTAATGGACGGGGTTAATCACTGAGTTAACCGATTGGGGTTAACTGAGCTTTGAACATCTTCCAATTGTTAGTACAGTCTTATCACTAAGGCCAACTCGATATTGAGTTGGCCTTTTGCTAAGCCGTTAACCACATTAACGTGATGAGGATTAAAATCAGCCCGCCACTTATGCCGATAATGTAGATAAAACCTCGTCGGCCTTGTTTTAGTGTGAGTTTGTTGGCTTTTAAAAATAACGCCCAAAACAAACATAGGATCAGCGGGATAAGGAAGAGTCTCGTCATTGTCTGTTCTGCTAAAATGTGAGTTAGAGTGGTTTCAGAGTCTAACAGTTTGATCTTATTTGGGTAACCTATTTTACAGCCGATGAGGATTGTTGGAGTTGATTGGATGCTTTAAGGTCGACAGTTTCACCGTTGTTTGCTGGATAAAAAAAAGACCGCCTAAGCGGTCTCTTGATTTACATCATCTGCGTAATTTACCTAATGTTACTGATGGTTTAGCGCAGTGGCTTCGACCCAGTATTGTTATTGCTGCGAACTTACTGGTGTAACGTCTTGGTTATCGTTCGAATAGAACTGCGCTTCATCGAGTTCATTTTCTGATTTACCAATCACGACAGCTGTCATCATATCGCCCGTCACGTTCGTTGCTGTGCGGATCATATCGATGATACGGTCAATCGCGGCGATAAAGGCAATGCCTTCAAGTGGCAGACCAATCACACCTAAGGTCACAGTTAACATCACCATTGCACTTCCTGGCACGCCAGCGGTGCCAACAGAAGCCACGGTTGCAGTCACGGCAATCATTACATAGTCCAGTGTATCGAGCGGAATATTGTAAATTTGGGCGATGAAGATAGCGGCAATCGCAGGATAAATACCCCCACAGCCGTCCATGTTCATGGTCGCACCTAATGGCATCACAAAGGCGCTATAACGCTTTGATACGCCCATGGTTTCGACTGCACGGGTGCTCGCAGGTAAAGTGCCGAAACTTGAAGAAGTACTAAAGGCGACTAACTGCGCTGGCATAGCTTTGCGGAAAAATTGCAGTGGGCTTAAACCGCCGACAAATTTCACTAAGCCACCGTAAACAAAGATGATGTGGATAAAAGCGGCAATGTAGATAGCCCCGATAAACTTACCCAAAGGCAGTAAGGTTGATAAACCATATTCACCCACAACCCATGCCATTAAACCAAACACGCCGATAGGGGTGAGTTTTAAGACCATACGAGTCAGTTGGAACATGACTTCAGCGCCTGCTTCTATGGTGCGTTTTAGCGGCTCAGCTTTCTCGCCGACTTTGTTAATAGCGATACCCACTAACGCGGCAAACACGATAATTTGCAGTACCTTACCTTCAGCCAGTGAAGCGAAAGGATTGACAGGGATCATGTCGAGCAACACTTGTGCAAAACCGGGAATATTACGCTCGCGCACTTCCGTTGCCGTGAGCTGCATAGTGCCGCCCATGTCGATCATTGAGCCTACGGCTAAGCCGATCAACGAGGCAATCGTGCCTGTCAGCATGAACATGCCTAAGGTTTTAAGGCTCAAGCGTTTTAGGCTAGTTTGCGAGCCGAGCGATGTGATACTGACGACAATGGCACAAAATACCAAAGGCGCGACCAACATCTTAATGGCGCCAATGAACAGATCACCGAGTGGTTTTAGCACTGTGGCGCTTTCACCTAAAATAACGCCAACGAGCGCACCTAAGATAAAGCCTGCTAAGACTTTTTGCCAAAACGGAATGCGGCTAATGGTTTGAAGGATCATGCATATTCCAGAAAAATAAATTAAGAGTGAGCCAATAGACCTGCGATGATAGGATTCGTATTTAACGAATTGAGCGTGATGTTAACGCGCTCTCAGTCATGCGCAGGGTCATTGATTGCCATAGTTAAACCATTGTATCGACAGAGCTAGGGTTATAACAAACCGTTTTTCTTATAACTTATTGTGATAAATGAGTTTGTTGTAAAAAGATTAAGTGAAACATTCAATTAACCCTAGGCAAGCTTAATTGTATTGAATGTAAAAAGAGAGATTTATCATTGAGTAAGCCATTATGACTGAGTTAGGCATTATGTTCTCCGGCGCTTTTTTAGCGGCGACATTGTTACCGGGGGGATCTGAAGTCTTACTCGTGGCGTTATTAAACAAAACCCCAGAGGCTTGGGTTGCGCTGGTCGTGGTGGCTAGTATTGGTAACACGTTGGGCGCGATGACCAGTTTCTATTTAGGCCGCTTAGGTCGCCTAGCAAAATCACCGGAAGCGTTAGCGACAGGTAAACACGCAAAGGGGCTCGCCTTGATTGAGCGCTACGGCGTATGGGCGCTATTGCTCTCATGGGCACCGGTTATCGGCGATATTCTCTGTTTATTGGCAGGTTGGCTTAGGTTAGCGTTAATCCCCTCTTTGGTGATGATTTTAATCGGAAAAACAATTCGTTACTTAATTGTTGCCGCAGCTGTGCTGCAATGGATAGCATGATGGCGCTAGGATGCATTTAATAGTCAAGTGCTGGGAGTGTTTTCCGTTTAGACTGAATTTACAGTATAGATAGGAACTTAGTGCCAATTTTGCGAGTCATAAATCCCAATGCTTAATCATTTAAGCGCACTATTACTTTACGCAGCACTTTAGCTATAACACTTTATTTTGACCTATTGATGTATGAGGGGAATGTTTTGAAGAAATGGATATTAGCGGTCGCAATTTCTGCCGCACTCGCGGGCTGTGCATCTGAAACGACTACGGCGAACTTGCCCGCAGGCGTTAAACTTATTGAGAATGTGCAACTGGCTGATTCGCAAGTAGGGATCCCCTACAAAAAGTACCAATTAGCCAATGGGTTAACGGTTATTTTGCATCAAGATGATTCCGATCCCTTAGTGCATGTCGACGTCACTTATCATGTGGGATCTGCCCGTGAATTAGCTGGCCGTTCGGGTTTTGCGCATTTATTTGAACACATGATGTTTCAAGGCTCGCAGCACGTTGCTGACGAACAACATTTTGAAGTGGTTACCGAAGCTGGCGGCACCTTAAACGGCACGACCAATACCGACAGAACCAACTACTTTGAAACCGTACCCAGCAATCAATTAGAAAAAATGCTGTGGCTTGAGTCGGACCGTATGGGCTTTTTATTGCCGGCACTCACCAGTGAAAAATTTGAAGTGCAGCGCGAGACTGTGAAAAACGAGCGTGCTCAGCGTATCGATAATCAGCCCTATGGCCGCATGAGTGAGCGTTTTAGCCAAGTCATGTATCCTGTCGGTCATCCTTATTCTTGGCCTGTGATTGGCTGGCCGGACGATCTTAATCGCGCCACAGTTGATGATGTTAAACACTTTTTCCAACGTTGGTATGGGCCTAACAATGCAACCCTGACCATAGGTGGCGATTTCGATGAAATGCAGACCTTAGCCTGGGTAAACAAATATTTTGGTGAAATCCCCCGCGGCCCTGAAGTCTCGTTAGAGCAAAAGGCGCTGGTTAACTTAGATAAAACGCGTTATATCTCCATGGAAGATCAAGTGCATTTGCCTTTGATCCGTATTGGTTTTCCAACCGTATACGCAAGGCATCCTGATGAAGCTGCGCTCGATCTGTTAGCCAATATACTAGGCGGCGGCAAAACATCCTTGTTATATAAAAACTTGGTGAAGGATGGTTATGCCGTGCAGGCCAATGTCAGCCATCCTTGCCAAGAGCTGGCGTGTCAGATGTCGATTTACGCTTTAGCCAATCCTGAAAAGGGCGGCAAACTGGCGGATCTGGAGCAACGTATCCTCGATTCTATTAATGAGTTTGAGCAACGTGGCGTTACCGATGACGATCTGCAAAAAGTGAAAGTGCAGTTTGAGGCGGATACAATTTACAGCCTGCAAAGTGTTTCTGGCAAAGTATCAGCCTTAGCGATGAACCAAACGCTGACGGGCAATCCGAATATGATAGCCTCGGACTTGAGTCGTTATGCCAATGTGACCAAAGATGATGTGATGCGCGTGTTTAAGCAATACATCAAAAATAAGCCTATGGTGGTGATGAGTGTGGTGCCGCAGGGAATGACGTCACTTATTGCCCATGCCGATAACTTCACGCCAGCGACCTTGCCTGTTGCGCAAACCGCGGTAGAAGGGGATTTGCCAAAGCCTGAACTCGTATCAAGTTTTGATCGGACTAAGATGCCCGCATCTGGCGCTGCGCCTGTGTTAAAGGTTCCGACAATATGGACAAAAACCTTAGCCAATGGCATAGAAGTCATGGGCACGCAAAGCACTGAAACGCCTACGGTTGAGTTAATTGTGTACCTCAATGGTGGCCATAGACTGGTACCAGTTGAAAAAGCGGGCTTAGCAACGCTGACTGCGGAAATGCTTAATGAGTCGAGCCAGAAACGCAGCAGTGAAGCGCTTTCGCAAGCCTTAGAAATGCTCGGCAGTTCAGTCGACTTTAGTGCCTCTGAATATCAAAGTGCGATCAAAGTATCGGCTCTGACAGCGCATTTAGATGAGACGCTGGCGATTATGGAAGAAAAACTGTTTCAGCCAGCATTCAGCGAAGCTGACTTTTCGCGAGTGAAACAGCAGCAATTACAACAGATCCAGCATATGCAGTCCGATCCTAGCTATCTGGCTGATACGGCGTTGTCGTCTTTGTTATACGGTAAAGACAATGCGTTAGGTGTGAATGATCTTGGTACGCTCGATTCAGTCGCGGCGCTTACGTTAGCCGATGTAAAAGCGTTTTATGCCCAGCAGTATCAAGGCGGTAACGCTAAAATCGTCACAGTCGCCAATTTACCTGAATCAGCATTATTGCCTAAGTTAGCGGGATTGAGTCAGTGGCAAGGGGCCGCAGTTGTGATGCCGCCACTTAAGCCACTCCCTGCATTAAAAGGCGGCACAATTTATGTGATTGATAAACCTGGTGCGGCTCAATCGGTAATCAATATTGCCAAGCGCGCATTACCCTACGATGCCACAGGCGATTATTTTAAATCCTATCTGATGAATTATCCGTTAGGCGGCGCATTCAATAGCCGTATCAACCTGAATTTACGTGAGAATAAAGGTTATACCTATGGCGCTCGTACCAGTTTTGCCGGCGGTGCTGAAGTAGGGGATTTTGTTGCATCAAGTAACGTGCGCAGTGATGTGACGGCGAAAGCCCTCACTGAGTTTGTAAAAGAAATCAGTGCGTACCAGCAAAAGGGGATGACGGATACTGAACTTGCCTTTATGCGAAATTCAGTCTCGCAAGGCCAAGCACTTGATTATGAAACGCCGTATCAAAAAGCGGGCTTTATGCGCATGATCCAACGTTACCAATTGAGCCAAGATTTTACGGCTCAACAGGACAAGATCATTAATACTGTAACAAAAAATGAACTCAATGCCCTCGCGGCTTCCGAGCTAGATATCAATAAAATGGTGATTCTGGTGGTGGGAGATAAAGCGAAAATCGAAGCAGATTTAGCGGCGTTGGGCTATCCAATTGAAACTTTAGTATTGTAAATTGGTATTTCGCCCTTATATAGGTAAGAGACGGGTACGTTAATTAACGATTATTTGTCACATATTTACCGGATTTACATCGAAAGACGGTGACAGCATTAGCTGTCACCGTCTGCTTTTAACAGTACAAGTTGTGAATTTGGCTTGCCCCACAGACAGGTTTAGATTTATTTTGAGGCGTATTTTGCAAGATAAGCCTCAAAATAAAGGTCTGACTGTTAACCTTGTCGCGATAGCGAATCACCAATTAGAGAAGCGCAAATTGAAGTCATTCAATGAATTAGTACAACATCTCTCGGACGTCCATGGGCGCACCGCACTCTTGGGTATGTTACGTGGCATAGAACGTGAGGCGTTGCGGATTGATGAGTTTGGTTATCTCGCTACAGACTCGCATCCCGAAGCCTTAGGCTCGGCGTTAATGCATTCACGTATTACGACGGATTACAGTGAAGCCTTGCTCGAGTTTATTACGCCGGTAAATAACAATGTTGAGCAATTGCTAAACGGATTAACTGAAACCCACGCCTTCAGCGTGCGCCATTTAAATGGCCAGCGTCTGTGGCCTGTGAGCATGCCTTGTTATGTTAAGGATGAGAAACAGATCCCCGTTGCCCGTTATGGTTCATCAAATACTGGCATGATGAAAACCTTGTATCGCAAGGGCTTAACCTATCGTTACGGCGCTTTGATGCAGATTATCTCTGGGGTACATTTTAACTTTTCGGTATCGCAAGAGTTATGGCAAAGCCTATATGAATTGAGCGATAAGCAGTTAAGTTACGACGATTTTATTTCTGAATCCTATTTTGGCTTGATCCGTAACTACCGCCGTTTAGTCTGGATGCTACCTTATTTATTTGGCGCCTCACCGGCGTTGTGCGGTTCTTTCATTAAAGATCAAAAGACCGATCTCAAGTTTGAAAAAACGGGCCACGGTACTTTGTATCTACCCTTTGCGACTTCGTTGCGCATGAGCGATTTAGGCTACACCAACAAGGAGCAAGAAGAGCTAAATATTAGCTATAACTCTTTGCCTGAGTATCTGGCTGGCGTGAATGCGGCCATCAAAATGCCTTCGGCAAACTTTGCTAATATCGGCGTTAAAGTCGATGGTGAGTATCGCCAACTCAATGCTAACGTATTGCAGATTGAAAACGAGTTTTACTCGCCAATTCGTGCGAAACGGGTGACACGCAGTGGCGAGAAGCCGTCAGAAGCCTTAGCCCGTGCTGGGGTAGAATACATTGAAGTGCGTGCTTTAGATGTTAATCCATTTAGCCCGATTGGCATTGAGGCGACCCAAGTGCGTTTCCTTGATTTATTCCTGCTTTATTGTTTATTAACGCAGTCTCCTAAGTCTGATGCTAGCGAAGAGGCTAGATTAAGCGCGAATCTTAAAGCTGTAGTCCTCGAAGGTCGTAAACCTGGGCTTGAGTTATTAACCGCAGACGGTTCACGTTCGCTTAAATCTTGGTTAGAAGAGTTGTTTGATGCCCTGCAACCTTTGGCGGTATTGCTCGATGGTGAGTTGACTGATTATCAAGTGGCGTTAGCCCATTGGCGTAAAGCGGTTGAAGATCCTAACTTGACCCTGTCGGGACAAGTGCTGCAAAACGTGATCAACAAAGGCCAAGATCATGGTCAGTGGGTAATGACGTTGGCGCAGCAATACTATCAATTCTTTGTTGATTATCCTTTGTCGAGCGAGACCATAGCGCAGTATCAAGCAGAAGCATCCAGCTCGCTTAACAAGCAGGCCGAGCTAGAAGCGGCTCAGAGTACTGTTTCATTCGATGATTATCTGGCAGATTACTTTGGAGCTCAGTCGTGAAAGAGGACTTTTTCTCTTTCACTCGCTTGCGTGTCAGCGCAGCTTTGATTGGGGCCAGTGCCTTATTATCAGGCTGCGCCGCTTCACCTGAAGATCCCCTAGGCTGTGGCACTGTGTCGGGATATTTGCAGCCCGATGCTAGCACTCACTGGTATCGCGTCGTCGTGACCCATTTAAACGGTCAGGCAGTGGTCTCTAAGCCTAATTATCAGCTAGCGCCGGGCGAATATGAGTTTACTGTCGCCGAACTGATTGATGACCCTAGCTTGTCGGTCACGCTTGCTGCGCGAACACCTAAGGTATTTAAGCTCAATGTTGAGAGCCATCAGCGTTATCATATCGGTGCGCTATTTCACACCGATAAGCGTTATATGGGCAAAGACACGGGATATTGGGAACCGGGCGTATGGCAGCAAGAAGAGCATGAGTGTCAGTTTGAGCTGAGTCCCGAAACGAGATAGCCAAAGCGTTAAGCTCAAGTGCTAAGCCAGCAACATCCGATTTAAGTCAGATTGATTTACCCCTTGCGCTTAGATCTACTAAGCGCAAAAAAGGCTTTTTATGCTTGCCTCAGACTGAGTCTATGACATCATGGAGCCAGCTAACTCTCCAAAGAATATGATATCAATGAATAAACCCTCCACTATCTTACTCTGCGCAAGTCTCGGCATCTTGTCTGGTTGCGCGACGTCTCCGCCTAAGTCTCCTGAAAATTTGTGTGAGATATTTCAAGAACACCGAGATTGGTATGATGCCGCTAAAGACGCCCGTGATAAATGGGGCGTGCCAGTGCATGTGCCGTTAGCGATGATGTATCAAGAGAGTTCATTCAAGCACAATGCCGCGCCACCGATGGAATACTTTCTAGGATTTATCCCTATTGGCCGTGCCAGCGATGCCTATGGTTACGCACAGGCTAAGACCATGACGTGGGATGATTATGTGCGTGAGACGGGCAACAGTTGGTCGAGCCGCAGTGATTTCGATGATGCGATGGATTTTATGGGCTGGTTTATCAGCAAAACCCATAAAATTAATGGCGTGTCTAAATGGGATGCGCGCGCTCAATATCTTAATTATCACGAAGGCTGGGGCGGTTATCGTCGTGGCAGTTACAAGTCTAAGGCGTGGTTAGTCAAAGTAGCGAACAAGGTGGATGCCAGATCGAAACGCTACGCAGCTCAATATAAAACCTGCCAAAAAGACTTGGATTCATCTTGGTTGTGGCGCTTATTCTTTGGTTAGGGTTTGGCAAGAGCTTAGCTAGAGTCTAGTTTGCTCACATTATCAGCCATTTGAATGAGCATCTATGGCTGACTGTAGGTGTTCAACTTTGATATTCAACTCAAAGACTGACTTTTGCTATTGACCTTTAATAGCGCCTGACTTCAATCGACTTATTGTGCTTTCACTGCGAAGGTTTCTAATGCCTGAATGGCTTTTTTCTTCGCACGCTTTTGCTCATACATAGCATGATCTGCAGTCTTAAAGGATTGATACCAATCGGCTTCGAAGGGGGCAATACCAAAACTAAAACCTAGGCTAAGCTCTGAACCTTGATTCAAGGTTTTGCGCATATCATCTAAGTCCTGTTCAATTTGAGCTAACGGCCCATGGCATAAAGCGACAAACTCATCGCCACCAAAACGGGAAATAATGCCTTTATTTTGCCAATAGGTGAGCATGGCGGTGGCTGTTCGCTTGATGGCAACATCACCCATCTGGTGCCCATAGGCATCATTAATGGACTTGAGATTGTCCATATCGATAATAATTAAAAAACTGCCTAAGTGAGGCTTGTGCTGCCAGTGGTGCAGTTCATCTTCAAAATTCTTTCGATTATAAAGTCCTGTTAATGGATCAAAATTGGCAAGTTTAGTGATCTGCAGTGACTTCTGATAGAGCGCAATGGCATTGCTAGCTTCGTGAGTTAGGATAGAGACAAGATTGCGGTCGTAATCGCTAAAGGCGCCAAGGCTACTGCTATCGAGATTGAGCATGGCATACAGTTTGCCATCAATACGAATAGGGCTAGACAGGGTTGAGCGTATCGGCTGCTTCGACACTGAGAGTAACACTTTTTGATCATCTTCCGTTAAGGTGCTAGCCGCATTGATATTCTTCATATCATTGATGACCACCACTTGATCGCATCTCCCTTCAGTGAGTCGATATTCAAAAGTTTGCTCTAAGGTAAAATCCAGTTGTCTGAGCTTTGCTAAATCGAGCCCCACGACAGATTCAAAATACAGTTTATTATTCACTTCGTTGATTTTAATGATGCTGCCCATTTCGGCACCATTAATCACGTACACGGCTTTATTGAGTAAGGCGTCCAGAAAGGCATGCTCATTTTTATAATGGCTCGAGAGATGGGCGAGTTCATAGATGGCATCGTTGATGGTGACGACTTGCTCTAAATGCTGCCATAGTCGAGTTAAACGACCCTGATGCAAATAGTAAATTAGGCTGTAGGCAAAAATATAAATGATGCAAACAAACAGTAAGGGCAGGATAGTCCAATTTTCTGTGGGTGCATTAAAGATAAACAGCAGGATGAATAGACATATCGGCACTATAAGCAGTAGCAGATGATAGCGATAATCTAAGCGATCTATGGTCTTACGTTTGAAATTATCCCTTAATTTCACTCGACTATTCCTTTATCTGTGTCATTGCTAGTAATCATTGAATGCTATACATCACTAACGTATTCACACTGAGTTCAGTTAAGTATATAACGAAAATTGAAATATAAACTGATATGAAACTGTGGACAATTTCATATCAGTGATTTTGGTACTAAATACTGAATTAACGCGAATTTTCTGCGTATTCGGCCAATATCCAAGTTAATGGTGCTTGGTATTGGATTGGCATCCAAGTTTGCAGTGCGGCTATGCTCTGGTTGAGCACAGTTTGATTTGGCACTGATAGGTTTAAATGTCCGACTTTACGACCTGGGCGCACTTCTTTGTTGTACCAGTACAACTCAGCATTGGGCAAACTTAACCAACGTGGGTCATTATCGATACCGATAAGGTTGACCATAACACACTGAAAATTCACTTGTGGCTGTGGGATCGCAATTCCGCAAAGTGCTCTAAGATGCAGCTGGAATTGATCCATATGGGTTCCGGCTTGAGTCCAATGGCCAGAGTTGTGCACTCGCGGTGCCAGCTCATTCACCAATAACTCATCACCAACACGGAAGCATTCCATCGCCATCACGCCAACGTATTCAAGCTCGTGCATAATAGCGCTGAGCATAGCTTCGGCTTGGGCTTGCAAAGGGCTTAAGCGTGCCAGTGGCGAAATCGACGCCATTAAAATACCATCTTGATGTAGGTTCAGCGTCAGCGGATAAAACACGCATTGGCCTTCACGGGTACGTACGCCAACCAATGACACTTCTTCATCAAAGTTAATCGCTTGTTCAGCAATCGCAAGGTTACGCCAATCGTTTGGAATATCACCCGCTTCGGCTTGTTTAAGCCAATGTTGGCCTTTACCGTCATAACCACCAGTACGGCGTTTCATCAAGACTCTGGGGCCATAGTGCTGATACAGGGTATCGACTTGGGTGTTATCGTCGACCAAGGTCCAAGGCGCAGTGGGAACACTCAGTTGGTCGAGTAGACTCTTTTGGCTAAAACGGTCGGCTAAACGGCTAAATACCGGACCATTAACAAAATGGGGGTGTGAGCTGAGTTGTAAACTCAGGGCGGACTCTGGCCACTGTTCGCGCTCGGCGGTGATAATGTCGTGCGACGCGAGTGGCAGGATGTCATCCGTAGGCGTCATGATATCGACGGCGTTAACTTCAATTGCTAATGGCTCACCAGCGTGGGTTAGCATGGCCCCTAGCTGACCATTACCTAATACCCAAACCTTAGGTTTAGTGTTTGTCTGGGTCATTAAACTTCCCTCGGATCTGGATTGTCCAGTACCGCACGGGTCTGTTCTTCTCTGAAAGCGTCAACTCGAGCCGCTAATTCAGCATCGTTATTCGCAAGGATTTGGCAGGCCAACAATCCCGCATTGAAAGCGCCCGCTGTGCCTATAGCTAAGGTGCCGACGGCAATGCCTTTTGGCATTTGAACGATAGACAATAAGCTGTCCATACCTGACAGGGCTTTACTTTGGACTGGTACACCTAATACGGGTAAGCGAGTTTTAGAGGCAATCATACCGGGTAAGTGCGCAGCACCACCGGCGCCACCAATGATGATTTTAAAACCACGATCGGCGGCAGAGGCTGCAAACTCCATGAGTTTATCTGGCGTTCTATGGGCGGAAACCACTTCAACATGATAAGGCACTTGCAGTTTATCCATTATCTCAGCGGCGGCTTCCATCGTGGGCCAATCACTTTTAGAACCCATAACAACAGCAACAAGGGCTTGCATGATAACTCCTTAACTCACTAATTTTAATTATATTTTGACCTTGTTTCAGGTCTAGGTACAGTTGATGCTTGTCTAGCCGTCACCGGTAGCAAGCATCATGGCGCTGAATAATACCATGA
Organism: Shewanella sp. Pdp11; assembly: GCF_002838165.1. Classification (NCBI taxonomy): domain Bacteria; kingdom Pseudomonadati; phylum Pseudomonadota; class Gammaproteobacteria; order Alteromonadales; family Shewanellaceae; genus Shewanella; species Shewanella sp. Pdp11. The sequence goes on from NZ_CP015194.1 coordinate 1,866,262, forward strand.
TCCTCGTCATTTCTGCCCGTTTTTGCGCGCGAAAAAACGTCTTTTGCTGTGATGAATGGCTTGGGGAATTGAGCTATAAAAAAGACCAATCCTGAGATTGGCCTTTGAGATAAGTCAGCAGCATTAAGTCGATGAGATTACGCTGCTGCTTTACTGTGTCGGCACATTCGCAGTGATTTCTGTTTGCTGAGTGATAACTGGCGCTTCACTCTGAGCTTCAGTTAGGGCTTCACGTAGAGTGGAGTAAAACTTTAACACGCCCTCAATTGGTTGGATTTTGGCTCTTGCCAGCGTTCGAATGGGCTGAAACTGTAGATCGGCGATAATGAGCTTAGTCTTATTCGCTTTGCATTTTTCAATCAGTTTTGTCAGCGCGGCTAAGCCACCGGCATCCAGAATCGAGACCCCATCGAGATACAGCACTATCACTTGTTTATCTTCGGTGAGACTGGCAATTTCGGAAAAAATCCTATCGGCAGCGGCGAAAAATAGCGGCCCGTTAATTTTGAGTACAGCCCAATCGGCGGGTAGCTCTTGATCGACATAACGCTTGTTAGTGCTGATATCGTAAAGCTTTGTCATCTCAGCAATTTCCTTCATAAATAGCAAGGCGGCGAGAATGATCCCCACACTGATGGCGATGACCATGTCGAAAATAACCGTTAATGAAAAACAGCTAGCAAAGACCATGATATCGCTGGTGGGCGCGGTTTTAACTAAATGCAGCGCTTTGTGGGCCTCACTCATGTTCCAAGCCACGACGAGTAGCAGGGCTGCCATGGCCGACATCGGCAAGTAAGCGAGCACGCCCGCTAAGGCGACTAAGCCAAACAGTACCACTATGGCGTGGATCATGGCCGCAATTGGGCTATGTGCTCCCGCTTTGACGTTTGCTGCGCTACGGGCAATTGCTGCAGTGGCCGGAATACCACCAAAAAACGGCGTGATGATATTACCTATACCTTGGCCTAGTAATTCACTGTTGGCACTGTGACGTTTACCTGTCATGCCATCGAGCACCACTGCACAAAGTAGCGATTCAATTGCGCCTAACATGGCGATGGCAAAGGCGGCGGGTAATAAGGCTTGAAAGGTCGCGAGATCAAACTGAAAAGCTTGACCATTGGCGCCAGCTTGCAGCCAAGGCCATTCGAAACTCGGTAATACAGCTGGGATCCCCATGCCTGTGGTGCCATCGCTCAGCTGGTAGTGAAAACGGGTGCCTATGGTTTCTATGTCTGCTCCCATAGCATTGAGCACCAAGGCGAACATAGTGCCGAGTATGATAGCTGGAAGGTGTGCTGGCACGGGTGTTTTGAGCTTTGGCCAAAGTAGCATAGTCGCTAATGTCGCGGACGCGACCAGTAAGCTAGGCAGATGCACCGAAGGTAGTGCTTGGGCTAATACCATTAGCTTGGCCAGATATTGCTCCGGCATATGGGCAATTTCGAGCCCGAAAAAGTCCTTTAGCTGCAAGGTAGCAATCACTACGCCAATCCCCGCGGTAAAACCTAAGGTGACGGATTCGGGAATATACAGAATCAACCGACCTAGGCGCAGCGTCGCCATACCGACGAGTATCATTCCTGACATCACAGTCGCGATTAATAATCCAGCTAAACCAAACTGTTGGGCTATGGGGTAGAGCAATACTACAAATGCCGCTGTCGGGCCGGATACGCTGTAACGTGAGCCGCCAGACATGGCGATAATAAAGCCACCGACTATGGCGGTATACAAGCCGTATTGAGGCGCAACACCACTGGCAATGGCTAATGCCATCGCTAATGGAATCGCAATAATACCTACAGTGAGACCAGCAAGAAGATCTTGCCCAAAACGTTTAAACGAATACTTATCCGTCACGCAAGCTTCTGTGAGTGCTTGGGCGATCCTTAGGGAAAATAAATGAGCGGAGTGTGACACAAGAGGGTCCCATAGCTAGGCTAGCAACAAGCTTCTATTTTAGTGGCCAGATTGAATGTGCAGTGTGATCTTGCCAGCAAAAGCGATTGAAAATACTTTGTTTTGTATAAATAGTGTGCTTGGAGGCGGTTTGATTCTCATTTAAGCATGTTTTGCAAAATATCGAGATGTTTTAACCCTTTTGCTAATGCGGGCCGTTTACAGCTTTAGGTCAACATCAAAGGCATTCCACATGAAAACAAAATATTCCCCAAAAACCGTTTCAGTTTCCGATCCAACTTTCTACCTGCAACGGGGAAACGGTATCCCATCGGCGACCAATACGGCTGCTCTATTACTGGTCGCATTGAGTTTAACGGCCTGTGGCGGTAAAGGCGCCGAAGTTGAACATCGACAAGCCAAGCAGCAAGCTGAGCAACGTCATCAAGAAGCGTCGCAGCGCCAAGCTGAAATGCGTGATGCTGCTAAGGTTGAGATGGCGAGAGTGGCGGCGCCGATGCAAATGTCTAGCAATGGGGCAGTGATGGGAATGAGCATAGCGCCAATGCCGCGTGACTATGCCGCGATTCCGTTAGCGCAAAACAAATTCGAGCAGCAAGTGCAAAATGGCATCATGGTGGCAGGGGAGATCCCGGTATCGACGTTTTCCATCGATGTCGATACTGGCAGTTATGCCACTTTAAGATGGATGTTGAGGGAAGGGCGCTTACCCGAGAAAGGCACTGTCAGAGTTGAGGAAATGCTCAATTATTTTGCCTACGATTACCCCTTACCTGCTAAAAGCACTGCGCCGTTTAGCGTAACAACAGAGCTTGCACCTTCACCCTACAACGATGACATGATGTTGCTGCGGATTGGCCTTAAAGGTTATGACTTACCTAAATCTCAACTAGGCGCCAGCAACTTAGTTTTTTTGCTCGATGTGTCAGGTTCTATGGCGTCAGCGGATAAATTGCCTTTACTGCAAACGGCGTTAAAACTACTGACGGCGCAATTAAGCGCGCAGGATAAAGTCTCTATTGTGGTTTATGCTGGAGCGGCTGGTGTAGTGCTCGATGGTGCGTCGGGGAACGACACTCAAACCTTGACCTATGCGTTAGAGCAATTGAGCGCAGGAGGTTCAACCAACGGTGGTCAAGGGATCACGCAAGCCTATCAATTGGCGAAAAAGCATTTTATCCCCAATGGCATTAATCGAGTCATCCTTGCGACCGACGGGGATTTCAATGTTGGTGTAACAGATTTTGATGATTTGATTGCCTTGATTGAAAAGGAAAAAGATCATGGTATTGGCCTGACAACCTTAGGGTTTGGTTTGGGCAACTATAACGATCAACTGATGGAGCAACTGGCGGATAAGGGCAATGGCAACTATGCCTATATTGATACGCTTAATGAAGCGCGAAAAGTGCTGGTGGACGAGTTGAGTTCGACCTTATTCACTATCGCCAAAGACGTGAAAATACAGGTGGAGTTTAATCCGGCCTTAATCTCTGAATATCGTCTGATTGGTTATGAAAATCGCGCCTTAGCAAGGGAAGATTTTAATAACGATAAGGTGGATGCGGGCGAAATTGGCGCGGGTCATACAGTAACTGCCTTGTATGAATTAAGGTACGTTGAAGCAGGGAATCGGATGAATGATAAACTTAGATATGGCGTTGATGCTCAAACGGGGCAAGAGAAATACAGCCGCGAAGAAATCGCTTTTCTTAAACTAAGATACAAGTTGCCGGAGCAAACGCAGAGCCAGTTACTGAGTTATCCCATTAGGTTAGATCAAAGCGTTAAACAGTTAGAGCAAGCGAGTGATGATTTTAGATTTGCCGCCGCGGTTGCAGGGTTAGGACAATTACTGAATGGTAGTCATTATCTGCATCAATTTGATTATGCTCAGTTAAGCCAGTTAGCACGTTCGGCATTAGGGGATGATCCCTTTGGTTATCGCTATGAGTTTGTGCAGTTAATGGAAACCGCAGCAGCCATAGAGCAATCTAATCAGCTGCCAATTAAGAAAACATTCGATGGCTCGGATAAATCTTTTCCTCCACAGGATAAACGCTATGGTGAGCCAATGAGAGATAAGAGCAATCCGCGTAATGAGAGATTACAATAGTAAAAGTGAATACAGGGGGTTAACCCAAATGACGAGGAATTTTCCGTGGCATTAGCAATACCGCAAATACCAACCCATGAGCACTCAGATGAGCAATTGATGTTGTGCTATGCCAAGGGCGATTCAAAAGCATTTGAGCAGCTATACCTGAAGCACAAAGGCGCACTTTATCGCTACTTTGTGCGCCAGTTAGGCGATAAGCAGTTAGCTGAGGATTTATATCAAGAAACCTGGGGCCGGGTGATCCGTGCAGCAGCTAATTACGAGGCCAGTGCTAAGTTTACTACTTGGCTATATCGTATCGCCCATAACTTATTGATTGATCATGTTCGGGCGGTAAAACCCGTCGATTTAATCGCCACCGATGAGGACGAAACTGGACCCGATACTTTTGTGGCGAGTGAGCAAGATAAACCTGACGTGCAATGGCAAGAAGCGCAAAAGAGTTTATTGCTAAAGACCTGTATCGCACTGTTGCCCCAAGTCCAGAAAGAGGCATTTATCCTGAACATTGAAATGGGTTTTACGGCTGCCATTATTAGCGACATTGCGGGCGTAACTTTAGAAGCGACTAAGAGCCGTATTCGCTACGCTTACCAAAGTCTAAAGGATTGCGTCAGCGCGAAATGGCAGGAGGCGGGTCATGAGTAATTTATCTTCAAGTGCTGATGAGCGCGCATTACAACAAGAAGTGTTGGCTTGGTATCGTCAACAGGCCTTAGAAGTTCCACCGCAGCAACTCGACCAAGATATCTTACAGCTGGCGCAAACTCACTTAGCTGAAATGCATCAAAGCAAAATAACCGCTGTTGAGTCTCCAACTTCCGTCTGGCGCCGCCATCCTTGGGCATTATCGAGTGCGGCATCTTTGGTGCTTGTTGTGGGTTTATTGGTCCTTAATCGGCCGCAAACTGAAGATGTTATGGCTCCAAGTCCAATGGTGATGAGCGCTCCTGTACCTCAAGCCATGACAAGGATGGCCGATACGCAAGCGCTGCAATCTTCAAATATGCAAGCAGAAGCTGTGGCTAAGCATGAAATACAGACTCAAATGCAGCAAGCGAAGGCTGCAGCGGGTGCTGAGCGACAACATGATGCAAGCAGCCCTGCTATCGCTGCAAGGTCTATGAATACTCCGAGCAATGCTGAATCTTCAGGCACCGATAAAGTGCCACTTGGAGAGTCTTTGCATCTGTTAAGCGCTCTCATCGAAGCGAAGGAGACTGAGCAAGCATTAATGCTTGAGCAACAATTGCTTAAGGATTATCCGCAACTCGCCGTTGAGACGGTAGATAAAGCGTTGCTAAGCGAACCACAGCTTGAATTTAAAAAGCTTCAACAGCAGCTGCATCAGCTTGCTAAGTAAGTTTGTTGTGGTTTTAGTAATAAAAGCGTACTGAGCAATCCTAATGTGGTGAGAAAACCACTAAATGCCCCTGAGATTGGGAAAGACGTATGAGTGCGTGCGGTCTGTTTACAGTTTGGTATGTGATTTACTTGATCAACGTCATAAAGTGAACAGGATTTAGCCTGTTATATTGGTGTTAGTCCACGACTTGACTAGTATCAATAGTCAGAACTATATCCAGGAGGCATTATGCTTAAGAGACTCATGCATGATCATAAACATATGGCGGTATTGCTAAATGTTTTAAAAAACAAGCAGATGAAACTGTCCGAAGGTGAGTCAATCAATTTCATCGTGGTGCGGGATATCGTTGAATATATGCAGGGATATGCTGAGCGTTGCCATCATCCGGTTGAAGACATTATTTATGCCTACTATCTAGCGCATAAAGCCAATGACAATATCGATAAATTGAGTGCTGAACACGAGTTAGTGATCCAAGCCTCGGCGGCTTTGATGACGACGCTGAATCTGATCCTCAGTGATATTGTGGTTGCCCGTGAGAAACTGATTGTTGATTTTGCTGATTATGTTGCATTACAAGAGCGGCACATGCAAATGGAGGAGCGGGAAATATTCCCGTTATTGGCTAAAACCTTGACTGAACAAGATTGGCAGTTGATTGAGTCTGAGTGTCAGAAATCCTTGATTGATGATCCTTTGTTCTTAGATCGCGAGCAGAAAGAATTTGAGGATTTGCGGGCTTATCTAACAACGGCTGACTAGCATTGATTCACTCATAGGGCCCACCTTGTGGGCTTGAACCTAGGATTCAATACTACAGAGCGATGTTTTTTTTGCGTTAGCTTCTGTTACTCGCGAATCGTTATTCCCTTTTATTTCCCACCAGATCCGATAGTACAAATAAAAAAGCGCCGAAGGGCGCTTTTCTTGTTCATATTTGAGGCTAAGGGTTTAGCTCATCTCAACATGTGATTACAACTGGATGGCATCAATGTCGTAGTTAAAGTTATTATCGATTTCTTGGAGTTCTTTGAGCAAACGATGCTTATCTTTTAATGCTTCGATCTCACGCCATTTACGCTTTTTATTGGAGCCTCGCGAACGATCGGGTCTTTCAACGACTTCATCTAGCGCACAACCATAATCTAAACGATCCATGGTAACCTCCTGTTGTTGTATGTTTTGTCAGCGATTAAATAACATATTTTTAAAACAGGGTGCAAGAATTATGTTTCAATTGTGTTAAGTTGAAATGAACTTTGAGTGATATGTCGTTGATCTTCAGTGTGGTTTGAGAGCGGCGAGGAATTGAAAAGTTGAATAGAAATAATAGGATAAAATAAAAAAGCCAGCGATTGCTGGCTTTTTGTTCGATTAGATTTTGCCTTGTCGATAAAGGTTAATCAATGCGTTACTTGAGGCATCTAAGGCATCACAATTTTGCGTCGCACCGATGCGTGCTAACACATCGTTCCCCAGATCCTTACCGAGCTCTACACCCCATTGGTCAAAGGAGTTGATGTCCCAAATTGCACCTTGAACAAAGGTTCTGTGCTCATACAGGGCAATTAAAGCACCTAAGGTGCTCGGCGTGAGCTTATCCATGAGTAAGGTGTTGCTCGGCTTGTTACCTGGCATCACTTTATGTTTTGCGATCAGCTGCTTTTCAGTCGCAGATAATGCGCTATTAGCGAGTTCGACTAAGGCTTCATCAAAAGTGCGACCTTGCATTAGGGCTTGAGTCTGGCCAAAGCAGTTTGATGCTAGCTGATCATGGTGCTCTCCGATAGGATTATGACTTTGCAGTGGCATAATAAAATCGGCAGGGATCAGGGCAGTACCTTGGTGCAACAGCTGGTGATAGGCATGTTGGCCATTAGTGCCTTCGCCACCCCAAATTACTGGACCAGTACTGTAGTCAACATCTGTCCCGTTTAAGGTGACAGACTTACCATTACTTTCCATGTCGAGCTGTTGGAAGTAAGCCGGTAGACCACGTAGATAATGATCATATGTCAGTACAACATGGGACTGAGCATTGAAGAAATTACCGTACCATAGGGATAATAAGCCCATGATCACTGGCATGTTTTCTGTCAGTGGTGCATTGGCGAAGTGCTCATCCATTTGGTGGGCACCTGAGAGCAAGGCTCTGAAATTATCCATGCCAATCAAGAGTGCTATCGGTAAACCAATCGCTGACCAGAGTGAGTAACGACCGCCAACCCAATCCCACATAGGGAAAATATTGTCTGCATCAATCCCAAAATCCGTCGCTTTAGCGACGTTTGAGGTTACTGCGACAAAGTGTTTTGCCACATCTGACTGCAAACCGCCTTTTGCTAAGAACCATTCTCTGGCAGTGAGGGTATTGGTTAAGGTTTCCTGTGTGCCGAAAGATTTGGACGACATGATGAACAAGGTCGTTTCAGGATCCAGTAATTTCAATTTCTCACTGATAGAAGTCCCATCGACGTTTGCTACAAAGTGGCATGTTAACTCTGGGTTCCAATATGGGCGTAGCGCCTGAGAGACGATCTTTGGACCAAGGAAAGATCCACCGATACCGATACTGACAATATCGGTTATCGCTTTACCTGTGTAACCTTTCCATTGACCTGATGTCACTGAACTCACAAACCCTTGCATTTTATTCAGGGTTTGTTGGACTTCAGGAACTATGTCTTGACCCTCGGCAATAATCGATTGTTCCGCAGTGCTACGTAGCGCAGTGTGCAAAACGGCGCGCTTCTCTGTGGTGTTAATGATCTCACCCGCAAACATTGCTTTGATTTTTGCTTCAAGTTGACTATTGCTTGCCAACGCAAATAACAGATCAAGCGTTTCCGTCGTTGCTCTGTTTTTAGAGTAATCCAGTAATAAACCACAGGCAGTTAGCGACATTTTATTGAAACGTGCCGCGTCAGTGGCAAATAATTCCCTCATATGCGGTACATTTTTACTGTGTGCTGATAAAGCTTGCCATGTTGAGCTTTGGGTCAAGTGTGTCATCTCGCCGTCTCCAGAGTGCTTAGTTTGCTAGCTTAGCCGTGAGCATCACTTCGAGTTTGCCCTGGTCGATAGCAAAGTTTCGAATGCCTTCTGCAAGCTTATCAACTGCCATAGGATCTTGGTTAAAGTCCCAACGGAATTGCGCTTCTGTTAATGGAGCTTCGGCTGCGACAGTGCTGGTTGCCGGAACCAGTTTAGGAGTAATGTCGACTTGCGAATTAGCCAGTTCTTCTAACAGAGAAGGGCCAATCGTGAGACGATCGCAGCCTGCTAGTTCGATGATTTCACCGATATTACGGAAACTTGCGCCCATAACGACAGTATTAAAACCATGCTGTTTGTAATAATTATAGATTTCGGTAACAGAAATGACTCCTGGGTCATTTACGGCATCGTAGTCTTTACCTGTATCTTTTTTGTACCAATCAAGGATGCGGCCTACAAAAGGCGAAATTAGATAAGCACCAGCCTCGGCGCAAGCACGTGCTTGGGCAAAGCTAAATAGCAGAGTTAAGTTGCAGTTGATGCCTTCTTTCTCTAGCTCTTTAGCGGCACAAATGCCTTCCCATGTTGAAGCAAGTTTGATCAGAATACGTGATTTATCAACGCCCGCTTCTTTGTAGAGGCGAACCAGCTTATGGGCTTTCGCAATTGATTGTTCTTTATCGAATGATAAACGGGCATCAACTTCAGTTGAGATACGTCCAGGAACGAGTTTCAGTATTTCCACACCGATATTAACGGCGAGCTTATCGCTGGCATCATCAAGTTGCTGCGCGAGATCGGCACTTTGTGATTTTGCCCAATCGATAGCGTTATCTATGAGGGATTCGTATTCAGGAATTTGAGCCGCTTTCAAGATGAGTGATGGATTGGTTGTCGCATCTTCAGGTTGGTAGCGTTTAATCGCTTCGATGTCGCCAGTGTCAGCGACGATAGTGGTATATAACTTGAGTTGCTCTAATGTATTGGCCATGAAAAACATCCTTCTCAGGTAGCAGTCTTAACTCGGAATTCACTGATGACTATTAGAAGCGATTTTGCCAACTTTTCCAACCTTGAATGTAAAAAAATTACAAAAATGACAATTTTATGTCTATTTAGGTTTGGCTTGAGATACAGGCTCTCTCTTGGCTGTGGTAGAGGGCATCGCTTTTACTAGTGTATACCCCATAAAAACAAAAAGTCGCTGCAAGCAGCGACTTTTTTACGTCAATAAGTAATATTACTTAAGAACAGGTTGTTTAGCTGTAGTTGTCACAACGGCTTCGATGCGACGGTTAGCAGCATGGGCTTCTTTCGAGTCACCAGCAACCAGTGGCTGAGTCACACCGTAACCGTTAGAAGTTACGCGGCTTTGGCTGATACCATATTTCTCAACAAGAATTTTGGCAACGGCGTCAGCACGTTTGTCAGATAGCACCATGTTGTACTCTGGTTTACCTACGTTTGAGGCATGGCCAGCGATTTCAACAGTGAACTCTGGGTTCTTGTTCAGGTAGTTAGCTAGTCTTTCGATATCTTTGTAGAAAACAGGCTTAACTACAGCTGAATCGTTAGCAAACTGGATTGAACCCACGTCTTCTTTATTTTTTACGTTTTCGTAAATAGTACAGCCAACAGAGTCAACTTTATGTGTTGCTGGTGTGGCTGGACATTGGTCTTTGTCGTCATAGACGCCATCGTTGTCTGAGTCAACAGGTGCTGCTGCGATAACCGCTGCAGCAACAGGTGCTGCAACTGCTGGAGAACCGAAGCGGTAGCTTAATTCTAAGCCCCAGTAGTTGCTATCAGCTTGAACGATGTTGTAATCGTCATCCAGGTTTTCATAACGACGATATTTAGCTTGTAACTTCAGGTTATCTGTGAAGTTGTAACCCACACCAGCGCCAATATATGGAGCAAAGTCGTTTGTACTGTATTTGCTTGATTGAATGCCATTATTTTGGCTATTCTCAAGTGAATAATACATTGCACCCGCTTCAGCTGATAAGCTCCAGCGATTGGCTAGTGGCCAGATACCTACTAAGCCTAGCGTTGAACCTTTCACGCCAGCATCATTGCTGAAACCTGCTGCAGTCCAATCAGCATTACCCAAATCGCGGAAGCCGATTTCAGCGCCGAAGTAATCATTGAACATATAGCCTGCGAATACATCCCATGCATATGGGTCATCTTGACCATTCTGGGTCGCGATATGTTCATAGTTGTTAACGCCTAAACCTGCGCCAACATACCAAGGAGTGAGTTCTTGAGCCGCTGATACAGTGAAAGGTAATAGCGAGGCAAGCAGTACAAATTTTAATTTATGATTCATCATGTTCTCCAATTCCATTATTTATGATTCTCCACCAATATGTCTTGCTTTATGTGTGCAAAACATTGCTAGCACTTAATGTGGGGATCCTTTGGTATTGTAGCCAGCGGTTAATTATCACTTGGTTTGTTAAGTTTTACCAGTGTTAAGAGTTTCCTTTTTATAGTCACTCGTGCTGTAAGTTGTTTTTTAAACATAAAAAAGGCACTCCGAGGAATGCCTTTAAAATGAATTATTTTGTTATTTTTTAGTAAACTTTAACGTGTCCATACCCAATTCTCAATTTCTACTGGGTCGACACCATTGGCTTTAATATAGTTGCGGTGATCAACTAATCTTTGCAACATGTCAGTGGTGATGGAGACGTGCATAGTTTCATCAATGACGCCCTGTTGGAACAGTTTATAAGCCATATCAATTACTAGGTGATAACGTGATGTACCGTTACGAACGCCCATATCGAATGGAGTGGTTGTTGAACCTTCTTCTTCATAGCCTTTGATTCTGAAGCGACGGCTGCCTTTGTAATCAAATATTAACTTTTTGATCGTATTTGGATAACCGTGATAGTTGAACACCACGCCTTTATCTTGGGTAAATATTTCGTCCATTAACCAAGGTTTTTCTTTAAATTTGCGACTTCCTAGGCCATCACTGCTTAATTCTGTGACGCTAACGAAGCGAATTTTGACTCTTGGAAGCAGTTCTCTGATCAATACTAATGAAGCCATACATTCTTGAGTGACGTAATCACCACAACCTGCCAACACAATATCTGGATTCTCATCAGAGGCAAAATCCCAAACCATCACGCCATCTTTTGCTTGTTTACGCGCTTCTTCCAAGCTTAACCATTGTGGTAACTCTTTCTTACCCGCAACGAGAATATTGAGTTTGTCGCGGTCAGCATAAGCGCGTTCGGTATAAACTAAGGTGCTGTTGGCATCTGCTGGTAAATAAGCAGAGATAATTTTAGGATGCTTCTCTAGCATAGCGCCAAGGAAAGACGGGTTTTGATGCGAGTAGCCATTATGGTCTTGGCGTTCTAGCAACGAAGATAAAACGACGTTACATGCAGGCAGTGGCTTACGGAAGTGTACGCCTTGGCTCGCGTAGACGTATTTACAGTATTGGTCTGCCATCGATGAGATCACTTGTGAGAATGACTCATAGGTTGGGAACATACCGTGGCGGCCTGTGACTGTGTAACCGTGTAACATACCAAACAGCAAATTTTCAGAAAGCAGTTCAATGACTCGCCCTTCACGGGACATGTCTTCATCCCAGCTTTCAATTGGCCATTGCCATGCGCGATCGGTTTCTTCAAATACAGCTTGTAACTGATTTGAATAGGTTTCATCAGGGCTAAAAATACGTAGATTACGTTGATCACGGTTCAACTTGAATGCATCACGCATCCATTCGCCCATTTTCAGCATTGAATAACCACGGTGACCACGTGGTACTTCTGGGCCATAGCTAAGTTTTTCGAGATCGGGATTCGCTAACGCTCTAACGACTTCCCCGCCGTAACTCAAATGTTGACGACCACAGGCAAGTTGCTTAGGTGGAATTAATGAGCAAATGTCTGCATCAAAAATAAGCTCACCTTTATCATTCATTTGGTAAAGTTCTTGGAAGTTGTAACTGGCAAGCCAATTGTTTAGTGCATCCAGATGGCCTTTATCTGTAGCACATTTATTGACGATCACTTGATGTGATTCGCAGTTACCTTCGAGTTTCTTACCTTTATACTCACTGACACCTGTCCAACCTTTGGCGGTACGCATTAAAATCACTGGCCATTTAGGCTTAACCACATCTTCGCCACTACGGGCACGACGTTGGATATCATTGATCATGGCGTAAGCGGTATCCATGGCATTTGTCATTTGCACATAGATATCTTCTTCTAATTCGTTATCAACGATAATAGGGAAGTAGCCAAGACCACGGAATTCAAGATCCAGTTCTTCATGACTCATGCGTCCCATGCGGGTTGGGCCTGAAATTTTATAGCCATTGATATGCACAATCGGTAATACTGCACCGCTAGTCGCAGGAGATACTAAGCGATTTGCATACCAAGATGCGGCTAATGGCCCCGTTTCTGCTTCACCGTCACCAATTAAGACGGTGGCGATCAGATCTGGATTATCGAGAACAGCGCCCCAGCCTACTGAAAGTGAGTAGCCGAGTTCGCCACCTTCAAGAATTTGTCCTGGAGCTTCTGGGTTTGCATGTGAAGGATAGCCGTAAGCTGCGGAAAACTTCTTACAAATATCTTCGATACCCGTTTCATTGTAGGGAATTGTTTCAGGATAGAAATGGCTTAACGAACCCTCTATGAATAAGTTAGCTTGTACTGCAGGGAAACCATGACCTGGACCAACTAAATAGATGAATGAGCGATTGTGTTTAACAATCAATCTATTAATGTTGGCGTAAACAAAGTTAATGCCGGGGCAGGTACCCCAGTGGCCAAGTAAACGTGGTTTGATATCAGTATGGGCAAGTGGACGTTTATGTAAGACGTTTTGTTTGAGATAAATCTGCGAGGTCGCAAGAAAGTTAGTCGCTCTGACATATTTTTTCAGTGCATTGATTTCATGTATTTGTGTCATATAAAGCCTCACTAAAACAAACAAGAGATGATTGAAGTTTCTATGTGACTACTATATTTGTAATTTTATTACAAAAATGTGCCCTGCATCCAAATTTTAAAAGTTGTTTTTACTGTTAAAAATAATGTGCTAACTGTGCACTTTTGTTAATTCAGCTTTAACAGTGACTTAGCTTATGTTGTGAGACGTGATGTTGATGGTGTTTAACTGCGCAAACGCGAGCTTGATCACATGAGCAATTTCGAATACTGTGCTATTTTGCTGCGTTGAATTCGGTAGCCGTGATGTTGTAAATTCACGGAAGGATAATTTGAAAAAATAAATCTACCGAAATTCTTACCTTTAACTTGGAAGGATTCATTCACCACAGATGTTGTACCTCTAATTGCCATTCAATTTGAGGAGCATTTGCTACGGGAAGAAGTAAAATAATATGTTAGAAACCATAGTTAATTTTTTGAATGCGCTACTTTGGGGTAAGTTGTTAGTATATGGGCTAGTAGGAGCTGGTCTTTATTTTACCATTAGACTTGCCTTTATCCAGTTAACCCACTTTAAACATTCCATCAAAGTCATGACCATGAGTCGCCAAGGTTGCGATAGCGGTCTTTCATCATTTCAAGTCTTTTGTACCAGTATGGCGGCCCGTGTCGGTGCCGGTAATATGGCCGGTGTTGCAGTCGCTATTGGTGCTGCAGGTCCTGGTGCGGTATTTTGGATGTGGCTTATCGCTATTTTAGGTATGGCTACTGCTATGGTTGAATCAACCTTAGCGCAGGTTTACAAAGTACGTGATCATAACGGTCAGTTCCGCGGTGGTCCTTCTTACTACATGGAAAAAGGCTTGGGTCAGCGCTGGATGGGCATTTTATTTGCTATATTCCTGATCATTGCTTTTGGTCTGGTATTTAACGCGGTGCAAGCAAATACGATTACTGGAGCCATGGAGCGAGTTTTTGGGTTTAATCCAACTTATGTCGGGATTGGACTCGTGATTGCCAGTGGATTTGTTATTGTCGGTGGTCTGCGTAAAGTTGCCCGAGTTTCTGAGTTTATTGTTCCTATCATGGCATTAGCCTATATTCTCGTTGCCTTTATCATCGTTATTTTCAACCTTGATCAACTACCTGCGATTATTAGCTTAATTGTGAAAAGTGCTTTTGGTTGGCAAGAGGCTGCTGCCGGTGGTGTCGCTTATACTGTCGCGCAAGCTATGCAAGCGGGTATTGCACGCGGACTCTTTTCGAACGAAGCGGGTATGGGGAGCGCGGCGAATGTCGCGGCCAGTGCGTCGCCTAATCCGAACCATCCAGCATCCCAAGGTTTTGTACAAATGATGGGTGTGTTTGCTGACACTATTGTTATTTGTACTGCAACGGCTGCAATAATCCTACTATCAGGAGATATTGGCTCGAGTGACGATGGCATACGATTAACCATTAATGCTATGTCTACTCATGTTGGTGACTGGGGTGGGGCGTTTATTGCGGTAGCGATTTTCTTATTCTGCTTTACATCAATCATAGCCAATTACTCTTACGCTGAAACAAACGTTATGTTTTTAATGGGCAACAGTACCAAATTACTGCCTTTGTTCCGTTTGTGTGTATTGGGTATGGTGATGTTTGGTGCCGTGGCGAAGATAAGTCTGGTGTGGAACTTAGCCGACGTTTCTATGGGATTAATGGCGACAGTGAACATTATTGCGCTCTTACTGTTGTCAGGTTTGGCCATTCGCGTCATCAATGATTATCGCGAGCAGGTTAAAGCGGGTAAGACACCAGAGTTTGACCGCAGTAAGTTTCCTGAATTAATGGATCAACTTGATGATGACATTTGGCAAGATGCCAGTCTCAAGCCCGTTAAAAAGCCTTAGTTAACCCAAATTATCGACGACAAGTATTACTGATTGTCGTAATCGAAAAGACCACGCCGTTAAAGCGTGGTTTTTTT
Source organism: Shewanella sp. Pdp11 (assembly GCF_002838165.1). Lineage (NCBI taxonomy): Bacteria > Pseudomonadati > Pseudomonadota > Gammaproteobacteria > Alteromonadales > Shewanellaceae > Shewanella > Shewanella sp. Pdp11. The sequence goes on from NZ_CP015194.1 coordinate 1,881,582, forward strand.
ATGTTCGTTCAGTATCATAGACATGTCTTTTTGTTTCTGTTGGGAGTTTTTGATGTTGATATTGGTTTCGCCGGCGAAGACCTTAGATTTTGAACAGCCGCCACTGACTCAGGTGTATTCACAGCCTGATTTCTTAACTCATAGTCAGGAGTTGATCCAAGTTTGTCGGCAATTAACTCCTTCAGATATCGCGACTTTGATGAAGGTGAGCGATAAAATTGCGGGTTTAAATGCGGCGCGTTTCGGAGAGTGGCAACCAGACTTTAGTTTAGATAATGCTAAACAGGCCATTTTTGCCTTTAGAGGAGATGTGTATACCGGTTTTGATGCTGATAGCTTATCTGAGGATGAAATCGCCCAGACTCAGTCACAGCTGCGTATTCTATCGGGTCTCTATGGTTTGCTAAGGCCGCTGGATTTAATCATGCCTTACCGTTTAGAAATGGGAACGGCGCTTTCGAATCCAAAAGGTAAAAATCTATATGAATTTTGGGGTGATACCTTAACGCAAGCGGTAAATGAAGCGCTTGCAGAAAGTGGTAGCGATATTATTGTCAATCTTGCTTCTAATGAGTATTTCAAAGCGATAAAGCCTAAAAAACTGCAAGGGCAATTAATTTCCCCCGTATTTAAAGATTGTAAAAATGGTCAATATAAAGTGATCAGTTTTTTTGCTAAGCGTGCTAGGGGCATGATGGCGAGATATATCATCACCAATAAAGTGAATACGTTAGCTGAGTTAAAAGCATTTAATCTCGCGGGTTATTACTATAGTGAAGAGCAAAGTTCACCGACAAATCCAACATTTTTACGTGAAGAGCAATAGCGCAATATCGATAAGATGTTAATTGAGAGAGAACAGCTAATGCTGTTCTCTCTATTATTTTATCAATTATCTATTTTTCAGACTGAGTGCCCAAAGGTGTTAATGTCGCGGTTGAATTTGCCATGATATAAGCAAATTGTGCATAGGCGGCGACGTTTTGAGCCAATGCGGCGGGGGCAATTTTATCTAAGGTATCATTCGGTGTGTGATGGTAATCGAAGTAATCGTGACCATCTTGCCTTAATGATGCAACAGGTACGCCTAGAGCCGGCAGCATAGACACGTCAGGCCCGCCAGAAGCTTGGTTGTTGCCGAGTGCGACACCATTGAATGACATAGGGCTGAGTGCTTGCTGTACCTCTGTAAATGCGCTCTCATTGACCTGTGTATCGATTTGATAAATTCGGCCCGCCCCAAAATCGGATTCCGCTGCTATGTAGTGCAGTGGTAATTCCGATTTATGAGCCTCTGCATAGGCTTTACCGCCCACGAGCCCAATTTCTTCAGCGGCATATAGCACCACTCTGACAGTACGAGCGGGTTTTACTGGAAGATCTTGAATGTGCTTAGCTGCCGCCGTCACAATCGCGACACCCGCCCCATCATCAATCGCCCCCGTACCTTCATCCCAAGAATCTAAATGAGCGCCAATGAGCACGATTTCATTGGGCTTACTGCTGCCAGTTACTTCGGCAATGACATTGTAAGACGTATTAAAACCTGCATTTTTTGGTGACATCTGCAACTCAAGTAGAGCATCAGGATTGCGTTTTAGTAATGCATCGACCAAATCGGCATCAGGGTTTGACATGGCTGCCGCAGGGATCTTTGGCACGTCATCTTGGTAGCGCATAACACCTGTATGGGCCATGCGGTCATGATCTGTGCCAATAGAGCGGATCACGATCGCAACTGCGCCTTTTTGCGCTGCTGCGACGGCACCTTTTGAGCGGCCACCAACACTTTTGCCATAGCCTTCACCAGTAATGTGGCGCTCGGTTTTTTGGTCAATAAACGCAATCTTACCTTGCACGTCTTCAGGCTTGGCTTGTTGTAGTGCCTCTAGGCTATCAAAACGTGCGATTTTAGCCTGTAAACCGCCTGCTGGTGTCGCAACGCTGCCACCAAGCGCAGTAATGACCAGCGGCTGCTCGACAGGGAAGGTTATTTTGGCTTTGGCTTCACCGCGTTCCCAAATGGGTACTTGTACTGGTTCTTTATAAACGCGGTCAAATCCAAGGCTGGTCAGTTTATTTATCGCCCAGTTAACGGCGATGATATCTTTTGGGCCTCCAGCTAGTCTTGGACCTACTTCAACCGTGAGAGATTCGACTATGTCATAACCTAATTGTGAAGCTAATGCTGTCTGTTGTAATTTAATGACGTCACTTGTCGGGGCTGTTTCTACTTGAGTTTGGCACGCACTTAAACTCCCGATTAAAAGACTCGAGAGAAGTGTAGTTTGATAGGGCTTCATTAGATTTCCTTTATTTTTATTAAGCATGTCCCATTTTTAAAAACAATCTAGCAAAAAGTGTGCTTTATGTCCCGACTATATCCGTAAGGCGACGCTATATTAGCGCAGGGGTTAGTTTTAGGAGAGAAAGTGCGTAATGAATATTGAATTAATGCAGGAGCGAGCCGATCATGCCGTAGTGCTATTAAAGGCACTTGCGAACGAACGCCGTTTATTTATTCTTTGTTATTTATTGAATGAAGGAGAAATGTGCGTTGGCGAAATGAATAAAAAATTAGGCTTAAGTCAATCGGCCCTATCACAACATCTTGCTTGGTTACGCAAAGATAATTTAGTAACCACACGCAAAGAAGCGCAAACGGTATTTTATTCACTCAAGAGTGATGAAGTACGGGAGATGATCCACTTATTGAACAACATTTATTGTCATTAATAGTGTTTTTCAGATATAAAAAAACCGGCAATTGCCGGTTTTTTTCATTTGCTATTTTGTAGATTAAGCAGCGATTGCTTTGATCTTAGCGTTCAAACGTGCCTTTTGACGAGCGGCTTTATTCTTGTGAATAAGACCTTTAGTCGCCATACGGTCAACGATTGGTTGTGCAACAGCAAAAGCTTCTGCTGCTGTTTTGTGATCGCCTGCTTTAATTGCAGCGATTACTTTTTTAACGTATGTACGTAACATTGAGCGACGGCTGGCGTTATGCTGACGACGCTTTTCAGATTGAAGCGCGCGCTTCTTTGCAGACTTGCTATTAGCCAAGGTGCAACTCCTAAAAACTGGATTTGATACTTTTAAAGGCCGAGGAATATGCCTGCATTTAGTCACTTTGTCAATGACTATGATTGAATATTCATCATAAAGATAAATTAATCCAACCTGCCTTGGCTATCTTCGACCCAACTCGTGTAATATGTGGCGCAATTCTAGCAGCTATTACCGCAGTGTGACAGAGCCTGAATCGATTTTTTGAGATGTATCACCTAATCAATTCGATATGGGTCTGGGGGACGTTTGAGTAGAAAATTATTAAAATCTGGTCTGATTGTTAGTGCTATGACATTGATATCCCGTGTGTTAGGCCTTGTTCGGGACGTCGTTGTTGCTAACTTGATGGGGGCTGGGACAAGTGCCGATGTGTTTTTCTTCGCCAATAAAATTCCTAACTTTTTACGTCGTTTGTTTGCTGAAGGGGCTTTTGCACAAGCCTTTGTGCCTGTTTTAACTGAGTACCAAGAGAAACATACCGCGGAAGAAACCCGTGACTTGCTGAGTAAAGTCGCTGGCACATTAGGTTTGCTGGTGACGATTGTGACGCTTGTAGGCGTGGTGGCTTCGCCTGTGTTATCAGCCTTATTTGGCGGTGGTTGGTTTATTGCTTGGCTCAACAATGAGCCCGATGGCGCTAAATTTGAGCTCGCTACCGTAGTGCTTAAGATTACTTTCCCTTATTTGTGGTTTATCACCTTTACCGCATTGGCTGGATCGATTTTAAACACCCGAGGCCGATTTGCCGTCTCGGCGTTTACCCCTGTATTCCTTAATGTGGCGATTATTTCCGCGGCCATATTTTTTGCGCCAACATCGACTCAACCCGAAATCACCCTTGCTTGGGGCGTTTTTTGTGGTGGATTAATCCAGTTCTTATTTCAAATCCCTTTTTTGCTGCGTGAAAAAGCACTCGTTAAACCTTCTTGGGGCTGGCACCACCCAGGCGTGGTGAAAATCAGAACCTTGATGATCCCGGCGCTATTTGGCGTGTCGGTTTCGCAGATTAACCTGTTATTTGATACCTTTATCGCCAGTTTTTTGATGACGGGCTCGATAAGCTGGCTCTACTATGCCGACCGTTTATTGGAGTTTCCCCTAGGATTGTTTGGGATCGCGATTGGTACTGTTATTTTGCCTGCGCTGTCACGAAACCATGTGAATGCTGAAGGTGCGGGCTTTGGCTTGACGATGGATTGGGGAGTTAAAGCGATTTTACTGCTAGGTCTACCAGCCATGATGGGGTTGATCGTGCTCGCCAAGCCTATGCTGATGGTGTTATTTATGCGCGGCGCTTTTTCGATGCATGATGTTGAAATGGCTTCTTATAGTTTGATGGCTTACGGTAGCGGTTTACTCAGCTTTATGTTGATTAAAGTTCTCGCACCAGGTTATTACTCCCGCCAAGATACCAAAACACCGGTGCGTTATGGCATTATCGCCATGATCACCAATATGGGATTTAACTTATTGTTTGCTATTCCTTTTGGATATGTTGGTCTAGCAATTGCGACTTCAATGTCAGCATTGCTCAACGCCACTTTGCTTTATCGAGGATTACATATCGCCGGCGTTTATCGCGTTTCTAGGCCGACTATGGTGTTTTTTGCTAAAGCCGTGGTCTCTACTGCCTTGATGGTGGTAGTCTTGTATTACTTTTTACCTTCGCAACAAATTTGGTTAGATTGGCATTTGTTCGAGCGTGCAAAAGCCTTGATAGGCTTGATTTTAGCGGGGGCAGTCAGTTACTTGTTGGGACTGCTTTTGCTCGGAATTCGTCCTTGGTCAATTAAACGGGGAGTTTGATTGCTGATTCTCATCGCTAGCTGTTATATAATCAGCCGATTTGCGCTTGGCAGTTGTCTAAAGTTATGGAATTAATCCGCGGTATACATAACATTTTGTCATCCCACCACGGGTGTGTATTGACTATAGGTAATTTTGACGGCGTCCATCGTGGTCATGCACAAGTGATTGCGAACTTAGTGCAGAAGGCGAAGCAGTTATCGCTGCCATCTACTTTGATGACGTTTGAACCTCAGCCGCAGGAATTATTTAGCGGCGACAATGCGCCAGCTCGTTTAAGTTTATTACGTGATAAAGTCATGTTGCTCGATGAACTAGGGGTCGAACGGTTAGTGTGCGTTAACTTTAATCGCACTTTTGCCAATCAACCCGCTGAGCATTTTATTGAAGAATTGTTGGTCCGTAAACTCGGTGTTAAGTACCTAGTGGTCGGCGATGATTTTTGTTTTGGTCAGGGCCGTAAAGGCAATTTTGAGATGCTAGTGCAGGCGGGTATCCAATATGGCTTTACTGTGGTCAGCACCCAAAGTTTTATGCTGGGCTCGCAAAGAGTGAGCTCGACTGCCGTGCGTGAACAATTGGCTAAGGGTAATCTTGAGCAAGCAAGACGCTTGCTCGGTCATCCTTTTACCTTGAGTGGTCGTGTCGCGCATGGGCAAAAAATTGGCCGCACCATTGGTTTTCCCACAGCCAATATCGCCTTAAAACGCAATGTTGTGCCGGTACGCGGTGTGTTTGCGGTCAAGTGTTATTGGGATAACAGCGATATTTATGAGGGCGTAGCCAATATTGGGTTCCGTCCGACAGTGAACGGTCAAGTGTGTCAGCTTGAGGTGCATCTTTTTGATTTTGAAGGTGACATTTACGGCAAACATGTTGAGGTCGAGTTGGTGGCTAAACTCCGTGATGAGCAACCTTTTGACTCATTGGATGCGCTTAAGCAACAGATTTTAAATGATGCAAATGAAGCCAAAGCTTTATTTGGTAATGATGCAGGCTGAAATTTATCAGTTTAATTAACGGTATAGGATCAATGAGCGACTATAAATTTACTTTGAATTTGCCGGAAACAGAGTTTCCGATGCGTGGTAATTTGGCAAATCGCGAGCCAGAGATGTTAGAGCGCTGGACAAAAGACGGTTTGTATCAGCAGATCCGTGATAGCCGAATTGGCCGTACTCCCTTCATTTTGCATGACGGCCCACCGTATGCAAATGGCAGTATTCATATTGGTCACTCAGTCAATAAAATCCTCAAGGACATTATTGTTAAGTCAAAAACCCTATCTGGTTTTGACGCACCGTATGTGCCAGGTTGGGATTGCCACGGTTTACCTATTGAGCTGAAAGTTGAGCAAAAAGTGGGTAAGCCTGGTCAAAAAATCTCTGCGGCAGAATTCCGCGAAGAATGCCGTAAATACGCCGCCGAGCAAGTAAACGGCCAACGTGAAGACTTTATCCGTTTAGGTGTATTGGGCGACTGGCACAATCCGTACCTGACGATGGATTTTTCAACCGAGGCTAATATCGTACGTTCTTTATCGAAAGTGATTGAAAGTGGTCACTTACATAAAGGCGTAAAGCCAGTGCATTGGTGTACTGATTGCGGTTCTGCCTTAGCTGAAGCTGAAGTGGAATACGAAGACAAAACCTCACCTGCTATCGATGTGGCGTTTGTGGCGGCGGATAGCAATGCCGTTGCGGCTAAGTTTGGGGTAAGCGATTACTCACATCCTGTTTCTATGGTGATTTGGACTACCACACCATGGACGCTACCAGCGAACCGCGCCTTGTCTTTAAGTCCTGAGCTGGATTACAGCTTAGTTGAATTCGAAAAAGACGGTGTGACGCAAGCACTTATTTTAGCTGAAGTCTTGGTTGAATCTTGCCTGACTCGCTATAACATCGAAAGCCATACAGTGCTTGGTACAACCAAAGGCGTCGCGCTTGAGCTTGTCCGCTTTAATCACCCGTTCTTGGATTTTGATGTGCCTGCAATTTTAGGCGATCACGTCACTACTGATGCGGGTACTGGTATCGTTCACACAGCCCCAGGTCACGGTCAAGACGACTTTGTGGTTGGTCAAAAATACGGTTTAGAAGTGGCAAATCCTGTTGGCGACAACGGTGTGTACAAGCCTGATACTGAGTATTTTGCTGGCCAACATGTCTTTAAAGCCAACGATAACGTGGTTGCTTTATTGAGAGAAAAAGGCGCATTGCTGAATCACGTGGCTTACCGCCATAGCTACCCACATTGCTGGCGTCACAAAACACCGATCATCTTCCGTGCAACGCCGCAGTGGTTTATCTCTATGGATAACCATGGTCTGCGTACGCAAGCATTGAAAGAAATCGAACAGACTCAATGGATCCCTGATTGGGGTCAAAGTCGTATCGAAAAAATGGTTGAAAACCGCCCTGACTGGTGTATTTCACGCCAACGTACTTGGGGTGTGCCTATCACGTTGTTTGTGAATCGTGAAACCGAAGAGTTGCACCCAGATAGCGTGTCGCTAATGGAACGCGTGGCGAATCGTATCGAACAGCAAGGTATTCAAGCTTGGTGGGATCTCGATGCCGCCGAATTGTTGGGTGATGAAGCTGAGCAATATCGTAAAGTCACTGATACTCTGGACGTTTGGTATGACTCAGGTTCAACCTTCTCGTCAGTGGTTGCGGCTCGTCCTGAATTCCACGGACACGGCGTTGACTTATATCTTGAAGGTAGCGACCAGCACCGTGGCTGGTTTATGTCGTCTTTGATGATTTCAACCGCGATGAATGGCAAAGCACCTTATAAGCAAGTGCTTACCCACGGTTTTACCGTCGATGGTAAAGGCCGCAAGATGTCAAAATCTATCGGTAACGTGATTGCGCCACAAACGGTAACCAACAAATTAGGCGCCGACATTCTGCGTTTATGGGTTGCGGCAACAGATTACAGCGGTGAGATGACGGTTTCTGACGAAATCTTAAATCGCAGCGCCGATGCCTATCGTCGTATTCGTAACACTGCCCGCTTCCTATTAGCCAACTTGAACGGTTTCGATCCTGCTAAGGATTTAGTTGCTGTTGAAGATATGGTGGCGTTAGACCGTTGGGTTGTGCGCCGCGCTGCTGCGCTGCAACAGGAAATTATTGAAGCCTATGAACAATATAACTTCCATATTGTGACTCAAAAACTGATGCAGTTCTGCTCGGTTGAGTTAGGCAGTTTCTATTTGGACATCATTAAAGATCGCCAATACACGGCTAAGCAAGAAGGTCATGCGCGTCGCAGCTGTCAATCGGCTTTGTATTTGATCTCTGAGGCCATGGTGCGTTGGATTGCACCAATTCTAAGCTTCACTGCTGACGAAGTATGGCAATTATTGCCTGGCGAGCGTGATGCCTATGTCTTTACCCAAGAATGGTATCAAGGCCTGAAATCAGTCACCTTAGCGACGGATTTGAGCGACGATTATTGGCAGCAACTGCTGACCGTGCGTAATGAAGTCAATAAAGTGATTGAACAAGCGCGCCGTGATAAACGTATTGGTGGTTCACTAGAAGCGGAAGTGACCTTGTTTGCCGATGCAGCTTTGACTGAGCAATTAACCCATATCGGTGATGAGCTCCGATTTGTGTTATTGACCTCTGAAGCCAAAGTCTTGCCTTTAGCGGATGCGACATCGGAAGCGGTTGAAACTGAGCTTGAATCACTGAAACTAGTCGTTGCATCAAGTACTGCACAGAAGTGTGAGCGTTGTTGGCACCACAGAGAAGAGGTTGGCACCATTGATGCCCATCCAACACTCTGTACTCGCTGCGTAACAAACATTGAAGGCGACGGCGAAGTTCGTCTGTTTGCGTAAAGGAACTGTATGCCATTAACTTGGAAAGACAGTGGCTTACGTTGGTATTGGGTAGCTGTATTGGTGTTTTTCGCCGATCAGCTATCTAAACAATGGGTCTTAGCCAATTTTGATTTGTATGAATCAGTGAATTTATTGCCTTTCTTTAATTTCACTTATGTACGTAACTACGGGGCGGCCTTTAGTTTTTTAAGTGACGCCGGTGGTTGGCAGCGTTGGTTATTTACGATTGTAGCGGTTGGATTCAGTACTTTATTAACAGTGTGGTTGCGTAAGCAATCTGCTTCTTTGTTGAAACTGAATCTGGCTTACACCTTAGTGATTGGTGGTGCTCTCGGTAATTTAGTCGACAGATTAATGCACGGTTTTGTGGTTGATTTTATCGACTTTTTTTGGGGTAAAAGCCACTACCCAGCTTTCAATATCGCTGATTCGGCGATTTGTATTGGTGCTGCGTTGATCATTTGGGATGCATTTTTAAGCGGTAAATCTGAAACAGATAGCGCCGAAGGGGTTAAGAAGTGACTGTGACGCGATCTTTACTATGCCATATGAACATTGTGCTTTCTGATGGTTCAACCGCAGACAGCACTAAAGCTTCGGGTAAACCAGCTCGATTAAATGTGGGCGACGGTACGTTAAGTCCTGCATTTGAGGCACAATTGGCAACACTTGCTGAAGGCGATAAACACAGTTTTACCCTTGAAGCGATTGATGCCTTTGGTGAATCAAATCCTGATGCTATTCACTATCTAGACAGAAGCCGTTTTCCGGCAGACATGAGTTTAGAAGCTGGCGTGATTGTCAGTTTTGCAGGCCCAGGTGGCAGTGAAATCCCGGGGATTGTCCGTGATGTCGCGGGTGATTCCATCACAGTCGATCTGAATCATCCTCTGGCAGGGCACAAGATCACTTTTGAACTGGACGTAGTAAAGGTACTTTAAGATGAAACTCGATCCTACCAGCCCAAGTTTGAATATTATGCTCGCAAACCCACGCGGTTTTTGTGCGGGTGTTGATCGTGCTATCAGTATTGTCGAACGGGCGTTGGAATTGTTTTCACCGCCTATCTATGTTCGCCATGAAGTCGTACATAATCGCTATGTCGTGCAGAATCTGAAGGATCGCGGTGCGGTTTTTGTCGAAGAGTTAGATCAAGTGCCGGATAACAACATTGTTATCTTCAGTGCTCATGGTGTATCCCAAGCGGTGAGACAAGAAGCAAAGGCGAGAGGGTTGAGAGTTTTTGATGCGACTTGTCCCTTAGTCACCAAAGTACATCTTCAAGTGACGCGTGCAAGCCGTAAAGGTATTGAGTGCATCCTGATTGGACATGAAGGCCACCCTGAGGTAGAGGGGACTATGGGTCAATACGATAATCCTAACGGCGGCGTTTATTTAATTGAATCGCCTGCCGATGTGGATGCGTTAGAAGTGCGCGACCCTAATAATCTCTGCTTTGTGACCCAAACAACCTTATCAGTCGATGATACGTTAGACATTATTGCCGCGTTGCAAAAAAGGTTTCCTTCAATTGAAGGACCTCGCAAGGACGATATTTGTTATGCGACTCAAAATCGTCAAGATGCAGTACGTAATCTGTCTGCAGATGTGGATTTGTTTATTGTTGTCGGATCAAAAAACAGCTCTAACTCTAATCGGTTACGCGAGCTCGCATTGAAGACGGGAACCCAGTCTTACCTGGTAGATACTGCTGACGATGTTGAATCTAGCTGGTTCGATAATGTTTCGCGTGTTGCTGTTACCGCAGGCGCTTCTGCACCTGAGGTCCTAGTTCAACAAGTTGTCCAAGCAATTGCGAAACTTGCGCCTAGTGTGGTAACTGAGGTCGAAGGCCGTAAGGAAGACACTGTCTTTGCGGTGCCTGCTGAACTACGCTAAATCTATGTGCTGTTAAGTTATTAATAAAAAAGAGGCGCTAAGCCTCTTTTTTTATTGCCTCAAATTCATTCAAAGCATAATGATGTCAATGCTTATATGCTATTGTTACTGGCTACTTACATTTTACTCATCTATTATTAACTGTTGGTGTTTTTTGTCGTAAGACTAAGATTTTAAAAGGGTAAATAGCTGAAAAGCTTGTCAAAAATATGGCTAAATTCGAACGATTGACACAAAAGAAATTTCAACGAGGCTTCTCATTAATTGAGGTGCTTGTTGCATTAGTGATCTTAGTTATTGGCTTAATCGGTATTTTTAATCTGCATATCGTTGCAAAGCGTGGCAGCTTCGAGTCATTTCAGCAAACCCAAGCCTCTTATTATATTGATGATATTATTAATCGAATGAGATTAAATCGAGGGCAGTTAGCGAATTATGTTGGCACCTATAAAGGTAATTTAACTGCTCCGGAGAAGATTTGTGATGTTGGGGTCGGGCATGACGTAAATGACGTATGCTCAGATGTTCAGACTTCAGCTTCTGATTTGTATCAGTGGGAGCAGTTGTTTCTTGGTGCTTCAGAACAAGTTGGTGGTCATAATGTTGGCGGGTTAGATCTACCAACCGCTTGTATCAAGGCTTCTTTAGCTGGAGAGGTTACAGTTGTCATGAGTTGGCGAGGTATTCGAGCACTGAGTGACGGTGCAGCCAAAGCCAATTCATTCGTACAATCTTGTGGTACGAGTAGCGATCGTCGACGAGTTTTGACTATTACGACAATAATCCTTTAGGTGGAGTTGATTAAGTGAAGTTAATGCGTAAAGGCTTATCAAATCATGCAGGTTTCTCATTGGTCGAGTTAATGGTAGCCATGATCATTGGGTTATTTTTAACTCTGGGTGTATTTACCATGTTTAGTATGTCCTCCTCTAATGTCACCACTACGAGTCAATTTAATCAGTTGCAAGAAAATGGGCGTATCGCCTTAGCACTTATGGAAAGGGATATTAGCCAGTTAGGTTTCATGGGGGATATTACTGGCACAGAGTTGGTTAGAGGTGTAAATACAACATTGTTGGCTGCCATTATCCCTACTGGAGATGATTGTATTGGTGGTGGGATTAATAATGCATCGTTTCCTAATACAACCTCAAGCCATTTTCGTAAGCTATGGGGTTATGAAGCGGGTGTTGGAACAGAAAGCTTAGCGTGTTTAACTAATGTAGTTAAGAATACCGATGTAATACAAATCAAGCGTTTATCAGGCCCGCCTACGACTAATCCCAATGATGTTAATCGATACTATATTGGTGCAACGGCAAATCAAGCGATCATTTTTAGTGGTTCGCAACCCACACCTACATTGGACAATGGAAGATTTTGGGAATATGTCCATCATGTTTATTACATTCAAAATGATGGTTCGATACCGGTACTTCGTAGACGTTTATTATTAAATGGTGGAATGAATACCTCTGGTAGTTATGAGCAGTTGGTGGAGGGTATTGAAAATATGCGGATATTGTATGGTTTTGATAATGATGGTAATGATACAGCTGATATATTTATGCCAGCACAAAATGTCACTTCACTAATGTGGGATAACGAACAGTTTCAACGTTTAGTCGCTATTCGAATATTTCTTTTAGTACGTTCGACAGATGAAGATTCAAGTTATACCAATGACACGAAATATGTATTAGGTGACAAAAAAATTGCTGCAACTCAAGATCATTTTCGACGAAAAGTAGTCTCGACAACAATAGTTCTCGAGAATCCTGTATTAATTAGACAGTAACTGGGTTAGTTAATGAAAAAGCAGAAAGGGATAGTGTTATTTTTTTCTTTGATCGTACTGATACTCATGACTGTTATCGGAGTTGCTTTGGCTGTGAATTCGACTCAGTCAATACGAATGTCAGGCGCTGGGTCTGATCGCATTGGAGCTATGGCCTCAGCGATAGGTGCTCAAGATAAAGTAATCGTTTCTCAGCAAGGTAAAATCATGGCAAATATGTCAGCTGTTACTACAGTTGAAGATGCGGCTTTGGGTGTAATTAATACTTTCACCCCGATGGTTTCTGGTGATGTTACTTGTCAACGTAGTACAAAAGCAAGCTCTTCAAGTTTAATTATGTGTCGTCGTGTTGAAGTGAGTAGTGAAGCAAAGTTTGGCCGAGATGACATGGGGCGATTGACCGTTGTTGCTGGTATAGAGCAAGAAGTATTAACCGGGAGTTAATTATGTGGGCAAAAAAAATTACTGTTTCTATATTGTTTTGCATGGTTATTTTATCTGGGTTTAGCTTTGCGGACGATACCGAATTATATGTTTTCGAATCTACGGCACGTTCTGGTTCTCGTCCGCAAGTGTTAATTATTTTTGATACATCTGGAAGTATGGGAACTAATGAGTATACAGATACTTTTTATGAAAGGGGCGATGTAATCACTGATAGCACAAAACTCTATTTTAGTCGCAGTAGCTCGGATGTTCCTGAGAGTATTAGTCAGCGTTTTTTCATTAACTCACTAAATGGTTGTGCTACATCATTAGAATATTTAAAAGATTATGGCATGTTTACAGGCTTTCTGCGTGAGTATAGTTTTTCTGGTCAAACGGGGAGTTGGGAGGATTTGCCTATTGAAGGCACAAATATCCATGTTATCGACTGTTTTGAAGATATAGATGCTAAAAATATAAAAAATGCGAAAGGACAACCTTCCGGATTTCCTATAGACGGCGAAGGTTCTCAGGCATCTCCGGTGCCTTATGCCGTTCTAAATGCTAGCTCGACCCAAGAGCAAATTAATTTAGCTATAGATAAATCTAAATTAACAGCTCTAGGTACAGGTCAGCCTGTTACCATCTATACTGAAAAATATATTAATTGGTATCATTCTACTAAAATAAAAAAATATTACACACGAATGGCAATTGCGCAACGCGTTATGGGAGACACCATAGTTACGACTCCAGGAGTTGATTTTGGTATTGCCGTCTTTAACCGAAATAATGATGGTTCAGGTAGTGATTCAAATAATGGAGGTCGCATTATAAATGGAATAAAGCGAACTGATGAAACAACAAAGTCAACTTTACTTGATATTGTTCCTGATTTAGTCGCAGGGGGGAATACTCCATTGTGTGAAACACTCTATGAAGCTTTTAGTTATTATTCTGGTGGCAATGTTTTGTATGGTTATGAAAATAGAGATCCAAAATTAAGTCCTGGCCGTGATACTACTATTGAGAAAGATGGGAGATATAAATCACCACTATCATTGCAGAAGTGCCAGAATAAAGCTTATGTAGTTTATATGACGGATGGCGAACCTACATCTGATACTGCAGCAGATGGTTATGTAAAAAACTTTCCTGGTATTAGCAGTTCTAATCGATATGATAATAGTTATTTGGCAGCCCTTGCTGGGTGGATGAATAAAAATGATGTTAATAGTGAGATAGAAGACGTTCAAACTATTAGTACTTATACTATTGGTTTTAGCTCTGGCGCTAATGATGCTGAGCCTTTATTGAAAGAAACTGCGGCTCGAGGCGGTGGACAATATTTTGCAGCAAGAAATGCAACGCAACTACAAGCGGCACTTCAAAAGGTGTTTTCAAATATTCTTGAGGTGAATGCAAGCTTTACGTCACCATCGATCGCTAGCAATAACTTTGATCGTACTCAAACTTTCGATGCAGTATATTACGCAATGTTTTTACCAAATAAGGGGCCTCGTTGGCAGGGAAATCTTAAAAAATTCACGGTTACAGGAGATGGTGACATAGTTGATAAAAATGGCGACAAGGCTATTGGTTTAGATGGAAACATTAAGTCTTCTGCTTGTTCAATTTGGACCGATGATGCAATTTGTGCGTCAACAAGTGCGGGTGGTGATGGTAATGATGTTGGCTTAGGTGGTGCTTCACAGGTTTTAAGAGGTACCAGTAGTCGTAAACTTTATGGTAATTTTGGTTCTAGTTTAACGGATTTTACGAAAACAAATGCTGAAAATAAAGCCGGTGGTGAAACAGCTCTGGCTAATTATATTGGCGTTGAGAAGGCGCAACTGTCTAAGCTATTTGATTGGGCTAAAGGTGCGGATGTAGATGATGATGATGGTGATAACAGTGTAACAGAAAAACGTAAGGATATTTTAGGGGATCCGTTACATTCTAAACCACTCGCTATTAATTTTGGCACTAAGACATCTCCTGATATCCGTATTTTAATGGGGACCAATCATGGTTTCTTACATATGTTTAAAGATGAGGGAGCTGCTGTTAATGAAAGCTGGGCTTTTATGCCTTATGAACTCTTACCAAATTTAAGAGAATTAAGAGCAAACGTCCCAACCGGCGTTCATTCTGTATACGGGTTAGACAGTCCACCCGTTGCTTATGTTAAAACAGGCCCAACATCGGTTGAAAAGGCATGGGTATTTGTCGGTATGAGACGGGGCGGTAAGTCATACTATGCTCTGGATATTACGGCTCCTGACTCGCCTAAGTTTATGTGGAAGATCGATGCTGCGTCCTTAGGTATATCTGAAATGGGGCAAAGTTGGTCAAAGCCGGTAATTACAACGATTCCAGGCTGGCCATCAGGAAATACTAGCCCTTCAAGTGCTAAACCTGTACTGATATTTGGTGCTGGTTATACCCCTACAAAAAAAGATGGTAGTGGAGTGGGTGAGACTGATACAGAAGGGCGTGGAGTGTTTATCGTTGATGCTGAAACTGGAGCTTTAGTTCATTTCTTCGGACCAAGCTCTGGAGGGAACAGTACACTTATGCCAGGCATTACTGACAGTATTCCTAATTCTGTTGCTGTGTTAGATTCTAATGGAGACAGGCTAACGGATAGAATTTATGCTGCGGATACTGGTGCTAATATTTGGCGAATTGATTTACCGAGTACAAATCCAAAAGACTCTTTAAGGCCATGGACAGCCTTTAAATTCGCCGACTTAGGTGGGACTACCGTTGCAACGGACAGACGTTTTTTTGCCGAGCCTGTAGTAGCACAAACATCATTTAGTAATTTAACAGAGGTGTCAGTTACCGAAAATGGCCAAACAAAAATAACCAAAACTTATCAGAGTGTTCCATATGATGCTGTTGTTATTGGTAGTGGACATAGACCTATACCAACAGATAAGTGGCGCTCAGATATGTTTTTTACATTGCAAGATCGCAATGTAGTAACCAAGTCATTTAATGGAGCAAAGGGGAACGAAATTCCAAATGCTTTGGTCTTAAATGATTTATATAATGTATCTTCACCTCTTCCAGAAACTGACGTTGACAACATTGCTTTTGGTAAGAAACGTGGTTGGTATTATAAATTTGGAAGTATTGGTGAGAAGAGTTTAGCGGGTGCGACAATTATTCAAGGGAAGGTATTTTTTACTTCATATGTGCCTGGTGATAACTCAGCAGAGAATCAATGTTTAGTCTCTGGATTAGGGAGGCTTTATGGCTTTGGTTTGCATAAAGGGACTCGCTCTTACAAATCAATCAATAATAAAGATTATCTTGAAATGGGGGAGCGAGTACCAGATACCCCACAACTTGTTATTCCTCCTAATGGAGCAAGTGAAAGCTATATGTATCTTATTGGGATTGGTGCCGCTGGTGATAAAATGGAAAAGGTCGATGGCGATGACGGTTGTAAAGATGATGATGAAAAATGTGTTGGTGGCGGCTTAGGGGTTAATAGAATTTATTATCACATAGATGAGTAACTTAACTATGAAGCAAAGTGAAGGTTTTACGTTAATTGAGCTAATGATTGTAGTGGTTATCATAGGTATCTTAGCGTCTATTGCCTATCCATCTTATACTGCGTATCTTGCTAAAGGAGCTCGCGGAGATGGAATCGCTGCAGTTATGCGTATTGCTAATCTTCAAGAGCAGTTTTATCTCGATAATCGTGAATATACTGCGGATATGGTTAAGTTGGGTTTAAAATTGGACCCTTTTGTGGTTGAAAATCAACTTTATAAAGTGGATTCATCCGTAAGCTCTGGAGCGTTTACCGTTACTGCTACCGCTCAAGGTATTCAAGCATCTCGTGACGCGCCATGCGTGACAATATCCATGAATTCAATTGGTGAAAAAACGCCTAAGGAATGTTGGAAATGAAGAATTTAACGAGTGTTGTCGTTGTTGGATTGAGTTTTGTTACTGCTCATGCAATTGCAGGATCTTTAGATGAAACCTATAAATGTCATATTGATACCTCTAGAGGAGAGCAGATTGCTTATTTTAGTTGGCTAAAGGAGGAAGCGGACCTTAGAGCTGCAAGCCTTATATCTACTGAGGTAGGTATTCTCGATAATCAATCAGTTTATGTTAGAAATGTAATTGAGTGCATTCCTGACTATCGAGATTTTAAATCACTAATCGCAAGAGGACTTGATAGAAAGCACTTAAAATAAATCGTTAATTGCAGTTAGCTGCTGTCGATGCTAAGGATTGTACTCGACCAGATGAACTTATTTGTATACCTTTTGATTGAGTACTTGTCTTACTACCTGGGCAGTAAATTATTTTTCCTGTACCTAATGAACCAACGATTAGGCCTTCAGTATTAAAACTAATTGAGGATTTATCATATTCAACATAATCTTTATCATTAAAACCATCAACTACTTTGATGACTTTATCGGTTCTACCATTTGTTGAATCAAGAGTGCCAAGCGTACCATTATCAATGAAGACTTTAAATCCTTTACTCCAATCATTATCACAGCTAGCACCTGATAGAGGACATATACTAACCGTATTACCGTAACTAACCGCTTGGTTGCGAGCAAACGATATTGACTCTTGTATACGTTCAATTTCAGTATTTGCTCTAATACCCTCGTAGAGTGATATCATCGACGGTACACCAATAGTCAGTAATATTGCTGCAACTGCGATAGTGACCATCAGTTCCACTAATGTAAAGCCCTGCTTTTTTTTACGCATACGATCATCCTCGCTTATTCTTTGTGAAGTATAAGCGAGAATGTTGCTAGTTTCAGCATAAATAGATAAGTCATTTTATAATCAATCTTTTGACTTTTTTGACTATAACTTTTAGAAAGATATGTTGTTTGCGATATTTTTAAAGGATTAGTCTAATTTAATCATTTTCCTCTTATTCGATTATGAGCAATTTATATTACTGTTTTTTGATAGACGTACACGTCCAGCTTGATTAACAATAACAGCTCTAGAATAAGGGCTTGTGACTGATGAGGGACAATATTTGAGTGTTCCATTTGTACCAGATGCCAGCCCGTCAGGCTGAAACCGGATTGCTGTACGATTGTATTTAACTATGTCTTTCGAATCAAAAGCATTTGTCATATAGAGTATTTTATCGCTGTCATCTAGTTGACCATTCTTGTTAGTGTCAATGAATACTGTTAGTCCAACTTGCCAATTTTGTACGCATTTTTCATCGATAACAGCACATGCTGTCACTGTTCTGTTAAGGGTAATTGCTTGGTTACGTGCAAACTGTAGCGTTTGTTGGATGATGCGTATGCTGCTATCAGCTCTATATTGGGTATAAACATCAGTTAAGGATGGTATTCCGCCTGTAAGTAAGATCGTTAAGATGGAAAGTGAAGTCATAAGTTCTATTAGGCTAAAGCCTTTTTGATGAGTTTTCATAACAAATCCTTGTTATTTTGCGCTTGCATCCCGCGAGCGAGTGTTTGTTTTGGCTAGAATGTAATTATAAAATCTTACGTAACAGTTGTAGTGCTTTTTTTAGACTATTACGTGCTAAAAGCGATTTTGTAGAAACTGTGTTTTATGAGTAAAGCACTACATTCTCTTCAATATTAACCTAACCCCGTGTAAGCTAGTGTTATTCTGTTTGTTTATGTTATTGCAAGGGACGAGGAATTTTTAATGAAAAAAGTTGAAGCCATTATTAAGCCATTTAAATTAGATGATGTGCGCGAATCACTTGCAGAAATTGGTATTACTGGAATGACGGTGCTTGAGGTCAAGGGCTTTGGTCGCCAGAAAGGGCATACAGAGCTGTATCGTGGTGCTGAATACATGGTGGATTTTCTGCCAAAAGTGAAAATAGAGTTAGTTATCCAGGACGATCTGCTCGATCAAGCAATTGATGTGATCGTTGAAACTGCCCGCACCGGCAAAATTGGTGATGGCAAAATTTTTGTCACTGATGTTGAACGTGTTATCCGTATTCGAACGGGTGAAGAAAACGAAGAAGCGGTATAAACTGCTGACTAACGAATCTAAAGGGCCTGTGGCCCTTTTTTGTTGGCTAAGCTGATGGAAGTACTGCTGAGTTTCTGAAATATCTTTAATGCAAAATCGTTAGTTTTACTGAACTAATGTAGTTATCTCTTATCTGTAACATGGTATAACTGAGCCTCGCAAATGAGTTTTATGAGGTTGTCATTTTGGCTACAAAAAGAATAGTGATCGTGGGTGGTGGTGCTGCAGGTTTAGCACTTGCCTCTAAGTTGGGCCGTAAATGGGGCGGTAGTGATGTCGTCGATGTGTGCTTAATTGACCGAAGTCCTATTCATATTTGGAAGCCTAAATTACACGAAGTTGCTGTTGGCGTGATCGACCAATCTATTGAAGGTTTACTCTACCGCGATCATGGGCTTAAAAATGGTTACCGCTATATTCGTGGTGAGATAGAGCAGTGCGACCCTGATGCCAAATCGATTCAATTAGCTGCCGTCTATAATGATGAAGGCGAGATACTGTTAGATCAGCGACAAATCGATTATGATTTTTTAGTCCTCGCACTTGGTGGTGTTTCTAATAGTTTCAATACATTAGGAGCTGATGAACACTGCATCTTCTTAGATAGCCTTGAAAATGCCAACCTATTCCATCATAAATTACTCGACGCATTACTCCAATTAAACGAAACACAAGAAAGAGTCAGTATTGGCATTGTTGGTGCTGGTGCGACCGGTGTTGAATTAGCGGCAGAACTTCATCATGTGATTGAATCTGTTAAAGAGTATGGCTATCTGAACATTGCTAAACATCACCTTGATGTGCATTTGATTGAAGCATCACCCAAAATTCTCCCCCAATTGCCTGAGCGTGTGAGTGCTAGGGCTCAGTCTGTTCTTGATAAAATAGGTATACGTTTACATATCGGTGTTCAAGTTAAAGAAGTGACTCGTGATGGTTTTATCACTCAAGATGGTGATGTCATTAAAGCGGGCTTAAAAGTTTGGGCGGCAGGTGTAAAAGGGCCGAAAGCGTTTCAGAACTTTACTAAATTGCCCATTACGCCGCGAAATCAAGTAGAAGTTGATGATTGTATGCGAGTTAAAGGTCATCAAGATATTTATGCCCTCGGTGACTGCGCCTTATTGATCCAAAGTTCCGGTCAGCCTGTCCCACCAAGGGCGCAAGCTGCAGCCCAGATGGCTGATACCTTGTTTGATAATATCGTTAATCGGTTACAAGGTAAGCCTGAAAAGGCTTTTGTTTATAAAGATTACGGCTCATTAGTGTCATTAAGCCGCTTCTCTGCAGTAGGCAATTTGATGGGAAACCTACGTTCTGGCACTTTCTTTGTAGAAGGGCATATTGCAAGATTGATGTATATATCTTTGTATCAAAGGCATTTAGCCAGTCTTTATGGTTGGTTTTCGGCAATTGTGTATCGAGTGGCGCAAAAATTATTGAAATGGCAGCGGCCAAAACTTAAATTACATTAATATCTATGTAATTTAATATGACTAAAAGAGAGCAAATATGCTCTCTTTTTTATGGTTTAGGAATAGCCGACGAGTCGCGAATGATAGGTTCAGGCGTAAAAGTCTTAGAATATATCGCATCTTGCTCGCGACGTTTTGCGATTAATAATTCTGTTGCGACTTGCGCTATTTCTGCGTTTGGCTGATGTACTGTGGTCAGTTTAGGCCAAGTTTGACGTGAGAATGGGCTATCTTCGAAACCGACAATCGATAAGTCTACAGGGATATCTAAGCCCGCTAAACGAGCCGCAAAAAGTGCACCAGCGGCAATTTCATCGTTACAAGCTACAATCGCAGTCGGACGATGTTCTAGTTTAATAAGCTTATTCGCACCGTCAACACCGGACTCAAATGAGTACTTCCCTTCAATTATGTAGTTTTCATCCAGTTTTAGACCATTTATTGTTAATGCTTGTTTAAAACCAAGTAACCGTTCTTTGGTGGATTCATGGTGTAAATCCCCACTTATAAAAGCAATATGCTGGTGGCCTAAGTCAATTAGATGCTGGGTGATTTCAACGGCACCAAATTTATCGTTGACTAAAATAGTCAATCCATTCTGATCCTTGTCCTTTTCACCTGCAATAATGCGCACATAGTTAGCATCAATCTCAGTAAGCGCTTTGAGTACTTTTGGATCTTCTGACAAGGGAGGCGTCAGTACTAATCCCGCTAGCCTAGAATATTTGACTAGTGCTGTAAGCTCATCACAAATGGTCTCTGATTTAGCATTACAAGGGTGGATGACCAGTTCATAGCCCTTGTCTTTACAGGCTGCCAAGATCCCATTTTGCATATCAATAATGTAGTATGCGTTTGGATTATCGTAAATAAAACCAATAGCATAGGATTTTGTGCCCGCAAGGTTTCTCGCTGCTAAATTAGGTTGATAGTTAAGTGCTTTTATCGCCTCGTTCACTTTGTCAACTGTGGCCTGCTTCACTGAAGGTTCGTTATTGGTGACACGGGATACTGTCTTAATAGACACTCCAGCATATTTAGCTACGTCGTTGATAGTGACTTTCATTGATGTAAAAACTCTTTGTCTAAGGTCGCGAAGGGTTAACTGTTCTATGAACGTAAATTCTTTGCCAGCAATTTACAAGTTTACATTTTTATCAGTATTTTCTTACTTATACGTCTTATAGTGCGAGCTTTTGATGTGCTTAGCAATCCTGAATTGTTACAAATTGGCGTTAATTTATCGTTGTTACAATTATGCTTGGAGTTGTAAATTTACGTCATAATATTAAAGCTCATGTTTTATAATGATTTTTAATAAAACTACTGATTCAAAATTCTGCTTTATGACATTTTTTTGCTTCCATCGTTATTTTGTTGTGGCAAGGCTGTTAATTATTGTGTAATGTTTGCACTAGACATGACAGCGTTGTCATTCCATCGGGAATGGTTATGAATACTAAAACGATAATAAAGTTATGGAAGGGAAACGAGATGCGACCATCTACCTTTAAGAAAACTGTACTAGCAACAAATATTGCTGTCCTACTCGGCAGTGCTGTATCCATCAGCGCTGTCGCTGCAGATGCAGCGGCAACCGCCGCCGTACCTGAAAATATTGAAAAAATTGAAGTTCGCGGTATTCGCGCTTCAAATAAAGCCAATATCAATGAAAAACGATTTTCTAACGCAGTAGTGGATGCTGTTACTGCGGAAGATATTGGTAAATTTCCTGATTCTGATGTTGGCCAAGCTCTCGGTCGCGTCCCTGGCGTAACTGTGGGGCGTACATTTGGGCAAGGTAGTTCAGTTTCTATCCGTGGTACCGATCCTTTAATGACTCTGACCACCTTAAATGGCCAGAATGTAGCATCTACTGGTTGGTACGATCAAATGAACGTCGACCGTTCGTTTAACTATTCTATGTTACCTTCGGAACTGATTGGTGGCATGGAAGTGTACAAGTCCACTCAAGCCAATCTTGTTGAAGGTGGTATTGGTGGTACGGTTATCGTTAAAACCCGTAAGCCTCTTGATATGGACGCTAATTCTGTATTTGTTTCTGCAAAGGGCGAATATGGCACTGTAAATGAAGATATAGCACCTGAATTATCTGGTTTGTATAGCTGGAAAAATGATGACGAGACATTTGGTGTCTTAGTTGCGGGTTCATATATTGATCGTGAGTATTTAAGGACTGGTACTGAAGCGGATTTAGATTGGGGTGGACGTTCTTCTGTTCAGCCATCTAGTTTCTTGCAGCAGCAAGAGCGCACTGCGCTAGATGCAACATTACAATTCCGACCAACTGATAATTTAGAATTTGGTGCACACGTACTATCACTGAAACTCGGTGCTGATAGTATTGGCGCTAACATGTATATTGAAACCGATACGAACTGGGCTGGTGCCCCTAAAGATGGCACAGCTGGACCAGGGAACACAACTAATCCGTCTGCATGTAAACAGTTCAATGCTGCTGGTGTTTGTACGTTAAGTGTCACACCTGAAAATGCACCATCAGATGTATTTTTCCAGAATTGGGCACGTAAAGGTGAAATGACATCTGATACTTTTGAGTTGAACGCTGACTATAAAGGTGATGGTTTCGCAATTTCAGGTGTTGCAGGAAGGACAAAAGCTGAAGGTGGTACTCAAATGAGTGCTAACTTTGGTTATGGTTGGTGGGGTGATAAGTTTGGCCAAGTTAAGTGGGCGGGTACTGTTGATGCTACAGGCAAACAGGTTGATATCAATGGTCGTGATATGGGCTTTACCCAAGACCAATTAGATACAACTGTGAGTACATCAACTTGGACGGGGATTAAAGGACCTAACTCTGACGAAGAAACTTATTTTCAGTTAGATGTTGATTTTGACCTTGACCTAGGTGTTATCAATAAGTTTGAAACTGGCGTTCGTTACACACAACATGAGTTTGAGAAAAGCGAATACCGCGCCATCTATGATCCAACCAAAACAAATGAATTTAAAACTTCAGACCTTTACAGTGGCACAATGAAGTTAGGTTATGACGGTTGGACGATTCCTAAAGCTGATCTAGACGCTATGATTAATGCCACAGAGTCTCTGGTTGATCAATTTGCCTACAGCCGCTCAGCCTATGGTTTGATCGAAGAAGATAACCTATCTATGTATGGTATGTTCTCGTTTGATGGTGAAGGTTTCCGCGGTAACTTTGGTTTACGTTATATCCAAACTGATGTCACTTCGAGCGGCCATGTGATTGATAACTCACCAGCGGATATCTTATCTGTTAACCAAGGTTGGAGTGAAGAGCTTCATAGCGTTAAAGACAGCTATAGTGATGTCTTACCGAGCTTCAACATTTCATTCGATTTAGCTCAGGATTTGATCTTACGTATGTCCGCAGGACAAGCTATTACTCGTCCTAACTATGATAATTTGTTCCTAGCAACTTTAACTGGATTCCCAGATGATCGTAAAGGGAATGAAGCTTTAACGAAAGGAACTCCAGGCTTAAAGCCGATGAAGTCCTCGCAGGCTGATTTGAGTCTTGAATATTACTATGGTGATGGCAATCTTGTTTCTGCTACATACTTTATAAAAGACATAAGCAATTTTATTGTCGCTTCGTCAGAGTTTAATCAATCCATTGGTATCATAAATAAGGATTTAGAGGTGCCAGCTGATAGTTGGACCGTTAATACCTATGAAAATGCCGGTGGTGGTGAGATCGATGGTGTCGAACTGCAGTTAAACCATGCATTTGATAACGGTTTCGGTGTTAATGCGAACTATACATATGCAGATGGTAGTGCACCTTCAGAAGTTTATACTGACAACATAGGTATGTTTACAGAGTCATCAAAGCATAGTGCTAACTTAGTCGGCTACTGGGAGAATGATGATTTCTCAGCACGTGCCGCTTATAACTGGCGTTCTGAGTACATGGTTCGTGAATATGGTAAGTATTACGGCAACCGTATGCATGATGCCTTTGGTACACTCGATGTGACTTTAGGTTGGAATGTGACAGAAGCTATTGCATTACGTCTTGAAATTGTTAACTTAACAGCTGAAGATGACGTTCAATATGGTGCTGCTGGCGTAGGTACTGAAGTTAAGCCTGCGCTTCAAGATGATTTCCCTGCATGGTCATTTAAAGGCGAAACGACATATAAACTTGGTGCTAGCTTTGTATTCTAACACTTTGTTGTAATTCAAAAGCCCAGTCTTGACTGGGCTTTTTTATAGGTAAACAAACACTATGAAAATCAAACGTGTTGCAATTATAGGAGGCGGAACAGCTGGATGGTTAGCTGCAAATCACCTTGGGGCTGAGTTGTGCCATGATCCTGAAATAGAGATTACTTTAATTGAGTCGTTAGATGTGCCAACAATCGGTGTCGGTGAAGGAAGTGTTCCATATCTAGCGAAGGGATTGAAGCGGTTTGGCATTTCCGAAGCAGAGCTATTGCTGGCTTGTGATGCGACTTTTAAGCAAGGAATCAAGTTTGTTAATTGGCTCGATAAAAACGTGCACGGAGACAACCATTACTATCATGCTTTCGATGCCCCTTACCCTGCAGGTATTGATGTCTCAAGTTACTGGGTTTCTCACGCGAGTCAACGTCCATTTGATGATGTTGGCATTCAGGCAAGGATTTGTGACTTAGGTTTATCCCCTAAGCTAAAAGGCTCGGGAGACTATGATGGGGCCCTATCTTATGCCTATCATTTTAATGCATTAAAGTTTGCAGGTTTATTAGCAAAGAACGCACAAAAAAAGTTTAATGTTAAGCATCAATTTGCCACTATTGTTGGAGTTGAGCAGGATCAATTTGGGCTGATTTCACATTTAATCACTGCTGATAATTCATCATTAGCTTTTGATTTTTATGTGGATTGTAGTGGTTTTTCTTCAATCCTAATCGATAAAGCACTGAAAGTCCCTTTCGAAAGTAAATCAAGTGAGTTACTGACTGATACTGTTTTGGTGCAGCAAGTGCCTCTGAATGCTAAAGAAAATATCAATCCCTATACAACTGCGACAGCCCATAAGGCAGGTTGGATATGGGATATTCCACTCACTACACGTCGCGGAACTGGCTTTGTTTACTCAAGTCGGCATATGAGTGATGAGGAGGCTTTAACGTTATATGCTGATTACTTACAAGTCGAAAAAGCTCAATTTAAGCCGCGGAAAATTCCGATGGAGATTGGTTATAGAAAGGAGTTCTGGCATAAAAACTGTGTTGCTTTAGGATTGGCCCAAGGCTTTGTTGAGCCACTTGAGGCGACATCTATATTAGTTTCCGATTTTTCTGCTGAACTGTTAGCTCGTCATTTTCCTCGAACTATAGAGGATATTAGCGTCTCTACTTCATATTATAATAGTGTTATTACGTATGTTTGGGAGCGTGTTGTTGACTTCATTAAGTTGCACTATTGTATTTCTGACCGGAAAGACTCATCATTTTGGTTAGATAATCAAAAAGAGGATACTGTTTCATTTGAGTTAAAACAGCGTTTAGCTAGATTCAAATTACGTCCTCCGCATCAGTCTGACTTTTTTAGTCGTTTTGATTTATTTGATCATAAGAATTTTTTGTATGTTTTATATGGAATGAAATTTAAAACGAATCATTCGGCTTTATCTCAGCAAGAAATTACACATTGTGAGAAACTTTTCTCTGATAATGATCTCTTAGTTGGGCGAGCTGAAACCTTACTCTTAAATCATAGAGACTGGCTAGAAGGATTAATGCGAGCATTTGAAGCTAAGAATCTTAAATAATAAGACTTTGGTAATGAGGGGGTAAAATGTTAGTGCCTGTATTTGAACAAGCTATTTGTGTGTTTGATTTCGACGAATATGATAGTTTTGAGGGGAAACGCGAAACATACAGTACACTTGAGTCGCTGTTTTCACTTCCTGCAGTGCTCAATGAAGGCAACGTTCCTGATGCGAAAGGTGGGCGGGCATTATCAACTGCACATCTTTATAAAAGCCATCCAATTCCACAATTATTAAACTTCAAAACTAATCCTTTAGGTGATTGGATTTTAAGACGTATATTTGAATCTGCTATTTTGTTAGGGTTTCAGAATACTCGAGATATTAAAAAGCTTAAGTATCACCGAACTTGGGCAAATAGGATGGAGTATCCGTCATTCCGCACCTCATTTGAGATTTAAAAAAACTTGACGGCGATCGGTCATTCTGATCTATTACTACTTTTTGCAGGTAGATCATTATGGCCACTCCCGCTATCTCTATTCGTAACCTCGATCACCTTGGCTTGGTTGCTGCACTCTGCCAAGAACTTGGCATTGCTCGCATGATTGATGCGGTGCTCCCCAAAACACCTCCCTACAAAGTCTCACATGGTGAAGCTTTGGTGGCGATGATATTGAACGGTCTGGGCTTTCATAGCTCCACCTTGCACATGTTTCCGCAATTCTTTGCCAACAAGCCTGTAGAGCGCCTGATTGGCCCTGGGATCTGTGCGGATGACCTCAATGATGATGTGCTCGGTCGCTGTCTCGATGCCCTCTTTGAGGCAGATGTGAGCATGCTTTATCAGGTGATGGCGGAGCAAGTCGTCGAGCGGTTGGGACTCAAAAGTACCGCAGTGCACCTCGATATCACCAGCTTCCACGTCGATGGCGCCTATGACCAAGCCGATGGCGAACAGCTCGGTAAGTTGCAATTGGTACGTGGCTATAGCCGCGACCATCGGCCCGAGCTGAACCAGGTTATCCTGGAACTTATCTGTGAAAATCAGGCCGGCCTGCCCATCTACATGCAGGCCTTGAGTGGTAATAGTAATGATACCAAGGCCTTTGCCCAGACCGTACGGCGCCACTTGAGCAGTCTCAAGGCCGCGCAGGAGAGTCGTTACCTGGTCGGCGATGCGGCACTGTACTGCGCCGATACTTTGCAACTGCTGGCGCAACAGCAGCAACTGTTTGTCACCCGGGTACCTGTCACGTTGAACGAGGCCAAGCAGGCCGTAGCAACAATCGGCGCGCAACCTCTGACTGCCTTGGGCAATGGCTATCATGGCCGTTGGCAAGGTGCCAATTATGCCGGCGTCGCGCAGCGCTGGTTGCTGGTGCGCAGCGAACAGGCCGGCCATCGCGAGCAGCAGACATTGGCCAAAAACCTGCTCAAAGACAGTACTCGCGAGCTCAAAGCCTTCGCCAAATTGTGTGCCCGACGCTTTGCTTGTGAGGCGGATGCCCAAGCTGAGTTGAGTCGTTTTACCGCCAGCTTGATGCTGCTGCAACTGGATGCCGAGGTGGTGAGTGAACCCGTTTATGCAGGGCGTGGCAGACCCAAGCGTGGCGAAGAGCCAATTGGCCATCAGTTTCAAATCCGTGGGTTGGCGGCAACTAGCCTGGCTTGCGTTGAAGAGGCTCGCAACCAGACCGGTGTGTTCATCCTGGCGACCAATGACCACAGCGATACGCTGACCATGGCCGAACTACTCGCCACCTATAAAGCGCAGCAGAATGTCGAACGAGGCTTTCGTTTTCTCAAGAGCCCGGAGTTTTTAACCTCCTCACTGTACCTGAAAAAACCGGAGCGGATTGAAGCGCTGCTGATGGTGATGACCTGTAGCCTGATGATTTATGCCGCGTTGGAGCACCGTATCCGGCAGGGATTAATGGAGCAAAACCGCAGCGTGGCGGATATGAAAAAGAAACCGACCCAGCAGCCGACGGCCCGTTGGATCTTTTTGCGCTTTGGTGGCATATATGAATATCGACAGGGAGACGCTCCGCCACAAGTAACGGAGCTAACAGGAGACCAGCAGATCATTTTGGAGGTATTGGGTGAACGCTATCGGCAAATTTATTCCTAAATTAGGTGCGGAATGTCGGGAGTATAATTGTGATGCAATTGCACATAGGCATGCAAATAACGACTGGACTATTCCTCATTTAGTTGCAATATATTATACCGATGTGCCAGATGAAAGTGCAGACTTGGTTTTTATTAATGATAAAGATAACAGCATTATGCGAGGTGAGCATTGTCACGAATACCCGGCTGAGAAGCAATATATTGTCAAATCAAAAACAGGTCGACTTGTTTGTCATGATGCAAGATTTTTACATGGAACAACTGTACACAAGAGCCACTTACCACGTACATGCTTAGTTATTGAAGTTGGCTTTCCACCATTAAATAAATAATGGTGTAATCAAACTTTATTTAATTTTCTTATTATAGAAAGTAGTATTTAAAATAATATAATTAAATTCTATCAGTAGGCATAGTGCTTTTTATTTAGTTTCATCGTCTATTTTAACTTTGTAGCATAAAAAATGTCACAGCATAACAATCCCCGTCAAAATGATCCAAATGGAGAAAAAGAGTTTTAATACTTTTACTGGGAGATATAGCGCTAATTTGCGAGCAAGTAATCCCCCGATAACGGCGCCCGGGCCTGCGAATAACACTAACTCAAAAAGGGCTTGGCTATTTGTTGAAAAGATATGAATAGGGCTTGCCGACCAAACGGTAATCGCAGAGACAACAACGCCGGTGGCGACTGCCATTTTGGCGCATAGTCCCCGTAACATCAGATAAATCACCACTAATTCTCCGACGCCTACCGATAACCAAGCTGTGATAATACCGCCGAAATAACCAATGAGAGCGAGCGATAGAAAATCAATCGGCATTATTGCGCGAGTTATTTGCGTACTACTTTTGCTACTGAGAATGATGGCAATACCGAGTATTATCGAGAAAATGCTGAAACTTGTGTGTAGTGAAGAGGGCGAATTGAACTGTAGTAATTGGCTACTCCAGAAACCTAATACTGAAAAGAAGGCGGCAAGTAATGCTGCTTTCACAAAACCAGACCAGGCGACATCTTCTCGGTGACGTTTTTGATAATGCAGTGACCATGAAATCGCGCCTGCTGTCATACCAAAGCATTGGATCATAAATGAAGTCGCGATGCTTTGAGACTCACTAAAGTTGAGGCTCGAAAAAACGGGAATAAAGATGACCCCACCGCCTGCTCCCGTCGCATTGGCAAATATCGCTCCTGTAATACCCAGAAAAATAAAGCGGCCATATTCTTGGATAAGATCAAATGGCGAATGAAAATGGCTCGCCCAAAATAACCAAACTCCACAAAGTAGCAATATCAAACTGAGGTTTCGGTAGTGCCGAGTTAAGCGCGGAGCAGATTGGGTATTACTGGGCACTAATGTGTTAAGGGGACTCATCGATAGCTACCGTGATCTTTGTCATGTTATCGCCATGTTACCAATGAAATACAACGTTGTCACATAAGCTTGAGTAAATAAATTAAACATTTTAAATCATTGAATAATAATGACTAAATATGTCTATTCATAAAAAATAACAATAATTGTCAAAAAAATGTAGAAATCCTGTTTTTTCTTGTGTATTTTAACAATGACAACGCTGTCATCTGCTTGTGTGATACGTTGTTTGTAAGGTCTGCATGAGAGGATGAGGTCTCCTTTTCATGTGTTTGGCAGGAGTATTGCTGTCGGGCGGCGATACGTTTGTCTTTGATATTTTGATAGTCTCTCCCCAGAAACTAGCGTGGGCTGGGTACTGTAAGCAGTGCCCAGCCATTTTTTTAGGGTGTTTTTACAATATGATTTAAATGCCTACCTCAGCATTTGAACGTTAGCGGCATAGATCAATAAAACTCTCTGGTAAAAACCAGATAATAAAAAGAGGCTGCAATTTATGGCGATTCATTTAACGGCTGCGATGCGCGTCATTGCAACGGGCATGACGAGTGTCATTCGTCCTGTTTTTACACTAACGTCCGTACTCATTATCACTCAACGAGCTGTTTGCTTGTCATCTTTCATCCTGGCATTGACGAGTGTTTCGACGGCCGCCTCCTTCACTGTCTTTGCCGCCGATACCGTCTCAAGTCATTTCGCTGCAAACTCAAACTCAAACTCAAACTCAAACTCAAACTCAAACTCAAACTCAAACTCAAACTCAAATTCTAAATCTTACTCTGACGCCATTAAGTCTGATGCTTCTAACACTCGGCAACCGATTTCAAAAACAATCGTCACCACCATACAACAGACTTGGCAGTTAAATTTACTTAAGGAAGCACTGCGCCGTTCGGATAGCGATTACCAAGTACAGCAAATGTCGACTCAGATGAATCAAAAACGTAAGGTCGAAGAAGCACTCGCTGGGACAGTCGATGTGTTTTGGAGCATGACCTCAAAAGAATTAGAAGAAACTGTGCTTCCCGTGCGCATTCCATTGTTTAAAGGATTACTCGGTAATCGACTGCTGATTATCCGCAAAGCGGATGAAACGCGATTCTCCAAGGTGAAAACCATGGCGGATTTTAGGCAGTTAAAGGCGGGGCAAAATCGTTATTGGCCCGATGCCACTATTTTAGGGGCCAATGGATTGCCCGTCGTGACGAGTTATCAGTACACTAATCTATACCCCATGCTAGAAGGTGGGCGTTTTGATTATCTCGCCCTCGGCGCCCAGGAAATTGGTGAAGAACTCGCAAACCACCCCGATCCCGCACTTAAGGTCGATAGTCATATTCTGCTGCAATATCGCTCGCCAGCTTATTTCTTTGTGTCCCCTAAGCGCCCCGAACTCGCGGCGGCCATTTTAGCCGGGCTTGAAAGTATGGTCAGCGACGGCTCTTTTGATGAGATGTTCAATCGCGAGCTAAAAATTGAACAACTGTACCGCGAGGCTAAGTTTGAACAGAGGGTCATTATCCGCCTCGATACGCCGGATTTAAGCCCGTTAACGCCAATAGAACGTAAAGAATTATGGTTAGATCTCTTTAGTATGCAAGGTGCAAAATAATGAAAACATTAGCCTTAAAAGTACAAATTGGATTAGCAGCAGCGATTTTTATGATAGTCAGCGTGTTGTTCGGCGTATCTTACTGGTTGGCGAGCGATAAATTGGCCGCCAGTGAAACTGAGTTTGAAAACAATACCGTCGCCAATTTGCAAGTCACTATGGCGCAGCCCATCTTCACCTACGATTACGAACAAATCCAAGCCGTGTTATCTGTGATGCTTAAATCTGCGCAGATTTATCATATTGTCGTGAGCGACCATCGCGGTAAAGTGCTCGCCGAGAGTCAACAGGCTCAAACTGTGGCCGATGAGTATCTGGTAAAACGTGAAATTCACTTTGCTGACCAAGGTAACCCTACGGGCCAATTGGCCATTCAGTTTTCTATGTTGCCCATTCGCGCTCAGTTGTCAGATTTACTCTTAGGTTATTTCTTGCAGGCGTTGTTAATTCTTGGTGGTAGTTTATTTGTGATCTTCATTATTCTTAAACGTTTAGTGATTAATCCACTGGAGAATATTGTTCGCGCCATGGAAGAAATTGCCAGCGGTGACGGTGATTTAAGCCACAGATTACCGGTTGAGAGTCAAGATGAGATTGGTCAGCTTGCTAAGGCATTTAATGGTTTTGTAGAGCAAATCCACGGCACGATTTCCAAAGTGCACGAAACCTCAGGGCAATTACTGGGCGATGCCAAAGCGCTGGGGTCGCTGTCGCAAACGAATAATGATCGCGTGCAAACCCAACTAAAAGAAACCGAGGCCGCAGTGACGGCGGTTACTCAGCTGAGCGCCAGTGCTAACGAAGTCGCCATTAATGCGAAACGCACCGCGGACGCGGCGAGTCAGGCCGATAAAGCGGTCGATGACAGTCAGCGGCAGTTCGATTCGGGATTAGACATCACTCGTAAACTGGCATCTGAATTAGCCCGCTCGGCACTGTCCGTTTCACAGCTACAGCAAGAAACCCAAAAGATTGATGAAGTGGTCGTGGTGATCAACAGCATTGCCGAACAAACCAACTTACTGGCGCTTAATGCTGCGATTGAAGCGGCAAGGGCGGGTGAACAAGGGCGCGGGTTTGCTGTGGTGGCCGACGAAGTGCGCACCTTGGCGAGCCGTACTCAACAGGCTACAGGTGAAATACAGAAAATGATCCAGCAGGTTCAGAGCCGAGTGGCAGAAACGGTCACTGTGATGCAAGCGAGCCAAGCCCTCTCAGCTCAGGGCGTGAACCGCTCGGAAGAAATTAAGTTAGTACTCACTAAAGTGACTGATTTAGTCTCAAATATCAGTAATATGAACATCGAAGTTTCCCATGCGGCACAGGAGCAAACCTGCGTCACCGAAGCGATTTCTCGTACGTTAAATGATCTTGCCAATGTCTCAGGTTCAGCGTCACTCGATAGCGAGCACTTAGCGCACTCGAGCGAGCGACTGTTTCACCAAGGGGAAAGACTGCGGACGTTAGTAACTTCCTTCAGATTGTAGCCATTTCTGGAGCTAGATAAGGATAATCATGAATAAAACACTCTCAGCAAGCGCCATTTTACTGGCTTTAGGATTAACGGCCTGTTCCGAGGCGCCTGTGGTGCCTTCCACAGCCTCAGCCAATACGGCTGTGGCTCAAACACAGCAAGCTCAGGACGCATTAACTCAAGCGCAGTTACAACAACTTGGGGATTCGTTAGACGTAACTTACCGTGTTGTGACCAATGTGCCAGATGATAAGTGCCTAAAAGATAAAGCCGATGGTCGCTGTTTTGTCGCTCAAATTGATTTCGTGCCTGGTATGGATTTAGCCAGCCAAGATTGGGAAATTTATTTAAGCCAAATGCGTCCAGTGCAATCGGTTGAAAGCGGTGAATTAACGATAACGCACGTTAAAGGCGATTTACATCGTATTACGCCAACGGCTGCTTTTAAGGGATTTGTTAAGGGCGAGAAAAAGCAACTGACATTCCGTGGTGAGCTGTGGCAATTGGCTGAAACCGACGCTATGCCAAACTATTACCTCGCAGCAAAAGGATTAGAACCCGTCATTATCGCCAGTACTCAAGTGGGTAAAGATGCTGAAACGGGCTTAGAGACGCGTCCGTATGTTGAAGGGGTTACGAATGTTAAAACCCAATATCAACGCACTGAAACGGATAAACTCGCGCCAGCCGATGCCGCGCAATTATTTAAAGCCAATCAAAGCGTGAGTGAAGATGCCGCCTTGGCTGTGGATACCATTATCCCAACGCCACAGAAGGTGAAGGTTCATTCAACTGATACACCAGTATCCCTTTCTGATGGTATTAAGCTTGAATATCAGCAAGATAACCCAGAGCAAAAGCGTCAAGTTGCGGCGGCGGTGGCACGTTTAGCTCGCCTAGGTGTGGCTGAATCTGCGAGTGGCATTACGCTGAAATTTGCCAGCCAAAAAGGGGATGAGGGCAGTTATCGCTTAGATATTCAGCCAGCTGAAATTGTGATCGCGGCCAATGATGCGGCGGGCTTCTCTTACGGTTTGTCATCATTAGCAAGCCTTGTGGATGTGAATTCGCTGAAAGTGAATGCCATGACCATTGAAGACAGCCCACGTTATCCTTTCCGTGGTATGCACATTGATGTGGCACGTAATTTCCACAGCAAACAATTGTTGCTGGATTTGCTCGACCAAATGGCGGCTTATAAGCTCAATAAACTGCATTTACACATGGCTGACGATGAAGGTTGGCGACTCGAAATCGACGGGCTACCTGAGCTGACCGACATCGGTAGTAAACGTTGTCATGATCTTACTGAAAATACCTGTCTGTTACCGCAACTGGGCAGTGGTCCTTTTGCGGAGTCGAGCGTTAATGGTTTCTATACTAAACAAGACTATATCGACATAGTGAAATATGCCGAGGCGCGTCAAATTCAAGTGATCCCATCGATGGATATGCCGGGTCATAGCCGCGCCGCGATTAAAGCGATGGATGCGCGTTTTCGTCGATTACAGGCTGAAGACGTAGAGCTTAAAAATACGGGCAAAGTGCAGGTTGTCCCTGTGCAGGAAACGGCAAATCAAGCTAGCACAGCGGTAAAAGCGTTAGATGCGGGCGCTCGTCAATTGCAAGCTGAAGGGAAAACCACTGCAGCTGAGCAATATTTGTTATCCGATGCAAACGACAAGACAGTTTATTCTTCAGTGCAATATTACGACGACAACACGCTTAACGTATGCATGGAATCGACTTATCACTTTGTCGATAAAGTGATTGATGAAATTGCCAAGTTACACCAAGCCGCGGGTCAACCATTGACGCGTTACCACATTGGTGCCGATGAAACGGCGGGAGCTTGGAAACAATCACCCCAGTGTTTAGCATTTGTCGCCAATAACGATAAAGGCGTTAAGTCGATAGATGACTTAGGCGCTTATTTTATTGAACGAATTTCGACTATGTTAGCGGCAAAAGGCATTGAAGCTGCAGGGTGGAGCGATGGCATGAGCCATGTTCGCCCTGAGAATATGCCCGCTAAAGTGCAGTCTAATATTTGGGATGTGATTGCCCATAAAGGTCATGAGCGCGCCAATCAGCAGGCGAATCTTGGTTGGGAAACCGTGCTCTCTAATCCTGAGGTGCTGTACTTTGATTTCCCCTATGAGGCCGATCCTAAGGAGCATGGTTATTACTGGGCGAGCCGCGCGACCAACAGCCATAAAGTCTTTAGCTTTATGCCTGATAACTTAGCAGCCAATGCCGAGCAATGGACCGATATTGAAAATCAGCCGTTCGAAGCGGACGACAGAATAAAACTCGATGAGGCGGGTAACAAAGTCTCGGGCCCGAGGGAGAAAGGCAAACCTTTTACTGGCTTGCAAGGGCAGATTTGGAGTGAGTCGATTCGCAGTGACGATACAATTGAATATATGGTGTTCCCGCGTTTGTTGATGTTGGCCGAGCGTGCTTGGCATCAAGCGTCATGGGAAGTACCTTATCAATATCAAGGCGCTGTATATAATCAAAGCTCGGGTGCTTTTACTTTAGCCATGCGTGATGCACAGGCAAAGGAGTGGCAACAACTCGCGAATACCTTAGGCCATAAAGAATTTATCAAGTTAGATAAAGCGGGGATTGATTACCGCGTACCGACGGTCGGCGCCGAGATCCGTGAGGGCAAGCTGTTTGCCAGTATCGCATATCCTGGGCTCAAGCTTGAATACCGAAGCCTCAATGGCCAATGGCAAGCTTATCGAGCGGGGCAGGCGGTTACTGCACCGATTGAGATCCGCGCCATTGCTGCCGATGGTATTCGTAAAGGCAGAAGCTTAATCATTAACTAAATTGGTTTTTATATCTGGCTGTATTTTAAAGATAAAATACAGCCTTTTTGTTTTTCTGTGTCGGTGATTTCCTAAATTTGATTTTAGATCATAAATCACTTAAAAAAGTAAATGACAACGCTGTCATTTTTGCTGTAACATTGAGTTAACTAAAGTTGAGCGCTGTATTAACGGCAAATAATAAGCAACGGTAGCGCTGCATTGATAGGTGAAGAGGGGTGTCATGGGGTTAGTCCAGACAAAAGATCAACAACTGTTTATAGGTGTAGATGGCGGCGGCAGTAAATGTCGCGCCACCATCTACTGCGCAGACGGTACCGTTTTAGGGACAGGTGTTGCTGGACGCGCAAATCCACTGCATGGTCTCACACAAACATTTGAATCCATTGAAGCATCGACTCGCCTGGCGTTGCTGGATGCGGGCATGAACGAGAGCGATAGTCACTTGCTAGTGGCGGGTCTTGGTCTTGCTGGCGTAAATGTCCCTAGGTTATATCAAGATGTTATCAACTGGCAGCATCCTTTTGCGGCCATGTATGTCACTACAGATTTACATACGGCTTGTATTGGTGCCCACCGCGGTGCCGATGGCGCAGTGATCATCACGGGCACAGGTTCTTGCGGTTATGCCCATGTTGGTGATACCAGCTTGAGTATTGGTGGTTATGGTTTTGCATTGGGTGACAAGGGCAGCGGTGCTTGGCTGGGATTAAAAGCCGCCGAACACGTGTTGTTAGCACTCGATGGTTTTGCCGTACCAACCCGATTAACCGATATGCTGCTTAATTATTTTAACGTCACAGATGCGCTCGGCATTGTCGAAAATCTAGCGGGTAAATCATCAAGTTGCTACGCCGCATTAGCCAGAAGCGTGCTTGATTGCGCCAATGAAGGTGACGCAGTCGCGACGGCCATAGTGCAAGAAGGCGCGGATTATATTAGCGACATGGCGCGTAAGTTATTTAGCCTAAATCCGGTGCGTTTTTCGATGATCGGTGGCCTTGCAGAGCCTTTACAAGCCTGGCTCGGTGCCGATGTGGTTGCCAAAATTTCAGAAACCTTAGCCCCACCCGAACTCGGTGCTATGTATTTCGCCCAGCAAGAATTTAATAAGTCGTTGTCAGTGCAATAGGCACTGAAGCCAAATCCTGTATTTGAACGTGAAGGTAAAAGACATGACAAACACTATTATGGAGCAAGAAGCTCGCACCGCACCGCAAAAAATCGCTGGTCAGTTAGAAGCTAACGCTGAAATCATGCAGCAGTTAGGTGAAAAACTGCGCGCCTTCGATCCCCGTTTTGTAATGATCGTTGGTCGTGGTTCATCGGATCATGCGGGTGTGTTCGCTAAGTACTTATTTGAAATCGAAGCGGGTGTACCGACGTTTGCCGCCGCACCATCAGTGGCGAGTGTGTATGGTAAGACCTTGAAACTCGAAGGCGGTTTAGTGATTGTGATTTCACAATCTGGCCGTAGCCCTGATATTTTGGCGCAGGCGCGTATGGCAAAAAATGCCGGCGCTTTCTGTGTTGCCTTAGTCAATGATGAAACCGCACCGATTAAAGATATTGTCGATGTGGTTGTACCTTTACGCGCCGGCGAAGAAAAAGCCGTTGCCGCGACTAAGAGTTACCTCGCGACCTTGTCGGCGATTTTACAACTTGCCGCCGCTTGGACTCAAAGCGAATCGCTTGCTAGCGCCGTCGCTTCTTTACCCCAAGCGCTGCAAACGGCGGTGGACGCTGAGCCACAACTCACGCCAGAATCCGTTGCCGACGTGAAGAACTTAGTCGTACTCGGCCGTGGTTTAGGTTATGCGGTATCTAAGGAAATCGCGCTTAAACTGAAAGAAGTGTGCTCAATCCATGCTGAAGCATTCAGTAGCGCCGAATTCCTCCACGGTCCTGTGACCTTAGTTGAGAAAAAACTCACTATCGTTGATGTGTGCATTGGCGATGAATCCTACGCTAGCCACATCGAACAGATTGAAAACGTGAGCCAACGCGGCGCCGATTTAGTGCATCTGAATCAAACCTCGACCGACATTCACCCTCGTGTTGCTCCGTTAGCGTTATTACAACGATTCTATATCGATGTGGCTGCAGTTGCGATTGCCCGCGGTATTGACCCTGACCAACCGGCGGGCCTTAAAAAAGTGACGCAAACGCTCTAAGCTGCCGAAATTAAAGACTTAAGTCACTCGTGTTATTTATTGAAAGAGGTTTGTGATGAAAATCACCTTGATCGCTGAGCGTATTTTTGATGGTGAATATTTCCATCAAGATGTGCCTGTGACTGTTGAAGACGGGCACATTCTGGCGTTTGATACGGTTGTTGGCGCGAAGGAAATCCGCCAAGCCGGAACGCTGGTACCGGGTTTTATCGATGTACAAGTGAACGGCGGCGGCGGGGCGTTATTCAATGCCGATCCAAGTGTTAATTGCATTGAAACTATCGGCCGTGCCCATGCGCGTTTTGGCACGACGGGATTTTTACCTACGCTTATCACCGATGATGTCAGCGTGATGGCCAATGCGGCCGATGCCGTAGCCGAGGCTTTAGTCAAAGGTAGCGCTGGTGTTTTAGGGGTGCATTTTGAAGGGCCACATTTATCTGTGCCTAAAAAAGGTGTGCATCCGCAGGGTTTTATTCGCGAAATAACCGATGCTGAACTCGCGGTATTTTGTCGTCAAGACTTAGGGATTAAAGTCGTCACGCTTGCGCCTGAGAATGTGTCAACAGAGGTGATCCGCACGCTTGTCGCCTCGGGCGTTAAGGTGTGTTTGGGTCATTCTAATGCTGACTACGATACTGTGGTTGCGGCATTAGCGGCAGGCGCGACGGGCTTTACCCATCTTTATAATGCGATGTCACCACTCGGTTCCCGTGAGCCTGGCATGGTTGGCGCGGCGATTGAGAGTGAAACCGCGTGGTGTGGTTTGATTGTCGATGGTCACCATGTGCATCCCGCGGCGGCAAAGGTCGCACTACGGGCAAAACCTAGGGGCAAAATGATGTTAGTCACCGATGCTATGCCGCCTGTGGGTATGGACGGTGAGACTAGCTTCGAGCTCTTCGGTACGCAAGTGCTGAGAGTCGGCGACAGATTAAATGCCGTGACCGGTGAGCTGGCGGGCTGTGTGCTCGATATGGCGACTGCGGTCAATAATACCGTCAACTTGTTGGGTTTGCCTTTGGCGGAAGCCTTGAAAATGGCGGCGTTTTATCCCGCTCAGTTCCTCGGGATTGACCATAAAGCTGGCCGTTTAGCACAGGGACTCAGGGCTGATTTTGTCTTGCTCGATGCGCACAACAAAGTGCAGGCAAACTATATTGCTGGAAATGCAGTTTATGTTCGCCCTTAGTGTGCGTTGAGTCAGCAAAGCGTTAACCTTGGCCCTTGTCGTATTTTGATGACAGGGGCTAAGTTTTTTTATTGTACAGCATTAGTTTGGCTCAACTTTACTAAAAGCTTTTAATAACAATAATAAAGGATGATGGCATGGGGACGACACAGACAAACGCAATTGAGCCTGTAAAGGTGAATAAACCTAGGTTGATGTCGCTGGATGCACTGCGCGGCTTCGATATGTTTTGGATTTTGGGCGGTGAGGCCCTGTTTGGTGGCTTGCTTATTTTAACGGGCTGGGCAGGTTGGCAATGGGGCGATGAGCAAATGCACCATAGCCAATGGCATGGCTTTCGGTTTTACGATTTAATCTTCCCGCTGTTTATTTTCCTCTCAGGTGTGGCTTTAGGTTTATCTCCCAAACGTTTAGATAAATTATCCTTGAGTGAGCGGTTACCTGTGTATCGGCATGGGATTAAACGACTCTTCTTATTGTTGCTACTGGGCATTTTATACAATCACGGTTGGGGTACGGGCGCGCCTGCCGATCCTGAAAAAATTCGCTATGCCAGTGTGTTAGGCCGCATCGCCTTTGCATGGTTATTTGCCGCATTATTGGTGTGGCATACGAGTCTACGAACCCAAATTATCGTCGCTTTGGGCATCTTACTCGGTTATGGCGCAATGCAACTTTGGTTGCCTTTCTCAGGTGGACAGGCGGGCGTGCTCTCGCCAACGCAATCCATCAATGCCTATGTCGATTCGATTTTATTGCCCGGCGTGAGCTATCAGGGGCGCACGCCCGATCCTGAAGGTTTACTGTCGACCATCCCCGCCATAGTCAATGCGTTAGCGGGTGTGTTTGTCGGCCACTTTATTGTTAAATCCCATCCTAAAGGTGAGTGGGCTAAAGTGGGATTGCTCACCGCTGCGGGTGGCGTTTGCTTAGCCTTAGGTTGGCTGTTGGATCTTGTCATTCCCGTCAATAAAGAGCTGTGGACTAGTTCATTTGTGCTGGTAACGTCGGGCTGGAGCATGATACTGCTGGCGGTATTCTATGCCTTAGTCGATGTGCTTAAGTGGCAAAAAGCCGCATTTTTCTTTGTGGTGATAGGCACGAACGCCATCATTATTTACTTAGCGTCGAGCTTAGTGGATTGGAAATATATCGCCCAAAGCGTATTTGGCGGCTTAGTGATGGCCTTGCCTGAAAGCGCTCAAGCGTTAGCTGCGGTTGTCAGCTTACTTGCGGTGCAGTGGCTGGTGTTATATTGGATGTATCGCCGCAATATTTTTGTCAGAATTTAATCTGTTTGCTTAATAGCTTGAGCCGCACACACTCAGTGTCTGCGGCTTTTTTTACATTATTTTCTGGATGTAAGTCATCACTTACTTATAACTTATCAGTTGGCCAATCGATGATTACGAGGGAATATTCGCGATAATTTATTAAATGACAGCGTTGTCTTTTTGTGTTATTTGTTTTAACATCACTGAAACAATGGTGCGTTTGGATGATAACATTAGCCATTGCGGACGAGTCGCGATACGGATATTCGGGAACTTAGGCATTAATTTAAACCCCGTTATCACCTAAATAATTAATTACTATAAGAAGCAGGTTTATGGAAATGACACTCGATAAAAGCCAGCAGAAAAGCAGCTTTCTCCCCATGGCCATAGTGGCCGCTCTCTTTTTCATCCTCGGATTCGCCACTTGGTTGAATGGTTCTTTGATGCCTTATTTGAAACAAATATTGCAACTGAATCCCTTTCAAGCGTCGTTGATCCTGTTTTCTTTCTACATTGCAGTGACCTTTACTGCCTTGCCATCCGCTTGGCTTATTCGCAAAGTCGGCTATAAGAATGGTATGGCGATAGGCATGGGTGTGATGATGTTGGCGGGCTTACTGTTTATCCCTGCTGCGGAAACACAAATATTTGCCCTATTCCTTTTCGCCCAATTAGTGATGGGCGCAGGCCAAACCCTATTACAAACTGCGGTTAACCCTTATGTGGTGCGTTTGGGGCCTGAAGAATCTGCGGCCGCCCGTGTGAGTGTGATGGGTATTTTGAATAAAGGTGCGGGTGTGATTGCGCCTTTGGTGTTCTCTGCACTGATTTTAGACAGTTTTAAAGACCGTATTGGTACTGAGCTGACTCAAATTCAAATTGAAGAAATGGCCGACGGCCTAGTATTCCCTTATTTAGGCATGGCGATTTTTATCGGAATTTTAGCGCTAGCGGTAAAAAAATCCCCATTACCAGAATTATCCAATGAAGATGAAGTGGCTGAAAATACCGATAAAGGCCAACTTAAAGCGGCACTGTCACACCCTAACTTAGCCTTTGGCGTGCTGGCGCTGTTTGTGTATGTAGCGGTGGAAGTGATCGCTGGTGACACTATCGGCACTTTTGCGCTATCACTCGGGGTTGAACATTACGGGGTGATGACCTCCTATACTATGGTGTGTATGGTGCTAGGTTACACGCTCGGTATCCTATTAATTCCTCGCTTTATTTCACAGCCTAAGGCCTTGATGGTGTCGGCCATTTTAGGTTTGCTGCTGACATGCGGTATTTTGTTCGGCGACAATAACTCCTACGCTATCGCGAATGTTGTGTTAGTGCCTTTTGGTGGCGTTGCGTTGCCAGACACCCTGTTGATGATTGCCTTCCTTGGTTTAGCCAATGCAATTGTTTGGCCTGCAGTATGGCCGTTAGCCTTGTCTGGTATGGGTAAATTGACCAGCACAGGTTCTGCGCTGCTTATCATGGGGATTGCAGGTGGCGCCTTTGGTCCTGTGTCTTGGGGCTTAATGAGTTCGGCGACAGATATGGGTATGCAGGGCGGTTATATGGTGATGTTGCCCTGTTATCTGTTCATTCTGTTCTACGCGGTAAAAGGTCATAAGATGCGTAGTTGGTAGACAAGTAAGCTTGAGTTGCTAAAAAGAAGCCCTCGATGATGAGGGCTTCTTTGTGTCTTATCTAAGCGGTTCTTGTGAACTTTATACTAAGGCCAAATTAGAACGCGTAACTTACGCTCGCAAGTACGGTATCTGAGTTTTTAAATACACCATCAGAGACCTTTTGATCGCCGCTAAGATCTGTGCCTAACCAAGCGAGAGAAAGCCCAAAACCTGATAGTTCAGTCGATACGCCAACAGAGTAATCTGAGTAGCTATCAAAACCTTCACCGTCATCTAATGCATCACCCACGTTATAGCCGTAGTGCAGATCGAGGCTCCAATTCTCAACAAATTCATAGGAATAGTTAAGCTCAGCGTAGTGATAGTCTAAATCAGTGCCGCCATAGTCATTGGTGTACCAGTAAGCGGCGCGAAAGCCTTTAAAATCCATACCAGCCGTGACTTCAAAGTAGCCTATGTCACTCTCGCCAGAGTAGTTATAACGGTTAAGGGTAATGTCATAGGTCAGATCTTCGTTGATCTCACCGCCATAGGCGACATAGAAATCGTATTCGATGGCAGGGCCGTTATAGCCTGGCTCATCAAAGTCCACGTTACTTGCCCAAGCGCCGACAGAGAAACCCGAGTCGAAGCTCCAATCGATACCGCCTTGCAGGGCAGGATCGCCAGCGGTTTGTGATACGCCGCGAAAACGATAGTCGTTAGTGAGACTAATTTCCCCTGTTACTTCGGCGGCGGCCATGCCGGAGAATAGGGTCGTGGTTAGCGCGAGTCCGACAAGCTGTACCAGCCGTTTTTTATTCAGATTGTTATACACGGTATTTCTCCCATTTTCTTTGTTGACTCGGACGTGTTACTGGCGGCCATGGTTATTCAATCGTGCCAGTGCATCCGTTGGTGTGCCAAACAACAGCCTAGGAAAACCCGTTGCTGTGACCTCATGGCGAGTATTGCTAAGATAACTTAGCTTGTTTGAGGCTAACATCAGCCTCGTTGATCTCATTTTTGTTCGAAAATGACGTAAACCTTGCGGCAGGGTTCCACGACTTCCCAAGTGCCTTGAAAACCCGCGGGTATAATAAACCTGTCGCCCACAGTGAACGTCTACGATTGACCTTGAAGATCTGTGATAACACTTATCCCTTCGAGGATTTCGCAGTACTCGTATTCAGTGTAGTTTATTTTCCAAGCGCCTGATTCACTTTGCCAAATTCCACTGTGAAATTGATCACAAGGGCTAGAATAATGATTCTCTAATCCTTGAGTTGGATTGCCTGCTAACAACTTTTCCGTCGGTAACTGATAGGTTTGGACGGCTGTTTGCGCCGTAGCAAAGCGAATAATGGCGTTGATACTCACAGTCATTTGCGATTTCCTTGTTGAGCTGACATTCGGCTATTTCATCGTAGGCATTACAAACTCGGCTTGAGTCTGTTTACCCACGGGCCAGCGGGCAGTAATTGCCTTACGTTTGGTATAAAAACGCACGCCATCTGGACCATGCATGTGCAGCGGCCCAAAGAGTGATCGCTTCCAACCGCCAAAACTGTGGAACGCCATCGGTACCGGGATAGGTACGTTCACTCCAACCATACCGACTTGTACGTGGTGACAGAAATGCCTTGCCGCTTCACCACTTTGGGTGAAAATCGCCGTGCCATTGCCAAATTCGTGTTGGTTAATCAGCTCAAGCGCCGTTGGATAATCTTTCACGCGCACAATCGCCAGCACTGGGCCAAAGATTTCTTCGCGGTAGATGCTCATTTCAGGCGTGACGTGGTCGAACAAACAGGCGCCGAGGAAATAGCCCCGTGGATTTTCTTCAACACTCAATTTACGGCCATCGACCAGCAGCGCTGCGCCTTCTTGTACACCGGCTTCAACATATTGGGTGACCTTGGCAAGGTGCTGTTTGGAGATCAGCGGACCCATTTCCATCTCTGGCGTTAGGCCGTTGCCGACTTTTAAGCTTTGGATTTGCGGTAGCAGTTTTTCCACTAACGCATCGCCCACATCGCCTACCGCGAGTACGACAGAAATCGCCATACAACGCTCACCAGCACTGCCGTAGGCTGCGCCCATTAAGGCGCTAACGGCTTGATCTAAATCCGCATCTGGCATAAGTAACATATGGTTTTTCGCGCCGCCTAAGGCTTGCACGCGTTTGCCATGTTTAGAGGCTGTGCTATAGATGTATTCGGCAAT
Source organism: Shewanella sp. Pdp11 (assembly GCF_002838165.1). Classification (NCBI taxonomy): domain Bacteria; kingdom Pseudomonadati; phylum Pseudomonadota; class Gammaproteobacteria; order Alteromonadales; family Shewanellaceae; genus Shewanella; species Shewanella sp. Pdp11. The sequence goes on from NZ_CP015194.1 coordinate 1,925,604, forward strand.
CGGCGTTGAGCCCACAAAGCTCACCGCTTGCACATCTTTATGGGTGAGTAAGGTATCGACGGCTTCTTTGTCGCCGTTAATCACGTTAAACACGCCATCGGGAAGACCCGCTTCTTTAAGCAGCTCGGCAATACGCATCACCGAGCTTGGGTCTTTTTCTGAGGGTTTCATAATAAAGGTGTTACCGCAGGCAATCGCGATTGGGAACATCCACATGGGAACCATCACGGGGAAGTTAAAGGGCGCTATGCCTGCGACAACACCTAAAGCTTGATTAACTGACCAAGAATCGACCCCGCCACCGACTTGCTGGGTGTGTTCACCTTTAAGCAAGTGCGGAATACCACAGGCAAACTCGACCACTTCGAGACCACGGATCAACTCGCCCTTAGCATCGTCGATCACTTTACCGTGCTCGCGGGTGATAAGTTGCGCCATTTCATCTAGGTGCTGCTCGACTAAGGCTTTGAATTTAAATAGCACTCGAGCGCGGTTGAGTGGTGTCACCTGCGACCAGGTTTCAAAGGCGGTTTTAGCGATTGCGATGGCTTCACCGACTTCAGTTTCGCTTGCCAGTGAGACCTGGCCACGTAGTTCACCCGTGGCGGGTTCAAAAATATCTTGGGTTCTGGTACTGGCAGGGGTGTGCTGACCATTAACAAAGTGAGTGATCTTGAGCATAGTTAACCTTTGATGTGCCCCGCCGAAGCGGGGTGTTAAATGTGAGAGTGGAACGAACCGCTGGCGTTATTATCCAACGGCGTTAATGGCATCGCTTAGGCTATTAACCATTTGGTCAATTTCGCGTTTATCGACAATCAGTGGCGGTGACATGGCAATAATGTCGCCCGTGGCGCGCACTAAAGTGCCGTGGCGGAAGCAGTGTTCAAACACGCCGTAACCCCGTTTACCGGCGCCTTGAGCGTTAGGGGAGAATTGAATCCCAGCGACTAGCCCTGTGTTGCGAATATCAATCACATTCGGCAACCCTTTGAGGCTGTGCACTGCGTCTTCAAAGTAGCGCTCAAGCTCAAAGCTGCGCTCGAATAATTGCTCATTTTCATAAATCGATAGGGTGGCAAGCGCCGCAGCCGCAGCCACTGGATGACCGGAATAGGTGTAGCCGTGAAAGAACTCAATCAGTTCATTGGGGCCTTGCATGCAAGTGTCGTGGATAAAATCTTGCACGAACACAGCGCCCATAGGAATCGCACCGTTATTGATGGCTTTAGCCGTGGTGATTATATCTGGGATAACGCCCCAACGTTGACTCGCAAAAGCGGCGCCAACACGGCCAAAAGCAGTGATGACTTCGTCAAAAATCAATAGGATGCCGTGCTTTTTAGTGATTTCACGCAGACGTTTTAAGTAACCTTGTGGCGGCAATATCACCCCTGCTGAACCCGACATTGGTTCAACGATTACGGCGGCAATATTCTCGGCGCCATGCAGGGTAACAAGCTGTTCTAATACTTCGGCTTTTTCAGCGCCAAAGTGTGAGAGTCCACGGGTAAATGCCGCATTTTGGATATCTAAGGTGTGGGGTAAGTGATCGACGCCTTGCAGTAATTGGCCGCTAAATGCCTTGCGATTATTGCTTAAGCCACCCACAGATATGCCGCCAAAGCCGACACCGTGGTAACCCATTTCACGCCCGATAAAGCGGGTGCGTGAGGCTTGACCGTTGGCTCTGTGATAGCAAAGTGCCATCTTAAGCGCAGTATCGACGGACTCAGAACCTGAGTTAGTAAAGAAGACTTTGTTTAATCCTTCAGGACTGAGCTCGACTAAGCGCTCGGCAAGTTCAAAGGCAATGGGGTGACCCATCTGAAAGGAGGGCGCGTAGTCCATCTCTTTAATTTGTTTGCTGACAGCTTCGCTGATTTCTTTGCGACCATGGCCTGCGTTACAACACCATAAACCTGCGGTAGCATCTAATACCTTATTGCCATCAATATCTGTGTAATACATGCCTTCCGCTTTGGTGAGTAACCGCGGGTTGGCTTTGAATTGGCGGTTGGCGGTAAAAGGCATCCAGAAATGTTCAAGTGAGGGGTGCTCAGTTGAAGATTGATGTGAAGCATCACTTGAGGAATTGAGCGGCAAATCGGCCATAGTGTCTACCTTGTCCTGTATTTTCAGGTCTTGTTTTAGGGTGGCTAATATTTGCTATGCTATGTTAGAAATAATGAACATGGAAGAGCTGTGTGCAGTTATTTGTGGCAAAAAAGCTATTTTTGTAAAAAATATTGAATTTTATTGCTCAAACAGCGTAATCTGAAGCTCGGATTACGACTGTGATGATGTGTCGCATTTGCGCTAATGTCGTCACAGACCACTATTTCTTGTCGATGAACGATAAACCACACCTATGCGAACTATTAAGAGGTCATCATGAGTACACCGAAGAAACGCAGCGAATGGGAAAGTCTTGCTGCCAGCCTGTCTATTAATGGGAAGGCGTTTATCAATGGCGAATACCAAGATGCCGTTTCGGGTAACACCTTTGATTGTATTAGCCCTATCGATGGCCGCTTGCTAGTAAAAGTGGCGAGTTGCGATCTTGCGGATGCCAATCTTGCGGTTGCCAATGGCCGCAGCGTATTCGATTCCGGTGTTTGGTCGCAGCAGTCTCCAGTAAAGCGCAAACAAGTGATGATACGTTTCGCCGAATTACTCGAAGAAAATGCCAATGAACTCGCATTGTTAGAAACCCTCGACATGGGTAAACCGATTCGTTTCTCCAAAGCAGTGGATGTGGCGGGCGCTGCCCGTGCGATTCGCTGGTCTGGCGAAGCGATTGATAAAATTTACGATGAACTTGCACCAACCGCTCACAATGAAATTGGCATGATCACCCGTGAACCTGTCGGTGTTGTCGCTGCGATTGTGCCGTGGAACTTCCCTATGCTGATGGCGTGTTGGAAGCTCGGGCCTGCACTTGCCACGGGTAACAGTGTGGTATTAAAACCCTCTGAAAAGTCACCCTTAACGGCTATCCGCATGGCACAACTCGCCATTGAAGCCGGGATCCCCCAAGGCGTATTAAACGTGTTGCCAGGATTTGGCCATACCGTAGGTAAAGCCTTAGCATTACATATGGATGTGGATACGCTGGTGTTCACAGGTTCGACAAAAATTGCCAAGCAATTAATGATTTACGCTGGCGAATCGAACATGAAACGCGTGTGGTTAGAGGCCGGAGGCAAGAGCCCCAATATCGTCTTTAATGACGCGCCAGATCTGAAAGCCGCTGCCGTTGCTGCGGCCGAAGCCATTGCCTTTAACCAAGGTGAAGTTTGCACCGCAGGTTCGCGTTTGCTGGTGGAATCAGGGGTGAAAGATGAGCTTATCGCGCTTATCGCAGAGGAGTTAGCCTCATGGCATCCGGGTCATCCACTCGACCCTGCCACTGTGAGCGGCGCCGTTGTCGATAAACAACAGTTAGACACCGTACTCAGTTACATCAAAGCGGGTAAAGATGAAGGTGCAACCTTAGTCCACGGTGGCAGCCAAGTCATGGCCGATACGGGCGGTGTATATGTGCAGCCAACGGTATTCTCTAACGTAAACAACCAGATGAAGATTGCCAGCGAAGAGATCTTTGGCCCAGTGTTATCTGTCATTGAATTTAATGGCATGGAAGAAGCGATATCAATCGCCAACGATACCATCTACGGTTTAGCCGCTGGCGTGTGGACATCGGATATTAGCAAGGCCCATAAAACCGCTAAAGCCTTGCGCGCTGGCATGGTGTGGATCAACCATTACGATGGCGGCGATATGACAGCGCCGTTCGGTGGCTATAAACAGTCAGGTAATGGCCGAGATAAATCTCTGCACTCCTTCGACAAATACACAGAACTGAAAGCGACTTGGATCGTGCTATAAGCGTTCTGTTTTTATAACCGCTCTTTTTTGTCTATATAAAAGAAGGAGCCACTTTCGCTCAATACTAAAACCTCTTTTCATATTACATAGAAAGAGGTTTTTTATTTTTTGGAGCTCAAGCCGTCCCCATTTTTCTAAGCCAGATTTTACTTGTAAAATCTGTATCTTCTGCTGTAGATAAAATATTGCATTCTTGATTCGTAATCATGTTACTCACTCATACCCGATAGAATATTGACTTTAAACACTCCCATTAATATCTCAATTTACTTCCATTCTTATCAGCTTCATAAATATCGTAAGTTATCGCTTATAAATTTGTGGCTTTCAAACATTACCATTAATGCATTTAGTCATAGTGTGAAAAGGGTTGTAAGTTATTTATGATATTATAGGGTGCTTAGAGCATTGAATAAGAAGGCAAGTACGCACAATGTAGAAGAGTTTGGGGAAATCGTCAGTAAAGCTCTCGATAGTTACAAATCCGATTTTATGGAACTTGTTAGGGAATATGCGATTTCTTGTAAAAATCAAGGTGAGGCATATTGCGATTTTTTTGTCGATATAGCCTCTATGATGAATGGCGCATGGTTTTTAACCGCAGTATGTGAATTTGAGTATGCTTCTGAATTTAAAGCCTTTAATTGGTATCAATTATTGAATGTTGATATAGGCAATATGCCAGAAGATGATTTGTTCTCCCTACAAAATAAGCTATATGAAATCGGTTATATTTGGTTGGTGGAGCAATTAATTTCCTCTAAAAAAGAAATAAAATGTATCGAAATTAGGTTGTTTCATAATGGCAGCAATGAATACCAATCTTTGGCATAATCAGCTTCTAACAGAGCTAAACGACATCCGTCACTGGGCTCATTGGATAGAATTTTTGTGTGTGGTTATGTCATACCGTTGGTAGTATTTATCTCTAGGGCAAGTATGAAGAACTTTATTAGCAAAGATCTAGATATTGAAGAGTTTAAAAAAAGATTCGATAACACCAGAGAAAGTTTTATTAATTCTCTAAATACAGCAAGTAAAGGTTATCGAAATGTAAGGTTCTTCGCTTGTGATGAAACTGGAGTCCCCATTAAATGGGTATGGGATGATGAAACGTTCACACATACTTGGGAAGAGGGTACTCTTGAAGACGCTATTCAGTTTGCCCGTGACATGATAAATAGTGGAATGTATTTTGCGTTTATGGGTTGTTTGTCTGGTTCCAGTGACCTTGATATTTGGCTGACCACCTTTGAAAACCCCATAAAGAAACCTACATGGCCAAGTGGTAAAGAACCCAAATTTGAGATTATCCATGAAGTGTTAACTCGTTAGGGCTTTGTTTACCGATCTAAATTAGGAAACAAAGCCTCGTTATGACTGCATATTTTATCTCAACGTAAGAGCATTCACCTGTAAATACGTGATTTTAGCGTGCAACTGCTGTAGCCTCGTGGAAATTTATTGTTTCTTATTTTGATCTTTTAGGATGCAAGCTTAGAGCTTTGCCATCTAAGGTTGTTGGTTATTTTCCCTGTGACTTTTGCTGTGCCTAACGCTCGTCAGCAAAGCGTTCACTCATTAGAGAGGGTGTCATGTGAATGCGCTTCAAATGAATGCACTTCAAAACCCAATTAGGCAGTTCAATTTCGTGAAACTAGCTGTGCTGGCATTGCTAAGCTTTTTGGCTGGCTGTTCTTCAATGCAGACGGGGGAGAATGGTAACTGGGTGGGATTCACGGAAGCTGGTCAGACTTCATTTTATGGGGATAAACATCAAAATAAGCAGACGGCCAGTGGTGAACTTTACAAACATAAATTAAAGACAGCAGCACATAAAAAGTTACCCTTTGGCTCGAGTGTTAAGGTCACCAATGTCGATAATGGCAAAAGTGTTATTGTGAAAATCAATGATAGAGGGCCTTTCGTGCGTGGCCGCATTATTGATTTGTCTAAATCGGCGTTCAGCAGCATAGGCAATACTTCTTCTGGCTTGATTGACGTGAAAATTGAAGTCATTAAGTAGCGGCTATTTCGAAAATGGCGTCTTAAAAATGAGCAGTTTAAAGCACTCTCTTCAAAATATGGCTTCGCCGCAATTTAATGATTGAGTGTATGAAACCGAGTCGACGCTTTTAAATAAAATCCCAAAGCAGACAATTTGTTAAGCCGATATTTGGGCTTTACGGCATTTGGTGAGAGACTAGCGGCAGACTTGGATAATAGTAAAAGGACCCGCTATGGAATACCCACTTGTTAGTACGCAGTGGCTCGAAGCACACCTCACCGATCCCCATTTAGTCTTGCTCGATGCCAGTATGGAAACCGTTATTGGTAAAGAACCCCTAGTTTACGATGAGCCTATTTGCATTCCGCGCTCACGCAGGTTCGATGTGGAAAATGTGTTTTGCGATAAGACTTCAACTCAAATCCATGCCTTGCCGACATTTGAGCAGTTCAGCCAAGGGATAGCGCAACTTGGGATTGAGGCCGACAGTGTTATCGTTATCTATGATAATCAAGGTATTTATTCATCTCCACGGGCGTGGTGGACCTTTAAAGTCATGGGTTTTAATCGAGTCTATGTGCTCGATGGTGGCTTGCCTCAATGGATTGAAGAAGACCGCATTACATCATCGCGTTATCAAGCCGAAGGTGTAGATTACGGCCCGACGGATGTCGATACTTTAGTTGATGTGCTGCAATACCACCCCGAGCGCGTGATGGATGCCGAGGCCGTGTTATCACGTATAGAAGATGCCGAAACCGCGATTGTCGATGCCCGTGGTGCGCCACGCTTTTTAGGCCAAGTGAGTGAGCCGCGCCCCGGTGTGCGCTCAGGACATATTCCTCGCTCGGTGAACTTACCCTTCGCTCAAGTGCTCGATGGCAATAAAATCAAAACGGCCAGTGAGTTACAGGCGATTTATCAAGGGTTAGCAGCGGATAAATCCGCAAGGATATTCAGCTGTGGTTCTGGGATTACGGCGTGTATTTTGATCTTAGCTTCGGTCGCCGCGGGGCATAAAAATCCCATCCTCTATGACGGTTCATGGGCGGATTGGGGCAGCCGTAACGATCTGCCGATAGAGTGTTAATTGAGTATCACCATTGAAATTAGTGCTGTAGATTAATTAAGTTAGCGTGGTTTTTGTTGAACATCATGTGACTTCTACGTCGTTTGGCTAAATGCCAAGGAGAAACCTTTGATAGCGAGATTGATCGATAAGTTGGTATTTGGATTTATTTTAGTGATTGCCTTACAGTTACCACAACTGGCTGATCATTATCAGCAATTTCTAGCGGGACTCTATGCATCGACACAATGGCAGGTAGAAGGCTACGAGGCAACGGCTAAGGAATATCATTATGCCGATGCTGAGGCCATGATTGCCCGTCACCAGCAAAATGAAGAGCCTAGTGTGCGTGCCGACGCTGAGCAAAAAGTACAGACAATGGCGCTTTATAAAGAGCTAACAGAGGGCGTGGCTGTGTTTAACACGGGTAATTTGTTTGAAAAAACTGCCTACATGTTTAATCCAGTTCGCTTTGATTATCTTGAGAAAACCGTCAGTAACTTTAAGCCTGGGATACCTTTAACCACCAGTGGGATTGGCTTTGGGGTTGTGGTGGCGTTAGTCGTGCATTATCTCGGGTCTATCCCTTTTATCCTGTGGGCAAGGCGTAGAAAGCGCCAGAGATTAGCGAGAGCCAATTAGCTTTTAAAAAGCCGTTATGCTTGTTAGACCGAGGTCATCTCTTAGGCGAGGCTTAGCGTTGTTGAAGCCTTAATTTTACTGAATAACTTGTACAGGGTGACTCGTATCTAAATGACGAGTGGTTAAATGGTTCGTGCTTATAACAATGATGCCCATCGGATTATGTATCCGATGGGCATCATGCGTTATGGCTTCAAACCAGTCCTTAAAACAAGTCTTTAAATCTGTGATACAACATGCCAGCCGCGAGCATAGGTGAGCGAAACGTCGGGCCGCCGGGGAAGGTCATGTGTTTGATTTTTGCGAACACATCGAAGTGTCCCGCCTGTTGGCAGATAGCCTCGGCCAGTAGTTTTGCCGCCATGTGAGTGGCATTCACCCCATGTCCTGCATAGGCTTGGGCGTAGAAAATATTATTGGCATCGGGCAGGCGACCAATTTGTGGCATACGGTTAGCTCCAATACCTATCATGCCACCCCATTCATAATCGATGCGCACGCCTTTTAACTGCGGGAACACCTTCTCCAGATTCGGTCTTAGTGCTGCTTCAATATCTCTGGGGTCTTTACCTGAGTAAGTGCAAAGGCCACCAAACAGCAGTCGACGATCTGCGGATAAGTGAAAGTAATCTAAGGCAATTCGCATATCGGCGAAGGCCATATTCTGCGGGATAATGCTCGCACATTGGGCCGCAGTTAAGGGCTCGGTCGCCAATAAATAACTGCCAGCGGGTAACACTTTGCCCCCAACAAAACTGTTAAGTTTGTGGCCAATATAGGCATTGCCAGCCAGTACCAAGTATTGGCAAGTGACTTCGCCCTTGGCGGTGATGACTTTAGGTTTAGCGCCTTGAATGATTTTTTCGGCGGCGCTGTATTCAAATAACTGTGCGCCCAGATTACGGGCGACGCGTGCCTCACCCAGAGCAAGATTCAGCGGGTGTAAATGGCCGCTGCCCATATCAACCAGCGCACCTTGATAAAAATCTGAGCCTATGACTTCACCTAATTGTCCCTTAGTTAACAGCTTGATTTCTTGCTGATAACCCATGGCCTTGAGTGCGCTAAATTCTTCTTCAAGCTCATCCATGTGACGAAGTTTAACTGCTAAGTCGCAATAACCCATTTGCAGATCACAGTCGATATTGTGTTCTTGTATGCGATTTCGCACAATTTCGACGGCTTCAAAGCCCATCTGTTGAATTGCTTGAACACCTTCAGTGCCGATTTCACTGTGAAATTGTGCAGGGTCATGGCCTATGCCGCGAATGAGTTCGCCGCCGTTTCGCCCTGATGCGCCCCAGCCAATGCGTTTGGCTTCTAATAGGACGACACTCATGCCGCGCTGTGCGAGTTCTATGGCGGTATTGATACCGCTAAAGCCGCCGCCGACTATGCAGACATCGGCACTGATATTGCCTTCGAGTTGTGGGTGCGCGTAAATTTCTTTAGCAGTATCAACATAATAAGAGTGTGGATACTGTTCGCTATGCACCGGAGGTTTGCTTGCCATTATGGCTCCAAAAAATTGTTTTTATTGTAAATTGGACTTGTCTCAGTATACTCATCACACTTTTAACATGACGCAAAAAAGTGTTCGTTTTATTTAACATGCTTTTTATGTAGAATACAATGAAAGCAGTAAAACACGCGCTTTTTGGGCGAAAATGCGTTCTGGATGGTGTTTATCCTGAACAACCTGTTCGTCATCTATCGGGGTTGACCCGAGCCTTTAGGGGGATGTGAAATTTGGATATTGGAGCCAGCCTCAAAACTGTTCGAAAAATGAAAGGCTTATCTCAACGAGAATTGGCCAAACGTGCTGGAGTGACTAACAGTACGATTTCAATGATCGAGAAAAACAGTGTTAGCCCGTCAGTCAGCTCTCTAAAAAAAGTGCTGTCGGGTATCCCGATGTCTTTAGTGGATTTTTTCTCCATTGAAGCCTCTGCGGATAGTGAGCAAAAGGTCGTCTATCGATCCAATGAATTACTGGATATCGGCACTGGACCACTTGAATTTAAACTGATCGGCCGTGATTATCCCAACCGTGCTATGTCAGTGATGAGTGAAATTTATCCGCCCGGTTCAGATACGGGTGAAGAAATGCTGAAGCACGAAGGTGAAGAGGCTGCCATGGTGATCGAAGGTAAATTCGAGCTCACTGTGGGTGATGAAGTGTATATTTTGGAAGCGGGTGACAGTTACTACTTTAACAGTGAAGTGCCCCATAGATTCCGTAATCCCTTTGATGAACCTTGCCGTTTGGTGAGTGCGACTACGCCTGCGAACTTCTAGTTAAGTCATTAACTTATCCTATTATTTAACACCTTAGGCCACTCATTAGCTAAAAGTGAGTGGCGTAATACTGTTATTCAACACAACTGCGGATTTACCTACTTTCTAATCCTGTCATATTTGTTATATATCCTCTTCTTTGTGTAAATAATATTGGTTCAAATTTAGCTCGAATACGGTTTAATTTACGCAGCTAAAAGTGCGCTTTTTGTCAGCTGAAGCACTGTTTTATTCACATGAAATAACATTGAATAACCACAATATAGGTTTAACTACATGTTATTTATGCTTATTAAACACAAGTGGATTAAATAACCTTTAACAAGTGCTTAACCTCTTGCCTAGTGTGAAATTTCGGTGTACTGTGTGAAAAAATGAACATTTAAAGACAAAGTGTTCGTTATGCTAGTAAAACGAATTCTAAAGGTGAGATATGTCAGCCGATTTGCCCCTCATAGGTGTTATTGCTTGTAATCAACAACTGGGTTCACATCCCTTTAATATTGTTGGTGAAAAATACCTTTTAGGTGTCGTGAATGGCGCGAAAGGCTGGCCGCTAGTGATCCCATCGTTAGGCGGCGATTTACCGATAGACGCGATTTTAGAACGTCTTGACGGTATTTTGTTTACTGGCTCTCCTTCTAATGTAGAACCCCATCTTTATGCAGGCCAACCGAGCGAGCTTGGTACACACCATGATCCTAAACGTGATGCGACGACTTTGCCGCTGATCCACGCTGCTATCGCTGCTGGGGTACCTGTATTAGGTATTTGTCGCGGTTTTCAAGAAATGAATGTGGCCTTTGGTGGCAGTTTGCACCAGAAGTTATATGAGGTGGGTGGCTTTATTGAACATAGAGAAGATAAAACCGCATCCTTAGATGTGCAATATGGGGCTTCTCACAGTATTACTGTTGAGCCCGGGGGGCTTATTTACGAGGCCTGGGGCCGTAACTCTGCAGAGGTCAACTCTGTGCATACTCAAGGCGTGGAGCGTCTGGGTGTTGGGTTGCGGCCAGAAGCTTATGCTCCAGATGGGTTAGTGGAGGCTTTCTCCGTAATAGGTACTAAAGAATTTGCCCTCGGTGTGCAATGGCATCCAGAGTGGAAGGTGAGCGAAAATCCGTTTTACCTCTCCCTTTTCAATGCCTTCGGTGATGCATGCCGACGCAGGGCTACAACTCGAGTGAAATAATAATGAATAAGCTAATCGCTTTTTTAAAAGAACGAAAAATCACAGAAGTCGAATGTGTTATCAGTGACATGACTGGCATCGCCCGCGGCAAGATTGCACCAGTCGATAAATTTCTCGATGAAAAAGGCATGCGTTTGCCCGAAAGCGTGCTGTTACAAACCGTGACCGGCGATTTTGTGAATGAAGATGTTTACTACAGCTTGCTCGATGCTGCCGACATCGATTTTGTCTGTGTACCCGATGAAAACGCTGTTTTTATGTTGCCTTGGACCATCGAAGCCACGGCGCAGGTGATCCACGATTGCTACGACAGAATGGGTAATCCGATTGAGCTGTCACCACGTAACGTATTGAAAAAAGTCTTGTCTCTCTATGACGAACAGGGCTGGGAACCGGTTATCGCTCCTGAAATGGAGTTCTATTTGACCCGTCGTAGTGACGACCACGATTTACCCCTAAAGCCACCAATTGGCCGTTCAGGTCGACCCGAAGCGGGCCGCCAGTCTTTCTCTATCGATGCAGCCAACGAATACGATCCTATGTTTGAAGACATGTACGATTGGTGTGAGCTTCAAGGTTTAGATATCGATACCTTAATCCATGAAGATGGCCCCGCGCAGATGGAGATTAACTTCAGCCACGGCAATCCATTGTCCCTTGCTGATCAAGTGTTTATCTTTAAACGTACCTTGCGCGAAGCGGCACTGAAGCACGATGTTTGCGCTACCTTTATGGCCAAACCTGTGACTGACGAACCTGGTAGTGCAATGCACATTCACCAGAGTGTGATCAATAAAGAGACAGGCAAAAATATTTTCACCAATGAAGATGGCACTAAGAGCCAGTTATTCTTGGGATATATTGCCGGTCTGCAAAAATTCATCCCTGAGTTGCTGCCGCTGATGGCGCCCAATGCAAACTCTTTCCGTCGTTTCCTACCCGGTACTTCGGCGCCAGTGAACTTAGAGTGGGGCGATGAAAACCGCACCTGTGGATTACGTATTCCTGAGTCTTCGCCACAAAACCGTCGTATCGAAAACCGGATTCCCGGCGCCGATGCAAACTGTTATTTGGCCATTGCCGCGAGCTTATTGTGTGGTTATATCGGTATGGTTGAGGAGCTAAAACCTTCTACGCCAGTGCAAGGTAAAGCCAACGAAAGCCGCAGCAACAACACCCATTGTTTACCGCTTACCTTAGAAGAAGCCTTAGCGGCGATGGAAGAAAGTGATGCCTGTAAGGAGTATTTAGGTGAAGCCTTCACCACAGGTTTTGTGGCGGTGAAACAGGCTGAACTTGAAAACTTCCGCCGTGTGGTCAGTTCATGGGAACGTGAATTCCTATTGCTCACTGTGTAATGTTTTTGGATTAAGTGCACTAGCTGTGTTACCGCGTTAACCCAGACAAATCTGAGGTTAGCGTCGGTAACAACAAGATGGAGATTTGCACTGTTTTAGTGAAGTTGCACCCAACCGGTGCAATTCACTTGTTAAATAATCTGATGGTTTTTAATGGCTTGTTGATTAAAGTGATTATTCAATTCAGATGTGTGTCCGCTAGAAAAGTGAAATAGGCCTAACTGTTTTAAGTCGCTCGTTTGCTAGAGTCGCTAACTAATTGTTAGTCATATTTAAAATGTGTTTTATCTTAGTGGTTTTTACGATTACTTAGGGACTTGAGGCATTTGCCTTAATGTTGCAATATGTACAAGCAGTGTCATATCTAGTCTAATTTTTTGAGTGTTAATGCAATACTGATGCCTCGAAAATTTGGCACGAAACCTGATACTTAACAAATTGCAGCAAGATATAAAGCTGGCATGGATCCCGTGCCGTAGAGACTGCCGATGCGGTTTGTAAGGTGTAGCATTGGTCGAAAATAACAACAATATCCGGATAGCCCGGTGACACAATGTCAGAATTTGCTTAAGCAATTCTGCTACCCGAGAAAGGAGAAAGCATGAAGCTATTTAATAAGATGACCACTCTAGCTCTGGTCACTGCGAGCGTATTAGCGAGCGCAGCGGCCCAAGCGGAAGAAGTGGTTCGCGTGTATAACTGGTCAGATTATATCGCGGAAGATACCTTAGAAAACTTCAAGAAAGAAACGGGCATTCGGGTAATTTACGATGTGTTCGATAGTAACGAAGTGCTTGAGGCTAAATTACTGTCTGGTCGTAGTGGCTACGATATCGTTGTCCCTTCTAACCATTTTCTCGCTAAGCAAATCAAAGCTGGTGCTTTCAAACCTTTAGACCGCGCTAAGCTACCTAACTTCAAAAATTTAAATCCCGCCCTGATGAAGCTACTTGAGAAAGCCGATCCGGGTAACCAGTATGCCGTGCCTTATTTATGGGGAACCAATGGTATTGGTTACAACATAGATAAAGTGAAAGCGGCTGTGGGTGAAGATGCGCCATTTAACTCAATGGAACTGATCTTCAATCCTAAATATGCTGAAAAAATCTCTAAGTGTGGCTTTGCTATGCTGGACTCTGCCGACGATATGGTGCCTCAAGCACTGATTTATTTAGGTTTAGATCCCAACAGTTCCAACCCAAGCGATTATGAAAAAGCCGGTGAGTTACTGGAAAAAATCCGTCCTTACGTGACCTATTTCCACTCATCTCGCTATATTTCTGATTTAGCAAACGGTGACATTTGTGTGGCCTTTGGTTTCTCTGGTGACGTATTCCAAGCTAAAGCACGTGCTGAAGAGGCGGGTAATGGCAATAAGATTGGTTATTCGATTCCAAAAGAAGGGGCTAACCTGTGGTTTGATATGTTAGCTATCCCAGCGGATTCAACTAACGCAGATAATGCACTGACGCTGATTAACTATTTCCTCCGTCCAGAAGTCATAGCGCCTATCTCTAACTATGTGGCCTATGCTAACCCGAACGATCCTGCTCAACCTCTGGTTGATGAGGCTATCCGCACCGATCCCGCGATTTATCCACCACAAGAAGTGTTAGATAAACTTTATATTGGTGAAATCCGACCTTTGAAAATCCAACGCGTATTAACCCGTGTTTGGACCAAAGTGAAGTCAGGGCAATAGTCGATAAGGGGCAAGCCTAGCTTGCCCCTAGCTTGGCAGACTTGCTATGTCCAATCCTATGCATAGTTCATCCACGTATAGGATTTGACACAGTTTGGTTAACCTCTTTTCATTCATTAATCGTGTTGAACCCAGAGTTTGAGCGTGTTGACGCATCATTTTTGGGTGGAGAAGTACTATGGCAATCACCTCGGGCGTCACCAATAAACCGACAACAAAGACGCAAGAAAAAGTACTGCTCAAGATTGAGCGGGTAAGCAAGTTATTCGATGACGTGCGGGCTGTCGACGACGTGTCATTAACCATCAATAAAGGCGAAATCTTTGCTTTACTAGGCGGCTCTGGCTCGGGTAAGTCGACGTTATTGCGTATGTTAGCAGGGTTTGAAAAACCCACCTCTGGCCGTATTTTCCTCGATGGCGAAGACATTACCGATTTACCGCCATACGAACGTCCTATCAATATGATGTTCCAATCCTACGCTCTGTTTCCCCACATGACAGTGGCGCAAAACATTGCCTTTGGTTTGAAACAAGACAAGTTACCTAAGGCCGAAATTGAGCAGCGCGTACAAGATATGCTCAAGCTAGTACACATGGAGCAATACGGTAAACGTAAGCCGCATCAGTTATCCGGTGGTCAACGTCAGCGTGTAGCCTTGGCTCGTTCACTGGCAAAGCGGCCGAAATTATTACTGCTCGATGAGCCTATGGGCGCATTGGACAAAAAACTGCGTACTCAGATGCAACTCGAAGTGGTTGAAATTCTTGAGCGTGTTGGTGTGACCTGCGTGATGGTGACCCACGATCAAGAAGAAGCCATGACAATGGCGGGACGCATTTCCATTATGAGCGACGGTTGGATTGCCCAAACTGGCTCACCCATGGATATTTACGAAAGCCCGAACAGCCGCATGATTGCCGAGTTTATCGGCACTGTGAACTTGTTTGGTGGCGCGATTGAAGTGGATGAAGTCGACCATTTGATCATTAAGCCGAATGAGTTGGCCCAATCTTTTTATGTGGGTTACGGGGTGTCGACCAACGTAGAAGACAAAAATGTGTGGCTCGCTGTGCGTCCTGAAAAGACCATTATTAGCCGCGAACAGCCTGAAGGTCAGTACAACTGGGCGAAAGGAATCGTACATGATATCGCGTATTTAGGCGGTATTTCAGTGTATTACATTCGTTTAGATAATGGCCAAATAGTCCAGTGCAGTATGACTAACCGTGAGCGCCGCGCCGATCATGCCACATGGGATGACGAAGTATTTATCAGTTGGGAGGACACCAGTGGCGTGGTGTTGAGATCATGAAGATACCGACTAAATTAAAGTTTCTCAAAGGCCGTTTTTGGACCATAGGCATACCTTACACTTGGCTGCTGCTGTTCTTCGCCTTGCCATTTGCGATTGTCCTTAAACTGAGTTTTTCGACGGCGGCGATTGCAATTCCGCCCTATGAGGCTACGTTCCAATATAGCGACGATGTGTTAAATATCTTCCTGCATTTGGGTAATTACTTGATGTTGCTTGATGATTCGCTGTATTACACTGCGTATCTCAGCTCATTGAAAATGGCGTTAATTTCGACCATCGGCTGTTTGATTATTGGCTATCCAATGGCTTATGCGATTGCCCGTGCGCCAGCGCGGTTGCAAACCGTATTGCTGCTATTAGTCATGTTGCCTTCTTGGACCTCATTTTTAATCCGGGTTTATGCGTGGATGGGGATTTTAAGTAACACTGGGATCATCAACCATTCACTCATGTGGTTGGGAATCATCTCTGAGCCGTTACAAATCCTCAATACCAATATTGCCGTGTATATCGGCATTATCTATGCGTATTTACCTTTTATGATTTTGCCTTTGTACGCCACCTTAGTGAAACTCGATATGAGTTTGATTGAAGCGGCGTCTGATTTAGGTTCAAGCCGTTTAAATACCTTCTGGAAAATCACTTTCCCGCTGTCAAAAAGCGGTGTGATTGCTGGCTCTATGTTGGTGTTTATTCCTGCTGTGGGTGAGTTTGTGATCCCTGAGCTACTCGGTGGTCCAGATTCATTAATGATAGGTCGAGTCTTATGGCAAGAATTCTTCAATAACCGCGACTGGCCTGTGGCTTCGTCACTGGCGATTGTGATGTTGGGCTTATTGATTATTCCTATTACCTTATTCCATCGCTATCAGGCGCGTAGTTTGGAGAAAGACCTATGAAAAAGTTAAGTTTTTCTTCAGCGATGTTGTGGTTTGGCTTGTTCTTCCTGTATGCACCTATGTTAGTGCTGGTGATTTACTCCTTTAACGACTCTAAATTAGTGACGGTATGGGGCGGATTTTCACCTAAATGGTATGGCGAGTTATTTCAAGACCAACAGATTTTAGATGCGGTGTGGACCAGTCTACGGATTGCCTTTTATAGCTCAACCATGGCGGTGATTATTGGCACTATGGCGGCTTTTGTGATGACGCGATTTAAGCGCTCATGGGCGAAGCTGACATTATCGAACATGATCACAGCACCACTGGTTATGCCTGAGGTGATCACGGGTCTGTCTTTGCTACTGCTGTTTGTGCACATGGCCGACTTGTTTGGTTGGCCTAAAGAGCGCGGCATGTTGACCGTGTGGATTGCGCACTCAACATTTTGTGCTGCCTATGTGGCTGTGGTTGTGTCGTCAAGATTGCGCGAGCTGGACATGTCTATCGAAGAAGCGGCAATGGACTTAGGGGCAACACCGCTGAAGACTTTCTTCCTCATCACAGTGCCTATGATTTCGCCGGCGCTGGTGGCGGGTTGGTTGTTGTCATTCAGCTTGTCATTAGACGATTTAGTGATCGCAAGCTTTGCCTCTGGCCCAGGAGCAACTACGCTGCCTATGGTGGTGTTTTCCTCGGTACGTTTAGGGGTTTCGCCTAAGATCAACGCCTTAGCGACGCTAATCATTCTGTGTGTTTCGTTAATCGCCTTCTTGTCTTGGTATATGGCAAGGCGGGCAGAGAAACGCGACCGCACACCGATGAACTAGTTAGCTTAATATAAGGTGGCTTTGGTATCGCCAAAGCCACCCTTGTTAATTGTCACCGCTCCCATCATCCGCTTCGCTTTGCAGGCCAGTTCTGCGACTCGACACCATTAATATGACATCGCTTAGCTTAAGTCGCATGACATCATTGAGCTTAAGATTATCGCGTGTTTGAAATATCAAACAAAATGTAAATTATTGCACTTTTCTGGCTAGTGTTTCGTTTTCTGAAGGTGTAGGATGTGATGGCTGTTTAAAATAATGAACATTAGAATTCAAGGGAACAACATGTCTGCCATAGCTCACGCTGGATCATATTATGCGGCATCGGCCAACGATAAGGTTGAACGTCCGCGTCTACAGGAATCGATTGAAGCCGATGTTTGTGTGATTGGCGCAGGTTATACAGGCCTTTCTGCCGCGCTGCATTTATTAGAATCTGGCTTTAGTGTGGTGGTGTTAGAAGCCGCTCGCATTGGCTGGGGCGCCTCGGGCCGTAATGGCGGACAAATCGTCAATAGTTTTAGCCGTGACATTGATACTATTGAAAAAACAGTCGGCAAAGAACAAGGTAAACTCTTTGGCCAAATGGCCTTTGAGGGTGGAAAAATCATTCGCGATCGGATTGCTAAGTACAACATTCAATGCGATCTCAAAGATGGCGGCGTGTTTGCTGCGATGAACGAAAAGCAAATGGGTCATCTGCGCCATCAAAAGCAACTGTGGGAAAGCCACGGTCATGTTAATCAGCTTGAACTCCTCGATGCCAAAGGTATTCGCGGTGTAGTAAATACTGAGCGCTATGTCGGTGGTCTGCTTGATAAAAGCGGCGGCCATATTCACCCGCTTAACTTAGCTCTTGGCGAAGCGCGCGCGGTCGAATCCCTCGGCGGCAAGATTTATGAAGACTCAGCAGTGCTGAGTGTCGATGAAGGCGATAGCCCAGTTGTGCATACGGCGCAGGGCAGTGTTAAAGCCAAGTTTGTGGTCGTGGCGGGTAATGCTTATTTAGGCAAGTTATTACCAGAACTGCAGGCGAAATCTATGCCCTGCGGCACGCAAGTGATCACCACTGAGCCCTTGAGTGACGATCTAGCGGCGAGCTTATTACCGCAGGATTACTGCGTCGAAGACTGTAACTATCTGCTCGATTATTTCCGCCTGTCTGGCGACAAGCGGATGATTTACGGCGGCGGCGTAGTGTATGGCGCCCGCGATCCGGCGGATATCAAGTCGATCATTATTCCGAACATGCTCAAAACCTTCCCGCAATTAAAAGATGTGAAGATTGATTATGCCTGGACAGGTAACTTTCTGCTGACGCTATCGCGCCTGCCACAGGTCGGTCGTATTGGTAAGAACATCTATTATTCACAGGGTTGCAGTGGCCACGGTGTCACTTATACCCATCTGGCGGGCAAGTTACTGGCCGAAATGCTCAATGGCCAAGCCACGCGCTTCGATGCCTTTGCCGCATTGCCACATTATCCCTTCCCCGGTGGTCACGCACTTCGCGTCCCTTTTAGTGCTATCGGAGCTTGGTATTACACTTTGAGAGACAAATTAGGTATCTAGTCTGTTTCACTTATTTTCATTCGAGGCAAGTGATTGCCTCACTAATGCGAGGACGTCCTTGTGTTGCTAAAAGATCCGAGTTTGCTGCGTCAACAATGTTATATCAACGGCCAGTGGTGTGATGCCGAGTCGAAAGAGACTGTCGCCATCGCCAATCCTGCTACGGGCGCTGTGATTGCAAGCGTCCCTGTAATGGGGCAAGTCGAAACCCAAGCTGCGATTAAAGCGGCGGAAGCGGCGCTGCCAGCTTGGCGAGCGCTCACAGCCAAAGAGCGCGGCGCTAAATTAAGACGCTGGTTTGAATTACTCAATGAAAACAGTGATGACCTCGCGTTATTGATGACCACAGAACAGGGCAAACCGCTGGCGGAAGCCAAGGGTGAAGTGACCTACGCGGCGTCCTTTATCGAGTGGTTTGCCGAAGAAGCGAAACGTATCTATGGCGATACCATTCCCGGGCATCAAGGGGATAAACGCTTGATGGTGATTAAGCAGCCCGTTGGCGTAACGGCGGCGATTACGCCGTGGAACTTCCCTGCGGCGATGATCACTCGCAAAGCGGCTCCGGCTCTCGCCGCGGGTTGTACTATGGTGGTTAAGCCTGCGCCGCAAACGCCGTTTACCGCATTAGCCTTGGCCGAACTGGCCGAGCGTGCGGGCATTCCGGCAGGGGTGTTCAGTGTGGTCACAGGCGATGCCGTCGCGATTGGTAATGAAATGTGCAGCAACCCGATAGTGCGTAAGCTGTCGTTCACTGGCTCGACCAATGTCGGCATTAAGCTGATGGAGCAATGCGCGCCAACACTTAAAAAATTATCTTTAGAATTAGGCGGTAACGCGCCATTTATCGTGTTTAACGATGCCAATATCGATGCAGCTGTCGAAGGCGCCATGATTGCTAAGTACCGTAATGCCGGCCAAACCTGCGTCTGCGCTAACCGCATTTATGTGCAAGACGGTGTATACGACGAGTTCGCCTTAAAACTCAGCACTGCTGTGGGCAAGCTCAAAGTCGGAGAGGGCATCAAGGAGGGCGTCACAACGGGCCCGCTGATCAATGCCGCCGCGGTCGAAAAAGTACAAAGTCACCTTGTCGATGCCATTGCCAAAGGCGCATCTGTGGTCGCTGGCGGTAAAGTCCATGACCTTGGCGGTAATTTCTTCGAGCCAACCGTGCTCACTAATGTCGATAAAAGCATGCGTGTCGCCCGTGAAGAGACCTTTGGTCCACTTGCGCCGCTGTTTAAATTCAGTGATGTCGACGATGTGATTAAACAGGCTAACGATACGGAATTTGGCCTCGCCGCCTATTTCTATGGTCGCGATATTTCACTGGTGTGGAAAGTCGCCGAAGCCTTGGAATACGGCATGGTTGGGGTCAACACTGGCTTGATTTCGACTGAAGTGGCTCCCTTTGGTGGGATGAAATCTTCAGGGCTTGGCCGCGAAGGTTCTAAGTTCGGCATCGAAGAATATTTAGAAATGAAGTATATCTGCATGTCCGTTTAATACGGTCCGATTTGGCGTGTGAGGAACACTAAATGACAACAACCAATGATTCATTGATGGCACGTCGCCAAGCCGCAGTTGCGGGTGGTGTCGGGCAAATTCACCCTATTTTTACCGCTCGCGCCGAAAATGCGACTGTGTGGGACGTTGAAGGTCGCGAGTTTATTGACTTTGCGGGCGGCATTGCCGTGCTTAATACCGGTCATCTTCACCCTAAAGTGAAGGCGGCGGTTGCAGCTCAGCTGGATAATTTCTCCCACACTTGTTTTATGGTGCTCGGTTACGAGAGCTATATCCAAGTGTGTGAAAAGCTCAATCAATTGGTGCCAGGGGATTTTGCCAAGAAGACGGCATTATTCACTAGTGGCTCAGAAGCAGTTGAAAACGCAGTTAAAGTGGCGCGTGCCTATACCAAACGTGCTGGTGTGATTGCCTTTACGTCTGGCTACCATGGTCGCACTATCGCGGCCTTGGCATTGACCGGAAAAGTCGCGCCTTACAGTAAAGGTATGGGGCTGATGTCGGCGAATGTGTTCCGCGCTGAGTTCCCCTGCGAAATGCACGGCGTGTCCGATGACGATGCTATGGCCTCGATTGAACGTATCTTTAAAAATGATGCCGAGCCAAGTGATATCGCCGCCATTATTTTAGAGCCAGTGCAGGGCGAGGGCGGTTTCTACGCCGCATCACCCGCCTTTATGCAGCGGCTGCGTGCACTGTGCGACCGTGAAGGCATTATGCTCATCGCCGATGAAGTGCAAACGGGCGCAGGCCGTACCGGCACTTTCTTTGCCATGGAGCAAATGGGTGTGGCTGCGGATATCACGACTTTTGCTAAATCTATCGCGGGTGGTTTCCCTCTTTCGGGGATTACCGGCCGCGCGCAAGTGATGGATGCGATTGGTCCGGGTGGCCTTGGTGGTACCTATGGTGGCAGTCCGTTAGCCTGCGCCGCAGCGCTTGCTGTCATTGAAGTGTTTGAAGAAGAAAAGTTGCTAGAAAGAGCCAATGCCATTGGTGAGCGCATTAAGTCTGCCCTGAATGTGATGCAGGTCGAACATCCACAAATCGCCGATGTGCGTGGTTTAGGCGCGATGATCGCCATCGAACTGATGGAAGAGGGCAAACCTGCGCCGCACTATTGCGCGCAAGTGTTGAGCGATGCCCGTGACCGTGGATTGATTTTATTATCCTGCGGCACTTACGGTAATGTGCTGCGTATTTTGGTGCCATTAACCGCGCCGGATGCACAAATCGATGCAGGCCTAGGTATCCTCAAAGCCAGTTTTGATGCCGTTCTGAAAAGTTAATATTGCTTTGATATAAAAACCGTTTTTGATGACAGTTTTACATAATAAAAATCCCGCTGCGGCGGGATTTTTTATGGGCAATTGTTTTGAGGATGGTTCCATTGGCAGCCATTTTTACTGCCAATGGCTTTCAGCACGAGTCAGTTTACTGAATCGCTACTGTTTAATCTCCATTAGGATCTGCAGCGCTTTTTTGCGTTTATCAAGGTCATACAAGTCATTGGTGAAGATAAACTCATTCACGCCGAGTTCTTTAACGATCATTTCCAAACGATGCTTAATCGTCGCTGGGCCGCCAGTGACAGATAAACCTAAGAAATTATCGACATAGGTTTCTTCCTGCGCACTCCACAAGCCATCCATAGTGTCAACCGGAGGTTTTAACCATAACTCGTGACCACGGATAAGCGCCAGCACGCGCTGTTTCGAGGTCGTGCCCAAATATTGGGCTTCTTCATCAGTGTCGGCGGCAACGAGCGGCAAGCCGAGCATCACATAGGGCTTATCCAGCACTTGGGATGGTTTAAAGTCGCGGCGATAGATTTCAATCGCATCGTAGAGAAAACGTGGGGCAAAGTGGCCCGCAAACACATAGGGCAAACCGCGCTGCGCCGCTAACTGTGCGCTAAAGAGACTCGAGCCCAATAACCAAATTGGCACATTAGTGCCTTCCCCTGGAATCGCTCGCACCGCATGGCGACCATTATAAGGGCCGAGTAAGGTTTGTAATTCACTGACTTCTTCAGGGAATTTTTCGGCGCGACTAGTATCACGGTTCAGTGCTCGGCTGGTAATTTGATCGCTGCCGGGGGCGCGTCCCAGTCCTAAATCGATTCGACCTGGATATAAGCTTTCAAGGGTGCCAAACTGTTCCGCGACCACTAAAGGCGCATGGTTTGGCAGCATAATGCCACCCGCGCCGACGCGAATACGCTGCGTATTGCCAGCAATATAACCAATTAATACCGAGGTCGCCGCACTGGCGATACCGGGCATATTGTGGTGTTCGGCAAACCAAAAACGATTAAAGCCGAGTCTGTCGGCTTCCTTGGCATACTGCAAACTGTTGTGCAGCGTTTCGCCTACGGTTGAGCCTTGGCGCATGGGCGCGAGTTCCAATAGCGAGAAGGGAATATCGGCCAATATTGATGTCTGCTGTGACATAGTGTCTCCAAGTGACTGCCGTTTTTGCTAGCGAAACATGCGGCGCTAACAGTGTTAGTCGCATTGCTAGTGGCATTGTTAGGCGCATAGCGAAGAACAAGCGTTAACGGCTCAGTCTTGATGAATAAAAGGTATTCAGTGATATTGATATGGGGCTGAGTGCCGCGCTTCTCAAGCTTGAACGACTGACTCTTTTTCCTTTCGTTTTTCGTTGGTTATTTCAATTTGAGTGTGCACTTGAGCTGCGCGTTTAAACTGGATGCGTCCGGGCTCATACTTGCTTTGTAACAAATCGAGGCGGTGAAGTCATCCCAGTGTGAGGGCCGATAATGTGGAACTGAAGATCTTATTCTTAGCAACTCAGCGCTAGGCCAGTTACTACGGGATTGGGTGATATTTGCTACAGCTCATTTGGTTATGAGTTGCAACACAAGGGTATAACTAAGTGAAGTGATAAAAAAACTGCCGATAGCAGGGCTATCGGCAGTTAATGTTATGCAATAAATAAATCGCTATTGTCAGTCGAGCATTATTGCTCTGCTTTTACATCCCGTAGTGATGCCGCAGCACTTTCACTAATACCATCATCAGCAGCATTGTTGTGTGAATGGTGAGTCTCAGTCAGGCGACGCATGAGCGGTAATACTGCAAGGGCGATAAAGGTACAGACCACAGCCGCGATACCCAACTTATTAAATAGGCTGGTGTATACGGGCAAGGTTTGCAGTGGGTCGACTAAATCTTTTGGCACACTGGCGAAGTTAGCGACCACACCGCCCAGATACTGTGAAATACCTGAGGCGACGAAATAGGCGCCCATCATAAAGCCGCCCATACGCGCAGGTACGTAGCGGGCAATCATGGCAAGACCAAGACCACTCACCAGCAATTCGCCTAAAGAGTAAGAGGCATAGCCCCAGATCATGATCCATGAAGAGGTTTTACCGTTGACGGCGAATTGTCCGGCAAAGCCATAGATAAAGAAGCCAATCGCCACAACGGCAAAACCTAAGGCAAATTTCGCCGCGATAGAGAAGTCTTTATCATTGCGACCAGCCCACGAATAACTCCACGCTAAGATTGGACTTAACACCATAATCCATAATGGATTTAATGCTTGGAACTGGGCCGGTGACCAAGTCCACAAATGGGTACCAAAAATTTGGAAATCCCAGTCCACGTTACGCAAGGCAAACAGCGCCAACGAAGTCGACATTTGTTGATAGAAGATAAAGAAGAACACGGTTTGCACTGTGAGGATCAGCGCCGCAATCAGTCCCGCTCGTTCACTGGTTTCGCTGGTGCGGATCAAGTGGAAGAAAATGGCCAATACGGCTACGCCAGCGGCGTAAACAAAGACACGGGCAACCGCTTCATATTCCAAAATAATGGCTGAAGCGACAACCGACAATGCGGATAGACCCAATACAATCGCGAGGTTTTTCTTGTTCACTGGGCGAGTATCAGGCTCTGAACCGTAATGGACTAAACTCTTACGCATAAGTGCATAGTTGCCTAAACCCACCAATATGCCAACACAACACACGGCAAAAGCGGCGTGCCAGCCAAACTCGTTGCCATACTGGGCGTTGACGTAATCTTTAATCCAAGGCGTCAGCAACATAGAGAAGGTCGAGCCGACGTTGACCGCCATATAATAGATGGTAAACGCACTGTCGATTTTAGAATCGTCACCTTCGTAAATTTTACGAACTAAGTTACCGGCATTGGGTTTGAACAGCCCGTTACCGACCACAATCACACCGAGCGCCGAAAACATAAACCACGTATTTTCAGTGGGTACGGCCATCAGCGCATAACCCAGAGACAAAATCCCCGCACCCAGCAGCATAGTGCGTTTAGTGCCGAGGATCTTATCCCCAACCCAGCCACCTATCGCCGGTGATACATAAATAAGCGCCGCACAGGCACTCCATACTAAGTTTGCCCGTGAGTCATCAAAGCCAAGGCGCTGCACCATAAAGTACACAATCAGCGCTTGCATGCCGTAATAACCAAAGCGTTCCCATAATTCGATAAGAGACACAGTCATAAATGAATGTGTTTTACTTACCGGAGCAGTCCCAATAGTCATATCGCTTGCTTCCAACATTGTTGTTTTAATATTTGAGCTCAAAAGTATAAGGCGATAACCCAAGCAAACCAATGGCAGAGACTGGCAAAACAGACTTTGTTACAAATGAATTGATGAATTTTAATGTGTGTTTAAGGCTTTGGGCGGTGTTAACAACGATTTTGGAGACGTCAATAAACCCAGCTAAACCTAAAGTCGTCAGCATCAGTAACAGTGAGATAACACTTTATGTATCGCTGAGTTAGCGGACTGAGGGTTTAAACTCGATAAAAATATTGCTCGTTAGCCGGCCTGTTCTTGGGTTGGCATCAATATCGGTTTGTGGGTTCACTAAGGTGGAATGCAGCAAATTACCGGGATAAATCACTAAACGATTCGGGCGATACTCGACTTGATGATAAATCTCATAATGACTGTCGCTTTCAACACAATAGCCCGAAGGATGGCGAGTAATCTCATCGACCAGAGGCTGAGCCGACTTAAAGTAGTCTGGCATACGCTCTTCATTTATCCGCTCAAAGCCCGTCGCAATATGGCGGAAAAACGCCGTATTGCCATGGGGACCGTCGTTTAAATAGTGCAACAGCGCGAAATAGTGCGGTGAGGGAGTATCAAAATGCGGCAGGCATTGCAGCGGTTTAAGCTCACTCGCGGGAGTGCTGATCAGCGAGAAATACAATGCCTGTAATTTGATGCTTAAACTCGAAGGGAGTTGGTACACATCATAAATCAGTTGGTACACAAGATTGAGTACATCGGTGACATAGGCCTGTGGCAAGGGAGCACGCACGCCGGGGTAAAAAGACCCGTTATCGGCAGAAAAGTGCGCTTGGGTGTAAGCGCACTGGCGTATTGGGAGCAGATCCGCCGCAACATCATCGATAATAATCAAGGGCGTCTTTTCATTGCCAAGATAAACTAGCTGAGGCGTGAGCTTGACTGTTTGTGACTTAATTGTCTGTGGCTTAGTTGCCTGTTGCTTAGTTGCCTGTTGCTTAGTTGCCTGTGACTTATTCGTATCAGCGTTGCGATCTATTGTTTGCATCCCTGTCCCTCACATTGCCATAGGTTTAGTGTTGGTCAAAACCTCAGCAGGGCAATAGTGCTGAATAAAATCGAGGTGGGCGGGTAGGCTTTCTACCTTACGCTTAACGGTCGATTTTATGTTGTTTAAGAAGGCTTCGAGTTCAGGCTCTTCCATCACATCGACTATAGGGTGATAGTGTTTTGGCATTATGCCTTGGCCCATCATCACTTGGATCCATGAGCTTTCGCCAAAGAGTTCGCTACCGTATTTATAGACCTTACCGCTGTCGGCAAACATTTCGATACGATGTTTGAGCGACGCCGGAATGTCCATGTTTTTGCAATAACGCCAGAAACGGCTGTCTTCGCGTTCCGTGGCCTTGTAATGCAAGATGATAAAGTCGCGGATATTGTCCATTTCGAGTTTAGTTTGTTGATTAAACTCATCAATATCGGATTGCACTATGCCCGCCGACGGGAATAGTTGCATCAACCTGATAATGCTACGTTGGATCAAATGAATGCTGGTGGATTCGAGTGGCTCTAAAAATCCGCCGGACAGCCCGACGGCAACACAGTTTTTATGCCAATGCAGGCGACGGGTGCCGGTTTTAAACTTGATAATCCTAGGCTTATTCAGCGGTTCCCCTTCAAGATTAGCGAGGAGCAACTCAGTGGCATCCTCATCTGAGATAAATTTACTGCAAAAGACCAGGCCATTGCCCGTGCGATTTTGCAGTGGAATACGCCACTGCCAACCTGACTCGCGAGCAATCGAGCGAGTATAAGGAATAGGGGCACCCACGGACTGGGTTTGCACCGCAATCGCACTGTCGCAGGGCAGATAATGGCTCCAATCCTCAAAGCCAGTATTAAGCGTTTGCTCAATCAGCAGTGCGCGAAAGCCAGTGCAATCGATAAACAAATCCCCTTCGATTGTTTCGTCATTCTCTAGGACGAGGGCTTTGATATTGCCGCTATCATGATGCTGTAATACCTGTTTTATTTTTCCTTCAATACGGTGAATGCCGTGTTGTTCGGCCATTTTTCGAAGGTACTTGGCATAGAGGCTAGCGTCCATGTGGTAAGCATGGTTGTAATCTTGGTTTGGCAATACGGCAAAGCGTCCTTGGCGGGCGGCGAGATGTTCGGCGCAGTAGTCGCCTATTTCACTCACCATGCCAAGCTGCTTACCTTTCAGCCAAAAATGTTGAAAACCACAGGCCCAACAATCTTTGCCTAAGAAACCGAAGGAATGCAGGTAGTTTTTATTGATATCCTGCCAATTTTCAAAGGAGATCCCGAGTTTAAAGGTCGCATTTGTCGCTGCCATGACCTCTTGTTCTTTGAGGCCCAGTAATCGATGGAAAATGTGTAATGTGGGGATCGTCGCTTCGCCCACGCCGACCGTACCAATTTCATCGGATTCGACCAGCACAATTTCTAAGTGTTTGCCCATCAACTTAGTGAGCGCCGCTGCTGCCATCCATCCGGCTGTTCCGCCACCCGCTATCACGACTCTTTTTATGGCTGTTGTCATCGTTTATATCCTCAACTGGGCTAACGTTTGAGCTTATTGGTTAAATCTGCCCGCAGTTTTCGGGCGTTGATTTCATCGAGTGGGGTGGTCAGCATGCCTTGGGCAGCACTAGGAATATGCTCTAGATCGCCATCTTCATGGTCAAAAATATAGTGATCGAACAGGGCTTTCCACGCCTGACGCTGGGCCTTGGGTAAGGAGCGTAAACTTAACATCGCGTGCAGTAAGGCATTATTGGGGCGACCAAGATAGCCGGGCGTATCTCGCCACCAATGGGTAATGAGCACATTAAAGTCATCCATTCCACGCACATGGTGCCACCACATACTGGGGATGAATAACACATCACCGGTTTCCAGTTCGGCGACTTGCGCGGCTTCCATTGCCTTGGCAAATTTAGGAAAACGCTCAAAATCGGGGTTATCCATATCGACTAAGCTAATGTCTTGGCCGCCTGGAGCAAACTCCATTGGGCCGATATACAGATTGCTGACTTGCTCCGGCGGAAACAGGGTAAAAGTGCGTCGACCGACGACATTGCAGGCTAGGTTATGGGGAAAGTCGAAATGGGCGGCAATATGCGTTTGATTGCCAAGCCAGATATTGGTGAGTGGTGATAAAGGCGCAAGATTAAAGCTGTTGTCGTCGCCAAGCCCAGGTAAACACTGGTTAATATCGGTTGAGCCCATATAAATACTGGCATCTTGCGCTTGAGATAGCTGGGTGAAGATTTGCCGCAGATCTAACTTACCCGCCTGATAATTAAACCCATCTAAAGTGTCGTTATAAAACACGCGGCCTTGATGCTCTGGCGCTAAATAATAGGCGGTGACGGGCATGCCTTGATAAAACTGGGCCAGATACTTCATCGCGCTATCGCTGGACTCAAGCCCTGCTTTCACTAAGGGCCAGTTTGCACAAAGTCCTTTAAATACCAAAGGTTGCTCAGCATCTTTAATCAGCGCGAGCATTTCCTTGGTTGAGCTGTGGTCAAAGTGTTTGACGACATTGGCTTTAGGTTCCATCAGTTCAATACTCATGGCTACGACCTAGATTAACCTTGCGCATTTTTAAGGTTAAGCAAGTCACGCACTCTTGCCTGTGAGGCCAAGGTCATGTAAATCGCCTCTAGGTAACCCTTAGCATGCAGCTGCGCGAGCATCTCTGCCGATAGGGCCGCTAAAGTTTCTTCATTAATAGTATAAAACCCCACCATTTGATGCTGGTGGCCATTGTCGAGCTTGATATCTAAGATAAAGGATTCGAGCAACTTATGTTCAATAAGTAAATCGATAAAGTGCTTACTGTCGATAAGCCCGTGGTGGATACCTTCTAACATATCCCCAATATCATCCAGATATTGCGTATTGCCACCATAGGGATGAAACAAAGCTTGGCCTTCGGTTGTGCTGACTCTTGGGCTCGCCATATCGAGGTGTATGACCCTTTGTTTGCGCTCGACACCGTCTTCGCGCACGCTTTGCTGACCAATAAGAAATGGCTGACGACGTTGGGTGAGAGGGATATAAGAAGCCTGCCAAGTGCCGTTATTTATAAACAGATTCTCATTATTTTGAAAACCATAAAGCGCCACCGCAAAGAACTGGCCTGTGGTCTGATCCTTTTGGAAAAAAATTGGATAGTACGCCTGTACGCTGCGAAACTCCGCCGGAAAGGTGACACTGAACCAGACATTATCGCCGTACTTAGCACTACGCTCAGTGATAATTTTAATATCTTTATGATCTACGCTGTTAAGTAATACGTGTTGGCTCATAGGGTTACCTTTGTCCTTTGTTGGTTCTCACTGCTGCGAGTTATTCTTGTTATTTGTGTTAAATCTTAGGGAAACCAAATTGCCTGACCTTGTTTAATAGGTCGCGATTGCTCGGAAGGCTCTGGCTCAATGCATTAATCTTTTTTTGATTCTCGCTAAAAAGTCTTTGTGCAACTTGCTGTTGCGACGGCTTGATATGAGTCGGTAGGGCAGTATTAAAGCCCATACCATAAAGCACATATTGGAAACTCGCCGCCGGAAATAGGGGTTCTTTGTAGCTAATGTCGTGACTGCTTGGCGCTTGATAACGCCATAGGTCGAGCTGCTGCTGTAATCTTTCAGGAATGGATGCGGTGTCCCTGTGATCGCGCCAGTAGCCATCCACTTCGCGTCGACTCACGATATAATGCAGTTTCAAAAAGTCGATGATTTGCTGCCAGTGGCGCTCGTAGCGTTCATTCACTCGCTGGGCAATCGTGTCTATTACGCCGCGATGCGTTGGCAGTTGTGTGGCTAAGGTATTTGCCGTCCATTCCACTAAAGCCAATGCCGATGCTTCTAAAGGTTCAATAAAGCCTGCCGCCATGCCGATGGCGATACAGTTGTTTTGCCAGCATTTTGCATGGTAGCCGGGGTTGATATTTAGCTTTCGATATTCTTGTTTACGACAATCAACTGCGTTGTTGGATGCCGATTGAGGATTAGTTGATGTGTCATTGGCTAAATAGGCTCTTAAGGTTTGTTCTGCCTCGTCATCGCTACAATGGGCCGATGAATAGACATAACCCACGCCTTTGCGAGTCGGTAAACCTATATCCCAGATCCAGCCATTGGGCTGCGCCGTTGAGAGTGTGCATGAGGCGATAGGGCTATTTTCTTCGGCATAGGGGACTTGAATTGCTAAGGCGCTGTCGTTAAACAGCACGGCTTTTTGGCACAGGAAAGGCACGTTAAAATGCTCGCCCAGCAGTAATGATTTAGTGCCAGAACAATCGACAAACATATCACCTAAGATCACGCCATGCTCTTTGGTCGCAAGGCTTTCGATATCGCCATTGGCATGACTGTGAACGTGAGTGACATGATCTCGAACATACTTTATCCCCAGTTTTTCGGTGCAATGCTGCATTAACAGCTGACTAAATTTACCCGCATCTAAGTGATAGCCGTAATTGTTTTGAAAATGATATTCCGGCGTCGCAATGGTTTTAGGTGCCAGCCCTAGCTGAGTCAGCGCATCTTGGTTGGATACCGCCTGAGCAAAACTGACCTTGTCACTGTGAGGCAACCAAAAGGGACACAAATCTAACTCTTGATGGCCATGGGGCAGGCTAAAGGGATGTATATATTGGTTGGAACCGAATGGGTTAGTATGCTCAGTATCATCGTGCTGCCAGTGAATGAAGCGTGAACCTTGCTTGAAACTCGCGTCGCATTGGCGGATAAATTCGGTTTCGCTGATGCCGATTTTATCTAAGGTGTTACGCATCGATGGCCAAGTACCTTCGCCGACGCCGATAGTGGCCACATCGGGGGATTCTATTAATGTGATATTGAGTTTAGGCGAGTGCGCAAGCTGGCCTTTATCGACATTATGCTCAGCGGCCAAAAGGGCAGCGGTAATCCAACCGGCTGTGCCGCCACCGACAATGACAATGTTATTAATGGCTGTGTGAGTTGCTTGCTGCATATCGAGTGCCTAATCTTTTATTGTTGTTTATAAAAGGCTTTTATTTTTTCGTTATCACTAACGCGGTTAGCGCTTGCGTTAGGATTGAATAGTTTTACTGCGATTTCCAGTATTTATTTTACTCATATTGACTAAAAAGAGCGGCTACGTCCGTGTAGCCTGCTGTCATCCTGATAAAAATGAGGCATCTATGGCATACCTCATACGACCTTAGGGTAAAGATCTATTGCTCTTTAATCGGTACGACTAGAAAGTGTAACGTGCACCTATACTGTAACGCGCACCCGTCTGGGTGTAGTTCAGGACTTGTTCCGTCGCACGGCCGTGTACACGGGTGGCTTCATTGGTGATGTTTAAGCCTTCGATGAAGATGGTTAAACCTTCAACCGCTTCAACGTCGTAGCCTATGTTAAAGTCCACTTGCGAATAAGCTTCGGTGTATTTAGGGTTAGAGCCTGTATCTTGACCTGTTGAGTTTAAGAACTCATCACGCCAGTTATAGGCGATACGGGCCGAGAAACCATAGTTTTCATAGATACCGACTAAGTTTGCGGTATCGCTGATGCCTAAAATCACGTTTTGGGTCGCATCACCTGGGCGACCTAAGTTAGTGTTATCATAGCTGTCCCCCGCATCCACCATAGTGTAGTTGGCTTGGATACCAAATCCTGACTCACCAAAGAAATGCTGGATAGAAAACTCCCAACCATCAATCACATTACTTAAATCACTGTTAGTGGGGTTAGTAATGAGGAAGTTTAACGATGGATCTCCTGGGTTACCGGTAATCTCGATGTTGCCGTTATCAGGATTAATCCTCACATTCGGATCGGTTGCACCGTATTTGTCATAAATCCATTGGCGTTGTTGAATCGCAGTGGTGGCACCTGCCGCAATGGCTTCATCAACATATTTACCGTGTGCTGGATCCGGAATGTTGTAGATGTCTGAGTTTTCTGGGTTACTACTGATAAAGTTAGTCACATCTTTACGGAAATAACCGATTGAGACGTAACTGGCATCGTTGTAATACCATTCTGTCGATAGGTCGTAGTTTGTTGACTCAAGTGGTAACAAACTTGGGTTACCCGCAGAGCCGCTACCACCGTTGCGATAGGCAAGCGTTCCTACTGTGGTGCCACCTTGAATCGAGGTGTAATCAGGACGACCAATCGTTTGGCTAAAGGCGGCGCGGACGAACACATCTTCCAGCATTTCAATATTAAAATTGAAGCTAGGTAGTAGGTAATCGTAATCACCCTTTTGAGTTTGATAAACGCGATTATTATCCACTGAACTCGTTAGCGCGATTTCAGATTCTGCAATCCAAGTAGCTGTATCATAGGAGGAAACAACAGAAGTCGATTCGACATCTGTTTTTTCGTAGCGTAAGCCGAAATGCACGTCATAGGGCATGTTGGCAATTTCGCTGGCGAAGTTGTATTGGATATAGGCTGATTGAGATTTTTCTTCAGTGAAACGGTCTGTGCCTTTGGAGTAATCGGTAGAAGGGCAGAAGCCATTACCACAATCACCCACTATGTTGGTTGCATAGAGTTCTGCAGCACGGGCACGAACCGCTTCAAAGTCCCACAGAAACATAGTGTTTAGTGGATCTGTCGATGCATTACCGTTATAACCTGCAAAATTACCTTTTGAACCATCAAATTTATCGATAACCGAACTGGTCGGGAACCAAGCAGCATCTAAATCGCCCGCTGCACCAACGCCACCCCAGTCGTTACGTTGAATATCAACCTGTTGAGAGTGGTTATTCACGTCTGACATCGCAATACCAAAATCGATACTGCCTGCTTCGGCTAAATCATATTTACCCGACATTTGCAGCTGTTCAATTTCGGATCGATTGACGGCATTGGTAAAGGTTGAACCTGTGACGCGCATATCTTCTGGGCGAACCGCATTTCCACCCCCAACGGCGAGTACTGGGACATCACCGCTAAAATCGGTCGCGGCACTGGTACGAATAAAGGCGGCGGTACTGAGGTTGCTCGTACTGCCATTGACATTGTTAGGCGTACGTTCGGCGTAGGAGTTATGGTAATCCAAGTTTAAGGTCAGATTATCACTGGCTTCCCAAGCTAAGTTGAAACCCAGTGAACCACTTTGGTCGCGGGTGCCGAAATCGCCAGCAGCCATTGAAAGGTCGGCGGGTGCATCGTAGGTTTCTGAATAAACGAGTGGTGATGAAACTGGGCCATCACTCCAAATATTTTCTTGGGACGGCACAAAGTTGAACCATGCCGAGACGTCGTGCGTTTGAGTATCGATGTCGTTACGCATGTAAGTGTAATCAAGCGTTGCGCGCAGCGAGTCAATTGGTTCGTATTGCAGCACTAATTGACCGTTGGTGCGTTTGCGTTGTTGTTCTTCAAAGCGGTAAATTGTGGTTTGTGGCACGCTATAGACATCATCATCGCCAGGGCGATTGACTTGATTGTCGTTTTTAGGAACGCCGCCCCATTCTGCGTTAGGGCCGCTGTAATCTTGGTCAACAATACCAGGGAAGCTGCGCCAACCAGTACCGACTTGGGCTTGTTGATTACCACTTTCCCTTTCTTGATAGCTACCTGAAATAGAAATCCCAAATTTATCATCGGCAAAGGTATTTGAGTACAAGCCTGAAAGTTCGGGTGTGGTAGCGCCTTTATCCGTGGATGAGTCATCGACGGCCTTAGCACCGAAAGTGGCTTTCATGCCTGGCGAGCTTAGCGGTCTATGGGTGAGCACATTGATCGTGGCGCCAATACCGCCCGTTGGATTTTCCGCCTTAGCGGTTTTCTCCACTTCAACCGCACTGATGGCTTCTGACGCTATGTTGGCAAAGTCGAATGAACGAGAGCCTGTGGTGACGGGCATTTGACGTCCGTTTAACAGCACTAAGTTTTGATCGGCACCAAAACCACGGACCGACACTCGGCTACCTTCACCGTTTTGACGGTCGATAGATACGCCAGAAATACGTTGTAGCGATTCAGCTAAGTTACTGTCGGGGAATTTACCGATATCTTCGGCGTTAATGGCATCAACAATGCCTTCTGAGCCGCGTTTTACGTCCATCGAACGGACTAAACTACCGCGGATCCCTGTTACTTGAATAACTTCAATATTTTCTTCTTTTTTGTCAGTATCGGCTGCATAGGCGGGCATGATAGCGCCCACGCCTAAGACTAGCGAAAGGCTAGTGGCCAATCTGGTTTTTCTAAATGTTCTAAGTTCCATCTACATCTCCCCGTTGAGTAGATATTCAGGCTACAACTCTCTGATTTTGTTTTTGGGTAGAACAAATTATGTACAGCTTGCTCATATTCTTGTTCGAGTTAGGTTTATGTAAGCGCTTACATAAAGCTAGTTTAAATTATCAACAGAGTCAACGGTAAGTTGCTTTATTGTTGCAATATTATGTTGTTCTTGTCTGCAAGTTTATTCTAACCCATTGTTTTAAAATGAAACCAGTTTTATATTTTGTTACATATTGATGATATTGTTTGTGAAAGAAAGCATGCTAACTCTACTTTATGAACTTCGTAATGGCGTGTTTTGCCATTTGGTGAATAGATAAAGTGTGAGGATATTTTGCGTAAGCGGGGGAAATATAGCGTGAGTTTCTCTTGCTGTTTTTGAGTGTTTTTTATACTGAGCTTGAGTCGGGCCTGTTTATTTTTGCCTTTGAGTTCAAGCGAAAAAATGCAGTGCCTTGCCCACTGGGTCGCCCCATCAGGGCAACTTAAGTATATGAGTAGACTAGGGGAGTCTACGCCTTAGTGATTTAACTATTTATGATCTTAGTTGCTGAATTTCTTATAAATAGTGATGGGGTGAAACGGCTAACAATTTCCACATCGGTTTTATTGTATACGTGTTTTAGTACCCAGAGCGCCGCCATTTTACCCATTTCATGGATGGGGTTGCTGACAGAGGTGAGCTTAGGAGAAATATACTGAGGAAACGGGATATTATCGTAACCCATGAAGGACAAATCTTCGGGCACCTTAAGCCCTTGTTCAAGGCAGGTTGAAATCGCTCCCGATGCCATTTGGTCATTGGCGCAAATCACCGCAGTAAACGGCCGTTGCAGGCTGAGTAAATGTCGCATGCCATCGCAACCGCTCGACTCTTTAAACGTCCCTTCGTAGAACAGCTCGCTTTCATAGGGAATGGCCGATTCAGTGAGCGCTTTTTTATGGCCCATCAGGCGCTGCCTAGCGTCTAGTTTGAATAAAGGTCCTGATATATAAGCAATATGCTCATGCCCTAACGACAACATATGCTGAGTCGCGAGGTAACCGCCAAGCTCGTTATCGAGATAAATACAGCGTTCACGTATGGCGGCAACATAGCGGTTAATCAGCACGATTGGCGTGCTCTGCTGACAGAGATCGATAAGATAGTCATCTGAAACCGCTTCCACGTCGATAATCAACGCATCACAGCCGCGATCCAGTAAAAACTGCACCGCATCCTTTTCTAGGGATTCATTGCTTTTACCCGCGGCAATAATGACGTGTTTACCCGCATCACGCAGGGCATCTTCAATTTCAGTCATCATAGGCCCATAAAATGGACCATCCAATTGTGATACTAGGACGCCCACACTATTTGAGCAGTTGGACGCTAATGATTGGGCTATCGCATTGGGGCGATAGTCCAACTGAGCCATAGCGTCTAATACCTTTTGTTTGGTTTTCTCACTGACATTGGTGTTTTTATTCATCACCCGTGACACAGTCGCAAGTGACACGCCTGCAAGTACCGAAACGTCGTAAATAGTGGCCATATCATCTCAAATTAGAGGTACTGAAAAGTACAATGCCTTGAAGATTAGCATAATTTTATTAGGTGGCTCTATTTAATTCCAGATGGATTTCATCGACTTTCTGGTTATTTAGCGTATAACGACGCATGATAAATGCGACCAAAATTGAGCCGATAGCGGGATAAAGGGTAAATGAAATTAAGATGCCATTGAGCGTCGTTTCACTCTGAACGGCATCGGCTTGATAGCCATAACTTGCCAGTAACCATCCCGCCGCCGCACCGCCAATCGCGACCCCAAGTTTGATAAAGAAAATCACCGAGGAGTAAATCATGCCTGTGATACGCACGCCGGTTTTGTATTGACCATAATCGACCGTATCCGCCATTTTTGCCCAGAGCAATGGCGTGGCCATATTGAAGGTAAATCCCCAGACAATATAAAGAGTGAAGGCGAGAACTACTTGATCTTTAGGGACAAAAAAGTGCAATACACACAGGGCTGCGGCGAGGAGTTGCAACACAATATAGGCTTTGACCTTACAAACGCGTTTGGCTAATGGCTCTGCGAGAATGCAGCCAAAAATATTGCCAACCATACCTAAGGTGATGAAAAGAGTGATCATATCCGGCAGGTTAAGAAAATATTTCACATAGTAAATGGCGAGGCTAGTGCGTAACACCATGCCGGATAATAGGCAAACTGCGGCGGCGGATAGCACTCGCCATTGGTCATTCTGTAATAGGTAGGTAAAGTCCTGTTTAAAGCTGGAGTTTTGATCCACTGGCGGATGTAAGCGCTCTTTTGTGCCCCAGAAGCAGGCCAAAAACATGGCAACACCTAAGATGCTCATGGCGAGAATTGTAAGCTGATAGCCCTTTGCTTGGTCCCCCTTACCGAGAAACTCGACTAAAGGAAGGGTAAGTCCTGAGACCAGTAAGCCACCGAGCATAGCGAATACAAACCGATAGGATTGCACCGAAACCCGCTCTTTGGGATCGGCCGTCAGTACTCCCCCTAAGGCGCAATAGGGGATATTAATGGCGGTATATACCATCATCAATGCCGTGTAAGTCACGAAGGCATAAATCATTTTCCCATCTTCAGATAAATCTGGGGTCGTAAATGCCAATACACTGATAATCCCAAAGGGCAGGGCAAACCAGAGTAAATAGGGTCTGAATTTACCCCAGCGCGTGTTCGTGCGGTCTGCCAATGCGCCCATTAAAGGATCGGTGACGGCATCAATCAACCGTACGAGCAGAAACATGGTGCCGACAAAGGCGGGTGAAATGCCAAAAATGTCGGTGTAAAAAAAGGTAAGGAACAGCATAACGGTTTGAAAAACGATGTTGCTGGCGGTGTCGCCAAGCCCATAGGCTATTTTTTCTTTTATGCTAATCATGGCGTTAGCCTTATTTATTATTGTTATTAGTTAAGTGGGCCCTTGAGCGAATCAAGTCGCTGTAGGCGTGACCACTGGCCTTTATCGTTCGGGTTTGGCTGGCATAATCCACATAGACAATGCCAAAACGTTTTAAGTAGCCTTCGGCCCACTCAAAATTATCCATCAAGCTCCAGGCAAAGTAACCCTGAATGTTAACACCTTGTACTATGGCATTGTCTACTGCGGTTAAATGGTGCTGGTAATAGCTGAGCCTATCGAAGTCATCGACACGTCCATCAATACATTTATCGTCCATGGCGGCGCCATTTTCTGTGATGAAAATAGGCGGTAAATCATAGAGTTGATCTAAAGAAACCAATAAATCGGTAAAGGCCTGTGGATAGATCTCCCAGCCTATGTCGGTTTTGGGTACCCCAGGTAAATCAACTTGCACAAATTCTTGTTCGGCATCGGCCTGATATACGGCGCGGGTATAAAAGTTGACCCCTAAAAAGTCAATGGGTTGACTGATAATCTCAAGGTCGCCGTCGTGAATTTCCGGTCTATCTTCTGGCGCTAATGCCGCGAGAAGCTCTGGGTATGCCGCATCGAAAATGGGCTTGATATACCACTGGTTAAAGTAATCATCGGCTTGTTTTGCGGCTTGAATATCGGCAGCATTTTGGGTTAATGCGTAGCAGGGCGTGAAGTTAAGCACTATGCCATTCATGCTGTTTGGGCTGTTCCTTTGCAGTACTTGCATCGCTAAACCGTGGGCGAGTAACAGGTGGTGAGCCGATTGACGGCCATAGGCTTTTTTCATTAAGCCGGGGGCGTGAATGCCTGCCTCATAACCTAAATATGAGCTGCAAAAGGGTTCGTTTAAGGTGGCGTAGGAATACACTCGGTCGCCGAAGGCTTGGCTTATTTTGTCGGCATAGTCTTTGAAAAGATAAGCGGTATCTCGGTTTAACCAGCCGCCTTGATCCTCAATATGTTGAGGAAGATCCCAATGGTAAAGCGTGACAAATGCTTTGATATTTCTACGTTTTAGTTCATCTAGAATGCCAATGTAGAAATCAACTCCTTGCTGATTAATGCTGCCATCTTGATTTAATACCCGCCCCCATGCGATTGAAAAACGATAGGCATCCACCCCGAGTGACGCGATTAAGGCGATATCTTCTTGCCATAGATTCAAGTGGTTGCAGGCGATATCGCCATTGGACGCATCACGGATTTTATCTGGTGTTGCACAGAAGGTGTCCCAAATACAGGTCTGGCGAGAGTCCACGCCACCTTCGATTTGAAATGAAGCGGTCGCAACACCAAAAGTAAACGCTTCGCTTTGGAGTCTTGAGTTTTTTGGCAAAGATATTTTCATATATTCAGTCACTTAATTATATTTTTGAATTCATGCCTGCGATTTAAAACACAGAGTTCAAGATAAAGAGAGTAAAGATGCTTGCCGACTGTCACTAAAAATATTGACTTTGGTTATCGACATGTTAACAATGAAAGCGCTTACATCGAGGTTAGTGACTAATCATAAAAAGGTCAATATGTGATTCGGATAAATTAATCACGCCATTTTGACTAAGAAGATTAAACGTTTTTATCTAGGTAATCGGTTGGGGAGAATAGGACAAATATGGCTATTGCAAATGAAACTGAGGCGAGTGCGGTGAGTGAGGCAACAAGGAGTGTGCACCAGAGTGGCAACTTTAGGTTCGCTTTAGTGGCCTTAACCTCGTTGTTTTTTATGTGGGGATTCATTACGTGTCTTAACGATATCTTGATTCCTTATTTAAAAAGTATGTTTGAGCTGAATTACGCCCAAGCTATGTTGGTGCAGTTTTGTTTTTTTGGGGCTTACTTCATTGTCTCAATTCCTGCGGGTGCACTTGTAGGTAAGATTGGTTATCAAAAAGGCATAGTCACAGGGCTTGGGATTGCGTGTTTAGGCTGCTTATTGTTTTATCCTTCGGCGAGTTTTGCCTCCTATTGGATGTTCCTTGGCGCTTTTTTTGTTTTAGCCTCTGGCATTACGATTCTACAAGTGGCAGCTAATCCCTACGTCAGCGTGCTAGGACCTGCGAAAACCGCCTCATCGAGACTCACTCTGACCCAAGCGTTTAATTCCTTTGGCACCACAGTCGCCCCGTTTTTCGGTAGTTGGTTAATTTTATCGACTTCACATCAAATGACAGGAAAGGCAGCTCCTGACCTTATGGTCAGCGCTGCGGCCCAAGCGAGCACAGTCCAAGTTCCCTATTTGATTTTAGCGGCCAGTTTATTTGTGTTGGCGGTGATTTTTATGCTGTTAAAGCTGCCTTTTTTGGGGCAAAAATTGCCAGTGAGCAGCGCTAAAGTGCTGGGCAGTGCATGGCAATTTCCGCATCTTGTTCTCGGTAGCGTGGGGATTTTTGTGTATGTGGGCGCAGAAGTCGCCATTGGCAGTTTTCTGATTAGCTTTTTAGTTCAGCCTGATATTGGCGGTTACACCCATGCCGAAGCCGCGCATTACATAGCCTATTATTTTGGTGGCGCTATGGTTGGGCGGTTTTTTGGTGCCGCTGTGATGCAAAAAATCAAAGCCGGCAAAGTGTTAGCCTTCAATGCGATTTGTGCTTGCCTGCTGGTGGCCTTAGCCATGTTCAGTACCGGGGCAATGGCGATGTGGGCCTTACTGTTAGTAGGGTTGTGTAACTCTATTATGTTTCCGACGATTTTCAGCCTGGCATTGCAAGATCTTGAGCAACACACCAGCCAAGGTTCAGGCATTTTATGTTTGGCGATTGTGGGCGGCGCGATTGTGCCTTTATTTCAAGGTTTGTTAGCCGATCATTTTGGTATTCAATTGGCCTTTATCTTGCCGCTGCTGTGTTATGGCTTTATCGCCTATTACGGCGCCAAGGGCTGTGATGCCCCAAGACCAAGATTTTAAATCAATTAAAACACGACGATTAAACACATGGATGCGCACACGGCGTGTGTATTAAGACATTTTATTTTTAAGGGCGAGAATTATGAGCGTTATCGCATTGAAACCCAAAACCTTTAGCTTGAGTTTATTGGCTGTGCTGACCTGTGCCAGCTTAAGTGGATGCAGTAAAACAGATCAGATAAAAGCCGATGATAGTCAGTCAGTTAAGCCCAATGATGTTGCCGCATCTAGCTCGCTCAATAGCCCTAATGGCTACCGTATCAATGGTAAGCCTACCGATATTAATATTTGGCCGCAGTTAACCATCCCCCATAAAAATCAGGCGGATGTTGAAAAACGCGTCGCCGATTTATTAGCAAAAATGACTATTGAGCAGAAAGTCGCGCAGATGATCCAACCTGAGATCCGCGATATCACGGTCGAAGATATGCGCAAATACGGCTTTGGCTCTTATTTAAATGGTGGCGGCTCTTACCCAAATCAAGATAAACATGCGACGCCAGCTGATTGGATTGCCTTAGCCGACGCTATGTTTCAAGCCTCTATGGATGACTCGCTCGATGGCATCAGTATTCCAACCATGTGGGGCACGGATGCGGTTCATGGTCACAACAATGTGATTGGCGCAACGCTGTTCCCACATAATATAGGGTTAGGTGCGGCCCATCATCCTGAGCTTATTCAGCAAATTGCTGCGATCACCGCCAAAGAAGTCATGGTGACGGGGATTGATTGGGTATTTGCACCGACGGTCGCTGTGGTGCGTGATGATCGCTGGGGACGAACCTATGAGGGCTACTCTGAAGATCCTGTCATCGTTAAATCCTATTCCCACGCGATTGTCGAGGGATTGCAAGGGGGCAATGATAAAGACTTCTTATCAGATCAGCATGTTATCGCGACGGTAAAACATTTCTTAGGGGATGGTGGGACCGAAGGCGGGGATGATCAGGGCGATAATATCGCATCCGAACAAGCCTTGTTTGATATCCATGCCCAAGGTTATGTCGGCGGGTTAACGGCGGGCGCGCAAACGGTAATGGCCTCATTTAATAGCTGGCACGGCGCTAAAAATCACGGTAATCCTTATTTATTAACCGATGTACTAAAAACTCGCATGGGCTTTGATGGCTTGGTTGTTGGCGACTGGAATGGCCATGGGCAGGTTGAAGGTTGCAGCAATGAATCCTGCCCTCAGGCCGTTAATGCGGGCTTAGACGTATTCATGGTGCCTACGGCGGCATGGAAACCCTTGTATGAAAACACTGTCGCGCAAGTTAAGTCGGGTTTGATCAGCCAAGCGCGGATTGATGATGCAGTGAGTCGTATCCTGCGAGTAAAAATTCGGGCGGGATTATTTGAAAAGCCAAGTCCGGCTAAGCGTCCTTTATCGGGTAAAACCGAGTTAATTGGCCAAGCGAGCCACAGGGACGTTGCGCGCCAAGCGGTGCGTGAGTCATTGGTATTATTGAAAAATAATCAGCATTTACTGCCGTTATCTCCTAAAGCTAAAGTGCTCGTTGCCGGTGATGCTGCTGATAATATTGGCAAACAATCGGGTGGTTGGTCTATTACTTGGCAGGGTACAGATAATCAAAATGCCGATTTCCCTGGAGCGACATCGATATATGCCGGCATCGCAAAAGCGGTTTCTGCCAGCGGTGGTAGCGCAGTGCTGAGTGTTGATGGTCAATTTGAGGCTGCCAATAAACCCGATGTGGCGATTGTGGTATTTGGTGAAGAGCCCTATGCCGAAGGCAATGGTGATATCGATAATCTTGAGTATCAAAGGGGGAATAAGCGTGACTTAGCTTTATTGCAAAAGCTCAAAGCCGCTGGGGTTCCTGTGGTCTCTGTGTTTATCAGCGGCCGACCTTTATGGGTCAATCCTGAGTTAAATGCTTCCGACGCCTTTGTCGCCGCTTGGTTGCCTGGCACCGAAGGTGCAGGGATTAGCGAAGTGTTATTCACTCAGACCAATGGTGATGTTCAGTATGACTTTACTGGTAAATTGTCTTTCTCATGGCCGTCGACACCGCAGCAAACTCAAGTGAATGTCCACGACAGTGATTATTCAGCATTACTTCCCTATGGCTATGGCCTGAGCTATGCAGATAAGGCTGATAGTACTGCGTCTGCGATATTATCAAATAGTTTGTCTGAAGATAATTTCAGTAAACAAGTGCCACTTAGCCAGAAGCCGTTATTTGAGCGTGCCGTTAAGGCGCCATGGAAAATGTGGATTGGCAGTATTGATGGTGACAAGGTTTCGATGGAACCTATCGCCAGTAGCGTGCAGACTAATGAGGTTGTGACCATAAAAACCTCTGATAAACAAGTACAAGAAGATGCCCGTCATGTCAGCTTTAACGGTAAAGTGCTTGGTTTTGTGAGTTTACAGGGTAACTTCCCGGAAGACTTACGGGCTTATCTGGCGAGTAAGTCTGTGCTCAGCATACAAGTCAAAGTGGGTTCATCGATAACGGCGCCAGTGAATGTCGGCATGATCTGCGAAGGCGATTGTCGAGCCAATGTGGATATCAGCTCTCAGCTAAGCGCATTAAGTCTTGATACTTGGAGTGAACTAAATATAGATCTCACTTGCTATCAGAAGCAGGGGATTGATTTTGCTAAAATTATTTCGCCTTTCACATTGTCATCATCGGGCACTGTGGATATCAGCTTTAGCGATATCATCTTAAAGCCTAAGACAGCGAGTATGGTGTCGGTCGAGTGTCCGTAATGTAACAGTTCAAGGTGCAGTGCGTCGTTTAAATAACACTGTGCCTTCGTTGTTTGCTGTAATAAACAGCCTTTACTTTGGCAGGGGCTAATGTTGTTTTTGACCTGAGTCAGATTTCAATTACAGTGTATGGCATTAGGCAGTAGCGCCGCTTTGCGGTAAATATATTGAGATGGAGTAAGTTGATGTTACGAATTGGTATCGATCTTGGCGGCACAAAAATCGAGTTAGTCGCATTAGATGACGCTGGTAAAGAAGTGTTTCGTAAACGCATCCCAACGCCGAGAGAATATGTTGCGACAGTCGATGCGTTAGTCGCACTCGTGACTGAAGTCGAAGAGAGCCTGCAACAAACTGCCACGATAGGCATAGGTATTCCAGGGGTGATTTCTCCTTTTACTGGCCTAGTTAAAAATGCCAATTCAACGTGGATCAATGGCCATCCCCTCGATGTGGATCTGGGCGCTCGATTAAACCGTAAGGTGAAAATCGCTAATGATGCGAACTGTTTTGCCGTATCAGAAGCGGTCGATGGCGCTGCTGCTGGTAAGTCTGTGGTCTTTGGCGCCATTATTGGTACTGGCTGCGGCGCTGGTATCGCCATCAAAGGCCAAGTGCATGATGGTGGTAATGGTATCGGCGGTGAGTGGGGTCATAATCCTTTACCTTGGATGAAAGCCGATGAATTTAATACCACGACGTGTTTTTGTGGTAACAGAGACTGCATCGAGACTTTTATATCTGGCACGGGCTTTGTACGCGATTTTCGCGCCGCAGGTGGTGTCGCTGACAGTGGTATTGAAATCGCCCAAATGATGCAAGCAGGCGATCCGCTGGCGACTCAAGCATTCGATCGCTTTATTGACCGTTTAGCCCGCTCATTGGCCCATGTGATCAATATGATGGATCCTGATGTAATCGTCCTTGGCGGTGGAGTCTCTAATATCGATGCCATTTACACTGAATTGCCAAAAGTTTTACCACTATATGTGGTTGGCCGTGAGTGTCACACTCCGGTTGTTAAAAACTGTTATGGCGCTTCATCGGGGGTGCGTGGTGCCGCTTGGTTGTGGGGACGCTAACTTTAGACTTAATTTGAAATAGTGTTTGAAATTAAAGGCCGAATTCATTTATTTGAATTCGGCCTTTTTTTATTTAGTCATTCAAAGGTTTTACATTTCATTAGCAAATCTTTATCTTAAGTGCTGGTAATTCTTATGCTAAGTGCTATTTTTAATGCTGGCTAGAAAGTATAAAAATGAATGAGATCAAAATAATTACGCCATTGTCGTTTTCTTGGGAGTTTACTCGATGAAGCATTTGTCCATCAGTACTAAGTTGTTGTGGATTACATCAGCATTATTTTTATCGATAGTGGCTATTTTATCTATCAGTTTATGGTGGACACTGTCGGCTCAAAACGCGCAATTATCTGAT
Source organism: Shewanella sp. Pdp11 (assembly GCF_002838165.1). NCBI lineage: Bacteria > Pseudomonadati > Pseudomonadota > Gammaproteobacteria > Alteromonadales > Shewanellaceae > Shewanella > Shewanella sp. Pdp11. The sequence goes on from NZ_CP015194.1 coordinate 1,969,770, forward strand.
CAAGTTCAAAATACCCTACAAACTGAAACGCGGGATAAACTCGAAGCTCGCGCCGGTGAATATGGCGAAATGGTCGCTGGATTCATCAACGAAGCTTATCGTATTCCATTTTCTTTTGCGGGTATGCTGGAAAGCACAGCCGATGAATTACCTTTAAAACGCGACCGCTTAGAACTCGCAGTGGCGGCAGTACTAAAGAAGAATGCGCAAGTTTCTTCTATGTATGCCCAGTTCGAACCTAATGGTTATGATGGGCTCGACAGTGAGTTTTTGAATGTGAATGTTAGCCACAGTGTGGCGACATCGGGTGCGCTAGAGGTTTATTACACTCGTAATGACGATGGCACAGTGGAGCATAACCAAGTTGAAGATTCGGCAGAAAAGTACCTCACTAGCTTAAATGAGTTTGGGATCCGCGATGCTGAATGGTATTTATGCGGTAAAGAAACCTTAAAGCCCTGTTTAATGGAGCCGTACTTATACGAGATCACTCCAGGCAACAAAGCGTTAATGACCTCCTTGACTGTGCCTGTGCTTAAACATAAGCAATTTATCGGTGTAGTCGGTGTAGATGTAAACTTGCCTGTGTTTCAAACCCTTATCGATAAGTTATCCAAAAGCCTCTACGATGGACAAGCGAAGGTCACTTTGCTGAGCACCCGCGGTTTAGTGGTTGCAGCCAGTCATTACAGTAAAAAGGCGCGCCCCTTAGCTGAGTCGATAAATTCTACTCTCGCCTCGCAAATTATCTCCTTGCACAAGAATTCTGGCTATATGGTTAACGATGATGAAATTATTGTTGCCTACCCCATTAAGATCCCGCTAGCGAATGCCGAGTGGTCCTTGGTTATCCAAGTGCCGACAGCACAGGCGTATAAAAGTTCGATTGAGCTTAATAATGATATGGATGAGATGGCGACCTCTTTAGGCAGTTTGCTGCTGATAGTGGGGATTGTGGTATCGATTGCCGCTGTAATTACCATTAGCTTAGTGATCCGTAGCATTATCTCACCTTTGAAGCTGATCCAAGGCCGAGTGGAACATCTTGCGAGTGCCGATGGCGATTTAACACAATCGATTGAGGTTGATTCGCACGCTGAATTGATTGCGTTAGCGAAAGGTTTCAACTCCTTTATTTATAAACTTAAGGATTTGATTGCCGAACTTAAAACGCTTGCAAGTCGCTCTCAGGAAGAAAGCCAAGCCTCTGCCAAAATTGCCCAGCTCACCCGTGACAGTGTGAACCGCCAGTACGGCGAAATTGAGAGTGTGGTAACGGCTGTGAACCAAATGAGTGCCACCGCACTTGAGGTTGCTAAGGCATCAGAGCAAACGGCTGCAGAAACTGAAGCCATGTCGCGCAATATTCGTCACAGTGAAGAAAGCCTGACAAAGGCAATGGATTTCGTCGCGACTATGTCTCAGGAGTCAATGGAGGCTAAGCTAGCGGTGAGTAAAGTCGCCGACAGCAGCATGAACATCAGCCGTATCCTTGAGGTGATTAGCTCCATTGCTGCGCAAACTAATCTGTTAGCGCTCAATGCGGCAATTGAAGCGGCAAGGGCGGGCGAGCAGGGACGGGGCTTTGCTGTGGTGGCTGATGAAGTCCGTGCACTGGCATCTAAGACTCAAAGCTCGACGAACGATATTAGTACCCTTATCGATGCACTACAGAAAGAAGTCCAAAGTGCTTCTGGCATCATAGATAAAGGTGCTGAGCGGGCACAAATGGCCGTCTCTCAAACAGAGCAAGCGTTAAACTCATTGAACTCAATGGTGAGTCAGATTGGGGAAATTTCAGGTCAAGTGACCCATATTGCCGCCGCCGCAGAAGAGCAGAGCGCAGTGACTGAAGAGGTTAATCGTAATATCACCGGCATTTCTGATTCTGCTTCCGAACTTGCACGTCTTGCGGGCGAAGCACAGCAAAGCAGTGTGGTTCTCGCAAACTTAGTGAAGCAGCAGCATGAGCAGTTAGGTAAGTTAAAAACCTAGTACGTAGAGATTTACTAAATTAATGCATTGATTTTAATTAGGCTCTTTGATTGTGTTGCTGGTTAAACACTGACCAAAGGGCCTATTTTTATTATAAGTACTATAAAAACTATAATTTAAGATAGTTACAAATACTCAAAGCCGTTGTTAGACGCCTTTATTCTCGCAACCAGCTTTGTTTTTATCAATGATAAGGTCACCTTCAACTCTCATGCCAATAGAACCAATAAGGAATGAGTGGTTAAGTTGAGTAACGACAAGATCTGTAAGGCCAACAGCACATTTTTCAGTCTCGATAGCTTTATCCATAGCTGTTTTAACATTCGGTATTCCAAAAGGGAAAATAAAAACAGGGTATGAGTCTTCGCCCGTAACACGTGCGCCCTTAACTAGATTACCTGAATTTAAATCGAAGTTTTTAGTACTTCCAACAGTCAGATCTGCAACTCGTACAGTACAGCCTGAAATAGCTAGCATTGCCACTGATGTTAGAAGTAAACCAAGTTTTTTCATCATATTTCCTTTGTGATGCTTTTTCTGAAAGCTCTTATAAACTGAGGACTAAAAAGTTTCTCTAGATATACAAGAGAAGCACTGTTGTGGCTGAGAATATTATTTTGCATGTAATGCTTAGATATGAAAAAGGCGTAGCGGTTACTAACCTGCTACGCCTTATCAGAATTGGTGGCCCCTCACGGACTTGAACCGTGGACCTAACGATTATGAGTCGATCCTGAATGATTTACCCGACCCGCGAAACCATGTTAAGTTGTTGATAATAAATATTTTTTGTATTTTTGGCAACTTAGGGTTTTGCATGGTTTTGCACTGTTTTGCATGTATCATGTGCGATAGGTGTGCGATCAAATTTCATCAAATTGAAGTGAGATAGCACATGAATAAGACATTAAAAATTGCGTTTACCAATCAATCTATATCAAGTTTTTTGGCCTACTTAGGTTACAGAGTCTCTTCTACTAGGAAGAGATTAAAAGTTGTCCAAGAGTTTGAGGTGTATTTAAATAGTCAATTTACGTTTGCAGAACTAGCTGCTTTCCACGAGAGCATAGAAAGTTGGTGGGCGGGGAATTCTAAATACTTGGCTATAAATAGTCATGAGATAGCAGGTCTTTCAATTCGGCTTTATAAGTCTGAATTTACATTGAAAAATGAAAAGCTTACAGCGATAGGAGAATCTCTCGCGAGTGTTTATCTAAGGCAGCGTGATACGCTTTCTGCAGCGCTGAAAACAATAAAGCTTGGCAATTTGACCAATTCTAATTTTCAAGTTCTTCTGAAGGCTGCACAACACGTTAAAGCAGGAAATAATCTAGGGATAAAAATCGTCGACAAACAACGTGGAACATCCGCAAGTGGAGAGAGTAGTGTTTCCCTTCGGGATTTTTTATATGGAGAATATGTAGAGACAAAACGATATGAAAATCCAAAAACGGTAATGGTGAAGGTGGATATCATTTCACGTCATTTTGGGCATTTACTAGATAGCCCTATCGGTAATATTAATGCTGATTTGGTACGGCAGTGGATGAAATCTAAAGAGCGAAAGTTGACGAAAAGGCAGTTAGCTGCGGGTGATAGTCTTTGGACGTTGAGTCCTTCAACGATGAAAGAAGGTATTTGCACTTTTCGAGCCTGTATCCAGTTAGCAAAGGAAAAAGGTCTTATTAAAGATCATGATCTGTATAGCTTACCTAGAATAAGAGTCGATAATCAGGTCATTCGTTATCTATCTGACCATGAGGAATTAAGGCTGTATGCTGCAATTAACCAGCGCAACTCATTAAAACATGAGCAAAGAGCTAGGACGATTGAGCATAGGATATTACGCAGGCTAGAAACGCCAGCGCATCTCGAAAGTTGTCATTTTGTGGATCATGTTTCACCTTTTATTATTTTGTTCAAAGAGACGGGAATTAGGCCTGGTACGTTGTTCAATTCAAAATGGTCTGATGTTGACTTGGACTCAAAATTTTTCCGTATTCGAAAATCGATTGATAAACGCGGAATATCTAATGTAATTCCTTTAAATTCTCTGGCGTTGGAGACACTAAAAGAATGGCGTAAACATGGCATTCATAACGAATCTGCTAGTTATTTTAAGACCAGAATGGATGCTTGGTTATTTCCATCGCCAGCTAATCCTGAGCTTCAGCTCACCACAATAAAAAAATCATGGGACATGATTATTAAAGAGGCAAAAATTGAAAATTTTAGGCTGTACGATTTACGGCATGATTTTGCATCTAAAGTGATGATGCAGACTGGTAACATCTATATGGTTAGTCAGCTGCTAAACCATCAACAGATTGAGACAACTAAACGTTATGCACATTTGATGGATAGCTCAAGGTTTGAAGCTGTGAATACACTTGATAAATCAAGACAAGTGGGTGCATTACCTGACTTTCTTAAGTAAGTTAAGACACTGCTTCTATAGAACGTACTCTTCTATATTGTGAGAATGCAGATGTCTTATTATAATAATCATATTTTAATACAGTTACTTAGGTTGGTTTTGTTATGAATGGTAAGGCTATGCCAAAAATCGTATATGTTGATATGGACGATGTGCTTGTAAATTATACAGAAGCTGTAACCTTTAAAAAACTCCAGAAACCTGAGCAGGCATACCCTCAAGCTGAATTGGGATTTTTCAGCTGCTTAGCCCCTAAAATAGGTGGCATTGCTGTGATGAAAAAGATGCTTGAACATCCAGAAATTGAACCTTATATAGCCACAGCGCCAAGTTTGCAAAATCCATTGTGTTATATGGAGAAGCGTATTTGGGTAGAGCAACACTTAGGCATGGAATATGTCAGTCGTCTTATCATCATTCCGAACAAAGGATTGCTGAAGGGAGATATTCTTATCGACGACCACGTTGAAGGAAAGGGCCAAGAGTTTTTTAAGGGGGATTTGTGGCAGTTTGGTTCGATTCGCTTTCCTGACTGGAGTGCTGTTGAGATTGAGTTATTTAATAACTTTCTCAGATGATGACGCCTTACTTAATCGTCAAGCTAACTGGCCAAAGTTGTTGGCTCGAAGTGGTGGTTGAGCCAGATTGATTTAGATGCGATTTAAATAAGGAAACTGCTTAAACATTTAGGCAGATTCCTTACAATGGTCACGAATTTCAGAGATTTTTCTTATCTATTTCTTTGGCTTACATCTTTTCACAAGCACTATGCTGCCAATAATCATTAGCGCAATCGGTAGTAAAAATTCCATCATTTTTCCTTAACCGCCCTATAGGCGTCATTCACTATTTTGTCTGGTTAGTTACGTTGAGGTTTAGCAAAACCGGAACATCATGTATTTAAAACGCACCCATGGATCCTCGGGCTCGGGTGTATTTGCATAACGTCTATCATAGGCTAAAACACCGAAGGCGTACTTAATATGCAGTATTAACGGAGGTAAAAGGCAATTCATATCCTCAGTATAGATAAACCAGCAAAAGCACATGATAGTGATAATGCTCAAAAGGACTAAAGGTATCCATTTGGCAAGTGTTTTGTCGTTTAGATGACGGCGCATAATTAGAAACCATCCCCAAATCCACTGTCGAAATCGCAGCTAAATGTGTCGTTAGGTAATGACCAAGCATCATCGCTTATGCTGCTATTACACGCCGATGTGTCGGATTCAGTAATGCCAAATGGGTTGCCATGCACATCGACTCCTGTGTTACTTATCATAGGTGTGCCATCAATGTTTACGATCGGGCCGTTGTGATTATTGTCAGTCATGCAGTTATTCCTTTAATGTGATTAAGAGTAAAGCTCCTAAATTGACATTAATGAAAAAAAGCACTTTTTCAAGCATATTTTTCGCAATGGTGAACAAGAAAAATGTTCAGTGAGTTTTGTTGTTTTTCTTTCATTTTTTATCTTGTCTCGGACTTCACACTCACATTAGTGACGACATTTTAATGCTGAGCTTGCAGGTTGGCGTTAACAGAATGTGCTTTTGACGAGCAAAAATCGGTACGATTTTCTGCGACAAAAGTGCTTGTGATAACAAGCTTTCAAGCGCGGATTTGGGCGATTACGCAGTAATGGCTCAAAGGAGCACGCGCATGTACAGCTGGTCTGTACTAACCGCATTTTAGTTTTGCCTCAGCAAAATTTAGGGGTGAATTTGGCACAAATACACCGCTAAACCCCAGACTTTTCGTGAGAAAAGTGAGCGAGACGCGAGGGGGAATAAGATGGCACATCGCCCCCTCGACGTAAGCGGCGAAAATGCGGTTAGTACAGAGCGTAGCTCGGTGCATGCGCGTCTGATGTCGTGGAGTGCTAGAACGGAGTTCGTAAGCCAGCGTCGATGACGAGTCATCAGAGCTGGCGGGCGCTTCAGGGCATCTGAGTCGTTTGCGCAGCAAGTGACTCATCAGCCAAAGGCTGGCTTGGTAGCGATGTTCATCGCTATTTTCATTCCGATAGGATGAAAGCAGTTTATCGTGATGAAAATCTGCAACTATTCACTCAAAAATATCATCAATGCGTTAAATTTGTCCCCTCGATGGCTAGTTAATTGTACCCATTTAATCAAAGGTATTTTTAATGACATCACACAGTAGCACAAAGGATAAATCGGTCGCGAATCTTCCACTTCGATACGACCCGTTTTTGAATTTCGATATGCAATATCGACCTGGCGTAAATAACAATAAAACGGGGAAAATCCGCCGCGAGTTCACCATGAAATTGGTGGCTCGATTCGGTCTGATTTCACCGAGTAACATTGCTTGGCTCTATGGCATCAGCCATCGGCAATCTCTGGAGCATTTAAATAAGCTTGTCCAAGAGCAACTGCTCTGCCTTGTTACTACCCATCGTTCCCACGATGGCCGTGTTTATACACTCACTTACAGCGGCGCAAAATACGCCGAAGAGATACTGAATGTTGCAGTCTACTATCGTGCGAAAGAGCATCCGGCGCTGCAAGTGAACCAGAACACTTTAATGCACGACTTAATCATGCAGTTTGTGTTGTTGAAAGGCATCCATCATCACAAGCCTAATGGAGAGCCAAATCCGCTATGGTGTGCCATGATGACTGAGCCCGAGTTTAAACGGCGTTTTACTCACAGCAGTGTGCGAAATGTGGATGGGATAGTGAGGGAGGTGGATGGAACCATTTGTGCCGTCGAAATGGAGCATTCCTTTAAGACAAAAGCCGCGCGGCAAACCATTTTATTGAAATGGCATGATGGGATAGGGCAAGGCTATTACGATAAGGTCATGCTGTTTTCTCAATCCTTACACATTTTTAGCGACATTAAACGACTTCATGAGCAGCTCTATGAGGAGCTAACCACAAGGCCTGATAAAAAGACTCGTCAGCCTTTATTAACCGCGCAAGATGCGGCATCACTTAAGCAACGAATTATCTATCGTACTCTGCTGTGTGATGAACTCACCGAACGGTTTTATCGCTAACAAACAATCTCTAATTTCCAAAAACGACAAAAGGCACCTAAGTGCCTTTTGAAGGGTATACAAAGATTTTACAATGCATTACCAGTAGATGAAGTCGGCTGCACACTTTGGTACTGCCATCTGAAATAATAATTTTATTATTTCAGCCTGTTAAGGCTTCATTGCGAGGTCGTCCCTGTTCCCCACATAGATAAGTAAGCACATCCTCGGGCAAATTAATCAGTTGATTGGATATTTATGATGAAATGTCCACGTTATTTGGTTTTGATGTAAAACACAAAATAAGATAATTACAGGGTAATTGCTGTTCTAACCCTAGGTTACTTAAGGACTTTGTGGCAAACTCAATAACAAAATATAATGTCACCTGCTGCTAAGTGGTTCGTATTGTCGTGAGCATAGTTAAACTCGCAACCGCTGAGCGGTTAAACTTGAGCGACTATGCTAATGGCTAGCGTCTCTTCTCTGACCATCAAGCCGATGAAAGTGCCCTCGGTGGCTATTTATCTTCTCATTCTTTGTTATTTAATGAAGTAAGCTGGAACTCATGCAAAAAACTGAACAAGAATTTCTCACTGAGCTCGAAAAAAAATTGTGGAACGCCGCTGATAAACTGCGCTCAACCCTCGATGCTGCCCAGTACAAACACGCAGTGCTCGGCTTGGTGTTTATCAAATACGTGTCCGATGCATTTAAAATTCGCCAAGATGAATTAATCGCTGCCTTTAATCACCCAGCTAGTGACTATTTTTTAGACCCTGATGACTTTGGTGGGGCTGATTCTCAAGAATACCGCGAAGAATTAGCAGCTGAGTTAGAGCAACGCGATTATTATCTTGAAACCAATACTTTTTGGGTGCCAACCCAAGCGCGCTGGTCATTTTTACAAGACAATAATAAAGCGGTAATTGGTGGTGCTGAGCTGCCAATCGGTAACAATAAAACCATTAAAATCAACTCTGTGGGTCATTTAATTGATAACGCGCTCGATGCCATTGAAGTTGCCAATCCAAAACTTAAAGGCGTGCTTAATAAGCAATACACCCGTTTGCAAATTGACCAAGTTAAATTGGCCGAATTAATCGACTTAATAGCGACTATTCCTTTTGTGCATGCGTCATTAAATTCAAAAGATATTCTTGGTCATGTTTATGAGTACATGCTTGGCCAATTTGCATTAGCTGAGGGTAAAAAGGGGGGGCAGTTCTATACCCCTAAATCAATTGTCAGCCTGATGGTACAAATGATGGAACCCTTTAAAGGCCGTGTCTACGACCCAGCCATGGGCTCGGGTGGTTTCTTTGTCCAAAGTGAGCATTTTATTCATGCCCATCAAGGTAAAATTGGCGATGTGTCTATTTACGGGCAAGAATACAACCATACTACATGGCAGTTAGCCTCAATGAATATGGCGATCCGTGGTATCGATTTTAACTTTGGTAAAGAGCCTGCCAATACCTATACCAACGATCAACACCCAGATTTACGTGCCGACTTTGTAATGGCTAACCCGCCATTTAACATGAAAGAGTGGGATGTTGGTGTAAGTGACGACGATCCACGCTGGGCATACGGCAAGCCGCCATCGGGCAATGCTAACTTTGCTTGGTTACAACACATGTTATATCACACCGCGCCCAATGGCAGTGTTGGTTTGTTACTCGCTAATGGCTCTATGTCGTCAAACACCAATAACGAAGGTGCAATCCGTAAAGCCCTCATTGAGCAAGATTTAGTAGAATGCATGGTGGCCTTGCCCGGCCAGCTATTTACTAATACCCAAATTCCAGCCTGTATTTGGTTTTTAACTAAAAATAAAAATGCCCGTGTGAGTGCCTCAGGCCGTCAATTAAGCGACCGCCGTGGCAAAATACTGTTCATTGATGCGCGTAACTTAGGTTATATGAAAGACCGCGTCTTGCGCGACTTTACCCAAGCCGATTTAGATCAAGTAACGGCCACCTTTCATAATTGGCAGCAAGCTAATAACTACCAAGACAGCGCAGGCTTTTGTGCCAGTGTTGATTTAGCATGCATTACCAAACACGACTTTGTCTTAACCCCAGGGCGTTATGTGGGTGCTGAAGATGTTGCAGACGACGGCGAGCTCTTTGTCGATAAAATGGCGCGTTTAACCGCCCAGCTTAAAACGCAATTTGCAGAGTCAGAGCGTTTGGAGGCGCAAATAAAGCAAAACCTCAAAGGCTTAGGTTATGAAATCTAAACAACCCAATATTGCTGCAGCGGTTGTACCTGTGCTATTGGCAAATATTCGCCAAGTGATTAACCAAGCGCAAAGCCAAGTTAAACACGTGGTTAATAGCGCCATGGTGCAAGCTTACTGGCACATTGGCCAGTTGATTGTTGAGCAAGAGCAGCAAGGTCTAAACCGCGCCGAATATGGCAAAGATCAGCTTAAGCAGCTCTCAATACAGTTAACTCAAGAATACGGTAAGGGCTTTTCTAGCCGTAACCTTGCTAATATGCGCAGCTTTTACTTGGCGTATCCAATTTTGCAGACAGTGTCTGCAAAATTGAGCTGGTCGCATTACTGTCAATTAATTCGGATTGAAAACCAAGCGGCGCGGCTTTGGTATATGCAAGAATCTGCCGAGCAAAACTGGAGCGTGCGTGCGCTTGAACGTCAAGTTGGCACTTTGTATTACGAGCGCTTATTAGCCAGTAAAAATAAACAACCCGTAGAGCAAGAAGCCCAGCAAAATACCTTACCACTGGCAGAACATGCGCAAGACTATTTACGCGACCCCTACATTCTCGACTTTTTAAATTTAGACAGTGGCCATTACCAAGAAGCAGACCTAGAGCAAGGTATTATTAATAACTTACAAAAGTTTTTATTAGAGCTAGGTAAAGGCTTTGCCTTTGTGGCGCGTCAACAACGTATTTGCACTGACGATGGCGACTATTTCATAGATTTAGTGTTTTACAACTTCCACCTTAAGTGCTTTATGCTCATTGATTTAAAACTCAACAAGCTCACCCATCAAGATGTAGGGCAAATGGACATGTACGTGCGCATGTACGAAGAGCAACAACGCCGCCCTGACGATAACCCAACCATTGGTTTAATTCTCTGCAGCGAACATAACCACACAGTGGCTAAATACTCAGTATTGAGCGAAAGCAAGCAGTTATTTGCGTCAAAATACCTGACTCAACTACCCAGCGAAGAAGAGCTACAGCACGAGCTTGAAAAAGAACGCGCCCGTGTGCAAAAGCAACTGAGTAGTCAGCAAAAGGAGCTTGGTGATGAAGAGTAAGTATTTGATGAAAAGGTTAATTGGTGTGGCAGTTAAGCAGATTAAAAAAAGTGGGATTGGTTTATGAATTGGATAGAGACAACCGTTGGCGAGTATTGCCCTTTTGTTTATGGAAAAGGTTTACCTAAAACCCAACGTGCCGAAGGTAATATTCCTGTTTTTGGATCAAATGGCTGTGTGGATTATCATAACAAGAGTTATGTAAATGGCCCTGGTATTATTATTGGAAGAAAAGGCAGTGTTGGTGCTGTTCATTTATCAGCAGACCCTTTTTGGCCAATCGATACTTCTTTTTATGTAGAAAAAGACAGTATTGATGAGCTTAAGTTTACTTATTACCTATTAAAGTCATTAGGTTTAGAGGGGATGAATTCTGATAGTGCAGTCCCTGGATTAAACCGCGAAAATGCACATGCATTACCAATCAGAATACCTGAAAAAAAACAGGATAGAGAAAAGCTTGGTAAATGGATTTCTGTATATGACTCTAAAATCGAACTTAACCGCCAAACCAACCAAACCTTAGAGCAAATTGCGAAGGCAATGTTTAAAAGCTGGTTTGTCGATTTTGACCCCGTACGCGCAAAAATAGCGGCCAATGTTGTAGGTGAAAATGCGCAGCGTGCTGCAATGGCTGTCATCAGCGGCAAAGACCAAACAGAGCTTGACCAGCTTTATCAACAACATCCAGAGCAATACCAACAACTACAAGCCACCGCCTCTTTATTCCCAGATAACCTAGTCGACTCAGAACTAGGTGAAATACCAGAAGGTTGGGGGGTTGTTGGTTTCAAGGATATTATTAGAAAGTATATTGATAATCGAGGAAGGACGCCGCCGACTGTAGAAAGTGGCATCCCTTTACTTGAGGTTAAACATTTACCTGATGGGTCAATTAAGCCAAGTTTAGATACTTCAAAATACGTTGATATTGAAACATTTAATTCTTGGTTTAGAGCGCACCTTGAAGCTGAAGATATTATGATATCTACAGTAGGTACAATTGGTCGTATTTGTATGGTACCTAAAGGTGTAAAAGTTGCCATCGCGCAAAACTTACTTGGAATGCGGTTCGAACGTAAAAAAGTTTCACCTTATTTTATGTATTACCAAATGGATAGTCTTAGATTTAGACATGATATTGATGCTCGCTTAGTTGTAACTGTCCAAGCCAGTATAAAAAGAAAAGATTTAGAGACAATTGATTTACTAGCACCTCCAGTCACTTTACAAAATGAGTTTGAACAACTAATCATTCCCTTTGTGAATATACTGCAAAGTAATCAGTCAATAGAGTTAGCTAGCACAAGAGATGCTCTGCTTCCTAAACTGCTCTCAGGCAAACTCAGCATAGATACCAATGAAACGGATTTTTAAATGGCGATTGAACAAATAAAGCAAAGTGCTGACTTAATTGAAAAAGTTGAGCAGTATTTACAAAATGGTTTGAACTCAAATTCCTTGTTTAATGACGCATTAGATGAAGGGGATTTACTCAGCATTCGCAGCATAAAAGATACTGAGCATACCCACCAATATAAAGCCAGTGAGGTGTTGTATTGGGTTGATCGCAACGCCTATTTAGATGAGTTTGATAATTGGAATGGCGAGCAATTGCGTGATAAACACCGAGAGGCAATTAACTATGTTGATGCGACGCAACAAGACTCGGTTGTGTCAGACTTGATTGCCTTAATTAAAAAAAAGAAAGTGGCGCCTTTTGTTGGTGCTGGGGTTTCAGCTGCTGCAGGTTACCCAAGTTGGGATACGGTACTTAAAGATCTGGGTAAAAAGCTGACTAATGTTGATAATGCGCAAGTTGAAGAGCTCTTAGCTAACGAGCGCTATTTAGAGTTAGCACAACTCTTAGCAGATGCATCATCTTCGCAACTCAATAATCATATCCGCACTACGTTTAGAATTAAATCGACAATTGAACAAGATAAAACCCTTGTGCCAGACGTGATTAAATTACTGCCGCGCTTGTGTGCAGGCGCCATGGTTACCACTAATTTTGATACCTTAATTGAGAGCTGGTTTAAAGCGCATAAAACGGCCTCTGAATTTGATGGGATTTTGTATGGTCTACAAGAAAATCATAATTTTGTCGCTAAGTTACTTAAGGGTGAGCGCTGTTTATTAAAGTTACATGGTGACGCCACGCAGTCTGAATCTTATATTTTTACTCGAACGCAATATGAACAAGGTTACGGAAGTGGTGGTATTGATTATCGTAAGCAACTTCCTAAAGCACTTCGCCAAATTTATATCAGTCATTCATTATTGTTTTTAGGTTGTTCGTTACAGCAAGATAAAACCATGGAGCTGTTTGAACAGGTGCGCAAAGATGGTGAGTTTGTCATTCCTGAGCATTTTGCTCTATTGGCATTACCCGTTAAACCTATTGAGCAGCCACCAACAGCAACTGAAAATAGTGAACAGGTTGTTTCCGCTTTAGAAGCGGATGATGACAAACGCCAAGCGGTTGAGGGTAGATTATTTGAATTAGGTATTCGTCCTATTTGGTATCCAGCAACAGATAACCATAAAATGTTAATTCAACTGATTGAGTTGATGGTCGATGTGGCCGATGGCCGCTTAATGTTAAGGGGATAAAATGATCACGGAAGACCAGCTCGAACAACTTTGCCTTAATTGGTTTCAAGGCATCGGCTATCAATATATTTGTGGCTACGATATTGCCCCTAATGAACCAGCGGCAGAACGCAGTGATTATCGCCAAGTGATATTACACGGGCGATTATTGGCGCAACTTAAAGTGATTAACCCGCATATTCCCATTGCAACCCTTGAAGAAGTAGCGCTGAGCTTAGGTAAAGCCGAAACCCCCATACTCATTAAAAATAATAAAGGGTTTCATCAAGCGTTGTTGCAAGGCGTAAAAGTAGAATACAAAGTTAATGATGAAAGTAAAACTGACTATGTGCAGCTGGTGGACTTTAACGATGTCAATAAAAACCAGTTTTTGGTGGTGAATCAGTTCACTTTAACGGGCACTAAAGGCAATCGACGCCCCGATGTGATGGTGTTTATTAACGGCTTACCGTTGGCGCTACTAGAGCTGAAAAATCCCATTGATAATAACGCCGATATTTGGCAGGCGTTTCAACAAATTCAAACCTATAAAGATGAGCTGCCCGATTTATTTATTTTTAACGAGGCGCTTGTTGTTAGTGATGGTTTAACCGCAAGAGTAGGTTCGCTGACTGCCAATAAAGAGCGCTTTGTACCGTGGCGCACCGTAAACAGTGAAGACGACAAGCCGCTATTTGAGTACCAGTTAGAGACCTTAGTGAAAGGTTTTTTCCAGCCTGCCTTGTTTTTAGATTATTTGCGCCACTTTATTTTGTTTGAAGAAGATGATGGTAAAACCATTAAAAAAATAGCAGGCTATCATCAGTTCCACGCGGTACGCGAAGCGGTAAAAGCCACGTTGATTGCGGCGGCGCAGACGGGTGAGCTTGCAGTGAATGAGCCCAGAGCAAATTACAGTAATAAAGTTAAAGCGGGCTCAGGTAAAGCTGGCGTGGTATGGCATACCCAAGGCTCAGGCAAGTCGATTTCGATGCTGTGCTATGCGGGTAAGCTTATGGCACAGCCGCAAATGAATAACCCAACCATAGTGGTAGTAACAGACCGCAATGATTTAGACGGCCAGCTTTACAATACTTTTTGCATGGCAGCCGATACTTTAAAACAAACCCCAGTGCAAGCAGGGGATAGGGACGAGCTTCGTGATATGTTAACTGCCCGCCAAGCGGGTGGCATTATATTTACCACTATTCAAAAGTTTGCCCTGTTAGCCGATGAAAAAATTCACCCTAAGTTGAGTGAACGCCACAATATTGTGGTGATCTCAGATGAAGCCCATCGCAGCCAATATGGCGATAAAGCCAAGTTAAACAGTAAAACAGGCGAATATACCTTTGGTTATTCTAAGCACTTACGCGATGCGCTGCCTGCGGCGACGTTTATTGGCTTTACCGGCACACCTATTGATGTTGCCGATAAAGATACTCGCGCTGTATTTGGTGATTATGTGTCGGTTTACGATATTCAAGATGCGGTAGACGATGGTGCCACTGTGCCTATTTATTATGAATCACGCCTTGCCAAACTGGATATCAACCAAGCAGATATTGAAAGCTTAAATGATGACGTGGATGAAGTGATTGAGGACGAAGAAGATATTTCGAGCCGAGAAAACACTAAGTCAAAATGGGCGGCGCTGGAAAAGTTGGTTGGCAGTAAACCCAGAGTCAATTTAGTCGCACAAGACTTAGTGACTCATTTTAGTGAACGCATTAGTACCATAGCAGGTAAAGGCATGATAGTGGCCATGAGCCGCGAAATTTGTGCTGATTTATATAATGCTATAGTCGCCATTAAGCCCGACTGGCATGATGATGATCCTGCCAAAGGGGCAATCAAAATTGTTATGACGGGCTCAGCGTCAGACAAAGCTAAGCTACAACCACACATTTATAATAAAGAAACTAAAAAGCTGTTTGAAAAACGCTTTAAAGATGTAAACGACCCGCTGCAATTGGTAATAGTGCGCGATATGTGGCTAACGGGCTTTGATGCGCCAAATTGCCACACTATGTACATCGACAAACCCATGAAAGGTCATAATTTAATGCAGGCCATTGCCCGCGTTAATCGGGTATTTAAAGACAAGCCCGGTGGTTTAGTGGTCGATTACATTGGTATTGCCAATGAATTAAAAGCCGCGCTGCACACTTACACTAATTCAAACGGTCGCGGTCAGCCTACCCATGATGCCCACGAAGCGTTTGCGGTATTACTTGAAAAAATGGATATTGTGCGCGGCATGCTACATGGCTGTGATTACAGTGACTATGAAACCCACGCATTGCAATTATTGCCTAAAGTGATGAATCATATTTTAAGTTTACCTAACTCGGGCGATGGTAAGCTTGACGGTAAAAAACGCTTTTTAGATGTGATGGCGGCACTCAGTAAAGCGTACACCCTATGCGGTACATTAGATGAAGTGGCTCCCCTTAAAACTGAAATTGCCTTTTTTGCCGCAGTAAAAAGTGCACTGGGTAAATTTACCACAGTCGACAAACGCCGCACCGATGAGGAAAAAAACACCGCCCTTAAACAAATCATCGATAATGCGATTATTGCTGAAGGCGTTGATGATATTTTTAAGTTGGTGGGCTTAGATAAACCCAATATTGGTTTGTTATCGCCGGAGTTTATGGAAGACGTGGCGAATATGAAGGAGAAAAATCTCGCCGTAGATTTGCTCGAACGACTACTGCGAGATGAAGTTAAAGCACGGATGAAAACGGATGTGGTATCGGAGAAAAAATACTCTGACCGCATTTTAGAAACCCTGCGTAAATATCATAATCGCGCTATTGAAACTGCTCAAGTGATTGAAGAACTTATTCAAATGGCCAAAGACATGGCCGCAGATGCTGAGATGGCGGCTAAGTCTGGCTTAAGCACCGATGAAATTGCATTTTACCGTGCATTGATTCAAAACGAATCTGCAGTCAAGGAGCTTGGCGATAACAATCTCAGAGAGTTAGCCAAGTTTGTCACTGAGCAACTGCGTAAATCGACATCTGTTGATTGGCAAGTGCGTGACAGTGTGCGTGCTAAGTTACGTAACCTTGTCCGCCGAGCACTGCGTAAATGGAAGTATCCGCCGGATAAAGCTGATGAGGCGATCGAGCTTTGTCTTAAACAAGCTGAAGCACTCAGCCAAAGCTGGAGTTACTAATGAGTATGCTGGTTCCGTAATTGAGCATTGCTAGGTTTCCAATCGTGTTCAACATGAAATGCAAAGAGGATTTATGAAATCTGAAGAGTATAGAGCTTGGCTTGGGTTACAGGGGTAT
Source organism: Shewanella sp. Pdp11 (assembly GCF_002838165.1). Classification (NCBI taxonomy): domain Bacteria; kingdom Pseudomonadati; phylum Pseudomonadota; class Gammaproteobacteria; order Alteromonadales; family Shewanellaceae; genus Shewanella; species Shewanella sp. Pdp11. The sequence goes on from NZ_CP015194.1 coordinate 1,986,411, forward strand.
GCAAACAATACCATCGCGGCCCAAATGCACCGTGCAGGACGTGTTGAAAGTCATTATGGTGATCTTGATAAGCTTCATGAAACAGATGGCCTAAACTCTCTCATTGTTGAACTCACATACACGCAAGCGGATAGGCAAAGCAATCGACTGAACCCTACAAAGATCCCTTTTGATGGCGACCCTTACAATAATTTAGCATCATATCGAGATGCGATAAGGCGTTATATACGTTTTAAAGAAGAAGGATTTAATGTTTTAGATCAATCGTTTGAATATGAGTCTGTAGAAGAGAGAGAGATTAGCGAACAAAAGCCACTCCATAGCATTAGTCTTGAGAAAGATATGCAAGCGGCTTTGCGGTTGAATATTGAGCAACTTGAACAAGGGCTGAAGATAATCGATGAGGGCAAGGAGCGCTCTGTTGAGTCGGGTTTTATTGATATTACGGCGCGTGATGCGAATGGTAAAACCGTTGTTATTGAACTTAAGACAGGCGTTGCAGGGCAAAGAGCTATCGCCCAAATTTTAAGTTACATGGGAGATATTCTTATCTCTGAAGATGACGTCGATAGCAGAGGTATTCTTGTTGCTGGTGACTTTGATGACAAAGCTATCGCTGCTTCTCGTGTAGTTCCAAACTTGACGCTTAAGAAGTACAAAGTAGAGTTTAGCTTTGTCACGGCAGAGTGATTTACTCGTATTTAAATCTAGTTGTTTAGATTTGAGTTAACTTTCCCTGCTTCAATTTGGGATACTCCATTCGATTCAAGCCAGAAAAAAAGCGAACCCTTTCGGGGTTTCGAGTAAGTGACTAACGCTTAACATTACTGCTAAACGTTAGCTTAACTTAAGCTTCAATAATCTACTCAACCCAGAATTGTTCGGCGGTGTCAAAATTGAGACTCGGGACGATCCTAATAACTGCTTGAATCCGCGGTAAACAACTCTCAATAGCCAGATATATCAACTTTATACATCTACAATAGCATCATCATTTCCAAGCCCATTAAATACTGAGTATCAAACTCAGTATGCTCCTCAAAAAGTGATTTACTGATGCTAATGCTTAAGTGCTGTCCTTTAATATCGCGATGAAGATAGATATATCAGCTGAAAATTGTAGCTTGGAAAATATCCAGAAGTGGATTGATGCCTTAAAACGTTTTTCACCGAAGCGTGTTCAAGCAATGACTCACTAGAGAGTTCAGATTGGATCTCTACTGTTCATTTTCTTTCGTTCAATGACTGCTGTTTGGTAAAATATAGTTTACTTTAAATTTATTGCGGTAAATTAGTTTTTACCAATCTAGTTCTGAGCTATTACTTTGACATTTAGGTTTTGGTAAATTACTGTTTACTCTAATTTGTTTATGGTGAAGAGTAATTTTCTATGGGAAGGAATAAAATTCAAGTTGGCACTGTTGCTAGTGCTGCACTAGCTCATTTCGCCACTCTGCTTTCAATCCAGCGTAAGGAAAAGAAAATCACAGTAGAAGAGCTGTGTTCACGAGTTGGGGCATCTAAGCCCACTATGATAAAGATTCTTAAGGGTGATCCGTCTGTAAGTATCGGACTTTACTTCGAAACTGCTTGGGTGTTAGGTGTTTCCTTATTTGAACCCGATGAAAATCGGTTTGCTATTAAACATAAAACAAATGCGAAAATAGAAGCACTGCTGCCTAATCGAGTAAGAAGGAAAAAGGTAATTTTGGATGACGACTTCTAGTAACCAATGCTTCGTTTGGAAATGGCTTAGAGGACAGTCAGAACCTGTGGCAGCCGGTAGACTCACTATTGATGAATCTGGCCAACATTTTACCTATGGTCAGTCTTACTTGAAGCGTCCAGATGCAGAGCCAATTTACTCACATGAATTACCGCTTTCTGCTGGTACTATGCAGCCAGTTCAAGGCATGTCTATATTCTCATGCTTGCGTGATGCAGCTTCTGATGTTTGGGGACGTAGGGCCATTATTTCTCGGCTGATGAGCAAAGGCTACGATGCTGAGTTTAACGAAATGACGTATTTGATGCATTCCGCTTCAGACCGGTTCGGTTCTCTCGACTTTCAAGAATCGGCCACTGAGTATGTTGATCGTTCTACTGATGCTGCCACGCTTGAAGAGTTATACCTGGTGTCTGAAATCGTCGCTCAAGGTAAGAAAATCCCGTTGGATTTGGATAAAGCACTTATGCATTGTACATCGCTGGGAGGTGCTCGTCCGAAAGCGATGATCACTGGTGGTGAAGCTAAGTATATTGCTAAATTTTCATCCCAAAATGATACTTACGAGGTTGTCTATTCAGAATACGTAGCCATGAAGTTAGCTAAGTTAGCCGGACTCAATGTGGCCGAAGTTGTATTAAAAAAAGCATTAGGCAAAGATGTTCTTCTTGTTAAACGATTCGATAGAGAGTTGATTGGTGGTATTTGGTGTCGTCGCTCTATGGTGTCCGGACTGACAGTTTTAGGCTTAGATGAAGCATGGGCTAGCGAGGCTTCTTATGTAGACCTAGTAAACGTTATGAAGCAGTATTGCATTGCATTTGCCTCTGATAGCCAAGAGCTATTTGCACGAATGGTATTTAACGTGCTGATCGGCAATACGGATGACCATGCTCGCAATCACGCTTTCTTTGTCGAAGGGGATAAAATATCTCTATCACCTGCTTATGATATTTGTCCACAAAACCGTAGCTGTGGGGAGGCAAATCATGGAATGAAGCTCTTCGACAATTCAAATTTGTCTCTGTTATCACTTTGTCTGAAAGCAGCACCAAGCTTCAATATTAAGGCCGAAAAAGCAGAAGAAATTATCAGATCGCAGATTAATACGATTATCCAAGAGTTTGAATCCGTGTGTAACGAAGTAGATGTCCCTGAAGTAACGCGAAAGTTACTTTTCAAACGTGTGATATTGAATGACTACATATTCAATGAAATGGAACTTTAGATGAATCTAGACAAGGCATTTATGCTTAAAGCATTGGAGGTATCTCGGGCTGCTCTGCCTGAGTGCCATCCAAATCCTCCGGTAGGTTGCGTTCTCGTTCTAGGCGGGCAAGTCATTGCCGAAGGATTCACACAGAAAATTGGTGGCAACCATGCTGAGGTCGAAGCGATTAGTGCTTATGATGGCCCTATGGAAGAAGTGACTGCATATGTCACTCTTGAGCCATGTTCATTTGTTGGCAGAACTCCGGCATGTTCTTCTGTAATCATTAAATCAGGAATTAAGAGAGTTGTAGTTGCTATTCTAGATCCTGATGAAAGGAACAATGGAAAGGGTCTTTATGCTCTAGAGAAAGAGGGCATAAAAGTTGATATTGGTATCGCTTCAAGAGAAGTTAGTGAATTTTTGTATCCTTATCTTGGAAAGTCATAATTAACCTCGCATAAGTTCCAGGCGAGGACGGTGTGTATAACAGGATTTTGCTTCCCAAATGGGCTAGTTGGTTAACTCATTTATGCCCCATTCCGCGCCACAGCGCTAAGACAGGTTACTTGTTATCATGAGCCAATTGGCCAAGTTTTAGTAATGATACAAAGTGCTGAAGAATCCCCTGATGATTTACAAATAAATCATCAAATTAGGGTGGAAGCGCATCTTGTTGCATGATCAAATGGTTTCGCCAAAAACTACACTTGGACAACAAGATGCGCGAAGCCAATATCCTACAACATTCTTTACACCAATACTGCCCAGAACTTCACCTAAAACGATTAAACAGCTTGATGCTGGCCTCTAAGGCACTGATTGAATGTAAGACACTGACCTTGACTGAGTTAGGTCGAAATTTACCAACCACGGCCCGAACCAAGCACAACATCAAGCGCATTGATCGTTTGCTCGGCAACACGCATCTGCATCAAGAACGGTTAGCTGTCTACCAATGGCATGCCAGCCTCATCTGTTCTGGTAACCCTATGCCGATTGTGCTCGTCGATTGGTCAGACATCCGAGAGCATAAACGCATCATGGCCCTGCGCGCCTCAATAGCCTTCAATGGCCGCTCTATTACCCTGTATGAGAAGTCCTATCCCCTATCAGAACAATGCTCTAAGGCCTCCCACAACGGTTTTTTAGCGGACTTAGCCAAGATTTTACCTTTGCATGTTACCCCTCTCATCGTGACTGACGCGGGGTTCAAAGTGCCTTGGTACAAAGAGGTTGAGGCGCATGGTTGGTTTTGGCTAAGCCGTATTCGCGGTACAGTTCAATTTGCAGATATTGGCGCTGAAAATTGGCGTGCAGTTCGCAGTACACATGACTTGGCCAACGGTCAAGCGAAGAGCCTGGGTTGTAAGACCTTGACCAAAACTAACCCTATCAATTGCCATCTCACGCTTTATCGTAGCAAACCTAAGGGGCGTACAAATCAGCGTTCAACGAGGACTAATTGCCACCATCCATCGGCAAAAACGTACTCAACATCGGCGAAAGAGCCTTGGGTGTTAGCCAGCAATTTACCACCAGAATCTCGGAGCCCAAAGCAGCTGGTAAACCTGTACGCCAAACGTATGCAAATAGAGGAAACCTTTCGTGACCTCAAAAGCCCGGCATACGGCTTTGGCTTACGCCAAAGTCGTACCAACAGTCCAGAGCGATTCGACATCATCCTACTGATAGCGTTGATGGTTCAATGCCTGTTGTGGCTAGTTGGTTTACACGCACAGCAACAGGGCTGGGATAAGCATTTTCAGGCCAATACCATTGGGCATCGAACGGTACTCTCAACGATTCGCTTGGGATTGGAGGTACTCAGGCGGCCTGATTATCAAATCACGGAGAAAGAATTGCTGGCGGCCTGGGTATTATTCGCCAATCAGTTGCTCAAATATGGCTATGCTATGGCTGATTTATGAGGGGATCCTTCAGTACAAAGTGTCCACTATTGCTGGATCAGATCAAAGTGATACATGCTAATAAGCGTTTGTAATAAAAGTATAAAATCGATATCTTAGTAAAAGAGACAATGATACGAAATTACAAGGTTAATGTTTGTTATGAACAAGTCAGATAGAGATAGGGTTGTATTTCACTCGATACACGACATGTCGAGTGGTCATTACTTATCAAAAGCAGAGCGATTATTGAATAGCGAAATAGCAAACGATATAAACGATATAAACGATATAAACGATATAAACGATATAAACGATATACTTGAACTGTACAATATATCGCTGTTTTTCGAAAACGGCATATACCTTAAAAGTTGGTCAGATACAGATATTATTGCTTACAAAGAAAAAGTTAATACTTTTAAAAATTTAATTGGTAAATTCATAACTAATATTGATGATAGTAACTTCCTGTCATATTTTGAAAATATAGATTACGGTTACTATGATAGTTTCTGGTTATTAATGAATAACTATCAACAATATAAAAATATATCGCCATCTCAAATAGAAGAAGTTTTAAAGAACCTCCCCCATCAAGTGAGGCACTTGTTGAGCCATAAAAATTTGGTGGATAAATATAAGCTTGTTCTCTGTGAGTTTTTAAAAAGTGACCAGCAGAGTGCAGAGATCCTTCTTTCTATATATGAAGTCGAAAATAGTTTCAATAAAACGAAGTTGTACCTACCTAGTTGTTTAACTATTCAAGATAAAGAAAGCATAATTGCTTCGTACATCGACTCAGGGCATTGCAATACTAACTACCTGCCAATAATACAAAATTCTAAAAAACATAGTGACTTCCGAATCTCAGATAAAACTAAATTAGCAGCTAAGAGAAAACACCAACAGTCTATTAAAGAGTTTTTCGATAGTGGTTCTAGTTCATCATTTGAATACGGGGTAGCTATCAGTTATCCCGAAAATGCTTCTAAAATTAAACATGCTTGGATTGAGCAGGGTACAGTCCATTACGAATTTAGCTTGGATTACATTAAAGAAAATAATCACCCATATATTCTGTACAGAAACTTCGAGACACTTTTTGAGTACGTGGATGAACAGAATATTGTAGCTTTAACCAGCAAAGAAAATCAGCTTGGAATTTTTGAAAGAACTTTAGGTGTTAGATCTAAAACTGAATACGTTTTTGGTGTGGCGTTCACACAATTAGAAATGCAGGGTGAGATTATGCTTTGTAAATTCTGTTAACATTTAGCTATTTTGTTCTTAAGTCGACTTAATGCGAGATTATTGATTGATATAAATCATCCATAATCGAATGAAATTCGTTCGACTGGATAGGTTTGTTAACCAATTTAACAATTTATAATCCGGCCCTGATTAGAAATGGCATCTATGGGCCAAATTTACACATATTCCAACGTACTAAAAGGGCTTGGGTGTTCATTAGAAGATATTCTAAAAACAGTTTTCACTAATACTCTACCGGAATTATTTGACTTACCTAGTAACGCCAATTTTACAATTCCTACTCAAAATGCTTCTGCTTTAGAGAAAATAAGAACAATCGCACCTGAGTTCGAGTCGATATTGAAGCAATACAAATTATTTGTAGAAAATGGACATATTGATTTTGAACTTCTACAAATGTCGTCTGGCCCTACAGCCATCAAAGACATTCCAAGCTTAAATAGCAATAAATACATATATGTCAATAAGGATGACCAAGAAGTTAATTTTCTAACTTATCTGCTATTTTCGGATCAAACTCTGTTGACTTATCTTGACCCGTTCAAAGACAAGCAATACAGAAACTTTGTTGATTTATTGGTGAATGAAGAAGAAATCGATTTCGGAAATTACGAAGAACATCAGCTTGAGCATTTAAATTATTTGATAGATAATAATTATATATCTGTCGATGAAAATAATTGCGTTCAAGTTACAAATTGGAACCGAATTTTAATATTAAGAGATGTTTTTGAAAATGAGGTCGCCTCGTTACACCATTATCCTGCCGATATTCAAGACGAGGTTATGCATATGAGTAATGATGGACTAGTGTTTTTTGGAAGTTCACTTTTCGCAATACCTGAGCAAAATTACTTCAATTACTATTTAAACAAAAGTGAGTTTACAAACGGGCACGACTTAAGAAATAGCTATTTACATGGTACACAGGCAAATCCGACAGAAATTCATCTACATGAAAATTCCTATTTACTTTACTTAAAGCTTTTAATCTTAGTTATTTTTAAAATAGAAGATGACTTGTTTATTTATAAAAATCTTAAGGCGGACGAAGAATAACAGTTAGAAAGGATCGTAGTTCGTACTAATTTATATGTAGGCAGGATACTATGATCAACTTACTGGGCGGTTTGTAGTGGTCAAGTAAAACTGGCCACAGGTTTAGAGCTTTTTCATACTTTTGGTAATCTTAAATGTTGTCATTAGAGCAAAAGTCCTAACTCGAAAATGTCCCAAAGCGTTTGTGTTGTAACACGTTGCTAGAGCATCATCAAATATGATCTATGGACTTAATTTGTGCACAAGTTTGATTCGGTATGAAAAGCGAACCCTTTCGGGTTCGCGAGTAAGTGGCTAACGCTTAACATTACTGCTGAATGTTAGCTTCGGCTTCAATAATCTGCTCAGCCCAGAATTGTTCGGCAGCGTCAAAATAGGGAATCGGGGGTAACCCGAATATCTGTTGAAACTCCGCGGTAAACAACTCGCAAAAGGCAGAAATATCATCTTTATACATCAACAATAGCATCATCATTTCTAAGCCCATTAAATACTGAGTATCAAACTCAGCATGCTCCTCAAGAAGTGATTTACTGATGCTAATGCCTAAGTGTTGTCCTTTGATGTCGCGATGAAGATAGATATATCGAGTGAATTGTAATGCTCTAGGATCGTTATCATTTTCGTCAATGTCAGCGAGTAACAAGACGGTACTATGATCATCCCAAGGGCTTTTTGATTTACGTTGATATACGCGAATAAACGGTGACTGACTCATTATTAACTCCTCGTTATTGTCCTTATCAATAACTAGAATTTGGCACCGGAAATTCTGTCGGTTCAGGGGTTAAGTTTAACGTTTTAAGTAAGAATCCCTTCTTAGCCTTTTGCTGGTAACTAATCATCCCCTCATCCTGCTAGTTTGTATTTTACGATAAAGATGTACTAAAGGTACTAAGTAATTGCAATTTATAAACTCTACTTCTATAGTTGGTTTAATTTACTCTATATTCTGGTACTTATGGTGCAACTATGTCATCAAAAATAAACTGGCTGATTAATCATACGAGTCCTGGTGCGGTAGTGCTTCAGTCGTGGTTGACACAAAATGAGATCAGCTCATCTTTGGTGAGAAAATATGTGCAGAGTGGTTGGTTGTACAAGATAAGTGCGGGGGTTTACGTTCGTCCTGAGTCAACAGGCAAGTTACAGCCTCATTGGGTTGAAGCGCTCAAGGCTGTGAATGAGCAGCTAAAGCTTCCTGTTCACCTTGCGGGAGTCAGTAGCCTAACGCATCAAGGGCTTAGTCATTATCTTCAACTAAGCAGCGAGCAAGTTTGGGTTGGCTGTCAAAGTAAGCAGGCGTTGCCAAAGTGGTTCCGCGAATTGGAGGAGCAAAATTGGCTTTTCTATACCAGTAGCAAGCTGACTCAAACGTTGGAAAAAGACTTTATTACTATAGGGGTGAACAATAGGGAAGTTAAGGCAAGTTGTGCGGAGCTTGCAGCCTATGAGGTCGTCAATGCCATTGGCAAACATATCAGTTTTGAGCATGCCGCGGAGCTGTTTCAAGGGTTAGTGAATCTCAGCCCACGTAAAATACAGTCAATACTGAATCGAAGTGAAGCCGTACAAGCTAATCGCGTATTTCTCTTTTTAGGCCACTACTATCAACACCAGTGGAGCAAAAGGCTAGATGAGCAGCAAATCACGCTAGGCGCGGGAAAGCGTCAGGTGGTGGCTCATGGCCGTTACGATGGGCGGTATCAAATAACAGTGCCGGCATCGTTTATTAAGACAGAAGAAAATCAATATGAATAAGTCATCGATATACTACCAGCAAGTGACCTTGCTTATTCGGATGCTGCCGCTCGTCGCCCAAGAGAAGGTATTTGCCCTAAAGGGCGGTACGGCTATCAACCTATTTGTGCGCAACTTCCCACGCTTATCGGTCGATATCGATTTGGCTTATCTTCCTTTGGAGCCAAGGGAACAAGCGCTACAAAGTGTGAAGGAAGCGCTTGGTCGTTTGACTGCGCAGATCAATCTACAACCGAACCTTAGTGCAGTATTTCAAGACAATAAATATGATGAGCTCAGGGTTGTCGTGACAAGTGATAGAGTCACAATAAAAATTGAAGTCTCTCCTGTTGCGAGAGGTACGCTACACAAAGCGGTATTAATGCCAGTCGTTGAGTTAGTTGAAGAAGAATTTGGGTATGCAGAGATCCCCGTTGTAAGCCTGCCTGATCTATACGGTGGTAAGTTATGTGCAGCGATGGATAGACAGCACCCAAGGGATCTTTTCGATGTGAAAATGCTGCTGGCGGAAGAGGGGATCAGTCGAGAGATTTTGGTCGGCTTTCTCACTTATACACTTAGCCATCCAAGGCCTATTAATGAAGTGATGTCTCCACGCTGGAAACCGCTTGATGAAAGCTTTCAAACTGAATTCAATGGAATGACGACAAAGCCGATTAAACTCGATGAGCTGATTTTAACTCGCTCAGAAATGCTGATAGCGTTGCAGCATCACTTTACTGCAAAAGACAGAGACTTTTTATTATCCTTTAAACAGGGTCAGCCTGATTGGTCATTGTTTGATGAACCGAGCGTCGCGGCACTACCTGCGGTGAGATGGAAGCTATTGAATATCCAAAACCTAGCGAAAAACAAATCCAAGCATCAAGAACAACTCATTAAACTGGCTGATGTATTGGAAACGTGGGTTACAGGTCGGATACTCTAATGTTTAGTGTATGGCCGATTTTAACTGTTAGTCGCAGTTTGTGGGCGTTGGCGACTTAGATTGAGCTAAGGCTATAAGCAAATAAAAAAAGCGAACCGTGAGGTTCGCTAGTAGGTGATTATTGAGGCGCGTTAGATTGCACTTCAATAATCTGCTTTTCCCAATATTGCTCCGCGGCTTCAAAGTAGACTGTCGGGTGATACCCTAAGACATATTCAAACTCTGCGGCAAATAATTGGCAAAAATTTGTTATATCATCAACATACATGAGCAAAAGCTGCATCATTTCTAAGTCGTTTAAAAACTGAGAGCTAAACTCAGGATGCTCCTCAAAAATAGATTGGCTAATACTCACACCTAGAACATGTCCATCTATATTTAAGTGAAGATAAATGTAGCGTGTAAACAGCAGCTCTATTGATGTTTGGTCGTTCAGTTTAATATCTGCAAGCAACACGACTTTGCAGTGTTCATTCCGAGGACTAAATGTTTTAAGCTGATTTACATGAATAAAAGTTGAGTGTTCCATTTGTTACTCCTATTGATTTGGCCTTTCAACTTTTACTTAGGTCTGTGCCATGGAAATTAGCCCTGTTTTCATAAATTGCTCAGCAAATGAAATTGCGAGTTCAATCTGAACGGCGGACATTTTTTCACGCACTAAGCGTTGTTTAAGCATGTGCAGGAGTATTTCTTGCTCAACGTTGTCCTCGTAAGAAAAGGTGTTGCTATCAGGCATCTCTTTTTTAATTACATAGGTCATCAATTCGAAGACCATCAGCAGATTGTGGGCTTGTTGTTCAAACGCAGTCGATTGCATCATCGTGGTTTCTCGCTTTGCAGGAAAGTATGTCCTGAATAACTAGAAACGCACGATGAGAATTTCACTGTTCTGTCGTTAAATTTATACCGTCATATTCTGAGTTACGAGATTTTGACGTTACTTCGTACCTGCTACTAGTGCTCTGGCCTGAAGGATCTCGTTATCTACCATCTCGGAGTATTGAGTGTAACAACGCTTGATATCCAAATCCGTATGATGCGAATATCGCAACGTTGTCGTGACATTTCCATGGCCAAGGAACCGTTGCGTTTTAAAGATATCATGGCCCCCAGATTGAAAATGTGTCGCAGATGTATGACGAACAGTTGTAAAGTCAAAGTGTTCAAAACTCAGCGTTTTTTTGAAGTTTTTGACTAATTTACTGTAGTCTACTAGGTGTGATTTATGATCAATTGGATTAGGGAAAAGCCATTGACTTTTTGAGGAGTGAATTGGATGTTGTAACCATTCTTTAATAATAACATCGAGGCCATTACACAATGGAGTGTATTGTGGCTGCTTAACTTTTCCCTTATCTCCTCGAATAATCAGCATGTTACTTTCCCAATAAATATCTGTTTTTTTGATTTTTAGTGCATAGCTCGGCCTTAACCCTAAGTAGATGCAAATTAAAATTAGAGGTGTCAGGTAGTCGTAGAACGGGCAGGAACCTATTTTTCCAAGCAGTTTGTTCCGGTCTCGTACAAATAATTTTTGGTAAATTTCTACTCGCTCTTCTTGGCTGTAATATTTATGCACCAAGTTTTTGGGAATAAATTTAAGCTCGCTAGTGTGAATGATCTCCTCCGGAATTTTATAATTATGAAATGGTGATGCGGAAGCCGATCGTAAAGCTGCTCTGAGTGATGAAATTGCGCCTTTAAGTGTTGATTCTGCCAAATCATATGGACATTCACTTTGTTGTTTCTGTTTTGTTGTTAGCTTTCTGATATGGCTTTCCTTCCAGAGAATTAGTAATTTTAAGTCTATTTTATCAATAGGATATGCTAGGAATTGTTTGAAGTGATAACGGATGATATTGATTTTATTTCGCGCTGTTTTTGGGTTTTTTGATATCAAAACCACTTCATATTCTTTCAGATACTCATCAAGCGTTAGGAGATTTGTGGAGGTCAAGTGGAATTGAGGTTTGGCGAGTTTAAGCAGATGAGCTGAAATAACGTTATCCAAATCTTGTTTTGGCGTAAGGTCGCAAATTTTTCTTGTTTTCAATTTCCCCGTGCTGCTTTCTCTCACTCTGCTATAAAAACTCATGGCTGCTAGGCTGTTGGGGACTAGCTCGTTAGTATCGTTATTCTGGAAGTTTTTGATATCTAAAATCCGAATGTAAAAGTTAGGTATATCTTTTACTGAAACGGTCAGAAACTTTCGTTTACCTGAGTGCCATTCGTGAACAACCTGGATCAATTTAAGGTTTTTGTTCTGCGGCTCATTTCCGCTCCCGCTGACATTGAAGGTTTTGTGAAACTGTTGAATGACATCGTTGTTTGGCGCTCCCACAATAATCAGGTTGAATGTATGAAGTAGAAGATCCCACATAAGTTGGTAGAGTTTCATTTGTTTTGCCTTTTGTTGTTTAAGATGGCAATAGCATGCAAATTTTTTTCAAAAGGCAGAAATTTCGATTATGCATAAAAAAATTAATGAGGAGTGTGCACAAGATTTCTAGACCAAACATAATCGTTTTTTTTGTTTTTTTTACGCACCAGATATTCTTCGCGGGTCTACCCACTAGGAGTTATTTGATGTCAGATGTAAGGCTATACAACGAAAAACAAACCGCGATGAGGTTGTCTATGTCAGTTAGCGCATTACAGAAGAGCCGAGCTAAGGGCTCAACTGCAATTGAGCTGGGGCATGCACCAAGCTTTATTAAGATTGGTAGTCTTGTACGCTACACGGCCGAGGATATTGAAAATTTTATTTCTTCAGCAAAGCAATATGCACTTGAGTCAGAATCGAAGTCCTCGACCAAAAAGCAAAATCTTGGAACCGTGATGTGGGGAAATACGGGGGGGAATGAGAGGACAGATAATAGTCAACATGTAGAAATGGTAGTTGAAGACTCTATGGAGGGGCGGCTGATAAAGGAAAAAAAACCTAAATGTTGGCTGACGGGTATTGGCTTATAGCATGTTGATATTGGGCCTAATCCTTTATTTCTTTGCTCTCAGGCCCATTGAACTTCTATAAGTTGCACACGCTTTATCAGGTAAGTAAGCATTATTAAAAAATGCTGTAATTGGACGAGTTGAACACTGGACTCGTCAAGATTGATACTTTCATCTTAAGCGACGCGTTAGAGCGTCGCTTTACTCTTTTCGGGTCATCTTCAGCTTCGTTTTTTTGCACTCTATTAACTCCCTAACTTTTATCATTCTAAGATGCTGACACGACCTAATGCGTGTTCCATTTTAGATAGAATAAATTTGTAGCTTGAATTGCCTTGAAGTTTGGTTAGACTGATGTTTTGCACCCTTTTGCATGGGGTTGCATGCAGTTTGTGCGATATAGGTGCGATCGTTCCTAGGTTCAGGTATTTCGAAGGTGAGAATGGGTGTGCTTTAGATACAAAAAAGCCCATTGAATCAATGGGCTTCTTCGTTGTATTGGGTGGTGGCCCCTCACGGACTTGAACCGTGGACCTAACGATTATGAGTCGTGTGCTCTAACCAACTGAGCTAAGGGGCCGACTTAAGGTAATCGTCATTACCTGAAGCGGGTGGAAGTATACTAAGCTTACTTACGCTTGTCACCCGTGTTTTGGCTTGAAATACACACAACTGATTCAATTGGTTATCTGTTAATCAACTTAAATGTAATCGTCGCCTAAATTTAGGGCTTCGATACTGTGCTGATGTCGATATTAGCGTATGAGAGGCAATAAAAAGCCCTGCATAGGCAGGGCTTCAAATCTTACTTAGCTGACTTTAGGCTGGTAACGGCCTATTCATCTAGGAATGATTTTAAGATTTCTGAGCGTGAAGGGTGACGCAGTTTGCGCAGTGCCTTAGCTTCAATCTGACGAATACGTTCACGGGTTACGTCGAACTGCTTACCCACTTCTTCAAGAGTGTGGTCAGTGTTCATATCGATACCAAAACGCATACGCAATACTTTTGCTTCACGGGCGGTTAGACCTGCTAACACTTCGTGTGTGGCGTTCTTCAAGCTCTCGCTGGTCGCTGAGTCCAGTGGTAGTTCGAGGGTCGTATCCTCGATAAAATCACCTAAATGCGAATCTTCATCGTCACCGATTGGAGTTTCCATGGAGATAGGTTCTTTGGCGATTTTCAGTACCTTACGGATCTTATCTTCCGGCATCATCATACGCTCAGCCAGTTCTTCAGGTGAAGGCTCGCGGCCCATTTCCTGTAGCATTTGGCGAGATATACGGTTCAGCTTGTTGATCGTTTCGATCATGTGCACTGGAATTCGAATGGTACGCGCTTGGTCGGCAATAGAACGAGTAATCGCCTGACGGATCCACCAAGTTGCATAGGTCGAGAACTTGTAACCACGACGGTATTCGAACTTATCCACGGCCTTCATCAAGCCAATGTTACCTTCTTGGATTAAGTCCAAGAACTGCAGACCACGGTTGGTGTATTTCTTCGCGATAGAAATCACCAGACGTAAGTTTGCTTCAACCATTTCTTTCTTCGCACGGCGGGCTTTAGCTTCACCGATTGACATACGACGGTTGATGTCTTTAATGGCTGAAATCGCTAAGCCGGTTTCTTCTTCAACTGCTGCAAGCTTAGTACGACAACGGATCACGTCGTCTTCAACCATTCTTAGGCCTTCGGCATAAGGTTTAGTTGAGGCTTTTTCAGTGTTGAACCAATCGAGGTTGGTTTCGTTGCCAGTGAAGAATTTAACAAAATTTTTCTTCGGCATTTTGGCTTGTTCCACGCATAGTTTTAACACTAAACGTTCTTGAACACGTACGCGATCCATCATAGTGCGCATGCTTTTTACTAAACGGTCAAACTGTTTAGGTACTAAGCGGAATTCTTTGAAGATTTCACCAATTTCGAATAGTGCTTTTACCGATTCTGGGTGTTCACGGCCCTTAGCTTCGATAATTTTCAGTGCACTTTCGTAGGCGGTTCTCAGTTGAGCGAATCTTTCGCGTGCTTCTTCAGGATCAGGCCCTTTGTTGCCTTCTTCTTCATCTTCACTGTCTTCGTCATCATCTTCGTCATCTTCATCGTCCAGCTCTTCTTCAGATAATTCTGAGCCGATGTGAGTTGCTGTCGGTGCGACGTCTTCTTCGTCCGGGTTAACAAATCCAGAGATAATATCAGATAGGCGCAGTTCGTCGGCTTCAAATTGGTCGAATTGCTCAAGGATCATCGCGATCGCTTGCGGGTACTCGGCGACAGAACTTTGAACTGTGTTGATGCCTTCTTCGATGCGTTTGGCGATAACAATTTCGCCTTCGCGGGTCAGAAGCTCAACGGTACCCATTTCACGCATGTACATGCGCACGGGATCGGTTGTGCGGCCAAGTTCGCTTTCTACTGTTGCGAGTGCGGCAGCGGCTTCTTCAGCGGCATCTTCGTCTGTGTTGTCTTCCGACATCATCATGTCATCGGCATCTGGGGCTTCTTCGAATACCCGGATACCCATGTCATTTATCATCTGGATAATATCTTCGATCTGGTCAGAATCGACCATGTCTGCAGGTAAGTGATCGTTCACTTCTGCATAGGTTAAGTAACCTTGCTCTTTACCTTTGGCAAGCAACAGCTTAAGTTGCGACTGCGGAGTATGATCCATAGATATCATCCAAGTTGGGAAACTGTTACAACGACGGACACTTAGCATAAGCCAAGTGCCGCGCAAATCGTCAATTATAGCCGTGTGCACATCTCTGTGCTAGTCACAGGGGTAGCGAATGAGGACATTTTTGCCTCAGTTTAACCCTTTCATGACTGAGATCAGCTTCGAGAGCTGCATCTTCTCTTCTTTTGTATGAGTCTGTTTTAGACTCAATTCCTGATATCGTTGTTCAATATATTGATTGTTCAACCAAACCAGGGTTTGTTTAAACTTTTCGAGCAAGTTTTCATCCGCCACTTGATGGTCCCATTGGGCCAATTTATGGAGAGTGCCGCTGTAAGGGTGCTCTCTGAATTGTTCAAGTAGTTGTGCGCTGTTTAACGTTTGCTCTCGAGTCATCTCCAATAACAGTGGCAGCAATTCTATGCCTGGCATCTGCAAGTGGGCGAGTGCGGGTTGTGGGGGTAAACCCATACCCAGTTTAGGATGTTGTACTAACAGTGCGATGGCGAGTCGCAATGGTGTACCGCGTCCTTTTAATCCTTTACTTGCCATTGGTTTAGCTTGTTTCACGCTAAAGCCTAGCTTCTTTTTCATATCTTCTGAGCTGTTCATTCCTAACTTGTGAGCTAAGTTCTCAAGTAGTAAATTTTGCAGCACAGTGTCTTGAATTTTTTCAATTAAGATAAAAGCTTGTTTCGCTAAGTTGCCTTTATCTGTACCGTATTTTGTCGCTAACGTGTCAAATAGAAACTCGGGTAGTGCAATGGCAGAGTCCATTAAGGTTTCAAATGCATCTTTACCAATTTTACGTACCATAGAATCAGGATCTTCTGCCTGAGGCAGGAACATAAATCGCACTTGATCGCCCGGCTTTAATAATGGCAATGCTGTTTCTAAGGCGCGCCATGCCGCTTCAGTACCCGCTCTGTCGCCGTCGTAACAGCAAATCACTTCTTTAGCGCTGCGCAGCAAAAGCTGGAATTGCTCTGCTGTGGTCGAGGTGCCTAATGATGCGACAGCATAATCGACGCCAAATTGCGCCAATGCCACCACATCCATATAGCCTTCAACGATCAGTACTTTGTTTGGATCGCGATAGCGTTGCTTTAGTTCATAGAGACCATAAAGCTCATTGCCCTTATGAAATATGGGCGTTTCTGGAGAATTCAAGTATTTGGGTGTGCCATCACCTAAAACTCTGCCACCAAAACCAATGACTCGTCCGCGCCTGTCGCGGATAGGAAACATGAGGCGGTCACGAAATCTGTCGTAACGTTTCCCACTGTCGTTGCTAATTAACATCCCCGCAGTCAGTAACTTATCCTGCGCATCTTGATTCTGACGATAGCGGCCCAATAAGCCATCCCAACCGTCTGGCGCAAAGCCAATACCAAAATGTTCGACTACATCATCGGATAAACCGCGATAGGCAAGATAATCGATAACTTTTTGTTTATCTTGGTGTTGTCTAAGTTGGTTTTGAAAGTAAAGGCTCGCTTCTTCCATGAGTTGGTATAAGTCACGACTTAAACCGTCATCATGTCGCTTGCCTGTGCCTTGTTCTCTGGGAACCTCTAATCCAAGCTGGCCCGCCAAATCTTCAATGGCATCAATAAAATCGAGTCGGTCATACTCCATCACAAAATCGATGGCGTTGCCGTGAGCACCGCAGCCAAAGCAATGATAGAACTGTTTATCACGGCTGACGGTAAACGAAGGTGATTTTTCGCTATGAAAAGGACAACAGGCCGAGTAGTTCTTACCCGCCTTTTTCAAGGGCACCTTACGATCGATAAGTTCGACTATGTCAGTGCGAGCGATTAGCTCATTGATAAAATCACGAGGTATTGCCATTGAGTGCTTAAAATCCCGCCTTGCGCGAATTTAAACAAACAAGCCGCGCATAGGCACGGCTTGTTCATACAGTGAAACGCTAATTATTGCAATTTTGCACGGATCATAGCGCCTATAGCGCCCATGTCTGCACGTCCTTGCACTTTAGATTTCAATGCTCCCATTACTTTGCCCATATCCGCCATGGCGGATGCACCTACTTCTACAATAGTTGCATCGATGAGCGCCGCGACTTCCGCCTCTGTAAGAGGGGTAGGCAGGAAAGCTTCAATAACTTGAATCTCTGCTGCTTCCACGTCGGCCAACTCGTTACGACCCGCTGCTTCAAACTGAGCAATCGAGTCACGACGTTGTTTCACCATTTTGGTTAAGACCGCTATAACCTGTTCATCAGTCAGAGATTCGCGGGTATCCACTTCAATCTGTTTGATGGCGGCTAATGCCATACGAATAGTGCTCAAGCGCGCCTTCTCTTTGGCGATCATGGCCTGCTTCATGTGGTCTTTTAGCTGATCAATTAGGCTCATATGAGATTAATATAAACGTACGCGACGTGCGTTTTCGCGAGAAAGCTTCTTAGCTAAACGTTTAACTGCAGCTGCTTTTGCGCGCTTACGTGCAGTAGTTGGCTTCTCGTAGAATTCACGAGCACGCACGTCGGCTAAAATACCAGCTTTTTCACAAGAGCGCTTGAAACGACGCAGAGCTACGTCGAATGGTTCGTTTTCACGTACTTTAATAATTGGCATACGCCATCACCCCTTAGGTGTAGGTTGTTCTGGTTCAATTGCTCGAACCAAGTCTATTTAAAATGGTGCGGAATTTTATACCGAGACACCTAGGCTTGTAAAGCCCTAAAACTGAGCTCAGTCCTATAGTGTACTCAATATGGCTTGTGCGGCTGGAGTAATTGAGCACTTGCAGGTAGAATTAGCGCCCTTTTAGTTAGCAATTGATGAGACACCATGCGGGTTCTAGGTATTGAAACATCCTGTGACGAGACAGGTATCGCCGTCTATGACGATGAGCTGGGCTTATTATCGCACACTTTATACAGTCAGGTTAAGCTGCATGCTGACTATGGTGGTGTGGTGCCTGAACTGGCATCACGTGACCATGTGCGCAAAATTGTGCCGCTTATTCGTCAAGCGCTGAAAGATGCAAATACTGAAATGGCTGATCTCGACGGGATTGCCTACACCAAGGGCCCAGGTTTAATTGGTGCTTTGCTTGTTGGCGCCTGTGTAGGGCGGTCACTGGCGTTTGCTTGGGACAAGCCTGCTATCGGTGTGCATCATATGGAAGGACATCTACTGGCGCCTATGCTCGAAGATGACGCGCCTGAGTTCCCCTTTGTGGCCTTATTAGTCTCTGGTGGCCATTCTATGTTGGTTAAAGTCGATGGGATTGGCCGCTATGAAGTATTAGGCGAGTCGGTTGACGATGCCGCGGGCGAAGCGTTTGATAAAACGGCCAAGTTGATGGGGCTGGATTATCCCGGTGGTCCGCGTTTAGCAAAGCTTGCTGCTAAAGGTTTACCTGCAGGGTATAAATTCCCGCGACCTATGACCGACAGACCCGGACTCGATTTTAGCTTTTCGGGTTTAAAAACCTTTACCGCTAATACTATTGCTGCTGAACCTGACGATGAGCAAACGCGCGCCAATATTGCCCGTGCCTTTGAAGAAGCCGTGGTCGATACGCTAGCAATTAAATGTCGCCGCGCACTGAAGCAAACTGGCTATAACCGCTTAGTGATTGCCGGTGGCGTGAGTGCAAATACGCGCTTAAGAGAAACCTTGGCTGAAATGATGGGCTCTCTAGGTGGAAAAGTATTTTATCCTCGCGGTGAGTTCTGTACTGATAACGGCGCCATGATTGCCTTTGCTGGATTGCAGCGCTTAAAGGCGGGGCAGCACGAAGATTTAGCGGTAAAAGGTCAACCTCGATGGCCGTTAGATACCTTGCCACCTGTGGCTTAAGTCAGCTGGGCTTAACAGCTTGTTCATGCCGATAGGTTTATGCTGAAATAAAAAAACTGCGCTTTTAGCGCAGTTTTTTATTAGGGTAATTTTATTGGGTGTAATGTTATCTTAGGATTTTTTAGGGCGCTTCTTGCGTGACACTTTGGACTCTTCTCCCTTGAGTAAGCGCTGAATATTGTCTTTATGGCGAATAATGATAAGCGTCGACAACATGGCAACTGGAATAGTGAATCTGTCGTCTAGCCACCAAGTATAAAGGGGCGCAAGTAAGGCGGTAAGAATCGCGGCAAGGGACGAGTAGCGGCTAATTAACAGCAAGATAACCCAAGATGCCATTAAGCAAATCGCTAAATCATCGCCAATGGGAGCCATGGCGCCAAAGGCGGTAGCAACGCCTTTGCCGCCTTTAAAGCCAAAAAATACCGGATAAATATGTCCAAGGCATGCGGCGATGGCGATAAGCCCGAGTGACACTGCATCTATGCCCATGAGGTAAGCTAAATAAGAAGGCACGGCACCTTTGAGCATGTCGAAAAACAGCACCATGGCAGCCGAACTCGCGCCGCCAATTCTTAGTACATTGGTGGCGCCTGGATTACCTGAACCTTGCAATCTTGGATCGGGTAGACCTCTCATCCTACAAACCAGCACGGCACTTGAGATTGAACCCGCTAAGTAGGCGGCCAAAATCATCAAAAGTGTCTGTGTTAATGGACTCACATTGGTTTCCTTACGCGTCTTAAGGTATTATCGCGCAACAATTTAAAAAGCTGACCCAGTTGCCAATCCCGCTATAGGTTTGTGCGATAACTCGCCCTGTTGGGGCTGAGATATTCTCTGAATGAGCAAATCCTTTTAGGGCGTTATCCTACTGTGGATTGGCTCGAGTAGAAAGTAAATTAGTTATCTGTCAGAAGATTGCGGATTATACAGCTAGGATCGCTTTTAGCTTATCAGACCTCATAGTCGTTAGTTGGAGAAAGCATGGATAAGGTACTTATACGGCAATTACGCATTGATACTGTGATTGGTGTCTATGAGTGGGAAAAGAAAATCCAGCAGAGCCTGTTATTAGATTTAGACATGGCGTGGGATAACAAACCCGCCGCTGCGACAGACGATTATCAATATGCGCTGTGCTATGAGACAGTTTCCAATCGATTAACCCAACTTGTTACTGAGCATCCAATCGAGTTAATAGAAACGGTTGCCGAGCGCGTGGCCGATTGCCTACTTCAAGAATTTAATGTGGCTTGGGTGAAAGTTGTGGTGATGAAGCCGGGAGCAGTCGCAACGGCAGCTTCGGTTGGCGTCGAGATTGAACGTTCACGTTAGATGAGTACTTGATCAACTGCGCTGTTGATTGAGAAACAGTGTTTATCTTCAGATAAATCGGACATTAGCATGGCACGTATTTATATCAGTCTGGGTAGCAATATCGAGCCTAAACAGCATCTGCAAGCGGGATTAATTTCGTTACGAGCGTGTTTTGGACCATTGCGCCTCTCTTCTATGTATGAAAGTGAAGCGGTAGGTTTCAGTGGCACTAACTTTTTGAATATGGTTGCTAGCGCTGAAACTGATCTTAATATAGCGGCGGTAGTTGCACAGTTTAAGCAAATCGAGCAGAATCACGGCCGGCTTGCCGGGGCGAAGAAATTTAGCCCAAGAACCTTAGATTTAGATCTGCTGCTTTACGACCATGTGGTGTGCCAAACACCTGTTGTGCTGCCCCGTGCAGAGATAGTCAATAATGCCTTTGTGTTATGGCCATTAGCCGAGTTAGCGCCGGAATTGATTCATCCCGTGGTAGATAAAAGCTACGCAAGTTTGTGGCAAGAGTATGACAAAGATTCACAGCGACTTTGGCCTGTGACGTTTGAATGGCCCCCAGGGCTGACGTTTTAATTTATAGATAGGATTGTCATGGATACGTTTCAGGTCATTATTTTAGCGCTTATTCAAGGGCTAACCGAGTTTTTACCTATTTCTAGCTCGGCCCACTTAATTTTACCCGCACAGCTTTTAGGTTGGGAAGACCAAGGCTTATCCTTCGATGTAGCGGTGAATACGGGGTCGTTATTTGCTGTGGTGATTTATTTTAGACACGAGTTATGGGCTATGTTTAATGCTTGGATTGCGAGCATTTTCAAAGGTCAACAATCTGAAGATAGTAAGCTGGCATGGTGGATTATTCTGGCGACCTTGCCTGCGGTATTTTTTGGTTTTCTGGCAAAGGATTTTATCGCGACTCATCTACGTAATGCTGAGGTTATCGCGGTCACGACAGTGGTATTTGGTTTATTGTTGTGGTGGGCCGATAAGATGTCGCGCCGCGATTTAACGGTTTATCAGACTGGCTGGCGTAAAGCCTTGTTAATTGGTTTCGCGCAGGCTCTGGCTTTGATCCCAGGGACTTCGCGCTCTGGTGCCACTATGACAGCGGCGCTGATGTTAGGCTTGAGTCGTGATGCTGCGGCCCGCTTTTCATTCTTAATGTCAGTGCCTGTGAGTTTAGGGGCGGCGATTTTAGTGGGTAAAGATCTGGCGAAAAGTGAGCTTCCGATTGATTATCAAGCGTTAATCCTAGGAACTCTGATTTCGTTTGTTGCAGCTTATGCCTGTATTCATTACTTCTTAAAAATCATCAGCCGCATGGGAATGACCCCATTTGTAATCTATCGTTTAGCACTGGGTGCCATCTTGTGTGGATTTATCTTCTTGTAGCCACGCGAGTTTGGTCATCATAGGCAGATAATAAATAATAGAATCGGGTCAAGTACCCGATTTTTGTTTTTGGAGCTTCCTCATTTTCTGAAGCTTAACTCATTTTGGAGCTTTATATGGGTCTCGAATATCAGTGTCCAACCTGCGGACTTGCGTTAAAACAACACAAAGCCTCCCAAGGTTTTTATTGTGTTAATAAGCATCACTTCGATCGAAATGAGCAAGGATATTGGGTTTTTACTAAACCACAACGTCAAAAGCCGACTGGTGATACGCGCGAGCAAGTTAGAGCTAAGCGTTTTCTGCTCGAATCAGGCATCTTTTCGCCTTTAATCGATAAACTGGCTGAGATAATTACTGGATCTATTACGCCTGATGCTTGTTTATTGGATTATGAATGCGCTGAGGGCTTCTTCTTGCGTGCTTTAGCTTCCAAGCTGGCTGAGGTCGAAAATCCGCTAAACGTCCAGTACGTGGGCGTAGCGGACGCAGAAAATGCCATTTTTGCTGCCGCGAAGGCGCAGACTCCTGGGATCTTGTGTTTAAGCTCCTCTAAAAAATTACCCTTTGCCGATAATTGTGTGGATTTTATTACTGTTATTGATCGGCCGTTAAAGGGAAAAGAGTCTATCAGGATATTGAAAGACGATGGGACCATGTTACTGGTTATGCCTGGGCCACGACACCTATGGCAACTCAGGGAATACATTTATTCTGACTTAGTAGAAAAACCTTTCAAAGTGAATTTACCCTCAGCATTATCGGTAAAGGAGACTCAGACACTGAGCTTTACCTTATCTGTTACTGGTGAACAGGCATTAACGCTATTGGATATGGCACCTTATGCATGGCGGGCAAATGACAAGATGAAGCACGATATTCAAGCTAATCATTTTGAGTCGCTGGAAATTGAGTATGTATTAGTCTTAGCACATAAACGTGTAAGTGAGTTGCTATAGGTTAAAACCTGCAGTTGATGCGGTTAATTTTAAACCAATTCATAGGCTTGGCTCGATGGTTTTGAGATGTCTAATAGGGCCGTTTTACTCAAGTCTATGATTCTGTTTGACGTTTCATGTTGTTTTTATGTTGGATGGGCCGAAGGTGTTATTATTTTTAACTTTAGGCCTATTTGTTCTGTGACAAATACAACTTTCTTATTGCCTTTGTTTCCCATGTAGCCTCGATTTTTGTCAATAGTTTTTCTTTAGAAGATCCATATTATTCTTTTATAAAAAACATTTTTTAAGATAAGCGAGACAGACCTTTAAGAATGCTTAAAAATTTTAATGAGAAGCTTAGATTAATAACGAAGGTTTTAATTAAAAGATGAATGGGATCCGTTTATAAAGGCGCATACGAAAGTTAACTTTTTGAAGGGGATTGGGGGTAGGCTTTAAAGATGCGTTTGGAAATTTAAAGTCAATTTAGCGCTTTTGTATTAGTGGGCTGACAATCTAGAGTACCAATGTATTGAATGACAGGTATAAAAAAAGGCTTAGATTGATGTGCTTATCGCTTTCATCTTTCTTAAGCCTTTTGTCTTAACTTACTAAATAGTAAGCTAAATTACCTTTCATTACTTCTTGTAACGAGAAGCAACGTTGTCTAAACGGTCGTTTGCGCGTTTAGCTTCTGCTTGTGCGTCCATAGATGCTGCTTTTGCATCTTTAACGTCTGCAGACAGTTTGCTTTGCTCTGATTTCAGAGAACCAACATCAGCTGACAATTGATCAACTTTGTTGCCCAGAGTTGCAACGCTTTCTTCCAGAGCAGTAGTGTTCGCGCAACCACCTAGTAGGGCAGTCATTGCTAAACCAGCAATCATCAGTACTTTTTTGTTCATTGTAAAAAATCCCTTAAAATAGGTTGGATTTGAATGTTTCGTTACTTTGTAAGCGAAACTGCCTAATTATGACATAGCTATTTTAATTTGCTACGAATATTAATGTGTTTAACCACTATAGGCATATAAATTTTTTTTAAAAGCTTTTTTTATATGTTATATCGCCATTTCTAATCGTAAAGGAGGCTATTTTTCACTATAAAGTGATGCGGCACTTACAAAGTCTTTACAAATTATCGTCCATCCTTCCCCAATGTAGTTTGCACTTTTTGCTTAAACTGACTGACGGCTTCAATTCGCCGTAAATTTAATGCCTGCTTTATCTCTGCGCCTTGGAAACCTGCGGCAATGATAGCGGCGATATCGACATTATTGGCGGCAAGGAAGCATTGAGATAAATACTCGCCTTGAGGATAAGTGGTGTTTTCAAATCCTGTGCGGCCACGCATATCGGCGGTGCAAGTTAATATAAGTTGTGTTAAGCGCTCTGGCTTACGCCAAAAGTCAGCTTTATCGAATATTTTTACGATAGTTTCGGCTCTAAGCTCGAAGGCCTGATGGACGTTCTGATGTTGGTCACTGACCAGTAACGCCAGATCGCGCGTTTCGTTCGGCACTCGTAAACGTGCACAGAGTGCTTTTATCAGTGGCAAGCCCTTTTGGCCGTGACCATGATGTTTAGGTAAATGCTCTTTTGGGCTGAGGGCTTTTCCTAAATCATGTACGAGAGCGGCAAACCGAACGCTTTTGTCCTCTGTCAGAAGCGCAGCTTGGGCGAGGACCATTAATGTATGCACGCCTGTATCTATTTCAGGATGCCATTTCTCAGGTTGAGGGACGCCAAATAAGGCAAATATCTCGGGAAAGAGCACTTCAAGGGCGCCACATTGGTGCAGTACCTCAAAAAAGATCTCTGGGTGAGGTCCACCTAAACTTTTATCGACTTCTTGCCAGACTCGCTCTGCTGTTAACGCGTTAAGTTCATCGCTTGCGCTAATTTGGCGCATTAGTGCCAGAGTTTCTGCGGCAATGTGAAATCCTAAGGCATGAAACCTTGCGGCAAAACGGGCGACACGCAATACACGAAGTGGATCTTCAACGAAAGCATCCGATACATGGCGCAATAGGCGCGCGTTAATATCCTCAATGCCATTAAAAGGATCGTATAAGTTGCCCTTTTCATCTTGGGCGATAGCATTGATGGTCAGATCTCGGCGTAACAAGTCTTGTTCTAGAGTCACATCGGGACTGGCATGGCAGCTAAAACCACCATAACCTAGTCCAATTTTTCGTTCTGTTCGGGCTAACGCATATTCTTGTTGGTTTTTAGGATGCAGAAATACTGGGAAATCTTTACCAACTTGGCGGTATCCCAGTTGCAACATTTGTTCTGGAGTCGCACCAACGACGAGGTAATCTTTGTCTTTGATAGGGAGATTGAGCAGGCTGTCACGCACAGCACCGCCAACGAGAAATATTTTCACAGGCAAGATTCGGCTAATGTGTCATAAACATAGCTTATCATGCCCATTAAGGTGATAGATAAAGTCGTCGCGAGATATTTGCGCCCTGATGTGTCACATTGATGTTGCGGATATTTTGACAATAACATTGGGACGCTTTAACGTGGGGCGTTATTTTTAAATTAGGATGATTGGTGGTATGTACAAGGCCTTTTACGGACTCAGCGATAACCCTTTTTCGATTGCACCCAATCCCCATTATTTGTTTTTGAGTGATAGGCATAGAGAGGCGTTGGCCCATTTAACCTACGGGTTAGGGGAAACGGGCGGCTTTGTGTTGCTAACAGGGGAAGTTGGCACGGGTAAAACGACGGTATCTCGCTGTTTACTTGGGCAATTGCCCGATAATACCGACACCGCATTTATCCTTAATCCATCGCTTACAGAGCTCGAGTTGCTCGCCACGCTTTGCGATGAACTTAAGATTGCCTACGGAGATAATCCCACACTCAAGCAGTTGACCGATCACTTGAGTCGGTTTTTATTGGATAATCACAGCAAAGGCCGTAATACCGTGCTCATCATCGATGAAGCGCAGCATTTACGCCCTGAGGTGCTGGAGCAACTGCGTCTTCTGACTAATCTTGAAACGGACACTAAGAAGTTACTGCAGGTGATTTTAATCGGTCAGCCAGAATTACAGCTGTTATTGAAGCGCCAAGAGCTGCGCCAGTTAGCCCAGCGGATCACCGCTCGCTACCATTTATTACCGCTAAATGAAGATGAAATCGCCCTCTATGTGTTGCATCGTTTGCAAGTCGCGGGTCGATTTGAGCCTTTGTTTACCCGCAAGGCTGTTAAGGTGTTGCAGAAGTACAGTGGCGGCATCCCTCGATTAATTAACCTCTTATGTGAACGCTCGCTGATGGCGGGCTATGCGCAATCCCGGGTGCCTATCGATCATCATATGGTGCGACAAGCTGCGGCTGAAGTATTAGGTGAAGAAGAGCCGACTCAGAATCGATATCTTTGGCCGACAGCGACCGCAGCGGCGTTATTTGTCGCTTTTGGTGTTTCCTATTGGCTATTTACCGATAAGCCTGTCAATGCCGCGTCAGCGTCTAGTAGGGGTCTTGAGTCTACGCCAACAAATGTTGCTCCTTTAAACATGCAAACTTTGAGCGCGACCGAAGAAACGAGTAAGTTCGTGCAACCCGCTGATCAGCAAAACAATCAGACGACTCAGTCGTCTATTCCAGATCCTAGCCAGCGTTTACTTAATGATGCGATTAATCAGAGTCGTGATATCGATACCGCCTTTGCGGGTTTGTTTAGCGTGTGGGGCAAAGTGCCCTATAAAGGCTTGACGGCTTGTCAGTCTGCGGTTGAGCAAGGATTGTCTTGTTATCAGCAGCAAGGTAACTGGATGTCACTGACTCGGCTTAATTATCCGGCTGTCGTGTATTTGGTTGATGACAACCAACAGGATTTTTATGGCGCTGTGATTGCGGTGGATGGTGAGCAGTTACTGATGCAGTTAGGTGAACAACAACTTTGGGTTGATAGAGCTTGGTTCAATCAACATTTCAGTGGCACCTTCGAAATTTTATGGCAAGCCCCTAATTTGCCTATGATGGATATCAGTCAAAAATCGAGTCCAGGTCAACTGCAGTGGTTAGAGAATGCCTTGGCCCATGTGAATAATCGCAATGCTCGCAGGGTCAATCAATTCGATGTGCAACTGGAAAATGATCTTAAAAGCTTCCAAAGTCAGCATGGCTTAAAAGCCGATGGTATTGCCGGAAATCAGACATTAGTGAGATTAAATTTGTATTTAAGTCAGCAAGGTCCACGTTTAACCGATAATGGGGCGCGCAGCTGATGTCCATTTTACTCGATGCCGTGACCCGCAATAAACAACAGCAACAGTCGCCTTTACCCGATGCTGTGATGACGCCAAGGGCGAATTACCCGCAGCCACGTAAATCAGGCGTGCCGATAGGCAAACTGTCTTTACTTGTCGTCGCAGTCGCCGCCGGAATTGGCGTCGCTTGGGGATTAAGTGTGTGGGACCAAACTCGTCATATTTCAACCGAGCAAACTTCAACTCACAATGTGGCGGTGACAAAGGTATTGCCACCAACTGCACCTTCATTAGCTGTTTCGACAGCGGCTAAAAACGCGCTTCAGACTGTCTCGATAGAAACGGTTACTCAGCCGCAATCAGAGGGCAGTGCTAATACTAATTTAGGTGTTCGACTCGCAGGAAAAGTGGCGCTGCCTCGGGCACAGACTTTGCCTGAGTTTACTTCCTTATCGCAATATCAGGGCGGGGCGGTAGCAAACTCGCCTCAAGCTTCTAGCGCGAATATGAACAGCAATGCAGCTCAAAGTTACAAGGTTACTAACAGCAACGCTGCTCAAGACAGTGACCCTAGCTATAGTGATTCCAGCTACGGGGACTATATGGCAACGTCTGCCCAAGTGGATGCGGCAAGTCGTGAAGTTGCCTCTATGCCTGCGGACACGCAAACACAGCAAACTATGATGTTAGGTGCTAATGCCAATGAGTCGGGTCTTGCGAGCTTGGAGGCGCTGCGTCAGCAAGTGAGTGCGGCGGCGGAAGATGTCGGTTTAGAGACCAACAAAAGTCGCGATGAAGATAAGTTAGTGGCTTCCTTTCAAAATGCGTTAAAGGATGTGGAATACACCAATGCGGCGGAGACAAATGTCACTGAAGCAAAATTAGATCCTATCCCTAAGACAGCTGTGGATGATATCCCCAAATACGGTCAACTACCTGCAGGGCTGCAATTGCAAGTGCCTGAATTTAATATTGTCGCCCATGTTTATTCCAGCGATCCGACCCAAAGGTGGCTGAATGTGGACGGTGCAGAGTTACAGGAAGGGGATATGATTGCGGGTAAGCTGAAGATTATCTCCATTCGTCCACGTGACATAGTGTTAGATATTCAAGGTACTCAGTTTAAAGTACCTGCAATCTAACCAGGTTATACGAAATTGACTCTGGCACTATGAGCAATGCTTGCGGTTATTTGTGCTAGCCATAGCTAAAGAGTAAAAATGAAAAAGGCGCCTAGGCGCCTTTTTTGATCTTAATGAATATCAACTTAATTATACAGTCTGTAGGCTAAGAATAGGGTCAGTGCATAACCGACGCTGTAGCAAAGGAAAAGTGCTGGAACGTATTTCAAATAACTCACAAACGTTAGCTCTTTTACTTTACTCATGGCCACAATACCCGATGCTGAACCGATAATCAGCAGTGAACCACCCACACCGACGCTATAGGTCAAGCCAAGCCATTCAGGGGTATTTAGCACTGGGCTTGCTTTTAACAATGCCGCTGTTAATGGCACGTTATCAATCAAGGCTGAACCCATACCTGTGACGAAGTTAGAGATGTTTGGATTAAACATAGTATAAGCTTCGGTCAGCATGTCTAAGGTGCCGATTTCTTTAAGCATACCCACGAGCAGTAAGATACCTAAGAAGAACAACAGGGTGTCGTATTCAACTTGGCGAATATACTCAAGGATTTTAATTTCTTCTTTATCGCTACGCGTGGTATGGCCAATCAGGAACATGATTGACAGACCTGTTAGGAAGGTCAGCACTGGCGGGATGCCAAACAATATGTTCAGTAACATGGTCATCAAAATCGTGCAGAAGAACACGAGGGCAATCATCACATCAACGGTTTGATAGGTGTGCTTGATGGGCGTCGTGCTCACCACGCCTTCGGCTTTAAGTGAGAACAAGGTTGCCAACAAAATCACGCTCACGGCCGATGGAATAAACAACATCAGCAGTTCGGACATATGCACATGGCCGCCTAAGAAGATCATCAATGTTGTCACATCGCCAGTGATCAAAGCGACACCGCCTGAGTTCACTGCGAAGATAATCAACACTGCCATTCTGCGGCGCATTTGTTTGTCGAGTTTAAAGGTGGTTAATAAACCTAATGACACTAACGTCGCAGTGACGTTATCACAAAATGCCGAGAGCACGAGTGCAAACAGGGCAACTTGGATCATCAACATGCGCACCGACACTTTCTGCGGGAACAGCTTTTGCACCATGATTTGGATCATGCCTTTAGCGTTCAAATACGCGACGAAGGTCATGGTCGACATCAGAAAGAGCCAGAGTGTGGCAATTTCGAGCAAATTTTCATTGAGTTGATGGGCAACGAGTTTCTCGTGGGCCGGTTCTCCAGCAGCCATAAACAGCGCTACCCAAGAAATACAGCCAAAGAATAAGGTGGTTTTTGCTTTATTAAGGTGGGTCACTTCTTCGAAAATAATACTGAGCAATGCGAGCACGGCCAGTATGATGAGAAAGGTATTTAACATAACTGCAATTCCAACTGCTGTTTTAATGTCGTAGGGCGACTTGAGTCAACCTAAAGATTGAGCATATCAAGGCTGAATTAAGCCAGCCGTGTTAGCGCGTGCGGATCAGAACATAATGGGCTAAAGAACGCAACTGTTAGCTGTGACTCAATTTGCTGCTGCTTTGTGATGTTGATCTCATGCTTTTTGGTGTAAACTGGTTTTATATATCGACAAATTCATCTTTATCAGTTTTATTAACTGTATTGTTTGATTTGATTACTAGGTTAAAAGTGAGATCTACGATTAAAGTCTAAGCAGTCAGTTTGTCGATCCTTCAATTAATTTTTGTTCAGCAAGATATTCATGAATGCTGCGGCCTGAGTAGTGTTGCTTTTCCACACTTTCCTTTGTTACTGAACTCTAATGGCTTAATCGATTAGCGTGTCACAAAAATGTCTTTGCCAAAATCTTGACTGGATACAAAGTGAGCGCTATCTTGTGGCTGTTTTCTTATCTAGGCACAGTATGTTGTGTTAACACCGGATGTTGTGTTTTTGGAGTAGAGGTAAATGACATTTGTTATTCGGAGCCTTTTGCTTTTGGGCTCACTGGTTTGGTTAACGTATTCTGGCAAGCAGCTAATTGCGCTGGGCGTGATGAGTCAGCCTGAGCTCGCCATTGAGCATATCAATTTGACCATACAGTTCGTTGTAGCGGCGATCATATTTAAATCGGCTTTAGGTTCTAAAAAGTCTGATAGCTACTAACGCTAAATAAAGCTTACTGAATTTAAGTAAAGCTAATTAAATTTAATAAAAACAAAGGGACGCATTAGCGTCCCTTTGTTATTTTTAAGGTGTAGCAACCCTAAGATCTAGGTTTAGCTTGCCGCTTTCATGCTCGCTAATACGCGGTCAGCCGCTTCTAAGGTCAAGCGCATCTCTTCTTCGCCATGGGCCATTGACAGGAAGCCAGCTTCATAGGCACTTGGCGCTAAGTAAACACCTTCATCTAGCATGCCGTGGTAGAAAATACGGAACTGTTCGATATTGCATTGGGTCACTTGATCGAAACGGGTGATCTCGGGTTGTTCCGTGAAGAAGAAACCGAACATACCACCAACATAGTTGATCGCCATTGGAATACCGTGCTTATCCGCAGCGGCTTTAAAGCCTTCTGCAATACGTTTGGTTTTCGCGCTCAGTGCTTCGTACAGACCTTCTTCACACAGGGCTTCCATTTGTGCCAGACCCGCTGACATCGCAATGGGGTTACCCGATAACGTACCCGCTTGGTAAACCGGACCCGTAGGGGCGATAAATTGCATCACATCTTTACGGCCACCGAAAGCCCCCACTGGCATACCGCCACCAATCACTTTACCAAGCGTGGTTAAGTCTGGTGTGACGCCGTAGTAACCTTGAGCGCCGCTTTGTGATACGCGAAAACCTGTCATCACTTCATCGATAATCAACAGCGCACCGAACTCATCACACATATCACGCAGACCTTGAAGGAAACCTGGGATAGGCGGAATACAGTTCATGTTGCCAGCAACGGGCTCGATGATGATGCAAGAAATCTCAGTTGGATACTGCTCGAACAGGGTTCTGACAGAATCTAAGTCGTTATACACAGCGGTTAAGGTGTGCTTGGCGAAATCTTCAGGAATACCGGGTGAGCTAGGTTGACCTAAGGTTAACGCGCCAGACCCAGCCTTAACTAACAGGCAATCTGCGTGGCCGTGGTAACAACCTTCAAATTTTAAGATCTTGTCACGACTGGTAAAACCACGTGCTAAACGAATGGCGCTCATAGTGGCTTCAGTCCCAGAACTCACCATGCGCACTTGCTCGATAGAAGGCACCATAGAGATGACTTTTTCGGCCATTTGCACTTCAAGCTCGGTTGGCGCACCAAAAGACAGGCCATTTTCCACTGCCGCTAATACCGCTGCACGGATTTTAGGGTGATTGTGGCCGAGGATCATCGGCCCCCAAGAACCGACATAGTCGATATAAGCTTTACCATCGGCATCGTAGATATAAGCGCCATCGGCCTTTTCAATAAACAGGGGCGAACCGCCTACACCATTAAATGCACGAACCGGAGAGTTAACACCGCCGGGGATGGTTTTTTTAGCCTGTTCAAATAGCGCTTCGGAACGGGTCATGTTGAGTCCTTAAAGTCTGTAGCCAACTAGCGATCGGCTTTACGTGAATACCAATTAACCGGACACTCATATTTTTCGAGTTGATGATCAACGCCGAGTGTCAATGCAAACAAAGCCATGCGAATTAACAGCCCATTATCCGCCTGTCTGAAGATAGCGAGGTTAGGGTGGCTGTTCAAATCATTATCTAACTCATTGGCTTGCGCCCGTGAATCCCTTGGAAGCGGATGCATAATGACAGTGTTAGATTTGCAATGCTGAGTGTAAATACTGCGATTTAAGCGGAACTTGCCGCGATACTTATTTGCTTCTTCCTGTGAAGGGAAGCGTTCTTCTTGAATGCGAGTGAGATACAAAATATCTGCTTGATCTAAATGGCCTTCAAGCTGGTCGGTTATTTTGATGCTATGGCCAGCATTTTCAATGTCGGAGATCACATAATCAGGCATAGCTAATTCAGCGGGTGAAATTAGCGTGAAACTGATGTTCTTATACATGCAGAGTAAGCGTGATAGTGAATGCACTGTACGGCCAAATTTTAAGTCGCCGACCATGGCTATGTGCATGCCATCGATACCACGGCCGGCACATTTGAGTTCTTTTTGGATAGTGTATAAGTCGAGTAAAGCTTGGGTCGGATGTTCGTTCGAACCATCGCCGCCGTTGATCACTGGGACGCGGCTGCCTTCGGCAAACTCTTTTACTGAATAAGAGTCAGGATGGCGCATGGCAATGACATCAGAATAGGTGGATAACACCCGCGCCGTATCGTACAGGGACTCACCCTTAGATAAAGACGATGACGCCATACCTGTGGTTTCACGTACATGGCCGCCGAGCAAGTTAAAGGCACAGCCAAAACTCACGCGGGTACGGGTACTCGGTTCGAAAAACAGGTTACCTAAAATGGCACCATCGAGCACATTATTGCGCTTCTCTCGAAGTGCATAGGGCATCATGCGGCTAGCGACATTAAAAATAGTTTGGATTGAGTCAAGATCTAACTGGTTTACGGAGAGGATATGGGATCCTTCGAACTGATTCATCAGCCTGTTTTCCAATTTGCTAGGGGGCATTTTAAGCTGCGGTATCGCGCTTATCTGCCCTGATGTTATGTAGGGTGGCTGAGGCGCGATTGTAGCAGAAGCACTGGGGCAACGAAATAGCCACATTGCCACTGTGTTAGATTTTTGCGATGAAGCCCAAAGCTTTTAATCTGCCGCCTCAGGTTTGGCATCACTATAAGATTCTGCATCACTATCAGATTTTAAATTGATATCAGGTTTTAAATCGATGTCATTAATTGGCACTAGGCTTGTCCTAAGCGAATTTCCTGTTGCAAGTTTGACCAACTGATCACCCCGACCACGTTATCGGGCGTATCTTGATAGATAAACACCTCACCGCTGCGCTTGGGTGACAAGAGTAAATAGGCTTCATTCAGAGTAGTGCTGTCGCTTAAGCCTTGCATGGGATGGCGCGATAGCGTGGTACTGTCATCGTAGGATTGCATTTCAAGGCTGAGCATTTCGATAACGCCATCGGCGTTACGCACTAATACTGGGCGACCTTCGGCGCGTTTTAACACTTCGAGCAGCAGCTCGTCGTTGTTGTTGACGATAACGAAGCGTTTATCCATCAAGGCGCGCACGCCTTTTTTCTGTAGCGCCAAATTCACTGGGGCGACTTTATAGCCTAAACCCATAATTTCTAACTGCTTGAAGAAGATGGAGTTAGTTTTAAACCCTTGATAGGCAATCAAAAAGGCGGGAATGGTCACAAACATCGCTGGCAGGATAATACTGGCATCATTGGTCATTTCTAGCAGGGCAACTAACGCCGCCAGCGGCGCGCTTAAGCACACGCCCATCATGGCCGTCATGCCTATTACAGTGTAAAGCCCTACATAAGGGGCGATCGACGGGAACAAGATGGCACTGATCAGCGCCAAAATCGCGCCGAGCAGCGCGCCGATACCATAGAGTGGACCAATCAAACCACCGGGGATACCTAAGCCAATCGCCGCAATAGTGGCAATGATTTTGGCAAATAACAGAGCAATTAACAGCAACAGGCTTGGATGTTGGCTAATGGCTTCGCTAATGGCGAGATCGCCCGTGCCAAGGGCTTGCGGCAACACGAGACCGATTAGCGTGGTGACGCTGCCCGCCAATAATAGTCGGTAGATGAGTGGCCAGTTTTGCCCCGTCGCGGTGACTTTTAACAGTGAGTAATTAAACAGCGCCGCAGCGCAGCCCAATACCACGCCGCCGATGGCGAGAATAGGGTAGTGATCTAAGGGAATGTGGATCACTTGAATACGGTCAAATTCGTGCACATTACCAAACACTAATTGGCTTGAAACCGCGCCACAAATCGCGGACAGCATAATCGGGAAGAAATAATGGACTTTATATTCGCGGACAATCACTTCGAGAACAAAAATCACTGCCGCTAAGGGCGCGTTAAAGGTCGCGGCAATCCCTGCGGCAATGCCACTGGCGCACATGATACGCACACTATTATCGGGAAGATTGAATTTTTCGGCGAGAAAACTGGCGCTGACAGCGCCCAGATGGATGGCAGGGCCTTCGCGGCCGACGGAGAAATTGGTGCCGAGGGCAAACAATGCTTGAAAAAATTGCCCTACGGCAGACTGCAGCGGAATTTTACCGTAGTGCAGTTTAACTCTATGTAACACATAGGCTATTCCCATACGTTTATAGCGTTTGGAGCCTAGCTTAGCCACAATCCAAATTAATATTGCGCCTAAAAGTGGTAACAGGGCTCGCCAGTCGGCGACGTTCCCCGTAAAATCCAGCGCCTGTATTTGGGTGTAATGATTAGCCCAATCGAGCAAGAGTCGAAACAGTAAGATCACGCAGGATGCAAAAATCGCAAATAGCAGTGCCAGTATGCACAGTTGTGCACTGATCCTCGCTTGGGATAAATGGTCACGTAGCTCATTGGTTAAATACTTTTTGGCTGTGACTATGGCATGTTGAATAGCGACTTTATTTATCGTTAATTGCACTGCATTGGCCTGAGTTGTATTGTATCGAACTCGTTCTTGAGTTGATTGTATTTTATATAAGGGGCTGTTACCTAATGCCAAATTATCATCGTTGGCTAGATCGGCTGCAAGTGATGGATCTCAAGTATCGTCCATCTTCAGTGTATTTATCGCTTTTAGTGTTAGTTTCTATTCTTTTTGGGGCTTGGATAAGTTTTCTGCTACTGAGCAGCGATGAGCCCGTAGTTAAACACATCAGCAGCAAAGCCCAACGCTTGAGTGCCGAATTAGAAACGCAGACCCAATTGCTGGCGACCCGAAATTTAGAGTTGTCCGTCGAGCGTGAGGCTAACGCCCAAATGCAAGATATGTTTGGCCAGCAGATGAAAAAGCAAAAAGAATTGGAACATGAGCTGGCGTTTTACCGTAGCATTATGACGCCGGATGATAATGCCGAAGGTGTCGCCATCCACGGACTTGAAATGACGCCGGGCGTTTTAGCCGATGAGTACAATCTCAAATTGGTGTTAACTCAGCTGCAAAAGCGCAAGCAAGCGATTCAAGGTCGAGTCGAAATGACATTAATTGGCGTTCAAGATGGCAAATCCGTTAGCTTGAGTGTGAACAAACTCACGGGTTCTAAGTTGGAATTTGATTTTCGCTATTTTCAGGTCATAGATACCAAGGTCACGGTTCCTGCTGGCTTTAGTTTACAGCAAGTGAAAGTCAAAGTGCTGGTGCCTTCGAGCCGCTGGACCAAGAATTCGCAGACAGAACATGTCTATAGTGCCCCTGAGTTATTACAGGGTGAAAAAGAACCGCGGGTAATACTTGAACAAAATAGTCAGGTAAAGGATAATTTGCCCCAGAAAACTGATGTAAGAGGTAGTAATGACTGATCAAGCTGATACAGCAATGCCAATCCAATTTACCGATGCGGCAGCCGCTAAGGTGAAAGGTTTGCTGGAAGAAGAGCAAAATCCTGCACTTAAGCTACGAGTCTATGTGACTGGTGGTGGTTGTTCTGGATTTCAGTACGGCTTTACCTTTGATGAAAAGGTCAATGACGGCGATTTTACGATAGAAAAACAAGGCGTCCTCTTAGTTGTCGATCCTATGAGCCTGCAATATTTAGTCGGTGGTGAAGTGGATTACACTTCAGGACTCGAAGGCTCTCGCTTCTTCGTGAAAAACCCTAACGCAACCACGACCTGTGGCTGTGGTGCCAGTTTCTCTGTGTAAAGAGTTTCTCTATAAAGACTGCTTACTTAGCGCCTTTAAGGTGTGAAGTGAGATCAAAAAAGCCGTCGCAATGACGGCTTTTTGTTGGGAAAAATTCAGTAGGTTACTAATTTAGCTCATAATATTCAGGTTAAGCTTAGGTTTAAACCACGCCTTTACCTTTTTATCAAAAGCGATCCAGACTAACACTAATGACAAGCTGATTAACGCAATAAAAATCACATAGTCAGGCAGTTTTCCCTGCCATTCACCTAAATGCACTGTCGTCGGGCCTGCCACTAAATTGCCGGGATCGTACATGATCACTGGCAGCATGCTAATCAAGCCAAGCTGCACGACTGTGTAGCCACGCAGCATGATAAGTGCCGCCTTTTGTCGACCAATAATGGCAATCACCATTAGAAGTGTCAGTAGACAAAATAACACGCCTTGTTTAGCGACTAAGCCACTCACGGACGCAACTACATACACTAGCAGCAGGGCAATGAGTCGTTTGGGTAAACGTGAACTCATGGCCGTGTCAGCCTTAGGTGTCGGTATAGCCGATTCTTGCTCGCTCATAAACATTCTCGCTTAGCGATTGAGATTAATGGCTTTGCTTAGGCGCTAATCGTTGATCTAATTCATAAGGCGGGATAACCACACCTAAATCATCTAATACTGGGAACACGGCAACGAACAGGTCGTCATCTTCCATGCCTGGCACCCATCTTTCGTGAAATTCATCGAATGGGATAGCTAATGTTTGGCAATCACTCCACTCATCCACAGCCCAAGATTCCGCCGCTTCTTCGGTTGGCCACATTGGAATGCAATCTTCTTCCTCAGTGGTCAGCATGACGCAACCGTCTTGGTCTTGTAATGTCCAAAGAACCTTATGTTCTTTGACTTGATCAACGAGGTAATCGTAACGGGCTTCTGGTGTCATTGCTGCTGTCTCAGCGAGGGTTTTAACAGTCTTGCTCATGAAAAATATCTCTTTTGCTTGAATAGGGCGAAGCCTGTCGTGCCGCTAATGAAAAACCTAGGGCACAGCAAAATTCACCAGTTGGCTAAATGGTAACATTAGAGCGGGATTAGAAAAAGAACAACAGCGCCAAGAGGGCGCTGTTGTGTTAGATCTTGGGTGTTTATTCTGCCGGGCGGAAGTAGCGATAGATAAAGCCTGCCAAAATGGCGCCGGCAATCGGTGCGACCCAGAATAACCACAGTTGCGATATCGCCCAGTCACCGACAAATAACGCAGGACCTGTACTGCGAGCAGGATTTACCGAAGTATTGGACACTGGAATACTGATAAGGTGGATCAAGGTTAAGCCTAGACCTATGGCAATCGGGGCAAACCCTTTTGGCGCGCGTTCATCGGTGGCACCTAAAATAATGATCAAAAAGAACAGTGTCATAACGATTTCACAAATCATGACCGACAGCATGCTGTAGCCACCCGGTGAATGTTCACCAAAACCGTTAGAGGCAAATCCACCCGCAAGTGAAAATCCTTCCTGTCCAGAAGCAATAAGATACAAGATGCCCGCGCCTGCAATCCCGCCCGCGACTTGGGCAATGATATAAGGCAGTAACTCCGATGCGGGAAAACGTCCACCAGCCCAAAGGCCGAATGACACCGCTGGGTTTAGGTGACAACCTGAAATATGGCCAATTGCAAACGCCATAGTCAGAACCGTTAAGCCAAATGCGAGCGCGACACCGAGTAAACCTATGCCTACCTCGGGAAATGCTGCAGCAAGTACCGCACTGCCACAGCCTCCAAGGACTAA
Source organism: Shewanella sp. Pdp11 (assembly GCF_002838165.1). Lineage (NCBI taxonomy): Bacteria > Pseudomonadati > Pseudomonadota > Gammaproteobacteria > Alteromonadales > Shewanellaceae > Shewanella > Shewanella sp. Pdp11. Next base: position 2,024,357 of record NZ_CP015194.1, read on the forward strand.
CCACAAGGTGCCAAGAAATTCCGCCGCCATTTTTTGTGACATATTCATTGTTTGATTTCCTATTTAGCCGATTTATGTCTGTGTGGCTTTTGACGCCATTACATAAACCCTTGTTTATCTCGCTGGTTAAGTTTAGCTAGATAAATAACCATTCCCTTAATTAAGGTTTTGCACGCCCAGATTGTTCATGCCAAAGCTGGCCATCACAATCAGAGTGTTGTGTCTTTACTGCTTAGTTAATAATCACTTTAGTTCGTTTACATGGCACAACTGTGATCAAGCATAGATGGGTTTTCATATTGTGCATTTTTGATCATGGCTTATCGCGTCAATGAGCGGATTTTCTGGGATATTAGCCATTTTTGTTTTTTACCTGCATAGGTTGTATAGATGGCAACCTGGTGATTGAGGGATTGCTTTTCCCTCACCTCTTGCGTATCAAGTCGTCGAATTATTCTTTTTTGTTCTTATAAGTAATTGAAAATAAATGAATAGACATTTAATAGATATAAAACGGGGAAATAAACGAGGGGTATTTCGTTGTCGCTCATTACTAGGCAAAGTAAAAGGGTTGAGTTACTTAAATGTTAATTATGTGTTTCTGTGTTGCTAGCCATGATTAAACCAAAGTCCTTGAAGAAAAATCGCTGACTAAGGCTTTTGGATTAATTCAAGTAACAGTGCCAAACAACAACAAAAATGGTTTGCGATGCCTAAAAGTGAAGGTGGGAATGATGAAGAAGAAACTATTGACCTTAGCAATACAAGCATCAATGTTTGGTATTGCTCCTTCGGTAGCCTGGGCTGCCGATACGATTGAAGTGAATGCGGTGAATGAAAGCGCTAATCGGGTTGAAGTTGAGGTAGCTGATAAACAAGAAAGCATCGAAAAAGTGACTGTCACTGGCTCGCGAATTAAGCGTGACAGCTTTTCACTTAGCACTCCATTGCAGGGCCTAGATGCGAAAGATATCGCCGATAGCGGTATTGGATCATTGGCGGATATTCTAGTTGACCAAATTCCTGCATTGGCAGAAGGCGTTAGCAGTACAAATAGCCAATCGAGCGTGCAAAATACGGGTCTTTCAACCATTGATTTACGTAACCTAGGTACAGACCGTACCCTGACCTTGATCGATGGTCGCCGCGTTGTATCAAACAGTTATAGCGGTAACTATGTCAGCTTAAGCACCATTCCTGCCGCTATGGTCGATAAGGTCGAAATCATTACTGGCGGGGCGTCGGCTGTCTATGGTTCCGATGCGATTGCTGGGGTGGTGAACATTATTACTCAACAGAACAAGACGGGCTTTGAGATTAACGCCCGTGGCGGCGAAACCACCGAAGGTGGTGGTCGAGAAACCACAGTCGATGTAGGTTATGGCACTGATTTTAATGGCGATAAAGGTTATATCTTCGCCAGTGCGACTTACGATAAGCAACATGGGTTATTTGCGACCGACAGGGAAAGAGCCCTGTACGAGTCAAGTTTTGCCTACGATGAAAAGCAAATGTGTAATGCCATGAACACTGTCGATGGCGACCAGTGTATGCGCGATATTACCCGAGACGATTGGCGCGAACGCAGTAATGACATCATCGGTGGTCGCTTTAAATCAAACTCTTGGTGGTACGATGGCACTGAGCTTAAAACCGATTTTAAAGAAGAGCGTGATGGTTATAACGGTTACACCACAGGTTTATTAAAGGTCCCTGAGGATACCTTGGCCGCGGCGGTTAAAATGAACTATGACCTCAGTGACGATGTGCGCGCGAATGTGCAAGTGCAGTTTAGCCGCAATAACGCGTTTCGTCGTACCGATGCCGAAGGTCAAGACTATAACGACACTGAACTCTATATCGACCCTGTAACGGGTCTTCCTGGCACTATTGCTGCGGGCAGTATTTCACCAAACAATCCTTATGTGCCAGCCGAAATTGCTGCAACAGCAGGCAAGAGCATCACTTGGGATCGCCGCTTCCAAGAAGTTGGGCCCGTTGAGAGCGATAATGAGCGTACTACTTTGCGTACTTGGGCGGGATTGCAGGGTAACTTATTTGAAACTTGGACCTGGGATGCCTCACTGGGTTACGGTAAGTTTGAACAGCGTCAGCGCCGCAGCAATGAGATCAGTATTCGTCGTCTGCAATATGCTCTGGATGCTGAATACGCTGCCGATGGTGTGACTATCCAATGTGCCAGTGAAGAGGCAAGGGCTGAGGGTTGTGTTCCCGTCAATATCTTTGGTGAAGGTTCAATCAGTAAGGAAGGGGCGGACTATATCCGTGCCACTCCTTATATCAACACGGATATCACGCAATTTAATGCCCTAGGGTTTATCTCAGGCGAATTGTTTGAATTGCCCGCGGGTGGCGTGCAATCGGCATTCGGGGTCGAATATCGCCGTGATACTCAAGCCGTCGATACCGATAAAGCGATGCGTGGCGATGCGATAACGTTTAACGATGTGCCGCCCTTTGAAGGGGATGTGACAGTATGGGAAGCCTTTGGTGAAGCGAATCTTCCTTTGTTAAGGGATGAGGCTTTTGCTAATAGGCTCGACCTAGATTTGTCATTACGTCTTGCCGATTACAGCCAGAAAAACATCGACTTAATGTCGAGCTATCGCGCGGGTATTCTATGGGAGCCTATTGCCAACTATGCCCTACGTGCTAACTACTCTCGCTCGCAACGTGCGCCGAATATTACCGAACTGATTTCTCCACCCCGTGGAGATTACGACAGTATCCGCGATATTTGTGATGGGGTAACAGCAACCTCAACAGGGGCTGGGCATGATAGTTGTCGCCAAGACCCTGGTATTGCAGCCGCAATTGCGACTAACGGTATCTTTGAGGATGAGGGCGGTTCTAAATATTCGCCGAACGCTGGTAACGAAAACCTCACCGAGGAAACCGCGGATACCTATACCTTAGGCTTTACCATGGCGCCAGCCTTCCTCGAAGGCTTTAATCTGGCAGTCGATTATTACGATATCAAAGTCACCGATGCCATTGGTTCACTGAGTAACGAGGATATTCTGGCCGAATGTTATAACTCGAGTAATCCCTATGGCGCCGATAACGAGTACTGTCAGGTCATCAGCCGCGATACTGAAGGGCAAATCACCCAGGTTATCCAACAGGAACAGAACCTAAATGACATTGTCACCCGTGGTGTTGATATCGCCATGGCCTACGAGTGGCAATTAGACGGTTACGGTGAGCTTAGCTTAAAAACTAACTGGACCCATGTGTTGGAATTTAGCACTAGCTACTATGGCGCGGATGGTTTAGTTGAAGATGACTATGTCGGTGAGCTTGCCAGCGGGATTTTTGAGGACAGAGGTGCAATCTCATTAACCTGGAGTAATGATGATTGGCGTGTACGTTGGAGCGCTAAGTATAAGAGCGCCATGGTCGATAGCCACGATAGAGTTGAAGAGTGGAACGTGCTGAAAGCCGAAAACCAAGCCAAACTCGATGCTGGCGATGCCACTGCAGTGGCCAATCCAGAAACGCCCGCATTCCTATTCTACAGCTCGTATATCACCCACGATTTGTCAGTGTCTTACACTATGGACGTGAGTCAGACTGAATTACGTTTATACGGCGGTGTGCGTAATATTTTCGACAATCAGGGTCCTTGGGTGGCCGATACTGGTGATTTAGTCGAAACGGGTAATGGTAACTACAGCAGCGCCTATGGCGGTGGTGTTGGTCGCTATGCCTACCTAGGTGCAGAGCTTAAGTTCTAATATCGTTGAATTGATACTAACCACTTAAGTTTGCTCAACCGCATGTGGCTCCCTGCATGCGGTTTTTTTATTGCCAATCACCGTTAGACGCGCATATCAATAAGCTCATCGTAATCAGTTCATCGTAATAGGTTTGGTGCACGTAGCAAGCCATAAACTGGGTAGGCAGATACTAAGCTTTTACTGGTTTTAGACTACGGTAATTAACTAAAGCTCTTAACTTTGGTGTTTAGATTAAGCTTTTAAGACAATCACTTAACACAAGATCCTTGCTCTCTCTACATATTGGGTCCTCACATAGGCGATTGCTCTTCGGGGGCCTTGAGTGAGAAAAACAGAGCATAAAGTCAATCGACTAACGGGAAATAGTCAAAAGATCTAAGAGTCAAAAGCTCTAAGAGACAAAGGCTAAAGATTCAGAGGTTCGATGCATCAGTGAGGGGAGATACTCTCTTGAATACTGAATAAACACAGTATTTAGGGATAAGTGATAGCAGTAACTTGTTAAGCGACTGGCGGCTGGTTATGCCGCCAATCCTTTGATGGGATGTACTTGTGGAATGCTAAGCGTTATTTAGCTTATTGGCTCACAGGTTAGTGGACGGCAGATTTGCCTTTAAGAACTGGCTTTGTTCCCAGAGCAAGTGTTCTAGGGATTCCTTAGCCGCATAACTGTGTTCTTCAAAGGGCAGAACAACTAATCTTGCTTTACCGCCAAGGCCTTGAATAGCATCGAACAGTCGTTCTGATTGCAGCGGGAAAGTGCCTGAGTTTTGGTCCATCTCGCCGTGAACTAATAGCAAGGGTGATTTGATGTTATCGGCGTAATTAAACGGTGACATTTGCTGATAAATATCATTGGCTTGCCAGTAGTAACGCTCCTCATTTTGAAACCCAAAAGGAGTGAGGCTGCGATTATAGGCACCGCTTCGGGCAATGCCTGCATAAAACAAATCCGTATGGGCGAGCAAGTTTGCCACCATAAAGGCCCCGTAGGAATGTCCACCCACGGCGATTTGTTTGCGATCGGCAATGCCTAAATCCACCAAGGTATCGACAGCCGCCTGTGCGTTGGCAACGAGTTGCTCGCGAAAGCTGTCATTGGGCTCTTTATCCCCTTGAGCGATGATGGGCATAGAGACTTTATCAAACACCGCAAAGCCTTCGGCGACTAATGGGATTGGGCCCCTAGGGCTGATGCTGGGATATTGATTGGCGCTAAAGCTAATTTGGCCCGCGACATCGGGATCGTTAAATTCCCGCGGATAAGCCCACATTAACACTGGTAGGGTGCCTTGCTCCTTGGTGTAATTGGCGGGTAAGTAGAGAGTGCCAGACAGGGGCACTCCATCGGTTCTTTTGTAGGTGATAAGCTGCTTCTGCATTCCCCGATACGCACTCAGTTCATCGGCCTGTTGGTAGAGCACACTTTCTTTAGCGCCATCGATTAAGACAAGGCTTGGGGCTTCAGTCGGGCTTTCACGGTTAATAATCAGCTGTAAGGGCTCAAGATTGAGCACGTAGCGCACCGACTCTAATTGCTGGGCTGGCGATTGCCAAAGCAGTGACGACTCACCCGTCAGTAATGAGGTGCGCTTTAAGAAAGGCTTATCCCCCTGTGGCGATGCCCCTTGGCCGTAGTGAATAAGCCCTGCAGTTTGCGCCTGCTGCAGGCGGATCACATGCCCTTTGCCTTGGGTGTATTCTCTGGAGAATGTTCCAAGCTCTTGATATTTATCGCGCAGATTACGCTCGTTCAACGTCTGTAGGCTACTTTCTCCAAGGCGGGTATCTAGGCTACTCAGTCGCAGTAACTGTGCTTTGCTATTGCGCTGGGTCACTAAGGCGATGTTGTTTTCCGCCCAGTCGATATCGATGATCCGCCAAGGGGTTTTGGCTATGAGTTTGGCCTTTTGGGTAAAGGGGGCATCGAGTTGCCATAGACTGTCCCGTAGCGGCGCCTCCTGCTGGCTATCGCCCTGATCTAGAGCCTCGGTAAAGGCTAAGGTTGCGCTTCGCCCTTGAACCCAATGGAACTGGCGTGGGCCTGGGAGCACTGAGTCTCTTCCTTGGGGCTTAGATTCTCCACTCTGGCTTTGGTACAGTTGCGTAATGCTTTGGCCATCAAGATTATAAATCTCTGTTAAGGTTGAAAAATCATAATATTTTACTTGGGTTGAGAAGGGCGTGGTGAGCTGATGGGTTAAAATATAGCGCCCATCGGGTGAAACCGAAAAATCCTCAAAAATACCCGGCGCGGCGATATTTGTCCGCTTGCCATCTAAATCCACTCGGGCCAATTGACTGGTTGTCAGTAGGCTAAAGCGTTGTTTGTCAGCGCTGGTTTTCAATAAGTCCTGATAGGTGCGCTGTGGGCTTTGTTTGCCCGAGGTTTCCTTGGTTTTAGGTGCGTAAACGGCCTGAGCCATGCTTGCGTTGGTATTGGAGGCTACCACAAAGCGAGTGAGCAGGCTGCTATTGTTAACCCACTGATAATCAAGACTAATCGTGCCATTCAATCGGTTATCTGACAGGCGCTTGTGGCTATCTTGAGCGATGTTGTAAACATATAAGTAACCGCCCTCTGGCGTTAGGCTCAAATAGGACAGATAGCGACTGTCGGGGGAAAACTGCAGCTCAGTAATATCATGGCCGCCGGGCAAGCTAATCATTCGCTGCTGATTGTTTTGAATATTAATTAGCCTGAGTTGGTGGTAGCGTTTGCTAATACGGCTGGGTAAATATTGCTCTGCTGCGATACGTAACCCCGCGAGTTTCTGCTCTGGTATGGCCAACGTAGTAATACTGGGAGCCGAAATAGGGCTGAGCAATGCTAACCATTGGCGATCGTTTGAAAGCCGTGTCGTGAGGCTGGTACTGTGGTTAATGGTTTGCTGCAATGCAGAGGAAGGTTTTTGGTAGTCTTGTGCTAAGGTCTGTGGGGTAAAAATTGGACATAACATCATCCCGATGCAAATCAAGGCTAAACGAAGCATGTTTGGGTCCCTAACAAAGTGCATAACTCCCGCACAGATAATTTGTAACAGGAGTAAGACGTTGACGCATAAGTTTTTATTGGTCATGCAGTTGTAAGCAATCTGTTGCTTTGTCGCAACCCGCTTCGACTCGATTCTATATTGTTTAAATCTCTATTTTAGATTTTATACGAGCTAATATTTTGAATTTTATATAGTTAGTTTAATTCATTCGTTTGCTAACTGGGCTAAGTCTTAGGTAGTATCTAACCGAATGATGCACTCATTACCCTAACCATAAAAAGATCAATAACTCAGGTGTGAGAAAAATGAAGGATAAGAATAAGTTGAGTTTTTGCTTAGGAAGTTGTCGCATTGACCCTTCCGATAACTCAATTTCATTTCAAACGCAGGCGGATGAAACGTCCCAACATGAAGCCGCTAAGGTGTCACTTCAACCTAAGTTTATTGAAGTGCTTAGCTATCTTGCCTTGCGTCATCCTAATGTGGTGACCCGTGATGAGTTGATCGAAAAAGTGTGGGAGGGCAATGTTTACGTAGGTACTAAGGCACTCACTAATGCGATTTGGCATTTACGGCAGCAATTGTCGCCACTCGAACAGGATGGTGGTGTGATTGAAACCGTGCGTAAGGCTGGGTACCGCCTCTTATTGCCCCCTGTCTACGACATTTCTGATGACACAGACATCGATAAACTCCAAATCACTGAGGCGAAGTTACAGCATACGATGCGACGACTGCATTTTATGGTGATATTGATGGGGGCGGTCATCGTGACTGTTGGTCTATTGATTGGCGTGCACCTGTACCAAGATAAACAGCGGATGACAGAGACCCAAATGACAGTGCTGACCAGAGATCCGGGATCGGAGCGTTATCCTAGGTTATCCCACGATAGGCGTTGGTTAGTGTATGGTGCGAGTCGTCCTGGCGTTACTTCTAGTCTGTATCTTAAAGATTTTAAACGTGAAGACATCCCCGCCCGTCAGTTAACGCCTTCCACATCGGCAGAGCTTCGCGCAGTGTGGAGTTTAGATGACACTAAGTTGTTTTTTGCCTCCCGAACTCAGGGAACGGGAGAGTGCCAAATTACTCAGTTAACCCTTGCAACCAATGAAACCCTCGCCTTAGCGCCTTGCTCGACCGATATGGCGGCAATAGATATTTCTGCTGACGGCCAATATCTTGCGTATGTTTCCTCCCTTGAGGCGGGTAAGGTGGGTGGTATCTACCGTTTGTCTTTGGTGCAACCTGACGCTAAGGCTGAAAGATTATCCTGCGAAGTGCACTGTAACTATGAAGACCGAGATTTAGCCTTCAGTCCTGATGGTCGTTGGCTGGCAATAGCGAGACGCTTTAGTAATATCTCGGAAGATATTTTTATTCGGGATTTAGCCAGTGCCAGTGAGAAACGCTTAACCCACGGACTAGAAGATATTCGCGGCTTGAGTTGGACGCCTGATAGCCAGTCGCTGGTTTTTGCCACCGAAGATTCCGGCAGTCGCAACGGTTTTACTATCGATATTGCAACCACGCATATTCAATCTCTCGATGTAGAGGGAATGAGTTATCCCAGCAGTGTATCAGCGGAAGGTGAGCTTGTTTATCACCAGTATCGTCGTCAATTCCAAATGGCGTATTTTTCCCTTGGGGAGTCGGTATCTGGCAGTTTGTTTCCGCTCCTGTATTCTAGTATCAGCCACCGAAATCCCGATTATTCCCCCGAGGCGAAACGGATAGTATTTGTCTCTAGTGAGACTGGCTATAACGAGATTTGGGCGTCAGATATAAACGGCAAAAAACTTGAGCAACATACTCATCTCAAGTCGCGCGTAGCTTACCCGCGTTGGTCTCCCGATGGCTCTAAAATAGCTTTTATCGCCCCCGATGATCGCAATGAAGGTAATCGCATTTTTATTTTAGATTTAGCCAATAAAAACATTACTGCCTTAGCCTCGAGTTATCACAATCACGGTCGCCCCAGTTGGAATTGGCAGGGCACTGCCGTATTAGCATCGACCAGCGATGGCATCACGGAGTTTTATTTAGATAACAGTACACCAAGAGTGATCAGTCCTCTGACTATGGCTGTGGGATTTGCGAAATCGGCTAACGAATTTGTATTTAGCCGTTATGGGGTGAATGGACTCTGGCAGATTGATTTAACGCAGCCTGAGCAGGTTCGAGAGTTAATTCCTAGCAAAGTATTCCGTGCAGGTAATAACTGGGTGCTTACGGCAAACGGGGTGTATTTTAAATCGAGTAATGGTAACGAGCAGCGGCTTAATTTTTGGGAGGCGAGCAATCAACAGCTGACATCACTCCTAAGGGTTCCCCGTTCGAGCTTAAGCGGTTTTGGCTCTATGACGTATATCCAAGAGTCAAACCGCTTAGTGATGACGCTCGATGGCTTCCCACAACGGGATATCATCTTGCTTAAGTATAAGTTACTTAAATAAGTTGCTTTAAGGATTACTTAGCGCTAAATCTTCCGCCGAGTACAGCTTCGCGGGAGGCGCCTGTGACAGCTGGGAGGTTGGCGGGTAAGCCTAAGTGGTTACGCATGGCGAGCCACGCGAAGGCGATGCCTTCGGCCCACTTAGGGTCGACGCCAAGGGCCGAGGTAGTATCCAGCTTATAACCTGGTAATAAGGCGGCAAGACGTTGCATCAGTTGGCCATTGAACGCGCCGCCACCACAGACGAACAATTCCCCTTCATTGGATAGTTTAATAATGTCTTGGGCTATGCTGTGGCAGGTTAAATCCAATAACGTCGATTGGATATCTTCTTCATCTAAATGATTAAAAGGCGATAATTGCTGTTCTAGCCAAGCTTGGTTAAATAGCTCGCGCCCAGTGCTTTTAGGGTAAGCAAGGGAGAAATACGGGTGCGAAAGCAGTTGCGTTAACAGGCCTTGGTCGGTTTTGCCCGATGCCGCCCATTCGCCATCTTTATCGAAGGGCTCACTTTTCACCTGCTGGATCCAGGCGTCTACCAAGGTATTGCCAGGTCCCGTGTCGAAGCCCAGCACTTGGTCACTGTTGCCCGGTAAATAAGTAATGTTGGCTATGCCGCCAATATTTAAAATGATGCGTTTCTTGCCAACTTCAGCAAAAGTCTGCTGGTGGAATGCGGGCACTAAGGGCGCGCCTTGGCCACCTAGGGCAATATCTTTACGGCGAAAATCGGCAATCACATCGATACCTGTTTCAGTTGCTATAGTGTTTGGATCGCCAATTTGCAGGGTAAAACCCACTTCAAGGTTTGGCATGTGGCGCACGGTTTGGCCATGGCTTCCAATGGCGATAACCTCTTCTTTGGCAATGGTGCATTTGGCCAGCAGATTATTGACTGCTAAGGCGAACAGTTGACCTACATTACGATCTAAACGGCCGAGGCGGTTAATTTCATCTGTACTGGGTAAGCAAAGGCGCTGTAGGCCTTTGAGCAAATGGCTCGGTATGGCTTCGGTATGGCTGGCGATAAGCTGCGGCTGCGCGCCAGAAAAGTCGACCAATACGGCATCGACACCGTCCATGCTGGTGCCTGACATCAGTCCAATATAATAAGCGTTTTTCATTGGGAGGAATCCGTCCGTCGTTATTGCATTGCCAATTGCGTTTGCTTGTTTTGCGAAAGTGTAGTCATCAATTGCTGGCTGAGTGCATCAAATTGATGTTTTTCTTTTCTCGCAATTGATTCGGCTTTAGGTAGCGTTATGGTTCTTGGGTTGCGGTGGACGCCATTGACGATAAATTCGTAATGCAAATGCGCACCCGTGACGCGCCCCGTTTTACCTAATGTACCTATGATTTGCCCTTGCTTAACGCTGGCTCCTTTGCTGACGTTGCGCTTAGTGAGGTGAAGATATTTGGTGGTATAGGTATCGTTGTGTTTGATAAACACATAGTTACCGTTGAATTGATTGTAGCCCGCTTCGATGACGCGTCCGCTCCCCGCCGCTTTAATGGGTGTGCCAATGGCGGCGACATAATCCACTCCGCGGTGGGCTTTGACTTGGCCCGTTACTGGGTGTAAACGCCTTGGATTAAAGTTGGAACTGACATATTTAAAATCGACTGGTGAGCGTAAGAAGGCTTTACGCATGCTAGTGCCATTTTCGGAATAATAGTTGCCGTCGGTATAGCGAATGGCGGTATAGCGCTCATCTTGGTTTACAAATTCTGCGGCTAAGATATTGCCGTTACGCAAAAATTCACCATCGGCATATTCTTGCTCATAAATAATGGCAAAGCTGTCGCCTTCGCGTAAATCTAAGGCGAAGTCGATGTCCCAGCCAAATACGGTCGATAATTGCATGATCTGATTTGCACTCATGCCTGCATCGACGGCGGCGTTCCAGAAGTTGCTCTTAATCTTAGCACTGGTGAAATGGCTGCGGATTTCCACATCCTTCTCAGAGATTTTTTCTTGGTATTGCTCTTGATTCTTAGTAATCACTAAGGTTGAAATTGCATTGACGCGATAACGCACTTCGGTCAAATCACCATTGGCATCCTTTGAAATCACGATTTCTTCGCCCGGCATAATCTTAAGTAAGTTTTGTTTGGCCAAGGGAAGTTGGGTGATTTCATACACGTCTTTACTGGTTAATCCTGCGCGATCAAATACTGCGGCTAAGGTGTCACCGTTTTTAACGTTAAAATGCTCGACATCTCTGTGATGGGCACTCTCTAAGGATTCTGTCGCTGGATTATTAGCATCACCCGCGGCAAGCGCGTCGGTTGATGATAATGGTGCAGCATTGGTGGGCGCATTGTCTGTTTGGCCCTCTAATAACTCAGGACGTTCAGGCGAGCGAAACGCTAAAGGCACATCATAACGGGTGTTGATTTGAGCTTGGTCATCAATGCTAGTGGTTTGTCTTGAAGCTTGCGCTTCTTCAGAAGGGAGTAGCATGGTTATCATAGTGATAACTGAAAGAATGCTGAGGAGAATTTGATGCTTTTTAGGCAACAATTTAAATAACGTTATAACCTTTCCCATTGACGCCGATACCAATAACCAGAGACTTAAATAATCCCGTTAGTGTACACACTTTCAATTGTGGTGGCTAACAAGTAACATAAGTCTCTTCATTTTATGATCATGGCCTTAGGAGTCCCTGCCGAGATGGCTGATTTAGACCAAGTATTAGCAGAAATTAGACGTGGTACCGATGAGATTTTACTCGAAGCGGATCTGCTGGAAAAACTCAAAGAAGGACGTCCACTCCGTATTAAGTTAGGCGCCGATCCTACCGCTCCGGACATCCATCTTGGACACACAGTAATCTTAAATAAATTAAGGTTATTCCAAGAGTTAGGTCATGAAGTCATTTTTTTGATTGGTGACTTTACTGGTATGGTGGGTGACCCAAGCGGTAAAAACAGTACGCGTCCACCGTTAACCCGTGAGCAAGTATTAGCGAACGCCGAAACCTATAAAGAACAGGTTTATAAGATACTTGATCCAGTTAAAACCCGTATCGAATTTAACTCAAGCTGGCTAGAGCCATTGGGCGCAGCGGGGATGATCCGCCTTGCTTCCAAGCAAACTGTGGCTCGTATGATGGAGCGTGATGACTTTAAGAAGCGTTATGCCTCGGGTCAATCTATTGCGATTCATGAGTTTATGTATCCGCTGCTGCAAGGTTACGACTCAGTTGCGCTGCAGGCCGATGTAGAGCTGGGTGGTACAGATCAAAAGTTCAACCTGTTAATGGGCCGTGAACTGCAAAAAGCGGAAGGCCAAAAGCCACAAGCTGTGATCATGATGCCGCTGCTCGAAGGTTTAGACGGCGTGAAGAAAATGTCTAAATCGGCACACAACTATATTGGCGTGAGCGAACCTGCCAACGAAATGTTTGGCAAGCTGATGTCAATTTCGGACGATTTAATGTGGCGCTACTTTGAGCTGCTATCATTCCGTCCACTGGCTGAAATTGAGCAGTTTAAGCAAGATGTGGCCAATGGGTCTAACCCACGCGACATTAAAATTGCCTTGGCTAAAGAAATCATCACACGTTTCCACGATGAAGCGTCTGCAGAAAGCGCGCATCAAGCTTTTGTTGACCGTGCTAAGGGCATGATCCCTGACGATATCGAAGAAATCGAGTTAGTGGCGGGTGAAGGTATTGCGATTGCAAATCTGTTGAAAGATGCTGATTTAGTAGCATCGACTTCAGAAGCGATGCGGATGATCAAGCAAGGCGCGGTGAAGATGGACGGCGAAAAGCTGGACGATAGCCGTATGACTTTGTCTGCTGGTACTGTCGCGGTATTCCAAGTCGGTAAACGCAAATTTGCCAAAGTGACTTTGGTTTAAGCCATTGTCTGTTAAATGAAAAGTCGTTAATCGAACAAAAAGAGCGCCTTAGAGCGCTCTTTGTTTTTAAGTCTGTTTCCCCCCATAAGATTAAGGCGCTGTGTTGGCCTCGTGCTCGGCGATATTACATCTGTCGGTGCCAAAGTGTTGCCCACCACTGCATTTCCACGCCAGTTGCGCCGAACTTACCTGCCATTGTTTTGCATTCTGCTTTAAGGAAATAATCAACAGCATTTGTGGATGTTGCTTGGAGAGCTCGCTCACCTGATAGGTCAAAATGCTGTCTTTATTGGTTTGGGTTCGCACTAAGGTAAATTTGTTGCCTGCGTATTGGCTGCTGATCTGACTTGGGTCTTCCGACCAAGGTTGATGTTGCGCCTGAGCGACACGCAGCTGCTGATTAAAATGACTGACGGGCTGAACGGCGTAAGACACGATTATGGGCTGTAAGGCCTGTGCTTTGGGAGCCAGCATTAAGCCATTAAGGGCGAGTAGGGCTATCAATCCAAAAAACTTCATACAAACCTCATTGAAACGAAACGACTCAGTCAACCTAGCTAAGGTGAAATACGCAGTGGTATTGGCTCATTGTTAGTTTCGACCCGTTTTTAGGGATCAAGTTTCAAAGACGGGGAAATTTTGTGACTACTGCATCGCTAATTGATCAGACATGGTCTGGTAATCGATAAGATCCACATGCTCAGTCACCCTATTGTTGAGCATATCGAGTTTAAGGCTAGTGACGCCAGGAATAGCGATGTCGATGATTTTGCCAGGTTTGCCGAATTGCTCGCCCGGCCCTTTGAAGTGATAGTTACCTATCATTACTACCAAAGAGCCGGCGTTATACATATGTTCTATGTTGAAGTCGTACTCGAGTACGCCCTCATGGGCGCGCTCAAGAAAGTCGATGATAAAGCGACCGCCGGTGTATTTACGGTTAGCGGTTTTGTCGAAGAAGATACTGTCGCGGTTATAGAATTTTCGTAGTGTCTTATAGTCGTGTTCGGTTAGCGCATTCATATACTTTACGGCTAACAGCTGTTCTTGCGGCATTTCACCTGAGTTGGCTTGCGCCGCTGCAGGATTGAGGGCTGGCACAAAAATGAGGCACAAAATAAGACACAATATTCGCAAACTATTCCCTCTTGGTTTTGAGATCAAAGGCCGGTAACGACAGATGCCACTTGATGGCGCTTAAGCGGATAAATAGGGCACTGGTCATCGCCAGAAACAGCGCCGTTTTCTCGCCCATACCGTAGGCTAAACTCACGGTATAGCCGATACCACCAATGATTGAAGCTGTGGCATAGACTTCTGTACGTAACACCATAGGAACTTGTCTGCACAGTAAGTCTCGAATAATGCCTCCTCCCACGCCTGTGATCAAGCCCATAACCACGGCAATCATGCCACTTAAGCCCATATTAAGGGCTTTTTCGGCACCAATCACAGTAAACAAGGCTAATCCAAAGGCATCGGCGACCGGCAAAATATATTCGGGCACCTTACGAGGTCGACGCACTAACAGCAAACAGGCGAGCACAGTTGCGAGGATCACTATGATGTAATTGGGATCGCGGATCCAAAACACAGGCGTCGCGCCAATCAAGGCATCCCGAATACTGCCACCGCCCACAGCGGTAACCGAGGCGAGTACTATGACACCAAAGGGGTCCATTCTATGGCGTCCAGCGGCGAGTGCGCCAGAAAGTGCAAATACAGCAGTACCCCATAAATCAAAAAAGTAGATCCACTGGCTCATTTACTCATCTCTTTGATATGTATATTTAATGCGTCCACAGAGATGCGAATTTCAATCACAGATAAAATCAGTGAATAGAGCAGTAATAGCAGACTAGCGCCAAAAATCACTGAGCCAGTTTTATTAAAGCCGACATAGATGAAAATCATGCACAGTACGCACAGGGCAAAGCTAGATACGCCCGCTTCTTGCATACGACGAATAATGGAAATGCGTTGACTCAGGTTTTTGATTTGATCTTTATGAACGGGTTTCTCACCACTGCTTAAGCTCCGTATTAATGCCGCGAGAGCAAAAAAACGATTAGTATAAGCTAATAGTAACAATGAGATAGCAGGAAATAACAACGCAGGTGTTGTTAATGAAATATGCATGTTTTCGAGCAAGATGGTCAGCCTTTAACTTCACGTTGAGATAATGCGGCATCATATCACAGGCTTTGTAACCAACGTAAACTTGCCCATAACAAGGGCAGTATAATGATAAAGCTAAACCAGATAGCACAGGCACGTGAGGTCAGCTTGATTGCAGGCGTGATGTCATCACTGGTTGGCTGCGGACCATAACGTAGTTTGTCCACATTAATACGCACGCCAGCAAACTTCTGTGGTCCACCGAGTTCGATTCTCAAAATACTGGCCACGAGATTCACACTGAGAACATAACCTCGAATAGCGTGATGATTTTTAGGGGCTCTAAAAAGTTTTGCAAACGCCTTAGGCCCGCCTTGAATGGCGAGCGACAGGCTCCACAACCAAGCCGGAATCGCCAGCAAGATAATGGATACACCATTCACAGTACTGCAAAAATGTTGATACTTTGGTTGAATGGGTGGCCAGCTTAATTCGAGTTGTTTGAGCATACGCACCGCCAGCACTAGCGGTGCTCCAGCAATAGCGAAAAAGAAAATGGTCGATGCTGTGCCGTAAATAGGCGCCGTAGCGAGTTTTTCTATGGTGGCTTTGGCTAGGCCTATTTCCGACAAACTATCGGTATCGCGCAGCACCCAAGGCTGTAATAGCTTTTTTGCGCTGGCATTGTCTCCACGTTTTAAGGCCTTAGCGATTTCATCGGCAACTTGGCTAAATCCTGCATCGGTTAAACACAGATAAAGCACCAAAAATTCGAAAAACCATGGAAAGGCGGCCAGTTCGAGCAAAAAGGTGATAATGGCCCAAAACGGGAACAGTAACAGCAACATAGCTAAAAAGCCTGCTGTGGCTTGTTGGCTTGGAGATCGTTCAGGGCGATTCACTTTGGCGGCGAGTTGCTTGGCTAAATGGCTAAACCAAATAAGCGGCTGCATTTCCCGTGGCAATGGTGCTAAGCGCGCCAATAACAAAGCAAAAAAAAGTACCAAAAAGCCTTCAAACAAAGCGCCATCTATCTCGACAAGTTGTTGATAAAAAGAGGTGTGCATTCGGTACTTTCCGCTTAAGTGATTACTTTACTGAGTCAGGATTCAGTTGCTCAAGTAGCAGCATCACCATCAACGCCGAGTGGTAACCCGCTTTGACAATATAAGAATCAAAATCCACTGGCGAGTCATTGTTGGCGTTATCCGATAAAGAGCGGATAACCACAAATGGCACACTAAACTGATGACAAACTTGAGCGATTGCCGCGCCTTCCATCTCACAGGCGGCCATAGTCGGGAAGTTTTTGAGCATGGCTTGGGTGCGAACAGGATCGCAAATAAAGCTGTCGCCAGTACAAATCAAACCTTCAATTGCTTTGACTTCACCCAGCTGAGCAATCGCTTTGTTAGCGGCTTCAACTAAATGTGCGGCAGGAATAAACGCAGCGGGTTGCTGTGCCATTTGGCCAATTTCATAACCAAAGGCGGTGACATCCACATCATGGTGACGTACTTCAGAAGAAATCACGATATCGCCAATGGCCAACGTATCGACAAAACCACCGGCAGAACCTGTGTTGATCACCGCATCTGGCGCATATTTTTCGATGAGCAGTGTGGTCGCAATACTTGCGGCGACTTTACCTATGCCTGAACGAGTCACGACTACGTCTTTACCTGCGAGTGTACCTGCAATAAATTCAATACCAGCAATGGTTTGCGATGTCGCGTTTGTCATGGCGGCGATCAGGTGAGCGACTTCTGGCTCCATTGCGCCAATAATTCCAATTTTCATGGGAGACCTTTTTGATTCAACACTTAAGAGTGGGACACGAGAATGCTGGCTAATATACCACACAGTTTTATGCAGTCGTTATGGTGAGATTGGGATTGCTTGATAATGGCGCGGTAAAATGCGGGAGGGTTAACGGAAAAGTACGCTCATAAGATGCGCGCTTATATCTATTTTTCCATCAACCGATGGCGACAAGTCACAAACAAATGGCTGGACTTGTTTGACTAAGTCCAGCCATTGCAGTACTTGATAAATGACAGCGGTAAAACAGTTTTTTAGGGATAAAACTAACACATTGGCGTTTAAGCTTAGCGCTTAGTCCAAGTAGTTAAGAATACCTTGAGCAGCATCACGACCTTCGGCAATGGCTGTCACGACTAAATCAGAACCACGCACCATATCACCACCGGCAAATACTTTCGGGTTGGTGGTTTGGAATGGATTTTCGTCTAACTTACTCGCTTTGACTCGTCCCCATTGATCTAGCTCGATACCGTGTTCGGCAAACCAAGGTGCTGGGCTAGGTTGGAAACCAAAGGCAATAATGATCGCATCGGCTTCGAGCAACTGTTCGCTCCCCGCAATCGCTTCGGCGCGTTGACGACCGCTTGCATCGGCCTTGCCCATGGCGGTTTCAACGCATTCAATGCCGATCACTTTGCCATCTTGGGTTTTAATCGCCACAGGTTGACGGTTAAACAGGAAGTTAACGCCTTCCTCCCGCGCATTTTGTACTTCGCGGCGTGAACCCGGCATGTTGGCCTCATCACGGCGGTAAGCACAGACTACGCTGCTGGCACCTTGTCTAACGGCTGTGCGCACACAATCCATCGCAGTATCACCACCGCCTAATACCACCACACGTTTACCTTCAAGGTTCAGGTAGGGCGATTGCGCATCTTGCGTGCCCATTAAATGGTGGGTATTACCAATCAAATAGGGCAGGGCTTGGTATACGCCTTGGGCATCTTCACCCTCAAGGCCTGCTTTCATCGCGGTATAGGTGCCCATACCAAGGAATACTGCATCGTATTCTTCGAGCAGTTTAGTAAATGGGATGTCTTTACCGACAGTAACCCCGAGTTTGAACTCAATACCCATGCCTTCTAATACACTGCGACGGGTCGCCATAACGGCTTTGTCGAGTTTAAAAGACGGAATACCGTAGGTGAGTAGACCACCAATTTGTGGATATTTATCAAAGACCACAGCTTTAACACCGTTGCGAGACAGAATATCCGCGCAGCCTAAACCCGCAGGACCCGCACCGACAATCGCCACTCGTTCAGGGCGTGGTGTGACCTTGCTCATATCGGGGCGCCAGCCTTGGGCGATCGCTGTGTCGGTAATGTATTTTTCGACATTACCGATAGTGACAGCGCCAAAGTCGTCGTTCAGAGTACAAGCGCCTTCGCAGAGTCTGTCCTGTGGGCAAACACGGCCGCAGATTTCGGGTAGCGTGTTGGTCTCATGCACTAAATCTGCGGCTTCCATGATGCGACCTTGCTCCGCTAGCTTGAGCCAGTTAGGAATATAATTGTGTAGCGGACATTTCCACTCACAATATGGATTGCCGCAATCTAAACAGCGGTCCGCTTGCTCAGCCACTTGAGGCTGAGCAAAAGGCTGATAAATCTCAATAAACTGAGTCGCACGTTTAGCCGCAGGGTGTTTGGTGGGGTCTTTGCGACCCACTTCAATAAATTGAAAATCGTTACTCATGCGCCATTACCCCGCTTTTACAACTAATTCTGGGCTCGATTTCTCTAACTTGAGCAGATCGGCCACGGCAATATTTTTAGGTTTTACTAATACGAAGCAATCCAACCAGTTAGCAAAATCACTTAAGATCATCTTGGCATGTTCACTGCCCGTTTCGGCCACGTGGGCTTCAATCAGACCTTTTAAATGTTGTTGATGAATCGGTGAGTCAAGTTTTTGCGTATCGACAAGCTCAGTATTCACACGGCGATTAAAGCGGCCGAATTGATCGAACACATAGGCAAAGCCGCCTGTCATACCTGCGCCGAAGTTTACCCCTGTTTTACCAAGAACAACCACTATGCCGCTAGTCATGTATTCGCAGCCGTTATCACCGAGTCCTTCGACCACAGCAATCGCCCCTGAGTTACGGACCGCAAAACGCTCGCCAGCTTGACCTGCGGCGAAGAACTTGCCGCCCGTCGCGCCGTAAAGGCAGGTGTTACCGACAATGGCGCTGCGCTCACTTTGGAACGGGCTGCCAATTGGCGGGTAGATGACAATCTGGCCGCCAGACATACCTTTACCCACATAGTCGTTGGCATCACCGCAGAGTTTTAACTCTAGGCCTGGGCTATTCCACACGCCAAAGCTTTGGCCGGCACTGCCGTTAAAGCTCAGTTTGACCGGTGCTTTGGTGCCTTTGACGCCGAGCGTACTCGCGATATAGCCTGACAAGGTCGCGCCAACGGAGCGGTCGGTATTGTTGATGCTGTAAGCGGCATCGAAACACTCGCCCTTATCGACGGCGATTTGGCACTCGTTTAATAAATGTTGGTTCAGCAACCCTAAATCCGCTGGTGGATTGGTTTCTTGCCAAGTGCGTGACGAGGTTGCTGGCACCTTAGGTTGATACAAAATCGGTGACAGATCTAAGCCTTGTTGCTTAGCGGTTTGGCCTTCGAGGGCATATAACCATTCACTGCGACCGACTAAGTCTTCAAACTTACTCACCCCTAAGGCCGCCATCCATTCACGCACTTCCTGTGCAACAAACTCAAAGTAAGTCATCACTCGCTCTGGCAGACCATGATAATGGTTGTCACGCAGGTTTTTATCTTGCGTCGCCACGCCAGTTGCGCAGTTGTTCAAGTGGCAAATACGCAGGTATTTACAACCTAGGGCGATCATAGGCACAGTGCCAAATCCAAAGCTTTCGGCGCCTAACAACGCGGCTTTAATCACATCGGTACCGGTTTTTAAGCCGCCATCGACCTGCAGGCGAATTTTATGGCGTAGACCATTTTCCACTAGCGATTGATGCACTTCGGCTAACCCTAGCTCCCATGGGCTGCCCGCATACTTCACTGAGGTGATTGGGCTAGCACCTGTGCCGCCGTCATACCCTGAAATCGTGATCATGTCCGCATAGGCTTTCGCTACGCCGGTGGCGATAGTGCCCACACCGGGTTCTGACACAAGTTTCACTGAAATCAGCGCTTTAGTATTGATTTGCTTCAAGTCGAAAATCAGCTGGGCTAAATCTTCGATAGAGTAAATATCGTGGTGCGGCGGCGGTGAAATCAAGGTTACGCCAGGGCGCGCATGACGCAGTCCGGCGATTTCAACGCTGACTTTATGGCCGGGTAACTGACCACCTTCACCGGGTTTTGCCCCTTGGGCGACTTTAATCTGCAACACATCGGCATTGACTAAGTAGTGCGCCGTAACGCCAAAGCGTGCCGAGGCAATCTGTTTAATCGCAGAGTTGCGTTCAGTATTAAAGCGGCGAGCATCCTCACCACCTTCACCTGAGTTCGAGCGGCCGCCTAAGCGGTTCATCGCAATAGCCAGCGCTTCATGGGCTTCGGGGCTCAAGGCACCGATACTCATGGCTGCGCTGTCAAAGCGTTGATACAAGCCCGCTGCGCCTTCGACGTTAGCGATATCAATCGATGCTTGTGCACCCTTAATACCGATTAAGTCACGCAGTGTGGCCACGGGACGATTGTCGACGAGTTCGGCGAACTTTTTATAGGTCGCGAAGTTTTTGTCAATCAATGACGCCTGCAAGGTGTTGACCACATCAGGGTTGAAGCAGTGATACTCGCCGCCTTCAACGTATTTCAGTAAGCCACCTTGCGGCAATGGCACATGGGCGCGGTAGGCGGCTTTGTGCAGAATCGCTTGGTCTTGGGCGATTTCAGCAAAACTGACGCCTTCGATACGGCTAATCACGCCTTTAAAGCACAGTTCAATCACGTCGCTGGCGATGCCGATAGCTTCAAACTGTTGGCTACAACGGTAGGAACCGACAGTGCTGATGCCCATTTTGGACATGATCTTACGCAGGCCTTTTTCGATGCCGTAGCGGAAGTTCAACATCAATGCCGTGGTGTCGGTTAACTGGTGACGTTTCGCCAGTTCAGAGATTGATTCATACACTAAGTACGGATAAATCGCGGTGGCACCAAAGCCAAGCAATACGGCAAAGTGATGCGGATCTCGCGCCGATGCGGTTTCAACAATAATGTTGGTGTCGCAGCGCAGGCTCTTATTCACCAGCATTTGTTGCACAGAACCGACCGCCATGGCCGCAGGGATCACTTGCGCGGTTTTACCTATGGCTCTGTCTGACAGAATAAGCAAAGTCGTGCCACTGCGGGCTAAACGCTCGGCTTCGGCTGTGATACGGCGAATAGCACTTTCTAAGCCTTCCTGTGGTTCGTAATTTAAATCGACAATATTGGCGCGGTAGTAAGTGCTATCTAATCCCAGTAACTGGTTAAAATCACTGAATAATAAAATAGGTGAATTGAACATTACCCGGTAAGCATGCCCAGTCGTTTCATTGAAGAGGTTCTGTTCACGGCCAATACAAGTGGTCAACGACATAACGTGTTTTTCACGTAAGGGGTCGATAGGTGGATTCGTTACTTGAGCGAATTTTTGCCTAAAATAGTCATACAGTGAACGTGACTTTTTCGACAATACCGCCATAGGCGTATCGTCGCCCATAGAACCTGTGGCTTCTTCACCTTGTTTTGCCAGTACCCAAATGACTTGCTCTAATTCTTCACGGGTATAGCCAAATTGTTTTTGGTATTGCAGTAAAAGCTCAGGGCTTAACTCGCTGGCACCGTGCTGCTCAGAGGCTAAATCTTCCGCTGGCGTTAAAGTACGGCTGTTCTTCGCCATCCACTCTTTATAAGGGTGGCGACGTTTCAAGTCGTTATCAATTTCAAAGGATTGGTACAGGCGGCCGTTTAAGGTATCGAGTACCAGTAACTCACCCGGTCCAACGCGGCCTTTTTCAATCACTTCATCGGCGGCGTAATCCCAAATACCGACTTCGGAGGCCAAGGTCAAAATACGATCTTTTGTGATCACATAACGCGATGGACGCAGACCGTTACGGTCAACGGCGCAGGCAGCATGGCGACCGTTGGTCATTACAATACCTGCTGGGCCATCCCAAGGCTCCATGTGCATGGAGTTAAAGTCGTAGAAGGCTTTTAATTCGTCATCCATTTCTGGATTACTTTGCCAAGCAGGCGGGATCAATAGACGCATGGCACGGTATAAGTCCATGCCACCGGATAACAGCATTTCCAGCATATTATCTAAGGAAGAAGAGTCTGAGCCCGTTTCATTCACAAAGGGAGCGGCCTGCTGCAAATCTGGCAGTAGCGGTGAATTAAACTTATAGGCGCGGGCGCGGGCCCATTGACGGTTACCCGTAATCGTATTGATTTCGCCGTTATGGGCTAAATATCTAAACGGCTGAGCTAATGGCCATTTAGGAGAAGTATTCGTTGAGAAACGTTGATGGAATAGGCAGATAGAGCTTTTTAAGCGAATGTCCGCGAGATCGGGATAAAACGCGGGCAAGTCTACAGGCATCATTAAGCCTTTATAGACGATAACTTGGCCAGACAAACTCGCGACATAGAAGTCTTTGTCATCGGTGATCTGCTGCTCTAAGCGGCGACGCGCCATATAAAGGCGGCGTTCCAAGTCTTTTTCACGCCAGCCAATAGGGGCGTTGATCAGCACTTGGTAGATTTGTGGCAGGCTAGCCTTGCCGATTTCACCTAATACATCGGGATTGACCGGCACTTTGCGCCAGCCTGCAATACTTAAGGTTTCACGCTCGAGTTCGCGCTCAAGAATAAACTTAGCTTGGTCAGCCAGTTCATCATCTTGACTTAAAAACAGCATACCTACCGCAAATTTACGGCTCAAATGCCAATCATTTTCCGCGGCAATCGCTTCAAAAAATTGCACTGGCAATTGCATTAATAAGCCACAGCCGTCGCCAGTGCGACCGTCGGAGGCAATGCCACCGCGGTGCTTCATACGATCTAGACCATGGATTGCCGTGCGCACTATACGATGACTGGCTTCGCCATCCATCTGTGCTATCAACCCAAAACCACAATTGTCCCGCTCAAAACTGGGATGATATAAGCTCATACAAAAACCTCCCTAGACCTCAACTGATTACTACTCGGGGAGAAAATGTAAAGACTTTCTATAGATATGCACCCGAACCACCCAAATTAGCCTGAGATTCAATAAAGGTCAAACCAAAAATTTGCATAAAACATGGGTATTAATTCATGTTTCATACACAAATCATAATTGCTTTACGTTAACGTCAACAGTAAAAAGTGCTGTATAACATTATGAATAAAAAGAATTTTAAAAATGAGGAAACTGTGGGTTTACCAAGATGTAACATGCAGGTTGGATTGTTTTTGATTTAGAAATAGTGATTTTTATTGCAAACACAGTAATTAAATAAAAAATTATAATTATTGAATTATTATTCATTATCAGTGTGAGCAAGATCTCAGTGGTTAGTGTGTTAATTTGAGGATGCGCACATTTATGACAATAAGGGTATGAGTCAGGCGGGAATTTGATGTAGCGCCAAGAAACCACTCGCTACCTTGTTTACACTAAGCTTTTTCTTCTATTTGTTCACGTATTTTCTTTTCTATTTGTGATTTTATCTTGGTTATTCTTAATGAAGCGATATGAAATTTGGTGGGTGCTCTGATGGGGCTTGATGCATATGTGAACACCTTTGGTGCCGTTTGCAAGGCGCGATATGGTACCCGACTACGAAAACTCACCATAGATGCCAAGTTTACCTGCCCTAACCGTGATGGCACCTTGGGGCGTGGAGGTTGTACTTTCTGCAATGTGGCGTCATTTAGCCACCAAACTGCTGATGTGCTGAGTATTACCGAGCAGCTCGAACAGGGTAAGAGTCGTTATCGTGAGGCGAAACCTCAGGCGCAAGCCGATAAATTTATAGCGTATTTTCAGGCTTACACTAGCACTTATGATGAGTATCAGGTGTTAATGGCTAAGTACGATGAAGCCGTTAAAGATGGCGAGATAGTGGGTCTGTGTGTAGGAACTCGTCCCGATTGTGTGCCAGATAATGTACTGGATTTACTGGCAAGTTATCAGGCAAACGGCGTTGATGTGTGGTTAGAACTTGGGTTGCAAACCGCTAAAGATGAAACGCTGCGCAAGATCAATCGTGGCCATGATTTCGCCTGTTATTGCGACACTGTGTCGAGGGCGAGAGCTCGCGGTCTTAAGGTGTGCACTCATCTTATTCTTGGCTTGCCCGATGAAATCCATAGCGATTATATGGCGACCTTAGCGGCGGTATTGCTGCAGGGCGTTGATGGCTTGAAGCTGCATCCTTTGCATGTCGTCGAAGGTAGCACTATGGCCAAGGCGTGGCGAAGTGGGCGCTTATCTTTACTGAGTCTTGAAGATTATGCTCGTAGTGTTGGTGAGATGATCCGCAATACACCCGCGGAAGTGATTTTCCACCGCGTCACCGCTTATGCGAAAAAACCTATGCTATTAGCGCCTGATTGGTGTGCCTATCGATGGGATGGATTGGTGGCAATTGTGGATAATTTACAGCTTTATGGTGGACAAGGGCATGTATTAGCGCAACGATAGAGGCAAGTTAGTGGGATACATTTCCTCCTTAAATGCTATGTCGTCGCTATTATTTTGTAAGGGTTTACTTACGACTATTAGTTTGTTTTTTGTTAATTTTAATCTGAATTTGACCATGGATATCGCTATAAGTTGCACAGACAATTTTAGCGGGTATCATGTGATAAATTCGTTTTAAGCATTGGACCACTTAAGGGAGGCCTCATGGCCACAGTTGAATTAGAAGTAATCCTAGATCTCAATACTCTCGAACAGTACTGTAGCGCCATTGGTGCCGGTACTTTACTAAAGAGTGTGGTGTTATTTGAGCAGCTCATGCCTGAATATGTAGGAAATCTAGTGAAGGCTAACGACGCTGCAGACAGAGATACCTTATGTTCAGAAGCGCATAAATTTAAAGGTGCCGCAGGTTCGGTAGGTTTAAAACGCATTCAGCAAATCGCCCAGTTATTACAACACGGTGAAGAGCCAAGATGGGAGGCTGAACACAGCGCTTGGGTTGCTGAAATCGTCGAACATGCGAGCGCTGACCTACAACAGTTAAAGTTATTCCTCCAAGCCAAAGCATAAAATATTACTTGCTAAGGTAAGTTAAGGCGCAGCAATAATGTCTATTGTTGCGCTCAATTGAGTGAATCTTGCATTGGTTTTACGATTAAGTTTGTTGTTTTCGACATTTTCTTGTTAGCGCTTTTCCCATCTTATTTTGTTACTCCCACTTAAGTTTTACGGCGAACCGATTGAATATCGATTCGGGTCACAATCCTGATATCTTATGCCGCGTTATTGCTCATCACTTATGCTAAAGTAGATTTAATTTCTTAATTCATAACCTTAATGGCAATCGAGAAAATGAAAAGTTTACCTAGCTTAAAAAACTTATTCTATTTGGTGAATCTCCATCAAGAGCAGAATTTTAACCGCGCCGCTAAGGTGTGTTTTGTCAGTCAATCGACGCTTTCAAGTGGGATCCAAAACCTAGAAGAGCAGTTAGGGCATCAGTTGATTGAGCGAGACCATAAGTCATTTATGTTTACCGCCATTGGTGAAGAAGTGGTGCAGCGCGCCCGTAAAATTCTCACTGATGTGGATGATTTGGTGGAATTAGTGAAAAATCAAGGTGAGCCGATGACGGGGGATATTCGCTTAGGCTGTATTCCAACCATAGCGCCTTTTCTATTGAGTCGTGTGATCCGCCAGTGTCAGCAATCTTATCCGGCGATGAGTTTATTATTGAAGGAAGATACCACTGAGCGTTTGTTAGATGCTTTGGGTAAAGGAGAGCTGGACTTATTGATCCTAGCACTACCCGTTGATACTAGCGGTTACCACAGCATGAAAGTGGGCATAGATCCTTTCAAAATGGTGGCCCACAAAGATTTAGCGGGTGGCATACATCAACCTATTGATTATCAAACTCTGCCGGACGAGAGTATTTTTCTTCTGCAAAGTGAGCATTGCATCACAGGCCATGCTATTACTGCATGTCAGCTAGGTGATAGTGCGAAAGTCAATCCGTTTGCCGCCACCAGTTTGCATACTTTAGTGCAGATGGTGAACAGTAAACTGGGCACCACGTTTCTTCCGCAAATGGCCATTGACGCGGGTATTTTGAATGACACAGATTTAGTGGTGATGACGCCACCGGGTGAGGCACCTTACCGTGATATCGGCCTTGTCTGGCGTCAAACCACCAGTCGGATCTTAACTTTCCGCACTTTAGGTTTAATGATCCAAAAATTATTAGCTAAGGACGAGGAATAAACTGACTGTAACTGCAAAGCATTAATTCAAGCTAAAGCTTAAAGTCGATTACAAATCAGAGCGGGGAAACGCCAAACACTTCAATTGAGTGTTGTTTCCCTTTGAGTTTGACTGGGCCTAGATTTGATAGGTGATACTGAGTGTTGGGGTTATCTAAACGTCCCGCGAGTGCGCCTGAGATCAACATGCGTTGTCCCAAGGGGTTACACTGATCTTGCAGTCTCGCTAGGGTATTGAGTACATCGCTAAAGAAACTAATCTCTTGTTTTTGCACGCCAACAACTGCAGCGACGACTTGGCCGCAATGGGCCGCCGCTTTAAACTTAGGCACAAAGCCATAGTGTTCTTCAAAGTAACGTCTTTGCCAATTAAGTTGCTGACTAAATTCAAAATAGATATTCATGCAGCGGTCGTGAACTATCCCTTCTTCTAACGGCCAGTGGATCAACACGGCATCGCCCATATAGCGATAAATCTCCGCTTCGTTATTGGTCACTGTGTCCGACAGCAAGCTAAAGCTATCTTGGATCAAGCGACTAAAGCGGTAGTCCCCAAGTGATTCGGCGTGTGTGGTCGAGGCGACCATGTCTAGGTAAAGGAATAATCGCTGCTCGTACCTTGGCTTGTGGTATTTACCTAGACCAATGTTGAGCAGAATACGTGGGCCGACTAACAGCGCCATTTGCTCGACGAAGGCTAAACTGACTCGCACGACCACCAGATAGACGATCAATGCTTGGAATGAAGGACTATAGAGAATGTGCGCTGTCAACATTTGTCTAAGGGTCGACATATGATTTTCGATGGCCCACATATTCAAGAACTGAGTCATGTACGCTAACGTCGTCGCACCAAGTAATAAAAACAAGCCTTTAAAGATGACAGAAAACACATAGGGGAGGCGATTGATGGCACTGAAATCGGCAATAACGTTCGACATCCAATGTAGACTGCCAAAAATTATCCCCATATAAATAGCAAGTGTCGCGAGATCGGCCGAACCTACCGCCCATTGGGGCAGTTCTGGTGATTGGGCATATCGAAAAAACACGAATGCAGCCATGGCAATCGCCCAAGCTAAAATCGCAAAAAGGAGTTTTTTCGCTTGTCTACGTGCTCTCACTGCTTGATGGGTATCCGAATACGGCTGTGATTTCAGAATGCCGTAGTTTATAGAAAAGAGTCACCTTAGTGCCAGTGAAATTTGTGATCTGGATCAATCCAAGTCTATATCGTCACTAAATATTAACCAAAAACCTTATTAAGTATCATGGCGGTGAAACTGGTCTTTAAATAAAAGCCCCTAGGGTTGGTCATTTTGAGGCTGCCATCTTCGGCAATGCTTTGCGTTAACGCTTTACTGTTGGCAGCTTTAGGACGTAATTGCAGCACTTCGCCATGGCGTGCGGTGAGTTTCTCAACTTTGCCTAGGGCGATAAGCTCCATGATCTCTTCCCAATCCTGTTGCAGTAATTGCAACTCCTGTGGATCAGGCTCCCATAATATCGGAGTACCGATGCGGCGCTCACCTACAGGAATGTGCCGTTCACCTTCTACAGGTACCCAAAGGACTCGCTGTAACTTATGGCAGACTAAGCTATTTTGCCAGGTTAACCCTTGGATATTTGACAGCGGTGCCACGCAGACATAAGTGGTCTCCAGTGGTCGCCCCTGTGCATCTATGGGGATGGTTTTAAGTTCTACCCCTAAATGTAGAAAATCTTGCTCAGGTTTAGACCCCGCCGTCGCGCCTAATTCCATTTCGATTAATTGGCCGACCCAGCCTTTATCGCGTTTAAGATCCTTGGGAACATTTAAGCCTCTTTGTGCTGCTATTTGCGCCAAACTCACGCCAGCCATCAGATGGGCGCGTTCGAGTAACTCAGGGAGATTTTCGGGCGGGATAATTTGATTCATGGTTGGATTTTACTTAAAAATAACCGCTTAGCAATGGCGGTTAAAAAGTGAGCGTCAAAGTTCGGGTAAAATTATAACGAATGCTTTTGAACTAAGTGCCTGATTTTAAATTTTATATCTGAGTTACTCCCCGTTTTGCAAAAAAGTGTTCAAAGTTACTCTCTGCTTTCCCTTGCGTTCCCCACACACTTATCCACAGATATTATGGATAACTCAGTAAAATGCGTCCCTTAACCTAATAAAAACCCCAAGTCAATGCGAATAAAGGGCATTTATTCCGGCTTTTGTGGACAGTTGTGGACACTATTTGTGTATAAAGTTGTGTAGTGTTGTGAGAACTATAGAAATACCTCTGACTGGTTAAATAGTGAGCTTTATTGTTTTTTTTGCCATTTTAAAATGAAGGTATCTATTTAAGTTGTTGAATTTATTTTTAATTAAGTTTTAACTCTAAATTATTTAAATAGCGGTAAACAGATGTTTTTTGAGCGTTATAACAAGTTCACCTGAGTTTCAAACAGAGATATCCACAGAAAATGTGGATATCCCCGCATTTCATCCCCTAGCTTTGTTGATAAATGTCTTTTAAGTGTGATTTTATCCAATGTCTAGGGTGAAATAGAGGTTTGCTGAGAGACTAGCTTTATGAAACAATCAGTTTATTAAAATTTAATGTGATTTGGAGTCCATGTGATTGATAGCGACGGCTTTCGCGCAAATGTGGGCATTATAATTTGTAACAGATATGGCCAAGTCATGTGGGCCAGACGCTTCGGTCAACACTCATGGCAATTTCCTCAAGGTGGTGTCGATGATGGCGAGACAGCAGAAGAGGCAATGTACCGTGAGTTGTATGAAGAAGTGGGCCTAAGACCCGAACACGTGCATATCCTAACCTCGACCCGTTCTTGGTTACGCTATCGTTTGCCAAAGCGTTTAGTCAGGCAAGACAGTAAACCTGTGTGTATTGGGCAAAAACAAAAGTGGTTTCTGTTACAACTGAAAAGCCAAGATAGTGCGATTAATTTAAGTTCCTCTGGGCATCCTGAATTTGACGATTGGCGCTGGGTAAGTTATTGGTATCCTGTGCGGCAAGTCGTGTCATTTAAGCGTGATGTTTATCGTAAGGTGATGAAAGAGTTTGCGGTAACGGCATTGTCATTCCAGACCCTAGAAATACCTAGGAAACGGGGAAGGCAAAAAACAACGGGCTGATTTTCAAAAGAGGATTGAAAACAGTGTTAAATACGCTTAGGGATATTACTCAGGCTGTGGCATCAGCCCACAGTTTGGAAACCGCACTAGAAGTCTTAGTCTCATCGACTAAAGCGGCTATGGAAACCCAATGTTGCTCCATCTATATCCTAGAAGAGCAAGAACTGGTGTTATCTGCAACCGACGGTCTTGAAAAAAGCGCCGTTGGTCGGGTACGTATGCCACTGACCGAAGGTTTAGTGGGACTTGCTGCCCAGCGAGAAGAGGCCGTTAACCTAGCGGATGCGCGGCTTCACCCCAGATTTAAACTTTTCCCTGAAGTTGCCGAAGAAGAATACCGTGCCTTTTTAGCTGTACCTATTATCTACCAGAAAGCCGTGGTCGGGGTGATAGTGGTACAGCAGGCGAGTGCCCGTCAATTCAGTGAAGGCGAAGAGGCCTTCCTGATGACGCTCGCCGCCCAGTTAGCGATGGCGGTGCGCGGTTTAAAACAAAAAGCTCAAGTCAGTTCCCACCACCAACAAATTCTATTTCAAGGTACGTCGGCGTCGAATGGTATCGCCATTGCCTATGCTTTTGTGCTTGGTGGAGAAATTCCCCTTGAGCAGCCTGAGGTGCGTTCTGACGATATTGCCTATGAATCGAGTCGCTTAACCACGGCTATGGTGCGTTGTAAAGAAGCGATAGGTGCCTTATCTCAACGGTTTGATCGCGAGCAAGATGACGAAGTTGTCTCCATTTTCAATGCATTACAGTTACTGCTTGATGATGCTAGTTTAGGCGGCGAATATACCCGTGAAGTGCAATTAGGTTGGGCTGCTGAGTCGGCGGTGAGCCGAGTGTCTCTACGCTATATTCAACAGTTTTTAGCAATGGAAGATCCTTACCTTAAGGAGCGGGCTAGCGATATTCGCGACTTAGGTCAAAAAGTATTGCGCCAACTTATTGAGCCAGAACGTCTAGAGCTTGAGCCCGATAAACCCGTAATCCTCATTACCCGTGAAGCCGATGCGACTATGTTGGCTGAGTTCCCAAGGCAAAAGCTTGCGGGTATTGTCACTGAGCTAGGTGGCGTAAACTCCCATGCCGCCATTTTAGCCCGTGCCTTAGGTGTGCCTGCTATTACAGGTGTCGAGCAACTGTTATCCGCCAATATTGACCAAAAACTTCTAGTCGTAAACGCAAGCCGTGGTCAGTTATTGGTGTCGCCATCACCGGCGATTGTTGGAGAGTATCGCAGCCTGATTTCGGCACAAAAAGCTTTGCAACGCCAGTATGCCCAAGAATTAGCGCTGCCTTCGGTAACCCTCGATGGTTCACGTATTCGCTTGTATCTTAATGCGGGATTACTCAGTGGTGTGGCCTCTGAAATTGCAGAGGGCGCCGACGGTATTGGGCTTTATCGCACTGAAATTCCTTTTATGTTGCAACAGCGCTTCCCGAGTGAATCTGAGCAAGTCAAAGTGTATCAACAGGTCTTGTCGGCGGCGTCCGGTCGACCTGTGGTGATGCGCACTTTGGATGTTGGCGGTGATAAACCTTTACCGTATTTCCCGATTAAAGAAGACAATCCTTTCCTTGGCTGGCGTGGGATCCGTTTGTCGCTGGATCATCCAGAATTATTTTTGGTGCAGTTACGGGCCATGTTGCAGGCTGGTGGAGACGGTAAGCAATTAAGTATTTTACTGCCTATGGTCAGTAATTTAGATGAAATTGATCAATCCTTAGAATATTTGCAACAAGCCTATGTCGAATTAAAAAACGATGTTAACAGCGACATAGTGATGCCAAGCATAGGCATTATGCTCGAAGTGCCTGCCATGTTATATCAGTTGGATGATGTGGCAAAACGAGTGGATTTTGTCTCTGTTGGTAGCAATGATTTAACCCAATATTTACTGGCTGTTGACCGTAATAACCCGCGGGTGAGCTCGTTATTTGACAGTTATCACCCAGGAATATTGCGGGCTTTGCATCAGGCGCACCTCGATTGTCGATACCATAAACTCGATATTAGTATCTGTGGAGAGTTAGCGGGCGAGCCTATGGGCGCCATTTTGTTGGTGGCAATGGGATACGATCAATTGAGTATGAATCAGGGCAGTTTAGCGCGAATTAATTATCTATTGCGCCGTGTTGCAAGGGCCGATTTAGATCAATTGCTCGCTCAAGCCTTGAGCCTATCAAACGGCTTTCAAGTGCGGGAGCTGGTTAAAGAATATTTAAACCAGCAAGGTCTCTCGACAATTCTTAATTAACTAATCTTGTCTTTTGCTTTAAGCTAAGGCCCTCAATTTATCACGCTGTAGGTACTCGTGTGGATAGTTTGTTGTCGGTGTTCTTTATTTGCTTAGCTTTAGGTGCATTTGTCGGCTTTATGGCGGGATTATTAGGTATCGGTGGCGGCTTGATTGTAGTGCCTGCGCTGCTTTATATTCTGCCTTCCGTTGGGATTACTTCTGCGCAATTACCCCATATTGCGATTGCCACTTCGCTGGCGGCCATTATTCTCACTTCTATCTCATCGATGCGAGCGCATCACAAGCGGGGGAACGTGCCGTGGGGATTGTTTCGTACTATGTTCCCTGGGATTGTGCTCGGTGCGTTGATGTCAGGTTTCATTGCCGAACAGATCCCTGCAGCAACCCTTAAACAAGGCTTTGCGGCTTTTGTGATTTTAATGGCGATTCAGATGGCGTATCCCCTTAAAACTGAATCGAACCGAGAATTACCTAGTTCAATTATTCTGTTTGTGGTTGCTGTGATCGTCGCTGTAATTGCAGGATTAATGGGAATTGGTGGCGGGGTATTGTTAGTGCCGTTTTTAACCTTCTTTGGTCTGCAGATGCGTTACGCGGTTGGGTTTTCGGCGGCGACAGGTTTGTTGATCTCCCTGTCGGGCAGTTTCGGCTATATCATCGCAGGCCTTAATGCGCCCGAGTTACCTTATGGCACCTTAGGTTTTATCTTTTTACCAGCCTTGTTTGGTTTAGTGATCACTTCTGTCCTGATGGCGCCCGTTGGCGTGAAAGCGGCAAGCACTTGGCCAACATCGGTACTTAAAAAGATATTTGCACTGTTATTGCTGTGTGTCGGCCTTAAGTTAATTCTGACCTAGTTTTTATGTTTACCTCTATTTGAGGCTGCTAATGGATGTGTTATGGCGTTGAGTTTCCCCAATATCGATCCCGTTATCGTATCATTTGGACCCTTTAATCTGTTTGGACAAACCTTTGAACCTGCACTGCGTTGGTATGGTTTTACCTATTTAGTCGGATTTGTTGCGGCTATGTGGTTGCTCAATCGACAAGCTGACCGCTCCAAGGGAGTGTGGTCGCGGGAGCAAGTGTCAGATTTACTCTTTTATGGTTTTCTTGGGGTGATATTGGGCGGGCGTATCGGTTATGTGCTTTTTTATCATTTCGATTATTTCCTCGCTAGCCCATTATATTTATTTAAAATCTCCGAAGGCGGCATGTCCTTCCACGGCGGTTTGATGGGCGTGATAGCGGCGATGATTTATATCGCCTGGAAACAAAAGCGCACCTTCTTTGCGGTAGCCGATATGGTGGCACCTGTTGTGCCTATTGGTTTAGGCGCAGGGCGTATTGGTAACTTTATTAATGGTGAACTCTGGGGCCGAACCACAGACGTGCCATGGGGCATGGTGTTTCCAACTGGAGGCCCCGAACCGCGCCATCCTTCTCAGTTGTACCAATTTGCACTTGAAGGTGTGGCGTTATTTCTTTTACTTTACTGGTTTAGTAAACGTACCGATAAAGTTGGTGCCGTCTCTGGTATGTTCTTAGTCAGTTACGGTATTTTCCGTATTATGGTAGAAACGGTGAGACAACCCGATGCACAGTTGGGACTCTACTGGGGATTGATGACCATGGGGCAGATACTGTCTATTCCTATGGTGTTAATCGGTTTGTACTTGATTTTTCGTAAGCAAGGTAAGCAGCAATGAAACAGTATTTAGACTTAATGAAGCACATCTTAGCCGAAGGTGTGGATAAATCGGATCGCACAGGTACGGGGACTCGCTCAGTATTTGGCTATCAAATGCGCTTCGATTTGAGCAAAGGTTTTCCTTTGGTAAGCACCAAGAAATGCCACATGCGCTCTATCATCCACGAATTGCTGTGGTTCCTGAAGGGGGAAACTAACGTTGCCTATTTACGCGAAAACAAGGTCAGCATTTGGGATGAATGGGCCGATGAAAATGGCGATTTAGGACCGGTTTATGGTGCCCAGTGGCGTAGCTGGCCAACCCAGAGTGGCGATGCTATCGATCAGATTTCACAAGTAATTGCTCAGATAAAATCTCAGCCAGATTCTCGCCGCCTTATCGTTTCTGCGTGGAACGTGGGCGAGCTGGATAAAATGGCCTTGGCGCCGTGCCACGCATTTTTTCAGTTCTATGTAGGCGATGGTAAATTATCTTGTCAGCTGTATCAGCGTAGTTGTGATGTGTTTCTTGGTTTGCCATTTAATATTGCCAGCTATGCTTTGTTAACTATGATGGTCGCCCAGCAATGTGACTTGGCCTTAGGTGATTTTGTGTGGACCGGTGGCGATACCCATTTATATTCTAATCATATGGAACAGACGGCACTGCAGTTAAGTCGTGATCCAAAACCGTT
Source organism: Shewanella sp. Pdp11 (assembly GCF_002838165.1). NCBI lineage: Bacteria > Pseudomonadati > Pseudomonadota > Gammaproteobacteria > Alteromonadales > Shewanellaceae > Shewanella > Shewanella sp. Pdp11. The sequence continues at coordinate 2,058,595 of NZ_CP015194.1, forward strand.
GCCGACCATGACTATTGTACGCAGACCTGAGTCGATTTTTGACTATCAATTCGATGATTTTGAATTAACAAACTACGCTCCACACCCTCATATCAAAGCCCCTGTTGCTGTGTGATGTATGTTTTTTAGCCTGACACTTCGGGATAATCGAGGTGTTAGGGAGAAACTTACGATTATATTTGTTGTTACAATTCGTCTACACTCAATTCATTATGATTTTTAGGAGTGCACGATGGAAAAAGCAATTAGAAATTTTCTGAGCCAAGAATCGGCTGGCGGTATCCTATTATTGGTTGCTGTTGCCTTAGCTATGCTGATGGCCAATTCCCCTTTATCTGGACTTTACCAAGGCTTTTTAGGCACTGACGTACAAGTTAAAATTGGCGAGCTCGATATTCATAAGCCGCTAATTCTGTGGATCAACGATGGCCTGATGGCTGTATTCTTTTTGCTGATTGGTTTAGAGGTTAAACGTGAGTTACTCGAAGGTGCCTTATCGAGTGTTGCTCAAGCCTCTCTGCCTACCTTTGCCGCCATTGGCGGCATGTTAGTCCCTGCTGGGGTGTACTTACTGTTTAACTATGGCGATCCGGTCACACAAGCGGGCTGGGCGATTCCTGCCGCGACGGATATTGCGTTTGCTTTAGGTATTATGGCGCTGCTTGGGAGCCGCGTTCCCGTTTCGCTGAAAGTCTTCTTACTTGCTTTAGCGATTATCGATGACTTAGGTGTCATTGTGATTATCGCGCTGTTCTACAGCACCGACCTATCAACCATCAGTTTAGTGATTGCCAGTTTAGCGATTGCGGGCTTGGTTGGGTTAAACCGTAAAGGGGTCACCTCACTTTTACCCTATGGCATTTTAGGATTGATCCTTTGGGTCGCCGTACTGAAGTCTGGAGTGCATGCGACTCTGGCTGGCGTCATCATCGCTTTCTGTATTCCATTACGGGCAAAGGATGGCAGCTCACCTTCGGAAGGCTTAGAGCACAGTTTGCACCCTTGGAGCACCTTCTTCATTCTACCAGTGTTCGCTTTTGCCAATGCGGGGGTTTATGTCGGTAATATGAATTTGGAGACGTTAATTTCTCCTGTCCCCGTTGGTATTGCACTGGGCCTGATGTTAGGCAAGCCCATTGGTGTGATGGTGTTTAGCTATATTGCGGTGAAACTCAAACTGGCTCAGTTACCCGATGGCGTAAGTTGGAAGCAAATTGCCCCTGTCGCGGCCATGTGTGGTATTGGTTTTACTATGTCCATGTTTATTGCGTCGTTAGCCTTTGAACATGCAGATCCTATGTACGGTGACTTAGCGCGCCTCGGAACCTTAATCGGTTCGATTATGGCGGCGTTAGTCGGGTATTTCTGGTTATCAAAAGTGTTACCTAATAAAGGAGTATAACTATGATAAAGTTGAAATTAATGGGAATGGCAACACTCTTATGTCTATCGACAACCGCGACGGCATCACAAATAGCGGCCTGTAATCAGGATGCGAACTCTCAGACTTGCCAAAGCTATCTTGAAGGGATAGTGGATGGCGCTCTGATGTTTAAATCTGATTCCTTAGGGGCGAGATTAGAAACCAATGGTTATGAATCGAGGGCGCTTAAATACCGTGGTGGTAAACGTTTCCAAGAGGCAAATCGGACCTATTGCGCTGAACGTATTCCTGAACGTAACGTTTTAGTCTCAGGTGTCACTGAAGCGGTAAGTCTGGGTAATGCGACTGATTTGGAGCAATTACAAGGCATAGTCACTAACTTGCTTGATTGCCAGCGTTTGCAATAAACTGATTTATAACAATAGGTTTTTATCCCTCAGCTCCTTGGGCGTATGAGGGACGATTCACACTGGATGAGCATGCTGCATTTGAATTACAACCACCTGTATTATTTTTGGATGATTAAGAAAAAGGGTTCGGTTGCTAAGGCGGCCGAAGCCCTCTGTTTAACGCCGCAAACGATAACGGGGCAAATTCGTGCCCTAGAAGACAGGTTGAATGGCAGTCTGTTCAAGCGAGTCGGGCGGACATTGGAGGCGACAGAGTTAGGTGAATTGGTGTTTCGCTACGCCGATAAGATGTTTAGCCTTAGCTATGAAATGCTCGATTTACTTAATTATCAAAAAGCGGATGCCATGTTATTCGAGGTGGGTATTGCCGATGCCTTATCTAAAGCTTTAGTCAGCCGAGTTTTATTATCTGTAGTGCCTAATGACAATTCTATGCATTTAGCTTGCTATGAGGCGACTCACGAAAGCTTAATGGCACGTTTGCGCGAGCATAAATTGGATATGATCCTCTCCGATTGCGCCGGTGAATCACTGAAATACCCTGAAATTTTATCTAAAAAGTTGGGCGAGTGTGGTGTGAGTTTTTTCTCCGCTGATACTTATAGCGCTGATTTTCCTGCTTGTTTAGAGCAAGGCCAGCTATTGATCCCCGGCCGCAGAACTTCGCTTGGACAGCAATTATATCGCTGGTTTGATGAGCAAAACCTTAAAGTCAGTATCTTGGGTGAGTTCGATGATGCGGCCATGATGAAAGCCTTTGGTTACCTTAAACGAGGTATTTTTGTCACACCGTCGATTTATCGCCAAGAAGTGATTTCCCATGGTATGAATTTGCTCGGTGAAACCACCGATGTGAAAGAGGAATACCATGTGATGTTTGCCGAACGTATGATCCAACATCCTGCGGTAAAGCGATTATTGGATACAGATTTTAGCGATCTCTTTGAGGGGCTCGATACGCAAGTACAACAATGCTAATTTTGTGAGCCAATGTGAAGGGGTAATCGACACTTTAGTCACTGAACTGATAGACTAATGCCAAATCTGTGTTGGGAGAAATACCTTGGAATTAATGAACATCGCAAGGGTTCGCTGGGCATGTCGCCGCGGGATGCTGGAATTAGACGTTTTGTTTCAACCTTTTGTTGAAAACTTCTATCAAGAAATGTCTGATGAAGATAAAACCGTGTTTATCCGTTTGTTAGAATGTGAAGATCCTGAATTGTTTGCTTGGTTTATGGGCCATGAAGTGTGTCCTGACACTGAACTGGCTCGTATGATAGTAAAAGTCCGTGGAAGACCGGCACCATAGTTTCAGTGTAAAAGCCTCCTTCGACCAGCGACTCTCGTTGGTCGTTTTTATTTGTGTCTGTTCTAGCTCATTTTTGTTCTGGCCTCAAAGTGATAATTTCGCCTTATCCCTGCTTAAATATCTGTTTATCGCGCTGGTTTGTATCTTCTTGCTGTCGCAGTTGTGGCGACTGCAGCAGTGGCGTTTAGATTTTGTGCTGAGTGATAAAGGTGAGGGACGTTTATCAACGGGGGAGCACTTTCAGGTATTAAAGCGCACTTGGGTGACACCCTTTGTATGTTTGATGTATATCGAAGTGGGTACTCAGCTGCGGCTCTTGATGGTTTGGGCGGATATGTTAGACGATACTGACTATCGGCATTTATGTCGGCTGTTACTGCGGGCTAAAATAAAACAGACTAAACCTCATAACGAGGTTTAGTCTGTTTTCAGCAAGCCAAATAAGAACCTAAACCTATAAACACATAAGCGGTTACTTTTCTGGTAGTAAAATTGTTGGGCGCGGCGCGTCTAATTTCTCAGGGTGATCGATATTAAAATGCAAACCACGGCTTTCTTTACGCTCCATGGCACAGCGAATAATCAACTCGGCCACTTGCACTAAGTTACGTAATTCGAGCAAGTTATTGCTGACTCTGAAGTTACTGTAATACTCTTGAATTTCTTGCTGTAACATCAGGCAGCGGCGTAGTGCTCGTTCCAGACGTTTATCCGAGCGCACAATCCCAACGTAGTCCCACATGAATAACCGCAGTTCGTGCCAGTTATGGGCGATGACCACTTCTTCGTCCGAGTTAGAGACTTTACTTTCATCCCATGCGGGAATTTGTCCCGGGATTTGAATTTTATGCAGTTGGCTTTCTATGTCCTGTGATGCCGCACGGGCAAATACTAAACATTCGAGTAGCGAGTTACTCGCCAGACGATTGGCGCCATGTAAGCCGGTATAGGCGACTTCACCAATGGCATAGAGGCCGTTGAGATCCGTTTGACCGTGCATATCTGTCATCACGCCGCCGCAGGTGTAGTGAGCCGCAGGCACGACAGGGATAGCATCTTTAGTGATATCAATCCCCAGCTCTAAGCAGCGGCTATAGATGGTCGGGAAATGCTTCATCACAAAGTCAGCATCTTTATGGCTGATATCCAGATACACACAATCGGCACCCAGACGTTTCATCTCATAGTCGATAGCGCGAGCAACAATGTCACGTGGGGCGAGTTCAGCGCGTTCATCAAAGTCCGGCATAAAACGGCTGGCGTCAGGACGACGCAGATACGCCCCTTCACCACGCAGGGCTTCGGTGAGTAAGAAGTTGCGCGCATCGGCATGGTACAAACACGTCGGATGGAATTGGTTGAACTCCATATTCGCCACTCGGCAACCTGCACGCCACGCCATGGCAATACCATCGCCGCTAGCGACATCGGGGTTAGAGGTATATTGATAAACTTTAGAACTACCGCCGGTCGCTAACGCAACAAACTTGGCCTTAACGGTTTCGACGTGTTCTTCGTTGCGATTCCACACATAAGCGCCCAACACTCGATTTCCTGGGCGATTTAACTTACGGGTGGTGATAAGGTCGATGGCGTTATAGCGTTCTAAAACTTGGATATTGGGGTGGGCGAGTGCACGCTCTTGTAGCGTGGTTTGCACTTCTTTGCCTGTGGCATCGGCAGCGTGCAAAATACGTCTGTGGCTATGGCCGCCTTCACGGGTTAAATGGTAAGGTGCATCTTTTGCATTGCCGTCTGTGGTTTCTTCTTTATCGAAGGCGACGCCACATTCGATCAGCCATTGCATTGCACTCTTAGCATTTTCAGCGGTAAAGGTGACGACGTCTTTGTCGCATAAACCCGCACCTGCAATTAATGTGTCTGCAACATGGGATTCGATAGTGTCACTTTCGTCGAAGACGGAGGCGATACCGCCTTGGGCGTAGTAAGTCGACCCTTCCGAGAGTGGGCCTTTTGAAAGCAGAATTACTTTTGCTTTTTCAGCAAGATGCAAAGCTAGTGTCAGACCTGCGGCACCGCTACCTATGACTAATATGTCAGATTGGTGTTCAACTACTTGTTTCATCGGGTATCATGATGTGACTTGAGAGTGCCATCTATGGTAAACCAACTCACGGATTATGGGTACTTTCCTTTTAACCTTACTTTTTTTATATAATTTCAGAACTTTTTCAAAGTACGCGAGTCTACTTAAGTGAATATGATTCGAGCGACTGAGAAATCAGCATTTTAGATTTAGGAGAAGTCGGCTCGGATGAGTGGACAATTAAGTGATCAACAATTAGTTGAGCGCGTACAACAAGGTGATAAAAACGCTTTTAACCTGTTAGTGCTTAAATATCAAAGTAAAGTCATTAGCTTGATATCCCGTTATGTACGGAACCAAGCGGACGTTGCCGATGTCGCACAGGAAGCGTTTATCAAAGCTTATCGAGCTTTGCCAAACTTTCGCGGTGAAAGTGCATTTTATACTTGGTTGTACCGCATCGCAGTAAACACTGCGAAGAATTATCTCGTATCACAGGGGCGTAGAGCGCCCGCGAATGATGTTGATGCTGAAGATGCCGAATATTATGAAGGTAGTGATGCGCTGAAGGAGTTCGCCTCCCCAGAACGGCTCATGTTATCGGATGAAATCAAAAAAGTGATTTTCGATACCTTAGAGACACTGCCTGAAGAATTACGAATGGCTATCTCGTTGCGTGAACTCGATGGTATGAGTTACGAAGATATCGCCATAGTCATGGATTGCCCCGTAGGGACCGTAAGATCGCGTATCTTCCGAGCTCGAGAGGCAATCGATAAAAAGCTCCAGCCGTTGCTGGAAGCCTAAATTCTTATTTTAAGAAACCCTTATATTTAGACAGGTGAAAAATGGATAAATTAGGTCAAGAATGGGTATCTGCCGCAGTCGATGGAGAGACTGATGCGCAGACCATGGCAGAGTTATCTGCTGATACACATTCACATGATAAATGGCATAACTATCATATGATAGGCGATGCCATGCGTGGCGAATTGCCACAGAATATTGTGTTAGATCTTTCTGCTAGCATTGCTGCCGCCATTGAACTTGAGCCAGCGATAGTTGCGCCTAAGCATCATGCGTCTAAAGTCACTGCACCTGTAACGCCACAAATTGCCGCCAATTCGGAGCAAAGCCGCGTCGTACCTTTATTTAAGCAATTTGGCCAATATGCCATTGCTGCGACGGTTGCTATGTTTGCGATTGTGGGTGTGCAGAATTACAATCAAACCGCCGATGATGCTGTGTCACCATCGCCCGTGTTAATTACAAGGCCGCTTATTGGTAGCGCATCACCTGTGAGCCTACAAACTGGTCCTGTACAACAGAGCCAAGGCTATACCAATGATCAGGTGAATGAGCAACGTCGCCGAATTAATACTTATATCCAAGATCATATGTTGCAACAACGATTGAATACTGGTGCGGTTGTAGAGGACAATACCGAGGTCGTACCCGTTCCGGTCAATCAATAACGAGGAGTTAGCTTGCGTCTAATCCTGTTGGCTTTATTAGCCTTGGTCTTTCCTGCAACCGCGCAGGAAGACATGCCTGCCAAAGCTTGGCTCGAGAAAATGAGTCAGGCTTTACGAGAGAAAGAGTTTAAAGCATCGATTATTCAACTTCAGGCCGATCATATTCGGCCCTTGGTTTACCTGCACGGTAAGGTGAATAATCAAGAAGTAGCCTTTCTAGAATACCTTAACGGTCCACCTAAAAATGCTGTGCGTGTCGGCAATCGTGTTACCTTTATTGAGCACGACGAGCCTGCATACAGTATTGTTTCTAATCATATTCAAGGTGTTTGGCCTGCCGCTTTTTCTGCCAATATGGCGGATTTAGAAGTGGGTTATCAGTTTGTGCTTGGTGGTCGCACCCGTATTGCTGGGCGCCCGGGGCAAATGATCCGCCTGTTGCCCAATGATGAATTCCGTTATGGCTTTCAAATTTGGCTTGATATGGAAACTTATCTGCCGCTGCGATACGACATGCTGACTCAAGATAAGCAATTGCTTGAGCAGATCATGGTGATTGAACTCATCGAATTCAGCGAGCCGCCAGCCATTTTGCAAGAAGCCTATAAGCAAGAATGGCCTGCAGTTATCGATCAAGCCGAGCGCCAAGACGGTCAAAACTGGCAATTTGCTTGGTTACCCGCAGGTTTTACTGTGGTCGTGCGTGATCACCATAGATTGATTGGTAGCCATGAGGCGGTGGAATACATAGCACTAACTGATGGGCTAGCGAGTATCTCCGTTTATGTTGCGAGAGCAAGTACAAGTCCATTGCCTGAGGAGTTAATCACCCGTAATGGTTTGTCGTTAGTCTCAGAAAAAGTCGGTAATGCCGAAGTGGTTGCAGTGGGTAAAGTGCCGACACAAACCCTAACACGCATTGCTAAAAGTCTGACGCTAGAGTAGGACGCCGATTATGATGGAAGAAATTGCCAGAGTCGTCGCCTGTGATAGCCAAGGCTGGTTGACGGTTGAAGTCGAACTTAAGAGTACCTGCAAGAGCTGCAGTAACAGCGAGTCTTGCGGGACCTCTGCTGTGGCTCAGGCTTTTTCCTCGAAAACTCAGCAATTTTCGATTCAGAGTGAGCGCCGCTGCGAGGCGGGTGAGTTACTCAAACTAGGACTTCCCGAGAGCGTAATCCTCAAAGCTGCGGCATTAATCTATTTAATGCCGCTGTTTGGTTTGTTTGTTGGCGCTGCGTTAGGCCAATTTTTAGGCCAGTTGCTTGAGTTTAATCCTAACCTAGGTGCTATGGGCTTTGCGGCCGTTGGTGCCTTGCTTGCGTGGTCTTTTGGTAAGCAACAGGCCAAACGCTTAGAAGTCGATGCTCAACCTGTGATTTTGGCCTATTTGGGCATGAGCATCAATTTACAAGAATTAGCTCAATAATTTCAATATTTTATTTTTTATCAAATAACAGCTAACTGCGGTTTTGGGCGTTGTTTTATCTGTCTGTCTTAAGTCGGAGTGAATGTGATTGGTATTGAAACCGCAATCAGGTACAATTTCGCTCCTTTGAACCGTATCCATTTTCAGTATTAGTCATTGCAGCATAATGAAACAAATTAGAAACTTCTCAATTATTGCCCATATCGACCATGGTAAATCGACGCTATCAGATCGTCTTATTCAGGTTTGTGGCGGTTTAACCGACCGTGAAATGGATGCTCAAGTTTTAGATTCTATGGATCTAGAACGCGAGCGTGGTATTACGATTAAGGCACAAAGTGTCACTTTGGATTACAAAGCCAAAGATGGCCTTGTCTATCAACTCAACTTTATTGATACCCCAGGTCACGTTGACTTCTCCTACGAGGTCTCGCGCTCATTAGCAGCCTGTGAAGGCGCTTTGCTGGTGGTTGATGCGGGTCAGGGCGTTGAAGCTCAGACACTGGCAAACTGTTACACCGCGTTAGATATGAATCTAGATGTGGTACCCATTTTAAACAAGATTGACTTACCACAAGCCGATCCAGAACGTGTTGCTGCCGAGATTGAAGATATCGTCGGTATCGATGCCATGGATGCTGTGCGTTGTTCGGCTAAAACCGGTGTCGGTGTCGACGAGGTTTTAGAAGTCATTGTTGCCAAAATTCCACCGCCAGAAGGCGATCCTAACGCACCATTGCAAGCCTTGATCATCGATTCTTGGTTTGATAACTACCTAGGCGTAGTGTCTTTAGTGCGAATTAAACACGGTAGCCTGAAAAAAGGTGACAAGTTTAAGGTGATGTCTACAGGACAAAACCACACTGCGGATCGCGTCGGTATTTTCACCCCAAAACAAACTGATAAAACCGAACTTAAAACCGGTGAAGTAGGCTTTGTTATTGCGGGTCTGAAGGAAATTCACGGCGCGCCTGTGGGCGATACATTAACTTTAGCCAAAAACGGTGCTGAAAAGCCGTTACCTGGTTTTAAGAAAGTGAAGCCACAGGTATACGCTGGCGTATTCCCGATTTCTACTGACGAATATGAAAACTTCCGTGATGCGCTGAATAAGCTCAGCCTGAACGATGCGTCATTATTCTTCGAACCAGAAAGTTCATCGGCACTCGGTTTTGGTTTCCGCATTGGCTATTTAGGCCTGCTGCACATGGAAATCGTACAAGAGCGTTTAGAGCGTGAATACAACCTAGAGTTGATCACTACAGCGCCAACCGTAGTGTACGAAGTGGTGATGACCAGCGGTGAAACTATTTACGTTGATAACCCGTCTGATCTACCAGCGATTAACAACATCGAAGAAATGCGTGAGCCGATTGTTGAGGCCAACATTTTAGTGCCCAAAGAATACTTAGGTAACGTGATTACCTTGTGTATTGAAAAACGTGGCACGCAAGTGAACATGGTTTACCACGGTAACCAAGTGGCTGTGACGTATCATCTGCCAATGGCGGAAGTGGTCATGGACTTCTTCGACCGTTTGAAATCCACTAGCCGTGGCTATGCATCACTCGAATATAACTTTATTCGTTTCGATCCCGCTGACATGGTGCGTTTAGATATTCTCATCAACGGCGACAGAGTCGATGCCTTGGCTATGGTTATCCATAGATCCAACATTCGTCACCGTGGTTTAGCCTTAGTCGATAAGATGAAAGAGCTGATCCCGCGTCAGATGTTTGATATCGCGATTCAAGCGGCTGTGGGCAGTCAAATTATTGCTCGTTCAACCGTGAAAGCCTTGCGTAAAGACGTAACGGCTAAATGTTATGGCGGCGACGTTTCTCGTAAGAAAAAACTCTTAAATAAACAAAAAGAGGGTAAGAAACGGATGAAGCAAGTGGGTAACGTTGAGGTGCCACAGGAGGCATTCTTAGCGGTACTTAAGCTAAACGAGTAATCGTTAGCATAGAAATGACCATTTAGTTGACTATTGCGCCGCTGTTTGCGGCGCTTTAGTTAGGTTATCGCATTGGTTTATCACTTTGGTTTACCAAGGTCGAACACGGTAAGTTAACTAAAGTATGATATTCGCTGAGTTAGACACCTTTAAATGATTTTAAAGCAGGAGTTCAATAAGCAATGGCAGCGTATTTTTCCATTATTCTAGTGCTAATCACCCTGATCTCGGGACTTATTTGGTTAGTCGACGTGCTCGCATTCGCCCCTAAGCGTCGTGAGAGTTTAGCGTTAGCCAAGGCCTCGCAAGCGACGTTAACCGAAGAAGCCGAGTACCAAATCATTCGTGAGTCGACCATAGTCGAAACCGCGCACTCTATTTTCCCTGTGATTGCCTTTGTGTTGATCCTGCGTTCATTCATTTATGAACCATTTCAAATCCCATCGGGTTCTATGATGCCAACCCTCTTAGTAGGTGACTTCATTCTGGTGGAAAAATTCAGTTATGGGCTTAAAGATCCTGTATGGCGCACTAAACTGGTTGAAACCGGCGAGCCCAAACGTGGTGATGTGATCGTGTTTAAATACCCTGAAAACCCGACAATTGACTACATCAAACGTGTTGTCGGTTTACCGGGTGATAGAATTATTTACCGTAATAAGCAGTTGATGATCCAGAAGGCCTGTGGCGTTGAGCAAACAGATTGCCCAGAACCACAAGTTATCGCCCGCACTGAAATCAGTCGTGGTGATTACAGCCAAGATGGCGTGCCATTACTGCGTTACACGGAGCAACTGGGCGAAGTCGCCCACGATATTTTGATCAACCCAAGTCGTCCCGACATGCTGGGATATTTTAAGCGCGAAGGTAATTTACCCGCGGGTGAGTTTTTAGTGCCTGAAGGCCATTACTTTGCCATGGGTGATAACCGCGATAACAGCACCGACAGTCGTTTCTGGGGCTTTGTGCCAGAAGAAAACCTTGTTGGTAAAGCGGTAGCGATTTGGATTAGTTTTGAATTTGACCGCTCAAAAGCAGACTTCCTCCCAACTTGGGTGCCTAGCGGCGTGCGTTTTGAGCGTGTAGGTGGAATTAAATAGCATGGAACCGATTAAAAATTTGCCACGTTTGTGTCGTACTTTAGGTTATGAGTTCAAGAATATTGAGCTGTTGACTCAAGCGCTGACCCACAGAAGTGCGGCAAATAAACACAATGAACGCTTAGAGTTTTTAGGTGATTCAATTTTATCTATTGTGATTTCTGATGCCTTATATCATCAGTTTCCGAAGGCGACCGAAGGCGATTTAAGCCGGATGCGCGCCACCTTAGTGCGCGGTGATACCTTAACGATCATCGCCCAAGAATTTAAGCTCGGCGATTATTTATATCTTGGTCCTGGTGAATTAAAAAGTGGCGGATTTAGACGCGAGTCGATTCTTGCCGATGCAGTTGAAGCCATTATTGGCGCCGTTTACCTTGATTCCGATCTCGAAGTTTGCCGTGCATTATTGCTTAAATGGTATGCCGAGCGTTTGGCCGAAATCCAACCTGGGATCAGCCAGAAAGACGCGAAAACCTTACTGCAAGAACATTTACAAGGGTTTAAAAAGCCGCTGCCTGATTACCAAGTAATCAACATAGAAGGCGATGCCCACGATCAGACATTTACCGTTGAATGTCGTATTGAAGACTTGAGCCAAAGCGTCATTGGTGTGGCGAGTTCACGCCGTAAAGCCGAGCAAATCGCGGCCGCTCAAGTATTGGAGTTACTAAAGAAATGACCAAAAAAACAGACTTGTCAGGTATCGATGCTGCAAAAGCGGCAACTGAGCCGAGTTTAGATGAATTACTGGCAAGGATGAATGCGGCCGCGCCAACGCCGTCGGCCCATTACGATGTCACTTATTGTGGCATGGTGGCGATCATTGGTCGCCCTAACGTCGGTAAATCGACGTTAATTAACCGTTTGCTTGGTCAGAAGGTGAGTATTACTTCTAAAAAGCCGCAAACGACGCGCCACCGTATTATGGGTATTCATACCGATGGTCCTAAGCAAATCGTGTTTATCGATACACCGGGTTTGCACATTGAAGAGCAGCGGGCGATTAACCGCCTGATGAACCGCGCAGCGGCCAGTTCGCTTGCCGATGTGGCTATGGTCATTTTCGTGGTCGATGGCATGACGTGGACCGCTGATGATGAGATGGTGCTGAGCAAATTACGCCGTGGCGGCGAAGAGCGTCAGACGATTCTGGCGATCAACAAAGTCGACAATATCAAAGACAAAGAATCACTATTCCCGTATTTGGAAGAAGTCGCCAAAAAATATCCTTTCGATGAAATTTTGCCAATTTCAGCCAGCAAGGGTACTAACGTCCAGCGAATTTTAGAGCTGGCAGCAGCGTCGATTCCTGAAGGACCTTTCTTCTTCCCTGAAGATTATGTTACTGACCGTTCGCAACGTTTTATGGCGTCGGAAATTGTGCGTGAAAAACTGATGCGCTTCTTAGGTGATGAATTACCCTATGATGCGACGGTTGAGATCGAACAGTTTAAGATGATGGAAAATGGCGTTTATCAAATTAATGCCCTGATCCTCGTTGAGCGTGAAGGTCAAAAACGTATGGTGATCGGTAGCAAGGGCGAACGTATTCGTACTATTGCGACTCAAGCCCGCTTAGACATGGAAACCTTGTTTGATAATAAAGTCTTCCTCGAAGTGTGGGTGAAAGTGAAATCTGGTTGGGCCGATGATGAACGCGCCCTGCGTAGCTTAGGTTACGGCGACGATTAAGCATTAATTCCAGCGAGCGCGCTTACCGATGAAACGTGGCTATGTTCTGCATCATCGTCCGTATCGAGAGTCCAGTGTCTTAGTTAACCTCTTAGTTGACGGCATTGGACGGGTCGATGTGGTTGCCCGAACCGGCAGCGGTAAGCGCTCTATCAAGAGTATTCTCCAGCCCTTTCAACCGCTGATCTTCGAATTTAGCGGTAAGTCTGAATTAAAAACCTTAACTCAAGTCGAAGCTGCTGCGCCTGCTGTGCCTCTATCAGGCCAAAGTTTGTTTGCTGGCATGTATATCAATGAGTTATTGGTTCGCACTTTGTCTGTGCAGCACAACGCCGAAGAGTTGTTCCTCATTTATCATCAAGCTTTAGTCGGCCTTGCCGCGAAGTTTTGCCAATCCCAACTGCGTTATATTGAGCTCGCCTTGCTGAGAGAATTAGGTTTTATGCCTTCGCTTAGCCGCGATACTCAGGGCGAACCACTCGTTGCTGAAGATTATTACCAGCTCGTGCCTGAGTTAGGCTTTCAATTTGTGCTCAACTCCCGTGCTCGCAATGCCTATCAAGGTGCCATGTTGACGGCGCTTAACGATAACCAACTCACCGATGTGCATTTTTTGAGCGCTAAGTTATTGATGCGCTCCCTGTTAAAGCCATTACTCGGGACTAAACCTTTGCTGAGTCGACAATTGTTCGTCAGCGCTGCCACGCCAACCAAGATTGATGGGAATAATTCGCCCTAGCTCCTGTTTTTTTGTGTAAGCCTAAGTACAATAAGCCGCAATATCAGCGTTCAACATTAAGGAGTTCCCGATGAGCCGTATCTTATTGGGCGTGAATATCGACCATATTGCTACTCTGCGTCAGGCGCGTGGCACCAGTTATCCTGATCCTGTGCATGCCGCCGCCGTTGCTGAGCATGCTGGCGCCGATGGCATCACTATCCATTTGCGTGAAGACAGACGCCACATCATCGACCGCGATGTATATTTGCTGGCAAAAACCTTGAAAACCCGCATGAATTTTGAATGTGCAGTGACTGAGGAAATGCTTAACATCGCCTGTGACATTAAGCCGACCTATGTTTGTTTAGTGCCAGAAAAGCGCCAAGAAGTCACGACTGAAGGCGGTTTAGATGTGGCGGGGCAGTTAGATAAAATCACTGCAGCGGTCACTCGTTTAGCGGCTGAGGGCATTCAAGTCTCTTTATTTATCGACGCCGATAAAACTCAAATCGATGCCACCGTTGCGTCAGGCGCACCGCTTATCGAAATCCATACTGGCTGTTATGCTGATGCGAAAACGGAAGCAGAAGAAGCCACTGAGCTTGCGCGTATCAGCGAAATGGCCAAATACGCCCATGGCAAAGGTTTAGTGGTTAACGCGGGTCATGGTTTGCATTATCACAACGTGAAACCCATCGCGGCGATTCCTGAGTTATATGAACTCAATATCGGCCATGCGATTGTCGCCCGTGCCGCCATTGACGGTTTAGCGACAGCAGTAAAAGACATGAAAGAGTTAATGCTTGAAGGTCGTCGAGGCGAATAATGGCGATTGTCGGCCTAGGCACAGATATCGTTGAGATTGAGCGGATTCAGGCGCATGTGGCGCGCGCAGGCGATAAGCTGGCGAAACGTGTGCTAACCGAGGCTGAGTTGGCCATTTATACTGGCCATAGTCAGCCAAGCCGTTATCTTGCCAAGCGTTTTGCCGCCAAAGAAGCTGCAGCCAAAGCGCTCGGTACGGGCATTGGCCGCGGCGTGTCGTTTCAGCATATTCACATTGGCAACAATGCGGATGGTGCGCCGACGATTCACTTTACCGAGGGTGCTTTAGCGCGCTTACAGCAGCTTAAAGCGACGGTTGGGCATATCTCTATTGCCGATGAAAAATCCTATGCGATTGCGACGGTAATCATAGAGTCTCAATAAACCCGAGTTGGTGTTTGTCGTCTATCAAAAAGGAACCTTAGGGTTCCTTTTTTCATTTCTGGATGGGTATCAAAATAAGTACCAAACAATAAAGTGCAACAATTCGTTTACTTTTACTGTTCAGCTTAATTGTTTTGCGCTAGTTTATGGCTTGCGCGTCGCTCAATTTGGCGCAGGTAAAAGCAGGGGCAAATGAAGAGGAACCCAAAATGAAATCCGCCGCAGAGCAGTTATCGACCTACAAAAGTGTGCATTTAAATCATCGTAATATTCAGACCCATTTTATTGGTATCCCACTGATTATTTGGTCTGCATTCCTGTTGTTGGCCACTGTACGTATTCCGCTGGGCAGTCTGGGTGAGACCAGTCTAGCCGTGATTGTCGGCGTGTTAGTGTCGGCCTACTATGTCCGTTTACACTTAAGGCTCTCAATGGGGCTGATCTTATTTATGGTTCCTGTGCTGCTCACAACTGAATGGGCGGCGCATATTGCCGGTGCCACTTGGCTTGCCCTAGGGGTATTTGTGGTGGGCTGGGTGTTCCAGTTAATTGGCCATAAATATGAAAAAGCCAAGCCTGCCTTTGTGGATGACTTAAATCAGCTATTAATTGGACCATTTTTCTTAATGGCGGAAGTGTATTTTATGTTGGGCCTAGAAAAGGCGCTCAATGCCCAGATAACGCCGATGGCGATTGAAAAACGCCGCGCATTGGAGGCGAAAAAGGTTTAACTCGTTACATCACTTGGGAAAAGTATTGCTCGGGGGAGCAGTCGGCCGAACGACATATTAATATGTCGTTCGGCCGAATTTTTATGGGGCAAATCGAAAGCTAAGCTCTGGGCGGGTGATAATGCAGCGGAATGATGCGCACGGTTTTAATCATATTTTCAGCCACATCGATGATCTCTAAAGGATACCCAGCTAAACGTAAACTGGTGTTCGCTGAGGGGATTTCCTCTAGGTATTCTAGGATCAGACCGTTGAGGGTCTTAGGGCCGTCGGTCGGGAAGTTCCACTTCATTTCTTTATTCAAATCACGAATGGTAATGCTGGCATCGACTAAGTAACTGCCATCTTGCTGCACTTTAATATCTTCACTCGGCGTGGTTAACATTGAGGTGGTAAAGTCGCCGACAATCTCTTCGAGAATATCTTCGAGCGTCACTAGACCTTGAATATCGCCATATTCATCAACCACTAAGCCGATGCGCTCTTTGTTCTGCTGAAAGTTAGCCAGTTGCACATTGAGTGGCGTACCTTCAGGCACAAAGTAGAGTTCTTTCACCGCGCGCAGCAGAGATGACTTGCTGAATTGCTCTTTCGATTGTAATCGCAGGGCATCGCGCAAATGAATAAAGCCCACCGCATCGTCAACTGTGTCGCGATAAACTAACACTCGGGTGTGCGGGCTTTGGATCACCTGGCGATTGATGACTTTAAATTCGTCATTGACGTTAATCCCGTAGATATCCGAGCGCGGCACCATAATGTCTTCAACGGTGACTTTCTCTAAATCTAGGATAGATAACAGCATTTCTTGGTGACGTTGGGGGATAAGTGCCCCCGCTTCATGTACGACAGTGCGTAACTCTTCTTGGCTTAAGGCATCGCTACTATTAACGGTTTTAATTCCCATCAAACGTAAAAAACCTGACGTGATGAGGTTAACGCCTTTCACTAAGGGCGCTAATAGGATTAACAACCAGCGCAGCAGTATGCTGGAGGGGAAGGCGATACGTTCTGGATTGAGTGCGGCTATGGTTTTGGGGGTGACTTCAGCAAATACCAGTACAACGAGTGTCAGCACACCGGTAGCGATGGCGACACCTAAGTCCCCCCAGAGGCGCATACCAATAATAGTGGCGATAGCCGATGCTAAAATATTGACTAAGTTATTGCCGATTAAGATCAAACCAATCAAACGGTCAGGACGCTCAAGCAACTTCAAAGCTCTAATCGCCCCTTTATGGCCATTACTGGCTAAGTGGCGTAGACGGTAGCGGTTGAGTGTCATCATGGCGGTTTCTGAGCCTGAGAAATAGGCAGAGAATAGGATAAGCACTAGTAAAACGATCAGGAGTGCGCTTGTCGATATAGCGTCCAAAAAAGGCTCCAATGTGGCCAGTAAACTTAAGTAAATACCGACATTTAAAAAAAGTGTCAAGTCGGCAGCGGCATTAACTGCCTTTGCCGACTAAATGTTTAGTTGAGGATTAACTCTTTGACGATGCGCGCGCCAAAATAAGCGAGCGAAAGTAAGGTGGCGCCAGTCAGAGTATAAATGACCGCGGTACGAATTTTACAGCCGACCCAATACTGTTGCCACAACATTGTAATGTATACAAACCAAGCCATTATCGACAGAATGGCCTTATGACCTTTGCCGTCTGTAAACATGTCTTCAAGGAAGATAAAGCCGGTTGCGAGTGACAAACTGAGTAAGATAACGCCGATAATCACTAAATGATAAAGTTGTTTCTCAACTGTCATCAGCGGCGGAATGCCAGGGCTTAGCATAAATTGTTTTTTCTTCAGCTTATTCTGGATCATCGCCAGCTGTATCGCATACAGGGCGGCAATCATCAGGGCACTGTAGGCCATGAGTGACAAGACGACATGGGCTAAAACTTCAGGATAAAGCTCAAAATGCGTGATGAACTTAGGCGGCAATAACCAGAGCAGGGCGACCGATAGCACAGAACAGGCGTAAACCACGGGCACTACAACAATCACCTTCAGCCTGAACATTAATATTGTAAAAGTGAAAGCGATAATCCAGTTTACTAAGGAAATCACGTTCGTCAGGCTAAAGTTTTGCCCATCGGTGGTGAAAATCACTTGGGATAATGCTGCAGCATGCAGAATGACCGCAATAGCTGCTATACCTGCGACGGCGCGGCGATTCGGACCGTCGGGGTGGAACAATCGACTCGTCACTAGTACCAATGCAATGCAATAAAAAAACATGGCTGAGGCAGAAAAGATGACCATGGGTAATTAACCTATTTGTGTAGTTAAAGGTGCCTTATAAACGGGGCATACAGATCAATATTTTCCCTAGAATAACATGAGCCGTCGGCAAATGGGCAGTGACATGAGTTGCAAAATTTAGCAGATTCTTATTGTTAGGGTTAAATAGTGTGTTAACGACAATAAAACATGACTCAGCGCAAGTAAAACACTTAACCACAATCAAGATGGGTGCAGCAGTAGCATAATGCGCATGCATCGTTATAATACAGCCCATCAATCGAGATTCTTAAAGGTATAGAACAGGACGATGTTTGAGAACCTAACCGACAGACTGTCACGCACACTGAAAAATATCAGTGGCCGTGGTCGCTTAACTGAAGAAAACGTTAAGGAAACCCTGCGCGAAGTGCGTATGGCACTGCTGGAGGCCGATGTTGCCCTGCCTGTGGTGCGCGAATTCGTTAATAATGTAAAAGAACGTGCCGTTGGCCAAGAAGTCTCTAAAAGCTTAAGCCCAGGTCAAGCCTTCATTAAGATAGTTCAAAGTGAACTTGAAAAATCCATGGGTGAGGCGAATGAAGCCTTAGATTTAGCCACTCAGCCGCCAGCCGTGATCATGATGGCGGGTCTGCAAGGTGCGGGTAAAACCACCAGTGTGGCCAAACTGGGTAAATTTTTACGTGAACGCCATAAAAAATCGGTATTAGTGGTCAGTGCCGACGTTTATCGTCCTGCGGCGATTAAACAGCTTGAGACGTTAGCGCAAGAAGTCGCGGTGGAGTTTTTCCCATCTGACGTCAGCCAAAAGCCAATCGACATTGCGAAAGCGGCGATTGCCCACGCTAAATTAAAGTTCATCGATGTGGTTATTCTCGATACCGCGGGTCGTCTGCACGTCGACGAAGCCATGATGGACGAGATTAAAAGCTTACACGCTGCGGTTAAGCCTATCGAGACCTTGTTCGTTGTTGATGCTATGACAGGTCAAGATGCGGCGAACACAGCCAAAGCCTTTAACGAAGCGCTGCCGCTCACCGGTGTGATTTTAACTAAGGTCGACGGTGATGCTCGCGGTGGTGCAGCGTTATCGATTCGCCACATTACGGGTAAGCCGATTAAATTCCTCGGTGTCGGTGAAAAGACCGACGCGTTAGAGCCTTTCCATCCGGACCGTATTGCCTCGCGTATTTTGGGCATGGGCGATGTGTTATCGCTTATCGAAGAAGTTGAGCGCGGCGTCGATAAAGAAAAAGCCATGAAGCTGGCTTCGAAAGTGAAGCAGGGTGGCAGTTTCGATTTAGAAGATTTCCGTGAGCAGTTACAGCAAATGAAAAACATGGGCGGCATGATGAACATGCTAGAAAAACTGCCCGGTGTCGGCCAATTGCCCCCAGAAGCCCTAGCGCAAATCCAAGACGGCAAGATGACAGGCCAAATGGAAGCCATCATTAATTCGATGACGTCAAAAGAGCGTAAGAACCCTGATTTAATCAAGGGCTCACGCAAGCGTCGTATTGCTGCGGGTTCTGGCACGCAAATTCAAGACGTAAACCGTTTATTGAAACAGTTTACGCAAATGCAAAAGATGATGAAAAAAATGTCCGCTAAGGGCGGCATGCAAAAAATGATGCGCGGAATGCGTGGCATGATGCCGCCTGGAATGAAATTTCCAGGTCGTTAATCGGACATTTTTAGTTAAACTTAGCACTTTATCAGTCGGTTGACTCTGGCAACAATGAACTGCTAACTAAGGATGCAGGCGTAATAATCGCCATCTTTGGTTGCATTAGTTGGAAACTCAGGTAAAATCTTCCGGCTTTCTATCTGGGACTCTTCGCGAACACGGGGTTCCAGTTTTTATTTTTGCTTCAAAGCAAATCATTAGAGGATTGAAAACGCATGGTTACCATTCGTTTAGCTCGTGGTGGCGCAAAAAAGCGTCCATTTTACAATATCGTTGTTGCTGATAGCCGTAACGCTCGTGACGGTCGTTTCATTGAGCGTGTAGGTTTCTTCAACCCATTGGCCCGTGGCCAAGAAGAAACTTTACGTTTAGACCTAGCTCGCGTTGAGCACTGGGTTTCTAACGGTGCAGCTGCTACAGAACGTGTAGCAAAACTGATCAAAGACGCTCGTAAAGCAACAGCTTAATAGCGTTAAGGTATAGATTGATGAGCAGTAACCAACAGCCAGTCGTACTGGGGAAATTAGGCTCCTGTCATGGCATTAAAGGTTGGCTGAAAATCACCGCCTATACCGATTCTGTTGAAGGTATCTTTGACTATTCACCTTGGCTTATTAAAGAAAATGGTGAATGGCGCGAAATAAAGGTCACCCAGTGGCGTTATCAAGGCAAGGCCGTTGTTGCCTTACTTGATGGCGTAGAAACACGGGAGCAAGCGCAAATGCTCACAAATTGTGAGATTGCGATTTTGCCGGAACAGATGAACGATTTGCCAGCAGATGAATTCTACTGGCGTGATCTCATCGGTTGCGAAGTGGTCAATACAACAGGCTATAACATGGGGATTGTCGATCAGATCGTGGAAACAGGATCGAACGACGTATTACTCGTTAAAGCCAACGCTAAAGATAGTTTCGGCAAAGTGGAACGTATGATCCCCTTTGTCCCTGAGCAGTTCATCAAAACGGTGGACCTGCAAGGTAAACAGATTTTAGTGGATTGGGATCCTGACTTCTAAGTCGAGGTACAACAGATGTGGTTAGGGGTAATAACCCTGTTCCCAGAGATGTTCCGTGCCGTGACAGACTTTGGAGTTACGGGTCGAGCCGTGAAAAACGGCCTGCTCGAGTTGCACACGTGGAATCCCCGTGATTTCACCCATGATAGACACAATACGGTAGATGACAGGCCTTACGGCGGTGGTCCCGGAATGTTGATGATGGTGCAACCCTTGCGTGATGCCATCCATGCAGCGAAAGCTGCAGCGGGTGAAGGTGCGAAGGTGATTTACTTGTCACCTCAAGGACGCAAGCTGGATCAGCAAGGCGTCACTGAGTTGGCTCAATCATCACGTTTGATTTTGGTCTGTGGTCGATACGAAGGTATTGATGAACGCATCATTCAAACGGAAGTGGATGAAGAGTGGTCGATAGGGGATTACGTGCTTTCGGGCGGCGAATTACCGGCGATGACTCTGATAGATTCAGTATCGAGATTGGTTCCTGGCGTGCTAGGAAAACAAGCTTCGGCGGAGCAAGATTCTTTCTCCGACGGTTTACTGGATTGTCCACATTACACTCGCCCTGAAAGCCTAGATGGTCTTGACGTACCGGCAGTGCTGCTAAGTGGCAACCACGAACAAATTAGACTCTGGCGTTTACAGCAAAGCCTTGGTAGGACTTTACTGAGACGGCCAGAATTATTGCAAAATCTAGCTCTGACTGACGAACAAACGACTCTATTAGCGCAGTTCGTTGAAGCAATGAACAAGCATGCTTAGTCGTAGCTCAGTTAATTCTAGAACGGAGTAAGTTATGAACAACATCATTAAAATGCTCAACGATGAGCAAATGAAACAAGACGTACCTGCGTTTGGTGCTGGTGATACAGTAGTCGTTCAGGTTCGTGTTAAAGAAGGCGATAAAGAGCGTTTACAGGCTTTTGAAGGCGTTGTAATTGCTAAGCGTAACCGTGGTCTGCACTCTGCATTCACAGTACGTAAAATCTCTAATGGCGAAGGTGTTGAGCGTGCTTTCCAAACGCACAGCCCACTGATCGCTAGCATTGAAGTTAAGCGTCGTGGCCGCGTTCGTCGCGCCAAACTGTACTATCTGCGTGATCGTTCAGGTAAATCTGCACGTATCCGTGAGAAGCTGGCAACTAAGTAATAGTTACCGCTACAGAAAAAAAGACGTAGTGTTCGCACAGAAAACCGCCCTAGTGGCGGTTTTTTGTTGCTGTTTTTTGAGTATTTATACTTGATCTAATGGAAATGAACAGGCATAGTGGTCGCCTGGTTGTAATGGTGTAGCATTACAAGAGTACATTGCAATGGATTTACGCTATTTTTATCCGAAATGAATGCCCAAGCTGACTTGAAGTCCTGCTTCGACAACTGGGTTAAACACTAAGTCTTAGGTGGTAAGCATGCAACAAGATACGATTAACAACGTACACATTAGTTCAGAGAAAGTTTTAATCACGCCGCAAGAGCTTAAAAATGCCTTGCCACTCTCTGAGCATGCTTATCGTTATATTCTTAATGCTCGCAAAACCGTGGCTGATATCGTCCACAAGCGCGACAATCGAGTATTGATCGTCACTGGCCCTTGCTCTATCCATGATATCACCGCCGCAAAAGAATACGCTTTAAGGCTTAAAACTCTGCACGATGAACTCAGTGATGAGTTTTACATCTTAATGCGAGTCTACTTTGAAAAGCCGCGTACCACGGTAGGTTGGAAAGGCATGATCAACGATCCCGATATGGATGAATCCTTCGATGTCGAAAAAGGCCTGAAAATGGCCCGTGAGCTGATGATTTGGTTAGCCGAATTAGGGCTACCAGTCGCCACTGAAGCGCTTGATCCTATCAGCCCACAGTACATCTCGGAATTAGTGACCTGGTCGGCCATTGGTGCTCGCACGACTGAGTCGCAAACCCACAGGGAAATGGCATCGGGTCTGTCTATGCCGGTGGGCTTTAAAAATGGCACCGATGGTAAGCTCGATGTGGCAATTAATGCGCTAAAATCGGCAGCCAGCAGTCACAGATTTATGGGCATAAACCAGCAGGGCCAAGTGGCGTTATTGCAAACCGCGGGTAACCCAGATGGTCATGTTATTTTACGCGGCGGCGCAACACCCAACTACGATGCCGCAAGCGTGGCAGAATGTGAGGCACAACTTCACAAAGCTAAACTCAATGCACGTTTGATCATCGATTGTAGCCATGGTAATTCATCCAAAGACTACAGCCGCCAAAAGCCTGTGTGTGAAGATGTGTTCACGCAGATTTATAACGGCAATAAATCGATCATCGGCGTTATGCTAGAAAGCCATTTAAATGAAGGTAATCAAAGCTGTGATAAGCCATTAAGCGAGCTAGCTTATGGTGTATCTGTGACAGATTCCTGTATTAACTTGGAAAAAACAGAAACCATTTTACGTGACGGCGCGGCGAAGTTATCTTCAATACTTCCAACGCGTTTCGATATGCTTAAAGTAGCTAATGCGTAAATTGCTACAGCTTAATGGACTCAAGTATGAATGAAAAAACAACGGCCGAATTAGAACATCTTCGCGGCCTGATTGATGGTGTCGATCAGCAATTATTGCATTTACTGCGTAAGCGCTTGGATCTCGTTGCGCAAGTGGGCACAGTGAAACACGGCGCCGGTTTACCGATTTATGCACCGCAGCGTGAAGCCGCCATGCTCGCTAAACGCCGCGAAGAAGCGAAAAACATGGGGATTGCGCCGCAATTAATTGAGGATATTTTACGCCGCTTGATGCGTGAGTCTTATCTCAATGAAAAAGATGTTGGCTTTAAGCAGGTTAAAAAAGATTTAGGATCTGTGGTGATTATCGGCGGTAAAGGGCAACTCGGTGGACTATTTTCACAAATGCTGACCCTATCAGGCTACCAAGTGGAGTTGCTTGATAAAGACGATTGGCAGCAAGCAGATAGCTTATTTGCCGATGCGGGAATGGTGTTAGTGACAGTGCCGATTGCGATTACTTGCGAGCTTATTCGTGAAAAGCTGAGCCAATTACCGGCAGACTGCATTTTGGCAGATTTGACCTCCATTAAGACTGAGCCGGTTAACGCTATGCTTGAGGCGCATTCTGGTCCGGTTGTAGGTTTTCATCCTATGTTTGGTCCCGATGTGGGCAGTCTGGCAAAGCAAGTCGTGGTGGTGTGCCACGGACGTGAGCCTGATAAATACCAATGGTTACTCGAGCAGATCGCAATATGGGGCGCGCGGATTGTCGAAGCAGAGCCTGAACGTCACGACAGTGCGATGCAGTTAGTGCAGGCAATGCGTCACTTTTCGACCTTTGTGTATGGTTTGAATCTGTGCAAGGAAGAGGCAGATATTGATACTTTACTGCAATTTAGCTCGCCTATTTACCGCTTAGAATTGGCTATGGTAGGGCGATTATTCGCTCAAAGCCCAGAGCTTTACGCCGATATTATTTTTGCCCAGCAAGATAGCCAACATGCAATCGGCGATTACTTAGATAACTATCGTGAGGCGTTGGAGCTGCTAAAACGCGGTGACAGGGACGAGTTTATTAAGCAGTTCCAAACCGTCGCTAAATGGTTTGGGGATTTTGCTCCCCAATTTCAGCGTGAAAGTCGTATTATGCTGCAATCGGTAAATGATATGAAAACCAATTAATAAATAACAAGTTATTCTTTAAAACGCCCATCTTTGATGGGCGTTTTTTTATGAGATTTTGGCAGGTTTGATTGCTTATATTAGCGATCACTTAAAGTGATCTTTCTCTAACATTTAGCATCTCATTCTAAAAATGACTGTCGCTTATGGTGTGTTTAGGTAGACTAGTTTTAAACATGCAAAAATAAAGCATGAATTTAAATTAGGAGTCTATCCATGTTCTGTATTCAGTGTGAGCAAACCATTCGTACACCCGCTGGCAATGGTTGTAGTTATTCCCAAGGTATGTGCGGCAAGTTGGCGGCAACGTCTGATCTGCAAGATTTGTTGATTTATATGCTGCAAGGCGTGTCTGTGTATGCGGTTAAAGCCCGCGAGCTGGGCATTATCGATGCTGAAATTGATAGTTTTGTGCCTAAAGCCTTTTTCGCGACCCTCACCAACGTAAATTTCGATGACGAGCGCATTATGGCCTATACCCAGCAGGCGGCTCATTATCGTGCTCGGTTAAAAGCTTCTTACGAAGCGGCTTGTGAACAAGCGGGTATTGCCGTTGAGCAAGTGCCGCAAGTCGCTCAGTTAGTGCTGGGGACCAGTAAGATTGAAATGCTAGCGCAGGCACCAATTGCACTGCTGAATAAAGATAAGCATGACGTTCATGAAGACATCATGGGGTTAAGACTATTGTGTTTGTATGGCCTTAAGGGCGCGGCTGCTTATATGGAACATGCTCGCGTGCTGGGACAGACTGATGCCAATGTTGCAGGGCGCTTCCATGAAATCATGTCTTTCTTAGGTGAGCCGAGTGTCGATGGCGATAAACTATTTACCACTGCGATGGATATTGGTCAGTTGAACTACCGCATAATGGCCATGTTGGATGCGGGTGAAACTCAGGCCTTTGGTCATCCTGAGCCAACTGTGGTCAACACTAAGTCAGTTAAGGGCAAAGCCATACTAGTCTCTGGCCATGACATGAAGGATTTAGAGCTTATTCTCGAGCAGACTGTAGGCAAGGGTATTAATGTGTTTACCCACGGCGAAATGCTGCCCGCACTGGCGTATCCAGCCTTTAAAAAATATGCACATCTTGTCGGAAATTACGGCAGTGCTTGGCAGAATCAACAGCAAGAATTTGCTAATTTCCCTGGCGCTGTGGTGATGACGTCCAACTGTATTATCGACCCCAATGTGGGCAGTTATAGCGATCGTATCTTTACCCGCAGCATAGTGGGTTGGCCTGGTGTGGTGCATATCGAAGGCGATGATTTCTCGGCTGTGATTGATAAAGCGTTAGCATTAGAAGGCTTTATCTACGATGAAATCCCTCACACTATCACCATTGGTTTTGCCCATAATGCCTTGATGGCGGCAGCGCCAGCTGTGGTTGAAAACGTAAAAAGTGGTGCGATTAAGCATTTCTTCCTCGTCGGCGGCTGCGATGGTGACAAGGCCGACAGAAGCTATTTTACGGAACTTGCTAAATCGACGCCGAAGGACTCATTAATTTTGACCTTAGGCTGCGGTAAGTACAAATTCAATAAGCTCGAATTTGGTGATATTAACGGTATCCCACGCTTGCTCGATGTGGGCCAGTGTAACGATGCCTATTCTGCGATTCAGTTAGCGATTGCGTTAGCTGAAGTATTCGAATGTGATATCAATGAATTACCATTGAGTTTAGTGCTCTCTTGGTTCGAACAAAAAGCCATTGTGGTGTTACTGACACTGTTGTCACTCGGTGTGAAAAACATTCGCACAGGCCCGACACCACCTGCATTTTTAACCGCTAATCTCGCTAAAATTTTGGAAGAAAAGTTTGGCTTACGCAATACCACCACAGTTGAGGCCGATTTAAAGACCATGTTGAACGTGGCGTAAATCAGTCGGTGCTCATTGCTGAAGTCCGCTGAATATTGTGGCTTAAATCAGCAATGAGTGGTTGCTTAACTGCGGTTTTAATTTCGGATTTTCCGAGGGTTAAAACCGCAGTGTGTTGCAGGTAAAAATGTAATGAATGCGATAAATTTGAGTGTGATGGCAGGGCCGAAAGCGCTCCATAAACCCAAAAGTGTTAACCCAGTAGACGGTGGGCCAGCGCAAATCGGAGCAGGGCTAAGTGAGCTGGTGTGCGTTGAACGCTGGAATGAAACTATCGATGTGGTGAGTTTTCGTTTTCAGGCGGGCGAGCCGATGAAGTTTGACTATAAGCCCGGCCAGTTTATGACCTTTGTGCTCGACATTAACGGCGAGCAAGTATGCCGCAGTTATACCTTGTCGTCATCACCATCGAGACCCTATTCCTTGATGGTGACGATTAAGCGTGTGGCGGGTGGACTGGTGTCTAATTATCTTATTGATCACTTGCTGCCAGGCCAGCGTGTGCGCGTACTGCAACCGACGGGGCAATTTAATTTAATTGATATCCCTGCGGCGAAATACTTGTTTTTGAGTGCAGGTTGCGGCATTACGCCCATGTATTCGATGTCACGTTATCTAACTGACACTCAAATTGATGCCGATATTGCCTTTGTGCACAGCGCGCGCTCAGACGCCGATATTATCTTTAAATCATCATTGGAGACGATGGCAAACCGCTTTAACGCATTCAAACTCAGTTATGCACTGGAGTCGGCGACCGAATCACTTTTATTCTCTCCAAAGATAAGTTTTGATATAGGGCGATTAACTGCGCAGATGCTGCAAACCTTAGTGCCTGATGTTACTGAGCGAACGGTTTATCTCTGCGGGCCTGAGCCTTATATGCAGGCAGTAAAAGTGTTATTGGCCGAACTCAATTTTGATATGAGTCAGTTACACCATGAGAGTTTTGCCACCGCGGAGAAAGCTGCACGTCATCAGCTTATGCAAGCAAATTCACCTACTGAAACGCATGATAATCCACAAGCAGAGGCTTTTACCTTGCCTATTTTTAACTTAGCTATTGGGGATCGCAGCACAAAGCTAACACAAGGGCAGAGTTTACTTGAGGGAATCGAGTCTGAAGGATTACCGATTATTGCGGCTTGTCGTTCGGGCGTATGCGGTGCATGTAAGTGTCAAGTCTTGGAGGGAGAAACTACATCAACGAGTGTGATGACGCTGAGTCCTGCGGAAATTGACGCGGGGTTTGTGCTGGCGTGCTCTACAACGTTAACGTCCGATGTGAGACTAAAACTCTAGCGCGCTGATTAGTGATAGTTATACAGGGCTTATCAGGCTTATTCTTAAATGGATGGAAATATTTCTAATCCTTAGTTGCGCTTATCTCAGTGAGAACGTAAGGTTAATGACAAGGGCGTATGATGTTGGCGCCCAGTCCATTAGTCTGGCTGGAGTCTCTCAATGACAATGACAACCACTTATGCCGCAAAAATTGAAGACCGTTCTCTTGGGCATTTGTTGTACGCCTTGATGTCGGGCTTTCCCTTATTATTACTTCCCGTGCTGCTAAGTTTGTTCATTAATGTTTCCCAACGCCAATCCCATGGAAACCCATTATTGGCGTCGCATTTGCGTTGGCAACGGCATTCTAATGTCGCCTTTCTTGGCTTGTTAGTGCTCGGCTATTGTGTGCCGTTAACTTGGCTCAGTCTTTCGATTTATCTTTTTGGGATCATTTGGTTTTGCCACAGGATCATTAAAGGGTGGTTAAGTCTATTGGATGGTTTAGAAATCTAAACTTGTGCTAGAGTCTCTAAATTGATGATATTTAGAGGCTCTTATGTCCAGTTACCAAATTCTGTGTATCCTCTGCGCCTTGGCGCTAGTCACTTCGGTTGTCTCTTCACGCGTCCATAAACTGCAGGAAACTGTGGCCATTACGGCTATCGCCCTAGGCATGAGTTTGTTATTACTCCTTGGGGGAAAGGCCTTAGGCGGGCATGTTTATCTGTATTTTGTATCAGGCTTAGAGAAGCTCGATTTTCAAGCCTTGCTGCTCAATGGCATGTTAGGTTTTTTACTCTTTGCCGGCGCATTGCAGATCCGTTTAAAAATACTGAGGCATCAGAAGTGGGAAATTTTAATCCTCGCCTTTGTCAGCACTTTATTATCGACCTTTATCATAGGAGGACTGTTATTTTGGGTCGCGCCTATGTTGGGTCTACCGCTACAACTCAGCCACTGCTTGCTGTTTGGCGCCTTGATCTCGCCAACCGATCCCATCGCCGTTTTGGCTATTTTAAAGAAAATGGGCGCACCGGAAGATATTGCTATCCAAGTGGAAGGTGAATCTTTATTTAACGATGGCATAGGGTTAGTGATTTTTGTGGCAATATCGCAATTAGCCTTCTCCACTGAACCGCTGACGTTTATCCATATCTCTGAATTATTTATTCGTGAGGCGTTAGGCGGGGTTATTTATGGTGGCGTTCTTGGTTTTCTGCTGCATCATTTTTTCCGCTACTGTGAGGAAGAAACGCAATTGATGTTGGTCACTTTGCTGATCCCAACCGCGGGATATGTGATGGCGGAAGTGTTTGGGGTTTCTGGGCCTTTAGCCATGGTGAGTGCAGGGATCATCATAGGTAATTTCAGTGTGCCTAAGTTTTTTGCCCGCCACGAGCGTGTGAAACTACTGACATTTTGGTCGCTGATTGAATCCTTCTTTAATGCATTACTCTTCCTACTGCTCGGCTTATTGCTTTTGTTAGTCACTTTTAAAGCGCCGTTGTGGTGGTTTATGTTTGTGGCGATTCCATTGGTATTATTGGCGCGTGCCGTGAGCGTGTTATTACCTTATTTGGGCTTTAGGTTGTTTAAGTCTTACAACCCCTATGCAGAGACGATTCTGATTTGGGGTGGTTTAAGGGGAGGATTAGCACTCGCGATGGCGATGAGTTTGCCTGAGGGGATTGTTATCGATGCTATTGGTGGTGTGGAGCTGAGGGAATTATTGTTAGTGATGACCTATGCCGTCGTCGTATTTTCGATTCTAGTGCAGGGCTCTACTATGACAGGGCTTATCCGCAGGAGTAATGCGGTTACCGAACCATCGAGGGCTGTTGGCTCTTCTGAAAATGCATAAAGGATGATTGGGCAGCGATAGTAAACAATATTAAGCCTGTTAGTCATCACGCTGACTTGCAGGCTTATTTCAGTCAATCAGGGATAAAAGAAGTCTCATTTATCCCTGAATACACTTCGAACTAACCACATTTCAGTTAAGATTAAATCAATCAAGATCAAAGCTTTAGTTAGCCCGATATAATTCCCGCACTACAGCGCTAATTAAGTTAAGCGACTCATGGTCATCACTGCTATCGAGTGGACAATTGAGTATCAATCCATCCACTTTAAGCTGCTTAATACCTTGGGTTTGAACCAGTAGGGCATCATCTGATACGGCATAGCTAGGGTTGATCAAAATGGGCAAATGGCTCGTGGCTTTAATCTGGATCAGGCTCGCCAAATCGAGTGAGGGTAGATTGGCGTTATTTAAGGTTCTAATGCCAGAGTCACACAGAATAAGTTGCTGATTGCCTTGGCTTAAGATAATTTCTGTTGCCGTGAGTAATTCTTCAAAACTTGCCATATCGTTACGTTCAAGTATCAAAGGTATTGGCAACGTACCCGCTTGAGTCAGTAAGGTTTGATTAAACATCTGCTTACCCGCCAAGAACAGCATATCGGCGTGTTGAACGGCTAATGGCATATCGGCTTCTTGCTCTATGGTAATAATGCACACTAGACCATATTGATGCAGGATTTGGCGCAGTTTAGCTAGGGTTACTTCCGCCATAGCCATTTGACTAACAGCATTGAGTAGAACGGCTTGGAATCCCGCTTCTTTAAGCTGTTTCACTTGCTGCTCGAAAGCCGATAACGCTAAGTGTGAAATATCATTATTCAGCGTGATTTGCGCTATGGCACCGACATGCCCTGCACCGATTGTCATTGCACCGCAGTTGATCTCACTGGCTTGCTCTTTATAGGCTTTGCTATATCTAACAGGGCTGGTATTTGCTCCATTCTCGCTGATGACTTGATCCTTAGAGGTGCTAGGTTCAATCAGTAACTGGCTGTTGCTCAGCTGCGTGGGCTTGACTGTTTCACAAGGATAACAGCCTAATACTTTGATAAAACGGGTGATCCGCTCAAGTTGCTTTAAACCCGCCTGCATAGATTCACTGGAGATATTCGCATCGATATCTAAATAGAACATCTCTTCCCAAGGTGTTCCTGGAATCGGGCGTGACTCTAATTTGCTCATGTTTAACTGATGCGCCTTCAGAACCAGCAGAGCTTCTACTAAAGCACCAGCTTTTTGGCCCGTCGCCATGATCAACGTGGTCTTAGCGGGTAACTGCTCTGGCACGGCAACGGCTTTGCGGGCAACGACGATAAAGCGGCTTTGGTTGATCTTCTGATTCGCTAAGCCCGCTTCTATAGACTCTAGCTGATAAAGAGCACCACCTTCGGCGCTACCAATGGCTGCTGCACTGTTATCTGGACTTTGGTTTACCTTGTCCATTGCTTCTGCGCTGCTTGAGCAGTACTCCAGTCTCAAGTCTTTGTGCTGACTTAAATATCTGCTGCATTGGCTAATAGGCTGAGGGTGGGCATAGACAGTTTTGATGTCGGCTAATTTACTGCCAGCTTTTCCTAGAAGGCAATGGCTGACTTCAATCGTCGTTTCACCAACGATCGATAAACTGGTGTGCTGCAGTACATCGTAGACTTCATTGATTGAACCTGAAGAAGTGTTCTCAATCGGTAGGAAACCATAATCAGCATGCCCAGACTCAACGGCTTGCACTATTTCATCGAAACTTTGGCAACCTAAGTCTAGCATTTCAACTTGGCGGCGTTGGCAATAGCGGGTCGCTGCGAGATAAGAGTATGAGCCTCGTGCACCGAGGTAGGCGATACAATACTGCTGTTTTTGTGTTTCTGGGTTGGCACGGCCGTGAAGGTAAGCTTGTTGATTCAATACAGAATCTTCAATGATGCTTTGGTAAAGGGAGATAACATAGTGGGCATCTAATCCCTTTTCTCTGCCTTCTTTCACTAGCCTAGCGAGCAGTTCTTTTTCCCTTTGAGTATCTCTGATGGGTCTGACATCCACTTCTTTGCTACGTGCCACTTCTAGACTTAAGCGACGGCGCTCTGCGAGTAATGCCAGCAGTTCATTATCCAGATTGGTGATCTGCTCTCGGGTTTGATTTAAAGGCTGTGGTGTATGCATTCTGACCTCAATTGCCGCCATGTATTTTATCAATCGTTTAAGACAAAAAAGCCTCCCAGTTGGGAGGCTTTGGATTTTTACTTTCGTTTTTACACAGTAAATCCGCCTCCTAGAGTGGGGGTGTAAAAAAGAAAGTAAAAAAAGCTGCTGTTATCATTTTCATGGCCTTAAAACTAAAGGGCTAGGGCTTAGCTGTCAATCAAAACTTTCTCACAGACAGACTAAAAAGAAAGCGCACCCGAAGGTGCGCTGGTTTGAGTATGAATATATGGTCAAGCGAGTTTATCCTCCTTATGGTCAATGTGGGACAAGGTAAAACACTCGTTTATCTTACATTTACGTGTAACAGTAAAACGTTAACAACTCACTAGATAACGACTTGCATTTACTATGAACACTAACAAGTACTTTAACGCGGCATAGCGTATAACATTTGAACTATGCTGTTTTGCAGTACCAGCGAACTTACGTTGACATGTCTTGCACTTATATTTTAACAATTAACACTTACATGAAGCTATAACATTTAAAATAACACTAAAAAAACGAACATTTAAAATAAACGATTTACGGCTCATTAGTTGTACTAGGTACATATTGCTGTAAAAACAGCTTAGCCTTATCATGCGCTTAGGTCTTGCTACTTACGTTATTACTTTTTACTTTAAAACCTAACGTGTTAATACATGGAGCGTATAACAAACTCTCATTTACTGTTATTACATTTTTCGTCAAGTCTAGATGCCCTCCTTTTTAGTTGATAATCAAACATTATTTAAGGTGTCTATAAAATATCAAAACTCAACTAACGGTAAACGTTAACGCATTACATAAATAAATATTTATACGATTTACAGTTTTTACTATACAAATAACACTAAGTAAACTAATGACTTTTAATCAAACCAACGTATTGCACTTACATTAAACACTTACATTAAATCACACGCTAAAAACGCTAACTAATATATCAGTGTAAATATGACTCTCTTCATCTAACAAAACGTGACCGTTGTTACCTCATTTGTCTCAGTGTTTAGCACACATTGGTGCCGACCCGTTTTATAATAAGCACTTTTTGTTATGTAGCTTTTGCTAATGTGACTTTTTTTATGTTTAACTGAGCCTCCATTGTGGATATAAAAATTGGATAGTTAAAGGCTTTGCTAATGTACTTTTGTGCTGTTCTCGGCTCCTCATGTTAACTCTGGTATTCAGCAATGCCGCCTGTTTCTGGTGGTCATTCTGTTATTGCGTCAAAATTGAGCACTACTTTTAGTGAATGCAAACATACTTGATTGTAACTAATATCAACAATATCAATATTATAAAATTGTTTGCTTTTGTGTTGCCTCCTTTCCAAACTTACTATTGAAAGTGAACCTAGTTGAAGGTATAACATTAAGCTTTTGAACGTGAAAATTATAAGTAAAATTAATCATTAACAACAAATTTTAGAACTTAAAACCCTTTGAGCTTAAAATCTTAGTACTTAAAACTATATGGGTTGGATTGGTCGTGCTCCTTAGTTATATCCAGTAACGTTATTTATAAATAATATCTTTTAATCAATATATGTAAATCAAAAATTAAAGTAAATCAACATTTGAAACGATTTAAATTCGCACCACTTCGATTCTTGCTGTCACTTTGTAAAGTGTAGTAGGTATTTAGTCAAACGAACTGTTTTTTTCATCATTAAAATGATTGCACTAAGCTTTTGTAAAAACTGTGATCTGATTAAATATTTCTACTTTATTGCTCTCAAAGTGGTGCGTTTCTCGCACTCACTAAACTTAAATTATGCCGCATCTTCCTCCTCGTAATCGTCGTCAACTTCAACAATATTATTAGTCGGTGTTAATGATGTGGAACGTTGTGCTTCCGGTTTATGTGTTATGCGATTGAGCTGCTTCTCTAATTTTTGGCCCATGGCGTTAATCGCAGTATATAAATTTTCATGTTTTGCTTGAGCGAAGAGTTCTCCATTTGGGATGCCAACCGATGCTTCAATTTTGAAACCAGGTTTCTCCTCCGTAATGATTACATGGGGATTTATCATTTGCACATCATGCCTTGAAAGTTTTTCGAAACGGCTTTCAATACGTTCACGAATAGGAGATGTGACTTCAAGTTGCTTGCTAGTAATCTTTAGCATATTTCGAACCTTCTGTTGTTTCCTTGGATTTCAGATTACCAAGGTCTGCACTATAAAACGAGATCTAGATCGCATTTTTGTGCCGGTTAGTTACTGTTCGTTGGATATTTGATCACTTAGACAAATATCAATAATTCCTAGCCAAAAAGCCTTGTATTACCTGCTAAATCGGGTCATATTCGATGGGATAACTCCGCAGTCTTTGCCCTTATTTACTTATATTTACTTTAAGTTTCATCCTAAATCCCGATAAAATACCTCAACTTATTTCATTCGTTCACTTTGAGTTTGCCCATTTTATGAATATTGAACACGTTAAGATTAAGGTCTGGGATTTACCCACGCGAATTTTCCATTGGGGCATGGTGTGTCTGTTGGCACTTTTATGGTGGAGTGCCGACGCAGGCGAAATGCAGTGGCATCAAATTTTTGCTTATAGTTTGCTGATCTTTATCGGATTTAGGATCTTCTGGGGGATCATTGGTAGCGATACGGCAAGGTTTAGCCACTTTGTTCATCACCCTAAGGTTGTGCTCGACTACTTGAAAGCAATCAAAACTAAGGGAATGTCCGTTGTGCTAGGGCACAATCCTATTGGTGGCTACATGGTTGTCGCACTGATTGGGATCATTAGCCTGCAATTAGTTACAGGCCTTTTTGCGACCGATGATATTTTTACCGAAGGTCCGCTCTATAGTTATGTCAGTTCTGATACCAGTGGATTTTTGACTTGGCTACATAAGATGAATTTTAACCTTATCCTAGCGCTGAGTGCCATTCATGTACTAGCAGTGGTTATCCATGCCATCAAGGGCGATAAGTTAGTTGGTGCTATGCTCAGTGGCTACAAGAAAGTCTCTAAGGTGGCACTGTCATCAAGTGTGAATCATGATCTTACATTCAAGTCAGCGTGGCTTGCCTTAGTGCTGCTGGCTGTATTAGCGGCAGTGGTCTTTGTGTATTTAATGTGGCCGATAGTGCAAGTGCTATAGTTTTACGTTGAGTGTTTTGAGTAACAAAAAGCCTGCTAATAAGCAGGCTTTTTGATGGAGAAAAACTAAATAGAGCTAGTCTTTCTTATAAACGTCGTGACAACCTTTACAGCTTTTTCCTGTATTCATAAAGGCTTGCTTGATTTCAGCTTGATCACCTTTTTGAGCAACAGTAGCAAGAATGGCGGCATTCTCTTGGAAAGTTTTCATTTTTGCATCGAAATCAGCTCTGTCTTGCCAAACTTTGGCTAAAGCTTCAGTGTCGCCTTTGTCTGAGCCATCAATAAAACCTTCGAAAGGAATTTTTGATAATGCAGCAACATTCGTTGCACGCATTGCGAAGGTTTCCGCTTCGAAAGGCTTTTTGCCTTTCATCATGGCAGCCATATCGCCGAAGTTATAAGCAATAAGACCAAATGCAGATTGGCGGTATTCAATCGCATCTTTAGAATCTTCGAAATTGTGTGCCTGTGCAGTTGAAGCCAATAGAGTACTGGCAACGAGAGTAAGTAGTAATTTTTTCATCGTATTCTCACAAATTAGCGTCGAAGTGTGACATTGCGCTTCTATTGTACACAAATTAACTTGATGTACTAGAAGCATTTTTGTCAGTTTTTGTCTGGATAAGATGACTAAACGTAACAAGTTATTTGTATGAAAATTGATGTCGGTTTAACAACAACGCTACTCTAGATGGTTTTAGTGTTAAGCCAGTCATTGCCTAAGAAAGATCTGGCTATATATGAACTTAACAGTAAGCGACTAATTTTTGTATTTAACATAGATACAAGAAGGGCAGCCTAGTGGCTGCCCTTCATTCAGTTAGAACTAATCATAACAAGTGAATCAGAGTAAATGAGAAGCTTAAGCTTCTAACTTAGCAAACTCAGATTTTTGTTCATTGAGTTTGTCCATATCTCGCTTGAGATCGGCCATCTTGGCGCGCTCTTTGTCGATAACGTCGGCAGGGGCTTTTGCCACGAAGCCTTGGTTCGACAATTTGCCTTCGATGCGAGCGATCTCTTGGCCGAGTTTTTCAAGCTGTTTGTCGATACGGGCCATTTCGGCGGCGACATCGATTAAGCCTGCCATTGGGATCAACAGCTCCATCTCGCCAATCAAACCTGTGGTCGACATAGGCGCAGTTTCGCCATCGGCTAAAATGGTCATGCTTTCTAAGCGGGCAAGGGTAGTGAAGAAGGTTTGGTTGGCTTCAACACGGGCTTTATCCTGCGCGCTAACGCCGCGTAGTAGGGCATTTAATGGCTTAGATGGGGCAATGTTCAGCTCGGCGCGAATGTTACGCACGGCGACAATCACTTGCTTAACCCATTCTAAATCGGCCATGGCTGCGCTATCGACTTTAGCGGCATCAAATGTTGGGAACGGCGCAAGCATAATGGTATCACCAGCGACACCAGCTAATGGTTTAACGCGCTGCCAAATGGTTTCAGTGATATACGGCATCATAGGGTGCATCAGGCGTTGCATCGCTTCGAGCACTGTCACTAAGGTGTGACGGGTGCCGCGCATTTGCGCTTCGCTGCCGTTTTGCAATACTGGTTTAGTTAATTCTAAGTACCAGTCACAGAACTGGTTCCAAGTGAACTCATACAGGGTATTGGCTGCTAAGTCGAAACGGTAGGCTGTCATGTGATCGTCAAAGGTCTTAACGGTTTGATTGAACAAGCCGATAATCCAGCGATCGGCCAACGACAATTCCATCTCGCCGCCTTTGTGCTCTGGTGAGCCTGGGCCACAATCTTGATCTTCTGTGTTCATCAGCACGTAGCGTGAGGCGTTCCACAACTTGTTACAGAAGCTACGGTAACCGTCTAAGCGCTTCATATCCCAGTTGATGTCACGACCCGTTGATGCCATTGCCGCAAGCGTAAAGCGCAGTGCATCAGTGCCGTGGGCTTCTATACCGTCAGCAAACTCTTTGCGAGTGCTCTTTTCAATCTTGGCGGCCAGTTGTGGCTGCATCATATTACCGGTACGTTTTTCAACTAAATCTTCAAGTCCGATACCGTCGATCATGTCTAATGGATCGAGTACGTTACCTTTAGATTTTGACATCTTGTTACCCGCTTCATCGCGGATAAGACCAGTTACGTAGACGGTTTTGAACGGGACTTGTGGTTTACCGTCTTCATCTTTGATGAAGTGCATGGTCATCATGATCATACGGGCAACCCAGAAGAAGATGATGTCAAAACCTGTCACCAACACGTCGGTTGGGTGGAAGGTTTTTAAATCTTCTAAATTGTCAGGCCAACCTAAGGTCGAGAAAGTCCACAGGGCTGAGCTGAACCAAGTATCCAGTACGTCTTCGTCTTGGCGTAATGTCATTGAGTCGGCAATATTGTGCTTAGCACGTACCTCGGCTTCGTTGCGGCCGACATAGACTTTGCCGTTTTCGTCGTACCAAGCTGGGATGCGGTGACCCCACCACAATTGACGCGAAATACACCAGTCTTGAATGTCACGCATCCACGAGAAGTACATGTTCTCGTATTGCTGTGGCACAAATTTAATGCTGCCATTTTCAACGGCTTCGATAGCTGTTTTCGCCATTGGCGCAACAGCGACATACCATTGGTCGGTCAGCATTGGCTCGATAACCACACCTGAGCGATCGCCGTAAGGGACTTTTAAGGCGTGCGGCGCGATTTTTTCGAGCAGCCCTAAGGTTTCAAATTCGGCGACGATAGCATCGCGCGCTTTAAAACGGTCAAGTCCGGCAAAACGTTCAGGCAGGCTGCCATCGAGCGTTTTGTTAAAGGTACCGTCAGAGTTCACCACTTCGGCACTTGCACGAATGGCGGCATCTAAGGTCAGTACGTTGAACATTGGCAGGTTGTGACGTTTACCGACTTCATAGTCGTTAAAGTCATGGGCTGGGGTGATCTTCACACAACCTGTACCAAAGGCAATGTCGACGTAATCGTCGGCCACGATAGGAATGCGGCGGTTAACAATCGGCAACAGAATAAACTTACCGACCAGCGCTTGATAGCGTTCATCATCGGGATGAACTGCAACAGCACTGTCGCCGAGCATGGTTTCAGGGCGGGTGGTAGCGACTTCTAAATAGTCTTTACCATCGGCAGTCAGTTCACCGTCGGCCAGTGGATAACGCAGGTGCCACATATGGCCCTGTTTTTCTTTGCTTTCCACTTCTAAATCAGAGATAGCCGTGTGTAGCTTTGGATCCCAGTTGACCAAACGCTTACCGCGATAAATCAACTCGTCTTCGTACAGACGTACAAACACTTCTTGCACGGCCTTAGATAAGCCTTCGTCCATAGTGAAACGCTCGCGGTCCCAATCAACAGAAGCGCCCATGCGACGTAACTGCTTAGTAATAGTGCCGCCCGATTGCGCTTTCCATTCCCACACTTTATCCATAAAGGCATCGCGACCTAGGTCATGACGATTTTTGCCTTCTTCGGCTTCAAGCTTACGCTCAACCAACATTTGGGTGGCGATACCCGCATGGTCAGTACCGACTTGCCATAGGGTATTTTTGCCTTTCATCCGTTGGTAACGGGTCAAAGTATCCATAATGGTGTCTTGGAAGGCGTGACCCATGTGCAAGCTGCCCGTCACGTTTGGTGGCGGGATCATGATGCAATAATTGCCTTGGGATTCATCGCCGTGTGGCTTGAAGTAACCTTGCTCTTCCCAGTTTTGGTAAAGCGTTTGCTCGATGGACTGCGGATCGTATGTTTTTTCCATGGGAACGTGTCTGTCTCAAACTAATTAAGTGGATGTGTTGCTAAGTCTTGGGTCTGTAAATTAACCCCTAAGCCGCGATACTGTCGATAACGTTCGCGAGCGACCGCTTTATGCTGATCGTCATTGGCAACAAAATCGATAATGTGGCCAAAGTTTACCGCAAATGGGGGCGCTTGGTCTGCAAGATTAATCAGAACTTGGCGACTTTTGTTGGCGCCGAGGCGATCAAAACCAATTTCTACCGGCGATCCCGTCATCGGGCCTTCACCTTTGAGGTTATGAGGTACAAAGGCACTTGGCTCAAATTGCCATAAAAGTTCATCAATTGCATGGGCTTGCTGTTTATCTTGGCAATGGATATAGACCCATTGTTGTTTCACAAAAGCCTGCTGCGCCAGTTGGCATGCCAGAAGATGCATCTCGCAAATTGCAGGGTTCGCATTCGCGGTTACAACAGGTGAATCAACCTTGGCCTTGGCAGGTGATGCCACTGGCGGCATGAGATAAAACAGCACTTGAGTCATGATTTCAATGCCTTGCTTCACTTGTTTTAGTGGCGAACGAAAGCAGCAGTTTACACTAAAAGTCATTATGGGTTAATGCTTGGGGCAAACCTTGCGCTGAGGTTTTACCTATCACTGTTTGGCGGGACTTAATGGGATGCTTTTAAGTCGTTGGAGATGAAGATGATCGAGCTATAACTCTTTGAAAAATTATTCTAAAACCATTAGTTGTTCAGTTTTTATTCAAGTTCTTATTCAGGAAATCGATTTTCTGATTATATAAGAAAATAAAACAGGCGAAGATTTTCATCTTCGCCTTTCATTTATCGAGCCTTTAACATACTAAGGCCGGATAGTTGGTTATTCGCCGAGTTCAACGCCAGCACGATTGATCAGGAACTGAGTCAATAGTGGCACTGGACGGCCCGTAGAACCTTTGTTAGCACCGCTATTCCAAGCTGTGCCTGCAACGTCTAAGTGAGCCCAGTTGTACTTTTTAGCAAAGCGAGAAAGGAAACATGCTGCTGTGATAGCGCCAGCAGGACGGCCACCTAAGTTGGTCATGTCAGCAAACGGGCTGTCGAGCATATCTTGATACTCATCCCACAATGGCATGCGCCATGCGCGGTCACCACTTTGCTCACCAGCACTTAATAGCTCGTGTGCCAGAGGGTTATGCGATGAGAACAGACCCGATGCGTGTTTACCAAGGGCAATCACACACGCACCAGTCAGAGTCGCTGTATCGATAACCAATTCAGGATCGAAACGCTCAACATAGGTTAATACGTCACACAGAACTAAACGGCCTTCCGCATCGGTATTTAACACTTCAACGGTTTGACCTGACATAGTGGTCAGAATGTCACCTGGACGGTAAGCATTACCCGATGGCATGTTTTCACAGCCAGCCAGAATACCTACAACATTGATAGGTAACTTCATGTCACAGATGGCTTTCATGGTGCCGATAACACCTGCTGCGCCGCCCATATCATATTTCATTTCGTCCATGGCTTCGCCAGGTTTTAATGAAATACCGCCCGAGTCGAAGGTTAACCCTTTACCGACTAATACGATGGGTTTTTCTGTGCTATCGACAGCACCTTTGTATTCCATCACTGTCATGATGGATTCGTTGGCACTGGCGCGACCGACTGCAAGGTATGAGTTCATGCCCAGTTTGGCCATTTGCTCTTCACCGATAGTGGTGACATGCAGGGTGTCGTGCATTTCAGCCATTTGGCGCGCTTGCGAGGCCAAATAGGCTGGATTACAGATATTAGGTGGCATGTTGGCCACATCGCGACATAAGTGCATGCCGGCAGACACTGCCATACCATGCTCGATAGCGCGCTCACCTAAGGTTAATTCACGGCGAGTGGGTACATTGAACACTAATTTACGCAGTGGACGGCGAGTTTCACCTTTGCGGGTCTTTAGGGCATCAAAGCTATAAAGACTGCTATTGGTGGTTTCAACCGCTTGGCGCACTTTCCAATACGTATCGCGTCCTTTCACGTGCAGTTCAGTCAAGAAGCAAACCGCTTCCATTGAACCTGTTTCGTTAAGGGTGTTGATTGTTTTAGTGATGATTTGTTTGTATTGGCGTTCGTCTAGTTCTCGTTCTTTGCCACAACCCACTAATAATACACGTTCACTCAATACGTTAGGAACATGGTGCAGCAACAACATCTGGCCAGGTTTACCTTCCAGATCGCCGCGACGCAGTAGGTTACTGATATAACCCTCGCTAATTTTATCTAATTGCTCCGCGATACCCGACAGACGACGGGGTTCATAAACACCGACCACGATACAGGCTGAGCGTTGTTTTTCGGGGCTACCGCTCTTTACGCTAAACTCCATGAGCACTCCTAGATTCTTAAAGACAAATTTTTATATTTATTGGATAATGTCTGCTTGTCCCGAAAAGGGCCTAAGTTATTACTCCAAAGGTGATTTATTCTCGGTGCTTGAGTCACGCATTTGGTGACGTTAAGTTAACCTAGAACCCCTGAAGCTGGTCAGAAAACTATCAAAAGTAAACAGTTTACATGAAAGTTAGTCTGTTACCAGCAAAAAGATAAGTTTAGAGACCGGATCCTGCCTGTGATTGTATTTAAATACCTTATTCGAGAAGTTTTAAAGGCACAAATTGCGGTACTTTTAGTGCTGTTAACTATTTTTATTAGCCAGCATTTCGTGCGTATACTGGCCGATGCCTCCGACGGCGATTTTCCCGCCTCTTTAATCATGACCCTGATTGGGCTTAACTTGCCCTATCTGGTGATCTTAGTCCTGCCGTTAAGTTTGTTTTTGGGCATTTTAATGGCCCACGGCCGTATGTATTCTGAAAATGAGATGGTTATTCTCCACGGTGTTGGGGTTAGTGAGTGGTATGTTACCCGTGTGACTCTGATCCTTGCCGTGATCAATATGTTGTTTACCGGCTATTTATCCCTATATGTCGCCCCTTGGGCAGAAGAGCAGCAAAACCAAGTGCTTGAAAAAGCTCAGTCTGAAGCGGGTCTTGCGGCCTTAGTGCAAGGGCGTTTTCAGGCGAGCCCTAATGGCCGCGCGGTATTATTTGTCGAACGTATCGGTAAAGATAACGAGTTAGATAAAGTGTTTGTAGCCCAGTTGCCAGATCCTGATGATGAAACGGGTGTCACCAATGTGGTGGTCGCTAAAGGCGGGCGAGTGCAGGAAGATAGTACTGGCGCACAGCAATTAAACCTCAGTGATGGCGTGCGTTATCAAGGCAGCCCTAAGGCGAAGGACTACCAAATGATCGAATTTGGTGGTTATAAAATGCAAATTAAAGAGCAGCAAGTCGACGAGCGTCGCCGTAAATTATCTGCGCTACCCGTCGATGAACTCGTGAAAATCGAAGGTGCAGAAGCCGTTGCCGAATTCCATTGGCGTCTTGCCATTCCGCTGGCGATTCCGATCATGACCTTGATTGCGGTACCACTTGCGCGGGTGAATGTGCGTCAAGGTAAGTTCGCTAAAATGTTCCCCGCAATACTCTTGTACCTTGGCTATTTTGGCCTCATGGTCGCCGGACGTAAGGCATTGCAAGATGAGATTATTCCTTTGTATCTTGGTATGTGGTGGATCCATATTTCGGCGCTTTTGATGGGGCTGTTCTTACTCGGTAAAGATAGACCTATGTTCAGTCGTATATCGGCTCTGTTTGCCCATAAAAAGGTGGCGGCATGATGATATTAGACTTTTATATCGCTAGGGTATTGCTAAGCACTTCAGCGCTTTGTTTGCTGGTGTTGACTGGTTTGTCGGGCATCATCAAATGGGTTGATCAGCTGCGTTTAGTTGGCCGTGGCACCTACAGCATGATGGATGCTGGCATCTATGTTTTATTTTTAGTGCCACGGGATATTGAAATGTTTTTCCCTATGGCCGTCTTGCTAGGCGCTTTGATTGGTATGGGAATGTTGGCATCGAATTCCGAACTTGTGGTGATGCAAGCCTCAGGTATGTCACGTCTACAGATCACTCTATCAGCGATGAAAACTGCTGTGCCTTTGATGTTATTGGTGATGGTTTTAGGGGAGTGGGGCGCACCGATTGCTGAGCAAAAAGCGAATGAGTTACAAGCTGTTAAACTCTCTGGCGGGAGTTTAATTAAGTCCCATCGAG
Organism: Shewanella sp. Pdp11; assembly: GCF_002838165.1. Taxonomy (NCBI): domain Bacteria; kingdom Pseudomonadati; phylum Pseudomonadota; class Gammaproteobacteria; order Alteromonadales; family Shewanellaceae; genus Shewanella; species Shewanella sp. Pdp11. The sequence goes on from NZ_CP015194.1 coordinate 2,100,924, forward strand.
GCATTTGGGCAAAGGATGGTGATTTGTTCGTTAATATTGGTGAAGTTGAAAACATCAATAAACTCAGCAATATCACGCTTTATAAATTCAATAGCGAACTTAAGCTCACCAACGTTGTGCACGCGACTCGTGCAGTATTCTTCCAAGACCACTGGCGTTTATTTGATGTTAAACGTACGGATTTAAGCTATGAGAAAGTCATGCTTGAACACCTTGATGAAGACCAATGGCAGTCGAGTTTAACGCCAGATAAACTCAGTGTGGTTTCGATTAAACCTGAGGCGCTATCTATCCGTGGCTTGGTCGGTTATCTCGATTATCTTAAAACCAACAGCCAAGATCCGAGTCGCTATGAGCTTGCTTTATGGCGGAAGGTGATGCAGCCCGTGACGGTCGCTGTGATGATGTTAGTGGCACTGTCGTTTGTATTTGGGCCGCTGCGAACTGTGACTATGGGCGCGCGGGTATTGCTCGGGGTTGTGGCGGGTTTCAGTTTTTATATCAGTAACGAAATATTCGGTCCTATGAGCATAGTGTATGAGTTACCCGCTTACGTGGGGGCTGTGGCACCAAGTTTGCTGTTTACCGGCGTTGCTTTCTACTTTATCCGGCGATGATACTCATTTAGTTACTTCGAATTAGTTACTTCGAATTCCACCCATAAAAAACGACGCATTGCGTCGTTTTTTTATGGATGGATTTGGCTTGGTTTAAGCTCCGAAGTTTACGCTTCGAAACCTAAGCTTCAAATCTAAGCACCGTGCCAGTTACGCATTTGGTTAGCTTCCTTTGATAGAACAACCACTTCTGAGCGAGTCATTCGATCCTGCAGTGCGCGTTTATCATCATTGATTACAATCCATAAATTGCCAATGCCGAGCAGTGACCAAACGATACGCGCATAAGCTGTGACCATACTTAAGTTTTGGCCGTTTGGATGTTGGATTTTAAGCCGCCAAGCGCGCATGCCTAAGGTTTGGCCGCCTCTACTCCAAAATAGCGCGTAGAAAGTACCGACACACAAGACGAGCCAGAGTTGATAAATACCATGGTAAATCGGCGTGCCATTGAGCGCGTCAGAGACATGCTCAAAGCCATTCATGCCAGCCAATCCTGAAACGGTAAGGCCGTAGAAAATGCCAAAGCCCACAGCGCCAGCAACCATATACACGGCCACGGCTAACATCGAATCGTAAACGGCAGCACCTAAGCGGCGAAAGAATCCCGCACGGGGAAAGTTAGCATGTTCGGTATTGAGCATCACAGTGTCCTGTTTTTAAAGTGCTTAAAGCGAATACAAATATGGATACCTGCCTAGGCTTCGGGTTCTTCTTCTCTAACAAAGTGGATATTGCTAAAGCCAAAGCGGGCAAATTCTACTTTTCTGAATTCTTTTTCAGCCTTAGCACCCTTGCGCGACGTCATGGCGACTTGTTGTTCCATAGCCAAAAATTTGCTCAGATCGATACCTTCGGCTTCGGCCACAGCTTCATATAAATCATGGTGTTTGTCGTAGCTAAAGGCGATGGTTTTAGTCGTACCTTTGAAGGTGTAAGTGACTTGACGGGCCATGGGGAGCTCTCCTGAAATAAGTCTGAAATTAATTAAATTCAATTCTAAAAATAAAATACACAGCACCTAATATGCACAATCCTGCCCACAGATAATCGAGCTTCAATGGTTCTTTCATATAGAAATAGGCAAAGGGGACGAACAGACTTAAGGTGATGACTTCTTGTAAAATCTTTAACTGGCCGACGTTCATAACCGTGTAACCGATTCGGTTAGCAGGTACTTGTAGCAAGTATTCAAATAGGGCGATGCCCCAACTCACTAAGGCGGCAATAATCCAAGGTTTTGAGCCTAAGGTTTTTAGATGCCCGTACCAAGCAAAAGTCATAAAGATATTGCTTAGGCAAAGTAAACCGATAGTCGTCAGGGTTGGATTCATCTTTCATCTCTATGATTAATTTTATAAATCATGTACATGGCATCGTCGGTATAGCTGCCAAGGCACTTGTCTATGGCCTGAGGTTTAAAGCCCATTTTTAGCCAATAACTGTCGGCGCCTTGAACGGCAACAAGGGACAAAGAATTGAGATTATAACGATCCGCCAACAGTGTTAAGCGAGTGAGGGCCTTAGCACCTGCGCCTAAACCTTGGGCTTTGGCCGAAATCGCAATATCGTGTAGGTATAAGGTATCAGCCTTAGGTAAATGGGTGATGGGCTGATAGAGCGCGGGCGGCATATTGGTGGTCCATGGGTGAGCCAAGCAATAACCGACAACCGACTTATCCACTTCGAACACAAAACAGGATTGTGGTGATACCTGCCATTTACTTTGCAGCACGTGCAAGGGCTCAGGATCCAGTTGTGAGTAACACTCATCTTGGATTGCTAAAATGGCATCCCAATCCTGTGGGGTGATTGCTCGCAGTAACATGGCAGACATTTATCCTGTTTCAAGAGTCCCGTTTCAAGAGTTCTATTGAAGGCACTCCGTTAAAAGAGCCCTGATTCAAATAAGCTCGGCATTATAACCTCAAGCGGCTTTAAAATGCAGGCTCCGGCGGTAATATAAAGCGCTTTAAAACCCATTAAAACTGAGCTAAGCGTTCGCAGCGGTTAAATACCTAGATATCGTTGGCGCAGGTGACGCTCAAGATATTGACCATTTAGGGTTTCGCCCGTTGCTTGGCGGATCAGTTCATCGGTGGTGAGTAAGGATCCCTTAGACCAAATGTGCTCGCGCAGCCATTGGAATACCGAGTCCAACTTGCCTGCATCTATTAGGGCTTCAATCGGTCCTAAGGCTTTTTCTATCGCAAAACGACATTGGGCGGCATACATGGCGCCTAAGGTGTAACTGGGGAAGTACCCTAGCTCACCGACAGCCCAATGGATGTCCTGCATGCAACCGTCGCGATAATTGCCATCGGTATTGATCCCCAGTAATTGTTGCATCTGCGTCGACCAGAAATCAGGTAAATCATCGACGGTTAAGTTGCCATCGACAAAGGCTTTTTCCGCCTCAAACCGCAGTAAAATATGGCAAGGATAGGTGACTTCATCGGCATCGACGCGGATAAGTCCGGGCGCTACACGAGTGTAATGTTGCGCTAATTCTTGGGCACTGAAATGACAGTTAAGATGCTGCGCGATTTTAGGCTGCAACTGACGTAAAAATGCCGGATTTGCCCCGAGCTGCATTTCGCAAAAAAGACTTTGGCTTTCGTGGATGCCCATAGAACGTGCAAGCCCTGCGGGTTGTCCGCGCCACGCTTGAGGTAAACCTTGCTCGTATCTGGCATGGCCTGTTTCATGAACTATACCCATGATAGCACTGCTAAAATCGGCCTCATTGTAGCGGGTCGTTATCCGCACATCGCTTGGCACGCCGCCACAAAATGGATGGCTACTCATATCCAGCCTGCCATGATTAAAGTCAAACCCTAAAAACGCCATCACATCACGGCCAAGGGCTTGCTGCGCGCTGATATCGAAGGGGCCATTGAGTACAAGCTTAGGCTCGCTTGCCTGCTTAGCCAGTACTTCTTGGATGAGTGTCGGTAGCCAATCTTTCAGGCCGCCAAAGGTTTGTTCCAGCTTTGCCGTGGTCATTCCCGGTTCAAATTTATTGAGCAGGGCATCATAGGGTGCGATATTCTGGGCTTCACCGCGGATCTGTGCTTCTTCCTTGGCAAGGTCGATGACTGCTTTAAGGTTTGGTTTAAAGCCCAGCCAGTCATTATTTTTACGTTGTTCGCGCCACGCATTCTCACATTGATAGGCCATCTTGGTTTTGGCTTGTACTAGGTCGCCGGGCACTAAGTTGGCCTGTTGATACTGGTACAGCATTTCCCGCAGATTGGCTTCCTGCTCTATTGAGAGTGGTTCATCTGCCGCGCCGTGTAAGTGCTCGGCTAATACGGCTGAGGTTTTGAGACCGTGGATATGCAGCGCCAGTTCTGCCATAGCATCGCCGCGATCTTGACCGCCGCCCATCGGCATCATGGCCGCTTAATCCCAGTCACCCAAAGCGCTGAAATGTTCAAAATGAGAAATTTTCTGGAAATGTGCCGTCAGTTTGTCGTAACTTGGCGTTGGTACTTTAGTCTTAGGTGTGCCCATGGAATTTCCCTTCTGGCGCATAAAACCTGCGCGAATAAATAACAATAACAGGATAATAATACAATGAAGTCAAAATCATATAGCACTAAAACGCTTAAGGCTGCGCTGTGCCTGACCCTCGCAGCTATCGCTTCGACTGCGCAGGCGGGCGTCGATAAATTTGTGGCTGGGCCTGCAATTCCTGAGTTTGGTCAGATTGCCAAAGTCGATAGCATGATGCCAATTCCTAAGGGCATGAAGTTTAAAGTGGCTTTTGATATGAGTAAGGCGGCCGATGTGGGGAAGGCAAATCGTCAGCTCGAAAGTTTAGCCCGTTTCATCAACATGCATGTGGCGGCAGGCGTTAACGAAATTGATATCGAGCTTGCTATGGTGGTGCACGGTGGCGGCATCAGCGATTTAGCTGATGATGCTTTTTATGCCAAGCAGCACTCAGGTGAAGTTAACGCTAATCGCACTTTGATTAAGGCTCTGGTTGATCACGGCGTGAAGTTTTATATCTGCGGACAGAGCGCCGCCTATTTCGATTTAACCAATGCCTCATTATTACCCGGAGTCGATATGGCATTATCGGCGATGACAGCCCACGCTATTTTGGCGCAGCAGGGTTACAGTGAAAATCTATTTTAGGGTAAATTTTTAGTTTGGAAATAGGGCTTGGCTTGCTATTCTGTGGCGCATAAGTCGATAATTACAGTGAAATAAATGGAATGCTGTATTGTTCAAGGAGATGACTATGTGGGCGTTTTTAGTTGAGCAGCCTAATTTACCTTACACCATAGCTTTTGCCTGTGTTCTGGCCCTCGGTGTGTTTGAAGCCTTCGCGTTAGTTATTGGCCTAAGCATGATGAGTGCGCTAGACCAATGGGTGCCTATCGATGCTGATTATGACGCCGATGTCAGCCCCGGTGGACTCACAGGCATTGCCGGTTGGCTGTGCCTCAATCGACTGCCGTTATTGATTTGGTTTGTGCTCGCGCTGACCAGTTTTGCGATTGCGGGTTATATCGTCAATTTTATCAGTTTCAATGTCGCTGGCCTTTTACTGCCGCAACTGTTCACCTTACCGATAGCTATAGTTGCGAGTGCCTTTTCTTGCCGTTATCTCGGTCGAGTGCTGGCGGATCATTTGCCGAAAAATGAATCGAGCGCAATTTCGCTTGATGATTTGAGCGGCTATGTCGCGACTATTACCTTAGGCTGCGCCATTAAAGGCATGCCTTCCGAAGCCGTTGTGCGTGATAAACACCAACAAAAACATTACGTCTTAGTCGAGCCTGAAACCTCGGGCATCGAGTTTGCCTCTGGCACTCAAGTCGTGCTACTTAAACGTGAAGGCCGTGTCTGGTCTGCTACGTGTTTTGATAATTAATCGTCCCCAGCTATAAATCAATTGAAAGGAAATCAAATGGATGTGTTAACTGATATCGGTTCATCCGGTAGTTTTATTTTGCTCGTTGCCGGTATGGTGTTACTTGGCTTTATCGTGATCGGGTTAATTTTTGCCAAGTTATATAAACGTGCAACCAAAGAAATGGCCTTTGTGCGTACCGGCTTTGGCGGTGAGAAAATCATTAAAGATGGCGGCGCTATCGTACTGCCAGTGCTGCATGAAACCATTTCGGTTAACATGAATACCCTGCGTATCGAAGTGGAAAAAACTCAGAAAGATGCGCTGATCACTAAAGACAGAATGCGTGTCGATGTGAAGGCCGACTTCTATTTGCGAGTTGCCCCAAATTCAGATGGTATTTCGATGGCGGCGCAAACCTTAGGTACGCGCACAAACCGTGTCGAAGAGCTTAAAAAGCTGATGGAGTCTAAGTTTGTCGACGTGCTGCGCGCCGTTGCCGCTGAAATGACCATGACAGAAATGCATGAGCAGCGTGCCGATTTTGTACAACGAGTGCAAAATAACGTGGCTAACGATCTGGAGAAAAACGGTCTCGAACTCGAGTCGGTTTCGTTAACTGGGTTTGACCAAACTGATCTGCAGTTCTTCAATGAAAACAACGCATTCGATGCCGAAGGTCGTGCGCGTTTAGCGAAGATTATCGAAGAAAAACGCAAAGAAACCAACGATATCCAACAGGATAACCGGATTAAGATTGAGCAGCGTAACCTCGAAGCCGAAAAAGAATCCCTTGAGATTGAAAAGTCGGAAGAAGAAGCACGCCTGATCCAGCAACAGTCTTTGGAATTTAAACGCGCCGATCAAAAAGCGGAAATCATTAAGCAGAAAGAAAATAAGGCCCGCGAAGAGCGCGAAGCCGAAATTGCTAAAGAGCGCGCTATTGAAACCGCTGAAATCGAAAAGACTAAAGATATCGAAACCCGCGAAATCGAAAAATATAAGTCGATTGAGCAATCGCGCATTCAACAGCAAAGGGATATCGAAGTTTCTGAGCAGGAAAAACGCATTGCGGTTGCGGCCAAATCTGAAGAAGAGTCGGCCGCCCGTGCCCGTGCTGCTGAAGCCGAAAAGCTGAAGGTTGAGAAAGAAGAAGCGGTCATCACAGCGCGCCAAGTGGCCGAAGCGAATCGTCGCAAAGAGATTGAAGTGATTGATGCCCGTAAAGAAGCTGAGCGTGATGCGGTAGGTGTGACAGTACAAGCCGAAGCCGAGAAACGTGCTGCTGAAGACAGATCGAGTGCGATTCTGATTGAAGCGCGCGCTAGCGCCGATGCGAAAAAACTGCAGGCCGAAGCGGATGAGAAGGTCTACGCCGTTGAAGCTGCGGGTAAGCAAGCACTTTACGAAGCCGAAAACGTCTTGAGTGATGAGCAAATTGCCCTGCAAAAATCCCTCGCGATTTTAAAAGCGCTGCCTGAAATTGTGGCACAAGCCGTTAAACCGTTGGAAAACATCGAAGGCATTAAAATTCTTCAAGGCTACGGCGCTGGCAATCAATTTGCCGCGGGTGGCGAAGCTGCTCACCATCAAGGCGGCATTGCCGAGCAAGTGACTAGCGCTGCATTAAACTACCGCGCCAATGCGCCTGTGGTTGATGCCATGCTTAGAGAATTGGGCTTAGTGAATGGCGACTCTGGCACCTTAAATGATTTATTAAACGGCAATAACACCTTAACCGCCGAGGCGTTAAGTGGCGTGAAGCCGTCTCATGCTGGACTTAAAGATTACAGCCAAACGCAGGTGGTCGAGAGTCAAAGCGTGCCTAAGCTGTAAGGTCGATTTAGCTAACTTTACGAGGTTAGCTTTATGAGATTAAATCTGCTTGATTAACTAAAAACGCTCGCATTTTTGCGAGCGCTTTTATTTTGAGGCCAATAAAAGCTAACGGCCTATTTGTGTACCTTGTCGACCCCCGATGAGCGACCTTCGGCATGACAGGTTGCGCATGACTCCTGTCCTGATTGGTAAATTCGACCACCGCTGGCATCACTTTGATAAACCCCGCCAAAGCTGCGTGCATGGACGACTAAACTATCGATCAGCGTGTGACAAGCCGTGCAGGTTGCTAAGGCTGGCCGTATTGGCTCAGCTTGCCAGCGTTTGAGTGTACTTTTTGATGATTTCGTCAATTTTACCATTGGCTTTAAGGGTCGCTATTGCTTGATTAATGGCAGGCAGCAAATCGGCATGTTCCTTACGTAGCCTAAACACTAAGTCACCATCAGAATGCACTGCCGCAAGGGCGACGGGGATACGCAACTGAGTTGACCAATACAGGGCTGGATAATTACCGGAAATAATCGCATCGACTCTGTGTTTATCTAAGGCTTTGACTAATTCTTGCTCAGAGGTAAAGTCGGCACGGATAAAGTCCTTATCGTCGTGGTATAAATAACCGCGCACAGTCCCGATGTGTTTGCCTTTAATCTGGTCGATATCCTTATATTTACTGACATTTTCAGGCAGGGTGACCACATATTCGGTGATTTGCATTATGGGGGCGGATTTGACAAACAGCGGCCCTAAATCCTGTTTTTCAAACCAACTCGGGCTGACGATATCAAAGTCGAGTTGACCGGTTTCCAGTGCGTTATTAGTGCGCTTTGGCGGCAGAGTGAGGATTTCACCGTCGATTTTAGCGAGGGATAAAATCATCGGGATAAGCTCAGTGATCATCCCCGGCGCCTCTGCTTGGTCGCCGATAAAATACGGATACCAAGAATAGGAGCCAGTGATATTGTATTTGAGCTGCTCCGCATAGGCGTGTGGTTGAGTAAAGCAAAGGGCGAACAAGGCAAATCGAACTAAGTGTTTATACTGCAAACATCGCTTAACCATATTGCTTTTATCCTTGTTATCTCTGCTTTAGCCAAGGCCTATCCGATGGCCATTCTACCTAAATTGTGTGAATAAATTGTTTATTGGGTCACAATCAGTCACACCAGCCATAGTTAAGCAGTTTTCACCTTTACGCCATTACACTTTTTGTCATTACACTTTCCGCTATCACACCTAAGCCAATAGCTGACACAGGGCGGGCTGTTGATTATGCGGGAAAATTTGGTAGGTTTTATGGTGCTTAATCAAGCTGGTTTTCTTATTACCTTGGCTCAGTAATAACCCATGGGATAGGGCGATACGCGTTAGTGTCTGTTCATCGGCGCGGACATATAAGTTGATTGGTTTGACCAATTGATTGTCTTTAATATGTTGGTTAAATTCTTTTGCATCAATGACTAAGCTAGATTGACCATCAGCATCGAGTTTGAGCTTGGCGCTGATTTCAGTGTCAGTAAAGACTAACCATTCGGCTTGCTTTAAAGTTTCTATCATAGCATTTAATGCCGTGCCTAAAGCTTGCTCTGATTTTTCAACTGTTTGATATTGGTGCACAATCCTTTCTAGCAAACGCTTGAGTTCGGCGCCCGCACCTTGGCTGCGAGCCAGACGTATCCAAGCCGTGAGATCCTCGGCTACCAGTTTAGAAAAGCGTTTTTCCTTTAAGGACTCGACCATCCAATTACACAAAAAATGACTTTCCTGCGCAGAAGTGCGCTGGGCTTTCTTGGTCTGTGCTGAAGCGGTTAAATCGGCAAGGCCAGCGAGGGCGAGTTCGAGCACAGCTTGGTTATAGGTTTGAGAATTCATTATGACTCCGCCGCGGGCTGAAGTGATGTTATCTATTTGAACTTGGACGATATTGATTGCGGCGGAGCTAGTTTAGCAAAGCGGTCGATAAACCGATATTTATTCTTGCGATCCCACCAAACTTGCGGCGGTTAAGATCAGCTTAGGTGCGGGTCTGACCTTGTAGTTAGGATTTACATATTGGAAATGAATCAAACCTTTATCATCGCTAATATAAATGGCTGGCACAGGTAAGACTAAACGTTTGACTCCCTCGGGAGTCGTCCACATTGGATTATCAACATGAAGACGCGAAGTATAAATCTCAGTGACCTTTTCGCTTGTGTAAAAAGCTAAGCCAAAGGCTTGCGCTGCCAGCATTTTTTCATCGGAAAGCAGTAGATACTTAAGCTCATTTTTTGCCGCCGAAGCCTTAAGTTGAGCTGGTGTATCGGGTGAAATACCCACTAACTGAAAGCCCATTTTTAATAATTCAGGCTCAATCGCTTTTAACTGTCCCATTTGATTGTTACAAAATGGGCACCAGCCGCCGCGGTAAAAGAAAAAGATGGTCGGTTTTTTCTGCGTTAATTCGGCTAAGTCGACTGTGTTACCCTTGATATCTTGCAAGTTTACCTTAGGAATTTGTTGACCATTGAGTAGTGGACTGATGGAAAACTCATCTTTGGCAATGGGCTGCGCCAGAGTCGTAAAGCTAGTGAGCAATAGTGTACCTGCGAGGCAAAGTGTTTTTAGTATGGTTGACATGGGCGTTCCTAACGTTATCTTTCAATGGCTGCATTTCAAGCACCAACAGTTTTCTTTTTGTCTGCTCTAGTACTGAGATCTGCTTGTGTAATCTGCTTATGTAATTTGTTGCTTAAGTCATCTCCGTTGACGAGATCTTCGCTTAAGTGTTTTTTGTGTAAGTGCCATTGCGCTGTCTTGCTGTATTGTTCGTATTGGCCAAGGCGTTCTCAAGCGAGTCTCTAAAGGAACGGGGATTCGCGAAAGTTATTGCATAACCCAGAAAATTAGCTGTCACGCGGAGTTTTGATGAATAAAATTAACCCTAAGAAATTACTCAACAGTAAGTGGACCGCCGTTAAGCCGACCAATAAAGAAAAACATTTTTTAGTTACTGAGATTGAGTTTGATGAGGAAGGCTTAGTGATCTCGTGTTCAATTGAGGCTGTGATGTCAAAGCGAGTTATACCTATAAACTGGCATGATTTAAAAGATGAAGACCTTTGGTTGCAGGGCTGGAAATAGTTAAACGACTTGGATAAATACCAATCTCATATTATCCAAAGACATGGAGGGCACTCATCTTGTTCTCCAGTTTTACCATCAACTTCTGTGTTGTTGAATGTATTACGCAGTAATGACATTTATCGATGTCCTCATCAATGTCTTCAATCAGTGTCCCCATCAATACCCCGTCTCTTGCCGTTAACTGGGCATATTTTCGTAGCGCAGCGGCAACCATTTATTCAAGTTTGAGATTAATCTGTGTTTTTTACTGATATCGATTGCGGCTAAATCGAGATTCCGTTATTTTGTTGTGGCCATCTAGGTGTCTAGATGGTTTTGCAGTTATTAAGGTACTCATTGAAACTATGCATTGTCGTCATCGAACGCAGCAAGGTGTTAGGTAGCAGGATTCTCATTAACTATGAGTGCCTTAGTAAAACGAAGTCGCATAAAAGATTGAGGTAAGCAAGATGGATAAGCAGCAACTGTGGGTTTTGGATGGTGGCATGGGGCGTGAGTTAGCAAGACGGGGCGCACCCTTTCGCCAGCCTGAGTGGTCGGCGTTGGCCCTGATAGAAGCGCCGCAAACCGTGACTGAGGTACATCAAGCCTACGTAGCCTGCGGGGCCAAAGTCATCACCACCAACAGTTATGCACTCGTGCCATTTCATACCGGTGATGAGCGTTTTGCCGCCGAGGGTGAAGCGCTGGCTGCATTGGCGGGCAAACTGGCACGGGATGTCGCGGATGAACACGCAAATGTGGTTCGGGTCGCGGGCTCATTGCCACCCTTGTTTGGCTCTTACCGTGCCGATTTATTTGAGGCCGCGAGGGTGAGTGAACTGGCGCTGCCACTCATTCGAGCGTTGTCGCCCAGTGTCGATCTCTGGTTAGCCGAAACCATGAGTTTGATTGCCGAGCCTTTAGCCATCAAGGCCTTGCTGCCAGAAGATGGCAAACCATTTTGGGTTTCTTTCACCTTAGAGGACGAGACGTTAGGTAGCGAACCGACACTACGCTCCGGTGAGCGAGTGGCCGATGCTATCGATGCGTTAGTCGCAGTTGGTGTGGATGCGATTCTGTTCAACTGTTGTCAGCCTGAGGTGATTGAGGCGGCATTACAGGTGGCCAGCGATAGATTGAGTGATCTGGGGCGTGCTGATATTCGACTCGGTGCCTATGCCAATGCGTTTCCTCCTCAACCGAAAGAGGCGACGGCTAACGATGGTCTGGATGAGATCCGTGCCGATCTCGGGCCGCTTGATTATCTCGGTTGGGCTGAGCGTTGGCGCGCGGTAGGGGCTTCGCTTATCGGTGGTTGCTGCGGCATTGGTCCCGAACACATTCAGGCTCTTTCTAGTCGTTTGCGCTAAGGATTTTGTATGAAAGAGAACAGGATAGGTCTCTGGTCACTCACAGCCCTAGTGTTCAGCTCTATGGTAGGTGCGGGGATTTTCAGCCTGCCGCAAAACATGGCTGAAGTGGCGGGTGTTCGAGCTGTGCTGATTGGCTGGGGGATCACAGGTGTGGGCATCTTGGCATTGGCTGCGAGTTTCCTCTATCTGTCGCGCTTGAAGCCTGAGCTTGATGGCGGCATTTATACCTACGCCAGAGCCGGTTTTGGTGAGCTGGTGGGCTTTTTTTCTGCTTGGGGCTATTGGCTTTGCGCCACCATAGGCGTGGTGGGATATTTAGTGATTGCGTTTGCCGCCCTTGGCAGCTTTGTCGATACGCCGCAGCAAGTTTGGTTTGGCGAGGGCAATACGCTGGCCGCTTTTGTCGGTGAGTCGTGCATTTTGTGGGCGGTGCATTGGTTGGTCTCCCGCGGCGTACAGCAGGCCGCCATGTTCAATCTGGTGGCGACATTAGCCAAGAGTTTACCGTTATTGCTGTTTGTACTGTTTGCCTGCTATTACTTCGACCCTGTGACTTTTGCTCAGGACCAAGCGGCCAGCACTTTAGCTGTGCCAGTGTCGGAGCAAGTGCGTAACACTATGCTGATCACGCTTTGGGTGTTTACCGGTATCGAAGGTGCGGCTGTGTTATCGGCGCGCGCTAAAAATAAGCGGGATGTGGGCACGGCGACAGTCCTTGGCGTCGTGCTGGCGCTACTACTTTATGTGCTTATCTCTGTGTTAGCGCTGGGGATTTTGGCTCGTCCTGAACTTGCAGCACTGCCTAATCCCTCTATGGCGGGACTGATGGGAAGCATGAGCGGCGCTTGGGGTAAGACGCTGATCAGTGTCGGGCTGATTGTTTCTGTGCTGGCCTCCTACGTGAGTTGGACTCTGTTCTCGGCAGAGGTGCCTTTCAGCGCAGCCCGCCACGGTGCTTTTCCAGCCATCTTTTTACGACAGAATCGTAATGGCACGCCGATCTCTTCCCTCTGGTTATCCAGCTTAACAGTGCAGTTTTGCTTGTTACTGGTGTGGCTGCTGGGTAAGGGGTATACCAATCTGCTACTCATTTCTACGTCGATGATTTTAGTGCCTTATCTATTGATTGGACTCTTCCTGCTGAAGCTTTCTTTAAGTGGACAGGGCAATGGGCTGATGAGAATCGTGGCGCTGGTGGCAAGCGGTTATGGACTCTGGTTACTCTATGCCGCAGGCGTCGAGTATCTGTTGCTGTCCTTGCTACTCTACGGCCCTGGGTTACTCTTGTTTCTCTATAGTCGCCGCCAACTTGTGGATGGTAAAAAGCTTAACCGTCGTGAGCGATTACTCGCAGGGGCGACGTTGCTGAGTTTGTTCCCCGCGTTATGGTCATTTTGCTATCAATAACGGATTGCAGTTAGTTAAAGTAGGCAGTGCTTTATCGAATTGGACATAAAAAAATCGGCCACAACAGTTGTTGTGGCCGATTTCACTAAAACACGTGGGATGGGGTTAAACGCTATGGGTTTTACACCACTCGTTTTAGCGATTACTTAAGCTTTTTCGCTTTGCTCGGTGCTTGACCCACCTTCATTTTTACGCGGCGGCCTTGCATGCTTTTCTCAGCAGCAACTTGAGCGCCGACGTTGTCGGTTCTTTGTTGCTTCTTGGCAAAGCTACGGCGGGTTTGCAATTGCTTTAACAGCAATTCGCGGCTGCCCACTTCATAACCTGGCACTGTGACACGGCGAATTTGTTGACCAATCAATTTTTCGATATCGGCTAAGGTACGTTCTTCTTCGCGGCTCACAAATGAAATGGCTACGCCAGTTTTACCCGCACGGCCTGTACGACCGATACGGTGGACATAGTCTTCGGCGAGGAAAGGTAAGTCATAGTTGACTACGTATTCAAGGCTTGGGATATCCAGACCACGGGCGGCAACTTCGGTGGCAACCAGTACGCGGACATCACCTGCAACAAACTCACGCAGGGCGCGGCGACGACTGCCTTGGCCTTTCTCACCGTGGACCACTTCTGATGGGATACCATCTAAGTTTAATTCTTTGACTAGTGTATCGGCGGCATCACGGGTCGCGGTAAATACCAATACCTGTTGCCAGTTTTTCTTGCCGATTAGCTCAGACAGTAGTTCACGTTTACGGCGTTGTTCAACCGGATAAACGACTTGGCTAACGGTGTCGGCCGTAGTGTTTTGCTTATCAACGCTGATCACTTGCGGTTTAACCATCATATCGTTGGCGAGTTTTTTAACCGCACTTGAGAAAGTGGCCGAGAACAACAGGTTTTGACGCTTCTTATTGACCGCTTGCAGGATCTTTTGGATATCGGCGCTAAAGCCCATGTCTAACATACGGTCGGCTTCGTCTAGGACTAAAAAGTCGACGTTCGACAGGCTTAAGTTACAGGCGGTAAGGTGCTCAAGTAAGCGACCTGGGGTGGCAACGATTACATCGGCGCCGCGTTTCAGCTTTTGCGCTTGAGTCTCAATCTTTACGCCACCGTAAATGGTTAATACGCTGAAGTTTAAGTATTTGCAGTAAGCCGTAACGTTGTCAGCGACTTGAGCTGCAAGCTCACGGGTCGGCGTAAGGATCAATACGCGGGCATTTGACTTTAGCGTTTCGCTTGGCTTTTCAACCATCTTTTGCAGGATCGGCAGCGCGAAAGCGGCGGTTTTACCCGTACCGGTTTGGGCACTGGCTAAGACATCTTGGCCGCGGCGGATAGCAGGTATCGCTTGCTGCTGAATAGGCGTCATTTGTTGATAACCGCAATCTGAGATAGCGCGCAAAATCTCGGGGGAAAAACTAAAAGATTCAAATCTCATTTTGGATTCCTATCGTTCACTTATTCAAACATTCAAGCGCCACTAGCCTCTTTATCACTCGTCTAAAGGAGAGAGGTGTACCGGCTGGCTCATTCTTCCACACAGATTTTATAAGAAAAATGGCGGGCGCGGAGTATAGCAAAAATTTCGGTTAAAACCTGAACTTTTTAGTGTTTTGGCATTTTATCTGCATCATTTTATATCTTGCTTATGACTAACCAAAGGTGCGTCTTAGGCCGAGTGCCTTCTCTGCATTGTGTTTAAGCAGATGAGCTGCATCACCAATCAGATGGGTTGCGGCTAAGTTTTCTACGCTTGAATGGGTGATGGAATGTATATTGCTGGCAATCTCGTTGACCACTTGACGCTGTTGATCCGCTGCCACTGCATTTTGTTGGGCAAAGGTGTGGATATCACTCACTTCTTGGTAAATGGTGTTTACATTATCGGCGGACAGTTGAATGTCGCTAGCGCAGCGCTCCGCATGTTGGCGGCTCTGTTCCATTTCTTTGGCCCATATGTTGAGCATAGAGAACATTTTATCGACACTCTTTGAAATACTGTTGGTCGATAGTTGGGTTCGACTCGATAGCGCGCGCACTTCATCGGCGACTACGGCAAACCCACGGCCTTGTTCACCTGCACGGGCAGCTTCAATGGCCGCATTGAGGGCGAGAAGATTAGTTTGCTCGGCGATGGAGTCAATTTCGCCCATCGCATTAGCAACTTGCTCGGCTTCTTTATTCAATTGATGGGCATTGTTAGCTGCATCGGCAACAGACTTGGCCAGTTGTTCCACTTTTTGAGTGTTGGCCTTCATATTGGCGCTACTTTTAAGGCAAAGATCATAGGCGGTATTGATGCTGGTGGACGTGAGATGGGTATTCTGCGCGACTTCAGTGATGGTTGAACTCATTTCTTCCATCGCACTAGAGAGCTGTTCTAGCTGACTTTTCTCTTGATCTAGGCTGACATAGGTTTGCTCGGTCGCGACCACTAATTGATCGGCAATCGCATGCAATTGATTGGCTTGATCTTGTGTGCGCCCCAGTACGCCACTCATTTTGGCCTGCAGCATGATGAGCTGGAAATCGAGGATAGAAGACGTGTCTGCACCCGAGTAGATGTAGCGACTGATAGAGTCGTATTTGGTTTGCATTTCAATCAGTTTAGCGGGAATGCGAAAGGCCTCATCGTAGAAAATAGCCAAGTTTAAACTCATCAAAACCGCGCCAGCGATAATCACGCCCCAGCCCCAAAAGTAGCCTGCGATCAGCAGGCCGGTCGAGGCGACAACCGCCGAGAGGATACGTTTCTGCATTAAGCTTAAGGGCTTAGGAATGGATTTATCCAGTTTAAGTCTTTGGTATATCTCATTTGCTTTGCTGACGTAGGCGGCTTGAGGCTGAATACGCACCGATTGATAACCGACAATGGTGCCGTTTTCAAACAATGGTGAAACAAAGGCATCGACCCAATAGAAGCCACCATTCTTACAGCGGTTTTTTACTATGCCGCGCCAAGATTGGCCCGACTTAAGCTTTTCCCACATTTCTTTAAAGGCGGCGCTCGGCATATCGGGATGGCGAACCATATTGTGGGCACTGCCAATTAACTCTTGGGCGCTATAGCCTGAGACTTCGGCAAAACGGGCATTAACGTAAGTAATGACACCGCGAGTGTCGGTGGTGGAAATGAGTTCATCTTGTGGTGTTAAGCGGATTTCTTGATCTGATCTCTGTGCATTCAGTGTTCTGTGGGCAGACGCGTTACTCTGGCTCATTTAGTGTGTCCATTCAGGGCCGATGTGATTCATTAGGGTTCAGGGGCGCGGTGTTAGGCGCTAATTTTCTTGCGCTTACTCTCATTGGGGTAAGCTTGTTATGTGACAAGACTATCATTTTTGTATGGGTATAGGAGAGCGGTTTTTGATGGTTTACCCATAAAAATCAATCGTCCGTTGTATTTGTAAGCTATTGCAAAATATAAAAATTTTAAGTAGTGCGAATATGGAATTAAACGAGCGTTTATCCTGCTAAAACGCAAATTTCAGTATTTTGTATAGGGTTATTGTTTTATCAGATATTGAGTAGAAAGTAGGCATCATATTATTTGCAAAATCTTTGCGGTGGCATTGGCCTAATGTCCTTGATTCGTTTGCCATATCGCGGCATTCATTCGGACGGTTTATTCGTCATAGTCTATTCTTTAATGGGCAATAAACTATGGCTTGCTGGATGTGTGATTTATCTGGCTTTGCTGCAGTTCAGTCATCTTATTTGTACCTTTTAGTTCATAAACTCAGGTTCATTAGCTTAGGTTTATTAGATCAGGTTCATTAGCTCACAACGGGAATGCGACATAAGAGGAACTTCCCATGGCGATATCACTTAGACGTGGCGTAGCGAAATTGGCTACCGCGTCCTTGGGGACGACAACGGCACTGCCCCATTGGCGACGTTTGATTTTTGAACGTCTATTTGGCTTCCTTGCGCTTCTCTGCGTGCCCGTATATATCACCAGCGTGTATTTATGTGTCATCGCCGATCTTTGGTCTATGGTGGTATTCGATACGCTGGCTTATTTGTTTTTATTGGTTTTACTGTATTTTCCTAAGCTTGCTGATAGCACGCGTTTTGGCTGTGGCTGTTTGTTAGCGTTTGCTATCGGCGTAGGTTTTTTGATTGCGATTGGTCCATCGGGTGCGGGGTTCTTCTGGTTATTTATCTTTCCGCCATTAGTGGGCATTTTTTTAGGCCGTCGCGCGAGCTTATATGCCCAATATTTGAATGGGTTGAGTCTGGTAATGATTGGGCTTGCCTATCATTTTGGTTGGTTAAACTGGCCCGATATTCGCGGTTACAGTTTGGGTATTTGGGCCGTTGTTGTAGTTAATTTTATTGTAACCAATGCCATGCTGACCTTAACCATCACTTATTTATTAGGTAAGTTGGCTGATTCACTCGATTCAACCTTAGCCTCGCGCCAAGCGACTGTATTAGGGTTGGCCAAACTTGCTGAATACAGAGATAACGAAACGGGCGCGCACTTACTACGTATGCGGCAGTATTCGAAAATGCTCGCGGCGCAGCGGTTGCAGGCCGACAATCCACCTGCTGAATTAAACGATGATTTTATTCAAGATATTAGTCTATCGGCCATTTTGCACGACATAGGTAAAGTCGGTATTGCCGATGCGATTCTACTCAAACCGGGTAAATTAACCCCGCAGGAGTTTGAGCAGATCAAAGCTCACCCTGTGATTGGTGGGCAAGTGTTACGCAGTTTGTTGGAATATGCGCCCCAATGTACGTTTATTCGGATGGGCCAAGATATCGCGTCGGGTCACCATGAAAAGTGGGATGGTAGTGGTTACCCCTTAGGGTTGAAAGGTGAGGATATTCCGCTTTCGGCACGCATAGTTGCCTTAGTGGATGTCTATGATGCGCTGACTTCGCCGCGATGTTATAAGCGACCCTTTAGCCACCAAGAGGCTATCGACCTAATTATTGAAGGTAAAGGTAAGCATTTCGATCCTGAGTTAGTCGATTGTTTTATGGTAATTCATCAGGAGTTTGAAGTGTTATCTAAGGCATCGCTGGATGATGCTTATCAGCCTATGGCGCAGCCTACTATGGTCTAGCGGCTCATGTTTACAATCGTGTTTTGAAATTGAAAATGTGTTTTGAAACCATGTTTCGAAACTATGAGCTGAAAGCATGCTATTGAAATACGACTAGGCCTTGAAAATACAGAAGCAGTGCTAAAAAAAACGCCCAAGGCTCATAGCCTTGGGCGTTTTATTTTGTAGCATATAACGGATGTAGAAGATGATTTAAATGACGACTTAAATCGCTACTTATCCGCAGGAGTGCTAAATCGCTCTAAATCGCTTTAGTTACTTGCGTTAACCACGCGAGTTCATCACCGGACATCAGCGGCGAAAGTGTATTAAACACTTGCTGATGGTAAGCATTGAACCAGTCAATTTCGCTTTGTGTTAGCAAGCTCTTATCGATTAGGCGGGCATCCATAGGGATCATAGTCAGTGCATCGAACTCATACATCTCGCGCTCTGCGCCTTTCAGTGCTTCACAGTGTTGCACTACGACTAAGTTTTCTAAGCGAATGCCAAAACTCTCAGCGCGGTAGTAACCCGGCTCGTTGGAAAGCACCATGCCGGGCATCAGTGCGATACCGTTGACATTTTTACCTATGCGCTGTGGACCCTCGTGCACACTTAAAAAGTGACCCACACCATGGCCTGTGCCGTGGTCGTAATCAAAGCCATGTTGCCATAAATATTGGCGGGCGAATGCATCGAGTTGCTGGCCTGAAGTGCCTTTAGGGAAGCGAGCTTGGTCCAGCGCGATATGGCCTTTTAGCACCAGCGTGACCATTTTTTTATGCTCATCAGTGACTTTGCCAATCGCAATAGTACGGGTCACATCTGTGGTGCCATCGATATATTGCGCGCCAGAATCCACTAAGTAGATGCTATCCATCGTCATCATCGCTGGTGTGCCATTGTTGTGATTGTAATGGCACATGGCGGCATTGGGGCCCGCTGCAGAAATGGTGTCGAAACTTGGCTCGCGATAGCGCTCATCTTGCAGGCGGAAGCTTTCTAACTTATCGGCAAGTGTGGCTTCATCGTGCATACGCTTGGCGGCGACTTCGGCATCTAACCATGCAAGGAAGCGGCTCACAGCAACGCCATCACGAATGTGACAAGCGCGCATTCCGGCAAGTTCTGAGGGATTTTTCTGCGCTTTAGGCAAAGAAACCGGATCAATGCCAGCAATCAATTTAGCCCCCGCTTCACGGGCGAGGTTTTGTGCCCAAGCGTTAGCTGAGTTTGGATCGGCAAGCAGTTTAACGCCTGATAAACTCGCCAGCGTATCGGCGAGGGACGCTTCACTTTTAAAGCTAACGCCTGCACCGACATGCTCCTCAATGCCCTCTGGAAGTTTGCTTAAATCGGTAAACAGCTGCATATCGCCATTAGCGTGGAGTAGGGCACTGCCGAGCACAACGGGCAGACGCGGCACATCGTTACCGCGAATATTTAACAACCAGCAGAAAGAATCTAAGGCGGCGATCAACGCGACATCAGCACCGGCTTTTTTCACTAAGGCGCCAATTTCAATGCGTTTTTGCAGACTGGTTTTACCGGCACTCTCGTTACTGAATAACGTGATTGGCGCACTCGATGGTGCGGGGCGATCCTGCCAATGTAAATCGATAGGGTTTTGCTCAACCGCCACTAATTCGATTTGGGCTTTGTTTAAGGTCGCTTTGGCATTTTCAAACCAAGCTAAAGTATGCAAGCGTGCATCGAAGCCAACGCGTGACCCCGCTGGTAGCGTGTCACATAACCATTCAATTTGTGGCGTGTCTGTCAGGCTTTCGTAGCTGAAAAGTGCAGCATCCACTTGCAGACGAACTTGCACCGTATAACGGCCATCGGTAAATATTGCGGCTTTATCTTTCAATACGATAGCCATGCCTGCCGAACCGGTAAAGTGGGTTGCCCAGTACAAACGTTCGTTGTGTTCTGGCACATATTCGCCCAGATACTCGTCGGCGCGGGGAATGATAAAAGCATCGAGATTGGCAGAAGATAATTCGCTGCGAATAGCGTCGAGGCGGCTGGCGATAGAATGTGACATATGGGCTCCAAGTGAGACTGGCACGCTGTGCAAGTCGGTAGGCAAAGCTTGCCTAAGGATACGTTTATTTGAGTTCTAACCAGCTCGGATTATCGCAAGCCTAACGCGCGAGATGCAAGGGGAGCGAATAAAGGATTTTGTATACAATCGTGAATTTGTGCTGACTGCGATGAGCAAGCTAAGCTTTTAAATCCTTAATTTATTTGTGTGACTCTTAGTCATAAAACTCGAGTAAAACAAAATGTCAGTCATGTTTTTTTAGACTTGTTCCTTACAAATTAGCTACTTAAGTTTTATTCAATCGCTAACATTTGGACCCTATGCTAACATTTGCCATCTCCGCTCGGGGTCAGAGTGGGGCGCATGTATCAGTGGAGTAAGCGATGCAAATACTAACAATAGATGTGGGCGGTACGACAGCCCTGTTCGAACTTCAGCTCGCGGGACATACAGAACAATATAAAATTCCCACAGGCGAAGGTTTTAAAATTGAAGAGTTAAATAATCAAATCGCTGCGCTTGAACGCGATTACGATTTACAAGATTATCAATTAGCGATTGGCGTACCTGGACTGGTACAAAATAATCGTTTGGTTGCCTGTAAATCATTACCTGGGCTCAATGGTTTGAGTTTTGATACAGTGAAAACTCAAGGCGAGCTTAAGTTTATTTGCAACGATATGGATGCGGGTATGCAAGCCACGTGCGATGCCAAATATGCCTGTGAGTTGTTGGTCATGTGCGGCACTGGGATAGGGATGTCGATTGCGTTTAATGGGCAAGCCTTTACAGGTGCGACGGGGGTTGCAGGGGAGTTGGGGCATTGCCGCGTGATGACAGAATCGGGCGAATTTAGTTTAGAACAACTCGCCAGTGGCGATTCTGTACGCAGCCGTAACATCACCACTCAGGATGATTTATACCGTGCGGGCAGTTACCTTGGTATGGGGCTGGCGTGGACCGTGAATTTATTTAATCCCAATCGGATTTGGCTCGCGGGCAACATGATGAACAGTGCTCCTTACTACAAAGGCTGCCTCGAAAGCTTAAAGCAAATGGCATTGAGCGCGCCCTTAGCTGAGATGAAAATCAACCGCGTCGATGATATGGAAACCTTAGTGTGCAGAGGTTTATCTGTGATGCTCGCAAGGGATTATCCTCGCGCACAAGGATCATAGATGCTGTTCGCTTATGATTTTGAATTATTAGAGTTCAGCGGCTCAGTCCTAGCAATTTAAGCAGTATTAGCAGCATAAATAGTGAAATTGATAACAGGACAGGTGATGCCTTTGGCTTATCGTGTCCTGTTTTTTTATGGCTAAAATAGTCAGCAAAGCCTTAATTATCAAAGTAAGTATTAGAAATTTCTGAACTATATTTAATTGCTTTCTTATCAGACCACTACCTTAGTTGATAATATTTTGTTGCATTTTTATTGCGCTTACGTCTATGCTGATTATCGCAATGACAACGTTGTCATCGCGTGTAAAAGGCAAACCAGTTGAAAAACTGGGACGCAAAGCCTCCGGTCTAAGGGTTCGTCTGTACCTATGATAGCGGGGATACCACAGGTTTTTCTTCGTGCAATTGTCTGTCGTGTTGCATGGTCTTAAGAGAGTGTTGTTTCCTGTCTACGCTTTGTTTGCCTTATTGATTCATATAACAAATTCAATAGGGATATCTCATGTTCAAGACTCAAATTTCAACATCAGCCTTGCTGGTGGCATCGGCGCTGGCATCTACCGTGAGTGCCAGTGCATTTGCCGCAGCGCCCGGCAAACCGACTATAGGTTGGGGCGAAACCAAGTTCGCTATTATCGAAGTTAATCAAGCTGCTACGGCTTACAATCAGTTGGTAACCATTAAAGATGCTGCCGATGTGTCAGTTAGCTGGAACCTCTGGAGTGGCGATGTGGGCAACAAAGCCCAAGTGCTGCTCAACGGTAATGTCGCTTGGGAAGGCCCCTCGGGCGCTTCTGGCACCGCTAACTTTAAGGTGAATAAAGGTGGCCGTTATCAGATGCAAGTGCAACTGTGTAACAGCGACGGTTGTACGGCAAGCGATGCCAAAGAAATCCTTGTAGCCGATACCGATGGCAGCCATTTAGTGCCACTCAATGCTCCGCTTAAAGAAAACAATCGTCCATACGCTAACAAGTCGGGAAAAGTGGTTGGCAGTTACTTTGTCGAGTGGGGTGTGTACGGCCGTAAGTTCCCAGTTGATAAGATCCCAGCACAGAACTTAACTCATATTTTATATGGCTTTACCCCTATTTGTGGTGGTGATGGCATTAACGATAGTTTGAAAGAAATCGACGGTAGTTTCCAAGCGTTGCAACGTGCCTGTAGCGGCCGTGAAGATTTTAAAGTCGCTATTCACGACCCTTGGGCGGCAATTCAAATGCCGCAGGCGGGGGTGAGTGACTACTCAGATCCCTACAAAGGTAACTTCGGTCAATTGATGGCGCTTAAGCAAGCCCATCCTGATCTAAAGATTTTACCTTCGGTCGGTGGCTGGACATTATCTGATCCCTTCTTTTTCTTTGGCGATAAAACTAAGCGCGATACCTTTGTCGCATCGGTGAAGGAATTCCTGCAAACGTGGAAATTCTTTGACGGCGTGGACATTGACTGGGAATTCCCCGGTGGCAGTGGTGCTAACCCCAATTTAGGTAATACCAACGACGGTGAAACCTATGTGACCCTGATGCGTGAACTGCGCGTGATGCTTGATGAGTTAAGTGCTGAGACGGGTCGTACCTATGAACTCACATCGGCAATCAGTGCGGGTGATGACAAAATCGCTAAAGTCGACTACCAAGCTGCGCAGCAGTACATGGATTACATCTTCTTGATGAGTTACGACTTTAATGGCGGTTGGACAAACACTGAACTCGGTCATCAGACCAATCTTTATGAGGCGAGTTGGGACCCAGATACCCGCTACACCACTGACAAGGGCGTAAAAGCCCTGTTAACTCAAGGCGTAACCCCAGGGAAAATTGTGGTTGGTGCCGCTATGTACGGCCGCGGCTGGACAGGCGTGAATGGCTATACGGGCAATAACCCATTCACAGGGACAGCGACGGGCAAAGTGAAAGGCACATGGGAAGATGGCGTGGTAGATTATCGCCAGATAGTGAACGAGTACATGGGGAGTGGTTGGACTTACAGCTATGATGAAACGGCAGAAGCGGCATCAGTGTTTAAAGCATCGACGGGTGATTTAATCACTTTCGATGATGCGCGTTCCGTTAAAGCCAAGGGCCAATATGTGCTTGCCAATCAGTTAGGTGGTTTATTTGCATGGGAAATCGATGCCGACAATGGCGATATTCTTAATGCGATGCACGAAGGTTTAGGTCATGGCGAAGGGACAACACCACCAGTGAATAAAGCGCCGATTGCCAATGCGGGCGCGGATGTGAATGTCACAGGTCCAGCCGATGTGACGCTCAATGGTAGTGGCTCGCGCGATCCTGAGAACGGTGCGCTGACGTATCTTTGGACGCAAGTTTCTGACCCAACCATTGCCATTGCGAACGCCGATATGGCGAATGCGGCGATTCAATTGGCTGCAACGCAAACTGATGTTGCCTATAGTTTTAGTCTTAAAGTGACTGATCCAGAAGGGCTATCTGCCACAGATTCAGTGACAGTGACTAATAAGGCAGATACTCCGAACCAAGCACCTGTGGTGAGTGTGGCAGCCACTGCAACAGTGGAGGCGGGTAAAACTGTCAGCATAGTGGCGAGTGCCTCTGATGCCGACGGTGATGCCTTAACTTACGCTTGGACTGTGCCCGCTGGCGTGTCGGCAACCGGACAAAATAGTGCCACCTTAGTAGTCACTGGGCCTAATGTCACCGAAGCGACCAGCTATGGTTTGAGCGTGCTGGTTTCCGATGGAGCCTTAGATGCGAGCGCATCGACGAATCTCACCGTGACGCCAAAAGTGATCGGTGGTGGTTGTGATGCAACCGATCCTAATGCCGGTAACTATCCTGCTTGGCAAACCAGTGTGGTGTACAACACGGGCGATACTGTGAGCCACAGTCAGTTGGTATGGAAAGCCAAGTACTGGACGCAGGGCAATACGCCATCTCGCACCGCTGATCAATGGCAGCTACTTAGCCAAGTTGCTCTCGGTTGGGATGCGGGTGTCGCCTATACTGGCGGGCAAACCACCAGCTATAACGGCCGTCAATGGAAGGCGAGTTACTGGACTAAAGGGGATGTACCGGGCGTTGCGGCGGTATGGGTTGATATTGGTGCTGCAAGCTGTCCTTAATTATTCAACATACTAATATTATTTGAGTTATAGAGATAAAAAGCCCTGCGAAGATTCAGGGCTTTTTCTTTATTAAGTGATCTTACTGGCTAATTGAAGACTGATTTAATCAATCTTAAGCAGTTCCACATCAAAAATCAGCACTGATCCACCGCCAATTTTGCCCGTGCTGCGATTGCCGTAGGCGAGTTCACTTGGGATAAAGAAACGCACTTTATCGCCAACGACCATAAGTTGCACGCCCTCGGTCCAACCTTTAATTACGCGGTTAAGCGGAAATGCGATGGGCTCACCGCGATCAACCGAACTATCGAACACAGTACCGTCGATCAAAGTGCCATGATAATGCACTGTCACAGTATCGCTGGCTTTAGGGTGAACAGTGCCATCGCCTTGAGTTAACACTTGATATTGCAAACCCGAAGCTGTGGTGATAACACCTTCTTTAGTTTTGTTTTGCGCTAAAAATTCATTGCCTAAACGGATATTCTCTTGGGCGGCTTTTTGGCCGTTCATTGAGGTAAAGAAGTAAAAAATCACCCCAGCAATCACAGCTACGGCAAGTAACATTTTCATATAAAGAGCACCTTAGTTAATTTTGGCCATATTATCAGTTTTTTAGCTTGAGATGCTATCGGCACTCGCGTGTGCGTAGGGCTGGCTATCTGGTGCTACCAGTTCAACGCTTTAAAAACCCCCTCAAGACTTTATCCCGCTTTAGAGATCGCTTAACCTGTGGGCTTAAGACTCAATAAAAATTCAATAAAAACAGATAAAAACTAGAATTTAGATAATAAACAAGGAAAGTCTATGTTAAACAAAGCGGCAAAACCTCTGGTCAAACTCGTCGACCGATTCCTACCCGATCCCTATATATTCGTGCTTTTACTCACCTTAGTGGTGTTAATTGCTGCCGTGGTCGCAGAACACAAAACGCCACTGGAAGTCATTAATTATTGGGGCGATGGCTTTTGGACCCTGCTGAGTTTTTCGATGCAGATGTTGTTAGTGCTGGTGGCGGGATTTATGCTGGCAAGCTCCCCGCCAATTAAAAAGCTGCTCGATGCGATTGCGGGTTTAGCTAAGTCGGCACCGCAAGCCATTATGTTAGTGACCTTAGTATCACTGGCCGCCAGTTGGATTAACTGGGGTTTTGGGCTAGTGGTGGGGGCGTTGTTTGCCAAAGCCTTAGCCCGCAAAGTAAAAGTGGATTATCGGCTGCTGGTCGCCAGCGCCTATTCTGGCTTTGTGGTTTGGCATGGTGGGCTCGCGGGTTCTATCCCATTAACCATAGCAACGGCGGGGCATTTCTCCGAAGCACAAATTGGCATTATCCCCACCAGCGACACCATTTTCGCGAGCTTTAACTTACTGTTAGTGGCGATTTTGTTTGTGGTCATGCCATTAGTGAATCGTTTTATGTTGCCTGAAGACAAGGACAGCATTTATGTCGACCCAAGCGCTCTGGACGATAAAGTAAGCGAACCCGCAGTTTCGGCGCTTAACCCTGAAAATGTGAGCGAGCGTCAGCCTGAAAGCCGTCCTGCGGATAAGTTAGAAAATAGCCGCTTACTCGGCTGGAGTGTCGGTGGCGCTGGGCTTGTGTACTTAGGCTATTACTTTTGGGTACAGGGCGGCAGCTTAAACCTTAACTTAGTGAACTTCTTATTCCTTTTTCTCGCTATCCTCTTACATCAAACGCCACGCAGTTTATTAACCAGCTTGAATGAGGCCATTAAGGGCGGCGCAGGGATTGTGATCCAATTCCCTTTCTATGCGGGCATTATGGCTGTGATGGTGCAATCGGGTTTAGCCCAAAGTATTTCGGAAGGTTTTGTGGCCATCGCTAGCGCCGAGAGCCTGCCATTTTGGAGCTTTATCAGCGCGGGAATTGTAAATATTTTTGTGCCATCGGGAGGCGGTCAATGGGCCGTACAGGCACCGATTATGTTACCTGCTGCGCAGGCCTTGGGCGCCGATGTTGCTCGGGTGGCCATGGCCGTAGCTTGGGGTGATGCCTGGACTAACCTCATTCAGCCTTTCTGGGCACTGCCCGTTCTGGCAATTGCAGGCTTAAAAGCGCGGGATATTATGGGATTTTGTTTAATGCAGCTGATGATCACAGGCGTGATTATCAGTATCGCGTTGAGCTGGTTTTAAAAATAAAGCGATAGCTGATTCTGTATGTTAGAGAGTAAGAAGGGCAATTTAAGGTTGCCCTTTTTTATTGGCGATTAATGATGAATTAAAACCATTTTTTTGGATATTGGCGGCGGCAAAGCAAGTTGTGATACAGCCAACCAAAAGCCAGAATGAGCGCCACACCACTGGCGACGGGCATATACAGAAAATCCCAGTGCTGCGCCGTGAGCATAACGACTAGAGGATTCGCTCCCGCGGGTGGATGCACTGTATGGGTTAGCATCATCACTGCGATACCTAATCCAACCGCGAGCCCTAAGGTGAGCGGGGAGACTCCCAAAGTATTTAAAATTATTAGTCCGACCAGACTTGTGAGTAAGTGACCGCAGAGTATGTTTTTCGGTTGAGCGAGCGGACTTTCTGGTAAGGCAAACAACAACACCATAGTGGCGCCAAAGGGAGCCATTAACCAAATAGTTTGCGGTGTTAACTGTTCAAGCGCCGCTAAACTACTGATACACAACATGGCCCCGCACCCTGCGAGCAAGGCCATCTTTAGATTCTGTTGACTGATTCTTTGCATCTTTTTCTCCCATTAATGACTGGTGTTAAGCCCTTATTTTGAAAATAAATTGTGGACGTGAATGCTGACGCAAACCGTTTCTGTTAACGCGCTGCGATTTCTCGTGCTCACTCTTGATTCCACTGTTAACCAAATTTAACCCCTCGATGTAGACCGATCTGTCTACTCTTGGCGCATCTCCTCATGGGTAGACTGACTTGTCTACTCGTGAGAAGGTGTGACTCATATTTGTTAGCTAAGATTTGCTAACGAATGTTTACCAAAGATAAGGAATGAGTTGATGCAGGGCACAGACATTCAGATGGGAGCGTCATCGGATAAACGGCAACAATTGGTCACGACCGCCTTTAAATTGTTTTATTTTCAAAGTGTTCATGGAGTGGGGATCAACCAGATCCTGCAGGAATCGGCGATTGCCAAGAAAACCCTGTACCACCACTTTGCCAGTAAAGATGAGTTAGTCGAAGCTGTAGTGCGCTATCGCGACGAGATTTTTTATCAATGGCTTAGCGAGCGAGTGAACGCATTACCAGCGGGACGAGAGGGCATTTGTGGGTTATTTAGGGCGCTCGATGATTGGTTTAATCAAAAGGTGCCGCAGCTGTGTGAGTTTCGCGGCTGTTTTTTTATCAACGTCAGCGCTGAATTTACTGAGCCGAGCCATCCTGTACATCAACTCTGTGTCCTGCATAAACAGCGAGTGGCCAGTTTAATTGAGCAGCAAGTCTCAGCATTGGGTTTGCCTGAAGCTAAGACCCAATACCTAGCTGCTGCGATAGGTTTACTCAAAGAGGGCGCGATTGTGTCGGCCCAACTAAAGGGCGACACTCAGTCAGCACTGTTGGCATTATCTGTGGTTGAGCAGCTAATCGATGCCGCGACTCATGCTTAGATAAACATATCTACGGCGCCGGTTTTTATGCCATAACCCAGCACGGCTAAGTTAGCGACAACGGTGAGCCAGAAGACGTTTCTAAATGAGGCTTTAACTGACTTGTGCCTTAACACGTTTTGGGCAAACAGGGCGCCGGGCCAACCGCCCATGAGCGCCAGCAGATGCAAAGTGCTTTCTTTAGTGCGCCATTTACCGCGTTTTGCGGCTGATTTATCGATGGCATAGGCGATAAAGGTCAGCAGGCTCAGTGTGAGGTACATGCCCGCAATGCCGTAGGGAAGCATATGTTGCTGGGCCGCGCCGATTAAGCCAGCAAGAAAAATCAGCACTAATAACAGCGGCATAAGGCTTGAACCTGATGCGGCTGTATTGGACTTTTGAGTGCGACTATTTTGGGCACGATTAGTTTGAGGTGAAGCTCTGTTGCCCGTTTTGGCTGGTTTTGAATTCGTCATTATCTGGTATCAATCTCGTGTCAGTGTTTTTAAGCTTGCTGGCGTTCTTGTGATGCAGCGTATTTTTTAAACGCGAGGTGGCGCCAAAGTTTTTCCAATGGCCCTTGCTTGAAATAACGTAAGTACAGGCTGGCTAACAGTAATTGCACTACTGAATAAACCAGCGCCATGGCCATGTATCCCCATCTATCTAAGCTCAATAGCAATTCGGGAGCTAAGTGTCTAAACACTAACACGCCAACGATGGATTGCAGAATATAGAGACTAAACGCGAGTTTGCCAATATTTTGCAGCGGAGTCAGTATATTAGGATTATTCTGGCAAACCTTAACTATAATGTGGATGTAAATCAGCGCCATAGGAATAGCACTTAGCATGATTAACACATCCGAAAACGTCACTAGAATAGGATTATTGCTAAAGTCTAAACCGATATCGAGTAGCGATACCGTCACACTGGCGAGCACTAATTTCAGCAGTTGTGGCTTGCTAAACCCCCGCTCAAAAGTTCCCTGTTGATACAAGGCCATGCCGAGCAACATTAAGCCCGCCGTAAACCATATTATGGTAAAAGGGATCACCAACGCCATATAACCCACTTGTATCAAATGCAGGAACAATTGGTCGGCATAGCTTGAGGTCCATGCTCCGTATTGCTCTGCAAATAGACTCGATTCTCGAGTGAAAGGTTCATCGCTGCCCGTAAAGCTAATCAGCGTGATGATCACTAAGGCGCTTAAAATAAAAATATTCGCTTTGCGCTTAAGGGCTTCAATACTTAAATCTTTGTA
The DNA here is from genome assembly GCF_002838165.1 of Shewanella sp. Pdp11. NCBI lineage: Bacteria > Pseudomonadati > Pseudomonadota > Gammaproteobacteria > Alteromonadales > Shewanellaceae > Shewanella > Shewanella sp. Pdp11. The sequence goes on from NZ_CP015194.1 coordinate 2,130,408, forward strand.
ACACAAAGCTAAAAATCCGCTGATCCCATAGGTTAATAAAATATCACCTGGCCAGATAATGATGCCGTGGAGTAGGCCAAATACCATTAGCCATTTCAAACGTGAACGCAGTAGTGGATATGCTTCTAGGCCTTTGGCACTAAATCTCTGATATTGAATAAAAAGCCCGACGCCAAATAAGATGGAAAACAGACTGATAAAGCGCGCCTCGATGAAAAAGCTGCTGAACACTTTGATTATGTGATCCGACAGCGGCGGCGTTTCGTGGGGGGCATAGCCAAAAAAAGTAATGCCCATAAAATAGATATTCATAAAAAATATCCCCAACACGGCTAAGCCGCGAATAGCATCGAGATTGGCATTACGTTGTGCGGGTATCGCCATGACGACTGGCTGCGTGGCGTTTGTTCTTGACCAAGGGTCTTTAGGTAAATTGGCTGGCACGTTAGCTGAGTTCCTTTCGCTAGTAGGCATGTTCGACTTTTCACTGGGATTTGGGAGGGCTAGCCTAGCAGGCACTAGCCCCCAATGAAATACAGCCAATACAAAAAGTGAAATACAAAAAAGATAGCAAGTGAAATATAGAAAGTGACTGAGAAGAGTGAAGATCCACTACTCGCCGATATCTTCGTTCCAGAGTGTGGGATGGCTAGCGATAAAGTCGTGCATCAGTTGTTTGCACTCGGCGTTATCGACCACAGTGACATCCACACCGCGGGATTTAACATAGGCTTCTGGTCCTTGGAAGGTGGTGTTTTCACCGACGATGACTTTAGGTATGCCATAAAGTAATACCGCGCCGCTGCACATGTCACAGGGCGATAGGGTGGAATACAAGGTTGCTCTTTGGTACTCGGCGGCGCTAAATCGGCCGGCATTTTCGAGGCAATCCATTTCGGCATGCAGTACTGAACTGCCTTTTTGTACCCGTTTATTGTGGCCGCGCCCGACGATTTTGCCATCTATCACTAATACTGAACCAATGGGGATACCGCCCTCGGCGAGTCCTTGTTTGGCCTCTTCAATGGCTGCCGCTAAAAATTCATCCATCTTGATATCCCTTAGTTGTGTGATTTTTTAGCATAACAGCAAGTGATTGTTTAGCAAGTGACTTTAGTCTGTATCGCTAGCGACTACTGTTGCGGTTTTTCTGAAATCCACAGCTTGATATGGCCCTTAACCACAACTACACCTTGGGTGTCGTAGGCGGTAACGGGAACCAACATATCGCCCGGAGTCCATTGCTCTGGCGTCACTTCGGCGATACATAAAATATCGCTGCCGGCTTTAGCCGTATAATCCAAACTCATGCCCTTAGGGATCCAACGTAAATGCTTTGGAATTGAGGCTTCGGCCATCACGCCCAGGCCATTTCTAGGCCGTTACAAATCGCAATCACATGCACAGTTTTTATATGATTATGAACAGCATGGCGTTTTTTAATTAAACAGGCGCAATGATTAAGGCGTAATTCAGTGATCAGTGGTTTGATGGTGCCGAAATAGGGTGCCATGCGTGACACCATGATTGAAAACAGTTTTTGGCCGAAGGGATAACGGCGAGTCTTGTGGTAGAGCGCGAGCACTTTATTTGGTTTTTGTTCTGCAGTGCTAGAAGAATCAGTCTGGCTCATGGTCATCCTTAATAATGATGCAAAGGGGGATTGTTATCTTGAGCCTGTTCCAAGTTAGGTTTGGATCGCTCTGGTCGGATGAGTGTAACATTAGGATAACAACAAATACCAGTCGGCATAATTAAGCAAACTTCATTTCGCGGTTTTTAGTGTAACACCGTATAATTGCGGCCAATTTGTCGTTTAACGGCAATGGCATATTGATTTAACTACAAGGACTCACAGTGAAATATTTGCTGACGTATTTTAAGGGAATGGCCATGGGCGCTGCCGATGTGGTGCCAGGCGTTTCGGGCGGCACCATAGCGTTTATTACCGGTATTCTTGATACCTTGCTCGATAGTGTAAAACGCATTAATCCTTCCCTTTGGGGCGTAATCAAGTCGCAGGGCATAAAAGGGGCATTTGCCCATATTAATGGTGGCTTTTTAGTGAGTCTGCTGGCGGGGATCCTAACCAGTATTTTTACCTTTGCTAAGTTAATCTCTTGGTTACTGGTGACGCACCCGATCCCGATTTGGTCGTTCTTTTTTGGGCTTATTCTTATCTCTGTCGTGCATATGCTTAAGCAAGTGAGTGGTTTCACTGTGGCACGTTTAGGTTTATTTGCCTTAGGTGTGCTGGCAGCATGGGCGATTACTGTGTTAAATCCGGTCGCGGTAGAAGCCAGTTATATGAATATCTTCTTCGGCGGCGCGATTGCGATTTGTGCTATGGTGTTACCGGGGATTTCAGGCAGTTTTATCTTATTATTGTTAGGCTTATATCCCGTGGTTTTAGCTGCGGCTAAAAATATTCAGCTGGATATTTTGGCCTGTTTCGCCGTTGGCGCTGTGATGGGATTACTGACATTCAGCCATCTATTGTCGGCACTGCTGCGTAAACACCACGATGCCACTATCGTGTTTCTAACCGGATTAATGTTAGGTACCTTAGGTAAAATTTGGCCGTGGAAAGAAACTTTAACTTGGCGGACCAACTCCCACGGCGAACAAGTACCTTTGCTGGAGCAAAATATTTCCCCACTTAATTTTGAGCAAGTAACGGGTCAGCCTTCACAACTGATGTTAGCCATTGTGTGTATGTTAGCGGCGATTGCACTGGTATGGGGGTTAGAGAAAGTGGGTAAAAGAGATTAATCCTTTATTCAATACCCTTGGTATAAGGTTTTCCCTATCAAAGCAGCGAGCCTTCGCTGCTTTGTTGTTTTTGCCCAAAAGGCATCAGATATTTAATTTTCATGGTTTTTTTGTACAATACTTAGCCTTTGCAGAGGTGTGCCTTTGGTTGAAGGCACCTGTATAAATTCAGTATGAGTTTGTCGTTACGATAAGGATGTTTTGTGAATAAGAATACCGTTTCATGGGCGGGCGCCGCGCTCGCTTTCTTCGCGTTAACCCATGTGATTACCAATAGTATCAATAAGCAAGATGTCGGGCTCTCCCCTGAGCAACGCACGCAGATCGAGAATACTCTGCAAAAATTTGGGCCACAGAGCAAGGCATCTCAATATGGCCAATATGCTCAAGCCGATGATACCAATCTCACTACTGACAACTCCCTCGAGAACGTCCGCCATATTTACAGTAATAAGAGCGCTTTTGCGGCACTTCGGCAGGATGGCAGCGTGGTGACATGGGGCGATCGTCAGTGCGGCGGCGACCATAGCGCAGTGGCGGCTGAATTGGTTAATGTCAAAACTATATTTGCTTCGGATTCTGGGTGTGGTTTTGCAGCATTAACCCAAGACCATCGACTGGTGATTTGGGATATGGGGGATGCACCAGCATTACTTAAAGATAAATTCACGCAAGTGGCAGATTTTGTAATGCGTGATGATCTGTTTGCCGCCATAAAACGAGATGGCAGCGTCATCAGTTGGTCTATCGTGGACGGGTCTTTGGATGAATTAAATCACGGAATTTATTCAGCGCCAGCGTTGAAGAATGTGCAGAGTGTGAGTATCAATGATGCAGCATTTGCTGCGTTACTACAGGATGGCACTGTGGTGACCTGGGGTTCGGCCTATCACGGTGGTAATAGTCAACACCTTGCCGCAAAACTTAAGAATATTAAAGCTGTTTATGCGGCGCCAAGTGCCTTTACTGCCGTGACTCAAAACGGGGAGCTAATGTCTTGGGGGAGCGTCAATGATGGTCAAGAAAGCCAAAGACAACTAGCTAGACTCAGTGAGTTTACGGCAGTTACCAAAGTTGTTCATTCAGTATTTGGTTTTACTGCATTAATGGCCGATGGAAGAGTCTATGCGTGGGGTGAAGGTTTTTTGCCAGAGAGTCGTGTACTTTTTCCGTTAGCCTTAGCGAACTCGCCTGCTAATAGCCAAGAAAAAGTCATTGATATTGTAGCTAATGATGGCGCTTATGCTGCGTTAAAAGCGAATGGCGATGTTGTAGTTTGGGGTCATAAACGCCATGGCGGTAATGCTTCGGCCGTGCAAAACAAGTTGCAACATGTACGCGCACTATATGCGATAGATACGGGGTTTGTTGCGCTGCGAGAGGATGGCACATTAATAGGTTGGCAAGGAGCAGAGGATTTAAGTGGTGAACCTATGATGCAAGAGATTACAGATGTAGTTCAAGTGGTTACGTTAAATCAGAGTTATGCTGCGTTGAAAGCGGATGGCACTGTAGTAGAGGATAGCGTGGGACCTAAGCTAGGGGTCTCTGAGGTTATCGAGCTTATCCCAAGTGTTATGGGATTTACCGCTAAGCGACGTGATGGGAGCCTTTCTGTTTGGCAATTTGGCGGACTGAGTTGGCATGCTAAAAAACAAGATATTGATCTAACCGATGTCATTGAGGTGCGTGGCAACATATCAAACATGATAGCGCTCACTTCTGATGGTAAAGTTTTGACGTGGGATCTGTTAGGGAGTGGCGGTGAAGCTGATGCTGATATGTCATATTAAAACGAGGCTGGAATATTTCATTTCAGCCCGTTGATTCAATCATGTACGCAATTAAGCTTGATTGGCTTTGATTTCCCGCAGATAGCGATAAATGGAATGTACCGAAATCCCCAATCGAGTGGCAGCGACTTGCGCGCTGTCCTTGAGTTCGAAAATCCCTAACTCATGCAATTGATTGACGATTTCGCGGTTCTTCTGTGAAGGAGAAATCCCAGAGTTTGAGCGCACTTCATGGTTGATACTGTCAATCGTGCTATGCAGCGCTTCATCGATATTGCGGGCAAACACCTCGGGCGAGCTGGTCAGTTCGCTGCCAAGGAGTTGCTCTGGCATCATAGTGCGCAGCACAGATTGCAGTGGTGCATCCATGTCGCTGTTAATACACAGCAAACCTATGGGCTGATTTTTACTGTTACGGATCACAGTCGTGATCGATCTTAGCGTCTTACCATTGGCGCATTTCGTTAGGTAAGAGTTAGAAATATCCTGACCTGTCTTGAGTTTAAGCAAGGCAAGGTTGGTTATCGGCGCACCCACTTCACGGCCTGTAACATGGCCATTGGCAATTTTGACCACAGACGGATGTTTCGCATCTAGGCTGTGCAATACCACTTCTGTGTGCTGACCATACATGGCAGCGATGCCATCGACGATATTTTCGACCGATTTCAGAATATCCAGATCACTTTGCGTTAAATCTTGCAGTTTCACAATTTCAACCTTTGGTTATTAACCCGCCGTTATTCAGCGGGTTAAAATCATTATGCCGACATAATATCGATAATAGTGACATCTGTGGATGACATGCCATTGAGGATCATTTTGCCAATGTTTTTAATGGTTTTTTCAACATCGGTTGCAATAATACCTTGGCCGGAGACATTGTGACTACTGAGCGCCATCAAAAATGAGCGCACGGCCGCACTGGATGACGTGCTGACCTTCATGGCGCAGGAAGCTTTAGCACCGTCACACACCATGCCCGAGCTGTCGCTGATCACGTTTTGAATCGCGAAACAGGATTGTTCGAACGAACCTCCCGCCAAATACACCATAGCCATAGAAGCGGCTGCGCTGGTGACTGTATTGCCACAAAATGCCGACAGCGGTGGGTAATGGGACTTGATGTAAATCGCCCCTAGATGGCTCATGATCAAGGCGCGGGCGAGCTGTTCTTCCGAAACCTTATAGCATTGCGCCGTTAATACCACGGGAATAGTCGCGGCTATGCCTTGGTTGCCACTGCCAAGATTACTCATGGCGGGCAAGTTCGCACCGCCCATGCGCGCATCGGAGGCGGCAGCCGTTAACATCACGATTTTATTGAGTAAATCTTCACCAATAATGCCAGCGGCTATGCCACTTTTCATGGTGCGACCGACTTCGAGTCCATAGGGATTCGCCATGCCTTCATCGGATAATTTGCCGTTTAGCTCAGAGGCTTCGAGGATGAATTTGATCTCTTCGAAGGGGACTTCTTGGGCGAAGCGATAAATGGATTCGATAGTGATGTCCACGCCTTCACAGATAGACCCCGTGGCTTTAGCTTGCGTGCTATCGACACTGAAGACGGATTCGCCGTTGAGGCGCTTTTCGGCGATCAGTGTATGGCCGCCGCAGATTTTCACTAGGGCTTCGCGGTCGCCTTTTTTCGCGATGACACAGCAATAGATAAACTCTGCCGTTTCAGTGCGCTCAACTGTGACTTTACCCGCATCAATCAATGCCTGTGCTTTGGTGACTTGCTCCGGCGTGATTACGGCCAATACTTCTAAGCCTGCATCAGGATTGCCAGCAATGGCGCCTGCTGCAGCGGCAATTGCCAGACCGATTTTGCCTGTGCCAGGTACAAACACGCCCATAGAGTTTTTATAAAGATTGTCAGACACTTGTACGGCAATTGAATCGGGTTCAACACCCAGTAAGGCGCGGGCGACGGCGGCGGCGTAAGCAGCGGCGATGGGCTCAGTGCAGCCTAATGCTGGCTTAACGACTTGTTTGATGATGCGAATATACTGCTGCCATTGGGGTTTCATCAGCTTACAACCTTATGTTAATGCTTAAATGTTAACGTGTGCTATGGCTTCAACTTCCACTTTAACGCCTAGTGGAAGATCCTTCACCGCAAAACAGCTACGTGCAGGGCAGTCGGTTTTAAAATAGGTTTTATACACTTCGTTAAAGGCGGCAAAGTCACTGATCTCAGCAAGATAACAAGTGGTTTTGAGAACCGTGTCTAAGCTACCACCGCCCGCTTCAAGCACGTATTTGAGATTATCTAGCGACTGAATCGATTGCGCGGTGATCCCACCTTCAACCACGCCGCCTTTCTCTTTACAAACGGGCAGTTGGCCAGAGGTGAAGATGAGATTGCCGTAGCTCGTACCGTGTGAATAAGGGCCAATGGCCGCGGGAGCACGTTCTGCATGAATAATAGTTTTCATTGTCTCTCCAACTTGCAAATAAAATTGAATGCCTAGGTCGGCGTATGTGCAACATTATTTGTATTTTTATGTTTTATTGCAATTATTTTTTAATGAATTTCATTTGTCACTGCGGTTTGTGCGCTATTTATCTCGTTTTCAGTCAAGTTGTGAGCGTTAACTCTTCGTTCAACAAAAGTTGAGTGTTTTGATTGCTGAGTTTGTTTTGTTCAAATATATTTGCAGAAAATGATAGCAACAAGGTAAAGGTGAAATAATGGATGCAACAATTACTGCTGCACAGTGGAAAGCAGATACCCGCTTCGATAGTACGGATTGGGGCTGGATTATCATGAGTATTGGAATGGCGATTGGCGCGGGGATCGTGTTTTTGCCTGTGCAGGTCGGTTTAATGGGGTTATGGGTGTTTTTACTGTCTGGCATTATTGGCTATCCTGCCATGTATATGTTTCAACGGTTGTTTATCAATACCTTAGCCGAATCGCCTGAGTGTAAGGATTACCCGAGTGTGATTTCGGGTTACTTAGGTAAAAACTGGGGCATGCTGTTGGGCGGCTTGTACTTCATCATGCTGGTCATTTGGGTGTTCGTTTATTCAACGGCCATTACAAACGACAGTGCTTCATTTTTGCAAAGTTTTGGGGTCACCAAAGCGTTATTGTCAGAAAATCCTTTTTATGGTTTAGCCTTAATCTGCGGCTTAGTTGCCTTAGCCTCCCGCGGTGAAAATCTACTGTTTAAGATCTCCACTTTTATGGTGCTGACTAAGCTGGGTGTTGTGGCTGTGTTAGGGTTATTGATGGTGGATAAGTGGGATATCAATAATATTGGCGCTATCCCAGCAACGGGTGATTGGTTAAAAGATGCGGTCGTTATGCTGCCTTTTACGCTGACATCGATTCTGTTTATTCAAAGCTTAAGCCCTATGGTGATTTCATACCGTTCACGGGAAAAATCTTTAGCCGTGGCGCGCTTTAAAGCGATGCGCGCGATGAATATTGCCTTTGGCGTCTTGTTTGTCGTGGTGTTCTTTTATGCCGTATCATTCACGCTCGCTATGGGTCACGAACAAGCGGTGCGCGCATCGGAAGAAAATATCTCGGCCTTGGCCATGGTCGCCCAAGGTATGCAGGGGCAAACGCTGAAATTACTGAGTCTGACACTGAACATTTTTGCCGTCATGACGGCTTACTTTGGCGTGTATCTTGGTTTCAGAGAAGCTTGCCAAGGGCTAACCATGAATATGCTGCGTCGGTTTATGCCTGAAGATCGCATCAACAAAAAGCTTGTCGGTTACGGCATCATGATTTTCACGATTCTACTGTCGTGGGGCGCGATTGTATTGAATGCGCCAGTGCTAAGTTTTACGTCCATTTGCAGTCCAATCTTTGGTTTAGTGGGTTGTTTAATTCCCGCTTATTTAGTGTATCAAGTCCCCGCACTGCATAAGTACAAGGGCATGTCGCTGTATATCATTATCATCACGGGTTTATTACTGTGTGTATCACCTTTCTTGGCGTTTAGTTAGCAAGGTTAAAATGGGGGGAAGTTAAGCTTTGATGCATAAAAACCGGTATTGAGTTACTCAATACCGGTTTTTTGCGGGGAAAACGACCTTAGACAATTATATCAAGCCATCATTTCAAGCAATCATGACAAGCCATGATCCCAAGCAATCATCATAAGTCGTCCTCAAAGTTTAAATTGTGAGGTGGCGTTTTTCAGTTCATCGGCAAAATCGACTAATCCCTCAGAAACATTGCGAACCTGCGACAGAATTTGCAATGTCTGTTCGAATGAAGCGTTCATATTGACGACGTTATCGACCACTTGAGAAGCAACCGAGGCTTGCTCTTCCGTTGCCGAGGCAATGTGGGTATTCATACTATTGATACTGACAATCTGCTGCTGAATCGATTTCAATGCACTGCCCGTATTTTGGGCATTGGTTTCATTTTCTGATGATTTAGACATGGCCACATTCATGGTACTAACCGAAGAAATAGCCGCCGTTTTAAGGTTTTGCAACACATGACGAATTTCTGTGGTTGCATCTGCGGTTTTAGAGGCGAGGGCACGGACTTCATCCGCTACCACGGCAAAGCCCCGTCCTTGCTCACCCGCGCGGGCAGCTTCGATAGCGGCGTTCAGTGCCAACAGGTTAGTTTGCTCAGCAATCGAGGTAATCACATTTAAGATAGAGGTGACATTTTCAGTGTCTCTGGCAAGTTCATTAATCGAGTTAGAAGCGGCCTGAATCCCCGTATTTAATTCCTGTGAAATATCGATAGTCCGTTGGACGACTGTCATACCTTGCATGGCTTCTTTTTCGGCGATCTGGGCAGCACTGGCGGCTTGGCGCGCATTTTGCGAAATTTCGATGACGGAGTGGCGCATGTCTTCCATTGAAACTTGCACAGCACTGGCATCATGGCTTTGTCTCTGGGTTGCATGCGTTGCATCTTCCATTCGCTGTTTGAGTGAGTGCGAGCTTGCAAGCAAGGGATCGGTAACATTCACTACTCTACGAATCGAATCACCGAGTAACCCAAGGAATCGATTGAAGTTACTCGATACTTGGCCGAGTTCATCGCTACCTGATACGTTAAGTTTATGGCTAAGATCACCCTTACCATCGGCGAGCTCACTCAATGACTGGGCAACATTACGGGCAGAAGAGCTAATGGCGCGTGCAATGGCGATAGTGACAATAAACATCACGATCAGCAAAGCGATACCTATGGAGAGGGTGAGCCATAAACTTTGCTCCGATCTGTCACCCGCTTCTTTTATTGATTGTTTGAATTCGAGTACTTTGTCTTGTTTGTAGTTTTGTATTTCATTGAGTACGGCTTCATAGGCTTGGGATTTTTCTTGGCTGATTTGGCCAATATTTGCCATATCAATCGTACCTGCCAGCATGCCTTTAGCTAGCTTAATCGTCATGTCGTTATAACGGGTTAATTTCGCCGATAGATTGTTGAGTTGATTGGCTTGTGAGGGATCGACCTTGTCTAACTGTTGGAGGTTTTTGCGTAAAGATTCGTACATAGTACCTGCGTTGGTTAACAGGTCTTCGTCGGCAAAAGAAACGGATTGAGTATAAAGCTCATCGAGTCGTTGGATAAAAAACACGTTTTGATTGGCGAGTTCAACCCTTTGGTAAACTTGCTGCTCCATATAGTTAAGAGTGGTGCGATTTTTATTTATGGAGATAACACTAATGCTTAAGTTTAAAGCGAAAATGATGACTGCTAAAATAAATATCGCGATAACTTTTTTAAAAATAGAAATGTTATTAAATAAATTCATCCCTTGCCCCCAAGTTGTGCCGAGCTAAAGCCCGGCACTCCAATCTAAAACTCGGCAATAACTTTTACCGAATCATTGGCCTCACTACTATCAATATAGCCAATAATATTAGGGTTAGATGCAACTAATTTTATCATCTCCGCCCCACTACTGACTTCCTTGGGTGGCGTTCCTTTGCCCGTAAACACTTTCTGTGACCAATATGACTTAAGTTGGCTGGATGACTTGCCCAGTACTTTAGTGTCAAATGTCTCCCTTAAGGGCATAGCGCTGTCAAGATTGACTGGTACTGCTTGGGCTCCTCCGGGGAAGGTCTTTGTTTTTCCTAAATAAATATTCTCGATTGATTTTTGATCTATTGCATCCGCATTACTGGGATTCACTATGACGACTACGCCAGCAAATAATGGCATTGAGACTAAACTGAGTAGGATTGAGCAAAGTAATTTTTTCATATCTCTCCTAAAATACTAAATCAATACCAAGACTGATGGATTTAGAATCCCCCGCAATTTTCAAGCCTGGGCCACCGTCATCTTTAACATCATCATATTGAATTTTAAAGGCTGCCGAGGGATGGAAATCCCAACGTATTCCTACTGAACTCGTATGGTGCACTTCGAGATTTTTACCTTCATTGAAGTCCGAATAGGAAATGTATGGCATTACTGAATTGATACGGTAGCCGAAAGTGAGCAAGTAAGTATCTAGATTACTCCCATCGAGATCTAAACGGTTCAGCTCAGATAAAAAAAGGAAATTCTCATAATCTACGTTAACTGACAGGCCATAAAACTTGCCTGAACGTTGGGTGCTGCCATTCCATTCCTGCTGAATTCCACCAATATAACGTTCATTCGTGTATTGCATATGTGTTAGGCGAATATCTAACCAATCTTTGTTGAATTGAACAACAATACCGCCTATGTCCTTCCACACTTCTCGGGTATTTTCGAGGAAGAAAAAGTCAGATAACAGTTTATTGGGTTCACTATCTTCGCTACCGTAATAGACTTGCCCTGACATGGTCCAGTCGCCAATTAAATAGTTATATAGCGCGCTAACACCTGTGTAGTTAAATATTTGCCATGTGTAGTTATCTGCGGGTGGACGTATCCAAGGATAGGCATATCCAACATCAAAGAAATCACTGTAATAGTAGAGCGGAAGGCGTTTTTTACCGCCTTGTACTGTCCAGTGGTCATTAATCACATAGGATAAATAAGCCCATTCAAAACTTGCTGAAAAATCATCGGCACCGCGTGAAACGACCTGTGCAGTGGCTGATAAACCTTCGAGTAAATCCGCAGAAAATTGGATACCAAATAAGGTATCCGGTTTAAAGCTAATATCTTCATCGTAGGCACCAACGAGTGGATAGTCGGCGAGAAAGGTGGGACCTAAATCAAACTCAGCAACGCCAGAACCTTCGAGAACTTGACCAGCGACTACTGAGGCAAAGCCTGAAATGTTCACTTCTGCGTAAGCGGTGGAGCTGAGTAAGAGTGAGCAAAGACCTAATGAAAACTTATGTTTCATAAAAAAGCCCTTTAAAGTGAGGTATATTCGTTTTTAAGCCTAGAACAGGTGTGAATTTACGCAAACTTTCGTGGAACATTTCTGCAACATAGTGGTCTAAGTCACGTTTCGTAATTTGAATTCTGTTTCATTTTTTGCAGATAAAATGGTGTAGAGCATATTTTGTAAATACAGTTCGGCCATGCGAATGACTCATTTTTTAAATGAGAAATTTGTACGTTGGCATTATAAATAACTGGGAATTATCTCCCTCATAAATATTAACATTCGACTAATGTTGATATTTTTGCGGTGAGATTATAGATGTAATACGAGTGATACTTGTTTTAGTCTTCTAAAATTGCTCTTCCAAGAAAAGTCGACATTTATCCCATTTTCACGAGTACGTAAGCGCCGCGGCATATTTTACTGCGTCTTTTTCTCCGATTTACTGTCTTTGTACTGTATGGTGAGCAGCCTAAATAGGGCTTGATTGCTGCATAGGGCTATAGAACCTATAATCTTGCTCTGTGATGTTGAGTTCTCTTCTTTCTAATATGATCCAATAAAAGGAATGCCATAATGCAAAGACGCAATTTTTTAAAAAGTGCGGCTATTTTGTCGACTGCGGGTTTTATCGCGCCAGTACTGGCATCTTCCTCTAAATCGAGTGTCGTTGAACCTAGCTCAAGCAATGGACGCCGCCGTTTTATCTTAACAAACACTTACCATCTTGTTGCTCCTGAAGGCTCTGAGGGCGTGGTTAACTTGTGGATCCCTTTGCCTGAAGACACACAATTCCAACGGGTCAGTAAGCTGAATTTCACCGGCAGTTTTAAAGATGCCTATATCAGCTCAAACAACAGTTATGGCGCTAAAACTCTGTTTGCGACTTGGCCAGATGCCAAAGCCAGCATGGCTATTACAGTTGAGTTAGATATTGAAACCTTAGATTGGGAACCGCTTAAGAGCGGCGCTTTGACTCACTATCGCACGCCAACACACATCCACTATCCTGCGGATGTAGAACGTTATTTACTGCCGACTAAACATATGCCGATTAACGGTATTGTGAAGCAAACGGCGGATAAAATCGTCGGTAGCGAAACTGAGCCACTGAAACAAGCGCGACTGATTTACCTTTGGGTTAGCGCCAATATGTTCCGCGACAATAGTGTGATTGGCTGTGGTACAGGCGATGTGGCCAGCATATTAGAAAGTGGTAAGTTAGGCGGCAAGTGTACCGACATTAACTCGGTATTTGTGGCGCTAATGCGCGCTGTGGGTATCCCTGCCCGTGAAATGTTTGGCATTCGCTTAGGTCAGGCTATCAAGATGGGTCATTATTCTAAAAAGGCCTTTGGTAGCGCCGATGAAAAAGGGCTTGCCGATGTCAGTGGTGGTCAACATTGCCGCGCTATGTTCTATTTAGTGGGTTATGGTTGGTTGCCCGCCGATCCTGCCGATGTGACTAAAATGCGTTTAACGGAGAAAAAAGAACACAGCGATCCTGAGGTTCAGGCGGTGAATGATTACCTCTTTGGTAACTGGGAAATGAACTGGGTTGGCTTTAACTATGGCCGCGACTTTGATTTATTCCCTGAAGCCGAGCAGACACCACTGAATAACTTTGGCTACCCTTATGCCGAAGTCGATGGCGATCCCGTGAATTATTATGAACCAAAAGTATTTGCCTATGACTACCAGTCAACCGAACAACGCTAAGGGACTCTTAGCGACTATGGTCGCCGCAGTGGTTGCTGCGGTTGCCTCAAGCCTATGCTGTATCGCCCCGCTTATTTATCTGGTGTTCGGAGTGTCGGCCGCGAGCCTGTCGGGGATTGAGCAGCTGAGCTGGCTGCAAGTGCCCATGTTGATTCTGTCGACTGGGCTTATCCTGATGGGATTTTGGCGGCTCTATTTTGCTAAAAAACCACTGTGTACTGCGACGTTGAGTCGTACTCAGATGCTGTGGCTGTACTGGTTAACAGTGCCTATTGTGTTGGCATTCCAGTTATATCCTTTTGTATTACCTTGGTTATTAGAGGTGCTTGAATGAAATTAGTGTTATTTCTTGCCTTGAGTTTGTGCTCTGCGCCCACTTGGGCGGCAAACGTGCTGGTTACCTTAGATGTAAAGGGCATGACATGTCCGCTGTGTGTCACTGTCGTGAATAAAGCCCTGCGTAAAACCGATGGGGTGATTAAGGCCAAGGCTTCGTTGAAAACCGAACAGGCAATAGTGACTGTGCCAGAGGATTTTAATCTTGATAATTTGCTTAAGGCCGTTGATGAAACGGGTTACAAGGGCAGTATTAACAAGATAGAGAAACAAGCTTAAGCGTCTTGGCCTAACATGGCTTTATTAGCTGTAATACACCTCGGGATCGACTCTGCGCTGCCTCTCTTCATTTTTCTCTGAAGACTCCTTAATCAGGTCCATCTTTTGCGCTTGTAGTAACTCTAGTTGCTTGGTTTTTTCTTCTTCAGACAGGCTTTCATCGTTGGCAATTTTTTCCATTTCAGCCTCTAACTGTTTCAGTTTTTCCCTATCGATACCTGTACGCTTATCAAGGATCGCCTGCATGGCTTCAGCCAATTTGTCGGTGCTTTTATCTGACTCAGGTTTGCCAGCAATGGCTTGCACATTCCCCGTATAGCCTTGTTTGGCGTTAGCTGCGAGATGGCTATAGGTATCGGCTGTCGCGACAGGCGCAGATGAGGAGAGGGTGACAGTATCTTGGCTAACAGCGGGACCCGTTAATGCAATCGAAGTGGCATCATTAGCTTGATTACTCTGGCTTGATTTGAGTTGCGTGAGTGCCAAATTTGCATAGGGATTGGTATAGCTGTTGGGGTTGATTGTGCTCATGTCCGATTCCTTTTGGTATGGCCCAGTAGTTGTGATTAAGTCCTTTAGCCACCTTTGGCCTTAATACGGCACGATTAAATGGTGCTAATGGTCGTTTCAACTAATTTAATGATGACGCTGTATTTTATAAGCAAGTTAGGGGCCAACTCAGGCTAATTTGGCGCTTATGTTGGGTTATTCTGTGATTGATTTACCTGAAGTCATGCTCGAGTGAGGCTTTTAAAAAATATTTATACAAAAACTTGATCCTTGTACAACTATGGTCCGTAATTAAAAGCATAGTGATACAAGGAGTCGACTTATGTACAAGTTTAACCCGCAGCGAATTCAGATTGGGATCAGTGCTTGCTTATTAGGGGAGAAGGTTCGTTTTGATGGCGGACATAAAAATTCTACCTATTGTAATCAAGAAATTAAGCAATTTTTTGATTATGTGCCTATCTGTCCGGAAATGGCGATTGGCCTAGGTGCGCCCCGTAAAAGTATTCGTCTAGTTCGTGATGGTGAAACCATCTTAGTTCAGAGCGGTGACGGTAGCTTAGATGTGACCGATAAGCTCAATGAATACAGCGAAAACAAGGTTGAAGAGCTTGATTTCCTTGGCGGATATTTGCTTTGCGCTAAGTCGCCAACCTGCGGCATGGAGCGGGTAACAGAATACAAAATTGGCACTAACAATGGCTCTAAGTCGGGGATTGGTGTGTTCGCCCGCAAGTTGATGGAGAGATATCCATTATTGCCCGTGGAAGAAGAAGGCCGCTTGCATGACATGGTGCTGCGGGAGAACTTTTTCACCCGCGTTTATGCTTACCACGATTGGCACCTGATGAAGTATGAAGGGCTGACTAAGCATAAGTTAGTCAAGTTTCATTCCCGCTATAAATACCTGTTAATGGCGCATAGCCCTACATGGTATCGCGAGCTTGGGCCGATAGTGGCCAATATTGAGGATCTTGAACAAAGCGCAACCCGTTACTTTGAAGGCTTTATGACGGCGCTGAAAATCAATGCGACCCGTAAAAATCATACCAGTACGCTGCAGCATATTCAGGGCTACTTTAAAAAGCATTTGAGCAAAGAGCAAAAGACAGAACTGTCTGAAGCAATTATGAAATATCGCCAAGGTCTATTGCCTCTGTTAGTGCCTATCACGCTTATCAACCATTATCTGCGGGAATTCCCAACGCCTTACATTGAAGAGCAAGTGTATCTAAATCCTCATCCAGAGGCGTTGAAGCTGCGCTATGCCTATTAGCATTGGCTTTGTCGTACTGCGAAGTTTTAGCTTTGAATTGAGTGAGTTATTGCTGAAATATGAAACAAGATACCCAGTCTATGACTAACGATGAACCCGATGATGGCGTGTTACTCCCCATAGGTGAAGTCTCGCTACTCACGGGCGTAAATGCCGTGACCTTAAGGGCATGGCAGCGCCGTTTTGGTTTAGTGATCCCTGCGCGTACGCCTAAGGGACACAGATTATATACGAGTGAAAATATCCAAGAAATCCATGAAATTAATGCATGGTTAGCTAAAGGCGTTGCGATCAGCAAGGTTAAACCTTTGTTGATGAGTGCCGCCAAATTATCAAGTGAAATGATTGAATCCCAAGTTGTCGATCTGTGCGACGAGCAAATAACAGCCTTGAATACGGCAGTATTCGACTTCAATCAGCATAAGTTGCAGCAGATATTAGACGATGCATTCGGCTTATATCCTTTTCAATTAGTAAAAGAAAAGTTACTGCAACCTTGGCTCAATCAACTCGATGACTTAGTTGATGAGCGGCTCGATGCCGAATTGATTGTCGCTTGGTTAAAAAGCGAATTACTCAGCCGCGTGGGCGGGCGCTATGTCTTTGGTGGGCAAGCCATTGCGGCGCGAATGGCTGTGGTGCAGTTATCACGCGGCGCGGCCACGCCGCCTAATTCTGCCCGTACTAAAAGCTTGTTTTCTTTGCTGCTATCGCTCGAGTTAGCGTCGCTTCGAGTATCGGTAATCGACCTAGGTGAGCAGGCCATAGGCAGTTTACCGCTACTGCAGGGCAGGCTTAACGTCGATGCGCTTTTGCTTATGCCTGATCCAAATCATTCGGGTTCTGAGCAGGCTGAAATGCTCTCAGTATTGGCACAAATGAATTTCCCCTGTCGATTTGTTGGCCCCTTTGCGCCGACCTTGACTTTCTTATCGGCTTTCTGGGCGCCTTTGATGACAGACTTGATTGGACAAATGGCGTCTCGATCAGTGGGGAAGACTAACAGAAGTCACAAAGGCAAAGGGAAAAGCGAGCAGGGCAATAGTGGAGAAAACAATGACATCAGTTAACGATTCAATGCCAGTAGATTCAATGCGAATAGAAGTGCAGGGCAATAATGCACTGATGTGGTTTCGCCAAGATTTACGCCTTGCCGATAATCAGGCATTAACCGCCGCTTGCGATTGGGCGCGGGCGAATGGCGTGGCACTTAAGGCGATTTATATCGCTACGCCAACCCAGTGGCAACGCCATGATGTGGCGCCCATTCAGTTAGATTTTATCGAACGTCACATTAATTTACTTGCCCAAGGGCTGGCGAGTTTGGGGATTGCATTCGAATTAATTCAGTTAGATACCTTTGCCGATGTGCCAGCGTTTATCAGTGATTACTGCCAGCAACAGGGGATTGACCGCGTGTTTGCCGGCAGTGAGCCTGAGATTAACGAGCAACAGCGCGACCAAGCCTGTATTCAGGCGGGGATTCCTCTGGTGCTAACCGATGAGCATTGTTTGCTAAAGCCGGGCACAGTGCTGAATTTATCTGGCGACATGTACAAGGTTTTCACTCCTTTTAGCCGTAAGTGGCGAGAAATTGCCGCTCGCCATGCCATTTTGCCGCTTCCAGTTCCGGCGCCGCTTGGACCTGTGTTGACCGAGCCAAAGCCGCATTTGTTTAACCATGTCACTAAAGTATCGAGTGAACTTTGGGCTGCGGGAGAAGGGCAGGCAAAGCGTTTGCTTTCTGCATTTATCCAACAAAAAGTGCAGGATTATAAGCAAGATAGGGATTTCCCTGCCATCGATGGTACTAGCACAATTTCACCCTATTTAGCCATTGGCGTCGTTAGCCCAAGACAATGCGTTGCCGCGTTGCTGCATCACTTCCCCGAGGTGATTGTCGACGATACTAGCCCTGCTCGCACTTGGTTAAATGAGCTTACCTGGCGTGAGTTCTATCGACATTTGCTGGTGGCATTTCCCGACTTATCTAAGAATCATAATTTCAATCGTCAAGCCGACTATGTGCAGTGGCGCAACAATCCGCAGGAGTTTGCCGCTTGGTGTGAAGGCCGTACTGGCTATCCGATTGTGGATGCGGCTATGCGCCAACTCAATCAAACGGGTTGGATGCACAACCGTTTGCGTATGGTGGTGGCGAGTTTCCTGACTAAACATCTACTGATTGATTGGCGTTGGGGCGAGCGTTATTTCCGCCAAAAGCTCATCGATGGTGATTTAGCCGCGAATAATGGCGGCTGGCAATGGTCCGCCGGTTGTGGCTGCGATGCTCAGCCTTATTTCCGAATTTTTAATCCTATAAGCCAGAGTGAAAAGTTTGATCCAGATGGCAGCTTCATCCGTAAATACTTACCAGAGCTCGCATCTCGGGGAATTAAGCAATTACATCAACCCAGTACAGCGCAGACACCGTCCTTGTTTGAACAGCCGTTATTCAACACTCAAACGGCTTATCCAAGTGCGATTGTCGAGCATAGTGCAGCAAGAGCAAGGGCATTAACCGTATTAGGCGTATTGAAAAAGGCCGCGGCCCAATAAATAGGATCAGGAGCAATAACCAGATGACAAACCAAGCGACGACTGAGACTAATACGCTTGTTGATGATTTTATTCAGCTTTATCAAGCCTTGAATAAAGATAACTTGCATTTGTTGGGGCAAGTTTACGACGACAGTATTAGCTTTACCGATCCTATGCACCAAATCACAGGGCTTGCGTCGTTAACTCAGTACTTCGCGAAGTTATACAAGAATGTTAAGCATATTCAGTTTGAGATCAAAGAAGTGCAGCAGGATGCAAATCAAGCCGCGCTGTTTTGGCAGATGGAGTATTGCCACCCTAAGTTGAATAAAGGCGAACTTATCCGTGTTGACGGCATGAGCCAACTTAAGTTCAACGACAAGATTTATTTTCACAGGGATTACTTCGACTTAGGGCAAATGTTGTACGAGCATTTGCCTTGCATGGGCGGGCTTATCCGTTTGCTTAAAGACAGGGCGGCAAAATAATGAGCGCTGTTAAGCCGATGAAAATAAATACCGTGCTGATTACGGGGGCAAGCTCAGGCATTGGGCTGCAACTGGCTCAGGATTATTTAGCCTTAGGTTGGCACGTCATTGCCTGTGGTCGATCGCAAGAAAGATTAGAGGCGTTAGCCTTAAATGAACTCGTTGGCGCCACCTTGTTTATTTTCGATATAGCTAAGCGCGACCAAGTTCAACAAGCTGGCAACGATTTAGCTGAGCTGTTGGCGAAAACCGATTGTCAGCTCGATTTAGTGATTTTGAACGCGGGCAGCTGTGAGTACATAGACGATGCAAAGGCTTTTGATGATGTGTTATTCGAGCGCGTCGTCCATACCAATTTAATTGCGATGGGATATTGCCTCGGCGCATTTTTACCTTTAATGCCAAGGGGTTCACGTATTGGTTTAATGAGTTCCAGCGCTATTTATTTACCTTTCCCTCGTGCGCAAGCCTACGGCGCCTCTAAAGCTGGCGTGCAGTATCTCGCTTCGAGTCTCGCGCTCGACCTTGCCAAGAACGACATAGGTGTGAGCTTGATTTGCCCTGGCTTTGTGGCGACGCCACTGACCGCAAAAAATGATTTTTCTATGCCAATGCAAGTGAGTGTGCAAACCGCTTCTAAGGCAATCCGCAATGGGCTTAAAGGTGGCAAGCGTGAGATCCATTTTCCGCGACGCTTTACTTATCTATTGAAATTGATGTCGTTTTTACCTGCCTTTGTCTGGCAAAAAATGATTGCAAACGATACTCAAGCCAAGCCGCTTAAGGACAAGAGTTTATGAAAAATATCGCCATCGTCGGCACCGGCATTTCTGGATTAACCTGTGGCCATCTATTAAGTGAGTCGCACAGGGTTACAGTGTTTGAGGCCAATGACTATATCGGCGGCCACACGGCGACAGTCGATGTGGAGCACCAAGGCCAAACCTACGCCATAGACACAGGTTTTATCGTGTTTAATGACAGAACCTATCCACGATTTGAACGTTTATTAGCTCGCCTTAATGTCACCATATTACCGACTGAGATGAGTTTTAGCGTGCACAATGCGCTGACTGGGCTTGAATACAACGGCCACAATTTAGCGAGTTTGTTTGCCCAAAAGCGTAACCTCCTGAATCCACGCTTTTGGGCCTTTTTAAAAGAAATTTTGCGCTTCAATAAAGGCTGTAAGGCACTCTATCAACAGGATATTTATCCCGAAGGTAACTTAGGTGATTATTTAGACAATGAACACTTCTCACCATTTTTCGCTGAACATTACATTTTGCCCATGGGTGCGGCGATTTGGTCTTCGAGCATAGAAGATATGCGCGCGTTTTCGTTGAAGTTTTTTATTCGTTTCTTCCAGCACCATGGTTTATTAAATGTCAGTGATAGGCCCCAGTGGTATGTGCTAAAAGGCGGCTCGCGCAGCTATATTCCAGATCTTATTGCGCCCTTTAAAGACAATATTCGCCTAAACTCCCCCGTGACAGGTATTGAACGCCATGGTAATGGGGTGAAGTTACAAGTCCACGGTGAATGGTTGGAATTTGATGAGGTGATTTTAGCCTGCCATAGCGATCAAGCACTGCGGATGTTAAACGACCCCACGCCAACAGAACGCGCCATTTTAGGCGACCTTAGCTACCAGAATAACGATGTGGTGCTGCACACGGATACCAGCATCTTACCAAAGCGAAAAGTGGCTTGGGCGAGTTGGAATTATCGGCTTGACGGCAATCTAAAACGTCCAGCGTCAGTAACTTACAACATGAACATACTGCAGCAGTTGCCAGCCTCCGCGCCGACATTTTGTGTCACTTTAAATCAGTCTGAGTTGATTGATGAGGCGAAAGTAATACGCCGCTTCAATTATGCCCACCCAGTGTTTAACGAAGCTAGCCTTAAGGCGCAGGGCCGCCGTGAGGAAATATCCGGGCAAAATCATACCCATTTTGCTGGAGCTTATTGGCACAATGGTTTCCATGAAGATGGTGTTCGCAGTGCACTGGATGTATGCGCCCATTTTGGTGTCAGCCTATGACCGATGTAAATGTGACAAGCTTAAATATGGCAGAACTCAATAGCGGCATTTATTACGGCACTGTATCTCACAGCCGTTTTACGCCGATTAAACACAGCTTTAGTTATGCCATGGCGCTGCTGGCGATAGACTTAGATGAAGTCGATAGGATCAGTGCCATGGGGCGAATTTTTGCCAGTCAGCGCCGCGCTTTACTGAGATTTAATCCGAAAGACTATTTAACGTCTTTTACGACTAAATCCAATAACAGCGGTGAAGTGGCAGTTGCCGATCCGAGCGCCGCGGCACTTAAGAGTCGAGTGCTGGCGCAAGTGGCCGAGTTAGGTGCTGATAAGCAGTGTAACCGAGTTCTGTTTGTGGGTCAGATCCGTCATTTTGGCGTGTATTTCAGCCCAGTAAATTTCTATTTTTGTTATCAAGATAAAACGCCTTTATACATGTTGGCCGAGGTGAGTAACACGCCTTGGGATCAACGCCATTGCTATTTAGTAGATGTAGCCGCGCCCAAACCTTCTGACAAAGTGTTTCACGTTTCCCCCTTTATGACCCTTGATATGCGTTATCTATGGCATGTGGCTGCGCCGAGTGAAGACTTAAATATTGGTATTGAAAACAAGTCGATGCAAGAGAATGGTAAAAAACTGTTTAATGCCAATCTAATGATGAAACGCCAACCGATCACGGCGGCCAATTTACGGACGCTTTTATTTCGCTTTCCTTTTATGACTCTCAAGATCTTCTTCGGGATTTATTGGCAAGCGCTGAAACTCTTTTTCAAACGTGTGCCCTTTGTGCCGCATCCAGCTCAGATGGAGAAATAACATGGAAAATACTGCTTCGCAAACCTCAGTCGCCACAGGGAAACTGCCCGACAGTATTGCGCGTAAAGTCTTGCTCAAGGCGCTGGAAAGTCTGCCCCACGGTTGCTTGACCTTAGTTGAGGGCGATAAGAGTTATCGTTTTGGTGAGAGTCATACCGATTTACATGCCACGCTTGTGGTTAAACACCCCAGTTTTTATCGTCAAATAATGCTTTCAGGCTCTATTGGTGCGGGAGAAGGTTATATTCAAGGCCATTGGACGAGCCCAGATCTCACCAAAGTCGTGCAACTGTTTGCCCGCAATTTAGCCTTGCTTGATAGGATTGAAGCTAAGTTTTCTTGGTTAACCGGCACGATAAACCGCGTGAAGCATGTGTTGAATCGTAACTCGCAGGAGGGCTCGAAGCGCAACATTCTGGCCCACTACGATTTGGGTAATGCCATGTACGAGCAATTCCTCGACCGTGAAATGTTGTACTCGAGTGCGCTTTATCCCCATGAGGAAGCCAGTTTGCAGGAAGCCCAGCTGTTTAAGCTGATGACTATCTGCGAGCGCCTCGATTTACAGCCAGGTCAAACCTTGCTTGAGATTGGTACTGGCTGGGGCGCACTGGCTATTTATGCGGCCAAGCACTATGGCGTGCACGTGACAACGACGACGATTTCAGATGCGCAATACGCCTATGCCAAAGCGCGCGTTGAAAGCGAAGGCCTGAGCGATAAAGTGACACTGCTGACCGAGGATTATCGCAATCTGACGGGTGAATACGACAGGGTTGTTTCTATCGAGATGATTGAAGCAGTAGGGCATGAATATTTACCGGGTTTCTTTAAAAAGCTGGAATCACTGTTAAAACCCCATGGGCGCATGCTGCTACAGGCGATAACGATTGCCGATCAACGTTACGACAGCTATCGCAAAAGTGTGGATTTTATTCAGCGCTATATTTTCCCCGGTGGCTGTTTACCTTCTGTCAGTCAAATGGTCGGTCATATTGCCAAACAGACGGATATGGTGGTCTGGTCGCTCAATGATATGGGGCTCGATTACGCTAAAACGCTGAGGCATTGGCATGAGAATTTCGATCATGCCGTGGGTGAAATCCAAACCTTAGGTTATGGCGAAGACTTTATCCGCATGTGGAAATTCTACCTAAGTTATTGTGAAGGTGGATTTTTAGAACGCACCACAAGCACAGTACATTTAGTTGCCGTACGTCCGGACTATCGTGTTCTAGGCAATAGTCAGCCTAGCCAGGCTGTTCCTGCGGCAATCCGGCTAGATTAGCCGTTGAGAGTAGTTCGTTTAGGTGCATCCGTTTAAATGAAATTTTCGCTGTAGTTGTAGCAAGATAAAAGTGAGGCAAAGATGAAGTCAATGTTAGCTAACTCTCGGCATCTGCCTAAACATCAGGGTTTTATTCTCTATAACGCCCTGAGTTTTCAGGCTGTGTGGTGGTCAAGTGTGCTTTGGCTTAACTTGTCACTGCTGCTAACTATACCTTTATTATTGCTTCACTTT
Organism: Shewanella sp. Pdp11; assembly: GCF_002838165.1. Taxonomy (NCBI): domain Bacteria; kingdom Pseudomonadati; phylum Pseudomonadota; class Gammaproteobacteria; order Alteromonadales; family Shewanellaceae; genus Shewanella; species Shewanella sp. Pdp11. The sequence continues at coordinate 2,153,792 of NZ_CP015194.1, forward strand.
ATCCTGTTGTCCTCGTCGGGTAAGGGCCAATATCGCCAAGTGGATTTACGATTAATTCTCAAGGTTGCCGCCCTAGGGATCGGCATTGACACTGTGCTGTCGGTTTTAGGCCTGTTCGAGTTTGCTGCCTTCCCTTGGTGGCTTGGCTGTTTATGGCTGCACTTTGGCTTGAGTTTAAATCATAGCTTAGCGTTTATGCGACCCTTACCGCTGATATTGCAGGCGTTACTCGGAGGAATATTTGGCACGTTAAGCTATGTCGCGGGCGCGCAGTTTAATGCGGTGACTTTGCCCTACGGCAATGTCATTTCTGCTGTGGTGTTATTTTTTGTTTGGCTAGTCTTGCTGCCATTTTTAATCCAACTTGCTAATCCCTATGGATTTAATCGAAGCACTAAGGCTCGCTCTTTTACTGTGTTTGGACGTTAATTATTGAAATCTAGGAATTGAGTCCGGTTAAGTCATTTTTAGTCAATAGGTGTTGTAAGACATCATGCAGTCAAAGGGGATCCTATGTCGTCAGTTAGTAATCGCAGCTCAAATCTTGGTTTTTCATTTTTGAATTCAAGCTGCTTAAGTTTATTGGCGCTCAGTTTATTGACCGCACCTCTAAAAGCATTAGAGGCGAAAACGCCAGATTTTGAAAACATTACTATCGAGCTGAATGATGCCGCCGATGTGACGCAGACTTTTCAGGAAGTAGGGCGCGGAGAAATGGATTGGCTGTGGTTTAGTTTGTATAAGGCGAGACTGATGACGGTAAATGGCCGTTATCAACAGGGGCAATATCCTCTGCTGCTAGATATTGAATATTATCGAGATATAGAGTCTGAAGATCTGTTAGAAGCGACAAAGGATCAATGGCAGCATCTAGCGTTTGCTGAAAATGATATCCAGCGTTGGTTGAGTTTATTAACCGCCACTTGGCCTGATGTGAAGCAGGGCGACCATTTAAGTTTTAAGGTTATGGATGGGCAAACGAGCCAGTTTTTCTTTAATCATCAACCACTCGATATTATCCACGATGCTAATTTTGCTGAGGCATTTTTAGCGATTTGGTTATCGGAAGACACTAGCCGTCCGAGTTTACGGGCGCAATTACTCGGAGAAAAACCATGCGATTGTTAACACGACTTATCGGTCAAAAGTTATTGTTAGGCCTAATAATGATAGGGCTTTTATCGAGTTGTTCATCGGTGGAAGTGACAGACTATAAAGATTCTCATCCGACACTGGTGTTGGAATCATTCTTTAATGGGCCATTAAAAGCGTCTGGGATAGTACATGATTTTAGTGGCAAAGTGATCCGCAAATTCAATGTCACTATGGAAGCCAGTTGGCAGGGAAACGAGGGCGTCATTCATGAATGGTTTGTTTATGATGATGGCGAAAGTCAAACCCGAGTATGGCGCATTAAAGCACTCGGCGAAGGGCGATACTCGGGAACTGCAGGCGACATTATTGGCATCGCTGATGGTCAATCCAGTGGTAGTGCATTACGTTGGAAATACGATATGCTATTGCTCGTCGATGGTGAGGAATACCAAGTGCATTTCGACGATTGGATGTTCTTAGTGAATGATAATACCATTATAAATCAGAGTGATATTATTAAGTTTGGCATCACAGTGGCTAAAGTCACTTTAGTTATTCAAAAATAGTCTCAGCAATTTTTAGTTAAGTTAGCTTAACTATGTTTGTGCTTGCTTGTCATGGATTCACTCTGTTGATTAAGGCTTAAGTTGGCTTAAACAGTATAGCTTGGCTAATAATCACTTTTTGTCTGCACTAAAGTATCTAACTTAAACCAAAGTGTCAGCTAGGCACTTTTGCTAGCGGCATAAAGTGATAAATATGATAGTTACTTATATGTAACTCATTGTTTATTATTTTAATTATTCCAAGTTTAAGTTGGTGTAGATAAATGATTAAAAAACACTTAGTTCTATGGTGTGCCTTGTTGAGTTTGTCGTTAACTGCTTGTTCATCCTTTGACGTTGTGTTTGAGGAACAAGCTGAAACAAAAGCTGACCCTCATCAACCTGCCAGCGATCCTATGGTGCAAGATAATGAACGCCGTATTCGAGATGCGAGGGCAGATGGTCGTTTAGAATCCGATTTTTTAAAACCTAGGTACCCGGTTAAGTTTAAATAAGAAGAGTGCTTTAGGGACGTCCTGCAACCTCAATACTTAGCCTTCAACAAGCATTGTGGGTTAAGTATTGAGGTTGCTAGGGAAAAGGGCGAAGAGCTAACCTGCTTGACGACTGTTATCTATCGATTTTTTGTCATAATATTCAAACGGAAATACATTACGGATCCTTTGCTTCACATTGTCACTCACGTTGGCAGAAATATGTAAGCGTACATCTCCTGATTTTTCAGCCCTAACAGTACAGGTCAGTTTTTCAGCTTTAGCAATGTGGCGGCATTCCCGCTCGAAGCGCTCTGGGATTTTGCCTTTATGCTGAGTCATGCGGCCATCTTTAAAATGCATTTCAAAAATAGTTAGACCTTTCTTGCCACCAAATATGAGTTTGTAAACGAGAAAAATACCAATAGCGACAAAAATGAGTTTGAAAATATTGGCTGTCATAACGCCCCCTATCTTATGTTTATAGGACAAAGATACTCCTGAGCGACTTGTTTTAACAGTGCGCTAACACGCAATTTTGAATTGGCAATAAAATCAATCCAGCCTAGACTTAACTGGCGAAGGAAAAGTAATCCCTCAGTTAAGGAAAACGCCATGTACTTATCAAATGCAGATCGTTGGTCATTATTGTGTAAGAAGCAAATTGATGTAATTGAAAAACTTTCTACACAATTTCCCGAGAGAAAAGCACATCTTAGTGAACTCACTCAAGGGTGGCGCCATGTTCAACATCAAGTTCAAGCCGGTGATAGGCCTATGCCACTCGAGCTAATCAAATAAGTGCGAGCAGCTTGATCTGATAGTTTGTATAAGAGCCTAAAGTCACTCAATGAGTGGCTTTTTTATTGTGTGAGTATTGATGTTCTGTTTATGCAATTTATCGAGTACTTGAGTAAGGTGCGGGTCGCTAGTGAGTACTTTTAGGCCAAGCAAAACGCAAGCTGCTGGTGTTGACGTGAGTCAGTGGTGCTTTGCACTGAACACTTCGAATTTCAGATACAAAAAAACCACTCGTTTGAGTGGTTTCGTTGTTTATATGGTGCCGGCACCAAGAGTCGAACTCGGGACCTACTGATTACAAGTCAGTTGCTCTACCAACTGAGCTATGCCGGCTAAATTGTGGTGCCCGAACCCGGAATCGAACCAGGGACACGAGGATTTTCAATCCTCTGCTCTACCGACTGAGCTATTCGGGCAACTAACTAAGCGTTAGTTAACTACTTCAAACTAAGTCGTAAAGACCTTGTTCGTTCGAAGTGCGCGTATAATATAGTGCTCGCTTTGGCTGTGCAAGCCCTTTTTAAATGACTGATTAACTATTAAACAAAAATCGAACATTTATTTGATTCTTCCACTTTTCTCATATTGAGTCGCTGAAAGTTTCAGCATTTTAGTGACGTTAGTGCTTCCTTTGGATTGATAAGGTTAATTTCAGTACTCGTTTAATCTGTGTTTTAAGAAAGAACATTAACGCTTAAGGCATGCAATGTATGCGAAGGGGAGGGCAATATCGTCTGATGATGAAGTTTAGTGAGTGTCACGGTACTTTTATCGACAGCAGATTTTGGTAGATAAGTTTGTCTGTAATTATGATGTTGAACTGGCATGAGTTGAAGGGCCAAAAGTCAGTCTCAAAACCAACCGGTATTATCGAGAGTAAGTCAGTTGCGCTTTGTACTAAACACTTCAAATTTCAGATACAAATTTCAAATACAAAAAACAGATACAAAAAAGCCACTCGTTTGAGTGGCTTCGTTGTTTATATGGTGCCGGCACCAAGAGTCGAACTCGGGACCTACTGATTACAAGTCAGTTGCTCTACCAACTGAGCTATGCCGGCTAAATTATTACTGCAAAATAATGGTGCCCGAACCCGGAATCGAACCAGGGACACGAGGATTTTCAATCCTCTGCTCTACCGACTGAGCTATTCGGGCAACTAAACTAAGCGTTAGTTAACTACTTTGAACTCGTTGGCTGAGCCGTCTCGTTCGAAGTGCGGCTATATTAGCTAGGGAGTTTCACCTCTGCAAGTGCTTTTTCCCAATAAATAACTCGTTCGGCGGTTTAATGTGCATCTTGCTTGTTTTTTATCTCTTATTCAGCGGATTCAGGTCAATTTCATTCGTTGACTGTAGTTTTCAAGTCAGAAGGATACTGATGTTTACTATAGATTTATGCTCATAAATCCTAGTTTCCTGCTTACTTTCTAAAATTTAGAAAGATATGAGCGATTTTTACTGATTTTAGTTTTTAAAATTAGACTTATGATAATGAATATTATTTCATGGATGGCATGAAGAAAGCGCGAGTACGGAGTTACAGTATGTTTCGAAATAGTAAGTTTGCCTATGGGATAACCGCAATTGTGACTCATTGGCTGAGTGCGATCGTCGTCATTGGGTTGTTTGCGGTAGGTGTGTGGATGGTGGAGTTAACCTACTACAGCGCGTGGTACAAGACAGCGCCACATCTACATAAGAGCGTCGGGATTTTACTCTTGGCAGTGACGTTATTCCGCTTGTTGTGGCGCTTAGTGAATCCTAAGCCCGTACCAGAGGCGAATCATAAGCCTTGGGAGAGGCTGGCTGCTCATATTGCGCATTTAGCTATTTATGTATTGCTGCTGGTGATCATGTGTGCCGGCATTCTTATTTCAACGGCAGAAGGCCGTGGAATTATGGTGTTTGACTGGTTTGAACTACCAGGATTTGGACCTTTTTTTGAAAACCAAGCTGATATAGCAGGCGATATCCACCAATACGCAGCTTATAGCTTAATCGCACTCGTGGTAATCCACGCTGCAGGTGCGTTAAAGCATCACTTTATCGATAAAGACGCAACTTTACTCAAAATGATTAAATTTAATCGAGGATAATACAATGAAAAAGCAACTGTTAAGCGCACTGATTGGTGCATATCTATTGGCTCCGATGGCGGCTTCAGCGGCGGACTATGTCATTGACCGTGAAGGAGCACATGCCTCTATTACTTTCAAAGTGAGTCACTTAGGTTATAGCTATGTCGTTGGTCGCTTTAATGATTTTAGCGGTGACTTTAGCTATGACGCGGCTAAACCCACTGCGGCTAAAGTGAATGTGAAAGTAAATACGCTTAGTGTGGATTCAAACCACGCCGAGCGTGACAAGCATATTCGTAGCGCCGATTTCCTAAACACGAGTAAGTTTGCGCAAGCGACGTTTACCTCAACCACAGTTGAAGATAAAGGTAATGGCGACTTAGTGATTAACGGCAACTTAACCTTAAATGGTGTCACTAAGCCATTAGCGATCAATGCCCATGCCGTGGGTGAAGGTCAAGATCCTTGGGGTGGCTATCGTGCAGGTTTTACGGGCACAACCACCTTTGCGATGAAAGATTTCGGTATCAAAATGGATTTAGGCCCAGCATCAAGCCATGTTGAGTTAGATCTTGTGGTTGAAGGCGTGCGTAAGTAACGCTCAGTTATTCTTCACGAGATGAATAAACAAAAAGCGCCGAAAGGCGCTTTTTTGTAAGCTTTGTCGTTAAGTTAACGACAAGAATTAATCTTGGTCTTTTTCAGGCACAAAACCTTCAATTTCTACTTCTTTACCTTCAAAGAGGAAAGAGGTCATTTGTTCTTCAAGAAACTTACGATCATCAACATTCATCATGTTGAGTTTCTTTTCGTTAATCAGCATGGTTTGCTTTTTTTGCCATAGGCCCCAAGCTTCTTTGCTGATGTTATCAAAAATGCGCTTACCTAAATCACCTGGATACAGTTGAAAGTCTAGGCCGTCGGCTTCTTTATTTAAATATACGCAATTGACTGTACGCGCCATGATTATTCCTTACTGACTGCGGATTGAACGAGTGATCCCAAATTGGCTAGCACGCGCTCGGTGGCGGCGGCGAGTCCCACTTTGGAAGGATGACTTATGTTATACCAGAGAGACTGGTTTTGTTCCATGACAGCGCCCACGCTCTCTTTATTGCCGTGGGTGTTATCTAAATTAAGCATCATGGGCTGAATATCTAAATGGAAGTGGCTAAACGTGTGCCTAAAGCCAGTTAGCCATTCGAGTGGCTGCGCAGCAAACCCTTGCTCTTCGAGGTGGGTTTCAAGTGCGGCTTGGGTGGCAAACTCAGGGAAACACCAAAGTCCGCCCCAAATTCCCGCTGGCGGACGTTTAGCTAAAAACACTTGATTGTCTTGCATTAGCACTAACATCCACGCCGCTTTGGTTGGTATGGTTTTTTTAGGCTTTTTGCCGGGGAAATCGGTTTGTCTGCCAATCAACTGAGCTTTGCAATCAATCGCCACTGGGCAAGCGGCGCAGTTAGGTTTACTACGAGTGCAAATACTGGCGCCGATATCCATCATGGCTTGATTATATTTCTGAATATCTTGCTGCGGCGTATACGTGTCAGTTAGCTGCCAAAGCTGCGCTTCGACCGTTTTTTGCCCCGGCCAACCTGCTATGGCGCCGTGTCTTGCTAACACGCGTTTGACGTTACCGTCGAGGATCGGGTGATGTTGCCCAAGTGACAGTGACAATACCGCGCCTGCTGTTGAGCGACCAATGCCAGGCAGTGCAAGTACTTGCTCAAAATCCGTTGGAAATAATCCCTGATAATTGTCGCGGATCATCTTGGCTGCTTTATGCAGATTACGCGCTCTAGCGTAATACCCAAGGCCAGTCCAATGATGCAACACCTCATCATCTGGCGCGTTAGCAAGTGCTAACACATTGGGGAAACGCGCCATAAATTTAAGGTAATAGGGAATTACAGTCGCAACCTGAGTTTGTTGCAGCATGATTTCAGAAACCCATACGCTATATGGGGTTTTATCTTGCTGCCAAGGGAGGGTTTTACGACCGTGATTGTCGTACCAAGAGACGATACGTGTAGCGAAGGAGGCTGTAGATTTCATCGGCGCAGTGTAGCGGCAGTTATCTTCTTAGACAAGCTCAAAGACAAGTGGATAAGGGCTAAAAAGCCGAAAATCACAGCTAAATTCGCACTCTCAAATAATCTTGGTATACTTTCGCCCCATTAGTGCTTGCACTGTATGTTGAACTTTGGATAATGCCCTTCTTTTATGATGGTGCTGTCCACTAGACGAGGCAAAAATGAGCGAAGTCACTACCGCTGAATTTAATGAAGAAGGCAAGTATCTGCGTAAGATCAGAAGCTTTGTCCTAAGAGAAGGTCGCTTAACTAAAGGCCAAGCCCAAGCTATTGAAAGCCAGTGGCCAACAATGGGGTTAGATTACAGCCCAACGCCATTGGTTCTGAGCGACGTTTTTGGCCGTGAAGCCGATACTGTGCTGGAAATTGGCTTTGGCATGGGCGCCTCTTTAGTGCAAATGGCTAAAGACGCACCAGAGCAAAATTTTATTGGTATTGAAGTGCATAAACCGGGTGTCGGTTCTTGCTTAAGCGATGCCGCCATCGCGGGTGTGACTAATTTACGTGTGTATCATCATGATGCCATGGAAGTATTAGAACATGCGATTGCCGACGGTTCATTAGCCCGAGTGCAATTGTTTTTCCCCGATCCTTGGCATAAGAAACGTCATCATAAGCGTCGTATCGTACAAGCTGAATTTGCTGAACTGATCCGCCGCAAGCTAAAAATTGGCGGCGTGTTCCATATGGCAACCGATTGGGAAGAATACAGCGAGCATATGTTGGAAGTGATGCAGGCGGCTCCTGGTTATAAAAACCAGTCGAGTGACGGCACTGTGGTGCCACGTCCTGATCATCGCCCACTGACAAAGTTTGAAGCCCGCGGCCATAGATTGGGTCACGGTGTATGGGATCTGATGTTTGAGCGTATCGCTTAATCTAGATATTTCAATTGATTAATTAGTTTTTTAACACAACGGGGAAAGTCACTATGGCAACTAATCGTAGCCGTCGTTTACGTAAGAAAATGCGCGTTGATGAATTCCAAGAGTTAGGTTTTGATATGGCTTGGACTTTTGATGCATCAGTATCTGAAGCCGATATCGATGCAACTGTAGATAAATTCATCGATGAAGTGATTGAAACCCGTAAGTTAGGTTTCCATGGCGGCGGTCACATCGAATGGGAAGGCATCATCGCAACCCAAACGATCGGCAAATGTACCGAAGAAGATATTGCTGCAGTTAAGGCATTCTGGGCGAACCAAAAAGTTTCTCAGGTTGAAGTTAGCGAACTGTACGACATTTGGTGGGGTTAATGCCCGAGTTGGCATTACTTGAGGAAGTGGTCGAGAAAGTTCGACCCTTGCTCGGCCAAGGAAAGGTTGCAGATTACATCCCCGCACTGGCCAGCGTTGATGCTGGCAAATTAGGCATTGCCGTCACAACCGTTGATGGTGAAACCTTAGGTGCGGGCGATTACCTTGAGCCGTTTTCGATTCAAAGTATCTCCAAAGTTTTCAGCTTAACCTTAGCGTTAACTTTATATGAAGAAGCCGAAATTTGGAGCCGAGTTGGCAAAGAACCTTCGGGCCATTCATTCAACTCTTTAGTACAAGTCGAGTTAGAACGTGGCAAGCCGCGCAACCCATTTATCAATGCTGGCGCGTTAGTGATTGCTGACTTATTGCAGAGTCGTTTAGGTGCGCCTAAACACAGAATGCTCGAGTTAGTCAGGCAACTAAGCCAAAACGATAAGGTTAGTTTCGACAAACAAGTGGCCGACTCAGAATATCAGCACAGTGCGCGCAATGCGGCGATTGCTTATTTGATGAAGTCCTTTGGTAATTTTCAAGGCGATGTTGATACTGTGCTGCGCACCTATTTTCATTACTGCGCCTTAAAGATGAATTGTGCTGACTTGTCTAAGGCCATGTTGTACTTGGCTAATCGCGGCAAAAGCATAACGGGGACTGAGCTTATCTCTCAGGTGCAAACTCGGCAGCTTAATGCCCTGTTGGCGACCTCGGGCCTATACGATGGAGCGGGTGAGTTTGCCTATCGTGTTGGTATGCCAGGTAAAAGTGGCGTTGGTGGCGGCATCATTGCTGTTATTCCTGGGGAACTGTCGATTTGTGTTTGGTCGCCAGAACTCGATGGCAATGGCAATTCGCTTGCTGGCACTGCCATGCTTGAGCACTTAAGTCAGCGTCTTGGCCGATCTATTTTCTAGCTTTACCTCTCGTTTTTATTAGCACTATCAGACTAAAAGTTAGCGAATTTCGCTAATGACCTTTTAGTGCTAACTTTCCTAAATTCAACATAATCATATTGTTATAAAGTTGGCACGTCTCCTGCTAATCTCCTACTATAAGCTATTCAGTAGTTTAGGTTTATCGAATTATTCAGATTAAAGGACGAACAACATGAAATTAAATAAGCTATTAACTGGATTCGCATTATCCGGGGTGATTCTAGGGACATCTGGCCTACAGTTGGCGCAAGCGCAAACCGAGCCTAACGTCGATGATCGCTGTGAAGTCTCTTTAAATTATGACGTTATGGTTGAGCCTAAAAAATTAGTCATGAGCGAGAAGGGCACCGAAAAGTATCGCATCGAAGTCGATAAGTTATTTGTTGAAGGCAAACAAGTAAACTTAACCGATAAGCAAAGAAAGTTAGTGACTCAATACGCCGATGAAGTGTCGACGCAAGTGCCTGAAGTGATTGAAGTCGTGAACGAGGCCGTCGCATTAGCGTCCCAAGCGGTGAGCATGGCGTTAACCCCTTTAATGGGCGATGCGGCCGGTGCTAAATTCGATGAAATGATGGCAGGTGTCCAAAAGCGCGTTGATTCAGTGGCCTACCGTCATGGCGATAGCTTCTATCTCGGTGCGACGGAAGACTCAATTCAGAACACCTTTAACGACGAATTCGAGCAGGAAATGGAGCAAATTGTTCAGAACTCAGTGGGCACCATTATGATGACCATAGGTGGCCAAATCATGTCGGGTGACGGTGATAGTTTTGAAGCCAAGATGGATGCCTTCTCCAAAAAAATGGACAACTTAGGCCAAGATATTGAGCAACAAATTGAGAGTCAATCTAAGGGACTGGAAGCTAAAGCTGACCGTTTGTGCGACCGATTTGAAAATCTGTTAGTGCTTGAAAATCAATTACGCCAAGAGGTACCAGAACTCGCGCCTTATGCGTTGACACAAAACTCAACCAAGGAACTGCGTGAATAGTTCTTGTTAATCGTCCTTGCTGATAGTTTTTGTGAATAGCCCTGAGTTTTAACTGCAATAACTTCTATCTCCTTGTGCATGAGTCAAATTTGAATGCTACGCCCCTAGTCAATTTATCGCCTAGGGGCTTTTTTGTTGGCTAATGTTTAATTGAGGCGAAAACTCTTATGGCTAAGTCGATGTGGCTTGTAGGCTTGGCTTGCAGCGATTTAGTTCGGAATGTTACAGTCTAAAGACGAATATTTGGTATACTCTTAAAATATAATTAAAAGCTGGCATATCAGTCAGATATAACACCCTACTTTAGTGGACTTTTTCGGTCTAAATCTCTGCGTTATATCACTTTAATGCGAGATATCAATGCTATGGTTATTTTAAAGCGATGATTACGCTAACCACTGCTACTCACCGAAAGTTAATATCATTGTCGTAAACAGCTTAAGGCGACTTCCATGTTAGAACTGTTAGAACCTATTGCGATTTTTACTCATGTGGCCAGAGCTGGTAGTTTTAGTGCCGCCGCAAGAAGGCTTGGGATCTCTAAGTCTAAGGTCAGTACACAAGTCGCCGATCTTGAGCATAGACTTGGTGTTCAATTAATCCAACGTACCACCCGTAGCTTAAGCCTGACTGAAGCAGGGCATTTGCTGTATCTGCAAGGTGAAGAACTGCTGCGTGACGCTGAACAAGCGATAGCCAGCGTGCATAACTTAAATGATGCGACCCGCGGTGTGCTCAAGGTGGGGATTTCCCAATCCTTTGGGGTGATGCATATCATTCCTGCGCTGCCATCCTTTATGGCAAAACATCCTGAGCTTGAGCTACAAGTGAGCTTACTGGACCATAAAGTAGATGTAGTGAGTGAAGGCTTAGATTTATTGTTAACTATGTCGGAGCAATTACCGCTTGGCATGGTTGCTAGACCTCTGATGAAGTGCCAATTCCTGTTAGTTGCTTCTCCAGGCTATATTGCTCAACATGGCGAACCAACTCGACCTGAGCAGTTAGTTGACCACAATTGTTTGGTCTATCAAGGCGAGTGGCACGAGCATAGCATGTGGCAATTTAAGAAGGGTGATGATTACTGTGAAATTGGCGTATCGGGCAATTTCAGGGTAGATAACGCGCCAGCATTAAAATCTGCTGCAATCAGTGGTCTTGGGGTTGTGTATCTTGCAAGTTATCTGATGGAAGATGAAATTGCCAAGGGAACATTAGTGCCTTTACTGAAGGATTGGCAATTGACCCACCATCTGCCATTGCAGGCGGTTTATCCCCGTCGTAAGCACTTAGCACCTAAGGTCAGTTCTTTTATCGAGTTCATCAAAGATCACATAGGAACGCCGCCGTATTGGGATGCGCCCTATGTCGAATTATTCAGTAAACGTCAGTAAAATAGGAAACATTGTTCTCAAAACCAATTCTATGTGATTTCAAATTAATCAAGCACTTTTATTGGCATTTAAAATCAATGCTTTAGGTTGAGTTGGTGAGTACATTTGCTGATGATTTTTTAGGGTGTTCTAAAGCACTTTTTTATAACATCCTTGAACTCTGTTCTTAATTGAATACAATGGTAACAGTTGATTCGGAATGACCTGAGTCCTATACGTTTATTGGAAATGACCCCTTTCAATTTTTGTGTACAGGTCGGCATTAATGCAGTTTTGGATCACAGCCAACAGAAGTTTGAGAACTAAAACAATGTTGGCTCTTTAAACCATCATCCTAGTTTTTGGTTTACCTCAGCCTTATCGCTGAGGTAATTTTTTATTGATGGTTTGTGCAGCCTTGGGCAAGCGTTTTGTCTCCCTGTACCCTAAAGTCGCAACTGTGTGTTAAGTGATGTGAAGGCGAGTGCTAAAGCATAAATTAATACAACAAATATAGTGACCCACAGTGAGAAGGGTTCTGTTATCTAACGGGATAATGGTACCAATAAAAAAGCCACTTTCGAGTGGCTTTTTTATTGGGCGTAGCTTAAGACTTTCATCGATGTCGCTTTAGTCGTGAAGCAGGTTAACAATGCTTCACGGCTAGGCATTAAGGCATTAAAACATCAGGGTATTAGGCCTTCTTCTTGCTGGCTATCCAGAGATCGACTTGTTGCTCTAACACATCCAGCGGTAATGCGCCGTTAGCAAGTACTAGCGTATGGAAGTCGCGGATATCAAATTGACTGCCAAGCTGTTGTTCTGCTTTATGTCTGAGTTCCAGCAGCTTAATCATGCCCACTTTATAGGCTGTCGCTTGCGATGGCATAACGATATGGCGTTCAACCATTTTCACCGCATCCGATTTAGCATTGGGCGTATTATCCACGTAATAGGCAATGCCTTGCTCGCGGGTCCACTTTTTAGCGTGGATACCAGTATCAACGACTAAGCGACATGCACGCCATAGCTCCATTGCTAGACGACCAAAGTCAGAATAGGGATCGGCGTAGAGTCCCATTTCTTTCGGGAAAGATTCGCTATATAAACCCCAGCCCTCGATATACGCGGTATAGCCACCAAACTTGCGGAACTTAGGAATATTTTGCAGCTCTTGGGAAATGGCTATCTGCATATGATGACCCGGAATACCTTCGTGGTAAGCCAGTGCCTCCATTTGGTATTTCGGCATGGCTTTCATGTCATACAGATTCGCGTAATAACTGCCGGGTCGAGAACCATCCGGGGCTGGTTGTTCATAGAAGGCTTTACCCGCAGATTTTTCCCTAAAGGCTTCAACCTGTTTGACTATCATGGCGGCCTTAGGTTTTACTTTGAACACTTCATCCAAGCGCGATTTCATGTTGTCGATGAGCTTAGTCGCCTCTGCTAAATAAGCGGCTTTACCTTCGGCGGTATTGGGGTAGTAGAACTGGGGATCGTCACGCATAAAGCTAAAGAATTGCTGTAAATCGCCTTTAAAATTGACCTTCTTCATGATGGCGCGCATTTCGTTGTGGATACGTTCCACTTCAGAAAGCCCTAAGTCATGGATTTGATCGGCGCTCATGTTTGTCGTAGTAGTACGAGCTAAGGCATTGTTGTAGAAGGCTGCGCCATTAGGGAGTTTCCACGCTCCATCACGGTCGTCAGCTTTGGCCGCTAACGTTTTTATATAATCGATGAGCTTGTTGTAGGCGGGCTCGACTTGAGTCACTAGTGCTTGCTCAGCTTGCTTTATTAACGCTTGCTTCTCTGTTTCTTGAATCGCTAATGCGTTCACTTTACGGCGAAAATCTGCGAGTAACGCGCTGTCGTCGCCCTTATCAAAAGGCGCACCTTTGATGATGTTTTGGCTGTCTGAAATCACATAGGCGAATACAAACTTAGGCGCGATAATGCCTTTGTCTGCGCGGACTTCTAATACTGTCTGTAATTGACTTAAACGTTTTGGCACGCCATTTAAGCGGCTGATATAGGCCTTAGCATCGCTAACATCTGTGATTTGATGTTGGTTAATTAAGAAGGAGGCTATCATAGAGTGGCCGCCATACATCTGATTCACAGGGTAATTATGATAGCGCCATTGGTCATCTTCGATGTCATTTTGCAGATTTTGTTTGAGTAAGGTGAGGCTGAGGTTTGTTTGTGGATCGAGTTTTGCCGCATCAATAAGATTGACCTGTGCCAGTTGTTTTTTTGTGCGCGCTAGGGCTTTATCATCGGCGGTATCACCCAGTTCATCCCATTTATCATAGTCTTGCTTGATCCCCATATAAGTCTGCGAAATGGGGCTCGCCATGATGTTTTCCATGAAGATGGTTTCGAACAACGCATTGGCTTTGTCTGATTCGGTTTGCACCACTGCATTCATAGGTTCACTTGCACTGTGTAAGGCTGGCGAGCTTGATGCTGCATATGCGGGAATGGTCAGCAGGGCTGAAAGGGTTAGTGCGACTAAGCTGATTTTAGTTTTTATTGGCATGATCAGGCTTCCTAGATTGAGTTGCATCAATTCTAAAGAAGCGGAACAAGAATGTATGGATATTAGTGTTAGAAAATGTGTTAGCAGTAATAGTATTAAACTGCACTATTTAAAGCTAACACATTATTTATAGAGATATTTTAACGGCTAGCTCAGCAAAATTGTGTCAGTAAATCATTAACAAACATGTGACCTTTACTGGTTAATTGCCAATGTTCAGCGGATTCTGTCAGTAAACCGCGCTGTTTGGCTTTTTCCATTCCTTCGGACAATGTGTCTCTGTGTTGTCCTGTGCGCAGTTCAAATTCTTGCTTAGGAATAGGTGTCATCAGGCGCAGGCGATTCATTAAATATTCAAGTGCGCGATCTTCCTCTGCAACTTCAATCGATTCGAAGGTGTAGTTGTGGGCACTTAGATATCCCTTGGGATGTTTAATTTTTACCGTGCGTATGATGCGGTTTTCTTCCGGCAAGGTCACCTTACCGTGGGCGCCACAGCCTATGCCTAGATAATCACCAAACTGCCAGTAGTTGAGATTGTGCCTACATTGGTAACCAGGTTTTGCGTAGGCAGATATTTCGTATTGCTCATACCCTAATGCGGCCAGCTTTTGTTGACCTTGCTCATAGATATGCCAGAGCGCTTCGTCATCGGGCAGCTGCGGCGGTTTTGAGTGGAATAGGGTGTTGGGCTCAATTGTTAACTGATACCAAGACAGGTGGGGCGGATTGAGCGCCGCTGCCGTGTCGATATCAGACATGGCTTCAGCAAAACTTTGGTTCGGTAATCCATGCATTAAATCAAGGTTGAAACTTAAGTATCCCGCTTGACTGGCTTTTTGGGCGGCGACTTGCGCCTCGTTTTGATCGTGAATACGTCCAAGTAAGTTGAGCTTATCCTTAGAAAAACTCTGCACACCGATAGATAAACGGGTAACACCTGCTGCACGATAGGCACTAAAGTCATCGTGTTCCAAGGTGCCAGGGTTGGCTTCCATGGTGATTTCGATATTGTCACTAAAGGGGATTAGCGCATTAGCACCATCGAGTATGCGTTTGATTTGCAAAGCATCGAATAAGGATGGTGTGCCACCACCGATAAAGATGGTATGGATCTGCCGCCCTTGGACCAGATGTAAATCTTGGCGTAAGTCTTCTAATAGCGCATCAACATAAGCCTCCTGTGGCAGCTCACCATTTTGACCATGGGAGTTAAAGTCGCAGTAAGGACACTTTTGTACGCACCAAGGAATATGGATATACAGACTGAGTGGCGGCAGTTCGAGCTTCATCGCAGTAGTCACGGCAGTTGACGACATTATTGTGCATTCCCGCCAGTTAACACGCCTTGGGCTTGCATGGCGGCGATGAGTTGCACTAGGGCTTTACCACGATGGCTTAAGGCATTTTTCTCGTTGCTGCTCAGCTGTGCCGCGCTACATTGATAATTTTCAGGGATAAAAATCGGATCGTAACCATGGCCATTGTCGCCACTTTGGTTAAAGTCGATTTGGCCTTCCCATGCGGCTTGGCAAATAATTGGGGTAGGATCTTTAGCGTGGCGCATATATACCAGCACACATTGGAATCTTGCACTGCGAGGTGCTGGCTGATCTTTTAATGTCTCAAGTAGTTTCAATACGTTGTCTTGATCTTTGGCATTTTCGCCCGCGTAACGCGCTGAATAAATGCCGGGAGCGCCTTGGAGTAAATCCACTTCTAAACCCGAATCATCGGCAATGGCGGCAAGTCCAGTGATTTCTGCGGCGTGTCTGGCTTTGATAATGGCATTTTCGACAAAAGTAGTGCCCGTTTCGGCCACTTCGCTGACATTAAATTGGCTCTGTGGCAGTACAGTGACACCGTAGCTGGCGAGCATTTGATCGAATTCGGCGAGTTTGCCTTTGTTGCCACTGGCGAGGACGATTTGTTGCATGGAACACCTATATCATTGGGGCGACTTATACTGCGGCAATGATACCCAAGCTGAGGGCTAAAGGACAGGAAAAGGGCGGGACGGTACTGACTTGTACCGTCCCAAGTGGGCTTATGTCTTGCGGTAATCTCAGCTTGGCTTATTCGACGTAGAATTTTTGCTTGAACTGCAAGTTGGTATTTAATTGATTACCATGCTTGATCGCGATATTGAAGTTGATCTCCTGATCATCGCGGTAAGGAACTTCGGCAATATAATAAATCGCATCACCTTCGCGGATCTTTTTGAAGGTTAAGTTGATTCGAGCATCTAATAAGTTATTGGCGACACCAGTAATTTCAACGGGTACTGCGGGCTTATTCGCTTCGCTAATATCTAATACGGCAATATTGATAATGCCTGTATAGCTACTGCGTTGAATGCCATAGGATTTAGCTATGCTAGGCGTTAAAAATGTACTGCCAAGTGCCATGTAGTGAATGTCAAAATTGCCGACAGTTTCTTTTTGCTCTGCGTTTGCAACACCGCAAAGGCTAGCGGTGAGGGCTAATACAGCCAGAATATTACGGAACATGATGGGATACCTCATATTAGGGAATGTTTGAGTATAGGTCGCTGTGACTATTGTTTATCTGTTTATCGATAAATTAACCACATTCAACGAAATTTGTTGGTTTTCGGCCTTTCAACAGCATTAGCTCAGTTAGTTTGTCCCATCAGCTCAGTAATGACGCTTGGGATGATCTTTGGGTCAATCACGCGGATTTGTTTATGCCTGCCAAGTTCACCTTTCATTATATGAATGTCGCTCTTTGGCACTTTAAAAGTCTTTGCTAAATACTTGCTTAAATGGGCATTGGCCTTACCGTCGATAGGCGGCGCAGTGATGGCGACTTTTAGCTCATCACCGTGCAGTCCTACAATTTGATCACGGCTGGCCTTAGGCTGAATGTAGAGATTAAGCAGCAAGTCACCTTGCTGCAAAGTCACTGCACTCATTAGATCACAGCCCAATAAGGAACATATTGAGCAAGTAACATATTGAGGAAATTCATACCTATAATCACTAACATCACAGATAAATCTAAGCCTCCAATTGGCGGTATGATACGGCGGATTGGGGCTAATACAGGTTCAGTTAACTGACCCATGATCATCACAATTGGGTTATAACCTTGGTTAAACCAACTTAATATTGCGCGTATCAACAGCATCCAAAACAGTAAGACCCCCGCTTTCTTGACCACAGACACAACGGCAAACATTAAAAACAGCATTATGTCTATGCCGCCGCCTGCAATCAGGCTTATCAGTAGTACTTTGACCATCACGACCAGCAATGCGAGGACGAATGATGCGGTATCAAACCGTCCTAAGGAAGGCAGAATACGGCGCATTGGTGCGATGAGCGGGTGAGTCGCTTTGACAATAAACTGACTGAAAGGATTATAAAAATCAGCCCTTGCCAGCTGTAGCCAAATCCGCAAAATCACCACCATCAAATACAAGTCGAATAGTGTGGTGATTAAAAAGGTAAATGCATTCATCGAGATTTCTACCTATTAAATAAAGTCTGAAATAAAAAACGCGTTAGTGAAAATTAAAATGTCTTAGCCATTTCTTCTGCACGTTTAATGCAGTTTTCCATGGCTTGTTTTACTAAACCACGCATATCCGCCGCTTCAAATGTCGCCAGCGCCTGTGCTGTGGTACCGCCCTTTGAGGTGACATTTTCCCTTAGATTACCTAAGGTCAGTTGTGGATTTTGCTTTGCCATCATAGCAGCGCCGAGCGCTGCTTGCTGAACTAAACTTCTGGCCTTATCTTCATCCATTCCCATTTCTTTGCCAGCATCTATCATAGACTCCATCAACAAAAAGAAATAAGCCGGTGAGCTGCCCGATAGTGCAATCACTTGATCTAATTCTGATTCTTCATTAACCCACACAATTTCGCCGCCGCTAGACATCAAACGATCGCAAATGGCTTTCTGCTCGGCAGTAATAGCCTGAGATGCATAGAGGCCTGTCATGCCCACACTAATCTGCATCGGTGTATTGGGCATAGCGCGGATAAGTTTAATATCCTGCGCCAGATAATCGGTATAACGCTTTGCTTTAATGCCTGCAGCGATAGTGATGACTAACTTTTTTGACATATCGACCATTTGTAATGCTTCACACACTTGCTGCATCAATTGCGGTTTTACCGACAGTACTATGACATCGGCAGCTTGCGCTGCGGCTAAATTGTCTTGAGAAACCAAAATGCCTAAATCGGCTTTTAGTGCATCGAGTTTGCCTTGGCTAGGATTGGTCGCTTGGATGAGTTGAGCAGGATAGCCGCTATGAACTAGGCCACTGATAATGCTGCGCGTCATGTTGCCGGCACCGATAAAGCAGATTTTCTGTTGATCCATTTGATTCTCTTCAGTGTGTTAACCGTTATTTGTAACAGATTCACCTTAAATTAAGATGATAAAACGGTTAGTCATTTGAATATCAGAGCCTGATTAGTCGACTCTCGCTAATTGATCTTAAATATTGCGCTCTTTAATACAGTATTTGGGCATAAAGCCTTAAAAACAAGGTCAAGTTCGCACACTGACCTCGAACTTCATGCCTCGAGTGAGTTTACGCCGCGTAATTGCGCTCACCAAAAATGGCACTGCCAATACGCACCATAGTTGAACCGCAGCTAATGGCTGTATCTAGATCATTACTCATCCCCATGGAAAGCGTGTCTACACTGGGATAATGTGATTTAAGCTCTTGAAATAGATTGTTTAACTGAGAAAATTCTTTAAGCTGTAACTCAGTATCTGCGGTAGCCGTTGGGATCGCCATTAGGCCTCTCAGTGCAAGATTAGGTAACTGAGCTATAAGCTCGGCCAGTGGCAGCATTTGCGCCGCATCTATGCCAGATTTTGTGTCTTCAGCACTGATATTAATTTGAATGCAGACGTTCAATGGCGCTAATTCAGCTGGACGTTGGTCATTGAGACGTTGGGCTATTTTGTCGCGCGAGACAGTGTGCATCCAATCGAAATGCTGGGCGACTATGCTGGTTTTGTTGGATTGAAGTGGCCCGATAAAGTGCCATTCAATGTCCGGAAAATCCCCTTTAAGCGCGGTAATTTTCTCTGCGCCTTCTTGGACATAGTTTTCGCCAAAGCAACGCTGACCCGCTTGATAGGCTGCTATAATGTCTTCAATAGGTTTGGTCTTGCTGACGGCAAGTAAGCGAATACTGCTAGGTTGGCGTGCACATTTTTGCGCCGCTTGTGCGATCCTGCGCTGGGCGATTGCGAGTCTGTCTGCTATTGTTGTCATGATGTAATTATCTAGTTGCAAGGATATCCCAAACGATGGAAATCACTGAGTTATTGGCATTTAGTGTAAAACACAAAGCCTCGGATCTACACCTTTCTGCAGGGATATCTCCCATGATCCGTGTCGACGGTGAAGTGAGAAAAATTAACCTGCCCGCGCTCGATCACCAAGGCGTACACAGCCTAGTGTACGACATAATGAATGATAAGCAGCGCAAGGACTACGAAGAACATCTAGAAATCGATTTCTCGTTCGAAGTCCCTAATCTTGCCCGCTTTCGTGTTAACGCATTCAATCAATCCCGTGGTGCTGCGGCCGTATTTCGTACCATTCCTAGCGACATCTTGTCACTTGAGCAATTAGGTGCACCGGAGATTTTTAAAAAAATCGCCAGTTTCCCTCGGGGATTAGTGCTAGTGACTGGGCCAACGGGTTCGGGTAAGAGTACCACACTTGCCGCTATGGTGGATTACGTTAACGAAAATCGACATGATCACATCTTAACCATTGAAGATCCTATCGAATTCGTACACCAAAATAAGCAATGTTTGATTAACCAGCGAGAAGTTCACCGCCATACCCACAGCTTTAATGCGGCGCTTAGAAGTGCACTACGTGAAGATCCGGATGTGATTTTAGTCGGTGAGATGCGTGACCTTGAAACTATTCGTTTGGCTATGACTGCCGCTGAAACAGGCCACTTAGTGTTTGGTACCTTGCATACCACCTCAGCCGCGAAAACCATTGACCGTGTGGTCGACGTGTTCCCCGCCGGTGAAAAAGACATGGTGCGCACTATGTTGTCGGAATCGCTGCAAGCGGTTATTTCACAAACCCTGATTAAAAAAGTCGGCGGAGGCCGTGTTGCCGCCCATGAAATCATGATGGGCACGCCCGCTATTCGTAACCTTATTCGTGAAGACAAAGTGGCGCAGATGTATTCGGCGATTCAAACCGGGATGGCCCACGGAATGCAGACCTTAGAGCAATGTTTACAGAACTTAGTCAATCGCGGTCTTATTACCCGTGAAGATGCAATGGCGAAGAGTTCGAATAAACAAGCGACATTTTAAGGATTTATGATGGATGTTCTTCCGTTTTTAAAAGTGATCGTTGAGCGCAAAGCCTCCGACTTATTTATCACTGCTGGTTTTCCACCGAGTGCCAAGATTGACGGTGAATTGCGTCCTTTGGCTGAAAGTGCTTTTACTCCAGCCCAATCACTGGATTTTGTTGAATCCTTAATGACCGAAGCGCAGAAACAAGAGTTTCATTCGAGTCGTGAGTGTAACTTTGCTTTTGCGGCAAAGGATTTAGGTCGTTTTCGGGTGAGCGCCTTCTGGCAACGCGAATCGCCTGGCTGCGTGATGCGCCGTATTGAAACTAAAATCCCAGATGTCGATGATTTAAAACTGCCGCCTATTTTAAAAGATCTGGTGATGAGCAAACGGGGTCTTATCATTATGGTGGGCGGAACGGGGACGGGTAAGTCAACGTCCTTAGCGGCCTTGGTAGGCTATCGCAATGCCCATGCCCGTGGTCATATTTTAACTATCGAAGATCCCGTCGAATTTGTTCACGACCACAGAAAAAGTATTATCACCCAACGTGAAGTCGGCATAGATACAGAGTCTTTTGATGCGGCGCTAAAAAGCTCCCTTCGCCAAGCCCCCGATGTGATCTTGATTGGTGAAATTCGCACCCAAGAAACGATGGAGTTCGCGTTGTCATTTGCGGAAACGGGTCACCTTTGTATGGCAACCTTGCATGCCAACAATGCCAACCAAGCATTAGACCGGATTATGCATCTCGTGCCTGAGAGTAAACATCAACAATTGTTGTTCGATTTGTCATTGAATTTGCGCGGTATTGTGGCTCAGCAATTGATCCCAAAAGTCGATGGCACAGGGCGCCGCGCCGCGATTGAAGTCTTGATTAACACCCCAAGGGTGGCAAGTTTAATTGCGAAAAACGAGCTGCACTTGCTCAAAGAAACCATGGCCAAATCCAACGAGCAGGGCATGCAGACGTTCGATCAGGCCTTGCTGAAACTTTATGTCGATGGCGAGATAAGTTACGCCGATGCGCTGCACCATGCTGATTCACCAAACGATTTACGTTTGATGATTAAATTGCAGAATAAAGAATCCACGGGCTCAGGTTTTATGGAAGGTGTCACCTTAGACATGGACTAACGCGAGAGTTAGGTTCTGGATTCAGCAGCTCTTTATGAGCTGCTTTTTATTGGTGTTATTAGATTTTCGTTCAGCTCAATCGGTTTTACTTCATCGCTATGTGGTGGTTAACCATAGCTTTTATTTTTTAATTCAATATGATCTTTACCTAGTACGTTTACGTAATGTACCGGTAAAGGAGAAAGCAATGAAAAAATTACCTATGATATTCGCTATGACAGCGAGCTTGATGAGTGCTGGTGCTATGGCGACCACTTGTCCCGAATACCTGAACCTTGAAGTACGAAAATTACATTCTGAAGAAACAGTTAATCTGTGTGAATTGACTCAGGGAAAACCCGTGTTGATTGTTAACACTGCCAGTAACTGTGGCTACACCCCGCAGTTTAAAGCGCTCGAAGCATTGCATGAAAATTATAAAGACAAAGGCTTAGTGGTCATTGGTTTCCCATCGGATGATTTTTTCCAAGAAGAAAATGATGAGAAAGATACGGCTAAGGTGTGTTACATCAATTACGGTGTCACCTTTACTATGCTGTCGACATCGCCAGTACGTGGCAGTGACGCCAATAGCGTATTTAAATACTTAGCCGAAAAAACCGGTGCGCCTAAATGGAATTTTTATAAGTATGTCGTTAGCGGCGATGGCGCGGTTGTGCAACAGTTCAATTCTAAAGTGAAGCCTGATAGCGAAGAGCTTAAGCAAGCAATAGAATCTGTACTTTAATCTTATAAGTATTTATTAATTAAGAGGCTGTTTTGGCTAAATTTTCAGGCTTAACCAAAGAAGTTGGACACGGACAGCGCGGCAAAGTGGGCGTGCTGTTGTTGAATTTAGGCACGCCAGATGCACCCACTGCATCGGCTGTTAGGCGTTATCTTGCTGAGTTCTTAGCAGATCCCCGCGTAGTCGAAATTCCTAAATTAGTGTGGATGATGATTTTACACGGGATCATTTTGCGGGTACGCCCAGCAAAATCGGCGGCGTTATACCAGAAGGTGTGGACAGCGGCGGGATCACCGTTAATGGACATTAGTTTGCGTCAAACGGTGAAGTTAGCGGATAAACTAAACGCCGATAACTATGATGTATCTGTCCATTTAGCCATGCGTTATGGCAGTCCATCGGTTGCCAGTACCTTGCAAACTATGCATCAAAATGGCATTGATAAAATCGTGGTGTTACCCCTGTATCCCCAATATGCTGCGCCCACTACGGGTTCTGCTTTTGATGCAATTGCGGCTGAGCTGTCCAAGTGGCGCTATATTCCATCGTTGCATTTTATTAATACTTATCATGATAATACTGACTTTATTAATGCTCTGGCAAATTCGATAAAGGCAGATTTTGAGTCCCATGGTAAACCACAAAAATTGGTGTTGTCCTACCATGGTATGCCTGAGCGTAATTTGCATTTAGGCGATCCGTATTACTGCTTCTGCATGAAAACGACTCGACTGGTTACCGAAAAGCTTGGGTTAGGTAAAGATGAGTTTGTGATGACATTCCAATCGCGTTTTGGTAAAGCTAAATGGCTACAACCTTATACCGATGCGACTTTAAAAGCGTTGCCGCAACAAGGTGTACGTGATATCGCTATCGTTTGTCCGGCTTTTAGCGCCGATTGTTTAGAAACGCTGGAAGAAATTGTTGGTGAGAATGGTCATTTGTTTGCCGAGGCGGGTGGTGAGAAGTTCCGCTACATTGCAGCATTAAATGATGATGATGCGCATATAACTATGATGGCCAACTTAGTGAAGCCACATTTTTGATCTGGTAATTTATCGGGTTAACCATCAAACTAAAAGGATAAGGCAACTTATCCTTTTCTTTTTATTGTAGTTTTATTTATGTGGCATTACTTGCTGAAGTTATTTTCGAAGTAGCTTTCAATTATTAGGACGGCTGACACTGCATCGACTTGGCCTTTTGTGAGTGCCTTGAATCCGCCTAACTCGAACAACCTCGCCTTAGCATCGGTAGTGGTTAATCGCTCATCTTGAGTGGCTATTTTGACTTTGAACTTAGCATTGATACGGTTCGCAAATTTACGCGCCCTGTGGGTCATATCTTGCTCAGTGCCATCCATGTTTAAGGGCAGGCCTACGACCACTAAGTCTGGTTGCCATTCTTTGATTAAGTCGCCTATTTGATCCCAGTTGGGTATCCCATCGACGGCTTTAATTGACAACAATGGCGTGGCGCTGGCGGTGATTTCTTGGCCTATAGCCACACCAATACTTTTAGTGCCAAAATCAAAGCCTAATACGGTTTTCGAATTCATAGTGTGCTGACTTATATTAATAAATAGGCTTAAGCGTGACCCGCTTGAGCTGAGACTTGCCAAGCATCAAATCCAAGAGCTCGGCTGGCCTGTGGCCAACGGTCTTCGTGTTTAATGTCAAACAAGAGTGCATTCGTTGCTGGAATCGTTAGCCAAGAATTATCGGCAAGCTCTTGTTCGAGCTGATCTTTGCTCCATCCCGCATATCCTAAGGCGACGAGAAACTTCTCTGGCGATCTGTTGCTTCCAATAGCGGTTAACACATCGCGGGAGGTGGTCAGCATTAAACCACAACCCAGATCTGTGCTGTTGGCCCAATAGGGCTGAGAGGTATGCAGTACGAAGCCGCGATCTTGGGAAACGGGTCCGCCCATCATTACATTGGCATTGAACGCTAAATCGGTGGAGACTTGCTCAGCTGGCAAATTCATTTGTTCTAATAGCGAATTCACTTCGATACCGAGCGGTTTATTGATCACCAGTCCCATGGCACCTTTGGCATCATGTTCACAAATATAGATGACTGAGCGTTCAAAAAACGTATCGTGCAGTGAAGGCATGGCAATTAAGAAATGGTTCTGCAAACTCTCCATTAAACTACTCCGTTCTATGTGGCTAAGTTGATCTAGCATGCTGCTATATTGCTAAGTCGGGCGAGATTAACCGCCAGCTAATTTAACTTTGTAGTTCTGCTTCTCAAGCAATAGCTTTAATTGCTCGCGGTTATCGGTTTGGACCTCAATAGTAAAATCTTTAACCGTTCCACCACAACCACATTGTTTTTTAAGGGTTTGAGCCATTGCTTTTAACGCGGTTTCATCGAGGCCTAGGCCTGAGATAATCGAAACGCCTTTGCCTTTGCGGCTCTTACTGTCTCTATGGATCCTGACTATACCGTCGGATTCAGGAATCGCTTTAGTGACGGGCTCTGCATTAATACGGCCTTTGTCGGTGCTATACACTAAGGATACATTAGGATCTGCTTTCATAGGTTTCATTTATAGGTGTTTAAAGATGACTTATACCCGTCGAGTTTATCAAATTTGCAGGGGTTCTGGGAGGTAAAAAAAGACCACTTGAGGATTATCCTTAAGTGGTCTGAACAAAATGCTAACTCTTTGCAGGGAAGTAAGCATATTTTTGAAAAAGGGAGCGTTATCAGCCGTTTTAATTCATGCGCATCAAGACCATGACGACCAGTGCTACTGCGGTCACTAAGGCGCTAGGCATAATAAATTTATGCAGTTTAGGTAACGCAATCAAGCAAGCGGTGGTCACAAAGCCGAATGCGGCGACTGTCGCATAGTTAGTGCCATTCGCGACGGTATCTATGACCAACCAGCCAAGTACAAGGAGAGGTAAAATCAGTAAGCTGACAGGCAAATGACGCTTTATCTTGGCGTTATTGGCCTCGAGTGAGATTTTTTCTGGCGCAAGGAAAAAAATAGCTGTTGCTACTAAAAACGCGCTAATAAACCAGTACATTTCATCACCCTTTAAAATCTTAATTGATAATCATTATCATCTTTGGCTTTGCTGAAGTCAAGCTGAATGAGTTGCTGCTTTTTAATCAATTGAGTTGTAGATCAGATGATTGCTCTGTAAGCTAAATTCATATCTCTGATACTTGTCTTTGTTCAGTTTGAACATCTGAGGAAATTAAGATGAAAAATATTTTTGTAGCTTTAGCTGTGCTGGCATTAAGTGCCTGTAGCTCGATGAAGTCAGGTTGGGACTATGATCCTAGCGCCAATTTTACTCAATATAAAACCTATGCTTGGGTTGCTCAGAAAGCCGATTCAGCTGGATATCATCTTGATGGCTTGATGGATCAAAGAGTAAGAGAAGCGGTGAATAGTCAGTTAGCGAGTAAAGGCATGACATTAGTCGATGCGAAAGACGCTGATGTACTGGTGAATTACTTGACCAAAGTTGATAAGAAAATCAATGTCGATACCTTCAATAGTAATTTTGGCTACAA
Organism: Shewanella sp. Pdp11; assembly: GCF_002838165.1. Taxonomy (NCBI): domain Bacteria; kingdom Pseudomonadati; phylum Pseudomonadota; class Gammaproteobacteria; order Alteromonadales; family Shewanellaceae; genus Shewanella; species Shewanella sp. Pdp11. Next base: position 2,179,737 of record NZ_CP015194.1, read on the forward strand.
CCCATACTATGGTCCTGGATGGGGGTGGGGCGGCAATATGCAGACCCAAACTACAGTAAGAGAATATGAAGTCGGTACTCTGATTATTGATTTAGTCGATAATAAAACTACTAAGCTTATCTGGCGTGGTTCTGTTGCTGATACCATTCGCGACAAAAATACCCCAGAAGAAAGAGTACAGATCATCAATCAAGCGGTGGGCAGTGTGATGGCAAATTATCCGCCTAAGCCTGATACTAAGTAGTGCTAATTCTGTTTGAATGAAAATTAAGCGGCCTGAGAGCCGCTTTTTTGTGGCTGATTTTTAGACTTTTTGTCTTCTCGATTAGATGATCTGCAGTTATTTATCATCTGATTGAATTTACGTTATTAATACTTATCAAAAATTTTGGTTATCTAAATAGTCGCGGGATGTAGTTGCGTACATAACTGGCTATTTTGTTTGCAATTTATACTGTGGGTTTTTACGGAGTTGGGGCTCAAAGATCTATTATTGATTAAATGATGAATTAATTTTTCTAATGATTAATTCAAAATAAAATCATTATAGAACTGAGGGTTTCTCAGGCAGAATCTGTTTCTTTACCTAGTTGGCAGTAGTAAAGATGCATGAGACGCAAATTATTGGATTACTTTGGCTGATTGGTATTATTGCCGAGGCTATGACGGGCGCTCTGGCGGCTGGCCGCAAGCAGATGGATTTGTTTGGTGTGGTGATCATTGGCTGCGCAACGGCGATTGGCGGCGGCACACTAAGGGACATGATGCTCGGTAATTATCCGTTAATTTGGGTTGAGCATGTGCACTACCTCATTGCGATTGCGTTTGCTTCGTTGCTCACTGTCGCTATCGCCCCTGTGATGCGTTATTTATCCAAGTTGTTTTTGGCTATCGATGCCTTAGGCTTAGCCGTGTTCTCTATCGTGGGGGCGCAGAAGACCTTAATGCTGGGATTTAGCCCAACAATTGCTGTGGTGATGGGGTTGGTGACGGGTGTCTTTGGCGGCGTTATCCGCGATATCCTGTGTAACCAAGTGCCTTTGATTTTTAAGAAAGAACTCTATGCGGTGATTTCACTACTGACGGCAGGCTTGTATATCGTTTTAAAAGCCTATCAATTAACCGAGTGGATTAATCTGGTTATTTGTCTGAGCGTTGGTTTTAGCTTGCGGATGTTGGCGCTGCGTTATCATTGGTCTATGCCGACCTTTGATTATCAGGCCAATGGCGATCAGCACACACATTAGATCGTAAAAAATCGTAGATAGACAATCGTAAAACAAAAGGGCAGCAAAGGCTGCCCTGTTTTTAGTGGTAAATTACTGCTGGGCTTGAAGGGTTTTTAACGCTTCAAGTGCAGCATCATAGTTAGGATGCTCGGTGATATTAGGAACTAACTCTTGGTATTGGAGTTTACCTTCGGCATCTATGATGAAAATGGCTCTCGCCAGCAAACCGTAATCTTGAATCAACAAGCCATATTTTTCACCAAAATCACGCCAGACAGAATCGGATAGCACTTTGATTTTATCTACGTTTTCTACTTTGCAGAAACGTTTTTGTGCGAAGGGTAAATCGGCACTGATGGTTAGCATGACCACGTCATCAGAAAAATGGCTCACTTCGCTGTTGAAACGTTTAGTCTGTAGTGCACACACGCCCGTATCTAAGCTTGGTACGGCACTTATCAGCACGGTTTTACCCTTAAAGTCACTCAGCATGACTGGCGCAAAATGATCATCAACCACTTTGAATCCTGGCGCCATTTGCGACAGCTTAGGTAACTTGCCTTCCAAGGTGACGGTTTTTTCACCCATAAGAACCTGGGTTTTCTCACTGGCAAGCGCATTGGGACTCATCAGCACTAAGCCATAAATGCAGCTGGCGGCTAAAAATGAAACGTATTTTTGCATTGGATTTCCTCGCACATGAATATCTGTGCCTTCGCTAATATCTGTCCTTTAAGGTACGCTAAAATGCGATGCAGAACCATAAAAAAAGGCCGGCAATTGCCGACCTTTGTTATTCATTTAGAGTTATTTGCTGAGTGGCAATTCTTTGACATGAATATCCATTTGTGGGAATGGAATACCGATATCGGCTGCATCTAATGCATTTTTGATTTGCTCAAGCAGTTGGAAACGAGCCGTCCAATAATCAGCCGTTTTTACCCAAGGGCGAACCACGAAATTAATTGAAGAGTTCGCTAATTCAGCCAGTCCAACCGTATATGATGGATCTTTTAACACATATTGGTTGTTGTCTAAAATCTCAGTTAAGATTTTCTTCGTGAGTGCGATATCGGCAGAATAAGATACGCCAATCACTAAATCGATACGGCGAGTGTCCATTGCTGAATAGTTAGTGATAGTGCCATTCATGATGGATGAATTAGGCGCCACAATAACCTTGTTATCTGGTGTGCGAAGTTTGGTTGAGAATATAGTGATTTCATCAACAGTACCGGCAATGCCTGCGGCTTCAATATAGTCACCAACACGACAAGGGCGGAATAACACCATTAACACGCCTGATGCGAAGTTAGACAGAGAACCCTGTAGCGCTAAACCCACAGCTAAACCAGCGGCACCGATAACGGCGACCAATGATGCGGTTTGTACGCCAATTTGGCCTAAGGTGGCAATTACTGCGAACACAAACACAATTGCCCAAGCGAGGTTTGCGACAAATGAAACAACGGTCGGATCAACTTTACGGCTGTTCAGTAATTTACGAACCAGCTTTTGCGCTACGCCGGCAAAGTATTTACCAACAAAGAAAATGATAATGGCAAATAAAACTTTTAAGCCATAAGTCACAATCAGATCCGGTGCTTGCTTTAATAAACCTTCAAGGTTTTCCATTGAATAACTCCCTAAATATACGCTAACTAAAACTATTTATTATTGACGATAAATTGTACTCGTCGATTTAAACTGCGCCCTTCGCTAGAACGGTTGTCCGCGATAGGTTCAGATATACCTTTACCCATTACGGTAAAGCGATTTGGATTAAAGCCATAATCTTCAACCAAAATACGTTTCACATTTTGAGCGCGCTGAAGTGACAACTGATAATTAAACTCAGGCGTGCCAACGATATCCGTGTGACCCACTAAGGTTAATGCGACATCATTCGCTGCTAAATATGCTTTCACTAAGGCTAAAGTTTTCCATTGCGAAAAGTCAACTTCGGCAATGGCAAATTCAAAATACACCACAGCGGTAGAAATATTATGACAATCTGCGCTGAACTCAGCATTGGGATTACTCGTACTACAATCTGCTGATGCAGTCGCTTCCACCTCGACCTCTTCAACACAGCCATTGGCCATTACTTGCGTGTCTGGCGCTGTGTTAGGGCAGGCATCTTTGATGTCAGGCACGCCATCTTGGTCAGTATCAGACCAAGCGAATACTTGCGATGTTAGGCTTAAACTTAATAGTAATATTACCAGCTGAATCCATCGAGATTGGGAGTTTTTCACTACAAATCACCTATTGAACGATAAGTACTAGTCAAAATTACTAAAGTGATCGCATGATTGCAGCATGACCATCTTAGTGCGGTATTCTATCGACTTAGGCGTATTTCGCCAAGTGAAACGCACTCACTTGTCGACTCGTCGACAGACATATATCGGCAATATCTTGAGTATGTTTATGTTTTTATGAGTTCTAGCAACTATTCAGATCATCACTTCGCCCATGTATTCACGTTTGGAGTCAGTAAAATGCTTAGTAAGCATGATGATAAACTATACAAAATAAGCCTTTGGCGCTAGAGTCTTGAGCCCATTAAGCGCCAACCAAACCTTAAGTTGAGGACGAGATGATAGATTTACGCAGTGATACTGTTACCCAGCCAACAGCCGCGATGCGATTAGCCATGTCCAGAGCCGAAGTCGGTGACGATGTTTACGGTGATGATCCCACGGTAAATAGTCTGCAGGATATGGCTGCAGAGATGTTTGGCTTTGAAAGCGCATTATTTACCTGTTCGGGTACGCAGGCGAATTTATTGGCTTTGATGGCTCACTGTGAGCGCGGTGATGAGTATCTATGCGGCCAGCAGGCCCACAATTATAAGTTCGAGGGCGGCGGCGCCGCTGTCCTAGGCAGCATTCAACCTCAACCTTTAATGAATCAATTAGATGGCACTATTGCATTAGCTGACATTGAAGCCGCAATTAAGCCTGATGATATCCATTTTGCTCGTACTCGTTTGCTTAGTTTAGAGAATACGATTGGCGGTAAAGTGATCCCGCAAAGCTATTTGGCGGATGCGCAGGCATTGGCCTTTAATCGCGGATTAAAAATTCATTTAGACGGTGCGCGAGTTGCCAATGCTGCGGTGGCGCAGAATATCGCGATAAGTGATATCACGGCGCACTTTGATTCAGTGTCGATTTGTTTATCCAAAGGATTATGTGCGCCAGTCGGCTCATTACTCTTAGGTGACGAGCGTTTGATTAAGAAAGCCATTCGTTGGCGTAAAATGCTTGGTGGCGGTATGCGTCAAGCTGGGATACTTGCAGCGGCAGGTAAGCTCGCCTTAACTGAACAAGTGCAACGGCTGAGTGAAGATCATGACAACGCGGCGTATTTGGCTCGCCAGTTGGCCGAGATGAGTGAGTTCGACGTCGATTTAGCCGCAGTACAAACCAATATGTTATTTGCCAAATTAGCGCCTCAAGTTGATGCGGATTTATTGGCGAAACACTGTCGAGCGGAAGGCATCCTGATAAGCCCTGGGCGCACGATTCGACTTGTGACTCACAAAGATGTGAGCCGTCAGGATATAGATAAAGTGCTTCGGGTTATGAAGCAGTACTTCACTGCCTAAACGCAGCTTGTTTTTAAACCTCTAAATGCCCGAGCTTTGCCTCGGGCATTTTTATTGGCGGGTATAACTAGGTGTTGAATTATTGAACAATTAACTGTTGATTGGTAAAAACAAGCCTTAGACCACGGGCGAAATATGTGTGCTTATCTATACTCAAAACAACAAGGTTTTATTGCTAAGGTAAATTTGGGTTGAAGCCTAATAACAATACTAATAAAGGGGTCGATTATTGGACAAATCGGATCAGTGAATTAGAAATGCCCGCACTGTGTTCGACTGTTAAATCGCTAGAAAAGCTCGCCAAGGATGACGTTTCCTCTCTCGCATTACTTGGGCGTAGCGTGATGCACGATAACGCCTTAACCTCTCGTATTCTTCGAGTTGCCAATAGTGCTATTTATCATAAGGGGAGTAGCCAAATCTCCACCGTTAGCCGCGCCGCCATAGTGCTGGGTTTCGATGCGGTGCGAAATATCTGTATTACAGCCAAGTTACTTTCAAGCTTGTTGGAGAGTAAAAATCTCGCGCCTAACGTATATCAAAGGTTAATTAAGTTGATGGCCAAAGCATTTCAAGCCGCCATGATGGCGCGGATGATGTTGAGTCATCATGACGAGGAGATGCAGGAGGAAGCCTTTATTGCCTCTTTGTTGTATCACATAGGCGAGAGCGCTTTTTGGAGTATTGGGGGCGAATTTACCGAAGAATTAGACTTAACACTCAGCCAATGTGAAACGCCCGCCGAAGAGAGAAGTGCTACCCGCGAAGCCCTTGGTGCTTCTTTTTTGCAGCTCACCCAGAGTATTGCCCGTAATTGGGGGTTGGGGGAGTTGTTGATCCAAGCGTTGAATTATCCAGAGGATCAGCGGCCAGATATTCGGGCTATTTTTCTTGCCGATAAGCTCTGCGATATTTTATCGCAACCCGTTCTCGATAAGCTGGAGTTAGCAAAGCGTATGACTCAAGCGGCGAATTTTACAGGGCTAGAAGAAAATGAGTTTTTGTTGCGGATGCAACGCTGCGCGAATGCGACCCATAAGTTGGCAGAAGTGTACGGTGCTAAAGTGTTACTCGATTACTTGCCCGATCCTAAACGTATTGTCGCCGCTGAACCCGATCTACCTCCCATTTCGTTAGATATGCCAGTCTATCAAGTGAATTTGAATATTCAGTTAGCTAAGTTGCGTGAATTGACAGGTTTTGCCATTAATAAAGCAGATTTCAATCAGATAATGCAGACGGTTCTTGAAGGTATTCTTGAGGGCGTGGGTGTTGACCGCTGCGGCGTACTATTGTTATCGCCCAGTCGTAAACAGCTCCAACCTAGGGTGATATTGGGCCGTGATGCCGATGCGATAAAACAAGAGTTTATTATCGATTTGAGTGACAAACGTGGGCTATTTCATCAAGCGATGGAGCATAAGGCACCACTTTGGGTGGACGACCCCTGTTCTAAAAAATGGCAGGAGCAGTGCAAGGAATTGCAGGCGCGGCATGTATCACGGCAGGGGTTTTTACTTGCGCCTTTATTGATCGACGGCAAAGTGATCGGGTTTTATTACGCTGATCGTGGTCCTTCACAAAGGGCGTTTGAAGAAGTGGATTTTCAAAGCTTTATTCACTTCTCCCAATTGGCTAATGTGTGTTTCACCGTGTCTTTAAGATAGCGTTTGCTTTTAGCAGCTTTATCTTAAAGCTGCTTTTTTGAAACCGTACAATTTGAAACCGTACAATTTGAAACTGCGATGCTATCTAAATCTCACTTTTATAAATTGTACGCTTTCGAAACTGTATTCTGAGGAGTGCGGCATTATTGTTTATTTGCAGCTTTGATCTCGGCGGTGATCGATTTTGCTATCTCATTGGGGATTGGGAAACTTAAATGATATTGTGCAATTTTCCAGTTACCATCGGTTTTGATCAAAGTACCGGTTCCTCGGCTGACGCCATAGGCGGGGCTGTTTAATAATTCGTCGAACAATATGACGTCGCCATGTTGGATTAAATGCCGCTCCGTTAAATCATAGCGCCAACCTTTTGTCGGGCGGGAGTAATGTTCAAACTCCGCCATTCCCCAACGCTCTTTTGCATCCGTGCCAATAAAGATGCCGTCTTTGCGGTACAGGGCAAAATATTTATCCCAATTGGCATCGCTTGAATATTGGTTGAGTAAATCCAACACCTGAGCCGCCGCTTGTTGGTCTGGACTCGAAGCCTTTTGAGCGCTTTGTGTTGGTGAGTCCTGTGCCTGTGCGCTTACATTAAGGCCGCCAAGCATTAAAGCACTGAGCAGTAGTCCCAAGCTAGCGCGATTAACGCTAGTGGCACGACTGTTATTTACGTGGCGATTAATATTGGAACTCTTAACTGTTAATGCAGGAATATCTTTGAGCATTTAGTGTGCCTCTACTTTTATAGGTTAATGCCAGTTTATCGGATCGAGTTGATAAAAGCGGCTTAGTTCCCGATACAAGTCTGGATGTTGTTGGTAGAAATCCTCTGGCTTTTCAAAAAAGACTTCAGTAATGACGGCAAAAAATTCAGCGGGATTCGTCGCACCATAGTAATTAAATATTGAGGGCGTGCCATAGTTGGCGCTGTGCTGTAATTGGCTGAAAGCCTTGCTTAGCACTTCGGACCAAGTGCTGTAATCGGCATAATGTTGCAGTATCGGCGCGCCATTTGCTTGGCCGTCTTCTTGATCGAGCTGATGGGCAAACTCGTGGATCACGACATTATTACCATCGTGGGGATCGGCGGCGCCGTCTAAGGTATTTTTCCACGAGAGTACCACTTTGCCGTATTCCCAAGATTCGCCCGCCAGCACATTACGTTGCTCCCACACAACACCGCTGGTGTCTCTATGTTGATTATTAACGATAAAGGCATCGGGATAGACCAAAATTTGTTTCAGTTTGGGGTAAAAGTCCGTTTTTCGATTGAGCAGCAGGAGGCACGCCTGTGCCGCGATAGTGACTTTGACTTCATCGGTGATCTCAAAATCATCGCAGCCGACAAACTCCTTTTCATCGATGAAAATTTGGATATGGCGTTTGAGCTGTAGCTGTAAATCTGTCGGTAACGCATGGAAGTAAGGCAGTCTTTTTTTAAGAATGTTGCGCCATTCTTTTGGGAAAGGTTTGGCCGTGATCCGGCGGCGGTGCAAGGTTTTACGCCAACGACTTGAAAGTAGCCAAGCAATTGCCCCGACTCCGAGGATAAGCGTGATAACAATAGCGAGCATACTTTCCCTGTTCTAATCCTGATTATCTTAATATTAGCTAATGGGGATGAAGAGGGCTTAACTCAATCCTTTGCTGAAAAAAGAAGCACGGTTGTTGCCGCGATTGGCGGCTAAGGGATAGACGAACGGGGGTTAGGCATAGTGAATGGGTTGGCAGAGGAGGGCCTCGGTGCGGTTACGCCCCGTCAGTTTGGCATGATAAAGGGCTTCATCGGCTCGATTAATTAAACTATTCGCATCCAGTAGTTGCGGTAGCTGCCAACAGGTAATCCCCGCGCTGATGGTAAGTATGCCCGCATGGGGAGAGTCTTCATGGGGGATTTCTAAGCTCATGATTTTCTCACGCAACTGTTCGGCAAATTGATAGATATCCTCGAGATGACTCGATGGCAGCACTAGCATAAACTCTTCACCACCATAGCGGGCAAGTATGTCAGTTGGGCGTTTTAAGAGGGATTTTGCGGCGTTAACAATTTTCTGCAGGCATTGGTCGCCAGCGACATGGCCATATCTGTCGTTAAATTGTTTAAAGTTATCAATATCAAACAAAATGATGCCCAGAGGCATATTATGATCCTTGGCATACTCGAGTTCTTTTTGGAGTTGCATGTCTAAATAGCGACGGTTGTAGCAGCCCGTTAGTCCGTCGGTTTCCGCCATTCCTTTAACTTGCGCCGCATAGCTTTTGAGTGTTTCTAATGAACTCACCATTTGCTGCAGCTCTAGGTTATCGGTGACAGGCATACGGGTGTCGAGTTTTTCATGGGCGATGGCATTCATGGCATCTCGCGTCGCCATCACAGGCTTGATAATGCCCTTAGTGATAAAGTGCCAGCTGGTGAGCCAGATGAAGAAGCAATACAAAATGCCACTGCAGAAAATCAATATGATAAATGCGGTGCTGTCACTTTTAAGCTCGCCGCCCGTTTGTTGGATTTCATTTTCGACTTGGTTAACCAGATTCTGGGTATAGGTCGCAACTATTTGCGCGGCATCGGCTTGGTACTCTAAATGCGCATTGGCGATATGCGTGCTCTTAATGGCCTTGCGGGACAGTTCAAATAGGTTATCTTCACCGACCATGGTCTGCTTTATTTGCGATAACAAATTGAAATATAAACCGGTATCCCCGTTAATCCCTTCGAGAATCGCCTCCATATTTAACAGTAGCCGCATCGCTTCTCTTTGGGTGTGGTTAAGCTCAACTAGATTGTCGATAATTTTTACTTGAGAGAGGCTGGTAAATAAGTGTTCTCCCAAATGACTAAATTGAGACAATTGCTGATTGGTATTGATGTTCAACGCAATCTTGTCAAAATTTTTCAGCTTAATTTGACGTTCAGAATCGGCATTGATACGGTGAAATTGGGTTTGCATTTCATCGGTAAATCCCGATGCCATTGAAGTTAAATTGGCTTGAATATTTGCCGCTTGTAAATTGGCTTGAAGGGCGGAATCGGTTAACTCGCCGAGTAATGGCAACTGTTGTAAATAGTAAAGTTGAATATCTAACGCGTGATTCAATTCTTGCTTACTGACTGCAGAGGTTTCAATGGACGTCAGTAATCGGGAGTCATTAATTAGTCGTTCCCACTGCGCCGAGAGTTCACTCAATAGACGAAGTCTTTGTTGTTCATTATCATAATGATTAAGACGCGCTGTGATGATTTGGAGTTTTTCACTGTTTTTTGCCAGTTGTAGCGCAGTGGTGACTTTTACCACATCGACGCCCACCAGTTGCTCAATTTCTGATTTCAGTTGCTGAGACAGTAGTATCGCAACAACACCATTAAACAGCGCCATGCCCACTATGATATAGAAGGCTAAGGTTATTTTTTGTTTTAGGCTTTTCAGCGGCTTAGTGCTTGTCATTAGTTTTCTTGTCAATCGCAGGTACCTCTCCATAGGTATTTTGGAGGTGTTTTATCTCTGCACTTAATTTAATAAAAATATCCTCGCTATCAGCTGGCATGCGGCTAGCGCGATAACATGCATGGCTGAGTTCAGGGTAAATCTGTCCCATGGCTGTACTGGTAAAATGCCCAAGTTCTAACACCTTAGTTGACCAAAACATATTCGCGATATGGCTTGCTTCGAATGCCCCCGCTATGGTCCTTAATGATTCACTTTTAAATTCGTTGGCGGTCACAACATCCATACGACAGGGGTTACCGCCGCCCAAGGCATAAGCGTGTTGCGCCTCATAGGTGCCCATATATTTGATGAGCCAATAGGCCGCTTGGGGATTTTTGCTGTCATAACTCACGGCAAAAGCATAGGCGCCGTTATAGGGATAACCGCCGGGTACTTGACTCACAGCAAGGCGTGCGCCGGGAATATTTTGCTCAACTTTGAAGGATTTATGCCACAAATTATTGTAAGCGAAAGGCCACATTGCCGCTTGCCCTGTGGCGATTGCATTGGCAGCCTCATTGAAGGCAAATTGCTCGTTAGCAGGTACGGCATAGGGCATTAATTCGCGATAAAGCTTAGCGGCTTTGATGGCCTCATGGTTGATAGTCGGCACCTCAAAATGACTGATCTTTTTTTGTTCATTATAAATTGGCTGCATCCAAGCGCCGCCTAAGCTCCAGATCATGCTGGAAAATTCATCGTTAATATGTGGCTTATCACCCGACATTAGCGCCAAGCCATAAAAGTCGTGGGTTAACATTTTATCCGCCAACATAGTGCCCGCTTTACGGGTGAAAAACTGGGCTTGATCCCGTAACTCGGTTAAGGTTTTTGCTGGTGCGAGCGGGTAACCGAACTGGCTCTGAAAATGTGTTTTTTCAGTGTTATTATCGAAGAGGTCGGCTCGGTAATGATTACCCATCACATAGTTATTGTAGGGAATAGCATGGATTTCTCCATGGTAGGATAAGATGTTCAGTAGCGATGGGTAATAGGGTTCTAGGTATTTCTCCATGGCCTTTTCACCGTCGGGATCGTAGAGTTTTGCGAGTTCGACTAAAGGGACTGTGTAGCCATTGGCTGCCCATTCTTTTGCCCAGCCAGCTTCCATCGTCAGCAAGTCGTATTTGCCTGAACCTTGGAGTAAATCTTGGGTCTGCAAATTAAACATACTATCAAGTTCGGTGCTGATCACTTGCACTTTTACACCAGTTTTTTCAGTGAATTTAGGCAACATTTCTTGCGTTAAATAGTCGGTCCAAAATCCCTTTTCTGCGACTAAGGTGATGGGCGCTTTGTTCGTGAGCGGCGGGATTTGTGCCAATGAAAACTCAGCATAGCAGGGCATTAGAAACGCAGCGCTTAAACAAAGACAGATAAGTTGGTTTGGCTTTCGCAAAAAATACACCTTAACGTTACTGATTCACTGTGAATAAATAACACTTATTCATCATTCTGTACATTTAAGGATAGGTGGGATCAGCACTTATGCCGCGATTATATTGTGGTTTATATTTTAGTTTTTTGTTCTTGAGTAAAAAAGCCGATAACCCGAGCTTAGCTGAGTTACCGGAAAAGGGTGGGAGTATTGCGAAGTGTTAACGGTTTTGGCGCTGTTGTTCTCGTAATTGCCTCAGGGCAATGGGCAGCTCGTAATGTTGTTTAATCAAGAATCGGAGCAGTTTCGATTTGGAGAGCGTGCTGTCTTGCGACAAGGTCGCGAGCTGGCGAATAGCCGCTTCGCTGAGTGAAAAGGTTGCCTTGCGATAGTGAGTTTTTGCCTCTACTTTTGCTGGCGATAAGACTTCTGTCCCTAAGCTCTGTTTATGCAAGATCAGTACATTGGAATGATTCAGCCCAGTGTCAGTTGTTATGTTAGTGAACGTTTGGTCAGCGGTTTTAGCGTTCGTCGTCGCTGCTTCAAAAGCGAAATGACTGTCTTTTGTCTTATTAGGGCTTTGTCCCATTGCATATAAGTTGGCTGCCTCAATAAACTCATCTAACGAAAGCGACGACTGTATGTTGCTAGATGGCATAGCGTTTTTCTTGAGGTCGCTGAGTCCCATTTTGCCCCCTTTGTTGAGTGGTAAGGTGAGTGGGTTGAGCTTGATGGTGCAAGCCATTATTTTTCAAACCATTATTTGTCAAACCATTGTGCATCTGACCTTTACCAGTATTCTGAGGAGGCTTTGCAGGGTGTAGGTTGTCTCCTAAACTCGCGGCGCAATCTACTTGGAACAATTCACAGGCAATAGTACGGATTTCTTCTGCGGCCTTTCCGCTAGGGTCGATTTCAATCACTGATAGTCCTGACTCTTCGCTGTCATCATACAGATTACGGCAGTAGGTTATTGCATCAAGGACGTTGATATCATAGGTTTTACAGACTTCTTTGGCTTCTAGAATTCGGTTAGCTTGATTAGGTAAACTTGGGCATTGGGTAATCACAAATGAAGCCTGTAGCTTTGGGTTTATCATCTTACAGGTCGCGACGATATCGTCCATGTGGCTAACGGTTTTCAAATCGCGGCGCTTAGGTCTTAAGGGCATTAAAATGTAAGCGGCGACAGACATGGTTGCACGTAGCGCTAAGTTATCTTGACCACCACAGTCGACAATGACGACATCATAATGTTGTTCAAGACTGAGCAAGTCATTACGGATCTTGCCGTAAAGCTGCACGCAATTAATGCTGGCTAATTTGGGATTATTGTTCCTTGCCTGGATCCAATCTGATGTGGTGCGTTGGGGATCGCAGTCCACCATAATGACTGAGGCATTGCATTCTGTGGTTAGAAAGACAGCTATGTTTTGGGCTAAACAACTTTTACCGCTGCCGCCTTTTTCTCCGCCGATTAACACTATCATGACGCATTCCTTAATTCTTTTGATGACCCTTGGGCAGCGAGTTGATGAGTTGGGAGCCACACCGTTTTTGTGCTCGAAATCGAATGTAAACCTTATGTTAACCTCAGTCAATTGGCTGATTTTTGACGGTTTTTGATTAAATTGTCAGCAATGGTTTTTTGTCAGTATCTGGTCACGTGCCGTTAATTTGACAAGTAATAGTTGAGGAATAATTTGTGAGTGATATTTTTAAGTTTTTATTTTTAAAAGGTTTAATTTGAGTGGTATCAAGTTGTAGGCTTGTTTGTTGCAATCTATGCCTGTTCACAAAATCTGAATTCTGACTTTTTATTTCTCTATCGGTATAAATGTTAATTTTATATTGCTAAATGTTATTAATGAATCCGTGTAAAGAATCGACTTCTCAGTCGAAAGTGGTCTTGTTTGGTGAGGTGCTTGTCATCAAACTGCCAAATGCTGGCTTTATCATCTCTTAGACTGCCGTCTAAATCGCTTGCAATTTCAACCATGAGAGAAGGGATGCCAAATGGATATCAAAACTATTATGCCTATTAAGTTTGAACTCGTTGAAACAGCACCGCTATTCCATGAATTACTCAATCTGCGTAGTGCCGCTGGCCGCCCTTCGATCGGTGTTGAGCTTGCGGATGTGCAGGCACTGTTTTGGGTCTCTATCCGATTGAGTGACAATGCTGAAATGGAGCATGCTGGCGCGGGAGTCGCTAAGTCTAATCTGTTAGCTACGGCGTGTGTTTACGGTAATAAGCCTGGGCATTTGGCCATTGAAGATTTTATCGTGTTGCCCGAATACCAATCCTATGGGCTGGCGAAGATCATGCTTGAGCGAGTGATGGACTTTGTCGATGGACACGCAAGTTCTGGGACTTGTATCAGCATTACCGCCTATGGTGAGTCTGAACGCTTATGCAGTGAATATGGTTTTCAATATGCGCCATGCGCTAATTTAGGGCCAAATCTATTAAAGATTGTTGCTTAGGATTCAGCTGGGAATGTAGTTTGTGCGCTTATGGTACTCACCTTAGTATTTAAGTGTTGGATGACTTATGTGGGAGTGTTGTATGAGTTAACGGCGACATTGATTGGCTTATGTTGTAGCATCCTTGGGATTATCGGGACGAACTGCACGAGATAACAATCTATGGATCAGCAACTACTCATCGACGCTGTAAATCAAAAAATGCCCTTTGGTAAGTACGCTGGACGTAAGTTGCTGGAATTACCCGAGCCCTATTTGGTGTGGTTCCATAAGCAAGGTTTCCCCCAGGGCAAACTCGGTGAGCAATTAGCCCTAATGTACGAAATCAAGCTTAATGGTTTAGAAGGCATGCTAAAACCGCTGTTGAAATGAGTTCCCTTCTTTTAAGAAAAATACTGCTTTTGCGATAAGTGTTGTATTTCGTGATAGAGATTAGCGATTTATTGTTTTTAGCATGCTTTAATGCAGCATATTAGCAAAACAAAAGGAACGCAGGCATGATGGCAAAATGGGTAAAATTAGCGGCAGTAGCGACTTTAGCGTTAGGCATATCAAGTGCTTGGGCTCAAGGTGTCACCCACGAGGGTACTGTTGTTGATACGATGAACGGTGGTGGTTACACCTACGTACAGATTAAAGAAGCTGACACTACTTTTTGGGCTGCGGGTCCTCAAACTGAAGTGAGTAAAGGCGATAAAGTGGCTGTGGTTGAACAAATGTGGATGAACGAATTCACCAGTAAAACTTTAAACCGCACCTTTGATAAGCTGTTATTTGTCGGTCAAATCGATAAGAAGTAACAGTAACGAGTGCGCTAACCTGTGCGCCTCTTTAAGCAAACGGCTTCGATATTATCGAGGCCGTTTTTGTTTCTAACCATTAAAACCGCAAAATTTGAGCCTATCTTGATTAGGTTAAAAACGGCAAACTAGCACTAGTACTAGCGGTTATTACTCAGCAGAGACCACTCAAGTGACGGCGTTTGAACAGTTTGAGATCCAGCCTTACCAGTCATGTTATGCCCGTGAGGTGAGTGAGTTAGTTCATCTTTGCGTGCATAACATCACCCATGCTCGTTATTCACAGGCGCAACTTACCGCTTGGTCTGCGGCGCCAAGATCGGCTAAACATTGGGATTTGCGCTTAAACCGCTCGAAGGCGTGGGTGGTATTAGTCAAAGACGCAGCGACAGCTTTTCCAATTTGCTGCGGTTTTATCAATGTCGAAACCCATTTTGCCCATCAAGGTTATGTAGACAGCTTATATATCCATCCAGATTATCAAGCTAAGGGATTGGGTGAGCGTGCCTATCTTGTTTTAGAAGCGTGGGCTAAGGCACAAGGCTATGCGCGCTTGAGTGTGGATGCATCTTATCTATCTAAAGGATTGTTTACTCGGATGGGATTTATCCAAATACAGCGCAGTTATCAGCAAAAACTTGGGCAAGTGATCCCAGGCTTTTATATGGAAAAGAATATGGAACAGAATGTTTAACATTGGCTCACTAGGGGTTAACCCAAAAAGTAATGTAAGGTATTCCATAGTAAAACATTAGCTTAACGCCGTTGCGTGACTCGATTTAAGTTAAATCAGCGCTATTTAACTTAGATTAGAATACGGTTAATCTTAAGCGATTAACAATTCAAGATGGAGGGCAGAGAATGAAGATCCGACTATTTACGCCATCGGATGTCTCGCAGTTGGCGGCGATCTTTGAGGCGAGTGTGATGCAAGGCTCTGGCGAGTTTTACTCGTTTGCCGAGCGCTCAGCTTGGGCTTATATCGAAGGAGAGACCCGCAGTGAGCACTATTGGCTTGAACGCTTAAAGGGCACCACGATTTGGGTGGCTGAAGCGGATAACATGCTGGTGGGGTTTATCAATCTTAAGATAGGCGCCGACAGTGAAGTTGAAGCCGCTGCAGAAGTGGAATGTCTGTTCGTGCATCCCGAATATGCCCGTTCTGGGGTGGCCACCTCTTTGTATTTTGCGTTGTTTGAAGAAGTTAAAATTTTAGCGCTGAAACGATTAACGGTTGAAGCATCCTATCTCGCGCGACCTTTTTTTGAGAAACAGGGGTTTCGCAGTATTCGTCGTAATGAACATAAGCGCTTTTTGAATGCGGCGGATAAAGCACAGGGCCAAGCCCAAGTCTTGGTTAATTTCAGTATGACACTCGCGCTATAACTCAGCGTATCAAGGTGCTGGTCTGGTTCGCTTAACGAGGCCGTTAGCACTGCTTTTATAACATCGCCTTATAACATGGCCATCAAAACGCCAATAAAAAACACTGCCAAAGATGACTTGTGGCAGTGCTTCTCGGTGAGTGCTTATCAAGCTGGCATGTAATCACTTACTCAACGGTTTGCTCAATGACTTGCTTAATCGTTTGCTCAATCGTGAAACGGCTGTACTGAGTGGTTCAGTTAAGCCATCGCTGGTATTACGCGTTAGCAGACAAGTCGAACACTAATGCGGTGACTTGGCCGCTTATTGCCGTAAAGTCGATACTGGCGAGTTGGGTCAGATGTACGCCGTCCCCCGCCGTGAGTGTTGTGCCATTGATATCCAGCGTACCTTCAATCAATTGCACATACAGATGACGATCCGCTTGAGCGGCGCTTCTGTCCATCGTCACTTTTTCGCCTTCGCTCAACATTAAACGATATAAGGTCGCATCCTGCTGCACTTTCAGCGTGCCATTTTCACCGTTTGGTGTCACCACGGCCGTCAGTGGTGAACTCTGTACGAATGCCTTTTGCTGATAACCCGCATCTATGCCTAAGGTATCTGGACGGATCCAAATTTGTAAAAAGTGCAGCGGCTCAGTATTAGAAGCATTGAACTCGCTGTGGTAAATGCCTTTACCCGCCGACATCAACTGAAACTCACCAGCAGGTAAAGTTTTGATATTTCCGAAACTGTCTTTATGGGCGATCGTGCCAGATATCACGTAACTGATGATCTCCATGTCTTTATGTCCATGGGTATCAAAACCTGCACCCGGTGCAACTCTGTCATCGTTGATGACTCTTAGGGATGAAATCCCCATGTGCTCTGGGTCATAGTAGCTAGAGAAAGAGAATGTATGTTGACTCTTTAGCCAGCCTAAATCTGCTTGACCGCGGTCCTGTGCTTTTCTTAATGTGATCATCTTGCTTCCCCTTTATTTGATGCGGTTAGCGAATACGTTATCGACAGCGAACTTGCCTGCACCTGAAACCGCCAATGACACTGTGGCTGCGAGTAGGGCGAGACCAAATTCGTAACCGTTGTTGGCAAGAAACAGACCGTTGCCTATGTGTACTGAAAAAATCGCTATTATCATAGTGAATGACAATACGAGGGCCGTTGGGCGAGTCAGCAGGCCGAGCAATAGGAACAGGCCGCCGAAGAATTCACTTGAACCTGCCATCAATGCCATTAAGTAACCTGGCGTCAAACCTATGGATGCCATCCATTGTCCAGTGCCTTCTAAGCCGTAACCGCCAAACCAGCCAAACAGTTTTTGTGAACCATGGGCGATTAAGATAATCCCGATAGGAATACGCAGTGCCAGTGGGGCAAGACTAGGAGCTGATTTGAGTGTTTTTGCGATGAGTGTTTTCATAGGATATTCCTTATTTCAAATTATTTAACAAGTGGTTAAGAGTAATGTTTAATCTGTTTTAACTCAGTTCTTTAATCTGTTTCTAGCGTTAAATTACTTTGTTTCTACATCCGATTTCGGCAGTGAGTTCCGCAGAACCTCTCCATTGCTAAGCAGTGTAGACTTGACCTTTGGTAAAGAAAATCGGAACATTTTCAATGTCTACTTCAAATAATTTGAACATGAGGTTTTTATGTTGCCATCTATTAGTCTTGATGGATTAATCGTACTCGATGCCATTGATAGAAAAGGCAGTTTTTCCGCGGCGGCCGAGTCCTTATTCCGTGTGCCGTCGGCGCTGACCTACACAGTGCAGAAACTGGAGAGCGATTTAGGCACAAAATTATTTGAACGTAAGGGCCAGCGCGCCGAACTGACCTTAGTCGGTCAACTTGTGCTGCGCCAAGGTCGAGAAATCCTTTCGGCAACATCCAGACTCGAAGAGGCGGTGCGTCAACTCGAGACCGGCTGGGAGTCTTCGTTAACTTTAGCGATTGATACCGTCGTGCCAGATTTACCCCTATTGCAGTTGATCGGGGAATTTACTGACCTAGGTAAGCAAGTGACCGTGAATATCAGCGAAGAGTCCTTAGGTGGCGGCTGGGATGCGCTCTATTCTGGCCGTGCCGATATTGCTATTGGTGTGACGGGGGAACTGCCAAAAGGTCAATATCATGTGGTCGAAATCGGTGAGTTGGAGTTTGTGTTTGCCTTAAATCCTGCCCACCCATTGGCGCAGCACGCCGGTCCAATTCCGACCGAGGCATTACTGCAATTCCCTTCCATTGTGGTGGCTGACAGTTCGACTGCCTTAGCGCAGCGCTCGAGCGGCTTATTTGATAGTCGTCAAGTGATCCGGGTGCCGAATATGCAGACCAAGATTAAAGCGCAGCAATTGGGACTTGGCGTAGGCTACATTCCAAAACACTTGATCTTAGATGCGTTGACGGCGGGAAGCTTAGTGGCTTGTCATGTGGAAATGCCGCGCCCACCCCAAGCTGTGTTTATGGCGTGGCGCAAAGACGCGCAGGGCAAGGCGCAGGATTGGTTTACTGCGCGTTTACCGCAATGTGATTGGCAATTTTAAGCTCAGGTTTGTTTAGCGCTTTGTAAGCAGCCACTCACTTTGCTCCTCACTGCATCAATGTTGACGCCATGAGGAGCATTGGCACTTAACCCATACGTTGGCTATGGCTGGTGTAATGCACGTGCTGTGACAGTAAATCAGACAGATTCGGTGAGCGATTTAAGAATCGAATAAAGGCCTGTGGCAACGTCAGAGACTCCATCGACTCCTGCCAGCGAGCTTGCAGCAATGGATGATAGCCTTCCTTACCCGCAGCAGTGTAAGACGTCGATACCCCGACATACAGTGACTCAGGCTCAACGGGATACCAAAGGGATTGGCTGTCCTGCTGCATCATCTCCAATCTGAACAAACGCTCGCCCAGTGGACGCCGCCCATCGTAGTAATACCGTAGGCCATAGGTGTAAGGGAAACTACCCGCACCTGTACCACGGACACTGTTGTTGGTTGCCGCGTTAATCGCCGATTCGAGCGCTTGATAGAGGAATTGACCTTGAATTTCATACTTAACTAATGGCAATTCGAAGGGCAGCAATTGCCCCATCACATCCGCTAGCGTCAACTGACCTTGGGCCACTGACTGGCGTACACCGCCGGCATTATGCAGGGCAAAGTTCACCCTAGGGTCGACAAGCTTAGCTTCTTGGAACATGCTGCGGCTGACCCAAGGCGCAATTTCACTGCCGTGGGGCAGGGCCTTAGACGGCAGGCGCGTATGGACTAAGTTTTTTGGCACCAGTGCTAAGACTTTGTTTTCCATCTCAGCGATGGCGGGTTTGTAGATGTCTCGGATCACGCCATCAATATCGGCATCGGCATCATCCCAAAGGACATTTGGATGCTGACTGAGCTGTTGGCGCACCGCTTGGTAATCTTGGTTATCGACGGTCGTGTTAGCACTTAAGATAAAGTGCTGATCCAGCATGAAGTAATTGCCGCCAGTTAAGCTCTGCACTTTACCTTCAGCATCAAATGTTATCTCGGCTAAGCCGACGACTTCGGCATATTTCCCCGCGTGCACTATCGGTGTGTTATTGATGACTTCACCGTAGGGTAGGTTGCTCAAACCTAAGGCGCGAAAATCGCCCTGTAGCGTATGCGTGTGACCGCCTACGATCAGGCTAATACCCTCGACTTCGGCCGCGAGGCGTTTATCTTGATCTAAGCCTAAGTGGCTGAGCACGATAATATGTTTGATGCCTTGATTTTTAAGGTGCTCAACCGTGCGTGCGGTTGTGGCGATAGCATCGACAAAATGAGTGTCGGGATCGGGGCGAGCGATCTCTTTCATTTGATCTAAAGTAATGCCGACAATGGCTAACGTCTTATCGTGGAAAGGCTTAAGCAGGTATTTCGCGCGTTTTTGCTGATGATCATAATCTAATATATTAGGCAAACCACGCAGACAACCGGGTTTGTTGAGATCTTCTTGGCTTAAATCCATGTTGCCCGCAAGCAATGGGAAATCAATCTGCTTAGCAAACTCGGCAAGTCTGGCGTTACCTTCATCGATATCGTGGTTGCCAATGACCATAGCATCGGGCGCTAACAGATTGAGTAAGTGGGCGTTGGCCTTGCCTTTAAAATGGCTGAAATAAAGCGTGCCTTGGAAACTGTCGCCACCGTGCAGGAAAACAAACGGCGTATCGGTTTGTGCAGCAGCTTGACGTGCCTTAGTGATGTGGTGGCCTATGCGGGCATAACCACCGCTATGGCTGGTTACATCAAGCTTATGCTGGCCGAGGTTAAGGCTAAATTGGACGCGGCAGGGCTCAAAATTCGAATGGGTGTCATTAATGTGCGCGAGTGAGAGTGTGTAGCTCTGTGTCATAACTTACCTCTATTACGGCGGGTGAGTATATACCCAAGCGACCTCAAAATGCGAGGCTCAGAGGGTTCTGAGTTATCCGCATTCTAAAAGAATAAAGGGAGCTAGGCTCCCTTTATATTAACAAGTACTAAACTGGCTTAGCCTTCAGCCGGATTTGGCTTCGTCATCATCGGATGCGGCTTCAAAATCACCGTCATCGGATAGGCGAATACCTTTTTGCTTCATGCGCTTAGTCCAAAGTTTACGTGCTAATTGCTGCATATCGGTCGCGGGATCGTTTAAATCGACAATCTCTAAGCCTAACATAGATTCGATAATATCTTCTTGAGTCACAATACCTTGGCTACTGCCGTACTCGTCGACCACCATAGCAATTTGGGTGTTACGTTTAATCATACGCTCAAAAAGTGGCAGAATTTTTGCGGTTTCAGGCACCACAAATAAACTCCGTTTAAGCTCACCAATCGATGCCTCTGGTGTGTAACGCTCAGCCAGCAACACATCGGTACGGGTGATATAACCGATAATATCGTCATGATCCTGATCGTATACTGGAATACGGGTAAAAGGCTTGTCACGATATTGACGTACAAACTCATTTTGAGTCAGATCCACAGGTAGCGAGAACATCACAGTGCGCGGTGTCATAATTGCTGTAACGGGCATATCACGTACCTTGAGCATTTGCGTCAGAATTTTCGACTCTTGCTCGTCAAGCTCACCGGATTCATGGCCGATTTTTGCCATCGCGCTCATTTCTTGGCGGATATATTGGCCTTCATCGCCTTTGCCCATCAGGCGAGTGACTTGCTGCGACATCCAGATCAGCGGTTTAGTGACACGCTTCATCCACGTCACGGCAACAGACACGCTCGGTGCGAGGCGACGCCAATGGTTGGCACCCAATGATTTAGGAATAATTTCTGAGAAGAACAGAATAATAAAGGTCAATACGCCCGAGAAAACACCCAACATATCGTCACCAAATACTTTCGCTGCTTGCGCACCCGCAACGGCAGCGCCAACGGTATGAGCGATAGTATTTAACGTAAGGATTGACACCAAAGGGGCTTCGACATTTTCTTTCAGTTTACGCAAGCGCGCGGCTGCGGCACTGTCAGTTTGTTCGAGTGATGCGATATAACTTGGGGTAACCGATAGCAGAACAGCTTCGAACACACTGCACAGAAAAGAAACTCCGACAGCGACAAGCACTATAATGATGAGGGTTAACATATAGGTGGAATTACAACTCCGTATTTTAGGCCAACATTAGCCCGTGGAGATTCTAGCATAGGTTAATTGAGTTACTGGCTAAAATTTATTTGCGTCTGTATAATTCGCCGCCCTGTTACAGGATCCGGTTTTGGTGTTGAGGTTAGCTATATGAGTGAAAAGAAGATCAATTTATTAGACCTTGATCGTAAGGCGATGCGCGCATTATTTGCGGACATGGGAGAGAAACCCTTTCGTGCCGATCAGCTCATGAAATGGCTATATCATTTCGGCGTCAGTGACTTCGAAGAGATGACCAACATCAACAAAGTGTTACGTCAAAAATTGGCGGCTCGCTGCGAGATCGTTGCGCCGGAAATTTCGAGTTTCCAAAAATCGACCGACGGGACGATTAAATTCGCAATCAATGTTGGTCAAGGCCAAGAAGTTGAAACGGTTTATATTCCTGAGGATGACCGCGCGACCTTGTGCGTTTCATCCCAAGTGGGTTGTGCACTGGAATGTACTTTCTGCTCGACGGGGCAGCAAGGGTTTAACCGTAACTTAACGGTTTCTGAAATCGTCGGCCAAATCTGGCGTGTATCGCACTTTTTAGGTTTTGCTAAAGACACGGGCGAGCGTCCTATCACTAACGTAGTGATGATGGGCATGGGCGAGCCATTGCTTAACCTAGCCAATGTGATCCCAGCGATGGACATCATGCTCGATGACTTTGGTTTTAGCTTATCAAAGCGCCGCGTAACTCTATCAACATCGGGCGTCGTACCTGCGTTAGATAAATTGGGTGATGCGCTTGATGTGGCACTGGCTGTGAGTATCCATGCGCCAAATGATGAGCTACGTGACATTCTGGTCCCAATCAATAAAAAATATCCGCTGGATGAGTTTTTAGCGGGTATTCGTCGTTATATCGCCAAATCTAATGCAAACCGCGGCCGCGTGACGGTTGAATACGTGATGCTAGATCACATCAACGACAGCACAGAACAAGCCCATGAGTTAGCTAAGTTGATGAAAGATACGCCTTGTAAGGTGAATCTGATCCCATTCAACCCGTATCCCGGCTCGCCTTACGGTCGTTCATCTAACTCACGTATCGACCGTTTTTCTAAGGTGCTAATGGAGTATGGTTTTACAGTGATAGTGCGTAAAACCCGTGGCGATGATATCGACGCCGCCTGTGGTCAGTTGGCGGGTGATATTCGCGATAGAACGAAACGTTTAGCAAAAAAACGCATGCAAGAAAACCAGATTTCAGTCACAATGAATTAACTCTTTGTTTGCACAGATTTATAGGCTCGCCCATGAAGCATGGATTGCCAAGGTTTTCGTTGATTTTAACCCTGTCATTATTGATGACAGGGTGCGTCACTGAGCGTACTTATACTGGGACAGATATCCCTGTTTCTGAACGAAAGTTAGACAAAGTCGCCGCCGCGCGCGAGCGTTTGCAGCTCGGTTTAACCTATTTAAATCGAGGTAACTCGGAACAAGCCAAATACAATCTTGATAAAGCATTAGAATATGCCCCAGAGCTTGAAGATGTGCACACCGCTTTGGCTTATTACTATCAAACCGTGGGCGATTTAGTACGTACTGAAGAGTCGTACATGAATGCCATTAGTACCAAGGACGCCTCAGGCGATTCCATGAATAATTTCGGGGTGTTTTTGTGCCAACAAAAGCAATACAACAAAGCTGAAAAAATGTTTTTGGCCGCAATCGAAATGCCCAAATATACGCGAACGGCCTCAAGCTACGAGAACTTAGGTCTCTGTAGCCGCGAAGCTGGACAAGCAGAAAAGGCACGACAGTATTTTCAGATGGCGTTAAAGTATGACCCGAGAAGATCGGTGTCGTTGCTGGAGTTGGCAGAGTTAGAAGTCGACCAAGGTGATTTTATTCAGGCGCGAAACCAATTAGCGCGATATCACCAAGTGGCTGAGCAAACTCCAGAAAGTTTAGCGCTCGGGATCAAAATAGAGCAGGCAGTGAATGATGATGCCGCTGTGAAGAGATTTGGTATTTTATTGCTTGCCAAATTCCCAGCATCACCTCAGGCCAAGCAATACAGAGTTAATTTGCATCAATGAAAGATCATGAAATCAATGCGCCAGTTGAGTCGGTAGCACCGCAATCTATCGCGCTAGATGTAACGCTTGGAACCTTATTAAAAGCTGGCCGTGAAAAAATGGGCCTTAGTATTCAAGATGCGGCGGTTAAATTGCATTTACGCCCTCGTATTGTTGAAGATCTTGAAGCCGACAATTTTACCAATATTGCCTCATCCACTTATGTTCGTGGTTATGTAAAAAACTATGCCCGTATGGTCAGCGCGGATGCGGCTTTGATTGAAGCGTGTTTAGTGCGCCAAGTGCCTGTGGTGACTGAGCCTGCAATGCAAAGCTTTTCCCGTAAAACGACTTATCAAGCGCGCGATACGCGTTTAACTTGGCTGAGTATTTTTATCGTTATTGTGTTACTCGGCTCGTTAGTCGTTTGGTGGATGCAAAAAACGACTTTGTTAAGCACTATTGATGTATCGAAACCCACGGCAGAAGAGGTCGCCGCCGCGAACCAAACGCTACCTGGTGACGTACTATTGACCGAAACCGATGCGAGTCAACAATTGACCGACATCGCGGCTAACGGCTCTATGTCAATTGACGGCCCGATTAAAGATACCGATGCCAGCACTATTGATGTGAGCACTGGGCCTACTGACAATAATTATCCTCAAACGGTTGATACGAGTAATGAAGATGGTGGCTCGGCTAATGCTGCAACCACAGCGTCTCAAACGGCCTCTTCGGTAGCTGAACAGACGGTAGCTCAACAGACGGTTGTGCAACAGCCTGCAACTCAGCCCGTTGCAACTGCAATACCTTTGCCTGTTTTAACATCGCCAGCCACAACGACCAATACTCTGGTGGCCGCTGCCGGTGAATCAATTATCAAGGTACAGTTAACGGGTGATTGCTGGATTAACATTGTCGATGCTAAAGGTAAAGCGTTAGTCGATGGTGTGAAAGGCGCTGGCGCCACAGTGCAAGTGAGTGGTGTACCACCATTTAAAATTATTCTAGGCGCGCCGCAAGTGGCGACATTAAGCTTAGATGGTCAAATGGTTAGCTTAGCTGATGTCCCTAAGGGACGTGTCGCGCGCTTAACCTTACCTAAGGCTTAACGACCACCTAATGATCTACAGCACGTACCGAAATAGAGCGTATTAAGCATGTATAATGAAACTCCCATAAAAAGACGTCCTTCCACCCGCATTTATGTGGGTAATGTACCGATTGGTGATGGGGCGCCGATTGCCGTTCAGTCAATGACCAATACTAAGACTACTGATGTTGAAGCGACAATCGCTCAAATTCGTGCCTTAGAAAAAGTGGGTGCCGATATAGTTCGTGTCTCAGTACCGACTATGGATGCGGCAGAAGCCTTTAAACTCATTAAGCAAGCGGTTAAGGTGCCTTTAGTGGCCGACATCCATTTCGATTATCGTATCGCCTTAAAAGTTGCCGAGTACGGTGTGGATTGCCTGCGTATTAATCCGGGCAATATCGGCAACGAAGAGCGTATTCGCAGCGTGGTGGAATGTGCCCGTGACCACAATATTCCTATCCGTATTGGTGTGAATGGCGGTTCATTAGAGAAAGATCTGATGGACAAGTACAAAGAGCCAACGCCTGAAGCCTTGCTCGAATCGGCCATGCGCCATGTAGATATTCTGGACCGATTAAACTTCGACCAATTCAAGGTCAGCGTGAAAGCCTCCGACGTGTTTTTAGCGGTTGAATCCTATCGTTTATTGGCAAAACAAATCCGTCAACCTTTGCATTTAGGCATTACCGAAGCGGGCGGCGCACGCGCGGGTTCAGTTAAATCGGCCGTGGGTCTAGGCATGTTATTGGCCGAAGGTATCGGGGATACGCTACGTATTTCCCTTGCGGCCGATCCCGTCGAAGAAATCAAAGTCGGTTTTGATATTTTAAAGTCGCTGCGTATCCGTAGCCGCGGGATTAACTTCATCGCCTGCCCATCTTGCTCCCGTCAAGAGTTTGATGTGATAAGCACAGTTAATGAGTTAGA
The DNA here is from genome assembly GCF_002838165.1 of Shewanella sp. Pdp11. Classification (NCBI taxonomy): domain Bacteria; kingdom Pseudomonadati; phylum Pseudomonadota; class Gammaproteobacteria; order Alteromonadales; family Shewanellaceae; genus Shewanella; species Shewanella sp. Pdp11. The sequence continues at coordinate 2,205,505 of NZ_CP015194.1, forward strand.
GCGTCGCCTCGAAGACGTGACTACCGCCATGGATGTGTCTATCATCGGCTGCGTTGTGAACGGTCCAGGCGAAGCCTTAGTGTCGCATATTGGTTTAACCGGCGGACACAATAAGAGCGGATATTACGACGAGGGTGAACGTCAAAAAGAACGTTTTGATAACGACAATATTGTCGATTCCCTCGAAGCGAAAATTCGCGCTAAGGCCAGTCAAATGGCGAACCGTATTCAAATAAAAGACACAACTGAGTAATATGCATCTGCATTTGGGCATAGATTACGCCTAATGATTTTGAGCTAGGCCCCGAAACCGACGGGGTCGTTTTACGTTTTACGTTCAAAAGCCTATAATGCGTGACATTTTTTATTAATTTAGCTAAATCGGACGAGTCGATACAGTGGCAAAACAGATCCAAGCGATTCGCGGAATGAATGACATTCTGCCAACTCAAAGTCCTCTATGGCAAAAAGTGGAAGCGGTACTACGTTCGAGCGTTAGTGCTTACGGTTACAGCGAAATCCGCACTCCAATAGTGGAAAATACCGATCTCTTTAAACGCTCTATCGGTGAAGTAACTGATATTGTTGAAAAAGAAATGTATACCTTCGCAGATAATAACGGTGACAGCTTAACGCTGCGCCCAGAAGGTACGGCATCGACAGTGCGTGCGGGTAACGAAAACGGTCTGCTGTATAACCAAGAACAACGTCTTTGGTATATGGGTCCTATGTTCCGCCACGAGCGACCACAAAAAGGTCGCTATCGCCAATTTAACCAATTTGGCGTGGAAGTGTATGGCATAGGCACGGCGGATATTGATGCTGAAGTCTTGATGTTATCGGCACGCCTGTGGGAAAAACTCGGTATTAGCGATCACGTGTCGTTAGAGCTTAATACATTAGGTGATCCAGCCGAGCGCGCAGTTTACCGTGATGCCTTGATTGCGTTTTTAGAGCAGCATAAAGACGCGCTCGATGAAGACAGCAAGCGTCGCATGTACAGCAATCCGCTGCGGGTATTGGATTCAAAAGATCAAAATGTCCAAGCTATTTTGGTTGGTGCACCTGAGTTGATGGATTTCCTCGGTGAAGAATCCAAGACACATTTTTCACAATTGCGTGAACTACTTGATGCTGTGGGTATCAAATACACCATTAATCCGCGCCTAGTACGTGGTTTAGATTATTACAATCGTACAGTATTTGAATGGGTTACATCGAGTTTAGGCTCACAAGGTACAGTGCTTGCGGGTGGTCGCTATGACGGCTTAGTCGCCCAGTTAGGCGGTAAAGATACCCCAGCAGTGGGTTTCGCCATGGGCTTAGAGCGCATTGTCTTGCTGCTTGAAACCTTAGAACTGAACAAAGATATTCCGCCAGAAGTGGATGTGTATGTTACTGCTATGGGTGATAACTGTCTGGTTGAAGCGATTAAAGTTGCGCAGGAATTACGCAGCGCGCTGCCAAACCTTAAAGTGATGAGTCACTGCGGTGGCGGTAATGTGAAAAAACAAATGAAACGTGCCGATAAAAGCGGTGCAGCTGTCGCCTTACTGATTGGTGAAGATGAACTGGCCGAAGGCATGGTGACAGTGAAATATTTACGCAATGATAACGAACAACAACGGGTAGCTCGAAGTGCCTTAGGCGCATTTTTGGCTGAACTGGCCATTAAGTAATAGATCATATAGGGGGACGTGCGCGTGGAAATTTATAGCACAGAAGAACAACAAGTTGATGCTATCAAGCAGTTCTGGAAAGACTATGGAACCTCGATTTTTATTGGGGCGGTCGTTGGTTTAGGCGGCCTGTATGCGTGGAATTATTATTCTGACGTTAAAGTGGCCCAAGCGGAAGAAGCCTCAAAAGCTTTTCACGAGTTGACCACTAAATCAAGCGACGAAGCCGCTATGCTGGCGGGTGTGGCTGAGTTTTCTAAAAATCATGATCAAAAAGGTTATCAAGCGCTACTAGAACTGATCGTGGCAAAAACTGCAGTAGAAGCTAAGGATTACCCTAAAGCAATCGAAGCCTTGAACAAGGTTATTGCGGCTAAACCAGGTGCTGGTTTAGATATGATTGCCACTTTACGTGTCGCTCGAGTACAAGCCGAGCAAGGTCAAATAGACGCTGCTCTGGCAACTTTAGAGCAAGTTACAGATAAAGCCTTCTTCGCCCAGCGCGATGAACTAAAAGGTGATTTCTTAGTACGTCAAGGTGAAGTTGAGAAAGCGAAAACAGCTTATCAAGCTGCCATGGACAATGGTGGTGTGGTGACAAGCCCAGCGCTTAAAATCAAACTTGATAGCCTAAATCAGGCATAAGGGATCCCTTGATGAAGTCTTGGTGCAAAAACCTGCTAGCCGCCGGATTAAGTCTGGCCATGTTATCCGCCTGTTCGTCGAGCGATGTTGAAGACGAGCCTGTCAGTGAGTTAACTGCCATTCAGGCGACAGTGTTCCCTGAAGTAAGTTGGAGCGCCTCTGTCGGTGATGGTGTAGGTGATTATTACTCTCGCCTCGCTCCTGCCGTTCGTTATGGCAAAATATTTGCCGCCGATCGTTATGGTGAAGTCACCGCGTTTGACGAAGCGACGGGCGAGCGCGTTTGGACTAAAGATTTCAGCGAAGAATTTCGTGATAACGCCTTAGCAAAAAACAAAGGTGCGCGAATCGCCGCTGGCGTAACTGCTGCGCGTAATAAAGTCTTTTTAGGGGGAGAAAGCGGGCTGTTAGCCGCGCTGAACGCCGAAGATGGCCAAGTGTTATGGCATGTGGTTGCCGGTGGTGAGTTATTGTCTGCGCCAACCGTTGCCGATGACGTTGTGGTTGTCAGCACCAGCTCAGGTTCACTCGAAGCCTTTAACGTCGATACTGGCGCTAAGCTGTGGGTGTACGAAATGCAATTGCCAAATCTGACCCTGCGCGGTACAGGTTCTGCAGCTTATGAAGCGGGCGGTTTCTTTATAGGTACTGCCGATGGAAAAGTGGCTGTTGTGATTAAAAACAATGGTCAAGCAGCATGGGAACAGGCGATTTATAATCCAACGGGCGGTAACGAGTTTACCCGTATGGCCGACGTGGATATGACGCCGCTGATCCTTGGCGACAATTTATATGCGGTGAGTTACAACGGTAACTTAGTGTCGATGGAATTACGCACGGGTCGAGTTGTATGGACACGTAAGTATTCTAGCTTTAACGAGTTAGCATCAGCGGGCTTAAGCTTGTTCCTTGTTGACGACCACAGCCGTATCTACTCAGTTGATAAGCGTAACGGTCTAGAGCTGTGGAGCAACTCTGAGTTAGCTAACCGCACTCTGACGTCACCAGCTGTGTATAAAGACTATTTAGTTGTGGGTGATTTCGAAGGTTATTTACACTTCATCGATCGCAGTACAGGGACGATTGTCGGTCGTGTTCAAGTGGACAGCTCTGGATTATACAGCCAGCCATTAGTGGTTGACGATAAAATCTATGTTCAAGGTCGCAGTGGAAAGTTAGCTGTTGTAACACTTCCATAGTTAAAAGTGTTATCCTTGTAGAGCCCCTGGAAGTGTGTTCCGGGGGCTTTTTATTGAAAAGTTTTTTAGAGGCAAAATCATGATCCCTGTAGTGGCCCTTGTTGGTCGGCCGAACGTCGGTAAATCCACCCTATTTAATCGCCTTACGCGCACGCGTGATGCGCTGGTTGCTGACTTTCCTGGCCTAACACGTGACCGTAAATATGGTCGAGCATTCTTATCCGGCTATGAGTTCATTGTGGTCGATACCGGCGGTATCGATGGCACTGAAGAAGGGATCGAGACGAAAATGGCCGAGCAATCCCTTGCCGCCATTGAAGAAGCCGATGTTGTTCTATTTATGACTGATGCGCGCGCGGGTTTAACCTCTGCGGATCTGTCGATTGCACAGCACTTACGTAGCCGTGAAAAAACCACTTTCGTGGTTGCGAACAAAGTGGACGGTATTGATGCCGATTCTGCCTGCGCCGAGTTTTGGTCTTTAGGTCTAGGTGAAGTTTACCAAATGGCAGCGTCTCAAGGACGCGGCGTGACCAACATGATCGAATACGCGCTGACTCCTTATGCCGAAGCGATGGGCATAGTGCGTCAAGACGAAGGCGAAGTGACCGAAGAGCGTGAATATACCGAAGAAGAAGCCGAAGCTGAGCAAAAGCGTCTGCAAGATTTGCCTATCAAGTTGGCGATCATCGGTAAACCTAACGTCGGTAAGTCAACCTTGACTAACCGTATTCTAGGTGAAGAGCGCGTTGTGGTATTTGATGAGCCCGGCACGACCCGTGACAGTATTTACATTCCAATGGAACGTGAAGGTCGCGAGTACGTGATTATCGATACCGCGGGTGTTCGTCGCCGCAGTAAAGTACATCAAGTCATTGAGAAATTCTCAGTGATCAAAACCTTGAAAGCGGTTGAAGATGCCAACGTGGTGTTGCTTATCATCGATGCCCGTGAAGGTATCGCAGAGCAAGATTTAGGTCTGTTAGGCTTTGCGCTCAATGCGGGTCGCGCTTTGGTGATTGCCGTCAACAAGTGGGATGGTATCGACCAAGGGATTAAAGATCGTGTGAAGAGTGAGCTTGACCGTCGTCTTGGCTTTATCGACTTTGCTCGTATTCACTTTATTTCGGCGCTGCACGGTACTGGTGTTGGCCATTTATTTGAATCGATTGAAGAAGCCTACGACAGTGCCACGCGCCGCGTCAGTACTTCTATGCTGACACGTATCATGCAAATGTCGCAGGATGATCACCAGCCGCCATTAGTGAATGGTCGCCGTGTGAAGCTTAAATACGCGCACGCCGGTGGTTACAATCCACCAATCGTGGTGATCCACGGTAACCAAGTTAGCAAGCTGCCAGATTCGTATAAGCGCTACATGATGAACTACTTCCGTCGTTCATTGAAAGTGGTGGGAACGCCAATCCAGCTACGTTTCCAAGAGGGTGATAACCCATTTGAAAACAAAACTGAGAAGTTGACTATGAGCCAAGAGCGTCGTCGCAAGCGCGCACAAAGCCATATAAAAGACAGAAAAACCAAATAGTGTTTTTTACCAGACGCATTTGAAACAAAAGGAACCTTAGGGTTCCTTTTGTGTTTTAAGACTCTTTAATCAGGGTTTACATCAATATCAATGTTCTCTAGAGAGTAGATTCCAATAATTAGATTAAATATGGCTAGCAGATTAAACCAGCAACATACCTAACTTAATATCTCGAATATTTTAGACAACTGTCTGTATCGGTCGTGCTCTTTTGTTTAGCATGTAGCTGCTCAACAGGAACTTAGAAGTCTTTCTCGCCTTTTATTAAGGCTGGATGACCCGATATGGCTTTTGAGGTGTGCATACCCGCCATCGTCGCCGCTTCGACGCAGCCCGCATTAAGGCCTGTCTTTATCCAATCGCCTGTCATATACAAGTTATCTATCCCTGTGCCATCTGTTGTGATGCGATACTGCGAGCTGTCTTTAACCGATAAGACATAACGCTCGGATGGATCTACATTTGCGCGCCAATATTGGCTATCGAAGCGGGCAACGCCTTGACGGTCTTGTTCATCGTGAAGCCATTCCCAAGGGAAGCTATCACCGACATTTTGCCAAAGCTTATGGATTTCGGTATTGAGTTGGTGGATAGCACCGGTTTTAGCTTCTAAGGTTTTCCGTTGTTGGAAATCCACATCCGAGCTTGGTGGATAGGCTTCGACAGGCAATGCAGAGCAAAAGTAGCTGGCGTTCTTAGGTTCTAAACCGCGCCAATCTTCTTTGTCTAGCAGTTGGTTCATCGATGCCCAAGTATCAAAGGGTTCGGTGAAACCCGATAATACGGGTTCCTCGCCATCTTCAGAGTAATTAGGCCAGCCTATTCCATTCAGATCTTGATTCATCCACAGTTGATAGGCTTGAGTCGCAACGGTTTGCACCTTATCAACGCAAAGTGTGAGGGCGGGGCTTTGTGCCATGACTTCACTCGCCACATGGGGTACAGAACCGATGGAAAGACCGAAGATGACTTTGTCAAAATCCACCCCTTTGACTAAGCGCTTTTTCGGCAGGGCTTTGCCAAAGTGCGCTTCATATACGCTGTCCCAATCGCTCCAGAAGTGTTCCAGATTGATATTATGGGCTTTAAGCAACGCCGCTTGTTCAGGCTCAAGCTGCTCATAATTGGGCGTACTCGGCCAGCAGGCTAGACCTTTCACATCGACCAAGGGATCGTAGCTTGTGACTGTCGGCGCTAAGGCAACTTGCTCAGTGATCTCAATCGCTTGAATACTTTGATTACGGCATTCGAGGTTATCGACGCGATTGAAGTAGTGGAAGTTGACGCCACGGCGTTTGAGCACTTCGTAGAAAGGGGTAAAGACCACATCGCCCATTCCCGCCTGCATTTTCCACATTACGCCACCTTGATAGCAGAGGGCGATACGCAGCATTGCGCGGATAATTGTGCCCGCTTCGACATTGGGTTTGTCGAAGTTACCTTTCTCATAGGCGAATACTAAGTCGTAAAAACCGCGCACGGGTGCGCTGTCGACTGTGTACTTAAGGCTGGCGCCGTGTTTGGTTAACCATTCGCGATAATCATAACCATTGATGGCGTCAAAGCCTTTCTCAAATACATCGTCGGCAAACATGCCCTTGAGTATCGTGAGTCCGAGATCGGCAGCAATATACAAGTGACGCAGTTCGTCATTGTTATCTAAATGGCCACTAAAGCGTTTCACGAGTCGTTTATGCAGGGCATCGACAGCAGATTCTACCAAGCCATCGTCACTTTCACTGTGGACATGCTCATCGCACTCGCGGCCAATCATTTGATTGAAATGGCATTCGAGCTTATCGCCGAGCGCGTCGAGTGATTCTTTAGCATCTTCGACTGAATCCTCTAACTTATCTTTTAAGCGTTCAAACCAGCTGCTATCGAGCCAGTTTTTAGGTGTTCCCGTGGCTTTTTCATCGGCATCAAGCAAGTCATCCATGTCCTTGAGCCATTCTTTGATCCACGCAAAGGCGACTTTAACAACTTTCCAGAAGGTGAGGGTTTCGGTGCCATCACCAGGAATGCCGGGTAGCGTCGGGAAAGTGATCGGCCAACTCACAGAACGGCCATCGACCTCTTCTTGTAATACGATGAAGTTATGGGGTTTAAAGGCATCAAGAAAGGTCGCGAGCGGCGCATGTACTGGCCTATCCAATTCTTCATACGCTTTACGCATCAGGGCAAACGCGTTTTGATAGAAACCAAACCAAATATGTAAGCCATGTTCTTCGATGCGTTGTCCCATAGCAGCATTGCGGCCACTTGCCCCTTTGCCGCCGATACGCCAGCCGAGTTGGTAGACATCTATCTCATATTGATTCTGCCAGCCAGGTTTGTCGGTCAGATAACAGGCTGCGGTCATTGCCGCGACACCGCCACCGAGAATGGCAATTTTCTGTTTTTTGATTTCGGAGTTATCGACTAATACTTCACCGGGTGGGACTTCAAAATCAAAGTTCACATGGTAAGGCAGTAAGACATGCTGCTCGCCAATCTCGACCCCGAGCGTGTCCTGTAACGGGAAGCTGGCATTATCAAAAATGGTCGCGACAAAATCATTTTTGAGCAGGGCAACACTGTGCACTTTATTCACTTGGGCTGGCGCGGCGACGATGGCTTGATAAACGGCTTTTTGTCCCGAAGAGTCGGGGAACTGTTTTAGAAATACTTGATCGATAGCGGGTTTAAATAACAGATGAAACAGCTGCTCTTCGCCAAGCTGGTCGAGTTCTGGAATAAAATCGGTTTGTTCTTTAAAGAGTTGCCAGGTTTGGGTTATCGCTTCAAGGGTGGAAAGCTGCGCCTCGGGTTTGGCATCGCAATTCACCTCCATTAATGGATGCAGGGCGAGTTCGGTTTCGGGCGAAAAGTGTAAAAAGCTTTTGGTAGCAAGGGATAATCGCGTCAGAGGTTCACCCACAGCAGGCATAGTGTATTCACATAAATATTTAGGATAACCAAAGAGTTCACGGCCATTAATTAAGGCCATAGCATCGTTAACCCAAATGTGTAGCGGCTGAAAATACACTTGGCTGATTTGTGTGCTGTCGCTACTATCTTGGCGCCCGACCATGACCCAAGTGATGATGTCTGTTTCTTGGATCCAGCCCTTAGCTCTGTCTTCTGGATACGCGGAGTAGGCTTTTTCAATTTGAGTGAAGGTTGTCAGTACGTAGGGAGATAACACCTTAAAATACATTGCACTACCGGCAACTTGATTCAAGGTCTTATCAATAGAGCGTTGCAGGTTTACTTGTTTCCCCTTTAGAAAAAAACCGTACATATCGGCTTTATTTAACACTAAGGGGGAGTGCATCAACATACTGCCTTGGGGATAAATAAAGTCGGGGCGCTGTTTTTCCATGGTGTTCATCCTTAAATTTCAGTGTAAGTCCAATGGCTTGGGAGTCATAACCCAAAAAGCATAGGGCAAATAAGCCATTAAGCCCATTGATTTTACAATTGATTTTTTAAGAATTTGAGAGGGTATCGCGGGATTGAGTAGCAAGTTGGATATTATCCAACTTGCTCAGATTTGGCAGGCTTAGCACAGAACGAATTCGTTAAACAAACCCGTGGGCTAGGGTACTTAGATTCAGTTACTTCGATTTATTTTGGTAGAAATCCACCTCTGTATTATCGTCCGAGTAACGTCGCTTAGTATCCCTGCGGCGCTGTTTCACGCGTTTATTCTTTTGCTTACCTTTGACGTTATCGCCCCATGGCGCATCATCGTCGTCAAATTCATAGGAGTGTGACATGGTCAAAATTCCAAAAATACCTGTGCCATTCGCAGCACCCGATCTTTTTACCCAAAGGTGAGATGAAGCTAAAGCGAAATATTTCATCACTGATGGTGAAAAGTTTTGTCCAAAGGCTATATCTTGCCACTGAAATGGCAGTATCTGAGATTTTAATGGGGGATGCGTGGGTTATCTTTATGATAATTAAAGGGTAAGTGTAATTATCATCGGAAATTATATTATATGATTGAAACTGGCGCCCAGAATGAAAGGCGCCAAGTTTTGATACAAAATAATGAGTTAGTGTTACTTGCTGCGCAGCATACGTGCGACGAACATGCCATCACTGTTGGCCTCAAAGGGCCACACGGTCAACATTTCTGTTTGTTCACCGCTAAAAGGATGGCGTATTGGCGTGAGCGTGAACTCTGGATGTTGCTGTAAAAACGCCGTCACTACATCTTGGTTCTCGATGGGCGATAAGGAGCAAGTGGCGTAAACGAGGATACCGCCGGCCTTAACTGCGCGGCTACTGCGGCTTAAAATATCGAGCTGTAAGGCGGCTTTATCGGCCACGGCTTCAACACCATCCAACCAACGCATATCGGGATTACGTCGCCAAGTGCCAGTGCAACTGCACGGGGCATCGACTAACACACCGTCGAAATGATCCGCTGGTACCGGCAGGGCATCGCTCTTCCAACGGGCAACGCTAATGTCGTTAAAGTGGGCTCTTTGGGCACGTTTAGTCAGTTCTTCTAGGGCATTGGAGCGAATATCCGACGATATGATGCTGCCCGCAGATGACGTTTGGTTATCAGCAGCTTTAGCTAACATCAACGAGCGCAGTTGCAGGGTTTTGCCGCCAGCACCACTGCAGGCATCCCACCAATGGGCATCGGGTTCAGGCGCGCAAATTTGCCCTATCACCTGTGAAGCCAAATCTTGGATCTCAATTTTTCCGTCTTTATATAGAGAAATTTCATTAAGATTCATGCTTTTGCTGCCAAGATTGATGGCGTCGCTAAAGTAATGACCATCACTCGCTTCTATACCGAGCGCTTGCAGTTGTGCCGCCGCATCTTGACTTGTGAGCCCTTGTGCGCGTCCCCAAATCGGTGGGCGACTCGACATAGCGGCAATTAATTGTGTTTGCTGCGCCGCATCAATTGGGCACACTTGCCAGAACCAGTCGGGTAATAAATCCTGTGCCTTAAACTCAGTCGTTGGGAATAAATGCTGTATTAGCATGAGTTTGTCGTCGAGACTTTCAACGGCAAGCGCTTGAGCTTGTTGATAATCGATAGGTGACTGCGATAACTCATGCCAAGCGTTGGCGATATCTTGCCAAGCATGGGCTTCCAATAGAGCACTGGCGCTTAGGCAGGCAAAATAAACGGCAGAGGTTTGTTGATCGCCTACTCGCTCAAACCAACCCCACCAGCGAAACAGGCTAAACAAGGATTCACGAATAACTTTACGATCCTTTGAGCCGTGTTTTTTATGTTCTCTAAAGTAGTTGGCCAAAATACGGTCGGCGGGCATTTTACTGCTTTGAATTTCATCGAATAACTGCTTAATTGTACTGGCGTAACTGAGCGCACGTTTTTGCGCTGGGGTGTTCGCTTGGACATTTAACGCCGAAGATGTATCTGATTTGGATGCCATACCGGAAGAGAAGCTGCTTGGATTACCCATAAATTTAGCCTAGATCATGCTTCTGTGACGGCGCCTTATGTAAGGAACATAGCCGTAACAGAGGGGAAAAATAAGTGGCGCAGAGTGTAGCAGTTTTGCCCGATAACAGGCAGTAAAAAAGCCCCAAAGTAGTATCAACTTGCGGGGCTTTTTGTGGTTCTTTTACTGAAACTTATAGTGTATTCAGTACCTAACGGCAGTTTTGCAGGCTATCGCTCAATTATCGCTTGGAAGGTGATTATTTCGTCACCATCTTTTGGATTTGCTTAGCCCGTTCTTCATCACTCATTTCTACCGGTGGCGGCGTGATTATGCCTTTTTGGCACGCAGGTCTGAGCGCTAGCTCATCTAACCAACGTTGCAAATGGGTCAAACCTTCCATGTTGATGCCGCTCCACTCGTGGATACGGACCCAAGGCCAAGTGGCGATGTCGGCAATCGTGTATTCGTCACCTGCAAGGTATTGATTTGTTGCGAGTTGAGTATTCATAACCTCGAATAAACGTCGACCTTCTTTTTGGTAACGTTCTATTGCTGCAGGGATTTTTTCAGGGAAGTACCTAAAGAATACGTTGGCTTGTCCCATCATGGGGCCGACGCCGCTCATTTGGAACATTAACCATTGGATCACCTGTGAGCGCTTTTTAGGATCGGCTGGCAGGAATTTACCTGTTTTTTCGGCGAGATACAGCAGAATCGCACCCGATTCGAATACCACAAAATCCTCGTTATCGCGGTCGATAATGGCGGGAATGCGACCATTGGGATTGATGGCGATAAACTCGGGCTGTTTTTGCTCACTGGTGCTGAAATCTAATTTATGGACGCGATATTCAAGTCCCATTTCTTCCAGTGCGATGGAAATTTTAAAACCGTTAGGGGTCGCGGCTGTGTATAAATCTATCATGATGATTCCTTTAGGTTATAACGCTTATAGCTACTCACTTTAGGGCCTATTCAGGCATTCGTGCCGCTATTTTGTAGGGGTTAACGATACTATGGCAGGACGCTGCGCCATAGTGTTTAACCAAGCCTTAAGATGCGGCAAGTTATCAGTCACTTCGATGTCTAAATTTTTAATAAAACTGATAAAAACGTAAGCCGAAATATCGGCGATGCTGAATTCATCGCCTGCCACAAAGGGTGATGTGCTCAATTGTTGGTCTAATGTCGGTAGGAAGTCAATGACCCTTTGGCGTGATTCTACGCCCCAAGATTCGACACAATTTTCCCTGTCTTTATAGACACCGCTTAAATTACGAAAGGCTTGAAAGCCGACCATTAAGCCTTGTAACTCTATGATACGTTGCCACATTTCTATTTTGGCGCGCTCAAGTGGCGTATTACCAAATAGCGAATTAACACTTGGGTGGATTTCTTCTAAATAACGGCAAATGGCGATGGATTCACATAGGTAGCTGCCATCATCGAGTTCGAGCAGTGGAATGCGGCCATTTAAACTTTTGCTTTTAAACTCGGCACTTAAATTTTCACCGCCGCGGATATCGACGTTCACCCTCGGGATATCAATACCTTTTTCCGCTAGGAAAATACTGACACGGCGCGCGCTAGGCGTAGGGGCTAGTTCATAGAGTTTCATCTAATGTCCTGTAGTTTTTATCAATGCTTTATGCTCGATTTAAGCATATAAGACTTTAACGGAACGATCGGTTAGGATAGAATTTACGCCATATCTAAACGATCAGTCAAGAATGATTTACTCCTCAACTTTCTTTAGTAAACAGAAATGCGGTGATTGAGGAGTGCTAAAGCTGATCGTTAGCGCGTATTCAAGAGATTAGGTCACAGGCTTATGGCACGAAGTTGTAATTTTGATCGGCAGGAAAAACTCATATTGGCGATGGAGCTTTTTTGGCAAAAGGGCTTTGCCGAAACCTCGATTTCCGATCTTGTCGGCCATTTAGGTATTAATCGATTTAGTCTTTATAACAGTTTCGGGGATAAGCAGAATCTTTACCGCGAGTGCCTCCGTTTTTACCTCGATAACTACTCCTTTGGCGCCTCAGATACCCTGTTGCATGAAAAAGCGGGCTTGGCCGAAATAGAAGCTTATCTAGCGCGCTTTGTTGCCCTGCAGAGGGAACAAAAATACGGCTGTTTTATGCAAAATGCCGTGCTTGAAAAGAGCCTTGACGATGAGAGTGTGCTGCAGGAATGTCAGCGATTATTTTGCCGATTACAGGCTTCATTTACCCAAGTGTTACGGGATTGCCAAGCGCGAGGCGAGCTACTCCCCCATGTACAACCACATCAGGTCGCTGCATTTTTAGTATTGCAATTACAAGGAATTAGGGTGTTAGGTAAAGCGGGTGAATATGAGCTGCTAGACAATGCCTTTGCAGTTTTACAGAGTTACTTGGGCACTTTAAATACAAAAGTTTAAGTGCAAATTAAGCCATTTAAGGTGCAAGTTGTAGTTTGAATGGCCTAGGTTTTTCGCCTAGGCCATGTTGCTTTTAGTAATCTATTTTTTAACGGTCTATTTTTACGAATCAATTGGTTAAAAATCAATTGTCTAGAAATCCAAATCCAGCGCGAAACACAGGTAGGCCATCAACTGAGAGCAGTGGGCAAATTGCTCTGCGCAGAAGTTAGCGGTATCTGGGCGACAGAGTTCTTCAAAAGCAATATTTTTTATGGCGATAAAATCTTTGCGTTTTAGCTCGGCCAGCATAGGGTGGTTTTTATCAAACCCTTTTGGTGGTCGAGTTAAGCTATCACCGTCCATGTTAAATCCATGACTTTGTAAGGTTTGTAGCGCTTTTTTATAGCCGTTGGGATTCTCATCGATGCAAGTGCGAATGGCATTTAAGGCCTTCGATTCTGGGTGCCAAATCCCTGCGGCAATAAAACAGCCATCCCCGGCAATGTGTAAGTACAGTCCCGGCGCATGCACGTCTTTGCCCTGAAAATGGCGAAATTGAATACCAACATTGGTTTTATAGGGCGTTTTATCTTTGCTAAAACGGCTGTCTCGCTGGGGACGCATCAAGCTGCCGCCGACTTTTTTTGGTACGGCAGTGAGCCTAGGCGAGAGGGCGAGGATACTGGGCTGCATTTGCTCGATAAACTGTAGCGCTGGGGCTCTCACTGTTTCTTCGTATTCCGCCTGATGGGCTTTAAACCAGTCGCGGGAGTTGTTTTGTGCCAGTTGATTTAAAAATTGCAGGCTTGCAGCGCTGAACGTTGCACCAGTCGCAATAGGCATTTTAGTCGTGAGCGTGGCCATTATCGGTGAACCTTATTAATGCATGTGAAACGAGTGCCAACAGCCTAGAGATGCAAGCAGGGCGAACTGCCGTATATTCAACTATTTCAAGGTCGTACACTCTATAGAGGATGAAAGGCTATCAAATATGGCAGTCATACTGCCATCCTTAGGCAAGATCTTCACTTAAATTTTTTGAAGCGTACCGTTTCTATCTTGTTTTTCAACCAGACCGTTATTTACACGTAAAGCCAAGTGAGAACTATTCTTATCTTCTTCGTTAGTGCCTATAATGCCGCCCTATTTTTAGATTGGTTTGTTAATAGGAAGACGTTAAATGGGTTGCTTGCCTAAGTTTGAGAAGTGGAAAGCGAATAGAAATCTGTCGCTTATGGGATTATGTATATTGCCCTCAATGCCGTTGTACGCCGCTGAGGTATTGGGCGAGCCTAAGGTTGAGCCAATTGAGATCCTGCAGGTTCATGGGCAGCAATATCGTAGGGCCATCACAGTCGCTAAACCCGGTGAAGCGATTATTTCCATGGAACAAATCGAGGAGATGCAGGCAACGACCTTCGCCGAAGTGATTGATGATATGGCAGGGGCGCATATCGATGGCGGTACTCGCAGCGGCGGTGAGCGGATTAATATCTGGGGCTTTGGCGAGACCGAAGATTTTAACGTTTATGTGGATAATGCTCCGGTGGGATTTGAGCAGTATCGCTATGGCTCATTTTTCCTCGATCCTGATCTCATCAAACGAGTGGAAGTGATTAAAGGCGCCCATGATGTGCGCTCGGGTAATGGCGGTTTTGGTGGGGCCATGTATGTGGTCACTAAATCGGCCGATGATTTTCTTAAATATGATCAATCCCTTGGCGCGCGAGTCAAAACCAGCTACGCCAGCAATAATGACGCTATGGGTTATACGGGGACAGTTTATGGCCGAGTGAATTCACACTTATCTGGCTTGCTGCATCTTACACGCCGTGATGCGGGGGATGTCACTTTAGCCAATGGCGATGAGTTTGAATATTCGGGCTATGAGCAAGATAACTATCTAGGCAAGATGGATTATGAGCAGGGCGATCACCAACTTGCCTTGAGCGTGACCCATTATCTCGATGAGGGCCGCAAACCTTGGGCTAATCGCCGTGGCCCCATGCCTGCCATCTCAGACTACAACATCAAAAAGTACGGCTCCTACGAGCAGGCGCTGTATGCCACCACTGCCTACAACACCTATGAAGACAACACTTGGTCAGCCAATTATCGTTATTCGCCGAGCAATCCGCTGATCGATACTCAAGTGGTGATCTCCCATTCGGCGAATGCGCGCCACTGGATAAGACCCGATATCGCGTGGGAGAAAATGACGGTTTCCGTTGGCAACTTCGGTCACGAATCTTGGCTAGACTACAAACGTGATTACATTGATATCAACAACTTGAGTTTGATTGGCGATCACGAGATCACCACAGGATTACAGTACCGCAGTCTCGATCGCACTTCGCTTGTGTTTAACAAGAGCTATGAGAAGAATCCTGAGAAAAACTTTGGCTGGTACACACCTTATTATCAACCCGAAGGTCGCCAAGACACCTATGCCGTGTATGTTCGCGATGCGATTCATCTCACCAACGACTTAACCGTCACTCCCTCGCTGCGATATGACTTTATCTACAGCATAGGTCGGCCAAATATTGCGCCAGATTATAACGACATCAGCGCGGGTCACGATTATAGCTCGACTCACCACTCGGGACTCTCACCAAGATTAGGCATAGATTATCAACTGACAAACTACGCTCGGTTAAACTTTGATTACGCCTATAGTCTGCAAGCCCCTGTGGTGGATGAGATTTATGCCGTGCAATACGCTAAAGCCAGCATTACCGGCACAAGCCGCGACATCGATGTCGAACGCTTACATGCCTTCAAGTTAGGCTTAATGACACAGCACCAGCATCTGTTTGCCAATGATGATGCGCTGTCGACCCAAATCACCCTGTTTGCCAACCTAGGCCGCGATGATATCGCCCAGCGCCGCGGAGCTAAGTCTGATAAAACCCAGTTAATTCAAAGTGGTTACACAAATCTTGATGGCTACCATATTTACGGTGCCGATTTTGAAGCCCAATATCGCTATCAAGATGTGTTCAGTGATCTGGCGGTTTCATGGCTGCAAGGGCAACACAATGGGTCACTCAGAGATAGCCAAGATGACGATGAATATTTAGCTAACATAGCCCCGCTCGATATTCGTCTGCGTTTGGGCATGTATATCACAGATGACATTTCTATCGCTTGGCAGGGCGCTTGGTATGATGCGCAAACCAATGTTCCCCACGGCGATATCTTTAATGCCGAATCGCCGAGCGAGAATTACTTCCTGCAGAATGTGTATCTCGCCTATGAACCTCAAGCCAGTTTAAAGGGCTTAAGCGTGCGTTTGATGGTGAAAAACCTCACCAATCTGCAAGTGGTGCCGTTTCTCTCCGATGGGATACCCGCTGCGGGGCGCGATGTTCGCTTGAGTTTAGCCTATGAATTTTAAAGATTAATCACCAAGTCAGTGTGGGCGCGGTTTATAAAACTTATAAAAAATAGGGTTATATTGCTTAAGCACCCTGCCGAAAAAAGCCAGTTTATGGCATAATCCGCGTTTTACTAGGCATATAGAACAGAAAAATGACTGAAAATGAATTGCTAAGTCGCTGTGGCGGCAAGTGTGAACTGTGTGGCAGCGAGCTTGAACTCTCTATTTATGATCTGCCAGCCTCCGATGGCCGTGACAATGAGATCATGATTTGTGAAACCTGCAGTGGCCAAATTGCGGCACCGGATACCATGGACATGAACCACTGGCGTTGTCTGAACGACAGCATGTGGAGCCCGGTTCCGGCAGTTCAAGTGATGTCATATCGTATGCTTAAGCGCTTAAATGGCGAAAGCTGGGCGCAAGATTTACTGGATATGCTTTACCTTGAAGACGATTTAAAAGCGTGGGGTGATGCCGAAGTTGCCGCAGCAGGTGACGACACGACTCCAACGCTAGACAGCAATGGTGCCGTGCTTAACGCTGGCGATACTGTGGTCATCATCAAGGACTTAAACGTGAAAGGCACGAGCTTTGTGGCTAAGCGCGGCACAGCGGTGCGTAACATTGCTTTGACTAACAACCCAGAGCATATCGAAGGCCGTGTTAACGGGACTCGTATTGTGATCCTGACGTGCTTCGTTAAAAAGTCTTAAGTTCAACCTAGTGTGTGCTCGATTTATCGAGCCGCACACCATAAAAAGCCGCCATGCTCGTTAATCGACATGGCGGTTTTTTTATGCCGACATTATTCCCGTAAACTGCTGCGCCATTCCACCCGATTAGGTACTTAAGATACGCAGCGCGCGACTTGATATTGGCGTGCATAACCCTGCGAATTAAATTGCCAAGATAGTATCCACGCCATCAGGCTGATGCCACCTAGTAATAACCAAGCACTGTTAAAGCTGTTGAAATTATCGCGAATTAATCCGGCAAGCCAAGGCGAAATGGCGGCAATCGTATATCCCACACCTTGTACAAAGGCGGTTAATTTACCCGCTAACATCGGATTTTGTTGATGATCCATAGTCACAATTAATCCGAGTGGAAAAATCCCGCCTATGCCTAATCCTGCCAGTCCCGCCCATAAAAATAGCGACACTTGAGGGGCGAGTGCCAGTCCCATAAAACCGATGAGTTGCAGTAAGCACAGTAGGGCTATTATAGCGCGTCTGTCCGTCGACTTGCTGGCAAGCCAAGGAAACACTAAGCCCGCGATCACTTCCATGCTGGTTAAGAAACCTAACACTAATCCAGATTGAGTCTGGCTATAACCTAGCTCGACCGCGTAGGGGGCTAACCATGCAAGCACGCAGACATAACAGCTTGTACCTAAAGCAAAAAATATCGCCAATAACCAACTGCGACGAAAACGCCAAAAGCTAAGCGGCACAGTTTGCTCCGTAGTTTGATTCGCTAATACGGCTTTGTGTTTAACCATCAGCCATAGCGCCAGTGCCACTACGCCCAACCATGTCCAATGGCCTAAGCCCGCACGCCAACCTAAGTTCATCCCGATAAAAGGCGCACTGCTGGCGGCCAAAGCAGCGCCGCCCATAATGGCGGTGACGTAAAGCCCCATCATGAATGGCACCCGTTCACCGAAATTGAGTTTGATCATGGCGGGCATGATGGTTTGAATAAGGGCGATACCGACTCCGGCCAGTAATGCCGAGCAGATAAGCCAGTTTGCATCCATCGCCCAAAATCGCATCGCCGTGGCGATGATCAAGAGGATCAATGATCCCGTCATCACGGTATTGAATCCTAAACGTTTGGCGATACTAAAGCCTGCAAAGCAGCCCAATCCCATGGCGAGCACGGGCAGCAATGTCAGCATAGACGCTAAGGTAAAACTTAAGCTGATATCCTCTTGTATGCTGGGCAGTAAAGGCCCAACCGAGGCGAGAATGGGGCGCAGATTTAGCCCGATAAGAATGAACGCGAGTCCGAGCAGCAATAAATTCGCTTTCTCTGTCTGGGGTGACCGCATGGATTGTCTCCAAAAATAAGCTAAGTTTGATTTGCTGAAAGAGTGATCTGTAGCGGCATTGGGCGCACTTATGGTGATTTCCTTTCAACAACAGTAGGTTGAAGTTGTATCACTACAGTTCAAAAGAATCTCTTTCAGATGTATCTTGATATAAAGATATTTTAATTCTGCGAGAAAATGACTAAGATGTAAAGAATGATGTAAAGAATCTTTATGTTGAGATAAAGCTATGACAGCGAAAATGACACTCACTCACACGAGTCCTGCGGATACTAATGCGAGTTCTGCGGATACTAATGCAAGCCCTGCGGATAAAGACCAAGCGGCTTCGAACACCAAAGCAGATGGTCTGGATAGACAAGATGGTTTGGATAATATTGTTGGCCAATGGCAGCAACAAGGGGTGACTGAGGATTTGATCCCTATGGCTGTGCTTGGGCGAATCGCGCGTTTAACGAAATATATCGAAGTGGTGTTGCTGCAATGCCATGGCGAATTTGGCTTAGGTCAGGGCGAGTTCGATGTGCTCGCGACGTTAAGGCGATCGGGAGAGCCGTTTACCCTCTCGCCTTCGCAACTTTATCAGAGCATGATGCTAAGTTCTGGCGCTATGACCAGTCGTTTAGACAGACTCGAAAATAAGGGGCTGATTGAGCGGGAGCACAGTAAGGAAGATCGCCGCGCCGTCCATGTCTCGTTAACTGCTGAGGGTAAGGCGCTCATTGATAAGGCATTGCCGCAGCATATTCAATGTCAGAGTGCGCTGTTAGCGGGCGTGAGCGTAGAAGATAGGCCTATGTTGTTGCAGATTTTAAAATCTTGGTTGAACCAATTTGAGCCGCAATAAATCGTTTAAACTTCACGTGAGTTTTAGTTTCTAGTGTTAGACATCTGGCGATAAGCGATAGCCGAGCGCTATTAGCCAATATGAGTCAGCCGCGCGGGACAACATTCGATAGTACAAGGGAGTTGCCATGGTAAAAAGACGTGAAGCATTTGAATTAGCAGGTAAACGAGTCACAGCAGGGACTCAATTGGGGATCAAGCTGGCCGCCGCTAAGTTGTATACCGATACGCAACTCGATATTCATGTAGAAGTGTTTCACGGGGCCAAACCTGGCCCAACTTTACTGGTTTGCGCCGCCATTCATGGGGATGAACTCAATGGTATCGAGATTTGTCGGCGACTATTAGCCAGAGTCAATCCCAAGAATCTGACGGGCACCTTGATTGTGGTGCCGATTGTGAATGTGTTTGGTTTTATTCAACAATCCCGTTATTTACCCGATAGACGCGATCTCAACCGTTGCTTCCCAGGTTCCAGTAAAGGGGCACTAGCAAGCCGGTTAGCCAACCTGTTTGCCACTCAGTTATTAGTCCATGCAACCCATGTGATTGATTTACATACGGGCGCGATTCACAGAGACAACTTGCCGCAAATTCGCTGTGATACCAGCGATGAGACTATGCTGGCTATGGCGAATGCCTTTGGTGCACCGCTGATTATGCATTCAAAAGCGCGCAGTGTTTCCATGCGGGGTTATGCTAATCAGCAGGGCATTCCGTGTATTTTGTACGAGGCGGGCGAGGCGCTACGTTTCAGTGAATTGTCGATAAAATCTGGCCTTAAGGGCGTGCTCAATGTGATGCGCAGTTTAGGCATGTTAAAAGGGCGGGTGACTAATAAGGGGTCGAGTGTCAGCGCTATTCGCAGTTACTGGGTGCGCAGTGAGTCCGATGGTTTAGTGAATATGAAGCTTAAGCTCGGCCAGCGGGTGACTAAGGGTTATATTATCGCCCATATCGTCAGCCCCCACGGCGGTGATAGTGTGGCGATTCGTGCACCAACCGACGGCATCATCATAGGGATCAGCAATATTCCCGTTACTAACGAAGGCGAGGGCATGTTCCATATCGCCCAGTTTGAAGGCGACGAAATTGAAATGGCCAATGAACAGCTCGATGAATTTTTGATGGAATATGCTTAACCGCAAACTTGTTGGCATTGGATATACAGCCACAGAAGTCGCTAAGATGGTTTTGCGACTTCAGTGATCCTTTTTAAGTGCTTATTTTTACTTCGCTAACTTCTGCCTAGTCATCCTACGAATGCCATTTTCGACATGCCCAAATATCTAAACTCACTAGAGTTTAAACCGTTCCACTGAGCTGGTGAGTGAATGGGCAAGCGTGGTGACTTCGTTGCTGCGTTTGGCCATGTCCATGGCTTCATTGGCATTTTGATCCGCTGCTTGCGCCGCCTCGCTCATGCTCGATTCAATACGTTGACTGTAATCTAACTGCTCGTGGGCGGCGTGGGTGATTTCTAGACTCATGTCATTGAGTGTATGCAAAGTGCTTTCTATGTGGGCGATAGCATCCTGCAGATTTTGGCTTTGTCCGACACACTCGTTTGCTTGATTTTGGCCTGTGGTAATCGCATTCGCTGCCATTGAGGTTTCTTTTTGCAGGGCCGTGATCATGGTTTGAATTTCAGCGGTGGCGGCTTGGGTGCGTGAGGCAAGGGATCGCACTTCATCGGCCACGACGGCAAAACCCCGCCCATGTTCCCCTGCTCTGGCGGCTTCAATGGCGGCGTTCAGAGCCAACAAATTGGTTTGCTCGGCAATGCTGCTAATGGTGGTTAAAATGCTGCCAATATTATCGCTTTGAATGCTTAAGCGAGACATGACCTCAACCGAACTACTTAAACGGGCACTCAGCTCAGCAATTTTGGTGCGATTATCATCGGCAATTTGCTTCACTTGATTACCGTATTTAGAGGCTTGGCTGATTTGTTTAGCCGATTCACTGGCCTGTTCGGTCACTAAACTTGAACTGGTAAACATCTGTTCTGCTAAGGCTTTTGTTTCATCGACACGGCTGATTTGCGCAGTTGCTGCATTGGCGATACGCTGGCCTTGCTCGTTGGTTTGGGTGGCAGAGCTGTCCAGTGAATGGGCATTTTGGCTGATATTGGTGAGTAGCTTGGCAAGGTCGTCACTCAAGGTATTCATGTTATCAATTAGGGTGCCAAATTCATCGTCATGGCGTTTATGAATGCGTTTAGATAAATCCCCACGGGCGATGCTCGCCAGCGCGCCATTCACTAAGGCTAATGGATTGAGCATGGCCTTGGAGGTAAAGAAGGAAATAAAACTCACCATAAGGATAAACACTATGGCGAGCACTATCGCTAAGGTTTGCCCTTGCTCAATGGCATCGCTGGCAATGTTTTGCAGGCTGCTAAATCGGCGGTCGGCTAAGGTGATTAACTTGTCTAAAGCGAGGTTACTGGCGTTAAATTCTTTATCGGCATCGAGGTAATGCTGCTCTGATTGTCGCAGTGCTTCAACCACGGCTTCTTGTGCTTTATAAAGCTCGGCAGGCGCCGCGAGTAAGGTATTGATAATCGCATATTGCTGTTCGAAGGTTTGCAGCAAGCCTAAGGTATCAAGCCCATCAGTTTGTTGTTTTAAAAAAGTAAAGTTAGTGGTGAGGTTCCCCAGTAAAATACCGACATCTTGCTGGTGCGATTGGATCACCTCCAAACTTTGAGTGTGGATCAGCTCTCCCATAGTGTTGGTTAGCGTATACAACATGTCGTCGATACGCGTGCCTGTACCGACAATCTCTTCGAGCAGAGTGGGATTATCGGGGATGGACAGGGTTTCGAGATCGATCATCGCATTACTGGCGTTGGTCTTGGCATCGTTAAAGCGCTTAAAGAGTTGTTGGTATTGCTGCTTTGCATGTTCATTGGCGAGTTTCGCGCTAAACATGGCCTGGCTTTGTTGCAAATAGGCTTGGTATCTTGCTTTTGCTTCATCTAGAGAAGTCTGCATTTTAGGCTGATCAGCGACTCGTTCAATTAACTCATTTTCGATACTTTGATATTTCTTCTGCAGCGCCGTAAATGCTTGCTGGCTTTTGGTTAAGGCGGCTGTGTCTTGCTGGCTGTGGGCCAAGGTGGCAAGGCGTGACATTTTTAACAGCACCAGTTGTAAGCTATTACTCTGCTTTTGCACGGGTACGGCTAAGGTTTCGATATTTTGATAGGCGGTTTGTACTTGTGAGAGTGAATAATAGAAGAAGCTACTGCCAGCGATGAGCAGCGCGCCGATGGCACTAAAGCTAAATATGATTTTTTGTTTTATGGTAAGCGTCAACATAGTGCGAAAACCTCTTCTAGGACTGTCCCTGTAAAATGGGTTTAATAATGATTAGATCGCTGTTTTTATTGAAATATTAATTCAAGTGTAGCAGAGTTCGTCACAAGTAAAGTGAATTTTTCTATTGAGAGTTTAGCGCTAGTTAAGGTTAACTTCTTGGTTTGATTATTTAAAAATAATCTCGACCGTATCTTAAAAGGATTGAAAATGAAATCAGTCGTGTTGGGTGAAAAGCGTATCGTACCGACAAAAATTGTCTGCATTGGACGTAATTATGTCGACCATATCCATGAGTTAGGCAATGACATACCCGATGACATGGTGGTGTTTTTAAAGCCCAATTCGGCGATTTCGACTGTACTGCTTGCTGAGCATCAAGGTGAAACCTTGCACTATGAAACCGAGCTGTGTTTTATGTTTCAAGATGGCCGTTTTAGCAGCGTTGCCATTGGCTTAGATCTCACTAAACGTGATTTACAAAGCAAGTTAAAAGCCAAGGGACTACCTTGGGAACGGGCAAAAGCCTTCGATGGTGCGGCATTATTCAGCCCCTTTGTGCCGATTGATGATGCCGAGGCGCCGCTGCATTTTACCTTGAGTATCAACGACAACTTGGTGCAAGAGGGGTATATCGATTTAATGATCTACAAACCTCAGACTATTTTATCTGAGCTGCAAGCCTTTATCAGTCTCGATGAGGGCGACATTGTGATGACAGGCACGCCCAAGGGCGTGGGAAGTGTTCCCGCTAAAAGTGTATTCAACGTGACGCTGAGCCGGGGTTTGCAAGCGAGTGCTGAACCTTTGCTTGAATGGCAATGGCAAGTGTCTTGATTATCAAGAATTGAGTCTTGAAAAGATTGAATTTCGTACGAACAATGTCAATAAATAGCTAAGCAATCAGTGCTGCTACGGCGAGTTATTTTTAATACCGCCGTAGTGTTAATTACAAAGTTTTAAGTCAAAAGTGTTGATTCTAATTTGCTAGAGTCCCGCGACGGCTTCCATATCCAGCTCGATATCAGTACAGCCTTTGGCACAGTATATTCCTGCGGCTTGTTCGGCTTTTGCCTGCTCTGGCAATATGACTTTAAGTGTCTGTTTACAGCTGGGACATTGCACTGGCTTACCTTTAAATACCCGTTTAATCAGATTTTTCTGCTCATTAAACGAGGTTGCAGTGGTTTGATTTAACACGGCAAAGGGGCTAGTCGAAGCAGTTGTCATCGGCAGGTGGATCCTTAGGTTAGGCAAAATTTTATGGTGAACAGTCACTGATAAAGCGCATTGCACAGGCAGCGTGTTGCACTGGTACAGTGTGCTCGCGAATACTGAGATTATAGCCTGAGTTGCGCTGTGATTGAAAAGCCTCAATTTAAGAGCGTTAAGCTTAGACTTAACCTATCGACCAGCGGCATTAATTAAATAGCTAATTAATGTATCGGCCATCACTTGTGATGGCCGACTTTTTTGCGATGAATCATTCGCGGGGATTTTGCCAAGTCGATGAGCGAGAATAACGCGTGCCATCTTTGACTCTGGCGCGGATGTGTTTGACATCATTAAGCTTGAAAGCATGGCGGTAGCTTAGCCAAGGTCCTGAGTCGAGTTGGTATTCCAGCTCGGCATTGGGATACAAGCTATTGAGCACTAACTGCTGATGTTCAACACGTATTCCAGGCGGTGCTATGCGGTAGAAAATCCCCGCTTTTGCTAACTTAGGTTGTACTTTATTGGCGTAAACCGCGGCGAAGGTTTGCCAATCCTGTTTGAGCACTTGCTCGGCTTGGCCATTGAGTTGGCGGGCAAAATGTTGAGTTTGCTGACTATAGATTTTACCTTGATAATCATAGGCTAATTCCCATGGCGCCCTATGCCATGCCCGTTCGGCGAGGGCTATCATACGCGGGAATAACATGTACTCTGCTTGCTCATCCGATTGCACCATTTCGCTCCAAAGATGCCCCTGTAGGCCATAAAAACCGTGGCCAGCATGCAATTGGCTTTGAGTATCATCTGAGGTAAAGGGCTGATTAAGCGTGTTGCGCCAGCGCTCGGCGTGGGCGGGCAGGTTGTCTGGCATAAAGCTAAACACCTTAAAACTGTCAATCCCCCTCGAGGCCCAATGATTGCCGCGCTCATCTGGATGGCTAGCATAGGGGAAATCAAAATAGGTGACTTCCGGCGTTGAGATCACCACCTTCCAGCCTAAATTGGCTTGCTTATGGGCGATTTGATGACCGTTATCCGAAATCAGCGACCAAGCATTAGATTGCACTTGGGCGGGCATGTTTTCGGGGCGAACTTCACCCATGCCATCATTCCAACCTGCGGCAATAATCCCTTTTTCTGCCAACATGTTAGCGACGCGCTCGATAAAGTAACCATTGAGCGAATGCAGTCCGGCTAACTCATCGGTTTTTTGTTGCTTCATTGCGATACACGCTGGAGAGTCGACCCAAGCGCCCGCGGTTTCATCGGCACCTATGTGGTAATGCACTAAGGGAACGCCTACGGCTTGGTGCATCTTTTTAACTTCATCAATCACAGTATCGATAAAGTGGTAGGTGCTCGCCAAGCACACATTGAGTGTATTGTCGTGATAATACTGAATCGACGAATATTGGGTTTTATCTGCAAATTCAGTCAGTAAAAACTCCTCCGCCTTAGCTTTGTCTCCCTTGGCGAGGTAATTGTGATAACGCGCTTCCATGGATTTTATCGCGGCGCGTGAATGCCCCGGCATGTCCAGTGAAGGGATCACTTCGATATGGTGAGCATCAGCCAGTTGTAATATTGCTTGGTATTGCGCCACGGTTAAGTAGCCATCGACGGGGTTTACGTCCGCTATGCCGCTGCCCAGTTGTGGCAATAAACAGCTTTGCTCGGTTAAATCGAAACAACGTTTTGCACCCACATCGGTCAGTTCGGGTAAGCCGGGTATGGCTAAACGCCAGCCTTCATCGTCGGCTAAGTGCAAATGCAGCTTATTGATTTTATAGGCGGCGAGCTGTGGAATAATGCGTTTGATAAAATCGAGCGAGTGGAAGTTACGGGCTAAATCGATATGTAGGCCGCGAAAAGCGTAGCGAGGCTGGTCTTGGATCTCGATGGCGACCAGTTGATCGTCACTTAAACTGATCAGCCCAGCTAGGCTCTGTAGGCCATAGAAGAGTCCCGCTTCACTGCCCGCTCGAATACTGATTTGCTCGGCCGTTATGGTTAACCGATAGGCTTCGCTGTTTTTAATTTCACTATCATGGGCTTCAGTGCTGGCGACTTTAGGAGCTTGAGTATCGAGTTGCAATAATAGCGGCGTGCCTTTGTCCTTGGCCGAAAAGCCTAAATAATCGAGGTAATCAAACGCCGCTTGCCGCCCCTTAAAATCGACAGTCGCAGCCGTGAGTTGATAACCTTTAGCAAGGGATAACGGCGCTGAGTTTAGGCTTTGGCTATGAAGTGGCGTGGGGATGAGTTTGCCGCTAATGTCAGGTGCTTTGTCTGCGGTTAAGGCTTGATATTGCTCAGCTAAATACTGGCCATCGGCAAAGGGGGTTGCATCGTTTTTTGCCAGTAAGAATTGTTTCTCGGCATTAAAAGGTGCGAGGTAGTCTTGCTCGGCTAAACCTGTTTCTTTATCGCGCCTTGTTTGAGTGCTCTTTATGACCTGCGCCTTATCGCCCATAGCGACAAAGAAGTTTGGCATAAACTCGGAACGGGTGATTTGGCTGCCTTTGCTATAAAAATCAATACGATAAACTTGATTGGCGACGAATCCCTTAAAGCTAGCTTTAGGAGTGATTTTATGTAAATCGCCATTGATATGCTCAATGCTAAAGTCACCCGCATCGACGAAATAAACGGGCGATAATTGGCTGAAATAAATTTGCCAGTCGCCGTGATTTAACTCTTCGCTGGATAACTTGTCGTTCGATAGCTGAGTCGGCAAGGTCAGCTCAATGGCAGAGCGATAGCATTGGGCTTCTTTAGCGGGACAGGTTTCAAGATAACTGGCGGTTAACTGATAATTTAATTGGAGCTTATCGGCCAATTGATTCAGCGCGACATGATTTGCCTTCTGCACAGCATTGGCGGCCTGTACTGATGGCATTACAAGTATTGAAAGCACCGACGCCACGGGAAGCACTGCCATGACGCCGCTGACTAAGGCCGTCTTAATCCTCTGCCACTTTATTATCCCTTTCTGTGTTATTTGTCCTTTCACTTAGCTGAGTCCTTTTGTTGTAAAAACCATTGTGCCGCTCCGATCAGTGCTGCATTGTGATGTTGGCTGGCTGAAATCGTCAAGTCTGTCAGTTGCGGGCCATAGACTAAGCTTTGCAATTTCTGTTTAAGTGCTTCAATAAAAAAGGGAAAGCTTTGGCTGACTGAGCCGCCAAGGATAATATCTTTGGGATCGTATACCAGTAAGGTTTGGGCGATCATGTGTGCCAAGTGTTCGCCAAAATGGGCGAAGGCTTGTAGCGCTTGGCTGTCACCTTCACAGGCTTTTTGGTACAAATGCTCGCCACTCATGTGATGATGAACGGTGAAGTATTGCCCAGAGCAGTAGTGCTCAATAATGCCATCGCGATAACTCAAACTGCCGATTTCACCTGCGGCGCAATGTTTACCCGAATACAACTGACCATTAAAAATCACCCCAGCGCCTACGCCAGTGCCTAAGGTAATCCCGAGCATGTCTTGATTGTGATTGAGTACAGCTTCGCCGAGGGCAAAGAGGTTAGCGTCGTTATTCACAACAACATCCATTTCAAAGGTATTTTTAAGCTGCTGAGCCAACTGCGTTGCCGTTAATGCAGGGATGTTGAGCACTTCGAGTAAAGTGCCGCTGTGCATATCCACCATGCCGGGTATCCCGATGGAAATACCACAGGTTTCAGATGTGAGGTGGCTGTGGATACAGGTCACGAGGAAATCTAATAATTGTTCAAAATTGCCATCTGCGGGAACAGGATACCGCCAAGTGTCGAGTAAGGTTTTACCTTCCACCTGTGCCAACATCAGTTTAGTTCCCCCAAGATCTAAACATAGGACGCTCATAATAGCTTGTTGCCTCTCGTGTTGTTTGTTGCCATCGGCTCGTCATCCTTTGATGCCGCTTTTGTTGAAAATAATGTGGTGTTTTTAATTAAGGGACGAGCCGTTAGGGCCACATAACCTATGTATGCCATAGGAATTAACAGCACTAACATCCCGAGCCGTAATTCGCCGGACAGCTCACTGATAACACCAATGATCGGCGAGATAAACGCGCCGCCGATAATGCCGGTACAGAGAATGCCGGCGAATGATCCATGATCTTGAGTGCGCGAATTGAGCGCCAACGAGAAGATCACCGACCACATGATAGAAATGAAAAAGCCAACCAATGGGAAACAAATTAATGTTAGTTGGCTCGGTCCCCAAATCGCCACCAGAAAACAAACCAGTGAACTAAGGGAAAAACTGAGCAGCAAGATCTGACTGTCGATAAGTTTAAGTAGCAGCAAACCGAGTAGGCAGCCGAGCGTCATGTAAAACCAAAAATCGCTAACCACATTGGCGCCGACACTTAAGGTGTCAAGACCATGATATTGCAGCAAAAAGACTGAGATACTGTTAGCAAGCCCTTGCTCAAGCGCAACGTAGGCGGCGATAGCGAAGAAGAATTTCAAAACGGTTTTATCTTTGAAAAGGCGTAAATGGGTCTCGAGGGCACCTGTCGACTCATCTGCCAGTTTATTCACTTTGGGCATCTTCACTAGGCTGGCAAAGAGCACCATGGCGAGCGCGACCACGGCGAATAACCAATACATGGCGAGCCAACTCATGTTCTCTGGCAATAGCTGTTGCACATAGTTGGCGGATGCAACACTGGCTTGATCTAAGGCGACAAAATGCTGATACACCAGCGGCGCTAAGGTCGCGGCGCCGCCAAAGGCGAGTTGGGCCAGTACGGAGAAAAAGGCAAAATGCTCTGGCCCCGCGGCTTGGCGCAGTAAGGGATTGACTGCCACCTGCAATAAGCTCATGCCAGTGCCAATACAAAATAGGCTAAACATGGCGATGCTAAAGGTGGGCAGACACACAAAAGTCACGGCGCCGATAAACGCTAGGCTAAAGGCTAAGATGATCACCCGCTTTTCACCGTACTTGTCCACCAAAATCCCCGCAGGAATCGATGTCACGCCGTAGGCGATAAAAAACGCAAAGGGAAATAACCCCGCCAACGTCAGGCCGATAGCATAACTGTCAATTAATGCAGGGAAAATCGGCCCCATACTGTTGGTCATCAAAGAAATCACAAAGAAAGTGCAGAGAACAAACAGAATGATGAGTTTGTGTTTCATGTGCTTAGCCAATTGAATTAAGTGAAATTCATTGTGGCTTGACGCTCGCCTTGGTGGTGATACGAATGGTGCCTCTGTCGATACTTTTCTCACATAGTCAAATCGTGTTTGCGCTGATTGGGCTGATTTACATCAGGTGCTGTAAATACTTGCTGTAGATAGTGGGCAGCAGATAGCTGCTGCGGATGAGCATAGAGAAAACCATGTTTTAGCCTCTGCTGATAAAGTGTTTACTTGTAAAATAGTTACCTTTAATTAACATTGGATAGAATAGTATTGGAGTAGCAGAGTTTAGTATCACTGTGAGGCTGACTTGCTATAGACAATAGTGCGCGTGGCACTGCTATTTCGCCGCGCTGATAGGTCAAGGCTGGCATTAAAAATAAGGTCTAAGTAATTGAATAATTTAACAGGTTGGCATAACGGCTAGCTTGAGTGAATGGCGTTGAACTATAAGAGCTGATTGAAGCTAAGGTAAAGGAATGAGCAACTGGAGTTTAATGGATGAAACCTCTGTGTGAAAAAGTGATCCCCGATGAAAATAGCTCTTGGCGTTACTTTCGTTATGAATGGGATCACATGGATCTCAATTGGCATTATCACCCCGAGTACGAAATCTGCTTAACCCTCAACAGTTATGGTATGCGTTATGTGGGCGACCATATTGCCCGTTATGGCGATTATGATTTAGTGATCATAGGACCAGATATGCCCCACGGCTGGCAATCCGAGGCGAACCTTGGTGTTTCAACTGACGAGATATCAAATGGCAACGCGCTAAAAGACGGCACTTCGAATGCGAGGGTGCAGGAAGTCGTTTATGTGGCACAAATTCCAGCGGTCTGGCTACACCAAATTGTGAATGAGCAACGTGAGTTAGCGTCTTTGCATTCACTTTTGACCCATGCCAAACGAGGTGTGTTGTTTAGTGAGGAAACGGCGCGTAAGGCCCATAGTGTGTTTATCGCGATGGAGACGGCCAATCCTTTTAGACGCTATATTTTGTTATTGGAATTATTAGCGTTATTACAACAGGATAGTCAGCAAGAACTCTTGTCGAGTACCTTGTTTACCCACGGTAGTAAACTCGACTTTACCGTGAAAAAGCTCGATAAAGTGATTGAGCATATCTATGACAATTACACTCAGGCCTTGTCGGCACAGGATTTGGCAAAGTTAGCGCACATGAGCACCAATCACTTCCATCGCTTCTTTAAAAAACGCACCGAGAAAACCTTAACTGAGTTTATCAATCAACTCAGGATCGCTAAGGCGTGCAAGTTACTGCTGTCAAATCAAAGTCCGATATCAACCATCAGCGATCAGTGTGGTTTCAACAACTTATCCAATTTTAATCGGCGTTTTATTCAATTTAAAGGTGTCACGCCGAGTCGTTTTCGTCAGTGCTTTAGCAGTAAACAAAGGGCAATTTAACCATTCTTATCACGGATGCTTAGGCTGAAAATACTGCTCCACTAAGGTTTGGCTGTAGCGTATCGCTTGCGCCGTGATCTCCGCTGAAATCGGCTCAAATGGGCGCTTCAGTTTTGGGTCGCGGTAATCCATTCCCGCTAACAGCGCATACCAAGAAGGGCGAAAGTAGGCGAGTTGCTGATCGTATTGGTAAAGCAGTAAATCAAAGTCTTCCCCTTGATACCAAGCTTGCAATAGTTGCGTCAGCCTTTGGGAAATGGTGACTTTTCTCGCCGCCAACCAATAGGGTTCGCTGCGCTGGCTGGTGACATAATGGGCCTGAATATAATCCTTTATGCCGAGCACTAACTGCATGACCGCCTGATTGAGTGTTTGTCGACTTAAGGTCTCTGCCTGCTTATTCAATTGATAGCGCTCGAATAACGACATAAATCTTTCAAGGGTGAACTGAGTCATCATGATGGATGTGGCTTCGAGCGGCTCGATAAAACTTTGCGCAAGCCCAATCGCCAACACATTGTTGTGCCAAGCCTTGTCACTGACGCCGACCCGCATTTTAAGAAACCGCACTTGGGTCGACTCGGGTAAATTTACACTGTGTAACAATTCTTTGGCCGCAGCATTGGCACTGAGGTGGCGACTGCTATACACATAGCCATTGCCAAGCCTGTTGGTGAGGGGGATTTGCCATAACCAGCCCGCACTGAGCGCCGTGGCGCGGGTATGGTACTTTGCCTGCTGTGCTTGGGTCTGAATGGAGTCCATTAATACGGGTACAGTAACGGCGCTGTCGTTGAGCAACTCATCGGCGAAGGATTGAAAGGGCACGCCTAGGGCTTTATGAATTAACTTAGCGCTAAAGCCGCTGGCATCGATGAAAAAGTCGGCGCTCAGTCGTTCGCCATTTGCTAGGATCAGCGTCTCAATCTGCTGGTGTTGGGTGGTTGAAACCTCGACCACATCAGCAATGATCTGCCGTACGCCGCGTTGGCAGGCATAATCTTTTAAGTAATTGGCCAGCTCAGTGGCATCGAAGTGATAGCCGTATTCGTTGGTGTAGGGCAGTGCTTTATTCGGCTTTGGGCTGAGATTGTGTTTGGCCAGTACGCCGCTGGAGAAAAACGCATCGGGTCTAACGGCACTGCCATGCCCTCGGCGCCTCGCATTGGCGTTGATAAAGAAAACTTCGGCGGGTTTTACATCCATTTGAAAATAGAAAGGGTGGAAGTATTGCTGCCCATCACCATTCCAATTGATAAAGTCGATGCCGGTTTTATAGCTGGCGTGGCATGGCTCCATCCAATCTTTTTCGCTGATGCCTAAGTTGTCCATAAAGCGTTTTAGGTGTGGCGTCGAGCCTTCGCCAACGCCAATGGTGCCTATGTTGTCTGATTCCACTAGACAGAGTTCAATGGCGGCAAATACGGGGTTATTCGCGAGGGCGGCCGCTGCCATCCAGCCTGCGGTGCCGCCACCTAAGATAATGATTTTTCTGATTGCTTGCTTCACTTTCATGGCTTATCCCACTGCATTATCAACGCAAAAAGCCGACCCTAAGGCCGGCTATGGTGTGACTCAAGTTTAAAATTTGTAGCTGGCACCGACGAAATAACGTGAACCAAATTCGATGGTATTTTGGGTCAATCCGTATTTAACATCATAGGATTGCACCACTTCATTGGTTAGGTTTACCCCTTCGAGTGAAATGTCTAAGTTCTCCATCGCATGCCAAATAATCGAGGCATCGACTTGTTGATAGCTGTCGTTTAACACGTTTTGAATGTTACCCACGCCTAAGTATTCTGAACGCCAGTTATAGGCGATACGGGCGCTGAATAGATCATCTTCGTAGAAGAGTGAGCCGTTGAAGGAGTTTTCTGACACACCTTCAATCATCTGCTCTGTGCCATCGGGGCGCGTGCTCTTACTGTCAACATAGGTGTAGTTGGTCAAGAAGCCAAAACCGCTTTCAAAGTTATGCTGCAGCTGGATTTCAAGCCCAGTCACTGAGCCGCTACCGCCGTTGGCTGGGGCTGTGACGCGGCATTTATCCCACTCGGATTCTGACGCGCCGCAACCTTCGATATATTGCGTCGACTCAGTGACAAACACTACGTTATCAATATCTTTGTAGAACAAAGCCGCCGACAACATAGAAGATTCAGTGAAGTACCATTCGATGCCAAGGTCGGCTTGATTCGCCTTATAGGGTTTCAAATTTGGATTACCGCCGGTCGCAGTACCAAAGTTTTTCGCTATGGCTAAGCCAGGTTTTAGATCGCTGTAGTTGTTACGCGCCATCACGGAAGAGGCCGAAGCACGTAGGATTAAATCTTCTTGTAGATCGAAGGCGACGTTGATGCTCGGTAGCCAATTATCGTAATTAACGGATTCATTGTAGGGCTTGCCATCGGCAAAACCGGTTGAGGTTTGGTCTGTGTTAACGTAACGCACGCCAAAGTTACCACGGTAGAATTCGCCGCTGAAATCCGCTTGGGCGTACAGGGCCAACATTTCCTCTTCGACAGTGAAGGTGTTACCGAGATCGGCGACTTCCACTAACTCGCCATTGGCGTATTTCTCACTGATAAAGGCCCACCATTTGTCTTCATCTAACTTGGCATAGGAGTCGAGCACATTGCCACCGCTCTGGGAATGTAGCCCAGAAAGTACACCATCGCTCCAGTTAGCGAGGTTGCCATTGGGCACGAAACCTAGGATTTCTGCGGGGTTACGGTTGAAGGCATTACGCTCGAAATCACTGGTGTTGTACTTAATCCCGACTGCAATTTTGTTAATAAAATCATGGTCGAGTTGATATTCGAAGTCAGACTGCGCGTAGGTCACTTTATGATCTTGCACTGTGGTTTCGTAGTTGGCTTCCTGCGCATGCTTGAACTGGCTGGCATCGTTGGCATCTAAACTCGTCAGCACCACTTGGTAGGGACCGGTGGCATCGTAACTAAAGCCGCCATCGACACTGCCTTGACCGTTAGGGAAGGCGGGATCGCCAATTTTGCCGCCTTGGTCCGTCGCGGGGATCCACCAAGAAGATGAGCCGCCTTGGGTGCCACCATCTGAGGTCGATTGGCCAATAACGCCACTCACCGTAAAACTGTCCCCGACGTATTTTCCGGTCAAGTTGAGTACGTCAGATTTCATATTGACCGCGTGGCGTACCACAGGGTTATAAATAATCGACGCATACGCCGGCAGAATCGTTGCCGATGCTGTGCCGCCTTGGGCGTTGTTCACTACGTTGGTGGAGCCCGAACCGCGCGCGCCAACCGTAAGGAAGTTATGGTTTACGTGGGGGATATCGAGTTCAAAATTAAAGTAATCTAAGGTAAATTCTGTTTTTTCTGTCGGTGCAAATTGCAATGTGACTTGGGCACTGGTCCGTTCACGTTCGGCTCTAAAGGCCTGCGAGCCAATACCCCAAGCGCCTACAGTTGATTCTTGATTTTGCGCGGGATCGGCGGCGAAGTATTCATAATAACCACTGAGAGATTCCAGTACTTGGCGGCCGCTGGTAATTTTTTCTACTGAATAGGCGCCTAAAATGCCGAACTTTTCGTCGTCATTTTTCCAGCTCCCGAGGAAAGAGCCACTCGGGTCTGTTTCATCGTACAGGCTGCTTTGGCTCAGCTCGCCAGCGACTTGATAGGTGTGGGCATCAAGATCTAAGGGTTTGCGGGTTTTGAGATCGACAGTGCCGCCCAGCGCACCTTCTTCAAGTCTGGCGGTCGGGGTTTTGTGCACTTCAACGGCGTTCACTTGCTCGGCCGACAATAATTCCATATTGAAGGTACGAGTGGCAGGACCCAAGTCATACCAAGAAGTGCTGGCAACAGTTTGACCGTTCAGCAAAATACGACTCTGCTCTGGCGCTGTACCGCGAATAGTAACGCCGCTTACTTCACCGTATTGCCTATCGACCGTCACCCCAGAGATGCGCTGCAGCGCATCACCGATGTTTTTATCGGGAAACTTACCTATATCTTCCGAGGTGATGGCATCGACCGTAGAGTCGGCGAAGCGTTTGGTATTCATTGAGGCTTCAATCGAGCGACGTATGCCGCGGACTTGGATCACCTCCATATTTTCTGCCGTTGCCTCTTGTTGCTCCGCCGCGACTGCGGTTGAGCTCATCCCGAATAAGGCGTTAGCGATACATAATGCGAGCAAAGAGCTCTTAAATAGTTGACCTTCTGACATGTTATAGCGTCCCTGTAGTGCTTTAGTGTTGTTTTTTTCTTCAGTTAACTTACCTGTTATCGAATTGTTGATGCGGTACTTTTCACACTAGGATTGGTATTTTTCTATTGTGTTTAACGTGAGGGCGGCGGTGATTTCAACTTGAATGCTGATGGACGATTTAACGACTTAGCGTAGAAAAGTATGGCTTGTTGCTAGGATGGTATAACTAACGCTGGCTAGATTACTCACTATAGATAAGCCGAGCGAATGAGTGCGAGACTGTGCGCGAATAGAGATGCATTGGCGTTAACTCATTGCTTTTTAATCATTAGCCTCAAACATTATCTATAGGATGAGATCATGAAACTGAAATCGATAGCCGCCGCAGTTGGACTCTGTATAGCGAGCGTAAGTCTTGCCCACGCCAGCGATAAAACCATTTACCTCACCTTTGATGATGGTCCAATTGACGCGACTTTAGGGGTATTGGATGCGCTAAAGGATGCCAATATCAAGGCGACCTTCTTTATCAATGCATTTCATATGTATGGCGAAGGGGATGAAAACGAAGCGTTAGCGGCTGTCGCCCTGCAACGTTTATTAGACGATGGTCATATTCTGGCAAACCACAGTTACGATCATATGCTGCATAACTGCACCGATGGCGTTCAATCGGGGGCGGTTTATTGCAATCAAGTGGGTCTATGGCCGGTGAAATCCTATCAAGATGCGGCCACCGACTTTACCTACTTTGTGACAAACACCGCCAAAGTGGTTGAGCTTATCCCTAATGCCGCCAGTTATCCTAACAACAAGATGACAAAGTTGGCTCGTTTGCCCTATACCAATGGCTGGCGCGTGACCAGTAAACTTAAAGGTGACGGCTTGTGTGCAACTTCAGACACTGTGCCGCCTTGGGACCCAGCTTTTGCTTGTACCGCCGAAACCTCAACGAACAGTTCGCAAGTTGCGGTGCAAATTCAAAACATGCTCGCCGAGAGTGACTATAAAATATTTGGTTGGGACTTTGATTGGGGGCCAGAGGATTGGGGCGTGGCTTTTCCCGCTGAATCCATGGCCGATGGGGTTGAGCTGGTTGATAAAATCAATCAAGTGATCAACACCTGTGCGGGCACCACAATGAACCCTCTTAACAGTCGCACGCAGAACTTAGATTGCAGCGATGGTTTGCACGACGGTAAAGTGGTGATCTTGACCCACGACTTCCTGTTTGAGAATGCTCACCGCGGACAAGGTGCAACCATCAACTTGCCTAAAATTAAGCGTTTTGTTGAAGAAGCTCAACGTCAAGGGTATCGTTTTGATACGCTAGATAACTATGCCCCTGCTTGGCAGGATCAGCATAATTATCAACTACCTGAGTTTGTGTCCTATCAAGATAAAATCTATTCCTTAGTGCAAGCCCATTTCTCCCAAAGTAATTGGCAACCGAGTCAAACCCCAGCCTTGTGGAAAAACGAGAAGTAGCTAAGTGTTGGGCTGAGTATTTACTCGGCCCATAATATTCACCGAGTAAAGGACATGTTGCTGAACTTAGCCTGACAAATTTCAAAATAGCGTCACTTTTTTACACTTTACCCACTCCGCTTTAACTCAGTATCTGTAATACTGCTCCGACATTGATTTGAAGTTGATCAGTGTTAGAAAAGCAGCGCACAAAGCGCGCGATTGGGGAGATAAAATGAGTACGTTTGTAAAGTTAACCCTAGCGGGCACCTTAGTGATATTCGCCATACTTGCCGCGGGTATTTACCGTTTCAACATGAGCAATGATGATATTTATATGGTGATGGAAGATGGCCAAGTTATGCAATACGACGAGGCTATGGCACAGGAAAAAGCGCAGGCACAGGCCAATGAGGTCGAAGTGGTGACACCACTTGAGGTTAAACCGGTGGCGAATGCATCGGAAGTGATGCTTAAACTCTTTAGCTTAAATACCGCTAACCCGTTTGAAATTACCCTGCCAGAGGGGGGCAAATCCGTTGCCTTAACCCATTTTATTAAGATCAAGCAAACGGAATTTGCAATGGGAGATTATCAAGACGGTGACGTAAAAGGCCGAGCATTACTGGATTATTTACGCATTACCCCGTTAAATTTCGATCCCGCTTTAGAGCCCGATACCCAGAGTAACGCACCCATTCAAGATGATCCTAAACTGCAGACTATGCCCTTTGTGGCGCCGTTTATTGTGACGACCCAAGGTTCGGGGGTATTTTGGTATCTTGGTTTGTTTAGTCTCGATTTTGAACACAATAATTTGAAGCATTTAGGCAGCGTCGTGCTGGGCGATCGCATTGAGGTGGACAGTATTGAACCTGTTTATCCCTTCGAAGCTCCATTCAAAATTGCCGTGACTTATCGCGATAGAGCGCCTGACCAACCTATGTCTGAGAGCCCTGAAATCGTCAAAACCACAGAAGTGGCAGTGAGTGAAACTGGCATCAGTCACTTAACTCAGTAGTCAGTTGGCGTGTGCAAGGGGCGTGTGTAAGGGAATTGTGTAAATGCGATTATGGATCTGCGCAGGCTTGTGCTAAGTTATTTTTCGTTCCGTGAATCATGCTTGCCGCAGCGGCAAGCAATCTCGGGTAGATAGACTTGGCATAACGTTTTGACAAGGAGAGTGTCATGCAAGTTAACAAAATTACGGGGAAATTTGATGTTAAGCTCACCCCAGATAGCCCCTATGCGACTGGGGTTGGCGGCGTGACGTTAGGGCGTATGGGCTTAGATAAAACCTTTTATGGTGAGCTTGAGGGCCGCAGTCAAGGTGAAATGCTCAGTGCGATGACGTCAGTCAAAGGCTCGGCTGGCTATGTGGCGATTGAACAAGTGGTTGGCAATGTATGCGGTAAGCAGGGCAGTTTCGTGCTGCAACATTTTGGCATTATGACCGATGGGCAAAACCGTTTGATCTTAGAAGTGGTTCCCCATTCTGGCGCGGGCGAGTTGCAGGGCTTAACGGGCACTATGGCCATCAGTATCGAAAATGGTCAGCATTTTTATGAGTTCCAGTTTGGCTTTGAAGCCAGCGCTGAGCCCGCATTTTAGCGCAGCTTTTATTTTCCCACTTCGATTTTTGTTCTCGCAATTTAGTCTTCCTTAGTCGAGATAGAAAACCTAGCTTGATTAAATCTGATAATAGACATAAAAAACCAGCCTAGGCTGGTTTTTTGTAATGATTTGTTATGACTCACTTTTATAACCAATTAGATCAAATCGTTGAGTCAAGACTAACTGCTTGCATTAAGACATGTTTTTTATGACTTTAATTTTATCGACAACCTTTTTCACGTCGTCGGTATTCTCAGCAATTTTCAGCGCTAACTGACGTTCGGCATCGCTAGCAACTTCACCTTTTAAGGTGACGATACCATTGGCGACATCCACATTAATCTGGGTGCCAGAAACATCGGTTGAAAACAGTAAACGGGTTTTGACGACTGTGGCAACCTTAGAATCGGTCAACGACGCGACAACGTCACTGGTGCCTTCTTTCTCATTCATTACAGTGAGTTGGTTATCGACATCTTTTACCCCGTCTAAACTTTTGATCAGTTCAGAGGCGAGGGCTTTATCGACACTGCTTTCCACTTTACCTGTTAATGTGACGTTTCCGTCTTTCACATCGGTGATAATGTCAAAGGAATTGAGGTTAGTGTTGAGCAGTAAAGTGGTTTCAGCTTTACCATCGATCCACGCATCCTTTGCCCCGTCCTTCCAATCTTGAGCTGCGGCGACATTTAAACTGATTGAACCGACAAGTAAAGTCGCTAGTACTGATGCTGTTGTGGTTTTCATAATCATATCCTCCGTTGTTTTCTCGATGTTAGATAGTGCGTGAATCGTGCCAGTGTTATTAAGTTATTGACTTAAATGCTTTTAGTTGATGATTTTGATATTTTCATGTCTCAGCGATTTCCCCTAAGTCGGTCTTTTTTACCGACAAAATGTAATTTTTGCTGGTAAGCAAAGCCATCTTTAGAGCATAAAAAAACCGCACCAATAAGTGCGGTTGAGTGTTTAAGGTTTCGCGTATGCAGTAGCAAGCCGTATTAGTACAGAGACATCATATTGATGTGCACTGATGCTAACAGCTACAAGGATTAACTGGGGTTGAGTGAACTCATACCATCGCAACTGATTTGCAACCAAGCGGCACCTTCTGCGAGCTGATTGGCAAGCTGTGGCTGATGTGCTTGCCTTACCGCTTGTTTCATCTGGATTAACACTTGTTGTTCAATGGCGACAAGTGCGGCCATCGCTTGTGCCATATGGCATTGCTGCAGCAATTTGGTCACTTGAGTGTAAGTCACTGGTATTGCATGACTTAGACCATGAATAGGCTCACCAGTTAGAGGGCGCAGCTGTTCAAAACGCGTAAACATTCGTTGGTGGATATTCGCTTTGGTCGAAAAAATACGCTTAAGGTTATAGTCTTCGACGTACGTCATTGCCTGATTGTAGAATGTTAGCCCTTCTTGATTGAGCTTTATTATTTCATCAATCAAACTGATATCGGCGCGGATATCAGTCTGATGTTGCACAACATTAGACTTCATGAATGCCTCCAAATGCCAGTGTTCGGCACAGTCCTGTTTAACGGTTTGGATTAACTAATTGCGTTTCGTTCAGCTACCATGCATATTTTGTTCTCATTTTTAATGGTATGTTAACAGGCTGATTTTTAGGCTGATATTCTCGGTTCCTTGCGCCATCCTCTTAGAATATCGGCAACTATTACCGTTGCTGTTGTTAAAATTTCACGACTGACATACAGTAGCCCTTCATACACAGGGAGTGGGATAGCATGGCTCGATTGACACTTTTTTATCACCTGCAGGATGTAAACGCCGAGCAAGCTATCATTGAACTCGCCGGCGCAGCCGACTTTAATAAGCTACGCAGTGTCGATGATTTACCTTGGATAGAGCAGCTTGAGGCGAACCACGTTGATGTTGCCATCATTGAGCTGTCTAGCCTTAGCCGCGAGGATTATCTTGGGCTGCTGGACAATACGGCCTTGTCTAATATCGAGTTTATATTTCTCTCCGACGGTCAGCCGAACCCCAATCTTGATCAGTTAATGTCGAATTTTGCCTGTTATCATTTTCGTAAACCCTACGATATGACGTTGATCAGTGACATCTTCGCCGATTTTGCCCAGTATTTAGTCTCATCACCAATCCGGCCTCGGCCTTTTTCCAGCGAGCTAGACCAATATGGTTTGCTTGTCGGTTCCTCTGCAGCTATGCACAAGCTGTATCGTACGATACGTCGCGTTTCTGCGACCGACAGTAATGTGCTGATTATTGGAGAGAGTGGCGCAGGGAAAGAGCTTGTTGCCAATACCATACATCTTGCCAGCCCTAGATTGAACGAGCCTTTTATTGCAATTAACTGCGGTGCATTAAGCCCTGAGTTGGTCGATAGTGAGCTGTTTGGTCATGTCAAAGGCGCTTTCACTGGTGCGAATCGCGATCACAAAGGCGTATTTGAGCAGGCAGAAGGTGGAACCTTATTTCTTGATGAAGTCACCGAAATGCCGATTGAGCATCAAGTGAAGTTACTCAGAGTGCTTGAAAATAGCGAATATCGTCCCGTTGGCGGTGCCAAAGTGCAGCATGCCAATGTGCGGATTGTGGCGGCAACTAATCGTGATCCCATAGTGGCGATTGAGGCTGGGCAATTTCGCGAAGATTTGTATTTCCGTTTGGCCCAGTTCCCTATCCGCGTT
This sequence comes from Shewanella sp. Pdp11, assembly GCF_002838165.1. NCBI lineage: Bacteria > Pseudomonadati > Pseudomonadota > Gammaproteobacteria > Alteromonadales > Shewanellaceae > Shewanella > Shewanella sp. Pdp11. The sequence continues at coordinate 2,245,762 of NZ_CP015194.1, forward strand.
CCGCCATTAAGGGAACGTGGCGATGATATTCTCGGGCTAGCGCAGCATTTTCTTGCCTATCGTAATGTGGCCGAAAAGCAGAATAAAAGCCTCGCTGAAGACAGTGCGCAGATGATTGCGGCGTATCCTTGGCCAGGGAATGTGCGTGAATTAAAACATGCCATTGAGCGAGCCTATATTTTGGCAGATCAAGAGATTTTACCCAGTCACTTACAACTGCCACAGGCGAGTGAAATGGGGGCATCTGCCGATGACCAAGTGGTTATTCCGCAGGGCATGCGTTTAGAAGACTTAGAAAAAATCGCCATTTATCAAGCATTAGAAACCACTCAAGGCAATAAAACTGACACTGCCGAGCAACTGGGGATCAGTGTAAAAACCCTCTACAACAAGCTCAGCAAGTACGAGCAACAAGTCGAAGCGGGTGAGCCGACGGCGGAATAGTGCTGATTATCAAATTAATATTGAAACAGAACCGATTTTTACACTATTTTTTTTGTAAATAATAACTCCTATTCTACAGCCCTTAAACAGAAAAGCGGAGATAGAATATGAAACACTTATTTACTACAGCACTATGGCTTTCATTGACTGCCAGTAGTTTTGTAAACGCTACCCCAGCGGTAGGAAGTCTTGAAACAGTCGCTGAATTGCCAATACGACCTGGCAATGTCAGCGTCACTGCACAAGGTCGGATTTTTGCCACGGTACATCCACTTGATACGCCATCAGGTTTGCAACTGATTGAAGTTAATCGTGAAACCAATGCTTACAAAGCTTGGCCTTCAATGGATTTGCAAAAAGCTTCGACTGCCAATATGACTCAATTTGATACCTTATTAGGGATTGCTCAGGACAAAGCTGGACACCTCTGGACCGCAGATATGGGGTTAGAATTAGGCCAAACAAGGATTTGGGGATTCAACATTAAGGATGGCAGTCTATATAAACAAATTGTCCTACCACAAGCACTCGCGCCCAAAGGCAGCTTTATGCAGGATCTGGTTGTCGATTCACAAAAAGGTTGGATTTATTTAGCCGATATCGCCAACCCAGGCCTCTTAGCAGTGCGTATCGACGATGGTCATACCGTACGTTTTTCAGGTCATAGTTCGCTGCAGGCCCAAGCGGATGCAGTAATGAACATAGATAACAAAACAACATTGTTTAATGGCAAGGTTGCTAGTGTCGCGGTCAATCCTATCAGTTTATCTGCCGATGGAAGTACACTCTATTATGGTGCAATGAATGGCACTCACTGGTATCAGTTATCGACTGCGGCTTTACAAACAGGCAATAATGATAAAATTATCGCGACTGTAAAATTAGTCGGAGCTAAGCCAGTGTCAGATGGCGCTGCAACGTCCAAACAAGGTAATCATTACTTCACCAATTTGAACCACAATGCCATATCTATGTTAGATAACAAAGGTACGCTATCAACAGTGGTCAGTTCTCCATTGCTGGATTTTCCCGATAGTGTGCAATTTGGTGAAACGGGCTGGTTATATATTTCAGTGAATCAATTGCATAAAGCAAAAGCCTTTAATGGCGAAGCTGAAACAGCCAAACCACCTTATCGCATCATGCGACTCTGGACCGGTGAGGATACCGCTGCGGGTCAATAACACCTTAGCTGCAACTGCAAAGTTGCAGCTTTTCGTTGCAATATGAGCGATATCGAACGGTTATTGACATGGATGTCAGTCGTTGGTTTAACTCGAAAGGATCTAAAAATAAGTTAGGTGTTGATTGTGTAAACTATCAATGCCTCATATTGTTACTAGCACAGGTCAATTTGGGATGGTGAGATAATTTTTGGAACAAGGAACAAGGAACAAGGAACAAGGAACAAGTTCAGTGATACTTAATCAACCTCCTAAGAGTGCGCTTTATCTCAAGGCGTTGAGTACCCAGTACCGACCTCTACTGTGGTTTTTTGCCATTGCCTTGTTAGTGCTTGGATTGCTTTGTGCGAGAGCGGCCTGGTTACAACCCGAGCCCGTGTTACGGCTTGTGCTTGGTTGGGTGGCATTTTTTCTGTTGTTCCCTGTACTGCCGCTAGCGTTAGTTCGGCAACAATCTTGGTTAGATACCGAGCGACAGCAATTGTGGCTCGGTAAAGGTGTATTCAATGGGAAGTTGCCTGGATTGTGGCGTTGGCGCGCCTATGCCTTTTCAGATATTAATGCTGTGCAACTCTATCTGCTACAAACAACCCATTGGCACCAGTTCGACCGTAAACGCCAAGCGGAAGATACGGTCGATCACTATCTCGCTTATTTACAAGTACAGCAGCCTAAAGGGAATCAATTGAAATTGGCTAACAGCACTGACAAGCAGGAATTACAGCAAGTTTTGCAGCAATGCGCGCAAGCAATAGGCTGTAAGTTTCAGGATTTTAGCAATAGTCCTCAAAAATCCCACCCCAAAGTGAGTGAATTTAATTTTATGCGAGTGCTTATTGCGCTTGCTGTTTTTATCTTAATAAACATCGCGATAGTGTCATTTACGTGATTTTTGGGTCGATAGCATTTTCAGTCGATTCTTGATAAGGCACAAATACCTTGAGAGATGCGGGTTGAACTTCAATGGTAAGATCCGCGGGCTCAAAAATTTCGCCATCAATCACATATTTACACTTGGGCTCACTGCTAATACGCACTTTTTTTGCGTGGGCGTGGTGAACCTTGGTTGTGCTAGATGGCACGTTAGGTGGCTTTGACTGTGTGTCTTTATTGCCTTCTTTTACCCATCCTGCAATGGCTAATTCGGCTAGGCTAAGGAGCTTGTCTGTCGGCTCACTGCCGGCATCTAGCCAGGTAATATCGAGTAGGCCATCTGTCATATTAGGCTCGCCATCGCCCTGCGCTAATACGCTGGTAAACGGCGCGGCATTGGCAACAATAAGGCTATGGGTGGTCAATGTTGTGGGCTCGGCATCATCTAAGCTGAGCTGTATGGTTAGAGTGATATCGGCATTCACGGCGCGCCATAAGCCATCGAGGTAGGCAAACTGGCCGAGGGCATTTTTACGTTCACGGCTCGCAGATTCAATCATCTGCTGTTCAAAACCAATGCCCACAAGTAGCAAGACTAAATGTTGATTACAGCGGGCAGTATCGATAGCTTGGTAATGGCCTTGGATAATATTATCTAAAGCCTGAGAGACAGGAATAAGCTTACTGCCTAAACCAAATAGCGCGTGGCTGAGGGCGTTAGTGGTGCCTAAGGGAATGATCCCTAAGGCGATGTCGGTGTTCACTATTTCCGATGCCACCTCTGTCACTGTGCCATCGCCGCCGCAGGCGATGATGATATCTGCGCCGCTACTGCGGGCTTTTTTGGCGAAGGTGTTTGCGCTGACATTTTCGCTGGTGAGTTTTATCGTTAGGTCAAAATAGGCTTTTAGTTCGTCTTGGATTTGCTCGCCATATTCTTGCCATTTGCCGCCGCCGGAGACTGGGTTGGCGATAATCCACGCCACTTTGTGGATGTTGATTTTGCCTTGCTTAAGCATGTGTTCAAGGGCGCGTAATTGCCATTTGTTTAAGCCCGCGGTTTTGCGAACTTGCTTTATTTGTTGCAGTACTTCGGCGAAGTTGCGCTGTTTATCTTTACAGACTAAATAGGCGGCGAGCACCAGTACTGAGCGGCCGCGCCCCATAGCACAGTGGATCAGCACCTGTTTATTGGCGCGCACTTGGCGATGCAACCAGTTAACGGCTTGATTGAGCTGGGCACTGGTCGGCACGCTATGGTCGAGGATGGGAATGTTCAAATACTCGATATGATCTTCAAACTGCGACCAATCTAAGCCATCAAACTCGGCGGTCACATCAAGAATGGCGGTAATCTTATTGGCTTTGATTTTCTGCAGATCCGCAGAAAATAATCGGCAGCCGAGATACAACTGCTCATCTATCTTTTGCATCGACGGCACAGAGTCGCGTTTTCTGGCCCAATGATTATACAGCCGACTGCCCAATAAAAACGGAATAAAGCCCCAGCGAATATACCAAGGGATAGTGCCATCTTGGCGCTTTCTAAAAATGCTGGCGAGATTAAACCAGTAGGCTGAACCGACTAAAAATAGCGACAGGCTTGTCCAAGCCCAAATAAAGGTGAGCAGGGGAGACGTGCCCGTTACTGCAAAATAGGCGAGTAACACGGCACCCATAAAGTAGAAATATTTGATGTGGATTTTGCTTAGCATACGCGCCCTCCAATGCTGTTTTTTGATTTAACCGCTGCATGTTGAACGGCTGACTGAATCGGTGAATCGCGTTGTTAACATTAGATCAAAAGGGTGGCAGTAGATATGTCTATTGCCACCCTCAAGTTAGGTTAAAGTGTCAGACTAGCACTTAGTATCTTTAGCCTTAACGCCTTCTTTCACTTCTTCACAGGCATCTTCAATGGCATTACCTGCATCAGTCATCACTTCATCAATTTTTTCGCCGGCATCTTCGGCTTTGTTATCACTACAGGCGGTTAAACCTAAAGCGAGCAGTAATGCCAGTGAAGCGCTTGTCATCAGAGTAAATGGTTTCATATACATCTCCTTTTCTAAAAAAATTAAAGTCGCGGTGACTTGCCCTTGAGGGCATTAATCAGCAGTGAAATTACGAGTAACACAATAAATAAGAAGAAAATAATTTTTGCGATTCCCGCTGCCGCGCCAGCGATACCCGTAAATCCAAACAGTCCGGCAATAACAGCGACAACTAGAAATACTAATGTCCAACCTAACATAATAACCTCCTGCCCTTGTCTTAATCCTTCGCATGACCGTTTGTGTCATTTGTAAGGTAACGGCTAATGGTTATTTCTAGCTTGCGAACATAATGCCAACTTTGCATATTTTAATTAGTTTATTGATTTTAAATGACATTTAATTGATTGGTTTGAAGCGGATACGAATGTGCTAAGCGTGGAATAGGCAATTTTTACCTAAGCTTCGGTAAGAGTTGCAGTCAGAAAATAGAGGAGCACAGCAAAAAAACCGATACTTTTGAATGACAAAAAACTTTATTCACAAATCATGTGGTGTATGTAGAGTTTTGGGGAAGGGATATGTCCTATCAAAGTTTGCCTCGCAGCCCATTCTTAAATTAGGCAGCATGTATTCGATTGGTTGCTGGCGTGCATTGTCGCGGCAGTGGCCATCGGAAAAGGGACTTTTCCGTTGAGCCCCCAAGGATGGGTTTACGGCGTGCCACTGGAGCGCCAGTGCTTAGCGGCATTGGCACAAATAGAGCTAATAGCTCAAGGGATTAGATTAGTAATAGCGTAGGCGGCTTCAATTTAACGAGGTAGTGAAGAAGATTGCATCAAGCAGGGAGTTGAGTCCCTACTTGATGTATCTATTGTCCCGTAGTGCTTAAAAACGATTCAGCGGTTTCCAGCGTAGTAGTGTGACCGGAATGCTAACCCCTTGGGATAACAGCAAGTTAATGCGGGATTGATACGCTGCGCCCACCATTAAATGTTTGGCTAAATCCACCGCATTGCGGGCTTTATAGTCATCTAAATAACTGCCTTTGGCCCAAGCGTTAAATGCACCCAGTGCTGGGCCTGCCCAGATTTGGTAATCCATTTCGCGGCCGACTTCACCTGTGTTTGACCAGCGGCTCGACAGACCCAAATACCAGCGGAAAATCAACGCCATCTTACGTTTTGGGTTATCCAGTGCACGCTCGATTTGCTTAGGATCGCGCTCGTTAAAGTGGGCGACTGTGCCAGCCCAAATGTCATCGAGTGATGAGCGAAACACTTGCTCTTCGAGCTTTTTACGCTCGTCCGCAGGGATGGCATCAATCGAATCGTAACGGGTGTAGATTTCATAAAGCTTATTGGCGCGCATCGGGAACAAAGTGCCGCGCTTAACCACTTGTAATTTCACGCCCATTTCGAACATATCAGCGGCAGGCGCCATAGTCACATCGGCCATTTCTGTGGTGGCGAGTAACTTACGGGTGTGTTCGCTGGCGCCCGCTTCGACGCAAGCTTGGTTGATTGAACCTGTGACGATAAAGGCCGCGCCCATGTTGAAGGTGGCTAATGCTGCATCGGGTGTGCCGACGCCGCCGCCTGCGCCCACACGGATGGGCGTTTTATATTGATACTTAGCTTGGATTTCATCTTTGAGCGCCAAAATCGTCGGCAATAGCGTGACCAATGGACGATTGTCGGTATGGCCGCCTGAGTCGGCTTCGGCCGTGATGTCGTCCGCCATTGGCACGAGTTGCGCCATCGCCATTTGATCTTGGCTGATAAGACCATCACTCACTAATTGCTGGAGGATTTTGGCCGGCGCCGGCTCCATAAACTTAGTCGCGACTTCGGTGCGGCTGATTTTTGCGATGACTTTGTTGCCAATGACGATGTCGCCATGTGCGTCGCGGCTCAAACCTGCTGCGCGGTAATAGACGATCTGCGGCGTTAAACCTAAAAATGCCGAGGCTTCGACCGTGCGCACTTTATGTTTTAAAAACAGCTCAACGCTGCCGCGCTCTAATGCGGGCTCGCTTGGGCTGTGAATTAAGTTAAAAGCGTAGGGGCCATTGGGCAGCGCCGCTTGAATGCGAGTAATGGCCGCTTCAACACGGGATGGAATTAACCCTGCCGCGCCAAATGAGCACAAAATGCCCGCTTGGCCAAGGGCGATAACCAGTTCTTCCGAGGCAATACCGTTGGCCATAGCGCCGGCGTAGTAAGCGTATTTGACGCCGTGGACGCGGCGAAAATTACTGTCGCCTAAACTTTGGGTGCCAAGGGCAGGGGCAAAGGCGCTGACAGGATGTGAGCCCAATGGCGCTTGGCTGTCACTGGTGGTCACTTCGGCCGTTTGCGCTATGCCTAAGCCTTTTTCGCTGTGATTCACTAAGTAGCAGGCTTGGCTTAAATCTTTGAGTTTTTTGCCTAATGAGTCGATATCAAAGCTCAGCGCTGCATCATTGACTTGCCACGGCCAAGGGCTGAGTTTTTCGTTATTACTATTAAATTGATCGAGAGTATGGCTTGTCATAGGTATTCTCTTTTTATTGCCGCCTTAGGCACTCTGGCCAAGGCGACACATTATTTGTAATTAGCGTCTTTCTAAATGAGCAAGGTGATTAAGCTTCTTCAATACAGATGGCGATATCTTTAACTTCATAAATCCGCAGGCCGTCTTTACTCAAGTTGGCATCGCCCATAATGATGCGTTTACCATTGTCGTCTGTCACGCTGGTAATGTGAACATCCAGCGACATCTGCTTGTTTAATGGGTTAATTTGGCCACGATACTTCCATTTGATATCCGACAATATCTGGCCAAATTTTGGATTTTTAAAGCCCGCACCAAGGTCTTGGTCAATCGCATAGGTTTGCATCAGCTCGATAATGGCTTCAACCCCTAATGAGCCTGGCATTACCGGATCTTGATGGAAATGGAATTGGAAGAACCAATCACTCGGGTCAATCGTGCGCTCGGCGTATAAATAGCCAAGGCCCGCTTTACCGCCGGCTTTCACGATTTCAGCCTTGTCGATAAAGTTAAGCTGACCGCCCGCTAAACGGTAATGTGGCTGACCTTGTGGGGCGTTAAAGCTGCGATGCTGTTTATCTAACAGATTGATTTGGCTATCGGCGGCTATACCATTTTGCACATGCCAAGGCTGAGTTGTCTTGCCGTTGTCTATGCCAAGTTGGTTTTTCAGGGCATCGCCCTTGAAGTAACCAAATACCGCTTTACCTTGGTAGAACGGCTCGCCATCGCAGCTTAACTCGAAGCTAAAATTCTGGATGATGTTACTGCCAGCAATTACAGTCGATAACAAACGTGAGTCGTTCACTATGGTTTTGCCGCGTAAATCCACATGGCGCAGCAGTTTACCGCTACCGTCCAAGTTACGGAAAAACAGCTCTTGGCCGGGGAAACCCAAGGTGGTGCCCATATAACCTGAGATAAAACCGTTTGGCTGCAGTGATATTTCCATCAGCACAGAATAGGGCATAACGGCGTGATGGCTGTTTTTATCGTAATACCAAGCGTTTGCAGGCACTTCGTATTCGGCTATACACGAAGAGGGCTTTTTCAGCTCGCCGCGTTTGCCGTCAATCGCAATGACGCGAGTGGTGAGCTGCAAGTCACCGCAGGGCGTGCGCGGTGGAATCAGGCCGCGATAGATGCTGAAATCGGGGCCGAAGCAGTTTTCGATGTCGCCCGTGGCAAATTCGAACATGTGGTACGGCGTGAACGGCAGGGTATCGGGCACGCGGTTAGCATACTTTGAATCCGCTGGCGCGACTGGTGCAGGTACATGCTTAAGCGGCACTACGCCTTTATTGGTTGGTGCAGTTAAATCGGGCAACTGCGCCATTAGCGGCGCAGCTGCTGAGGTTGTAGTCAGTGAACAATTCGTATTGTTATCCGCAAGGTAGCGAGTGCATTCGGCTTCTTCTTTGATCATCACCCCAAGGTTTTGGAAATCCACCACCACTTTGCCATTGAGCAAAATATCGATATTCGCCTTCGCATACGGGCGCGGGCTCATACCGATTTCGGTGATTTCCATGCGATAGGTGAGCAGGCCAGATTGCGGCAACACTTGACCACGACAGCGCACTTTTTGAGAGGCGTTTTCGAGCGGTTGGAAACGACCGTTTTTGACGCCCCCTTCTTCTGTATTGGCGTGCATACCAATGTGCAGCATAAAGAATTGCAGTAATTGACCACAGCCTTCGGCCATTAATGACCCCGCCATCACTTGGTCACCCTTGAAATGGCACGGGAAATACCAATGGTCGGCTTCGAGCTGCTTATGGCCTTCAACTGAACCTAAGCCCCACGCGCCGCCATGCACCTCAAGATTGCTGACCTGTTCAATCATCAGGAATTTTTCAGAAGCAAAACATAAAGAGGGCTGCAGCCCATATTGGGCTTGATGCGCCGCATGGGCACCGCCAAAACAGCCACCGATATCGGCGCTGAGCAGTTTATGGATTTGACTGTAATCAAATTGGTTTTGTGCGCAGTTAAGCAGCGGAGTAAAGCGCGGCTTATTAGGATTATTGAGGGCAAGGTTACGGGCTTTGATTTCGGCTTCGGTGCGAATAACGCCCTTGCCGTCGGCGAGTTCTTTGTCGGTGAAGAAGCCGGCACAGCCGCCATCCATTTTCAGGATCAGCTTGTCGCCCACGAAACATTCGTAGGAGAAGAAGAACAACAAGGTATCGCCATTGCGGGCAAAGTGATTGATGGAAATATCGTAGCGCAGGGTGTCGCCACCGCGCGGTAAGTCGCCAAGGAAGGTCAGGGTGCAATCGAGCAGGCGATAAACGCGCTCGCCCTTGTTTTCAAAATCGATACCTAAGTAGCTGATCAGCATCAAGTCGCATTGACCCGATTCGACCGCCACGGCCCAAGGGATTTGGCCATCGACCAAATACGGCGCGTCCACAGGAATATCGTATTCCGTGGTCATAGTGCAAGGCTGATATTGGTTCATCTGGGCGTTTAATTTCGTTACCCGAGATACCAGCAAATAGTCAGTCGTTGGCAGGCGTACACGACGCGAATAGCTGTCGATAATGGCGTAATCTGGGCCAAATACTTTAGCAATATCCCCTTCGGCGTACTCGACTAAATCCGCATAATCCCAAATGCAAGGCTTGCTTAGTGGCGTTGGCGGCGTGTACTCAGGCACTTTTGCATGGTTTGGATAAAGCGCAGTTGCCTCTGAGTTAACAACTGGAGCTAGCTCAGATGTATGAGCAGATGCATACGCTGGTGCTTGAAAAGTGGCTTGCTGCTCCGCTGGCGCAGCTTGGCCATTGACGGCTAACTCGCTGGCAAGCTGGGCTTTCATCAAGGCCTCGGCTAGTTTCAAGCCCTGCGCACGGCTTTGTAAAAAGGCTAAATGGGCTTCACGGGCGAGTTGCTGATTGCTTAAAAATGCCGCGTCTTTTAGCTCTGCTTGAGTGGCGTTTTTATTGGGCGTGCTTAGGGCATTCATTGGCATGCTGCTTAATGTCTCTTTTTGTTGAGCCGTGGTTGGGCTGCTTGTTGCAAAGCGACTCGTGTCTTTGCTCGCTATTTGGGCCAAATGTTTGCGTTGGCTGCGCGCTGGCAGTGCTGTCATGGCTTGGGCTTTTTGTTGTATAGCATCAAGACCTGCGAGCGGCGTATCCAGGATATGCTGATAGATATCGCGGCCACCGAGCGTTACTTGTTTTATTAAGTGTTTTTGCTCTGAAAGCGTTAAGTCTTGTTCAAGCCTTTGCTGCAAATTGTATGCTTGCGTGGCACTTTGGCTGAGCAGTAACTGCGAGCATTTACCTTGGCTAAAGGTGGCTACGAGCGCGTGCTGCGCTTGAGTGTTCTGTTGCGTTTGGTTTTTTAACTGCGCTTGATTTTTCAGCTGAAGCAGAGCGCTCAAGATACTCGCCATTCCCGCCGCAGCAAAGTTGTGGCCTAAGGTGTCTGCAGCTTGGCTGCGCGCACTCACACTCGGCAGCAGGGTATTGGGTGTCAGCGCTGGCTCGCTTCGTTGCTCAACCGCAATACTGGTTTCAATCAAACTAATCTGGCTGCTATTCACTTTGGCTTGCGTTAACAAGTGATCGCAAATCCGCGCCGTGTTGCTGTTGCCTTGGGGGTCATATACAGCGCCAAACACTTGGCCGCTAATGTGACCATAGCTGTTGCCAAAGTTGTTGCTATTGGCATCATTAAGTTGAACATTCGTATTTGAATTTTCAGCAGTGAGTACCAGCGCGCCGGCGCCTTCACCGACTTTCCAGCCTGTGTCTGTTGCATTCAATGCCACTTTAGATACCGCGTTTTTAAGCACCACTTGCTCTAGACTGCCACTTAAATCGACGGCGGCGATCACTACGGCATCTAAGGATTCTTGGGATAACAGGTTTTCGGCCACATCGATACAGCGGGCGACTGACAATTCGGCCGCCGAAATGGTAAAGGCTGGGCCGTTAAAGTCCCACAGGGAGGCGATGCGTGACGCCATGATGTTACCAATAAAACTGGTATATTGGTTCAGTTTGGCGGCATCGAGCACGCTATCCATGGCGATTTTTTCAAGGGCGAGATACTCAGCTTGCGTGAGGGTGATCCCTTGTTTTTTAAGGCTGTCTGCCAGTTGAGTGTGCAGATTCACTCGGCCACGGAACTGGTGTAATTCCAGCTCTGTTTCCATCGCCACTAATACAGCTACCTTGCCACCTGGCTTTAAGTTCGCATCACGGATCGCTTCATCGGCCACTTTGATCAGCAGCAGTTGCTGGGAGATCAGGCGATCATCCTCATTGGGCGGCACTTTAAAGCGCAGGAAGTCAAAATCGAACTGGTCGATATAGGCGCCCTGCGGTACAGCAGGCAAGCCAAAGTTAGCTAAGATGTCAGGATGTTTATCTAAGCCTTTCCAGCGTTTAGCGGGCAGTGGAATGAAGGCGTTTTGCTGAGAGCTAATCGCGTTATCCAGTGCATTAATCGACGATAAAGGCCCGAAATGCGATGCTAAGCCAATGATAGTTAACGGCGTGTGCTGATAACTGACTTGGGCTGCACTCTGGGTATGCTGGCTACTGGTATTTGTCGGTACATAGGATTCCAGCAACAAATGCGCGTTACAGCCGCCAAAACCAAACACGGAAACACCCGCATGGCGGCGGTCATTGCCGGCTTTATCGGGCCAGGCATGCATTTCTGTCGGGAGGTTTTTACCGCTAAATAAGCCTTTAGGTGAGGATATCGGCGCCGATAAATTTATACTTGGCGGCAGTCGACCCGAGCGCATGGCAAAAATCATCTTCATGATCCCCGGCATGCCCGCGGCCGTGAGTAAATGGCCTAAGTTGGATTTTGCCGAGCCAATAAGCGGCACTGCAGAGCCCGCGAGTTTGTCCTCAAAAAAGCGCTCCATCGAGGCGAGTTCGACCTTATCCCCAAGTGGCGTGCCCGTAGCGTGGCATTCAATCACTTCGATATTGGCGGGCAGTGTATTTGCGGCACTGTAGGCGCGCTCGAAGGCTTGCACTTGGCCCTTGCTGTTGGGGCTTAATACGAACTGGCCTTTACCGTCGTTCGACAAACCAATGCCGCTGACGACGGCATAGATGTTGTCGCCATCGCGCTGCGCATCCTCCAAGCGTTTTAAGACTAAAACCCCAGCGCCTTCGCCAGCGAACAAGCCTTTACTGTTGCTATCAAAGGGCGCCGAAATACCGTGATCTGGATAGGCGTGGAAAATCGAGAATCCCATGTTGATAAAGAAAGGATCGGCGCCCGATACCGCGCCCGCTAGCATCACATCGGCCTTGCCTGTGGTTAGGTAATCACAGGCGAGTTTGAGCGCGTAAACCGAGCTGGCGCAGGCGGCGTCCAGACTTAACTGAGTGCCACCTAAACCGAGTGCATCGCTGACCAGTTTTGAGGCCGTGTGGGCAACCGCGCCATTGGCGATGTTTAAGGTCTGACTATTGGCATTGAGGTTGTTAACTGAGTTGCCAAAATCAGCCAGTTGAAACGCGCTTTGATTCAGTTTGTTTTGCAGCGCCTTTTCAACGGTTTGGTGATACAGAGGCAAAAACAGTTCGTTGGAACGGGCAGTGGGGAACGACAAGGTTCCCATTACAATACCTGTGCGCGCCAGTACGGCATCGCTTGGAGTAATCCCGGCGTCTTGCAGGGCTTTACGACTGCAATCGAGTGCCCATAAAAAGCTTTCATCTAAACCGTCAAAGGCGGACTCAGGCAGTTGATAGCCCTTGGCATCAAACTGGAAGTGTTGGATGTAGCCGCCTTTATCACAGTAAAAACGGTCAGACTGACCCTGCACACCTTGGTAATCGGCGGGATTGGCATTGAGTTTTTCGCGGCTAATTTGGCTGCGAGAGTCTTTTTTATCCAGCAGATTTTGCCAGAAGGTTTGCGGATTATCGGCGTCGGGATACTGAGTCGCGAGACCAACGATCGCAATTTTTGGCGCACTGTTTGATGCGTGATTTGACGCATAGTTTGACGCAGTCATAGGCACGCTAGTGCTATCAATCCTAGGGGAATGCTGAGAACTCACTGGGGTTCTCCTTGTGGTAATACTGCTGATGATAAAGGGGCTGCGTTAGCACTTAATGGCTTAATGAGCGGCGCGAGCGACAGCGGCACTCTGTGGCTTATCAGCTGAGCTAAACACTTGAGTAAGCTGGTAATCGCGTCGGCACCCTTGGCATTGCAAGCAATGGCGGCTGTCGCCGCGTTCGCAGTGCTTTGGCCGGCATGGGCATGGCCGATTTTATCGATGAGCGTGCTGGTTTGCCTATCGGCGCCCACTTCGATAAACAGCCTAGCGCCTTGCTCAGTGGCATGTTGAATGAGCGCACTAAAGTCGAGTGGCGAACAAAAGGTATCGGCAATCGCGCGGCCGATGCTTGTGCTATCAAGGGTGACTGGCGCAGTTTGCGCTGCGCTGATAAAGCGAATAGGCGAGTCTTGCGCCGCTGCTTTTAGCGCCTCAGCTTTTAGCGCTTGCGTATAGAAATCTTGTACTTGTCCATGGACTAACATGGCGGGTGCGGTATGCATGGCCGTGACGCGATTAGCGGCAATGCCGCGTTTACCTAACGTGGCAAGCAGGGCTTTGCAGCTTGTTTCGCAGCCAGCAATGACGCAAGTATCACCTTGAATGATGGCTAAGTAGGCGCGAGGAAACGCTGGCAATAATGCCTTGATTTCATGGCTACCTGAACGCACCACAAAGCTGTTCCACACTATGGCTTCATTATCCTTAAGCTGCCATGCCCGGCGCACTGCGGTTAGCTCGCCAGAAATCGCATGGTTGAAAATATCGCTATTTTCGGTGGCGTTGATCATTGCGTGCGGGGTTTGCCACACATCAAGGCTTGCCCACATGGCGGCTTCGCCCATAGAGTAACCGAGTGCCATTTTGGGCTTAATATTAAAAACTTGGGTGAGTAATTTAGTGAATAAATAACTGGCCCCCACGCCGCTAATCGCTTGCTGGCTTAAGCTCATGTCTGCTGCGGTTTTAACATCTGCTGCATAAATTTGCGGAGATTGCAGCATGGCGCTTAAATCGCCTTCACGTTCTAGCTGGTGATACAGCGTGGGGAAATATTCATGCAAGTTATTGAACATATTGGCGTAAACCGTGCCAACGCCGGGATAAACAAAGGTCAGTCCTGCATTCCCTAGCGGCTTAGCGGTAAAACAGCTGCCTGCTGGGGTCTTAAAGGCTTGACCCTGATGACGAACCGCATCATTTTCAAGCGCCGCAAGCATGGCGTTGGCTTCAAGTTTCAGATCATCAATCGATGCCGCCATCAAGACTAATGCCAGTGGTGCGTTGGCATCATAGCGTTCAAACCAAGGTTTGAGTTGCTCAGCGCGAAAGTCAGCGTGCAAGCCGGCGCCATTTTCCAGTGTGCCCGTACTATTTTCTAGAGTGTTAACTCGCTGCAAAAGTTGTAATAGTTGCGCTATGAGTGCATCAATATTGTCAGCACTTATCGGCACAAACAGCCGGTTTTTATCAACAAGGGCTTTGGGCACGATAACTTGTGAGCCTTGGGTCAGCACAATACTTTGGTTTAGATGTCGAGATTCATCCGTTTGACTTGACGTCTTTGCGACAAGATTTAGACACAACACCCGTGCTTGATGTTGGTCGCTAAACCAATAGCCCGTTTGCTGATTTTCCCCTTCTTTACCATAAAGCGGCGCTTGTGTGCGCGCCGCGAGAGCGGTTACGCCTTGGCGCAGCGCAATACATGCTTCGTTGAGCGTGTTAGCGACAAGCTGATGCTGAACGGTTTGTGCTGGATTGCGCTTTGCCGCCCCTAATGCCTTATTAGCAACAGCTGCCGCATTAGCAACAGCCGCATTCACGTCACCTGTCGCCCCATTGCCTGCGGCAAAGCCCGCAATAAACCCGTGGGCGTGCAGGCGCAGTTTGGCGGCGGTTAAACCATCGAGCAAATATAAAGACTGGGGCAGATTGCCATCATTGAATTTAAGTTCAACCAGCTTGCCTTGCTCAATGGCCGCCACAGCTTGGCTCAATAATGCAGCAAGCGACCTTTGTTCAGGCACTCTAGGTTCATGATATGTCGGCTCATGCATTCTTGGCTCATGTGCTGTCGGCCCATGTGTTGGCGAGAGGTCGGCATCTACAGCGCAAATCTGAACGCTTTCATGTTCCGCAAAACTCCCTAATACTTGGGCTGAGTGAGAGTCAAGGTTGAGCGCATCGCCAAGCAACACTGCAATACGCAGTGGCTTGGCGTTATTTGTCGTTGTTAAAGGAGAGGCTAAGTTCACTCGACTTTTGCCTCCACGCTTTCAATGGCTTTATTCGCAACTTTATTGGCAACTTTATTCGCTAAAAACGCACCGTTAAGGTTTTTGCTGATGGTGACTTTGGCGTTGCTCATTTCGCAGCTTAAGCGGCCATCTTGATGATATAGCGCGATATTGGCTTCAAGGGCGCGGCCAGAGTGTTTCACCACCTCGAGCACTAAATGGCCTTTATCGCCAAAGGCAAAGGGCGCATGGGAGATAAACTCACCAATGCTTGATGGCAAACTTGCCGCGCCATATTTGAGTCGTGCCCACACCAGCATTGCCTGTAGCAACAAATCTTCCGCAAAGGCTTGTGAGCCTTTAGGCGTGAGATTAGGTACAAAATCCCCGCAGTCCGCTAACGCAACATGGGATAGGCTCACCTTGGCGATTAAGCTCGCATCGTCAAACTTCACCACCGACTTAATACCTTGCAGTCTTGGGCCGTGGAACAGCGTGCCGTCGCTGTAAAGGCGGCTCGCGGTTGTGATGGCAGAAAGTCCTGCCAAGCTTTGCGCGTCAAAAGCAGTTGCTTTGTTCAAGCTGCTAGCCGTGTCATCAACCACTAAAATAGCTTGATATTGCGGACGACCTTCAAAGCTGATTAAGGCATTGAATGCTTGTGCATTATCCAAGGGCGTTAGCTTAAGTTCCAGCATGATGGGGGCTGCACTTTCTAACACTCCATTTTGTAACACGTCAGTGTCGAAAATAATGCCCTTCAGCAGCTTGTAGCTTTGCACTTTGACAGGCTGCTTGAGCACGTCAAAGGCGGCTTCACGCATCCACTGAATCGCGCACACAGTCGGCAATACGGGATTACCATTAATGCAGTGATCTTCAACAAAGATCATTGCCTTAGGGTCCAGTGTGCGCTGCAGTGTTAGCGGTTGCGTGAAAGCGATTGCAGCAAGTGTTGATGCCAAAGCATGCGGATCCGACGCGTCAGTGGTCAGATCCGCTTCAGGCTTTTTTAGATTGCTACCTTTAGTTTCTTGTACTTCGTTAGGCTTGTCGTCATGAGGTGCGCTGCCTTGCATATCAGTACCGACCAGCAATTGTGCGCCTGTGTTGCTCAACAATTGGCTAGCAAATAACTCAGCACCCGCCTTTAACGGGATCACATACACACCGCGATCGATAAACATCTTTTTCAGCGCAGGATTCACCATGCCGCCGTCCCACGGACCCCAATCGAAGCTCATCACCTTGGCATTGGGCAGTTGCTGCGCCAATTGCAGTGCGGCTTTGTTGAGTATGTCGTTGGACATAGCGTAATCGCTTTGGCCGGTATTGCCGTAAAAACCTGCCGCCGATGAGAACAGGGCAACCAGCTTTAGCTTATCTAAATCCAGTGCGGCTAGCAGATTGCTAATGCCTGTGACCTTAGTGCCATACACCCGTGCCAACTCATCTAAGGTTTTGTCTTGGATGTGTTTATCGGCGAGCACGCCCGCACCATGGATAATGCCAGTAATAGGTGATAACTCAGTGATCGGCACTATCGTGCTGGCGATCGCATCAGGGTTGTTAACATCGAGACTTAAGTACTCAGCGCTGGCGCCTACCGCGGTAAAGGCTGCTAGTGCGGCTGCAATTTCTAGGCTGCTTTGCACTGGCCATACTAAGGCATCCACTTGTTTTGGCGTGGGTTTCTCGCCCAAGCTATGAATGTGGGCAATAGCAGCGGCTTTAAGTTCGCTGTTATTTTTGCCCTGTGCCCAAGCGGGAATCGCTTGTTGGCTGCTTCTGCCGGCAAGGATAAAGTGCGCCTTGCTGCGTTTGGCCAAACTTAGCGCACATTCAAAGGTCACGCCTTTTGCGCCGCCGGTCACCAGAATTTTATCTGCACTCGTTAAGTTCGCTGCGCCGTGGCGGATATCTGCCTTGCCTGCCACTAAGGTCACGCGCTCAAGTGCTTGGGCTGCGCCTTGGCTAACACCGACTTCTAATAGCTTATCAGTTGCAAATAGCTCAGCGATAACCGCATTGGCCAGTTGTTTGGCATCAAGTGCGGGCGCGATATCTAAGGCGCGGCAATGCACACTTGGCCACTCGTGGCTTAAGGTTTTCGTCAGGCCTGATAACGCTGCTTGGTTTAATTCGCTATTGGCAATTTGGCTGTGGTTGAGGTAGCCAAATCCGCCGTCGATACGACTGACGCTGATAAAGCTACTTTGTCCCGTGACCAACAAAGGTTGCAAGTGTTTAGCGAACAAGAAGGCTTGCTCGACCGACGCTTTGGCGACATTGGACAACACTAAACCTTTCGCATCGGCGGCGGTTTTATGTTGCGGTTGCAGATGAATAAAGCCTGCAACCGTACCTAACTTTTTGATCTCATTAATGACATTGCTAATGCTAGCATCGTCAATCGCGGCCAAGGTGAAGCTGGCAATATGGCTATCAAGCGGCGATGCACCAGTTACAAGGCTTTCTGGTGAGCGCACAACCGCGACCTTGAGACCTTGAGCATGCAGCTTCTGGGCAAGTACACCGGCATTGTGACCATCATCAGCGATGATAATGCAGCCATCTTTAGCAAAAACGCGTGTTAGAGCCTGTTGCGCTGATTGCTTTGACGATAGTTGCGCTAGCTCAGCCGCCGCTGGCAACTTTTTTAGCACCACCTCACTATGGGGTGGTAAATCTTGTGGCGGTAAATCGATAGTAGGTTCAGGCTGAACGACAGCGCTAACTGGCGCGGCATTCTGGCTTACCGCGTTTTGGCCTAGCTTGCCTTGCATATAGCTAACTATTTCACCTAAGGTACGACACTCGGCCAGATCTTCAGGATTGAGTTCAGGCAAGCCCGGTAGCTCGTCTTGCACTGTGCCTAAAATTTCAACGCGCTTGATGGAATCGATACCTAGTTCGGCCTCCATATCCATGCTGAGTTCTAGCATTTCAGTGGGGTAGCCAGTCTTGTCGGCCACCACAGCCATCATGGTTTGTTGCACTAACGCAGCGCTTAAACCGCTGGCGGCAGGTACGGCTGTTACAACTTGAGTGACTACATTTGCTGTTGAAATCGACGTAGCAATAACAGATCCCGCAGCGGGCAGCTTGCTATTCATATAGCTTACGATTTCACCCAAGGTGCGACATTCAGCCAAATCTTCTGGGTTGAGTTCAGGTAAGCCCGGCAGTTCGTCTTGCACTGTGCCTAAGATTTCAACGCGCTTGATAGAGTCGATACCTAAATCGGCTTCCATATCCATGCTAAGTTCCAGCATTTCAGTAGGGTAGCCTGTCTTGTCAGCCACCACAGCCATCATGGTTTGTTGCACTAAGGCAGCGCTTAAACCGATTGCGGCAGGAGCTGCAATGGTTTGAGCAACTGGCGCAGCTGTCGAAGCAATAGCCACCGCTGCTGGTAATTTGCTATTCATATAGCTAACGATTTCACCCAAGGTACGACACTCGGCCAAATCTTCTGGGCTAAGTTCAGGTAAGCTCGGCAGTTCGTCTTGCACTGTGCCTAGGATTTCAACGCGCTTGATGGAGTCGATACCTAGATCGGCTTCCATATCCATGCCAAGTTCCAGCATTTCAGTCGGATAGCCCGTCTTGTCGGCCACCACAGCCATCATGGTTTGTTGTACTAACGCAGCGCTTAAACCGCTGGCGGCGGGCGCGGCAATGGTTTGAACAACTGGCGCTGCTGTCGAAGTAATAACCCCTGCTGCAGGTAATTTGCTATTCATATAGCTAACTATTTCACCCAAGGTACGACACTCGGCCAAATCTTCTGGGCTGAGTTCAGGTAAGCCTGGTAGCTCGTCTTGCACTGTGCCTAGGATTTCAACACGCTTGATAGAGTCGATACCGAGATCGGCTTCCATATCCATGCTGAGCTCCAACATTTCAGTGGGATAGCCAGTCTTGTCGGCCACCACAGCCATCATGGTTTGTTGCACTAACGCAGCGCTTAAACCGCTGGCTGCAGGAGTTGTTGGCGCTGTTGTAGAAACTATAACTTGGTCAGCCGCTGGCAATTTGTCATTTTGTGTAAGCTTACTTTGCATGTAGTCAACGATTTCACCTAAGGTACGACATTCGGCCAAATCTTCTGGGCTAAGTTCAGGTAAGCCCGGCAGTTCGTCTTGCACTGTGCCTAAGATTTCAACGCGCTTGATAGAGTCGATACCTAAATCGGCTTCCATATCCATGCCAAGTTCCAGCATTTCAGTGGGATAGCCTGTTTTATCGGCCACCACAGCCATCATAGTTTGCTGTACTTTTTCAGCACTTAAACTGTTCGTTGTTGTTGCCACAGGTGTCACTTCTGGCATCACCACAGCAGGCATGACTAATGCGGGTGCGGCAGGAGCTGCAGGCGCCACTTGTACTGTCGCAGCAGGCGCATAAGCAACAGGAGCGGTTTGCACGACAGGTGCAACAGGTGTGCTAACCGCTGGTCTTGTCGCAACAGCCTGAGCCGCGACTGGTGCGGCATTGTGTGCCACTGTCGATGCAGCAACAGGCGCAGGAGCAACAGGTGCAGGAGCAACAGGTGCAGGAGCAACAGGTGCAGTTGCTCGTGGCTGACTTGCAACCGCAGGGGTGAAGTGAATCGGCGCATTGTTTAGCATGGCCAAAGCCGCTTGGCTGCTACTGCTTTGCAGTTGCATAAATTCGGCGTGGCTTTGCAGGGTTTGCGCTTGATGCTGGTGGAACATTTCCATTGAGCGTTGCAGGCTTTCAGGGATTGTAATGCCAAGGCTCGCCATCTTGGCTTGTTCTGTCATCAGTGTCGTGAAGGTATCGCCATATTGCTGCGGGATGGCTAAAAACTGTTGATGTAACTGCGCCGCTTGAGATTGTACGCTGAAAAATGCCGTTAACGCATCGCCGCTGACGTTTGCTGTGCTTGGGCTCAACGGTGCCGTCGCTTGTTGCTGGTGATTTAAGCCTTGCGTCACGCTTGAGGATGTTTGTTTCATTTCAACAGCTGCCACTTGATTCGCTTCCACTTGATTCGCTTCCACTTCTATTATTTTTTCAACCACTTTTTCGACTATGACTTCTTTCTCAACGATTTTTTCGACTTCTTTTTCGACAACCGTTTCAACGATGCGATCCACATATTGCACTTGGCTAGTCACGCTGCCTGTGGCGAGGGATTTCGCCATCTTAGCTTGGGTTGCGGCACTGATGTGGTTAGTGGCGGTGAGTTTGATGTTCATCGCCGATGGCGCTTCACGCTCGGCAATCTCCTGTGACGTGACGGCTTGATAGGGGTCAACCTCAGTTAACGCCACACCAGCTACTGCGAGTTGCACTGCGGCTAAGCGTAATTGACTGTCACTGTCGCCCTTAGGGTTCGGGTTCATGCTGACAAGGCAAAGCTCATTTAAGTGTTCACTTAAGGTATTTTCAACGAGCTTTTGTAGTATGTTCTTAGGGCCAAACTCAACAAACACACGGGCGCCAGCGTCATACATGGCCTGCAGTTGTTCGCTAAAGCGAACCGATTGCAGCATGTGTTGCTTAAATTCTGCTTTAATCGCTTTGCCATCACTTGGGTGTAGTTGACCTGTGCCGTTGGCATAAAGCATTACTTTTGGCGCGCTAAATTTTGCTTTATCAATGGCTTTGGCAAAGGGTTTTTGTGCGTGTCCAACCAATGGGGTATGGAACGCGCCTGAGACGGGCAGGGCAATCGCTTTAAAGCCAAGTTCGCTAATGGCTTTAGCGGCCAGCTGAGTTTGTTCTGTGCCACCTGCGATAACTAATTGTGTCGGCGCGTTGTAGTTGGCAATTATAACGCCATCAAACTGGGCTAAACAGCTATTGAGCGCATCAATATCACTCTTTTGTTTGAGGATGATGGCAAACATTTTGCCTAAATCGACTTGAGCGCCAGTATCATTTGGCGTTTGCGCCATGGCGTGTCCACGGGCGAAGGCCAGTTCGACGTAATCAACACTCGAAATCACGCCAGCCGCGCAAAGGGCTGACAATTCACCAAAGCTGTGACCCGCCACCATATCGGGGGTAAAACCTGCCTGAGTTAATAGTGAATATTGCGCCATTGAAACCGCGCCTATGGCGCTTTGGGCGAACAGGGTATTAGTCAGCGCCGCTTCTTGGGCTTTAACCGCATCTGCATCGAATGCCGGAATAGGATAAAGGATGTTGGATAACGGCGTTTGGCCGTGGTGAGCAAATACCTTATCGCTGGCCATCACTTGTTGGCGCATTTCAGGGAAATGGCAGGCGAGTTCGCGGCCCATGTTCAGGTACTGTGAACCTTGGCCGGCAAACAGAGCGGCCACTTTCTTTGATTCATCTTTGGTAACTAAAGCTTTTGCGCGGTAGCTGATCCCAGAAGGTAACTGCCACGCTTCGCTTGCATTGCTTTCTAGGTGCCCGCTTTCTAAATGCGCACTTTCTAGATGAGAGATGGCTTGATTTAACTGAGCTTGCAGCTGAGCGATATCCTTAGCCACAAAACCTAAACGGGCATCTGTGTCTGCCAGCGCGCGTAGCGGATATTGCTGAGCGATAGCGTTCAGGCTCAAAGCGCTGCTCTTATTGGCGTTCGTATTCACGCTTTGGCTCAGCGCAGCTTTTAACTCGCTAAGCAGCGCAGCTTTATTGGCGGCGGCAAATAATAGCGTTTGCGGCACACTGCGCTGACGGTACTGCTCATCACGGCTGTGCTCGGGTTTGTATTCTTCTAATACGAGGTGGAAGTTCGTGCCGCCAAAACCAAAGGAGCTTATGCCAGCACGGCGCGGCGTACCGTCAGTGCGTTGCAGCCATGGGCGCGTTTCGGTATTTAAATAGAATGGTGAGCTTTCGATATTCAGTTTTGGATTAGGCTTGCTGACGTTAATGGTCGCAGGTAATACCTTGTGGTGCAGCGCCAGCGCGGCTTTGATTACCCCCGCAGTGCCCGCTGTTGATTTAGTGTGGCCCACTTGGGATTTCACTGAACCTAACGCGATATGTTGATTGGTGTCGTTGCCTTGGGCAAATACCGATTTTAAGCCATTAAATTCAGCCACATCACCTGCGGCAGTGCCCGTGCCATGGGCTTCAACTAAGCCAATGCTGTGCGGGGCAAAACCCGCGTCGTCGTAGGCGCGCTCCAATGCTTTAGCTTGGCCTTCAGGGCGCGGCGCATAAATACTCTTAAATTTACCGTCCGATGAGGCGCCAACGCCTTTGATGACGGCATAAATTCGGTCGCCATCGCGTTCGGCATCTTCAAGGCGCTTAAGTGCAACCATGCCGATACCTTCGCCGATCATCATACCTTTTGAATCGATATCAAAGGGTTGAATGGTTTCGTTAGTGGTGAAGGCCGGCGTTTTTGAGAAGCTCATGTACATGGACGGCGAGTTGTCGGTACAGACACCGCCGGTTAACATCATGTCGCTGCGACCTTCGGTCAGCTCCGTCAGCGCCATACGCATAGCGGCAAGCGAGCCCGCACAGGCAGCATCGACCACACAGTTCATGCCACCAAAATCAAAACGGTTGGCGATACGGCCTGCAATCACGTTGCCTAAGGACCCTGGGAAAGAGTTTTCTTCCCAGTGGATATATTGGTCTTGGAACTTTTTGATCAGCATTTCGCTGTCTTCATCGCTCAGGCCGCTGCTTTTGAATACTTTTTTCAATACTGGATATTGCAGGCGCGAGTTCAAGCTCTGACTGATTTTTTGACCACCGCCCACGCCTAGCGTGATACCGATACGATCGCGATCATAATCGGCGGGCAGATTGGCGTCGGCGAGCACTTCTTTGGCGACAATCAGCGACAATAGTTGCGAGGTATCTGTCAGCTCAAGAATATTGGGCGGCAGACCAAACTCCATGGGATTGAAGTCGACTTCAGGCAAAAAACCACCGCGTTTACAGTAGCTTTTATCGGCTTTGCTTTTGTCGGCATCGTAGTAATCTTCGGCGCGCCAATGGGTGTCTGGGATGTCAGTAATGGCATCGATTTTTTCGCTGATCAAATCCCAAAATTTATTTAAATAACGCGAGTTTGCAAAGATGCTGGCCATGCCGACGATGGCAACGGGCATATCTTTTAAGCGTTTGTTGAGTCGTTTATCTTTTTTTGACTCAGTTGCAGAATTAGGTACAGAAGGGGTATGGCTCATAAAGAGTCTCCACGGGTCGACCTGGATACGGTGACCTTGTTTTGGGGTTCAGCCGCGCTTGTCTTTGGCGTGCCATGGGCACCGGGAAAACGGGCTAAGAAGGTGTGATAGTTGCGAACGAGCAACTTTCGTAAATGAAACGGCCCATGTCTGAGGACATAGGCGATATATCTATTGGTCGCTTGGGTATTGCTGTCTTGATAAATATCGAGGTAAATCCAATCACTTGCCGTATCTATGCCTAATAGCACTGAGCTTGGGGCTTGCTCAGTAAGCTGCGGCGGTATGGTGAGTGAGACCACTTGCACCACAGTATTGCCGTCGGTACTTGGCAGAGCCAGTGCCTTGGCCAAGGTTTCTGGATTGACCGTATAGGTTTGGATATCGCTGCCTTGAGTCACAGGCAATTGATTGAAATAGCGTTCGGGGACTTGCGGTGCTTCAAACTCATCGAGCCGCGATATGCCGTAGCGCTTTAAACAACGGGCAAGACCAGAGCGCGACACATTGGGATTAATAAAGGTTTGGGTAACCTGAAGTAATCTATCTAAGGTGAGTTTTAGTTGATAGCGTAATCCCACCACCACATATTCTTCCATCGGCGTGAGCGTGGTATTGAGGTGGTGAGGCGTGTTCGAACTGTTGCTAATGGACTCACGCTTCCGCCATTTACGCACCGTTGCCTCGGTGATATTTAAAATTTTTGCCAGCTGGCTGACGCTCAGATCCGATTGCTGGATAAAGAGTCGCATTTCAGGCGTGGTGGTGGCGTTTCGATGCCGAGGTGCGCTGTCTTTTTTCGCCGCTTGAGTCGTGCTCTTGGGGGCGTAAGACGGCGCTTTAGATTGAGAGTCGCGAGTTGCCATTAAAAATAATTATCATCCGACATAATCTATTGGGACTGATAAGCGATTTTGGCTGAGTCACGACTGACATTTATGACTAATGTCGTGACACTCATAGTAAAACCTGTGCTTATCATCTGTGTCACTTAATGGGGATGCAGATTACCTGAGGTTTCGGGGCGATACAATCATCTGGGACTGGAATTTATTGGCTTTTGTTGAGTAAAGGTATTTTCTGTGCGTTATGTTGGGTTTTCGCTGGCCGCTTGGGCTTTTTAATACTTTGATAGTGGAAGAGTTAAATTTTTAGCGGCGATAAAGGCCGCTTTTTTGAGTTAGCGGGGTAAAATAGCCCAATATTGACTTAAGCCTCCTCTGTGATGAGTGAAACTGTGCGGCTGAAACGGCTAACTTGAGCGACTGTTTGTGTGGCTGATAGCGTTGAAAACAAGCTAAAGATGGGCTAGGCATTGCACTAAATATTGCGTTGTAGATTTCGCCACTTATTTTGCTACTGATTTTTTCTGGCATTGGCTCTAAGGCGTGATATAGCACTGATCCGACTATATAAGATGGCTAATGAGTCAGATAGTAGTGAACCCAGATAAATGAACCCGAACAATAATAAATCCAGATAAATGAACTCACATAAATGAACTCACATAAATGAACTCACATAAATGAACTCACATAAATGAACTCACATAAATGAACTCACATAAATGAACTCACATAAATGAATCCTGAACAG
Source organism: Shewanella sp. Pdp11 (assembly GCF_002838165.1). Classification (NCBI taxonomy): domain Bacteria; kingdom Pseudomonadati; phylum Pseudomonadota; class Gammaproteobacteria; order Alteromonadales; family Shewanellaceae; genus Shewanella; species Shewanella sp. Pdp11. The sequence goes on from NZ_CP015194.1 coordinate 2,270,842, forward strand.
AATGCCGCTAAGTGCTCTCCAGAAAGCCAGCCAATGATAACTCATCAGCCGCAGGGCTTTGTACAGCTAGGCTCTCGAATGACTGATTCTCTAGCATCTAGCAAAAATGGCGTGAATGTGGATCTATTTTTTATTCCGCTGCATGATATTTCAGTGGCCAAAACATTACTCGCCGAGTCTTGGTTAAGTGAGGATGAACTGGCAAAGGTTGCGCGTTATCGCGACCCCAAGGCGCAAATGAAGGGATTACAGGTCAGGGCGGCGCTGCGGGCCGTGTTATCTCACTATGCAGATTTATCGCCACAGGATTGGTGTTTCGAATATGGCGCTAAGGGTAAACCGAGCTTAACGACGGCATTACGGCAGCAAACTGGGCTCGAGTTTAACCTAAGCCATAGCGGCGATTGGTTATTGATTGGTGTGGCTCAGTTTCATGGCGTTGAGTCTGGTTTATTTGGGGTCGATATTGAAAGATCGCGGCCGAAGACGGATATCTATCCAATCCTAAATCATTATTTTTCTCCCCAAGAAACGTCAGCCTTGCTCGCTCTCGCCGATGAAGCGAGTCAGCGGCAGCGCTTTTTCGATTTATGGGCGTTAAAGGAGTCCTATATCAAGGCCACGGGACTCGGTTTAGCGCAGTCGCTTAAATCTTTCGCCTTTGAGCTAAAGCCGTTCGAACAACTGGCAGTCGAATCGCTTGAGCTATCCTGTCAAGATGCCGCATTAAGGCAATCCTGCGGCGTAGCAGAGAGGCTTAATGTTTATCCACATATTTCATTACAAGTCCCGCTACAAATTCCAATACACACACTGGATTTAGCAGACCCTGTGCATTGGCAGGCACATTTTGGTCGTTTGACCGAGGAGTATCGCTTTGCCATTAGCCTAGCGCATGCCGGTAACGCCAGTCTTCCTTTAACGTTAACCGCACAGCTGAGCAGTATAGAGTACTTACTTGTTGCTGATTAACGACGAAAGTGCGTGTTTTTTTCACGCCAGTAAACTCAGATAAACCGCTGAAGTTCGCGATCGCATTTAGCCATGGTTCTTTCTCCGTCTTATCTTGCTATCAACCCGTTTTATTCATCTTCGGTTAAACATTGCTGGGTATAGTCACGCCGATAATATTCTGAATTTGAATGGATTAAATGAGGTTTAGCAATGAAACAGATTAAGTGCATGTTACCGGCTACTATGCTGGTGTTGCTATCTGGTTGTGGTTATTTTGGTGGCGATGAAAAGCAACAATTAGAGCAGGCTTGGTTAGCCCAAGATCCACAATTGCAGCAAGTGGTTGAGCAAATTCGTGCTAATGGCTTAGATGTTGTGGCCCAAAGCGCAGCGGCGGGCACAGTTTCGGCCTGCGTGGCTGAAAAACTGAGCCAAGATCCGCTTGGCAAGTTAGTGAATGTTGAGGGCTCGCTGGTGGAGTCGGCCAAGGTGGCAGAATTGCTGGGTGACTTACAGAAAGTGATGGAACAAGACATCAGTTTTGATCAGGTCGCGAGCTTGCTGCAAAAAGGCGCCGATGCGGCGGCCTATGCTAAAAGTCTCATTGAGCAACAAGGTTTAGATCAAGCCTTACAAAGCCTTAAGCAAATGGCGACTGCGAGCGAGCAATTTGCCCAACAAGACTTAGGTGCGCATTTCCAGCAATTATTGCTTGAGTGCAAAACTGCAGCGCCAACGCCAGGTTCTGCGAACTAATTCTGCTTTGTTAATCTGACAACATTATCCTCAATCACTTGGAACTAGGTTGATGATAGTTAATAGGTTCACTGGATAAGGAACCCCTATGTTTAAAAAAATGCTTGCCTCTGTCGGAATTGGCGGCGCGAGTGTCGATACTTTACTGGAAGATAATCGCTTGTTGCCGGGCCAAATGTTTAACGCGACAATCGTCGTTAAAGGCGGCAATGTGGCGCAGAGAATTTCGGGACTCGACTTGGCGTTAATGACTAAAGTTAAAGTGAGTACAGATAATGGCGATTATTTTAAAAATCATAAGCTTGCAAATTGGCGTTTAAGCGACTCTTTTGAGATCCAAGCTGGTGAAGTGCGCAACATTCCTTTCAGTGGTAAGTTGCATCCTGAAACGCCATTTACTCAGTTACCTGTGCGGAATAATCAGTGTCAAGTTTGGCTGCAAACAGGTGTAGATATTGATTCAGCGATTGACCCTAGCGACACCGATGTTTTGGTTGTCATGCCTACACCAGTCCTTGAACATGTGCTTAATGCTATGTTTAGTATGGGTTATGTACTTTATAAGGCCGATGTTGAGCAGGGATTCTTGAATACCCGCGCCTTTCGCTCAACCTCTGGATGTTATCAAGAATTTGAGTTTAAGCCGCGTAATCTAGGGTTAAATACGATACGTGAGATTGAAATCTCTGTGGTGTGCGAAGCCGAGCAAACCCATTTACTGCTTGAATTAGACAGGGCATTTCGTGGTGATGGCTATTTGTACTTTACGTTAGCCAATAACGCTAGCGCCAGCCAAGTGTTAGAAGTGTTCAAGGCGAATATACGCTAGTCAATCTTTTTCCATAAAAACGCCCTGAATTATCAGGGCGTTGATGTCACTACTTCGCGTTCGGAAGTGGGACGATTTCAAAGTTTTCATCAAATTTTACTAAGGTCGACGCTATCTTACCGAATGCCGCTTTATCGCCTTCTAGTTTGGCCGTGCCGTTGGCAAGTAAGTCTTTGAGGGTCACTTTGCCGAGTAAAATCCCGGTAATGTCACGCTTATCAATATAAAGATTGGTGTCGGCCTCCATTGGTTTGTCAACCTTAATATTGCTTAAGTTACCGTTACTTAGCTCGACGTAGAGAGTGTCTTTGGTATCGGGGTTAATCACATTAAGCCTTAACAGTCCAAGTTCAGCGGCCTTGATACTATCGACTTTGACGGCGAGAAAGTCGAACAGAGTCGAGATATCCATTTCACCTAAAATATCAGCCGAGGCCGATTTAGGGGCGCCGGGTTGGATCCCTGTGCGTAACTCTTGGGCGCCAGTTAGATAAATGTTGCGCCAGCCTGCACCCTCCGCTTGGTAACCCAGTTGTTCATAGGTATCGGCCAGTAATTGTCTTGCTTTTTCGTTATCGGGTTCTGCCATGATCACTTTATTCAGTGCCGTCGCCACGAAACGGTATTCGCCTTGAGCATAGTCAGCTTTAGCATGTTTGAGTACGGCTTTAGCACCGCCCATATACTCGACAAATTTTGCTGCTTCATCCTTAGTCGGTAGCGGGTTTAAGTTGGCTGGATTCATATCGAAATAGCCTAAATACATGTTGTACACGGCTTTGGCATTATGGCTGTAGGTGCCATGGTAGCCATTGGTATACCAAGTATCGCGCACCGCCTTAGGGATAGTGGTTTGAATCGCATCGCCAATATCTTGAATACCCACGCCATTATTGGCTAAACGCAGGGTTTGATTATGCACTAGACCATAGTTATCCCTTTGCATTCTGAGGTAAGCATTTACATCCGCATTGCCAAAGACTGGCGCTGAATGGGCCTCAAAAAGAACCTGCGCATCATCGCCAAAGCGTGTCAGCAATGCATTGATATCCTTAGACCATTTGATGGCATCACGGACTTTTGCACCGCGCAAGGTGTAAATGTTGTGCATACCATGGTAGGTGAGTTCACCCGTCCACAGGGCTTTCATTGAGGGAATATAGGTGGCCATTTCCGAGGCGGCTTCTGTGCCTGAGGCATCCATAAACACCATTTCTATGCCATCAATGGTGCGTGTTTTCCACTTATCTTTAGCATTTAAGGTGATATCGGGTCTTACGTAGGTTACTTCGCCTTTGGACAATCCTTTTGCGAGTGCGGCATCGACAATGCCTTGCTCGTTGCGCTCTAATGTTGCGCCGTATTGATAGGCGGCGCGGCGGCTCATGGCATTACCGGCGAGAACATTTTCGTCGACAATTTCTTTGGTAATGTTATTTGAACCATAGACTCTTACCTTAGGGTACATGTCTTTAATGGCGCGGGAACCGCCAAAATGGTCCGCATGGCTGTGGGAATAAATCATAGCGACCACAGGTAAGTCATTACCCTCTGGCAAGTTTTTTAGAGCAAATTCCAATGATAACTTTGCCGCTTCTTTGGTGAGCAGCACGTCATAAAGGATCCACCCCGTTTTACCGCGGATAAGCGTTAAGTTCGACAAGTCAGTACCGCGAACTTGGTAAATCCCCTCTGTGACCTTGTATAAGCCGTTAGACACCATATTCAACTGGGCTTGGCGATAGAGTGAGGGGTTGACTGTGTCTGGGGTTTTGTCGCCGATAAAGCTAAATTCAGTGCGCAAAATGGCGGCTGTTGGTTCATCGAGTTCGGCGATGAGATTCTTAGAGAACTCTTCAAAGGCTTTTTTATCTGTGTAATTTAGAGTGGCTGCTGTGGCCTTGTTGACCTCAGTAGTTTGCTGGGTCGCAGGCTTTCCCTGATAGTGCAGGCTGATATGTTCATGCTCGTGTTCTGCCGCTGTCGCGCTGAGGGAGAACGTTGCGATAATACTCAATGTCATCAAAGATTTTTGCATAATTTTACCTACAGATAAGAGAGATAGTGTCGTTGATGGTTTGAGTATAGACAGCTTGTGTATTTAGATAACTCGAGTTAGCTTGGGTTGTAATATTCATATTGTGAATGAGTGCTTTCCCTTATGCCGACACAAAAGCCGTTAGATTTAAACTTATTGCGCGTGTTTATGGTGGTTTACCGTACTCGTTCATTCACCCAAGCGGCTGATGAACTGGATTTAACTCAGTCTTCAGTCAGTAATGCGATCAGCCGATTCAGGGGATGGGTCGGGGAGTCATTGTTTAATCGGGTTGGGCGAGGAATTGAGCCGACAGCGGTAGCGCGGGAAATGTACCGTAAGTTTGAGCAGCCGATGGCAGATATTGAAACCGTATTGCTAGGGTTTGAGCATTTTGACCCAAAGTGTAGCCAGCGGCGCTTTTATGTGTATGCCAATGAGTCGGTTATCGAAGCGCTACAAACCGGTGTGCAGGCGTTATTGCAGGATGCGGACATTGAAGTAATTTTCCGTGAATCACCACCTCAGGAGGCTGATTTATATCGCGATATCTTGCTTGAGCGGGTTGCGGTGGCGATAGACATTAAACCCGCGCAGCAAAGTTTGCTCTCGAGCAAGTTACTCTTCACCGAAACCTTAGTGTGTATCGTCAGTCGGCAGCATCCTCGGATCCAAGGCACCATCACCCATGAGCAGTATTTTGAGGAGAAACACGTCTTTTTGAATATGCGGCGTTTTAATCTTACTGCGGGGGATTTGTTTACCGAAGGCGTGTTGCCAAGGCGCAGGATGTATAGTGAGCAGTCATCCTTATTGAGCATGTTTGCTACCGTAGGCAAAAGTGAGGCGATAGGTATAGCGCCTTTGCGGTACGCCAGTCAGTACGCCGAGATGTTCGGCATCCAAATTTTACCTATGCCACTGAAAACAAGACCCATTGATTTGTATATGGTGTGGAGCAGTAAATACACCCAAAACCCGAGTCATCAATGGCTTCGAAACTTATTGCTCGATGCCAGTGCGAGCACAGTAAATGAAAAAGCTCTGAATCTTGTTAGCAACTAGGGCTAGTGATTCAGAGCTTAGTGTCGGTTTTTAACCTTGGTTTTGTCTCAGTGCTAAACGTTAGTTCGAAATTTGCTAGTCGAATGGGCGTTAATTATTGTCTTGCGAGTCTGTGGCTTTCACCAGGTTGCTCGAAGTCACTGCGATATGGGTTGATATCTAAACCACCGCGGCGCGTGTAGCGGGCGTAAACGGTTAATTTAGTGCAATGACAGAAACGCTTCAAATCGACAAAAATCCGCTCGACACATTGCTCGTGGAACTCGTTATGTTGGCGGAAAGAAATCAAATAGCGCAGCAGTTTCTCGCGATCGATTTTAGGTCCTTGATAACGGATCATTACGCTGCCCCAGTCGGGTTGCGAAGTGATCAAACAGTTGGATTTCAGCAGGTTTGAATTAAGCGTTTCCGCAACCGTTTGCTTATCGTCCGTGCTGTTTTCCAAGTAATCAGGATTAAAACTATAATCGCTGACTTCAATATCGAGATCGTCAATACACGTGCCTGGTAACTCAATAATACGCTGAATGCCAAAGCTTTTTGGTTCGATGATTTTAACGCTAACATCACCTTGGGCACATTGACTTAAGTCTGCGACTAAGGTTTTTTGCAGTGAATCTAGGCTATCGAACTTGGTCTGATTAAAGCTATTGAGATACAGTTTGAACGATTTCGACTCAATCAGGTTCAGGCTTTCATAGCTTAAATGAAATTCAGCTATGGCCACCATAGGCTTACCTTTAGCATTTAACCAAGACAGCTCATAACCCGTCCAGATATCGGCACCATGAAACGGTAACGTCCCAGTCAGTGCAATAGCATTACGGTTTAGTGAGCGTGGAACCCCTTGCAGCAGCGACGCATCATACTCGGCTTGATAGTCTGTGGCTTTACCTAAAGTCAGGCCAACAAGCGCTTGCGCATCACTATAGGGATCGTGATTCTGTGTCATCAATACTGTTTCCATGTCAAAATAGGCGCACATTATACCTGAAATTGGATTGTGCTTAAGTGTCTTGTCTGCTCGCACTCGATAAATTTTTGCAAAACTATCATCAAGCTTACCTAACGAGTTTAGGTGAACTACCGCGTTATTACCCACAGGGTGAGCCTTCTGTGTGTATTCAAGGCGAATTTCATGCTGATCTTGATCAAGCGGTTTCTTGGCAGCCGGTGAAACGCGAAGTCGAAGGCAGTTTTGCCAATGTTGAGCATGCGCTTGAGTTGACTTTGTGGCCGGAAATTAATCATTTTTACGGTCAGTATTTTTCTGCGCCGTTATTGTTCGACTCAAAATGGGGCACGGGTGAGTTACTGCAAGTGTGGAATGAGGATGATTTTACTTGCCTGCAGCAAAATCTGATTGGTCATCTAATGATGAAGAAAAAGCTCAAGCAGCCACCGACGTGGTTTATCGGTTTGTTAGATGAGGGCGATAAAATGCTCACCATCAACAACAGTGATGGCAGCGTGTGGATAGAGCTTCCAGGTGAGATCCCCACCCAGCAATTGTCGCCAAGTTTAGCGGAATTTATTGGGGCGTTATCACCACGGATAGCACCGCCCGTTAAACATGAAGAACTGCCTATGCCCGCATTAGAACATCCGGGGATTTTTGCCAGCTTTAAACGTATGTGGCAAAACCTCTTCGGTAAACGCTAGTTGGCGGGAGCTTGACGCTATCTTGCGGCGAGCTCTTAGCCTTCAACCACGTTTAGCCAGAGTGTGAACGCTCTACCACACTGAGTTTGAGCGTGAACGCTCAACCTAAGCATGGCTGATTCTTAGGTTGAGGTCTTTGGCGGGATAAAATGATGTTACTGATGATCCCAAGACAGATTCGATACTATGCGGCAAGGCTCGCAGCGAAAGTGGAACATATCCAATAAAGGTTCATCGAGTTTCCAATCATGACTACCACAGCGTGGACAAGGCCGCGCTTTTTCTGAGGCTAAATCTTGGCCACCGACGCGGTATAAGTAGTAATAAGTCGGGATTTTAGTGAGATATTCGATACGGCCGCGCAAATCCCAACCTCTACGAAATAAATCACTGTCTGGACTCGATAATTCCTCGAGTGCGGCAAATTCTGCTTTGGTGGCCGCCGCCATTTGTAACTCGTCACAGGCTTGCCATTCGCTCTGCCAACGGATAATGCGTTTGTGATCGCCATTAAAGGTTGCTGGAAGTCGATATAAGGGAATGGGCAGTAGATTATCGCCGCTGCGCAGGGGCGAGCACATGTGTACAAAGCTGGTATACAGCAGTTGCCAGCTCGGTGTGTCGGTATTGCTGACCTCAGAATTAATGTCCTGACCGATAAACTTTTCCCGCGGCGCGAGTAGCTTAGCGTCGGTTAACTCTACTAAGGCTTTTTTGACCCAAGGGCTGTGATATTTATGCGCTAAACTGCTTTTCTCTGGCATCAGTAAACGCACTCTAAACTCACCGTCATTAAAGGCGACCGCAAATTCTCGCCCTAAGATTTGGCCGTTAGCTCGATAGGCTTCGAGGAGCTGATTAATGGCTTTTTCGGCGGCAGAGATAGTGGTGTCGGCGAAGCATTCAAAACGCAGTTCAGTGACAAACATTAAGCGGTTTTTCCTTGGGATTCTAATAAGTTGATGCGTTGTTTAAGTTCAAGCAGTTCGTTTTTCAATTGCATTATTTCTGCTTTTTGCTGCTCAGCATGACGTTCAAAATGCGTCTGTTGTATCTGCAGACGCTCGGCAAGCAGTGCAAGCGTCAAGGTATCGTTAGTTGCAGTGGCTTCGGTTGTCGGGCTGATGGCTTGCAACTCGGCTAAACGCTCGCGATCCGCCTTAGGCATAGATTTAAATTGCTGTAGACCTTGGATCAATATAGGTAAAGGTAGGCTGCTACCTAAACGGGTTTTTATTAAGGCAAGGCTCGGTACTTTACCGCAGGCCTCGAGCGCACGTGCCGCAGCCAATACTTGGTCAAGTGGACTCATAATTAGCAAAATTCCTTAATTTGTTGAATGATTTAAACTAATCTCAAAAGGTCGTGTAAGTTTTTTCATTTAAAAACAGTGTGTTGTCATTTGGCATCTATTTTGCTTCTTGTCCTGCCTAAATCGCTTTTTTAAGCAAAAATAATAATCACATAGGATGTCACATGATTAACCATAAATTGAATAACAAACTTATCGCCATCACGTTTTTAGGGCTTGCAAGCTTAGGTCTTAGCGGCTGTGTGGTCAATGTCGGTGATGGCGAATCGGGTTGGGATAGCAGCGAATCTTGGGAAAAAGTGCAGGATAAAAACCGTACTAACTTAACCAAACTGAGTTTAGGGATGCCCAAAGACCAAGTGATGATCTTAATGGGCACCGCTGATTTTAGTGAAGCCTACATTCAACAAAGTGCTCAACAAGGTGGATCGAATAAAGAAGTCTTAGTGTTGTTTTATCGTACCCAGCGTAATAATGGCGATGGAAAAACCACCAAGGACGAATGCACACCTATTGTGCTGAGCAACAATGCCTTAGTGGGGTGGGGTGAAACGGCTTACAGCAAAATTTAACCCCGCGAGTTTTGTTTTATAATTTACGTAGCTGAGTATCAAGTTGCTCAATGGGCTCAGTCCATTGAGCATCAGCTTCTAGGCCTTCGATGATAAAGCTCTTTTGAGCAGGGGTCCAAAAGGGCGCTTGGCTTAGATGGATGTGATGGTCGATATCATGGGTTGCAATAAATTGCGCTATGGCTTCATCGCTACTGTCTAAACCGAGTTGCTCGAATAAGTGGCTTAAGTCTACTGGCGTAGTATCCATCATTATTTCCTTTTCAGTATAGTGCCTTCGTTTAGAGTAAACGCCTGATTGAAAAATGCAATCTATGATTAAAATTTGCACTTTTCTGTTTCCTTGGTAAATTAATTGTTACTCATAAAAGTGTGAGCTAAGTCAAGGAATACTAATAATGGATAATGAGACCTTGGAAGGCTGCCGTGCAGTCTATTTGACAGCGGAAGACTTACGCATTGCCGCTTCTATCCTCTATAACGCTTACCATGATGACCCTTTTTTTGTCGATTCACTTTTCACCTCAGATAAAGCCGCTTACGAGCAAAAACTGCGCGCCGCGATCCGCGAAGAACTCAATACGTTATGGCAACAAAAACAAGCACTCATAGGTTTGTTCGACCATGACAGACTGGTTGGTTTAGCCTGTGTGGTAACGCAAGAAGTGCCTTTGGGAGAAGGGCGTTACTGGCATTGGTGCTTAAAGATGTTGTTAGGTACGGGCTGGCAATCGACCCAAGCTTTGATGAAAAAAGAGTCCAGTATTGTCGAACTCTTACCCAGTAAGCACTGCGGTATTTTGCAGTTTATCGCCCTTGCACCGAACGAGCAGCATAAAGGACTCGGACATAAGTTAGTCCAAGCGGTAGTGAGTTGGTGTGATGAGCAGCCGGATTTGGATGGCATTGGTGTGTTTGTCGCTCAGGAGAGTCATCTGCAATTATTTACCCAGCATGACTTTGTCTCTTTAGGCGAGCTCAATATCGGCAGTGTCCATGGTCAGTTATTATTCTATTCGGTTCAACAAGATGACTCACTCTTATAAACGGTTCGCCGATTTTTATCCTTTCTATTTATCCCAACACCAGCACCCGACTTGCCGGCAATTGCACTTTGTTGGCAGTTGTTTAGTCTTGCTGCTTATTGGCATTGCCTTGGTTTCACAAGCCTGGTGGCTATGTTGGTTTATTCCGCTCGTTGGCTACGGTTTTGCGTGGGTGGGACACTTTGTATTTGAGAAGAATCGACCCGCGACATTTCAGTATCCCTTTTACAGTTTTATGGCAGATTGGGTGATGTTTGCTCAGATGATCCGCGGCTTTTTTAAGCGTTAAAAAAGCCGCCCGAGTGAGATGCCCATACCCGTGTGAGAGATCGCTTACAAACGCTGTAGGACATAATGTTTTCTTTTTGATTGTTTTTTGTTCTTCTTGGTTTAATTTTTAATTAAATCATTAGTTTGTGTTTATTTTTCTCCTGTTCGGTCGTAATTTCTTTTGTAGTCCGTTCTTTGAGCCGAACAAAAAAGTCATGGTTAACGTAGAATTCACTCATGGCCAAAGCAAATGGATAGCAAGGAAAGCGAAACAGGCCAAAGGGACGCAAGAAGCAACGAATTAAGATTTCATGGTTGAAATCGCTGACGGTAGGAAAACTGTCATTCGCCTAGGATAGGCTAAGGAAAAGCAGGATTGCTTTTCAAGGATGATTAGAGACAGTGAGTCGTATCGTCAGGATGATGAATTTCAGGAAGAATACAGGACACGCTTAAGGATTAAGCATGAACTCGAGACAGGATGTGTCGAGACAAGGATAAAGTATAAGGGTGAACAGCTTGTACTACTCTATGGAAGAAAAATTTTTGCAGGATGCAATAGGAAGAAGTCATAGGAAGTGACAGGCTCTGTAAAATGGATTTACAGGTCAAAGGACTGAGTGTTATCTCACGCAAGTTTGATACACAGGGACGAAAAGGAATTACAGGGACGACGCAGGACGCAAGCAGACGCATGGATGGTGCAGGGAGCACAAATCGAGCAGGACGGCTTACAAAGGATAAATGGGGCGCACTTTAGTTGCGCCCTTTTCTTTGGTTCATTTTCAGCATTAATCTCGCTTTGCCAAGAAGCTATAACGCTATTCACACAGATTTTATCTTAACTCTGCTTAAAGACTTCTCACCGTAAAGCATGTTTACCAGTCTACTCCTCTTATTGCCCAATGATTTACTCTCTGTGTTGACTGTGTTTTGGTCATGCAGAATGCTTGTCGAACTTTGAGCGATAGCGGTTTATGCATAAGTTCTTCAGGGGAGAAAATTTAGCGTTTGCTTACTTTTGATTCGAATTGCCATCCTCCGTGTAAGAGATCTCTTACAAGTATGTAAGTAATTTGTAAGTTAAAGGGGTGGTTATGTCTTGGCTTTGGTTATTATTTTTATTTATATCAGCCGGTTAGTCTATTTTTCATCAGTTAAGCTCACTATTTTCGTTAACATTTTAAATAATCCGCAATGAGTACTTTTGTTGGTTGGCGTAGAATTCATTTTGTAGAAGGAGTTACGGGCAACAGGATGTTGGCGATCAGGATGATCGAACAGTGACTAAGGAATGTGACTTAAGGAATAGGGATATAGGCCTTTCAGGATGAAAGATAGCCAATACCAAGGAAGGGAGACTATCAAGGATTGATAGACTCATTGCATAGGATGGCAATGCCACAGGGAGTGCAATTGAATGGATGCAATACCCGTTTCATGGATGATGATGGAACCGCTCAGGAAAGAGCAAGCTTGGGACTGGATGACCAAGAGATAGGGAAGTACATGAGTACAGGGACCTCAAGGATTGAGCAGGGATGAAGCAGGACGCAGATTGACGCATGGATGGTGCAGGGAGCACAAAAATAGCGGGATAGCTTAACAGAGAATAGGAGGGCGTGGCTTTAGGGCCGCGCCCTTTCTTTTTTAACTTTTACAGTGAGTTATTTTGCAGCACCAGAGAATAACTGATTATTCTCAATTCTGGCGAACAGCTTATTTGAGCCAACATTGTCGATAAAAGCTTAATGGCATTTGCCTGAGCTACAGCCGCTTTGCGTACCACAACCGCCAAATTTCCCCTGCGCTGTCGGCGCCTCTTGCCATTCGGGCTCTGGAAAGATAGGCCATTCTATTTTTTGAATTTTCTTACCTTGCATCCAAATATGGCCACTGTACTGGTTAATGCCGTCGGTGCTGAATTCAAATAAATATTTCGCTTTCCAACAAATCCCCGTGGTGCCGCCAATACTTGGGCGGGCGGTTTCCATTGCTATGGCTAACAGTTGCACTTTTTGTCGCCAACATTCATTTTCGGCAAAAATACGGCTCAACTCTGCCATTTGGCGTAGTTGCCAAAAGAATGCGGCAATCACGACGAGGCCAATAATTAACAGTAAATCTGACATCATTTGCTAGCTGCCTTAAACAAACCACCTATGGCTTGTGATAGTTGAACACTTCGATTGGGATTTCTTAATTCGCCTAGTAGTTGATTGCGCAAACTAGGAATTGCCACAATATCAGCAAAGACCTGATTAAAAAAGGCTTGGGGCTGCAGTGCCAGAGCTTCTAAGTAAAGACTGCGACTTGAATCTTGTTTTAATACCGACCAGTTACGTCCGGCAATGCTGATGAGGGCATTGGTATCTAAAGAGGATTGGCCGTGTAGATGCGCAAACGCTTTTTGGCTGTGTTTGGCGCTAGAAGCCAAAGCGCGAAGGAAATAGGCTTGGTGTTCTGGCGCTGCATCTTGAAGTTTTGCGAGAATTTTATCGGCGAGTGTGTCGCTAATCAGTAAGTGCTCAAGGCACTGACATAGGGCGATTTGCACTTCGATGGCGGCGGTGTCAAAACTCGATACTAACTGCTGCTCATGATCAAATTCATTTGCGCGCGCACATACATCGGCTATGCCTTGCATCCCAATATGTTGCCATTGTGCTGGGGCTACTTGGCCTGACAGGTACTGCACGGCAAATTCGTATTGCGATGACGCGCGTTGGCCGAGTTGTTTACGAACAAGCGCGTTGAATACGGCGAGTTTTTCCTGGCTTGGCTTGAAGTTAAACGGATTATTTGCGAGTCGTTCTTGCTGCTCATCACTGAGTGGCTGAGTGGGATCTTGCCCTAATGCCGCTAATATCATTTCGATAAATTGTGAGCGCGGTGCAGGCGACAGTAATCCTTGCTCATCTAACGCTAGTTTTAGAAACCAAATAAAGTGTTGCTGACTCGCATCCCAAAAGACGATAGCAAATTGCGCATGCCCTTGAATGGGATAGGGATAAGGGGTAGATAGAGATTCGATCTGGTGAAACGCGAGCATATCAATATGTTGCACCCTACGGCCAAGATCATACACTTGGAACTGGGTTTTGGCTGTGGTTAAAAACTGGCTTAAAGTTGTAATTTCAGTCATTTGGCTGCCATATCAATCAAAGAGGCTCATTAAATTGGCGCCATTATAGGGGGAAGTGCGTCTGGATGGTATGATTGCAGCACTTTAATCGACCTATTCGGCCTGCGGATTATGGCAAGTTCCTTAATCACAACGGCTAACATGAGAATGGATCTGAAAGCTATGTTATACAGCCAAACCCAAGCTAAATTGGCTCAGATTGCCCAAGCGCTGCAAGCGGCCGAGTTGTGGTCTGAGCAAGTGCCTTCTGCCGAGGCAATGGCAAGCACAGCGCCTTTTGCCTGTGATCTTATGCCCCTTGAGCAGTGGTTGCAGTTTATTTTGCTGCCTAGAATGCAGACGTTAATCGAAACGGGTGCGCCATTGCCGACGCAAATAGCGATAGCCCCTATGGCTGAACATGTTTGGCAGGATATGCCCCCGCGCCAAGCTCTGATTGGCGTATTGAATGAATTGGATATGTTGTTAAATGAATCAAGATGATATCTGGCTTGAAACGCCTGAAAATACACTGAATGCAACCCAAGAGGATGATTCAGAAGAGCAGGCGCCTGAGATTGAAATTCTTTATGAAGATGCGCACTTAGTGGCAATTCATAAACCTGCTGGCTTATTGGTCCACCGCAGTTATTTAGCGCGTCGGGAGCGTTTTTTTGCCATGCAGCTGACCCGCGATTTAGTGGGCTGTCATGTGTTTCCTGTACATCGTCTCGACAGGCCGACATCTGGCGTGCTTTTGTTTGCCAAGAGCAGTGAAGTCGCCAATGCACTGTGTGAGCAATTTGCTTCCCATACGATTGAAAAGCAATATTTGGCTTTAGTGCGCGGTAATATGCACGAGAGCGGTATTTTAGACTATGCGCTTAAGGTTGAGTTGGATGAATTGGGCGATAAGAATGCCGATCCCAACAAAGCGGCGCAAGAGGCTGTGACGGCGTATGAGCCGTTACTCAATACTGAAATTCCGTATCAGTCAGGCCGATATCCCACTAGCCGATTTGCACTGGTACGCTTGAGCCCTAAAACGGGGCGCAAGCATCAGCTCAGAAGACACATGGCGCATTTACGTCACCCCATAGTTGGTGATACCACCCATGGTGACGGTAAGCAAAATGCGTTTTTCCGCGAGCATTTTGGCATTAATCGCCTGTGGCTTATCGCGAAAAAGCTCAGCTTTACCCATCCTGTCACTCAAGTTCGGCTCAGCATAGAAACCGAGATCGAGCCTGAGTGGGAAACCGTGTTTGCCGAGCTAGGTTGGGACGAGGCGACCTTGAGTCAACAGGCTGAGTTGTTAATCGCCACGGATGAAATACCAACTGGCAATGCGTAACCCATGAGCTTAACTCTGACAATCTCAACTGAGACAATCTCAACTGAGACAATCTCGACATAATTGGCAGTCAGCCAAGTGAGTGGCATCAAAAGTCATTCGCTTGGCTTGGTTATTGGCACTAAAGCAATTGAATCAAAACTATCGAACCCATAACGGTCGAATCAACACAGTTTCATCAAAATGAGTCTTGCGGTTGTTAGTCGAGGCGTTGCGGAGTTTGTGCAGTTTGCGGACGCAGTTCTTGCATCATCACGGCTAAGGTTGAGAATCCAGAGGTAGACACAAGTGGTGATGTGAGATTTTGCTGGGCGGAGTGGAAATAGTTTTTACGTCGAATATGGGTTGTTTTGTGGTGTTGCTTGAGGTGTTTTTGGCGGGTGGACTGTCGCATCAGATATTTCCTCATGCTCAATGACTTGATTTATAAAAATTTTGCGCCTTAGCTTGCTCATCCGCTGAACAATAAAGTATGGTCAGCCTAATAAGGTTTGCAACGCGATGTGGAGTGTACCATGAAAAAGGTGAATCTGGTGTTTGGCACTGTCTATGGCAGTGCACAATTTGCCGCCGAAACCCTAGAGAAAGAAATGCAAGTTTTAGGTTATGATGTCACATTGTGGCAACCAAATGACGTCGCCAGCTTTATTCCTCCGCAGGATGAATTGTTAGTTGTGGTCACTTCTACGACAGGCCAAGGGGATTTACCCGAAGATATTCAGCCTTGGTATCATAATCTTAAAAATCTTGCGCCCTATTTACCTGCGCTTAACTACAGTGTAATCGCACTGGGTGATTCAAGTTATGAAACCTTTTGCGGCGCCGGTAAGTCTATAGATGCGCTTTTGAGTGAGCTTGGTGCTAAACCACTTGTAGAATTATTAGAAATCGATGCCTGTGAAACCATGGAACCTGAGGTTGAAGCGATAAAATGGCTAGAACGCTGGAATCAAGTCGTCAAGACCGAGCTCGTCGCTTAGGCAGTTTCGTTACTCAGCAATGGTTTAAATTTGCCCAGCGCTTAAGCCAAGCGCTGCTTATTCCTATTGCCATTTTGCCTGCAGCTGGGGTCATGCTCGGCTTAACCGTTAGTCCCATTCCTTTTATGCCCGAAGAGCTGACAGTGTTGATGTTGGCTGTGGGTAAACTCATTTTTGCCATCATGCCGATGTTATTTGCCGTAGCGGTCGCTATTGGCTTTTGCCGCGATCAAGGCATTGCCGCCTTTACGGCGGTGTTTGGTTATGGGGTGATGACGGCGACGTTAGCCGCGCTAGCTGATTTGTATCGACTCCCAACCCAGCCTCTATTGGGAATGGATACTTTAGATACTGGGATTGCGGGCGGCATGATGCTCGGCAGCATTACTTGTCTTGCGGTGCGCTGGAGTCAATATATACGCTTGCCTGCGATTTTCTCCTTTTTTGAGGGACGCCGCAGTGCATCTTTGTTGATCATTCCCCTAGCGATGGGCTTAGGTTATGTGCTCGCCCATGTGTGGCCACCCTTAGCGCTATTGATTGAGCGGGTATCTGACTGGGCGGTTTATCAAAAACCAGCTATTGCCTTTGGCGTGTATGGCGCATTAGAGCGGTTACTTATTCCCCTTGGCTTGCACCATATTTGGAATGCACCTTTTTATTTAGAAGTGGGCCAATATCAGTTATTAGGGCACGAAGTCGTTCGTGGCGAGGTAGCGCGTTATTTAGCGGGCGATCCGCAGGCGGGAAACCTTGCCGGTGGTTACCTGATTAAAATGTGGGGATTACCTGCGGCGGCGCTGGCAATGTGGCGCTGCGCCGATCCCTCTGAGCGCAATCGCGTGGCGGGCATTATGCTCTCGGCAGGGGCGGCCAGTTGGTTAACTGGGGTGACAGAACCTATTGAATTTGCCTTTATGTTTGTGGCGCCAATCCTATTTATCATTCACGCCTTACTCACTGGGCTCGCTTACTTTATCTGTATCATGCTCGATATTCACCACAGCATAGTGTTCTCCCAAGGGCTGGTGGACTTTACGCTGTTATTTCCATTGTCCCGTAATGCCAGCTGGTTTATTTTCCTAGGGCCTTTGACCGCCATCATATATTACCTGTTGTTTAGGTTGAGTATTTTAGCATTTAATTTGAAAACACCCGGCAGGCTTGAGCATAACGACAATGACAGTAAAGGACCTAAAGAAAGTTTACGGGCGATTATTGCGGCGCTTGGTGGGCGTGACAATATCGTTGAGCTGAATGCCTGTTTGACTCGGTTACGCTTGAGCGTACATAAGCCAGAGTTAGTTAATAAGGTGCGTTTGAGTCAGTTGGGCGCTAAGGGTGTAATTGTGATGGGCAAAGGTGTGCAGGTGGTTTATGGCACTAAGGCCGAAACCTTGCGTAAGGTATTGCAGCGTTACTTAGATACTCGCCGCTAGGATTGTGTTTTTACAAAATTAACTGCTTAATTTTTACATTTTATTGATTCAAGCCTCTGAAATGTCATTTTTATTTTCGCATTATAGGATTTTTATGCTGTTCAGCACGATTTGCTATGGCAAACTCGATGTAGGGACAATATAGGAGATCCAACTTTGCAACAAATGACTGAAACTCGCGGTAATACTTCGCCATCCATAGAACGTAAAATCTTACTGACGGATTGCGCCGATGCCCAAGGCCTCATCGCCAAAATCACCAGTGTTTGTTTTACCCATAAACTGAACATCATTAAAAACAGTGAGTTTGTGGATAATGCCCAAGGGCGTTTCTTTATGCGAACTGAGTTAGAGGGCATTTTTAACAGCGAACAGTTATTGCAGGATCTGCGCGACGTGCTGCCTGCTAAGAATCACATGACCTTGGTCAGCGCCGGCAAGAAACGCATTGTGGTGTTAGTGACAAAAGAAGCGCACTGTTTAGGCGATCTATTGATGAAAGCTTATTACGGCGGTTTAAGTGTCGAGATTGCCGCTGTGGTGGGCAACCATGATGCGCTGCGCGAACTGGCCGAAAAGTTTAACATCCCCTTTCATTTGGTGAGTCACGAAGGCTTAGACCGAATTCAACACGAGCAAGCACTGTTGGCTGCGGTATCACAATACGAACCCGATTATTTAGTCTTGGCTAAGTATATGCGGGTATTAACGCCTGATTTTGTGGCGCAATACCCTAATCGCATCATCAACATCCATCATTCTTTTTTACCTGCTTTTATCGGCGCAGCACCCTATCGCCAAGCCTGGGAGCGCGGGGTGAAAATTATCGGTGCGACGGCGCATTTTGTGAATAATTGCCTCGATGAAGGGCCGATCATCAAGCAAGACGTGATTCCCGTCGATCACAGTTATAGTGCCTTAGAAATGGCACGTGCTGGGCGCGATGTTGAAAAGAGTGTATTGAGTAAAGCGCTGCAATTAGTGCTCAACGAGCAAGTGGTCGTGTACGGCAATAAAACGATCGTTTTCTAATACGCAGGCAGTCGCGCTAAGGTTATGGTAAGTATTGCGATATCATGGCATTCAGCTCGGTCCATTTTAATCAGCTATCATTATGTTTATTGGAGATTT
Organism: Shewanella sp. Pdp11; assembly: GCF_002838165.1. Lineage (NCBI taxonomy): Bacteria > Pseudomonadati > Pseudomonadota > Gammaproteobacteria > Alteromonadales > Shewanellaceae > Shewanella > Shewanella sp. Pdp11. Next base: position 2,289,374 of record NZ_CP015194.1, read on the forward strand.
TATAGTGTTAACATTCGGGCGAACATAGCGCATAAGCGTGTCGCCCATGCTCTAGTCTAAGATCGGAGTGCAGGATGCCAACCAGTCAAAGCCTTATCGTTGGAACGAAAGATTTACCCGATAGTTTGAATTTATCTTGGGCACAGCTTGATGAGCAATTTCGCGTGCTACGGATGAGCCAAGCTTTTTACCGGCGTTGTAAACGTTCGGCGGCGCAAATCATTAATCAACCCATCAGCCAATTGTTTAGTGCCTTTAATGCCGAGTTGTGCGCCGATATTGTAAGGCGTCGTGGGCAAGAGCTCGGTTTTCAACTCCAAGATCATCGGGGTATACGTGTGCATCTTGCGCTGCATTCTTTGCCTGAGATGGGATGGTATTTGATTCTATCTGACATTAATTTTGAAGATCCGCAGATGAAAGAGTTGCATTCGGATTATCGTCGAGCGATTCAAGCGAGCGATGCTTGGCTGCAACACATTGAAGATGTGATTAAATCCTCCCAAGAAGAAGTGTTCAAAGTCGCAGTTGCTAAGGCGATGTCGCTCACTGGTAGTCGCTATGGCTTTATTCTGTTGCATAACGAAAAATCAAAAACACTCACGCTCGCGGCACGTTCCGACTATCCCAACGCAGAGGCGAACCAAGCCGATTTCATCAAAGATAATACCCAAGTGTCAGAACTTGAAAGCCGCGTATGGCTCGAATGCGTACGAGATTATAAGCCGATCATCCAAAATCAAACCGACTCCCAAAGACGCTTAGGGGATTTGCCCTTAGATAAACTTTTACTTGCGGGGCGTTACTTGGCGGTGCCGATTTTGTTTCGCAGCCGCTTGGTCGGCATAGTGTGCGTGGTTGACCGTAACGAGCCCTATAGTCGTAATGATGCGAGATCATTACTGACTTTTGCCAGCATTTTATGGCACAGCATTGAACTGCCACGCACATTGCGCGCTGTTTCTCGCCAGTCCAAAATCATTAAATCCCAAAAAGAGCAGTTATCTCAGTCGTTAACCCAGCTTATTAGTGCTATTTCTGAGGCATTAGAACTAAAAGATGCCTATACCGCAGGGCATCAAAAATCGGTGGCGCAATTAAGTTATTTGATTGGTGAGAAATTAGGCTTAGATCCCCAGCGCCTAGAAGGGCTTAAAATTGGTGCCTTAGTCCATGATATCGGCAAGTTGGCCATTCCATCGCAGATCTTGACCAAACCTTCGAAGCTTTCAAAAGAAGAATACGCATTAATACAGACCCATCCACTCCATGGCGCTGAAATTATTGAGGATGTGGAGTTTCCATGGCCCATCAAAGAGATGATTTTACAGCATCATGAGCGGCTCGATGGCTCAGGCTATCCTGAGGGTTTAAAGGATAAAGCCATTCTCTATGAGGCAAAAATTATTGCGGTAGCCGATGTTGCCGATTCAATATTATCCCACAGGCCCTATCGTCCATCCTTAGGGCTGGAGAAAATGACCGAAGTGCTGCGTGCGGGCAAAGGGACTCTGTTTGATCCTGAGATAGTCGAGACCTGTTTAGCGATTTTGATTAATCGTGAACTGAGTATTAGCGATCATATTGGTGCCGCGCCCCTTGAACCTCTCGTCACGATTTCCCTCGACCATGAGTTAGCCGACGTTAAGCGTTTGCTTACTGCTGCTCGCGCTAAGGTGGCTGTGGTATTAGATGAGCAACATAAGATAATTGGCGTGATCACTCATCAATTGCTGGAGCATTGGTTTAGCCCATTACTTGGCACAGCGGCTGAGCGTGAGCAGGATAGGGCATCTTTACATAAAAAAGCCCATCAGATCATGCAGCATTCGGTGCCTACCATCAGTGAGGTGGCGACATCGGAAGATGCCTTATTGCAGTTGAATCTTTTGGATTCAGAATATCTTGTGGTGATAAACAAAGCACAGCAGCCATTGGGGATTATCGGCTGGCGGGCTATTGCCATGACAAGAAACGCTTTTCGCGAAGTTGAGAGATTGATTTAAGTGCTTTATGAAACACTTTATTTTTAATCCTGATAATAACAGCGCAACTGTAGGCTAAATTTTACCGACAATAAAAAAGATGCCCGAGGGCATCTTTTTTACGTAACTCATGTTATCGAACGAATACTCTTAATCAACAATACGCAGTAATTCGTTGATACCCACTTTACCGCGGGTTTTTGCATCCACTTTCTTAACGATAATGGCGGCATAGAGGCTGTACTTGCCACAGGCTGACGGCAGGTTGCCAGAAACCACGACTGAACCCGCTGGCACACGACCGTAATGCACTTCGCCAGTTTCGCGATCATAAATTCGAGTGCTTTGGCCGATATACACGCCCATAGAAATCACTGAGCCTTCTTCAACTACCACGCCTTCAACAATCTCAGAACGTGCACCGATAAAGCAGTTATCTTCGATGATGGTTGGGCCCGCTTGCAATGGCTCAAGTACGCCACCAATACCTACGCCACCAGATAAATGCACGTTTTTACCGATTTGGGCACATGAGCCAACGGTCGCCCAAGTGTCAACCATAGTGCCTTCATCAACATAGGCACCTAAGTTCACATAAGATGGCATCAAGACGGTATTTTTACCGATGAATGAGCCTTTACGCACTGTGGCAGATGGCACTACACGAATCGCTTCCGCTTTAAAGCGGGCTTCATCGTACTCGGCAAATTTTAACGGCACTTTGTCGAAGTATTTGGTTTCGGCGCCATCAATCACCACGTTATCGAAAATACGGAAGGACAGTAATACCGCCTTTTTCAGCCACTGGTGTACATGCCATTGTCCGTCGATTTTCTCGGCGACACGGACTTCACCTTTGTCGAGCATATTGATGACATGTTGCACATCGTCACGCACGCTGGCGTCAACTGTGCTCGGCGTGATGTCGGCGCGCGCTTCAAAAGCCGCCTCAATACGTTGGCGTAAAGCCTCCATTTACTTCTCCCACTGGTCTCGTTAATTAACTGATTCGATATTCTTCGCACTCAAGGCACTGATTAAAGCGTCCCTGAGGGTATTTTCTTGGGTTTCGTTAAGCTGTAGGCCGTCATTGGTCTGCAGCATAAAAAAGTCTTCGGCTCGCTCACCAATGGTGGTGATCTTGGCCGCGAGTAACGTCGTGTTGCAACGGTAAAAGATATCACCGACTTTTGCCAGTAATCCTGGCGAATCTAAGGCGATAAGCTCCATCATACTTGTACCATGACGACTGCTTTCGAGGAAACTCACTTGTGTAGGAACATTAAAAGGTTTCATCTTGCGCGACAATTTTCTAAAGCGTGGCAGTTTTGGACTGTCGCTCGACAGGGCTTTTTCGAGTGCCTTACGGATACTTTGGATGCGTGAAAGCTGGCTCACTGGCTCGCCATCTTGTTCTAAGATCACAAAGGTATCGAGTGCATAATTATCTTTTGAGGTCATGATGTTGGCATCATGGACGTTGATATTTTTATTGTCGAGTACCGCCATCACAGTTGCAAATAACTTTGGTCTGTCTTGGCAATAGACAAATAGCTCAGTGCCACCACGGGTGGTGTGTTTTGAGACTAAAACTAAGGGCTCATCCTGTTGTTTGTGCTTTAAAATCGCTTCGGCGTGCCACGCGACTTGATTGGGCTGGTGGCGTAAAAAGTAATCCGCCTTAAAACGTTGCCACAGGGTATCGAGATCTTTTTCTTTCAGTCCACGGCGTAGCAGCTCTTTTTTCGCCTTAGCTTGGTATTCACGCACTCTGGCACGAATATCGACGGGTTTTTCTTTACCGCGGGCGAGTACCCTTTGGGTCGAAAAGTACAAGTCACGCAGCAGTGAGCCTTTCCAGTTGTTCCAGGTTTTTTCGTTGGTAGCGCAGATATCGGCCACGGTTAAGCAATACAGATAACTTAAATGCACGGCATCGCGGACTTTATTAGCAAAATCGGCCACCACATCGGGGTCGGAAATATCGCGGCGCTGGGCGGTGACAGACATCACTAGATGATTCTCGACCAGCCAAGCGACTAAACGGCCATCGTGATCGTTTAACCCGTGCAGCTTACAAAAGGCGAGGGCGTCGCTTGAGCCCAATTTACTGTGATCGCCGCCGCGACCTTTGGCAATATCGTGAAAGATTGCACCGAGTACCAGTAAGCCCTTTTTCGGCAGTTGGTTGATGAGAATCGAGCCTAAGGGAAATTCTTCTTTTTGTTCGGGCTGGGAGAATCGTTCGATATTGAGCAGCAATCTGTGAGTATGTTCATCGACCGTGTAGGCGTGGAATAGGTCAAACTGCATCTGGCCTTCAATATTTCGCCATGCGGGTAAATAGGCCGATAACACACCGTGTTTATGCATTAAAGACAAAGCAACAATGCCGCGAGGGTGGCGCAGAATTTCCATAAAAGCTTGGCGACAAAGCGGATTTTCTTGTAAGGCTTGCGGTTGGGCGCGTCTTGCTCGGCGCAGTGAACGCAGTGTTGGTGCATAAATGCCTTTGATGTTGGAGTTTTTAGCGACCAACAAAAACAGCCGGACAATTTCTTCGCCGCTATCGAACAGATCATCGCTGAGCGCTTCAATAAAGGTGCCACGGCGCTGGTAGTGTTTATCTATCGATTGAATTTCTAAGGCTTTTGTGTGCCCCAATGTTGCCCGTTTAAATAGCTGCAGCAACATTTCGTTCAGTTCCATCACTCGGCGTACCGTGCGATAGTAGCGTTTCATCATCTGCTCAACAGCAAGCTGGGTGGCGTCTTCATAGCCCATAAGTTCGGCAACTTGGCGTTGTACATCAAAGAGTAAGCGATTTTCATCGCGCCCCACCACCATGTGCAGGGCAAAGCGCAGCTTCCATAAAAAGTGCTGACATTCGAGCAATTCTTCTAATTCACCTTGCTCTAAAAAGTCGTATTGGACTAATTCTTCGAGGCGAGCGGCGCCGAAGTGTCGCATGGCTACCCAAGCAATGGTTTGAATATCCCTAAGGCCACCGGGGCAACTCTTGATATTGGGTTCTAAATCGAAGGCACTGGCTCTGGCATGGCGGGCATTTTGCTCATCCCGTTTTGCGATAAAAAAATCGCTTGAGGTCCAAAAGTCACTCTGACGAATGGCATCGTAAAGTTGGTCGAATAAAAACTCAGGCCCTTCGAGCAGTCGGGCTTCTAATAAGTTAGTGGCTATGGTGATGTCTTCACGACCGAGGATAATCGTGTCGTTCAATGTGCGGACACTGTGGCCGATTTCGAGATTGGCATCCCACAGAAAGGCAATAAACTGACTGAGTGCTGCTTCGGCGGCGGGTGACAAAATATTATTAAACAGGAACAGCAAGTCGACATCTGAGTGGGGATGCAGCTCCCCACGGCCATAGCCGCCTACGGCAATCAGGGCAATATCGTATTCCCTTAGTCCGTGTTGTTCCCAAGCTTGCTTGACAAGGACATCGACAAATTGACAGCGCTGCGTGACGAGCTCTTCAATCGGGGTTTTAGCCTTGAAACGGGCTAAAAGAGTCTGATTCTGTTCGATTAATGATTGTTTAGCGAGCAGAGCTATATTCATCGAGTCCCTTGTTTTTATGCTTGTTAGTTTGGCCTATCGCTCGTGATTGATGATACGCGGGAAATCTTCATCCTCACGCAGAGTCAGTACTTCAACCCCTTTTTCTGTTACCAGAAGAGTGTGTTCCCACTGGGCAGAGTTTTTTCCGTCTGAGGTGGTCACCGTCCACTTATCATCACGATCGAGTATGGTCGTGTGGCGACCGGCATTGATCATAGGTTCAATGGTGAAACACATGCCTGGGCGTAATACTGTGTTATCGCCGTTACGGTAGTGCATGACCTGAGGTTCTTCATGGAAACCCGAGCCAATACCGTGGCCACAATAATCTTGCACGATGGAATATTTCTCAAGGCCTGTTTTGCTTGCTTTGATGAATTTTTCGATAGTATTGCCAATTTCACCCAGTTTTAAACCTGGACGCACCTTGCGAATGGCTAAATACAGGCTTTCTTGCGCGATGCGGCACAGGCGTTTGTCCTTAGCGCTCACTTCACCAATTAAAAACATCATCGAAGTATCACCGTGATAGCCGTCTTTAATCACTGTGATGTCGATATTGAGAATATCGCCTTCTTTCAATGGTGGGTTATCGTTCGGAATACCGTGGCAAATCACATTGTTTACTGAAGTACAAATGGACTTAGGAAAACCATGGTAGTTAAGCGGCGCCGAAATCGCACCTTGCTCTTCGGTATATTTGGCGCAGAGATCATTGAGTTCATTGGTGGTCACGCCCGGCTTAACATACGGGGCGATCATTTCTAATACCTGTGCGGCGAGTTTGCCCGCAGCACGCATTTTTTCAATTTCTTCAGCTGTCTTGATGACTATACTCATTGCGTTTTCTCTTGTGTCTTTAATGTCTGTTGGCCACGCAACCTAATGCAAAAATTTGTGCTTTAGGGCTATTTATGGTATAAAGCGCGCCGTTATGTTTAAGTCTTGATGAATTGCCTAAGCCAGCATTTGCTCTGTTTAGATACTTGCAAGACTAAAGATGGCGGCCATTATACATGGCTATTTGTCTAAATACTAAATCACACACGTGTCGACACATTCTTCGGGGTGCCCTCAGCTGTTAACTGCGGGGTCGAAGACATGGGATACGTGGAGGTCTAACCCCCTAAATTTTAAGGTAATAGAAATGACTACAGTTTCAATGCGCGATATGCTTCAGGCCGGTGTCCACTTCGGTCACCAAACCCGTTACTGGAACCCAAAAATGAAGCCATTCATTTTCGGTGCTCGCAACGGTGTTCACATCATCAACCTTGAGCATACTGTGCCAATGTTCAATGAAGCGCTGGCTTTCATCAGCAACGTAGCTTCAAAGAAAGGTAAAGTATTATTCGTTGGTACTAAACGTGCTGCTGGCGAAGCGATCAAAGAAGCTGCTCTGTCTTGTGACCAGTACTATGTTGATCACCGCTGGTTAGGCGGTATGCTGACTAACTGGAAAACCGTTCGTCAGTCAATCAAACGTCTGAAAGAACTGGAAAGCCAATCAGTAGATGGTACTTTCGACAAGCTGACCAAGAAAGAAGCGCTGATGCGTACTCGTGAGCTTGAAAAGCTGGAAAAATCTTTAGGTGGTATTAAAAACATGGGCGGCCTGCCAGACGTATTATTCGTCATCGGTGCTGACCATGAGCATATCGCTATTAAAGAAGCTAACAACCTGGGTATCCCTGTTGTTGCAGTTGTTGATACTAACTCTGCGCCAGATGGTGTTAACTACATCGTTCCTGGTAACGACGACGCTATGCGTGCTATCCGCCTGTACACTACTTCTGTTGCTGCTGCTGCTAAAGCTGGCCGTGGTCAAGATTTGGCTGTTCAAGCTGAGCAAGACGGTTTCGTAGAAGCCGAATAATAATAAGGCGGGATGAGTTTCATCACCCTTATTAACCAAGATTTTTGATTGGTTAACAGGGGCCATTCGGCCCCTGTTTTATATCTGCAAATTAGTCGATTTTTTATAGAGGATTTAACAATGGCAATTACTGCTGCCCAAGTTAAAGAACTGCGCGACCGTACTGGCGCAGGCATGATGGATTGTAAAAACGCTCTGACAGAAGCTAACGGCGACATGGAGTTAGCGATTGACAACATGCGTAAGTCTGGCGCTGCTAAAGCGGCTAAAAAAGCGGGTAACATCGCTGCTGACGGTACTATTTTAATCAAGAATGGCGAAGGTTTCGCTGCTCTGTTAGAAGTTAACTGTCAAACTGACTTCGTTGCTAAAGATTCTAACTTCTTAGGCTTCGCAAACGCAGTGTTAGATGTTGCTGCAGCATCTAAAGTGACACTTGAAGATTTAAAAGCACAGTTCGAAGATGCACGTGTTGCTCTAGTAACTAAAATCGGTGAGAACATCAACATTCGTCGTGTTGAGTACATCGATGGTGCAAACCTGTCTTCATACCGTCACGGTGAGCGCATTGGTGTTGTTGTAGCCGGTGAAGCTGACGAAGAAACCTTAAAGCACATAGCAATGCACGTTGCTGCTTCTAAGCCTGAATTCGTTAATCCAGAAGATGTGCCTGCTGATCTTGTTGCAAGAGAGCAAGCACTGCAAATCGAAATCTCTATGAACGAAGGCAAATCTGCTGAGATCGCTGAGAAGATGGTTCTGGGTCGTATGAAGAAGTTCACCGGTGAGATTTCTCTGACTGGCCAAGCTTACATCATGGAACCAAAGAAAACTGTTGGCGAAGTTCTGAAAGAGAAAGGCGCTACAGTGACTAACTTCATTCGTTTAGAAGTTGGTGAAGGTATTGAGAAGAAAGAAGAAGATTTTGCAGCTGAAGTTGCTGCTCAAATCGCTGCTTCTAAAAAGGCTTAATCGCCAACGCTAAATACCCCCAAGACCGTGGCATTCGCTGCGGTCTTGTTATAACCAGGATAAAAATTATGAGCACCAATCCAAAACCCGCATTTAGACGCATTCTTCTTAAATTAAGTGGCGAAGCACTGATGGGCGACGAAGGCTTCGGCATCGACCCTAAAGTATTAGATCGCATGGCTCAGGAAGTGAAAGAGCTGGTTGAACTGGGTATTCAGGTGGGTGTGGTTATTGGTGGTGGCAATCTGTTTCGCGGTGAAGGCTTAGCAAAAGCTGGCATGAACCGTGTGGTGGGCGATCACATGGGTATGCTGGCAACGGTTATGAACGGCTTGGCAATGCGCGACGCCTTGCACCGTGCCTATGTTAATGCCCGTCTGATGTCAGCTATCCCGTTAAAGGGTGTGTGTGACGATTACAATTGGGCTGAAGCGATCAGCTTGCTAAAATCTGGCCGAGTGGTTATTTTTGCTGCCGGTACAGGTAATCCATTCTGCACGACCGATTCTGCGGCCTGTTTACGCGGCATTGAAATCGAAGCTGAAGTCGTGTTGAAAGGGACGAAAGTCGACGGTGTATACTCCGAAGACCCAATGAAAAACCCAGACGCCGTTAAGTATGATGAAGTCACTTATGCGGAAATTCTGGAAAAAGAATTAAAAGTAATGGACTTAGCAGCCTTTACTCTGGCGCGTGATCACGACATGCCTATTTTAGTCTTCAACATGAACAAGCCTGGCGCTCTTCGCCGCGTTATCATGGGTGAAGAGGAAGGCACGCTGATCAGAGCAAAAAAAGTTATTTAATGACCAAGAAGGACATTTAACGTGATTGAGAACATTAAGAAAGATGCGCAAGAACGCATGGGTAAATGTGTAGAAGCGACTAAAAACCAAATGGCGAAAGTACGTACAGGTCGTGCTCACCCAAGCCTGCTTGATTCAATTCAGGTTTCTTACTACGGTACTATGACACCACTGAACCAAGTGGCAAACGTCGGTGTTGAAGATTCACGCACTCTGTCTGTGACTGTATTCGATCGTAGTGCTATCCAAGCCGTTGAAAAGGCCATTATGAGCTCAGATTTAGGTCTGAACCCTATGTCTGCTGGCGCGACCTTGCGTATTCCATTACCTGCGCTGACGGAAGAGCGTCGTAAAGACTTCATCAAAGTGGTGCGTAACGAAGCCGAAAACGGTCGTATCGCTATCCGCAACGTACGTCGTGATGCCATTTCTGAAGTGAAAAAGCTTGAGAAAGCTAAAGAATGTACAGAAGATGATGTTCGTCGTAGCGAAGAAGAAGTACAAAAGTTCACCGATGCTCACATTAAAAAGGTTGATGAGATTTTAGCAGCCAAAGAAATTGAGTTGATGGAAGTCTAATCTCAAGTTCGATAAGCTAGAGTTGATGCGCCGTGTAGGGGTATACTACACGGCGTTTGTCTATTTTAAAGGGCTGTATTAGATGTCATCCACAGTGGAACTTGATCCGCACCCTAGGACGAGTGAGAGTGATTTATACACTCAAACGACCTTGCCGGGACAATTACCCGAACTCGTGAAACAGTCGCTACCTAAGCATGTCGCCATTATTATGGATGGCAATGGGCGTTGGGCACAAACCCAAGGTAAGCCACGAGTGTTGGGGCATAAGGCCGGTGTTAAGGCCGTTAGAAGAGCCGTAAGCACGGCAAGCCAATTGGGTATTGAATCGCTAACGTTATTTGCATTTTCTAGCGAGAATTGGCGTAGACCCGATAAAGAAGTCAGCTTGCTGATGGAATTGTTTTTTACCGTATTACAGCGCGAAATTAAATTGCTGCATAAGAATCAGGTTAAGCTGAAGATTATTGGTGATATCAGCCGTTTTTCGGCGCGCTTACAGAAGCAAATTGCAGCTGCGCAAGAGAAGACATCAGGCAATACTGGCTTGGTTCTGAATGTTGCCGCTAACTATGGTGGCCGTTGGGACATACTTCAAGCAGCCCAAAAATTAGCGGAAAAGGTCGAAACTGGCGAAATGACCAGCAGTCAGTTCACCGAAGAAGCCTTAAGTGCACATTTGTGCATGCAAAATCAGAGTGAAGTTGATTTAATGATCCGCACGGGCGGGGACTGTCGCATCAGCAATTTTGTGCTGTGGCAGGCGGCCTATGCAGAATTGGTGTTTACCGACACCCTTTGGCCTGATTTCGATGAACAGGCTTTTCATGAAGCGATTGCCATTTTTGCAAGTCGCCAGCGCCGCTTTGGTTTGACTGGAAGTCAGATTGATGAGATGCGTGCATTGTAAAACCTCATGAGGGATTTTTTTTGCTAAAACAACGAATAATAACAGCAATTTGGTTAGTTCCATTAGTTTTGGGGGCGATATTCTTGCTCCCTGCCAGCTACTTCGCTTGGGCTTTGGTCGGCGTCTTTCTCATTGCAGCAAAGGAATGGGGAAGAATTATCGATAATCAGTGTGATGTGACTCAGTGGAGTTTCACTTGCACGGTCGGTATTTTATTGGTGGCACTGAATCTGATTGTGCCCATCGATGCGGTTTGGTTAAGCCATCAATTACACCCTATCTATTTAGCCATTCTCTATATTGGCGCACTTTGGTGGTTAGCCTCACTATTATTAGTGGTGACTTATCCTAAGAGCGCTAAGTTTTGGCAAAAAAATCCTATGTTTAAGTCCATGTTTGGACAGTTAACCTTAATCCCTTGCTTTGTCGCTCTTATCGCGCTCAAATCTATTGGTTCACAAGCTTCGCCTTATTTTGGCCCAGTATTGGTATTATTGGTGATGTTGATTGTGTGGGCTGCCGATTCTGGCGCTTACTTTGTTGGTAAGGCGATAGGTAAAACCAAACTAATGCCCGCGGTGAGCCCAGCGAAAACGCTTGAAGGCCTACTCGGTGGTTTAGCTACCACCATGATAGTGGTTGCGATTGTGATGTATTATTCGCCTGAGCAAGAACTGGGCTTAGTTGTGGCCGTGACCTTATTTGTTGCCTTAGTGTCAGCACTGGGTGATTTATCTGAAAGTATGTTTAAGCGTGCGGCCTGTATCAAAGATTCTGGCACCATTTTGCCAGGTCACGGCGGCGTGCTAGACCGCATCGACAGCCTGACAGCAGCCTTGCCGGTGTTTACCCTGATCTACATTGCATTCTGGATGTAACGCTATGCAAAATATGGTGATTTTGGGTGCTACCGGCTCTATAGGTGCCAGTACCTTAAGTGTGATCTCAGCGAATCCACTCGCTTATCGCGTGTATGGACTAGTGGCTAACGCCAGCGTCGATAAGATGCTCGCACTTTGTGTTGCTCACAGACCAAAAGTGGCGCATATGGTGGATGAAGCGGCAGCAAAACAGTTGCGTGCCGTTTTACCTGCGACGCTCAATATCCAAGTCACCACAGGCATGAATGATTTACTCGGTTTAGTGACCGCTGCCGAAGTGGATACTGTGATGGCGGCGATTGTTGGGGCTGCAGGGCTAGTACCGACGCTTGAAGCCGTAAAGGCGGGTAAGCGGGTATTACTGGCCAACAAAGAAGCCTTAGTCATGTCAGGTGAGCTGTTTATTGAGGCGACTAAGCGCTCTGGTGCTGTGCTCTTGCCTGTGGATAGTGAGCATAATGCCATCTTCCAATGTCTCCCCCAAGAAGTGCAAGCCAACCTTGGCCGTTGTGACTTAGCGGCATCGGGTATTTCCCATATTCTGTTAACCGGTTCTGGCGGGCCTTTCCTGCGCTCGGATCTTGCGACACTGGCCGCCATGACGCCAGCTCAGGCCTGTAAACATCCTAATTGGTCCATGGGGCCTAAAATCTCCGTCGACTCCGCCACTATGATGAATAAGGGCTTAGAGTTTATTGAGGCGCGTTGGTTGTTTAACACTCAGGCTGAGCAACTGAAGGTGGTTATCCACCCGCAAAGCGTGATCCACTCTATGGTGCAGTACCGTGATGGCTCAGTTATTGCCCAAATGGGTAACCCAGATATGCGCACACCGATTGCCCATTGCATGGCTTATCCGCAAAGAATTCATTCTGGCGTTGAACCTTTAGATTTTTTCAAAGTCGGACAGTTAAGCTTTTATGAACCTGATTTTGAACGTTTCCCCTGTTTGGCTCTGGCAATGGACGCGTGTGCCCAAGGGCAAGAGGCGACAACAGTGTTAAATGCTGCCAATGAGATTGCCGTTGAAGCATTTTTACAGGGGCAAATTGGCTTTACGCAAATTGCAAAAGTGAACGAAGCTTGTTTAGTGACTGTGCCTAAGCGCCCTATGGGCAGCATAGAAGATATTTTAGCCTTAGATGCGCAAACCCGCGTCTATGCGCGTGAGACCTTAGCAAGCATCGCTTAGCAATGGCTGAATGATTAAATCAATGACGTAAGGAGTGGGATGTTAGATTTTTTATGGAACTTAGGTTCTTTTATCGTTGCACTGGGCCTGTTAATCACAGCCCACGAATACGGCCATTTCTATGTCGCGCGCCGTTGTGGTGTCAAAGTCGAACGTTTCTCCATAGGTTTTGGTAAGGCGATTTGGCGCCGTGTCGGTAAAGATGGCACTGAATACGTGTTAGCCATGATCCCACTCGGTGGTTATGTCAAAATGCTCGATGAGCGCGTTGAAGATGTTCCCGATGAATTAAAAGATCAAGCATTCAATCGTAAAACCGTTTGGCAACGCATTGCGATTGTGGCTGCTGGCCCGATTGCGAATTTCATTTTTGCTATTGTTGCCTTGTATTTCATGTATTTGATTGGTGTGCCCTCACTGAAACCTGTTATCACATCGACAACGCCTGGGACAGCCGCCGCGCAAATCCAAGTTACTGAGCCCATGCAAATTACGGCCATTTCCGGTCAGGCTGTGCGTAACTGGGAAGAGGTGAATTTAGCCTTAGCGGGCCACATAGGCGATGAAAGTCTGAGTGTATCGCTGACACCTGTTAACGGTTTACAGGGCTTAGATTCCAGTGTGCGCTCTTATACTTTAGATACCCGCAATTGGCATTTTGATCCTGAAAAAGAATCACCGATTACCACTTTAGGTTTAGGGATTTATCGCCCTGAAATTGTCCCGACAATAGCTGCAATTAGCCCTGACAGCGCCGCTGCGAATAGTGAGCTGAAAGTCGGCGATACCTTAGTGGCGATAAATGGTAAAAATTATTCCGATTGGCAGGCTTTTGTTGACATTATTCAACATTCTGCCAATGTGCCTGTGAGCTTAACTGTGCGTCGCAATGGCGAGCAGTTTAACGTGGCAGTGACACCGTTAAGCAGTAAAAACGCCGATGGCCAAGAGATAGGTATGCTGGGGGTGAGCCCAACCCAAGCGCCATGGCCAGACAATATGCGTTTACAACTTGAATATGGACCAATCGATTCTTTCGGCATCGCAGCGGATAAAACATGGCAACTTGTTGCTGTGAGCTTTAAGATGATTGGCAAATTATTTACCGGCGATGTGTCGGTGAAAAACCTGAGTGGACCCATCTCGATCGCACAGGGTGCGGGCAGTAGTGCAAACTATGGTCTGGTCTATTTTCTCGGGTTCCTCGCGCTCATCAGCGTCAATTTAGGCATCATTAACTTGTTGCCTTTACCTGTGCTCGATGGGGGACACCTGCTGTATTACTTTATTGAAGTAATAACTGGTAAACCTGTACCTGAAAAGGTGCAGGAAATAGGATTCAGATTTGGGGCAGCAATACTGCTGATGTTGATGAGCATTGCGCTTTTCAATGATTTTGCCCGACTCTGAGCAAGGACAGACTAATAATTAGAAGTGCTCTATGAGATTGAATAAACTTTTTGCCTCGATGTTATTCGTCGGTGCGTCGTTTTCAGGGACTGTGTTGGCTGATACTTTCCAACCGTTTGAAGTGACCGACATCCAAGTTGAAGGTTTGCAGCGAGTTGCACTCGGTGCTGCCCTGTTAAGCTTACCAGTAAAAGTAGGTGACACTGTTGACCAGTTAAGAATTCAACAAGCGATTAAAAGCTTGTATGCATCGACTAACTTTGAAAATGTCTCCGTGAGCCGAGATGGCGGCGTATTAGTGGTGAAAGTCACTGAACGTCCCACCATCAGTGCCGTGACATTTGATGGCAACAAAGACATTAAAGACGAACAGTTACAGGAAAGTCTGGACGGTTCTGGCGTTAAAGTCGGTGAGTCGCTCGATCGCACTATGTTGACCGGTATTGAAAAGGGTCTGCAGGATTTCTACTACGGCGTGGGTAAATACGGCGCTAAAGTGGAAGCTCAAGTGATCAACTTGCCCCGTAACCGGGTTGAGCTGAAATTTAAGTTCACCGAAGGTTTAGCGGCCGAAATCCGCCAAATTAACGTGGTCGGTAATCATGAGTTCACCGATGCTGAGTTGATTGGCATGTTGGAACTTAAAGATTATGTGGCTTGGTGGGATCTGTTCGGCGAACGCCGTTATCAGAAGCAAAAGCTGCAGGCCGATCTCGAGACCATCAAAACCTATTATCACAATAAAGGTTATATCCGCTTTGAAGTCACCTCGACGCAAGTGGCGATGACGCCTGACCGTAAAGGTTTATATATCACCATCAACGTAGATGAAGGTGAGAAATATAAAGTTAAAGAAGTAAACCTGACGGGTGATTTGATGGGCCGTGAAGAGTTGATGAAATCAATTCTGCCAATCAAAGCGGGTGATATGTACAACGGCGGCGATGTGACTTTCACCGAAGAAATGTACAGCAAATATTTAGGCCGCTTCGGTTATGCCTACCCAGAAGTCAAAACGTACCCAGAAATTGATGATAAGACCAAAGAAGTGACCTTAAACATCAATGTTAAACCGGGTAAACGTGTTTACGTTCGTGCGATTAACTTCACTGGTAACACAGTGACCAAAGATGAAGTGATGCGCCGTGAACTGCGTCAGATGGAAGGGGCTTGGTTAAACTCTGCACAAGTTGAGCAATCTAAAGCGCGTCTTAACCGTTTGGGCTTCTTCGAAACTGTTGACACTGAAACCATTCAAGTGCCAGGTACCGATGATTTAGTCGATGTCGCAGTGAAAGTGAAAGAGCAGCCGTCGGGCTCATTCAACGCTGGCGTAGGTTATGGTACTGAATCAGGCCTGAGCTTGCAGTTTGGTGTGCAGCAAAATAACTTCTTAGGTACGGGTAACCAAGCTGGTGTGAGTTTGAGCACCAACAAGTACTCTAAGAACGTTAACTTATCCTATACCGATCCGTATTGGACGAAGGATGGCGTGAGTTTAGGGGGGAGCGTTTATTGGAGTGAGTTTGACGCCAATGAAGCTAACTTAGAACGTTATAAAAACAGTTCTTACGGTGTGGCATTGAACTCGGGTTTCCCGATCAATGAATACAACCGTATCAACGGTGGCATCGGCTATCGTCATAACACGATTTCTGAAATTTCCGCCTACGAGCAAGCGCGTCGTTTCTATAACATCTATCGTGATAACGATCCAAATGCGGACTTAAGTTTCGATAACTTTGAATTGAGTTTGGGTTGGTATCGTAGCACCTTGAACCGTGGCACTTTCCCAACAGACGGCTCGTCTCAGCGTTTGAACGGTAAAATGACTTCGCCAGGATCTGATTTACAGTACTTTAAGACAGACTTTGACACTAACTTCTATTTCCCTATCAATCGTAGTCAGAGCTTTGTGCTTTTGGCCCGTGGTCGATTAGGTTATGGCAACGGTTATGGTCAGTTTAACGATAACGATCAAATTCTGCCTTTCTGGGAAAACTATTACTCGGGTGGTAGTAGCTCTCTACGTGGCTTTAAGTCAAACTCGGTCGGTCCTCGCTCCTTCTATATGTATAGTGGCAGTGAACCTTGCTTCGATCCATCCGGCGATGGCTGTAACTTCCCTCAGCCGGATCCTGATAGTATCCAAGTGAGTTCTGGTCGCTCAATCGGTGGTAATGCCCTTGCGACAGCGAGCATGGAGTTGATTGTACCGACGCCATTCTTGGATGAGGCTTACACGAATTCAGTACGTACGAGTTTCTTCGTTGATGCGGGTAACGTCTGGGATACTGAGTTTGACTACGATTTTTATAAAAATAGCTTGCCAGCAGACGAGTTTGCTAAGTTACAGGACTACAGTGATCCAGCACGCCTGCGCGCCTCTTGGGGCTTAAGTGTGCAGTGGTTATCACCTATGGGTCCTATGGTGTTTAGCTTAGCGTGGCCGATTAAAGAATACGAAGGCGACCAAACAGAGATATTCTCTTTCAATATTGGCAAAACTTTTTAAAAGGCATACACTCGGCAAGTTTTGCTGACAATAACAAGGTAACAAGGAGTTTATTTTGAACAAGATGGTAAATCGCGCACTGATGACGTTAGTTTTGTTAGGCGCGCCGTTAATGGCACATGCTGAGAAAATTGCCGTAGTCGATATGGGCGCTGTGTTTGAGCAACTGCCACAACGTGAGCAGATCTCTCAATCTCTGAAGAAAGAGTTTGGCGATCGCATGGCTGATGTCCAAAAAATGCAAGAAGAAATGCGCTCTCTAATGGAGAAGCAGCAACGTGACGGTGCGTTAATGAACGATGCACAAAAAACGGAACTGGTTCGTAAAATGGAATCGCTAAAATCTGAATATCAGTTAAAAGGCAAAGCATTGGATGAAGACTTACGTCGTCGCCAAGGTGAAGAGCAAAATAAACTGTTAGTTAAAGTGCAAAAAGCCATCAACACTATCGCTGAAAAAGACCAATATGATTTGGTATTGCAACGTGGTGCAGTCATTTATGTTAAGCCTAACGCTGACATCAGTGGCAAAGTGGTTGAAGCCTTAAGCAAAGGCAAGTAATAGATGAATAGTGTGACTTTAAAAGAGCTAGGCCTGTTATTAGACGGTGATATCCAAGGCGACGAAACGCTAGTTATTAATAGTGTGGCGACCTTAGAACATGCCAAAGCGGGTCAAATCTCTTTTTTAGCCAACAGTAAATATCGCTCTCAGCTTGAGGAAACTCAAGCGAGTGCGGTGTTATTGTCAGCTAAAGATGCGCAGGATTATCAAGGTACTGCGTTAATTGTAAAAGATCCTTACGTTGGTTTCGCCCGTGTTGCCCAGTACTTGGACACTACGCCTAAAGCGGCGGTGGGTATCCATCCTTCGGCTCAAATAGACGCTTCTGCCCATATAGGTGAAGGTGTTGCGATTGGGGCGAATGCGGTTATTGGTGCGAACGTTATTTTAGGTGAAGATGTCCAGATAGGTGCCGGTGTTGTGCTTGGACAAGATGTGGTTATTGGCTCAAAAACGCGTTTATGGGCTAATGTTACCGTCTATCACGATGTGCATTTGGGGCAAAATTGTATTATCCATTCGGGTGCCGTATTAGGCTCAGATGGTTTTGGTTATGCCAATGAACGCGGCCAGTGGATTAAAATTCCACAAACGGGCGGCGTTCGTATCGGCGATCGGGTTGAGATAGGTGCGAATTCAACGGTAGATCGCGGTGCATTAGGCCATACCGAGATCCACGATGGGGTGATTATCGATAACCAAGTACAAATTGCCCATAACGATATTATCGGTGAAAATACCGCAATCGCTGGTAGTACGACTATCGCTGGCAGTGTGACTATTGGTAAATATTGCATTATTGGCGGTAGTTGTGCCATCGCAGGTCATTTGAGCATTGCCGATGGTGTGCATGTGTCTGGTGCTACCAATATTACCACTAATATGCGTGAGCCCGGTTTATACTCTTCTGCCACAGTGGCAATGGACAATAAACTTTGGCGTAAAAATACAGTTCGTTTCCGTCAGTTAGATGAACTGTTCCAGCGTGTTAAAACGTTGGAAAAAAATTTAAAAACACCAGATTAATTGCTCCAAGGCAATTTGAGGAACTCGGTTCGTGTCTAATCAAATGAACACTATGGATATTAAAGAAATACTTAAATATCTACCCCATAGATATCCATTCCTATTGATCGATCGTGTGCTTGATTACACTCCTGGTGTTAGTCTGCAGGCGATCAAAAACGTTTCAATAAATGAGCCATTTTTTCAGGGACATTTCCCGGTTCAGCCTGTGATGCCAGGCGTGCTTATTTTAGAAGCCATGGCGCAGGCAACTGGCCTGTTAGCCTTTAAAACCATGAGTAGTGATGTGCCACCTCCAGGGGTGTTGTATTACTTTGCTGGTATCGACAATGCGCGTTTTAGACGTGTGGTTGAGCCAGGAGATCAAATCCATTTTGATGTCAAAATGATTAAAGAGCGCCGCGGGATTGGCGTCTTCTACGGTGAGGCCAAAGTGGATGGTGAAGTGGTTTGTTCCGCTGAAATCATGTGTGCCCGCAGAGAGATTAGTCAGTGATAGATACATTAGCGTTTGTGCATCCCGATGCAAAAATTGGCAATAACGTCACCATTGGCCCTTGGACCTATATCGGTGCAGGCGTTGAAATTGGTGATGATTGTTGGTTGAGTTCCCATGTGGTTGTTAAAGGTCCAACGATTATCGGCAAAGGTAATCGTATCTTTCAATTCGCCTCAGTAGGCGAAGAATGCCAAGACAAAAAATACGCTGGTGAACCCACACGACTGATCATTGGCGACAATAACGTCATCCGTGAGCACGTGACTATTCACCGTGGTACAGTTCAAGATAACAGTGAAACCCGTATTGGGTCGAATAACCTGTTTATGAACTATGTGCATATCGCCCATGACTGTGTGGTCGGCGATAATGTAATCATGGCCAATAACGCTTCTATCGCGGGTCATGTACACGTGGGTGATTGGGCGATTTTAGGCGGTATGACAGGTGTTCACCAATTTGTGCATATCGGTGCCCATGCGTTTACTGCAGGGTGTTCTTTGGTGCTGCAGGATGTGCCTCCCTTTGTGATGGCGGCGGGTCAGCCGACGATTCCACGCGGTTTAAACAGCGAAGGCATGAAACGTCGTGGTTTTTCTAAAGAAAGCCAGCTGGCGGTGCGTCGTGCTTATAAAACCTTATATCGCAGCAGCTTAACAGTTGACGAAGCGATGGAAGCCCTAGCTGAAGATGCACAGAGCGATGAGCAAGTGAAATTGTTCCTTGAATTTGTAAAGTCATCGAGTCGCGGCATTATTCGCTAACTTGATGACCACACGACATCAAAAGGGCATTTTTATGCCCTTTTGTATTATTGGCTTAAGCCTATTGGGTGGTTAGACGTTGTCGTTAGTAATGTCCTTGTGCATTCAACCATCAATGAGCTTAATCATTAATTTACAGCAGTATGGCTTGGCATGATGCGTTTTAGCTGTTGTTCGCCCCGTCATCCAATGTCATTCATTCATGAGACATGATTGGTTTATGAGCAATAAAACTCCATTAGTGTTTGCCATGGTTGCCGGAGAACTCTCGGGCGATATTTTAGGCGCAGGTTTAATGGCGGCGCTGCAAAAGACTCATCCCGATGCGCATTTTGTCGGTATCGGTGGTCCCCGCATGGAAGCCCTTGGCTTTAAATCCCTGTTTGCGATGGAAGAACTCGCCGTGATGGGCATTGTTGAAGTGCTATCCCGTTTGCCTCGTTTATTAACAGTACGTGCCTCCCTGATTAAAGAGATTACCGCGCTTAAGCCCGATTGTTTTATTGGCATTGATGCACCGGACTTTAATATTGGTCTTGAGCTTAAACTCAAAGCGCGCGGCATTAAGACGGTCCATTATGTGAGTCCGTCCGTGTGGGCGTGGCGTCCAAAACGGATATTCAAAATCGCCAAGGCTACTCATATGGTGTTATCGCTGTTGCCCTTTGAGAAAGCCTTTTACGATCAGCATCAGGTGCCTTGTACCTTTGTGGGTCATACTTTGGCTGACGATATTCCTTTCCAAAGTGATAAAGCTGCAGCCCGAGCCTTGCTTGGATTAGATGCCGATGCTGAATACTTAGCGATTCTGCCCGGTTCCCGTGGTGGAGAGCTAAAGCAACTGGCTGAGCCTTTTGTGAAGGCGGCTTTACTGATTAAACAGAACTTCCCTGATATACGTTTTGTGACGCCGCTGGTGAATCAAAAACGCCGTGACCAATTTGAGCAAGCACTGAAGGATTTTGCGCCTGATCTTGAAATCCACATGATTGAAGGCCAGTCCCGTGAAGTGATGGCAGCGGCCGATGGTATTTTATTGGCCTCTGGCACTGCGACGTTAGAAGCCATGTTAGTCAAGCGTCCTATGGTGGTGGCTTATCGCGTGAGCCCGATAACCTATCGCATTGCTAAGCGCATGATGCAGGTCGAGCGTTTCTCGTTACCGAATTTGCTTGCTGGAAAAGATCTCGTCCCAGAACTTATCCAAGAAGATTGCACCCCAGAGAAAATTGCGGCGGCCGTGACCCTTGAGCTCAATCGCGATTTTGCGCCGCTCAAAGCCGAGTTTGAAGCACTACACCAAGTATTACGTCGTGATGCGAGCTTAAAAGCTGCTGAAGCGGTAATGGCGCTGGTTGAGCCTAAACACATTCAGGCTAAATCGCCGGAGGCTAATTAGTGGCAACCTATAAAAGTTTAACTGAAGCCGATTTGCTGGCCTTTTCGACGGGGTTGATTGCCGGAGTGGATGAAGTCGGTCGTGGCCCTTTAGTCGGCGATGTAGTGACTGCGGCTGTGATTTTAGATCCAAACAAGCCCATCAGTGGCCTGAATGATTCGAAAAAACTCACTGAGAAGCGCCGCGAAACCCTGTTCGATGAGATTTGTGATAAAGCGTTGTGTTATCACGTTGGCCGCGCCAGTCCTGCTGAAATCGATGAGCTGAATATTCTGCACGCCACTATGTTGGCGATGCAGCGCGCGGTTGCTGGGCTTAATATTGCCCCTGAGCTTGTGCTTGTGGATGGTAATCGTAGCCCCATCTTTATTGCTCATAATGGCGCTGGGCTTACCAGTCACAGCATCATTAAAGGTGATGGTTTAATTGCCAGTATTAGTGCTGCATCGATTATCGCCAAAGTGACGCGGGATCGCGAGATGGACGTGCTCGATGCCGCTTATCCGCAATATGGTTTTGCTAAGCATAAGGGCTATCCGACTAAGGCGCATTTTGCGGCCATCGCCGAGCATGGGGTATTTGACCAGTACCGTAAAAGTTTCAAACCCGTCAAAGCATTACTGGGACTGTGAGCGCTGATTTTTAGCATTTGACCCAAACAAGCCGAAATAGGTATCTTGAGGTTGTTTGGGTATATAGTTGCCGTTATCCTGCAAAGTCACTGGCTCTGGCTGCGTGACTTTGTTAGGCTGCTTTCTAGTTATTGTTAACCTGCTATTCAAAGATAATCCTAATTATGTCCGATCCTCGTTTTGTGCATCTTCGTGTCCACAGTGACTTCTCTATGACCGATGGCGTGGCCAAGGTTAAGCCGATTTTGGCGCAGGTGGAAGCGCAGGGAATGGCGGCTGTCGCCCTGACTGATCAAAACAACTTTTGTGGTTTGGTGAAGTTTTACAGTGGTTGCCATGGTGCGGGGATTAAGCCGATTATCGGCGCCGATTTTTGGATGCAAGTGCCTGGATTTGAAGGCGAATTATGCGCCTTGACCATCATTGCGATGAACAATGTCGGTTATCAGAATCTGACCCAAATTATCAGTCAGGCCTATTTGCGTGGCCAAGTGGCTGGCCGTGTGGTGATAGATCAAGAGTGGTTACTCACCTATAACGAAGGTATTTTGCTGTTATCAGGCGCCAAAGAAGGCGATCTGGGTAAGGCGCTGCTCAAGGGCAATGGCACACAAGTCGAATCTTTATGTGAGTTTTATCAAACCCATTTCGCCGATCGCTATTTTCTTGAACTTATCCGCACTGGACGCCCAGACGAAGAGCGCTATCTGCACATGGCTGTGGCCTTAGCGCAGGAGAAAGGGATTCCCGTGGTCGCCACCAATCAGGTGGTGTTCCTTAAACCTGAAGATTTCGATGCCCATGAAATTCGCGTCGCTATCCACGATGGCTTTACCCTTGCCGATCCTCGCCGACCTAAAAAGTACAGTGAACAGCAGTATTTGCGTAGCGAAGAGGAAATGTGTGAACTATTCGCCGACATTCCTGCGGCGTTGGCGAACAGTGTCGAAATCGCTAAACGTTGCAACGTGACGATTCGTTTGTACGAGTATTTTTTGCCCAACTTTCCGACGGGCGATATGTCCATCGAAGACTTTCTGGTCGATTGTTCGAAGAAGGGTCTTGAAGAGCGGCTCGAGTTTTTATTCCCCGATCCCCAGGTGCGCGCCGAGAAACGCGGCGAATACGATGAGCGCCTCGACATTGAACTTAAAGTGATCAACCAGATGGGGTTCCCAGGTTACTTCTTGATCGTAATGGAGTTCATTCAATGGGGTAAAGATAACGGTATTCCAGTCGGGCCTGGTCGTGGCTCGGGCGCGGGTTCACTCGTGGCCTATGCGCTTAAGATTACCGATTTAGATCCATTGGAATTTGATCTGCTATTCGAACGATTCCTCAATCCAGAGCGGGTTTCCATGCCCGACTTTGACGTCGACTTTTGTATGGATAGACGTGATGAGGTTATTGATCACGTGGCCGAATTGTACGGCCGTGAAGCGGTATCGCAAATCATCACCTTCGGTACTATGGCGGCGAAAGCGGTTATCCGTGACGTTGGCCGTGTGCTGGGTCATCCCTATGGTTTTGTTGACCGAATTTCTAAACTCATTCCACCAGAACCAGGCATGACGCTGGCGAAAGCGTTTGAGGTTGAGCCTGCACTGCAAGAATCCTATGATGCCGATGAAGATGTCAAAGATCTGATCGACATGTGCCGCAAGCTCGAAGGTGTGACCCGTAACGCCGGTAAGCACGCGGGTGGTGTGGTGATTGCACCGACAAAAATTACCGATTTTGCGCCGCTCTATTGCGACGCTGAAGGTAAAAACCCAGTAACCCAATTCGATAAAAACGACGTCGAAACTGCAGGTCTGGTTAAATTCGACTTTTTGGGTTTACGTACTTTGACTATCATCGACTGGGCACTGGAGATGGTGAATAAGGTCGAAGTCAAAAACGGTCGTCCGCCTGTGCGTATTGAAGCGATTCCGTTAACGGATCCTGCGTCGTTCCGCCTGCTGCAAAAGTATGAAACCACAGCAGTATTCCAGCTCGAATCCCGCGGTATGAAAGACTTGATTAAGCGTCTGCAGCCCGACTGTTTTGAAGACATGATCGCACTGGTTGCTTTGTTCCGCCCAGGTCCGTTGCAATCGGGCATGGTCGATAACTTTATCGAGCGTAAGCATGGGCGCGAGGAAGTATCTTATCCAGATTCTCAGTACCAGCATGAATCACTAAAAGAACTGTTATCACCGACCTACGGCATTATTCTGTATCAAGAGCAGGTAATGCAGATAGCGCAGGTGCTGTCGGGTTACACCCTTGGCGGCGCCGATATGCTCCGCCGTGCTATGGGTAAGAAAAAGCCCGAAGAGATGGCCAAGCAGCGCAGTATTTTTAAAGAAGGCGCAATCAATAACGGCGTCGACGGCGACTTGTCGATGAAGATCTTCGACTTAGTGGAAAAGTTCGCCGGCTACGGTTTTAACAAATCTCACTCAGCCGCCTATGCGTTGGTGTCTTATCAGACCTTATGGCTAAAAACCCATTATCCTGCGCAGTTTATGGCGGCGGTAATGTCGGCCGATATGGACAACACAGATAAAATTGTGACCTTGGTCGATGAATGTGAGCGTATGGGGCTACCGCTCATTCCTCCGGATGTGAACAAAGGCTTGTTCAAATTTACCGTAGATGATGATCTGCGCATTGTTTATGGCATTGGTGCCATTAAAGGTGTGGGTGAAGGCCCAGTTGAATCGATTTTAGAAGCGCGTAAGGATGGCCCCTTCGTGGATCTATTCGATTTTTGCGCCCGTATCGATTTGAAAAAGCTCAATAAGCGCGTGATTGAAAAGCTTATCTGCGCGGGCGCACTCGATACTCTTGGACCGCATCGTGCGTCTATGATGGCCACCTTGCCCGAAGCGATTCGCGCCGCCGATCAACACGCTAAAGCTGAGGCGATTGGTCAACACGATATGTTTGGTTTGCTCAACAGTGAACCCGAAGACAGTAAGCAGCAGTTTGTTGAATGCACCCCTTGGCCGGATAAAATTTGGCTTGAAGGCGAGCGTGAAACCTTAGGCTTGTATTTGACCGGTCATCCGATCAATCAATATTTAAAAGAGCTTAAGCATTACACTTCTGGCCGTTTGAAAGATGTGCATCCGACCGAACGCGGTAAAACCGCTAAGGCTGCGGGGTTAGTGGTGGCAACTCGAGTGATGCTGACTAAGCGCGGCTCGAAAATGGGCCTGTTGACGCTTGACGATAAGAGCGCGCGTCTTGAAATCATGTTGTTTACCGAAGCCTTTGAAAAGTTTAATCATCTGCTGGAGAAAGACCGCATCCTCATTTGTGAAGGTGAGGTGAGTTATGATGATTTTGCCGGCGGCAATCGCATGACGGCGCGTAACATCATTGATATCAGTGAGGCGCGAAGTCATTTTGCTAAGGCGCTAGAAATCGACATGGATGGCAGTGAGTTAACGCCATCTGCCCTCGATACCTTCGAGCAAGCCTTAAGCCCGTGGCGTAACGGCGCTGTGCCTGTTGTGATCAACTACACTCAAGCCCAAGCCAAAGGTCAGTTTAGGTTAGCCGATGCTTGGCGAGTGAATCCGACCGATGACTTGATGCTCTCGCTTGAATCGCTGCTCGGGCCAAACAAGGTGCGAATTTTATTCTAATGTTGGTGAATGTCTTAGGTGCAAACAGATGAAGTTAACCTATGTCGGTTAAGCTTGACGAGCCATTAGCAGCTGGCGATCTCAGCATGCATATCAGTGCTTTTTTGGCTGCGCAACCCTTAGCGCCTGACTGCAAGTTAGTGCTGGCTTACAGTGGCGGGGTTGATTCCGAAGTCTTAGCCTTTGGCTTAAGTCAGTTTGCGCGGCAACATCCTAAGTTTAACTATCAGTTGGTGTATGTGCACCATGGCCTAAGCGATAACGCTGATGCTTGGGCGCAGCATTGCCTTGAGCGCGGTCAGCATTATGGTTTACCCGTGACGGTTGAGCGAGTGACAGTTAATCACGGGCCCAGATTGAGCCTTGAAGCCGAAGCGCGAAAAGTGCGTTATCAAGCGATTAAACGGCATTTAAGCGCCAGTGATGTGTTGTTGACGGCTCACCATGAAGACGATCAGCTTGAGACTATCTTACTGGCGCTCAAACGTGGTCAGGGTCCTAAAGGGCTGGCGGCCATGGGACAAGTTCAAGCATTAGCGCAAGGCAGACAACTGCGGCCGTTGTTGGATATCAGCCGTGAGCAGATTGAAGCCTACGCAAAACAGCAAGGCTTAGTGCATATCGAAGATGAAAGTAATCAAGACGATAAGTTCGATCGTAATTTTTTACGTTTAGAAATAATTCCCCGTTTAAAAGCGCGCTGGCCGAGTATTGCGACAACTGCGAGTCGTAGCGCGGCATTGTGCGCCGAGCAACAGGCAACGTTGGATTTACAGGTGAGTGAACGTTTACCTTTATGGTTAACCCAAGCGCCTTACCATACTCAAAGTGTATTTAAGCTCGAGGGTTTTGCCGAGCAGTCAGCCGACTGGCAAGCGTTACTCTTGCGGGGATTTATCGAATCACAAGGTTTTGCCTTGCCCTCAAAGGTGCAGCTTAAGCAGATCATCACTCAGCTGTTAACCGCAAAAGATGATGCTAAAGTGCATATTCGAGTGGGTGAGTGTGAAATCCGCCGCTTTGCTAATCAAGTGTATTTATTTAAGTATCAAACTCACAAACGTCACACTCAGCCTGTGAGTTGGACGTTGCCACAGCATTACTTTATTTCTTTATTACAGGGAGATAGTGCCGAATTAGTCGTGTCGCCAGCGGGCATAGCAAATGGTGAGCAGATTAGGCTGATAGTGACAAAGCAAGGGGCTAGAGCCCGCTTTCCTCAGCCAGATGAAGTGGTGAGTGTGCGTTATCAACTCGCGGGGCAATATCGCTGTCATCCCCATTCCCGTGGCAAGGGCCGAGAATTAAAGAAACTATGGCAAGAGTTTGGCGTGCCGCCTTGGGTACGTGAAAAGGTTGGTTTTGTGTTTTATAACGAGCAACTGGTGATGGCGATTGGGCTCTGGGTTGAAAAAAGCTTTATTGTTGAGCAGAATGAACTAGGTTTGCAGGTGCTTCAAACTTCTATTTAAGTGCTTGTTTAAGCTTTTTTTCAAGAGCTTGTTTAAGTGCCTGTTGGCGAAGCAAGGGGGGTGGGTTGGGAGTTATCGCTGGAGTTTTTGTGAGTGGTTGCAGCATTATTCTTTTGAAGTAGGAAAGCAGCAAAGTAAGAAAGCGTAGGTCGCAGCACGTCAGTTTGATTCGAATCTTCCTTGAGATCTACCTTAAGATAGTAATCTTCCTTTTGTTTTGAACCTTCACAGATTACGCGCTGCGAGTTTGTTATCGCATTTCATTTAGCATCCTTGCGCGTCTAAACTAATTGATTTTGGCTGAGTTTATAGCAGTTACGTCCCGCGGCTTTGGCTTGATAAAGCGCCTTATCGGCAAGTTCATAAAGTTGTTCGGCTTCAATGGTATCGTGTGATTCTGCCACACCTAAGCTACAGCTCACCCCAAATTGAGTGAAACTAGTGTGCAGATTGATGGCCGAGACAATCCGTTCGCACAATAGGCCTGCCGCATGAATATTACCTTGGACAATAATCACGAATTCGTCACCACCGATACGGAAGGCTTGATCCGTATTACGTATGGTTGCACGAATGATGTCGCCAAATTCCTTCAGAATATAATCACCGCATTTATGGCCGAATTTATCATTTAGCTGTTTAAAGTTATCTAAATCGAGCACTATGAGTGCAACAGAACCTTGTTTTCTATGGGCTCTGGCGGTCGCATTGTTGATGCTTTGACTGTAGTAATGGCGATTACCTAAGCCAGTGAGCGAGTCAAACATGGCCTGCATCGACATTTCTTGATATTGCATCGCATTTAATAACGGTTGCAATAACAGCGGTTCAATATCCTGTAAGTTTGAGGCTTGTGATGGCGTTAGTGGCGTCAATAACTGGTATTGGATCGTCAGCGGCAAACCTGCACATATCAGCTGTCGTTTGACGCTGATACCATAACGTTTGCCCCAGCTGAATTTATGTTCGCCATAACTTAAGCGCACACCTTGGATCGGCAAGTGTTGTCCCAGCACTTTGCCATAGCAGGCAAAGACTGTCCTTGGATCTAAACTGGCGTGCAGTTGTTGGATCACTTGTACTAAGTCCAATGGATTATCATTGGGACTATAATGTTCTGTTTGATAGCGATATTCGTCGGGATACAGCTCGGTCGCTAGGCCAAAGTCCATAATCATCACTCCAGCAAATGTTAGTGCGATACATCTCTTACCTAGTCTAAGCAAATACCGTGCCGCAATATTTGTTAATAAAATTTGTCTTTGTTAGTCATTCAGTTAAGCTTAAAACTCAGCGTTAGTTTTTTTGACACGTCAGCATTTTGACAGGAGTCATAGCCCCAATGGAACATAGCTTTTTAATCCAAGTACTACTTATGTTAGTGATTGCCATTGTGGCCATTGCTGTGCTGCGTCGTTTGGGCCTACCCGCAATTCTGGCTTATTTACTCACAGGGGTTGTGAGTGGCCCGAGTGGTTTTCATTGGTTTACCCAGCATCAAATGCAATCTGTCGCCGAGCTTGGCGTTGTGCTGCTGATGTTTACCTTAGGCTTAGAGTTCTCTGTGCCGCGGCTGTGGGCCATGCGCCGGACTGTATTTGGCTTAGGCAGTGCGCAGATGGTGATCACGACCCTGTTGACCATGGGCGTGGCCCTATTGTGCGGCCTGAATTGGGTTGAAGCCTTGGTTATCGGTGCCGCTATCGCTTTATCATCCACAGCCATAGTCCTTAAATTACTCAATGAACAGGGATGGCTGAGGCGCCGTCACGGTGAGCTCTCTGTCAGTGTCTTATTGTTCCAGGATTTAGCGGTTGTGCCGCTGTTGATCTTATTGCCATTACTGGCCAATGGTGGCGAACCTTTGATCGTTGCGGATATCGCCTTTGCTTTGCTGAAAGGTATTTTGGCTTTTTTCCTCTTAATGGCTTTCGGTAAATGGGCACTGCCGCGGATTTTTGACGAAGTTGCCCGCTCCCGCTCTAACGAACTGTTCGTGTTATCAACGCTGGTGGTGGCCTTAGTCACTGGCGCGTTCACCCAATGGCTGGGACTATCCATGGCGCTGGGGGCATTTATGGCGGGTATGCTGCTGGGAGAAAGCCAGTACCGCCGCCAACTTGAGGCCGATATCCGGCCTTTTCGTGATCTATTGATGGGGCTGTTTTTCATCTCCATAGGCATGATGCTGGACTTTACCTTAGTGATGCGTTTCTGGTGGCAGATATTGCTGATTTTAGTGGCGGTTTTGCTTGGTAAGGCGTTGATCATTCATGGCATTTTAAGACTAGTAGGCGAGCCTTTTCGAATTTCGATGAGTACGGCCATGAGCCTAGCCCAAGTGGGCGAATTCAGTTTTGTGGTGTTGGCTTTAGCGGTTAATTATCAACTTTTAGATAATGAAATCAGTACCATGTTGGTCATGGTCGCCGTGCTTTCCATGTCGCTCGCACCTTGGTTAGTTCGCCATAGCGTGGACATTGCTAAGTGGGTGTTGGGGATCCGGCAGGCAAAACACGTAGATGAAGTCGTACCACTTTTAATGGATGAGCAAGAGCTGGTGATGATTTTCGGTTATGGTCGAGTAGGGCAGACCATAGCGCGATTTTTGAAAACTGAAGCCGTACCTTATCTGGTGATGGATCTCGATCCGACTCGTGTTTCTGAGGCACGCCGTGCTGGCGAACCGATTTATTTTGGAGACGTGTGTAAACGGGCGATTTTAAAACAAATAGGCGTTAAGCAGGCTAAGATGATCGTCATCACTTTTTGTGAATCGCGCAGTTTAGAAGAAGTCCTACCCTTATGTAAGTTATTGGCGCCAGAAGCTAAAATTTTAGTCAGAACTAAAGACGACAGTGATCTAGACTTGCTGAAAAAAGCGGGTGCCAATCAAGTGATCCCAGAATCTTTAGAAGGTAGCTTGATGCTAGTGTCACAGGTATTGCATCAATGCGGTGTGCCATTAGCGCGGATTTTAAAACGTTTAGAGTCAGAGCGGCGCAATCATTATCAATTTTTACATGGTTTTTTTTCCGGTACAGAAACCGACTTCACCTTAGAGTCATTGCATGCGGTGGCGCTACCGCGTGGCGCAGATGCGATTGGTAAAACCGTTGCCGATATTATGTGGGAAACCTTAAGAGTTGAGTTAAGGGCGATTCGTCGCAGTGGCGCCGAAGTGGAACATCCTGAGCAGGACTGGGTTTTTCGTGCAGGGGATATCTTACTGATAGTGGGTAAACCACGAAGACTTGAGAAAGCCGAGGCTAAACTCTTGCACGGCTAAAGCCAAAGGCTGGCTTTTTAGATACAGCTGAATTGCAGATATAAAAATGCCGACATAGTGTCGGCATTTTTGTCTGGAACTTGTTAACTTAAATTAGACAAAGTCTAATTACAGAATAACTACGTTCGCAGCTTGAGGACCTTTTTGGCCTTGTTCGATATCAAAAGAAACCTTTTGACCTTCAGCAAGAGTTTTAAAGCCTTCTGAAACGATTGCGCGGAAATGAACGAATGCGTCAGCGCCACCATTGTCAGGAGAAATAAAACCGAAACCTTTATCTTCGTTAAACCATTTTACTAAACCAGTAGTTTTAGACATGAATGTCTCCAAAATTTTCAAACAAATAATTCGCAATTATGCGGTATGTTAGCCAGAAATAGAATTATTTACATTGATGATAAGTTATGAGTGGAAAGCTTCATGACAGCAAAAAATATTACAGGCGTAGCGAAGGATTTCAAATACATAATATTACTTATAAATAGGTCTGAATCACAGGCCGGAGTGCAGATTAACACACTCTAGGGGTTTGTATAGCTTTATTTTGAAATACCTTTCATCTATAGAGTGGGTTATAGAAAGATATTGTGGAAGTGATGCTTTATAACTGTTTATATTCAATTGGATACGGAGCTAGTTTGAAAGTTATCGAGCGTAAAAAATATTTTGTCTGTTTGTCGCGACTGAGTGACGACAGTTTGCCTATTAGGTGTCTGTGGAAGTTGAAAGGCGACCTGAATGCCAGAGACAGGATTCAGTCACGCTTAGTTACGTTATTAAATTGTTGCTTATTTGTGTTGGTGATATTCTCGTCAGCAAAATAACAGCGTGCTTGAGCTTTAGATTCAGTGCGAAAACTGTAGACCCAATATAATAAGAAGGGAGAATGATGTTGAAAACACTACTAAAACGGATTGGACTCGGCAGCTTAGTCTTAGTGCTGTTATTCGTGGCGCTGGCCGCCCATGAATGGTTTGCGAAAAAGCCGTTTTTCTTTCGCGCGTTTCTAGACAGAAGTGTGGTCAAGATGGCTTTCGAAAGCCCTGAAACCTTGACCTCATTGGGCTTCTTAGAATCGGTAGGGATTACAGGCCATAACGCCGAGTTGGATGATGATAGTCCAGAGGCGATGGATAAGACTTTCGCGCAAGTGCGAGATCTGCGTGAAACCTTATTGAGCTATTCCGATGCGGATTTAGATGAAAATCAACGTATCTCCAAGGATATTGCCCTATATCTTGCCGATTTCGCGCTGGTTTCTGAGCCGTATCGTTACCATAACTATCCGCTTAATCAGTTGTTTGGTGTGCAAAACGGTTATCCCAGCTTTATGCAGGCGCAGCACCAAGTGCACTCGGTGGGCGATGCTGAAAACTATCTGTCGCGTTTACAAAAGGTGAAACTTAAGTTTGCGCAAACTCTCGAAGGCTTAAAAATCCGTGAAGCTAAAGGGATTATTCCGCCTAAGTTTGTGATTGAGCGGGTGCTCACCGAGATGAATGATTTTGTCGCGACGCCGATTCAAGACAATATTTTATATAGTTCATTTAAAACCAAATTGGCTGACACGGATATCAGTGCCGATGAACAAGCACGCTTATTGGCCGCCGCTGAAGCGGACATTAAAGGTTACGTGCATCCAGCGTATCAACTCTTTATTGATTATTTTTCCCAGTTACAAGCCAAAGCGGGGACGGACGATGGTTATTGGGCGCTGCCAAATGGCGACCTTGCCTATGAGCAATTGCTGAAGTTCTTTACGACCACCAACTACACAGCTGATGAAATCCATGCTAAAGGGCTGGCTGAGGTGGATCGCATTCAAAGTGAAATCATGACTATCTTAGCCGCAGAAGGTTACGATGTGAGTCAAGGTTTTTCGATCGCGATTGAAGCATTAGCCGCCGATCCTAAGTTTTACTACGAAGATAGCGATGCGGGCAGAGCGCAAATTCTGGTTGATTATCAACAGATTCTTGATGAAGTGAATGCGGGACTGGGTGATGCCTTCCGTATTAGACCCGAAGCGGGAATGGAAGTGGTGCGTATTCCTGAGTTTAAAGAGAAATCAGCGCCAGGTGCCTATTATCAGCAGCCCGCGATTGACGGTAGTCGTCCGGGGCGTTTCTATGCCAATTTATATGACATCAAGGCCACGCCTAAATACGGTATGCGCACGTTAGCCTATCACGAGGGGATCCCTGGGCATCATTTCCAAATCGCAGTGGCGATGGAGTTAGAGGGTATGCCACTTATTCGTAAGATGGCGCCTTTTACGGCGTACATTGAAGGTTGGGCTTTATATAGCGAACGTTTGGCGTGGGAACTTGGTTTTCAAAAAGATCCCTTTGATAATATCGGTCGTCTGCAGGCTGAGTTGTTCCGCGCTGTGCGTCTAGTGGTGGATACGGGTATTCATCATAGTCGTTGGACTCGCGAGCAAGCGATTGACTATATGAAGAAAAATACTGGCATGTCCGATCGCGATGTCACGGCTGAGATTGAGCGTTATATCGTTATGCCAGGTCAAGCGACGGCTTATAAAGTCGGCATGATGAAAATTCTCGAACTGCGTGAAAAAGCCAAGTTGGCCTTAGGTGATAAGTTCGATCTCAGGGATTTCCACGATGTAGTGCTTAAAAATGGTGCTGTGCCCTTGGATATCTTAGAAACACTGGTCGACCGCTACATTGCTGATAAAAATAGTACTGATGCAAAAAGTACTGAGGCTAAAGCAAAAGTTTAGCCCTTGGTTGCAACCGTTAACGTCTTGGGGGGATGCAAGGTTAACGCCTTATTTATTAATGTTTTTTGGCAATTTTAAATCCATGCCCTGCCTGCGAATAAGTCTGTTCTTTTATCTTGCAGGCAGGGTGAGTTTATCGATAGAGGTTATCATTCTGGCTTTCGGCCAAGGCTTTCAATACAATTCCACACAACTCATTGATAAATGTCGCTCGGCAATGGCTTGCTATTGTTAGGTATCGATATTTTTAAGTTTCAAGGTTTGTACATGAATCGCTTGTCCCCCCAAGAACCTATTCAATTGACTCGCACCACGATTGAGTCATTATTCACGCCGCCAACCTTAATGCGCGCCCGTGATTATGTGATGAAAGGACGGGTCTTGAGCGCCAAAGCGAATGCCGATTTTCGTCATATTGAAGGTCGCGTCATGGGGACGGAATCCCAGCCCTATCGGCAAGATATTCGCCTCGTCAGTGTGAACCATAAGTTGATCATGAACGGCTTCTGTTCATGCCCCGCCACTGGGCATTGCAAGCATATTGCCGCCGTGCTTTACAGTTTACTGAGTGATAGAACCGTTGAAGATCAACGTATTGCTCAATGGTTACATCTGCTAGACGAAAGTGATGATCTCACGGTTTCAAATGTCGATTTACTCTATGACGACCGCGTGCTGTACGTGTTATCCAAAGATGATAACGGCGTTTACCTTGAACTAAGAAAAGGTAAGCTGGCGAAGAAGGGCGGCTATAACAAAGGCTCTAAAATCGCGTTATCCGATGTGCAATACTACATGCCCGCTTGGATTAGCGCCGAAGACGTGCTCATCATCAATCTCATCATGTCGACTCGTCGTCACGGAGCCTCGCGTCTATATCTTAAAGCTCAGTTAGGTGCCATGGCGCTGGAAAAAATGCTTGTTACTGAACGGTGTTTTTGGGAAGAGAGTCGTTTACCGCTCACCCGAGGTGAACCGTTAAAGCCAGAATTCATTTGGCTGGATAAGGATGCCGAGCACAAGCAAATGCAGTTAACCTTGCCCAATAAGGACAATTGGGAGCTGATCCCCTGTGAGCCGCCGACTTATATCGATTTAGATTATTTTAAGATAGGCGCATTAGAGACAGAGATCAGCGTTGAAAAACTCTTATTACTCAGTCAGATGCCGCCAGTGCCTAGCTCACAAATTGAACTAGTGAGCCACAAACTGATTAAGCATTTTTCTGCGAAAACCGTACCTACGCCGGCTTCGATTGATTTTGTCGAGCTGCAAGTGCCGCTGCAAGTTTGGTTGACCTTAACCTCGCAGGAATTACCCGAGTTTGCTATGGCGCAGCCATTAGTGCTGCTGGAATTTGTTTATCAAGACGTGGTGCTTGGCGGCCAATATCCCGATGAGCCCTTGTCCTTAGTCACTCAGCAAGGCAAAACCTATCAAGTCGCGCGTCAACTGGATGCGGAAATGGATGCGATTAATCGTTTGATGGCATTGGAACTGGTGGAGCTGGCGCCTTCTTTTATCCCGAATAGCGGCAGTTATGCCAGTATTTGGGGGTTAGGGCCGCTGCCAGAAACCATTGATGCTTGGTTGCACTTTATCCAACAGGAAATCCCAGCGCTAGAGGTCTTAGGCTACCAAGTGCATTTTGCCGACCATTTCAGCTTGAATGTTATCGATACTCCGCTGGCGATTGAACTGGATGATACCCAAGAGGGGTGGTTTTCTCTGTCACTGAATGCTGACATCGATGGTCAAATAGTGCCTATGCTGCCCTTAATTGCCACTTGGCTTAAGCAGTATGGTGAGCCCGCCGATGATGCAGAATTACTGCTGCCCAGCCCAAATGGCGATTGGTTTAAAGTCAAAGCTAGCGTGATTAAGCCGCTGATCAGCATTATTTTAGAGCTGTTTGACAGTCACAAAGGCAATAGCGTGTCTTTGCCTAAATACCGTGCCCACCTATTAAATGATTTTGCCGACAGTGATATTCGCCTGCTTAATGGTGAACGGGTGCGCAGTTTAGCAACTAAACTTGAAAACTTTAACGGCGTGTTAGAGGTTGCAGTCCCAGACAACTTAAAAGCTGAGTTACGTCAGTATCAACAGCAAGGGTTGAATTGGCTCTGTTTTTTAAAGGAATATCAGCTTGGCGGTATTTTGGCCGATGATATGGGGCTAGGGAAAACCATTCAAACCTTGGCCTTTTTACTCAAGCAGCAAGCGCTAAAACCCGTAGGGGCTAACCATGCTCCAAGCCTCATTATTTGCCCAACGAGCTTAGTGGGTAATTGGGCGAAAGAAGCCGCGAAATTTGCACCTTCGTTAAAGCTTGTCGTCATTCATGGCGCCTTGCGTAAGCCTTTGCTCGAGCGCTTAGGTGAGTTTGATATTGTGGTGACGACCTATCCGCTGATTGTGCGCGATAGTGACTATTACCAACGGCAAGTGTTTGAACATATCGTGCTCGATGAAGCGCAGCAGATTAAAAATGCGCAGGCGAAAGTGACTCAAGTGATTAAAGCTCTTAAAGCGCCGTTTAGATTGTGTCTGTCGGGTACGCCGCTTGAAAATCACTTAGGTGAACTTAAGTCCTTGATGGACTTTTGTTTGCCCGGATTACTCGGCACGAATGCCTTCTTTAACAAATCCTTTAGGCACAAAATTGAACGTTATGGCGATAGGGAAAAAGCGCAAATCTTGAGTCAACGGATTGCGCCTTTTGTGCTGCGCCGAACCAAAGATGAAGTGGTCGGTGAATTACCCCCTAAAACCGAAATCTCCCAGAGCTTAGAGTTAGAAAAAGATCAGCGAAATCTCTACGAGAGTATTCGACTGGTGATGGAGAAAAAACTGCGGGATTTGTTTGCCTCTCAAGGTGTTGCTAGCAGCCATATCGAGTTTCTCGATGCTTTACTTAAGCTACGCCAAGCCTGCTGCGATCCGCGCTTGGTGAAGTTAGAGCAAGCGCAAAAAGTGAAGAGTAATGCTAAGTTAGACTGGCTAAAACAGAACTTGCCCGAGATGGTGCAAGAGGGGCGTAAGATATTAATTTTCAGCCAGTTCACTAGCATGCTTAGCCTGATTGAAGCAGAGCTGGTGGACTTAGGGCTCGATTACAGTAAGCTCACTGGGCAAACTCGCCTGCGCCAAGCGCAGATAGATAAGTTCCAAGAGGGCGATACGCCTGTGTTCTTAATCAGTTTAAAAGCAGGCGGCACTGGGCTTAATCTCACCGCGGCGGATACTGTGATCCACTATGATCCTTGGTGGAATCCAGCGGCGGAAAAGCAGGCAACGGACAGAGCACATCGTATCGGCCAAGATAAGCCCGTGTTTGTCTATAAGCTGATTGCCGAAGGCACAGTAGAAGAAAAAATCCAAGAAATGCAGCAGCATAAGCAAAGCCTAGCGGACAGTATTCTCGAAGGTAAAGGCAAGGGCACATGGCAAGGAAGCGCCGATGAATTGTTATCGCTCTTTAGCTAAATCGTGGCCAGTTTTTCTAAATTGATTGAATCATTTGACTGAGGTGAACCATGCAGTACCAAGTCGACACTCATACCCATACTGTGGCTTCGAGCCATGCTTATAGCACGATTCATGACTACTTAGCGGTGGCAAAGCAAAAGGGGATTCGCTTATTTGCCACCACAGATCATGGGCCTGCGATGGCCGATGCGCCGCATTTTTGGCACTTTGTGAATTTAAGAGTGTTGCCGCGTATGGTCGATGGTGTCGGGATTTTGCGTGGTATCGAAGCCAATATTAAAAATATCGACGGCGAGATTGATTTCTTTGGCGATTATTTAAAGCAGCTCGATATTGTGCTCGCGGGATTCCATGAACCAGTTTATCCGCCGTCAGATAAAGCAACTCACACAGAGGCCATGATTAATGCGATTAAAAGCGGCAAGGTCGATATCATTACTCATCCGGGTAACCCCGCCTATCCAATTGATATTGAAGCCGTTGCCCGCGCCGCTGCAGAATACGGTGTAGCGCTTGAAATTAACAATTCCTCCTTTGAAGTATCCCGTAAGGGCAGCGAAGCCAATTGCACTGCGATTGCTAAAGCGGCCAAGGAGTTTGGCACTATTTTAGTTATGGGCTCTGATTCCCATGTGGCTTTCAGCTTGGGCGGTTTTGCGCGGGCGCAAGCGATCATCGATGAAGTGGCTTATCCGCCATCGCGCTTACTCAATCGCAGTCCTTCTGCACTCTTGGCCTTTTTAGCCGCCCGTGGCCATGAAACCGTTGCTGATTTGATCCCTTTATTTAGTGACGATGCTCAATTAATAGATGCATAGTGAATATGATTAGTGATGAAAATAGTGGCAACTAAAGTGACGCCACTTCAATGCGGGGCGGCAAGAGCCACTGACGCTAACACTCCTCAAGTGGTGTTAATCACTGGTGCGAAGAGTCAGCTCGCAGAGGCCTTGCTGAGAGTCGCTGCCGATATAGGTGAGCTAGCCCCAAATACAAGTACAAGTACAAGTACAAGTACAAGTACAAACTCAGTCGTACCACTTAAGCTTTATGCGCTAAGTCGTAGTCAGTTAGACATTACCGATGCCGCCAATATTGCTGCCGTGTTTACTCAATATCGACCAAGCTGGGTGATCAATTGTGCGGCCTATAATGCAGTGGATGCTGCTGAGCATGATGCAATCGAAGCGAATGGCGTGAATGCACTCGGCCCTGAGTTATTGGCGCAGCAATGTTGGCTGTCGGGGGCGCGCCTACTGCATGTGTCGAGCGATTATGTGTTTGGTGGTCATGCTGTTTGTGATGTTAGAGAAACTGGCGCTGAGCAGTATCAAAATCCAGACTCAGCTTCAAATCATTTACCAAGGCCATTTGTTGAAATTGATGCTCCCGAGCCGTTGTCTGCTTACGGCAAGAGTAAGTTGCTCGGTGAGCAGAAGGTATTGGCGGTCTTGGGTGAGCGGGCAACGATTGTGCGCACCTCATGGCTTTACGGTCAAGATGGGCATAATTTTGTCAAAACCATGCTCAACTTGATGCGTACTCAGCCAAGCTTGCAGGTGATAGTCGATCAAATCGGCTGCCCGACATGGAGTGATGCACTCGCTAAGGTGATTTGGCAATTAGTCATGCAGCAGCGCTCGGGCGTATTTCATTACAGCGCTCAAGGCCAATGCAGTTGGTATGAATTTGCCTGTGAAATCCAGCGACAAGCCCTAGCGCTTAATTTGTTAAGTCAACCTGTGGTCATCCAGCCGATGACCAGTCCTGATTACGCTAAACAGGTATTAAACCGCGGCGTGAGTTTGGCAAAAAGGCCGAGTTATAGCGTGTTGAACAGTGGTAAATTACGCTCCACTTTGGTGGCCCATAATGCACTGTCGATGCCTGAACAAATCGAGTGGCAAGATTGGTGTCAGCAACTGAATCGCATGTTGCGGCGGTTATCTTGACGATATTGAGTGTGACCCACATTTTGCTTTAGGCAATTTTAATCAGGCGTTAAGCGTTTAGGTTATCCAGCGTTTAATGCTGTCGAAAACCATAAGCCCGCCAATAATCAGATTTAAGCGACAAATGTAGACTATCAATATGAAAACATAGACTGTGAATACGAATGCAGCTGGACTCAAGCCCCTTCTCAGCGCCGATGGCTTGCCTTAGTATCGTAATCACTTTGTTAATCTGTGGTTTTGTGTGCCGCGGTTTAGGCCGCGAGTCTTAGTCTATTTTGCTTGATGTATGATGAATTTGTTCTAAATTCCCCTTGGATGACAATGGCATAATGCCAAGATATTTAATGCATTAAGGAAGTTTCAGTGACAAACAAGACGACAATAGCACAGACATTGACCAAACAAGATCTATTGCAAGTGGTCGCGATTGCCAAAGCGGCGGGCGATGCCATTATGACGGTTTATGGTCAAGATGACTTTTCGGTGAGCCACAAGGGTGACGATAGCCCCGTGACGGCCGCCGATTTAGCCGCGCACCACGTGATAGTGGCGGCATTGGCGCAGCAGTTTGTCGGTATTCCTATTATGTCTGAGGAAGCGGCGGATATTGCGTGGGACGTGCGTCGTCAATGGCAAACCTATTGGTTAATTGACCCTTTAGATGGCACTAAGGAGTTTATTAAGCGCAATGGCGAGTTTACCGTCAATATTGCGCTTATCCATCAAGGGGTTGCTATCGCAGGTGTGGTATATGCGCCTGTGCTCGATACCTATTATTACGGCGCTAAGCATTTAGGTGCATGGCGTCAACAAGCGGGTCAAGAGAGCCCCTTATTGGGCGCCAACACGCCACGCGAAATGCCGATGATTGTTGGCAGTCGCTCGCACTTGAGCCCAGGTTTAGCGCAATATTTACAACAGTTTGGCGAGCATGACATCTTAAGCGTGGGTAGCTCGCTTAAGTTTTGTATGTTGGCAGAAGGCAGTGCCGATCTGTACCCCAGACTGGGACCAACTAGCGAGTGGGATACCGCAGCGGCACAAGCTGTGCTCGAAAGTGCAGGCGGCACAGTTGTCTGTTATGAGTCAGGTGAACCATTAACTTATAATCAAAAACCTGACATTTTAAACCCTTACTTTATTGCCACAGCCCCAGGCTGGGTGAAATAACAACCGCCTAGCATCGACATTCGTTGATGAAAGGGCGGGCTAAACACTGGAGTAGTAATTCATGATGCGCATGGGCGTCGATTTAGGCGGAACAAAAATAGAATTAGTCGCACTGAGTGATGAAGGTAATGAGCTATTTCGCAAACGTGTGACGACGCCACGTGACTATCAGGGCACGCTTGCTGCGGTTGTCAATTTAGTTAAGGAAGCAGAAGCGACTCTTGGCGAGCAAGGCACTGTCGGCGTGGGTATTCCAGGTGTGGTATCGCCCTATTCAGGTTTAGTCAAAAATGCTAACTCGACGTGGATCAATGGTCATCCCCTCGATGTGGATTTAGGGGAATTGTTGCAGCGTGAAGTGCGGGTTGCCAATGATGCCAACTGCTTTGCGGTATCTGAGGCGGTCGATGGTGCTGCCGCTGGTGCATCTGTGGTGTTTGGCGTGATTATTGGTACTGGTTGTGGCGCTGGCGTGGCAATTAACGGCAAAGTGCACGGCGGTGGTAATGGTATCGGCGGTGAATGGGGTCATAATCCTTTGCCTTGGATGACCAAGGAAGAGTTCAATACCACCCGATGTTTCTGTGGCAATCCCGATTGTATCGAGACCTTTATCTCCGGCACTGGCTTTGTGCGTGATTATAATGCGGCTTTGACGGCTGCAGGTACAGTGCGTACTGCTGCCAAATCAGGTGCTGATATTATGTTGTTAGTCGATGAGGGTGACACTATTGCGGTTGCTGCATTTGATCGTTATATGGATAGACTCGCTCGTTCACTCGCCCATGTGATCAATATGCTCGATCCCGATGCCATAGTGCTGGGCGGCGGAATGTCGAATGTCGCAGCGATTTACCCAAGATTACCGGCATTGCTGGCCCATTATGTGGTGGGGCGTGAGTGCCATACGCCTGTGGTGCAGAATCTTTATGGTTGTTCATCGGGTGTGCGCGGCGCAGCTTGGTTGTGGGAAAAGTAATCTTCGCTTGGATATCTGTACTCATCTAGTGAGCTTATTCGGCTTTGAGATCAATGCTTAATGGTTTATACGTTTTATAAAGATTAGCCCAGCAAAACGCTGGGCTAATGTTATCTGCTGTGCGTTTCGCCGTATTTTGATGCTATGATTGCGCTCCTTTGGGTTGCTTGGCATGGACATCATGTTTTGGGTTAAGAAAGTTGTTTCACAGGGGATAATGCCGATTCCCTTTATCCTATTGTTATTACTGATTTCTTTTCTAGTATGGCGCCGTCGCAGTATGGCGAAATACTTAGTATCCTGCGCTTTTTTTCTCTTACTGTTTTTAAGCAGTCAACTGAGTGTGAATACCTTAGTGCGGCCGTTAGAATCAGCTTACCCTATTAATTCCACGCCCATCGCAGGCGCTTGTTTTGTGATGGTATTAGGTTCAGGGCATGCTGATATAGCAGGAGCGACTGCGGTGCAATCCTTATCAGATGTCGCCCTTACAAGGTTAACTGAAGGAATTCGGCAACTTAAGTTGGGTCAAGAGTGTATGTTGATCGTCAGCGGCTGGGGCGGTGAACTCACTCAATTTTCCCATGCTGAAATGATGGCTAAAGCCGCGGTAGAGCTAGGTGTTGATAAAAGCCGAATTATTCAATTTCCACTGGCGCGCGATACGATAGAAGAAGCGCAATACTTAAAGTGGGAGTTAGGGGAGGAGCCCTTTCGCTTAGTCACATCGGCCACTCATATGCCAAGGGCGATGGCTATTTTCGCCGATAAAGGTTTACATCCTGAAGCCGCACCAACGGATTTTATTGGCCGAGATGATTTTGGGTGGCGGTTAACCGCCGATAATTTAGTGGCTTCTCAACGGGCGATTCACGAATACATTGGCCGTTTGTGGTTATGGATAAAGGCAGTAAGTTAAAGGTGTGGTTTGCCGAGTTCAGTCTAAAGAGAGTGAGTTTTAACAGGAATATGAACAATGACAATTGAGTCAGAAAGTGTGTCTGTGCGTCCTTTATCAAAACGAAATGGGTTAACCTTAACTTGGCTAGGCGGCTTAAGTCTGCTGCTGGGTTTGGGGCTGTTTCTGACATGGCCGGCCTTGTTTGCTGTTGGTTTGATGTTTTTTAGTTTGGGCGCGATTTCATTAATTCTCGGTTTAGCCAAGGTGTATGAGCCGGAAACGACTCTAGCACTAGATGACAAGGGGCTGACCTATTTTCATCGCCGCGGCAAAGTGTCTATCGATTGGGATAATATTCAAAGGGTCGATATCCCGCGGGTGACTAATGGTTTAGATACCATAGAGTTATCTTATTTAGGTATTAAGTTAAAACACTTAAATCCTATTTTGGACAATATTTCCCTGCGTCTAGCTACAGGCTTATTAACCGAGCAGCGGCCTTTATTGGTGACTGCAGCCTCGCAAGATGCGGACTTAGCGACTTTAGAAACTTATCTCGGCGCAGAGTTTGGTCCTTTGGTGATAGAAGGGGATCG
Organism: Shewanella sp. Pdp11; assembly: GCF_002838165.1. NCBI lineage: Bacteria > Pseudomonadati > Pseudomonadota > Gammaproteobacteria > Alteromonadales > Shewanellaceae > Shewanella > Shewanella sp. Pdp11. Next base: position 2,331,205 of record NZ_CP015194.1, read on the forward strand.
TTATCGCGGTGTATTGGCGATGTTTGGGCATCGCTGCGTGATGTTAGATACGCGTTTAGGTTATCACTTGTATATTCCCCACGACAGTTTGGACAGAGAAGCTAAGGACTTTCTTAAGCTGCTTAGACAACGTATTGCACAAGCCAGTCGCTTAGCGGATTAAGTTTTTATCGCAGTTATTAATACGATTGATATTGCATTTTTACGTGAAGATAATTGGCAATAAAAAAGGGGACCCTAAGGGTCCCCAATGAGTTGCAGAGATGAAGTTTGGGTTGTGCAGGGGCAACCCAAAGGTACTAGTACTAGTGTGCTACCTCTGCGTGTACCTTATCTACGCCGTAGGTTTTTCCTTCAGCATGACAGGTCGCGCAAGATTCTACTGGTAGGTTAGGATCTGTCATTGCATCCGCTTCAACGACCGCACCGTTACTTCTAAAGTGAGCGACAGCTGCCGCATCAGAGTGAGCGTGACAGGTACGGCATGATTCAGCCACTGGGCTAATATAGTAAGCACCTACTTTGATTGAGCGTTTGCCTGAAGTTAAACCGCCGTCAGTTGCAAACAGTTTGGCATTGTCTTTATGACAAGCGGAACATGCTGTTTCTGGTGATGGATAACCTTCTAACTCTCCGTCAGCATTACGGAAGATGCCTTCAATACCATCGAAGTTACCACTGTGGAAACGGTGAGCCACAGTAAATAAGTCTTTGTTACCAAAAGTGACATCTGGATTGACGACCTTAGTACCATCAGCACCTTTGTATGCGACTGTTGGGTGATATGTTGAGCCTGTTGTATCGTTATGGCAGTTCATACATTGGTCGAAGGTATAAGTACCGTGTCTGGTGCCTTTGGCATAATCTAAGGTGCCATGACATGCATTACACTTAGCTTCTTCTACTGTGATACGAGTCGGGTCAGTCATACGGGCTTTAGTGACTGCGCTACCATCAAGACTGTAGAATTTCACTGCAGCTTCGTTACCGATAGGGCTAGTTGGACCAAACTCTAAGCCCGTGGTATTACAGCTAACCACTTTACCCGCTTTAGCACAGAAGTTGGCTTCTGAACCGACGTAGAAAGTACCCACTGCTTGCACATCTGGAATATCTTTCACGAAGGTTAATATGCCGCCCGCAAGTATACCGTCTGCCAAGGTTAGATTGATTGCTGTTGGTTTAACATCTCGCCACGCATACACAGTACTGTCAGTTGTTACATTGCCTAATAACAGGCCGTTAGCGACTAACATACCCGTTGGATTACTGGTGGCATTATAGGTAGCGAGACTGGTACCGTCAGCGATTGGTGCGCCATTCATGGTCACATTAGCTTTGATGGTTAAGGTCTTCATACCCAGAGTGGCAGATGGCGCGACTGCTGCGCTGGTAAAGTCCACTTTAAACAGCGATGCATACTCTGCACGTTTACCGACACTATGAACTACCGCGGGCGACAAGTTACCTGTGCCGTGGCAAGAGCTACATTGAGTGTCATCTGCTTGAGCTAGACCAAATTCTGAATGGTTTTCACCTGTCGCGAAGTTGACTGTTATATGGCAGCCGACACAAGCTTGGGCGTACACGGTGTTATAGCTAGGTTGGTCTGTAGTATGACAGGTCGTACATTCTTTCAAATCCGATGGGAAACCTAATTCACCGAAGTACTCTTTAGCATCACCACTGAGATAATCGGCAACATGATGACCCGCATGGATGCGGTGAACCATAGGGCCTAAATCAAATAACCAGCCATCGGCCAATTGCTGCTCATCAGGTTGATTTGCAGGGTTATGACAGGCAATACAATTTTCAACACTTTGATAGTTATGGTGGGCTTCAATTTTGGCTATCCTGCCATCGACCGCACCATGACAGTTGATGCAAGCTGCATCGGTAACCGTATCTTTACCTGATGTTTCGACAATTGCATTGGTTGATGGAATGAAGTTCAGCGGTTCAGATAAGATTTTATCTGAAATACTAGTACCACTAGCGTCAGTGATGTTATAAGCACGCATAAAGAAACGATGCGCTGCCGTTAAATCATCATTGGCGTTCATGATTGGTGCTGCACCGTCATAGGTCCATGTACCAGTATAAGTGCCGGGAGAGGCTGGATCTTCAACTAAAGTACAGGCTTTTCCGGTTTGACCGCGTGAAGTGTATTCCCCCGTCAGTGTGCAGTACATTGATGTACTATTGCCTGCTGCTGCACCGTTGTTAACCCATTGCAGCGGGGCTCCCGAACCTGAATTATTAACCATGGCGGTCACCGAATAGAGTGACACCATATCCAACCCAGTAAACGGAACTGCTTTGCCTTGGGCGTTTTTGCCCTCAACATTAAACTTAATTTTGAATGTCCCAGCACCAGCGATATTGATGTCTTCTGGGGCGATAATAAAGGTCACATCGCCTGCTGAAGCAACAGTATTAACAAAGGATCCCGCAGGGGTTCCCGGTGTACCTGGTGTTCCGGGAGTGCCTGGTGTTCCGGGTGTACCTGGTGTGCCAGGTGCCCCATCTTGACCATCGCTTCCGTCCCCGCAGGCGGTAAGACTTAAGGTACTGACAAGAGCTAGTGCCAGTAGAGATTTATTGTAGTTTTTCATCATCGCGTCCCTTTTTCTTTCTATAAGACTGCGTGTGCAGTGCCTCTAATATAGGAGGATTCACCTACTTATAAAGTGGTATTTGCAAGTTTGTATCTGATATGTGAACGATGATTTAACACCCGTAGATGGAAATTCTAAAATTTGCATTTTGATATTTTAAATAATGAAATTCAGTTGGAAAGCCATGATGAGCATCACAATTTTTATTTTTCAACTTGGGCTTCAGCCATGAATTCATTTTCAGTTAAGCAAAATGCATGAGGTTAAGATGGCCTAAATCTCAGTGATGGAATGGACGTTGAGATCTTCAAAGCAAAGGGGAAAAGAGGCGGTAATGTAATCTGAGGATTAGTATTGTTAAGAGATAACATACCAATGAAATTTTGATGTTTTAAACTTCGGCATCTCACTATTTAAATCCCGTTTAACATCGAATCATCGCAATGGTATAAACAAGGTTTAGTGAATGTTATGTCCACGAGCTTGGCTGAGCTGATTGTCTCGCGTTAGCGGGCGCGATCGAGTGCGGCAAGTAAGGAACGCACGACAAGCGCGCTTTGACTCTGACTGTAACGCCGATGAATTGCTGGTTTTTCAATAAGATAATATTGTGGCGCCATCATAGAATCGTGAAGTCTGTTGAGTTCTTTATCATTTAAGCGTGCTAAGTGTAATCCGGGCATATGTTTGACTGTGTGCATATCAATGCTGGAACAGAAAGCCACGCTCTTCATGGTGAGTAAATGGGCGTACCATTCCTCTCGGTCGATAACTTTCTCCACCGCAGGCAGTAAGATACCTTGGCGTTGGCAAAACAATTCTAAGGGGTCAATTTTACTGTTAAAGCCTTTAACTTCTATAAATAGAAATGGATGGCGACAAATTTGCTCTAAGCTAATGTCAGTTTCAATTTGCCACAGAGGATGTTGTTTGGCCGCCACTATGTAGACACCATTGATCGTGCCAAGTTTGGTGTAACTTAATTCTTTATTTTCAGCGCTTTCTAAGGTGATGCCAAAATCCAGTACACCTGCGTGGATCAACTCTGCGCTATTTTCCTGCCATTTATGTAAACGTATTTGCCCTAGCGCTTGGGCGACTTCAGGCGTGCTTAATTGCGGCGCTAAAAAGCTCAATAGCCCATTACAGGCGGCGATATGCAGCGGTAAATCGGCATTGATGGCCGCATTTTGTATCTGAGTTGCTGATTGTTCGAGGTGATAAACCGATTCAGTAAACTGGCAAATCGCCACATACAGGCTTTCTGCTAAAGGAGTAGGTTTTAGCCCCTGTTGTCGGCGATAGAAGAGTTCATCGTTAAAGGTCAGGCGTAATGCGTTGAGACAACGGCTGATTTTCGGTGCAGAAACATCCAACGCTTTGGCGGCACTGTTCGCGTGCCCAGTGTCGAAAATACTTTTAAATACCAGTAAGGTAAAAACATCGAGTTCACAGATTTGTTTGAGTAATACGTTGCTCATTTTGTATGTTGCCCTATATGAGTCTTAACTATTTTTTGCGGGGTTATTAGGGGCATTCTGCGGCCCTGACTCTGCTCCTTGCTATTCCCCTAACATCGCTATTAGCTGTGAGATTAACAGCAGTCGTGCGGATTAACTGTGATCACTCTCGGCAAAATAACAATTATTTAACTATTGTAAAGGGTGCTATTTCGCAGGCAGTTATTTGGCTGGTAAGGGTTTTGAGTCGGGGTATTAAAAAAATCGAGTAAATAATGCGTTAAAAATACAAGCTCGCCTAAGTGGGTGAGCTTGCGAGCATCATTTATTCGCTGTTTTAGCGAGATTCTATAACATCGTTTTGTACGTGCGATAAGTTACCATTGGCTGTTACAGATGTGTGGCCAATTGCATGGGAATAAATGGTTGGCGCATCTTCTTTAATCCGCATCCCGATAAATTGGCCACCCTCTAGGATTTGCATTGAGGTACTTGCCACTTCGCCGTCGACAACACCATTACGTTGGATCACTAAACGCTCACAAATAAGTCTGCCTTTGAAGTGCCCATCGACGATAAATTCATGGCACTTTACCTCACCTTGAATTACACCGCCTTGTTCTATGGTGATATTGGCCTCAGAAAGCAGCTGACCTTGGATATCACCGCCAACAAGCACGTCGCCTGTTAATTCGATATTTCCCGTGAGTTTAGTGCCTCGAGCAATAAAGCTAAAAGAGGTACTTTTTTTAGGCGGGAAAAACAGTTTTTTTACAAACATCATCATAAATTAACTTAATTCAAGAAGGGATTCACTGAGTTCAACAGAAGCGCGATACTAGCTTAAAATCCAGGAGAAGCACAGCTCTGCATGTGTTAATGCAATTACAGTGTTCTATCAAGTTGGTCGTTTTATCTCAATGGCTTTGCTAGGGCAAGGAGCTACGCAGGCACCGCATCCAGTACAAAGATCAAGGTCTATTTTGGGGCTCGGAGCCTGACCAATACTGAGCACAAAACTGATGGCTCTTGGTTCGCAGGCATCCTTACAACTTTGGCACCAGATCCCTTGAAAGGTTAAACAGCTTTCTTGGATATAGGCTTGGTATTGCCAAGGTGCTTGAGTCAAATCGAAAATATTTTCAGGGCAAGCCTTAGCACACAGAGTACAAAATGTGCACTCATTGTCCTTAAAGGAGACTTCAGGAAATCCGCCATCACCTTTGATGATAATGTGAGTTTCACAAACCTCAAGACAGGCGGAACAACGAGTACACACATCGGTAAACTCGATATCATCACGTACCCAAGGCGGCCTTATCGCATTATCTTTACGCCGGCGAAAGAGGCTGCGACGGCTGTGATTAATACTTTGAGTCATGTTGCTCCTCGGGAGGTTAATGCTGTAAAGCGATGGTATTTAGAGGGTAAAGAAAAATGGCTTGGGAGATTTCCACAAGCCATTCAAGTTATTAGCCGTTATAACCATTGGGATTGGTTGATTGCCAATGCCAGCTACTGTTGGCCATGTCTTCTAGCGTATGTGTTGCTTGCCAGCCAAGATCTTCCCTTGCGTGGGTGGGATCGGCGTAGCAGGCGGCAATATCACCCGGACGACGTGGCGCAATTTGGTAGGCAATGGTGTTACCACAGGCTCTTTCAAAGGCATGAACCATGTCTAAAACACTATATCCTTGGCCTGTGCCTAAGTTATAGGTGACCAGACCCGGTTTAGTGGCCAATTTTGCCAGTGCTTTTAAATGGCCATTGGCTAAATCCACCACATGGATATAGTCACGCACGCCAGTCCCATCATGAGTCGGATAATCATCACCAAACACACTTAAGGCGGCACGTTTACCCACAGCAACCTGCGCAATAAAGGGCATTAAGTTGTTAGGGATATCATTAGGATCTTCGCCGATTAAGCCACTGGCATGGGCGCCAACCGGATTAAAATAGCGCAGACGTGCGATATTCCAGCTCGGATCGGCATTGTGTACATCTGCCAGTATATGTTCAACCATCAATTTAGATTGGCCATAGGGATTGGTCGCCCCAGTGGGGAAGTCTTCGGTGATAGGTAAACTTGCAGGATCGCCATACACAGTAGCCGATGAGCTGAAAACGAGATTTTTCACTTTAAACTCCGCCATAACTTGGCAGAGGATAAGAGTTCCTGTGACGTTATTCTCATAATACTTAAGGGGTTTTGCGACGGATTCTCCCACCGCTTTTAATCCTGCAAAGTGGATAACTGAATCAATAGCATGATCGTTAAACACTTTCTGCAATAACGCTTTATTGAGAATATCGCCTTGATAGAAAGTAACCGATTTACCAGTGATCCGCTCGACTCGGTTTAAGGCTTCTATGCTTGAATTAGACAAGTTGTCCAATACAATCACATCATTACCAGCATTGAGCAGTTCTACTACTGTGTGGGTGCCAATATAGCCAGCACCACCGGTCACTAAAATCGTCATTACTTAATTCCTTTTACAACGGTTTTTAAATAGTGCGCAAAATCTTCACCGATTTCGCTGTGGCGCAGGGCATATTCAACGTTCGCGCGCATATACCCTTGTTTGTTACCACAGTCGTGACTCTTACCTTCCATGTAGTAAGCATTTACGGTTTCTTGTTTCATTAACATAGCGATTGCATCGGTTAATTGAATTTCATCGCCCGCGCCTGCAGGGGTTTTAGCCAGTAACGGCCAAATGCTGGCAGGTAACACATAACGGCCTACAACGGCTAAGTTAGATGGTGCTTCATCCACGGCTGGCTTCTCAACCAGTTCGACTAATGGTTCTGACTCTCCAGGTTGTAAATCATGGCCATTCACATCAGCAATACCATATTGGTTAACGACATTGTGTGGCACGCCTTCAACCATGATTTGACCCACTTGGGTTTCATCAAACAGGGTAACCATAGCGGCTAAGTTATCGCGGCGCAGATCACAGCTGGCTTCATCGATGATCACATCAGGCAGCAATACTGCAAATGGTGCATCGCCGACGACAGATTTTGCACACAAAATGGCGTGGCCTAATCCTTTCGCCTGAGATTGACGCACGCTAATGATAGTCACGTCTTTAGGACAGATAGATTGCACGGCTTCGAGTAACTGACGTTTAACGCGGCGTTCGAGTTGAGCTTCTAATTCGAAACTGGTATCGAAATGGTTTTCGATAGAGTTTTTACTGGCGTGGGTCACGAGTACAATTTCTTTGATCCCAGCCGCGATAGCTTCACTGACTACGTATTGAATCAATGGCTTATCGACAACAGGTAACATTTCCTTTGGAATTGCTTTGGTCGCTGGAAGCATACGAGTGCCTAGGCCTGCGACAGGAATAACGGCTTTACGAATTTGATGTTGTTTCATTGCGAACCTTTTAGGTCAAGGAGATGCGATTAATGGCCAATATTGTAAATGACCTACACAGAAAAGCTATTTACAAACACTAAAAAATTGAGGAAATCTAAGTATTTTAACGGCAAATTCGGGCATAAGTTTTAGCAAAGGTAGCACAGTGGATCTAATCCAGCACCCATGGCGTGCAGCAACAGGGTGATTTTAATGACCTTGTAATATTTGCTTTACGTTTACGTCACAGTGGCGGCACAAGAATAAAGTGTGAGGGAGTTAACAAATTTAAAGCCTTAGATCACTATGGAGCCATGAGTGTTAGCCACCGAGTGAAGATTATGACGAAAGGAACAGAGTACATCGCTCGCAGAGCCGATGACACTGGGTTTATCCATTACCCACAAGAAGAACACGATATTTGGCGTCAGCTTTACGCCCGTCAAGCTGTTAATCTCCCTGGTCGTGCCTGCAAGGAATATCTGCAAGGGCTCGATGCCTTAGGGATGCCAAAGGATCGCATTCCGCAACTTGCCGAAATTGATGCGGTATTACAAGCGACCACTGGTTGGAAAACGGCGGCGGTCCCTGCGCTGATATCCTTCGGCCGTTTTTTTGAACTGCTGGCAAATAAAGAGTTTCCAGTGGCCACTTTTATTCGCCGCAAGGAAGAGTTTGATTACTTGCAAGAGCCAGATATCTTCCACGAGATTTTTGGTCACTGCCCTTTGCTCACCAACCCTTCATTTGCCAATTTCTCTCACATGTATGGGCAGTTAGGTTTACATGCCAGCAAAGAGGAAAGGGTATTTTTAGCGCGTTTGTACTGGTTTACGGTTGAGTTTGGTTTACTACAGCCTAAAGACGGTCCCTTATGTATTTATGGCGGCGGCATTTTAAGTTCACCCGGTGAAACCTTGTATGCAATGGAAAGTGACGCGCCAGAGCGTCAACCTTTTGATTTATTGAATGTGCTGCGAACCCCATATCGCATCGACATTATGCAGCCGATTTATTATGTGATTGAGCACATTGATATGCTGGATGAAATTGCCAAGATGGATATTATGACTTATGTCACTAAGGCGCGTCAGTTAGGTTTATTTGCCCCTAAGTTTCCGCCAAAAGCTAAGGCGAGTTAAGTCACGATTCGGTTGATGAGTTGACTCGTTATTTGGCTGGCGTCTAATTTAGCCATCTGATATTGAGTCATGCGATTTAAGTTATTAATAGAAAATGAGTAAAGTGCAACAGAAAATCCCTACCAATGTTGCCAACAGGAGTATGTATGACTGCGTTATCGAATATGAAATGTGAAGCGTGCCAAGCCGATGCACCAAAAGTGACCGATGAAGAATTGGCCGAACTTATTCGTATGATCCCCGACTGGGGCGTGCAAGTGCGTGACGGCGTAATGCAGCTTGAGCGTGTCTACAAGTTTAAAAACTTTAAACTGGCGATGGCATTCACGAATAAGCTGGCGGATTTAGCGGAAGAAGAATTCCATCATCCAGGCATTTTCACTGAATGGGGCAAAGTAACCGTCACTTGGTGGTCACACTCTATTAAGGGCCTACATAAGAATGACTTCATCATGGCCGCCAAGACAGACCAGTTACTAGGTTAATTATTTAATCAATTTAATCAGCATTTTAATCTATTTTCGATGCTGATTTTTTCTTCCTGTTACAATTCAACTGTAAACTAGGCTTGCCACTTTCTGTTTAACCTTCTAACGTATACGGGCTCTGCTATTTACCCTCATCGCTGACGTTTTCGTTAAGGTAACAACTTGCCTAGCAAGCGTCATTTTTGTTGTAAAGCTTAAGGCGAAAAATAGCTCTGCACGGTTTATCCCCAAAATTCGAATCAAAAAAGGGAATATCAGTCATTATGCGCTTGGAAGTCAGCTGTCAGGATCGTGTTGGTTTAGCCAAAGATATCTTAGTCGTGTTAGAGCGTTATGGTATTAATTTAATTGCTATTGATGCCAGTAACCAAGGATTCCTGTACTTACAATTTGCCGAAATCAGTTTTGAAACCTTAAGTGCCTTGATGCCTCAGATCCGCAAAGTGGAAAGTGTCCATGATGTGCGTACGGTTTCGTTTATGCCCTCAGAGCAGGAACATTACGCCCTTAAAACCTTGCTCAAAACCTTACCCGACTCCGTTTTCTCCATCGATGCCAAAGCGCGTATCCGTATCGTTAACGAGTCCGCCTTGCTCAATATCGGCATGGGTGAGCACGAAGTGCTCGAAGAGTCGCTCAATCATTGGGTGCAAGGTTTTAATTTCAGCCGCTGGTTGAGTGAAAGCCAAGTCTTACCGCAAGCGGCGAGGGTACAAATTGGTCCAAACGAATATCTAGCCGAAATGCTGCCGATTTATCTGCCCGATGAGGATGAAAAAACCATCTTAGTTGGCGCTGTGGTGTCGCTAAAATCCCCCGCGCGGGTTGGAAAACAATTTAACGCGCTGCAGAATCAAACCACTGGCTTTGAAAATGTATTAGCCAGCAGTGACAAAATGAAGGAAGTGCTTAAGCAAGCGCGGCGGATGGCCCAGCTCGATGCGCCTTTATTGATCACAGGTGAAACGGGTACTGGCAAAGAATTAATGGCCAGAGCCAGCCACGATGCCAGCATGCGCCGCGAGAAACCCTTTATCGCCATCAATTGCGCCGCTCTGCCCGACAGCGCCGCCGAAGAAGAACTATTCGGTTATGTCAGCCAGGGCAAAGTCGTTAAACGGGGTTTCTTTGAAGAAGCCAAGGGCGGCACAGTATTTCTCGATGAAGTGGCTGAGATGTCCAAGGCCGCCCAAGTTAAGCTGCTTCGTCTATTGCAAGATGGTACCTTTAGACGTATTGGTGGCGATGAAGAAGTCCGTGCCGATGTGCGGATCATCTGCTCAACCCAGAAGAATTTAGCCGAACTGTGCCAAACCGGTGAGTTTAGGGAAGATTTGTACTATCGCATCCATGTGCTGAGTTATCACATACCGTCACTGCGCGAGCGTAAAGTCGATATCATTCCACTGACGGAAATGTTCCTCGAACATTACAGCCAACAGTTGTCTAGCCCAGTGCGGCGGATTTCGGCCCAGTGCCGCGATCATTTACTCACCTACGCTTGGCCAGGTAACGTACGCCAATTAAAGAACGCAGTATTTAGAGCTGTGTCTATGTGGGATGGTTCGGCCGAGTTGACGGTCGAACAATTAAAATTGCCGTCCTACGCCGAAGGTTTTGGTTACTTTGACAATGAGTTTGAAGGCAATCTCGACGATGCGATGAAGCAGTTTGAAGCGAGTCTGTTGCGTCGATTATATCCAGCCTATCCGAGTACTCGGCAGTTAGCGAAAAAGCTCGGGGTGTCGCACACCGCTATTGCCAATAAGCTGCGTGAGTACAAGATAGCCAAGCGTCGTTAAGCCGAGTATTGCTAGCTTGACGCGATAGATGTAACAGTATCGTTCCACTTAGTTGCCGACTTTTCAGGCATATTGCTTACCGAGATATTGATAAGCGGCAACTAGGTTATAAACGTAATGATTAGTTTACGAAATGTGAAATAATTGACCTAAATGTGATTTGGGTCACGCTATAGGAATCTGCGCCAGCTTCGGGTATTTCTACGCGCAACAAATACGTTAAAGCAAGCAAAAGGGCGTGCCTCTGTTGGCGCGGAGTGCGTAACGTGTGCGCCCTTAATGAGTCAAAGAGTCCGATTAAAATCGCCGAATATAAGCTGAATGACGCCGCGCGTTTTCCAGCACAATAAAATTGTACGCCTAGCCGAAGAGCACTGGAGCCAATATGAAACTTGCAAGTTATAACAATGGTCGCCGCGATGGTCAGTTGATGTTAGTTAGCCGCGATCTCACTAAAACGGTTGCCGTTCCTGCTATTGCCCACACTATGCAGCAATTACTCGACGGTTGGGATTTACTGAAACCGCAATTGCAAGAATTGTACGACGCGTTAAATGAAGGCATGTTAGATAACGCGCAAGCGTTTGACGAAGCTAAGTGTTTGTCGCCACTACCGCGTGCCTACCAATGGGCCGATGGCAGTGCTTATGTGAATCACGTTGAGCTAGTCCGTAAGGCTCGCGGCGCAGAAATGCCTGAAACCTTCTGGACAGATCCGCTGTTCTATCAAGGTGGTTCAGACAGTTTTATTGCCCCTAAAGCCGATATTCCACTGGCGAGTGAAGACTGGGGTATCGATTTCGAATCTGAAATTGCGGTTATTACCGATGATGTGCCTATGGGCGTGAGCACTGCCAATGCAGCTAAGCACATTAAATTGTTGATGCTAGTTAACGATGTGTCACTGCGTAACTTAATCCCAGGTGAGTTGGCAAAAGGCTTTGGTTTCTTCCAATCTAAGCCATCGAGCAGTTTTTCGCCTGTGGCTGTGACACCGGATGAACTGGGCGCCCGTTGGGAAGATTCGAAAGTGCATTTACCGCTGATCACCTATTTAAATGGTGAATTATTTGGTCGTCCGAATGCGGGCGTCGATATGACATTTAATTTCAGCCAGTTAGTTTCACATGTGGCGAAAACCCGTCCATTGGGCGCAGGTGCGATTATTGGCTCTGGTACTATTTCTAACTATGACCGTAGCGCAGGCTCTAGCTGTTTAGCTGAAAAACGTATGTTAGAAGTGATTGCAGAAGGCAAAGCCACTACACCATTTATGCGTTTTGGCGACACTGTTCGCATCGAAATGCTTGATGACAACAATGTAACGATTTTCGGTTCTATCGATCAAAAAGTGGTTGAATACAAAGCCTAAAGCTTTCCCTTAAAGGGCACATCGACTCAAACTAACGGGGCTTAATTGCCCCGTTTTTATACTGACTTTTATAAGGATATGAAAATATGAAACTTTATGGTTATTGGCGCTCAAGCGCGGCGTATCGAGTTCGCATCGCCCTCAATCTTAAGGGGATTTCAGCCGAGCAGTTGTCAGTGCATCTTGTACGTGATGGCGGCGAGCAGCATAAAGCGGCTTATACTGCACTAAATCCGCTCGAGTTAGTGCCAACCTTAACGTTGGATGATGAGTTAGATATGGATGCTTTGTCGCAATCCTTAGCCATTATTGAATATCTCGATGAAATACATCCACAAACCCCATTATTGCCTGCATCGGCTCTTGAACGTGCCCATGTGCGCGCCATGGCGCTCACGGTAGCCTGTGAAATTCATCCATTAAACAACTTGCGGGTATTACAGTATTTAACCCAAACCTTAGGGGTCGATGAAGCGGCTAAAAATACTTGGTATCACCACTGGGTTGCGAGTGGTTTTGCAGCCTTAGAAACATTGTTGATTAGGCACAGTGGTCGTTATTGCTTTGGAGATACAGTGACATTAGCCGACTTATGTTTAGTGCCGCAGGTGTATAACGCCCAGCGTTTTAATGTGGATTTAACGCCTTATCCCAATATCATGCGCGTGTGGGCTGAATGTAATCAGCTTGAAGCCTTTGCCGATGCGGCCCCAGAGCGTCAAGCGGATGCGGTGTAACGAATTGCGCGGATACGGTTTTTACGAATAGAAAGAATGGATGATGAGACTTGCTTTGCGAGTCTAATCTCAGCGATGGAGTTTAAATGCTTTTCAGTAAAAAATGTCCGTATTGCAAAGGTAAACTCGGCGCTAAGGATGTGCCGATTAAGGAAGGACGCTGCTGCCACTGTGATAAGCCAATACGGTACAAACTCAATGTAATTAAATGGATGCTACTGTTCATGCCCATCTTTACTGTTAGCGTTAATTTGCTAGACAAAGATGTCTATGGGTTTTGGATTTGTTTTGCGGTGATGGCACCGATTTATAGTCTCGTTTATTTACTCTGTCATGAGGTCGTAAAGTGCTCAGAAACCGATGACGAAGTGGAGTAAGCCTAATGTCTTTCCCGTGTTTTTATCTGATATTGAAGCGGGCGATACTGTTATGAGTGGTGCTAGGGGTAATGTCATGAGTGTTGCTACGAATAATGTTATGAATGATGCAATGAGTGAAGCAGCGCTAGAGCATCAATTACTCGAATGGATAGCTCAAGACTGCGAGCGGGTGAGGGCGCTTGAACTCGCGCTTCAATGTGCCAAAGTACACTCAATGCCGCAGTGGTGTCTGGCAGCGGGATTTGTCCGTAATTTAGTCTGGGATCGCTTGCACGGATTTGAGTTGAGTCCACTGAACGATATCGATCTGATCTATTTTTGCCCGTTAGATATCAGCCCCGAGCGGGATCTGGCAATTGAAACTTATCTCAATCAGCTTGCCCCTGAGTTACCTTGGTCGGTGAAGAATCAGGCGCGCATGCATGTTCGAAATCAAGACATGGCTTACACATCTTGTGTTGATGCTATGTCCTATTGGCCAGAGCTTGAAACCGCAATCGGGGTAAGCTATCAAGCTGTCGATACAGAATCTGATGATCAGACTCAGATTAAGGCTGAGACTCAGACTTGTGTTGGGATGAAAAATCATCCCGCGTCTTATGATATTGAGCTGGTGGCTCCCTTTGGGCTGAACTCCTTGTTTGCACTCAAACTGAGTGCTAATCCAAAGCGATCATTATCCGTGTTTGAACACAGAGTTGCGACTAAGGGGTGGCTCACTCGGTATCCTTTGCTTGAGTGTTACCGCACAAGCTGATTTTCTCATTCACCCACTTTATCTCTCACTCACTCCTAAATCGACTCAAGCATCTGACTCAATTCGTCCCATGTAATTTAGCGACTCAATTGAGTTACTCACTAATTAAGACCGCTAACAGTATGGGTATCATCCTTAAGCCGTTTAGGTTCGGCCGTTTTCTGCTTCTATTCTTCCTCATCTAGTCCCATCAATTTGAACTTAATGGCCAAATCCCCTCAGCTAAGTGCTTTTTATTGTTACTTAAATGTTTATTTTACTAATGTTCTCTACCTCTTGCTGTAGTCATTAGTGATGACTAATAAAGAACTTAGCTCACAGAAAACAAAGGTGTACTGTCGATAAATGTTTGAATTTCGTGATTCAGCTCCCATGTGCAGTACCTAGAAATGAGTATTGCTCATTCACTTTGATTTGGATCAATAAAGTGGTCGCACTTCTCTGGCAGTGTAAGCGTCAATTGTTAAGGATGTAATTTAAAACAAAAACCTATGTTGTACATATGGAGTATGATGATGAACAAAAACACTGTTTCTACACTGATCGCTGCCACCCTTTTAGCTGCTGGTTTTTCTGCTACTGTATCGGCTCACCAAGCAGGTGACATTATCGTTCGTGCGGGTGCTGTGGTTGTTGCGCCAAACGAATCAAGTGATGATGTTGCGGGTAAGGGCGAGTTCCAAATTAGCAATAACACTCAATTGGGTTTGAACTTCGGCTACATGCTGACAGATAACTTTGGGGTAGAGTTATTAGCGGCTACGCCATTCAGCCATGACGTTTCTTTGGGTGGCACTAAGATTGCCGAAACTAAACATTTGCCGCCTACTTTAGTGGCGCAGTACTACTTTGGTGATGCACAGTCTAAATTACGTCCATATGTGGGTGTTGGTGTGAACTACACTAATTTCTTCGACAATGAGTTCACTAATGATTTAGGTGGTGCGTTAACTGACTTGAGCATGAGCACTTCGTGGGGCTTAGCGGCACAAGCGGGTGTTGACTATCAGGTTAACAAAAACTGGTTACTGAACGCTTCAGTGTGGTACGCGCAAATTAGCAGCGATGTGAAGTTTAAATTATCTGGTGACACTGTAGTTATCGACACCGATATCAACCCATGGGTTTATATGGTCAGCGTGGGTTACACTTTCTAATCCACTTAGATAAGCGTAAAAAAGGAGCCTTAGGCTCCTTTTTCGTTTGTGCACTTTTTATCGCGCCATGTTCTGTTCCACTTAGGCTAAGCCGATTTAGCGCTTTGGCTTTTTAGCTTTCCAGTGGCGAGTGTTATAGATAAATTCGGGTAATAATATGGTGAGCCAAGCGACGAGGCGCCAGCGTTTGGTCACATAGACGCGGCGTTTGCCTTGTTTCATCGCCTTGATGATTTGTGCTGCGACTTGTGGCAATGGTGCAAGCCACATCGCACTTTGCTGCATAGCGGCTTTATCGAGCAAACCAAGTTGGATATCGGTAATCGTAATCGGTAGCTTAAGGCGCTGAGCATGCATACTTAAGCCCTCAAGGTAATTCTGCCCAAAGGCTTTTGAGGCGTGATAGGCCACACTTGGGCCACCGCGCAAACCTGCGATAGAGTTTATTGCCGCCAGTTGTCCATAACCTTGCTCGCGAAATAGTCTAAATGCCGTATTGCAGATAGCGGCAAAACCTCGCACATTGACATCGATAATGTCTTGCTCTGGCAGCCAAGGCAGCTCAGGGTCATAACTATTGAGACCTGTATTGACTAAGACTAAGTGCGCGCCGCCCAGACTCTGCCAGACGGATTCAAGTTGAGTGATAATAGCTTGAGGCTGTTCAATTTGAAGTGAAAATACTTGTACTTTTGTTGGCAAGGATAAGGCAAAATCGCGGAGTGATTCTGGATCTTGGGCGAATAAGACTAATTCAACCTGTTGATCTGCCAATTGCTTTGCAATTTCACGACTTAATTGTGAGCTAGCTCCCACAATGACTGCAGTTGCTTGGGTCATAGGTTTTTCGGCAACGAAATGGTGGCTTATGATAGGAAGATATGTTCGCCAAGACAAGATTTATAGCTTGGGCGTATGGACATCTAGAAGTCTTTATGTATGATTAGGAGAAACAAAATGAACAAATGGTTGCGTTTAAGCGCGTTGAGATTTACCGCTTTAGCATTAATGGCGCTAATGGGTGTGTTATCGGGTTGTGCGACACCCAATGCTATCGTGGAGATAAAAGGCGAGACCTTGTATCGCGAACGGATTGCTCTGCCCGCCGAAGCTAAGGTCGTAGTGCAATTGCTCGATGTCTCAAAAATGGATGTGCCAGCCATAGTGATGGCGGAGCGTGTACAACAAGGTGCAGCAACACCCACGCCATTTAGTTTTGCGATTGGCAGCGATCAGTTCCAACCTGGGCACACTTATGCCATAGGTGCACGGATAATGCTCGGTGATAAGTTATTGTTTATTAATACTCAAGCCTATCATATTGACCTCAATTCGACTGAGCCAATGACGATACTGCTAGAGAAAGTCGGTGGCTAGTTAGCCCGCTCAGAAGTGAGCTGACATACGCGCCGAATCCGTTGGTATTTACGAACAGAAGAGGCGCGGTATGCCGGTTAGAATTCCAGATCATCTGCCCGCAGCAGAAGTGTTAGAGTCAGAAAATATTTTCGTTATGTCCGAGACGCGGGCGGCGAATCAAGATATCAGGCCGATGAAGGTGCTGATTTTGAACTTGATGCCCAATAAAATCGAGACAGAAACCCAGTTACTGCGCTTACTGGGCAACACGCCTTTACAAGTCGATGTGGATTTATTGCGCATTCACGACAAAGAATCCAAGCATACTTCCATCGATCACATGAATACTTTCTACCGTGACTTTGAAGCCGTGCGCCATAAAAATTACGATGGTCTTATCATCACAGGTGCGCCGCTTGGGCAAATCGATTTTGAAGATGTGGTTTATTGGGATCATATCCGTGAAATCATCGACTGGTCGCAAGAGCATGTCACCTCAGTGTTGTTTTTATGCTGGGCGGCCCATGCGGGCTTGTATCACCTCTATGGTTTAAATCGAAAAATATTGCAACAGAAGCGTTCTGGCGTATTCGTGCATCGCCGTACTTCTCAGCATTTCCCACTGCTGCGTGGTTTTGATGATGAGTTCTTTGCACCCCATTCGCGTTTTGCCGAGATGGATGTGGAAGAAATTAGACAACACCCGCAGTTGCAAGTGCTCGCCGAATCCGATGAGGCAGGCGCTTATCTGGTCCTTAGCCGCAATAATCGTAACTTGTTTGTGATGGGCCATCCTGAATATCAAAAATCGACCTTAAATGATGAATATCGCAGGGATTTAGCCCAGGGCTTAAATCCAAATGTGCCACAAAATTACTATCGCAATGATGACCCTAAAGCCGACGCCATTGCCCGCTGGCACAGCCACGGTAGCCTGCTGGTCAGTAATTGGCTTAACTACTACGTCTATCAGTTAACTCCTTACGATTTAAGCGATATGACGGCGATGACACCGTGGGAGTCTCGCTAAGGTGTTGTTTAGCCTCTTAGGGTGATGTGGTCACATGGATGTGACTTAGTCTGATACCCAAAAGCCCTTCATTTATCTCTCCTATCTCTCCCTTAGATCCTGCCGTCCACGTTTGACTGCGCTTAATCTCTGCTTTGCTGTAAATCCTTACTGACATTTTCCCTCGATAAAATCTGCACATTAGACTATTAGATACTTGCTTTACGTTCGCGTAAACGTCAGAGTGGTTTTATTGTCGATTTTATTAAACGTCCCGAGACTGCTGCTAGGTTTCGTGGTCAATTTAGGTTGGAGCCTTCATGAGTACTGAACAGTTAAATCAAGATATCGTTATCGTTGCGGCTAAACGGACCCCAATGGGCGGGTTTCAGGGCAACTTATCATCCGTAGCATCACCCATATTAGCTGCGACGGCCATTAAAGGCTTGTTAGCGGAAACGCAATTGGCGGGTGAGCATGTTGATGAAGTCTTGATGGGCTGCGTATTACCCGCAGGCTTAGGTCAAGCGCCAGCACGTCAGGCAACTTTGGGTGCGGGATTGCCCTTATCCGTTGGTGCGACCACAGTGAACAAGGTCTGTGGCTCAGGCATGAAGACGGTCATGTTAGCCCACGATTTGATTAAAGCTGGCAGTGCAAAAGTGGTGATCGCAGGCGGCATGGAAAGCATGAGCCAAGCGCCGTATTTACTCGATAAAGCCCGCGGCGGCATGCGCATGGGCCATGGCAAAGTGTTAGACCATATGTTTTTAGATGGCCTTGAAGATGCCTACACGGGTGGCGCCATGGGGACGTTCGCCCAGAAAACTGCCGATGAATTTGGTATCACCCGCGAGCAGATGGACGCTTTTGCCCTAAGCTCGCTCGAAAAAGCCAATGCCGCGATTAACTCGGGCGCCTTTAAAGCCGAAATCACCCCAGTCACAGTCAGTGATCGTCGCGGTGATGTGACTATCGATACCGACGAGCAACCCGGTAATGCCCGCCCTGAAAAAATTCCTACGCTGCGTCCAGCCTTTACCAAAGATGGCACTATCACAGCGGCAAACTCTAGCTCGATTTCCGATGGCGCAGCGGCATTAATGCTGACCTCTCGCGGCGAAGCTGAGCGTTTAGGCTTAGCGGTATTAGCCACCATTAAAGGCCACACGACCCACGCCCAAGAGCCTTCACTCTTTACCACTGCACCTGTCGGCGCTATGGCGAAATTGCTGGCTAATGTGGGTTGGTCAACGGATGACGTCGATTTATTCGAAATCAATGAAGCCTTCGCCATGGTGACTATGCTTGCCGTGTCTGAACTGGGTTTAGATGTGGCTAAAGTCAACGTCAATGGCGGCGCCTGCGCCTTAGGTCATCCTATTGGCTGCTCAGGTTCACGTTTACTGGTGACCTTAATTCATGCATTAAAAGCCCGCGGCCTTAAACGCGGTGTCGCCTCGCTGTGTATCGGCGGTGGTGAAGCGACGGCGATGGCGATTGAGGTTTAATCGCAAAGGTTTTTGTCAAATCAGGTTTTAGTTAAATCAACAAGACGGGGCTGGCAAGGGCAATCACTTCCCTTGAGGATAATCATAATATCGCACCGCCAGCCCATCACTCTACAAGGAAAGGATTGCAACATGACCACACAAGTAAAGCATTACATTGACGGTGAGTTTACCCAAGGTACGGGCACATCGCAGATTATTGTCACCAATCCCGCGAATAACTCGCCGATTGCCGTGATTAATGCTGCTACGAGCGAAGAAGTTCACGCTGCCATTGCTAGCGCCAAAGCCGCTTTCAAAACGTGGAAAGAAGTGCCAGTCTCTGAACGTGCGCGCGTCATGTTGCGTTATCAACATCTGCTAAAAGAACATCACGACGAACTGGCGACCATTCTTGCAAAGGAAACCGGTAAAACCTTCGAGGATGCCAAGGGCGATGTATGGCGCGGTATCGAAGTCGCTGAACACGCTTGTAACGTAGCGTCATTATTGATGGGCGAAACCGTCGAGAACGTCGCGCGTTCAATTGATACTTACAGCTACACCCAACCGCTCGGTGTGTGTGCCGGTATTACGCCATTTAACTTCCCTGCGATGATCCCGTTATGGATGTTCCCACTGGCGATTGCCTGCGGTAACACCTTCATTTTAAAGCCTTCAGAACAAGATCCTATGACGCCGCAGCGCCTTGTTGAACTGTTTGTTGAAGCGGGCGCACCTAAGGGCGTATTGCAATTAGTGCATGGCGACAAAACTGCCGTCGATATTCTGCTGGCAGACCCTGCGATTAAAGCGATTTCCTTCGTCGGTTCTGTGGCTGTGGGCCAATATATTTATAAAACCGGTACCGATAACTTAAAACGCGTACAAGCCTTTGCGGGCGCGAAAAACCACTGCGTTATCATGCCAGATGCGAACAAACAGCAAGTGATCAATAACTTAGTTGGCGCCTCTGTGGGCGCGGCGGGTCAGCGCTGTATGGCGATTTCGGTTGCCGTGTTTGTTGGCGCCGCTAAAGAGTGGATCCCAGAGTTAAAAGAAGCCTTAGCCAAGGTTCGCCCAGGTTTATGGGACGATAAAGAAGCAGGTTATGGCCCGGTTATCAGCCCAGCCGCTAAGGCGCGGGTGCTGAAGCTTATCAAGCAGGGGATTGATGAAGGCGCCGAGTGTTTACTCGATGGCAGCGATTTTACTGTGGAAGGTTATGAGTCAGGCAACTGGATCGGCCCAACCATGTTCAATAAAGTCACTACCGACATGAGCATCTACAAGGAAGAAATCTTTGGCCCTGTATTGTGCTGCATGGAATCAGACTCATTAGAAGCCGCCATCGAATTAGTCAACGCCAGCCCGTATGGCAACGGCACGTCTATCTTTACTGCCAGCGGCGCTGCGGCCCGTAAATATCAGCATGAAATCGAAGTCGGCCAAGTGGGGATTAACGTACCTATTCCTGTGCCATTGCCATTCTTCTCATTTACCGGTTGGAAGGGCAGTTTCTACGGCGATCAACATGCTTACGGTAAACAAGCGGTGCGTTTCTATACCGAGACTAAGACCATCACTTCTCGCTGGTTCGAGTCCGATATCGCCGTGGCGTCTACGCCAAACATGAGCATTAATCTACGCTAAGCTCGTACGCAAAGCTCAGTGATGAAGCTCAGTGATGAAGCTCAGTGATTAATCGATAAACCACGGCGTCTTCACGGCGCCCAATTTATTCAATAAAAAAGTGACCACAGAGTCATAGGAGAGCCCAATGGATTTTAATTTCAATGATGACCAACGCCAGTTTGCCGATCTGGCGCGCCAATTTGCCGCAGATGAGTTAGCGCCTTTCGCGGCTAAGTGGGATGAAGAACATCATTTCCCCAAAGACGTGATCCAAAAAGCCGGTGAGCTGGGTTTTTGCTCACTCTATTCGCCAGAATCTGAAGGTGGCATGGGCTTATCGCGCCTTGATGCTTCGATTATTTTTGAAGAGCTCGCCAAGGGCTGCACCGCGACCACGGCCATGCTGACCATTCACAATATGGCCACTTGGATGGTGACAACTTGGGGAACTGAAACCCTGCGTCAGACTTGGTCTGAGCCGTTAACCACAGGGCAAATGTTAGCGTCCTATTGTTTAACTGAGCCGGGTGCGGGTTCGGACGCCGCATCTTTGCAAACCAAAGCGGTGCGCGACGGCGATGAATATGTGATTTCAGGCTCGAAGATGTTTATCTCAGGAGCGGGCGCTACCGAGCTATTGGTAGTGATGTGCCGCACAGGCCAAGCTGGACCTAAGGGTATTTCAGCGATTGCGATCCCAGCAGATGCCGCTGGCGTTATCTACGGTAAAGCTGAAGATAAAATGGGTTGGAATGCCCAGCCGACCCGCCAAATCACCTTTGAAAACGTGCGCGTGCCAGTCGCGAATTTGCTCGGTGAAGAAGGCCAAGGTTTTGCCTTCGCGATGAAAGGCTTAGACGGCGGACGTATCAATATCGCGACCTGTTCAGTAGGCACTGCGCAAGCGGCGCTGGAGCGTGCAACTCAGTATATGAATGAGCGTCAGCAATTTGGTAAACCGTTAGCGGCTTTCCAAGCATTGCAATTTAAACTTGCCGATATGGCGACAGAATTAGTCGCAGCCCGCCAAATGGTGCGCCTTGCGGCCTTTAAACTCGACAGCAGCGATCCTGAAGCCACTGCCTATTGCGCCATGGCGAAGCGTTTTGCCACCGATGTGGGCTTTCAAGTCTGTGATGCGGCGCTGCAAATTCATGGCGGATATGGTTATATAAGGGAGTACCCGCTGGAACGTCATTTCCGTGATGTGCGTGTACACCAAATTTTAGAAGGCACCAACGAAATTATGCGCTTAATTATCGCCCGTCGTTTACTCGATGAAAACGCAGGACAAATCCTCTAAGTCCACTCGCAAGCAGTGTGACTTATCGGTTGGCGATAACATAAAAGGAGTCTATATAGATGGAATATTTAGTAGAACGTATCGAAGGCCATACGGCCATTCTGACGATGAATAATCCACCGGCAAACACTTGGACCGCCGAGAGTTTGCAGGCGCTCAAAGCCAAAGTGCTTGAGCTGAACGCGAATAAAGAAATTTATGCCTTAGTGTTAACGGGCCAAGGGCAAAAGTTTTTCTCTGCCGGTGCCGATTTAAAGCTGTTTAGTGACGGCGACAAAGGCAATGCGGCGACGATGGCAAAGCACTTTGGCGAAGCTTTTGAAACCCTAAGTCAATTTCGCGGTGTATCGATTGCCGCGATTAACGGCTATGCCATGGGCGGCGGCTTAGAAGTCGCACTGGCCTGCGATATTCGTATCGCTGAAATCCAAGCTGTAATGGCATTGCCTGAAGCGACAGTGGGTTTATTACCTTGCGCGGGTGGCACCCAGAATTTGACCGCTTTAGTCGGTGAAGGTTGGGCTAAACGGATTATTTTATGCGGTGAGCGCGTCGATGCGACTCAGGCTTTGAATCTGCGTTTAGTTGAAGAAGTGGTTGAAACGGGCGAAGCGCTCAATGCGGCAATTGCCCTTGCAACGAAAGTGGCCAACCAAAGCCCAAGCAGCGTCACCGCGTGCAAGACACTCATTCAAGCGGGCCGCACTATGGCGCGTAGCCAAGCGCTGCCGATTGAGCGTGAATTATTTGTCGGGTTATTTGATACCGAAGATCAGGCCGAAGGCGTGAATGCGTTTTTGGGCAAACGTAAAGCTGATTGGAAGAACCGCTAATGACTAATGTAGTAGATAAGGTAAATCAGGCCACGACCACGCAAAACGTGGTGTTTCAAACCTTAGCCACCGCGTCCGGTAAGTTGATTGGGGTGGTGACACTCAATGTGGAAAAAGCCCTCAACGCCTTAGATTTAGACATGGTGCGCGCTATGACGGCGCAGCTCAATCTATGGAAGAAAGACTCACTTATCGCTTGTATCGTGTTAGATGGCAGCGGTGAGAAGGCATTTTGTGCGGGGGGTGATGTGCGTGCTTTATACCATGCATCCATTGCCGCGAAGGGACAAGTGACTGAGGAGGCGAAGGTTTTCTTCGAAGAGGAATATCGTCTCGATTATCTACTGCATACCTTTGGCAAACCTGTGTTGGTGTGGGGCGATGGGATTGTGATGGGCGGCGGGCTCGGTTTGATGGCGGGCGCGAGCCACAGAGTCGTTACCGAAACTTCGCGCATTGCTATGCCTGAAGTGACGATTGGCCTTTACCCCGATGTGGGCGGCAGTTATTTCCTTAATCGCATGCAGGGCAAAATGGGACTGTTTTTAGGGCTCACTGCCTATCAACTCAATGCTGCCGATGCCTGTTATGTGGGCCTTGCGGATCATTACCTGAACCGTGACGACAAAGAACTGATGTTCGATGCCATGGCCACCTTAGATTGGAGCGATACACCTGCGCTTAATCATCAACGCTTAGATAGCATGATCAACGAGTTATCTAATCAAGTGGATATCCCGAAGGGCGAAAGTGTATTGGCGGATAGCCAAGATAATATCGATCGACTGATGGCAGGCAGCTTGGAGGATATCGTCATGCGTATGTCGACATTAGCCTCGGAAGATGCTTGGTTAATGAAGGCGCGCGATACCTTCCTTGCAGGCAGTCCTATCAGCTGGCATCTGGTTAATATCCAATCACAACTTGGTACTAAGTTAAGCCTAGCTGAATGTTTTAAATGGGAATTAACCGTCAGCGTTAACGTGTGTGCCCATGGTGATTTCTGCGAAGGGGTTCGCGCACTCTTGATTGATAAAGACAGACAACCCCAGTGGCGCTTTAAGGATTTTAGCTCAGTGCCTACCGCTGTACTTGAGCAAATATTGACTTCCCCTTGGGGCGAGGCGCATCCCTTTAGCCAACTGAGCTAAGCGTTGAGTTAATTGTGCATAGAGTTGGCTAAGCGTTGACTTGATTAGCGCGGACTTGAATAGTGCTGAGTGTATAGGCTCAGCCAAGTTCGCTTTACTCTGTGATAACGACAGCATAATCAACATACTAGCAGTATCACTACACTAAAAAGAGAACAGCACACAGGAGTGACAGCATGAGTACAGTAGCATTTATCGGTTTAGGTAATATGGGCGGCCCAATGGCAGCCAATTTATTAAAAGCGGGCATGACGGTTCGCGTATTTGATTTAGTCCCAGAAGCCATGCAAAGCCTTGCCGAGCAAGGGGCCTTTGTTTCTAGTACGGCTTGCGGCGCGGCGGCGGGTGCCAATGTAGTGATCACTATGCTGCCTGCGGGTAAGCATGTGAAAAATTTATATTTAGGCAATGGCACAGACAAAGGCCTGCTCGAGGTCGTTGCGGGTGATACTTTACTGATCGATTGCTCGACCATAGATGCGCAAAGCGCGCAATTAGTGGCGGCCGAAGCGGCTAAAAGCGGCATAGAGTTTATGGATGCACCGGTTTCTGGCGGCACTGCAGGCGCGGCGGCGGGCACTTTAACCTTTATTTGTGGTGGTTCCGATAGCGCATTTGAGCGGGGTCAGCCAGTGCTGAAAGCTATGGGGGTGAACATATTCCACGCCGGTGGCCCAGGTGCGGGACAAGTCGCTAAAATCTGCAATAACATGCTGTTATCTGTGTTGATGGTCGGTACTTCAGAGGCGTTGCAAATGGGCATTGACCATGGTCTCGATCCTAAAGTCTTGTCCGACATTATGAAGGTCAGCAGTGGTGGCAACTGGACGTTAGAGAAGTACAATCCCTGCCCAGGTGTGATGGAGACTGTACCTTCTTCTAAGGGCTATCAGGGCGGCTTTATGGTAGATTTGATGGTTAAAGATCTCGGTCTGTCCCAAGAAGCCGCATTATTGAGCAACTCCAGCACGCCAATGGGCGCTTTAGCCCGCAGCTTGTATGTTAATCATGCAAGACAAGGCAACGGCCGCCGAGATTTTTCCAGTATTTTTGAACAATTTGCACAACTTAAAAAATAGACATAGTTAACAAGGGATAACCAGATGGATTTAAAAGATAAGGTTGTCGTCATTACTGGCGGCGCGGGTGGCTTAGGTCTGGCAATGGCGCAAAATTTTGCGCAGGCGGGTGCTAAGATAGCGCTTATCGACGTGGACCAAGAAAAACTCGAGCGAGCTTGCGCTGAGCTTGGATCGGACACTGAAGTCCAAGGTTATGCCTTAGACATTACCGACGAAGAAGACGTCGTGGCAGGTTTTGCCTATATTCTCGAAGACTTTGGCCAAGTTAACGTGTTAGTGAACAACGCCGGTATTCTGCGCGATGGCCTGTTAGTCAAGGCCAAAGACGGCAAAGTCACCGACCGTATGTCATTCGAGCAATTTCAATCTGTGATCAATGTGAACTTGACGGGTAGCTTCCTCTGCGGTCGTGAAGCGGCAGCGGCCATGATTGAATCCGGTCAAGCGGGCGTGATTGTTAATATCTCTAGCTTAGCGAAAGCAGGCAACATGGGTCAGTCGAACTATGCCGCTTCAAAAGCAGGCGTCGCGGCCATGTCTGTTGGCTGGGCGAAGGAATTAGCGCGTTACAATATCCGTAGTGCCGCGGTTGCACCGGGCGTTATTGCTACTGAGATGACAGCGGCAATGAAACCTGAGGCGCTGGAGCGTTTAGAGAAGCTAGTGCCAGTAGGGCGCTTGGGTCATGCCGACGAGATAGCCTCTACCGTACGCTTTATTATCGAGAACGACTATGTCAATGGTCGCGTGTTCGAAATTGATGGTGGTATCCGTCTATAATGGCGGTATCTTATTGATATTCATAAAAACCGAGCCGAGGCTCGGTTTTTTATTGCGTAAAGAAACATAGTGGTTTTTTAAACTCAGTCTTTGGATTTATTTAGATTTTACTGTTGGAGTTGACATTTAGTTGTTAACCTTCAACAATCGCCCTCCCGTTTTTTTACATAACTTTACATACATGTTGTCGCATGTAATGGAGCTTAACATCCGGATGTCTTGGCAGGATAAAGCCCTCTGGCTTGAGAAAATCACTAAACGCATGATGTTGATCGTGGGTGTCTTAGGGTTGATTGTGATCTATTGCGGGTTCTTTTTTCTGCTCTTCAGTGGTCGCTCCGTGGCCGTGATCCCGTGGTTTTTCCTTATCTCACCTTGGGTGTGTATTTATTTTGGCTTAACGCAAGTACAGCAAGTGCAAGTGGTAAATTGGTTCTTAAAAAAATTTAAAAAATAACCAATTTTCGTACGTTCCTATTTTGTTTCGGTTTGTGAAGTTGGCAAACATTGGGGAGAAACAATGAAGTTACATGGATATTTATGGGTGCTTGGGAGTTTGTTTTGTTTGGGGGCTTGCGAGCGCTCGAACAAAGAAACACCGCATCTAAGTGATAATGGTGGGCGTATCATTGCGCCCTATGGCAGTTGGCTGTCTCCCTTATCGGCAAATGAGGTATTTGAACAGGCCGATAATGTGGCCGAGTTGCAAAGCGTAGATGGGGCGATTTATTTTTCTGAAGCCGATGGTGATAGACAAGGTCAAGTAGGGATTAAGCGTCTCGATAAAAAGGGTAATATCACTGACGTTGTACCACCAAGCTTTAATGTTAAATCCACCGTCCATGAATACGGCGGCGCCGCCTTTTTAGGGATAGGTCAGAGTTTGTTTGCCACTAAGGCACAGGACCAACTGTTTTATCGTTTCGCTCCTAATCAACCTCCGTTGCCGTTAACGCCCAATGGCACCCGTCATGCCGACTGTATTGCTTATCCCAAAGGATCGCGAATTATCTGTGTGCGTGAGGATCATCGCCAGCCCGGTGAGCCCAAGGCGAGTCTAGTAACAATCAATCTTAACTTTGCTGGCGAAGGTGATACCTTTGTCTCGGGGCATGATTTTATTTCTTCGCCCGCCATCTCGCCCGATAATAGCCAACTGGCGTGGATCACGTGGGAACATCCCTACATGCCATGGGACAGCAGTATTCTCTGGCTTGGCGATCTCGACCGTAAAGGGCAATTACACAATATTCGTAAGGTCAACACGCCTACAGATTCTTCCGTGACGCAGCCATTATTCAGCCCTGATGGACAATTGTATGTCGTATCAGATATCAGTAACTGGTGGAATATCTATCGAGTCACAGCACAAAATACCTTAGCCCCTGTGCTGAGCAAAAAAGCCGAGTTTGCCGTGGCTGATTGGCATTTAGGTAATCACAACTACGCCTTCGAATCTGAAACAACCATTATTGCCAGTTATATGCTTGGCAGTCAGGCGGCGCTAATCCGGCTGCATTTGGATTCGGGTTTGACCGAGTCCTTAGCTGTCGATTTCGGCGAAATTACCCAAGTGATCAGAGGCGAAGATGCCGTCTATTTTGTGGGTGCTAAGGCGACGCCAGAGAAGGGCATTTATAAGGTCATCGGCCGCGGCACTGAGTTGGTGTATACGCCTAGCTTGCCAAAGCTAGACCCCAATTATATTTCTCGGGCAAAAAATATTACCTTTAAAACCGGCGTTAACCAGCAAGCCTACGGTTATTTTTATGGTCCAGTTAACCCCAACTATACTGCGCCCCATGATACCCGTCCGCCGCTCATCGTGATGCTGCACGGTGGTCCAACGGCGCGAGCGAGTTTGGCTTATCGCAGTGATATTCAATTTTGGACCAGCCGTGGCTTTGCGGTGCTCGATGTTAATTTTCGCGGTAGCAGTGGTTTTGGCCGTGCCTATCGTCAAAGTATTTACGGAAAATGGGGCCAGGCCGATGTGGAAGATGCGGTCAATGCGGCCCGTTATTTGGTTGATAAAGGCTGGGTTGATGGACAAAAGCTGGCGATTCGAGGCGTAAGCGCTGGTGGGTTAACTGTGATGTCGTCCTTGGCTTTTTATGATGTGTTTCAAGCGGGTGTCAGTTACGCGGGGATCAGTGATTTTGAACAGCTAGCCAAGAGTACCCATAAGTTTGAGACTGGGTATTTAGATCAACTCATTGGGCCTTATGCGAATAATCAAGCCCGATATAGGGAGCTGTCGCCGCTGTATCATCTTGAAGGCTTGAATGAGCCCTTGTTAATTTTTCAAGGTCTGCGGGATCAAATTGTGCCGCCACAGCAGTCGCGAAAAATTTATGAGGCCTTAAAAGTGAGAGGCGTGCCAACGGCTTATATCGCTTATCAAGATGAGCCACACGGCGGTTGGAAACCCGAGCACAGGGCCGCAGGATTAGAGACCGAACTCGCATTTTATGGCCAAGTGTTTAACTTCATTCCCGCGGGCAAATTGGCCACACTGGTGCTGGATAATGCTGCGGCGTTAAAGCCGCCCGTCTTGAAAGGTCATCCCCGCGCAACTCGTGGTTATTGATCTTATTTGTCGTTATTACTTCAGGTTTTTAGCGCAACACTCAGAGCCTGCATCGTGCAGGCTTTGGTCTTTTTGGCACTTGTCATCGTCAGTATCGTGGTCCTCGTGGCTCAGGCTATCGATAATGGCGCAATGAGGTTGTTCGCCGCCTTGGCATAGGGTCACCATGTGGTGTAATTGCGCCCTAAGCTGTTGCAACTTATTAATTTGCTCTTCGACATAGGCAAGGTGAGTTTGGGTAAGCTGCTTAACGTCCTCGGCATTACGGCTTTCATTGCCCTTAAGGCCAAGCAAGGATTTGCAATCTTCTAGACTAAAACCTAAGTCGCGACATTGATGCACAAACTTAAGCGCTTCAATATCTTGATGGCGATAAACCCGATAACCTGCCTCATTGCGCTCGCCGCACACTAAGCCAATATCATGGTAATAACGGATACTCTTAACACTCAAGCCTGTTTGTTTCGCCACTTCGCCTATCTTCATCTTGACCTCTTCTTTGAGTAACTGAATGGTCTTATCCCTTTCGCCCAGCAATTAATTGTCGATGTGATCACATTGAGCAAATTCATCCTTGACTCTCCCGCAATGGGAGACTTTATCTTAGACCTATAGTGTAAAACATCAAGTGAGGGATCTCCCATGTCTATGACCAGACTCTATGTCGCCAATATGAATTGTGCTGGCTGCGTTGCGAAAATTGAAAAGGCGTTTGCCGCCCAAGCGGGCGTCGAAGCGCGTGTGAATCTCGCCGATAAACAAGTGACGGTAGAAGGTAAGATGAGCGCCGATACTGCCTTAACTGTGATGGAAAATGCAGGTTATCCGGCGCAGATAGTAGTGGATGCAAAAGTCGCCGCCGAAGAAAAACGCCTTGAAGATGCCGCCGAGTATCGTTTGCGGATGCGCCAAGCCATAGCCGCGCTCGTTGTGGGCGTGCCTATGATGCTGTGGGGATTATTGGGCGGCGAGATGATGATCAACAGTCCAGCGATGCAGCTTGGCTGGGGCATTATGGGACTGGTCACTTTGGCCTTACTCATCACCACGGGCGGACATTTCTACCAAGGTATGTGGCGGGCGCTCAAAGCCAAAACCACCAATATGGATACGCTGATTGTGCTGGGCACTAGTACGGCATGGGCTTATTCCATGCTGGTGGTCATTATGCCGAGCGCATTCCCTATGGATACCCGCCATGTGTACTTTGAGGCGAGTGTGATGATTCTAGGTTTGATTAACTTAGGTCATGGACTCGAGCTTAAAGCGCGGGGCAAAACCAGCGAAGCGGTGCAGCGATTACTTGGATTGCAATCCACCACTGCGATTCGTATTACAGATAAGGGGGATGAAAAGGTTGAGATAAGTCAGTTGAAACTGGGCGATAAGCTGCGTTTGCGCCCCGGTGACCGAGTTGCCCTTGATGGTGAGGTCGAAACAGGACAATCCCTACTCGATGAAGCCATGCTCACAGGTGAGCCTATTCCCGTGCTTAAAAATCGGGGAGATAGTCTGAGCGCGGGCACAGTCAATGGCAACGGCAGCTTAGTTTACCGAGTAACAGCGGGGCAAGAAGATACTAAACTCGCCAAAATCATTGCACTGGTGCAACAGGCACAAACGTCAAAATTGCCCATAGGTCGATTGGCTGACAGAATCTCAGCGGTATTTGTCCCGACTGTGGTGGCGATAGCGCTGTTGGCAGCGGCAATTTGGTATTTTGTGGGGCCAGCACCCGCCTTAAGCCATGCGTTAGTGGTGCTGACGAGTGTGCTCATCATAGCGTGCCCCTGTGCGCTGGGGCTGGCGACACCTATGTCTATCATGGTGGCTGTTGGCCGCGCCGCCCAAATGGGCGTGTTAGTTAAAAATGGCGAGGCCTTGCAAACCGCCAGTAAAGTCGATTGTGTGGTACTGGATAAAACCGGCACTGTCACCTTAGGCAAGCCGCAGGTCACTGATTTTACTTTAGTGCAAACGCTGAGTGATGCCGACAAAGAAACCTTGCTGGGCGAGATTGCGAGCCTTGAGCAGCACTCTGAGCATCCTTTAGCGGGGGCAATTGTCAGTTATGCCAAGGGATCCCTGTCACAATTACTCGACACACAGGCATTTACGAACCATCAAGGTAAGGGGATTGAGGGCAAGGTCGATGGCGTATCGCTGGCGATTGGTAATCTCGCCTTGATGACAGCTTTGGAGATTGTCAATCCCGATGGCAGTGCCTTAGATTCTAACTCGACATTAAGCTTTGCAAATCAAGGTAAAACCCCGATTTATGTCGCCAAAGCGGGCAAGTTAGTGGCCACTATCGCGCTTGCCGATCCGATTAAACCCGATGCGAAAGACGCCATCGCGGCCATGCTGCAAAGGGGGATTCGCGTCGTGCTGTTAACGGGGGATAACCCACAAACGGCGCAGGCAGTGGCCGACCAAGTAGGCATCACCGAAGTGATTGCTGGCGTACTGCCAGAGCAAAAACAACAGCATGTGCTGGATTTGCAAAAACAAGGGCATGTGGTGGCTATGGTTGGGGATGGCATTAACGATGCGCCCGCCCTGATGAGCGCCGATGTGGGGATTGCGATGGGATCAGGCACTGAGGTGGCGATTGAAAGTGCGGATATCACCTTGTTGTCTCAGCAGTTGATAGTGATTGCTAACTTATTGGCATTATCGCGGGCGACGATTACCAATATTAAGCAGAATCTGTTCGGCGCCTTTGTGTATAACAGTTTGGGTATTCCGGTTGCGGCGGGCGTGCTTTATCCACTCACGGGCATGTTATTAAGCCCTGTGATTGCGGGGGCTGCCATGGCCTTGTCTTCACTGACTGTGGTGACGAACGCCAACCGCTTAAGACGGCAGAAGTTGTAGTCTTTACTATTCACATAAGCCCTTAGCGTTGGCAAGCAGTGCAACGCTAAGGGTCATCAGATTGTCATTCTGTTCGAATACATTGAAAGCTAAGCCAATAGGATAAAATTAATTACGCTTCTCACGCTGGCATAGTGGGGCGATTTTGGCACTTACTCTGGCTTTAGATTGGCCTTGGTAGTTGATAATTTAGCCCAAACTGCTATAGTGCCACGTTTATTTTTACCCCTTCGGCATAGCGTTATTTGGTTTATGCTTACTTAAGCGGCGCCAGCTGGCTCGGCCAACATTACTCGATTTGGAAGTTCATTTTGATCACAACAGCAAATATCACCATGCAGTTCGGCGCTAAGCCACTGTTTGAAAACATCTCAGTTAAATTTGGCGGTGGTAACCGTTACGGTCTTATCGGCGCAAATGGCTGTGGTAAATCGACCTTCATGAAGATCCTGTGTGGTGATCTAGACCCTAGCAGCGGTAACGTTTCGTTAGATGTGAATGAGCGTCTGGGTAAACTAAGCCAGAACCAGTTCGGTTATGAAGAATTCAACCTGATCGATACTGTGATCATGGGTCACCGCGAACTGTGGAAGGTAAAACAAGAACGCGACCGTATTTATTCTTTGCCTGAAATGAGTGAAGAAGATGGTATTGCCGTTGCCAACCTAGAAATGGATTTTGCTGAGATGGACGGTTATACCGCCGAATCTCGTGCCGGTGAATTACTGTTAGGTGTAGGTATCGGTATTGAAAGCCATTTTGGTTTGATGTCTGAAATCGCCCCGGGTTTAAAACTGCGTGTGCTTCTTGCACAAGCCCTGTTCTCTGATCCAGACGTGCTGCTGCTCGACGAACCTACCAACAACTTGGACATCGACACTATCCGTTGGTTGCAAGACATGTTGAACCAACGTAGCAGTACTATGGTTATTATTTCGCATGATAGATATTTCTTAAACTCAGTCTGTACGCACATGGCTGACTTAGACTACGGCGAACTGCGCGTTTACCCTGGTAACTACGACGAATATATGCAAGCGGCGACTCAAGCTCGCGAGCGTTTATTGTCTGATAATGCGAAGAAAAAAGCCCAGATCTCTGAGCTGCAAACCTTCGTAGCACGTTTCTCGGCTAACGCGTCTAAGGCCAAACAAGCCACCTCTCGTGCCCGTCAAATCGACAAGATTAAGTTAGACGAAGTCAAAGCCTCTAGCCGTGTGAACCCCTTCATTCGTTTCGAGCAAGAGAAGAAACTGTTCCGTAATGCTTTAGTGATTGAAAACCTAACTAAAGGTTACGATAAGCCACTATTTAAAGACTTAGACTTGATTGTTGAAGTGGGCGAGCGCATTGCGGTACTGGGCGAAAATGGTATCGGTAAAACGACCCTGTTACGTACCCTGATCCACGATATCCCGCAGGATGCAGGTACTATCCAATGGTCTGAAAACGCCAACATTGGTTACTATGCACAGGATCATGAGTCTGATTTCGCTAACGATATGACCTTGTTCGAGTGGATGAGCCAATGGCGCAAACCAGAAGATGACGACCAATCGGTACGTGGCATTTTAGGCCGTATGTTGTTTGGCTCTGACGACATTAAAAAGTCAGTCAAAGTGCTGTCTGGTGGTGAGAAAGGCCGTATGTTATTCGGCAAGCTCATCATGCAAAAAGCCAATATTTTAGTGCTCGACGAACCGACCAACCACATGGATATGGAATCGATCGAATCATTGAACAACGCGCTGGAAATGTATGAAGGCACCTTGATTTTCGTGAGTCATGACCGTGCATTCGTATCGTCGCTGGCAAACCGTATCCTTGAAGTGACTCACACAGGCGTGAATGACTTCAGAGGCACTTACGATGAGTTCCTTGCCAGCAAAGGCATTGAAGTCTAACGCTATTTGTTATTTAGCTGCATGTGTAAATACATGCATTTAAATACATGCATTTAAATACAGTGCAGCTAAATGCAGCATCAATAAAAACGCCGCGATTCATTGCGGCGTTTTTGTATCCATTGGTTGTCTTTTATCTAGCGATTAGCTTTTCGCGCACTCGATTTTAGCGCATTGGCGGCACTCGTTAGGGCGCTGACTCTTGCTGCACATAAATCAAATTGTCGGTATCAAAGCCGCGTGCTTTAGACATTTCAACAAACTTTTGCAACACCTCGGGTGGCACAGTCGGGGTTTTAGCCAATAGCCACAAATAACCTGTGTCGGGTCCCGATATAAAAGCGTATTGATAGTTTTCATGATCTAATTCGAAGACCACATACGATCCATAAAATGGCCCAAAGAAGGAGACTTTCAAATAGCCTTCTGAGTCCCCATTCACAAAATAGGCCTTACCTTCGGCTTCTTTCCATTCATTTTTAGCCGCGGAAAATCCACGGTTAATGACCCTAACACCACCATCCTCTTTCAGGCTGTATTCTGCGCTAACTTGGCTTAAGCCTCTTTCGAATGAATGATCTAATCGTGCAATTTCGTACCATTTACCTAAGTATTTATTCAGCTCAAAATCATTAACGGGTTGAACCAACTTAGGCATGCCTAAACAACCGCTGAGCAAAAATATACTAATGACTAACAGTAGCTTTCTCAATTTGACCTCCTGATCCTAAGTCTTAGTCGTATATCTTGAGTTAAATGTTCAATCAATCCTCTGTCGAGCTTACACTATTTTCTTCATATTATTTCAGCTACTTGGCTTCTGTTGGTAAAAGTTCTGTTAGTTAAAGTTCTGTTGTCTAAAGCCGTCTCGGCGAAGCCTTGTGGCTTACTCGCTTGCAACCCGCACTTTGCGCTGACTGATAAAGCCCATCAGCGCGAGCACTACGCTTGCCATGCTTAAGCGGGTGAGTTTCTCGGCAAAGAAATAATGGGCAAAATCGACACCGTCCTGTGGACGGCGTCGATTTTGCCCTAAAAACTCACCCTAGGCTATGTCAGTGTATTAACTAAATAATGCTTTTACGTGAGCGGAAATGGTTAAAGCTATCTTGGCTGTAGGCCGCTTTAATCCGTTTTAACGCGGCGTAGTTATGGTCGAAGTACACATCAGTGGGGATGGCCTTATCTTTGAAGCTGATAAAAGCGCCTGAGGTGTTGGGGATGTCATAATTTCGGCTGGCATCAATCCAATCGAGCGCACGATTAATGCGAGTAAACACTTGGCTATCCTGCAATTGTTGTTTCTCTTGCAGGGCGTTATTCCACCAAGTTTGATATTGAATCGTGTATTGTCTGTCCTTGTAGGGGAAGGCGCTGCGGCGCTTTTGCTCTTCACCCATAGTGCGATAGTAATCGCCCGTAATGGCGCCAAGGGTAACATAGGTAAATAGCCCCAATTGGCGATTGCCTTCGAGCACATAGTGCGAAGTTAAGCTTTCGAGCAGTGGCTTATAACCATCCCTTAGCCCCGTTTGATTGACTAAGCGTGAGGTGACTTTATGGGGCGCGGGTTCATCCACATCGGTTGGATTAGGTGAGCGGCTTATGCCTTGTAAGTCAGCTTGCAGATGATGAAAAGATTCCCTTTCCCAACAGGGCATTAGGTTTTCACCGTAGGCTTTGGTGAGTCCGCCCATACCCTCAATGCGAATATCATTGGGCACTAGGCCAAATTCATTAAATTGTGTCTGGATAAAGTGGTTTAGGCTGGCGGAATTGCCCTCCCAAAAACCATACATCAAGCAGTTATGCTTAATCGAATCTGTGTCTATGTCTGGCGTTTTGTGTTGTTCTGCGGGGAAATTTTTGGCATTTATCTTGAGATTAGTGCCAACCAAACAGCCAGTGCTGTCGGCATTTATGATGGCTTCCCAGCGCTGTAAAATGTCTTTTGTTGGGGTGTGCTCAATGATTTCATGGGTTTGTTTATCATAGCAATTCCACTCTAACTCAAACTTGATAAGGCTTGGCGGTAGTGGAAAGGTTTGCACAAAAAAGCGGGTCACTATGCCGTAACTTAACCCGCCGCCACCTTTGAGCGCCCAGAGTAACTCAGGTTTATTGGCAACCGAGACGACTTGGGTTTCACCAATACCGAGGACAATTTCTGCCTGTAATAGGGATTCGCAGCACATGCCGTATTTGCGGGTCCAAGGTCCTGAGCCGCCTCCCATAATAAATCCCGCTAAGGCAACGCAGCCGCTCGTACTATGGGGGATCATCACGCCTTTTTTTGCAAGGGCTGTGGTGAGTTCGATAAAGCGATTGCCTGGGCCAATGGCCGCAATACCTGTGATGGGATCTAAAGTGAGGCTATTCATCTTCAGCAGATCCAACACTATGGTATTGGTCTCAGTGCTTTCTCCTTCGTGATCATTCCCACCCGAGCGCACGCTGATCGGCAAGTTATAATCGATGGCCGCTTTATAGGCGGTTTTGACTTCTTCAGTGGAAGTGCATTTGATGATCGCCAGAGGTTTTTTTTGTAACCTGCGGTTGAACAGCTGGCAAGCCTGTTGGTAGGCAATCATTTGCTTACCCGTGCTGACCGAGAATTGCTGTTCACTATAATAATGGCCACTGGTAATAATATTGTCGGCCGGAATGTGTGCGCGAACTTCATTGATAAAGTTAACAAAGTTTTTGGCTTGGGTGATCACTACGTTTTCACTAATACGTACTTCTGCACTTAATTCTTCTTCGGTCGATTGAATAATCAAACAATCCCGTTCGAGTTCATTTGCGACGGTCACGTTAATGCTCGAGCGATAGGCCGTCAGCGATTTAAACACTTCAATATTGAGTGTGATATCCGCTTGGTTGCTCGCCGCGTAATTAACGACATAATTAAAATTAGGCCAAGTGTTATAGTCGCACTCAATAATATAAGCTCGGCGTTCGTGGGGCGGAATAATCTTTGGCAGCTGTTGATTATAGGTGTTGCTATCCGCAGTACTTTTTATAAATTGATGTTCAGTGTCATTAAATATAACCAGTAATACTTTTTGTCTTTTGAGTGGAATAAAGTTTTCATCGCGGAAATTATGCGTATCTTGATGCTGATAAATGTAAAGGTTATTTTCGGTAATTGATTTCTGTTGCGCTGGATTACGATAATAGTCGACGATTTCGGTTCGGGTTAATAATCGGCTGAGCAAGGTGATGGCAAATATTTCGTCATTGAAATGTGTGTCACTGTGATTCGGTAAAGACACGTTTTCAATTAAAAATTCATTGTCGGCAACCAGTGACAGATTATTGAGCTGTGTATGGGTAATTTCACCATCCACATAACAACTGATTTCATGGTATTCGTGGCAAATAGTTAATAAGTGCCACTGGCCATCGTTGAGTCCACCTAAGGTTGATATTGCCTCTACCCGCAGTAAGGTGGTATTAATCACGCATTCAATATGCCCCAGTGAATTAATATCCACCGCGAAATAGGTATCTTCTCGATCAGTTTTATAATGGAACACACGCCCAGCTGCGCTGGTTTTTACCCAACACTGGTAAGTGAATATGGCAAGGGGTGACGTGCTCACGGGTAAGCTTTTTTCAATCACTGCCCGTATATTTCTTGATGCCTCAAGCTTGTCCATATTCGTGCGTCCTTTCGTGTGTTTTTTATGTTTTACTCAGTGCGCTAAAGCGCGACTGGTGTCATTCATCCCGTGGTTAATCCATTATGTAACTCAGTTTTGCTAACTAAACCGCGGGTAACTATGTTGTTTTGGATAAATCAGTTTTGGGTAAATCAGTCGCCAATAAATGGGGAT
The DNA here is from genome assembly GCF_002838165.1 of Shewanella sp. Pdp11. Lineage (NCBI taxonomy): Bacteria > Pseudomonadati > Pseudomonadota > Gammaproteobacteria > Alteromonadales > Shewanellaceae > Shewanella > Shewanella sp. Pdp11. Next base: position 2,368,349 of record NZ_CP015194.1, read on the forward strand.
TAAAGTGACGCGTTAATCCTGTCACGGCCATCGGCTTTGGCGCGGTACAATGCGGTATCGGCAGCGCACAGCATGGCGAGTGAGGTACGGTACTGGCCATTGATTTCACTCGCAATCCCTTGGCTCGCGCTCACAGAGACATAGTTGCGCAGCCCTTGCTCAGTAAAGCGCAGGTCATTAATCCCTTGCTGCACTTTTTGGGCAATCGTCAGTGCCATTTTGGCATTGTGGCTTGGTAGTATTAGCGCGAATTCTTCACCGCCGTAACGCGCTGCCAGGCCAATGTCTATCGGCACTATGTCAGCAATCACTTTGGCAATCTTGCGTAGGCATTCGTCGCCTTGGATATGGCCGAATTGGTCGTTGAACACTTTGAAATAATCCACATCGATAATCACCACGCTGATAGGGCGCAGCTTACCTGTGCATTCTTCCCAATAGTGATGCAGCATTTCGTCGAAGTATCGGCGGTTCGCCAGCCCTGTCAGTGAGTCTGTGGCGGCTAATTTACGTAGCTTTTGATTCTCCGCTTTGTGCTGCGTTAAATCGTGCATCATCATCACGAACAGAGGTTCATGGCTGGGGATGTAGGAAATGGAGAGTTCGACATCTTTTGCTTTGCCTGAGGCGGTAATGAGGGTGATTTCTTCGGCGCAGTGCTGAACTGGAATGCCGCAGTTTTTGCCTAGCTTAATATCATTGCTTAGCAGATTGTCGTAGCGAGCTTGATGGTGCTCGGTCAAAAAGTTACGCCAATCTTGTCCCTTCAAACTGGCCTGCGGGCATGTCAGTAAGTCAGCACCTTTGCTATTGCTAAAGTAAATGTAACCTTGGGCATTGACGATAATCACAGGCTCAGTTAGATGCTGAATAAACTGTTGAATCGTTTCAATCGAGGCATGCTCGAAGAAGGTTAACGGCAATGCGGGCTCGACCAAGCCTTGCTGCGCAGTACACTGTAAGCCATTGTCTTCACCCACAAGTGATAATGGATGTTGTGAGCGAGTCTGTTTAGGTGAGCTTGTCATTGTTATCATTCTCCGAGAACCTAATGTCATCTGCGCTAAGCGCTTTTCTGATGATGACTTTATTCTTCGCAAAGAAAAGATACCTTCTGCTTACCTTCCGATTTAATCTATTGTTTATAAAGGTTTTAAATTTACTCTTTTCGCGGTGAATTCTCCGGTTTAGCGGAAACGTGCGAGATTTTTGGGCATGGCTAAGTTGAAAGAGTGGCACTCATGAGTGGATTTTTGGCTATTAAGTGGCAAGCGCAAAGGAAGTTAGTATCGAAATTTAACCGCAGATAAAGAGTGGGGAAACGGCTCGTTCACCCTAAAGGTTGATTTGGATGCAGAGCTTCGCTACTCGATTTTCCCCTACACCATTTACCACCTTGCTGAAGTTTAAAAGCACACATCGCATCCCAACGACCGCTGATGCCACTGTACTGGCGGCGAAAATCTTTAGCAGAGCTGAGCCAAGCATCTGATGCAATCCCTAACTCATTGAGCAGTTTTGGTCGCTGGTTATCGATACAGCCTTTTTTATCATGGCGAATCGCGCGACCCGTCCAATCGATAAGTTCCAGATAATCGGCAAAATGAAAGGGGATGCCCGTTTGCCGATGAAGGTGCGTTGCACCATCAAATTTTGCGAGGGATTTATGTGGTGTTGGCTGAGAGTTATCTACAGGGGGTTGGGTTATCAGTGGTGTGACGCTGTTAGGGGAAAGTGCATTTAGACGTTCTTGAATTGATGTAAAATCAGAGGATTGCAAAGAGTCGGTAATCCCTGCTCGAATAGGGTTTAAATCCACGTACATCATGCAGGCTAGTAAGGCTTGCTCATCTAGCAAAGCTTGGGATTTGAAACGGCCTTCCCAGAAGGCACCTTTACACTCATCTTCTCGATTTGCTTTACGGGCAATCTCTTCATTTAGGCAGCGCATAAACCAAGAAATACTGCTTAATCGCTCTTGCCACTCGGCAATTAAGACATCGAGTAACATGCGTTCACCGTCGATTAAGGCATCACCATTCATATATTTAGTGGCAATGGCATGGCCTTTAGTGATTTGGCACCAGCGGCTGATAACCTCTTTTGGGCTTAAGGTTTTTGCTTCCTCAACATCAATTTTAAGTACTAAATGGTAATGGTTGTTCATCACTGCATAGGCGCAAATGTCGATACAAAAGATGGTGGATAATGCTTTGATTTTATCGACAATCCAGCCACGTCTATGCTCATAACTGCGGCCTGAGAGTTTATCCTCACCGCACAGAAAAGCCCTTCTGACACAGCGATTTATCACATGATAGAAGGGCGTTGTATTAGCATCGATAAGCATTCTTCTGGCCGAGGTCATGACTCGCTCCAAACAGACAAGGTGAAGATAATTTAAAGACTAGTAGAAGAGGGGACAAAGCACAAAAAGACATGGCTGTCCCAGCTTTTAGCTCCAGCTTTTAGCTCCATTAGCACAAATTAATTTGAATAAAGTAGGACATTGGCCTTGCTAAACCCGAGGTGACCATATATGTCCCAGCTTTTTCAGGAGGCACTTATCTCGAAAAGATATGGCTGTCCCCACTTCTCCCTTCTTAGTTTTGTGGGCGATTGATAATTTGAGGATCTGGACTTAAAACGAGTAATGTATTAGCTGTATTACTTAATACAAATTGGAACTTTGTAGTACCAGTGGTTCTATCGAGGTCTACAAGTTGTAGTAACATACCATCGCTGCTAATGGTAACCGCATCGACAATGCCATCAAATGGGGTTACAAAGCCTACACCGACAAATTTTAACCCTTTACCGGTTTGGTCGTTGAGTAAGTAAGTTATTGTGCCAGCTTGAGTGACGGTGATATCACCTTGGCACACTTGACCATTGGCATCGGTATAAATAAATACGGGTTCACCATTTTCTAGGGTTACATTGACTTTTATAAATTGAGCTAAGCCTTGTGGTGCAAACATATTAACTTCCTTTTTTTGGGTTAAAATCTAGTGTTTTGTATTTGAGATTCAATTAATAACTTATTTAAAGACTCATCATTAATGACTTCACCTAAGCAGTCAATAGACTTAATGTAGGGAACAGTAAAGTTTGGTGATTTATCTTTTTCAATTATTGGTGAAAGTAATTTTTTTGAATCGAGGCATAGTTTATGTTTGATATTTTTGTCTTTAGCAGTTTTCGCCTCTAATAAAATACTTTCTGATAATTTAGATATGTAATTAGTGTTTTGGTGGTATTTTTTAGATAGTTTAAAGAATTCATTTTTTGCTTGCATGACAAATTCTATACTCTCAGAAAATCTCCCTTGTTGTTGTAGGTTTTTTGCTGCTGCCAGAAAGAAACTGGCATAAACATCATCTTTCTTTGATGAAGAGTTTAATGCAATATCTGAGTCAATTAATGATTTTAATCTTTCAATTTCATCACCTACAGAATGAGAGAAAACTAAGACTTTGAAATATTGGTAATACTTTTGGTTTTCCCAAATATCATTATTAGGATCTTTCTCAAGTGCCGCTGAAATAGCTTCTAAACCAAGTCTGGCTTGTTTTAGAGCCTGTTCGGGTTGGGCTTGATAGTCATATAATTCTGCAAGAATTTGATGACTAGCTGATAGCCTATCTAAAATATATGGCTGCTTATTATTTTTGCTTAATTCTTGTTGGAGCTGAGTGTGGATTCGTATTGCCGAAATTACATCGCCTTGTGAAACCGCAGCGCTGGCTAACCAAGAGCGCGTATCCGCCACATCCGCAATCAACTGACTATCCTCAGGCGCTTTTGCCAAGGCGAGCAATTTAAGCCTTAATGACTCTTCAAAATCTTGCTGCGCTTTGGCAAATTCCTGCTGTTTCATCGAAACTGAGCCCAAAGTGTTATGGGCATAGGACAGCTCCATCAGCGCATCTTTATCCTCTGGCGCAAGGGCGTACATGGTTTGGCTGTATTTTAAGTATTGCTCGTAAAAAGGGCGTGACGCCGCCCAATCACTGACATCATATTTTAATTGTCCTAACCAAAAGGCATTGGCACCTAAGGTTTTCAGTAGGGCTAAGTTTTCCGGCTGCAATTCGAGCAGCGGTAGCATTTTTTCCTGCGCGGCGAGCAGGGCGCTGCGGGCTTCATCGATTTTATTGCGCGAATAGGCGACTTCGCCCATGGCCTCTAAGGTTTGGCCGTGTTGGAAACGGGCATCAAAACTTAAGTGCGTATCATCTTCTTTATTGGAAAAATCACTGAAATATTCCAATGCCTTATTACTGATGCCGTCGAGTAAATCCATTCGGCCGATGCCGCGCATCTTATCGGCGAAGTCACCCACCATAAACCCAAGCAGATCTTCGGCGGCGAGGCGTTTTTGCTGGGCAAGCTTTTCGGCTTCGATACTGCGAACGCTCATAATGACCGAGGTTAAGGTGAGTACGCACAGCAGGGCGACTGTGATGCGCCTCGTCCAGCGCAGCATAGTGGCGCGTTTGCTGGAGGCGGCAATAAAGGCGGTTTCGGGATCGTCTAAATCGAATAACGGATTTTGGCTGAGGCTTTGGGCTTCTTTTAAAGGTTTACCTTCAGCGAGTAGATAGGCGCTGTGTTTGGCTTCGCTGAGCCAGCGTGTTGAAAGATGATGTAGGCGACTCTTAATACTCAAGCTGTCGCTATGTTCGCTGATCCACGCAGTCGCCCTTGGCCAGCGACGCAGCAGGGCTTCATGGGCGATGCTAAAACAGGGCTCACCATTTTGCAGATGGGACACAAATAAGCGGCTATCGACCATGGCTTGCACTAGGGCGGTTTCGGCCGCGCTTTGCAGCTGCGACCAGCGGGCGGTGCGGCTGGTGATGGATTTTTCATCTTCACGCAGGGTGACTAACAGGGACAAAATCCGCGGCAGACTGGCTTTTTCGGCATCGGTTAAATGGGAGATGGCCTGCTCGGCATTTTTACCGATAGCGCCTTCGATACCGCCCAAGGTGCGATACACAGAGACTAATAGTTTGTCATCGTCGCTGCGTTGCAAATACAAGGCCTGCAGTGTGTATTGCAACATGGGCAACGCATCTGGGTTGCTGGCGGCATCGCTACAGAGCATTTCATCGAGCGGCATGGCAGTGTCGCTATCGATTTCCCAAGTTAAATTGGCGGCAACGGCTGGCAGGCGGATCATTTGTAATAGCTCAGTGCGGGTTGGCGGCGCTAAGTCAAAATGGGCGCCGCGGGCTTTACCCGCCATTAAGCTTGGGTAATTGACCAATAAAGGATAAAAATCGTTGCGACAGGCACTGATGATAATCACGGCTTTTGAGGTGGCGAGTTGCTCCAATAATTCTATGAACTGGGTTCGTTCGGTATCGCTAAATAGCGGTGATGAGAGCAACACTTCTAATCGGTCGATAAATAAGGCAAAAAACGGATTGGAAAAGGGTTTAGCCTTGAGCGCTTGGGTGCACTGGTTGATCACGCTTTGGATATCTTCGACGAGTTGAATCGCCAGAGTCTCAGCGCTCATGCCTTCGAATACTGGGATGTCGTTGATTTCCCAGTCGAGCATAGCACTGGCAAGATCGGTGAGTAGTTGTCCTTTACTCACATCGGCAAAATCTAAGCTGCTGAATGACGCGACACCAATGCCGTTATAGCCGTCGCCCTTCATTAAATTGGGCACAACACCCGCATTAATCAGGGAAGATTTACCGCTGCCACTTGGGCCTAAAACCAGACAGAAGGCACGACCATAGATGATTTGCTGGCTGATACGGTTAAGCAAAGTGCTGATTTGTTCACTGCGACCAAAAAACACCTCGGCATAGTTAGCGCTATAGGCTTGCAGACCCGGAAAGGGCGAGCCGCCTTGCCAACTCTGTGGGCTGGCGGTGGCTTGGTGTCCGATAGGAAAACGCACTTCGGCTAAGGTGCGATAGCCGCGTTTGCGTATGGTTTCTATATAGGTGGGTTCGGTGGCGCTATCGCCTAATGCGCGACGTAACTGATTGATAATCTTGTGTAGTGGATTGTCGCCAGTGTCGACCCCCGGCCAGCAGTGGCTGACTATTTCATCACTGCTGACGACTTCGCCCGCCCGTTGACAGAGAAACAACAACACATCCATCGCCTTGGGCTCAAGTTGTTTGACTTGTTTGCCAAGGAGCAGACTATTGGCGCTGGGATTGATTTGCCATTCACCAAAAAAAAATGTGCTGTCACTCATAACGATGTCCATTTATTGAGTATTGACCATGGCACGGTAAAAACTTGCGCCGTGAGTCACTCTTATTGTTATACGTATTGTTATAAAGATCCGTGTGCTTGTCATTCAAAGGTCTGACGTCAAGACGTTGACATTATGCCGTTGATGATTGTTATTTAAAAGGAATAACCCTTGATAATCAATGTAAATTTTATCAGGGTGATGTGTGGTGAATAGTCTTTAGCTTGTCATTTTTCTGTCAACAGTTTGTGCTTTACGCTAGATGTTAAATAAGGTGATGGCTTTTAGGTGTAGATTGCAAAAGATCAATAATAAAAAAGTGCCCGTGATTGGGCACTTTGGATTAGCGCGTTAAGGTTAGTGCCTTGGCTTGATAGCTTAATCTGGCCATTTGACCTTGATCTTGCAGTTCTAACTCATTGAGTTCGAATGGCGGCTGTAAACCCGAGGCTTGGATGAGCTTAGGATCTAACATCAGCTTTAACTTTGGCGACTCTGGGGTCAGCCAATTAGCCGCTTGGGTACGTAGAATCGCCACCTTTTGACCTTCGGCATTGGTGCCGGTTAACGTGCCACTTAAGCCAAAACGTCCCGCCTCGGCGACCGATAACTCAAAGTTGATTTGGTTAGGCAGTCCTTTATCCCAAACCGTGAGCACTTCGGGCTTGATGCTCGCCGAATTGACATAGGACTTAAAGACAGATTTGACCGTGCGCTGCACTGGGCGGCCATCGACTTGGGTTTGCACTGTGATTTCAATTTCACTGAAACCTGCATTGCTGCTCGAAAGTGCCACGCCTGTGGGGATCACCGCTTGCCATGCCTCACCTTGTTTTACCATCAAGAGTGGTCGCATATCGCCATCGGCTTGTTTGAGTGTTGCCTGCGGCACGAAGGTGTTATCACTTTGGCTGAGTGCGAGTTCAAGCCCAAGGGTTTGCGCATCAGCCGCGATGGCTATGGGGGCTTTGACGCTCAGTTGATAGGGTGAGCCTTTTTCCTTCACATTGACTAAGTAGCTGGCGCTCGGTGTTAACGGCTGGCTGACCTGCAGGCGATATTCGCCCGGTGTGGCCTTCGCCGACATTTGCAATGCACTGGAATCATCGGTTAACCCTGCGCTAGCCAAAGCATCGGCGTTGACCATTGATTTAACCAGTGACTCATTGGTGTTTATCCCGCTGCTGTTGGCTGCTTTGCCTTGGGGTGACTGATTAGGGGTAACGCGTTGAATTTGTACGCGCTCAGGGGCGATGACCTCGGCGTGCATCAAAGTACCAGAGCTGGTATCGCCCCGAGGTGCAATGCGCACTAAGCTCGACGCTTGGCTCATGGTGAGGCCCACGCCCGCATTAAGCTGTGCGCCTGTTACATTGACCCAATACTCGTCACTTTGGCTGGCTTGCTCAAGCTGCGGCGCACTTGCCTGATACTCGCCGTACAGCGGGGTGATAAAGCTAATGTAATCCGTACTGGTGTTGATGGGCGTGAGTGTTGGGCTGGCAATATTGCTATCGACTAAATCGGTATCGCTCGGCGCGGCTAGGGTTAACCCTTTGGCGTACATTGGGCTGGCATTGGTTTTGGGATCTATGGGTGTGGCTTCATCTTGGCAGGCTGCAAGCAGTCCGCTTAGCGCCAAGACACTGGCAAGTTTGCTGAGTGTGTGCATCTTAGTGCTCCTTAAATGTGGTTGCGGATCAGCGTGTCTAAATTGAAACACGTACGACGGCTCTGCTGATGGCTTAAGGGCTCTTGGCCACGGGTCTTTTGTTTATCAGTAAACCAGACTGTGCCAGCCGCCTTTTGTGAGCTGCAATTTAAGAAGCCGTCGGAGCAGCTATCGAGCCAGTTTTGGGTGGTTTCGAGCGCGACTTGGTATTGATAACCCGCGCAGTAACTGTCGCTGTCCCAAATAGCGGAATCAACATCTGAGCCCACCACGACTTCGAAGGGTTTACCCAGCGATGGGCGACCCGCTGTGCCATTAAGCCAAGCGTTGTTGTAGTTTGCCATCCAACCGACTTGCTGTTGTTTCACCGCGTTGCTGCCATAGCCTAAGAGCCAGCCTAAGCTGGTTTCGAACACATTACCTTGGTTCACCGCGTCGGCCAGCGGCGTACCAGCACTGGAAGGCGCGATGGCGATAACCTTTGAGGTGGCGTTGATCACTGCAGGATAACGGCTGTCCCACGTTGGGTTAGATAAAATCCACCGCACTACGTTGCCACCATTGGAGTGGGTCAGCAGAATTAAGTCGTCGATATTTTTGGCTTGGATAAAGCTATTGAGCTGGGTCGCCAGACAACCTGCGGCGCTTTCTTCCCACATATATTGGTCAAAGTCGCAGTTGATCACTGTGTAATTGTTTGGCACTGGGATGCCTTGGCGCACTGAGTTAACAAATTCGGGCGTCCAGTAATCGGCTAAGGCATTGGTCTGGTGACCCGTACCATGGATAAAGGCGACTCCGGTTGCAGCGAGTGTCGCTGGGCTGACAGCTAACAGACCCAAGAGCATGAGGGCTTTTTTGATCTTCATGGGTATATCTCGTGTTGTTGGTCTTGTTGATAGTGACCGCGCAGTCCGTTGTGACTGTTTAGGGCAAATCGGTTAATGCTGAGGATTTGCCGTAATTTAGCGTTAAATCGGCTGACATGGCTCGGGTTATATGCGCCATAGACGCGGGTTACTCACTTTGGGTAGAACATGATTTAAGGCCTGAATACGACGGGATAGGGTGAATGCGCTAGTTTAGGTTGGCAGCCAATGTGATTGCCGTAACTTAGCCATTATCAACAGGACTTAACTCAAGCTTCTTAACCTAGACGTAACATTTTTAGCTGGCAAGTAAAAAATCACCATATAATTGAATAGCATGGCAGTATTTTAAAGCATGCGTTTTAATATCAATATCGAGGGTGATAAGGTGATGATAAGCAATGACTAATAAATGGTGCTGCGTTTTATGGTGTTTGAAATCATGGCTCGATTACGCAAAAGAATTTTCTGTGACATTGGCTTTGCGTTTGAATTAATCGGTTTATCGTTCTGTATATAAAGGTTTTTTGGATAAATTCGCTAAACTTAGCCACTCGCTTTGTGAGATCGACATCAGCTTAGTGCATTTACAGCGTAAACCGATTAGGCTGAGCTGAGTTAACGTAGTATCAATGTGATAAATACAAATTGGGTAGTTTTTACAGGGATAAGGGAGAATAAGTTTGGCGATAGAACATAATGAGATGGTGAGCTGCTTAAGTGGATTACAATGCCGCACTAACTTCAGCATAAAAAACATTACCGAATACATGCTCCCAGATACTAAAGAGGCCTTCTATTTACACCTCGACGGTAAATCACCGAACTTGATTATTCGGCCCGCATTTGAGGTTTTTTCTGGCGAACTCGCCACCATTGCAGGCGTGCATGCCAAATATGATTATTTCCATAATGGGGAGATGACCCGTTTTCCTAAGCGTTTGCATAAGAGTCTGACCGAAACCCACTATGGCCTTGCCTTTAGCTTTGACACAGTCGAAGCCGTGCAGCAATTTGTTAGCCGTTTAGGTGCCATAGTCAAAGGTGGATAAATTTTAGTCTTGGTATTTTAGAGTTAAATTCCTCAATACCCATGAAAATGAGGAATTTAACTGCTGCCTTTTTACGCGGCGTTTCAGTATATTCATCAGTAGATGAATTTTGCTGGAGCCTGCCATGTCGCTTATTCCCGGTCGTCCTAGGGGCGTTGTTCCATTTACTGCCCAAGCTGAATCGCCGCCCATTCTCGGTCGTCCAAAGGGGAACTCAGACGCGCGCCAACGCTTAATTACCGCTGCTTTAAGTCTCTTTAGTCATCGCAGTTATCCTACTGTGTCTACCCGTGAAATCGCCCGCGAAGCCGAGGTCGATGCCGCGCTTATCCGTTACTATTTTGGTTCGAAAGCGGGTTTGTTCGAACAAATGGTGCGGGAAACCCTTGAGCCCGTATTCACCCGCTTACGCGAAATATCTGCGGCTGAAGCGCCGAATAATGTCGGCGAAATTATGCAGACCTACTATCGCGTTATGGCGCCCAACCCTGGCTTGCCACGGCTGATTATACGGGTGTTGCAGGAAGGCGATGGCTCGGAACCCTATCGGATTATTTTGTCTGTGTTTGAGCAAGTGTTAACTTTGTCGCGGCAATGGCTCGAATCCACGTTAGTTAATTCGGGATTATTAAAAGAGGGCGTCGACCCCGATTTAGCACGGCTAAGTTTTGTAAGTCTTATGGTATTTCCGCTTATTGCCCCGCCCGTATTGATGCGTCAGTTCGGCTTTTTTAGTGCCGATACCGACGGTTTACAGCGTTTGGCCTTGCACAATATGCAGGTTTTTACGCAGGGACTTTTACGTGATCCAAGGAGCCAGTCATGAGCCCAACGAAGGGGTTGACCTTGTTAAATGGCAGTCAGTTAAGCAACAACATTGCATTAGCCAAGCGAATCATGACAGGTGTCGTTTTAGGCTGTTTGCTGCTGCAATTAGCGGCTTGCAGCGAAGCGCCGCCGAGCGTCCTTGGCACAGTCGAGCGTGACAGGCTGACGCTTACCGCGCCCGTGGGTGAGTTGATTACTCGGGTGAATGTGGTTGAAGGTCAGCAGGTTAAGGCGGGCGAAGTGCTACTCACACTCGATTCGACCTCGGCCAATGCGCGCCTTGCCCTGCGTCAAGCCGAGCTTGAACAAGCCAAGGCTAAGCTGTCTGAGGCGGTGACTGGTGCGCGTTTAGAGGATATAGAACGCGCTAAGGCCGTGCTCGATGGGGCGAATGCCAGCGTGAAAGAAGCGCAGCGTGCGTTTGAGCGTACCAACCGTTTGTATGCCACTAAAGTGCTGAGCCAAGCGGATTTAGATACCGCCCGTGCGGCGCGGGATACCAGTTTAGCCAAGCAAGCCGAGGCGGAGCAAAGCCTGCGTCTATTAGAAAATGGCACCCGTAGTGAGCAGCTAGAACAAGCTAAAGCCGCGGTGGCCGCCGCCAGCGCCAGTGTCGCTATTGAACAAAAAGCCTTAGCCGACTTGAGCTTAGTGGCGGCGCGTGACTCCGTTGTCGATACGCTACCTTGGCGAGTGGGCGATCGTATTGCGGCGGGCACTCAGTTGATTGGTTTGTTGGCGAGCGAGCATCCCTATGTGCGGGTTTATCTGCCCGCGACTTGGTTAGATAGAGTGAAGGCGGGTGATAAGGTCAATATCCGAGTGGATGGCCGCGAAATGCCGATTGCTGGCACTGTGCGTAATATCCGCAGTCAGCCCGCTTATACGCCGTTTTATGCGCTGAATGAGCGTGACCGAGCACGGTTGATGTATCTGACAGATATTACGATTTCTGCCGAGGGGCAGGATTTACCGACGGGCATGGCATTAGCCGTGGAGCTGCCATGAGCCACACCGACTTTGCTATCGAGACCCAAGGCATGACCCGCGCCTTTGGTGGCGTGAATGCGGTGGCAGACCTCGATCTCGCCATTCCCAAGGGCACTATTTATGGATTTCTTGGCCCCAATGGCTGCGGAAAGTCCACTTCAATTCGCATGTTGACTGGGTTGCTCAGTCCAACATCGGGGAATATTCGTGTTTTGGGTGAAACCTTACCCGGCGCCGAGGAAAAACTGCGTCGCCGCATAGGCTATATGACGCAAAAATTCTCCCTGTACGACAATCTTTCGGTGCGGGAAAACTTAGAGTTTGTCGCGCAAATTTATGGCCTTAACCGCCGAGCATCAAAGCTGCGAATAGCCGAGTTAGTCACGCTATACGATTTAGTCGGCCGCGAGAAACAAATGGCGGGCTCCATGAGTGGCGGCCAGAAACAGCGTTTGGCCTTAGCGGCAGCGACCTTACATCACCCCGAATTATTGTTTCTCGATGAGCCGACATCGGCGGTCGATCCCGAGAATCGGCGCGAGTTTTGGGAGCGCTTATTTGATCTCTGCGCCCAAGGCACCACGATTCTTGTGTCGACTCACTATATGGATGAGGCCGAGCGTTGCCACGGTCTGGCGATTTTAGAGCGGGGGATAAAACGCGCCGACGGTTCACCCCAGCAGCTGATGGCGGCGATGGGCGCTCGGGTGGTTGAAATTTCAGGGGATGATTTACGTAATTTAAAGCAATCATTGATCAGCGAGTCTGCGGTATTGTCGGCGGCGCAAATAGGCAGTCGTTTGCGGGTGTTAGTGCGCAGCGATATTGAAGATCCGCTTGCTTGGCTTAAACCAAGGGTTGCCAGCCGGACGATGGAAGAAGTGCGCGCTAGCTTAGAAGATGTGTTTGTCACTTGTACTGGCGAGCGCTTGGCTGGGGTTTCCAAGGGAGAGACTGACCATGTGGCGTAGGATTTTTGCGATTGTGGTCAAAGAGCTGCGGCAGTTGTCGCGGGATCGCATGACCTTTGGCATGATAGTCATTATCCCGTTAGTGCAACTGATGTTGTTTGGTTATGCGATCAATACTGATGCTCGCCATCTGCCTGCTGGGTTAGTTAATTTGAGTGATTCTGCCTACAGTCGCGCACTGGTTAAGGCGGTGGAAGCAACGCAGGTAGTAGATTTTAAACAGCGTTATTTAAGTGCCGCGGAGGCTGAGGCGGCGATCACTCGCGGCGAAGTTAAAGCTGTGCTGTATTTGCCCGCCGATCTTGATGAGCGTTTAGTGCGTCACCCTAGTTTTGTGGGTCAGCAATATTTAGCGCAGTCCTATATCGCACAACCCGCTGGCCAATGGCTGGTGGATGGTTCAGATACGGTTGTCGCTTCAACTATTCTTAGCCTTAGGCAAATGCCACTGGATGAAGTCGCAGGAAGAGCACTAAAAACGGCGATACCGAGTTTTGAAGTGGTGCAATATTTCAACCCAGAACAACGTTCTGTGGTCAACATAGTGCCCGGTCTGTTGGGGGTGATTTTGACTATGACCATGGTGATGTTTACTTCCGCCGCCATAGTGCGTGAGCGCGAGCAGGGCAATATGGAGTTTTTGATCACTACGCCTGTGCGGCCACTGGAGTTGATGCTGGGTAAAATCGTGCCCTATGTGATGGTTGGCTTTGTGCAAGTGACCATTATCCTGAGCGCAGGGCATCTGTTGTTTGATGTGCCCATTCGCGGCGGGCTTGATTCTATCGCCCTTGCCGCTATGTTGTTTATTTGCGCCAGTTTAACTTTAGGATTAGTGATTTCGACCATAGCGAAAACCCAGTTGCAATCGATGCAAATGACGGTATTTATCCTGCTGCCATCGATTCTCTTGTCGGGGTTTATGTTCCCCTACGAAGCCATGCCCATCGCGGCGCAGTGGATTGCCGAAGCCTTACCGGCAACTCACTTTATGCGCATGTCACGGGCCATAGTGCTACGCGATGCCCAAGTGATGGATCTGCAATTTGATGCCCTGTGGATGATAGGTTTTACTTGTATTGGGTTATTGATCGCCAGTATGAGATTTTCGAAGCGCTTGGATTAACCCTGTACTGAGTTTCATCATCAAGGGCAAAGTGTCGAGTTTTGATATAGCGCAAATTATCAGTAAACATTCGCGCTAAGCCATTGAAATCGATGTTGCTTAATTAGGATATCCCTTACACTGCCGCTAGGGCGATTGCCGCCATCATGCTTAGCGAAGGGAATTCATTATGCCTCCAATCATTTGTCATAGCGCGCTCGATGCGGTTGCTTTAATTCAAAGCGGCGAGACGCTGTGGACTCATTCCATGGGCGCCACTCCGCGCATTTTATTAGATGCGTTGGCGCAGCATGCACTCACCAAAGAAAATCTCACCCTGTTACAGTTACATACTGAAGGCGCCGAATCCTTAAGTCATCCCAGTTTACAGGGGCATTTACGCCATCGATGTTTTTTCGGTGGGCTGCCAACGCGGGCATTACTGCAAAGTGGTGACGCGGATTATGTGCCGATTTTCCTGTCTGAAGTGCCTAAGTTATTTCGTTCCGGCGAGCAAAAAATTGATACCGCAATTATCCAAGTGTCGCCACCCGATAAGCATGGCATGTGTTCCTTAGGCATTTCGGTTGAAGCCACGCTCGCAGCCTGCCAAGTGGCGGGCAAGATCATCGCCCATATTAATCCACAAATGCCACGTACCCACGGCGATGGGTTTATCCATATCGACCGTTTTGCCGCTGTGTATGAAGAAAGTGCGGCCTTGCCGATCCATTCTTTTGGTACGGGCGATGCCGTGAGTCTGGCGATCGGTAAAAATGTTGCCCAATTGGTGCGTAATGGCGATTGCCTGCAAATGGGTATAGGTGCGATCCCCGATGCCGTGCTGTCTTGCTTAACCGAACATAAAGACTTAGGCGTCCACACTGAGCTATTTTCTGACGGTATATTGCAACTGGTTGAAAAGGGTGTGATTAACAACAGCAAGAAGCGTTTTTATCCGGGAAAACTCGTCACAGGTTTCGCCCTGGGTAGCCAGAAATTATACGACTATGTTGATGATAATCCTGCGGTCATCTTTATGGACATAGAGCAAGTTAACGATACGGCCATTATCCGTAAAAATCCCAATGTGATGGCGATTAACTCGGCGCTGCAGGTCGACCTTTCAGGCCAAGTGTGTGCCGATTCCATTGGCACTAAAATCTATTCTGGTGTCGGGGGCCAGATGGATTTCATCCGCGGAGCAGGGTTATCTGAAGGTGGTCGTTCTGTGATTGCGCTGCCCAGCACTGCCGCGGGGGGAACGCTTTCTCGCATTGCAAGCGTGTTATCACCTGGCGCAGGGGTTGTCACCACTCGGGCCCATGTGTATTACATTGTGACCGAATACGGCGCTGCTAATCTACGCGGCCGCAGCCTGCGCGAACGGGCACAAGCGTTGATCGCCATCGCTCACCCAGATTTTAGGGAACAATTAAGTCGTGATGCCTTTGATGTGTGGGGATTAAGACTGTAGTTTTTAGGTTGATCCCTCGTTCTGAACTGTCGCTCAGTCTTCATTTATGGCAAGCATAAACATAAAGAGAGGTAGGCCGGGCGTACTAGATCCCCCGCGCCCAATGTTTTAATATGCCCGCACGATATTATCTGTTCAGTGTTAATTGAATTGCTTAAAGTATTTTAACGCTATGATAAGAAAGGACTGAACTGCTAAATAAAAGGATGTTTGTCAATGCTATACCACTTAGAAGCGACCAATCCACTCGAACAATGTTTTGAAAAGGCATTAAGCAATAATGCGTATGCTGAGGCGTTTTATCAGCAATTGAGCCAAGCAAAACTCTTTATCTTGAGTGAGGGTAGCGAGGATGCGCCGCAGGCGGGTGATGGCGCTATCGCTATCAGCATCAAGCAATGGTATATCCCCTTAGAAGATGGCAGCGATCATCCTTTTACCCCTATTTTTACCTCCCAAATCGCGGTTGATAAAGCCATTGAGCTGATGAAAAGCGAAGGCACTGATTACCATGGCGTGATGGAACTCGAAGCGGCCACGATTTTTCAGCTGCTATTGCAGTCGGGCAACGATATGGCGCTGAATCCCAACAGTAATATGTCGAAAACCTTAGATGAAGATGAGATCCGCTACATGCTATTACCGGATTTTTCTTTGGTTGAACAAAGGGGCGCACTGGTTATTCTGGGCAAAGTCTTCAGTGATGAACTGCCCATTTTTGCGGAGTTAAAGGAAATACTCTCAAACTATCAGCGTGTCCAGAAAGCCTATCTTATCGAATCCAACTCGTTGAATTTTAGTAGGAGTTGCACAGATCATGCGCTCTGTTTGATGGTGCAGTTTGTCGCTGACAATGCCGATGATTTAAGCCGAGTAAGGGCGGATGTGGATAGAATGCAGCGTAAAATGGATCCCAATAGTTGGGAGGTGAAAGTGCATCAAATACGCGCAGATGTTCAAGAACCCCTCGGACAGTTTTGTGTTGAAAAAGCCAAACCTTTTTACAGTCAGTCGTTGTTTGCCAAAATGAAGCGCTGGTTTGGCTAATCACAAATAACAAGCTGATTTATTTTTTGCAGCAAAGCTGCTTCGTCCCACAAGCATTTTAACCAAAGTAAGTAAAACGCTTAAGTGAGCGTGATACATGTACGGAGATATATGGAAATTTCATTACTTGCCGATAATCCTTCAGCTATAGAAACTGTCGCTAGATGGTATTTCAACGAATGGTGCCGAGATAGTGGTAGTTATACCGAGGATGAAGTAGTTAAAAAAGTTTCAGCATCTATAAATCGAGATACCGCTCCAATTCTGATCATCGGGAAAGTGAATGGCGTTCTTGCTGGATCAGCAGAACTAAAAATTCGAGAAATGGACATATATCCAGAATTTGAATTTTGGCTTGGTGGTGTTTACGTCACTAAGCAGGCTAGGGGACAAGGCGTCGCCTCAAAACTAGTAAAAGAGATCATATCGCTAGCGCATAAAATAGGCGTTAAAAACCTGTACCTTCAAACAGAGGATTTAACCGGAGGTTTGTATTTGCAACACGGCTTTGAGCCTATAGAACAGGTCAATTATAAAGGTATAAATGTACTGGTTATGAGCGCAAACATCGGTGCATAAGCAGTTTTGAAAGACGAAAATCAAGTCATTTAAATTAAAACCTAGTGTTTGCACTTCCATTAGATCGAAATAAGTTGTCGATGTTGGAGCGTGTTATGCCGCAAGAAAAAGACAGGTCAGGCATAGTATTTTCCTTATTGGAACTGTGCAAGTAAGGGGCAAAGTGCTGTCTGCTTAGATGGCTATTTCTGTTTTGGTATCGTTTACGGCGTGTCACTGGAGTGACAGTGCTTAATTTTTGGATACCAAGGTTAAGTGATTGCTCTATAACTTCCTATATTTACCATCTCTCTCAGTTATTTCTGAGGCGCTCAAGCTATTTCCCCATGCACTCTGCTAACAGTTTGACGAAAAAGTCGCTGCCTTTGCGTTCGCAAAAGGCAATATTACGTTCTGGGATGGTTTCGGGATCGTTGTAGTTAGCAAGGGCTAACTCCATGCTGGCTTCGCGGATGATGTGCAGGGTTGGATAGGGCGCGCGGTTGGTGAAGTTGGCTGCCCCGTCCTGTGGCTCACCATCGAAACAATAGTCTGGGTGGAAGGTGGCGAGTTGATATGTGCCTTCGTACTCGTGTTCGATAAGCGTATCGGTTGCCATGTCGACGAGGTCGAGATAGGCATAAAAACCCTCAAAACCTCGGGGGAGAATAAACAGCGTGGTTTCGGCTTCGGGGTGGGCGTCGAGGTATTGGCACTCTTCAATCAATGCCTTGAGCACGAGTTTGACTTTGGTTTGTTCCACCACTAGATACCGAATACTGCCGCGCTCGACTTCTTGTCTGGCGAAGGGGCAAATATTGTATTTCATGATCACTTTTTTGACCCAGTTGTCGGTTTGTTCAATGATCATGTCGATTTCGTTCATGGTGGTCGTGGCTCGTGCTGACAAAAATTAGGGGGCGATCATAGGGATGATAGACGCCACAAGCAAGACTGCCATAGTGATATTGAAGATCTTCTGTTGGCGCTCATTTTTTAAAATGCGCTTAAGGGCCACGCCAAAACCGAGCCACACAATGGCGCAGGGGAAGGCGACACATAAAAATACCGTTGCGATAGTAATCACTTGCGGAGTTAAATCTTGCTGTACTGACGTGAATGTTGCAATTGCGCCCACCGCCATGATCCAGCCCTTAGGATTCACCCATTGAAACGCTGCGGCTTGAATAAAACTAAAGGGTTTGGCAATGGCTTTGCCTTCCATCTTGCTACTGCTGTTGGCGATTAGCCAAGACAGATACAAAAGGTAACCTATGCCGACGACTTTAATCACTTGATGGATGATAGGATAGCTTTGGAAGAGCGCGCTTAAGCCTAAGCCAATTGCGAGGATCATGGTTGGGAAGCCAAGGCTTATTCCCAGCAGATGCGGAATACTGCGTTTCACGCCAAAGTTAACCCCTGAGGTCATCAGCATTATATTGTTCGGCCCTGGGGTGATCCCCGATGAGAAGGCGAATAGCGCGATAGCGAGTATTAACTCCATGGATAGATCTCACACCTTTTGTTGTCGTTTTTGGCATTATGATAGGGAAATCTACCTCGAATTTACGTGCCGAAGTATGACTATCACTGACGTTAAGCGAAGCATTCTAGCGGGTAAACGGAACCGCGCCTATACGCAGGGTGGGCTTTATAAGTAACAAATCATAACGAATTGGACCGGGGTGATTGTCTTACCGTAGTCCTTGTCGATAAGCACGATTTAACACCATGATGCATATAGACTTTCAGTCTGAGAAATAGCAACTATCCTTAAGCTGTAAAAATCGCAATAAGGGAAAGAACATGTATTTACCACAAAAAATTGGGCGTTTATTGACGTTTTTAACCATCAGTTTGGCCGTGTTGACGGCCTGTGTGAGTGTGGAGGATTCGCAGGTGTTGCGAACCACAGTCGTGACTTCGGGGGATTTGAGCCAATTACCGCCGAGCGCCATGACCTACAGTTGGCACCCCACTTTACAGAAAATCTTTGTTGATCCTAGGCTCGATAAACAGCAAGTCCAGCAACATATGCAGGATACCCTTAAAAAGGTGCTACTGACGAAAGGGTATCGCTGGGTAGAAGATACGCAACTCGCTGACTTCCAAGTAGGTTTTGGGGTTGCCATGGGTACACAAATGTCTGACGAGCAGATATTGGCCGCTGCAGGCTTAGTGCCGGGTCTGTCAAACCAAGGTGTGGATCCTAAAAAATACGATAAGGGTTCAGTACTCATTAGCCTTTTTAAGCCGACAGCGATCGTGGGGCAATCTTCTGAAATGGTATGGCGAGTCCTTGCCCAAGGCTTTGCTAACATTAAAGATATGGATGAAGTAAAAACCCGCTTCGATGGTTTAATCGATGAAATGTTGTCAGCGCTGCCCGTCACCCATGCGGTGCAATAAGCGGTGCAATAATGCCGTCAACTAGGCGCAATCATAAGGCGAGTGAGATACTCGCTTTATTCTTTTAGTGATCATAGTTTAGGCTGTAACAAGCATAAACAGGACGATTTACCGTCCTGTTTATAGGACTTAGTCTGACGTCCGGTTAGCACTTATAAAGGGAGATTATTATGGCGCAAAGTATCTTTGTTAATTTGGCAGTCGAGAGCGTTCAGGATTCACGCGCTTTCTACTCAGGTCTTGGTTTTGGCATCAATGAGCAATACAGCAATGAGCAGGCTGCCTGCGTCGTCATTGCGGACAATATTTATGTGATGCTGCTGGCTAAGCCTTTTTTCTCTGGTTTTACCGATAAGGTGATTGCGGATGCTCATATCACGACAGAAGTGCTCAATTGCCTAGACTGCGACAGTCGAGAGCGTGTCGATCACTTGGTTAAGCTTGCCGAGCAGCATGGCGGCAAAGCCTATCGTCAAGCGCAAGATCAAGGATTTATGTATGGCCATGCGTTTGAAGATCCCGATGGGCATATCTGGGAACTTGTTCATATGGCAGCGCAAGTGGGTTAGTGCATCCTCTTGCACATTCCTCTAAACCAAGCTTGTTTAATAATAGCGCGCGTTGCGTGAGACCTAAGCTGTACACAAGGCAGCGCGCCTATGTTTAATTAACCAGCCTATCTTAAGCTGGCTTATTCCCTCGGTTGGAAATATGAGTCTCAAGAAATTCCTTTATAAAATCAAAATCATCCACATTTATTTCCCTAGGCGTGAACGACACTTGGCCGGAAATGTGGGCAAAGTTGATCGTGAAGCTACGTATGCCTCTGCGTTTTGAGTATTTTGTACTGGTAATCTCATCCAAAGGGACAAACTGCTGCTTCATCTCAAAAAGATGAAATTCGGCATCGTAAACATGAAAAACGAGGCCTTCTTGATAGATATCAATGTAATAGCCATCTGGCCCCGCTTCGGCTAATTTCCTTTGTTCATTTTTAGCGGCTTTGCCTAGTCTTATCGATTCAGAAATGATCATGAAGACGAAGAAAAATGCCACCACAACGGCTAAAACGACAACAATAGTAAATCCTATATCCCATGGTTCTGTCGAAAGCGATGCCGTCAGTTCCTTCCAAGGACCGCTTGCTATTATCAGCGGGATTATCAAGAGCAAAAATATTCCAGATTGCTTACTACGTAATTTTTGTTGGAATGCACAGCGACGGATAAAATGTTGAGGTCCTTGTTTCATCAAAAATATTCCATATAAAGATGTTTTTACTTTGTGGAAGCCAAGCGCCATTTTCATCCATACGGAGGCAAGGCTCGAGTTCCTCGGGGTAATAACGAGACGGCGGCAATCAATTAACCTATGCTCTGGCACAGTTTCAATGCTTCAGCATGAGCATGCCGAGGTTTCGCTATCAGTGTGTTGATAACCATGACAGATAGCAACACACTGAATTGTATAAAAATGAATTTATATTAGCTCTACGCTCACTTCATAGGCGGTGAATTTACGAATGTTAATCACGCCCGTATCGAAGATCAGATACTGACCTTTAATCCCCTGTAAAATCCCGCTTACCACCCCATTTTTATCGAAGTTGTGGGAAGTGATCTTCTTCGGAAAGGTGTCGATGGGATAGTGAATCGACTGAATCGTTTCATCTAAACGCTCGATACTGTAATCGCCTTTTTGCATGCCGATTTCGTGCAACTTGGCCTCAATTTGCGGGATCAGTTCTGCAGCTTTAGCCTTTAAATCGATATCGTCGGCGTGGCCCTTGAGCATCGCTTGCCAATGGGTTTTATCGTTCACCAGTTTGGCCAATTCTACTTCGACTAAGCCTGAGAGTTGCCTTGTTGACACTTTAAAAATCGGCAAACCTTGGGTGGCACCTTGGTCAATCCAGCGGGTAGGCAGTTGCGTGTGGCGGGTAATGCCGACTTTAACGCCCGAAGTATTCGCCAAATACACATAATGCGGCACAAAACAGTGGCTCTGGGCCCACTCGGGTTCGCGGCAAGTGCCTTGGTCGTAATGGCAAGTTTCCGGCTTCATGATGCACATATCGCAACTCGCCAGCTTTTGCATACAGACAAAACAGTGGCCCTGCGAGTAACTCTTCTTACTCTTTTTACCGCAGTTGCAGCAGAAGATATTGCCAGTGTGGGTCAAGGTTAATTGCTTGCCTATCAATGGATTGAGCGGGAGTAACTCATCACCGACAACGAGTTGATATTGCACTTGTTGCGCGTCATCTAACTGTACGCGCATCTTTTTTAGCGTTCCTAACATGGTAATCCTAATGTGTTGCGTTCTGGTGCAGCTTAGTCGCTCATCATGCGGTCTAGTGCACGCTTTCGTTATATCTTCATTGCGTGGCCGTCAGTATACAAGATTATCCAAGCCAGTTTAGATAGGATTTTTCGATAAGTGAGTCTTTATAAACTGTACTCAACTCCATCATCTCAATCAGACTTTTTGAGGGTAATGATTTGAGTCTTATGATGAAAACCAGTAAGTTACCTAGCATTACAAATGGAGGTGTACTTATGCGGTTGGTTTTAGTGCTGATGTTTTTCTTTTCAACGGCTGTCTTCGCACAGACGGATAAGACGGTAATTCATTCAGAAATCTTGAATGATGACATCAACTTACAAATCCATTTGCCAGATACCTATGCGCATTCCAACGATTTTAACTATCCGGTATTAATCGTATTAGATGGCTCGACCCAATTTGAGCATGTGGCGGCGAATGTCGGTTTTTTAAGTACTTATGCCATCATTCCGGAAATGATCACCGTTGGCGTGAGTTCGAATCAACGGATGAAGTATTTCACGCCGACTCAAATCGCTAAATTTAAAGACAGCTCCGGTGATGCTGAACGGTTCAGGCAATTTTTAGAGCAAGAGCTACTCAGCGAATTAGGCAAAAAATACCGCACCTCGGATTATCAAATACTTACGGGCCATTCCTTAGCTGGGCTGTTTACGAGTTATGTGGCCTTGACGCCTAATAGCCAATTTGATGCGGTGATTTCAATCAGTCCCAGTTTATGGTGGGACAGTGATTGGCTAGTGCTTAAGTCGGCCGAGTTATTACACGCTAAGCGTGCAAAACCACTGCGCTGGTTTTTGAGTATGGCAAGTGAACCCAATGAAATGGCGAGCGCGTTTGCGGCGCAAATTAAGCAGTTGCAAGACAGCTTAGGCCCAAACCCATCGGGCACGGGTAACGCATCAAAGCAACTGCATTGGTTTTACAAACACTTCCCCGATGAAACCCACGACAGTACGCCGCTTGTTGGCAATATTGAGGCGTTAAAGACCCTTTTTGCCGGTTGGAATGCTGTGCCTGAAATTGCCGTTATGCCACTCAAGGACATAAAACACTTCTATCGACAAAAGAGCGCTGAGTTTGGCTATGAATTTCCACTCTTTGCTCAGCAATATAATGTTTATGGACTCAAAGCCACTTATGAACAAAAAACGGCTTGGGGCGTTGAAATTCTTGAAGAAGGGACGCGCATGTTCCCCAATTCAGAGGTGCTTTGGGACAGTTTAGCGACCGCCTATGATCTGGATGGGCAGCTTGAGCAGGCGATTAAAGCCTCCGATAAAGCCGTGTTACTGGCAAAACAAACGGATTCCGTGTTTTTAAATGAGATCCTCAGTCAAGCTAAACACTTGCAGTCGCAAGCGAAAAAGTAACCGCTCCAAGAGAGGGGTTGACTACAAAGTTGCAACATGTTTGGACAAGTCTCACGCCGCTAGGTAATCTTGTGATCTTTTTGTTCGTCGAGAATTTATCTTGCCTGCCAACCTGTTATTACTGCTTGCCGCCGCGATTTGGGGCTTTGGATTTGTTGCCCAAACCTTAGGCATGGAACATCTTTCCCCCTTTGCGTTTAATGGTATTCGCTTTTTAATGGGGACGTTTAGTTTAGTGCCTTTGGTGTGGTACTTGCGTCGGCAAAATAAGCTGCATGTGAGTGCGCCAAAGGATTTAGTGCGCGGCAGTTTGCTGGTCGGGGTTTTACTGTTTGCGGGCGCGTCATTTCAGCAGGTCGGTTTGCAATACACCACGGCAGCGAACGCGGGTTTTATCACTGGCCTATATATAGTGTTAGTGCCTGTGCTTGGGTTAGCGCTAAAACATACGACCGGCTTGAATACTTGGCTTGGCTGCGCGATTGCCGCGGTCGGTTTGTATTTTTTAAGCGTTAAAGATGGCATGAGCATAGGTTATGGCGATGCCTTGCAGTTGGTGGGCGCCTTGTTTTGGGCATTGCACATTTTGGCGGTGGATCATTTTGCCAAGCGGATTTCGCCCGTGGTGTTAGCCATGATGCAGTTTTTTGTCTGCGGCGTGCTGAGTTTGATGGTGTCGGCGGTGATTGAAGTCACCACGCTCGATGGCGTGTTGGCAGCTTGGGGTTCACTTTTCTATGCTGGGCTGATTTCGGTAGGGATTGCTTATACCTTGCAAGTGTTGGCGCAGAAAAATGCGCATCCTGCCCATGCGGCGATTATCCTCAGTTTAGAAACCGTATTTGCGGCCATTGGCGGTATTATCTTCCTCGATGAGAGTTTGAGTGTACGGGCATTATTCGGCTGTGGCTTGATGTTGCTGGGGATGTTGATCTCCCAAGTGCCACTGCGTTACTTAGTCAAATCTCGGCATCAAAAAGTGAGTTAAACAAAAACGCCGCTGGCATCTGCTTAGCGGCGTTTGTATTTTTAGCATTTTAAAAACCGTTCTTAAGTGCCATTTAAGTGCTGTTTGAAAGTGCTATGGCAAATGCACGCTCTAAACGTGTTGGCGTGCTAAGTTTCGCTCGTCGTAAAGGTTAACGGCTTAATCTATCGAGCACGAGATCATCACCTAGGGCATAGAGGGATGTTACCAGTTGATCTTCTTGGGCGAGATCTGTGAGTCCAAGGCCGATAGTCGCCCGAAACAGGGCGATACCTGTGTGGCCAGCGGTTTCATATTGGCTACTAAACTGCTCGATATTGATGCCAAGGGCATTGATTTTATTTGAGATATCGAGCACGAGTCCGGGTCTGTCGTAGGCCACTAGGCTGTAGCTTAAACGTTTGATGGGCTTAAGGGCGACCGAGGTTTTGGCGTAGGTGAGGGTGAGGCTATCGATGCACTCCAGCGCCTCAATGAGTTCGTCCATACGCAAGGCAGGCACTTCGAGCAGCAGAATAGCGGCAAAGATACCGTCGATATGGCGCAATTCTGAGTCGAGCCAGTTACCGCCGTGGCGGCTCACTGCATGGGCGATTTGTTCTACTAATCCTTTTCTATCAGGTGCTTGTAGTGTGATTAAATATCGTAGCATAGTGACTGACTCCTATTTTTTGTAAAAGGCACCTGTTTTAAAACGGGGTGTAACACAACTGTCATCTTTGCGTCATATAATCCAACGCACTTAGAATAAAGGATGTTGTTATTGCTCAGTTTACGTTCAAACAGTGTAAGCATAGCACTCGGCAAATCCTAGCGAAAAAACTCGCTGGCTATTAATAATAGAGGTTCTTAATGGAAAGTCAGGTCACTCAACCTGGTTCTGCATCGCACAGTATGCTTAAAGGCGGACGCTCGAATCGCAGGGCATTTAAGGATAAAGCGGCGCAAATCGGCGTCACTATCGGCGGCACTATGGTGTTTGTCGCCTTATTGTTGATCTTCTTTTATCTGTTGTATGTGATCAAACCTATTTTCGATAGTGCTGATGTCACACCTGTGAAGACGGTGAGCTATCAACACGCGGATGTTCCGACATTAATGGTGGGCGCTGAAGAGCAAAATGAGGTGATGTACCGTGTGGCTGTTGATGGCCAAGTGGACTTTTATACCGTTGCCGACGGTAACTTACTTTCTAGCTTTACACCGCCATTACCAGCGGGCGTGACTGTGACCAGTGCCGCCGTTGCCGTGCCGAGCGAACAGCGTTTTGCGCTGGGATTAAGTAATGGTCAGGTGCTCGTGGCTGGCCTAGAGTTTGGTTTGAGTTACCCAAACAACAAGCGTTTAATCACGCCTAAACTGCGTTATCCCGCAGGCGAAACCCCGATCACCATTAATGAAACGGGTGGGGCGATTAATAAACTGACCTTCAGCTATAGTTCAGACAAAATGAGTTTTGCCTATCAAGATGAGAACGGCATTTGGCGTCTGACTCGCCTCGAAGGGCAAGAGAACATGATGACTGAAGAAGTGGAGTGGGTTTCTACTACCTCACAAATTCAAGATGCGCCGAAGAAAGTCTCCCATGAGCTGATGACGCCAGACCAACGTCAATTGATGTTGCAAACCGGCAATAAAATCTTCGTGTATGACATCCGTGATATTGACAGCCTAGATTTGCTGCAGGTGATTGATGTTGAACGGGCTAAAGCCCAAGTGAATAATGTGGCTTTGCTGGCGGGCGCGAGTTCATTACTGGTCAGCTATGACACAGGTATTGTGGCTCAGTACTTCCAAGTTAGTGGTCCAAAAGGGCGTTTATATCAGGAAATTCGCCAGTTTGATGACTTACCGCCTATTGAGTCACTTACCTCTGAATTCTACCGTAAGAGTTTTGCAACTGTGAGCCCAGAGGGCGAGCTGACATTGCTCTACACCACGAGTCATCGTGAACTGTTTGACGAAAAATTCGACCTTAAAAACCCAGGTAAAATGGGCTTTACCCCCCGCTCAAACGGCATAGTCGTTGAAGCGGATAAAAAGCTGCATATCTTCAGTGTGGAAAACTCTCACCCAGAAGTGTCATGGAGCGCTATGTGGGACAAGGTGTGGTACGAAGGTTATCCAGAGCCTAAATACGTGTGGCAATCAACCTCGGGTTCTGACGATTTCGAAGCTAAGCTGAGCTTAATGCCATTGGCCTACGGTACGATGAAAGCGGCATTCTATGCCATGTTGTTTGCCGTGCCTTTAGCCATTGCCGGTGCGATTTACACTGCTTACTTTATGTCGCCTAAGGTGCGCGGTTTCGTTAAACCGACCATCGAAATCATGGAAGCCTTACCGACGGTTATCTTAGGTTTCTTGGCGGGTCTGTGGTTAGCGCCGCTGATCGAAGAACATCTTCCCGGCATCCTGATCTTATTGATCCTCTTGCCAACCTCTATTCTCGCATCGGCCTATGGCTGGAGTCAGTTACCTGCAGCTTGGAAACAACGTTTACCCGAAGTGTACCAAGAGCTGATGTTGATCCCTGTGGTCTGTTTCGTGGGTTGGTTCTCTTTTGCCATCAGCCCTATCATCGAAGTGGCGCTGTTTGATGGTAATACCCGTCAATTTATCACTAATGAACTGGGCATTACCTTCGACCAACGTAACGCGCTGGTAGTCGGTATCGCCATGGGCTTTGCGGTTATTCCAACGATTTTCTCCATCGCTGAAGATGCCATTTTCTCTGTGCCACGTCATTTATCGAACGGCAGTTTAGCCTTAGGTGCGACGCCTTGGCAGACACTGACACGCGTGGTGTTGTTAACCGCAAGTCCAGGTATTTTCTCGGCCATCATGATGGGGCTAGGCCGCGCTGTGGGCGAGACCATGATAGTACTGATGGCCACAGGTAACACTGCGATTATGGAATGGAGCGTGTTTGAAGGGATGCGAACCTTGGCAGCAAACATTGCGGTTGAAATGCCTGAGTCGGCAATTGGTAGTTCGCATTACCGCGTGCTCTTCCTCGCGGCGTTCGTACTATTCATCTTTACATTCTTCTTTAACACCATTGCAGAAGTGGTGAGACAGCGTCTACGTGAACGCTATAGCTCGCTGTAACGGGGATAAGACAATGACACTAAATACAATTTCGCCAGTGACCTTGAGAGGTTTGTGCAATGGGTAAGTGGGTAAAATCAGGCTCGCCATGGATATGGATGACGGGCGGTGCGGTGAGCATCAGTTTGATTGCCGTCTTAGGCTTATTACTGTTAATCGCTTGGCGTGGCTTAAGTTACTTTTGGCCAGCAACGGTTTACCAGTGGGAACTCGAAGATAACACTGGGGTACGTTCGACCTTAATTGGGGAAGTTTACGATAGGGAAGAAGTCCCGACTGAGCGTTTGATTGCTGCGGGCCATGTGTTTAAAGAGCATCCTGGCGAGTTCGTCACCCGTTACTTAGTGAAGACAGGTAACCGCGAATTTGTGGGGCTGGATTTCCGCTGGATATTAAGCACTGACATTCTGAGCCGTTCTACGCCAAGCGATGTCGCCATGATTGAGCGGGCTAAAAACGGTAACTTCTACGGTTATCCAATCGCTGTGATTGAAAACGGCAAGCGTCTGGATTTAGTCAACGATGCGATTGAATCTTCCTTGATGGAGCATATCGAACGCGCTGTGGCCTTATCGGACAAAGCGGTGGATTTGCAGAAGCAAGACATTGGCTCGATCAACTACGCGATTGAAAAGCTGCGTTTGCAGGAGCGTCGTTACGAGTTAGAGGGTGAACTCACTGATAGCAACAAAGCTGAGTTAGAGGCCAAGCGAGCACAACTGCAGAAAGATTACTTAGTGCTTGAAAAAGCGTTATTTGCCTTACGTGATGAAGCAGCGCGTGACTCGGTCATCGTGCGTGATATGCGCGGTGAAGAAGTCGAGCTTAAGCTGGATAGCGTGCTGGATGTGACCTATGTAAACCACTTAAGCTTCATTGGCAAAATAGGTAAATGGTTCGTCGGTATCGGCCGCTTTGTGAGTGACGACCCGCGTGAAGCCAACACTGAGGGCGGCGTGTTCCCCGCGATTTTTGGTACCGTTTTTATGGTGCTGCTAATGGCCGTTATTGTAACGCCATTTGGTGTGGTCGCGGCTGTGTATCTGCATGAATATGCGAAGAAAGGTCCTATTACTAAGATGATCCGCATTGCGGTGATTAACTTAGCAGGTGTGCCATCAATTGTGTATGGCGTGTTTGGTTTAGGTTTCTTCGTCTACATGATGGGCGGCTCTATCGACCAATTGTTTTACCCTGAAGCGTTACCGTCACCGACCTTTGGTTCACCTGGGGTGATTTGGTCGGCATTAACCTTAGCCATTTTAACCTTGCCTGTGGTTATCGTCTCAACCGAAGAAGGTTTGAGCCGTATTCCGAGCGCGGTGCGTCAGGGTAGTTTGGCACTGGGCGCCACGAAAGCTGAGACACTGTGGCGCATTGTGATCCCAATGGCGAGCCCAGCTATCATGACGGGTTTGATTTTAGCGGTCGCCCGCGCCGCCGGTGAAGTGGCCCCATTGATGTTGGTGGGTGTAGTGAAACTCGCACCCACATTACCACTGGACTTTAACTTCCCGTTTGTGCATTTAGAACGTAAGTTCATGCACTTAGGCTTCCATATTTATGATGTGGGCTTCCAGAGCCCTAACGTTGAAGCGGCACGTCCTCTGGTGTATGCGACCTCCTTCTTGCTGGTGTCTGTGATCGTGGCACTTAACTTGACGGCCATTGGCGTACGTAACCATTTACGTGAAAAATATCGTTCGCTTGAGCACTAATCAGCGATTATCCTGAAAGTATTAGGACTGAATATGATTTCTATAGATTCGACAGCAATGAAAACCAACAACTTTGATTTAGCGAACTTAAGCCAGACTGACACAGCGTTGGAGATCCGTAACTTAGATTTGCGCTATGGCAGTAAACAAGCGCTGTTTAATGTATCGATGAAGATCCCCAAAAAACAAGTGACCGCCTTTATCGGCCCTAGTGGTTGTGGTAAGTCAACATTATTGCGCTGTATTAATCGCATGAACGACTTGGTGGATAACTGCCATATCGACGGTGAAATTTTGCTGCACGGTCAGAATATTTACGACAAGAAAATCGACGTCGCGGCCCTGCGCCGTAACGTGGGCATGGTGTTCCAGCGCCCGAATCCGTTTCCTAAGTCGATTTATGAAAACGTCGTTTATGGTTTGAGATTGCAAGGGTTGAATAACCGTCGTGAACTCGACGAAGCGGCCGAGCGTTCGCTGCGCGGCGCGGCGATTTGGGACGAAGTCAAAGACAGATTGCACGATAATGCCTTTGGTTTATCTGGCGGTCAGCAACAACGTCTGGTAATTGCCCGTGCCATTGCCATCGAGCCTGAAGTGTTGTTACTCGATGAACCCACATCGGCACTCGACCCGATTTCGACATTGACGATTGAAGAGCTGATCACCGAGCTTAAGACGAAATACACTGTGGTTATTGTGACTCACAACATGCAACAGGCGGCGCGGGTGTCAGATCAAACGGCCTTTATGTATATGGGTGAATTGGTCGAATACGCGGATACCAACACGATTTTCACCACGCCGAAAAAACGTAAGACCGAAGATTACATCACAGGACGTTACGGTTAATCAGCTCGGTAGCGTTCGGATAAAGCCGCAACCGCAGGCTTTGAGCATGCTTGGTAAACAGTTAAGTAAAAGGTTGGCTAAATGGAAAACATGAATTTAAGTAAGCACATCTCAGGACAGTTTACCGCTGAACTGGATGATATCCGCAATCGCGTACTCGCTATGGGTGGCTTGGTTGAACGTCAGCTTGAGCAAGCCATTGACGCGCTCAGCGCGCTTGATGCTGAACTTGCGCAGCGGGTTATCGATGGCGATCACAAGGTCAATGGCATGGAAGTGTCTATCGACGAAGAGTGCACCCGCATTATCGCCAAGCGTCAACCTGCGGCCAGCGACTTACGCCTGATTATCGCCATCTCAAAAACCATCGCCGATCTTGAACGTATTGGTGATGCTTGTGTGCGTATCGCAAAAGCAGCATTAGATAAACGATTGAATAATCAGCAACCTTTGTTAGTTAGCATTGAAAATATGGGCCGTCACGCGACCCGCATGTTGCATGCAACCTTAGATGCCTTGGCACGTATGGATGCTGATACTGCCTTAGAGCTGCACAAAGAAGATGCCAAACTTGACCGCGAATACGAAGGGATTATCCGTCAGTTAATGACCTATATGATGGAAGATCCGCGCTCAATCCCAGACGTTTTAGACGTACTGTGGGCAGCGCGTGCGGTTGAGCGTGTTGGCGACCGTTGTAAAAATATCTGTGAATACATCATCTACTATGTTAAAGGCAAAGACGTTCGCCATACTTCCTACGAAGATATGGAAAAGGACATGAAAGGCTAACACACGCATTAATCTGCTGTTGTAATGCCTCAATACAACGCTCCGCAGCCTCTGTGGAGCGTTTTGCTTTTAGGGCTTTTAAATGCGGCTTAATAAATGCCGACTGCTTTTATAGACTGATTTGACAGTACTAATAGCAATGATGAGTCAATTCGATTTGGTAAAAACGCATTGGAAAATTCTGCAGGCTAGTATAGCTGAGTGAACTGTCATTTTAGTTGCTAGGCGTTGGCTGGTATCCACGCATATAGGCTTGCTATGGTACTTACTCACCGACACGCAGCAAGTCCGTCCTTGGATGCTCGACCGCCCCGTCCATGGGGCGGACGGTCGTCTCGCTAATCACCATGGCTCACCTTTCGTGCATTCACATAACCTGTAGATCTAAAAGACATACGCAACACACTTTTGGACAGAAACCATTTAGAGTTGAAACTCTACCGCCTCCGTTTTGCATTACCATTAGTAATGATTATCTTAACAAAGCTAGATTGCATTCACTGAGAGAAGAATGGATAGCAGTTCACTCCCGAAACCAAGAGGCTAACCAGAAAGTTTAAGTTAAGCATTCTAAATGAACCGCCCTGTGCGGAGCCATATGCAGTGTGGTGTAGGAGCTGGAAGTTAAACACCTTCGGCTACCCGATTAGGCAATTCTTTTACACAAATGACCCACTTCTGGACACTTTAAGAGAAATGGATTTAACCCATTGGCTTCCCTAGGAACCCACAAAAGCCTAAACTCCTTTTGACTCGAATAAAGGTCAGGCGGCTTTACAAATCCAATTGGCCCGGGCGGACGCTCCATACCGATGTAGAATCTGTTTTTATAAATCACCTTCCCAGCCGCAGCTTCTCTAATCGAAACTATGCTCTCAAGAACCTCTGATGCGGCAATAAAGAATTGTCTGGGATTGGTTATTTCAACGCAGTACCTGCCAAAAGTTTCGCCCAATTTTTCAGGCGAGTATTCAGTGGTTGTACAGAACACGTAAGCGTCGGGAAGGACTGACCTCCTTGTATTATTGCTTATCGTAATGTTGCTGCACCCTGGTCCTATATGAATCCCACTTCTTCTTGCGACCTCGACCAATTCCGGATCGCAACTGCCCCCCACTGCATGACCTGAATTGTAGGTCTCGTGAGCCTCCTCGGAATCGCCTTGCTCAGGATTCTCGTAAGCTCTGCAAGTTTCTAGGGTACTTAGCCAAACATCACCCCTCGCGAGCGCATCAGCTTGCCACTCCTCCTGAAAGAATCGATATACAGATTGGCTGTGCTCATCAAACAGAACGATCGCTCGAGATGAGATTTCTGACAATCCATGTTCTTTTAGCTCTCGGCGCTCCCGTTTCAGTCTGCTTTTTCTACCCATGTTTAAGCACCCATCGCCTAACGCCGCAAGATTGCTTTGTTATGCATTATATATGTGGACTAATTTCAACAGGGCCAGACCATTGAAAACCGATAATTAGTTGTTGGAATAAATCAGCAACAAGCCCTAACGAGTTTTGGTTAATTTCGAATTCTTGGTAAGTACCATCATCTATTGTATAACCAAGCCGATCTCCGTTTAAGTTGCTAAGTGCTAGAACTCCACCACCTTCTGCTTTAATAAAACCGTTATCGATAGGTTTTAAATCCATTTTTACCTTTTTTCGAACGTCTGCTGGTTTACCATATCCTCGACTCCGATCTTCAGAGTGTTGAGCGCTATTACGTATTTTCGCTAATGACGGAAAAGTATCATTGAACTGCTTTTTTATCTTTATTACATGATCAAGCTCTGTTTCATCTGCTAGAACTGATAAGTACTTAGAGAAGGTGTCTGCTGAAGATAAGTAACTGTGAGCATGAATAAATGCAAAACGATGTTTGTAGCTTCTAGGCACCTCACCAGATTTTAGCTTTTCCTGTCTATAAAGTTTTTCAGTTTCTAAACGGTGATATTCATGTTGATTATAGAAGTCATGCTCTTTTGGTAATTTATTACGGTACTCATCCTCTATACGCATACGTAATTGCCTATCTCGTTCCCATGAATCTTTAAAAGCTTCAGAGCTATGCTCCTCATTAGATGCACGTTGGCAATCTACAAACATGGTAAGTGTAATAGCCATATCTGTAACGGCCGTTTCCATAGATGAAATAAGACTTTTCATTTCGAATGCCTTGTCTCTATCTGGAAGTTCTAGCCAAGTACCTGGATACTCAATATTTACGATGAACATGATTGTTCTCTTGATGCATAAAGCCTATTGAACGGCTCGCCAAATAAAGTCGGCCGCTTAAGTTATTGATTAATATCAATCCTACATTTGCTATGTCGTTGATGTAAAGCGATAAGTTATTCGCAAAACCAAAAAAACCGAGGTAGCCAAAATAAAGTGCTCGCAAAATCGCCAGAGAAATTTATTTACTTCAATATCAATAGATTAAGTTTGATCGCATAATTGATATTTACTACCTTAGACTTACTTATCTAGTGGTTTGATATAAATTAAGCCAAAAAGTATTATAACTGTATATAAAACAAGCTCATTAGATTATGCAATCTAGGCAGTAATAAATAGTCTCTTTAGAAGAGCAATATCGATTAGCTTTTGTATGGAAAACGAAGGCAAGCATTGTTAAATAGAACTTTGATCCTAACCAACTTCGGGGCAGAAAGCTGTTTGGGCGGATTTGTGAATTAAGGACTTAGTTAAGATTGGCATTGTTGCACCAGTGACCTTCTAAAACAGGGCAAGAGCGTGAATGTTTTTTAAGCATTTATTATCTTGTCCAAATACGCTGAATTCATTGCGGCTAGGCGTCTATTGCGCCGTAGACTTAATTTGCTCGGTTCTTTTTTCAGTATATTGACGGTAGCCTGCCGCATTCTTGCTAGATTTTCTGCTCCATCGCCTCGAGATATCTGGCAAGCATCCTCATTCATTGTCACATCCAACACCCAATGAAGCTGATTTTCAACCGCCCAATGACCACGAGCTGCGCTGGCTAACTCTTCGGCCGATAATATCGCGGAACTGATGTAGTAACGTGTCTGCAGCTTTCCTTTACCTTTGTGTACTCGATAGCTAATGACTTTGCCAAACGTTTGTATTGTCGGCCATTTGGTATCAATCAGCTCCTTGGGTGCATCTATGGTTTGGTATTCCCGATATTCTTTTCGGCCACGTTGCGCCTCGATTTGAGTGACGTTTTCTGCTTCCTCAGACTGAGCGGCAAAGGCCTCTTTTACCCGCTGATGCAAAACACTTTGATTGCCTTTGACGGCTAACAGGAAGTCGGCACCTCTGTCTATGATGGTATACGCAATATCTGCTTGAGTACCCATAGCATCAATGGTGACCAGTGCGCCTTTAATATCCAATAAGGCTAATAACTCAGGAATAGCAGTGATTTCATTAGACTTCGCATCAGTTTTAAGTTGCCCCATCACCACACCATGGGTGACAGAGAAAGCATTCACCATATGAATAGCGGACTGACGCTCTTCTCTGTTATAAGAACCGCGTAAGGTTTTGCCATCAATGGCAATGACTTGGCCTTGAGTCAATTGTTGGGTTGCCTGCATCCATGAAATAAACGCTTGTTGCAACGCTTCTGGATCAACTTTGCTGATAATTCGTGCGATGGTGTCATGAACAGGAATACCGTTGCTGAAATCACCATACTTCTTC
This sequence comes from Shewanella sp. Pdp11, assembly GCF_002838165.1. Classification (NCBI taxonomy): domain Bacteria; kingdom Pseudomonadati; phylum Pseudomonadota; class Gammaproteobacteria; order Alteromonadales; family Shewanellaceae; genus Shewanella; species Shewanella sp. Pdp11. Next base: position 2,402,425 of record NZ_CP015194.1, read on the forward strand.
AGTAATTCCAAGTGACAATGACCAAAGTCTTCAATATCTTCCCAGCCCTCAGCGCCACCGATGACCGCCACCACGGTTAAGAACAACACATCGAACAAGGGATAAGTCACTTTGGCGGCCTGTCGGTGGTCTTCAATAAGTTCAAAGTGCTTGGTAAGGGAAAGAAGGCTCATGATAGGGTCTCAACAAAAGAGAGTATCAGATCACAACGCCGTTAAATTGAAAAGCCTTACCCATTTGAATGGCTAAAATTTGTTCGCGATCTCACCCTGCCTTCTAAAACATGGATGTTTTAGTAGAGCCCTCAGGGACGAGTTTATGGCGAGTCACTGGGGAAACAATGTCAATTTATGCTGCACAACTGACGATAAAGTTATCTTGCTTTGGGGCAGTAGCAGTTTAGCTGACCAGTACAAACAGCTAGAGGGGTCGTGAGGATTGGCATTGTTGTTACAGTGACCAACGACGACATTAATGTCGTCGTTGAGCCTATAGAGATACTTTCTTAAATTAAAGGGCGACGAGTCACTGGGGAAGTAATGACAATAAATGCCACTCAACTGTCGAGAGTCTTATCGCAAACAACAGTGAACCAGTATAACGTCAGCTGCAGTTCTGCTCGCCGCGTGCTAGCAGAACTACTGCTGATATTGCCCCAATTCGCTCACCCAGTGCAGGCGGGCAGATATTCTGATAGCTCAAGCAGGTTACAATCTGGGTCGCGGATATAGACAGAGTTTATCCGGCCTGTGGCGCCGGTTCGTAGCACTGGGCCTTCAATGATTTCAATCTGAAGAGCGTTTAAATGCGCGATCACTTCTTCTATGTTATGGCTGACTACAAAACACAGATCGGCACTGCCGGGCGTCGCTACCGCGGCCTTAGGTTCAAATTCGGCGCCCGCTTGGTGCAGATTAATCTTTTGGTCGCCAAAACTTAACGCAATACGCTGATTGCCAAATACCACTTTCTTCATCCCGAGCACGGTTTGATAAAATTCGACACTGACGGCGATGTCTTTTACGGTTAAGACCAAATGATCTAAGCGGGTTACGCGCATTTTACTTTCCTTAGAATGGCTCAGAGTGGGCTCTGATTTTGAACGCTATCTCTATACTTGAGACGAATATGAGTCAGATACCTTACATCATGTGCTGGTGCAAAAGTGACTCTGGGGTAGCATTTGTGGCGTTTTTTTGCGTAAATATTTTGTGCCTACTATATCCCTATGACCGAATGAGAGAGTGATGAAGAAAACCTTAGCCCGCGGCTTGATGAATCTATTACCTATGGCCTTGAGTTTGTGGCTGTTTTGGTCGCTGTTTGTATCGTTAGATGGTTTAGGAATTGTGATTTTAGAGTTGGTAGGGATTAACCAACACTTTGTTGGCGCTGGTTTTATGCTGGTGGTGGCATTAGTTTTTGCGGTGGGCCTGCTGTTTTCAGTCAGCCCGATTGTGTGGCTTTATGGTTGGCTTGAGCGCCAGTTGATGCGTTTCCCATTGTTTAAATCGGTTTATGGCAGTATCCGTGATATCGCCTCTTTGATGAATCGAGATGGCAAGCCGACCAGCCAAAAGACAGTGTTAGTGAAACAGGCGAATGGCAGTTTTGTGGTGGGATTTATCATGACAGATACGCCGCCGCAGCCTTTGTTAGATGCGTTGCCTGAGGGCGATTGGGTGCCAGTGTTGTTCCAATTGAGTTACCAAATGGCGGGCGTGACGAGCTTGATCAAACGGGACGATTTAGTCATGGTCGACTGGTCGTTTGAAGAGGCGATGCGCTTTAATTTAACCGCTGGCATTTCGCAAACACCATCTCAGTAACCGGATGTGGATTGAAGCGTTTTAGCGTTTAAAATTAAATTTGATGATTTTTGTGGTATAATTTTTTGGCGACCAATATGGTCGCCATTTTTTGTGCTGAATATTCTAATTATAAATTTGTTTTATGCTAAAGGTATGCTTTGACTGCCTTAGTGGTGTTCACGCTATTTATCCATCAATCATCGGCTGTCAAAGTCGTGTGTTGTTAATCCCGTTGTTCAGATCCTGTCACGTTTAGCCATAGCGAGTCGTTGCATTGATCTGTGGGATTGAGTCCATACTGGTCATAGATGAGCCCGCAGCATTAAACATATTTTGAGTATAAGTTTTGTTTTATCTCGCCGTTGGTGCGCTGAGATATTTGGAGAGTGAACCCGCTAGAAATAGGGAGAGTCAATGTCGATCAAGTCGAGTATTAATCCGCCGGTATTTTATTCGTCGGTTTTTTTCATCATCTTGATGGTGATGATTTGTGCAGTATGGCCCACCGAGGCTAACACCGTTTTTAGATCAATACAGTCATGGATAGAAGTGAAAGCCGGTTGGCTTTACATTCTGAGCGTGGCGTTTTTCTTGATTTTTATCATCTTTGTCATGGTCAGTCGCTTTGGCGATATCAAACTCGGGCCAGATCATTCTGTGCCGGATTATAGCTATAAAAGCTGGATTGCCATGTTGTTTTCGGCAGGTATGGGGATTGGCCTGATGTTTTTTGGGGTCGCCGAACCTGTCATGCACTATCTGGCGCCGCCTGATGCTACGCCTGAAAGTCTCGCCGCCGCCAAAGAGGCGATGAAGATTACTTTCTTCCATTGGGGACTGCATGCTTGGGCGATTTATGCCGTAGTGGCATTGAGTCTGGCCTACTTTTCCTATCGGCATAAGTTACCGCTATTGCCACGCAGTGCGCTTTATCCCTTAATCGGTGAGCGTATTTATGGCCCTATAGGTCATGCCGTCGATACCTTTGCCGTGCTCGGCACTATGTTTGGCGTGGCAACCTCACTGGGCTTTGGCGTGTTACAAGTTAACTCGGGTTTGAGTTATTTATTTGAAGGTTTACCCAATAATGCTGTCGTGCAGGTGTGCCTGATTATCGGTATTACCTTGCTCGCGACCCTGTCGGTGTTTTCTGGCCTCGACAAAGGTGTCAAACGCTTAAGTGAACTTAACCTTATACTGGCCATTTCATTGTTAATCATAGTGTTGATCCTTGGCCCGACGGTCATGTTATTACAGGCCTTTGTGCAGAATACCGGTGGTTATTTAAGTGATCTCGTGAGCAAAACCTTTAACTTGTACGCTTATCAGCATAAGGAAGATTGGCTTGGCGGCTGGACCTTGCTCTATTGGGGCTGGTGGATTTCCTGGTCACCTTTTGTCGGCACCTTTATCGCGCGAGTCAGTCGCGGCCGTACCATTCGTGAGTTTTTAATTGGTGTGCTATTTGTGCCATCGGCGCTGACCTTTTTGTGGATGACAGTGTTTGGTAACTCGGCGATTGATTCAATCATGAATCAAGGCGCGACCTATCTTGCTGAAGCGGTCAATACCGATGTGTCAGTGGCCTTATTTGTGTTTTTCGAGCACATGCCGTTCCCGACATTACTCTCAGGGATTGCGATTTGTTTAGTCGTGACCTTCTTTGTGACTTCGTCGGATTCGGGGTCCTTAGTGATCGATAATCTTACGTCAGGTGGCGATAATAATGCCCCTGTGTGGCAGCGCGTGTTTTGGGCACTGTTGCAAGGTGTTGTTGCCTCGGTTTTGTTGTTAGCCGGAGGGTTACAGGCGCTGCAAACGGCGGCTATCGCCAGTGCAATGCCGTTCCTCGTGGTGATGTTATTCATGTGTCTGGGATTATTTAAAGCCCTGAAAAATGACTGGCTTAAGATCAACAGTGTGCAGTTACACAATACCAGTGTGCAATACGCCAAAACGAATATGAGCTGGGAAGAGCGTATTGGCGTGCTGGTCTCGCATCCTACCCATGAAGAAGCGCAAGTGTTCTTGAATAATGTGGCAACGCCCGCTTTATCTAAGGTGTGTCAACACTTTATGACCAAAGGCATAGTGGCGGATCTTGAATACTTAGATGGCCGAGTACGCTTAGTGATCAGTAACGAGGTGAACCTGCCTTTTGTATATGGGGTACGAACCCGTTGTTTCGAAATCATCAACCCGATAGGGACTGAAATCGAACAAGGCAATACCTTGTATTACCGCGCCGAAGTGTATTTAGAGCAAGGTGGTCAGCATTACGATGTGATGGGGTATACCGAGGAGCAAATTCTCGCGGATGTAGTGACTCAGTATGAAAAATACTTGCACTATTTGCATCTCTCAAATGCCGAACAAGGCCATGTGACTTAAATTGAGATCAATGACCTAGGTCGGCTGAGCCATTTACGTCGATAAATCCCGCACCATTGGCCCGTAAAGTGCGGGATATATTGCCCCAAGTGATAACTCGGATTATCCTTGGGGCAATTTTTTTAGGGTTTGTTTTAGGGATTACATTATGTCGTCAGTACCAGGCCAGAGTAAGTTAGATAAAGTATTAGCCGATGCGCGGGAGTACAAAGCTAAGCGTGAGAGCGGTTACCGTGAGCAGGCGTTAAAACTTTATCCTTGGGTGTGTGGCCGTTGTACCCGCGAGTTTACCCCGAAAAACTTAAGTGAACTGACTGTGCATCATCGCGATCATAACCACGATAACAATCCATCAGACGGTTCAAACTGGGAGTTATTGTGCTTGTATTGCCACGATAACGAACATTCTCGTTTCGAAGAATTGATCCGTTACGGCAGCACCACAGAAACCAAGCAAGCGGCGGCGACCTACAATCCTTTTGCTGACTTGAAATCAATGCTGAAAAAATAGTCTTGTGGGCTATTAGCAGGATGACGTTGCGCAGAGGATGACGTTAGCGAGCGGGTTTAGTCCTTATCGGTTAAACGCGCCTCGGCAGCTAACCATTTATCACGGCTTAAAATATGCTGATTTTCACTGCCTTCAAATAAAGCTTTACGGGCGGGGAGTTGCTGACAAATGGCCGCCTGTTGCGCTTCGCTACTCGTGCGCCAACTGACGATTTCATCGATATGTCGAAAGCAGCCCATGCAGTAGTCTTCATCATTTAAACCGCAGCGTGCGACGCAAGGTGAAAGCATAGGTGTCCTCTGGAGCATTATGGCTAGTTAACCGAAGCTGGTTAACCGAGTCTTCTAAGCTAACGATATGGTTGAGTCTTTAAAGGCCGCGATACTAACATTTTTTCACATAAAGTCATCTTTAGGGCGCATTCCCTTGGCCTAAGGTGAGACAAGTATTTTTTACACTGGGCATGACGTGAACCAAGAACATCTGCAGCAACCATCCACTTATTCACAGCGATTTAGCCAGCTTAATCAGTTGCTTGAAAAGAGTGCTGCCCTGTGGCAAGTGCGTGCATTTGAGGCGAACGCTTTACCTTGGGCAGAGGCTTTTCCGCAATTGGCTGAAGCTGTGTGGGCACTGGCTGACGCTGAGCTGGATGGACTCGACGCCGAGCAATCTTTGCTGGTTAAGGCGCTGTCACCGGCATTAAGCCTAGATCTTAAGGCATTAGGCCAAGATTGGGACTTGTCATTGCTCACCGCATCCATTGCCGAAGGTACGGTTTTTAACGATAAGACGGTTACTGATAAGGCTGGCGTGGCTGAACCGTCGCTTGCGGATAACACCGCAGCGCAGCAAGGCTGCTTGTCCTTTGACGATGAAGCGCATTTCAGTGCGCACATCAAAGGCCGTAAATGGCAGCAAATTACCGCCTTTGTGCAGCATTTACCCCAGCTTAATTTACCTGTGTTGGAATGGTGTGCGGGTAAAGGGCATTTGGGCCGCTTAATTGCTAAAGCACGCGGTGCCGATGTGCTGAGCTTAGAGTGGCAAGCACAGCTGTGCGAAGCAGGGCAGACCTTTGCCGATAAGTGGCAGTTATCGCAGACCTTTATTTGCGCCGATGCCTTTGCTATTGGTGCAGAACATGCTGCGACAAACGCATCCATAACCACAGTTGAACATCCCTCAGCAGCCAATCCGTTAACAACTAATCCCTTAACTGCAAGGCAGCAAGCGGTTGCATTGCATGCCTGCGGTGATTTGCATGTTCGGCTGTTAACGCTGGCGGCCGAGGCGGGCACGCAGGCATTGGCGATTTCCCCCTGTTGTTATCATTTAATTCAAGCGAGCCATTATAAGCCATTATCCAATCTTGCTCAGCATAGCAGCCTAAAGCTTAGCCGCCATGATTTACAGTTACCGCTGCAGCAGAGCGTGATCGCCAATCCCAAACAACAGGCGCTGCGCCATCAAGAAATCGCGTGGCGCTTAGGCTTTGATGCACTGCAACGTCAATGTCGGCAAATCGACGCATATTTACCTTTACCTTCGTTAAAACAGAGCCAGTTGAGCGGCAGTTTTACGGATTTTTGCCTGTGGGCGGCGCAGACGAAGGCGGTTAATTTAGCGAAAAACAGGGATTTTGAGGCTTGGCTTGAGATAGGGCGACAAAGACAACAATTAACTCGCCGTATCGATTTAGTGGCGCATTTGTTCCGCACTGTACTCGAGCAGTGGCTCATCTTAGATCGCGCTTGTTTTTTGCAGGAACAAGGATATGGTGTTTGCGTGGGTGAATTTTGTGCAAACAGCGTCACACCTAGAAACACGCTGATTTTAGCGCAAAAAATGGCGGTATAATTTTGAGTGTCTGAAAATATGCTGTACTGTGATGTTTTTTATGAATTATTTCTATATTAGCGCATTTAAGTTTAGTGATAGTGAATTCAGGGCCGTCGTGTTTGGAAGCTGCGCTGTGAGACAAGTCTTACACTCAAGATGGTTTTTTATTGAATCATCGGGCTTTTCTTGTTCAAATGTCGCATTAATGACGAATAACAACTGAAAGCTGACCTCTTGGTCAGTCATTCTAGTGAGCGAATAAAACAGTTTCATGAAATATTCCCGCGTATTTATTAATAGCCTGGCCTATGAACTGGCGCCTGTTGTGGTTTCCAGTAGTGAGCTAGAGTCTCGTCTTGCTCCTTTGTATCAAAAGTTCCGTATTCCTATGGGACAGCTTGCCGCATTGACTGGGATTACCGAACGCCGCTGGTGGCCAAAAGGACATCAATTGTCCGACGGTGCGATTAAAGCTGCCCGTAAAGCCATGGTTGAAACTGGGATTGATGTCGCCGATTTAGGTGCTGTTGTCTATACCGGCGTGTGCCGCGATCAACACGAACCCGCGACCGCGTGTCGTATTGCTGCCGAATTGGGGGTGTCAAAAGACACTGCGATTTACGATATCAGCAATGCTTGCCTTGGGGTGTTATCGGGCATTTTAGATATCGCTAACCGTATTGAGTTGGGTCAAATCAAGGCGGGTATGGTGGTGTCCTGTGAGTCGGCGCGGGATATTGTCGATGTCACTATCGATAACATGCTGGCCGATCCGACCATGCAGAATTTTGCCCAGTCACTGGCGACCTTAACCGGTGGTTCTGGTGCCGTGGCGGTGATCCTTACCGATGGCAGCTTGCCGCTGACAAATGTGCGTCAGCATCAATTGCTGGGTGCATCGCACTTATCGGCGCCTGAGCATCATCAGTTGTGTCAATGGGGTCTGCAGGAAGTGGGGCATAACCTGTATCGCGAGTTTATGCGTACCGATGCCGTTACCTTGCTTAAAGAAGGCGTTGAATTGGCGAAGCACACTTGGGAGCATTTCCTTGAGCAGCGTAATTGGCTGGTTGAGCAAGTGGACAAAGTGATTTGCCATCAAGTAGGCGCTTCAAATCGTAAGCAAGTACTGAGTGCGCTCAATATTCCCCCCGAAAAAGAATTTCCAACGTATCAGCTACTGGGCAATATGGGCACAGTGTCGTTACCTGTGACCGCTGCGATGGCGCACGATCAAGGCTTTTTACAAGCGGGCGATCAAGTGAGCTTTTTAGGCATAGGCAGTGGATTGAATTGCATGATGTTAGGCATTAAGTGGTAGGGTGCATTGCACCTTTTCACGCCTTTGCTTGATGGCTGGCATACATTCGAGTCAACCCAGTAAGTCCATGATTCAGTTGATAGCTTAGTCTTTAGTTCAGTCGATAAGCTAAGCCAGCTGTACATAACCCGTTATTCGCTCTCATAAAGAATCAAGATAGGAAGCGTCATGTTAGACACTCTGTTGCCTTTTAAACGTCATTTTCTGAGCCGTAATGGCAACAAGCTACATTATATCAACGAGGGCCAAGGCGAGCCTGTGGTGATGGTTCACGGTAATCCTAGCTGGTCGTTTTACTACCGCAATCTTGTTAGCGCCTTAAAAGACACTCACCAATGCATAGTGCCGGATCATATCGGCTGTGGCCTGTCGGATAAGCCGGACGACAGTGGTTATGACTATACCCTTAAGAACCGTATCGATGATCTCGAAGCCCTGCTCGATAGCCTGAATGTGAAAGAAAACATTACCTTAGTCGTACACGACTGGGGCGGCATGATAGGTATGGGTTATGCGGCGCGTTATCCTGAGCGCATTAAACGCCTAGTGATATTGAACACAGGCGCTTTCCATCTGCCTGAGACTAAACCATTCCCTTGGCCGCTGTGGATCTGTCGTAATACCCTGTTAGGCACAGTGCTAGTACGTGGTTTTAATGCTTTTTCGTCTATTGCTTCCTATGTGGGTGTTAAGCGCCAGCCGATGTCGAAATACATTCGCGAAGCCTATGTCGCGCCCTTTAACTCTTGGGCTAATCGCATTTCGACGCTGCGTTTTGTGCAGGATATTCCGCTGCGTGAAGGCGATAGAAACTATCAGTTAGTCTCTGATATCGCTGCGAGTTTACCGCAGTTTGCCAAAGTGCCGACTTTGATTTGTTGGGGTCTCAAGGACTTTGTATTCGATAAGCACTTTTTAGCAAAATGGCGTCAGCACATGCCCCATGCGACCGTGCATGAGTTTGCCGATTGTGGTCACTACATTCTGGAAGATGCCAGTGATGAAGTGATTGCCCATATCAAAGGCTTTATGGCTGACGACCAAGCCGCGGCGCAGTCCGAACAGGCTGCAGGTTAATGTCGACCTTGCTTGAAACTGAAGTGACTCCTTTGCTGGCTGCTGTAGAGACGCCGTTGGAATCGTCACTTTTAACGGGCACTTCTATGTCAGTAATGGCCTGTGACGCCAATATTTGCCGTCATCTCAAGCAAGCCGCCCATGCCATTCCACACCATCTTGCGGTAGCAGTTCAAAGCGCTCAGGGCGCTTCTGTGGCGAATTTGCGTTACAGCGAGTTGGACTTCCTAAATTTAGACAGACAAAGCGATGCGATAGCCTTTGCGCTGAACGCCCATGGCATTGAGCACGGCATGAAGGCCGTGCTTATGGTCACGCCGAGTCTGGATTTTTTTGCACTTACTTTTGCGCTGTTTAAAGCGGGAATTATTCCTATCCTTGTTGACCCAGGTATGGGGATTAACAATCTTAAGCAATGTTTTGCCGAAGCCGCTCCCGATGCCTTTATCGGTATTCCCAAAGCCCATATTGCTAGACGTTTATTTGGTTGGGGTAAGGGTAGCATTAAGTCATTGCTCAATGTTGATGACGGCAAAACAGGCTTAGCGGCAAGATTGATGCGCATCGCTACTGGCGCGATCAGTTTATCGACTCTGCTGCAAAACGACTCTTCACGACAGTCATCTTCACTAAACGCCTCGGCTAAACATGCCTCAGCGCAACATGCTGAATATCCCATGGTGATGCTTAAATCTGATGAGATGGCGGCGATTTTATTCACCAGTGGCAGTACCGGCACGCCTAAAGGCGTTGTGTATAGCCATGGTATGTTTGAGGCGCAAATTCAAGCATTAAAAAACGATTATGGCATTTGCCATGGCGAGCGCGATCTCGCGACGTTTCCACTGTTTTCACTCTTTGGCCCCGCACTGGGTATGGCGTCTATTGTTCCTGAAATGGATGCCAGCAAGCCCATTACCGCCAATCCTGAGTTCCTGTTTGCCGCGATTGAGAAATATCAATGCAGCAATATTTTTGTGAATCCCGCCTTGCTCGAACGTTTAGGCCGCGCAGGTGAACAGAAACAACATAAACTGCCCAGCGTACAGCGGGTTATCTCCGCGGGCGCGCCAGCGACCATTGCTTCCATCGCTCGATTTAGCCAGATGCTGAGCCAAGGTGTGCCGATTTTAAATTCCTACGGCGCAACCGAATCTTTGCCCATTAGTATGATTGCCAGCGATGCGTTATTTGCCACCACAGATATCACAGATAACGGCGGTGGTATCTGTGTTGGTCGCGCTATTGAAGGCGTGACGATTCGCATCATAGGTATTAGTGAAGCCGTTATTCCCGAGTGGGATGAGTCCTTAGTGCTGAATAACGGTGAAATCGGCGAAATCGTGGTGCAGGGGCCTATGGTGAGTCAGTCCTATTATCTAAACAATAGCCAACATGATAGGCAAAACGATAGTCAGCACGATAGCCAAGGCAATCGCGCAACTGCGGCGGCCAAAATGTGGGACTCAGCTACCAATACCGTTAGGCACCGCATGGGCGATTTGGGCTATCTCGATGACCAAGGTCGGCTATGGATGTGCGGTCGCAAGGCCCACAGAGTCGACGCCACCCGTAATGGCATATTTGCTAAGCGTTACTATTCCATTCCCTGTGAACGCATTTTTAATACCCATCCCAATGTGAAGCGCTCTGCCTTAGTTGGAGTGAAAGTGGCGAACGAGATAGAGCCCTTGATCTGTATCGAACTCGACCAGTCATTGGTGTGCAATAAGAGTCAGCAGTTGTACCAAGATTTGATCGCCATCGCCGAGCAATTTATCCAGACTCAGGGCATAAGGCGGTTTCTTATCCATCCTGATTTCCCTGTGGATGTGCGGCATAATGCCAAGATTTTTAGAGAAAAATTAGCCGTTTGGGCACAATCACAAACGAAAGGTTGATACCTAAATGACGATAAACCCAATCAAGAGCACGACGCTTGCGCAATTTGATGCTGCTGAACAAACGGCACTCGCGCAGCTAGCCCTTAAAGTGCAACACGCCTTTGTCACGGGAGCTGGGGGATTTTTAGGTAAAGCGATTTGTTTGAGATTGTTAGCCGCGGGCATTAAGGTCACAGGTTTTGCCCGTGGGCACTATCCCGAACTTGAAGCGCTGGGCGTAGTCATGCTGCAAGGGGATTTAGTCAATAAAGACCAACTGCAACAGGCGATGCAAGGCTGCGATATCGTGTTCCATGTGGCGTCTAAAGCCGGCGTTTGGGGCGATAGAGACAGCTATTTTTGCCCAAATGTGAAGGGCGCAGCCAATGTGATTGTCGCTTGTAAGACATTAAAAATAGATAAGTTAGTTTATACCAGTACCCCGAGTGTGACCTTTGCTGGGCAGGATGAATCGGGTATTGATGAGTCTACTCCCTATGCCACAAGATTCCTTAATTATTATGCCCATTCTAAAGCCATCGCTGAAAAGATGATGCTTGATGCCAATCAAGTGGGTGACATGCCACTTGAAAATCCTAGTGTGACTCAAGTATCTAGCCAAGTGACGACTCAAGCCACTGCACCCTATGCGTTAAAAACCGTCGCACTCAGGCCGCATTTAATCTGGGGTCCTGGCGATCCCCATCTTGTACCTCGAGTACTGGCGCGCGGCCGTTTAGGTAAGCTTAAACTGGTTGGCCGCGAAGATAAGCTAGTCGATACCATCTACATAGACAACGCCGCCTATGCCCATGTGCTGGCCGCGCTAGAGCTGTGTCAAGCAAAGCCCAAGTGTCAGGGAAAAGCCTATTTTTTGAGTAACGATGAACCCATTACTATGGCAAAAATGCTCAATCTGATTTTGGCCTGCGATGCTTTACCGCCAGTCACTAAGCGCGTGCCGCAATCTGTGGCCTATGTGGCAGGCACAGTGCTGGAAACTGTGTATTTTCTACTAAAGAAGCAAGAAGAGCCCATGATGACGCGCTTCGTGGCAAGGCAGTTATCCTGCAGTCATTATTTTGATATTAGCGCCGCCAAGCGGGATTTAGGCTATCGCGCACTTGTCTCTATCAATGAAGGGATGGCAAGACTTAAAGCGTCACTCTAGTGTTATTAGTCATGAGTTTCTGAGTGTGCATGATATTCAATGTGCCTGCTCTTATTTACACTCTTATTAGCACTATTATTGTGAGCATAGTTTAGCTGGGGATTTATGAGTTGCAGTGACTGTAATACGTCGATTTTCAGGCAAAAGATGGGTCGCTGCAAACGCTGTATGTGGCAGCTTACGGCTTTATCGACCATCGGCTGGCCGTTGTGGTGGTGGCTTTATCGTGATGCGCCTAGGGATGTAAACTCGATTGCATTACTGTTTTTCTGCGCGGCTTTTACGGGGCTATTGGCTTTGCACCTCATCGTCTTGGCTTACCGTCGCCTCAGAGGGCGAAAGTAAGCCAAGTTTCCTTTCCTTTTAAATTCTTTGACTTAATTTGTTGCTGTGTTCTCGTGCATCATTTTTTTCATTAATGGCGCAAGGGCAAAGAAGACTAACGCCATTACCACACCAATTTGCGCCGAGAAGATAAACAGTTGCTCATATAGCGCCATCGCACTCGGTACGTCACTTATTACGCCGCCTTGGGTATCAATCGCGGCGAGCTTGTTTAATTCGGCAGCTAAGATTTCAGAGTATGAAGTGCCGAGAAACCAAGCACCCATCATCAGACTGACCACGCGTTTTACCGAAAGCTGAGTCACGGCAGATAAGCCTATGGGCGACAGCAATAACTCGCCGATTTCTAATACAAAATAAGCCGCGACTAAAAACCAAATACTCACTAGGCCATTGCTTAGCGGCATCTGGATCCCGAGCACAAGTACCATAAAGGATAAACCCGCGAACAAAATACCGAGTGCGGTTTTAACCGGTTTACTCGGGTCGCAATTTTTGCGGGCGAGGGCAGGCCAGAGCCAAGCAAAGATGGGTGATAAACTGATCACAAAGAAAGCGCCGAGGAAAGTTAACTGTCCCGCACTCCATTCGAGGCCGAGCATATTACGGTCCATCACACGGTCCGAAAATGCTACCCAAGAGCCATAGGTTTGCTCATATAAGCCAAAAAAGATCAAACCTGCGACGATGAAAAGCAGCAAAGCCGACATCTGTTGACGTTCAATCGGGTTGCAGTGTTTCACCATAAACCAGCCAATGCCGAGGGCGAGCACTAGTGATACTGAGTGCAAAAACCAAATCACTGGGCTCACTGCGGGTAATAAACTGCTAATCGAAAGTACGAGGGAGTGGGTTTGAATTAAGCCCCAGACCAGTACTACGCTGCCGATGGCGCTTAAGTAAATCCATTGCTCTGTGGTGATGCCGGCGGTTTTCTTCAAAATTATTGCGGGATCTCTGGGTTCAGCGAAGCCTTGCAGGTGTTTCTTGCCACGAATAAATACCAATAAACCCGCTAACATGCCTAAACCGGCCAAACCAAAGCCGTACTTCCAGCCATAGGTTTCACCTAAATAAGCACAAATCAACGGTGCTAAGGTGGCGCCTAAATTGATGCCAGCGTAGAAAATGGTAAAGCCTGAATCCCGCTTTGGAGATGACTCGGGATACAGCTGACCGACTATGGTGGAAATATTGGGTTTTAAAAAGCCCACTCCGACAATGATCAAGGCGAGGGATAAATAGAACACCTGCAGTGCTTGCTCATCGCGCTGAACTTCACCGGCGACGATAACCGCTTGATGGCCTTCAAAGGCCATGCCTAAGTGGCCGAGCACTAATAAAATACCGCCAAAGATTACCGCTTTGCGCATGCCGATATAGCGGTCGGCCAATAAACCACCTACCACGGGCATGGCGTACACTAAGGCACCGTAAGCGCCAATGACGTTATAGCCAAATTCGTCGGTAAATAGATGATATTTAATCAGGTAAAGAAACAGTAATGCTTTCATACCGTAGAAGGAGAAACGTTCCCACATTTCGGTAAAAAAGCAGACAAACAAGCCTTTAGGATGCCCAAAGAGCATTTCTGGCGGGGGCGAACCCTGTGGGCCTTGCATAGCGTGTGGCGGATGTTGTTTTGTTGACACTTAAGACTCCCAATGCTGGCACTTTATGCGCCGAGCAGCTAATGATTCATTTTATCGTAATGAATTTTATTAATTATTTTTCATTATTTGTGATTATCGCGGCGCTTTTGATCGCTAAAATACGGCGCTGTTGCAGCAGTTAATCACACTCGGATGATATGGAACAGCCAAGGGGGTTGAAACTGATGAATATTTTGCTTAGTTCACCATTTCGCCATTGTTTGAAACTGTGCTTAACCTGCTTTTGAGTCAGACTCTGTGGCTCAATTTATTCATTTTCAGTTAAGAAATGAGTGCTACATAGTGGCCAGAATTCAACTGTGGCAGTTTTATGTTAGCGTCTTTAGCCTTGATTTCGCTGTTGTTCGTCCTTCTATAGACGGTGTGGCGATTTTGTACTATTTGAGAACATCTTCGTACTCGTACGAGGCCGCCCTCTAAATGAGTGTGACGAATAGATAGGTTAGATGATTTGCTTAGGGAAGCACTGTGATTGAGCTGTGATCTTATTCTAAGAATAAGTGTAAGCAAGTAGTGAAATCATATTGATTATAAATGAATTTTAATCTTGATGGTTGCGTTTTTATATAGGATTTCACAGTTTATATTTCTACAATGAGTTAATGTCTATCTGCTCAATTGTACTGATTTTACTCAACCGTTATGTTGGTTTTTAAGGAGACTTATGGAGTTTTTTACCACCCTATTTGTGGGTTACCCGCTTTGGGTTTGGTTGATGTTTTTCGGTTTTGTGCTGGCATTATTGGCCTTCGATCTTGGCGTATTACACAAGGAGCAGCATGAAATTACTGTGGCCGAAAGTTTAAAGCTTTCAGCTTTTTATATCTGTATGGGCTTATTGTTTGGGGCTTGGCTCTGGTGGTACAAGGGCTCAACCGCGGGTATGGAATACCTGACGGGTTATCTGATTGAAAAATCGCTTTCAATGGATAACGTATTTGTTATCGCGTTAATCTTCAGTAGCTTAGGTGTCCCACGTTTATACCAACACAGAGTGCTCTTCTGGGGCATTATGGGCGTAATAGTGCTACGCGCGATTATGATTGGTCTTGGTGCAGTGCTTGTTGCCCAGTATCAAGGTGTACTTGTGTTATTTGGACTCTTCTTGATTTTCACTGGCGTGAAAATGCTCTTCTCAAACGATGAGCACGGTGATATCCAAGATAATAAGTTTTATAAATGGTTACGCACTAAGATGCGTTTTACGCCAACGCTACATAAAGAAAAATTCTGGGTACGGGGTGAAGATCATCAGTTATCAAAAGGATGGTGGGCAACGCCGTTATTTTTAGCGTTGATCTTAGTGGAAACCGCAGATTTAGTGTTTGCTGTCGACAGTATTCCAGCTATTTTTGCGATTACCCAAGATCCTTTCATCGTTTATACCTCAAATATCTTCGCGATTCTGGGGTTACGTGCCTTGTATTTTGCCTTGGCGGCTATGGTGCATCGTTTTGAATACCTAAAATATGCGCTGTCAGTGGTATTAGTATTTATTGGGGTGAAGGTGGGTTTAGTGTATTTCAATCACGAGGGAATCGTGGATTTTACTATTCCAACCGCACTGTCTCTTGGGGTGACTTTTGGTCTGTTAGTTTTAGGTGTCTTGTATTCGCTATGGAAGACGCGCGGCCAAGAAATCGATAAATAGGGAAACAGTTTGCGTGACTCGTGGCGAGTCCAATAACGAATCTCTTGGCCGTTTAGCCCATGCTAAACGGCCTTTTTTATATTCTTACTATCCGAATCGTTATGCTTTACAGCGGATGTTAAAAAATGAGGATACTAAAAATTAGTCTATGCTTACTTTGAGTCGCCGCTGGTTTCGAGGCTCACAAAGGGAGTTTTTAGGACTCATACTCTTCAAGGACGATATTATGAAACTTAACATTGCCGCCATACTTCTGCTCAACGTTTGTTTGTTCACTACTGTCAACGTAAAAGCTGCAGATAAACAATCGACGAACATTACATCTAATGCAAATTCAACCTGTACTGGAGCCTATCCAAGTTACTTTCAAGATCCTGCTTTTGCAAAAACAGGCATGTGGGACAATCAAGTCATTATCAACCAAGCTTATTCGGGCTGGAAGGGGCCTATTTTTAGCCTCAGTGATGCTTATGCGAGTGCCAAACCAGATAGTGCTGCACCTTGGCTTGAATTTAATCCCTTCGATAAAAATCTGAGTGAAAGTGATAAAAATACCCAAGCGTGGAAATACCTTTGGGCTGTGATGAAGTACATCCAAGAGGGAAATATCGACAAAGGTGATATCAGTAAGGACTGGGATCTGTGTAATAACAAGGTACGCTCTTGGTATCATATTCCCTACCAAACCTATGATCCCATGAGTGGACGGGAATTTATCCACGGCTTGACCCGCGAAGCCCCTGTTACTATGGCGATAAAAGGCCAAGGCGATTTGAAAACCACTATGTGGGCGGTGGGGTTTTATAATCCGCAAGCGGCAAATAGTATTGGCAAGGTATGGACTGGGGCGCCATCGCCTGTAATGCCGCAGCAAAATTTTGCATTTAATGAAGCTAGTGTGATTGGCAAGTTACTGTTCACTACCGCAACGCCTAATAACTATCCTTTCCTCGAAAACGTACCCGTTTGGCAAGCCAATATCAGTGCCAGTGATTTCTGCGAATGTAAAAACGCCGATGGCAGTGCCTGTAGTTTCCAACAGGAAACAGAGCAATGCCCACGCTCCGTTGCCGATGTGTACTTATTGCAGTTTGATATCGCAGTGCGTGACAGTCGCTCGCCCGTGGGCTGGGCCTATGGCACTTTTGTCGCCGATGGCCAGTTTAAAGCGAAAGAGAAAAATCCTTGGGATCGTATCTCTCCACTGGGATTAATGTGGGGAAATGACACGCCGCCAGCCACAGTAGGAGCGGCAGCATTCCCTCAAAACCCAATCACAGGGCTTAAGGATAGCGCGGTATTTCAAGAGGTGGTTGGTCGCTTGAATGAGCACACCAATGCGGGACACTTAGGGTGTAACGGACGTTTAAATGGCCCCGCGGATAACGCATTAAGTAGCTGTTTATCTTGCCATCAAACCGCATCCGTTCCAGATAGCACTAATAATACACCGGCAATCATGTACCAATTTGCCTCGTATCAAGAGCCGGGCAGTGGTCAATGTTTAACATCGCCCAGCGCCCTCGATTTATCGATTGACCAAGTGTATTTCAAAACCTTTATGTGTTCAGCATCCTTTGTTGGGCCGAGCAACATAGTCCCAATACCTAAATATGCCCAAGGGCAAAAAGAATGGATTTCTACTGATTTTTCATTACAACTCAGCATCAGTCTCACCCAGTGGCAAGAATGGCAACAAGACCAAGATAACCTGAAAAAGAATATCAAAGTGCGTGTATTTGATGGCACTTTACCCTCTCGTTAATGTTGAAGTTTGTTTAAGGTTAACACCAACGCACTATCTGGCATTACCTGTTAGATAGTGCGTTTTTTATGGCAATACCCTTGGCTCATTTTGAAATTAATGCAAATTAGCTTGTTCTTCTACGTGCTTTTTCCTAAGGTGATTGCAAATGATTTTCAATGAGGCGTGATATGAGTACCCATCTGCAGTTACAGGTAAACCATTGGCTTGAAAATGATCCAGACCCTCGCACTCAAGCCCAGTTACAAACCCTAATTGATAGTGGCAATGATGCCGAACTCGCAGCGCGCTTTGCGGGTCGCTTGGAGTTTGGCACCGCAGGATTACGCGGTGTCGTCGGTGCTGGGCCTATGGGGATGAACCGTTTGGTGATCCGCCAAACCTCTGCTGGTCTTGGTGCATATCTACTTGATCAGATTAAAGATGCAGCCGAGCGTGGCGTGGTGATTGGTTATGATGGCCGCCACGACTCATTCAATTTTGCCCATGATGCGGCGAGCGTGCTCACCGCTATGGGCATTAAGGTGCGCTTAACGTCTAAAGTGGCGCCAACGCCGCTGGTGGCCTTTGGGGTGAAACATTTTAATGCGGCAGCAGGCATTGTGGTGACCGCAAGTCACAACCCGCCGCAATACAATGGTTATAAAGTGTATTGGGAGAATGGCGCGCAGATAATTCCACCCCACGATTCTGGCATTGCCGCGCAAATTGAGCGCGCCGCAAATCAAGCTATTCCGTTTTTAGAGCATGATGAGGCGGTAAAACAGGGTAAGTTGATTCTGTTGCAGGACGATTTTTACCAAAGCTATCGCCATGGCGTGCAGCAGGCTGAGGTGCTGCAAAACCATACGGCTCCAGAAAAGGTCAGTTTAGCCTATACCGCCATGCACGGCGTGGGCGCTGAAATGGCTGAAACCGTATTGAAAGATGCGGGTTTCACCCAAGTGTATTCGGTTGCCTCCCAGCGTGAACCCGATGGGGATTTCCCAACGGTAAACTTCCCCAATCCGGAAGAAAAGGGCGCGATGGATTTAGTGATTGCTGAGGCGAAAAAACACGGCGCTATGCTCGCCTGTGCTAACGATCCCGATGCCGACCGTTTTGCGGTTGCAGTGCGTCGCGATGATGGCGAGTATCAGATGCTGACGGGCGATCAAGTCGGTGTGCTCTTTGGGCATTACTTGTTATCTCACGCTAAAGATAATCAACGACTTACGGGTACAACGATAGTGTCATCGAGCCTGTTATCTAAGATTGCTCAAGGGTTTGGCACGCAAAGCTTTACCACGCTCACTGGCTTTAAGTGGTTGATGAATGTGGGTATTGCGAAAACGTCCCCTGAGGATCAATTCCTGTTTGCCTATGAGGAAGCCCTTGGCTACACAGTTGGCAGTATGGTGTGGGATAAAGATGGCTTGTCGGCGCTGGTGGCATTTGCCCAATTAACTGCCGAGCTGGTGGCGAAGGGGCAAACGATTTGGGACAGACTCGAGCAAATTTACCGTGAGCATGGCTTCCATCTCAATGCGCAGGTGAGCATTGCACTTAAACCTGACACGCCTAATATTGGCGCCTATTTACGCGAACATCCCCCTGTGAAGATTGGTGAGCAAGACGTGCTATCAACCGATGATTTAAAAGCCCTTGAGCGTCGTTTTGCCGATGGAAATGTTGAGAAAATCGATTTACCACCGAGCGATGTATTAACCTACTGCTTAGCGGGCGGGGCTCGGGTGATCGTCAGACCATCTGGCACTGAGCCCAAAATTAAGTGCTACTACGAAGTGGTCGAAACTATGGTCGATACTGATACCTTAGCCAGCGCTCAGGCGAGGGCGAGCAAAGCCATGGAAGATTTTATTCAGGCCCATCAAGCCAGTTTGCCAAAGTAACACCCTAAGCTAAAACCCTCAACATTCACTTTTATTAAAAGGCTACTGACATCATGCTGTCAGTAGCCTTGTTTTATTCTTGTTGTCGCCCGTTAATGATTCAGTCCTGAATTTTATAAATAAGGTTTTGAATCATTGATATTTTTCAACAAGGAGAAAGTGAAAATGTTATCTATTGCACCGTTAGTTTGGGGTGAAATTCCTGTCAGTGATATGAACCGTGCCGTTGCATTTTATCAGCAGCATTTTGGGGTTGAGTTTAAACGTGACGATATGGAAGATATGGAATATGCGACCATAGTCACCGAAGATGCGAGTGCGGCGAGCATAGGGTTAGTCAAATGCAGCATGAGCCAGCCGTCAATGCAAGGCAGCACTGTGTATCTGCATTTCAGCGCACAATTGCAACCTTTAGTGGATAAACTTATTGCAGCAGAGGTGACGATTATCCTGCCAGTCACACCGATTAAAGACGGCGAGTGTGGTTATATCGCCTTATTTGCCGATAGCGAAGGTAACAAAGTGGGTCTGTGGTCTAAGGATAAGTAGTCTCGAGTGATAAATGTATTAGCGTCGTGGCCTTAAGGCACGACGCTAAAATCACGCAATTTACTAAAGTATGGGTTTAGATTTCTATGGAAGAAACGAAGATGGACGTGGTTTATATTGATGCTCGACCGCTACTTGGGCTGAGCACCCGCACGAACAATCGGGCAGAAATGTCCGCCGATAGCGCTAAAATTGGCAATTTATGGCAAGCCTTTTTTGAATCATCCCAGCTCACCGCTATGCTCAATTCGCCCATGTATGGCGTGTATTATGACTATGAGTCAGACATGAATGGCGAGTTTTCTGTGCTGGTGGGCAAGGCAATTGATACCCCAGTCGAGGCAAATCACTGGGTGTCGCTTGAGCTTGAAGCCGGTAAGTACCTTAAATTCAGCGGTCAAGGTGACATGCCACAATGTGTTATCGATCTTTGGGGACAAGTGTGGGGCTATTTTAGTGCTAACGATTGTCCACATCAGCGCCGTTATCAAACTGATTTTGAAGTCTATCTCAGCGCCACTGAGGTGGAGATTTATATCGGGATTTTATGATTTAAATCGTAAACTATCACTCAAGTGAGTATCAGGATATGCCAGTGATTTATGTAAACTCACAATGCTTAATCAACGGATAGGCAACTAAAGGATTAAATCAGAGTCAATGCGCCGCGCCGACCGCCTATTTCAAATAGTGCAAATTCTTAAACATAAACGCCTGACCACAGCCCAAGAGTTGGCTGAACGGTTAGAGGTGTCCACGCGCACGATTTACCGTGACGTACAGGATTTGTGTTTAAGTGGCATTCCCATTGAAGGGGAGGCGGGTGTCGGCTATTTGTTGCGCCACGAGGTGAATGTTCCTCCCTTGATGTTTAACGAAGCCGAACTCGAAGCGATTCAAGTTGGCATGCGTATGGTGCAAACTTGGGGTGGCAAAGAGCTTGGTAGCGCCGCGAGGCAGGCGATGATCAAAGTCGAAGCCGTACTGCCAAAACGACTACAAGCCTATCAATCCTTGATGTTTTCACCGGATTTTTACCTCGACTCCAATGAGTTCCAATTCCTCGATCCGCTGCGTAACTCAGCTCAGCGCCGCGAATACGTCAAACTCTTCTATCAAGACGTCAAACTCGATGTCACCGAGCGTGAAGTGCGCCCGCTCGCCATCTATTTTTGGCGTGGCACTTGGACCTTACTGACATGGTGTGAGCTACGTTCAGCCTTTCGTAATTTTAGGGTCGATCGCATCACGGGTCTTGTACGGCTGAACCGTCATTTTGACCTAGCACCAGGGCAAGAGTTGGAAGATTATATTTGCCTGATGGATGAACAATCGAAGGCGCGAGCCGAAGTAAAAGATAAGCCACTCGAATGAGTGGCTTATCTTACATTTCTAATTTGCTAGTAACATTCTAGTATTTTGCTAGTTGTATCGAGATCTCTCTGATAATCGTATCATAGCTATTATTGAGAGCCTAAACCCACCGTTTTTAATTGTTTAACATGACTTCGCTTGATTGCGAAATATGCAGTTTTTTGATTAAACCATCTTCATCATTGTTTTGGATCTCTCCGACGGCAACTTGAATATTACGACTCAGTCCTAATTTTTGAGCACTTTTCGGACGATTAGCAATATCTTCATCCGTTAGCGGATAGGATTCACTGGCATCGATATTAAATTGACTCGAATCTATTGCGGTAAATTTACCGCTAATTGGTGCGCCATGTTGTCTAACAATATTCGCCAATTGCCACTCAAAACCACTTTTTGACTGTGCCGAACTAATCGCTGCAGGCCAATCCCATACACCATAACCGTTTATATCTTGATGAAGATATTGATCGACTAAGGCTTCTGGCCCATTTAAGTTATTCGCATTCGCTCCGCCAAAGGTGTAAGGGAAGTTAGGTCTATTTGTCGGATGATTAATATGCGCATTACCTCCCCATTTTAAGAAGTTCTCATATTTTATATCGTACATCATATATAAACTTGAGGTGTATGGAACATCCGCTTTTTGTTTAAACAGAGTGATTGAGATATAACGTTTGCTGCGAGGAGGCATAATTGCGCGGTACTGTGCCTGACTCGAAATTGTTGTACTTTTACCGTCAGTTTCACTCCAGCCTTGGCTGGCGGAAAATTCGGCACTGATTTCAGAACTCGCTCCACCTATTCCTGGAATACCCACTTCATATTTATTGGTTACGCCAATTTTCTCGGAGAAGGAGAAATTATCGGTTTTGGCCCAGCTAGTGGTGTAATCATAGTTGAGGGTGGCGACACCGGTATCTTCGGTATCACCCCAGTTGTAAATCACTACGGGAGCTGTATAAATAGCTTCACGATCATAAACTTGAGGTGAACCTAACTGAAGGTTTTGAGGATTAGTTACAAAATGGATATTTTGTAAATTCACCTTCAAACGCTCATTCGCTCTGTAGCCGCTTGCATAAGGATCATTGCCGTTATAGCGGGCTTTAAGACTGTATTCGTTGCTCGATTCTCTTCTGACTTCGATATCTTCACCAACATACTGGGATGCCGTACCGCCAGCCCATGCATATCCAAGATGGTGTCCCAAGGAGAATAACGAGCTGATAAACGAGGGGTCGTTAATCACATCATTTTTAAGCGAATCAAGATCAGGGGCAGCGTGTTCTACCATTGACAGTTTTGGAATAGTATTCGGAATAGCTGCTTCGGCCAACAAAGAAACAGTTCAAAGTGCGGTTAAACAGGATAAAGTTAATATACTCAGGCTAGATTTTGTTCTCATGATTGTTCCTTTATTTTAATAAAATACGTCCTTTCATTGAGAGCGCCGATGGCAATTATATGTAGTCCTAAATCATATAAATAATCATTACTGCTAGGCACATCTAAAAACTAGCACTTTTATTTTTATTAAACAAAGTAAAAATAGATTAATTTAAATAGTGTTTAATTTAGGTTAAAAGTGTTAATTGGTTTATTTTTAAACGGTATTTTGAACTTTATAATATAGTGTATTTACTTTAATTTTTAATGAGTTTAATTTTGTGCGTGAATTAATATTAATAGCATGGCGTATTTAATATTTAAACTGACTTTTATATGAAAACTTTTAAATGGATAATTTATGCAAAGAGTTATATCGAGTGCGATATCGAAAGTTAAACCGAGGTCAATACCCTAATAGATACAGTCATAAGGGTATAGGACATGAAGACAGTGGAAGATAATGTGAAAGTGATTTTCTGATATACGAGTATCTGAGGGGATGAGGTTGGGTAAAAGTGTGGTAGAGGCTGTATAAGTGCTTGATGCAAGAGCCAGTGCCGCTGTTTGGCACTGGCTCTTTGTTTTCTTAATGTTGTTTACTTAATGGATCAAGAAAAACAGTCCCATACTCAACACTGTGGTCAGCAAGGTATTACGGGTGACGAGCGTGAGTATCGTCGCGACCACGGCGCAGATGAGATAGCTGTTGTCTAAGCTGAGATCGAGCTGGCCTTCTTGCACAGATACTATGGGCGCGAAGATAGCGGTCAATACTGCAGGGGCTGAGTAACTTAAAAAAGTTTGGGTGCCCTTACTTAATCGCAGCGGTAATTTAGGTTCGAGCAGTAAATGACGACTGATAAACACAACCGCCGCCATTGAGAAAATCATTAACCAAATCATGCTTTTTCTCCTGATGCACTATTTGTCTTAGTCCCCGTTTCTGCTTGGGTTTGTGTGCTTGCAAGCTCAGTTGCGGATTGTTCTGCGCGTTCCGCTTCCTTGGTCACTTTGGCGTAAAGTACGCCAGTTGTCATTCCGGCAATGGCGGCGATCAGTAATCCAGCTTGAATTTCAAATAAGGCGCATACCACGGCAAGGGTGAGCGAGACTAATACACAGACGAGAATCGACGGCTTTTTTACCGTGGGCACGACCAGCGCGATAAAGGTGGCGGCGATGGCGAAATCGAGCCCAAGTTCACCTAAGTTCTCGATAGCATTGCCCGCGACTATGCCAAGTAGCGTCGCTAGGTTCCAACCGATATAAAAACTCAAGCCGCCGCCGAGGGCATACCAGCGATCGAACTTATGCAACTTGCCTTGATTAGCGATGGCAAACAGTTCATCTGTGAGCAAAAAGCCCAATGTTAGGCGCCACTTTAACGGCAACGGACTGATTTGACTGCGCATCGCCATTGCATATAACAGATGGCGTGAGGTGATGAGTAACGTCGTAATTAAGATACTCCACAGACCAATACCAGCTTTGACCATGCCGAGCGCCACTAACTGAGCCGCGCCCGCGAAGATAATGGCTGACATGGCTTGGCTTTCAATGGGCGTGAGCCCAACCTCAATAGCGAAGGAGCCCGCTAAAATTCCCCAAGGAACCACTGCTATTGTCAGCGGCATCATGGCCAAGGTGCCTTTTAAAAAAGCCTTGGCTTTTGTGGGATGCGCGGGAGAAACATCGGGTTCTATAAGCTTGTCGGTGGTCACTTTGGCTCCTAAAAATTGCGGCGACACTAGGGCCGCTGTTAAATAATGAATGCTGGGATAAGGTTTGCTTGCTCTGTTATTAGCGCTCAGTTACGACTCTTTCTTAGAGACTTGTGTTTAGCCATGGCAGACCTGTTATTAGCCGGCCTGTTATTAGGGATAGAAAGCAAGCATGAGCATGGCAGATTAACCTAAAGTGATTGTTTAGGCTTGGATAATATTGCGGCCTATTTCTTTGGCAAATTGCCCCGGCGTTACGCCGACGGTCTTTTTAAAATGCCGATTCAAATGGCTTTGATCGTGAAAACCACAATCGAGGGCGACATCAAGTAGCCGTGTGCCTTGCTTGATTTTCCCCTTAGCGAGTCTCACTCTGGCCTGAATTTGGTAAGCGTGGGGCGGCAAGCCGTAACAACGCTGAAATTGCTTGAGTAAATAATAGGGGCTTAATCCTGCAAGCGTTGCCAGTTCTTCAAGGGAAATATCGGCTGCAGGATGATCGTCGATAAAGGATTTCACCAGCGCTAACGCAGGCTTAGCTATTGCGGCGAGGTTGTCGCTCGGGCGATGCTTGCCATGGCGCGCCATTAACTGCATTAGGCTTGAATAGACTAAGCTTTCACGCAGTAAGCGATTATCCGATGTATCTAAGGTATTAAAGGTGAGGCGCAGCAGTTCGGCTAATTCGGGATCGTACACTACGGGATCTGGGAAATAGGGCGCTCCGCTGTTTGCTAGCTCACTGTTTATATTGGTAAACTGCGCGGGTACTGGATACATGGCACGATAGGACCAACCGCCCTCGGTGGCGCTACAGCCATTATGCACTTCATCGGCATTGACGAGAATGATGCTGTGCTTTGGCGCCACATGGTTGCCACCGGTGCGATAAAAACGCTGCGCCCCCGTTTCAATCACGCCGACCGTGTAACCTTCGTGGGTGTGGCGACTGAAGTTTTGTTTATGGTAGTGGGCATTGAGTAACTCGAGGCCACCTAATTCATCGGCAATCTGGTAGGCCGCATGTTCTGTATTCATTAAGCCTCCTTTCTTGAATAGATGAATGGGCGGGTTGTACCTGATAGTAACCCAGAAATCCTCAGCGCTTTTGTACAAAATTGCGCATATTGGATTTTGTTCTGCGCTTAATGGTGGTTTCTTAATGTTTGTTGCTTATTGCTATCGCTTGAGATTTTTCGTCAATCTTGCTCGCGACCCGTTTATCTTAGGTCGCCTGCTTTAATTGACTCAGATCAGCGCCCGCGATGGCGTGTAGGTGCTGAGTGATTTTTTCTATCGGCCAATCCCACCAAGCGATGGCAACGAGCTCATCTATCACATCTTGCTCGAACCTGAGCTTGATGACAGTGGCAGGATTTCCGCCAACCACAGCGTAGGGCGGCACATCTCTTGTCACCACGGATTGACTGGCAACAATGGCACCGTGGCCAATTTTTACTCCAGGCATGATAGTGGCGTTATAACCAATCCACACATCGTTACCGATACAGGTGTCGCCCTTAAAAGGTAAATCTTCGGGATTTGGCGCCGCTTTCTCCCAGCCATTACCAAAGATATAAAAGGGATAAGTCGAAAAGCCAGACACTTGATGATTGGCGCCATTCATAATGAATTTCACGTCTTTCGCAATAGCGCAGAATTTACCAATAATCAGTTTATCGCCAACAAAGTCAAAGTGATAAAGTACATTCGACTCGAATTTTTCAGGCCCCGCAGGATCGTCATAGTAGGTATAATCGCCGACGATAATGTTCTCGCGAGTAATAAAGTTTTTAAGAAAGCCAACCTGAGGGAAGCCTTTCATTGGTTCTCTATCGTTAGGATTTGGGCCTAATTGGGAATGGGTTGTTGTGTCAGGCATAACTGTCTCCATCGTTAAAGTACGTCTTAACTCGTACATTCTTTTATGCGAACTGATGTGCGAATTTGTGGTGCCTATTGTGATGCAGATAGCGGGATGAGCCGGACTAGTACTCGCCCGTCACCACCAGTGTATTTTCAATAGGTTCAACCACTAAGGCAAGCGTAGTTTTGTCTCGCTTAAAGCTGACAGAGCAAATTGCCATCGCGCCACTACCACAGGTTATTTCAGGGTAATCTTTTGTCATTGGCGTTTCATCTTCTGCTACGGGTGCTAATACCCAGCCAGCAGCCAATAAACTCGATTTCACCTCAGCGTATTTTTTACCCCATAACGCGCTGGTGTCCTGTGCTTGAGTAAAACCAGACCATGAATAAAATCTAGCCACCTAATAATAAAATCTAGCCACCCATTACAAATCGCGTTATTTAGGCTCCTCTACTAGACTCAGTAAAAGTGTTTATGTGGAGGAGTTGCTATGCCGAGGCCTAGAAGAACTCAGATTAGTGTTGAAGACACGCCCTTCTATCACTGTTGTAGTCGCGTTGTTCGGCGTGCATTTTTATGCGGTGATGATACCTATTCGGGTAAAAACTATGACCATCGCCGCGCTTGGGTAGAATCGCTACTATTTGAACTTGAGGCGGTTTTTGCTATTGATATCGCAGCCTTTGCGGTGATGTCGAATCATTTGCATGTGGTGTTACGGGTGGATATCGACCGTGCTAATCGTTGGACTGATCGCGAAGTGCTTGAGCAGTGGCATAAGCTATTTAAAGGCGATGAATTAACGCAAAAATTCGCTAAAGGTGAGTTGGTTGAACCTCACCAAGTCCTCAGGCTAAAGCATGCAATAGCAATTTACCGTAGCCGTTTATGTGATATCAGTTGGTTCATGCGTTGCTTAAACGAACCGATAGCAAGACAAGCAAATCAAGAAGATAACTGTAGTGGTCGTTTCTGGGAAGGCCGCTTTAAGTCACAGGCTCTACTTGATGAAGCTGCTGTTTTAGCCTGTATGACCTATGTTGATTTGAATCCCATCAGAGCCAAAATGGCTGACACGCCAGAACAATCAGACCATACCAGCATTCAGCTACGCATTCGGGCTGCATTGAAAGGTGAACAGCCTAACAATCTATTGCCTTTCATTGGCAATGAACGCGATAACCAACCTAATGGAATCGCGTTTACACTCAAGGATTATCTTGAGTTAGTTGAAGATACAGGGCGGATCATCCGCAACGACAAGCGTGGTGCAATAAGTGGAAATAGCGCCAACTTACTGACAAGATTAAATATATCCCATGAAAACTGGTTAAAACTGACCACTGAGTTTGGCAAGATATTTCATGGTCCAGTGGGGACGCTGCAAGAACTGACCGATTACTGCGAGCATTTAGAGAAGCGACGACGGCACTTTGCTAAATGCTGCCGGTACCTTAACGCTGGCTGATTTCAAGCCTGTTTCATTGCTCGTTCCTTCAAGACCTCCAACGAGACAATGGGTTGGGCTTTTTTTACTAAAAATATCGTTTTTTCAGCCAAATAGGTCAACTTAGTCAGTCATCATCCTTTGTAATCCCACTTCGCTAGCCTTTTAACGGCTAAGTGACTTTTCGTCACTTGAATGCTAACAGAAAGTGCATTATGTTCTTGTTTTATCTTGGGTGGCCCGATTTATTTACTTTTAGAAATTTAACAATGGGTGTCTCTTTAAATTGTTTTTCTTCGTTAAATTATTTAAAAGCAAAGTCAAAGTCGTGGGGCTTCACCCCACACCCGACCAAGGAGGACTGCTCGTCCTATCCTCCTTGGATGCTCCAAGATGTCCCAACGGAGTTGAAAGCCCCTTGTGCTCATTGCCAAATTTGCTATCGCTTCCGAAGGATGCATCCCTGCACCTGCGAAAGCTAGCTTGCCATCCATGGCAAGACTCACGCAATTTGTCTATTCGCCCTGCGGCAACTCCGAGGGGAAGGTGAACTCCTTCTGCTATTGTGTTGTTTGCAAGTCATGCAAAGCAAACCGAGTAATGCTTACAACCACTTTTAGAAATTTAACAATGGGTGTCTCGTTAAATTGACCACTAAGGCAAGTGTACTATTGTCTCGCATAAAGCCGACAGAGCAAATTGCCATCGCGCCACTACCACGAGCGTGCTTAATTTCGTTAATTCCTGTGTACCTTTTTAGCTAGTTTTCACACTATCAATTTCCATTTTCAAGTCGACACATCAGGGCATAAATTCACTTCTAGCCTTAAAAATATGTGGATGTCCTCACTCTTGTTGTTTAACAATATTAAGCCACTGCCAAGATTTGTTGAGGACATGAAAGTAGAAAAACTGCTAGCCGTTGCGGTCGAGTTTGACGGTGCTCCAAGAGTGTGAGGCAATCAAATCGGCAAAATAGTGCTTCAAATCATCGGTAGTCAGGGTATCGGGGCAGCAATCAAAATAAGCCGCAATGCGGCGTATGGCGCGGCTATAGGCATCAATAGTCGCAGGCCGCTTGCCTTGCAAGGTTAAGTTGGTAAGATGTTAATAAAGTAAATCAAAGCGTTGTTGTTCGTGAATGTCCATGATGAACCTCCTAGGTTGGCGACCGAAGCTGGGCGCGTCTAGCAAGTATTTAGGATGAGGGGAAAAGGATGGCTTTATCTTGTTCCTGCCGCAAAGCGGCTTCGTTCAACAAGTCGTTTAAAAGGACAAATAACAGTTTGCTTCGTGCTTCTGCGTCGCTTATTTTAGCCAATATCTTATTTGCCTCTTAACGAAGCGTTAGATGCACAGGAAGAATCAATATCGGAGTAATTGATGTCGAATATTTTGAGAGCTTACGCTTTCCCAACGTTTCAGCTCATAGGGGTTATTGGGATCTCTGTTTGTTCTTTATGGTTTAGTGGCTGGTACAGTCAAGGAGAAAAGGGTTATATCTCTAGTTTTAACTCATTGCCAAGTAATCAACAAAACCCCATAACAACAGCCTCATTTTGGGATGTTACATCACATAATGCATTTTCTTTTAGTAAACCTGTTCCTTATACCGCATTAGCTTTAGTGATTGGGTTGGTTGGTGGTTTTGGAGGGTTTAGAAACCAACATAAAATCAATAAATTCGATGCTTTGGAAGCGAAATATAGAGCTGAAAAAAACAACCATGGTGAAACGCAAAGACAGTACTATGAAGCGATTGGTTATATTATCCAATCTATTTTTGTGTCTACAGATGATGCCTATGACAATACGTGCCGAGTAACCATCTACAGGCATACAAATGACAACCACTTACAGAGAATTTTTAGGCATGCAACTCAATCTCGATTCGAGTCTGGGGGGAGACTTAGAATACCAGATGATGAGGGTGTTGTAGGGGCGGCATGGCTGAATAATGGTGTTGCACATGTATCATTACAGCATGGTTTTTCTACACAGAGCTATAATCAACAACTTGAAAAAGAATTAGCTCAACATGGTGCCAAGTTACCTAGTTCTAGAACAAATATGCCTACAAGAAATTATTTTGCGATGGCTGTTCGCGCTCCTGATAAAACCAAAATGGCCGTCATTGTTTTAGAGAGTACGGAACCTGATAAATTCAGCAGGGAAAGGCTTGAAAGGCTCATTTCTCAAGAGAATGGAGATATAGCCAAATATATCATTCATAAAGGAAAGCTAGATGAGATTCTGAACCCAGATGGAGATTTAGAAAATGGCTAGAATTAAGGATGTCACTGCCTATGTATGTGCAACATACCCACACAAAGATGAATTATCTAAAGCTAGGGTAACTAAACTTGTTTACTTGGCTGACTGGAAGGCCGCCCAGAAAAACAATAAACAGCTAACCAAAATCGAATGGTACTTCCATAACTACGGACCATATGTTGATGCTGTAGTTGATACTGCGCTCAAAGATCCTAGATTTAATGTTGTTTCAACATCAACCATGTATGGAGATTCAAAGACTCTTTTCGCCATAAAAAGTAACGCCGAGTTTAAAAAAGGGCTTAGCGAAGAAGATCGCGATATTATAGATAGTGTAATCAGCGAAACGAAAGATCTGTATTGGGATTCATTTATCAAACATGTTTATGATACTTATCCCATTCGCGTTACTGATAGGCACGAAACATTGAATCTAGTTTCTTTGGCTAAGCAAGAAGCATCTAACAAGCAAAGGCAGTCGGACGTGTAAACGAGCCGCAGGTTTGGGCGTTATGTTTTCAAGGCAAAATATGGCTGAAGCACCAGAGTATCGTGAGTTCACCGGCACACAGGAAGGATTCGATGAAATCGAGAGAAAATATTCTGACTCGAAGAAGACTGTTGCTGTAGTTGGTCAGCGTACCGATGGTGCTTACACGTATTTTGTTTACAAATGGGATATCACTGATTGGGAATTTATTGGTGAAGGATACTGGTCGCCTTCTGGAATAGGCGGTTTTTTCCAAGATTTAGATTCAGCTAAAACAGAGGCTTATCTGAACCTATGAATTTAGTGATAACCTCTGAAAAACATAACAAAGCGCTATTGTCGCCGCTATCGTGGCTGGGACGGCTTACGTTATGCTTCAGTCACCCAAAGCATAGCGTTAATCCATTGAAATTTTAATCCGTTCTCCACCTGCGCTCGGGACCCACATCAATCAAATCGCCCAGTTTAAAATCGGGCGATTTGCTTTCGCCTTACACCCTCACAATAAACGAGCGCTTACAAGAGTGAGGACATCCACAGTTTTCATGGCCGTTCTTTCAGAGTTAATCCATCTTGATATAAGAAGTGCCACTCTTGTACGTGGAGCATAATCAAAGCGACCGCATGAACGTTTTTTAATCTAAATATGTGCAAATCATAATCATACTAAGTTCAGTCGATAACCAATTGTATGGCTGGAATATGAAGTATTGGACATACATGCCTCGATTTGTACTAAAAACAATCACTCATGCGGTAGCCCTAGGAGAATAATTGACCATGTGATCGCGGCATTTGCATATACACGTGCCGCAGATTACGCCGAAGTTTACCAAGCCGAATTCGATTGCGGACGTGACCTTCGATGACATGGATGTCATCGTAGAGCCGCCATGGATGGCTTCACGGCGAGTCACGGAAGCAGTTGAATTCGGCGTACTATGGCATGGTGAAATGACGCTTACTCTTTGTTATTTAACGTAATACCCAACCAGTTTTGTGCCGAAAATAAAAACAGCCGCAAATTATTTGCGGCTGTTTGACATTAAAGCGCTTTATTTAAGCTTCGTATAAAACTAACTCCAGACAACTCGCTATTCAGCCACCATCGCCATGAGTGCGGGTAAGAACTCGTTGTCTAGGGCGGCGATTTCACCTTGCTCGATAAGCACTTGATTGAGAATGTCATGGCTGGTGAGGGGATTTGCGAGTACTACGCGAAACACCACGGTCGCTTGTCTAAAATAGCGGGCAGGGGAGATGCGGGTGCGGGAGACAAAGGATTTACCCTGTTCGCGTTGGTGTTTTTGAATAAATTGAGTTAGGCCATCGAGCAACTCATTAAAACGCTCAAGCTTTACCTTATCGCCTTGTTCTATCGCCACTTGCATGGCGGCTTGGACACTGGCGGGGACGTAACGATAAGTCAGTAGACACAGTTCTGGTTCAGTGACCAGCTCAAAATCCTGATGGGCTTTGATTTGTTCGGCAAAATAGCGCGCTTTTTCAAGGCTGTTATTGATTAAGATTTCATAGCCATCGCGGCCGATGATCTGCAAGCAAGCGTGCACTAACATCGCCATGCCTGGGCGTGAACCTTCCAGCGTTTGGCTGCCTAAGTCCTTTGAACCGCGGCGCAGAATGTATTCGGCGTGATGGGCAATGGCGTGGGCAAACTCTGGGTCTTTAAATAACACCATACCTGCGCCCATAGGCACGTACATCTGTTTGTGGGCATCGATAGTCACTGAGTCGGCAAGTTCGATACCTGCGAGTAAGTGGCGGTATTTATTGGATAATAAACTCGCGCCGCCCCACGCTGCATCCACATGGAAATGGCAATTTAACTCTTTGGCCAGCGCCGCTAACTCTGTCAGTGGGTCAACATTACCGGTTTCTGTGGTGCCCGCTACGCCAACAATCGCCAACACTTTGATGTTTTTATTGGCAAGTTCGAGGGCGGCTTGGCGCATTTTCGCGACATCGACCTTGTTATCGCTGCCCGTGGGAATGCTGATGATATTGTCGCGGCCAATGCCAAGCAGATCGACGGCTTTGCCCAGCGAGTAGTGACCGCGCTCCGACACTAAAATCGCTAAATCGTCATAACCGTAGTGGCGCAGTGCTTTGAGTAATCCTTCGCGGCTGACGCCTTTAAACTCGCCATCGGCTTTTAATAATTGATTGCGGGCAATCCACAGGGCCGTGATGTTGGCAACCGTGCCGCCGGAGCAAAATGCGCCGAGGGAATGATTGGCGCTGTGCATCCAGCTTTGATAAAAATCCGCATCTTGGTCGTAAATCAAATGGTGCATCATCCCGAGCACTTGGCGCTCAAGCGGCGTGAATGCCTTTGAGGTTTCGATTTTGACCAGATTTTGATTGAGTCCCACCATCATTTTCGACAGCGGCAACACAAAGTAGGGCAGTGCCGACGTCATGTGGCCGATAAAACTCGGTGCCGCTGTGTGTACCGAATGCGCCACCAGATTTTGCATAATTTCGTCGGTGTAATCGGAAACAAAACGCGGCTGAGTTGGGATCTCAAAGGCTTGAAAATCGGTTTCAATTTCCGACAAAGGTTTTTCGAGCGCGGCGATACTGTCACCCAAAAAGCCTGCTAAGTCCTCGGAGAGCTTTTGCTCGATAATACTCAGCGTTGAGCTTGCATCTTCCGGTGCAGTAAAAATGCGCAGCAGACTTGATTCGGATGCTGTGGCTTGGCGAGGGAGTTTTTGGGTCATGGGGCTTGCCGTCTATTAATTTTTATAGTGAAACCGCAAATTTGCTCGAAGAGTATAACGGACCAGTGACTCTCAAAATGTTCAATCAGCGGAATACCAAAAAGGGAGCTCACTTTACTGCAAGGCCTTTTAGGCATCAAGCACTAAAATTTTGTGTTGCCAAAGCGTTGCGGCCTAAATAAGCAAAGGCGCCGTTATGGCGCCTTTATGTTTAACTCGACGAGCCGCTCATTAAGCCTGAGCATGAGTCCTAAAATTCATGTTAGCCCTAAAAATTAGCGCTGGCCTAACATGAGTACCGCGCCGATATTTCGGGCGGTATTACTAAGGTTTAGCTTGGCATTGGCCAGCACATCATCGAGCGGACTTAAGTGCGGGATAATAGGGAAGATAGCCGCCATACCGTGATCCAATATGGCATTGGCATTGTCACCTAAGCAGCCCGCGATACCGATAGTCGGAATACCCTGCAGTTTGGCTTGCTTTAACACGCCCATTGGGGTTTTACCAAACACGGTTTGACCATCGATGCGGCCTTCACCTGTGATCACTATATCGGCGCCACGGATTTTGTCCGCAAGGCCAACTATTTGCATCACAATCTCGACACCGGGTTTAAGCTTGGCATTTAAAAATGCCATTACGCCAAGGCCCATACCGCCCGCCGCGCCTGCACCCGCATGTTCACGCTGATCACTCATGCCACTTTGGGCAATCACATCGGCATAATGGGCGAGCGCGGTATCGAGCTGCTTAGCCATCGCAGGCGTTGCGCCTTTTTGTGGACCAAAAATCGCCGAGGCACCACGCTCGCCGCACAGCGGATTATCAACATCACAGGCGACTTCGAAGGTGCATTGGCTCAGTAGTGGATGGGCGTTGGTCATATCGATTTGGGCAAGGTTCGCTAGCGCCGCGCCACCAGAAGGCAAGGTTTTCCCTTGGCTATCGAGCAATAAAATGTCCAGCGCTTGGGCCATACCCGCGCCGCCATCGTTGGTGGCACTGCCGCCTAGCCCCAAAATGATGTGCTTTATCCCCCGATTAAGCGCATCACAAATTAGCTCGCCCGTGCCATAACTTGTGGTAAGCAGCGGGTTACGTTGCTCCCTCGGCACATGGTGTAGCCCAGACGCTGAGGCCATTTCAATCACGGCAATCGCGCCTCGATGTGGCGATTTGTTCGTTGGATCTGCACGTGAAACTGAAGCAGAACTTGTATTGATCGCAGCGCTGAGAATACCTTCACCAAGAATGCCTTCACCAAGGATGCCATAGTGTGCTTGCACTCTATGTCCCAGTGGCCCCATGACTTCTAAGCTGACAATACTGCCGCCCGTGGCGTCCACCATAGATTGCACTGTGCCTTCGCCACCATCGGCAACGGGTATTTTGACTATGTCGCAGTCGGGGATCACTTGTTTTAAGCCTTGTTCTATGGCGTTGGCCACTTCGAGCGCGCTTAAGCTTTCTTTAAATGAGTCGGGGGCGATAACTATTTTCATTAAAAATCCTACAGCTAAATGGGATAAAACAGGGCTAAATGTTGAACACTAAACCCAAGGCCACTTACGTTGGGCGCAACAACATCCCTGTGCTAAAACTGAGGTGATATAAAGGCATTTATATCCATCACTGGCACATTAATCTGTTGCAATTATTAGGGCGTATAACAGAGATATATCTTGGGCACGGTATGTGCCCAAGGGACAATATTGAATCAAGAACTCATTAATATTAGAGCAACACTAGACTTAGCACATACACAGTTACCATGGACGTTACACCTTGGATTAGGGTCGCCATAG
Source organism: Shewanella sp. Pdp11 (assembly GCF_002838165.1). Classification (NCBI taxonomy): domain Bacteria; kingdom Pseudomonadati; phylum Pseudomonadota; class Gammaproteobacteria; order Alteromonadales; family Shewanellaceae; genus Shewanella; species Shewanella sp. Pdp11. The sequence continues at coordinate 2,437,427 of NZ_CP015194.1, forward strand.
TTTGGGCTTTATAGGCTTGTTTGACGCTCATGCGGCTAAATTGGGTGACAACCCAAAAGAAGCTGTCATTGGCGTGGGAAACTGTCATCGCACCTGCGCCAATTGCCATTACTGTTAATACTCGTCCCATATCGCTACCAAGACCAATATCGCCAAGCATAGGCGCAACCAGTGCTGAGGTTGCGACTAACGCGACTGTCGATGAACCCTGCGCTGACTTAAGCGCGGCAGCGACGATAAATGGCATAAAGATACCGATACCCAGTGCCGACAGTGATGTGCCCAAAAAGTCACCGATAGGCGTGGCTTTTAATACCGCACCAAAGGCACCACCTGCACCTGTGATTAAAATAATCGGCGCGGCAGTGACGAGCCCTTGGCTGATGCGTTCGCTAAATTCGCTGATCTTATTCTCACCCTTTAACAGCAGCAGGGATAAAAACAGGCCAATCATCAGGGCATTAACGGGCTGACCGAGGAACACGAGCGCATCAAACACAGCTTCTTTACCCAAAGGCGCTGAAGGGAAGTTAGCGATAGAACCTAAACAAATTAATACGATAGGCACAAAAATTGGTGCGAAAGCTTTTAATGGACTTGGTAGCGTGCCATAGCTTTTTTTCAGCGTTTCATAGTCACTGGCCTGCGCTTTAAGTTCTTCTGCGCCTTCACCATCGGGCTCAACATCGGCAAAGCGGTTTGCCCATAACATACCCGCGAGTGCCGCAACGGCGGCTACAAAGAGACCCACACCGATCACTAAACCTAAGTTGGACTCTAAGCCTAAGTTGCCTGCGGCGGCGATAGGACCTGGCGTTGGCGGTACAAAGGTGTGAGTAGCATACAGACCCGTGGCTAAGGCCACGCTCATGGAGACGCTAGAGACCTTCATACGGTTGGCCATCGATTGTTTTAGCGAGTTTAAGATCACAAAGCCCGAGTCACAAAAGACTGGAATAGACACTAGGTAGCCGATAATCGACATGGTTAGTGTCGGGAAGCGTTTACCTAATACCTTGATCACCACATCTGCCATAGTAATGGCGGCGCCGCTCTTTTCCAGAATGATCCCGATAATAGTCCCCAAGACGATCACAAGACCGATATAACCTAAGATGCCGCCAAAACCTGTGGTGATGGTTTTAGCGATTTCTCCGCTCGGTAAGCCATAGGCGAAGGCCGCGATAAAGGCGGCCAGAATTAAAGTTAAAAAGGGGTGGAGTTTAAATTTTGAGGTCGCGATAACAATAAATGCAATCACGCCGATGAGAATAAGCACTAAGTTCATATTATGTCCCGTTCAGTTCTTGGCTGAAGTTTTTAAGTGAGCTCTTAAGTGAGTTTTTTGATTGATATTGTAGGGCGCAGTGCTTATTTGGGCCTGAGTCCAAATGAGGGCTGCTTTTTAAGGTTATCCTATTTTACGAGCATCCTATTATTGTGCAGCCATGCTCGAATAGCTTTGGCTAAATCCACGGAATTACCGCGTTATAAGTCGCCATTTTTGTGCTCGTGCACAAAAATGCTTAGGTGAATTCGAATGTAAGGGGAGGCGTTTTGTCGGTAGGGAGGCGCTTGTCGATAAGGATTGGCAAATAGGGCTATTTGCCAATCCTAAACAGGAGGGACTTAACTCGACATCTTTATTGACGACGAATAAAAGATTCTACATAGGCTGCGGTGCGGGCATTGAGTATCGGATCGGCAGATGCAGTAATGCCCTTAGGTAATAACAGTGGGTTAAATATGCCTTTATCACACTGTTGAACTAGGGGATCGCTATCTCGCTCACCGTTAATCATCACTTGGCCTACCAGTAAACGCTGGCGAGTTTCAGGCCAGATCACGGTTGGGTCATTAATCTCATCACCCATTTCGGCGAGTTGAATATAGAGGTTCCATTGTGCTGGCTGGGTTTTAATGCGCTCGAGTAATTCCGCCTTTAAAAAATCATCACTGAGATTGGCAAGTTCACTGGCTGACAGCTCGGCAGTACCAGCGATAGGTTCAAAAATCCATTTACCCGCGACCGTTTCACCTTGTTGAACACTGTTTTTTTGCGTGCTGAACAGGAAACTATTTACACCGAAGTAGCGGCTGTTGGCAAAACTTGGGCTGGGAGGCAACTGTTTAACGTAGTCGAAAAAAGCTTTAGCGCTGGGTTGATTATCAATAAGCCACTGTTTGCCTTCAGGGCCTTGTTTCACTTTGGTCTGAAAGTTAAAAAACTCTTCGAGATTTTTGGCAAAGAAAACGGGAACGTTAGTGGTGACAAAGTTAAGGTTTTCTTTATCGCCGTCAATTTTGAGTGACATAAAGCGCCCAGCGGTTTTATCGGAGATCTGTGGATTTGTGCCGCCGAGGGAGAAACGGGCAGTGACCTTAATGGCATCTTGATTAAAAAACGGAATCGCCAGTGTTTGTTGTAATTGCGGATCCGGTTTAAAACTGCCTGAGATGCAAAATCCCTTAGTGTGATTACGCAGTTTCACTTTTTTACCCGCCTCGCGACTTGCCGCATCGGGCGTGCCATTAACGGCATCAACCAGCTCGGGAATGGTTTTCTCGGCCGCGACTAATGTGGGTGAAGTTAGCACTACGCCTGTGATGATGCAGGCTTTGGCGAGTAAAGTCAGTTTGAATGGTGTCATTGCAATTCCTTTCAATGGACAGGGTCGAGCGTTCGATATGTCGACGCAAAACTGTTATCAGAAACTATAGGAAAGGCAATACGGTATAAATCTTTCAATCGATCTGTTAATACATGCTTTATTGACTTAATGGCATAGGAAATAACATCCTTTACCTTGGGGGGGACGAAGTATCAAGCAGTTGCCCAAGATATAAACTCAATAATCCATGCAGGGATTGAATGTCGGCTTGGGTGATTTGCTGAATTTTATCAAGGCGATATCTCAGTGTATTGCGATGAATAAACAGGGCATTCGCGCATTGCTGTGCATCGCCAAAGTGGGTGATATAGGCGGCTAAGGTTTTGCGTAATTGGCCGTTTTTATCCGCCTTGGCGAGTTGCTGATAGGGCGTTGCCAGCGCCTGACCGCGCCAGTCATGTTTCAGCCCTGCAAGTAACACTTGTAGGGAATAATCTTCAAACAGGTATTTATTCCCTTCTGCATTGAGCTGCTTACCTAGGGCTAAGGTTTCTTGAGCCGTTTGATAGGAGCGCGCTATCCCGCCTTTTTCGGGGAAGAAATGGCCTAGGGCAATCTTAAAGTTTAAATCCATTTGGGCGGGTAAGCGCTGCAACAGTTTATCGATACGCTGGTTTTCAAGTTCAGGATCCCATTGTTTTCCATCTAAAAAAGCGGGCTTTAGGATCACTAACTGCGACATTGAGGTCATGGCAATCAAGTTACCACGATCCGGATTTTGCAATAGATGCAGCACTTGCTTGAGGGTTTCGCTGACTCTGGGGCTGCGTTCATCTACGGACTGAGTGGATGCCTCTACTAAGGATAAGGCCGATGAGTTGGTGTTAGTCTTTAAATGTTGTTTCTGGGTGTGTTTCTCGCTGATCTCAATGATGGCCGCGACTCTTGGCAGGCTGATATCAATTTCTAACTGTTTTGCCCAGCGGTGCAACTGTGCATCATCGGTTTCAGCTTTGATCAGTTGCAGAATAAACTCTTCCCGCTGGCGATTTTCCCACTGCAATTTATCCTGCAGGTTGGCTTGTTCGACAATTATTTCGGCGGTCATTTTAAGTAACTCGCCGTAATGGGAAAGCTGACTCGGATCGCCAGTAATGCCGACAACACCTATGATTTGTCCTTGATAATGCAAGGGTAAATTGATGCCTGGCTTAACGCCATGTAGCCCTGAGGCCACTTCTTGGCTTATCTCCACATTGCGATTTTGGGCAATCGCCAGCAGGGCGCCTTCGTGGGTAGAACCAATACGTTTAGGATCGCCTGAACCTAGGATCACCCCTTGACCGTTCATCACATTGATATTGTGGCCGATAATTTTCATCGTGCGACTCACAATCTGTTTAGCGATGGCAGAATCAAGCAGATACATATAAGTGCCTAGTGGGGTTGAAGGTTTAACAGGGATGCAATACGCATTCTTAATCTGGGTAGCATATCGCGTTCAAACTCAGGATGCTGCTTAAGCCAAAGATTATTACGCGGGCTTGGGTGCGGCAAGACAAGATACTTAGGCCAATATTGCTGCCACTGCGCGCACGCTTGGGTTACTGTGATGGGCTTCAGTTTGGGGATGGTTTTTGCTTTGGCGCTGGACGATACATTATTGCTGATTGTTTGAGGCTCAGTGAGCGGCGAAGTGGGGTTTATGGTCACGGACGATTCACGCGGTAGATGATAATCGATGGCATATTGGCCGAGGATCACGATTAACTCTATTTGGGGCATTAGGGCAAGTAAAGCTTGATGCCAAGTGGCGGCGCATTCGGGGCGCGGTGGTTTATCACCCTGCTTTTTACCGTTTTTTTCGATACTGCCCGGAAAACAAAATCCCATAGGGACAATGGCAAAAAGGGCTGGGTCGTAAAATTGCTCCCGCGTGACATTCAACCAAATGCGCAGCCGTTCACCGCTGGCATCGTCAAATGGTATGCCTTTATGGTGGGTTTTCACGCCCGGAGCTTGGCCGGCAATCAAAATCCGCGCTTGGCTACTGGCCTGTAATATCGGCTTGGGCGCTAAGGGTAAATCGGCCTGACATAAAGTACAGGCGTTAATTTTCGTCAGCAGCGCTACCATTGATGCAGAATTGGGTGGCGATACTGTTTCGCTTAGCGGTGATGACGCCGGCGCGTTAGTGCAATGTGTTTTAGTCAAAATTTGTTTTAGTCAGTGGTCAGTGGTCAGTGCCAGTAGTTAATGTCATCGCTGATCCATTTTCAATCAGGATTGGAACATCATCGCCGTTTGATATAGCCAGTAGCCAAAAAGACTGTACCCTAACAATAGGCCCAAGTAGCTTAATAACTTAGGCACTCTACTTGGGCTTGAAGCCAAACAGATGTGGGTTAGCACAAGGGTAAAAAAGGCTAAGGGCGCAATCACATAGCTCAAGGCTAGGATGAATAATGCCCCTAGGCTGATGATCCAATCGGCATTACGATTGGCGGGTTTATCGATTTGGCACAGTTGTAGTGGCAATAATATCAAACCAATCCCCACACAAATAATGCCTAAGTTCAAGGCGAAATCACTCCAACCTCTGTGATCATAGATGGCTAACGCGACGGCAATCAGCGGTACGATTAAGGCGCTTAATACATGGCGTTTGGCAAAGGCGGCGCTGCGATACTGACCCGCAAAAAAGAATAAACCCTGTAAAAATAAATTGATCAAGGTAAAGCCGCCGAGGCCGAGAATGATAAACAGGCTGGCGGTGCCGCCCGAGGGGTCGAACGCCAAGGCGGGTAAGGGCAATAGACTCAGCCCCAGTAGGGCGGGAAGAGACGACAAGCACTTAGATTGGCAGAGGGAAGAATAAATACGCATGGACTCAGAGGATTAACCAAAAGATTGAATTAAGATCCGCTAAAGTGAGCTAAAACTCAAGGAATAAGGTTTTTATGGGCAGACTTTTGCGCCAGAGTCTGATCTTATTCAAGATTTTTACTTATATCTGGGCTGATGTAATGATTTTACATCTGACTTTACATGTGACTGCTGCGGTTAAACAAAAGCCCGCAAGATGCGGGCTTTTGGATTGTCTATCATTGAGGATTAGAGCTTGTAGCTCATGCTTAACATGATCATCTGCGCTGTATAGTCATGGCTATTGCTGCCAAAGCCTACGACGTTCCAAATGCCATCAACGGCGATATCATTGGCAGCGTCATTGTCCTTATAGTTCTCAATTTTATAATCCAAGCGCAGCGCCATTTTTTCGGTGGCTTGATATTGAGCGTATAAGTTAATGTTGTGCACTTTGGCAAAATAATCACCATAGTCGCCTGTGATACCTTGTCTCACTTGGGTGTTACTGTTGGAGTCTGAATAGGTGTAATCCAGTCCCATACGTAACTTGTTCTCAAGTAAGTTGTTGTAGCTAATGCCTGCGCCGACAACATCGACTTTATCTTCAATGAAGCCCATCCAGGTTGGGGTGCTGTAGTTGCTGCTACCCGCCTGTTCAGATTCAATGATTTGATAGTTATAGAAGGCGGTTGCCAGTAAGTCATCGGTGATCATATAGCTGATGTTGGCATCATAACTGGTGTCTTTTGACTCAGTTAAACCGATGACAGTATCTGTGTAGTCATCGAATGCGTAACGGGCACCGAAATCTAGTGTCAGGCTTTCGATAGGCGAGTGAGTGACTCGAGCTTCCACTTGGGTTCTGTCACGGTTCGCCAGATTGTACTTACGCAACAGGCTGTTGGTTTCAGAGGATGTCCATTCAGAGGCTTGATATTGCGAGCCATCACGTTGACCGTAGCTGCCCTTAACCCACATATCCCAAGTTTCGAAGCTGTTGACTCTAAAACGCGCCCAAACGGTGTTCTCATCCGTGGTTTCACGGTCTTGATAATTACGTTCATCACGTTTGAAGTCATAGCCACCATCGAGTTTCATGCCGCTGGTAATACGATAATCTGCGGCCACTTTGAAGCGTTGGCTGGTGTTATCGTAAGGGGTATTGTAGGCCACCTTACCGTTGACATTGTTGATGCTGACTTGGGTCCACTCTTCAATCTGCGTATTGTTATCGCGGTCGTTATAGTCGTAGCTACCACTTAAGCGCAGTGAGTTGGTGACTTTGCTGACCACTTTTAAGTTTAAGCCGATAAGATCGACCTTGGCATCTAGGGCTTCAGTTGGCACTTGATAACCATAACCTGAAGTCACTAACGCTTGGTCTTGACTCATTTGTCCTGCAAGCACGCGAGCCGATAGCACATTGGTACTGTCGTTGTATTGGCCCATTAACGAGACAGTGTGTGACTGATTGTCTGGATCAAGGGCGATAGAGCCCGTGGTTTGCGCGCCAAAGGTTGGATTAAATGCACTGTCGAAATTTAACTGGTTGTACTCGTTCTTAAAAATCGAGCCATTGTAGTTAAGTGCAGTGAACCAGTTGTCGCCTTTAAGCTTGATACCCGCTTCAATGGAGTCAGTGGTGTAATCGACAGGCTCGGCTAACATCATAGATTGGTTGAAGAATCCACCTGATGCTTTTTTCAAGCCGGTTTTTTCTTCACGCAGGTAGCTCACATGTGTGCTCCACAGCGACTCGCCTTGATAATCAAAACCAAGCCCTGTGCGCTCACGTTTAAGCGACAGTTCTAAGGCGTTCAGGCTGTCCATCAGTAATGGCATTTGGCTGCTTGAACCCGCCGTCACCCAGTTGTCTGGCAGCGTTAAATTATCGCTGCCCACACCCGAGTAGGGCGTTAAGGCACTGTTGCTGTTGTAAGTGGCAATCTGGCGATAGTTCACATTGACATTGTACTGGCCTTGTTTGCCGGCATTGACCTCTAAACGGCCGCCATCCATGCCCAGTTGATAGGCTTCAACGCTGGCGCGATAGCCTTTTTCACCGCGAAAGGTGACATCAGCATCCAATTTCCCTGCGACTTCGTTTGACGTCCCAAAGGCATTCGCCGAGCGAATGTCCTCTTCACTGTTATAACCGACGCCGACACCCACAGTGCCCGATGTGCCCGTTTCAACAACGCAGCCTTTACAGCTCCAAGCGGACATTTTGACTTTTTCGGTATTGGCATTGGCTAAGCCATACCCATCGGCCGCTATCGCAAAACCTGTGTTTGCCAGTAACGCCAGAGTGATCAAATTGAGTTTAAATTTCATTTTCTCGTCTCCTTAGCGCTGTAATAGCTTGCCAGATGGATGGTTTGAACCATGGACCTGACTGTGGCAATTTAAACAGCTTCTTCCACCCGTGAAGGCATTGTCGCCGACGTTTGAACCTAAACCAGTGTTACCTAAGTAAGCATTGCTGGCATGGCCATCGCTGGCGTGACATTGCTGACACAGCTGCGGTGCGCGGGTTTTCAACATGGCATCATTCACGCTGCCGTGAGGATTGTGGCAAGTCACACAGTTCTCAGTAACGGGTGCATGTTCCCACAGTTTTGGGCCGCGTTTTTCGGCGTGGCAGGAGTAACAGGTTTCGTTAATGCTCGGCTTGTTTAGATCGGAATCTGTCATGCTCCCATGGGGATTATGGCAATCGCTACAGGTCATTTGAGCCCATTTTAGTGGGTGACTCGAGCGTTTGTTCATGTCTGCTTTTTGCTTAGTGTGGCAGCTAGTACAGACTTCCATTTCAGTGTTTTTTGATAACACAGGATCTTTTGCCACATGCACTTGGTGGCAAGAGGCACAAGCGACATCGGCATTGTCATGGTGACTGCCGTTCCAAGACACACGTTTGTCATCTTGGTGACAGCTCATACAGACACTGTTTTGTTTTTCAGCACTTAAGGTCGATTGCTTACCGAAAGTGATCATCGGCTCGTTGCCGCCTTTATTGTGTTGACCTAAAGGACCATGACAGGCTTCACATTGCAGGCCCGCCATTGGGCTTTTTGATGAATCAATGGCGCCGTGGACACCTTTGAACAGGTCCATCACTTTTTCAGATTTTTTATGGCACATCAAACAAGAATCGGCGCCTTTAGGGGAGTAGTTGCCTTCGGCAAACTTCTTATCTAAGGTGGCTTCGACTTGCTCTGGCGTCATTTTTTCATCCCATTTTGACGCATAAGCGTTTGGTGCGATGCATAAAGACATGACTGCTGACATTGCCATGGTGATGACAAGTGCCGGCAGTAGGTTTTTCATTTTTAGGCTGTTCTTCATAATAGGCTTCCCAATTTGTCCCAACAAATTTCAAGAAAGGGGGAGCGAACTCCCCCTGCTTGGGCAAATTACATTTTCACCTGAGTGTGATCTGTTGGTGTGGGTTTGTGACAGTAGAAACAGGTTTCTGACTGCGCCGCTTGGTTAGCTTGAACATAATCACCATTCACAATTGCGCCCATATTTTCTAAGCCGTGGCCAATAGATTCTGGCGCGTGGCATGAAGTACAAGTTGCCGTGATTGGCGTGGTGTATTTACCTGCAGAAGTGGCCAGTGCCCCCTTCACTTTGAACGCGTCTAAGTTGAAGTCGTTGTGGCACTGAGTACATTCTTTGATAACGCCTTGCTCACCGTGAACTACGTGCAGTTTCATTTCGAAACCACCTTTGTTTGCACCAGATGCATAGGTACCATCTGGGGTATGACAGGCCACACAGGCATCCACACCGACAATTGGCTTACCGTTCGCATCTTTAGCATGTGAAACTTGTTCAGACATTACAAAGCCTGCATGGTGTCCTTTGTGGATTTCGAAGGTATCGCTGTGACAGCCTTGACAGGTACTGAAGTTAACAGAGTTAACATGGCGCATGCTTGGGGCGTTGCCTGATTTTGTGCCAAAGGCGAGCTTAGCTTTCATACTGGTTGTCGCGCTATCAGCGGTACATGCGGTTAAGCTAGTACCAGTGCTACACATTTCCAGACCGATAAAGGTAAAGGCCGTATCTGTATCGCCAGCACCGAAAGGCAGGGCAGGTGTAGTGAATACCAGTTTACCGTCAACTAAGGTTACGTCAGCTTGCAGTGCGCCATCTTTGACTAAGTCTTTCGCAATTTTCGCCGCACCACTACCAGGGCTCTTGTTGTAACCCATAATTGGGAAGTTAGGGCCAACGTTAGTGACAGTTTCCAAACGTTTAATCTTGTCTTGAACCGTTGCCGCATCAATCGCGTTACCGTCTTTGTCTAAGATAGAGACAGTTAATACCGCAGTATCATCAGCTTGACCCACGAGAGTCGCTTGCATACCTAACTGAGCGATAACGGCTTTCTTGTCTGCAGTTTTGCTTGTGTGTAGTTCGGCAGTCCAGTCGCTGTTATGACAGGCGATACAGTTAGAGTTATCTAGCTGTTGTGAGTGACCTTTACCGGCAGCAAAGTCCACTGCGCTATGACAGCTTCCACAGGTAGCGGCAGTTGGAATACGTGACCAATTACCCCAATCTGGTGCGGCATCGTTTGCAGCATGACAGCTTTGGCAGCTTTCCAATGAACCTAAAGTCAGGTCTTTGTGTTTAGCGTGAACGAGAACATTGAACTCTTTACCTACGCCAACTTTGCCTGCTGTGTGGCAAGTTGCACAGTAGTTAACATCTGAGTACGCGCCGCCGTGTTTCACATTGGCTAAATCTTGGTGACAGGTATTACAGCTTTCAGTGGCAACAATCTTGCGGCTGTATGTCGCTGCAGCACCGGTATCGGCCGTAAAGTCGACAAAGGCGTTACTGTTAGGGACTTGAGTACCATCGGGTAACGGCGTGTTATAAGCGCGGATTAATACCCGTTGAGCTAACTGATCGTTGTAGGTGATTTTAGCGTTAGCGGTCAAGTTCATGTTGAAGGTATAGCTGTAGTGACCGTTTTTCTTGTCAACAAAGGTCCCTGGGCATGTTGCTGCCACATCACAGGTTTCATCACCAAAGTATTGCCATTGTGAGGCATTACCGGCACCTGTCGCCCCTTGCGGGATCAACTGTGCTGCGGCGAAGCGCATCTTTTGGAGACCAACGACGGGTAAGTCATCTTCGTTAGTCACAGTAAACTCAACACTCGGTACACCGTTAGTGATAACAGATTTATCAAACGTGAAATTAAGGGTTTGAATCGCTGGAGCAGGTTCGCCACCAGGTTCACCGGGATTACCATCATTACCATCGCTGCCACCACAGCCAGTTAAGGCCATAGTGACTGCACTTGCTGCTAACAGCAGTGCGATTTTAGTTGTTTGTGCGTTCATCATTTTTTTCCCTGCATAGGTTTGGCATTGCTTAAACGCTATGTTCTAGAGCCAACAGATTCTATGTCTGTGTTTTTGGTCACTAGAAGCGACTTAAGTGGATGCTGGAAATAGAATTCCCCAAGGAAAGGCTAACCTAACATGACCTTAAAATCTCCAAGGCCTTTGCTAATGTGTGACTTGGATCTTTCTATTTCTAAAGAGGTATTTAAAGCGAGAGGTAAAAACGATTTCAGATCAAAAAAACAGCGGATTTTTAAATGGCAAGAATATAAAGAGAGAGGTAAAAACCTCTCTCTTTAGTAACGATAAAACATTGCTCTGAATGAGAGCGTTATATCTGCTTAATTACCGTGAACTTTACTTAATTGAGCTGGGGTATGACAAGTTGCACAGCTTTCTGATGCACGAGTTTGCACATCGGCTGCACTGCTGCCATTTAAAATACCACCGTTAGTCTCAATGTGAGATTTTGTCGCATCAGTCAGATATTTTTGGTGACAGCTTAAACATGCGCCTGCATCTGAAGATACCCAAATATCGGCACCGTTATTATTGATATCACCGTAGCGCCATGTGCGATCAGGCTGACGTCCTAAGGTAATACCTGTAATGACGTTTGCTTTATCAACTGTATGGCATGTCGCACAATCGGTTTTTAGCACAGTGCCTGATTGTACACCCGCATATTTCAGGTAATGGCCTTCACGTTCGTGAGCTTTCCACGCAAAGCTAGTTGGGATCTTACCGCCAGGATAGTTGGCATCATTTTTCAAGGTTTTATCCGAAGTATGACAAGTTTGGCAATTTACACCGTTGTCATAGTGGTGGATTTCTTGATTGTGACAACCTTGACACTTAGTTGCATCAATAATGTCGCGACGTGTCGCTGCCTTGGCAGTGCTGTCCACTCCCGTATCTTTCCAAACGAAATGATATGGTGCTTGTTTAACCGCGACTTTACTTACACTGTCAGCAGTGCAATCTGTCATAGCTACGTCAGCAACGCCATAACCGCCATTGTTGAAGCACACTTCTAATGTTGACCACAGCTCGAATGTTTTACCATTTGCATCAGCGGGTAAACTGAACTTAGTGCCTGTTAATGAGTAGGTTTTATTCGCTTCATTATAGGTACCTTCACTTAAAGCGATACGACGATTGCTATAAGAGGCATCAGCATAGCTTGGGTAATCTTTATCAGAATCCCATGCTACGACAACGCGTGAGCTTTGATTTACGAAGGCTTTATCAATGGCATTGCCCTCTTTGTCAACAACTTGGACATCAAAAGTGATTTTGCCCGTGTCATTCACGCCGACATTAGTGAACTTAATGCCCATGGCTTTAGTTTCTGTGTAAGCTTTCAGCACATCACCATGACGTTTAGCAGCACTACCTGTGCCGTTGTATGGTTCAGTTGCATTATGACAAGCGACACAATCACTGCTGCTGTGGTGAGCTGATGGTTTTTCTGTGTGGCAACCAATACAGGCTTGATTGCTTAAGTCGGCTTTAAATAGATCGGCATTAGCTGGTGCACCCGCTCCTTCAACGTGACAGGCTGCGCAATCCGCTGCAGGTTTTAATGGGAAACCGACCTTGCCGTAGTCAATCACTTTGCCACCATAACCGACAATCTTATAAGGGGCAGGTACTTCAGCGCCTGTCTCATCGAAGGTATGACGCTCGCCACCTTTGTGGATAGCATGGATCATGTAAGTGAATTCAATGCTATTACCTGACTCAGGATCGCCAGAGGTTGCCGTATGACAAGAAGCACAGTTTTCAATATCAACTCTACGGCCACCGTGTAACGCTAAACTTTCTGGCTGGTGACAGGTATAACAGGCTGTTATTGAAACAACGTTGCGGGTTTGAATACCTTCAGTTTTGCCTGTAGAAGGTTGCCAATCAAAATGGGCGTTGGCAGCAAGCTGTGGTAATTCAAGTTCTAATGTTGCCCGTTGAGTCGCTTCAGCACTGTAAGTAATCGCTAAGGGTTCAGTGACATTGGCGATATTGGCTTGATAGGTATAGCTATAGTTACCATCGCCATGATCCACTAAACAGGTATCACACTTGGCAGCGGCTTCAACGTTGGCTTGAAATTGAGCTGATGGATTGAGGTTATCCACGCCAGAAGGCGCTGTGCCAGGTTCTTTTTTGGCATTAATGTAGGCTTGCCATTGGTAACCGCGGTCGGCGGGTTTGGCTGGATCATCCGTTGCTTCAGTCACATGGGTGAGTTGTGCAATACCAAAACGTATGTCGTGAGTTTTATTTAAGCCTAGTACTGCAACGCCATTCGCATTTTCTAATGTGAAATCGACCGTAACCTTACCTGCATCGATAGTGGCATTAGTAAAACTTGCTTTCAGTGTAGGCGTTGTATCGATATTGACACCAACAACACCCGGTTTACCGTCTTCACCATCTTTACCGTCACTACCACCGCAACCGGCGAGTAGTAGAGAGAGTAAACCGGCACCCAACATCGCTTTTGTTGCGGCATTGAAATTGAACCGTTTCATCATGATATTTCCCTGCAATAGTTGTAATCATCATCAAATGCTTGGTAGATAAGAATAAATCTCATTACCCGCATAGGATGTGTGGAATTAGTTTTCCATCTGTAAGGCTAACTAAGTCACTGGTATTAATCAGTCACTTTAGGTGGGTAATGTGACTGAGATCTGACTATTTCTTTAGGAGTAGATGACTGCATAGTATGAGTTCCTTTTATATCTGCAGTTGCTGGCCTTTTTAGGTCAGCATCATAGGTTTAGTTTATGGGATGCACTTTTAACACGTCCGCGACGCCGCCTTGTCCATGACAGAAAGCACAGGTTTCAGTTCCTGCAGTTGCATCGGCTTTTGTGCCTGCAAAAACAGCACCTTGCTGAGCCATGTGGTTATGAGTGCTGGTAGCTGAATGGCAGTTGCTACACACAGCGGCAATCGGGCTGGTAAAAGTGCCGTTATCGAGGGCAAGGGGTTGTACCGCTGAATTTAAAGGAAGGGCGACGGTAGATATGCCCGCAGAATCGTTAACATGGCATTGGGTGCAGTTACCGATTTTTCCTGGGTAGTTTAGGTTTTCAAAACCTGTGAATTGGCTGGTGTGAATACCGTGGATCAGCTGCTTAAAGTCAAACGATGTGGTGGAAGGATTGGCTGCCGTCGCATCGGCCAGCATATTGGCGTTATGACATAGCTGACATTGACCACCGAGATCGTTGCGTGAGCCGTGGATATTAAGCTTTTGATCGCCATGGCAATTGCCGCAGCTTGTATTACTAACAACAGTGCGACGACCCGTACTGCTTAATGCTGCCGTATCAAAATAACTGTGGCTGGCTTTAATCACTAACACTTCCGCCAGTTCTGTCGTGCAATCAACGAGTACCTTGTCTTTGGCGCAGACTCGGCCTTGGATCGCGAGTCCGCCATGATCCGCTTCAGTGCCCGCAGGCACGGTAAGGCCCGCTATTGTATAGGTATAAATGCCATTTGAGCCTGACTCGGGTGTGGATTCCGGCAGCTTGATTGAGCGGGCAGAGCGGGTCGCGTAATCAAAACTGGTTCCCCAGTTGGCATATACCCTTAAATCATTGATGAATTTTAACTTATCGGCACTGTCGCTGTAGACGCTACCAGTAGCTGGGTTCATCAATTTAACCGCGACTGTGACTATACCATTGGCATCCATACTGGCGCTGGTAATGCTTGGGCTAAATTGCATCAGTGCCGCAGTTTTGTCTTCATCACTGTGAACGCTTGCGGTCCAGTCGGCATTATGGCACGCCACGCAGTTACTGTTATCGGCCTGCGCTGGGTGTCCTTCGCCTGCGGGAAAATTAATTTGTGTATGACAGGCGCCACAGGCTTGCATGGTTGGGACTCTGTGCCAATTTTGCTGCTCAGCTAACTCAGCCTTATCGACATGACAGGTTTGGCAGTCACTGATGGGTTGCGGGAAACCGGTTAGATGTTTGCTGTGGACCATTTGCGGGAAAATATCCGCAGGGTTACTGACTTTTTTGCTGTTATGGCAAGTGACGCAGGTTTCGATTTGATTATATTTACTGCCATGGAAAGCAAGATCGCTGTGGCAACTATTACAGGTTTCTATTGTGACTAAGTTACGGGTGTAAGCGACATTATCCCCAGAAGATTGCCAGTCATAATGTTGATTGGTAATAGGTAAGGGGGTGTTATCGGCAAGTTTATCGCCGCCGATTTTGACCACCATTCTTTGGGTCGCTTCGGGCATAAACGTCACCCCATTCATGCCATTAAACGGTGCGCTGAAGATGTAGCTGTAGTGACCGTTTTTATGATCTGTGAGACTGCCAGGGCAAGTTGCCGCGCAGGTTTCGGCGGTAAAATGCTGCCATTCACTGCTATTACCCGCACCTGTATAACCTTGCGGCAGAAGCTGCGCCGCAATAAACGTCGCCGATGGGACACCAATCACGGCTTCATCATCTTGATTGCTCACTTGAAAATCCACTTGAGCAATACCATCTATCATTTGAACTTTATCGACCGTGACCTTTAGGCTAGTGATGGTTAACGCGGGCGGTTTTGCGGGTTCACCGGGATTGCCATCTTGGCCGTTATCACCGCCACAGGCGCTTAATAGCGAGACTAAGGCCAGCATCAGACTGAATTTCGAGCTCATTTTTGCAAACTTGTTCATATTTCTATCCTTGGAATGCGCTGTCAGTGTCTAAGTTACATTTGGTAGCTTAAGGTCAAGCCTAAATAGTGAGCGTTGTAGTCGTGGCTCATATCCCCAAAGCTGAGTACGTTGGGAAGCGTGTCCCAATTTGTGCCTTGGTTTTGCCAGTTAGCATCTTGATACTTCTCGAATAACCAATCGACGCGTAGCGACATACTGTCGGCAAACTTATATTTGGCGTAGGCATTAATATTGTGTTTGCGGGCATAAAAATCGCCATAGGGACTGGTGATGCCGTAGACGACCTCGGTATCACTCTGTCCATCGGAATAGCTGTAGTCCAAGCCAATGTCGAGGTGATTATCGAACAGGTTTTGATAACTAAAACCTGCCCCAATTAAAGTCGATTTTTCCTCGGCAGTGCTGTACCAATCGGGCGTTGAAAAGTGGTTGCTGCCTGCTTGATCTGAGTCGCGCCAATCTTGGTTAACAAAGGCACTGAAATGAAGATCGTCACTCAGCGCATATTGGGCCGATACGTCATAACCTAGGTAGGACACTTGAGTAAGACCCACTTGGGTGTGGTGAAAATCGTCATCGACACTGTGCAAGCTGGCGCCCAGCGAGAGGCCGATATCAGTTTGATAATCAGTGTGTAAGGTGACTTTTTGCCTTTTTCTGTCGGCAAGGTAGGATTTACGTAGCCAAGGATTGCTTTGGCTTTGAGTGGTCGTGACGGGATCGTATTCACTGCCATCGCGCTCTAGTGCTTCTCCTTTTAACCATGCTGACCAAGCAGGGGAATAGCGATAGCTCAGTTTGGCAAACACGCCTGACTCATCGACGGATTGGCGATCGAGTTCAGTGTAATCGTTTTCGTTACGGCTGTAGCCTGCTTCGGCATAGGCGGCTGAAGTAAAACGGTATTTGCCTTTAAGTTCGAGTTTTTTGGTTCGCTTATCATAAAGGCTATTTTGAGCAGAGCCTTGGTTAATACTGTCGGTGATGATTTGTGGGAAGTCTAATTTGGCCGTTTTGTTATCTCTGTCTTGATAGTTGTAGCTTGCCTGTACACTTAAATCTTGGGTGATCCGGCCCGAATATTTAAGGATCATTTCAATAATATCCACTTGGCCATCTAAGGTATCCGCAGGCAGGACAGGTGACGGGCCATTGATGGTGGCTGGAATAAAAGTGTCATCTTGGGTCATACGGCTAAAGCCTGCGTGCATTAGCACATTCTGACCATTCGCTCCCCCAGAGGCTTCTGCGGCAACGCGATAGGCTTTACTGTCGGGGTCGGCCGCATTTTGACCTAAGTATGCCGCGCCAAAGGTGGGCGTGTAGGCGGATTGCCATTGCATGGCTTGGTGATCATTTTTATATTGGCTGACTTGGCTATTGATGCCAACCTGCCAGCCTGAACCGTTAAAATAAACTCTCGCATCGACTTCATCAGTACTGTCATCAATTGGTTGGGCGAGCATAACGCTATTGGTGAGTATATTGGCGCTGGTCTTTTTGGCTCCGCTGCGGTCTTCATGCTGATAGTTTAATGATGCTTTGTAGTGACTGGTATTGTCACCTTCAGGTGATATTTTGCCCGCGTAGTAACCACCGATCATAAAGCGATCACGTTGAATACTGAAATCTTGGCCAACAAGGCTGCTCTGTAGCATAGGCATAGATTGTGTTGTGCCACCTGTTATCCAGTTATCGGGCAACAACATCTTATCTTGCGATGAGGTATAAGAGCTTTTGAGTTGATTATGGTTATAGTTAGCTAAGCCTCTATAACCTAAGTTGATTTGATAGTTCCCTGGCCTTCCTGTCGTGAGCTTAGCTGAGCCCGCATCAAAACCTAACTTATCCGCGATCAATTGAGTTTGATAACCCGACGGTGTTTTGTACAGCATATCCGCACCGACTGCGCCAACGAACCCATCGTTATCTGTCCCAGTGCGGTTACCGAAACGGCTGTCCTCGCCATCGTTGTAAGCGAGGGTGGCACTGACATCACCACTATGCCCTGACTTAGGTTGGCATTGTTTGCAGCTCCATGCTTCTGTTTTTATGCCACTTCGATTCGCCTGTTGTAGCTCATAACCTTCGGCATGTGCCTGAGATAAAACACCGCTTATCACCCATGCGAGTAACGTGAGTAAGAAGCAAGCACTAGGGTGAGATAGTTTAGCTGTTGGCATGATCGTTCCCTTGTTATCTCTGTAGCAATTTGCCAGAAGGATGGTTAGAACCATGCACTTGTCCGTGGCAATTCATACAGGAATTACCTGAAGTAAATGCATTGGTTTGATTGCCAAAGTAGGCATTGCTGCTATGACCATCCGAGGCGTGGCACTGTTGACAAAGCTGCGGAGGCTTACTGATCAGCATGGCGTCGTTTACGCTGCCATGGGGATTGTGACAATTCGCGCAGTTGTCGGTGACGGGGGCATGTTCCCATAATTTAGGACCACGTTTTTCGGCGTGGCAGCTATAGCAATTTTCGTTGACGCTCATTTGTTTCAAGCTTGAATCGTTCAAACTGCCGTGGGGATTATGGCAGTCACTGCACACCATCTGTTGCCACTGTAATGGATGGGCCGAGCGTTTGTGCATATCGGCTTTTTGCTGGGTATGGCACTGGGTACAAATGGCGACTTCATTGGCTTTATCACTGATAGGATCCTTGGCTACATGAACTTGATGGCAACTTGCGCAAGCCACATCGGCGTTATCGTGGTGATTGCCTTTCCACGCGATACGTTGGCTATGATTGTGGCAGCTCATACAAACACTGTTTTGCTTTTGCGCGGGAACGGGAGAATTTGCACCAAAGGTGATCATTGGCTCTTTGCCACCTTTGTTATGATTTCCTAACGGGCCGTGGCAAGCTTCACACTGCAAATCGGCCATGGGCGAAGCTTTCACATTAGGATTACCATGAACCCCATCAAAAATGGCCATGACCACGGCACTTTTTTTGTGGCACATCAGGCAAGTGTCAGCCCCTTTGGCAGAATACTTACCTTCGGCGAATTTTTTGTCTAATGTCGCGACAACGTCCTCTGGTTTTTTGTCATCCCAAGGCGTCGCCGAGACAGAGATACTCACGATTGATAACAAAATACATAGCATAGCCTTAGCTATGCTTTTGAACTTTAGCCTTATTTCCATGTTCATCTTTTCCCGAGTGCATTTATATTTGTTATTTTTACGCTTTCGACATTGCTAATTTAGCTTATTAAAGCTGATTAATATTAGAACAAATGCGTGACACTCGCTTAACATCTGAGGGTCTTTTCACTGTAAAGAGGGATGATTTTACTGGTGATATAGAGGAAGCGTGACCTTGATCACGTTTGCTTTGGTAAGGGTTTTGTTCACAGCTTTTTGACTTCTGCCGATCGCATCATTCTCTTGTGCGCTTAGGTATGGATTTTTATTTTCGGTTGGTCGTTTATTCATTGGAATTTTTATCACATAATACCCAACACAATTGAAAACTATTATCGTTACCAATCAAAAATCTTGATCTAGGTAAAGTTATTAGGGTCATCGCTCGGTTACAATGGGCGCAGTTTTTCGAGCTGAACCTGTTGCAAGGTGGAATACGTAATGAAGTTAAGCGAACTCAGTCCCGGCGATCGCGGTCTTATTTCTGAAGTGGGGCGTTTGGCGCTGCCACAAACCGTGAAGCGCAAGTTGTTGTCCATGGGGATCACGCCAAATACGCGTTTTTTATTGATCCGATACGCACCTATGGGCTCTGGTCTCGAACTGGATATTCGTGGTAGTAAACTTTGTATGCGCAGAGATTTGGCAGACATCATTGAGGTGGAAAAGACGAATGGCTAAGCAGTTTCATTGCGTCACAGTCGGTAACCCGAATGCGGGTAAATCGACGCTCTTTAACGCGCTAACCGGCGCGAATCAACAAGTCGGTAACTGGTCTGGTGTGACGGTCGAGAAAAAGACTGGTCATTTCACCTTAAACGGTGCCGATGTCTATCTGACCGATTTACCGGGTATTTACGATCTTCTGCCTGCGGGCAATAGTTGCGATTGTTCACTCGATGAGCAAATTGCGCAGCAATATCTCGCTGAGCAACGTGTCGACGGCATTATCAATTTAGTCGATGCCACTAATATCGAACGTCATTTATATCTCACCGCCCAATTGCGTGAACTCGCGATCCCTATGGTGGTGGTGCTGAATAAAATTGATTCTGCAGTTAAACGCGGTATCAAAGTCGATTTAAAGAAAATGAGCAAAGAGCTGGGCTGCCCTGTGATTGGTGTGTGCTCACGCGATCCTGCCGATGTAGAAAAAGTGCAGGCACAGGTACTCGATTTACTGCAAGGCCGAGTCTCTGAAGCACCATTAGTACTGCATTACGATGAACAAATTGAAGCGGGCGTGCAGTTGCTTTGCAGCAAAGACGCGCAATTAAGCCGTGGCCGTGCTTTGGCTATGCTTGGCAATGGTTCAGGTTGTGGCAGTTGCCAAAATGCTGAGTTGCAGGATGAAGTAAATACCTGTACCCAGATTATCTCTTCGCAAGGCCATGATATTGAAGTGATGGTGGCTACCACGCGCTTTAATTTCGTTGAGAAAGTGTTTCAAGGTTCAGTGAAAGAGTCGGGATTCCTCACTCTCAGTGATAAATTAGATAAACTCGTATTGCATCCCGTGCTTGGCATTCCTGTGTTCTTGTTCGTGATGTATTTGATGTTTATGTTCAGCATCAATATTGGCAGCGCTTTTATCGATTTCTTCGATGTGTTTGCGGGTGCGTTGTTTGTCGACCACTTTGGCGCATTCTTGACGAACATGGGCTCTCCAGCTTGGTTGGTCACTATTCTCGCTGGTGGTGTTGGCCAAGGTATTCAAACCGTGACCACGTTTATTCCGGTGATCGCTGCTTTATTCCTCGGTTTGTCAGTCCTTGAAAGCTCTGGCTACATGGCCCGCGCTGCATTTGTAGTTGATGGGTTAATGCGCCGTATCGGTCTGCCCGGTAAAGCTTTCGTGCCTATGATTGTCGGTTTTGGTTGTTCTGTGCCGGCGATTATGGCGACGCGGACCTTAGGCAGTGAACGTGAGCGTATTGTCACGGGTATGATGGCGCCATTTATGTCTTGCGGTGCACGTTTGCCAGTGTATGCGTTATTTGCCGCGGCATTCTTTCCCGATTCTGGGCAGAATTTAGTCTTCTTGCTTTACGTTATTGGTATCTTTGCCGCTATCGGTACGGGTTTATTACTCAGGAGCACCCTGTTGCCCGGCACCAGCAGTGCTGTGGTGATGGAACTGCCAAGCTATGAGATGCCCAAATTTAAAGCTGTTATGGTCCGCACTGGCAAACGCACTAAGAGCTTTATTTTAGGTGCGGGGAAAACGATTGTGCTGGTGGTAACCTTATTGAACTTTATCAATGCTATAGGTGTTGATGGCACCTTCGGCCATGAAGATAGCCAAGCATCTTTGCTGAGTGTTGCGAGCCAAAAAATCACGCCCATCTTCTCGCCTATGGGTATAGAGCAGGATAACTGGCCAGCAACTGTCGGTATTATCACGGGTATTTTTGCCAAAGAAGCGGTTGTTGGTACCTTAAACAGTTTGTACAGCACTGCAGCGCCCGCTGATGAAGAGCTTACGCCATTGAGTGAAAGCTTTAATGCGGCTCTGGCGACGATTCCTGCAAACTTGTTTGGAATTGATCTGGAAGATCCGCTAAAACTGTCGGTTGGTGATTTGACTAATAAAGAAGCGATAGCGGAAGAGCAAGGCGTGGCAACATCGACCTTCGGTGCCCTGCAAGCTGGTTTCAGTGGCAAAATTGCGGCGTTCTCTTACTTGCTGTTTATCTTGTTGTATACCCCTTGTGTCGCGGCGATGGGCGCCTTAGTGCATGAGTTTGGTTCCCGTTGGGCGACGTTTGCGGCTACGTGGACTTTCTCTCTGGCCTATGGTTCTGCGACTGTGGTCTATCAAGCGGCAACCTTTACGCAGCATCCTGTGCAATCGAGTCTGTGGATTGGTTTCTTCCTGTTTGCGTTAGTGGCCTTTTATCAATGGCTGAAACGTAAGGGCAGAAGAACTCAGCAGATCATTCCAGGGATCCGCATCATCACAGAGTAAGATTTACTGAGTCAGTATGACTGGGTAATAAATGTCAGCTTAGTTAGGTCAAAGATAAAAGCAGCTTTCATGGCTGCTTTTATTGTTTTACTATCGCGGTTATAACCTAGCCGGTCAAAAACCATAGTTTTTAGCACTAGGCATTGTAACTAGTAGTGATCTGTAGGATCATGCTGGTTTTCTTAAAATTGCCATTGTTCGCAAAGAGGAATTCCATGAGTCATGTGGACACTGAAGTACGTCCGAGTAACTTTATTCGTAATATCATAGATGAAGATTTACAAAGCGGTAAGCACACGAGTGTACAGACTCGTTTCCCGCCGGAACCGAATGGCTATCTTCATATTGGTCATGCTAAATCTATCTGCTTAAATTTTGGGATAGCGCGAGACTATAACGGTCTGTGTAATTTACGTTTTGACGATACTAATCCTGAAAAAGAAGACATTGATTATGTTAATTCTATTCAGGCGGATGTGCGTTGGCTTGGATTCCAGTGGGATGGCGATGTACGCTATTCATCAAACTATTTTGATCAGTTACATCAATATGCAGTTGAACTGATCAATAAAGGTTTGGCTTATGTGTGTTTCTTGAATGCTGATGAAACTCGCGAATACCGTGGCACGTTAAAAGAGCCAGGTAAAAACAGTCCTTTCCGCGACACATCAGTCGAAGAAAACCTCGCCTTATTCGCTAAGATGCGCGACGGTGGTTTTAAAGAAGGTGAGTGTGCGCTGCGTGCCAAAATTGATATGGCGTCGCCATTCATGTGTATGCGCGATCCTATCATCTACCGTATTCGTTTTGCCCATCACCACCAAACGGGTGACAAGTGGTGCATTTACCCAATGTACGACTTTACCCATTGTATCTCTGATGCGTTAGAACATATTACCCACTCTTTATGTACTTTAGAGTTCCAAGACAACCGTCGTTTATACGACTGGGTGTTGGATAATTTGAATGATTTTCAAGCGCCGAATCGTACTCGTCAATACGAGTTTTCACGCTTAAATCTTGAATATACCTTGATGTCTAAGCGTAAGCTAAACGACCTTGTGACCCGTAAACTCGTGTCAGGTTGGGACGACCCACGTATGCCAACGATTGCTGGCCTGCGTCGCCGTGGTTACACGCCTGCGTCAATTCGCGAGTTCTGCCAACGTATCGGCGTGACTAAACAAGAGAATATGATTGAAGTCGGCATGTTAGATGCGTGTATTCGTGAAGAATTGAACGAACATGCACCGCGTGCGATGGCTGTATTACGTCCATTGAAAGTGATCATCGAAAACTATGCTGAAGGTGAACTTGAGTATATTCAAGCGGCCGCTCATCCAAATGATGAGAGCATGGGGACACGTGAATTAGCCTTTGGCCGTGAAATATTGATTGATGTGGCTGACTTTAGAGAAGAAGCCAACAAACAATACAAACGTTTGGTAGCAGGTAAGGAAGTGCGTTTACGTAATGCCTATGTGATTAAAGCTGAGCGTTGTGACAAAGACAGCGAAGGCAATATCACGACGGTTTACTGCACTTATGATCCTGAAACCTTAGGTAAAAATCCTGCTGATGGCCGTAAAGTTAAAGGTGTGATCCATTGGGTTGAGGCATCTACTGCTAAACCAGCTGAATTCCGTCTCTATCAGCGTTTATTTACCGATCCTAATCCTGCTGCGGCAGAGACTGTGGACGAAGTATTAAACCCTGAATCCTTAGTGGTAGTGCACGGTTTTGCTGAAGCAAGCCTAGTGAATGCGCCAGCAGAAAAAGCTTATCAGTTTGAGCGTGAAGGTTATTTCTGTGCAGACAGCAAAGATTCGTCAGCGGATAATTTAGTGTTTAACTTAACTGTAGCGCTGCGTGATTCTTTCGAATGATTTAATAGAATTAGCTTGATTGAATTGGTTTGATGGAATGAGTCAAACAGTTCAACTCAATTAAGCTAAGTTGAATTAAGCTAAGTTGTTCTGATCATTAAGCAGACCCAAAAAAAGAAGGCCTTTTAGGCCTTCTTTTTTATTTTATGGATTAGCGATAGAGCTATTGGTTGGTGTGAGTGACAGTTAATTCAACTGGTTATTGATACATAGGACCAAAACCTAGGCTCCATAAAATAACGCTGGTTGCCATTAGCCCTACTAACAACACTAAACCAGCGGTCACCATAGAGCTGGCATAGATAAAGCCTTTCTCTTCAGGGATATTCATAATAATCGGCACACCCGCGTACAGTAAGTAGACTGAGTAAGCCAGACCAATCAATCCCACTATCATGATAAACCACAGCACTGGATACAAGGCGGCTAAACCGACCATAAACAATGGTGTAGCTGTGTAGGACGCGAGTTCTAACGCTTGGGTGTAGGTTGGGTTTGCATCGAAGGTTTTTGCCATCCAATAAGCCAAGTAGGCGAGGGCGAATACGCCCGCAATTAGGCCTAAATACATGCCAGCTGACATAAACATGGCGCTTTGAGGTGTGAGGTAAATAGGATCGCCAGCGCCTGGATTCCAGCCAATATAAGCCGTAGCAATATAACTGCAAATCGCAGGAATTAAGGCGATCAGCACCACATGACTTAAGCTACTTTTTAGTGCCTCATGGTTTTTCTCAATTGTGTGCCACTCTTGTTTAGGATGAGTGTATAGCCCCATTAAGTGATTCAGTATCATTATAATTATCCTTGTTCAGCATTGATGAATGGCTCGCCAAACGTCAGACGAGCTGATAACAGCTCCACAATCGAGGTTAAAATGGTGTCCTGTTCCTTTAACTGACGATTGGTGACACATACAGAAGTGAGAAGCTGTGTGATCAGGATCTCAATTCTTTAGAGTGTAGATTATTTATTAAACAAAAAGTTCGGCACGTCAAGTTTACTGAAGCCTAATGCTATAGCTTATGAGTAAATATGCGTAAAATAGCGCGATATTCAGAATGAGATTGAGTGAGTCCATGCAGCAACTTCTTGCCCCCATCCACGCGTTTCTTCGCTGTGAAACACCGCAAACTTGGATTGATGTCGCGATTAAATCAGATTCCTTGGATGAGTTGCTGATCGATCACTGTAACTGTGAGTTAAAAGCGGCTCAGACAGCGATATTTTTACTACGAAAATATGCGTTAGATAAAGACAGTGGTCGAGCTCTGTTGGCGTGGGCTAAACCCTATGAAGAGTTTATCTATTCCCAAGACCACGATGTGGTGAGTTTTCTGGCGCGCGATGTGAAAAAGAATGAACTGGTGGCCGAACTGATGCCTAAGCCAAACTTTAAATTTGCCGCCAATTTAGTGTCACCTTTAATCCGTTTGATTAAAGAAGAGTTTCATCATTTTGAACAAGTATTGGAATTGATGCACAAACGCGGTATCGAATACCGTAATATTCGCGCAGGCCGATATGCCAAGGGCATGATGAGTTATGTGACCACCCATGAGAAAGATATCCTGCGGGATAAGTTGATTGTGGGGGCCTATATTGAGGCGCGTTCGTGCGAGCGTTTTGCTAAGTTGGCGCCCTATTTAGACGGTGAGCTGGGTAAGTTTTATGTGTCACTGCTGCGCTCTGAAGCCCGCCACTATCAAGATTATCTTGCGTTAGCTCAGTTAGTTTCACCTGAAGATATTCGCGAGCGTGTAACGTATTTTGGCGAGTTAGAGGCTGAGTTGATTCTGGCGCAGGATGATGAGTTTCGTTTCCACAGTGGGTCGCCGCTAGCAAATTGATTTGAAAGTAGCTTCTCTTTAAAAGTCGATGAATTAAGTCGATATGGCTAAAACGATTAACGGTTCGCTCGAACCGTTAATATGAAGCGTCTTTAAACTCAAACAAGGTCAATAAAAAGCAAGCTAACTTAAGTTGTCTGCTCGAAGGGTAACGATTGTAAATTAATTCCTTTGGCGCTGACACTCAGCACACTGCCTTGCTCATACCAGTCACCAACCACAATACGTTGACAGCCATTGGCAAGTTGATGAATGGCGGGTCTGTGGGTATGACCGTGGATCATATGTTTGGTGTGGGTCTTGGCAAATAACGCATCGACCGCATTGGGCTCCACATCCATGATGGTATAGCTTTTTTGCTGATTGCTGCTTTTGCTATTGCTGCGAATTTTATCGGCAATACCCTGACGGGTTTTCTTTGATAAACAACCATATAGCCAACGCGCCAGTGACAAACTGCGCAGTTTTCGAAAGCGTTGGTAGGCCTTATCCAAAGTACACAAGCTGTCGCCGTGTAAGATAACCGTGTCTACGCCGTATAAATTCAGGCACGTCACTTCGGGTAAGATTTGCATTCCTGCGGCGCGTGCATACTGCTTGCCTAACATAAAGTCACGGTTGCCGTGGATGAAATACACTGGCAGCTTTTGCGATACCTGCTTGAGTTTTTCGGCGAGTTCGAGGGCAAAAGGCAATGCAATATCATCGCCAACCCAGACTTCAAACAAATCACCTAGGATATAAAGGGCATCGGCATCATCGAGTTCAGTGTCGAGGAAGCGAGTGAACGCTTGGGTGATATCAAGACGATCTGCACTTAGGTGCAGATCGCCTATAAATAAAGTTCGCATGCGCAGGGATTATGCCGCAACGCTGACTTTTTCAATCACTACAGCTTCTAATGGTACATCTTGATGCATACCACGGTTACCTGTACTAACTGCTTTGATTTTTTCGATAATATCCATGCCTTCAACAACTTCGCCGAATACGCAGTAGCCCCAGCCCTGTGAGGTTTCTGATTTAAAATCGAGGAAAGTGTTGTCGTTCACGTTAATGAAGAACTGCGCAGTGGCTGAATGAGGATCAGAAGTACGCGCCATAGCGACAGTACCAGTACGGTTTGATAAACCGTTATTGGCTTCGTTCTTTACTGGCTCGTTACAACGTTTTTGGCTCATGTCTTCGTTGAAGCCACCACCTTGGATCATGAAACCGTCAATCACACGGTGGAAGATAGTGCCGTCGAAGAAACCTTCGTCAACATATTTCATGAAGTTTGCCACTGTTAACGGCGCTTTTTCAGCGTTCAGTTGCAGTTTAATGTCGCCCAAATTGGTGTGTAATGTGATCATGTTTTCATACTCTCTGTAAATAGTGGCGCGATTCTAACTTATCTCGGATTGCGCGCAAAGTGCAGTATTCAAAACCTGTCAGGCCGTGATAGACTGACTCCTTGATTTTACACCTGAATGTATCATTGAAGAGAATATCGATGTTGAAGATTTACAACAGTATTACCCGCCAAAAACAGGAATTTAAGCCGATTACTCCCGGAAAAATCGGGATGTACGTGTGTGGTGTGACCATATACGATCTCTGTCATATTGGTCATGGCCGTACTTTTGTTTCCTTTGACATGATAGTGCGCTACCTGCGTTACGCTGGTTATGAAGTGAATTTTCAGCGCAATATTACCGACGTTGATGACAAAATTATCAAGCGTGCTAACGAGAATAACGAAAGCTGCGAGGCCTTAACTGAGCGTCTGATCGGTGAAATGCATCAAGACTTCGATGCCTTAAATATGCTGCGCCCCGATTTTGAACCACGTGCAACCCTGCACATTGCCGAAATTATCGACATGGTTGAGTTATTACTCGCCCGTGGTCATGCCTATGTGGCGAGCGATGGTGATGTGCTTTTCAGCGTGGCTTCCTATCCTGATTACGGCCGTTTATCGGGCCAGAATTTAGATCAACTGCAAGCCGGAGCTCGGGTTGAAGTGGACGAAACCAAACAAAATCCAATGGATTTTGTGTTGTGGAAAATGTCGAAACCTGGCGAACCGACGTGGGAATCACCATGGGGACCGGGTCGTCCTGGCTGGCATATCGAATGTTCTGCCATGAACAGCAAACATTTAGGTCTGCATTTTGATATTCATGGCGGCGGCTCTGACTTGCAGTTCCCGCACCATGAGAACGAAATCGCCCAGTCTTGCTGTGCCCATGACACGCCATACGTAAACTATTGGATGCACACGGGCATGGTGATGGTTGACCGTGAAAAAATGTCTAAGTCGTTAGGCAATTTCTTCACTATTCGCGATGTGCTTGGTCACTATGATGCTGAAACTGTGCGTTATTTCCTGTTATCGGGCCACTATCGTAGTCAACTGAACTATTCAGAAGATAACTTGAAACAAGCTCGCTCAGCCTTAGAGCGTTTGTATACCGCTATTAAAGATGTCGACTTGACTGTCGCAGCGGCGCCAGCAGAAGAGTTTATCGCTAAATTTAAAGCGGCGATGGATGATGACTTTAATACACCTGAAGCCTATTCAGTCCTGTTTGACATGGTGCGTGACATTAATCGCTTAAAACTGACCGATATGGCACAGGCATCGGCATTAGCGGTCACCTTAAAGCAGTTAGCGGATGTGCTAGGCTTATTAAGCCAAGAGCCTGAAGCTTTCTTCCAAGGCGGCGGTAGTGATGATGAAGTGGCTGAAATTGAAGCTTTAATTGTTGAACGTAACCGTGCTCGTACTGAAAAGGACTGGGCTGCGGCGGATGTGGCGCGTAACCGTTTGAATGAGTTAGGCGTTGAACTCGAAGATGGCCCAAGTGGTACCACTTGGCGTAAGAAATAAGCTTATTCGCTATATTCTTAATTCAAGAAAATCTTCAGCATAAAAAAACCTGCATTATGCAGGTTTTTTTATGCTTGCTAGAAGCTAGAAGCTAGTCGTGATATTGCTCGGCAGCGTATAAGGTATTTTCCAATAGACTCGCAATTGTCATCGGGCCAACACCGCCTGGGACTGGAGTGATAAAACTGGCATTTTGCGCGGCGACTTCATATTGCACATCGCCGACTAAGGTGCCGTTATCTAAACGGTTAATACCCACATCTATTACAATCGCGCCGGGCTTGATCCACTCACCAGGAATGAAGCCGGGTTTACCGACAGCGACAACAACGAGATCCGCGAGACGGATCTTTTGCTCAAGATTCTTAGTGAAGCGGTGGCAAGTGGTGGTGGTGCAGCCAGCAAGCAGTAACTCTAAGGTCATAGGGCGGCCGACAATATTAGACGCGCCAACCACAACAGCATCTAAACCATAGGTATCGACACCAGTGGATTTGATGAGTGTCATAATGCCCATCGGCGTGCAAGAGCGCAGCACAGGAATACGCTGCGCTAAACGGCCAACGTTATACGGGTGAAATCCATCGACATCTTTATCTGGACGAATACGTTCGATGACTTTTGAATCTTCGATATGGGCAGGTAATGGCAGTTGCACTAAAATGCCATCGATGGTCGGATCATCATTCAGACTATCAATAAGGCTCAGCAACTCATCTTCACTGCAACTTGTTTCTAAATCGTATGAACGAGAAATAAATCCAACTTCCTCACAGGCCTTACGTTTGCTTCCAACATAAACCTGTGATGCCGGATCGGCTCCCACTAATACTACGGCTAAACCCGGAATGCGCTGTCCAGCCTCTTTGCGGGCGGTGACTTTTTCGCTGAGCTTAGTGCGGATGGATTGAGCAATCGCCTTGCCGTCGATTATTTGGGCTGTCATGGGTGTAGGATATCCTTTATATGGGCGATGGTGAAAACAGTAGTTAACACAGAGATTGGCAATCGCGGCTATTTTAACAGGGCACAGCTACTGTGTCATGGTTAAAGCCGTCGCCAAATGGATAAAAAAAACCGGATTAGCCTGATAATTCAGCACCTAGAGTCAATCAATAAAAAAATCGTTGACGGTTGTAAAGTGAGGGGATAAGATGCGCTCCGTTCTCAGGCAGATGTGTTCATCTAGCACTGAAAATGTTATGTAAGACCATCGGTGATTAGCGCAGTCCGGTAACGCATCCAGATTTTGGACGAGAGCGGACCAGAGGGGAGCCTCTGAGTTGATACCAAGTAAAATGTAAGACCTTCGGTGATTAGCGCAGTCCGGTAGCGCATCTGGTTTGGGACCAGAGGGTCAGAGGTTCGAATCCTCTATCACCGACCACTTTATTGTCATTTGCATCGATGAATTCAAAAAGTAATTTGAACTCAAATAGGCGAATGATAGGGTTAGCTAAGTGCTTTCCAAATCGGTTAGGATACAGAAAATTCTGTAAACCATGCGCCCGTAGCTCAGTTGGATAGAGCACCCGCCTTCTAAGCGGGTGGTCGCAGGTTCGAATCCTGCCGGGCGTACCAGTTTCAGTGGTGATTGTAGCTCAGTTGGTAGAGTCCCGGATTGTGATTCCGGTTGTCGTGGGTTCGAGCCCCATCAGTCACCCCATTTTTTAGTACTTTGAGTACAAATTAAAAAAAGCGACCTTGTGTCGCTTTTTTTATACCTCAGATTCGGCTGTTGAGGCTCGACTCTGCAGAAAACGGTGGCTATAATGTCGCGTCTTGATAGATATCAACTATGAGCGACCTGTGCCTAAAGCCAGTTGTGGTGGGCATTGTAGTCAAATTTAATGATCAAGAAACGAATACCTGAATAGTTGATGAATCGGCTATTACAAAGGACGTTAGACAAATTTCGAGGTAAAACAATGCAAGTTTCTGTTGAAGCAACCCAAGGCCTAGAGCGTCGCCTGACCATTTCTGTTCCTGCTGAACAAATTGAAAAGCTGGTTAAAGACAGTTTACAACGTGAAGCTAAGCGTGCTCGTATCCCAGGTTTCCGTCCTGGTAAAGTGCCTATTACTGTGATTAACAAACGTTACGGCGCAGCGATTCGTCAAGACATCATGGGTGAAGTGATGCAACGTAACTTCATCGAAGCAATTATTGCTGAGAAGTTAAACCCAGCGGGTGCACCGACTTTTGTTCCTGGTTCAACTGATGGCGAAAAATTCGAATTTATCGCTACCTTTGAAATCTATCCAGAAGTTGAGCTGAAAGGCTTAGATGCAATCGAAGTAGAACAGCCAAAAGCTGAAGTGACTGACGCTGACGTTGACACTATGATTGAAACCCTACGTAAACAACACGCGACTTTCGCTGCTGTTGAGCGTGAAGCTGCCGATGGCGACAAAGTGAAGATGAACTTTGTTGGCTCAGTTGACGGTGAAGAATTTGAAGGCGGCAAAGCTGACGATTTCGAACTGCAACTAGGAAGCGGCCGTATGATCCCAGGTTTTGAAGCGGGTATCTTAGGTCACAAAGCGGGTGAAGAGTTTGTTATCGACGTGAACTTCCCAGAAGAATATCACGCTGAAAACCTGAAAGGTAAAGCCGCTAAGTTCGCGATTACGCTGACTGAAGTTCAAGCCGCTAATCTTCCAGAAGTCAACGATGAGTTTGCTGCTCTGTTCGGTATCAGCGAAGGTGGCTTAGAAGCCCTTAAAGCTGAAATCCGTAAAAACATGAACCGCGAACTTGAGCAAGCGTTAAAAGCTAACGTGAAAGAGCAAGTGATCAACGGTCTGTTAGCGAACAACGACATCACTCTGCCAAAAGCACTGATCGATGGCGAAGTTAACGTTTTGCGTCAACAAGCCATGCAACGTTTTGGCGGCCAATCGGCTAACATGCCAGAACTGCCAGCTGAATTGTTCACTGAACAAGCTGCACGTCGTGTTAAAATCGGTCTGCTATTAGGCGAAGTCATCAAGACTAACGAACTGAAAGCGGAAGATGAACGCGTACAAGGCTTGATCGCTTCTATGGCTTCAGCCTACGAAGATCCAAGTGAAGTAGTTGCTTATTACAACAGCAACAAAGAGCTGATGCAAAACATGCGCAACGTTGCTTTAGAAGAGCAAGCGGTTGAAGCACTGTTGAAATCTGCCAAAGTGACCGAAAAACAAGTCGCTTTTGAAGAATTTATGAACAAGGCTACCGGTCGCGCATAAGCTAAGCTTGACTTGATTAGCTGTTCGCCATTTATAATGGCTCGTATGAGGCTCCTCATGCGAGCCATTTTTATTTAGGGAAGTGAATAATGCATAATGCGTCAGACATACAAAGTGCTTTAGTGCCTATGGTGATCGAACAGACTGCTAAGGGTGAACGCTCATACGATATTTATTCTCGTTTGTTGAAAGAGCGGATTATCTTTTTGGTAGGTCAAGTTGAAGAACACATGGCAAACCTTATCGTGGCGCAATTATTATTCTTAGAATCAGAAAGCCCAGATAAAGATATCTTTTTATACATAAACTCTCCAGGTGGCTCTGTCACGGCAGGCATGGCGATTTATGATACTATGCAGTTCATCAAACCAAATGTTAGCACTGTGTGTATCGGTCAAGCGGCTAGCATGGGTGCATTCTTATTAGCCGGTGGTGAGAAGGGCAAACGTCACTGTTTACCAAACTCTCGCGTGATGATCCATCAACCACTGGGTGGTTTTCAAGGTCAAGCTTCTGACATCGCTATCCATGCCAAAGAAATCTTAGGCATTAAGAATAAGCTTAACCAAATGTTAGCCGAGCATACTGGCCAACCGCTCGAAGTCGTTGAACGTGATACAGACCGTGACAACTTCATGAGTGCGACTCAAGCCGTCGAATATGGCTTAGTTGACTCTGTGATGACGAAACGCGGCTGATTTTTGCTTTTGACTGAGCTATGCTCTGTAAAAGTTAAGCAAATTTAAGACAGGCAGTAGAGCAGACTGCAAATGAGGTAATTAATGGGCGATAACAAAAATAATGGTGACAGCGGTAAATTGCTGTACTGCTCTTTTTGCGGAAAGAGCCAGCATGAAGTCAGAAAACTCATTGCTGGCCCATCAGTGTATGTATGCGACGAATGTGTTGAGTTATGTAACGACATCATTCGCGAAGAGATTAAAGAAATCTCTCCGAAGCGTGATAGCGATAAATTACCAACACCACATGAATTACGTGCACATTTAGACGATTATGTGATTGGCCAAGACAGAGCCAAAAAAGTGCTATCAGTGGCTGTGTATAACCACTATAAGCGCTTAAAAAATGCATCGCCTAAGGACGGAGTCGAGCTGGGTAAGAGTAATATTTTGCTGATTGGCCCAACGGGCAGCGGTAAAACCCTACTGGCTGAAACCCTTGCGCGCTCACTCAATGTACCTTTCACTATGGCCGATGCCACAACACTGACTGAAGCGGGTTATGTGGGTGAAGACGTTGAAAACATCATTCAAAAGTTGCTGCAAAAGTGCGACTACGATGTTGAGAAAGCGCAGCGTGGTATCGTTTATATCGATGAAATCGATAAAATTAGCCGTAAGTCAGACAATCCATCAATCACCCGTGACGTATCGGGTGAGGGTGTACAGCAAGCGCTGCTTAAGCTGATTGAAGGTACTGTTGCCGCGGTTCCACCACAAGGTGGCCGTAAGCATCCACAGCAAGAATTCTTACAAGTCGATACTTCTAAGATCCTGTTTATCTGTGGTGGTGCGTTTGCTGGGCTTGAGAAAGTGATTGAGCAACGTGCGCACGTTGGCTCGGGGATTGGTTTTGGTGCACAGGTGAAAGGCGAGAAAGAGAAAGCGACGATCTCTGAAACCTTATCGCAAGTAGAGCCTGGCGATTTAGTCAAATACGGTTTAATCCCTGAGTTTATTGGTCGTCTACCAGTGGTTGCGACTCTGACTGAGCTGGATGAAGAAGCTTTAGTACAAATTCTATCTCAACCTAAAAATGCCCTAACTAAGCAATACAGTGCGTTATTTGAGATGGAAGGGGTTGAGCTTGAGTTCCGCGAAGATGCGCTTAAAGCGATTGCTCACAAAGCCATGTCTCGCAAGACAGGTGCCCGTGGCCTACGCTCCATCGTTGAAAGTATTCTGCTGGATACTATGTACGATATCCCATCCGTTGACGGTGTGGTGAAGGCCGTTGTGGATGAATCAGTAGTGAAAGGGGAGTCTGCCCCAATCTTGATTTACGAGCACAATGAGGCCCAAGTGGCATCAGGCGAACAATAATTGTACTGATCGCTAATAAACTGAAAAACAAGGAGTCCAATGGACTCCTTTTTTCGTATTAGCCATTGAAACTCAATAAAGCGTCCCAATATACTCCAGTATTAATCCATTTCACCAAAACGGAATCGAACTATGACCCAAGAGCGTGAAGCGCATATCGAACTCCCCGTGCTGCCACTGCGAGATGTGGTGGTCTATCCCCATATGGTAATTCCGTTATTTGTCGGACGAGAAAAATCTATTCGATGTCTCGAAACCGCAATGGCGCAGGATAAGCAAATTATTTTAGTGGCGCAGCGTGATGCCGAACTCGATGAACCATCAAAAGATGACATCTTCGAAGTGGGTACGGTTGCCTCTATTTTACAGTTACTTAAGCTGCCAGACGGCACAGTCAAAGTGTTGGTAGAAGGCGGTCGTCGCGCCCGTATTACCCGTTACACCCAAGAAACAGAGTTCTTTGTGGCTAAAGCTGAGTATCTGGAATCAGAACCGCTGGAAGACAAAGAAGAAGAAGTGTTAGTGCGCAGTGCTATTGGTCAGTTTGAAGGTTATATCAAGCTGAACAAAAAGATCCCGCCAGAAGTCTTGACCTCTTTATCGGGTATCGATGAAGCGGCGCGTCTGGCAGATACTATGGCTGCACACATGCCACTTAAGCTTGAAGATAAGCAATCTGTGCTTGAGATGATCAACGTTGGCGAGCGTCTGGAATATTTAATGGCGATGATGGAATCGGAGATCGACCTATTGCAGGTTGAGAAACGTATTCGTACCCGCGTTAAAAAACAGATGGAAAAAAGTCAGCGTGAGTACTATCTGAACGAACAGATGAAAGCCATCCAGAAAGAACTGGGTGACTTAGACGAAGGCCATGACGAGTTTGAAGCCTTAAATCGTAAGATTGAAGAGGCTAACATGCCCGCCGAGGCGAAAGAAAAAGCCCTAGCCGAGCTTAACAAGCTACGTATGATGTCGCCAATGTCGGCAGAAGCCACAGTTGTTCGCAGCTATGTGGATTGGATGACGTCAGTGCCTTGGAGCCAACGCTCTAAAATCAAACGTGATTTAGCAAAAGCCCAAGAAGTGCTCGATACCGATCATTTCGGTCTGGAAAAAGTTAAAGAACGTATCTTGGAATATTTGGCAGTCCAAAGTCGAGTGCGTCAGCTTAAAGGGCCAATTCTGTGTCTCGTTGGACCTCCAGGTGTGGGTAAAACCTCGCTAGGTCAATCGATCGCTAAGGCGACTGGTCGTAAGTATGTCCGTGTTGCCTTAGGCGGCGTGCGTGATGAAGCGGAAATCCGTGGTCATCGCCGTACTTATATTGGTTCTATGCCAGGTAAAGTCATTCAAAAGATGGCTAAAGTGGGTGTAAAAAACCCATTATTCTTGCTGGATGAAATCGACAAGATGAGTTCAGACATGCGCGGCGATCCGGCTTCTGCTTTATTAGAAGTCCTCGATCCTGAGCAAAATGCGACCTTTAACGATCATTACCTCGAAGTCGATTACGACTTATCCGATGTGATGTTCGTCGCTACGTCAAACTCCATGGACATTCCTGGGCCACTGCTTGACCGTATGGAAGTCATTCGTTTGTCGGGTTATACCGAAGACGAGAAGCTGAATATTGCTAAGCAACATTTGCTGAATAAGCAAATTGAACGCAACGGCTTAAAAGCGACTGAAATCCATGTGGATGACAGCGCGATTGTTGGCATTATTCGTTACTACACCCGTGAAGCGGGTGTGCGAGCGCTTGAGCGCGAATTGTCGAAGATTTGTCGTAAAGTCGTGAAAATGATTTTGCTCGATAAATCAGTTAAATCTGTCACTGTGAATCAAGATAACCTTAAGTCATTCCTTGGCGTGCAGCGCTTCGATTACGGCAAAGCTGAGTCGAAGAACCAAATCGGTCAAGTGACTGGCTTAGCGTGGACCCAAGTGGGTGGTGACTTACTGACGATAGAAGCCACATCGGTACCTGGTAAAGGTAAGTTAACTTACACAGGATCGCTTGGCGATGTAATGCAAGAGTCGATTCAGGCTGCGATGACAGTGGTTCGTGCCCGTGCGGAACAATTAGGTATCAATGCGGATTTCTACGAGAAGCGTGATATCCACGTGCATGTGCCAGAAGGTGCAACACCAAAAGATGGTCCATCAGCCGGCGCAGCTATGTGTACCGCTTTAGTATCAAGCTTAACGGGGAACCCTGTGCGTGCCGACGTGGCCATGACAGGTGAAATTACCTTACGTGGTGAAGTGTTACCTATTGGCGGTTTGAAAGAAAAACTGCTGGCAGCACACCGCGGCGGCATAAAATTGGTACTTATACCAAAAGAAAACGAGCGTGATCTGGAAGAAATTCCTGCCAATGTGATTGCCGATTTAGAAATTCGTCCTGTGCGTTGGGTCGACGAAGTGTTAAAACTGGCCCTAGAAAGACCGGTTGAAGGCTTCGAAGTGGTTAAAAACTTGGCATAACGCAAGAAATTGCGCTATCACGTTAAAAAAAATGAAAAAAGGGGCTTAACAAAGCGCAGACCTGTGGTAGCCTAGGTCTGTGGAGAGCCAGCTGCTCCAAGCCCTTGGCGCAACTGGCTTTGAGCTGTATCCAGTTTTATTTCTTTGGTTTTCGAACTCAGCTTGAACTTTGAATTCAAGCTTGTTATAAAAGCCTCCGCAGACCGCTCTAGAGACGGATTTGGTTGCGGCGCAAAAAAATTACATTCAAGGGGATGACATGAACAAATCTGAACTAATCGAGAAAATCGCATCTGGTGCTGACATTTCTAAAGCCGCTGCCGGCCGTGCACTGGATTCTTTTATCGCTGCTGTGACTGAAGGTCTGAAAGAAGGCGATAAAATTTCTCTTGTTGGTTTTGGTACTTTTGAAGTGCGTGAACGCGCTGAGCGTACTGGTCGCAACCCACAAACGGGTGAAGAAATCAAAATCGCAGCAGCTAAAATTCCAGCATTCAAAGCTGGTAAAGCACTGAAAGACGCTGTTAATTAATCATTAATATCGTAGCCTTTGTAAGGCATTCGTAATGACAAGCACTGTTTATCAGTGCTTTTTACGAATTGAAAGTAATGGAATATGAAGCTTAATTTCTACCATTACTCGGGGTTTTAGAATTTACCTGTGGTAGCGTCTGAATATTCCCCATAAATTACAGAAAGGCGCATCTCAAACTGATGCGCCTTTTTATTTTGTTAATCGCAACAAGCGAGAAATCTGATGTTAGAAAAGATCCGCGATGGTTCGCAAGGCGTGATTGCTAAAGGCATTCTCGTACTTGTGATTTTATCTTTTGCATTTGCAGGAGTCAGCAGTTACTTAGGTTCTACAACTGATGTACCTGCGGCAGAAGTGAACGGCGACAAGATCACGAAAGCCGAGCTTGAACAGGCTTACCAAAGCGAGCGCTCTCGTATGGAGCAACAGCTAGGTGAGATGTTTGCTGCGTTATCTGCTGACGAAAAATATCTACAAAGCATTAAGCAGAGCGTATTAGAGCGCTTAGTGGCTGACAAACTGATAGATCAAGCGGCTACGGCAATGGGGCTGCGAGTATCTGACGAACAGATTATTGCAGCTGTTAAAACTGAACCCGCATTCCAAACTGATGGCAAATTTGATAACGACCGTTATCAAGCGATTCTACGTCAGTTAGGTTATCAACCACAGGCGTTTAGAGACATGATGCGTGTCGATATGACCCGTCGTCAGTTAACAGCTGCGCTAGTTGGTACTGAATTTGTGTTAGCAGGTGAAGCTAAGCAATTGGCTGAGTTACAAGGTCAAACCCGCGATGTGCGTTATTTAGTGGTTGATTCTGCGCCATTCCTAGCGACAGCGGTTGTGACTGACGAGCAAGTGAAAAACTATTACGACGCAAACCAAGGGCAGTTTATGAGCCCTGAAATGGTGAGCTTAGAATATGTTGAACTGAATGCGGCTGATTTTGCTAAAAATAACCCAGTGTCAGACGAAGAAGCGCAAGCTTATTACGAAGAACATAAAGCCCAATACGTGTCTAACGAGAAGCGTCTTGCGGCGCACATTCTGGTTATGCCTGGTAGTGATGAAGCGGCTGCAAAAGCCAAGGCTGAAGATTTAGCTAAGCAATTAGACAGCGGTGCCGATTTTGCTGATCTGGCTAAAGCGAACTCTGACGATACCTTGAGTGCAGAGCAGGGCGGTAAACTGGATTGGTTTGAACCAGGTGTGATGGACCCAGCTTTCGATGCTGCCTTATTTGCATTGAACAAAGGCCAACATTCTGCGGTGGTTAAAACTGACTTTGGTTTCCATATTATCAAGCTATTAGATGTGCAACCTGGTGTGACTGTGCCGTTTGCCGATGTGAAAGCTAAGATAGTAGCCCAATTGCAAGATAAGAAAGCGGTTGATCAATTCTACAGCTTACAAAGCAAATTAGCGGATACTAGCTATGAAGTGCCAGATACGTTATCTGAAACCGCTAAAGCTGTGGGCGTCGATATTAAGACGACTCCGCTGTTCTCTCGCGATAACGTTCCAGCTGCGCTGAACAAGCCTGACTTAGTCAAAGCAGCGTTCTCTGAAACTGTTATGCTGAAAGGGTTAAACAGTGAAGTGATTGAGCTTGAACCTAACCACGTGGTGGTGGTTCGTGTGAAAGAACATCACGATGCGGGTACTTTAGCCTTAGCGGAAGTGAAAGCCAATATCACAGAACGTTTGAAGCAAGACCAAGCAAACGAAGCTGCCCGTGCGAAAGCACAAGAGCTGATGGCCCAAGTTAAAGCGGGTGCAACGGATCTTGGCTTAGTTGCTAAAGTGAAACTAGGCCGCGGCGCGCAAGATGTTGATGCAGCTATTGTAGGTAAAGCGTTCCAAATGCCAACACCGAGCACAACTCCTGTTGTCGATACCGTTGGTTTAGCAAATGGTTATGCCGTGGTTGCACTGGATAAAGTCAACGCTGCAGAAGGCGTGAGTGATGAGCTGGTTAATGCGCTTAAACAACGTCTGAACGCACAATACAGCGAAGCAGATTACCGTGGCTTGATAGATTCACTTAAAGCCAATGCCAAGGTACTTTACCCTGTAGAAGAATAATTTCTGTGAGGATAGCGCGTTAACCTGGCTATCTTACTGGTAAACTTCGATTAAAAAGGCCAAGTGATCCCACTTGGCCTTTTTGTTTTTCAATGCGCTTAAGTGTGTCGATGAGATTGAAGGGTATCTGTCACAGCAGGCAGCCCGTTAGATTTAATCTTTTATTACATCAAGCGCGACGTTACCGTCGGGCTAGTCATCAACGCCTATCATGACGCTGCTGGCTTTGATGAGTGCATAAGCCGAATCACCCACTTTAAGCCCTAGGCGCTCACAGGATGCTTTCGTCACTACAGAGGTCAATACGACACCTGGTGCAAGTTCGATCGTCACTTCATTGTTTACCGCGCCCATTTCTATGGATTTGATCGTGCCGCTGAGCGTATTTCTTGCGCTAATTTTCATCGTCTTTCCTTATTGAGGGATTATTAGGGGTCAACTGCAGCTAGTGTAGCGCATCTTAGTTTGGGGTTCTAAATAAAAACGCCACTAAAAAGTGGCGTTTAATGTTGTGATAAACCGTGACTCGCTATCGCAGAATTAGAGCTCGATAACGTCAAACTCAACGTATGGATTAACGTCGGCATCGTAATCAATACCTTCGATACCAAAGCCGAATAATTTAATAAATTCAGCTTTGTATTCACGGTAATCCGTTAATTCTGACAAGTTTTCTGTGGTCACTTGTGGCCACAAATTACGGCAGTGTTGCTGAATATCTTCACGCAGTTCCCAATCGTCTAAACGGATGCGGTTGTCGCTGTCAGTTTCTGGCTTAGCACCATCGGCGCGGAATAGACGTTCGCTGAACATGCGGTAGATTTGCTCCATACAACCTTCATGGAGCCCTTCCTGACGCATTTTCTTGAATACCATAGCGATATACAAAGGCATAACTGGAATAGCCGAACTCGCTTGAGTCACAACGCTCTTCAGTACCGCAACGTTAGCGCTGCCGCCAGTGACTGACAATTGCTCATTTAATGCTTTTGCTGCACGGTCTAAATCCATCTTGGCTTTGCCAAGGGCGCCGTGCCAGTAGATTGGCCACGTCAGTTCAGTACCGATGTAGCTATAGGCTACGGTTTTGCAGTTATCCGCTAATACACCGGCTTCAGATAAGGCTTTGATCCACAGTTCCCAATCTTCGCCGCCCATAACCGTTACTGTATCGGCAATTTCTTGCTCAGTTGCTGGCTCAACGGTGGCTTCAATGATGCAGTCTTTATTGGTATCAACCGCAGTCGCTGTGTAAGTTTCACCGATTGGTTTTAGCGCAGAACGAATAAGTTCACCAGAATCGGGCAGTTTGCGCACAGGTGATGCCAGTGAGTAAACGACCATGTCGATTTCACCGAGATCTTGCTTAATAAGTTCGATCACTTTTTGTTTTGCTTCATGGCTAAAGGCATCGCAGTTAATGCTCTTAGAATATAGGCCTTCAGCTTTAGCAAATTTGTCGAAAGCGGCAGAGTTGTACCAACCCGCAGTACCTGGTTTCGTTTCAGTACCTGGCTTTTCGAAGAACACGCCAATCGTTGCGGCATCACTACCGAAAGCGGCGGCAATACGTGAAGACAGACCGTAACCGCTTGATGAGCCAACCACTAATACCTTTTTCGGGCCGTTAGCG
Source organism: Shewanella sp. Pdp11 (assembly GCF_002838165.1). Classification (NCBI taxonomy): domain Bacteria; kingdom Pseudomonadati; phylum Pseudomonadota; class Gammaproteobacteria; order Alteromonadales; family Shewanellaceae; genus Shewanella; species Shewanella sp. Pdp11. Next base: position 2,477,758 of record NZ_CP015194.1, read on the forward strand.
ATTTTACCTTTAGCTTTGGTTAGCGTGATTTGTTCTTGAACGTTGGCTTCACAACCGACTGGGTGTGTAGTGGTACAAATGAATCCACGAATTTTTGGTTTGATAATCATGTTTAAGCTTCTTCTATCAAAATGACCAATAGGATAAATATTTCGGCGGGTAAATGGCACCTATTTTTAGCCAATTCACCTGATTATTTAAGTGGTTGGAGCAGTTTAACGTTTGTGGACAAACAGACTCTGCTCCTGGATCAACCTCTGGGTATATTCATGTTGCGGCGAGTTAAATATCTGTTCTGTAGGCGCTTTCTCGACCATAACACCTTTGTGCAGCACCATGATTTTATCGCTAACATGGCGAATAATATTGAGATTATGGGATACGAAGATATAAGACAAGCCGAGGTCTTTTTGCAGTTTCAGCAGCAAATTGAGAATTTGTGAGCGTACTGAAAGGTCAAGCGCGGTCAAAGCTTCATCGGCAATGATAATTTTAGGGTTAAGCATTAGGGCCCGCGCTACCGCAACGCGTTGCTTTTGGCCTTCGGAAATCATGTGCGGATAAAACTCTGCATGCTCAGGTAATAACCCCACTTTGCGTAGCGTATCGACCACTTGGGTGTGTCGCGATTGCGCCGACATTTGGGTATTAAACCGCAGCGGCTCATCGAGCAATTGACCTATTGTCAAACGCGGGTTCAGTGAGGTATTGGGATCTTGGAAAATCATCCGAATTAAGCGGCATCTTTGTTTAATATCGCGGCTGTCTAAGGCTTCACCTTCGAAAAAAATCTCGCCGCCGCTGCGGGGCTCTGCACCGACCAAAATGCGGGCTAAGGTACTTTTACCCGACCCTGCTTCTCCTACTATGGCTAAGGTTTCGCCGCGCTGGAGCTCGAAGGATACGGGCGCTAATGCATCGTTATATTGGCGGGAAAAGCCTCGATAACCGGTATCGTATCTTTTATAAAGATCGTTAACTTTAAGCAGTGGGGTCGTCATTATGGGTTTCGCCGTGATAAGGGAAATGACAGGCAAAATAGCGGTCTTTAATATGACTTAAATTTGGCTGATTAACGCATTTTTTCTGGGCTTCAGGGCAGCGAGGTCCTAAACGGCACCCGATTGGCAAATGCTGCAAGGCGGGCGCAGACCCAGGAAGGGTGGGCATAATTGCCTTGTGACCACCGGAGCCTGAATAGTCGGGCATGTTGTCAAGCAGCGCCTTAGTGTAAGGATGATAAGGCTGCTTAATCACTTCGTCTGTCGGCCCTGATTCCATAACCTGACCGCAATAGAGCACGGATAAGTGATCGCACCATTGGGCCAAGGTCTCAAGCTCGTGGCTGATCAATAGAATCGATACATTTTGTAATTGATTTAATTGAGATAATAATCTGAATATCTGCGCTTGAGTGCTGAGTTCCATCGAGCTTGTGGGCTCATCGGCAATCAAGAGGCGAGGCTGGTTAGCAACCGCCATCGCAATCATCACCTTTTGGCATTCGCCTTCGGATAATTCCCAAGCGTAGCTAGACATGACCTGCCGCGGATTCTTGATCCCGACTTTATGTAGCCATTTTTGTGCCGTCAGCCGCGCATGTCGACGTTTTTGCCAAAAATAGGCGTTGGGATTCTTAGGCATAGCTTGCATCAGTTGGCTACCGACGGTTTGCGCCGGATCTAAACTGCCCGATGGATCTTGGAAGATCATCGCCATATCTGACCCCATCAGATTGCGACGCTCTTTTGAGCTCATAGCCATCAGGTTATTGCCATCCCACATCATGCGATCGGCTGTGATGGTCCAGTTGGGACCAGGGATCCCAAGAATCGCTCTGGCTAACAAACTTCGCCCCGAGCCAGATTCACCGACAAGGCCATGAATTTCGCCCGCATTGAGGGTTAAGCTGACTTTTTCGAGCGCCCGCACTCTACCGTGGGGCGTATCGAGTTCAATCGTGAGATTTCGTACGTCGAGTAAAGGCATAAGTTAGTTTCTGATGGGCGCAAGCGCCGACCGTAAGCCATCGCCAACCAAGTTAATGGAAAGCACACTGAAAAGAATCGCTAAGCCCGGGATAGTCACAGCCCAAGGCGCCGTTAATAAATTATCCATACCTTGGGCGACCATAGCGCCCCATTCTGGGCTCGGTGCCTGTGCGCCCAAGCTCAAAAAACCGAGGGCGGCGATATCCAAAATGGCGGCCGAAATGGCAAGTGTGGTTTGAATGATCACCACTTCCCACACGTTTGGCATGATGACATACCAAAAAATTTGCATCGAGTTCGCGCCATCTAAACGCGCGGCTGTGACGTATTCTTTTTGTAACTCTTCATGCACTGACTGGTGTATCGAGCGCACAAATTGCGGGGTTAACGCTATCCCGACGGCCCAGAACACATTTTCAAGCCCTGGCCCCATTACAGCCACCACTAAAATGGCCATTAATAATGAAGGAATTGATAGCAGCGCATCGAGTAAGTGCCCGAGAATACTGGATTTTAACCCACGCATCATGCCCGACAGTGAGCCTATAATAAAGCCTGTGAATAACGCGGTGACAACAATGAGCAGCGCCATACCAAAGGTCAAGTGCGCGCCGTGTAATAATCGGCTGAAGATATCGCGGCCTAAATCGTCAGTCCCTAAAAAGTGTGCCACTGTGCCAGAAGGGTCCCATGAGGGGGGTAATAACAAGGCTCTGGGATCTTGTGCCTCTGGTGGGAAGGGCGCAATCATAGGGCCAAATAGCGTTAGTAAGAGCAGGAAAGCAATCGTCCATAGACCCGCTAAGGCGAAAGGATTAGCCGAAAAGTTAAGCCACACCCGCATAGTCGGGGAGGCAATTTGATCTTCTTGATAAATTTTAACTGGTGGCATAAAGGTCTTTTCTGCTCAGTGGATTAAAGACTGTGTGCAGCACTTCAATCAAGATACTTAGGAAGATAATCAATAGGGCTACGGCCAGAATACCACCTTGGATGACAGTGTAGTCCCGTTGGTAAATCCCTGAAACCAGCCAAGAACCCACGCCAGGCCATGAGAAAATCATTTCGACCACTATGGCATAACTGGCAAATGAGCCAAGCATCAGTCCTAAATGTTTAAGCACAGGGATCAAGGCATTGGGTAGTGCATGGCGCAGTATAATTGTACTTGTATGCATGCCTCTGGCTTCGGCGGCGCGAATAAAAGTTTGATTCATTACATTCATCATCGCCGAACGAGTGCTGCGAACCACCACAGTAAAAGGTAACACGGCGAGTGTCGTGGCAGGCAAAATGATGTGCAGCAGGGCATCTTTAAATGCCGACATGCCGTATTCAGACTCTGATAACAGGGTATCTACTAGCATAAAGCCAGTGACGGGTTTGATTTCATATAACAAATTGATTTGTCCCGAAATCGGTAACCAACCGAGATCGACACCAAACCAGAGTGAAAGATACAGGCCTAACCAGAATACGGGCACAGAGTAGCCAGTCAGCGTGATCGCCATAATGGTATTCTGGGTGAGTTTATGTTGGCTCTGGGAGGCAAGCACACCTAAGGGAACGCCAAAGCAAATTGCAATAATGGCTGCCATTACAGCGAGTTCAAAAGAGGCGGGCAGAACGGCACTGAGTTCTTCTGCCACTTCTTGATGTGACGTGACTGAAATACCTAAATTACCGCTAAGCCTTTGTTGCAGGTAAGCGATAAATTGCCACGCTTGGTTTTTATCTAATTTGTAGTCTTGCTCGATTTGAACCAGTTGACTCGCCGTCGGTGTATGTATGCCAGTGAGTGCGTGGGTGCGGTCCACCGGAAACAAGCCGGTGGCGTAAAATAAGACACCTACCATGACTAACGAAGTGGCCAGAAACAAATTGAGGCGGCGCAGTAGGTATTTAAACATTAATTGGCCTCCTCTTGTGCTTGGCTAGTGTGGGCGAAGGAAATACCGCCAAAAGGCGTGAGTTGCATATCCTTGATATCACTACGAGTTAACGCCACACGTTTGGCATGGGCTAGGCTCAACATAGGTACTTGTTCGGCCAAAAAGGCTTCTGCTTGCTGATAAATCACTTTACGTTCGCCCTGATCTGACACTTCCCTTGCACTATCTAAGATGGCATCAAACTCAGGGTTACACCAGCGCGAACGATTGTTGTTCGACTGCATCGCAGCGCAGCTTAGCAGTGGAGTAAAGAAGTTATCGGGATCGCTGTTATCGGCATTCCAGCCAATCAGCACAGAATCATAGTCATCGCGGCTGAGCCGCTGACTAAACACGCTCCAGTCGTAACTGACGATGTTCACTTTTACGCCTACGTTGGCCAGATCTGATTGTATTAATTCGGCCGTTTTTAACGCATTGGGATTATAGGCGCGGGCGACTGGCATGGCCCAAATATCAATACTGAGATTTTTAATGCCTGCTTCTTTTAACAGGTCGCGCGCTTTTTGCGGATTGTAATCCACAAGCCCTTTGTTATTGGCATAGGCCCAAGATGCTGGCGGCAGAACCCCCGTGGCTTCAATGGCAGTATTTTGATAAACCGCCCGCAGGATATTTTGTTTATCGACCGCATAGGCGAGGGCGCGGCGAACACGAACATCATCTAGTGGTGGTTTCTGGGTGTTAAAGGCCCAAAATGCGACGTTGAGTCCAGGTTGTGATTCAATATTTAATTTTTCATGTTGCTTGATGACCGGTAGCTCACCCGCTTTGGGCAGCGCAGACACACTGCAATCTCCTGCGATCAGTTTCGCGAGTCTGACGGTACTTTTGGGCGTGATATCAAATACCAGCATATCGATTTTTGCGGGTTCGCCCCAAAAGTCAGGATGACGGCGATAGCGAATATATTCGTTTTTCGCGTACTGCACTAAAGTGAACGGCCCTGTACCTATGGCAAAGTGGTCGACGTTTTCAGGATGACCCAATGCTAACTGCTGCTGCGCATACTCATCGGATAAGATCACCGCAAAGTCGGTGGCTAAATTCGACAGAAAAGACGCGTCTTTGCGGGTCAAATAAAAGACCACTTCATGATCGTTTATCTTTTCTATCCCTTTGACCTGCTCAGAAAAGCCAATACTTTGGAAGAAGGGATAACCCGTGCGGGAGACAAAATGATAAGGATGCTGGGTATCGATAATACGCTTAAAGGAGAACAACACATCGTCGGCATTAAAGGGGCGTGTTGGCGTAAACCGCTTCGAATGCTGGAACTGCACGTTTTCCCTGAGGGTGAAGCGATAGCTTAAGCCATCATCGGACATGGCCCAACTCGTCGCCAAGGCAGGGACAAGCTTGCCAGACTGGGTATCATAATCCACTAAGCGACTATAAATTTGGTGCGAGGTGGCATCGATTGTCGTGCCAGATGTCACCAATTGTGGATTAAAAGACTCAGGATTCCCTTCGGAGCAATACACCAAACCGGAAGGGAGTCGTTGGGGGCCACACGCGACCAACAACCAACTCATGCAAGAAACTGCAGTTGTTAGGCACAGGCGTCTAATTAGCACACTCATTTATAAATCATTATTTTATCGACTATGAACGGCTATTTTAGCAGTGCATCTCCCCCGTGGGCAATCTGCTTATGCTTTATCAAGTAAATTGTATTTTTTAAGGATGCCACGCAGTTGGTGGTAGCTTAATCCGAGCATGTCGGCGGTTTTCTTTTGGTTGTATTGGCTGCTTGAGAGTGCTTGCTGGATAAGATCCATCTCAAACTTCTCAGTTTGCTCTTTAAAATCCAGCGGAAAATTAAAGCTATTCACTGAAGACTCAGTATTGGCAGGGACTTCAGCCTCAAGTATCGGCGCAGATTGCGGCGTACCGACAACGCTTGTTGGCGCGACTGAGCTGATTTGACGTTCGCGGGTCTTGATGCGCGTTTTAGGCCGATACGGTGAAGCAAAGGGATCGAGGGTGATATGGTCGATGGGCCGATTTTCACCACCATTTCGGTAAACGCTGCGCTCGACCACGTTTTTAAGTTCACGGATATTGCCCGGCCAGTCGTGGGTCATTAATTGCTCGACCGCATGGGCGCTGAATCCGCTGAATAGCTGCAGCTTTAATTGGCGCGCCATGCCAACGGCGAAGTATTCCGCCAGTGTCATAATATCTTCTGGGCGGCAACGCAGCGGCGGCAGCGTAATTACATCGAAGGCAAGCCTATCGAGTAAGTCGGCACGAAATTCGCCTGCCTCCGCAAGCGAAGGTAAATCTTCGTTGGCGGCGCAGATTAAACGAACATCACTTTGCACGGTTTTACTGCCGCCGACTCGTTCAAATTCGCCATATTCAATGACGCGCAGGAGTTTTTCTTGGATAAGTCCTGAGGTATTGGCTAATTCGTCGAGGAATAAGGTGCCGCCGTCGGCGCGCTCAAAGCGACCTTCGTGTTTACCTTTAGCACCAGTAAAGGCACCTGACTCATGGCCAAACAATTCGCTCTCGAGTAAATTTTCACTCAAAGATGAACAGTTTAGCTTAATAAAACTTTGATCCCAGCGCTTAGACAGATAATGTAAGCGTTCGGCAATTAGCTCTTTACCTGTGCCACGTTCACCAATAATCAGTACGGGTTTAGACAGAGGCGCAATTTGCGACACATGTTCTAACACTTCGAGTAGGGCGTTGGATTGACCGATAAGGTTGTCTTGCTGAAATTTATTATCCACGATATTTTTTAGTCTTTCGCGCTAAAATTTGGTGAAAATGATAATAAGTGGCTTGAAGCGTAAAAGGAAGTAAAAGTTAAAATTTTGTTTAAGCTGTTGTATTTAAATGAGAAGTAAAAGTTGGCACGGTTAGTGTATTACCTTATACGAGACCAACATCAATTTGAGGATAGGATTATGGGAATTTTCTCTCGTTTCGCCGATATCATTAACTCTAATATCAGCGCATTGCTGGATAAAGCCGAAGACCCAGAAAAAATGGTTCGACTGATTATCCAAGAAATGGAAGACACACTCGTTGAAGTGCGTTCTACCTCAGCTAAAGTGTTAGCTGAAAAGAAAGAGCTGCAACGTCGTATCAACCGCGTGTTAGAGCAAGTGCAAGATTGGCAAGATAAGGCTGAACTGGCACTGTCCAAAGACCGTGAAGACTTAGCGAAAGCCGCTTTAGTTGAAAAACAAAAAGCGACCGGTTTAGCAGACACGCTGAATCAAGAATTAGCCGTTATCGATGAACATATCGCACGCTTGAAAGATGAAGTGGGCATGTTGCAGGAAAAGCTGCTCGATGCAAAAGCGCGCCAAAAGACCATTATTTTGCGCACTCAAACCGCGTCATCACGCTTAGAAGTGAAAAAGCAGTTAGATTCAAGCAAGATCGACAACGCTATGCTTAAGTTTGAGCAATATGAGCGCCGTGTCGAAGGCTTAGAAGCCCAAGTTGAATCTTACGATCTTGGCAGCAAAAAGACCTTAGCCGATGAGTTTGCGGCGCTAGAAGCGGAAGATTCTGTGAATGCAGAGCTGGTAGCGCTAAAAGCCAAGGTAAAAGCTAAAGCGCCAACTAAGTCAAAAGAATAACAATTCAGAGGTGAGTTATGGATATGGACGTACTGATGGCGCCGATTATTATTTTCATGGTGATAGTCGCGCCAATATGGTTAGTTCTTCATTATCGCAGTAAGCGACAAGTGAGCCAGGGACTCACTGAGGAAGAGTTTTCACAACTCAATGACTTGATATCCAAGGCCGATAAAATGGCGGCGCGTATCGAGACCTTAGAGGCCATTCTGGATACAGAATCGCCCGAATGGAGGGGGAAACATGAGAGGATCTAATGGCCGTACTTTGTACCGCATTCCCCAGTCAGGCAAAATAGCGGGTGTATGCGCAGGGATTGCCGAGTACTTTGCGATTGAAACTTGGTTAGTGCGAGTACTGGCGGTGTCTATCTTCTTACTCGGCGGCTCAGGTGTGGTATTTATCATCTATGTCGCTTTGTGGGTGATTTTAGACATCAAGCCACAGAAGTCGTACGATAGGGACGATATCGAGGTAAAGAAGAAGCCGTGGCAGTCGGGAGAACCCGCAAAGCAAGCACTGAGCGACGTGAGTCGTCAATTTCGAAGTCTGGAAGTCAGGCTACAAAATTTAGAACGTCACGTCACCTCTGACAACTTTGATTTAAAAAGACAAATCAATAGTTTGTAACCCTTCTAAAGGGCGGCCATGTCCGCCCTTGTTGCTTAATCTCTTGTCCATTCCAGTGTATAGTCAAGATCACTTAATATAAGTTAACCTCATTCGACATAAGGGAAGTCTCTATGGGAATGCTTGATGCCTCGCTCCATAAAATAACCCAAAAGGGCCAATCCCTGTTACATCGCACCGCGGACCGGCATTTACGTTTGGCCGTGACTGGGCTTTCTGGTGCGGGAAAAACCGCGTTTATCACAGGGTTAGTCAATCAGTTACTCAATTCTGGACCCGTCTCAACCTCATCCCACGCCCGCAACAACAGCGCTTTGCCATTGTGGCAGGTGAGCCGTGAGCAGCGTTTGCTCGGGGTTAAGCGTGCCATGCAGCCAGATCTGGAAATCGCCAGTTTTGATTATCAAGGCGCCATGTTAGCGCTCACTTCCGAACCCGCGACTTGGCCAGCCTCCACTCGCACTATTTCTGAATTACGACTGGCGATTAAATACCGACCGCAAAAGGGCTTATTGGCCAAGTTTTCTGATACCGCCACACTGTATTTGGATATCGTCGATTATCCCGGCGAATGGTTACTCGATTTACCTATGCTGCGCCAAGACTTTGTTACTTGGTGTCGCGCGCAACAAGTTCGCATCGAGCATCTTAAAAGCTCACCCCTGTATGCTGAGTTTGAACAATCTTTGATGTCATTGGATTTAGCCGCCAGCGCCGATGAGCAGCAATTAAAATTGATTGCGGATCAGTATCAGCTATTACTCAATGACTTAGTGCACGTACAAGGTTATTACCAAGCGCAGCCTGGACGCATGTTATTATCGGGTGAATGGCAGGGCGCTCCTTTATTGGCTTTTTTCCCCCTGTTATTAGTTAATGATGAAAAGTTCGCGGCGCTTTCGCAAAGCGATAAACACAGTGGATTCCATGTATTGGAAAAACGCTATCAAGAATACGTGGCTAAAGTGGTTAAGCCTTTCTATAAAAATCACTTTGCCGGTTTTGACAGGCAGTTAGTGCTCGTTGACTGTTTTAGTGCGTTGAATCGCGGTAAAAAGCAATTTGAGGATATGGGGGCGGCACTCAATGCCATTATGGAAAGTTTTCAGTTTGGCCAATCGAGCTATTTACGGCGTTTATTTGCTCCCCGCATCGACCGTTTATTATTTGCCGCGAGCAAGGTTGACCATGTTACCCGTGATCAGCAGGGCCATGTGTTGTCCCTGCTGACCGATATGTTGAAACACAGCCAACATTTTGCCAGTTTTGATGGTTGTAAAGTGGAGACGATGGCGATTAGCGCCATCAAGGCGACTCGCCATGGCATGGTGACGACCCAAGAGGGCGAGGTCGAAGTCGTGCAGGGGACGGGAATCAATGGCAAAGCCCTGACCTTGTTTCCAGGCGAAGTGCCCACTCGCTTACCTGCCCCCGATTTTTGGCGTGATCAAGGGTTTAACTTTATAGGCTTTGCACCGCCAAATAATGTCAATGTCGACCCCTCTCAAGTGCACTTTGACCATATTCGTCTCGATCATCTGTTGCAGTACTTACTGGGAGATAAGTTGGAATGACGCTAAAGCTATCGGATAACCCAAATGAGCAGGTATCCAATTCTTCTGCTAACTCATTTGAAGGCTCGGTTGAGCAATCAGTTGAACAATCCATTGAACAACAGGCAGCTAAACAACAGGCCATTAAACAAAAGCCGCTGAAAAAGCAGCAGCTGTTTGACCCACAAGTCGTGGCGCTTAAACCCAGTAAAGAGGACCTCAAAGGGGCGAAAGCCTTTGATCCGCTTGCGCCTGTGCAAGACATTGAAGCTGATGTTGAGGCGTTAATGGATGCGACACTGTCTACCCATCCAGAAATGATCGATGCTAAATCGGTATCGCCTCAACTTGTAAAATCACGCCCTTGGTCTTGGCTCGCGCGTCTGGCGGCAGTGAGTTTATTGCTGCTTGTGGTGGTTCAAACGGGATTGGGACTGAGGGATGCCTGGCTTGAGAGCCCTTGGTTGTTCAGTTTTTATGGTGTCGTGCTTGGGGTCGTCAGTGCGTGGGCATTAGCGGGCGCCGTCAGTGAATACCGTAAGCTTACGCGGCTTAAACAGGTCGCCGATACCCAAGAAACGGGCGCAAGGCTGGCGCAGAGCATGCAAATGGGTGAGGCCGACAGCTTTATCGATAATATCGTTTGCCACTATGGCGACAGCCAAGGTTTGCAGCAACTTCGCCGTTCATTAAAAGATGAGCATAATGATGCCGAGAAAGTCTTGTTATTCGAGGACTTAGTGTTGACGGAGCGGGATGAACTAGCCAAAAAAGTGGTGCGACGCTATGCGGCAGAGTCGGCGGTGCTACTGGCTGCCAGCCCGTTAGCCGTGCTCGATATGGCGATCATCCTATGGCGTAATCAACGTATGCTGCGCGATGTGGCTCGCTGTTATGGCATTGAGTTAGGTTATTGGAGCCGGATTAAACTTATCCGCAGTATCATCATTAATATTATTTATGCGGGCACCAGTGAATTAGTTACCGATTTAGGGACACAGCTGTTATCAGTTGAAATGACAGGTAAATTGTCAGCTCGCTTGGCTCAAGGCTTAGGTGGCGGCATGTTAACTGCGCGCCTTGGATATCAAGCCATGGCGCTGTGTCGGCCGATTGTGTTTAGGGAAGAGCAAAGGCCTAAATTGTCTAAAGTGCACCAGGAATTGTTAATTGAGCTGAAACAGTTTTCAGGCAAGCTGTTTACTAAGGAAGGCCGCGACGCATTAAAAGGCCAGTTCGCCGATGTTGATGACAAGGTTTCTAAGTCGGATAAAGATAAGTCTAGAGAGTAAATGCTATTTAATATCAAGTGATTGGCTGATTCAAGTCGTCAACATAGATGCGCTAATGGGCTGGTTCCTTAGCGCATTTTTTTATGTTTTTTTGCAGGTAGCGAGTATGAGAAAGTGCGACTTAAAAGTGCTATGTAACAAGTTAATTACACTTTGCGCGCTGCTATTTTCGCCACGCTACTGGCTTAAGTGCTTGGTCGCGTTATGGTAGGGCTTATTCTGTAGGTCTTATTCGATAGGGCTAATGTTTCATTAACTTATCTATTGGATTATCCATAACGCAGGTATTGAGCATCCCAAACGAACAATTAATCAACAACGGGGTCAGTTCAATGCCAATGACAAGGAGCTAGGTATGCAAGATGAGTCAGGCAAGATGTGGAAAGCGGCAACACAGGTTATTCATGGCGGCCATGAGCGTGAGGCTTTTGGCGCCTTAGTGACGCCGCTATATCAAAGTGCGACTTTTGTGTTTGAGTCGGCGCAGCAAGGTGGCGAGCGATTTGCGGGTAATGAGCCGGGGTATATTTACACGCGCTTAGGTAATCCGACAACCGCCGAGCTTGAACGTAAAATGGCGATTTTAGAGGGGGCAGAGGCTGCCGCTGCGACCGCATCTGGTATGGGCGCTGTATCCGCCGCATTATTGGCTAATCTGCAGATGGGCGATCACTTAGTGGCATCCAATGCCGTATACGGCTGCACTTATGCGCTAATGACGACTCAGTTCGCTCGCTTTGGTATTGAAGTGTCCTTAGTGGACTTTTCATCGGTAGCAGAAATAGAAGCGGCGATTCAATCCAATACTAAGGTCATTTTCTGTGAAACCCCAGTCAATCCCCATTTACAGGTATTTGATTTAGCGGCAATTGCGACTATTGCTAAACGCCACCAGTTGGTCAGTATTGTCGATAATACCTTTATGACTCCATTACTGCAGCGGCCGCTGGATTTTGGTATCGATTTGGTGATCCACAGTGCGACTAAATATCTCAATGGTCATGGTGATGTGATTGCTGGGATAGTGTGTGGCAGTGAAGAGCAGCTCCATAAAGTGAAGTATGAAATCTTAAAAGATATTGGCGCTGTGATATCGCCACACGATGCTTGGCTGATCTTGCGTGGCCTTAAAACCTTAGATGTGCGTTTACAGCGCCATTGCGATAGCGCCCAGCGCGTGGCCGAATTTTTGGCCGAACATCCCAGTATTAACCGCGTGTATTATCCAGGACTTGCCTCTCACCAAGGGCATAAATTTATTGGTAAGCAGATGAAACGTGCCGGCGGCGTGATTGCGTTTGAACTGGCGGCAAATTTAGAAGAAGCCATGGCCTTTGTGGGGCATTTAAGTTTGTTCTCTATTGCGGTGAGCCTAGGCGATGCAGAATCCCTGATTCAACATCCTGCGTCGATGACGCACTCTCCCTACACGCCAGAGGCTAGGGCGGCGGCAGGCATTGGTGACAATCTGCTGCGAATTTCTATTGGCTTAGAAGATTGTGACGACATCATCGCTGACTTAAGTCAGGCGTTAGCGCGTTTAGCTTAACGAGTGTCACTAATTTAAACCACCAACTATTTGAATGATAAAAGGGATGCGATTTAGTATCCCTTTTTCTATGGTTAGGTCTAGGTTTATCGGCTTAAGAGATGAAGTTTAGCAATGGTGAATATTTGTGGTGCCGATTTGGTATTTCATAACAGCTTGGACTATTTTTGATTTGAGGCCACGGAAGTAGGAAGAGAGGCCGCAATTCATGGAATAGAGGAAGAGTTATGAATATCACTAAGTGTATACCCGCGATTATGAGTGCCATGGCATTAACGGCTTTGTTGACAACGCCCGCAATCGCCGCAGATACCCCGACTAAAGCCGCCGCTAAAATGCAGACTCAGGCCAAAACTGAGGCGAGCGATATGGCATCGGATGCGAAGAAAGCCATGCCAGATGCTGCACAAGTCAACATCAATACGGCTTCAGCCGAGCAGCTACAAGTACTAAAAGGGATTGGTGCTGCTAAGGCGCAAGCGATTGTCGATTACCGCACCAAAAATGGTAAGTTCAATGCAATCGATGATTTAGCCAATGTCTCTGGTGTTGGGGCTAAGTTGATTGAGCAGAATCGTCATTTGATTCAGTTGTAATTATCTCTGGCGATGATTGAGCTGCATTATGTATTGAGTTTTACTCTTGTTGAATTTTCTTTATGCCAAGTTTGACACAGTGAAACTCAGGGAAATGTCTATAAAAGTCTGCATTTGCAGGCTTTTATCATTTCAATCATTTCACTTGCTTATAGATTGTGCAGTTAGGCGGGATATTAACAGATCTTGTCGATTAGCGCTTGATCCCATAGGAGGCATGGGGGATAATCCTCGGCGTTCAAGCAAGCACTTTGGTTTATCTCTTTCAAAGTAATGCTCGAAGTTATGGTGACCCTAGGGTCCCCCCGCAATGATAACTTGTGAACTCGGCCAGGCCCGGAAGGGAGCAACCGCAGCAAGCGACTTGTGTGCCGGGGTGTCGGCTCTAGGGGAACCTCCAATTCAATTATCCCCTCTGTTTTATCCCTTTTAACTTATTTATTCAGTTTCTATTCTAATCAATTTGTTCAATTCAACATCCTAACAAACTGACTATTTCTGTTTTCTGCCTTTGATCCTTTCTAGCGTGAATACTTTACGCAATACGATAATCCATTGTTTGTCTCTTTCCTGCCACTGCACTGGCTAAAATACTCTTATCAGTCAGTCTTTTTCGAGATTAACGATTGGCTTCGGCTTCTTCCTGTAATCTTTTTTGCAGATTTTGTTTAAGGAAGGCGCGGGACTTTTCGAGTGCGGTCTGGATCTCACGCTTTAATTCTTGCAGCTCGTTATAGTCTTCAAAGAAGTAGGTATCGACGAGGTGGCGTATGTAGCGCACAGGCAGTTGATTTAAGGTCACACAACATAAGTCGGCGAGATAGTCTTCAGGAAGCTCGTCCATAAGTCCTTCATCTGACAATATTTCCATTAAAAGAACTTCGTAGTAATTACGGATTTCGAGTTGCATCGTTATGCTCCATGACGGTTTTCATTGAGTTTGCTACCACAAATGGTTTGCCGCAATAAAAAGTTGGCTGTGTCTTTGGCTTAATTGTAGTGCGTCTCTGCTATAGCCGCCGCCTATCACGGCTGCAATTGGAATATTTTCCGATTTTGCCATTGATAACACAGTTAAATCCCGTCTGAATAGCCCTTCTTGACTGATATTAAGCAAGCCGAGATCATCATTTTGATGGATATCGACCCCTGCATCATAAAGAATGAGATCTGGCTGATGGATGCGGATGAGTAGGGCGAGTGTTTGCTCCACGGTTTCGAGATACAGATTGTCATCGCTGCCTTTGGTCAGCTCAATATCATGGTGGGAATGCTGCTTACGACTTGGGAAGTTCTCTTTGCAGTGAATTGAGCAACTGATTATGCCTTGATGTCGCTGGCTGAGGGTTGCACTGCCATCACCTTGATGCACATCGCAATCAAATATCAGTACCTTGTGTACTTGTTGGCTCGCGATAGCATTCTTTGCCGCGAGGATAAGGTCGTTGAAAATACAATAGCCGCTGCCAAAATCGTAATGGGCGTGATGATAGCCACCCGTTAGGTGCAGGGCAATACCTTGATTTATGGCTAATGAAGCAGTGAGTGTGGTGCCAGCTACAGAATGCAAGGTGCGCTCGACTAAGGCGTCACTCCACGGAAAACCAATCCGTCTAAGCGCTGCAGTTGGCAAAGTGCCCGCGATAAACTGCTCTACGTACTCGCGTTGATGCACTTGCATTACATCTTGTGCTGTCATGGCCGTTGGCGTATGAAACTGGGCTGGTGTGGCCAGCTGATTATCGAGTAAGTACTGCCGTAAATGCGCGTATTTGGTTGTAGGGAATCTGTGGTGAGGAGGAAGCGCCAGCTTGGAATAGCTGGCGTGATAAACCAGTGGGATCAGAGTCAATATTGACTAAACCTCGTTATCTCAAGTCGTTACAGCTGTGAAATTGCCCAGCTCATAAATTCTTTACGCGTTTTCTCATCCGCTTGTAGCCACCAGTATTGCAACATTTGTTGTGGATTAGCGGCTGTCGCTTTAGAGGTGTCTACGGGGGCAGTGAGTGACGTCGCGCTAACGGTCGCCGATGTCGCTACGGGTGCTGGTGCAACGGCTACTACTGCGCCTGCAGCACCGGTTGCGGCTGCGGCAGTTCCCGATACGTCAACAGCTTGATTACCACTGAAAAGGCGAGAGACAAAGCTTTCTTCTTCTAAATTGGTATTCACCACTTGGAAATTGACGTTGCCTTTGTCGCTACGGGTCAATCTGATTTGTGGGTTTTGCGCGTAAACTTTTGGCTTTTTGACGACTTTGCCTTCGGCGGCTTGGAGGTAATATTGATAGTCGCCATCAACGTCTAAGGTCACGATGAAAGGGGCTGATTTAACAAAGGTTTGGCTATCGCTAAAATCGTCTTCTACCATCTCATGGTAACGAATGGCGATTTTATGAGTGCCAGGTGTCAATTCTAAGCTGCTTTTATGGTTGAATACGCTGGACTCGACTTTTTTACCATCGAGTGCAAGGTACTCAAAAGACATCGGAATGTTGAGATCTGCGGCGAAGGCTGAAGCAGAACCGAGTAATACTAGCAGGCTGCTGATTGGCAAAAGTGATTTCAATTGTTACTCCTTAACGATTATTACTCTGATACGGACGTTCGAATATTTGAATGCGATCTTCTATATAACTAATAGCTTGCCTGCATTTTCCTAGACGACGATGCATCAAAAGGATGTCATTTTGCAATTTTATTTTGTCAGCACTATGACAGTTTTCAAGTTTTGATTCCATTTCTTCAATTTTTTGTTCAAATTTTTTCGCCCAATTTAGGTGTTTGTTCAATTCTTCATAGATCTCGTGACTATTTTGCATCACGTTATTGGCGATCCAATCGAAACCGCTGGCTTGGTGAGACTGATTCTGACGCTCGGCAAAACGGGCGCGGCTACTGGCACGCTGTTGAGTTTTAGACTTAATGTCGATAGAGGTCGTCAGTAAGGCCCGTTTGACGGCGGTGAATCTGTCTTGGATCCGCTCACAGCTGAGGGCAATCGTCTGGGGGGCGAGTTTGAGCTTAATTTGTTTTTCGAGCTGTATAATGCTGCTACGAATTTGTTCAATACAAGGGCCAAGTTGGGCGCCGTGTTGGACAAACAGTGAATGATTAAAGCGCTCGGTTTCTTGCAGGAGTTTACGCTGCGGCGGCGCGAGTCGATTATCGTGCTGCAGTACTTCTTGCTCTAGGGCTTTGAGCTGATTTTTCAGCATCACCAGTAATTGTTGGGTGTTCACAACCATGCGCTCCATGCCAAATTCGCTGCAATCATTAGCACGATCAAAATAAACAGTGGACGAATAAAGGGCATGCCAAATTTAATCGCGCAGCGGGCGCCGATAAATGAGCCTAACATCATGCATAATCCCATCCACAAACCTATTTGCCACTCTACCTGTCCAAGCCAGCCAAAGATAGTCAATGCGGTCAAGTTGCTGGTAAAGGTCATTGCACGGGCAAGGCCGCAACTGTGTAGTAGAGGCAGCTTGTATAAAGAGCCTGATGTGACAGTCCAAAATGCGCCTATGCCTGGGCCGGCAAAACCATCATAAGTGCCTAAAGCGAGTCCCTGTAGCCATTGTTGCTTGGCAGGTGGTTTGCTGCTTGGGGCTTGGCAGTTAACGTCCGATATCGCATTGGGGCTGACTAAACTGTAAATGGCAATGCCAATGATCAGCAAGGGCAGGACTTTTTCGAGCCATTGGGTATCGACTAAATAGACTAAAAAACTGCCCAAGACTGCGCCTATAAAGGTGGCAATAAAAGCCATGTACCAAAACGAGGGTTTAAAGAGGTGCTGGCGATAATAGGTCCACGCCGCCATTGAAGAGCCAAAACTGGCGGCTAATTTATTGGTGCCTAGTACTGTGTGCGGTGCAATGCCTAAGGTTAACAGTGCGGGGATCGACAAAAGGCCACCGCCGCCTACGACGGCATCGATGAATCCAGCGATAAGACCTATAACTGCCAACAGGGCCCAATGACTGGGCTCGAGTAACAATTCCAAATTTTAATCCTACTCTATGACACGTCTAAAGGGCGGTAAGGCGTCCAACAAGGACTTGCCATAGCGTTTAGTGACTAACCGCCTATCTAAAATGGTGACTCGGCCATAATCTTGTTCTTTACGCAGTAATCTACCACAACTCTGAATAAGCTTACGTGAAGCATCTGGGATAGTCAGTTGCAAGAAGGGATTGCCGCCTTTGACTTTGACATATTCCGCATGGGCTTGTTCAACGGGTGAGGTTGGCACCGCAAAGGGCAGTTTAGTGACGATCAAGTTCGTCAGATAATCGCCGGGTAAGTCGAGGCCTTCGGAGAAACTACCGGTGCCGAATAATATGCTCGGTTCACCTTTATCGCACTTAGCTTTATGATTTTCGAGCAACTGCTGCCGTGGCGCATTGCCTTGAATAAGTAGCTCAGTGGTGAGTTTACCCTCAAGTAATTCAACTACTTTTTCCATCTGCCAGTAGGAGGCGAATAACACTAAGGTGGCCATTTCTCCTTCAATCAGAGTAATGATTTGCTCGGCAAGTTCTGCCGTATAGGCATCATCCGTCGGCTCAGTGCGCATTTTGGGTAAATAAAGTGTCGCGTTATTGGGATAATCGAAGGGCGATTGTAAGGCTAAATAACGGCTGCCATCGTTGAGTGACAAACCGACTTGATGCACAAAATGGTCGAAGTTATTGAGCGCGCGCAGTGTGGCGCTGCATAAGACTACCCCCGCAGCTTTTTGCCACAGCATAGATTCCAGCATAAAGCCGACTTCGATAGGCGAGGCGCTAAACAGATAATCTACTTGTTTACCTGTAATGAGCTCCACCCAGCGCGCCATAGGCGCACCTTTATGTTTATCTTCCTTGGCCATCATCCTCCACAATTTTTGTAGATTCTCGAGCCTTTGCAGCATAAATCCGGTTTCGGCTAACAGTGCTTCGGATTGATGTTTAGGAATATCGCCATCTTTAATCGCTTCTGCTAGCAGTGACAGCATTTTATTAAACTGCTTGAGGGCAAGATTAGACGTTACAGCAAGGTTTTCAGCCAGAATGAGTAATGAGTCCGGCAGTTTGCCGTGTTCAAAACGCAGACGGTTCTCAGGATTAGCAAAGTGTTTAGTTTGGGTGTCGCAGTAGTGGGCCACTTGATTGAGCTGACTGATAAGATCGCCTAAGTGATCCTGCATCGCCTGCGCAGGAGCAATAATGTTGTTGCTCTTTATTTGGTTTTGCAACTTAGCGCAGGTTTTACCAATTTTTTCGAGCCAGTCGCAGGCGCCCCTCAGCGTGGCCTGAGCACTGGAGAAATCCCGCGCCACAATCGGTAAGTGATGAGCCTCATCAATAACATAAAACACGTCTTCGGGATCGGGCAAAATCACGCCGCCACCGAGCTCTAAGTCGGCGAATAACAAGCTGTGGTTGGCAATGAGTACATCCCAGGTATCGACATCTTCACGGGCTTTATGGAACGGGCAATTTCTGTGGCTGGCGACTTGACGATGACAGCTGTGTTTGTCGCAGGCGATTTGTTGCCACAGGTGATCGGGCAGCGGTACGGCTAAGGTATCGATTTCGCCATTCCAGCGACCTTCGTTATAGTCTTTTAACAGGCCATGCATCATAGCTACTTGGCTGTTGTCAGGCTTAGTTTGCCACATGGCCATTTGTGTACTGTTGTCGTCACCGATGAGCATTGCCAGTTTCGATAGACACACATAGCGTTGTCGACCTTTGACTAAGCCAAAACGGAAATTTAAACCGGATTGCTCAAGGAAGAAGGGCAAGTCTTTATGCAGTAATTGTTCTTGTAGGGCGACGGTCGCGGTGGCGATACAGACTTTTTTCTTGCTCGCTAATGCCAGTGGAATGGTACCGAGAATATAAGACAATGATTTACCGATACCTGTCCCTGCTTCAACCACGATAATGCGTCTATCTTTGTCATAGTCGCCAGCGAGGGTCTTAGAGATTTCCGCCACCATATAGTTTTGTTCGCGGCGCGGCCTAAAATTAGGCAAGGCGGTAGCTATATCCTTATAGATGGCGCGGATCTGGGTTTTTACATTGTCAGGTAACATGCGTCACTACTTTATCGAATTAATGCTGTACATAATAACAGTGATTGCATAGCCTAAGAAACTTTTCTGCCATTTGGCGGCATTTAAATTGAGGAACCATCTAAATTGACAAGCTATGCGATTTGGGAACCCATGCGATGAAGCCAGAGGCTGCCGCGGCCGTTAGTGTACAAGGTCGAGTCTTAACACGCCATGCGATTCATCGTCATGGGAGTTTAGTGTTGCAGTATTATCTGGCGACCGCCCAAGGTCCTGTGCTGGTGGAAGTGCAAGGGACTGAACACATTTGTTTTTGTCATCAAACGGATGTGGCGGCTTTACAGTTACAAACGCCGGGTCAAGCATTGCGGTTTGTGCCGTTAGCGCTCAAAAGCTTTAAAGGCGGCGCCGTCAGTGGAGTTTATGCAAAATCCAGCAACAGCTTACGTACCTTACAGCGCATCGCAAAAGATGCCGATATCCCTTTATTTGAAGCGGATATTCGCCCTGAACAGCGTTATTTAATCGAGCGGTTTGTGGCGCTGGATGTGGCATTTTTAGGGCATTTCTCTGCGCCGACTAGCGACAGTCTTGAGGCTAACTCGCTGCCCGTGTTTATCGCCGAGCGGGCTAAGAGTATTGCCCCTTTAACGGCGGTGAATTTACGCTGTATCTCACTGGATTTTGAATGCAGCTTTGAGGGCTTACTCTATTCGGTGGCGCTATATGGTCAAGACAGTGGCCGAGACGAGGGGCAAGGCAGCCTCAAGCAGACTTATGAAAAAGTGATTATGGTGGGCGAAGCTGAATCAAACGCCCCCGAGTATATTGAATGGGTGGTCGATGAAGCTGCACTTATTCATCGATTAATCGCGTGGTTCCATGAGTTTGATCCTGATTTTATTATCGGTTGGTCAGTGGTGAGCTTCGATCTCGCGCTATTGTCACGCCGTGCATTATTACACCGTATTCCACTCACCATTGGCCGCGGTGGCGCTAAGCTCGATTGGAAGGTTGATAATAAATTTCGCCCAGAAACCTTAGTCTTACCGGGCCGTGTGGTACTCGATGGTATCGATTGGCTTAAGGCGGCTTTTTATCACTTTGAGCGTTTCTCGCTTGAATTTGTGTCGCGGCAATTATTAGGTGAAGGCAAGGCCATTCATAACGTCGATAATCGCGTTGAAGAAATTGACCAGCTGTTTAAGACCGATAAACAAGCCTTAGCGCATTATAATCTTACCGATAGCCGCCTAGTATGGGATATTTTTACTCACACTCAATTGTGGGATTTTGCCCTCGCGCGTGCCGAACTGACAGGTTTAGAACTTGGGCGAGTAGGGGCTTCGGTGGCGGCGTTTAATCATTTGTATTTACCGCATTTACATCGAGCGGGTTATGTCGCTCCAGCAGAGCCTGCCAGTGATGGCATTGAAAGTCCTGGCGGATATGTGATGGATTCTGTGCCGGGCCTGTATAAACACATCTTAGTGTTCGATTTTAAAAGTCTGTATCCCTCCATTATTCGCACCTTTTTGATCGATCCTAAGGGATTGATTGAAGGCTTGCAGTTGCCTGAGTCTGACTGTGTTGCGGGGTTTCTCGGCGGCCGTTTCAGTCGGCAACAGCCTATTTTACCTAAGCTTATCCAAACCTTATCTGAGCAGCGAGAAAAGGCCAAGCGTGAACATAATGCGCCGTTATCCCAAGCGATAAAAATTATCATGAACTCGCTGTATGGGGTTTTAGGTTCTCAAGGCTGCGTGTTCCATGATGCAAAGTTAGCAAGTTCGATCACTATGCGTGGCCATCAAATCATGAAACAAACCCGCGCATGGATAGAAGAGATGGGCTATCAAGTGATTTATGGCGATACGGATTCGACCTTTGTCTGGCTTGGCAGCGAGCCTGATCTCTCAGACATTAACGCCTTGGGTAACATTCTGGCGCAGGATATCAATGCTAAGTGGCAGTCTAAGATCTGTGCTGATCACCAAGTTGAGAGTTTTCTCGAGTTACAGTTTGAACGGCATTACGAGCAGTTCTTTATGCCAACCTTAAGAGGCTCATTAGAAGGCAGTAAAAAGCGTTATGTTGGCGCGTGGCGCAATGCGAGCGATGAACTTGAGCTTATCTTTAAAGGTATGGAACAAGTGCGCAGTGATTGGAGTCCCTTAGCGCGCAAAGTCCAAGAGTCACTCTATGAGCGAATGTTTAACCAAAGGGATATCAGTGTTTATTTAGCCAGCGTGTTTGAAAAATTGCTTGATGGTCAGTTGGATAATGATTTGGTATTTCGTAAACGCATGCGGCGCAATATCGAAGATTACACGGCTAAATCTTCACCACATGTTAAAGTCGCCCAGCAACTATGTGACATAACAGGTGACAACACTTTTGGCAAGCGTGGAGCGCAAATTGATTACCTGATTACTGTAAATGGACCGGAACCCTTACTGTACAGAACGTCACCAATTGATTACCAATACTACATTGATAAGCAAATTGGCCCTATTGCAGAGCCGGTATTTTCGATAATGAAACTAAACTACATGGATATTGCGTCAAAGCAGTTGCTGTTAATATAGTGTTTTTAATGTTCTTCATGTGTTGCTATAAGTGGCGAATGTAGCGTTTTAACCTGTTTTATAGAGGTTAACTGGTTTGTTTTTGTGATGTTAATCGACATATTCTTTAGGTTTCGCTTTGAGGAGATATTGAAAATTTGCTACCCTTTAAGTGGAAATTGTAAGGAAATATAACAACGGAATGACGTTGGCAAAACATAAACAAAAAAAGGTTAAGCACCAAATGAACAAGACGTTAGTAGCAACTGCGCTTGCAGCCATGTTTTTAGTACCATCAGTCTCAGCTATCGAGATCTATAAAGATAATAAAAATGCCGTAGAAATCGGTGGTTTTATTGATGCACGCGTGATCAACACTCAAGGGGAAACAGAGGTTGTTAACGGCGCATCTCGCATTAATTTTGGTTTTAATCGTGAGTTGACTGACGGTTGGAAAGCCTTTGCTAAATTAGAGTGGGGTGTAAACCCAGTTGGTAATAGCGATATTGTCTATAACAATCGCTTCGAATCTGTTCAAGAAGAGTTCTTCTATAACCGTTTAGGTTACGCTGGTCTGTCCCACGACACTTATGGAACACTGACTATCGGTAAGCAGTGGGGCGCTTGGTACGATGTCGTTTACAACACTAACTACGGTTTTGTGTGGGACGGCAACACTGCAGGTGTTTACACTTATAACAAAGATGACGGCGCGGTAAACGGCGTGGGTCGTGGTGATAAAACGGTCCAGTATCGCAATGCCTTTGGCGATGTTAGCTTCGCAGTTCAAGCGCAGTTAAAAAACAGCAGCTTCTACACCTGTGATACTACGGATGATATCAGCCAAGCTCAGTGTCAAGCGAACTGGGAAAGCGGTGATAAAGCGGCTCAACAAGTTGAGTACAACTACACCTATGGTGGCGCGCTGACTTATAAAGCCACTGATATGTTGACGTTAACTGCGGGTGTTAACCGTGGTGAGTTTGATGTGAGTTTTGGTAATGGTGAGCAAAGAACTGCTATCGATGTTATCTATGGTGCTGGCATCACTTGGGGTAACTTCGATAACGATGGTTTATATGCCGCAGCGAACTTTAACAGACAAGAAAACCATGACACTGATAATATTGGTCGTTTGATCAAAGATGCCTATGGTATTGAAAGTTTAGTTTCTTACAAGTTTGACAATGGCCTGCGTCCATTCATTTCTTACAACGTGCTTGATGCGGGTAAAGACTATGTCATCCAGCCTAACTTCAATGCTGATCCAAACGATGAATTTAAACGTCAGTTTGTTGTGGTCGGATTGCACTTTGTATGGGATCCAAACACAGTTCTGTACATAGAAGCACGTAAAGATTACAGCGATTTCACCAGCGCAGATAAAGACCAAGAAGCCAGAATGGCACTTTCTGAATCTGATGGCGTAGCAATCGGTATCCGTTACACGCTTTAAGTTTCAAGGTTCTTTAAAGTAAGAACCTTTTCAGATATTACCCAAAAAGCCAGTCAGCAATGACTGGCTTTTTTGCATATTTTTTGAGTTGTTTATTATTCACAAGAACGATAAGGATGCGCAAACTACACCTTAGTAGCTAGTGTGTTTGCTATCTCTTCATGGTTCGCAAACTCTTGGCTATTATCCGTAGTATCGTTAACACATGCGCCTTGCTGGGCGATCATACTTTATTAACAGTAGGGAACTTCTTCCTATCTACATGATCTGATCGGGCATGTTATTCTACTGAGCCTAATCCATGTCCTTATTTGAACACTTGAAACTCATCGAAGACCCTCGCTCTCACATCAACCTAGACCATGATTTAGTTGATATTATTTTTCTTGTTTTAGCCGCAATCGCTTCAGGTTGTGATGGCTGGCAAGCTATTGAAGAATTCGGCCAAGAGAACCTATCTTGGCTACGTAAACATCGAGATTTTGACAAAGGGATCCCGACTCGGCATTCCATTGCTCGGATCATTAAAGTTATTGATACCGAAATACTGGTGTTAACGCTCTTTGGTTGGGCAAATAGTTTAAGAGAAACCTCATCCAAGCCATTGATCGCTATTGACGGCAAAACCTTGCGGGGTGCTGTTAATCAACATGGTGCTAAAAATGCGCTACACCTCGTTTCGGCCTTTGATACCGAACAAGGAATTGTGCTGTATCAGCAAGATACACAGACCAAAGGTAACGAAATCGCAACGGTTCAAGCGCTGTTGCACATGTTAGACATTAAAGATGCTGTTGTAACCTTTGATGCACTTCACTGCCAGCGGGAAACGCTTCAACAAATCATCAAAGCAAAAGGCGACTATGTTGTTCAGGTCAAAGGCAACCAACCGCTACTGAGGCAGGCCATTGAGATGCAATTTCAACCTCACTGGGATAACGACGGCGTCGACATATTGAGTATCGAAGAGGATGACAAGGGGCATGGCCGTAAGGAGCATCGCACAACGTTTCAAATTCCAGCAAAGCTGTCACAGGCGCTCGCGAAAAAGTGGCCATCAGCCAAGTCACTCATTGCAGTTGAACGTCAACGAACATGTAAAGGCATTACAACCATAAATACGGATTATTACTTAAGTTCTTTGCCGCTAGATGTCGAACTTGCAGCCAAAGCGGTGCGTCAGCATTGGCACATCGAGAACCTGCAACACTGGGTGCTTGACGTCACTTTTAGGGAAGACTGTTCAAGGATTGGTGACCGTGAAAACGCGAAGAAGATGGCGCTATTTCGGCGTATCGTGCTGAACCTTTTAGAGCAACATCCGCTAAAAGCCAGCAAACCAACCAAGATAAGAAAAGCAGCATGGAATGGCGATTTTAGAAGCGAGATTTTCTTTGGTTAAGAGATTTAACAAAGCTTAATCCAGCCCTGAGGACATGGATTAGGCTCAGTAGAATAACATGCCCGATCAGATAATACAGATAGGAATCAGTTCCCTACTGTTAACAAAGTATGATCCCACCTTGGTACTGAACTTAGCAGTATAAATTTTAGGTGTAGCTCAGTAGGCTTTTATAATTATATGATTTTGCAATATTTATGTGTAATTAAAGTCTTCGTTTGGATGAAAATAATTCCTCTGTGACCAATAATTGCGCGTGGTAATTTAGACATGCTTTTTTAATGCTTTTGTTTTGGTCTTATACTGTAATTGCTTAAGCTTTTGTATTTTAAGTTTTTATTTTTCTTAATTTAATTTCTATATTTTAAATTTGTCGCCCTATAGTTGTATTTGTTGATTTTGTGTTTCTTGTGTGCTTTTATTGTTTCACCTGTGTATGCTCCCGTGTTATTTTGTGGGGGTGTTGCACGGAATAAAAAATAATAAATAACAAATATCTAGGGAGATAGACAATGCATAAGAATAACTTACTGACCAAATCAGTGCGTTTAGCACTAATTGGTGGGATGACAGCTACGGTATTAAATGCACCTTTCACTTTTGCAGCAGAGGAAGATGGGGCAAAAGTTGAACGTATTGCAGTAACTGGCTCACGTATTAAACGCGCAGATATGGAAACTGCTAGCCCTGTGAGCGTAATTGATGCTTCGGCAATCATTTCATCTGGCGCAATTTCAGTGGATGAAGTTTTACAAAAAATGACATCAGCGGGTGGTGCGATGACCAACGCTGGTATCAACAACGGTTCGGGTGGTAATACTCGTATTAACTTAAGGGGTTTAGGTACTAACCGTACTTTAGTGCTTGTTAACGGTCGCCGTATGATTGCATCTGGAACAGGGGCTGCTTCTAGTGTGGACCTTAACACTATTCCTGTTTCTATGATTCAACGCGTTGAAGTCCTTAAAGATGGGGCTTCCGCTATCTATGGTACTGATGCTATCGCTGGCGTGGTAAACGTTATTCTTAAGAGAGACTTTGAGGGCTTTGAAGTCAACGTTCAAACAGGGCTCTCTGCTCAAGGTGATGCTGATGAGTCATCAATTGATATGACTTTGGGTAACACCTTCGATAAAGGTAATATCGTTGTTAGCGCTCAATATACTAAGCGCGGTGAAGCTAGCCAAGCTGACCGCGGTTTTTCTGACTGCCCGATAACTGAAACCAAACCTGATGCAAATGGTAATGTCAGTTTGTATTGTGGAGGTAGTGGTTACGCTCAAGGCGGTCATGTTTGGGGGGATAACAACTTTGGAATCGATGGCACAGGTCCGGATGGTGCGTATGCTATTGGTGACAAAGGGCACTATGGTGAATATGTTGATGACGGTAAAGGAAAGCCAAAATTTAAATATTTTGATGGCATGTCTGAAGCTGATTTAAGCGGCCGAGGTGGTACTTATCATGATTATGTTACTGCTAATGATGCATATAACTATGCCAAAGATAGTTACCTTTTCACTCCTATGGAGCGCTTAAACCTGACTTTAGCAGGTACATATGAGTTAACCGAAAATACTCGTTTTTTTACTGAAGCAATGTATTCCAAGCGTTGGTCAAATCAACAAATGGCACCTCAACCAATTTGGAATAATGATGCTTGGGTCTATAACCCTATTTCAGCCGGTGGCTGGATGACCGATGACTTACTTCCTTGGGTTCAACCAGGTGAAAAGTTATCTTATGGTCGCCGTATGGTTGAATCTGGTACCCGTGACTTTAATCAAGTTGTTGATACTGTTCGTATAGTTGTTGGTGTTGAAGGTGAGTTCGAAAATGGCTGGAGCTGGGATGCATCATACAACAAGGGCCGAAATGACTCGGTCGATACACTAGCAAACTTACACAACTTAGGCTCAATAAACGCAGCGGTACTGGAAGGTACGTTTGATCCGTTCCTTCAGTCTTCATGGCAGGGGGAAAGCATTGCTCCATTTATTTACACTGAAGTTAACAGTGGCGGTAGTGAACTGGATATCGTTGCTGCAACTTTATCAGGTGATATTGTCGAATTACCTGCTGGTATGATGGGATTTGCCGCTGGATATGAAAACCGTAAAGAGGCAGCAAAGTTCACTCCTGACTCTTTGACTGCACAGGGACTCGCGAATGATCCTCGTGTTGAGCCAACAAGTGGAGATTTCAGCGTAAATGAAGTTTATGCTGAATTAGCCATCCCATTGCTGAGTAACATACCTTTAGTTCAGCAATTAGATCTAAGCGCAGCAATGCGTTACTTCGACTACAGTACATTTGGTGATGATACCACATGGAAGCTCGGATTAACTTGGCGTATTTACGATGATTTAATGTTACGAGGCGGCTTATCTACTGCATTCCGCGCACCAACAGTTGATGAGTTGTATGGTGGTAAATCTCCATCATTTGAACAAATTGTTCACCCTGCAACTGAGCAAGATCAAGCAGAAGTAACTGTGGGTGGTAATGCGTTACTCACACCTGAAGAGGCTGACATTACAACTGTAGGTTTAGTGTACTCACCAAGCTTCGTTGAAGGGCTGTCGATGACAGTTGACTACTACGATATTGAGATTTCAAACACAATTACTTCTGTTGATAATAACTACATTGCAAATAAATGTATGGATTCAACTGGCAACCTTATCAATACAAACACTGCACTGTGTCAATCTTCACATATCCAAATTGATAACAGTGGTCGAATTAAGTTCGATAATGGATTACAAAACATTGGTGCTACCAACACTTCTGGTTACGATATCAACGTGGCCTATGCATTTGATGCCTTAGGACTTGATTGGAAAGTAGGTTGGGATACGTCGATTTTAACTAACTATGAAGAGTTTGATCCTGACGGTAATCCTGTTGATTACCGTGGTTATGTCACTGGTGGTGTTGGTGCTTATGCCAAACTGAAGAGTAATATCAATCTTACCGCGACTGCTGATGACTGGAGTTTCACATACGAAGCTCGTTATATAGATGGAATGGACTCATTCGCGTGTATTGGTAAAGAGTCTAAGTGTTATGCTCCATCAGTAGATAGTGTTGTTTACCATGACCTATCAGGTTCATATGATTTAACGAATAATATTCGTTTATCAGGTGGTATTAACAACCTCTTTGATAAAGAACCTCCTTACTATACTGGTAACAATGATTCGAACACTGACCCTTACACTTATGATGTGTTAGGTCGTTACTTCTTTGTTCGTGCAAGTATGAAGTTCTAAATGTAGCGAATAGATTTTATTCTGTTTCATCCTGAAATAAGTTGACATTTATTTGTACCTAAAACGCCTGATGAACCTCATCGGGCGTTTTGTATTTTAAGGCCAAATGGGGCTGTCATTGATTATATATGGCGACGGCTTCTGCCACCATCTGTCACGCTTCCTGCAGCGTTATTAGCTTATGTGTTATTCAATATGCCATTTACTCGCTCTGC
Source organism: Shewanella sp. Pdp11 (assembly GCF_002838165.1). Taxonomy (NCBI): domain Bacteria; kingdom Pseudomonadati; phylum Pseudomonadota; class Gammaproteobacteria; order Alteromonadales; family Shewanellaceae; genus Shewanella; species Shewanella sp. Pdp11. The sequence continues at coordinate 2,505,916 of NZ_CP015194.1, forward strand.
TAACGTATTTTGATAGCAGTCCTATCCGTCTGCCATTGAGCATGTCACGCAATGATGACTGTGAACCGCTTGATAAGCGTTTAAGCAGTATTGTATTCCTCGTTCTGAGTGGTGTATCAGCGGTTTATCTTTATCTTGCAGCAGCCTTTGTGCTTGTTTGTACGCTGTTAGCAACTATCTTTTTGAAATAATCATCAACATGATAGCCCACGATTTTTCGTGACTAGGCATCGGTTAGCAAGCTTAAATAGACTTCATGATTTTGCTATGGCAGATAGGTAATATCAGCCATCCAGACCGGTACAGGTTGCAAAATACTCTGTAGAAAGGATTGTTCTAAAGTCTAGGCGTAAGTAAAGATTACCTGCTTGAGTTAGTTTCATGTTGAAAAATGTTAATTAACAAAATCAGTTGGTTCAAAGGTGGTTCATCTCAAGATTATGAAATTTAATGTTTTTTATCGATATTATATTTTGGTTTCTCAATTAAATTAACTTTTTCGGTGATATTTTGTTTAAAAAAACACCTTTCGTAAAATTTTTTATTCATAGCGCATCTTTACACTAGTTTTTAGTCGGCTGAAATGTTGACACAGGTCAACATTTTGTGAAATGATGCCAGCGGGTCTATGCCTGTAAGGGCGTAGAAAAGGGAAGAAAAAACTAAGAATCACAAGAGAAAGACGAACTTACAGTAATTTTTTCGGCGAGCATTTTTTGCTTCTCGTTTTGTTGCTGGTAAGTTAAACCTTTTTATTCACTTCAAATTGGTTGGGAACTATGTCCAAGGTAAGCAATAGAACAAAAATCGCTACTGCACTTGTTGGCGTGCTGGCATTAGCGAGCAGCAACTTAGTGGTTGCAGATCCTCTTACCGACGTGCAGAAAGCGGATAGTATGATCCATGCTGATGCTGCAGCGTCGCAAAAGAATGTTGATAAGTATTTCGATCAAGCACAAGACATGCTTTTTGAGTATGGTTCTGTCGCGGATGAGCGTGAATCACTGAAATCATATAACGATTACGTTGCCAGCTTAGTTGCTGATCAACAAAAGACAATGGATTCAGTACAAAGCGACATTAATGGTGTTGATAAACTTCGCCAAGGTGTTGTGCCATTAATGTTTAAAATGGTTGAATCATTAGAACAATTCGTTCAATTAGATTTACCTTTCAACTCTGAAGTACGTACTAATCGTGTTAATGAGCTGAAAAACCTTCTTAATACTGCTGAAGTTACCTTAGCCGAAAAATACCGTTTAATCCTTGATGCTTATAGCATCGAGCGTGAATATGGTAGCGCGGTTGCTGTTAACCAAGGTAAGTTAAACCTAGATGGCAAAGAAGTGTTGGTTGACTTCTTTAACTTAGGTCGTGTTGCTCTTTATGCACAGAGTTTAGATCAAAAGACTGGCTGGATGTACAACCCAGAATCTAAGGGTTGGGATAAGTTAGATGACAGCTATTTGCGTGAACTGACTAAAGGTATCCGCATTGCCCGTAAACAAGGTGCTCTAGATCTATTTGCGTTACCAATTCCTGCTGCGGAGACTGCACAATAATGAAGAAGTTAATTACTACAGCTGTGTTGGCTGCAAGTTTCTCTTTAACTGCTGGTATGGCTAGCGCTGCAGATGCGCCTAAGTCGATTGACCAATTATTGCAACAAGTTAAAGTTGAACGTGCTGCAGAAGGCAAAATCAACAGTAAACGTGAGCAAGAATTCCAAGCTGAACGTGGTGATAAAGCTGCACTGTTAAAGCGCGAAAAAGATGCTTTAGCGGCTGAAAAACAACGCGGCAAAGATTTAAACCAAGCGTTCTTAGATAACGAGCGTAAAATTGCTCAGTTAGAAGAAGATCTGAAAACTGCTCAAGGTGACTTGGGTGAGATGTTTGGTGTGGTTAAAGGTGAAGCCGGTGATTTCGCTGGTAAACTGGCAAGCTCAAACATCAGTGCTCAATACCCAAATCGTGATAAATTCATCGCTGATTTAGGTGCACGTAAACAATTACCTAAAATTGAAGAGCTAGAGCAATTTTGGCAAGAACAGCTGTTTGAAATGGCTGAGTCTGGCAAGGTTGTTAAGTTTGAAGGTTCAGTTACTGGAATCGACGGTAGCGTTAAAACAACGACTATTCATCGTGTTGGTGCTTACAACTTAACTGCTGATGGCAAGTACGTTGTTTATAACCCTGAGTTAGGTTTAATTCAGCAGTTATCTCAACAACCAGAAGGTTACCAAGTTAGCGCTGTTGCTGACTGGGAAAAAATCACTTCAGGTACTGCGCCATTCTATGTTGACCCTGCACGCGGCGTGCTGCTAAACATCTTCACCAACAAAGCTAGCTTTGAAGATCGTTTAGAAGCTGGTGGTACTATCGGTTACATCATTATTGCTCTGTTGGCACTTGGTTTATTAATCTCTATCGAACGCCTTGTCACTATGACGATTATTGGTGCTCGCGTGAATAGCCAACGTAAGAACGTCGATAAGCCTGGCAATAACGCTTTAGGTCGTATCTTGAAAGTTTACCAAGAAAACAAAGACGTTGATGTTGAAACGTTAGAGTTGAAATTGGATGAAGCGATTCTTAAAGAAACTCCAGCATTGGAAGCGCGTATTTCAATCATCAAAGTATTGGCCGCTATCGCACCTATGATGGGTCTGTTAGGTACAGTAACGGGTATGATTGCAACATTCCAAAGTATCCAATTATTTGGTACTGGCGATCCAAAACTGATGGCTGGCGGTATTTCTATGGCGCTTATCACTACAGTTCAAGGTCTGGTTGCTGCTCTGCCGTTAATGTTAATGCATGCAGTGGTTGTTGCCCGTAGTAAGTCAATCGTTCAGATCCTTGAAGAGCAAAGCGCTGGTATTATCGCAGCACATGCTGAGAAGAGGGCTGACTAATGACGCTATACCTGATGGACATTTGGGATTCCGTCAGGGGCTTCATGGCCTCCGGAGGCGACGTCCTCTGGCTTGTAGCGGGTGTTCTGTTCTTAATGTGGGTATTGATGCTTGAGCGTTATTGGTATCTTAATTGGATATCACCAAAGCAACATAAAGCAATCATAGCTGCATGGGACGCAAGAGAGGAAACGACCTCTTGGTATGCACACCGCATCCGTGAAGCTTGGATGTCCCAAGCGAAGCAAGATTTGAATGCACGTATGCTGATTATTAAAACCTTAGTGGCAATTTGTCCAATGATAGGTTTGTTAGGTACCGTAACCGGTATGATTTCAGTGTTCGATGTGATGGCAGTTCAGGGGACGAGTAATGCTCGTTTGATGGCAGCTGGTATTTCAATGGCGACTATGCCTACGATGGCAGGTATGGTTGCAGCATTATCGGGAGTATTCTTCAGTACTCGCCTCGATGCCAAAATGAAAATCAGTTTAGAAAAGCTAAAAGACAGCATGCCGCACCACTAGAGAGAGATTGAACATGGCACGTAAAAAGCATTCCAGTATAGATGAGGAAGCGCAAATTGATATGACACCGATGCTCGACATCGTGTTCATCATGCTAATCTTCTTCATTGTAACAACGTCATTCGTGAAACCATCTGGTTTGGACTACAACAAACCAAAAGCTTCACAAGCGACTTCAAAGCCTTCGGCTAACATCTTTATCGGCGTCAGTAAAACAGGCGTGATCATGATGGAAAACCGTCAGGTTGATATCGAACGTGTAACAGCAAACGTTGAGCGTATGCTGGCTGAAGCTCCTGAAGCAGCTGTATTGATTCAGGCTGATAAAGACGCAATGCACGGCTTAGTTGTTAAAGTTCTAGACCAAGTGAAAGCAGCTGGTATAGATAAAATTTCGGTATCTGCGGGGAACGATTAATATGCTAAGAGCACTAGTATCGATCATTATTGGTGCTGCTGTGACTTTTGGTCTGTTCGCTTTTATGGCGTTCTTGGTCGGTGGCGGCGCACAGCGCGGCGAAACATCGGCCGAGACCCCTGTAATTGAAATCACTATGGATAGACAGGATTCAAAAGCACAGAATAAGCCAAGGGTAGTGCCTAAGCCACCACCACCACCAGAGCAACCACAGAAGCCTGATACAACGCCACCTGATTCATCAAGTAATATTGATACAGCAATGTCGTTCAATATGGGTGGTGTAGAGGCTGGTGGTGCAAGTACTGGTTTTAAATTAGGCAACATGATGACTCGCGATGGTGATGCTACGCCTATCGTTCGTATCGAACCACAGTATCCAATTGCTGCGGCTCGTGATGGTAAAGAAGGTTGGGTACAACTTCGCTTCACTATCAACGAACTCGGTGGTATCGATGACGTTGAAGTTATTCAAGCAGAGCCAAAACGTTTATTTGATAAAGAAGCGATCCGAGCACTGAAGAAGTGGAAGTACAAGCCAAAGATTGTTGATGGCAAGCCACTGAAGCAACCCGGTCAGACGGTTCAGCTGGACTTTACCTTAGATAAAGGAGGCAAATAACGATGCGTAATGTTAATAAAATCGCAGCTCTATTATTGCTTTCTATTTGCGGCGGATTATCTGTTTCATCTGCGGTAGCAGCTGAAAAGTGTGAGATCGATAAACGTCAATCTAAAGCTGTAGGTGAAGGCGCTGCGAAAAAAGTTCAGAAGTCGTTTGAAGCTTATACCAATGGTCAGCTGGACGAAGCCATTGCTATTTTGCTCGAAGCAAATGCAAAGAACGATTTCGATAAAGCCTATGTTGCACGCATGCTAGGTAACTTTTATGCCGAGAAAGGCAAAATGGATACTGCGATCAAGTACCTAAAACAAGCTGTTGAAGCTGATATTTTAGGTGGAACAGATCATGCTGCGACCATGCGTCTTTATGCGGATTTACTGTTACAAGAGAAGAAATTTAAGGAAGCGATTCCTTACTATTACAAGTGGATGGATTTTACTTGTAAAGCTGACTCTCAAATTTATCGTCGTATTGGTATTGCACACTCTGAGCTAAAACAGTGGGATAAAGTGATTGAAGTGGCCGATAAAGGTCTTTCATTAGCTGAGACTCCTGATAAAGGCTTATATCAGATGAAGCTAACTTCTTACTTCAATCAAAAGAAGTATAAGAAAGCTGTTGGCGTGTTAGAAGTCATGGTGCCATTATTCCCGGATGATGGCAGATTATGGGTTCAATTAGCGCAGTTTTATCTGATGGTTGAAGACTATGACAAGTCTCTTGCAACTTACGATTTAGCTTATAGAAATGGTTTCTTAGATAGTGCGGGTAACATTACTCGTTTAGCACAATTGATGGCACAGAAAGGTGCTCCATATCAAGCCGCTAAAGTCTATCAGAAGCATATAAAATCGGGCTTGATCGCTGAGGATGCTAAGTCTCTAGAGATTTTGGCTGGTTTTTATCAGAATGCAAAAGAGTTTAAACAAGCCGCTGAGTATTATGGTAAAGCTGCAGCTATCAGCAATGATGGTAAGACTTACTTGAAACAAGGTCGCTTACTGAACTTGAATGAACAATACACTGCAGCGATCCCTGTGCTTGAAAAAGCCATATCTATGGGTATTGATCATCCTGGCGAAGCAAACTTCGAATTAGCTTTGGCTCATTTAAGTTTGAAACAGTACAAGTCAGCTTATAACCGTGCAGTATTAGCTGCCAACGATAAAAAGACTGAGAAGAGTGCAAAAAGCTATATCTCTTATATCAAAGAGAAAGCACGTATGCATAACATCACACTGTAAGTGCTTGGCAGTTTAGTATCAGATTTGAAAGCCCCGTAAGGGGCTTTTTATTTGATGTAATTTAATGTCAAAAATTTACTGTAAGCGGATTAAAGCTTGAGATTGATCATGATTTTTTTCAAGATCTTGTGAGAGTTGGCTGACATTGCTGAAGAGCGATTCGATTTTGTTTTCTTGTGTTGGCAAGCAAATGCAGGCGGCCAGTTTATAATCGATTGTCAGTTTATGATTTTTACCAAAATTTTGATTGAAATCAGAAATTTGTTGTTCTATTCGTTTTAACACTACCTCAGCTCCCTCCTCATCTATGTTGAATAAACCCAGTGCGAAGTGATTATGATCAAGTCTAGCTATCATATCTGTTGCTCTTAATAGTGCTTCTTGCACTTGTTTGGTAAAGAATTCGAGTAAATGGGGTTGTTTGACGGTTTCATGAATGTGAGGGCACAGATACAATAGTGCCAAGCTTTGGTGTTCTCTTATATGACGATGCCATTCTCGGTTGAATACTTCCATGAAATAGGTTTGGTTATAGACTCCAGTTTCTGGATCCCTGAAACCTGAGTTGCGGAACGAGTAGATCATAGATTAACTCCGATAGCAGACCTTGAACTAAGTATAGAAACAGTTCTGCAATAGCGGGCCAAAAAGGAGAAATAATAAAATGAAATTGGGTTTATTGGCAGGATCGATAGCGTTAATCTTTGCCCTTCAAGGTTGTTCTAAGCCTGAAGCCACGGCAGTTCAAGAAAACAGTCAATCAAATGCCGTTGCTGAGCAGGGCAAAACACAAACAGCAGAGCAGCGCTATTTATCGCTAGTGGATGCTTATTTTAAAGATTACCTAAAGCTTGAGCCTATTTACGCTACTTTTGTTGGTGTTAATGACTATAACGCTGATTTCGGCGGTGATTTAACTGAGGATTATCTCAAAGCTCGCCATGATCTTAACACTCACTATTTAGCCCAGGTGCGCGCGATAGATCCAAAACAACTGCCCGCGGATCTACAGTTAAGTTATGACCTGTTTGTCTATGACCGAGATATGGCATTAGTTGACGAAACTTTCCCTTCACGTTTTATGCCGATAAGCCAGTTCTATAGCACTGTCATTACTATGGTGCAGCTTGGGAGTGGCGAAAGTGCGCAACCTTTTAATACTGTCGATGATTATCGTAATTGGGAACAGAGGGTTGATGGTTTTATCAAGTGGGTAACGCTTGCTGAAAATCGGATGAATCAAGGCATTGAAAGTAAAGTGGTGCTACCTCGGGTGTTAGTAGAGCGCATTATTCCCCAGTTAGACGCTATGCTAACGACTGATGCGACTCAGAGTATTTTTTACTCACCCATTCAACATTTCCCCGAGAGTTTTTCTGAGCAAGATAAAGCCGAATTGACCACCCGTTATCAAGCTATGATAGCCGAGCGTATCGTGCCAGCGTTAACGAACTTGCGTGATTACTTTAAGCAAACTTACTTACCTAAGTCGCGGGCGACTGACGGCTGGTCTGGTTTGCCTAACGGCAAATCTTGGTATCAGCATCTGGCGAACTCACATACGACCACCACTATGTCTGTGGATGAAATTCATCAAATTGGCTTAAGTGAAGTGGCGCGAATTTTATCTGAGATGGATAAGGTTCGTGAGCAAGTCGGTTTTAAGGGCGATTTAAAGGCATTTTTCGCGTCTTTATCATCCGAACCTCAGTATTTCTACAGCGACCGTCAAGGTTTGATTGATGGTTATATGGTGTTGAAAGATAAAATCAATCATGTCTTACCTAACTACTTTAATGTGATGCCAAAGGCTGATTACGTGGTTAAGCCGGTTGAAAGTTTTAGAGAACAATCAGCAGCGGGAGCCTCTTATGAAGCGCCAGCGGTGGATGGCAGCCGTCCAGGGGTGTTTTATATCAACACTTATAACCTCAAAGCACAGCCTAAGTGGGGGATGACGACTTTATCTTTGCACGAGGCCGCTCCTGGGCATCACTTCCAAATCGCGATCAAACAAGAGCTGACCGGTGTGCCTGAGTTTCAGCGTTTTAGCGGTTATACCGCTTTCGAGGAAGGTTGGGCACTTTATGCTGAATACTTAGGTATTGAGATGGGGCTATTTACCGATCCTTACCAGTATTTTGGTAAGCTTTCCGATGAAATGCTGCGTGCAATGCGCTTAGTGGTTGATACTGGCCTTCATTCTAAAGGTTGGAGTCGTGAACAGGCGATTCAGTACATGAAAGACAACTCGCCTATGGCTGAGAGTGACATAGTCGCTGAAGTGGAGCGCTATATGGCGATCCCTGGTCAAGCTTTGTCTTACAAAGTCGGCCAGCTGAAGATCCTGGCACTGCGCGCCCGTGCTGAAAAAGCCTTAGGTGATAAATTTGATTTAAAAGCGTTCCACGATCAAATCCTCACCTCAGGTTCATTACCTATGGCGGTTATGGAAAATAAAATTGACCGTTGGATAGCGTCTAAACAGGCTTAGCCCGTAATTTGCCGTTATTTGACTTTGATGTGAATGACGGCATTTTAAGACTTTTTTATTCAACAGAAAGTTTTTATACTGTTGATTCAAAACCTGTTAAAACGGATGTTTTAATGGGAATATCAATGATATTTGGGGCAAATGTCTCATGATCCTCACAGGAGTTTTACTATGGTCCAGGCAACAGCAAGACATTTGTTAGTTAGCAGCGAAGAGCAGTGTCAAGCGCTGAAACAGCAAATTTTGGAAGGCGCGGATTTTGCTCAAATTGCTCGCACGCACTCTTCTTGCCCATCAGGTGCCCAAGGCGGCGAATTGGGGTCATTCGGTCCTGGTATGATGGTGAGAGAGTTTGATGAAGTTGTCTTCAGCGCGCCATTAAACGAAGTGCAAGGTCCAGTTAAAACGCAATTTGGTTTTCATTTACTCGAAGTGACCAGCCGCGCATAAGTTTTACGGCTTATTGGATACCGCTTTTTAATACGGCAGCATTTGCTGCCGTTTTTGTTTATCTGCTCATCACGGAGTCACTATGCTGGAACTCTACACCGATAGATTGAAACTCAGGAGCTTACAAGATAGCGACTGGGAACAGTTTTATGCGTTGCACAGCGATCCAGAGATTAATCGCTATGTGCGAGTGCCAGAGTCGCAAGAGGTGATCCGTAGTAAGTTTCAGCAGCGCTCAGATACTTGGTTTTACGGTTCAGGCGATTGGCTGACCTTAGTGATTGAGACCGTTGATACAGGGCAATTTGTTGGGTTAACAGGCCTTTATTGCCAAAGCCTTGATGAGCAGCGTGCCGAAGTGGGTTATTTACTGGCCGCAGAGGGCCACGGCAAAGGTTATGCGACTGAGAGCTTAAAGGCAGTCATAGATTGGGCCTGCTTAAGTTTTAATGTGCATAAATTTGTTGGTCATTGCGCCAAAGATAATCATGCATCGGCGCGGGTTCTTGAAAAGTGCGGCTTCAGGCTTGAAGGCTTACTCAGGCAGCAATTCAAAGTCGGTGAAAACTGGCTCGATGAATCGGTCTTCGGCTTACTTGCCGATGAAAGACGTCTCTAGCCAAATTATCTTCAGCGGATTTTATGCGGTGCTGGTATAATGCCGCAGGTTTATTTTTAGAAGGCGTGTATTAAGTGGCGCAAATTAATCAATTGGCTTTGCATTCTGGCGAAGATTTCATTGAATTGTACAAAGTATTAAAAGTGCAGGGCATGAGCAATGCCGGTGGCGAAGCCAAGCATTTTATCGAGGAAGGTCAAGTCACTGTGAACGGTGAAGTTGAAACTCGTAAGCGTAAAAAAATTATTGCGGGCGATATCGTCAGCTTTAATGGTGAATCAGTTCAAATCATTGCGGCATAATAAGCCTGAAACAGTGGAGCAAGATATGCAATTTCCAGATGATGACAATGGTAAAATGCTGGCCGCAATGGCTGAAGCAGGAATCGATTTAACGAAAGAGTTAGATGTTGATTTCTTTTTGGTTTTTGATGACCAACGTGATGCCGAAACGGCGTTAGAAGAACTCACAAATTCTGACTTGCAAGGCGAGCTTGAGTTGAATCTGAATGATGAGCTGGGCAAGTGGGAAATCATTGTTTGCCTTAATATGGTACCTGATTACGATACTTTGGTTGAGCAAGAAGTCATGTTGAATGATTTTGCTGCCGAATTCGGTGGCATGACCGACGGTTGGGGCGTAATGCAACACCAAGACGGTGACGACGAGTTTATGGACGATGATGACCATGAACATGTCCACGGTGCTCATTGCAATCACTGATCCTGATTTGCTTTGACCTTTGAGTTTGAAACCACCTTCTTGGTGGTTTTTTATTACCGTTTTTCTGCGCTCATTTCAGCACACCATAGCTTTATTTGGCACATATAGCGTTATTGCACCTTGCTGGAATGGCGAAATTCCAAATGTTGTTTAGTAATGTTGTTTAATGGCGATAAGGGGCAAACACTTCTAATAACCAGTCGATAAAAGCTTGAGCTTTTAACGGCAGGCTTGGGGATTTTGGGGTGAGTAAATAATATCGATAGGGGCTAGTGAAAGGGGCGTCGAAGGGGATGACTAAGCTGCCGTTTGCCAGTTGTTCTTCGATGAAGAATCGCGGAATAAGTGCTGCGCCCATGCCACTCGCAGCCGCTTGACTCAGCATGTAGAAATGCTCGACGCCAAAGGATTGCGCTTGAGTGAGTGTTAAGCCCACTTTGTCTGCCCAATATTCCCACAGTTCGGGTCTCGTTGTGTGTTTTAGTAAGGTGACGTGATTGATATCCTCAATATTTTGCAGTTTTGGCGCTAACGATGGCGCGCAAACTAAGCACAAGTCTTCATCCATCAGCTTGATATAATTCGCGCCCTTAGGAATGGCTGTGCAGCTGCGAATCGCAATATCATAACGGCCTTGACTAAAGTCCACTGCAAAGTCGCCAATCGACAAATCAACATAAAGGTGTGGATGGCGGGATTTAAACTGCTCCATTCTTGGAATAAGCCAATTAATGGTTAAGCTTGGCAGCACATTGATGGCTAAGGTCTGCGGCTTAGATGGCAGACGACGTAGGTCACTCGTTGCACTTGACAGGGTTTGCAGCGCGGCTTGGACATGGGGCAAATAGCGCTTGGCTTCATCGGTTAAACTGACTCTTTTATGTAGGCGTACAAAAAGCGCAAAACCCAAATAATCCTCTAAAACTCGGATTTGTTTACTGACCGCACCATGGGTGACATGCAACTCCTTGCTTGCCAGTGTCATACTTTGCAAGCGCGCGGCGGCTTCAAAAGCGCGGAGGGAATTGAGTGGCGGCAGTTCGGTCAACATTTTATCTCCTATAACTGGGCAAATCCGAACCGGATTATAGATTTTGCGTGAGTTTAGCTCACGCAGTGGCGACAATAACTCCTTTGCGTTTATTTGGCAAACGCAGTCTAATGCTCAGCAATTACTCCCTTTTTTATCAGAAGAATAATAAATCATTATGGAATTTGAACTGACTCTACAGATCGCAGCGATACTTTTTGCCGTCGCTATGGTGGCTGGTTTTATCGACTCTATCGCCGGTGGTGGTGGCTTGTTGACGATCCCTGCACTCATGTGGGCAGGCTTGCCGCCTGCGGTTGCCTTAGGCACAAATAAGCTACAGGCCTGTGGTGGTAGTTTTTTTGCGAGCTTGTATTTCGTCCGCAAAGGGTTAGTGGATCTTAAATCCGTTAAATTAGCCTTGTTCTGTGCGTTTATCGGCGCGGCATTAGGCACGATTCTCGTTCAACTCGTCGATACTAAAGTGCTGGAATTAATGTTGCCATTCTTGATTTTGGCAATTGGTTGTTACTTCTTATTTTCGAAAAAGATTTCTGAAGACGATAAGCATCAAGTGTTAACACCTACCGCATTTGCTTTTACTGCTGCTTTAGGCGTGGGATTGTACGATGGTTTTTTTGGTCCTGGTACGGGGAGCTTTTTTGCACTGGCGTTTGTATCGTTAGCGGGGTTTGGTCTGGCGAAGGCGACTGCCCATGCAAAACTACTTAATTTCTCAACCAATATAGCTTCGCTGATTTTCTTTGCCTTGGGTGGCAAAGTGATTTGGTTATTGGGGTTAGTCATGCTGGCTGGGCAAGCGATTGGTGCGACTTTGGGGTCACGTTTGGTTGTGACTAAAGGTACTAAGATCATCAAGCCGCTAGTGGTCACTATGTCCCTTGCTATGAGCTTTAAACTCCTAGCAACGCAATATCACTTGTTCTAATAGATTGTTTATTATTAATAAATTTAGCTTTAAGCGGTGAATAAGTTAATCTTGGCACGTAAGCTTAAGTTAATTGATATTATCTGAGTGATGCCCTCCTTGGCTTAAAAGTGAAGCAGAGGTGGAAATCGCTCAGAATATCCTCTAAAGATGATCTAAATATCCCTCCTACTTTGCAATAGGTGTACTCTTTAAAGGTTTTTGAATAGTATAACTTGTCAATTTTAATGCACTTTTTAGGCTGCTCGATTTTCTCTGTGCATGTAAACGCGATGTTTTTATTTAATACGATTCAACCCGATTTATATGCGTGCAGTGTTTATCTCGTGTGCCTTCTTTTTGCATTGATGTGCTGGTACATACTCAGGTTTAGCGCTACCACTTCTTTAAAAGAGCGATTATGAAATTTATCCACACCTCGGACTGGCACATAGGTCGTCAGTTACACAATCAGTCATTACTGGATGATCAAGCCTTTGTGCTCGAGCAAATTATTGCCTTAGCAGCTGAGCATAGGGTGGATGCTGTGATTGTGGCGGGGGATATTTATGACAGATCGATTCCGCCAGCAAACGCGGTTGCGCTGTTAGATGATGTACTCAACCGTTTAGTACAAGATTTAGGCCTGCAAGTGATTATGATTGCCGGTAACCACGATGGCCACGAGCGCTTAGGGTTTGCGGCAAAACAAATGACGGCAAGTGGCTTATATATTGTGGGGCCCTTGAGTGCTGACATTCAGCCTATTACTTTGTCGAGTACAAGTGGTGATGTGGTTTTTTATCCCTTGCCTTACGCTGAACCAGCAACAGTGCGGCAAGTGTTTGAGTGTGAGGCATCGAGCCACGAAATGGCCATGGATTTATTACTTGAAAAAGTGCGCCAGCACGATAGCCAAGGCTTACCCAAAGTGGTGATAAGCCATTGCTTTTTGGATGGTGGCAGTGAATCAGAATCAGAGCGGCCGCTCAGTATTGGTGGCGCCGATAAAATATCACCAAAGCTCTTTACTGAGTTTGATTATGTTGCCCTTGGGCATTTGCACGGACCGCAATACAAAGGCGCCGAGCATGTGCGCTACTCAGGCTCGATTTTGAAGTATTCCTTTAGTGAACAACATCAACACAAGTCGGTGACCTTAGTTGAACTAGGCGCGCAAACGCCGATTGATATCCGTTTATTGCCGTTAATCTCGCTGCGTGATGTTCGCATCTTAGAAGGGGAGTTAGACACCTTACTCGCCCAAGGTAAAACGGATATCAAGCGTGAAGATTACCTTATGGTCAGGCTCCTCGATAAACATGCCATTTTAGACGCTATGGGCAAACTCAGGGCGGTCTACCCGAATGTGCTGCATTTAGAGCGTACAGGCTTGATGGCGGGGCAGCCGCAAGTCGCCTTGAGCCGGGACCATATCAAAAAAGGTGAGATGGACATGTTCTGTGACTTTTTCTCTCAAGTGTCTGGTGAATCCTTAACGCAAGCACAGCAAGCCGTGATGGATGAACTCCTGACTAAGCTACACAATGAGGAGCGTCAAGCATGAGACCCCTTAGCCTTTCCATGTCAGCCTTTGGCCCTTTTGCAGCGACTCAAACACTTGATTTTACAGCCCTTGGAACCAATCCGTTATTTCTCATCAACGGCCCTACAGGTGCGGGTAAGACGACCTTGCTCGATGGCATTTGTTTTGCGCTTTATGGAAAAACCACAGGTAATGAGCGTGAAGGCAGCCAAATGCGCTGTGATATGGCTGACGTTAGTCTACTAACAGAAGTCACTTTCAGTTTTCAGCTCGGTAATAACAGCTATCGTATTCGCCGCGTGCCAGAGCAAGACAGAGTTAAGAAAAGCGGTGACGGCTCGACAGTGCAAAAAAGCGAAGCACAGCTCTATAAAATTGACGCCGATGGCAATGAAAGCTTGTTAGTCGCTAGCAAAGTGTCCGAGGCCACCGCTGAGATTGAAGCCTTAACTGGGCTCGATGTGGAGCAGTTTCGCCAAGTGATGGTACTGCCTCAGGGTAAGTTTCGCGAATTACTAATGGCGGATTCTAAAGCGCGCGAACTGATATTTAGTCAGTTATTTCAAACGCATATTTATCGCCGGATTGAAGATACCTTAAAAAATAAGGCTGCCGATATCAGCGCCTTAGTGAAAGATCAACGTAGCCGTCGCGATGGTATTTTGCAAAGTGCTGGCCTAGCATCCGATGACGAGCTTAGCAGCGAATTAGCTAAGCTCACGCCTGAACTTGTGCTCGCTCAAAGTGCCAAGGAACAGGCATTACAACAGCAACAATTAGTGATTAAAGCCAGTGATGCCGCCCAGCATCTACTGGCCGAATTTGCACAATTGGATACCTTAACTCAAACGGCAGCAGCGCTTGAGGCACAGCAAGAAAGTATCGCTGCACAAACCCAAAAGCTGGACTTAGCCAAACAAGCGCAGCGTTTAGCGCCTATGGTTGAGGTGTTTTTAGCCCGTGAGCAGGAAGCAAAAGCCGCCAGTCTCGCCTTTAACAATGCGCAAACGGCACTGAATCAGGCCAAGCAAGCCTTTGATAATGCTGAGCTCAAAGCGCAAGATTTGCCCGTATTGGAAGCGTCGCTACTGGAACAGGAACAAACCAAACAGCAATTGAATGCGCTTGGGCCACAACTTAGGGAACTGGATAGACTCAATAAAACCCTAGAGCAAGAGCAAGCGCAGTTAGTTAGGGCTAAAGCACAGCTTCAGATCAGTAAAAATGAGTTAACCGCAGTCATTCAAAAACGGCGTGAATTGGAATTGGCTTTGCCACCATTGCAGGCCAACAGCGACACTCGCCTCTCATTGCAACAGGCGTACCAGCAGCAACAGCAGTTATTGTCGACTTATCAGCAATGGCAACAAGTGGCGGCAAGGGTATCGTCGACACAGGCAAAACTTGCCAATGCAAAAGCGCACGGACAACAGCTCAATGCCCAGCATCAGCAAGCACAATTTGCACATAAAGCCTTATTAATGACTTGGCACCAAGGACAGGCAGCCATTTTAGCGCGGCAATTACAGCAAGATGAACCTTGCCCTGTTTGTGGCAGCCAAACTCATCCGCAGCCAGCACAGAGCCAAGAGCCGCTCCCAAGCGATGAAGCGCTGCAATTGGCCCAAGACGCTGAAACAACGGCCCAAGAAGTCCTGAGCAAAGCCAGAGCGGAATATCGCGGATTACAGACTCAATTAGAAACCTTGCAGCAACAAGCGCAAGAACTCGCGGCCCAATTGGGCACTGCGGTTGATATGTCGTTAGATGAACATACGCATACCTTGTCGCAATACGCTTTCGCACTCAGACAAGCTGAGCAAGCTCATCAAGATTTGCAGCAGTTACAGCAAGAAATTGTCTTGTTGCAAGCGCAGGAAACGCATCTGCAACAAAAGCTGGAGCAGGGACAAACACACGATAGTGCGCTGCAATCTAAAGTGGATTTATTGCAGGGGCAGTTAGCACACATGCAACAAAGCGTCCCACCTGCGCTTGCAACGCTTGAGGCATTAACTGCTGCTATCACGCAAAACCAGCAACAGATAAACAAGATCAAACAACAGATTGCTGAGGTGAGGGCGCTTCAGCAACAAACGGGGCAAACCTTTGTTGTAGCTAAAGCAGCATTGAATGGTGCCGAAAATACCGCTGAGGCGGCATTAGCCCAGCAAACGCGTGCCCAGCAGCAACTCAATCAGCAATTAGTCGCAGCGGGATTTACCGACCAACTGGCCTTATTTGCGGCCATGCTGGATGAAGATCAACTGCATGCATTAGCCAGCGAGATTGAGGCTTACCAGCAGCGCAGCGCTTTGACTAAGGCCCAGTGTGAACAGTTAGCGCTTAAGCTTAAGGATAAAGTGCCGCCCGATAGCATTAAGCTCGCTGCCGAGCTTGAGTCGGCGCAGCAAGCATTACACTCAGCAGAGCAGGCATGGCAGTTGCTTCACACTCGCAGCGTATTACTCACACAAACCCAAACTCAGTTGAGTATTGCAGACACGAAAGCGAAGGCGTTAGAGGATGAGTATGCGGTTATCGGCACGCTTGCCGATGTGGCGAATGGGAAAACAGGCAATAAGATCAGTTTGCAGCGTTTTGTATTAAGCGTACTGCTCGACGATGTGCTACTCGAAGCGAGCCATAGGCTGCATCTGATGAGTAAGGGACGTTATCGCTTGCTGCGTAAGGAAGATAGAGCAAAGGGTAACAAGGCGTCTGGGCTCGAGTTAGAAGTTGAAGATGCCTACACCTCAAAAGTGCGTCCTGTGGCAACCTTAAGCGGCGGCGAAAGTTTTATGGCGGCCTTGTCCATGGCGTTAGGGCTATCCGATGTGGTGCAAGCTTATGCGGGAGGGATAAAACTCGACACCTTATTTATCGATGAAGGCTTTGGCAGTTTAGACCAGGATTCATTGGAATTGGCGATTCGAACCTTGATGGATCTGCAGTCTTCGGGTCGCATGATAGGGGTGATCTCGCACGTTTCTGAGATGAAAGAGCAGATAAATACGCGCATCGACATCAATAAAACCTCACATGGGAGCGAAATGACGATAGTTTTGCCTTAGTCGCTCGTTCTCTCTGTGTACGATAAATAACATTCTGTTTTATATATGTTATTTATTGTGACACCTGCGTGTTTAACATTAGGATAATGTCCACAAAGTCAGTTGAAAATGCCAACTGACGCATGTTTCTTGTTAATAGTCAGGTAAAAGTACGAAATAGCATTTGTCATAATGGGATTTTTGGGATAAGTTGGAAAAAATTCGGGCTTCCCTAATAGGGACTGGTTCAAAAATAAAACGCAAAGTTAACGAAAGGTGAAAAGCGTTGCAGACAGGCAAACCCAACTTTATCAACTTATCGCAAACCCGTTTGCAGAACTTATCATCGACCCAAAAAAACATTCTATTAATGGGTGGTTTGTTGATTGGCGCTGCTATGCTAATGCCGAATAATGGTCATGTTGTGCCTACTGCTCAGCGTATCCCAGTTGTCCTCGATATTGAAAATATTCTCCCTCAAGTTTCTGAACCTGAAGTTCAAGACCAAGCGACTCTTATTAATAACGCGCCTCAGTTTGAGCGAATTATTGTTTCTGGTGATACCTTAAGTGGGTTATTTTCGAAAGCGGGTGTTGATCAGCAGACCATGTATAAGGTGTTAGAAGCTGATTTAAATATTTTGGCTCTCGATACCTTATTGCCCGGTAACAGAATGCAATTTTGGCTCGATAACGAAGGCCAATTACAGAAATTAGAGCTTTATTTTAACGCCGCTCGCCAAGTGGTGTTTACGCGTTATGAAGATGGCAGTTTTAATGTTGAAGAAGTCAACGTTGAAGGTGTTTGGCAAAATCGTATTATATCTGGCGATATTAAAGGTTCATTTTACGTCTCTGCACAAAAAATGGGCTTAGCTGCGGCAGACATTCAGCGGATTGAAGATTTACTCAAAGAAAAATTGAATTTCGCCCGTGATTTACGTGTTGGCGATAAATTCTCTGTTTTGGTAAATGATCAATATGTTGAAGGTGAAGCGACGGGCAGTAGCCAAATTTTAGGCGTGAGTATTAAAACTGGTCGTTCTGAAATTAGTGCATTTCAATATACAGACGGCAGTTATTACGATGCCAAGGGCCAGAGTTTAGTACGTGCGTTCCAGCGTTATCCATTAGCTAAACAACCGCGCATGAGTTCCCGTTTTAACCCTTATCGTAAGCATCCAATTACTGGCCGTATTTCACCCCATAACGGAACCGACTTTTCAGTGCCTATCGGAACTAAAGTGATTGCTCCAGGTGATGGTGTTGTTAGTTTAGTGACTGATCACCAGTTCGCTGGTAAGTATATTGTGATTGACCACGGCGGTAAGTATCGTACCCGTTATCTGCATTTATCTAAGTCGCTTGTGCGTAAAGGTCAACGAGTAACACGAGGCCAAGTTATTGCTTTATCAGGAAATACTGGTCGCTCAACGGGCCCACACTTACATTATGAATTCCATATCAATGGCAAACCTGTTGACCCATTGAAAGCGGATATTCCTATGTCTAGTAAGTTAGCCAATCAAGACTTACGCACATTTACCAATATGGTGAAGAGTCGTGAAGCTATGATGAACCTTGGCTAATAGAGTTAATCTCGCCAAGTCTGAATAAGTGTTTAAAGATTTTATTAATGCCGATGAAATGTAAATTTCATCGGCATTTTTTTATTTCCATGATCCTTCTGGATGTCGTTATTTTTCAGTTATTACGTGTATGATTTTGAGTCAAATGAAAGCTTAATATTTATTCAATACGTAGTTGTGGCGATAAAAACTCGGGGGATAAATGGAGCGGTTCTGAGGAATTTCAGTTAGCGTGTTTTAGCAAGTTATTCTCTTGGACAATAAGAGCACAATTAGGCAGCTGATAACTTTTAAAGCTAACACTTTACTCTTATACAAACTGATATTTGGGGCTGAACAGAAACGAATACGTAGCGCTAAATCGTGCCTATCAGCTTGCTTGGCGTCTTTGCATCATTTTTAATGCACACTTACACAGTTTACCTTTTAGGGCGGGGCAACCACCGCAGGGAGACTTTTTAAAAGGACGTAATGCAAAGCTGTGTTCTGTGGGTAAAGGAGTGAGCCGAGTAATGATAGTCGATGAAAATGTTGCATCATTAGCGGCAATAAACTTAGCCTTTGCTAGCTTTAACTGTTTCTTGAGTGCGGATTTATTGCTATGGGCAAATTCTTGCTGTGAAATGTGCTTCGTGAGTAATTTGGTGAGGTGCTTTCGCTGAGCTTTTTTATTCGTCAACGATTTATCGGTAAGCGTGTGCAGACGAGATAAGGATGGAATCGCTTTTCCTGAACTTGAAACAGTTTTCGTCTGTGCCTTGAGTAACTTTTTCGCTTGCTTTTTACACCACTTGCTTAAAAGTTTATCGATATTCTGTTTCGTCATTGTCGTTACTGAATTCTGCAGCGTGAGATACTTCAATATTCTAAATGAAAACTATTATCAGTCAAGTTGTGGGCAGAAAATGTACTAAGGTCAAGTGTCGGCTTTATCTGCGGAATAAGGGGATATGTTGGCGTCGATACAGGTCAATAATAAGCGTAAATCAAATTCAAACTGGTGATAATCCGGCTCCATATGAGTACACAAATTGTAGAAAGCCTTGTTGTGATCTTTTTCTTTTAAATGGGCTAATTCGTGTACAACGACCATACGCAATAAGGGTTCAGGTACACGCTTCAAACGTGAAGAAATGCGAATTTCGTTCTTAGCTTTGATTTTATTGCCTTGAACTCGTGCAACGTAGGAATGTAAGCCAAGTGCATGATGACTAATGTTAATTTTGTCATCAAAGATCACTTTTGAGAGCGGGGACGACTGGCGTAAAAATTGGTTTTTAATCGCTTGGGTGTAGTCGTACAGCGCTTTATCACTGCGGACGTTATGTATGACAGGATGACGTTTCAACAGTAGCTTAGGTAATGTGCCAGCATCAAGATGTTGCTGTACCTGCTGTTGAATATCTGGGCTGTAACCGCTTAAGTATTTTAATGGATTCATAGGGAATTTGGCTCCGAATGATTTCGGAGCCTGAGTTATCGCATTACTTAAACTTTGCCGAAAATACGGCGATTTTGCTGGGCGTAAGCGGCTTCGAAAGCTAACTGCTGCACTTTTTTAAGATCTAAACTATCGAAATCAACCTGTGGTGGATTGCGCTTGTTTTGCTCTTTGATAGTGACAGGAGACAGTAAGCTGACAGGTAATTCACCTAATTGAATCGCGGCTTCAAGTTTAAAACTTGTAGCAGAACCCGCCAATTTACCTTTTTGCTCACGTTCAATGATGACAACTTCATCGACGCGATAATCTTGCATAAGCTTATGAAAAGCGAAGTGAAACTCACGAATAGCTTCTGTGGTAGCAGATTGGGAAACGGTGAAAGACGCCTTACGGCATTCTGGCACATTGAAGGTTTCACCTTCATAGCTCAATAAACTGATAATGGCTTCGCCACCTTTTAATTCAACACCACAAACTCTCATGTTACACCTTCAAAATATCGATAATAGCGCTATTGTAGCTGGAAATGACGCGAGGATCAGTGTTTACCCTGCGCTTTTGATTCTCTTGGCGACATGCTGATGCACTTAAGTACGTCAATTCCCAGTATTCGTTAAGCCAATGTATTGGGTATCAGAAATAAAATCTGATGTTAAATCCACCGGCATGTATTCTTTAATTCGTTCTAAACTTCTTCTGTATCATTGTCTTGCAGCAATTGCGCCGCAGCAGGTTTTTTACGCATGGGTGCATCGCCAATGTCCACGCCCGTGATAAAACGCTTATCCCGTGACGGTGCTGGTGTGGCTGCTTTAGTTCTTTTGCTCTTACCTTTAGCTAGCTCGGCTTTAGCAACACGTTTTGTTGGTGTCTGTTTGGCTTTACTTTTTAGGCCACTAAATTTAGCTTCTAGACCTGAAATCGTACTGATCTCAAAGGTCTTTCTAAGGAATACTTGGACTTTCTTAAAGTTGTCCCAATCTTTAGGTCCGACGAGCGATATCGCATCACCTTTTGCGCCAGCACGGCCAGTACGGCCGATACGATGCACGTATTCTTCGGCAAATTTAGGCATGTCGA
Organism: Shewanella sp. Pdp11; assembly: GCF_002838165.1. Classification (NCBI taxonomy): domain Bacteria; kingdom Pseudomonadati; phylum Pseudomonadota; class Gammaproteobacteria; order Alteromonadales; family Shewanellaceae; genus Shewanella; species Shewanella sp. Pdp11. The sequence goes on from NZ_CP015194.1 coordinate 2,526,602, forward strand.
AGTTGACGACCAAAGACACATTAAGCAAATCCAGACCACGAGAGGCGACATCGGTCGTCACGAGAACTTGTTGTTGACCACGGGCAAATTGGTCCATGATTTGGTTGCGTGCAGCTTGCTTTAAATCACCGCTGAGTGCTGCGGTTGCAAAACCTTGTGCTGTTAACTTAGCGGCTAAGCGCTCAGTATCTGGTCGAGTCGCGGTAAAGATGATCACTTGCTTATGGGTTTCATCTTTCAGCAAACGGGCCAATAACGCTTCTTTATGGTCTAAGTGGTCACATAAAAAGATACGTTGATGAATGTCGTTATGCTCAGAGTGTGCCGCGCCAATTGCTACGTGCGCTGGATTTTTTAGCAGTGTTGCCGCGATATCATTGATTTCGTTATGATCTAACGTGGCAGAGAACATCAGCGTTTGACGACGTTTATGATCGGCAGCATCGTTGATGGCTTTTAACTGCGGTGCAAAGCCTAAATCCAACATGCGGTCGGCTTCATCGAGCACGAGTAACTCTAACCCATTTAGAAATAGATGTTTTTGCTCTAGATGATCGGCGATACGACCTGGCGTTGCGACAATAAAATGCGGTTCTTTTGCTAAGGCTTTAGCTTGATCGTTAAAGTTTTCCCCGCCCAGAACGCTTATGGCCTTGTATTGGGTGTTGGCGACTAGCAGGCGAAGCTGACTGTACACTTGATGTGCTAGTTCGCGAGTCGGTAATAAAATCAAGACTCTAGGATCGCGTTTTGACAGTGAGCGGGTAGAAATGACTCTTTGCAATGCGGGTAACAAAAACGCTAAGGTTTTACCTGAGCCCGTTTTTGATGACGCCATTAAATCTTTACCTGCCAATGCGATAGGCAGTGCTTGTTCCTGGATGGCGGTGGGTTCTGTGATCCCCATATGTTTTATGCTTTGAAGCAGACGCTGGTCCAGAGAAAAATCGGTAAATTGCAAAGGTATATCCCCTAAATCTTAGTAAGGGCAGATTATAGCCTTAATCGCCCTAACTCAGCTATCCACATCGGCGATTATCTCTGTTTCATACATGGATTTATCGCCAAAGTGTGTCATTTACACTCTGTTGCCTGCATTTGTTTACATTGACGTTACAAGAACTTAATTGTCTTGGTTTCACTAATTGACAGTGGATTTGGAAGGAGTTTACGTTATCGTGTAGCGGGTAGTGTAACAGGAGAAGGATTATGGCTAACGGAACAACCCCTTCGGTGGGTATTGCCTTGGGCAGTGGCGCTGCGAAAGGTTGGGCACATATAGGTGTGTTGAATGGCCTTGCCGCCATGGGGATCAAGCCCGATAAAGTCGCGGGATGTTCGGTAGGTGCTTTAGTCGGAGCCGCTTACGCCCATGATAATTTACCTGAGCTAGAAGAATGGGTTCGGAGTTTCTCCAGCTGGGACGTGCTTGGCTTGATGGATATACGATGGCGTAAAGGCGGGCTTATTGGCGGCGATAAGGTATTTGATGTGCTGCAAGCTCGGATAGGGGATGTGAATATTGAGAACCTCAATCGTCCCTTTGCCGCGGTGGCGACCGATTTGTATTCGGGGCAGGAAATATGGTTTACGGAAGGTGATTTACGTCAAGCTGTGCGCGCGTCTTGTTCCATGCCGGGGATTTTAGCGCCCGTAAAACAGGGCGACCGCTGGCTCGTTGATGGTGCTGTGGTGAATCCAGTGCCTGTTTCTGTTAGTCGTGCCATGGGCGTTGATCTGGTGATTGCTGTGGATTTATATGGCTATCATTCCGGCCGTATTCAAGTATTGCCGGTGAACATGACGAGTCAAAAGATAACGGAACCTGAAATGGATCCATCTGAAAGACAAGAAACCGGATTTATGGATTTGTTTGCCCGTGGCCGAGATTATGTCAGCAATCTTACCGATAAGTTTTCGCTTGGCACTAAATCGAATCCTGGCATGATTGCCGTGATGTCACAATCAATGGGCATTTTAGAGCAAAGACATAAACGGGCACGCTTGATGGGCGATCCGCCAGATATTTGTATTGTGCCTGAGGTCGGTAATATCGGTACTATGGAATTTCACCGTGCCGATGAAGCGATTGCCGCAGGCGAGGCCGCTGTGGAGAAGGTGGCACATTTGATTGAAGCTGCGATGTGGAAGGGTTAATCCGTTAAAGGTTAAAAGACAAGCAGTTGACTATCAAATAGAAACAGTCGGTACAACTCGTGTTACACCGACTATTTGCTATCTAAAGCTGAGTCTTGTTATCTAAACAGAGCGTTTATGTCACTTTGATGGCGATTTACGCCAATTTTACCAACATTTTACCGCGATTCTTGCCTTCAAACAGACCGATAAAGGCATCCGGTGCTTGTTCAAGCCCTTGATAAATGGTTTGTTCAGCTTTGACTTTACCTTCAGCTAACCATTGAGCCATTTTAGCGGCAAACTCAGGATAATGCGCCCAATGTTCGGATACGATAAAACCTTCTAGTTTAAGTTTACGCATCACTATCAGGGCCAAGTTGTCTGGACCAGGTGTTGGTGCTGTGTCGTTGTACTGCGAAATCATACCGCAAACGGCGATACGACCATGATCTTTCATATTGCTCAGCGCTGCGGCTAAGTGCTCGCCACCGACGTTTTCAAAGTACACATCAATCCCTTCTGGCGCGGCCTTTGTGAGCGCTTGGGTGAGATTGCCACAGGTTTTGTAATTGATGATGGCATCAACACCATAGCTTTGCAGCAATGCCGCTTTTTCATCTGAACCCACAGAGGCGATTACGCGAGCCCCCATCAGTTTACCAATCTGGCAAGCAACACTGCCAACTGCGCCTGATGCGGCAGAAACAAACAGGGTTTCACCCGCTTTTAAATCTGCGATGCGAGTCAGTCCCGTCCACGCTGTCATGCCGGGCATACCAATCACGCCGAGAAAATGTGAGCAGTCTAATTCAGTTTGCGGCAGAGCGGTCAGTCCAGCCGCATCGGTGGCGGCGTGTTCGCGCCAACCTAACATGCTGCTGACTTTAGTGCCTACTGGGAAATCAGTGTTTTTAGACGCGATAACTTCACCAATCGCGCCGCCTTCTAAGACTTGATTCAAGGCGAAGGGCGGAACATAACTCTTACGATCTACCATGCGGCCACGCATATAAGGGTCGACCGACATCCACAGGTTTTTAATTAACACTTGGCCATCGGTGAGCGGTGATAAGGGATTATTTACTAAAGCAAAGTTCTCTGCGGTAGGCATGCCTTCAGGGCGACTGGCTAAATGGATTTCACGGGTTTGGGTAATAGTGCTATTCATAAAAATTAACCTTTTGTTTGTGCGCAAACTAACTGCGTCAACTGTACGTGGCTTCATGACACAATGCAAATACTTTGCGCGCAAACTAGATGCGATTGAGCGGATCGGATAAGATAGCGCTATGTTTGAATGACAGGCGCTTATACGTGCAAAATTGTTTATCTCACTTAGAGCTTGGATCTACAGACCAGAGTCAAAATCCAGAGCCGCAGAACCCAGGGCCACAAAACTCAGAGGTACAGAATCCCGAGCCAAGTGATGCACTGTGTTTATCTGACAATGTGTGCTTCGCGCTATATTCTGCCAGTAATGCCTTAGTGCGCGCTTATCGGCCTTTACTCGAGGCATACGAGTTAACTTTTCCTCAATATCTGGTGATGCAAACCCTGTGGCGTCAAAATGGCTGTAGCCAAACCCAGCTATCAATGGCGACTAAACTCGATATGGGAACCCTAACGCCAATCGTCAAGCGGTTAGAGGTAAAAGGCTTGATCACGCGTTTGGCCTGCGTTGAAGATGAGCGGAAAAAATTGATCACTCTGACGGCTCAGGGAGAGGCGATTAAGCATGAAGCCCTAGCCTTGAAGCAAACTTTGCTGAATAAAGTGCAGATGGATGCCGAGGCACTCGATTTATTGAGGCGGCAATGTCTTGCCCTTATTGAAGATTTACAGTCCTAGAGATAAAGCTGCTGGTGCTGTTCGCTACCCGAGAATTCAGGTTCTGCAAAGATTAATACTTGATTGGCTTAGTTTTTGCTTTAAAACCGTCATTGAATCTTAGACGCCGAATTATTGACGATGAATTCTATTTTAAACGCCTTCAATCTTAATCGCAGCAGTACCAGTATCGCCGATGCCTATGGTGCCAATAGCCAAAAGACGAGTACGGCCAAAACCGATGCGACCACAGATACCAAAAAAACTCAGTCGGATGCGGTTAAACCCGACACTGGTAAAGCCGATGAGATAGCGCTGTCGCCACGGGCGCAACGTGCACAGAAAATTCAGTCGATGGCGAAGGATTTTTTTGCCGATGGCAAATTTGGTGTCGCCGATATTCCCGCATTAGTGTCACGTTTACAAAAGGACGGCATTTTATCGGACGTACAGCTTGAGCGTTTATCAAAAAACGGTATTACAGTTCCGAGCACAACTACCCCGAGCAAGCAGTCGCTGCAAGATTTTTTGGATGATGAACTGAAATCATTAGCCAAAAAATCACCGAACAACCCCCTTATCAATACCTTGGTCGATGCGAAAAACGTTTTGACCAATATGGATGATGCTCAGTCGCCTGTGCTCGCTCAAAAAGCCACCAAAGTCCTTGGCCAGTTAACGGATTATTTAAACTCCGAGCCACCACTAACGGATACCCAAAAGCAGCAATGGCAGGGGCTTAAATCTATGATGCAACTCGCTTCGTCTATGGGCTCGCATCAGTCGGCATCGGGCCAACTCAGTAGTTATCTCGCACTCTCTAAGCGTTAATCTTGAGCTTTGGTGCTTGATTATCACTGATTTCAGGCATCAACTAGCGGGGTTTAATCAGCAGGTCAAGGCGCAATTTTCAGATAATTGGACCTAGCAGCAGTTCTGGTTTGTTCTTTTATTTCTTCCTAAAAACTATGATCTGGATCATGGACGCTTCATCGTCGTTGTAGCCTAATGCTCTACATATTGTGTTTTATTCTTTTAAAATCACTATATGTAGTGTTAATTTTTAGGCGAGATGGAGAGGAACTGAACAATGCCAGTCGTAATTAAGCGTGATGGTTGCCGCACACCTTTTGATGAAACAAGGATAAGGGATGCAGTGAATGCCGCTGCAAACTCAGTTGGGATAGAGGATGGCGACTATGCAGCGACAGTGGCAGCGTGTATCAGTCAAAGTGTCGCGACCTTAACCGAAGTTGATATCCATCATTTGCAGGATGCGGTTGAAAACTTGTTGATGGAAGGGCCGTATAAATCATTAGCGCGAGTGTATATCGAATACCGTCACGACAGAGATGTGTGCCGTGAAGCGACCAGTAAACTCAATCTCGAAATCCGTGGTTTAGTCGAGCAAAGCAATGCGGCCTTACTCAATGAAAATGCCAATAAAGATTCGAAAGTTATTCCCACTCAGCGGGATTTGCTCGCGGGCATAGTTGCTAAACATTATGCCAAGAGTCATATCTTGCCTAAGGATGTGGTCGCTGCCCATGAGGCGGGCGAGATCCATTACCACGACCTAGATTACTCGCCATTTTTCCCGATGTTTAACTGTATGTTGATTGATTTGGCAGGTATGTTGACCCACGGCTTTAAAATGGGCAATGCCGAAATTGAAACCCCAAAGTCTATTTCAACGGCGACAGCAGTGACCGCACAGATCATTGCCCAAGTGGCGAGCCATATCTATGGCGGCACAACTATTAATCGTATTGATGAGGTGTTAGCGCCATTTGTCGCTAAGAGCTACGACAAGCATTACCAAATCGCCCTGAATTGGAAGATTACCGACGCTAAAGCCTTCGCCACGGCGCAAACTGAAAAAGAATGTCACGATGCATTTCAGTCTTTGGAATATGAGGTTAATACCTTACACACTGCCAATGGCCAAACACCGTTCGTGACCTTTGGCTTTGGATTAGGCACCTCGTGGGAATCGCGCTTAATTCAGCAATCTATGCTGAAAGTTCGGATGGCGGGATTAGGTAAAAACCGTAAGACGGCAGTTTTCCCTAAGTTAGTGTTTGCGATTCGTGATGGCATTAATCACAAAGCTGGCGATTGCAATTACGATGTCAAACAGATGGCGCTCAAATGCGCGACTATGCGCATGTATCCCGACATTCTCAACTACGAGCAAGTTGAGAAAGTGACCGGATCATTTAAAACCCCAATGGGTTGCCGCAGCTTTTTAGGCACCTATGAGGAAAATGGCGAACTCGTGCATGAAGGGCGCAATAATCTTGGGGTAGTGAGCTTAAACTTGCCGCGGATTGCCTTGGAAGCGAAGGGCGATGAGGCGGAGTTTTATCGTCTTTTAGATGACAGATTAGTCTTAGCCCGTAAAGCGCTGGATACGCGTATCGAGCGACTCAATGGCGTTAAAGCCCGCGTGGCACCTATCCTCTATATGGAAGGTGCCTGTGGTGTGCGTTTGCGCGCTGATGAAGATGTCTCTCAAATTTTTAAAAATGGTCGCGCGTCGATTTCACTCGGTTACATTGGCCTGCATGAAACCATGAATGCACTCTATGGCACCCAAACCCATGTATTTGACGATGCACAATTAAGGGACAAAGCCGTCGCTATTGTGGCTTATCTTAAAGCCGCCACGGATGCATGGAAGGCTGAAACAGGTTATGGCTTTAGTCTGTATAGCACCCCAAGTGAGAGTCTTTGCAGCCGTTTTTGTAAACTGGATGCGAAGCAATTTGGCCTAGTCACAGGGGTGACGGACAAGGGTTATTACACCAATAGTTTCCACCTCGATGTGGAAAAAAGCGTAAATCCCTACGATAAAATTGATTTTGAACAGCCATATCCCGCAATTGCGAACGGCGGCTTTATTTGTTACGGCGAATACCCCAACATGCAGCATAACCTTGAAGCGCTTGAAAACGTTTGGGATTATAGCTATAGCCGCGTGCCTTACTATGGCACTAACACGCCAATCGACGAATGCTATGACTGTGGCTTTACTGGCGAATTTAGCTGTACTAGCAAAGGATTCACTTGCCCTAAGTGTGGCAACCATGAGCCAAGTCGAGTGTCAGTCACGCGCCGTGTGTGCGGTTACTTAGGCAGCCCTGATGCGCGGCCCTTTAATTATGGTAAGCAAGAAGAAGTAAAACGTAGGATCAAACACTTGTAACATTATTACCTTATTCTGCCTGTTAGACTTATTCCGTGGCATCACGTGGCATAAATGGTGCCATGGGATAAGTACCAATGTTAAAAGATGAAATGCACTGTGAGTGACCATCAATGAATTACCATCAATATTTTCCTATCGATGTGGTCAATGGCCCAGGTACCCGTGCGACCTTGTTTGTTTCTGGCTGTGAGCACCAATGCCGCGGTTGTTATAACCAAAGCACTTGGGATCCTCGTTCTGGGCATGTGTTTGATCGGACGATGGAAGATAGGATTATTGCCGATCTCAATGATCAGCGGATTGTGCGCCGTGGTTTATCGCTTTCGGGCGGCGATCCTTTATTGCCTGTCAATCTCAGTGCCATTTTGGCACTCGTCAAGCGAGTAAAGACCGAATGTGCGGGTAAAGATATTTGGCTGTGGACGGGTTATGTACTTGATGAGTTGAGTGATGAACAGCGCGCCGTGCTAGCCTATATTGATGTGCTGGTGGATGGAAAATTTGAACAAAGCCTTGCCGATCCGAGTCTCGTATTTCGCGGTAGCAGCAATCAGATCATTCGTTTGTTATAAAAGCGGTAACGAGGATCTGTAACTTGCTGCTATAATCTCAGGCCTTGACACAGACGCTAGCATAATCAGGCTAAGATTTTACTGTGGCTAACTTAGGTAATTTAAGGTAACAGAATGAATTTAAAGCAAGAACTGCAGCAGCTTAACGATAAACTAGATAAATTTCGTCGTAAACTTGCTGCGGCTGAACAACGAGGCGATGACGTCATTATTGCCCAGTTCAAACGTGAAATTGCTGCAGTCACTAAGCAAATTGGTAGTGTAAAAGGCCAACAAACCCGCTTATTGAATAAGCAAGGGTCAGATATCAAAGGTTTGCCTTTCCATCGTGCTTTGACAAAAGCAGAACAAGCGGACATGGGTAAACTGAAAAAGTCTGTCAAAGGGCTTGTGGTCATCCACCCAATGACAGCAATTGGCCGTGAAATGGGGCTAACGGAAGTGACTGGATACGCACCCGCAAAATTTTAATGTGGGATAGGATGTCACTGGCACGGGATCGAGTGTCGATCGCGTGTTTGTGCTCCTTGTACTTTATGCACTGCTTCGTTTTAATCCATTCCTTCGTGCTGCCCATCGAAAAGACATTCATGTTTGGTTTAGTTGATTAAAACACTAAAGTATTTCTGGATTGTTCAAAAACACTTTAGAATAGTGCGCTTAGTTGGCTAAGTGCCTAATCCTCGTTTGTTTCTAGGGATCTTATTCGTCTCATGGAATGAGAGTTGTCGTTAAGGTTAAGTATGTCGATAAAATATGTCGCGACGTCAAAGTTACCCACTCCTTGGGGCGTGTTTGCCATGCATGGTTTTGAAGATACCGAATCAGGCAAAGAGCATGTTGCGCTCACATTCGGTACGCTCAGTGCGGATGAACCTGTGTTGGGCCGTATTCATTCCGAGTGTTTAACTGGCGATGCGTTATTTAGCTTGCGTTGTGACTGTGGTTTTCAGTTACAAGCTGCTATGCAAAATATTGCGGAAACGGGTACTGGCTTTATTCTCTATTTGCGTCAAGAAGGCCGTGGCATTGGTTTGTTGAATAAAATACGCGCCTACGAGTTGCAAGATAAAGGTGCCAATACCGTTGAAGCCAATGAGCAGTTAGGTTTTGAGGCAGATATGCGTAAATATGACATGATCAAACCTATGCTAGAACAGATAGGCGTGAAGCATGTGCGTTTGATGACCAATAATCCTCGCAAAGTAAAAGCGATGAAGGAATTTGGCATCGAAGTGGTTGAGCGCGTACCGCTGCAAGTTGGTAAGAATCGTTACAATGAAGCCTACTTAAAGACCAAATCCACTGAGCTTGGACACATGATGTCTGAATATCATTTTATGGATGAAAATAAGTAGCTTTGTATTTATGATGGGTCGACCGATTGAGTCAGAAATGAGTAAGGTTTAAGTCAATTGAGCCATTTTTTCAGTCGGTTGCCATTATGTTTGTCGTTAATTTGCTTAGTGTTACTGAGCATTGTTTCTGACGTTTTCGCCAATAGTACATCCCCCGCAAATACGTTCGCATCTGCGACATTTACGTCTGCGTCTCAAGCAAATGATGCTGGCGTGCCTGTCGTTCCTGTTTCTATCAGTCATGCGCCTAGCAGTAATGCCAATGGCAGCAATCCGATAGAGTCGAGCAGTAATCCAAATTCTGTTTACGCCTTTGGTAGTTATCTCGGTACTGGGGTGTATCGCGCCGCCAACCAAAATGCGACCGTTGTTAGCATTCCGTTAAGCTTTGATTTAAAGAAAGATAGCGGTAGCCAGACTTGGTTACGCTTACCTATCTCCTTTGGATTTTTTGATTATTTAGCCAAAGATATCACTGAAGGTGAGTTACCGTCATCGATAGGGACTATGACCATTACCCCAGGTTTTGAGCATCATTGGCAAGCGAGCGAAAACACTCGAATGGAAGGGTATTTAGATATCGGCTTTGGTACAAACTTCGATAAAAACGATAACGTTGCCATTATCGCATCTGGGATCAGCAGTTTGTATGATTTTACCCTAGCAGGGCAAGATGCGGTGTGGGTGTCGAGATTACGTTTCGCTGGGTACAGCGAGCATTATGGCAAGTTTGCCGATCAATTTGCGGTGCTACAAACAGGTGTGGATTTAGGATTAGCGCCGCGCTGGCAATGGTGGGATCTGCAGGTGCAACCAAGGGTCTTTGTTGTGGGTTATTGGTATTTCAATGAACTCAGATTTATCAGCGAGATAGAGCAAGACACCATAGTTTCTGGCAGCTATGAGGCCGGTTTTTCCCTCGCGTTTTCTAAGCCCCTTGGGGGCGAATTGCTGGGTGTTGATCGTATTGGATTCAGCTATCGCCGTGGCGATGGCTTGAACATTTGGCGTTTGATGTTCAGTTTTCCTATCTAAGCAAAGCGGGTGAATAATTGTCGGTTGATTTTGTACAGGCTTGGTAACTAAACTATCTTTAGTTAATCTGGCTTTTTAGCATCTTGCATCTTTTTATCCAACAAGGTGGCGATTTGACCACTAAGTAACATTATTTGTTCTTGCAGCATCTTACGTTGCTGATCTGCAGCTTCTGAGTCATCTCCCTTAAGCTTGGCTAGCATCTCTTGTAATTCTTTGATTTGCTCTTTTATCTTTTTGATTTGTTCGTCAATTAACGTTAGGGGTTCCTCTTCTGTTGTTGTGATTTCAGTTTCATTTTTTTTAGCCAAGGCTTTCTCTCTTAAAGGGGCTCCGAAGTCGTTGGATAAAGCCGCGCGGCCCGCATTAGAAATGGAGACTGTCTCTTGGGTATCTTGTGAGTCAGTGGACTCACTATTCGCCGTAGGTGTTTTTATTGCGGCTGGTGTCGCTGCGATATATGCGCTTGATACGGCGGTGAAACCTGAGCCAGTTGCGTTACTGTTTATTCCATTAATGTTCATTTAACACTCCATTCATGAAAATTTGGATCATGCTCCACTTCTATCGGCCATCAATTTGAAAACTGAAGTCACTTTTTGTCGCTCAGCCAAAAAGAGTGCTTGCTCATGGCTCACAGCCTCTTAGTAAACGCTATTAGCCACAATTAAATTAAAGGTGTGGATTAGTGTAAATAGGTAAGTAAAATCGATACATTATTGATTTATTATAACAATACAGCCCTGATTCTAGGGCTGTTTACGCTTTATGGCAGCAGCGGCCTAGGATTAATTGTTACCCCAAATATGGCTGTTTACTTTGCCATCTGAGCTGGATTTCTCGCTTTTAGCTGGCTTGTCTGTCGTGGTTTGAGTCGCTTTTTTAGTTGTGATTTTTGCCGCAGGCTTCTTAGCGGTTTGACTCGCTTCGGCTTTAGGTGGCGGTAAGGGTAATTTGTTGGCTTTTAAATAAAGATATTCGACTTTATCCCGTGCCCACTCTGTTTTTCTTAAAAAACGTAAACTGGATTTGATGCTGGGATCGTGGGTAAAACAGCGGATATTAATTCTCTCACCTAATTCTTCCCAGCCGTATTTCTCGACTAAGTAAGTGATGATCGTTTCCAGTTTAATGCCGTGGAGCGGGTTATTCGATTGATTCATATTATGCATGTTGCAGTGTGCTATGGCGGGAGTATAGCAGTTTTGTATGCCTGATACAGTGTGCAATGGTATCGAGTCAAGCCTGAATATCTGGCTAGCGTAAACCTGTGATGGCAATTACTAGTGGAGTGATATGATCAAAACAGGCGCAATAAAGCGCCTGTTTTAGCTTGGTCATTCGGACTGTTTTATGAGTCTTTGGCTGTTTCTTTAAGCTCAGTTTCTACCGGTAAATCAATCTCACCTTTACCTTTGGTTTTAACAATCAACAGCGCTGTAATCACTAAGGTGGTGACGACACCTGCTATAGTTGATACCGTCATAGGTAAGCCTGCACCTAAGGTTGACGAGTTCAGTAGGAAGGTGATGACCACAGTGGTCATAAACATCGCTGGGATAGTCGCAATCCAATGCAGTTTGTTATGACGTAACAAGTAAGCCGAAGCTGTCCACAGCATTAATACCGCAGTGGTTTGGTTTGCCACACCAAAGTAGCGCCAAATGACACCAAAATCCACTTGAGTCAACATACCGCCGATAACAAACAGTGGGATAGCTAACACTAAGCGTTTTGGCAGTGAGATTTGTGGCATGTTGAAAAACTCAGCCAGAATCAAACGCGCAGAGCGGAAAGCCGTATCACCTGAAGTAATCGGCAGAATAATCACACCTAGGATAGCCATAAAGCCACCAATAGCACCTAACAGACCGGTAGAAGCCTCATAGACGACGTTGGCAGGGTTACCTGACATGCCTGTGCTTAAGCCTTCCACACCGCCGAAATATGACAATGCAATCGCACACCAAAGCAGCGCAATAATACCTTCGCCAATCATGGCGCCAAAGAAAACGAAGCGACCATTGGTTTCGTTTTCAACGCAGCGTGCCATTAATGGTGATTGAGTTGCATGGAAACCCGATACCGCGCCACAGGCGATGGTGATAAATAACGCAGGCCAAAGTGGCATGTCATTTGGGTTTAAGTTTTGGAAGAAATCGCCCGCTTGTACGTTCGGCAGTAGGGTGTGCTCGCTTGATAGGATAATCGCGAAAGCTAGACCGAACGACATGAAAAATAATAAAGCGCCGAAGAAGGGGTATAAACGGCCGATAATCTTATCGACTGGTACCACAGTTGCGATCAGGTAGTAGACGAAGATAATGCCTACGAAAATGCTCACGTCCCAACCGGTAAGCTTGCCCAGTAAACCTGCAGGTGCTGAGATAAAGACCACACCAACTAGCAGTAGCAGCACGATAGCAAACACGTTCATAAAGTGTTTGGCACTCTTTCCTAAATATTTACCCGCAAGGTTTGGCACAGATTGGCCACCGTTACGTACTGACAACATGCCAGAAAAGTAGTCATGCACTGCACCCGCAAAGATACAGCCAACCACAATCCACAACATAGCTGCAGGACCATAGAGCGCACCTAAGATAGGACCAAAAATTGGGCCTACGCCTGCGATGTTCAGTAATTGAATTAAATAAACTTTGCCTTTAGACATAGGTACGTAATCGACGCCATCAGTCTGACTAAAAGCAGGTGTTTGACGATTAGCGTTAATGCCGAAGACTTTCTCGACAAAGGCGCCATAGATAAAGTAGCCGCCGATCAGCAGACCGACACAGAGTAGGAACCACATCATTTTTGTTATCTCCCCATTTGAGTTCTGGCGAGTGTAAACAAGTTGTTGATATAAAACTTCGCAATCTCAATGAGTGGTCGAAAATGCAGGGTGAGCGGTAATAGATGGGCTTGAGTGGTTGTAATCGTATGTTAACGGCGGGTGTTGTTAGCCATCTTATGGCTATTTGTTTTAGTTATTGGAAGCCGAACAGCTGCTTAAGGCTCTTTAGATAGCGCCGTGAGACGGGCACTTTATCCCCAGAGTGGGTGGTGACTTCGGCGCCAGTGTCTAACAGCTCAATTTCGGCAATTGCCTTAGGTGAAATCAAATACTGCCGATGGCAGCGCACCAGTGGGGTTTTTTCTTCAAACACTTTTAAGGTCAATTGGGTATGGACTTTGCCTTTAGCGCTGGCCACATGAACACCACTTAAGTCACTGAACACATATTCCACATCTTGGATGGCAATCACCTTGAGTTTATTACCGCTGTAACAGGGAATATGTTCCAGACGCTTTGGGGTAATGGGATCCATAATTTGAGGCGTTAGATTTTTACGCACCCGAGTGAGGGTTTTACTCAGTCTCTCGGCATCTATCGGTTTGAGTAAGTAATCGAAGGCATGATTGTCGAAAGCTTTGACGGCAAACTCGTCGTAGGCGGTAACAAACACAATCTTTGGCATGTTATCGGGGTCGAGCATAGCGATAAGTTCCATGCCCGAAATGCGCGGCATTTGGATATCGAGAAAAATTAACTGAGGTTTGTCTTTGGCTATGCTTTGTAACGCCTCAATGGCATTAGCGCATTGGCCAACAATTTCAATGTCGTGTTCTTGCCCCAAAAGATCGGCTAATTCTTCACGAGCAAACAGTTCATCATCGACAATTAAACAAGTGATCACGAGCGGGTGTCCATATTGGATATCTCAGTATTTTCTATGGGTAATCTTATAGTAACGCGAGTCAATTCATCCGCTTCGCATTCTACTGTGACGCCATATTGCTCACCAAAAATGTTTTGAATGCGTTTATGCACTAAGTTCATCCCTAGGCCTTCAGAGCCCTCAACGGGTTGATATAATCCGGCATTGTCTGTGACTTCTAATTCCAACACATCATTTTCGAGCTTGCCCGTCACTTTAATCTGCCCTTGCTCTATCATATGCGAAGTACCGTGCTTTACCGCATTCTCAATAATCGGCTGCAGGGTAAAGGCCGGTACTTTGCAATGGTAGAGTGATTCAGGTATCGCGATACTGACTTGTAATTTATCAATAAAACGCGCTTTTTCAATGGTGAGATAGGACGCTATGTGATCGAGCTCATCCCCGAGCGTCACTAAACCTGTCGTTCGCTTTAAATTGATCCGTAAAAACTGAGATAACTGCTGCAGCAACTGCTTAGACATATCGGGATCGCGCTTGATTATCGCGCTAATGGTATTGAGTGCATTGAACAGAAAGTGCGGATTAACTTGCGCTTGCAGTAATTTCAATTCGGCTTGAGTCAGCAGATTTTGCTGCTGCTCAAATCGGCCATAAAGAATTTGGTTCGATAACAGACGGGCAATACCTTCACCTAAGGTGCGGTTAATATTCAAAAAAAGCTTATTCTTAGGCTCAAAGAGTTTAATGGTGCCAATGACTTCGGTATCACTGCGCAGCGGGATCACCAAACTCGAGCCTAAGCGGCAGTTGCTTGAAATAGAACATGAATAGGGCATTTCAACACCATCGGCGAACATGACTTTATTTTGATTGATCGCTTCTAAGGTTATCTTGGAAGAAATTGGCGTACCAGGCAGGTGATGATCGGCACCTATGCCAATAAAAGCCAACAGTTTTTCCCTGTCTGTGATGGCTACTGCGCCTACATTAGTTTCTTCGATAACGATTTGGGCAACACGGCTGCTGCTTTCTTCGTTAAATCCTTTGGATAGGAGTCCGACACTGCGCTCGGCTATCTTTAACGCCTTCGTTGAAAAACTGGAGGAAAGTTTATCGAACATGGTTTTTTGGTCGCGGATCATGCTCATAAAGAGTGCCGCTCCTACTGAGTTGACTAACAGCATGGGCGGCGCGATTTGGCGCACTAATTCCCACGCATCATCGAAGGGGCGGGCGACCAGTAAGATGATGCTCATTTGCATCATTTCGGCATAAAAAGTCACTAGGCACACGAGTAATGGATTGTAGATAAGCTCACTTTTATCCGCACGTCTTAAGTAGAAGCTTATCATCCCGGCGGATAAGCCTTCTAAGGTGGTGGAAATGGCGCAGGCTATTTCAGTAAAGCCGCCCATACTGTAGCGGTGAAGGCCACCGGTTAGCCCTACCAGAAAACCAGTTACTGGGCCGCCTAATAATCCACCTAATACAGCGCCCATAGCACGGGTGTTGGCAATCGCGCCTGATGTTTGCTCACCAAAATAGGTGGCCATGATGCAGAAACTCGAAAAAATCAGATACATAAAAATCTTATGCGGCAGACGAGGGGAGGTTTCGGCAAACAGTTTAAACAGCGGCGTTTTACTGACTAAGTAAACGATCACTAAGTACAGCGACATCTGTTGGGTCAATAATAGGATCAAGGACATAATGGCTCACATTATCGTCACAGATATCAGCGCCGTGGTATCAATTAGAAAGTCTGTGCGCGAGATCAGGGTTCAAATTCTACCGTTAGGATATAAAGAACAATAATATTGCATCTTTAGGAGGACATATGTCCAATTCTGTTCACGGTCATGATGTTATGGCGCTGATGGTAGCGCAAGGTACCGCTATTATAAAGCCTGAATTACTATCCCTTATGGGACAAAAGTTTGGCTTTGCGGCTCGATACCATACGTGTAGTGCCGCGGATCTTAGCGCTGAAGCATTAATTCAGTTACTCGTAGCGAAAGGTAAGTTCCATGAAACGCCCCAAGGCATTGAACTGGCCGCGGGAAGAAAGTGTGAGCATTAATAGATTGTGGTTATACATATTTCGGCAATCGCGTAACTGTTATAAGAGAGCAGATGAGTAATACAAAATCATTAGAGTGTGGAGACGTTTGCTCATAGAAAGACATTGAGCGTGACCGAATATTACCGTTTGGCTTTATCGGCTTAGAAGTTTAGGTTTCGTCGTGGCGTTTATTGGCAATTTGGTTCTGCTGCGCGGGTGTTAGTTGGCTAAACTCATGGATTAAAATACGCAGCAAGCGTGATTTTGCAATGCTGGTGGATTTCGATAAGTCATCGAGCTGGGCAATACTTTTTTCTGTCAGGGTAAAGGTGGCGTGGCGATACATCTTAGTCGACTTTTTATCTAAGCCCTTAACTGTCGCTTGAGTCTGAGCCGCGGCTAATAAACTCGCCTTACCTAAGGCGTAGTTATTGGCATCTTCAATGAAATCATCGACAGAAACCGGCTTGATGATTTGCTTAGGTTTCTTACGTTTAAGATCAGTTAAGCTCATAGCTATTTTCTGGTGGCATAGCAAATAATTCATCCGCTATAGCGCGGATCTCATCGGCGGCTTTTCCATCGGGTTCGATTTCGACCACAGAGGAGCCTTTTTCTTCACTGTCATCATAAATATTTCGACAAAAGGTGACGGAGTTCAATACTCTTAATCCAAAGGATTGCACCACATCTTTAGCCTCTAAAATACGCTTAAATTGTGTAGGAAGCGCAGGGCATTGGGTGAGCACTATCGTGGCGATCATTTTCGGGTTCACCATCTTACAAGTGCTGAGCATGTCTTCCATGTGGGGTAATGTTTTAAGATCGCGTCTTTTGGGTCTGAGGGGGATCACAACATAAGTGGCTACCGACATGGCTGCGCGCATGGCCAAGTTATCCTGACCACCACAGTCAACAATCACGTAATCAAAACGCTCATTGAGGCTGAGTAAATCATTGCGAATTTTGCCATAAAGCTGAATGCAGTTAATGCTGGGCAGACTGGGATCATTATTTCTCGCTTGGATCCAATCTGAAGTAGTGCGCTGGGGATCACAATCGACCATAAGGACGTTTGCTTGAAATTTTTGCTTGATATAAACGGCAAGATTTTGAGCGAGGCAACTTTTTCCGCTACCACCTTTTTCACCACCCACCAGCAAAATCATAGTGACGCCCCTTAATGACTTGTTCAATCCATTGAGTGTAGAACAGACCCATTAAACCTGCGAAAATTAAGTTAAATTAAAGCAGTTGCATGGCAATGTGGTAACTTTGGTCGTGGCATTTCGCGCAGCGGCAGACTTGTCCTTTGACGGTATTTTGCTGGGTGGAATCGGGATTAAAGGTCACTTCTATGAGTTCGCCCAGTGCAAAGGGACGTTTATAATCGAATAAAATACCGCGTCTGGCTAAGTCGATACACACGCCTTCATCGGTTTGCTTTATGCCTTGTGCATCAATCCAATGTAAGACGACACGCTCCGCTTCCATGTCCACTCGCAGTGATGTGCGTTTTTCTTCAAAACCAGTAGTATGGTCACCCATAACTCAATTGCCCCGTAAATTATTGATCTCAGTAAAACTAGCATAATTGCTTTTTGGCAGAATACCAATGTGAAAGCTAGGTCTTTGATAATAGTTTTAAAAGGAGGACAGCAGGTGCTATTGAATTCGTCTTCAATAGCACCAACTCAGGTGCTTGATTAATTGTCGTATTCTTGGTTTTTCGGATAGGGCATTTTTAATTGACCCCAACGAATGACGATCACAGTTGCCGCTAAAATTAACGTCGACAGTGATATCGCGGCAATACGCCAATCTTCCATACTCTTCATATCTAAAATGAGGTAACGAGCTAAGGCCACAATTGCGATATACAGTGGCATACGCACGGGTAACTTACCTGATTCATAGTAGTTCGCGACCATGGCTAAGACTTCTAGGAAAATAAATAACAGGAGTAAATCCGCTAGTGCAACCATACGGACAGAGACAATATGCACAATTTCTTGGCCTATCGCGACGATAGTGGCAATGGCAATAATAAACAGAACTAAGTGTTCTACAGCTTTGAGGCTCTTAGAACCATATTGGTGATAAAATGGCATGGGCATTCCCTACTTGATGTTTTTTTAAATAGTAACAGTAAAAATCAGCTTGTAGGGAAAAGCGCAGTTATGCTGTGTGACTTAATTCACAGATATGTTCAATCTACATTTAAGTGCCAAATTCAGTATTAACATGTCCTAACCAGGTCGACCATCAATTCTGGCTTGGCACAACATAGGCCCATAGCAGATACAGAAACAGCCGAAGGCGATGACCCAAGATGTTATGGCGGCCAGCAGTAATGATGCCGACCATAGCGGGATTATCCCTGCTAATACTCGAAACACTGCCGCAAGCAGGATTAAGCCAAAGGCATACTTCATTATGCTTGGCGGTTGCAGTGTTCGGCCCGTATGGCCTAACGAAACCCGCGCCATCATAGCTAAAATCATCCCAGCTAACCCACCAACCGTTATCGCGTGCATACCAACGGATAAGGGGAAACCCAAGCTAATCAGTGCTAAACCAATTGGGATACACACATAGCTAAGATGCAGCGACCAGAGCAAAGGTACGCGCCAGCAGGCATGCCAACCCCAGCGATGCCAGCGCAGCAGTAAAACGATACTCGCAATCCCTGCCATACTACGGAGCAATATTTGCTCTTGTAGGATCAAGCTAATGACTAATCCAAAGAGACTGATAAAGCTCAGCCATTCGAGCACTGGAATCGCAGTTTGACGCTGCCATTGGGTTGCGCGCTCGGTGAAAAAAGGGATCACTCGGCCACCTAAGAGTGCAACTATGATGCTGATTAACGCAACCGCACCATATAAGCCGATGTTTATCCATTCAAATTGATTTGTTAAAACGCCGTAGTAACTCAGTGCATTCATTAGGGTGAGCAAGGTGAGAATGGGGATGAATACAAAATTGCGCCATTGACGAACGCGGATCACGGCTTGGGCAAGTATTAACGCCGTTAGCGGCAAAAATAGTAAGTCGATAAACATGATGAGCGTAAAGGGAATCGCTAGCGGCATGAGTAATAATAGCCGTGGCAATAACCACACACTGAACAACCCTAACAACCAAGTTCCTTTAATTCCAGCTTGGCCAGTCCAGTTTTGCACTGCCGTTAGTAAAAAGCCCGCGACCACGGCGCAGACAAATCCAAAAATCATTTCGTGACCGTGCCACCAAAGAGGATTAACAGATTGCGGCAACAGATTGATCCCTGAAAGAAAACCTCCCCAGATCCCTAATGCCAATACGCTGAATAAACTCGCAAACAGGAAAAAAGGCCGAAAGCCTAATCTAAATAAGGCGATTTGTGGTTGTAAATGTGCGGGCTCATCAATATTCAACATAATTGGCTCTTGAGTATCTGACTAAATCTGTCTGATATCTTAAGCTGCAATTAAAATGAATGTATATATCCCAATATGAGTATTCCTCGTGCGGCGTCTGTTTAAGACGCAATCTTAGTCTGCACAGATGGCGCTCAACATGAGAAGCGACAATCTCTAGCGTGAAAGGAGTGAGCGCGTGACAGACGTTAAAACGACAGGATATAAACCAAATGGAAGAAGAGCGATTTGGGGGCACATTAGGCCATGAAGAATAAGCTAAGATATTGATCCGCTTATACTGTTGCTTAGATAAATTAGCTTTTGGCTAAAACTGCATCAGCATAAGCGGTGGGAAAGGCGAGGTTATTTATTCTTACGTTTTTGCCACTTAAACATAATCGAATATTTCCACAGATTATTAATCAATAAATAACCCACTGCGGAAAAAATTACCCCGAGCACGAGGCAACCCAGTAAAAACGCCGGACCTATGGTGGCAAGCGAAGCTTCAATCCACTGCCAACTGGCTTCAAAGGCAAAATCTTGCGGCGCATGGCCGAGTATCTTAGCGCCGAGTAAATACGCGCCGTAAAACATCACTGGCATAGTTAAGGGATTGGTTATCCAGACTAATGCAACTGAAACGGGAATATTAACGTTAAATAGAATGGCAAAAGCCGCAGCCACTACCATCTGAAATGGCATAGGGATCCAGGCGACAAATAATCCCACTGCGAATGCGCCAGGAGCGGATTTGCGATTTAGCGCCCACAAATTGGGATTATGTAATAAGCGTCCAAACATGCGTAAGTGTTTATGCTCACGCAAGGTTTCAGGCTTAGGCATAAATCTTTTGATTAATTTTTTTGGCATAGGCTGAAATTGCTGTCTTAACTTAATTCACTATGAATCGATTCATGTTTGGCTTTAGTGCCATCTTGTTATCAGCGATGTTGTGGCCTTCGCTGCCGCCAGTCAGTTACATACCCTACCTTGTTGTTGGGGCGCTAATTTTATACCGAAAAATCCCTGTTTGTGCAGGTGGACTCTTTGCAATGGCATGGCTAACTGGTTTTTGCTTAGGATTATCTAGGCAGGATCTTCCAGTGTTACAACAACCTATAGAGGTTAGGGGCGAAATCATATCACTAGTTAGTCGAAACAGCGACTGGCTAAGTTTGGATATATCGGTCATTAAACCAAATTTAATCTTAGGGCCAAATGCAAAATTGCGACTCACGTGGAAAGATCCGCCAGAAGTCGATGTCGGTCAGGTTTGGCAGTTTACCTTGATGCCTAAGCGTATTGCTAGCGTGTTAAATCAAGGTGGCTACAATGAGCAGAAACAATTAATCAGCCAACATGTTGTCGGTAAAGGGCGAGTGATTGAGGCACATTTACTGGAGGTTTCACCTTCACTGCGTAACGAGCTGATAAGCGCATTGACGCCTAAATTAGCCTCTTTGCCGCAAGGTGATATTTTACTCGCCTTGCTTATGGGTGATAAGCAGTTGATCACAAAAGCACGTTGGCAAGCACTACGGCAGACGGGTACGGGTCATTTAGTGGCGATCTCCGGCTTGCATCTCTCAGTCGTCGCAGCATGGATTTACACATGCTTTTTGTTTGGATTGAGTCACTTAGTGCCACATCAAAGTCGACGTAATATCACCCTTGCTTTAGTCGCTGCGGGCATAGGCGCCGCATTTTATGCCTATCTTGCTGGCTTTGGTATTTCGACTCAGCGGGCATTGGTGATGATTCTGCTGTTAATGCTATTGAGTTTATTAAAGCGATTTTCTACCGCGTGGGAACGCTTGTTATTCGCCCTGTTCATTGTATTGCTACTGGATCCGCTCGCTTGTTTAAGTGCGGGATTTTGGCTGTCGTTTTGTGCCTTAGGCATCATCTTATACACCTTAGAAATCCAACCAAGGGCATTTACCCCCGCGTCGAGTCGAGGGGCACGTTTACGCACAGGGATGATGCAGTTTTGGGCAATCCAATGGCGCTTGAGTCTCGGGCTTGGATTACTGCAAGCGGCACTCTTTGGCGGCGTGAGTGTACACAGTCTGTGGATGAACATCTTAGCAGTTCCTTGGTTTAGCTTTGTAGTGATCCCCTTAGCAATGGCGGGATTTGTCTGCTGGTGGCTTGGAACTACGTTTGGGTTCTCTTGGTTGGGACTGCTTCGCCTCAGTGATTGGAGTTTATCGCCCTATGCGCAGTTACTCGATATCAGTCAGCACTTACCCGCCCATTGGTTAGCACTCTCTGACAGCCTATTAGCCTTAGGAGTCTGCACGTTCGTTGGTGGTGTGTTATGGCGCTATGTGCCTAAGCATAAAAACAATATTGCTTGGCTAAGCCTATTGAGTTTGTTGTTTATGCCCGTATTACTTTTTTGTATGACGCTGTGGTCTCCCGTGCAAACCCATCGATGGGCTATGCATTTACTCGATGTGGGCCAAGGTTTAGCCGTGGTGATTGAAAAAAATGGCAGGGGAGTCATCTATGACACGGGCGCCGCCTTTGGTGATGATTTCAGTTATGCGGAGCGAGTGATATTACCTTTCCTAAAAGCCAAAGGTATTCAAGAGATTGACTATATTGTTATCAGCCATAGCGATAACGATCATGCAGGCGGCGCGCCTGTCTTGATTGAGGCTTATCCTAAGGCTTGGGTGATCACAGATGTGGCAGGCTTTAGCGGCCAAGATTGCCGCCCAAGGCAAATTCAATGGCAAGGGTTGAGCTTTAACTTACTCTCACCGCCTCAAGTGCTGGCGGGAAATAATGGCTCCTGTGTGGTGCGCATCGATGATGGCTTGCAAAGTCTGCTGCTCACCGGGGACATTGAAAAACAAACCGAAGCGGCACTATTAAGTCGTGAATTAAGTGTAAGCCGTGAGCTGAGTGTGAGCGGTGATCTAAGCGTGAACGGTGATCTAAGTGACCTAAACGAGTTACAAAGCGACGTGCTGGTAGCGCCGCACCATGGCAGCAAAACCTCGTCGACAGAGGCCTTTATCGATGCCGTAGCCCCTAAGTTAGTGCTTTTCCCTGCGGGTTTTGCTAATCGTTATGGTTTTCCTAAATCCACTGTGGTTGAACGGTATCAGCGACGAGAAATAAGGAGTCTGACCACAGGGACAGAAGGGCAGATTAGTGTGATTTTTCAGCAGCCTGAGTTAGAGGTAAAGACCTATCGTGGTGATTTAGCGCCATTTTGGTACAACTCTCTGTTTAGATTTGGTGACTTGATTAATCCAGAGTAGAATGGCTACTTTGCCATAATTTAGTGTTATCAATGACAACATCTCCTAAAGACGAAATGTGGACAGTTTTCAAACGATTACTGGGCTATATAAAACAGATGAAAGGCATGTTTATGCTTTCAGTTGCGGGATTAATTATTTATGGTCTCGTCGATGCCGCCTTTATCGCTTTCATCGGTCCCTTTATTGATAAGGGTTTTTCCGGCGGCGCACCTGCTGCGGTCACCAATGGCATAGCTTTGCCAACCAGTGAAGGTTTCCACGCGAACAACGATGTGCTGATGATGGCGCCGCTTGTGGTTATCGTCATGTTTACACTGCGCGGTTTTGCCAACTTTGTCTCGACCTACGGCATTTCATATATGAGTGCACGTTTGATCATGGACATGCGTCAGCAAGTGTTTGAGCATTATCTTAGCCTGCCAGTCAGTTACATGGACAAGGAAAATACCGGTAACTTGATTTCAAAAGTCACCTTCGATACTGAGCAAATTGCCAGAGCATCGGGTAGCGCTTTGATTTCTATCGTCCGCGACAGTGTAACTGTATTGGGTATGCTGGCACTGATGTTCTATAACTCTTGGAAGTTATCCCTGTGTATCTTAGTGATCGGGCCGATTATGGGCATGGTCATTACTGTGGTCAGTCGTCGTTTCCGTAAGGTTTCTAAGCAAATTCAAACCGCTATGGGTGGTGTAAGTGCTACGACTGAGCAAATGATTAAGGGCCATAAAAACGTATTGGCTTTTGGTGGACAAGAAACCGAAGCTACCCGTTTTGCTAAAGTGAACGATCAAAACCGCCATCAAAATATGAAGTTAGCAGTGGCGCAGGCCATTAGTCAGCCGTTGATCATGATTATCGGCTCATTCGCCTTAGCGTTTGTACTTTATGCGGCAAGCTTAGACAGCATGAAAGCCGATCTTACCGCCGGCACCTTCGCGACAATTCTTGGCGCTATGATGGCCATGTTGCAACCCATCAAAAACTTAACCCGAGTGAACGCCGAATTCCAACGCGGTATTGCAGCTTGTACCACAGTGTTTGAATTATTGGATACGCTGCCTGAGTCTGACACAGGCACTTATACCGTCGAGCGCGCTAAGGGTCATCTACGTTTCGATAAGGTCTGTTTTAGCTATGACAGCCAAGATCGTCGAGCGCTGGAAGATGTCGATTTTGAAGTTAAACCGGGTCAAACCCTAGCGCTAGTCGGTCGTTCTGGCTCTGGTAAGTCGACTATTGCCAGTCTAGTAACCCGTTTTTATACGGGGCTCGAATCCGGCGACATTTTGCTCGATGATGTCAGCATCTACGATTACTCGCTAAAATCGCTGCGAAATCAAGTGGCTTTGGTATCGCAGCAGGTGACTTTATTCAACGATACGATTGCTAACAACATCGCCTACGCCTATCCCGGTGAAGCGACGCGTGAGCAGATTATCGAAGCGGCGACCTTGGCCTATGCGATGGAGTTTATTGATCAGCTGCCCCAAGGCCTTGATACCCAAGTGGGTGAAAATGGCGTGTTATTGTCCGGTGGTCAAAGACAGCGGATTGCGATTGCGCGCGCTATGTTGCGTGATGCGCCTGTGTTGATCCTCGATGAAGCGACCTCGGCATTAGATACTGAGTCGGAAAAAGCGATTCAAAAAGGCTTAGATAACCTCAGACAAAACCGCACCTCAGTAGTGATCGCCCACAGGTTGTCGACTATCGAGAGTGCCGATCAAATTCTAGTGGTGGATCAGGGACGTATCGTCGAGCGCGGGACGCACCAGTCGCTATTGGAATTAGATGGCATGTACGCCAAATTGTACCAAATGCAATTTGGTAGTTAGATGCAGGCCTTAGTGAATAAAATCTGGTATCAGGGCCATCCACTGCGATGGCTCTTGTTGCCTTTATCGGGCGTATTCGCGGTGATCACTTATGTGCGCCGCGCCTTGTTTCGCCTCGGATTCAAACCACAAACGGCAATGCCAGTGCCTGTCATCGTTGTTGGTAATATTACCGTCGGCGGCAGCGGTAAGACGCCAACCGTGATTTATCTGATTGAGCTACTGCGCCAGCATGGGTTTCACCCCGGTGTGATCAGTCGTGGTTATGGCGTTGATATTCAAGGCGTTAAAACGGTTAACTTAGGCGCGAGCGCGGTAGAGGTCGGTGATGAACCTGCCATGATAGTGGCGCGCACTCAAGTGCCCATGGTGGTTGGCGCCAAACGCGTCGATGCGGCTAATGCGCTTATTGCCGAGTTTGGTGTGGATGTCATCATCTGCGACGATGGGCTGCAGCATTATGCGCTGGGGCGTGATATTGAGCTGGTGGTGATTGATGGTCAACGCGGTTTAGGCAATGGCCTGCTGTTGCCGGCAGGTCCGCTGCGTGAAGGCGCGTGGCGTCTCGATGCCGTGGATTTTATCGTCTGTAATGGCGGACCTGCAGCAAAAGGTCAGTTCGAAATGCAACTGGCCCCAACTGAAGTGAAGCCCGTTAAATGCGATGCAAACTGCAGTAATTACAGTTTCGATAAATCTCAGCCGCTGGTTGCGATGGCGGGTATTGGTAACCCTGCGCGTTTCTTTGAATCGCTGCGCGCCCAAGGTTATCAATTGGCGCTATGCCAGGGGTTTGATGACCATCAGGCCTATGATAAAACCCAATTACGTGATTTAGCCCAAGACTTGCCGTTGTTGATGACAGAAAAAGATGCGGTTAAATGTCGCGATTTTGCACAAGAGAACTGGTGGTATTTGGCGGTCAATGCCAAGCTATCCCCACAATTTGATGAGCAGCTGCTCGCACGTCTTCGCGAGGTGGCTGCAGCTAAACAAGGAAACTTCCATGGCATTCGATAAAAAATTGTTAGATATAGTGGCTTGCCCTGTGTGTAAGGGAAAACTTGAGTACGATAAAACAACGCAGCAGTTGATTTGTAAGGCGGATAAGCTGGCCTATCCGATCACTGAAGGTATTCCCGTGTTATTGGAAAATCGTGCCGTGCCACTGACTGAATCAGTCTAGTATGATGTGAATGCGCGTATTGCCTAATACGCGCATACTTACCTTTTTAATCTTTTCTTATTATTGTTTTCGCTATTTTTAGCCGATTAACAGTGCTTTTCCAATCTTGCGACTTTCGAAGCTCAGATCTTAGCCATGCAAATTTGAGTGATTCAAACCTTCTCTAATAGTTCACAAATTTTTGCTTATCGGCATTAGTCGCGCCTTCTTGGCATTCTCCGCGAATTTCGCCTCGACCGGGCTCGATAATTCGGCTTAATTCGATATAGCCTTCGCGGCAATAACCTGTCATTTCAAGGGTTTTTGTTAATCCTAATTCTACCTGTCGTCCCCAAACCTCTAATGAGTCCTGTAGATTTTGCATTGCGCGGCGTTGTTCACGGGGATCTTGCATGCTACGTACGCGGGCATCGTGCGGCAAGGGACGGTCTGCATCACCCCTGTTAGATTGTTCATCGACCAGCCGCGCTGTGTAGCTGAAGAGTTTAAGGCCATCGGCTTTAATGTCTGTGGTTAACTTATCCCGTAATTTCCCAGCAAGTTCACTAGGATCTATGGGGGCACTGCTACAGGCGATGAGCGAGAAACAACTTAAGATTGCAAGGCTGAGGTATCGAAGCGGCATAATCAAATTTAACTCTTAGGTTATTAACTGACAGCAGAATACCTTAATATGGCCCTAAAGTTCATGGATTTATGGCATCTTCATGGGCTGAGTGACTGTTTTGGCACAATGGATGAGGGATGGGCGAGTAATGTGGGCGTTTTGGTCGAATAAATGGGCGCAAATCGAGTGGGATATGAGCCTGACTCAAGGCATATGCCTTATGCTATTGGCGTTATGGATCTATGCGATATGGCCAAAAGAAGAGTTAGCGCAGATCCGGCGGGATAAAAATCTGCAGTTACGCTTGTTACTGACGCTGGTGGGTGTTAATGCGCTGTGGTCGTTAAATGCCAGTATTCAAACTGGGTTGCATCTGCATTTTCTGGGGATAGTGACCTGTATGCTGATGTTCGGTTGGCGTCTTGCGACCATGGCATTACTGTTGCCGAGTGCTTTTTTTAGTCTTTTTGTGTTGAAACAACCCGCTGATTTTGGGGCTTTTAGTCTGTTTGCTATGGCTGTGCCGCTGTTCCTGTGTTTTGTTTTATACAGTCGCAGTTACCATGTATTTCCTAAACACATTTTTGTGTTTATCTTTGTCGGTGGTTTTATCAATGCGGGCCTTTCAACTGTGTTTCATCAATTGAGTTGGGCGATGTGGTTGTGGTCTGCAGCGGATTACGATTGGAATGTGTTAGTGGATGACTACTTGATGCTAATCCCTTTGCTGGCGTTCCCCGAGGCATTGCTTAATGGTATGGCGGTAACGTTATTGGTGGTGTATCAACCCCAGTGGTTATTTGATTATTCTGACCGTGAATATTTGTGGCGTAAGTAGATGTGATTAAACAACGCAATAAAAGAACTGCGCCCGAAACCTCGATATTTCAACGGAAAACCCATTGTAAAGTTCATTGGGAAGTCCATTGAAAAGTCGATTAAACAGTTCATGAAAAAGGTACTGGGCGCACTTATTTGGATATTTACACCGACCGCCACGCCGCGATTTAGGCGAAGCGTTGATCTAAGTAGTTAATGATTTCTTTTGATTCATATAACCACTGTACTTGGCCGTTTTCTTCTATCCGTAGACAAGGCACTTGTTGTTTGCCGCCTTGAGCGATGAGTTCATCTTTATGCGGCGCTTTTTTAGCGTCGTGGGTCACTATATTGAGTCCCTGACGGCGCATTGCACGGCGGACTTTTACGCAAAATGGGCAAGCTGGATATTGATACAAGGCTAATGCTTGAGTTTGAGTATCAATCTGTTGTTGCTCTGCCAGTGGACGTTGGCGCTTTTTAGGGCTAAATACGAAGTTTAAAAACAGAATGATCCTGCCTAAAATCCAGCGAATGATAAACATGTCAGTGACCTCAATGATAATGTGTGTTGAAAAGTGATTCGTGTGTCGCCGCAAGGGGGCGACGAAACTGAGATTTAGCGATTTGAGCGTGCGATCCCAGTAGCATAAAGGCCGCAGAGTGTAACCTATGGCGCAAAGCGCGGCCAACATTTTAGTGTGGATTAACAGGTAGAAGATTCTTTGGTTACAAGGACAGCGTTTTCGCTTAGCGGCAACAATTTGATATAGGTTTAGCGATATATTTAGGCATGCTCTTTAGCATAGGAAAGAAGCCCGCTAAAGCTGAACTTTAGCGGGCTTCTTTTAGCGCAAACATAGCAACTGCTTGCGTTATTGCGGGGCTATTTCGTCTCTATTGCGCATCTATGGTGAGGCTCACTTGGGCCACATTCTGGGTTAAACTCACTCGGCTTTCGAGCAAGAAGATCCGCTCTGGTGCAATCTCTTTCACGTCCACAAGGTAAGCTTTAACAGCTTTGGCCCTTTCTTGGGCCAAATTACCCAACATGCCATCGTTAACATTCTGCGCTTTTACTGACAGATTATATAAAGCGATATGCCAGCGGGTGGTGATTTCGTCATCGGAAAGCGGCGCGTCTTTAGCCTCTGCGATCACTGTGTCTTTTATTTGGACCGGATCGGCTTTAACTTCCTGCTCATAGAGCTTCACTAGCGCATCGGCAAGTGGCCCTTGGGTCGGGAATTGGCTTGGACTTAAATCATCAGGTAACGCACTGAACTCGATATTGGCTAACTTAGCCAATTTTCGCTTCATGATACGCTCAGCAATCGCTTGGCTGTCATTGATAGCATCGACTTCCCCTTCAACGCTGAGCTTTATCATAGGTCTGTCGAGTAAGGCGCTGGCGAGTTTATCTAAACTTTTCTGCTCATCTTTACTTAGGCTGAATTGACCAGCGGCAAAGCTGACCTTATCTAAGCTTTCGTCTGAACCTATCAGCCCAGCTAGGAAAGTGAAGGGCGCAGTAACGGCTTTAGTGATCACATTGGTGATCGCCGTCATTATGATGCTGCCGACACTAAAGCTGGGTGAGTCTAAATCGCCTGAGACTTCCATGCCTAAATCAATCACGCCGTTACGGTCCTGCAGCAAGGCGATGGCGAGCGTGATGGGTAAGCTAGTGGCAAGGTCGCTGTTGCTAGGTTTACCAAGTTTCAATTGGTCAATAACGAGATGGTTATTACCCTTAAGCTTGTTCTGATCGAGTTTGTAGTTCAACGATAACGATAGCTGCCCTTTATCTATGTAGTAACCCGCATAGGTGCCTGAGTAAGGATTGACTGAGGTGAGCTCAACACTCTTGAAGACTAAATCGAGATCTAAATATGGCATGTCTAACAAAGGGTTAATATCGCCTTTTAGGGTCACAGGCGCGTACTTGTCTATCTTACCTTTGATATCGACCGAGGCCTTAGTGCCTGGCGTTGACGACAGGTGAGTTATATTGCCTTCAAGCAGCTCAATTCCCGAAGCAAAATTCGGGGTCAGTGAGTTATCGGCAAAGTAAGCCGAGCCTTGGCTAAAGCTAATTTTTTGAATATCTAGACTCAGCTCAGGCGTTGCTGACTTGCTCGCCATTTGTGGCTCGGTTGCGGTTTGCTTAGCAGGGGGCGCGCTGTTCGTTGTCGTACTATTCGTTACTGAAGCTGCAATAGGCGCCTCGACGATAAGATCGCTAATATTAGTGCTTCTATCTTTAGCGATCACCACTTTGGCGTAGGGTTGATTAAAGGCTAAGTGATCGATTTTGATTTGATTTTTCTGTTGGTCAAAATCGAGCTGATTGATATTCATCTTTTGCCATTTGACCAGCGGGGCATTACGCAATTTATCATGAATGGCTAAGTCATCGAGCTCAACACTGCCGCCGTAAATGGCTTTGCCCTTGGCATCAGTCGTGAGCTTGCCTGCAGAGCTTAATAAACCACTCTTAAGCTGGATATTCACGTAGGGCGCGAGATACGGTTGGAATTGGATTAACGCGAGCTTATCGAGTTGAATATCGGCATCTATCGCTTCGCCTGACACATCGACCTGGCCTTGAGAGCTTAAAGTACCTTTGTCATTAATGCTGAGTTGTAGCGCATAATCAATCGGCTCGGCCAAGGTGCTCGTGATGGTTTTTGTTGAAAAATTAAGTGGATACACACGCCATTGCAGCGGTGTTGCCGTTAACTTTTGCTCCGATAGATTAAGATCGTAGTTTTCAATATTGAGCGCATCGAGTTGCACGAACCAAGTGTCTGTTGACGCCGTTACTGGTGTTTGCTTGATTGGCTGTTGAGGCTTTTCTTCCACTTGCGTGACTTGTGCACTCTCAACAGCTTTAGTCTCTACTGACTTAGCATCTATCGGCTCAGCATCTATGGAATTAGTAACTATGGAATTAGTAACTATGGAATTAGTAACTATGGAATTAGCAACTGGCGGCGCTGCACTTGTAGACACACTGGCGGATTTAGGCATGAACAAGCTGGCGAGATCGAGCCCGTCTTGATTCAAAACGGCGTTTACAGTGAGGCCATCACTGTGAAGCTTATTGATATGCACTTGCTGCTGCTTTAGATCCATCGAAATACCGTCGAGGGCAAAGATTGGCAGCTTAACCACTGAGCGTTCTTGGTCGTTAAAATTCAGTTTTTCAACAATAAACTGGCCAT
The DNA here is from genome assembly GCF_002838165.1 of Shewanella sp. Pdp11. Classification (NCBI taxonomy): domain Bacteria; kingdom Pseudomonadati; phylum Pseudomonadota; class Gammaproteobacteria; order Alteromonadales; family Shewanellaceae; genus Shewanella; species Shewanella sp. Pdp11. The sequence continues at coordinate 2,556,854 of NZ_CP015194.1, forward strand.
TGTTACTGGTGATTTGTAGCTCGCCATTCTCGGCAAGATCCACTTGATACTGAGTCTTGGCACTGATCTCGCCATCGGTAAGTGCTGGCTTAAATTGATCGTCGATAAATTTCCACAGGGGTGTCAGTTTCAGCTTAGCGATGTGAACGTCTCCTGCGATTTTTAATGGGAACAGTTGAAATTGCCCCTGCAAATTGATTTCACCGGCATGATCATCACTCAGTTGTATCGCATAGTGATTGTGCTGAATTGGCATAACTTGGGAGCTAGAGCCAGTGTTAGAAGCCGATTGAGCGTTTGGTGTTGGGTTGGCTTCAGTCTTTTTCGCGGTTATGGCTGGTGCTACTGAGGCCAACGATGCCGACATCAAATACTCAGTATCGAGCTGACTGAGTTTTAAATTGATATTGGGATAATTAACTTGAGCGTGGGTAATTTGGTCATCGAAGTTAAATTGCCCTGCATTCAATACAAATTGACTGAGCAGGACACGAACGGGGGCGCTGGCTTCTGTGGGGGGGGGTTCTGTGCTCGCGGATGAATGCTTGTTCAAGGTCTGCAGAATATCGTCGAAGTTGAATCCAGCTTTGCCTTTTTTCTCCACACGGATGATATGTGCGTAGGGCGCTTGTATGTGTATGTTTTCGATCACGGCGGCGCGATTAAAAACAGATTGCCAAAAGTTCACTTCGAATTGGACTTGCGCTAAGCCTGCAAACGGTTTTTCGTCTTTTTCTTTAATGGCCAGTTGGTCAATTTCGACGTTGAAATTAAAGGGATTGATGCGGATATCCCCTAAGGTAACGGGACGGCCAAGTAAAGCAGAGAGTTTTTCTGGGGCCAGCGTGGTTATCGCATAGGGCAGGATTAAGCCTAATGTGCAGACATAGCTAAGGTAGACGGCGGTGAGGTAAACAAGCACACGCAGGTACCTTGGGAGAGCAAAAAAAGTGTGTTTGAATTGCGATAGCTGGGTCAGCATTAATATCAAGGCTCCAATGCATAAGACAGGGGAAAACTGCCATAAGTGCGAACATTCTAGCGATTAACGCTAATGTTTCCAGATATTATTTATATTTTATCAATGAAATCTTGGCATTACCCGACTACAACTTATTTTGAACTCAGTCGTTTCTGACTGACAACCTATCTCTACATTGATAACTACAACTGTATCAGTTTGTGGCGCATTCCTTGAGTTGTCACTCATTATATTCAAGTCAGATTTTACATCAGCGTTTCAAATAACTAATGGCTGCAATAATGGCGCCCTGTGGGTCTTTTATCCAACAAAAACGCCCCACCTCAGGAATATCTTCAGGGCCAAACAGAATGTCACCGCCGAGTTTTTTGGCACTGATAGCCACTTGATCCACATCGCTAACGGTAATATAGCCAGTCCAATGTGAGGGAAGAGTGGGGATTAAACTGTCGGTAATTCCGCCAATGCTAACGCCCTGATTTTCAATAATATGATAATGGCCGTGGGGCATTTTGACGGTTTTAAAGTGCCAGCCAAAAATCTCAGCATAGAAGCACATGGCCTCTTCGGTGTTATTGGTTGTGAGTTCATGCCAACTTAACGCACCTGCAGTATTAAAAGCCGATTCCATAAGCGCATCCTTAATTTATTGTGGTTAACTTTTTATTTGAGTCGTTGTTCAGTGACTGTGTTTAAGGCCCGTATTTAAGACATGTGTTTAAGCCCTGAATTCTGAGTTTGTATTTGGGAAGCCTATTTCGGGTTTCTGACCCAAATTGAGTGTAGTTGAGGCTGGTTGATAATTCACAGGCGGTAAATTAAAATTTCTGTTTTTTGAGCTTGTATAACATTAAATTAACTTAATGTTATACAAGGGGATTCACTTATTTTGGATAGGCCAATCGGCTGTTAGTGGTTCAATAACATTGTGGCTTTGGTGATGTGCTGGATGCAGCTTGTCGCGCCAAGACTTAGCACAGAAAACAGATTTGAAAACGAGTTCGTTTACTGTGGTTTGAGTGTTAGACCTGACTCCCGTTAACTTGTTAATATAGGCCAGTTTTGCATCTTATCGATGCCACCTTAGGGGATACGAGATTGAATAAGAGTTTAGTAACAAATTTATTGGCGGCTGCTTTGGTGGTTGCGGGCTACCTGATGCAGTCGGCAATTGTCTTGAATGTCGGATTGTTTGCCTTATCGGGTGCGATTACCAACTGGGTTGCAGTTTATATGTTGTTTGAGAAAGTCCCCGGACTCTATGGCTCAGGAGTCGTGCCTTCTCGTTTCGAAGAGTTTAAGGCGGGCATTGCTCATTTGATGATGAAGCAGTTTTTTACCACAGAAAATATCGACCGATTCCTGTCTGAAAAAGAAGGGCTGAGCAAAATAGACTTGGCGCCTGTGATTGAAAAGATTGATTTAGCGCCTTCTTTTGATGCATTAATTAGCACAGTCGCGCAATCTTCCTTTGGTGGTATGTTATCTATGTTCGGCGGCACAGATGCGTTATTACCGCTAAAAGAACCGTTTATTGTGAAGATGAAAACTTCTCTAGTCGAAATGGCGCAAAGCGATGCCTTCCACGAGTTGCTGAAACAAGAAATCGAACAGCCAAATGTGATGGCCGATCTGCAAACTAAAATTGCCAACATAGTAGAACAAAGGTTAAACGAGCTCACACCGCAAATGGTGAAACAAATCGTTCAAGACATGATCCAAACGCATTTAGGTTGGTTAGTGATTTGGGGCGGCGTGTTTGGCGGTCTGATTGGACTTGTCGCAGCCTTAATCCAAGGTTAACCTGAGTTAAAGCCGCGGATGGAATGGGAGCTTTGGCTCCCATTTTTACTTACGTATTTTATGTCCTGATTAAATAGCAAGGAAGTCTATGAACCGCCACCACAGCATCAATTATTTAGAAATTCCGAGTCGCGATATTGCGAGTTCTAAGGCCTTTTTTAGCCAAGTGTTTGGCTGGACTTATGTCGATTATGGCCCAGAATACAGTTGTTTTATGGATGTCGGGATCACAGGTGGCTTCTATCAAGCCGAGGTGGATTTTACCCTCGCAAAAGGTTGCCCGCTGATTGTGATCTACAGCCAGAACTTAGAATTGACTCTTGCTGCTGTTGTGGCCGCTGGCGGCGCAATTACGGCAGACATCTTTAGTTTTCCCGGTGGTCGCCGATTCCACTTCACTGAACCCTGTGGCAATGAATATGCCGTCTGGTCTGAATGATCCTAATGCCAATCCTTGTATCCGCAATTGTTGTTTAGATCAGCAAGATATTTGCTTAGGTTGTTTTAGGCATCTTGATGAGATTTTAGCGTGGCGCACTATGTCAGATATGGAGCGACAAGCTTGTTTTGTCAGAATGGCACAGCGCAAAGCTGAGTCTCAGGCCAGAAGAAACGGCCTAAAATAGATAACTTAAATTTGACGCATTAATCGAGTGTTCCAACGGCGAAATACGCATTAACGTATTTCGCCGTTGGCATTTTGAAGCACTCATGGCATTTGAAGCAGGCGTTAGACGGGATCGATAACTATGTGTTCAAGTTCGATAGCGGCAACTGTGTGGAGTGCATCCATAGTCGCGCCGACTAAACTGATTTTTCCTTGAGATGATTCAATTAACACCGCGCGGCTGATATCGCTAAACTCGCGATTATGGCGAACGAGATTCGACAAGGCCATCTGCATCGGCAACATAGAAGGATTGAATGCCGCGTTCTCTGCATAGCGACCACAATAGGTTGCGCCATCACGCGTTTCTAAAACCACGGCAGCAAAACTCTGAGTGTAAGGCGCGTAACTTAAACCAGCATGATCTAAACCTTCGATGATCATAGGGTCGGCACTATCCAGTGCAAATTCAGTTTGTTGCTTAGCCATTAAAGGCGAAGTGACATTTAAGTCTTTTGGACCAAAGGCATAGGGTAAATAATACGCCAGTGGATGGCTTTCCTGTGCGGGGAGATGAATGCTGATCTTACTTCCTTCAACCAGTTCATTCATAAATTGACGGCAATGGCCGCAAGGGCTGGCATTGACTATGATATCAACAATTTGGCTTTCACCGCTGAGCCATGCATGGCTGATAGCGCTTTGCTCTGCATGGACAGAATGAAACAACGCTTCACCGGGTAATTCTAAGTTGGCACCCATGTAGATATCGCCACTTTTGCCTTTGGCAATCGCACCGACATAAAACTCACTGATAGGCGGTTTGGCCAGTGCAGCGGCTATCGGCAGCAGTGCCAGTAACACTTCTGCTTCGGTCATCTTGCTGGCACTCGTGAGTGTGGCAAGTTGCTGCGCATCAATGTGTCCCGCAAAATTCTGGTGTAACATCGGAATGAGAGCATCGGCTAACGGCGTTGGCAGTTGGGTTATGCTACGAATGAATCTATCTTGCATTTCCCGATTCCTTATTTGTTAAGTTCATGGAAGAACATTCTAGTAATTTTGTTACAACATAAATGCGAGTTAGCTCGCGTTTATACGCTGTAAATGTTTGGGTGAACGATAGTAAATAATTTAAGTTATGTACCTAATAGAGTGAGTCTATTCACGAATATATACAAGCTTAAGGCTATTAAATAAAAGACTTAAGCTTGAATTTACCCAACTTAAAGTTCACGTAAATAATGACAAAGGGCTGCAAGTAACTTCTGCTTAGTCTCATCGGCTTGCGTATCTTGCAGCAGGTTTTCTAATTTAAGTACGTAGTCTTGATCGGCTAAGCGACTTTGACAGAATTCACGCCAGCGTTGAGATTCTTCGTAATCGAGTAGTTCAGGGTAATTACGGGCGCGGTAACGAAACAGCATTTCAGGAATACGTGGATCATCAAACTGCAAGTCTAATGCCGCCAAATTTTGCGGTAGAGTATGACGGATGATTTCCATTTTCGCTTTATCTGCTTGGCTAAAGAATCCACCTGAATACAGCATCAAATCGGGATCTGTGGTTACTCTGCTATCATCGTGCTCAAATAATAGCGCCAGTTTTTCGCGTAATTCTGGGTGACGTTTTAGACGCTTATATTGCTCTCTGGCAAATTCTTTATCTATGCCTAAACGAGTGGCATGTTCATCGCTAAGGATTTTAGCCGAAGTGATAAAAGGGCACTTATTTAAATGAATTTGTTTTACCGCAATCGGCAATTCATCTTCGGCAAGATCGGCTCTTGGCGTATACATACGCGTCTTAATTTGCTCAATATCTAGCTCAAAGAGTGGCGTTAAATCCATGGCTAAATTAACGCAAATAACCGCATTTTTATTGGTTGGATGGTGCGCCACAGGGGAAATTAACGTCGTACAACCATTGCGCGCACTAATTTTAGAGCTCACGTGTACTAACGGCTGCATATTGAGCACATCGATTTGATCGCTCACCGCTTGCTTACGGCGCAGGTCAAAATAGTACTGATATAACTTAGGCTGTTTCTCGCGAATGAGTTTTGCCATGGCTATGGTTGCATACACATCAGACATGGCATCATGGGCTTTCTCATGGCTTAAACCATTGGCTTGGGTCAAATGTTCTAGCTTAAAACTAGGAGAGCCATCTTCCTTGGTTGGCCAGTTAATGCCTTCGGGTCTAAATGCGTAACAAGCGCGTACTAAATCAATGATATCCCAACGAGAGTTACCATTTTGCCATTCACGGGCATAGGGATCGATAAAGTTCCGATAAAAGCCATAACGGGTTACTTCATCGTCAAAACGCAATGAGTTATAGCCCGCAACACAAGTATTTGGCTGGCTAAACAGCGCTTGAATACGCCCCATAAACTCAGTTTCAGGGATGCCTTTTAAATTGGCTAACTGCGGAGTGATCCCTGTGATCAATATCGCTTCCGGAGACGGCAAATAATCAGTGGCTTGTTTACAATAAAATGTCTCAGGCTCGCCGATGATATTGAGATCTAAATCCGTGCGAATACCCGCAAATTGCGAGGGCCTGTCTTTCGCTGGGTTGGCCCCAAAGGTTTCGTAGTCGTGCCAAAATATGCTTGGCTGGGAATGGTTAGACATAATTAAATTCAAATGACAGTTTGTCGAATAATAACATCTTAACACCGAAACTCCCCGAATGAACATTTACATCATTAAGGTAATTAAGTCATTATCTTGAGAATATAAAGACTTAATTGGTGATCTTCATTCAGATTCAAAGGTACAATCGCGGCTGAACAGGCAGGGCAACCGCATGAGTGTTTAAAATTCGTCCAGCTGCAACCCTGCTAATAGAACCGATTCTAAATATTCAGGTTTCATCCAAGCTCTTTTCTGTTTCGCTGGAATGCTTCCTTTAGAAGGTTCAGCCCTAAGCATATTCAGTGATATTTGCCTAAGCATGGCCCAATTTTCTGCCCCATGATGTTGGTAAATCTGGCAACTATCTTCTTTCATTGAGACATCTAGCACCCAGTGTAAGCTGTTCTCAATCCCCCAATGGCCACGAACTGAATTGGCTAACTGCTGCTCATCGAGTGTGGCTGAACTGATATAGTAACGGTAGGTCAGTTCTGCCTCTTTCCCTTTCGTATACCGATAACTCAAACACATACCTAATGTGTTCAATTTCATCCACTTAGGAAAATAATCTTGGAGCTGGTTTGCAGGTATTACATAGTAGGCTCTTGCCTCGATACGGCCTCTATTTTTTTCAATAACGAGTCCATCAAGAGGATTACTGCGCGCTTCACTGAAAGCACTGACCACGGCCTCATGCAAGGAACTTTGATTTGCCTTTACAGCAAGTAAGTAGTCACCTCCTTGCTCGACTATCTGTCTTGCAATCTCTGTCTGGCAACCCATGGCGTCGATTGATACAAGTGCTCCTTCTATATCTAACAACTGCAGCAGCGCTGGGATTGCGGTTATCTCATTGGATTTATTTGCCGTTTTTACTTGCCCCAGCACCACTTTATTGGCACAGGCAAACGCATTGACCATATGAATGGTTGAGCGCCGATCTTCACGATTGTATGAGGCACGAAGCGTTTTACCATCGATAGCAATAAGATGACCATCACTCATCTCATGGACGGCTCGCATCCAATTGGCGAAGCACAGTCGGAACTGTTCCGGCTCGATACGAGAGATAATACGTGCAATGGTATCATCGACTGGGACACCTTCGGTCAGAATTCCCTTTTCTTTAAACCAGTTATGATGTCCGGCAGCATAGTAATGGATTTCTGACCAGCCTTCGGCACCAGCAATCACACCACACAGAGTAACGAACAATACATCATGCAATGGGTAAGTCACTTTGGCAGATTGTCGGCTGTCAGCAATCGAGTTGAAATGAGACGTGAAGGCTTCAAGGTACATGCTCTGATGTTCTCTATAAGAAAAAGAGAGCATAAGATCATAATCGATACCGTTCGTCAAATTGGGTTCAAAACGGTTAAAATACATTCACGATCTCACCCTGGCTGAACAGGGGAATAATGTCTTATGTATCATCAATTTTTAAATGAGCCTATGGTGCTTGATGCCGAAAAGGCGTCGATACTCACGTTGCGGTTACCCGACGATATTAGTGATTTTATTGTGTTACAGGCGTTCAGTGCGCCTTTACTAGAGGTTATCGTTATTGCTGAAGCTGGAACCCCACAAAATATTGCGATTCGTTTTCAACCGTTTATGGGTCTTAAAGTTGAATCGTTACCGCAAAGTGCACAGGCCTTTAATACACCGATCACTCGAAGTCTTGGGCAAGGTTTTCGGCTCTATACGCGAATGGGCACTGCTGCAAAATTTTGCGCGGCAGAATTGAGACGGGGCGTATCTTTTACCTTAGACATGACTAATGGTTTAGATGAAGATAATTCAGTCGTAAATAATTGCTTAACGTTTGCTTTACAAGCGGATTCAAAGTTTGAGTTAGTACCTTTAGAAGCCGATTTACGTGTTTTGCATGAACCTAAAGCGCTAATGGTCGCTAAAGCTCTGTTAGCAAGGCAATACGATTATGCCGCATCATCTGAATCCCTCGCCATTTACATGACCGAAATTGAGCAAGTTAGGTTAGAATTACAAGCTTTTTTACGTGGGGAACTTGGTCAATGTCAGGCTAGCCTTGCCGATGAGGTATTAAGGCTCGATCCCTTGTTACTTCAGAAACAGCAGTGGTTATTTAGAACCTATACCCATATGTTTGAGCGTCCCAATTATAGTCGCGCCGCTAATGATGCTGATAACACAGACAAGTTATTAAGAAAATTAGAGTGTTATGAGTTACTTGCGCCACCTGAACTGATCCAGATGGTTGACCGATTAATGGAAGACGAAACGTAAACCTTTCTTGCCCAAATTTAGTTAAAGATAAGAGTCCACTATGCACTATTTATGTCCCCTGTGTTCCGCGCCGCTGACGTTAACGGACCGCACTTGGGGTTGTCCACAGCAACATAAGTTTGACATGGCTAAAGAGGGTTATGTCAACTTATTGCCCGTACAGAAGAAAAACTCAAAAGATCCTGGTGATAACAAGCAGATGATGTTTGCTCGGCGTGAATTTTTAAACGAAGGGTATTATCAAGGCTTGAGTGATAAAGTGAATGAACTCGCGATCGAGTTTAGTGCTGATGCAAAACAGATCCTTGATATAGGCTGTGGGGAAGGGTACTACAGCCAGCGTTTATTCAATGTGTTGAGTCAGCACCATGATTGTGATTTACAAGGCATAGATATTTCTAAGTCAGCAATTAAATATGCGGCTAAACGCTACCCCAATTTAGCATTTTGTGTGGCAAGTGCCTATGAGATGCCCATCGCCTCTCAAAGTGTCGATCTTGCCATTCGCATTTATGCACCTTCCAAAGTTGAAGAGTTACAACGCATTATGGCCGATGGTGGTATCTTGATAACAGTTTCTCCCGGACCTTCGCATCACTTCGCTTTGAAGCAACAAATTTATGCAGAACCTAGATTGCATCCTGTATCTGCTGCGTATATTGCTGGTTTTGAGTGCCTGCATCAGGAACGCTTAATTTCTCAGCTTGAACTGACAAAAAGTGATCACATTGCTCATTTTTTAGAAATGACGCCTTACGCTTGGAAGTTTACCGATGCGCAAAAGCAAGCATTTGCTCTGCAAGGACTAAGCTGTGAATTGGATTTCCAAATTGAAGTGCATCGCATTTCAAGATAAGTGAATAGATTAAGCTATTGAAATAAATTATTTAAAGTGTTTAACTGTAAATGCTAAGCAGCATGAACTGAATGTTCTGCTAGCCGGTTGCAAAACCGCAAAGTAGATTTAGGCAAAATAAATAATCCAAAGTGTCGCAGTGTGTTGACTTATCTTTAGAATGGTTTATAGTCTTATCAGCTTGAAGGTTGGGCTTATATTTATGTGTTCAATACGACCAGTTCGTCCTGTAAACATAAGTAATACCGGCATTTTCCAGCTCCACCGCCGTTAAGGCTTTAATTTTTTATTTACAGGATTTATATCATGTCTCAAGTTACTGGTGTTGTTAAGTGGTTCAACTCTGACAAAGGTTTCGGATTCATTGAGCAAGAATCTGGTCCAGACGTATTCGTACATTTCCGTGCGATCAACTCTGACGGTTTCAAAACTCTTGATGAAGGCCAAAAAGTGTCTTTCACTGTGACTCAAGGTCAAAAAGGTCCACAAGCTGAAAACGTAACTATCATTGGTTAATTTTCAGTGCTGTTAGCCTAGAGCTGATAGCAATGGATTAAAGGGCTATGGTTATTCCATGGCTCTTTTTATTTGTGTGAAATTTAACATTCTTTTGTAGGTTAGTTGGTCTTCTAGATTGTGTAGTCTTCTCCGTTAAAAGTTATATAAATAGTCGCTAGATTAATGAGCTTAGGTTGCTCAATTGGCTTCTTAGTCTACCGTAATAGTTGTTAGCACCTACTTTCAGATTTTCTCTTTATCTCCAAGACACATCATTTCTAGAGAGTTAAACTTCAATTAAATTCTTTCGATTCATCCTCCATGTTTTGCATCAGTTGCATTACACTCTATTACACATCTCGATACTGTATTCAGTGTAAGTGTAACCTCAATTCTAGGCCGATAACGCATTTATCCTATCATATTCTCGTTGCATGGATCAGGAGAAGCAGACATCGCAGGGGCATTATTATTGCTTTGGAGTCTGTTGGTGTAGGTCTGCATAAGTGAATGCATAACTATAAATCTCGTCATGACTAAGTTTAGACGTGTTAGAACTGAGGTGATGAGGAGTTACTTATTGATATAAATCAGCTTTACCGTTAAATGATAAGCGATAATAAAAAAGCCTGAACATTGCGATTCAGGCTTTGGTATTTCATATTTAATTTAAGCTAGCACTTATTGTTGAAAATTAGATTATGAATCCAGCTTATCATCGGCCACTTTATAGTGAGGATCATCGAGTTGATTCACTTCGACGAGATCACCCGCTTTATGCAGTAGGGCTTTACAGTCAGCGCTCAAGTGGATCAAGTGTAACTTCTTACCAGCATTACCATAACGCTCAGCGAGCGTGTCTATTGCTTCTAATGCGGAGTGATCGGCGACTCGAGAGTTCTTAAAGTCGATAACCACATCTTGAGGATCTTTTGCTGGGTCAAATAATTCGAGGAAGTTTGCGATTGAGCCGAAAAACAATGGACCATTGAGTTTGTAGACTTTCCAGCCTTGATTGTTCTGCTCTTCAGTCACATTGATATGCTTGGCATGTTCCCAGGCAAAGACTAAGGCTGAAACGATGACACCGACAAATACCGCAAATGCTAGATCGGTAAATACGGTTACCGTTGTCACTAGCACGATAACGAAGGCATCGTGTTTCGGGACCTTGCCCATAAACTTAAAGCTTGCCCATTCAAAGGTGCCGAGCACAACGATAAACATCACTCCAACCAGCGCCGCAAGGGGAATAATCTCAATAAATGAAGCGCCAAATAAGATAAAGGCAAGCAGTGCAACTGCAGCTGTAATTCCTGATAATCGGCCGCGTCCACCCGAGTTAATGTTAATCATAGATTGACCTATCATGGCACAACCACCCATAGCGCCGAAGAAACCGCTGGTGATGTTTCCAAGGCCTTGGCCGACGCATTCTTTGTTGCTGCGGCCACGGGTATTGGTCATCTCATCTATCACAGTCAGCGTTAGCAGAGATTCGATAAGACCGACTGCCGCCAAGATGCAGGAATAGGGCAGGATGATATATAAGGTTTCAAGATTAAAAGGCACAGAGGGAATCGCAAAGCTAGGTAATGAACCTGCTATGGTCGCATTGTCGTTACCACTCATGGTTTTGAGGAAATCGAGTACGTTACGAGTATCCAGATCGAGTCCTACGACAAGTGCCGTCACAGTGAGGATTGCGGCTAATGATGAAGGGACTGCTGTGGTGATCTTAGGCAGAAAATAAATAATGGCCATCGTCAGAGCCACTAAACCTAACATCAACATTAATGGTTCTTGGGGCAGCCAGACTAGATTTCCGCTGGCATCTTTAACTTTAAACTGACCTAACTGGGCGAGGAAAATTACAATCGCTAGACCATTCACAAAGCCAATCATGACGGGATAGGGCACTATGCGAATGAATTTACCGAGTTTACACACGCCAGCAGAGATCTGGATAAGTCCCGTTAAGACCACGGCAGCAAATAAATATTGGACACCGTGCTCAACGACCAAAGACACCATGACAACGGCCATAGCGCCTGTCGCCCCCGAAATCATTCCAGGACGGCCACCAATCAGTGCCGTTATTAGCCCCATAATAAAGGCGGCATAAAGTCCAACCATAGGCTCTACATGGGCGACAAAGGCAAATGCGACCGCTTCAGGAATAAGCGCAAGTGCAACTGTTAGCCCTGAAAGCACATCGGCTTTATGGCTAGACGTTTTGTGGCGAATGAGATCAAACATTGAACCTCTGTTATTAAGTTGTTGTGTGGATAAAAATAAGGCGCGAATACTAACAAAAAAATGGATTGAGCTAAACCTTAAATATAGTGTGAGTTTTACGATAGAAATAAAAAAGCCATGCAATCGCATGGCTTTTCTGACTAACTAAAGTGGTTATGGACGAGCCATATCCGACTCAGCACCGTTAGTGAGTTTAATTTTGGCAGTAGGCTCTTCGGTTGCAGTATTCTCATACTCGCGTCCTTTAGGCACTGCCACTTGCTCTCTCACTTCAACTACAGGCTTGGTCATATCCGAAGACACCATAGAACCAAAACGGCTTGCGGCTTTCGGCTTGTTGACTACAAGGGCGTCAGTGATTTGCGGATTCACTGTCGTTGGGGCCACTTGCACTGTTGCTTGAGGCTTAGCGATAGCAGCAGGTTTTGCCATTGGAGCAGAGGCTGCAGCTTTAATCGCTTCTTTAACTTCAACACTTGGTGCAACGCTTGGCTCTACAGCAGTTTCAGTCTTAGCCACTTCAACTTTAGCCGCTTCAACTTTTAGCGCAGCTGGTGTAACCGCTGGGCTTTCAACTACAGGGGCGTTAACCACTTCGGTTTCTACTGCAACGCTGGCTACTGGAGCTTCAACGACTGGTGCAACGTCAATTTTAACTTCAACCGTTTTTGGCGCATCCGCTTCAGTGGCTATAGTCTCAACTGGCTTAGTATCAACTTGCTGAGTTTCGACTGATGCAACGTCACTTGCTGGCGTTTCAACTTTCGCTTCAGCTTTAACGACTGCAGGAGCTTCAACAACAGGTGCTTCGCTAGCTTGTGCTGTTTCTACTTCAACAGATTTAGCCATTGCTTGAGTTTCTGTCACTGCATCTGTTTTAGTTGCAACAACTGGCGCTTCTACACGGACACTGGCGACTTCGCTTGGATACTCTTGGTCAGCACCCAATTCATCGTTAGGGATGAATTGCGCTGGCGTTGATGTACCTTGGTCATCTTCGTCGCGACGACGGCGTTGACCCGCTGCACGAAGGTGACGCGGGCTACGACGGCTACGACGTTGACCATCTCTTTGCTCGCGTTTTGCTTGATCATCAGCAGTTTCGCTTTCAGCATCAATTGTGTCGTTATCTTGCGATATCGCATCCATAGGTGCTACAACATCAGCTGTAACCACTTCAGTTTGTTCAGCTGTTTTCACTGGCTCAACTGCTGGGGCTTCAGTTTCTGTAGACATTACTGCTTTTTCTTCTACTGCAATATTTTCTGCCGCTTCTTGAACAGGTGCCGTTTCTTTACGAGGCTGACGACGTGTTCTTGGTGCTTTTGTTTCAGTTGGTGCTTGGGCAACTTCAGTTTTAGTGTCAACACTGATAGTGCTCGCCGCCGCGGCGTTAACTGCAGCAATCTCAGCTAATACTTCAGCGGCATCTTCTGGTGCAATTGGAATAGCATTATCTGGCGTGTTATGGCCATTATCGATACGCACCTTACGGCGCATGTTACGACGTTGACGACGTTCACGGGCGACTTCTTGCTTAGGTGCATCGGCTTCTACGTCAGCAACCACGTCTTTTGGTGCTTGTACACGTGGCTTAGGTTCGGATCGCGCTGGACGTTTAGTTTCTTCTTTCTCACGAACAGGACGTTCTTGAGCGCTTGTATTTACCGCTGCATCGGCCGGTTTTTTCGAATTACGGCTGCGTGGCTCACGAGTGCCTTCTTTTGCTTTGTCGGCATCTTGGGCATTACGTGGGCGGCGAGTATCGTTGCGACGGTTACGGCGGTTAGCGTTAGCTGCACTGGTATCGGTTGTTTTAGTTTCAACAACTTTTACGGGTTCTGCTTTTTCGCTTGGTGCAAACATGGCACTGATTGCACTCACAAGCTTGCTGAAGAAGCCTGGTTGTGGCGCTTCAACTTTCACCGTTGGTGATGGGGCTTGTTCCACTTTCTGTGGCGCGGCAAACCCTTTTAATGCCGGAATAGGCGCTGCGGTACGTTCCAGTTTACGTGGCTCATACAATTTGGCTTCAGGCTGTTCGATACGCTTATAGCTCGATTCGCTGATTTCATCATCACTACGGTGACGGATCACGCGATAATCTGGCGTCATCATGTGCGCATCAGGTATCACATATACTTCGACATCGTGACGTTGCTCTGTGATGCGAATGGCTTTGCGTTTCTCGTTTAACAAGAATGCCGCCACATCGACAGGCACAATGGCTTCGATTTGCGAGGTATTTTCTTTGATGGCTTCTTCTTCCATCAAACGTAAAATCGACAGTGCTAAAGACTCTGTACTGCGAATCGTCCCTTGACCGTGACAGCGAGGGCAGATGTGCGCAGCGGATTCTTCTAAGGATGGACGCAGACGTTGACGCGACATTTCCATCAAACCGAAACGCGAGATGCGACCTAGCTGCACACGGGCGCGGTCGTGGTGCACAGCATCACGTAAACGGTTTTCCACTTCACGTTGATGGCGCACAGGCGTCATATCGATAAAGTCGATCACCACTAAGCCACCTAAGTCACGTAGACGTAATTGACGGGCAATTTCATCGGCGGCTTCAAGGTTAGTGTTAAGTGCAGTCTCTTCAATATCGCCGCCTTTAGTGGCACGGGCAGAGTTGATATCGATTGAGGTTAAGGCTTCCGTTGGGTCGATAACAATCGAGCCGCCAGATGGCAGACGTACTTCACGTTGGAAGGCGGATTCGATTTGTGATTCGATTTGGAAGTGAGTGAATAACGGCACTTCGGCTTCGTAAAGTTTGACGCGCTCAACGAAATCTGGGCGAACTAAGGCGATATGTTGCTTAGCTTCTTCGAAAATACGGGGATGATCGATGAGGATCTCGCCCACATCACGGCGTAAATAGTCACGAATAGCGCGCACGATCACATTGCTTTCTTGGTGAATTAAGAAAGGAGCGCCTTTAACTTGTGAAGCTTCGGTGATTGCCGCCCAGTGGTGTTGCAGAACTTTTAAGTCCCACTTTAATTCGGCTGATTCTTTGCCTACACCGGCAGTACGAACGATAAGCCCCATGCCCGCTGGCACTTCTAAATCGGCCATTGCTTCTTTTAACTCAGTACGCTCATCACCTTCGATGCGACGAGAAATCCCGCCTGCACGTGGGTTGTTTGGCATTAATACTAAGTAAGAGCCTGCAAGGCTGATGAAGGTCGTTAAGGCTGCGCCTTTATTGCCGCGTTCTTCTTTGTCAATTTGGACAATAACTTCCTGTCCTTCACTGACCACTTCTTTGATATTTGGGCGACCTTGGAACGAATACCCTTTCGGGAAATATTCTCTGGCGATTTCTTTTAGCGGTAAAAAGCCGTGACGATCAGCACCGTAGTCAACGAAAGCGGCTTCTAAAGATGGTTCTACGCGGGTAATTTTACCTTTGTAAATGTTTGATTTTTTTTGCTCATGACCTGGACTTTCAATATCTAGATCATACAGTTGTTGCCCATCAACAAGGGCAACACGCAACTCTTCTGATTGAGTTGCATTAATTAACATACGTTTCATGATGACGTCATTCTTCTTTAAATAGAGGTCATCAAACATCGCGCTTCGCTGCATTACGGGCCTAGCAGTAGGTCAACTGAGCCTCACGGCTGGTGGCTAGGCAAGAGGTGCGCATTGCTGTTAGACGCAGTCGCTGCGTGTCGCATCCTATTTATGGCTTATTTTTTAATGATTACAAAAACAAGGAATTCGTTGTAAAACATCAACCAACCCCATAAATTCTTTAGTTTCTTTCCGGTAATGCCCAAGTCGAATCGGTTTGTCTGACGACAAGTTAAAATATCCTTCGAAATCGGGGAGGAAAATCTAGGGTAAACCTTATTAAAGTAAGGCGACTTTCTCGATTTAATCGTAAAAAACGCATTTGTGGTATTTTTACTTATTATACGATTTGCAAATCAATGACTTGCTATCAGGAAAGTGTTTTTTTATCCGTTAAATTTTCCGCTTGGGATCAGGGCGTTGTGAACACTTTATTCACGGCTTATCCCTAATCGCTGGTGAAATATAGCAATAATCAAAAAATTCAGCAATGGAAAGGCACAATTCTTCTCAGTTGTTGTACAATGGCGACCGTTATAATTAGATGGCGCATCATGAATATAGAATCCACCACACAACAGGTTCAGTTGATCACGATTGATGAAGATCACTTTGAACAGCGTATCGATAACTACTTAATGACCAAGCTGAAGGGCGTGCCGAAAAGCATGATCTATCGGATTGTCCGCAAGGGCGAGGTTCGAGTGAATAAGAAACGCATCAAACCCGAGTATAAATTGCAGATTGGTGACATAGTACGTATTCCGCCTGTCCGAGTGGCAGAGCCAGATAATCGTACCGCGCCATCGGCGAACTTAAGCAAAGTTTCGCAACTCGAAGACCGTATTCTGCACGAAGACAATCATTTGATCGTGTTGAATAAACCTGCAGGTATTGCTGTGCATGGCGGTAGTGGTGTCGATTACGGTGTGATTGAAGCCCTGCGTTCGCTGCGCCCTCAACAGAAGTTTTTAGAGTTAGTACATCGTCTCGATAAAGATACTTCGGGTGTGTTGTTGGTGGCAAAAAAACGTAGTGCGCTTAAACATCTGCATGATCAGCTTCGATATAAAAAGATGCAGAAAGACTATTTGGCTTTAGTGAAAGGTGAATGGTCTGCACAAGATAAAGCCGTTAAACAGCCTTTATTAAAAATCACCCTTAAATCCGGTGAACGCATTGTACGTGTTAATGCGGAAGGGAAACCTTCAGAAACGCGCTTTAAAATTATGCAGCGTTACCAAGGTTGTACGCTTGTGAAGGCAAGCCCTGTCACTGGGCGGACTCACCAAATTCGGGTGCATTGCCAATTTGCGGGTCATCCTATCGCCTGTGATGATAAATACAGCGAGCAAGGGTTTGACGACAGCATGCGTGCATTAGGCTTAACTCGACTCTTTTTACATGCGGCTGAGTTGATGTTCATTCATCCAGAAAATGATGAAGTGATGCGGGTTTCTGCGCCTTTAGATGAAAATTTGTCGCAATTACTCGATAAGTTAAAGCGTGCGTAGTCAACAGGGATAGGTTTCAAGGATGAAGATAAAGCAATACGATTTAGTGATTTTCGATTGGGATGGCACTCTGATGGATTCCATCGGTAAAATTATCACCTGTATTGAAAATATGGCTAGGGCATTGCAATTACCTATCCCAAGCGAAAGCGATATTCGCGATATTATCGGTCTTTCTATGACAGAAGCGCTGCGAGTCCTGTTTCCTCAGGGACTCAATCTCAGCGCTTCTTCTGTATATTCTCAGCCTCAACATCCTAAAAATGCATTTGGTCAAGGCGAAGATGATCAATATCAGCAGATGCGCGCCGAGTTTAAAGCGCAATATTTGCATTTAGACGCCACGCCAACACCGCTCTTTGCACAAGCGCCCCTTTTAATCGACCAGTTACATACTCAAGGTTATCAATTAGCCGTTGCAACCGGTAAGGCTCGTGCGGGACTTGATCGCGTTTTTGAGCAAACGGGCTTAGGTCGTTACTTTGTTGCGTCACGCTGCGCCGATGACGTGCACAGCAAACCCCATCCTGAAATGATCTCAAGCTTACTGAAAGAATTGAATATTGCACCGAACAGAGCTTTAATGGTGGGTGATTCTCTGCTGGATTTAACCATGGCGGCCAATGCAGGGATTGATAGCGTTGGTGTGACCTATGGCGCTCATAGTGCCGAAAAGTTGCTGCGGGCGAAACCTATTGCCTTGATTGATTCACCTGCGCAATTGCTGCAATACCTCTAGCCTTGCTATTTAGTGCTGAAGCGGCAATACATGCCGCTAGGCATGAGTACTTCCTAGTTACCTTTATTTACGTCCTATCTTCTCGTCAATAAAACGAATCTGCTGCTCGGCATTTATTGGTGCGCTTAATCGATTTAATAAACAGAGTTCGCTGAGCAAAACTTCAGCAAACGAATAAGCAAATGTTTATGCCCATTAAGCGAGAACGTCTACCCCTTGGGCTAGCAGCATTTCGGTCAGTAAAATCAGTGGTAAGCCAACCAAGGTATTAGGATCGCGACCTTCAAGCTCGGTAAATAACGCGATACCTAAGCCTTCGCTCTTAAAACTGCCCGCGCAATAATAGGGCTGTTCTTTTTCTACGTAGGCGACAATTTGCGCATGGCTAAGATGCCTGAAATGCACCGTAAAGGGTTCAACCTCGGCGGCCATGGCGCCCGTTTCGGCGTTGTAGAGTGCAAGACCCGTATAAAAGGTGATGGTTTTACCAGAGGCTTGGGTGAGCTGCGCGACGGCATTGTCAAAATGATGTGGCTTACCAATAATCTTGCCATCAATGACGGCAACTTGATCGGAGCCAATAATCAGCCCCTCGGGGAATTGTTCTGCACCTGCGACGGCTTTTGCTTGGGCTAATCGAAGCACTAAGGCATGGGCCGATTCATCGATATACGCTGTTTCGTCAATATCAGGATTACAGCATTCGAAGGGAAGACCGAGTTTCTGCAGTAAAGATTGTCGGTATACAGAGGTCGAAGCTAATATCAATCGGGTTGGCATAATGGGGTATCCGCAAAAGAGTGACTCATATTGTGACCAATCTGCGCGAGAGAGTGCAAGAATTTTGTCTTTTACGGTTTCTTTTCAGCGAATGCGGCTATTTTAGTCGGCTTATGCTTGTATGCGACCTCGTGCTTGGGTAATATTTCGCTTCCGTCAATTTCAATGTTGGGGCAGGAGAAAGGCTTAAGTCGCAAACTGGGACTTAAGTTAGTAATTTTTCTTTGACTCTAGCGTTTTCAAACTATAATATGCGCGCCTTATGCAAACAGTAAAGATACCGGTTTCAATTGATCCTATCCGCGCCGCCTCGAGCTGCTCCTCTTATCAGGGGATAGTGCCTGGGCAGCAATTGAAAAGATTAAATGAGTTATGTGCCGGCGACTGTTCCGATGTGGCAGTGTCGCTTGAATGTGGCGTAGATTTACAGGGGATAGTCTACCTGAAAGGGAAGGCTGTGACGGAGCTCACTCTGATATGTCAACGTTGCATGACACTATTTACCACTGAGGTTACGGTCGAGTTTTGCTTCGGTCCATGCCGGACTAAGGCAGAAATCGATGAGCTCCCGGATGCGTATGACCCAATTGAGTGCAATGAAATTGGCGAAGTGCGTCTACATCAATTGATCGAAGATGAATTGATAGTCGCTATGCCGATAATCCCAATGCATCAAGAAATTGATTGCAGTGCGGGATCTAAAGACATGGTTGTAGGCGAGATCGAACCCGCTCAAGAGGAGCGTCCAAATCCGTTTGCAGTGTTAGAAAAACTGAAGAGCAAGTAATCTAGGAGACAGGCCAATGGCTGTACAACAGAACAAAAAATCACGTTCAAAGCGCGGAATGCGCCGTTCACATGACGCACTGAGCACTGCTCAGCTGTCTGTAGACGCTACCAGCGGTGAAATCCATATGCGTCACAATGTGACTGCAGATGGCTTCTATCGCGGTAAAAAGGTAATCAACAAGTAATTTGTTGGTTTCCTAATGACGAATCTGACGCTTGCGTTAGATGCAATGGGTGGTGATCATGGCCCCCACGTCACGGTGCCTGCAGCCTTGCGGGCACTAAAATTACATTCTTTTCTTAAAATCATTTTAGTCGGTGACAAGACTGAAATTGATGTCTATCTACGTCAAACCGAAGCAAATCTACTTTCACGCATAAAAATCATTCATACCGATGAAGTCGTTAGTATGTCCGATCGACCTGTGCATGCTTTGCGTACACGTAAAAACAGTTCCATGCGATTGGCGATTGAGTTAGTGCGTGACGACCGCGCACAAGCGTGTGTGAGTGCCGGTAACACTGGGGCGCTGATGGCAATGGCGAAAGTATTGCTGAAGACCTTGCCTGGTGTTGATCGACCCGCCTTAGTGAGTTGTTTACCTGCGGTGACTCAAAAACCGGTTTATTTGTTGGATTTGGGCGCGAATATTTCCTGTGACTCGGAAACCTTATTTCAATTTGCTGTGATGGGCTCAGTCCTGTGCGAAGCGGTAGATAAGAAATCTCGGCCAAAAGTCGCTTTGCTCAATGTGGGCATTGAAGAGATTAAAGGTAACGATCAAGTTCAGCAAGCGGCGCAGTTACTGCAACACACAGAACAAATCAATTACACGGGTTTTATCGAAGGGGATGAAATCTACTCCGGTAATGTGGATGTCATTGTTTGTGATGGGTTTGTGGGTAACATCACGCTTAAAACCTCCGAAGGCATTGCCAAATTATTGGTACATCAGTTAAAACGGGGACTAACCCAAGGTTTATTTGTTCGTTTTCTGGCTAAACTTATCGCCCCACGTATTCAGGCGGTCCTTAGTCAGATGAACCCCGACCACTATAACGGTGCAAGTCTGATAGGATTGCGCGGAATAGTTGTAAAAAGCCATGGAAACGCGGATGAAACTGCCTATTTACAAGCAATTAGTTTGGCAGTAACGGAAGCTCAACGTCGACTCCCTGAAATGATAAAAGATCGTTTGGAGTCGATTCTTTTAGATATAAATAACTGATCCCTCCTTATGCATACAAAAATTCTCGGAACTGGTAGTTATCTGCCAGTGCAGGTGCGTAGCAATCAAGATTTGGAACAAATGGTGGAAACCAGTGACCAATGGATTGTTGAACGTACAGGTATATCAGAACGTCGCATCGCGGCCTTCGATGAAACCGTTTCAACTATGGGCTACCAAGCGGCACTCAAAGCGCTGGAAATGGCTGGCATAGAAGCATCAGATTTAGACATGATCGTTTGCGGTACCACCAGTGCCCCCAATGCTTTTCCAGCAGCGGCCTGTGAAATCCAAGCCATGCTTGGCGTGCATACCATTCCAGCATTTGACATCGCTGCGGCTTGCTCAGGCTTTGTTTATGCTTTATCTGTCGCCGACCAATTTGTAAAAACGGGCGCGGCTAAAAAAGTATTAGTGATTGGTGCCGATGTGCTGTCTCGACTATGTGAGCCAGAAGATCGTTCAACCATTATTTTATTTGGTGATGGTGCGGGCGCCGTTGTGATTGGCGCATCTGAAACGCCAGGGATCATTTCGACCCACATTTATGCCGATGGTCGCCAAGGCGACTTATTGAAATGCGCATTTCCACCACGTAAAGGCGAAACCTCAGAAGCGGTCGGCTTTATGACCATGAAAGGTAACGATGTCTTTAAAGTGGCTGTGACTCAATTGTCCCATGTTGTGACAGAGACTTTGCGCATCAACAATATCGATAAGTCAGAAATTGACTGGTTAGTGCCACATCAAGCTAACTTCCGTATTATTAATGCCACCGCGAAAAAGCTCGATATGAGTCTTGATAAAGTCGTATTGACCTTAGCTAAACACGGTAATACCTCGGCGGCCTCTGTGCCTATCGCATTAGATGAAGCCGTGCGTGATGGCCGTATTCAGCGTGGGCACCTACTGCTGCTCGAGGCCTTTGGTGCTGGTTTTGCGTGGGGTAGTGCGCTTATCCGCTTCTAAGCTCTACATATGTTTCCACATGATTTTCAATAAATTAAGTTAGCCATAGGTAATTTGAATATGGAAAATGTTGCTTTTGTATTTCCAGGCCAAGGTTCACAAGCCCTAGGCATGTTAGCCGAGCTTGCCGAATCACACGCCGTTGTTGGGCAAACCTTTGCCGAGGCGAGTGACGTCTTAGGTTATGACCTGTGGGCATTGGTGCAGCAAGGTCCCGTTGAAAGCTTAAATGAAACCGATAAAACCCAGCCAGCCCTATTAGCGGCGAGCGTGGCGATTTGGCGTGCTTACGTGGCTTCAGGCAAACCTATGCCAGCCATGTTAGCGGGTCACAGCTTAGGCGAGTATTCTGCTTTAGTGTGCGCCGGAGTCATGGATTTTAAAGACGCAATTAAGTTGGTTGAATTACGCGGTCAGCTGATGCAGCAAGCGGTTCCCGCTGGCACAGGCGCCATGTATGCCATTATTGGGTTAGACAATGACGGTATCGCCAATGCCTGCGCCGAAGCGGCTCAAGGTGACGTGGTGAGCCCTGTCAACTTCAACAGTCCTGGTCAAGTGGTTATCGCGGGTCAAAAAGACGCCGTTGAGCGCGCTGCTGCAGCTTGTAAAGCTGCGGGTGCTAAAATGGCGGTGGCTTTACCTGTCAGCGTGCCATCACACTGCGCATTAATGAAACCTGCGGCGGATAAACTGGCCGTGGCATTAAATGATGTACAGTTTAATGCCCCAACGATTACTGTGATTAATAACGTTGATGTGGCATCACCCACCTCTGCTGATGACATTAAAGATGCATTAGTACGTCAGTTATATTGTCCTGTCCGCTGGAGCGAAACTGTTGAATTAATGGCCCAAAAAGGCATTACCCAACTGGTGGAATGTGGTCCTGGTAAAGTATTGACAGGATTAGCAAAACGAATTAATAAATCACTATCAGCCCAAGCGGTTAATGATGTTGCTTCATTAGCAGCATTAACTGAGTAAGGAGTTTATATGAGTTTCAACCTGAATTTAACAGGCAAAGTGGCTTTGGTGACTGGTGCGAGCCGCGGTATTGGCCGTGCGATCGCTGAAACACTGGTCGAAGCCGGTGCAGTGGTTATTGGAACCGCAACCAGTGAGAAGGGCGCTGCGGCGATCCAAGAATATCTGGGTGACAAAGGTTTTGGTTTAGTGCTTAATGTCACAGATAGTGAATCTGTTACACATTTATTCGCCTCGATCAAAGAAAAAGCCGGTGATGTTGATATTCTAGTCAACAACGCGGGTATAACCCGTGATAATCTGCTGATGCGGATGAAAGATGATGAATGGCAGGATATTATCGACACTAACCTGACATCGTTATTTAGACTATCAAAACCTGTGATGCGTACCATGATGAAAAAGCGCTTTGGCCGAATCATCAATATCGGTTCAGTGGTAGGCACCATGGGCAATGCAGGTCAAGTTAACTACTCGGCAGCAAAGGCGGGTTTGATTGGATTTACAAAATCTCTTGCAAGAGAGGTTGCATCTCGTCAAATTACAGTTAATGCTATCGCTCCTGGATTTATCCAGACCGATATGACAGATGAGCTGACCGAAGAGCAGCAAAAAGCTATCATGTCACAGGTTCCGATGGAACGATTAGGGCAAGCGCAAGAAATTGCCAATGCAGTGCTCTTTTTGGCCTCGGACTCAGCCGCTTACATCACAGGCGAAACTTTGCATGTGAATGGCGGCATGTACATGGTTTAAGGGCGAATGGCAGGGATTTCTGTCGCAACTGAGTAGTGATCTGTATCAATTGATAGTGAAATTTCGTGGTTAGACCACGAAAACTAAGCTTGCATTGTCAGCCAAATCTAATAAACTACTCGCAATCTTACGCAAGTGCGTAATTTGAATAGGAAAGAAAACTAATGAGCAACATCGAAGAACGTGTAAAGAAAATCATTGTAGAGCAACTGGGCGTTAAAGAAGAAGACGTTAAGCCAGCGGCATCTTTCGTTGACGATCTGGGTGCAGATTCTCTGGACACTGTTGAGTTGGTTATGGCTCTGGAAGAAGAGTTTGATACCGAGATCCCTGATGAAGAAGCTGAAAAGATCACTACTGTTCAAGCAGCGATCGACTACGTTTCTAAGAATCAGTAATTCTGAATTCTTGAAGACAGGCGGCATTTTTGCCGCCTGTTTTTGTTTTACCCCCGTCAAATTCTGCCTCCGTGCCATTCAATCGTCTCTGGATCGTGTTTTAATTGTTATCCACGAGATGCTCGCCGCAGATTGGCGAATTTTTCTAAATAAAAATTATTTAAGAAATTGTCTAATGATAGAAAACCTTGTGTCCTCTATCTGAATTAACAAATTAGCATTTAAAGGTGACTGCCGTGTCTAAACGTCGTGTAGTGGTAACCGGTTTGGGGTTAGTAACTCCAGTGGGCAATACTGTCGATACTACTTGGAAGGCTTTGCTTTCGGGTAAGAGTGGTATCGCACCGATAACCAAATTTGATGCCAGTGAATTTACCACTCGTTTCAGTGGTTCAGTAAAAGATTTCGATGTTGAGCAATACGTAACGAAAAAAGACGCCCGTAAGATGGACCTCTTTATTCAATACGGTATGGCGGCTGGCATCCAAGCTATCCAAGACTCAGGTCTGGACATGAGCAAAGAAAACCCTGGTCGTGTCGGTACTGCTATTGGTGCGGGTATGGGCGGTATGTGGTTGATTGAACAAGGTCACAGCGCATTGATGAATGGTGGCCCGCGTAAGGTTTCTCCTTTCTTCGTACCTAGTACCATTATCAATATGATTTCGGGCCACTTGTCGATCATGTTTGGCATGAAAGGGCCAAATTTTGCCGTGACGACCGCTTGTACTACGGGTGTGCATAATATCGGTTTCGCGGCACGTACCATTGCCTATGGCGATGCAGACGTGATGGTTGCCGGCGGTGCTGAGGATGTCACTTCTCCTTTAGGCGTGGCAGGTTTTGGTGCAGCGAAAGCGTTATCGACACGCAATGACGATCCGACTGCGGCGAGCCGTCCATGGGATAAAGACCGTGATGGTTTTGTGATCGGTGATGGCGCTGGTGTGATGGTGATGGAAGAGTACGAACACGCAAAAGCACGCGGCGCGACCATTTACGGCGAGTTAGTCGGTTTTGGTATGAGCGGTGATGCGTTCCATATGACATCGCCTCCAAGTGACGGAGCAGGCGCTGCGGCGGCTATGGTCAATGCCATTAATGACGCTAAGTTATCACTAGAGCAAATTGGTTATATCAATGCCCACGGTACTTCGACGCCAGCAGGTGATAAAGCGGAAGCGGCAGCGGTTAAGTCTGTATTTGGCGATCACGCCTATAAAGTACTGGTTAGTTCGACTAAATCGATGACGGGTCACCTATTAGGTGCCGCAGGTGCGGTTGAAGCGATTTTCACTTTATTAGCACTGCGCGACCAAGCTGTACCGCCAACCATTAACTTGGATAATCCGGATGAAGGTTGTGATTTAGACTTTGTCGCTCATACTGCCCGTGACGTGAAGATGGATTACGCTCTGTGTAACTCCTTCGGTTTTGGTGGGACTAACGGTTCATTACTGTTCAAGAGAGTATAAAACACTTACTTGTGATGTAAAAAACAGTGAAAAAATGCGCCTGAGGGCGCATTTTTTATGGGTAAAATCCATCGGTATTGTGATTTGAATGCCGCTATTTCACGCTTTCATTGTGAGCGAAGTCACTTTGTAACTCAGTGATATCCATAGTGTTAACCTTTGTTCATCAAGCTTGTTTAATTCTATTGGCCACAGATAATGACAGATATATTTAATCTTGATGGAGTGTGTCATGTTAAACCCTGCGGTGATCCCGCTTGTCCCCCTCATCGGCGCATTAACGGCTAATCTGACCGAGTTGATCCGCGGTGAATTTAAAGTTTGGCATCCTAACATGGACATAGGGATCAAGACTTTTACCTTAGCAATCGCCGCTTACGTGGTCGTCTGGTTTGCCTTATTGGTGACAGCGATTAATGTCGGTGGCGGCAGTAATATGTCCTCAGGTCTTGAAGTGCTGGGTTTCTTCATGCTTGGCTTAGGTGTGTACACTTTTGCAAAGGGCACTCGCTTTGTCAGCAGCGAGCTACAGCTATGGCTTTACCGCTTAGCCCTACCGAGTTTACTGCTTTGCTGCGTGCTTATTAGTCACTTTGGTTAAATCGAATTTTTTGGCGAGGCCAATCGTAATTATCTTTACGCTATTGGGGATTTCTATCGTAAACTCAGCTTATTGCGCGAAGACATTGAGCCACAGTGGCTGAATAAGTTGAGGTTATATGGCTGGTATCGATAGACAAAGCACCCTGAGATTTTTGTCAGAGCCTGCGGATGTAAATTTTGGTGGTAAAGTTCACGGCGGTGCTGTGATGAAGTGGATCGATCTCGCGGCCTATGCCTGTGCAGCGGGTTGGAGTGGTAAATATTGTATTACTGCCTATGCGGGCGGGATTCGTTTTGTGCAACCCATTTTAGTGGGCAATATAGTCGAAGTCAGCGCTAAGGTGATTTATACGGGTAAAACTTCTATGCATATCGGTATCGATGTGCGCGCAGGCGATCCTAAGGTTTCCGAGCGTCATCTCACCACCCACTGTATTGTGATCATGGTGGCGGTGGATGAAAACGGCCAGCCTACGCCTGTGCCTGAGTGGGTACCACAGACGGAACATGATATTCATTTGCGCGATTCTGCGCTGCGATTGATGGAAATGCGTAAAAAGATTGGCGCCGAAATGGAAGCCCATGTGGTGAAATAGCCCCATAAATTACATCAACAAAGGCGCTTATGGCGCCTTTGTTGTCTCTGTCGAAAAGTGCGTTTGCCTGTGGGGCCGATTTCAACCTGACGCTATGCGGGATGAATGCTACACTGCCGCCATTATTTTTACTGCCCATTCCCCTAAATAAGCATCCGTAATTGACCCTATAGATTGAAACACTCAGTGGCATTTTTTTAGTATTTGTTGTTGAGGTTTTAGCGGTAACATATTGGACAGATGAAATAAAACTCGATTCAGCTATTTCTAATTGATTCACCTTGTTTACTTATTTGAGGAGCACTTCATGGCGAAAGTCGCATTTATTGGTTTGGGCGTAATGGGATATCCCATGGCGAGACATTTACTGAACAAAGGCCATGAGGTCACTGTTTATAATCGCACTTTTGCTAAAGCACAAACTTGGGTCGACACCTATGGCGGACGTTGCTGCCCAACACCAAAGGAAGCGGCAGAGGGTCAAGATATTGTGTTTACTTGTGTGGGCAATGATAACGATCTGCGTGAAGTGGTATTAGGGAGTGATGGCGTTATTCATGGCATGGAAAAGGGCGCAGTGTTAGTTGACCATACTACGGCTTCGGCCGATGTTGCCCGTGAGCTTCATCAAGTGTTAGCAGAAAAGGGCGTTGATTTCCTCGATGCGCCCGTGTCTGGCGGCCAAGCGGGCGCCGAAAATGGCGTATTGACTGTGATGGTTGGCGGCGATGAAGTTGTGTTTTCCCGTGTTAAGCCTGTGATTGAAGCTTTTGCCCGCTGCGCTGAGCGTTTAGGTGAAGTCGGTGCTGGTCAGTTAACTAAGATGGTGAACCAAATTTGTATCGCGGGTGTGGTACAAGGTTTGGCGGAAGCATTACAGTTTGCGCGCAAGGCGGGTCTTGATGGCGAGAAAGTGATTGAAGTGATCAGTAAAGGCGCGGCGCAAAGCTGGCAAATGGAAAATCGCCACAAAACCATGTGGGGCCAAAACTATGATTTTGGTTTTGCCGTCGATTGGATGCGTAAAGATTTAGGCATCGCCTTAGAAGAAGCCCGCCGCAATGGTTCACACTTGCCATTGACCGCTTTGGTGGATCAATTCTATTCAGAAGTGCAGGGCATGGGCGGTAACCGTTGGGATACGTCTAGCCTGTTAGCGCGCCTAGAGAAATCGGCGAAATAAGCTTATAAAACTTAGATTTTGTACTGATAAAAATGCCCAGTCCCGATTGCGTTGGCAAATCGGACTGGGCATTTTTGTGTGTATCGTTTGTGGCTAGGATTTAGAACTAGAAATTAAGCTCTCGATTTTAAGCTCTAGATTTTAAGAACAGGATATTAAATCGTTAGTCTTTCCAGCGAATATGCGTCACTAAACTGTGGGTTTCACTTGGGGCAAGCACGACTTTATCTTCTAAAACATTGGCCGCTTCTAGACAGACCATGGTCAAATAATCTTCTGGATTAAACCGGCCAAGGCGTCGTGACTTTTCAATCCATGGATTCCATAATACGGCGGATTGGCTGTTCTCGCGGCTGACTTCAATGATCCCCTGCGGCGTATGCAATAATTGCACAGGGCCGAGTTCGGTATAGACACGATCCGTCTCGCGATCAAAGCGCACTTCATCCGTGGTTTGTGGATAAGGCCCCTCGGCAAATTCGATGTATTTTGAGCCACTAAAACCGCTAGCCTTGAGTTGGTGGATATCCTCAATCGGGAAATAAGTGTGCAGCGCTTGGGTAAGCGTCACGGTTTCATCGCCTAGGTTGGTATTTACAAGGCTAATGCTTAGGGTATCGCCTAGGTTGAATAACACACTGACCTCAGTGTTATGCGGCCAATAAATTTTATCTTGCTCACTGATCTTTAAGCTAAAACGTAAATCCACTAACTGATTACGTATTTCTACCGATTCCAGCGCCCAAATGCGGGTGCGGGCGAAACCGTGTTGGGGGAAGTTTGCTTCACTACTCATGCCAAACCAAGGCCAGCATACAGGCACACCGCCACGGATCCCATTACCGGGTTGATAATCGTCCGCCGATGAAACCCACAGTAAAGGTGGTTTGCCTACGGGTTGAAAATAGTCTATTTGCGCGCCCTGCAAAAAAATTCTTGCCTGACATAAGGCCGTGTTGACCTCGACATAATCGAGCCCGTTGGCGTGCTTTTTAGTAGTGACAGAACCCATAGTAGCAATATCCTTAACTCTGCTGGCATATCAGAAAAACAGGCAGTTAGCTTACAAAGTTTTCCGCGATAACATAAGGCTTTGTTGCGATCAATTTACGGTTTCGCTGTTCGTTTGTGTAAACAAAAGTCTGTGGCGGCGGTTGGGGTGCTTTCTTTTTCGGCAAATTTAGCTAAAGTGGTCAGAGCACCAAAGTGGTCAGATCACTTAGTTGAGTTGCAGTCTAACAAGAAAAGGGAAGCGATTATGCCAGTTTATCAAGCGCCGCTGCGCGACTATCAATTTATCCTCAATGAAATGTTACATATTTATCAGCAAGATGCGCTCAAAGGGTTCGATGAAATCGATCCAGATCTTGTCGATGCTATTCTCCAAGGTATGGCTGACTTTAGTATTGAAGTCATGCTGCCGCTCAATAGTGTCGGCGATCTGCAAGGCTGTAAGTTGGTCGATGGCAAGGTGGTTACACCTGAGGGTTTTGATAACGCCTATCGGCAGTTTGTTGATAATGGCTGGCCAACCCTCACCTGCGATCCTGAATATGGCGGCCAAGGTCTACCCGAAGTGGTGGGGATTTTCGCGACTGAGATACAAACGGCAACCAACATGGCCTTTGCTATGTACCCAGGTTTAACCCATGGCGCTTATGCTGCCATTCATGCCCACGGCAGTGATGCACTTAAGCAAAAATATTTGAGTAAATTAGTTAGCGGAGAATGGACTGGGACAATGAATTTGACCGAGTCTCACGCCGGTACTGACTTAGCCTTATTACGCACCAAAGCCTTGCCAGTCTCTGAAGGCGTTTTTGCTATTACTGGTGAGAAGATTTTTATCTCCTCAGGCGATCACCAACTCACCGACAACATAGTGCATCTCGTATTAGCCCGCTTGCCGGATGCACCAGAGGGCGTGAAGGGAATATCTCTATTCGCCGTGCCGAAAGTGCTAGTGAATAGCGACGGTAGCTTAGGCGCGCCGAACACTTTATATGCCAGCGGCCTTGAACATAAGATGGGCATTCACGGTAACTCCACCTGTGTGATGGTGTTTGAAGGTGCATTGGGCGAGCTTGTTGGCGAGCCGCACCAAGGACTGCGCGCCATGTTTACTATGATGAACCAAGCGCGTTTAGGCGTGGGCGTACAAGGGCTGGGTGTGTCTGAGATTGCCTATCAAAATGCGTTAGCCTATGCCAAAGACAGATTACAGAGCCGCGCCCTAAGCGGTGCCAAAGCCCCAGAAAAAGCCGCCGATCCGATTTTGGTTCACGGCGATGTGCGCCGCATGTTGCTGTCGCAAAAAGCCTTTAATGAAGGCGCAAGGGCCTTAGTTGGACAACAAGCTTTGTGGCTCGATGAAGCCGAGCGCCATACCGATCCCGCCAAGGCCAACGTTGCCTCCCAGTTAGCGGCCCTGTTTACGCCAGTGGTGAAAGGTTTTATCACTAATCGCGGCTTTAATGCCTGTGTCGATGCGCAGCAAGTGTTTGGTGGACATGGTTATATCCATGAGTGGGGCATGGAGCAATTTGTGCGTGATAGCCGTATTGCACTGATTTATGAAGGCACTAACGGCATTCAGGCGTTGGATTTAGTGGGGCGTAAGCTGCTTAGTGACCGCGGCGCGGCGATGCAGCAATGGTCGGCGTTAGTGACTGAGTTTATTAAGTCGCATAGCACGAATGCGGCGATGCAACCTTACGTGAGTGGTTTAATGGATTGTGCGGGTGATTTGCAAAAGGCTAGCGGTTATTTAGCTGCACAAGCTGCGACCAATCCTGACATTATCGGCGCAGCCTCTATGGCTTATCTGGAGTTATTCGGCGTGACTGCACTGGCATGGATGTGGGCCAGAAGTGCCGCAGTGGCCTTAGCGGCGTTGGAGCAGGGCACCGAAGAAACCGCATTTTACCAAGCTAAATTGAAAACTGCTGATTTCTATATGGCTTACTGGGCGGTACAAGGTCGCAGTCTGCGTAAGCAAATTGAGCAGGCGAGTGAAATGCTAACGCAATTAGATGAAGCTATCTTTTAAGCATTCATCTTATATGCTGAGTTAAGTCCTTGCTTAACAACAGTTCGAGAACAACCTAAAACCAGCGCACTGCGCTGGTTTTTATTTTTATCCCACATTAACACTTCTATCTAAGGTCTGTGCGACTGAACCTCTGTTTTGTTTAAGTCATAACCAAATATCACAAGGATAATGTGAGCTGACGCTAGCTATTTACCTAACAGATTTCACATTCATGCAAATTCAAATGATAATCGTTGTTATTCGTAAATCATTCTTTATAATGACGGCCAATTCGTTTGAATACATTTGTAAACCCTTTGGTTTATGCCATTTTTATGCGCTTGCGCTGGGGACATTCTGTGAAGACTCGTTTCGCCTACTCATTAATTGCACTTGCATTCGCTCAACATCAGTCGACATTTGCCGCTGAAACTTTACTCGATAAAGAGGCTCCGCAGCAGACCTTGTCTACGAGTTCATCTGTTGCAAGTCCTGCACCGACTCAAGCCACGACCGATGAGGAGGTAAAACTCGCAGCACCTGAGCGTATTGCCGTCCATGGCCGCGCGATGCAAATGTACGTCGATAAAGAAACCACGATTGGCACTAAGACGGCGATTAATGTGATGGAATTGCCGCAGTCGGTGCAAGTGCTGACCGAGCAATTAATCGTTGATCAAGCTGCCCGCAATATTACCGATTTATACCGCTCAATCGCGGGTGTGAGTGAGTTCAGTTATTCGGGCGTAACCTTTCGCGGTTTCCGCGACGATGCCAACGTTTTTTATGATGGGGTAAGGGGCGATCCCTATTCAGGCTTTTCTGTGCCACAACTCTTTAATGTGCAGCGGGTTGAAGTGTTAAAAGGCCCTGCATCCGCACTCTATGGCGGCGGTGAACCCGGCGGCATGATTAACTATGTCACTAAAAAACCAACCTTTGTCGAGAGTAAAGATCTGACCTTAAGCACGGGCAGCGAGGACATGATGGGGGGCTCGCTGGATTTCACTGGCGGCTTAACCCAAAATCTTGCCTATCGTTTTGGCGCCTATTATCAGCAGGAAGATAGCTTTCGGAATAATGCAGATAGCCAAAATGCCGAAGTGGCGGGTGGGTTACTCTACGAAATCAGTGATGATACTAAGCTCACCACCACTTTCGATATTATTAAGCAGGATTTAGGCGGCAATCGATTGCGCGGCGTGCCTGTCGATAATGACGGTAATTTCCTTGTTGCGCCATCCTATAATACCAATGAAAAGAGTGACTTCCAGAAGATGGATGCGCTGGTGCTGCAATCGATTCTCGATCATCAACTTACCGATAATTTCTCGGTCAAGACGCAGATCCGCTATCTGAATAATGATTCCACGCAGCAATATCATGAATCGAGAGGTTGGGTCGATGTAAATGGTGATGGTAAAGCCAATAGTGCAGATGGCACCATTAAGCGTGAATACCGAGTGCAAGCACGGGCAAATGATGAAATCAGTTTAACCAATGATTTTGTTTATGCATTCGATGCCTTAGGTTTTGAACATGAGTTCCTGTTCGGTGGCGATTATCACTATGTGGAAACCGAGTACCATTACAAGCTCGCGACCAGCAAGGAAGGCGTGGGTAACCTGAATATTTTTGACCTTAACTATGGTGAGACGGATCCTAGTACCTATCAATTAAAAGACATGGATACCGACGGTACCCGTGCTAACCGTTTTGGCCTTTATGTTCAGGAACACTTGCACTTTAACGAACAGTGGTCATTGATTGCGGGTCTGCGTTTCAGCCAGTTTGACGATTATGATAAAAAGACTGGTTTCTCCTTCAGCGATAACGCGATAACGCCAAGGGCAGGGCTTAATTATCGCCCAATCGATTCAATGTCCTTTTATTTGAATTACTCTGAGAGCTTTAATCCAGCATCTTTAACCGATCAAGCACAAGATATTGCTGACGGTTTCCTCGATCCAGAAACGGGCAATCAAATTGAACTTGGGATGAAAAATGAGTGGCTTGATGGTCAGTTTATGACCACGCTCGCCGTATATCGCATTGAAAAACAAAATGTCGCTCAAGCTAACCCTTTAAATACTGGCGATGACGATGGCATTCCCGCTTTACTTAATTTGGGTGAAGTACACAGTCAAGGGGTTGAATGGACGCTGGTGGGGGATTTAACCGATAACCTGACCGTTACGGCAAATTATGCCTATAACGAGACTGAAGTGGTTAAAGGGGTCACGAACGATAGCCTAACCAATACCTTTGATAGTAAGCACTTTGCCAATGCGCCGCGTCATCAAGCGGGAATATGGACCCGTTACGATATCAATGCAATCGATTCGGCGATTGCCTTTGGTATGGATTACGTGGGTGAACAGTTCAGCCTCGATGGCCAAACGGTGAAGCCCCATACGATTTTTGATATGAGCTGGACGACCCAGTGGGATCAAACTCAAGTTCGCTTAAATCTTAAAAATATCTTCGACAAAGAATATGCCGTCAGTGGGTTTAGCGAACGCAATGGCCATTTCCCCGGTGAGCCGCGTAATATCACGCTTGAACTGAGTCATAAGTTTTAATGCATTGATGTGAAAATAGCTTGTTCGTTAAGGATGACGAACAAGCTAACCTGCCTAACCTTGCTTATTACTGCCATTATTTCTGCCAGTATTTGCTGTTGTTATCATCACCGGCTAATGCTTGCACACTATCTTAATAGTATTTTCCTATTAAGATGATAGCTTCTATCCGTTATCCTTTCTCATTCGTCTTGTTTAGACTCGCCTTATATGAACTATTCGATAAGGTTTCCCTATGTACGCAGTCAGCCACTTAGCCTCCAAAGACGCTCAATCTAACGCTAGCCCACAGGTGGCCCTGATTGCAGAAGGTGGTGGTCAACGCGGTATTTTCACCGCAGGCGTGCTCGATGCTTGGCTTGATGACGGCTTCGATCCCTTTGATTTGTTTATTGGTACTTCTGCTGGCTCACAGAATCTCAGCAGTTTTTTGGCCCGTCAAAAGGGTTATGCCAAACGTTTGATCCGCGGTTTATCGCGCCATAAACGCTTCTATCGACTCGGTCGCGGGTTAGTTGGTGGCAATGTGGTCGATTTAGATTGGTATTTTGAGCAGACTCGACAAGGGATGTTTAAATTAGATCTTAATGCGGCGACAGCCTCACTCGGTCATCGGCAGTTACTTATCACAACTACGAATGCCAGTGATCGCAAGGGTTATTTTTTAAGTCCAAGCAGTAAAAGCCAGTGGCGCGAATTGCTTAAAGCTTCTAGCGCATTACCATTTCTGTATAAACAAGGGGTGAAACTCACGCCTTGGCTAAATGATAATGCCTGTAATAGTGACAAGGCCTGTAATAACGGTGCGGCTGAACATGGCGCCTCTGATAACAGTGCCTCTGCTCACGGTGCAGCATCAAACGAAGGTATTGGCAGTGATTTTTATCTCGACGGCGGCTTAGCCGCGCCTTTACCTGTGCGTGAGGCCTATCGTCGTGGTGCCCGCAAAATTGTGGTGATCCGCACTGTGAGTGAGGATTTTCAGGCGCAATCGGCTTGGGTGCATAAACTCAAATCTTGGATTTGTGTTTCTGGCTTTTGTCCGAAAACCATAGATTACTTAGTGCAGCACGAGCAAGCCTATCAGGATGAATTGGATTTTATCGCTAATCCGCCAGAGGATGTGGAGATAGTGCAGATTTTTGCCGCTGAAAATTTGCAGAGTAAGTTACTGGGCAGTACCGATGCGGATTTGCGCCATGATTACCATGCGGGCATAAGTGCCGGAAAGCAGTTTTTAACCCAAGACCCGATGGCGTTGACGCCGATGAATGTTCATTTTCACACTCAAGTGCAAACCAACGCTCACACTCAAACCCACATTCAAGCTCACTCTGAAATCCAGCCATTTAGTGCGCTGTCGGCCTAGCTTGGTTTCGAGTTAAGCCACAATGTAGTGCGTGAGTAAGCAATAAAAGTAAACTGCATCGAAATACAAAAGCCACCCTAGGGTGGCCTTTGTGGTTGGCTATCTTAACCTGTGCATCAATCTAGTTAATTAACTTATATGATTAATCTAGCTCATCAACGTTAGACCATTAATAACTTGATGTGTGTACTGAGCGCACTGCTCTGCCCGATGGGTCGATAATGCCGCGTAAGCTTTCGTCCCAAGCCAGTGCTTCTGGCGTTGAACAGGCGACGGATTTACCGCCTGGAACCGTTTCTGCAGCGCCGCTCAGTGGATAATGTTCTTCAAAGAAGCAGCGATAGAAATAGGCTTCTTTGGTTTCTGGCGTGTTGTATGGGAAACGGAATTTCGCGTTTGCCAATTGTAAATCATCCACCCGCGCTGCCGCTTGTTCTTTCAAACCGTCAATCCAAGAGTAGCCTACGCCGTCACTGAATTGTTCCTTTTGACGCCATGCCACTTCTTTTGGCAATTTATGCTCAAAGGCTTGGCGCAGAATGTGTTTCTCTATACGACCATCCTTAGACATTTTCGCTTCAGGGTTGATGCGCATCGCCACATCCATAAACTCTTTATCGAGGAAGGGCACACGGGCTTCTAATCCCCAAGCGGCCATGGCTTTGTTGGCACGCAGACAATCGAACAGATGCAGCTTATCGAGTTTGCGGACTAATTCCTCGTGGAATGCCTGTGCGTTTGGCGCTTTATGGAAGTATAAATAGCCACCAAATAGCTCGTCAGCACCTTCACCCGATAACACCATCTTAATGCCCATCGCTTTGATTTTACGCGCCATTAAATACATTGGCGTGGCAGCACGTATGGTGGTGACATCGTAGGTTTCTAAGTGATAAATCACTTCTTTAATCGCATCTAAGCCTTCTTGGAAGGTGAAATGGATCTCATGGTGAATGGTACCAATCGCATCGGCGACCTTTTTGGCGGCGATTAAATCCGGCGCGCCTTTTAAGCCGACGGCAAAGGAGTGAAGCTGTGGCCACCAAGCGCCCGTTTCACCATCGTCTTCGATGCGGCGTTTAGCAAAGGTTTGAGTAATCGCTGAGATAACCGATGA
The DNA here is from genome assembly GCF_002838165.1 of Shewanella sp. Pdp11. Classification (NCBI taxonomy): domain Bacteria; kingdom Pseudomonadati; phylum Pseudomonadota; class Gammaproteobacteria; order Alteromonadales; family Shewanellaceae; genus Shewanella; species Shewanella sp. Pdp11. The sequence continues at coordinate 2,592,477 of NZ_CP015194.1, forward strand.
ATCTAAGCCGCCCGACAGCAACACACCATAGGGCACGTCTGACATTAATTGGCGCTTGACCGCCGCTTCTAATGCGTCACGCAATTCTTCTTGGCTGGCTGGGTTATCTTTAACCGCATCATAGCTTTGCCAATCGCGGCTATAGTATTTAACGGCTTCACCATCTTTTGAATACAGATAGCGGCCCGGTAAGAATTCCTCTACCGTTTTACACACTGGCATCAAGGCTTTCATTTCGGAGGCAACATAGAAGTTACCCGCAGCGTCACGGCCTGTGTATAGCGGGATAATACCCATGTGATCGCGGCCGATAAGGTATCTGTCTTGGGCTTTGTCATATAACACAAAGGCGAAGATACCGTTTAATTTATCAAGAAATTCAGTGCCATATTCTTGATACAGCGCCAAGATCACTTCGCAGTCAGAGTTGGTTTGATAGCTGTACTTATCGCCTAACTGGGCTTTCAATTCTTTGTGGTTATAGATTTCGCCGTTGACCGCGAGGATCAAACTGCCATCTTCAGTCAGCAGCGGCTGAGCACCGTGTTCAATGTCAACAATCGCTAAACGTTCGTGGGCAAGAATTGCCTTATCACTGGCGTAAATACCTGACCAGTCAGGGCCACGGTGGCGCATGAGCTTAGACATTTCTAGCGCGACTTGGCGCAGTTCTTTGGCATCAGATTGGATATCTAAAATCGAAAAGATTGAACACATAGTACAACTCCCACACTGTCTGTCATTTGAGGATGTCTCAATTGAGGTTTAATGTGCCAGCAATTTAGGTATTTGCCAAATACTATTTTGATGTTTTATCTGTTTATTGGTGTTTTTATTGATTTAGATGTTTGTGTTTAATGATTTTATTTGAGAATAACTCATTAAATTTGAGTTATTTTTGATGATTTGTTTTTATTGTTTGATTTGGCGCGGGGAGTTTTGGGGAATTCACAATGTGTTTTGAAAAAGTGTCGATGACAGAAAAACCGTTAAAAAAGACCATAAATAATGAGTTGGCTCGTTTAAGTGTTTTATTTTTAATCAATTAATGCGCCGAGTTTGACATCAACCAATGGCATAAGCCTATTCAGAATGGTGTTGTGGGATGGATATTTCGCGATAACGGCATTGTTTGTGAGCTAAAAACAAAAAAGCACGTGAATGGCTCACGTGCTTGTAGGTCTTGTTTGGCGCTTTGGCTGGCGGAGGAGGCGCTCTATTCAGCTGGCGCTTTATTTCACCGGTGCGACTAGCGGGCGTTAATAAGAGACGACTCACTAAGCCGCCTCTCACAAACTGTTACTGATACAAGCTGCTATTTTGCGTCCGTTACCAGTGTCGTTTTAGCTGGGCGCAGGCTATTAAACTCTGTGCCTTGATAGTATCCCGGCCAATCTTTGCTGCTACCCAATGTGCGCGTGACTTGGTAGTAGACTTGCAAATCTTGCAGCGCGCCGCTCAAATCCCAGTCTTCATGGTATTCATCGCAGACATTGTGATAACAGCCTTTCATCGTGGCTTGCATTTGGGTTTTATAGATAGCCGTGGCCTCATCAACGGGGTCGCTACCGCCGCCGGCAAAGACGGCTGGGACGCCCATTTTGGCAAAGCTGAAATGATCTGAACGGAAGAAACCGCCCGAAGCGGGATTTTTCTCACCCATGGCGATGCGGTTCTGTTGTTTCGCCGCATCAATAAGGTAAGTTTCTAACTCAGATTTCCCTTTGCCGACGATAGTAAAATCCTTGGTCTTGCCATAGATATTGGTGCTATCGAGGTTTAACACTGCCACGGTTTTATCGATAGGATAAAGTGGATTGGCGGCGTAATAGCGTGAGCCGAGTAAGCCCTGTTCTTCACCTGTGGTGGCAATAAAGGTGACCGAGCGCGCTAAACCCTGGCCTTGTTTGGCCTTGTCGGCTAATTGTCTGGCGATTTCGAGAATACCGGCAGTGCCCGAGGCATTGTCCATAGCGCCGTTGTAAATCTGATCGCCTGCTTTCGTCTCGTCTTTACCTATGTGATCCCAATGTGCGGTATAGAGGATCTGCTCGTCGGCTTGTGTGCTGCCGGGGAGTGTGGCGACCACATTGTAGCTATTGGCGTATTCGGCTTTGTTTTTAAAGGCGATGCTGGCTGTTTGCTCAAGGGGTAAATTGATTGAGCTGTCGGCGGCGCGCGCCATTAAATTAGGCAGTGATAAACCGGCTTTATCGAACAGTTGTGTCGCTGCGTCCAGTGTAAGCCAGCCTTCGACTTGGATACGGCTATCTTGTTCTGCTTTACTGAGGACCAGATCTTGCTGTGGTCCAGTCCAACTATTTTCTACCACAGACCAAGGATAAGAGGCGGGCTCAGTATCATGGATGATCAGTGCACCAAGGGCGCCTTGACGGCTGGCCTCTTCAAACTTATAGCTCCAGCGGCCGTAATAGGTCATGGCTTTGCCATTGAACTTGCCCGAGTCAGGGCGGGCAAAGCCGGGGTCGTTGATTAAGAGCACCGCGATTTTGCCTTTCATGTCGAGATCTTGGTAATCATTCCAACCATATTCGGGGGCGTTCACCCCATAGCCAACAAAGACTAATGGCGCGTTTTCAATGTTAATGCCACCGTTATCGTGGCGACTGCTGAGCACCAGATCTTTTCGGTATTGAAAGGGTAATCCTGCCAGTGTGACTTGCTGCGCTTCATCTGCGGTATAGCTCACCATAGGCACAGGTTGTAAAAAGCTGCCTTGGTACGCGCCCTTGAGCCCCATCTCAGTAAAGGCTTTGCTCAAATAGTCCAAGGTGAGTTTTTCACCGTGAGTGGTTGGCGCACGACCTTCAAATTCATCGGATGACAGGGCTTTAATATCATTTCTAAAGCGCGCTTCATTAAACTGCACTGGCTTAAGTTCAGCCAAAGTGCTGTTGCCATCAGGCTCTGATGCATTCGGACTACAGGCACTGAGCATAGCCAGCGCACAGAGGGGATACAGACGTCGCATAGGTTAATCCTACTGTTGTTTTAATTAAGGAATTTTAGATTTCTGTTAATCAATCTGAAGTGAGGCTTATCATGAAGCAAGCCGCTGTGAGCCACAAGGCTGAGAAGAAGGTGAATGTGTTACTTAATGTTGCTTTACCCTATGCAATACGCCTTTGGGCGAGACGTGTTGCATAGGTCATATTTGAACGATTAGCAAAATGGGTGGTTAGACCTAAACCTAGGGGGAGACAATTGTTTAAACCACATCAATATCGCCAGCGCAGGCAAACACATGGTTGGGGCGGAAGGGTTCTTTGTCGATATCTTCAAGCTTACTCACGCCACTGGTGACCAGAATGGTCTCAAGCCCCGCTTGGAAACCCGCTAGAATATCGGTACGCATATTGTCACCTATGATCACAGTGTCTTCCGAGTGTCCATCAATATGATTAAGTGCTGAGCGAATAATCCATGCGCTCGGTTTGCCCACGTAGAAGGGTTTCTTACCAGTAATGCGTTCTATTGGCGAACATAGCGCGCCACAGGCTGGGCTGTAAGCTGGGCCGTGAGTGTCAGGGTTAGTGGCAATAAAGCGGGCGCCACCTGCCACAAAGGCTGCAGCTTTATGGATCATTTCCCAATTGTAGGAGCGGGTTTCACCGACAATCACAAAGTCAGGGTTGATATCGGTAATGGTAAAGCCTGCTTTGTAGAGTTCGTGGGTGAGGGCGCCTTCACCAATAACATAGGCTTTACTGCCTTCTTGGTGCTGTAAAAAGTCGGCGGTGGCCATGGCGGAGGTATAAAAGCATTCTTCAGGAATATCAATACCGGCGGCGCTTAAACGGTTTTGCAGATCCTTTCCCGTTTGTACGGGATAGTTAGTCAGGACGACTAACGGATTGCCTTGTTCTAAAATACGCTGGATAAATTTGTCGCTGCCGGGGATCAGTTTATTGTCGTGCAGTAGTACACCATCGATATCGCAGATAATATTTTTCATCTAATAGTCTCTTGTCATGCCGAGCAAAAATCACTTTTCGTTAAGTTATCTAATGCCACATTGCCCCAGAAAACAATGCTTTTGTGGAAAATAGTTAAAAAAATAGAGACCCTAAGGTCTCTATTTTTGATCTCGCGACCAATTGCTATTTCGCGAAACTAATCAGGCGCGTAACCGCTTGGGCCGATAAGATTGCCATCAAGATAGGCTTGGCCGTTTTGCATGTTAAGACGTTGCTGACTAAACCATTTCACCACGAGTGGATAAATGGCATGTTCTTGCTCATGCACACGGGCGGCGAGCATATCAGCGGTATCTTCTTCATAAACTGGCACTTTGGCCTGTAAAATCACCGGACCTGCATCCAGCTCTGGCGTGACAAAATGTACGCTGGCACCATGTTCGCTGTCGTTAGCGTCAATGGCACGTTGATGGGTGTTTAAGCCAGTGTATTTCGGTAACAGTGAAGGATGGATATTGATCATGCGACCTAGGTAATGATTCACGAAATCATCGGTTAAGATCCGCATAAATCCTGCCAACACGATTAAATCGGGTTGGTACTGTTCGATGACTGTCATTAAACGCGCATCGTATTCAGAGCGAGATTCACCTTGGTGAGCTATCACGCAGCTGGTATCAATTTCGCCATGATGGGCGCGCACTAGGCCATAGGCATCGGGTTTATTACTGATGACTCCGACAACTTCGGCCTGCATATTATCGTCGCAACCGTCGATAATCGCTTGCAGGTTACTGCCATTTCCGGAAATTAATACAACTACACGACAGCTCTGGGGCATTACAGGATCTCCACTTGCTCTTCATTGCCTTCACGATCTGCGATAGCACCGATCAGCCAAGCTTGTTCGCCTTCTGCAGCCAGTAATGCAAGTGCTGCATCCACTTTATCGGCTGGCAGCGCGACTAACATGCCGACGCCACAGTTGAAGGTACGATACATTTCGTATTCTGCAATGTTGCCATTTTCCATTAACCAACTGAAAACAGCAGGCCATTGCCATGAATCACCTTGGATAACCGCTTTTAAATTATCAGGCAGTACGCGTGGGATGTTTTCCCAGAAGCCGCCGCCAGTAATGTGTGCCATTGCATGTACGTCTGATGCTGCGATCAGTTTTAGCAATGATTTCACGTAAATTTTGGTTGGCTCAAGTAGATGTTCAATTAGCGGTTTGCCATTGAGATCTTGTTGAGGGTCTGCTTGGCTTACTTCTAATACTTTACGTACTAAAGAGTAACCATTTGAATGAGGGCCGCTCGAGGCTAATGCGATAAGCGCATCACCCGCTGCCACTTTGCTACCGTCAATGATGTCGGCTTTTTCAACTACGCCCACGCAGAAACCTGCTAGGTCGTAATCTTCACCTTCATACATGCCTGGCATTTCAGCGGTTTCACCGCCGATTAATGCACAACCAGATTGGAAACAACCTTCGCCGATACCGTTGACGACAGACGTCGCGGTTTCAACATCCAGCTTGCCCGTTGCGTAGTAATCGAGGAAAAACAGTGGCTCAGCGCCTTGAACGATTAAATCGTTCACACACATAGCAACTAAGTCTATGCCGACTGTGTCGTGTTTTTTATAGTCGATGGCTAAACGCAATTTAGTTCCAACACCGTCGGTGCCAGACACTAAAACCGGTTGCTTGTATTTGGTGGGGATTTCACACAGGGCGCCAAAACCACCTAAGTTGCCCATAACTTCTGGACGACGGGTACGTTTAACGGCTGCTTTTATGTTACTTACCAGTGCATTACCTGCATCAATATCAACGCCGGCATCTTTATAGCTCAGTGGGGTAGGTGTGCTCACGGAGGGATCCTCTCGGGTACATCGTTATTGGATTTTATGCGGCGGTATTCTACCAGCTTGTGCTAGGGGTCGAAAGTCATGATTTGGATTTATGCCCCTCGGCGGATTATTTTTGGTTGAGTAAAACTGTATTTCAGTTTTTGAAGCCTTGTGATTGGTCACAAAATAGTAAATTAAGGTACGTATCTTAAGCGATTGGGAATTATTCTTGGGAGATAGCTCACGATTAGGCCTAATGGCAAAACTTTATGTTTTACCTAGTAAACAAATCAACTAGAATCTGAAAAATTTGCCTAAAATAATACGCCGAAAAATAAAGTAGGAGAGAAAAATGAAAGTTGTCGAGGTTAAACATCCTTTAGTGCGTCACAAAATCGGTTTAATGCGCGAAGGTGACATTAGCACTAAGCGTTTCCGTGAGCTAGCCGCCGAAGTGGGCAGTTTATTAACCTATGAAGCTACCGCAGATTTCGAAACTGAAACGGTGACGATTGAAGGCTGGAACGGTCCGGTTGAAGTCGACCAAATCAAAGGTAAAAAAGTCACGGTTGTGCCGATTTTACGTGCGGGTTTGGGCATGATGGACGGTGTGCTTGAGCATATCCCCAGTGCGCGTATTTCAGTTGTCGGCATTTACCGTGACGAAGAAACCCTTGAGCCTGTGCCTTACTTTGAAAAGCTCGCTAGCGACATGAATGAGCGTATCGCTTTAGTTGTCGACCCAATGCTCGCGACTGGTGGCTCTATGATTGCGACCGTCGATTTATTGAAGAAACGCGGCTGTACTTCAATCAAAGCCTTAGTGTTAGTGGCAGCACCTGAAGGCATTAAAGCGTTAGAAGCGGCGCATCCGGATATCGAATTATATACTGCAGCTGTCGATAGATGCTTAAACGAGAAAGGCTATATCCTGCCAGGTCTTGGTGATGCAGGCGATAAAATCTTTGGTACTAAATAATCGTTCCTGTGCCTGTTAACATGCCTATTCATATAGCTTGTTAATATTTGGGCGCTCGATCTAAAAGGCCGAATTGCAATGCAATTCGGCCTTTTTATTGGGTGTATTGTTCGGTGTTACAACACCATGGCCGCAATCCAGCCAAACACTAACAGTGGAATATTGTAGTGGATGAAGGTGGGGATCACGCTGTCACGGATATGATCGTGTTGGCCATCGGCATTCAAACCCGCAGTAGGACCTAAGGTGGAATCCGATGCTGGCGAGCCCGCATCACCCAGCGCCGCGGCGGTGCCGACTAACGCAATGGTCGCCGCCACCGAAAAACCAAAACTTAACGCCAATGGCACATAAATCGTCGCGATAATCGGGATAGTGGAGAAAGACGAGCCAATTCCCATAGTGATCAGTAGACCCACTAGCAGCATCAAGAAGGCGGCGAGGGCTTTATTATCACCAATGATGTCGCTAAGCGAAGCCACAAGCGTCCCCACTTCACCGGTTTCTTTCACTACGGCGGCAAAGCCAGCGGCTGAAATCATGATAAAGCCGATGTTAGCCATCATGCGCACGCCTTGATTGAAAATATCTTGGTCGGCGACGTGTTTTAAAGCGCCCGAGAAACTGAAAATCATGAAGCCGACTAAGGCGCCAAAAATCATCGAATCGGTTTCAAGTTGCACCATTAAGGTGGCTAATATCGCCACTGCGGCGATGATAATATTACGTTTGTTGAGGGTTTCTTCTGGCTCAGCAACCAATACTTTGGCTTCATCATAGATCCGAGGCTTACGGTAACTAATAAACACAGCTGTCAGTAAACCGACTATCATGCCCGCCGCTGGAATTAACATGGCTGGTGGAATTTGCTCACGCACAGCCGCTAAGCCATTGCTGGTTAAGTTGGAAAGCAGAATATCATTTAAGAAAATACCACCAAATCCAATCGGTAAAATCATATAGGTGGTGACGAGACCAAAGGTCAAAACACAGGCGACTAAACGACGGTCAATCTTCAGTTTGGTCATCACATGCAACAGAGGCGGCACTAAAATCGGAATGAAGGCGATATGAATAGGTAAAATATTCTGCGAGGCCATCGACATGACAAGTAGCGATAACAGCAGTAACCAGCGAACCCAGTTAGTGTTGGTGGGATTAGGATCTTGCCCAAGACTACTGATGATGCTTCTTGAGATCAGCGTGGTTAAGCCTGAGTGCGAGAGTGCGACAGCAAAGGCACCTAATAATGCATAACTGAGCGCAATTTGCGCGCCGCCACCTAAGCCAGTATTAAAGGCATCTATGGTTTGGTGCAGATCCATTCCGCCCACAAGTCCCGCCACTAGGGCGCTTACGGTGAGGGCGATTACTACATTCACCCTAGCTAAACTGAGTGCCAACATTAAGCACACTGCAATTACGACTGCATTCATAGTCAATTTTCTTAATTCTTTAAGCCAAAGACGCTATTTTTGACTGCAAAGGCTGTGGATGTCCAGTTTGCCGATAGCTTATCTGAAAAATATCTGAAAATGTGATCATGCTGGGTTTAGTCTGTTAGCTGAATGTGGTGTGCATCGCACGCAATCAGTGCAGATTGCTCTATCCTTAGTCAGGCAAAACGGAAATGCCCTTGAAAAATGTGATATTGGTCTTAAATAGGTTGTAAGGCACAGCACACGACTTATAATGCCTAAAGATTTGATTGGTAAGAACACCTTCTAATCAGTAAGGATTTAACTCGACCTAGGTTGAGGAGAGCATACTGGCTTGAGGGCGTCTTACTTTACACTTAGTTCAACTCATAGATGGAGATATAAAATGAGCGTATTAGTAGGCCGTCAGGCTCCTGATTTTACTGCTGCAGCTGTATTAGGTTCTGGCGAAATCGTTGATAGCTTCAACTTAACTGCTGCCATCAAAGGCAAGCCAGCAGTCGTATTCTTCTATCCACTTGACTTCACTTTCGTTTGTCCATCAGAGTTGATCGCATTTGATCACCGCATGGAAGAGTTCACTAAGCGTGGCGTAGAAGTGATCGGTGTGTCTATCGATTCTCAGTTCACTCACAACGCATGGCGCAACACCCCAGTTGAAAAAGGCGGTATTGGTCAAGTTAAGTACACGTTAGTGGCTGACGTTAAACATGAAATCTGTAAAGCATACGATGTTGAGCATCCAGAAGCGGGTGTGGCTTTCCGTGGTTCATTCCTGATCGACAAAGAAGGCATGGTTCGTCACCAAGTGGTTAACGATCTGCCCTTAGGCCGTAACGTTGATGAAATGCTACGTATGATCGACGCACTGCAATTCCATGAAGAGCACGGCGATGTATGTCCTGCTGGCTGGGAAAAAGGCGATAAAGGTATGAATGCAAGCACTGAAGGTGTTGCTGCTTACCTGTCTGAAAACGCAAGCTCACTGTAATTAGTACTTGCTAATTACAGTTGTCTGTTAAATGAAAAAAGCTGCCAATGGCAGCTTTTTTGTTTTTAAATGACTTAAGGTCTAGCGTGAACCGCTAAACTTATTCCTCAGTATCGCTTGGTGCATCCTGCGCATCTACGGCCAGTAACGGCCAGCCGCCTAATGATTTCCAACGATTCACTATGTGACAAAAAAGCTCTGCGGTACGTTCGGTATCATATAGCGCAGAATGGGCTTCTTTATTATCGAAGGGAATGCCCGCCATGATGCATGCTTTGGCCAGTACGGTATGACCTATGGCAAGTCCGGCGAGTGTAGCAGTATCGAAGGTAGCAAAAGGATGAAACGGCGAGCGTTTTAAGTCGCAACGTTCAATCGCCTTACTCACAAAGCCATGATCAAAGGCGGCATTATGCGCCACTATGATACTGCGATGGCAGTCAGAGGCTTTTTGGGCTTTTTTCACCGCTTTAAAGATTTCTAAAAAGGCTTCTTTCTCGCTCACAGCTCCCCGTAACGGATTAGTGGGATCAATGCCGTTGAATGCTAACGCTTCGGGTTCTAAATTTGCGCCTTCAAAGGGCTCAATGTGGAAGTGTAAGGTTTTATCGATTCCTATCACACCTTCATTGTCCATTTTTAGTAGGGTGACGGCAATTTCTAGCAACGCATCGGTTTGAGAGTTGAAGCCCGCAGTTTCGACATCAATGACTACGGGAAAGTAGCCTCGAAATCGGTATTTCAATTTGTTCGCGTCGCAAATGTCACTCATAAAGTACTCTAGAAAATTCACAGGGCGCTATTATGCTAAATGTGTTGGGGTGTGTCATGCTTGATTGATGGTTTTATGAGCTAAAGGAACTAAATAGTTTGCCGATAAAGCCATGTAACCGATTAAACATGAGTAAAGGCTATGTGGCGAAAACTGATATTAGTATCAATTTTATGCGTTCCAGCAACTGCAACGGCAGAGTTGCGCCATTATGTCGCCTCTTTAAGTGATTCCCAATGGCGAGTGAGCGAGAATTCTCCCATCGTTTGTCGCCTCGAGCACGATATCCCTTCCTACGGTAAAGCGATTTTTACCAGCGAAGCGGGTAAGCAGCAGAATATGAATTTTACCTTAGACATGTGGGTAAAACCGGATCAAGTCACGCAAGCTAAGCTAATTAGTCGCGCGCCACAGTGGCGTCCGGGAGTGGTCTCAAAAGAGATCACGTCACTGCATTATCAAAAGTACTTTAATGGTGAGGTGCCTAAACGTGCTGCTTGGTCTATGTTGGCTGAGTTGAGTCGCGGTATGGAGCCGACGTTTTATTATGCCGATTGGTATAACGAGTCAAATAAGATCGCTGTGGGTTTGTCATCGGTTAATTTTGGCCGTAAATACAGCGAGTTCAAAGCTTGTCTAGCGCACCTGTTGCCCTATAGCTTTGAAGATATCGCATTTACTGTGCTGAATTATGATGAAGGCGGAACCGATTTAACTCGTTTCTCCCAGCAGCAACTGTCTCGGGTTCAAGAATACTTAGCCTATGATCCTTTAGTAGAGTTAGTGCTGGTGGATGCGTATACCGACAGTTATGGTGGCCGTTCAGTTAACCAAAAAGTCTCAGATAAACGGGCTGAGTCGGTAAAAGATTTCTTTGTTGCCAGCGGTATTCCGCAAGATCGTATCGTTACTGTAGGGCACGGTGAGCGCCGTCATGTGGCTTCGAACGATGATATGGACGAAAGGGCACGTAACCGCCGCGTTGTGATACGGATAAGTAAGCCTTTGTAGTGCATTTGCGCAGTGTTTAATTTGTGCTACATCAATATAGTTAAACCTAATCCAATGCCAAGTCACTGACTTGGCATTGTCATTTCTGGATGCGAAGATGGTTATTTTTGGATAGCGTGGCAGAATTTCGCTCAACCTCAACCTCAACCTCAACCTCAACCTCAACCTCAACCTCAACCTCAACCTCAACCTTTGCAGCATCAGCGAGCTTTGAATAGGATTATGAGTTTTTCTTATTTGTGATATTCGCGAGCAGGTAACCGTTAAGCACCTTAGACAACTTAACTGGGGTGAGGGCATGAATAGTGATAGCGGTTTAAAACTTGATATCGTCGTAAGTAGGATGGTGTTTGAAATAGATAAAAAAAAGCCCGCTTAAACTAAGCGGGCCGCAAAAATAATGCATTTGCAATCAACAAATTGAAGGAAGGAAGTCAAGCATAAGAACCAGGGAAGAAACTGAAGTGTTGGGAACACACCAGTTTAAAAGTTCTTTGTTTTCGATATCTGCAAGCAGGTATCTCCTGAAAACAAGCACATTCTATGGTGAACTCGGCGGTAAAACAAACGAGAAAAATTGCCCATAAACATTAGTAATTCTAATGATTGCAAAAGTGATCTATATCACTTAAGTCACTATTTACCTTGATTAATAACTTATAAATCACTATTAGTGCATAATAATACACTTCAATAAGCTTATCCTTGCTGCCATTTTGTTAAATCTGCGATACAACCTAAAAATCTTCTTATTAAGTTACGGCATTGCCATGATTTTTTTTGCTTGTATAGTACTTGCTGAAAAGGCCTTAAGCCTGAAACCACAAGAAGGACGATAACAAGATGGCATTACGATTTCGCCTTGCAAAGCAAGGTTTGTTAGTGGCCACATTGGGAATGGCACTCGGTGCCTGCCAAAGTGGCAATGCACCTGAACAAAATTCGACTGAGCAGGCAAGCGCAAATAAATTGGTTTATCCTGTGACTCAAAAAGATGATCTCGTCGAAACCATTCACGGTGTTGCCGTGGCGGACCCTTACCGCCATTTAGAAGCCAATACGCCAGAAACGGAAGCTTGGGTTAAAGCACAACAAGCCTTCGGTCAAGCCTATTTAGCCAAGATCCCCAATAAACAAGCTGTGGTCGATCGCATTACTGAGTTGTGGAATTACGAAAAAATATCAGCCCCATTTGAGAATGGCGACAATCAATTTTACTACCGTAATGATGGCCTGCAGGCGCAATCTGTTTTGTATGTAAAAGGGTTAGATGGCGTTGAAAAGCCAGTTCTCGATCCAAACAAACTGTCTGCGGATGGCACTGTGGCACTATCAGGTGTTGCAGTGAGTAATGACGGTAAAATTTTAGCCTATGGCGTGTCAAATTCGGGCTCAGATTGGCAGCAATGGCAATTTGTTGATATCGCAACCGGTAAGAAACTTGCTGATGAATTGAAATGGATTAAATTTTCTAGCGCAGTCTGGGATAAAGAAAACCAAGGTGTGTTTTATGCTCGCTATGATGCCCCAGCGGGTGGAGATGTCTTAGCCGACGTCAATTTCAACCAAAAAGTGTATTACCATAAATTAGGCACAGATCAGCGCCAAGATTTATTGATTTACGAGCGCCCACAGAATAAAGATTGGGGCTTTGGTATCGAGGTATCCGAGAAAGGCGAATACTTATTACTGTCGATTTCTCAAGGTACGGATAAGCGTAATCGTTTCTTCTATAAATCCTTATTTGAACCTAAATCACAAGTGGTGGAATTGATCCTCAACTTAGAAGCTGAATATGAGTTTCTCGGTAATGATAGTTCAGTATTTTATTTTAAAACTGACTTAGATGCGCCTAATGGGAAAGTGATTGCGATTGATACCCGCAATAGCGATAAATCCCAATGGCAAACCATTATTCCTGAGTCTACAGATCCCATTAATAACGTCGCCATAATTAATGACCATTTAGTGGTGAGTTATTTACACGATGTATTAGGTCAATTATCGATTTACAGCATGGGTGGACAGAAGCGCCAAGACGTAGCATTACCCGGTCAAGGCAATGTGGCGGGGCCTTTTGGCAAAGCAAGCAAAGACTATTTCTATTATGTGTTTAATAGTTATATTCAACCTGAGACCACCTATAAATTTGACTTTAAAACTGCAGAATCAAGCGTAATTGCTAAACCTAAAGTATCGTTTAATCCCGATGACTATGTTTCTGAGCAAGTGTTTTATCGCAGTAAAGACGGCACGCGTGTGCCTATGATGCTGTCCTACAAAAAAGGCTTAGTGAAGAACGGTCAAAACCCAACATTACTGTATGCCTATGGTGGCTTTGCCATTTCGATGACACCACGCTTTAGTCCGGCCAACATTGCTTGGTTAGATATGGGCGGTATTTACGCTGTGCCGAGTTTACGTGGCGGCGCTGAATACGGCGAAAGCTGGCATCAAGCGGGTATGTTCGATAAAAAGCAAAATGTATTTGATGACTATTTTGCCGCCGCGGAATATCTAGTGAGTGAAAAATACACTAATAGCACTAAGTTAGGTGCCTATGGCCGCAGTAACGGTGGTCTGTTGATGGGCGCTGCGGTAACTCAACGCCCTGAACTTTTCGCTGCGGTATTACCTGCGGTGGGCGTACTGGATATGCTGCGCTTCCATAAGTTCACTATCGGTTGGGCTTGGACGAGTGAATATGGCAGTGCCGATAAAGCAGATCAATTCCCTGCGCTATTGGCATATTCGCCTTATCACAATGTAAAAGCGCAAGCTTACCCAGCGACTATGGTGATGACGGCCGACCATGATGATCGCGTCGTGCCATTGCACAGTTTCAAGTTTGCGGCCATGTTGCAAGATAAGCAACAAGGCACTGAACCTGTGATTATGCGTATCGAGTCCAATGCGGGTCACGGAGCTGGTAAACCGACGGCGATGAAGATTGACGAATTTGCCGATATCTACAGTTTCTTGTGGCAGAGTTTTGGCTTAACCCTGCCACAAACTATCGCAAAATAACTAACTATGTTAATAAAATGGGGTCCTTTGACCCCATTGTCTTTTACAATTGCCCCTATTCATCTGAAACCCGCGCTATTCCTATCTATATCTTCGTCGGGTCATTCACAAGTCTTGTTTCCCTAGGTATAGTAAGCGTCAATTTTTCAACCAAAATTTGCTTATTTTCAAATGATGTTTCATTGGCCTATTTCAGTCTATTACGAAGACACCGACGCTGGCGGCGTTGTCTATCATTCGAACTATCTCAACTTTTTTGAGCGGGCGAGAACCGAGTGGCTAAAAGCCCTTGGCGTGAGTCAGACTGCGCTTTTAGCCGACGATACCGCCTTTGTGGTAAAGCGTGCGGAATTAGATTTTCGCAAAGCGGCACGTTTTGAACAGAACCTTATTGTTGAAACTAAGGTCATAGAGTTGAAAAAGGCCTCGTTGATCTTTCATCAACGCTTGGTCGATAAACAGGGAGACTGTTATTGTGAAGGCACAGTGCTGGTTGTTTGTGTTGCGCTGTCACGAATGCGTCCCCGAGCTATTCCCTTAAATATTGTGCAGGAGTTTGACAGTGCAAGCTGATATGTCGATTGTTGGGTTATTTTTACAAGCCAGTTTATTAGTGAAATTTGTTATGTTCACCTTACTTTGCTTGTCAGTGATGTCTTGGACGGTGATTTTACAACGCCGTAGCTTACTGACATCCGCAAAAAGTAAATCGGCTAAGTTTGAAGATAAATTTTGGTCTGGCGTTGATTTAAACCGTTTATATAAAGAATTATCGACTCGTCCAGATAATAGCGGTTTAGAGTCATTATTTGTGACTGGCTTTAAAGAATATTCACGTCTGAACAAATTAAATAGCAAAGTGCCTGATGCTGTGATGGACGGTACATCACGTGCGATGCGTGTGACACTTTCTCGCGAAATGGAAAAGTTAGAAGCAAACTTACCCTTATTAGCGACCATTGGTTCGACTAGCCCTTATATCGGTTTATTTGGTACGGTATGGGGGATTATGAATTCATTTATCGCCATTGGTTCGATGGAAAACGCGACCTTAGCTATGGTGGCCCCAGGTATTGCTGAAGCCTTGATTGCAACGGCTATGGGTCTATTTGCAGCGATCCCAGCGGTTATTGCGTACAACCGTTTTTCGACTCAAGTTGATAAATTAGAAATGGCCTACGCAAACTTTATGGAAGAGTTCTCCAGCATTTTGCATCGCCAAGCATACAGTGAGAAGGAAGGGGCATAATGCAACCAGCTTATCAGCGCAAACGTCGTCGCCCCGTTGCCGAAATCAACGTGGTGCCCTATATCGACGTGATGCTCGTGCTGTTAATTATTTTTATGGTAACAGCGCCCATAGTCACTCAAGGGGTAAAAGTGGAGCTGCCTCAAGGGGCTGCGGAAGTTTTACCCGCTGATAGTAAGCCGCCAGTGGTGGCTTCGATTGACGGTGACGGTGATTATTATTTGAATAAAGGTGGTTCAACCAACGTTCCTATGGACTTGGAAGAGCTCGCGACGGAAGTTGCTGCGCTTATGGTGACAGAGCCTGAGCGTCCCGTGGTGGTTAAGGCCGATAGAAATATTCCTTACGATAAAGTGATTCAGTTGATGGTGACACTGCAGCAAGCTGGCGTGCCATCAGTCGGTTTGATGACGGATTCACCCAAGGAGAAATAGGTGGCAGATAAGTCAGATGTAACATTACCTCTGTCAATTTCAGCGGGTATTCATATTGGCGTGATAATTATTCTGGCGTTGGGGATAGATTTTTCTCATAAACCTGAGCCTATGCAACAAGTTAGTGCGCCAGCGGTTAAAGCTGTGATGGTTGATCAGCAAAAAGTCGCTAATCAAGTTGAGAAACTTAAGCAAGAAAAGCGTGATGCTGAACGCCGTGAGCAAGAACGCCAAGCCGAGCTTGAGCGCAAAGCGCAAGAAGCGAAGCAAGCGCGCGAACGTGAACAGGCTCAAATTAAAAAGCTAGAGCAAGAACGTAAGCAGCAGGAAATTGAAACCCAAAAGGCCAACGAAGCGGCCAAGCTCGCTCAAGTAAAACAGCAGCAGGAAAAGGAAAAAGCAGTTAAAGCCGAAGCCGACCGTAAGCTGAAAGAGCAGGAGCGTAAAGTCGCTGAAGATGCCGCGCAGAAAGCTGCGGAAAAACGCAAAGTGGAAGAAGCTGCAGCAGCAAAAGCCGAGACCGATCGTAAGCAGAAGGAGGCGGAAGCTAAGGCCAAAGCTGATAAAGCCAAGGCTGATGCAGAAGCGAAAGCCAAGGCCGAAGCTAAAGCGAAAGCAGATGCTAAGGCCAAAGCGGATGCTGAAGCCAAAGCCCGCGCCCAGCAGGAGCAGGAAATGGCCGATGCATTAGCGGCGGAGCAGGCGGCATTGTCGCAAACCATGAATAAGCAGATGCAGAGTGAAGTGGGTAAGTATCAGGCAATGATTAAATCGACTATCCAACGAAATTTGGTGGTGGATGAATCTATGCGTGGCAAGACTTGTACTGTCTCTGTACGATTAGCAAATGATGGTTTTGTGATCAGCAGTCAAACTAAAGGCGGTGATCCAAATGTTTGTCGTGCAGCAAAAGCAGCGATTTTGAAGGCGGGTAAATTGCCAGTGTCTCCGGACCCTGCGGTTTATAACTTGATGAAAGAAATTAACTTAATCGTTGAACCAACGTTTTAATTAAAGGAATCCCATGAAAATATTGGCAAAATGGTTAGCATTGGCGGTTCTGCTTTGCACCACCCCCGCAAAAGCGGCATTGGATATTGTGATCACAGAAGGTGTTGACGCAGCGCGTCCCATCGCTGTGATGCCTTTTGTTTGGCAAGGTCCTGGCGCCGCGCCGCAAGCGATTGCGGATGTAGTGATGTCAGACTTAGTGCGTAGCGGTACGTTTAAACCTTTAGACGAACTTGGACTGCCTCAGCGTAATATTGGCACTGTGGCACAGTTTCAAGCTAATTCTTGGTCAAGTGTTGGCGCCGAAGCGTTAGTGCTAGGCACCGTTAAACCTTATGGTACCGATCAATATTTGGTGAGCTTTGATTTAATCGATTTAGTCAAAGCCCAAAACCAAGCGTTGAAAGGCCCAGTTAGTGCAACAGAATTTTTGATGGACAGCCGTCAAACTGTGATTTCAGCGGCGCAATTTCGCCAATATGGACACAGGATCAGCGATATCGTCTATGAAAAGTTAACCGGTATTCGCGGCGCATTCTTAACGCGGATCTCCTATGTTGTGGTCAATCATACTCAAAAAGCCCCATATCAATTGATGGTTGCTGATTATGATGGCGTCAATGAGCAAATGTTACTGCGCTCGCCAGAGCCGTTGATGTCACCGACTTGGTCACCCGATGGTCGTCGTCTAGCGTATGTAAGCTTTGAAAACAAAAAAGCGGAGATCTTCGTGCAAGACCTTTATACCCAAGTGCGCACGAAAGTGAGCTCTTTCCCTGGTATTAACGGTGCGCCGGCGTTCTCACCCGATGGTAAATCTTTGGCTGTGACTTTATCTAAAGACGGTCAGCCTGAAATTTACATCATAGATATTGCAACTAAAGCGATTAAGCGTATTACCAATCACTATGCTATCGATACTGAGCCATCATGGTATCCTGATGGAAAGTCGCTGATTTTTACATCAGAGCGCGGTGGTAGACCACAGATTTATCGCGTAGAGTTGAGCTCAGGTAAAGTCAGTCGCGAGACCTTTGAAGGTGAATGGAACCTCGGTGGTTCAATTACCCCTGATGGTCGCAGTATGATTTTTGTTAATCGCACGAACGGTAAATTTAATATTGCGCGTATGGATTTAAGTACGCGTTTTATGCAGGTGCTGACATCGACACGTTTGGATGAATCTCCAAGTGTGGCCCCTAATGGTACTATGGTGATCTATGGCACTACATACCAAGGCAAGCAAGTATTAGCAGCTGTTTCTACGGATGGACGTTTTAAAGCAAGATTACCGGCAGGTCAAGGTGAGGTGAAATCACCTTCTTGGTCACCGTTTCTCTAATGTTATACCTTGATTTAATCACATTTAATTTTATAAGGAACACGTAATGGATCTGAATAAGTTGTTAAAAGCTATGTTGGTAGCACTTCCAATTATGGCTCTTAGTGCATGTAGCTCAACTTCAGAATCAGAAACTGATGCAATGGGCTCAACAAACGGTTCAGGTAGTGAGCTGAATGGTGGTGGCATTCAAACTGGTGGTGTAGGCGCAATCTTGTCTGCTGAAGAGCAACAACGTCAGCAGTTAGAAGACTTGAGAAAGCAACACATCATTTACTTCGACTTTGACCGCAGTGAAGTTCAAACAGATTTCGCCGCAATATTAGAAGCCCATGGCACTTACTTAGTTGAGCACCCAAGTGTGCGCGTACTGATTGAAGGCCATGCGGATGAGCGTGGCACGCCTGAGTACAACATTGCTCTGGGCGAGCGTCGTGCTAAAGCCGTTGCTAAATACCTACAAGGTATGGGCGTACAGCCAAGCCAAATGAGCATAGTCAGCTATGGCGAAGAAAAACCACTTGATTTTTCTCGCACTGATGAAGGTTTTGGCAAAAACCGTCGTGCAGTTTTAGTTTACTAAGATTGAATCTCGGAGAGTAACACAATGAAACGTGCCGTCTTAATTACGGCAATGTTCCTTGGTGCAGGTGCTGCTGTTGCAGCACCTGCTCCTGTGGAAGATATTGCTGGTGGTTCGGGTGATGACAGACTTGCTCGCATAGAACGTATTGTAAAATCAAGACAACAAAGCGAGCTCGAAATGCAGCGCCGTCTTGATACACTGCAGCAGGAAGTACTCGATTTACGTGGTTTAACCGAACAACAGAATTATCAGATTGAGCAGATGCAACAGCGTCAGCGTCAGTTATATGATGAACTTGCTAATTTATCCTCAAAGGCATCTGCCGCTCCAGCAGCCGCAGCCGCGACATCCACACCCTCAGTCGCCGCGACGAATGCTGCTTCAAGTAGTTTAAGTGAAACAGCAAGCTATGAGAGTGCGGTTAACTTAGTCTTGAAAGAGCGTAAGTATGATGATGCGATTCCTGCCTTCCGTGCTTTTATCAAACAATACCCAGATTCTGTGTATGCCGCGAATGCTAACTATTGGTTAGGACAGCTGTTATTTAATAAGAGCGAGTTTGCAGAAGCCAAACAAGCCTTCAAAACTGTGGTTGACCGTTTTAGTGATTCTAATAAACGCGGTGACAGTTTAGTGAAGCTTGGCATGATCGCCGAGAAAACCGGTGACAAGGCTGGGGCGACGCAATACTACCAACAAGTCGTCAAAGATTACGCAAACAGCGCAGCAGCACGCATTGCACAGCAGCAACTGGCTGCAATTAAAGCGTAATTAACCAAAAAACATACTCTTAGTCTGTTTTTCATGCAAACGACAAAAAATTGGGAATTTGCGCTTGCATGAGAAGATGAAAAAGGTATTATAGGCGCCCTCAGAGCGGCGAGGTCGTTCGGGGCGTAAAATACCAGTAAATGGGTCGTTAGCTCAGTCGGTAGAGCAGTTGGCTTTTAACCAATTGGTCGAAGGTTCGAATCCTTCACGACCCACCACTTACTCTAATAAATAGAATAAGTTAGTGGTATTTAGCGAGATAGGCAGTAGTACAATGGGTCGTTAGCTCAGTCGGTAGAGCAGTTGGCTTTTAACCAATTGGTCGAAGGTTCGAATCCTTCACGACCCACCACTTTACTGAAAGTGCATAAATCAGCGCAATACCTAGATGGGTCGTTAGCTCAGTCGGTAGAGCAGTTGGCTTTTAACCAATTGGTCGAAGGTTCGAATCCTTCACGACCCACCACTTATTACTTACATTATTGATGTCAGAATAAGTGAACAGTTTTATCGCAATACCTAGATGGGTCGTTAGCTCAGTCGGTAGAGCAGTTGGCTTTTAACCAATTGGTCGAAGGTTCGAATCCTTCACGACCCACCACTTATTATTCGCATCGTTAATGACGGAATAAGTGAACAGTTTTAAAGCAATACCTAGATGGTCGTTAGCTCAGTCGCTTTTTTTTATAAAGCTAGGGCAGTTGGCTTTTAACCAATCAGTCGAATGGTTCTAATCCTTTATGACACACCACTTTACTGAAAGTGCATAAATCAGCGCAATACCTAGATGGGTCGTTAGCTCAGTCGGTAGAGCAGTTGGCTTTTAACCAATTGGTCGAAGGTTCGAATCCTTCACGACCCACCACTTTACTGAAAGTGCATAAATCAGCGCAATACCTAGATGGGTCGTTAGCTCAGTCGGTAGAGCAGTTGGCTTTTAACCAATTGGTCGAAGGTTCGAATCCTTCACGACCCACCACTTATTACTTACATTATTAATGTCAGAATAAGTGAACAGATTTATCGCAATACCTAGATGGGTCGTTAGCTCAGTCGGTAGAGCAGTTGGCTTTTAACCAATTGGTCGAAGGTTCGAATCCTTCACGACCCACCACTTATTATCCCGCTTTATCTCTCTCAAGTTACCCACTGAATTTACCAAGTTAAGCTTCAATTTCCAGTACCTAGATTTAATACCTTAGTTTTACTTATTTCGTTTCAAATATTTTCCTAACATATTATTTATCATGATATTTTCTACTTTTGTCTCATAGACCTATTGCCAATGTTTCTCACTTGTTAATTTGTCCATATTGGTTGCGGATTAATAATAACAACTGGGGAAAGACAAAAATGAAACAAGCAAAACTAAGCTTGATGGGTAGTGCAATATTGTTGGCATTAGCAAGTTCGGCCAATGCGGCATCACTAAAAGATACGGACATTGAGTTTGGCGGTTATATCAAAGCTGACATCATGTTCAGTGATTATGGTAATGGTGCCCCGGATTCGGGGGATCTCTCTAGGCAATTTTATGTTCCAGGCACTATTTATGGAAAAGAGGGGAATGGCAATCAAGTCGTGGATTTTCAAGCTCGCGAAACACGTTTTAATTTCAAAGCGACGACTGATATTGATGGTCATAAACTTTCTGGCTTTATTGAACTCGATTTTATGACCCACACCGATGGCAATGAACGCACATCCAACAGCTACTCGCCTCGTATTCGCCATGCATTTGTCTCCTATGACAATTGGACGGTAGGCCAAACGTGGACCACCTTCCAAAATGCTGCGGCATTGCCTGAGAATCTCGATTTTGTTGGTGCTGCCGATGGCACCCCGTTCGCCCGCCAAACACTATTGCGCTATACCCAAGGTAATTTCCAATTTGCGATTGAAAATCCTGAAACCACAGTCACGCCAAATCAAGGCGGTGCCCGCATTACCAGTGGTAGCGGGGTAATCCCCGATGTCATCGCGCGGTATAACCTCAAAACGGATGGCGGCGCGGCGTTCTCTTTTGCGGGTATTGCCCGTCAATTGAATTTAGAAACTAAGATAGGTGCGACGCAGATTGATAGCTCAGCCCTAGGATATGGCGCCAGTGTGGCGGGCATTATTCCGGTCGGCAAAGATGATCTTCGCTTTACGGCCACCTATGGTGAAGGCTTAGGTCGTTATATGGCACTCAATTACATTAATGCGGGTGTGCTGGATGCCAACGGTGATATTGAGTCGATTCGTACTTTCGGTGGATTTGTGTCTTATCGTCATTGGTGGAATGAGCAGTGGCGCAGCAGTGTAACCTTGTCAGGCATGCAAGCGGATAACGATGCGGCTTTAACCGGTTCAGGCGTGAATAAGGATGCTTATTCTGGCTATATCAACTTACTTTATTCGCCAAGCAAACCGCTGACCTTTGGGGTCGAGTATCTGTACGCCAAGAACAGTAAAGAAAATGGCGATGATGGGGATTTGAGCCGCATCATGTTCTCGGCTAAGTATGTGCTCTAATCTTACTTGCTTGCGATAAAAACGAAAAAGGAGACCTTAGGTCTCCTTTTGCATTAAGCGGGTCACATATGTGTAGCGCTTAATCTAACAGATTGTTTTCGCGAACATATTGTTCGAAATCTGTGCAGCCACCAACGTGTTTTTCATCGACAAAAATCTGCGGTACGGTTTCAACTGGCTTACCGACAGTTTTCTCTAAATCTGCTTTAGAGATGCCTTCTGCGTGGATATCGACATATCTGAACTTAAAGTCATCACGTTTTTCAACGAGTTGCTCAGATAATTGCACAGCACGAACGCAATAAGGACAGCCTGGACGGCCAAAAATAACAACGAACATAATAGCTCCTTAGGATTACTTTAGTCGTTTTATACCATAGGCCTAAGTGAATTGATAATGTCAGCTGCGTTTATTTTCAGTTTGATAGCGGCCTTGATAATCAAAATAGCTTTCGAGCAGATCCCAGCCTTTTTTATGTTTCTTCAGCAGCAAGAGATCGGGCATACGGAATTTATCCGCGTCGCTGATTAACTCTGTCACCTTAGTGTACTTTTTTGGTTTTAATCCCGGCGTTCGGCTATGGGGAAAGATGAATAAGGCATATAGGGCTCGCCACTGGGCCGGTGTTTGCAATTTAAAGCGGCGATTGAATTCATTGCCGTCGATATCGAGGTATTGCACTTTCAGATTGCCATCATCGTCGATGAGGCTCATATGCTGGCAGCGGAACAAATGATGGTGCTGCTGGCTGAGCACTTGGCGCAGGCGTTTATCGGGATCGATGAGGGTCGATTGGCAGTGCTGGCAAATGCGCGCCGCGATATCGTTCTCTTCACCGCAATCAGGGCAAGATTTAGATCTAAATCGAAAGTCGCACTGCAGCTTTTTACCTTGCTGTTCGACTATGCCCTGACAGCGGCGGCCAAAGTGTTCGATAATGTCGCCATCATCATCCGTGAGTCCCCAGAAAATATTGGCAAAATCGCACACAGGGCAATGCACTTGCACGGGTACCGATTTACTGTTGGGTTTCGCTTGGCCGACCTCGGGGAAATACAAGTCATAACCATTGGCTGCATAGTCGATGATAAGACAATCTTTTTTGCCTTCAGCGATTCGCAATCCACGGCCGATCATTTGCTGAAACAGACTGACTGAGGCGGTAGGGCGCAAAATTGCAATCAAATCCACATGGGGCGCGTCGAAGCCTGTCGTCAACACAGCAACGTTGACCAAAAACTTCAGCTCTTGGGCTTTAAAGCGTTCAATCGTCGCATCTCGTTCATTGTCGTGCGTTTGTGCCGTGATAATGGCGCTCTGTGCAGCATGAGCTTGGTTGAGTAGGCCAAAAATCTCATTAGCGTGGCGCACCGTTGCCGCGAAGATGATAATGCCTTTTCTATGTTGGCTCAGTTCAGTGAGCTGTTTCACTATCGCTGTGGTCGCGCGGCCGTAATGCCCCAGTAAATCGTTAACCTCGGTTTCGGCATATTCGCCATTCTCGTTGGCTTTGAGTTGGCTGAAGTCATACTGGGCACTTAAGCCATCAAACAGGGTTGGCGCTGTGAGGTAACCTTGTTTAATGAGTGGCCTGATGGGCAGTTCGAACACACAATGTTCGAACACAGCATGTTCGGGAGACCCCACTTTGCCGTGATAGTGTTGCTGATAAATCCAGCCAGTGCCAAGGCGATAGGGCGTAGCGGTGAGGCCGAGCAATTTTAATTGGGGATTTTTCGTGCGTAAATGATTGAGCACTTGCTGATATTGGCTGGTTTTTTCTAGGCTGACTCTGTGGCATTCATCAATAATCACTAACGAAAACGGCTGATCAAACTGGGTTAACCCCCGCGCTGCCGATTGAATGCTGGCGACGACGGTTTTTCCGTCGGTGGCTTTTTGATTGAGTCCCGCCGCATAGATACTGGCTTGTGCTGTGAGGAGGCCGACTTTCTCGGCATTTTGAGCAACTAATTCTTTCACATGGGTGAGCACTAAGACTCTACCTTTGGCGATGCGTGCCAGTTCGGCGATCACTATGCTTTTGCCCGCGCCTGTGGGCAATACAAGTACGGCGGAAGCTTGGCTTTGCCTAAAATGGGCGATGGCGGCATTAACCGCTTGCTGTTGATAGTCTCTGAGTTTGACTGACACGCTGATAAAAATCTATGCTGAATAAAAGTGAGGTCGCAAGCTTAACATAACAGGTAAAAAAAATGCCCCTGGTTGGAGGGGCAAGCTAGAGAAAGGAGCAATCACACACTCTCTCAACAGGGTTCACTGTTAACCTGAGGTTTAAAAAGGGAGGTTCAGGTTACGCTTAGCCTATTGGGCATAGACTAAGCGTTGTGGACGTTGTTCGTCACTCGGATATTACTCAGTACGATTTAAGCGTGATTCAATTAAGGTCTCGATCACAGCTGGATCGGCCAAGGTTGATGCATCCCCTAAGTTGGTCACTTCGTTAGCGGCAATCTTACGCAGGAAGCGGCGCATGATCTTGCCCGAACGTGTCTTAGGTAAGCCCGTCGCCCATTGGATGAGATCTGGGGTTGCCAGCGCACCAATTTCTTTACGAACCCATTGACGCAGCTCTTGTCGTAGCTCTTCGGTTTCTTCAGTGCCGCGGGTTAGCGTGACGTACGCATAAATACCTTGGCCTTTAATATCGTGTGGGTAACCAACTACTGCTGCCTCGGCGACCAGTTCGTGTGATACCAGCGCACTTTCGACCTCTGCAGTACCTAATCTGTGGCCGGATACGTTGATTACGTCATCGACTCGGCCAGTGATCCAGTAATAACCATCTTCATCGCGGCGGGCACCGTCACCGGTAAAATACATGCCACGGAAGGTTTTAAAGTAGGTCAATACAAATCGTTCGTGGTCGCCATAGACAGTCCGCATTTGGCCCGGCCAAGAGTCGAGTAACACTAAGTTACCTTCGTTCTCACCTTCTAAAATATTCCCCATGTTATCCACTAAGGCGGGTTGAACGCCAAAGAACGGACGGGTCGCTGAGCCTGGTTTAGTGTCGGTCGCGCCTGGTAGCGGCGTGATCAAAATACCGCCGGTTTCAGTTTGCCACCAAGTATCGACGATAGGGCAATGTTCATGACCTATGACTTCATGGTACCAACGCCACGCTTCTGGGTTGATAGGTTCACCTACCGAGCCCATGATCCTCAGACTGCTACCATCGAACTTATCGAAGTGTTGTTTGCCTTCGGCCATCAGCGCGCGAATTAGCGTTGGCGCAGTGTAAAGAATGTTTACCTTATGGCGGTCAATCATTTCGCCTAAACGGGCAGGACTTGGGTGATTCGGTACGCCTTCATGGATAAGCACAGTTGCACCATTGGCGAGTGGGCCGTAAACCATGTAAGAGTGGCCTGTTATCCAACCCACATCCGCGGTACACCAGTAGACTTCACCCGCTTTGTAGTCGAACACATATTCATGGGTCATAGACGCATAAACCATGTAGCCGCCTGTGGTGTGTAATACGCCCTTGGGATTACCGGTTGAACCTGAGGTATACAGCAGGAATAACGGTGATTCAGCGTCCATTTCCTCTGGTTGGCAGTGCTCTGATGCGGTTTCCATCAGCGAATGCCACCACACATCACGGCCTTCTACCCAATCGACTTTGCCACCCGTGCGTTTAAGCACTATGACTTTTTCAATGCTAGTGACATCAGGGTGTTTTAAGGCATCGTCAATGTTGCGTTTCAATGGGATAGCACGGCCACCACGCATACCTTCATCTGAGGTAATGATGACTTTGGATTTACCGTCAATGACGCGAGAGGCGATAGAATCCGGTGAGAAACCACCGAACACCACAGAGTGCACCGCGCCGATACGGGCACAGGCAAGCATAGCCACTGCGGCTTCTGGCACCATAGGCATATAAATCGTGACTATGTCACCGCGTCGCACGCCTTGGCTGCGCAACGCGTTAGCGAATTTACACACCTCTGCATGTAATTCACCGTAGGTAATTTTACGTTGTTCGCTGGCGTTGTCGCCTTCCCAAATAATCGCCACGCGATCACTGTGCTCGGCTAAGTGACGATCTAAACAGTTGGCAGAAGCGTTCAGGGTGCCGTCATAAAACCAATTGATCAATAAGTTATGATCATCAAAAGAGGTTTTTTTAATTTTGGTATAGGGTTTAATCCAATCAATACGCTTGCCGTGTTCTCTCCAGAAACCTTCAGGATTGACAATCGACTCTTGGTACATTGTTTTATATTTATCGTTGTTTACAAGTGCATTGGCAGCGATATTGCCGGAGACTTTGTAGAGAGACTGCGAGCTCATAGGGCTTCCCTTTTGAAAAATTGCGTGGACTGAGTATGGTATGCAAGGGGGCGGCAACTCCATTAGACCTTGGTCTAGTTTTAAATTTTCCTTTATATTTAGTCTGTTGCATTAAACATCCGGCTAGATTTTAGACAGGTTTTATCGCACAATAATCAGAAAAAAGAGCAAAGTATGAATTTAACCTTAGTCGTCGCCGTTATTGCCATCTGTTATGTCTCGCTTTTATTCCTATTAGCGTGGGGGGCGGAGCGTTGGTTTAGCCGCATCACCAAAAAGCTACAGGTCGGTATTTATGGCCTGAGCTTAGCGGTTTATTGTTCCTCGTGGAGTTTTTTAGGCACTGTTGGCCAATCGGCTAAGGATCTCTGGTCTTTTTTACCGATTTTTATCGGCCCAATTCTGATTTTTACCTTAGGTTTTAGCATGTTACGCAAGATGGTGTTAGTGTCTAAGGCACAAAATATCACCTCAGTGGCCGACTTTATTGCCGCCCGATACGGCAAATCCCAAACCTTAGCCGCCTTAGTCACCTTAATCGCCTTGTTTGGCATCATGCCCTATATCGCCCTGCAGCTTAAGGCGATGGTGTTCAGCCTTAACCTGTTTCAACCCGCAGACGATCCCCTCGATGGGGTGACGATTCCGTTACTGATCACGTCTTTATTAGCCATATTTGCCATTTTATTTGGTACCCGCAAACTCGATGCGACTGAGCATAATCCCGGCATGATGCTGGCGATTGCCTTTGAGTCTCTGGTGAAACTTGCTGCATTTTTGTTGGTCGGTGTTGTCATCAGTTTCGGGGTATTCGATGGTTTTGGGGATATTTGGCAGCAGGCCAATGCGCAGTCGTTGATCAATTATCCTAATCCTCGTATCGAAGCTTTAATGCCTGAGTTACTCGTCGGAATGGCGGCGTTTTTGTGTATGCCAAGGCAGTTCCATGTGATGGTGGTGGAATGCGCCGATGAGTCAGTGTTGTCAAAGGGACGTTGGTTATTTCCCATCTATTTAGCACTTTTTGGTTTATTCGTTGGACCGCTCGCATTAGCTGGGAAGATCATCCTTGGTGATTCAGTGTCGGCCGATACCTATGTGATTAATCTGCCACTGGCCTTAGATCAGCCTTTGTTGGCTGTGATTGCTTTACTGGGCACACTTTCGGCGGCAACCGGCATGGTGATAGTGGCGGTCGTGACCATCAGTGTGATGGTGAGTAACGAATGGCTAGTGCCTGTGATGCTGCGTACGGGCCATATTCGCGAGAAAAACTTCAGTCAGTTCTCGCACCTGTTACTAAATGCCCGCCGCTTAGCCATAGTGATTATTCTTGGGCTAGGTTATGGCAGTTATCTTGCCTTAGCCGACAGTGATTCTTTATCCCATCTCGGCATGTTGTCCTTTGGCGCTTTCGCCCAATTAGCGCCTGCCTTAGTGGGCGGGCTTTATTGGAAGCACGGCAATCGTGCTGGGGTATTTTTAGGGCTCGGCGTGGGCTTTACGTTGTGGTTCTACATCATGTTGCAGGGCATGACAGATGTGCAAAGTTCATCAGCGTTAGTATCGGGAGTCACGGGTGAGATAGGTTTGCTAGATGCGATAACGCCCAATGTGCGTGATGCTCTGACGGCACTTTTTGCCAATATCGCCTGTTATATTTTGGGATCGATTTGGTTTAGGGCGGGTGTGGCTGAGCGTATTCAGGCCAGTGCTTTTGTGAGCCCTGGCAAATTGAAGAACAGTGCCAATAAGAAAAATGGCCCGATTTCACAGCAGGACTTACTCATTCTCGCCAGTCGATTCGTTAGCCCAACACGCGCCTATGAAAGCTTTAGCCGTTTTTCGATTGATGCGGTAAAAAGTGATAGTTGGCATAAAGCAGCGCCGCCTGAGCTGATTTTCCACACAGAACGTTTATTGGCGGGCGTGCTTGGCGCCTCAAGCGCAGCGCTGGTGATGGATTCTGTGCTGCAAGGACGTGATTTGGCGCTGGATGAAGTGTTCAGTCTAGTGGATGAAGCGTCATCGAAAATTATGCTCAGCCAAGACATGCTGCGCGGCGCGATTGAGCATGCCTATGAAGGCATGAGCGTGATAGATAATGATCTCAATCTCGTGGCTTGGAATTATAAGTATGTGGAGTTGTACCAATATCCCGACGGATTCTTACAGCAGGGTATGCCCATCAGCGAAGTGATCCGTTTTAATGCGTCGCGGGGTTATTGCGGTGAAGGGGAAATTGAACAGCAGGTCGCCCAGCGGGTACAGCATATGCGTAATGGCACGCCACACACTTCTGAGCGCCATCGCAGAGACGGTAAAGTGATTAAAATTCAAGGTAATCCCATGCCAGACGGCGGCTTTGTGATGACCTTTACCGACATAACTCAGTATCGCGAGCAGGAGCGTGCGCTGCTCGAAGCCAATGAAACCTTAGAAAGCCGCGTTAACGAGCGTACCTATGAATTAGCCATGTTGAACAGTGAGTTACTGGAAGCTAAGGCGCAGGAAGAAATCGCCAACGCCTCTAAAAGTCGCTTCTTGGCCGCTGTTGGCCATGATTTGATGCAGCCGCTTAATGCTGCGCGGTTATTTACCGCATCTTTGTCTCAGTATCCTAATCTCGATCGTGAGGCCAGAACCACCTTATCCCATGTGAATAGCTCGCTTAAGATCGCTGGCGAGTTGCTCACCGATCTGCTGGATATTTCGAAACTTGATTCCGGCATGGTGGAGGTGAATCGCCGTGACTTTGCGATTTCAGAACTGATCAATGGCTTATCCGTGGAGTTTGAGGCGATGGCGGCGGACAATCAAATCCGTTTTAAGATGGTCCCATGCAGTGCGACTGTTAATTCCGATCCTTCGCTGTTACGCCGCGTCCTACAAAACTTTTTAACCAATGCCTACCGTTATGCTCGCGGTGGCAGAGTGTTATTTGGTTGTCGCCATCGTGGCCATTATCTTGAAATCCAAGTGTTAGATACAGGTTGTGGTATTGATGAAAAAGAAACCCAAGAAATTTTTAAAGAATTCAAGCGGCTGAATAATCCTAAGAGCAACAATGTCAGCGGCTTGGGCTTAGGTTTAGCGATTGCCGATCGCATCAGTAAAGTGCTGGAACACGGTATTCAGGTTTCATCCCATTTAGGTCGCGGCTCGGTATTCTCCATTTGTGTGCCGCTCGGGGAGACTGTACGTCAGCCGCAAGTGAAGGCGTTGCCATCGCTGCTGCAGCCGTTATCGGGTATCAAAGTGTTGTGTATCGACAACGAAGAGGCGATTCTGGCGGGGTTAGAAAGTCTATTAAGTCGTTGGCAATGTGAGGTTATTTGCGCAAAAGATTTATCTGATGCACGCATTAAGCTAGGGCTGAAAGGCGTTGCGCCCGATATTGTGCTCGCCGATTACCACTTAGATGATGGCCAAAATGGCGTTGATGCGATGGACGGTATTCGTGCCCTGTATGGCAAAGACTTGCCCGGTATTTTGATCACCGCCAATACCCGCAAAGAGCTGGTGGAAGATGTGCAGCGCCGCGGCTATCACTATATGGCGAAAATGATAAAACCTGCGGCGCTGCGCGCCTTGATTTCGAGCTTAGTGAAATGAGCTGAGTCTGAGCAACTAAGTCTAATCAGCTTAGTTAAATCAGCTTAGTAAATCAGATTAGAAACATAAGTTGAGTGGCATCGGTACATTAGCCTGAAACCCAGATAATCCGCGTAGTTGCGAGGCGGATTATCTGGATTAAACACTTCACTAGATACTGGTTTAGCACTTTGCAAGAGAAATAGGCTAGAGGTTTGTTATCGTTGCTTCGTTCATCCCCAACCAACCAAATGAATGATCAGAGTTTGAAAACAGCGAGTTTGCTGTTTAAATTCAGTGATAACTCCGCCAAACTTTCACTTTCTTGGGCGAGATAGGTTGCCGATTCGGAGACTTCGAGCGCTGAGTTATTAATCCCGCACACGTTTCTGTTCATGTCTTCAGCGACCACACTTTGCTCTTCTGCGGCGGTAGCGATATGGGTTGCCATGTCACTCACATGTTTGATATGGGTAACGATAAGCGATAAATCACCTCCTGCTTTTGCCGATTGACTCACACTGTTTTCTGCTAAAGCTCGGCTTGCATCCATTGCCTTAGCGGCGCTTACGGCCCGTTGTTGCAACAATGAAATCGTGTTCTGAATTTCTTCAGTCGATTGCCTAGTGCGACTGGCAAGTTGCCTCACTTCATCGGCGACCACTGCAAACCCTCGTCCTTGCTCGCCAGCGCGGGCGGCTTCAATGGCGGCATTCAATGCGAGTAAGTTAGTTTGATCTGAAATCGCGCTGATAACAGAGGTCACTTCGCTGATCTGCATGACTTCCTCTTTGAGCATGTTCACTTGGTCCGTCGCTTGCTCCACTTCTTTGGCAAGAGCATGAATACCATCTACGCTGGCGTGAACATCTTGATCGCCAAGGCCAGCTTCCCAGGTGGCTTCTTTGGTATCTTTGGCTGTACTCTCTGCATTGTTTGCCACATCAGCGATAGTGGCGCTCATTTCATTCATGGCGGTGGCAAGCTGGGCAAGTTGATCCCGCTGATTATTTACTGCTTGATTAGTTTCCTCTGCGGTTGAGGCGATGCGAGCCGAGGCCTGGGCAACATGATCAGCGCTATGACTCGCTTCCTGTAAGGTGCTACGAATCGAGCCAATGCTTTGGTTGATGTTGCGGGCTAAAGAGCCAAGCTCGTCTTTACCATAGACCTTTAATTGCGTAGTTAAATCCCCCTTAGTGATAGCGAGCATCGCCTGATTCACATCATCCAATGGCCGAGTAATAGAGCGGCTAATGGCATAACCTAGCCAAGCCATAAGCACAATAATGACAAATGTAATACCACCCATGGTGAGGTATTCATGCCAAATGGTGGCTTCAATATCTTGGAGTAACATACCTGAGCCTAAGATCCAGCCCCAAGGTTTAAATCCCATGACGAGTGAGATTTTTTGCGCCGATTTTCCATTAGCTGTCATCCAGCGGTATTCGACTAGGCCTTGTTTGCCATCACGGCCGAGTTCGACCATTTTGTACCAATAGTTTTCTTCGCCTTGATTGCCCATCTGTTGCCCAACTAATTCTCTTTTGATGGGATGGACGATGACGCGCCTCGATTCATCAATCACAAACAAGTAGTTATCACCATCAAAGCGCATGTCGTTCAACATGTCCTTAGCGGCCTGCTGTGCTTGCTCTAAGGGCAGTGATTGGGATAACGCCTGAATGCGGCTGCTAGCGAGGGACAATACGGCATTAAGCCGTGCTTCACGCTCCATCATCAGATTATGCTTTAAAGCACTAACTGAAATAATGAGTAAAATTATGGCGCCTGCTAGGGCGATGATGAGCTGTAATGCGAGTTTGCGATTGACGGCTATGTCAGCGAGTTTGAACATATGATCTCCATGTCTTGGTGTTGCTATTTAAGCCATTCCTCAGCTCAATTTGTTGGCGGATATTGGCGAAAGATGTGCGGGAAAACATTAGCGATATAAGCATTGCTGGCTTTGGAAAAATGTCCAGTTGCTAGATTAAATTAATGGGCTAAATTGCGGAGTTTTAATGGAAATTGTGAGCAATGTTGCAATTGCAATCTTAGCGCTTTTAGCTATCGAGAGGATGCGAGGTTTGTATTCTGGGTAAGACTGCTGAGTGACTTAACATCGCTGCTTAGTTTAAACCCTAGCGCACTTTTAACGATGCGCAGAGGGTTATCTATTTGAAGGATGATTACGTTGAAGGCTTATGCTGTTGGTATTAACCGTGGCTAATAAGCTGTGGCTCGTCACAGGCGGATGATGCCTTAATGCTTGTTGCAACTAGCTTCATCGCACGGGTGAGTTGGCTTAATTGCGCCGGGCTAATCACATAGGGCGGCATGATATAGATAAGGTTAGCGAAGGGGCGAACCCACACGCCTAAATCAACAAATTGTTGCTGCAACTCTGCCGTGTTGACGGGTTCGTGCATCTCTAACACGCCGACAGCGCCGAGCACTCGCACGTCTTTTACGCTGGGTAAATCAATCGCATCCTTAAGTTCTAAGCGCATTTGCTGCTCGATAGCGGCCACTTGCGTTTGCCATTCATTGCGATTGATTAAGTCTAAGCTCGCACACGCCGCCGCGCAGGCCAGCGGGTTGCCCATAAATGTCGGCCCATGCATAAACACGCCCGCGGGAGATTGGCTGATTCCTTGGGCGACTTTATCGGTACATAGCGTTGCCGCTAGGCTGATGTAACCGCCCGTTAGTGCTTTACCTAAACATAAGATATCTGGAGTGATATTGGCGTGTTCATAGGCAAACAGCTTACCTGTTCGGCCAAAGCCTGTGGCGATTTCATCCAAAATCAACAACACATCAAATTCATCGCACAGGGCGCGAATACCCACTAAATAATCCGCGCTGTAAAAACGCATCCCGCCAGCACCTTGCATGATCGGCTCTATGATCACAGCGGCAATATCATGGTGATTTGCACTTAAAATGCTGCGCATTGCGGTTAAATCATCGGCTTGTAAGGCTTCGCCAAAGGCGGTTTGTGGCGCGGGCACAAAAGATTGTTTTGTTAGCGCATCGCCAAACATAGTGTGCATGCCACCTTCGGGATCGCACACGCTCATGGCGGCAAAGGTATCGCCGTGATATCCCTTCTTAACGGTAAGAATACGTTGTTTTAATGGCCGCTCTTGATGTGTGGTTTGTTCCTGCGAGCTTTGATCTTGCCAACTTTTACCTTGCAAACTTTGACCTTGCCAATATTGCAGCGCCATTTTGATCGCCACTTCCACTGAGATAGAGCCAGAGTCGCATAAAAAGACTTTCGTCAGCGGCTCGCAGGTCATAGCGATAAGTTTTTTACACAGTTCAATGGCGGGTTCATGGGTGATGCCGCCAAACATTACATGGCTCAGCTGATGCAGCTGTTTTTCCATCGCGGTTAATATCTCGGGATGCGCATAGCCGTGCACACAAGCCCACCATGAGCTAGTGCCATCGACCAGCTTGCGGCCATCGACGAGTTCGAGCTCGCAACCCTTTGCGCTATGTACACCAAAAACAGGAAGAGAACGGGTCATTGAGGTGTAAGGATGCCAAATATGGGCGCTATCAAAATCAAAATCGAGTAAATTGCGCATAAATGCTCACTAGGTTGGTGGTAAAGTAGCCACTAGTAAACTGAGTTCACTGGTTGGCGTTGACAGTTTAAGGGCTGAGGTTATCCTAGCCAAGATAAAAGACAGAATAAAAAGGGTGTTCAATGTCGCAGTTGCAAGTTCGTCATGATTGGAAGCGGGAAGAAATCGAAGCCTTATTTGCGCTGCCGATGAATGATTTGTTATTTAAAGCCCACAGCATTCACCGTGAAGTGTACGATCCCAATGAAGTGCAAATTAGCCGCTTGTTATCGATTAAAACCGGTGCTTGCCCTGAGGATTGTAAATACTGCCCACAGAGCGCCCGTTATGACACAGGTTTAGAGAAAGAGCGTTTGCTGGCAATGGAAACTGTGCTGACCGAAGCGCGCAGTGCTAAAGCCGCGGGGGCATCTCGTTTCTGTATGGGCGCCGCTTGGCGTAACCCGAAAGAAAAAGACATGCCGTACCTTAAGCAAATGGTACAAGAAGTCAGAGCCTTAGGCATGGAAACCTGCATGACGCTTGGCATGCTTTCTGAAGAGCAGGCGAACGATTTAGCTGGCGCAGGCTTAGATTATTACAACCACAATTTAGATACTTCGCCTGAATACTACGGCGATGTGATCACCACTCGTACCTATCAAAATCGTTTAGATACCCTGACACATGTGCGTGCTTCTGGCATGAAAGTGTGTTCTGGCGGGATTGTCGGCATGGGTGAAAAGGCGACGGATCGTGCAGGCTTACTGCAACAGCTGGCCAATTTACCCCAGCACCCTGATTCAGTGCCGATCAATATGTTAGTCAAAGTGGCGGGCACACCTTTTGAGAAGCTTGACGATCTCGATCCACTCGAATTTGTGCGTACCATTGCCGTGGCACGTATTTTAATGCCGCTTTCGCGCGTGCGGTTATCGGCGGGTCGCGAAAATATGAGTGATGAACTGCAGGCCATGTGTTTCTTTGCTGGCGCCAACTCGATTTTCTACGGTTGTAAATTGCTGACCACGCCAAACCCAGAAGAAAGCGATGATATGGGGCTATTCCGACGTTTAGGCTTACGTCCAGAACAGGGCGCTGCGGCAAAATTGGAAGAAGAAAGTGCTGTTCTAGCCAAAGCGGCGGCCTATCAAGATAAGTCATCGGCACAATTCTATGACGCGGCGGCTTTGTAAGCACACTGACTTCATGTTGTTTGACGTATATCTTGAATAACATATCAATCCTGTCGGCGCAGTCTGTATTGACTGCGGCCAACAGGTTTATTCAATGTGTTCTATTCCTAAGATAAATCTGCTTAAATCGCACACTCTTGAGGCTAAATTGATGAGTTCTCTGCTTGAGACTAAAATTGCCGCCCGTCAGCATGCTCTGCGTGAGCAAGGATTACTGCGCCAACGTAAAGTGCTGAGTGTCGATCATGCCATTAACACCAACGCATCCACTTCGAGCCCACGTTTTGTGTTTGAAGGTCGCACTTATGTCAATTTCAGTAGTAATGATTATTTAGGTTTATCCCGCGTACCTGAGCTCGCTGAGGCCTTGCACCTTGGCGCACAAATCTACGGTGTGGGCAGCGGCGCATCGCCCTTAGTGACAGGTTACAGTGACGCACATTTGGCGCTGGAGCGTGAACTTTGCGCCTTAACGGGACATGAAGCGGCATTATTATTTTGCTCGGGCTTTAGTGCTAATACGGCGCTAATGAAAACCCTATTTGATCAACACGATATTGTTGTTGCCGACAAACTCGTACACGCCTCAATTATTGATGGTTTGCACGATAGCGGCGCGCAGCTGAAACGTTTTTTACACAATTCCTTAGAAAGCGCTGAGCGGTTACTCGCTCGACATCAGACATCGGCGTTAATCACTGAAAGCGTGTTTAGCATGGACGGAGATTGTGCACCGATTGCTGAGTTATCGGCGCTTTGTCAGCAAAATAACACTTGGTTGATTGTCGATGATGCCCATGGTTTTGCGGTGCTCGATGATTATCACAATGCTGATGCCGCCAAGCTTATCGATGTGCAAGTGGTCACTTTTGGTAAAGCATTAGGTTGCCAAGGTGCGGCCGTGTTGGGGAGTCAGGCGCTGATCGATTATTTAGTCAGTAACGCCCGTGAATACATTTACTCGACCGCTTTATCGCCCGCCAATGCCGCATTAGCGTTAGCCGCTGCTCAGTACTGCACAGCACATCCCGAGTTACAGCAAAAACTGCGTGAGAATATCACGCTGTTTAAACGATTATGCCTTGAGGCGAATGTGCCCCTTTTAGGTTCAGATACCGCGATTCAGCCGCTGGTCATTGGTGATGCATTGCAAACCCTGCAAGTGGCTGAGGAGCTAAGGGCTGCAGGGATTTGGGTTGGCGCGATTCGCCCGCCGACCGTGCCTGTGGGCTCTGCGCGTTTACGTATTACCTTAACGGCCGCCCATGCCGCGGAAGATATCGCGGCCTGTGCTGCGCAATTAGCTCAAGTGCTCAGTCGCGTCCGTGTGCCACTTGTGACTGAACGACAAGCTACGGATGATCACAGATAAATGTACGCGATTGAAGGCGTTATTCTATTGAATTTTAAGTTTTTATGGTTGAGTGTTAACTGCAATGCCAAGCCCGATTAAATCCAGCAAGCCCAAGGCGAGTGAACCAAGCTCTAACGTGCTCAAATCTAGTGAGTCCAGCTCTTGCGGGTCAATATCTCACGAGATGAATGTGAGCGAATCTGCTGTAATGAAAGCTTTTGAAAAAAAAGCGATTGAAAAACAAGCCTTTGAAAAACCAGCTGTTGGAAAAAGAGCAATTAAGAAAATAGCCAATACACACGGCGCTCAGATTGCCGAACGATTCTCTGCAGCGGCCCATAGTTATCAAGACCATAATCAGTTACAACGTCTGAGCGCCGCCAGTTTACTCAGTGAGTTTACCGCCAAAGGTCATCTGTTGGACATTGGCGCTGGCCCTGGGACCGATTTTTCGGTGCATGATTTTGCACATCAATCTGAGCATCACGCTGAGCAGGGTTCGATACAAAATCCACAGACGACTGTGTTTGCTGTGGATATCGCCCTTGGCATGTTGCACAAGCTAAAACAATCTTATCCCGATTATCACGGCGTGTGCGCCGATGCCGAGTGTTTACCTTTTGTCGATGGCTGCATCGATGTGATTTATTCGAATTTGGCTTTGCAATGGTGTGGGAATTTCGCCGCTGCGGTCGCCGAAATGGCGCGAGTGCTTAAGCCAAATGGCGAGTGTCATTTGAGCCTAGTAGCGCAGGGAAGTTTGAATCAATTAGCCGAATTAGGCTTAAGAGTGAATGACTTTTCGACGCTAGAGTCGCTCAAAGCGGCATTTAAACTCGATACATGGCAGTCGTTAGAGGTGCAGCTCATTCCTATGACAGTGCATTTTGATACGCTCAAAACCTTACTCT
Organism: Shewanella sp. Pdp11; assembly: GCF_002838165.1. Classification (NCBI taxonomy): domain Bacteria; kingdom Pseudomonadati; phylum Pseudomonadota; class Gammaproteobacteria; order Alteromonadales; family Shewanellaceae; genus Shewanella; species Shewanella sp. Pdp11. The sequence goes on from NZ_CP015194.1 coordinate 2,629,367, forward strand.
ATTCCATTAAAGGGGTAGGCGCATCAGTGCAATCGGTCAGCTCAAGCCATTCAGCTCATTCAATCAGTTCAGCCAACTCAACCCGTTTAATTGACTCAACATCGCAAGCAGCAGGAGAAGTTGCTGGTGCAATAGCCGCTGCAGATTTAGCTCCGCGGCTGCGTGGTCGCCAAGATTGGCTGGCAATGCAGGCCAAAGCCGAATCGTTACGTGTACCCCAAGGTTTACCGTTAACCTATCAGATAGTGCAGATACGTGCTCGGCGCGGGATATAACAGTTTCGCGCTATGTTTAACTAAAGCAGTGTTTTAGCTACAACAGTGTTTTAGCTACAGCAATCATCATGCAAATATATTTAGCATTGGTGAGCGATAGGGGCTTTAGTGTGTAGATTTATGGATTGGTTGCTTTTGGCTTCATACCGAGTGTATTTCATAAAGACCACTCAGTAGCGACAGATAAGGATCTAATATGTTTTTTGTAACAGGTACAGATACCGACAGTGGTAAAACCTTAGTTTCATCGGCGCTGTTAACCGCAGTAAACCGTTTGGGCGCGATAGCCAGCGCTGACTCGGCTGTGAGTATTTTGGCTTCTAACACGCAGTCTACCTTAGGTGTTAAGCCCATCGCCTCGGGCTGTGCGCAAACCTCCGAAGGCTTACGTAATGCCGATGCGCTGCATCTTATGACGTCATCTTCACTAAAACTGGCCTATTCCACCATCAATCCTTTTACCTTCGAGCCTGCGATTGCGCCGCATATTGCTGCCGCCCAAGTGGGCGTGGGTTTAGCGCCTGAAGTCATTATCGAAAGCTTGGATTTAGCAGCGTTTGCTCAAGCGGATTTTTGTTTGATTGAGGGCGCGGGTGGCTGGCGTTTACCCTTAGGCGAGGGGAGATATTTATCGGAAGTGGTACAGAAATTAGAACTGCCAGTGATACTCGTGGTGGGCATGAAACTCGGCTGCTTAAATCACGCACTGCTGACTCAAGAGGCGATATTGGCTGATGGGCTTAAGATTGCTGGCTGGGTTGCCAATTGTGTCGACCCGAATATGAGTATGTTTGCGGAAAACTTGGCGAGTCTTAAAGAGATGATGTCAGCGCCTTTCCTCGGCTGTGTGCCTTTTCTTGATGCTCCCAGTGCTGAAAATGCCGCCGATTATCTTGATACTTCGCCACTTTTTCAAAGCGCAGAGGCCAATACATAGCCAGTGCCTAACTAATGCTTAGCCGCTTAATACTTTCAGCTAAGTGCTATCGTAATGTTTTGAGACCAAAAGCCTCACATTAGGTGAGGCTTATTTCTATCAAGGCTGCCGATTAATGTTCGCAAATGAGTGACTGCACATTAACGCTAAGCGTTGCTATCAGCGATTGATCTGTTGCTTCAATGCCGTTGAGGCTTTAAAGCTGGGCTGATTGTAGCCGTCGATTTCTATGGTTTCGCCCGTTTGTGGATTACGGCCCGTTTTAGCGACATGGTATCTCAATTCAAAGGTGCCAAATTGTGGCAGGTAGATTTTTTCGCCTTCGCTTAAGGCGATGTGGATCTGTTGCAAAATCTGCTCAACCACAGGTTTAGTGCTCGCTTGCGATGCATTGAGCTCGGCGGCAATACGTTGGATAAGTTGTGCTTTGTTCATAGAAACCTCTGAAGTCAGCTTAGGTTCAATCGAAGGGGAGTTATAACAAGCTCGCCTTAAGATTGAAAGCCATAGCCAGCTTAGCGCGGTCGAGTGGTGTTTTATTGACTGGCTTGTAGCTTTATTGAAAACAGAGTGTTGGTATATTGAGCGGTAATCTTGTCGGTTTTGAGTGCTTGTCAGTTTTGAGTCGAAAACTTAAGCGCAACTGGGTTGCGCTTAAGTCATGAGCAGCATTATTCAACGGCTGGCTTATGTGAAGCCAACTTTTTAAAGCTCGCCTATGAAAAGAGCGTTTCTTCCAGAGTGCGGCCTTTCAGCAGCATCTTATATTGCCACTGATGTTGGTTGAAAAGGGTAAATAGGCGCATTTCAATATCACTGTTCTGTGCTTTTTCTGCATCCGTGGCAAGCTGGATAATAAACACTTTGCTCTGTTTTGAGCTGACGTTCACCACGCCCGCCAGTTTCGCCACTTCCGCTTGCAGCACCTCACTGTCACAAGTTTGCATGGTTAACGTTAGGTAATCACTGTCGGTCGATGCATGCATAGACACGGCTTGGCTCAGTTGGCCCTTGTCTAAATACAACACTTGATCGCACAGCTTTTCGAGCTCATCGAGATTATGCGAGCTGATCATAAAGGTCGTGGTGGGCGATAGGGCTTTGACCAGCTCGCGGACTTTTTTCGCATTGGCAGGGTCGAGTCCCGCCGTCGGCTCATCCAATAACACTAATTCTGGCGAGCCAATGAGCGTCTGCGCAATCGATACGCGTTTACTCATACCGTGGCTAAGACTGGGTGGTTTTTGCTCGGCGACGTCAGCTAAATCGACTAAGGTCAATACGCGAATGGCCTCTTGTCTGGCTTGTTCAACGCCCATGCCCTGCAAACGCGCGAAAAAGCTTAATTGGCTAACAATGGTCAAATTGGGATCGAGCACCGCATCCTGGGGTAAAGCGGCAATTTTACCTAAAAGTTTAGGGCTATTAGGCGCTTCACCGAGCAGGGTTATTGTCCCGGCACTTGGCGACATATAGCCGCATAACAGGCTAAAAAGCGTGGTTTTACCCGCACCATTGGGACCGACAAGGGCGATGGGGGCACCCGCTTCTAGGCTGAAGTTAACATCATTCAGCGCCTTTTTGCTGCCGTAAAGCTTTGACAGTCCTTGGCATTGGATCAGACTCATAGCGAGCTCCTTTGCATATACATTCTGCCGAGTAAGAGGGCCGCAGCGGTTTGGATTAGTGGAATAGGGGCATAAACTAAACTGTTGAGTCCATTGGTATTGAGCATGTCCGATAACTGAGCACCGGGTAATATCCATTGTAGCTGAGCCAATACGTTAGATTGGCTGCCTAACACCATGATGGCGATGGAAATCACAGTCCATAAAATGGTCGCAAACACCATAGCTTGGCGTGCTGTGCGCGCATACAGGGACAATAAGGTCATCACTGCCGTGTAGGGTAAGATCACTATGATGAGGTTAAGGCCAACTAAGGCGCCAGAGGTTAACGCTGGTAAAAAAAGCTGGCTGTCACGGCTGAGCGCGAGGGCGACTGTGGCGATAATCGTCAATAGGATCAGCAAGCCTTGGATCAGAATTTGGCCGAGAAAACGCCCGAACAATAAGCTGTCACGGCTAGTGCGCAGGGTTAAAAAGCGCAGTGTGCCACGGGTTTTATCGGAAGAGAATTGATCGGCGGCGATCAAAATACTGAACAGTGGGAATAAATACAGCGCAAAGCACCAAAACACCGCCATTTCGGCTACAGGCCACTCAAAGAGCACGTTGAGGGTATTGGCCCCAAATAAGCTGTCGATGACATCTTTTACATTGGGCTGCAATAACATCGCCGATGCGCTTTGAATGGGATAAAGCAGGAGTACGCCCCACACTAAACCAAAGGCGACCAAGGCGATGATCCCTCGGGTATTAAATAAAAATTTACGCAGTTCAAACATGGCGATAATAAGCATGTTGTTGAAACTGCTGGGTGGATTATTGGTCATTTGCTGTCTCTATTATTCTTGACGCTATGATTAGCTTTATAAGACGATTAACTCAACGAGGCGATTAACTCATCGAGCTTTTGCGTCAGTTCAGCCACCTGTTGCTCAAGCTCTGTCACTCTTTGGGTTAATTCATGCGGCTCAGCAGCCAAAGACACTGCGACATGGGCGGCACTATGGTTGGTAGTCTGGCTGGCAGTATGAGGGCTGGCAGTATGAGTATTATCTGGCTGCGCAGTTTCGAGCTGCGACGAGGCGGCAGAGAATAATTCCACATAACGGGATTCGCGGCGACCGGCTTCTCTGGGCAACTGTTTTAAGAAAGGTTTTTCGCGGCTCATTAATTGGCGGATGCAATCTTCCACTTCGATCACGTCTTTAAATTCGTGTAGGCGATTACTGCGAGTGCGCAGTTCTCCTGGCGTTTGTGGGCCACGTAATAGCAACAAACAGACGATGGCGAGTGCGGCGGAGGACAGTTGAAGTTCACTGAATTCGGTATTGCAGAATCTGTGCTTGTATTTCACGACGCGGCTACCAAATCCCGACTGTTCGCTGATCAAACGTTTACGATTAAGGGAATCGACGGCAATTTGTACTTGGGTTTCGCTGAGTTCGAGTACCGGCTCGCGACTGGTTTTTTGATTGCAGGCTAAGGTCAATGAGTTTAGCGAGAGAGGATATTGCTCTGGGGTAGTGATTTCTTTCTCAAGCAGGCATCCGATGACTCTGGCTTCGTGTAACGTGAGTTCCATATAAGCTCCAAAGAAAAAAGCATGGCTTTGTTTATAACAGAGCCATGCTTAATATCCTAGGAGTTGTCAGTCAAACTTTGCCTTAGTGGCGGTAAACTGTACAAATTTAACGCTAAGTACTGAACAGAGTTGATTATTCTGCTGTTTCAGTTAAACGCAGGCCATCATTATCTATACTCAGTTGACCATTCTTAAATAAGCCACCTATGGCTTTTTTGAAGGCTTTTTTACTCATACCAAGCTGATCGTAAATGATTTCAGCATCGGTTTTATCAGTCAGGGCTAAGAAGCCGCCAGCCTGTTTGAGTTTGATCAGGATAATGTGCGCGTGCTTATCTAATTCTTGCTTGCTGCCTTGTTGCAGCACAAGATCAATTTTGCCATCGCGGCGCACTTGTTTGATGAAACCTTTGAGTCTTTGGCCGAAACGCAGTTTTTGGAACACTTCGTTTTCGTAAATCACGCCCCAATGGGCATGATTAATAATAGCTTTGTAGCCTAAATCTGTGGTGCCGCCGATATATAAATCGACCTGCTCACCGACAGCGTACTCTGGCTCTGTCTTATCGAGGAACTTATCGATTTTTGATGAGGCCATGATGCGTTCATCGGCGCGGTTAGCGTGCACATAAACCAGATAAGAGCGACCTTCTTCGATAGGCTTGTGTTGCTCACCAAAGGGCAGCAATAAGTCTTTATCTAAGCCCCAGTCTAAAAAGGCGCCATAAGGACCGGTTGCAACGGCTTTTAAGTAGGCGAATTCGCCTACCTGTGCCAATGGACGGCGCGTGGTGGCAATCACGATATCTTCAGAATCTAGATACAGAAACACGTCAAGCAGATCACCGACTTGGCAGTCTTTTAGGGTGACTTTGTTTGGCAGCAGTACTTGCCCTAATTCGTGGGCGTTTAAATACACGCCAAAGCTGACTTGTTTTACAACCTCAAGTTTGCAGGTTTTACCTATCTGTACCATGGATCTCTCTGTGCATAATGGAATGTGATTCGGCTGCGATTATACACTTCGGTGCTGAAACTGCAGCATTATTGTCTTTGGGTTTTATCTTAGGGCGATTCAGCCGTTAATCATCACCGCTGTTTAGTTGGATGTTGGTAAGGGCTATGACAAGAAATGTGGTTGGAAAAGTGATGAGGATTGTTACTAGGAATGACCTCATATTGGTATCTGGGATTGTCTTAAGTTTTAAGGTGGAATTGCGCCTCGGTTTATGGCTTATTGGGGCTGAATTTTGCAATGTGATATTGAGCGCTAGGCTTTAGCCAATGACTGCACGTGGGCGGGGCTAAAGTGACACACAAAATGAAGGGTTATTTGCGGCAATAAATGTCAAAAAAGTTACAAAGGCTATTAAAAAATATTGAACAGACGAGTACGGCGTTCATGCGCTAACTAGCTAATATTATTCAGCTTAACGCTAATTCTCAGTAGGTGGTTGTTAAGCGGGTGTTTATTATATTTTAATGCAAAATATTAAATGAGATTCTTGCTTGCATTCTGTGACATTGCGCGGTTTAATTGCGCCGTTCAACGACTTCGCTCGTTAGAGACATTACAAATATTACGTGAGTAGTAAAGGTTTTATGGTTCAGCAGTCATTAACCGTGTAATTGACAACATATCGAATTACATGGGGTTAAGAGGGTTTTTATTAGCTAATGCACAAGCATCCATTTTTTGCACTTTGCCTAAAAGTGTCACAATGCCAACGCTCGATTGTCGTGCCATACGATGATACTGGCCTTAAGCATCTCACGTTGATCCGCATCAATTCTGGCCGCGAAGAAGCCAATAGTCCCCTGTTAAAATAATCTTGCCTAGAGATAAGCTGGTTTGGCGTTTTCGCTAGTTCGGTGTTGTCGGTTTTCGTTTTCTACTTGTGTTATCGGTTTCTGAAGGTCTTAACTTCTTTCGAACGTCTTTAAGCTGCTTATTAGCTTGATGTTTTAAGGATACGACTCAGGACTTCATTCGGCTTTTTGACGGTATTTGCGGCCTTTAGCCTTAAGATAAATGCAAGCGAGGCAAGTAAAGATAGCTTTACTGGGAGAAGGGAATAAGCTTCTTCATCAATATGATAGGATATAGTGCGTTAAGATGAATTGTCTCTTGCGCTATTAATGAAAATCGCGGCAATGTCACTTACACTAGCGTGACGTTGCGGCATTAAGTAGAAGGTAAAATCTACCTTCGTGTATGTCAGGTAAGGTGTCCCTTTGCCTGGGTTTGTCGAACGGGCGGTTGTGCTATTAAGTCATAACCGTTTAACCCATTTTTTAATAGACGGGCTAAATAATAATGAATGATTGGTCTATTGATGATGCTCGTGCTGGGTACAATGTTACTCACTGGAGCCAAGGTTTTTATGGGATCAGCGATCACGGTGAGGTGACAGTGTCACCGGACCCAAAAAATCCTGATTACAAGATTGGCTTAAATGAGCTAGCCAAAGACATGGTTAAAGCGGGCGTCGCTTTGCCTGTACTAGTTCGTTTTCCGCAGATCCTGCACCACAGAGTGAACAGTTTGTGCCAAGCATTCGACCAAGCGATACAGAAGTACGAGTATCAGGCGGACTATTTGCTGGTTTACCCGATTAAAGTAAACCAACAGCAAACTGTGGTGGAAGAGATCCTGGCGAGTCAGGCATCAAAAGAAGTACCACAACTGGGTTTAGAAGCGGGCAGTAAGCCTGAGCTGATGGCTGTGTTAGCCATGGCGCAAAAAGCCAGTTCAGTCATTGTATGTAATGGTTATAAAGATAATGAATATATCCGTTTAGCACTGATTGGTGAAAAGTTAGGCCACAAGGTTTACATCGTTTTAGAAAAACTGTCTGAACTGAAAATGGTGTTAGCTGAATCTAAACGTTTGGGCGTTAAACCGCGTTTAGGTTTGCGTGCGCGTTTAGCATTCCAAGGCAAAGGTAAATGGCAGGCGAGCGGTGGCGAGAAGTCTAAGTTCGGTCTATCAGCAGCACAAATTTTGCTGGTGGTTGAACAACTTAAGCAACACGACATGCTGGATTCGCTGCAGTTACTGCATTTCCACTTAGGTTCGCAAATCGCCAACATTCGTGATATTCGCCAAGGTGTGAGTGAAGCAGGTCGCTTCTACTGTGAATTACGTGAATTAGGCGCAAGTGTTAACTGCTTCGACGTCGGCGGTGGTTTAGCGGTGGATTACGATGGCACACGTAGCCAAAGTAATAACTCGATGAACTATGGCCTGACCGAATACGCTAACAATATCGTTAACGTATTGACCGACATCTGTAATGAATACGAGCAGCCTATGCCACGTATTATTTCAGAATCGGGTCGTTACTTAACCGCGCACCATGCTGTGCTTATCACCGATGTTATTGGTACTGAAGCCTATCAGCCTGAAGATATTCAAGCCCCAGCTGAAGAGTCACCACAGTTATTGCATAACATGTGGCATTCATGGTCAGAGATCAGCGGCCGCGCTGATCAACGCGCCTTGATTGAGATTTACCACGATAGCCAAAGTGACTTACAAGAAGCGCATTCGCTATTCGCTTTAGGTCAATTGAGCTTAGCGGAGCGTGCGTGGGCTGAACAAGCTAACCTGCGTGTGTGCCATGAAGTGCAAGGGCTATTGAGTGCGAAGAACCGTTATCACAGACCGATTATTGATGAGCTCAATGAAAAGTTAGCCGATAAATTCTTTGTTAACTTCTCATTATTCCAGTCACTACCGGATGCTTGGGGTATTGACCAAGTGTTCCCAGTATTGCCGTTATCGGGTTTAGACAAAGCCCCTGAGCGCCGTGCTGTGATGCTCGATATCACCTGTGACTCTGACGGTATTGTTGATCAATACGTTGATGGACAAGGGATTGAAACCACATTGCCAGTGCCAGCTTGGAGTGCGGATAGCCCGTACTTGATTGGTTTCTTCCTTGTGGGTGCCTACCAAGAAATCTTGGGTGATATGCATAACCTGTTTGGTGATACTAACTCTGCGGTTGTTCGCATCGAAGATAACGGTGTGACGAACATTGAATCGGTATTGGCGGGTGATACTGTCGCTGACGTATTGCGTTACGTTAACTTAGATGCGGTGGCCTTTATGCGCACTTACGAAGAGTTAGTGAATCTGCATATTGCCGAAGATGAACGCGCACAAATTTTAGAAGAACTGCAAGTTGGTCTAAAAGGCTACACTTACTTGGAAGATTTTTCTTAAGATATTTTTCTTAAGATTTAGTGTGTTAAAATAAATCAGCCTAAGGTCACTTAGGCTGATTTTTGCTTTCTGGACGATATTTATCGTCCGTGGGTGCTATTACGGCGTAAAGGATGTCAACAGCAAGGGCGCATAGCGTTTAATGGAGTTAAGGATTTGATGTTTTTTGAAGGCTCAGAAAAGAAACTTGAGATCATCGTGGCGGCGTCTGCGCCGAATTTACGTGAACTCGATGTGAGTTTTTGGTCAGCCTTAGTCAATTGTGCCCATGCCGAGATTTTGTCGCAGTTAAGTAATGCTGATTGCGATGCCTACCTGTTGAGTGAATCTAGCTTGTTTGTCTGGCACGACAGATTTGTCATGCTCACCTGCGGCAATAGCACTTTAGTGGACGCCGCCTGTTATTTTATCGACGCGCTTGGCGTGCCTGCCATCGCGTTGGTGAGTTATCAGCGTAAAAACGAATACCAAGCCCACCTGCAAACCACGAGTTTTGCTGATGATGTTGGCAAGCTGCGTCAGCGTATCGCGGGTAAGGCAATGAGAGTGGGGCATTTAGACAGTCATCACCATTATTTTTTCTGCTCTGATAGTGATTATCGTGCACCAAAGGATGATCAAAGCTGTGAGCTGTTGATGTACCACATTCGTGGTGAGCTAGCCGATTATCTAAATGGTGGCTCGCAAAGCAAAGCTGAAATTTGTGCCGCACTCGAACTTAACGATTTATTCCCAGACTTTGAGCTTGACGCCCATTTATTTGATCCATCAGGTTTTTCGATGAACGGTCTCTGGGGCAAGTATTATGTGACCTTGCATATTACGCCCCAAAGCGAGAATGCCTGCGCTAGCTCCTATGTGAGCTTTGAAACGAATCTGGATTTAGCCCAGTATCCGCAACAACTCTTAGGGCGATTATTAGCACTATTTTCTCCCATCAGTTGGGACACTATCGGCTTTAATATCAACGACTCAACGCAGGGATTTCCTGCCCATTTATGCTTAGGGCGTGGCTCATTAACGACTGAGCAAGGTTATGATATTCGCTTTAGCCACTATCAGCAGCTTGATGCTGAAGTGCTGATCCCTGAATTCATGTAAATTTTTGGCATTTACTTAAGGAAACCCCATGACAGATCTCAGTGATATCCGCCGCGAGTATGCTAAAGGCGGCTTAAGACGTGCCGACTTACCGCAAAACCCAATGGACTTGTTTGAACTGTGGATGACGCAGGCGAGGGATGCGGAACTTAGCGATCCAACGGCTATGTGTGTGGCGACTGTGGACGAACACGGCCAACCTTTTCAACGGGTAGTGTTACTTAAACGTTTTGATGACACAGGTTTCGTATTTTTTACTAACCTTGGTAGTCGCAAAGCCCAGCAAATTGCCGCCAATAATAAAGTCAGTTTGCATTTCCCTTGGCATCCTTTAGAGCGGCAAGTATCGGTGCTTGGTGAAGCGCAGTCGTTGTCTACCGCCGAAGTGCTTAAATACTTTATGACCCGTCCTAAGGACAGCCAAATTGCGGCTTGGGTATCGCAGCAGTCGAGTAAACTCAGCGCTAGACAAGTACTTGAAGGCAAGTTCTTCGAAATGAAAGCTAAGTTCGCTAAGGGCGATGTGCCTTTACCCAGTTTTTGGGGCGGTTACTTAGTGAGACCTTCGAGTATCGAATTTTGGCAGGGTGGAGAACATAGGCTGCATGATCGTTTTATGTATACCCGTCATGATGCCGAGTGGGAAATCGATCGTTTAGCGCCTTAGTACGGTGCATAGTACGATAGCTCGGCATAAAACTGAGCTTGTGAACCTAATTACAGAGCTAAAAGACATTGAGTGATTATAAAATTTGGGTAGATGCGGACGCGTGTCCCAATCCTATCAAAGAAATCCTGTTTCGTGCGGCGGAGCGTAAAGCTTTGCCGCTGGTGCTGGTGGCTAATCAAATGATCCGCGTACCGCCATCGCCCTACATCAGCCAAACTCGCGTTGGAGCGGGTTTTGATGTGGCGGATCAATACATTGTCGACCATGTTGAGCCAACGCATTTAGTGATCACCGCGGACATTCCCTTAGCGGCTTTAGTCATCGAAAAGGGCGCCTTGGCACTCAATCCCCGTGGCGAGCTTTATACCGTCGATAACATAAAACAAAAGCTGACGATGCGCGATTTTATGGAAGACTTACGGGGTTCAGGCGTGCATACCGGCGGACCGGATTCGTTTTCCCAAGCGGATAAACAGGCGTTTGCCAATAGCTTAGATAAATGGCTCGTTAGAGTATGAAGTATAGTTTACTGGTCGCTAATGGATAAAAAGAGTATCTTTAGCTGAAGTTATGCGATGTGGATCACGGTTAACTGGGCATTATTTTCGCCTGCTGCAGATGTCGATTTGCTTTACTGCATGGCTTTTAAACTCACTTTTTGAGGACGGATACGATGAAAAAATGGATGGGAATTGTTGCCTTATCGGCGATCGCCAGTTTTAGCTGCGCCGCGCAATGGCAAGTAATGGATCAAGACTCGCGAGTCAGTTTTATTTCGGTAAAGAAAGGTGACATTGGTGAAGTCCATCACTTTAAACAGCTCAAAGGTACGCTAAAAGAGGATGGTCAATTCGAATTAACCATTCCGTTAATGGGCGTCGCCACTGGTATTGATGTCCGCGATGAGCGGATGCAGAATTTATTGTTCGAAGTGTCTTTATATCCTGAGCTTAAACTGTCGTCTCAAGTTGACACTAAAATGCTAAAAGATCTCGGCGTTGGTGAGACTAAAGTCGTTGATATTGATGGTAAAATTGCATTGCATGGTAAATCGCAAACTAAAACTTTTTCGGTAATTATCACTAAAGTTTCTGATAAAAAGCTGTTAGTGAACAGTTTTCAGCCGATAATTGTGAATGCCAATGAGTTTGATCTTGTTGCAGGCATTGATAAGTTACGTGAAATTGCGGGTTTATCGAGCATTAGCCAAGCTGTTCCTGTGTCATTTGTACTAACCTTAACTCAGTAACTTCAATAAGATTGGTGTAGATCAATACGTCAGTTATCGAAGATAGGCTAGAGTTAAATAAGTGGCGTATGCTGGATCTCGATGAGAAGCCGAATTTTCGGCTTCTTTGATATTTCCGATTGTGGTATTAATAGCACCACACTAGATATTAAGTTAATGAGTTTAAAGGGTAAAAAATGGTCACAGATAAAGATGGTTACATGCATTTGGTCCAGTATTTAACTGAACATCTTGGCTTATTTGAAACACCAAGTTCTGAGGTGATTTTAGACGATACTGTGATGGAATTGTTTGAAGAGCAATTGTCGGCGCAGATCATTATGGTGTGTGGTCAAAATCCGTCATTGTCTTTCGCGCAGCGCAACATGATTATCCGCGAAGTGGATGCAATTGTGTATGATTTAGAAGAGATTTTAGCTTCAGTTGCCAATCATAAAGCTACACCTGCTCAGACGTTATTTATTACCGAATTTTCCGGTTTAATTAAGAATTTGTTCGATCAAGAAATCGCTAAACAACAAGTCAGCGCCTAATCAGAAGGGCGCTTTAGCTTTGAGTGGCAAGCCGCTCAAATCGGCTTAACGTAAAATAACCCACTCTCTTTTCCTGCATTTATGCCATTGTCTGTGTATCTTTAGTGTGTGAGCTTTCATTATTTTATTCGTGTATTGATAAGGAGTGTTCAATGCTAACGATCTCTTCAGGCCATGCCCATGACATATTGGCAGTTGTCGCATCTGGTCGTGTTAATCATGGGGATGTGGAAGGTTATCTAGTTCCCGCCATTGAAGCTAAGCTGCAAGATCACGCCAGTATTCGCCTGTGGTACGAGTTTTCCCCTGAGTTTGAAGGTATATCTGTCGCTGCCCTGTGGGACGATGCGGTACTTGGCTTATTTCACTTAAGTGATTTCTCAAGAGTGGTCATGATTGCTAACCAAGCTCAAACAAGCGCTATGGTCAATGCGCTTGCCTGCATGCTGCCGTGCCCTGTAAAGGTATTTGCTGCCGATGAGCAAAGCCAAGCTAAGGCATGGCTTGATCAGTAAGCCACCCTCTTTATTGTGACGCTAAGTTTGTGTTGAGCGGCCAATGACACTGTATATGTGTGCCTTGGTTTAACTGGCTGCTGATGGTCAAGCTGCCGTTGAAGTCGTTTTTAAGCCATAAATTGATACAGGTTAAGGTCCCGAGACAGAGTTCTTGCTCCAGTTCCTGTCGCAATTGCGTGAGCTGCGCCTGTGTCATACCAATGCCATTATCGATAATACTGATCTGCAGCACGTCGTTCGATTTGTCGATGGCGATGGTGATTTCACGCTGTTCGTTGTGAGTCTTAAAAGCATGATTCAAAGTGTTAGTGATTAAGCGATAGAAGAGCTGCAGATATTGCCAAGCTGGGCCATCTATGATGATGTTTTCCTCACAATTGAGCACAATTTCTACGTTTGCTTTCGCTAATTGCACTTTTAGTAAACCTAGTAAATGACGCATAAATTGCGCCAGATGCAATGGACGAATATCGTTTTGATGATTGGTCAGCAGCTGAGCAATATGCCGCAATTTCTCTGCCTGAGTTACCATGACTTCGGTGATCTGAGTGCTGTAATTTGTCTCGTTCGTTTGTTGCAGTTGGCAAACTTTGGCGAGTAGCTGGTCTTGCTCATGCATGACCTGAGTCATCATTTCAGCTAAGAAGTTTTGCATTAACTGTTGGCTTTGTTCACGGCTGAGATTGAGTTGATGATGCTTTTCGAGCATTTTAGTTAATGCTTCTTGCTCTTGGTAAAGCTCATTATTATGTTGATTGATAAGGCGAACTTGCTCTTGTAGATGATTGAGCGTCTCAACTTGTCCTAAGAGTAATTTCTCCTGTTCCTGCTCTTTAATTTTTTTCAAGGTGATATCAAAGGCGATAGCGCCGACCGCAATCACAGTATCGTCATCATCTTTGATCTTAAATTTGGTCACGATATACATAAGATTCCCCAGTGGTGAGGGAATGGCTTCTTCAAAATTGATGGCTTCGTTATTGTGCAGTACGCGTTGATCGTTTTGTTGATACTCGTGGGCAAATTGGCTAGGAAATACCTCGAAATCCGAGGCGCCAATTATGCGTCTGCGTTCTATACCTAAGATTTCGCAATACTTGTCATTCACTAAAATATATTTGCCGTGCAGATCTTTGATATAGATAAGATTTTGGGAAAATTTCAGTAAAGCCCTTAGTTGTTCCTTATGGCGTTTTAATTCAAGTTGGAACAGGTTTTGGCTCTGCAATTGTTGTTCTAGGGCAAGATTACTGGCATCTAAACTCGCCATGGCCACTTCAAGTTGTTGCGTGCGCGACAGGAATGTCTTGGCTAATAAGCCAATTTCATCTTGGCTGTTTTTAGCTTTAAGTTCAATTGAGGCGGAATCGTTACGTTTTAAGGCTTGGACGATTTCAATAATCGGGGTAATAAACAACCTATGTTGGAGCAAGAATAATAGGATTAAGCCTAAAAGCTGGATACACACTAAATAAATACCGACCTTTTCAACTAAGTGTTTGGCGGTATCTTGCAGTGGCGAAATTGGGGTGACAACTAGTACTTTCCAATAGGTATTAGGCATTAAAAATACCGAAACCAGAGACGCTGTTTTTAGAATGGGATCATGGGCTAAGGTTACTGAAGTCAGTAATTTGGGGGTGGTAAAATGGTTTAAGGCATTGTTATTGACGATGGCGGCTAACATATCGCGTTCATCTTGATGACTTAGCCGAGTCAAATGCTGCATCTGTTCTTGGGTAAAGACGCGCTCAGCCACGGCTTCTGCGATAAATGCCTTATCCGCATTGTGTAATGCCGCTTCGATGGGACTGAAGTCTGGCTGTTGGTTAGCGAGATGATTAAAAGTGACAAAGGTGTGGCTGGTATTAGCTTGATGCTGAAGATTGTTATCGCCATGGGGATAGGCGAGTACTTGATTTTGATGATCTAAGGCAATGACATAACCCCTAACATCCACCATCACATTGCGTAATAGGGCATTGAGTTTTTCTAAACTGATATCTACGGTTGCTGCACCAATAAATTGATGGTCCATCCACATAGCACCTGAAGCCGTGATCATGGACTCATGGGTGGTGGGGTCGAAATAAGACTTTGACCAGAAAATTTTGCCAGCGGGGAAATAGCGTGTCGGGCGATACCATTCTTCGGTGTGATAACTCGGAAACGTGTCCTTGTTATAGCTATCAATGGCAACTAATTCATCGTTGACATTGTGGGCCCAGAATAGGCTATCGCGAAATTTTTGTTGATTAAACGCGCCGGGTTCGGGCCATACGCCGCCACCAGAAATGATGCGTTGTTGGTTAGCGAGCGTCAGCAGGCTGGGGATGGTTTTCACCAGTTGCTCATGATCATAGCGGTAAAGTTTTGCAATACTGGAAATTGAACCGACAACGGTTTCGACCTGTGAAGTCATTTCCTGCAGTTTGGCTATGATTAATTGGCCATAGTTCTGGTTTAATACGGCTTGTTGATCAAGCACTTGTTGGCGTTGAATGCTGAGAATGACCCAAGCTGTGCTGCAAATCAAAATTGCGGCAATGACAAGTTGGATAAGGCTAAATTTGAACGGCAAACTGTTTTGCCATTGGGTTAAGGCTGTATGTGGCTCAGATGTCGAACTTTTTCCCATAATCACCAGTTACCAAATCATCACCTTTTCATTGAGCCAGTGTAGCGCGTTCTCGCTGTTTTGCTATGAGCAGATGTTTAAGTTGCGGCGATTGAATGGGATAAGCGGCGGGAATCAGTCGTAAACTGTGAATAAAATTGTTAATTAAAGGCAGGGTTGATCCCTGCCTCATCTCAAACGGGTTATTTATAAAGAGAAGGTTTATTTGAACCACTCAGGATAGGCACAATAAAGAGTAACCAAGCCACTAGGAAGCCACTGAAAGCCACTACCATCCATTCGGCCATCGTCACACCCATAAAGACCCAAGGCACATCAGTACACATGCCCGTAGGCATCATAATGGAAGGGAACCATTCGTGTAATGGCATCCAAGCGGGGAATTCAGGTAAGAATGAACACGTTGAGAAAGGCGATGGGTTGGTTTGCATGTCTACCAGCGATAGCGCTAGCTTTAATCCCCAAGTTGCACTGATGGCCCAAATAATAGCCGCGAGAATCCTTACTATGCGATATTTTGGCGCTGTCATGCCGATAAGGCCCGCAGCTAATATACCAAATACAGCAAGTCTTTGATAAATACACATAACACAGGGATCGAGTTTCATTATATGTTGAAAATACAGTGCGCTTAACTCTAAGCCGAGGGCTGTGCCTGCGAGAATAAACCAAGACGAACGGGAATGGGCAAAGCGAGTAATGACAGTCAAAGTGAGCTCCATATCAACAAAAAACGCCCTCAGACATGGGGCGTTTTTTTGACTCTACTTATTAAATAAAGTTCAGTCAATAGAGAAGTTTAATGTCCAGACACTGTGCCTAATACTTCTTTTGCACTGTGATGGATGATTGTATGGGAATCATAGAAATATTGAGTAGCTTGCTCTAAGAATCCCGTTTCAATCGCCATAACGCCCACAATGGATAGCACTATAGTGTAGGGCAATGCCATCCAAACCATTCTGCCATAGGACAAGCGGATAAGCGGCGCTAAGGCTGATGTTAGTAAGAACAAGAACGCGGCTTGACCATTAGGTGTCGCCACCGAAGGCAAGTTAGTCCCAGTATTAATCGCAACGGCCAGTAAGTCGAATTGATCACGGGTGATTTGGCCGTTAATCAATGCAGCCTTCACTTCGTTGATATACACAGTGCCGACGAACACGTTGTCACTCACCATAGACAGTAATCCGTTGGCGATGTAGAAAATCACTAACTGGGTATTGCCTTCATAACTCAGTGCCCATTGGATAACGGGGGCGAATAAGTGTTGATCGATAATCACGCCAACTACCGCAAAGAACACTGCTAATAACGCGGTAAAAGGCAGTGCTTCTTCGAAGGCTTTACCAAGGGCATGTTCATCGGTGACGCCGTTAAAGGCTGTGGTCAAAATAATCACAGAAAGACCAATTAAGCCCACAGAAGCTAAGTGTAAGGCAAGCCCCGCTATTAACCAGACACCCACTATCGCTTGGACGATTAACTTCATGTTGTCTTTGTTGGTTCGACGGGCATCTTCATGGGCGGCATATTCACATAAGATCCGATGCACGGCCGTTGGTAATTTAGCGCCATAACCAAAAATGCCAAATTTTTCAACTAAGTAGCAGGTTAAGATACCTGAAATCAATACCGGAACAGTAACCGGTGACATACGTACGGCGAATTCACCGAACTGCCAATTGGCCTGTGCGGCAATGATGAGGTTCTGTGGCTCGCCTACCATAGTGCATACGCCGCCGAGTGCAGTACCCACACCCGCATGCATCAACAAATTACGAAGGAAACCACGGAATGCACCGAGTTCTTCTTCGTTCAATATATCTTCACCCGCAGCGTTTTTCCCTTCGGAGGTATGATCGTGATCGGCGCCGAAATCTTTTCCAGAAGCGACCTTGTGGTAAATA
The DNA here is from genome assembly GCF_002838165.1 of Shewanella sp. Pdp11. NCBI lineage: Bacteria > Pseudomonadati > Pseudomonadota > Gammaproteobacteria > Alteromonadales > Shewanellaceae > Shewanella > Shewanella sp. Pdp11. Next base: position 2,646,639 of record NZ_CP015194.1, read on the forward strand.
GAATAGAAACCCACAGCGACTGCGATAATCACGGCAATAACGGTTAATGCATCTAAGAAGGCCGATAAAAACGCTGATGCCAAACAAAACATTAACGAAACTAAAATTTTAGAGCGGACTTTGGTGATAATTTTCGTGAAGCCAAATAACAGCAACTGCTTCATGAAATAAATACCAGCGACCATAAATACCAAGAGTAATAATACTTCGAGGTTGGCTTCTATTTCATGCAAGACTTGGCTTGCCGATGTCATGCCAATTGCGACAGCTTCAATCGCTAATAATCCGCCAGGCTGTAATGGATAACATTTTAATGCCATTGCTAAGGTAAAAATAAATTCAAGCACCAATACCCAGCCGGCCACGAAGGGGTCGACATAGAAAAAGAGTAGTGGATTGATAATTAAAAATGACAGTATTGCGGTTTTGTACCACTTAGGAGAATTTCCTAAGAAGTTCCCAATAAACGCCTGACTCATTGTCGCCGGCATGGCAGCCTCTCTTCTAATTATGTTAAAAATTGCACGTGTTTAATATCAATACCTGCGTTTGTTAAATCAGTCTAGCCTAAAGAGAAAGCTAATGTAATGAGATACTGATACCCACATTTCAAAAAGCGGAGCTAATCGGCAAAATTGGCGTTTGTTGCCTTGATCTTGGTCGTTTTTTTGAGCGATTGTGTGACATTTACACGGCGATAACACAGTGAATTTAAGTCAATGGTTTCCATTTTTTACCGCTCTGGTATGATCAGTGACCATTACGACGCACAACAACTGGATAAGTGGGCTGATGATTATCAATGCCAAAGGACCTGCAAGTTTTGCAGAGAAGTATATTGTGAGATCCATTTGGGATAATAAATTTCCTCCAGGGTCCATTTTACCGGCTGAACGTGAGCTTTCGGAATTGATCGGTGTGACTCGCACCACTCTGCGTGAAGTGCTACAGCGCTTAGCCCGTGACGGATGGTTGAAAATCCAACACGGTAAACCAACGCGAGTGAACAATTTCTGGGAAACCTCGGGCTTAAACATTCTTGAGACGATTGCCGATCTTAATCCTGAAGGATTTCCGGTATTGGTTGACCAACTCTTGTCGGCCCGTACTAACGTCAGTGCTATCTATTTCCGCGGTGCCCTGCGTTATAACCCAGACACGGCTGTGAATGTGCTCGCCAAAATTCATCAGCTTGAAGATACGGCTGAATCCTATGCCGAATTCGACTATTTATTGCATCATACCTTAGCTTTCTCCTCCGGGAATCCACTTTACGTATTGATATTAAATGGATTTAAGGGATTGTATAGCCGAGTCGGTCGCTATTATTTCACCAGTTCTGATGCGCGATTATTGGCTTTGAATTTTTATAAAGAGTTAGAGTTACTGGCTCAAGCGAAAAATTATCTCGACGTCCCAGCGCTGATGCGCACCTATGGCATGAACAGCGGTAAGATGTGGTTACAATTACGTGATGATATGCCCGCGTCTATTGCACAGGACAATTAATTGCGGTTATTGATGTCGCATTAAAATAGCGATAAATACACAAAAGCCGTTTCCAATGGAAACGGCTTTTTTATTAGGCTTATTATTCTGCTTTAGCCACTTCAGGGCAGGATGCTAATACGGTAATACTCGCATCCGCATTCTTTTGCTCTAAGGTGACAGTAAAACCCCATAATCTATGTAAATGCTTTAATACTTCTTTATGGCTGCTGGCTAAGGGAATATCGTTATTTGGCACATAGCGTAAGGTTAAGGAACGATCACCGTTTATCTCCACATTATGCACTTGGATATTTGGTTCAATGTTCGACAAGTTATATTGCTGCGATAATAACTGGCGAATATCTTGATAACCTTGTTCATCGTGAATGGCCGATACCGACAGATAATTGCGCTTCTCATCATCATGGATACCAAACAATTTAAATTGGCGGATAACTTTAGGTGAAAGATATTGGCTAATAAAGCTTTCGTCTTTAAAGTTTTGCATTGCAAAGTGTAAGGTTTCGACCCAATTGCTGCCGGCAATGTCGGGAAACCAAGCTTTATCTTCTTCGGTTGGATTTTCACAAATACGTCGAATGTCGGTGAACATGGCAAAACCTAAAGCATAGGGATTGATGCCACTGTAATAACGACTGTTGTAGTCGGGTTGGGCAACCACACCTGTGTGGCTTTGCAAAAACTCCATCATAAAGCGATCAGTGACCACACCATCGTCGTACAAGTGATTCAAAATTGTGTAGTGCCAGAAGGTGGCCCAGCCTTCGTTCATCACTTGAGTTTGTTTTTGTGGATAAAAATATTGCGCCATTTTACGCACAATACGGATTATTTCTCTTTGCCATGGTTCAAGTAAAGGGGCATTTTTCTCGATGAAATATAAGATGTTTTCCTGCGGTTCTGCGGGGAAACGACGTTTTTTTGTTTGAGACAGTTCTTGGTGTTGGTTGGGTATAGTGCGCCATAAATCATTTACTTGGCTTTGTAGGTACGCTTCGCGATCTTTTTGTCTTGCTTGTTCTTCTCGGAATGATATTTCAGAGGGGCGTTTATAGCGATCTACACCATAGTTCATCAGCGCATGGCAGGAATCTATGACACTTTCGACCTGCTCTACACCGTATTTTTGTTCGCAATTACTGATGTAGTTTTTAGCAAACACTAGGTAGTCAATAATCGAGCTCGCATCTGTCCATGTTTTAAATAAGTAATTGTTTTTAAAGAAACTATTATGTCCGAAACAAGCATGGGCGATCACCAGTGCTTGCATTGTGATAGTGTTTTCCTCCATAAGATAGGCAATACAAGGATTAGAGTTAATGACTATCTCGTAGGCGAGCCCCATTTGCCCGCGTTTATAACCTTGCTCGGTTTCGATAAAACGTTTGCCAAAGGACCAATGGGTGTAACCTATGGGCATACCTATGCCCGCATAAGCATCCATCATCTGCTCAGCAGTGATGACTTCAATTTGATTTGGGTAAGTGCTGAGCTTATACAGTGCCGCTACCCGTTCAATTTCCTTGAGATAGTCCTGCAGTAGCTCGAAGCTCCAGTCGGGACCATCGCTCAGTGGTGTCCAAGGTGTTGATTTAGTTATCCCCATAGTGCCCCCTTAAACCGCTTGTTTCTTGAATAGCTCCCTAAAGACAGGGTAAATATCTTCGGCTTGACGTATATGCTGCACGGCGATGTTGTCGTAATGCTGTTGCAGGGATTCATATTCACGCCACAGGGTTTGATGGGCGCGATTGGTGATTTCGATGTAGCTGTAGTTGCGTACCAGTGGCAAGATTTTTTGTTCTAACAATTGCCTACAGGTAGGTGAATCGTCGGCCCAGTTATCACCGTCGGATGCTTGGGCTGCGTAGATATTCCATTCATCGGCGGGGTAACGGGCTTGTTGAATTTCATGCATTAATTTCAATGCACTCGATACTATAGTGCCACCCGTTTCCTGGGAGTAGAAGAACTCATGTTCATCGACTTCTTTAGCTTGGGTATGGTGACGAATATAGACCACTTCTAAGTTTTTATAGGTACGGGTGAGGAACAGATACAGCAAGATATAGAAGCGTTTTGCCATATCTTTAGTTGCCTGATCCATAGAACCAGACACATCCATCAAGCAGAACATCACAGCTTGGCTAGAAGGGATTTCTCGTTTGGCATAGTTATTAAAGCGCAGATCGAAGGTATCGATAAACGGCACTCTGGCAATTTTTTGTTTTAACTCCTCAATTTGGGCTTTTAAATCCAAAATCAACTCGGCCTTAGTGCCTGGAATATTTTCCAGCTCGGCAAGTTCTTGTTCTAACTCTTTTAATAGTTTCTTTTTACTTGCCGACATCGCAATGCGACGTGCCAGTGATGAGCGTAATGAACGGACAATATTGATGTTAGCGGGGACGCCATCATTGGTGAATCCCGCACGGTAGATTTGGTATTCCACCAGTTTATTAAGGCGGTTTTTTTGTAGATTGGGGAGTTCTAAGTCCTCAAACAATAACTCTAGATACTCGTCTTTAGAGATTTCGAACACAAAGTCATCGTCGCCTTCACCCGAGTTTGAGGCCTCGCCTTTACCCGAACCGCCGCCTGAACCACCGAGTGGCCGATCAATTTTATCGCCACGGGTAAATTGGTCATTACCGGGATGCACTCTGTCCCTGACACCGCCTTTGCCTTGGTGAAACATAGGTTCACTGATATCCCGAGTGGGAATACTGATTTTTTCGCCTTTATCTACATCCGTTACGCTGCGGCGAGTCACTGCATCGCTGACGGCTTTTTTAATTTGTTGCTTATATCTATTGATAAAGCGTTGGCGGTTTACTGTGCTTTTTCCTTTCGCATTCAACCGTCTATCGATAAAGTTCGCCATACGCACCTCCCAAAACCCAGCGAAGGCTTTGGCAACACCAAAGCCCTGTACTTAGTTAGCGCAAGTTTAAGAAGATTTACGAACCCGTAAATACCACTCAGACAAGAGTCGGACTTGTTTTTTGGTATAACCTTTCTCCATCATACGATTGACGAAATCATCGTGTTTACGTTGATCGTCGTTCGATGTTTTGGCGTTAAAGGAAATTACAGGCAGTAAATCTTCTGTGTTGGAGAACATTTTCTTCTCGATCACAGTGCGTAGTTTCTCGTAGCTGGTCCAGAGCGGATTATTACCCTCATGGTTAGCGCGGGCGCGCAGCACAAAGTTGACGATTTCATTACGGAAATCTTTAGGATTGCTGATCCCCGCGGGCTTCTCAATTTTCTCAAGTTCAGCATTGAGGGCGGCGCGGTCGAATAGCTGACCTGTTTCTGGGTCGCGGTATTCTTGATCTTGGATCCAAAAATCGGCGTAGGTGACATAGCGGTCGAAGATATTTTGGCCGTATTCAGAGTAAGACTCTAAGTAAGCGGTTTGAATTTCTTTACCGATAAACTCCACATATTTAGGGATCAAATAGCCTTTTAGGAATTCAAGATAACGTTCGGCGGTATCGCCGGGGAACTGTTCTTGTTCAATTTGTCGTTCGAGCACATAGAATAAATGCACTGGGTTGGCGGCGATCTCTGAATGGTCAAAGTTAAATACCCGCGACAAAATCTTAAAGGCGAAACGGGTGGATAGCCCATTCATGCCTTCATCGACACCCGCGTAATCACGGTATTCTTGGTAAGACTTAGCCTTAGGATCGGTATCTTTCAGGCTTTCACCGTCATACACCCGCATCTTAGAGTAGATGGAGGAGTTTTCAGGTGGCTTGATGCGCGACAGCACACTAAATTGCGCTAAGGTTTCTAAGGTGCCAGGCGCGCAGGGCGCTTTTGATAACTCAGAGTTTATCAGCAGTTTTTGATAAATTTGCAGTTCTTCTGAGACCCGTAAACAGTAGGGCACTTTGACTATGTAAACACGGTCGAGGAAGGCTTCGTTGTTTTTGTTGTTTTTGAAGGTTGACCACTCAGACTCGTTTGAGTGAGCCAGAATAATCCCGCTATAGGGCAGGGCCGATAAGCCTTCTGTGCCGTTATAGTTACCTTCTTGCGTTGCAGTCAGTAGCGGGTGCAGCACTTTAATCGGTGCTTTGAACATCTCAACGAATTCCATTACCCCTTGGTTGGCGCGGCATAAAGCACCCGAATAAGCGTAAGCATCGGCATCATCTTGGGAGAAATGCTCGAGCTGACGAATATCCACTTTACCGACGAGGGATGAAATATCTTGGTTATTTTCATCTCCGGGTTCAGTTTTCGCTATCGCCACTTGGTCCAGAATCGATGGGAAGACTTTTACCACACGAAATTTAGAGATATCGCCACCAAACTCATGCAGACGTTTTACCGCCCAAGGCGACATGATGGTTTTAAGATAGCGGTTGGGAATGTTGAATTCATCTTTTAGCAGTTGACCATCTTCTTCTAAATCAAACAGACAGAAAGGATGATCGTTGACAGGGCTACGTACCCCATTTGCGCTCAGAATGTAAATGGGCACTTTTTGCATCAGGGCTTTGAGTTTTTCGGCGAGCGATGACTTACCGCCGCCCACTGGGCCCAGTAGGTATAAAATTTGTTTGGATTCTTCTAATCCTTGTGCCGAGTGCTTTAGATAAGCCACGATTTGCTCTATGGCATCTTCCATGCCGAAGAAGTCTTTAAATGCGGGATAGCGTGAAATAAGTCGATTCGAAAAAATACGGCTAAGTGTTGGATTTTTTGCGGTATCAATGACTTCTGCTTCACCGATTGCAAGCAGTAGTCGCTCAGATGCTGACATGTAAGCGCTGCGATCTCCTTTGCAGATATCCAGAAACTCTTGCAAAGAATATTCTTCATCGAGTTTTTGTTCGTAGCGCTTTTGGTAATGCTCGAAAATGCCCATATAAACCCCCTGAAACGCCAGTGATGTCATGGAACGGATAACTGGCTAACCAGCCTCCTACTCTAATCTTAGACATAAACTCACTATCTGTGTCAAAAAATATCAAATAAAAACAATAACAAATAGTTGCAAACGCAATTATTGCACTTGTAGTTAGCGGAGGATAAATCGGTGGGATAAGGGATGGACGGTAAACGAGGGGTATAAAAAAAGAGCCACTAGGGCTCTTTTTACTGGGATTAACTCACTGCTCATTTAGGCAGTCAACAACGATAGGTTAAATGAATTAACCAGCGAAGTTTTGGTTAACGAAGTCCCAGTTAACTAATTGCCAGAAGTGGGCAAGGTAGTCTGGACGCACGTTACGGTAATCGATGTAGTAAGCGTGTTCCCACACATCCACAGTCATGATTGGCGTGACTGTGCTGTCAGTCAGTGGCGTTGCAGCATTGCTAGTGTTAACGATAGCAAGTGTGCCATCGGCTTTTTTCACTAACCATGTCCAAGCGCTACCGAAGTTGTTTACTGCTGAATCAGTAAATTGGGCTTTGAATGCGTCGAATGAACCGAAAACAGCATTGATTGCATCAGCAACTGGGCCAGTTGGCTCGCCGCCAGCATTTGGTGCTAGGCAGTTCCAGTAGAAAGTGTGGTTCCACACTTGAGCTGCGTTATTGAATACGCCACCCGTAGAAGTTTTGATGATATCTTCTAAAGATTTACCAGCGAAATCCGTTCCTTCGATTAAGCCGTTTAGCTTAACAACATAAGTGTTGTGATGCTTGCCGTAGTGGTATTCAATGGTTTCTTGAGAAATGTGTGGTTCTAGTGCGTTCTTTGCATATGGTAATGCGGGTAATTCGAAAGCCATTAGTATCTCTCCATGGTCTTAGGTTATCGTTTTTAAACGTGCTCACTTAGGACTATTGTACCGATAAAATTTGTGATGTGAATCATTGTTTAGCTAATTGACTAGATAGACGCCATCGAAAAATCAAATGTCGGCATAACCTTACAAACTGTGGGATTTTGTTCTGCCTCTAGCTGACGTACAATAGCAGCATTGAGTCAATGTCATCCTACTTAGGAATCAAAATGGAAACAGTAGAGAAAATTAAGCAACAGATCACGGAAAACCCTATCATTGTTTATATGAAAGGTTCTCCAAAGTTGCCTAGCTGTGGCTTCTCGTCACAGGTCGCTCAGATCATGATTAACTGCGGTGAGCAGTTTGCATTCGTGGATATTCTTCAGCATCCAGACATTCGCGCAGAATTACCTAAGTTTGCTAACTGGCCGACTTTCCCACAATTGTGGATTGAAGGTGAGTTGATTGGTGGCTGTGATATCGTCGTGGACATGTTCCAAAAAGGCGAATTACAACCTTTGATTAAAGCCGCTGCCGCTAAGATCAAGACTGAAGAATAAGCGTTAATGCTTATTTTATAAGTATGAATGAAAAAGCCGCCATGATTAATATCATGGCGGCTTTTTTGTCGCTGCTTTTCACAGTTCTATTGCTAAAAATCTATTGCTAAAAAACCACTACAACAAACACTTCAATAACATTGTGATTCCTCAAGCCCTCAAGCAAAAATTAGTGAGGGGCGACATCTGACACATTGTGCTTATCGTGAGGCTTGGTCGCAGGCAATAATAAGTTCATGGTAATTGCGACAATACCGCACAAGCTGATACCGGTCAGACTAAACGAGCCTATGCCAAATGCCATGCCGCCGATACCAAAGACTAAGGTGACTCCGACAATACTTAAATTACGCGGCTCAGACAAATCCACATGATTGCGAATAAGGGTGTTGAGGCCAACGGCTGCAATTGAGCCGAATAACAAACACATAATACCGCCCATGACTGGGACGGGAATGGTTTGCATCAGCGCACCTAGTTTGCCGACAAAGGCCAACGTGATGGCAGTAATGGCGGTCCAAGTCATAATTTTTGGATCAAAATTGCGCGTTAGGGTTACAGCACCAGTGACTTCTGAGTAAGTCGTGTTTGGCGGGCCACCAAAGGCCGCTGCGGCAATTGTAGCGACACCGTCTCCCGTTAGTGTGCGGTGTAGGCCAGGTTTTTTCATAAAATCTTTACCTGTAACATTGGATATCGCCAGAATATCACCTATATGTTCAACCGCCGGAGCGATTGCCACTGGGATCATAAAGGCGATAGCATGCCAGTTAAATTCGGGTGCGACAAATTTAGGAATCGCAATCCAACTGGCGGCAGTCACAACCGCAAAGTCAACAATACCAAAGGCAAGACTTAAGCCGTAGCCCACAATAATCCCTGCTAAAATCGGCATGACTTTGAGTAAGCCCTTGGCAAAAATTGCCACTGCTATTGTGGTACAGAGTGACGCGAGTGAAATAAATAGCGCAGTATTGGTGTCAACAAGGGTCAAGCTACCATCGCCACTTTTCCCCAATGCCATATTCACGGCAACTGGAGCTAGGCCAAGGCCGATGATAATGATCACAGGACCCACTACCACAGGCGGTAATAGCCTATGGATGAAGTCGGTGCCGCGCACTTTGACCAAGGCGCCGAGCATGACGTAGACCACGCCCGCGGCCATAATGCCGCCCATGGTGGAGGGAATTCCCCAAGTCTGCACGCCATAGAGTATGGGGGCGATAAAGGCGAAGGATGAGGCAAGGAAGATAGGCACTTGGCGTTTAGTGATCAATTGGAACAGTAGGGTACCGATACCTGCGGTAAACAATGCCACACTAGTGTCGAGTCCTGTCAGCAGCGGCATTAACACTAGGGCACCGAAGGCCACAAACAGCATTTGTGCGCCCTGTAGGGGGATAGCGAGTCGTCTCATTTATTATTCTCGTTAATTTTAGGGTAAACCGCCAGATGATATCAGTTTGTTGGATTTTCAGCAGAAGAAAATCGCCCGTTTTGCCGATTCGGATCACTGTTTGGGTTTTCCATGCCATGGTTGGCACTGAAATGGGGCTAAATTTTGCCAAGACTCGCTTAAGGCGCTAACTATGGTACAATTTGCCCCATCTGACTTTACTTCAACTACTCAAAGATGCTGAAATTCCTATTGAAGCCGAGCTTAATTGCATTTCTATATTGTCTGTTCACGATTAATAGCGTCAATGCTGTTGAGGTGAGTAAATTAGATCAGGCCAATGTGCCTGTGTCTTCGCGCGCGGTTGCAGAACGCGACAAAGCCTTAAAAAGTGCACTTGAGCAAGTCATTATCAAGAACACTGGCACGGCGCGATCCCTCGATAACAGTCTGATCCAATCTCAGCTCGGTAATCCTGATACCTTGCTGAGCCAGTATGGTTATATCGAGCAGAATGGCCAATTACTGTTAACGGCCAGTTTTGAACACCGTCGCATCGTGGCGCTACTGCGTCAGGCGCAATTACCGGTTTGGGGAACACAACGCCCGCTGACCTTATTTTGGGTCGCAATGCCAGGTGATGGCGACACTGTGATATTGGGTGACTCGTCTGCGTTAGCCGAACGTAAACTCTTTAGTGATTTTTCCGATGCACGTGGTATTCCGGTACTTTTGCCTATCTTAGATCTTGATGAGTTGATGGGGATTAATCCTAACGATATCAAAGGTATGTTTGCAGATATCGTGGCCAGTGTCTCCGGCCGCTATCAAGCTGACTTTTTGGCGCTGGTGGCGATTGATGCCGCTGGCAGTCAAGTTCGTTATCGTTTAAATCTCTATACTAAGGCCACCATTGACTCTTTGACGCCACCGTTATTCAGCTACAACGGCACTGCTGAAAATTCGACTCAGGCGATTGAAGCCATGATGGCGGCGTTAGGCGAATACTATTTTACTAAGTACGCGATTGCCGATACTGGTACACAGCAAGGCGCGAGTGTCACTTTTGTTAATATTCAAAAAATGGCGCAATTAGTAGAAGTTGAAAGATATTTGAAGCAACTTAGCGCGATTAAAAATGCCACTTTAACGCATATTCAAGGCCATACCGCGACCTTCTCGTTAGATTTGTTTGGCTCAGAAACGGATTTACAACGTTTATTAAGCTTAGAGCCGCGGATTTCTGTAGTCGCACCTGTGAGTGCGGGGGAATTTAGCCCTGTCTCTAACCAAACAGGCAAGCCTGTATATGAATGGCGTTTACCTTAAGATGTTATCGGCCGTGCTGAGTTATGCTAAGCACGGCATTGTTTTTATTTGATATTGAGAAGACCGAGTGCCCTTAAACTCACCTCTGCAACTCTCGTTACCTGTGCATTTGCCAGATGACGAAACCTTTAATAGTTATTACCCCGCCGCGGGTAATGATGAACTTATTCAAAAACTGAGAGCCAATGCCGAAGGACAGGGTGAAGCAGCCATTTATTTGTGGGGCCCAGTGAAATCGGGTCGAACTCATTTAATGCACGCCGCTTGTGCTCACGCCAACGAAGTTGAGCGTCGCAGCTTTTATATTCCCTTAGGCATACATGCGAGCATTTCGACCGCATTGCTTGAAAGACTAGAACAGTTAGATTTAGTCTGTATCGATGATGTCGATGCCATCGCTGGTCACCCCGTCTGGGAAGAAGCGATTTTTGATCTCTACAACCGTGTCGCCGAACATAAAAATTGTGCTTTAGTGGTCAGTGGCAGTTCGTCTCCTGCGGACGCGGGTTTTCTGTTACCTGATCTCGTTTCACGCATGCAGTGGGGGTTGAATTATCAACTGCAACCTATGGCTGATGATGAAAAGCTTGCCGCTCTGCAACGCCGCGCTGCCATGCGTGGTCTGCAATTACCGGAAGACGTTGGGCGTTTTTTGTTGAACCGAATGGCGCGGGATTTACGTACCTTGTTCGATGTATTGGATAAGTTAGATAAAGCCTCATTAGTGCATCAGCGCAAGCTCACTATTCCCTTTGCCAAAGAGATGCTGCATCTATAAAAGCATGATTGGTTAGAGACACGGTTTGAGTGGTTTTGAATTAGTCTTGAGCGATGTAAACGCTAGAAAATGTAAAAAACCTAAAACCTAACAATCAAAAGCCCGTCATGCTGAATGCAGACGGGCTTTTGTTTATCTACAACTTAAACACTCTATTGCTGAGGATGACGGTGACGGTCGCCACTTAAGCGAAGTTCAGGCTCAAATCGTGGTTCTGCGTCACGTGCTGGTGCATTATTTTGGCCTTTGAGCTGTGCATTCGTAGGTGATATCGCAAGCGTTTGACGCCAGCTTTGACCTTGGGTCATGGCAATCGGTTCGGGCAGACTTTCAATCAGACTGATGCCATCAAGCTCTGGCAGAATTTCATCAATCACCAGTGCAGCGCGATTCTCTAGGCTGTCTTGTGCAATTCTACCTCTTTGTCCCCAGTCAATAATCAGCGTATCAGCGGTTAACACCGCAGGCTTATTGGTGACGGCGACATCACGTAATATTTGATAGCGATAACTCATCATGGCTTCTTCAAACAGCATAGCCGTGTCTTCACGGGTGCTGGAATAGGCATAGAAGTCACTGGCGATATCGGTAGAAAAGAAAGTGCTCACATCCGATGGTTGATAGGCTTTTTGCACATTATTCGCCGCTGCGCCGAGGAAACGGACATTGGCAAGTCCCATCATTTCATCACTCATTAATGGATAACTGCTGCTGACTTGATCGGATATCAGGCTCTTGTTGGCATTGCGGCGACTGTAATCATCTAGCAGTCTTGGCCCTGTGAGTGAGGCATGTACGCTGCGGGGGAAGAAGTCATTGGCATGGGCAAGCTCGTGATACAGCAATGAGGCTAGATCGGGATTGATTTGCGCTAACGTGCGGTCTGCTCTGACGGTGATAGGTACGCCAAGTGACGCATATTGATTGTCTTTCACATAACGCCAAGGCATCACAAAGTTAAGATCATCACCAAAATTACTGCGGTAATCCGGCGCTTCATTAATGGTGTCGCGCTGGCTTGGCGTAAGCCATAAATCGTCGGGATCGAGATAAATTGCTCCTGTAACGACCCAATAGAAGGAAGGGCGCACATCATAGCTAATCACTACGGCCGTGACGGATTGTAACAGGCGAGCAAAATCGCTGTTGGGGTCCATCTGAGCTAAAAAGGCGGCAAAATTATCGCCCATCCAGTCGTGGGAAACCAGTACACGATTAAGAATAGCCTCGCGATTTAGATCACTTGAGGTTTGGCCTATCAAAGGTAAGGTATTGATAGTGCAGCTATCATTAAGTTGATTGGAGTAAACACAGCCCGCTAACACATTGGCGTAAGGTGAGGCTGGACGATAGGCGTGGGTGCGTGCCACTGGGGTATCGAAATATTGCGAGCTGATCGCCGGGGCCGCGGTTGTTAGCACAAAGGCGTCATCACTGAGTGGATTACCATTGATACTGGCGTTCACTTTGAGCCGAGTGATTGTATCTTGGGCGACGGTTGGCGCGGTAAATAACGGCCTAAACGGATCGCTTACATCGACCATTAAATCCGGGCCAGACGCTACGCACCAAGAGATATTTGCAGCACTTAATCCTGATTGTTGTTCGAGCCTTAAGCTGACACTGTTGCCTTCAACCACTTGGTGATCTTGGCGAACGTTCAGTATAGCCGACGATGCTGGGTCGACATTAATGCCGATTTCTCCGCTGACATCTAGATTACTTCCCGTCACATGCAAGCTAAAACGGTAGTCGCCAGCGGTGGGAGCATCGAATGCTAATACTGGACTGTTTTGACTGACTAATTGTATGTTCGGCCCATCGATTTGCTGCCAGCGAAAGGTTAAGTTTTGGCTATCGCGATTAAGGATGTTGGCAATGATGGCACTGGATTGACCTGCCACATACGTCGGCTCAGTTTGAAAACGGATTGAGGATGATGTGGTAACAAGAAGCGGCGAAATGCTTTCTGTGCAGCGTGGCAACGAGCTAGAGGGGGGTGTGACTCCGCCATTATCTGTGTTGCTGTCTCCACCGCCTCCGCACGCCATAAGTAGGCTAGAGCAGGTTATTAATCCTAAAAGTTTCAGTGGTATCGATATCCCCATTACAACATTCTCCCATGTTAACTCAGCGGTGCAGTCAGACTTTTTGTGACTCGCGGGACATCAATACTCCACGATGAAAAACTGACTATAGCACGGGGGGTAAGTTGCAAAAAGTCGCTACAAGTATGTTAAGTGTTAATTTTTATGCGATTTAGTTGTTCGATTAACTGTGCATTGAACTGAGGATGAAGAGGGTATTTGAACGCAGATCTTTAGCGGAGTTTGGCGTTGCGATTTAAAAATGCCGTCACACCTAGTAAGGCAAGACGGCGCTGAAATCACATTGTATGCAATGGCTTATTCTTTGGATTTTTTCTTCAGGCCTAATCCCAGTTCTCGACCACGGATCCGAGCGTAGAAGGGGAAGGCAATCAGCAGTACACCAATCAACAATACTTCGATTAATGCAAAGGCGAAGGCATCGGTAGTGACATAAAGCAGCGTCAGCCCATGCAGCATATAGAGGCACAGAATAAAACTCGCCCAAGCATAAGTATATGGATTACCTTGGAAAACCCCTTTTGCAGGCAGTAACAATGGCGCTATCCATAAGAGGCTAAATAGCAGAGTATACTCACCGCTAATACCCTGACCAACAAACCAGCCGCCTAATAGCAGGACGAGCGCAAAGTAACCTAAACGGCTAAGAGTAAATAAGGTGTTGGACGTCATATGTCTACCTAAGAATTAAAATTAAAGCGATTTTATAAAAATCATAATTAAAGAATAGCGAGCACATTCTCTGGAGGACGGCCGATGGCAGCGCGTTGATTGGCGAGCACAATTGGCCGTTCGATGAGTTTAGGCGTGTTCACCATGGCTTCAATCAATTGCTGCTCAGTCAATGAGGTGTCGGCAAGCCCCAAGGCTTGATATTCCGTTTCTTTGGTGCGCATTAATTCGCGAGCACTGATGCCTAATTTTGTCAGAATGTCGCCAATGACTTCAGCCGTAGGAGGCGTTTTCAAGTATTCCACTAGGGTAATGTCACAACCTTGTTGCTCAAGTAGAGCTAAGGTTTCACGGCTTTTTGAACAACGTGGGTTATGGTAAATCGTCGCTTGGGTCATAGTGCTAGAGGCTCAATACGGGCTGAAATAACAATGGAGCGGATGATAACAGAAAAAACAACGCCCCGTCAGTGTGTTCGGGGCGTATAAATGGGTAATGAAGTTAAATCAATTTGTAAAACAACTCATTACTTAAGCGCTTCCATCTCTTTATCGGCCATTTTGAACTGGCGTATACGGGCTTCAATACGTGCAAGCTGTAAGGGATTACTTTCAGATGCACGGTAGGCAAAGTTAAGCTGATCGATAGCGCCCTTATAATTAGCTCCCAAAGCCATGAGCTCAGCAGTAGAAAAATATTCTAACGCCTGATTGCCTGTTTTTTTATAAACAGCGCTCAGTAATTGGTAGGGCAGCTGATTTTGTTTATCGAGGAATATCATGTCCTCCAATAAAGGAATAGCCTTAGGGGCTTGGTCAGCTTCGATGTAAATATTGGCTAAGTTGGCGTTAATCACTTGCGATGTTGGCTTCATTTTTCGCTGGGCTTCAAGTATAGCAATCGCCTTTGCATAGTCCTTACGTTCGGTCAATAAGTCGGCTTTCGTATCGATATAAAACAGATTGTTATCATCAATTTTTAACAGTTCATCGACGATTTTTTCCGACTCATCAAACTTCTTCAATCTAAATAACGCCAGCGCTTTGCCATAGAGCGCCGCCTCTTTAAAGCTGTAGGTCTGTTTGTTTAGTTGCTTGTCAAACATGCTCAAAACCGCTTCGTCGCTATAACTGGAAAAACGGACTTGAATACGAGCTTTCGCCAGTTGGAAGTTCAGGTTATCGGGAATATAACGCTTAGGATATTGCTCGGCGCGGTTACGGGCTTCAGTGATCCGCGACTCTGGTAATGGGTGAGTTAGCAGCATTTGTGGCGGTGTGGTGGTAAAGCGGTAACGAGTGGCTAACTTACCAAAGAAATCCGCTGCAGCGTTGGGATCAAAGCCTGCATCCACCAAAATTTGCATACCGATGCGGTCGGCTTCTTTCTCGTGCAAACGGGTATAGTTGATTTTTGATTGTGTTGCCATCGCTTGGGTCGTCGCCAGTGCAGCCATACCAGCTTGTGGTACGGCAATGGTTAATAAAATGGCGCCGAGTAAACCCGCAATTGTCGCAGGATTGCTCTTTTGTTGTGCTTCGAGCGAACGCGCAAGGTGACGTTGGGTAACGTGGGTAATTTCGTGGCCGAGTACTGAGGCGAGTTCGCTTTCGTTATCGGCATTGAGAAATAAGCCTGTGTGCACGGCAACATGGCCGCCGAAGAAGGCGAAGGCGTTGATTTCATCATTTTGTAACAAGAAGAAATAGAAGGGCGTTTTTACCCCTGTGGCATGGGCGACCAGTTTGTTGCCAAGTTCTGTAAGGTACTGACTCAACACAGGATCATTTAACATAGGCGCCGAGGAGCGAATTATGCGCATATAGGCATCACCGTAAACCATTTCTTTTTCAAGGCTGAAGGTGTTAACTGCGGCAGTACCTAAATCCGGTAAGTCATTGTTAGCAAAGCTTTTGGCGGCTAAGGTTAGCAGCATCAAAGAGAATGCGCCTGCAACAAAAGGTTTTAATCGAGTCAAAAAAGTCAAGTTACGCAAGCGGATCCTTTATTTCTAATTATCTCAACTAAAGGCAGAGATACTGCACTTAGCTTGTAGTTTGAGGTGCAACTTAGGATAATAGCCCAAGTTCGTCTATAGCAAGTTCATTATGATTTTTATTGATTTAACGCTATTTCGCTGTCCTGTACCTTTAGTTAAAGTGAAACTTGCATTGAAGCCAATGCGAGACGGCGAGCAATTGCATATCTTACTCTCAGACTCAGGTTCGCGACGAGATGTTCCCCAATATTTAAAAAAACAAGGTCATGTCGTGCAAGAGTTGCGTAATGATGTGAGTCTGTTAGCCTTGATGGTCACCAAAGTTGATCTATCTCAGGGATAAATTGAGGATTTTCATGTTTAAATCCTTTCCGAGTCGTGACCTAATTTAATGTGCACGCTAGATAAGTTCACCAAATGAGTTTGCTAGCTGGGCGTAAGATTTCCGTTCTGCTAACAAGTTGAAGTGAAAGTAGTTTGATAACGTCGTAGATAACACCATGATAAATAAACTTTCCTGAGCGTTTGGGAAGCCTAGCCAACCATCACTATTGGAATGATCCATGTTTACTGTTTTTTCTCGTTGGTATCAAGAGCGCTTTAGTGATCCACAAGCTGTGACCTTAATGGCTATTCTTGTTGGGTTCGCTTTAGTGATTTATTTTGCCGCAGGTTTACTTGCCCCCTTATTAGTCGCGCTGGTGTTGGCATTTTTATTGGAATGGCCCGTGGCGCAAATGCTGAAATTAGGCATTAATCGCACCGCTGGTGCGTCCTTAGTTATCGTGTTGTTTTTGGGCATTGTGGTCTTACTGACATTTGGCTTAATTCCGAGTGTGTGGCGTCAAGGCGTGAGCTTAATTGCCGATTTGCCGAGCATGATAGATAAAGGGCTGCTGACGCTACAAACCTTGATCAACCAATACCCGCAATTTATCAATCCTGAGCAATTAGATTTGATGGTCGCAGAGCTTAAAAAACTGCTCGATACTCAGCATGTACTGGATATTGCTAAGCAATTAATTGGCTATTCAGCGTCATTACTCGTCTTGATGGTATATGCGATTTTAGTGCCTCTGTTGGTGTTTTTCTTTTTAAAGGATAAAGACCAGCTGATCAGCGGCAGTAAGCGTTTTTTCCCTGCTAATCGTCAATTAGCCCGCAAAGTGTGGTTTGAAATGCATCAGCAAATTTTCAATTACATTCGTGGCAAAGTGATTGAAATCGTGGTGGTTGGTGTCGCGAGCTATATCTTGTTTGCCTTAATGGGGCTGAGGTATTCAATGTTGCTCGGGGTGTTGACTGGCTTGTCGGTATTGATCCCCTATGTTGGCGCAACCTTAGTCACCTTGCCGATCACCTTAGTGGCATTTTTTCAGTGGGGTTTTAGTTCTGAATTCGGCTATTTGATGTTGGGTTACGGCATTATTCAGGCGCTCGACGGTAATTTACTCGTGCCGATTTTGTTCTCCGATGCGGTGGATTTGCATCCAGTGATAATCATAGCCGCGGTATTAGTCTTTGGTGGTTTATGGGGCGTGTGGGGGGTATTCTTTGCCATTCCATTGGCTTCCTTGGTTAAAGCCGTGATTAACGCTTGGCCTAAAACTGAGGTTGAGACTCTTCAGGGACTCGATGCGAGTTGATGACGACTCGCTCGATTTCCAGAGCTTGTTTTGTCTGCTGGCTTGCATGTAACAACTGAATTTAGTCTCTAAATTTAGAGACTAAATTTGACACTGAGTTCCGCCATGGAGCTCAGTGTCAGAGACGAGTAGGGCGTTTAGGCACTCTTTTTAATTTCCACGTATAGTCGTCATTACACATCTTTATCAAGCAGCACTTACTCCTTTAGTTAACTTTTATGGTTTTGAGTTTGTCCTTAAGTCCTTCGAGTAGAGCCCAAATTGTTTAACCCTGGCTTTTTATTATGTCCTTAGTTGCTATAGGGATTTACATTATGTAATCTCTAGGTTAGGTATATGTAAAACTCTTATATAAGCATGTGGTTACATGATGCAGCGCACATTTTACCCTTGAGTATGTTGATAAAGTTGGGTTGCTTAGCATGGGTTTGCTTATTCGTACATCCTTAGCTAAGTTATATCGAGTCGTGCTATTTACTTTTGGTTGCGAGATGGAAGTCACCCTGACAAGAATTTCCACTGACAATCGCCATTGGAGGATACTATTGTGAGCAAAAAACTATTAAGTGCGCTTTTCGGGGCAAGTCTCGCAGCGTTAGCGCTGTCGCCAACCGCATTTGCTGCAGATCAAAAATTGTCTGATTTCCACGCTGAGTCGGGTGGATGTGAAAGCTGTCATAAAGATGGTACACCTTCTGCGGATGGTGCCTTTGAATTTGAACAGTGTCAAAGCTGTCACGGTTCTCTTGCTGAAATGGACGCTGTGCATAAACCACATGACGGCAATTTAGTCTGTGCAGATTGTCATGCGGTGCATGATATGAATGTAGGTGAAAAACCGACCTGTGAAAGTTGCCATGATGATGGCCGCACACCAGCGACGATTCTGAAAAAATAATTAAAAAATGTTAGAAGCGTTGGCATCTGCCTTCAAGTCTACATAAATAACGCCAGCAAATGTTGGCGTTATTTTTATCAGTAAATGAATCAATTACTCGTCTTTTGGTTGGCCTTGGATGATCTTCTTACCAGAGAACATGGCTGAAATAATGCCAGGTTGACGTTTAACTTCGGTATAAACCACAGCGAATACGTGTAGTAAAATCAGTAGTAAAAGTAGATAAACCGCATAAACGTGAACTTGACCGGCTAGTCCCTTCAGCGGTTTAAGCGCAGCCGCTTTCTCAGTATTCACTCCAGTGGCATCATAGGGTTTTAAGCTTGCTGGGTCGACATTAGTATCGGCCAGATAGCTTTGTACTGCACTACCTAATGGCGGAAAGTAAATATCGGTTCCTGCACGTAAAAGCCCAGTAACCATGATAGTGATTAACAGCAGCATGATGCCGAGAACGGCAAATTTGCCTTTAGGATTATGGCCTAAATACTGCGGATTTTTACCCGCGGCCAATTCTGACTTATAGGTCATTAATTCATTTTTGCTATTAGCATTGGGAAACATATGGCTGAAACGCGCATATTTGTTGCCGACAAAACCCCACACAAGGCGAATAATGAGGTTGATTGCAAACGCATAGCCTATGTACACGTGTAAAGTTTTTAAGCCAATTTTGCCCGTTAATTCAGTGATGCCCAGCTCAGCACGATACATCATGATGCCACCGACTAAGATGAGTGCGAGTACGAGAATGACATTAATCCAATGGAATAATCGCGTCGGTTTGTCCCAAACTGAGTAGGATTTAACTTCAAACGCGCTGGGTTTGCTGCTGGACATGGAATTTCCTTATTTTTTTGTTGGTATGATCTTACGCTTTTATCTCAAAATTTCAGTAATTTTTTTCAGTTTCAATTAAGACTTCTGATTGATAGTGTATTCAACGAAAGTGTTAGAAGTTTTTGATTTGCGTACGGTAAATATTTTTCACGTAAGTCTTTTTAATCTGTTTTATCTAATGCTAATATCGTAACCACGGTAGACTTGGAAGTCTATTGAACGGATGTTGAAGTTGTATTGAGAGGATTTTAGGTTCTCAAAGTGAATAATCGTTAATCAGACAGGGAGTGAGCAGGATGTTCAAAATATTACATTGGATTGTAGTGTCACGATCGCAAGTATTAATGGAATTGCTAGCAGGACGTTGGCCACAGGAGTTTCTCGTTAAGTTGACGCAAGTCAGCCCTGATGAGATGTGTGAACAAATCAAGGATAATCATGCCTCCATGGTAGTGATTGATTTAGCAACTGTTGATCTTCAAAAAGCCCATCAATTTCAGCGTTTACTTGCCCGTGAACAACCAAGTGTACGAGTCGTCTATTTACAATTCCCTAAACAAGTCGATGCACGTTTTTTAATGCAAGCGGCCACGACCGCAGGGGTGTTTTATCTCGATGCGGGTTTAACTGAGATTAGCCTAGGATTCTCGAATATTTTACGAGGCCATAGGGTGATACCAATTCAACTTGTCAATGGGGTAAACGATGACTTTGGTTTGTTCGAAGATACTGAGCCGCTGACGATTCGTGAGCGAGAAGTATTACAAGCCCTCTTAACGGGTAGTACTAACTTAGATATTGCTAATCAGCTGTTTGTCAGTGAAAGCACGATAAAAACCCATTTGTACCGAGTATTCCGTAAGATCGGTGTGTCGAGCCGTGGTCAAGCGATCGCGTGGGCGCAAACCTATTTGCACGATGTGATGGTTTAAATCTGTATTAGCACTGATAGAAGACACTAATTTGGCAAGGGAATACTGTTCTAGACATAGATGTGTGCGTTTAGAGATTAGTACCTAAGTTAAGTGTTATCTCAGAAATGATAAAAGGGGCTTTTGCCCCTTTTGTTTGTCTTAAAATCAATCGAATTAAAACGTTAAATTAACGTCCTAACCAAGCCGCGAGTTTAGTTCTGTCACTAATTGCTAGGGCGACAGTGTCCTTCGGCGCGGCAGTTATCATCAATTCACCCGTCATCAATTCATCCCGTCTAAACCAATGTAGATTCAAGGATTCACCCAGCGGATATTGCTGTAGCTGCGACTCAAATTGCGCGCTGACTTGCAAGTTATCGGCGGCGATTAAGATATCCCCCGCACTTAATCCCGCAAGGTGGGCTGGGCTGCCTTGGGTAACGGTCACCACTTTCAATCCCATCGGCGCCGCTTGGGTTTTCGCACCAAAGGTAAAGTCATAGCCTTTTAGTTGCCCGCCGCCCACATCCTGCGGACCTTGGCTGGCGCGAAGGTTAAACTCGACACCAAATTCGGCGAGTAGTGGAGCCAGTGGAATATCGTCGGTGTTATCTAAGTAGGTAAATAAATCGTGGCAATCACGGCCAAGGAGTCGCTCGACAATCGCTTGGTGGCAGCTGTCAGTCGTGCCTTTATTTTGCAGGGCATATTCCTGCCACAGGATCTGCATCACATGGTCGAGATTGTATTTGCCTTGGGTTTCATGGCGCATGGTTAAATCTAAGTACAGCGCAAACAGCGCGCCTTTGGTGTAATAACTGATGATAGCGTTTTGCGCGTTTTCATCCTGCTTATAGAACTTAGTCCATGCATTAAAGCTCGAGTCCTTAACGCTTTGTTTAAAGCGTCCTTGGCTGCGATAAACGCGGGTGAAGGTTTCACTCAGCATATCTAAATAGCTTTGTTCATCTACCAACCCGGCGCGATAGGTAAGGAAGTCATCATAATAGGAGGTGATGCCTTCATAGGCCCATAGCTGCGGCGTATAGGTTTCAGCCTCCAGTTTATAGGGTAAAAAGCACTCTGGCTTAATACGCTTCACGTTCCAGCTGTGGAAATACTCGTGGCTGCACAAGGATAAATAAGTGCGATAGTCGTTATTGATTGGCGCATTGAGCGACAGCGGTAAGTCCTTGCGTGAGCACATTAATGCGGTAGAAGCTCTGTGTTCTAACCCGCCAAAGCCATTGTCTAATACTGTGGTCATAAACAAGTAACGTTTAAACGGCGCAGGCGTACCAAAAAGATTGATTTGATACTCACAAATGGCTTTCAAGTCTTGGCAGAGTCTTGGCATGCAAGCGCGGTGGCGGCCATTGAGGACGATATCGTGTTGGACGCCGCAGGCATCGAAACTGGCTAAGGTAAATAAGCCCATTTCCACAGGATGATCGATGAGCTCGTCATAGCTTGTGGCACTAAATTGGCCGAAGGCAAAGTCGTCACCACTGATGCGGGTCATGCTGGTAGCGACGCGCCAATCACTTAATGTGGTCTCAGAGGGCGGTAACATAGTGACAGTGTGGGTTTGTTGTTCAAAACCGTGGGCGGATAAAAACACGCTACTGCCGTTAAAGAAGCCGTGGGTCGTGTCCAAATGCGCAGTACGCACCGACAGATCCCAAGCATACACTTGATAAGTCAGAATAATTTCGCTGCTATTATTGTCAATCGACCAAGTTTGCTTATCTAGTTGGCTGAGCTTGAGCGTTTGGCCATTGGCATCTTGTGCCTTGAGTTCAATAATATTTTTAGCAAAGTCGCGCACCATATAACTGCCAGGCAGCCAAGCGGGTAGGCTAAAGACTTGCACTGGCTTGGGTTGGGATAATGTCATAGTAACAGCGAATAAATGGGCTTTCGGATCGACGGGGATTATCTGGTAATGGATCATATTTATCCTGCAAAACCTGAGTATTTTAATGGTGGCCATGCTGCCAAAAATGCCTGCAACTGGCAAATGAAAAGCAAAATATCTACAGACACAAAGCATTGAATTGTCAATATACCCAAGCAACCTGAAGATACGAGTTCAGAGCGCCTAGGGTGCTTCAATTCAAGGCGCATCAATGACAGAATGTCGGCCACCTTTTGAATTGATGCAACACGGGAGTGGAGTGCCCTAGACGCTCCGTCCCGGCGGGTTTTAACGCACTTTATGCTTTGTTGGTTATTTTTAACTTAGCCCACTAGGTCCGCAAATAACCGCCTTGCCTAAAGTGCGTTAAACTCCAGCTGAATCATGCATCTTCAAGTTGTTTGGGTATATACTATGCCAACTAACCCAAGGAGGACGCCCCATGGCCGAAGAAACGATTTTCAGCAAAATTATTCGTCGCGAAATTCCCGCGGATATTCTGTATCAAGATGAACTAGTGACTGCCTTTAGAGACATTTCCCCTAAGGCGCCTACGCACTTCTTGATTGTGCCAAATCATTTAATCCCAACGGCAAACGACATGAAAGCCTCTGATGAGCCTGTGCTTGGTCGTATGATGACGGTTGCAGCTAAATTGGCGGCGGAAGCGGGTATCGCTAAAGATGGCTATCGACTGATCATGAACTGCAATCAACACGGTGGACAAGAAGTCTATCACATTCATTTCCACCTTGTGGGCGGGGAGCCTCTGGGGCCCATGTTGAGCCAAGGCAAATGAAGGTCAATTCGGATTTTTTCCCGTTGACCCAAATGGCGCAGCGGTTTGTGGATCAACTCGCTCAGTGTCGCCGTCTCGGTTTAACGGTACTGGAGGCGAGCGAGCATCATGTGTTGATTGAGTTGCCCTACAGCACTGAATTAATTGGTTATCCCGATACGGGGGTTATCCACGGCGGAGTCATTACTACTTTAATGGATACCGCCTGTGGCAGTGCTGTGGTTAGCGCGATATTCCATAAATTCAAATTGTTAGAAATCTCACCTACGCTCGATTTGCGGGTGGATTATATGAAGCCCGCTCAGCCCCATAAACCTGTGTTTGGGTTTGCGGAATGCTACAAATTGTCCTCTAACATTGCCTTTACCCGCGCGATTGCTTATCAAGACAGCATAGATGATCCTATTGCCCATGCTGTTGGCTCTTTTATGCGGATCAGCCCAGAAATGGTCGGTGATGCCTTTAGACAAGCGTTGATGGGTGAAGCTGTGCCTGAGATAGGAGATACTGATGAGCGCAAATAATTCGGAACTTGGCACAGCCAGTGCCACTCAACACGCCCAAGTAAAAGCGCCTATCGATGTGCAAGGCATTGTTAAACGCGCCACTGAACTTAATGATTTTGGCCATTTACTTGAGCACGTTCCCTATGCCAAATTTATTGGCATGAAGGTGGAGCGTTTTGGTGATGAACTGATTTTTAAATTGCCCGCTAAAGACGACAATATCGGTAATCCTGTGTTGCCCGCCATTCATGGTGGCGTGATTGCGGGCTTTATGGAAATGTCGGCGATAGTGCAGTTAATGGTTTTTATGCAAACAGCCAAAGTGCCTAAAGTGGTCGATTTTTCTATCGACTATTTGCGTGCGGGTCTGCATAAAGATAGCTTTGCAGAATGTCGCATTACCCGTCAGGGGCGACGAGTGGCCAATGTGAATATCGATTGTTGGCAAACCAATCGTAAGCAGCTCATCGCTACGGCACGGGCGCACTTTCTGATTGATTAACTCGTTTTAGTGAGCAGATAGTTGAGTGATGATTAAGTCTGTCTTGTTAAGCATAAGTTCAGCACAGTTCACTTAGCTTGTCGTTTAATAGGGAATAATGCGCGCTAGCCGCGCATTTAGTCGCGTGACTGGGAGAAATATATGAAACAAATTTATACCGGACTATTATTGGCCGCGGCGCTGACCTTAGGTGCTTGTGCCTCACATACCGCAGGGATTTCAGTGAGTTCACTGGGTGAAACCCGCGTCGATAATACCAGCTTTGCCCGAGATATTGCGGTACAGAGTGTGGATGCTCGCCGAGTCGGTGATTTAGTGCAGGGCTCTGCACTGATTGTTAGCAAATCATCAACTGACATGCGTGTGCAGTATAAATTCACTTGGTACGACGCCAGCGGTTACACCATAGAAGATGAGGCAACCAGCTGGAAATCGGTCAAATTACACGGCAAGCAACAATTGCAAGTCTCCGCCGTGGCACCTAATGCTCAAGTGGTTACATTTGATGTGTACGTGCGCGAAACCTTTTCGAACTAAGCCTGAGTTCGCCCAGAAAATGCCAGCTATGCTGGCATTTTTCTTTTTATGACGTAAATGTGTCATCCCATGCTATTACTCATGTATACTAGGCGCCGCCAAGGGGTGTTTGCAGTGAATGAATTTACGTTGATTACTGCAAACTGAGATGTCAGCTGACGAACCCTTAGAACCTGATCCGGCTAATACCGGCGTAGGAATGGGCCAATTAACAGCACACTTCTGAATCGCTTATTCGTTGCCGGATCTCAAACATTATATTTGAGGTCCTATGTCAAACCGTAAAACGTCAAACCGTCATTCCCCGTTTTTAACCCGAGCGCCGCTGGCATTAGCCATTGTTGCCGCGCTGAGCTCTGCTGCATTTGCACAAACCGACGCTATCGATAAACCCGATCCCAGCACTGATATGGAAGTCATGGTAGTGACGGCGGATTTTCGCAGTTCAAGCTTAGAAAAAATGCCTTCAAGTATTACCGTTATCGACAGTCAAAAAATTCAAGATGAAAGCGCGCAGCATTTCGAGGATGTGCTTAATTCTATTGCTAACTTTAACTGGTCAGGTGGAAGTTCGCGGCCAAAATATTTTCAAATTCGCGGTGTAGGTGAGCAAGAGCAATACCAAGGTGCGCCTAATTCTTCTGTGGGTTACATCATTGATGATATCGATTTATCCGGTATTGGTATGGTGTCGAGCATGTACGATCTACAGCAAGTCGAAGTGCTGCGTGGACCACAGGGCACACGTTATGGCGCCAATGCTTTAGCGGGACTGATTTATCTGAAAAGTAACGATCCCACCGATGTGTTTGAACATGGCGGCGAAGTCTCGTTAGGCGATGATGATTTACGCACGTTTAGCGGTTTCAGTTCTGGCCCATTAACGGATTCTGGCAAGCTGCTTTATCGCGTGTCACTGCAGCAACATCAACAAAATGGCTACCACGACAACCTCTATTTAGGCCGTGACGATACCAATGGCCGCGATGAGTTCAGCGGCCGCGCTAAGCTGCGCTGGTATGCGACTGACGATTTGCAGTTTGATTTAACTGTGCTGCACGCCGATTTTGATAATGGCTACGATGTGTGGAGTTTAACTAATTCACCGACCCAGACGACATCGGATCAACCGGGTGTCGATAGCCAGCGCACCACAGGCGCGGGCTTTAAAGCGACCTATTCTGGCGCCGAAACCTTTGAGTTAACCTCGTTAACCTCTTTTGCGAATACCGATCACCATTACAGTTACGATGGCGATTGGTCGAACCCAGAGTATTGGGCTTCTAAGCAATGCAGTGATGACGATGGCAATCTGGCGCCGTGCCAATATGATTATTTTTGGGATAAAACTGGCCAACGTAAAACTGTGTCGCAAGAGTTTCGCTTAAGTTCTACCGAGCAGGGCCGAATTTTTGCGGACAGCACAGATTGGTTGCTTGGTGTGTACGCCATGAATCTGAAAGAAGATAACCAATTGTATTCTGAATACAATACTTGGCCGGATGAAGTCTTAGACTCTGAGTATGAAGCGACGAACTATGCCTTGTTTGGTCAGCTCGATACGGATCTGGGCTCAGATTATGCCTTATCTGTGGGTTTACGTTTAGAGCGCCGCAATAGCCATTACTCAGATACGAATAACGATAATTTCGACCCGAGCGAAACCATGTGGGGTGGACATATTGCAGTGAGTAAAGTGCTGAATGACTCACACAACGCATATGCCCGTGTCGCACGCGGTTACAAGGCGGGCGGTTTTAACATGACTTTGCCTGTCGAACTGAACGATAAAAAAGAGTTCAGTACTGAGACGCTTTATAACTATGAAATCGGCCTTAAATCCCATTGGCTAGCAGGGCTTATCGATACTAATCTGGCGCTGTTCTATATGGACAGACAAGATCAACAGGTGGCGGCATCCCAGCAAGACCCTGATAAACCACAGCGTTTTATTTTGTTCACCGAAAACGCAGGCAGTTCGAATAACTATGGTGCTGAGTTAGATGCGACCTGGTATGCCACGGATAATCTACAAATTTACTCAAGCTTAGGTTGGTTAGAAACCGCCTACGGCGATTATCAGTATCAGGACAAATATGGCACTGAGGTGGATTTAACTGGCCGCGATCTGGCCCATTCACCACACTTTACCTACAGCCTTGGTGGGACTTATCGTGCCAATTCGGGTTGGTTTGCTAACCTAAACTTAAGCGGTAAGAGCGAGTTTTACTATTCAGACAGCAATGAATCACGTTCTGAACCCTACACTATCGTCAATGCCCGCGTGGGTTATGAGGCGAGTGCATGGTCGGCTTATTTATGGGGCCGTAATTTGTTCAATGAAGAATACGGTGTGCGCGGTTTCTACTTCGGTAACGAGCCTGATAATGGCTGGGCAGAAAAGCAATATATTCGTTACGGTGATCCGCGTCAGATTGGCGTCACCTTTAACGTTAAGTTCATGTAAAAGCTCATATAATGGCTCATGTCACTATGAGCCATTTGAGTTAACTTATGACTAAGCTGTAGTCCGGTGTAAGGGCTATAGCTTCTCTCAAATTTAAGGAATTAAGATGAAACTGACCGCAGAAATTAGCATGTATCCCTTCAATGAGAATTACCTCGATCCGATAAAGTGGTTCATTGGCCGGGTGGATAGCTATCCTAATATCGAGCGCGTGACCAATGCGATGGCAACCCAAGTGTGCGGTGATTATTTAGATGTGATGACTATGCTGGCGACCGAGATGCAAGCTGCCCATGAGAAGTGGGGCAAGGCAGTATTTGTGTGTAAGTTTATCGGTGGTGAGCTGAATTTAGCCCACAGCGAATAATGTTTTAGCGTCATATACGCGACAAATAGGCAGTGAGAACAACACAATGAAAGATTTATGGTTAACCTTGGTCGAGAGTATGAATGCGGCCTTTGGTGAAGTCCATGTGATGACCGCATGGGAAGCCTTAGCGGTATTGCTGGCCATGGCATATCTACTGCTGGCAATGAAGGCGAGCGTCTGGTGCTGGGCGGCGGCCTTTGCCAGTACCGCCATTTACACTGTGTTGTTTTGGAAGGTGTCGTTACTGATGGAGTCAGTGCTGAATATCTATTATATGGCGATGGCGCTCTATGGATATTGGCTCTGGACCCAAGGCGGCGATAAACATCAAGGGGTCAAAGTGACTACTTGGTCGTTGAAAACCCACTTGAAGTTGATCGCGGTGACAGGCGTTATTTCGCTTTTTGTCGGGCACGGCATGGCGATGTATACCCAAGCCGCGTTCCCCTATTTAGATGCGGCCACGACCTGTTTTGCTGTGATGACAACCTATTTAGTGGCGAAGAAAGTACTTGAGAATTGGCTCTATTGGGTCGTTATCGACATAGTGTCTATTTACCTTTATCTCAGTAAAGGCTTGATGTTGACCTCGTTATTATTCGTACTCTATGTAGGGCTTGCAGTTGTAGGGTATTTCCTGTGGCGCACTGCGTTAGCCGATACCCGTGATGCCAATGCCTTGAAGTTACTCAGTTAATGCTCGATGTCAATGCTGCTAAGCCATACTCTGCGGGCGAATCATTCAATACACTCTTGCCCATACTCAAACGAGCTGGGCTTGAGCAAGTGCAGAGTATTTACGAGCTTTCGGGCGGCTTGAGTAATCATAATTATAAGGTCACTACGCCAACAGGGTGTTATGTGCTGCGGGTCAATGCCGATGCGGCGGACAGTTTTTGCACCCGCGAGCAGGAGCGTTTTTACTGGCAACAACTCGCCCAAGCTAAACTTGCCCCTGAACTGTTGTGGGTGAGTGAAGATGAGCGCTATTACCTCAGCGATTTTATTGAAAGTGACCTTATTGAGAGTGACTTTATCGAAAGTGCAGTAGCGAGCGCAGCAGAGTGTGCGGCAATTGAACACACTATGATTGATAGCCAATGCTTTCAACGTAAACGCTTCATCCATTGGCCAGCATTAGAGCGCCAAACCAGTGCCGCTGATTTTGTGCTGGGGCAGTCGTCTTTGGGCATTTTACATCACGGCTCTTCACCACAAGCTTGTTTAAGTCCTGAGCCTAGGTTGATGCCAATACAGCAAGATAAGCATCCCAACTCAACTGCGTGCTTACTGCTGGCATTATTGCTGCAATTGCGGGAACTGCCCACAGGTCCTTATGCCATTAGTATCACAGAACAATGGCAGGAATATCACCAGCAGATGCTTGCTTATCAGGCATCTCTTACCACAATGCACAATTGGAATGAGCGTGTGGCTAAATTGCTTAACATCCAAATCGCCATCAAAGATTGGTGCGATAACTTAGCGGCTTGTTTAATTAAACCGCAGTTTTGTCATCGCGATCTTAATCCCCACAACTTGCTACTCAAAAATAATCGTTTGTATTGTATCGATTTTGAGTATGCGACGGCGTCGCATCCCCTGTGTGAGTTAGCCGTAATGTTAGCGACCCATGCGTTAACGCCTGCCCAGCAAAACGAGTTAGTGACGCAGTATCTGAGTGAACACCCTTATGTTTCAATAAACGCCGCAGCGGCCGTGCCCGCCGCCATTGACATGTACTGGGTATTTGCCTGTTACTGGGCATTATTGATGGCGGCGCAAACGGAGCCCAGTCGTAGCGCCGACTATCTCGCATGGTTTGATTGTTTTTGGCCGCTCATCACCCAAGCATCATAAGGATGGCTGCTCGATTGGAATCATAAAGTAGGCAAAGTATTAACATGTTGAAAACCTTTATTAGACAAACTTGTTTGATATAAGAGGCAACTTTATATAGGCTCAAGCGTCATATTAGCAACAGTTCTAGGATGGATGATTCAGAATGAAAAAAGGCGTGATGCTACTTGTGTGTCTCTTAGGCTTAAGCGCCTGTTCCACTAAATTCAGTTACCATTTCCTCGATTGGGCCATCGGTTGGGAGCAAGAGGATTACGTTACTTTAGATAAATCACAGCAAAAGGCATTCGATGCCCTCATTGAAAAATTTGTCCTGTGGCACCAATCCAAAGAATTGTCCCACTATGTGGTGCAACTAACCGAAGTTGAAAGCCTCATCAAAACCAATACCTTAACGCCAGTGTTATGGGCCGAGCATGTGGAGATTGCTAAGCGGCATTGGTTTCGTTTGTTTGAGTTTGCTTTGCCAGAATTACTGCCCATCATAATGTCCTTGTCCGATGCACAGGTGAAGCAAATCCTCGCCAAATTACGGGAAGATGAGCAGGAGCTCGTCAAAGAGTTTGCCGGCAAAACCCCAACGCAGTTACAAAAAGAGGCCGATGAAAACCTTCAAGAGCAATTTGATGACTGGCTTGGCAGTGTGAGTGCTGAACAAAAAGAGCTTATTCATCAGTATAATCAACAGCGTTTATCCACCTTAGATATGTGGCTCGAGTATCGCCACGAATGGTTACGTCAGTTTGAGGTCGCCCTTGGCCAGCGCGCCGATAAAGCGCTATTAACCGAGCGTTTGACCTTGCTAATGACGCAGCCCGATGAGCTTAAGTCTGAACAACATAAAGTGTTTTTGCGTAAAAATACTGAGGCATTTGGAACCTTACTGCTAGCGATGAACGCGAGCCTCTCGGAGAAGCAGTCGAAGCACTTTTATAAAAAGTTGGGCGGACTCATTCAAGATCTCACCGAGCTTAATCAAGAAGCCATTGAAAAAGAGGCAAGTGCAAAAAAAGCCTAGGCCATGAAAGATTTATTGGCTTGCTAGGGTCTATTCCTGCAAGCCAATTCATCAGTCAAAGAGAGACACTATGCCACTTGCATCCCGTTACCAAAAATTGCTCAATATGAGTCGCTATTTCGATGGTTTAGCACCATTAGCCCTCAGGATTTACCTTGCGCCCGTGTTGATGCAAGCGGGTTATAACAAGCTCGCTCACTTTGACGATACGGTGGCTTGGTTTGCTAATCCCGATTGGGGTTTAGGCCTGCCAATGCCGGCGGTAATGGCAGGATTGGCGGCGGGAACCGAGTTCTTTGGCGCTATCTTATTACTGCTTGGGCTTGCGACTCGGCTGATTTCTATCCCTTTGATGGTCACTATGTTGGTCGCCGCATTGGCAGTGCATTGGCCAAATGGCTGGTTAGCGATTGCCGATGGCAGTTCTTGGCTTGCCAACGACAGAGTGCTTGAGGCTGGGGATAAACTGGCGAAAGCCAAAGAAATATTGCAGGAGCATGGTAATTACGACTGGCTGACCAGCTCAGGTAACTTAGCTGTGCTTAATAATGGTATTGAGTTTGCGGCCACTTATTTCATTATGTTGTTGGCACTCTTCACCTTAGGCGGCGGCCGTTACACTAGCCTAGATTATTTCATCGCTAAGCGTTGCGGGGTTAAGTAAGCCTTTTATAAAGAGCTCTGGATTTTCAAGCGCAATCAAAGCGTTAAATCCCATCCATGCGGTGGGATTTTTTTATGCCTCTTTGCCTGCAATTTGCTATGCTTGAACGCAATTTATATCGAACTAGGATAAGAACTTGGACGCTATTGAACTTTTGCTCACCCGTCAATCGACTCCGCGATTAATCGCTCCCGCTCCCGATGCGAGTCAATTAAAAATCATCTTAGATGCTGCTATTCGTGTGCCAGATCATGGTGCATTAGCCCCATGGGAATTTATTATTGCCACAGATCAAGGGTTAAACACCCTAGCCGATATCTTTGTTGAGGCGGCTAAAGCCAGCGGCGCCGACGAGGATTTCGTTAATAAAGCCAAGGGTATGCCAATGCGTGCGCCTATGGTGATCACTGTCGTTGCAAAAACGCAGCAACACCCTAAAGTGCCTGTACTTGAACAACAAATTGCAGCGGGCTGCGCAACGATGGCGATGCAACAAGCGGCTTTTGCCCTAGGCATAGGCGCGGTATGGCGCACGGGCGATTTTGCCTTCGATGCTAATGTGAATGCCGCCTTAGGCCTTGAACCACACGACCAAATTGTCGGCTTTTTGTATGTCGGTATGCCAGCGGTTGTGGCACCCCAAAAACCGCAAAAGGACGGCAGCCAATACGTCCGTTATTTATGAAAAAGCTTATGACTATATTTTTATAAACATTGTCTATTTCTAGTGGAGAAATCCTATGCAAGTTGCGCGTACTCCTAGATTAATCCTGCGGCAGTTAACCCCAGCCGATGCTTCATTTATGTTAGTGTTGCTCAATAGCCAAGGCTTTATTGAGAATATAGGGGACAGGGGAGTACGCACGCTTGTGCAGGCCAAGGATTATATCCTCAATGGACCAATGAAAAGTTATGCCGAATGTGGTTTTGGCTTTTATGCCGTGGTGCTCGCGGAGAACGGATTCACCATAGGAATTTGCGGTTTAATCAAACGGCCGACGCTTGATAATGTCGACATAGGCTATGCATTTTTGCCGCAATATTGGGGTAAGGGTTACGCATTCGAAGCCGCTAAAGCCGCTTTTGATTTAGGCAAAAGTTTAGGTATCGAGCGTATTGTGGCGATTGTGAGCGCCCATAATGGCGCGTCAAAGGCATTGCTGAACAAACTGGGATTACAGTTTGAGCAGTGTGTGCAGCTTAGCCCAGATGATGAGCCAGTTGAACTGTTTAGTTGAATTTAAGTTGTTGTTTATAGTGATTTTTATTTTATTGTAATTCGGCGTTCTTTACTCTAGAATTCTGCAAAATTTACTGTTGAGATATAGCAATCATATCTCGTATCGACGCCCCTCGAAAATCAGGCTCATTTAATCCCTCCTTGAGCCCTTGAGTACAGCAAAAGCGTAGCCCTTTTATTGGATGTAGCATAATGGTTTCGCAATTAAGTGAAGCAATGCTGGACGTGATCGCTGATGCCTTGGTAGACAAAGGCTATATCTTTTTACCTGACTTAGTTCCAAACAATATAAGCCAAGTGCTATTGGAAAAAATTCAATCAACGCAAGCACATGAGCTAAAAGCTGCGTCCATTGGTCGTGGCGCGGAGCAGCAATTAAACCCCGATATTCGCCGCGACAGAATACAATGGCTAGAAGAGCACAACGAGCCTGATGCCCAATATCTTGAACTGATGACGCAACTCAAAAATGGCTTAAATCGTCGTTTGTTTATGGGGTTATTCGACTATGAAAGTCACTATGCGGTATATCAGCCTGGGGCATTCTATAAGAAACATGTCGATGCGCTAAAAGGCAGTCAAAATCGCATCTTAACCACAGTGTTTTTCTTAAATCCTGACTGGAAAGCGGCAGATTGTGGCGAGTTGATTATCTATGATGAAGCTGATATTGAGATCGAACGCATCGCACCTAAAATGGGTCATTTTGTGATTTTTCTCAGTGAGCGATTTCCCCATGAAGTGACTCAAACCTTAGCCCAGCGCAATAGTATTGCGGGTTGGTTTAGGGTCAGTAACAGTGTGAATGGCTTTTAACTTTAGCCTCTAACTATGGTGGCTAGCTTCAACGGATAGCAAACGCTTAAATACTGAACGCAGATTTAGGTGTTTGCTGTTATTGGCCCCGATTGCTTATCTCATTTCGCGACGTATTCTGTTACAGCAGTATTGACTCCAAGCGGATTTAACTGCCATTCACTCATTTCTTCAAATTTTTTTACACTCTTAAGCTTTAGGTAATCTAAGCCGCCGACAATAGGACAAATTTGTCCAATCATGCTGAAAATAGGGTATTTTTTTATTCTCGTTTAATGTTAGGCTAGATAAAAATGTGCGCAACAACACACTTTTCTATCATCTAACGGGGGCGAGACTGTGGGCTGTGAAGATAACTTAGGTTGTTTAACGGGTGAGCATATTGTGCTTGAGCCTTTATCTTTGTCCCATGTGGCGGCATTGAGTTTAGCTGTAACAGATGGTCAGCTTTGGCGTTTGTGGTTTACTAGCGTGCCAGAACCTGCCGAGGTGAAGTCCTATGTGACAAAAGCCCTCGAAGAAAAAGCGCGGGGTCAGAGTTTTCCCTTTGCAGTGCGGGATAGAGTGAGCGGTGAAATTGTCGGCTGCACGCGAATTTGCAATTGGGAGCCTGAAAATCGTCGCCTTGAGATTGGCTACACTTGGTATGCAAAACGTGCTCAGCGTACGGGGATCAATACCGAAGCTAAGTTATTACTATTGACCTTTGCCTTTGAAACCTTAGATGCCATTGCCGTTGAGTTTCGAACTCACTGGCATAACCAAGCCTCCAGACAAGCGATTGCGAGACTGGGTGCTAAGCAAGATGGTGTGTTGCGTAATCACAAAATTCTTAAAGACGGCACAATTCGCGATACTGTGGTGTATTCCATTATTGATGCTGAGTGGCCAGCGGTGAAAAACAGTCTGCAATTTCGATTGCGACAACACCCGCCAACACTCTAACGATACCAAGGAAAGGCCCATGGCAAGCATTATAACTCGAGCAGATGTGACTCAAGCCCATGAGATTGCAGTGTTATTCAATGAGTACCGACAGTTTTATGGGCGCAGGGATGATGTCGCGGCGGCGGAGCAGTTTATTCAAGCAAGATTGTTAGATGAGTCATCGGTGATATTTATTGCCAAAGATAATCAAGGGCTTGGATTAGGCTTTGTGCAAATGTATCCCAGCTTTTCATCGTTACGTCTGGCCCCTATGTTGATCCTCAACGATGTGTTTGTGACTCAACATGCTCGATGTGTCGGAATTGGGCGAGCGCTAGTGCAGCAGGCCGCGAGTTATGCCAAAGCGCATAATATGAGTTATTTGATGTTAGAAACTCAGCAAAAAAACCAGCGTGCGCAGGGCTTATATGAAGGCTTAGGCTTTGTGCGAAACCAAGATTTTTATATCTACGAGCTTGAGATCCACCCAGGGCTTGAGTAGGTTTATTTATGACGATTAAAAGGAAAGTAACATGTTAACTCAGGTAAAAACATTGGTATTAGGTGGTTTAGTATTGAGTGCCAGTACCGCAGTTTGGGCTGATGAAGCAGAAAAAGCGTTTAGTAAAGAAGCCATTGAGTGTGCCGCTTATTACCAAATTAGCTCAGAAGCTATTGGGGCGATGAATGCACCGCAAATGCAGGCTGTGGGTGAGCGTTTAAAAAGCTCTAAAATTGAATCTGAGAATTTAGCCAAGAAATACAGCTCTGAAGCTGAAGTGACTCAAGCAGTTGCCGACGCGAAAGCGCGTCAAATCGAAAGCTTAGGGGGCTCAAGTAACTTAGGTGCGTTAATGGGCAAATATAAAGAAGAATGTAAAAACCTATTAGCCGATCCACAAAAGCGTTTAGATTATTGGACTATGGCAACTATGTAGTCGCAGGTTTTAGTCAGCACAGGTTTTTAAGCATGTGATTTTAAACATGTGAAGTAAGGGAGCCTAAGGGCTCCTTTTTGCGCTAAGAACTTAGCACTGGGTTGCGCGAGTTAATTTTTATCAGGCCAATGTGAATTGGTTGCGGTTCGGTTGACTCAATGATTCTTAGCCAACTAGGTTATTTTTGTTAAGCTGAAACTCAACTGGGGTTTTAAGGGTCTTATCGCTAGGGTTGCAATTTTAGTTCTGTTTACGCTTTATCTTCAAACACCAGCCAATATGAGCAATAACGAGGAGCAGTATGGTTTTAACATTAATGGCAGCAACTGTCTTGAGTGCTGGAGTCTGTGGATACCATTTGATCTATGGTAAGCGTGTTCTATTGGCGCCGCTGTTAAAGGCCAATGTTTCCCAGCAGAGCAAGCAAATGCTGCGCTGTTTATTTCATTGTCAGTCAGTGTTTTTTGTGGCCTCAACTGCGGTACTTTTGGCCTGTGCGCTTAGAGTGATCCCAGGTATGTATGCCTATAGCTTATTGTTATTTCTTGGGATGAATTACGGGATCTTCGCAATTTGGCAGTTTTATATTGCCACTTTGAGCCCGCCAAATAGTGGCCAGATGATTATAGTGCAGGCTTTAATTTTTTTGCTAATTGGCACTTTGGCAATGCTTGGGCCTCTGTTGTCTGTCGCATAAATCGCTAATCATGCTCAGATAATCATCGCGCTTGACGCGTTAACGGCTTTGCGAAACTAATTGCGCTAATAGTGTGAATAAAACATTATTGGCTCGACTGGATTGCGTATTGGGCAGCGAGCTCGGTGAGTTTGCCATTGTTGATGAGCTGCTGAATCCAGTGTGTTAGCTTCTTAGCATCGAGTGATGAACTGTGGTTAAGCAAGATGCCATTATCGTACTTTTGGTCCCATTTATCTGATATTAAAAGTAAATGGCTGTCTTGTGGATTAGCCTTTAAATAATACTGTAAATAGGAATGAGTGACTGGAGCGATATCAGCCCGTTCGCGCAGAATGCTTTCGATAGAGGCTCTATTGTTGCTAACAAACAAAGGGCGAAATTGCTTTTTCAGCGTTTCAGTATCGGTTTCAAAGTGGGCAAACTGATAGTGATAGCCCTTAACGAATGCGATTGATTTATTGGTTAAGTTTTTGAAATAATTTTGATTATGGGCTTTGGCCTTAAGCGCAATAAACACTTCTCCATCTATTATATTTAGCGGAATAAACTGATCCGCAATTTTTTGCCATCCCCAGGCGGGATTCTCAAATATCATCATGTCGAAGCGGCCTAACATATAGGCTTTATATCTGTGCTCAATACTGGTGACGGTAAATTCAAAAAACACTTCTTGTTGTATTTGATTCAATGCATTAATGATATCGAGGGTGAGGCCTGTGTAACGGCCATCCTGTTGTAGATCTACATAGGGGGCAAATGGATAACCACCGACACGAATAGTCGGTATCGTGTTGGGTGCTGTTGTATTGGGGACTATTGTATTAGGTGCTGTGGGTGACTGATTGTTATCTTGGGCGATTGCGGCCGAAAAGATGCTAAAGCCTAAGATAAAAATAAACAGCAGACGATACAAGTGTCTAAATACCATGTTTACCCCTAATCATTCCAAAGGTTAATGATTTTCTTACAAGTATACACAATTTAATTTACTTAACCCTGTTGATATGGTGCGAGTTTTTAATGGGTCATAGTAAGCTAGCGTAAACAGGACGAGGGAGAACTCACATTGAGCCAGATAAAATCTCAAGTGTGTGGCTGGGTTGAACAGGGACATATCACGCAAGAGCAAGCGAATACGCTTTATCGGCAGGTTACAGAGTTGCCAGATGCGTCGAGCTGGCGCAGTTTAATCGCTAACCTATTGCTCTGGTTTGGCGCGTTAAGCTTTGCCTCTGGGGTAATTTTTTTCTTTGCCTACAATTGGCAATCCCTCGGGCGTGTTGCCAAATTCGGACTGATTGAAGTGGCGATAGTGCTCGCCATCGCCGCATTTGCTTGGCTCTATTATCGTGCTAATTCCCTTTCTGCGGCTGCCCATTCCCTTCGTCACAGTCATAGTAACCGCAGTAATCAATGCAACGACAGCAACAACAGCAGATTTGGTGCGACGACAGCCAATGGCGTGTTACTGGCCGCGAGCGTATTGGTGGGCGGTTTATTAGCGCTGGTTGGACAAACCTACCAAACGGGTGCCGATCCTTGGCAGCTATTCGCCCTATGGGCGTTAGTGATTTTCCCCTTTGCGTGGGTGGCAGGATTCGATGGTTTATGGCTGCTGTTGGTGGGGCTTATTAACCTAAGCATAGGGATATTTTTGGATTCCTTTTCGCATTTATGGGGAGCTTTCTTGGATGAGCAAAGCCAACTGCTGATCTTTATCTGTTTGAATTTATCTTTTTATTACGCTTTTGTATTGTTAGGCCGTAACGCCGCGGGGCGTTGGCACGCGCCAATCCTCGAATATGCCTGCTCATTGTTTGCTATGGGTTGTTTTACTTGGTTAATCACTTGGTTGATTTTCGACGATCTTTTTAAGTCTGATGGCGCGAGTACTTGGATCATTTGTGGTTATTTTGCCCATCTGATATTTGGATTCGTTATTTTTCGCTATCGCTTACCGCGCATATATCCCTTGGCCTTGGGCGGTTTTAGCCTGATTGCCGTGGGCGCTGCGTTACTGAGCCGGCTGATGTTTGAGGACAATGATCCTATAGGCGGATTTTTGTTTATTGGGCTTTACATCATTTTGGCGAGCACAGGATTAAGCATTTGGTTAAAGGCACTCAGTCGCAAGCTTAAACCACAGTCAGAATCTATGTCTGAATTAGCACTTAAGCCCGCTGCGAGAGCGACCCAAGGGAAAGTGGGAGACATTCATGAGTAATAATAATGGCTTACCGGATGGCGACATGGTGACCAATTCTTTAACGAGTTCAGTAGCGACTCCTTTAAAGTCTCCTTCAAAAGAGGATGCCGCTTTAATTGATGCATCGGGTGAATCCAGTCTGATAACACTGTGGCAATCCTTGTATGCCGAGGGCAAAGTCAGTACGCCCCAAATGCCAGAAAACCATGATATTCCTTGGTATATTGCCGCTATGCAGGCCTTTGCCGCTTGGATAGCTGCTCTGTTTCTATTGGGTTTTATGATGGCGGCATTAGGCGCTATGTTCGAGCAGAGTGGTGAGGGCGTTGCCTTATTTATCGGCTTAACTTATTTGGCGGTGGGCATTGGGCTGTACTTTTTACCGCGGCAACAGATTTTCATTGAGCAATTTGCTTTTGCCGCCTGTTTGAGTGGTTTGATCGGTGTGGCTTGGGGATTCTATGATTTAATCGACAATGATTTTAGCTTTAATTGGTATCTGTGTATGGCGGGTATTCTCTTGCTGTTGTGGGGTTTAATTGCCCATGGATTAGCCCAGTTTGTGTTCGCGTTTGGCTTAAGTTGGTGCGTGATTGGCCTCATGGATAAATTCGAATGGCTCAATGTCAGCCCAAGTCTGTTTGCCTTAATCATTAGCCTAGTGTTGTTCAATATCAATCGGTTCGGGCGTCATTACCGCCGCGCGCGCATGCTTATTTACGGCTTTGCACTGGCATTACTGACATTGCAACTGATGCATGCCTTTAGCATGGACAGTATTTTTGAAGCCTTATTCAGTCCTTGGCAGCAAAGTCTGTGGCTCACGCTTAGCCATCTGTCGATTATTTTTGTCATTTGCGGATTATTGTTGATCACTGTATTTCGCGAACGCCAACAATCCTTAAGCTCAATGGCGGCGATAGGCTGTTTTCTCGGTTTAATGGTTATTAGCGGTTTATCTTTATCCATGCAGGGATTATCGACGGCTATCCTATTGATTCTGCTTGGCCAATATTGCAATGAGCCTTGGCTAAAAGGCATGGGAGTGGTGTCGGCGCTGTTGTTTGTCAGCGGATATTATTATTCATTAGAAACAACACTACTGCTCAAATCTGCTTATTTGATGGGTTTAGGCGCGCTGCTGCTGGTGGCAAGGTTAGTGATGTGGCGGTTATTTCCTGCCAATGAAAATGCCAAGGAGACTATTTGATGGGAAATGTGATGGGAAAACTGGCGGCTTCACATAAATGGGCGCTGGGCATAGTACTTTTTACGACCGTTGCGATTCTTGCTGGCGTGAATTGGCGCATTTTCAAATTCGAACAACTGCTGAATCACGGCCAAGTCGTGCGCTTTGCATTAGCGCCAGTCGATCCGCGCTCGTTAATGCAGGGGGATTATATGGCGCTTGAATATGCCATTGCCCGCGATGTACGTAGCGCCTTAGCGCCGCAGCAACTGCAGGGCCAGTTATTGTTGGCACTAGATGGGCAAAAAGTGGCGCGTTTTGTGGATTTTTATACTGACCAAGCGCTGGGTAAAGATCAGCTGCGGGTGCAATTTCGTGTCCGTGGTAATCAAATTAAGCTCGCATCGAA
Source organism: Shewanella sp. Pdp11 (assembly GCF_002838165.1). NCBI lineage: Bacteria > Pseudomonadati > Pseudomonadota > Gammaproteobacteria > Alteromonadales > Shewanellaceae > Shewanella > Shewanella sp. Pdp11. The sequence goes on from NZ_CP015194.1 coordinate 2,686,113, forward strand.
CAGCTTTTTCTTTGAAGAAGGACAAGCCGATCATTTCAGTGCGGCTAAATACGGCGAGTTTAGGGTGAACGCCCAAGGTGAGTTACTGCTGGTCAGTTTACTCGATGAAAAACTTGAGCCCTTATAGCTCAGCTTCAGGGCTTTCATCCATTGGCTCTGCTTATTTTTAAGAGCCATTTATCCCATCACTTTGATTATTCCTGGCCGCATTTGTAATGAGCGGCCAGCATTTCCCGTACTGCTTTCTTCCTAGTTCTGATCGCTAAATTGCACCAATAATATCCATCTTAAGTTGCAACTTAGGTGCAACCAATTTGTAACCTTTACCGCCTATAGTATCGTTAGTGTTCGAGGTGATATCACCTTGAAGCATCTAAGCGCATCAATTAAATCGCAATTCAATACAAAATATTAAAACAATACATTTAGGGGTCTCAATGTTTAACACTAAAACTGTGCTGGCGTTAGCCATCAGCAGCGTTTGTGGGCTTGCCCATGGCGCGGATAATGTGATCATTTCAGAATATGTTGAAGGCAGCAGCAACAATAAAGCTATCGAACTGTATAACCCAACTGCGGTCGTTATTGATTTAAGCCAATATCAATTGCGTTTCTATTTCAATGGCAGCACCAACGTCGGTACGACCATTGCGCTCACTGGCTCATTAGCGGCGGGGGCGACTTATGTGGTTGCCGATAACGACGCGTCGGCCGATATTCTTGCGGTTACCAATCAACAGAGTAACGCCAGCTTCTTTAACGGCGACGATGCGATTGAACTGACTTATCAAAATCAAGTGATTGATAGTTTAGGCCAAGTTGGTGTCGATCCCGGTGCAGAGTGGGGCAGTGGTGATTTATCCACTCAAGATAATACCCTGCGTCGTAATCCAGATCAGCTGATTGCCGATCCCATCAGTGACGATGCTGTCAGCTTTAGCACTTGGTTAGGTTTTGCGAAGGATGATATTTCTGATCTCGGTAAATTCAGTGCTGGCACACCAACCGATCCCGTCGACCCGCCACCGAGTTCTTTAGTCTGCGGTGAAGAAGCCACAGCAATTCATGCGCTTCAAGGCGCGGGCGCAGCCAGTCCTCTTAATGGTCAAACCTTAGTGGTTGAAGCGGTTGTCGTCAGTAATCAAGAATCCGGTCTTAAGGGCATTTTTGTACAAATGGCTGATAACGAAGCTGATAGCGATCCACAAACCTCGGAAGGGGTGTTTGTGTATACCGGCACTGCGCCTACCGCGTATGTGGCGGGCGATCGTATTCGTTTAAAAGCAAAAGTCACTGAATATCAAGGCTTAACTGAACTAACGACGGTATCAGATCATAAGTTGTGTGCCACTGCACAAGCATTGCCAACGGCGGCGGTGGTGACCTTACCAGTTAACAGCAGTGATGATTTTGAGCCATTTGAGGGCATGCGTGTTCGTTTTAGCCAAGATTTAGTGGTAAATGAAGTCTATAACCTAGGTCGTTACGGCGAGATTTCATTAGGCAGTCAGCGCCACTTTATCGGTACGCAAGTGGCCGCACCGGGCGCGGATGCGCTGGCGGTGAGCGCGGCTAACCAACGCGACAGTATTTTATTAGATGACGGTTTAACGGCGCAGAATCCAGATCCTGTGCAATTCCCTGCACCTGGTCTTAGCGCATCAAACACTGTGCGCGTAGGCGATAAAGCCACATCGCTTACGGGTGTAATGCACTATGGCTTTAATTTGTATCGCATTATGCCAATCGAGACGGTGAACTTTGTGGCGGAAAACCCACGTCCTGTCGCCCCCACATTGAATGATGGCGGTAATTTAAAAGTCGCTAGCTTTAACGTGCTTAACTACTTCAACGGTGATGGTCAAGGTGCAGGATTCCCAACTGCCCGTGGTGCTAATACCTTAAGCGAATTTGAGCGTCAAAAGGCGAAGATTGTCAGCGCCATGGTGGGCATCAGTGCCGACGTATTTGGTTTGATGGAAATCGAGAACGATGGCTTTGGCGCTAATTCGGCCATTGCTGATTTAGTCGCAGGTTTGAATGTCGCTGTGGGTGAAGCGCGTTACGCTTATATCGCGCCAACAGGCATGAATGCGATTGGCACCGATGCCATCACAGTTGGCTTGATTTATCGTAGCGATAAAGTCACGCCGCAGGGCGCTGCACGCATTCTATCCAGTGCCAATTCGCCATTAGATAGCGATCAAAAGCCCCTGTTTGACGACAGTAAAAACCGTCCAATGCTGACCCAAGCCTTTAGCGTGAACGGCAGTGAAGAGGGCGTGGTTGTTGCGGTTAATCACCTTAAATCTAAGGGCAGTGAATGTGCGGGCGATCCTGATCTCAATGACGGTCAAGGCAACTGTAATATCACACGTACCCGTGCGGCGACTGCTGCAGGTCAATGGATTAGCGAGCAATATCCAGATCAAGGCGTGTTGCTGATTGGTGATTTGAACGCCTATGCGAAGGAAGATCCATTAACGGCGTTAGGTAACGCGGGCTTTAGTGAGCTGTTTGCCAAACTTGAAAAGCCGAACCCTTATTCCTATGTGTTCTCGGCTGAATCGGGTCAGTTGGATCATGCCTTAGCAAACGCTACCCTGCTGGATAAAGTGGTGGATGTGACTGAGTGGCATATCAATACCGACGAACCGCGCGTATTGGATTACAACGAAGAGTTTAAGACACCTACTCAAATCCAAGACTTATTCGCAAGTGATGCTTACCGCTCATCGGATCACGATCCTGTGGTGATTTCACTCTTGCTCGACGCGGAAAAAGTCGCGCCAGTGGCCAGTTTCACTCAAGTGGTGAATGGCGCTGCGGTGCAACTGACATCCACTTCAACCGACAGCGATGGACAAATCGTGTCTGCCGAGTGGAGCTTTGGTGATAATACAGTGGCAGTGGGTGAGGTAGTGACTCACAGTTACAGCCAAAGTGGTGAGTATCTGGTCACGCTAACTGTGACTGATAACGACGGCCTAACCCATAGCACGTCACAAACTGTGACAGTGGTGGTTGGAGAGGTGAAACAACCACCTGTTGCGCAAATTCAGCGTATCAATTTATTGTTCGTCGATATGTTTATCTCGACTAGCTACGATACCGATGGCGTAATCAAGCAACATAAATGGACGTTCGACAATGGCACCCGCGCTAACGGTCAAGTGGTATTGCGCCTTGCCCGCCGTGGACAACACACTGTTGAATTGACCGTTAAAGATAACGACAAGTTAACGGATACCACGACGCTGACGTATCGTTAAGTCAGTCTTTATATTCCGTTGACTTTAAGTGACGCCAAGCCCGCTGCCGCGGGCTTTTCTTTTTGCCCAAAAGCAAAATAAAGTTGTCGTCAGTTGTGACACATCAATTCTCATTGTTTCCCCTGTGACTCGCCGCCTCTTTATTTAACAAGAAGCATCCCAGAGGGCTCGACGACGGCATCCATGCCGCCAACGATCACAGTTGCAACAATGCCAATCTTAACTAACACTTCTGCTGTTCGTTTAGCTAAAAAGCTATTGCCCCAAAGCAATTCAGCACTTCATTTCTAGACTCCGCTTTAATTTTATTTATGCATGAGATTTTATAATCCATATTTTCTCAGTTAAAAGCGCTATTTCCTATACTTCAAGTGTCTATTCATTACAACCTGAGGAGGTTTATATGGACGCTTGGAATAAAGGTCATCCCATGGGACAAAAACGACCTTTTAAATTGGAAGAGATTTGGCGTATTCGTACTCGGTTGGAGTTAGAACATAATATTGCTGAGTTAGCGTTACTTAATCTGGCGATTGATTCAAAATTGCGCGCTTGTGACTTACTGCATTTGAAAGTTCAAGACATTATCTCTGCAGGCATCATCAATCCGCGAGTGCGGTTAACACAGCGTAAAACCCATCGTGACGTTCAGTTTGAAATTACCCCAAAAACTCAGCACAGCCTGACGTCTTGGTTGCTCGAAAAGGGATTAACCGCTGAGGATTATCTATTTCCTAACCCAAGGAGTATTCATCAGCCGATGAGTTATAGCTATTACCGAACGAGGGTAAAAAACTGGGCGAGTCAATTAGGGCAGAATAGTGAATTGTATGGCACGCACTCGTTGCGTAGAACCAAGGCGACATTAATTTATCGTCGAACCAAGGATATTCGGGCGATTCAAATCTTGCTTGGACATGTCAAGCTGGATAACACCGTGCGCTATTTAGGTGTCGAAATTGAAGATGCACTGCGGATTTCAGAAGCTATTGAAGTATAAACTTATCAAGTGTGATTATGATTAAAACATCATAGCTGCACTGTTTTGAAAGTAAAATAAAACCAAATAAAGTGTTTTCACTTTGTTGCTAATGGGTGTTTATTTTTGTATTGTGATTTGACAAAAAAAGGATCTTGAACTAAAGGGAATGTCATGTTGCCACTGTGGACGCTGCGCCGTAAATCATCTTTTGCCGCTTTTATGTTATTGCTTGGACTGGTATGGCTAACACCGAGTTATGCGGCGTTGACGAAACCGAAGGTTGAGATAGACCCAGTATTACCAAACATTCCTTTACCTTTGGATGCACCGACTCTTTCCGGCAGTCGATTTACGTCAATTGTCGAATTACGATGGGGTATCGATTGCTCCATTACTGCCGTTAATATCCAAGAGTCACTTGATGGTAGCGCTTGGACGAATGTATACAGCGGATTGGGCCAAGCTGATAATGGTGTTGTAGCCTATAAATCGTTTGCTGTTGGTGGCACGGTTTGTTCTGGTGGCTGGTCTTGGAAACGAATATTACAGGTACCTAACAAGACTCTCTCTGGATATTACTACCGAATCAATGCTTGTTAAGGTTCATTGTGTAGCGCTTATAGCCCCTCTATTCTTGTTGGTAGCCCTTCTGCGCCGACAACTCCAACGATACCAACTTCGATCTCCGCACCAGCAACCAATGCAACTGGGGCTTTTAGTGTTTCTTGGTCGAGCGTCAGTGGCGCTGCGCGTTATGAGTTACAGCAACGAGTGAATGGTGGCGCTTGGGTCGCTAAGTATTCAGGAGCAGCCACAAATTATGCGCTGTCGGGGCTCACTTCTGGCACCTATCAGTATCAAGTGCGTGCTTGCACTACAGCGTGCAGTGCTTGGAAGTTATCGAGCAATACGCAGGTGACTTTGCCCTTGCTTGGCAGTGATTGGAAAAATTTATCTCGGGTAACGGTTGCTGATGCAGGTGGCGTTGATACTGTGCCAGCAGAGACTGCTGACTTAAACACTGCAACTGTTAAGGGGCAAGCTGGCGTATCGGGTGGCCAAGCAAGTTATCACATTCCCATCTATTTGCCGCCTGGACGCAATGGTGTGCAACCTAATGTTTCACTCTCGTACAATTCTCAAGGTGGCAATGGTCTACTTGGGATGGGATGGTCTCTTAATGTTGGTTCAGAAATCAGCCGTTGTGGTGCGACATTCCTTCAAGATGGTATTAGTCGCGCAGTCACATTTAACGCCCAAACTGACAAGTTATGCCTTGACGGACAGCGTTTGGTTGCAGTTGTTGGTGCATATGGTGCTTCAAATACCGAGTATCGCACAGAAATGGACTCTTTTTTTAGGGTTATTCAACATGGTGCAATGAATGATAGTAGCAGTAGCTTTACTGTTTATAAGCCAGATGGAAGCTATGCTTTATATGGAGGGAACGCGAATAGTCGATTCATTCCAAGTGGTTTAGCTATGGTATTAAGCTGGAAAGTGATGCAGGAATCTTGGTCATCTGGCAGCAATACAATTAACTATCAATATGAAACGGCTACACCTGGTGAGCACTTAATTAAGGCTATTTACTATACTGGCTCAAGTTCTGAACTCGGGGCTAGAAGTGTAAAATTTAACTATGAAAATCGCCTTGATAAGCGTGAAAGTTATATTCAGGGCGGTAAGGTTAACTCGCTGCACCGGTTAAGTTCTATAGAGGCCGCTGCAGAACCATCTGATTGGGCGGTAAAATATTTACTGGACTATGTTAATAGCCAAAGCAGTAACCTCACATTACTAAAAACAATAGCACGTTGCGGTAAATTCAACGGTGTAAAGCAGTGTTCTACTGCTAACACATTCAAATGGCTCGACAGTAAAATAGTTTCACCACCTAGTCCACTCCAATTTGATGGCCAACAATACTTTGGAAATGTTAGTCGACTAAATGAGTTCGAGCCGATAGCAGATATCGATGTGTACTGGTCAACCCAAACTGGACACTTTTACTTGAGAATTTTCAAACTCTACCGGTGACAGATCGTCATTAGCAGAATGCAGCCGCTCCAAGTTATAATATTTCATGTAAGCCGTCACATCTTGCTTCATAAACTCCCTTGTTGGTTGATTAACTTTAAAAATCCAATCGTGTTTTAAGCTGCCAAAGAATCGCTCAACAACGGCATTATCCCAACACGCCCCCACATCACCCATGCTGGCTCGGATACCATAGCTCGATAGCAGCCTACCGAATTGCTTACTGGTATATTGCGAGCCTCGGTCACTGTGAAATACCAGCCCTCGCGCTGGTTGTCGCAGGTTGTAGGCTTTTATTAATGCCTTAGATATCAAATCCGTGGTCATGCGTTTGTCTATGTGCCATCCCACAATCCGGCGTGAATATAAATCCATCACCACTGCTAAATACATCCAGCCTTCACCCGTCTTTAAATAGGTCACGTCACCCGCCCAGACCTGATTAGCCGATACTGGATTAAAGTTCATATTTAACAGGTTATCAGCCACTGCATCTGAGTGTTTTCGCTGCGTAGTCACCTTGTAAGCGCGTCGCTGGGTTGCTTTAAGTCAGGGCGGGGGAAATGAAACCCAATATGCCTATAAAGGCGCGATGTACAACCTGCAAGGACGTGGCTTTACCGGATTTAATCAAATCTGGGAAAAGGATATGCAGCGGGATAAGACGGCGCATAGCGTCTTCAAGCAGAAGTTCCCTGAGGTGGGACTGCTAACTGAGCAAACGGTCAGCGTGGGCTCGACTATCGTTAACCAAGTGACGAACACTTGGGCGGATAACCCGCAACACTCGATTAATAAAGTATTCCACAATATTCAAACCCGCTCGCTACAGCAAAGCTGGGATTTACAGGGCATTGCTTTATCAACACAAGAAGTGCAAGTGAATGCCAGTGATGTTGATTCATCGGGCAATATTAAAAAGCAAACTCAAACGGTTACAGATTACATAAAGGGTCAGGCGAATACCTATACCAGTTTGACGGAAACCGATTATGTGGCCGATATCAATAACTGGTGGCTCAATAAATTCAATTCGATAAAGACGAGCCACAATACTGCGCTGCGCAACTGGGGAGACGACCCGGTTGGCACGACAGATAAATCGCAGTGGCAATTACAAACGGTCAATACCTGGGATAGCAATCATAAGTTACCCACTAAAGTGACTTATACTGCCAGTAATAGCAGTTGTAATCGCGTCGAGCAAACCGGCTTAAACAGCTATGGTTTACCGCTCTGGACTAAAAGCACTGGGCAAAGTAGTGCGTGTACTGCCATCACGGCGAGACAAAACAATTTTACCTACACCAAAGACGGTAAAACTCAAGCTGACGATGGTTATCTGCCCTACAAAGCCACCAATGCTAAAGGCCATATCACCACTACCGAATACGATATGGGGCTAGGACTCCCCACCAAAGTGATAGCGCCTAATAATATCGTTATCCAGACCGAGTACGACGGTATCGGTCGTCCGGTGCAGGTCAAACAGACGGGCAGTCCAACCCGCTATTTGCGCTATTTACTGGCCAATGAGGGTAACAATCCGCCCCAGGACAATGACAATATTCCCGTGGTGATGACCCGCACCAGTGGTGCCGGTATCCCTGAAACGGAGCAATATGTTGACGGTCAAGGTCGCTTACTGCGCACGGCAACTCAAGGCTTTGATGGGGGCTATCGGTATCAGGATAAGCATTATGATGCGCTTGGACGTTTAACCCGAGAATCAACGCCCTATGGTAACGGCACGGCGGCAGACTATACCGAGTTTAGTGACTTTGATGCGCTCGATAGACCTATCAGACGCACGATTCCTAATGGTCGTTCCGGCGGGCTGGAGTCGGTTTATACCTATAGTGGCTTGACAACCAATATTAATGTTGAAGGTCGCACTATGTCGCGCACCTATGGCAGTCAAGGCTGGTTATATGAAACCGTGGATGCGCAGAATGGCACCAACCGCTTTGCCTATGATAGTGCCGGTAGGCCGTTAGTTATCCGCGATGCCAATAACCGCGATATCAAGGCGACTTACAACGGTTTTGGACATAAAACGCAGGTAATAGACCCTAACCAAGGTACCACAGTCTTTGGGTATAACACCTTAGGTGAGCTTGATAAGCAAACCGATGCCAACGGTGTGGTGCAAACTTATGTGCTTGATGTGCTGGGTCGTATCACTAGCAAAACCACTACAGGCGGCAGCGCCCCGGGCACCGCTACCTTTGTGTGGGATACACTCAAACAAGGCATGTTGACCTCTGAAACTGAAAGCGGCGTCACTCGAGCTTATGCCTACACAACTGCATTGCAATTAGCACAAACCACGGTCACCGTTGATGGTGTGAGCCGCACGATGAAGCATCAGTACGATGGCTTTTATGGTCGTCCTAAGGCATTGGAATACCCTAATGGTTTGACTCTTAAATATGGCTATAACGATTACGGCTACCTTGAGCAGACCAGCAACGCTGCCTCAGGCTATTTGTATCGTCAAATCACGGCTATGGATGAGGCAGGCCATATTACCGGCGCTAGCCTAGCCAACAGAGTGATGTCTGAGTCACGGGTTTATTACAGTGAAGGCACAATGTCGAGTGTGGAAGTGGATGGGCCATTAGGCCTTATTCACGGTCATTACTATGACGGTTACGATGACTTTATGAACCTCACCAGTGAGCGTAATGGTGTCACTGGGCTAGTCAAAAGTTATCGTTATGACAGCTTGAATCGGTTGGAAGAATACCAGTTTAATAATACCAATCCGAACTTCACCGCCACGGTCAATTATGCCTATGACAAAGTAGGGAACTTCCTGAAGAAGACCGATTACAGTGCTAATGCCACTAATGCCTATCGTTATGGAGGTAATGCTGGATGCGCAGCTAACAGTAATGCAGGCCCCAATGCGGTATGCCAGCTGAATAAGCTCAATGGCTCAACAGTTAACTTTCAATATGATAAACGTGGAAACCTGCGTGTCGGTGATGGTCTCACTATGAACTACAACGCCATGGATAAACCGTTAAGCGTCTCTGGCCGTGGTGCCACCACCAGTTTTGTCTATGGCAGCGATACTATGCGCGCCAAGCAGAGCCGTACAGTCGGTAGCACAACCGCAACCACTTATTATGTCGATAAGTACTATGAAGCCGACAGTGATGGTAGCTGGCGTGCCTACTTAGACGACATTGCAGTACTCAGTTATACCTCACAGCGTGGTCATTTGCTGCAATTTACCCTCAAGGATAGGTTGGGCAGTGCCACTACCCTAGCTGACCAAAATGGCAATATCGTTAGTCAGCGCTACTTTGACCCCTTTGGCCGCACTGCATCGACAGGAGGTGGGCATCGTACTGATATAGTAAATAAAAATACGCTGCTATCAAAGTTGCAGGATTTGGATGTGACCAATAAGAACCGCCGCGGTTTTACCGACCACGAGCATTTGAATGAACAGCAGTTAATTCATATGAACGGGCGGATTTACGATTACAATCTCGGCCGATTTATGTCGGTGGACCCGCTGATGCGTATTACCATGCATGGCGATCGCCTAATAACATTCATGCCGATCATCCAATAACATTCATGCCGATCATCCAATAACATTCATGTCGATCGCTCAATAACATCGCAAACCGATCACTTTTGCTTCTTTATGGTAAACCCTGATCGACATGCATGTTATTGCGTGACTTTTTCTCCTCGCTTCGTTAAACCCGCACTTTCTGCTCATTTAATCTGAGGAAAGTGCATGTCTGCGAGGCCTATTACTGTGAGAAAACTGAAAGAAATTCTGCGCCTAAAATATCAGGCTCGCCTATCACACAGGCAGATTGCGCTTAGCCTTCATGTCTCCCCTAGCACGGTATCCTATTATGCTAACCGTGCTGCACACCTCGGGATCCATGACTGGCCACTCAGTGATATCTGGGACGATGTCACTTTGGAACGTGCCTTTCTCAACACTCAAACTGTGCATAAAAAACAGTACAAACCCCTGCCTAACTGGGCCATGTTGCATCAGGAGTTAAAACGACCGGACCAAAAAGGCATGACACTTGAGCGATTATGGCAAGAGTATGCTGAGCGTAACGGCCAAACACATTACAGCTATAACCACTTTTGTCGCTTGTATAAAGAGTGGGCTAGCGTGTTGCAACCGTCGATGCGTCAGACCCATATCGCCGGAGAAAAACTGTTTGTCGATTATTGTGGGCAAACGGTGCCCATCATTGATCCGCACACTGGGGAACTGCTTTACAAGGCTCAAATCTTTGTCGCGGTATTGGGTGCATCTAACTACACCTTCGCCGAAGCGACTCGCTCACAACAGCTCGAAGACTGGGTAATGAGCCACAAACGGGCATTTGAGTTCTTCGGCGGTGTGCCGCAATTAGTGGTACCCGATTGCCTCAAAAGTGCCGTCAGTGTGGCACGCAATACCGATCCAGACTTGAATCCGACCTATCAAATGTTAGCCGCCCATTTCGGCACAGCGATCATGCCGGCGCGTCCCCGTAAGCCCAAAGATAAATCCAAGGCTGAAGTCGGCGTACAAATCGTCACCCGCTGGATTTTGGCGGTGCTGCGCCATGAAGTGTTCCATAGCCTAGCACAGCTCAACCAGCGCATTGGTGAGTTGTTGACGCGCCTCAATCAAAAGCCCTTCCAAAAGCTCCCCGGTAGTCGTGCATCTTTGTTTACCGAGTTGGATGCGCCTGCGCTAAAGCCCTTACCCAGTTACCGTTATCAGTACACCAAAGTGCAACAGGTACTCGTGGGCAAGGATTACCATGTTGATATAGAAAAACACTATTACTCAGTCCCTTACGCCTTACAGGGTAAGCGATTAACGGTACAAATCACGGAGCATACCCTGGTGTTTTATCACCATGGCAAGGTAGTCGCCGAGCATGTACGCAGTCAGCGTAAAGGTCAACACACGAGCCTGAGCGAGCATATGCCCGCACATCACCAGGCACTGCTCGAATGGTCGCCCGAACGCTTGCACCACTGGGCTGCCTCGATAGGGCCCTATACCGCACATTGGGTGCATGAGTTTATCCGGCAAGCCGAGCATCCGGCCCAAGCGGTAAGGCCCTGCTTGGCACTGTTAGGGCAAAGCAAAACCTACGGTAAAGACCGGCTAGAAGCGGCCTGTTTACGGGGCCAGCTGACAGGGGCTAACCGCCTGCACAACATTCGCGCCATGCTTAAAAATGGCTTAGAGCAGCAGCCAATCTACACCAACAAGCACGACCCACTGCAAGCCATCAGCCACGACAACGTGCATGGTGAGAGCTACTTCCACTAACGTCAATAAATAACAAGGAGACAAAGATGCAATTACGCGTCGAAGAACAACTTAGCCAACTGCATTTAGGTGGCGTGAAGCAAGCGCTCGCACAACAACAAGAGCAAGCCATGCTTTATCAAGACATGAGTTTTGAAGAGCGGCTACAACTGCTGCTCAGTCACGAACTGCTACAAAGAGAGCAACGCAAAATCAATCGGTTAGAAAAACAAGCCTGTTTTAGGCTGATGGGGCAAATCGAGCAACTGGACTATCGTGCCAGTCGAGGGTTTACCCCCGCACAGATCCGCCAGTTGCTAGAAGGTCACTGGCTGAGGCATCAACAAAACCTACTGCTAACCGGCGCGGCAGGGTGTGGCAAAAGCTATCTGGCCTGCGCTCTGGGACGTTACTTCATCCGCCAAGGCATGGGTGTGCGCTACTATCGCTTAAAAACGTTGCTTGAGGAAATGCGACTCGCCCAAGCCGATGGCAGTTACCCTAAGTTGATAACACAACTGACTCAAGTTGCGATCTTGATTTTAGATGACTGGGGCATGGAAATGCTGGATGCGAGCGAACGCAGTAATCTACTGGAGATCATCGATACCCGTCATGGCAAGGTATCCACCTTGGTAGCGAGCCAGCTGCCAGTGGATAAATGGTACGCCATGATAGGTGAAGCAACTTTTGCCGAAGCCATCTTAGACAGGCTGATCCATCGTGCTGTGAGAGTGACGTTAACGGGTGAATCGATGCGAAAACAGGGCACAAACTTGACGCATGCCGATCAAGCAGAGTAAAACAAAGATGTTGTAAATGCGGGAAGAAAAATCGTGATCGGCATGATGTTATTGACTGATCGAAATGATGTTATTAGCCAGCTGATACAGAGTCCGACCTCGACCCAGAGCGTCAACCCGTACTCCTATATTATGAACAATCCGTTGGCGGGCACAGATCCGACGGGATATGCGGCATCTTGCTATGAAAGAGGCTTATTATGTTCGCCTGATGAAGTTGGGCCTGGAGAGAGTGCTAATTGGACGAAATCGTGTATACCAGGTAGTTGTGGTCCCAAAAATAAAGACCGCTCAAATGGCTCGTCTACACAAGACTCAAGCTCAAAGAAAACTGAGCAAGATGTGTCGAAAGTGGGGAGTATGGAGCAGAATACAGATAAGATTGATGGTGATAGCACTCAAAAAGGGAAGCTTCATTCGCTGAAGGATTTTTATGAGAAATATCCTAAGCATTTATCCAAAGGTGAAATACAAAAAATCAGAGGTGCGGTTGAAAGCGCATGGTTTGAAAATAAGTTAGATGGTTCATTTAAGAGTGAATCTTTGGCTGCAAAAGCATTTGCGGATGCAATAAATCCGATTTCAATTGAATATGGAATTGAGATCGGGGCTAACATAGGTTACGAGGCTCTTTCCAATTCATATTATTTATCTGATGCAGTAACGTCATATTTGGCTGACGGCATCGATTACAAGGATTATGCATTTGCTAGCGTTGTCGGAAACAGGACAGCTTATGTACATACGCATGGCTCCCCTGGAGGGGGATATGATGATGAGCATTTTTCTGGGCATGTACAAAACTTTGAGGGTTGGAATGGTGGAGATATAGGTTTTTCTCAGAAATTTCAGATAAATGGTTACATGGCATCACCTTCAGATCGTTTATATAAGTTTGATTATAATGGGTTTAAACAAGCGAAAAGCATTCCATCGAGAGAGTTTATTACTGAGGTAGGGAGATAGTTATGAGATTTATAAGATTAGTATTAATTTCTGTGTTCTATCTATTATCTGTAAAAGTAAATGCAGGAAATATTATTTTAGATGCCAACGAACGTTGTTTCGATGGTCTTTGTACTGTGTCAATCATTCACTTGATGGCTAATGCTGATAAATATGAAAGAAAGAAGGTATGGGTCACAGGTATTGCTGATTTTAGCGATCCTAAAAAAGGTGCAATATATTTTGACGAGGGGTCATATAAACACAAGATTTATGAGCATTCCGTTTCTGTTGAATTAGACACTCCTAAAATGGCGGCATTGCTGAAGAAAGAACCTGACTTTTTTCAAGGCAAATATGTCTATGTTGAGGGAGTGTATCTGGCTAATTTAGGTCAGCACAATGGCGATAATGGTGGTATTTTTGACGTGGAATCAATTTCAATCATTGGCTTGAAAGGAAGCGAGAGGTAACTATTACAGGCGTGGGTAGCCATACCACTTTATAGCTACTGGCCCCATTTTCATGGGGCTTTTTCTTGCTTGCAACTGGGCAATTTGTCCAGCGGTCTGGGCAGTCGTAACCAGTAGAAGTGTGCAGTCTCTAACAGCCGAGTGTGCAATTCGGTGCAGCGCCACTAAATGGCGGCACTGGCGCAATTGAGCGTTTCTGCTGTCTATGATTGATCACTTCTACTGTTTTGTGCTGCTCAGTCTGCTATGAATTTTGACCAAATGAGTTTTTGGAGATCATTCGCTTAAGTTCATGCAAAGAAAATGTATGGCTTGTTTATCGGTTTTAATACTAACGTTCAATAATTGCCTTACAAATATTAATCCGAAACCAACGGCTTAGAGTAAAAAATCTAACAAGGTTTTGTCCAAAAGCTTGCTGGGTATTTCCTTCATACAGACTGGTTACACTATTGCTCAAAAGGTGAGCCATGGTGATTAGCGAGACGACCGTCCGCCCCATGGACGGGGCGGTCGAGCATCCAAGGATGGACTGGCTGCGAGTCGACGAGCAAATACTATGGCAAGCCTGTGTGAGTGGATATTCGTAAATGCTAAAGTGCTAACAACTGAAATTACTGATCCCAAAACACTACTTTTCACACATTTCTGTCCCAAAGTATGTTGCGTATGTCTTTTAAATCTAAAGATTACGCGAATGCACGAAAGGTGAGCCATCGTGATTTGCGAGACGACCGTCCGTCCCATGGCCGCTTTTTGGCATCCATGCCATCGCGGCATTTGTGAATCCTTTCACATCAGACGGGGCGGTCGAGCATCCAAAGGAATGACTTGAACAACATCCTTGTTTAACTGCCAGTTCGCCGTCCATGGCTCTCGTTTATAAGCTCAGAACCCCTAGGTTTCTATTCACAGTGTCGATGAGTGAATGACATGGCAAGCCTGTGCGAGTGGATATCAGCAAACGCTAAACTGCTAACAACTGAAATTATTGCTCCCCAAACACTACTTTCCAACACCTATCTGTTCCCAAAGCGTTATCAAGCTTTACGTTAAAACCACTCAAAACTGAGACCGAAATACTGATTGTTGGGATTGGACATAGAGAAACAAGACAATAAAAAAGTGCTTTATTTTTCAATAAAGCACTCATTTTAAGCGGCTCAAGCACTCGTTAACCTACTGAACACAGTACTGATTAAAGTCCCGATCAAAGTCCCGATCAAAGTACTATGTAGAGTGGCCAGCCGAGGAGGCCGACGAGACCTTCTTTATGTTCGAATCTTTCTAAGCGTTCGGGTGAAGCGTCGCTGAGTAAGAGTTCGCGGTAGCTTTTCGCAAAGTGCAGGGTACGCAGTAGGGCGGGGGCAAAGTTTTTACCGAGATCTTTACTGATGGTTTCAGCGAGTTCTGCGGGTAATTCTGCTAACGCTTTCTGGGTTTCCAATTCGATATGCTCACGGGTAAACCATTCCTCTTTTAAGGTGATTTTGCCGATACGCTTTTTCAAATCCTGTCTGACTTTGGCGCCATCAAACAACAATCGATACAGTACAGCTTCGGCTAATACACTCTCTAGATTGAGAAAATCTAGCGGATCATAGCTCGATTGCGCGTAAAACTGTGCCAATAGGGCCGCAATTGACTGTTGGCGTTGATGTTCAAGCAGGGCATCTTGATAGGCTTCATAGCCTAACCATTCTTCTGCATCGGGCGGGCTAGACACTTGTTCTAGCAAGAATTTGTCGACATCGCCGTACAGTGACTTGCCGTTGACGAGTTTATGCTTGCTGACAGTGCTGAGCATGCTCCAGCCTTTTTGAAAGCATTTCACTACGCCATCGGCGGTGATCAACAGGCGTATCGCCTGCTGCGGATTCTGGTTTGATAACTCCATCAAACCAAGACTCACCACACCAATGACATCGTGCGCCGCTTGTTCGAGCAGGTGCATTTTGTACTTGTTGTAAAACTTATCGGCCAGTTTGAGGCTCATCAAAATGGCTTTGGATTTGATTTGTGACAGCTGTTCACCGCTCAGCGTTTCGTCTGCTTGGCCTTGGATCAATACCTTGCTCAGGTAGGGTCCTTGATCTACATCACGCAGTACCAGTTGCATCAAATAATTCCTTAATCCAAAAAGCTAAACATATCATCGACTTCAGCGTATTCATCCGTCACTTGGTTTTTCTCTTTGGCTTGAATAACCAGCTCATTGACAAACTTGCTGATGATCATTTCCCAACCTGAGCTTTCGTTACGCAACAGACTCTTAATGGCTTTTTCAACATCGGGCGCGAGCTCGTGGATCAAGGCCATTAGGCTGCGTGGGTCGTCTATGCTGAGGCTGTGTGCATCTTCACTGGCAACGCGGCTGTCGTAGCCGATGGTTTCAGTGTCCTCTTCGTCATCGTAGAGATCTGTGTAGCCGTCTTCATCTTCATGCTTTTCGCCTAACATCATTTCGATGAAAGGGATCGACAGATAGAAGAGGCCCGCTGGATCTTCGGCGATACATTCTAGAATTGCAGTTTGCTTTTCTTCGCTATCTTGGATGCGAATTAAATAGGTCAAAAAATCAAAGGTATGCTGAATCAGTTCTTCGGCATTGTTTTTGATTTTTTCTTCCCAGTACAAAGGTTGCTGACAAACGATGTCGCGAATTTGTTCTGGGGTCATGAGTTCAGACATGATCGAAGGGCAAGAGATATCATGGTGACTGTTGATTTGGGTCAGCGTGACGATATCCATGTGTTCGATGACTTCGACTAATTGCTCGTCGCTCATGGTATTTGCAATGATTTCAAAGCGT
Source organism: Shewanella sp. Pdp11 (assembly GCF_002838165.1). Lineage (NCBI taxonomy): Bacteria > Pseudomonadati > Pseudomonadota > Gammaproteobacteria > Alteromonadales > Shewanellaceae > Shewanella > Shewanella sp. Pdp11. The sequence continues at coordinate 2,702,742 of NZ_CP015194.1, forward strand.
TTGCTCGCTTGTTTTGGCTCTACGTCCGCCAACTCTTTAATTTCGGCGACGGTAATCTCAATGAGACTAGTGTTCATTAGCGGTCCTCATCATCGTATTGATCGTAGTAGCCATCTTCCTCTTCGCCTTCATCATCGTCGTCGTTATCTGAGGTGCCAACATAATCGTTGTCATCATCTTCATCGTCGTGATGTTTTGCTGCTGGCGTTGCTTTACCTTGATTTTCAAGTAAATACAGTACGGCGCAGCTTTCAATCAGTAAGGTTTCCGAGTAACCACGCACGGCTAACACTAAAGGTAAATCGGCATTGTTAAAGCCAATGGTGACTTTAAACTCATCCCACTCGGGTTGAGTTGCCGTGTTTATCCAATGCGCCCACTTGAGTTTGGCTTCGGCGGGAAACTTAATTCGACCGTAAAGCGCGACAGGCAGGTACTCAGGCACAGTATCGAGCATCTTAGGATCGGCTTCTAACACCTTTTTGATTTGGCTAGTAAATTGCTCTAGCGCTTTAGGTGTATCGGGATCGTCGTAGGACTTGATATTGTCGTAGGCATTATTTTTTAGCTCATTAATGCGTGAGATATTCAGTTTTTTGACCATTTGGCACTTACTCTAGAAAACGCTCAAGGATAAAATTGATCCCACAGCTCGCGCATGGCGTTAGCGGGATCGGTCACTATGACGTTATTGAAATCTTTGATAAACGCATTTCGTCGCTTAGGATCTGACAACACATCATAAGCATTTTTAACGCGTTCAAGTTGTACGGCGGCTTGCTGCTTTTCCTCTTCCGAGGCGCCTAACAACTTGTCGGGATGATATTTGTTTGACAGCCGTCGATAGGCTTTTTTAATGTCGTCTTCTTTGGCACTGGGTTTTATACCGAGCACACTAAAGTGGTTAATCATACTTGTACCTGCAGGCGATGGGGCTGATATCGCGAGATAAAAAGGGTTTGACTCTGATTATCTTTAAATTCGTGGAATTATGATTAGTCAGCCGTGGATGATAGCAGAAATCCCCACTCAGCGGCAAACGCGCGAGCAGGAATTTGTGCTTTAGTGAAGGGTTAAAAATCCTTTAAACTTTAATCTGTTGTGGCGCATGGATTAAGTCTACCGCTATGCTGTTGAAATCCCGTCACCAAGCCAGATTGACAGCTAACTTAACCTTGTTTTTAGGCGAGATAATGGCTCTCGATTCAGGGCAATATTTTAGCGCAGAATCCTACGTTAAACGCATTCACACAGAGCTAACCCACACTCGGCTCGGCCATGTTAGGCTGAGCTAACGCCGTAACCGCTAAGTCAGACTAGACACTAAACGCAGGTTCATTCCAAGGGTGAGCATTTGTTTTTGTTCTCGCTGTAAATCTTTCATAAACAAGCTGATTTTCCGCTTATGGCTTGGTAGTACTAGCATGAGTCCATCGGGGATCACTTTAATATGATCTAAAGTCAGCGTCTTAGCGATACGGCCAAGGTTGAGCAAGACCGCAAGTCTCAGCAGGCAGAGTAGGCGATTGAGCGTGAGCTTATGGTTGGGATCGAGCTCAGCGAGCATTAATTCGTTAGGCTTTTTTCTGTGGTTGGTGATAAGTCGCGCTAAATCCAGCTGCAAGGCTTCACTAAACCCGGGTAAGTCACTGTTACTGATAATGTAACCGCCGTGTTTGTGCAGGGATTTTGAATTAATGTGTAATCCGATTTCATGTAAAGTCGCGCCATAGGCAAGCAAGCGCGCATGGGGCCTTAATTGCCATTCATCGGCGACCTGTTCAAACAAGGCCATAGCAGTGTCGCGTACCTTAGCCGCGTGGGCCATATCGATATGATAAAGCTGGGCAATACTGTCGACGGTGCGATGGCGAATATCCTGATATTGACCAATCTTTGCCAGTTCATAGAGTACGCCTTCACGCAGTGCGCCAGGGCTAAACTCAAGTTTTTGAATCGGTAAGCGCCTAAAAAAGCTGATTAAAATGGCAAGTCCGGCGGGCACTAAAGGAATGCGTTTATCATCGACGTTGGCAAATTGAATTTGGCTAATATGGCCACATTTGATCAACTTGATTTTGAGCTGTTTGAGTCGTGGCAGCGTGATGGTTTCATCACCGTGTTCTTCTTGAATCGCTTCGCAGATGGCTTTCACTGTGCCTGAGCTGCCTAACGTCAGCTCCCAGCCGCCCGCGAAATATTCCTTGGAGAGTGAGGCGAACTGTTTATCGGCAGCGCTTTGGGCATCACGAAATGAGGCTGGGGTGATGAGTCCATCGATAAAGAAACGCTCGTTAAAACTCACGCAACCGCAGCGCAGACTCGATAACTGGGTTGGGGTATTCTTTTTACCGATCACGACTTCGGTCGAGCCACCACCAATGTCGATGACTAAATTGGATTTTCCAAGCACTTGGCTTTGAGCAATGCCGTTATAAATCAAACGCGCTTCTTCATGGCCTGAAATCACTTCCACCGGATAGGGCATGATGGTGAGCGCGGCCTCGATAAATTGATCGCGGTTTTTGGCGATTCTGAGGGTGTGGGTGGCGACTAATCTTACTTGCGCTTGGTCAAGATTGGAGAATCTTTGGTTAAAATCCCGCAGACAATTGAGGCCACGTTCTATGGCGTCATTATCGAGAATATTTTGCGCATTGAGTCCAGTGGCGAGCTGAACCTGTTGTTTTTCTTTGTGTAAAATCTGCAAGCTGCCATCTTGCTCGCGGGCGATGACCAGATGAAAACTGTTCGATCCCATATCGATGGCGACAAAATGGCGCGATTTAGCATTTGCTGGCGCATTGGTTTGTGGCGCCTGAGACTTTAGTAATGTGTGTTGCTGTGTGTGCGAATGTGTGGCTACCAATCGGATTATCCTTAGGCAATCAAAGCGATATAAAGCCAGCGTTAGCTGGCTTTGGCCTGTAACTCGGGCGTTATGTCTGGCTCAGCGTTGCTTTCTCGCTCAGCATCACCCCCTTGGGTGGACATACGTAAGGCATTAAATTCTTGCAGCTGGCGCTTTTCATAATTAATCAGATATTGATAAATGGCAATTTGAGAACGCACTTTTCGTTTGTTACCCCGATTTCGATAGGGGTTACTTTGTTCTTTGTTGATGACCCGCGCTTTAGTGTTGTCATTGAATTGTAAGGATAAAATATCCATTATCATCTGTTTTAGGCGCAGATCATAAATCGGCACACTCACTTCAACGCGATTATCTATGTTGCGGCTCATCCAGTCGGCGGAGCAGATAAAGAGTTTGTTCTCGCCGCCCGCGTGGAACAGCATCACCCGTGAGTGTTCGAGAAATCGGTCGACGATACTGTAGACTTCGATGTTGTCGCTGATCCCGGGTATTTGCGGAATAAGTGAGCACATACCGCGAATGAGTAACTTAATTTTGACCCCAGCCGCCGAGGCCTCATAGAGTTTTTGGACCAAGGATTCATCGAGTAAGTTATTTAATTTTAAGGTAATCGCCGCCTTCATATGGCTCTGGGCATTAACGATTTCATTATCAATTAAGTGACTCAGTTTTTGTCTGGCATCGTAGGGCGACACGATTAAATGCTGGAAGTTATCGCGGCGATACGGATGTTCAATCAGGTCAAACACTTGCTCCACTTCACGGGCAATCTCTTGATTGGCGGTGAACAGCGACAAGTCGGTGTAAACCCGCGCCGTGCCTTCGTTAAAGTTGCCTGAGCCGACATGACAATAGAGTTTGATTTCCCCTTGTTCTTCGCGGCCAATTAAACACAGCTTGGAATGCACTTTTAAACTGGTGATACCGTGGTGAACTTTGACGCCCGCTTCGGCCAAGATGCGGGTCCATTCGATGTTGGATTGCTCATCGAATCTGGCTCGCAGTTCAATGACGGCGGTGACTTGTTTGCCATTTTTCACAGCATCGATAAGCGATTGCATCACATGGGATTTTTTCGCCACTCGGTATAAGTTAATTCGAATAAAGCGCACCGCCGGATCGTAGGCCGCTTGGCGCACCATTTCAGTAAAGTGGGAAAACTTATGGTACGGATAGTTGAGTATGATATCGCCCATCCGAATCGCATCGAAACTGTTGGCGCTGCGGCCAAAACCCGCACTATTAAGCGCTGGCAGTTTTTCGTTTTCGAGGTAGTCGCGGCTCGGGTTCGGGAAGGCGATAAAGTCTTTAAAGCTGTGGTAGCGCCCGCCTGGGATCAAGCATTCGGTCGAGCTGATGTTCAGATTTTCTTTGAGCATCACCAACATGTGCTCAGGCATTTCTTTGTCATACACTAAGCGCACTGGCTCGGCGGTCAGACGTTTTTTCAATCCCTTGGTCATTTTCTCAAGCTGGGTTTGTTCAAGCTCGTCAGTGATATCAAAATCGGCATCGCGGGTTAGTTTCATCGAATACACTTCGATGGCGTCGTACTCAAAGAAAGGGCCAAAGAGTTCATCCACGCAGTGGCGAATAATGTTATCTAATAAAATCAGATACTTTTTCGCTTTACTCTTTTCAGCTGGGAGTTCGATAAATCGCGGTACGTTTTTAGTCGGTACTTCGACTAAGGCGTATTGGCGACGCGCTTTAGTGAATAAACACACACACAAATAGGTGGCGTCGTCGTTGATTTGTTTGATCAAATCGCGATTGTTATTGACGATAAGCGGGGCAATATGGCGTTTGAAATGGTCACGAAAATGTTTTTTCAGCCAGTCGCTGTGGAACTCGCTTAATTGTTTCTCATTGATTAACAAAATATTACGACGCACTAGCTCGCGCATTAAATCCGTGTATATGCCATCGAATCTTTCTTGCAATGCCATCACTTTCGATTGGATTTTTGCCATTAAATGGCGACTGTTGCTGTGACCTTCCTGCAGGGATGACAGCAGAATCGAGCGCCTGACCGCAGCCACACGCACTCTAAAAAACTCATCCATGTTATTGGAAAATATCCCTAAAAATCGCACTCGCTCCACTAAGGGAACATTGTGATCGCAGGCTTCTTGCAATACCCGCTCATTAAATGACAACCAAGAGAGTTCTTTATCAATCGAAAGTTTATCGGTATTCGGGGACACTGCACAGCTCCTTTAAGCAAGCGTCATGGCGCAATATACAATAGCATTCATCCGCCTTTGTGCAATCAGATTTACTGCCGACAAGTGAAGGAATTTCAATGATAAATACTGCGCGCACGCCAAAATCAGTCTGGGATTTATCTTGGATAAAGATACGAGGGAAATATGTCAGCTTGATGACGAGTGTGACAGAAATATGACCTTATGATGATCATCTTGGATTGAGCTTAAACTCTGTTCGCGTCACTGCGATTTAAGCCTTGAGAAACTGTGCAAGCGTGGCTTCCTTGAGGATAAATCCGTCAGTGTTAACTCCTTGGGCATTATCGCAAACTATGTTATCTTGCTCGGCTTTTTTATCGCGGGAGTAAAAGGTATGTTTGTTGGATTTGATTATGGTAGTGCTAACTGCGCTGTAGGGATCATGCAGGGTGATGATGTGCAGTTATTGGCGTTATCAGAGCAATCAGCTTATTTACCTTCGACCTTATATGCGATGGACAGGGAACTGATCGCTGAGGCGGTTTATCGTGGTCTTCCTATTGAATTAAAAGCCGATTATGCCCAAAAACGTGCAGCGCAATTGAGCCGTGCCCGCATGGTGCGCCATGAGTTAGATCTCGACGCTGACGTTCAGGCTGTGTTTGTCGGTGAGCAGGCGGTGAGCGCGTATTTAGATATGCCGGAGGAGGGATTCTATGTCCGTTCGCCAAAATCATTTTTAGGTGCAACGGGACTTAGACCCGAGCAAGTGGCCTTGTTTGAAGACATAGTTACCCTGATGATGCAGCACATTAAAGTGCGCGCCGAATCTGTATTAGTGGAAAAGCAGCTTCCCAAACAAGGCGCTGCGGCAACGATCACCCATGCGATTATTGGTCGCCCGGTGAACTTTCAAGGCATAGGCGGTGAAGAGAGTAACCGTCAGGCCGAAGCCATTTTGACCCTAGCGGCAAAACGCGCGGGTTTCGTCGACGTTGATTTTCTGTTTGAGCCGTTAGCGGCGGGGATGGATTATGAAGCGACCTTAACCGACAACAAAACCGTGCTGGTTGTCGACGTGGGTGGCGGTACAACGGACTGCTCAGTAGTCAAAATGGGTCCAGCCCATAAACAAAAAGCGGATCGCAGTGAAGATTTCCTCGGCCATAGTGGTCAGCGGATCGGTGGTAATGATCTTGATATCGCCCTTGCAATGAATGCCTTTATGCCGCACTTTGGTTTAGGCTCTTTAATGACCAATGGCAAGCCCATGCCCAGTAAAGCCTTTTGGAATGCGGTGGCGGTAAATGATATTAGCGCCCAGCGAGAATTCAGTACCTTAAGCAGCCGTAAACTGATTGATGAATTGGTGAAAGAAGCCGAGCAGCCACAGTTACTCAACCGACTGTTAAAAGTGCAACAACAGCAATTAAGTTATCAGCTCGTTCGCCAAGCCGAACGCGCCAAAATTGCCCTGTCAGATACCGATAATACTGATGTTAATCTGGATTTTATCGAAGCGGCGCTGCACGCAGGTGTGAGTCGTAATGTGTTTGAGAATGCCATTGAGCCTTCACTGACAAAAGTAGAAGCCCTGATGCACCAAGCGCTTGCGCAAGCGGCAAAAACCTTAGCGGCTGACGGCTCTTTGGCTCATGAGAATACCTCTGCCGACAATGCCGCAGAATGCAAACCCGATGTGATTTATGTGACAGGTGGTACGGCGCGAAGCCCTGCGATCTACGCGAAAATCGCGGGTATTTATCCCGATATTCCAGTCGTGGTCGGCGATCACTTTGGCTCTGTGACAGCAGGATTAACCCGCTGGGCACAAAAGCTATTTGCTACGAATTAATATATAAGCGCTAACATATAAGCACTCATATAAGTACTCATATAAGTACTCATATAAGCACTAATGTAAAAGGATGTAGGAATGAAAACTCTGTTTAAGTGTGCATTTGCGGCCACTGTGGGCTTTTTGCTCGCGGGTTGTGGTGACGATGTAGGTAAGGTGAGCTTAGGGCTTTTTACCACTAAGGATGTGATTATTGATGCTAAGCACGATCCTAAAATTCCTGGGGTGACTTGCCATATTAGCCGTATCGAAGCCAATTTAGATTTTGCCGATCCATCAGATATGGGCATAAGTTGCCGTCAAACTGGGCCAATTACTGCAGCCGATCTGGCGAAGATAGACATGGGTAAACATGGCGAAGTGATTTTTACCGAATCCCTGAGTATTTTATTTAAGTCATTAAAAGTGCGTCGGATTTACGATGCGCAGAACCAGACTCTGCTGTATTTGTCCTATTCGACTAAAGAGACCAATGGCAGCCATAAACATGCACTCTCAACAGTGCCGCTTTATGGATCTGCGGCTTGGGTCGATCCTGCATTGAGTGCTGGAACGAAAGCGAATTAATCGCCGAAGAGTTTATAGCTTTGCAGTAAGTGTAAAAAATAAAAAGGGGCGGAATTGTTTATTCCGTCCCTTTTGTTTTTAAATGCCGCCAGCATTTAACCGCTAATGACATCACTCAATTACTATTCGCCATCTAACGGGTTAGCTTAAATCTTATCAAGATAGGTATCTTTATTTAGCTTTGGCCGCCAATACTGCGTTAAATCGGTCAAACCCAGCACTGAGATCGGCGATTAAATCTGCGGGATCTTCTAAACCAATATGCAAGCGAATTAACGGTTTACTCGCATCCCACTTGGTCGCTGAGCGGATTTTATCAATGCCGAAAATGCCGAGGATCAAACTCTCGTAGCCGCCCCAAGAAAACCCCATCTTAAAGTGACTCATATTCTCAACCAGTGCGGTGACCGCATCGGCATCGCCTTGTTTCAATACAAAGGAGAACAAGCCGTTGGAGGCGCTAAAGTCGCGTTTAAAGAATTCGTGGCCGGGGCAGCTATCAAACGCGGGGTGACGCAGATGATCGACTTCTGCTCGGGTTTTCAACCAGTTGGCCACTTGTAGGGCATTTTTTTCATGCTGCGCCATACGCACGCCTAAGGTACGTAGACCACGTGCGGCAAGGTACACATCATCAGGGGAGGTGGTTTGTCCCATTAAATAGCTGTGCTCACGCAATTGTGGCCAGTATTTTTCGTTGGCCGTAGCCGTCCCTATCATCACATCCGAGTGACCGACTATGTATTTGGTTGCCGCTTGAATTGAGATATCTACACCCATTTCAAAGGGCTTGCTGTTGATTGGGGATGCCCAAGTGTTGTCCAGCATGGTGATCAACCCATGTTCGTGGGCGATGCGGCACAAGGTCGGTACATCTTGCACCTCCATAGTGATGGAGCCAGGTGACTCTAAAAACAGTACCTTAGTATTGGGGCGAATGAGGTCGCGAATGCCTGCGCCAATCAGCGGATCGTAATAAGTGGTTTCGATACCAAAACCGCCGAGAATATGGGTGCACAGATCCCGCGTTGGCTCATACACGCTATCGACCATCAACAGGTGATCGCCTGTTTTTAAAAATGACAGTAGCGCCGCACTGATCGCTGCCGCGCCAGAGGGATACAGCGCTGTACCGACGCCGCCTTCTAATTCGGCAATCGCGGCCTGAAAGGCAAAATGGGTTGGGGTGCCACGGCGGCCATAAAACATCTCGCCATTGGTTTTATTCTTCGCGGCGTGGCGCATTTCATCCATGGTTTCGAAGACGATAGTCGAAGCGCGAAAGACGGGCGGATTGATCACGCCTTTGGTCCATTTTTTGTCTCGACCTAAGCTGACGATTTGGGTGGCTTGATGATGTTTATCTGTCATTGGATCATTACCTTGGCATTTAGGTTGAACGAAGAGGTTGAACAATGTTCGAGAAGAACCATTGGAGATATCTAATCTATTGTTATGGCGGTCATCTTAGCATCTGCGCGCCGAAATAACAGACGGCGCTATGATGAGTTTGACTCATGTTATTGGCGCCTGTCTGTTCGGTCGTTAGATTTTGATGCTGAGCTTAACGGCAACATGGCTCTTAATTTAAAGGCAAGGTTACTAGGATATCGACGCCAATATGCTCGCTGCGATTGCGGGCGAGGATTTGTCCTTGGTGAAACTCGGCGACCAATCGTGCGATATACAGACCTAAGCCTAGGTGGGGTTTGTCTTGGACTTGATTTATCCGTACCGACACCATGGAATCGAAAATCTGCTCTGACATATCAACAGGTAATTCTGGTCCTAAGTTACTGATAAGCAACGTCGCTTGCTTACCCACTTGGGTGAGCGTGACTTCGATAGCACTGTCTTTATCACAAAACTCAATGGCGTTGGCGATAAGCTTGTCCATCAACTGAGCGATATATTCCGGTACACCTTGCATCATCAGTGGCTGCTCGGGCACTTTTACGCTAAAGCCTTGTTCTGGATAGGTAATTTGATAACCTTGCATACAGCCACTGACCACTTGGGAGAGTGGGAACTTAGTGATGTCGGCCTGGGTTAAACTCTGCTCTAAGCGCGTTGCCTCGCTCATGTTATTTAAAATCATGCTTAAGCGGCTGACACCTTCTTGGGCGCGGTCGACATATTTCTGTGTGTCTTTATCTAAGGTTTGCAGGTTTAAATGTTCAAGGGATGAACGTACAACCGCCACGGGCGTGCGCAGCTCATGGGACAGGCGCGACGACATGTTTTCCAAATAGTGAGTGTATTGTCCAAGCCGGCCCACAATGCTGGAAAAACTGCGGGACAGATCGCCAATTTCATCCCGTGCTTTAGACGGTTTGAGGTGATTACGAACGCGGCCTTGGCTGTCGATGGCATTTTCAGCTTCATCGCGCAATTTACGAATACGGTTAGAAATGCTCGAAGCGAAAAAGAACAATGCCAAAGTGCCCATGCTCATTATGGTCAAAATCACGTTAAAGAGTTTTTCCAGCGCGCGGTTACGCAGAGTGCGAATACCATGGGTGGTTTCTTCGGCGACGACGGCACCCATCACATTGTTATCAATCCAAATAGGGCTGGCGGCGGCAAGTACCACGGCTTTGTTGTCTGGGGTTAACCGCCAAGTCGAGCTTTGCTGACCCGCGAGGGCTTTTTGGATATGACTGCCATCAAGTTCAGTAGAGTCTTGCAAGGAGTCGATAAAGTCTTTGGGCGGCTTAGTGAGAATTTTATAATACAGCGGATGCAAGTAATCACGCTTGAAGGTTTCCCACAGCGTGGTGCTCTTTTCATCTTCTAAGGTGCGGGTCCACACGCTGTCGTTGGCACGAATATCTCCCGATTTTGCCAGTACGCGGCCGTGTTTATCGACCACCCAGATGCGTGAGCTATAGTGGCTCATGCCTTTGATAATGCTTTCAATTTCAGGCGATGGTACCAACACAGTGCCGAGATTATCGACCGTATCTAAGGCCGAGGTACCGACAACGGCTGCCACATCGCGATTTTTGCTGTCGTTAACATCGGAAATAGCAAAACCGAGTTTGCTGCCGACCATGTCTAAGGGAATACGCAGCTCGACATTGTAGCCCACATCTGTGGTTGCCCATTGTCCTTGAATGCGCACTTCAGGTTTGACTGGCACGGTTTGTTTAGGATTGGCGGGTAATTCGAAGGCGCTGATCCAGCCTGGTTGCGTGGTGGCAATGATATAGCGCTTAAATTTATTGTCGGGTGCGAGTGTTGCAATTGAAAGATGATCGTTTCTATCGACACTTAAGGCATTTCTACCGCGCAGCACCACAGTTGGGTCAATCACTCGAAAGAAGGCGTAAAGATAACCATCGTACTGACCGACCATGTGGGTAAAGCTTAGGGTTAGCGGCGCGTTGGGATCGGCGCGCATGATCAGGTGCGCCTCGTCGTACTGAAGAAATCTGTGTTGATATTCTTCCCATTCATTGAGTTTGCCGTCGAGTAGAATTGCCCCATTGAGCTGGTAGGCGTACAAATCGCGACTCTTCTCCACTTGTTTTAAAAAGCTCGCTTGTCCATCGAACAACTTCGGCCGTTCGTGCAATGCGGTGGCCAGTGCCTGGGTGGTGCCTTCTAGGGTACGTTCTTGACCGTGGCGAAGATACTTTTCCATCTCCCACACATATTGATACCCCAGCCAAGGTAGGCAGAGCAAAAATAGACTAAGGCCGATGACTTTAGTGCGTAGACCAAAGGGGAAACGTGTCATAAGTTAAGGGTCAGCATCAATGGGGTTAAAAGTGTAATCATTCAAGGTTGTTTGGTTCAACACCGCGCTTAACGGTTTGTTAAGCCATAGATCAGGCTAAGCTGTCCCAGCGATAACCCATGCCATAAACCGTATCGATACAGTCAAACTCAGGCGCGGCGACAATGAACTTCTTGCGAATGCGTTTCACATGGGAAGTGATTGTGCTGTCATCGACAAAAATCTTCGCCTCTTGCATTAATTCATGACGGCTGCGCACATGGCCAGGGTGTTTGGCTAATGCATGTACCATCCAAAATTCGGTGACAGTCAGCTCAATCGGCAACTGGTTCCAATAGACTTGCATGCGATTGGCATCAATCGTCAGTGGACCACGTTCGAGCAGGTTTTCCTGCGCCGTTTGGCTGGCTGCAAGTTCGGAGCGGCGAAACAAGGCCGCTAAACGCGCAGTTAAATGGGGGAAACTCACTTCTTTACTCAAGTAGTCATCGGCGCCTAAACGTAGGCCACAAACAGTATCAAAGTCACTGTCACGGGCGGTCAAAAAGATGATCGGCAGCGTGCTCGACATAGCACGCAGTGACTGACACAGCATAAAGCCGCCGTCAATTTCATTACCTAAGCCGATGTCGATAATGGCTAAATCCGGTAAACGAGTATTAAAGGCTAACATGGCCGATGGTCTGTCGGCATAGGTTTGCACGCTGTAACCGTGTTGTTGCAGCACGTCCTTGTAATTCTCGCGAATGGCGGCTTCATCTTCCACTATGGCGATACGCTTCATAGAGCCCTATTCCTATTGACTTGGGGGAGTAAGTTTTCGTGACTATACAGGATTTTACCCGAGATAAAAGGCCACAAATGCAATTGCCATTTTGTTGCCACAATTGATAGTTGCATTGCCATTTTCCATCCCTGCTCATGCCATTCCACTTGTGTTTAATAGCCTCATTCAGTTTTGCACCCGTTTGACCTGATGGGGTTTTGAACCTGTTGTTCGGGTTCGAGTGCAAGCTCGGCTAATAATCAAAAAGGAATGAGATGATGAAAAAGACACTAATTAATTTGTTAGTTTTGAGTTTATTAAGCGCGCCCGTCGCCAGTGTGTCGGCGCGAGTATCACTGCAAAACCAAGGACAAGATCACAGCTTAGATAATGACGCCGATGTTAGCGGTATGGCGATGGATGATGAATACGCAAGCGAGGATGAACAACCGGAAGCCCTAATTGGCCTCGGTGGTGGAGCCTTAGTGGGGGCGTTAGTCGGTGGCCCAGTGGGTGCCATTATTGGCGCGTTCACTGGCACCTTGATTGGTAAGTCGGTCAGCGACACAGACACGCTGCACGTTCAGCAAAGACAGATCAGCCTGCAAGAGTCGCAATTATCCGAATTAAGTGTAAAGCAACAAGCCGCCGAAAAACGCGCCAGCGAATATGCCAAGGCGCAGCAAGATCTTGATGAGTTGCTATCCGCGCAGCGTCAATTACTCAGTGAACTCGCACTAGGACTAAACGTGCAGTTTCGCACTGGTTCCTACGAGGTCGAATCGCATTTTTTGCCCCAATTAGATGATGTGGCCGAGGTGATGAATTTGTCGCCTGAGCTTAATTTGGAATTAAAAGGTTATGCCGATCGCCGGGGTGATGTGAGCTACAACCAAGCCCTTTCTGAGCAACGTTTACTGGAAGTCCGTGGCTACCTGATGAAGCAAGGCGTCGCCGCTGAGCGCATGACAACCCAAGCGTTTGGCGCTTTATCACCATTGCAAGCGGAGCAGGATAGGGAATCGGATGTGTTCGATCGCCGCGTGACTTTGACCTTACAGCCCCATTCAACCTTGATGGCAACGCGCACGACGCAATAGTGGTCGATGTTAGTTGTCCATCCTAAGTCGTCAAATTAGAACATTCATTTCAATGACTGCGAATGTCAGTCCATATCGGTTAATAGAAGGAAGCCTTTGTGATGATCACAGGGAAAAGGGTAAAAGAAATCAGCGAAAGCTTAGCGATATTAATGATCAGTGCTGCCGTATGTTGGGGCTTGCCTTTTGTGGCATTAGCCTCACCCAATAGCACTGGCACATTGTCTGAGCCACAGAATATTGCCTCGGCGCTGGTAGGTCAAAACACTGCTCAAAGTACGGCAGAATCACAGGTCATTAATTACGATGACATTACCCAGGGATTATTACTTTATCGTCAGCCGAGCGGCGCTTGGGTGCCATCTTTGCCGCTCGATACACAAGTGTCGATGCAAGTCTCTGGCTTAAGTAATCGCGTGAGTGTGAAGCAGGTTTTTCGCAATAACACTGAGTTTGTGTTGAATGGGCAGTATTTGTTCCCGTTGCCCAATGAGGCCGCGGTGGATTCGCTGCGATTACATATCGGCCAAAGAGTTATCGAAGGGCAAATTCATCCTAAGGCCGAGGCTAAGCAGATTTTTGAGCAAGCCAAAGCGGAAGGCAAACGCGCCAGCTTAGTGAGCCAAGAGCGGCCAAATATGTTCACGACCGAAGTGGCCAACCTAGCACCGCAGGAAGAGCTGATTGTCGAAATCAGCTATCAGGAGAGCATCAAATATGAAGACGGCTTATTTAGCCTACGTTTTCCGCTGGTGGTCGCGCCTCGGTATATTCCGGGCCTGACCACTGACGTAAGTGCTAGCGATTCACATGATCCCATGGCACAGGTGCGCCAATCGAGCCGAGTGACCAGCTCGCAGGTGTTTGATGCCGACCGGATTGTGGCGCCGGTGCGTAATGCGACCAGTGAACGCGATCCTGTGCTTAAGGCTGACATTCAAGTCTTACTCGCCAAGGGGGTTGATAAGGCGTCCATTGAGAGCCCTTACCATGATATCCAACTTAAGCAAACCAATAGCGGCGTCGATGTTTCACTGGCGCAACGTGTGCCTGCTAATCGTGACTTTGTATTGCAATGGCGTGTACAGCAGGGCACAAGTCCTATGGCTTGGGTGTTTAATCAACAGGGTAAGACCCATAAACCCGATGGCGATAATGTGTCTCAGGACACGCTTGAAACCAGCACTGCCAACGGCGTAAATGAAGATAATTACAGTCTTGTCATGGTGTTGCCTCCTAAGGTCGAAAAGAGCAACCAGACGAGCTTGCCCCGTGAATTAATTCTGGTGATAGATACTTCGGGTTCTATGGCGGGGGATTCTATCGTTCAAGCCAAAAATGCACTGCTATATGCGTTAAAAGGACTCAAGCCCGAAGACAGTTTTAACATTATCGAATTTAATTCCAGTCTGTCTCAGCTTTCAGCGACACCATTACCGGCGACTTCGTCTAATTTGTCCCGCGCCCGTCAATTTGTGAGCCGTTTACAGGCCGATGGTGGCACCGAAATGGCGCTGGCATTGGATGCTGCATTGCCAAAATCCTTGGGCAGTGTCTCGCCAGATGCTGTGCAGCCTTTGCGCCAAGTGATCTTTATGACCGACGGCTCTGTGGGCAATGAGCAAGCCTTGTTCGATTTGATCCGCTACCAAATCGGTGAGAGCCGCTTGTTTACTGTAGGTATAGGCTCGGCGCCTAATTCTCACTTTATGCAAAGGGCGGCAGAACTGGGTCGCGGCACTTTTACTTATATTGGCAAAGTGGATGAAGTCGACGAGAAGATCAGCGCCTTGCTGAGCAAAATTCAATATCCCGTATTAACCGATATTCAAGTGCGTTTTGATGATGGCAGTGTGCCCGATTACTGGCCGTCACCGATTGCTGATTTGTACCGCGGCGAGCCTGTGCTTGTGAGTCTAAAACGCAGCGCCCGTGAGCCGCAGGAATTAGTGATTTCAGGTCGCCAAGGGCATAAAAATTGGCAACAGTCGTTATCGCTGCAGGACAACTCAGCAGGACTTATTACCAATCAAGGTGCGGGTTTAGACTTGTTGTGGGCTCGTAAACAGATTGGCGCACTGGAGCTGAGTAAAAATGGTGCGAATGATGACAAGGTTAAGCAGCAAGTGACGGCTTTATCGATGAATTATCACTTAGTCAGCGCCTATACCAGCTTAGTGGCGGTGGACTTAACTCCAATCGATTCAACCGCAATGAGCCGCGATGCCGTGGTGCGTCAGCACTTGCCCTTAGGTTGGCAACCCTTTGGTGCCTTACCGCAAACTGCGACATCGAGCCGTTTGGATATGTTATTGGGTGCATTGACCTTGCTACTGGCTTTGGTGCTTATGGGCTCGATTTTACGACAAAAACGCGAAGAGAAGGCGGCCATGATGGCGCTTGCCAGTCATCGATGAACCATGAACCAATGAATCATGAACGACGAGTAAAGCGCGATGAGCAAAGGCCGAACACAGCGATTTTTAGTAGTGGGATTATTTTTAATTGGTGCAACATTGTTAGGAAAGGGACTCTATATGCAAGCTAAAGCACACTTTGCCCAGTATTTGATTGAACAGGCGTGGACTAAAACCTTAGCCGATGGACAATCCCATAAGCCTTGGTCATGGGCAGATACTTACCCCGTCGCAAAGCTGTCGATTTATCGTGAACAAGCGGCTAACAACGATATTGAAGCCGAGCTTAATGACAGTTTATATGTATTGGCGGGGGCTTCAGGGCGAAATTTAGCCTTTGGCCCGAGTCTAGTGTTGTCCAGTGCGCCAGCGGGGCAAAAGGGCAATACTGTGATTGCCGGACACAGGGATACGCATTTTGCCATCCTTAATGGCATGACGGTAGGGCGTCGATTATCGCTGCAAACGCTTAAGGGAAATCACATTATTTATGAAGTAGTTGCGACTCAGGTAGTGCATGAAACTGAAACGCAGTTTATGGCGCCATCCGCTGATAATCGCTTAACCTTAATCACTTGTTATCCCTTCGATACGCTTCAAGGCGGCGCCGAACTGCGCTTTGTTGTGCAGGCGATACCCGTTGAAGATGAGCCAATGGAGACAGTTAGTGCTGATGTATCAACTTCAACTAGGGATGGGATGCCAGGGAAGGTCGCTTCTTTATCGCGCAGTTTCACCCATTAGATTACACGTTAAGTTGACCAAATAGTGCTTATCAGTAACCGTCAAATGACCTTCGCTTCACCGTCTTAGCCTGAAGCTGAATCATCGGCTCCAGGCTCATTCATTGCGTTGCGGTTATCACAACTAGGTTAATACACTCATGCCATTAAACTTATGCCATTAAACTTATGTCATTACAATCAGTTGCTGATCGGTAACACACGGTTTCGACCTAAGCGTTTAGCGTCATAAAGCAATTTATCTGCCGCTTCAATCAATTGCATGCCGGTTTGTTTTTCTTGCCATTGGGCAACCCCAAATGAGGCACTGATATTATTGATACGCTCGTCTTTACGTCTGTCTTTTAAGCTGAGCTTTTCGAGTCCACGGCGCATGGCTTCAGCCAGTTGCCTTGCAATACGTAACTGACTTTTAGGCACAATAATCGCAAACTCTTCACCGCCAAACCGATACAGTTTCGCACCATCGCGGCAGGATTCCTGTAGCCGTTTGGCCACGGCGCGTAACACTTGGTCGCCGAGCTGGTGGCCATAGGTGTCGTTAAATACTTTAAAATGGTCTATATCGGCCAAGATCACGCAGGTGCCTAAGGGCGCTTGGGCCAGCATGCCGGCAAAATCGCTGTCGAAGGCGCGGCGATTAAAGCAGCCAGTTAGTGCATCGTAGAGCACATCTTTTTCAGTTTGTTCGAGCTTTTTCTTTAGCGCATCGATTTCGGTTTGCGCTTTTTGCAATTGTCCGGTGAAGAACTCAGTGCTCGAGCGAATATTGTCTGACTCCTTGACTAAACTGCGCACCAGATCGAGCACTTGCTCAACACTAAATCCCTCATCTTCGATGCGATTGAGTTTTTCAAAATTACTCACGATGCGCGACTGGAATTCATTGGCATCCAGATTGGTATCTTTGAGCGATTGGGACAGTTCAGTCACCATAGCATCCAGATTCTGGCGCATTTCGCGGACATCGAGTTCAACGGGATCGGCAACATACTGGCGATATAAGAGTTCGCTACTTACAGGAGGACAGGTATTGTACTGGGCGATAACGGTATCGAGTCGTTGATTTAATTCAGGATTCTGTTCACCAACATAAGTGTACCAAAGTGCATAATTAACCGGGGTGGTCGGGATTTTATGTTTGAGCATCAGAGGCACAGCTTTTTTGAGATTGAGTGCAGCGGCTTGTAATAACTCTATCGACATATTGTTACCTTACTCAATGAAAATGCACGGATATTTTAAAGTTTTCGCTATTTATATTGTTGTTATTGGTTCAGGGTTAGCCACATATAACGTTGGGTTGATACCGACACGAACACCGTTTGTACTTGGGCTACAGCGATTCCGTTTGCGTTAAGACTTACATCATAAACTAAAAATGATATGGTAAAGTCTATCCTTAAAATCAAATAATGATAATAACTTGGGAGAAAGTTGTGAAAAATATCCTCTTAGCCACAAGTCTGATGGCCACTGTCTCATTACCCGCTTTAGCTGAAACCGCATTTGTACAAAGCCTTGATCTCGCGCAATATCGAACCGATGTAAAAACCTTAGCAAGCGATGCCTTTGGTGGACGTGCGCCCTTGTCTGAAGGTGAAACCTTAACTTTAGACTATTTAGTCAAAGCATTTAAAGATATGGGTCTCAAACCCGGATTTGGCGACAGTTATCTGCAGGCTGTGCCTTTGGCGCAAATTAGCGCAGATCAAAATATGCAGCTTGATATCGGTGGACTTAAATTTGCCAATGGCAGTGAATTTACCGCGAGAACCCAAAGAATCGCCGAAACCGTGAGCCTGAATAAAAGCGATGTGGTGTTTGTCGGCTACGGGATCAACGCGCCCGAATATGGTTGGAACGATTATCAAGGGTTAGATGTAAAAGGCAAAACCGTTATCGTGCTCGTGAACGACCCAGGCTTTGCGACTCAAGACCCTGCGGTATTTAAAGGCAATGCCATGACCTATTATGGTCGCTGGACTTATAAGTATGAGGAAGCGGCGCGTCAAGGCGCCGAGGCTGTGTTTATTGTTCACGAAACAGCGCCTGCCGCCTATGGTTGGGGTGTGGTGCAAAACTCCAACACAGGCACTAAGTTCACTCTGGTCGATGCTAATAATAACCAAGGTCAAGTTGGCGTGATGGGCTGGGTTCAGCACGAAACCGCGCAAAAAATATTCGCCAAAGCGGGACTGGATTTCGATACCTTAAAACAGCAAGCAGCCAAGCCAAACTTTAAGGCGATCCCACTTAAACTAAGCGCCCAGCTCACGTTAAACAATAAAATTGAACGCGCTGAGTCCCATAACGTCGCGGCTTTACTACCGGGTAAAACGCGCCCCGACGAAGTGGTAATGATGCATGCCCATTGGGATCATCTTGGCACTGTGATTGAAGACGGTAAGTCAGAGATTTTAAACGGAGCGGTCGATAATGCCAGTGGTGTGGCGGGTGTTTTAGCATTGGCGCGTTACTTCAAACAGCAAGCCAAGACGGCGCCACTGGATCGCTCTGTGCTCTTCAGTGCCTTTACGGCGGAAGAAACGGGTCTGATTGGTGCACAGCATTTTGCTCAGCATCCGAGTGTGCCCACGAAGAACATCGTCGCCTTTTTAAATATCGATGGCATGAATGTGAACAAGGGCGTGGATTACATTTTGCGTTATGGCGAAGGTGTGTCTGAGTTGGAGCAATACTTAGATAACGCCGCGAAGGCCCAAGACCGTTCGGTAAAAGGTGATCCAAGACCGCAGAATGGGTTGATGTTTAGATCAGACCACTTTGCGCTGGCACAACAAGGTGTACCTGGATTGCTCTTTATGAGCCTTGGCGATACCGATCCTGATTATATCGCCCATAAATATCATAAGCCTGCCGATGATTATGATCCAAGCTGGAATTTAGGTGGTGTAAGCCAAGACCTAGACCTCATCGCCAGTATGATTACCACCTTAGCCAATAGTAGCGATTGGCCCCATTGGCTTGAGTCATCTGACTTTAAAGCCAAGCGCGAGCAAGATGGCCGTAAATAGTGTTAATGAGTTGAATTATAAGGGTGCCCAGTAGGTGCCCTTATTTTTTGGACTGATTTTAGCTGAGAATTGAGCGATAGTTTTAGCGAGGCGTAGCGATTTAAGACAATAACAGTTTTAAGGGAATATAGTTGAATTAAAAAGAATAACTGATGGAAAGCATAGGGCCGATAAAGCTGTAATAGATATTGTAATCGGCGATTTGAGTGTCTTTATTCGGCGAGTTTTGGGCGATATCCACATCCACTTTGTAGTAGTTATAGGCCACGCTCATACGCCAGTTTTGAGTGATTTGTGCATCGACCCCCACTTTGATATCAACGAGTTCGCCTTTTACATCATTGAGTGTGATGTAAAAATACTGTGCATGGCTGGTGACTTGCCAACCGGGAACAAATTCATACTGACCATAAATGCCAAAGTCCGGCAGTGGTGCAGTGACATTTTCATCAACAATGCGCGGTATCGCTTGGCTACCACAGACATTATTGAGTAGTTCCGATGAAGCGCAAACCCCAATCACACCTTCAAAACCTGTCTTGATAAACATAGTGTGTAAACCAAATGACAGACCCACATCATAGTTACTGCCTTGAAAAACATCATAACCATAACCTAAACGCAGTACATCGATGTTTAAGGTTGAACTGAGCTTACCGCCGGCTTTGATATCGTAAATGGTGTCGTTGATTTCAAGCTGGAAGGGTTTGGCTAAGGCTTGGGTGTCGGCGCTGCGGTGGAGTTGTTTCCAGTCGAGGTAGATATTATGCCGCTCGTTGAAGTGATAATTTAACTCAATAAAAGGCAGAAATTCGTTTTCAGCGAGTTGTAGATCGGACTCATAATCTAAGGTGAAATTATTACCCGAAACTGGGTTAGTGACTTGCATATTAGTGTCTGACTGCGAGTAAAAACCGCCTAACTGAATAGTAAAGTCATCGGCTTGCACTTGAGTGCTGGCGAGTGACGCTATGATGAGGGGCAACAGGCGAATCGACATGTTAAGGAGTAACTCCAGCATTATTCTTATTATGTTTAGCGATAAGGTCAGACTTTAGTGCAATAAAAAATCGACATTTGGAGTTTAACAGCAAATTTTGCGATGTGAATAAAATGTTTTAAAAAATGCGAAAATTTGTGATTTAAAACAAAAGTAGGACTTATTTTAGCGCTGTTGAATGAAATTTGAGCGAAACATCACATCAATTGTGGATTGAAGGGCTGACACAAGGGAAGGGTAAGAGCTACTTAGGCATGGCTTCAGTATTGCAGCTTTGCTTGTGGCGCGAGATGTCAGTGGATGTGAAACACGTAAATGGAGACGTAATCAATTTAAGAATAGCTAGCGGCGTGATACCGCTAGTTATTAAGTTGTCCCTCGTCCGCTATTTAGGCTCGATAACGGTCGCTACAGACGTTTCTACATTGTCAGTAATAACCACTTTGGGGCTATTTGGCTCATCTTTATTAAACATGCCTAAACGGATGCGAATAAAGTGTAAAATTTGCGCGGCAATATCCACATTCAAACAGGATTCTAAGCCTTCAAATCCTGGGGATGAGTTTGCTTCGCAAATTTTGTAATGGCCGTTATCAAACAATAAATCGATACCCGCAACATCGAGATCGAGAATATTGGCTGTTTGCGTGGCAAGCCATTCAATTTCAGGGGTGATTTGAAACGGACGTGCTGAACCGCCAGCACTGACATTGGCTTTAAAGCTGTCTTCTTGACCACGCCTTTCATAGCAACCCGCAACACGACCACCGATAGTAAATACCCGAAGATCGCGGCCATGACTGTTAGCGATAAACTCTTGCAGAATGATGTTAGCGTTTTTGTTGGTCGCTTCAATCAACTGCATTAGATCGTCAAATTCCCGTGCTTTATGGGATAAAAACACACCGCTGCCCTGTGAGCCAGAAAGCGTTTTAATCACCACAGGAAAGCCGAGATGGCGCTCTACGAGGGCGATATCGACGGGGAATTTAACCAACATGGTTTTGGGCGTAGGCAAATTTTTCTCGGCCAACAATTGCTGGGAGAATAATTTGTCTTTAACGATTTCAATAGCTTTAGAAGGATTGAGGCAATACACCCCTAATCTTTCTAAGTGGCGAATAATGGCTAAGGCAAAGTAAGTTGTGCCAGATCCCATTCGCGGAATAATAAAATCGGGCAGCTCAACGGCTTGCCCATTCAATAAAATACTCTTGTTATCTTCTCTGGTGACAGTCAGATCAAATTCATCAGGTGCGTAAACTTCCAACTCTATGTTGTCGGCTTTTGCTGCCGCTAGTAGACGCTCAATTTCATACCATTCAGGTTTTAGCTGAGTCGCGGTTTCTTTATATAAAATCCAACCACGCATTTAGTAGCAAACCTTAATCTTCATTCTTTATCCTCGGGTTCAGGTTCATCCTGAACATCATCTTCAATATCAAATACAGCCTCAGCCTCAACTTCTATTTCGGGCTTGGTTGCAGGCAAATGCACTGTACCAACCACGGCATAAAAGGGTTTCCCCATGGCGAGCCTGCGATACTTTACCCAGATCTGCTCTAACAAGCTACTGGGCGCGATATTTCCTTTGGCGACTTCCACAAATTGAGCTTCATCGGAGGTACAGGGCAAGGATTTACCTTCGGCGAGATTCTTCATAGCATGACCATGCAATTCAAGCAGTTCGGCTTCCTTATTGGTAAAATCGCCGCTTCGTTTGAAGCCTTTGGGGAAATTAGTGTCGTCGTAGAAACGTTTTTGCGAGACAAAACTGGCAGCAGCTGAGCCGTTAAACGTCTCAGAACCCTTGTTAGCGTTTGAAAAAGACTGTTCAGACATGGCAGATACCCTCTAGTTTTTGATATACAAAGATTTGCAACTGGAGTATTGGCTAGTATTATTGATTTATAAATCAAAAAAATTTGCCTATGTTGGTCAAGAATTTTTATGGATACCGATTTACTGAAAACCTTTCTTGAAGTCTCCCGTACTCGCCATTTCGGTAAAGCGGCCGAGAATCTGTATCTCACGCGCAGTGCTGTGAGTTTTCGAGTCAAGCAGCTTGAGAGCATTTTAGGCGTCGCGCTGTTTGAGCGTCAGCGTAATAACATTCAGCCCACCCCCGCAGGCGAGCGCATGCTTGGTCATGCAGAGGCAGTATTAACGGCGTGGGAGCGGGCGAAACAAGATGTTTCCCTGAGTCAGTTACAGTCGACTCAGCTTGCCATTGGTGCAGGGCCGAACATTTGGGATGCCTATTTGCAAGGTTATTTACAGGGGCTGCACGTGGGGCTGCCCGGCGTTGCGCTGCGCACCGAAGTGCTGCCTGCCAATGCGATGACGCGCCAATTAATGGACCGCACCCTCGATATCGCGATTTCATTCGATCCGCCAAAGCTTGATCAATTTGAATTAGTGCAGCTGGGGCAAATTAATTTGTTGTTGGTTTCGAGCCTAAAAGGTCAAACGCTGAATGCCGTGGTGCCGGGGCAATATGTGAAAGTAGATTGGGGAACGGCGTTCAATATTGTGCATGCGCAGGAATATGCCTCGCTGCCTGTGCCAACGCTACATACGAGCTCTGCGCGTATCGCCTTGGATTTCATCCTAAATAATGGTGGCTGCGCGTTCTTACCCGAGCATTTGGTGCAGCATGCATTGCGCTGCGGCGAATTGCATCACGTTAGTGGCGCCAGTGCCATTTCACGAAATGTGTATGTTGCCTATTGGGCAGAAAATGATCGTTTAGCCCAGATCAAACAAGCCATCGACTTTTTAAGGGACGATGGCTCAGTGTTTGCTCATGCGACTATCTAAAACGTCGGTGTTAAAACACCAGTGGCGCGAGTACAACCAGCCAAGTTAATCCACACAGTGCAAGACTCATAAATACGGCGGCCGAGGCGATGTCCTTGGCTTGGCCACTTAATGGGTGAATTTCACTGCCAACACGATCGACCACAGCTTCAATCGCCGAGTTTAAAAGCTCAACAATCAACACGATAAACAGTGTAAAAATCAGCAACAAACGTTCAATCGTGCTGATATCAACCCACAAAGCCACGGGTAACATGACGATAGCCAACATTAATTCTTGTCTAAAAGCGGCTTCGTGGACCCAAGCGGCTTTTAAGCCCTTCATCGAAAATCCCGTCGCTCTGAAAATGCGTTTAATACCGTGATTGTTGGCTGGTTTCATAGTGTTTCCAATAGACATTAGCGACAACGCGCTGAGGTGCTGCTCATTCAAACTGGCTTGATAAAACCAACGGTTGTAGATTTTAACATTTGACTGAGTCAATAAATTTGGCCGCAGTATAGCCCGAGATGAAAAGCGCATAAACAATTAACTGAGTAAAAATGTTATCAACATTCGTTGTTAACTTAAGCGCTTAGTGAATTTCGGAATTTTTTTTAGTGCAACTTGAGCTATGGGTTCTAAGCTTGTTGAAGGATATATTGCCAGAGTGAGCAAGGGAATGACTCATACCAGTCCGTTACAAGATTTAACATTTCATTGGTTTATCCGCTTTCGGTTTTTCAAACAACGTCTGTTCTTACTCAGTCTGCTCATTTTCTGTTGTTTCGATCCAGTGACCTATGCAAAAACATCACCACCTTCAATACAGTTGGCAACTGAGTTTGATGCCCAGCAAGAGATTAATATTCACGACTTTTTGATTAGCGAAAAACTTGATGGAGTTCGAGGTTACTGGAACGGAGAGGCATTATTGACTCGGCAAGGTAATCTTATTGCTGCTCCAACTTGGTTTATCGCGAATTTTCCGAATTATCCCCTCGATGGTGAATTATGGCTTGGGCGAGGTCAGTTTGAAGCGATGTCGAGCATAGTTCGACAAACCTTAGCTAAGGATGATGATTGGCGCAAAGTGCGATTTATGGTGTTCGATGTGCCTAAGGCGGGTGGCGACTTTCAACATCGCTATCAATTTGCGTTGACCGAATTAAGCGATAAATCGCATTATCTTGAAGTTATAGCGCAGTTCCAAGTGGACAGTCTGGAAGCCCTGTATCAAAAATTTGATAGCTTAGTTGCTAAAGGCGCTGAAGGATTAATGCTACATCGTAGCTCTGCGACCTATGTCAGTGGCCGCAATCCTAATTTGATGAAATTAAAACCCTATTATGATGCTGAAGCGACAGTGATCGGCCATATACCAGGTAAAGGTCAATTTGCAGGGCAAATGGGGGCAATAAGAGTACAAACCCCAGACGGCCGCGTTTTCAACATAGGCACAGGTTTTAATCTCGCAGAGCGCCAACATCCCCCCGCTGTGGGTGCAATCATCACCTATAAATATTTAGGTCTTACCGTAAATGGCTTACCCAGATTTGCCAGCTTTCTGCGGGTACGAGTCGATGTGGATGAGGGTAATAAAGTCATTTCATCGCAAGAAGGAAACTAGCGGGGCAGTTCTGCCCGCAATACTGCTCCGCTAGTATTTAAATCATTACTCGTAAAAAGTGACTGTAGTAAGTAGTTGTTCACTATAATTAAAAATATCGTCTACTGAACTAATGGGATGACGAGTTTCATTTTTATTAGCATCCATTAATCCAAGGTATTTTTGTTTAACCTAGCGAATACTGGCGTATCACGATGAACGTTAATGTATAAATTAAAAAAACCTTCAATATTTACTGATTAATTGGCAATGATTTCACTCTTATGTCGCCTTAATTTGACAATTCAGGTGCAAACCACATTTAATCACTTAATCATGGCGGTAGATAAGTTTTGACTGTGGAAGGATTGAATGAAATGAAAGAGGCGAGAGTGCAACGCATCTTGATGGTGTGTCTAGGTAATATTTGTCGCTCACCGACGGCAGAAGCTGTGTGCCGCTTTAAGGTTGCGCAGCGTAGGCTCAATATTGAGGTGGACTCTGCGGGGACTATTGGTTATCACCAAGGGGATACGCCTGACCGCCGTGCTATGGCGGCGGGGGAAAAGCGGGGTTTTAGTTTCGATGGAATGCGGGCTCGGCAGGTTGTGGATGCCGACTTTGAACATTTTGATTTAATTTTGGCGGCGGATAATGCCAATTTAGCGGATTTGCGTAGTCGTTGTCCGCTTGAGTATCAGTACAAGTTACAGTTAATGCTCTCTTATGCGAATACGCAAGTCACGGAAGTGCCGGACCCTTACTATGGTGGCGAGCAGGGCTTTGAACTGGTGTTGGATTTATTAGAGCAGAGTTTGGATACCTTGCTTGATAGGTTGACCTCTGGTGCGCAAAAGTAGTTGCGAGTGGCTGTGTTTGTTAACGCGACATCTTCGTTTATGAAAATAAAAAACCAGCATATTCAATATACTGGCTTTAATATTAAGCTTGATGAATTAGCTTACTAAGCTTGAATATCAACGCCATTAGCGTCTTATCTTCAACACACGTTGAGCGTTATTTTCAATGCTTGCAGAGATAGTAAGATAACTTGCCGTGATGACTAAGCTTGATGACTACGCGTAATCAGTTAGTCGTTATGGCGCTTACCAGAACGCTTCAATCTTTCTGCTGCGAGTTTTGCTTCTTTTATTGCTTCCTTCTCCGCCATGATGCGGGCGACTTCAATCTTCTCAAGCTCGGCCATCGCAGGCGTTTCTAACGAAAGTAGACCGATTTTGCCTGAGCGGTATTCATGCAGCAATAACTCAGATGCCTTGTGCATATCGATGCGACCACCGGGACGCAGGGCGCCACGTTTACGGCCAATTGCTTCAAGTAAAGCCACATCATCCTTGGGTAATTCACTTAAGTTGTAGCGTTCACAAATCTCTTTTGGATAAGCGGTTAAGAAATACTTAGCAGCGAACAGGGCTACATCTTCATATTCCATCGCGGTATCTTTAATGGCACCCGTGACGGCGAGGCGATAGCTGCTCGCTTCGTTATCCACTTTTGGCCACAAAATCCCTGGGGTGTCCGAGAGCACGATACCGTTACGTAAATTGATCCTTTGCTGGGTTTTAGTGACCGCAGGTTCGTTACCGGTTTTGGCGATAACACGGCCAGCTAAGGTATTGATGATGGTAGATTTCCCAACGTTGGGGATCCCCATGATCATAGTGCGAATATCTTTTTCGGTTTTATCGCGACTTGGCACTAACTTACGGCAGATATCAGGGATTTTTTTCACCATTGCCGCTTGCAGTGTGGTGATCGCGGTGGCTTTTACGCCTTGTTCGCGTTCTAAGTATTCAATCCATTGCGCAGTGATCTCTGGATCGGCCAGATCAGATTTATTGAGTAGTTTGATACAAGGTTTGTCGCCTCGAAGCTGAGCCACCATGGGGTTTTCGCTACTGTAGGGAATACGCGCGTCCAGCACTTCGATAACAAGATCGACCTGAGGCATTGCCTCTTCAATCTCTTTGCGTGCCTTGTGCATATGCCCTGGATACCACTGAATTGCCATGATAACGCCTTGTCCTAAATAACTTAAAGAACGGCTATTCTACCTTGAAGGCGGCGAATGTCATAAAAAAAGCGCCCTAAGGCGCTTTAATCGCTTAATCCTTGACTGTCTTTTGTGATTATCACTTGGATTAATAGGGGGTATTAAGGGTTAAATAACCCCTAGTTCGCGTAGTCTTTCCATCAGATAACTGTCGGCGGTATAACGCTCAGACAGCACGACAGCAGGGTTTGGATGCAAAAATAACGGCAAAGAGATCCGTGGTTTGGTTTTATCCGTACCTTCAGGATTGATGACGCGATGTGACGTCGATGGGAAATAACCGCCAGACGCTTCCTGTAGCATGTCACCGATATTGATAATAATGCTGCCAAAATCGCTGGGGACATCTAACCAAGTGCCATCTTTGGCTTTCACTTGTAACCCAGGCTCATTGGCCGCAGGTAACACTGTGATAAGGTTAATATCTTCATGGGCGGCGGCGCGAATGGCGCCCATTTCTTCACTGCCCGTCATCGGTGGGTAATGCAGAATGCGCAACAAGGTTTTTTGGCTGTTGGCGATCATTTCTGGCAATGGCATCGAAAACTTGGCTTTTACGTCTTCGGGTGAGTAGGTTTCAATCCACTCTAAAAGTTCTGAAGCCAGCGCATTGGCTTTGTCGTAATAGGCGAGAATATTGGCACGCAGTGAATCGGGGATCCGGCCCCAAGGATAAACGTGATAGTACTCTTTAATGTCTTTGACTGTGTTGCCTTTGGCGGTTTCAGAAATCGATGCGGGGAAGAAACCGTCGTGGGTTTCTTTTTTGAACATATAGTCGTTTTTAGCTTCTGAATTAAAAAAGGCTTGCCACTCGGTGTAGATGTCTTCAACTAAGCGCTTATCAATCGGATGATTAGATAAAACACCAAAGCCAGTTTCCCTAAGTGATTCAACGAATTGCTGGGCACTGTTTTCAGCGCGGTAATCAATGGTTTCTAATTTCATTGTGGTTTCTACTTGTTATATTTAGTTGTAATTTGACCCGCAGCAAGTGTAGCCGTGCGCTTGAGCGGGTGCAAATACTCCGCGAGGGTGAGTGAGAGCAACTGCTGTATTTTCGGTCATTTATGTTGTCGCTTAATGCGCACTGATTTAAATGCTTAAATTAGGACTGACTTAAGTGGCAAGATTTTAGCCGTTAAACCCGTTAGTATGGGTTATTGGATGTGTTGTGATTAGATTTGTTGTGATTGGGATTGATGTCAGCCGCATTTGAAAACGAGCGCAAGATATCTTGCTTGGAGTGGGTCTTATGTTGGCTTTTTATGGAACAGCTGCTTAATCAACTTAATCAAAGAGTATCAAAATAGACAACGACGTGAGTCGAAAGGGCATTAATATGAACAAACTGACCGATTTTGAACGCTATGTTATCGAAGAAAAAGGCACTGAACGACCATTTAGTGGTGAGTATTATGATCATGATGCCAAGGGTTTGTATTTATGCAAAAAATGCCATGCGCCCTTGTACCGCTCTGAGCATAAATTTAATGCCCATTGTGGCTGGCCAGCTTTCGATGATGAAATCGCCGGCGCTGTAATGCGCCATGTTGACGCCGATGGCCGCAGAACCGAGATTGTCTGTAGCCAGTGTGGCGGCCATTTGGGCCATGTTTTTGAAGGTGAGATGTTAACTCCCAATAATATTCGTCACTGTGTTAACTCCGTTTCTATGGTTTTCAAAGGGATGGATGATGCTGTTGAACCAGCATCGAACAGCTTTGCAACTTTTGGCGCTGGTTGTTTTTGGTGCGTCGAGGCGATTTTTAAAAGCCTAAAAGGCGTTGTGAACGTGACTTCTGGTTATGCTGGCGGTGATGCCCATGACGCCGATTATAAATCCGTTTGCTCGGGTCAAACTGGTCATGCAGAGGTGGTGCATATTGAGTTCAATCCAGAGGAAATTGATTTTACAACGCTGTTGCAGGTCTTTTTTGAGAGTCATGATCCGACCACGCTTAACCGTCAAGGCAATGATAAGGGGCCACAATATCGCTCCGTGGTGTTTGCCCATAATGCTGAGCAGATTGAGCAAACCACTGCTATGTTAACTCAATTAACGACGGCCAAGGTTTTTGATGCGCCGATTGTGACTCAAATGTCAGCGTTTGAGACGTTTTATCCCGCTGAAAATTATCACAATGATTACTTTGCTTTACACGGTGAGCAGCCTTATTGTCAGATGGTTGTGCGCCCTAAAGTCGAAAAAGTGAAAGCCTTGTTTGCACGATTGCAAAAAGCTTAAGCAATTAAGCGCAGGATACTAAATACAAAAACGCCACCGATAAAGGTGGCGTTTTTAATCGGTTTTTTAATGTCCGCAACGGTCGTTACCGAGATAACTATCTACTTTCGGCTAACCATTGGGCGTATTGTTTGGTGTAATAGCTGACAATCAAATCCGCTCCGGCTCGCTTTAAGCCGACAAACGTTTCAGTCACCACAGCACGCTCATCCAACGCACCTGCAAGGGCGGCAAACTTAATGCCCGCATATTCGCCGCCGACTTGATAGGCGGCGAGTGGCAAGTGAGTTTCTTGTCTTAAACGGCTTAACACATCTAAGTAGGGCGTACCGGGTTTAACCATCAGGATATCGGCGCCTTCGGCTTCATCTAATGAGGCTTCTAACAGGGCTTGGCGACCGTTGGCATAATCAAGCTGATATCCCTTGCGGTTACCACTGAGTTCACAATCGACCGCGGCTCTAAAAGGACCGTAGAAGGAAGAGGCGAATTTTGCCGAGTGAGCCAGAATCGCCACATGCTCAAAACCTGCGGCATCGAGCCCTTGGCGAATGGCTTTTACTTGACCGTCCATCATGGCCGATGGTGCTAACATATCAGCGCCCGCTTTGGCGGCTGTTATCGATTGCTTAACTAAATTTTCGACGGTGAGGTCGTTGCAGACTTCATTATTGTGCACCACGCCGCAATGGCCGTGATCTGTGTATTCACAAAAACAAATGTCGGGGATCACCATCATCTCAGGCACGGTAGCTTTAATGGTGCGCACCATGCGGGCGAGCAAGCCATTGTCGTCCCAGGTATCGCTGCCCTTATCATCCTTAGTGTGGGAAATCCCAAAGGGCATTACATAACGGATCCCGAGGGCGTAAAGTTCGCGCACTTCATCCGCCAGTGCACTCTCTGGTAAACGGCTGATGCCAGGTAGCGTAGAGATAGGCACGGCATGGGTGATGTGCTCTTCTATGAACAGGGGATGGATAAGATCGCTTAACGAAATATGGGTTTCGCGCAGCAGATCACGCATCGCTTCTGAACTACGTAAGCGTCTTAGGCGACGCAATGGAGGCGTGTTTAACATGAAATATCCTTATCGAAGGCGGGTTAGTGCAATCGTACAATAGTAAAGGAATGGCAAGGAATGAATTCAATCCAGACTTGTCTGCTCTGACAAGCAAAGTTAAAAAAGTTTCCCCAAGCGAGCGGTATTCATTAATGAGTTTATCGATCATTGACTTAGATCACATAAATCCATCAAGTCCTGATTTGCTACTGGATATCATGCGGGCGCTATTTTAGCTGACTTACTTGCTTAGCCCTTTGTTTTCGGGCATTTGATGTTATTATTTGCGCCAGTTTACTCATGGCATATTCGCACAATACCGAAATGGTTAACTTGATGCGAAATCTTGCCCGCTAATCCGGTTTTGAAATGACAATAACACACGAACACTCTGCTTGTATTCTTGCCTTAGACACTTGTACCGAATCCTGCTCAGCTGCGCTGCAATATCAAGGTCAGATTTATGCTGAACTTGCCGATGCGCCGCGTGAACACAGCCAGCGTCTGTTACCTATGGTCGATTCAGTGCTCAAGCAAGCGGGCATTAGCTTAGATAAAGTGGCGGCGATTGCCTATGGTCGAGGTCCTGGCAGTTTTACGGGGATCCGTATTTGTACTAGCATGACTCAAGGTCTAGCGCTGGGGTTAGATTTGCCTGTGATTGGTATTTCAACTCTTGCAGCAATGGCACAAATGGCGATTAGCGTGCATCAAGCCGAGCAAGTGCTGTGTGCCATTGATGCGCGTATGGGCGAAGTGTATTGGGGTCAGTTTGTGGCCGTCGATGGTATAGCGACATTAGTCGGTAAAGAAGTGGTCAGTGCGCCTGCCAACGTACAACTTCAGCTTGATACTGAAGCGCCCATTGTGGCTTGCGGCACAGGTTTTGATGCGTATCCTGATTTACTGGCACTCGGCAAAGGGATTTTAGCTCTCGACGCCGTGAAATATCCCGATGCAAGGGCTATGCTGATATTGGCTGAAGCAGGCATCAAAGCTGGGCTAACAACCTCGGTCGATGAGCTTGAACCTGTGTATTTACGTGATACAGTTACATGGAAAAAGTTACCCGGTCGTGAATAAGCTGTTCTTTGCCTGAGTATCTGCGATAGAATCTCAGGCAATTACTGCTAAGCATTTTTTACGATGAATGGCTTAACGATGGATAGTGCAAACTTAAGGCTTCTTGATGCAAGTTAATGTAAATCAAATGAGTTTGACGAATGCCGTAGCGAGTAATAGACCCGCTATCGCTCAGGGGCTAACCGCGCCTGAATCGTCACGCCCAGTGATTGAGCAAGATGCCGTCGAAGCCCTCAGTTTAGAAACTCAGCCTAAAAGTAAAAACGCAGCGGGCAATTTACAGTCAAAGCTTGGTGCGCACCTCGAGTATGAGCAAGACACGCGTGGCCATCAGGGGGCGATAGCCCAATATTTACAAACCCAACATGCCGCCAAACGCGATGAAATTCAGCAAATGGTTGGCGTGGACTTGTATGCTTGAACAGCAAAAAATACCTTCCGGTTCTACCTCGCCATTTTCCTCATCTAAGTTAACGGGTTTAGCCGCCAGCGGTGTGCCAAGCCGTGGCTTGTTTATCATCGAGCTGGTGGTGGCGTTACTCATCACCCGCATTCCCTATTTAAGCGTGCCGTTTAAATGGCTTGAAAGCTATTTCCACGAATTGTCCCACGGCATTGCGACGATATTAAGCTCGGGCGTGGTCAGCCATATTCAATTGTTTCCTAACGGCGCTGGCTTTTGTTTTAGCCAAGGCGGCTCGCCTATGTTGATTGGCTTTGCTGGGTATTTTGGCGCGGCCTGTTGGGGATATTTAATCTACTTGCTCGCGACTTGGCCAAAGGGGATCCGCGTGAGCTTTGCCTTGCTGGGCGCCTTAGTGGTGCTAAGCGGCTTGCTCTGGGGCCGAGATATCCTCACGCTGGCGATTCTAGCCGTGCTGACTATTATTTTGTTGTTACCGCTTAAACTCAGTCAAAACAAAATGTTGACCCATTTTTTGCGTATTATCGGCTTGATGGTCATGCTTAATGCGCTGGCAAGTCCAACTGTGTTGCTCGGGCTTGATGGCCAAGGTGATGCGGTGATGTTGGCCGAGCGTTCTTGGATCCCCGCGTGGATTTGGGTGGGATTATGGTTATTAACCAGTGCCTGCGCCTTGTATTTTGCGTGGCGCCGTGTCGATAACGCTGCGAGTCGTTAATCCTCAAGGTCATTTAGTACCTCAATTGTATTGTGTTTCCTCTAGACGTTTTTCCGCTTTGCGCTGTGTTGGTTAGATAAAGGTGAATTGACTCATCACTTTGAGCTATAACCACTTATGTCGCTTAAAGCTTAGTTTTCCGACTTCTATTCCTTGGATTTTTGGCCATTGGCTGCTAGGTTAAGCCTTCGGTATCCATGGAGAATTACAATGAAAAAAGTCACCTTAGTTGCCAGTCTGCTGCTTGCTGGTTTATGTTCGAGTGTTACCTATGCCGATGAAAGCTTAGATAAAGTTTTGAAAAGCGATTTTCGTCAGGCTAAAAATGCCAGTCGCGACGTGTATCGTCATCCCGCTGAAACCTTAACTTTTTTTGGCATTACCCCAACACAGACTGTGATTGAACTCTGGCCGGGAAATGGCTGGTACAGTGAAATATTAGGGCCTTATCTTGCTAAAGAGGGCCAATATGTCGCTGCTAGTTTTGAAACCGCTCCTGCGACAGACACGCCCGGAAATCGTTATCGCGCCAACGCTGGCACTAAGTATGCTGCGTGGATGACGGCCAATAAAGACGTCATGGGTAATGCAAAGATTGTTACCTTCGATCCTCCACAAAAAATGGATTTAGGCGCTGACGGCAGTGCTGATCTGGTATTAACCTTCCGTAATCTTCATAACTGGGCATCGACAGATCAGTTGGAAAACGTGTTTGCCGCATCTTATAAAGTGTTGAAAGACGGCGGTATCTTTGGCGTGGTAGAGCATAGAGCCAACGAAGGAATGAACTTCAGCACTGGCTATATGGACCAAGCGGCTATGGTTGCTCTAGCCAAAAAAGCCGGTTTTACCTTAGTAGAAAGCGCAGAAATCAATGCCAACTCCAAAGATACTAAGGATTACGCCAAAGGTGTTTGGACGCTACCGCCCTCTTTTGCCTTGGGTGATACCGATAAAGAAAAATACCAAGCGATCGGTGAAAGTGATCGTATGACACTCAAATTTGTCAAAAAATCATCTTAATTACCTGACATCAGAGGCATTATGTGGCAATCTCTCGCCCCCAAAAATCAAATCGAATTTGCATTACCTCATATTAAGGTCGCAGGCCGATTATGGGGGGCGAAGGACAAACCTTTACTGCTGGCCTTACATGGCTGGTTAGATAATGCCAACAGTTTTGAACCCTTAGCTGCGCATTTACTCGATTATCAAGTGCTCGCGATTGATTGGCCTGGACATGGCTTTTCGGCGCACAGGCCGGGGCATTATCCGCTGCATTGGATTGATTATTTGTATGATTTGGATGCGCTATTAACGGCATTACCGCAAAAGCCTTTGGCCATGGTGGGGCATTCGCTCGGTGGCATTATTGCCTCTGCATATACGGCGACCTTCCCTGAAAAGGTCAACAAGCTGGTATTGATTGAAGCGTTAAGTCCCTTATCAGAATCGCCAACGCAGGCGAAAGCACGACTAAGGAAAAGCTTCTATCAACACGAGAAGTATTTAACTCAGAAGCATGGGCAGGCAAAAATTTACGACAGCATAGAGACTGCAGTGCGGGCGAGGGCGCATTTAACAGGACTTGCCGAACCTTGGTGTCGGCTATTGCTCGAGCGTAATATGCAGCCCGAAGGTGAGGGCATAGGTTGGCGCAGTGATCCTCGATTGAGATTAGATTCACCCCAAAGGCTAACCTTCGCTCAAGTTGATGCATTAATGCAGGACATCAATATTGAAACCTTATTAGTGTGTGGCAAACAGGGATTTAGTCAGTTGCAGACCGCCATACCTAAGGCGCGAACCTGGTTCAAACACTTGTCTGAACACATAATAGAGGGCGATCACCATGTGCACATGGACAATGCCGAAGGTGTCGCGCGCTTGATCCGCGAATTCGTTAAATAGGGTGCTTTTACTGCCCTAAAAAAGACGCTAGGTTTTTTGTTTTTTTTATGTGATGATGATCAAAATTAAAACGCTCGTATGATTTATGACGAGTCAATCAATAACTATAAAATGTAAGCCGGTATTTTAACTCGGTATTTATCGAGTCTTGACGCTTGTATGGATATTGTTTCCGCAGTTGTGGGGATTTAGGAGAGAGTAGTGGATCAGCCTTGGATTAATCATTTGCCAAAAGATGTGCCTGCTGAAATTAATGTGGAGCAGTACTCATCGCTTGTTGATATGTTCGAAACAGCGGTGGCTAAGTATGAAGACCAACCTGCATTTATCAACATGGGTGCCACGCTAACCTACCGTAAATTGGAAGAACGCAGCCGTGCATTCGCCGCGTATCTACAAAATGAATTAAAGCTTGAAAAGGGCGATCGTGTCGCCCTGATGATGCCAAACCTGCTGCAATACCCGATTGCGCTGTTTGGGGTATTACGTGCCGGTATGGTGGTCGTTAACGTTAACCCGCTATATACCCCGCGCGAACTCAAACATCAGTTGATTGACTCGGGCGCCAAAGCCATCGTTGTCGTGTCAAACTTCGCCCGCACCTTAGAAGAAGTGGTCGAACAAACGCCCGTTGAAAGCGTCATCATTACCCGTTTGGGTGATCAATTAAGCGCACCCAAACGCACCTTAGTGAACTTTGTGGTGAAGTACATTAAGAAGTTAGTGCCAAAATATGATTTACCCCACGCATTATCAATGCGCGACACCTTATCAACCGGTCGTCGCATGCAATACATTAAACCTGACGTCACTAACGACGATTTAGCGTTTTTACAATACACAGGTGGCACCACTGGGGTCTCTAAAGGTGCTATGTTGACCCATGGCAATATTGTCGCCAACGTATTGCAGGCCGATGGTGCTTATTCGCCCGCCTTAAACGATGGCAGCGAGTTTGTGGTAACGGCTTTGCCGCTGTATCACATCTTCGCCTTGACCGTGAATTGCCTGCTGTTTTTGCACAAAGGCAGCCAGAACTTACTCATCACCAATCCTCGCGATATCCCAGGATTTGTGGCTGAGTTGAAAAAGTATCCTTTCACCGCATTAACTGGGGTAAATACCTTATTTAACGCGTTAGTGAACAGTGATGATTTTTCCCAGTTGGACTTCTCGCGCTTAAAACTCTCTATCGGTGGCGGCATGGCGGTACAAAAAGCTGTGGCGGATAAATGGCAATCGATTACTAAAACCCGTTTACTTGAAGGTTATGGTCTGACGGAAGCCTCACCCTTATTAACCTGTTGTCCATATAACTTAGACGGTTATAACGGTTCAATCGGTTTCCCTGCACCTTCGACACTGATCCAAATCCGTAATGATGACGGCAAGGTATTAGCCCAAGGCGAAACTGGCGAGCTGTTTGGTAAAGGCCCGCAAGTGATGAAAGGCTATTGGCAACGTCCTGAAGAAACCGCCAAAGTGATCGATACTGACGGCTGGTTAGCCACGGGCGATATTGGTTACATGGATGAGAAAGGGTTCTTCTATATTGTCGATCGTAAGAAAGACATGATCTTAGTTTCAGGCTTTAACGTATTCCCTAACGAAGTCGAAGAAGTGGTTGCACTGCACCCTAAAGTGATTGAAGTGGCAGCAGTTGGGGTGCCAAACGACGCCAGTGGTGAGTTAGTGAAGGTATTTGTGGTGGCAAAAGATAAATCTTTAACCGCTGAAGACATCATTAAGCACTGCCGTATTCATTTAACGGGATATAAAGTACCGAAGCTGGTAGAATTTAGGGACGAGTTACCTAAAACCAACGTGGGTAAGATCTTGCGACGAGAGCTTAGAGACGAAGCTAAGCGAGCGTAAGATTGAAGCCGGCATTTGCCGGCTTTTGTTTTTATGGACTGTGATTGACCCACAGGATCTGGAGAAGAATTTGTCAGCGTTTCAATATGTGAGTGATGAAGCAAGCCTTAATGCCCTCGTTGCCCAATATAAACAGAGTAAGATACTCGTGTTAGATACCGAGTTTGTTCGTACTCGTACTTATTATGCCAAGTTAGGTTTGATCCAAGCCTATGATGGTAAAACCTTAGCTTTGATTGATCCGGTGGCTTTACCTGATTTAGCCCAGTTTTGGGCGCTGTTATCGGACCCGAATATCGTTAAGCTAGTGCATTCCTGCAGTGAAGACTTAGAAGTGTTTGCCCACTATGGCAAATGTCAGCCTACGCCTTTGTTTGATAGCCAAATTGCCGCCTCTTTGTGTGGTATGGGCCATGGTGTGGGTTATGCCAAGTTAGTTGAAACTTGCCTTGGTGAAGTGATCGATAAAGGTGAGTCGCGTACAGATTGGATCCGCCGCCCGTTAACTGAAGCCCAGTTAAGCTACGCCGCTAATGACGTCCTGTATTTGTATCAGCTCTATCCTCAACTTGAAGCAAAACTCAGCACCCAAGGGCGTTTAGCTTGGTTATACGAGGAAGGGGAAAGGATGACTCAGGGCAGGCTTGCCGATCCTGATCTTGATACTGCCTATTTGAAAGTGAAAAATGCTTTCCAATTGACAGAAATTCAATTGGCTTACCTTAAAGTGCTTGCCAAGTGGCGTCTTGAAAAAGCGTTAGTGCGTGATCTCGCCTTAGGTTTTGTGGTCAAAGATCATGGTCTTATCGCATTAGCGAAGAAGCAACCTAAATCCTCGGCTGACTTGTTTAAGCTCAATGATTTGACTGAGCAAGAAAAACGTATTCACGGCAAAGATTTATTACGTGTGCTACAAACTGCGGATTTGGTGAATTTACCCGAGTTAGTGGATGTATTGGCGTTAAAATCAGGCTACAAATCGGCCTTTAAAGCGATTAAAAGCTGTTTGGTCGAATTATGCGAAAAGCATGATGTGCCGCAGGAAATGCTCGGTTCTAAACGTCATATCCATGAGTTTTTGCAATGGCGTTGGGATAAGCAACAAGGGGATTTACCCGCGGTGTTATGCGGATGGCGAGGTGAGATTGCCGCTGAGTCCCTAGCTAAGCTTGAGGTCTAAGGCTTTTAATCTAGTATTTAAATCTTGCGCGTGAAGTCTTGTACTTTATGCGCAGTATTTGAAACTTACCGATAGCCGAAAAACAGTCAACAAAAAGCGTCATCTTCTTCAGAAGATGACGCTTTTTGCGTAATCGACTTATCTGTCAGGCAATGTGACGTTAAGTTCGAGTACCGACAGGTTCGCGTCGTTTTGATCTAACTGCACAGAAACTTGATCATCAGAAATCGGCACATATTTGCGAATAACGGCAATGATCTCTTGTTTCATCTGTGGGAAATAATCGGGAGTGTCCCTTTGTCCACGTTGATGAGCCACAATGATCTGTAGGCGCTCTTTAGCCATTACCGCAGTGCTAGGCTTTTTCTTGCTTTTGAAATAGTCGAGTAAAGACATAATTAGCTACCAAATATCCGTTGTAAGAAACCTTTCTTTTCTTCCGTAATAAAGCGTACTGGGACATCTTCGCCCAGTAAACGTGCAACTGTGTCACTGTAGGCTAAACCTGCATCACTTTCTTGATCGATAATCACAGGCACGCCTGAGTTAGAGGCTTTCAGTACCGATTGTGACTCAGGGATCACGCCGAGTAACTCAATGGCCAGAATTTCTTGAACATCATCAACACTCAACATTTCGCCAGATTTTACACGGCTCGGTGAATAACGAGTCAGCAGTAAGTATTCTTTGATTGGCTCAAGGTTTAGCTCGGCGCGGCGTGATTTGCTCTGCAGCATTCCTAAAATACGGTCTGAGTCGCGTACTGAACTGACTTCTGGGTTAGTTGTCACAATGGCGATATCGGCAAAATACAGTGCCATCATAGCGCCTTGCTCAATCCCCGCAGGTGAATCACACAGAATAAACTCAAAGTCTTTGGCTAAATCGTCTAGAACACGGCCAACGCCTTCTTTGGTCAGCGCATCTTTATCACGGGTCTGTGAAGCGGGTAAAACGAATAACTTGTCGCAGCGTTTATCTTTGATCAGCGCTTGATTTAAATTGGCTTCACCATTGATCACATTAACGAAGTCATAAACAACACGACGCTCACAACCCATGATCAAGTCTAAATTCCGTAAACCAATATCGAAATCGATAACGACTGTCTTGTGTCCTTGCATGGCAAGACCAGTCGCAATTGCAGCACTCGATGTGGTTTTACCTACGCCGCCTTTACCTGAAGTGACAACAATAATTTGTGCCATGTTTCTCTCTATCCTTTGTTCTGCCATTTAGAGGGGCAATGATTCAACCATAAGTGACTCACCGTTTAGGCGAATGCAGCCACTTTTATCTGAGCTATGTTGTTGTAGATTTTCAGCGAGCCAATATTGCCCTGCTATTGAAACGAGTTCGGCTTCCAGAGAGTGGGCTATGATGACGGCGCTGGTATCGCCCGCCGCGCCTGCCATGGCTTTCCCTCGTAATGCGCCATAGATATGAATGCTACCATCTGCGATGACTTCTGCGCCATTGCCTACCGCACCAAATATGATTAAATCACCATTTTTTGCGTAGACTTGTTGGCCTGAACGAATATTTTGCTTCACTATTTTAGTTTGGCGAGGTGCTGGCGGTGGCGTACTGCTCTGTTTTCCGGCTTTAACTATGGCAAGGCCTAAGTCTTTGGCCTGTTTACTGAGTACAGTTGTCGCGCCCGTTATGCCAACAATCACTAATTGACGTGAGATCAGCAGATCCTTTAACGCACTTAAATTTAAGCTGTCGTGCTGGATCGCACTCAGATTGACAACTAAAGGAGCACCCAGAAAAAACTGTGGGGCTTGTGCCAACTTACTGTCTAATTCAGTCATGACAGCTTGTAAATCGCTGCTATTAATATGAAGCACTGAAAGAGTAAAAGAAGCGCCTTTTAACTCTAAGCTAGGTTTTGACATCCCGGCACTATTCTCCAGAAATCATCAGTCGGTTCGCTGATTTTACAATTAAATTACTAGGCGACCATGTTATAGTGTGCCCCATTGACTGGCAAGTTTGAACTATTGGATATTTGTACTCTTATGCTATGTGCCGTTTATAAAAGTAGCCGAAAGGCTGATACTTATTTATTTGTGAAGAAAAGAGATTGTTTTGACGATGTTCCTGCGCCTTTGATGGAAATGTTCGGCGTGCCAAAACTGGTGATGGTGTTTCCTATCGCTAAACGTGACGCGTTAGGTATGGCAGATATTAAAAAGGTGAGAGCTGCGATGGAAGAAAACGGCTTTTATTTACAAATTCCGCCTCCACAGGTGAATTTATTGGCTGAGCATAAGCTGAGCCTTGGGATCAAAGATTAACTGGGTAGCATCAAGACGCTGCTAATGAGCTCAGGCGCGTGAAACCACACTCGTTAATCTCAGTGGCATTGCGTATCTGACGACAAATTAGTGTAAAATAGCCCGCATTGAGCGGGTTTTTTATTAAGAAGATACAGTTAATCATGGCATTTTGGCAGAGTAAAACATTAGCGCAGATGAGCACAACCGAGTGGGAATCCCTGTGTGACGGTTGTGGTAAATGTTGTTTAAACAAGTTGATAGATGATGAAACCGAAGACTTGTATTACACCAATGCAGCTTGCCTTTTGCTCGATCATCAAACGGCAGGCTGTCTGCATTACAGTGACCGTTTCACCTATGTCCCCCAATGTACTGTGATAACGATTGATAATATCCATGAGCTAACTTGGTTGCCCGACAGTTGTGCCTATCGCCGTCTAGCGGCAGGGCGTGAGCTACCGAGCTGGCATCCGCTGCTCACAGGCTCCAAAGAAGCGATGCATTTAGCGGGTATGTCGATCCAAGGCAAGGTGGTGGATGAAAGACGCGTGAAGGATATTGAAGATCATATCGTGCTATGGCCACTTAAAGACGTGGATTAACAGACGTGAATTCATTTTGCCGTAGCGTTATCGATTGAAAATTAACTTATTAATTGAAACGACACTTGTTGATTGGAAAGTGACCGTCAGAATGAAAACAACAAGGGAGCGATTATCGCTCCCTTGTGCATTTTGGGTGTTAAGTGAATTTAAATTCCATCAAATAATGCTCGACTAGATTTTTAATCCCACCATCAACTGATCAAGTTGACCAGCTGTTGCTTGCAGCTCATCACAACCTGAAACCGACTGGTTGGCCGATTGCTCCACATCGTGTGATTGGTTGCGAATTTCCATTAAGTTAGTCGCAATCTCGTTGGCCACTGCCGACTGCTCTTCGGCCGAGGTCGCAATTAGCACACTCATTTCAAACACTTTGTTGCTGTGGTGGGCGATAAACTCTAAGTCTTTACCCGTTTGCAGTACGTGTTGTTTACCTTCATTAGCTTGATTCACAGTACGTGACATCACTTGTGTCAGATTGCGAGTACCCGATTGAAGTGATTCGATCATGGTTTTGATTTCAACCGTTGCGGCCTGAGTTCTCCCCGCTAAAGTACGTACCTCATCGGCCACCACGGCAAAGCCACGACCTTGTTCACCTGCGCGTGCCGCTTCAATCGCTGCGTTGAGGGCGAGTAGGTTGGTTTGCTGGGAAATCGCATTAATAGTTGATACCACTTCATCAATTTTACTGGCGTTGTCATTGAGAACGCCCACCGCATTTGAGGCCGCAGAAATTTCATCCGATAACACGTCAATAGCCTTGACTGTGGTTTCAATGTCTTTACCGCCAGCACTAACCTGTTGATTGGCTTCTTGGGTTTCGGCAGAAGATTGTTCAGCATTACGGGCAACTTCCTTCACTGCAGCGGTCATTTCTTCCATTGCCGTTGCTAGGGAATCCAAATGTTGTCTCTGGTTCACCGCCAAAGATTGACCTTGCTGCGCTGTGCTACGAAACGAGGAGACTACCTCACGGATTTTTGTTGTCGATTCTGCGATTTGTTTCACTAACAGATGTTGACGTTCAACTAAGGTATCTATGCTGATGGCTAAGATACTGAACTCATCTTTGACTTCGAAGAAGTTTAAACGCCCAGTTAAATCGCCCGATGCGGCCCGTTTTAATGCCATCACTGTGGTATAAAGTGCGCCGCCCACGAAGGTCGAAATGTAGTAGCTAAATAAAAACAACACAAATAGAAGCGCCGCCATCAGGCCGTAAACCAGCAGGTTATCTTTGGCGAGCAGGGCATCAATTTCTTTGCTGTCTAAGGGAATAATCGTGATCAGGTTTTGATCGTTAACGCCACTCACAGCTCTAGGTAGCTTACCGCTATTATCAATACCTCCACCGCTGCGAGCTAAGGATTGCGCTTTACTGTCGGCCTCATTCACCGAAATAATGCTGACATTGCCTTTGATGTCGCGGCTTAGCTGGCTAAGGATAGCTTGGCGTTCTTGCTCTGGGAGTTTGTTATATAAGGTGCCCGTGACTTGGTTGATTTGTTGTGAAGCATTTTGCAGACCGTTGAGTTGTCCTTGGACTAAGGTTTGCTGGGATTGGTTATCAAGAAAAATCGCCAGTCCAACAATCATTAGCATAGGAACGATAGAGAGAATTGCGAATTTAGTTTTTAAGGTCATATGGATAAGATATTGATCTATCCAGCGAAACTTTACTTCTTTCATGAGTGCCTCGATAAAATGGGCTGTGAACCGAATGTATATCGGTTAGTTTGCCATAGACTTTAT
Source organism: Shewanella sp. Pdp11 (assembly GCF_002838165.1). NCBI lineage: Bacteria > Pseudomonadati > Pseudomonadota > Gammaproteobacteria > Alteromonadales > Shewanellaceae > Shewanella > Shewanella sp. Pdp11. Next base: position 2,744,667 of record NZ_CP015194.1, read on the forward strand.
AGTTTTCTGTTTTGTAAAAGCTTATATCGTTAATGTAGTCTAATTGCAGTCGTTATTGTGTTGTTTGCTGCAATTTTGGCAAGGTACAGGTGTTAGTTTACAGTTTAGTTACAAATGCTGCTAGTGGCTGAAAGCGGAAGTTGTTTACGTCAGAATCGAGGTTTGGGTTTCCCCTTGAGCAAAACTCAGGCTCTGAACTGGGGTAACACATGAATTTGCATGATAAAAACCCCCAATAAGCCCTAGTAATATGCCGCTCGCTCGCGTAAAATTTCTATCCTTTTATTTCGTTATAGCTAGCAAAGCGTCTGGCATTAACGCCCGATAACCTGAGCACCCAAATAGCCTGAAAGTTTGGCGCCCATAGCACTTGTTTATCAAGCGCGACTATGCAGTGGAAGAGAAAATGCAGCAGTTAACTGAGATCGTAGAACAAGCCTTAGTCATTATTGACCAGGCCAGTGATCTAAAAGCACTGGATGATATCCGTGTCGATTACCTTGGTAAGAAGGGTAAGATCACCGACATGATGAAAATGATGGGTAGCTTAAGCCCTGAAGAAAAGCCAGCCTTTGGCCAAGCGGTCAATGATGCTAAACAGGCGATTCAACAAAAATTAACTGAGCGCATCGATGGTCTGAAGAGTTCGGAATTGGAAGCCAAATTAATCGCTGAAAAGATTGATGTGACTTTGCCAGGCCGCACCCAAGAGATCGGTGGCTTACATCCTGTGACTCGAACCATTGAGCGCATCGAAACCTTTTTCGGGGAATTAGGGTTCTCGGTAAAGCAGGGGCCTGAAATTGAAGATGATTTCCACAATTTCGACGCACTGAATATCTCTGAGCACCATCCTGCGCGTGCTGATCATGATACCTTTTATTTCAATCCTAAACTGATGCTGCGTACCCAAACTTCGGGCGTGCAAATCCGTACTATGGAAACTGAAAAGCCACCATTACGCATTATTTCACCGGGTCGTGTTTATCGTAACGATTACGACCAAACTCACACGCCTATGTTCCACCAAGTGGAAGGGTTGTTGGTTGATGAGCATGTTAACTTTGCTGAATTGAAAGGCATTTTGCATGACTTCCTGCGTAATTTCTTCGAAGAAGATCTGCAAGTGCGTTTCCGTCCATCTTACTTCCCATTCACTGAGCCTTCAGCGGAAGTGGACGTGATGGGCAAAAATGGTAAATGGCTAGAAGTGCTTGGCTGCGGTATGGTACATCCGAATGTGCTGCGCAGCGTTGGCATAGATCCCGAAAAATACTCTGGTTTTGCTTTTGGTATGGGTGTCGAGCGCTTAACTATGTTGCGTTACGGCGTAAACGATTTACGTGCGTTTTTCGAAAACGACCTACGTTTCCTGAAGCAATTTAAATAACGGAGCTGTAATAGCATGAAATTTAGCGAATCTTGGCTTCGTGAATGGGTCAACCCTTCAGTCAGCCGTGAAGCATTATCCCACCAGATCACTATGGCCGGTCTCGAAGTCGATGACGTTGAAGCCGTGGCTGCCGATTTTAGCGGTGTCGTGATTGGTGAAGTGGTTGAGTGTGGTCAGCATCCCGATGCCGATAAACTGCGCGTGACCAAAATCAACGTTGGTGGTAGCGAACTTATCGATATCGTCTGCGGAGCACCAAACTGTCGTCAAGGTCTTAAAGTGGCCGTGGCTATGGTTGGCGCCGTATTACCTGGCGATTTCAAAATCAAGAAAGCCAAGCTGCGTGGCATGCCATCAGAAGGCATGTTGTGCTCGTACAGCGAGCTTGGCATTAACGTCGAAAGCGATGGCATTATCGAATTGCCATTGGACGCGCCATTAGGCACTGACATCCGCGACTATCTGCAACTTAATGATGCCGTTATCGATGTGGATTTAACGGCTAACCGTGCCGATTGCTTAGGTATGGCAGGTCTTGCCCGTGAAGTGGGCGTGTTAAACCGCCAAACAGTGGTTGAGCCACAGTGGCAAGCCGTTACGCCAACGACAGATGCACAGGTCACGATTAACGTTAACGCGCCTGCAGCGTGTCCACGTTACTTAGGCCGTGTGGTTAAAAACGTCAATGTTAAAGCGCCTACGCCATTATGGATGCAGGAAAAACTGCGTCGAAGCGGTATTCGCTCTATCGATCCTATCGTAGACATCACTAACTTTGTGTTGATTGAATTCGGTCAACCTATGCACGCTTTCGATCTGGCCAAATTAACGGGCGATATCCAAGTGCGTTTAGGCACTGGCGAAGAGAAAATCACCCTGCTTGATGGCAGCGAAGTGACCATCCCAAGCGATACCTTAGTGATCGCCGATGATTTGCGTCCATTAGCCCTTGCTGGTGTGTTTGGCGGCGAATACTCAGGCGTGAGCGACACGACCCAAGACATACTGCTTGAATGTGCCTTCTTCGCGCCGCTTGCCATTATGGGTAAGTCACGTCGTTTAGGTTTGCACACAGATTCATCACACCGCTTTGAGCGTGGTGTTGACCCTGAGATGCAACACAAGGTTATCGACCGTGCTACCCGTTTAGTACTGGATATCTGTGGTGGTGAAGCTGGCCCTGTAGTTGAGGCTAAATCAGAGGCTGATTTACCCAAACCTGCACAAATCGTTTTACGTCGTAGCAAGTTAGATCGAATTTTAGGCCACCATGTACCAGACACAGATGTGGTCGAAATTCTACAACGTCTCGGCTTCAGTGTGGTTGTGGGCCAAGATAGTTGGCAGGTCACTACCGCGACTTATCGTTTTGATATGGCGATTGAAGAAGATTTGATCGAAGAAGTGGCCCGTATTTACGGTTATAACAATATCCCGAATACGGCGCCTGTTGCTGCGCTGCGTATGTCAGATCATAAAGAATCTGACTTAAGCCTAAAACGCGTGCGTGCCTTATTGGTCGCTCGCGGCTTCCAAGAAGCGGTAACCTACAGTTTTGTCGATCCAAAATTGCAAAATCTGGTTCACCCTGGTTTAGACGCTATGGTGTTACCAAACCCCATTTCCAGTGAAATGTCGGCCATGCGCCTGTCAATGTTCACCGGTTTATTGGCCGCCGTTGGCTACAACCAAAGTCGTCAACAGAGTCGTGTGAGACTTTTTGAAACTGGCCTGCGCTTTGTTCCTGATATCAATGCAGAATCCGGTGTAAGACAACAAGCAATGCTCGCTTGTGTCATTACTGGGCTCCAAAATGACGAACATTGGGCTATGGAATCGAAAACCGTTGATTTTTTCGACCTTAAAGGTGATTTAGAAGCAATTATCGGCTTGACAGTTTCCGCATCAGAATTTAGCTTTAGAGGAGCGACGCATTCTGCTCTCCATCCGGGGCAATGTGCTGAAATATTGAGAAATGATCGAGTGATCGGTCATATAGGTGCAATCCATCCTAGTTTGGAGAAGCCTTTTGGACTCAATGGTAAAACCATCGTTTTTGAGTTGGAATTGGATGCTTTATTGCATACCAGTTTGCCGCTAGCCCAAGCTGTATCTAAGTTTCCAGCTAATCGTCGTGACATCGCAGTCGTAGTAGATGAGAGTGTATCTGCAGGTGATGTAATGAAATTGATAAGAAAAGTTGGCGAAAATCAGTTGGTTGGCATAAACTTGTTCGATGTATACTTAGGTAAAGGTGTTGAACCCGGCAAGAAGAGCCTGGCGATAGCACTTACATTACAAGACACTACTCGTACGCTTGAGGAAAAAGAGATTGCTGAGACCGTTGGTTCAGTCGTTTCTGCCCTTAAGTCCGAGTTCAACGCATCGTTGAGGGATTAAAGTATGGCACTTACCAAAGCCGAAATGGCAGAACATCTTTTTGAAACACTCGGAATGAACAAACGTGTCGCCAAAGAGATGGTTGAGTCGTTCTTTGAAGAGATTCGGGGCGCACTTGAAAGTGGTGAGCAGGTCAAGTTATCTGGCTTTGGCAACTTTGACCTTAGGGACAAGAATCAAAGACCGGGAAGGAACCCAAAAACAGGCGAAGATATCCCAATTTCTGCTCGTCGTGTCGTGACTTTCCGTCCCGGCCAAAAGCTGAAAACTCGTGTAGAAGCAGCAAACACGGGTAAGTAATTTCGTTTGTTTGATGGGAAAGCCACTCCTTAGAGAGTGGCTTTCCTGTTTATTTTTTCGTGCAATATCTCCATTGTTTTTATCCACTGTCTGAGGTGAATTCTTTGTCAAGACAGCCCAAACATTTTGACCGTCGTTTTAAACTCGCCTTATTACACCCTAGATACTGGGCCACTTGGTTAGTGATTGGTCTATTAGTAATTTTCGGACTCATGGCCGCATGGCTGCGTGATCCTATTGCAAGATTATTGGCAAAAATAGTGATGCCAATTGCCAAAAAGCCCATTAGCGTTGCGAGAGCCAATTTAAAGGCGTGCTTTCCTGAACAATCTGCCGCCGAGATTGAAGTGTTAATCCGCGAGAACGTACAAAACTTCGTTTTGGTCTTGTTAGCTCAGGGCGAATTGCTGGTGCGCTCAAAAGCGCATTTACGTCGTCGAGTCAATTTAATCGGCTTTGAGCATGTGACGAAAGCGCAGGCCGCGGGCCAACCGATCATTTTTATCATGCCCCATGTGTGGCCAATCGATTATGCCGGCTTACGCCTTAACCTTGAGTTGCCTATGGTGACTATGGCCAAAGCCCATAAAAATGGCTTATTCAATTGGTTTAGTAATCGTGTGCGCAGCAGCTGTGGTGGCCATGTGTATATGCGCGAGGCGGGCATTAGGGCGCTATTGGCTGAGCTTAAGCGCGGTAACAGTTTCTTTTATCTCCCCGATGAAGACTTAGGTCCTGAACAAAGCGTGTTTGCACCTTTTTTAGGCACAGTGAAAGCAACGCTGCCTGTCGTTGGGCGTTTAGCGCAGGCGGGGAATGCCCAAGTGTTGCCAGTAAAGATTGGCTACAACCAAGCGACACGTCAGTTTGATCTTACTGTGATGACGGCCGTTGCGCCTGAAGACATGGTCGGCAAAGAAAACGAGGCGTTGGCACTGAACAAAGTGGTCGAGCAAGTTATCTTAGCTTATCCAGAGCAGTATATGTGGTTTCTGCGGGTGCTCAAAACGCGCCCAGAGGGTGAAGCTTCTATCTACAGCTGATGTAGCGTGACTGAAAATAGTGTGGTTTAAAATGGCTTTGAGCGCTGATTGCTCAAAGCCATTTTTTTGAGGAATATTCTTGCTGATAGAACTCTTTATTGATTGAAATCTTTATCGACTCTGCTGTTGTTAACAATGCAGATTACAAATGAAGGATTTAATCTTCATCTTGTTCCATCTCAAGTTGCATCAGTAGCATATCTTCACCATCGAGTACGCGGGTGCGATAGCTTTGACACGAAGGGCAGACTATGGTGCGCTCACTCAGTACGGATTCGCTCTGGCAGTCTTGGCAAAGTATCACTAGCGGCTGAATTTGCATATTGAGTAGGGCTTCTTTGCAAATCCCATCGAGCTTAAACGTATCGAAGGCGGTTTGCAGTAGGCTAGGTTCAACCCCGCTCATGACGCCTAGTTTGATATCCACTCGGGTGATTTTATCGGCATGATTAGCCTGCGCGTGCTGCTCGCATTGCTCAATCAAGGCTCTCACAATAGAATATTCGTGCATCAGCAAATCCTTGGCAGCAGTTCACCTTGGGGAAGATCGAGATAACGCTTAGTATTCCAAGGCGTTCTTAGCACGACTTTCCCCACGAGTTCATCACTCACAGTGCCGATTATCGCTGCATGCTCACAGTGGCCAAAGCGTTGCATGATTTCGAGCGCACCTAAGGCGATGTCGTTGGGGACGGCGAGGATGAAAGTGCCTTCGTTGGCAAGATCCATGGCTTCGAAACCATAGAGTTCGCACAGACCTTTGACTTCATCGCTAACGGGAATACTGGCCTCATTCACTGTGATACCAACATTGGAGGCAATAGCCCATTCGTTCAGTACTGCCGATAAGCCGCCGCGAGTCGCATCTCGCATCGCATGAATGGGAATATTGGCGGCAATCAATTGCTCGACTATCGGCCAGAGCGTGGCGCAGTCACTTTGTAATGCTGATTCGAGCGTGAGTCCTTCACGCGCCATTAAAATCGCTGCGCCGTGGCAACCAATATCACGGGAAACAATAATGGCATCGCCCACTGCAATGTTTGCCGCTGAGATATTCGGACGCAAGATGCGACCAATGCCTGAGGTATTAATAAATAAACCATCGGCGCAGCCCTTGGGGACGACTTTAGTGTCGCCGCAGACAATCCGCGCGCCACTTTGTTTGAGCTCTTTTGCCATGCTGCGGACAATAGTCGTTAAATCATTGATAGAAAAGCCTTCTTCTATGATCACGCTACAGCTCAGATATTGAGGCTCTGCGCCCATCATAGCGAGATCGTTGACTGTGCCTGCGATGGCGAGTTTGCCGATATCGCCGCCGGCAAAAAACAAAGGTGAGACGGTAAAAGAGTCAGTAGTAAAGGCGTTGGCGCCGTGCAAATCGAGTTTGGCAGCGTCTTCTTCGCTGCGAAGGATTGGGTTATCAAACTCGGCAAAAAACAGATCACGGATCAGTTTATTCATTTCTTTGCCGCCACCGCCGTGGCTGAGTTGAATGGATTTATCTTTTAGCGTATCAACCATGATGTGGTTCCTTGATATCGATACCTTGATAGCGGTAATAGGCATTGCAAGCACCTTCGGAGCTGACCATGCAGCTGCCTAGTGGCGTTTCTGGATTGCAGCCGCGGCCAAAAACTTTACAGTCCTTTGGTTTAGCCAGTCCGCGAAGAATATCGCCGCACTGGCAGGCTTTGTGATCGTCAATTTCCTTCACGGGTAGGCGATCTTTAAAGTGCAGTTCGGCGTCCCTGTGAGCATATTCGGGTTTAAGCTGCAGCGCTGAATTGGGGATTGGGCCAAGGCCACGCCAGCGAAATTGAGGTCTGACATTAAAAAATTGATTCACTTTGGCCTGCGCCGTGAGGTTGCCGTCCTCCGAAACTGCGCGGCTGTATTGGATATCGAGCTCCGCTTTGCCCGCGGCTTTTTGGCGTACAATCCGTAAAATAGACTCCATCACATCAACGGGCTCAAATCCTGCGACAACCACAGGCGTACCATAGTTTTCGACTGTGCTGCGATAGATTTTGGCGCCGCTGATCACGCTCACATGGGCGGGGCCAATAAAGGCATTCACTCTGGCTTTTGGATCGTGCATCACGGCATCAATTGCGGGTGGCACTAATACATGATTGATATGAAACAGTAGATTTTCGAGTTTTTCGTGTTCGGCCAGCTGCAATAAAATTGCTGTCATTGGGGTCGAGGTTTCAAAGCCGATGGCAAAGAACACTACGGTTTTATCGGGATTATCGCGGGCAATTTTGAGCGTATCTAAGGGATCATAAATCGGTCGAATATCGCAGCCCTTGGCCCTAAAACTGGCTAAGGAACCCTTAGAACCGGGCACACGGATCATATCGCCTAGCGTGACTAAGATGACATTTTCTTGGGAGGCTAGCGCCGCCGCTTGGTCAATGCGCTCTTTCGGCATAATGCACACTGGGCAGCCAGGACCATGGATAAATTCAATATTATCTGGCAGTAAGTCTAGCAAGCCGTATTTCATAATAGTATGAGTATGGCCGCCACAGACTTCCATGATATTGATTTGTTGCTTAACCAATTTAGCGGTTAACCGAATATCCCGTGCTAAATTGGCAATCGTTTGGGGATCGCGAAAGCCTTGATAGAGGTGTCTTAGTTCAAGCATGCTTTTTCCTCGGTGCACTCGATAGGGGTGCGCCTTGCGACTTAATCCTGCACTGCTGATGGTCAGTGTATGGCTTCATTTTCAAGCTTAGTGACGATTTCTTTGTATAGATCAATGCTTTGCTGCGCATCTTCCTTATCAATTTTGTTCATCACAAAACCAATATGGATAAGTACATAGTCGCCAATCTCCAGTGGTTCATTCATTAAATGACTGCTGACATCGCGGCGCACGCCTAAGGTATCGACGGTGACACTCTGGCGCTCAATATCGACCGCCACCACTTGGGAAGGTATGGACAAGCACATTATTGTGCACCTCGAATATTGTCTTTAAGCCAAGCGGCTACAGCCTGCATGGAGTCGCCATCTTTAATTGAGACTTCAATAATTTGAGTTGCTGGATTGAGTTTTTTAAGCTGCGCTCTGGCTTCGTCCATCTTGAAATCAAAATAGGGCAGTAGATCGCACTTTGTGATAAAAACTACATCGGCGCGGCGGAACATCACAGGATATTTCTCAATTTTATCATCGCCTTCAGGCACTGATAGCAGCACGATATTTTTGTGGGTGCCCACATCATAACTTGCTGGGCAGACAAGATTGCCGACGTTTTCAACGAAACAAATATCGAGCCCTTCAAGTGGTAAATGATGTAGGGCACCGTGCACCATAAAGGCGTCGAGGTGACAGGCGCTGCCCGTTTGAATTTGATAGGCTGTAATGCCTTTCGCGATTAAGCGGTCTGCATCGCGGGAGGTTTCTAAGTCGCCCTCGATCACCGCATAGTTGAGCTGCGTGTATTCTTTGAGATTTTCTAATAGGGTGGTTTTGCCACTGCCCGGGCTACTCATGATGTTGAAGGCCGTGATGTTATGTGCCTCAAAGTGGGCGCGGTTATGTCCAGCTTCGATATCATTTTTATCTAAAATTTTGTGGATGACTGATAAGGTTTTTTTATCGTTTAACTGAGGATTTGTGTGTAACTCTTGATTGCTATGCTCATGAGTATGTGAATGGTCATGGCTATGCTCATGGCTATGGGCATGCGCGCCTAGATGATCATGATCGTGGCGGGTAAGGGAGCAGCCGCAGTCTTTACACATTTTACCTCTCCTTGAATCGGCAGAGTGCGAGGACTTTGCCTGACGAATTGTGAATGCTGATATACGGATCGTTAATTTGGTTACGCTAATGTTGAGTGTGATACAAATTGCGCTGCAGATCTTTGATGTTCGTCAGGTTTATGGGGATAAAAAATGGCGAGCGAACATCAAGGGTTATCAAATCAGTAAGGTTAATGATTCTGATGAATGCCATACCAAAGTTGACCTAGGGCGATGCCTCCATCATTGATGGGGATCTGTTTACTGGATAACACTTGATTGCCTTGGGCGCTGAGCTTGCTGAGGCAGTATTCCAAGAGGTATTTATTTTGAAATACGCCGCCGCAGAGCACGGTTGGAAGGTGTTGATACTGGGCAGCATAATCACAAATAGCATTACCTAATGTGTGTAAAAAGGCGCGGGCGATGGCATCTCTTCTGTTGTCTGTTAGCGGTTTTTCAGTGATTAATTCAACAATCTGCTTGAATATTTTACTGCTGCGCCACTGGTCGATGTTAAGAGGTAAGTTAAGCGACATGGCTTCAAGGGCGAATGCATCGGCGCGATTGGCCGCGGCTTCTATTGCCATGCCAGCTTGACCTTCAAACAGTGTGGTTTCGATTAAGCCTAAGGCGCAGGCGAGGGCATCGAACAAGCGTCCGACCGATGAGCTTTTAAGTGCACTACCGTTCTGCCAGATCTTATATAAATTAGTTAAGGTATTTGAGCTCATACTGCAGATAATGGGCAAGTTCAGCGCGAGCACGGTATCAAGGCTCATCTGCTCGAACAATAATGCCAGTAACAACCGCACAGGTTGCTTAATGGCTTGTTCGCCGCCCAGCAGGGCTATAGGCTCAAAGTGCGCCAGTCGTTTGGCTTTATCGAGCGTCGTTAATAGCACTTCGCCGCCCCATAAACTGCCATCGTCGCCAAGCCCGGTACCGTCAAAACTAAAGCCCAATACGGGATCTCGATATTGATTAACCGCCATTACGCTGAGCACATGGGCATGGTGATGTTGCACAGTTAAACATTGGCTTTGGCTGGTATCGCTAAGTTTTACACTCGAGTGTGAGTGCATTTCAGCCCAGCGTGACGGGGCATAATCTGGGTGTTTATCGCGAATAATGAGATTTGGCGTAAAGTGATACAACCGAGCAAAAGTGGCTAAGGTGCGCTCAAAATATTGCTCGGCGCTGACACTGAACAGGTCACCAATATGGGGACTTAAAAACACATTATTACCAAAGCCTAAGGCGATGGCATTTTTTTGCTGCGCGCCCACGGCCAAAATTGATTGGGTTAGCGGTGTATCAAGTGGGAAACTTAACGGCGCATAACCACGGGCGAGGCGCAGCACTTGCACCTCTGCAGGCGAATCCACGTTGGGCTGAATGACTTGTACCACACTGTCATCACAGCCGTTAATAATCGGCCGATTATGATCGACTATTGCATCCACAACATGGCTTAAGTGGCGAATAAGCTCGTCACAATCTGTGATGATAGGCTCACCTGACAGATTCGCGCTGGTCGCGACTAATGGCTCTTTGAAGAGCCCTAACAGTAAATGATGTAGCGGTGTGTAGGGCAAAAATACCCCGAGTTTATTCAGATTGGGGGCGATAGCTAAGCTGAGATCATGCTCGTTTCGGCTACTCATCAGCACTATGGGCCGCTCCTGCGAACTCAATACTCGCCACTCGGCATCCGTCCCTGTGACATAGTGCTGCGCCATGGTGATATCCGCCATCATCACCGCTAGCGGCTTGGCTTGGCGCTGTTTTCGCAGCCTGAGTGCGTTGACGGCATTGTCACTTCGGGCATCACAGATTAAGTGAAATCCGCCCAATCCTTTAATTGCCAGAATCTGCCCTTGGCGTAATCTGTCTGCCGCAGCTTGAAGTACCGCAAGGTCCATACCCAATTCAGGTGCGCTGACATTTGAGGCATTGGGAAGGATGCATTCCCCTTGGGGCGTTTTTAAACTGAGTCTGGGGCCGCAAACGGGGCAACTGACTGGCTGGGCATGATAGCGGCGGTCGAGTGGGTTTTGATATGCTTTGGCGCACTCGGGGCACATGTCAAAATCGGCCATAGCAGTGTTGTGTCTATCATAGGGTAAGGCATTGATAATTGTATATCTTGGGCCACAATTTGTGCAGTTGGTAAAGGCATAGCCAAAGTGGCGATCATCAGGATTATGCATGTCATTCAAGCAATCTTGGCAGGTACTTTTATCCGCTGATACTGCCACCAGCGCACCCATTGATGAACTTGGGTCATCGTCCTCATGGCTGTCGCTTTTTATGATTTCAAATGTGGTTTCGCTTAATAAAATCGGCAGCAGTGTTTGGGTTATATTATCGATACGGGCCAGTGGCGGCGGGGTGGTATTGAGCGTTGTGATAAATTGCGTGAGGTTTTCTTCCGTGCCTTGCAGCTCAATGGTCACGCCTTTGGCATTGTTGAGCACAGTGCCCGTCAGTTGAAATTCAAGGGCATAACGATAGACAAAGGGGCGAAATCCCACCCCTTGCACTATGCCAGTGACGTGTAGCTGACAACGCTTTAGCGCGGCGCCCTTGTGGACAAGGTATTCCAATGCCAGCCTGCGCTTTATCTGCAGATCACTGTGCTTTTTGTGGCGACTATTATGTCTATGTGGCTGCATACGTTGTGACTTAACTTTTGGCCTCCTAATCATGGGCATTCAGTTGGCGCTGCTTAACGTAAAGTGCGCCAACGGCTAAGTTATCGCCGTCTAAATCTAGGCTGCGATTGACCACTAAGGGGAAGTTCTTGCCTAAGCGTAAACTGATGCGTTTACACAGGGTTTCATTCGTTAACTCATTACCCGCTAAGGCAACATTGTGTACGCCGATATTTAAATCGATATGTTCTAACCAGTTAGAAAGATAATCTGCCAGCGAGTCTTGCATCGCAAAGGCGAGTTGACTCGGATCGTTATTGCCTGCGATACGAAAGCTCAAGACTGTGCCTAAGGTTTTACACCAATTCAGGCTGCGGTGGGCTTCACCTTTGGTCAGGGGATAATCGATACGCGGAGCATTGGCGCCGTGGTAACGCATGGCGGCGGCCATCAGTGCATCGCTGAGCCTTGCTTGATTTTGCGTTTCATCTTGGGGATTGAGGCCAATTAAAATGGCGGCAATGGCCCACAGGCTTTGCAAGTTGTCCCGTCTACCGTGAAGCTTTAGGCTCAGGAGTTTTAAATAATCGTCGGGGAACAGGCTTTTAAACTTCTGTGCTACGGCTTTTTGTGGACTGCTGTCCAGTTGATGGAAGATTTCGTAACCGTTATCGGGCAGCTCGGGCAGGGCAAAGAAGAGTTCGGTGTCGCCCTTATTATCGCAGGTGACAATTTGACTGGCGTGGGTATGGCTTAAGTAAATGACCGCGGCATTTTTTGCCTGTCTGTGGCTGGTAAATTTTCCCTTGAGTAAGGCACTGAATAACGCTGCGTCCGCGATGGTATGATTTTCGGTATCGCTAGCGTGTGGCGTGCCAGCATGCTCAATTTCACCATTAGTGACACCTGTATTATCGGCACCTGCGTTAGCGGCAAAGGTGTTAGCAGCATGAGCCGCTTCACTCGATTGAGCTAATACCGCTACACTCAGTTCGCCTTGATGGGAGCGTGACCGTTTCGCCGCTTGCCATTGGGCTTGATATCCGTGAAGACTGACTTTTTCCCTTAAGGGTTCTGGAGCGATAAAGTGCTTGGTTTGAACCTGCGTTGAGCCTAAATCGTTACTGGCAATTTGTGCCCAAGCGCCATCGACCCATGCCAGTTTGGGTCTATTATGCGGCCCTTTAATGTAAACCCAATCGACCCCTTTTTGCCGCAATACTTCCCCGAGCACTAAAATCACCCGGCTGTAGGCAAAACAAATGTCGTACAGTGGCGCACTGAGTTTATCGTGTTCTTGCGTGGGTCTGGCGCAGATAAGCGGCTTTTCAATACTCGAAAGCGCGAGCACCTGCGCATCATTCAGGCAAAAATGGGCGTTCAACGTATTGGGATTACAAATTAACAGTTGTGGCCGCTCGCTTAAGGGCTGAGCAAACGGTGTCAGGCTGATTTGCAGATCATCGGCGGCCGCTAATGTCAGTGGGCCTTGTGTCAGCAGCCACTGTGCCAAGGCTTTTATATCTGATAAGGTTAAGGCTTTTTGTGCTGGCGTTAATTGTGTTTCGCCCTTGCAGCAAGGACAAATTAAATCGAGTGTGCCAAACTTCGCCGACTGATTATCGCCAATCAGCGGATAACAATGCTGGCAAAAAGGCACTATGGCAGGGCTCGATCCAGACTGTGGAAAGGGCAGTAAGGTTTTGCCGCCTTGGGGCTCGTCGATGGCTTTAATGCTGGAGTCAATTAACCAAGCGGAAATCAAAAAGTCCGCGGCAATGGCATCGGCCAGTTGCTCGAGTTGAGTCTGCTCGCCCTGGGCTTCAATAAAGTAACTGTGCTGACCAAAGTCATGTTGGCCATCACAGCCTATGCTGATATTTAGCTCACTGTAATTTAGATATTGATTACATAAATGCGCGTACAAAGGCACCTGACGTGAGCAGGTAAAATCGAATCTGATGTTTTTCATCTTCTATATGCTTTCACTAGTAGTAACGCCGCGTTTATAAGAGTCAGGGATCAGCGAGTCGATACTGTGCTCGGCAACACGCGTTGCAGTGAACCCAAGGGAGGCTAAGTGGGATAACAAAGTTGATTCCATTAACGGCACTGCTGCGGCGACTTTAGGAGTCAAGCCCAGCACCATAGGTTCGAGCACGGTTGGGGTGACGCCCAGCACAAAGGTCTTAGGTCTGTCGCCAACCATTTCCATCATATTGAGGGTTTGCAGCATTTCGACTTCATGGGCGCTGCCTTGCCAGTCGATTTCCTTCGGAGCCTTATCAAAATCGAAGAAGTAGACTTCGCCCGCTTCTACGCCATTGGCATTGACAGTATCGACCACGATTAAATAATCATATTGGCAAATAATGGGAATGAGTCCCTGGGCCAAGGTGCCGCCATCGAGCAGCTTCAGCTGGTGAGACTCATGGGTAAACTGATAATTATCAGCGATGTAATTGACAAAATGTACGCCGATGCCTTCATCGGCGTACAGGACATTGCCAATACCGAGTAGCAATATCTTCATTGGACTCCTAGTGGTGTGAGTCTGGCTTTGGGTAGTCATAGCCAGAGACAATCGAGTCAACTGAGTTATGTTTGAAGCGTATCCCTGACCAAACCGCCATATAGACGTGGATAACCACAAAGATAACAAATGCCCAAGTGAGGTAGTGATGCCAAATCCTAACTTGTGCTAGCCCACCCATTTGTGCCGTGATCCAAGCGGCGCTGCCCCAAAGCATGCCACCTAAACCTTGGTGATACACATTGGCATACAACACCAGACCCGTTATACATATCACGAGAGCGACCAGTGAGATTGCTACATAAGTCACAAATTGCAGCGGTCCGTAGACACCCGCTTTATGTAAGTGCCCCATCCATAAGTAGGATTTCAGCTGAGTGATCCAACTTTTTACACTCATCACATCGCGAAATGAGCGCCGCTCGATGTCGCTTCGGCTGAAAAAATACAGGTAGAAGCGCACTAAAGTGACCGCGGTCAGTACAAAACCGCAGATCAGATGCGCGAAGCGGATCCAGCCTTGTACGAGTACGTCCGTACTTTCAGGCGCCACAAGAAACGGCCAAGCAATATAGAATCCGGTGATCACTAGCACCAGAATTGACAGTGCCCTGAGCCAGTGAAAAATCCGTATTGCCGGACTAAAAACCAGTGTCCGAATGCGGGTTGCAGAATGGTTCATTTTGCGTTCCCTCCCTCGATTATTGATCATTGGGGCTGACACGGAACTCGCTCAATGCTTGGCCTTTGAAATCCATCACGTGTACAGAACACGCCATGCAAGGGTCAAATGAGTGAATAATACGTATCACCTCAAGGGGCTTAGTAGGATCTTCCAGTTTCATGCCAATTAAAGAGGCTTCATAGGGACCCATTTTACCGTTGGCATCCACAGGTCCTGCGTTCCAGGTAGTTGGTACCACGGCTTGATAGTTCTCAATCACCCCATTTTTAATGCGGATCCAGTGGCTTAACATGCCGCGTGGCGCTTCGATCATGGCGTGGCCGACATACTCTTTGCTTGGGTCTATATCCGGCTTCACATAGGTTGCTTCATCGGACTGAATATTCGTCAGCAGCGCATCGAAGGTTCTTAACCCTTCCTGGGCGACGATAACTGTCTGTAGCATCCGCGCTGCGGTGCGGCCTAAGGTGGTAAACAGCGCTTCAACGGGTAAACCCGTGCGGGCGAGCAGGGCGTTAACCGAGTCCACAACCACTTTATTACCGCGGGCATAACTCACCAATAGGCAGGCTAATGGGCCCACTTCGACGGGTTCACCTTGGTAGCGGGGTGATTTAACCCAAGAGTATTTGCCATCACCATCCAGTGTTGGCAATTTGCCGTAGACGGTATCGCGTTCAACAAACCCCGTGTAATTAGGGATCGTTGTACCGTCATAGGGATGTTGCGGTGCATCGGCGCTATACCAAGCATGGCTAACGTCTTCGGCAATCAGATCTGGATTCACATCACTGACGCCAGCAAGGTCGCCATTCATGATCACGCCTTGATTAAACATGTATTCGCCATTGGCTAACACAAAGTCATCGGTCGCCATGAAGTTTTTCACGTTTACGCCGCCAAGCACGCTAGGTTCAGTACCAAAGGCTTCGGCCGCCATCACGATATCTGCTTGATAGGCACGCAGAATAAAGTCAGTCACGGTCGCATGTTTTTGCTTCCATTCCTGCAGGCGAGCAGGGCTTAACATGTCACGCACCGACGTCACACCACCAACAACAACGGATTGTGGATGGGGTGATTTACCACCAAAGATGGCCAGCATTTCCGCCGCAACACGTTGTACTTCAAGCGCTTTAAGGTAGTGAGATAGCGCGATAAGGTTTTGCTCTGGAGTAAACTTATAGGTGCCATTGCCCCAATAAGCGTTGGCGAAGGGGCCTAATTTACCGGTTTCGACAAAGCCTTTGACTCTTTCTTGTACCGCTTT
The DNA here is from genome assembly GCF_002838165.1 of Shewanella sp. Pdp11. Classification (NCBI taxonomy): domain Bacteria; kingdom Pseudomonadati; phylum Pseudomonadota; class Gammaproteobacteria; order Alteromonadales; family Shewanellaceae; genus Shewanella; species Shewanella sp. Pdp11. The sequence goes on from NZ_CP015194.1 coordinate 2,760,712, forward strand.
TAAATCACCTTCACCCGCCGCTATGGGTTTGTCTGTGTATTGCAGGGCAACTTGTGCCGCTTTAGCAGGATCGGCGCTCAGTGCAGACACCACATCAACCCAATCAAGACCGTGTAGATGGTAGAAATGCACAATATGGTCATGCATGTATAAAGAGGTTTGCATCAATGAACGTAAGTATCTCGCGTTCAACGGAATTTGAATTCCCAGAGCGTTCTCAACCGCTTCAGTGCCGCAGCGGTAGTGGGAATAGGTACAGACACCACAGATACGTTGCACAATAAGGCCAACATCCATAGGGGTACGGCCTTTGAGAATGACTTCAATACCGCGCCAGAGTGTGGAGGATGACCAAGCCTTATTGATGACGTTATTTTCGTCAACTTCGACTTCGATACGTAAGTGACCCTCGATACGTGTGATAGGGTCGATAACAACGCGCTTGCTCATGGGTTATTCCTCCAGCGGTTTGGCAAAAATACTGGCAACGGCATGGGCTCCAATGCCCACCACAGTTGCGCCTAAAATCACCGCACCAATAGTATCTGCGGTCGCATCCAATCCATGGAGGAGTTGACGGCCAAGGGGTTTTTCAAAGTCGGCCATGTCATCCCAAAAGTTAGGTTCTGAGCAGCCCATACAACCGTGTCCAGCAAGTACTGGCCAGCTAGTGTGATGATTAAAGCGCTCGGTAGGGCAGTTGTTGTAGGTGTAAGGACCTTTACAACCGACTTTATAAAGGCAGTAGCCTTCTTTTGCGCCGTGATCGCCAAATTCTTCAACGAATTCACCGGCATCGAAGCGGCCGCGGCGTTCACAGTTATCGTGTACCCGTGCGCCGTAAGCCCATTTAGGTCTATTAAACATATCCAGCGCAGGTAATTTGCCGAACATGATGAAGTACATCAAAGTGCCGACTATGTTCTTTTCGCTCGGTGGGCAACCGCCTAAGTTAATCACGGGTTTACTGACCACTTCATGCACGCCTTTCGCCCCCGTTGGGTTTGGATAGGCGGCTTGCACCCCACCAAATGCCGCACAAGTGCCGACAGATATAATCGCGGCGGCGCCATCTGCTGCATGTTTGATGATTTCTAATCCTGTGTGGCCTTTACAGCCCACAGTTAAGAAACTGCCGTTATTGGCGGTCGGAATTGCCCCTTCAACGGCCAGTAAATAGCGGCCCTTGTAGGTTTCGAGTGCATTTTCGAGGTTTTCTTCGGCTTGCCAACCCGCAGCAGCCATTAAGGTTTCGTGATATTCCAAGGAGATATGATCAAAAATCAGCGAATCTAGATTGGGGGTATCGGTACGAATTAAGGATTCTGAGCAGCCAGTACATTCGGCCATGTGTAACCAGATTAAGGGTACACGGTCGGCTAATTCGGCAGCTTCGGCTACTAAGTTACTAAAGGGGAGAGGTAATGCGAGCATGCTCGTCACCATGGCACTCCACTTCATAAAATCACGGCGACTAATGCCGTGCTGTTGCATTTTCTCAATCAGCGATTGTTGTTGACGGGGAGCGAATTGGCGCAGTGCATCTAAGCGCGCCTTTCCCTGTTCATATAGGGCTGCATGTGTGTCCATGGGTCAACCTTTTTTGTTATTTAAATGTAAATTGGTAAGGGTTTACATAATTGACAGGGTCAGTTTAGGCCGTTGGAGTGTAAAGATTCTTGATGTATATCAAGAATTTTCAAGAGATGTGATAGAACTGAATTTGACATTTAATTAACATGACACAGATCTAATTTCACTTTTTCTAATGGGACAAAATGTCTCACATTTGCCATTTTGGATGAAATCGGTCACTTAATCAGCGCTCATGTGATTAAAGTTGCGCTGTTGAAAATGCCGACCTTAAGTGGGGGAGTCTGTGCATACGGCTTAATTGGACTTATATCAGCTTGTTTAAGAAAACCTTAAGATTCAGTTAATAGATTCGAACGTAATCGTTAATGCGGAATATGCTATGAAGAAAATATGGTTGTTACTCAGTTTAATGGCCGCTGGCGTACAAGCCGCGCCGTCGTTGGATCACCAAGTGTTTAACGCGCAAAACCAAGCCGTTTCTCTGAGTGAGTTTAAAGGTAAAGTCGTCTATGTCGATTTTTGGGCCTCTTGGTGTGGGCCTTGCCGTAAATCTTTTCCTTGGATGAATGAGATCCAAACAAAGTATCAAGATCAAGGTTTGGCCGTCGTGGCAATCAACCTAGATACAGATAACGAGTTAGCCCAAGAATTCTTAAAACAAGTCCCCGCCAATTTTTCAGTGCGTTTCAATTCCGAAGGAGACGTGGCGCGCAGTTTCGATTTGCTCGGTATGCCGAGCAGTTTCATGTTCAATCGCCAAGGTCAGCTAGTGCAGCATCATGTTGGTTTTTATGCCGATAAAGCCGCTGAATACGAGCAAGAACTCGTCAATTTACTTAAGGAGTAATTTATGCTTAAACCCGCATTAGTCGCAGTCACACTCATTATAGGTTTGAGTGGTTGTTCAAATTTAGGGGTGCAGCCATGGGAGAAAGGCCAGTTGGCGCGCGCTGATATGGCGCTCGACAGTGAAAAGCTCGATCTGGCGCTCGATGATCATGTTTATTTTAGTAAAGAAGGCAGTAGCGGTGGCCGTGCCTTTGCTGGTGGTGGATGTGGCTGTAACTAAACTCTCCGTTGGTGTTAGTTGCCCTTAGATGTAACGCACAAATGTAACGCGCAGATGTGCTTAAATTACGGGCGAAATCCCGCGGTATTGAATAGATAAAAGTGACCTACAGGTGTTGTCAGCTATGACCCAAAAAAACAATCAAATAAATGCAAGACAATCGAAACAGATTGCGGGTGCGTTAGCCTTAGCCAGTTGTGGGCTGTTTGCCACCAGTGGCCACGCGACTGAATTATCTAAAAAAGCTGACGACTGGAAGGTCGATGCTGCGTTAATGTATTACGGTGAGCAGGATAGAGTGCAGGCCGTTGAAGCCATAGGTACAGCGCAAAAAGCCTTTGGCGATGATAGCGTGCTGGATCTTAAACTGGTGGTCGATAGCTTAACCGGTGCCTCGGCTTCGGGCGCTGTGGCTCAAAGTACCAGCCAAACCTTTACTCGTCCTTCGGGCAATGGCCAATACAGTGTGGCAGCGGGCGATACACCGCTCGATGACACGTTTCACGATACTCGCGTACAAGCCAATGTCGGTTGGAGTGAAGTGCTAACACCAGATTGGAAACTCAATGTTGGCGCATATGGCTCGAAAGAGTTTGATTATATGTCAATGGGGCTCAATGCCAGTATTGAACGCGGCTTCAACAAAGACAACACGACGTTATTTTTAGGCACGTCTTACAGCTTCGATGTGGTCGATCCTGTCGGTGGACGTCCGGTAGATTTATCCTCAATGGCGGTTCGCGATAACTTCGCCAGTGAAGAAGCATACCGCAGCGCATTTGATGCGACTCGTCAAAGTAGCAGTGATAACAAGCAAACCGCCGATGTGATGCTAGGCATCACCCAAGTCCTGAGCCAGCGCTGGTTGTTGCAGGCCAATTATGGTTTATCAAGTGTGAATGGCTATTTAACCGATCCCTATAAAGTACTCAGTGTGGTGGATAACAATGGCATCACTCAGGATCTCTTGTATGAAAGCCGCCCCGATTCTCGCTTGAAGCATAGCTTCTATGTGATGACTAAAGGCGCGTTGGATGCGGGCGTGGTGGATTTTTCCTATCGTTATAATACTGATGATTGGGATCTCACATCGCACACCTTAGAAACCCATTACCGTTATTACTTTACGGGCAATTTTTACGGTCAATTGCATCTACGTTATTACCAACAAACGGCGGCTAACTTCTATCAACCTTTCTTGATGGCGGATACGCCATTGCCAGAGTTTGCCAGTGCCGATTATCGTATCGGTGATATGTCGGCTTATACGATAGGGATTAAATTTGGTCATCGATTATCGGGCGGTCATGAGATGTCGTATCGCTTAGAATATTACCAACAGGATCCGAAAAATAACGGTACGACTATTCCTGGAGAGCTGCAAAACTTTGATCTGTTCCCAACACAGAAGGCGATAACAGCACAGTTTAGTTATTCTTTTTAATACGAAATAATGCTACTGACTCAGATAGCAAGGCGTTAAACTGTATGGGTAGCTTAGCTACCCATACTTAATTTTTCCCTGAGCTTATTTGAGCTGAATTCCAGTGGGATGCCATGTGAAGAGGTGATTTATGATGTCGACATCATCCCTAAAAACCGCACTTTATTCGCTGCAACGCCGTGATTGGGGTTATCTGGGCGAATTTAGGGCCATGGCGAGTCCCTGTGAAATTCTCATCGCATGCGATCAACTCGATATTGCCGATGATATGTTGGATATGGCTGTCACTGAGGCGCTGCGTATCGAGCATAAGTACAGTCGCTTTATTGCGCAGAATTGTCTGTGGCAATTAAATCATGCCAATGGTCATAAGCAGCTTATCGATGAAGAAACCTGGCAGTTGCTGGCTTTTGCTAAACAATGTTTTCAGCTCAGTGATGGACTCTTTGATATCTCCGCAGGGCCGTTAATGGAGCTGTGGCGTTTTGATCCCAAAGCCCAGTTGCCCGAACATGCCCGCATTCTTGCCGCGAAAGCCTTAGTGGGGTTTGAACGTATCGAGTTTGATTCGCGCCATATTGAGATGCCAACGGGCATGAAATTGGATTTTGGCGGCGTTGCTAAGGAATATGCAGTCGATAGAGTCGCCTATGAGTTGGCTGAATGTTATCCAGATATTCCTGTGCTAGTGAATTTTGGTGGCGATATCGCCTGTCCTGTACCCAAAGTGAACCCATGGCAGGTGGGCATTGAAGATCCACAACACCTCGATCACGCGGCTAATGTACTGGCGATCAGTCAGGGTGCATTAGCGACTAGCGGTGATACCCGGCGGTTTTTTGAAGTCGATGGAAAGCGTTACGGCCATATTGTCGATCCCCGCACTGGCTATCCCGTCGTCCAGGCGCCACGCTCAGTGACTGTGTTAGGGCCAAATTGCGTGACCGCAGGAATGCTGGCGACTATGGCCATGTTACAGGGCCAAGATGCGGAAGTTTTTTTACAGCAACAAGATGTTAAGTTTAGTATTTTCCGTTAAAGGTTCTTTTAAAAGGCCCTGTTAAGGACATTGAATGCGTATTATGTTGGTTGAAGACAATGAGTTATTAGCCCAAGGGATTTGCTTAAGTTTGGCAAAGCTGGGCATGCAGGTTGATCACCTTGATAGTTATCAGCAAGCATTACAGGGCGTTAAAAATGAAAGCTTCAGTGCCATAGTGCTCGATCTGGGTTTACCCGACGGTAACGGTAAAGATTTACTCAAGGCGTGGCGTCAGCAGGGGGTGTCAATTCCTACAATAGTGCTGACCGCCAATACGGATTTTGACACTAAGCTCGAATGCTTAGACATGGGCGCCGATGATTATCTCGGTAAACCTTTTGATGTGCGTGAATTGGCCGCGCGTATTCGTGCCATCGTCAGACGCCAGTACGGGCTCGATCACAACAGTTTGATTATTGGTGCGCTGTGTATAGATTTAAATACACGCGAAGTGACCTTTCGCGATCAAAATGTGCTGCTTTCACGGCGTGAATTCCAGTTATTGCTTGAACTCGCACAATCAGCGGGTCGTGTATTGACGCGCAGCCAACTGGAACAGTTAACCTATGGTTGGGATGAAGTCGGCAGCAATTCGATTGAAGTGCACATCCATCATCTACGTAAAAAACTCGCTAATGAGTTGATTAAAACCGTGCGCGGGATTGGCTATACCTTGATTGAAATTAATTAGTTCGCTGAATTAAGTGACAATACCCACGTTTGTGGGTATTGATACCTCAGTTATTCGCTGAGGTTTAAACATTAGGAAACTGAAGTGATTCGATTAAAGGGGCTGGATGTGTATTCACTGCGCTTGGTACTGACATTATTGATTTTGTCAGGTATTTCAGTGTCCGTTGCTGTTTCTAGCTGGTTGAGTACTCGGGATTCTAAGCATCAAATAGAAGAACTCTTTGATGCGCAAATGCTACAAACCGCAAAAATGCTGGAGCTGTTTTATCACACTGAGCCGGGGGCGATGCCCCAGAGTATTGCAAGGCCGCAAGTGCTCCACGTTCCCGATAGCCAGATCAGTTCCTTTGCCGAAAAAGCCGATGCCCTGAAACTCGCCTATGAGCATAAATTGGCGTTTCAGATTTGGAGTGAGGCGGGCGAAGCCTTAGTGCTGTCGGACAATATTGGCCATCAACCTATCACCCGATTCGTGCAGGGTTATCATAAGAAAGTGTTCGAGGGTGAACTCTGGCATGTGTTTAGTTTTTTCTCGGTCAAAAATCATGTTTGGATTGTCACCGCCCAGCAGGATGAAGTTCGCCAAGAGCTGGTATCACAAATCATGCACAACGCGGTAATTGTGCCCTTGATTGTGGTGCCTTTGACACTTCTTATTGTTAGCTTATTGTTTTATTTGTTGTTCCGGCCATTAAAAACCTTCGAAAGGGAGTTGATTGGGCGGGCGCCGAACGATCTCACGCCGTTGACTATGTCGTTACCGAAAGAACTCGTACCCGTTCGCCGTGCATTAAATTTATATATCAATAGCATAGCTAGATTCATTGCCCGTGAACGCCGTTTTAGCGCCGATGCCGCCCATGAACTGAAAACACCCTTATCTGTGATTAAATTACATCAACACGGTTTAGAGAGCCTGATTGACGATGATCCACAGCAGAAATTTCATCTAGCCGCGATTGATGCCGGCGTGGTGCACATGAGTCACACCGTTGAACAGTTACTCGTGTTAGCGAGGGTGGATTCGATTAATGAGCTCAATGTGTCATCCCACGCTATCTTGCCTATGGTTGAAGATGCACTTAATCAACTGATGCCACAAATCACAGATTATGAATGGAATATCGATATCGCACCCCAATTGACCGTGACCTGCGATCGTTTTTATCTGCTGCTGGTACTAAAAAATATTATTGAAAATGCCTGCAAATACAGCCCGCAGGAATCAGAGATTTCAGTGTCGGCTCATTCATTGGGTGATGCGATTAGTATCTGTATCGCGGACCGCGGCCAAGGCATGACAGAGGAGCAGATTGCTAATGCCACAGAGCGTTTTTATCGTGTGAATGAAAATGAAGGCATAGGTGCCGGTTTAGGCTTATCTATCTGTCATCACATCATTGAATTGCACCAAGGCCGTTTAATGATAGCGCCAAGGGAGCAGGGCGGATTATCTGTGACGCTCTTTCTGCCACAATAGTTCAGAAGTTAACATCTTAAAATAGATCTGCAGTTTAAGTGACATCACCTCAGCGGTTTTGATACATTTGCGTGAGCGTAATGGTGAGTTTGTCAGCTATCTTAGAAAAATCCTTTGGTTTACCAACAGATGGGTTCGCTAATTGCGATTTTTCATCTAAGATGATCAACACTAAGTTGAGACTTTTAAAATCTTATTTTACTTTCAAAAATGTAACATTTGGATCACTTAACCTGCTTTTGTAACTGTGAAAGCAGAAATAAGCATGATAATGTTATTTTTATATTCCTTTTGAGTATAAACTTATTCTCAAATAGTATTGTGTAGAAGGGGTTAACTGCATCTTTATTTATGAGTTTTTTTCTCCTTCTGATATCTTTCGCGATATGTAAGCAACTGTTTTTTTTCGCCCCTAAGTGAGGGTGAAAAAAATTCACTGTATACATAAAAAACATTGATTTCTTAGTTTATTTTTTAGGTTACCTATCTATGGTTAGCTTGTTGCGTTGCCCATCGTCCAAACCTTATTCGTCACTCATTTGTTCACTGACGCTAGGCGCTGTTGTCGCCCTGTCTGGTGTCACGTACGCTGAAGAGACAAAACCCGCCGAGACAGTTCCTGTGGTAACTCCGCCGAAAGTGATTTCTCAGCCCGCTACAAAAAATCAAGTGAGATTCACTAAAACAGGCGCTTTCGATAGCGATACTGTGGTGAAGATTGCAAAACGTTTGGCAGCGAAACCGTATGTGGCCCTTAAAGACCCGTTACCCGCTGGCCTGGCTAAACTTTCATACGATGAATATCGTGATATTCGTTTTAACCCGACTGCGTCCATTTGGCGTGATCAGGGCGTGCCTTTTCAAATGCAAATGTTCCACCGTGGCTTCTATTTCCAAGATTTGATCGAAATTGCGATTGTGGAAGGTCAGAACGCAACGCACTTGGCCTATGAGCCTAAGTATTTCACTGCGGGTGAAGTGATTACCCAAGCGTTACCCAATGACGACATTGGTTATTCAGGTTTTCGCATTCATAACCAGCTGAATACCAACGGTGTGTTTGACGAACTTATGGTGTTCCAAGGTGCGAGTTATTTCCGTGCTTTAGGTAAAGGTAACGCCTATGGTTTATCTTCACGTGGTTTAGCGTTAAAAACTGCCGATGCCGAAGGGGAAGAATTCCCAATATTTCGCGCCTTCTGGGTTGAACGTCCATACAATGACAGCAACCTGATTGTCGTGCATGCCTTGCTAGATAGCCCAAGTGTGGCGGGTGCTTATACTTTCTCTGTCCGTCCTGGTGATAACACTTTGATTGACGTTGAAGCGACGTTGTTTCCGCGAGTTGAGCTGAGCAAAGTGGGTTTAGCCCCAAGCACAAGCATGTTCCTGCATTCACTCAATGGTCGTCATGATACCGATGACTTTAGACCTGAAGTGCATGATTCTGACGGTTTATTGATGTTAAACGGCCGTGGTGAGCATTTATGGCGTCCATTGGCTAACCCACGTCAATTACAGGTCAGTGCGTTTTCTGACAACTCACCACAGGGTTTTGGTTTGATCCAACGCGAGCGTGATTATGCGTCTTACCAAGATTTAGAAGCACATTATGAACGTCGTCCAAGCCTGTGGATTGAGCCTGTGGGTAACTGGGGCCAAGGTTCTGTGGTGTTGACTGAAATTCCGACAGAGTCTGAAATTCATGACAACATCGTCAGCTACTGGAAACCTCGTCAGCCTATTCCTGCGGGCAGTGAATTCCACTTTGCCTACCGCATGAGCTGGGGTGAAGAACCCGCGGCTAAAGTCGGTGCTGTGCATGTGTCTCGCTCTGCCAGTGGCCGTGCCGATATTGCTAAAGCAACACCAAGACGTTTATTTGTGGTCGACTATCAAATTGAAGGTCCGATGACAGATGAAATGCCAGTTGCTAAAGTAGAAGCGTCTGGTGGTGTGGTTACCAATGTGGTGATTGCCCGTAATGCAGCCAATAATGGCTATCGCTTAGCTTTTGAATTAGAGCCAGAAGATAAAGAACTTATCGAACTGCGCGCTGAACTCAAGTTCCCAACTCCTCGTCAGGTTGAAACCTGGCTCTATCGCTGGACGCTGTAAGGTTCATGACGGAGCAACATGATATGACTGTATCCGAAAACTCGGTACTCGAGACGGAAGTCCTCGTGGGTGGTAGTGCTATGCCAAATGAACGGCCTGGCGCTATGGAACCCCAAAATTTAAGTAAGATGCCAGAGGGATTCCCTCGCCGTAGTACAGTGGCGAATGGAGTACGTTCGCGTGCTTCACGCCGCTTCTTAGTGGTTGGCGGTGCTTTATTACTGTCTTTATTTGCTATTTATGAAATGGGTGCGGTATTTAGTATCGGTGGCATTACGCCGCTAGAATATCTCGTGTTGGCGTTATTTGCGGTCAACTTTTGTTGGATCGCCTTAGCGTTTTGTAGTGGTATTGCGGGTTTTTTAATTTTGCTGCGCAAACCGCGGGCAAAAGATCTGCAAGTGACTGAGCTGCATACGCGCACCGCGATTTTAATGCCGACCTACAACGAATCCCCTGATAGGGTATTCTCTGCGGTTTCTGTGATGGCAGAAACCTTGTCGCAAACGGGTCATGGTCATGCTTTTGATTGGTTTATCTTAAGTGATACCACAGATCCCGATATCGCCTTACTTGAAGAGCAGGCGTTTTTGGTGTTACGTCAGGAAACCCATAAACATTCGCGGGTCTATTACCGTCGTCGCCGTAAAAACGTCGCCCGTAAAGCGGGTAACGTGGCGGATTTCTGTCGTCGTTGGGGTTCGCGCTACGATCATTTATTAGTGCTTGATGCTGACAGTTTGATGGAGTCTTCAACCATCACAGGTTTAGCCCAGCGTATGCAGGCCGACCCTGATGCGGGCTTAATTCAAACCATTCCGTCGTTGATTAACGGCACCACTTTAATGGCGCGTTTACAGCAATTTGCAGCGCGCATTTATGGTCCTGTCATTGGTACTGGTTTAGGCTGGTGGGTACAAAAAGAAGGTAACTTCTGGGGCCACAACGCCATTATTCGTACCGAAGCTTTCATGACCGCGGCCGGATTACCCAACCTTAAGGGCAAGCCGCCTTTTGGTGGCCATATCATGAGCCATGACTTTGTTGAAGCGGCACTTATTCGCCGTGCAGGCTGGAGTGTTGTCATTGCCTATGACTTGCCCGGTTCATACGAAGAATGTCCACCATCAATTATCGACTTAGCCGTGCGTGATCGCCGCTGGTGTCAAGGTAACTTGCAGCATTCACGTATTTTGCCGACCAAAGGTCTGCACTGGGTGAGCCGTTTGCATTTACTGACGGGTATCATGGCCTATTTATCATCACCTTTCTGGTTGATGTTGATTTTGACCGGTTTGATGTTAGCCCTGCAGGCACACTTTATTCGACCTGAATATTTCACCGATCAATTTTCACTGTTCCCCACTTGGCCCATCATGGACTCGGATAGGGCATTGAGATTGTTCTACATTACTATGGGTGTCTTGTTCGGTCCTAAAATATTCGGCGTCTTGTTACTGCTTAAAGACGGCGAGTTTGCTCGCAGTGTGGGTGGCCGGATTAAAGCAATATTCAGTGTTATTTTTGAGGTCATACTCTCAGCGCTGATCGCACCTATCATGATGTTTATCCATTGTGGCGCGGTGATGTCTATTCTGATGGGCCGTGACAGTGGCTGGTCGCCGCAACGTCGTGATGACGGCAGTATGCCTTGGATGACGCTAATCTATCGTCACCGCTGGCATATGCTGGCGGGTGTGATGTTAGGTTATGCGGCGATTTTGGATTCTTTGACTTTGTTAGCTTGGATGAGTCCGGCTTTGATTGGACTCTGGATTGCCGTGCCTATTTCAGCTTGGACGGGTTCTGTTAAAATCGGCGAAGTGTTCAAGCGTGCGGGTATTCTTGCGACACCTGAAGAGCGCAATCCTGCAAAGATTTGCTTGCAAGCACAGGAAGCACGTGCCGCTTACCAAGAACACATTGCTGAGCCTTGGACATTAGCACAGGTGCTTAAAGACCCTGAGTTGATGGAATTGCATTTGGCTATGGTAGATAAACAGCCTTTGCGCGCTGCGGGGACTCCGATTGAAGCGATGGAAGCGATAGTGCATGTGAAAGTGTATGAGGCTCGTTGCCAACAGAGCGCATTAGCTGTATTGAATCGCCAAGAAATGGCGATGGTATTAGCGAATCCTTTGATGTTACGTAGCTTGCAGAAATTACCCGAGCAGTTTGTTGAAGAAGATCTGGTGTCTTTTTGCTAAAAAATATCAACACATAGCCAACCATTATTAGCGCAGCATTTGCTCATAAATGAAGTTGGTTATGATGATAATGAAAATGCCACTGACGACCTCAGTGGCATTTTTTCTTTTCATAATCTGCAGTTTTCCCCTAGTAATTAACTGATCCCCATGGAATAGTCGTATTACATGACTGACATGATCGCTGGTTTTCAGCTGACCTTAAATAGCGAAGGGAGTATTTATGGTATTGCACAAGATAATCCAGTATTTCCCCCGCTTTGTACGCGCATCGCACACTAAGCAAATACCCAAGAATTGCCGTTTTTGGCTGATAGTGCTGAGTGTTATTGCCTGGTTTCCTATTATGTTAACGACGTTGGCGATGGCCGCCGACGAGACTCAAGCCATTTCATCTGATCCCAGTATTAGCGTACAGCCAAGCATGCAGCATGTGCAGCCAAGTACAGAGGGTAAAGCGGCTGAGCCCGATGCAGTCTTGCCACTTACGGCACTCGTACTACAGGTGTTGTTGCTGGATCTTGCAGGCGTTAATCCTGTTTTTGGTCTGCATTATCGTGAATTAACGCTATCACCAAATACCTTATCAGCGGCTGATGTGGCGCGGGTTAAAGCTGATGTGACGGGCTACTGGCGTTATATCAAGACCTTTGCGCAATGTAATAACGGCGCACCTGTAGACACAGTATTAACCGTTATTCCAACGGATGCTCAATATCAGAGGGTGCTAAAACAAGTCGCCCATTTAGTGCAATTGGATGCGACTGAGCCTTGGGAAACCTTAGTGTTGGATGAAAAGTTAACGGCCGGAATGAGCCATCCACTCCTTGATATCATAGCTAAACGTTTGTGGCTTTTGGGTGATTTAGAAACAGAAGCAACAACGAACCTTGTCTATAGCGAAGAATTGGTGGTTGGTGTTAAACGTTTTCAACACAGGCATGGGTTAAAACAAGACGGGGTGATTGGTAAGCAGACCATGTATTGGCTGAATCAATCGCCAAAAGCGAGGGCTGTCTTACTGGCTAAAAATACCATTCGGCAACGAGTGTTTGAACGTAAGTTGGAGCCAAGCTACTTGCTGATTAACGTGCCCGCCTTTGAAATGACCTTAGTCGATAATGGCACCTCAGTGCTTAATTCCAAAGTAATAGTGGGCAAGTCTTCACGGCAAACGCCACTGCTGGATAGCCAGATTTCCAGTGTGGTCCTCAATCCCAGTTGGCGAGTGCCAAGCAGCATTTTACGCCGAGATATCCTGCCGCAAATTCGGCGAAATGGTCATTATCTTAATGAACGCCAATTTGATGTGTATGACTATAACGGTCAATTGGTGCAACACATGCCAGAAGAATGGCAGGCTTTAGCTAGCACTTCGTTTCCCTATCAGCTAGTGCAACGCCCAGGGGCGAAGAATGCATTAGGCAAATATAAGTTCCACTTTGATAACAGTTTTAGTGTTTATTTGCATGGCACTTCTGAGCCAAGTCTCTTTAATAAGGACGATAGGGCACTATCATCAGGCTGTATTCGGATTGAAAAAGTCACTGAATTAGCTCAATGGTTTAAGGAACATTTAGTTAAAGATAAGCGTTTATGGGACAAATTAGCCCCAGATGTAACGCAGCCCCAGTGGTTTTCACTTTCTCAAAAGCTGCCAGTGCATCTGGTGTATTGGACTGCGTGGCTAGATGACAGTGGGCAAGAGCAATACCGTAATGACATTTACCATTTAGAAGCTGAGTTGACGAATGCCGTGCCTGCCACGGTTTTAGATCTCAATTAAGATTTTGCACGATAAAGCAGAATTAAGATAACAAATTGAACTCGCAGAGCATTTTAAAATCGTGGGCAGAATAGGGTTGGCAAAACTTGATCTTAGGGCCTATTCAGTATAATTTGCTTGATTAGTGACCAAAAAGCATACAAAAGGTGATCATGTGACTTTAATATGTCCTGCCCGTAGGCAGTTATTGTTAGGCCTTAGTGGTGTGGCATTATGTTCCTTTATTCCCTCAAAAGCGGTTGCCAGCCGTTCAACCAAAGGGATCCGCGAGTTAAGTTTGTTTAATCGTCATACTGGCGAGCGCGATGACGGTAGTTACTGGGTAGATGGTCATTATCAGAGCAAGGTGTTAGACAATTTTAATCATTTGCTGCGGGATCATCGTCAGAATGTGGCAGCGCCTATGGATAAGCGCTTATTTGATTTACTCCACTCGCTCAAAACAACCTTGAATACCAACGATGAAATCCATGTGATTTCCGGTTACCGTTCACCAAAAACCAATGCCATGCTCGTGAGCCACAGTGGCGGAGTTGCTAAGAAGAGTTATCACATGCGCGGCATGGCGATGGACATAGCTATCCCTAGCGTTAAACTAAAAACCCTCAGAGAAGCGGCTTTATCCCTGAAACTCGGTGGTGTGGGTTATTATCCTAATTCTGGCTTTGTGCACGTCGATTGTGGTCCGGTAAGGCACTGGTAGCAATGATCTGTTGTTGGATCTGCTGATAAAAATCTTGTTCCAAGGCTTGCGATTCGATCAAGTAATGTCTGAGCAGCGGGATAAATTGTTGATTGAGTTTGTTCATTTCTCTATGTTGTTGCCAATCACAGATCAATAGGCTGAGACGTTGTGAAAATTGATATTGTCTTTGCCTCTGCGACTCAATATCGACGGACTCAATAATTTGCATAAGTAAGATCAAGCTGCGGTTTTTTTGTTGGGTGCAGGCAAGCAATTCTAAGAATTTTAATTCGAGGGTATTTTGCTGATAAGGAACGGTTTCGATAAGAGAGACGAGTTCACGGGCCAGTTGGCATGAAAGTCTATTTTCTTGTTGTAACTGGTATAGCGCATGACGCATTTTTTGACACAGCAGTTATCGAAATTTGCCCGAGCTTAACAGGCTTCTCAATTTCCCAGTGTGATCTAGATCTCGTGTTTTTTGTTTGAGATCAAAGCCTTTTCTCAGCTGTAACAGTCAAGATACAAGTTCTTCAATTTGATAAATAGCTACCTTTTTTACTAACGCCGTGGCTTAAAAATTGGTGGGGTGTAGGATTCTTGTGTGCCTTGGGTATCTATGTTAGTATTCGCGCGCTTTATATGAGCCGTCATTGGTCGAAAATGTCGGCAACTTTTTACTCTAAATTTAAGTGAGAAACACATGTCTTACACTATCCAAGCACAAACCCGCACTGAAATAGGGAAAGGTTCGAGCCGCCGCCTACGCCATGCTGGTAAGGTTCCTGCTGTTATTTATGGCCAAGGCAAAGAGCCAGTTTCTATTGTTTTTGATCACAAAGATATCATCAACATTCAAGCTAACGCTGATTTCTACACTTCAACTCTGACTATCGTTGTTGATGGTAAAGAAGTGGGTGTACGCGCACAAGCTATGCAACGCCACGTGTTCAAGCCAATCATTGAACATGTTGACTTCGTTTACGCTTAATTGTCGTAACTGAAGCAAAAAAGCGCCTAAGGGCGCTTTTTTTGTGGCTGATTTTCACGCGACTGATTTTCATCTGATGGATCGGCGTGACTCATTTTATTGTTGCCAAAGACTTATCATAGACAGGCAGAGTGTATCGACACTCCACCCGAGTCTTAATCTTGCTACTTGATATTAAAGTTGTAATAGATATCAAGAGATTGCCCTAAAGTACCCGATACGGTTTCGAGATAAAGCTGTGAGAGCAGGTAATATCTGACCGTCATCTCATAGCCAGGGTTAAACACGCCTACCCCGTATTTCACCATCAAGTTCTCGCCGATAAAGCCACTGATCGCAACACGGCCTTCATCGTTGGTGTCGAGTTGCACGTTAGAGAAACCAAACTCTTCTATTAATCCGGTCGCGGTATTACCTATATTATTTATTGCGCCGCCGCCCACCTGCGAGCCTAAACCTAAGGCCGCGCCCATCATCAACGAGTTATTTTGCTCATTGTTGGCACTGTTAAAACCACTGCCTTTAATAATGTAAGACAAGATTTCAGCCTGCTCTTTAGCGGGGTTAGAGAACAGGGTCACCACAGGGCGGGCGGGAGTGCCAGTAACGCGCACACCTGCGACTAAGTCTTCACTCTTAATCTCGCGTATTGCCTCAATATTTAAGTTTGGCACTGACGTTGGCCCCACAAACTGCACTTCGCCGGTACGAATTTTCAGGGTTTGACCCATAAATTTGTAACTGCCCTGATTGACCTTGATATTACCGAAGAGCAAAGGCGGGCGGAACGCTTGTTGTTGCAGCTTTAAGGTTCCTTGCAGCTTACCTTTGAGACCCATGCCATCAATCCTGAGCTCGTTGCCTACACTGATATTCAGATCGGCCACGACGGCATAGGGGCTGGTTTTAGGTTGCATAGCGGCAATGGAATCGTCAAAGACCACGTCCTCTGAGGTGGCGATACCGCCTTCTGCTAATGGCACAATTTTAATATTGCCAGAAGGGACGGCAATTTTTCCTTTTACTGCCAGTTGCTTACTATTGAAGCTTAAATTGATATCGGGTGAAACATCGAGGATAGCCAGTGGCGGTTGGATCACGGCGAGCTTATCGCCTTCGAGGGCTAATTCGCCACTAAATTGACCTTGGGGCCATTGCAGTTGACCATTTACCCTGCCCAAGCCATTACCCATCATCCAGCGGCCTTTGAGCTGGGCTTGTTGACCCGCGAACGACATTGATAGGTCAATTTTGTCGATTAGCGTCGGGTTTGCCGTCAGGGCTAAGGCACCCTCCGTTAAGGCCATGCTTCCCGACACTTCCGGCGCCTCTAGACTGCCCGCAAAGTTAAGCTGACTGGTGAGTAAGCCTTGTACAGTATTGAGTTGTGGGAAAAATTCTCCCAGTGGTTGTAAGTTGATTTGCTTGATATTGGCATAACCAGAGAGCGAGCGGTCTGGGGTGACATTGACGTTGATTTCACTCTGCCAACTGGCCACGCCTTCAGATTCAAAATTTAATACTGTTGCCAGCCGTTTAGCATCTAAGGTCGCCAGCAATGACAAATGTTGGTAATTAATGGTGACTTCGCGATTCTTATCCCGTTTGAGCATGATACTGCCAGGAGCAAAATCAAAGTCCACATCGGCTGTCGGTTTACGACCCGCAGCCCAAGCAAAATTGGCTAACAGCGAGGCCGGACCATCCCAGCGCATATTCGTTGGTAATATCGGTAAGAGTAACTGCCCCGGATTCCCTGAGTAGCTCACCTGCGCGCTGCCTTTTTTGCCTATGGCCGTCTCACTGTTTAGACAGATACGGCTGTTCGGATTCATGAGACAAAACGGTGTGATGCTGCCCTGATTTTTATTTTGATCCCAAGCGAGATTAATGGCGTTGTCGAGCTGCCATAGGCCAACGGGGGTATTGAGATTTAAACGTTCAACATCGAGCCGTAGCCGTGACTTTTTCACATTGTATTGGCTGCTCACTATGGTATCGAGGCCAAGATCGCCCGTGGCATTCAGGGTCAGCTTTTGAGCGTCAATCGTGCCTTTCGCCCCGAGCGTCACAGTATCTAAATTCTGATCCGCAATCTGTAAGGCTTTCGATTTCAGCGAGATAGCAAATTCATGTTGTTCTAGCGGCTTGTAATAGGCCTTTAAGTTGGATTCTCGCAGCTTAATATTTTGATAAAACAGTTCAGCGAGTTGGGCGGTGAGTTCAACTTGTGGGTGCTTCTCATCCCCTGTGACATTAATTTGCGCTTGCAATTGGCCGCTGGCCTTAGGCAACCACAGACCGAAGTCGGGCACTTGCAGCTCACCCTGTAGATCCCAATTGGCGTTAGCTTCGCCTTTGAGTGTCAGAGTTGAGCCCAGTACTTTGGCGTTCAACTCCTTAGCACTGACATACAGGGAATCATTCACATTGATATCCCCTGTGATATCGAAGGGATAACCTTGCAGAGTGCCCGTGAGTTCTGTGTCGTTCAGGGAGACTTGCCAGCGAGGATCAGCAAATGAGCCTTGAGTGTGTAATTTTCCTGAAATCAAACTGTCCGGTAGACCTGTTGCTGTTTGCGCCGTATCCGTTTGTGGTAGTTGTACTTCCTGCAGTTTGACGTCATTGAGCCAGAGATTGGCGTTCCAGCGAATGGCTTTTTGATAATCGAGTTCGCCCGTGAGTTTGGCCTGACCAATCGCGCCCGTTGCATCAAGATTATTAATGGTTAACTTCGCATCTTGATGCTGAAGGCTAGTGTCTATGGCGAGTACTTTGTGGAACGGCGTCGTCAGCTGGCCTTTAAGGCTCGCTTCTTGACGATTGAGATCGCCTTGACTTTCCAGTGCTATATCGCTGACTGAGTATTCAGGGCTTTTTAGCGGCCACTGTAGCCGTGTCTGCACAAGTTTCACCTTGTAGGGCAGCTTAGGATCGCGAAGTGTTATCTGCCCATCTAGCTTGAAGTCTGCATCGCCCTTAGCGACGGCGTTGACTTGTAGTTGCCCTAAGCTTTGGCTCAGCTTTACATCTAAGGCTTGGTGAGTCAGTTCGGGTAATTCAGCTAATTGGTTAAGGGTGAGGTTGGCTTCTAAATCGAGTGGATAATCGTTATCGAGCGTTAAGCTACCTGTGATATCCGCACTGCCATCTGTATGGCTGATGGCGAGATGATCTAAGGTCAATTGATATTCGCGGAAACGACCTTGCAGCTCGGCATGACTAAAGACATCTTTACGATCGCCGATTTGCAGCGTGGTGTTATCAAGCGTGAGGGCATTAACCGTCACAGGAAAAGGCATAAACACTTGCGGCAAGTGCGCTAGGGCCCACTCTGCACTACTGTCTTTTACGGGCTTGTCTTTTGCCGGCGAGTTGGCCGATGGATCAGGTGTTGCATTGGTTGTTGTGCTGGCCGCTGCGTTAGGTGTCGTGCTCGCGGCTGTGTTGGCGTTAGAAGCCGTCGCTGCTTGGCTCGTTTGTGCGGTATCGGTTGCTGTGGGGATCAGCACAAACAATCCTTCACTGGAAAGCTGCTTAACCGATAAGCCTTCGGCAAACCATTGCGCTTCGGCGTTAAGGCGATTGGCCGCAAATTGCATCTCATCCAGTTGGATATTCACAGCGTTGAGTTCAGCAGAATCTAACACGATATCAAAGGGTAATTGCAGCTCGCTGGGCGCTTCATCGAGCGGCGCTATCGGTGCTTCGTTTGTGTCGGCAGACAGGGCTAAGGTATCGATAGTGACATCGACTTTGGCCGCAGATAAGCCGTTCACGCACAAACGCTTTTGTAGTAAACAGGCGGGTTGCCAGAGTAAATGCAGATCCTCAAGTTGCACCTTAATGCCCGCCATAGACCAAGACGCATGGGACAGGGCTAAGTCTTTATTAATGGAACCTGAGGTGTAAGTGAGATCAAGATCGGGCACAAATTGATCGGCTAAGCCTACTGTGATGCGCGAGCCAAACTCAGTGCCGAGTAATAGTGCGATTAACACTAAAAGCCCTAATGGCACATAGATGATAATTCGAGTCCAGAGTTTGAACTGCCGCCAAAGTTTTTGGATGAATGACACAGATTGAGTGACAGAGGTCGCAATGGCTTCAGTGACTTCGGTGATAGGGCTGTCTATTACGTCTTGCTCTGTTGGCTTATTATGCTCTGGGGGCTGGCTCATAGATCAGTCCCCATGGTCAGGTGAATACGCCATGATCTTTCAATGGTATCGGTTTCTTTCAATCCAACCCCTAAATCCAGTTTGATTGGGCCGATGGGGGAGATCCAATGGATACCGCCACCGACAGAGACAACAGGTTCAAATTGATTATTATCGAAGGCGTTACCCGCGTCGATAAAGGTACCGACCCGCCAAGTGGGGGTTACATAATATTGATATTCTAAACTGCCGACCATTAAATAGCGGCCACCGATAACCTCGCGATTGGTTTTACCATCATATGCGACATAATCTAAATAGGGACCCAATTCTTGATAACCATAACCCCGTACACTTTGATCACCACCGGCAAAATAGCGCAGCGAAGGCGGGATAGAAGCCAGATCATTCTCGTTGGCTAAGTTGGCGGCTAAATCGATACGCGCAACAATCCTGTGATTGTCGAAGAAGGTATCAATCCATTTAAATTTGGCTTGAAGGCGCGCTAAGCGGGTTTCTGAGCCTAAATTGGGATCGGCATAATCTAGGCTGTAAATCTGCCTGAAACCAGACTTAGGATCGAGTGAATTATCACCCCGCGTTGTTCGCGAAAAGTTTATGCCAGCCAGATAAAACGACGGCATATAATCGACATCAGACTGGGTGTATTCTTCGCGAATAGCCTCAAGTGAATAATTCATTAGCCACTGATTTTCGAGTCTTTGTTGGCGCAATAGTCCAATAAGGTATTTAGTCGATTCAAGCTGACCTGTGTTACTAAAATCGCGATTCTCGGCGTCATACACTTGGGTCACACCGTATTTATCCCGCAGTAAACCGACGCGGATTTTTAATTGATCATCTAAGGGATGTGTCAAGGGGATAGTATAAGTGGTTAATAACTTAGGTCTATCCGGTGACCATTCGAGGCTGGTTTCCTGTGAATGGCCGTATTTATTGATTTGTGGCGTGCGCCAAGTGACGCGCACCCTTGGGTCGAAAGCTTGGTCTGTCTTACCAATATCACCACCAAAACCGAGCTCAATGGCGTGGCTTGCCTTAGGGGTTAATTCGACCAGCACCGGAATATGACTGTCTTCGACACCGTCGATTTGCGGGATCACTTTGATATTAGCGAAATAGCCCGTATCTAATAACTGGCGATTCAGCGCGCTCACACGGCGGGTTGAATATGAAGCACCTGCCTTAAAAGGGATAAGATCTTCTAAGATTTCAGGTTCTAAACTATGGCCTTCGAAGCTGACTTGGCCAAATTTATAACGTTTACCAGAGTCAAAATGTAAACTTACCTGCGCGGTATTAATGTCGCGGTTAACTTTAATCTGTGATTCCGTAAATTCACCATCGAAGTAACCTCGGGCCAAAGCTAAGGTGACCAGCTGCGATTTGACGTCGCTATATACACCGTGGTTTAGCACATCGCCAGGCTTTAGGTTGACCTTAGCCAGCCATTGATCGAAGGCGCGATCATCAAGCATTTCACCACTGAAGTTAATATCGACCCATTGCACTATGGTCGGTTCGCCAGCAGTGATCTCCAGTTTCAGCTCCCAAGGGCCCTTATCATGTTCCGTCAGTTTTTCTTCCACTTCACCATGGTAGTAACCCATGGATTCTAAGGCTGTGCTGACATTGTCTTCGACATTAAACAGAAAGGCACGACGCTGCACCTCGGACTCGGGTAAGGTGCCTAAGTGCGCAACTATGTTACGTTGCAGAGCTTCATTCACGCCTGAGACAGACAATTTAATAAATTCATCTGCCGCCGCAGCGACGGATGTGACTGAAATCAGACTCAGAAATAAGCAAAAACGAAAATAATGTGAGGTGATTTGCAAAAATGGCTGCACTTTATAGTCCCTGTGATGTGGCATCATTGTCGCCAGAATAAAACCAACAGGCAAGGAGATGATTGAAATTACACGATGAAATGGGTACAAAGGACGCTACTTTTTAAGGGGATGTAAAGAATGAAAACAAAATTAGCCACCTTTAGTTTAATTATCTCGGGTCTACTTTTTATGTCACACAACACCTTGGCCAATGACAAACCGTTTGCTATTGCGATCCACGGCGGCGCTGGCACGATTTCTAAGGCTAATCTCACCCCTGAACAACGCCAAGCCTACAAAGATAAGTTAAAGGAAGCGGTCGATAAAGGCTCAAAAGTCTTAGAGGAGGGCGGTGACAGCTTAGTGGCAGTTCAAACCGCCATTAATATCCTTGAAAATAGTGCTCTGTTTAATGCAGGTATCGGCGCGGTGTACACCTATGACGGCGGACATGAATTAGATGCCTCCATTATGGATGGCAAAACCATGAATGCAGGCGCTGTCGCTGGAGTACGCCATATCGCCAACCCCATAGATCTTGCTTTAGCCGTGATGAATAAATCTGAGCACGTGATGCTCTCGGGCGCAGGCGCAGAAGAATTTGCACTGACCCAAGGCTTTAGCTTAGTGCCGAACAGTCATTTTAATACTGACGAGCGTTATCAGCAATTACTCGATGCTCGGCAAAAACTGCAAGCTGCGGCTAAATCAGAGCAAGTCGCAAGTGTTGAGATGCAAGATCTCGATTACAAATTTGGTACCGTAGGCGCCGTCGCCTTAGATAAAAATGGCAACTTAGCAGCTGGTACCTCAACTGGCGGCATGACGGCAAAACGCTTCGGTCGCATTGGTGATTCTCCTGTGATTGGTGCCGGCACCTATGCTGAAAACGGGGTGTGCGCCGTATCGGCAACCGGACACGGTGAGTTCTTTATTCGCTATCAAGTAGCAGGGGACATTTGTGCTAAGGTGAAATACCAGCAGAAATCCATTATTCAAGCCGCCGATGAAGTGATCAATCAGCGGCTTATTACTGCTGGCGGTTCGGGTGGCGTGATTGCTGTCGATCAGCGCGGTAATATCGCTACGCCATTTAATACCGAAGGCATGTACCGCGCTACCCGTAGCAATGGTGAACCCGCCCAAGTGCTGATCTGGCAAGACCAATAACTTGAATTGTAGAAGCCGTTGGTTCGTGACTGCTATTGCTTACAAGATTGTTTACAAGTTGGTGTAAAAAATAGCTTAGAAATATCTCACAGAAACATGGCTCAGAAACCTTAAAAAGCGAGTGCTGCGAAAGTGGCACTCGCTTTTTGCTAGCGGTTTTTTGCTTTAAGAGTGAGTAATACCAATCGTATTAAATATCTGTTCATTCAGCGAGAGTTCAACGCGCTTTAGACAAGGCGAAGGCTTGAAGGCATAGTGTGGGGCTCTGTCGAAAGCCTTAAACGTAGTATAAAGCGCGTTGAAACCCGCCCTTCGGGAGCCACACAGGCATCCCACTCCGGTGTTGCATTGACTTAAAAGGGAATGACCATTTCTACGTCAATGCGCCTTGGATTGAGATGCCTGTGAGGCTCTGAACTGATTAGATATTTAATGTGATTGATATAAGAAGCTGATAAGTTTGGGCTATTACGAATAGTTAATGGTATGTGGGGTGTCGCCCGTTGTTTGATTTCATTAGCGGTACAATAGTCATACGCAAAGCCGCACTTAACTCACCGTCAAAGCTGCAGTTTGTGCCCAGCGAACTCATCGCGTCTGCATGAGATTGCACTCAGCGTAAAGGATATTTACATGATTTCTAGCGTGTTAACCGACCGCGTCAGGGTTTTCCTCAATCGGTTTCGCCATCGACTTTGGGTTAAACCACTGCTTGTTTGCCTATTATCGATTGCAGTCGCCTTTGTCGCAAAATTGGCAGATGGTACTGAGCTTGTTGAGATTGCACCTAAGGTGTCATCGGCCTCCATCGAGGCGCTGTTATCCGTTATGGCTTCCAGCATGCTGGTTATCGCCACTTTTTCCGTGGGTTCTATGGTCTCGGCCTATGCTTCGGCGGCTAACACGGCAACACCACGTTCATTTATTTTAGTTGTCGCCGATGATGCCTCTCAAAATGCGCTATCGACCTTTGTTGGGGCATTTATCTTCAGTATTGTGGCACTCACTGCGGTTAAAAATGATTACTTTCAAACGGCGGGTCTGTTTATCCTCTTCCTGCTGACCACGTTTATTTTTGGCATGGTGATCTTTACCTTTGTACGCTGGGTGGATCGCATTGCCCGTCTTGGCCGCATGGCAACCACAATTGAGAAAGTTGAAAAGGCGGCGGCCGATGCTCTGACACGGCGACGCAATACTCCACATCTTGGCGGCGTTTCTGTGCGTCCACAAGCGCGTGGACGAGCCGTGTACGCGGCTAACGTCGGTTATGTTCAATACATTAATATTGCCGCGATGCAAAGCTGGGCCGAGAAAAACGAGGTGCGAGTCGTAATCGCAGCTCTGCCGGGCACGTTCGCCACACCCAATCGACCATTGGCATACATTAGTGCCGATGGTGCGGAGCAGACTGAGATGGATTGCACTTGTGTTGTCGAGTCATTCCAGATTGGTGATACCCGTCTTTTTGACGACGATCCGCGATTTGGTTTAGTGGTACTGTCGGAAATCGCTGGCCGCGCTTTATCACCCGCTGTCAATGATCCAGGTACGGCCATTTGCATCATAGGCACACTGGTACGGCTGTTTACCTTATGGGGTGAACCTGCGGCAGATGATGATAAACCCGCGCCAGAGTGTGATCGCGTAGAGGTTCCTCACGTTTGTGTGCAGGACATGTTTGATGATGCGTTTACCGCGATAGCTAGAGACGGTGCGGGAGTGGTGGAAGTCGCAGTACGGCTACAAAAAGCGCTTGAATCGTTAGCATCCAGCGATGACGGGGAAATACGCGCAGCCGCTGAGTACCACGGTCGATTGGCGCTGAAGCGTTCACAAAAAGTGCTTGATATCGAAGAGGACTTGCAAGCCGTACAAGACGCTGCCAAGTTCGCCGGATCAGCAGCTTCGTCTAGCACTTAACGAGACATTAATTATTTCGTCGTGCTGTGTATCCGTTTGCTGTTTCTTTTTATTCTGTCAGCGCTTTTTGACATTCGGTTTATATACTCGATAAGTGCAATCGATATAAATCGCACATCCTTGCCGATATTTTGACTAGACTTCAAACGTAGGGTTAATTCGAGGGGAAGACTATGGACTTAATTAAGATTCGTGACCATATGGATCGTCAGCCCGTGTTACTGCGCGCGAATATGTCGCTGGCGACCGCGGTCGAAAAGCTGTTAGATAATAATAAAATGGGCGCCGCTGTGGTTGATGAGGCGGGCGATTTGGTGGGCTTTTTATCCCAGCAGGATTGTCTGGCTGTGATGATCAAAAGTAGCTATCACTGCGATATGACCTCAGTGGTGAAGGATTGTATGCGTACTGAAGTACTGTTTGTCGGGCCTGATGACAGTATTTTGCAACTCGCTGAACAAATGCTCGGGCCTAAACCTAAGGTTTATCCTGTAGTTGAACACGGTAAAGTGATTGGTACGATAAATCGCACTAATGTGCTCAAAGCGATGAATATCTATATGCAACAATGTTATCTGTCACCAGTTTAATCTGAGCCGCAGTGGAGATAATCTGACACCCTTTATCCTGAGTGCAGAGTAAATTAGCAATACCATTGCGCCACTTTCCTTGCTAGGATCGCCGTTTTTGATGCTAGCAATGGAATTTGGATTTGAACTCAGACAAACATCCGCTATCGAACGCCTTTCTTAATCTTTGTTATCAGGCTGATGCGTCTAGGATCCGTCGTCGTTTATTTAAGCTCAATAAAGAAGCCGACTCAGATAAAAAGACCCAAGTCTTAGCCCAGCTGAGTGAGCAAGCGCAGGCGGCGTTTGAGAAGGTTGAGCAGCGCCGTAACGCTCGCCCTAAAATCCACTATCCTGAAAACCTGCCCGTTTCTTTGATGCGCGATGACATAGCGCGCGCGATTGCGGGCAATCAAGTGGTGATCATTGCTGGTGAAACGGGCTCGGGTAAAACGACTCAGCTCCCCAAAATTTGTTTAGAACTGGGCTTAGGTTGCCGTGGCATGATTGGCCACACCCAGCCAAGACGCTTAGCTGCCCGCAGCGTGGCGAGCCGAGTCGCAGAAGAATTACAAAGTCCGCTCGGTGAAGTGGTTGGCTTTAAAGTGCGTTTTGCCGATGCGCTTAAGAGTGACTCTTATATTAAGTTGATGACCGACGGTATTTTACTGGCGGAATTGACCTCAGATCGCAATCTCGATCAATACGATACCATCATCATAGATGAGGCCCACGAGCGCAGCCTCAACATCGATTTTATTCTGGGCTACCTCAAACAAATTCTCAAAAAACGCCCCGATCTTAAAGTTATTATCACGTCGGCGACCATAGACGTTGAGCGTTTTTCTAAGCACTTCAACAATGCGCCTATTATCGAAGTATCGGGCCGTACCTTTCCGGTCGAAACCCGTTATCGACCCTTAGTGCAAGATAGCGATGCTGATCTAGATCAAATCGAAGGTATTTTTGCCGCCGTCGATGAACTGGTAGCCGAAGGGCTGGGCGACATTCTGATCTTTATGAATGGCGAGCGGGAAATTCGCGATACGGCCGAGCAATTGAGCCGACGTAATTATCGCGATACCGAAATTTTGCCGTTGTACGCGCGTTTATCCTATGGCGAGCAATCTAAAGTCTTCAGTAGCCACAGAGGCAGGCGGATTGTACTAGCGACCAACGTAGCGGAAACCTCGCTGACTGTGCCGGGCATTCGCTATGTTATCGACCCAGGTACGGCGCGTATCAGCCGCTACAGCTATCGCACTAAGGTGCAACGCTTACCGATTGAACCTATCTCACAGGCGAGCGCCAATCAGCGCCAAGGCCGTTGTGGCCGTGTGGGACCGGGTATCTGTATTCGTTTGTACGATGAGGCGGATTTTAATAATCGTCCGGCGTTTACCGATCCTGAGATTCTGCGTACTAACTTGGCTTCGGTCATTTTGCAGATGCTCGCCATCGGCCTAGGTGATATTGCCGGTTTCCCCTTTATCGAGCCACCCGATCCACGCCATATCCGCGATGGTTTCTTGCTGCTCGAAGAATTACAAGCGGTTGAGAGCAAACACGGCAAGCTAGTGTTGACGCCACTTGGGCGCAACTTGGCGCAAATTCCTGTGGATCCGCGTTTGGCGCGTATGGTGGTTGAGAGTCAGCAGTTAGGTTGTTTGAACGAAGTGTTGGTGATTGCTGCGGGCTTATCGATTCAAGATCCCCGCGAACGCCCGATGGAGAAGAAGCAAGCCAGTGATGAAGAGCATCGCCGTTTTGCCGATCCCAGTTCCGATTTCGTCAGTTGGATTAACCTGTGGCAGCACTTAAAAGATCAGCAAAAAGAGTTATCAGCAAGTCAGTTCCGTAAAAAGTGCCGCGATGAGTATTTGGCCTATTTGCGCGTTCGCGAGTGGCAGGATTTATACGCCCAGCTTAAACAAGCCGTACACGATTTAAAATGGCGCTTAAACGATACGCCGCCAAGTTACGATACTTTGCACCGTGCGCTGTTGTCGGGTTTGTTGAGCCATGTTGGTTTTAAAGATAACAATAACGAGTATTTAGGTGCGCGTAATCGTAAATTCTTTGTGTTTCCCGGTTCGCCATTGGCCAAAAAAGGCCCTAAGTGGATTATGGCGGCTGAGCTTACTGAAACCTCACGTTTATTTGCTCGCTGCTGCGCCAAAATCGAACCCGAATGGCTAGAGCCCTTGGCGGCGCATTTGATCAAGAAAAGCTATGTTGAGCCCCATTTTGAGGCAAAACCTGGCAGCGTTATCGCCCTTGAGAATCAAGTGCTCTACGGCTTGACGGTTGTACACCGTCGCAAGGTGCAATACGGCCCCATCGATCCCGTTGAAGCGCGTGAGATTTTTATCCGCAGCGCCTTGGCAGAAGGGCAGTTACAGACCCAAGAAGCGTTTTTTGTCGCTAACCAAAAGTTGCTCGAAGACATTGAATCGCTGGAGCATAAATCCCGTCGCCGCGATATTTTGGTGGACGAGCAAGTGTTGGTGGATTTTTACGAGCCGCGGATCCCGGAAGGGATTTACAACGCCCAGCTGTTTTTTGGCTGGTGGAAGAAGGCCAAGCGCGAGCAACCGGATTTACTGGATTTCAGCAAAGCACTGTTAATGCAGCGCAATGCCGACCATATTTCGACCTTGGATTTCCCCGATACTTGGCACAAGGGCAATTTGCGCCTGCAGCTCAGCTATCACTTTGAACCCGCTGCAGCGGATGACGGCGTGTCGGTGCACATTCCGGTGGCGCTACTTAATCAAATCGACGATAGCGATTTTGATTGGCTAGTGGCGGGGTTGAGGGAAGAAAAGTGCATCGCGCTGATCAAATCTTTGCCTAAGAGTTTACGACGTAACTTTGTGCCCGCGCCTGACTATGCCCGCGCTTGTGTGCAGGCCATGGTGCCTTTTAGTGCCAGTTTGCTTGAGGCTATGTGCAAGCAATTATTGCGCATGAGTGGCACGCGCATATCGCCGGAGGATTTTGATTTAACGCAACTGCCCGCGCATTTGCAGATGAACTTTAAAATCGAAGACGATAAACACAACTTAGTGGCCGAAGGTCGGGTGCTCGATACCTTAAAAGCCGAGTTGCAGGGCGTGGTGGCGAAGGCCATTCGTCAGGTGGCGGATAAAGGTATAGAGCAAGAAGCGTTAACCGAGTGGTCCTTTGGCGATTTGCCCAAGCAATATCAGCAGCAAAAAGGCAATTACCAAGTACGGGCGTTTCCGGCGCTGATCGATAAAAAAGACAGTGTTGCGATCAAATTATTTGATGATGAGTTTGAAGCCTTAGATGCTCATCGCCAAGGTCTAAGGCGCTTATTGCTGTTAAACATTCCATCACCGGTGAAACATTTGCAGCAAGCTTTGCCGAATAAGGCGAAATTGGCGATGTATTTCAATCCCTTTGGTCAAGTGCAAATCTTGATTGATGACATTATTGCCGCCGCTGTGCAGCAGTTGTTGGATGAAAAAGCCCTCGATGTGCGTAATCAAGCCCAATTTGAGCAGGCAAAGGATTGGGTTCGCCAAGAACTCAACCCGACCGCCGAGCAAATCGCCCTGAAGGTTGAGCAGATTTTGACCTTATACCAGAGCATTAAAAAGCGTCTCAAGGGCAAAATTAGCTTAGATATTGCCTTTGCTATGAGTGATATTCAAAGCCAATTAGACAAATTAGTGTTTAAAGGGTTTGTCGAGGCCTGTGGTTGGAATCGTTTAGCCGATGTGGCGCGTTACTTAAAGGCAATTGAAATCCGTGTCGAGAAGTTGCCTGTCGATCCGACTCGTGACCGTTTGCATATGCAGAGCATTAACAAGGTACAGGAAGCATTGACTGCGCAACTGGCGAAAGTGCCGCGATCGCAGCCGACACCGCCCGCGTTAATCGAGGCACGCTGGATGATTGAAGAGTACCGTGTTTCCTGTTTTGCGCAGGTGTTAGGCACGGCTTATCCGATATCTGAAAAACGCATTTTGAATCATATCCAACAAGTATAAAAATATGAGGTCAGTGAATTCATTATTTACGACTCAATAGCTGTTATTCTTGGTTATCTCATTACGCCGCTAAGCTTACTTAGCGGCGTTTTTATTTTGTGGTTTTAGTCATTCTCGTTTTGCGATCACTAACTTAGCTGAGCAAACAACATTTAATCTCGAAACGTCAACACACCCTAATCAGTTTGCTTTACTCCTTTGGAGATATTTAGCGCTAATTTTAAGCATTCACCTTGCTAAAAAACTGATCTTTGACCATGTTTTAGCCACACCTTAATAACTTCTTTGTCCAAATTCACCTCATCACAATCTAATAAATCGTTTACAAACCATGAGCTAGTTAAATCTATCGCCAAATTGATGATCTGGATCAAGCATTATCAGCTTTACCAATTTGGAGGTATACAGTTTGTTAACAACTAAAAGGTATGATGTTTGAGTGAGTTAAAGATGCAACGGATATACATAAAACCTGCCGCTGACGCTTGTTCCAGCGCGAAAAATGGCAGGAACACACCTCTTGGAGGATGCATGAGTGCTAGCACCGCAGAAGAAAAATCCTTAGAACTGAAAATTTTTATCTTTTTAACCGTATTTCTCGCACCGTTATTGTCCGTGCTGCTGGTCAGTGGCTTGGGCTTTGCAATTTGGTTTAGTCAGATCTTGACTGGACCGCCGGGAGCGGGTTAATCGCTTTATTATCAAATATTAGACAAAGAGTGGAATGTCGGATGAGCAAAGAACTCCATATCACCAGTTTAGTGGTGCAGGTCTTACCGCAGAAAATGGCAGATGTTAGACAAGAGATCATGACCATTGAAAATGCCGAACTTTCCGTCAACAACGAAGTGAAATTGGTCGTGGTTATCGAAGGTGAGACTCAGCGCGCCTTGATGGACTGCATAGAAGCGATCAATGCCATTCCGGGTGTGTTATCCGCCACTATGGTTTACCACCAGAGTGAAACGCTCGAAGAGGGTGAAGAATGAATATGAACAGACGTGACTTTATTAAGGCCAACGCGGTGATCGCCGCTGCAGGGGCCGCAGGTTTAGCCTTGCCCGCTGGCGCAAGTAACCTGATAACCAGCTCAGAACAAACCAAATTAGAGTGGAACAAGGCGCCTTGCCGTTTCTGTGGTACGGGCTGCTCTGTGATTGTCGCCACTCGCGATGGCAAAGTGGTGGCCACCCATGGCGATGCCAATAGTGAAGTGAACCGTGGACTTAACTGTATCAAGGGTTATTTCCTGTCGAAAATCATGTATGGCAGCGATCGTCTTACCACGCCCATGTTGCGAATGACGGATGGTAAATACGACAAGCACGGCGAGTTTTCGCCGATAAGCTGGGACAGCGCCTTCGACATCATGGCGCAAAAATGGAAAGAGACCATTAAAGCTAAGGGCCCAACCGCTGTAGGCATGTTTGGTTCGGGCCAATGGACTGTGTGGGAAGGTTACGCCGCCGTTAAGTTGATGAAGGCGGGCTTTGGCTCTAACAATATCGACCCTAATGCGCGTCATTGTATGGCGTCGGCCGTGGTCGGTTTTATGCGCACTTTCGGTATCGATGAGCCAATGGGCTGCTATGACGATATGGAAGCCGCCGATGCGTTTGTGCTTTGGGGCTCGAACATGGCCGAAATGCACCCGATCCTGTGGAGCCGCGTGACCGACAGACGCTTGAGTGAACCTCATGTCAAAGTGGCCGTGTTATCGACTTTCCAGCATCGCTCCTTCGATCTGGCAGATTTACCGATAGTGTTCACCCCGCAAACCGATTTGGCTATGTTGAACTTTATTGCTAACTATATTATTCAAAACGATAAAGTGAACTGGGACTTTGTGAAGAAACACGTTAACTTCCGTCAGGGCACAACAGATATTGGTTATGGTTTACGTCCGACACATCCCCTTGAGAAAAAAGCGAAAAATGTTAAAACGGCGGGGGATTCAACCCCAATTGATTTTGAGACCTTTAAAGCCTTCGTGGCGGATTATAGCGTCGAAAAAGTCAGTAAGTTGTCGGGCGTGCCCGAGGATAAACTGATTGCGCTGGCCAAGCTGTATGCTGATCCCGACATCAAAGTGACCTCATTTTGGACCATGGGTTTTAACCAACATACCCGAGGTGTGTGGTGTAACAACCTGATTTATAACATTCATCTCTTGATGGGTAAAATTTCAACCCCTGGTAACAATCCATTCTCTTTGACGGGTCAACCATCCGCCTGTGGCACGGCCCGTGAAGTGGGGACGTTTTCCCACCGTTTACCCGCCGATATGGTCGTGACCAATCCTGAACACAGAAAGCATGCCGAAGACATTTGGAAGATCCCAAGCGGCATTATTCCACCTA
This sequence comes from Shewanella sp. Pdp11, assembly GCF_002838165.1. Lineage (NCBI taxonomy): Bacteria > Pseudomonadati > Pseudomonadota > Gammaproteobacteria > Alteromonadales > Shewanellaceae > Shewanella > Shewanella sp. Pdp11. The sequence goes on from NZ_CP015194.1 coordinate 2,791,880, forward strand.
AGCCCGGTTATCACGCCGTCGAGCAAAACCGTCGTCTAAAAGATGGCGACTTAAATTGTTACTGGGTGCAAGTGAACAACAATATGCAGGCGGGGCCGAACATTAACGAAGAAGGGCTACCGGGTTACCGTAACCCTGCCAACTTTATCGTGGTGTCCGATGCCTATCCGACGGTGACGACTCAAGCTGCCGATTTGATCTTGCCCACTGCTATGTGGGTTGAGAAAGAGGGGGCTTACGGCAATGCCGAACGCCGTACTCAGTTTTGGCATCAAATGGTGCAGGCACCGGGTGAGTCTCATTCGGATCTGTGGCAGCTGATGGAGTTTGCGAAACGTTTCACCACAGATGAAGTGTGGCCAAAAGATGTGTTAGCCGCTAATCCAGAGTTTAAGGGCAAAACCCTATTCGAAGTTCTGTACCAAAACGGCAATGTTGACAAGTTCCCATTGACGGATGCGGATCCTAAGTATCTGAACGATGAAGCGAAACATTTTGGTTTCTATGTGCAAAAAGGCCTGTTTGAAGAATACGCCTCCTTTGGACGCGGTCATGGCCACGACTTAGCACCATTTGATGCTTATCACGAGGCCCATGGTCTGCGTTGGCCTGTGGTGGATGGCAAGGAAACCAAGTGGCGTTTCCGTGAGGGTAGCGATCCTTATGTTAAAGCAGGTAAGGGTTTTGAGTTTTACGGTAAACCAGATGGCCGTGCGGTGATATTTGCGCTGCCCTATGAACCCGCCGCTGAGTCGCCAGACGAAGAATACGATATTTGGTTATCGACGGGCCGAGTACTGGAACATTGGCATTCGGGTTCTATGACCCAACGTGTGCCTGAGCTTTATCGTGCTTTCCCTGATGCTGTGTGTTTTATGCATCCAGAAGATGCCAAGAAACGCGGTTTGCGCCGTGGTGACGAAATTCGTGTGGTGTCACGCCGGGGTGAAATTAAGACCCGAGTTGAAACCCGTGGCCGTAATAAACCGCCTGTGGGCTTAGTGTTTGTGCCTTGGTTTGATGCTAGCCAGCTCATTAATAAAGTCACTTTAGATGCGACAGATCCCTTGTCAAAACAAACTGACTTTAAAAAATGTGCGGTGAAGATCGTCAAGGTTTAAGGAGAACACGATGAAAACCCTAAAATTAGTTTCAGCGATCGGTTTACTGGCCTTTGGCGCATTAATGATGACAAGTGTATCTGCCGCCAGTATTCCCGAAGATAAAATTGATACCCTGCGCCAAGCGCCTATCAATGTCGAGCCGACGCCGCCAGCGATGCAAAACGTGCGTAATACCGATGTGAAGGAAGTGCGTAACTATCCCATGCAGCCGCCCGTGATCCCGCACAAAATTGACGGCTATCAGCTCGATCTTAAAGTGAATAAGTGTATGGCCTGTCATGCTCGCAGTCGCATCGGGGATTCCCAAGCACCTATGGTCAGTGTCACGCACTATATGGACAGGGATAATAACTTCTTAGCCGAATTATCGCCGCGTCGATATTTCTGTACTCAGTGTCATGTGCCGCAGTTAGATGCCAAATTACTGGTCGAAAACGACTTTGTAGACATGGAACATCTGATCAAAACCAACACTGAGCAGAAAAAACACTAGGAGTTAGCATGTTAGATAAACTGAAAAAAATCTGGCAGGTACTCAATCGTCCGAGTGTGCATTACAGTTTAGGTTTTTTGACCTTAGGTGGCTTTGTGGCTGGGGTGATTTTCTGGGGCGGCTTTAACACTGCCCTTGAAGCTACCAACAAGGAAGCCTTCTGTATCGGTTGCCATGAGATGGAAAATAACGTCTATCAAGAGTTACAGACAACGATTCATTTCACTAACCGCAGTGGTGTGCGGGCAACCTGCCCAGATTGCCATGTACCACATAACTGGACAGATAAGATCGCCCGTAAGATGCAGGCATCTAAGGAAGTGTGGGGTAAGGTTTTCGGCACGATTAACACCCGAGAAAAGTTTGAAAGTAAACGGCGTGAGTTAGCTGAACATGAATGGGAAAGATTAAAAGCCAATGACTCGCTCGAGTGCCGTAATTGCCATAACTTCACTTATATGGATTTTACCCGCCAGTCACCTAGAGCGTCACAGATGCACTCAACGTCACTGGCGAGCGGCGAAAAGACCTGTATCGACTGCCACAAGGGGATTGCTCACCATCTCCCTGATATGGAAGGTGTGAAGGGATTTTAAGCTGAATCGTTCCCCGTGTTGCTTAGCGCGACTTTGTTTTGTGTAATCGTGACTTAGGTTTGTGTAGTTTAATCTCGTTTAACTTAGCGTTGGTTAGTGTTAGTAAGTGTGACTTAGTGCGGCTAAATGTTTATTAGCCATCTCCAGCCAAAGGTCAAGCATAGTGATGCTTGGCCTTTTTATTGATTGTAATGGCACCGTGGCATAGTGACCTAAAGCCGTACTTGGTATGCTGAATTAAGGTCTAATCAATTAATTGTGTTACCGAGCAGCTAATGGCGTTTTATTCACTTTACGGCTCAGGATACAATCAGCAAAGAATCGTTATTGGATGATAAAGAGGTCGTGATAGAAGGCCGCTATGGAAAATGCCATTACGCAGGAGGCGATGATGAATGAACAACTTGAAAAACTCTTAGAAGACATCGATTTTATGAACCCGAGCTTGCTTGAAATCGTGCAGGGCGTGCGCCAAACCGTTAAATCCACTGCAGACGCATCCTCGCTTGAAATCACTGAAACGGTGAAGTACGGCGGAATACTCTTTAGCGCAAAGAGCGCTTTTGGTGGGGTGTTTGCCTATAAACAACATGTGTCATTGGAGTTTAGCTTGGGCGCAAACCTTAGCGATCCACACAAGGTACTCGAAGGCAGTGGCAAATTTCGCCGCCATATTAAGTTAACCTCAACTGATGATATTACTGCCAAACACGTGGCGGAATATATCACGCAGGCGCTGCATCAAGCGGATAAGTAACAAGTGGATTAGTATCAAGCGAATGAGTGGCTGTTTCGCCTTATGATATTAGGTAATAGTGTTAGGCATTAGTGTTGGGTCGTGATGATAATTTATGCTGCTAACTCATGGTATTAGCTCAGAGTATTAGCTCAGAGTATTAGCTCAGAGTATTAGCTAAGCATGCTAGCAAAAGCGCAGAAACAAAAAAGGAGCTGAATATTCAGCTCCTTTTCGTTTTGCTAAGGCGCAGTAGCGACGCCTTAGCTTATATTCCAATGTTGAGCTTGTTACTCCAAAGAGCCACAAACCCAAATAAAGGGATATTAGAAGTTCGCAGTGCGCGGTGCACGTGGGAACGGGATCACATCACGAATGTTGTTCACGCCCGTCACGTAAGACACTAAACGCTCAAACCCTAGACCAAAACCTGCATGTGGCACTGTGCCATAACGGCGCATATCACGGTACCACCAGTAATCTTCTTGGTTCAGATCCATTTCGGCTAGACGCATATCTAGCACGTCTAAACGCTCTTCACGTTGAGAGCCACCGATGATCTCACCAATACCTGGGGCTAACACGTCCATCGCGGCAACGGTTTTACCGTCATCGTTTAAGCGCATGTAGAAGGCCTTGATATCTTTCGGATAGTTTTTCACTACCACAGGGGCTTTGAAGTGTTCTTCGGCTAAGTAACGCTCATGCTCAGAAGATAAATCGATGCCCCAAGACACAGGGAACTCGAAGGTTCTGCCACAGTTTTGCAGAATTTCAACCGCATCCGTGTAATCCACTTGAGCAAAATCGCTTGAAACGAAAGATTGCAGACGGTCGATCACTGTCTTATCAACGTGTTGGGCGAAGAAGGTTAAATCGTCCATACGCTCAGTCAATACGGCATTGAACGCGTATTTCAACATAGCTTCGGCAAGGCCTGCGATGTCGTTTAAGTTGGCAAAGGCGACTTCAGGCTCAACCATCCAGAATTCCGCTAAGTGGCGGCTAGTGTTTGAGTTTTCAGCACGGAAAGTCGGGCCAAAGGTATACACTTTTGACAGTGCACAGGCGTAGGTTTCAGCGTTCAACTGGCCAGATACGGTCAGGAAAGCTTCTTTACCGAAGAAATCTTTATCGTAATCGACTTTACCCGCTTCAGTACGCGGCAGGTTTTCCATATCTAAGGTCGATACGCGGAACATCTCACCAGCGCCTTCGCAATCTGATGCTGTGATAAGTGGGGTAGATACCCAAATAAAGCCTTCTTCGTGGTAGAAGCGGTGAATCGCTTGGGATAGACAGTTACGTACGCGAGCAACGGCACCAATAATGTTAGTACGTGGGCGTAAGTGGGCTAATTCGCGTAAATGTTCAATTGAGTGACGCTTAGCGGCCATTGGGTAAGTGTCTGGATCATCAACCCAGCCAGCGACTTCAAGTTCAGTCACTTGCAGCTCAAATGCTTGGCCTGCACCAGGAGATTCCACCACGTCGCCTGTCATCACAACAGAACAACCCGCAGTCAGCTTTAACACTTCGTTGTCGTAATTATCTAAACTATTGGGCACGACACCTTGGATAGGATTAAAGCAAGAGCCGTCGTAAACAGCTAAAAAAGAGATGCCGGCTTTAGAGTCACGACGGGTTCTGACCCAGCCACGCACTGTGACTTTAGAACCGACGGCGTGCTCACCTTTAAATACAGATGCGACAGATGCAATGCTCATTGTTGCTTAATTCTCCAACGAAACGTTTTATATGAAAATTTTGGAGGTTTATATTACCTTGCTGGTGGCTTTTCTCAAGCTGAAAAAGGTATCCTGAGGTTAATAATATCGATATTGAGCGATATAGTGAGTTAAACGGCGGGAGGCGGTATGAGCAAGACTAGAATATTTCAAATTATCCTTGCGGCCTTATCCATTTTAGGCTGGGCAATTGCCGTCTATGCGCTATTAGTGTTTGGTGACGCGAGACCCGATCGCGAAGTTGGCGATTATTTAAGCCGCGGTGCGACATTTAGAGTTCATTGGGATCCACATGAAACCCAGTTATTGCAGTATTTGATTTGGGCCTGTGGCGGCATTAGTTTGGTCAGTTTAGCGTTTAATTTTTATGTCGCCCAGCACAGTCGCATGGGCTATTGGTTTAACATTCCCATGTTGCTGTTAACCTCGATTGTCGCCGGTTTGTATATTCATTTGGTGGTTTAAGCAAGCCAGTTAGCTCGTAGCGGTTTCGCTATGGCAAATGAAGTCAGAGAATATCGGCAGGAATGCTTAACTGGCGGCACAAATGGTCGATAATGGCGGCGGTCGCGCCCCAAATAAAACGTTGTTGATAGGGAATAAAATGCACGCTGTAGTAGCGTCCTTGGCGTAAAAAGCGTTTTTGGTGGCGATGGCTCGGCTCAATAAAAAAGCTTAATGGCACAGTAAAGCAATCTGCAACTTCACCGGGATCGAGTTTCCAATCAAATGCTTGCTTGATAATGCCTACCACGGGGGTGATTTCAAACCCGGTAAAAGTATTGTGTGCAGGAAACGTGCCCACCACCTCGACATTATGCCTTGAGAGTCCAATTTCTTCTTCAGCTTCCCTTAATGCAGCTGCAATAGCATCGACATCATGGGGCTCAATTTTACCGCCGGGGAAACTGATCTGCCCCGGATGGGCGCGAAGGTGCATGGGTCTTTGGGTTAAAATAAGATTGAGCTCACCATTGATATCCTGCAGCGGGATCAACACCGCAGCTTTGCGCAGTCCAAGGTGTGGGAAGGCCGCCGGATCTTGCAGCGCTAAAGGGTGCAGATTAAATCTGAGTCTAAATTCCGCTTGATCCATCGAGGTTTCCGTGACTGTTTAGTTTTAAAGCTTACGGCTTTTGCGGCTCTGCGCCAAGTAAAGGCAAAATTCGGCTGATCTTATCAAAGGTTTCTTGGTACTCGGCATTCACTTCAGAATCCGCCACTATGCCGCCGCCCGCCCAGCAATAGAGTTTCCCCTGCTCAGCCACAATAGTGCGAATAGTGATACTGGTATCCATTTGGCCATCTTGGCTGATATAACCCATAGAGCCACAGTACAGACTGCGCCGTGAAGGTTCGAGTTCTTCGATAATTTCCATGGCGCGGATTTTCGGTGCGCCAGTAATCGAACCGCCTGGGAACGCCGCGCGCAGCAAATCGCTGGCACTGTACTTGGCATCAAGCTTGGCCGTCACTGTACTGACTAAGTGATGTACCGCAGGAAAGCTTTCAATCTCAAACAGATGCGGTACATGGACCGAGCCTGATGCTGCCACTTTGCCGATATCATTACGCAGCAAATCGACAATCATAACATTTTCGGCGCGATCCTTTGGCGAGTTTGCCAGAGTATTGGCGGCCTTAGCGTCAAGCGCGGGATCAACATGGCGCGGCAGCGTGCCTTTAATCGGTTTAGTCTGAATATCGTCATCGCGAAGCTGAATAAAGCGTTCGGGTGAAATCGATAAAATGGCGTTATGTGGCAGACGCATAAAGGCCGAGAAGGGCGCTTTATTGGCATGACGAAGTTGGCAATAGGCCGACCATTCATCGCCTTGATAATGGGCTTCGAATCTTTGGGTTAAATTTATTTGATAGCAATCGCCGCTGTGCAAATAGGCTTGTACCGCCTCAAATTTGGCGGTGTATTGGCTTTTGTCCATCTGTGCCGCCCATGGGCTAGTGAGCATGAATGCAGCTGTATTGGGCTTTTTAGCTATTTTAGCTTGAATTTTATTCAATTCGATATCGAGGGCCGCTTCACCTAAGTAGTGCAGTAAATACCAAGACTGGGCTTGGTAATCATAAACTAATGCCCAGTCGTAAAAACCGATGTTCATCTCTGGCAGTTGTATGTCTTGCTTGGCCGTTATCGGCAGGGATTCAATTCTGCGGCCTAAATCGTAGCTAAAACTGCCCATGGCGCCACCACTAAAGGGCAGAGTGCAATCAAACGGTTCTGAATACCAATGGGTTAATAATGTGTTGAGCAAAGCGAAGGGATCATGGTTTGGTGCTATCGCCTCGGGTAAGCTCAAGTTCGTATCGATGAGAGTGATATCGCTACGCTCGCCCTGAGTGACTAATGTGGCGATGGGATTGGCGCAAATGATGTCGAATCTGGCGTCTTGATGCGGCGCGTTCGCCGAATCTAACAGGATTGCCCATGGGTCATTGGCAAAGTGTTCGAAGAGTGCTGCGGTGCTTAATGTCCAGTCAAGTTGGCGTGATGCAAGCTGTTTTGACGCCCTAATTGCCATCGATTAACCCTATTCAAAATGTGATGTAGCCCAAAAAGATGGGAAAGAGTATCATATTGGCCCAGAAAGAATTAAACAAAAATAAGTTAGGCCGCAAAGGCTGCTGGAGCGCTCCTACTATGTCATCTAACCATGAAATGTCTGTCAATTCTGTGATTAAGCAAGCCGACTTTATTGAAAGTGTGGCGGATGCTTTGCAATACATCTCTTATTACCACCCGAAGGATTTTGTTGATGCCATGAGCCAAGCTTATGAGCGTGAACAAAGTGCGGCGGCGAAGGATGCCATTGCCCAGATATTAATTAACTCGCGTATGTCCGCCGAAGGCAAGCGTCCTCTGTGTCAAGACACTGGGATTGTGACCACCTTCGTTAAAGTGGGTATGGGTGTCCAATGGGACAAAACCGATATGACAATTCAGGAAATGGTCGACGAAGGTGTTCGTCGTGCCTATACCAATCCTGATAACCCACTGCGTGCATCAATAGTGTCAGATCCTGCGGGCAGCCGTAAAAATACCAAAGATAACACGCCATCTGTGGTGCATATCGACATGGTGCCAGGCAACCACATCGAAGTAGCGATTGCGGCCAAAGGCGGCGGCAGTGAAAATAAAGCTAAGATGGTGATGTTAAACCCATCTGATGATATCGCCGCTTGGGTAGAAAAAACGTTACCGACGATGGGTGCAGGCTGGTGTCCACCGGGTATGCTGGGTATCGGCATTGGCGGCACGGCGGAAAAAGCCGCCGTATTAGCTAAAGAAGCGCTGATGGAAAGCGTGGATATCCATGAGTTGATGGCCCGTGGCGCGCAAACGACCGAAGAAAAGCTGCGTTTAGACATTTTTGAGCGCGCGAACAACTTAGGCATAGGTGCCCAAGGTCTTGGCGGTTTAACCACAGTGTTAGACGTTAAAATCAAATCGGCGCCAACCCATGCGGCTTCAAAGCCTGTGGTGATGATCCCCAACTGTGCTGCTACTCGCCACGTACATTTCCATTTAGACGGCTCAGGTCCTGCTGAATTAACGCCGCCATCATTGTCAGATTGGCCAGAAATCACCCGTGAAGTGGGTGATGATGTGCGCCGTGTTAACTTAGATACTGTGACTCAAGCCGATATCGAGCAGTGGCAGAGCGGTGAAACCATTCTGCTGAGCGGTAAAATGCTCACAGGTCGTGATGCGGCCCATAAGCGCATTCAAAGCCTAATCGAAAGTGGTGAAGGTCTGCCAGAAGGCGTGGACTTTACGGGTAAATTTATTTACTACGTTGGCCCCGTTGATCCAGTCGGTACTGAAGTTGTCGGTCCTGCGGGCCCAACTACGGCAACCCGTATGGATAAATTCACTGACTTAATGTTAGAAAAAACAGGCTTGATGGGCATGATAGGTAAAGCTGAGCGCGGCCCTGCGACAGTTGAATCGATCAAAAAACACAAAGCGGTATATCTTATGGCCGTTGGCGGCGCTGCGTATTTAGTGTCAAAAGCGATTAAACATTCTCGCGTCGTGGCCTTTGCCGATTTAGGCATGGAAGCGATTTACGAGTTTGACGTGCAAGATATGCCAGTGACTGTGGCTGTGGATTCAAATGGCGTGAACGCCCATGAAACTGGCCCAGCAATTTGGAAAGTGAATATCGCCAACGCGAAAGCCTAAGTTGGGTGAAGCTAAGGTCTTAGCGGATTGAACTTGATGGCTTTTTAAGCAAAATAGTTCAAGTTTACGCTCTGATATCGGTTGCTTCGGTTATCTGATATCAGTTCCTTAGACAAATCGTTGCGCCACTGACATTTTGTCACAAAAAAATACGCTCAGGTTCGCCATTTGGCTTGCCTGAGCGTTTTTGTTTCGATAGTGTGGCAAGCTTATCTTCAAAAGATACGATCTCAGATCGTTTTTAACATTCGTGTTTGCAGCAATGATGATTATCGAATATTTGCAAGCCTCGAACCTGTTCAACAAAAGACGGACATAACAATGAAAATAGCTCCTCTCCTATTGGCGCTCGGCGCCGCAGGCTTGGCGTTATCAGCCCAAGCGGCCGATCCAACGCCTTTTACTGTGCAACAACTCATTAAACTCAATAAAATGCATTCTGCGACAGTGTCCCACGATGGCACTAAATTAGTTTATGGTCTTAAAACGGTAAACGATAAGGGAGAGGGCAGTTCTGATCTGTATCTATTGGATCTGACTGACACTAAAGCGAAGCCGTTACAACTGACCTCTGCCGCAGGCACTGAGCACGATGTGAGTTTCGCCACTGACGACAAATCAATTTATTTCCTTGCCGGTCGTAGCGGTTCAAGCCAGCTATTCCAACTGCCATTAACGGGCGGTGAAGCGGTTCAAGTTTCTGATTTACCTTTGGATATAGATGGTTACAAACTATCAAACGACGGTAAACAAGTTGTACTCAGCATGCGTGTATTCCCAGAGTGTAAGGATTTAGCCTGCTCAAAGGATAAATTTACCGCTGAATCTGAGCGTAAATCGACGGGGCGCGAATACAAGCAGTTAATGGTCCGCCATTGGGATACGTGGGAAGATCATGCCCGTAGCCACTTATTTGTTGGCGCAGTCAACGGTGAGAAACTGACTAAAGTGGTTGATGTCACCCAAGGTTTAGACACTGAAACGCCGCCAAAACCATTCTCGGGTATGGAAGAAGTGACCTTCACCCCAGACGGTAAATTCGTCGTTTATAGCGCTAAAGCGCCGAGCAAAGATCAAGCTTGGACCACTAACTATGATTTGTGGCAAGTGCCAGTCACGGGCGGCACTGCAACTAACTTAACCAAAGACAATCTCGCATGGGATGCACAGCCAACGTTTTCGAGCGATGGCCGTTATATGGCCTATTTAGCGATGAAGAAACCGGGTTTTGAAGCGGATCGTTACGGCATCATGCTGCGTGACACAACCACTGGCCAAACTAAAGAAGTAGCGCCATTGTGGGATCGTAGCCCAAGCTCACTGATGTTTGCCCCTGACAATCGTACCTTGTATGTCACGGCGCAAGACATAGGCCAAGTGTCTATTTTCCAAGTAAATACCCAATTTGGCGATGTGCGTTCTATCTACAGCGATGGCACAAACAGCTTAATTGCGGTCACTAACGATGAACTGATTTTCGACAGCAAAACCTTAGTTGAGCCAGGCGATCTCTACAGTATCACTACAGATGGCCAAGGGCTTAAGCGTCTGACCGAAGTGAATAAAGACAAGCTAGCCGAGATCAAGTTCGGTAAGTTTGAACAGTTCAGCTTCAAGGGTTGGAATAACGAAGACGTCTACGGTTACTGGATCAAACCGGCTAATTTCCAAGAAGGTAAAAAATACCCGATTGCCTACTTAGTGCATGGTGGACCGCAGGGTTCATTTGGTAATGCCTTCAGCGGTCGATGGAACGCGCAGTTATGGGCGGGTGCAGGCTATGGCGTTGTCATGGTGGATTTCCACGGCTCAACCGGTTACGGTCAAGCCTTTACGGATTCTATCAGCCAAGATTGGGGCGGTAAGCCATTAGAAGATCTGCAAAAAGGCCTAGCGGCAGTGAGCCAACAACAAAAATGGCTCGATCCGCAAAACGCCTGTGCACTTGGCGGTTCTTACGGCGGCTACATGATGAACTGGATCCAAGGTAACTGGAACGATGGTTTCAAGTGTCTTGTTGACCACGCTGGCCTGTTCGACATGCGTTCTATGTACCATGTGACCGAAGAGTTATGGTTCCCTGAGTACGAATTTGGCGGTACTTACTCAGATAACAAAGCCTTATATGAGAAGTTTAACCCAGTGAATTATGTTGAAAACTGGAAAACCCCCATGTTAGTTATTCACGGTGAGAAAGACTTCCGTGTGCCTTATGATCAAGGTTTAGCGGCATTTAGCTTTATGCAGCGTAAAGGTATTCCATCTGAGTTGTTGATTTTCCCAGATGAAAACCACTGGATCTTAAAGCCTGAAAACCTAGAGCAATGGTACGCCAATGTATTCCGTTGGATGGACCGCTGGACTAAGCAGTAACTGCTAGCACAATAACGGACTGTTGAATGACAGACTGTTTAATAACAAACAGTGAATGAGAGTGTAATAAAAGACGTAAGGCTCGCCCTGATAGGGTTATCATCGGCGAGTCGTTTGATGTGATTAACTATTAAAGTGTTTTACGCGAAGCGTCTTTTGTTCAAGCGTCTTAAAAAGCCAGGACTCTGTTCTGGCTTTTTATTGCGTCATGTAATGGATTTATTTTTAATCAAGGAGTTAAGATGAATATTCGAGCCGCAACCTTAGCTGATATCCCTGAAATAAGCGAATTGCTCACTCAGTTAACCCAAGACTTTATCGCTCCAACATGCACTGAAGAGGGCGCTGCAATCTTAGTGAATGCCATGTCGATTGAAGCGATTGGTAGCTACTTTGCTATGGGTTATCAGTATCATGTCGCCATAACGGACTCGGGCCAACTTGCAGGTGTAGTGGGGATGAAGGCGAATAGTCACTTATATCATCTTTTTGTTGCCTCCCATGCGCAGGGACAAGGCGTAGCGCGAATGTTATGGGAACATGCAAAAACTCAATGTTTAGCCCAAGGCAATCCGGGCGTATTTACCGTGAACTCGGCGCTGAATGCACAAGCTGTGTACTTAGGCTTTGGCTTTGTGCCCCTTGGACCCGAGCGAGAGCGCGGCGGGATCCGCGATATTCCCATGCAGTTGACGCTTTGAGTCGGCTGTACTCATTTATCATCCAAACACGAGCACTATCATCCGACTGAATAGCAATTCAACGAAAAAGCTTGAGCGAAAAGAACTTGAACGAACAGAACTTGAATAAAAAGAGCTGGAATAAAAAGAACTTTACCGAATAGAACTAAAAATAGAGGAATTATGGCAAATTTAACATTTTATCCCATCGGCACCGCTGGCGAGAAATGGGGCGAGACTGAAAAAGCCGCATGGCTGGCGAGCACCCAAATCAAGCGTTCATATCAGGATGATGTAGTGACGCCACTCAAGGCGATGGAAGAAGAGCTATCTACGCTTGGGCTTGGCATTGTGCAATATGGCGCCTTATCTATTAATGCTGAGCTTTACCCATTATTTGCGGTAAAAAGCCAACAGTTTGATCCACAAAAGCCAACCGTGCTGGTGACTGGCGGCGTGCATGGTTACGAGACCAGCGGTGTGCATGGCGCATTAGCCTTTTTAACGAATGAAGTGGCGAATTACGTGCAACAGGTGAATTTAGTGATTGCCGTGTGCGTGAGTCCTTGGGGTTACGAGACGATTAATCGCTGGAATCCCAAGGTTATCGATCCGAACCGTTCATTCTATGCCAACAGCCCAGCAGAAGAATCGGCGGCCTTGATGGCTTTAGTTGCTTCAGTTGCGCAAGGTTTTGATGTGCATGTGGATTTGCATGAAACCACAGATTCAGATGAGTTAGAGTTTCGCCCAGCGCTTTGCGCCCGTGATGGCATTGAATATGACAAAGGCACTATCCCAGATGGCTTTTATGCTGTGGGTGATACCGAACATTCAATGGATGCTTTCCAAAAAGCCATTATCGATGGCGTGAGCAAAGTGACGCACATTGCTCCTGCCGACGAGAAAGGTGAGATCATTGGCTCGACTGTGGTGCAGCACGGGGTGATTAACTACCCGCTTAAGTCATTAGGGCTTTGCAGCAGCGTCACGGGTTGTATCTATAACACCACGACAGAAGTGTACCCAGATAGCCCAACAGCCACGCCTGCCGAATGTAATCTGGCGCAGGTTGCGGCCATCACCAGCGCCATCGATTATGTACTGGCGCAGCGTTAGTCGCTGTTTGTTGTGATGACCAGTTTATTGATATTAAGTTTATGGATGATTAGCTTAGTGCTCGTAAGTTGAGCTAGCGGCTAGTGAAGTGATTTTGCGTGCGTGTTGTTAACACATCGATTAAGTCACTCATTAACTGGGTAAACCACGGTGCATCACGCAGTAAAAAGCCCTCATTCGAGGGCTTTTTCATTTATGTCGCGCTACGTTTATTTAGCACGCGCTTAGCATAGTTAGGTGATTACCTAGTTGTTGTCGCTATAGTCGCGGCCATAATAGCTATCGAGGAACAGTTGTTTCAGCTCGTTAATCAAGGGATAACGTGGATTGGCACCGGTACATTGATCATCGAACGCATCTTCGGCTAATTCATCTAACTTGGCGAGGAAGTCGGCTTCGTTGACGCCGGCTTCTTGGATAGAAGCAGGAATGCCAATCGTCTTCTTGAGGTGTGTGATTTTCTCAAGCAATTTTTCGACTTTTTCTTCATCCGTTTTTCCGCCTAGTTTCAAGTGATCTGCGATGGCAGCATAACGGCACAGGGCTTTTGGCCTGTCGTATTGGCTAAAGGCCGCTTGCTTAGTGGGCAGATCCGTTGCGTTAAAGCGTATTACGTTATTGATCAGTAGCGCATTGGCTAAGCCGTGGGCGAGATGGAACTCGGCGCCCAGTTTGTGCGCCATTGAGTGGCAAATCCCGAGGAAAGCGTTAGCAAAGGCGATACCTGCGATGGTAGCGCCATTGTGGACTTTTTCACGGGCGACAGGTGACTGTGAGCCCAAGTTGTACGCATCGGGTAAATATTTGCACAGTAAGTCGAGGGCTTGCAGTGCTTGGCCGTCGCTATATTCGTTTGCCATCACGCTGACATAGGCTTCAAGAGCATGGGTCACCGCATCTATGCCACCAAAGGCGGTGAGAGATTTGGGCATGTCCATCACTAGGTTAGGATCAACAATCGCCATGTTGGGCGTGAGTTGATAATCGGCAATCGGGTATTTTTTACCGGTAATTTCGTCTGTCACTACCGCAAAAGGCGTGACTTCTGAGCCCGTGCCTGAGGTAGTTGGAATAGCCACCATCATGGCTTTGGTGCCCATTTTAGGGAATTTGTAGATACGTTTACGAATGTCCATAAAACGCAGCGCCAAATCGGCAAAATCCACATCGGGATGCTCGTACATCACCCAAATAATCTTAGCCGCATCCATTGGCGAGCCGCCGCCGAGCGCAATAATCACATCGGGTTTAAAGCTTTGGGCCACCTTAGCGCCTTGACAGACTATGGCTAGAGTGGGGTCGGCTTCAACATCGTAAAAGATTTCGGTTTCAAGGCCTTGGGCCTTTAAAATCCGCATAGTTTCGTCGCAATAACCGTGGTTAAACAAAAATCTGTCGGTGATGATCAGCGCGCGTTTTTTATCGCTTAGTTCTTCAAGTGCGATGGGTAAACTGCCGCGGCGGAAATAGATAGATGCAGGAAGCTTGTGCCACAACATGTTTTCGGCCCTCTTAGCGACGGTTTTTTTGTTAATCAGATGACTCGGGCCAACGTTTTCTGAAATCGAGTTGCCGCCCCAAGAACCACAGCCTAACGTCAGCGAAGGCGCTAGTTTGAAGTTGTACAGATCACCAATCCCGCCCTGTGAGGCAGGGGTATTGATCAAGATACGTGCTGTTTTCATTCTAAAACCAAAGGCATGAACACGTTCAGTTTGGGTATCTTGGTCGGTATAAAGCCCTGAAGTGTGGCCAATACCGCCAAGTGCAACTAAAGCTTCAGCTTTATCCATGGCATCGTTAAAGTCGATGGCACGGTACATGCCAAGCAGTGGTGATAATTTTTCATGGGCGAAGGCTTCGCTGTCGCAAATGTCGGTGACTTCACCAATCAGAACCTTAGTCCAGTGCGGCACTTCAAAACCCGCCATTTGCGCGATACTGGCGGCGCTTTGGCCAACGATATCGGCATTCAAACCGCCATTTTTTAAAATGACCTGCTGCATCGCCGCGGTTTCATCCTTCGATAGCATGTAGCCACCGTGAGAGATAAAGCGCTCTTTTACTTGCTCATAAATACTGTCAACCACAATCACAGCTTGTTCTGAGGCACAGACCACGCCGTTATCGAAGGTTTTCGACATGAGAATCGAACTGACTGCGCGTTTGATGTCGGCGGTTTCATCGATAACAATAGGCGTGTTACCCGCACCTACGCCAATCGCGGGTTTACCGGAAGAGTAGGCGGCTTTCACCATGCCAGGGCCACCTGTTGCGAGGATCAAATTGACTTTAGGGTGAGTCATCAATTGATTCGACAGTGCGACGCTAGGCTCATCAATCCAGCCAATAATGTCTTTAGGCGCACCCGCAGCTATTGCAGCATCCAGCACTAACTTTGCCGCAGTTGTGGTTGAAACTTTGGCCCTTGGGTGGGGCGAGAAGATAATCGCGTTACGGGTTTTAAGGCTGATTAAGGCCTTAAATATCGCGGTCGATGTGGGGTTCGTGGTCGGTACTATGCCACAAATGATGCCCACAGGTTCAGCAATAGTGATAGTGCCGAAGGTGACGTCTTCAGATAAAATCCCGCAGGTTTTTTCATCTTTGTATTTGTTATAAATATACTCAGAGGCAAAGTGGTTTTTAATCACTTTGTCTTCAACGACACCCATGCGAGTTTCTACGGCGGCCATTTTCGCCAGCGAGATACGCGCATCGGCAGCGGCAAGGGCCGCTGCGCGGAAAATTTTATCGACTTGCGCTTGGCTGAATGTTGCATACTCGGCTTGTGCTTTGGCCACTCGCTCGACCATGAGATCCAGTTCTTGTGCATTGGTCACTGTCATGATTAATACTCCTAAAAAGATTTAGTGAATCAAGGCATTCACTAAATCCTCTTTATGGTAGAAAATTACACCTAAAGCCGCGTTGAAAGTGTGATATCAACGACAATATCGTGCTTTTATGTAATAAAACTACACTTAGGGTAACTTGTTTGTTTAAAATTGCGCTGAAAATGCATCGGCTTCGATAACTAAATATTATTCGAAGTTGTGATTTAACCTCAAAAATCTCATTTTTCAGTCAATAGCGCTTGAGATACTATACTTGCCCTCAAGCTTATTTTGATGAAGACGGCGTGACACGCACTTAAGGATAGTCCCTTGGAGTTAACTCTTTACGTTAAATTTTTTCTTGGCCTCGTTGCCATCATTAATCCGGTTGGCTTGTTGCCTGTGTTTGTGAGCTTAACGAGCCATCAAACGGAGGCTGAGCGGAATCACACGGGTAAAGTAGCGAACTTTGCGGTTGTGGTGATCCTCTTGGTCACGATTGTGGCGGGGCAGCACATTTTGAATATGTTCAGCATTTCGCTTTCAGCCTTTAGGATCGCGGGTGGCAGCTTGATTGCCATTATTGCGATGTCGATGTTGCAAGGTAAATTAGGCGAAGTGAAACGCAACCAAGAAGAAGACCGCGAATCCTCGGCGATGGAATCTGTGGCGGTTGTGCCTTTGGCTTTGCCACTGATGGCGGGACCTGGTGCTATCAGTTCAGTGATCGTCTTTGCCGCCGAGCATAATTCATTGTCGAATATTATTGCGATGTTCATTACTGTGATAGTGTTTGGTTTAGTGAGTTTTGGCCTGTTTAGAATGGCATCTATCATTTATAAGATCCTCGGCAAAACGGGTATTAACGTGATTACCCGTCTTATGGGGCTATTAATGCTATCCATAGGTATTGAAGTGATTGCGGCAGGTGTTAAGGGATTATTTCCGCAGCTCTTTAGCTAAGTATTACTCCGCAGGATTCATCGTACTTTTATCAATAAACGCACAGGTATTATTCCTGTGCGTTTTTATTTGTACGCTAATTTTTTTGAATTTTATCGGTTTATCCTGAGTGCACTTGATAAGTCAGCGCTTTTTTTCACCTTTAAAGAAAGGCATGAAGTCGAAGTTTATCAGTATATTAGCGACTACTTTTCTACAAACCTTAGTCGTCCTATGCATAATCTTATGCTATACCTAGTGTTCGCTAATTTAGTTAAAAATTCGTTTAAAAGGAAATTTCTATGAAATGGCAATGGATTGGTAATCTCAGTCTAAAACAAAAATTATTAATGGTCGTTTTGCCTCCCTTATTAGCTTGTTTCCTCTGCGGCTCCCTTTACCTCATTGAAAAGTATGAATATAAGCAAGATTTAACCTTAGTGGTGCAATTGAGTGAGTTGGCTGTGACAAACAGTAATTTAGTGCACGAATTACAAAAAGAGCGCGGAATGAGCGCTGGATTTCTTGGCTCTGCGGGAAAAGCCTTTGCCGCGAAAATCCCTGGTCAAAGACAGCTTACGGATACACAGCTGAGTCTCTACCAGCAATTTATCACCCAAAATCAGCTGCCAGCGATATTTGCTCCTAAGCTTAAGGAACTTAATTCACAGTTAGGGCGATTAAATTCAATTCGCTCACAGGTGGACAGTTTAAGTATCAGCGTTGCCGACGAAGTCGCCTATTACACAGAATTAAATAAGATATTACTGGCGATAGTCGATGAAACCGCTAAAACTGGCGCCAACCAAGAAATCGCCATTAAAGCCGCGGCTTTTAGTGCCTTTTTGCAATTGAAGGAGAGGGCGGGGATTGAAAGGGCAGTACTCAGCTCAACCTTTGGTCAAGCCGGATTTAAGCCTAAGGTTTATGCAAAATTTATCACTTTAGTCTCGGAGCAAAATACCTACCAAGAAAGGTTTTTAGCCTTAGCCTCAATGGATTTATCCGCTGCATTTAACCGTTTACAGAGTTCAGCTGCAATGCATGACGTTGAACTGTTACGTCAAATTGCGTTTGAGCAAGATAATCAAAAAATTCAACAACAAAGCCCAGAAGATTGGTTTAGTAAATCAACCGCGCGGATTGAGTTATTACGTGAGTATGAGCAACAGGTCTCAGCTGATTTACTCAAGATCACCCATGAGAGATTATCCTCAGCAAATGAGAAAATGTTCTTAGTGCTCACGACCTTAATCTCAGTATTAGCGATAGTCTTGATACTGAGTTTATCTGTGATCCGCTACTTGCACGACAGTGTGCATCATTTGTATTCGACTATTACACAAGCCCGTAAACATTATGATTTGAGTGTGCGTTTGACTCAAACAAGCTCGGATGAGTTTGGTGAACTTGCCATCGCCTTTAACGACATGATGAGTGATTTTGAAAAGGTTATCCTACATGTGCGTGCTAGCGGCGCGAAGCTACAGCAAGCGGTAGCCCAAATGGACCTTTGTTCCCACGCCATGGAGCAAGATGTGATGGCGGGTCACAGCGAGGCAGAGCAAGTAGCCTCAGCTATGACAGAAATGAGCGCGACAGTGACCGAAATTGCCAGCAATGCCGTACAGGCATCCGAAGCGTCCTCGGCCGCTAATCGTGAGGCAAAGTCAGGTAACATTGAAGTTGGCCGTACAGGTATATCAATTAAGGCTTTGGCAGATGATATTAGTGGTGCATCTCAAGCGATAAATGAATTGGATAAAGAGATCCACGGTATAGTCGTTGTGCTCGATGTGATCAGCAGTATTGCTGAGCAAACCAATCTACTGGCGCTCAATGCTGCGATTGAAGCTGCACGAGCAGGGGAAATGGGCCGCGGTTTTGCCGTTGTCGCTGATGAAGTCCGCAGTTTAGCGCAGCGCTCGCAAACTTCTACTTCCGATATTAAAAATATGACCGACAGATTAAAAACGGGGGCGATCATTGCAGTAAAAGCCATGGAAAGGGGCTTGGCACAGGCAAACAACAGCGTTCATGAAGCTGAGAAAGCGGGTATCGAACTGAAACGCATTGTAGAGCAAGTCGACATCATTGATCGAATGAACGAGCAAATTGCCACAGCAACCCATGAGCAATCGGCGGTATCCGAAGACGTAAATCGTAATGCACTGAAGATCAGTGAGATTTACCTTAATACCCAAAGGATCTCCGATGAGCTTAGGGAGCTGACCAAAGCCCTAACGTTTGACGCAAATTTAATGTCGAAAGAAGTAAACAAATTTACCGTCAATTAACGGCATAAAACGGTGAAAAGATTCAGGAAATGACGCTGGTTTGTTTAGCAATTGTGCAACCGCCTGAAACTGAGTTTTTTTTACTTGACCCCCTTTAGGCTTTTGCGTACAGTACCGCTCCGTTAACGATGAAAGCCTCTCGGCAAGGCTATATAAAATCGCTAGCGATTGTTAAACGTGAAAGATTAACCACGCTAACATAAATCGACATATGGTGA
The DNA here is from genome assembly GCF_002838165.1 of Shewanella sp. Pdp11. Lineage (NCBI taxonomy): Bacteria > Pseudomonadati > Pseudomonadota > Gammaproteobacteria > Alteromonadales > Shewanellaceae > Shewanella > Shewanella sp. Pdp11. The sequence continues at coordinate 2,811,247 of NZ_CP015194.1, forward strand.
GGTGTCCGAGTGGCCGAAGGAGCACGCCTGGAAAGTGTGTATACGGTAACGTATCGAGGGTTCGACTCCCTCTCTCACCGCCAAATTCTTAAACAAAAACAGCGACTTACGAGTCGCTGTTTTTGTTTTGGGAACTATTTGGGATCCAGATGTGGATTTTAATATAGTTGTTTAGCCTAAAATCTCCCTTCCAATCATTTTTTCCGGTTTTACCTTAGTGATATTCTTTCACTCATTCAGCACTTATCTACCCATCTTAGGCATACATGCAGTTGGTATGTTATCAAGTGTAGGTGTGTAAAAAATCATCTATGTTAGTTCGACAGTTTCTAGAATTATTTGATGGGGTGAAAACAACTGAAATGTTGCTTAGCTAATGTGAAGGGAAGAACAGTTGAAATGTTGAAACCAGCATTGTTCCGGTGATTTTTTAGAACCTTAATAATGCTGGATATTGGCATGCTTATTTTATCTAATGTAAGCAGCTCTATAGTTACCCTTGAGCGGTTGTGAACCGTTCAAAAATAGAATTTATCTTTTGGGATGCGCTATCTCGTTCTACTTTGTTTGGAGATTTATTCCATTTAAGATAGTGTTTCTCTGTTGTTAAGACGCTTGCATGGCCAGGGCAAGAGCGTGAATGTTTTTTAAGCATTTATTATCTTGTCCAAATACGCTGAATTCATTGCGGCTAGGCGTCTCTTGCGCCGTAGACTTAATTTGCTCGGTTCTTTTTTCAGTATATTGACGGTAGCCTGCCGCATTCTTGCTAGATTTTCTGCTCCATCGCCTCGAGATATCTGGCAAGCATCCTCATTCATTGTCACATCCAACACCCAATGAAGCTGATTTTCAACCGCCCAATGACCACGAGCTGCGCTGGCTAACTCTTCGGCCGATAATATCGCGGAACTGATGTAGTAACGTGTCTGCAGCTTTCCTTTACCTTTGTGTACTCGATAGCTAATGACTTTGCCAAACGTTTGTATTGTCGGCCATTTGGTATCAATCAGCTCCTTGGGTGCATCTATGGTTTGGTATTCCCGATATTCTTTTCGGCCACGTTGCGCCTCGATTTGAGTGACGTTTTCTGCTTCCTCAGACTGAGCGGCAAAGGCCTCTTTTACCCGCTGATGCAAAACACTTTGATTGCCTTTGACGGCTAACAGGAAGTCGGCACCTCTGTCTATGATGGTATGCGCAATATCTGCTTGAGTACCCATAGCATCAATGGTGACCAGTGCGCCTTTAATATCCAATAAGGCTAATAACTCAGGAATAGCAGTGATTTCATTAGACTTCGCATCAGTTTTAAGTTGCCCCATCACCACACCATGGGTGACAGAGAAAGCATTCACCATATGAATAGCGGACTGACGCTCTTCTCTGTTATAAGAACCGCGTAAGGTTTTGCCATCAATGGCAATGACTTGGCCTTGAGTCAATTGTTGGGTTGCCTGCATCCATGAAATAAACGCTTGTTGCAACGCTTCTGGATCAACTTTGCTGATAATTCGTGCGATGGTGTCATGAACAGGAATACCGTTGCTGAAATCACCATACTTCTTCAGTAATTCCAAGTGACAATGACCAAAGTCTTCAATATCTTCCCAGCCCTCAGCGCCACCGATGACCGCCACCACGGTTAAGAACAACACATCGAACAAGGGATAAGTCACTTTGGCGGCCTGTCGGTGGTCTTCAATAAGTTCAAAGTGCTTGGTAAGGGAAAGAAGGCTCATGATAGGGTCTCAACAAAAGAGAGTATCAGATCACAACGCCGTTAAATTGAAAAGCCTTACCCATTTGAATGGCTAAAATTTGTTCGCGATCTCACCCTGTCATTAGCCCAAGTCGATATTGCGCTGCGTCGTCGTTTTGAATTTGTGGAGATGATGCCACAGCATGAGTTACTTAAAGATGTTGAGGTTGAGGGCATAGACATAGCTAAGCTGCTAAAAACCATTAACCAACGCATTGAGCTGCTTTATGACCGTGAACATACCGTTGGGCATAGCTTCTTTTTACCGTTAAAAAATGAACCTTCCATTGAGCGTTTGGGACGTATCTTCGAGCTAGAAATATTACCTTTGCTTGAAGAATACTTTTTTGAAGATTGGGAACGTGTTGGCCAAGTGTTAGGTGATCATCTGAAGTCTGAGCCTAGCCTGAAGTTCATCGAAGAAAAGTTCACTGACGCTTCAGTATTAACACTGATGGGGAGTGACTGGTCACAAGATGGCATAAGACCATATCAACGTAATAAAGCTGCATTGCGTAACCCTGAAGCATATAAAGGCATCTATGAAGTGCAATAGGGTTTACGATGTCACCGTGAGGGAGTTTGCATTATTAACTAACGGCGGCAACAATCACAGCATAGATTGTCACTCAATCCCTAAGTCAGCGTTTGAGTGGTTGTTGGCTAATGGTGTCAGTAAGAGCGAAGGTCAACGTGAATTAGTCAAGGTTAAACGTCACGGCACATCGGTTGCACTACAAGTGATTAACTTTGTTGGTGTGCTTGAAATGCCCTGTAAGACTCGTATCGAAATTTTACCTAAGACTTCAACCGATACTTGCGATCCCGTTTCGGCCCGTAAAATTTTGCTAAAAATGTTAGCTCGTGTTGAGAAGTTAAAACTTGAAGAGTTTCAACAATCTCAATTGCAAGTGTTGAAACAACCACTTTATGAGTTACTGATCACGCACTTTCTGACAGCGGTTTCTAAGCTAGTGAGGCAGGGTATTAGAAATGAGTACCAGCGTATTGAGCGTGAATCTCCGTATCTAAAAGGCCAACTGCAAGTTACTAAACAGCTGAGGCAACGTCCAGGACGGCAACATCATTTTCATGTTGCACATGATATCTATAATGCTAATCGCGCTGAAAACCGATTACTACATTCCTCATTGAAACAAGTGTTGAAATGGTCTACTTCGAGTGCAAATCAAAAGTTAGCGTGTGAACTGCTATTTGTATTTAATGAAATCGAGTTGTCTAGTAACCATGCTTTAGATTTTAGGCTGTGGAAGGATGATAGGGGTCTTGCCCATTATCGTCCCTTAAAGCCATGGTGTGAGCTGATATTGAGTTATCAGTCTCCAGTTGCCATGGTAGGTAAGCATAATGGTTTATCTTTCTTATTTCCGATGGAACAACTCTTTGAGCGATACGTTGCTAAGCAACTGCAGCGACAATTGCCACCGGAATTTAAGTTAAAACAACAAGCTTCTAGCCATTGCCTGACTCATCACAATGGCAATGACTGGTTTAGGCTAAAACCTGACATTGTGATTTATGATAAATCGCGAATTGTCACTGTGATGGATACTAAATGGAAACTGCTTGATGCGTCGCTTAACACGACCAAAGATAAGTACAATCTGAATCAAGCAGATATGTATCAGCTATATGCCTATGGCGAGAAATACCTAAATGGCCAAGGTGATTTATATCTGATTTATCCGAAACATGTCGGTTTTACTGAAGCATTGGCACTCTTTGAGTTCAAGCCTGAATTAACGCTTTATGTTGTGCCATACGATTTAGAGACTGACCAATGCTCTTTACTCATGGCTTGCTCATAGACAGGATCTTTAGCGCAGGCATAAAAATAGATTGAAAAAAGCTTTTGGTGTGATCAGCTTAAGTCGCCAAACACAAACTAATCACTACCCCCAAACCATGACAATTTTCAACGGTATTCACATGAATACCGCAATTGGTGTGGCTTATAAACCCTTTCATCATCAGTTGTGTAAAGAGGTCTTTCAGATTTTCATTCAGGCGATTACGTGCCGAGCAATGGTCTTATTTTGACAAGAACTCGCCCCTGAACTACCTGCAAAACTGCGCAAGCATTACTCCATTACGGTTCTTCTTTTTCCCGAAGCGCGTTAAACCAATCACTCAATAAAGAGTTCAGATTGGATCTCTGTTGTTCATTTACTGCAATCTCAACTACTGTTTACTTAGTAAAATACAGTTTACTTTTAAACTATTACAGTAAATTAGTATTTACCAATCTAACTTGACATTTGGGTTTTGTAAAATATTGTTTACTCTAATTAGTTTATGGTAAAGAGTAATTTTCTGTGGGAAGAAATAAAATTCAAATTGGCACTGTTGCTAGTGCTGCACTAGCTCATTTCGCAACTCTGCTTTCAATCCAGCGTAAGGAAAAGAAAATCACAGTAGAAGAGCTGTGTTCACGAGTTGGGGCATCTAAGCCCACTATGATAAAGATCCTTAAGGGTGATCCGTCTGTAAGTATCGGACTTTACTTCGAAACTGCTTGGGTGTTAGGTGTTTCCTTATTTGAACCCGATGAAAATCGGTTTGCCATTAAACATAAAACAAATGCGAAAATAGAAGCACTGCTGCCTAATCGAGTGAGAAGGAAAAAGGTAATTTTGGATGACGACTTCTAGTAACCAATGCTTCGTTTGGAAATGGCCTAGAGGACAGTCAGAACCTGTGGTAGCCGGTAGACTCACTATTGATGAATCTGGCCAACATTTTACCTATGGTCAGTCTTACTTGAAGCGTCCCGATGCAGAGCCAATTTACTCACATGAATTACCGCTTTCTGCTGGTACTATGCAGCCAGTTCAAGGTATGTCTATATTCTCATGCTTGCGTGATGCAATATCAGATGCAGATGGTTAATTTTGCCTAACGCCGCTACGCGTATCTTATATGTCCAATATCTGCAAATAGCATAGAGACAAGTTGTTTGGCTGTGGCGTTAATCAGCCGAATACAAAATACTTTTCCTAAATAGGGCAATAAGATACCCAATTTTTATGGGATAGTTTGGCTGAAGCTCGGTAACAGTAATTGCACTGCGCTATGGGCTCTATCTCGAATCGGTATTAAAGGTGTTTGCCTTAAAGCCAGTTCTCGTAGTGGTTCTGCAATGACCATGGCGAGTAGTAGATTACTCAGTATTTCATAATCTTGCTCACGAATGATGTGAAGGTCGCTATGCTTGACCATCCATAGTTGTAAGATTTTCCTACCGCGTTGAATTCCCTGTTGCTGATAGCTTGCTATCAATTCATCTCTACCCGGAAAGTCAGACTGTAAAAGCCGGAAAAGGCGAACAGCTTTAGGGCTCAGTACTTGTTCGCCAATCGTGACTAATCCGTCCTCAAGCTGCTGCACAAACTCATCGAGCGAAGCCGCATTTTTTTCAAAGCATGATTTAAATGAATCAGTCCAGCTACGCAATGCTAATTGGATCAGCTCGTCTTTTCCTGAAGAAAATCGGTAAATTGTTTTTTTGGCGACGCTAGCTTGGCTGGCAATCTGATCTAGGCTGGTTTTTTCGTATCCTAATTCCAACAAAACATCCAATGTCGCCGCCACTATTTTCGTTTTTGTCTCTTCGCCAACCGTGGTGGGACGGCCGCGCTTCTTTATTTCGTTAGTGTTAATTGGCATCAATTCTCTCCCTTGACAACACCGAATTATAAGCGTAATTTTTTTGGAAACCAACTTGGTTTCCAAAATAGAGTAGGAGAAATGGAATGAAAGAAATCGCAACATCAAAATGTTGGGCAGTGGATGATATTCATGATTTACTCAACCCAGCACCACTAAAGCTTGAAATGGGACTTTCAAGGCTAGCAAGTGGTGAATTACTCGTTGCAGTAAGAACCGATATGCATGGTTGCAAGGGGGAGATGCTCGATTGGTGGTTCAGATATTTTGATTCAACACAAAAAATTAAATGGTGGCATCCTCATGATCATGTTGCTTTTAAAGGATGGGACGAGAAGTGGGTTAAAGGGGAAAATTATATTGGTGCAACCATTGAAGCTGTTGAGTCCCTTGCAGATATTCCGCCAGTCGCGGCCAAACTTAAGTTTCATGCACCTACGGACTTTTTTGAATTAACGGCATATGAGAAAGGCGCTGGATAACAACTGGGTATCAGCCGCTATCTGCTCTACGATTGGTTTTGGTGAGGATATTGTGGTAGATGCAGAAGGCGATCCTGTTAGTGGTGAGATGGTTCATTTGGCCCGAGATACGGAATTTGGCTGTGTATTAAGAAGTCGCTTTCTTCTCGGAAACCGGAACCCGATAAAAAGATAGAGGTCTCTGATGAGATAGGCTTGAATCTCATGCGACACTGTTATAACGAATTCACTTATTTGTCACGTATCTTACCGTCGCTGTATTTCGCTGAAGCAAAACTCGAAGCTGCACCTACACCTTGGTAAATAATTAATTTTCAAAACCGCTACGAAAAATAATAAATCGCTCAGCTAAAACTGAGCGATTTATTATATCAAAAGAAAGTCTTATCGTTTTAACGGTCAGCTTTGGATATTAATCGTTACTTTCTCGATAACTATGGGGTCGCGGGGCACGTCTTCGTGGCCAGCGACTGTGGTGGTTTTGACTTTTTCAATCTGCTGGATAATATCCATTCCCGCTGTGACCTTACCAAATACCGCGTAGCCCCAACCGTTATTAGTGGTGGCTGTATGGTCTAAAAAGTCATTATTGGCTGTGTTAATGAAGAACTGCGCTGTGGCTGAATGAGGGGCATCGGTGCGAGCCATAGCGATGGTGCCTATGGTGTTACTTAGACCTTTGTTGGCTTCATTAACGATAGGCTCATGGGTCGGCTTTTCTTTCATTTTTGCGGTAAATCCGCCGCCTTGGATCATAAAGCCTTTGATCACTCGGTGAAAAATCGTGTGCTCAAAGAAGCCTTCTTCACAATAGCGGACAAAGTTTTTTGACGTGACAGGCGCATGTTCAAAGTCGAGTGCTATGGTGATATCGCCTAAATTGGTGCTGAATGTAATCATGCTAATATCTTCTATCTTAATGAGTTTCTACTTCTAACAAGTCACGACAGGTACTAGATCATGACTTTATACGGGATCATGACTTTGTATTAGGCCATCAGTTCGTTTTAGAACCGCTGTTCCACGGATTAAAGGGTGCACTGCGACTCGTAGTCTCGCTACTGTTTTCAGCCTGTGTGGATTGTGGCCGCGCTACAGTGGCTTTTGCCTCAGGCTTTGATTTCGCGCTGCGATGCTTTTTCGCATGGGCGGTTTCAAAGGAGCCTTCTTTCGCGGGGCGTGAGGTTTTAGCCTCAGGTGCGCGCGCTTTAAAGGTTTTTGGCGTGGTATTTTTCGGCACAAAGTCGAGGATAGAAACTGGCACTTCTTTGTTCGGCACAAAGCCTTCAATTTCTTTACGCACAATGAGGTGGCCTAAACGGCGCTCGATAGCGCACAGATTTCTAAAATCATCTTTAGAAACAAAGGAGATAGCTTCGCCGCAGGCACCTGCACGACCGGTTCGGCCAATACGATGAATGTAATCATCGGCTTCGTCGGGCAGATCATAGTTGACCACGCGGGTGAGGGCGTCGATATCGATACCGCGAGAAGCCACGCCGGTCGCGACTAAAAAGCGCAGTTTTCCGGATTTGAAATCGACTAATAACTGCTCGCGTACCGCTTGGCTGCGGCCACTGTGGATGGCTTCGGCGGCAATGCCGCGTTTTTCGAGTTGGCTGACCAGTTTGGCGGCGCCTTGTTTAGTCTGGATAAAAATCAGCGCCTGTTCCCATGTTTGCTCAGTGATGAGCTTGCTTAACAGGGCAGACTTTTTGTCTTTATCGACAGTGATCAACCATTGGTCGATTTGCGGTGCGTTTGCGCTGTCGCGGGCAATTTCAATTTCGACAGGGTTTTCAACCGCTGTTTTCGCTAAAAAGCGCACTTGCTTAGATAAGGTTGCCGAAAACAACAGATTTTGGCGTTCTGTTGGCAGACGTTCGATGATCTTATTGATGTCTTCGATAAATCCCATATCGAGCATTCTATCGGCTTCGTCTAGGACTAATACCGAGATTTCATCGAAATGAATCGCTCTTTGGGTGTACATATCGAGCAATCTACCGGGTGTCGCTACCAGAATATCGACGCCTTCAATAAGACGTTGTTTCTGTGGTGCGGCATCGACGCCACCATACATGGCCATAGAGGTCAGCGGCAGGTATTTTGCGTATTTGGCAATATTGTCTTCAACCTGAACGGCCAATTCGCGGGTTGGAGTTAAGATCAAGGCGCGAACGCGTTTAGCCCGAATTTTCGGCATATCTGCGAACATTTGCAGTATTGGCAACATAAAACTGGCGGTTTTACCTGTACCCGTTTGCGCGCCAGCCAGCAGGTTTTTACCTTTCAAGATCACCGGAATGGCTTTTTCTTGGATCGGAGTAGGTTGTGAATAGCCGAGCTCGGTGATGGCTCTTAAAATCGGATCGCTTAATCCAAGTTTGGAAAATGGCATTGAATGTCTCAGGTAAAGGGTCAGGTCAATAATGTATAAGCAAGCTGTTACACCAACGCGTTAACAGCGGAGCAGGGCGATATTATAGCAGGAGGTGAAACAGAATTGGCGATTATCGTTATCTGAGTTCGTTTGGCAAAGTGGCAAGTTTACCTCGAATTAGCGAATGATAAGCGGCATAAATATCGATAACTCACAATTTTGTAACCGTAGATGTATTCACGGCTAACACTGCTGCAATTATTGGGACAATATGATTAACTTAGGTAATTTTTGTATGCCTGATAAATATCAACAAAGGACTCATAATAATGAAAAAATCCGCTATTTCCCTTGCGATAGTGTTATCGCTAGCCGGCCTTGCTGGTTGTCAATCCCATACCAGTCAAACCGAGCCTGTGGTTGCACCTGAAGTTAAAGCCCCATCATTTGAGCAATTTTCAGCCTCCTTTATTGATTCGCTGTGGGAATTATCACCGACCTGGGCCTTATACAGTGGCAAGCATGTTAACGATGGCTATCTTGAAATCCCCGATGCGGCTGGTCGTGCGAAAACCTTAGCGTTTGTGAAAGCGCAGCAAGCCAAATTGACCCAGTTCGAGCAAAAGTCGCTCACGCCGAATGAACTGATTGATTACCATCTGATCGACAATTTACTCGGCAGCATGGCATGGGAAATTGACAGTTTTAAATCTTGGCAGTGGGATCCTTCAAGTTATAATGTATCGGGCGGTTTTGCCCAAATCATCAATGAAAATTTTGCCCCTTTAAATGACAGATTACGTTCGGTATTGGCGCGGTTAGAAAATGTTCCGGCTTATTATGCTGCCGCGCAGGCAAACATTAGTCAGCCAACATTGGAGCATACTGAATTAGCCGTGATGCAAAACCAAGGTGCATTTTCGGTGTTTTCCGAAGACTTATTAAAACAGGTCGCCGATTCTGGTCTGACGGCTACAGAAAAAGCGTTATTTAAAACACGTTTTGATGCCGCTACTGCCGCAATTAACGGCCATATCGCTTGGTTAGACAAATTAGTGGTTCAACTCAAGAAAGACGGTGCCCGTAGTTTTAGAATTGGCGAGGAGCTATACGAGCAAAAATTTGCCTTTGATATTCAAGCGGGCATGACGGCGAAACAGCTGTATCAAAAAGCCGTAGCCGATAAAGACCGTGTTCAAGGGGAAATGGCAAAAATTACCGATAAGTTATGGCCTAAATATTTTACTACGCCAAAACCTGCGGATAGTAAGCTCGCTATTCGTCAATTAATCGATCAATTATCAACTAAACATGTTCAGCGCGATGAATTCGTGAATGAAGTGCGTAAGCAAATTCCTGAGTTAATTGAATTTGTAAATAATAAAAACTTAGTGACATTAGATCCTAACAAACCACTGGTCGTCCGTGAAACGCCGGAATATATGCGCGGTTATGCCGGCGCTTCAATTAGTGCACCGGGACCTTATGAAAAATCAGGAAATACTTATTATAACGTGACGCCGCTTGATGGCATGAGTGATGAGTCCGCCGAGAGTTACTTGCGTGAATATAATCACTGGATCCTACAAATCCTCAATATCCATGAAGCCATCCCAGGGCACTACACTCAACTCGTTTACTCTAATCAATCTCCAAGTTTAGTGAAGAGTTTATTTGGTAATGGCGCTATGGTTGAAGGCTGGGCGGTTTATACCGAGCGTATGATGTTAGAAGAAGGCTATGGCAACTTTGAGCCTGAAATGTGGTTGATGTACTACAAGTGGAATTTACGCGTTATCTGTAACACTATTTTGGATTACAGCATTCATGTGAAAGGCATGACTGAAGAGCAAGCTATCGCCCTGATGATGAACGAAGCCTTCCAACAGCAGGCAGAAGCAGAAGGCAAGTGGCGCCGCGCGACGCTTAGCCAAGTGCAATTGACGAGCTACTATTCTGGTTATCGAGAAATTTATGATTTCCGCGAAGAATATAAGAAAGCGCAAGGCAATGATTTTGACCTTAAAACTTTCCATGAGGAGTTTTTAAGTTACGGTAGTGCGCCAGTGAAGTACATTCGTCAATTAATGCAAAACAAATAAGTTTATGCATAATATTAATTAGCAGAGTTCAGGCTCTGCTTTTTTAGGTTGAATTGTGGCATAAACGAGAGTTGGATCTGAAGCTAAGTTGACACTGCTGATGACTAATATCATTAACGCTATTGCAAATAGTGAACCGCAAAATCTTTTGCCATATAACTTAAAAATTATATATTTAGTTATATGGCATATGCAGTTTTAGCCAAGTAATTTGGCGGCTTAATAATATAACCGGATAGCGTTATGTTTAATTTTTAGATTGAGATGCGGCCATTAGCGCTAGGACTTCATCGTAAGAAATGTTAAATTCTCTCGACAAGTTTATGATTTTTGTTTTGTAGGTTTGAATGTTTTCTTGCTGGGCTAATTGATGTTTCTTTTCTTCAACGAGCTCGTTAACGGTTTCTTGTAATATCAATAATCGACGTAAACTATAGTCGAGGGATTTAATATATTTACCCATTTGTTGCTTGTTACGTGCTTGCTCAAGATCCGTTGAGACTTTTTTATCATATCCATATTCATCAAGAGCCGCGATTGCGCTCTGTAAATCAATATCAGTAGTCATTTGGTTTTCGCTTTATAACAAAGAGGTGTGAGAACAGATTGATGAAACATTCTTATGAAACATTAACAGGTGTCATAGGACGTTAACTATCGCAGATTATAGTGCCTATGCCAATATACACCAAGCGTTTGCTGGTTAAAATTAAATAAAAAATGCTGATTTTGGCTTTGCCCTTGTCGGGGTCTACAATTATGGTTAGTCTAAAGTGATAGGCTATTATGGAGATTCAAATGCTTGATCTACTACCAGATTTATTTGACCACTATCCGTCTAAATTACAGTTACTTCCCCTCGCATTTAAACCCTATGGCGCTAAGCGGCTGTTTTGGGGCGAGATAGTCACAGTCAAGTGTTTTGAAGATAATTCTAAGGTAAAAGAAATACTTGCACAGGATGGGCATGGTAAAGTTTTGGTTGTCGATGGGGGAGGCTCTCTGCGCCGCGCCTTGTTAGGCGATCTTATCGCGCAAAGCGCGCTAGATAATGGTTGGCAAGGGATAGTGATCAATGGGTGTGTTCGTGATGTGGCCCGATTAAATACTTTTAGTTTAGGTGTTTATGCCTTAGGTGCCATGCCGATAAAAACCGAGAAGTTAGATCAAGGCCAAATTAATGTTGCTGTCGATATGGGCGGCGTAATGGTTAAGCCCGGTATGATGCTGTATGCCGATGAAAATGGTATTGCAGTAAGTGATGAGATGTTGAACTTTGCATTTTTAAATTAACATTTTTAAATTAACATTTTTAAATGAATTAGTCGCTTTAAATTCAAGTTGTTTTTGATAAGGATATTTGTATGAAATTCATTAAGTGGCTCTTGGCCTTAGTGGTGACGCTCATTCTTTTAGTCACCGTTTATCTCACCGTATTTTTCGACCCTAATGATTTTAAACCTGAAATAGTTGATGTCGTGAAAAAACAAACGGGTCGTGAATTAGTCATAACAGACGATTTATCTTGGACCTTTTTTCCTGTTATCGGCATTAATTTAGGCGGCGTGTCTTTATCTAATCCAGAGGGATTTACCCCTAAGGCTATGTTAGAAGTCAACAAAGCCGTTGCCGAAGTGGCGTTGATGCCATTGTTTAGTCAGAAAATTGAAATTGCCGAATTGAGTCTCGATGGCGCAACCATTAATTTCGTGACTCGCAAGAATGGCACTAGCAGTTTTGATGGATTAAGTGGTGATAATAGCAAACAAGCCGCAACTCCAGCGACCGAAACGTCCTCAAATGCCAAACTGAACGATATTAATATTGGCGGTGTTTCAATCACCAATACTCAAATTAATATGATTGATGAAGCGAAAAAGCAAACTCAAGTCTTTAGCTTAAAAAGCTTCACCTTCGGTGAGTTTACTTTAGATACATTTGCGCCCATCGCCTTTGAATTTAGTGCAACCATGCCGGATATGACGATAAGTAGCGAAGGCAAAGGTGAACTAAAACTAAGCCGAGACTTGACGCAACTCGTCGTCAATGGACTCAAAATTGACACTGTGGTGGAAGGTGAGAGTATTCCCAATAAGAAACTCGAAACATCGATTAGCTTAGCGACTCAAATCGCATTGGATAAACAGCAATTATCTGTCGATATTGCGCAGCTTACCGCGGCGAGCATTACCGCTGCGGGTAAAGTTGGTGTGAATTACGCCACAAAAATTCCGCGAATCAATGCTGATTTTCAAGTCGGCGATATCGATTTAGATACGCTGTTACCTAAAACGGAGACCGCTGCCGTAACAGAACAAGCACCCGCTGCTAGCACTCAAGCGGTTGAGCCTGATTTATCGGCTCTTAAGCAGCTTGATGTAAAACTCAAGTTGACCGTTAAGTCTATCAAGGTCGCGAATCTGTCGACTCAAAATTGGTTGATGGACGTGGGGATTAAAAATGGCGTGTTAGATTTAACCAAATTGAATGCGGATTTATACCAAGGTCAATTACTGGTGAGCGCTCAGGTTGATGCGCGTCAAGCGGTGGCCAGTTATCAATTTGATAAGAAAGTGACGGGTGTACAAATTCGTCCTTTGCTGAAAGATGCGGCGGATGTGGATTTACTGGCAGGCACGGCCAACTTTGATGTGAAGGGTAAAGGTAAGAGTTTGATCCCTGAGCAGTTAAAGAAAAATCTATTAGCTAATGGTCATTTCGATATTAACGACGGGGCTTTGTACGGGGTTAACATTCCGCAGATGATCCGCAGTGCCCAAGCTAAGTTAAAGGGCGACTTATCGCCAGAAACCAAGGAAGAACGCAAAACCGATTTCTCGAGTCTGAGTGGCAGTTTCTTGCTGGATAACGGCGTTGCCACTAATCCAGATCTTGCCATGTCTTCACCTTTATTGCGTTTGGCGGGCAAAGGCACGGCGAATATATTGACTGAAGCCTTAGACTACCGATTAACGACTAGCCTAGTGAATTCATTAAAAGGTCAGGGCGGTAGCGACAAAGATGCGCTGGCGGGAATTGACATTCCGTTGGCGATTACCGGGACTTTCCAAAAACCTGAATATGCCTTGGATACTCAAGCGTTACTGAATAATCAGTTAAAAGAAGAAACCGACAAAGCTAAGGAAAAATTAAAAGACTCCTTACTGAAAAAACTAGGAGGTTTCTAATGGTTGCTCCAATGCGCTACGCATTGCTTGTTGGCGCGAGTGCTTTTGTCGGAGGGCAACTGGTTGCTTGCTCTGCGCCTGAAGCCGCTGATACGAGTTCGTCTACTAAGGGCGAGACGACAACAGCCGCGGCGGTTCAGCCTGAGATCGTTCGCGCTGCCGATCTGGCGCTCGATGTTTCAGGCCTTAAAAGTACGCCGACATTAAAGGTTGAACCTATGACGACTGATGCTACGTCAGGACTGCTTCGCGGTGAGTTAGCCTTAGAGCCGTTTGTGGATTTCAAGCAGCCAGTTAAGGCAACGTTGACTGTGACCAATCCACAAACCTATGCCGTCGGCCTTCGATATAATTCAGGCATGACAGCGGATTTATGGCTGGTAACGCAGGAGGGCAAACGTCTGTGGGCATGGTCTGATGATATGATGTTTACCCAAGCGCTACGCGATAGCCAATTGGCAGCGGGAAAGGTGATCACTACTTCCTTTAGCATTCCGCCCAAAGCGTTTGCTGGTATACCTGCAGATGGTGCTCGTTTAGAAGCGCATTTTGCTGCTAAGGCATTAGAGTCTGATGCCGTTGTTATGGCGCCCGTTGTCTTATTACTGATAATGGAATAACGCCGGTTCTCATAATTGAAAAGGCCCTTAATAGAAAAAGGCAGCAATCCGATAGGGTTGCTGCCTTTTTGTTATCTGTGGCTCAAACTTGCTGACGCTTTAGAGCATTAATCAGCTCGAACTCTGTGCCTGCTTAGTTTTACGCGCTCAACTTACTTTCATCGACGACTAATTTGATCACTTGCCCTGGTTGCAAATATTGTGATTGCGCTAGGCTATTCCACTCCAATAGCTCTGCAACAGTCACGTTAAATTTGCTGGCGATACGGGCGAGGGAATCTCCTGATTTAACCTTGTAACTCACAGTGCGAATTTGCGCTGTTTGCTCAAGATTCTTTGGCGCTAAAATCACCAGTTTTTGACCGTTTTGTAGCTTGTCACTCTTACCTAACTTGTTCCAAACGCTAAGTTGTTTCACTGTCACTTTGTGGGCTTGGGCGATTTCAGAAAGTGTGTCACCAGACTTAACCTGATAGGCAATTTTTGTCGCTTCAGCCGCAGCGTGCGATTTCTTTGGCAATTGTTGCTGAGTCGACAGGGCATAGAGCTGTTTGTCTTGTGCATCGACAGGGATAATTAAATGCTTACCAGCAACTATGGTATTGTTTTTCATACCGTTAGCGGCGCGAATTGCATTAATTGTCGTGTGGTGCTGCTTCGCAATCTTGCCAATACTGTCACCGGATTTGATCGTGTAACGTAGCCAACTGATCCTATCCTCGGTTTCTGTTTCGGCGAGCGCTTTCTTAAATTCTTCCGATTTATCAATCGGTAATACTAAAGTGTGCGGCCCCAGTGGCGAAGTGGCCCAACGGTTATAACCTGGATTGAGTTTTTGTAGCTCAAGCGTAGTCATATTGGCCAAACCTGCCGCCATGGCTAAATCAATTTGGCTATCAATATCAACCACTTCAATTGTAGGGTTGTTGTCAATTGGCGCTAAAGTGATGCCATATTCATCGGCGTGTTTAATGACTTCAGCCAGCGCCAGCAATTGTGGCACGTAGCGTTCGGTTTCACTGGGTAAATCCAATGACCAAAAGTCGGTTTTTAAGCCTTTTTTCTCATTTCGTTTAATCGCATTGAGCACCCGAGATTCACCCGAGTTATAGGCTGCAATGGCATAAAGCCAATTGTTATTGGTTTTATCGTAGAGATATTCCAACATGTCGAGCGCCGCTGTTGTTGAAGCGGGCACATCACGGCGACCGTCGTACCACCAGTTCATTTCTAAACCGAAATGGCTGGCCATTGGCGTGGTGAATTGCCACAAACCCGATGCCGCACTGGCCGAAGACGCCGATGGATCAAAGGCGCTTTCAATAATAGGTAATAAAGCTATCTCAATAGGAAGATGGCGCTTTTCAAGCTCTTCAACGATCAAGTACATGTAAGGTGCAGCACGCTCTGAGATGATCTCTAGATGCTGCGGATTTTTGATGTACCAATCGCGATATTGATTCACCAATTTTTGATCGGGAACCGGTAACTGCATACCTTGACGAATTCGCTCCCACACATCGGTAATTTGCGCCGACGGAGCCTCGGTTGCGAGGTAATATTCTGGGACTGTATTTTCGGTTGTGACGGCTTCAACTTCTGTCTGATTAACGCCATGGTTGTCTAATGTTTGACAACCTGTGAGTAGGGCAAATCCCCCTACAACAACATAAAGTGATACTCTCATTGAAAACGGTAGTCCTCTGTTAGTGCATAGCTTTTCTTTATATTAACAGTATGTTTTATATGAAGATAAAGACGACGCAGCGCGCAAAGTTTTCACGCAAAACGAGCCATTCTATGGGATCTTTTCGATCTTGTCCCTTAATTATCGTACATAATGTAAGGCCATTTTTGATTTACATCATCAAAAATGAGAAAAACTGTTTAAATTTCAATCTACAATATTGCTTTTGTGATCAAAAATTATCTTTCCACTGTCTGAGCAGGGTAAAACTGCTAAGTTCGTCTAAATTGGCATGATTTAGATCGCTAAAATGCTGTTTTATGCTGTCGATAATCTCAATATCGTTGGCGCGTAGAAACGGATTAATGGCGCGTTCTAAGGCGATGGTGGAGGGGATAGTCGCTTTCTCTTGGCGCCGCAGCTGTATGGCGCGTTCGTTATAGTCTTGTAGCGCGCGATTGTTGGGATTGACCGCGAGGGCAAATTTGAGGTTTGAAAGTGTGTACTCATGGGCACAATACACCCGAGTGTCGGCGGGAAGCTTGGCAAGTTGCTGCAATGAGTCGAGCATTTGCGCTGGCGTCCCTTCAAATAAGCGTCCGCAGCCACCGCTAAAGAGGGTGTCACCACAAAACAAGGCATCTTCAATAACGTAGGCAATATGTCCTGCTGTGTGCCCTGGAACAGCTAAAACTTGCAGCTCGCTACTCATATAGTCGAGTGTTAATCTGGGCTGCGCTGCTGCGTGCAGTGGATGGGTGATGCCTTTAATCTTCTCATTGTCTGGGCCAAAGACCGTGAGCCTGTCTTGACTGTAGGCTTGAAGTTCAGCGACGCCACCCGTATGGTCATTGTGGTGGTGGGTCAGTAAAATGCCCGCTAGCGTGAGTTGATTGGCCTCTAGATAGTCAATAACTACATTCGCATCACCGGGATCGACAACATAAACCTGTGTTTGCGGCTGTTGTTGTAACACCCAGATATAATTGTCATTAAAGGCTTTAATCGCTGTTATAGTGAGCATAGAACTGCCTATGTCTGTATTTCAATTTGAAGATAAAGGTATTATCCATAAGTGAACAGCCTTTGGCGACCTTTGCCGCTTTTGCCCTGTGGCAAAATGGTAGTAATTTTTGACCCAATTGGATACTTGTCTACCAAGCTAACGGAGGAACTCTGTGTCGCATTTTAGTACTGAGCTCAAACCCGAACAATGGAGCGACTTGCCCAATGGTGAAGCGCTTCAACAAGCCGTTGCTAAGCAGCTTGAGGATTGGTGGCCAAGAGTCTTTGGTTATCATTTGTTAAAGTTAGGACCTTTGAGTGCCGAATTATCGAGTATGGCATCGCCAGTGGCCCATCATTTTTCACTCTCGTCATCTCAAGGCGCCTCAATTGAAGGTGATTTTTGCCATTTACCCCTGCAAAATGCGGCGATAGATGCGGTGGTCATGAGTCTATTACTCGAATTTGAATCCGATCCTTACCGTATTCTTCGCGAAACCGACAGGGTACTCATCGCCGGAGGTTATCTTTTTATCATTGGTTTTAATCCCTTGAGTCCGGTATTTTTGGGTAAGTTGTGGCCTAAGTATCAGGATTGTCTCCCATGGAATGGCCGCTTCTTTATGCCATCAAGGGTGCGAGATTGGTTAGGTTTATTGGGTTATCAAGTGGTGGGCGATGAACGTTTGGTCTATCACCCTTTAATGGGCGATTTCACCCAAGGCAAATTTTTTCAACAGAGTTTAGCGTCATGGCTGCCTAGCGCGGGCAGTTTGTATTTGATTGTGGCACGCAAACTTGAGTCGCCACTCACGCCTATCCGCGATAAACGTAAGGTGCGGCAGACAAATTGGACCACGGCACCGACCGCGGGACGTTCAGGGCATTTATCAAAGCATTCGAAAAACGGATAAGCCTTTTTTATTTTAAGTACAGGTTTTTATATGCGGATCACCCTAAGACAACTGGCGGTATTTGAGGCTGTGGCGCGTAGCGGCCAAGTCGCAAAGGCGGCGGAGCAAGTTAATTTATCACCACCTGCCACTTCTATGGCCTTGGCAGAGTTAGAAAAACAGCTCAATGCCCGCTTATTCGAGCGCATTGGTAATCGATTACAGCTGAACTCGCAGGGTAATTTATTGTTGCCACTGGCGACGGATTTATTGCACCGTGTCGAGCAAATTGAGCAGGCATTTACCTACCATGGCGGCGATTTGGTTGGGCGGTTAAGTATCAGTGCCAGTTCAACCATAGGTAACTATTTGATGGCGAAAGCCGCAGTGGCATTTTGTCAGCAACATACTCAAACTCATGTGGATGTGGCGATTACTAATACTCAAGATGTGATCCAAGCGGTTGCGCAGTTCCGCTCAGAAATGGGTTTTATTGAAGGCCATTGCACTGACAATCGTTTGAGTGTCGAGGCATGGCATAAGGATAGATTACTGGTGTTTTGCCATCCGGCGCATCCTCTAGCAGGGAAAGTCGTTAAACCGGCGAAAGTGAGAGGCCAGTCTTGGGTGCTACGTGAAGAAGGCTCGGGCACTCGTGAGTATTTTGTCAATGCTGCCAATGAGTTGGATATGCAGCCAGAAGCTAAGTTCTGCTTTACTACGCCGGATGCAATTAAACAGGCGGTGAAACAAGGTGCTGGGCTTGGGGTGTTATCTGAGCTGGCGCTAGAGAAAGAAATCAGCCGCAAAGAGTTAGCATTAGTCACGATTGAGGGATTAGTGCTGGAGCGGCAGTTTTATCGTATCACCCATAAGAGCCGTCAGGCGACATCCTTAGGTCAAGCTTTTGTGCAGTTTTGTGAGAATTTTTTCAATATCGCAGGTGTGGAAGTTAAATAAACTTTTTTATAGCAATGGCCCTTGTAAACAGTAAGCCTAAGCGATTTGTTTAAAAGGTTAAAGTTGACGGTGGGCTTAAACGGTGAGATTAATCGCGAAATAAATCATCACGCCTCAGTATTTAGCTTAGGCGTGATGGCATCGAACTCACTTTTCTAATTCACTTTTCTAATTCACTTTTCTAATTCAGTTTTCTAACTTACTTTCGAATTTAGCTCGTATGAACTGGGGTTGTTCAAACTTAGCTCGTTTAAGTAAGGGCCACAGAGTTAAGGCTGGTAGCCTAAGTCGGGTTGGGTTGGTTTAGATTCTGCCGCAGTGCGAGCTAACACGTCGCAACGTTCGTTTTCGGCGTGTCCTGCGTGGCCTTTAACCCATTGCCAGTCGATAGTGTGCATCTGTGAGGCTTTATCTAATCGTTTCCATAGATCAACGTTTTTGACTGGGGTACGGTTTGAGGTCATCCAGCCTTTTTTCTTCCAGCCATGGATCCACGTCATTATGCCTTGGCGCATATATTGGCTGTCGCTGGTGAGCACGACTTGGCAAGGCTCTTTCAAGCTTTCTAACGCTATGATGGGAGCTAATAATTCCATGCGATTATTGGTCGTGAGCGCAAAACCGTCGGACATCTCCTTTGTATGGCCTTTATAATTCATTACAATGCCATAGCCGCCAGGACCGGGATTGCCTAAGCAAGAACCGTCGGTGAAGATGTGGATCAGTTTTAGTTCAGTCATCAAATTGTTACCATAGCCGGGAATTTCGGCCGAGTATAACCAAAAATTGTCATAAGAAGCGCATAAAAACATGAATATTATCTCTAATGCTAGCCGTCAGGTTATTTTGGACACCGAAACCACAGGTATGAACCAGGGCAGCGGCGCCATTTATTTAGGCCATAGGATCATCGAGATAGGTTGCGTGGAAGTGGTGAACCGTCGTTTGACGGGACGTTATTACCACCAATATATCAATCCTGGGCAAGCAATCGATCCTGAAGCCATCGCCGTTCACGGTATTACTGATGAGCGTGTTTCTAAAGAACCGCGTTTTCATCAAGTTGCCCAAGAATTTATTAACTTTATCGACGGTGCAGAAATCGTCGCCCATAACGCGAACTTCGACGTGAGCTTCATGGATCATGAGTTTTCACTGTTGCAGCCGCGTGGACCGAAAACCGCTGATATTTGTCAGATCCTCGATACCTTAGAAATTGCTAAGTTCCTGCATCCCGGCCAGAAAAACAATCTCGACGCTCTCTGTAAGCGTTACGGTGTGGATACGTCTCGCCGCGAGTACCACGGCGCTTTACTCGATGCCGAGATCCTCGCCGATGTTTATTTGATCATGACAGGCGGCCAGACAAAGTTTAATTTGTCTAACGAAGAAGCGGGGCAGGAAGCGGGGGGGATCCAACGTTTTGATCCGCAATCACTTAATCTTAAAGTGATCGGCGCATCGGCCGATGAATTGACTATGCATGAACAACGCCTTGATTTAGTCGCAAAATCAGGTAAATGCCTCTGGAGAGGATAGAAAAATCATTATGCCGATGTCGTGCCATAAACTTATTTTAGCGCTTTGCCTTGCTGTCACTACACCGCTTGTGAGTGTGACGTCTGTATTGGCCGCCGACCAAGAGCCTGCCCAAAAAGTTGTTAAGTCGCCTAAGGCTGCCCCGATTGTAGGATTGGAGACGGCCTCAGAGCTTAAAAACCGTTTTCGTATTGATCATATGGTCGATAACATGACTTTATTAGTGGAGCGTGAATATGGCTCTGCGCCTGTGGTCATAGTGTTACCCGATGGCAGTAAATGGTACGCCAATCGTCATCCAGCAACCGTTAAGTGGGTTGATGGTATAACGGGCGATATTATTTACATTGAGTCACCACAGCCCGGACCTTGGCAGTTGGTGGGCAAGGTTGTCGCAGGTTCAACCCTTAAGAAGCTCTCTAAACTCGAAATAGAAGTCCAGCCTTTACCACAGCCAATCTTCCAAGGTGAACAAGTTAAAATTGTCGCGCAGCTAATGGGTGACGAGCAGCGTGTGCGTATGCCTGGGTTAGATTATTTAGTCGAATGGACTGCACATTTTGTGAGTAAACATAAGTCGGGCGATGAAAACTTTGCCGCGGGTGACATTATTGTTGGTTCCTATAAAGACAATGGTGAAGATTACGATGAAAAACCCGACGATGGTGTATTTACCAGCAATATCAATATAAAGCAGCCTTGGGGTGATTATGAGTTTGTGGTGCAGGCACGTAATAATGTGTTTGAGCGGCAGATTTCATTCCCGTTTAGATTATCACCGCGGCCAATTAATTTAGAAGTCATTACCCCAGACGATCCGTTAACAGGGCAATGGAAGATCATGTTGCACGTCGATAGTGCTGTGCTGCAACTGGCTGAGACGCATTTTTCCTTTGAGTTGGTGGGTCCTGCTGGCTTACAACTGCCTTTAACGGTGAATGGCCTTACTGAGCCGGACTCTGAATTAGATTTACCGACTGTGACTGAGTTTGGTAGTTATCGTATTAAAGGTTTTGTAGCGACGACAACGATTACCGGTCGAGAAATTGTGCTGGATTTACCTGAGCTATTTTTCAACTTAATTCAGCCACCAGAGCCACCACCGAGCGCCGAAGAGTTAGCTGCTGTTGCTGCACAAAAAGCGGCAGAGGAAGAAGAACTTGCAAAGAAAGATGCGATGTTTTGGATCATCACAATCAACACTATCTTATTAGTCTTGGGCGTGGTGGGATTAATTGTGTGGCGTAAACGCCAAAGTCTAGCGCAGGCCTTAGCTGCCGCTGAGTCACGTTTATTGGAGGAAGCATCGGCGAATTCAGCTGCAGCGCCTTCGTTAGATGAAATCGATCTCACTATGCCAGATGAAGCGGATAAAGACCGATAGTTCGCAGTCACTTAATGTGTTTGATTAATCACTTTGAACTGCGGCGTTTCAGCGATATTTGGGACATAAATCAAGCTCAACTATTGATTTGGTTTTTTTTTAATCAAATGAAAAATATAAGTAAAAAAACGGTTGACGCCCGCAGGGCTCGACCGTATTATTCTTCGCATCTTAAGCAGAAGCCTTAATAAGTCAGTTTGATTATCGTATTTCTGTATTAGCTTCAGCGGCCTGTCACGCTGAGGTTAGCGGGTTTAAAACTCGTCAGATATTAGATATGGAAGAATTTGGAGCGGTAGTTCAGTTGGTTAGAATACCGGCCTGTCACGCCGGGGGGCGCGGGTTCGAGTCCCGTCCGCTCCGCCAAATTAATAAAAAGGCCTTACAGCAATGTAAGGCCTTTTTATTTCTATCTTTTCCATCAAATAATTGCAGCATAAAATCGCTGCAGCTTGCAGTCCATCGCTGTTGCGCCTTGGTTTCACTTAGGTCATGCAGTCTTCGATAAACTTTATAGCGTTTATGCATTTGCTGCTATTGTTAAGCGAAATAGATAATTCCCGAGCCTTTATCATGCTCATGTCATCTATTTCATTCAAGATAATGCGAGCTCATTGTTTTCCTCACCTAAAGGATTTTTTATGGTTGAACAAATTACGGGTATGTTAGCGCTGATTGGAGTGTTATCGCTTTTTTGTCAATGGCTTGGTTGGAAACTACGCTTACCGGCAATTTTGCCCTTACTGCTCTGTGGACTCACCCTCGGCCCCGGACTTGGTTTCCTCAATCCTGATGCGATTTTTGGCAATTTACTCTTTCCGATCATTTCTCTCGGCGTTGCCGTAATTTTGTTTGAGGGCGCTTTGACCCTCAACTTTAAAGAAATCAAAGATCATGGTCGTATGGTGACGCATCTTGTGACCATAGGAACAGTGATAACTTGGGCTTGTATCAGCACGGCCACCTTTTATTTACTCGATTTTAGTTGGGAAATAGCACTCCTCTTTGGCGCATTAGTGGTGGTGACGGGACCGACGGTTATCGTGCCTATGCTTAGAAGTGTGCGCCCTAAATCCCAACTTGCCAGTATTTTGCGCTGGGAAGGCATAGTTATCGACCCCATAGGCGCATTGCTGGCGGTATTAGTTTTTGAATACATAACTGTTTCAGGCGATCCCACGACACATGTGCTCTATGCATTAGGCTCTATGCTTTCGCTAGGATTAGGGCTCGGCGCTGCGGCAGGTTACCTCACAGGGCAAATATTAAGACGCAACCTGTTACCACATTATTTGCGCAATACCGCCGTCTTGACCTTAATGCTGGGTATCTTTGTCGGCTCTAACCTATTACAGGAAGAGTCGGGTTTACTGACTGTGACCGTTATGGGCATTTGGCTTGCCAATATGCGCGGTGTGGATATTGCTGAAATCCTCGAATTTAAAGAAACCTTAACCGTACTGTTGATTTCGGCACTGTTTATTTTATTGGCGGCGCGATTAGATTCTAATGCCATGCTCGACTTAGGTTGGGGTGGACTGGGCGTTTTAGCGGTCACTATGTTGCTAGCACGGCCACTGAGTATTTGGGTTTCTGGTATAGGCACCTCTTTATCGAGGGCTGATAAGTGGTTTTTATGCTGGATTGCACCGCGAGGCATAGTCGCTGCCGCGGTATCGTCATTGTTTGCGATTAAGTTAGAAGCCAACAATGTGCAGGGCGCTGATGCGATTGTGCCCTTAGTGTTTTTAATTATTATCGGCACGGTCGTTATCCAAAGTTTAACCGCGGGACGTTGGGCGCGATTCCTCGGTGTCAAAGCCGATTCTGCCCAAGGTTTATTGATTTTCGGTGCTTCTAAATTTTCCCGTGAGTTAGCTAAAATCTTAAAAGCCAAGGATATCAAAGTGCTATTGGCTGATAATAACTGGGATAACATACGCCTCGCACGCATGGATAATATCCCAGTGTATTTTGGTAATCCCGCATCGGAACATGCTGAAACCTATATGGATTTAACGGGGATTGGCCGCGTGTTGATCATTTCGCCTTATCGACAATTGAACCCTTTAGTGAGTTTCCATTTTCAAGATTTCTTTGGCACTAAGAAGGTCTTTGGCTTAAATAATACCGAAGTCGGCAGTGCGCGCCACCAGCTCTCAGAAAGTTATAAGCAGCGTTTATGTCTGTTTGGTGATGCCGTGTCCTATGCCAAGATAGCAAGCCTAATGGCGAGAGGCGCTCAGCTTAAAGTGACCAATTTAACCGAAAACTTCAGCTTTGAGCATTTCCGTAAGCGTTACGGTGAAACGGCTATGCCACTGGTTTATTTAACCAAGGAAGGTAAGGTCGTTGTAGTGTCTGGCAACGATACTGTATTCCCGAATGGTATTGAGCTCATTAGCCTGCTACCGATTGAAGCCTTAGAAGAAGCCAAAGTACAGCAAGCGATTGCAGAACGAGAAGCACAAGAAGCCCAAGAGAAAGCCGTAGCAGAAGCTGCTTTAGCGAAGATAAAAGCGGATGAAGAGGCTGAACAATTAAGGCTTGTACAGGCTGAAGCTAAAGTGGCTATTGAGGATAATACCGCTGATCCACTTCAAGCTGCAGATGAGACTTTAGCGAAGAGTTAACCTAGGCTGTGATTGGTGTTAGACTCCACTCAGTGATGGAGTAGTTTGAATTGTCATTGGGTCAAGGCATTAAAAAAGGAGGCTGATTAGCCTCCTTTTTTGTGGGTTTAAATCTTACTAAATGGATTACGCTGCGCGTTCCTGTGAAGTGGTAGAAACCACTTCAGGACGCAGTTCAGCTGGGTCAAAGTCATCAACGTTGATTGACTTCATACGACCGATTTCCGCTCTTTCTAGCAAGCTAACTTCATCGTCGCTCAGCACGCCCAGTGCTTTACCTTCAGCGGCAACTTTATCTAACCACATGAAGGGTAGACGTTTACCGCTCGCTTTACAGACTTTGTCATGTAGCGGTTCAGACGCGATGATGTCAAGTAGCGTTTGTTCTTGGATCCCCACAGCATTGTGCTCAGAGTTAGTCCAGAACTGGCCTTTACCTAGACGGTCACGGCTTTCACACGGTGTTTGCATGATCTTAGCAACTTTATGGTCTAACACATCGCTTGGGCGTTTCAGTGGACGACCGAATGGGAACATCACCACGCGTAATGCGCCGCCAAGACCCATAGGGAAGTTATCCAGCAAATCGTCTAACGAGGCTTGTAACTTGTACAGCGCATCTTCAACCGCCCATTGCACTAATGGTAAGTCGTCGGTTTGGCGGCCTTCATCTTCATAGCGCTTTAGCGTGGCAGATGCCAGATACAGTTGGCTCAGTAAGTCACCTAAACGGGCAGAGATACGTTCTTTACGTTTAAGGTTGCCGCCCAAGGTTGCCATGGCTAAGTCAGAGAGCAAGGCAAGGTTGGCACTGAAACGGTTCATCTGTTGATAATAACGTTTGGTTTTATCTGAATAAGGCGCGTTAGAGAAACGGCTTGATGTCAGACCTAACCAGAAGCTACGAATGAAGTTACTGGTCGCAAAACCAATGTGGCCAAAGATGGCTGCATCGAAGTTAGCTAAACCTTGACCCGATTCGGTATCAAATGCTGACTCCATTTCTGCCAGTACGTAAGGATGGCAACGAATTGCGCCTTGGCCGTAGATGATCATAGAACGTGTCAGGATGTTTGCGCCTTCAACGGTAATCGCGATAGGCGCAGCTTGGTAGCCACGACCTAAATAGTTGTTGGGGCCAAGACACACGCCTTTACCACCGTGAATATCCATGGCATCGATAACGCATTTCTGCATTCTGTCTGTCAGGTGATATTTTACAATCGCAGAGATAACCGACGGTTTTTCACCTAAGTCGATACCTGTAGTGGTCAACGTGGTTACCGCATCCATCAGATAAGCGTTACCGCCGATGCGTGCCATTGGCTCTTCAATACCTTCAAGCTTACCGATAGGCAATTTGAACTGACGACGAATGCGAGCATAAGCACCTGTTGCCAGCGCTGCAGTTTTCACACCACCTGCTGAGTTTGATGGCAGCGTGATACCACGACCCACTGATAAACATTCCACCAGCATACGCCAGCCTTGACCAGCCATTTTCGGGCCACCAATGATGAAGCTTAATGGCACAAATACTTCGTTGCCGCGAGTCGGACCGTTTTGGAACATGCAGTTGAGCGGGAAGTGACGACGACCGGTTTCAACCCCTTCCACATCGGTAGGGATCAATGCACAAGTGATGCCGAGTTCTTCTTTATCGCCAAGTAGATGCTCTGGATCGCGCAGTTTAAAGGCGAGGCCTAATACTGTCGCGACAGGCGCTAAGGTGATGTAACGTTTGTTCCAAGTCAGCTTCATCCCCAGAACTTCTTCACCTTCCCATTGGCCTTTACACACGATACCAAAGTCAGGAATCGAGCCTGCATCGCTACCAGCTTCTGGGCTGGTCAGTGCGAAACAAGGCACTTCTAACCCTTTGGCTAAACGCGGTAAATAATGGTTTTGTTGCTCTGGGGTGCCGTAATGTTGCAGCAGCTCTCCAGGGCCTAAAGAATTAGGCACGCCAACAGTTGAAGCCAACTCGCTGCTTAATCCCGCCAGTTTTTGTAACACACGAGATTGGGCATAAGCCGAATATTCTAAACCGCCGTATTTTTTCTTAATGATCATGGCGAAGAAGCCGTGATCTTTCAGGTATTGCCATACTTCAGCGGGTAAATCAGCCAGTTGATGTGATACTTGGTGTTGATTCACCATGCGGCACACTTCTTCAACAGGGCCATCGAGGAAGGCCTGTTCGTCAGCGCTTAAACGCGCAACTGGGTAGTTATGCAGTTTTTTCCAGTTCGGGTTACCCGCAAACAGATCGGCTTCCCACCAAGTGGTGCCGGCTTCAATCGCTTCTTTCTCAGTTGAAGACATTTCCGGCATGATGCCGCGATAAACCTTCATCAGTGGGCGACTGATCACATTTTGTCTAAATGCACTGATATTTAACGGCAAGGCTACCACAAGGAAAACGATCCAAGAGATAGGGCCGACAACATCGAGTGTCCATCCTGCTGTCATCACAACAGCGGCTGCAATAGTGGCAGTGAGCAAAGATACCCGAAGGTAAGCTAGGGCTCCTAGCACTAAGATCATGGCGATGATCCAAAGTAGGGTAGTCACTGTAATTCTCCTTAAATATGACCGAGTGCCAACCACAGGTCATAGAGTGTTTTGTTGATTGCGATCACAATTATAGTTTGTGGTCAGACCTGTGTCGCATAAAAGTTAAACCTAAGACAATTTTAATACAAGTATTTTTCAAACAATTGTTTAAATTATTTGTCGACTTTGATCATTCCACAAATGTCATCAACTAGTTACAATGCCAACAAGTGGATTTTTGATTGATGATAGGCGAGAAATATGTGCGAGTTACTGGCAATGAGTGCCAATGTGCCAACCGATATTGTGTTTAGTTTTACGGGATTAGCACAACGTGGAGGCGTAACCGGTCCCCACGTGGACGGCTGGGGTATTACGTTTTACGAGGGCAAAGGTAGCCGTACTTTTAAAGATGCTTGCCCGAGTAGCGAATCGCATATTGCAAAATTGATCAAATCCTACCCGATTAAAAGTGAAGTGGTAATAAGCCATATTCGCCAAGCGAATCGCGGCTGCGTGTCTTTAGAGAATACTCATCCTTTTACCCGCGAATTATGGGGACGTTATTGGACCTATGCTCATAATGGCCAATTGACGGACTATCTGCCTAAGTTTAACGTCTCGCGCTATCAGAGCGTTGGTGATACTGACAGCGAACTCGCTTTCTGCTGGATTTTGGAACAAGTTGCCCAGAAGTTTGGCGATGCTAAACCTGAAGATATGTTGGCTGTGTTTCATTATGTCGCGACGTTGGCCGAACAAATCCGTGCCTTAGGTGTGTTCAACATGATCTTGAGCGATGGTGAGCACCTGATGAGCTATTGCAGCAATAATTTATGTTACATCACTCGCCGCGCACCGTTTGGCAAAGCGAAACTTATTGATACCGATGTGGTGATTGATTTTGATAAGGAAACTACCGCCCATGATGTGGTGACTGTGATTGCGACGCGTCCATTGACCGAGAATGAACAGTGGCATGTTATGCAGCCGGGTAACTGGAAGCTATTTAGATTAGGCGAGCTGTTAATCGATCTTTGATGTTATCCAACGCATCTTTTAGCAAACAAGGATTAGTGATAGGCCATTAGTAACGAACTTGTTGCAATGAACTGTCAGCTATGAACCATTAGCTATGAGCATTAACCGAACTTAGAGTTCTGGCCCTAGGTTCAGTTAAATACTAGCTCGGTTAGCTATTCATTCGATTCGGTATTAGTACGTTTTGGTTTTATCGGTCTAATTCAGCTAAGGCTTTGTATCATTGAGTTAAGTTGATTTTCTCAACTCAACTCAATGCTTTGCCAGTTAACCTTCCGTCGTGCCGAGCAGTTTTGGTACTTGCGGTTGCTCAGCAATATCTGCCGGGGTGCTTTCTTGGCTCACAACTTCATCGAAGTGATACTTCAGCAACTTGATATCGAGCTGCTTACTGCCTTTTTCAAAATGTGTTAACCGTACGGGCAGGTAGGCTAAATCCGGTGCCATCCAGAAGAAGGTTTGACGTTTTTTATTGTCACGCACCACTTCAATTTTGACTGTGTCGTAACTGCCACTATCGATGTTCATCCGTTCTCTGCCAATGACATGGAACTTATATTCATCCAGTTCGTTGTCTTTGACCATCTTGTAGTCGAGCGCTTCTTTGCCCGAGACCATATCGAGCCTGAATTGCAATTGCACCATTAGTGGATCGAAAATCTCGCCTTCATAGGGGAATTTGCCTTTCTCGTCTTTATAACGGGTATGAATAAAGCCCTGCGCTTTGGCGAACGCGGTTTGTTCTGTGTAATTCGGGCCGACACCTTGACGCTGCTGTAAGTAACGTAAAGGGCTGAGTTGACTATTTTCTTGAGTAAATTCACTCAAGATGTGGCGCACATCGGTTAACAATAACAGGCTAAGATCGCTGTCAAAACGATACTTATACACCCCATCTTCTGGATTGGGCAGGGTGTATTTGGCTTTACCGAGTTCGATATCTCCATAGTTGACTTGGTATTCGGCTGTCTGCGGCGTGAGCGGCGTCGGCGCGGCTATGGCAAACATACTTTGGGTGAGGGCCGTTAAGCTCACTAATAATGTGGGAATGGTACGCAAAGAATGCTCCTTGGGTCGCAGGTTTTCACCTTGTATCACTACAAACGCTCAGTAGTGGTTGATAAAAAAGTGTCGAGTAGCATGCTTACTTACACAGTTCAGGGTAAATCAGTTCAGCGTAAATTAAAAATCGGAGTCGACGGTTAGCAGGTTATAGCCGAGGCCGACACTTCTGTAAATAGCCATGTAAACAGTTTATGGATCAGTATATTAAACTAAAATGGCATTGCCATGACTAAAGTGACTAGATCGGGACGCCACTGGTACTCAGACAAATTAACTTTGCCGCAGTTCACTGTTATCCCTTCGATTCTTAATAATTCCATCTGTTCCTGAAAGGAGACTGAATTTTTCTCGAAGGAGATTTTACCCTGACTATTGAGGACTCTGTGCCAAGGCAGAGACAAATGCTCGGGTGCCGATTTGAGTGCCTTGGACACATAACGTGCTCGCCCCGGTAATCCCGCATAATCGGCAATTTTGCCATAACTGCTGATTTTTCCCTGCGGGATCATAGCGACGATATGCCAGATTTTCGCCATGGGAGACAAGTCCATCGCTTGGGGCTGGTGACTCGCTAAATCCTGCTCATCTTGGCTATCTTTTTCAAGATAGTGATACAGCGGCGATTTGTCTTTTGGAAACGATGTCATTGAATAGTTGGTCCTCAGCTAGATGCGTGTTCATGCTCAGATGATCATGCTTAAAAGGTCATACAGTAAAAATCGTGGGCGACGAGGTTGCGCTAGTGTAACGGCAAAGTCTGGTTTAGCGGAAGATGAGAGGGCATTAAGCACTCAATGGATGATGCATTACTCGGTATTTTTTATCGACTATCTCGATTGCTAACAAAATATTTAAACTGTTTTTAGCTTTAATATTGTGTAAATGGTCAAATAGTCCATAATAGCGCCAATTTTTTTGACTCGATGAGAGAAGATAACTGGCATGGCTGTACTCGATATTTTAACCATTCCCGACGAGCGCCTTAAACGTAAAGCGCAACCTGTAAAAGATATTGAAGCTGTTCAGGGATTTATCGATGATTTAATCGAAACCATGTATCACACGGACGATGGTATCGGTTTAGCGGCAACGCAAGTCGGCAGTACGGATGCAATTATTGTGATCGATTTATCTGACGGTCGCGACCAACCTCAAGTGCTGATCAACCCTGAAATCGTCGAAAAGTCTGGCGAGTTTGTGGGTGAAGAAGGCTGTCTGTCGATCCCAGGTTATCGCGCTAAAGTGTCACGTTTTGAAAAAGTTAAAGTGACCGCCTTAGACAGAACTGGCAAAGCTATCGAAATCGAAACCGATGAGTTTTTAGCCATAGTATTACAGCATGAAATCGACCATTTACATGGCAAAGTGTTTATCGAACATTTATCCATGTTAAAACAACAAATTGCGCTTAAAAAAGTGCGTAAATACGCTTAAGCCTATTGCATAAAAGCGTGCACAAAAAAGTGTATAAGCGTGTGTGACACTACCTGACTAGCCGCATTTTATGATGCGGCTTTTTTGTATCTAAAATTGGTATGTAAAACCTGAGTTTGAATGTCTTTGATTTGATATGTGAACATAACGACTTGTTTTAACTGTAATGAGTGGATAAGGTAGCCAGCAATATCCGCTAGCAATAAGTTCAGTAGCATCATTAGCGGCAGTGTATGGATACGGTAGGGAAACAGATGAAACTTAAGATCATAACCAGCGGCATAATCTCACTCGCAATGCTTTCACTCAGTGGCTGCAGCGCGTTTTTTAACGGTAATACCACAGATAAAAAGGCGGTATCGAGTAGCTTAGTCGAATACTTATATCCAGATGAGAAGAGCCGCCAAGCCCAGCAGCCATCCTTACCTGTACTGCGTTTGCCTATTACCGTCGGCATTGCTTTTTTACCTTCATCCCATTGGCAAGCCGATGCCATGGACAGTCGCGCCCAAGTCGCTTTGCTCAACAAGGTGAAACAATCCTTTATTAAATACGATTATATCGATCGTATTGAAATCATTCCGAGCACCTATCTTAAAAATGGCAAAGGTTTTAATACCTTGCAGCAAGTTGCCCGCCTGCATGACGTCGATGTGATGGCGCTGGTATCTTATGATCAACTGATGCAAAGCCACGAGAACAAATCCGCCATCCTTTATTGGACTATCGTGGGCATGTATTTAATCCCCGGTAATGAAAATGCAATCCAAACCTTTGTAGATACAGCGGTGTTCGATATGCGCAGCCAAAAGATGTTATTTAGGGCGCCGGGCATAAATCAGTTAACTGAAAGTTCAACCGCTGTTGGCGTGACGACAACCCTAAGGGAGAAATCCTATGAGGGTTTTGAGCTGGCGGTGAACGATATGATAGTCAATTTAGACGATGAACTCGCCCGCTTTAAAACTCGGGTTAAAGAAGAGCACGTTGCCACCATAGAACATAAACAAGGTTACAGCGGCGGTGGCAGCTTATCGCTATTGATACTTTCACTACTGGGGATTTTTGCGTTGCGCCGTTTAACGATTTGCCGTGAATAAAAAAATTAAGTGCCAATTAAGATCGTTAAGAATGAGCAAATTGAAGTTTGCATTAAATCAAGACGTGGGCAAAAAGTATATAAAGTTGAGCACAGGCTCTGGTTATCAACTTACTTGTAGTTAACGTTTTGATTTTATTTTTAAAGTGGTTTGTAGAGGCTGTGGTGTTGCGTTGAACACCACTTACGCGGGCGCGATAGGTTACGCGTTTAACAAGGAGAAAAATGAAATGGATTTAAATTCACTAATACTGTTTGCAGTTGCTTGCCTTGCTATCAATCTTATCCCTGGACCCGATGTTATCTACATTGTATCTAACACAATGAAAGGGAAAATGATCAGTGGGCTTAAAGCTGCGATGGGTTTAGGTGTGGGCTATTTTGTTCACACGCTTGCTGCTAGCTTGGGATTATCTGCCATCATTCTCAGTTCAGCTTTGGCTTTTAGTATTGTGAAGTGGTTGGGGGCCGCGTATCTAATGTATTTAGGCATCCAAGCGTTAATATCAATGTGGCGTGGCAACAATCATATTGTGGTTGATGACAATAGCAAACCAAACGGCAACGTATTTTTCCAAGGCATTGTCGTTAGTGTACTTAATCCTAAAGTTGCTTTATTTTTCCTCTCTTTTTTGCCGCAGTTTATTGACCCGTTAGCGGGGTCAACGTCAATTCAGCTGTTAACCCTTGGTCTTATTTTCAGTTTGTTAGCTACCCTGTGTAACGTCCTTTATGCGTCTGCGGGAAGCTGGGTATTTAGTCGGCCCAATTCCCAGCGTTATTCCAGAGCCTTAGAGGGAATATCAGGGGTGTTGCTTATTGGCTTGGCCAGTAAAGTCATGACCAGTGATAGATAGTTTTTTCTTAAGCAGTTTTTCGTAAGAGTTTTTCATAAGCCACCCATTCTAATTTAGCGATGACTCCTTGGTGAGTCACCCTTTTCTCAACTAGGCTTAGTGTCTGTTTCCCCACACAAGGAGTGTGATGATGCCACAGCCAAGGAGAACTCAAATCAGTTTGGAAGATACGCCTTTTTATCACTGTTGTAGTCGAGTCGTTAGGCGTGCCTATTTGTGTGGTGAAGACTATTTCTCTGGTAAAAACTACGACCATAGACGCGAGTGGGTAGAGCAGCAATTACTTAAGCTGGCTCAGGTTTTTGCTATTGATGTCGCTGCTTATGCGGTGATGAGCAATCATCTGCATTTGGTACTCTGCGTGGACATTTACCAAGCTAATCAATGGAGTGATAGGGAAGTGCTTGAGCATTGGCATCAGGTATTTAAAGGCACTGAATTAACACAACAGTTTGTCCAAGGACAAGTTGTTGAAGCCCATGACGTGGTTAACCTTAAACACCATATCGCTCTATACCGCAGTCGCTTAAGTGATATTTCTTGGTTTATGCGAGCGTTAAATGAACCTATCGCCCGTAAGGCAAATCAAGAGGATAACTGCACTGGACGCTTCTGGGAGGGCCGTTTTAAATCCCAAGCCCTACTCGATGAGGCGGCAGTACTCGCATGTATGACTTATGTTGACCTCAACCCTATTCGTGCTCAACTAGCTACATCACCAGAAACTTCGAACTTCACTAGTATTCAACGGCGTATCCGTGCGGCACTAGCCGGCAAACAACCCGAAACCTTACTGCCTTTTATCGGTAATGAGCGAGATAATATGCCTAAAGGGCTGTCCTTTGATGTACAAGATTATCTGCAACTGGTCGATGATACCGGCAGAATTATTCGCGATGATAAACGCGGGAGTATCAGTTCGAGCAGTGCAAGCTTACTGATTCGCCTTAATATTCCGCCTGAGCATTGGCTTAAGCTCACTCAGCATTTCGGGCAGCTTTTTAAAGGCCCTGTAGGTACAGTGCAAGAGCTCACTTGTTATTGCGAACACCTTGAAAAGCGACGAAGGCACTATCGCCACAGCTGCCTGAATTTAATGGCAAGCTGAGCCATTTAGAGATAGTCCACATTCAGAGATAGTTCAGCGCCAAACTTCACTCATCCATAGCAGTGGAGAGCCTGACTCGAACTAAATCGACCCAATTCCTGCTAATTATCGGAAAATCAAAAAATAACCAGCGATAATCCACCGAAAACCTGACTTTTCAATCTAAGCCACAAACCGTTTGGTAAACGTAGCTTCGATGTTGTTGGTTATTTTTATATCATGGGTGGCTAGTAAAAAAGACCTCTTGCAAAAAAGACTTTAATGGTTAAACAAGGATTAAAAAATCAAATCCTCATAAAATAGGGGAGTGCGATGAGGGCGATGCCTATGGCGATAAGTAATGCGAGATTGGTGACAAAATAAGGGTAAATCATCAGGGGTGAGACCTACGACTAAAGGGATGGGGGCGGCTTGGCGTTTGCCGTAGGTGAAAAAGCCAAGACCAATGAGGCTAAAGACTAAACTCCATAGTAATAATGCTGGATTATCAAACACCTTGAGTTCCTAAATGGTTAGCCTAGGTAGGCTTTGACTTTATCGTAGCGTCAAAATGGTTAAACGTCAGTGTCGCTTGGTTCAGTCTAATCCTAAATCATTCCCGTGGTAATTAAGCTTTGTTCATCTCATTCTCTGCTCTGAGGCTCAGCTTGATTCAGGCTATAGCTCATATAATTCTAAGGGTAGGCCGTCGGGATCGCTAAAGAAGGTGAATTTTCTGCCTGTGTATTCGTCAATGCGGACGGGTTCAACGGTAATGTGATGGCTATGAAGATGTTCGATGGCGGTTTCAATCGATGCGACGCGAAAGGCAAGATGCCTCAGTCCACAGGCTTCGGGATAGCTGGGGCGCTTGGGGGGAGTGTCGAATGAAAACAACTCGATTTGACTCTTATCCCCGAGCTGTAAATCGAGTTTATAGGAATTACATGCCTCACGGTAATGCTCTGCGAGTACGCTAAGACCAAGAATAGTCACATAAAAATGTTTGGATTTTTGATAGTCGCTGCAAATAATCGCTACATGGTGAATGCCGAGTAACATCGCTTTCCTTTGTGATTTTTAAAGGGTAATCAAATAAGATAGAAAGGTTTGAGAGTATAACGGTTAAAAAATATAGCGTCACAGTTTAGCGTGACGCTATCGGTCGATTTCACTTTTTAGCTCACCTTTGCTTGTTGCTCGTTTAATCTTCCAGCTCGAATATGGCTGAAGACAACGGTGCAAGTTGCATCTGAACTAGACCTTCAGCTTCCTTAATGACTAACTTCGCCGCATGATCTTCGAGTAAATCCATAAGCGGAAATACGCCGTCCTTTAATTGCCACTTACGGATAAGCTCTTTGGGTAGCTTGAGCTGTAAGGCTTTTGATTTGGTCTGACTGAAGTTACTGACAATAATCAGCTTTTGAGTCTGCTTTGAGGTCCCAGATATCGCCTCGAAGCGGGCAAAAGCGAAGGTGCTGTCGTCATAGCCAGTTTCGTGCACGGCACTCTTTTGAGTATTCATATTTTGAGTGCTGTTACTTTCAGTCGCATCATTCTTGCTGCGATTTGCAGCATCGAGTGAATAGTATTGTCCTAAGAGTGCGGGCGTGGTTCTGCCAGTGCTTAACGTTAATAGCTTTTGATAGTAAGCTCGCAGTGATGTTTCTTGCTGTGTCGATTGTCCACCATCAAACTTGCCATTGTTCATCCAGCGCTGATGGGCGGGGACACCAACATAGTCAAAAATACTGGTGCGTGATGCATGACCAAAACCTGGGTTATCGATGGCTGCTTCTCCCACTTCTTGGCCAAAATACACCAACGTTGGTGAAGTGCCTATTGTTGCCGATACCACCATGGCTGGTAGGGCATAGTTCGGATTTACGGCCTGAGCAGTTGCAGAGTCATTTGCTGAGATATTTGTTTGTAGCGATGCTAAAAATGCCGCATTACCAATACGTTGCTCATCGTGGTTTTCTAAAAAGTGCAGCATGTGGGATTCAATATCCTGCACTTTTGCCTGATTCGCCGCAATATTAGCTGTGCTAGTTTTACCCGCCATCACGGCTTTTAGAGTGTCGTAAAGATCGACCTTATCGTACAGATAATCCATTTTTCCAAGCTGGATATAATTTCGGTACAGTTTAGGGTTATAGACCTCGGCCAAGATAAAGGCATCGGGATTAGTGTGTTTTATCTGACTATTGAGATAACTCCAAAACTCAACTGGCACCATTTCAGCCATATCGTATCGAAAGCCATCGACCCCTTTCGCTAGCCAGTATTGCGCAATCTGATTGAATTTAATCCAAGAGCTCGGGAGCTCGGCTAAATGTTGTTGCCAGAAAGCGTAATGCTGCGCTTCAGTAAAAGTGGCGAATTTGGCTGGCAGGCGAGGGAAGTCATAGGTGCCATCGGGGCGCACGCCGTAATTGATTTTAACGGTCTCGTACCAATCATTAGCATCGGGCTTGGCTAAGCGTGAGCCATTGCCGGTCCACTTTGTGGGAAATTCGTCGAATTTACCGTCACTTAAGGGATGAGCTTCTCCGCCCAGCGGTTTAAGCTCTGCGGGTAAGCTTGGCACCTCAAAGGCATGCGCTTGTCCTTTCGTTCCCTTCACACTGTTATCAACGACGTAATAGAAGTTGTTGTTTTTGGCGTACTCCAGACTGGTATCATCATCTTCGCCAAAATCGCGCACGCCTTGGGGTTTACTGACCGATTGATAATGGCGTGCCACATGGTTTGGCACTATATCGATAATCACCTTTAAGCCGTGTTGATGGGTACGAGCAATCAGCGCTTCGAATTCGGCTAAACGGTTGGCGGGGTTGACCGCCAGATCCGGGTTGACGTTGTAGTAATCTTTAACTGCGTAGGGTGAACCAGCGCGGCCTTTGACCACATCAGGATCATCTGCACTTACGCCAATCGCACTGTAATCGCCAATCAATGCATGGTGGGGAACGCCTGTGTACCACACATGGGTAACACCTAGGTCTTTGATGCTATTGAGTGCAACATCGTCGATATCATCAAATTTTCCGACACCGTTATCGGCAATTGTGCCCCAAGGTTTGTTCGTTGGGTTTTTATTGCCATAAAGGCGAGTAAAAATCTGATACACCACAGGTTTTAGCGTTATAACCTCACTCTCTGACTTTGGCTGTAACTCATTA
Source organism: Shewanella sp. Pdp11 (assembly GCF_002838165.1). Classification (NCBI taxonomy): domain Bacteria; kingdom Pseudomonadati; phylum Pseudomonadota; class Gammaproteobacteria; order Alteromonadales; family Shewanellaceae; genus Shewanella; species Shewanella sp. Pdp11. The sequence goes on from NZ_CP015194.1 coordinate 2,847,899, forward strand.
TCAAGCGCCAGCGCCGATGCATTGGCCGAGAAGCTAAAAAGTAAGGCAGTTAATAAAGAGGCGCTGAATAAAGAAGCAGTAAATAAATTAGCACTAGGCAAAGACTGTAGACATAAATTGAGTGCTGAATGCCGCGACTGTCGGCGCTGCGTATTTTTCGCTGTTTTGGTCCGTAAAGCTGCGATGGGAAATTTAGCCGCTTGGGGGCTCTGAGTCACTCTGGAATCGATAGGCGATAAAAAGCTCAAGACTGAGTTCCTTTTTGGGTTGAGTGTTTAGCTAGGCTATTAGCACTGTTGTTAGCACTGTTGTTAGCACTGCTGTGAGTTTGAACGCGCGGTAAAACGTTAGCTTGATTTCCCGAGTGCAATGAATCTTGGCTGCTAGGCAAGACAGCGTTCAGTGGCGACTTAGTATTAGAGTCAGTATTAGAATTAGGCTTAAGCTCGAGGATTGTGACCCCTGCGTGGGACAAGGTTATCACTTGATTGAGTGAAACAGTGTTGCCACTGATGATGTCTGTCGCGGTGCCGTTATCGCCAAATACACTGGCAAAGCGGTTTATATCTAGCGCGATTGCCTTGTCATTTTTATTGTAAATCACCATGACTTTATCGGCTGAGGGCTGAGTGCAAGCATTGTGTCGGGTTTGAGAATTGTTTTGTATTAGTGACTTAAGCGCCTCGGCATTCTGTTCAGATGATAATGGCGTATTTAATACGCAGCGAAATTGCACATAGACGCCATCCTGCGGCACAAAGTGCAGCAAGTCGCCCGATTGCAGCGCAGGGGATTGTTTACGGTAATTGAGTAGGGTACGGACAAATTGCTGTGCTTGTCGCTGCGGTTCACTCAGTCCTTGGCCAGTAAAGGCGTTAGTGGCACCGTTGGCAAACCCTCCAGGGAAATCACTGCGCACAACGCCATCGTGACGGCCTTCTGTCGGGCTGGTCATTAACACTTCTGTGCCGTAGAACAGCTGCGGAATGCGTTTGGCGGTCAGCACATAGGTGAGGGCCATCTTGTATAAGTCGATATTTTCTTTCACTAAACTGAAGATACGGTTAGTGTCGTGATTACCCTCAAATAGCACGAGCTTACTAGGATCAGCATACACAACATCATTGGCTAACATCTCGTAAAGCTTGATAAAACCAGTGTCCCAGCTTTCTGGCTCATTGAGGCTGGTAATTAATTTTTCATATAGCGGGAAGTCCATCAAACTGGGTAAATCTGAGGTATAACCATCGGCATTGATTTTGCCCTTTTGCCAATAGGACACTGTGATGGGGTTTGCGGTCCATTCTTCGCCAACAATATTAAAATTCGGGTACTCACTCATTACGGCCTTAGACCATTTAGCGAGAAATGCTTTGTCGGCGTAGGAATAAGTGTCTTCGCGTATTCCTGAAAGCCCGGCGTACTCGACCCACCAAATGCTGTTTTGGATAAGATAGGTTGCCAGTTTTGGATTGCTTTGATTCAGATCCGGCATAGTGTCGGTAAACCAGCCGTCGACAAAATCGATATGATCTTGCGCTGCCGCGTAGGGATCTTGCACTGTAGTGCGCCTATGACTGGTAAAACGGGGGCTGGTAAAGCTGGATTTAATAGCACTGGATTTAGTATCGGCAGACTGAGTCAAGTGAGGCTTGGATTTTTGATTCTTTAGCTGCATTTTTGTGGCATCGTTCAGCCAGTCTTGGCTAGGTAAATCGTTGAGCCACCAATGATTAGAGCCGATATGATTCACGACAACATCTTTAATCACTCCAAGGCCAAGCTTGTTCGCCTTAGCGACTAAGGCTTTATACTCTTCATTGCTGCCAAAGCGGGGATCGACGCGGTATAAATTGGTAATTGAGTAACCGTGGTATGAATACTGGGCTTGATTATTCTCAAGCAGCGGATTGATCCATAACTGAGTCACCCCGAGTTTTGCCAGATACGCTAAGTGCTGGCTGATCCCTGCGATATCGCCGCCATGGCGAGCATCGGGATAATAGGGATGGTTGGAATTGCTAGGAGAGTTCGTTGCGACTTGCTCTAACATATCGGCTTGATTGTCATTACTGGTGTCGCCATTGGCGAATCTGTCCGGGGTGATAAGGTAAATCACATCCTTATTGCTAAACCCTTGGCGCTCACGACTGCCCTCAGCACGCGCTTGCAACGTATAGGGCAGGCGATAAAGAGGCGTGTTGGTTTTTGAAGCGCTGGTTTTTGAAGCCAAGTCAGTGCTGTAAATCACCAGCTCAAAGGTTTGCGGCGCAGCTTGGCTCAGATCTAAATTGATAAACAGATAGTGAGGGTTATCAGTGTGTTCAATGCTTTTTAGCGTGATGCCTTCACCTTGGATATCAAGCTTAAGCTGCTGCGGTAAGCTAGGGAAATCGCGGCTATACAGCATCAATTGTAACTCAGGATTGTGCATCCCCGCCCACCAAAATGCGGGTTCAAGTGTCAGGCCATGAGGCTGGCTTGATGTGTCTTGAAGTGGCAAAGAGAGACTGCTCGAACTTGCTCTGGCAGTACTATCTGAGGCACATAGACTTAGCATTATCATTAAGGAAGTGGTGAGAGTCCGCAGGTTTAATATCATATTCTTTCCTTGTTGATTCAAATTTAAACTGCAAATTCAATTTATAAATCGATGAGTTAGTACACTCCTAACGTCAGTCGTAACTCTTAAGCCGTAGTGATTATTTATGTGTCGATATGTGTGCTAGATACTGGTCGTGGCTTGGTAGCTTAGTGACGGTATTATCAATAATAGTGCGCATATTGAGCAGAAATTCACTCAGTGCTTGTGGTTGAATGGTTGCCGCTAATGGATTGAAATCCTGAGGCCTAATGCCTTGCCCCAACATGACTTGAATCCATGCGGCTTCGGTAAAGAGTTCATCTTGATGTCTAAACACTGTGCCTGTGGCACGAAATAGGGCGATTTTTTGTTGCAAACTCTCTGGCAGTAACATGGTTCGGCATTGATACCAAAACCCATTTTCCTTCGCATCTTCCCTTTGGTTTAAATGATAGTGCAAGATAATAAAATCGCGGATTTGTTCAAATTCAAGTTGGGACTGGCGATTAAACTCATCGACATTCGCTTGTGCAATTCCTTGATGTGGAAAGAGTTTACTCAAGCGAATAATCACCGATTGGACTAAATGTAAGCTGGTGGATTCTAAAGGCTCTAAGAACCCACTCGAAAGGCCGATGGCAACACAGTTTTTATGCCACTGTTTGATTCGTCGTCCGGTTTTAAAATTGATTTTCTTAGGTTCAGCCAAAGGCTTACCATCTAAATGATTGAGTAAAAGCTGTTTAGCTGCATCATCACTGATATAGCGACTGCAATAGACTAACCCATTGCCTGTGCGGTGTTGCAGCGGGATCCGCCATTGCCAACCCGCATCATGGGCTATAGAACGTGTATAAGGCGTTATTGCCGCCGTTTTTTCGCAGGGCACGGCATAGGCGCTGTCGCAGGGGAGCCAGTGTTGGTAGCTATCGAAGCCAACCTTGAGCGCTTTTTCTATCAGTAGCGCGGCAAAGCCCGAGCAATCTATAAAGAAATCGGCTGTTACGGTTTTTCCTGATCCTAAGGTTACACTTTCAATATCGCCGTTTGGCGTGAGTTCGACCGCCGTAATCTGGCCTTCGATACGCTTTACTCCGAGTTGCTCACTGAAACGTCGTAAAAATTGGGCATAGAGCGCTGCATCAAAATGATAAGCATGGGTTAAGCCGGCAAGGGGAGAGTTTGGGATCTGCTGGAGTACTTGAAACTTATTGTGTTTCGCCGCTTGGTAATTAACCGAGTAATCCCAAAACGAATTGACCTCTTTTGGGGAGGTGCTGAGCCAATAATGATGAAATTGAGTAAAACCTATATCTTTACCTACATTACCAAAAGCATGCATATAGGTTTCATTTGGTTTGCCCCAATTTTCGAATTGAATACCTAATTTAAACGTTGCTTGGGTGGCATTGATGAAATCGGCTTCGGAAATCCCTAGCACGTTATTGAATATTTGCAGTGGTGGAATGGTGGCTTCACCTACGCCCACTGTGCCTATATCTTCAGATTCAATCAGGGTGATATTCAGTATTGACTTAAACAATCTTGCCAACATGGCCGCCGTCATCCAACCTGATGAACCTCCACCTACAATGACGATATCTCTGATTTTATTCATGATATAAGCCTTTCACATTATGATTCGTGGTGATCAATTAACGCAGATAAATGAATAGCCCAGTGGCTTGAAATGATAAAGTAAAAAGCCTCTGTAACAGGTTACAGAGGCTTTAAGCCGTGCAGGATTAGAACTTATAGTTTGCGCCTAACATAAAGTTACGGCCATAGTTTTGGTAATCACGGACTAAACGTTGATCATCGCTAGTGTAAGAGGTGAAAGGCTCGTTGGTTAAGTTGTTCACTTGGAACTGAACAGATAAACCATACAGAGACTCGATACCGCTTTCGCTAAAGTCATAACCAATTTGTGCATCGACCACAGTTTCAGCTTTGATGTTCACGTTTTCGCGTTGCAGACTGATCTTGGTTACTTCACCAAGGAAGTCACTGCGGTAGCGTGAGCTAATGCGCGCTTCGAAGCCTGAGTTTTCATAGTAAATCGTCGCGTTTAAGGTTTTTTCTGACAGACCTGGCAAGGTTGTTGGATTGCTGGTTGGAGTTTCTTTCACTTCACTGTCGTTGTATGAGCCGCTGATAACAGTACCAAACCCACTTAACACATCGGCAAACATACCAAAGTCGACAGATACAGAGGCTTCAACACCTTGAACATAACCACCTTCACCGTTTTGTGGTTGGGTGACATCGCCAATCGGGTTATCAGTCGGCCCTTGTGGGAATAGAGTGCTGAAATCAAAGTCTGTATGTTGATCGTAAACGTAGTTCTCAAGATCTTTGTAGAATATCGCTACCGAGAAATAACCTTGGTCGCTGAAATAGTTTTCATAGCTTAAGTCATATTGACGGGCTAACCATGGGCGTAACTCAGGATTACCGGCGCTACCACTCCAGTTAACGTTGCCACCACTTGGGTTAGCTGAATAAGTGTAGTTTAGGTTGGCATTCATTTTGTCCATGCGTGAACGGGTTAACGTGCGCGCTGCGGCTAAACGGACCACTTGGCTATCGGCAACTTCGAAACTTAAGTTAACACTTGGCAGCCATTCAACATAGGAATCACCCGCAGTGCGCGGCGTTAACACCACTACTTCATTTTCAACCGTTGCCACTGTACCGTCAGAAGATTGATCGGTATGAACCGCTTGTAAGCCTGCGTTACCCGTGAAAGGAATACCAAATACTTCGGATTCAAGGTTGGCCATCACATAGCCGGTGGTCACTTTTTCTTGAACAGCCCAAGAGTTAGTTGCGCGGGAAAGATCCACATCAGCAACATCAGTTTCTGTATAGTTACCGTCATTGTAGAAAGCCAACGAGTCGTAACTTAATACATTGCCCATACCAAAGAAATCGAGTGACGTCGGTGCAAGTAGGTATTGATCTGGTACTGCCATAGTGTAATTGGCAGAACCGTCATAACCTTTGAGTGTCAGGTAATAACCTTTATCTAATTTGGTTTTATCGCGATTAGTACGATTCACACCAAACTCAACGCTACGGACGGCACCGCCATCGAGCACATATTCAGCGCTTAAACGGAAGGATTTTAGCTCATCCTCAATTTCAGGTTTGTTGATAAAGCCGTCTTGAGTGTTAGCGCCTAGTGGGCTACCCCAACCGAGTGGGTCGCCAAGTTTGATCAGGTTTTTATCAGAATAATCGAGGTTATGGTCAAATATATAACCGCCTTTACCGTTATAAGCAAAGCCTAAATCGTCAACCGCACCCACACCTGTACCGCGGCCAGTTCCTGAGTAACTTTCCATACCTATGTCAGTACGGTTAGCTCTAGACATGGAGATATCGGCTTCAACATTCCAGTTATCATTGATGTTGAATTTGTTATTCCAGCCAATAGACAGAGAATCCGCATCACGTTTGTTGACGTCGTTACGGATAACGACTTCAGCGCCTTTGATGACACCTTCAGTGACTAAACCATTATCAGTTGTCGTCGGAATTACGCCACCGTTTGTGCCCCAAGCACCAGGGATTTCAATGCCTCGTAGGCGTTGATCATCGGTAAATTTTGAGTAGTAAATGTCTAAGGTCGAGTGGTAAGTGGTATTTGGCGCATATTCAAATACGGCGAGTACACCATCACGTTCTAATTCACTTGAACGAACGAAAGGTTTTGCACCACCTAAAACGCTATCACCATTGTCATTGGTTGGGTAACCCCAAGCTTGCCAACGTTCTTCTTGGTTAGGTGACATCATGCGAGCATAACCAATGGCGACACCAATAGTGTCATCGGCGAATTGGTCAATATAAGAGATACTGCCACGGTAGCCTGTGTCACTTGAGCCGCTGTTTAATGAACCTAAATCGTTCATTTCGCCGCGTAGCGAAACGGCAATCGTTTGTTCACCGTGGGCTAAAGGACTGATTGTTTGCATATCAACCGTACCGCCGATGGCTTGCGCCATAACTGAGGCATCGGGTGTCTTGTAAACTACAACGCGATTTAATAACTCAGATGGATATTGGTCGAATTCCACACTGCGGTTATCGTTCACAGAGGCCTGTTCGCGACCATTTAATGTGGCGGTAGTAAAGTCAGGGCCCATACCGCGGATAGAAATCACGTTGGCACGACCATCGAGTCGTTGAGCCGATACGCCAGGCAATCGTGCTAGAGATTCTGCAATACTGACATCCGGTAATTTACCTATGTCTTCCGCTGAAATGGCTTCAACGATAGAAGAGGATGACATCTTAAGTGATTGGGATTCTTGCAAGCTACGGCGAATACCAGTGACTTGAATCACTTCAATATTTTCATCTTTAGCTGTCTTATCTGTCGCCACTTCATCTGCCGCATAGGAGTGCATACTCGCACCTGCGGCAATGAGCGCTAAGGTTAGCAAACTGGGTTTAAATCGCATCATATCTCTCTTCCCCTTGGAGTCGCTTTATCGCTTTGTAGAGCGTTTTATCGTTATCACCGCGTTATGTTTGCGGCCTTTTTTTTGGTATCTGGGCGCTTAATTGACTGCATAAGTGCTGCGTTTATGACCAAGTTGTTATGCAACGGTGAAGATACTACTCCCGAGCTTCTTAGCGGAACAACAGAGTGCATACGTATTCAATGCCTTGTTGAGTTAAGAATAGCCGTTAATTGCGGGAAATCTCATGGCGTAAAATGATTTTATTTTGCAATTAAGTGACTGTTAATAAATAGTAAAGCGAGTTATGTCTCAATGTGGTTTCTGGCGCGGTCTTCTGCATACGTATGCAGGTGTATTGAACCTTATTTCCCTCTTCACGTATGCTCGGTGACACAAAATAAGCCGCGATACCTTTACTCTGCAGTAACAAAACGATAACTGTTTGCGTGAGTGTGTTAGGGAAAGATCGCTGTAGAATAACGATAAAGGGGCAACAATGAGTGAGTTAACTTGGTGGCGAGGCGCGGTGATTTATCAAATTTATCCGCGTAGCCTTTTAGATACCAATGGTGATGGCGTTGGTGATTTGCGTGGCATTATCGCTAAGCTGAACTACATTGCGAGCCTCAACGTCGATGCCATCTGGATTTCACCATTCTTTAAATCGCCCATGGCAGATTTTGGCTACGACATCAGTGACTACCGCGAAGTTGATCCTCTTTTTGGCACTATGCATGATTTCGATGAATTGATTGAAAAAGCTCACGGCTTAGGCATTAAGGTCATTATCGATCAAGTATTAAGTCATACCTCTGATCAGCATGCGTGGTTTGTTGAAAGCCGCGAGAGCCGTACAAATCCTAAAGCGGATTGGTATGTGTGGGCCGATCCTAAGGAAGACGGCACAGCGCCTAACAACTGGCTCGCGATTTTTGGCGGTTGTGCTTGGGAATGGGAACCACGCAGACAACAATATTATTTACATAACTTCCTGCGTAGCCAGCCCGATATTAATTTCCATAACCCTGACGTGCGTCAAGCTGTGCTGGATAATGTTGAATTCTGGCTTAAAAAGGGTGTTGATGGCTTTCGCTTAGATGCAATTACCTTCTGTTATCACGATGAACAGCTCAGGGACAATCCAGCGAAACCTAAGGATAAACGTCAGGGCCGAGGTTTTAGCGAAGATAACCCTTACGCCTATCAATATCATTACTACAATAATGACCGTCCGCAAACCATCGCGTTTATCGAAGATTTACGAAAGCTCATTAATCGCTATCCCGGCGCTGTGACCTTAGGTGAAGTGTCGGCCGAAGATTCTTTAGCTGTGATGGCGGCTTACACTAAAGGTGAAGATCGCCTGCACATGGCCTACAGTTTTGAGCTATTAACCGACGATTACAGCGCCGCTTATATTCGCCAAACCGTAGAGGCATTAGAAGCGAGCATAGGTGATGGTTGGCCTTGTTGGGCTATCGGTAATCATGATGTGCAGCGCGTGGCGAGCCGTTGGGGGCTGGGCAAACAGAATTCTGACATGGTTAAAATGCTCAATGCCATGCTAAGTTCACTGCGCGGCAGTGTGTGTAGTTATCAAGGTGAAGAACTCGGTTTAACCGAAGCGCCGATTGAATACCATGAGTTGCAAGATCCCTTTGGCAAAACCTTCTGGCCTATGTTCAAAGGCCGCGATGGTTGCCGTACGCCAATGCCATGGCAGCAAGGCGCCGATTTTAGTGGTTTTAGTGAGGTATCGCCTTGGCTGCCGATAGCACCTGCGCATCAAGCGTTAGCGGTAGATGTACAAGAATCAGATGCAGATTCCATGCTTAATGGTTATCGACGTTTTCTTGCTTGGCGTAAATTACACCCAGTGCTGATTGAAGGCGATATCCAGTTTGTGGATACCAACGAGCCCATCTTGGCCTTTATCCGTACCTTAGGAGAGCTCAAAATATTCGTCGGATTCAACTTAGGGAATACCGATGTTGAGTTGGATTCATCACAGTTTGAATTTAGTGAAATGTTGCTGGGACATGGCCTGAAAACCGCACAAATAGAAAACAATCAGCTGAAGTTTTCGGCATTTGCCAGCTTTTATGCAGTTTTAAAGTGAAAATGATTCATTTTTATTCGGCTGAGGTGTTATATACCCAAACAACTTGAAGATGCAGGATTCAGCGGGAATTTAACGCACTTTAGGCAAGGCGGTTATTTGCAGACCTAGTGGACTAAGTTAAAAATAACCAACACGGCATAAAGTGCGTTAAAACCCGCCGGGACGGAGCGCCTAGGGCACTCCACTTCGGTGTTGCATCAATTCAAAAGGTGGCCGACATTCTGTCATTGATGCGCCTTGAATTGAAGCACCCTAGGCGCTCTGAAACTCGTATCTTCAGGTAGCTTGGGTATATACCCAAGCCCACTATTCGACGTAAAGCCGCCCACGGGCATACTGGGGAATGTAACCTTAATTAGTTCCTGATAATAAAAACATACAGAGAGAATAACTATGGCGTCATCAATTAATATCGGTAGTTACAGCAGTAATGCTGGCGAAAATGGCTCGGGCAGTTATCGTTTTGCCTTGATCTCATTAACTTCACTGTTTTTTATGTGGGGTTTTATCACTTGCTTGAACGATATTCTGATCCCGCATCTTAAAGCGGTGTTTTCGCTGAATTACACTCAAGCCATGTTGATCCAATTTTGTTTCTTTGGAGCTTACTTTTTAGTGTCGATCCCAGCTGGTAACTTAGTCAAAAAACTGGGTTATCAAAAGGGGATAGTTACCGGTCTTGTGATTGCGAGTATTGGCTGTGCGCTGTTTTATCCAGCGGCCACGCTAGCGACCTACAATCTGTTCCTTGGCGCGTTATTCGTTCTTGCATCGGGCATCACTATCCTACAAGTGGCAGCCAACCCCTATGTTAACGCCTTAGGCAGTAGCGAAACTGCCTCGAGTCGTTTGAATTTAACGCAAGCTTTCAATGCGTTAGGTACAACTGTGGCACCATTCTTTGGTGCTATGCTCATTCTTTCTGTTGCCAGTTCAGTATCCAGCGATTTAGCCAACGCGAGCGCCGAAGCCGAAGTGGTTAAACTGCCATACCTGTTGCTTTCTGGCGCCTTGGCAATCTTAGCGCTGATTTTTGCAAAATTAGATTTACCTGTGATCCGTGAGCATGATCACAGTGTTCAAGGTGAGGTCCAAACCCATCTAGGTAAAACCAGTGCCTTACAAAGCAAGCACTTAGTGCTCGGCGCTGTGGGTATTTTCGTGTATGTCGGCGCCGAAGTGTCTATCGGTAGTTTCTTAGTTAACTTTTTAGGCGAAAGCCACATTGCGGGCATGCCAGAAGCCGAAGCCGCCCATTACATCGCCTATTACTGGGGCGGCGCTATGGTGGGACGTTTTATTGGCTCTGTGGTGATGCAAAAAGTGCCCGCTGGCTCAGTACTTGCTTTTAATGCCTTTATTGCAGCGCTACTTGTGCTGGTGGCGATGACAAGCAGTGGCAGCATTGCTATGTGGGCAATCCTTGGGGTGGGGTTATTTAACTCGATTATGTTCCCAACGATCTTCAGCTTAGCGCTGCGTGATTTAGGTCCACACACTTCACAGGGCAGTGGCATTTTGTGTCTGGCAATTGTGGGTGGGGCGATTCTACCTTTATTCCAAGGCATGTTAGCGGATAACCTTGGTGTACAGCACGCGTTTATTCTGCCTGTGATTTGCTATGGCTTTATCCTGTTTTACGGGGCTAAAGGCTCAAAAATGTAACGGGTTAACAGAGTTAAACTAAAAAGCGATCCCTCTGGATCGCTTTTTTTATGGCTTTAACCTTAACTCAGCGCCAGCGTGCTTGCGTATTAGGGCCTGACCTCCTATGATCCTCCGGTTTTATCATTCATGGTGACCTTTTAAATGTTGAATTCTCCGCTTTCTGCCAGCTCGAACGAATTAGTGATCAGTATCTTAACTATGGTGCTGAGCCAAGGGAAACCCTTAGATCGGGCCTATTCTCAGCATTTTTCTGGGTTGCAATTGGTACCCGCCGAACAGGCGCGTATCGCATTAACGACGGGTGATATCCTACGTCGCTTAAATTTATATTGTTATCTGGCGGAAATCAGTCCAGATGAGATGGAGCGTTTTGGCTCTAAATTGCTTAATGCGTGGCATTTATTCCACGGGCTTGAACTGCCTAAAATGCAATATTCGCTGCAAGTCGATGAGGCGCGTTTGAGCGAGCGCACCGAGCAGGCTAAAACTAAGCCTGTACTGTGGGACGGTTGCCCTGAGTGGCTCGATGCGATGGGCCGTGAGCAATTAGGTGAGTCTTGGGACAAGGAGCGTGCCGCGTTAAGCACTGCGCCGAAACGTTTTTTACGCGCAAATGCCCTTAAAATAACACGTGATCAATTGGCCGCTAAGCTTGCCGCAGAGTTTGTGAGCACGCAGAGCGTTGATGGGGTTGATTCTGCCCTTGAAGTGACCTCCGATTCTGCCTTGTTCCGTACCCAAAGCTTTAAAGATGGTTTATTCGAGCAGCAAGATGCGGGCTCTCAGCGCGTGGCGGCAGCGCTTGATGCCAAACCGGGTATGAAAGTCATCGATGCTTGCGCAGGTGCGGGTGGCAAAACATTACACATAGCCGCGCAAATGCAGGGCAAAGGGCGCTTGTTAGCCATGGATGTGGAGCAATGGAAACTCGACAAGCTCAAAGAGCGTGCCCGTCGTAATGGGGCGCACAATGTCGAAACCCGCGTGATTGCCAGCAGTAAAACCATTAAACGCTTAAAGCTCAGCGCCGATCGGGTATTACTCGATGTGCCTTGCTCAGGTTTGGGTGTATTAAAGCGTAATCCCGATGCAAAATGGCGTGATACCGTCGAGCGTTTACCCGTGTTAATGGAACTGCAAAAACACATTTTGAGCAGTTATAGCCGCATGGTCAAAGTTGGTGGCATAGTGGTTTATGCGACCTGTTCTATCTTCCCTTGTGAAAACCGCGGTCAAGTCGATGCGTTTTTAGCTGAGAATCCTAATTTCCGCCTAATTGAGGATGAAAGTATTAGCCCTGCCGATAGCGGATTTGATGGCTTTTACCTTGCAAAACTTGAACGTATTCAAGAGTAAAGCCTTGCGGTTAAGACTAAAGTAAGCCCTTTATGCCATTCATTCAGGGTTTACTTAGTTAATATTAGTGCCTAAAATTTCCAATAAGTTATAAATATTCTTAACATTGTTAATCAGTATTTATATTGCAACTTTGTTTGTAAGGGAATTATGGCGTACGGCGTTAATCTTCCAGGTCTGCTCGACCATACTGATGTTAAACTCGCCCATAATGTCAGCATAGCTTGCTATAGCAGTATTCTCTCTATGCTGCTCAATGGCGCACCGCTACATGAAATCTTGCACGCCTTAGTGCTAAAAATCGAAGCGCAAAAGATAGGCACTCGTGGATCTATATTACTGCTCAGCGGTGACGGCAAACGTTTGTTGTTAGGCGCTGCGCCCCATTTACCCGACAGTTACAACCAAGCGATTAATGGGGTCGAGATTGGCCCAAATGTCGGCTCCTGCGGAACAGCGGCGTATTTCGCAAAGCGTGTTATCGTTGAAGACATAGCTACACATCCTTATTGGGAAAATTATAAAGAACTGCCATTACGCGCCGGTCTTAAATCTTGTTGGTCTGAACCTATCAAAGATAATCAAGGCAAAGTGCTCGGTACATTTGCCATGTACTACGATACGATAAAGTCCCCAACAGAGCTTGATTTAGAGCTGATTTCAGAGGCGGCACGATTAGCCAGTTTGGCCATTGAGCGCAGTCGGGCAATGGAGTTTCAGCATTTAGCGGTGAAAATTTTTGATCGCTTACCTTTGGCGTTGGTTATCTCCAATTCTGATGATTCCGTCCTCTATGCTAACCCCGCTTTTAAACACATCGTTCTTCCGCAAAATATTGATATAGCAAACTTTAATCCTAAGATGTTTTTGTCTGCGTCTCAACCCAATGAGTTAGTCGGCCTATTTGAGCATTTAGCGCAGGATAAAATGTGGCAGGGGGAATTGGTTGGCTTAAGGGGCAATGGTGAGGAGTTTTATCTAGACCTTATCGTCAGCACATTTCGAGAGCCTAATGGATTACAGCCGTGTTTTGCGTGGTTATTTTCCGATATTAGCGAACGTAAAAAAGCGGCGCAGCTGATTAAGTATCAGGCCAATAATGACTCGCTAACTGGGCTTGCTAACCGTAATGCCTTGTTTAAACAGATCCAATCCTTAATTACCTCCGACAGTCTGACGCCCGGCTTTAGTTTTATGCTGATGGATTTAGATAACTTTAAGCAAGTTAACGACACCCATGGCCACGACAAAGGTGATGCATTATTAGTGCAAGTGGTGCGGCAGATTTGTGAATGTCTCAATGACACTATGATGTTTGCACGCCTCGGCGGTGATGAGTTTGCCTTGCTATTACCTGGGATAGTTAATCAGAAAGAGTTGGCGCAACTTGCTGAAACAATTAATAAGCATGTGGCAAAACGTTATGTACTTGCCGATGGCAAAGGTGTTTATAGTTCGGTAAGTATAGGGATTGCCCGTTTTCCTGAAGATGCCCTCGATCTCGAGCAGCTGTTAAATTGCGCCGATCAGGCCATGTATATTTCAAAGGCTAACGGTCGTAATCGATATCATTTTTTTACTGAGCAAATGCAGCTCAATGCCGAGCGCATTGCCAGCCTTCATAATCAACTTAAGCAGGCACTCGATCAACAGACCTTCGAGCTTTATTACCAGCCCATAGTGAATGCGACCACAGGTTTGATTGTTCGCGCCGAGGTTTTACTTCGTTGGCAGCTTGAAGGGCAATTCATTCCCCCCGATGAGTTTATTCCTATCGCGGAGAATAGCGGCTTAATTGTTGATATTGGTCGAGATGTGCGCCTTGGCGCTATGCAAACCATCTTAGAGATGCAGGCTCATAATTGGCCGATTAACTTATCGGTAAATGTGTCGACCTTTGAGTTTTGGTCCCATGAACTGCAAGATGCCTTTGTGGATTCCTTCGCTGAGATTACCGAGCAACTCGAAGTAACAGATTTCCCCTACGACAGGTTAACCCTTGAGATCACTGAGTCTTTGCTGATGAAGCAACATACACATCTTATTGATGTACTGAATGGTTTGCGGCTTAAGGGGATTAACATTTCATTGGACGACTTTGGTACGGGTTACTCATCTCTATCTTATTTAGCTAATTTTCCTATCGATCAAATTAAGATCGACAAGAGTTTTATCGACCGATTAGATGAAGGCAAGCGCCACGAAGCGTTGGTGGAGGCCATAGTGCGGTTAAGCCATGCGTTAGAGTTAACCGTGACGGCAGAAGGGGTGGAAACTGAGTCCCAACTCAAGTTTGTGATGTCAAATCATATTCAAGAAATTCAAGGCTATCTTTTCTATAAACCTATGCCAAAAGCCGCTTTCTTTGCGCTGTTGGCAAAGCAAGCTGAGCTGCATTAGGTTCTTGGTATTGGAGCTTTGATGTTTGACCTAAATATGAGGGCGGCTTAACCTGCGACAGCCTGATTGATATATTGGGTTTAGATGTAAGTTAATAATCCAATATTTAGGAATATAGTGTTGAAAAATAACAAATAAAAAGAGCGCCTCGGCGCTCTTTTATGACTGAAAACGGGTGTTGCACTGAGTATAGGCGTGCACACTGAGTCAGCTTGATGAATGTTAAGATTTAGCGGTTAGCTGACCGTTAATCACTAGGCTCAAGTATTGCGTAAAATCGTGACCGTGATTTTGCAGCATTTTAGGGAACATAGAAATCGGCGTAGAACCTGGGAAAGTATTGATTTCATTCAATAGAATTTCATTGTCCGCGGTTAAGAAAAAGTCGATGCGCGATAAGTGACGCAGCTTCATTCCTTTAAATGCCTTGATTGCATAGGCGCGGATCTGTTCACTGATCTCAAATGAAATATCCTGCGCGACAACATCGGTGCGCGCTTTACTGTTTTTGGCGTATTTCTCATCGAAGGTGTAAAAGGTGTTGCTATCACAGATGATTTCACCTGGCACTGTCGCCACCACTTCACCATTGTACTCGTAGACTGCGACTTCTAACTCGCGGGCTTTTATGGTTTTTTCAACGATCACATAGGGCGCATAGCCAAACGCATCCTTGAGCACGCCTGCAACTTTATTGCTGTCGTCCACTTTGTAACAACCGACAGAAGAACCCTGTGAGGCTGCTTTGACGAAGATCGATCCCCATTGTGCCAATGCTGCTTGGGTTTGCTCAATTGCCGCATCATCGAACTGATTCAGGAAAATATACGGCGTATTCGGAATACCTAAGGCAGAGAACCACATTTTAGCGGTGATCTTATTGAAGCAGTTGCTGCTCGCTTCGGATTCACAGCCAAAATAGGGCAGTTGGATCAAATTAAAGTAGGATTGAATGTCGCCGGTCTCGCCGGGATAGCCATGAATGCAAGGAATAACATAATCGACCGGCCATGGCGTTTTGCTTTCATCACGGAAGCGAATTTCGCGGCTATTGGTCAGTTCGCAGTCGTCACCTGCGGCGGTGCGGTACTGGCCGAATTTATCCAGCTCGACGCGCAACACAGAAAACTGCTCAGATTTTGCCAGTGAGGTTTCAAAATAGTTGGCCGACATTAATGAAATATCGTGTTCGGCACTTCCGCCGCCGCACAGCAAAAGCAGATTGATCTTAGACATTGTGATTCCTCAAAGTGAGCAAAATCGGATGATATCGGCCTGTGGCAATACGAACATCATCCTATAGTACAACCGCTGTCATCTTAGTTTTCTTGTCCCTATGAGTGCAAGGTTTTGCTGACTGGCGGCTATTAAGTGGTGAATTTTAACGCATTTGATCGCATTGCAAATAAGGGCTTATGCATTTGGCGAGTTTATTTTGATTTTTGTGGGGTTAACTGACAATGTCTTGCAATTGTGGAGTCACTATTCGCTGCGATGAATAGCCGCGAAAAAAATTAGCATTCGGGATGCGTTTCAACATGGCATTGTTGTAGGGAATACTTGGTTGAAAGTCATCGTAAAGAGTTTTGGTAAATGACGAGGGTAAAATTTGTATGATGAATAAAAACATTCGGTTAGCTCAGTTACACGATGCACAGAGTATTCAACTGCTACTTGAGCAGCTAGGTTATGTTTTACCTGTGGCCGCGTTAGCCAAGACGTTAACCGAGTGCCAAAATAATCCCCATTCTCGCACTGATGAGTTACTGGTATACGAGCAACTCAATGCGCTGGGTGAGCCGCAACTTGTTGCTGTGATGGCCTTGATGTTCTTTGATTATTTCCCCGCTTTGAGTCGTATTTGTCGCATTACGGCGATAGTAGTGGATGCCGATATGCGAGGTCAGGGCATCGGCACTCAGCTGATTGATTTTGCTAAAGCGCGGGGAAGACAAGAAGCCTGTCAGTTACTCGAACTCACTACATCGACCCAGCGCATTGCCACACAGCAATACTATGAAAGTATAGGGTTTACCAAAACCTCTTTCCGTTACAGCTTAGTCTTGAGTTAAACGAACCTAACTTAACCTAACTTAACCCCAAAGCCTGTCAGCAAGACCCGATGCGCGTTGAGTGGCTTGGCTACTGGCCCGCTCGAATACGTGCTGGGTACCTAAGCAGGTAAAGTGCACTTTAGCGCGGGTGATGGCGGTGTAAACCAACTCTTTAGTCAGCAGTTGCCATTGGGCTAAGCTGGGGCTCGGTGGCAGCACTAAGGCCACACGGCTAAATTCGCTGCCTTGGCTTTTGTGTACTGTCATGGCGTAACAGGTTTCATGGCTGGGCAAACGGGCTGGCAAGACTTTTAGCAGGCTGCCATCGGCCTTGATGAAGTGCGCCATTAAACGTTCGGGTTTATCTTCATCCTGCAAAATCAATCCGATATCACCGTTAAACAGGCCTAAGTTATAGTCATTGCTTTGGATGATAATCGGCCGACCCAGATAAAACTCCTGTAGCGGTTTAATCAGCTTGGCATTGGCCAGTGCTTGAGTTACATACTGATTGATGCCTTCAACCCCATAATCGCCCGAGCGCATGGCGCATAAAATGCGGTACTGGTTAAAGCTTTCTATGATCTCAGCTGTGCTTGGACGCTTACTTAAATCACTATGACTTTCATCGCTAATGTTTACATCGCTATTCAAGGCGCTGAGATAAATACCATATTGCTGGCAGGCTTGCTCTAGCAGTAAATTGAGTCCCATATTATTAGCAGGCTCGCTCACTTTGGCTTGGGTTTGGCTTACAGCCATGCTGTGTTCTAACCAGCTTAATTCTGCGGGTCCCTGTTGCCATACTTGCAAAATACCTTGAAGATCTGCGCGATTAACGGCGCTCGCAAGTTGTCCAATCCCTGCATCGCCTTTAAATCTGTGGCTGTGCATTAGCATACACAAGCTATCGCCAAGTTTAGGCGCGTCGCTGATATAGGGTGTTAACTCAAACCCCGTTAACGCACTCAGACGCTCAGCTTGCTCCTTGGAATAGCGCATTTGCCACAGAGCAGAGTTGTTAGATGCTGTGTTATTTTGCGCAAGGTTATTGGGTTCTACTGGTATTTTCAGGCCCGCACAAATATCGGCGAGCACAGCGCCGGCTTCAACCGAGGCGAGTTGATCCTGATCGCCGAGTAAAATCAAACTGGCGTGCTCAGGCAGTGCGCTCAGCAGCTTATACATCATGGGCAAATCGACCATAGAGGCTTCGTCGACGATTAATAAGTCGAGCCTAAGCGGATTACCTTGATGGTGGCGAAAGTGCGGCGAATTGGGGATCACCCCAAGCAGTCTGTGTAGGGTTGATGCTTCCTCTGGAATGCGCCCCAGTGCCGTTAAAAAGTCTTGATTATTTCTATTGCGAGCTTCATCGACAACATCAGTATGGGCGCTGAGTTCCTTCGCCAGACGCGCTTTTGAGGCTTTGATTGATTCGCTTAAGCGAGCCGCCGCTTTTCCCGTTGGCGCGACTAAACGAATTTCCTGCTGTGATTCCATTTGTAGCAATAACAAAAGCTTAGTCACAGTGGTGGTTTTGCCCGTACCTGGGCCACCAGTGATCACCGCCAGTTTTTTACCCAGCGCAGTGGCCGTGGCAACCTTTTGCCAATCAATGGGTGCTGTGCTTTGTGTGCTATCACTTTTAGTGATTACACTGGTAGTGAGTACATTGGTAGTGAGTGAATGGGGAGCGCTCACAGTGGCGGGGAACAGTTGATCTAGCAGTGACCGCAACTTAGCGGTTTGAGTTTGCTCTTGGTGGCTTACCTCTTCAGAGTGTTTAGATACGCTTCCCGATAGGCGGATTAACGAAGCGGCCACTGAGGTTTCAAATTGATGATAACGCTGCAAATAGAGTCTGCCATTATCAAAAATAAGTGGTTTGTTACTGCCCGCTTGACCGACGGCATCAAAGGTTTGCAAGGTCTCGGTGAGCGCTTCTAGGCTTAAGCTGATTTTACAATGGCTATTTTGCTCGGCCATAGGATTAAGCGGCACGATATGGGCGAGCACTAGGCAACTGTGCTGTGAAGATAATTGCTGGCTTAATAGCGCACACAGCAAAATAAACAAGGGATGTTGGCTGTCACTTGGATGCAAGCGGCTCATTTCGAGTGCGAAATGCCGATCGAGCGGTGTAAGCAGTCGTTCTTGCTCCCACAGCTTTAAAAGCTCTGGCAGCGGCGCGCTAAGCTGGATTGCGCCATGATCTATCCATTTCGCGGCTGTGAGTGAATGTGCCTTTAGCCCTTGGGTTGAGCGCATCATGCCGTGACTCCTGTATCGATTGCACCAGCTAATCTACTGTGAAATAAATTGTCATTAAATAGTGAATCCAGCGCGAGGATAAGTGCCTTCGGCGGCTTGTCGTAATAAACACCGTAGCCGGGATACTGAGCCGACATTCCCCGTAAGAACAAGTAATAACAACCGCCGATATGGCTGTCGTAGTCATAACTTGGCAGGCGTAAACTCAAATACCTGTGTAGCGCCAATGAGTAGAGGATGTACTGCAAATCGTACCTATGATCGGTTATGGCACTTTGCAACGCGCTCTGATGATAGGCATTGATGTTGTCGCCTAAATGATTCGACTTATAGTCGGCGATATAATATTTCCCTTGGTATTCAAAGGTTAAATCGATAAAGCCCTTGAGCATGCCCTTGAGATCATCAAACTTAAGTGTCGACTCATAGCCAAACTGCTGCAGTAGCGCATTGAGCTCAGTATCCTTAAGTTCGCTTAAGGGTAAATAAAATTCCATTTCGACTAAGGTATCCTGTGGCGATAACTTGGCTAAGCACAAATCAGGATGCTCAGGTTTGGGTGTCTTGGAATGATTTTCTAAGGCCGATGTTGAAGGCATTGTCGTTTGCACTGTTGTTGATGACACTGTTGTCGGCATGAGCCCAAGCGGCGCATGCAGCACATCCAGATACCAAGTGTGCAATACCGTTTGCCACTCGGGTGCGATACCGTATTGCAACATGGCTTTAGGCAATTGCAGCGGTAAGTCGATTTCTGCCTGCGTAAAATCAATCTCTTCTAACACTAAATGCATAAAGCTACCGGCATTGGCGCCGCGCTCAAAGTTAAAGCGATTGAGCATGCCATCCTGCAGCTCATGGCTTGCCTCATTAGGAATAGAGAGTGTTTGCGCAGCCGTATATTCAAGCGTACCTAACGTTTCATCATCGGCACCCGGAGCGGCTTTGCCATGGCTGGTATTTTTAACTAGGCCTGAATAACTGCCGACTCGCCACGGCGTGCTGTATTGGCGGGTTAAGGTTTTCGCGCTAAGTATTTGCGCTATGTCTTGGCTTGAGGGCAATGGGCGCTCGTCTATGTCATCGGGCACCTTATCAATACTTATGGCTTCCACATCTTGAGCGAGCTGCTGCGCAGCATTGCAGATACGGGCAAAGTCACATTCTGAGTCGCCTATGCCGAGCAAATAGCCGATAGCGGTTTCATGCAGCTGACTTTTAAGGCCATTTTTAAGCTGACGACTGTGGTTGGCGATATAGAAGTAACACAAATACACAGGGCGAGTGAGCGCCACATACAAAAGGCGCAAGTCTTCGGCTAAGGTTTCTTGTTTTGCGCGCTCCCAACCGTCATCCGTGCCTTCGATATCCCACACTAGCTCTTGCTCACCTGCATCGTTGGTTCTGTGGTACAGCATAGGCGTAGGGCGGCGGCGATTGTCGCGGGCTAGGCTGACAAAGGGCACAAAACATACGGGATACTCAAGACCCTTACTCTTATGGATAGTGACGATCTGCACCAGATTCTGCTCGCTCTCAAGGCGCAGCTGCTGTTCATCGGTGCCTGTGTTATCAATCAGTTGCTGTTCATACCAATTGAGCAGGGCACTCATACCATCAAGTTCGGTGGCCTTTTGTTGTAATAGCTCGGCAAGGTGGCGAAAATCCGTCAGGCGACGCTCACCGTTTGTGGCATCTTGCTCTTGAGCATCTACCTCTACACTGGCGGTGTGCAGTAAACGGTCAATCAGTTTAGTGCTATTGGCAAGGCTGAGTAGCGCGGGCATGATGCCGCGTTTTTGCCACACTTGGTGCAAGTTAAAAAATTGCTCTAATAACAGCTGTCTGTGTTCTTCATCTTGGTTAAAGGCATGAATTTGCTCGGCGCTATAGCCCAATAATGCCGTGGCTAGGGCGCTGCGCAGTGCCCGTTCATCTTTTGGGTTCGCTAGAGAGCGCAAAATTAACGCCATTTCCCGCGCTTCAAGGGTATCGAACACACTGTCGCGACTTAAAAACACCGCGCCTATGTGGCATTTACTTAATGCGGTTTTCATCACTGCCGCTTCGTTGCGATCCCGCACTAGGATAGCGATGTCTTTAGCGATCAAAGGCCCTTTCGGGCTGTGGCATTTGCCATTGGCCGCATCTGTCAGTAAACGGGTAATTTGTGCCGCCGCGTCTTCGGCGAGCAAGTGTCTTGCCGTGGTTTTGTTGAGGCCGTTTTCTGCGCTTTCGCTTAAGAGTCTTAATCTTAAGGCGGCTGGATTGGCGGTTTTTTCAGTGAGGATTTTCCCTTTAGCACTGCTGGGCGTTTTCACGCTATCAAAGGGGATCGATTGACTGATAAAAGGATCATTATGCTGACTAAACAGATGGTTGATCCCAGCAACCATGTTTGCGCTTGAGCGGTAGTTGGTATCCAGATGATAGTGGGCCTGCGTATGATGACGGGCCTCAATATAGGTATGGATATCGGCGCCGCGAAAGGCATAAATGGCTTGCTTAGGATCGCCAATCATCAATAGGCTGAGCTTATTTTCTATATCGTTTTTGCCTTGCTGTTCAAACGAGTAGCGGTCTTGGTAGATGCCAGAGAAGATCGCAAATTGCAGCGGATCGGTATCTTGGAATTCATCAATAAGCGCGACGGGGAAACGTGTTGCCACGGCTTTGGGCAAGGTTTCATTATTGGCATGTAGTGCGTTCGCTAATGTCGTGAGTAAGTCATCTGGGGTCAGCACATTTTTTTGTTGTTTTTGCTGGGCAAATCGCTCGCTTATGCCAAGTTTCGCACTATACAAAAATGCCGGTTTAATGGCGGCAATCAATATGGCGAGTTGCTCCATATGATCCATCAGCGGTGCTTCGCTCACACTTGGGATGACGCCGCCCTTGTTGAGTTTTAACTCAGACAGCGATAAGGCTTCTAACTCTTTCAGCGGCGGCAACCCATGACCGAAGGCGAGCCAGTTATCTAATGCATCGAACATGGCGGCGAGCTTGGGGTACTTATCCGTTGCTTTGCCAAAGCGGGTGCCGTTGAGTGGCAAACTGTGTAGCAATGCCAATAAGCCATCGCGTTCCCTTGGCCAAGCTAATTTAAAGCGCTCTAAACTTTGGCGTAGTGACAGGGCTAAGGCATCAAACTTAAGCGCGGGTTTCAGAGGCTTTGCTTGACTAGCGCCAAGGAGCGGTCGCAACTGTTTGACTAAACCATCGGGCTCGCCAAATTCCTTGGCAATGATTTGCGCTAAGTAATCGGGCAGCGGATAACAGGCCTCACGCCAAAAATCCCGCACGGCATGGTGCAAAAATTCGCTGTCGTCCAAGGTAAAGTCCGATTCGAACAGCAGGGAGGACTCAAAGGCGAGATCCGATAAAATTCGCTGACAGAAACCGTGAATGGTAAAAATTGCTGCTTCATCGAGGGATTTAAGGGCGAGATCGAACCGTCTCAAGGCAATGGCGCGTTCACTCTCTGGGGTGTTGTCATACAACGCCTGTACAAAGGGATCGGCAATCGTTAGCCCTAAGAAGCACTTAAAGGCGACTTGAATACGCCGGCGAATACGATCTCTTAACTCTTCGGTGGCCGCATTGGTGAAGGTGACTACGAGAATTTGTTCGCAGGTGAGCGGCGCAGGAATGCCATCACCAAGCAATAAGCGTAAGTAAAGACCTGAAATCGTGTAGGTTTTACCTGTGCCAGCGCTGGCCTCAATAAGACGACTACCGCCAAAGGGCAGAGTGAGAGGATCAAGCGCTTGTGGTGCAGCCTGTAAGGCTTGCGTGTTCAACGGCATCTGTTCACTCATGCTTGCTCTCCCTGTGCGCTATTGCGGTTCAAATGTGCTGTAGTCGCTCGTGTGTCAGTCGCTTGTACATCGGGTGTTTGGCCTTGGGTCATGCCATCGTTCAGCGCAAATTCCTCAAGCTGAGCCAGTGTGTCTTTGAGATATAAACTCACCATAGGGCGATAGATGCGCTCGGCTAATGCGCCAAAGCTATCCTCAGCGAAATCCCGCGGGAAGCTGAATAAGCGCTGATAATGGGGCTCGTTCCCTTCTCCTAATTGACTCTGCTCATCCAGCCATTCAGGTAACGCTTGCTGCAAACGCTCATCGTGCTCACCCTCGCAGCTGACGTAGGCCAGTGAGGTGCGCGGCATAAAACACAGTGGGTATTGCTGACCTTGATAAAACAGCAGCAGCAAATCGGCCAGTAACGCATGGGCGCGCCCAGCTGTGATTGGCGCTAGGGCGTGAAAATGCCCCATGTCGAGTAGATAGCTTGCATGTGTGTGGCCCATTGCCATTAAACACAGGTGGCGAAGGTACAACCTAAGCACATCGCGGCCGTGGGCGCTACCAGGGCGGTAATTCACTAATCCCTTAGGGCTTAAGTCATCGATACGGCCTTGCAGTAACACTTGCTGGGATTTACCCGCCGTGATGGGCAAGTCAAACACGAGTTTAATATCCGCATGGCTGCTGGCTTGTTCTCCCTTGAGGAACAAGGTTCTGCCAATCAAAGGCTTAATATCATGCTGATATTGGCGCAGTAGCAAATCATCGAAGGGCTGCATGGGCAAAGTGCCACTGGCTTTGAGGCGTTTAATCAGCTCGATATCGGGCTCAGTCTGACCTTGGCCTATGGCATCGTCGAGTAACTTGGCCTGTAACATATAGCGCTCTAGCGCATTCAAGCTAAAGGGCTCGTCATTATCATCGGCCTGAATATTAAGGCTGAGATCGACTTTTAACGTACGGTTGAAGAAGTACTGCGCCGGATTTCGAAAGAAACGGATCAGGGCGGACACATCCACTTGCTTGCTTTGCGTTGCGTGCACAGAAGCTGGCTGTGCTTCTGTATCTGGTATTGAGCCTTGCTCATCTGCTTCGAGCATGATGCGCGTTTGCGCGCCGATAAAGCGCCCCGCATGTGTGCCCGCTGCGTCGGCATTGGGTGGACACCATTGCTGGCTGTAACTTTGGCCTATGCTTGAGCCATCTTTGTCGCTATTTTTTACTGTGGACTGATACAACTTAGGATCGAAGGGTTGCAGCGGCTGGTGGCTGACGATCGCGTTATAGAGGGCTTTTTCAGCATCTTCTGGGTCTATGGGGCTTGAAGTGTTTTGCGATTGAGCCACTAGCGTTTCAGGCAAATAGCACAGCTGACAATATTCAATCAGTTCAGAGACGAGCATAGAGGCGATACGCTCCGAGTTATCCCGTTCGCTGCGACCGATATAGCTGATGTACAGTTGCTCGCGCGCCGACAATAAGGCTTCTAAAAACAAATATCTGTCATCGAGACGGCGGGAACGATCGCCTTTACGGGCACCGAAATGCGCCATTAAATCAAAGCCGACGGGATGCTGAACCCTAGGATACACCCCATCATTCATGCCGAGTAAACACACGACCTTAAAGGGGATAGAGCGCATCGGCATCAAGGTACAAAAATTCACGCTCCCCGCAAGATAACGCTGGCCGACCCGAGATTCGGTTAAGCGTTGATTAAACCATTGTTGCAGCACTTCGATACTGAGGCTAAGTCCGCTTATGCTCTGTTGGGCTAGCGTCTCGAACATACTTGTATCTAACGAGTTTGAATCTAAGGGCTTGCCCGCCGACAGTAACTCTTGCTCTAGGGCGGCAATGGCATCGCGGATTTCCTGTAACTGCTCGCGCTCGTCTTCATCTGTGTCGTAAAAAGCATCCAGCAAATCAGTTAATTCCGCTAAGCGCAGGGCACCCACTTGCGGCAAGGCGAGTATTTGCGCCGTTTCATCGAGCACTTCAATAAAATTGAGTAGCTTACCCAGCGCCTGCGCCGATTGGCCTTCGATACCAGTCACGATCAAATGGTCTTGGTACAGCGGCGCATCGTCACTCAAGGCGTAACCTAAAATCAGCCTTTTAATACCAAAGGCCCAGGAGTTTTGCTCAAATGCTGGCACACCTTGCTTAAGGCGGCTTTGTTCATCGCGGCCCCAGCGCACGCCCGCTTCATCTAACCAGCGGCGGATGAGTTGCAATTCATCGTCATCGAGCTGGAAACGGCGCAAAATGGCGGGCACTTCGAGTATGCTCAAAATGTCGGTCAGACCAAAACGGCTCTGATTAATCCCGAGTAAATTCAAAAAGCTATTGATGAGCGGTGATTCCTGCGCCGCGCCGCGGTCGGCAATGGCGTAGGGAATATAATGCAGGCCTTGCTTCGCCGAGAAGACAGCATCGATATAGGGCGCGTAGGCGGCGACATCGGGCATCATCACCACTATGTCTTTGGGTGTCAGGTCTGCATGGTTGCTGAGTAACTCAAGCAAGTGATCGTGCAGGGTTTCGACTTCCCGCAGTGGACTGTGACAACTCTTGACTCGAATGGATTCATCGTCGCGCTTAAGCAGGCGTCTGTTCTCGGCATTCTGATACAGCTCGGCATCAGGCCCTAGCACTCTGTCTAAGGTTTGCATCTCTAAAATATCGTATTGCACCCCGTGGAGCATGCTGGCGTGACTGTGCGGCGAGTTGGGATCGTCACAGGGCTCACAATACACATCATCGCCAAAGTCGCAGTGTTCGGCGGGGAGCTCAAGCAGCATATCGAGTAATTCCCGGCCCATCTTGCCGTTATTGGCAAGCAGCGGATTACCCACTTCGAGTTTATCTTCCCACAGTTCGGCTAATTGGCGTTTACCTGCATATTGCACCGCCATGCGGGCACGATTACGGGGATCAACAATGTCACCCCAATAGTGCTGACACGGGCTTAAGCCCAGCACGATCACATCGATACGGCCTGCCAGATGGTAAAGCACCTCTAGGGTTTGCGGCGCCATCGAGGAAATGCCAAACACAAATAGGCGTTGCGGTAATTTGGCGAGTGACGTGTCGGGATTATTCAGCGCGGCAATTAAGTCGCTGTGCAGATTGGCCCTGTGGTAATGGCTTTGATTAAGCTCATCACGGTTAAAGGCAATCAGCGCGCGCCATAAAATGGGTTGCCAGCGTTGGTCTTCATTCAGCGGTTTGGTGAGTGAGTCGGGGTGCTCGTTTTGCTCCCAGGCTAAAATCCAATCGGGGCGATACACTAAGTATTGGTCGAAGATATCGGCAATCCGACCACAGAGTTGGTACAGCTTAATGTCGTCAGCCGTCATATCACGGGTGTTGTGCAGTTCACTTGTATCGGCGGCATTTGTGCGGGATTGCTGATGACTTAGATAGTGTCTCAACGGCCCAAAGGCGTCATTTTGCAACATGCGCGGTAAGAGTTGCATCAGCTTCCAGGTCATCGCCGCCTTAGTGAAGGCGTTGTCTTTGGGCACATCGGGCAATAAGTCATGGCACAACTGCCAAGTAAAACTCGATGGCAGCGGGAATTCCAATGCGGCGGCTATCCCATTTTGTTTGGCGATTTCGAGGCGCAGCCAAGTGGACATGCCGGGACTCTGCACCAGAATATGCTCGTTACTCAGTAGACGTGCAAAAGCAAGGGGTTGGGTCAGGTAAGCGGCTAAATGGGCGCAGAGCACTTCCATCTGATTGGACTGGATTAACTTTAGCATGTGCAACTCGGCATGGTGACAATAAAACAATTCTATGTGTTTGATTTATAAGATTCAACACTATTGCTGCTTCTGTGAAATTAACCCGCAATTTTAGGCGTTTACTGAGCCTTAAACTGGTGAAACTTGGTCGGCTAATGCTCAGCTTACCAATGCTAGGCTAGCGTGAATTTCTTTTTCACCTTTGCCCTGAGCAATAACCAATTCAGTTGCTTCGCCGCCGCTTTAAATTTTGTTAAATGCGCTTGATAGTCATCAGCCGGTAAATCTTGATACTTCAGCGCCACATAACTTTGAGTCAAGGTGTGCATAAGCGAACAAAGCTGTGGTGCACTGTGTTGGTATTGCTCGATAATCTGCTGCGCAAATTGGTTTGGCCCATCACTGTCATTACGCTTAATACCATGGCGGGCGAGGCGATTGCAGATCTGTTGATAGCGGGGGCTGATAGGATCGCCCTGAGTGCTAAAATGTAACAGCCCCGCACTGTAGGCGATATAGAGCACAATAAGGCTGATACACAGCCCCATAAATACCGCGATTTTAGTGTTAGTCACATCACCTAAGATGCCGCTGAGCACTTGATTCTGCCTATCTTGATTGAAACCCAATACCCACACGCTCCAGTAATAATCTATGCTGGCAAAACGTTGCCTTAACTCATTGAGCCAAGGCATAGATTTAAAGCGTAAGCTACTAAAAGGGCTTTCCTGCAGGTAACTCAGTGCGGGATCAAACTGGGCGTCGAAACCTTGCTCGATACGATCGGGAGCTACCATAGCGGTGGGGTCGAAACGCACCCAACCTTCACCTTCGAGCCAAACCTCTGCCCATGCGTGGGCCATATATTGATACACGCTGTAGTAACCCGCTTGCGGATTAAATTCGCCGCCCTGATAACCTGTAACCATACGTGCGGGTAAACCTGTGGCCCGCGCCATAACAATGAAGGCGGCGGCATAGTGCACACAAAATCCGGCTTTGTTTTCAAATAGAAAATCATCCACTTGCTGCGGCCCAAGGGGAGGCGGCGTGAGAGTGTAGAAAAAAGGCTCGGTATTAAAGTGGCGCATCATGGCCCAGAGTCGTGGCTTAGGCTCGGGATATTGAGTCTTGAATTGCTCGGCCAGCGCCCAAGTTCGTGGATTACTGTTACTCGGCAGTTCGAGGTTAATCTGTCTTTGCCGCGCCGAGAGCCTGAGATCCATCTTAGCTTTGGGCCAAGACTCCACTTGATAACTCATTCGCTGATCGACATTGCGCAGCGCTAACAGTCGATAGTCGGGCATATTGACCACACTATCATCTTGACTGTAGGCCACATCGAGACCAAATAACCACGGCTGATGGCTCGGCTCAGCAATCACTTGGTAACGAAGACTCAGCTTATTGTTTAGCTTGCCTTGTTTTGCAGTATCTTGACCTTCGCGACTTATCGAAGCGGGGCTCTTTGTTAAATCAGGATCATTGGCCATTAAATCAGGGTTATTGGTCACAGCGTCAGGACTGGTGACTGTCGAAGCTGGACTATTAAGCATCAAAGCGGGGCTGGGCCGTGAGGGCGGAAACAGCAGCGCATCTTTTTGCAGCTTTTTAATGCCTTCCTCCTGACGCCAAGTCATACCGTCATAGTTTTCCATCACCAGAGCGCGCCAATATAATTCAGCATTAATGGGCGCCGCATTGGTAAAACTCGCCCTAAAGGCCAGCTCGGTCGAACGGGTGAGCTTACCGATATCACCAATGGCCAGACTATCGGACAAGCCCGTTTGCGCTTCTTTCATGTTGGGCACTAACCAGAGCGGCGCAAAACGCGGTAACACCAAAAACAACAGCAGCGCGAGGGGCACACTCTGGAGTAAAAATTTACCACCGAGCCACGCCGTGTGTTTTAGGGAGTGTTTATCTTGATACAGGGTCACGAGCACGCAGGTGTTGATCAACGTCACCATAAGCAAATGCGCGGTATTGAGTAAGGATTGGTGATCAATAAAGGTCAGCGCGATAATAAAATAGCCCGCGAGGACGACAACCCGCACATCCCTTTGGTTACGCATTTCAATGTATTTTAAGGCATAACCTAACAGCAGCAGATTCACGAGTGCGTTGAGTAAGCCAATTTCCTTGGACACGAGTGCTAATGTGGTTGCGGCGCCGATCGCAAGACTGGTGACCAGAAAACGCGGCGGCTTTGCCACTTTGCCGACATAAATCCCCACACGCCACAGCAAACAAATTGCGCAAATGCCTAAGGTCCAAGGCGTGGTTTTATCAAATAGCGGGCTGAGTACGGCGATATTGGTGATCAATAACCAAAATAAAGTCTGACGGCTGATATTATCGCCAATTTGCGGTGTCGTGCTGCTGGCCGTTAATGTCATACCTGTTCCCTCGTAGTCGGGATATGACGTTTCTTGCTGGTGGTTTTAGCCGTTTTATTCGAGTGTTTCACCGCTGATGACGAATTAACGGCTGACGGCGCTAGCTGGGGATACAAGGCGAGGGCTTTATGACAGGCGATTCTATGGCTATGACCGATAGAGGGCGCGATCAATATATCCTCGCCCATTTGTGTTTGCAGATGCAGGCCAAAATACTGTTCGAGTTGCGTGAGTTTATTGATTTGCCAGCTTAATTGACTCAATTGGGTTTCGAGCCGTTTAGCATCCGGTCTGAGTCTTAACCAAACGGGATCGCCTTGGGGCTGTTGGAACTCTTTACTCAACATACCGCGACCTTGTGCCCACTGCTTCCACGCCACTTGCTTAAGGGATTCGCCGAGCACATGGGGTTTAAGGCCTTTAAACTCATTGATACCCGACACATGTTTACCCGCCAGTAACAGGGGATCGTGCTCCGACTGTGAATGATCAGCCTCAAGCTGCAGCGGCGCTTCAATCGGCTGGGCAAAGACTAAGTGGCTGATGCCCAAATCCACATGGGACCAAGCGCGGCACAGCCCTAAGGGATAAAAGGATTCAATTTTGAGCCGCCCCGGTGACACTTGGCCCCGCCGATGGTATTCAAAAGGTACGAGCGCTTGCTGTTCATCTGTGCCGACGTTCTGCACCGTATAAGTGCGATTATCCGGATAGTTTAGCTGGATGTTATGACCACTATGATGGGTGCTGATGAGGACAGGAAAAGTTAAGGTTTCGCCCGCATAGACTTCGGGCGGCGTCATGGCGCGTAAATGTAGACCCGCCAGATTTTTGTAACTGTAGAGAATACAGGTATTAAACAGGCTTAGGAGTAAGATACTAAGGCCAATGACTAAATTATTTTGATAGTTAGTACCAAATAGATATAAGAGTAAAACCAACCCGAGCCAAACTAAACCGAAACCACTCGGCAGAATAAAAATACTGCGATGGCTTAAGGTGATTTCAGGACTCGGTGGCAAACGCCTCGCTAACCAACGCTGCCAAATCGGTTCTAAAGTCGGCACGAAAGTTGGGCGTATCAGTCGTTTCACTTTTGCATCACTTCCTTGATTGAATGGCTTGCTTTAACAGCTCGATTTTATTGCTCAGTTAATGAATGCCTTCACAATATTGTTCATGGCAGCGGCTCGCTACATGATGGGATTAACGCTCGCCAGAATTCGCTCGGATAGGGCTTCGCCCTGTAATTGGCTACTGGTTCTGAGTCTATGCTCCGCCACGCAGCAAAATACCGCTTGCACATCTTCGGGAACTAAATAATGTCGGCCCGCTAAAAAAGCCCATGCCTTAGCGGCTTGCAATAGGGCTTTGGTAGCGCGGGGCGATAACCCCACGCTGTCACTTTGGCTACGGGAAAAACTCACTAAGGCCAAAATATAATTGAGTAAGGCATCGGAAGCGCTGACTTTGTCGCACTGCTCTTGCAGTTGCATTAAGGCCATCGGTGTCAGGCATTGGGGCAATTGATCTAAGGTTAAGTGGTTATGATTGCTCTTAAGCATAGCGAGCTCAGCATCGTGGCTTGGATAACCAATAGACAGACGCATCATAAACCGGTCGAGCTGCGATTCTGGTAGCGAAAATGTACCGGATTGATCGGTGGGGTTTTGAGTTGCGATCACAAAGAAAGGATTGGGCAATCTGTGGGTGATGCCATCGACGGAAATTTGTTGTTCGGCCATCGCTTCAAGCAAGGCGCTTTGGGTCTTAGGGCTGGCGCGGTTAATTTCATCGGCCAAGATCATCTGCTTAAAAATCGGCCCTGGATGGAAGATAAATTGCGCTTGATGTTTATCAAAAATCGACACACCGAGAATGTCAGCGGGCAGCATGTCGCTGGTAAATTGAATTCTTTGGTAACTCAAGCCCAAGCTTTGGGCTATGCCATGGGAAATACTGGTTTTACCCATGCCGGGTAAATCTTCAATCAACAGGTGGCCGCGGGCGAGAATGCAGGCCAAAGCAAGCCGAATTTGCCTTGGTTTGCCCAGTAACACTTGTTCGAGTTGTTGTAGTAATTCGCTGATCCCAGATTGTGCCACGGGCAACTCCTAATACATTTAAAAGCGTAACTGAAAGTGCATGCGAAAGCAGATAAGCTTAACCACTATGGCGGATCATCGCCTGCTTATCCAGTGGCATTTCTAGTGCGAAATCAATTACTCGACTGAATGACGTTTAGGCTTGCGTGTGCTGGTGGCACCAAGTCAAAGGTTAGCGCTTGGATTTAGGCAAGACACAGCGTTTGACTGCGGCTGGGGCGAATAAACCAAGATTTAAATAAAAATCCTTGGACTAAGTCGACGCCTATGTCTCGCGCAAACGCTAGCTGGGTTTCGGTTTCTATGCCTTCTAGAATGCACTGTTTATTGGTTTGTTTGGCAAAGTTAATCAGCGCTATGAGTAACTGGACGCCTTCAGGATGCGTGATGTGCGTTAACCAATGGCGATCGAACTTGAGATAATCCACATTCATCATCAAATCAACACAAAGCATGGAGTGGGGCGCGCCAATATCATCGAGCGCCACTTGGATATTCGCTTGTTTAAATTGGCCAAATAACTGATTGGCCAGCTGAGCATCGCTAATGCAAGTGTTTTCAATGATCTCGACCGTAATTTGCTGGTATTGCGATAGCAGCTTTATAAGCTTGGCAGTATGTGGCCCATCGACTGCGTGGGGATCGACATTGATAAAAATACGCTGCTGGCTGGGCGCGTGAGTGAGTTGAAATGCCTTGGCTTGATATTCAACGGCGGCGAGCAAATCTGTGTATTCATGCAATTGCTCGAACACGATATTGGGTGCAACCGCATCGCCATTAGGTAGATAAAAACGCGCTAAGGCTTCATAGCCGTCGATGGCTAACGTATGGGGATCGACAAAGGGTTGGTATTCGCAGCTAAGTGTTAACGAGCTAAGGTTAATCATGGGCCTAATGGGAGTCTTAATGCATTAATACTAATTATTCGCATTTAATCACTCGCAGTGCAAACAAGTTTGCGATAAAACGGCGTGATTGCTGAATAATTATTCGCTTTGCTAATGATTTGAATTTAGAGAATATCATTAAGAATTTTAGGCGGTTAAAGCATGAGCATTATCTTAGGGTATGCTGAAAAGTAGGAACTCGATACTGCTGAATATCGAGTTCCATTTTAGGTTGCGACTTAGTAAGCAAACTTCAGTTCGGCTTCGCTGAATAATGGCTGCGCTTTTTGCTCCTGCGCTTCATAAATCAATCGATAGCTGAAAACGGCTTGCACATATTCACGGGTCTCAGTGAAGGGAATGGCTTCGATAAAGCCCATAGCATCGAGTTTGCCATCTGAATTTGCTAACCAGCGACGCACTCGTGACGGGCCAGCATTGTAGGCGGCTGTGGCGAGGATACGGTTCTGGTTAAACTCTTTTAACAACTGGGCATAGTAAGCACTGCCAAGGTTGAGGTTAAGCTCGGCGCTATAAAGATCCTTAGGATCGCTATATCTGGCCCCATGTTTTTTGGCGGTTGCTTTAGCGGTTGCTGGCATAATTTGCATTAAGCCGCGGGCACCCACGCCTGAGGTCGCGTACAGATAAAACGCGCTCTCGCGGCGGCTGATCGCGCGAATCTCATCTATGTTGACTTTGTGCTTTTTACTGGCATGCTCAAAACCTTCTTGGTGCGCCATCGGGAAGCGCAGGGGAATGTCATCCCACAACTTACCTTGTATGCTGGCTTCGACGCCGAAATCATACCAGCCTTGCTCATGGGCATAACGGCCGTAACGGGCTCGCATCGTATTGTCACTGCGTTTTAGTAGCGAAATCCATTCATAGCGCGCATCGAAATAACGGTCCAGCGCCATCAGCTCTTGCACCCGCACAAAACCCAGATCATCGGTTAATTTTTGGCTGCTGGCGTCGACGATAGGCTCTGGGCTTTGATTCAGCGAGACGGGTTTATTTAAAAATTGTGCGGCGGCAAAACCGTAAAAATTACGTTCATTGCTGATTGTCGCAAGAGCCTTAGTGGCACTTTCAGGCGCATCTTTGGCATTTGTGCGATAGAGCCAATATTGCCAGCGTTCTTTAGCTAAGGTTTCTGGTTGCAGCAAGTTCAAGTAACGGGCAATGCTTCGCATGTCGTGATCGCGAATGGCCCATCTTAAGCGGCGTTCAAATAAGTCGTCACTTTTCAGCTCGGCCAGCACATTGTCAACATAGCTTTTATGGCTATCATCTTGTTCGATTAAGATGCGGCGAACCAAGTATTTATCCAGCTGTTGGGCTTGTGCTGGCGTAAAACGATTGGCCTTTTGATACCGTTCATACAAATTGATGGCTTGGTCGAGATCTTTGCGGGCAAGGCGTTTTAATCCCGCCGCGACTATGTCGCCGACAATCGGATTTTTATCCTTAAACTTTTCGGTATGGCGTAGGCTGTTTGGATCTTTATAGACAGCGACTAAACGCTTTGCTTCGTTGTTATGGGTGGTGATTTTCTGGGATAAAAAGCTCAGCAGACTGGTTTCGCCAGTTTCAAAACTCAGCATCATCCGCGCCCAGATCACATCTTGAGTGCGTTTACCTGCTTTGGTCCAAGCATTGAACAGGGGATCACATTCCTTTGGCCGCGAACTACCAAAGACCCACAGTGATTGCGCCGCAGCGTAAGCCGTCTTTACATCGCCCTTGGCGAGTTTTGCCTCGTAGTAATAACATTGCAGGCGGATGTCGGTAGGGGCATCAGGACTTATCGCAAGATAATCATTCCAACGTTTTTGGGTTCCCGCATTGTTTAAGTATTTAGACCTTAACCTGTTGTACATAGGCGTGGTTTGATACTTATCAATCAGATTTTTTGCCGCAGCGCCATGCAAACCATTGAGATCGCCTATGTCGATATCATGGTCTAAATAAATCGCGAGCGGATAATTACCTAATTTTGCTCGAAGGGGTTTATAGACTTCATAGTCTTGTTTCTTTAAGGCTTTTTCGGCCTCAAGGAAAGTTTTTTGCGTTGGCGTTAACGCGAATGCAGAAGGGGCATTCAAGGCGCCTGCGAGCAATATTGCGCTGGATATAACCACATTCATCACGGCTTTGCACATGGAGCGTTTGCCTCCGGGCATCAAGGTATCAATCGACATGTCCGTATCGATTCAAGGTTATTGGTGAGTGTTTAACTCTATTAATCAATTAGGTTTTTCAAATTTGTAATCAACTCAGTCTCTCAACTCTCTATCTCATTCTGGATTTATGCGGGTTCGAGTTCTGTGTCCTTAGGATCGCGCGTTGGCGGCAGCGTCTGCTCCGCGTCATCCTGTGTATCGTTGTCGTCTTGGGCTTCATTAAGCGCTTTTTCTAACAGCATTTTATCCAGCTGTTTACTGGTATCGACCCCGAGTTGCTGCATTAAGTGGGCTTGACGCACTAGATTGCCTTTGCCCGATGACAGCTTGTTCATGGCGCTGTGATAGGTTTTTTCGGCGTTATCTAAGGCGCGGCCGAGTTTTTCCATGTCTTCAATATAACCACATAACTTGTCGTAAATTCGACCCGCTTGCTTAGCAATGGTTTGCGCGTGTTGGTTTTGATATTCGTAGCGCCAAATATTGTTAATGGTGCGCAGGGCCACCAGTAAATTCGTCGGGCTCACCAACATGATATTCTGCTCAAGGGCAAAATTGACTAGGCTAGGATCATGCTCTAACGCCAGTAAAAATGCGGGTTCAATAGGAATAAACATCAACACATAATCGAGGCTCTTAAGACCGTGCAGATGTTGATAATCCTTTTGACTCAAGCCCTTAATGTGACTGCGAATCGAGATCACATGCTCATTAATCGCCTGTTGGCGTAGGGCAGGATCTTCACTGTTGAAGTAACGCTCATAACTGACTAAGGACATTTTAGCATCGATGACCACGTCTTTATTTTCTGGCAGATGCACAATCACATCCGGCTTAAAGCGCTTACCGTTGTCGTCCTTGAGATCTTGCTGGGTATGGTACTCATGGCCTTCACGTAGGCCGCTTTCCTGCAGCACGCGATCGAGGATCACTTCACCCCAGTTACCTTGCTGCTTGTTATCACCTTTAAGCGCTTTGGTCAGGTTGATTGCATCTTGGCTCATCTTCAGATTGAGATCTCTGAGGTGCTCAAGTTGATGTTTAAGGGCGCTGCGCTCGGACTGTTCGTGGGTGTAGGATTCACGAATTTGCTGTCTGAATCCTTCAAGCTGTTGTTTCAATGGCCCAAGCACGCCTTCGAGTTGACTGGCATTTTGGTGCTTAAAGTTTTCGCTACGTTCTTCAAAGATTCGATTGGCGAGGTTTTCAAATTGGGTTTGTAAGCGCACTTCGGCCGATTCTAGGCTGGCAATTTTATCCTGCAGTGATTCTTGCTGGGCATCGGCCTTGGCTTGAATGGTTTGCTGCATGGCATTGGATTTCGACAGCGCCAATTGAATTTCTAACTGACGGCGCTGGCTGTCATTCAATTGTTGTTCTAAGGTGGGTACGCGTTCGGCTAGGGCCTCGGCTTTACCTAATTGTTCAATTTTGAGCTCAAGGCGCTGTTGGTATTGACGTAGTTGCGCTTCTTTGTCATCGACCAAAATTTGCTGCTGTGCTAAGGATAATTCAGCATCTTCATTCACTTGACGCATCTCTTGCTCAAGTTGGTCTTTATGTTGTTGCCAGCGTTGGCGGGTGAGTCTTTGGTTAAGCAGGGCACCGATCAACAGGCCTAAGAAGGCGATGGCGAGAAGGCCGATGATTTCGGCGACGGAAAAAGATTGAGAAAATAGCATGATCAATAGCACTCCTTTAGCTTTGGCGCTTAGGTTCGCATGCCCCCTAACAGGCTTCAAGCCCTTTAATCAACTATATCTGCGCTTAATGCTTGAATGAGCAAGTCTTATACGTTTAAGGTGAATTTATTCGCGGGTGGAAAGTTTTTCTGGCTTTTACCTGTCTATATTAAGGTGAGCATAGAAGTGAGCGATACAGACGAGCGCCAGATAAGATTTTATCGCGACTCGGTGGCGTTAATCATTGGATGGTAGAGGTGTCAATTGGCTAAACATTCCCGTTTTACCCCAGGTATTCTTAAAAAAGCGCAGTGGCACATGCAAGACAACCAAGTGACACCTGAAGCGGTGTTTCGCTCGCGCCGGCAGATTGTGAAAGCCATGGGGCTTGGTGCTATTGGTGCCAGTGTGCCCGGTTACGTGCAGGCCGGATTGTTCGATCTATTTGGCGATCAACCTAAGTCCTCATTTATCACGACACCACTGACGTTTCAAACCAATAAGCAATACGGTGATGCCGATGTGTTAACCCCGCTTGATAAAGTGACGCAGCACAATAACTTTTACGAGTTTGGTACGGATAAGCAAGATCCCTTCAATAATGCCCAAGGCTTTAAAGTTGATCCTTGGCAACTGCGTATTGAAGGTGAAGTCGAACGGCCCATAACCTTAGATTTTAATGATCTGACTAAAATGTTCCCGCTTGAGGAGCGTAATTATCGTCTGCGGTGCGTTGAAGCTTGGTCCATGGTGATCCCTTGGGTGGGATTTCCGCTGGCGGCATTATTGAAAAAAGTCGGTGTGACCAGCAAGGGCAAGTATGTCGCCTTCGAAACCGCTTTTGATCCCGAGCAAATGCCGGGGCAGAAGAGCCGATTAATGGGCGGTGGTATTCATTATCCCTATGTTGAAGGCTTGACGATAGCTGAAGCCATGAACGATTTAACCTTAATGTCGGTTGGCTTGTATGGCAAAACCCTGCCGCCGCAGAACGGCGCACCCATTCGCTTAGTAGTGCCGTGGAAATATGGCTTTAAGAGCATTAAATCGATAGTGCGAATTCGCGTCATGGATAAACAGCCGCCAACAAGTTGGAATCAACTTGCTCCGCATGAATATGGATTCTATGCCAACGTGAATCCGGCGGTGGATCATCCACGCTGGTCACAGGCCAGTGAACGTCGTATCGGCGAAGGGGGATTATTCTCAGCAACCCGCATCGATACCCAGCCGTTCAACGGTTACGGCGAGTTTGTGGCTTCACTGTATGACGGCATGGATCTGAGGAAAAACTATTGATGTTTGGTTTGTTTGAAAATATGCCATTTAGCGGGGATGACCTATGTTCAGATTAACCGCTAAGCACTTGTTTTGGCTAAAAGCGTTATTTCATTTGCTGGGTTTAGTGCCCATCGTCTACCTAGTGCTCACTGTCGTGTTAGGCCGTGCGGGCGGCGATCCTGTGCAGCATATTATTCACTACACAGGCATAGGTGCGTTAAATGCTTTAGCGGCGACCTTGCTGATTTCACCCATTGCCAAGCTGACTAAGCAAGGGCTGTTGATGCAGACTCGCCGTTTAGTGGGCTTATATGTGTTTGCCTATGCCACTTTGCATATCTTGGCGTTTTTTAGTTTAGATCTGTTATTTGCTTGGGAATTACTGTTTAGCGAGGTGGTAAAACGGCCGTATATTTTAGTCGGCGCTGTGGCTTATCTTATCGTCACCGCTTTGGCGATCACTTCGTTTAAAGCCTTGATGCGTAAGATGGGGCGTCGTTGGCAGACCTTGCATAATGGGGTGTATTTAGTCGCGATATTAGCGCCAATCCATTTTTACTGGTCGGTAAAATCGGAAATCATCGAGCCAAGTCTGTATATCGTTGGTTTTAGTGTGTTGCTGCTGTGGCGTACGCCTTGGCTTAAGCGCATCCTCAGCCGTAATGGGATGAGTAAAACCGTGAAAAAGACGACTAGTGGACAAGAGAAAGCGTCGATAAAATCAGCTTAAACGTATGGCGCGAGTGGTGAATTGCTGGCTTGTGTCACGTTTCTTTGTGCTTAACGCAAAATAAAAGTATAAAAACAAAAATGCCGAATCAAGATTCGGCATTTATCATTTAGCAGAACAGTTCTGCTCACTTAATCTAGCTTAGTTAATCTTCTTGCTCAGGTGACAAGACTTAACCTAAACCTTGAGTCGCTGACTTCATTTGAATGAACTCAATTTTATAACCGTCTGGATCTTCAACAAAGGCAATCTCTGTGGTGCCACCTGCGACTGGACCAGGTGCACGTGTTACTTTGCCTCCTGCAGCGGCAATAGCATCGCAACGGGCGTAGATATCTTCATCACCAATCGCTAAGTGGCCAAAGCCAGTGCCTAAATCGTATTTGTCAGTGCCCCAGTTATAGGTCAGTTCAACCACGGCTTGGCCTGTGGACTCTTCACCGTAACCTACGAAAGCTAAAGAATATTTGTATTCTGGATTTTCAGAGGTGCGAAGTAGTTTCATGCCGAGCACTTCAGTATAAAAAGCAATACTGCGTTCTAAGTTACCGACGCGGATCATAGTGTGTAATAGTTGCGACATAGGTCCTCTCTCTAAATAGATTACGGTGGGGAGTATATCAAAAATGTCTCTGCGCATGACCACAAATCTCATCCATGGTGTTTTTATCACACTTGATCAATTCGATTGGTTAGGATAGGAAAGCGCTGGCTGTCGACGGGCGAATTTGCGGATTGTGATAAGAAAATTGCCGATAAATTGGCTGTTGCTCACAAAACACAGAGACAAACATGGGATTTTACCGCGAGGTTGACGATAATACAGCCATACCAACTAGGAGAGTGAATGATGAACACCGAAGTTAAAATGGCCTTAGGCACTACAGTTGTAATTGCTTTATTTTTCAGCGCGTTCTTTGTTTCAATGTTTTAACGACTAATATTAGTTTGAGTTAACCCAGCTCCAAGTTAAGCAAAAAAGCCGCTATTGCGGCTTTTTGTTTGTCTGTGATTTAATGCACGTAAAACTTAACAAGGATTGGAAAATGTTGTTTAGCGAAACTGAAATAGCATTAATTGCATCGGCTAAGCGAAAAGTACAGATGGCGCAGAAAGTGCGATTAGCTGTGATTGTATTAGTCGTGCTGGGTACTGGGCTGACGATATCTGGCTTGTGGGTCAATGAATTCGCCATTTATATGGCCTTTGGAATCGTGGTTTTTGCAGTGGCCTTGCCGCAATTTGGACAAGGGCCAAAATATGAAGAGCTAGTCAGTTTGCTCGAGAAGAAAAGCCAAGGCTAACTGGCTTGGGCTTACTCTTCAGGATAAATTTTTTCTTTAAATTCGCATAAATCTTCAATGATACAACTACCACAGCGGGGTTTGCGCGCAAGGCAAGTGTAGCGGCCATGCAGGATAAACCAGTGATGCACATCGACTTTAAATTCTGCGGGAACCACTTTTAGCATTTTTTCTTCCACTTCAACCACGTTCTTGCCGGGCGCAAATTTAGTGCGATTGGCGAGGCGAAAAATATGGGTGTCGACGGCGATGGTTGGCCAGCCAAAGGCGGTATTGAGCACTACGTTAGCCGTTTTTCGCCCTACACCGGGCAGGGACTCAAGTGCTTCGCGGTTTTCAGGCACTTCACCATTGTATTTCTCAATCAAGATCTCACAGGCTTTGATCACATTGATGGCTTTGTTGTTATACAGGCCAATCGTCTTGATATATTCCTTTAATCCATCCACGCCTAAGGCATAAATGCTGTGGGCGGTATTGGCTACAGGAAAGAGTTTGTCCGTTGCCTTGTTGACACTCACATCCGTCGCTTGGGCGGATAAGGTCACGGCGACTAAAAGTTCGAAGGGACTGGAAAAATTGAGCTCGGTTTCAGGTTTCGGATTGTTATCGCGAAGACGGGTGAGGATCTGGATGCGTTTTTCTTGATTCATGTACGATTCCTGCGCGGTTGTTGGATTCAACTGTTAATCATTTATTGTCAATTGGCCATTAATCATGATTGAACGAGCTAAAACCTAGTCCCGCTGATTTCCTATGCTTTGAGTGCTTATGTTGAGTGCGTATGTTTGAAATTATATGGCTCAATTCCAGTCGCTTAATGTGCGCTGAGCGCACATTAAGCGGTGAACATAATACTCTTTTTGATGCTTGAATAGGAGGTGTTAAGTTGAAAGCCTAACCGACCTTAGTAATGCGCGCGCGGGTAACACTGGGTTCTGCGGCGACTTGAGGCTGGCGTTCTTTGACTTTTTTATCAATCACATTTTTCAATGCAATTAATAGTCCCATCACGATAAATGCGCCAGGTGGCAGCATAGCGAGTAGAAAAGGAGTGTCGACTTGCCATAAGTGGATGGTTAAGGATTTTGCCCATGGGCCGAGCAGTTGATCGGCGCCATCAAACAGTGTGCCTTGACCTAAGATTTCCCGCGTTGCGCCTAATACGGTCAGCACTAAGGTAAAACCAAGCCCCATCATCAAACCATCGAAGGCAGCACTAAAGGCGTTATTACGCGAGGCAAAGGCTTCGGCGCGACCGATAATGATGCAGTTGGTCACAATCAATGGCAGGAAGATCCCAAGGGATAAATACAGACCGTAGGCATAGGCATTGATGAGCAATTGCACTGTGGTCACTAACGCGGCGATGATCATCACAAATACTGGAATACGAATTTCTTTGGGCACATAGTCGCGCACCAGTGACACTAAAATATTAGAGCCAATCAGCACCAACATAGTCGCTAGGCCAAGCCCAAGCGCATTCGTGATCGTCGCTGTGACCGCAAGCAGCGGGCACAAGCCTAATAGTTGCACTAGGCCAGGATTATTCTTCCACAAACCTTGCCAAGCAATTTCGCGATAATTAGCCATGGTTAGCCTCACAATTTAGTGGTTGGCTGAAAATTTGCGCTTGGTTATTATTGAAATATCCTACTGCGTTCTTGACTGCTTTGACATAAGCACGCGGGGTGATAGTTGCGCCAGTGAATTGATCAAAATCGCCACCGTCTTTTTTAACCAACCATTGTTTATCATCTGCCGAGCTTAAAACTTTACCGACAAATTGAGTGACCCAATTGGATTTACGCAGATCGATTTTATCACCAAGCCCAGGTGTTTCTTGGTGGGCTAAGGTGCGAACACCGAGGACTTCACCTGTTGTTTTGATACCTACAATTAATTTTATATTGCCGTTATAGCCATCGGGCGCGATGGCTTCAATGGCGATGGCCACAGGTTTGCCTGCTCGAGTGGCAATATAGGCGGGCATTGGGCTGTCAGTCCCTAATGCGTCTTTATCTAGCAGCAGAGTACACTGAGCCGTTAGCTCGTTATCGTGCATTTCATCAGGAATTAATTGATGTAACACTCGCATTAACTCTTGCTGTTCTTGCTGCTTAATTTTATCGACGGTTTGTTGATTGACTGCGGCGACGAGCCCAGTGCAAATCAAGGCAAACAATGCCAATAAAAAACCATTTTTAATCATCGGATTTTTCAACTCTTTTTCCTTAAGCTCTCGTTGCCCGCAGAATGATGCTATCGCTTAGCATGACCTTAGTTCGTTGAATGGCCATAGGTGCGTGGACGCACATAATAGTCAATAAAGGGCGCGCAGAGGTTGGCCAATAATACGGCAAAGGCGAAGGCGTCAGGGTAACCGCCTTTCGTGCGGATGATATACACCAACACACCAATTAACGCGCCGAAGATAATGCGGCCACGGGGGCTGGTTGCGGCAGTAACGGGATCGGTGGCGATAAAAAACGCCGCTAACATGGTTGCGCCAGAAAACAAATGCAGCAACGGACTGGCTTGGTTATCGGGTGAGAGTAAGAAACCAATACTCGATGCCACAAAGAGGCCTAATAACACGCCAGTGCTGATGTGCCAGCGAATGGCTTTTAGTTTAAGTAACACTAAACCGCCAGCAAGATAGGCCAAGTTCACCCAGAACCAACCTACGCCTGTACTGCCATCAAAAATGGTTTTGGTGAGACTTTCTGTAGTGGTTAATCCCATGGATAAATCGGTTTTGAGGGTATCGAGTGGCGTCGCCATTGTCATGCCATCAATGCCTAAACGGAACTGCTCCATATTCACGTGCGCGCCAACATTGAAGATAAGCTGCAAGCTTTCAACAAGGCTTGGTGAATGCAGTGCAACGGTACTCGGTGCTATCCAAGTGGTCATTTGCACCGGGAACGAAACTAACAGCAGCACGTATGCCGCCATCGCTGGATTGAACAGGTTATGGCCTAAACCGCCGTAGAGGTGCTTGACTATCACGATCGCAAAGGCGGTGCCCATGACGATCATCCACCAAGGGGCGAGGGGCGGAATGGCAACGCCAATTAAGATGGCGGTGAGCATGGCGCTGTTATCGCTAAGGCTCGTTTTGATATCACGATTGCGAAGTTTCATCACCGCGGCTTCGCAGCTTAAGGCAACGAGGATCGCCAGCAAGACTTGCACAAGTGTGCCCCAGCCAAAAAAGGCACATTGCACGACAAGGCCCGGCAGTAAACATAAAATCACCCTTTGCATGACCGTTGAGGTATGCAAGTTACGCGTTACATGGGGTGATGAGGCTATTTTAAACGCCATTGTGTTCCCTTTTAATCATTCTGTTCTTAATCATTAGTCACACTTAAGTCGCTCGAAGCGTTGGCTTCTTGGGCGAGTGCCGCTTTTTTAGCCTTTGCCTTGGCGATGGTCGCAGCAATCCGCGCTTTTTTAAGCTCTTCACTGGATAACTGCGCCGTTTCAATGGGCTCTGCAGCAGATCCCTGCGATGGCAAAACGGCATCAGCTTCAGTTGTTGCAGTATCAAGCGTTGCTGCTATCGAGGGCGATGCCACGTTAGCTTCAGTTTGGATCTCGTCAACGGACTCTATTTCAGCATCAGTTTTAGACTCTGCAGATGCAGCTATTTTCTTAGCTTTAGCACGAGCAACCGCGGCGGCGACTTTGGCTTTTTTAATCGCTTCAGCGTCGTTAACGCTAACGTCAGTGATGCTAACTTCAATATCAGTAGCGACTGCATTAACAGCGGTTTCTGCATCAGCATTCACATCTGCATGAACGCTAGCTGTGGAATCAACTGCTTGAGTCGCGGTCTGGCTTAAACCATTTTCAGCATTTGTCTCAGCTTGTTGCGCGGCTTTTTTCGCTTTAGCACGTGCTACAGCGGCGGCCACTTTGGCCTTTTTATCATCAGCAGCGTTTAACTCTGATGTGCTGTCAGCGGTATCAACATGCTCTAACGCTGCGGAATCGGTTTGCTGCGCCGCTTTTTTGGCTTTAGCGCGGGCAATCGCCGCGGCGACTTTATCTTTCTGGGATAACGGCGCTTCCTGCGCTATCACATCAGTGGCTGATTCAGTCGCATTAACATCCACCGAACTGTCTATTTGAGCGCTATCTGTTTCCACACTATGTGATTTAGTACTCTCGGCATTTGCTTGGGCGGCTTTTTTTGCCTTCGCACGGGCGATGGCAGCGGCAACGGCGGCCTTACCCTTTGGTGCTGCTGTGGTGTCAGTCGCTGTGGCGTTTAATTCTGCAGTTGCTGGTTGTTCTATTGTTGCTCCACCTGTGGCTGCTTGTGCCGCTGCGGCTTTTTTCGCGGCGATGCGTGCCATGGCCTCAGCAACGGCATTTTTATCTGTGCCTGTCATCGTCGCTTGTCGGCGCTCTGCAGCTTCTTTCGCTTTAGCTTCACGGGCCAGTTTTTCTTCTTCGAGACGCGCTAAGCGAGCATCGAAGCGTTGTTTAGCGCGTTCCGCTTGTTGTTTCTCATCGGCGGCTTGTTTAAGTGCTGATTTGGCAATGCGGTAATACTCGACTAAAGGAATATCACTCGGGCAAACGTAACTACAACAACCGCATTCAATACAATCCTTTAGATTGTAACTGGCGGCTTTGTCATATTCTTCGGCCTTGGCGTGCCAAAAAAGTTGCTGTGGCAACAAGAGTGCAGGGCAGGCAGTGGCACATTCGCCGCAGCGGATACAGGCTTTCTCTTCTGGCGCGCTACCAATTTCTTGGCTGCTGGGTACCAGAATACAGTTAGTGCCTTTTAAAATTGGCACTTGGATATTGGCTAACGCATGGCCCATCATAGGCCCGCCAATAATCACCTTTTGTTCAGCTTCTGGCGTGAATTCAGTTGCCGTCAGTACGTGATCAACGGGCGTGCCTATCGGTAACCAGTAATTTCCCGGTTTGCCGACATTTTTGCCTGTCACAGTCACTACGCGTTCAACCAAAGGCTTACCTTGGGTCACGGCTTGATGAATGGCAAAGGCTGTGCCGACGTTGTGCACCACAATACCGAGTTTGGCGGGGATCGACCCTGACGGGACTTCGCGGCCAGTAATGATTTGAATTAACTGCTTTTCACCGCCCGAAGGGTATTTTGTCGGGATAACCGTCACCCGAATGCTGCCTGCAGGAAGTCCGCATTGGTTGACTGCAGCTTGCATGGCTTTGGCCGCTTCAGGTTTATTATCTTCAATGGCGATAACAATGCGTTTTGGCGCTAATAATCGATGGATTATGCCAATACCCGCGAGGATATCTTGGCTGTATTCGCGCATTAATCTGTCATCGGCGCTGATATAAGGCTCGCACTCGACGCCGTTGATGATGACTAAGTCGATTTCACTGACCGGATTT
The DNA here is from genome assembly GCF_002838165.1 of Shewanella sp. Pdp11. NCBI lineage: Bacteria > Pseudomonadati > Pseudomonadota > Gammaproteobacteria > Alteromonadales > Shewanellaceae > Shewanella > Shewanella sp. Pdp11. The sequence continues at coordinate 2,892,373 of NZ_CP015194.1, forward strand.
AGCTTAATATGAGTCGGAAACGCTGCGCCGCCCATACCCGCAATACCCGCTGAGCGAATTTTATCGACGATTTGCTGATGGCTTAAGTCATCAAGTTGATTGGGTACTAACTCGCACCAGGTGTCCTTGCCATCGGCAGCAATAACGCAAGTGTTAACCGGCAGTGCAGAGGCGTGGTTACTGGCCCTTGGCTCAATAGCAACAACTGTGCCTGATGTTGGTGCATGTACAGGTAAATGCCAAATGGAAGTACCTTGCGTTAACGGCGTGCCTTTTAGCACCTTATCGCCAACCTTCACCGCAAGCGTACAGTTTTCACCGACTTGTGGCACTGGTACTAAGTACGTCGAGGCTAATGGCAATTGGCCAATCGGTGTCGCATTTGAGAGAAATTTGACTTCAGGGGGATGTATACCACCGGGTGAGCGCCAAAGGGTTCCTTTATCTAATTGATCTAATAAAGTTAACACCGCTTTTCCTCTTCTGACTGTGGATCTTGGCTCTGAATCTCTTTGCTGAGAGTCTCTTGGATGAGCGTCACTGGGATGGCATTTAAGCGCCAGTTCCAATTTTTAAGATTCTGGGTAACAGGGATCATATCGATACAATCGACGGGACAAGGCTCAACACAAAGATCGCAACCAGTGCAGTCGGTTGTGAGCACGGTATGCATCAGCTTGCCTGCACCGATAATCGCATCCACAGGGCAGGCTTGAATACATTTAGTGCAGCCAATACATTCATCTTCGCGAATATAGGCGACTTTCTTGACCTGAGATTGTGCCTCGGCATTCAACGGCTCTGGCTCAACGCCCATTAGAGTCGCCAGCTTTTCCATGGTGGCTGTGCCACCTGGGGGGCATTTATTGACTTTATCGCCATTGGCAATGGCTTCTGCATAAGGGCGACAACCTGGGTAACCACATTGACCGCATTGGGTTTGTGGCAGAATAGCTTCGAGCTCATCGACAATCGGGTTGCCTTCAACCTTGAATTTAAGGGCGGCAAAACCGAGTAACACCCCAAAGACTAATGCCAATAGGGTCAACAATATGACTGCAATTAAAATTCCGGACATCTTACTTAACCAATCCTGTGAATCCCATAAAGGCGAGGGACATAAGACCTGCGGTGATCATCGCAATCGCGCCGCCTTTGAAAGGTAAGGGGACATCGGCGGCCGCTAAACGCTCGCGCATCGCCGAGAAGAGAATTAACACTAATGAGAAGCCTAACGCAGCACCAAAGCCATAGATAGCCGACTGGATAAAATCGTGCTTCTCGTTCACGTTTAATAAGGCAACGCCCAATACCGCGCAGTTAGTCGTGATTAACGGCAAGTAAATCCCTAAGGCACGGTGCAGAGCGGCACTGGTTTTTTGCACCACCATTTCAGTAAATTGTACTACAACGGCAATCACTAAAATAAAGCTCATGGTTCGCAGGTAACTCAGATCAAAGGGTAATAACAGATACTGATTGACGAGATAACTGAGAATTGAGGCTAACGTCAGCACAAAAGTGGTCGCCATAGACATGCCAATAGCGGACTCCAATTTGCTGGAGACACCCATAAAAGGGCACAGGCCTAAGAATTTCACTAAAACGAAATTGTTGACCAGCACTGTACTGATCAACAGGAGGAGATATTCAGTCATCCTAATACTTTTCTAAACGGATCTTGGCCGTATTATCGACTTTTCCGTATGCATAAACAACATATAGAATGCAGGGTTAACCATCTTTACTGTAAATTTTGGCGACGAATTAACCCGTTAAAGTATTAAATCTGATCTGTAATGGCCATAGCTTGTGGCTGTGCGATGTAATAGCCCTGTAATCCATCGATGAGGAGTTTTTCGAGGGTTAATTTTTCTTCTTGGCGTTCGACGCTGGTAGCGATGACCCGGATGCCAATCCGCCTTGCGACATCCACCATCATACGCACGAAGAACTTATTGTTGCTGTCTTCATCGATATTAGAAGTGTAACTACCATCGAGCTTGATGAAGTCGGGCCGCACTTCGCTGAAGAATTTGAAGGAGGTAAAGCTCATACCAAAACGCTCAATCGACACCCGCGAACCGACACTGTGCACTTCGCGGACAAACTTATAACTCGCCCCTAAGTTAGACTGCATGCCGGACTCGTTGATCTCAAATACTAAGCGCGAGGCGATGTATTTTTGCTTACCTAATATGTCCTTCAACCAAGCGACAAACATGTCTTGATGGGCCGAAAATGCGCTGATATTGATACCAAAGTTACCGGTAATGGTCGGGTTTTCCTTAAGTATTCTTAATGCACTGATCACCACCAGTTTATCTAACTCAGTACTCATACCGTGACGTTCAGCCATGGCAATCACTGTGGTGGTGGGTAAAAACTTGCCTTCGCTATTATAAAAACGGGCTAATAACTCGCGGTAAACTTCGACATCAGTACGACACGGCTGAATAGGTTGCTGGTAAAATTTTAATGCTTGGCGAGTGACTAAATCATTGATCGCCATCTTCCAGCGATCGTCTCCAAATTGTTCATCACCATTGAGTTTTTCTTGGATATGATAACTATTGGGCCCAAGGGTTTGCGCTATGCTGACCGCAGTATCGGCAATGGTCAGTAAATTAGCCGCTTCCACTCCTTGGTTGTAGGGGACTAAGCCTATATGGGCAACGGATTCCGCTTTTGTCATCTGCTGATATTCATCGAGGTAAATTTTTAGCTGGTCTAAAAATTTCGGTGCATCTTTGAGCATAACTTCGGGAATAAACACTGCAAAATCAGCACTCGCTACTCGAAAATATTCGGCATCAGAATAGCTGCTACAGGCTTTACGGATGCAATTGGCGACTCTTGCGAGATAATCATCTCCCGCTGTTCGCCCTTGTTTCTGGTTTATTTGCGCCAACTCGGTCGCTTTAACCATAGCCATCAAGCCCAATTGAGGAATATTTGGATTACTAATGGTTTCTAGTTTTTTTGTAAATCCTGGGCGGGTGCTAAAACCTGTCACTGTGTCTTGATAGGCGGCTTTATGGAGCTTTTCGTTTTCTTGATTGAGCTTATCGATTTGAGTTTTAAGTTGCAGGCGACATTCTTCAAGGGAAATACCAATAGGGTTGAGCTCGCCAGTCAGCTTTGATGATGCGACTGCAGAAAACCCTAACTCAGGTATTTTGGAAATATAATCAGCAGCATAACGTATTGCAGCCCTATGTTTTGACATTAATAGAACAAACACTAACAGTAATGTCAGATAAGCCACTAGCAACATGAGGCCAAGTTTTTCAGTGTTGCTAATTGCCGTATCAATGGCTTGATTGGCGCTGAGTTTGACTTGTAAACGACCCGCTGCCAATTTTTGTGTGTGGCTGAGGTCGATGGAAAATAAACTGGCTAAAGGATGGGAATGTTGGCTGTCTAAGCTGCCTTCGGTATGGCTCAGTTGCCCGTCGGTATCATCAATATATTGGAAGAACTGAAATTGGTAGTCTTGAGATAGTTTTTTGAAGAGTTCAGTGCCATTACCTTGCCATTCTTGGTAGCGGATTAAGCTGGATTTAAAACTATCGAGTTCTTGCTGCTGTTGGACTTGCAATTGACTGTTTTCACTTTGATACACCCAAGCAAAAAGACCTAAAAAAATAAGCAGTAAAAAAATTGGATATGATTTTGACATGGCCATAAAAATCCGCTCTAGATTTTGGTGAGTACGAACAGGATAAGTTTAAGTCAAGAATGCTTAAAAACCGCTATCTGTGTGAAGATACTCAGAAATTTGTTTAATAAGCTGATAACAGTGTAACTGCATTTGCTTAAAAACAAAACGAAAAGAATAAGTTGCCTAGCAGGAGTGAAACTGAGGAATGGGGTGTTGAATTAGAAAATATGGCTCCCCTGACTGGACTTGAACCAGTGACATACGGATTAACAGTCCGCCGTTCTACCGACTGAACTACAGGGGAGTAGAGGGTGCGATATTGCTATCGACTTTTAAGAAATAACACTTTGAATATGGCTCCCCTGACTGGACTTGAACCAGTGACATACGGATTAACAGTCCGCCGTTCTACCGACTGAACTACAGGGGAATCGGGTGCGATATAACTATCGACTTTATTCTGTGCTTTAAATTGGCTCCCCTGACTGGACTTGAACCAGTGACATACGGATTAACAGTCCGCCGTTCTACCGACTGAACTACAGGGGAATCGTTTTAAAACAGCAGTGTAATAATGTAATTGGCTCCCCTGACTGGACTTGAACCAGTGACATACGGATTAACAGTCCGCCGTTCTACCGACTGAACTACAGGGGAATCGATTACTATCGTTACTGCTTGTTCTTACTTGCTTTTACTCTGTGTTAAATTGGCTCCCCTGACTGGACTTGAACCAGTGACATACGGATTAACAGTCCGCCGTTCTACCGACTGAACTACAGGGGAATCGTTTCACACAGTCGTAGCGACTCGTTGAGAACGGAGCGCATAGTAAAACGCTCTGTGGGATGAGTCAACTCGAGTTACTAAAAAAAGTGTAATTATGCTGTTAAGTGCTCATCTAATGTGCATCGTGGTGCAGAATTCGACATTTTTAGTGAAAAACCACTTAACAATTCGCAATATAGCTTTGAACGCCGCTACCGTTCGCAGGGGGAAATTGCTATAAAATTGAAATCACTCGTTAAAAAATAAGCACTTTTGGAAATCAGTTGAGCTCAGAGTCAATAAATAGACTTAAACAATTTAAATATAAAGCGCTACCAGATATTGCTGCGGGTTTAATTCCTCTTTTCTACTGACTGATAAGCATTGGGTTAGTTTGGTAAGCCAACATAGTGATGCAGTGTTAAGTTATCGCAGCAGCATAAAGAGGGATATGGAGCTTTGGTAAACCTCAAGGCTTAAACCGTGAGGCACATTACTGTATGGTCGGCGATTAACGAACGCTTCTTTCTTCGGTATGGCATACGTCACCATGTCCGATTAAAGATTGGCTAGCCAGTATGCACCGTAAGCAAGTTAAAGGTTAAGCTGCCTATACGTCGTATATAGAAGACATTTACTGTAAAAGTGAACTATTAATGGCGTTGAAGCGTATCTTAGCTTCGAAAGTAGGATAATTAAGGAGTGCTAGAGTATTAATCACTGGTCTATGCTAGGTTTTAGCTTAGCGCCAACAAGTTATTCAACGAGATTTGATCGCCGTTCATTGCTTTTTAAACGTTAAAGTGTCCAATTCAACACGCAATATGTGACTGATTTTAATTTAGCTTTCATCAAATTAGCCGTATCTGTTACTCAAGTCGAATGGCTTACAACGCAGTGAAGAGCAAGGGTAGTTGCAATTAGTGAAATTGATACAAGTAGCAACATTTATCAAATGTAATTAAATTACCAAATGTTGACTGGCTGTTATTCGGGGGCATGACAGCCTCCAATCCCGCGTGGTTTCTAGGTTATTTCGACTTATCAACAAAATCTGTGGATAACCCTGTGAGTTGTCCTAATAAACGGCCGTCAAAGCCTTGGCGTATGGGCGGCGGACTTAAAATGCACTATTTTGGGGTTCAAAAATAAATATAAGCATTATCAAGTGCATACTAAAAGCAAGTGGTTTTTGTTGAGGGGGTAAATCAGGTTGCAATTTTGTAATCTAACGAAATTGATTTCTTGTGTATTAAATTGGCATTTTTGCTTCGTTTGCGGGTGTTTTGTAAGCAAAAATCGTTGAAAATGACTTGGTGTAAAAGTTTCATGTTGCTTCCACTAAATTGTCATCTGGCGGTGTTGCGGCGTAATGAACGGCGACAGTAAGGATAACTGTGGAGCTTAGTCGGTGACTTGATTAGAATGGGGCGACTCATTAAAAGGATATGTGCGCGTGTCAGAATCTGTTTTTCAGCTTGAATCGCAATTCGCCCCCGCAGGCGACCAACCTACAGCGATAGCCAAATTAGTCGATGGACTCGAAGCGGGTTTAGCTTGCCAAACCTTACTTGGGGTGACGGGCTCAGGTAAAACCTTCACGATTGCCAATGTGATCCAAAAGTTGGGTCGCCCGACTATTATCATGGCGCCGAATAAAACCTTGGCGGCACAGCTTTATGGCGAGATGAAAGAGTTCTTTCCCCATAATGCGGTCGAGTATTTTGTCTCTTACTACGATTACTATCAACCAGAAGCCTATGTGCCTGCATCTAACACTTTTATTGAGAAAGATGCGTCAGTAAATGCCCACATTGAGCAAATGCGCCTGTCGGCGACCAAGGCGCTGTTAGAGCGCAAAGATGTGGTGCTCATCGCCTCTGTGTCGGCCATTTATGGTTTGGGTGATCCCGATTCCTATTTAAAAATGTTGCTACATCTACGACAAGGCGATGTGATGGGGCAGCGTGATATCTTAATCCGTCTCAGTGAGTTGCAATATACGCGTAATGATATTGAACTGCAGCGCGGTACCTATCGCGTGCGTGGAGAAGTGATTGATGTTTTCCCCGCCGATTCTGAGCGTAATGCCATTCGTGTTGAATTGTTCGACGATGAGATTGAGCGTTTAAGTGAGTTTGACCCGTTAACGGGCCATATTATTAAACGGATAGCACGTACGACGGTTTACCCTAAGACTCACTATGTGACGCCGCGGGAAAAAATTATCGCCGCCACTGAGTTCATTAAAGAAGAACTGCGTGAGCGTAAACAATATTTACTCGATAACAATAAGTTAATCGAAGCACAGCGTATTCATGAGCGAGTGCAATACGATGTGGAAATGATGGTGGAGTTAGGTTACTGCTCCGGTATCGAAAACTACTCGCGCTATTTGTCTGGCCGCGCTCCTGGAGAAGGTCCGCCAACCTTGCTCGACTATTTGCCCGCTGACGGCTTATTAATTATCGACGAATCCCATGTGACTGTGCCGCAAATCGGCGCTATGTACAAAGGTGATCGTTCCCGTAAAACCACATTGGTGGAATACGGTTTCCGCTTACCGTCGGCATTAGATAACCGCCCGCTCAAGTTTGAAGAGTTTGAACAATTGATGCCGCAGACCATTTATGTGTCGGCGACGCCAAGTGCCTACGAGTTAGAAAAGAGCGAAGGCGAGATTGCAGAGCAGGTCGTACGACCTACGGGTTTACTCGATCCTGAATTAGAAGTGCGCCCAGTCGGTATTCAAGTGGATGATTTATTGTCCGAAATCGCCAAAAGGGTGGCGGTGAATGAGCGGGTATTAGTCACAACACTGACCAAGCGTATGTCGGAGGATTTGACCGAATACCTCGACGAGCATGGGGTGAAAGTGCGTTATTTGCATTCCGACATCGACACGGTGGAGCGAGTGGAGATCATCCGCGATCTGCGATTAGGAAAGTTTGATGTGTTGGTTGGGATCAACCTCTTACGCGAAGGCTTAGACATGCCGGAAGTATCTTTGGTGTGTATTTTAGATGCCGATAAAGAGGGCTTCCTGCGTTCTGAACGCTCGCTTATTCAAACCATCGGCAGAGCCGCGCGAAACGTCAATGGTAAAGTGATCCTCTATGCTGACCGTATTACTAATTCGATGGCCAAAGCCATGGGTGAAACTGAGCGTCGCCGCGAAAAACAGCGGGCTCATAATCTAAAACATGGGATCATTCCGAAGGGGGTGGTTAAACGTATTACAGATGTGATGGATGTGGATGATGGTCGTGACACTAAAGCTGTGTATGGCAAAGTGGCAGAGTCTAAGTCCGATTACCACAAAGTTGATGCAACTGAGTTGAGCCATCAAATCGATAAGCTTGAGAAGAAGATGCACGAACATGCGCGCAACTTAGAGTTTGAACAAGCGGCGGCGATGCGTGATGAAGTAAAACATCTGCGGGATCTGTTAATCAAGGCCTAGATTGACCTCGGCGCTCAAGATCAAAAAAGCCGTCCAGCAATTATGCTGTGACGGCTTTTTTGATCTGTGCAGGTGAATTAAGCGGCAACTTTTACTGGGCGAAACTTCAACGTGATGAACACCACTAAAGCGCAAATCAGCCCACAGATTAAACCGACCAAATGCGCCTCGGTTGCCACGCGCGCACCTATCATGGCGGTGACATCATTGCTGGCGCCGTAAAGCTGCTCGTGGCCAATCTTGATGAACACGCCAACGAGTAGCAGATAGCCCGAGCGCAGCTTGCGGACGATATCCTGCACCGCGCCGTAGGCGAATAAGCCATGCAACATACCGCTTAAGCCGACATAACCGAGTAATTGCGGATAGCCTAAATATAAGCCTACACCTTCGAGTAAACATAACACCAGGAACAGTGCGCTTAAGCCTTTGAGATGGTAGTGGAAATGATGCAAAAACAGTACAACCCACAGCCCTGCAAGGTTCATCAACAGGTGCCACTGATTGGTGTGTAATAAATTACCGCTGATTAAGCGCCACCATTCGTCATCAGCAATGGCACTGCGGCGATAGGCGAGCAGGTTGTCGACAGCGGGACTGGCTAAGCCTGCGACATACAAACCCGCACATATCAAACTCACTATCAGCGCAACCCAATAGGGACTGCGTGTCATGCCTTAGGCTCGTTAGCGTCGAGTGAAGCCATGACAGCGGTTTTATCCTGTAGATAATCGTCCAACCCCCGTTTACGCAGATGACAAGCTGGGCAATCGCCACAACCATCGCCAATCACGCCGTTATAGCAAGTGAGTGTATGGTGACGAACCAGTTCGAGTTGCTGGTATTTATCCGCCAGCGCCCAGGTTTGTGCCTTATTGAGCCACATTAAGGGCGTGATGATCTTCAGTTGTTTATCCATACCTTGAACTAAGGCAGATTCCATCGCTTTAACAAAATCGTTACGGCAATCTGGGTAACCCGAAAAATCGGTTTCACATACGCCGGTGATAATCGCCTGCGCGCCTAATTGATAGGCATAAATGCCCGCAAGCGTTAAAAACAGAATATTACGCCCTGGGACAAAAGTATTCGGCAGGCCATTTTCCATTAACTCGTGTGAAACGGGAATCGCATCACGGGTAAGCGCCGATATCGCTAACTCATTGAGTAAGGTGACATCCATGACTTTATGGCTGGTGATTTTCAAGCGTTTAGCTAAGGATTTGGCGACTTCAATTTCTTCGCGGTGACGTTGACCGTAGTCAAAGGTGATCCCGTGTACTTCATCGTACTGGGTTAGGGCTTGGATAAGACAGGTTGTCGAATCTTGTCCGCCACTGAATACTACCACTGCTTTTGACGCTAAGGGTTTTGACACTAAGCTCGTTGACATAAAAGATTTCACTTCACCGTAGAACACTCTCAAATAGGCCGTTAGTGTAACTCAGGCCATAGGGCTTGCAAACTCTGACGAACGACATCAAATCGGCGTTGTCGGCGCAAAAACTTGCAGCTCAAGCTAAAATCCACTATAAATGCCGCCCCAGAAAAGTGGAACGCCAGCATGAACTACCCAGTCAACGAAGTATTTGAAACCATTCAAGGTGAAGGCGTCTTTACCGGAGTGCCCGCCATATTTGTCCGCCTGCAAGGTTGTCCCGTGGGATGTGCTTGGTGCGACACGAAACAGACATGGGATGTGCTGGAAGCCAATAAGGTCTCGCCTGAACAAGTGATTACCGTCGATGGCACTATTGGTCGCTGGGCAAACCATAGCGCGCAAAGTCTTATTGCTGCTTTTGATGCTAAAGGTTTTACTGCGCGCCATATCGTGATTACTGGCGGCGAGCCTTGTATGTACGATTTACGCGAATTAACTGAAATCTTGCACAGCCAAGGCTTTGCGACCCAAATCGAAACCAGTGGCACCTTCGACATCAACTGTGCCGATGACACTTGGGTGACGGTATCGCCCAAGGTGAACATGAAAGGGGGCTATCAGGTATTAGCGCAGGCGCTGAACCGTGCTAATGAGATCAAGCATCCTATCGCCACTGAAAATCATATTGCTGAATTGGATGAGTTGCTGCAAGACATCGATATTTCAGCGAAAACGATTTGCCTGCAGCCGATTAGCCAAAAGCCTAGAGCGACTGAACTGGCGATGAAGGTGTGTATTGCCCGTAATTGGCGTTTATCGATCCAAACCCATAAGTATTTGAATATTGATTAATGCCCTTCAGTTAATCTATAAACGATAAAAAAACGCCTCACAATTGTGGGGCGTTTTTTATGGCTGACGTTTAGCTGTGGACTTTAAAGCCGTCGACTGAAGGTAAGTGATTCAATCGAGTCGGTTAATCAAGCTCACTTAACTGGCCGAAATGATTAAATGCTGCAAGTTGGCGCTGATAGGGCGAAATATCGCCGATGTTAGCCGCAATCCAGTCTGCATTGTAATAGGTATCGAGGTAACGTTCGCCCGAATCACAAATTAGGGTGACGATTGAACCTTGTTCTCCACGCGCTTGCATTTGTACGGCAAGTTGTAATGCGCCGTACAGGTTGGTTCCTGTGGATGCGCCGGTTTTACGGCCAATCAATTGTTCTAACCAATGAATTGTCGCCACCGATGCGGCGTCGGGGATTTGCAGCATAGTATCGACAACACCAGGGATAAACGATGGCTCGACTCTCGGTCGACCTATGCCTTCAATCTTACTGCCATTACAACAGGTTAAGCTGGCATCGCCGCTCTGATAAAAATCAAAAAACACCGAGTTTTGTGGGTCGACTACGCAAAGCTGGGTCGCCAACCTTTGATATCGGATGTAACGGCCTATGGTCGCCGAGGTGCCGCCTGTGCCTGGACTCATCACTATCCAACGCGGGATAGTGTGTGGCTCGCGCTCCATCTGATTGAAAATCGAATTGGCGATATTATTGTTACCGCGCCAGTCGGTTGCGCGCTCGGCGTAGGTGAATTGATCCATATAATGGCCGCCAAGTTCTGCGGCGAGGCGTGCCGATTCGGCGTAAATTTCACTGGAATGGTCGACAAAATGACATTGGCCGCCATAGAAAGTGATCTGCTCAATCTTCTTTTTAGCCGTGCTTTTGGGCATCACGGCAATAAAAGGTAAACCGAGTAAGCGGGCAAAATAGGCTTCAGAAATCGCCGTGCTACCCGATGAGGATTCGATAATGGGCGTACCTTGCTTAATCCAGCCGTTACACAGGGCATAGAGAAAGAGTGAGCGGGCGAGGCGATGCTTTAAACTGCCTGTCGGGTGGGTACTTTCATCTTTAAGATAAATATCTATGCCATCGAGCATAGGTAATTCAAGCTTAATCAAATGGGTATCGGCGCTACGCTGAAAATCCGCTTCAATCTTGCCTATCGCATGGGCTTCCCACGTTGGGCATAGTCTGTGAGCGCTGTGTGAGTCCACTGGCGGTTGAATCGTGTTCGATATCATAGTAGTTACTTCGAAAGGGAGCATTTTTAGAGCATATCACAGGGACGGGTAAAGCGGTTTTATTGGTTCATTACTAGCTTGGGATCGTTAGCTTGAAGTCGCGCGAGGCGTGATTGCTGTTAAAGACAAATATTGTGAAATAAAAGATGTCTTCAAACAAAGATGGCTTTAAACAGAAGTGCAATTTAATACAAAGAATGTAATCAGAACAAAAGCAATAGATGAAGTTATTACAGATAAAACGGGAATAAAAAAACGGAAGTTGAACAAGAGCGATAGAGATAATGAAAGAAATGGTGGAGGGAGAAGGATTCGAACCTTCGAAGGCTGAGCCGTCAGATTTACAGTCTGATCCCTTTGGCCACTCGGGAACCCCTCCACAAACTTTCTTTACTTTTAAAACTGAACCAAACATTGGCCATGTTTGATACTTGAAAATGATAATCTGCGTTAGAGATAAAGATGGTGGAGGGAGAAGGATTCGAACCTTCGAAGGCTGAGCCGTCAGATTTACAGTCTGATCCCTTTGGCCACTCGGGAACCCCTCCACGAATACCTTTAACGCTATTGTAAAACTCTACATCATTTTCGAACAACACTCACAAACTTACAGTGCAAATGGTGGAGGGAGAAGGATTCGAACCTTCGAAGGCTGAGCCGTCAGATTTACAGTCTGATCCCTTTGGCCACTCGGGAACCCCTCCTCAATTGCGGCCGCCATAGTAGTCAGAAACCTTTTGCATGTAAATACCCAATTTAAAAATTTTCCTAAAGTTATGCATCAAATGGTCGATTAACTAACAACGAATTGTTTTGACGATGTTTTTTTATGCAAATTGATGTTCCTTTAGTCAACGAAGCCCAAATTGGCACCCGCTTAAATGCGGCGATAGAAAACGACAGACGGGGCGAATTCGCCCTGTTGCTGTCGTTACTGTCGGTTGACGCACGGGACATGGCGCAATTTCAATGGCAAAAAGATCTCGATATGGCGCAAAAATTACAGCGTCAGTTCGAATTACCACCACAGCAAAGCTTAATGGCGGATTTATCCTCAGCCGAACCTGTAGTCGATAACAGCAGTATTTTTATGGCGCAAGGTCCGCGGGCATTTCAATTACAGCAGGCACTGCGACCGGAAGCCTTAGTGATCCGAGGCGGTGAGAGCGTTGCAATGGCCGAGGCCCTGAGTAACTGTGATCATGTCACCCAGCTCAGGCAGCGGGGCCAACTCAGCGCGCCTAAGGTTGAAATCATGCATTTTGCCGATCAATTGGCAATCCAACGTAATCTCGTGCCTCTGCTTGCTTCTGCCTAGTTATCCATTTCAAGCAAGTCCTCTTCAATACCAATAGCGTCAATCTGCGCCATTTCAGTAAATAAGCGTGAGCTAAAGCCAGTTATCTTGAGGCTTAATTACCTATAATTCTGATTAACCTATCGAGTTACCCACTTACCGCGCAAATAAATTAGCGGCATAGTTTAGTGATGCCGTTAATCAGTCGCTTTATAAATAAGGAATACAGATGAAAGGCATAATAGAAGCACAGAATCCGGCGGTGAATGATACTTGCACCGATTGTGGCAGTTTTGTCGATATCGGCGCCGTCATTGATGAACATGATACCTTATTGGCGTTAAATTTTGTTGGCGATAGCGCGCAAACAGATGCAGAAAGTATGGCGAGCCTTGCCCAAGCTCGATTTGCTGAAGTACAAACTGAGTTTGTGACCACGGCTGCGGGTATCGATTTACTGCTGACCTTTGGTGTGAGCGCCGAGAAAATGATTTTCCAATTGGAAAACGGTTTATAAGTTTTTGTGCAGCACTTTTAGCGGATAGATTTTAGCGGATAGAATTCGAGCTTAATCGTTTTAACTGTCTAAAAATGCTGCAGTTGTTAACTGAATTGTAATAAATTGTGCCACATGTTGCTGCACTTACAATAGATAGTGTAATCTGCCTCCAAATAAGAATAATTCAATCAGCTTAATTGCACATTTCAAGGTACGTTTGCGCGTAGCAAAGACCTTTAGCCCAACACGAAGTTTTGTAGGGAATCAGCGTGAAGCGACGTCAGCATCAGCATTTATTGGAGTCTTTGGTTCAGTCAACTGCAAAACAGCAGGGCGATTTCACCAAGACAGCAGAGTTAGCCACAGAGTTGTTGTGCCAGAATTTAGCGGTTTCTTTGGTGTCAGTGTGGACGTTTTCAGCTGATCAACAAACCCAAACACTCGTTGCACAATTTGGTTCTATGATGTTGCAAGACATTCATAGGCCTAAACTATTACAAGCTTGTCCCCGTTATGTGCACGAGCTTAAAACCCTGCGCCATATCGATGCCGGCAATGCCCTGACCGATCCCCGTTTAAGTGAATTGGCAGAGTGCTACTTTATCCCGCGGCACATCAATTCAACTCTCGACATCGCCATTCGCATTAATGGTCGTCTCGAAGGTGTGCTCTGCATCGAGCGGGCGCAATTCACTCCCCATTGGCACGACAGCGAAATCCACCTATCGTGCCAGATGGCCGATCAATTAGCCCTGACCTTAGCGACAAAACACAGCTACGACAAAGAAGAAAGTTTGAGCCTATTTCGCTGCGCGACGGAGCAATCGCGACAGATCAGTATGCTCATTAATTTGCATACTGAAAAAGTCGAGTATGTGAATCAGGCACACAGTGAAATCACTGGCATGCCCCGTGAGCAGATAATCGGCGCAAATATCCGTGAATTGGCTTTTTTTAAGCAGCATGCCCAATTAGCCGAGCAAACCCTAGCGCAGATATTTAGGGGCGAGATTGCCAAAGGCGAAGTGCAGTTTAGTCGTGCCGATGGCAGCCGCTATTGGCTGACATACGTCTTGAGTCAATTCATTACTGATCGCGGCAATCATTATGCCTTGGTCTCGTGTGAAGAAAATACCGATGAGCACAACTACAAGTCAGAGCTTGAACGCCTCGCTTGGCGCTGTGGATTAACGGGGCTACATAACCGCACCCACTTTAATCGAGTGCTTGAACGTACCAATAAAGGTTTGTTGTTATTAGTTGATTTAGTAGGATTTAAGCGGTTTAACGATACCTATGGTCATGAGAATGGCGATAGCTTGTTGATTGAAATTGCCCGCCGTTTGAAACATTTCTCCGAAATCAATAAAGCCACCGAAATTGCCCGCGTCGGCAGCGATGAATTTGCCGTATTGTTGACCGATGATAACGCGGTATACGATCTCGACTATTTTAGTACGCGTCTGTATCAGCATCTGGCTATGCCTATCTTAATCGATCGCGAGCAAGTCGAGCCTAAGCCTGCCTTAGCTGTGGTTGATATCGCCTCGGTGGCGAGTTTGTTTGCGCCGTTAACCTGTGCCGATATTGCTGTTCAGTATGCTAAAAAGAAAAAAGGCACTGCAATCCAAGTGTTTAACAGTACTTTGTTGAGCGCATTTAAAGAAGATGCACAGATAGAGCGCGATTTACACAGTGCCATTCGTGGCCGTCAGTTTGAGCTTTATTATCAGCCACTGAGGGATTTAGAGCAGAATACCTATATTGGCGCTGAAGCTTTAATCCGTTGGCATCATCCTAAAAGAGGCGTGTTATTTCCCGCATCTTTTATCGACATTGCTGAGCAGTCGGGGATGATTAATTCCATTGGTAGCTGGGTGTTAGAGGCTGCATGTCGCCAGTTGAACCTATGGCAACACCATAATGCGGACATGACGATGCACGTGAATGTGTCGGCCCGTCAGTTTTTCAGTGGCAATTTATTCGAGCAGGTGTGGCAGCTATTAACTCGTTATCGATTGAAACCTAAGACGTTAATTTTAGAGATCACTGAAACTGAGTTGATGGGCGACATTCGCCACGCGACCTTGTTATGCCAAGAATTAGCGGAATTAGGCGTAGGGCTTGCGATTGACGATTTTGGCACGGGTTATAGCTCAATGCGTTATTTGAAGCAGTTCCCGATCAGTAAACTTAAGATTGATCGGTCGTTTATTTCAGATCTGACTGTGAGCCGCGAAAGCCGCGAAATTGTGTCAGCCATTATCGCCATGGCGAGTGCTTTGAATATCTCTTTGACGGCAGAAGGGGTTGAAACCCTTGAGCAAGAAGCCTTTTTAGCGAAAAGTTTTTGCCATCAGGCGCAGGGCTATCTCTATAGCCCCGCATTACGTGAGCCTGAGTTTGCACAATTTATTTTGTCTGCCAAAAGCCCTTCGGTCTTGACCCACTAGACTGGTGTACTTGTTAAATCAGCTCTTGTTAAATCAGAGGGATTTTAAGCAGCATTGTTTGAATTTTTTACCGCTATGGCAAACGCAAGGATCATTTCTGCCGGGTAACTTTGCCGTCATTTGCAGGCCTTGGCTGTAATACCAGCGGCCCGTTTGATAGATGAATTCCGAACGTTCATAGATAGCATCAATTTTACCTTCGAGTGTGTACCAAGCCTTAAATGTCACTGTGCCATGTCTTGGTTCATCTTCGGCTTGACTCGCTTGAATGCTGTGGGCGGGTGTTTCACTGCTGCTGAGTACTTCTAGTCCTAACCAGTGTGGGTGAGGGCCAGTATTGAGACTCGCTAGGGTGAGACCGTTTAGATACTCGGGGTGATGTGTCTTTAAAATATAATCAAAATTTTTCAACACAAATGCGCAGTAGCGTGAGCGCATAAGTTGCTCGGGCGTGCGCGCAACGACTTGCCCAGAATCCAGATGAATATGCAGTGGAGAGCAGCAATCTTGATAGCGTTTGCCACTGCCACAGGGGCAGTGTTGTTCAGTTGTCGTCATGTATTTTTTGCGATATCGATTTATTTAATAAATTAGGCTTTTATTCTAACGCATTATACTTTTATTTTAATGCATTAAGCATGTATCTGAATGCGTTAAATAGCGTCAGCACAAAACTTAGGGTAATTTTTTACCGACAGGCAAAGGCGGGAACTGGCGGCCATAATACAAGTTAGGCACAGGTTTCGCATTCAGATAATAGCTAGGTTCTGCACGATTATTGGTATCTAAGCTCACTTTCCATTGGGTCGCTGAGACTTTTTCTGTACCAATGGCAAATTTGCCTGCAAATTCACTCACAGGTTCGCCCGTTTCTTGTGCGGGATAAAATCGAACTAAATAATAGCCAGTATCTATGGCACCATTGCCGATAATTTTACGTTTAGTAATGCGGAAATCCACGTCGATAGTGGCTTTCTTAGCGCGGATTTTATCGAAAAATTTCTTGTAAATCGCAACGATATTATCTCGTCCATAGTAAATCTCTTTACTTTGACTCTCAGATAAGTAGCTCGCATCATCGGCATAAATTTCACGGGTCACTTCAGGGGATAATTGATTAAAAGCGCTAATAAATAAAGGATAATTAGCATTGATCAATTGATCATCTGTGGATTTTGTATGCGTTTTAGCTGGATTGGCTAAGCTTGGCAGCGACAATAGGCACATCAGGACTAGCGGCAAAAATTTCATTACTTTATTCTAATCTGGCAATCATGGCGTCACTATAATGGAGCCGCCCGCTGAACTAAAGCCTTGAATGTTTACAAAGTGTGTTTCTGTACAAGAGTGTGGAGTAAAGGAGCTTGCCATGCTGGATGATGAATCAGCACTGTTTTTTGAGGAAATGGCCGGAGTTGTACCCCTGAAAGGTGAGGTGCCTGTGGTGAGTTTTGCGCCCAAAGCGTTAACGACGGAGCAGATCAATAGACGCGATGCTTTACAAAGGGAAGCTTATTTAGCGTGTATGCCGCTAGATTTGAAGGCGTTTGTGCAGCAAGCCCCGGATGAGATTGTCAGCTTTAAACGTGAAGGGGTACAAGGCGGCGTTTTTAAGCGCTTACGCATGGGGCAATACAGTATCAAGATGGAGCTCGATGTGCATGCCTATCGACTTAATCAAGCTCGCGAGGCTGTACTCAACTATCTACTGGCAGCGCAGGCGCACGGTGAGCGGTGCGTGATATTGATCCACGGTAAAGGTTATCAGAGCCAACCCTTTGCGGGATTACTCAAATCCGCTGTGTGTTGTTGGTTATCACAACTGGATATGGTGCTGGCCTATCATTCGGCGAAAACGGAGCAGGGCGGCACTGGGGCGCTGTATGTGATGTTAACTAAGTCTGAACAGTTAAAGCTTGAGAACCGTGAAGCCAATCGTAAAGGCATGGGCTGGCGTTAGACCAAAAAAAACAGGCCGTGTATGAAATAAAAAGTCTCGAATAAAAATGCCCAATCTCGTTGGGCATTTTGTTTTATACAACTTGGCGATGGTTTAACTCATGATTACCAACCGCATTGGCGATTAGCCGCGGTATTTTGCTCATCTAACCATGTTTTAAGTGGCGCGAAGTAATCGAGCACAGCTTTGGCATCCATAGCTTCTTTGCCGGTGACTTCTTTCAATGCCTCTGGCCATGGCTTGCTTAAGCCTAACTCGAGCATCTTATTAAGTTTCTCTCCCGCGGCTTGATTGCCATAAATACTGCATCTGTGTACCGGTCCTTTATCGCCCGCAGTTTCACACAGGGCTTGATGGAACTGAAATTGCAGAATATGCGCGAGGAAGTAACGGGTGTAAGGCACATTACCTGGGACATGGTATTTAGCGCCCGGATCAAAATCTGCTTCACTACGTTCAACTGGTGCTTTTATGCCTTGGTATTTCTCCCTGAGATCCCACCAAGCTTGGTTATATTGAGCTGGTGTGATTTCGCCGCTAAACACTTTCCAGCGCCACTGATCTATCATCAAACCAAAGGGCAGGAAGGCGATTTTATCTAAAGCTTGCTTCAGTAAAAGCCCAATATCCTTAGAGGCATCAGGCACTTCTTCAAGTAAACCAATCTGTTTTAAGTAGCTTGGGGTGATCGACAGCGCAATTGTGTCACCAATCGCTTCATGGAAACCGTCGTTGGCGCTGTTTTTAAACAGGAATGGTTGCTGCTTATAAGCGCGTTGATAGAAGTTATGCCCAAGTTCGTGGTGGATCACGCTAAAGTCTTCGGCGGTCTTTTGGATACACATTTTTATGCGAATATCGTCGAGATTATCGAGATCCCATGCCGAGGCGTGGCAAACCACATCACGATCCTTTGGCTGAACAAACAGTGAACGAGCCCAAAAACTCTCAGGCAATGGCGCAAATCCTAGCGACGTGAAGAAGCCTTCGGCTTGTTTCACCATTTTATGTTCGTCATAGCCATTTTTTGCCAGTAACTCAGTGACATCATAACCTGGGTCGGCATTGTCAGGGGCGACTAAGTCATACACATTGCCCCATTGCTGGGCCCACATATTACCGAGTAAATGTGCAGGGATAGGTCCTGTGGTTGGTGCGATGTTATCGCCGTATTCTTTATTGAGTTCACCGCGTACGTAGCAGTGCAAGGACTCATAAAGGGGTTTGACTTGGCCCCAAAGACGGTCAAGTTCCTGTGAAAAATCATCGGGTTTCATATCATATTGACTGCGCCATAGCTCAGACAGGTTTGCATAACCGAGATCCTTCGCGCCTTCATTGGCCAGTTCCACTTCACGTTCAAATAAGGGACGCATAGGTTTGGCGATTTCACGCCAGCCTTTCCACGCTTCCAGTAATGCAACGGGATCACGTGATTCGGCCATTAAACTCGATAGCTCAGGCTGGGTCATACAGTTACCGTCGGCAAAACAGTATTTTCCTTTGCCGTATAAGCCATTTAATTCTGAGCTAATTTGCGCAAGCTCG
This sequence comes from Shewanella sp. Pdp11, assembly GCF_002838165.1. Lineage (NCBI taxonomy): Bacteria > Pseudomonadati > Pseudomonadota > Gammaproteobacteria > Alteromonadales > Shewanellaceae > Shewanella > Shewanella sp. Pdp11. Next base: position 2,911,504 of record NZ_CP015194.1, read on the forward strand.
GCATTTTTCGCAGGGTCTAGCGGGGCGGGTAACACTAACGCACTGCGCAATATATTGAGTTTGCGGGCATTAACGGGATCGAGGTCCACATTGGCGTACTTAGCCGCCTCTGTTGCAAATTTTACTGACGCTGCGCTGACCTTTTCACCGACTGCGGCAGAGAGGGCAGCAGTGTCATCGGTAATAAAGTTGCTGTAAATCCACTCGGCGCGATTAGATTCAATCGATAATTCAGCCATTTTGGCTTCTGCATCGTTAATAAAAGCAATCGCTTGTGCTTTATTAGGTGTGGTATTGATGACCGCCGCTTCAGTGCTAGCAGGCTTGTCTGTTTTACTTTGTGCATCATTACAGGCTGTTAATCCCAGCGCTAAGGCGACTGTGAGGGCGATTTTACTGCGACGATTCAATGAAATAACCATGTCTACTTGTCCTTGTTGTTTTTGTGTTACACAGTTTACCTAAAGCTAAGGCTTATTGCACAAGGGTTAATGGGCTTGTTAGTTACACTTATTTCGCAGATGTTCCATATACGGCTTGAATGCAGGCTAGAAAGCGGCGAATTTGTCCAATTTTAGTTTGACATCCGTGGTGCCAATGTTTAATTTAAACGAGTGTTTTAAATTAATTCAAGGTCACGGAATGGCAAGTCGATCCGATACAAAAACTAGAATACTTGATGCCGCAGAAAAACTGTTCGCTGAACGGGGCTTTTCTGAGACCTCGTTGCGACTCATCACCAGTAAGGCTGAGGTGAATTTAGCATCGGTCAATTATCACTTTGGTTCTAAAAAAGAGCTGATCCGTGCAGTATTAGCGCGTTATTTAGACGTGTTTATGCCTGCGGCTTCAAACCAAATTAATCGCTTAAATACCGCGCCAGCACAAGCAACACTCGAAGAAATTTTGTCTTCGCTGGTCGATCCTTTATTGGATTTAAACGCGCTACGTACTGAAGGCACCACGATCTTCCTGCAGCTTTTAGGTCGCGGTTATATCGAAAGCCAAGGGCATTTACGTTGGTTTATCACGACCCATTATGGCCAACATTTGGATGCATTTGTTAAAGCTGTATCGGCTAGTGCGCCACATATTCCACCCGCTGAAATGTTTTGGCGTTTACACTTTACCTTAGGCACTATCGTATTCACTATGGCGTCCGCCGATGCCCTAAACGATATCGCTGCTGCTGAGTTTGGTGAGCATAACGACATCGAAGCCGTTATCCGTAAAGTGATCCCATACATGGCGGCTGGCGTATCAGTCCCCGTTTCTTCTTAATTAAAAGGTCTTGATAATGTTGACGATTATAATTCTTGCCCTGATAGCCATTGTCGTGTTGTTTGCGGTGAAAAATATCCGGATGCAGTTTATTACCCGCCCAGTTTTTAGTTTTTTCAAGAAGGTCTTACCGCCACTTTCAGATACCGAGCGCGAAGCGATGGAAGCTGGTGATGTCTGGTGGGAAGGGGAGTTGTTCCGCGGAAATCCTAACTGGAATACCTTGCACAGCTACGGCAAACCGACGCTGACCGCTGAAGAAAAAGACTTTATCGATAATCAAGTGATGACAGCACTGACGATGATCGATGATTTCGACATAGTGCATAACCGTAAAGATTTACCTCCAGAGTTGTGGGAATACTTCAAGAAAGAAGGTTTCTTCGCCTTGATCATTCCGAAGAAATTCGGTGGTAAAGCTTTCTCTGCCTATGCTAACTCTACCATTGTCAGCAAATTAGCCAGCCGCAGCGTAAGCGCTGCTGTTACAGTAATGGTGCCGAACTCTTTAGGCCCTGGTGAGCTGCTGACCCACTATGGTACGAGCGAGCAGAAAGAACGCTGGTTACCCGCTTTAGCTAAAGGTGATGAAATCCCTTGTTTTGCATTAACCGGTCCAGAAGCGGGCAGTGATGCCGGCGCTATCCCCGATGTGGGTATTGTGTGCCGTGATACCTTCAATGGCGAAGAGATGCTCGGGCTAAAATTGACTTGGGATAAACGTTATATCACGCTGGCGCCAGTGGCGACGGTTTTGGGTTTAGCGTTCCAAATGCGCGATCCTGAAGGCTTGCTTGGCGATAAGAAAAACTTAGGCATTACCTGTGCGTTGATCCCCACGGATCATCCTGGTGTGGTCATTGGTCGTCGTCATAATCCGCTGGGCATGGCGTTTATGAACGGTACAACTCAAGGCAAAGAAGTGTTTATCCCGCTGGATTGGATTATCGGTGGCCCTGAATTTGCCGGTAAAGGCTGGCGTATGCTGGTTGAGTGTTTGTCGGCGGGCCGCGGTATTTCATTGCCAGCATTGGCAACGGCGTCAGGTCACATGGCGACAAAGACGACAACGGCTTACAGCTACGTGCGTCATCAGTTTGGTATGGCGATTGGCCAGTTTGAAGGGGTGCAAGAAGCGCTTGCGCGTATTATTGCCAACACTTATCAGTTGGAAGCTGCGCGTCGGTTAACGACTACGGGTATCGATCTTAAAGTGAAACCTTCGGTTGTGACTGCGATTGCTAAGTTCCACATGACTGAGTTAGGCCGTTCAGTGATGAACGATGCCATGGATATTCAATCGGGTAAGGGCATTCAATTAGGACCTAAAAACTATCTAGGCCACCCTTATATGTCGAATCCAATTTCGATCACTGTCGAAGGCGCGAATATTCTAACCCGCTCCTTGATGATTTTTGGTCAAGGTGCGACTCGCTGCCATCCTTACGTGCTTGCCGAAATGGAAGCTGCTGCGATGGAAAACCAACATGAAGCCTTAGAGCGTTTTGATGCGCTATTAATGGGCCACATGGGTTATGCCACACGCAATGCGTTCAGTGCTCTGTTTAGCGCGTTAAGCGGTAGCAGTTTTGGCAGTGCGCCAGTGAGCGGTGAAACTAAGCAGTACTATAAAGATATGTCGCGTATTTCGTCTGCGTTAGCCTTAATGACAGATTTATCTATGCTGATCATGGGCGGCGATTTAAAACGCAAAGAAATGTTGTCGGCGCGTATGGGCGATGTGCTCAGCCAGCTGTATTTAGGCTCTGCAACCTTGAAGTTGTTTGAAGACAATGGCCGTCAACAGGACGATTTGCCAGCAGTACGTTACGTTATGGCCAATCGTTTGCACTTAGCGGCGAAAGCACTGGAAGACACGATTCGTAACTTCCCGAGCCGTCCTGTAGCATGGTTACTGCGCGGCTTAATCTTCCCGCTGGGTAATCACTTCAATGCACCGAGCGACAAAATGGCGACCGATTTAGTCGGCGGCATGTTGAAGCCTGGCCCTGCTCGTGACCGTATTACCTTCTTATGTCCTGAATTTGAAGGAGATAAGGGCGGTATTGCTGAAGTTGAGCAAGCATTTGTTGCTCAGTATGCCTGTAAAGATATTTATAAAAAGCTGAAGAAAGCGCAGCGTGCCGGTGAATTGCCAGCCAAAGTGCCTAATCTCGTCTTGTTTGCAAAAGCCCTCGAGACTGGCGTAATCACTGCCGATGAAGAGCAAAAATTGCAGCATGCTGATAAGCTGCGCTTAGCGGCAATTAATGTGAATGATTTCGAAGCGTTATAGTGATTGCTAGTGTTTGATGTTAGTGTTTAATGTCAGCGTTTAATGTCAGTACGGTCTGGTCTAAGCGGTGTTAAGTTCGATGATTACTCCGCTTGGACCGCTTAGATTCCCCTCAGCAATGAGAGCCGATAAATCAGCATTAACAGAAATCTGCACTTACAGAAAACAGTCAATATAAAAAAACCACCTTCATGAGGTGGTTTTTTATTGGCTTTTTTCTAACACGCTTGAGTCGTTAGAAGCAGCTAAAGCAACTTAAGCAACGATTAACACTTTACAGGTGTTAGTGCCGCCGATGGTTTCCATTGCATCGCCTTTGGTCATCAGTACCATATCACCGCTATTCAAATAACCTGCCGCTGTTAATGCTTCTAACGCTTTTTGCGCTAGCTCATCGGCTGGGTGGATAGTTGAATCGAAGTAGATTGGTAACACGCCGCGGTATAAGGCCATTTTAGCCAGCGTTGTCGCGTGACGTGATAAACCTAAGATCGGCAGTGAAGAACTGATCCGAGACATTAGCTGTGGTGTCGCACCTGATTCAGTCAAAGCAATAATAGCCTTAACGCCTTCAAGGTGGTTTGCTGCATACATAGTCGAGAGTGCAATGGTTTCTTCAACTGAAGTGAAACGCACATCTAATCTATGCTTAGACACAATCACACTTGGGTGAGATTCAGCGCCAACACACACGTTTGCCATTGCCTTAACGGTTTCTTCTGGGAAGTCACCGGCAGCAGTTTCAGCAGATAACATCACAGCATCGGTACCATCAAGCACAGCGTTCGCCACGTCCATTACTTCGGCGCGGGTTGGCATTGGGCTTGAAATCATCGATTCCATCATCTGAGTGGCCGTGATGACGACTTTATTCAGTTGGCGTGAACGGGCGATTAATTTCTTCTGCACCGCAACGAGCGCAGCATCACCAATTTCAACACCTAAGTCACCACGGGCAACCATAACCACGTCAGACGCTAAGATCACATCGTCCATAGCCGCATCGGTCGCAACGGCTTCAGCGCGTTCAACTTTAGCCACGATCAAGGCATTGCAACCGGCTTGACGGGCAAGATCACGGGCGTAATCTAAATCAGCACCACTGCGCGGGAAAGACACGGCTAAATAATCCACTTGGATCATAGCCGCAGTCAAAATGTCAGCTTTGTCTTTTTCGGTTAGCGCAGCAGCAGAAAGTCCGCCGCCTTGCTTGTTAATACCTTTGTTGTTAGATAAAGGGCCTGCCACAGTCACTGTGGTATGCACTTTACGGCCTTCAACACGCTCAACGCGTAATTGAACACGGCCATCATCTAACATCAGGATATCGCCAACAGTCACATCATCAGGCAATTGCTTGTAATCGATACCCACTTGGTTCTCGTCGCCTTCACCTTTGGCTAACTCGGCATCAAGTACATAGGCTTGACCTAATACCAGTTGTACTTTCTTATTGTCCTTGAAAGTAGAAACACGGATTTTAGGGCCTTGTAAGTCACCAAGAATGGCCACATGAACGCCCAACTCTTTAGCGATTTCACGCGCTTGAGTCGCTCGTTTTAAGTGATCTTCAGGGGAACCGTGGGAGAAATTAAGACGTACAACGTTTGCACCTGCCGCGATGATGCGGCGTAGATTATCATCACGATCGGTAGCGGGACCTAGAGTGGTGACGATTTTGGTTCTGCGGAACATAAGGATACTCCGTTAAAGTTAAAAAAATCTTGAGCCTATATTACCATGCAATTCCAGATTATGTAGTAAAGTTACAATCAAAATGATCTAAAGTTATGTATGAAATTTGTGAGGTATCGCTGATATTTGCACGATAAATGGCTAGGTAAAGGATCAACGCTAGCCATTTTTAGAAAAGGAAGTGAGTTACAGTATCGGATCTTTATTGATGCGAGACTCTTTTAACACTTCTTTTACGCGTTTCAAATTATCGCGGAAACGTGGACCTCGACGTAAGGTAAAGCCCGTTGCCAATACATCTATAGTGACTAATTGAGCTAAACGCGAGGCCATAGGCAAATACATGTCGGTATCTTCTGGCACTTCCATTGTCACGGGCAGTGTACATTCCATTGACAAAGGCGAGTTGCGGGCAGTAATACCAATTACAGCTGCACCGTTTTCTCTTGCTAAACGGGCTATCTCAATCAATGACTTAGTACGGCCAGTGTGGGATATCAACACGACAACATCGCCTTCATTGCTGTTTATGCAGCTCATGCGTTGCATTAGAACATCGTCAAAACAGATGACAGGCACATTAAAGCGGAAAAATTTATTTTGTGCGTCATGGGCAACAGAAGCGGAGGCTCCTAGGCCAAAAAAGGAAATCGTCTTAGCTTGAGTCAGTATATCAACGGCTTTATTGATGGCTGAAATATCGAGACTCTGACGAGCGGTATCAAGCGAAGCCATTGAAGATTCGAAGATTTTTGTCGTGTAAGATTCTGGTGAGTCATCTTCTTCAACATGGCGGCTCACATAAGGAGTACCGTTAGCGAGACTTTGCGCTAGATGTAACTTAAAATCAGGGAAGCCTTTAGTATCTAAGCGGCGACAGAAACGATTCACAGTAGGTTCACTGACATCTGCCATCTTAGCCAGTGTGGCGATGCTAGAATGTATAGCTGTCTGTGGTGATGCTAAGATCACCTCTGCAACTTTGCGTTCTGATTTACTAAAATGGGTGAGGCTTTTTTGAACCTTTTCTAGGGTATTCATACGCGTATGTCCGCTAAATTGAGAATGTAATTTTATTTTTTTAGTTTTGTGGGTGACAGATCAAGGCCGGCGGCCCACAAAGAGACTCTTTGTAGTAACTTTTCAGTACAATTTTGAAATAAGACTTTACTAGCTTCAGTAATTTAAGCACAAAAAGCATATCAGATTTATGCTGCAAGTGCCTAGTTAGCAAGAATGTTAATATTTATAAAAATAGATGCATTTAACAAATTCTGTTGTTATATTACAACAAAAGTGTGGATTTCTTCATCGACATGAAGGGACACGACATACAAAGGAGATCGTAACGCAATGGGCAAAACAACATCAGGCGCCAAAGCTTGTGACTTCGTACTCTTTGGTACTAAAGGCGATTTGGCACGACGCAAGTTGTTACCTTCTTTATACCAGCTAGATAAAGCTGAACTTCTCGATAAAGATACGAAAGTGATCGGTGTCGCGAAAGATGAGTTTACTCAAGAAGAGTTTATCGAATTAGTCACGCTTGCCTTAAACACCTTCGTTAAAGAGCCTTTGTGCGAAGAGACTCTCCAACGTTTCCTGTCCCGCTGCCACTATATAGGCACTAACTTTACCGATTCAGCGGGCTACAGTGCCTTCCATGAACTGCTCAAACCAGAAGAGCGTGTCATGGTGAGTTACTTTGCTACGCCACCTGCGATATTCGGTGACATTTGCCGTTGTTTGCACGAGCAAGATCTTATTCACCCAGATTCACGCGTGGTACTCGAAAAGCCAATCGGTTCAGATTTAGACTCTTCTCGCGTTATCAACGATCAAGTTTCCGCTTACTTCAAAGAACGTCAGGTTTACCGTATCGACCATTACTTAGGTAAAGAAACCGTACAGAACTTGATTGCCCTGCGTTTTGCCAACTCTTTATTTGCCTCTAAGTGGGACAACCGTACGATTGACCACGTCCAAATTACGGTAGCAGAAGAAGTGGGTATCGAAGGCCGTTGGGGTTACTTCGACAAAGCGGGTCAGATGCGCGACATGATCCAAAATCATTTGCTGCAAGTGTTAACGCTGGTTGCTATGGATCCACCGGTCAACTTAGACGCTGACAGCATACGTGATGAAAAAGTTAAAGTGCTTAAATCGCTGCGTCCGATTAATTCAGACAATGTGTATGAAAACACCGTGCGCGGTCAGTACAGTGCCGGTTTCTTAAAGGGCAGCCCAGTCCCGGGTTATTTAGAAGAAGAAGGCGCCAACCTTCAATCACACACAGAAACCTTCGTGGCTATTCGTGTGGATATCGACAACTGGCGTTGGGCGGGCGTACCTTTCTATTTACGTAGCGGTAAACGTATGCCGTTTAAGAGCTCTGAAATTGTGGTGTATTTCAAAAACCCACCACATAACTTGTATCGCTCAAGTTACCGAAATCTGCCACCGAACAAGCTGACGATTCGTCTGCAACCCCATGAAGGGGTTGAAATCCAGATGATGAACAAAGTGCCAGGTTTGGAGCAAAAACAACGTTTACAAACCACTAAACTCGATTTGAGCTTCTCCGATACCTTCAAAAATGAACGTATCGCCGATGCCTACGAGCGTCTATTGCTTGAAGCCATGCTCGGTAATCAAGCGCTGTTCGTGCGCCGCGACGAAGTCGAGCAGGCATGGACTTGGGTAGATGGCATTATTCAATCGTGGGAACAAAGCAACGAAAAACCAAAACCTTATCCTGCGGGCACTTGGGGTCCAGTTGCGTCGGTTGCTTTGATTACCAAAGATGGCCGTTCGTGGGACGAGTAGGAGACTTTGATGATTAAAGAAACCGTATTCAAATCTTTCGATACGCCAAGTGCCTTAGAACAGCAACTGGCCAGCAAGATTGCGAGCCAGTTACAGGAAGCCGTCGATGCCCGCGGAAAAGCGAGCCTAGTGGTTTCCGGTGGTTCGACGCCGCTTAAGTTATTTCAACTATTGAGCATGAAGTCCATCGATTGGAGTGATGTTTATATCACTCTCGCCGATGAGCGCTGGGTTGAAGCTGACGCCGATGCGTCTAATGAACGTCTAGTACGTGAACATTTATTACAAAACCGTGCGGCAAATGCCAAATTCCGCGGTTTAAAAAACATGTTTTCGACCGCAGAAGCGGGCGCCGATATGGCCGCCGAGTCCTTGTCTAATTTCCCTCGTCCTTTTGATGTGGTGGTGTTAGGCATGGGTAACGATGGTCATACTTGCTCTTGGTTTCCCTGTAGCGCTGAGCTTGAAAATGCGCTCACAACCCAAGCCCTGTGCGTGGCGACTAACCCCACCACAGCGCCCCACGGCAGGATCACGCTCTCTAAGAGTGCGATTCTGAACAGCAGACAAATTTATCTGCACTTGGTCGGGGAACAGAAATTATCCGTATATCGTCAAGCGTTAGAAAGTGATGATGTCCATGCTATGCCTATCAGAGCCGTATTAGCGCAGCGTAAAACGCCCGTTGATGTGTTCTGGAGCGCTTAAGGAGTCAAGATGCACTCAGTAGTTCAAGCTGTTACCGACAGAATTATTGCCCGTAGCAAAGCGTCACGTGAAGGTTATCTCGCCGCATTGAATGATGCTCGTAACCATGGTGTACACCGTAGCTCCTTGAGCTGTGGCAACTTAGCCCATGGTTTTGCCGCCTGTAATCCAGACGACAAAAATGCATTGCGCCAATTGAATAAGGCGAACATCGGCATAGTGACGGCATTTAACGATATGTTATCTGCGCACCAACCCTATGAAAGCTATCCTGAATTGCTTAAAAAAGCCTGTCAGGAAGTCGGCAGTGTTGCACAAGTGGCGGGCGGTGTGCCGGCCATGTGTGACGGTGTGACTCAAGGTCAACCCGGTATGGAATTGAGCTTACTGAGTCGTGAAGTGATTGCTATGGCAACGGCTGTGGGCTTGTCTCACAACATGTTTGATGGCGCTTTACTGCTCGGCATTTGCGATAAAATCGTTCCAGGTTTGCTTATCGGCGCCTTAAGCTTTGGTCACTTACCTATGCTGTTTGTGCCAGCTGGTCCGATGAAATCCGGTATCCCGAATAAAGAAAAAGCCCGCATTCGTCAGCAATTTGCCCAAGGTAAAGTGGATCGCGCGCAGCTGTTAGAAGCTGAAGCCCAGTCTTACCACAGTGCGGGAACCTGCACTTTCTACGGCACGGCAAACTCGAATCAGCTGATGCTTGAAGTGATGGGCCTGCAGTTACCAGGCTCGTCATTTGTGAATCCTGATGATCCACTGCGTGAAGCCTTAAACAAGATGGCGGCTAAGCAAGTGTGTCGTTTAACTGAAATGGGTACTCAATATACCCCAATCGGTGAAGTGGTCAGCGAAAAGTCTGTGGTGAACGGCATAGTGGCACTTTTGGCTACTGGCGGTTCTACTAACTTGACCATGCACATCGTCGCCGCGGCTCGCGCTGCCGGTATTATCGTGAACTGGGATGATTTTTCTGAATTATCCGATGCCGTGCCATTAGTGGCGCGCGTGTATCCAAACGGTCACGCCGATATCAACCATTTCCACGCCGCGGGCGGCATGGCGTACTTGATTAAAGAATTACTCGATGCGGGTCTATTGCATGAAGATGTGAATACCGTTGCGGGCTTTGGTTTACGCCGTTATACCCAAGAGCCAAAACTGCTCGACGGTGAACTGCGCTGGGTGGATGGTCCAACAACCAGTTTAGATACTGAAGTGTTAACTTCTGTCGCATCACCTTTCCAAAACAACGGTGGCTTGAAATTACTGAAAGGTAACTTAGGCCGCGCTGTGATCAAAGTATCGGCGGTACAAGCACAACATCGTGTCGTTGAAGCGCCCGCTGTAGTGATTGACGATCAAAACAAACTCGATGCCTTGTTCCAAGCCGGTGCTCTGGATAGAGATTGCGTGGTTGTAGTTAAAGGACAAGGCCCGAAAGCCAACGGTATGCCAGAACTGCATAAGTTAACCCCATTATTGGGCACGCTTCAGGACAAAGGCTTTAAAGTTGCGCTGTTGACCGACGGTCGTATGTCTGGCGCGTCGGGTAAAGTCCCTGCGGCGATTCACTTAACGCCAGAAGCTTTAGATGGCGGTTTAATTGCCAAAGTCCAAGATGGCGACTTGATCCGTGTCGATGCGTTAACTGGCGAACTGAGCCTGCTGGTCTCTGAAGCTGAACTTGCCACCAGAACCGCGGGAATAGTGGATTTACATCGCTCACGTTATGGCATGGGCCGCGAGTTGTTTAGCGCGCTACGTTCCAATCTAAGCAGTCCAGAAACTGGTGCGCGTTGTACTAATGCCATCGATGAACTTTATTAATACAAAGGAAGAATAACGCAATGCTTGAGAATAACTGGTCACTACAGCCACAAGATATTTTTAAACGCAGCCCTATTGTTCCTGTGATGGTGATTAACAAGATTGAACATGCGGTGCCATTAGCGCGAGCACTGGTTGCCGGCGGCATTAGCGTGTTAGAAGTGACTTTGCGTACGCCTTGCGCACTTGAAGCTATCACTAAAATCGCCAAAGAAGTGCCAGAGGCCTTAGTGGGCGCGGGTACTATCTTAAACGAAGCTCAGCTAGATCTTGCGATTGCTGCTGGTGCGCAATTTATTATCACCCCAGGCGCGACAGTTGAACTGCTCAAAGCGGGTATGCATGGTCCTGTACCATTGATCCCTGGTGTTGCGAGTATTTCAGAAGTGATGACGGGTATGGCGCTCGGTTACACCCACTTTAAATTCTTCCCAGCTGAAGCCTCGGGTGGTGTGGATGCGCTGAAAGCCTTCTCGGGACCGCTTGCGGATATTCGCTTCTGCCCAACAGGTGGCATTACGCCAAGCAGTTATAAAGATTATTTAGCGCTGAAGAACGTCGATTGTATTGGCGGCAGCTGGATTGCGCCAACGGATGCAATGGAACACGGCGATTGGGATCGTATCACTCAACTTTGTAAAGATGCCATTGGCGCTTTATAAATCGAGTTTGAAATAGTGACAAAAAACCACCGCGAGGTGGTTTTTTGTCTTTCATCTTTAGCCTTTGATAAAGAATGTCTGTGATAGGTGACGCTATAGAAAGTCTAGCTTTTATAGAAATTCGCACATTTACAAACAGTCTGGCTTTATAGAAAGCCGGGCTGCGAAATGATCGCTTGCCTACATTTCCTTGCTCAGTTCCACATTCGAACCCGCTTTAGGGCTAAATAACTGTTGATACAGTCGCCCCGCGAACTCATCTGTCATCCCTGAAATATAGTCCGCCAATACTCTGTGACTGTTTAAGCCTTGTTGCTCGCTTTCGCGCCAGCGCTCTTGGGTGTTCAGTGGCAGTAAACGTTCAGGATCGGAAGCGAAGGCTTCGAATAAGCCCATCACAATCTGCTGGCCTTTATATTCGAGCATTTGGATCTCAGGTTTACGGATCACATAGTTATAAACCAGTTGCTTGAGTACATTGAGCGCAATGGCAAATTCGGGCTCTAAGGTCGCATTAAAGCGCAATAATGGTTCTTCAAACACGTCATCTTCTGAGATAATAATCGCGGTGACAAAGCCATTAACGAGTGTGCCTATAGCATCTTTACGCAGGTGATGCTCATGGGAGAACAGCTTATTGCCAATATCGGCAAGCTCTTGTCGTATCCATGCATCGCCGCTGTTTGTGAGTGTTGGCGCCACATCCTGATGCCACTGGGATGCTGTGACTATGCCCATCACAATCGCATCTTCGAGATCGTGCACCGCATAGGCGATATCATCTGCCAGTTCCATAATCGAGCAATCGAAGGATTTAAACTGGGTTCGCAAATGCGGATAGTGGTGCAGGGCGGGGTGTGAACCTTGCTGCGTCGAGGTAAAACGACTGCGGTCTGCCTCAGACAAAGGCTCAAGCACCCAAGCGAAGATGTCGTTATCATCGTCGAAAATGCCCTTAACCGGCGGCCATTGTGACGGTTTGAGCTGTCTATGGTTGCTGATATCGTTATGCTCGCCCGCGACAAACAGCTGCGAGTGCGGCGCGGGGTATTTCAAAATCCCCAGCATGGTACGCCGACACAAGTTCATCCCAAAATCTAAGGTGTAAGGCTCAAGTTTCGATAAAATACGAAAAGTTTGGCCATTACCTTCAAAACCGCCGTGGTCGCGCATCATGTAATTCAATGCGACTTCGCCGCCGTGACCGAAGGGTGGATGACCAATATCGTGGGCTAAACACAGGGACTCTAATAAGCTCATAGAGCAAAGCAGCTGCTTATGCTGTGGATATTTGCGTCTGAGCTGCGCGGCTATGCCAGTGCCAATTTGCGAGACTTCGAGTGAGTGGGTTAATCGAGTGCGATAGAAGTCATTCATGCCAACGCCGAGCACTTGCGTTTTGGCCTGGAGGCGGCGAAAGGCGGCCGAGTGGAGAATACGCGCCCTGTCTCTTTGGTAAGGGCTGCGGTGATCGTTACGCCGTTGTTTATCTTCACCATGACGGCGTTCTTGCCAAACACTTGAAGTCATATGCATTCCTAGCGAGAGTGGAAAATCAAAGCATCTTGTTAATTTCGTCTAAATTCAAGGTGAAACTGGGCACAAAGCAGTTCATAAAATACTGTACGGCGGGGTCAGGATTTGTCGCCAACATGTCTTCGAGGCGCTTACGGGCGGTATTGAACTCACTGTTGCCGGCGCGGTTTTCCTCAAGGCATTTAAGATAGGCACACAGAGTATCAGCCGATTTCACTATGGTCTTGTAAACGGGATCGGCGTAATCGCTGATGAACAGACTGCGATAATCCTCTTTAAATTCCTCAGGTACCATATCTAACATGCGCTGCTCGGCAATCGCCTCAATCTTTTTATACTCGGCTTCGATTTCTTTGTTGAAGTATTTCACCGGCGTCGGTAAGTCACCCGTGAGAATTTCACTGGCATCGTGAAAAATCGCCAAACTGGTGGCTTGATGGGGATCGAGCGTCGTGCCGAATTTCTTATTACTGATGATCACCAGTGCATGGGCCACCATGGCAACTTGCAGGGAGTGTTCTTGAACATTTTCAGTGCGAACGTTGTACATCAAAGGCCAGCGCTGGATAAGTTTCATTCGAGCTAAATGGGCAAATAAGTGACTCATAGTTTTCCTGTAAAAGTGACCAAGTATATAACTTATGGTTTACCTGCTAATGAGTGAATAAAAGGCGACAAGCTGCAATGGAAGACGTGACACGAGTTGAATAAGCAGTATTGACGCTAATGAAGTGTTAGATTATCACAGCCTTGGATGACACGTGAGCATGAGCGGGAGGTTTTGTACAAATCAGTAAAAATAAAGCGACCACTCGGATCGCTTTATGACTCAAACCGTTAACTGAGGCTAAACCTACTGTCGATAGTTTTCGAGGAATGCCCCAAACTCGGTAAATGCTTTTTTCAGATCTTCTTTATAGGGTAAGAAAACCACTCGAAGATGGTCAGGCTCTGGCCAATTAAAGGCTGTGCCGTGCACTAACAGGATTTTCTTTTCTCTGAGTAAATCCAGCACTAAGCGCTCATCATCCCGTAGATTGAATTTTTTCATATCCAGTTTAGGGAAAGCATAGAGTGCGCCTTTAGGTTTTTTAACGCTCACGCCCGGGATTTGGTTAAGCAATTCGTAGCAGGCATCCCGTTGAACGGTCAAACGGCCATTAGGTAAAATCAGCTCGTTAATACTTTGATAGCCACCGAGCGCAGTTTGAATCGCATGTTGATTGGGCACGTTTGCACACAGGCGCATCGAAGAGAGCATCTCTAAACCTTCGATATAGCTCTTCGCGGCCTTAAGATTGCCAGACAACATCATCCAACCGACACGAAAGCCCGCTGCGCGATAAGCCTTTGATAACCCATTGAAGGTAACAGTTAAAATATCATCAGAAAGACTAGCCGCAGGAACATGCTTGGCTTCGTCATACAAAATTTTGTCGTAAATTTCATCGGCAAATAAAATCAAGCTGTGTTCACGGCAAAGTTCAACCACTTGCAGCAGTAATTCTTTGCTGTAAACCGCGCCCGTAGGATTGTTCGGGTTGATCAGTACAATACCGCGGGTACGCGATGAAATTTTGCTTTTAATGTCGTTGAGATCGGGGAACCAGTCCGCTTCTTCATCACAACGATAATGCACGGCTTTGCCGCCAGCGAGGTTGGCCGCCGCCGTCCACAGTGGATAGTCAGGCGAGGGGATTAAAATTTCATCATCCGTGTTGAGCAGACCTTGCATCGCCATCATAATGAGTTCTGAGACGCCGTTGCCTATATAGATATCTTCGATATCGACACCAAAAATCCCTTGGGCTTGATAATGCTGCACTATGGCCTTGCGGGCAGAGAATAATCCTTTTGACTCACAGTAGCCTTGGGCACTGGGTAAATTAAGGATCACATCGCGCACAATTTCTTCAGGCGCTTCGAAACCGAAGGGGGCCGGATTACCAATGTTAAGTTTGAGGATCCGATGACCCTCGTCTTCTAAACGTCTGGCTTCCTTGTGCACTGGGCCGCGGATGTCATAGCAAACGCTATCTAGCTTGTTGGATTTGATGATAGGGCGCATTTACACCTCGGAACATGCATAAAGTTTTGGCTTAAGTTAGCGCACCATAACGAAATTTCACTGTAGATGAAAGGGGGGAACTGCACAGAATAGGACTTTTTTTATAAATACTACTTAGTTAAATATGCTTTAACAGTCAATTAATGAAATAAGAACAAGTTTTATATTCTGACTTTTGCATGCTTTAAAGAACGTTAGACTGTCGATGGTGGTAAATAAAACCTGCTTTACGTGTTTTTTAGATGTAAGAAGAAAATAATCACGCTTAACAGAAATGCATTTTCAGTGGTTGACGGTTATTTCGTTTCCTTTGTTCGTCCTATAAATCTTAGTCGGGGAAAATTGTATTTTAGCAAAAGCTTAATGATTGATTTTTAATCACAGTTCCTCGATAAGATCAACTTATGCAAACTGTATATGACCTTGTGATAAATAGGCATATTTATTGAATGCTTATTAAGCTAGTAGGATCATTCACGGTTTCGTTGCGAGTGAGTTAAAATGCTTTAAAATTATAGTTTTATGTTGATTTTGTCAGCGACCGTTAAAATTATTTTCTATCAAGTTAAATTTATAGTTGACTCAATATTCGATGCGCTTTATTTTCTGCGCGATGTTTTTGGCAAGGCACCTCAGATAGCAAGCAATTCGCGGGTTTTATCTTCAGGGTTAGTCATCATGAAGCAGCTGTGTTGACGTTCTAAATCATGTTGATTTCAGACGTTATTCTAAAACCATTTGCCTTTTAGGCGATTTATTTAGAGGACCTAAGTGCATGTCTGAACCGACAGCGTTAAGTCTCATCCCACCTTTGGTGGTATTGGTGTTAGCTATTTGGTTACGCCGTCCCATTTTATCTCTGATCATAGGTGCGGTAACCGGTTTCCTGTTACTCGATCCCAGTCAAGTCTTAAACAATTTTGCCAGTGTGTCATTGAAGGTCATGGCCGATGAAACCATAGGTTGGTTGATTTTGGTGTGTGGTGGTTTTGGTGCGCTGATCGCGCTTTTGGTCCGCACCGGCGGTGCATTAGCGTTTGGTCGTAATGCACTGAGATTTGCTAAGGGACCCAAATCGTCCCTATTGATGACCTTTATTCTTGGGATCGTGATTTTCATCGATGATTATCTCAATGCGCTGACCGTGGGTGAAACCATGAAGCGTGTAACGGATAAGTTTAAAGTGTCCCGTGAGATGCTCGCCTATGTTGTAGATTCCACTGCCGCGCCTGTGTGCGTGTTAGTGCCATTATCGACCTGGGCTGTATTCTTTGGTGGGTTATTGGTCGATAACGGTGTGGCAGCAGAAGGTCAGGGCATTGCTGTTTATATGCAAGCGATTCCTTACATGCTTTATGCTTGGTTAGCCGTGGCTATGGTGCTGCTTGTGGCACTCGGCATAGTGCCTGCCATTGGTCCGATGAAGACTGCGCAGCTGCGCGCTGCCCAAGGCGAACCAGCAGAAGCCCAAGTGGATTTCGACCAAGTGCAAACCTCGGATGAATATGCGGTTAAAGCCATCGAAGAGGAATTTAAGCACGCCGATAATCATGGCAAGCTGCATAACTTTTTAGTGCCGATTTGTTTGTTAGTGGCCTTTACCGTGTACTTTGATATCGATGTGTGGAAAGGCCTGCTGGCGACCTTAGTGATCACGATTCCTTATTATGCGGTGCAACGTTTAATGCCGTTATCCGAGATGATGGATCAGATGATCGATGGTTTTAAGAGCATGCTACCGGCGATTAGCACTGTGATTGCGGCGTTTGTGTTTAAGGATGTGTGCGATCAGTTATTACTGCCGCAGTACGTGATTGAATCTTTAAGCCCGTTTATGACGCCTAAATTGCTGCCTGCAGTGGTGTTTTTATCTATGGCGATCCTCGCGTTTGCCACAGGTTCGAGCTGGGGCATTTTTGCGGTAACTATTCCTATCGTGATGCCATTAGCGCAATCGGTGGGTGCGGATATCCCATTAGTGATTGGTGCCTTGTTGTCAGCATCATCATTTGGTAGCCAAGCGTGCTTCTACTCAGATTCAACCGTATTGGCCGCCCAAGGCTCAGGTTGTAACTTAGTAAGCCATGCAGTGACTCAGTTACCTTACGCGCTTATTGCAGCAGTAATCGCATTTATAGGCTTTATTGTGATTGCATAGCCTAGGCCACTGTCGAACCAGTCACCATTAATATAAGAAACCAGCTGCGGCTGGTTTTTTTATGTCTGCCGTTATAGGGTTAGGCGGCTAAAGTGAATCAATAATGAGGCAAAGTGATTAGGCTTGAACTAGGTTGAAGGCGATTTCACTCTTGAAGGGAAAACTTTAGACGATGTCAAATTATATTTTACGGAATTGTCATTTATATTTTACATATTTCATCATTGCCATGTAGCTTTTCAAATCAAAGCCTGATTATACTTTGCATCCTTCATGGTGTTATTTTCAACATTAGTGGCAAACGAATCAAATGGACTCAACCCTTCTTACTGAGTTTTTCAAGCACGGCACAATACGTGATGTCGAATGTTTATTCCCCGATATCTCAGGCTATCCAAGGGGGAAGCTTATGCCAGCCCGAAGCTTTGCTCAGGGGGCTGAGTTACGTATTGCCCAAGCGATTTCGATGCAGGCGATTACTGGGGAATATTCCTACGATCCTATTTTCCCTGATGCCGACCCTGATCTCCTATTAGTCCCCGATTACAGTACATTAAAAATGATCCCGTGGAGCACAGTGCCGCGTGCATTTGCCATCCATGACTGTGTGCTGCTCGATGGTCATTTATGTCCATTTGCGCCGCGCTCCATTTTAAAGAATGTGTTGGCCCGTTACCAAGCCTTGGGGTTAACGCCCGTGGTGGCCCCTGAGATTGAGTTTTATCTTACGGAGGCGAATACCGATCCGAGTGTGCCGTATCAGGCGCCCATTTCAAAAAGTGGCCGAGCTGAAAACGGTCAATCTGCGTTTAGTATGAATATGCTCAATGAACTCGCGCCATTTTGGGATGAGTTTAATGCCGCTATCGATGCGATTGGGATTAAAGGAGATACTTGGATCCATGAGATGGGGCTATCGCAATATGAAATTAACTTAGTGCATGGCGATCCGCTGGCCTTAGCAGATCAAGCTTTTATGTTTAAATACGCGGCGAAAGAAATCGCCATTAAACATGGCTTGAACGCAATTTTTATGGCGAAACCCATAGCTGGCCAACCCGGCAGTTCTATGCATTTACATCAAAGTGTCGTCGATGATAAAGGCAATAATATTTTCAGCCATGCAGATGGTAGCGACACTGAACGTTTTCACCATTACATCGGCGGATTACAGAAATATCTACCTGATTTAATGTTGTTATTTGCACCTAATATCAATTCATTCCGACGTTACATTTCCGGTAGCCAAGCGCCGATTAATTTAAGCTGGGGCGTTGATAACCGCACCACTGGCTTACGTGTGCCATTGAGTGCGCCAGTGGCGAGACGGGTAGAGAATCGTATTGCGGGCGCCGATGCTAATCCGTATCTGATGATTGCGGCATCTTTGGCTGCGGGACTTGCGGGAATGGAAGAAAAACTATCCCCAAGCGCGCCAGAAACCGGTAGTGCTTATGAGAGCAGCCATGACTTAGCGCAGACATTTCTCGCTGCATTAACGCAAATGCGCCAAAGTGATTCGGCAAGGCGCTTACTCGGGGATGATTTTGTCACGGGGTTTGTGTCGGTGAAGGAAATCGAGTTTCAAAGTTATTTGAGTGAGATAGGGGCTTGGGAGCGACGTTTTTTAGGGCCGCAATGTTAGTGCTTATTTTCTGAGGGGATGTTGCTGGATAACGCTTTATCCCTTGAGTGACTGACATCCCACAAATACATCCCACAAATCACACGACTAAAAAACTGCGACAAAAAAGCCAGTGCATGCACTGGCTTTTCTTCGTCTGGAAACGAGAAGGGCGATTAAACGCGCTTCTTGAATTCGCCAGTACGAGTGTCGATTTCGATCTTGTCGCCAACTTTCACGAAGTCAGCAACACTGACTGTGCCGCCGCCAGTGATAGTCGCAGGCTTCATTACTTTACCTGAAGTATCGCCACGCGCTGAAGGCTCAGTGTAGGTTACTTCACGTACGATAGTAGTTGGCATTTCAACAGAGATAGCTTTGCCATCGTAGAAAGTCACTTGGCAAGTTTCTTCCATACCGTCAACGATATAAGCCGCTGCATCACCTAAGTTTTCAGCTTCTACGTCGTATTGGTTGTATTCTGCATCCATGAATACAAACATAGGATCAGCAAAGTAAGAATAAGTACAATCAAGACGATCTAGGATGATGTCTTCTAACTTATCTTCACCTTTGAAAGTCGTTTCAGTACCAGAGTTAAGCAGTAAGTTTTTCAACTTTAACTTAACGATAGCAGCGTTACGGCCAGAACGAGTTGTTTCAGTTTTCTGCACAACCCATGGGCTGCCATCTAACATGATCACGTTACCAGGACGGATTTCATGAGCAGTTTTCATTACACTATTTCCTATATTTAGATTTTTCTGTTTTCGCGCAGTATCTTAGCTGTTTTTAACGAACTGAACTAGTCGAGTAGCGAGATCTGCAGCATTTAATGCATTAATTGGCCATTGTTTAGCATGGTGCAACAAGGGCAAATTAACAGGATTAAGGTTTTGCCAGTGAAGGCTCACGGCAGATTGCTGAGCTTGGTTGAACGCAAGATTCAATTCAGACCAATAACAAGCAATTTTAGGTGGCAGATTATCGCAGTAAAGTTTGAGAAAAGCTTCTAATTTTACGAGATGATAATCATCTTCTTGGGGATAAATGTGCCAAATGAAGGGTTTTGCGGCCCATTGAGCGCGTAAAAAGGAATCTTCGCCGCGCACAATATTAAAATCACAGCTCCAGAGCAGGCGATCAAAGCCTTGTTGATCTGTCATAGGCAAAATGTGCAGAGTCAAATTGCCATGATTTATCTGTTGACCCGGAACGAGCGCGGCAATGTCACAGGGCAGTAAATGCGTCAGACTGTTTAAGCTACGCCCCTTGGGAATAAGCGCATGGATTTTCTCGGCCGATTGCTGCCATAACTCGCATAATGCGGGCAGTGTCTCGGTCTCATAGCTAAAGATGCTAATCACAGTATCTTGAGCCTCAATCCTTTTAAGACCTAGCTGACTAAAAAGCTGTAATTTATTGGCAGTATCAGCTTGCCAAGCATCACGCTCTGCAAACAAATTTTGCTCGCAAATGAGTCCACCCGTTTTGGCGCCAAAGCCTGGGAAGTAAAAATACTTCTTCAAACCATTGGCTTGTAATGAAGGTAAACCATGGCAGCCTTCGACCCAATCCTCAGCGCTTAAATACTCTAAATTCAGCCAGACAGGTACAGATTTGGGATCGTGTTGATGTAAATAAACCAACTGTTCTTTTACCTGTTCGGGTAATTCACAGGCAAAGGCTTCGATGAGCACTGCTCCTGCGACAAACGCTATGGGTAAAGGCTTAGTCCAATGAATAATATTCACATCATTGAAGCTTTGAGTGGCTTTTAGTGGATCGAGTGTCGGTAAAATATGGGAGAAGCTTGCGAGGTCGTCGACCCACAAATTAACGGGAATCTGGTACTCATTAACCATTTGTTTGGCTAAACGCCAAGTGACACCAATATCGCCATAGTTATCGACGACAGTGCAAAAGATATCCCAATGGGTGGAGCGGGGTGTATTGGTCATGAGTGTGATATGTCGTTATTCTTAGTTACAACAAGTAGATAGTTGCAATAAGTAAAAATATAAGCATAAAAAAAGCGGCGTTAAGGCCGCTTTAATCAAATGGTTAGCCCAATTAGTCTTCTAATTCTGCTAAGCACATTTCTTCGTAAATTTGCTTAACCCAAGCATCGACACGCTCTTCGGTCAGTTCTGGCTGACGATCTTCATCGATACCTAAGCCAATAAAGTGGTCGTCATCGACTTGACCCTTAGAGGCTTCGAAGTTGTAGCTCGCAGTTGGCCAGTGACCAATGATGATACCACCACGGGCTTGAACAATATCGCCAACCATGCCCATGGCATCGAGGAAATACTCAGCGTAGTCTTCTTGATCACCACAACCAAAAATAGCGACAAGTTTGTCAGTAAAATCAATTTGCTCTAATTCAGGGAAGAAATCATCCCAGTCACATTGCGCTTCACCGTAATACCAGGTCGGGATGCCGAACAGCAGCAAGTCATACTCTGCAATCTGTTCTTTGGTACTTTTGGCGATATCTTTCACCTCAACCATTTTTTTACCCAGTTTTTTCTGGATCATTTTGGCTACAGCTTCGGTGTTACCTGTGTCGCTACCGAAAAAAAGACCTACAGTTGCCATTGTCTATCCTTTAATGTCTAGTTCACTTATTAGGTTAATCTTGCTGGTACTCGTTCAGCATTCAACTTGTTGCTGAAGAATTAATTCGATTAACTGGCTACGGCTGATGTTACTGGCCAATGCCTGCTCATTCAAGGCGTCATACAAATCTTGTGACACCTTTAACTCTATTCGCTTTAATCCGTTGGCTTTATCGCGCTGGATTTGATTGCGTTTGTTGACCTTAAGCTGCTGGCTACGGGACAAAGGATTACTTCGTGGGCGGCCCCGGCGCTTTTCATTGGCAAAAAGGTCAATGGTGGTTCTGTCTGTCGCTTCTTTTGCCATGTTCTTATTGTTAACCGATCCCTGAGCCTTCCCAAGTGATCTGGATAATACCTTTTACAATAAACCCGGCGCAGCCGAGAAATAACACTAACCAAACAATAAATCGACCAAATTTCGGCACGTTACCTTGTTTAAGCACATCGTGGATGGCCATGCCGATAAAGAAAAATATCGAGGCAAAAAACAGGTTCAGGCCGATGGTTTCAATTTGTTCCATGTACTGAGATAACATACTTTCTTAGTCCTCGAGAGTGTTCTAAGGCCAAAAGAGGCGCGAATATATCACATCAAGATGGCGGCTGCCATATGCTTTAGGTCGAGTTTGCTGCTGATTTACATTGCTTGTTTGTCAATAAATTCAGACACAATTCGATTAAAGATGGCGGGTTTTTGTGCATGTAACCAATGACCGCAACCTTCGAGGGTTTTCGCTTGCGCCGCAGGGAATTGCGTCATGATAGCGCTTCTGTGTTCACTCGTAACATAATTCGAGTCACCGCCGCGAATAAATAGACTTGGTCCAGCATAGCTTTGTACTGGATTTGGCGTCTGATTTTGCCAGCCAATAATATTAGGATAACAAGCCTTTAGGCCACTTAAGTTCAGCTTCCAACGAAAGCCTGTGTCGGTACGTTGCAGGTTTTTGAGTAAAAACTGCGCCGTGGCTTCGTCGATACCTTTGTCAATCAAGTGGTTTAGGGCAAACCGTCTGTCGGTATGACCTTCTAAGGGCAGACTTGCTAATGCGGCAAAAACTAACTCATGTCTTGGCTCATAGGCGACCGGGGCGATATCTGCTGCCACCATGCTGATAATGCGCTCTGGATGAGCTAACGCCGTCGCCATGGCGATTTTACCGCCCATGGAGTGACCCACAATATGGGCGCGTTCAATAGCCAGTTCGTCGAGTAATGCAACCATGGCAGTGGCGAGGCGAGGGTAATCCATCTCATCCCAATGCTCACTTAAACCATGATTGGGCACATCGACACGAATAACCTGATACTGGCTTTCTAATACTTGTCCTAGGCCTTTGAGGTTATCTAGGTTGCCGAACAAGCCGTGGATCAAGAGTACAGCGGGTCCTTGGCCTGTAGAAACAAAGTTCATGGTGATTCCTGTTGGATATGTTTAGCTTAACGTGGCGCGAATTGTGCCCTTAATGCCGTTGGCTTGACAAGTCAGTTGCTACTTTAGCGTATATGCGGCAATTAACTTGGGCGCTTTTTCGACAATTGCCGGTTATCTGCTAGTTTGCTGTGCTATTTCACGCATTTTTAGAATAATGACGCTTTATCAGATTGATAGACATGGATACACTGTTAACCGATCGCAATGATCTGCCCCGATCGCTGTGGTACACTTTTTTCGGTTAAGCCTGTCGAATAACAAAGGATAATTAAGGTTATGAAATATATCGAAGTTGATGAAGAGCTCTATCGTCATATTGCCAGCAAAACAGAACGTATTGGTGAGAGCGCCTCTGACATTCTTCGTCGATTACTCGGCCTGTCCGTCGATGCGGTCGAACCACCTCAGCCTTTGGCGATAAGCCAACCAAGTTTAGAGGTTGAACCAATTCAAGCTGCCGTAGTGCAAACTGCACCTGCTGTGAATGATTTTAGTCGTTTAGCCGATGAACATCTGTTATCGCAACAAAAAGGCGCAGTTGGGCGTTTCCTCTTTTTGCTCGAAAGTTTGTATCAATTAGCCCCAGAGCAATTCTCACAAATTTTGCAGATCCAAGGGCGCGATCGTTTGTATTTTGCCCGTTCGAAAGAGCAATTACTGGAAGCAAGTGCCTCGGCGAATCCTAAAGAAATCGGTACCAGTGGTTTTTGGGTGACGAGCAATAACAATACCGCCAAGAAACGCACCATTTTATCCGAAGTCTTAGTGCAATTTGGCTGTGATGCAACGGTTGCAGCTGGCATAGCCGAGCGCGTTTAATCCGCGGGTGAGCTAAGTTATTACCATATTTATCTACATTTTCTAATTGTAATTGAGTGCAGGAGAGCCATAGGTGGCAATACATCAAAGGGCAGGACAAATCGCTAATCAGACGGATCTGGTCAATATTCCAAAACTGATGAGCCATTATTACAGCATCACGCCAAATATGGATGACGTACAACAACGCGTTACCTTTGGCACTTCTGGGCACAGAGGCTGCGCTTTTAATGGCAGTTTTAACCAACAACACATTTGGGCGATTACCCAAGCTGTGGTGGATTATCGCCAATCGGTGAATATCAATGGGCCGTTGATCCTCGGGATTGACACCCATGCGTTATCCTACGCCGCTTATTTATCGGCCATAGAAGTGCTGGCGGCAAATAAAGTCACTGTGCATATCCAGCAGAATGATGGTTTCACGCCAACGCCTGTGGTGTCCCATGGAGTGATTTGCGCCAATCGCGAAGCAAATATCACAGGTGCGCCTCTTTCCGATGGTTTGATTATCACGCCTTCCCACAATCCGCCTCAAGATGGCGGGATCAAATACAATCCACCCCATGGTGGACCGGCCGAAGGTAATATCACGGCTTGGATTGAGTCGCTTGCCAATGATTACTTACGCCAAGCGTTAGCTGGCGTGCAAAAATTAGCGTATGCCGAAGCGCTGGCCTCAGGCTATGTCAACGCCATTGATTTGGTAACGCCCTATGTGGCTGATTTAGAAAATGTTATCGATATGCAGGCGATTGCCAACGCTAAGCTGCGTATCGGTGTTGACCCGCTCGGTGGTTCAGGGATTTTCTACTGGGCACCGATTGCCGCGCGTTATGGGCTCGATATCACCTTAGTCAATGATAAAGTTGACCCAAGCTTTAGCTTTATGCCGCTGGATAAAGACGGCAAAATCCGCATGGATTGCTCGTCTCCCTATGCGATGGCTGGGTTACTCGCCCATAAAGAATCCTTTGATTTATGCCTTGGTAACGATCCTGACTATGACCGCCACGGCATTGTCTGCCCTGGTACAGGCTTGATGGACCCTAATCACTACCTTGCGGTCGCTATCGATTATTTACTGACGCACAGACCGGATTGGAGCGATACCTTAGCCATAGGTAAAACCTTAGTATCGAGTGCGCTTATCGATAAAATCTGTGCTTTCCATGGCAAAAAGTTACTCGAAGTGCCTGTGGGTTTTAAGTGGTTTGTTGATGGTTTAGCTGAAGCCACCATCGCCTTTGGCGGTGAAGAGAGCGCTGGCGCGGCATTTTTACGCCGTGATGGGACAACGTGGTGCACGGATAAAGACGGCTTTATTCTAGGGTTACTTGCCGCAGAAATTCTTGCGGTGACAGGTAAAACTCCAGGTCAACGCCATCAAGAGCTAGTAAAACAATTTGGCCAAAGCTTTTACAAGCGTATCGATAGCCCAATCAGTCTTGAAAACAAGGCCAAATTTGCGTTATTAAATGCTGAAACCTTAAATGCCACAGTGCTTGCGGGTGAGGCAATCGAAAACGTGTTAACTCATGCACCGGGCAATAATGCTGCCATTGGTGGCATTAAAGTGACTACGGCGAATGGTTGGTTTGCGGCGCGTCCATCGGGCACGGAAGCGTTATTTAAGATTTATGGCGAGAGTTTTATCAGTGAGCAGCATCTAGCTGAGATTATCAAAGATGCGCAGGCATTAATTGATAAGGCGCTGAACGCTTAATGCAGCAGTAGGTTTATAAAGTATCAAAAAAAACGCACTCAGTTTTGAGTGCGTTTTTGTTTGTGGCTAATGTCAGTTATGAGTATTTTCTCATGCTGATTTGACCGTATTTAGTACTCGATATGACAACTCGGTAAGTTATTCTTATCGATGTAATTTTGGTGATATTCCTCTGCCACATGGAACTGTTGTAATGGCACAATTTCAGTCACGATATGGCGTAATCCCCAACGGCCCGAGCGGGCAAAAGCTAACTTTGAGGCTTCTGCGGCCGCTTTTTGCTCACGGTCGTGGAAGAAAATGGTACTGCGGTATTGAGTGCCTATATCTCCACCTTGCATGTTCAGACTGGTTGGATTGTGGTTTTTCCAAAATACCTCGAGCAAGTCTTCATAACTGACCAGGGCAGGGTCAAATTCCACTTGTACCACTTCGGCGTGGCCAGTTTTGCCTTTTTTGACTTCTTCATAGGTGGTCGCGCTATTATTGCCGCCCATGTAACCGCAGGTGGCATTCAATACGCCGTTCACTTGTCTAAAAAAATACTCTACGCCCCAGAAACAGCCGGCACCAAAGGTTGCTAACGCCATAATTAAATCCAATAGAAGTCTAGATGGCTAAGGATTGTGATAAAACTCGCGCGCAAAAGCAAGCCTCTAGCAGGAATATTTATGCAGGATGAATTTTCGATAAGGTGATGGAAAATTTACACTCGCCGTAGCAAAGCGCCGCGTTGATCTTATTCCGTTCAAAACTGGGTCCTATGGCGATAAATGTCTGAGAACAGCACTAAAAACATGTGTTAGTATTGAAGCCGCTTTTTAAGGTGCGAGTGAGACTAACCGCGTTGAGATGAATGCTTGAGTGGTTATGGCTATCTGCACTGATGCTATTGCGCCGTTACTGTTACACACCATTATAAGGAGAATTCTGTGTTACAAGCTCTGTTAGATTCAAAGGATTTTTTAGCGCTCACCTTAGCCCATCCTGAACAGTTCGATGGCGAGTTTACATTTAGCTTAGGCGACCATACCCAAGTTGAAGTCTGGGATACCGGCGTTATCGTTTTTGAGCCCGCCGAGAATGAAGGAAAAGATGTTGTCCTATCTTGCGGTGTTCATGGTAACGAGACCGCGCCTATTGAACTCTGCAATAGCTTAATTAAGCAGCTTTTACAGCAAAAAATCATCGCAAAGCAGCGCACTTTATTCCTGATTGGTAACCCATTAGCGATTAATAACGGCACGCGGATTATTGATGAGAACATGAATCGTCTCTTTAGTGGTGAGCATTCCAATCCTCCGGGATTAGTCAATCCTGAGCGAGTGCGCGCCAAAAAACTCGAAGCCTATGTCGATCGTTTTTATACCGCGGTTGCCGATGGTCGTCAGCGCATTCATTATGATCTGCACACGGCGATGCGCGCCTCGAAGCATGAAAAGTTCGCTATCTATCCCTATCGTCCTGGGCGCGCCTTTAGCGGCGAGCAAATTATGTTTTTAGCCGCTAGCGGCGTCGATACGGTTCTTTTTCACCACGAACCGACCACGACCTTTAGCTATTTTTCCTCTGAACGTTACGGCGCCGATGCCTTTACCATTGAGCTTGGCAAAGTGTTTCCGATGGGGCAGAACGACATGACGCGTTTTATCGCCACCCATGAAATGTTTATGCGCTTGATCACCGCTAAACCGTTGGAGCTAGATGCATTTGATGCCGATAAGGTTAACTTGTACCAAGTGTGCCGCGTCATCAATAAACATTTCGATGATTTTGAATTTACCTTCGCCACCGATGTCGAAAACTTCAGATCTTTCCCGAAGGGCTTTGTATTAGCGCGGGAAGGTGGGCAAGAAATTAAAGTGGAACATGAGTTTGAGTCTGTCGTGTTCCCTAATGCCAAAGTGCCTATTGGCAATCGCACTGTGATTTGCCTGATCCCTGCGGTGAATGCGGACGTGCGTTAGGCTTGTAAAGCAATATATACATGCGAGGCAGGGATAACTTGTGGTTTGAGCTATGCCAATGGTTGATAGGTAGTTTACGTTAACGTAATGTTCGTCGGGCATATTCGTATAAACAGACGCATCAAAACGCTTTGGTGCGTAATGAGATAACAAGAGCACAATATGAGCAAAGCAACACTCAACACTGATACAGTGCACCGTGTCGGCTTCTTGGATAAGGCATCGCTACACATTCCTATCCTTCGAATTCTACAAGCCGACGGCACCACTTATGAAACCGCGGTTTTGCCTGTGATAGATGAAACCTTAGCCACTAAAATTTACGATACCTGTGTATTCACTCGGGTACTTGATGAACGTATGCTTGGCGCCCAGCGTCAAGGGCGCATCAGCTTCTACATGACCTGTACGGGTGAAGAAGCGGCGATTGTCGGCAGTGTGGCCGCACTCGATCAAGAAGATGTGATCCTCGCACAATATCGCGAGCATGCGGCGCTGCGTTATCGCGGATTTACTACTGAACAGTTTATGAATCAGATGTTCAGTAACGAGAAAGATCTCGGTAAAGGTCGCCAAATGCCAATCCATTACGGCAGTGCGGCATTGCATTATCAGACGATTTCTTCACCCCTTGCGACACAAATCCCGCAGGCGACGGGTGTGGGCTATAGCTTAAAAATGCAAGGTAAGCGCAAAGTCGCGGTTTGTTATTTTGGCGAAGGCGCTGCATCAGAAGGGGATTTTCATGCCGGTCTAAACATGGCCGCGGTACTGAAATGCCCAGTGATTTTCTTCTGCCGTAACAATGGCTACGCCATTTCAACTCCCACCGAAGAGCAGTTTGCCGGTAACGGTATTGCGAGTCGCGGTGTGGGTTATGGCATGCACACTATTCGTGTTGACGGCAATGACATGTTGGCCGTGTTAGCGGCAACCCAGCAAGCCCGTGCCTATGCGATTGAGCATAATGCGCCTGTGCTGATTGAAGCCATGACTTACCGTCTCGGCGCGCATTCATCTTCAGACGATCCCTCTGGTTATCGCTCGAAAGATGAAGAAGCCAAGTGGCAGCAACACGATCCGGTTAAACGCTTCAAATTATGGCTTATCAACAAAGGTTGGTTGGCTGAAGCGGATGATGTGAAACTGCATGAGAAATATCGTGAAGAAGTATTGGCTGCGGTAAAAGTGGCTGAAAAAATTCCTGTGCCTATGCTGGATGAAATTATTGAAGATGTATACGACAAGCCGACGCCAGTGCTGAAAAAGCAACTTGCCGAGCTTAAAGAACATATCAAGAAATATCCGCAAGCCTATCCAAAAAGTACAGGGAGACTATAAGCCGTGGCTGAAATGAATATGTTACAGGCCGTCAATGAGGCCTTGTCGATTGCCATGCAAGCCGATGAACGCATGGTGGTTTTTGGTGAAGATGTGGGCCACTTTGGCGGGGTATTTCGCGCCACTTCCGGTCTTCAAGAAAAATTCGGTCGCGCTCGCTGCTTTAATACCCCGCTGACAGAGCAAGGTATTGCGGGTTTTGCCAATGGTTTAGCCTCAAATGGCATGACTGCTGTGGCTGAAATTCAATTCGCCGATTATATCTTTCCGGCGTTTGATCAAATCGTCAACGAGTCGGCTAAGTTCCGTTACCGTAGCGGTAATGAATTCGATGTCGGTGGATTAGTGTTCCGTACGCCCTATGGCGGCGGCATCGCAGGCGGCCATTATCACTCACAATCACCTGAAGCCTATTTTACCCAGACACCTGGATTAAAAGTGGTTGTGCCACGTAACCCAGAGCAAGCTAAAGGCCTGCTGCTGGCGTCAATCCGTGACAAAAATCCGGTGATCTTCTTTGAGCCTAAGCGTTTATATCGTGCATCGGTTGGCGAAGTGCCAGCGGGCGATTATGAAATTGAACTGGGTAAGGCTGAAGTGGTTCGCGAAGGTAAAGACATCACCTTAGTGGCGTGGGGCGCGCAAATGGAAATCCTTGAAAAAGCCGCCGACATGGCCGCTAAAGAAGGGATCTCCTGTGAAGTTATCGATTTACGCACCTTGTCACCCTGGGATATCGATACCGTTGCCGATTCAGTCAAAAAGACCGGACGTTTACTGGTTAACCATGAAGCGCCATTAACCGGTGGTTTTGCTGGTGAGATAGCGGCGACGATTCAGCAAGAATGCTTCTTGTATTTAGAGTCACCCATCAGCCGCGTTTGTGGTTTAGATACCCCGTACCCACTCATTCATGAAAAAGAATACATGCCAGATGCATTCAAAACGTTTGAAGCCATCAAAGCATCAGTGACCTTCTAGGAGTCCGGTATGATTAAAGATTTTATTTTGCCGGATATTGGCGAAGGTGTTGTGGAGTGTGAGTTGGTTGAATGGTTGGTCAAAGAAGGCGACACAGTCGTTGAAGATCAGCCGATTGCCGATGTCATGACAGACAAAGCCTTAGTGCAAATCCCTGCGCCTTTTGCTGGCGTAGTCACTAAGCTGTATTACGCCAAGGGCGATATTGCGAAAGTGCATGCGCCGCTCTATGCCGTAAAAATTGAAGATGCCGTTGAAATCGCAGCTGAAGAGTCTGTTGCGGCTGAATCTGCTGAGACAATCGCAAAGGCTGCTGAGCCAGTGGCAGTCACGAACGCGACCACGTCATCCAGTTCGTCTGTCAGCATTGAAGAATTCTTGCTACCAGATATCGGCGAAGGCATAGTTGAATGTGAACTCGTCGAATGGTTGGTGAGTGAAGGTGATTGGGTTGAGGAAGATCAACCGATTGCCGACGTGATGACAGATAAAGCGCTGGTGCAAATTCCTGCCATTAAAGCGGGTAAAATTGCCAAACTGCATTATCGCAAAGGTCAGCTAGCTAAAGTACATGCGCCTTTATTTGCCATTGAAGTTAAGCATATGGCTTCTGCACCTGCGGCAACAACAAAAACTGATACTGCGGCTAATGCGGCACCAGCAGCCCAGATTGTGAATGCAGAACCTGCTCACCAAGGTAAAGCCTTGGCCAGCCCTGCAGTTCGCCGTATGGCGCGGTCGTTAGATATCGATTTGAGTCAAGTACCTGGCACAGGAAAGCACGGCCGTGTGTATAAGGAAGACATCACTCGCTTCCAACAAGGCGCGAGTAATGTTTCTGCTCCAAGTACGACTCAGGTAAAAGAGGCTCAAGCGACTCAAGCATCTCAAACCCAAGTCACAACATCGACAGTAACGCAACGCGCTGACACGGTTGAGCCGATCCGCGGCGTAAAAGCTGTGATGGCACGCATGATGGTGGAATCTGTGTCGAGCATTCCGCACTTTACCTATTGTGAAGAGTTTGATTTAACAGACTTAGTTGCACTGCGTGAAAGCATGAAAGTGAAGTATTCATCCGATGAAGTGAAGCTGACCATGATGCCTTTCTTCATGAAGTCGATGTCGCTCGCGTTAAGTCAGTTCCCTGTGATGAATAGCCAAGTGAATGCTGATTGCACTGAACTCACTTACAAGGCGCGTCACAATATCGGCATGGCGGTGGATTCTAAAGTCGGTCTCTTGGTGCCCAACATCAAAGACGTGCAGGACAAGAGTATTTTAGAAGTGGCGGCAGAAATCACCCGTCTGACCCAAGCAGCCCGCAGCGGCCGCGTGGCGCCAGCGGATCTGAAAGACGGCACGATTTCCATCTCTAACATTGGCGCCTTAGGTGGCACAGTGGCGACGCCTATTATCAACAAACCTGAGGTGGCGATTGTGGCCTTAGGTAAGTTGCAAACCCTACCGCGCTTTAACGCGAAAGGGGAAGTCGAAGCCCGCCAAATCATGCAAGTGAGCTGGTCAGGTGACCATAGAGTGATCGATGGCGGCACCATTGCTCGCTTCTGTAATCTGTGGAAACAGTATCTTGAGCAGCCGCAAGAGATGTTATTAGCGATGCGCTAAGCCGCTGGCACGCAGATTTGACAGTAAAAGGACGCTTTAGGGCGTCCTTTTTACTTTGCTTTGCACAAATGGGTTAATCTTTTGATCCCGATTACGTATAATTCCCGAACGTCGTTATCCTGATGGATGTGTTATGAGTCAGTTAGCCCCCAGCCCATTTGCTCCAACAATAGAAACCATTGATTACCCGTTTCCGCCTAAGCCAGTGCCTTTGTCCAATACGCAAAAAGCCGACTATAAGGCACGTATCAAGCAACTGCTTATTGAAAAAGATGCCGTTCTGGTTGCCCACTATTATACCGATCCTGAAATCCAAGCCCTTGCCGAAGAAACTGGCGGCTGTGTTTCAGACTCCTTAGAAATGGCGCGCTTTGGCCGCGATCACCCAGCAAAAACCTTAATCGTTGCTGGGGTCAAGTTTATGGGTGAAACCGCCAAGATTTTAAGCCCAGAAAAAACCATTTTAATGCCGACCTTAGAAGCCACTTGTTCATTGGACTTAGGTTGCCCAATCGATAAGTTCAGTGCTTTCTGCGACGCGCATCCAGATCATACTGTGGTGGTTTACGCCAATACTTCGGCTGCGGTTAAAGCGCGCGCCGATTGGGTGGTGACCTCCAGTATTGCCCTCGAAATCGTTGAGCACTTAGACAGCGAAGGTAAAAAGATCATTTGGGGACCAGATCGTCATTTAGGCAGTTATATCGCCAAACAGACGGGCGCCGACATGTTGATGTGGCAGGGCGATTGTATCGTTCACGACGAGTTTAAATCGAACGCGCTGCGCGATATGAAAAGCGTTTACCCCGATGCAGCTATCCTTGTGCATCCTGAGTCGCCAGCCAGTGTGGTGGCGATGGCCGATGCCGTTGGCTCGACCAGTCAATTGATCAAAGCGGCGCAGACTATGCCAAATGAGCGTTTTATCGTGGCAACCGATCGCGGCATCTTCTATAAAATGCAGCAGGCGGCGCCAGGTAAAATCTTAATCGAAGCGCCAACGGGCGGAAATGGCGCAACCTGTAAGAGCTGTGCTCACTGTCCTTGGATGGCGATGAATGGCTTAAAAGCCATTGAAGCGTCACTCGCCGACAGCGATAAAACCACCCATGAGATATTTGTGGATGAAGACTTAAGAGTTAAAGCGCTAATCCCATTGACGCGTATGCTGGATTTTGCCAAGACACTGAATATGAAAGTGAAGGGTAATGCCTAAGCGCATTATTTAGCTTTTCTTTAGCCTAATAAAATCCCTACCATAGCGTGGGGATTTTTTATGTCTGTTGTTTTTATTAAAACTAAGGCAATAAAAAGCCCCGCAAATGCGAGGCTTGATTGAGTAACGCAGAATCTATTGATTAGATTACTTTACGCTTACTTACTTGGCGTTCATCAGTGCAACCGCGTTATCTAACATACGGTTACTGAATCCCCACTCGTTATCATACCAAGACATCACTTTCACTAAACGGCCGTTTACACGGGTTTGAGTGGCGTCAAAGTTTGAAGAAAACGCATTGTGGTTAAAGTCGATAGACACCAATGGCTCTTTGTTTACCGCTAACACTTCGCTCAATGGCGCAACGCTGGCAGCACGTTCGATAATGGCATTCACTTCTTCAACTGTCGTGTCACGGGCAGCGATGAAAGATAAATCCACTAGTGATACGTTAACTGTAGGTACACGAACCGCTAGACCGTCGAATTTACCTTGTAATTCAGGTACAACTAAACCTACAGCAGCAGCTGCGCCCGTTTTAGTTGGGATCATTGACAGCGCTGCAGCACGGGCACGACGTAAATCTGTGTGGTACACGTCAGATAAACGTTGATCGTTGGTATAAGCGTGAATCGTGGTCATCAGGCCTGATTCGATACCAATCTCGTCATTTAACGGCTTAGCAAAAGGCGCTAAACAGTTAGTGGTACAAGAAGCATTTGAAATCACTGTCATGTCCGACGTCAGTACGTTGTTGTTCACACCGTAAACAACTGTGGCATCGACGTTTTTACCTGGAGCAGAAATAATCACTTTCTTCGCGCCAGCGGTTAAATGCGGTTGAACAGTTTCTTTAGAAGTGAAGATACCGGTACATTCAAATACCACGTCTACTTGCAACTCAGCCCATGGTAGTTTTGCAGGATCACGTTCTTGGAAAGTGAGGATCTTGTCGCCATTCACATAAATAGCTTCGGCATCATGGTCAACTTTGGCATTGAAACGACCGTGAACAGAATCGTATTTTGTCAGGTGAGCGTTGATTGAAGCGTCGCCTAAATCATTAATAGCGACAATCTTGATTGGATAAGCTTTTTCGCTTTCGTACAAGGCGCGTAATACGTTTCTACCGATACGGCCATAGCCATTTATTGCTACACGGATAGTCATCTCATATCCCTCTGGTGATTATAAAATTCAACTGGTAGTAAAATTACCAAACTGACAGCTATCGTCAAGTTAAATCGGCATTTTACCGCTGTCTTGATTAACAAATTAGGTATTTTTTTTACATCGGTCGCGAAATCGCCATTTTTTACGCGTTAATTGGGTAAAAAATTACAAGATGGCAAACATTTTGCCATCAGTTGCTTAGTCTGTTTTTTCGACAAGTGCAGGTGGTACAGCCTCAGTTGCCGTAGGCGCTTTGTCAACCGCTTGAGGATCAAGCCATTGTCTTACTGGACTCTGAGGATAAGTCCCGTTTTTTAGCGCATCAATAAGAGCTTGGGCTTTTAAATCGAGTTCAGTCGCCAGCGTTTTATTGCCACCGAGCAAGGCTAGCATTTTTTCCTCTGAATACTTCTGCTGCGTAAGTAGTAAATTTGCCTTCGTCAGCATATAGGCTTTATCAAGTAGCTGTAGCTGGCGATAGGCTGATGCGAGCCCAAGTAACCAGTTAACGTCGAAATCATCGTATTGGATCTCCGCAAAGACCTTAAGATAGAGTTGTTGCGCTTTGATGGCATTTCGATTGCTGTAGTAAGTTGCGACTTGGGCAAGTAGGAAAGGGTCAGTCACTTCGCCGGCGTTTTCATGCTCTAATAATCTATTTAGCGCTGCGGTATCGCCAAAGCGAGTCCATTGGTAATAGGACATGAAAGGATCTTGTCGCTCGCGGGTTTGATCTTGTAGCAAACTTAAATTCTGGGTGCTTAATCTAAAGGCTCTGGCTCTATCCGCGGTGCGATTGGTGTGGATGATATGCTGAACACCAGAGGCGAGTTCAATACAGCGGCTGTAATCCTCAAGGTAAGTCAATTGCAGGTAGAGTTGTTTGCCTGTGGGGTTTTCGTTGTCTTTTAATTCGTAGCGGTTCTGGATTAGTTTAGTTTTTTCGGCCAAACACCAGCCATCCTTATGCAAATCGGCACAAATTTCAGGATTATTTTTACAAATTGCTGAGATATTTCGGCCATTATCACAACCGAAAAGACCAAAAAGGCTCATCCCAAAGGTAAATGATGTAATTATTACTAGATTTTGTCTCAAAACACTCTCCAAACGATAATTTTTCTAATAAAATTACAGATTTACAGAAAATATCTTACTGGCAACACAGCGCGACTTTCATTACAATGGCGCCGACCAAAACAGGGTTTTCCCTAAAACCCGCATTAGATTATTGGTCTTTTCGTCATGTTACTCAAACCTTTCAGTACATTTTATTGAAAAGTGAGATAAAGGATCTGTAAATGAGCGCTGATAAACACCTACAAAGTTGGCAAGAACGTTTTGAAATGGCAGAGGCGATGCAGCCTTTGTTAGGCAAGTTGTACCGTAACCAAGGCGTTGAAGTCGTGGTCTACGGCAAGCCGTTACTCAATGCTTCTACGATTGAAATCATTAAAGCGCACCGTTTAGTTCGTCGTCATGTCGGTGAAAAATTACGTTTACGCGAGAGTTTCCCCTTCGTTCAAGCTTTGAGCAAACTCGCAGTTAAACAATGTAAAGTGGATATTGGTAAGCTTGCAGTCAATTACTGGCGTGATCACACCGATGTCAGTGAAATTGAAAGCTATATGGCAAAAGAGTTGGCCGATGCCATCGACCATGCTGATGATGTCGCACCGCGTGATGTTGTGCTTTATGGTTTTGGCCGTATCGGTCGCTTATTAGCACGCCTGCTGATTGAACGCACAGGCCGCAGCAATAAGTTAAGATTACGCGCTATCGTATTACGTGGCGGTAAGAAAGGTGATTTAGAGAAACGTGCCAGTTTATTACGCCGTGACTCAGTCCATGGTCCTTTTAATGGTTCTGTGGAAGTTGACGAAGAGAACAATGCCATCATCGCCAACGGTACCTATATCCAAGTGATTTATGCAAACTCGCCTGATGAAGTGGATTACACTAAATACGATATCAGCGATGCACTCGTTGTTGATAACACTGGTATTTGGAAAGATGAAGCGGGTCTTGGTTTACACCTTAAGAGCCCTGGCGCGAGTAAAGTGTTGCTGACAGCTCCTGCAAAAGGCGCAATCAAGAACATCGTTTACGGTGTGAATGAAGGCGATATTACCCCAGAAGACATTATCGTTTCTGCGGCAAGCTGTACGACCAACGCTATTACGCCTGTACTGAAAGCTGTGAATGATAAATATGGTATTGAGAATGGTCATGTTGAGACGATTCACTCTTATACCAACGATCAAAACTTGATTGATAACTATCACACTGCTGACCGCCGTGGCCGCAGTGCACCATTAAACATGGTAATCACTGAAACAGGCGCCGCTAAAGCCGTTGCTAAAGCACTGCCTGTGTTAGCGGGCAAGTTAACCGGTAACGCGATTCGCGTGCCAACGCCAAACGTCTCTATGGCCATCATCAGCATGAACTTGAATGCTGAAACCAGTAAAGATGAGCTGAACGAGTACCTTAAAGATACGGCGCTGCAATCACCGCTACAAAATCAAATCGATTACACCGACTCTACTGAAATTGTATCGAGCGATTTAGTGGGTTCTCGTTATGCGGGCGTGGTTGACTCACAGGCAACTATCGCAGAAGGCAAGCGTGCCATTCTTTATGTTTGGTATGACAACGAGTTTGGTTACAGCTGCCAAGTGGTTGGTGTAATGCAAACTATGTTAGGTTTAACGACGCTATCTTTGCCTGCATAAGTTGGCTGCGTAAATCACTAGCGTAAGTAATGCTGAGTCTTCAAGACTTGTGCATAATCTTCACATAAAGCGCCCTGTAGGGCGCTTTTGTTTTTCTATACTTATGCAATTTAATTGGGTTCGCCGCAATGCTCCTATCAACCACAGCTTTCTGCCGCACTTAATCATCTGCCGCATCGGCGTCAGTAACAGCAAAAAGCCTAAATTGATGAAGGAAACATCAACTTTGCTGACTTATGGCGGTTTATTGGGCAAACGATACGGCTTAGATCATTTTTTAAAAATTGTTGATTGACTCTGAGGTCTAAATCGGTAGAATGCCAATCCGCAGTCAGGGGAAAGCATGCCTAGCATGGCTTCTAATGATTAAGCGCAATGATAGGCGACATTAGCTCAGTTGGTAGAGCGATACCTTGCCAAGGTATAGGTCATCGGTTCGAATCCGATATGTCGCTCCAAATTTTAATTAATTTGGCAATTTGGGCGCGATGGCAGAATGGCTATGCTGCGGATTGCAAATCCGTCGATCTCGGTTCGACTCCGGGTCGCGCCTCCATAGTTTAAAGTATTAATGACACGATTCCCGTCGTTAATATAAAGAGTTTGCCCGAGTGGTGGAATCGGTAGACACAAGGGATTTAAAATCCCTCGCTGGTAACAGCGTGCCAGTTCAAGTCTGGCCTCGGGTACCAAAAAACAGAAAAGCCCTGACTCATGTCAGGGCTTTTTTGCTTTATAGATCCTCAAAGCCGAATGCCACTGGCTCACTTAGTGCCATTTAAGATGATTACTCGGCTAAGTTAGAATTAGCTATAGATCCCGCTCACATTTTATTCATTCAGTATTGCGACGTCAGCGCGATTCTTTTCTACAAGATAAAATTACAGGATTTTGTGATCTAGATGTTATAAATAACTTTATTAAAGCAATTTTCCGTTTATGCTTATAATTACATAAAAAAATTGAACTTTTACTGTTAAATCTACAATGGCGTAAGAATTTCCCTGAGAAGGTGCTTAAGTCGCTATTCCCCCCTTAAAGACAGTGGTATAAATAAGCCGAAATTTCCCCTACACGCGCATAATTAGGATACGTAGTCATGATTTTCTCTCAAGTATTACTCGCACCCGCAGATCCCATTCTTGGTTTAACTGATACCTTTAAGGCAGATCCCCGTCAGGATAAAGTTAATCTGGGTGTCGGTATTTATAAGGATGAGGCTGGACAAACTCCAGTGCTGACTTCAGTGAAAAAAGCCGAGGCTATTTTACTTGAGCAAGAGAAGACCAAAAACTATTTAGGCATTGAAGGCGTGCAAGCGTATAACCATGTTGTACAAACATTGTTATTCGGTGAGGGCAGTGCATTAATCACTTCTGGCCGTGCTGCCACAGCGCAAGCCCCAGGCGGCACAGGTGCACTGCGTATTGCTGCTGAGTTTTTACTGCGTAATACCGATTCGCACACTATTTGGGTCAGCAATCCAACGTGGGCCAACCATCAAAACATTTTTGAAACTGCGGGTTTAGCCGTTAAAGAATACGGTTATTACAAAGCAGAAGCCCATGATATCGATTTTGATACCATGATGACGGACTTGTCTCACGCGAATGCAGGCGATGTTGTGTTGCTACACGGTTGCTGCCATAACCCAACCGGTATCGATTTAACCTTGGCGCAATGGGAACTCGTAGCCCAATTGTGTACTGATAAGAAACTTGTGCCATTGTTTGACTTTGCATACCAAGGTTTTGGTGCTGGAATTGAAGAAGATGCAGCAGGTCTTCGTTTAGTGGCATCAAAAGTGCCGGAGCTGCTGGTTGCTAACTCTTTCTCTAAAAACTTTGGTTTGTACAACGAACGTATCGGCGCCGTAACTGTGGTGGCTGAAGATGCTGATGCTGCCGTGCGTGCCTTTAGCCAAGTGAAACGTACCATACGTGCAAACTATTCTAATCCGCCAGCACATGGCGCGCTGATCGTCAGCACTATCTTAAATGACGCAGCCCTGAAAGCCATGTGGGTGCAGGAAGTTAAAGAGATGCGTGAGCGTATCGCCGAAATGCGTACCCTGTTCGTTGACAGCTTAAAGGCTGAAGGCGTGACTCAGGACTTTAGCTTTATTTCTCGCCAAAATGGTATGTTCAGTTTCTCTGGTTTGAACAAAACCCAAGTGGCGCGCTTGAAAGACGAGTTTGGGGTTTATATCGTTGGTTCAGGACGCATTAGCGTTGCAGGCATGACTAAGACCAATATGCCAGTGATCTGCAAAGCGATAGCGCAAGTATTGTAAGGCTTATTAGATTATAGAATGAGGCTAAAGGAATTTCTCTTTAGCCTTAAACATAAAGGACAGCATTTGCTGTCCTTTATGTTTTTCAGAATGTGCGGGCTATTCAGTGATTAGCAGCTAAGCGCGAGAGGCTCCTGCGATTGTAGCGTGAGCTCAGATTTAATTCGTAGCAGGGCGCTTAATGCATCTAATAGGTTCGCTTGATCATGTAAATTCGGGTTATGGCGATTCTTCAACGGAAAATAGTTAATGAGTGGTCCTAAACGCGTTTGTTCGCCATGACGTAACACTTTGTGAATGATGGGCTTGCCAATGACTTGATGGCACCAAGCGATACGTTGCTCAATACTAAATCGACCCGCGGGTGAGGCTTCCTCTGCAAGGTTATCGATAAAGATCACTTGAGCTTTAGTAGCGGCTAGGCTTTTTGCAAACTTAGGTAATAGCAGCGGCGGCATAATGCTGGTTAAGAAGCTGCCAGGGCCTAAAATGATTAAATCTGCGTGTCGAACGGCCTCACAGGCTTCAAAAGTTGCATCGACCTGTGGCTCAAGGCAGAGCGCGATAGGTGCTTCATCCATACTGTCGACATTGATCTCGCCAAACACTTTACTACCACAGGCTTGCAGAGCCACTAAGTGTGTGGGTTGTTCAGACATAGGGATTAGCTGGGTTTCAATCTTGAGTAAATTACGGATGAGATTAACTGCTTCTAATGGACGAACGCACAGCTGATCAAGCGCCAGTAAAATAAGATTACCCAGATTATGGCCGCTGAGTTCAGTTTCACCTTGGAAACGGTATTCGAATAGTTGTGAGCCGACGGAAGGGCGATTGGCTAGATGGGATAAGCAGTTGCGTAAATCGCCCCAGGCAATACAGTCCTGCTCGGCTCTGAGTCTACCGGTAGAGCCACCGTTATCTGTGGTCGCGACAATTCCCGTTAAACGGCTGCCTAAAAAATCGAGTGACGATAATACTCGGCCTAAACCATGGCCTCCGCCAATGGCGACGACACGTTCAAATTGATTTAACATCAAATGCTGCATCTGGGTTCTTCCTTCCTGAATACCCGAAAAATGAATGTTACTGTCATCACTGATTACGTACAAAGCGCAATGACGTAAGCGCTACTGTGCAATTTAACTGCGTTAAGGAACCTTAGTATAAAAGCTCAGTCGAAAGCTTGCATCTATTATCGACTGTCATACGGCAAGAACGTATACACGGATTCAGAATCGCGACTTAGGCGCAATATTGTACCTGAGTTAATGCGCCAGATGCGTGATTAATGACAGTGACGGCGGGCACATTTCGTTAAATCTGACAAATAGCTTATAATCCGCCCTTTATTTGCCCAATACGGGCGTCATACTTAAGGTGAACTATTGAAAACGGGTAGAATCGGATCGTTTACATTGGCATTAGCCATGGTCATAGTGGCGATTTTTGCATTGCGCGTTTGGATCATTCCCAACACGAATGATTCATCTAGCATTGCGACCCAACTCGTTGACGCTGTCGATCCTGTTACGCAAGTTCCTGACTTTTCTGCGATCAACGATATCACCGAAAAGAAGAAAGCCTTTTTTGATTTTCTGCGGCCGATTGTGCAGCAGCAGAATGCCATCATCTCGATGGAACGCGAGTTTGTCAGTGAAATGCTCGCTTTGGTTGATAATGGCAAGAGTTTATCTGAGACCCAACTCGGGCAACTCAATACGCTATTCGACAAATACCAATATGCGGCACGAAACGTCGATGCTAAATCCTTAGCAAGCTTACTAAAGCGCGTCGATATTGTGCCTGAATCTATGGTGCTGATCCAAGCCGCGAATGAATCCGGTTGGGGCAGCTCACGTTTTGCCCGTGAAGGCTTTAATTTTTTTGGTGAATGGTGTTTTAGTGCTGGTTGCGGCATAGTGCCATCTTCACGGGGATCTGGTAAGAGCCATGAGGTCAAAGTATTTTCATCGGTCGACGAGTCCGTTTCATCCTACATGCGCAATTTAAATTCTAATACGGCTTATGCGCTGTTTCGTTCTATCCGCGCTGATTTACGCTCACAGGAGCTAGAGCCGACAGCGGATCAATTGATTTACGGACTCGTGAATTATTCTGAAAGACAAGAAGCTTATATTGATGAGCTGCTTGATATGTTACGTCATAATGAAAAATATTTGGTGAATGTCGATGTATAAAAAATTGTTGTTTAGTGGCCTCTGTTTACTGGCAACTAGCGCCGCTGCAGAAACTGTATCCCTTGAATATAAAGGTTTTTATGATAGGTTAAAACAAGTCA
The DNA here is from genome assembly GCF_002838165.1 of Shewanella sp. Pdp11. Lineage (NCBI taxonomy): Bacteria > Pseudomonadati > Pseudomonadota > Gammaproteobacteria > Alteromonadales > Shewanellaceae > Shewanella > Shewanella sp. Pdp11. The sequence goes on from NZ_CP015194.1 coordinate 2,952,438, forward strand.
ATAAGGGCAGTTACCAACTCGTAGAAGTGGCTTTTAGTGTTCCAATGCAAAAAAACTGTTTGATCCAAAGCGGTTCTATTTCCAGTGAAAAAACATCAACGCCATTGACGTATACCTATGCTCAGCGGTTATTTATTCCCTTAGATGATGATTTAAAAGATCAGCGTGCCTTGGTTAATCTCAATTTTGCGGGCAGTGCTGATGGATGTGCTATCGCGATGCAAGTCAGAGCAAAACAGACATTGGCTGAGTACGATAAAGCGCGTTTACAGCAAATCGTGACCGAAATGGACACGCTGCTTGGTGCTATGCAAGGCTTCCCGATGCGTTATTTTAGGGATCCTATTGCTGGTCTTAACTTTGAATTCCAACCCGAGCAAGAAGTGTATGTACACCTTAATGGCCGTGAACAAGCCGTTAAGGGCAGTTATAAATTAGCCGTGAATGAGCTTGAAAACATCACGACGCTAAGCTTTAGTGCCCAGCCATTAGTCTTGAGTCCTTGGGTGAAGTGATCCTCTTTGTATCTTGAATTGGCATCTTGAAATAGTCGATTGAGAAGCACGTACTCAAAGATTAACTTATTTTGTAGCCATAAAAATGCCCACATCATGTGGGCATTTTTGTTTTGCTGGTTTAACTTATTTACTGATTAGGGCGCTAGTTTCAGCCTTAATTAGACTTCGTAAGTGTTAACAATATCAATGCGTTTTGCTGCATCCAAATCAATACGGCCGCTGTTGGCGATATCTAGGAAATCGAATGCGGGCAGATTGGCTTCGGCAACATCGCCACGCAGAGGCGCGTTAGGGTCACGCGTTAGAGACACAAAGTCGAACTGCTCACGGTCAACACCCTGTGATGGTGCGGTGTTTTGCATAGCGGTGAAAATTGTTTCAATTCGACCTGGGTATTGTCTATCCCACTGATTCAGCATGTCTTTGACAGCGGCGCGCTTTAAGTTTTCCTGCGAGCCACACAAGTTACAGGGGATGATTGGAAATTCTTTTAAGCTGGCATATTCTTCGAGATCTTTCTCGCGACAATAGGCAAGTGGCCGAATGACCACATTAGCGCCATCATCCGACAGCAGCTTTGGCGGCATTGCTTTCATCTTACCGCCAAAGAACATATTCAAGAACAAGGTCTCGATAATGTCATCCCTGTGATGGCCTAGGGCGATTTTAGTGGCGCCAATACGCTGGGCAAAGCCATAGAGCGTACCGCGTCGCAGGCGAGAACACAGGGAGCAGGTGGTTTTGCCTTCAGGGATCTTGTCTTTCACTATCGAGTAAGTGTCTTTCTCGAGGATGTGATAAGGCACATTGAGCTTATCTAAATAGGCGGGCAGCACATGCTCAGGGAAGCCTGGTTGCTTCTGATCTAAATTAACCGCAATGATTTCAAACTGAATGGGCGCGCGTTGCTGCAGATTCATCAAAATATCGAGCATCGCATAGCTGTCTTTACCGCCACTGAGGCAGCACATGATCTTATCGCCATCTTCAATCATATTGTAATCGGCGATTGCGCTACCCACTTCACGACGCAGACGTTTCTGTAATTTATTCAGACGGGTAGTGTGTTTTTTTGATAATTCTTCAGACATAGGATTTGCCGTAACTTCAGATATAGCTTCAAGCATAAAAAAGCGCCCAGTAACTCAGTTTCAGGGCGCGTATTATTCCAGCTATCTTTGGCGGGGTAAAGTGCCGCGTATCGCTTAGGCTTCTTCTAACGGCGATTTATAACCGTCAGGTTTGATAGCCAGTAAGTCGCAATTAATGCTATCGATAACATGCTCTGCGGTATTACCAATCAATGCCGCTGAAAATCCGGTGCGGCCGACTGTGCCTAAGATCACCAATTCGGCATCGAGTTTTTCAGCAAGCTCAGGGATCACATCCTCAGGCAGGCCTTCTTTTACATGGCAATGGTTTGGATTAATGCCGTATGCATTAGCGAGATAACTTACGCGCTGCTCATGCTGCATGCGAATGGTTTCGTTATAGGATTGGGCATCAAAATCTGGTAATTCAATGGCTAGGTTTACCGGTGTGCCGGGATAACCATTAACTAAATGCACTTCGGCAGAGAATTTATCTGCCAAATCTTTTGCGTGCTCAATGATTTTACCGTTAAGCATTTGATGATCGGTATCTTCGGTCGCCACATTCACAGCGCAAAGGATTTTACCCGCCGCTGGCCAGTCATGGGCTTTCACCATCAACACTGGCACAGGCGCTTTACGCATTAAATGCCAATCGGTTGGGGTGAAGATCACCGCTTTGAGTTTGTCGTGGGCATGGGTGCCTTTAACAATCAAATCGTATTGCCCTGAAATTGCATGATTAATAATGCTTTCGAAGGGGCGGTTATGCCAAATGACTTGGGTATCGATATTGAGTTGCAGATGAGCGTAAGCGGCGAGTAAGTCTTGGATCCAAGCGAGACGTTGATCTATGACGCCTTGGCGCATGGCTTCGCGCTCTTGATTCGACAGAATCGAAGTCATCTCATAAGAAAAGTCGAAGATAGAAAGAAACACAGTGACTTGAGCATTGCATTTACTGGCCAAGGTTACCGCTCGAGCGAGGGCAACTTGATTCTCTGTGGTAGGGTCAACCACAACCAGTATTTTTTGATAATCCTTCATGGGAGGTTCCTTTAGTCATAGGCTCAATATCATCATGAGCCTTTGGCAGTTAGCTGTATTGTTCTAGATCAAACTCAATTGAAATTGATTAAAACTCGCTTAAAAATCATGCCTTAATCTGCATGACATGTCTAGCCAGCCGCGTTTTTTCAACTGAATTGTTCTTGCAATCTATAGCAAGGAATTAGCGCCTAATACTTTTGCACTTAACTATTATGTTTCACTCAACTTTCTTGCAGAAAACACGCTTGCGGTGAACTATCTCGCTATGCGCGAATTACCCGCTAACAGATTCAGCTCTTGTGAGTCGAGGATAGTAATATACTTACCCTTAACCTCAATTAAGCCTGATTTTTGGAAACGCCCAAGTAAACGACTGATGGTCTCTACGGTTAAACCGAGATAATTACCAATGTCACCGCGGGTCATGGTTAAGCGGAATTCCTTTGGCGAAAAGCCACGGCTACCAAAACGATTAGCCAGATTGCTGATAAATGCAGCCAGGCGTTCTTCGGCATTTTTCTTGCTGAGTAGCAGGATCATTTCTTGATCGCTCATGATCTCATTGCTCATCAGGCGCATGATCTGCTGACGCAATTTAGGCATAGTGCCTGAAAGTTCATCGAGGATATTAAAGGGGATCTCACAGACCATGGAGGTTTCGAGGGCCTGTGCAAAACTCTGGTGCAACTGGGCGTGGATACCGTCAAAACCAATCACATCACCCGCTAAATGGAAGCCAGTTATTTGCTCATCGCCTTGCTCGGTAATCGTATAACTTTTGATGGTGCCAGAGCGGATCGCAAACAGGGATTTTAACGCATCACCCGATTTAAAAATTTGCTCGCCTTTTTGGATCGGCTTTTTACGCTCAATAATATCATCGAGCTGATCTAGCTCACTTGCATTGAGGGTAAAAGGAATACAAAGGGTACCCATACTGCAATCGTGACAATGGATTGTGCATCCGCTAGCGGCAGGACGACGATTCTTATTTTGTTCAATTGTCATGTTGATTCTCAAGTTTATCCACTGCAGCCATGTTAAACCAATTCACGCACTTGGGCTAGTTTAGCTGCGCGAGTGCGATATATAAAGTTTGACCACCAAACGCAATTAACAGTAAGCCGCTTAATAGTCTAACGGTTTTCTGTTGCACCCAAGCGGCAAGGCGTTTTGCCGCCACGCCTGCACTTAATAGGGCGGGTAAGGTGCCTAAGCCAAAGGCCAACATAATCAAGGCACCTTGGCTAGCAGAGCCAGATGCAACCGACCAAGTTAAGGTGCTATAAACGAGTCCGCAGGGCAGCCAGCCCCAAATGAATCCCGCCATGACTGCTTGGCTTGGACTTTTGATAGGCACAAGCCGTTGCGCTATGGGTTTTAAATACTGCCATAACCATTGACCGACGCGTTCAATCTGCACGATTCCGACCCAAATTTTGGCGATATACAGCCCAGTTGCGATCATCATCAATCCAGCGATGATGCGCAGCACAATCAGATAGGTATCCAGTTCAAATAAGTGACCAAGACCTGCCGCCGAAGCGCCCACTAAGCCGCCCGCTAAGGTGTAACTCAAAATACGCCCAAGATTGTAACTCAGTAAATATTTAAGCTGATGGGCCAGCTGGTTACCTATTTTAGGATGAGGGATTTGGGCGGAAAAAGCGCCCACTAAACCGCCACACATACCAAAGCAATGTGCAGCACCCATGAGACCTACAAGAAAAGCGCCGGTGACATTGTACTCCATCACTGCGAACTCAATCACAGAGGCATGCCTTTTTCTTGTGCAGCTTCGGCTTGCTCTTTCTCAGACACGGTATGGCTGTTTGGTTTAACAGTATCTTCGTCGAATAATATCGACACACTTTGGCGATCTAAATCGTCAAATTGCTCGGATTTGACTGCCCAGAAAAAGACCATTACAGCAATCGCGACAAAGATCATGGCAATGGGGATAAGCACATAAATAATTTCCATAATGACCTCTTATGATTCTGATTTAACTCTTATTATGGTTATACTTTAACCCGTAATAATCTCAGGCTATTACCGACCACAATCAAAGAACTCGCCGACATGCCAATGGCGGCGATATAAGGTGCCACATGGCCAGTAACGGCTAAGGGCAAGATTAGGGCGTTGTAACCCAGCGCCCACGCTAAATTTTGTCTGATAATCTGTGTCGTCAGTTTCGCAACGGCAACCGCTTGGGTAAAGCGGGACAGATGATCCCCCAATAAAATTAAATCGGCACTGTTTTTTGCGATAGCACTGCCGCTGCCCATAGCCACCGACAAATCGGCGCCCGCAAGCACAGGTGCATCGTTGATGCCATCGCCAAACATCGCCACGCGAGTATGCTGTTGTAATCGAGTCACTAGGGCAAGCTTATCTGCAGGCGTCAAGCCGCTGTGCACATCGTCAATCCCCAACTCTTTTGCCAATTGATGAACATGCCCTGAGCTATCGCCACTGGCAATACTGATGCGGCAACCTAGCTGCTTTAACGTCGCAACTGTGGCTTTGCTGTCTTGGCGAATATTGTCTTGAATTTCAAAGCTTGCCAGTACTTCAAGCTGATTATTGCATGAACGTGCTAACCAAATCTTTTGGGTCGGGTCACTACTATCAATGCTCGCGCCAGTAAATGCCGCATTACCAATTATGTAGTCAGTGTCATCAATACGGCCGCAGACGCCAAAACCGACTTGATGGTGAACCTCTTCGGCAACCAGTGCATTATCAGCAAACTCGGCAAATGCGGCGGCAATTGGGTGGCGAGAACCTGTTTCCAGCGCTGCGGCAATGGCTAAGGTTTGCATCTTGGTTAAATCAGCCATGCACTGCGTTGCTCCAATAGAGAGGGTACCACAGGTGAGGGTGCCGGTTTTATCAAAGACAACATGCTTGACCAGCGGCAGTTTTTCAAACACACCGGCTTTGCGAGTAATAATCCCAAGGCGAGTAAAAATCGCCGTCGCGCAGGTGACGGCAGTTGGTGTGGCAAGTGCTAAGGCGCAAGGACAGGTAGCAACTAGAACTGATAGCGTTACCCAAAAGGCATCCTCAGGGGAAATTTGATGCCAAACCAAATAGGTGATTGTCGCTATGGTCAGGATTGTGCCCGAGAAATAACGCGATAATTTATCGGCTAATAGCGCAATTGCAGGTTTTGTATTGGATGCAAGCTCTTGCAGTCTAATAATCTCAGCCACAAGTTGGTCTTGCCCTAGTGCAGTGACGCTAACTTTGATGGGTTGGTCGACGTTGATAGTGCCTGCGTAAACTTGGCTAGCAAGAGTTTTTTCAATCGGCATTTGCTCGCCGGTGAGCATAGCTTCATTGATGCTAGTGTGACCTTCAATCACTACGCCATCGGCAGCTACCATTTCACCCGGTTTAACGAGGATCACATCATTGAGGCGTAACTTTTTGGCGGGAACTTCTTCCTGACTATTGTCGTTCACTAAGTGCGCCGTGAGCGGCACTAACTTATGCAAATTACTTGAGCTAACCGAGGCCTTTTGCCTGGCTTTTTGTTCGAAGTAGCGCCCGAGTAACAAGAAGAAGGTAAACATGGACACAGATTCAAAATACACTTCGCCGGTGCCATTGACTGTGGCGAAACAACTGGCCACGTATGCGCCACCAATCGCAATGGAGACAGACACATCCATATTGAGTTTGCCGCTGAGCAGGGTACGAATAGCACTGAAATAGAAGGGCTGCGCCGAGTAAAGCACTACGGGGGTAGCAAAAATCATGCTGACCCAGCGGAAATAGTCCCGATATTGCACATCTAAATCGGTGAAGTAGCCGGTATAGAGGGCGAGGGCGAACATCATCACTTGCATGGTCGCAAAGCCGGCTAAGCCTAAACGCAGTAAAAACTTTCGACTATTGAGTTTATTGTTGAGCTCTTGCTCATCGACTTGGTAGGGTGCGGCTTGATAACCAATACGGCTAATTTGCCCGAGAATATCGCTGAGTCTTACCGTGCGTTTATCCCAACTGATCATGGCGCGTTGGGTGGTCGAGTTAACCAGTACTTGGCTCACACCCGTTAGTTGTTTCACTTTGTGCTCAATCAACCAAGCACAAGCCGCGCAGGTGATACCATCAATAGAGAGTGACACTGACTCGACATTATCTTCAGAATGGACAAAGTCTTGCTGCACTTCAGGCAAGTCATAGGCGCTAAATTGCGTTAAGGCTTCGGGGACGAGTGCGTTCTGTTTACTGCCTGGCTCAGTGCGAAACTTGTAGTAACTGAGCAATCCCGCATCCACAATCGCCTGAGAAACCGCCTGGCAACCGGGGCAACACATGAGTTCATCACGATCATTAATGCGAGTCACAAACTGCTGGCCCGTCAGCACGGGCTCTTGGCAGTGAAAACAACTTGGATGTGTCATAGCTATTCTTATTTAACTAAATCAATTCAACCACAATCAGTTCAGCCAAAGTTGGACATGATCTTTTAATTCAACGCGTTGGTGAATGCGCCATTTGCCATCGTAACTTTCCAGACGCACTTCCCAAGGGCCGATCAGTGTGGCAGGCACGGTAATGCGATACACATTACTGGCATCGGCTGTAGCGGTGAGCTTGATGTCTCTGTCGGCAATGGTTGGATGGTAGAACTCGACTTTCAGCGCAGCTTGAGAAGCGGGACCACCTTGTTGCGTCAGCAGAATTTCATTATTAGTTTGTTCGAGTAAAAAATTCATGCCTATTTGTTTGGCATACTTTACTTTACTTAAGTCCATATTAATGGCTTTGCCATCTTTGTAGTAATCCTCGGCGACTAAAGAGTCCGAGTTCGTAAGGGCAATTTTTAGTGTGGTAAAACTTGCGACGACGGCACATAAAGGAAGAATAATTAAAAACCAAGGCCAGAACTGCTTATACCAGGCTTGTTGTTCGCTCATGTCAGATACCCATTCAAAAAATTTGCGCCATTTTACCGTTAAAAGACGGTTTTAGCACTTTAAAAAAAAGGCCTCGAAGTCTTCGAGGCCTTAGCATTACTCACATCTAATTACTTGTTTGACAAGCTATAAACATAAGCTGCGATCACGTGAACTTTCTCTTCACCGAGCACGTCTTTCCAGGCTGGCATGACACCAGCACGGCCGTGTTTGATCGTTTCTTCGATCACGCCGCGGCTACCGCCATATAACCAAACATCGTCAGTTAAATTCGGAGCACCCATGAACTTGTTGCCTTTAGCGTCCATACCATGACACGCGAAACAACCTTTCATGAATGAGCCTTGACCTTGAGCGGCGAGTGTTTCATCGTGTTCACGACCAGACAATTTAACAACGTATTCAGCTAAACCCGCAATTTCGCTGTCATCGATTGGCAAACCACCTTTTGGCGGCATCATGCCATGACGACCACCCATGATAGTGGTTTTAATCGTGGCTAAGTCGCCACCATATAACCAGTCACCATCGGTGAGATTAGGGAAGCCTTTGCTACCACGTGCGTCAGAGCCGTGGCACTGTGCGCAGTTTTGTAGGAACAAACGGCCGCCCACTTTTAATGCCTCTTGGTTTTTCACTAATTCTTCTAGTGGTGTAGCCAAGTAAGCCGCGAAGATTGGGCCATATTTTTCATCAGCGTGTTTTACTTCTTGGTCATACTGAACATAACGGCCTTCTTTTGCGGCAAGCTCAATGGCTGCGGCAGAGTCGGCTTTAATACCTTGTTCAGTACCAATGCTTTGGTTAGAACTGGTCCAGCCTAAAAGGCCTTTGTAGTTACCTAAACCAGGAAATAAGGCCAAATAGATCAAGCCAAACACGATAGTGATATAGAACATATAACTCCACCATTTTGGCAGTGGGTTATTGAGTTCTTCAATACCGTCGAAACTGTGACCCATGGATTCGCCTTCTTTTACGTCCGTGGTGTTCTTAGAACACACACGCAGTAATAGAAAACATCCCGCGATCACAATTAACGAGAGTACGCTAATCCAAACACTCCAGAAGCTACTCATCACTTATTCTCTCCTGAGTCCTTCGATACCTTGCTGACTTCCTCATCGGAAAACACAAGGTTAGCTGCTTCATCAAAAGATTTTTGACGACGCGAGCTATATGCCCAAGCAAATATACCGACGAAGGTCAGCATCACAATGATGGTTAAAATGCCTTGTAATGTGCCGTAATCCATATATTGCCTCCTTATTTGAGTGCGTGACCCAAAGACTGAAGATATGCAATCAAGGCTTCCAGCTCTGTCTTACCTGCAACAGCTTGCTGTGCGCCTGCGATTTCTTCATCGGTATAAAGATCATTACCTTTGTAACCGCCTTTATGCATGTTACGTAGGATAGTCATCTTATCGCCCGTCAGTTCGCCGTCTAACTTGTTTTCGGCTAACCATGGGAACCCTGGCATATTCGATTGAGGTACTACAGCACGAGGATCGATTAAGTGAACTTCATGCCATTTATCGCTGTAACGACCGCCAACACGGGCAAGATCAGGACCTGTACGCTTAGAACCCCATTGGAATGGATGATCCCAAACCGATTCACCCGCGACAGAGTAGTGACCATAACGTTCAGTTTCTGCACGCAAAGGACGGATCATCTGGCTGTGACAGTTATAACAACCTTCACGAACATAGATGTCACGGCCTTCAATTTGCAGAGCAGTGTATGGCTTTAAACCTTCCACAGGCTCAGTCGTATCTTTTTGAAAAATCAACGGTGTGATTTCAACGAGACTACCGAAACTGATAGCGATAACGGTAAAGATCGCTAACAAACCGATGTTTTTTTCAACTATCTCATGATTAAATTTCATCGAGTTTGCTCCTTTAAGCCGCTGTTGGTTCTGCCAATGCTGGCAATGAATCTTTAGAGGCTTTCACAGTACGGATCACGTTGTATGCCATGATCAGCATACCGGTCAGGAAGAAACAACCGCCAAGGAAACGTACAAAGTAGAAAGGATATGAAGCTTCAAGACTTTCAACAAAGCTATAAGTCAAAGTACCGTCAGCATTCACTGCGCGCCACATTAGACCTTGCATTACACCTGAAATCCACATAGATACGATGTAAAGCACAGTACCAATAGTCGCTAACCAGAAATGGACGTTGACTAATTTGATGCTGTACATGCGGCCGTGGCCGAACAATACAGGGATCAAGTGATACAGAGAACCAATAGACACCATTGCAACCCAGCCTAGCGCGCCGGAATGAACGTGACCGATAGTCCAGTCTGTATAATGTGATAATGCGTTAACTGTCTTAATCGCCATCATCGGGCCTTCGAAGGTAGACATACCGTAGAAAGACAGAGAAACGACTAAGAAACGCAATACAGGGTCAGTACGCAGTTTATGCCAAGCACCAGACAAGGTCATGATACCGTTAATCATACCGCCCCAAGAAGGTGCGAATAGGATCAGTGACATCACCATACCTAAAGACTGAGTCCAGTCAGGTAAAGCTGTGTAATGTAAGTGGTGAGGACCAGCCCAAATATACAGTGCGATCAAAGCCCAAAAATGGACGATAGATAGACGGTAAGAGTACACAGGACGACCCGCTTGCTTAGGTACGAAGTAATACATCATCCCCAAGAAGCCTGCGGTTAATAAGAAACCTACCGCATTGTGACCATACCACCACTGCACCATAGCATCGACAGCGCCGCTATACAGAGAGTATGACTTGAACAGACTAACTGGTACTGCCATAGAGTTAACTATGTGTAGTACAGCAACGGTAATAATAAAGGCACCAAAGAACCAGTTCGCCACATAAATATGCGAAGTCGTTCGTTTGATAATAGTACCGAAGAACACAATAGCGTAGGACACCCAAACGATAGTAATTGCGATATCGATAGGCCATTCTAATTCAGCGTATTCTTTACCTTGAGTGAAACCCATTGGTAAAGTGATAGCTGCTGACAGAATGATGGCTTGCCATCCCCAAAACGTAAATGCGGCTAACTTAGGTGCAAATAGTCGGGTTTGACAGGTGCGTTGTACGACATAATAGGATGTTGCAAAAAGGGCTGATGTACCGAACGCGAAGATCACCGCATTGGTGTGTAATGGTCGCAAGCGACTATACGTTAACCAAGGAGTGTCAAAGTTCAGCTGAGGCCAGATTAACTGAGCCGCAATTAATACGCCGACTGACATACCAACAATACCCCACAAAACTGTGGTTAAGGCAAATTGGCGGACAATGGCGTAATTGTAATCAGCGCCTGTTGGCTGGGAATGGTTCATCATAATGCTTCCACTGCTTATTACTTTTACTTTTAGTAAAGACAAGCTTTACCTGTTATAAAATGACATAAAACTCAGCTTCCCTATTAAGGTTGCTGAGCTATGTCAATGCGTTACCCTGCATATTTTTGCTCAAATATGAGGTTTCGCAATGATACTTGAGCAATATCAAAAAAGATACCAAAGAAGGGGTGTAGAAAGTTGATCTAGATCAACCTACGCCATAGAATGTTAACATATTGCGTCATAAGGTTAATCTTTGTGCTAAATCGTCCTAATCTCTATTTATTCATCGCGTTAATTCTCATCAATCTCACAGCTTGTACTGAAGATGCTAAGCAAGTCACACATAAAAGCAGCTCTGATCCTTCCCTCTGTCAATTTTCGGCAGGGGATTGTGTTAAACAAGTGGACGATATCAAACTTGCTATTAGCCTATCGCCAGCGAATGCCCCGAGCGAAAAGCCATTAACATTAAGGCTGTTAGCTTCAACGCCTATCAAAAATGTGCAAATTCGTTTAGAAGGAAGAGATATGTTTATGGGGGTTATTCCTGTAAATGTGAAGCAAACCGATGAAATGACCTATATTGGTCAGATGGTATATGGCTCCTGCAGCAGTGGTTATATGGTTTGGCGCGGTTTTGTAAGTTTTGAAGCAAATGGCGAAACCAAAGCGACAGTGTTTGATTTTCTTGCGGATAACAATGGTTAAGACTGGCTAGATATTTATTCGAATCGTCCTCAGCGTATTATTAGAGAGTGTTAACTCGGGTGATTAAGGATTAACTATCTTTCCAACTGTCTTTTACTTTGACAAAAATATCCACATTATCAATAAAGAGCTGTAATAAGTGCGGATCAAAGTGTTTCGCAGCGCCTTTACGCATTTCAGCTAACACTTCTTCTAAAGGCCAGGCCGTTTTATAACAGCGGGCATGGGAAAGTGCATCAAATACATCTGCAATGGCAACAATGCGCGCGAAAATGTGAATTTCGTCTTGTTTTAAATTGGCTGGATAGCCAGAACCATCATATTTTTCATGGTGTTGTAGTGCAATAATTGATGCCGCCTTTAATATGGGTCGCTCAGAATTTGCCAAAATCTGATGGCCAATCGTAGGATGCTGACGCATGACTTTCCATTCTTCATCATCTAACTTGCCAGGTTTGAGCAGAACCGCATCAGGGATCGCTATCTTACCTATGTCATGCATAGGTGAGGCACGGCGTAGTAAATCAGCTTCGTATTCAGGTAAACCAGCGAGTAAGGCCAACTGAGAGCAATATTCTGCCATACGTTTCACATGGTTTGCGGCTTCTTTTGAGCGGCTTTCAACCACATCCCCTAAACGTAGAATGAGTTCAGACTGGGTATCTTCGACTTCTTGATTGAGCAGTAAATTTTCAAATGCAACGCCGACGTTGATAGCAAAAATATCAATAAGTTTCTTATCAAGATCATCAATTTTATCGATACCATCCATATACAGTAGATTGATTAACCCGCTTTTTGTGGGGAAGTAACCGATAAAGCAATTGTCTTCATACAGGCAGCGTTTTTGCGTGATCGCACTGCGCAGTAAGCGGTCGATATGCTCTGGTAATTGAGTAATATGGGATTTATTTGAGAATTGGCCTGTGCCTGCGAGGATTTCTATGTTCACAGGATCCAGATGACCGCTTATGGCATCGATGGCATTACACGTTAGCAATAAGGTTTCAGAATCCAGATTGAGTAGGGTGGCGACTTGAGTTAGCAGACCATCTGCAAATTTATGCAGGGTGCGCAGCTCAAATAATCCAGATGTAGCTTCTAGCACCCTTTCAAGCCCTTTACGGTGATTTATTTGGGTGCGCCTTGCTTGTTCAATTTCCATAATATCGCGGTAAGAACGTAGGGCAGAGTACACGCTGGTCATCAGTTTACGGGAATCGAGTTCAGCTTTGGCTTTGTAATCATTAATATCATAATTAACGATAACGTCTTCTTCAGGTGCTTGACCTGGCTGGCCTGTGCGCAGGATTAGTCGAGTGGTTTTATTTTGCAGCTCTTCGCGGATCCATTTTACTAATTCTAAGCCCGCATGATCACTCTCCATCACAACATCAATAAAGGCGATGGCGATATCATATTCCTGATTCATCAACTCTTTTGCTTGTTCGGCACTGTAGGCATTGATAAAAGTAAGCGGGCGGCCATCGAGTTTAAAGCGGGAGAGGGCAAGCTTAGTGACGGTATGAACATCAGGTTCATCATCGACCACTAATACCTTCCAAGGAATACCTGATGCAGTTGTCTCGGTAAGCTTTTTACCGGAAAACAGCGGATTTTTCTTTGCAAGATCAATCAGCATTCGATACCTCATTCAAATAAAAATAATGATCACATAATCAGTGTAGTAGACACATTTCAAAGCAGTGCAAATTCTTACATTAAATAGCGAGGTGAGTGGCAAACCTTAAATTGAGTTATTGATAACAGTTATCATTTGTGTATTCTGTTCATATCACACACTGATTAGCGGGTAAGGGCATGAGCCACCAAATTAATTTGTCGATTTCAACGCATAAATTGGCACAGCTTATACATGATGGGCACCTCTGTGCGGCAGATTTTAGGTGCTTGGATAGTCAGTCTAAACAGCAAGTGTGGCAGTTATGCTTAATTTGTTGTCAAAAGCGTATTACATGCCAGAAATGTACATTGTCCAGTTGTACTCAAAATCTGACCCTAGTTGATGCCGATAAATAACGTTATCGGCATTTGCGTTTAAGTATTATCATATCAGAAACCCTTATAATTCAGATGCAATATGCAACTTCCTCCCGTAATCCCGTTATTTGACTCATTTGAATTCATACAAGTTGGCAATAGTGTCGTTAACCAATACATCACCCAAATTAGCATGAAAAAGGTGGCCGATGCAGGTTTAGTGATTGAGCACGCCAGTGATTGGCTGTTTGAGCAAAAGCATAACGAAAACAACTATAAAGCCTATCGCAGCGAGCTCACGACATTTCTTCATTGGTGTTTTGATGTGGTTTCAATGTCGCCCATAGAAGTCACACGCAAAGACATGAGCCATTACGTGGATTACTGCCAAGCGCCGCCCATAGCACTAATTGGCTATTTTAATGTGCCACAATTCAAGCTCGATAAAATGCGTGATGAACGGGTTCCAAACCCACAGTGGCGGCCATTTGTCGGTAAAAAGCGACTCGGGCAAATCCAGCCTTATGCGTTAAGTGACAATGCGTTAAAAACGAAAATGGCCATTTTGTCTTCGTTTTACTCGTACCTGACAAGTGAAGAATATTGTGAGCGTAATCCGGCACAAATTTGGCTGAATCACAGTCGATTCGCGGCCAATCGGCAATATCAGCGTCAACATCATGAAGATGATAACAGTCTCGCATTCACTGAATTACAGTGGTCATACATTATGGCGACCGTAACAGCGTTGGCAGAAACATCGCCCGATTTACATCAAAGAAGCTTGTTTCTGATTTCATTGATTTATTGTTGCTATTTACGTATCTCAGATGTGTCTGCACGCGCAGGTTATTCACCGGTGATGGATCAGTTTAAGCACAATCAACAAACGGGTATTTGGAGTTTTCATATTCCATTGAGCAAAGGCGGTAAAAGGCGCAGCGTGGCAATCTCAAAAGCTTTACTCGACGCCTTAGTCAAATACCGCCAGTTTCTAGGCTTAACGGATTATCCAAGGCCAAACGAGAACCATCCACTGTTTGTGCGGCACAAAGCTGCTGGTCGTGGTCGAGATGTCGGCATCCTCAATGCCAATCTCGGTATTCGCCAAGTCCGCGATGAAATTCAAAGTATTATCAATCTGGCAGCAGATAGTATTGAGGCCGATGGTTTTGCACAAGACGCCGCGCAGATGCGCAAACTTACAGCCCATAATATTCGTCACACAGGCATCACACACGATATCAATATCAACCGTAGACCGTTATCCCATGTACAAGCCGACGCTGGCCATGAGAGCATTGACACCACGTCACAGTATTTGCACACAAGCCAAATAGAACGCCATGAAAGTGCATTCAATAAACCAATCGACCATTTAAAAGGCATCGAGTAACTCAGCCCTAAGTTATATTGAGTCCTAAATATAAGCACATAAGAGAAGGTTCTTATATGCCCGAGATCCTTATTCTGAGTGCACACGAATGTTCGTGGTCACACAGAATGAGAATCTCAGGCAGCCGTAATTGAACTTATTCAATGACTTGATGGTTTAACAAAATAACAACATTGCCATTCAAGTTGAGATTTTTGAACATTTTTGCCACCTAAATTGAGATTTATTTTTCATATTAAAATCAATGATTTGGTGGTGATTTTGTGCATTATTTACCGCCAATCTATTCATTCTCCACAAATCAAATATCAAGTCAACGCATATCGGATTGCTTCAAGGTTTCTACTTACATATGTTGTAGGTGTGGTAAGTGAGCCGCCGACAATGCAGGCGTATATTTAAAAATCTAAACGAATTGAAATTTGCGCGAATAAAACGCCATGATTTAAATCGTATCTGAGTGCGGAGGTCTGCTACATATATTTGGAACGGATATTGGGTGCAGGACGATATTGCTTTAATGAGTTAAGCGATGGGGATAATAAGTGGGATTTATATGAATGGCTTTCAGCTTAAAACCCACATCATTACCAATGACGAATGTGGGTTTTAACCTTAGTGTCGATGCTTTAGACTAAATCATAAGTATTTTATATATATAGGTTTTAACAGGCGTTATTGCTTCATTATATCAGGGTGAGATCGTGAATGTATTTTAACCGTTTTGAACCCAATTTGACGAACGGTATCGATTATGATCTTATGCTCTCTTTTTCTTATAGAGAACATCAGAGCATGTACCTTGAAGCCTTCACGTCTCATTTCAACTCGATTGCTGACAGCCGACAATCTGCCAAAGTGACTTACCCATTGCATGATGTATTGTTCGTTACTCTGTGTGGTGTGATTGCTGGTGCCGAAGGCTGGTCAGAAATCCATGACTATGCTGCCGGACATCATAACTGGTTTAAAGAAAAGGGAATTCTGACCGAAGGTGTCCCAGTCGATGATACCATTGCACGTATTATCTCTCGTATCGAGCCGGAACAGTTCCGACTGTGCTTCGCCAATTGGATGCGAGCCGTCCATGAGATGAGTGATGGTCATCTTATTGCTATCGATGGTAAAACGCTTCGTGCCTCATACAATCGTGAAGATCGGCGCTCAACCATTCATATGGTCAATGCGTTTGCCTGTGCCAATAAAGTGGTGCTGGGGCAAGTAAAAACGGCAAATAAATCCAATGAGATAACCGCAATCCCAGCGCTGCTGCAGTTGTTAGATATAGAAGGAGCACTTGTATCAATCGACGCCATGGGTTGCCAGACAGAGATTGCAAGACAGATAGTCGAGCAAGGAGGTGACTACTTACTTGCTGTAAAGGCAAATCAAAGTTCCTTGCATGAGGCCGTGGTCAGTGCTTTCAGTGAAGCGCGCAGTAATCCTCTTGATGGACTCGTTATTGAAAAAAATAGAGGCCGTATCGAGGCAAGAGCCTACTATGTAATACCTGCAAACCAGCTCCAAGATTATTTTCCTAAGTGGATGAAATTGAACACATTAGGTATGTGTTTGAGTTATCGGTATACGAAAGGGAAAGAGGCAGAACTGACCTACCGTTACTATATCAGTTCAGCCACACTCGATGAGCAGCAGTTAGCCAATTCAGTTCGTGGCCATTGGGGGATTGAGAACAGCTTACACTGGGTGCTAGATGTCTCAATGAAAGAAGATAGTTGCCAGATTTACCAACATCATGGGGCAGAAAATTGGGCCATGCTTAGGCAAATATCACTGAATATGCTTAGGGCTGAACCTTCTAAAGGAAGCATTCCAGCGAAACAGAAAAGAGCTTGGATGAAACCTGAATATTTAGAATCGGTTCTATTTAGCAGGGTTGCAGCTGGACGAATTTTAAACACTCATGCGGTTGCCCTGTTCATTATATGAGTGATAACTGCATTGGTTTTTGTTGCTGGCGTATTTGTAGTACATCTTCAAATTGGCAAAGTGCCAGACTGCCGGCACGCGCGACGCGAGGAGGGCGAAGTTTACCCATTTTTCTAAGTGCGTTAAGTAGCTCCATGGGTAAGCCTGTTAATGATACCGCTTTCTCTAGGGAGATAGCGTCATATTGCCGCTTGCTAAAGACGTCCTTTGCAAACCGTATAAAAGACGCCGGTTCGCACCAGATAGCACGTCGTAAATTGTGACCTTCGCCATATCCTAACTGCAGGCGGCCTTCTTTGAATCCTATGAGAATGTCATACATTTCAACATCATTATGCACCATGACCTCCGTGAGTGTTGATAAGCACACCATGCCAGGTTGGATGTCGTTACCGACTAACAACTGGAAAATAGGTGCAACATCAATTTGGCTATTATGGTGAAGTCTGCTTTTACGTGCATGTTTCACTAAATTAACGTGTTGAAGCAGCTGCAGTTCTTCTGGCCTCAGCTCAAGTAGCCGAGATGCTTTTCCAAATGGAAGCCATTGTTCTGTCACCGAAAGAGCAATGCCATCTGCGGGGGTAGCTGGGATAACAATATCTAACGTAGCGGCAGGCCACGTACAGGAAAGTGTTTCAAGGAACTGCACAATAGCCACACTGCGGATATTGTGAGGTAGTAAAGATGAGGTTGCCTGAAGTGTCTTTTGTACCCACTCTCGAAAAAATGCATTATCCGTTAATAACCGATATCCCTTTTCGAGCATGTTTTCATAAAATGGCAGTGAAGCATAGGCGTTCGGTTTGAGCGCCATGATGTACTCTTTTTCCAATACCAGTGCGGCATAGAGGCAATCTGACACTTGAGCTTCACTCAATGAACGCACATTTTCTGACGAGGGTTTCAGTTGTACCCCGCATCGAGGGGAAGTACAGTGCCCTTTTATAAGTGGAATATCCCAAGCAAGGCTTTCGTAACACGTGGTGCATTGACTCGTCAGTGCAGATTGGTGTTTGGAACAGGCATGGCAAAACGGATTTTGCACTTCCGTTAACAGGTAGCCATCTTCATTCAAGCACTGAATACACACTTTAGGGTTGAGTTGAATGTTGCGGTTAAACATCGGATTGATAATTGTAGAAAACACATCACCTTGGCTTATTGGTATGCCAAATTTAGCATTTAGAGCCGGTGTAATTTGAAGCTTAATAATGTTATTTTGCTCAGCTGACGACACCATACTCCCAATCCTTGCGTAACCATTAACGCGCGCTAAACGAAGAAGGTAACCGATGCTAACTTCATCAGGTTTTCTCTGTGGCGAAAAGGCTAAAGACACGTTTTCAACTCCCGCTTTAATTTCTGGTATTCATGTGTGACCGCAGCGTCTATTGCCCTATAGCTATATTCAGACTCATCAAAGGGATTATTGACGTTTTGGCTGTAAATATAAAAGTTCGCTTTTAAACGCATCATCAGTGTGTGGCGGTCTTTGATATGACTCATATCTTCACGCATGAATAAGCCATCAAGGGTACTGAAGCTACGCTCCATATAGGCAACGTAAAGTCTATCTAATAGCTCTTTATCCTCGATACCAATTTGAGGAGCGCTGATTTGCTGTAGAAAGCTGTTGATACAATCAACCCATTCTTGCGTTCTCGGTAAGATACGATGCAGTTTTACTGACCTCAGCATTCGGCGACTGAGTTGCTCGTTGTCGTCGACGGTTTTATCCACTTCGCCGAAGGTCAGGAGTCGCATGGCCCGCTCACTACCGATAAAGACAATTGAACATGTGAGCGTGTCGAGTAGGGCACAGAAGTATTTCAGCATATCTAACGCAATTTTCCCTTGTTTAGCAGGAAAAACCTGTTGAATTTCATCAAGAATAATGAGCTCGACACCACGTGCTTTAATCAGAAATCGAAATTGCTTATCTAACTCACCCGCGGCAACTTTACCTACGGGGGGCTGCACGCCTAATTCCGTTATCAACAGTCGCAAAATATCATCAACTTTGCTTTTCGCTTCTTGAAAACGGTAAGTGAATATCGGCAGACGAATGTGGTCGGCTTCTTTCACCGGAGGATACTGAGCGGCATAGCATTCAGCGATGTAGGTTTTGCCTTCGCCCGATTTGCCATAAATGAGCACGCCTTTTTTATTATTGGGAAGGTGACACATTTGATGAACTCGCTCAATTTGTTCATGCGCGTGTTTAACCAATGTATGTTTAACAATAAAGGTGTCTACAGGTGTAGGTATGCTGACTACCATAAGGCTTTAGTGTCCCTTTGCATGTTATCAATAATTTGTTCTGGTTCATTCAGTTGGCTTGCACGTAGCTTGTCAGCTAATTCAGTCTTGTCTAATGAGTTTTGCCACTTAATATCTTTTAATGAGTCCGTCGCATTGGCATTCTGAATGCGCTGCTCGATTGAAAGCTCTTTTGCATTATTGTCTTCAAACGAACTTGTCGGTTTGCCACTTCGTTTAATACGTACAGTTTTGGCGGGAATGAAACGGTCAATCGTAACGGCATATTGACCGGTAACCTGATGTTTTTCAGTTTGGAAAATGTGTTGTCCTTTCTGCACTTTGCCATTTAACTGTGCAAAGGAAACGGGCCAACGCGAGTTGATTTCTTCATCATAATTATAAGCAACGATTGACCTGGCCTCTGTCTCGTTCGGGAGCGCAACGCTGACAGTGACACTGCTTGCATCATAGGGGTTGTAAAACACCTGAACGGTGGGGTTGACGTTTTTGTGACCATAGGTCATGAGTAACGTATGCACTTTTTTCAGTTCAACACTGGTGAAGCGGTGTTTCAATACACGGACAAAACCTCTTGAATCGAGTTGCTGCTCATGCGCCTGTGTCGCGACATGGAAGTGGTGCTTAATAGAATCGTAATCATAATATGATTGCACCACCCTAGATTGCTGCCAACAGAATATCGGTGAACAATTTAACCCTGAATGGGTCTTGTGAGCGTATTCTGTCAGCATGGTATTGATTATCTTTGTGAACGTACTGGCAGTGATATGCGTATTCTTAAGTGGATTTATTTTTGTTCTAGTGCCTTTTTTCGGATAGGTATTTAAACCAACAGTGCGGTTGCCGGCTGAATCCGTCACCACCATTGATTCAAATTTTTGCCTAAACACTCTAAAGTGCGACTCAACAAAGGGTTTCGCTGACGGTGTATTCGAAGGGGTGTAAACGATATTACTCCCCAGCTGTTCACATAGACTCTTAATTAACTTGTTGTTAAATGCAGGGCCATTATCCATGATGAACGTATCTGTCTTACCGCAAAAGGGGAGATTGTCGTCACGCAAATACGTATTTTGGATCAACTGTAAAACAACCTCCGTCGCTTCTCCTTTGCCATAATCAAAAACCATACTTAGCGGTGCACGCGTATAACAATCAAGTGCATAATAGATGACCACAGGCTCAGTTAACTCCCCCGTGACATCGTCAATAACACGGATATTTGTGTGCAAACAATCGAGTTCAACACGTTGCAATGGGTAATGCAGTTTTATCCGTTTAATCAGGTTAAGTGAGAGCTGCTGACGTTCAGCGTGGGGTGTTTTGGGATCGTCTAATTTGTCACAAATCGACTGTCTCGCTTCAATTCTGCGCGAAAACGTTCGTTTGCTTGCAACGATAATATTGGGATTTGTTTCACGTGCTTTCAGCGCATCTTGTTTGTAACAAGCATAATGTCCCGTTGCCACTTTATGGCGACTATCTTGGTAAGTCGTGCTCAAATACGTGTCGATTAACGCGTTAGACTCCTCACCGATACGGGGGGAATGTGAGCGTGATTTACAGATTAAACTGTCATCATTGAAACGTGAGCTTATCCAAGTCTTCCAGTAACGGTTAATCGTTGTTTTCTTGGGATGTTCAGCCCCTCTGAGTGCAGGGTAATTCTCCTCAACAACTTCAATCATTTTCTGATAGGTAGTGGACGTCGTCGGCTTTAGGGTTTCGTCGTTCTGCAGCATGTCGCGCAGCGTATGAATATAAACAATCCGTGAATCCCGAGTCACTTGCTGTACTGGGGACAAAATGAGACGCGTTTTTTCGACCGGTTTGGGAAAAAGGGTTTTTTCATGCAGTTTTGTGCTAAATACATCTAGCGCTAAGAACTCTCGCGTTTTTTCATCATTATCCACTTCGAGCAAAATCGACACGTCATCAGCAAACAAGACCGTCATGATGTCGCCGTTGCTATTGTGGAATTGATGGTCACGCGCCTGAGCAAACATCACGATAGCATCACCTTATTCAGGGTTGTGCTTGCCAGTAGCAACTGTGATTTGTCGAATTGGTAAAAACCGGCTCCGACTAAATGATATGCATCACCCACGGACGTTTGGCTTCTAGGCTTGAGCCAATCGACTAACGCCTCAAATGTCAATAATTCAGGTAGGTCTGCATGGTTGAGTGAACATGATAACTGTGCAGAACGCCGATTAGCGATTAACTGGAGGTTGGTATAAATCATGGGCGTTAACTGACGCTCATCAACGAGGACGATAGGGACATTAGCCGTCTTAAGTGAGTATTCATTGAATAGCGCTAATCGCGACTGGAAGTCTTTCGTGATATGACTTGAATGATGGACTTCAATAAATGCCGCAGTACCATTAGCATATTTAATAAGAAAATCAGGTGTATATCGAATGGTCTTATGGGTAATACTATCATGGAGATGCAGGCTTTCAGGCTGCGCAGCATAGGCAACGATATTCGGTTCACACTCCATCTGCGCCGCAATACACAATTCAAGGAATGATTCGACCTTCAGCGGGGCTTGATTCTTCTGCGAAAAATATTGATATACATGCCTGCCG
This sequence comes from Shewanella sp. Pdp11, assembly GCF_002838165.1. NCBI lineage: Bacteria > Pseudomonadati > Pseudomonadota > Gammaproteobacteria > Alteromonadales > Shewanellaceae > Shewanella > Shewanella sp. Pdp11. Next base: position 2,974,315 of record NZ_CP015194.1, read on the forward strand.
CGTGATTTATTCGCTTTATACTTGTTACTCACGTTACACCTCTTTCTACATTTCAGAGTGCTAACCGTTAATTTGCAGCGGAAAAATTAATCTCTGCTAAAATTAAAGGTTACCCCTATGGATAAGGCAAACGTCTTTCCCGACACGGGGAAAGCGCTCACGTGTGTTTGTTAACACGCGAGCAGCATATTCAATTTTCGAAAATCCACAAAAACTTGTGAATTTTCGTGCAAGGCACAATTCATTTTAAAAAAACATGCAGGCGTTCATCACGCTTCGATGCCCCCAATCGCCATTGATACCTCGCTGTTTTATTTCAATTCTTTTAGCTTGAAAACGTATTTTAAAAACGCATTACACTCAAAAAATGCATTCACTATGATTTTTAAAAATCATTGTTTTTACAGCATTAATTTTTAAAATATGCTCTGCATAAGCGCATTTTTGCTGTAAATCTATCTTTACAAAATGACGGTGCGAACATCGCTAACTTAAGGGTAAGCCGATTAACCCACATTAAAATTTGTTACTACATAACAATGATATAAACGACGAATTAACCTTAAATTTGTCAGCAAAAAAATATTTTTGAGGAAATGGAGATTTTTTTTAGCAAACCGTGAAAAAAGCAAGTTTATTGTTTTTAATTACGCATAACCCATTCAAAAGTTGCCCCTGATGTCGCGATTTGGAAATGCATGTTTGTTTGGCAAGATAAACGCATGCTGAACCTCGATGGGTAAGACGCGCTAAACACCCCGGAATGTAGCAGCATGCCTTCATGTGGCGTATTAACGCGAGAGTTGAGAAAGGGGCAAATGTCTGAAGCGTACTCTATTTGTTGTCCACAAGAGAGGGGAAGGTTGGTGATATGACTGATAACATTACCATCTATAACGTTTTTGCTTGTCAAGGCATGCGGGTATTAGACCTTAGATACCGAACCTACTTCTGGCTAGGGTAATGAACTGCGGTCGATCCGTTCATCCCTGGGTCACAATAAAATATACGAATGCAACGACGAACAGTGGATACAACTATGCCAATCTTAAGTTATCAATATGGCAGTCTGTTCTAAATAGCTTATGCCCCATTGCGATTTGGCGTTATTAGATAAGTGCTGATGAGTGGCTAGAATTAGCCATACTTTTACTAATGATCCACACTTAGACGTTTCTTGATTTAAACATATTAATCCCCCCCTCTAACATCAACACAATAACGGCTAACCAAATACCGATATAGGTAGGCCATTCACTTGGGGTAACTGTCTCGCCAAGCATTATAGCAACGATAAGTAACAGTAAGGGCTCTACATAGATAAGTAGCCCGAAAAGACTCAGGTTCAAGTGCGGAGCTGATAATGATTGTAACCCAAGAGCCAAGGCACTGATTGCACCTAAGCCAATGGCTAACCAGAGTGTTAGGCTACTATCACTAAAACTTTCAATCACGTAGCCGCCATTTAAGATGAAGTAAATGCATAACGGGACACTGAGCAACATATCAAACCAGACACCACCAATGTTATTGGTGCCAGTTTTATGCCTTAGCCAGAAGTAGATTGGGTATCCTAAGCATATAGCCAGTGTTGGCCAAGTTAAGGTTTGAGAAATGGCGACTTGGTTCACTACACCAAGTAAAGCAAAAAGACAGGCAATCCATTGCATTACTGACATCTTGTCCTTAAAAGCAAATCGGCCAACCACTACCATAGTGATGGGCATTATAAAATATCCCAGTGATACTGCTAAGCCATACCCATTACCTGGAGCCCACATGAATAACCAAAGCTGAATACCGATTAAAAAGCTGGATGCGATTCGAGTCAGCCAAAAGTGTTTTTCATGAATGACTCGCTGATAAATTGCGGCGACTTGCGACCAATACCCCCGAACGATAATGAAGAGGGTTAACAGTGGCAGCGTGAAGAGAATGCGCCAACCATAGATTTCTTCACCGCTGAGAGCTTCTAATAGGGCAGTGTAAGCGAATATTACTGCAAAGAGCGCGGACGCGGCCACATTTAGGCTGACACCGAGCAAGGTATTGGGAACTGATTTCATAACGTCCAGACGCAAATGAGAAATTGAATTGTATTTTATTGTGTTCCCTTTGGGAAAAGGTCTCTAAATTGATGCTATTTTCGATAAAATTTCTCATCTGGATGTCATTATGTCGCTCGATAAATACGATCATGTTCTTCTCACCTTGTTGCAATTGAACTGTCAAACTCCACTGCGAGAGTTGGCTGAAGCAGTTCACTTGTCTACGGCTTCTGTTCAGCGACGTATTCAAAAGCTGAGGGACAGCGGTTACATCCAATCGACAGTGGCAATCTTAGACCCAGATAAACTGAAAAAAGTCATCACAATTTTTGTTGAAGTTCAGGTTGAAAAAACCGATATCAATGCACTTAGGCAATTAAAACAGGACTTTTCCGGCCCAGAAGTACAACAATGTTACTACGTAACTGGGGATGCCGATTTTATGCTGGTTCTGCTTGTGCCGCATATGCAACGCTTCCAAGAACTTTGTGATCAAATGTTCCATAATAACGCGAATGTTAAATGGTTCAGAACCATTGTGGCTTTAGACCGAGTTAAGGCGACTTTAGATGTGTTGTAGCATAACGCTGCACCTTTTAGGTGCAGTAACAATGACATTGCTTAATTCCAGGCGGGGTAGTGACGTCAGAGGGGGATTGGCATGGCGTGAAAACGGATTATCTGTTTCCGGTTAGAGCCTTGTCCACCGTGTATCGGGCCAAGCTATTACGGGCGCTTCGACAACATGAGCTGGCTATCCCTGCGGCTGACACCTTAATGGCAAAACCGTGGTGTGTTTACAGCAAAGCGTGTCTGAGCCGCGCCGAAACCGTGGTGGAATACCTCGGGCGTTATACCCGTAAAGGTATGCTGCATGAATCAAGAATTGCCGACGTCACCGCAGAGCATGTCAGTTTTTACTACAAGGACTATCGTGACGGTCAGCAGCATAAGCAAATGCGGCTAAGCTGTGATGAGTTTATTCGCCGTTACTTATTGCATGTGTTGCCCAAAGGGCTGATGCGAGTGAGGCATTTTGGTTTTCTTGCCAATGCTTGCCGCCGCAAAAAGCTCGCGCTTATCCAGCGGCAACTACGTAAGCCGCAGGTGGTATTGGCGAGTCCTTTGATTAAGGAGGACTGTTGGTGGTCATGTCCGCAATGCCAGTTAGGTCATTTGCAGTTTATTGGGCTGATAAGACTGCAGAGATTAGTGATGTTTAACAACCAAAGTCAGCCAGTACGTCTGTCAGGATAACCACTCCCCCAAGACGTAGCGTAACCGACAGCGAAAAGCAGCCAGCCTTATGGGATTAAGCCGATGAGGGGATAGGGTGTGAGTGTCAGCCTGAGTCTGGGGCCAAAATGCTGTCAACCAGGGTCAACAATCAGTCGAAAGTGAGCGTAAAAGAATGAGAAAGCTAAAACGATATCAAGTGATTACCCATCAAGCTGTATAAAAAACCGCTACCGCAAAAAAGCAAATTCCTATAGCATTATTCATACCCATTTACACGGATGTGGCAGCGGCCAAGTCCAACAAGCGATTTATGCCCTGCAAACAGCGCAGCGCATAAATACTAAGACGTTAAACGCTAGGAGAAACAATGAGTCTCGAAGTAGCAAAGAGCAGGATCGATCTATTAGAGCATTTTGAATACTCATTAAAACTTTTTGAAAGTAATTACCAAGAGCTTACGTCTGTAATTGACTTTATGTGTAATGAGAGAGTTGGTCTTGAATTGTTTGCAGTAGTTAACCGCTGGAAACTAAATGAGGTGTTAGCTCATCTTGGCTTTAAGCTACATAATTATGTTTGTGCGGCAAAATCGTTAGTCGATCATTCAAGAGTCCTGTATAGAAGGGTATATAAAGAAAATGCCCCGAAATTTGATGATTATGAGGCAGAGGTTAAAAACCGTTTTGATGAAAACCCATTAAGTAAGTTTGTTGAATTTTTAAGAACTTACTGCCAGCATGAGAAACTTCCATCAATTGGTACCTCCATGAGCTTTGACTCTCAATCTGAAGAAGGTTTTATTTTCAAAGTCACCATTGACTCTTCTGAATTATTAAAATCAAGCAGCATCAAATCATTGCCGAAAAAATTCATCAGGGAACAAGGTGAAAGCATTGATTTAAAAGATACTATTCAGGATTATCATTTAAAAGTTCTAGGTTTCTATCAGTGGGTGCGGGAGAGGCAGCAAGAAGTTCATGCCGAAGATATTGCATTAGTAAACAACTATTTTCAAACAGAAAGAATAAATGCCATTAATTACTTTATCAGTTCATACGCGATCCATGAAAGTTCGGGCACAGTAAAAGAACAACTTTGCACAGTTTTAACTACAGATACATACAGAGAACTTGAACAATACAAAGATGATGAAGTTAAGTGGGTAAAAAGTCAGGGTAACCGCATGAACGTTTTTCGCTCAATACAAGATTGTATTTAAAGCAGCAACGGTTCAATATTTAGGCGTATTGAGATTCGTTATTTCATAGTTGAAGAACGCGTTGCTCCAATTGCTTAAAAGTTGCACATACGTGCGGTCGCCCTGGGTAAAAAGTGCAATAGACATTATTGAAAGTGATGTTGTTCTTCCAGAGACCATCAAAGAATCACTAAAAAATAAGGCTAAAGTATGCGCTTAATCGGGTAGCCGGAGGTATTTAGCCTCCAGCCCCCACACCACCCTGCATGCGGCTCCGCACAGGGCGGTTCATTTAGAACGACTAACTCACTTTCTGGTTAGGATAATGAACTGCAATCCATCCATCTCTCAGTGAACATAAACCTGCTTTCTTGAGATACTCATTACTCAGCGCTTGCTGTATCCCTGGTGTTTTCGAGCTTCGCCACGGCCCTTTGCTTGTAATGCCACAAGCAACGGCCGCTTGGATCCTGACGCCACGTTTGAGTAAGTTTTGTACCTTAGTCCGTGGCTTTCGCCATTGACGCCAGTAGCACATACGTACTCGACGACGGATCCAGTGGTCTAAATCGACACATCCTTGGTAAGCGTTGGCTATGCCAAAGTAGTTGATCCAGCCTTGCATGTATTGCCGCACTTTAAACAATTGATAGCTCATGCTCACGCCCCAATTGCGGTTTGTCAGTCGTCTTATCTTTTGTTTGAAGATGTGCAGTGTTTTGACATGCCACTGGATCTTTCCGCGGTTAAAGGTAAACCCTAGGAACTTGCTTTGGCCTACCTTAACCACTTGGCTTTTCTGTTCGTTAACAACCAGTTTTAGCTTAGTGGCAAGATAGCGAGTAATACTCTTGAGGACACGTTCGCCCGCTCGTTGAGACTTGACCAAGATGATAAAGTCATCCGCGTAGCGGGCGAAGTGATGCCCTCTGCTTTCCAGCTCTTTATCCAGACTATCCAACATGATGTTTGTAGTAATGGTGAGAGTGGGCCGCCCTGAGGTACACCTTCGAAGCTTGCTTCAAATTGGTCGTTGATCATCACGCCAGCACGCAGGTATTTACCAATAAGCGCCAGCAGACGCTTATCCTGTACCTTGCTCCTTAACTGAGTCATTAAGAGATCATGATTTACTCGATCAAAGAACTTGGACAGATCAACATCGACGGCAAATTTGCGTTTATGTTTGATGATATCCCTGACTTGCAAGACTGCTTGTTTGGCATTCCTATTCGGTCTAAAGCCGAAGCTATTAGCCGAGAAGGAAGGGTCAAACAACGGCGTGAGAATTTGAGCAATTGATTGCTGTATCACACGATCAATGACGTTAGGGATACCCAGTTTGCGTTTACCGCCATCGGGTTTGTCGATCTCTACGCGTCTGACTGCTGAGGGTTGATATTCACCTAACTCAAGTTGAGATTTACACTGTTGCCAACCGCCTTGCTGCACCCAAAGCGGGAAGGCTTCGATGGTCATGCCATCGATACCAGCCGCCCCATTATTGGCTTTAACCTGTCGCCAAGCTCGGTGTAGATTCTCAGGCTGAAGCAGTTGTTGGAATAAATCGCTGTTGAAGGCCGGTTGCATATCAATACGCTGCTGATAGTAATCGTCTGGCGACGTAGTGGGTATCAACAAGTTTGACAAGACTCCTCCTTCTTCTAAATGTTCAGGCCTTCACCATGTCCCATCCATTACGATGGGCGTTGGGCTACTATGCCGTCTGCTGACTTCTGCTTAATCACATGCCGAGTTGCCCCGTCATGCGCTATCGGTTTTCATCTGGTTCGCTCTTTTCTGTCGATGACACTGAAAAGCCAAGGCACTTATAAACCAGAGCCTGACTGGTTAATGACCGATCGCGTGTTAAACAGATCTCCCCAGATAAGAGCATGAACTTTCTTTGCACTGCTGCATCATTTACGGTGGCCATTAGATCACGTGGTTTCGTCGTCTTGTCCCCTTACTTCGTGGGGGAGGCCCTGCCAACTCACCTCTAGCCTACGCCTCATATGATGTTCTTGTTCATCAGCTCGCAAATTTGCTAGCGGCTTCCTTCAAACCAATCCTCGCGGATAAGCCCTTGCCATTCGCTAGTAGTTAACGTTTAATAACAGCATGTTATTGAACGGTGATCTTCCTACAGAGGACTTTCACCTCATTAGTTCATGCCCATGCTGGGCGTACACAAGCCCATCCAATCGACCGCCTACGGCGGCGCTTGATGGGGGCGTTATATGCCACAGGGAGATTAGGCTTGTCGATTAAACTTCTAACTGAACGTTACAAACTTACTATCCTTGCGCCGTTTCATTTAAGCGTTAATGGCGAAAAATATGTCATTGATGCCTTAATTGAAGGTTATGGTGCACGTAAAGGCATGCTAATCGTTAAAAATGCGAATACTATTAAAGACGTAAGAGAAGATATTGTAGCTTTGGGATACGGATATTCTTGTTTCGATATTAATGCCAATGATGTAGCTGAAAGCTTTCAAGAAGTGCTAGATGACTGGGGTAAAAGTGGCATATAACAAGTTGCCTAAATTCGCCGCAAAAAGCGCGGCGGGGACAAATACTCACTGGGCTTCGCCCAACAACGTTCGCATTTGCCCCTTGGCAAAGCGTTACGTGTCAAAGAGTCCGAGAGAGACTAAGATGAATCCAAAGTTTGAGGTACAACCAAAATTAGGAATCGGCCCAATTAAACTAGGGATGGATCGTACTTTAGCAATTACAGGTATGGGTTTAAAGCCAGATAGCTTCATGAAAACGCCAATGAGTGAGCACCCAACTGATTCATTCTATAAGGCTGGTTTTCAAATTTTCTACGAAGGCGAAATCCCAAAGGTAGAAAGTATAGAGCTATCTCGCGGGTGTGGCTTCGAAGCAACAATATCTGGGTATAACGTTCTTGATCTGCCTGTATCTGAAGCACTTTTAATAATAGAGAATGCAACTGGTCTCAAGCCAGAAACAGAAGACGAAGGTTATACCTATGAGATTCCAAGCCTCGGTTTGTGGTTTTGGCGGCAATCAAATGAACCAAACGATAAAGAAGGTTTATATTTTTCAACAATCGGTGTTGGCACAATCAACACGTAACAAGTCAAAGCACTCGGACGCAGCTGGCTGCGCCGGTGTTTGAAGCGTTATATGCGCTGAAGATTCAGCTTGTTAGTCAGGCAACTAATAATATTAAGGAATGAAATGTCGATCGAAAATGCACTTGTTCGCTCAACTGTTAGAGTAATGGCGGGTAAAAATGGTCAAGAACCTTCTTCCGTAGGAACTGGGTTTTACTATAAAGTGCAAGACCCAAAAACATCGAATGCGAAAATACTTATTTTAACAAATAAGCACGTTGTGAATGGTGCAGACTACATTAGATTTGTTCATTCTTATGCGGACTCTCTTGAAGACTTAGACGAACATCACCAACCTGTTGGAAGAGTTGATAAAACAGAACAACTTCCAATTGCACCATTTGTATATAACCATCCAAACCCCGATATAGACCTTTGTGCTATTGATGTAACCATCATTATGGCTCAATTGCTAAACTCAGGTAAAAAACTTCGAAGTATGATCCTTGATTCAAGCTGGATGGTTAAAGACGAAGATAAAAAGCATGTTAGAGATATAGAGCAAGTTTTGGTAGTTGGTTATCCCCGAGGCATTTGGGATCATCACAATAATATGCCTATCTCTCGCATTGGAAATACAGCTACTCATCCTTTCGCGAATTATCAAAACAAACAAGATTTTCTTATTGATGTAGCAGCTTTTCAAGGCTCAAGCGGATCACCTGTTTTCTCGTATGAAGCACCAATGTTCAGACAAGCTAGTGGCGCATATACACCAGGAACCAAAGTAAACCTTATAGGTGTTGTTTGGGGCGTTATCGAGTCAAGCGTAGAGGGGGATTTAAAAGTCATAGAAATACCTTCTGCATTAAAGCATGTGCCAGTTATGAATGCTTCATTGAACCTTGCATTAGCACTTCATGCTGACGTGATTAAAGATCTAGATGCGTTAATTTTGCCAACAATTAAGTGACGTGAGTATGCGCATATAATCGGGTAGCCGGAGGTATCTAGCCTCCAGCCCCCACACCACCCTGCATGCGGCTCCGCACAGGGGGGTTCATTTAGAACGCCTAACCTGTTTTCTGGTTCGGATAGTGAACCGCGATCCATCCATCTCTCAGTGAATACAATCCTGCTTTCTTAAGATACTCATTACTCAGCGCTTGCTGTATTCCTGGTGTTTTCGAGCTCCGCCATGGGCCTTTACTTGTGATCCCACAAGCAACGGCAGCTTGGATCCTGACGCCACGTTTGAGTAAGTTTTGTACCTTAGTCCGTGGTTTTCGCCACTGACGCCAGTAGCACATACGTACTCGACGACGGATCTAATGGTCACTCTTTCTAAATAATCAGCGACACATCCTTGGTAGGCATTGGCTATGCCAAAGTAGTTGATCCAGCCTTGCATGTATTGCCGCACTTTAAACAATTGATAACTCATACTCACGCCCCAATTTCGGTTCGTCAGTCGCCTTATCTTTTGCTTGAAAATGTGCAGAGTGTTTGCATGCCATTGGATCTTTCCGCGGTTAAAGGTAAAACCAAGGAACTTGCTTTGATCGACCTTAACCACTTGGCTTTTCTGCTCATTAACGGCCAGTTTTAGCTTAGTGGCAAGGTATTGAGTAATACTCTTGAGTACCCGTTCACCCGCTCGTTGAGATTTTACCAAGATGATAAAATCGTCTGCGTAGCGAGCGAATTTGTGCCCTCGACTTTCCAGCTCTTTATCCAGACTATCCAACATGATGTTTGATAGTAATGGTGAGAGTGGGCCGCCTTGAGGCACACCTTCAAAGCTTGCTTCAAATTGGTCGTTGACCATCACGCCAGCACGCAGGTATTTACCAATAAGCGCCAGCAGGCGCTTATCCTGCACCTTGCTCCTCAATTGAGTCATCAAAAGATCATGGTTTACTCGATCAAAGAACTTAGACAGATCAACATCGACGGCAAATTTTCGTTTCTGTTTGATGATATCCCTGACTTGCAGTACCGCTTGTTTGGCATTTCTGTTCGGCCTAAAGCCGAAGCTATTAGTCGAGAAGAAGGGGTCAAACAACGGCGTGAGAATTTGAGCAATCGCTTGCTGTATCACACGGTCAATGACGTTGGGGATCCCCAATTTGCGTTTACCGCCATCGGGTTTGTCGATCTCCACACGCCTGACTGCCGAGGGGTAATATTCACCTCGCTCCAGTTGAGATTTGCACTGTTGCCAGCCGCCTTGTTGCACCCAAAGCGGGAAAGCTTCGATGGTCATACCATCGATACCAGCCGCCCCTTTATTGGCTTTCACTTGGCGCCATGCTCGATGTAAATTCTCAGGCTGGAGCAGTTGTTGAAATAAATCGCTGTTGAAGGCCGGTTGCATATCAATACGCTGCCGATAGTAATCGTCTGGCGACGTAGTGGGTATCAACAAGTTTGACAAGACTCCTCCTTCTTCTAAATGTTCAGGCCTTCACCATGTACCCACTACGCTGACGCGGGGTATGCTATCCCATCCATTACGATGGGCGTTGGGCTACTATGCCGTCTGCTGACTTCTGCTTAATCACATGCCGAGTTGCCCCGTCATGCGCTATCGGTTTTCATCTGGTTCGCTCTTTTCTGTCGATGACACTGAAAAGCCAAGGCACTTATAAACCAGAGCCTGACTGGTTAATGACCGATCGCGTGTTAAGCAGATCTCCCCACTCTTTATTAACAGAAGGGGGAGCATGAACTTTCTTTGCACTGCTGCATCATTTACGGTGGCCATTAGATCACGTGGTTTCGTCGTCTTGTCCCCTTACTTCGTGGGGGAGGCCCTGCCAACTCACCTCTAGCCTACGCCTCATATGATGTTCTTGTTCATCAGCTCGCAAATTTGCTAGCGGCTTCCTTCAAACCAATCCTCGCGGATAAGCCCTTGCCATTCGCTAGTAGTTAACGTTTAATAACAGCATGTTATTGAACGGTGATCTTCCTATAGAGGACTTTCACCTCATTAGTTCATGCCCATGCTGGGCGTACACAAGGCGTAGCAACACGCCGCTGCGCGGCTGGACAGTTTGTAAGTCGCGCTTATGTGGTTTTGCTGCGCAAAAGTATTCCACAACGCACAGCTTACAAACTGCCGTTGTGCTTAACGTTAGTTTTTAGGTTAACCAAATGATACTTAGTGCAATTAACATTGCTAACCGAATAGTGGCTTTAGCGATCATTATTTTCCTTTTCGCTGGAGGTTATTTATCTATTTTTTCAGATGTCAGAGTTACCGTTGATAACTCATCAGGTACATGGATCTTCAGTTTGTATGTGTTTTTATTAGTGTTCGGGTTGTTTTCATTTGGTTGTATGTATTTTTTGAACAAAAGTCATTTTTCTGAAGTTCGAAGAAACTGGAAAGGCACATATTTGGTAGTTCTGCCGGTCGTATTTGCTGGCTGGTTAGCGACAGCTATATTCGGCGGCCTGCCGAAATTTTTGCATCCTTTTTATGCAAGTGACGGCACCACAGAGCTAACTGTCGTAGAAATGGAAAGTGTAATCTTTCAAGGCCGATGTGCTCCGAGAGTTGTTGTAAAAGAAGTCACTTTTTTTATCAAACAACATATTTGTTTATCAGAGTCTGTTTACGGCAATCTTGAGTTAGGTTCGAAAATACGAGTTTTTGGGCAAATATCACCTTTTGGTATAGAGGTCGCGGCAATTGAAAACTAACAAGCGCCTCAAACATCGCGGTCTGCGGCCGCTGGACTCGCAACAAGTTGCTCGCTGTTAGGCGTGCGTTATGAGTTTTTGGTTAGGAGTTAACCCATGAATGATGAACAACTTTCAAGAACTCTTCAATCGGTTGGTCAGGCTTGTTTCGTGAGATTTTTTGGTGAGTTTTCGTCGAACACATTATCGCGCGAGGATATAGTCGAAAAGCTACGAGCAGAGACAGATTATACTGAGGGCTCTTGTATCTCTCGTACTGGCCACGCTCGAAGTATTATAAATGCAGGTCGTGCGGAAGCCGCCCTGAACATTATCATTTCGTCTGATTCACCTCGTGTTTCTGAGAAAACTCGCAAGGATGCACTGCAATGGATTCAAAAAATAATCTCATAACAAGGCGCATCACTCGCAGCCTGCGGCGGCTGGGATGCCAACCGCTGCGCGGTCGTCACCCGAGTGCTTTGCGTTAGGAGTCTTGAGTAACATGGAAATTGAAGGAAGAAAATATACCCTTGTTGTTACAAGCGCTAACGACTTCGATACACTTAGCTTGGAATGCACACTCGATAACGAATTAATAATCGAAGCAGAGCTAGTCAGTTATAAGGAAAAACAGGCAAAAATCCACTTCCATAAAAGTGGGCTTTCGCTAAAGGTGGTTGAGGCGTTCATCAATGAGGTCAATAAAGAGCTAATTCATGGAGGACAGAAAAACTCCTAACAAATAAGGATAGGCCGCGCGTAGCCGCGACCTTATCCCAAGTGTTGAACAAGCCCGATGCTGGTTGTTGACACTTTATTATGCAAATAGCAGATTGAGAATTTGTACTGGCGAAGGTCTTATTTTCAAAGAGACTTTTATGCAGACATGACCCGCCCTTAGCGAACGAGCTAATATTTTTATCACTTGTTCATCAAGCCGTTATCGAGTCCTCATTCTGTTTGGTTAACCCGTTATCCTTATGTCGCCTTAGGCGGTGATATTAGCGCTTGTCGGTCGATGACGCACATGAACGCCCATAAAATGCATAGCTTGATGGCAACAAGGGCAATAGCGCACGGCTAAGGTACGTTTGACCTCAGATAACATGGGGAACACTGCACCTGCGACAGCCAATATCAGTTGGATTTGTTGCCGTAGCTTTTTGGCATTGCCTTGCAGTAAGCCATAGTCTCGTACTCGCCGTAATCCTTTAGGTAACACATGTTGTAATATCAACCACAAAAATTCGACCGCGGGCAAGCTGCGTACTTGTTGGCAGCGAGTCTGACTGTCTTGATAGGTAAAACTCACCTGATTATCGACATGACGACAAATACTGCTGTCGGGTAAAACGCCCCGATAAAGGTAGCGCGACAGATATTGCAGTGCAGGAGCACCTTTACCGACAAACTGACAATCGACCACCCATTTCGACTGGGATTGATGTGGCAGTTTAAGCTGAAGCGTGTCACTCAGATAAGCCAGTAAACGTGCTCGCCACACCTTGGCAAGATTAAAGGCGTTAAATAAGTAATGGGTTTTACACTTACGCCATTGCCGCTTGCCTGAGTGGTAGCTCCCTGCGGGGATAATGAAGTGCAGATGTGGATGGTAGTCTCTGCGCCGACTGTGAGTATGCAGTACGCCAGTGAAGCCGATGTCACCACCCAATTTAGGGGAGCGTGCGGCAAAGTCTTTGAGTACACTCGCTGCCACGGTAAACATGGCGTGATAGAACGGCTCGGGTTGCGACTTCGCTATGGCTCTTAATTCAAACGGCAAGGTAAAGGTCACCATAAAATAATTCACCGGCAATAACTTGGCTTGTTGTTTACTCAGCCAGTCACATGTTGTGCCATGTTGACACTGTGGGCAACTGCGATGACCGCAAGAGAGCGGAAACTCAAGCTGTTGCTCGCAGGTTTGACAACCCCAGCAGCTAACCCTCGCCGTGTTGCAACGACAGCTGAGCATGGCATGGATAGCAGCATGTATTTCTGGGGTGATTTGATGGGCATAGCGCCGCCGAAAATCCGCCAGATGTTGGCGTAAAATATCGATAAACTGGCTCATAACCCACACTCCCACCTCAAGGCTAAGCCGTTGGTTAGTTGGTTAATCGCCTCACAGGTATTTTTACGGGTGATATCAGTGAGCCGCGTGTAACGGGCGGTGGTATTCAGGCTGTGATGGCCGAGCAGTGTTTGCACCGAGCGCAAATCGAGTCCTTGCTCCAGTAAATGGGTGGCATAACTGTGGCGTAGACTGTGCGGACTGATGGCTTTATGAATGTTGCACTCTAAAATGACTTGCTTCATGGCTTTTTGGAGCCCGCCTCTGTCCATGAGTGAATCAGGTTGATTATCTTTACCCGGAAATAGCCAACGAGGATGACGGTGGGTGCGCCAATAATAGCGTAAGGCTAACAAGGTGCGTTGAGGTAAAGGTACCAGTCTATCCTTACCACCTTTAGCATCACGGATATGCACCTGCATGAGTCCTGCATCAATATCCCCAACCTGCAATGAAATCGCTTCACCAAGGCGCAATCCCATGCTGTACAGGGTTAAGAAACAGACTTGATAACGCAGCTGGCGTGTGAGGCTGATAACAATCGCGACCTCGCAGGGCGTCAGGATATCGGGCAAGTGTTGCACCTGTGGCGGTTTAACAATATTAAGCCACTGCCAAGATTTGTTGAGGACATGAAAGTAGAAAAACTGCAAGCCGTTGCGGTCGAGTTTGACTGTGCTCCAAGAGTGTGAGGCAATCAAATCGGCAAAATAGTGCTTCAAATCATCGGTCGTCAGGGTATCGGGGCAGCAGTCAAAATATGCCGCAATACGGCGTATGGCTCGGCTGTAAGCATCAATGGTTGCAGGCCGCTTGCCTTGCAAGGTTAAGTTGGTAAGATGTTGTTCATAAAGTAAATCAAAGCGTTGTTGTTCGTGAATGTCCATGATGATACTCCTAGGTGTGCGACCGAAGCAGGGCGCGTCTAGCAAGTATTTAGGATGAGAGGGAAAAGGATGGCTTTATCTTGTTCCTGCCGCAAAGCGGCTTCGTTCAACAAGTTGCTTAATTTCATTCCGGCCACAAACAGCGTGGCCTCCACTGGACTGCCTACGTTACGCTGCGGCAGCCAATTAGCAAAGCGTTAGTTTCTTACAATTAGGATTGCGTATGATTTTTAATTCAGGGCCATGTGTTTTAGAATCAGAAAAAGAGCGGAACCTCTATACAAAGTTCTTTGCTGGTTATTTTTTTAATGAATTTATTGATGGATACGACGAGCGTGTAGTGTGGATAAATAGCTACCTATCAAAAAAATTAAATAAAACAGTATCCTTGCAGTCTCCTTCAATCAGTTTTGATAATCATACATATTTACTCGATATCGACGCTGACAGAGGGGAATTTGCGGATATTTTACTTCATGACCCAGTATCAAAGACAATGATCGCAATTGAAGCGAAATACCTAACTAATTGGTCTATAGAGAAAGATATTAAGAGTAATCTTAAAAGAATTAACGCTATTAGAGAAAGGTATTATAAATATACAATACACTTTTGCCTTTTAGTAAGTTCCACTAAATGGAAGTCAGCCATAAAAATGAAAAAGCACGAGAGTAGTAGTTACGCCTGTTTTATTAAGGACTTCAAAGATGATGTTGGCGTATTGTTTTGGGAAGATCTTGTTGAATATTGTGATTCAAAAGCCGTTAAAAAATATATGGAATATAGGCTCAGTTTAGTTAATGCACCTGCTTCCCAAAGGTATGCAAATATCCAAAACTAATTGGGTAGCCGGAGGTATTTAGCCTCCAGCCCCCACACCACCCTGCATGCGGCTCCGCACAGGGCGGTTCATTTAGAACGCCTAACCTGTTTTCTGGTTCGGATAGTGAACCGCGATCCATCCATCTCTCACATGCTCGAAAAGTCCGAACGCTAGATGAATTCCAATACCTTTTAGAGTCGGACTTTACTGAAAACGTATGGCAAAACTGGTTTGAAAAAAATAGTTGGGTTCTTGGTAGTGACTTTGTCAAAGTTCTAGATGAGAGGGCTATAGATACCCACAATATTTCAGACTTTCTGATGGAAAGCTATGATGGTTTTCTGGATATTGTCGAAATAAAACGCCCTGAGGGAAGCCTTAAATTTTGGTCTACGGGACTTGACCACAATAACTATTATCCGCACTCTGACCTAATTAAAGCTATCACTCAATCCCAGAGTTACATTCATGAAGTTGAACTGGAAGCTAACAGCGTCAAGTTCATGGAAAGGGTAGGCTACGTTAAAACCATCAAGCCAAGGTGCACTTTAATTTACGGGCGCTCAAATGATTGGAATAAAGAGCAACAACAGGCATTTCGCGTACTCAATAGTAGTTACCATAACCTAACAATTATGACGTTTGATCATGTCTTAGAAAGGGCAAAGCGCATAATTGGGAAACGCGGCTAACAAAACAATAAACAACATTCGCTTCGCTTATTGGGTACGATTATGACAAACATAGAAATCAAATGTGCTAGCAATCGCAAAAATGGGTAACCGCTGGCTGCTTACACTAGAGTCTACAAATGAGTTTGCGTTAGGGTTCGGAGAAACACCAGACAACATTATGATGTATGGTTTTGTTTCGCCTGATGCAGTAGGCGAGTGGTGTGCGTAGTTATCACATAATAATCAAATATTATTGCCGGCAACCCGCTGCGCGGCTTTCCGCGCTGAATTTGGACGTTAGCTGCGTTTAACCTTCATATATTTAAGGAAAATGATGTTTTTTAAGTTTATTAAGTTGGCTTTTGCTATTGTTGTTTTTTTCTCTGTGCCGCTAAGTGCCAAGGAAAGCACTGAATTTAAAATTAAAAATACGCATACCCTACAAATAAAATCTGAAGAAAGCGGATTGGAATATGAACTATATATCCGCTTGCCTAACGATTATTCAGAAAACAACAAAAAATACCCGTTGGTATTGTTAAATGACACTGGTTATTCAGTTGCAGTGGCGAGTGGCATTGTACACCTGATGGCAGGCCGAGATATTGAGGATGTCATTATTGTAGGGATTTCATATTCCAAAGGACATAACCCTTTGCTTAGTCGCACCAGAGACTACACGCCAACATTTGCTCCAAATGAAAAACGAGGGCATTCGCTCGAAGTTCAGAAGTATTCAGGTAAAGCCAGTCAGTACATTAGTTTCATTTCAAACGAGGTTTTACCCCTGATTAGTCAAACATACCGAATCAGACAGGATAAAAAAATATTTGTTGGTCATTCATATGGCGGATTGCTTGGTGCTAACATCCTGATTACCAAACCAGAGTTATTTGATTATTACATCTTAGGTAGTCCATCGTTCTGGTACGACAACAAAGTGATATTTCGACTGGAAAGTGACTATGCAAAAAGCAATAAGGACATGAAAGCAAGGGTGTTCATGTACATAGGCAGTGAAGAAGGTAGTATGGTGGAGCAAATGCTGGCAATTGAGAATCAGTTAAAATCACAAGATTATCAAGGGTTAAACATTCAATCCAAAGTATTGCTAGGGTTGACTCATCACAGTGCTTTTGCAGTGTTATTAACGGATGGCCTTCAAAAAGCCATTCCAAGACAAAGCAAAAGCAGCTAACAAGCAAATTTGATCGCCAGCAAAAAGCGCCGGCTGCGACGTTAACTCGCTACTCGGTTTTCCGCGCTAAATTTGGGCGTTATAGGACTTAAAGATTAACGAGGCAGAAGAGCAAATTATCGATAATTTCTTGAATGAGATATGCTTTTTATTCCCAGAAGTGAAACGCAAAATGGATTCGCACGATGTCTTTATGGCTACTTCAAAAATGGAGGAGTTTGCAAATGCTACTACTCAGGCATTTTCTTCTGGCAATATTGCGTTAGCTCAAAGCTATCTAGATTACATAAATGAAAAATTACCCAATGCGCATCCAAAAGAGTTTGAGTTTATTGATGTGTATTATGTAGAACATTTGTTTTGGCAGGCTAGCCAGAAAACTAAAGAAATGGGCTGGCCTTTAGTGCCAACAAAGCTACAAAGTTTATATGTTGCATTTCATGGTAAACCTGCCGTATAACAAGTTGTAGCACATCGCCCCGTTGGGGCTTTGACTGGCGCCGCTTCGCGCCGACTGCACGTGTGCAAAGCGTTAAATTGCAGTCAAGGATGGTGGATTATCAACATAGAGATTTATGATGTGTTTAGCGGCGAATCGGCTTTTGGCAATCCTTGTGGAGTGTTAGAGCTAAATAACTGGCTGTCTGATACTGAGTTGCATCAAATTACTCATGATGTTGGACTGCCAGTGACTTCGTTCATTACAAACGTCGACGGACAATTTCACATTCGCTGGTTTGCATTGGATGGTGAAATTAACCTTTGTGGTCACGGTAGTTTGGGAGCTGGTGCAGCGATCCTTTCTAAGTACCAATTGGAAAAAGTAGTTTTCAACAGTAAACACGGTGAGGTAGTGATTTCTAAAAGAAATGGCCTATATTCACTCGTATTGCCTAGCTGGGAAGGTAAGCCTTGTGCTGTTCCAGCAGAAATATCTGATTTGGCGATTGATGCCATTGATGTTTTTTCTACTCGAGATTTAGTCTTAGTTTTACCCTCGGTAGAGACGGTAATGAATTTCCAGCCAGATTATAAGCGCTTGAGAGAAATCAATGAATATCATGCTTTAATTGTAACGGCTGCAAATAGTAATAATGGTTATGTTCTAAGATACTTTGCTCCAAAAATTGGCATATCTGAAGATTTGGCAACAGGCTCAGCACAATCAGGGCAACCGCATGAGTGTTTAAAATTCGTCCAGCTGCAACCCTGCTAAATAGAACCGATTCTAAATATTCAGGTTTCATCCAAGCTCTTTTCTGTTTCGCTGGAATGCTTCCTTTAGAAGGTTCAGCCCTAAGCATATTCAGTGATATTTGCCTAAGCATGGCCCAATTTTCTGCCCCATGATGTTGGTAAATCTGGCAACTATCTTCTTTCATTGAGACATCTAGCACCCAGTGTAAGCTGTTCTCAATCCCCCAATGGCCACGAACTGAATTGGCTAACTGCTGCTCATCGAGTGTGGCTGAACTGATATAGTAACGGTAGGTCAGTTCTGCCTCTTTCCCTTTCGTATACCGATAACTCAAACACATACCTAATGTGTTCAATTTCATCCACTTAGGAAAATAATCTTGGAGCTGGTTTGCAGGTATTACATAGTAGGCTCTTGCCTCGATACGGCCTCTATTTTTTTCAATAACGAGTCCATCAAGAGGATTACTGCGCGCTTCACTGAAAGCACTGACCACGGCCTCATGCAAGGAACTTTGATTTGCCTTTACAGCAAGTAAGTAGTCACCTCCTTGCTCGACTATCTGTCTTGCAATCTCTGTCTGGCAACCCATGGCGTCGATTGATACAAGTGCTCCTTCTATATCTAACAACTGCAGCAGCGCTGGGATTGCGGTTATCTCATTGGATTTATTTGCCGTTTTTACTTGCCCCAGCACCACTTTATTGGCACAGGCAAACGCATTGACCATATGAATGGTTGAGCGCCGATCTTCACGATTGTATGAGGCACGAAGCGTTTTACCATCGATAGCAATAAGATGACCATCACTCATCTCATGGACGGCTCGCATCCAATTGGCGAAGCACAGTCGGAACTGTTCCGGCTCGATACGAGAGATAATACGTGCAATGGTATCATCGACTGGGACACCTTCGGTCAGAATTCCCTTTTCTTTAAACCAGTTATGATGTCCGGCAGCATAGTCATGGATTTCTGACCAGCCTTCGGCACCAGCAATCACACCACACAGAGTAACGAACAATACATCATGCAATGGGTAAGTCACTTTGGCAGATTGTCGGCTGTCAGCAATCGAGTTGAAATGAGACGTGAAGGCTTCAAGGTACATGCTCTGATGTTCTCTATAAGAAAAAGAGAGCATAAGATCATAATCGATACCGTTCGTCAAATTGGGTTCAAAACGGTTAAAATACATTCACGATCTCACCCTGTCAGCACAATGCTCTCTTGCACCGTATTGGTTTAAAAAATTTGGTTCAGACTCATTGAATGTGCGTCAACTTTCAATGTCCGGTGGTTATTTTGAAGTAGAGCGAGCAACTGAGAATTCAATAACAGTATTTGCTCAAGCAAAGTTGCGAGCAATTGCAATTTAACTAACGCTTCAATAGGGACTGTCAACGCTTGGCGTTTCCTGCCCCATTGAGCCGCGGTGGTTGCGATTGCTGTGGTTTACTCTATATCAACATCGACTTTACTAGCAAGGTAGGTAGGCCCTTATTCAAGAGCCCATTTTGAGCGTATCAGTAGATTTGACTGAATAATTTAATTTTCTGACCAAACTCGTTGAGGGACAGGTGCTTACTGTTACCGCTTCCCACTAAAATGTAGAAGGTATTGTTCGTTTCAAAGATGCAGTTATGGTGAGTATGGATAACCATTGTGGTTCTGACCCATCCACCACTGGGGAAACGGCCTTGGCCATC
Source organism: Shewanella sp. Pdp11 (assembly GCF_002838165.1). NCBI lineage: Bacteria > Pseudomonadati > Pseudomonadota > Gammaproteobacteria > Alteromonadales > Shewanellaceae > Shewanella > Shewanella sp. Pdp11. The sequence continues at coordinate 2,994,144 of NZ_CP015194.1, forward strand.
TTCAATTATGTGATTCGCCAGTACCAGCTCTTTAATAGGGTGAGTGCCAGGGGTGCCTTGTGGGACATCAATAATCCAAATGATCCACTCTGAAACGACGCACCAAGCTTTGAATGGTTGGATTGACTTACAATGCAATTTCATCTGTTCAATATCATCTATTCGACAACCATATGCGGTAGGGATGCCTTCAAGAGAGAACAGTTCTGCTGTTATTTCAGCTTGTTGAGCTAGTTTTTCTGTCATGGGTTGCTCCTTAAATATTAAAGGCGCAAGTGCGTTTAAGCAGCTGATTTACGCTATAAACCGGACTGCATATCACGAACATTGCAACAACCCAATTTCAGTTTAGATGTTCAATACGATTCTGCCAGTAGACATCATTAAAATTAACTTACATAAATGACTCTCTCTTCAGTGCAAGACAGTCTATCATCAATTTTTCACAGTGTTATTCGAGACCCATTTTGAAGGTAATTAGCTTGCCATTTTTTAGCCGTTAACATTTAATAACATCAGCTTAATGAAAGAGGTCATGCGTAAATATATTTTTACTTCGATCGTTAATGCTCAGTTTCGGTATAGGCATGCTAAATCTGTTTGGCGTCGCTGCATTGATGCGTTTTTCTTTGCGCGACTGCAGCTTGGCATTCAAGCACTGTTGGTTAGGTTAGGGGCAAAGGAGCTGCAATGAAATATCTCGTGATACTGTTCGCCATTGGTTTGAGTGCATGCGCATCCAAACCAAACTTTCCTCAAGCCGGTATTGGGCAGACCTATGAGATTCTTGGGGCAACAATAAGTTCACCCAATGAGCCTAACTGGTACTTAATGCAACATGACCAAATGGGCATTTTCTTTGGCAAAGAAATGACGTCTAAAACAGATAGTCTGATTGCAAATGCATGGGTGTTTGGTGTCGACGGGCATGAAGAAGATGGCTCATTCTTTGATTATGTGATTACAGAGCGTGAGAGAAACGATGATAAAACGAGATTCGTCGACCTAGGTGTGAAAAACAACCGAGCAACCTTAAACGGAAGCGCCTGTATTAAGTACGACACCATTGCAGAAGATCACGCAAGCAACAGTAAGAGCAGCCAACCATTTCAATATTTCAGCACTATGGGCTATATCTGTAGGCATCCTGGCAACAAAAGCGTCGTGATCCAGCTTGAGGTTTCGTATCGTTCTGATCTACAGAATGTACCTGATGGTATTACACTTATGTCAGGTCAATTTTTCAACTCCATAGAATTTATTAATAATAAAGTGAAGTAATGAAGCTGTTGAAATGTCGGTATCTAGCAGAACCGCACAAAACATCGGATACTGAACAACAATCGGATGCTAGTTTTACATATCAATCCGATTTTGCTTATTAGCGCTATTGGCTTAAACAAGCACAGCGTTAATTTTACGAATACTAAGGAGAACGCACATTGAAGTGGGCATTTATAGACTATGAGAACATTGGATGTCTTAGTAAAGTAGACCTCGCTATTTACAGCAAAGTGGTTCTATTCCTTGGTGCGAAACAGCCAAAAATAGACCTTGGCGACACTAAATACGATTCTCCTATCGAGCTTGTTTTAGTTCAACTTAAGGCAACCCAATCCAATAACTTAGACTTCCATCTATCATACTACCTCGGTAAGTTTGATAGCGAAGCTTCTTCAAACGTATCATTTGAAATCATCAGTAATGACCAAGGTTTTTCACCGCTAATTTCACATATCAAAACGAATGGCAGAATTTGCAAACAGGTCAAAGTTGCCACCGCACCAAGTACAAAAAGTAAATTGATTAGCTCATTAACGTCAAAGCCTAAAGAAAAGCGACCTAAAAAGGTAACAAGTCTTCGTAACCATATTGCGGCGCATATGGGGGTTAAGGGCAACGATGTAGCGATACAAAATTATTTCAACCAACTGGTTAAAGAAGAACTCGTTAAGATTTCTGGTGATACAGTGGAGTACAAATGCTAGCTGTTACTCTATTTGCTATTTTCGGTTTTGGCAGTAAAGATCTGACTATGAGCTAGGTGCGTCTTAAAACGTTTCAACCCCATAGAAATGACTATAAGTTCTTTGAGTGACTCGATCCAATTACAGCACTGTGCGAATGAAGTTGATGAGCTAAAAAAACAGAATAAACGCTGTATTTTAATACTTGAATAAGATACTAACCGACGCACCTAAAAAATAATTAGTATAGGACAGCTACGCTGCCCCACAATTAGAAGTTAGGCGCCAATGATAGACTCTAATTATGTGAGATTGTATGAAAATAGAATGTATTTCATGCCAAAAAATGTTTACTGAGCTAGAAATGGCACATAGCCATATAATTCCAAATTTTGTTAGAAAGCGTTTAACAGGTGAGTTAACTAGTAATGGCAATAAAAAATATAGATTTAAGTGGGTAAACCGTAGAGATTTACCTTTACAAGATTTACCAAAGCCAAGGTTAATGTGCCAAAGCTGTGATCATAAGTTAGGCCATTTGGTTGAAGAAAAAGCTGTTTCACTGCTTTTGCGCCATGACGTAGATGATCCAAAGTCTTGGGATATTTTGCCCATAAAAAACACTTCAATTGATCACATTAATTCTGAGTCCATCGCGGTAAGGAAGTACAGGTACCCAAATGCAGAGACTGAAACTTTAAGTAAATTGTCGCTATCTATTGCATGGAGAGCTCTCCATAGCATGGCTAGAGAAAATATGATGCTTTCAAATAGATTTATTAACTCTGAACGTGGAAAGTTAATCGATAAAAGGGTAAGGGAATACATATTTAATAATGAAATGCTCAGTGATGTTTTGCCTCCATATTTGTATTACCTTGGGCCAAATTTTTCTATATACCTATCTAATAAAAACAATGAAATGCCTTTTGCATGGGCAGAATTAGGTGAAAATGATTGCGTCTTGGGTGTGGGTGTTGTTTTTGGTTATTGGTTAGTTCTATGGCCACTATTTGATAGCCCTAATTATGAATACTTCGATCACTTAGAACGACTAGAGAAAATATGTTTTGCAATCTGGTTTAAAAATATAAAGTCAGATCTAAAATTAGGACTGTCCGCTTAATCGGTTAGCCGGAGGTATCTAGCCTCCAGCTGCATGCAGCTCCGCACTGGGCGGTTCATTTAGAACACCTAACCTAAACGTTCTGGTTAGGATAATGAACTGCAATCCATCCATCTCTCAGTGAACATAAACCTGTTTTTTTGAGATACTCATTACTCAGCGCTTGCTGTATCCCTGGGGTTTTCGAGCTTCGCCACTCATAAACGACCCTCCTGTTTTTATCGATCCATTTCTTCTTTTTGGCAGTGAGAAAGATGAGTATCAAAAACTTCATCAGGAAAGAATTAAATACATCTCCTTTCTTAGGAAGATGTCAGATAAAGGAGCTATTTTTAAAGGTCTATCAAAAATAAAATTAAGGTAAATCAAAGAACTTGTATCCCATCATTGCTCCACCAGCAGCAACACCGTAGAATCCTAACCAATACCAATCAATACAAGTCGATACGCGTTAGCGGCTTTTTATGAGTGATCAAATGACTAGTACCAACTTTTCCCAAACCGCTGCCTTCATCTGGTCTGTTGCTGACTTGCTTCGCGGTGACTTCAAGCAATCTCAGTATGGTCGTGTGATTTTGCCATTCACTCTACTTCGTCGCCTTGAGTGTGTGCTGGAAGAAAGCAAAGAGGCGGTGATTGTTGAGGCTGAAAAAGTCAAAGCCATGCCCCTGCCTGAAGATGCTCAAGAAAAGATGATTCTGCGAGCCACGAATGGCTTGGCATTCTTTAATACCTCGCCGATGGATCTTGGCAAGATGGGGCAAAAAGATATCAAGGCGAATCTTGAGCGTTACGTGCAATGCTTCTCAGCAGATGCCCGTGAAATTTTCGAGCATTTCAAGTTTGATGAATTTGTAGGCCTGCTAAACGATGCCAACTTGCTTTTTAAAGTGGTAAAGATGTTTGCCACAACGAATCTTAGCCCAAAAGCCGTTTCAAACCATGAAATGGGCTTAGTGTTTGAAGAATTGATCCGTCGCTTTGCTGAAAGCTCTAATGAAACAGCGGGTGAGCACTTTACCCCCCGTGACATTGTTCGTTTAACAACTTCTTTAGTGTTTATGGAAGATGATAACGCCCTAACCAAAGACGGTATTATCCGCACTATTTACGATCCAACAGCGGGCACGGGTGGCTTCTTATCTTCAGGTATGGAATATGTACATGAGTTAAACCCTAAAGCCGTTATGCGCGCCTTTGGTCAAGAGCTCAATCCAGAATCCTACGCCATCTGTAAAGCTGACATGTTGATCAAAGGGCAAGATGTCAGCCGTATCAAGTTGGGTAACACCCTATCCAATGATCAATTGCCTGCCGACAAGTTCGATTACATGCTATCTAACCCGCCGTTTGGTGTCGATTGGAAGAAAATTGAAAGCGAGATTAAAACTGAGAATGAGGTAAAAGGCTTTGATGGTCGTTTTGGTGCGGGCTTACCTCGGGTGTCCGATGGCTCTCTGCTGTTCTTGATGCACCTGATTAGCAAGATGCGTGATACACATAGTACGGATGGCAGCGTTAATGCTGGTGGCCGTATTGGCATCATCTTAAACGGCTCTCCCTTGTTTACGGGCAGTGCAGGTAGCGGCGAAAGTGAAATTCGACGTTATATTCTTGAGGCTGACTTGCTTGAAGCCATCATAGCACTACCCACAGATATGTTTTATAACACAGGCATCGCAACCTATATTTGGGTATTGTCGAATAAGAAAGACACTGAGCGTAAACACAAGGTACAGCTAATCGATGGCTCAAACCTATGCGGAAAAATGCGAAAATCGCTTGGCTCAAAACGTAACCTAATGAGTGAAGACGATATTAAAATCATTACCCGTGCGTTCGGTAATTTTGAGGTGATTGATGCGACATCACTTACCGACATGGGGCTTGATAAGCCTGCTGAGGTAAAAAGTAACCGTGGCCGTCAGGCTGCCAATCCAAAAGCTGAAACGACTAAAACCTTTGCCAGTAAAATTTTTAACACTTACGAATTTGGTTATCGCCGTTTGACGATTGAGCGTCCGCTGCGCTTGTCAGCACAAATTACCGATGCCGCTATTGAGTCACTGCGTTTCGCACCAAAGCCGCTAAATGCCGCGATGGTTGCACTTTATGAACAATTTGGTGGTGCTTGGACACAAGACGTTGGTTTAAACCCTTCTGATATAAACAGCTACGGCCAATTTGCTGAGGTTGAAGTTGAAGCCCGCGCCATGATCAAGGCTGACTTTCCCGAGCTTAAAGAAAAACAGATTAAAGATGTGTTAGAGCCCAAGCTTTGGCAGTGGCAACAATCATTGATGAACGACGCCAAGCAGCTTCAGCAAGCCGTGGGTGATACTTTGGGAGGTAAGGCTAAGCCGTCTGACGATTTCAATCAGTTTGAGCTTACCCTTAAAGGTGCACTTAAAACTACAGGCATTAAGTTCGACACCAAACAGAAAAAGCAGTTTATTGATGCCATTACGTGGAAAAACCAAGATGCTGCACCCGTTGTCAAAATGGTGGTTAAGGACGATGCTCAGCCACTTTACGGGGCGTTTGAGTATCAAGGCACAGTTAAAGGTTTTGTGGGTCATGTAGTTGAATACCAGCAAGACGGTGACTTACGTGATAACGAGAATGTGCCACTTGATCCAAGTGTTGGAACTTCAGCGCTAATTGAAACCTACTTCACCCAAGAAGTTGCGCCCCATGTGGCAGATGCATGGATCAACGCCGACAAGCGCGATGATAAAGACGGTGAGATTGGCATTGTCGGTTACGAAATTCCCTTTAACCGCCATTTCTACGTCTACCAGCCACCGCGTGAGCTAGAAGCCATCGATGCCGATTTAGATGCCGTGAGTAGCGAAATTATGAAGTTGCTGCAAGAGGTGCATTCGTAATGTTGACCTTGCTCACTATCTCTTATTCTCGTGCCTTAGCGGTATTCTTTTACTTGACGAATCGTCGTTGGGTGGTCAATAATATCGGCAACATGCCCACCAAGCCTCTACCTAGTATGCTCAAATTGTGTGGGCTTTTTTATGCCTTCAATTTGGAGGCGCTATGAGCCCATTCACTAAACCTGCCCTTGATTTAGACGGTCAAATTGCGCTGTTACAAGCGAGAGGCCTTACCATTCGTTATCCTGAACGAGCAAAAAGCTATTTGGAAGTGATTAGCTTTTTTCGACTCAGTATCTACATGCGTCCTTTTCAAATACCCAATGACGTCGAGCACAAGTTTAAGAACAATGTAGAGTTCAAATCCATTGTTGATCTCTATGCCTTTGACCGTGAACTGCGTTTGTTAATGATGGATGCAATAGAGCGGGTAGAAGTGGCGGTGCGAGCGATGCTCAACAATCACATGGGCATTAAATATCAGACAGAGGAACAAAACTCGGGCTCACATTGGTATTTAAATAAAGCACTATTTCACCGTGATTACGACCATAACAGAATGCTTAGTGATGTTGGATATTGCCAGTCGCGCGATCATGAGCAGCTGATGAAAGACATTCAGAAAATTAACAATAAAAACGTCACAGATACAGCCAAAGAGCGCCATATTAATAACCGTACCCGCGAAAGTTACCCTAGATTTTATCAGCATACCTACCAATCCCCTCCTTTAATGCCCAGCTGGGCCATGGTAGAAGAGTTAACCTTTGGTACGATTTCTCATATCTACAAAGGATTAGCAAAAGATGCGGATCGTAAAGCCATCGCCAAACGTTTTAGCACTCCTCAAGACGTGTTTCAAAGTTGGCTACACACTCTACACTTTGTGCGCAACTGCTGTGCTCACCATAGCCGTCTATGGAACCGTGAGCTGTCTATATCGCCGAAAGTCCCCAATGGGAAAGAATGGGTGTTGCCTGAGACGTTGGTGCCAAGCCAAGTGCGCCCTAAACATCGTATTTATATGGTGCTATTGATGTTGGCGCACTTAATGCGGCAGATCAGCCCAGACAGCCAATGGCATAACAAAGTCAAGGCTTTGATTTTATTGCACCCAGCGGTGCCGTTGGCCCCTATGGGATTCCCAAATAATTGGCGAGAACATACTTTTTGGGGCGGTGAAGATGAGTAACCTTGAGCAAAACAAGAAGGCAGCCATGAGTGAGTTAAAGGCTGGCAAATATCAGGCGTATCCTGAGTATAAGGATTCTGGGGTAGAGTGGTTGGAAGATGTTCCAAGGCATTGGGGAGCCAAGCCATTAAAATATCTATGCAGTTTTAATGATGATGTTTTATCTGATAATACAAACAAAGACTTTGAGCTTTGTTACGTCGATATTGGCAGTGTTTCAGCAACTGAAGGGCTTACTCGTACAGAGACAATGACATATGACAAAGCACCTTCTAGAGCTAGGCGGTTAGTTCAAGATGGAGACGTTATTGTATCTACAGTCAGAACATACCTTGAAGCAATTGCTCCAATCAATAATCCACCTTCAAATATGGTCGTATCAACTGGCTTTGCGGTTATTCGCCCAAACATAAAACTATATAAGGGTTATGCCGCATATTGCCTCCGTGCCAGTGGGTTTATCAAAGAAGTTGTAGCACGCTCCGTTGGAGTAAGTTATCCAGCAATCAATGCTTCGGATCTGGTTAGCATATCAATTCCATCATTACCCATGGCAGAGCAAATTCAAATTGCCAACTTCCTCGATCACGAAACGGCTAAAATCGACACGCTTATCGACAAGCAGCAGCAACTGATAAAGCTGTTAAAAGAAAAGCGCCAAGCGGTGATCAGCCATGCAGTGACTAAAGGCCTCAACGCAAAAGCCCCAATGAAAGATTCAGGTGTCGAGTGGCTAGGTGAAGTGCCAGCGCATTGGGATGTTAAAAGAAATAAACACTTAATGGAATTCGTTACGAGTGGCTCCCGTGGTTGGGCTGAGTATTATTCGGATGATGGGCAGTTATTCTTTAGGATTGCTAATTTAACTAGAGACACAATTGAGCCTAAATTAGAATCAATTCAGAACGTAAAACCTCCCATGGGTGCAGAGGGTGAACGCTCTAAAATTAAGTCTGGCGACTTGTTAATATCAATTACTGCTGATTTAGGTTCAGTTTGTGTAGCTGATGACACGATAGCTGGTGGTTTTGTAAGCCAACATGTTTCTTTGTGCCGACCAAACTCGTTAGTTATTTCTTCAAGGTGGCTTGCTTATTTTGTACTTTCTGATGCAGCTAAGGAACAGTTCATTGGGTCAGGGTACGGTGGTACCAAAATACAACTTAGTTTGGAAGATATTCGAGAGTTAAACATTGCTTATCCTCCTGTAAGTGAACAAGGAGAAATTGCTTTATACATTGATACAAAGCTTGAAAAATTTGCGTTGTTAATGAATCGAGCTGAGTCACAGGTAAACTTGCTACAAGAACGCCGTACCGCCCTTATTTCAGCCGCCGTCACAGGTAAAATCGACGTCCGTCATTGGGAGCAACCTAATGACTAACGAGATTACGCCGCCGCTTGGCCAGTTTATTTTATTTGAAACGGATGCAGGTCAAACCAAGGTTGAATGCCTTGTTGAAGCCGAGACGCTATGGTTGACTCAGGCTGATTTGTGCCAGCTGTACGGCAAGTCAAAAGCGACCATCAGCGAACACATTACTAATATCTTTAATGAGCAGGAGCTGGATGAAAATGCAGCTGTTCGGTTATTCCGAACAACTGCTGAAGACGGCAAAAACTACAATACCAAACACTATAGTTTGCCGTTAATTATTGCCGTCGGTTACCGCGTGCGATCTAAACAAGGCACCCAGTTTCGCCAATGGGCGACACAAACATTACAAGCCTATTTAACCAAAGGCTTTGTCATGGATGATGAGCGCCTGAAAAATCCCGATAACATGCGGTATTTCGACGAGCTATTAAACCGCATCCGCGACATACGCTCGTCCGAGAAGATATTTTGGCGCAAGGTGTGTGATATCTACGCCACCAGCATAGATTACGATGGCAAAGCCCAAACCAGTGTCGATTTTTTTGCCAAAGTGCAAAATAAAATGCACTGGGCGGCCCATGGCAATACCGCGGCAGAACTGGTGTTTAAACGCATCGATGCCGACAAACCTCATTTAGGCTTAACCAGCTTTGTAGGCACAGAGCCCACCCGCAAAGAAGTGGTCACGGGCAAAAACTATTTAGATGAGAAAGAGCTCGATACCTTAAACCGACTGGTTAACTCCTATTTAGAATTTGCCGAGCTGCAAGCGCGTAATGGTAAGCTAATGAAAATGGCCGACTGGGCCAGTAAGCTTGATGACTTTTTACGCCTAAGTGACTATGACGTACTTAACCATGCGGGCCATATTTCACAGGCGCAAGCCACCCAAAAAGCCAAACAAGAATACGATAAATACCGCAGAGTGATTGATGCCCAGCCATCAAAAGTTGATGCTGATTTAGCGAATGCATTAAAGCAGCTACAAAATAAGCAACCGCAGGATAAGTCCAATAATTAACCTTAATCGCTTTGGCACTATCAGCTCACAGGTTTAATCAAGCCGCAGGTTTAGTAGGGCCGCTGGGCCACAGGTTAATAAAGTCACACATAGGGAATAATAACAGTGATAGATACAACCCAAGAGCGTATTTTTCAAGATGACATCATTACGCAAATGGTGGCCAATGGTTGGATTCAAGGCTCGCCTGAAGGCTACAATCGTGAGTCGGCGCTCTATGAGCAAGATGTATTGGCGTTTGTGAAAGCGACGCAACCTAAAGAGTGGCAAAAGCTGTGCAAGGTGTATCCCAATGAGCCAGAAAGCCATTTTTTAAAGGCATTAGTCACCCAGTTAACCAAGGCTGATGAAAACGCGACTGATAAAGAGTCTCGACTCTGGGGAACACTAGGCGTGCTGCGTCATGGGTTAAACATTCGCAATGCCCGTTTCTCGTTATGTCAGTTTAAGCCCGAGCATCGCCTTAACCCTGAAACGCTGGCGCGTTATCAGCAAAATATTTGCCGTATAGTGCCTGAGTTGGTTTATAGCTCTTATGCTACCGCGGAGCATCTAGCGGCTACAGGTAAAAAAGCCAAAGCATGGCGAATTGATTTAGTCTTGTTTGTGAATGGGTTGCCAGTTACGACATTAGAGCTGAAGTCTGAGTTTAAGCAAGCCGTTGAGAACGCTATTAAACAGTACAAGCGTACTCGCTTACCTAAAGATCCTGTGACAAAGAAGCGTGAGCCGTTGCTGAGCTTTAAACGCGGCGCATTGGTGCATTTTGCTGTGAGCCAGTATGAAGTCTATATGGCGACTAAGTTGGCTGGTGATGACACCTTCTTTTTGCCGTTTAACAAAGGCACCAAAGAAGGCGGTGCTGGTAACGATGTGCCCGAAGATGACAATCGCTATGCCACCGATTATTTATGGAATGAGGTGTTAGCGCCACACAACTTATTAAATATCATTGGCCGCTTTGTTCACTTACAAATTGAAGAAAAAGAAGACTGGGAAGGGCGAAAATACAAAAAAGAAACCCTTATCTTCCCGCGTTACCATCAGTGGGATGTGGTGACTAAACTGATTAATGCTGCAATAGACGAAGGCACTGGTAATAAGTATTTAGTACAGCACAGTGCAGGCTCGGGTAAGTCAAATTCCATTGCATGGACAGCCCATCAGCTATCAACGCTATATAATGAACAAGGCGAGAAGCAATTCCATTCGATTATTGTGGTCACCGATCGCACTGTACTTGATGATCAGTTGCAAGACACCATTTATCAGTTCGAACATGCCGATGGTGTAGTGGGGCGAATTAACAACAAAGAAGGTGATGGCTCTAAGTCAGAAAAGTTGGCCTTAGCGTTAGAAACCTCGCAACCTATTATTATTGTGACTATTCAGACTTTCCCGTTTGTATTACGTGCCATCGAGAACTCGACTTCGCTGAAAGAGCGTAGTTATGCTGTTATTGCTGACGAAGCTCACTCATCACAAACAGGAGATACCTCCCGCAAGCTAAAAGAAGTCTTGATGACTGAAGAGGTTGGTGATGACGTTGAGTTGTCATCAGAAGACATTCTTGATTCGGTTGTGGCCGCCCGACGTGGCAATGGTAACCTGAATTATTATGCCTTTACCGCGACACCAAAATCTAAAACGATAGAAACTTTTGGACGTTTACCTAAGCCTGAACTTCCACCCTCGAAGCAGAATAAGCCCGAGGCTTACCATGTGTATTCAATGCGCCAAGCAATAGAAGAAGGCTTCATTCTTGACGTGTTAAAAAATTACACCAATTACAAGGTGATGTATCAATTAGCGCAGAAGGTCGAGGCAGCTGATACTGAAGTCGACAGTAAAAAAGCTAAGGTAAAACTTAATCAATGGGTACGCTTGCATGATCACAATATTTCCCAAAAGGTAAAGGTGATTATTGAGCATTTTAAAGATAACGTAATGGGCTTATTGGGCGGTCAGGCGAAGGCGATGGTGGTAACCAGTTCGCGTAAAGAGGCCGTGCGTTACAAGCTTGCCTTTGATAAGTACATTGCAGAAGCGCTTGCAGATAAGAAGACTGGCTATGGCGCAATAAGAGCTTTGGTGGCCTTTTCGGGTGAAGTTGAGTTTAACGCTAGTGATCCTGATAGCTTGGCATTTATGGATCAGAAGTTTACCGAAAGAAACATGAATCCAGGCCTTAAAGGTCGGGATATGCGCAAAGCCTTTGATAGTGATGATTATCAAGTCATGCTGGTGGCTAATAAGTTTCAAACGGGCTTTGATCAGCCTAAGTTATGTGCCATGTACGTGGATAAGAAGCTTGGCGGGGTTGAATGTGTGCAAACCCTTTCTCGTCTTAATCGGATCTACCCGAGTAAAGCCGAAACCGGCACTTTTGTTTTGGATTTTTATAATTCACCGGACGATATTCTAGAGTCTTTTCAACCTTATTATCAGACCGCTGAACTCACCGATGTGACAGATCCGAACATGGTGTTTGATTTGTTTGAGAAGCTACGCACAAGCGGTATTTTCTTATGGTCTGAGGTAGAGAAATTCTGTGAGGCTTTCTTTACTAAGAAAAAGTCCAATGCTGCCATTAGTAATATTTGCCACCCAGCAAAAGAACGTTGGCAAAAGCGTTACACGTCTGCGGTAGAGGCTTACATCAAAGCCAAAGAGATCTTTGAACGCACCAAGAAAACCGATGATGCGGTTCTAATCGCCAATGCTGAAAATAGCTTTAAAGACTGTAAGCAAGAAAAAGACCGCCTTGAGCTCTTCAAGAAGGATTTAGGCAGCTTTACCCGTTTTTATGAGTTTATGTCGCAGTTGGTGGATTATGACGACAAAGAGCTGGAAAAACTTAGCTTGTATGGGAGGCACCTTCGCCCGCTATTGCGTGAAAAAGTCATAGAAGAGGATGAATTGGATTTGGAAAACGTGGTAATGAGTCACTATCGTTTATCTAAAATTCGCCAGCAAGACATTCAACTAAAAGAGGATGCGCCTGACTACGGGTTAGTTCCAATTACGGATATAGGCTCAGCCAAAGCGAAAGATAAAAAAGAAGAGCTTTTGTCATACGTGCTTGAGAAGCTAAATGAAGCTTTTGCCAATGAGAACTTATCTGATGGCGATTTGATTAATACCGTCCGTAAGTGGAGCGAGAAGGTTCGCGAGAACGAGACTGTGATGGCGCAAATCAAGAACAACACAAGAGCTCAAGCCATGCTAGGTGACTTCCCTGTTGCTAGTGATGAAGCGGTTATGGCCAGTTCAAGCGCCGAACAAGAAATGATGGTGAAGTATCTAAGTGATCCGTCTACTCGACAAAGCGTACTAGAAGTGATGTTTGATATGTTAAATGGGCAAAGGGCTTAGCGGTTAAGGATGTGCCGGCACTTAGTGCCGGAGTTCACTGTGAGCAGTGGAGCACTTATAAAAGCAGACGGTGAAATCATGACTATGCCACGCACGGAAATTCAAGTGTTCTGTCCCAATTATGAATTCAAGGTTCGTCATGATGTGTTGCTTGTTAAAGAGGGGGTGGCGTTATCCATGAGCTCTTTTACTTGGTCAAATTGCTATGCCAAAACAGAATAGTGATTAGTTACATTATTTGAGTTGGTTAGGTTGTAGTGGTAACTTTTAAAAATGTGTTTTTAGACCTAGAACAAACCTTTACAGAGATTGATGGGCGAGGGCGGATAAGGTATGTAGCACTCACGTATTCATGACTTGATTTTATATGGACTATGCATAAACACTTAGTCCAATTTTCACACGTAATGAGGGAAGGCGTGCCAAGATCAAGAGCTAGCTCATCAAAGTTGTATTGAGCTGATGGTTCGATACAACAAGATTTGCGGAGTTGAACGAGTATAAAGTGGGCCATGCGCTGAGATTTATTAGCTTCGCAATTCTCAACAAGTTAGGGTGTATCCTCGACATACACAGTTGTTGTTGTCCATCATGATTCAATCAGATGAATACAGTTTGTTAATATGTGCATAAGCAATTATTCAAGAAAAATACAGTTTTACGCTAATGCCGATAACGTCATTTATCGGCATTGTTGGAGACTCAGATAACACATTTATACACAGGAACTCAGTTGCTCAGTTCATTTCTAAAGATTCCATGTATCAATCAGTGCATTTATAGCCGGTAAGACAAATGTATCACTTAGCCAGAGTTTTGGTCGCTTTAACATCCGCTTCGATAGAGTCATATCATATCTTCGAACTTGAAGGCTTTCTGCATAAGTAAATCTGCTTTAAAGCTGTTACTGCGCGTTTTACATGATTTCTTTCGCATATGGTTACACAAAATCTAAAAGCATTCACGTAGAGACGCGAAAATACAATGGCTCAGTGACATCTTCGATATCAGACTTTAGATGAAAACTTCAATCTAATCGAATAAGAAATCGTCCCTTAATTTTTATCTGAATATCCATTGGCTAATCCTAGCTAGTCAAACAGCAAAATTTCAGTAGGTTAGCTTGCGACCTAGATTCATGTTCATCATAAAGGTAAATCTCAGTCTGCCGCGAAATCTCATTCTGAGTGGCCACGAACACACGAACAAACGGGGGAATGTAAAGAATATCAATTTCATTTAACATAATATACATTGTGCGCAGTATTGAGTGGAAGGGATTAGGGATGCAGATAATGTGTCGTTATCGGCATTAGCGCGTCAATCTCTGAAACAATGAAATGGTTTACTTAGGTAAAAGTTTGCGCGTGATAGGATCTATACCTAATAATTTTGCTGTGTGAATTTTTGCTTCTGCTGAAATCGCATTTAAACAATCTGCGGTGACTCCACGATCTGCGCTATCTCTGCACCATTTCACTTTATCGGTCATTAGGCCTTGATTGTGGAGGTAAAAATCAACTGTTTGGATTGTCTCAGGCTTTGAAGCTGAGTTATCCGTACATGCAGAAGCAAGAATTAGTGTAGCTAAAACTAAAGTAATTTTTTTCATTTAAACATCCTGTAAAGTGATTTATCTGTGCCTACGAGCTAAAACCTTAGCTTTTAATGTGTCATTCAATCTAAATGCTAACAAATAGCTACCTACATATACTATCCATCATATTGGTTAATTTCACATATTTGGAATATTTGAAATACTCATAGGCACAAAAAAGCCGACACTTCGAGGGGTCGGCTTTTTTTGTCGAATGCTTAAGACCAAAGAATCACCAATGATCACACTCTAAGTTCTGAATTCAAAACCTAAATAGGTTATAAAACATTACACACATTAATGTCAACAAACGGCACCGAAAAACAATTAGTGGTGAATGCCAATTTCACATATTTAGAATATTTAGAATATTTAGAATATTTAGAATATTTAGAATATTTGAAATGAACATTTTTCACCAATGCTTTGACTTGGTCGCCCCGCTCGCAATTCAAAGCATTGGTGAATATTTAAGTTGGTAAATCACTCGTTTTTTGATTGATAAAACTATCCGCCCAATCCTGTTTTATTTCAGTTTCACACATTGCATAACCAATGAAATCCTGACCTTCAATGATAACCATACAATCATTTATCGGCCTTAAGTTGTACTTCAACTTCATCAACTCTTTACTGGTGAATGTTGACTCATGCCCACTTGCAACAACTTTGTACCTGTATTCAACATTGGGATAATGCCCATTACTCATGACAATCGAAATGGAGTCTACAGATGAAAGAAAAGAGAAAACCTTCTTCTTAGGTGGTTCGATTTTATTTTGAGATGTAATAACTGGTGCTTTGACTAAATTTTCAGTTGAGGGCACTGACTGCTGAGGCTTAGACGGTGCATATTTCTCTTTTACATCACTAAACCCATAAAATACAAAAATGATGCAAACAATAACGGCCACAATACCTATTTTTATCGAAACGCCTTTTAAAGCATTAAAACGATCGTCAGTCCTCGTCTCGTCACCAGCCTCACCTGTTTCACTTTTGGTATGGCTCTGGTAAAGAGCATATATCTCTTTTTTAAACTTCCCCTGAATCTCCCTAAGCTTCAGCTTTTCAGGTGGTCGTTGCCCTCCTACACCGCCACGATAGACATCAACCCTGAATCTTGAGTTAAGACCGATGTTAGATAATTTAGTGACCCTAAAGGTTGTCTCGGTTAGCTCAATGACAAATTTAGCCATTTGAGAAATGTCCTGACAAACGAAAATGACTTCAGTTGAAAGGCCGTTCTCACCTACCATATGCCGATGTTCAGCGAGAAAAGTTTTATCTTGAGCACGCACAGCAGTGCTTTTCAGTCCGGAAGCCCATAAACGCCAAGCTTCATCAATGACAAGAACAGAACCAGACACAAAAACATCAGTCCACCAATTAGGGTTGTCGAGTATGTCTTGAGTCTTAAAAAGCACAACCGTAATACCAAAACGACTCAGGCACTCGTCATCTTTCATTGGAATGTTTGTGTAAACTGTTCTGTTTTTTTTCAACGCTGGAGCTATGACATTCTCAACAACGCCGTAAGATTTACCATGCCCAGGAAGCCCTGTATAGAAAGTGATCGCCATTAAAAACTACCCTACAAATGGAATTCGTCTAAGTAAAAATCTTGCAGTATAAGAACTGACTATAATTACCAATCCGTAATCAAGTTGAAACATTGAAGCAGCCCAAGCCACTCCTGATGGAATTTGAAATGTACCAACGTTAAGCATAAAATCTGGAACGGGTATTGATTCAAGTACAAAGGCAATTCCAGAAAATAACCAATCGTAAAGCCAAAGAACATAAGCAACATATTCATTTTGCAACCAAGTCGCAATGCAGCCAAAGTCTGTTATCCCACATTCTAATTCATTCATTTTATGAACTCGCAAATATTCTAAAACCAAGCCAAGCATAAATGACTAGCATTACTGCACTAATTATTGGTTCTATAATTAAAAATAACTCGCAATGAATATCTGTGCCTACGGTTTCATTTATTGGAGGTGGCAAGTCAAATGATATTATTGGGCACTGTGCATTATTGAGCGTTATTAAATGAGAAAACGAAGAGAAGCTTTGAACAATTGGAGCATTTGCTATTCTATTATAAAGCATGATACCCGCCTCCCCCAGATTTTTAGCGCCAGACTCTGGAATTAAACTTGGCGGCATTGATGTATTTGCCGAACCAAGACACTCTAAATAGTCTTTTGAATTTGGATTGCATTGACCACTTTCATTCCCACCACTTAATTCATCTATGCTGTCTTTTATTTCTGACAGTGAATCAGTAAGCCTATCACCTAATAAATTGTTTGAATTAATGTTATCGAGTGATGCACCACCTATTTCTAACTCTATCCCCTCTGAATTCAACTTACTTTGTTGATTAATTCCATTAAGAGAGTCATCTAGCTTTACAAAATCATCATTAAGAGCGTCATCAATAGATTTAGATAATTCATCAGCCGTGAATGATGGTAATTGCTCGCCATCACCAGAACCATTATCACCACCATTATTAGGAGAATTGGGGTCATTGGTGGGATCTCCATCACCATTACCACCGTTCTCTGGGTGATCTGGCGAATCAGGGTCAACCATTAAGCAGCTATATGTAAAATTAGAAGTATCTTGATAATAGAAAGAAAACTCCTCAGAAATTGAGCAGCTTGATTTGGATAATGCATAGTCGTAACAACTTTGGTAATCGTTACATTTTAATGGGCATATCCCCCCTTCTTTTTCTACAAATTCACCAGTATCACATTGCTTTAAATCTGGTCGGTCACAACTTTGATATTCGCCAGTATTAGCCGGAAATCCATCATTACAGATTTCTGGTTCAACTACGGTCTCGCAAGCTGCGGGGTCCGTTAAATTACACATGCCTGTTGCATGACTGATGGTATAACCGAGTGGACAGGTTCTAGGGCCCGTTTCTATCGTTAGTTTAGAGTACCGATTTAAATCAGATTCGCCATAAACCTCACCTTCTGGTGCTATAGGTTTAGGCGTTATTGGCGTAGTGTAAATAATACCACTCTGAGAGACATCATCAATCGAGGTGCCAAGGGGATAATGCCTTACCTCAAAAGTCTGATAAATAGATTTCAAACTACTATAAAATACACGCGTACCATTTTGATTTTGTTCAACATAATCATAATAGTAATTACCCGAAGGCGCATGCCCCTCTACTACTGGCGATGAATCTATATCTGTGGGGCACTCATTACCAAAAGAGCTGAGAGAAACCATAAAAAGCAACAAGGCGGAATATCTCACAACACCACCTTAAAACATTCTAAAGCATGATGCGGACGTGACAAAACCAGCCGAAAAGAAAGTCCAGTAGTATAAATCAAGCATAGGATTACCTTATTTAGGAAAAAAAATAGCCAGAGATTTCTGGCTAATTTCTGCTTTATTGGAACAAATTAAGCGCCGCGAACCATACCTAGTAGCATTCTTGCGCCTTTGATTGACACATAAACAATTACCGAAGCAGCAGCGACAGCGCCAATACCTACGATGATTGTTGCGAAGTCTACGGCGCCTGTAATTGCAGAGATTTGAGCTTCATCCATAATATTTACTACCTTATAAGTGCTAAAAGTTTTGATAATCCCCAAGCCGTTGCCCAAGGAATGATAAACAGGAAAAATCCTGAACCGAACATTGCAGTCGCGACCTGTGGGTCTATTTGACTGACGTTAAACGGGGCAACCGAAAGCTGTGTTGACCACCCCGCTGAACACTGTGGAGAACCATCCGAAGAAACGAAAATTTCACCATTGCAAACCAATTCAACAGCCATAATTAGGCTCCTTGCCAGCAATCTAACTCGGCAATTAGTTAAAATTGACAGTCCGATAATTGACGCTCTGTATTCACAACATCACACAGAGAACACTCGAATAAATCCGAACTTAAAAAATTAACTGGCTGCTCTGTCGCACCGTCAAAAAGATTGCCGCAGCAGGAACATGTCCAGATATCAAGTTTTTGGTCATCCATGAAAGCCCCCTCCTCTAATTGCTTTGGGTAAAATCTGAGCTTTGGTAAAGTCATACCTTCACGAGGTTTACCGTAGAAAAAATTAATCATTAGGAGGCTGTTAAACTGTTTTGCGGCCTATCAGAGCATCAAGCTCCGACCATGGCGCTAATGTGACCTCGAAAGGATTAATTTCAGGCTTATTAAACTTGTTGGCCTGAAAACTACTTGGGTGCATAAAATACTGACCAGCGGGGTAAGCTGGTTGCCCATCTTTTAGTGGGATTTGAACTTTCACTGGGTAGCGACCACCTGTGTACATGTAGCCAACTTGCCAATAAATAGTTCGTGGCGCTTTACCATCTTTGCTAGGAAATGTTTGCTGTTCTAACTTGCAATCCTGAGCATCTAATTCAATTTTCAACATATTTTTCCCTTAGCTTACTGCGCGTAAGCCTTCTCTAAGTTGCTTATATAATGGTTTTGGCTCTTGCCAGTTTTGCGGGTGTTGCTGGTTAAAATCGACGTTAATCATACGAATTAGCGGCACAACATTCAGGGCTGCTTGAGCCTGAAGATTTTGAAGGTAAGCTTTTGGTATAACAGAAGAAATAAGGTTTACGTTATAATAAAAAGTAGATTCCGGCATGGTTATCTTTACTTCATCCCACCCTTCACTTTTCAAGCTGCGAATAAAACGAAACAGCCTGTCAGCTTTGGCATAACTGACCTTGCCCTTTGAAGAAACAGTTTGATAATTTGCTCTAAGTGCATCCCTGACTTCATCATCGTTATATATATTCACTTGCTTGCCCTCGAACGTATTAAATATGTCTTCCCACGCATGGTTCCACATGTATTGAATCGGACAGTGACGTTTGCTCATGTCTTCACAGTGCCGAACAAAATCACCGACCCGAAGCGGAAAACCAAGACGCTTTAACATCCGCGGCATGATGGAAGCTTCAAAGCGTAGCGAGTTGTTTGCAAATTCCTGAACCTCAGGGCATTGCATGGCGCTTAACTGGCGTTGGTAAACGTCTAGCTGCGATCTCTTTAACTTGTCCTGCGTGTCTTTAATTGCTTGCTGTAATTCAAAATGCTTTAAGTAAGCTTTTAACTGCTTATGACGGGATGCAGCTTTGCCGCCATTTGAATTTTTAGTACCCCAATAAGCGGTGGTATCGTGTGATGACTTACTAGAACGGGTTTGGCCTGATGATAGATTTCTGAGTGCATGAATTGCATTTCTTGCTTCACTTTCACTCGATAGATGTGCAGTAAAAGTGCAGTCAATCTGTTTTATCTGAGAGCAATTAAAATCCAGCATTTCAGATAACCGTGGCATACCAACGGAAAAAGTAGTCACAAGTGATTCAATACAAAGACGGGTATCGTCAGAGCCAAAAACGTTATGACCTTGCAGTAGCTTTGCAGGACTCGCTTTTATCTCGACAAATGGCCAGTAAGTTGGCCCTCCTGCATGAATCTTAAAGCTAAGCGTTGACCAGCTAGACGGGATTGATTCGTACGGATGCCTAAGCGTTTCATAATCAAATTGACCATCGTTATAGATGACGTTACCCGCTTCTAAACGAACACCCCGTAAAGAGCATTCTTTGAGGTCAATAATCCCAGATGCGCGGTCAGCAACCACGTCACCTGCGACAAAATCCTCATGGAATGGTATCTCTATACGGAACATATCAATCATTACATGTATACACGAATAAAATAACAATGTGCCAATCATAATCTATGATTTATTACATGTAAACACGAATGAAAGAAATATATTAGATGTTGTATAGTGACATGAGATTAACTCTGGAAAACCGAAGAGATATGACAAAGAGAAACGACACTACTGTTGCTATTAATGGTGATAGAAAAACTGCTTTGCAGGATGCGGCTGTAGAGATCACTATTGCTACAAGAAAGCCTGTAAAACCTTCCGTTATAGTTCACTATCTTATTGATACTTACCTAAAAGATGCAGTGAAAGATTTAAAGGACAAAGAAAAAATCAAATCAGCCTGATTTTGCAGAAACTCCAAATATTGGAGTAGAGTCCACTGTTATAGTATGTGGACTCTGCCATCAACCCTACCCCATAAAATCGCTGATAATTGATTTTGTCTACGACCGTTTAACGGTAAACGCGCTGCAAGTCAGCAGCTAAAGAAAAGAGTCTGGCGGGGAAAATAAACGGGCTAAAAGCGCCCGATGAAGTGCGCTTGGCATTAAGGGACACGTCCCTTAATAATCCCCCAAATAAGTAACATATTGACTTAAATGGCAATTGATTCATTATGTTCATTCTTTCATCAGACAAAAGGAACCGCGATGTTTTATAAGCATGATTTTATAGAATCTAATCAGGAAATCATTGATAAAGAAGTGAAAGAGGTTATCGAGGCAATTACTGAACGACTGAAAAAAAATGGTTATTATAAAGGTGATTTTAATTTTGATACCCCTTCTGGAGTAGTTATTGCTGTTGCAGGTGAAGTGAAATATGAAATAGAAGGTTGGGGTTGGAACGTTACTGTAGATGTTCAAGCCTCTCAACAAAATATTAAATTTGAAATTCAGTAAGACTTCGCACAATCCAAGTTATGCAAAACTCAGCCCTTTCAGGGCTGTTTTTTTATGTCCGGATGCTACAAAAAAAAGCAGTTTTACATAACGTGAGATCACATTGTGCGCAGTATTGAGTGGAAGGGATTAGGGATGCAGATAATGTGTCGTTATCGGCATTAGCGCGTCAATCTCTGAAACAATGAAATGGTTTACTTAGGTAAAAGTTTGCGCGTGATAGGATCTATACCTAATAATTTTGCTGTGTGAATTTTTGCTTCTGCTGAAATCGCATTTAAACAATCTGCGGTGACTCCACGATCTGCGCTATCTCTGCACCATTTCACTTTATCGGTCATTAGGCCTTGATTGTGGAGGTAAAAATCAACTGTTTGGATTGTCTCAGGCTTTGAAGCTGAGTTATCCGTACATGCAGAAGCAAGAATTAGTGTAGCTAAAACTAAAGTAATTTTTTTCATTTAAACATCCTGTAAAGTGATTTATCTGTGCCTACGAGCTAAAACCTTAGCTTTTAATGTGTCATTCAATCTAAATGCTAACAAATAGCTACCTACATATACTATCCATCATATTGGTTAATTTCACATATTTGGAATATTTGAAATACTCATAGGCACAAAAAAGCCGACACTTCGAGGGGTCGGCTTTTTTTGTCGAATGCTTAAGACCAAAGAATCACCAATGATCACACTCTAAGTTCTGAATTCAAAACCTAAATAGGTTATAAAACATTACACACATTAATGTCAACAAACGGCACCGAAAAACAATTAGTGGTGAATGCCAATTTCACATATTTAGAATATTTAGAATATTTAGAATATTTAGAATATTTAGAATATTTGAAATGAACATTTTTCACCAATGCTTTGACTTGGTCGCCCCGCTCGCAATTCAAAGCATTGGTGAATATTTAAGTTGGTAAATCACTCGTTTTTTGATTGATAAAACTATCCGCCCAATCCTGTTTTATTTCAGTTTCACACATTGCATAACCAATGAAATCCTGACCTTCAATGATAACCATACAATCATTTATCGGCCTTAAGTTGTACTTCAACTTCATCAACTCTTTACTGGTGAATGTTGACTCATGCCCACTTGCAACAACTTTGTACCTGTATTCAACATTGGGATAATGCCCATTACTCATGACAATCGAAATGGAGTCTACAGATGAAAGAAAAGAGAAAACCTTCTTCTTAGGTGGTTCGATTTTATTTTGAGATGTAATAACTGGTGCTTTGACTAAATTTTCAGTTGAGGGCACTGACTGCTGAGGCTTAGACGGTGCATATTTCTCTTTTACATCACTAAACCCATAAAATACAAAAATGATGCAAACAATAACGGCCACAATACCTATTTTTATCGAAACGCCTTTTAAAGCATTAAAACGATCGTCAGTCCTCGTCTCGTCACCAGCCTCACCTGTTTCACTTTTGGTATGGCTCTGGTAAAGAGCATATATCTCTTTTTTAAACTTCCCCTGAATCTCCCTAAGCTTCAGCTTTTCAGGTGGTCGTTGCCCTCCTACACCGCCACGATAGACATCAACCCTGAATCTTGAGTTAAGACCGATGTTAGATAATTTAGTGACCCTAAAGGTTGTCTCGGTTAGCTCAATGACAAATTTAGCCATTTGAGAAATGTCCTGACAAACGAAAATGACTTCAGTTGAAAGGCCGTTCTCACCTACCATATGCCGATGTTCAGCGAGAAAAGTTTTATCTTGAGCACGCACAGCAGTGCTTTTCAGTCCGGAAGCCCATAAACGCCAAGCTTCATCAATGACAAGAACAGAACCAGACACAAAAACATCAGTCCACCAATTAGGGTTGTCGAGTATGTCTTGAGTCTTAAAAAGCACAACCGTAATACCAAAACGACTCAGGCACTCGTCATCTTTCATTGGAATGTTTGTGTAAACTGTTCTGTTTTTTTTCAACGCTGGAGCTATGACATTCTCAACAACGCCGTAAGATTTACCATGCCCAGGAAGCCCTGTATAGAAAGTGATCGCCATTAAAAACTACCCTACAAATGGAATTCGTCTAAGTAAAAATCTTGCAGTATAAGAACTGACTATAATTACCAATCCGTAATCAAGTTGAAACATTGAAGCAGCCCAAGCCACTCCTGATGGAATTTGAAATGTACCAACGTTAAGCATAAAATCTGGAACGGGTATTGATTCAAGTACAAAGGCAATTCCAGAAAATAACCAATCGTAAAGCCAAAGAACATAAGCAACATATTCATTTTGCAACCAAGTCGCAATGCAGCCAAAGTCTGTTATCCCACATTCTAATTCATTCATTTTATGAACTCGCAAATATTCTAAAACCAAGCCAAGCATAAATGACTAGCATTACTGCACTAATTATTGGTTCTATAATTAAAAATAACTCGCAATGAATATCTGTGCCTACGGTTTCATTTATTGGAGGTGGCAAGTCAAATGATATTATTGGGCACTGTGCATTATTGAGCGTTATTAAATGAGAAAACGAAGAGAAGCTTTGAACAATTGGAGCATTTGCTATTCTATTATAAAGCATGATACCCGCCTCCCCCAGATTTTTAGCGCCAGACTCTGGAATTAAACTTGGCGGCATTGATGTATTTGCCGAACCAAGACACTCTAAATAGTCTTTTGAATTTGGATTGCATTGACCACTTTCATTCCCACCACTTAATTCATCTATGCTGTCTTTTATTTCTGACAGTGAATCAGTAAGCCTATCACCTAATAAATTGTTTGAATTAATGTTATCGAGTGATGCACCACCTATTTCTAACTCTATCCCCTCTGAATTCAACTTACTTTGTTGATTAATTCCATTAAGAGAGTCATCTAGCTTTACAAAATCATCATTAAGAGCGTCATCAATAGATTTAGATAATTCATCAGCCGTGAATGATGGTAATTGCTCGCCATCACCAGAACCATTATCACCACCATTATTAGGAGAATTGGGGTCATTGGTGGGATCTCCATCACCATTACCACCGTTCTCTGGGTGATCTGGCGAATCAGGGTCAACCATTAAGCAGCTATATGTAAAATTAGAAGTATCTTGATAATAGAAAGAAAACTCCTCAGAAATTGAGCAGCTTGATTTGGATAATGCATAGTCGTAACAACTTTGGTAATCGTTACATTTTAATGGGCATATCCCCCCTTCTTTTTCTACAAATTCACCAGTATCACATTGCTTTAAATCTGGTCGGTCACAACTTTGATATTCGCCAGTATTAGCCGGAAATCCATCATTACAGATTTCTGGTTCAACTACGGTCTCGCAAGCTGCGGGGTCCGTTAAATTACACATGCCTGTTGCATGACTGATGGTATAACCGAGTGGACAGGTTCTAGGGCCCGTTTCTATCGTTAGTTTAGAGTACCGATTTAAATCAGATTCGCCATAAACCTCACCTTCTGGTGCTATAGGTTTAGGCGTTATTGGCGTAGTGTAAATAATACCACTCTGAGAGACATCATCAATCGAGGTGCCAAGGGGATAATGCCTTACCTCAAAAGTCTGATAAATAGATTTCAAACTACTATAAAATACACGCGTACCATTTTGATTTTGTTCAACATAATCATAATAGTAATTACCCGAAGGCGCATGCCCCTCTACTACTGGCGATGAATCTATATCTGTGGGGCACTCATTACCAAAAGAGCTGAGAGAAACCATAAAAAGCAACAAGGCGGAATATCTCACAACACCACCTTAAAACATTCTAAAGCATGATGCGGACGTGACAAAACCAGCCGAAAAGAAAGTCCAGTAGTATAAATCAAGCATAGGATTACCTTATTTAGGAAAAAAAATAGCCAGAGATTTCTGGCTAATTTCTGCTTTATTGGAACAAATTAAGCGCCGCGAACCATACCTAGTAGCATTCTTGCGCCTTTGATTGACACATAAACAATTACCGAAGCAGCAGCGACAGCGCCAATACCTACGATGATTGTTGCGAAGTCTACGGCGCCTGTAATTGCAGAGATTTGAGCTTCATCCATAATATTTACTACCTTATAAGTGCTAAAAGTTTTGATAATCCCCAAGCCGTTGCCCAAGGAATGATAAACAGGAAAAATCCTGAACCGAACATTGCAGTCGCGACCTGTGGGTCTATTTGACTGACGTTAAACGGGGCAACCGAAAGCTGTGTTGACCACCCCGCTGAACACTGTGGAGAACCATCCGAAGAAACGAAAATTTCACCATTGCAAACCAATTCAACAGCCATAATTAGGCTCCTTGCCAGCAATCTAACTCGGCAATTAGTTAAAATTGACAGTCCGATAATTGACGCTCTGTATTCACAACATCACACAGAGAACACTCGAATAAATCCGAACTTAAAAAATTAACTGGCTGCTCTGTCGCACCGTCAAAAAGATTGCCGCAGCAGGAACATGTCCAGATATCAAGTTTTTGGTCATCCATGAAAGCCCCCTCCTCTAATTGCTTTGGGTAAAATCTGAGCTTTGGTAAAGTCATACCTTCACGAGGTTTACCGTAGAAAAAATTAATCATTAGGAGGCTGTTAAACTGTTTTGCGGCCTATCAGAGCATCAAGCTCCGACCATGGCGCTAATGTGACCTCGAAAGGATTAATTTCAGGCTTATTAAACTTGTTGGCCTGAAAACTACTTGGGTGCATAAAATACTGACCAGCGGGGTAAGCTGGTTGCCCATCTTTTAGTGGGATTTGAACTTTCACTGGGTAGCGACCACCTGTGTACATGTAGCCAACTTGCCAATAAATAGTTCGTGGCGCTTTACCATCTTTGCTAGGAAATGTTTGCTGTTCTAACTTGCAATCCTGAGCATCTAATTCAATTTTCAACATATTTTTCCCTTAGCTTACTGCGCGTAAGCCTTCTCTAAGTTGCTTATATAATGGTTTTGGCTCTTGCCAGTTTTGCGGGTGTTGCTGGTTAAAATCGACGTTAATCATACGAATTAGCGGCACAACATTCAGGGCTGCTTGAGCCTGAAGATTTTGAAGGTAAGCTTTTGGTATAACAGAAGAAATAAGGTTTACGTTATAATAAAAAGTAGATTCCGGCATGGTTATCTTTACTTCATCCCACCCTTCACTTTTCAAGCTGCGAATAAAACGAAACAGCCTGTCAGCTTTGGCATAACTGACCTTGCCCTTTGAAGAAACAGTTTGATAATTTGCTCTAAGTGCATCCCTGACTTCATCATCGTTATATATATTCACTTGCTTGCCCTCGAACGTATTAAATATGTCTTCCCACGCATGGTTCCACATGTATTGAATCGGACAGTGACGTTTGCTCATGTCTTCACAGTGCCGAACAAAATCACCGACCCGAAGCGGAAAACCAAGACGCTTTAACATCCGCGGCATGATGGAAGCTTCAAAGCGTAGCGAGTTGTTTGCAAATTCCTGAACCTCAGGGCATTGCATGGCGCTTAACTGGCGTTGGTAAACGTCTAGCTGCGATCTCTTTAACTTGTCCTGCGTGTCTTTAATTGCTTGCTGTAATTCAAAATGCTTTAAGTAAGCTTTTAACTGCTTATGACGGGATGCAGCTTTGCCGCCATTTGAATTTTTAGTACCCCAATAAGCGGTGGTATCGTGTGATGACTTACTAGAACGGGTTTGGCCTGATGATAGATTTCTGAGTGCATGAATTGCATTTCTTGCTTCACTTTCACTCGATAGATGTGCAGTAAAAGTGCAGTCAATCTGTTTTATCTGAGAGCAATTAAAATCCAGCATTTCAGATAACCGTGGCATACCAACGGAAAAAGTAGTCACAAGTGATTCAATACAAAGACGGGTATCGTCAGAGCCAAAAACGTTATGACCTTGCAGTAGCTTTGCAGGACTCGCTTTTATCTCGACAAATGGCCAGTAAGTTGGCCCTCCTGCATGAATCTTAAAGCTAAGCGTTGACCAGCTAGACGGGATTGATTCGTACGGATGCCTAAGCGTTTCATAATCAAATTGACCATCGTTATAGATGACGTTACCCGCTTCTAAACGAACACCCCGTAAAGAGCATTCTTTGAGGTCAATAATCCCAGATGCGCGGTCAGCAACCACGTCACCTGCGACAAAATCCTCATGGAATGGTATCTCTATACGGAACATATCAATCATTACATGTATACACGAATAAAATAACAATGTGCCAATCATAATCTATGATTTATTACATGTAAACACGAATGAAAGAAATATATTAGATGTTGTATAGTGACATGAGATTAACTCTGGAAAACCGAAGAGATATGACAAAGAGAAACGACACTACTGTTGCTATTAATGGTGATAGAAAAACTGCTTTGCAGGATGCGGCTGTAGAGATCACTATTGCTACAAGAAAGCCTGTAAAACCTTCCGTTATAGTTCACTATCTTATTGATACTTACCTAAAAGATGCAGTGAAAGATTTAAAGGACAAAGAAAAAATCAAATCAGCCTGATTTTGCAGAAACTCCAAATATTGGAGTAGAGTCCACTGTTATAGTATGTGGACTCTGCCATCAACCCTACCCCATAAAATCGCTGGTAATTGATTTTGTCTACGACCGTTTAGCCATAAACGCGCTGCAAGTCAGCAGCTAAAGAAAAGAGTCTGGCGGGGAAAATAAACGGGCTTAAAAGCGCCCGATGAAGAGCGCTTAGCATTAAGGGACACGTCCCTTAATAATCCCAATACAGCCAAATGGTCAATAAACGAACAATTATTAGGTGACTACTAAATAGCTGGCTAGTTCTGTTAAGCTTCACTCAATGATTATAAGCAGACACAACCAAAGGAAATATTGATGAAACTATATGAAATAACTACAAATGAATTCGATGAAGAAATAGATAAAAAGCTTATAGAATCAGGTGACTTAGCTAAACTAGAAGCATCAGCTGAAAAAATTATTAGAACTTTAAACATAACAAAAAAGAACTGGACCTGCTTAGCTGGTATTAGAATTGGCGACGAAAAACTAATCATGGACAGAAAGCGCTCTCTCACTATTTCTGAAAATAAATATTTCTTAATTGATAACGATTAACACTTCGCACAATCCAAGTTATGCAAAACTCAGCCCTTTCAGGGCTGTTTTTTTATGTCTGGATTCTATAAAAAAAAGCAGTTTTACATAACGTGTGATCACATTGTGCGCAGTTTTGTATGGAAGGTATTAGGGGCCGATAAGTGATGTTATCGGCATTTCAGTTAAAGAAAAGAGTCTGGCGGAGAAAATCAATGGGCTTAAAAGCGCCCTATTAAGAGCGCTTGGCATTAAGGGACACGTCCCTTAATAATCCCTCTAACTAGGAACTGGTAATCGCATTAGTGGCATAGGTATTTCTAACCAGTGAGCCAAAGCGTAAATAGCCATAATAGATAGACCTACCGCAAGTGTCGTTAATGTCCGATAGAAAAGATTTCGCCTATGTGCCCTCGTCTCTGCGAGGTCACTTTGACGAATGAGATCAGTAATTTGATCATATCTAGTTAAAGCAAAAGAATAATCGTCGTGCAACGGATTGTAGTGATTAGATAGACTATTGTGAGGACTTTCTAAAAGTTTGATTATTCTCTGTCTCTCTGTAGCAATTGCATTTAATTCAGTTAAAGTTTGTTCAACTAAATTTCTCATACGCTCTTTAAATAGCTCCGGTTTAACCGGGGAACGCACGGGGCTTATCAAATCCTTTATATTTTTATTTAGATCAATGGTAGATGTAAATTTGTCTGTTATTTTTGGCATAAAAAATCCAGTTTACTTAGTGATGTTAATAACATAGCAACTAGAAGGTACTTCGCACAATTCAAGTTATGCAAAACTCAGCCCTATTCAGGGCCGTTTTTTTATGTCCGGATGCTACAAAAAAACAATTTTAGATAACGTGAGATCACATTGTGCGCAGCTTTGTGTGGAAGGGATTAGGATGTCTAAATGGTTCTTCTAGTGTGACTCTTCGCAGTTCTGGCTGATCTTGAACCCTCATAAGGGATTATTTGCATGATGCAGTGTCCTTAAGTTGTTCTAGTGTGTCGTCCAGTTCGCCCAGTAACACGCAAGATTTAGCCATTAATTGCAGTTGAGCGTCTTTAGGCGCTAAGCCTTTCAGTAGAAACTCGTTGATGCTTTGTATGTCATTGCGTAGCTGGATTGCGCTATTGATTAGTGACTCATCCATGATTAGGCGTCCTTATTGTGTGGATTTGCCATCGTTCTTGGTGCTGATGCGATTAACGACGTTATTGGCGTGATTGTTAAGCCAAAGCGTTTTAGTTCAAGGCCGCCAAAGTTGTTCACTACGTTGGATCTTCGACTTGTAGCTTAATTTGGACAGTAAATGGTTCGCACAAGTTTGCCGTCTTTGGATGGTGTATTGCAAATCCTTGATGTTGTATCTGGTTTTACGCGCACTTTTAAATATTGGTCTTGTTGACTATACAGAACTGCAATGTGCCCTTGCCTCCCGACTCGAATCTGGTAATTGACATCAGACGGTTGAGTGAGAATAATACGCGGCAGGTTGCAGAGAAGCCTATCCGCAAAAGATGATATCACTCTGATAAATTAATAGCGTTGCGAATCGATTTCATATCGAACCCACAGCAATCAAATAAGTTTGGCTTAGCGGAATGCCAATAAACTTAGGAGAATTGTTTGTGAAACATGCAACAGCTAACACTTTAAAGTCCGTCAGTATCAATGTTGAACCTTCTGACATTGTGCCCTTGGCAGTCACCGAAACACTCTTCCACGGGAAATCTCACTCAAGCTCTCAGTCAACAGAGTACTTAGGTACATTAGCAATCCCTACTTTGTATTTGCGTTTTGCATTACCTATGGCCTTCGCAATGATGCTCAGTGCCAGCTACAACTTAGTCGACTCATATTTTATTTTGAAATACATCGGCGCCGATGCATTGGCTGGGGTGACGATTGCCTTCCCGTTACAAATGATGATTTTCGCTTTAGCCTGCATGATAGGAAATGGGACGGCGACCTTAGTGAGCCGATTTTTAGGGGCAAACGAGTTTGATAAGGCGAGTCAAATCGCGAATACCGGTTTCGCGTTAGCCCTATGTTGCGGCGTGATCGCCACTGTCGTGTCACTCGCCCAGCTCGATAATCTATTAGCATTTATTGGGGTAAGCTCAACACTTGCCTTAGCTGCTATAGATTATCTACAACCCATTCTCTGTTTTAGCCTGTTCACCTTTTTGTTATCCCTTAGCGGCGATTTACTCAGAGCACAAGGCAAAGTCGTGGTGATGCTGCTGGTTATCTTGTTGTCGGCGGTCATGAACATCCTCTTCGATACACTCTTTATTGCCGTATTGGAGATGGGCGTGAGCGGAGCTGCGTGGGCAACGGTGGCGGGTCAATGTATGAGTCTATTTATCGCCGTCGTTTATTTTGTCCCCAATAACCGCTTTGCCAATAAGCAGGCGTTTCATAAGCAAGCTACCCAGCCTATTTATTTTAGAATGGAGCTGATAAGGCTCAATCTCACTGAGATAAAAGCGATTCTTGGCTTGGGTAGTCCAATACTTTTGTCATATCTTGGGATTGCCTGTGTGATCTCATTGGTAAATCATATTTTAGTCAGTCATTTAGCCAATGTAGTGCCCAATACGCTAGCGGCGAATGAGGTCGCTTACATGATCAGCGCTTATGGTTTGATCGGACGCTTTAATATCTTTATCGCCCTACCGCTCATGGCTCTCACCAGTGCAGGACAGACGATCAGTGCCTATAACTATGGGGCGATGACATCTTCTCGGGTGTTAGCGTGTGCTAAATGGGGCATAGTCTTGACCTGCTGTTATCTGAGTGTAGTGACAATCATATTTATGGGGTTTCCGACCTCAGTATTTGGTATGTTCACCGATGACCTCGCACTCATTGCCGCCTGTATTAAGATTTCGAGTGTGACGTTTATCGCCTTACCTTTGGCGGGCATCACAGGTATCGCAATTGCTGTGTATCAAGGCACAAATCGCCCTAAGCTTGCATTGCTATTATCTGGGATAAAAATCTATGGTTTATTACTGCCACTGCTGGTCTTATTACCTCAACTATCTTTTGCAGATATTTCATTTATCACAGGTGCATTAAACATTAATATCATGCCAAACGCTTTGATTGAGTTATGGATGGCCTTTCCAATCGCGGACATTTTAGCTTGTCTCTTGAGTTTATTGATCATCAGTATTTGGCCTTTTATTCACGTGCCGCGAGCAAATCGAGTTAGTCATGGAGGTAATGCAAAATGAAGTTAGCCAAGATGAAAGACTCAAGCGCCATCGCATTAAATGAAACCAAAATTCGCGCTAAAAAGCTGCTCAAAGCTTGTCAGCAGGATGAGCCGTCTGCCAAGCAAAGAGTCGCGACCTTAATGGCGAAGTTGGGCATCTTACACTCAGATCTCCAGCTTAAGCATTGCCAACAAGTGATCGCACGTGAGCTAGGGTTTATCGATTTTCATCATTGCCAGCGAGTCCTGTCGGGTCAAGCCATACTCGGGGATGATTGGGGAAACTTATTCCACACTAAGCAATGCGATACGCTACTCAATCATTGGTTTACAGGTTATTTAGCCGCGCGTGATTTTAATGCACAAGCTGAAGGCACACTACTACTCCCCTTCAAGAAGCAGTTTTTTGTGGTGGAGCGGCAGGATTACTGTAATGCGCTGAATTTGCATATAATTTCGCAACAGGTGGATAACGCCGGCGAACCGACAATCCTGCGGGATCTGGTAAGTAGCTATGCTAATGCAGACTGGAACTTCTTTGCGCTGGCCATGATCCAACACAAATTACCCAAAGTGTAATGATGGCTGAGATTGTCAGTGCATCTTGAATGAGGCATCTTGAATGAGCGAATCTAGAGTTAAATGGTAAAGACTAGCAAGGTCATCAGTACTGACGGCCTTGTTGGTGACATAGGGTGGAGGCGCTGCGTTTCGAATCAGAAACTCAAGGCTAGAATCGCTAAAATGCAAAAATCCGCTAATTGCTTAGCGGCTTTTTGACTTAATATGGCGGAGGAGCAGGGATTTGAACCCTGGGTGGGCTATAAACCCACGCCGGTTTTCAAGACCGGTGCATTAAACCACTCTGCCACCCCTCCGAACGAGGCGCATAATATAAGTAAGTGTGTTGACTGTAAAGCACTAACTCTTAATTATGCGTCAATTGTTGCTATTACACTCAATCCGCTGGATTTTGCTTCACATCGGCCACTATGCCGACACGTGCGGGATCTGGCTTAGTGAAATGTTTGGCAAAATCGCCCCACTCTTGTTGGCTCTTAAGTACATAGCCGACCACAACTAAGATAGCGCAACATAGGATACCCCAGCCGATCGCTACTTCACCTAGGCTTGCCCACATAGCGACTAAGCTAGAGGCACCAAAGGCTATGCTTATCTGCAAGAAGTTCTGTAATCCTGCGGCCTTAGCGGCATTCTGACTAAACTGTTGTAGTGCACTATTTACGACTATCGGGTAAATGGCACCATTAGCTGCGGCTAAAATCGAGAACGAAATAAGCAGTGGGAAAATCGTGCTCGCTGGGAAAATCAGCGTGAACATGATGATCGAAATAACGCAGGCTGCGAAAATCGACAACAAGATATTGAGTGTTTGATGCCCGCCAATGCGTTTTATCAGTAACTTACTCGCATAACCACCGACAATAAACATAATGGTTTGCGGGATAAAGCTTAGCCCGATTTCAGTCGCTTGATAACCGTGCATCTCCATCACAATCGGCCATACAGTTAGGTAAGCAAAGAAAGCACCGGAACAGGCGCCGAAGATCACGACGTTGCCTAAATAGCGGGTGTTTTTCAAAATTTGCCCATAAGATACTGCAGCATGATCACTGTGCGTATGCTGACGCTTGCCTGGCACAAAGTACAAGGTCATCAATATCAGTAGAAAAGCGATAACACACAAAGAGATAAAGATTGCACGCCAGCCTAATTCGTTCAGAATGTAAGCGCCAAGGATCGGTGCTAATGCAGGCGATAATGCAACCAGTGGCATAATGTTGCTGAAAATACCTTGGGCTTTATCGGCATCATATTGTTCAACCACAATCGCTTGCCAAATAACCCCTGCACTACAGGCGCCAATCGCTTGGAAGAAGCGCGCGGTATTGAGCATGAATATAGAATCGCTGTTGGCAATAAACACGCTGGCAATGGCAAACACCACTAAACCAAAAATCAGTGCCCAACGTTTGCCGATTTTATTGACTAAGGGGCCGTAAAGTAGTTGGCCTAGGGCAAGACCCGCAAGGAAACAGGTCAGCGACATCGCCACCTCTGATGGGGTACTGCTAAATGAGCCTTCAATTGCTTTGAAAGCAGGTAAGTACATGTCAGTGGCAATAAAACCGAGCATGCTCAACATGGCTAAATAGAATAGAAACATAAAGAACTTTATGTTTACAAAGGCGTTACTAGAAGTTTTCATAAGATATTCGGGTCGAATTGACTAAAGCGTGCAGTCTAATGACTTGTTAAATCTATTGGAAACGTTTATTTTTGACTTGTGCTATCAATTATTTTCATTGGAATGGACGTCAGCTATGCTCTCAGAACAAGCGCTAGAACTCATTGATATTGTGGCTCGTGTAGGAAGTTTCACCGCAGCGGCGAATCGGCTGCATAAAGTGCCCTCTGCCGTGAGCTACGCGGTCAAGCAAATAGAAGAAGAACTCGGCGTCATTCTTTTCGAACGTCATCATCGCAGCGTAACCTTAACGCCTGCGGGTAAGCATTTTGTAAAGCAAGCCAGAACCTTGCTTACGCAGATGGATGAGATGAAACGTGGCACGCAGCGCGTAGCAAACGGTTGGCAACCGACCTTGTCCATCGCATTGGATAATATCGTCCGCGCCGATAGGATCAGCGTATTGATTGCTGACTTTTACCGTCATTTCCATGATATTGAATTAATTATTCGCATTGAGGTCTTTAACGGGGTTTGGGAAGCGCTCGCCACGGGTCGCAGTGATATCGCCATTGGTGCCACAACCGCAATTCCAGTCGGTGGCGTGTACCAATATAAAGACATGGGCGATATTGAGTGGGCATTTTTAGTCAGTAAAAATCATCCATTAGCCAATATTGACCGTCCGCTAAGCGACGATGAGCTGCGCCCTTTCCCCTCGATTTGCCTAGAAGACACCTCAAGGGAAATTCCAAAACGTATGACCTGGTTGCTCGAAAATCAACGTCGCCTCGTTGTACCCGATTGGATCCGCGCCATTAACTGTTTCCGCGAAGGTTTAGGCGTTGGTTATATGCCAGTGCACTTAGCAAGTGTGTTTATTAAAGCGGGTGCGCTGGTTGAGAAACAGCTAGAAAATCCTAAGCAGACCAGCCCTTGTTGTCTCGCGTGGAATGCCGACAAGATGTCGCCTGCGCTCGCTTGGGTGCTGGAATATCTGGGCGATACTGAAAAATTGCATAAAGAGTGGCTGGCTTAAGCTTGGTTTAAACTCAATATGCTGATCTAGTCCTTATACCAGGGTGAGATCGTGAATGTATTTTAACCGTTTTGAACCCAATTTGACGAACGGTATCGATTATGATCTTATGCTCTCTTTTTCTTATAGAGAACATCAGAGCATGTACCTTGAAGCCTTCACGTCTCATTTCAACTCGATTGCTGACAGCCGACAATCTGCCAAAGTGACTTACCCATTGCATGATGTATTGTTCGTTACTCTGTGTGGTGTGATTGCTGGTGCCGAAGGCTGGTCAGAAATCCATGACTATGCTGCCGGACATCATAACTGGTTTAAAGAAAAGGGAATTCTGACCGAAGGTGTCCCAGTCGATGATACCATTGCACGTATTATCTCTCGTATCGAGCCGGAACAGTTCCGACTGTGCTTCGCCAATTGGATGCGAGCCGTCCATGAGATGAGTGATGGTCATCTTATTGCTATCGATGGTAAAACGCTTCGTGCCTCATACAATCGTGAAGATCGGCGCTCAACCATTCATATGGTCAATGCGTTTGCCTGTGCCAATAAAGTGGTGCTGGGGCAAGTAAAAACGGCAAATAAATCCAATGAGATAACCGCAATCCCAGCGCTGCTGCAGTTGTTAGATATAGAAGGAGCACTTGTATCAATCGACGCCATGGGTTGCCAGACAGAGATTGCAAGACAGATAGTCGAGCAAGGAGGTGACTACTTACTTGCTGTAAAGGCAAATCAAAGTTCCTTGCATGAGGCCGTGGTCAGTGCTTTCAGTGAAGCGCGCAGTAATCCTCTTGATGGACTCGTTATTGAAAAAAATAGAGGCCGTATCGAGGCAAGAGCCTATTATGTAATACCTGCAAACCAGCTCCAAGATTATTTTCCTAAGTGGATGAAATTGAACACATTAGGTATGTGTTTGAGTTATCGGTATACGAAAGGGAAAGAGGCAGAACTGACCTACCGTTACTATATCAGTTCAGCCACACTCGATGAGCAGCAGTTAGCCAATTCAGTTCGTGGCCATTGGGGGATTGAGAACAGCTTACACTGGGTGCTAGATGTCTCAATGAAAGAAGATAGTTGCCAGATTTACCAACATCATGGGGCAGAAAATTGGGCCATGCTTAGGCAAATATCACTGAATATGCTTAGGGCTGAACCTTCTAAAGGAAGCATTCCAGCGAAACAGAAAAGAGCTTGGATGAAACCTGAATATTTAGAATCGGTTCTATTAGCAGGGTTGCAGCTGGACGAATTTTAAACACTCATGCGGTTGCCCTGGTCCTTATACTTGGCATTGAAATTAGCATTGGACTTGTCTTTGAAATCGGCATTGAACTTGAAATTTGCTGTAAGTGCACCTAAGTTCAGCAGGCCTATTTATCAAGCCAATTAAGTTTTAACCAAGCATTCATGTGCTGAGTGGATAAAGATACGGATGTAGCCATCTCAATCCTAAACGCTTAGCACTTAAGAGTGATATGTAAGATGAGACAAAATTTTTAAGATTAACAATTTGTTATTCATGGTTCTATGACTTTCACCCGTATCTTAGGTACGGTATCATGAATGCAGTTAAGTTCGTTTTAGGATTTTACTGGAACTTAGTGTGCTGTAAAAAATCAAAATGATCAGTTCGGAAATGTGTCAACGGAGATCAATATGACCCAAGAAACCTTATATTCGACAAGTGCGTCAACACTGGAAGTGAACAAACTTCTTAAAAACACTTATATGCTGTTGTCTATGACATTGGCCTTCTCTGCCCTGTGCGCTGGCTTGGCAATGGCATTAAATATCAGTCCATTAGTCTCCATTGGCTTATCCATTGGTGGCCTAGTGCTGTTGTTTGTAACCTTACGTAAAGCCGAATCTGCAGCGGGTATCTTCTGGGTATTTGCCTTTACTGGTATGGAAGGCGCGTCACTGGGCTACATGTTAAATCACTATGCAGGCATGGCAAACGGTCCACAGCTGATCATGCAAGCACTGGGGTTAACGTCAGTGATTTTCGTTGCCTTATCAGCCTATGCGGTGACCACTAAGAAAGATTTCTCTTTCCTACGTGGGTTCTTGTTCGCTGGCTTGATTGTGGTGATTGCCGCTGCCGTAATTAACATCTTTATGGGTAACAGCATTGCCTTTATGGCGATTAACGCCGGTATTGCATTATTGATGACAGGTTTTATCCTGTTTGATACTAGCCGTATTGTGAACGGTGGCGAGACGAACTACATTCGCGCAACTATCTCATTATACTTAGATTTCTTAAACCTCTTCATCTCGCTATTGCACCTTATGGGCATAGGCAACGATGACTAATCCTAGTTAGCGATTTTTAGCTTAACTTGCGTTAGAATGGCCCTACTTTTAGGGCCATTTTTATTTTAAATGAGCAAATTTATTATCCAAGTGAACGGGCCCGCTTATGGCACGTCGGCGAGTGTTAACGCCTTACGCTTTTCCCAAGCTGCACTTTTGGCTGGGCATCAGATTATCTGTGTGTTTTTTTATCAAGACGGCGTGTATAACTCCACAGATTTAAGCTTACCCGCCTCCGATGAAAATGATGTGATCAGTGACTGGAAACAGCTCGCGCAATCCTATCAGATCCCGTTAGTTAATTGCGTTTCAGCAGCGCTGCGCCGTGGGATTGTGAGCAAGCAAGATGCCAGCGAGAATGGACTGAGCCACTGGAATGTGGGCGAGTCATTTATCATGGGCGGTTTAGGCGAGCTTGTCACCGGCATTGAATCGGCCGATCGTTTGATCAGTTTTTAACTCTCAGGGTGACTATGAAAAAATTGTGTATCCTATTTCGCTGTTCGCCACACGGTACTGTTCGTGGCCGCGAAGGTTTAGATCTCGCCCTGCTGAGCGCCAGCTTTGAGCAAGAAGTGAGTTTAGTGTTTGTCGATGAAGGTGTGCTGCATTTGATTAAAGATCAACAACCTGATCTAATTGGCGCTAAAGATTACATCTCCACCTTTAAAGCACTGTCGCTGTACGATATCGACTCGGTATTTGTCTGTAAGCAATCCTTAGCCGACTACGGCTTAAGCCATGGCTTACTGTCAGTTCCTGTTACTGTGGTCAACGATGAAGCCATCGCTGCCCATTTAAAACAGGTTGATGAGGTCTTAGTATTCTGATGATTTTACATCATATTCAAACATCTCCCAGCCGAGATAGTGCATTGAAACTCTGCTTACGTTACGCCTGTAAGGAAGATGCGATTCTACTATCGAGCGATGGCGTGAACGCGTTACTGCTGCGTCAATGGGCAATGGCATTATCGCCCTTCAAGTTGATGGTCTTAAAAGACGATGTCATCGCTCGCGGTCTATCCGAGCGTTTAAAGAACGTGACGCTTATCGATTACAATGAGTTTGTGGCTCAATCATTACTCCATGACAAGGTGATAACGTGGTAAATCCGTTGCAATTTAATGGCGCAGAAATCGCCCGTGACCATCAAGGTTATTTAAAAGATCTCAACGATTGGCAACCGGATATGGCTTTACTATTGGCGGCAGAAGAGCAAATCGTGCTTACGCCCGCCCATTGGGAAGTGATTAACTTTGTTCGCGATTTTTATCTTGAATACAAAACGAGCCCTGCTATTCGCGTATTAGTTAAAGCGATTGGCCAAGCTTTAGGGCCAGACAAAGGCAATTCAAAATACTTGTATACCTTGTTCCCGATTGGCCCAGCAAAACAAGCCACCAAAATTGCGGGCTTGCCAAAGCCAGCTAAATGCATTTAATCGTATAAGTTAAGTCATCATACTTAGCTCAATATCGAACGTAAGCGTCAAATGTGAGCATTAAACATAAACATGGCACAAACAAAAAAGGCATGTTCCCTTAGGAAACATGCCTTTCTTTTTACTTGAACAAAGTTAATAAGGTTATTTGACGTTTTCTAACACAACCCAGACGGCTTTGCCTATGGTCGCCAACATCACCGCAAAAAATACTGCAATGACAGCGGTATAGGAAAGCCAACGGAGATAGCGCTGGCCTTTATCCATAGTATTATTTTGCGTTCCATTAGCCTATTTGAGTCAAGCCGCCCATGTATGGACGCAGCACTTCTGGGATTGTGATGCTACCATCGGCATTTTGATAATTTTCTAAAATAGCCACTAAGGTACGACCCACAGCTAAACCTGAACCGTTTAAGGTATGCAGTAACGCTGGCTTATTGTCTGCTTTTACGCGGTAACGCGCTTGCATACGACGGGCTTGGAAATCCTTCATGTTTGA
The DNA here is from genome assembly GCF_002838165.1 of Shewanella sp. Pdp11. Classification (NCBI taxonomy): domain Bacteria; kingdom Pseudomonadati; phylum Pseudomonadota; class Gammaproteobacteria; order Alteromonadales; family Shewanellaceae; genus Shewanella; species Shewanella sp. Pdp11. The sequence goes on from NZ_CP015194.1 coordinate 3,033,090, forward strand.
ACAAGAAGAAATCTCACGATAGGTATTTTGCGCCGGTAACCAGACTTCGATGTCGTAGGTTTTGCTTGAGCCAAAGCCCATATCGCCAGTACATAAAATCACAGTACGGTATGGCAGACCTAAACGTTGCAATACAGTTTCAGCGTGACCAGTTAGCGCTTCGAGCGCCGCCATTGAATCTTCCGGCTTAACGATTTGCACCATTTCAACTTTATCGAACTGATGCTGACGGATCAGACCACGGGTATCTTTGCCGTATGAGCCCGCTTCGCTGCGGAAACATGCGGTATGCGCAGTTAATTTAATCGGCAGCTCGTCTTCATCAACAATGCTATCGCGCACTAAGTTGGTCAATGGCACTTCTGCGGTTGGGATAAGGCTTAAGCCTTGGCCTTCTTCGGTGGCCGGTTTAGTGTGGAACAAGTCTTCACCAAACTTAGGCAATTGACCTGTGCCCAGTAAACTTGCCTCGTTAACCAATAACGGCACATAGGCTTCGGTATAACCGTGTTCTGTGGTGTGCAAGTCCAACATGAACTGACCAATGGCGCGGTTTAAACGGGCAATTTGGCCTTTCATCACGATGAAACGTGAGCCTGTGATTTTTACTGCATTTTTAAAATCTAAACCGTTTAAGCCTTCGCCTAAATCGATATGATCTTTAATCGGGAAATCAAACGTTCGTGGAGTGCCCCAGCGGCGAACTTCAACGTTTTCCGTTTCATCGGCACCGATTGGCGCAGATTCATCTGGCAGGTTGGGCATCGACATGGCAATCGCATTCACTTCTTCGAGCACGGCCGCCAGTTCAATCTTTTTGGCATCCAGTTGTGAACCTAAATCGCCCACTTGCGCCATGATAGCGTCAACATCTTCACCACGGGCTTTAGCTTGGCCAATGGATTTGGAGATGGCATTACGCGACGCTTGTAATTCTTCGGTAGCCACTTGCAGTGACTTACGCTTTTCTTCTAATTGAGCGAGGTGAGCTATGTCTAAAATAAAGCCACGGGTGGCCAGTCGCTCAGCGGTAACTTCTAATTCGTTGCGCAAAAATTTAGGATCTAACATGTGATATATTCTTAATAGTTAAATGCGAGAAAAAACCAGTTGCTGACCTAAGTACACCATGAATAAACATAGACTTAGATTCAACACCACATTCAAAGTCGCCTTCAGCCAATCCCCCTCTTGCAGCAGCAACAAGGTTTCATTAGAGAAAGTCGAAAACGTTGTCAAAGCACCCAATAGGCCAACAGCAATTAGCGCTTTGAGTTCAGGGCTGATATGACTCATTTGCCCTAGAGCGTAAATTACGCCCATAAAAAATGAACCTATAACATTAACCAACAGTGTACCAAAAGGAAAACTGCTGCCAAATACTTGGATCATGAATATTGAAATAAGATAGCGAAAAACAGCCCCAATTGAACCACCTAACGCCACAAGTAAGAGATTATTCATATCTTTTATGCTCGCTGGCTTGATCTAACTGGGCTAATTGCGCCAACTTATCTTTGATTCGCTTCTCGAACCCTCGCTCAGTCGGAAAATAAAACTGCGCTGTTTGCAGGGATTCGGGGAAATAATTTTCACCACTTGCATAGGCATTGGCTTCATCGTGGGCATATCGATACCCTGCTCCCATGCCAATGTCTTTCATTAATTGAGTCGGTGCATTGCGTAAATGGTGCGGCACTTCGACTTGCCCTGTATCGCGAGCTAACTCACGCGCGGCCTTAAATGCGGTATAGACAGCGTTGCTCTTTGGCGCGCTTGCAAGATAAACAATGGCTTGCGCTATTGCTCGCTCGCCTTCGGCTGGGCCAACACGGTGAAAACAATCCCAAGCATTAAGCGCTATGGTCATCGCCGCAGGATCGGCATTGCCGACATCTTCAGAGGCAATCGCCAGTAAGCGCCTTGCGACATACAGCGGATCGCCGCCGCCTTCTAATATTCGACAAAACCAATACAGCGCCGCATCGGGGGCTGAGCCGCGGATCGATTTGTGGACGGCTGAGATTAAATCGTAAAACTGATCGCCGTTCTTATCGAATCCGGCAACTTGGTGTCCCGCCACTTGGATCAACATCTCAGTGGTAAAAGTACCACCATCGGCGAGCATATCGCTCATCAACTCGATAAGATTCAACGCTTTTCGGGCATCACCATCACAAAGTTGCGCCAGTGTGGTGAGCACATCGGTTGGCATCACAAATTGCCGTTGGCCTAAGCCGCGCTCGGTATCGCTTAAGGCTTGAGTCACTATGTGGGCTATCTCATCATGACTTAAGCGCTTGATAAGATAAACCCGTGCCCGCGAGAGCAGCGCATTGTTAATTTCAAACGACGGGTTTTCAGTGGTCGCCCCGATAAAAATCACAGTGCCATCTTCAATAAATGGCAGAAAGGCATCCTGCTGGCTTTTATTGAATCGGTGGACTTCATCGACAAACAATAACGTGCGTTGACCACGGGATTCAGCCATGGCTTTCGCTTGCTCAATCGCCGCGCGAATGTCTTTGACGCCAGAGGTGACAGCAGAGATGCGTTCAACGTGCGCATTTGAATAATGTGCGATTAATTCGGCTAAGGTCGTTTTACCTGTGCCCGGCGGCCCCCACAACATCATGGAATGGGCGCGTCCCGCTTCCAATGCTTTGCGTAGCGGCTGGCCTTCACCCAGTAAATGGGCTTGACCTATGTACTCAGCGATCGTTCTTGGCCGCATGCGTGCGGCCAAGGGACGAAAGTCGGGGGCGAAATTAAAGGATAAACTGCTCACGCTATCGCCTAGTGCGCTGTTTTACGACGTTGATCATCAACATCGACATTGTCAGGCAGCACAAAGCTGAACAGCGCTTTGTCTTTATCAGTAATCGCTTGCTGATTGCTCAAATCAAATTGGCTCAAGTTACCTTTGTCATCGGCAACATTAAAGTTGGCTAACTGGGCATTTTTGAAACACACCTTGACGGACAATATGCCCGAATCAATCGCCTTAGGTTTGATCTCATAGCAGTCTTGTTGCTTAGTGACTGAATACTGTGACCAAGTGGCATCGTCGCGGTGGACTAACAAGGCGATAGGCGAAGCATTGATTGCCTCGGCAAAATCCATGATGACCACTTCTTCGGCGAAGGGATTGTAGATCCATAAATCTTTACCATCAGCGACAATTTGCGATTCATCTGGCTGAGTTAAATGCCAATAAAACTGATTTGGATAGGCCAATGCAAAGATACCAGAACCCGTCTGAATGACCTTTTTATTCACGTCAGTCACGGTTTGTTTGAAATCGGCTTTTAGTGAAGCAGTACCAATCAACTTGTCTCTGAGCTGCTGTGCATCATCGGCAAACACAGCCGCACTAAATAGCAAAGGTGAAGCTAACAACACAGCGCATAATCGTTTTTTCATTTTATTCCTTACCCTGTAAAAACCTTGGGTGTATCAAAGCCACGCCTCAGCGCGGCTTAATAATGTTTTGGTGCCGGAGGCGCTAAGACCTCACGGTTACCGTTGTGGCCTTGAGCCGAAACGATACCTTGGGCTTCCATCTGTTCGATAATGCGCGCGGCACGGTTATAACCAATCTTAAATTTACGCTGTACGCTTGAAATCGAGCCGCGACGGGTTTCAGTCACAAAGGCGACGGCTTCATCGTAGAGTGGATCGTATTCTTCATCGGTCTCTGCGGTTTCACCCGGTAGTAAGACTTGCTCACCATCGCTGGCACCATTGAGAATTTCATCGATATATTGCGGTTTACCACGGGCGCACCAATCGGCAACGACGCGGTGAACTTCATGATCGTCAACAAAGGCGCCATGGACACGGTTCGGAACCGCAGTACCCGGTGGTAGAAATAACATATCCCCCATACCGAGTAAGGTTTCTGCACCCTGTTGATCTAAAATGGTGCGCGAATCGATACGCGATGACACTTGGAACGCCATACGTGTCGGAATGTTGGCTTTAATCAAGCCAGTAATCACATCCACTGACGGTCTTTGGGTTGCTAGGATCAAATGTATGCCTGCGGCACGGGCCTTTTGCGCGATACGGGCAATCAACTCTTCCACTTTTTTACCGACAATCATCATCATGTCGGCAAATTCATCGACCACGACAACAATCGATGGCAGCTTATCTAACGCAGGCGCTTCAGGCTCCATACTGTCGGATGACTTCCACATAGGATCTAAAATCACTTCGCCATTGGCTTTCGCCTCAGCAATTTTGGCGTTATAACCCTTGATGTTACGCACGCCCATCATAGACATTAGCTTGTAGCGACGTTCCATCTCGCCCACACACCAACGCAGTGCATTGGCGGCCTCTTTCATATCGGTAACCACTTCACAGAGCAAATGCGGAATGCCTTCATAGACAGACAATTCCAACATTTTGGGATCGATCATGATAAAGCGCACATCTTCTGGGCCAGACTTATACAGTAAGCTGGTGATCATCACGTTTACGCCCACAGACTTACCAGAACCAGTGGTACCCGCAACTAACAAATGCGGCATTTTTCCAAGGTCAACCACGACTGGGTCGCCGGCAATATCTTGGCCTAACACCATAGTTAAGTTGGATTTACTGTCGGTAAAGGCGGCGCAATCTAACACATCGCGCATAAACACGGTTTCACGGAATTTATTCGGCAATTCGAGTCCGACATAAGCCTTGCCTGGGATAACTTCAACCACGCGCACACTTTCAGCCAGCAGTGAACGGGCTAAATCCTTCGACAGATTAGAAATTTTTGACGCTTTAACGCCAGGCGCTAATTCTAATTCGAAGCGAGTGATCACAGGACCTGGATACACCCCCACCACATTGGCGATGATGTTGAAATCGGCTAACTTCACTTCAACTAGACGAGCGACTTGATCTAACTCTTCTGGGCTGATCGGGTTTTTCTTACGATCTGGCACATCAAGCAAATTGATGCTTGGTAAGGGGTCCATGGGCTTTTTCGGTGCGGGTTTATCATCTTGCCCGGGTAGCACCACTATGCCATCCACAATTTTCGCTTTTTGATCTTGCTGCTTACGCTGGGCTTGATTCACAGCGCCCGTTGAGGCTTTTGTATCAAAATCAATGACGTCTTCATCGGTAAAGCCTAAGCTTTCATCATCATCTTCCGCAAAGTTTTGGCTGTTAAAAACTGGCTCATTGTCGTCGTGATCGAATGCCTGCGAATTGAAATCGGCGCTTTCTTGTCCATCATGTCTTGCATCTTGGGCTTCGGTTAACCAAGGCGGCGCTTCAAAATTGCCATGGGCGGCCAAATCATCATGATCGATTTGAGGTTCAACCCTTTGTGCATTTTTACTTTTACTGCCATTCAAACTCAAAATTTTTGCGAGTGCCGATAGCTTGTTTTTTTGCGGCGCAGCTTCTTCAGTATTAATGCTTTCGGTAATAAACCCTTCATCTGCGGCAGTAGACAAGGTTGGGGTTATTTCGGCTCTGCGACCAATATGACGCTCACGCACCTTTGGCGTTTCAACGACTGGCGGCTTTTCAAGCACATATTGTGATTCGCGGCGCTGCTTAAACTTATCGACTACAGACATAAAACCACGGGTATCTTCGGTTTCACGCTCACGCTTCATCGCTTGCGGTAATAATTTAAGTTTCTTATAAATCCAAATAGAGACTAAGCCGATTTTCTCGACCACGGTCAGCCAACTGATCCCAGTTAATAAAGTAAAGCCAGAACCTAAGAAGCACAGCAACAATAAGGTGGTGCCGAGTTTATTAAAATACGGCAGCATGGCTTGGCCTATGACATCACCCGCCACTCCGCCTGCCGAAAACTCGTAGATGTTGTTAGCGTTCATACTCGCCAACGCAGAAAACCCAAGGATGATCAGCAAAAATCCAATCAATCTCAGGGCCACTGAAAAGTAATCAACTTCGAGCAAATGATGGGCGCGTTTGAACAGCAGCCAGCCGGTCGAGGCGACAATGATTGGCATAATGTAAGCCGTGACGCCGAAGAAATATAACAGAATATCGGCTATCCAAGCCCCTACAGCTCCGGTCCAGTTTTTTATGTCGCCTTGAAAATGCGACTGACTCCAACCGGGATCAGACGGACTAAAACTCGTCAATGCGAGTAAAATATAAGTGGCGAGGACACAACAAATGATGAGTCCGCCTTCCAGCAGACGTTGCAGGCCAGTGAGCGTGCGTACACTATTTCCTTGAGACAAACGACGTAATCCATAAAAAGTGAAAACAGGTGGGCTAACGATACCAGAATCCCACTAAATGTGGAGCACATTAGCCTGTTTTTCTGTGCAGAAATGGCCATGATTGGCAAAAATTAACCTATTGGGATGTTTAAGTGTGCTTTTGGAGAGGAATGAGTTATTACACAATCACTTCCGTTAACAACTCTGCTTAAAAATGCCACAAAAATATGCCCCTAAGTTGGCGAACTTAAGGGCAATGACAAGGTTAATCGCTATAGGTGTTAAACGGGATAGTTGTGCTGACTTGACCAATAAATAAGGGGCCTAAGCCCCTTATTGTAAAACCAAACAATCAGGGTAATTTAAATATCTGAGAGTAGATGATTTATCGCTACGCGACTGGTGTGTTTAACCTCTTCCATCACGACATAAGTACGCGTGTCGGAAACAGAAGGTAATTTCAACAAGGTTTCACCTAACAAGCGACGATAAGCTGACATATCTGAAACACGGGTTTTCAGTAAGTAGTCAAAATCGCCTGAAACCAGATGACATTCTTGAATGTCGTCGAGTAACTGCACTGCACGGTTAAACTTATCAAACACTTCGGGAGTATCACGGCTTAAGGTGATTTCCACGAATACCAGTAGGGATGCACCCAGGAAATGAGGATTGACCAATGCGGTATAGCCATTGATATAACCTTGCTTTTCGAGTCGTTTCACTCTTTCTAAACACGGAGTTGGACTAAGTCCGACTCTTTTTGATAATTCCACATTAGAAATGCGGCCATCAAGTTGTAATTCATTAAGAATGTTGCGATCGATGCGATCCAAGTCTTTTACAGGACTCTTTTTATTATATGCCATTTATTTAACCTTGCTTTATCACTAAAACAACATTTTATTCTACGTATGCCGAAAGTTCAGCAGCATAAACTGCGTCGCCGATACTATACTAGATATCCCTGAATTAATCACGTTCAGGTCACGATAAAATAACAATTATGCCCATTAAAAGTGGGTTTTCAGGCAATTGAGGCTCAAAGATGATTATTGGTGTTCCCAAGGAAATTAAAAACCACGAATATCGTGTCGGTATGGTTCCTTCTAGTGTTCGCGAGTTAGCGATCAAAGGTCACGAAGTTTTTGTAGAAACAAATGCAGGCACAGGTATCGGTTTTTCAGATCAAGATTATATTGATGCTGGCGCCACAATTTTAGCGACTGCTACTGAAGTTTTCGCTAAAGCGCAGATGATTGTAAAAGTAAAAGAGCCTCAAGCAGTTGAACGCGCTATGTTGCGTCACGATCAGATTTTATTTACTTATCTGCATCTTGCGCCAGATTTACCGCAAACTGAAGATTTAATTAAAAGTGGTGCCGTATGTATCGCTTACGAAACTGTGACTGACGACCGTGGTGGCCTGCCCTTACTTGCCCCTATGTCTGAAGTTGCTGGCCGTATGTCAATCCAAGCTGGCGCTATGGCATTAGAGAAATCTTCTGGTGGTCGCGGTATGTTACTGGGCGGCGTTCCAGGGGTTGAACCCGCTAAAGTCGTGATTATTGGCGGCGGTATGGTCGGTACTAACGCTGCGCAAATGGCGGTAGGCATGGGTGCTGATGTGGTTGTACTTGACCGTAGCATTGATGCGCTGCGTCGCTTAAATGTGCAATTCGGTTCTGCCGTAAAAGCCATTTACTCTACTGCTGATGCAATTGAACGTCATGTTATTGAAGCCGATCTTGTGATCGGTGGTGTACTGATACCTGGTGCTGCAGCGCCTAAATTGGTAACCCGTAGCATGATCTCACGTATGAAGCCAGGCAGTGCCATTGTTGACGTAGCAATTGATCAAGGCGGTTGTGTTGAAACTTCACATGCAACGACTCACCAAGATCCAACTTATATTGTTGATGATGTTGTGCATTATTGCGTGGCAAACATGCCTGGTGCGGTTGCTCGCACTTCTACTTTCGCACTAAATAATGCAACGCTACCGTATATTCTTAAGTTAGCTAACTTAGGCTATAAAGAAGCGCTGTTACAAGACAAGCACTTACTGAATGGCTTAAACGTGATGCACGGTAAAGTGGTCTGTAAGGAAGTGGCTCACGCCCTGAATCTAGCGTTCACTTCTCCAGTTGCATTATTGGCATAAGCGTTTAATTAGCTTAAGCTTTCGATGTAATATTGCGTTTGATTTACCTAGCAAATGATCCAAATCGGCCTCAACCCTGTTGAAGCCGATTTTTTATTTGCAGAACTGAAATTAAAGCATGCGAATTGATAACATCCCGTTTATCAACATGTCTGGTGCTTTCACTCGTCATGCCCGCCTAAGCCATTTAATTCACCGCAGTAAAGTTAAACTGACACTCTGAATACCAAAGCGCACTGACTCGATTAGCGCAATCTAAAAGAATCACCCTTCAACACTTTACCCCCACAGGTAAATTCCCTACAATCCTTGCAATTTGCTAAAGGCACGGAGATAAACATGAGCCAGATCAGACATTGTAACTTATTGATTTTGGGTTCAGGCCCAGCAGGATATACCGCAGCTGTTTATGCTGCGCGTGCGAATTTAAAACCTGTGATGATCACAGGTATGCAGCAAGGTGGTCAATTGACCACTACGACTGAAGTTGAAAACTGGCCAGGTGACGCGGATGACTTAACGGGTCCAGCGTTAATGGAACGTATGCAAAAGCATGCAGAAAAGTTCGATACTGAAATCTTGTTCGATCACATCAACGAAGTGACCTTAACCGAGCGCCCTTTCCGTTTGAAAGGCGATAACGGCGAGTACACCTGTGATGCGCTGATCATAGCAACTGGCGCTTCAGCCCGTTATTTAGGATTAGAGTCAGAAGAAGCATTCAAGGGCCGCGGTGTATCAGCCTGTGCGACCTGTGATGGTTTCTTCTATCGTAATCAAAAAGTCGCTGTGATCGGTGGCGGTAACACAGCTGTTGAAGAAGCATTGTACTTAAGTAATATCGCCGCTGAAGTTCATCTGATCCACCGTCGTGACACTTTCCGCTCAGAAAAAATCTTAATCGACCGTCTGATGGACAAAGTCGCTAATGGCAACATCATCCTTCATTTAGACCAAACTATGGATGAAGTCGTTGGTGATGCTATGGGTGTGACAGGTCTTAAGATGAAGAGCACTAAAGATGGCTCTATTACTGACTTAGCCGTTGCTGGTGTGTTCGTCGCTATTGGCCATAGCCCTAATACTGGAATTTTTGAAGGCCAGTTGGAAATGAACCACGGTTATTTAAAAGTACAAAGCGGCTTGCAAGGTAACGCCACACAAACCAGTATCGAAGGTGTTTATGCTTGTGGTGATGTGATGGACCAACATTATCGTCAAGCGATTACTTCTGCGGGCACAGGCTGTATGGCCGCACTCGATGCAGAGCGTTATTTAGACGCTAAAAAGTAATTAAACTCAAAACTTTTTTCAACCAATAGCAGGCTTGGCCTGCTATTTTTTTAGCTAAAAATGACACATAAAAAAAGGGACCAAATGGTCCCTTCTCTACAGCAACAAACTAATTTCTTAGTTTAACGCTTCTTTTGCTTTTTCAACTAAAGTTGCAAATACAACTTTATCGAATACAGCGATGTCAGCCAAAATCTTACGATCGATTTCGATAGACGCCTTTTTCAGACCGTTGATGAAACGGCTGTAAGACAGACCATTTTGACGAGCAGCAGCATTAATACGTGCAATCCAAAGTTGACGGAATTGACGTTTTTTCTGACGACGGTCACGGTAAGCATATTGACCAGCTTTAGTTACTGCTTGAACAGCAACACGGTAAGTACGGCTACGAGCGCCATAATAACCTTTAGCTAGTTTTAAAACTTTCTTGTGACGAGCACGAGCGGTTACACCACGCTTAACTCTTGGCATTTTCTAATCTCCTAAATTAAGCGTAAGGTAATTGACGCGCGATTGCTGGAACGTCAGCTTTTGCAACTAAACATTTAGCACGTAAATGACGTTTACGTTTAGTGCTTTTTTTCGTCAAAATGTGACGTAAGTGTGCTTGCTTGCGCTTGAAACCATTAGCGGTTTTCTTAAAACGCTTCGCTACACCCTTGTCTGTTTTCATTTTAGGCATTTCTAAAACTCCGCATTGGGATGTTTAATAAAAAGCAAGGCGAGCAAAGGCCATAGACCTTCGCTACTTTAAGTTTTGCCCTACTTATTTCTTTTTAGGCGCTAGCACCATAATTGCTTGTCGGCCTTCCATTTTCGGGAAAGATTCAACAACCGCATACTCGTCCAAATCAGCCTTGATACGGTTCAATAGATCCATACCTAGGTTTTGGTGTGCCATTTCGCGACCTCGGAAACGAAGCGTAATCTTCGCTTTGTCCCCGTCTTCCAGAAAACGTATCAGGTTGCGTAGTTTTACCTGATAGTCGTTTTCGTCAGTTCCAGGACGGAATTTAATTTCCTTAACCTGAACCTGCTTTTGCTTCTTCTTTTGTTCCTTGGCTGACTTAGCCTTATCAAAAAGGAACTTACCGTAGTCCATAATGCGACATACTGGAGGTTCAGCATTCGGGCTGATTTCTACTAGGTCTACACCTGCTTCATCTGCCAAATTCTGAGCATCTCTGATGCTTACCACACCAATAGCTTCACCATCAATGCCTGTTAAACGTACTTCTGGTACGCCTGTGATTTCTTCATTGATTCTATTAGGGGCCGGCTGACGCCCTGCTGTTTTTTTGATCTTTATGACCTATTCCTCCAACAATTTGAGACTACGGAGCGAAATCTGTTGATGGATTTTAGTGGCGAAATCTTCAAGTCGCATCTTACCTAAATCGATACCATCACGGGTACGCACCGCTACTTCCTTATTTTCCATTTCTTGATCGCCAACGACCAACAAATAAGGGACACGCCTTAAGGTGTGCTCGCGTATTTTAAAGCCTATTTTCTCATTCCTCAAGTCAAAAGACGCTCGAATACCTTGTTCTTTGAAGAATTTTACGACTTCTTCAACATAATCAGCCTGTTTATCGGTGATATTCATCACGACAACTTGCATTGGGGCTAACCAAGTTGGGAAACGTCCTGCATATTCTTCTATCAAGATACCCAAGAATCGTTCCAAAGAGCCTAAAATAGCGCGATGGATCATCACAGGGGTCTGACGGCTGTTATCTTCGGCAACATAAGTTGCACCAAGACGGCTTGGCAACGCATAATCGAGCTGCACAGTACCACATTGCCACGCTCGGTCCAAACAATCGTGTAAAGTAAATTCGATTTTTGGTCCGTAGAACGCGCCTTCACCTGGCAAAATAGTGAATTCAATATTATTGTCACGCAGCGCTTGCTTAAGTGCTTCTTCCGCTCTGTCCCACATTGCATCGTCACCGATACGTTTTTCAGGACGAGTCGACAGTTTTACCACGATATTTTCAAAGCCGAAGGTGGCGTATGTATCGTAAACCATCTGGATACAGGCACTCACTTCTTCTTGGACTTGGCTGTCAGTACAGAAAATATGGGCGTCATCTTGGGTAAAGCCGCGTACGCGCATTAATCCGTGCAAAGAACCAGAAGGTTCATTACGGTGACAGCAACCAAACTCTGCCATACGTAATGGCAGGTCGCGGTAAGATTTCAACCCTTGGTTGAAGATCTGCACGTGGCCTGGGCAGTTCATCGGCTTGATAGCATATTCGCGGTTTTCGCTGCTGGTCGTGAACATGGCTTCTGAGTATTTATCCCAGTGACCAGAACGTTCCCACAACACGCGGTCCATCATTAATGGGCCTTTCACTTCTTGGTAAGTGTATTGGTTTAACTTACGGCGAATGAATCTTTCTAATTCGAGGAAGATGCTCCAACCGTCGTTATGCCAGAACACCATACCCGGTGCTTCTTCTTGCATGTGATACAAGTCGAGCTGCTTACCGATTTTACGGTGATCACGCTTAGCCGCTTCTTCAAGACGGGTTAAGTGTGTGCTCAAGGCTTTTTTATCTGCCCAAGCGGTACCATAGATACGTTGCAACATCTTGTTTTCTGAGTTACCACGCCAATAAGCGCCGGCAATGCTCATTAATTTAAAGTGTTGGCAAAAACGCATGTTCGGTACGTGCGGTCCACGACACATGTCTGTGTATTCTTCGTGATGATACAGCGCAGGCGTTGCATCTTTGCTGATGTTTTCATCCAGAATGGCAATCTTATAATCTTCGCCACGCGCTGCGAAGGTATCGCGCGCTTCTTGCCAGCTAACTACACGTTTAACTACGTCATAGTTAGTTTTGGCCAGTTGAAGCATGCGCTTTTCTAACGCGTCGATGTCATCTTGAGTCAACTTATGCTCAAGGTCGATATCATAGTAGAAGCCGTTATCAATAACAGGACCAATCGCCATCTTGGTTTCTGGCCACATTTGCTTAATCGCGTGACCTAATAAATGCGCGCAAGAATGGCGAAGAATTTCAACACCTTCTTCGTCTTTGGCGGTAATGATTGATAGTTCTGCATCGGTTTCAATGAGATCGCAAGCATCTTTTAATTCGCCATTAACGCGGCCAGCGATACAAGCTTTCGCTAAACCTGGGCCAATATCGGCGGCAACATCGAGGGTTGATACAGCATGGGCAAACTCGCGTTTGCTACCATCGGGAAGTGTAATTACAGGCATGAAATGTCCTTTCCAGTGGTGACCCACACGTAGGGCCACTTGGTTTTAGTTAATGTAAGAGAAATGCTCGCTAGGTTAAGACAGTACAGGAGTCTTAGCCGCCTTGCGTAGCAGGGCGTTTATTCTAAGGGATTGTAGCTAAAAGGCGCAAGCATATTGACCAGAATTGGGATTAGAAACAAAAAGCAAATTCATGATTTTGCAGTGTCTTGGTAACTTAGCGGTCATCTAAATCCCCTATTCTGGCGCCAGTTTATTAGTCATCACTGAAAACATGACAGGGAGTTGATATGTTGAACGGCATTTTATTGGCTGTGGCACTCACGAACACAAGCGCTTTACCTGAGCCGCAGGTGTTAACCACAAATGAACCTCAGATTGATACTCAAGTATTACTCGTTGATATTAAAAGTGAACTTGAGCAACAAATGCAGCGTTTAACCCTAGATATTACACAAAATGCCCGCGATGGTGTGTTACACAGCAGCGCAATAGAAGATTTAGTCACAGTTAAGGATTAATGCTAAAAGCGTTATTGCTCCACTAAGAAAAGCATTTAACCATAAGATCTATCATGCTGGGTTTTGAGGCCGACTTCATCTAAGTATGCGCACAGCACTCTGTTGTATACTCAAATAGGAAGCCCTTAAATAGACACCACTCGAATGATGACGCACATAATGAATTCTTAAGATTGAACAAAATCAAGGCGCTAAACAATAGGCGCGATACCGACTAAGTGTTAGCTGTGCTGATTGAACTGAATGATTCGCTCTATTCTATTGTGGCTTTCTTCTATTAGGTATAAGGAGTTACACTATGAGAGTCATGAACAAAGTGATTGCTTGTCCCCACTGCGGGCACCACCAACATATCAGTATTGATGCCAGCTGCGGAGATCAAGATTATTACGATGATTGTCGAATTTGTTGTAATCCCATTCATTTACGCTTACATATCGATGAGTCGAGACGTACCGTGGAGCTGTATATCGACTCGGATGACGAGCAAATATATTAAATGAGATTGTACTAAAGGCGATGATGAAACGAGCCTAACAGGCTTGCTCGTTAAAACGTCTAGCCAGCACGCGCTCGACTGTGTCGACGATAACTTGTGTTTGGCTATCGATCTCAATGTTGAGTTCATCACCCACTTTACACTGACTTAAATTGGTCAGCTTTAGGGTTTCGGGAATTAAGTGTAACTTAAAGCCGGAGTCACTCACCTCGCCAACCGTTAAACTACAGCCATTAACGCCAACAAAACCTTTATAAAAAATGTAATCCATCCATTTAGGCTCAATGCCCAGTGTCAGATCATAATGCTGTTCTGTGTGGCTGATATCGACAACTTTAGCCTTAGTATGAATATGGCCGGAGAGAATGTGACCACCAATTTCACTACCGAAAGTTAACGAACGCTCAACATTAACGCTTTGACCTATCGACAAATTAGCCAGATTCGTCAGTCGCAAGGTCTCTTCCACTACGTCGAAAAATACCCTATCATCAACCACCTTAGTCACAGTTAGACATACCCCGTTATTTGCCACACTTGCACCAATCGCAAGTCCCTCATGCAAATCAGGTTCGAACGCTACCTCAAGGGTATTTAGGCCATCTTTCTTATGTATTGCAACCACCTCGCTGGTGGCTTGAACTATACCTGTAAACATTTTTTGCTCGCTTAATCGTTAAAGGCTGTATTTATGAATCATTCAGGCTATCAAGCCAAACGTTTAATCCAATTGGCACTGCCAGTGCTAATAGCACAGGTCACTCAAACCATGATGGGCTTTATTGATACCGTCATGGCGGGCCGTGTTAGTGCGGTCGATATGGCCGCTGTTGCGGTCGGCACTAGTCTTTGGTTACCCGCTATTCTGTTCGTCCAAGGTTTGCTGATGGCTTTTACACCTTTATTTGCCCACTACAATGGAGCGAATAATCAAAAAGCCATTCAACCTTTAGCCTTTCAAGGGGCCTATCTTGCCATCATTGGCGGCATTTGCGTGATGATTTTCCTCGCATCAGCGCCCTTTGTACTTGGCCATATGGATTTAGAACCCGAATTATACCGCTTAACCATTGGATATCTCGACGGTATTTTATGGGGCGCACCTGCATTTGTGCTTTACCAAGTACTACGAGGCTGTAGTGAGGGGATTTCTTACACTTTACCGACTATGGTCATTGGCTTTGTCGGCTTAGCGGTGAACATACCCGCCAACTACATCTTTATTTACGGACACTTTGGCGTACCTCCGATGGGCGGTGCAGGCTGCGGTATTGCCACTGCCTTGGTTTTTTGGGCCATGCTGATTGCCATGACTATTTATATGCAAGTACATAAGAAATTTGCGGCCTTAGCTCCTTTCAGTAAATTTCATCGTCCTGACTTTGAAACGATGAAAAAAATGACCAAACTCGGTATGCCGATAGCAATGGCGCTGTTTTTTGAAGTGAGTTTATTTGCCATTATTGCGTTGTTACTCGCCCCATTAGGTGCAACTGTGGTGGCAAGTCACCAGATAGCACTGAACTTTTCTGCGATTGTATTTATGCTGCCGTTGTCTATTGGTATCGCAGTATCGATTAGAATTGGCTACTACTTGGGTCGCGATCGTGCTGATATTTCTGCAGTGGTCGCCAAAGTGGGTTTATGGTTAGCGCTATCCCTTGCATTATCAACTGCAGTCTTGACCGTCATATTTAGATTCCAAATTGCAGAGCTTTATAATGGTGATCCTGAAGTGGTCGCTTTAGCTGGCAGCTTGATGTTAATGGCGGCACTGTATCAATTATCGGATTCAGTCCAAGTGGTTGCCGCCGGAGCCCTACGTGGTTATAAAGATACCCGCAGTGCCTTTTATATCACGCTGTTTTCCTATTGGGGCATAGGTATGTCACTCGGCTATACCTTGGCTTATACGGATCATATCGTTCCTGCCATGGGCGCACACGGTTTTTGGACCGGATTGATTGCAGGTCTCACCTCGGCGGCGCTGCTATTTTTCATTCGACTGCGTTACATCCAAAAACATGGTGTGCATTTAAGCCTAATTGAAGGCGACAGCGTGCATCACTAATCGGATAGGCAAGATTTAAAGCAACGGCGAGCATTAAGCTCGCCGTTTTGTTTATGTCTTAGTGGTTTGACGTGCTCAGTAAGTCTAACTTGCCGTTATATCAATAACTTTGTTGAAACACTGGACAAGTTGCACAGCAATTCACCATTTGACGATAATTTTGATTTTTTTGCTTGCCAGCCCTGCACTATGCCCCTAATATAGCGCTCGTTCCAAGGCGCAATGCTTTTGAATAGCAAGTTAATATTTACGATGCACCCGTAGCTCAGTTGGTTAGAGCACTACCTTGACATGGTAGGGGTCGGTGGTTCGAGTCCACTCGGGTGTACCACTCTCTTCACAGAGTATAAAAAGTGAAATTCAAACAGTGCACCCGTAGCTCAGTTGGTTAGAGCACTACCTTGACATGGTAGGGGTCGGTGGTTCGAGTCCACTCGGGTGTACCATTTCTCAGTTTTAATTCGCTTTAATATTCATTTATCCAATCAGTGTTAATTAATACTCAAAATAAACGATAGCTAACGATGAAAATGGCAAGGCATCATATTACCTTGGCTATGCTTTGATATTGCTGTCCCAACAGCCGATAGCCGTGGGTGTACAGCGTTGCCCTGCCATTACGGCAAAACCCGATAAGCGTGATATTGCTTTTCTCAGCTAACTCCAACGCCAGTGAAGTCACGGCGGACATAGCAAACAGAATTTGGATATTGGCACTAGCGGCCTTCTGCACCATCTCAAAACTCGCGCGACTGGTGAGCAATACGGCCACTGGACGCGCCACATTGCGAGCGGCAAAGGCGCCAATTAACTTGTCGAGTGCGATATGTCTACCTATATCTTCATAGGCGGCGATGATCTGTCCTTGATGGTTAAGCCCCATGGCCGCATGCGTCGCGCCCGTGAGCTTAAAATGCTGTTGATTATCTTGAATTTGTCCAAGCGCGACCTGTAAGTGGCTGATGTCGAATCTGGCATCTGAGTTCACTCGCATCACAGGCTTGACCGCCTCTTCGAGCTGGGCGACGCCGCACAATCCACAACCCGTGCGTCCCGCCATATTGCGCCTTTGTTGCTTGAGTGCCATAAAGCATCGCTGGTTGATTTCGACTTGGATCAACACGCCTTCACGGGTAAATTCGAGTTCAACCCCTTTGATATCATTGATATGGGAAACGATACGTTCAGACAGCGTAAAACCTATAGCAAAGGCTTCTAAATCTTGGGGGCTCGCTAACATAACAGTATGGGCGATACCGTTATAGACCAGTGCGACCCGCACTTCATTGGCTAAATAATCGATTAGCTCAGATGCATGTCCATGCTCTAGCAGGACCACGCTTTTTTCGGTAACCACTTGATGTGAATGAAAGTCCATAGAGTTATCCCATGTAAAAAACGAACAGTGAAGCTGATCAGCAATATTGTGTTACCCATATCAGTAAAGAAATATCGTTGAACTTCTCGTTTCTGCAGCAATGCACCTAAAGTGCTTCTTCTACCGTATAAAGGAAGGACTTGTTTCGACACAAGTCCTTCACTTACTTGCGTTCCACTTGTTTACATTAGCTACTCAGTTTCATGGGCGAGTAACAGTGGGTTGACTGTGGTAGATTTATAACCTTCAACATTAAGTGCGTTATCTAACATCAAGCTTGCTAGATCATCTGCAACCACGTCCATGTGTGGTGATTTTTCAATAAACAACATCTTGGTGTAGCCATGGCAAGCATCACAACTTTCAATACGTATGTTGGCTTGATAGTCATCCAAGGTCCAAAGTGACATATCTTCGTCTTGCTCGCAGTTGGTGCACTGAGCTCGCACATAATGCCACTGGGTTTCACATAGGCTGCAGTGCAAATATCTAAGCCCTGTGCGGGTTTCATCACGAATGACGCTCGCCACTGGATGACTGCCGCATACTGGACATAGACTCTGCTGTTTTAGTTGACTTTGATCCATGCGCTTAATGACTAATGGAGCCCAGTGGGACCAATACACAGCTAAAGCCGCCCAAATAAACAGACTATAACTGGCGGGGACGTCACTCAATTTACCTTCCCTGAGGGAACGTCCGTAGTCTGCCAATTTAGCTTGATCTAACTGCATCATTTCACGGATAACTTTTGCAACCGATTTGGGGGCTAAAGGCAAAAGTTCACAGAGCAAAGACTGGAGTGAACCAAGCCAGTAATGATTATCAGCGCTAAATTCTGCGGCTAATGGTTTTGCTTTGCCTATATCAAATTTGGGCGGCGGTCCGAAATCGCCTTGCTCGATCAAGTTTGCTTGTGCTTTTACCAAGCGTTCACATAAGTTAAGGTATTCTTTTAACTCATGATCTTTCTGCAAAGTTTGTAGCCGTTTTACACGATGCAAATAAGTCGCTAACGGATCTGCGGCAATGATATTGGCTATTGTTAATGGCGACTGTTCACTTGTAGCCAGTGGAATTTGGCAGGCACTAGTCATGTTGTTTGCCCTCTTCATCTAACATCGCGGGATGATGCTTATGTACCCAAGCTCGCGATACTTTTCCGTAGAGCATTCCCGTAATGGAACCTTCAATCCAGGTGGCCATCCACACATGCACAGCTAAAGCAATCAGCATTAGAATCGCGCACGCAGAATGGATTAACGTCGCCCAGTTGATACTCTCTGCACTGAAGTAAACGGAGAAAAACTCCTGCCACATCATGATGCCCGTGACGATGAAGGCCAAGATGAAGATGACAAAGGCACGGAACAACATTTTCTGCCCGGGATTGTAATGCCCAATTGGTGGGATCTTTGCTTCGTTGTCCGACAGTACATGCACAATTGATTTCATCCATGGCAGATCATATTTATTCCACTTATTATGGTGGTAGTAACGTATCAGCATCACGGCGAGCATCAGACACATAGCCAATCCGAAGATGGGATGAGTAAAACGCGCTAATTGTGGTGTGCCGGAAATGGCACTGAGCCATTGGAACGATGGATAGAAAAATGAAAATCCGGTCATAAATGTCACTAGTCCAAGAAAGACTATGCTCCAGTGGCAAATACGGTCGAACAGCTTATGACGTACAATCATTGCTTGTGTTTTCATTTGCTGGCCTCCTCTTGGTCATTTTTATCTTGATCTGCACTGCGGTAACCCGGTTGGTCTTCTTCTACAATATTGCGACCAACGGTGAGTTTGTGTAGACAGGCAAACGCGACGGTTGCTAATAACCCCGCTCTTTTAATTCAGTGATCCGTTTATCTGAATAAAACAACATATCCTCACGACTGCCAAAGCGTAGCGCTCCGGTAGTACAGGTTTTCACGCAGGAGGGTTCGAGCCCAACGGCAAGTCTGTCTGAGCACAAAGTGCATTTATAGGCTTTGTTATCTTTAGGACTTATCTTAGGTACATCGAATGGACATGCCGTGGTGCAGTAGCCACAGCCAATACACTTATCGGAATCAAAATCCACCACGCCGTTGGCGTGCTGAACTATGGCTCCGGCTGTTGAACAGGCTTTAAGACAAGCAGGATCAGCACAATGCATACAAGAAGTATGGGTAAACTGCCAACGCAGTTTGTTGCCTTCCATGACTTCATTAAATTGCATTATGTTCCAACTTTCAGCCGATAACTGCATTGGGTTTTGATATGAACCTTGGAAAGTACCCACTTCATCTCGCAGGTCATTCCATTCAGAGCAAGCCACTTGGCAAGCTTTACAGCCGGTACACTTAGTTGCATCAAATAGCTTAGCGACTTGCTGTACATGGCTTCGGGCTTGGGCTGATGGAGTGATGTCGGAGGTTGCCGAGCGGCGGATAATATCTTGTGACGCCATGATTAGACTCCTTGTGCTTTACTGATGTTAACAAGGAAAGCCTTGTATTCAGGTGTTTGGGTATTAGCATCTCCGACACAAGAGGTTAACTCATTGACAATGTAAGTTTTTTGAGTCAAAGCTTCATAACTACCGTGGCGAGGTATACCTATGGTATGGACGGTTTTCCCTTGCACGGTTAACGGTCTTAGACGCTTAGTGACGTACACTTTCGTCACTATGCTAGAGCGTTTTGAGCTCACTTTTACCCAATCGCCGTTAACAATGCCCTTTTCAGCTGCAAGTTGTTCATCGATTTCAACAAAATGTTGTGGCTGAGAAATCGCCGCCAAACGACAGTGTGTCGTCCAGTTGTTGAAATGTTCTGTCATTGAATAAGTTGTGCCTACATAAGGAAACTCTTCGTTATTACCAAAGGTTTCAACTAAACCGGGTAACAGACGCGCGGCAGGGTTTGAGCTGACTTTCGGGTGCAATAGGTTTCCATTACTTGGTGACTCAAACGGCTCGTAATGCTCAGGGAAAGGTCCTTCATTTAACATTTTCAAGGCGAATAAACGACCAGCGCCTTCAGCCTGCATAATAAATGGCCCAGTGGTTTCTTGTGGTGACAATTTGGCATTAAAATCGGGCACATCAATACCGTGCCATTTGCCCTCTTTCCATGACATGATCACTCTGTCTGGATCCCACGGTTGACCATTAAGATCGGCGGAGGCACGGTTATATAAAATTCTTCGGTTAGCAGGCCATGCAAATGACCAACCATGGGTCATACCTTTACCCGAAGCATCATGGTTATCACGGCGAGCCATCATGTTGCCGGCTTCAGTCCAACTGCCTGAGTAAATCCAGCAACCACAAGCCGTACTGCCATCATCTTTCAATTCAGAAAAACTGCTTAGCAGACGGTTATTGACGAGATCATATCCGTTCATTTCTTTCGTAATTTCAGCGGAGTGTGGCTCTTTTGGATCTAAATAATCCCAAGTTATCGCTTGTACTGGCTCAGGCAATACTCCGCCTTCATTGGCATATAAACGTTTTAACTCCAGCATAATGCCAGAAAGGATTTCTGGATCGGACTTGGCTTCACCCGGTGGATTGGCTCCCTTCCAATGCCACTGCATCCAGCGACTTGAGTTAACAATTGAGCCTTCTTCTTCGGCAAAGCAGGTTGTAGGTAAGCGGAATACCTCGGTTTGGATACTTTCAGTATCAACATCGTTGTATTCGCCCGCGTTACGCCAAAAACTTGAGGTTTCGTTCGCCAGCGCATCTAGGATGACAAGAAACTTGAGGTTTGAAAGTGCTTTAGATACTTTCTGCTTGTTAGGTTGCGAGTTAAGCGCATTAAATCCTTGGATAAAGTAACCGTTAACCTCACCGTTATACATCATGTCTATGTGTTTGGTGACGTCATACTGTTTATCCCATTTAGGTAACCAGTCGTAACCAAAGTCATTTTCTTTGGTGGCGTATTTACCCCAAAAAGTCTTCATTTGTGAAATAAAGAAGGCCGGATAATTTGACCAGTAATTGGTTTGGCCTGGACGCAATGGCTTAGGCGTATAATTATCGAGGTAGGTTTGCAGGTTAATATCGTGATCTTGAGGTAATTTTAAATAGCCAGGTAAGGCTTGGCACAGCAGGCCAATATCTGTCGCGCCTTGCACATTTGAGTGACCACGCAGTGCATTAACACCACCACCTAAAATACCCATATTTCCCAGTAATAATTGGATCATGGCCATACTGCGAATGTTTTGTGCACCTTTACTGTGCTGAGTCCAACCTAATGCATAAAGGAACGTTGCCGCTTTATTGTGGGCGTGCATAGGCCCAATGACTTCACAGATCTGTTTATATTCATCAATTGGCGTGCCAGTGATACTACTCACCGTTTCGAAATCATAGCGGTCTACATGTTTTTTTAGCAGATTGAATACGCAGCGAGGGTGTGACAGTGTTGGGTCAACCTTGGCGTAACCCTGTTCATCGAGTTCATAGAACCAAGATTCCTTGTTATAGACGCGGGTTTCTTCGTTGTAACCACTGAATAAACCATCGTTAAATTCAAAATCTTCACGAACAATGAATGGCGCATTAGTATAAGCCTTCACGTATTCATAGTTAATTTGATTTGTTTCAATAAGATAACGACTTATTCCGAGCAAGAAAGCAATATCTGTCCCCGAGCGTAATGGCGCATAGTAATCCGCGACCGCCGCACTACGATTAAAGCGGGGGTCAACAACAATCAATTTAGCCTTGTTGTACTGCATGGCTTCACTGACCCAGCCAAAACCAACGGGATGAGCTTCTGCGGCATTGCCCCCCATAATGATCACAAGGTCACTATTTTTGATATCAGCCCAATGATTTGACATTGCACCACGACCAAATGTCGGGGCAAGGCTTGCTGCAGTAGGAGCATGACCAGGGTGAGATCGTGAATGTATTTTAACCGTTTTGAACCCAATTTGACGAACGGTATCGATTATGATCTTATGCTCTCTTTTTCTTATAGAGAACATCAGAGCATGTACCTTGAAGCCTTCACGTCTCATTTCAACTCGATTGCTGACAGCCGACAATCTGCCAAAGTGACTTACCCATTGCATGATGTATTGTTCGTTACTCTGTGTGGTGTGATTGCTGGTGCCGAAGGCTGGTCAGAAATCCATGACTATGCTGCCGGACATCATAACTGGTTTAAAGAAAAGGGAATTCTGACCGAAGGTGTCCCAGTCGATGATACCATTGCACGTATTATCTCTCGTATCGAGCCGGAACAGTTCCGACTGTGCTTCGCCAATTGGATGCGAGCCGTCCATGAGATGAGTGATGGTCATCTTATTGCTATCGATGGTAAAACGCTTCGTGCCTCATACAATCGTGAAGATCGGCGCTCAACCATTCATTGGTCAATGCGTTTGCCTGTGCCAATAAAGTGGTGCTGGGGCAAGTAAAAACGGCAAATAAATCCAATGAGATAACCGCAATCCCAGCGCTGCTGCAGTTGTTAGATATAGAAGGAGCACTTGTATCAATCGACGCCATGGGTTGCCAGACAGAGATTGCAAGACAGATAGTCGAGCAAGGAGGTGACTACTTACTTGCTGTAAAGGCAAATCAAAGTTCCTTGCATGAGGCCGTGGTCAGTGCTTTCAGTGAAGCGCGCAGTAATCCTCTTGATGGACTCGTTATTGAAAAAAATAGAGGCCGTATCGAGGCAAGAGCCTACTATGTAATACCTGCAAACCAGCTCCAAGATTATTTTCCTAAGTGGATGAAATTGAACACATTAGGTATGTGTTTGAGTTATCGGTATACGAAAGGGAAAGAGGCAGAACTGACCTACCGTTACTATATCAGTTCAGCCACACTCGATGAGCAGCAGTTAGCCAATTCAGTTCGTGGCCATTGGGGGATTGAGAACAGCTTACACTGGGTGCTAGATGTCTCAATGAAAGAAAATAGTTGCCAGATTTACCAACATCATGGGGCAGAAAATTGGGCCATGCTTAGGCAAATATCACTGAATATGCTTAGGGCTGAACCTTCTAAAGGAAGCATTCCAGCGAAACAGAAAAGAGCTTGGATGAAACCTGAATATTTAGAATCGGTTCTATTAGCAGGGTTGCAGCTGGACGAATTTTAAACACTCATGCGGTTGCCCTGGGAGCATGACAAACCCGAGCAATATTATCAAGTTGGATCATACCTAATGAACGTCCAAATTTGTGTGTTACAAAGCAGCCTTCATTGGCTTGGGCCGATGAGGTCATCATCCCCATGGTCAACCAACGGTTAACCGTCTCACCTTTTTCATTTTTCTTAATAAAGTTAGCATCACGGTCAACTTTCATTAAGTTGGCAATACGCGTAAAGGCATCTTCCCAACTTATTCTCTGCCATTCTTTACTACCTGGCGCCCTATATTCAGGATATTTTAATCTATGCGGACTATTAACATAATCAAGTAGTCCAGCACCTTTAGGGCATAATGAACCACGGTTTATTGGGTTATCAGAATCCCCCTCTATATGGAAAATAGTTTGCTCTGCATTCTTGCCATTACTGCTGTGGCTATACATTAATAAGCCGCAGCCAACCGAGCAATAACAGCAATTATTACGTGTTTCTTTAGCTCTCAGTAATTTGAATTCTCTAACAGCAGCAAAAGCCTTTTCAGACATCAAACCCAGCGCAGAAATCGCTGAAGTCGTTGCACCTGCAACACACAGCTTAAAAAACTGACGTCTATTCATAGCGTCCTCACATTCGAGTGATTATTTGATGGGATAGCAATGAGTAACTGCTATCTCTTAAGCATGAAAGACCATACTTAAGATATTAATATTATTTATAATGACAAATAATGACAAATAATGACAAATAATGACTCGAGACACTCATCACACAACAACTTCATATGATAATTAATTTCAAATTTAGCGATTTTTTTGAAGTTATAATCTGTAATATACGTATTTAAAATCAAATTTAAGTCATTTAAACCAAAACGAACCAGTTGGACATTATGTCCATTTATTGTGGTCATAATGTCTATAGCCTGGTGTGTGAATATCGATTTTGTGATTTACTGTTCATTAAATTAAGAACGACTAAATATAAAAGTCATCTGAATAAAAGTTGGTATGAAAATCGCAATTATCTAAAAAATCAAATAAGTTATTTAGCTGAAGAATTATTGTTAATTATTTAACATTGCTAATGATTGTTAAGGGAGTATCACTGACGCTATAGTGAGCGACATAGTTGAATCATGTGAATTAAATAGGCGTAATAAACAGTGTTAATAATCTACAGATATTAATCCATGTCGAGAATGAAACACGTACCTGTACCAATTTAATTAGCAACTGCAATATTAGGTGTGTTTAATATTTGAATTGGCCTAATAAAAAAGGGATAGCCGATATTACGGCTATCCCTTTACGATTAGGCTAGAAGTTTAGAAACGATAACTAAAACTCACCGTGGCATTACGCGGCGTACCATAGTGATACACGCTATAGGCTGCAGATGATGCAGACATATAAGCATAGTATTTTTCATCTAGAAGATTTTCTATGTTAATTTGCAGATCCATATTGTCGGCCAAGTTATAGCGAGCCATCAGGTTCACTAAAGTGTAAGCGTCCTGTTCTATTAACACTGTATTTTCTGAGTAGCTGTCACTCTGCCAATTAACACCCCCACCCACAGTTAATTCAGGCAGATAATCGACAAACTGATACGTGGTAAATAGCTTAAACTGTTTGCGTGGACTTGTGGTTGCCATCCTGTTTCCTTCCACATCTTCAGCTGTAAACTGAGAATAGCCCGCTGTGATGTTCCAACCATCAATAAACTCGCCTACAGCCTCTAACTCGAAACCTGTGCTTTCAGTACCCTGAGCAGCTCTGTAATTAGTAACAGGTTTCCCATCAATCATGACAGTTCCATTTGGTGTTGCTAGGTTGTCTTGATCAATTTTAAATAGCGCGACAGTTGTGTGCAGACGATCGTCAAGATAAGCACTCTTCAGACCGATTTCATAAGCTTTACCTTTTAATGGGTCTAGATACACCCCATAAGCATTAGTCACATTTTGCGGATTAAATATTTCGGTATAACTCGCGTAGGCACGATGTTGCTCACTAATGTCATATAAGACACCGACATAAGGTACAAACACCCCATCATCGCCAAAGTTGGTATCAGTGCCGTAGCTCACTCCTTCACGATTCCAGCTCGAAATCCGTCCGCCAGCAATGATTTTTAAGGCTTCGGTAATGGTGAAACGGGTTGCAGCGTAAAAACCTTTTTGCTCAGTGTCCATCTGCAGCTGACGATTGGCGTCCGTTGACCATTCAGGCTCAGCAAATGCATTGCTTTGCCATTCGTAAAAGTTATCTACGGGCTTGTTGTCGTAACCGCTCATATTATCCCGAATGGGTTCAAAGGTATCGGCATAGGACTTTTGTTTACTGTATAAAGCACCGACGACAAACTCATGTTCACGATTAAACAGTTGATAATCCCCTTTTAACTGTAAATCGAAATTATCTGAGTTGCTCTCACCGTGGCTGTGATAACGCTGACCACTTAATCCTGCCCCCTTAGCTTGTTAGTCTAAGAGGTCGTCTTTGCTATCTGAGCTTTAGCTTTCAAACCTGTTTTGAGGTGATTTTTGTTATTGACCCAGTATATCGGCGGGCAGCGGCCATTTGCCGACTTGCCACTCACCTTGCCAATTCTCAATCGAAATCCACAGACTTTCGTTCGACGTTAAGGTTTTTGACGAAATCGCGTGCACATGCTGGCCATGCTTATTACCGTGTATAATGCCATTTTCACTGCGCTGTAAGTCTGCGATAGGCAAAGCTTGAGTTCCAATATTGGCGTAGCCTTGGCGTATATTGGCTATATCTCCTTTTTCAAAAACCAACATAAAATCTTTTACGTAATCATCATGATGCACGTAAGGCGCGTTAAGGTCTAAGGGTAAAGGCGCAATGGTAAACTCGCCCAACTGCTGAGCCTTCCATGCAGGAGGAAATGTGGGTGTTAACGACTGATATAGAAATAATATCGGTAGGAGTAGAATTAACCCACTGAGTTTATACTTATTTCTTAGCCAGAAGCTTGAGTTAGTAACAGCCATTAACATCCCTCCTCTAGGACTTCAGTTGCTGTGTTTTGAGCGCTTGCATTTTTAAATGCTCGCAGATTGCGCAATCCCCACATCATAAATCCTGTAATCGACATACCCGATAGAATTAATCCAAAAATAAACCAAATGATTTTTGTCCAAATACCGCCTAAGGTGCCGTAATGCAGAGGATCGGCAATATGCATTAGGGTTTGCATGCCCGTCATCGTCTCGGGTGAGGTGGCACGTGCAACCTCACCTGTCCAAGGGTTAATACTGAGGTTGTATGAATACTGATCGTAGAAAATATGATCGCCGCTACCACTCAGGTGATACATGTCTCGATTGTGTTCTGGTTGCATCACATAACTTGGCTGAAAATCTGGAAAACGTGTTTGCGCTAGCGTTAAGGCTTGTGCAAATGACACGCTCGGAGCCAGCTTCCCTTCATTTTCATGGACGTAGGGCAATTGTTCTACGCCGACCAATGGCGCATGGGCTTCTATATCAATATCCGCATGCCAAAAAATGGCTTGGGTTAAATACCATAACCCCGTCACGGCCATGATGGCGATAAACCAAATAGACCAGACGCCAGACAATTTATGTAAATCTGCCAATAACGTCTTTTTTCCTTGATTGAGACGTAACTTAGGAGCAAAAAAACTTCGCCAAAAACGTTTGTAAACAATCAGGCCAGTAATCAAAGATGCGAGCATGAACAGCGCCATCGAACAAACGAGGTAATAGCCCAAGCTGTAACTACTTTGCCAAGGAAATAATAACCACGCATGTAACGATCTGATGAAACCGACAAATGTCATGCCTTCATTGATCTGTTGGATTTCACCTGTGTATTGATTCACATAGGCCATGGCATAGGGTTTATCCACGTCACTGAACATCACCACATTCACCAAATATGGCTCTAAAGTCATAGCGCCAGTAACTGCCGCACTTGGGTAGGCTTTCTCAACAATCGTCATTAGCTCGCTGACTGGTTTTTCCGGCAAATCATTAGGATTCAATGCTCTGGATGCAGGATTAGTGAGCCAAGTGATCTCATGACTCAATACCGCAATCGTGCCCGTCAAACAGATAAAACAAAATAACAACCATAGTGGGAGCGACACCCAACCGTGCAACATAAACCAGAATCGGTTACTGATCTTCGCCATTTGTGACTTTCCTAACACTTATCGAATTTCGAGAGTGTAAAGGTAATGCAAATTGTTATCAATACGATGTGCCGGTAATTGTTTTCAATTAGAATGCCGGTCACAAAATACTTTGATGGGGAATCATGATGCATAAAACGTTATTAGCTACGCTCATTTCGAGCCTGTTGTTAGCCCCGAGTTTGTACGCTCATTAGGCTTAATCCCCTACAAATATCGATTTCTACGATCAAGGCTTCTTCGGCGAACCGAGAAATGTCAGAACTTAGTCTGAGCTACAATTTCTGATCATTTTACTCATTAGCGATACCGCGCATCGCTTTTATGTGCGGTATCCCTAAGTCAGCATTATCATGTGTTAAAACATCATCCGGTAAACGATAGCGGATTAAGCCTTTGGGCTCAGGGAGATATCTATTACAATGAAGTCCATTTAAAACCCGTGAAACAGATGTTCAGCCTATGCCTAAGTCTCATACCCATATGCACCAGCATTTACAGATGCCACATTCGCGGGTCGATCTTCACACGTTGGCGCACCAACTTACCTTCAAGCAAGTGACCATTATTGGGAATGCTTCTGGCAATTGGCAGCCAGCGACTGCAGGTACGACATTTATCTTTAACGGCACGCAATGGCATGAGAAAAGTACTCAAAATAATCTGATAGTGAATATCGCTAACGGCGGTTTTGCTGAGTCAAAATATGCCTTTGTGGTACAAGGTCACCCGCAAAGTGATTTGCTTACCCAAGCGTTGACACAGGTTGCGATTGAATTAACGCCCAAACTTGGCTGTTGGCCTTCATCTGGCCTAACCACAATAATGCTGATGCAGCAATTGTCTCAGCATGTGCAAGTGCAGCGGATGTCGCTGTTTCCGAGTTTAGCAAGGCCCAATGATTTACCGCCTGAAGACCACTTACCTTGTATGGTGCATAACTGGTTAGGTGAACGGCGGATTGCGCAGACGCTCGCGCCCACAATTGACTGGCCGGAGTTCACCTTGCCAGCAGTTTGTTTAGCAAACTTAGCGGCAGTCAATAAAGCGCGTGGTTCCCAAACTTCAATGATGATGAAAACGGGCAATCCTTTTGATTTACTTGCGCGTTTACAAGAATCAACCCCATCGGCAGATATGCCACATTCCGCAAAACACATACAACTCGATTGGTTGATTACGCTGGCTCATACGCCTATCGACGTTTGGCTAAAATATGCGGATTTAAAACAAGTTATCAATGCCGAAGCATTATTTTTTAATCACATGCCAGAATCAAAACCCAGCTATTGGTATTTAATGGATACTAAGGCGTCCCAATATCTCGATGCTATCCGCCACAGTTTGGCCTATTGCTGGCAAACACATTCGGCTAAGACAAGGACTGACTCACACCTCCTCTAATCATTAACAGTTAGACTTGCCAACTAAGCTTGTACTCGCATCACACTGCCATTTACCGTATTTTGACGTACTTTCAAAAGTTTATAATCAGCCAAGCGGATGTTTACTCAATGCCATTCCTAGTGGCTCGAAGTAATTGATCAAAGCGTTAAAAATCACTTTTCTGTGGGCTTCATCGGGATAAGCGCCCTCCTTTGCCATTGCTGAAAAGCGTGTCCCAGAGACTAAATACGGATTCGAAATCGCATCATAGGATTCAATACAGGCTTCAAATGCCCGCGCCATCATTTCAGTTGGCCGTGCGAAGTACTGCATGCCATGTTTTTTGTCTAAGGCAATCGCTCGGCGCACATAATCATGGGGCTCATCGCCATCACCACTCAAAAATGTTACCTTGAAGATCTCTGATAAGCGTGCATTCAGTGGATGTTCTATGATGGGCAGATCCGACAACCAAAGATCGCTCGCGCATTGAAACCGCTTAGACGAAGATTTGAAGGACTTGGCGGCAATATAGTGGTCAAACGCATGCCAAAACTCATGGGCTAAAGCGCCAGCACCGGCATTTTTTGCCAAGGCCAATTCCCGAGTCGCGGGCGCATAATGGGCCTGAACGCCTTTTTGACCGCCATGACCAAAAGCCAGACTCACGGTTTCGCGCAGCCCTAACGTCAAAGGTGGCAACTTTAAGATAAAGGCCAGATCGGCGAGCGAATCAAACACCAGATCCGCAGCAAGGCGCGATTCATCCCGCGTAACCCAGCGGCCAACACGTACATGACTAAAACCAAAGGTTTGTTTAACATCAAGAAATGTCACCTGCTCACCAAATCGGTAATCGGGTCCATGGCGGGTATATTGCTGATTGATTAACACAGTTTCCCTTGAGTACTAATGCACTGAATGTCGAATGCTTGGTTTAGCTGGGCTTGTGGCGAGGTAACATCACCTCGTCCCATATTACCGCACGATTTCGCCCGAGGGTTTTAGCATGATAGAGTGCTTTATCGGCCTCGGCCACCAGCTTTTCAGCATCCGAGCGGCACTGACTTCCGGTTCCAATGGGCAATGCAACCTGCTCCACATCTGCAATATCAGTACTGTTATCAATACTATGGCGAATAATCACAGGGGTTAAGGCGCTGACCCCTGCTGAAAATTGATATTGAAAATCAGCCACGATTGCAGAAATGTCCTCATTGGCAAGGGATGACATCATACGCATTACGATTTTTTGAGCGGTATCAACCGTGGTTTCTGGCAGTAGTAGTGCAAACTCTTCACCGCCGAGGCGGCCAAAAATATCGTAGGGGCGCGTTCGAGTGCTGATGAATTGGGTAAAATGTTGCAATATCTTGTCACCGACTTGATGGCCGTAGCGATCATTAACCAGTTTAAAATTATCGATATCCATCATCACTAAGCATAATGGCAACTGTAAGCGACCCAAGCGTTTGATTTCATGTTCTAACTGCTGAAAAAAGTGCCGCCGATTGGCAATCCCCGTTAACTCATCGGTGAGCGCGAGGCGATTTAATTCAGTCTGCGCATTCCTAAGGGCAAATTCGACCTGTTTTAACTGGGTGATATCCGTGCAAACAATCACCATATCGCCATTGTGATAAACCTGTTCCGAGAGTTGTAACCAGCAGCCATCCACCAGATCCACTTCAAAACGTCGAAAAGCTGATTTACGTTGATTGGCATGAATCAGTTCGAGCCATTCCTCTATAGTTTCATGTTCAATGTTCGGTCCCTGTTTATGGGTAAAGGCAAAGCGCATCATGTCATCAAAATGCTTGCCGACCATGTCTTGCTCAACAAAACCAAACATTTTAGCAAAGGTATTATTATAAAAGATAAAATGATTATGTTTGTCTAACACTGCTAGACCATTCTCGCTCAGCCGCAAAGCTTCCGTTAAAAATGGGTAAACCAATTCAAGGGGTTTCTTATCCATCGGCATTCCTAGCGATAACATTAAATAGGCTCAATCACAGATTAGCAGGGATCACTCTAAAACTCGCGAGTTTATGTCTTTAAGTATTCCGCTTCAGCCTTATTTTACCCCTAAAGTTAAATTCTTGGAAAATAGCAACATAGCATATGCATCCTTGTTCCGTGCTTACATGAATATCTATGTTTTAAATATGCAAAATAAGCGATGTAGTCTCGGGTTTTCTCCTAACTGTCATGCATTTTTTTGAATAGAAGTTCACTTTTATATTAACTAACAACAAAGGACCTGTATTAAGTTAGTGGTCAAAATGAAGAGACAATGAGAAGTGATATTTCTTGTAGTGGCTTAAGCCAGCCAGCTGCGAAAATAGGTGGGCAATTGGCCTGTCCAGCGTTTAAAAGAACGCCTGAAATTACTGGCGTCACTGAATGACAGTGAGTTTGCAATCGTGTGGGCGTCTTGCGAAGGTGTGGCTAAATAATAAAGCGCTTTGATTAAACGGGTTTCATCGGTGAGTTGGCCAAAGCTTAAATCCATCTCGGCCAAGCGACGCTTTAAGGTCGCTGGGCTCATCATTAATTTTTCTGCCATTTCTGGCAAACTTAAGTTATCCCGCATCAGTGACAAACGAATGCCCGCCGCCAGTCCGAGTCTATATTCACTGGCAAACAGTGTGTAGCGCGGCGATTGAAAGTGACTTTGGCGCGAAATGACAGCATGAGTCACAGCATGGCGTGTGGCTTGTGATTCGACGCTGCTGGCGATCTGCTGCGCATATAACAGCGGTTGCTGCATAAAGGCTTTTGCCATCGAGACTCGACACAGCGGCGCATCGAAACTAATGTCTGTGCCGAAGTACTTATAATATTGGGCGATATTCTGTGGCGTCTCGTAGGGAAAGCTCATGCTGCCACGCCAACCCTGCCCCATCAATTGTTTACAACTGGCGACCAATGACGACAGGCTTAACTCAATAAAGAACTCTGTATGCCGCTGAGTGCCTAAATCGAGACTCAGTAAAAAATGCCATTCTTTGTCACCCTGCCAACGCCAGCACTGTAACCAAGGCTGAGTGAGCCAATGAAATTGATACCAAAATAACCCAAGTTCATTGAGATCCCGCGCGCATAACATCCCCGCAGTTAGCGCGCCACTTTGGGATGGCAGCCATAATTGACCAAGTAAAAAGCTTAAGTCACCACTTGGCCACAGTGATAAACCATTATCCACCAGTCTGAGTAATTGTTTCGGGCTAATGCTATGGCCAGGTTTGCGGATATCAGCACTGAAAATCCCCGTACCACGCAGTAATTTGTCGCAATCCAGTCCCCTTTGCTTAAATAAGCCGACAAGGCTCGCCACCAGCAGTTGGCTGTCGATACACTTATCTTGCCAAGTGGCCAGGGCTTTCATTTATCGCGGCTCACTAAAGGCGTTGATTGTCGATGTTTGCTGGTTTAATGGCTGACGGTTTAACTTTTGCTGTGACATTTTTTCATTGAGTAATTTGAGTAATGCCTGCGCTTCATCCTTAAGCGGTCGTTTTGTTGGTTCACTGCTCAGTTTATCCACAACCATCTTGGGAGATGGCAAAGCCCACACCACTGAAACCTCGCAGCCCAGTGCTGTAATGCCGTACTGTAGCTGCTCCGCCATGGTACTGACCCAAGGTGCGATTGCACCATTGAGCAAAATGATAAAACGATCGCCAGCATAACGGCAGACCAAATCTTGACTTCTTAGCTGGGTACTTAACCACTGGGCGACATCGGATAACAGTTTATCGCCCTCTTTTGCACCTTGAAGTTGGTTATATTGATGAAAATAATCGATATCAAGCATGATCAGCCCAAAGGGTTGCTGCTGCGCCAGTTGCTTTAGCAAGTGGTGCTCGAAGGCTTTCGCATCGTTCAATAAGGTTAGGCCATCGGTCAGATGGTGTTGGCGATAAAATTGCTCGCGGGTTTGTAATTGACGGTTGACAACGGCTTGCTCGTCGCGCCACAGCCAAAGCCCGCAAGTTAGAATGAGTAGACCAATCGGCGTTGGCATCTTTTCAAACCAGTTATACACGGGCAGCGTTTTAACGATAAAAATTTCATCGAGTAAATCTAAATAACAACCTAAACAATAACTTGCCAGACCTACCACCAGTAAGTTGGTTACGCGCCCCGATGGACGAGCCGAAACAATCACCATCAACCAACACATGCCCAGCACAAACAAGGCTCCTTCGGTGGCGATATCGAGCCAATCAACTTGAGGAATGGCTTTCGCAGGCGTGTTCTGCCACAGCAGTAGCGGCACGATAAAGATGATCAACAGACTTAAGCCATACACACAGGCCAGTCGCAGCGATTTCACGGGATAATGCAAGGGCTCACCTTTTGATTTTGTTGTGCAGAATGGAGTGGGAATTCACCCTATTGGCACCGCAAGCTAACCCAGTTTTATGACAAAAAGGTGACGTACGGTTTAGCGTGATTGCGGCAAATTAGCTCAACCACTTTGGGATTTTACGGCTATTTGTCGGCTATTATACTGGCAACGCTTGCTCACCTTTACGGACTCTCACACTAAATACTCATGCAAGTAATTGGTTTAAAAACATTTAAATCAGTAATAGATCATTTAGATACACAAGCCCTTCCCCAGTGGTTTTGCTGCAAAGTTCACTCTGATAAGCGTCTTTTTAGCTCACGCTCTCGCAAAAAGTCGCTATTAAGCGGCGTTTGAGGGCAAGTTTGCCCCGTTTACAAAATCCCGTCACAAATCTGACATTAACCTACCCTAACGTTGCCGCTATTGAATGTTTCTCGTGACTAAAAACACAGATTCAAATCCGTGATGCCATGTCGCAACTCATGTTGCAACTCATGTCGCGATGCAGCGACCGAGGGTAACTGGCCGTCACGGATAACACTCGCGTACCAACAAAATAATAGGAAGTTAATATGTCATTTCGCACGCCGCTATCGGCCATCGCCCTTGCCATTGTGGCCGCTGGCTCCAGCGCCAATGCCTTTGCCGTGGGTAAACTCGAAGGTCAGGTTCGTGACAAAAATAGCCAGCAGCCCTTAGCTGGCGCGAGTGTCACTATCAAAGAGCTTAATCTGAGCCAACAGGCTGGCCGTGATGGTCGCTACTTCTTTGTCGGCATTAATGACGGCGATTACACTCTGGTGGTCAACTACCTCGGCGCTACACCTATGGAGCACAAGGTCCAGATTGCCGATAAGCAAACCAGCCAGCAGGATGTCAGCCTCAGCAGCAAAGATGTTGAACACATTATGGTGGTCGGCCAGCAAGGCGCCTTGAGTAAGTCGATGAACCGTCAACGTGGTGCAGATAACGTGCTCAATGTGGTCAGCGCCGACGTGCTGGGCAATTTCCCCGACAGCAACATCAGCGAATCACTGCAACGCGTGCCGGGGCTTTCTATTGAACGTGACCAAGGCGAAGGTCGTTTTGTGCGAGTACGCGGCATGGCGCCGGACTATAACTCAGTGTCGATGAACGGCACGCGTCTGCCATCGCCCGAGAGCGATCGCCGCGCCGTGGCGCTCGACGTAGTACCATCAGATTTATTGCAATCGGTTGAAGTCAGTAAAACCTTAACCCCAGATATGGATGCCGACGCACTGGGCGGCGCGATTGAAGTCAAAAGCCTGTCAGCGTTCGATCGAGACGATACCTACGTTAACTTAAGCGCAGAAGCCAGCCAAGATTCTCTAACTGATAACACCAATCCCAAATTGGCTGCCAGTTACAGCGATGTCATTGGTGAAAAGTTAGGTATCGCCATAGGGGCTAGTTGGTATAACCGCGACTTTGGCTCGGATAACGTCGAAACTGGCGGCAACTGGGATTTCACCGATGACACTAGTTACGGCAAAGCAGCGCTTGAGTCTGTCGATCATCGTGACTATGAAATCAATCGTGAGCGTTTAGGCATAGGGGTGAACTTTGATTATCGCCCGAGCGATGACACAGATTTATACCTGCGCACGCTTTACAGTGAGTTTGACGACACCGAAACCCGCAATAGCGCCAAAACTAAGTGGAAATCGCCGCTACAAGCAGGCGAACTCAGCCAAGGCAAAACCACGCGCTCACTTAAATCCCGTAGCGAAAACCAAAACATCACTTCCTATGTCCTTGGCGGAGAAACCCGTTTTGAGCGCTGGACCCTCGATTATCAAGCAAGCCACAGTACGGCAAGTGCCGACAAGCCACGGGATATTGCCGGCGCGGACTTTGTCGCAAAAATCGATGACACAGGTTTTAGCGATACCCAACGACCGCACATAATCGCGCCCGAAAGCTATTATCAAACCGATAATTTTGAGCTGGACGAAATCGAGTTAGCCGAGTCGAAAGCCAAAGACACCATTAACAGCGCCCAATTTGACCTCAGCCGCCAACTGAGTCTAGGTGGCTATCCTGCCGAAGTGAAAACGGGGCTAAAACTCAGCCGCCGCGATAAAACCAATCGTGAAGAAGTGTGGATTTACAGTGACTTTGCCGACCAAGGCGTGAGCGATGATGCCCTGTTACTGAGCCAATACTCAGGTGATGAAGTCGATTACAGTCTCGGCCGCTTTGGCGCGGGCATTAACGCTTCACCCGTGTGGGATCTGGTGGACAGCTTAGACGCGGATGCCAATCGCGATGATATCGAATCGACCATCAATGACTTTGATATCACTGAAGATGTTAACGCCGCCTATCTTATGGGTCACTTAGATATCGGTAAACTGCGGATACTCACAGGGCTAAGGTTCGAGCAAAACCAATGGGATTCTAAAGGCCATGGTTTCGATGGTGTTAGCGGCGAGTTTATCGATATCAACAACACCAGCGATGAAGATCATTGGTTGCCCGCTTTGCATCTCACCTACCGTTATTCTGACAATACTGTGCTGCGCGGCGCGTGGACCAACACCTTAGTGCGCCCGACCTTTGGTCAACTCGCGCCAGGTTATTTGCGCGAAGAAGATGACGGCGATATCGATTTAACTTTCGGTAATCCCCATCTTAAGTCGCTGGAATCCATGAACTTCGATCTGAGCCTCGAACACTACTTTGGCAATATTGGCCTGGTG
Organism: Shewanella sp. Pdp11; assembly: GCF_002838165.1. Taxonomy (NCBI): domain Bacteria; kingdom Pseudomonadati; phylum Pseudomonadota; class Gammaproteobacteria; order Alteromonadales; family Shewanellaceae; genus Shewanella; species Shewanella sp. Pdp11. The sequence goes on from NZ_CP015194.1 coordinate 3,069,244, forward strand.
TCGGCGGGATTGTTCTACAAGGACATTGATAATTTTATCTACAAAGCAGACTTAGCCGGACGGGGCGATTATGTCGATGCCCATAGCGCAGTGACTTACACTAACGGCGACAGTGCCCACATTTCTGGGATTGAGCTCAGTTATGTGCAGGAATTCTACTTTCTGCCTGAGCCCTTTAACGGACTCGTGCTCAATTCTAACCTAACCTACACAGATTCCGCCGCCAGCATCAGCTGGTTAGATGACGGCGCAGAGCACAGCCGCGATATTCCGATGCCAAGTCAGTCGGATATCACCGCGAACCTGTCTTTAGGTTATGAGAACACTTACGCCAGCGTGTGGTTATCGGCTGCCTATAAATCGGAATACTTGCAAGAAGTGTCTGAAATCGATGACTCGCGTCTCGATCTCTATGAAGACAGCCACTTGCAATGGGATTTTGTGGCAAAGGCGCATATTACCACCAGCCTGACCTTGTATTTCAAAGGCGTGAATCTCACCGATGAGCCCTATTACAGCTACGCCGGTAACAGTGCCTATAACGCCCAGTACGAAGCCTATGGCCGCACTTTCCAATTAGGCCTGCAATACACTAACTATTAACGCGCTCATCGGCACTTAGGTTATGAACAAGCTTGAGAGTAGACTTTTTGGGCTAAAAATGGGCTGACAGTGTGCTGCGAAGTTTGCTGACAAGTGTCGATGATAAATTTAATAAAAATCTGATAAAACAGAATACTAGCGAAGCAGAATATGAAAAAAACTCTACTATCTTATGCCGTATTGCTTGGCCTTATCGCCAGTCATACGCCCTTGACTGCCATGGCAAATACCATCAGCGTCGCTGTTCAAACCATAGCGGGCCATAGGGGCAGCCAAGTACAGCCACTCATCTTTAATCAGGACAAACAGAGCGATATCACTCTGTCTCACTGGCTCTTTGCCAGCGAACAGCAAGGACTGATGTTACAAACCGTTTCGATGACTCAAACGCAACAAGGCAGGCAAACGACTGCACAAGCGCCCTTGCCTGCAGCGAGTTTACTGGTGCAAGGTGACTTTGAATTACTCGCCTTTAGCGATCCCTATGCCTTAACGCTCGATCGCAAAGCCGACCGCGTGCGTCCTATTATGCTCAAAGAAATCAATGGCAAACCGACGACCAATATCTTGCCCTTGCTGCCTATGGGTCATTTCGAGATTAACTGGATCTGTATTCAGCCCCGCACTCAGGATGGCAATGTCTACGCGTGGTTTGGCGGTGAAAGTGGTAAGAGCGAGCAGTGGTTATTGGGTAATGCCGCGCATTTCTCACCTAAGCTAATGCGCAGCCAATCGATTCCGGTTAACAGCACGGACTGCGCTATCGACGGCGACATGCTGTATGTCAGTGAGCCCGAAGCGGGTGTATGGCAGTTTGATGCCAGCCCGTTTGCCGATACTCGCGCTAAGCTCATCTTCCCCGCGCTCGATAATCACATCACCGGCTTAAACCTGCTGAACGCTCAATTGTTACTCAGTGATAAAAACGGCAAAGTGATGGATGGCAAAGGCACTCAAATAGTGAGTTTTAGCGCGCCATCGACAAAAACTAACGATAAAACCGAGCTAAAAGCGATAACCAAGGCGCAGCGCTTAAGCCTTGCTATAAACGCGGGCACATCAGCCCAAGCAAAAACTGCGACGTTTGCTCTCTATGATGATAAAAACGACCGCTATCTTTTTACTGAGCAAGCTTTGCCACAAGCCTTGACACAAGTGCCACCCAAAAAGTTACTCGCCACATCCTTGCAGAGCGCAAACACAGCCGCCGATGCACAAGCGAGGCCAACAACAAATGCGGAAAATATTGTAGAAATCCCCGCTTGGGTTGAGAGCGCGCCATCCGATAGACCGGGCGATACTATGGATGATCCCGCCATTTGGGTACACCCCACTGAACCCGAAAAAAGCCTGGTGCTTGGCACCAACAAACGTTGGGGATTATTGAGTTTTAATATGCGCGGCGAGCAAGTTCAAGCGCTGCCATCGGGCCGGATCAACAATGTCGATTTACGCCAACGGGTCAAACTTGGTGGAAAGTCACGCGATATTGCCGTTGCCACGCTGCGCGATGGTGACAAATTGGCCTTTTATGAAATCGACGCCGCAGGCAAGATTACTGAATACCCGAATCAGCCGACTAACATGACGGATATTTACGGCATGTGTTTGTATCAAGATGAGCAAACCTTATACGTGTTCGCTAACGAGAAATCTGGCCGCATCGCCCAGTACCGTGTCGACTGGCAACAAAATGCGCCCAGTATCAAACTCGTGCGGGATATTCATACCCCCAGCCAAGTTGAAGGTTGTGTGGTCGATGAAGCGCAACATGCGCTGTTTATCGGTGAAGAAGACAAAGGCATTTGGCGCTTTAATGCCAAAGCAGATGCCAGTACAGAGGGCAAATTGATCATTAAGGCCGAAGGCGATTTAGTCGCCGATATTGAAGGAATTTCTCTGTATCAAGGTGCGACCCTTAAAGGCAAAAAACAAGATTTGCTGGTGGTCTCAAGCCAAGGTAATAACAGTTATTTGCTTTATCAAGCCAGCGCGCCTTATACCCAAGTGGGGCGTTTCCGCATTGGGGTGAACTTAAACGGCATGGAAAACGGCCGCGAAACCAGCATAGACGGCGCTTCAGAAACCGATGGGCTGGCTGTCACGCATTTGCCCGTCGGCCATGGTGTTTGGCAACAGGGAATGCTGGTGGTACAGGATGGTCACAACCACTTACCCGATGCCAACCAAGCGTTTAAATGGTTACCTTGGAGCAGCATAGTCAAACAACTCGACATGCAATAGGGCCAATTTATTGCTTGAAATGCCACTGCGGATAATGCGTTATGCAGGTAACGATTTGCACTTAGCGCAACGCGAACGAAAATTGAAGGGGTTAACTATTTATGCAGGGAATATGCAAATTCAAAATAATAACCCCCGATAATTTGCTAACCAGCATTCAATAAATTGAATTATTAATCAAAAAAAGAGGTTAGCCGAGAACTATGGCTACCCTCTTTCGTTTACACCCGCCTAAATCGTCTATCACACAGTTAAAACAATAACTTCATTCAGGGCGACTAACATCGAATTAACTGCGCTTAGTACCCCAAGGATCGTTATCATCCGTCGATGGGCTTGGTCCTGAACGCTCAGTCATTCTGGAATCATTTTTTGAATCATGTCTGGGTTCGCTGCGACGCTGTGAGCTGCTATTGGACGAACCATAGCCAGAACCCGTTCCCCGTCCACCCGCAGTTTTTTTGCCAGCGCTTTTACCCACGTCATTACCAAAGCGCCTGCCAGAATTTGGACGGCGGTTACCCGCTTCGTACTCGGCGCTGGCTTTGGCTTGCATTTCAGCGATAGATGCTAATGTTAGCTCCATCGGTTTACGCGGGACGATACCTGAGGCAAAACCACGTTCACGTGGCTTAAGATCAAACTGCTCACCGACGGCTTTAGGCATACGCTTGAATCGGTATAAGTAGAAGTTTTCCACTTTCTCCCGCGCCCATTCGGTCTTTTTGAGGAAAATGATACAGGCCTCAATGGTCGGGTTAGTGTTAAAGCAGCCTAGCTTTAATGCCGCGTATAAAATTTTCCAACCATAAAAATCGACTAACTCAGTGATCATTGTCTCGAGTTTAAGGCCGTGTAATGGGTTGTTCTGTTGCTCTTCTATCATGGGAATTCCAAATTCAGCCCAATTGGCTGATTTTAAGGTATTAGTTTACGGTATTGAGTGGTTAAACGAGTGACTTAATTCGCTACAAAACTCGCGACACTTAGATCTTACAGTCCTAAAGCCTTCAACTGAGCCATTAAATTTTAGCCGTAAAATCTGCTGCTCGACAAAACTGCGGGAATAATAACGGTAAATACGCTAAACGCCTTCTTTTATTTGCGCTAGCAAGGTTTGGCGTCGGCTTAAGTGCAAAGAAATAATACCGCAAGCTGGCAGTTTAGATCGGCATATCTGCGATATCATGCAAACGCTATAAACTCACGCCTTCACCTATCCGCAAATAAACGCAACTGAAACGGCTCGATTTATAGCTGCGCATCACATACTAGCTCGCATATTTAGCCCTTAGTCTGTATACTCCGCGACCTTATTATCCCCACTTTACTATTTTGGCTTAGAGTGGGTGAAGCGCATGTTTCATTTTGAGGCTTGTTTGTCACAATCCCCGTTAGCAAATACCTAGGAAAGCTCCTTTGATCTCTACCGCGAACATCACGATGCAGTTTGGCCCAGAGCCATTGTTTGAAAACATTTCAGCGAAATTTGGCAATGGTCACCGCTATGGTTTGATCGGCGCGAATGGCTGTGGCAAATCGACCTTTATGAAGATCTTAAGCGGCGCGTTAGCGCCAACCTCTGGTAATGTGTCTATCACGCCCGGCTTAAAAGTCGGTACTCTGAGCCAAGATCAGTTCGCCTTTGAACAATACAGTGTGATCGATGCGGTGATCATGGGGGATGTTGCCCTGTGGAAAGTCAAGCAGGAACGCGATGCCATTTACGCCAATCCGAATATGACTGAAGAAGATGGCATGCGCGTTGGCGATCTTGAAAGTGAATTTGCCGAAATGGATGGTTACAGCGCTGAAAGTCGCGCCGGTGAAATTCTGCTCGAAGCGGGTATTGAAGAATCTTTCCATTACGGTCTAATGCAACAAGTGGCACCGGGCTGGAAATTGCGGGTCTTGTTAGCCCAAGCGCTATTTGCCAACCCAGATATTCTGCTGCTCGACGAACCAACCAACAACTTGGATATCCATACCATTAGCTGGTTAGAAACCGAGTTGAACAAACGTAAATGCACCATGATCATTATTTCCCATGATAGGCACTTCTTAAATGCCGTCTGTACCCACATGGCGGATATCGATTATGGCGAATTGCGCATTTACCCAGGTAACTACGAATACTTCCTCGCACAATCGGCATTGCTGCGCGAACAATTATTGTCGGGTAACGCCAAGAAAAGTGCTGAAATCGAAGAGCTGCAAGACTTCGTTAACCGCTTCGGTGCCAACGCATCTAAGGCAAAACAAGCCAGCTCGCGCGCGAAAAAAATGGACAAGATCAAGCTCGATGAAGTCAAATCCTCTAGCCGTATCCACCCTTCTATTCGTTTCGATGCCGGCAAGAAAATGCATCGCCAAGCACTGATCCTCGAAGATTTGGCCCACGGTTTTGATGGTGAACTGCTATTCGAAGGCGGCGACTTAATCCTCGAAGCCGGTGCAAAATTAGCGATTATCGGCGAAAACGGCGTGGGTAAAACCACTTTCCTACGCTGCTTAGTCAATGATCTAGAACACAATAAAGGCGTGATCAAGTGGTCAGAAAACGCATCAATCGGCTACTGCCCGCAAGACAGCAGTGACGAATTTGATAATGACTACACGCTAATGGATTGGATGTCACAGTGGCGCCAACCCAAGCATAACGATCTTATGGTACGCGCCATGTTAGGCCGTCTGCTGTTCACCGAAGATGATGCGAACAAGAAAGCGCGTAACTGTTCAGGCGGAGAGAAAAACCGCTTGTTATTCGGTAAGTTAATGATGCAAGACATCAACGTGCTGATCATGGACGAACCGACTAACCACATGGACATGGAAGCCATCGAAGCACTCAATAATGCATTGAAAGACTTTGAAGGCACTTTGATATTCGTCAGTCATGACCGTGAGTTTGTATCGTCACTCGCAACACGTATCATTGATATTAAAGATAAAAAAGTGATTAACTTCCAAGGTACTTTCGATGAGTACCTTTCAAGCCAAGCTGAAATGGAAGCGAGAAAAAGCGCGTAATGTTGTGCTTTGATAAACCTTAATCGGCTATGTCAGCTTGATTAAAAGAGTCGTCATTGGAGAACCTACTGACGACTTTTTATCGATATCTAAAGAGCGATATGATTGGTAAAACATGAAGTATTGCTGCTTTGGGCCTTGGACACATAGCTGTCTATTCGTTATCTAGAGTGCTATAATTCATGCACTTAATTGAGGTTGATCCGATGAAAACTAAATCAAAAAACACACAAGTGACTCAAAATCGACTCTATCGCGCTGTGGCCAGTTCAACCGCTATTGAGACGGGTAAAACTACGGCTGAAGTTGAAGCAAAATTGAAGGCCAAAAAAAGCCGTTTCAGTCATTTGACCTTAGCCTAAACTTCATTCGTTTTTAGCGCTGAGCACATCGTTTACCAAACGAGCCATATGTTGATAATCCCCACCCAACCCTGCTTGAATTGACTTAAAATAAAAATCTCTATTTTGTTCCCAAATCCCATAATCAAGTGGGAGATAACCCGCCTTTACTGCCATCACATCGAGTATCAAACGTGACAAACGTCCATTTCCCTCTCTAAATCCGTCATTCCGCACCTCATTTGAGATTTAAAAAAACTTGACGGCGATCGGTCATTCTGATCTATTACTACTTTTTGCAGGTAGATCATTATGGCCACTCCCGCTATCTCTATTCGTAACCTCGATCACCTTGGCTTGGTTGCTGCACTCTGCCAAGAACTTGGCATTGCTCGCATGATTGATGCGGTGCTCCCCAAAACACCTCCCTACAAAGTCTCACATGGTGAAGCTTTGGTGGCGATGATATTGAACGGTCTGGGCTTTCATAGCTCCACCTTGCACATGTTTCCGCAATTCTTTGCCAACAAGCCTGTAGAGCGCCTGATTGGCCCTGGGATCTGTGCGGATGACCTCAATGATGATGTGCTCGGTCGCTGTCTCGATGCCCTCTTTGAGGCAGATGTGAGCATGCTTTATCAGGTGATGGCGGAGCAAGTCGTCGAGCGGTTGGGACTCAAAAGTACCGCAGTGCACCTCGATATCACCAGCTTCCACGTCGATGGCGCCTATGACCAAGCCGATGGCGAACAGCTCGGTAAGTTGCAATTGGTACGTGGCTATAGCCGCGACCATCGGCCCGAGCTGAACCAGGTTATCCTGGAACTTATCTGTGAAAATCAGGCCGGCCTGCCCATCTACATGCAGGCCTTGAGTGGTAATAGTAATGATACCAAGGCCTTTGCCCAGACCGTACGGCGCCACTTGAGCAGTCTCAAGGCCGCGCAGGAGAGTCGTTACCTGGTCGGCGATGCGGCACTGTACTGCGCCGATACTTTGCAACTGCTGGCGCAACAGCAGCAACTGTTTGTCACCCGGGTACCTGTCACGTTGAACGAGGCCAAGCAGGCCGTAGCAACAATCGGCGCGCAACCTCTGACTGCCTTGGGCAATGGCTATCATGGCCGTTGGCAAGGTGCCAATTATGCCGGCGTCGCGCAGCGCTGGTTGCTGGTGCGCAGCGAACAGGCCGGCCATCGCGAGCAGCAGACATTGGCCAAAAACCTGCTCAAAGACAGTACTCGCGAGCTCAAAGCCTTCGCCAAATTGTGTGCCCGACGCTTTGCTTGTGAGGCGGATGCCCAAGCTGAGTTGAGTCGTTTTACCGCCAGCTTGATGCTGCTGCAACTGGATGCCGAGGTGGTGAGTGAACCCGTTTATGCAGGGCGTGGCAGACCCAAGCGTGGCGAAGAGCCAATTGGCCATCAGTTTCAAATCCGTGGGTTGGCGGCAACTAGCCTGGCTTGCGTTGAAGAGGCTCGCAACCAGACCGGTGTGTTCATCCTGGCGACCAATGACCACAGCGATACGCTGACCATGGCCGAACTACTCGCCACCTATAAAGCGCAGCAGAATGTCGAACGAGGCTTTCGTTTTCTCAAGAGCCCGGAGTTTTTAACCTCCTCACTGTACCTGAAAAAACCGGAGCGGATTGAAGCGCTGCTGATGGTGATGACCTGTAGCCTGATGATTTATGCCGCGTTGGAGCACCGTATCCGGCAGGGATTAATGGAGCAAAACCGCAGCGTGGCGGATATGAAAAAGAAACCGACCCAGCAGCCGACGGCCCGTTGGATCTTTTTGCGCTTTGGTGGCATATATGAATATCGACAGGGAGACGCTCCGCCACAAGTAACGGAGCTAACAGGAGACCAGCAGATCATTTTGGAGGTATTGGGTGAACGCTATCGGCAAATTTATTCCTAAATTAGGTGCGGAATGTCGGCTAAATGGGTGAATTAGGATAAATTCCACATGACTTTCAGCCAAGTAACTCACAACTTCGTCTCTAGAAAACGAATTTAAACCATTGAACTTGCTTAAATATTCCTTTTCAAACTGAGTGAGAGACTTAAGTATTTGAGCCGCTGCCGTAAATTCGAAACCACCTTTTCCCATATTGACTGTACGCCGCTCACCAGCCCAGTAATAAACATTACCGAGCCATTTTCGATGCCACTCAAAGAGCATACCAACCGATAGATGCTCACTTTCAATAACACCGATTGAAACACGTACTCATAAAGCTTTAGTAACAACTGTGTCTCTACCTCTGCCATATCCTCTTCATCGGTTATCGCGAGTTTGTTACGAAGTATATGGCCGCCAGAACCGGGTTCGAATTCATCTTCGGTAGTGCCAATATGATATTTCGACATGATAATAGACCCGCTAACTGTAATAACTAATAGAAAAGCAAATATCCGAGTCACAGACAACTTAACACAACTACTCGATGAGATTGACAACACAAGTCTTTGAAATAGGTATGTAGAAACTATGGGCTATAAATTAGCTTATTAATTTTTTTAACCAATATCTCACGATTTTTAGCCAGTTTAAAAATTGTCGGCAAATGTCGAATGACTATCGGCTCAGACTCGAATACCGCATCGCGATCTTTGGCTTGAATATAATCACGGATCTGAAGCATCATCTGTTTATTAAATGCCCAAAGTGAATGACCTTTAAACTCAAGGGAATAAAATGCATCATTGGGCCATTCAAGTCGATGTTTCTGTTTTGTCATACACTGATAACAACAAATAAGACCAAGATCTGTACCATCTGTAAAAACACTGTTCGCCCTATGTTCCCAAGTCGAAGTAACTTGGTATTTTTCTGGCAATTTTTCCCGCCAAGAAGCATCCAATAGCGGAGGGAAAAACAGCACACCAGGCCATTTATGGGCAAATCTTTGATTAAACTGCTTGATCTCAAACTGCCGACCCTCAAATAAATGCACATCTTTCTTCTCTAAACGAAAAACATGGGCAAAGGTAAAAGTGGCGCAGCCAGCACAATGGGGGCAAGTAACCTCAACTCCGTTTGGCAAGTTAAAAAACTCATAAAATCCTGTCATTGATACGACATCCCAAATAATTTAGAGACTAATTTGGAGCTCATCAATTTTCCAACCACCTTCATTTATCATGCTAATTCTTTGTTTTTCATTCGCCTCCGATGCATTACCACAAAGATCTTTTTGTGCATATTCAAGGACGGCCGTATCCCCATCTATCACCTGCGACACTAAGGTGAGTGCTTTGCACTTGGCAGCCGCTTTTGAAAATGAAAGATAAGATGCGATCACTTCATCGCGGGATAGCTTCATCTGCTGCATATACTGTGGGAACTTAGACTCAACATCCGCTTGCTTACGTTGGGTATAGTAAGCCTTGTCCTCTTGATAACTCATCCCCTGCTGTACCTTAGCATTGTACTCGTCATACACTTTGCTCGGCGATTTAGGCGTTGTACAACCTATCAGCACAAGCACAGATATGGACAGTAAGAAAATCGATTTCATCATCGAACCTCCAAAACTAGACATGTATTATCAATAAAAGTGAAATAATCTCTTTTAGTAACTCTGTCATACCTTTCCTTTAAAAATAGATAATTAAGATTTTTAAACTGAATTAACGCCACTTTTTCCAATCATGATCCAGTTGTTTAATACCATCAGGATAACGTGTAAATAGTTCATCGATTACTTTAGCTTGGCAGCGTTGCTCACTCAATTGCAGCAAAAGCTGCTTTAAGGTCACTCGACCTTGGCGAGTGCTAAAGAGGAAAGCCATAAAACTGTGAGCATGCTGGTATAACGCAGCTTGTTTTTGCCCCTGCCAATCATGGTCTGAAGCCGTTAATAGTTCACTCAATCCCATTGATAAAGAAATAGATTCGTCAACGACACGATATGAGTGACCTCGACTGGAATTGTTTTGAATGATGGCATCATAACGATTATTTGTATCAATCGTTGCTAGAAAAGCGGGCGATTCAAAATATTCCGCCATGCCTTCATTAAACCAGCGCGGAGTATGACCAAATTGACCCGCATTAATGACATGAACGCTTTCGTGAATTGCAGTACGAAACGCTTGAGCATCTTCTCTGTGCCAAACTGCGGCCAAATTATGCTGACTTGAATAGAATCCTTGGCTTGCACCTACCGTGGATGCGTACTGTCTTTTAAGTTTATTATAGGCAGTTAAATTGCCTGCAAGCATCAAGTTAACCTTAATGGGCTGTAGGGTGCGCTTGGGTAGATATTGACGATAAATTTGATCGATTTGATTGATAGTGCTGGTCAGTCGGTCCCTAAAAAATGGCGGTGGAGTACTGACTAAGGAATCAATGTTCAATTCGAAATTGTATTTAGGTTCAGTATATTGAGTTAACTTACTCTCAGCTGATGCATTATTTACATCAGAAAAATGAGTTATGCCATTCTCATCAACCCAAGTATAAACACCCCCCACTTTTTGTTGTGCAATGCGTCCTTCTTGCACAGTCAACAAATCACAACCTAGGTACTGATCTTCACCATGATATTCATCTACTTGCTGCTTAATATTAGGCAGATCATTAACACGAGTCATTAATGGCATAGAGCTCGCTGAACACCATTGCCAATTCTGTTTTATACAAACTTGCTGTAACGGCTGAGCTAGCTCTGCAAATACTTGGGAAAACTCAACACGAAACCAACGACCATGATAATGATCAATCAGTAGCGCTAAAATCGCCATGATGAACAACATCAAAAAACTACGCTTAAATCGGCTATCCATCGCCCGTTTTCCTCAATATCTAAATTGCTGTGCTCGATAAGTCATTATCTGTCGCGTTAAAAGGCACAAAGGTCTTTTTATCGAGCCATAGAGGCGAGCGATTTTGTCCTGCAAGCTGATAAGCCCAAGTCGTAATGGCTTCAGAGCGATCACTCTCACAGACGAAATATCGGCTGAGTTCAGAGTGCAACGCTTGGCCATGCTGGATAATATTTTGCTCATACCAGTTATCTTTATGGTGCTGAGCGGCAAGATGATCGCGTTTATTGTTATTGCAACTGCTATGAGCGAGGACAAAATTATGTCCTAAATCATTAGGATATCGTGTCCAAGGAATAAAGTGATCCACTTCGCCAGTTTCTTTTAATGATTTTTGGCAATAGAAGCATTGGCCTTTCTGGATATCAAGCAGTACAGGTCTGGCGTGAGTGATCGTCTGTCGGTCACTGCCAAATAGAAACTCACTTAAATTGCCTTTACTGCCTATAATGACCTGATTTGCTGGAAACTCGGTGATTTTTTGTACCCATTGAGTACGAGCCAATGACACCACTAAATCGTGAAATCGCCTGAAGCAAAATGCTATGCCCGGATTTAACTCAATGTAATTTTTCGTTTTATCATGGGGATAAAGAAAACAATCTGCGCTTCGGGACAAAATTTGTAAGCGCCATAACGGACCCTCTTTAAAGGTAGCGCGTGTTTTACGCAATAAAGCTGGATAACTAAGATGCGCTTTTAACTGGGATAAACTGTTAACGCCTTGATTACGTAGCTCAATCAAACTGTTGATTAAGGCTGATTGCTTTCCATTATTTTGAAGTAGAACAAAATGCGCATTAACGGCACCAAAAGGTAAAGAGTGTTGCCAATAGAGTTCAATAAACTTTTCTACCAGCTCATCAATACTGATGGCGGTTCTCTGTTCAGGATCGGCATTAAGTATTAATGGCCGTTCGATGCAGACATCTGCGATCGCATGCAGTAAGGCAAATTTGTATGTTGCAACGAAATCACCTTCCACTAACAGACGTTGTAAATAGCTAATAAATTCAACTTGTTTTCTCGCATCAATCGGCATTCAGTCGCTCCTGAATAATAACGCTTGCTTCAGGTGCATTTACATTTGGCATCAGTTTGGGTGTAAAAACTAGCGTCTGCCAATGCACTTGTGTACGACCGAGTTTGTCAGTCTCATCTTGGCTCGAATCTAAAAGTTGTAGCTGACAATCTGCAGCCAATGTGAGCAGTTCATCGGCACTGACTGGGTGCATAACGCGCGCATCAGGGCTTGGGCCATGGCGCAAACTGATGACTAAAAGTCCCGTCAAATTGAGTAAACGTGAGAGTGTTGCCAGTGCAAGTGGGCGCTCAGAGGGTGATAAATGCATCCACACAGCGCTGAGTAAAATCAGATCAAACTGTTGCGCTAGGCCAACCACTTTTTGCAACTGAGGTAAACTATCCTCAATCCAGCTCACGGGCAAATCTCGGGTTAATACCTGCCCCATTTTCGCTAAAGTAATAGCAGGTTCGATTGCTATAATTTGCGTTTCTCTGCCCTGTGCCCTTTGGGCTAAGTAATGCACATCCCGCCCAGAACCGGCTCCAACATCTAATATCGACAGTGTATTTTTGGCGAGTAGAGGTAAAAGATGATGTAACCAACTTGAATGCACTTCTTCAAAGGTTTTAGACAAATACTGTGCCGCGAGTATTTCGGCGTGGTCATTATAAAATGCTATGCTCACTGACAAGGATCCTTTTGCAACAAGTGATTGTTTTTAATGAGGCTAACTTATCACAATCGCTTTTGATACAAAATACACGTCATCATTATCCTGCTGTTTTACATAAAATATTTTACGTTTTGCCGTTTTATGTCACAACGCGAATATTGGCGATTTAAAAAGGAAGTCTATTTAGGGAAGCGACATCTCTACATTTCTCCGTCGTTTTTTTTGCAGTGGTTTACACTCTATTAGTCAGAGAGAAAATACGCGCAATTGATTGAATCTGTTGCATCCTTCTGTGGAGAACAGAGTCAATTTTAGTATCAGTGTAAAAGGGTTTCATCGTCTCGGGCTGTGACGACATCGGGATGAAGGCCTATGGCTCAATCATTTAGGATATCTATCGCCTATGAGTTTTGAAGATTCGTTAGAGCAGCTTAGACGACAGTTTTTACATGCGCTGCCGGATAAAAAGAAGCAAATCATTACCTTGTGGATTTCATTGCGGAAGAATTGGGACGCACACATGTTGTCCGCCGTTTATCGCGAGGTGCATAACTTAAAAGGATCGAGCGAAACCTTTGGGTTGTCGGATACCAAACACATAGTCGATAAACTCGAGTTGCAGCTTAAGGGCTTGCTCAATGCCCCTGCCCCCGAACTGCCTACCATTAAAAGCTTAGATACCCTCTTCCATCAATTATTACAAAACAATAGGCGCGGTCAACCGTCGGCTCCAGTAGTGGAGGCGCAAATGCAGCAAAGCCCCTATAAACCATCAAAGGCGCGCCATGAACACCATATTGCCATCATAGAAGACGATAATAACGTGGGAGTTATGATCACTAAACAGCTGCGGGAATTCGGTTTTAGTGTGCAGCACTTTTTGGATTTCACGAGTTTTCTGGTAGTGCAAAATGAATCGCCCTTCGATCTGATTTTATTAGATTTAATTCTACCCGATTGGACTGAAGAAGCCTTGTTCGAAGCTGCTACTGAGTTTGAGAAGAACAATACTCGAGTGTTTGTTTTATCGTCGCGGGGGGATTTTGACATGCGGCTATTGGCCATTCGCGCCAATGTCAGCGAATATTTTGTCAAACCCGCTGAAACCACCTTATTGGTGCGCAAAATTCATCAATCTCTCAAGATGTCAGAGAAACAGCCTTTGAAGGTATTACTGGTGGATGACCAACAATCTATGGTGGATTATTTTTCAAGCCTATTACGCAGTCACGGTTTAATGGTGAAAGGCTTGTCGAGTGCCGAGCAAGTGTTACCCGCCCTTGAACAGTTTGAACCCGATCTGTTCATCTTCGATTTATACATGCCTGAGGTCAACGGACTTGAGCTGGCAAAGATGATCCGCCAACTGGATAAATACACCTCTAGCCCCATCCTAGTGTTGAGTTCTGACGATACTATGCAGAATAAAGTCAGCATCATACAAGCGGGATCAGATGACTTGATTTCGAAGCAAACTGCGCCGAGCTTATTTGTCGCCCAGGTGATTTCTCGCGCCCAGCGTGGCCATGATATTCGCAGTTCGGCAAGCCGCGACAGCCTAACAGAGCTGTTAAACCATACCCAAATTCTGGTTGCCGCGAGACGTTGCTATAACGTGGCTAAACGAATTAACTCTCAAGTGTGTATTGCTATGCTCGATTTAGATCACTTTAAGAAGGTTAACGACACCTATGGCCATGCTGGTGGTGACAAGGTGTTGCTGGCCTTTGCCCATCTGTTACAACAATCCTTACGGCAAACGGACTTTACCGGTCGCTACGGTGGCGAGGAATTTATGCTAGTGCTGCCAGATATGCAAAAGCCACTGGCCATTGCTAAGTTAAATGCGATCCGCGAGAGCTTTAGCCATATTGTATTTGTCGAAGATGGCGTCGAGTTTAAAGTGACGCTCAGCGGCGGCTTAGTGTTCTCGGACGAATGTGAAGAGTTTCAAGATTGCTTATTACTGGCAGATAAACACTTGTACGAAGCGAAACGATTAGGCCGAAATCAATTAGTGGTTTCACCAAGTGAGCAGGATTGACTCACTTAACCCAGCCACAGTATCAGTCAAGCCGTCATGTCTTATTATCTGGCTCACTGCCAGATTGATGGTTAATGTTGAAGACCATTCAATGCCGCCATCACAGTGAGCTTAAGTGGTTGATAAGTTTGTTCGGCATCAGCGATAACTCCACCACATAATCTACCGCACGGCATTTTATCGCTTCTCGTGGCATACCAAATACCACACAACTTTGTTCATCTTGGGCAAATGTAGTGACGCCTTTTTGGTGTAGCGCCACCATGCCTTCTGCGCCATCTTTGCCCATACCGGTTAAAATCATCGCGCTGATATTGGGCGCGGCGCATTGGGCCAAGGCCGTAAACATCACATCGACCGAAGGTCTGTGGCCACTGACCTTTTCATCTTGGGTTAATTTGACTTTATAACTGCCACCCACTTTGATGATCTCAAGGTGATGATCCCCTGGTGCAACATAGGCATAACTAGGTAAGAGTCGTTCCCCATGCTCGGCTTCTTTAACAGTGATCCGTGACTGTCGATTTAAACGTTCAGCAAAAGTGCGGGTAAACCCAGCTGGCATATGTTGGGTGATCACTATCGGCGGCATAGCCGCGGGTAAATGTTGTAATACATAAAGAATGGCTTCGGTGCCGCCAGTAGATGCGCCTATCGCGACTAAATGCTGAGTCAGGGTTGTATTGGCTAATACCGGCCGCTTACTCGACACTGGCCGTACTGGCTCAACAAATTTCTGCGGCTTGATGATTTTGGCTTTCGCGGCAGATTTGATCTTATCTAAAATCAAATCCTGATAATCATGGATACCTTGAGGCGAGTCTAATTTCGGTTTAGGGATAAAATCCACCGCGCCTAAGGCCAAGGCATTAAAGGTCGCATCCGCGCCCTGCTCGGTTAACGATGAAATCATCACTACAGCTGTAGGTCTGGCTTTCATCAAGCGGTCCAAAAATGTTAAACCGTCTACTTTGGGCATTTCGATATCTAAAGTAATCACATCGGGGCGAAATTGATTAACCAGATCCTTGGCCTCATAGGCATCGGCAGCGAGCCCAACCAGAGACAACTCAGGGTCAGCCTCAATCATTTTACCCAGTAGGCTGCGCATCAGCGCTGAATCATCAACAACGAGTACTTTGATCGTCATAACTTAATCACCAAATAGTTCAACGTCGCCGCCCGTGGGGAGATTACGAACCCGTAAGCGGTATTCACTTTCTCGGTCAAGAATGGTGCTGTTGTGCATGGTCTTAATTTTGCGCACTTTCACTTTGCCCGTATGGGGAAAGAAATACACCTTACGTGGATACACATCGAGTAAATCGGCCGCAATGATAGGGATATTTTCAAGATTGAGGTATTCAATCACAAACTCCGCATTACGCTCACCAATATTGTGTACAGTAAAACTACGCAACATGTTGCCGCCCCCAAACACCTTAGCTTCGAGTGAATTACGCTGCGCGCCAAGTTTGAGCAAGTCGTTGATTAATAACTCCATCGCATACACACCGTAACGGGCTGAGTCGGCAAGCACCCCTGTGCAATTGCTGTTATCGCTTGGCAATAAGAAATGATTCATTCCGCCAATTTTGAGCTTAGGATCATACAAACACACGGACACACAGGAGCCTAACACTGTCACTATCATGGTATCTTCACGGGTGGCAAAATACTCGCCTGGCAAGATCTTCACTGCATCGCAACCAAAATGGTGGTCATGATAGCGATTAGGCTCTGAAATGGCATATTCGATATTAGGTTTTAGCACTCATGAGCCCCTTCACTGGCCGATAGGTTGTTTGGCCTACGGCAGTGATAATTTGTGGGAACATGTTGAAATTTTCAGAATGCCCCGCAATATAAAGCCCATCCTCGCTGAGGGAGTTCATCATGTGTTTTAATATGACTTCCTGCGTTTCTTTATCGAAATAAATCATTACATTACGGCAAAAAATCACATCGATTGGCGTTTTTAACGGCCAAAAAGAATCGAGTAAATTGATGCGAGTAAACTTGATCATTTGTTTTAATTCGGGCACAACGCGCACATTACCAAACTGTGAACCGCGTCCGCGGTGAAAAAACCGTTTCTTGCGGATATCGCTAACAGTATCGATCCTGTCTAAGGGATAAATACCCATTTCAGCCTTTTTAAGTACGCCGCTGTCGATATCGGAAGCAATGATCTCAATAGGCGTTTTAAAACTGTTGAAATATTCAGCGACGACAATCGCAATCGAGTAAGGTTCTTCCCCTGTGCTACTGGCCGCACACCAGATCCTGCGGGTATCTGGGTTATCGATTAAATATTGCTTTAACACTTCAAAGTGATGCGGTTCCCTGAAAAAAGCCGTTTGATTAGTGGTTAACGCATTAATAAATTCTTGATGCTCGTTTTCATGACTTAATAGGTGCTCAAAATAAGCCGAAAATCCGGCTAATTTCAATGTCCTGATCCGCCGTACTAAACGGCTATACACCATAGCATCCTTGCTATCGGCGAGCTTGATCCCCGCTAAGCGATATAGCGTCGTCCTTGCGGTATTAAAATGCACCGAGGTATAGGCAAACTCTCGATCCAATGGTTTATTTTCGCTCAATTAAAATTCTTCCCATTCATCTTGATCTTGCTTTATGGGCTTCATCGCATTGGTTTTAGGTTTATCTGTAGCCCTTGCTCTTGCTACAGGTTGTAGCTGCTTAAGGGGTTTCACCGCTTTCGCTTTAGGCGCTGCTAATCGCGCGTTACTGTGCCTTGGGGCTTCATCCTCATCGTCTACGCGAAAGCTGGCAACACTGTCCGACAGCTGTTGTGCTTGGGATTGCATACTTTCAGCTGCAGCGGCCGCTTCTTCAACCAAGGCGGCGTTTTGCTGCGTCATTTCATCCATTTGCACTACGGCTTTACTGATCTCATCGATACCTATGGCCTGCTCATTAGAGGCTGAAGCTATCTCCGCCATGATGTCGTTCACCCGTTTAATGGCGATGACGATTTCCTTCATGGTATCGCCGGACTTACCGACAAGGCTGTTGCCACTCTCGATTTTAGACACCGAATCCGAGATCAGTGCCTTGATATCTTTAGCGGCATTGGCCGAACGTTGGGCTAAGCTGCGCACTTCTGATGCGACCACAGCAAAGCCGCGCCCTTGTTCTCCTGCCCGCGCGGCTTCTACCGCGGCATTAAGCGCTAAGATATTGGTTTGGAATGCAATACCATCGATAACACCAATGATGTCGGCAATCTTACGCGCCGATTCATTAATCGATGCCATGGTCTGTACCATTTGTTGGATAAGCTCACCACCGTCCACCGCGACTTCCGAAGCTTTAGAGGCTAAGGCATTGGCTTGACTGGCGTTATCCGCATTGAGTTTCACTGTACCTGTGAGCTCCTCCATGCTGGCCGAGGTTTGCTCTAGGCTCGAAGCTTGCTCTTCGGTGCGGCTGGATAAATCGGCGTTGCCTTGGGCTATTTCTGCCGAGGCGGTATTGATGGTATCTGCCGCTCGCTGGATATCTTGGATCATGAAGGATAGCTTTTCAGCCGTTTGATTTGAGTAATTTTTCAAATCATTAAAGGTGCCTTCATAGTCGTTATAAATGCGGGTGGTGAGATCGCCATCCGCAAGTGCCATTAGGACGCGCGCCACATCTTGTAGCCCACGGTCCGAGGTTTCAATTAGCGAATTTAAGTTGTTCGCCAGCATCAGGAAGAAGCCCTGTTTGCCGTCTGTGTCCGCCCTTTGGGAGAAATCTCCCGCTGCTGCTGCGGTCACAATGCGGGAAATCTCTTGCTCAGTTTGCACTTCAATGGTGCGGTCGAGCCATTCAACCACAGTCCCTAAACGCTCGCCTTCTTTAGACACTATGGGGCTAGCGGTTAAACGGAAATGGCAGCTAGCGACCTTAATCAGCGATTCATATTTGCGGTCTAATTTATCGAGTAAACTCGCCTGGTGGGCAGGATTGCGGTGGAAGATATCCATCGAACTACCGATGATTTTATCCACGGAAAAGTGCGGTAAGGCTTGACGGATCTCACTTTCAGAATGGCGTAGCATAGTTTCGACCGAGCGATTCATATAAATGATCGTACGGTTAGCATCGGCTATCATAACGTTGGTACTGGTATTATTGAGCGCTTCAAGAATGCGTTGAGTTGCTCGCTCAGCTTTGATACTTTCGGTGCGATCTATCCACTCAACACCTGTGCCTAAGTGTTTATTTTCAGCCGTGATAATTGGCGTCAGAATCAACCTAAAGGTACGCTTGCCAATGGTGATTTGTGCAGTATGGGACTGAGTTAAGCGCTCTAATAGATTGCGTTGATGCGCTGGATTTTTGTGGAAAATATCAATATTACTGCCGAGCAGTTTAGCGACCGAAAATTGGGGTAACTCTTTACGAATATCGTCCTCGGCCTCTTGCAGCAAACGGACAACGGCTTTATTCGCATAGATGATATTGCGCTGACTGTCAGCAATCATGAAGCTATTGCCACTATTATCGAGTAGCTGAAAATAGCGCTGACGCTCTTCATCCCTTTGTTCACGCGCTTCATCATTGCCAAAAAATTTGAAGATACTCATTATTGTTACTCCTGATCAGTCAGACTATTTGCATCAATTAGACCCAGCTCATCACTGCTGATCAGAGCCTGAATATTTACTAAAATGATCATCTTATCCTCGACTGTGGCTAAGCCTTTGAGATAGCGACTATCGAACGCCACTCCAAATTCTGGGGCGGGTAAGATTTCCTCCGCTGATAGCTTAATCACATCGGAGACGGCATCGACCACTATGCCGACAATACGCTCGAATACGTTGAGCATAATGACGATAGTGAATTCGTTATATGTGACTGATCCAACGGCAAATTTCATCCGTAAATCCACTATGGGCACTATGTCACCGCGTAGATTAATCACGCCTTTTATAAAGCTGGGGGCGTTGGCAATTTTGGTGACTGACTCATAACCGCGGATTTCTTTCACAGACATAATGTCGAGGGCATAGTGCTCTTCACCGAGCATAAAACTCAAAAACTCCACCTCGTCATGGGCGTTGTATTCCACTTTGGCGGTCATAGTTGATCGACTCTCCATGGCTATTTCCTTAATTTTTAATGTGCAATGCGAGCGATTCGACATCGAGGATCAACGCGACGCTACCATCGCCCATAATGGTGGCACCGGAAACACCGGGGATCCTACGATAATGTTTTTCAAGACTTTTAATCACCACTTGCTGCTGGCCAACTAAGGCATCAACGCACAGGCCAAAGCGCTTGTGGTTACTTTCCAGCAATACCACTATGCCTTCTTCTGGGCTCTTGGCATTGGGTTCAATTTCCATCAGTTGATAAAGATTAAGTAGAGGTAAGTACTCTTCACGTACTTTTAAGAGCCGTTCTTTAGCGAGAAATTTAAGTTGTTCCGTTTGTGGCTGAATGGATTCAATGATGTGCACTAAAGGCAAAATATAGATCTGATTGCCAACAGACACACTCATACCATCTACAATGGCGAGCGTGAGTGGCAATTGAATTTCAAAGGTTGAACCTTGGCCCTCAACCGACTCAATATCAATGCGTCCACCTAAGGCTTCGATATTGCGACGCACCACATCCATACCGACACCGCGGCCAGATACATCAGTGACTTCAAGCGCGGTTGAAAATCCTGCCGCAAAAATCAATTGCCAAACTTGCTTGTCGCTACTGTTATCAGCCACTTGCAAACCATTTTCCCGCGCTTTTTGAATAATGCGTTCTCGGTTTAACCCCGCGCCATTATCATGCACAGCGATAACAATATTGCCGCCCCTTTGGCTGGCTTTTAGGGATAATACGCCAGCTTCTGATTTACCCGCTGCGAGCCGTTTTTCAGGTTTTTCGATACCGTGATCTAAACTGTTGCGTACTAAATGGGTCAACGGATCGACAAGCTTTTCAATCATGCCCTTATCAATTTCTGTGTTGCCACCTTCAATAACGAGATTGACATGTTTACCCAGTTGCTCAGAAAGATCCCTCACTAAACGATTGAATCGGTTGAATACAAATGAGACTGGCAGCATACGTACCGACATCACAGCTTCTTGCATCTCACGGGTATTACGTTCCAACTCATTGAGTGCCGTCTTCAGCCGCTCGCCTAAATCGCCTGTCATTTCATTGCCAATAAGCGTTAGCATGGACTGAGTGATCACCAGCTCGCCCGCTAAATTGACCAGGGTATCTATTTTGGAGGTTTCGACCCTTAAAGTAGCATCCTGGGCCGACGCGGCAGGTTTCTTAGTCGCAGCTTTCACCTCAGTTAGAGTATTTTTTGGCGTAACGGCTGGATTGAGTGCTGCAGTTGAGCTTGGAGTTACCTTTGTACTTGCTGACACGCTGGTAGCTTGCGGTGCTTTGTACTCTGTTTCCTTCTCTTTAAATATGCTACGTTTTGCTTGAGTATTAGCGGTCACCTTAACTTGATTCGCCCGATTAGTGGCAGCTTTAGCTGCCGCAGGTTCCACAGGTTTTGAGCTCAGTAATTCGATTTCATTGGCGAAGGATTCAGGGGTTAATGCCTCAAAAAAACCAAAACCCAATTCATCATCAGCGGCTGTAGCTAACTGCTCTGCGGTACTATTAACACTGACACTAACCTCAGAGGTTAAACTCTCAACGCTAATATCCTCAGCATGATAAGCCTCTTCAAAAAAGCCAAAGTCTTCACCTTCGATAACAATATCGCGCTCCATTTCATCTTCAAAAAATCCAAAACCCAGCTCATCCTCGGTTTTCACTAGTGCAGAAGACTCTGCATTGAGAGTTGGTGTCACAGGAGTGTTAGCGATATCAGTGCCATTGCGTACTGCAACCGAGGAGCTAAAAGCTTCGCCATTCAATGCCGCCACTAATTGACTCTTGCTGTACTCGACTTCTTGCCAATCAATAGGATCTTCTTCGCGATACAGACTCAATATATGGGATAAAGTATCAACGGTACTCAGCAGTAAATCGATGGTGGATGAGGTGAGCTGGAAGTTACCCTTGCGCGTTTTATCCAGCAGGTTTTCCATAACATGAGTGACACTGGTGAGTGCGGTAAAACCAAAAATACCGCTGCCGCCTTTAATCGAGTGGGCGGCACGGAAAATAGTGTTCAGTTCTTCAGGATCGGGAGAAGCCAGGTCCAATGCCAATAGCAATTGTTCCATATTTTCAAGATGTTCATGACTTTCTTCAAAAAAGACCTGATGGAATTCGGCCATATTGATGGACATAGCTCACCCCGTTGCAGTTAACCCAGCACTTTAGCCGTAATAGCCAACAGCTTTTGAGGATCAAAGGGTTTTACCATCCACCCAGTTGCACCTGCCGCTTTTCCTTGCGCCTTCATGTCATCGCCCGCTTCCGTCGTGAGCATAATGATCGGCGTACGCATAAATGCCGACATAGCACGTAAGGATTTAATTAAGGTCAGCCCATCCATTCGCGGCATATTCTGGTCAGTCAGAATAAAATCAAATCTTTGCCCGTTACAGATATCGAGGGCTTCACGACCATCTTTTGCCAGTACCACTTGGTAGCTAACCGATTTAAGAGTCGCTTCGACCATTTGTCGAATCGCTGCCGAATCATCAACCACTAATATTTTTTTACTCATGCGCTATTCCATTATGACTTTAGTTATATTTCCTGGCGGTACTAATTCGTAGGTCTTAGATAATGTTTTCACCAGTGATAAACCACGACCAGACAATTGAGGAATGTCTGCAATGATGTTTTCATCACCCGCAAAACCCTTCCCACTGTCACTCACACTTATATGTAACTCATTTTGCGATGAGCACCAGATAATACTCACTTTCACCCAATCATTTAATGTAAGTCTGTCAGCAAAACTGTCCCTAATACTATGGTACAATTCAAAGCCTTCTGGATCGTTTTTTAGCCGAGAATCTAATTTTAGTACACCATGATCAATAGCGTTGCTAAATAACTCTGCGACAACAGTAAAAACCCGTTGACAAAAATGAGTGGCAAAACCAAATATGCTTAAGAATTGATTTAACGAGCTTAAATAGTCAGCGCCCAGCAACATAGGACCGGCAATACTGATATCCCAGTGAAACTCGCCATCCATAATAGATTGTGCTCGACTGACGTCTCTGCTTTGATGCCAACTGCTTAATTTCTCAAAATCTAAGGTGCAAATAGTAATGTCATCTGCAATATTTTCAGTAGAGCAGTATTCATGCATGCTTTCATTTAAATAATGGGTAAGCCCACCGGATAGATTAATAAACAGCTCTTTTAATTTATCGATACCAAATGGGCGCTCATCATGGGTGTATTGCTCAATTAAGCCATCACTAAATAAACAAGCATGTCCATTAAGCGGTAAATCAACGGTGAACACATCAGCAATAAAAGTGTGTGGCGGCAATATACCCAGCGCCATATTGGTTGATTTAAATTGTTCAATCGCGTTATGGGGTAAGTTGTCGCACTCATTGGACTGAATATACAGAGGAGGCATACCGCCATTCCAGATATGTAATTTATTACGATTAAAATCGGCTTCCAAAATAATACAGGCAACAAATCTGTCTTCTGGATTTTCACGGTGAACCTTGGCATTCAACTCGTAGATCAGTGTAATTAAAGAAAAACCCTTTGAAACCATAGCCCTAAATGTGCTCGCGACACGCATAATGGGCATGGCCGCACTCAGACCATGACCTGTAGAGTCGGCTAGAATTAGGAAGAAATTGCCATTGGGGGCCATACCATTAAGGATAATATCACCACTAAAATTGGCACTTGCTTGACAGTAGGTCTTCACAAAGTCAAAGTCCGTGTTATCAATATTGACTAAGTGCTCAAACAAATGCCGGGCCATGTGTTCTTCTCTGGCCTTTTCATAAAGCATTTTTTCAAGTTCAATTCTTTGATGCTCTACTTTATGCTGAAGTTGCACTCGGGTAAGTAAACATTCAACCTTGTACCAAAATATTTCAACATTTATCGGTTTAACAACAAAATCCAAAACCCCCATTCTAAAACAGGCTAACACGGATTGATTTTCTTTTGTCTCGCTCATGACGATAACAGGTGTTTCTTTTTTATCCTTATTCAAATTATCCAGTAACGCCAGTGCGGTACCATCCTTTAACCAATAGTTAATCAGAATTAAATCAACCGTATTTTGCGTTATTTCAAATAAACCTTCTTCTAGATCACTACAAACAATAACGTTGTAACCTTTGCTATGAATAAAGTCACTGATCCTTTGACTCGCAATAGCGTCATCATCGATAACTAAAATAAAATGTTCCGGCTGAGTAAGCGATACCATAATGAGTGTTACTCTATGATGTAGATTTTCTGCATATTGGCAATACTAAGGATTTCATTCGCCTGACCATGTGCACCTTTAACAGACGTAGAAATATGTAACTCCTGCGCCTTACGATGCAGCAGTACCATCATGCCTAAAGCGGAACTATCCAAATAAAGCACTCGACTAAAATCTAAAATAATATGGTTAACCTCTGGAAGCGTTAAAATATCTTGATAATCACTGGTGAATTTCTTGTGGTAATAAAAGTCAAAGCGCTCTGGCAATGAAATCACTTTAATATTTGACATTATGCTATCCCTAATTAAAAGAGTTCAATTTCACCACAGGTAATTTGGTCCCTCGATACCGGATTGTGCGTCTCCTGACGCCGACGACTCATTTGTGTCGTGATGCCATCACCTTGTATGCCAAATTCCTGTTGCGACATGTTGGTGATGTGATTGAGCGATTCTTTTAAGTGATGTAGGGATTGATTGGTGTAAATCAGGCTTTGGGAGGTGATATCACTGAACTGCAAGCCACGGATCGTATCTGAGATAGCTTGTTCGAGTTCATGTGCCGATGAATCTATGCGTGCAATCACTTGAGAATCCTTTTCTGCTTTGACGATAATCTGCCTTAGTGCAGTATCAATATCCTTTTTTGCATCAATAATATAGGTCATATCTTGTGCGGCAACTTTACTCACGTGTACGGTTAATTGCTCTATCTGAACTTGAATCGATTTAAGCTGCTTTTGAATACCTTCACTAAAACCAGCACTGCGGGTAGATAAAGCCCGCACCTCATCGGCCACCACCGCAAATCCCCTGCCTGCATCACCCGCCCGCGCCGCTTCAATGGCCGCATTTAAGGCGAGTAAATTGGTCTGGGAAGAAATCTGGTCTATATCCTGTAAGGCTTTCATTGCTTGGGGCATAGACTCATAGATGAGATTGACTTTTTCCAACAACTCCATAGTAGACGCCGACATTTCAATGGTGGATTGGATAAAGCGCTCTAAGGTCAGAGAGGTATTATTGGCGAATTGCTTCATTTGGTCTGAATGGAATAGCTCTGCATCATCAGTGCTTTGGACAAGCGCTGAAATGAAGCCTGTTTGCTCCGTCATTAATCGCCCTAAGCCATCGAACGACTCGCCCAGTAAATTGACTGCATCGCCCTGCACCGCAAGTACGCTGTCAATGTTAGATTCACAACTGTTGAGTGTGGTGATCGTTTCTTGATAGAGACTGATGTGGGCTTGCCAGTCGGCGGCAAGTTGGCTGTTTGAGGACTTATCATCATGCAGTTGGACTGATTGCATTTGCTGGTGCTGATAAAATTGCCAAAGCAACATAATCAACACGGATATAATCGGCCCGATAGCCAATAAAGTGATTAAACCCAGTAAATATCCAACGCCTGCCGCAAGTAACGCAACGACCCCATCCTTGTATGTCATATGGATTTCACAATAATTGTACAGTGATTAAAAAGTAGTTTGGTACTGAGCAATTTTCAAACATGAAAGTGAAATTTTTCACATTGTTACGTGTCGCAATGCGGAAAATGCAGTTATCACAGGATAAATCCACAGAATTGGGCTCAGATTCTCAGTAAATGACTGTAAATTCATGATTTGCTAATAAACTTACCTTAATCGAACCCGAAACTTAAACTGGGCAGTACTCATACCCTAGGTTACACTGGAAGCGTCATTGATTGGGATGGAATCGCTTATGAGTCAACGTACATTACACTCCTTATTTAAACCGACTTCCGTAGCCATTATCGGCGCTTCGAATACCGAAAAGCGTGCGGGTAATGTGCTGATGAAAAACCTGCTCTCCAGTGGTTTTTCGGGTCCTATCATGCCCGTCACCCCAAAATATCGGGCAGTAATGGGCGTGCTTGCCTATCCCAATATCGAAGCTCTTCCCATCAAACCCGATTTAGCCGTTATTTGTACCCGCGCTTGCCGTGTACCCGCGATTGTTGAAACTCTGGCGCAATTTGGCTGTAAAGTGGCGATTATTATGGCGTCGGGTATGGCGCAGGAAGTTAACGAAGACGGCGTGAGCCTGCTCGACCTGACCATGCAAAATGCCAAACGTTATGGGATGCGCATTCTGGGGCCAAACAGCTTAGGGATGTTGCTGCCGCCATTAGGATTAAACGCCAGTTTAGCCCACGCCAGCGCCCTACCCGGTAAAATTGCCTTTGTGTCTCAATCGGCCGCCATTTGTACAACGGTACTCGATTGGGCCAATAACAAAGGCATTGGTTTTTCATCCTTTATCTCGCTAGGTGATGCCACCGACATTAACTTTGACGAACTACTTGATTACCTTGGCCGCGACAGTCGCACCAGTGCCATCATGCTTTATATCGATTCTGTGAATGAGAAACGCCATTTTCTCTCAGCCGCTCGAGCCGCTTCACGCAATAAACCGATTTTAGTGATCAAATCTGGCCGCAGCGCCGAAGGGGCCCGCGCCGCAAAATTACATACGGGCGGTGTTGGCGGTAATGATGCTGTATATGAAGCCGCATTTCGCCGCGCCGGTATGCTGCGGGTTAACGACTTAATTGAACTGTTTGCCGCGGTTGAAAGCCTTGCGCATTCCAATCCCCTGCAAGGTGAACGCTTAGGTATTATCAGTAATGGTGGCGGCCCCGCAGTGTTAGCGGTAGATGAACTCATTATGCGCGGCGGTAAATTGGCTGAGTTATCAGATGACACCATAGCCAAATTAGAAGCCGTGTTACCTAATACTTGGTCAAGGCAAAACCCTATCGATATCATTGGTGATGCAAACGCGTCGCGATATGCTAAAGCCTTGACTATCTTGATGGATTCCAATGAGCTGGATGCCATTTTGGTATTGCACTCCCCTTCGGCGCTGGGTGAAAGCGTTGAAATCGCCGATGCCTTGATTAGCGTGATCCATGCGCATCCGAAAAAGAATCGCCTTAATATTTTGACCAACTGGAGCGGCGAAGACTCTGCCTATCAGGCGCGAAAACGCTTCACTAAGGGCGGTATATCCACCTATCGTACGCCCGAAGGCGCCGTGGGTGCGTTTATGCATATGGTTGAATACCGCCGTAACCAAAAACTGCTGCAAGAAGTACCGCAATCGATCCCCGACAATATTCCTACCGATAGCCACACGGCGCGTAAATTATTGCAAGCGGCTCAAGCGAAAGGAAAATCAGTACTCGAAACCCATGAGGCCAGCCCTATTTTGCGCGCCTATGGGCTGAACACTATAGACACTTGGTTTGTGAAAGATGCCGATGAAGCGGTGGCCATTGCGAATGAAGCGGGCTATCCCTTAGCGCTAAAAGTGCAATCCCCGAACATCTTGCATAAGTCCGATGTGCATGGGGTGATGCTCAATTTAACTTCAGCCGAAGATATCCGCCACGCCGCGAGTGCCATTACCCAAAGGGTGCATCAGGCCAATCCTGAAGCCATTATCGAAGGTATGATAGTGCAAAAAATGGCATTGACCGCTGGCGCTCAGGAAATCCGCGTGGCCGTGATAAGCGATCCCGTCTTTGGTCCAGCGATTTGTTTGGGTGAAGGTGGCTCAGAATGGGATCCAACTAATGACGCCGCCGTTGCCCTGCCACCACTGAATATGGCACTGGCGCGGTATATGGTGATCCAAGCGTTAAAGACCCATAAGTTGAAGGACAGGCATTTACCGCTCGGTTTAGACATGAATGCCCTATGCGTGATGCTAACGCAAATATCCCACATCATTATCGATTGCCCCGAAATCGCCTCTTTGGATTTAAACCCAGTATTAGCCGCGGGTGAAAACATTACGCTGCTCGATGTGAATATCCGTTTGCACGACGCCAATGCCGACAGTTCATCACGGATGGCCATCATGCCGTATCCGAAGGAATTAGAAGAATTCGCCGAGCTTAAAAATGGCCTTAAGGTAATGCTAAGGCCGATTCTGCCCGAAGATGAACCCAAGCATTTGGCTTTTGATAATTCGCTCTCCGATGAAGACAGATACAAACGCTATTTCGGGGTGCGCTCTAAAATGACCCATGAAGAAATGGCGGTATTAACCCAAATCGATTACGCCCGTGAGATGGCTTTTATCGCCACCGCCAAAGGCCCAGATGGCGATGACATCACCTTAGGTGCAGTACGGGCGTCCATCGACCCCGACAATACTGAGGCCGAATTTGCCATGGCTGTGCGCGGCGATCATCAAGGTATAGGTTTAGGTAAATTGTTGCTCGAAAAACTGATTAAGTATTATCAAGCCAATGATACGCCCGTGCTCACCGGCTTTACCATGTTCGAGAATCGCAATATGGCTAGCCTTGCCAAGAGTCTTGGTTTTAAGGTGACCTTCGATATGGAGGAGCATTTGATCAAAATGCATATGGATTTAAAGCCGCCCACTGATAAATAGCCTTATCCTGACTAACAAAAACGCCGCAATGATTTGCGGCGTTTTATTATCACAGCTGCAGGAATCCACAGTACAACCTCAAAGTTCAATTTTTATGCAACTGACTCTTATCGATTAATCACTTAAAATGTCAGATGCTTAAGAAGAGTATTGGTAATGAGCCAAGGCCGTGCACCGTTGGCTGAATAAACGCAGCAAAATAAAGCTGTTTATGGTAACTGAACCAGCAAAACTCAGACGAAAGTCACCTCTTATCTATTTATCCCCTGACGCAGTTACGGCCTTCGGACTTGGCTTGATACAGGGCCTTATCGGCGCGACTAAATAGAGTTTCGGCATCGTCGCCTTGCTGCAATGAAGCCAGACCAATCGAAACAGTAATGGCGCCAAGGGAAAGTTTTTTGTCTTTTCCTATAGTTAAGCGGCGCTCAGAGATACGTTCCCGAAGATTTTCAGCCACTTGTAATGCATCGTGAAAATGAGTGTTAGGCAACACCACCACAAATTCTTCGCCGCCATAGCGCGCCACAAAGTCATCCCCTCGCACACATTGTTTTAAGGCTAATGCGACATAGGCTAACACTTTATCGCCGGTTAAATGGCCATAAGTGTCGTTAAAGGCTTTAAAGTTATCGATATCGATCAGTAAAAGGCTGCAACGGGTTTGATGATCTTGGGAAAGGTAGATTTGATCTTGAATACTCAGTTCATAGGCACGGCGATTGTGCAGCGAGGTTAATTGGTCCGTCATCGCCGCCAGGCTCAGGTTTTCCATTTCCGATTTAAGATTTTGCACTTCTTGGCCCATGGTGCACAGGCTTTGCTCCATCTCACGGTTGTTGATGAGCAGCATCTGCATTTCATCGACCACACCATCAACCAGCTCATTTAAAGTATTAATGTCGGGATTTGTCTGTAGGCGCAAACCAAACTCAGCTAATGAACCTGAAAACGCTGCGGTGCCTTGACTCAACTGGCTGATTTTACTTAACAAACTATTGATCAGGATTTGTGTCTCAATCTGCACATTTTCAATCACTTCAGGTGACTGCTCTTGAATAAAGTTCTTATACAGACTGGTGTTAACCTCCTTGGTAAAAGAAACTGAATTTGCCAGAAAGCCATCAATCGCACGGTTTAAATCGAGATTTGTCCCTGCAAAATATTCATACCAAACAGTGTAGTTTTCAGGTGTGACTGGTATATCGAGGGCAGACATTTGCGGTACGGCCAAACGCAAAATTTGCGCGGCAGAATCAAGCTCTTTATTTTCTGCAGTAGAAGGCATAAATCGCGAACCATAGATTTGTTATGTTTTTGTATGCATTAAGTTAACTCAAGTGCTTCAATTTGGATATGGGGGAAATCAATTATTATGATAGGCGACAAAAGAAAAGAGGATGCCACCATCCTCTTATAAGTTAGAACTTGAATTGACGACACCAAACTAACGAGGTATCACTCAATAACTTGCGGTCAGTAGATCAGACTTAGTCATAAGATAACATTGAGTCACAAGATAGCATTGAGTCACCAGATAAGATTGAGTCGCACGATAATGCTCAAGACTCAATATTGATGAGTTAATGGGTTGATTAACCTCGGCAACTGGCAAAGATATCTAACTTAGGCTGATATACCTCGGTCTTGACATTCATTAGGCCTAAAAGACTGTCGAATAAATTGTCGTGGGAGAAACCGCCCTTCGCCGCGTGCTCAGCTAAACAGGCCATGTCTAAGTGGTTATCTTTACTAAAATCTTCAGATACCCAAGCAAGCATAGGAATACTCGTCTGTTCGATTGGGGCAATGCTGTAAGGTGCGCCATGTAAATACATGCCCTTCTCACCTAACGACTCGCCGTGATCGCTCAAATACAACATGGCTGGATCAAATTTATCCTGCTGATTTTGTAACTTTTTCACTACTTCGCTGATGATGTAGTCAGTATATAAAATGGTGTTGTCGTATGTGTTAATCAGTTCATCTTGGCTACAGTTTTGAATATCGCTACGCTGACAATCCGGTGTGAACTTACGGTGCTCAGGTGGATAACGTAAGAAATACGTTGGTCCATGGCTACCAATCACATGCAACACAATCACGGTATCTTTACGTTCTGCAGTGGCCAAGGTTTCATCTAATTTGTTAAGTAACACTTGGTCAAAACAATATTGGCCAGTACACAACTCAGGATCGCTGTTCAAATCAATCGTAATGTTTTCAACTTGATCGCACACGCCTTTACAACCAGAGTCATTGTCAAACCACTGCACTTTAATTCCGCCATGGTTCAACACATCAACCGCAGTATCTTGGGCATAGGCGCGGCGAGAATCATAATCTTCCCGTCCCATGCGTGAAAACATACAAGGCAGGGAGACAGCGGTTGCCGTGCCACATGAATGGGTATCTTTAAAGACAATCAAACCTTGATCTTGGGTATGAGTGTTGGTCGGCTTGTCATAGCCATAATACTGATAATTCATCGAACGCGCGGTTTCACCAACCACAAGCACTAGCAAGTTAGGTTTACCATTAGGGTTAGTACTGACATTCTTAGCATCGAGGCCAAGCTGCTGATATTCCATCGGTGTTTGTAAGTAATGCACATTAATGTACTTAGACGCCGCACCAATAAAATACGTCGGCACTATATAGCGTTTTAGTTCATCGTTGTTACGGCCAAAAGCGGCGTAATCTTGGAAATAGAAGAAAGCAATAATAGCCAGTCCCGCCAACATCGTCAGCATAAACAGTACTTTATGCAGTAACTCTTTGAAGAATGGCTTGTATTGAATATCGGCCTTATAAATAAGGTACGCGGGTAAAATCCCTGTGATTAACATATTGATTATTGATGCGAAATTCACATACATCAGCGCTTCAGCATGATTGGTCTGAAAGGTGTTTTCTATCATGCCGTAATCGAAGACGACATTGTATTGATAAGCAGCGAAAAACACACTCGATGACAATAAGGTCAGTATGATAAAAAATGGCTTAACGAGGTACTTCACCGTAAATAAGGAAAACACAAAACTAAGGGCAAAAGTTAAAAACAACGGCATAGTGGCGATGAAGATTGGATCGACATCAGGTTGCTTTTCGATGCCTTTTTTAATGATATCGAATAGTGGAATATTGAAAATACAAACGTAAAACAACGCCGTGATAAAAGTGAAACGATTCACCGATAGAGTCTTAAATCTTGCTAGCACTGATAGCTCTCACTCAAATTAGTTGTATGCCGAGACTAACTTACAATTCTTAAGGTAATCTTAGGCTGTAACAGTCAAATTTTTTCGCCATAGTAGCAAGCTCTCGGCAATGGCTCAAATTATCTGTGGTTAATGTTAACAATTAAAAAACAAAGTTAAAAAAACGGCCGAACCTCAATCAGTTCGACCGTTTTTTGCTCCCCAACCTATTAGGGAATTGCTCGGCTTTGTCACCAACTTGTTAACAACTTATGTTAATCCAGCGGTGATTATCGTAATTGCTGTAGTAAGTAGGCAAACGCCATTGAATTAAGTTCCGCAGCTTGATTATTATCTGCAGCGCCGGCGTGGCCCCCTTCGATATTTTCGTAGTACAAGACATCAATTCCCATGTCTTTCATCTTAGCGACCATCTTACGGGCGTGACCTGGGTGAACCCTGTCGTCACGGGTAGAAGTGGTGAAAAAGACCTTGGGATAATGCACGTCTTTATGCAGATTATGGTACGGAGAGTAGGTTTTAATGTACGCCCATTCCTCAGGAATATCTGGGTTACCGTATTCGCCCATCCAGCTAGCACCCGCTAATAACTTATTGAATCTAAACATATCAAGCAGAGGTACTTGGCACACGACAGCATTATAAAGATCCGGTCTGCGGGTAAATGCCGCGCCCATTAACAGGCCACCATTGCTGCCACCTTGGATACCTAAATGTTTGCTGGAGGTGATTTTACGGGCAATCAAATCTTCAGCAATGGCTTCAAAATCCTCATAGGCTTTATGACGATTTTGTTTTAACGCCGCTTGATGCCAAGCTGGGCCGTATTCGCCACCGCCACGAATGTTGGATAACACATAGACGCCGCCCTGCTCTAACCAATTCTTACCAATGGTGGCCGAATAAGATGGACGCAGCGACACTTCAAACCCGCCGTAGCCGTAAAGTAGCGTAGGATTGGTGCCATCTAACTTAAGATCCTTAGCCATCACCACAAAATAAGGCACTTTAGTGCCATCTTTAGACGTCGCAAAGTATTGCTCGGTTTTAAACTTGTCCGCTGCAAACTGTTGCGGCATACCTTTAATTTTCTGCGGATTTAAGGTTTTAGCATTCACAGTGTAGAGAGTTGAAGGTTCAAGAAAACTGGTGTAATTCACAAAGAAATCATCACTGTCTTGCTCAACATCCATTACAGTCAAGGCGCCATTCGCTTCGAATGGGACTTGAGTACTTTGCCAAGCGCCCTTTTCGTCTTGCTCATAACGCACTAATTTGCTTTTCACGTTATCGAGCCAATTAACGAAAATTGCACTCTTACTAAAACTGAGCTGCGCTATCGATGCGGTTTGAGTCGGGCTTACAAATAAACTGAACTTGGCTTTTTGGGCGATAAGATCCGCCACATCGGCATACACGACCGCACCTTGCTTAAAGTTACCGTCTTGATTGGTTAAATCGCTCTTTAACTCAATGAATAACTTACCTTTGAAATAACCTTTAATCTCAGCATCTTGCGGTAAAGGTAATCCAATAAGTTTACCGTCTTGGTACACATATTGGCTGGCGGTATAAAAAGTATGCGCTTCGGTGACTAAACTCAGCGGCGTTTTATCATCAAATAACACCCAGCCAGAAACTGCAACTGAAGCCTTATCGCCAGTAAAAACAGGCTTAGCTTGGTCAAGTGGCGTGCCGCGTTGCCACAGTTTAACGCCCCGTGGATACCCAGAGTCCGTCATGCTTTGACCATCACCAAAATCTGTACCGACAAAGGCGTGATCTTTATCTATCCAGCTCAGACTCGATTTGGCTTCTTTTAAAAAGAATGGTTTATCTTTGGCAGCAACAAAGGATTTAGTGTTGAGATTAAATTCACGCACTTCCACCGCATCGGCACCGCCGCGAGACAATGAGACAAAACAGCGCTCATTTTCGGGATACTGACAGCTAATATCCTTAAATACCCAATTGACGGATTCAGCTTTACCTAGGGCATCGATATCAAGCACGGTTTCCCATTTGGGATCGGGTTTAGCATATTCTTCCATGGTAGTGCGGCGGTAAATACCGCGCACATGGGTATCATCCTTCCAAAAGTTGTATAACTTGTCGCCAATGTGGGTCGCGTAGGGAATGCGTTCTTTATCGTTCAGGATGGCGAGACTGTTCGCCACTAAGGTATCAAAACCTTTAAACGCTTTAATTTCGGCGGCAGATGCAGCATTTTGGGTTTTCACCCATTCCATCGGCTTTGCGCCTTCAACATCTTCTAACCAAATGTATTTATCTTCTTCTGCGTGAAGTTGACCGCTCATACCGAGCACTCCTGCAATGCACCAAGGCAGTAATTTATTATTCATTCTATTCCTTTTAAACAAAGTCCATCTTGAGATCTGCCCTTACATTACCTTAATTAATATCCAGTTCAACTATTAATCCAACAAGAATGTAACAAAAGGTAAGGTACTGTAATAGCAGATGATTAATCTAGAATGAATCGCGTTTTTAAAAATGACGTGCTATAAAAAAGCGTCCGAGAAGGACGCTTTTTAGTCGATGACATAGGGTAAATTAAAACTCGTTATTCATGCGTGACAGTAAATTAAGCAGCACGATTCGCTCTTCACTGCTCATTTTTGCGGTGAGATCTGTGGTGAGTTGTAGATGCAATGCATCATGTTCGAGGAACAAGGCTTGCCCCTTATCGGTTAACTCCACCAGAATCGACCGGCGATCGGTTTCATGGGGACGACGCACAACCCACTGTGCCTCTACCATTTTATCGATTTGAACTGTTAATGTGCCGGTCGTGACGCCAATTTTATCCGCCAATTCCTTCATCCGCATGGCGCCGTGCACGCCGAGTAACTCAATGGTGTGCACCTGCGATAGACTAAACCCTTTGTCGCGCACAATGGCGTGTTCCCATGACGACAGCTTTTCATAAAATTCAATAATTACATGATTTAATGCATGATCTGTTGAATGCGCGGCCGTTGAATGTCCAGCTGTTGATTGTGCAGCAGGCAAATGTGCCTCACTTGTATGCAGGTTTGATGAGGGATGATGTTCAACAGTCATTTAGGCTTCCTTAGCTATACACTCGCGCTGACGACAAGTATGGAGTTCAATGGTGATATGGGCCAATTCAGGAAATTGTGACAGTAACTGATTAAAATAACTGACATCTTTCGGTGAATGGGACACGATGGACACCATAATAGCATGGTGATCGGCGCTCACTCGCCAAAGATGTAAATCGGCCACTTGATGATCTGTTACAGCTTCAATGGTTTGCGTGACTTTACGCTGTAATGATGCTTTAACGCCGCCGTCCAGCAAAATAGGGCTGGTTTGCTGAATGAGTCCCCAAGACCAACGGCTGATAATCACAGCACCCACTATACCCATAATCGGGTCGAGCCAAGTCAGTCCCATGTATTTACCAAACAACAAAGCAGCGATGGCGAGCACTGACGTTAACGCATCGGCCAGTACGTGAAAATAGGCCGCACGTAGGTTGTGATCATGGCCACCGTGGGCCTTCTGGCTCTTGTGCTCATGCTCATGCTCATGCTCATGCTCTGCAGCATGTTGGTGATCCTGTTTATGTTGGCAATGGCTGTGATCATGATGACTTTCATCGTGTGCATGTGAGTCATGGGTGTGTGCTTGGCTGTTATGATGCGCGTGGGCATGTTCGTCTTTATGATCATCTTGATGGTCATGAGCGTGACTATGTCCGTGTCCGTGACCGTGCCCATGGTCGTGGGTATGATGATCTTTAAGTAAAAATACACTCAGCACATTGACGCTTAAACCAATAACGGCCACAAAAATAGCTTCGTTGAAATGAATTTGCTCGGGACTAATCAGTCGCATTCCCGATTCAATCAACATCACCAGTGCCACAAGTCCTAGCGCTATTGCGCTGGTATAACCGCCAAGCACACTCACTTTGCCAGTACCGAAAGCAAAAGCAGGATCGTTAGCGTGTTTACGGGCATAAGAATAGGCGAATAACGTGATCATAAAGGCCGCGGCATGGGTTCCCATATGCCAACCGTCGGCGAGCAGTGCCATAGAACCGTAAATGGTTCCGGCAGCAATTTCAGCCACCATAGTGATCACAGTTAAATACAGTACATAACGCGTGTTCTTTTCGCCATCGCGGTTCTGGCTCGAAAACTCATGCGAGTGTTGCCACTGGGCGAGTGAGTGCCCTTGGCGGTGGGCAGTAGCTTGATGCTCTGTCGCTTGCTCGGCTGTAGTTGATTTCATTGTGTTATTCCTACTCCATGTCCATCGCTATCAATGATAAAAAACGTGTTGCCTGAATTATAGTTTGAACATCAAAATATATGAAGCTCAAATTAACTATTTATCAAGATATACCGTTTTCAAACTTTTAAACGTGCATGTTGATCCCCATAATGCATCTGTACTCCTGCCATCAGTCGAAACGCCAGTATGTGAAGCAAGAAAGATAACTAGACTAGGCAAAATAGTTCAGGCAAGGTTTAATGAGTAATTGATTTACTTGTAAAAAATTAACTCAGCAAAGAATTGAAATCGCCGTTAACGTATAAAATTAGTCTTTGGAGAGTGTCATAAATCCTTATTATTCAAATTGATAAAAATTTTTCGGGTTAAAAATCAATTTTTATTAAATAATTTAACCCTTTCTTGCTTCTGCTGCGTTTATAGGGGCAGAACATCGACAAATTTGTCGACATCCATTCAGTTCGATTAGGAGAAACAAGATGAAATTGAAGAACTTATTTAGCGTTAGCGCCGTTCCCCTTGCATTTGCACTATTGTCATTTAATGCCACGGCAGTCAGTCCACCACACCCAACAGGGTTAAATGCACATATGGTTAACATTCAACGTTTCGATCGAAATGATTACCGCGCGCAGGAAGCCACTAAGATGTTCCCTGCTCCAGCAGCTGGCATGGTGCAGCACATTTTGAGTTTGCCTAAGTTAGAAAACGAAGATGACTACATGATCGAAATTCAAATTGGCCAGACTCAAATGGTCGATTGCAATAAACATGGATTAAACGGGGAATTGAAGGAACTGACAGTGCAAGGTTGGGGTTATAACTACTATCAAGTGGATGAAATCGCTGAAGGCCCAAGCAC
Source organism: Shewanella sp. Pdp11 (assembly GCF_002838165.1). Classification (NCBI taxonomy): domain Bacteria; kingdom Pseudomonadati; phylum Pseudomonadota; class Gammaproteobacteria; order Alteromonadales; family Shewanellaceae; genus Shewanella; species Shewanella sp. Pdp11. Next base: position 3,106,214 of record NZ_CP015194.1, read on the forward strand.
TATGATGGCCTGTTTCGAATTGGCGAAGAAAGAAGCTTTTGTACGTATTCCGGGTGAACTAAAAATGCGCTATGACAGTCGCTTGCCTAAGGTGTTTTATCTACCAGAAGGCGCTGAACTGCGTTTCAGAACGTGGAAAGTAGATTCAACCTATCAATATTCCAAATAAGTAGCCTGACTTTAACGTTCGAATCATACATCAAATTCACTTCGCGTCTTTGCTGATTGATAGTAGCAAAGATGCGAAGCACATTGGCTAGAATCGTTTAATTCTAACAACTTGCATGATTTCTATCTCAAAGCCTGCCACAGTTTCTGTCTCTGGATAGTAAATGACATTAACCTTTTGGCCTTGTAGATTCTTATACTTTTTTACGCGTCTGAACTTAAACGGCACATCACAATTTTCAATCATAACAGTATGTTGCACCCATTCAGCCTTTTCCCTTTGCATATGGGAAACCACAGTTACACCTTCAGAGTGAACTAAATGTTCATGGGTGGCTAACATCTTTTTTACGGCCTTATTCATGTTCAACTCTTTTATCATCTAGTTGCGACAACAGTGACTCAACTTTCTGTTTAATTTCAGCATATCTCAATTTTTCACAGCGGCCGAAACCACTTAACTTACGCACTTGGAACCGACTCACCAAGGGCACCGACATACCAGCGAGGCAACGACAATAGGTATCAAGTGACAAAGTCTCAATGCCCTTAGCCGTTAAATGATGTTTCAACTCTCGTAAATCAGCCAATATCTGCAGATCTGTCGGCCAAGTCGGTTCGGTCGAATAACTCAACTTAGCAAAATGACCGCGGCAGACACTGCAATGACCGCATGCAACCGGTGTTTCATTATCATCAAAATATCGAGATAAATTGTGGCTTAAGCATTTATCAAGCTCAAAAAAACGCACTAATTGCGCTATTCGCGCAATTTCTTTCTGTTCTTTATCGATAAAATAATCGTATAACTCATCGATGAGCTCGGGGCGTGCTAATACTGCAACATCCACCCGATACACATCGGTAATTCGTTTGGTTTCTAATTCAAGCAACTGATGTTCAGCTAAATATTCCAGCGCGGCCAACACGCGGCTACGCTCATGACCCGTTGCACTGTACAAGGCATCAAAATCTAACGCGCCCCATATTTTCTTCATCTGCGTATGATTAAAAATTTGCGTCAAAAAGGCCTGCCGCTCGGGATTAAATCGGCTCAGAATGGCGAGTTTGTCGACCAAAAACTTGTAATTAACGTCAGCGTAGTAGGCAAATAATGGCTTTACTACACCTAAAATCTCCAATTGAACGAGTAACGTTTTTAACGGCAACTGGCGAATATTACTCGCCGTCGACACGCCATTAAGCTGACATTCCCACTGATCAGAATCTTGTTCAAGTCGAATAGCTTCAATGACTTGCGCTATACCTTCTCGCTCAGGCGTATCGCCATACACAAAATTTTCAACGGTATTGAGTCCGTCAAGATTGGCTAAAGTCACACAATGGGATAAGGCCCCATCACGCCCTGCTCTGCCGATTTCTTGACTGTAGTTTTCAATGGATTTAGGCAAATCATAGTGGATCACAAAACGGATATTGCTCTTATCTATTCCCATACCAAAGGCGATGGTAGCAACAACCACTTGCAGCTTATCCTGCATAAAATCATTTTGAATTTGTTGACGTTTTTCATCTTCAAATCCAGCATGATAGGCACTGGCGACTATGCCTTGTTGGCTCAAGAGTCGTGCGACTATTTCGGCGGTTTGCTGTAACGTCACATACACAATACCGGCACCAGAGAATGATGCTATCTGCTTAACCAGTAAGGCATTTTTCTCTTGAGTCGACACGGACAGAACAGTCAAATCTAAATTGGGTCGATAAAATCCTGTTTGTACTATGTGTTCGGGCGCGATATCGAAGCGCTTGGCCATATCCAGTTTCACTTTACGTGTCGCAGTGGCCGTTAGTAACAATACCAGCGGGATCTCAAGCTCACGCCGATAGTCGGGCAATTTAAGATAATCGGGCCGAAAATTGTGGCCCCATTCTGAAATACAATGCGCCTCATCAACGACCAGCATTGACAGCGGAACCGATTGAATAAATTGCCGAAAACGTTCATTTTTGAAACGTTCAACCGATACCATTAAAATTTTCAATTTGCCAGAACGCGCATCAGCCATCACTTGCTGACTTTGATCAGCACTTAAGGTTGAATCTATGCTGGCCGCATGAATTCCCTTAGATTGTAAAAATTCCAGCTGGTCTTTCATCAAGGCGAGTAAAGGTGAAATCACTAAACTCAAATGGGGTAATTGCAATGCTGTAAATTGGTAACAAAGGGATTTACCAGAACCCGTGGGAAAAATAGCCAAGCTCGACTTCCCCGCCAACAGTTGGGTTATCGTTTGCGCTTGGCCAGAACGAAATTCAGAAAAACCAAAATTCTGCTGCAACAAACTAATGTATGGATTGGTTTCTGGAATGGGATTGAACATCAACCGTCCTTTACACTTATCCTTACCACCCACAAAATTCGGGCATACCGCAAGAAAAAGATTCAGCATTAAGTGAGTTGACTAGTCTAGCAAATTTTAAGCTACTTTACGGAGTTAATTACCGACAACTGAGTTTTGACGCTGAGTTTATCAATTGGAATCAATGATGCCGCAGATGAAGAATGATGGTTAATGTATTGATTTTATGAGAAGTAAATAGCCATTTTTATAAAAAATTGAATGCGAAAATAAAAATGGCTTTAGAAATTTGAGCTATGGATAACGTATGCGCCGAGGCTAAAGCTGAGGTTAATCTCGGCAAAGCAAAGCCTTCAGTTTACGGTTTTCTTGCAAGGTATAAATTAATCAGCGAGGTGAGTTTATCCTGAAATCTTTCTTCAAAACTATCGATATCACGTCCGATAGAGACAAGATACTTAGTCGCTTGTTCGCGAGAAAGTAATTTATTGGCAACACTGTATTGCATCTCTTCCAAGGTTTTATCGTATCGTGGGATCAGCAACCAAGTACCAACATCGACGTCGAAATGTTGCATCGCTTTTTGGGCCAAAGCACAAAAAGCCTCAATGTGATCCACACCATCTGGTCCGAGACAGCCAGGTTCAATTCGGCACAGGACAGCAATTTTCCTTTCATTTTCAATGCTTACACTCATTTCTGATGCCCCATGTTACTTAATCCTAAACTAAAAATATCCCTTTAAACTTAACAGCAATTTTACGTGTCTGCACAGATAAGTCACGGCTAACTTGCTCATTTAAGCGATTATTGATCACGTATCTCGACGCCAATAATATTGTCAACAATGTCATCTGAGTGCTGTAAATGATTTTGTGAGTTATCAGCATCATGCTCCGACAATAAGTTATCTATTGCCTGATCAAAACTGTCCAACTTTTGAGACTCCATATAACGCTTTAATCTCAGAATAATATCCCTACTTACCTCGATATGAGACTTTTTCTGACGTTTTTTTATTTGTGATAACTCTTTACGAACCATACGCCAACCCAAATCAGTAAAATACTGATTGAGCATTTTATTTACCTTCATGAGCTCGTTGTCGAGTCGCCGTGCCTTTTTGCGTAATTGAACTAATTCATTTAATTGCGTCACCAACTCAGTATATAAAACCGTTTGTAACTCAGCGCCACAAAACCAATCTGGTTTAGATGCGATGGCTTCAGGATTGATAAGGCGATAAATTAAGGGGAAGGCAAAAATCAATTCTGCTTCCTCAAGCAATAATAATTTTCTGCCTGCGGTTGGTTTGTCTTGTTGATATATCCAAGCTTGCGGTTCCATAAATACGTTTCTTCAGTTAAGCATGCGTTCAATGCGGATAAAATAAATGGGAACTCATGCTAGTACAAATCGACAAGTATTAATATATGGTTCAACCATTTTATTGATTAATGATCGATTCCTTATGCTTTATTTTACTCTAGGCTAAATAGCTCAATGCATATTACCTCAATAACCAGATAAGCGGTTGTCGTTATTCGCTTAAATTTCACCCAACATACAAGCCTAGTTTAATGGCCTTCTATTCAAGAATGACAAATAAAATGGTTACACCATTCTTTTAATCTGCACATCTGTGGCTAACCGAGTTCAAAACTATCTCATACAGACAGTGCAAATTTCATACTAAATTTGGCTCTTATTATAACTCTGCTGAATTAATCACCATTGTAATAACGGGTTTATCTTGGTTATTTTTTAAACTAAACAATTTAACTTAATGTTATTTAATTCCCCCTTCTCTGATAAAAGAGGATTATTTAAACAAATAAGTACTCTACCAGTGATAATGACGATTATCACTGGTAGATATAGCCATGATTTGCGTATAATTACGCCTTCTTAATTCGTTATCAGGTGACTTCAACGGCATGTCTAAAATAATCCGGACAAATACTAATGCTCAAAATAACACCTATATGTCGAATGAGAGAGCGACAGAATCAGAACATCACCAGAATAACCGTGCTGAACAGCCACGTTTTTTTGAAGAGTCTTTCCTACCCCAATCTGTTCGAAGTGATTATTTAAGCGCCGCCGAAGAAACTGAATATGAAATTTCAGTTAACACTCGCCGTGTTTATAATACGAGCTTTAGTGTATTCAGTCGTTATTGTGCTGAGCACCAACTGCAGGTCCTGCCCGCAGATCCACGAAGCGTAATTTCATTTATTGGTCATCAAAAAGAATTGATCCAAGAAAGCACTGGCGTTCAACTTTCTAAGCAAACATTAACCACAAGATTAGCAGCAATTCGCTACCATCATATTCAAGCGGGATTCCACTCGCCTACCGAACATCCTCTGGTGATCAGAGTGATGCGCGGTTTGAGCAGAAATCAATCTCGCTATGTGAGTGATTATGATCAGCAACCCATTATGTATGATGAAGTGGAAATGTTGATCCAGGCTATCGATGAACAAGAGCAGCCATTAACCCGAGCGCGGGACAAAGCAATTATTCAGTTAGGACTGCAAGGTGGGTTTCGCCGCTCTGAACTTGCAGATATAAAAGTTCAGTATGTCAGTTTTCTGCGTAACAAATTAAAAGTACGTTTGCCCTATTCGAAGAGTAATCAGCAAGGCCTGCGTGAATGGAAAGACTTACCAGATCATGAACCTTTTGCAGCACTCGATGCAGTAAAAAATTGGTTATCGCTAGCCAATATTGAAGACGGACATTTATTTAGATCGCTTTCCCGTGATGGAAAAAATTTACGGCCGTATCAAATGAAGGATCGACATTCCGGAGCGAGTTCATTATTGAATAAAAATAGTGGTTTCCTTACTGGCGATGATATTTATCGCATCATAAAAAAATATTGTACTAAAGCAGGATTGCCCGCCAGATTTTATGGTGCCCACAGTTTGCGTAGTGGTTGCGTGACACAACTCCATGAAAATAATAAAGATCATTTGTACATCATGGCCAGAACCGGACATACCGATCCGCGTTCACTTCGTCATTATTTAAAACCTAAAGATTGACACTTAACTGTTAAAGATTAAGTGTCAACAGCATCGACTCATCGGAAAACTAACCGCATAAATATCGTTTTATAAGCATATAAATAATTTCAACTTTTTTATTTTAAGAATATTAACCTGAGAAAATCCTATGAGTTGATAATGATTTTACTATCAACTCATATTTTATAATTATTGCAAAATTCAAATTAGAGCAATAAGTCTAATTAAAGTTATTTTAAGTTTTATGCCTTGTTATCTTAAAAAACACATCACGCCAGATTTAACATCATTCAAACATATCGATTGGATTACTCTTTAAATTATTCCTGTAATATAAAATCAGCTTTATTGTCATATTGGTACTTTAGCCTTAGGCACGAAATTTAATTCATCGTACTAGCCGGAGTAAAATATGAGTAAGGCCACCTTTGATCCTACACTTTATAATAAAAGTAATAATGAACCCTTTAATCAAGTGTTGGATAAGCATTTATCTCGCCGTAATTTCGTAAAAAGTGGTCTAGGCCTCAGCGCTATGACTGCTTTTGCCAGTGTTGGCTTAACAGCTTGTGGTTCAGACAATGAAGCTATTCCTACACCAGTCGCTCCAGTCACACCAGTGCCACCGACTAAAAGTAGCGCCAAGCTTAACTTTACATCGGTTAAGGGTTCTCGATTAGATGCAGTTGTCGTACCAGAAGGTTACACAGCGCAGGTGTTAGCACCTTGGGGCACGCCATTAAATGCAAAAGCGGCGCCTTGGAAAAGTGATGGCAGTAACACGGCCGATGACCAAGCCAACTCAGTGGGTATGCACCACGATGGTATGCACTTCTTCCCATTAAACGATGCGGGTGATGACGGCCTACTCTGCATTAACCACGAATACATTGACGAAGATGCTTTGCATCCTACGGGCCAGACGTTTGACCCCACTTCTGGTCTTCGCACTATTATTGATGAAGTACGCAAAGAAATTAACGCCCACGGCGTATCGGTTGTACGTATAAAACTGGTGAATAATCAATGGGAAGTCGTCAGTAATGATGGTCATAACCGTCGATTCACTGGCGCGACTGTGATGGATATCAGCGGTCCTCTGGCCTACTCTTCGCTACTCGAAACCCGCTACTCTCCCGATGGCAGCCAAGCACGTGGCACCTTAAATAACTGCGGCAATGGCTACACGCCTTGGGGCACTTACCTGACCTGTGAAGAAAATTGGCCTGGTTATTTTGCTAACCGTGCTAGCTTAACCGCCGATCAGAGTCGCATCGGGATCAGTAAAACCAGCACTCGTTATGGTTGGGACGATCTTGCGGGTCATGATGAAGAACGCCTCGATGAATTTGCCCGTTTTGATGTCACGCCAAAGGGCGCAAGTGCGCAGGATGACTACCGTAATGAAGCAAACGGCCACGGTTATATTGTCGAAATTGACCCGTACAATGTCACATCTCGCGCGGTAAAACGTACCGCCCTTGGTCGTTTCCGCCATGAGGGTTGTACCTTTGGTAAATTAACCGAAGGCAAGCCAGTCGTGTTCTATTCTGGCCACGATTCGCAATTCGAATACCTCTATAAATTTGTTTCAAATGCGGCCTGGGATGCAAAGGATGCTGACAGCAGCAACCGCCTGCAAACAGGCGATAAGTACATGAATGAAGGTACTTTATACGCGGCTAAATTCAATGAAAATGGTGGCGGTATTTGGTTACCTTTGACGTTAGATAGCCAAACCACAGACGGCAAAACCCTAGGCGATAGCTTCGCAACTTTGGCCGAGATTATTTTAAACACCGCGGGCGCAGCGGATTTAGTCGGCGCAACACCTATGGACCGACCTGAGTGGTGCGCGGTCGATCCGTTCACTGGCTCTGCTTATTTGACCCTGACCAACAACTCAAAACGTACCGAAGCGAATCCTGCCAACCCAAGATTGAAAAACTATTTCGGCCATATTATCCGTTGGGATGAAGGCGACAAAGCGACTGAATTTACATGGGATATTTTTGTTTTTGGCTCTCCCAGCGATGGCAATGCTGAGACCAACTTGTCAGGCTTAACCGACCTCAATCAATTTGCCAGCCCAGATGGTTTAGCCTTTGATAAACGCGGTATCTTGTGGGTTCAAACCGACAACGGCGCCAAGGAAGTTGCCGAAGAAACTAACGATCAAATGCTCGCAATAGTGCCTTCAACACTGGTAGATGGCCAAGAGAAACAAGTAGGCGTAACCGCCGATAATCAAATGGAATTAAAGCGTTTCTTTGTCGGCCCCAACGACTGTGAAGTGACAGGTTTTGCCATTAGCCCTGATTACACTTCGGTATTTGCTAACATTCAGCATCCCGGTAACTGGCCTTATTCGTCCAATGCCGCAGAACAAACGCCAACTGGAGTCACATTACGCCCTCGCGCCGCCACTGTGGTTATTCGCAAATTAGATGGTAAAGAAGTCGCTGTATAAGTCGTTTTCTGTGGATATATCGGCATTGGTCGAAGCGTAAATAAAACGTTATTGCCAAAAAATATATACGCTTATATAAACTCCCCTTACCTGAGGGGAGTTTTTTTATTTAAGATAATAGCTGACTTAAATACTTTAAATACACATTCATTTCGAAGATGAATTAACGCTTGCCGTTATTGGCCTGTTCAAAAGCTAGTTCAAAGGCATCGGTAAAATCTGTAATTGGCAGAAGGTCTTCACGGCAACGGCGATTACGACCCAGTAAGGAAGATTCAACAAACAAATCAAACCAAGTACTTAAGGCTTTGCCATTAGCCGCTTCGCCAATCGCCCCTAAAGCTAATGATGCCACCTCGGCGGTGCCAAGTTGAAAGTCATGGCTGCCTTTACGCAATGCATAGGTTGCCAGCGTGTCGGGGTCAAAGGAAAGCAGTGGCAAAGAATGCAAGTATGGACTCTTACGGAACATTTTAATCGCTTCACGCCAACTGCCATCGAGCATGATTAACAACGGCCGTTTGCCTTCGGCTAACATCGACATCGGTACCTGATTTAGTACCGTTTGTCCTTGCTCCGCATATTGGGCAGGAAACACTAAATAGGGTTGATATTGCGGCGAATTGAGTAAGGTAAGTAATGCCGCTTCAGGTTCAGTGCGCGACCAAATATAGGCGTGTGTATCTGGGATAAGATCCGCAATCAAGCGCCCACTGTTAGTTGGTTTTAGCACTTCATCGTTGTACATGATCAGCAGAAAACTCGCTTGAGTCTGTAACTGACGGCGCAACGCGCAGGTACAGAACTGCTCACCTAAAAGACATAATGGACAGCGGATCAGTTTTTTACCACGGGCACCAAAGGGCTTAGTCGATAGAGACTTACGGTACTGATATAAATGGTGCACTGCATGTGGGGCTAAAGCCATAAAACCGATTCTCTTTCAAACTTATTAGGGATTGCAGCTAAGTTATTCAGCACTTTCCTCTCGCGGTGGCGCAGTTTATCCCTTGGCCGTAAAGGGCGCAACAGCTGTAATGCCAAACTCAATGTCATCACATCGCTTTTAACACAGGGTTAGCGAAGTTAACACTTTAGTTACCTTCAGAGGGAAAATATTGCTAAATATCAGTAAGGGCTTAACTTTATGGGGAATTGCCGTAATATCGAGTTCAATCTCGACTCTATAAATGCAATTTCGATGAAAGGCCTATTATGCAACGACATCCCCTGCTCGCTTCCATGCCGTTATTAAGCGGCGTACTGCTCACTGCAACGCTATTTTCCAATATCGCAGCAGCACAAACAGTTCATACCACAGACATCCAGTCAATTGTAGATGCCGCAGTCAAACCTCTGATGGCCGAATACGGCATTCCCGGCGCTGTGATTGGTATTACCCTTGATGGTAAACAGTATTTTTACCAATATGGCGTCAGTTCTAAAACCACAGGGCAAAGTGTGACTGAACATACTCTGTTCGAGATTGGCTCTATCAGTAAAACCTTTACCGCGACACTGGCGAACTACGCACAAATCGAAGGCAAGTTATCACTCACGGATATGACCAGTGATTATGTTCCTGCATTAAAAGGCAGCCATTTTGACGAGATTAGTCTCATTAATTTAGCGACTCACACTGCGGGAGATCTGCCGATGCAAGTGCCCGACAAGGTCACGAATAACGCGGAATTAATGGATTATCTTAAGCATTGGCAACCGTCATTTGCCGCAGGGACGCACAGGAATTACGCCAATCCTAGCATTGGCCTGCTCGGCATGATTGCCGCACAGAGTTTAGATCAAACGTTTCAACAAGCTCTTGAGCAAACGCTATTTCCACAATTAGGTATGACCAGCAGCTATATCCAGGTTCCGAGCAGCAAAATGGCTGATTATGCCCAAGGCTACAATAAGCAAGACATGCCAGTGCGGGTCAATCCCGGCGTATTAGCCGATGAAGCCTATGGCGTAAAAACCACAGCCACGGATCTGCTGCATTTTGTGGAGGCCAATATGCAAATGCACGAGCTTGCTAAGCCACTGCAAACGGCACTCGATGAGACCCACACGGGATACTTTGATGTGGGCATGATGACTCAGGATATGATTTGGGAGCATTACTCTTATCCTATTGATCTTGATAAAATACTTATGGGGCATACTCAGGAAGTCGTGTTTGGCAGCACACCCGTTAAACCCATAGTGCCGCCCCTCGCGCCGCAGCAAAATGTGTGGATCAATAAAACCGGCTCAACCGGTGGTTTTGCCGCTTATGCAGCATTTATTCCCGCACAAAAGCTTGGCATAGTATTGTTAAGCAATAAAAATTATCCTGTACCGCCTCGGGTGACTGTGGGGTATCAGATTTTAACTGGCATAGAGAAATTACAAAAATAGCATCTTGCTGGTAGCGACTATCTAGCATTAAGGGAAATAAGGGGATAGCCCGATTCGCTATCTCCTATTTATTTGTTTCTTACCGATATATTTTTAGCGTGACTTCCTTACATTAGGCACCTTATCCACTTGCTTACCTCCAATCTCTTAATAGCCACTATTTTTAAGCAAACTCCCATGTAAGAAAATAGGCGGTGCGGGGTTAATCTGAGTATTAATTCATTTGCAATTACTCGACCTAGTTAACAGATGAATAACCCTACGTAAGTTTAGCTTTACAGCTAAAAATGAAGAGAAAAACTTATGCATCGCATTAAAATTTATTTCGTTAAATCAATATGATTGATACTTGAAGTTACGCTTTTAGGGAGTAAGATGCGCGCAAATACCTTAAGTGACCTTTTTCGGAACTATCATGTCAGGCATGCCACACTCTCCTATTCATCACGATATCGCTCCAGCGGCGAGTCAGTCTAGTTTACTGTTAATGATTGTCTTTATGGTCGCCTGCGGCCAAATGGCGCAGACGATTTTTGTGCCTGCCCTTCCGCAAATCGCACTCGGGCTCCATGTGGACGCCAGCCAACTACAAGCCGTGATGGCCTGTTACTTACTCTCCTACGGGATGTTTCAATTTGTGTATGGCCCAGTGTCAGACCGCGTTGGCCGTAAAATGCCACTCATCGTGGGTATCGCAATTTTCGTTCTAGGCGCTGTGTTCGCGGCTAACGCCACAAGTTTTAACCAACTGATAATGGCAAGTCTTATCCAAGGATTAGGCACCGCCAGCGCAGGCGCATTATGCCGGAGCATTCCCCGCGATCATTACTTTGGCGACCGACTGGTAAAATTTAATAGCTATGTCTCTATGGCTGTGGTGTTTTTACCTTTGCTTGCACCATTTATCGGCAGCGCCACTGCAGACTATTTCGGCTGGCAAGCCGTATACTGGGTATTAGCGGGATTCGGTGTCGCGGTCTGGCTATTGTTAATATTCCTCTTTAAAGAGTCATTACCTAAGGCGAAGCGAGAACATCAAGCCGTTATCGCATCCTATCGGCATGTCCTGCGCCATAGAGCATTTCGCGCTTACTTGTTTTCTTTGATAGCGACCTTTGCGGGTATTGCGGCATTTGAAGCGATTGCAGGCGTACTCTATGGTCAATATCTTGCACTAACGCCCTTCATGGTCAGTTGCTATTTTGTGGCACCTATCCCTGGCTATTTATTTGGCGCACTTATTGCTGGTCGACAAAATAAGCCGCAAAGAGTTGTTTACCAAGGTGTTGCGTTACTCGGTGCTGGCGCATTATTTATGTTGATCCCCGGTCTTTTTAATTTAGTGGTTGACTGGAGCTTACTTATTGGATCAATTTTATTCTTCAGTGGCGCAGGCATGCTGTTCCCTACCCTAACATCTGCTGCGTTAGAGCCATTTCCACGTCAGGCGGGGATTGCGGGGGCATTACTGGGGGGATTACAAAATTTTGGTGCCGGACTTGCCGCATTGACTATGTCTTTAGTGCCTATGGGCGGCCAGTTGAGCATAGGTTTATTGAGTGCTGTAATGGTAGTTTTAGTGATTCTGTCTTTGTATTACGCCAGAGATCAAAATGATACTCACCAGAATTTAATGCCACAGATTTAATCGAATGCTATTGTCGTAATTAAAAAAAAGCCCACGACTAGGTGGGCTTTGTAATTGCTAACAAACTGTACTTAAATCGAAATAATGGCAAGTTCGTTGCGTTACAAACCAGCGTTACAGAATACGGCGCAGTAAGAAATCGGCTTTAAGGCGACGAATTCGGGTCATGATCTTCTTCACTGGCGCAGGATAACTCTGCAAGGTATCCACTTGACTATAGTGATATAACCGCTGTGTGTGCTCAAGAATATGCGCCTGCTCGGCTTCAAACTGAGCTTTCCAGCAACCAATTTCATCTTGGATCAACAAACCATTCTCAAGATCCAGCGCCCAAGCTCTTGGATTCAAATTCGAACCTGTAATCAAATGCTTATTGCCGTCAGCACTGATGCCCTTAAGGTGATAACTGTTGATGCCGTGTTTCCACAGATGGATATTCAGCTGACCATTATCAATCGCCCACTGTTGGCGTTTAGCAAACTTACGCAATGATTGCTCATACATATAGGGCAAAGCACCAATGGTGGAGAAATCCTGCTCAGGCGGAATATAAAAATCGTTAGCCGTCTTGTCACCCACCACGATATCAATGCGTTTGCCATTGCGTAAATGCTTAGCTAAAGCACGCACCAAAATGTATGGCGGATTAAAATAGGGCGTGCAGATAAACAGCGAGTCTTTTGACTCTTCCACCAAGGCGACAACCACTTTATTGAGCAAGTTTTTCTTGCGTCCTAGCCCAAGTAACGGCGTGATACGATTGCCATCACGGGTCTCCTTAAACTGATACTCAGCGTCAGACAGTCTCAGCTTAAAGCTACGCATATCCGTCTTTGGTGGTAGCACTTCTTGCTCAGCATCTTGCGTTAATGAACACACTGCTGGATCAGCAATGATGTTTTTCTGGATCATCGCGCGCATACTGCGCGCTAATTCGGCTGACTCAATCAAGTGATAACGATCGAAACGGTACTTATCGTGTTGTTGCAAATAGATATTATTGAGACTAGCACCGCTATAGATCACCGCATCATCGATAATAAATCCCTTAAGGTGCAACACACCCATAAATTCACGGGATTTGACGGGTACACCTAAGATATCGATAGGATGTTCGGCTTCAGCCATCACTTTGCGGTACATTAAATAGTTACCGCTATCGCCTTTATGGCCAATCAAGCCGCGTCTTGCGCGGTGAAAGTCCACTAATACTTTAACATCAAGCGCTGGATTTGCCGCTTTGGCATCCATCAGGGCTTGTAATACTTCACGGCCAGCTTCGTCATCTTCTAAATACAGCGCCGCAATATAAATACTGTGCTTGGCGCTCGCGATACGAGCGAGTAATTCTGCCTTGAAACGGCATGGCGTGAGCAACCACGTTAAAGCCTCGGGTTGAACGGCTATTCCACCAAGCTTATCTAGCAAGGCATCCTCCTTTAATCATGCTGACCACCCCGATAGGAAGCACTGGGGTTCAGTGATAAAAACATCACAGCAATATGTGTTAACTCTGGATAGGCCTCTGTCACTGCCTGCCTGATCGTTTGTTCTACTTTAAGATGGATATCAGGGTCCTTAGGGAACCAGAGTAACTCAACTTGGACGAAGCGTTGATCAATTTTTCCATTTCGAAAACTGATGCTTGGGATCCAATCTAACGTGAAACTCTCTGCATTACCTTTACATATATCCGCCAATGACTGCAGTAATGTTTGGCTGAACGCTGCAACGACCGCTTGTGGTAAGCCGCGCATACTAATATGTGGCATGGTTTAGTTGTTACCTAAGAACCTAAAATCGTAAGGGGTAGAAATTACCGACTTCACCTCGTCTCGGCAAGACTTTTCTCCCAAAAGCTCTGTTAAAGCTCGCGGTTTTGCTGGTAATTTGACCTCACGCGATGTAATCCCGCTGTAGCGCCACTATTTAGCTAAAAATCATGTCTTTTAGGCTAGGATTACAACCACATTTAAGGGCTGATTTTTCGGTACAACTATCATGTTAAGGGCAATGCAAAAGTGTGAATATTATCGCTTCTATATTAACCTGACAGTCCCTGAATTAAGTGATGTTTAACGCGACGAGCCTATACAAACCGTCGCTGGCTTTACTGAATATCTGCAAAAATGTCGGTCAAATCACAAAATAATCTTCAAACCTATTTCGTTTACCCCGAACCCAATGATTTAGCGTAAACTAAAACGCATATTTGCGATTGAATCAACACGATAAAAGACCAAAACCATGAACAAAAAAATTCTGCTGACGTTAGCGCTGACACTGCTGTTTGCTTGGGGTATTTTCCATTTTAAAGCCCAATTGGGATTACTGATCCTGCCACTGTTTATCGGACTGGTATTGTTTGTTACCCTACGTTTATATCGCTTGATGGAAAAGGATGACGGCAGCAGTGAAGATTAGCCCTGCATTGTTTCACTTTAACCTGAAGGCCCATGATGTTCTTAATAAAAATGGCCAATCGCTAACATGGAAACGTTACTGAAAACCACTCTGTATGCCAGCCTTCTCCTAGCGGCGAGCCACAATCTCGCCCGCGCTGAACACATCGACGCTGGAGCGATACAGTCCCAAACCATTTCGCTCAGCCAAGCGGTCAGCAAAATCAGCCCTCGGCACTCGCAAATTGCGCTACTGGCGATGGACATGTCGAGCAATCAAGTGATCTTTAGTCAACAGGCTGAGACGCTGTTTATTCCTGCCAGCACGCAAAAGCTACTTACAGCTGTGAGTGCCATGGCTCAGCTGGGGCCTGATTTTCGTTATATCACTGAATTATGGACGGACGCACCAATACGCAAGGGCCATATCGCCGGCAGCGCTTATCTGCGTTTTAGTGGCGATCCGACGCTGACCCAAGCCGATCTCAAGGCCATTTTTGTCAGTCTCGTGAAACAAGGCATTAATCGCATCGATGGACATCTGTATTTGCTCGGCGATAAACAAGAGCAAATGCAAGCCCCTGGTTGGGTTTGGGATGACTTAGGCATTTGTTTTGCCGCGCCTGTGTCGAGTTACATTATCAATCAAAACTGCGTCTATGGTCAGTTCAATCCCAGCACGGCCAACAAACCTTCACAGGTGAGCCTGCGCACGGGGAGTTATGGGGTAAAAGTCAGCAGCGATGCGGTATTTGATCCCAAGGCGATTCGTGAATTTTGCCAGCTCGATTTGGTACGACTAGGCCAAAACAACTATCATCTACGTGGTTGTTATCCGGGCGGTGAAGCCATTGGGCTGGCGATTGCGGTCAGCGATCCGTTCAAATTTGCCCAAGATAACCTCACCTCGCTGCTCAAAGGTGAGATGTCACTGGCGGGTAAAGTTAAGCTCGGCACTAGCTTGCCCAAAAAGGCGAAATTGATTGCCAGCCATAGCTCGGCGCCCTTACCTGAGCTGCTCGATACTATGCTGCTCAAGTCGGATAATTTGATTGCTGATAGCCTGTTTAAACAGCTTGGCAAAAGTTATTTCAATGCCCAAGGTAGCTTTACTAATGGCGCGGCAGCCATGCAGCGGATTTTAACGGAGTTAGGCGTCGATCTGAGTAACGCTAACATTGTCGATGGTTCAGGGCTGTCACGCTATAACTTGCTCAATGCCCAGCAGTTAGCGGCGGTATTGGCACTCATCCATAAGGACAGCCGCTTTAGCCCGTTAATAACCAGTCTGCCGCAAGCAGGAATAAGCGGCACCTTAAGGTATCGCATGGGTTACAACAAGCCGCCGCTGAAAAAGCAAATTTTTGCTAAAACAGGCTCGATGCAAGGCGTGTCTAACTTAGCGGGGTTTATCCGTTTGCCTGAGCACAGTAACACCCTGTTTGTGGTGCTTGAGAATGGCATGAGTCCCGAGCTTAAACATCAGCATAAACCATCGTTTAATGCCGAGTTTCTCAAGCAATTGATTTCAGTGCTGCAAGTGCCATCCCCCACCACAGCAGCGCTTAGTACCGCTGCTCACTCGGTCCAAGATTAAATACTGCCGAGTTGAAATAGCATGATATAAAACAAAAAAGCACTGAATAATCAGTGCTTTTCTCGTTTTTATTTCGTTTCTATTTAAACGAATCTATCACAGCCTTGTTAAAACAACTCTGCAGGCATCGCCATAGTGGTCGCATCACCGGCTCTGACTTGAGCGATATGGTAATCCGCTTTAGGCAGTAACTTATCAAAATAGAACTTAGCTAAATAGGCTTTCTGCTCGGCGAACGCTTTATCTTCATGAACAGCGACTTTATCGACCATAGCCAACCAGTAGAAACCATACAGGGTGTAACCAAAGGCATCTAAGAAGTCGACCGCGCAAGCATTGATAAGCGCAGGTTGAGCGACTTTGTGCTCATTAATCGACTCAGCGACTATGACTAATGCATCTAAACGTGCGCATACTGCGGCCACTTTCACCGCATCCACGTGAGTAAATGCGCGCATTTGTGCTTTCAAGTCAGCGACAAATTCATTTAATGCGGCAAGATTATCGCCCGTGACTTTACGGCCGAGGAAATCGATGGCTTGAATGCCATTGGTGCCTTCATAAATCTGTGCGATACGGGTATCACGAACTAATTGCTCAATACCCGTTTCACGAATATAACCATGTCCACCAAAGACTTGCTGCGCCATGATCGTCGCATCTAGACCGCGATCGGTTAAAAAGGCTTTAGCGACTGGCGTTAATAAACCCACATAACGCGCGGCTTTGGCTTTAACTTCATCTTGGGCATATTTTGCTAGATCCAGCTGTTGCCCAGTAAACACAGACAAAGCACGGCCCGCTTCTGTCATCGCTCGAATGGTCAACAACATACGGCGCACATCGCCGTGGACGATAATAGGATCAGATTCACTGCCCGTCGGCGAGCCGCCAGCGGCAACGCCTTGATTACGCTCTTTAGCATAATCGGCGGCCATCTGATATGCCGCCTGCGCACTACCAAGTCCTTGAATACCAATCGCTAAGCGCTCGTAGTTCATCATAGTAAACATGCACACGAGACCGCGATTAGGCTCACCAATCAAGAAACCTTGGGCATTATCAAAGTTCATCACACACGTTGCTGAACCTTTAAGGCCCATCTTGTGCTCGATAGAACCGACTGATACACCATTGGCATTAGCTAAGCTGCCATCGGCATTCACCGATATTTTAGGCACTAGGAAGAGTGAAATCCCTTTGCTATCCGGTAGCTTAGCAAGCACTAAGTGGATGACGTTTTCGGTTAAATCGTGATCGCCACCCGTGATAAAAATCTTGCTGCCCGTGATGGCATAACTACCATCATCCTGCGGCAAGGCGCGGGTGCGAATATTACGTAGATCAGACCCCGCTTGCGGCTCTGTCATATCCATAGCACCCGCCCATTCGCCGGAATATAACTTAGGCAAATAAGCTTGTTTTAATGCTTCGCTGCCGTGGGCATTGATACATAAAGCCGCCCCCGCAGTTAACGAGCCATAAAGCGTAAACGCATTACAGGCACTGTAAGCCATTTCGTCGACTAAGATCCCCAGCATCTTTGGCATGCCCATGCCACCAAATTCCGGATCGCCACACAAACCAATCCAACCGCCCTGCGAATACTGTTCATAAACGGCTTTGTAGCCATCAGGGGTAATCACTTGATTATCTTGATGTAACACGCCCTGCTCATCACCCGTCCGGTTCAGCGGATGGATCAACTCACTGCTGATCTTGGCTGCTTCTTCAAGAATGGCATTGGCCGTGTCGATATCGACCATTTCAGCAATCTCAGGCAATTGTGCCCAAGTGTTAGAGGCATCAAATACCTGTTCCAGTAGGAAACGCATATCCGTTAACGGGGCTTGATAAGGGTTCATTGGTAGACTCTTAAACGTAGGATTAAAACAGTTGTTTTAATTTATACCAGTTCACTGTAGAAAACAATCTCATTACAAATACAGCCGCGAATAATATGAAAGTAAGTGAGCCAAGTATAAATCCAACCCATAAAAAAACCCTTAAGCTTGAACTTAAGGGTCTCTATTTTATAAGCTTTTCCACAGGATTGTCGCAGCGTTAGCTCACAGGTTTAGGGCAATTACCACATTAAATCATCTGGGATCGCATAATCGGCATAGGGATCATCTTCAACCACCACTGCTTTAGATTCATCCTGTTGCCACAGATAACCACACCACTGGGGCACCAGTAGTTTCACTCGCTCGGCTAACTTATGTGGTACCAAGTAACTCTTATCTTCGTAACGCACTATGCCTAATTGCCCTTTGAGCAATTCTGCCTGCAGTTTTTCATCTATGTATAAAGAATAGATTTTATTATCAAGGGTATAGTTAAATTTCACTTCGGCATAAGTTGGGATCTTAATCGCAAACTTAGTGAACTCAGTGATTAAACCACGCACCTGCCCACGCTCTGATGCCTCTGCAAAACGTTGCTCATTTAGCGCTTTATCTTTTTCCGCCTGCAGCCGTTTTTGCTCGGCCACTTCTTGCTTAAAAGCACTTGAGCCATCATCAACTCGTGATTTTTTGTCACGGCGTTTTTGGGTCTTAACGTCGCGAACCTTTTGTTTACTGGCAAGCCCTGCTTTGAGTAGCTGCTCTTGTAATGCATTAGCCATGGATCATTACCTACTTAATTTCTATAAAATCAAAGTTCTCGATTTTGAATATCAAACATCTAAAACCAAACTACATTTTCGCGGCCAGTTCGCCAAGCTCTGTCATCGCAATACTGGCGCCGCCAAGTGACCAACCGCCATCAACCGGCAGCACAACTCCCGTAATATAGGACGCCAATTCAGAGCCTAAGAATAACGCAGCATTAGCAATATCCTGACCTGCGCCGTTGCGTTTTAACGGAACAGATTGGGCAACCTTTTGCTGTAATGCGGCGCTGGGTGCAAGGCGATTAAAACCTTCAGTGTTTGCTATAGGGCCTGGCATAATCGAATTAACTCTCAGCCCTTCACAACCCCACTCTAAGGCTAAGGTCCGCGTCAGCATATCCACGCCCGCTTTTGCCGCACACACATGCACTTGCATTTGCATAGCGATCGAAGCCTGCGGCGCCGAAATCTGGATAATATTGCCATTAGGTCGACGCAGCAAAGGATAAGCCTGCTTTAGCACTTGAAAACTGCCGAGCAAATCAATGTCCATCACCGACTTAAAACCATTAGCCGAAAGTTTTGCGGCGCTGGCGGGGAAATTACCTGCCGCGCCGCTAACTAGTACATCGATAAAACCAAACTCAGCAGCGATTTTATCAAAACCGATTTCAAGGGTGCTAAGATCGCGCACATCAAAACTCACCCCTAAATGAATACCGTCAGAATTAACCTGTTGCAGCTGCAATACCGCGGCATCGATTTTATTTTGACTGCGGCTCGCGACTGCGACATTGGCGCCAGCCTGCGCGAACGCAATGGCAATGGCGAGATTTATCCCACTGGTGCCACCGACAACGACAACATTCTTACCTTGATAGTTAAACATCGTAGCATTAAACATGGGCGTTCTCCGTGAACTGTGAGATATGCACTCAGGGTGTGATTAATTATTTTATGCCAATGATTGGTGAATCGCTTGCAATGCCGCTAACGGATCGACGGCTTTGGTGATGGGACGGCCAATCACTAGGTAATCTGAACCCGCTGCTATCGCTTGAGGTGGCGTCATCACCCGGTGTTGATCGCCAGCATCGCTACCAACTGGGCGGATCCCCGGCGTCACGAGCTTGAAATCCTGACCTAACAGCGATTTTAACGCTGTTGCTTCTTGGGCTGAACACACCACGCCATCAAGTCCCGCTTGCTGGGTCAGCTTAGCTAAACGCTGAACATGTTCAAATGCAGGCACATTGATGCCGAGTAATTTAAGATCGTCATCACTCATCGAGGTTAATACCGTCACAGCGATCAGCATAGGCGCATTGTCGCCGTATGGCAGCAAGGCCTTTTTAGCCGCTTCCATCATGGCTAAACCACCACTGGCATGCACGTTTGTCATCCAAACGCCAAGCTCTGCGGCTGCGGCCACAGCTTTAGCGACCGTGTTGGGAATATCGTGAAATTTTAAATCGAGGAATAAATCAAAACCACGATCATGGATATCTTTCACCAATTGCGGGCCAAACAGGGTAAACATTTCTTTGCCGACTTTAAGGCGGCATATGTTGGGATCGAGTTTGTCTATCAGTTGTAAAGCGTGGTTTTTATTATCGTAATCAAGCGCTACGAGGATAGGTTTAGTCGTCATCATCTCTCCAACGGGGTTACACAAACAGTGTTTTCTTCTAATAAATTATTCGCCGTCTAAGCCTCTGATCCGCTTGATACTGCCCCAATTTTTGCAAGAAGGACAATG
This sequence comes from Shewanella sp. Pdp11, assembly GCF_002838165.1. Lineage (NCBI taxonomy): Bacteria > Pseudomonadati > Pseudomonadota > Gammaproteobacteria > Alteromonadales > Shewanellaceae > Shewanella > Shewanella sp. Pdp11. The sequence goes on from NZ_CP015194.1 coordinate 3,126,634, forward strand.
CCAGTAAAGCGCATGGGAAGGAAAACCACACTCCTTACAACGGTAGCTCGGTCGGAATTTAATTTGTTGCTCAACGAGCTGCTCTAGCATAGTTAAACTCTGCTTGGCTTGCCCTTCTTCTGCTTGACGCAAATGCATTTGCATCAAGTGCTGAAAACCTTTCATCGTCGGATGGCGGTATAGGGCGTCGAGCACCATGGTCTCTGCCGCTTTAATCTCATCCAGACTTATCATGTGCTGCGCTAAGGCAACCACCACAGAAGCACCCGCGCCATCGGCCATGGCCCCTGCGAGTAACTCTTGGAAGCCTTCTTTATCTTGCGTGTCGCGATACACTTGTTTAGCAGTGGGGATTGCATCGGCAAAAAGCTCAATATCGGCTTTTTTCAGTTGCAGCAGCATTTGCTTGCACTGAGTATAATCTTGAATATCGAGGAATTTTTTCGCCAGGGTCAATAAAGCCCGACCGCATTGCGGGTCTTGTTTCAATGCTTGTTGCAGCAGTTTAATCTTCTGCGCATCGTCACTGGCTTCATCGGCTAATTGGCAATAGAAATGCGCCGTTAACGGCTTTAATACTTGCTGGCGTTTACGACTCAAACGCTTAGTGATATCAATGGCTTTTTGCCAATCTTTAATCACTTGATAGATAGCAATGAGCTGTGTTTCAGATTCTTCACTGTGATCGTCTTGGCTTACCAAGTTAATAAAGATTTCTTCAGCTCTGTCGTAAAAACCTGCTGCTAGATAATCTTTACCCAGCTCCATCATAGCTATGTCACGCTGCTCATTGGTCAATGTTGGCCGCGCAATTAAATTTTGATGAATACGAATAGAGCGGTCGACCTCGCCCCGCTTACGGAACAGCGAACCGAGTGACAGATGGGTATCTATGGTTTCATCGTCAACATCTAGCATACTGATAAACAAATCAACGGCTTTATCCGATTCGTTCGACAGTAAGAAATTGAGGCCGGTAAAGTAGTCTCGGCTCAATTGTTTACGTTGATTGCTTTGATTCTGCCTTATGCTCCGTCGCCCCATATACCAACCGTAGGCGGCTGCAATGGGAAGCAACAGAAAGAGTATCTCAAGCATATTAGGCGTCTACATCCTGAGGGGCTTTAGCCATCACTTGGTTTAGTTTCTTTTGCGTTGTCGCTAAGCTCAATTTCAAGCGCACGATATAGTAGCTTGCCACTAACCAGCTCAAGATGAAACCAGCAAAAAACACGACCGCTAGCACAACAGGTAAACGATATTCACCCTGTGCGACAAAATAGCTGATGGTCACCACTTGTTCGTTACGCGCGCCAAAGATTAACGCCAGAATAAATAACAGTGCCACAAGCACAGTTGCTACAAATGATTTCACGCTGCACTCCCTAAACGCGTTTCAATTTAATGATTATCCAAGAAATTTACTGAGCTGACCAGCATTGCCTTGCAATAGATACAAAAAAGCCTCCTAACGGAGGCTTTTGACTATGCGGTCAATCACACATTAACGGCGTCAACACGCTCGCGCAGTTCTTTGCCTGGCTTAAAGTGCGGGACGTATTTACCTTCCAAATCGACTGATGAACCAGTCTTTGGATTACGGCCAGTCCGCGGTGCACGATAGTGAAGCGAGAAACTACCAAAGCCACGGATCTCAATACGATCACCGCTTTCTAATGTTGTTGCCATTTGCTCCAACATTTCTTTGATTGCGCCTTCAACCTCTTTCGCCGACAGCTGCGACTGCCTGGTGGCGAGTTTTTCGATAAGTTCAGATTTCGTCATCCTAGCTATCCCCTATTATCAAGCCAAACACAGTCGCCTAATGGGGAGAGAAGTCTCCCCAAACAACAGGCGATTATTTACGAGCTGCTTTAAACGCTTCAGCCATTGCATTGCTAATAACAGCGTCATCTTGTTTGTTCAGAGTCGCCATTACTTCTTTCTCTTCAGCTTCGTCTTTCGCTTTGATTGACAGGCTGATAGAGCGGTTCTTACGGTCAACACCCATGAACTTAGCTTCGATTGCATCACCTACATTATAGACAGTAGATGCATCTTCGATACGCTCACGTGAAATGTCAGCTACACGGATGTAACCTTCAACAGTGTCAGCCAGTTCAACAGTCACACCTTTAGCATCAACAGCAGAAACAGTACCGTTTACGATAGTACCTTTCTTCTTGTCAGCCAAGTATGCGTTGAATGGATCATCTTCAGTTTGCTTAACACCTAAGCTGATGCGCTCACGCTCTGGATCTACAGACAGAACCACTGCATGGATTTCATCGCCTTTCTTGTATTCAGAAACTGCGTCTTCGCCAGTACCGTTCCAAGAAATGTCAGACAGGTGAACTAGACCATCGATACCGCCGTCAAGACCGATAAAGATACCGAAGTCAGTGATTGACTTGATCTTACCAGAAACCTTGTCGCCTTTGTTGTAACGAGTTGCGAAGTCATCCCATGGATTGGTCTTACATTGTTTCAGACCTAGAGAAATACGACGACGCTCTTCATCGATGTCCAGAACCAGAACTTCAACTTCATCACCTAAGTTAACAACTTTAGATGGGTGAATGTTCTTGTTAGTCCAATCCATTTCAGAAACGTGAACCAGACCTTCAACGCCTTCTTCGATTTCTACGAAGCAACCGTAGTCAGTTAGGTTAGTAACGCGACCAGTTAAACGTGTGTTTTCTGGGTAGCGTTTGCTGATTTCTAACCATGGATCTTCGCCAAGTTGTTTCAGACCTAGAGATACACGAGTGCGCTCACGATCGTACTTCAGTACTTTAACGTTGATTTCATCGCCAACATTGACGATTTCTGATGGATGTTTAACACGTTTCCACGCCATATCTGTGATATGTAGCAGACCGTCAACACCACCTAAATCTACGAATGCACCGTAGTCAGTCAGGTTCTTAACGATACCCTTAACTGCTTGACCTTCTTGCAGGTTTTCTAACAGTGCATCACGCTCAGCGCTGCTTTCTGATTCGATAACTGCACGACGAGAAACAACAACGTTGTTACGCTTCTGGTCTAGCTTGATAACTTTGAATTCTAATTCTTTGTACTCTAAGTGAGCGGTGTCGCGAACTGGGCGCACGTCAACTAGAGAACCTGGTAAGAAGGCACGGATACCGTTTAATTCAACAGTGAAACCGCCTTTAACTTTACCATTGATGATACCGATTACAGTTTCAGCATCTTCATAAGCTTTTTCCAGAACGATCCAAGCTTCATGACGTTTCGCTTTTTCGCGAGACAGTTGAGTCTCACCGAAGCCGTCTTCAACAGAGTCAAGAGCTACGTCAACTTCATCACCAACAGCGATTTCTAAAACACCTTGAGCGTTTTTGAATTGTTCAGCTGGGATTGGGCTTTCAGACTTCAGACCCGCGTCAACCAGTACCATACCGTTTTTGATTGATACAACAGTACCACGAACGATAGAACCTGGACGGAATTCCAGAGTTTGAAGGGATTGTTCAAATAGATCAGCAAAAGATTCAGTCATGTTTAGGTTACTTTCTTTATTAAACCACTGTCCGTCCTAGACGTGGAGTCAGTCAAATTATCCGTATCATCCTTAATACGAATACCTATCCGGTGGGCTAACTTAGTTAGTGTCGGATAATTTTTGGTTGATAAAGTTAAGCGCAAGCGCTAACACTTCATCAATACCCTTTCCGCTTGTATCGATAATGAGCGCGTCCTCGGCGGGGACTAAAGGAGCCACCGGACGATTCATATCGCGGTCATCACGTTCGATAATTTCACTTAAAAGGCGCTCGATATTAACATCGAAGCCCTTGTCCTGCAACTGATTATAGCGTCTTTGGGCACGCTCTTCAGCTGAGGCGGTTAAATATAATTTTGCCGGCGCACTTGGGAAAACCACAGTTCCCATGTCGCGACCATCGGCAATTAATCCTGGCGCCGTTTTAAAGGCCCGTTGACGACGTAATAAGGCTTCTCTCACCCGTGGAAATGCAGCGACTTTTGAAGCGGCATTCGAGCACTCTTGAGTGCGAATGTCGGTGGTGACGTCTTCACCTTCCAATATCACTTGAACCGGATCGGTATCATTGCCTGTTAAAAACTTCACATCGAGATGTGCCGCTAACAGCGTGATCGATTCTTCATTTTCCAGTTCAACGTTATGATGAATTGCTGCGAGCGCGAGAACTCGGTAAATAGCACCACTATCAAGTAGTTGCCAACCTAGATGCTGAGCCAATAATTGACTAATTGTACCTTTGCCAGCACCACTTGGGCCGTCGATTGTGACTACAGGAGCCCGTTCAGACATACATTCCTCCGCAAAAAATAACCATCATCCGTGAGTTCATCAAGTGAGCCCCCGAAAATGAGCGCGCAGCATTGTACAACAAAAGACAAACAAAATCCGTGGATTTTTTATGAAGATTAGCAGCCGCGTAAATACGGCTGACTATTCTTGACATCGCTTGTTGTCACAATGACGAATCAGATTGGCTTAGCCTTGCAGACTCGCAAACTGCTTAAAGTAGTCGGGGAATGTTTTAGAAGTGCAATCAGGATCATTGATGGTAATACCGCAATCGGCAAATGCCAGCATCGAAAAGCACATAGCCATGCGATGATCATTGTAGGTATCAATTTCGGCGGTGTTAATCACTGCAGGCGGGGTGATTTTAATATAATCGTTACCCTCTTCAACATCGGCGCCGACTTTTCGTAATTCCGTCGCCATGGCCGCTAAGCGGTCGGTCTCTTTAATACGCCAGTTATAGATATTGCGAATAACCGTCGTGCCTTTAGCAAATAACGCGGCCGTTGCAATGGTCATGGCCGCATCGGGAATGTGGTTCATGTCTAAATCAACCGCCGTTAACTGAGAGCCACGGGCAATAATATAGTCATCGCCCCACTCGATATCAGCGCCCATTTTTTCGAGCACATCGGCAAATTTCACATCGCCTTGAATACTTAAACGGCCCACACCGGTGACTTTGACTTCGCCGCCCTTTATCGCCCCTGCGGCGAGGAAATACGATGCCGATGACGCATCACCTTCGACCAATACTTTACCCGGAGACATATAACGCTGGCCGGCAACAATCTCAAAACGGGCATAGTCATGGTTAATGACTTTAACGCCGAACTGCGCCATCAAGGCGATGGTGATGTCGATATAGGGTTTAGAGACTAACTCGCCTTTGACATGGATATTCACGCTACCCTTGGCAAGCGGCGCCACCATCAATAAGGCGGTTAAAAATTGGCTTGATAAGTCACCCGCAATCTCAACATCGCCGCCATTAAGACCGGTGGCATTAATCGTCAGCGGAGGGAAACCGTCATTTTTAAGATAAACGACATTGGCACCGAGTTGCCTTAAGGCATCGACTAAGTCACCAATCGGGCGCTCTTCCATGCGTGGCTCGCCCGTGAGGGTAAATTCACCTTGGCCTAAGGTTAAGGCGGCGCACAAGGGGCGCATTGCTGTGCCTGCATTGCCTAAAAACAATTCCTGCGCGGATACTGAGGAAATCACACCGCCTAAGCCATCAAGTTCACACACAGTATTATTTTGCGATAAACGGTAGTTCACCCCTAACTGCTTGAGGGAAGCCAACATGTGACGAATATCATCTGAGTCGAGCAGATTGGTGAGCGTGGTCGTGCCTTGAGCTAAGGTCGCCAACAATAAGGCACGATTTGAAATACTTTTTGAGCCCGGAATATTGATCTCACCGCGGACTTGCACAACAGGTTCAAGACGTAATTGCTTCATGAATAAATCTTCTTTCTCTATAGGGCGTCATCATCACGATCACGCGGACTGAATACGCAAAATGGCAACTTCACGCTACATAGCGTCAAGTTAAGATTACAAATAAAAGGAGATTGGGGCCTTGTTGGTGCTTCGTCGTTATAAAATTACCGATTGTCGCTAAGGATTCAACCGTTTTTTCAAGAAAAATGGCTTTTTGGTCGGATTATTTACTGAGAAGAGTGTAAAAATAACAAAAACGCAAAATTTAAGCGGTTAATTTATGATTTGGCCGTATTTTTGGCAGGCTTTTTTGCCAAGTTAACTGGCGTGTTATCACAGTTTTCACTTTAAATACGTTACCTTTCCGCGCTATTCTAAGCTCCAAACGATAAATAACGCATATCTGATACAAACAATCACGTTTGCACTATAACCAGAAAGGTAGATGGAGCTATGTTTAACTCACTCATCGCAATGCCAGCAGATCCCATCCTTGGCTTGTTGACTCAGTACCGCGAAGACACCCACCCACAAAAAGTGGATTTAGGTGTGGGCGTTTATAAAGACCCTACCGGCGTGACCCCGATCCTCAGCTGCGTGAAAAAAGCCGAGAAATTCCGTCTCGATACCGAAACCACCAAAGTGTATATCGGCCCAACAGGCTCGCCACAATTCAACACCTTAATGACAGAATTAGCCTTTGGTGCTGACCACAGTGCCATTATCGCTAACCGTATCCGCACTGTTTCAACACCCGGTGGTACAGGCGCGCTGCGCGTGGCGGGTGACTTTATCAAACGCTGCAACCCGAATGCGGTGTTATGGGTAAGCGACCCAACGTGGGCAAACCATGTCGGTTTATTCGAAGCGGCTGGCATTACCGTTAAAACCTATCCGTATTATGACTACGATAGCAAGTCATTGAAATTTGATGAGATGCTTGCTGCACTATCGCAAGTCAGCCCAGATGATGTGGTGTTGTTCCACGCCTGTTGCCATAACCCGAGCGGAATGGATTTAACTACAGAACAATGGGATAAAGTGGTTGCCCTGACAAAAGAGCAAGGCTTTACGCCACTGATTGACATGGCCTACCAAGGTTTTGGTGATGGCGTTGATATCGATGCCTATGGCGTGCGTCAAATGGCGGCAGCGGTCGATAATATGATCCTCTGCAGCTCATGCTCGAAAAATTTCGGTCTGTACCGCGAGCGTATCGGTTCCTGCTCTGTGATTGCCAAAGATGCCCATACTGCCAATGTCGCGCAATCTGTGTTGCTTTATGTGGTTCGCTGCCTCTACTCTATGCCGCCTGCCCACGGCGCCGCGATTGTTGAGACAATTTTAGGATCGGCGGAGTTAAAACAAGAATGGCTTGATGAGCTGAAAGTAATGCGCGATCGCATCAATGGTAACCGTGCCATTTTAGTCGATAAACTAAAAGCCAATGGCGTAGACCGTGACTTTAGCTTTATCGCCCGCCAAAAAGGCATGTTCTCCTTCCTCGGGGTGGATCCAGAGCAAGTGGCGCGCCTACAAAAAGAATTCAGTATTTATATGGTCGGTTCGAGCCGCATCAGTATTGCTGGGATCAGTGAAGATAACGTCGATTACTTAGCCCAATCGATCGCCAAAGTGCTCTAAGCACGGCTGAATTTATCTGCACCGCTCACTCTGCTGTACTCCCACAATAAAGGAATACAGCAGAGTTCATTTACCGCCTCAAGTGTTAAATTATTCAATCGTCGCACCCGATAAGTTTTGACCTTTTATTCTCTTCGTTTTATCCCCAAATATGGCAAGCTGCGCCACGTCTCACTGTTTCAAGCATTTATTTTCAATCGTAAAACCACATTCTAATGATTTTGACATCGTGGCGTTATCGCAAGAAACCACAAATTGTGACCTCGGTCGGTGGATTTCCATTTCATCAATCAGTGCTGCGGCTATTTTCACTTTTTAAAGCCAGAGTCGCCCAGTAGATTAATGGTCATCATAGAACCTGTGGATATTACGCCATGTTATTACAAGATAAATTAGTGCAAATCGTCACCAACCCGCAGCTTTCACCTAAGCAAAAATCCAACTACTTAGCGTTAGAGGCTGAGGCGAGCTTGCCCTACATGCCGATATCGACTGAGGTAAAAGCGGCGATGAATGATGGTATTATTTGCGACATGTTTGAAGGCCATGCGCCATTTAAACCACGCTATGTGTTGCCAGATTATGCCCGCTATCTAAAGCAAGGTTCAGAATATTTAGAGCTTTCACCGGCGCAGGATTTAGATGAAGCCATCAATGCCTTGACCATCCTTTATCATCATGTGCCATCGGTGACCAATATCCCCGTGTATTTAGGTCAGCTAGATGAAATATTAATGCCTTTCATCGAAGGAATGGATGCGGAAGTCCTTTATCGTAAACTTAAACTGTTCTGGGTCATGCTCGACAGAACCCTGCCTGATGCCTTTATGCACGTCAATATTGGCCCGACTGACAACATTGTTTGTCGCACCCTACTGCGCATTGATGCCGAATTAAAACAAGTTGCCCCCAATTTGACCTTTATGTACGACTCCGCCGTCACGCCGGATGATTTGTTGCTGCTTGCGACCACCAATATTTGTCACTGCAGTAAGCCGCATATCGCCAATTATCCTCTGCATGCCAGTGCGTTTGATGAGCGCGGCTTTGGGATTGTCAGTTGCTACAATGCCTTGCCGTTAGCGGGCGGCGCCAATACCTTGGTTCGGCTCAATCTTAAAGAAGTTGCGTTAAAGGCAAATTCTATAAACGATTTTTTTGATACTGTCTTGCCAAATTACTGCTCACTCACCTTCGAACTCATTGACGCGCGTTCGGCATTTTTACATCACGAATCGCACTTCTTTGATAGCTTTTTAGTTAAAGAACAATTGATTGATGAATCGCGCTTTGCGCCCATGTTTGGCATTTACGGCATGGCAGAAGCGGTAAATATTCTGCAAACATTAACAGCCAGTGGAGAAGTGACGCCAGCAATACACGCGAGATATGGCCACGAAATGGATGCAAATCAGCTGGGCTATCGTATTTCTGCTGCGCAAGATGCCATAGTGAAATCCACACCCGTTGCGCATGGCTTCCATGGACGAGCGCTGCTGCATTCACAGGGCGGTATTAGTCTCGATAAAAATGTGACACCTGGCGTTCGCATCCCCTATGGCACAGAACCCAATCCCATCGCCCATATTCAAGCCCTAGCACAACATCATCAATATTATACGGCGGGAATTAGCGATATTTTGACTATCGATGAAACCGTAAAATCCAATCCTCAAGCCATGTTGCAACTGTGTAAAGCCGCGCTTGAGTTAGGTTTTAGGGAGTTTACCGCCAATGTCGCCTCTAACGATTTAATGCGCGTGACTGGCTATATGGTAAAACGCTCAGATATTGAAGCGTTTAAACAGTGCGGCTCGCGTCTCAATACCACAGGCTTAGCCGCAGAAGCTGCGGTCAATACGGGAATATTGCAACGCCAAGCACGCGTTATTGCCCATGAGCATTCCCCCAGTGTCGTTAAATAAGCCAGCCATAAATAAACAGGCAATAGTCACTCAGCTGTTGCCCTTTTCTTGCGTCGACGGGCCTGGCAGCAGGCTAGTGTTATTCCTGCAGGGCTGCAACTATCAATGCAAAAACTGCCATAACCCACATACCATAGGTTTATGCGATGCCTGTGGCGATTGTGTCGCCACCTGCCCTGACAAGGCACTGACCTTGATAAACCTCAATAACAAGCCTCGCATTCGCTGGGATAATGAGCGTTGTAGCCAATGTGATACTTGTCTTGCCGTGTGCCCGAAACAAGCGAGCCCTAAGGTCAGTCGTTACACCGTTGAGGAGATACTGACGATTCTCCATAGTCAGCGTCACTTTATTAATGGTATTACCGTGAGTGGCGGCGAAGCGAGTCTGCAACTGCCATTTATTATTGCGCTGTTTCAAGCTATTAAGGCCTCAAAGCCGTTATCACACTTAACGTGCATGCTCGACACCAATGGCAGTTTGAGTCTAACCGGTTGGCATAAACTACTGCCGTTTTTAGATGGCGCTATGGTGGATCTTAAAGCATGGCAGCAAGATACCCATAGGTATATTACCGGGCGAGATAACCATGCGGTATTCAAATCCATTCAGCTATTGGCGCAGCAGCAAAAACTGTATGAGGTGAGATTGCTGCACATTCCGAGCATCACGGATTACGAGGACGAAATAGACGCACTAGCGACCTATTTACTTCTGCTAGGCCCAGATACGCGAGTTAAGTTAAATGCCTTTCACCATCATGGTGTTGTCGATGAAGCACTCAATTGGCCAAGCTGTAAACAAGCCGATATTGAACGCTTAGCCGCAACGCTTGCAAAGCGAGGCGTAACCAATCTCGTGTTACCGTCCATCTACCTTTAACGACTGCAAAGCAAAATTTGCTCATAAAGCCAGCGCAGTGCGGGATCTTTCATGCTTTGTTTATGCCAAACGAGGCTGTAAGCCACTTTGCCATATTCTATGGGTAAAGATTTAATCGTTAAGCCTTTGGCTTGGCTAGCGATGGATGCCCAGCGGCGCGAGCAGGTAAAGAGCAACTCACTGTGATGACACATTAACGCCGCACTGCCAAAGTCTGGGACCGAAATAGGAACGGCGCGTTTTTTAGATTGTTGGGCGAGCAAAATATCAAAATATGGCGTGCTCAGATCTGTGTCCGTAATGCCAATATGGCTAAAACGTAGGTAATCATCAAAGCTGATGTGTCGCTGCTTTGCCAAGGGATGGGATGAATTCATCAGGCAGACCATTTCATCGCTGAATAAGGTTTCCCACACCAGATCGTCTTGAAGAGGATTAGGTTGACTCAGATCATGGGGTAACAACACAAAATCTAACGAGCCTTTGATGAGTCCATCAAAACCAATATTGTCTTTGCTATAAATATCGAGATGAATATTAGGAGCCAAACTCAAAATATGGGCGCTGAGTTTAGCGGCCAGTAGCTCAAAGGTACTTTCGCGCATCGCAAGCGAGAAACGCCCCTCAAAATGGGCAGGATTAAACGCATCCTGACTCATGATCTGATTCATATCATTGATCATCTGCTGCACGCTTGGGCCTAATCGTCTTGCCAATGGCGTTGCTACCAGTGAGTTGCCGTTACGATAGAACAGTTCATCGTTTAAACTGTCCCTAAGCTGGCTTAAGGTTTTACTGACGGATGAGGGGCTAAGGCATAAACGTTCGGCGCTGGCGGTCACGCTCAGGGTATCGAGCATCACATGCAAAGTGATCAAGTGCTTCATACTAATGCGCGAAAGCTTGGCCAAATCCATCTATGTCATCCTATTGATTAATCTTCTATGCATACCCAAATGCGTACTTTTAAGTATGATAAACAATCACATGCAACTGTCCCTATAAATTGCTGAGAATATTCTCCAGTAATGCGCGTCAGCTCACAGGCTTGCTCACCGCCCTCTCTAATCCAAGGCATCTTTAATCCAAGTTAACTTTAATATAAGACTCTTCCCAAGGTCATCTTGCTTAACGCCATTGTCGATAAATTACAGCCAACAAAAAAGCGAATGCATTTGAGCATTCGCTTTTGGGATGGCTAACTTGGGATAGCTAACTGCTGATAAACATTCAATCAGCAAAACCTGTATGTGTAAGCTGCGAAGCCTAAGCGCCGCAAGCGAGTAACGCAATACTGCTAATGTTAGCTGTGTTTAGCCGCAAATTCGTTCATAAACTTGACTAAGGCTATCACACCATCGAGTGGCATCGCATTGTAAAGGCTCGCACGCATGCCACCGACAATACGATGACCTTTAAGTGCCACGAGTCCGGCAATTTGTGCTTGCTTTAAGAACTCACTATCGAGCGCTTCGTTGACTAATTGGAAAGTCACGTTCATTTGTGAGCGGTTCGCTGCAACAACACCATTACGGTAGAAAGCATTACCATCAATGCATTGATACAACATCTGCGCTTTTTGTTGATTAATTTTCGCAATACTCGCAATACCGCCAGTCGATTTCAGCCAAGCAAAGACTTCAGCGGCGAGGTACCAAGCAAAGGTTGGTGGCGTGTTGAACATTGAATCATGTTCGACGGCTAGGCGGTAGTCCATAATGGACGACTGCGGTAAACTCGGCAGTGTTAACATGTCATCGCGTACTATCACTATCGACAGACCCGATGGACCTATGTTCTTTTGCGCACCGGCGTAAATCAAGCCGTAGCGGCTAACGTCAATCTCACGGGACATGATTGTTGATGATAAATCGGCAACAATCGGCCATGGTGAGTCTAATTCATCAAAAATTTCAATACCATCCACTGTCTCGTTAGGACAGTAATGAACATAGCGATAATCGGCATCGATTTTATGCAAGTCAGGTAAGACAACCGCATTGAGTCCATTGTGTTTTTCAACAATATTCAGACTATCAATCTGTGCTTCACCCGCCAGTTTCTGCGCTTCTGCTAACGCGACAGATGACCATTGGCCACTGACTAAATACAGGGCTTTTCCCTGATCACCGAGAAAATTATTCACGACAGCAGAGAACTGCCCACGACCACCACCGTGCATAAATAGCACATGGTAATTTGCAGGGATCTGCATCAGTTCACGTAAATCGGACTCGGCTTGCTCGGTCAGCGCGATGAACTCTTTACTTCGGTGGCTGATTTCCATCACGGAAACGCCTTGGCCATTCCAATCAAGTAATTCCTGTTGTGCTTTTTTCATTACCGCTGCGGGTAACATTGCAGGTCCAGCACAGAAATTATAAATCGCGCTCACTGACACTCTCCTTAATCCCAACCATGATGTAGGTATTGATAAAACGACACTATTTTAAAATGGCACTATTTTCAAATGAACAATGTTTAAAACGAACAATGTTTAAAACGAACAATGCAACCAACTAGCAACGCCATTAAAAAAACGAGCGTCCAATTGGACGCTCGCTAATATGACACTTAATTACTCTTCGTCTTGCTCATCATCAGCAAGCTCGTCTTCATCTTCGTCCAACTCTTCTTCGTCATCCAGCGCTTCATCAAGCGCCTCGTCGGCTAATTCGCCTTCGACAATGACAGGAACAATCGGTAAACCGTTTTCATCCAGCTCGACTTCATCTTCATCAGTTTGGATTTCGTCGATACGTTGCAGGCCAACCACTTTCTCGTCGCCCGCGGTGCGGATAATCGTCACACCTTGGGTGTTACGGCCAATGATAGACACGCCGCCCGCTGGTGTACGCACTAAGGTGCCTTTATCACTGATGAGCATCAGTTCGTCGTTAAGACCCACTTGCACTGCGCCAACAACTGCGCCGTTACGCTCGCTCACCTTGATTGAAACCACACCTTTAGTCGCACGGCTCTTCGCAGGGTATTCAGACAGTTGCGTCCGTTTACCGTAACCGTTTTCAGTTACAGTGAGAATCGCGCCATCACCTTTAGGTACGATAAGCGACACGACTTTTTGACCTTCTTCTAAACGGATACCACGAACGCCCGTTGCAGTACGGCCCATAGGACGTAAGGACAAGACTTCTTCACCAGTTTCTGGATCGAGTTTCACTTCGCCTGTTTCAGAATCACGGACTTTCTCACCAAAGCGAACCACTTTACCTTCGTTCGAGAACAACATGATTTCGTCATCACCGTTTGTTATATCGACACCGATCAGTTGGTCACCGTCTTTGAGGTTAACGGCGATAATGCCGTTAGCACGTGGGTTGCTATAAGCAGTCAGAGCGGTTTTCTTCACAGTACCGTGTGAAGTCGCCATGATGATGTATTTATCAGCGGCGTATTCACGTACTGGCAGAATCGCCGTAATGCGTTCACCTTCAGCCAAAGGTAGCAAGTTAACAATTGGACGACCACGTGCCGTACGGCTCGCTAATGGCAATTGATACACTTTAAGCCAGTACATTTTACCAAAGTCAGAGAAGCACAAAATGGTGTCATGAGTATTGGCAACTAACAGTTTTTCAACGAAATCTTCGTCTTTTACTTTAGTTGCCGCTTTTCCTTTACCACCACGGCGCTGGGCTTGGTAATCGGTTAACGGTTGATACTTGGCATAACCTAAATGCGACAGTGTGACCACAACGTCTTCTTCGTTGATAAGATCTTCAAGACTCATATCAACTTCGTTAGCATTGATCACAGTACGGCGTGCATCACCGTATTCTTCAAGAATGAGTTCTAACTCTTCCTTGATGACTTCCATCAAACGCTCAGGGCTACGCAGAATAAACAGTAGCCCCGCAATAAATTCGAGCAGTTCTTCGTATTCGGCGATGATCTTATCGTGTTCAAGACCGGTTAAACGGTGTAAACGCAGTTCCAGAATCGCCTGAGCTTGTTGCTCAGTCAGGAAATATTGACCGTCACGAATACCGTATTGAGGCTCTAACCACTCAGGACGCGCAGCGTCATCGCCCGCTTTTTCTAGCATGCCTTGAACGTGGCCTAATTCCCAACCTTGCTCAACCAATTTAACTTTGGCATCCGCAGGCGTTGGCGAGGCTTTGATCAGTGCAATAATCGGGTCGATGTTAGCCAGTGCAACCGCCAGCGCTTCCAGAATATGGGCACGCTCACGGGCTTTACGCAATTCGAATACAGTACGACGCGTTACGACTTCACGGCGATGCAGAATAAAGCATTCGAGCATTTCTTTAAGATTAAACAGTTTAGGCTGACCATTGGTCAGGGCCACCATGTTAATCCCGAAAGAACACTGCATTTGCGTTTGAGCATACAGGTTGTTTAATACCACCTCGCCCACTTCACCGCGCTTAATTTCGATAACGATACGCATACCGTCTTTATCAGACTCGTCACGTAGACCGCTGATCCCTTCAAGCTTTTTATCTTTAACCAGCTCGGCAATCTTTTCGATTAAACGGGCTTTGTTCACTTGATACGGGATTTCAGTCACGATAATGCGCTCACGGCCATTATCTTCGGTTTCCACATCCGCCAGTGCACGCATGATCGCGCGGCCACGGCCGGTTTTATAGGCATCAATAATGCCTTTACGGCCATTGATAATTGCCGCAGTTGGGAAATCCGGACCTGGAATGTATTCCATCAACTGTTCAATTGACAGTGAAGGTTCTTCAATCAGTGCCAAACAGCCTTTCACGACTTCCGTTAGGTTGTGTGGTGGGATGTTGGTCGCCATACCGACCGCAATACCCGATGAACCGTTAATTAATAGGTTAGGTACGCGTGTAGGTAATACAGCTGGAATGAGTTCTGTGCCGTCGTAGTTAGGGACGAAATCCACTGTCTCTTTTTCAAGATCGGCCAGTAATTGATGCGCTAACTTATCCATACGGATTTCGGTATAACGCATTGCCGCCGCAGAGTCACCGTCGACCGAACCGAAGTTACCTTGGCCGTCGACTAAGGTGTAACGCAGTGAGAATGGCTGGGCCATACGGACGATAGTGTCATAAACAGCAGAGTCACCATGAGGGTGATATTTACCGATGACGTCACCGACCACACGGGCAGATTTTTTGTAAGGCTTGTTCCAATCGTTCTTCAATTCACTCATGGCAAACAGAACGCGGCGATGAACCGGCTTTAAGCCGTCGCGCACGTCTGGTAATGCACGTCCCACGATAACGCTCATGGCGTAATCAAGGTACGAATTCTTTAGTTCGTCTTCGATATTAATTGGCGAAATAGATGATGCCAGATCAGTCATAAACTGCTCGTTCCCCTGAAAAATAGCCGACAACGTATAATCCGTATCATTGCCTAGCCCAAAAACGTGATTTGGCATTCTAACACAGTTATTTAATGTCGCCAGACCTATCATTATCGAATTGAGAGTCTGGTG
This sequence comes from Shewanella sp. Pdp11, assembly GCF_002838165.1. NCBI lineage: Bacteria > Pseudomonadati > Pseudomonadota > Gammaproteobacteria > Alteromonadales > Shewanellaceae > Shewanella > Shewanella sp. Pdp11. Next base: position 3,142,320 of record NZ_CP015194.1, read on the forward strand.
GCTTAATAGATGAAAACACTGTCAATTTGGTCGTTTGAGCGATAAACCAGCGTTGAAATTCGTGGCTTAGGATGAGAAAAAATCGTCAAAGGGATGAAGTAAAAGATAGATACAGAGCACAACAATTAACATAAAGCCAGAAAACTGCTGAAAATTCACTCAACCACAAGGGCTTAGCTTAGTCGAACACTTTGTTTATCAAACATAGTCGTTATAATGGCCGCACAATAACGCTACTTCAGGTATATAGCATGCATCAGAATACCAATGTGGACCCACAGGAAATCGCAAAGTTTGAACGTATGGCCGAAACGTGGTGGGATCTCAACGGCGAATTTAAGCCGCTGCATCTATTAAACCCGCTGCGCTTAAACTATATCGACCAAACCGCAGGCGGCATTTTCGGCAAGAAAGTGCTCGATGTTGGTTGCGGCGGCGGGATTTTATCTGAAAGCATGGCCCGCATCGGCGCCGAGGTTGATGGTCTCGACATGGGTGATGAGCCCCTCGAAGTCGCCCGCCTTCACGCCCTCGAAACCGGCGTAAGCATAAATTATGTAAAAAATACCGCCGAGGCCCACAGCCAAGATCATCAAGCTTACTACGATGTGGTGACCTGCATGGAAATGCTGGAGCATGTGCCCGATCCACAATCTGTGATCAAAGCTTGCTGTGACATGGTCAAACCCGGTGGCTTTGTGTTTTTCTCCACCATCAACCGCAACATTAAATCCTACGTTCACACGATTCTCGGCGCAGAATATTTACTGAAGATGCTGCCAGTTGGTACCCACGAGCATAAAAAATTCATTAAGCCTTCTGAGCTGATTGAGCTTGTGGACAATACTGATCTTATCTGTACCGATGCATTAGGCATCAGCTACAACCCGTTGACGGGCATTTTTAAATACACGCCTAAGGTTGATGTAAATTACATGATCGCAACGCGTAAGGTTGATTGATATGAGTCTGGCACAGATCCAAGGCGTACTGTTCGATCTCGACGGCACTTTAGCCGATACCGCGCCGGATCTGGTGCAAGCCCTCAATTTAAGTCTTCAAGACGTCGGCATCGCCGCGCAGCCATTAGCGGCCATGCGCTACGCCGCATCCCACGGCAGTTTTGCCTTAGTTGATGCGGCAATACCCAATGCAGCGGATGATCTTCGCACTCAAGTTCAGCAAGGTTTGCTCGCCCACTATCAGCGCATTAATGGCGATCACTGTGCACTATTCACTGGTATTGCGGCATTACTCGACTGGCTCGAGTTAATGCAGCTGCCATTTGGGGTGATCACCAACAAGCCAGCGCGCTTTACCCGTCCCTTATTGCGAAAACTGAATTTACACTTGCGTATGCCAGTGATTATCAGTGGTGATTCGACCAAACACCCAAAACCCCACACAGCACCTATGCTGTTAGGCGCACAGCAACTGAGCTGCGCTCCAGAGCACATTTTGTATCTTGGGGATGCTGAGCGGGATTTGTTAGCCGCGAAGGCAGCGGGCATGTTAGGCGGCGTTGCCCTATGGGGTTATCTGGGGGTCAACGACAAACCATCGCAGTGGCCTGCCCACGCGCACTTTGCCAGCCCTACTGAGTTACATCAGGCATTAGCCGACGCATTCGCCTGAAAACTCGCCCATAAAACGGTTAACAAACTTCACTTTTGCACTCGAAGATAAACCTTTTACTAAAGTGACTATGCAGACGCACATATGTGTGTTTGCCTGATTTTTACATGCGAATAAAATCAGGCAGCGAAAGGTCGGCGGATAAAAGATCGGCACTTGTGCGCGATCGCGATCTAAAGAAAAGATCGCCTAAAAATCCCCCATGAGTGCGACACGCTAACCTGAAATTGAGCTTCAAGGTTAGTCGTTACTAACGCTAAGGCTTATCCTCAACTTATCCACAAGATGTCCCCTGAATTCAGACTTGCAAATAGGGGCAAACCTCACTATCTTGTATCCCAGATAATTTAAAACACCATATCTTGTGTATAGGTAGCAATCAGACACACTAGAAGTTCGCCGCTTAATTGACTCGTTTTCCACCAGTCAGCTGTATTTAAGGGACGGTTATTGATTGTTTTACAAGGATACGTACGGTGAACTTGCTCACCTAAATAGATATAAGAACCAAGGCCTATCTCCAAATGAATAGCACTATGACAGTCACAAAACGCTGTGGCGATCGTGAGAATATCGATCTCGAAAAAATACACCGCGTAATTACTTGGGCAGCCAAGGGATTAAAAAACGTTTCTGTTTCTGAAGTTGAACTGCGCTCGCACCTACAGTTTTTCGATGGCATCCCAACCGAAGCCATCCATGAAACCATTATCAAAGCGGCGGCGGATTTAATTTCTCCAGAATCACCGGACTATCAGTTCCTCGCCGCCCGTTTAGCGGTGTTTCATTTGCGTAAGAAGGCCTTCGGTCAATTCGAGCCGCCAGCACTGTATACCCACGTGACGAAATTAGTTGAGCTTGGCAAGTATGACATGCACATTCTGCAGGATTACAGCCGCGAAGAACTCGACGTGATGGATACCTATATCGACCATTGGCGCGATATGGACTTCTCATACGCAGCGGTAAAGCAGCTTGAAGGCAAATATTTAGTTCAAAACCGTGTGACCCACGAAATCTACGAGAGCGCGCAGTTCCTCTACATTTTGGTCGCGGCCTGTTTGTTTGCCCGTTATCCAAAAGAAACGCGCCTGAAATACGTTAAAGATTTCTATGACGCGGTATCGACCTTTAAGATTTCGCTGCCAACGCCAATCATGGCTGGTGTGCGCACGCCAACACGTCAGTTCAGCTCTTGTGTACTGATCGAATGTGGTGACAGCTTAGATTCAATCAACGCGACAGCTTCATCGATTGTGAAATACGTCAGTCAACGTGCGGGTATCGGTATTAACGCCGGTCGTATTCGCGCCTTAGGTAGCCCAATCCGTGGTGGTGAAGCCTTCCACACAGGTTGTTTACCTTTCTATAAGTATTTCCAAACCGCAGTTAAGTCTTGCTCTCAAGGCGGCGTGCGTGGCGGTGCTGCGACCCTCTTCTACCCGATTTGGCACTTAGAAGTCGAATCTCTGCTGGTATTGAAAAATAACCGCGGCGTTGAAGATAACCGTATCCGTCACTTAGACTACGGTGTGCAGTTGAACAAAGTCATGTATCAACGTCTGATCAAGGGCGAAAATATCAGCCTGTTTAGCCCATCAGATGTACCTGGTTTGTACGATGCGTTCTTTGAAGATCAAAATGAATTCGAACGTTTATATGTGCAATACGAGCAAGACAGCAGTATTCGTAAGAAAACCATAAAGGCAGTTGAGCTGTTTTCACTGATGATGCAAGAGCGCGCCTCAACCGGCCGTATCTACATTCAGAACGTGGATCACTGCAACACCCATAGCCCGTTCGATTCTAAAGTCGCGCCGATCAGACAATCTAACCTGTGTCTTGAAATCGCCCTGCCGACAAAACCATTGAACAACATCGATGATCCAGAAGGTGAAATCGCGCTTTGTACGTTGTCAGCACTTAACTTAGGTTCTATCAAAGAATTATCTGATATTGAGCCATTAGCCGACCTCGCCGTACGCGCACTGGATAATCTGCTGGATTATCAAGATTATCCTATCAAGGCAGCACAACTTGCCTCGATGAATCGCCGAACCTTAGGTATAGGCGTAATTAACTTCGCTAACTACTTAGCGAAAAATGGCATGAAGTATTCCGATGGCAGCGCGAACGATCTGACCCACAGAACCTTCGAAGCCATTCAGTTTTATTTACTGAAAGCCTCGATGAACTTAGCCAAAGAGCAAGGTGCGTGTCCGTTATTCCACGAGACCACGTACGCTCAAGGTATTTTGCCAATCGATACTTATAAACGTGACCTAGATAAAATTTGTGCCGAACCATTGCACTTAGACTGGGAATCACTGCGTAGCGATATCAAGCAATATGGCCTGCGTAACTCGACGCTGTCGGCATTAATGCCATCAGAAACCTCGTCGCAAATCTCCAATGCGACCAATGGTATCGAACCACCGCGTGGCCTTATCAGCGTGAAATCGAGCAAAGACGGTCAGCTAAAACAAGTGGTACCTGATTTCGATACGCTGAAAGATAGCTATGAATTGCTATGGAAAATGCCTAGTAATGATGGTTACTTACAGCTAGTGGGCATCATGCAGAAGTTCGTTGACCAAGCGATTTCGGCGAACACTAACTACGACCCTTCACGTTTTGAAGGCCGTAAAGTACCGATGCAAACTCTGCTGAAAGATTTGCTCAATGCTTACAAGTTAGGTGTGAAAACGCTTTACTACCATAACACTCGCGATGGTGCATCGGATTCACACGATGACATCACCAATTTAGAGAAAGAAGATGACGGTTGCGCCGGCGGCGCGTGTAAAATCTAGTCTTTAACGTTAACGCGGCTCTTACAAATAAAAAGTATAGGGATCCCGATTGAGTGGATCCCTATCCATTGGAAAATAGCACCATGGCCTACTCTACCTTCTGTCAAACACCCAACGATGCCACCCGTGAACCTATGTTTTTAGGTCAATCGGTCAACGTGGCTCGTTACGATCAACAAAAATATGAAGTGTTCGAAAAACTGATAGAAAAGCAGTTATCTTTCTTTTGGCGACCGGAAGAAGTAGACGTCAGTCGCGATAAGATTGATTACGGTGCATTGCCCGATCATGAAAAACACATCTTTATTTCGAACCTGAAATACCAAACCCTGCTCGACTCGATTCAAGGTCGCTCGCCCAATGTGGCCTTTTTGCCACTGGTGTCGCTACCTGAGTTAGAAACTTGGATTGAGACTTGGTCTTTCTCTGAGACCATTCACTCGCGCTCATATACCCATATCATTCGTAACATCGTTAACGATCCGTCAGTGATCTTCGACGATATCGTCGTGAACAAAGAAATCTTAAGCCGTGCGACCGATATCGCCGCTTACTACGATCACTTAATTAAATTAACTCAAGTGTTCCACTTACTCGGCGCGGGGACCCATGTTATTGATGGCAAAGAAGTCATAGTCAATACCCGCACCCTGAAAAAAGCCTTGTACCTGTGCATGATGTCAGTCAACGCACTAGAGGCAATTCGTTTTTATGTTAGCTTTGCCTGCTCCTTTGCCTTTGCTGAACGTAAACTGATGGAAGGTAACGCGAAAATCATTCGCCTTATCGCCCGTGATGAAGCACTGCACTTAAACAGCACTCAGCATATTTTAAGCATTATGCAAGGTGGTAAAGACGATCCAGAAATGGGTGAAATTGCCGCAGAATGCCAACAAGAAGCCTTCGATTTATTCTTCAAGGCAGCAGAGCAAGAAAAAGAATGGGCAAAATACCTGTTCAAAGACGGCTCTATGATAGGTTTGAATGAACAGATCCTTTGCCAATACGTTGAATTTATTACTAACCAACGCATGAAGTCGGTGAATCTGCCGCAACCTTATCCTGAAATAACCAATCCATTACCTTGGATGAAAAACTGGTTAGAAAGCGATGCGGTGCAAGTCGCGCCTCAGGAAGTGGAAGTATCTTCATACTTAGTCGGTCAAATCGACTCAGCGGTTGATGGCGATGAATTCCTCGACTTCGATCTCTAAGACGCTCAAAAGTGACGTTAATAATGGCATTACAACAGTGACATCGAAAAAACGGCCACAAAATCTGTTCGCGAAGGCGCCAATCGTGCGCCTTCAAGGTCAACCTGTGTTGCTCTTTACCGAGCAACAAGGCACCTTGCTGCAAGCGCTCGAAGCCAAAAAAGTCAAAATCTTCTCAGAATGTCGCAACGGTTTCTGCGGTGCCTGCAAAACGCGCGTCATCAGCGGAAAAGTCAGCTACTTAAACGAACCCTTAGCCGAACTCAAACATGATGAATGTTTGCCCTGCTGCTGTGTACCAACCGAAGATTTAGAGCTGGATCTATCACCTGAAGGGGCAGCTGTCGTCACCTATGCAGCCAAAGGGTCACAACACATGGGCCGCAAAGGCCATTCACCAACACAGAGCGCTATATCCCACGGTTCAAAGCCGCAAATCTCGCCAACATTCATCGAAGTGTGCGAAAAATAACCTCTGAGTCTGATAGGGGCTAATTGATCCTAGCGGTTTAAATGTCTTTTTTCGCCATCACCCTATGCAGCTCATTGACCTCAGTCAGCGCCGCACTGCCATACCAAGGTAATAATTCCAGCACTAGACTGCCCGCTTGAATTGCAGGATCGGTTTCCGTTAAGGCTTTTGCCTCTTCAACCGTAGTAACGTCAAAGACATAAATACCGCGTAATTCGCCATCGTGTAAAAAGGGCCCCGCCAGCACTAATTTGCCCTCATTGGCAAGGCGGGTGATATTGTCCAAATGCGCCCTTTGCAATTGTTCGGCCTGTGCCTGTGTTCTATCCCGATTAGGGCCCCGCTTTAAAAAAGCCATTACATAGTGCTTCATACCGTATTCATCGGCACCGGCATTTTTAGCACGCTGCTCGTCAAACGGTGGAGTACTGTGAGCCGAAAAACTCACCATTAATCCACATAATAGGCAAGTGATAAGGCTGATGGTGATCTTAGCGTTAAAGACAGTGTTAAGCTGCATAGCGGTTCCCTCTGCGTGGGTTATGGGCGAGTTATGTTGCTTAATTTAAGCATTTAAACCTTAGCGTATTTGCGGCAACTATGTTGAAAAGGCAATAAAAAAGCCTGATTAAGACTCAGGCTTTAGATGCTATATGGGCTTTTGAAAATGACTATAAACGCATCGCCAGTTCGGCGCCTTGGCGAATCGCCCGTTTAGCATCAAGTTCTGCGGCGACATCGACACCGCCAATTAAATGCACTGGCATGCCTGTCGCTTTCATCTCATCCACCAAAGTGCGATTCGATTCTTGGCCAGCGCAGAGGATAACATTATCCACTGGCAATACTTCTGCTTGCTCGCCAACGCGAATATGTAAACCCGCGTCATCAAACTTGTCGTAACTCACGCCTGTTTTCATCTTCACATCATGTTGCTTAAGCACAAGACGGTGGATCCAGCCGGTGGTTTTACCTAAGCCCTTGCCCATCTTCGACGTTTTACGTTGCAGTAAATAGACCTTACGATGATCGGTATTGTCGGATTGAGGTTCTGTTAGGCCGCCCGCATGCTGGTAAGTTTTATCTATGCCCCACTGTTGCAGCCATTTATCTGGGTCCAAGGTGCTAGATTGGCGCTCACATAAGTAATGCGCCATATCAAATCCGATACCGCCAGCACCAATCAAGGCTACTGTATTACCGACAGTCACTTCACCCGAGAGCACTTTTTGATAATCGACCACCCGTGGGTCATCAAAGCCGGGTAAGACTAAATCACGCGGCACAACGCCTGACGCTATCACTACTTCATCAAATTTTTCGGTCGCCAATACGCTGGCATCGAGGCGAGTGTTTAATCTCAGCTCCACCTTATGCAGCTTAATTTGATTGATGAAATAACGGATAGTCTCGTTAAACTCTTCCTTTCCTGGGATTTTACGGGCGAGATTAAACTGCCCACCCACCTCGGATTTCGCTTCAAACAAGACAACATCATGGCCACGCATGGCGGCATAAACAGAAAATGCCATGCCCGCAGGACCTGCGCCCATCACCGCGATACGCTTTTTATTGGCTGTGGGTAAGAAGTTGATTTCAGTCTCATAACAGGCACGAGGATTCACTAAACAGGTTGCGCGCTTGAGGGAAAAGGTATGATCAAGACATGCTTGGTTACAGCCAATACAAGTGTTAATCAGCTCTGGCGTGTTCGCCGCAGCTTTATTGACAAACTCAGGATCGGCGAGAAAAGGCCTTGCCATCGACACCATGTCAGCTTGACCAGAAGCAATAATCTGCTCGCCGATTTCAGGGGTGTTAATGCGGTTCGTCGCAATTAAGGGCACAGAGACTGATTGTTTGAGCTTTTCAGTTACCCACGCAAAGGCACCGCGAGGCACACTCGTCGCAATGGTCGGTACGCGCGCTTCATGCCAGCCAATACCGGTATTTAGAATGGACACGCCAGCTTGCTCTAACCACTGGGCGAGCTGCACCACTTCATCCCAAGTTGAGCCGTTATCCACCAGATCGAGCATAGATAAACGGAAGATAATGATGAAGTCTTTACCGACTTTTGCCCGTATCGCGTTAACAATCTCAATCGGGAATTGCGCCCGCTTTTCAAACGCACCACCCCATTCATCGGTGCGGGTGTTGGTGCGCGCACTGACAAACTGATTGATCAAATAGCCTTCAGATCCCATCACCTCAACGCCATCGTAACCGGCTTTCTTGGCAAGAGCGGCTGAGCTGGCGTAATCCTTAATGGTCGAGCGCACTTGGCGACTAGACATAGCAGACGGCGTAAAAGGTGTAATGGGTGATTTAATTTTACTCGGTGCTTGGGAAAAAGGATGATAACCGTAGCGGCCCGCATGCAAAATTTGCATGCAGATCTTACCGCCCGCCTCATGTACAGCCTGCGTGACCACGCGATGCTTACCGACTTGCCAAGGAAAACTCAGCTGACAGGCATGGGGCGTAAGGCGACCGCGAAGATTGGGGGAAATACCGCCCGTTACAATCAAACCCACGCCGCCCAGAGCGCGTTCTTTGTAGAACGCTGCCAGTTTCTCAAATCCGCCCTTTTCTTCTTCCAAACCTGTGTGCATTGAGCCCATAAGCACGCGGTTTTTGAGCTGGGTAAATCCCAGATCTAAGGGTTCTAATAAATGGGGAAACGACATTCAAACATCCTTTTAAAACAAGTGATTTAAATCAGCATACCTTGAGTCAAATCTAAGCTCAACCGTTGGATCGAGGCCATTAGTCAAAATCCTTTACAATTGTGTTTAGCCTGTAGCGCCATTTTCAGTTAGCATGGGCAGATTGGACTTATAAAGGAGTGGCAAATGTCCGCTAACCCATCGTTTTTCAAGAGAATATGTTTGTTTATTTGGCACACCCTCAACGGGACGCGTAAACTGATCCTCAATCTGATCTTTTTTGGTATCTTAGCCGCCATTATCATCTCCATTGGCAGCAGCGAAGATATCCAAGTTGAAGATAATTCAGCACTGGTGCTTAATCTGGCTGGTTCGATTGTCGATCAGAAGCAACAGGTCGATCCCTTAGAAGCCGCATTCAAGCAAGGCAATAATGGCAATGCCGATGGGGAAATCCTGCTCGCCGATGTGCTATATGTGATTGATAATGCCGCGCAAGATCAAAGGATAAGTACCCTAGTACTTGATCTTGCCGATCTCAAACGTGCTGGGATCAGTAAGCTGCAATCTATCGGTGATGCGCTCAATCGCTTTAAAGAAAGCGGTAAAAAAGTGGTCGCCATAGGCAACTACTACGAGCAAAATCAATATTTCCTCGCCAGTTTTGCCGACACCATTTACCTCAATCCCCAAGGCGGCGTGTCGCTTGATGGCCTGAGTATGTACAACCAGTACTTCAAATCGGCCTTAGATAAACTCAAAATTAAAGCGCATATTTTCCGCGTAGGGACCTTTAAATCTGCGGTTGAACCCTATATGCGTGACGATATGTCCGATGCTGCTCGCGAAGCCAGTAGCGCACTTTTAACCGATGTATGGCAAAGCTACACCCAGACTGTCGCAGGCAATCGCAATATTGAGCCTAACTCGCTGGTGCCCGATGCAACCACTTATTTGGCAGAGCTCGATAAAGCTAATGGTGACTCTGCCACAATGGCCATCAACATGAAATGGGTTGATAACTTAGCTACGACGGAAGATTTTCGTCAAACCATGCTAGAAACCGTTGGCAAAGCCAGCAGTGGTGACAGTTTCAAGCAAGTGAGTTTTTACGATTATTTAACCTTAGTGACGCCATTGCCAAGCTTTGTTGAACAAGACAGTGTCGGCATTATTGTCGCAAGTGGCACGATTCTGAATGGTACTCAACCTGCGGGCCAAATTGGCGGCGAAAGCACTGCCGAGCTGTTACGTAAAGCGCGTTTTGATAAACACGTTAAAGCCTTAGTACTGCGTGTCGATAGCCCTGGCGGTAGCGCCTTTGCCTCGGAGCAAATTCGTCAAGAATTACTGGCACTTAAAGCAGCGGGTAAACCTGTCGTCGTCAGCATGGGCAGTTTAGCGGCTTCAGGAGGCTACTGGATTTCGGCCAGTGCCGACTACATCTTCGCAACGCCAACCACGCTTACGGGCTCGATTGGGATCTTCGGCATGATCACTACCTTTGAAGATTCTCTGGCCAGTATAGGCGTACATACCGATGGCGTATCAACCTCTGAATGGGCAGGATTATCTGTGACGCGCACGCTGTCACCGCAAGTTGAAGCGATTATCCAACGTCATATTGAACGTGGCTATTTAGACTTTATCTCGCTGGTCGCCAAAGAACGTAAAATGACCATAGAACAAGTCGATAAGATTGCCCAAGGCCGAGTGTGGAGCGGTAAAAAAGCCCTTGAGCTTGGCTTAGTCGATGAACTAGGTGATTTAGATGAGGCGATTGCTAAAGCCGCTAAACTCGCTGATATGACGCTATTTGATACCCGCGTTATCGAACAAGAACTGACACCCGAGCAACGCTTTATGCAACAGATGTTTGCCTCAGTATCGAGCTACCTGCCCGCCTCACTCAGCCAGTCATCGATGTTAGAGCAAATGCTAGCGCAATGGACCAGCAGCTTGAAAACGTTAACCTCTTTTGATGATCCAAATAACGTCTACATCTACTGCGATACTTGCAACATGATGAACTAAATATGCCAGCGTCTAGGTTGCAGCTCGCAACTTCAAGATGATGACAAAGACAAAGCCCGGATCTCCGGGCTTTTTTATTGGGTTTATGTCAGTTAAATCGTATAATTCGGCCACTTGAAGCTAAGAAAACGACAAGAATGACTAAACGCTCCATTTATGTTGCCTATACAGGCGGCACCATAGGTATGCAAAAAACCGATAACGGCTTCGTCCCCGTTGCGGGATTCCTGACTCAGTGCGTGCAATCTATGCCCGAGTTTTACCATGAAGAAATGCCGACATTCGTGATCCACGAATATTGCCCACTTATCGACTCTTCCAATATGGCGCCGACTGATTGGCAGATGATCGCTGATGACATACAAGCTAATTACGATAAATACGATGGCTTTGTGATCCTCCATGGCACAGATACCATGGCGTATACGGCTTCAGCGCTGTCGTTTATGCTGCAAGGCTTGTCAAAACCTGTGATAGTAACGGGCTCACAAATTCCCCTCGCCCAACTGCGCTCAGACGGACAAACTAATTTATTAAATTCACTCTATATTGCGGCCAATTATCCGGTCGCAGAAGTGTGTTTATTCTTCAACAACAAACTCTTTCGAGGTAATCGCTCGACGAAGGCCCATGCCGACGGTTTCGATGCTTTTGCTTCGCCTAACTTCCCGCTACTGCTAGAAGCTGGGATCAAAATCAATCTGCGCGCAGGCAAAATCACCGTTGCCAACGATACCCCATTGGAAGTGGCGCATATCAGTCCGCAGCCTGTGGGTGTAGTGACCTTGTATCCAGGGATCTCGACCCAGATTTTTGAGAACATTCTGCAGCAGCCGGTTAAAGCCCTCATACTACTGACATTTGGTGTGGGTAACGCGCCGCAGGATGCTGCCTTACTCAAAACCTTAAGGCAAGCGGATGAACGTGGCATAGTGCTGGTGAATCTTACCCAGTGTTTCCAAGGTAAGGTGAATATGGGCGGCTATGCCACGGGTAATGCGCTCGCTAAAGCGGGTGTGATCAGTGGCGCCGATATGACTATAGAAGCAGCCTTAGCTAAACTGCATTATTTACTATCTAAAAATTTGCAGCCAGCCGAGATAAAAGCGGCCATGTTGCAAAATCTAGTCGGTGAACTGAGCATAGATTAACGCCATAGTCTTTAAATATTTCCCTTATTGCACAATCACTTGTCCCGTCCTAAGATAGGTAACAAAAAAAGCCCATTTAATATGGGCGTTTTGATTTTAACTCAGATTAAACGGCTTCAAACTTATGAGTAAGTTACAAATCTTGTACTTTAAACTCGGCAATTGACTCACCGCGGAATTGCTTTTTCAGCTCAGCTTTAGACAGTTCATTGATTTTACCGTCGGGGGCAATAGTGAAATGCTCAGTTTGCTCAAGCTTGCGAGCTTGATACAACATCACGACCTGCAGGGTAGAATCACGCTGCGCTTCACTTAGCACAGTGCCATCTTCCCACTTACCCAGCTCTGCTGCACTACGAAGCCTTTCATAGACTTCAATGGGCATTTGATCGATCACTTGATTAATATCTGTCATACACTTTTCCGCTTATGTAACACGATTCTGACTCGTGTGATGAGATAACCCACAAAACCAAACACGAAGCATATTCCGGCAATGTTCGCCCGCATACCTTCGGCAGGTTCACCACCCCAAAACCAAATCACCACGCCTGCAATAAACAAGGTCATAGCAACAAAACTCTGGTTCATTAAGCTGTTGGACTTTTGAATATGACTAATGCGCGTTAAGGACTCATTGTCCCCATTGGTGCTCGCTTGACAATGGGGACATGAAGGCGCCTTACTCGACATCCGCTTGCGACACACTGGACATTCAATTAATGCCATATCAGCCTCGCGCTAACGTAACTTATCAACAACGGCGAGCATGGCAATAAGCGATGCTTCACCTAAATAAATACTGCGCTCTGGCGACCAACCCACAAAAGGATCGGCCAGATTGTTATTGTCTTTAAAAGGCATTTCGAGGGTATTGGATAAACACTCGAAGGTCTGAGCGACCCAATTAGAGGCAACCGTTAGATTCGCTTGGCCTGGCTCGTCTTTGTCATAGCCAAACTGAGTTTGGAAATCGGCACTGGCTAAGGTCAATGCTTGACTGAAGTCCGCTTGCAGCTGCGCCAGCTTATCATTGTAGGCAGGCACGCCCTCGCAACCCGCTAAAAATACATAAGGTAAGCCTTCATCGCCGTGGACATCATAAAACAAGTCGACACCGGTTTGCTGCATCTTGTTGACGACGTGGTACACCTCGGGACTCTTTTCTAAACTCGGCGTTTGCCACTCGCGGTTAAGATTGATGCCAATCGCATTGGTACGCAAATGGCCTCTGACACTGCCATCGGGATTCATGTTCGGCACTATATAGAAATTGGCTTTGTCGAGCAGCGCTTTGGCAGCTGGGCAATCATTATCAAGTAAACGATTCACCAGGCCTTCGACTAACCATTCAGCCATAGTTTCGCCCGGATGTTGTCTGGCGGTGATCCAGATATTTCGCTTAGCAGCATCACCATTACCGACTTTCATCACGGTAATATCGCGGCCATCTAAGGTTAGCCCTAAATGCTCTAAATTGACATCTGGGTGTAACTGGGCGCCGCTGAGTAAATCTAAGTGGCGCTCATAGCTGTATGGCGCAAAGTAAGCGATTTGAATCGCATCGCAGTCCAACTCTAAGCTAATGCTCAGTTTGCCGTCTTTATACTGTGTAGGAATACGGAACCAATGCTGGCGATCGTAACTGGCCACTGCCTGATAATCTTCCCAACCTTTGGTATAAGAAGCAGTGCCCGCGTTAATAATATTTAAGGTGTAATGGTTACCCACCTCGCCTTCGAATCGAAAATTGAACCATTGATAAAACTCGCCGCCCGCATCGGGACGAATAGCCAGTTGAATATCGTCTTTATTATCAAGATTGACGACTTGGATATTTCCGCCATCAAAGTTGGCACTGATCCGCATATTGATTCCTAATAGGTTGTTAAAGCTAAGGGCTCTTAATGGCACGCGGCGTATAGCACGCGGCACATTTTATTATATGGCCGATAGGATAAACCAAAACATCCCAAGGGGAAAACGAAAGCCAGAAAATTCCATCAAGGCCCGTTACAGTCGTCCTTTTATTAACCAAGATTTTCGCCAAACTTCTACAAAATCTTGCCACTAACGAGACACCAAAGTATGACGTTAAGCCATGAAGCTATAACCTTGGCCTCGAACTGTATTGATTAAGTTACGCGGCAAGCTGATGTTGGCTAATTTACGGCGCGTATTACTAATGTGCATATCAAGATTGCGGTCAAATCGGCCCAGATCTTTTTGTAACACTGAACGCTGCAACTCTTGTTTAGTGATGACTTGGCCTTTTCTTTCAAACAAATATTTAAATAATTTAAATTCAGTTTGGGTTAAATCGACATAACGGCTGCCAATAGTGATCCTGTAACTCATATCATCAAAGTTAATCACTTTCGCCGCCACAGTCGCCATTTGCGGCTGATGAGATTGACTAATACAAAGACGGCGTTCTAAAGCGCGTAAGCGCACAAAAAGCTCTTTGATGCTAAATGGTTTACTCAAAAAATCATCGGCACCTAATTCATAGCCAGTGATACGATCGTCTTCATTATCCCGTGCAGAGACCATCAATACTGGCGTTGAGCATTCCCGCGCTTTTAGCAGCTCAAAACCATTCATTTTCGGCATGACCAAATCGAGCACTATGATGTCGGGTGCAAAACGTTCAATGCATGCCAGGCCATCGACACCATTCACCGCACATTCAACTTCATGTCCTTGCGTGCCCAAGGCATCGGCCAACCAAGCACTAAACAAGGGATCATCATCGACTAAGAGTATTTTACTCATCCTTAAAATCCAAACGAGAATCTATATCATTTATATTACCATGCGAATCGAGACGACTCTAGCGCTATTACATTAGTTAAGAAGTGTGATGTTGAAAACTGTGAACAAAATACGATATTAACAACCAATCAACGGATGATTAGCGACTCTAAAATCATCTCGTAAACTCCCAATAAAAAAGCGCCCTAAGGCGCTTTTTAGAAACTAAGAGTCTGAACTTAGCTTAGAATTTAACCGTTACACCACCGTAAATCACGCGGCCGATTGTGTCATATACTTGTGGAACTGTGCCACCATCACTACCGTTAGAAACACGTGATGGTTTTTCATCAGTGAAGTTTTTCACACCTAAACTAACAGTTGTCATATCAGTGATGTGATATGTTCCAGAAATATTGTGATATAGCACTGAGTCAACATCATAGCCTTTCGCCAAGTCTGTCATCTCACCAATATAACGGTTGAAGTACATAACACTCCAATCATCTTGACCAGCTGAGAGACTGAAGTTATTACGAACCTTAGCGTAAGCACCGAAGTTACCGTCGATAGTATCAGTGTAATCTTTATTATCCTGCTCAAAGTTCAATAAATATGTCGTGTCATTGCTGATTTTCCAATCCAAACCTAAGCCTTCAAAGTTATAGGCTAAGTTAAAATCAATACCGCTAGTATCTTGATAACCTACGTTGGTTAACGCATTCGTTAGATTACGTAAGTCACCTTCTGGGGTAATATTAAACGTTTCACAAGCTGACGTAATGCCATCTTTACAATCATCTAAGCCAGCCTGAGTATCTAAACGGGCGATAGCGTTATCCACTTTGAAGCGCCAGTAGTCTAATGTCAGAGACATACCATCAAGATAGCTTGGCGAATACACTAAACCAGCCGTATAAGACTCTGACTCTTCAGGCTTCAAATCTGGATCAGAAGTACGGTTTACCAAAATTTGTCCTGGCTGTTCATCATCTGACAACCAAGGATTTGTAAGGTAATCAAACGATCCCGAATTACCACCATATAATTCAGCAACACTTGGCGCACGGAAGCCTGTAGCCGCAACACCCCGAACCATTAAGTCATCTGTTGCAGTGTATGTTAAACCAATTTTCCAAGTGGTCGCTTTACCGAATGTTGAGTAATCGTCTAAACGCAGCGCGAATTCACCCGTTAATTTCTCGGTGAAAGGCACACTTACTTCTTGAAAAATCGAAATAACGTTGTAGTTACCATCGGTTGGATCTTGCTGTGCTGCAGTGCTTTCACCTGCGACAACAATTGGATCGGGATTATAGAAACCACTCTCACGGCGGTATTCAGCACCAATCGCAAAACCAACGGCACCCGCTTTTAAATCAAACAACTCACCATTCAAGCCGGCAGATAATGTCTGTTGTTCATTACCGCCATTTGCAGCCTCTGTATAACCAACAGCATCTTTCATCGCTTGTGTAAGTGGTGCACCACTTAACCAAGCATCAGGATTAGCATAAATAGCGTTACGCATATCGCTAGCATTGATAGAGTTCTCTACTGCGGTTTCTGCTTTGTTCTTACCAAATGTATAAGTAACATCCCAGTTCATACCTGTATGAACGTCTAAAGTACCCGCTAGACCACCTGATAAACGCCAAGTATCAGTATCCTGAGTATAAATACGAGGACCTACATCATTCATACGTCTAGCATAGAAAACTTGCCCATGATCATCAGGCTTAATACCTGCAGCAATCATATCACTATCAAGTGTTAAACACTTTAATGGATCTGCATCTGGTTGACCACAGACATCAAGATATAGCTGTGCAGGTTGAGCTGCCATTTGCTGATGAGAACGACGGTTGGTATAAATAGCATCTGCAGTTAACACAACATCATTACCCAGCTCTTGAGTCATGTTAGCAAATAAACTGCGACGTTCACTTGGTGTTTGATAGTAGCTATCTTGGGTGAAATCATAAGTCTCTGTTTGTGCTACCCAATTACCATTAGCATCTTGAACCATACCATCTAGTGAACCCGTTGGTATAATTCCACTCGCACCAGGTTTAGTCCAATCACGATCAGATTGGATCACACCACGTCGGTCAGAAAAAGCGGCACCAAAGGTGTAATTACCACCATCGGTGTTAAAACCGTATAGCGCACTGACATCACCACTTTCGCCATCGCCTTTATCAGTGCCACTGCCGTTGAAATCTAATTGGAAACCTTCGAAATCTTTCTTAGTGATAATGTTTACTACACCGGCAATCGCATCTGAACCGTAAACCGCAGAAGCGCCATCTTTCAGAATTTCAACACGGGCAATCATAGCGACAGGAATCGAGTTTAAATCCACTGCACTATCAGCGCCTGAACCCGAGTTCACCATGCGGCGACCGTTCAGTAGTACCAAGGTGCGTTGAGAACCCATACCACGTAAATCAACCTGTGCAACACCGTCTGCACCGTTGTTTGTC
Organism: Shewanella sp. Pdp11; assembly: GCF_002838165.1. Classification (NCBI taxonomy): domain Bacteria; kingdom Pseudomonadati; phylum Pseudomonadota; class Gammaproteobacteria; order Alteromonadales; family Shewanellaceae; genus Shewanella; species Shewanella sp. Pdp11. The sequence continues at coordinate 3,159,548 of NZ_CP015194.1, forward strand.
GTTGAACCTACGGCAGCACCTGCCATTGAAGTTTGTACTTGTAGCATCTGGTCTACAGAAGTGAAACCTTCTGCTTTAATCGCAGCAGCATCGATAACGGTTACAGGAGAAGCTGTCTCCATATCTTGGCGCTGAATGCGTGAACCCGTGACTTCAATACGTTCAACTTTTGCTTTTTCTTCCGCAGCAAATGCGCTTGACGTTACAAATGCACCTGAAGTGATAGATGCAACGATAGCTAAGTTAATAGCTGACGCGACTTTGGTTCTTTTGATCATGTATGAATGCTCCCTAGATCTTACTATTATTTTTATGCTTACAGCTTGTACAACTATTGATGTACTAGTGTTGCACTCGATACTGAGGATTCACTTTAACTCCGTCAACACTCAAAATATTAACCAACGGAAAAGAAATGTTAAAAAAATTAGATTACTTTGTTTTTATTTATGATGCATATTTTCAATAAAACTTAAGCATCATAGTTTATTAGAGGTTAAGTCTTAATGGTGGCAAGTAATAAGTGATTAACACTGTTAACGAGTTACTTTTATGAAACATATCCAGCATCAAAAAGTGTGATCTAGATCACATTTAATTATTCAAGCGAGAGCCTAAAACTGGAATGAGGTACTGATTAACCACCACTTAAATTGCATACCCATGGACATTAGTAACTTATATGCAGCCATAATTATGGAGATAATCTAGCTAAATCAGTGCATAACAAAAGATACAAACAGTATTAGTTGTGCTATTTATGCACACAAATAAAATCACCTTCGAAATTTAAACAATATTGCTACAAATTATTCCGTATACCAAACCCTAGCAAAAGATAGCTGTAGTGAGTATTTGTGTTGAGGATTTAGTAACCTAAGGCAAATTATTAAATTAAGTTAATCTCAGAGTAAAAATCAATTTTGATAGTGGATAGTTCATATTTCGGCTCAATAAACAAACTAAATAGATACATTTGTTAATTAATTTAGGTTCACGTCAATTAACTATAAATATACAGTTTTCTGTATAAAATCTATTATAATCGTCTAAATACTGAGCTTAAAAAGACGGGGCATTCTGGAATGCTGATACAACTTAATGATGAGAAACTCATAGCTATCAAGTTTTAAAAAGTCTTATATTTAACGCCATTTCAAACGCTATTCGATTTGCCAAAATCTCACCCCTATTGTAACCAAAGTTAAATCTCACCCATAAAAAAGCGACCACTTAGGTCGCCTTTCATTATCGGTATTATCAAGCAGATGGTTATTCAGGTTTGATCAACTCAAAATGCTGGTATGCCCGTGCGGTTGCAATTCGGCCGCGGGGCGTACGTTGGATAAACCCTTGCTGGATCAAGAAAGGTTCTAACACATCTTCAATGGTTTCACGCTCTTCGCCGATGGCTGCGGCTAAGTTGTCTAGTCCTACTGGTCCACCCATAAATTTATCAATAATAGCCAGTAACAATTTGCGATCCATATAATCGAAACCTTCACTATCCACATCTAGCAAGTCTAAAGCGTGTTCGGCCACAAACTTAGTGACGGCACCGTCATGCTTCACCTGCGCGTAATCCCGTACACGGCGCAGCAATCGGTTGGCTATTCTCGGTGTACCGCGTGAACGGCGCGCGATTTCAAAGGCGCCTTCAGCATCAATATCCAGCTCCATTACCTGCGCTGAACGCGTGACTATGGTGCTTAAATCTTTGATGTTATAAAACTCAAGCCGCAGCGGGATCCCAAAGCGCGCCCGCAGTGGTGAGGTTAACGCCCCTGCCCGTGTTGTCGCGCCTACTAGAGTGAACGGCGGTAAATCAAGCTTAATAGAACGCGCTGCAGGCCCTTCACCTATCATGATATCGAGCTGATAATCTTCCATCGCCGGATACAAAATCTCTTCTACCACAGGGCTTAATCGATGGATTTCATCGATGAATAACACATCACCGGATTCAAGATTGGTCAAGAGGGCTGCAAGATCGCCCGCTTTTTCAAGCACAGGGCCCGAGGTGGACTTAATATTCACTCCCATCTCGTTCGCCACAATCATAGCCAAGGTGGTTTTACCCAGTCCTGGCGGACCGTAGATCAACATATGATCTAAGGCTTCATTACGATTCTTTGCCGCTTGAATAAACACCTTAAGTTGCGCCCGAGTGTCATCTTGGCCCGTGTATTCATCGAGCATTTTAGGGCGCATTGCCCTGTCGATGGATTCATCTTGAGCTTGGATCTGCGGCTGGATGAGTCTATCTGCCTCAATCATTATTATTCCTTCTCGCAGCTTTCATCTTAATTATCATCATTCAATTAAAGCATCGACTTAAGGGCAGCTTTGATCAGTGTTTCTGAATCCATGCCCTCTTTGTAGGCTGCAGAAACCGATTTACTCGCCTGCGGCGGTTTATAACCCAGCGAAATTAAAGCTGAAATAGCATCTTCTTCGGCGCTATTGACTGTCGGCGCAGGAGAGTAATTAGATTGCAGCACAAACTCACGCTCTGAGCCTGCAGAGGCTTCCATCAAGCTCTTGAGCTTATCGCGCATTTCAACCAGTAACCGCTCAGCGGTTTTCTTGCCCACACCGGGTAATTTCACTAAGGTCACTATGTCATCGCGCTCAACGCAACCCACAAATTCTGCGGCTGTCATGCCTGATAAAATGGTCAGCGCGAGCTTGGGACCGACACCATTGGTCTTGATCAGTAAGCGAAATAACGCCCTTTCCTGCTTAGTGATAAAACCATAGAGAAGCTGTGCATCTTCACGCACCACAAAATGGGTGTAGACCATAGCTTCGTGATTAACTTCAGGCAGCTCATAAAAGCTAGTCAGCGGCATCTGCAACTCGTAACCCACACCATTAACATCGATCAAAATTTCTGGTGCTTGTTTCTCAACGAGCACTCCCCGTAAACGACCTATCATCTGTACCGTCCGTATGTTCTTGCCGTTGCCCGGCCACTCAATGCAATTAAACTCTGGCTGGTGTGATAATGACACACAGCAACACCGAGTGCATCTGCGGCGTCAGCTTGTGGGGCTGCTGGTAATTTAAGTAGTTGTTGGATCATGTGTTGTACTTGGGCTTTCTGTGCTCGCCCCGTACCCACAACTGCGCTTTTAATTTGAGTCGCACTGTATTCGGCCACAGGTAAATTGGCGACTGTGGCAGCAACAATGGCCGCGCCGCGTGCTTGGCCTAACTTGAGCGCAGAATCGGCATTTTTTGCCATAAATACGCGCTCAATCGCAAATTCGTCCGGTTGATACTGACGAATAATCTCAGTGATCCCATCAAATATTTGCTTGAGCCTGCCAGGCAGCTCTTCAGACGAAGTGCGAATACAACCACTGCCGAGGTAAATCTGATGCCGTCCCTGACATTGGATCACGCCGTAGCCTGTAATCCGCGAACCTGGGTCAACACCTAAAATAATTGCCATTAAATGCCTTATAAGGGATCTGAATTGTCGTCTCAGTTCATAGGTTAACGTGTATTCAAAGTTAGCGTGTTCGAGCTGAAATTGCCTAAACTGACACCCAAATCCAGCTCACGGCCAATCTAACCTAGGTTTGCCATCACGTCATCGGAGATTTCCGCATTATGATACACTTCTTGCACATCATCGTGATCTTCGAGGGTATCGATAAGGCGCATAAATTTTTCGGCGGTGTCAAGATCAAGCTCAGCTTTCGTTGAGGCTATCATAGCGATTTCAGCGTTATCTGCCACAAAACTAGCCTTATCGAGTGCCTCTTTTACCGTATAGAAATCAACGGGATCGGTGAATACATCTATAGCAGCATCATCATAGCTGACAATATCTTCCGCGCCCGCTTCAAGCGCCGCCTCCATCAGTGCATCTTCATCGGTTCCCGGCGCATAGGATAACACTCCACGCTTAGTGAACAGATAAGAAACCGACCCATCCGTGCCTAAGTTGCCGCCCGATTTACTAAACGCATTGCGCACACCGCTTACAGTCCGATTACGATTGTCCGTCATGGTTTCGACCATCACAGCGGTGCCGCCTGGGCCATAACCTTCATAGAGAATGGTTTCGAGTTGCTGACCTTCTAATTCACCGGCGCCGCGTTTAATCGCGCGCTCAACCGTATCGCGGGTCATATTGCCGCCGAGGGCTTTATCAATGGCGACACGTAATCGTGGATTGGAATCGGGATCTGAGCCGCCTTCACGGGCTGCGACGGTTAATTCGCGAATGAATTTAGTAAAGAGTTTACCGCGTTTAGCATCTTGAGCTGCTTTACGGTGCTTAATGTTGGCCCATTTACTGTGACCTGCCATGGGAAGTCTCCTTAACTGAGGTGTCATCGCATAGCTTATCAAGAGCCGAAGTGTAAGGATTGATTAACGGCTATTTAGGATTGAACAAATAGATATTGATAAGCAAAGAAATGACGGTTCACTAAAACAGACCGAGGCTTGCGCCTCGGTTTTCGGTACTATTTAAACAGTAACTGACAAGGACTAATGCTAATAGACTAACGCCAATCGACTAATGCCAATCGCCTTTCACAAAACGAGTTACACAACGTCGACTTGAATAAGGTCGATTTACAAAAATCCTTTCACGAAAGATCAGTCTTCCGCTTTAACGGCTTTCTCAACCACGGCAATGCCAAGTTCAGCTAACTGCTGCGGATTGGCAAATCCTGGTGCGTTAGTTAGCGGGCAAGCGGCTGTGGTGGTTTTCGGGAACGCCATCACATCACGGATTGAGCTTGCGCCTGTCATCAGCATGATGATGCGGTCTAAACCAAACGCTAAACCTGCATGTGGCGGTGTGCCGTAACGCAGCGCTTCTAACAGGAAACCGAACTTCTCTTTAGCTTCTTCGTCGGTAATGCCCAGAATACGGAATACCGCAGACTGCATTTCTTGGTTGTGGATACGCACCGAACCACCGCCTAATTCGCAGCCGTTTAATACCATATCGTAAGCATCAGAAACGCGATTGGCTGGGTTAGCTTCAAGTTCTGCTGCGGTTACGCCACGCGGTGCGGTGAACGGATGGTGAACGGCATGGAAGCTACCGTTGATCTTCTCAAACATGGGGAAGTCAACCACCCACAGTGGACGCCATTGACCTTCAAGTAAATCAAAGTCTTCACCGGCTTTAAGACGCAGTGCGCCCATGGATTCGGCAACCACAGTCGCTTGATCTGCACCAAACAGGATAATGTCGCCAGTTTGCGCTGCCGTGCGGCTCACGATTTCATTGACTATGCTTTCGTTTAAGAATTTCAGCACAGGTGATTGAATGCCTTCTAAGCCAAGGCTTAGGTCATTAATCTTCATCCACGCTAAGCCTTTAGCACCATAAATGCCAACAAACTTCGTGTAATCATCGATTTGCTTACGAGACAGTGCAGCGCCGCCTGGAATACGCAGTGCAGCAACACGACCTTCTTCATCGTTAGCAGGGCCTGAGAATACCGCAAATTCGACTTCTTTGAGTAAATCGGCAATGTCCACCAGCTCTAAGGGGTTACGTAAATCTGGCTTATCTGAACCGAAACGACGCATCGCTTCGTTGTAGGTCATGCGTGGGAACTCGCCCAGATCGACGTTCAGCATTTCAAGGAATAGACCACGCATCATCTCTTCGGTTTTCGCCATCACTTGCTCAGAGCTCATGAAAGACGTTTCGATATCGATTTGGGTAAATTCTGGCTGACGGTCGGCACGTAAGTCTTCATCACGGAAGCATTTTACGATTTGGTAGTAACGATCAAAGCCTGACATCATCAGCAGCTGTTTAAACAGCTGTGGCGATTGTGGCAAGGCAAAGAACTGACCTTTATAAGTACGGCTTGGCACTAAATAATCGCGGGCACCTTCTGGGGTTGCCTTGGTCAGGATCGGTGTTTCTATGTCTAAGAAACCGTTTGAGTCGAGGAAACGACGCACAGAACTGGTCACTTTAGCGCGGAAAATTAATCGCTGCGCCATTTCTGGGCGACGTAAATCTAAATAACGATACTTAAGACGTTGCTCTTCGCTGTTGTTCTGGTAGTTATCCATGCTCAATGGCAGTGGATCGGCAGCGTTGATGATCGTCAAGGCTTGGCCTAAGACTTCAATCTCACCCGTCTTCATTTGACCATTGACTTGGCTGTCAGGACGGGCGCGAACGAGGCCTTTAACCTGAACGCAAAATTCGGCGCGCAGCGTGCTGGCGACATTGAACACCTCAGGTAAGTCTGGATCATAGACCACTTGGATCAGACCTTCTCTGTCTCTTAAATCTAAAAAGACAACGCCACCCAAATCACGGCTACGATTAACCCAACCTACCAAGGTAACTTCTTGTCCAACGTGAGACTTATTGACGTCTCCACAATAATGACTGCGCATCTAACTCTATCCTTTATCCGGAAACCGGTGCTTTGGAAATAATCAAAACGAGATAAAAGCGGCATTATAGTAAAATAATGCCGATTACCAAAGTACTTCACACTTAGGCGGTGAAGTATCAAACAGTTTTACGCCCTTGACTAGAGGCGAACGCACTATCTGAGCATGAGCGTTCAAAAAAACATCAAGCTGAGCGATAACAACGCCCGCCGCAACTTTTTGCTTGGTACATCAGCTGATCGGCTTTTTTCAATAAACCTATTGCGGTATCACCATCGCGGGGATAAATCACCACGCCAATACTAACCGCTATGCTGACACTGACGCCTTGAATAAGCAAAGGGCTCGACAGTGCCTGTAGAATATTATCAGCAACTTGGGTTGCTGCATCGAGATCTTGCACACGATTTAACAGGATAACAAACTCATCGCCGCCAAATCGCGCCACGGTATCTGAGCCACGGATAACCTTGGTTAACTTTTGGGCAACTTGTACCAGCAATTCATCGCCAATCGGATGACCATGTTGATCATTAATCTGTTTAAAGCCATCCAAATCGATGAATAGCAAGGAAAAGTGTGCTTGCTCGCGCTGATGGGACAGCAAAGCTTGCGCTAATCTGTCATCGAGTAAGGCGCGGTTCGGTAACTGAGTCAAAGCATCGTGGTTCGCCACATGCTGCAAACGTTTTTCAGCAACTAATCGCTGGGTGATCTCACGATTTAAGCGGCGATTCACGAACAACACCGCCACCATCACTGAGCATAAGACTATTACGCCAAATACGATATAACGCAGCCATTGCAGATAGTTAGCGCTTTCTGTCGCCACTGTAAATGATACCCAGCGCGTATATATTTTTTGTTGATGTTGAGCATCAACCAAAGCCAAGGCTTTGTTAATCAGCGACACCAGCGGCGCAAACTGAGGATAAACACCAATATGGCTATGCTGATCGGCAAGATCGCTGAGCAGCGACATTTTTAGTGTCGGATAGTGGCTGGTTTTAAGCTCAGAAGCTAAAGTCACCACTTTATCGATAAACATATCCGCATTGCCATTTGTCACGGCCGCTAATCCGGCCTGCGTATTTGGCACTATGACTAATTTGAGCGAAGGCTCCAGACTCATCAATTGTGCCACCAAATGATAGCCTTCGACCACAGCCACTCTTTGCCCTGCGAGCTGGGCAATATTGAATACCGAGACTTGTTCTAGCTGCGACACTAAGGCCCACGGCGATGGCCAATAAGCCTCACTAAACGCTAAACGCTGCTGGCGCTCCGCCGTTTGGGCGACACTGCCAGCTAAACTCACCTCGCCCTTTTGCAACGCCTCGATTAACGAATGCCAATCATCAAAGGCAACGGGCGTGAGCTTAAGTTTGAGCTGTTCCTTGAGTAATTTGACGATATCGCTGTTGATCCCCGCAAACTCACCCTGTTCATCCATAAACTCCATCGGTGGCCACTGCTTTAGATAACCGACTTTGAGTTCGCCGACACTTTCCACATAGGCCTGCTCAGCGGGACTTAAACTGACATGGCGCTCAGCTTGGGTAAAAACATGATCTTTTGGATTGAGCATCCATTTATTTTCAATATCGGCAAATTCTTGATTGCTAATATTATTAAAGCCATTAGCAATCCGCTGCGTCAGGCCCGGATCATCACTGCGGGTCAACACATAGATGTTGGTGCTAAATTCGAGTTCGGGATACTGACTAAAGTCAGACCAGCCTTTATTGAGCAGCAAATAATGGGATGTCCATGCACCCGAAGCCACAAAGCCGACAATCTCACCTGATCTCGCGCCCGCGACCATAGCATCCATATTGTCGTAATAGCGCAATGCCACTTGGGGTAAGGCTTTACGTAACTCAACGAGATAAGGCGCCGTCGGCACCACTCCGATACGTTTGCCTTTTAAGCTGTCTAAATCGGTTAACTGTTGCTGATAGAGAAAGAGTCGACTCTTAACCGTATATAAATGCCAAGCCCGACTAAGCCCCGTTTTGACATCATCGCTCTCAGGATAACCAATATGGGCATCGGCAAGACCACGGCGAACATCATCCACGCTGGAGTTCATATCGCCAGAAATATAATCAACGGCGATACCGGTTTTCTCAGACCAAAGCTGCCACATATCTACATACAAGCCATGGGGTAAGCCATCAACACCTAAGTCCACAAAAGGCTCGACGCCCAGTTGCATGGAAATAACAATCCCAGCTTGTTGACGTTGATAACCAAGCCATCGTCGCTCCGTTTGCTGGATAAAGTGTGCATCGAGCGCGGTGAAACCTCTATTGATCCTATCGACCAAATCAAGATTGCCTTTTTTGACCGCAGGAACAAATTGCATCGCCTTAATTTGGATACGCGCCGTATTGGGATAATTTGCGGCAATCTCTTGGGATGAAGCGGGATCTTTCAAATAACCTTCTAAGCCCGCAAACACCATAATCTCGCCAGCGGCGACCCCAGCGAGTAATTTCTCACGACTTTCGTAACGTTTAAACACAAGCTGAGGTTCGATACGGTGCAATTCCGCTTCGTGAGACGAAGCCGATACCACACCAATTTGAAAGGGGATCAGTTCTTTAATGGACTTTTTACCCTGCAGGGATTTATGCAAATACAAAAAAGTCCCCACATCGGCGATGGGCACAGCAAAGTCGAACTCTTGCTCACGCTCAGGGGTTTTCCCCATGCCGATATGCACTTGCGCCTTACCTTGCCGCAGTTGGTCAAGGGACTCGTGCCAGTGGCGCGCCACAAAAATCACTTGGGTATGGCTTTGTTTCGCCCATTCTTTCCATAAATCGACCAGTAGTCCGGTCGGCTCGCCGTCGTTGTCGACATATTGATAGGGAAAACTATCTTCCCCCATAACGAGGATTAATGGCTCATCGGGCAATGGGTTTGCCTGCCCTGTTATGCTCAAAAAACAGCTGCACAAGATCACAATTAAGTGGATCACAAACTTCAAGTTGAGCCCTTAGTACTTGATGTACATGTAACGATTTTGTTATCTATGGCGTATTAGACAAAAATTTATCGCAAATTACCAGTATGAGACTTGCTGCTAATCAATGGGATTCGTTAAAATGCCGAGTTGAATTCCCATGAAAAATCACAGATGAACGTTTCTCAAGACACTATCTACGCTCAAGCGAGCGAGCATATTAGCGATTTCCAGTTTGATAACCGTGTAGCAGGCGTCTTCAGTGACATGATCCGCCGCTCTGTACCTGGATATACGCAAATTATCAATACCATAGGCGATTTTGCAGATCGTTTCGTCATGCCAAATACTCAAATTTACGATTTGGGTTGCTCACTCGGCGCCGCGACCTTAAGTATTCGTCGCCAAATCCATGGTCGCCAATGTCGCATTATCGCCGTGGATAACAGTGAATCTATGGTTGCCCGCTGCCAAGAAAACCTGAATGCCTATGTTAGCGATACTGACGTCGATCTGATTTGCGGTGATATTCGCGATATCGATATTCAAAATGCCTCACTGGTGGTACTCAATTTCACCTTGCAGTTTTTACCGCCAGAAGACAGAGAAACCCTGATAGCCAAGATTTATCAGGGCCTAAACCCCGGTGGGATATTAGTGCTGTCAGAAAAAATTCGCTTCGAAGATGCCCCGATCCAAACCCTATTGGAAGAACAGCATTTAGACTTTAAACGCGCTAATGGCTACAGCGAACTTGAGATCAGCCAAAAACGCAGTGCGCTGGAAAATGTCATGAAACCTGACACCTTAGCCACACATCAACAACGCCTAACCAGCCAAGGCTTTAGTCACTTTAGTCTCTGGTTTCAATGCTTTAATTTTGCTTCTATGGTGGCCATCAAGTGATCAGCTTTAGCTCGTTTTACCAACAAATCGCCGATTCAAATCTACAGCATTGGCTCGAAACCCTGCCGAGCATTTTAGGTAAGTGGCAACGGGAACATAAACACGGCAACTTGCCAAAGTGGGAAAAAGTGCTCAACAAGCTGCACTATCCTGCTCCCGACCAAGTGGATTTTATCGATAGCGTGACCGTCGGTAGTGGCGAGCAACTGAGCCCAGGCGAAAAAGAGAAGTTAGAAAACCTACTGCGCCTATTTATGCCATGGCGTAAAGGCCCCTTCCACATTCACGGTATCCATATCGATACCGAATGGCGCAGTGACTGGAAATGGGATCGCGTAAAGCAACATATTTCACCGCTGAAAAACCGTACTGTGCTCGATGTCGGTTGCGGCAGTGGTTATCACATGTGGCGCATGTTGGGCTCAGGTGCCAAACGTGTCGTCGGTATCGATCCTTCACCGTTGTTTTTATGTCAGTTTGAAGCGGTAAAACGGTTAGCGGGTACACATCATCCCGTGCACTTGTTGCCCCTTGGCATTGAAGAGTTGCCACCGCTCGATGCATTCGACACCGTTTTTTCCATGGGCGTTTTGTATCACAGACGCTCTCCTATCGATCACTTGCTACAACTGCGTGATCAGTTGCGCACCGGTGGTGAGCTAGTGTTAGAAACGTTAGTGATAGATGGCGACGAAAACGCCGTACTCGTGCCTCAGGATAGATATGGCAAAATGAATAATGTATGGTTCATTCCGTCAGTTGCCGCGCTCATGCTCTGGTTAAAGAAGTGTGATTTTACCGACATACGTTGTGTCGATACCGATGTCACTGCCCTTGCTGAGCAACGCCGTACCAACTGGATGCCTAACGAGTCACTGGTTGAATACTTAAATCCTAACGACATCACCAAAACAGTTGAAGGTTATCCTGCGCCCAAACGTGCTACGATTATCGCAGTGAAAAATCAACCTAATCAAGATTTAACCTGACCTTTTCAGTCTGAAGTCTGCAAATATCAGCCATAGCGTCCTCAATGTTCGAGTAGGTAATGGCTGATATCAATCGCCGAAAAATCACTATTCCTCTCGTTTATCTGGAATATACAAGTGTTCAGCCGCTCATTGTTACTCCTTCCTGAATAGCAATACATTTGCGACTCTCACCCTTACCGTTGACATCCATAACATAACAGGGTTTCATGCATAACAATGACTTGAAGCTAGCTCAATTAGATACTAAGCCAAAGTTAACTCATTCCATCACAAATGCAGAACACATAACCCATGTTAAAACCCACTTTACTGGTTAGCCTGCTTGGCTTGAGCCTTTATGCTACAAATGCCGCCTACGCGGCGCCAAGTCCTGTCCCCCTCTTAGTGGAGCAATGTCTGCGTTTGCCAAACATTGAGCTTGCATCAGCCTTCTCCAACGCACGCTTAACAACAGCACAATTAACCTTGGCTCAGCAGGCGCTTATTTTTGAGCAACAGACGATAGGACTCAATAATATCAACGATAGGCTCAACTATTACCGTGGGTTTAACTTACCGAGTGAAGAACGCGAAGGCTTACTCCAATGCCAGTTACACCTCGCCGATACCCTGTCGCAACTTCTCAACCAAGCAGAATTTAGCCAACTGGCTTACGCATTAGCCCAAGGTAATGCAGAACAAATACTGTTGAGCCAACAGTTTAAACAGTTACTTCAACAGCATTGGAGTGCCGAGGAAAAAGCGAAATTGCATACGGCGCAGGCCAGCATAGGCCAAGGGTTAGGCAGTCAACAATTTAGTCTTGCCTTCAATGACAGCCAATGCCAACCCGAACCGACTCAGCAGCAACATTATCTGCATAAAGAAGATGATAAAAATGACGAGCTGAAGCGTAGCAGTGCAAAGCAAAGCGATTTTTCGGGCACTATCGTCAGCTACTTACTGACACAGGAAAACGCCCTATGTCGCCAAAATGTATGGCAAGCCTACCAAGCTAGAGCGAGTGAAACCAATCAAACGGCATTACAGCGAATTGCAGAGCAGCGCCAACAAGCCGCCACTGCGGCAGGCTTTACCGATTACAGCGCCTTAGCGCTTAGTTCGCAGCAGTTATCGTCCACTGCCTTAGTCAAAGCCTTTCTCGATAGCCAAACCCAAGATTTGCAAGTGGCTCCCTGGGATATTGGACGTACCCTGTCACAACAAGCATCAGCCAAGGGCCCCACATGGCAGACCTCAGACGTCTTGAGTCGCAGCTTTACTTATCTGCAAGTGTTTGGTTTACAGTTTGAGACCATAGCAACCGCCAACGCCGAGAAAACACCAACCGATCCTAATCGGCCGCATATTGTCAGGGTCTACCACCAGCAAAGATTGCTGGGTGAAATCTATGTGGCGTACAACCAAAATCCACAGCAAAGTAGTCAACAGCAGACATTGCGCCAAAGTGTACTCGGCCAGCAATTTGGACAACAGGCGTTGGATCTTAAGCCGCAGCTGAGTAACTACAAAGACATTGAACAGTTAACCGAATCCATCGCAGAAGCAGTGGCGTCCCTTGCTAAAGCGAGCCATTTCTACCTCAACAATGCCATGGGGCAGAGTCAGGATAGCTATTTTGTTGCGAGTCTCTGGTTAGCTGAAGTGCTGCGCCATCAACTCTTTCCGCAGTTTGAACAAGATTATTTACACGAGCGTGAAACATTAGCTAAAGCTTATTCGAAACAGCTCAAAGTTTTTCGAGCTAAGGTTGCAGTTAACTTTTATCAAGACGCAAATTCACAAGTCTATCCTGATATCGGTGCAGAGTTTAGTGCCAGCTTTGGCCAAGATTGGCCGCAAACCAAGGATTATCCCTACAGCTTTAATGCTATCGCCAACGAAGGACCGCTTTACTACCAATCACTCTGGCAAGCATCGTTAGCGAAGCTGATTGATCAAGCCACATTAGGCTGCCAAGACAAACTTCAATTATTCAATTTGTTAGTCGTCAATGAAGACGCTTTAAACCTAAGTGAACAATTGAGTGCAGTCATTGGTGCGCCCGTTGATAGTGCTTCGCTGATCCAAAGGCTCTCAGATAGCGATTCGGAACATGCTAGTAATTCTGGCAATCAAGCTTTCGAGTCCACAGGCTCTTGTGCGTTTTAAGTGTTAATACTTAGGATGTGTTTGTGACTCGGTCGGGCGCAAACACAGCAAATCGTCATGATTTGCCTCTCTATCCCCTCAATCACTTAGCGCGACATAGCTAGCAGTATGTCGTGAGAATGACTGACTCTATGATATTTAATTGAAAAAGTCGTAAGAAGTGGCCACTATAAGCCTCAATCTATCGTTTTTTTGAGATTATAATGACTCGAGCTAAATCTACCTTAGAACAATGGCGTATTTTGCAAGCTGTGGTCGATTTTGGTGGCTATGCCCAAGCGGCCGAAAGACTCAACAAGAGTCAATCGTCACTTAACCATGCCGTTGCCAAATTACAGCATCAGTTAGGTATAGAACTACTCGAAGTCAAAGGCCGTAAAGCCTATCTCACCCAGCAAGGCGAAGTACTGCTGCGCCGCTCACGGCATGTCACCCAAGCCGTCAATGAGTTAGAACAACTCGCGAGTAATCTCGAACAAGGGTGGGAACCAACACTCACGCTTGCCCGCGAAATTATCTATCCGATGGAAAGTTTAGTGTGTGCCCTCAATGCATTTCTGCCCCACAGCCGTGGCACACGCATCATCATGCTGGATTCTGTGATCACTGGCACCCAAGAGCTCATTCTGCAGGGTAAAGTCGATATTGCAATCTGTGCAGGGGTACCGCCTAAAGGGTATTTATCCGAACCCTTATGTGAACAAGAACTCTACCTCGTCTGTCATCCAAGTCACCCACTCGCAGACTTAGGCACAATTGAAGACGATAAACTACTGGCACAGTATTTACAGTTAGTGATCAAAGATACCGGCGTGCAATCCAATATTGATATCGGCTGGCTCAAAGCTGAGCAGCGCTGGACAGTCTCTAACTTCCACGAGGCAAAAGTCATTCTTAACCAAGGTATTGGTTTCTGTTGGATCCCGTCTTTTTTAGTCCAAGAGGAATTGGCTTCGGGCAAGTTAGTGCGTTTACATCTTGATGGCAGTCAAAAACGTCGCATCATGTTGAGCCTAGTGATCCCCAATAGGGATCAACAAGGACCAGCATCCAAACTGCTTGCCTCTTTGATTTTACAACAACATGGAATTGAACCGACGAATAACAATTAATAGCAAGATAACCAAACGAGTTCTCAATTCGAGTGAGCAAGACGCTAGGAGCCTAGTCTGACGCTGGCTTAGTGCTTAGTGCTTAGTGCTTAGTGCTTAGTGCTTAGTGCGGAAGAATAAATGCAGAGAGGTTGCTTGAAAAAAGAGAATGAACAGCTGAATGGACATAGTTAAAGCCTAATCTTACACACTAAAATCAACATAGCGTGCTGGTTGCTGACCCAAGTATTGCGGCTGAATCAATCCAGCTTCTTGCGATGTATTATCTTCAACACTTGACTCACTCTGCAGTGACGCACTGCGATTCTCACTCGCACTGATGCTTGAGGGCGACTCGTTTATCTCGTTGGTATCTTTTGCTGCCAGAGTTAGCAGAACAGTAGCGGATTGCGCATTATTAGGCAGCTCGTTTACAGGGGCTAGATTAGAAGGCTGAATATTGACTTGCTGCGTTACGTCAGCACGGACTGAAGGTCCAATACTGGCTTGTGCAACAGCGGCATAATAACGACTTGCGGTACTATCGGGTCTTGGGATAAAACGGGTCGCTAAATCAGCAGCAGTTGATGCTTCTCCAAATGCTAAGGTTGCAGTCGGTGGCTCAATGGTTTCCACTGTCGTTGGGGTATTAACTGAGCCGCTGGTACTCGAGGTATTAGATGGAGTTTCCGAACTAGTATTAGAGCTAGTATCAGTCGTCACTGCGGTTTTGGCCCTCTGCGCTTCAACCCTTTGAATGAGCTTATCGACTGCATCTGATACTGGTGTTGAGACGGCATTTTGGGGCTGAGCAATATTCCCTGACTCATCGACGTTCCCCGTTACTACGGGTGTGTGTTCTTGCAACGGCGGTAGCGCTTTAATCTGCGCATCGGCGCCCACTAAGGTTTGGGTTGTTTGCAAGTCTACAATCTGTTGTTGCCGCTCTTCAGCAAGCTTCACCTTTGCTTCATTCATTTTTTGCAAAGCTTCCGCGGCAACGCGGATATCCGCAGATGAAGGATCAACCGGAGCCATTGCCGCCGCGTACACTTGCTTCATTTTGTTTATCGTTGCGAGTGGATCGCCTCCGACAGCAGAAACATCGATCTGCACTTCACCATCGGTAGCATAACGTTGGCCATCGGCGCCCTTCTCATACTTAAAACTCGGACTCTGAGCATATTGCCCGCCGACTGTAGCATGGGCATGTTCATGGGCTTTAACCTCAGAATCTCTAGCCTTAAGTGAATCAACCTGTTGTTGCTGTTGCGCCTGCGCTTTTTCTTGGGCTTGCTTTACTTGCTCCTGAGCCTGCTGTGCCTGTGATTGCGCTTGTGATTGTTGTTGCTTTGCTTGTTCCGCTGCCACAGCTTGCTGTTTCTGCGACGCTTCTTCCTGTGCTTGCTTTTCAAGCTGATTATCGTTTTTAGCAAAGACATCGGCTAAGGCTTGCTGACGATCATCTGGGTTAGACGCTATAGCAGGATCTTCTACCTGACTGACTTGAGCCTTAGCGTCACCGAAAACCTGGGTAAATTGTTCCAACACTGTCGGTTGAGCAACTTCATTGCGAGCGGATTGATCTGCTGCTTGTGCAAAGTTTGACTGCTCAACAGTCCCTACACTCGCAGCAGAACTATTACTACTTATATTTCCAGAATTTCCAGAATTTCCAGAACTGTTATTTACAGAGCTGTTACCTTCCGAGGTAGAGGGGTCAACTACCGCTGCGCCAGTAAAGACAGTTTGTGGCCCAAACACTGCGGCTAAATCAGGCGTTATTGGAGAAACACTGCCCGTACTCGATGGATTAAAAGCGGGAAGATCTGTGCTACTCGTGCCAATTGAAGAACTCGGAGGCGTAAAAATATTAGCTGGAATACTGCTCGTGACACTAAGACTCGGACTTGTTGTAGATAAGGCGTTTGCGCCAAGGCTAGTTCCTATAGTACTCGTGATTGATGAAAATGCCGGAGTCGACATAGGTGCGGCAATTTGTCCCCCACGCACACCAGAAATGGATCTTGGCCCAGTTAATAAGCTAAAACTGGCATCAGCATGCAAACTCGCCCGATCTTTTAACCCATTGACTTGAGGAGCATTGGTTTTAGGAAGAGTAACCTGCGGCCTTGATTCAGCGAAAGGATTGGCCTTTAGTGCTTGGCTTGCGCCATTGAACGTTGGTGGTACAGGCGTAGCATCAGCGATTGCAAGCGACGCTTTTGCAGCATCAGTACCAGCAACATTTGAACTGACAGGTGTCGCGGTATTTGTCCCGTTGAATAAAGGCGCTGATGATATAGCGGCAGGCGTAGCAGAAAATGTTTGAGTGCTCGAGGGCAATGAACTAGCAGCCAAAGAACTCGCGTTAAAAGATACATTCGGTGATGAGTGGAGAGATTGGGAAACGTGAGTTGCTAATGAAGCAATAGGCGCAGCTTGAACCGGAGCGGTTGAGGTTCCAGTAAAATGTGGTTCATAGGCACCACTCGCTTCAAATTTTGCGGAGCCTGCAGTGTGAGCGCTGGCTCCTTGATAAGTGCTATTAGCTTGAGTCTGGCTTAGATTCGAGCTTAGCGTCTTATCATGTGTCGAAAATGAAGAGGATGGCGCTCCTACCTTAGGTGATAGCGCCACAACCGACATGATTTTTACACCTTAATATTAATGATCGAACCTATCGTTTCTGAATCTGTTTCAATCACTTCTGTTGAGGCTTCACCTTGTCTTAATGACTCATTTGCTGCCAGTAATGCCGAAGTTTTATCGGGCTGGGCAACATCTCTGGTAGGCTCAGCCGGAGTCGCACTTTGCGTCTGTGTAGGTTTGGCCACATCTATCGTTGCTTGAGTGAGCCCAGATTGAGCACTTTGCAAGCCTTGCAGACCGGATGAATAAGCAGATTGGATTTGCATAACGGTATTCCTGCACGCTGTGATTAATGGGTCAATTATTGACCAGCAACGTGCAAAAGTACAGATTTTATCCGCATTCTCAGCATTTATTTACGGCCAGATTTATCCTGTGATCCAATTAGCTTCCCAATCCTTAAATACGGGATTAAAACCCTGCCGTTGCATCTGTTCGATAACTTGCTCGACACTGCGATCATCGCTTATCTCAAATTGATCGAGTTGACTGTCAGGCGCTTGATAGCCGCCCGGTTGCGTCGAACTGCCCGCACTGATTTGAGTGATCCCAAGTGGCAAAAGATTATCCCTCAGCTCAGGGCTTTCCCTTGTCGACATGCTAATATCAAGCTGTTGATTAAAAAGTCTAAATGCACAAATAATTTGCACTAAACCTAGATCCGATAGCATGACTTTTGGGGTGATCCCGCCAGTACAAGGTCGTAACCTTGGTAGCGAAATACTAAAGCGGGTGCGCCAATAGCGTCGCTCTAAATAGTCGAGATGATATCCCATCATTAACGCATCTAAACGCCAATCATCCAGCCCGAGTAATACCCCAAGACCAATTTTATCAACGCCCGCCGCCGCAACTCTGTCAGGTGTTGCTAAACGATAGGCAAAATCCATTTTTTTACCTCGCAAATGGTGACGAGCATAAGTCTCGGGCTGATAGGTCTCTTGATAAATCATCACAGCATCTAAACCTAGCGCGACTAACTGGCGATAATGGTCCTCACTCATGGGCTGAACCTCCATCGCCACATGGCTAAATTGCTGCTTTACCAGCGGCAACATTTGCTTGAAATAATCAATACCAACCTTAGTTTCATGCTCACCCGACACCAGTAAAATAGAATCAAAACCTCTGCCTTTGATAATGGCTATTTCAGCCATCAACTCCTGTTCATTCAAGGTTTTGCGTTTGAGTTTGTTACTCATGCTAAAACCACAGTAATCACACTCATTAGCGCACAGATTCGAGACGTATAGCGGTAAATACATACCCAGATTCGCGCCAAATCGCTGCCGTGTAAGCGCCGCAGAGTGCTGCGCCATGGTTTCGATATAAGGTTCCGCCGCAGGTGATAGCAAGGCCAGTAAGCTACGTAAATCCCCAGCTGGACTCACTAACGCCCGCTCAACATCTTGGGCAGTGCAAGAATACAAATCGAGTAACAGTTTATCCCGTGGGATCTTGGCAAATTCCGCGACAAAACTCATTGATTTAAAAATCCCGTTAGAGGACTGGTATGTACCGCGCCCGTTTGTACTCGGCCAAGCCCAGCTGCAAAGGCACGTCTGCCGCATTGCACCGCCTCTTTAAAGCACTCGGCCATCACTATCGGCGACGCGCTGCTGGCGATGGCGGTGTTGACGAGCACCGCATCGGCGCCCAGCTCCATTGCCCGCGCAGCCTGTGAAGGCGCGCCAATACCGGCATCGATCACCACTGGCACCCGCGCCTGCTCTATGATGATTTTTAAAAAGCTTTCAGTGACTAAACCTTGATTACTGCCAATCGGACTCGCCAGTGGCATAACCGCAGCGCAGCCAACCTCTTCCAAGCGGCGACAGAGCACAGGATCGGCATGCACGTAGGGCAATACGATAAAGCCTTTCTCACAGAGAATTCTGGCCGCCTCTAAGGTTTCTATCGCATCGGGCATTAGGTACTTAGGATCCGGGTGGATTTCGAGCTTAATCCAATGAGTTCCCAGCATTTCACGGGCAAGCTCAGCCGCAAACACCGCTTCCTTGGCGTTTCTCGCCCCCGAAGTGTTAGGCAATAGCCGTACACCCGCTTGGCGTAACGGCGTGAGTAAATCATCAAGCCCCATTTTAAAATCAATTCTTTTCATCGCAACTGTCACTAACTGCGATTTTGAAGCCGTTATCGCCTCAAGCATCACTTGGCTATTGCTGAATTTTCCCGTTCCGGTAAATAACCGTGATTCAAACTCCACATCGGCAATCGTTAACATACTAGCCTCCCGCTACAGCTGAAAAAAGTTCTAATTTATCTTCATGTTGGCAGAGAATCGATTGCCAGCGATTGCGCGGAACCACCTCTGCATTCAACACGATAGCGACCGAATCGAGGGCTATATCTTGCGCGAGGATCACAGCCGCGAGTGAAGTCGGTTCCGTTAATGGCTGCGGGACATTATTTATGTGAATTAAAATCATATCAAACCTCCATACTTTATAGTTTGCTGGGCTTATCGGATAATGAATGAACCTCTTTTGGACCACATACGCCACAATGGGGATCCCGCGTTAATATCGCCGCTGTCCATGAAAGTGATTTAGCGTCGAAGCGCCAAAAACGTCCCAACAAGACATTTTTCGATTCATCGCAACCGCTATCCACACTCAGCAAGAGTTGCATGGCCACCAAGGATTGCATTGACGCCATCACGCCCACGCTGGGGCCGAGTACGCCTTGGGTACTGCAGCTCTGCGACACTCTCGTCTGTTCGGGGAAAATACAGTGATAACAACCACCAGAAGGGAACCGCATTTGGTCGACCGCGAACAATTGGCCGCTAAATGCCGCGATTGACGCGCTAACTAAAGGCAAAGCCGCTTCGATACAGCTGCGATTAATGGCTTGGCGAGTCGCAAAGTTATCGGTGCAGTCAAGCACTAGCACTTTTTTGCCCTGTTGTTTTGCCAGTAAAATATCCGCCAAATGATGAGCCGATGTCGCAGCATTAAATGCCGTTTCATAGGCAGTAACAGTGCAACGCGGTGCTATGCCATTGAGCTTTTGCTTGGCAACTAGCGCCTTATTAAGCCCAATATCGGCATCGTTGAATAACAATTGTCTTGGCAGATTTGATACTTCAACTTTATCCATGTCGATTAAGGTCAAGCGACCAATACCTGCACAAGCCAGATACTGCGCCGCCAATTGCCCTAAACCGCCAAGACCGATAATAGCGACACCAGCGCCGGCCAGTTGTAATTGCCCAGCCTCACCGACTTCAGGCAATAAGACTTGCCGAGAATAACGCATAAAATCGGCATCACTGAGTGTATGGCCGCAGTATTCATTGTCGCTGTGTATATGACCGCAAAGAACCTCTGCGTGACCAAGCGGTGGGTTTTTACTCATGCTTTGCATCCAACTCATGCTTTACAGCCAGTTCTTCAGACAAGCTACATTGCTCCCAAGCTTGGCTCAGCTCTGCAAACGCTGCGACTGGCTCCTTAGCTTTCGTTATTGCGCGCACCACAGCAATATTGCCCACCCCAGTGGCTTTCACCTTTGCCAGATTATCTAAGTCGATGCCGCCAATGGCGACCAAGGGATAATGGTCTTGGAGTAACGCCACATAGTGCTTAAGTTTTGCGAGCCCTTGGGGCGCCGAAGGCATTTGCTTCGTCGTGGTTGGGAATATATGCCCAAGCGCTATGTAGGATGGCGAGTATTGATGCGCCAATAGCAACTCGAAATAACTGTGGCTGGATAGACCTAACGCGAGTCCCGCGGCTTGAATGGCCGCTAAGTCGGTAACGGCGAGATCTTCTTGGCCTAAATGTACCCCAAAGGCATGATGCTTTATCGCTAACTGCCAGTGATCATTAATAAAAAGCTGCGCATTAAAATGCTTACCTAAGGCAATGGCCGTTTGAATTTGTGCTTCTAATTCAGAGCCAACCAACTCAGACTTACCTGACTCACATTTGCCTAAATCAGATTCGGCTAGCACTGCACTAGATAACTCGCTGATGTCGGTTTTTATCCGTAACTGCACGGTTTTAACGCCCGCAACTAACAAACTTTTCAGCATGGTTAAATCACTCACCACGGGATAAACACCAAGATCGGCATCGAGCACTTTAAAACCGTGGGATGAGATGTATTGAGCTGGCGTCGAAGTTATTCTTACCTGAGCGGTTGCCTGATCTGTTGCGGAAAAAACTGTTGCAACTAAGTCATTACCAACATCAAGATGTTGGTTGAGGTGATGACTAATAAAATTACCATCACACAGCCTTATCTTGGCATAGCGGGACAAGTCATTGGGCCACCCCGTACGGGCCAACGGCCCTGGACCTTGCCCTAAACCAATCGCCGCGCTTAAGCCTTGACTCACGTAGGCTTTGGCAACCACCACCGCATCTTGTAATACAAAACCTTGCGCTAACACGGCGGCAATAGCCGATGACAAAGTGCAGCCGCTACCATGGTTATGACGGGTATTAACCCGCGGGCTTGCCAACCAAAAACGCCCATTTTGATGCAGCTCAGAGCTAGCGCGTACTTGATGGCAAACCAGATAATCCTCGGCAAGCCCATGATCCCAGCCGTTGCTCTTGTGGGCATTAGCCTGAATTTGAGCATAAGTGCTATCGTGAGTTTGAGTATCATCAAGAATGTCAGTGCAACCAAAGCTCACATCGCCCCCTTTAGCGAGCACACTGCAATCTAAACTCTGGGATAAAGCCTGTGCTGCAGCAACGAACTGTGCTTTCGTTGAAACATCACTGTGAGTTAACCGCCCAAGTTCAAGCACATTGGGCGTGATAAGTTCGATTAAGCCTTTGAAAGGATTAAAATCTAAGACTGATTTGGCCGTACTTTTTATATCCTGACTGTTATCTACTGCTAATGCATCACCACAACTGGCGACCATCACAGGATCGACAATTACAGGCACTGATGGATAGTGGATTTTAAAACTCGCGATCCAATCTGCCAGCAATGCGACTTGAGATTGATCTGCCAGTAAGCCGATTTTGATCGCTTTGGGTGGCAAGTCGGAAAGTAGAGTCGTCAACTGAGCCATTAACATCGCCGCTGATACGGGCTCGACTAAAGTGACCGCCACTGAGCTTTGCGCCGTCACTGTGGTGATCACGCTGCAACCGTGGCAGCCCAAATCCTGAATCGTTGCCAAGTCCGCCTGAATACCGGCACCGCCGCCGCTGTCTGAACCGGCTATAGTCCAGACAAACGCGGGGCGCTCGGTATTCATGGGCAATTTCCCCCCATGAATACCCAGCATCATTAGGCTTCCTCAGCTTCGGCGACGAGCTTGTCTTTAACGTGATAAATCTCGGCGCCCGAGGCAGCAAATTGTGCCGATTTTAGCGCCATTGCCGCTTCCAACTCCTGCGGCGTCTTGATTGTGACTTGCATAGCTTGGGCAGCCGCTTCAACTTGCTCCGCCTTCGCTTGTGCCGCCTCTAAGCCAGCGGCATAGGCGCGAACATCTTGGGTGATTTTCATCGAACAAAATTTAGGGCCGCACATAGAGCAAAAATGCGCGACTTTAGCGGATTCCTGCGGTAAAGATTCATCGTGATAAGCACGCGCGGTGTCAGGATCGAGTCCTAAATTATATTGATCTTCCCAGCGGAATTCGAAACGCGCCTTTGCCAGCGCATTGTCACGAATTTGCGCACTCGGATGACCTTTGGCCACATCGGCGGCGTGGGCAGCAATCTTATAAGCAATCAAACCTTGCTTAACATCTTGTTTATTCGGTAATCCTAAGTGTTCTTTTGGTGTTACATAACACAACATGGCGCAGCCGTACCAAGCTATCATGGCCGCGCCTATGCCGGAGGTGAAATGATCATACCCAGGTGCGATATCGGTGATTTGTGGGCCAAGGGTGTAAAACGGCGCTTCATCGCAGTGAGCTAACTGCTTGTCCATGTTCTCTTTAATGAGCTGCATCGGGATATGTCCCGGCCCTTCGATAATGGTTTGTACGTCGTATTCCCACGCGATTTTGACTAGCTCACCTAAGGTTTCAAGCTCTGCAAACTGGGCAGCATCATTGGCGTCGGCAATCGATCCGGGACGCATACCATCACCTAAAGACAGGGATACATCGTAGGCGACGCAAAGCTCACAGATCTCACGAAAATGGCTGTAGAGGAAGTTTTCCTTGTGATGACTCAGGCACCATTTGGCCATAATTGAACCGCCGCGAGAAACGATCCCAGTAACACGTTTAGCCGTCATCGGCACATAACGCAGCAGCACACCAGCATGAATAGTAAAGTAATCAACACCTTGCTCAGCTTGTTCAATCAAGGTATCGCGGAACACTTCCCAGGTTAAATCCTCTGCCACGCCGTTCACTTTCTCCAGCGCTTGATAAATCGGCACTGTGCCGATGGGCACTGGTGAGTTGCGGATGATCCACTCGCGGGTTTCGTGAATATAACGACCCGTGGATAAATCCATGACAGTATCTGCACCCCAACGGGTTGACCAGACAAGCTTTTCCACTTCTTCCTCGATGGAAGAAGTGACCGCAGAGTTACCGATATTGGCGTTCACTTTCACCAGAAAGTTACGCCCGATGATCATAGGTTCGGCTTCGGGATGGTTAATATTCAGCGGGATAATCGCGCGGCCACGGGCGACTTCAGAGCGGACAAATTCGGCGGTAATCGGCTCGCCGACTAAGGCACCAAAGGCTTCGCCCTTAGCTTTACGATTGAGGATTTCATCCTGTACCTGCGCAAGTGCCATATTCTCGCGGATCGCCACATATTCCATTTCGGGCGTGATAATCCCTTGACGGGCATAGTGTAATTGACTGACGCGTTTGCCCTGCAGTGCTCTGCGTGGGCGGACAATGGCACTCGAGCCAGCCTCAAAACGCAGATGGTCTAAACCGTCATCGGCGAGTCTTTGTTGGGTAAAGTCTGAGGTTGCGCAGAGTAATTGCTCTGTATCGTTGCGGGCTAGGATCCAGTTTTGTCTTAATTTACCAAGGCCTAGACGCACATTGATATCGGCCTCAGGATCGGAATAAGGTCCGGCGCAATCGTACACGCGGATTGGCGGATTTTTTTCCATGATAGGCGCATCATTTGTACCGCCGACAAGGGTGTCAGTCTGCAGAATCTGCCGCATGCCAACGCGAATATCGGCTCTGGAACCTTCGAGGTAAATCTTTTGTGAATTAGGATGTTGCAGCGGCGCTAACGTATCGATAAAGGCTTGGGCCTGCGCGCGGGTTTCGCGGCGACTCGGCGCCTTAGGCACGATTGATTGACGAGACTCGGTCGATTTATTAGTGATTGTTGATTTATTAGGGACTATGGATTCTGGCGCTGTAATTTCTATCGTATTGGCAGCTACAGCTGGGTTTTGGTTTGAACTGGACATAAGCAATCTCACGTTAAAAAATGGAGTTGCTTGTCTGGAGAATTGCGTTGTTGATAGCTGGACATGGCAATCAATTTTTGTGACCAACACTGGCGTCAAAAATTGAGTTACCCTGCTCAATAACAATTAAATCTAAACATTAAGGCTTAAAACACTGCTGAGTAAACAGGTGTTTAATCCGGTTATTTTCGCGATTTAATGTATGTTATTACGCTTGTTTCCTTCGCAGGTTTTAACCTGATCAGGTTCAACGGATCCCGAATAAACGGTCTCAGCCAAGAGGCACTCCGACAAGATGAATGCGCAGTATAGACAGAAGCGGCAGCAACAAACAAGGAAAAAAGCAATTAAAAACCTTAACTATTAATCCAAAATAAAGACTCACAATCTATTGTTTTTGATTGAAAAAATTAAATAAAACTAAAAAACTTATAATTGACGTGAAAATAAATCATAAAATAAAGTCACTATTTATGAGGTTTGAGCATCATTTTTTTTAATCGGGATTGAATGGCATCATCAATCGCTTGATTGATTTTTTTGCCACTGCAGTCAAATGGGAAGCCTAAATTTTCGGCGTATGGATTAACTTGAGTGCCGACTTGTACCACGCGATAACAAGTATCGCCTTTACGTACAATACGATTTGGATCTAAGGGTAAATCTAGACTCGTTGTGCCACCGAAATCATCGGCGTTAGGGACAAATAACACTTCCATCTCTGGGCTTATTTCACTCATATTCGATTTCTGGGTGAATTTATCGGCCTGTTCACTGACGAGATCATCGAGCGCTTGCTCGCGCTGACGTTCAAAATACTGCTGCGTGAATAAACTCATGCTCGAGCTTGTCGCTATTGTGCTCTCACCTTCTGCTGCAGGCGAACTCTGAGCGCCAAGCTGCGGCTTTATTTCTGTGGTATCAAGCGTATTAGTTGGTTTTTTTGCCGTCACTTCCGCGGGCTGTACTTCACTTTGGGCACTTGATTGAGATTGGCTCGATTGAGTGATGTCCGGTTTAACCGTATCTGGCTTCACTTTTTCCTGCTCTACTTTTTCCGCTTCTACTTTTTCAGAGACGGCTGTTTCAGGCATGACCTTTTTAGGCGTTGGTTGAGGCTTAATAGGAGTTGTAGGCGTGGGAACAGTTGTAGGCGTAACAGAACTTGCCGCTTCAGTCTTATCCTCGGCCTTGCTCTCTCTTTCTAGTGCAGCGCTTTCAGCCTTCTCTACCGCGGGAGCATAAATAAAGTAAGCTTTGAGCGCCGCCACTTTTGGTCCACGGCTTTCTGTTTCTGTTAATCCAAAGGGATTTAACTGTGGGCGCCACAAAATACAGATAAGTAAAAATAAACACACATGTACTAACAGCACAAAAAATAACAGACTTAATCCTTTGAAATACGGCTGACGAGCACGCAAAACGGATCCCGCCCCCAATGCCTGAGCATAGGTTTGTAACGTACAAGACAGTTCAAATTGGGATTCTAATTTAGACTCAGATGCCAAAGCATCACCCTGATCACTGAGGTGATCATCAAATGCAATAAAAGTCTCGCATTCTGGCGATGTGACCGATGACGATGTGACCGAAATAGGCAAATCACTATCAGCATCATCTCCAATCGCTATTGCTGTAGGAGATACTGTCAATAAAGGCGCGGCTTTGGGTTGACGTTGAAAAGGCAAAATCCATCCTTAGGTTTTGTGTAGTCTCAATTGATTTCGATGATGCTAAACGTGGAACCATTGCACTCTAATTCAATATCAATCCAATATCGGGTTACTGAATATTGAAAGCAAATTATCCAATGATTGCATTTACTTGCGAGTGCTCAACGCAGATTAGAGGAGGCAAACAGGGTAAAGTTCAACGCGAAAGCAACACGTTACAAGCGCAGTGCTAACGCCAATGCTTAATTAGACACTTGTCGGTTTAGGCAAATAAGGCTGGGAATTGGGATCACAATCGCGCTAAATTGAAGGGCAAATGCTTGTTAACTCTTACGTCTTTAAGCGGATAACATCATCAATGCGATACGCTGACAGGAATACAAGACGGCGTTAAAAAGATAAAAAGGTGAATACAATAGAAGCCAGTTACCAATTTAAGCTTACGGGTGTACGCTTAAATATGGTGATTTATTTTTCTAACTGATAGACTCAGTCATTATCGTTTGCGAGTGTGTATCTACCATGTCGAGTCAAAGTGTTATAGAACAGCAAAACCCAGCCAATATACCTGCTAAATCTGGGCCATACAGTATTAAAGAAGAGATCGCTAACAGTGTATCCCATGGCTTAGGCGTTATCGCAGGCGTAGTGGCATTGGTACTGATGTTACTCAAAGGGCAAGATCACCTAACGCCAATTCAACTAACAGGCGTTGCCATTTATGGTGCGAGCATCATAGTGCTTTTTTTATGCTCGACCTTATACCACAGCGTTAGCCATTCGGGCTGGAAACATAAACTTAAGATCGCCGATCACTGCGCAATTTACTGTTTGATTGCAGGAACTTACACACCTTTAATGCTGATAAGCCTACAAGGAGCGCAATCGATAGTGATTTTAACGGCGATTTGGTCGCTTGCGATTGGTGGGATCTTATTTAAAACGCTATTTATTCACAAATTCAAAAAGTTAAGCTTAGTCTTGTATCTCGCAATGGGTTGGCTATGTGTGACTGTGATGGGCGATTTAACGGCGGCAATGTCGGAACTGGGGTTTAATCTATTGATCTTAGGTGGGTTATTTTACACCTTAGGCGTTGTATTTTATGTTGGAAAACGTATTCCATTTAACCATGCTATTTGGCATTTATTCGTGCTTGGCGGTGCCATGAGTCACTTTCTGTGTATTTATCTGACTGTTATTTGACTGGCTCTAATTTAACTGACTCCAATTTAACTGACAGTGATTTATCTGTGAGTCAAAACTAAAAGTCGTTAATTATCTATTCAAGTGTTTCCTCGAACGCTTTCTCAAACACCGCAATCAAGCACGGCTGTTCAATTCAGCAAACAGCGACGCTAATAGCGTCGCTTGTTCTGCTCTGCCACACTGGCGCCAAAGCGCAATAATACATTCAGCGGTGCACAAGCCCCCTTCTTGCTGATTACGCCGCAATATAAAGGTGGATTCAGGCATAAATGGCGGCAAACTGACTCGTGCAGCTGTTTTAAGATAGGGGCTCTGGCGCAGCATCTTACGCGCCTCCTGCCAGGTCGCATCTAAAATAACCACTTGGCTCGGCATTTGATGTGCTGCAATGACTGTGGATTGCGCAGGCGCTAACAAGACTTGTGCGTTCGATAGCGCTGGCTCAGCTAACACCGTATCTAAGGCATTATGATCAATGGGCACAGCAGGCTCAGTATCACTTGCTGGAAACAACAATTTAGCCTGCTGGGATGCGAGCATTGCCACTAAATCGTTATCAGGTGCCGTTCTCGACCAGACAATGCTTTTCACCTCTTCAGGGAATGCGGCTAACGCGAGTTGGCCAGTATTCGTTTTGCGGGTTAACTCGCGTTCGTGGGTCAATAAAATAATCTGCATTGCCTTCCTTGCTGCGGCAAAAGAGTGAGAAATAGCCTTAAACGTCCACTGAGTCAGGTACAGGCTCGAAGCACATCCGCTTAAAAGATCAGGTTAAAATAACCGTGTTCAATTGCCCAAAAATTAAGAAAATCAATTTAGTCGTGAAATAAAATCATAGATTAATGCTTTGATTTAAAAGATAAAACTTATAGAATTTCCAATACTATCTGTTTTAGCAGAAAAGTTTCACGCTCTATTGATTGGCCTTTATGGGGATGATTACGCTGAATATCTTCGTTATGAGCGATAGCTTGATGAATATTAAGCCATTCAGGCCGCATGCCATTTTTAATCTCATGGGCTTCTAATCGAGTCTCACCTAAACCACGTTCGCCCAGTGCGGTGTCGATATGGCACACATAACAGAATGACTCCATGTGCACTACGTTCGCCCCTTCACGGTACCAAGGCCGAAACTCTTCGTAACGACCAAAGGGGGCTAACACTTGAATGTCTAAGGCGCCGGTTTCTTCCTGTAGCTCGCGGATCAGTCCATCTTCGAGGCTTTCGCCGTCGTCAATTCCGCCGCCGGGTAAGCTATAGTCGCGGTATTTTTGGGTATAAAGTAGCAAAATATCTTCACCCGATAACACTATCGCGCGGGCAGCTCTGCGGTAAAAAACGCGTGCCGTCTGTAGGTTAACCGCAGGATCTTGGGTGGTTCTCAATAAACGCATAGTCGTAGCCATTTGCCGAAAAGGAGTCGCAGCATAAACGAAAATGTGCCAAATGCAGATCAAAAACTGTTGCAGAGGCAAAAGTCATATTCAGTCCAATCCGAGTGATTGATAGATTTTAGCGATTACAAGCTTAATTATTAACGGCTTAAGCTAAAATCGTTTTACCCATAATGTTAAGATCGCGATGCATTATCTCTTTCGCCTGATTTTCATCTTAGCTGCTCTTCTTAGGTTCTCAGCGTAATTCCCAAGCAGCAAAAAGACTCAAACTCACTTATGCTCCCCCATGTTCACTCAAGATCAGGGCCAATTGCTGCTGATAGGCATCAATCATCGCTGGTGTTTGCTTATGCGCCGGCATGCGCTGGTAATGACCAATCAGCTGCGACAGATAGCGCTGCGCTCGCGGCAAACTTGTTTCATCTAACGTCTGCCACATTAACGAACCTGTAGCACTGATAGGCAGACCATTTGGCTCCACGATTGTAGTGACATGGAGGATTTCGTAGAAACGTTGATTCTCTTCCAATAAGTGTTCCGACTTCAGCCCTAGCCCTAAGGCTGTGAGTGATTGCCTAACGTAATAATTATGATGCACGGGACACAAAATAAACTCGAGGTGGCGCTGTGGGTGTTGAACTAAGATTGCCCGCACTAAGTCCACCAGCAATTCACCACCCACACCAGCGATAATAATCAACTGTTTATCTTGGACACGGGTTTGCCCGAGCGGTAAAGCCGCGACATCGAGACAATGCACTTGCCACTGAGTATGACAATATAAGTTTGAGTTTGATTCTGGGTTTGACTGTAGGTCTATGTCTGGGTCTATGTCTGGGTTTAAGTCTGGATCTGAGTGTGGCGCTAAATTGGGATTAATGCCTGATATCTCTGCGGGGAAGAAACGCTGCAACCGCAGTTCAAGCGCCTGCATCAGCGAAGGCACACAATCGACAAAGTGCACTTGGCGGGCAGCGCTTCTTTCTAACAACAGCATACCGAGCAAACCATGATCGCAGCAGCAATCCCAAATATGATCGTAATGACCACTGATCATGCTGTTTATCTGTTGTAAACGTTGGCTAATTTTCACGGTTTGACCTTACTGCTGCGGCTCCAAATGCTGTAAATCCCACTGTAAATTGCATTTTTACGCAAAAATAAAGCGCGCATTTTACCCGAGTCAAACGCAAACCACATCTTTTGTTCGTGCCCTCGCAGTGCTTCTCGTCACTCCTGTTAGCCCACGCCTTAATCTGGTGAATACGTATGCAAGCCGTTGCGGTTAAAAAGCCATCACCACTAGTATGCTGTGAGTCACATTCATTATAAAAACAAGGATCAAGGAATGTTCATCGAGACGAACCCTACTCAGTTAATTGCCCGCCCGCGTTCAGCGCGCCAAAAGCTATCGCAAGCACTATTGAGCCCCACACTTATCGCCCTTGCGGTCACGAGTCTCTTTAGTGCCAACGTATTTGCCAAAACCGTTACCGTCAGCTCACCCAACCAACACATTCAAATCAGCTTGAGTGACGATACTGGCCGCCCCGAATATAAAATGGCTAAATTTGCCCAACGCGCCAAAAATGTAAAGTTAGCTTTAAATTCTAAAATCACTCACTTGAATTTTCGTTCTCAATCAGCGCTTGCTTCCAATATTCTGGTTCAGCATATCGAGCAACCAATGCATCGATATCTATTTTTGAGGTTGATGGACTAAACTCAAAATTGCCATACATATTTATGTGCTGCCATGCAACGGGCGAAATACTGTGAAGCTGAGCCAGTGCGTTTTGATCTCCTAGAGTTTGTTTCTGTTCATAGACACGAGATAGCAGCACTGTGTTGTAGTAAATGACCGCGTTGGTGATGAGCCGAGAGCATTCATTCCAAATTTGTTGCTCCTCTTCTGTTTTTACTCTGAATTTTCCACCGTTAACAAATGCAACTGCTCGTCTAAGACGATGGTAGGCTTCGCCACGATTTAATGCTTTTTGTACACATTGACGTAAGCCAACATCGTCGACAAAGTCGAGAATGTATAGCGTTCGGCATATATTTTCCAACTCCCATAATGCTTTCTTGGTCTGATTCTGACGCGAATAGCTCGAGAGTTTGCGAACAATCGTGGCTTGAGTAACATCTTTTTGAGCTAGCGATGCCATGATACGTTGAATATTGGGCCATTCACGTTCAATCAATTCATCGTTGGTTTTTCGGGCAGGCTTTATTAGCCAGTCACCACACTCATTGGGATGTTGTGAGCCGACTAATGTATCCATTTTCTTATGCAAATCACGATAACGAGGTGCAAAATGATATCCAAATGCATGCAAAATCCAAAAATTAACCTGATTGGTACCATGGGTGTCAGTGGAATGCCGTTCTGGCTTTATATCAGAGGTATTGTTATGCAATAAATCGAAAACGTAATGGCTTTCATGTTCGTGAGTCCCAATAATCTTTGCATTTATAGGAACATGATTTGCAACCAACGTGTAGGCGCTGACACCTTTCTGTAAACCAAAATACTTGGGAGAATATCGAGCGTTAAGGGTGTTAATTTGCGTTTCTATCCGCTGACCATCGCTACTTGAATGAAGTGTGTCCTGAATATCATAGAGATGAAATGCGGGTAGCTGGCTGGTCGCATTACTAATCGCATCATTAGCCGCTCGTAATGTCTCCAAGCGTAGATAATTTCTTGATGTCCCCGCCATTGATGCTGAGCTAAGGCCTGAAACCTCAGCCATTTTTGCTAACCCCATGTTTGTTCCCATCGCAACAATACAGGCGAAAATTTCACGGGGATCAGCTTCATGCTTTACATAACGATCTAATACATGGGTAAATGCATTTAAAAATCCAGTATTACCCGCAACAAACCACAGTAGATCCGCAATACCAATTCCTGGTAACTGGCTGTAAAAATCGCTATTAACAGATTCATCACTGCTCGGATAAAGCAGCTTCCAACGACGCTTTTCGGCAGCACCCATCACTTTAATATGTTTGTTGACCCCATCAGAAATGTGTTGGTTAATCGCACTATAACGTGCTGCTAGCATAGTATGAAATACAGCCAGAGTATCTTGGATAGGGGCCAATAAAATGGGCGCACCAATATCTTGCAATACTCGTTCTTTATCCTGCCATCTAAGATCGCTTATTAAGTCATCTTCAAAGCGGCGAAATTCATTACTATGTTTAACGTACACATCACCCGCTTCCAGTGAGTTGCGTAGTAGGCGATAGACCAAAAACTCATAGCGATCTACATCAAGCGTTTTAAATGTTTTGCCCTCTTTACTAAACAAATATCGGCGTAAACCTTTAGGAATAATCTCAGTCGGAAATGCATTAGGATCAGTTTGCCTTGGTGATTTTTCTGTGCGCAATAAGTTTTGTAAAAACCCGATAGCTTCAAGCAAAGGAGAGTCTTCTACACGTCCGGCAAAATCCAGATCAGTAAAAAGTTGCCTTAAGTTACGTTTGAATGTGGCGGATAATTTTGTGTAATGTAACCATTCAAATGCCGTTTTGTCGAAAGCAATATTGCGTAAGTAATCAGCAACTAATGGGAATCTCTCTTGTTCAAGCAATGCATAGGCTTTTTCTTTAATAATGGAAAAAGGTGTGTCATCGGTGATGGTGTCATCCGTAAACAGGCTCAATACATGACCCGCAGCCTGTAAATTTTTCGCTGCATTGGTAACCGCATTATTCATTGCTTCTTCAGCGGCACGCTTGGCCTGTTTCTCGTATTGATCGACCCAATGGAGCAATGCTTCAATTAAGTTGTCATTAATTTGCTGAAACCGATGAAAAGCAAAAAACAGCAGATATAACTGAGCAGTCTCTTTTTTCATGCGTTGAAGTTTATAAGTGGTATAAAACTTAACCATAGAAGCATAATACTTGCCGCTTTCATTGGAGATCCCCGCTGTTATGAGGAACTGCTTGGCAAACTCATGTAGAGGCTGGAAAAACTGCCGCCGTGCGACTTCATGTCGCAATTCTTTATAACTGAAATCTTTAGCTTCATGTTTTAATGCGCTGACGCGAAATACTCCTGACTCAGCCCGAAGCAAAGCCGCTAATTGCTGATCGATAAGTGAAGTCATGCAAGTGCTAAGTAATCGAGCAATACGGGTGCGTTCATAAGCCACCACTCTACCAATCATCTCTTGCATATACCGATAACTGGGCATGACAATACGGTGTAATGCTAAGTATTGGGTTAATTCACGAAAGATAAAGATAGGTTGTGTCGATAACATCGCAACCCGCTGTGCTTTATCTTCCAAATCAACTTTTACCTCATTATCACATTGTTTATACTGGAATAAATCAAGAATTGCTCGTTGTTGTTCAGCCCTAATCGGTCTTGAGGGACTTTTCAGCCTTGAAAGCGTTTTGGTGGGAAAGTACAGCGCGGCAATGTAATCCAAGTCATTTAGTACTGACGATTCTTGTTCATAACTGAAAAACTGCCGTTTGGCTTTGAAATAGCCCAGTTGCAATACTAAATGGGCTGCCACAGAAAACGTTCGGGTATTGTCGAATAGCTCGCGCTCTTTAGCACTTAAGTCAAAATATAATCGACGATCATCATCTGAGAAATGAGGTAATCCAAACAGTTCATCTATTTCATCAGTTGACAAAATAGATAGCCGCCGAACGTCATTTTTCATGGTGAACCCCCTATTTCACTACATCAAATAATTTCCCGCTCCGCGAGATGTGCAAGTGGAACCATACTTTTATGTAAGATCCCAAATACAACGAATTGATGCTCATGTTGGATGTAATAGATGACATGACTTGAATAAGGGAAGCTAAACACATTCATGCGTACCTCGGGTCTATTTTTCCCAAGGCTGGGTGTTTCAGCCAGCAGCTGAATCGTTTGTCTAAGTCCTGATAAATATGTCTTCGACTGAGTCGTTCCCCATTGGGCTAACGTAAAGCGGTGAATACCTATCAGATCAGATTGTGCATCGGGCGTTAAATGATAAGTTACCGGCATTAGTCATACTGCCCTGCGGCCAGCTCATCAAAAAAGGTATTACCATCAACCAAATTGCCCATTTTGATGTCAGTCATGGCTTTCACCGCTTTGGATTGAAGCAAATGTAATTTTAGTGTCTCGATACTTTGGTATGCATCAGCTGAAATCACAACGGCCACAGGCTTGCCATTTTTATTAATTTGGATTGGAGCTTGTTGAGCTTTGAGCAACAAATCTCCAAAGTGAATTTTTGCTTCATTGGCTGAAAGAGTGTTCATTTATCACCTTTAAACGAATCGTTCGATTCGCTCAATTTACACCAGTTGGGCGATAAAAGTCAAAAATGCACCTTATCAAAAAGTATACTATTTGATAGCTCTGGTTATTGTCTATCAAAACTACTATCATAAGTACATTATCAAAACCTTTATAGAGATATGGTAATTTATGTCCAGAGTTGGTTATGCTCGAGTGAGTTCCACGGGTCAAAGTTTAGAAGTGCAGCTCAGCAAACTGCATCGAGCTGAGTGCAATAAGATATATCAAGAAAAACGCAGTGGGAGGACGGCTGAACGGTCTGAATTTCAATCTTGCATGAGTTATTTACGTGAAGGGGATACTCTAGTGGTAACCCGACTTGATCGTCTTGCTCGCTCAGTCATCCACTTAGCCCAGATTGCTTCGCGTTTCCAACGTGAAGGGATAGATTTACTCGTTATCGATCAGAACATTGATACGAGCACTTCGACTGGGCGACTTATGTTCAATATGTTGGCTGCTATTGCTGAGTTTGAAAATGACTTGCGTTCAGAAAGGCAGGCTGAAGGTATCGCAAAAGCACATGAAAATGGAGTTAAATTTGGCAGACCCGTAAAACTTACGGACACCTTAAAACAAGCGATTTATGATAAAAGAGCTGAGGGGGCCACTATTGGGCAACTCGCCAAGGAGTATCACCTTGGAGAAGCCTCTATTTATCGGGCAATAAATTCAGTTAATCAATCAATTGTTTCCCCCTACTCGATAGTTGTTGAAGCGCTACGAGGTGATGGAAAAGACAAAGCGTGATTGATACTGACTATTGTATGTATGGACGTTTCAAATTAGCCTTACTGTATTAACGCAACATCAAAGTATGATTAATTTCCCTTATCTAAAAAGCGCATTCCTGCTTTTAAACCTTGCCGATATCCGAGGTCAAGTTTTTCTTGTGATCGGGTAAATCGACCTACAGGGAAAGACTTAGGTGGGGATATTACGCGAATTTTGCAACCAATAGGTGGGGAATCAATAAAAGCCAATGTACGATTATAATGTATATGGCGATTCAGCATTGCTTGATAAAGTGCTGGGTATCTTTTAGCGAGAGATGTTAGCCAGCGTAACGTATGTGCTGATTTTTTTCGATATCCATGTGGCCTTGATAACACGACGGTTATGTCTCTTGCTCCTTGCCTATAAGCAAATTCAACCGGAATTGAATCAGCAATCCCACCATCTGTCATTGGTATATTGTCTACAATAGGATAGTCACGATAGGCCAGTGGAATGGCACAAGAAGCAATAATAGCCGCATGGTTGAGATTTTGGTCAACCATCTTATAGTAGTGAGCTTTACCTGATATTACACTCGTTGTGACCACCCAAAGAGGCGTGAAAAGATGGTTATTCAGCGGTTCACTATGATAAGACTCACGCCATAACCATTCCACATCACATAAGTGTCCACCTTTAAAAAAACGCGTTAAGTTGATGAAGTTATCACTGGTTGCATAATGTTTAATTATTTTCTCACTCCGACCTAATTGCTTATTTAAATATCCCACTAAATTCGTTGAACCTGCTGAAACACCAACACTGAAATCAAAATCGTAGTAATTGTAAGCGATTAAAGTATCAAGTACTCCTGCCGCAAAAATGCCACGCATGGCTCCACCTTCGACAACTAATGCTTTTATTTTATATCCCATTTTCAATGTTCTCCCACACAATAACTGAGATTTTCATGGAACGATTCAATGAATACGTAAGCAAATATACCGTGTGCGAGTCTTATTTGAGACCGTTGTTGTTCTAAAACGATATTAAATCCATAATTTTGAAGAAGGTAGAGTAATATAGACTCACCTTTAGTACCACTGTCACCAATATAATAAGTTAATATGATTTCTTTCTTTTCAAATAGTAAGTTTTGCATTTGGTCTTTATGAATACCAACAAAACCTAACGATAAAACATTTGGAGATTCTGACGCACTAAATTCAATCTCATCTTCATGCTCAGTTTTGATTA
This sequence comes from Shewanella sp. Pdp11, assembly GCF_002838165.1. Taxonomy (NCBI): domain Bacteria; kingdom Pseudomonadati; phylum Pseudomonadota; class Gammaproteobacteria; order Alteromonadales; family Shewanellaceae; genus Shewanella; species Shewanella sp. Pdp11. The sequence goes on from NZ_CP015194.1 coordinate 3,195,699, forward strand.
CAAATTGGTAACGTGCTAAGTCTAAAAGAAAACCATTCAAACGCTCAAATGATGTTTGACCGTGCACTTTTGAGTTATGATGATAAATATCTCGATAACGATTCAGCCTTTGATTCCAACGAACTTCAAACCCATTTTTATCAGGTGAAAATGCATTATAAAAATGCTTTAACCCTGATAGAGATATTTTTCTTTCGCGCCTCAACCTTTTGAATTCTTTGACAATAAAATCACTAAACTTATTGGCACCTCTATTTGAGAAAATAAGTTTATTAAGAAATCGCTTAAGCTCTATATTTAACATATAGTGATAAAGCTCTATATCCTGTTCGTTCATCGAGACCCTTTAATAAAATAAAAGTTATTAAATATCTAATGAAGATAAGTGAAATGGTAAAATTCAAGTACACGCATACCAGCATCACTTATTTCACTAACAATCGAAATAAGTTAATACTCAGAGGTTCTGAGCTGATATGGCGATAATTTACATTGGCTTAAATATACTCAATTTGATTTAGAATAATTAATTATATCACCATTTGATAATATGTAAATAACATGACTTACGCATCAAGTAGTGTATGGAATAAATAGTGCTTTAGCTAAATTTACATAACAAAAAATATCATAAAACGTTCTGCCTTTATTGACACATAAAGATATCGTCAATATTTTTAGTCTCCTCTTTAACGACCACTATTCTACATATTTCTGAATAACGGATGATGCCCAATATTTAGTAAATAAAATGCAGTTATCTGAACATATTAATACAAAAATTAACACATTACATAATTCCATTGCACTAAACTAAAGTGCCTTAGCCTAACATTAATATTTCTACGAACAGTTAATGCAGCGAGTCACGGTAGGATCAAACATAAGCCGATTCAAATCGATATCTTCACCACAGACAAAACAGCTGCCATATTCATCGCTATTTATGCGCAATAATGCACCTTCAATAACTTGTAACTGATGCTGCTTGCGTCTGGCAGTTTCTAATTCCATTTGCTGTCCTTGCAATGCATCTATACGTGAAAGGCGTCCGAGTCGTGATTGGTCAAGTTCGACAACTTGCACATCACTCGTTTGTGCTGCAATCTGCGCTAACAAACTTTCCAGCATTTGCTGTAACTGTAAATGCAGTTGTTGCTTTAGCTGCTCGTTCATTTCACCTCCAAACTTAAGCGTCAGAACCTATCTCTATTACTATGCACTAATCAGCGTCTTAGATACTGATTAGTGCAATATCAATAGCTGTTAACGCAATAATAATAATGGGATATGGCTTTTACTGATCATCTTTGTGGTATTACTTCCCACAAAAAACTCTCTTATCCGCGAATGGCCGTAGGCCCCCATCACCATAAGATCGATTTGATGCTCAAGTTGATAGATCTCAAGAGCCGTTTGAACTTCTCCCTGACAAACAGCGGTAACCACATTGAAATTCGCCGCCATCAGAGACTCCGCGACCAACGCCAGTTCTGCTGTCGCCTGTGATTGAGCATCAGACACCATCACCAAATGACATTCAAGCCCTTTTAAGAGTGGACTTGTTAGCACTTGATTAAGGGCTTTTTTTGCGGTCACACTGCCATCGTAGGCAATCATAAATCGTTTCGGTGCCTCAAACTCAGTCATCACCACCAAAATAGGCTGCTTAACTGTGCGAATGACGTTTTCTAGATGGCTGCCAATGGCCTGCGCTTGATCTTGATGTTGCTCCCCTTGACGCCCCATTACCACCAGTCTGGCATGGGATTCTTGTTCTAGCAGGGTTTCAACTAAGTCGCCATGACGCTGCAAAGTCGCAACAACGACATTAGGTTGGCTCTCAACAATACGAGCCATTGCATCTTGTAGCATATACTTACCCTGCTCGAGGGCGAGTTTGCCACGACGTTCTTCAAGCTCAACCATCTCGCTAAGTAAGTGCTCCCGCGTTCCTAGGCCGATATTTCCAGATAGATTCGACTCTATCGGATAAGCTGACTTATCCAATACATGCAATAACGTCACTGGCGCATCCAGTTGATTTGCAGCCCAGCTACTGGCGTCACATACGGCGGGTGTCACATTTGAACCGTCGATACAGGCAATCACATTTGTCATCGTTTTATTCCTTTTTTGTTGTGTTGCTAATGGCTTAGTGACCAGACATCATTTTTTCGACTTCTTCAGGCTTATCATGCACCCCAAATTTATCGACTATGGTGGCACTGGCTTCATTTAGGCCAATCAACTCGACCTCAGTCCCCTCACGGCGGAATTTAATCACCACCTTGTCGAGGGCCGATACTGCCGTAATATCCCAAAAATGCGCTTGAGATAAGTCGATAGTGACCTTATCAATCACTTCCCTGAAATCAAATGAATTACTGAACTTATCTGCCGAGGCAAAAAAGACTTGCCCAATAACCTGATAATAACGTCCTGTGTCAACAGTAGTCGTTGCACTTTTGACCACCATAAAACGGCCCACTTTATTAGCAAAGAACAGGGACGCGAGTAATACCCCTACAAATACCCCAATCGCTAAGTTATGGGTAGCGACCACCACCACAACCGTCGCTACCATCACAAAGTTGGTCGACATTGGGTGATGCTTAAGGTTACGAATAGAATCCCAAGAGAATGTGCCGATAGCCACCATGATCATCACGGCAACCAGTGCCGCCATAGGAATAAGCTTTAACCACTCACCTAAAAACACCACCATCACCAATAGATAAACACCTGCGGCGAAGGATGATAAACGTCCGCGACCACCCGATTTAATGTTGATGATTGACTGACCAATCATGGCACAACCTGCCATACCGCCCATTAGCCCCGCGCCAATATTGGCAATACCTTGGCCCTTACACTCGCGATTCTTATCGCTTTGGGTATCGGTTAAGTCATCGACTATGGTGGCGGTCATCATGGATTCCAGCAAACCCACCACGGCAAGTCCTGCCGAGTAAGGAAAGATGATCATCAGAGTTTCAAGGGTCAATGGCACTTCAGGCCAGAGGAAAATAGGTAACGTATCAGGCAGTTGCCCCATATCACCGACAGTACGGATATCGACACCCATATAAACCGTAAACACAGTTAACGCTATAATGCAGACTAACGGTGAAGGTAAAGATTTACCAATCACAGGGATGAGTGGGAATAAGTAGATAATGCCAAGGCCTGCAATCGTCATCGCATAGACATGCCAAGTCACATTGGTCAATTCGGGCAACTGAGCCATAAAAATCAGAATCGCCAGCGCATTCACAAAGCCCGTCACCACAGAGCGGGAGACGAAACGCATCAAGCTACCGAGTTTTAAGTAACCCGCAGCAATTTGCAGTACACCGGTTAATAGGGTCGCCGCGAGTAAATACTCGAGGCCGTGTTCCTTCACTAAGGTCACCATTAACAGTGCCATAGCGCCCGTTGCCGCAGAGATCATGCCAGGACGACCACCTGTAAACGCGATGACGACTGCGATACAGAATGAAGCATACAGGCCGACCTTAGGATCGACACCTGCAATAATTGAAAAGGCAATCGCCTCAGGGATTAACGCCAGCGCTACTACAATACCGGCTAACAGATCTCCACGTATGTTGGAGAACCACTCTTTTTTCATGGTTTGAATCATGTTACTCACTCTGATTAAAATTAAATCAATAACAAAAGCTAACGCAAGCCATATACACAGATGTGCAAAGACAAGAGCTTTTATCGTCAACGTGACGAATCACTATTAGATTTATGGAGGTACAACAAAAGCTACCGAAGGGTAGATACTACGAACGGATCTGAGCGATCCAAAATGAAGGGGTTAAACTAATGTGGCTTAAAGCTCATTACAGAAATTATCCTTACAACAGTTAAAATGAGTAAAATTTTGATTTTTGGCTATATACAGAAACACAATATAGAGTTAGGTAAGGATACCGTTCAGGTCGTTGAAAGTCAAAGGACCAAAATCAGATTAACTATGATCCGGTAAGCTGTAACGACTTAAATTCAGTGTTAATGAGCGTAACCAGATAAATTCCACATTAAAAGCAAAAAAAACAGTGGCTTAATTTAGCTCAAGAGCTTAGTTATAAAGCTAACTTTACATTTTTGGCGCGTTGGGCAAATTTAGCCAAAATCGATTTTCACGGCAAAACAGTCATAGAACCGAGCCGCTTAGGCTTAGTTTTTCAATCCCTTGGCGAACTCGGTCAAGGATTACAGATTAACAGCAGCGAGAAAAAAAGTGCTGATGAAAAGTGGCAACAACCCTGGGGCGAGCAGGAATGGATCCGCGATCAGCACAATCAACTGAGCGCGGTATTAAGTAACGGCAAGGTGCAACTCGAAGTCGAGTTTAAAGCCTTTGACGATGGGATTGGCTTTCGCTATCACTTAGCCCAACAAGCCGCCCTGCCCGCCAATTCGCCGCTCTCCATCACAGACGAGTTAACCGAGTTCAATGTCGGCCAGAGCGATAAAGCCACAGCATGGTGGATCCCTGCCCGCGGCTGGAATCGCTACGAATATTTGTATCGCACCACAGCGCTTAAAGACGTCGATAGAGTCCACACGCCCTTCACCTTTAAACTCGCAGATGGAACGCACTTAAGTATTCACGAGGCCGCCTTGGTGGACTTTGCCGCCATGACCTTAGATCAACAGCGCGATGGCAAACTTAAGGCGGACCTCACACCTTGGTCCGATGGTATTCGTGTCAAAACCCAAGTGGGGTTTTATACGCCGTGGCGCACCATTCAAATTGCCGACAACGCGACTGGACTGCTCAACTCGCACCTTATCCTTAACCTCAATGAGCCCAATAAACTCGGCGATGTCACTTGGGTAAAACCGGGGAAATACGTCGGTATTTGGTGGGGAATGCACTTAAACGAAAATACCTGGGGCTCTGGCCCAACCCACGGCGCTACCACCAGTGAAACAAAGCGCTACATGGATTTTGCCGCTAAATATCAGTTTGATGGTGTATTGGTAGAAGGTTGGAATGAAGGTTGGGACGGCGATTGGTTCCACAATGGCGATCAATTTAGCTTTACCAAGGCCTATGCCGATTTCGATCTGCCCGCCATCACCGCCTACGGCGCGAAAAAAGGGGTGCGTTTAATCGGCCACCACGAAACCGCAGGTTCAGCCACACATTATCGCGATCAAATGGCTGATGCCTTCGCCCTGTATGAAAAACATGGCGTGACCCAAGTCAAAACCGGTTATGTGGCTGACGGCGGACAAATCAAACGTATCGATGAAAACGGCATCACCCGTCACGAATGGCACGATGGACAGTTTATGGTCGGCGAGTATTTGCAAAGCGTCACTGAAGCCGCGAAACACCATATCAGCATCAATAGCCACGAGCCAATCAAAGACACAGGCCTGCGCCGAACCTATCCGAACTGGCTCGCCCGCGAAGGTGCCCGCGGCCAAGAGTACAATGCTTGGGGTAGCCCACCAAACAGCCCTGAACATACGGCCATGTTACCTTTTACCCGTATGCTCGCGGGTCCAATGGACTTTACTCCGGGGATTTTTGACTTAGCCCCTAAGGGATTGGATGCAGAAAACCGTGTGCAAACCACTTTGACCAAACAGCTCGCCCTGTACGTTGTGCTCTATAGCCCAATCCAAATGGCAGCAGACTTACCGCGCAATTATGAAAAGCACTTAGATGCCTTCCAATTTATCCGCGATGTGCCCACCGATTGGTATCAGAGTGTCGCACTTGCCGGTGAAGTCGGCGACTATGTGGTCTTTGCCCGCCAAGCGAAGGATCAAGGTGATTGGTATTTAGGTGCACTCACAGATGAAACCGCACGCAAGGTCACGGTCAAACTGGATTTCCTCGATCCCAAGAAACGTTATCAAGCGCAGATTTACCGCGATGGCGCAAACGCCGATTGGAAAACCAACCCCTATGATTATGTGATAGAAACAAAAGAGGTGGGTGCTAAAGATAGCCTAAACCTCACACTAGCCAGCAGTGGCGGTACGGCAATACGCTTTAAAGCACTTTAGATTTCATCGTGTTCAGTTCAGCGCATTAACTTAAATGCTTAAGCGAGTGTGAAAATACAGAGTAAAAAATAGAAAGTCACCAAGGATGCACCTTGTCCTTGGTGATTTTTTATCGCCAACTAACACCTATTTATCCCAATACAAACGTAAAAGTTAACCCTCTTCGAAACGACTTAGTTGATGTTGGCCTAAATTCAGTTCGTGCTCATTGGCCGACAAATCGGTATAAACCGAATAAACAGCCTGTAAATGCCCTCGCAAACTCACCCACATCGTAGACAGACCATGCCAGTCCAAGTCCAAGGCGAATGCGTACAACCAACACAGGTGCAAAAATGCCTCAGTTAGATTAATCTGACCTTACTTTACTTGCTTATGGTGCTCAGCTTGCGATATAGGGCAAATTTATTAGAAATGCGCAGCTTTAAGCGTTTCGAGACTGAACTCGCGCACTTAGGCTTCAGCCATTTTCAACCCTTAGCGCCACTTCGCCCTTGGGTGCAGCGCTATTTTCATTTGCGCGTAGCGACTGATTTACCGCAGAGCATTGAGCAGACATTTTATCCTGACGGCGGCACTAGCCTGCATTTCTATTTCCCAACGCCAACACAAACACTGACTCAAACGCCAACTCAAACACTGACTCAAACGCTCAGCGGCGAAGAGCCTCAAGTATTGTTTCATTGTGGTCAGAGCCGACATTCCCACGCCTTTTTGCCAGGAATCGAGCTGATGACAGTTCGCTTTCACCCCGGCGGCGCGTTTCATTTACTCGGCATTGAACTGCAAGATATTCTGTCTACTTCATCAGTGACGACTATTGATGCGACGCAATTGCAGCTAACTGGATTGGAGCAACTGTTATCGCAACTGGCGGAAACTAATCAGCCGGCCCAACGCATCGCCCTACTTGAGCACTGGTTGTTGCAACTCTCCCTGCGGCAATTTACTGCGATGTTAACTCGACATAAAAGCGCTATGGTTGGCTTAGTGCAAGCGAATTTACCAAAGCTTATTCAAACCCAAGCCAGTTTAGAGGATTTCTATAAGCAACTGCCCTTAAGTCGCCGTCAGTTTGAACGAAGATTTAAACAAGAAACCGGATTGTCACCGGCGCAGTTACTGCAATTAAACCGAGTCAAAATCGCCCGAAACTTACTCAGCCAATCACCTAACCTCAGCCTAGTGCAAGTCGCATTCGATTGCGGATTTTACGACCAAGCCCATCTACATCAACACTTTGTAAGGGTGACACAGCAAACACCAGGACAATACAAAAAGCGTAAAATGTCGCAAATCTCCAATCCTAGGTCGCGCTAACCGCTTAGATTGAAGCCTCAGCTTATAGGAGGCTTTTATGTCAGAACGTATACCACGCCAGCAAATTTATCAGCTACAACCCGCACTCGCCAACGCACTGTTAAGCTTAGACAAAGCAGCCGGCGACTCCCACTTTTCGCCATTACTGGTGCATTTAGTCAAGCTTAGAGCATCGCAACTCAATGGCTGCGCGTTTTGTCAACGAATGCACGCAGAAGAAGCCAGAAGCGACGGTGAAGAACAGCTGCGTTTAGATTTACTTGCCGCTTGGCACGAGGTCGATGGACTCTTTAATGAACGGGAACGTGCAGCGCTGCTCTGGACAGAAATCTTAACCCAAGTTGCTACTGCGCCCGTGCATGACAGTCAGTATGCGGCGCTTACTGAGCATTATTCCGAGAAAGAAATTGTCGACCTCACCAGCTTAATCATTGCCATTAATGGCTGGAACCGCGTCGCGATTGCCTTCCACCTGCAACCCATCTAGCGGCAAATCAATGGACAAATAAACAGGGCACCGCATCGGGTGCCCTGCTTATTGATATCACTGTGTCGTTCGTATCTCTATGCCATTCGTATCACTATGCCATTCGTATCACTATACCATTCGTATCACTATACCATTCGTATTGCTATGCCGTTAGCTTAAGGTCAGCGCGACAATTTTAAGTGGATGATTATCATCGAATGACGGGAAATCCTCATGGGGATCGAGCCAAGTGTGCGCTGTGACACTGCGGCCTTGTTTTTCAACGCAGCGCACTAAACTGTCGAACCAAGCTTGGCGCTCGACTTTCGCCACATTGTTGCAGCAAACGATAGTGCCGCCGACTTTGGTCGCCATTAATGCGGGCTTAAATAACCCTTGATAATCATTGATCAAATCGACAATACCAAAAGCGCTCTTGGCATAACGCGGTGGATCGAGAAACACCAGATCAAACTGGGTTTGCGGCAATTTTGGGTAGCTCGGTAATTTTTGATTGCGGCGCCCTCCCACACTCAAACCAGCCAATTGGCGCAGGGCCGGAAACGCATCACTCTGCACAAACTCACACACATTGGACACCTGATTTAACGCCGCATTCGCCTTGCCCGTGGCTAAAGCAAAGGAAGAAAAGTCGACGTTCATCACCCGAGTCGCGCCACCGATGGCTGCCGCAGTGCCAATACCGCAGGTGTAGGAAAACAAATTCAGCACGGTTTTATCTTGGCTGTGTGCCCGCACATATTCACGGCCAATACGCATATCGAGGAATAACAGCGGATCTTGCCCTTCGTGGCGCAGTTTAGTGCTGAACTTGATGCCATTTTCCTGCATCACTCGCTCAGCACTTGCAATCTCTGTCAGTGCGGGTGATAACGCGTTCAATACCCGGGAATGACCTAATGAGCGGTCGTTATACACAATCGGCAAATCGGCCTGTTGCAGCAAAACGGCACTCACATCGGCTAACTCTTCGTCGGTTAGGGTCTGATGAAAACTCTGCACTAGCCAAGTATCGCCGTAACGGTCGACATTCAAGCCACTCACGCCTTCGACTGTGCCATGGAATACCCGAAAACAATCGGTTTGATCCTGTTCTGCTTGTTGTAAAAAATCATGGCGTTTCGCCAGAGCCGTCGATAACAGCGTTTGAATAGACATAAAAAGCGGGACTCGCGCAGCGGAAACCTGCGTAAGGTTTCAAGAAGGAAAACGGCATAATAACAAACTAGCACTCAGAATATCGGATAAATTCACCCTGCCAGTGCGAAAAACAGGCTTTAAAAAGTGCATAGTAGGACAACGACCTAGCTTGATTGCCTTCATTCACTTTTTAGCTTTAGTCGTTACGGCTCAATGCATGCTCAAACTCACCTATGCCTCCCGTTTGCGATTCAATTCACTGAGTCCTTGATGGATAAGGCTTAAGCAGGCAGAGGGATCTTCTAACGGCAACAGATGCCCATATCGCTGATCTTCTAAAAACACTGTGTTTGGCGTGAGTTGTTGCCAACGCTGCCAAGTCGCTTCAGAAAAGAACACTGACGGTTTCCCTCGGATAGCGACGCAGGGAAGCTTTATCTGCCGCAATATCGATAATACATTCGGCGGCTGGGTGTAATTATGCGCTTCCCACCGTTTAGGAAACTTCAACGTGAATTGGCCATCATTGTGTTGATAAACCCCGAATTGGGCTAAGGCGGCAAACGCCTCATCATCAAAGCGTTTGTATAACTTACTCATTTTGCAATATTCAAGGAAATGCTCACGACTTTCCCACGCATCGCGCTTCTTTAAGGTGTTTTTGGCGGGCGCGGTCAAATTCATTAATGATTTAGGCATTAACTTGGCAAACCAAGCGATAGGGCGCGACACCATTGCAGGTTCAATAAGTATCAGGGCTTTAAACAAATCGGGTCTTTTGTTAGCGGCAAGAATGGTACTGGTTGCTCCCATCGAATGACCCATTCCGACAATTGGCGCACTGCAATGCCGCTCAATATGCAAGATCAAATCATCGGCATAGAGCTGCCAATCTCGGCGCTTTGGCGGCAAACCAACATCGGGCCATGTCGGCCTTAACTCGAGTGCATTAAGGCTAAACGCTTGCTGCAACTTGGCCAATAAGGGCGCATAAACACCTAATGCAAAACCATTGGCATGGTAGAAATGTACGCTTTCACCAGTATAAGAAAAGGTTTTAAAAACCTTAGCCTGTTGTAATTCAGTCCAAATTTGATCCATCAAATCCTACTTATCGCGCCCCACTGTACTAGTTCAACGGATTCAATCGCACCAATCTCAGCCGCTAGGCACCTTCCGCTCAAGCTACGAAATCTAGCTGTCGATATCAGTCTCTACAACGATCTGAAAAAGTCATTAAATCACTTCAATTAACGACTCTAATCCGGGCGCGGTTTTAGTTGGCACAAACTCTATCACCTCAAACTCGGCAACATCGGCAATGCAGAACGGATCTTGCTGCAAAATGGCCTCTAGCGCCGCGCGACTGTCAGCCTTCGCGAGGATAACGCCGCCGGTTCGAGGCACCTTGCGACCCGAGGCAATAAAAGTCCCTGTAGCATAATTCTCATCAAGGTAGGCAATGTGCGCGGCTAAATGTAACTCCACTTCGGCAATCGTTTTTTTATAGGTGAGCGAAACAACAAACATAGGTATCCTCTTATTCACAAGTTTGGGGCATAGGGTTCGCCCCCTGCTGACTATATAGTGCGGTCCTAATATATAGTGCGGTCCTAAAGTGTCAAATGAACTTAGCCTCCAGCAAAGTTAAAAACAGTCAACAGCAGGTTGCACCTCTGTTTACGTGTGGTTATCAACCCATGATGAATACGTATGTAAGCGGTGTACCTAAAACCAAGGCAAGGCTACTATAAATCCGCTCGTTTCGCCCTCTGCTTGTGGGGTTTGAGATGTGTGAGGTCGTTTCTGATAGGGTTATATACAAGGATTACTATCAGGCTTAAGTTCTTTCTACTGACTGGCTTTGAGCCATTCTTTTGGACTGACTCGTTTTAATTAAGCTGTTAAGTCCAAATGTGAAATGAATTTATCGGCGAATATGCTTCTGAGGGAGAGGTATATTCGCCATTTTTTCACAAAGCAGACGCATTCATAGCATGTGCGAAACCATCCATTGCTCGGCAAAACAATTAAAACAATAAGCACTCAAGGCAGAAATACTGCCGGCAACAGAAAGGAAGTTCAATGTCTTCGAATCATCAACCAGCTAGCCGTCAACAAGAGCCTCATCAACAAGAGCATCAAGCTGTCGTGCCTCAGGCGCCGCATTCATTCAAGCAACAACCTGAGCTGAATTTCTGGCAAATTTTTAATATGTGTTTCGGCTTTTTAGGCATTCAATTTGGTTTTGCCCTGCAAAATGCCAACGTCAGCCGCATTTTCCAAACCTTAGGCGCCTCTATCGATGAGATCCCCATACTGTGGATTGCCGCGCCGCTAACGGGTTTGTTGGTTCAACCTATTATTGGTTATTTAAGCGATAAAACCTGGGGACGCCTTGGCCGCCGCCGCCCTTATTTTTTGATTGGTGCGATTTTTACTACTCTCGCCATTTTTATCATGCCGCACTCGCCTACCCTGTGGATTGCCGCGGGCATGTTATGGATCATGGATGCCTCGATCAATATCGCCATGGAGCCATTTCGCGCCTTCGTCGGTGATAATTTACCGAAAAGCCAGCGTACCCAAGGCTATGCTATGCAAAGCTTTTTTATCGGCATTGGCGCTGTGGTTGCGTCAGCTTTACCCTATATTTTGACTCACTTTTTTAATGTCGCGAATACCGCACCAGCGGGTGAGATTGCCGACTCAGTGCGTTATGCCTTCTATTTCGGTGGCACAGTGTTATTGCTCGCGGTCACTTGGACTGTCGTATCGACAAGGGAATATTCTCCCGAAGAGTTGGCCACCTTTAATGCTAAACAAATCGATGCTGAGGATGAAACCTTAGCCCGTATCCGCAGCGCAAAAAAATATCAATTTGCGTCCTTCGTGTGGATGGGGCTCGGCGCCCTGCTCACCTTCGCTATTTGGGCGCAGGATTTAGACAAGCAACTGTATATCTTAAGCTTAGGGATTTTCGCCTTTGGTCCATTGCAACTGTATTGCGCGCTGCGTTTAGGCAATTCGCAACCCGCTGAACGCCATAAGCTCGGCATGGTATTTAGCGTGGTCGATGACTTATTCCATATGCCCAAAGCCATGCATCAACTGGCGATTGTGCAGTTTTTCTCTTGGTTTGCACTGTTTGCCATGTGGATTTACACCACGTCTGCCGTGACGTCCTATCATTTTGGCAGCAGCGATGTGTTGTCTAAGGCCTACAACGACGGCGCAGATTGGGTCGGCGTGCTGTTCGCCTCCTACAATGGCTTTGCCGCCATTGCCGCGATTTTTATTCCTATGCTGGCTAAGCGTATCGGCATCAAACTGACCCACACAGTCAATATGTTCTGTGGCGGTATAGGTTTGATTAGTTTCTTCTTTATTAAAGACCCAAGCCTGTTATGGCTGCCGATGATAGGTGTCGGTATTGCGTGGGCGTCCATTTTATCTGTGCCCTACGCCATGTTGTCTGGCATGTTACCCCCGCAGAAAATGGGCGTTTACATGGGGATTTTTAACTTCTTCATCGTGATCCCGCAGCTTCTTGCCGCCAGTGTGCTGGGTTTAATACTCAATGGTTTGTTCGATGGTCAACCTATTTATGCACTGATCACGGGGGGCGTCTTGATGATGTGCGCCGGTATTGCCGTGCTTTTTGTCGAGCAAGAAATTGTGGTTCAAAATGAGCAAAGTGCTGGCCTGAATGGCAACACGCCCTTAAGCGCAAAAGCCGTAAACAAAGTTAATTGATAAACATCACTAAGCACAAAATGTGGCCAACAGTTAGCTGATATACATCCAATATGTGAAGCGCGGTGAACTCGCCCCATTGGCGATTCACCGCAGCATGAAGCCTTTTTATCAATCCAATCACTATAAAAATATAACCATTATTTGGGGAGAACGAGATGGAATCGAGTCCTACGCCGCAGCAGGATCTGCACACCAGCCAAACCCGTCACGCGCAAACGTTAACAAGGCGCAGCCGCCTAGCGCTTGCCGTCGCCGCAAGTCTATTAGGGACAATAGGATTCACAGCCTGTTCACCCACATCGGATTCAGCAACACCGAGCACAAGTGTCAATGCCGCATCACATGTGCAGCAGGTTGCTCCCGGCGCACCGGGTAAAGCGCCGACTTGGGCATTTTCGGGTAAAACCGGTATTGGGACGTCTTACGAGACTTACACCCAAGGTCAATACCAAGATGCCAAGCACAATCCCATTAGCCGCGTCTGGTTCTCCCTCGCCCAAGGTATTTTAACCGAAACCATGTATGGCCTTATTCACAATGCGCAGCTCAAAGAACTGCAATTTGTGATCACGGGCAATGGCTTTGTCGATACCGAAAAAGATAACACCATCAGCAGCATAGAATATTTAGATACCAATGCTAACGGTCGCCCACAATCCCTTGCCTATAAAATTATCAATAAAGATGTTGAAGGTAAGTATCAGATTGAAAAGCATATCTTTACCGATCCCGACCGCGACACCCTAATGATGCGCGTCACTTTTACCGCCTTTGAAGACGGCATTACGCCGCATTTGTATGTCAATCCGCATATCGACAACGCGGGCGCTAATGATATCGGACGCATCGATACTCATGCTAATAATCATACTGACAATCATGCCAACACTCATACTGGCAATCAGGCGCTGGTGGCCTATACCGCAGCCAAAGACAGCAGCGTGATGACGGTGAAATCCGATCTCAATTTTGTGCAGGCAACCACTGGCTTTGTCGGCGTCTCCGATGGCCTAGCCGATTTGGCCGATAACGGCAGACTCGATACGCCCTATCAAACGACCAGTGCGCAGGATAAATCGACCGTCGGTAATATCGCCTTTACCGCGAGCTACCCAACGCTCATCAAAGCCAAACCCGTCACCTTTAATCTCGCCATCGGTTTTGGTAAAGATGAAACCCAGAGTTTAGCCAATGCCGATGCCAGCTTGGCCGCAGGTTATGATGCAGTGCTCAGCGCCTACAAAGGCGATGCCACCCATATCGGCTGGCATGATTACTTAAGCTCACTGCCCGCCATCGCTAACATGGCCAACAACACCACAGATAGCGGTAAGCTGCTGTATACCAGTGCTATGGTCTTGAAAGCGCAGGAAGATAAAACCTATGCGGGCGCACTTATCGCTTCGTTATCCAATCCTTGGGGCGATACGGTTTCGGCAGCCGTGCCGAGCACTGGTTATAAAGCGGTATGGCCACGGGACTTTTACCAATGCGCCATGGCCTTCCTCGCCATGGGTGACACGCAAACGCCCAAGGTGGCCTTCGAATACCTGAAAAAAGTGCAAGTGACCGAAAAGACGCCCGGCTTTACGGGTACGCCCGGTTGGTTCCTACAAAAGACCCATGTGGATGGCCAAATTGAATGGGTTGGCGTGCAGCTCGATCAAACCGCCATGCCGATTATGCTCGGTTGGAAACTCTGGCAAGCGGGCGTGCTCAGCCATGATGAGATCAGTCACTGGTATCAAGAGATGCTCAAAGGTGCAGCGGACTTTTTGATCAGCGGCGGTGAGGTCAATCTGGATTGGAATCACACCCAAATCACCCCGCCTAAAACCCAGCAAGAACGTTGGGAAGAACAAGCGGGTTACTCCCCCTCAACAACGGCTGCCGTGATTGCCGGCCTTGTTGCCGCGAGTGACATCGCCAAAGAAGCCAAGGATCCCGACTCCAGTAGTCGTTATCTTGCCGCCGCCAAAGGCCTAAGTGATAGCTTAGAAAAACACTTAGTCACCACCCAAGGGCTATTGAAGAACAGCACCGGAGTCAGCACGCCTTACTATTTACGTTTAAGCCCGAATGGCGAGCCAAATACTAGCGATACGCTGGCGGCAAATAACGGTAAGCAAGGTTTAGATCAACGTCAGATCCTCGATGGCGGATTTTTAGAACTGGTGCGTTATGGCGTGCGCGGTGCAACTGATAAGCTCATCAATCAAAGCCTTCAATTAATTGATAATACAGAGCTTGAGCACAACCTACGCATAAAATACGAGTTCTCCGCCAAAGATGGCAGCACTATCCCCGGCTTTAGACGTTATGGCAACGACGGCTACGGTGAGGATACGGTTTCTGGCAATAACTACGCAGAATCCGGCAGCAACAGCGCCGATCAACGCGGCCGAGTCTGGCCCTTCTTCACCGGCGAGCGCGGTCATTTTGAGCTAGCACTCGCCCAAGCAAAAGGTGAGCTAACAGGCAATAACGCCCAGCAAACCAAGCAGCAGTTGATCAACACCTATGTGCAGGGCATGGAAACCTTTGCGAATGCGGGCATGATGTTACCCGAGCAAGCGTGGGACGGTGTCGGCGATACCACTCGCTACCATTACCAACTCGGACAAGGCACCAACTCGGCCACGCCGCTCGCTTGGACCCATGCCGAATACATCAAACTGGTGCGATCGATGACCGACGGCCAAGTCTGGGATAACTACCCTATCGTCCCAGCGGCATTGAAATAACAAGTTGAAATAGCCAATTAGCTTAACAATACTTTGATAAATTACAGGCTAGAACAGCATCCTAGATGTTGTTCTAGCCTTTTTATAGACGGTTTTATTGTGCCTGATTTAGCGCCCGCTTTTCATAGGTTTATGCTGCGGGTAATCTTGCGGCGTGCAACCAAATTGCATTTTAAAGGCGGCACTGAAACTACTGACGCTCAGATAACCTAGACTATGGGCCACCCTAGTCGTGCTCTCCCCTTGGCTTAAGCTCTCAAGCGAATTTAACAAACGAAACCTTTGCCGCCATTGTCGATAAGTGAGCCCAGTTTCAGCTTTGAATAGTCGCTCAATCGTTCTCACACTCGCGCCGCCCATTTCGGCTAACTCGGTCAGTGAGTAATTCACTTTCGGCTGCCGAACTAGCATTTGGATTAAGCGACTGAGTCTTGGATCTGAACCCGCGGGTAAATGGGCACCCACACTGTCCAGCGTTTGGAGTTCATCAATGGCAACCAAACCCAGCCGATGCAGTTGTCCACTGTCCATAAGATGTGAACTTTCACAAAGTTTAAGCACTAATTCGCGCATCAGCGCTGTCATAGTCACCATCACCACTTGCGTATCCTGTGGCCTAACGCCATAGCTAGGATCAATATAGATATTGCGAGTATGGGCGTGGGTTTCGCTGTTCACTTGATGGGGCAAATTGCAGGGGATCCAGACCGGCCATATTGCGAGTATGGGTCAGCACGGGCCGATTGGCATCTATGATAAACGCCACATCACTGGGCGTTAACAATGTCGTTTTAGAAACACTTTTTGACATATTACCCTCTTAAAACGCCAAACTAAGTCAGCTATCTTAGTAGGCATCTTTTACGTATTCAACCCAATAGGTCGGTAAGTATGAAACGTTTTATTGGCGTTAAACAGCTAGCGTTTTTCAGTGCACTGTTGATCGCTACTTTACTTGCGCTTTTTCCGCTGAGTCAGCATTCCGCGGTGTTTTCCTACAGCGCTGGCGTAGTATTAGTGACCTTGATGTTTTGGAGCACAGGTTTCTTCCCGCCATTTATGGCGGGATTAATCTTTTTTGCCCTTGCCACTATTTTCAAACTCATTGAGCCGAGTGTGCTTTTTTCAGGATTCGGCTCAACTGCGGCGTGGTTAATCATTTCGGGGTTTGTGATCGGCAGTGCCATCACTCAGTCTGGCTTAAGTCGCAGAATGGCCAGTTTGATTGCCCCCATACTGACCTCAAGTTATCCACGCTTGATTGCGGGTTTGGTCTTTAGTGCCGTGCTGCTTGGCTTTGTGATGCCCTCATCCGTTGGCCGTGCAGTGGTACTGGTGCCTATTGGTATGGCGTTAGCTGAGCAAGTCGGTTTTGCTCGTGGTAGCCATGGACGGATAGGCATTGCGACCGCCTTGGCACTGGCGTGCAACATGCCCAGTTTTGCCGTGTTGCCCGCGAATATTCCCAACATGATATTGGCGGGTTCCAGTGAGAATCTATTCAATATCCATTTTGGTTATACCGAGTATCTCTTACTGCATTTTCCGATCCTTGGTTTGCTCAAATCGATATTGATTGTGGCGCTAGTTATCTTTCTATTTCCTGCAAAAATTGATAACAACCAGCCTGAACGCATTATTGAAACAGAAGCTTATAACCTTAGTATGCAAAAGAAAGTCACAGTATTACTTGCGATAACGTTAGTGTTTTGGGTGACTGACTCGCTGCACGGGATCAATCCGGCGTGGGTTGGACTGACCACAGCTATCTTGTTATTGCTCCCCAAATGGGGAGTGCTTGAGCCTAAGAGTTTTAATAGTTCGGTGGATTTGTCGACCGTCATTTTTGTCGCGGCGGCCTTAGGTCTGGGGGCATTGGTCAATCATTCCGGGCTCGGCACTGCGCTAGGTCAACTGTTCAGTGAATGGCTACCCTTGCAGCAAGGGGCATCGTTCCTGAATTTTATGTCGTTATCGTTAATCGCGACGCTAACGGGATTAGTGGCAACGGTTCCAGGTGTGCCGACTGTGTTGTCGCCCATGGCGGCAGATTTTGCCAATGCAACTGACTTCTCCACCCCAGCGGTATTAATGACGCAGGTGATCGGTTTCTCAACCGTGATTTTTCCTTATCAGGTTGCCCCATTGATTTTGGCGATGCAATTATCCCAAGAGCCCTTAACTAAACTACTTCGCCTCACCTTACCGTTAGCGGCAATCACTCTCATTGCACTGATCCCACTGGATTATCTATGGTGGCTATGGCTCGGTTGGATTAACTAAATTGCGTTTACTAAAACGGATTAACTAAAGTACGTTAACTAAATCAAATTGACGTAACACTCACCCTTGGTGATATTGACGTAGCCAAGGGGGCTTTAGAGCAGGCATCATCAATTATCCAGCACTCGACACTCATCACTCTACAGCGCATACGATCAGCACACAGCGTACAACAAGTGCATCTTTACGCTTGGGTCGATAACAGAACTCTCCCCACATAAATTCTTTCGATAAGTTTCATTGTTAGACTATACTGTTCATACGTACAGTATATTGTGATTTATTATGATGATCCTAGGCCGCTTCGCCAAACATACCCAATATCAGCTCTCGTTATTTAGCTCCTTGATTGCCGCAGGATTTCCGTCACCTGCCCAAGATTATGTAGAACAAACATTAGATCTCAATGAGTTATGCATCAAACATCCTGCCGCCACGTTTTTTGTCAAAGTCCAAGGGGATTCGATGATCGACGCGGGGATTTTCTCCGGTGATATTTTGGTGGTGGATCGCTCATTACAGCCGGCACACGGGGATATCGTTGTCGCAGCAGTCAACGGTGAATTTACCGTAAAGCAATTACAGCTGCGCCCTGTGGTGCAATTGCTGCCACGTAATGCCTTATTCTCCCCGATTGCCATCAATGATGAGTCTGAGTTAAACATCTTTGGAGTGGTGACCAACGTGGTGAAAAAGCTCAAATGACGTCCTCACTATTCGCCCTCGTCGATTGCAATAATTTTTATGCCTCCTGTGAGCGGATGTTTAGGCCAGATTTGATTGGTAGGCCGATTGTGGTGTTATCCAACAACGATGGCTGCGTCGTCGCCCGCTCGGCAGAGGCAAAACACCTTGGCATCAAGATGGCGGTGCCTGTGTATCAAATCGCAAACCAACTCCGCCAGCATCAGGTTGCGGTATTCTCCTCTAACTATGCCCTCTACGCCGACATATCAAACAGAGTGATGACCACCTTAGAGCAAATGGTACCGAAAGTAGAAGTGTATAGTATTGATGAAGCGTTTTTAGATCTTTCTCGTCTCGATAAATGCATTGATATTCATCAGCTTGCACTTGATATTTATCAACGAATACCACAGTGGATTGGGATCAGTGTTTGCGTCGGCATTGGACCGACAAAAACTCTCGCTAAACTGGCAAACCATGCCGCGAAACGTTATCCCGCGACGCGGGGCGTGGTTGACTTGCGCGACCGTGAACGCCAACGACGGCTGATGGCGCTTATCCCTGTCGACGAAGTCTGGGGAATAGGCCGTAGGCTTACAAAACGCTTGAACATCATGGGCATAAATACCGCGTTGCAATTGGCGGATGCGCATCCCAAGCTTATCCGCGACACCTTTTCGGTCACCGTTGAGCGCACGGTACGCGAACTTAACGGCATTGCCTGTGATGACATACAAGAGGTCGCCGCCACTAAGCAACAAATTATCAGCTCCCGGTCCTTTGGCAGTCGTATTGATAATTTAGAAGCGATGCAACAGGCAATCAATGAATACACTTTTAGGGCCTGTGAAAAACTGCGCTCCGAGTGCCAGTACGCTAAAGCGATGTCAGTATTTGTGCGTACTAGCCCTTTTAGCGATGCAACTCCCCAGTACAGCAAATCACTGTCGGGCAGTTTAGTTCGCCCCAGCAATGACACGCGTGATTTTGTCACCCTTGGCCAAAGCCTACTACAACGCATTTGGCGTGAAGGTCATGCCTATGCAAAAGCAGGGGTTATGTTAGGGGATTTTTTTGGTGCAGGCGTGTTTCAGCTCGGATTATTCGATGACGTCACGCCTAGGCCTAAAAGCAAAGAGTTGATGCAGTTACTCGATAAAGTGAACCACAGCGGTCATGGAAAAATTTGGTTTGCAGGACAAGGTATTGACCCGACTTGGGGAATGAAGCGTGAGCAGCTTTCCCCTCGTTACACCACCCAATGGGCACAATTACCCATAGTGAAATAATCAACAAATCCAGTGGCTAAATGACCGTTTGTGAATCGCATTTGATGCGCTTGATTAACTTTAATCAGCGAAGCGATGCACTTCGAACGAAATTAATCAGATAGGCTTAGCGGCCTAAACCCATCTCTCTAACACTGTGCTAGTTAAATCCATCAAGCTTTGTCTCATTCCGCCTTAACACTCTTCATCGCTGAGATCTTCAAAGTACCAGTAGCCTAGGTTCACCCACTCGGTAAGCTGCGTGAGTAAGTCAGCATGGGCTAACCAAGGCGCTAAGGAGGATTTATCTAACTGATTGCTATCACATAGTAGTGGGATCACTGCAGCCAATTCGGCTGAAAGCTGATACTTATCACCATTAATATAGACAACGCCTTGTCCCACATTGATATCAAAATACAAACAGCGCAGTCCGCCGAGGCGAATAAGCGGCTGCTCATCGAGCCATGCGAGCACTTCGTCTTGCGTGATGTCCAACGGCTCATCGGGTAAATCGAGGGCGCATTTAGATTGAGTTAAATAGCGGCCCGAAAACTCGCTCACCAGTTCCTCGGTCAACATATTGGTCAGTTGGGTACGTAACCGCCCTAAATCGCGATTATCGACACAACCACTGCGGGTGGTCAGCTCGCGGTCTGGATCTTTAATCTGCTGTGCGCCTAAATCCTGTTCAGACAAATGATCGGCCAAAGCACTTATCATATCTTTGGCGGAAGCTGTGCGATAACCGACTGAAAAACTTAAAGACTGTTCTAAGGTTATGCCGTCATGGGGGAATCCAGGGGGAATATAAAGGATGTCGCCGGGCAACAACTCAGTATCGATAATCGGTTCAAAGGCTTCGGTGTGCAGCAAAGCGGGATGGGCGGCAAACTCTTTGTGCGGCCCCAGATCGCCTACGCGCCAGCGGCGACGTCCCGAACCTTGGCAAATAAACACATCATACAGATCGATATGCGGCCCCACGCCACCACCTGGCGTCGCAAAACTCACCATCACATCATCTAAACGCCAGCGCGGAATAAAATCAAAACATTGGATCAAGGCTTCCGCATCGGGCACCCAGTTATTCAAGGCTTGCACGATCAGAGTCCAATCCCGTTCACCGAGATGATCGTAGGAATCGAAGGGGCCAAATTCCGCCTGCCATTGGCCAGCTTGTTGGTACACCCTTCGAGATTCCACCAGCTCATCCATGGCTAAGCCCGCTAATTCTTCGGGCGAGACTAAATCTTGAAAATGTTTGAATCCTTGGCGGATAACCAAAGGTTTTTTCTGCCAATATTCAGCTAAAAATTGCGCGGGCGTTAAGCCGTTTATATCGAGTTGCATGGGTTACTCACAAAGCAAACTGTTATTCATAGCAGCAAATGCTAACAGGAAGCGAAACCAAGAAAGCTCGACCGGATCAACAAAGCATTAAGTCTTTCGTCAGCGCCAATGGGATAGTGAATTTACTAACGTATTGAATTACAATCGGCTTATCTAAAAGCGTTGCGCTGTCAAAGAAGGCAATGCTGACACATCATTTATAGAGTCCATGTAAGATCTATGCCTACATCAGCTGCTAACACTTTAGTCGTGCTCGACTTTGAAACCACGGGGCTATCGCCCAATCAAGGGGACCGCGCGATTGAAATCGGGGCAGTGCTGATTGAGGACGGCGTGATCACTCAAAGATTTTCTGAGTTAATGAACCCTGGATTTAGAATAAGTCGCTTTATTGAGGACTACACAGGGATCAGCAATCAAATGCTCAGGGACGCGGCGCCCTGCAATGAAGTGATGGCACGTTTTGCTGACTTTATTGCCGATCACAACTTAGTCGCCCACAATGCGGCATTTGATCAGCGCTTTTTAGACGCGGAGTTTGCCCAAATTCGCCATCGTTATCTTGGGCAATTTGGCTGTTCCTTGCTGGTGGCGAGACGTTTGTATCAAACGGCACCCAACCATCAGTTAGGGACTTTAGTGCGCTATAAACAGTTGCCAACCGATGGCACTTTTCACCGCGCCTTAGCCGATGCCGAAATGACCGGCCATTTGTGGCTGGCAATGCTGGCAGACCTTCAGCAAGAGTTCGGCGTCAATGCCCCCACCTTCGAGTTACTGCAAAAAATCGCTAAGAAAACCAAAGCAGACGTACCAAAATTTTTGCGTCAATACGCAGGCAAGTGATCTATAAACAACGCCGCTAAATGACAGTAAAAAGCCGATATATCCTAGGATTATCGGCTTTGTTCCATCAGCTTAGTTTCAACAGGTAAAATTAACGATTCAATCGGTTGCCGACAAAAACATTATGCTAGCGATAACGGCTTAAGCGGCGCGCTATCAATGCCACAGGAGCTGCGAACCACTAAGGTTGTCGGAATAAGCTGCGCACTCACCTCTTGTCCGCGGATAAGTTTGAGTACACTGTCGACTAAGATTTCTCCGGCTAATTGGGTATTCTGTTTAATGGTCGTTAATGGCGGATTGGCAAAACTCGCCACCGGAATATCGTCATATCCCACAACGGCCACTTGCTCTGGAACTGAAATACCCTTTTCCTTCAGCGCCCGAATCGCGCCAATGGCGATCAAATCGCTGGCGGCAAATATCGCATCAAACTTAGCACCTTGGGCAATCAACATCATAGCGGCATCATAGCCAGAACTTTCTGTGCTAATGGCCGACACTTGCTTAGTGCGATCCACGGGAATATTCGCCGTTTGCAGCGCCTTTACATGCCCTAAATATCTGTCCCTAAACTCAGGACTGTGGCTCGAAGCATCACCTAAAAAGGCAAACGCTTTGCGGCCCAGAGAAATTAAATGCTCTGTTGCAATCAAGCCGCCTTGATGATTATCACAGCCAATCGATAACACAGACTTGTTGTTATGCTCGGCGCCCCAAATCACAAAATGGGTATTCTGCGCTAATAGTCGTTCTAGCTTTTGCTCGTAATCCATATAGTCGCCGTAACCGAGCAGAATAATGCCATCGGCTTTATTACTGTCTTCATAATCGGCGTGCCAATCGTTGGATAATTGCTGAAAAGAAACGAGTAAATCATAACCCTGCTGCGCTGTTGCTCGAGTGATGGAGCCCAGCATAGACAGGAAAAAAGGATTGATTAACGAGTCATCATTAGTAGGGTCTTCACACAATAGCAGCGCTAAGGTATGGCTATTTTGGGTGCGAAGATTACTGGCGTTTTTATCGACCTTGTAATTCAGCTCTTTAGCAATAGCTTGAATGCGTTGTCGGGTCTCTAAATTGACTAACGGACTGTTTCTAAGGGCACGGGAAACCGTAGACTGGGATACGCCAGCACGATAAGCAATATCAATCGAGGTCGCTTTCGATGCCATAGAGAGGAGGTAACCTTAGTGATTATTTTGCGTCGATACTAAAACAGTTACGCTAACTTGTATAGACGAATGCGTTAACATCCGTCTTACACTGGGGTGTTCTGCTTAAATGCCAAGCTGATCGAGCAAATCATCGGCTTCATTATCAATGGCGCGAGTCGCAATAGCAGGTTTATCGGCCATCTTCACCCAAGGCGAAACATTCGAATTTGAGTCGTTGTTTCCCCCAATCGTACTGTGCTGCTCTAACAGGCTATCGGGGTCGAACTCTTCATCGTAAACAAATTCATCTAAACGGATAAATTCGGTTTTATCCATGGCAAATTCGAGGTAAAAAATATGATTGTTTTCAGTTCTAAACGACACTCTACGGGCCACAGCATCATCTAAGTTAGCATCGATTGAAATAGTTAACTCTTTATTAATCGTCAACATTTTTGGTTGACTTTGGCTGATTGACGTTTGTAATTCTTTTGAAATTTTATTAATAAAATCCCCTAAGATTTGGTTCATCAACTCACCCATCACGTTACCCACTTCATCTGACGTGTGCGAAAACGCTAATTCAGATTCAGGCATGCCCATGTTCAGCATGTAGCGACGGTAGATTTCAATCGCCGCTGATGCAGAAAAGTTGATCACCACTAGGCCTGAAAAACCACCATCAAAAATCGAGAAACAACCGAGATCAGGTTTAAGACGAGTACGCGCAATACTTTGTACCATACCCGCATGGGTAACATTGCTGGCACTGGTGCTAGAAAGGACGTGGGCGACTGAGTGGCATAATTTCAGTAAAATATCATCCGACGTTACGATAGTATTTGTGGTCATAATCGATTCTCAAACTGAATAATGCATTAATCTTGCGCGTAAAAGCGTAAAAAATCAAAATTAAAACAATTGATTAGCCTAATATAGCAAGGCCGTAAAGTTAACATAATGCTAACTTATTGATATTTAATAGGTCAGATAAAACCTTCAAGGCGCAAGAACTTAAAAACGGAATAACTTAATAAGAACATGCCCCATAATGCAACAGATTAAAATTCCCTATCATGATTCCCTGCTTTAGATCAAAGAAACTCATATTTTATAACGGCTTTTGCTTAATTTATGTCACAGACGATTCAATTGAGATTGATTCGCAGGTATATTAAGCAACAATTATTAGCCTTTGAGAAACCTAAATGATCACGTTTTTGCGCCGATTTACCATATTGCAACGCTTAATGATGATGCTTCTTATGGCCGCGATAGGGACTGTGTGTTTTGCCAGTTTTTCGATTAAAGAACAGTACAGCAATTTAATTGAGCAGAAATGGCTACAAATAGACGGTCAACTCGCCAGCATGTTAAGCGTGATAGATGTACATCGTCAGGATGCACTCAAAGGTAAATACAGCGAAGAAGACGCCAAGAAAGCTGCTGCGGAGTTAATCAATCAAACTCGCTATTCTGGCTCAGGCTATTTCATTGTTATTGATGATAATAATCAAATCCTCGCCCACGGTGACAATGCAAGTCTTGTTGGCACCTCAGCATTAACGTTTAAATTACCTAATGGCACAAATCCCTTAGCCACTATGCTGCCTTTAGCGCGGGCTAAATCGAAAACGACCCTCGAATACCCTATCGCCGATCCTATGACTCGCGCTATCGAAGATAAGCTCGCCGAAGCCCGTTACTACCCACAATGGGGCTGGACAGTGATGACAGGTGCTTATCTCAGTGACGTTAAAGCGAGTTTAAAGTCAGTTATTATCGATTACCTGATTATCATGTTTTTGATTTCAGTGCCGATTTTTGCCTTCTTCCTTGTGCTTAACCATTCCATCACCTCACCATTAAATGATGCTATTGATGCCCTTGAAGATATTGCCCAAGGCGAAGGCGACTTAAGTCAGCGGATTAATGCCCAAGGTAAAGATGAAATTGCCCACCTTGCCCGCGCCTTTAATATGTTTGCACAAAAAATTGGCGACATGGTCGGCCATTTACAACCTTTAGGCCAAGCATTAGATAAAGATGCAAAACAGCTTTTGATTGCAGTTGAAGAGTCCAATCAGAGTGCTGAACATATCCACAGAGAAACAGGCAGCGTCGCCACAGCCGTCAATCAAATGCTGTCGACTACCCATGAAATGGCGAGCAACACCCAGCAAGCGGCCGATGCGGCAAATAGCGTAAAAGAACAAGCGCAGCAAAGCCAAGTGGTGATTGATAACACGGTCAGTAATACTGAAAAGCTGGTAGCTGAATTAAAAGCCTCTGAAGTCATCACCCAAAAACTAGGCGTCGCCTCACAGCAGATCGGTAGCATTCTCGATGTGATCCGCAGCATTGCCGAGCAGACCAACTTGCTCGCCCTTAATGCCGCCATTGAAGCTGCGCGAGCTGGGACCCACGGCCGCGGTTTTGCCGTGGTTGCCGATGAAGTTCGCGCCCTTGCTACTCGCACCCAAGACTCGACCAATGAGATCCAAAAAATCATTAGCGAGATCCAATCCGGCGTTGGCTCAGTGATGAAGAGCAACAATCAAACTCAACTGCAATCCGATGAGTTGCAAGCCCAAGCCCACGAAGCGGGTAAAGCCATGGCGGCGATTCTGCAATTGATTGCCCATATCAGTGATATGAATACCCAACTAGCGAGCGCCACCGAAGAGCAATCACTGGTGACCGAAGAAATTAATCGAAATATTTGTAATATTTCAGAATTAACCGAAGTCTCAGTCAAAGCTAACGAAAGTAATAGCCATGCAGCTCAGTCACTGCAAGACATTAGCCAAGACATGTCCCGCACCTTAGGCCAGTTTAAAATCTAACTAGAATCTGGCTGTATAACTTACCAACAGGGGGCGCATAGGGCGCCCTTTTCTTTGCTCACATTTCCAGTAACCCGAGTTACAACTTATCTCAGCAACGATGAATACTAATGAAAAAGTCCCATTAACCTCAAATTCCCTGTCACGCTAACGTGTGATATGCGGTATGCTTTAGCCTTAAAAAATCCAACCGAGACACTGCCATGCGAATGACCTTAGCCGTTCACCCTGAACAGTACACTATTCATAGCTTTAGCCCGAATGCCGTATTGCCCAGTGAGGTTTTTGTACAGGACATGTATTTCATTGGAAAAACCCAAGAAGGTTTATCTTTAGTTATTTCCAGTGAAGTGAAACTCGACAGCCTAGAACAAGAACCGGGCTGGTGTTGTTTTGAAGTGCTCGGCCCACTGGGATTCTCGATGACAGGCATTTTATCTAAAGTGTCTGGCACCTTAGCGGACGAACAAATCAGTATTTTTGCAATTTCAACCTTTGATACTGACTACATTTTAGTGAAAAAGAATCGCCTCAACAGTGCCATCGCTGCCTTGAAAAAACAGGGCTACCACATCATAGAATCGAAAGACGAAGTGTAATACCCCTCCTCTAAATATGAGCTCATCCACTATGTACGAAAAAACAGTCACCATTACCGCTAAACATGGCATCCACACTCGTCCTGCTGCTTTGCTGGTTAAAGAAGCCAAAACCTTTGATTGCGATGTCATGGTTGAATGCAATGGCAAACAAGCGAGTGCTAAGAGTCTGTTTAAGCTACAAACTTTAGGGCTATATTCTGGCGTTACGGTAAGAGTGTTTGCCGAAGGTGAACAGGAACAAGACGCAGTTGAGAAAGTCTCCGAACTGCTGATCACGCTAAGCTAGCTAGGCCTTTGTCCTATTTACGAGTGTATTGATTAGCGCACCAATATCTAAGACTTAACAGGTTCTGTACGTGCCAATAGTTTACATGCCAACGCTTTACAAACTCAACGCCACTCAACTAGACTCGCTAGCGCTAACAAGCATTCAGTTCAGTGGTTAATTTAGGAAGGGATATGTCAATAACGGGGATTATAGTGTCATCGGGAATTGCCTTTGGTCAGGCACTTCACCTTATTCACACCGAACACCACCTCGATTATCGCCCTATTCCCCTGTCTAAAATCCCTCAACAACAGGGTAAATTTGCCAAAGCCTTACAAGAGCTGCAGGCACAACTGACCCACAGCCAAGCTGCGCTCGATAGCGACTCCGAAAATTATCAGCTGATCGAAGCCGATTTATTATTATTGGAAGACGATGAGTTAATCGAGCAAGTAAATGATGCGATTCGTACCTTACAATTGTCGGCAAGTGTGGCGGTTGAACGTATATTTGCCCATCAAGCCAACGAGTTACAATCCCTAGATGATCCCTATTTAGCCAATCGAGCCCAAGATGTTCGCTGTTTAGGCCAAAGAGTCGTCGCGGCGATCAACGGCCATTTAGCTCAAGGGCTCGAAAAACTCGATAGACCCACTATCTTATTAGCGCAGGATTTGACCCCCGCCGAATTTGCCTTACTGCCGCGGGAAAACCTTTGCGGTGTTGTACTGAAAACGGGCGGTTTAACGAGCCATACGGCCATTTTAGCCAGAGCAGCCGGCATTCCTGCCATCTTAAGTTGTCAGTTCGACGCAGACTCTATTCCCAACGGTACGCCCTTAGTGCTCGATGCGCTCAATGGTGAGCTTTGCGTTAATCCCAATCCAGACCAACAGGCAAGACTCACAGTCACCTTTCACCATGAACAAGCAAGGCGGGCAGCACTTCAAACTTACAAGGATGTCCCAGCGCAAACCCAAGACGGTCATACAGTGGGACTCATGGCAAACGTGGGTAATCTCAACGACATCACCCATGTCAGCGATGTCGGCGCCGATGGAATAGGTTTGTTTCGCACCGAATTTATGTTGATGGACGTCAGTACCCTGCCCGATGAAAAAGCCCAATACAGCTTATATTGCGATGCCTTACATGCACTAGGCGGTAAAACCTTTACCATCCGCACCTTAGATATTGGTGCCGACAAAGAACTGCCCTGTCTGTGCCAAGAAATAGAAGACAATCCCGCCTTAGGGCTGCGCGGCATTCGCTATACCTTGGCACACCCAGACTTATTTAAAACCCAATTAAGGGCCATTCTGCGCGCTGCAAACCATGGTCCAATCCGCTTGATGTTCCCTATGGTCAATCAAGTCGAAGAATTGGATGAAGTGTTTGCACTCATTGCCCAGTGCCAAGATGCCCTGGAAGAAGAAGAGAAAGGCTACGGTGAACTCAGCTACGGTATCGTTGTCGAAACCCCTGCTGCGGTATTCAACCTCAACGCTATGCTGCCACGACTCGACTTTGTTAGCATTGGCACCAATGATTTAACCCAATATGCAATGGCAGCCGATAGGACAAACCCACAGCTTACCCGCGACTATCCGTCCCTTTCGCCGGCCATTTTAGCGTTAATTAACATGACAATAGTCCAAGCCAAAGCGGCCAATGTAAAAGTGTCGCTGTGCGGCGAATTGGCCAGTTCACCACAAATTGCGCCGCTGTTAATCGGCATGGGGCTGGACGAACTCAGTGTTAACTTAAGTTCACTGCTAGAAGTCAAGGCCGCCATTTGCCAAGGTAACATCCAACAATTTTCGGCGCTGGCGCACACTGCATTACAACAAGATAGAATTGCAGGTCTACAGCAGTGTATAACAAGCTATAAATAGAGACATTTATTCGTTATGCTGCATTACAGAACAAAAACAATGACAAAAACAAGCAAAAGAGGCTCTAGATTATGGGATTTTTAAGCCGAATTAGGCGCTTGGTATCGGGTCAGACTCAGTTAGCTGGCGGTATCATGGTATATGCCCCCGTTTCCGGCGATATAGTCGCCATTGAAAAAGTCCCCGATGTGGTTTTTGCTGAAAAGATTGTCGGTGATGGCATCGCTATCGCCCCCAAAGGCGAATTAATTCTGGCGCCTATCGACGGCACCATAGGTAAAATTTTTGAGACAAATCATGCGTTCAGCATTGAGTCTCCCCAAGGATTAGAATTATTTGTTCACTTTGGTGTCGGCACAGTCGAACTGAGGGGCAAAGGTTTTAAACGTTTAGCCCAAGAAGGCCAAGAAGTGAAAGTTGGCGATCCGATTTTATCCTTCGATATTGATTATCTAAAAGATCAAGTCGACAGCCTACTCACCCCTGTCGTTTTGGCAAACATGGAAGACGTCAAGTACCTAGACAAGGCCCAAGGCAGTGTTACCGCAGGTAAAGATGTGATTTTTACAGTGCAGATCTAATTTAAAATATTGCATCGTCTATCGGTTGTTTGTTGAATAATAAAAGGCTGACTCACCATCATGAGCCAGCCTTTTATGCTTTTGAAAACCGAGCCTAAAACGGTATTTGCATTCGCCAAGCTGTAGCAGTCTCGATACACAGACTTAGGAGAATCTATTTCGGCCGTTCTCACGCTAAGCATCACGTTAGCTGCAACGAGCTGAGATAGAGTTCTCGTACATTAATCCGCTTTAAACATGGCAAAATCAGGTCGCGGCAATTTATCTAAAATACTGTACAGATAAATCACTAATGCCGAGAGTGCCGCGCCCGTCAAAAACAGCCACTGACCGCCAAAATGATCCAATATTATGCCGCCACCAAGGGGCGCAAGCGCAAAGCCTAAATCATAGAATGAGGCAGCCCCAAAGTAGGCGCCGCGAAGATGATCAGGAGCTAAGCGGTCAATATGCACATTCATAGTAGGAAACAAAATCGTCTCGGCGACACTCATCACCACAATTGCGCCTATCCAGCCCCAAAAAAGATCCAGTGGATTAAATGCCAGCCAGACTTGTGAGCAGATCAATAACAGCAATCCGATTTGAATCCGTTTGACGAGCGAAAAACGGGCCATGAGTTTCAATAGCAAAAATTGAGTGGAGATAATCACCATAGCATTAGTGAAAATCATGCCAGAAATTAACGTCAGTAAATCAGGTGCCCCAGCGCGAGTGAGATATTGGATCAACGAGCTGTCCATTTGGGCATAAATGAACATACACAGAATATTGGCGAAAATTAAACATTGCAGCAGTTTATCTTGCAATAGAATGGCGATAATTTGCTTACGACTCACGACTGCCGCTTTTTTCGTGCTCGTCTCAGTATCACTCAATAAGCCATTCACGCCACGATTAACACCGTCACTTGTTATGCCATTTACACAGTCACATGCACACTCACTTGCACCATCACTTTCAGTGCCACTCGTACCGCCACTTAAATTGTCATTCGATGAGGCGCCAGCCGCCAAAGCCGCATCCTGACGGGTTTGATAGTTAAATCCCCAGTACAACATAATTAACAGCACGGCAAAGGCCACTGCGGTAAGGTAAAAACTGGACTGCTTGCCCGTAAGACCAAGCCATACCCCCAGCATAGGGCCAACGGCGCAGCCAACGTTGACGATAAAATACAGCGACTGCATCGCCAATTCGCGTGTTTTAGGATCGGCAATAATGTCGCCAATAGCCGCCGATGTCAGCGGTCGCCATAATGAAGTGGCCATAGAGCACAATGTCATCACAACCACATACCCTTTGACAGAATTGGCTTCTGCCAATAACGAAAACGAGATGATATAGAGAGTGCCCGTCACGTACATCAGCTTATGACGACCTATTCTGTCGGATAATGAGCTACCAACAAAGCTGGTAAATACCGAAATAATCGCGGCGCTGGACAAGACCATGCCGACCTCTGTGGCACTTAGCGCAAATTTCTCATATAAAATAACAGCTAAAAATGGCCATACCATGTAATAACTGCCACGGGTGATAAACGACCCAAACAAAAATATCCACATCAAGCGCGGAAATTGCTTAAATCGCTGCAAAGAAACATCGCTGTGCATTTTAATCCTTTAAAAGTCGCGCTAGAGTCAACACCAGATATCAAACTGATTTTAATAAGAAAATAATATATAACAGACAGCTTAAGTTAAACAAGTGTAAAGGAAGATACGGAGTAACCAAGGGATAACTCATCCAGTAATACAGCAACGGCATGAGTAATAATTCGACAAAATTTACAACCTAAAATGGGACCATAAACACTTGTTGATCACAAAAACTTAAAAATAAATATGACGACTTGTTTTAGAATGAAATGATGACTATACCTCTAAGAAAGCTTTTTGATATTCAAGAGGAAAAACAATGAAATTTAGTCATAAGATTGTAGCTGCATCCTCTATATTACTTTTAGTCACAGTAACGCTGTTAACATCCAAACAATACTCTTCAATTCAAAATGAAATGAAGTCACAGGTTGAAGCCAGTGTTACCGAAATTGTCGATGGGGTTAGAAATACTGTTTCGTCGGAAATTGAATCCCGTAAACAAATGGCCGCTTACACGACAAGTCTATTGGAGCAAGATCTCAGCCCCACACATATTACTTCTGTTATTACTCGTCCAGTTGTTAAAAACACCTTCATACTTGTCGGATTCGGCTATGAAAAAGATGGTAGCAACATAAATAACAATCCTAGTTGGGACCCTGGCGCCGGATGGAACCCACGAATTCGTCCTTGGTACATAGATGCAAAAAAATCCGATAAGCTGATTATCACTGCGCCCTATGCTGACTCAGCATCTGGTGAAATTCTCGTCTCAATTGCAACACCGGTAAAAGATAATGGCGAGTTCATTGGGGCTATTTTCTACGATGTCAGCCTCGTAGGTCTAGCCAAACTCGTCAATGAGGTTAAGCTCTTTAATGCAGGGTATGTCTTTATTATTTCAGGAGATGGCACGACAATCGCGCACCCAGAGTCAAAACGAAATGGCACGCCAATGAGCGACTATTTACCACATGTTGAAGTGACGGAGAAGCCACAAAAAGTCAGCATAGATGGTAAAAATTATACCTTAGATTTCTCTCGAGTTTCAGGAGAGGACTGGTATGTCGGCGTTATCTTAGATGAAGATATAGCCTATGCTGCAGTCACAAACCTACGCAATAGTTCTATTATCTATTCCGTTATTGCCTTAATCATCAGTATCACAGTACTACTATTTTTGATTATCCGTTTAATGCGCCCATTACAAACCTTAAATGATGCTATTCAAGATGTTGCCTCCGGCGAGGGTGATTTGACTCAACGCTTAAATACTAAAACAGACACTGAGTTTTCAGCATTGGCAATAGGATTCAACACTTTCACTGCAAATCTACAGCAACTGATCATTCAATCTAAATCAATTGGCCAGCTCATCCATAAAAGCTCAGAAATGACATCGTTAGAATTACAGCAATCTACTAATGCCATGAACTCGCAACTCCATGAACTAGAACAACTTGCAACTGCGATGCACGAAATGGCCACCACGTCTTCAGACGTAGCCCGTAATGCTCAAGGGGCGTCATCCGCCGCAAAAGAGGCTGATGAAGCGACAAATGTGGGTTCCAAAGTCGTCAGTGATACCACAAATGCTATTAACGCTCTGTCATCAAAAATCGATATGGCTGTTGCTGAAGTAAACACCTTAGGGTCAGCAACAGACAACATTGCCACTATATTGAAAGTCATTAATGACATTGCAGATCAAACAAATTTATTAGCCTTAAACGCAGCCATTGAGGCAGCAAGAGCTGGTGATTCTGGTCGTGGTTTTGCTGTGGTCGCAGATGAAGTCAGAACCCTCGCCCAAAGGACTCAACAATCTACAACTCAAATCCGTAACATGATAGAGCAACTCCAAACAGGAGCAAGGGCTGTTGCAGAGGTCATGAGTCAAAGTAAAGACAATGCAAAAGATGCGGTTACACTCGCCCAAGGTGCTAATACCGCATTAGACAAAATTCGTGAAGCAATATTGCAGATCAGCGATATGAATCTACAGATCGCCTCTGCAGCCGAAGAACAAAGTTTAGTTGCCGAAGAAATTAATAATAATACAATTAGAATTAAAGACTTATCCGTCCAAGTATCAGACACAGTTATTCATGCCAATATGGCTATGCATACGCAAACTCAGCACATCAAAGAGCAAGATACCATCCTTAATAAATTCATTGTTTAGGTATAGTAAGTCATGGTCATTCATGACTTACGATGGAAATCTTAATACAGGTACTCATCATGAGCAGAATCGCATTGTTCGTACTAGGCACTATTCTTCACATACCACAACAGGCTAATGCCCAAGAAACGGAAAAGTCTGACCGACTTCAGCAGCTAGAGCAAAGAGTGAAGGAATTGGAGCAACAAGCGAAAGCTGCACAAACCAGTCCATCAATGCAATCCTCCTTACGCAATAGCCACTTTTCTCTCTACGGTTCGCTGCGTCCAACCTTAGAATACCAAGACAAAGCAGATGATGTATGGGATATAGGTGATGCCCTCTCTCGTTTAGGGGTCAAAGCTGACACCGAGTTTACCCCAAATTGGCATGCTATTGCCCAAGGAGAATGGAAGGTTCGCCTCGATGATAATGGTCGATTCGGTGAAGCGCGTCTCGCATTCGCCGGAATAGGCTCTCCCTTTGGTCAGATAACCTTTGGACGTCAACGGCCAGTGCAATACACTTTAGTCGCTGAGTATATTGATATTTTTAATAATGCAAACAGCCCGTTTGGTTACAACCAAGAGAGTCCATTCTTTGTTAATAATGCTTTGATATACGAACTGAAACTCAAACCCGTTACTGTAATGGCCTCTGCAATTTTTGATGGCAACTCTGGTGGCAGCGGCGCTGATACTATTAATGTCGGAGCCGGTTTTGACAAGAATGGATTACACTTAGGCGCCGCATATTTACAACAAGATGTCTATGCCAACGCGAATAGAACTGGAAAAGAACAACTGACAGGCGCGGTTATCTCATATGAATTTAGCTCTGGTATATATGCTGCTGTTGGCTATCAGGCTAAAGATTACGAGTTTGAAACTGCAGTCAACCGCACTGGTAGTACTTTTGACAGTGCACTGGCTATCCCTTTTGCTAACGCCTATAAGCTAAAATTAGGGTATTTTTGGTTTAAAGATGGGATAGAAGATACTAGCAGTCAGGATTATGATGGCTATAACCTCACCTTAGAATGGCAAATTGCGGCAAATGTCCGTACACATTTAGAATACTTACAACAAAATAATGATCAACGCGAAGATGACACGATTATCGCCTTAGGCATTCGCTATGATTTTGATTTAAATTGGGAGTTCTAATTAAGATTCGTTTTATTTAAACTAGCGAAATATATAGGGTTAGAAACATTTAACAATTGACTGCCGCTCTAATTATCGCCCTTAAGTGCAATCTTGACTGCAATATGAAGCGCAACAATTAGAGGTTTAAATAGTAAATATCATTATTTCAACTTTAGGCAAAAGTGTCGACGCCCGCCTCTTTCGCACGCTCTTGGGATGACTCATTCACTTCCTCTTCTTTCTGAGGCGAGATAGTGGTTTGTTTCTGTTGAGCTTGTATCGATGATGACTGCATGCATGCATGCAGATGATTGACCCACATTGGCAATATTCATGATGATTTCCCTCAACTAATAACAATTACACTATTAGACATTAGAGCGGAAAACTTAAACGACGCTTAAGCCTTTAGCCTGTTTTTCATACAAACCAAGCGACTTCCCACATGCTCAGATAATGCTTGCTAGCCCACAACAGCAGGCATGTAAAGGCGGATACACTGACATTTTTATGCTCACACTATCTCAGCAACACATCCCACTTGTGACATGCGGCGCACAATGCCACAATGCCAGCAAAATCAATGCTTGCCAGCCAAGCGTCCATCCACACTGGAGCATCATTTTGACCCTCTACGGTATTAAGAATTGCGATACAGTGCGTAAAGCACGTAAATGGATTGAAAATCATCAACTTCCAGTTCATTTCCATGATTTTAGAGATGACGGCCTACGTCAAGAAGACCTCGAATTCTGGTGTAAAACCTCAGGCTGGGAAACCGTATTCAATAAGCGCAGCACAAGTTTTCGTGCCCTCAGTGACGCAGATAAAACCGATATCGATCAAGCCAAAGCCATTCAACTTATGCTGGCGCAACCGACACTGATCAAACGCCCCGTCTTGGTCGTCGGTGAACACGTGCTGATTGGCTTTGATGAAGCCGCCTATAAAAGAGTATTTTCACTATGATGCCAGCCGACGATTATCCTGTAACTAAACTAACAAAAGCGCTGATTGCCCGCCCTTCGGTGACGCCGCTTGATGAAGGCTGTCAAACCTTAATGGCGGAAAGACTCAGCGCCATCGGCTTTAATATCGAACCTATGGTATTTGAAGACACCACCAATATGTGGGCTCGCCGTGGCAATGAAGGTCCGGTCTTTTGTTTTGCCGGCCACACAGATGTTGTGCCAACGGGCGATGTAAGCCGCTGGCACACGCCGCCGTTTGTGCCCACCATCATTGATGGCTACTTATATGGCCGCGGCGCTGCGGACATGAAAGGTTCATTGGCGGCTATGGTCATTGCCACCGAACGCTTTGTCGCTAAACATCCAGATCATCATGGTTCAATCGCCTTTTTGATCACCAGCGATGAAGAAGGCCCATTTATTAACGGTACGACGCGAGTCATTGATACCTTAGAAGCGCGCAATGAGAAGATCACCTGGGCATTAGTCGGCGAACCTTCATCGACCCTAAAGCTGGGCGATGTGGTAAAAAATGGTCGCCGCGGCAGCTTAACCGGCAACTTAACCGTGAAAGGCATTCAAGGCCACGTGGCCTATCCACACCTTGCCGATAACCCAATCCACAAAGCCGCGCCTTTCTTAGCCGAGCTGAGTCAGATGCACTGGGATAATGGCAATGAGTTCTTTCCCCCCACCAGCTTCCAAATCGCCAATATTAATGGCGGTACCGGCGCATCGAATGTGATCCCCGGCGCACTGGACGTGATGTTTAACTTCCGTTACTCCACCGAGGTGACCGCCGAAATCTTGATTGAGCGGGTTGAAGCCTTATTGAAAGCCCATGACCTAGATTACGATATCAGCTGGATTTTCAATGGTCTGCCATTTTTAACTGGCGATGGCCCACTGCTTGACGCGACCCGTATTGCAATTCGCCAAGTCACAGGTTATGAAACCGATCCACAAACCACGGGCGGCACATCGGACGGACGCTTTATCGCGCCAACGGGTGCTAAAGTGTTAGAGCTTGGCCCAGTGAACGCCACCATTCATAAAGTGAATGAATGCGTTAAAGTGGACGACCTTGAGCAGCTAGCCCTGTGTTATGAAGTGATTTTGGAACAACTATTGTGCTAACA
Source organism: Shewanella sp. Pdp11 (assembly GCF_002838165.1). NCBI lineage: Bacteria > Pseudomonadati > Pseudomonadota > Gammaproteobacteria > Alteromonadales > Shewanellaceae > Shewanella > Shewanella sp. Pdp11. The sequence continues at coordinate 3,232,009 of NZ_CP015194.1, forward strand.
CACCTCGAGATCCGTCCCGAAACCGCTAGGCTTTACGGCTTAAACGCCACTGAATTGGTGGAATATTTAAGTCCGTATCACCATGGGTATCATAGCTTTTGGCTCGAAGCGAACACCGCCATCGCCTTTAATGCGATGGCTCAAAAAGCCAAAGATGCGGGCATAGCACTCGCCATCTGCTCTGCCCATCGCCCTTTTGAGCGACAACTGGCAATTTGGAATGCCAAGGCCAGCGGTAAACGCGCGGTATTGGATGCCAATGAGCAGGCGGTGAGCATTAAGGGACTGAGTGACGATGCCATCGTCGACTTGATTTTGCTCTGGTCGGCGCTGCCCGGTGCTTCACGTCACCACTGGGGTACCGATCTCGATGTGTTCGATGCGGATCAAATTGATGTCAAAGCCCTTCGCCTTATCGAAGCTGAATATGGCCAAACTGGCCCCTGCGCAAAATTGCATGCTTGGCTGGTGGAAAATGCCCATGATTTTGGCTTTTATTTCCCGTTTCAACAGGGGCAAAGCGCGGTCAGTCCTGAGCCTTGGCACATCAGCTATTTCCCTGTTGCGCAATTATTGTTACCACAGTTCGATCGTGCCGAACTGGCAATCCTTTTAGAAAACAGTGATATGTTGCTCAAAGATGCGGTACTCGCCCGATTAGACTATCTAGTGGATGAATACGTGCTGCGTATCGCTCAGCCTTAGCTGTGGGATATTCGCCGCAGATTTTGTAAAGGTTAAGCCCAGCGATCTATCGCCCAAATTGGCGCCAGAATACGGCTTAACATAACGATATATTTGATTAAGTAGGCTTTATGGATTTTTCTTCACACCGTCAGCAGCTCATGATTGCCGATCGTAAATTAAGTTACCTTGATGTCGGTACAGGCCCTGTACTCTTGTTTGGTCACAGTTATTTGTGGGATAGCGCCATGTGGGCGCCTCAAATTGCCGCGCTAAGTGCCCATTACCGCTGTATCGTGCCAGAACTGTGGGGTCATGGTCAGTCAGATTTACTGCCCGATAATGGTAAAACGCTGCTCGATATTGCCGATCACATGTTGGCCTTAATGGATGCCCTCAATATCACTGACTTTAGTGTTATCGGACAATCTGTTGGTGCTATGTGGGGCGCAGAATTGGTACTGAAAGCACCAACAAGAGTTAAAACCCTCGTGATGCTCAACAGCTTTATTGGTTTTGAACCCGAAGTGACCCGCGCGAAATATGATGGCATGCTGGATATGATTACCGCCGCTAAAACGATCCCTGCGGCGCTTATCAGTGCGATTTCACCTTTGTTCTTCGCAAGTAATGCCGCGCATAGCACACCTGAACTGGTCGCTGGCTTTGAACACTCACTTGCCACAATCTCAGCGGAAAAAATCCCCACGATAGTGAAACTGGGACGAATGATTTTTGGTCGTCGCGATACTATGGAAGATGCCGAGCAGCTAACGCTGCCTTGCCTTATCATGGCGGGCGTTGAGGATAAAGCACGCAGTGTACTAGAAAGCTACCTAATGAGCGATGCCATCGATGGCAGTCAGCTGGTGCATATTCCTGCGGCGGGACATATCTCGACCCTTGAACAAGCGGAATTTATCAATCAACACTTAGCCGATTTTCTCGCACAACATCACTAATCTGCTGCTAAATACCGTCACTCAATAAAATCTTCAAGATGTGGACATTCGCATCTTGAAGACAGCTATTTCAGCTTAATCCACATCATCAATACCGAACCCAGGTTCAATCCCTATTTGTCCCATGCATACATTGGGCTTTAGCTGATTTTGCTTCGCAGATTAGCCCACTGAACTTTCAAAGACTTCCCCATAAAATCTGCATTAACAAATAGAAATCACCATTTTGTCGTCAGCGCCTCAAAAAATGTTGCATAAAGGTGAAATCTACCATTTATCAACTACCTTTATTACTGTATTCCCTCAACAAGGTATTCTGCCATGAGAAAAAGTACAGTTGCCCTCTGCGTGCTCAGCACACTTTATATGCCGTCTCTTTATGCCGATGTTCAAATAAATGGATTTGCCTCTATTGTCGCGGGCTCGAGTCTCAGTGACGATAAAAGCTATTATGGTTATGACAAAGAAATCAACTTTAATAACGATTCTAAAGTTGCCTTACAATTTACCGCCGATCTGGGTAGTGGCCTAAGAGCCACTGCGCAAGTGCTATCCAGAGGCAATAACGATTACAGTGCCGAATTCGAATGGGCTTATATCTCCTACGACATCAGCGACAAACTTATGCTGATGGCGGGCCGCCAACGCTTTAACCTCTATAAATACTCAGATTATATTGACGTAGGTTATGCCTATCACTGGATCACCCCGCCCCGCGGCGTTTATTCACTGCCATTTAATTCAGGCGAAGGTGTCGGCTTAGTATATTCCGATTTATGGGGCGATACCGAAGTCGGTTTGACCTATAAGTATATTACGACTTCTGTTTCTGACTATGCGCCTATAGGTTCATCAACACCTCCCGCGCCCTTCTCCGCCGAGGGCCACATAATGAACTTCAACTTTGTAACCTCAGGGTTTGAGTACGGCTTGAATATCGGCATAGTGACTGATTTCTCCTACGAGTTACCTGCTCTATTGGGCCTAGGTGATGCGATTGCCCAAACAGGGTTATTTAGTCAGCAAGTGGTCGATGATCTTTTACCCATTAACGACAGCGCGTTACTCATAGGTGCTAACGTTAAATATGATGCGGGTAAATGGTTTATCTTGGCTGAATACACCCGAATTGACGTCGATCCCAGTAGCTTTAATATTCAAGATTCAGCCTTTGTTTCCGGCGGGATCCGCTATAAAGATTTCACTTTTCATTTAACCTACGGTATTGACAAAGGTGATCCACAATACGATGCCTATGACGGCATGTTACCGCTATACAATAGTCTGCCACCAGCAAACCAAGCTGCGCTAGCGCCTCTGGTTTTCGGTACAAAAGCAGCACTTGAAGCACAGCAAGAAGACAGCGCCTACTACATCATAGGTACACGCTGGGATTTCCATCCCTCAGCCGCACTAAAACTGGAGTACACCAACTACAGCAATGACAAACCGTCCTCCGATGAACAGTTGCTGAGTATGGCAATAGACTTAGTTTTTTAAGGAGTTAAACATGAAACTATTAATAAGATCTCGGTTGATGATGAAAACCTTAGTTGCTAGTGCACTTTTACTTGGCAGTGCCTATGTGCAAGCCGAAATTGCCGTCGTGGTACATCCTTCAAATACATCCGAAATTAGTGCTGCGGATATTTCACGTATCTATTTAGGTAAACTCAAGTCTTTCCCGAGTGGAGGGACTGTGGTTGCGCTCGATCAGCCCGAAGGCTCACCCGCTCGTGATGCCTTCGTGAAGCAAATCCTCAATAAAACGGAGAGTCAGCTCAAAGCCTATTGGTCAAAACTGGTCTTTTCAGGCCAAGGTCAACCACCCAAAGTCGTCGACTCGAGCGCTGAAATGCTCTCATTGATTGCCGCCAATCCGAATATGATCGGGTTTGTTGACGTCAGCGAGGTGAACGATAGTGTAAAAGTGATCAGTAAGTTCTAACCCATAACACATCATCCTTGTCCGCCTTAATTTTTAGCGGACAAGGCGTTCACTCAGTTTTAGTGCAATATCACCCCCAAACACGCTAACAAATGGCGCTTAGATCCCCAGAGGGAACCTATTCATTTACAGAACTATTAATAAAAAATAATCTCGATTCCTCAATATCCCGATTCAAACCTTAATTGGATAGACCAGCAGAGCCAATTTTGCTGGTATACTCTTGCTAAAAATGTGCTGCTTGCATGAATTAGAGCATGAGAAGACATTTTATATGTCAATAAAACAATAGGTTAAAATGAAACTACTCAAACCTTTATTCGACAACAACCGCCGCTGGGCCGGACGTATACGCCAAGAGAATCCTGATTTTTTCGAGCAATTAGCGAAACAACAACATCCTGAATACCTGTGGATTGGCTGCTCGGATAGTCGCGTACCTTCTAACCAAATCATTGATCTTATGCCGGGTGAAGTCTTTGTTCACCGTAATATCGCCAACATGGTTATCCATACCGATCTTAACTGCTTATCTGTGCTGCAATACGCCGTTGATGTACTCAAGGTGAAGCATATTATGGTAGTGGGTCACTACGGCTGTGGTGGTGTGCGCGCGGCCATGGGTCAGCAACGTTTGGGATTAATCGATAACTGGCTCGGGCATTTACGTGATATCTACCGTATTTATCAGGAAGAATTACAACAGATGGATGAAGCTAAACGTTTTGATCGCCTGTGCGAGCTCAACGTGATTGAACAGGTTGCTAATGTGACCAGTTCAACCATAGTGCAAGAAGCCTGGGATCGCGGCCAAGAAGTGGCAGTACACGGCTGGATTTACGGCATTGATAACGGTTTACTGACAGATTTAGATGTCACGGTCGACCGTGAACATGGCTTAGCTAATCCACGCTAACAGCCTGAATATGTGCTTTTAAGCCCCCGCTGAGTGCCATCTATGCTCAGATAAAACCTGCCCCTGTGCAGGTTTTTCTTTTTCCATGACAATTTTCAGCAATAAAACATCGCAAGGGTCAATTACCCCAGTTATAATCCGCCAGTTAATTGCAGCGCGACCTATGCGCGACATATTCTAAGGAGATACCTTCCATGCCCGGTTTTGAATTATTTGGTCCTGAAGAAAAGCAGGAAGTCGCTGACGTTATGGAAAACGGTTTTACCTTCCGTTACAACTTCGACCATATGCGTAATGATCGCTGGAAGACTCGCGATATGGAGCAACTGCTCTGCGAGAAAATGAACGTGAAGCATGCTCACCTTTTATCAAGCGGTACTGCTGCGCTGCAAACGGCCATGATGGCTGCAGGCATTGGTGCTGGCGACGAAGTTATCGTGCCACCTTTTACCTTTGTTGCCTCAGTTGAAGCGATTTTTATGGCAGGCGCGATTCCGATTTTTGCCGAAATCGACGAGACACTGTGTTTATCCCCAGAAGGTATCGAAGCCGCAATTACTCCACGCACTAAAGCGATCAACTTAGTGCATATGTGTGGTTCTATGGCGAAGATGGACGAAATTAAAGCCATCTGTGCAAAACATAACATCAAGATTTTAGAAGATGCTTGCCAAGCCATTGGTGGCAGCTACAAGGGCCAAGCCCTAGGTACTATCGGTGATGTGGGTTGTTACTCATTCGATTCAGTCAAAACCATCACCTGTGGTGAAGGTGGCGCTGTGATTACCAATAACACTGAAATCTACAACAACGCGCACATGTTCTCCGATCACGGCCATGACCACATTGGTAAAGACCGCGGCGCAGAGTCACACCCTATCATTGGCTTGAACTTCCGTATTTCGGAAATGAATGCCGCCTTAGGGTTAGCGCAGTTACGTAAACTCGATACCATTATCGATATTCAACGTAAAAACAAAAAGACCATTAAAGATGCAATGGCCGCTATTCCAGAAGTCACCTTCCGCCAAATCCCAGATCCAGAAGGCGACTCGGCTGGCTTCTTAACCTTTATGTTGCCAACCGAAGCGCGCACGCAAGAAGTGAGCAAAAAACTGGCTGAAAACGGCGTCGATGGCTGCTTCTACTGGTATGTAAACAACTGGCATTATTTGAAAAACTGGAAACACATTCAGGAGCTTAAGGCATCTGCTGCGTTACCAATCACATTAATCGCCGATAGACCTGACTATACTCAAGTTTCTGTGCCTAAATCCGATGCCATTATGAGCCGCACCATTTCTATGCTCATCAAGTTGTCTTGGACCGATGCTCAGATCGCCGAGCGTATCGAAAACATCAAGAAAGCATTTGCCCAATAATTCTACGGGAGTTTGTTGCAATGAGTTTTAAGAATTTTAAAGTAGTTGAAAAAATGATCTTCGGCCGTGGCTCATTCGTCCAATTAGATGAAGTGTTAGCTGCTGAACGTAAAACCGCCGACGACTTTGTGGTGTTTTTAGTCGATGACGTGCATCAAGGCAAAGCCCTTGAGGGCCGCATTCCAGCTAAAGCACAAGACATGGTGATTTGGGTTAACGTTGATGAAGAGCCAAGCACAATTCAAATCGACGCCCTGACTGAACAAGTTCAAGCTTTCAATAGCAAACTGCCAGTGAGCGTCGTCGGTTTAGGTGGCGGTTCAACTATGGACGTGGCTAAAGCGGTATCGCTGATGCTGACAAACCCAGGTGGCTCTGCCATGTACCAAGGTTGGGACTTGATCAAGAACCCAGCGGTACACCACATTGGTATCCCAACGATTTCTGGTACGGGTGCAGAAGCGTCACGCACTGCCGTGTTATGTGGTCCAGTGCGTAAGCTAGGTCTGAACTCAGATTACACAGTATTCGATCAAATCATCATGGATTCTGAGTTAATCGAAGGCGTGGAAACGGACCAATGGTTCTACACAGGTATGGATTGCTATATCCACTGTGTTGAATCGTTACAAGGTACCTTCTTAAACGAATTCTCTAAATCCTACGCTGAAAAAGCCATGGATTTATGTCGCCAAGTGTACTTAGACGACCACGTAGAAAAAGACGACAAGCTGATGATGGCGTCTTTCATGGGCGGTATGAGTATCGCTTACAGCCAAGTGGGTGCCTGTCACGCGGTTTCTTACGGTCTGTCTTATATCTTGGGTTACCACCACGGTATCGGCAACTGTATCGCCTTTGACGTGTTAGAAGAATTCTATCCAGAAGGTGTTGCAGAGTTCCGTTTGATGATGAAGAAACACAACATCACACTGCCGAAGAACATCTGTAAAGATCTGCCAGACGAAACCATAGCAAAAATGGTTGCCGTGACTAAGAGTATGGGTCCACTATGGGCTAACGTTTACGGCGCAGGTTGGGAAGAGAAAGTCACAGACGAAATGTTGACTGCCCTGTTCCGTCGCATCTAAGCTCTAACACATGTTAAAAGGGCTCAATTGTGAGCCCTTTTGTCTATATGCATTGTATATCTACACTGTATATCTTTGATAAAAGTAGGATAATTTGATGAATGTGACTCTGTTAATCCCGGCGCGTTACGGTTCAAGCCGCTTCCCGGGCAAACCCTTAGCCCCGATTAACGGCAAGCCAATGATCCAACACGTGTATGAACGCGCGTCGTTAGCCAAAGGCCTCACCAATATTTATGTCGCTACCGATGATGACCGCATTAAAGCGGCCGTTGAAGGTTTTGGCGGCAAAGTGGTCATGACCAGCCCAGAAGCGGCATCGGGTACAGATCGTATCAATGATGCGATAAACCAACTGGGACTGAAAGATGACGACTTAGTGATCAACCTACAGGGCGATCAACCCCTTATTGACCCAACATCCATCGAGCAAGTCATCAGCCTCTTCGAGCGTCACCCAGGTGAGTTTGAAATGGCCACCTTAGGCTTTCAAATCGTCAATAAAGCCGAGCTTGACGATCCAATGCATGTGAAGATGGTGTTCGATAACAACAACTATGCCTTGTATTTCTCTCGTTCGCGTATTCCTTTTGGCCGCGATACTCAAGATTACCCCGTTTACAAGCACTTAGGTGTGTATGCTTATACCCGCAAATTCGTTCAGGCCTTCGCCGCCCTGCCATTAGGTCGTCTAGAAGATCTGGAAAAACTCGAGCAATTGCGTGCATTAGAGTACGGCCATAAAATCAAAATCGCCATTAGCGCCTTTGATTCTATTGAAGTTGATACGCCAGAAGACATTCGTAAATGTGAGCAACGTTTAGCGGTTGATTAATCGCCCGTTAGGTGTGCGCGAGTCAATTCGAAACAGGAGCTGAGTATGTCGACCTTAGAAGTCTGGATCATTATTATTTTGATCGTCGGTGTTATCGCCAGCAATCTTGCTGCGCTGAAGTACAGTGCTAAGTTCAAACTGCCGCAGTTCGGCCAACATAGTAAAGATAAGCAGATAAAGCCTTCGACAGCTGAGAATGACGCAGAAACGGCTTCAAATAAGCCCTGTACTACGGACTCAGAAGCCAATAAAGCTGATGAGCCACCTAAGCGTTAAACTCAATAGCGGCCTTTAAAGAGTGTGTTGAAATATGACTCGTAAACACGCCCCTTAAAGACTGCGCTAAAAAGCTGAGCAATGCTCGCAAGCATAGAAAAGGCGCCACAGGCGCCTTTTCTACCTCTTATACCAATCGTATTAATCACAGGCTCATCCACGCATCAACCTTAAGCTTTTTTCGCTGATGTGCGACTCAATGGCTGCTCCTCAAGGTGCGCCACTAAAAAGACTAAAAAGCGAAACAGGGATTTAATCTTAAGATCATGATTTTTATTGGGCTCAGCCGCGACTAACTTCTGCAGCGATTTGATTCTAGCGTAAGCATTCTCGACTAAAGCGTCGTTCTCTTTACCCACATATTTATTAAACTCGGCAAATTCACCAATAAATTTCAGTGTCACTTTACGGTGATTTAATGCAGTGAGTGCTGCGCCCTGTTTCAGTTTTGCCTCAAAAATACTGCATTCTAAACCGCTGGCGATCGCACTTTGCGACAAACCGCTGCTTAAGGCATCGGCCAGAAAACCCAAATTGGCTTTTAACTCGAAGGCAATCGCCTGCTTACTGGCACTCGATTGCTGCCAGCGACTGCGTTCCTTATCGAAAATATCGTATAGCTCTTTCCAAATGCTCATGCGCTTTGCCTACCTTGCACTGAATCGCTCCCTTCGTATATAGCACTCGACTTTTTTGAAATGCTAGCGTTGTTAATACTAACGTTTTTAATACTAGCGACTGAAAGTTATCATAAATTTAAGGTTTTCGGCATAGCGCTATGATAAATAATAAGTTAAATAATGGCCTAAAAGCACATTCACGCTAAAACTAAAATCTATATAAAAAAATGGCCCGAACGAGTCGGGCCATAGTGCAAACCATATTTACAGTGAAAGCAATGTAGGAGCTAGCTGAGTGACAAACAAGCTCAGTGCAAACTCATGACTAACTTGCTGCTAATCCAATAAAATATAAAGTTAAAGCACTTGCGATTTTTTCGCATTATTTTTCTCGGCGGCGAGTCGACGCTGCGCTTCTTTTTTCTCACGGCGCGCTTCAATCACTTGATTCACATCGCTACCGATATGCGCTTCGTTACGGGCTTTTGCCAGATTGACTTGACGCTCACGCTCAACAAAACGTTTACGCTGCTCGTCAGAAATTTTATCGATACAATGTGGGCAACTGACACCTTGCACATAGGCAGGGCTCTGTTTTTCAGCTTCAGTGATTGGCATACGGCAAGCATTACATTGATCGTATTGGCCTTTCTTCAAGTCATGATTTACCGCAACGCGGTTATCAAATACAAAGCACTCGCCTTCCCACAAACTTTCTTCCACTTTGACTTCTTCAAGGTATTTAAGAATACCGCCTTCAAGATGATACACCTCGTCGAAGCCTTGCTCTTTCAAATACGCGGTTGATTTTTCACAGCGAATACCACCGGTACAGAACATGGCGACCTTCTTATGTTTAGCAGGATCAAGATTTTGCTTCACATATTCCGGGAATTCTCTGAAGGTTTCAGTCACAGGATTAATGGCATTTTTGAAAGTGCCGATTTGCACTTCATAATCGTTACGGGTGTCGACTAAAATCACATCCGGATCAGAAATCAGCGCATTCCAATCTTGAGGCTTCACATAGGTGCCAACCACTTTAAGTGGATCAATACCTTCAACGCCCATAGTCACGATTTCGTTTTTCAGTTTGACTTTAGTGCGGTAGAACGGCATTTCATCGTCGAATGACAATTTGTGCACGATATTGTCTAGGCCATTTTGGCCGTTAAGCCAAACCAATAATGCTTCAATTGCTTCTTGGGTGCCGGCAACTGTGCCATTAATTCCTTCGCTTGCGAGGAGCAGAGTGCCTTTGATCTCGGCCTGTTCCATCATAGCGAGCAATGGCGCTCGGATAGATTCAAAATGCGGTAAAGACACAAATTTATATAACGCACACACGACAACTTTAGCCATAACACCCTCTTTGCTGGCTGGAACTTAATTTCCAGTGCATAAACACATTAATCATCTGTAGACTGGCTACAGATCCCAAAATAGCGCGGAATTCTACCTGAGTCACAGCAAGATAAACACAGATAAAGTACAGGGTCTTTAATTTTTTACGCACAGAAGTCAGATAAATCTTTTTTAGCTGGCGAATTAAGCAGAAATATCAAGATGAAAGCGTTACCATCAGCGCCCTTTGTACGCATGTACGCTGCATTAGGTCTACGCAGTATTCTCCTATTGGTACATAACATTCATACTGGCATACTCGCGTCGTCAATAAGCATGCATAAACACGCTGACATCGGCTTGTCGCATCAACTTCCACGCATGGCGCCGCACAGTAGAGGAAATCCGAATGACTCTAGCCGTCTTATACACCTTCCGCCGTTGCCCCTATGCAATGCGAGCACGTTTGGGACTCTTATTAGCCCAATGCAATGTTGAAGTCCGTGAAATAACCCTTAGAGCCAAACCACCACAAATGCTAGTGGCCTCACCTAAGGGGACTGTGCCAGTATTAGTGCTAGCGAACGGTGAGGTGATTGCCGAAAGTCTTGAGATCATGCGCTGGGCACTCACGCAAGCAGATCCCTTAGAGCTATTGTGTCAGCAAAGTCCTGCTATTGAAGATAAAATGGCACAACTTATCGCGCAAAATGATCAGCAATTTAAACCATGGCTTGACCGCTATAAATATGCCGACCGTTACCCTGAGCAAACGCAAGCTTATTATTATCAGCAGGCGAGTCATTTCCTCCTGCAACTTGAAACATGCTTAGGGCAACCCCCCTTTTTAGTCGCCGATACACCTCGCCTTGCCGACTACGCCATCGTACCTTTTGTACGCCAGTTTGCCGCAGTGGATCTTAAACATCCGCTGAGTGATGATTTTCCGCGAGTCGACGCTTGGCTAAATCGACTTATTTCGAGTGACATATTTATTCGTGCGATGGAAAAATATGTGATCTGGGACGCTAGCCATTCTCCAATTTGCTTGTTAGGAGACGTGTAAGCCAATAAGATTTAAAGATTATTTTTATTTTATGTTATAGCCATCGGTAAAATATTCGAGTAAGGTATTTGCCAGTGAGTGAGGTCGCTAATTTAGCTACCGTCACAAGGCAAGCTTCTAAAGATAAATGTAACCGCGCTTAACGTCTTTCAAAGGCGTGAATGATAGAACACAAGGATAAGGCAGTTGGAACATATGGATATCAATATCATTTTTATGCTTGGGGGCCTGATGCTACTGCATTGTCTTTTCGCCCTTAGGGCCTTCAAGAGTAAAGTGGATCTCAGCACCAACAAAAAATGGGTATGGTGTCTACTTAGTCTGATCCTCGGCCCTATGGGATATTACGGTTATCACGGTTTTATTCCCCTCGATAGAATTCTCAAAGACTAAACCGTCAAACGCAATCAGATTGGGCGACAACACTTGCCACGACATCATTGACCTGCACAATTAAAGGCTTTTCCATACCAATAAAAGCACATAAATAAGCCTTTAAACATAGACTTACATGACTAAAATCCATAAAAAATAGCGCAACCTTAGGCTGCGCTATTTGAATGAATCCACTTTGACTTAATCTTTAAATTCAAACCATTCGCTATAAATGGCTATGCAACAATACCGAGTCATCAGGGACTTTTTGGATCACGGGCGCCTGCCCTTCAGCCAAGGCTTGTTTATAGCTTTGATTCATTTTAAGGGCGAGATACAAATCTGGCCGGATCAAAATCCCACCTTCCCCTGTCTGCATACCCGCTTGCTCGAACCAACTCAGCATCTGTCGTTTACGCCCCGCAAGCACTAAACGTACTCCACGCTTTTTAAGCAATTGATGTAAATCAGCCAACATAGCCATCACGCTTAAATCTAAATGGGTAAAACAAGGCACGGCATCAATAATGATGCAATCGACTGGCTCAGATTCCCGAATAAACTTTTCCAGTAAACGGCGTTTAAAATACGTCGCATTAAAGTAAGTTAACGGCGAATTAAAGCGATACATAAATACGCCAGGCACAGATTTAGCTTTACCCGAATCATCGACGCTACGGATAACACCCTTATGATCTAAGCCAAGCACTTGATCCGTTGGGCGCATTACCGTAGCGAGGAACTGGAATAATCCCAATAACACGGCCAAAGTGATCCCAGGAATCACCCCAATAAATAGCACGGAAAATAAAGTGATACACGCAAGCAAGAACGCTGACTTATCGAGCACACGCAGATTCCACAGCGACTTAAGGTCGATAAGCGAAATAGAGGCAATCACCAATACCACGCCTAAAGCTGCACTAGGGATGTACTTCAATGGTGCAGTAAAAAACAGCGCGACAACGCCAATCAACACTGCCGCTATGATGGACACTAACTGGCTCTTGCCGCCATTGGCATCGTTAACCGCAGTGCGGGAATCGGCGCCGCTCACCGCAAACCCTTGGGAGATGGCGGATGCAATATTGGCTAAACCTAATGCCCTGAATTCTTTATCTGCATCTATATCGTAACCATTTTTTGCCGCAAAACTTCGGGCCGTCAGCATCATGCTCACAAAGCTCACCATGGCTAAGTTGAGCGCGGGCACCACCAACTCACGGGCAATCCCCAAATCAAAAGCCGGTGCTTGAAATGAAGGTAAGCCTGAGGTCACTTCTCCGACAACACTAATGTCAAAGCTCGTCAGGTTAAATACCCAAACGAGGAACGCCGCCATTGCCATTGCGCACATAGATGCGGGCCATTGGGGACGAAACCGCTTCACTAAGGCATAGGTCGCGAGCGTCACAATCCCCATCGCCAAGGTCGGCCAATGGGTTCTTGATAAATAAGAAGGGGCGCCACTGAGACGTTCGATTAAATAGCGCTCGTCGAAGGTAAAACCAAAAATCTTCGAAAATTGTCCGACGATAATGGTGATCGCGACCCCGTTCAGCAATCCCATTAAAATCGGCTTTGACAGAAAGTCAGCGAGCACACCCAGCTTAAAGCGGCTCGCAATCAGGCACCAAAAGCCTGTCATGGCTGTCATCGTCATGACTAACTGCCAGTGCTTCATGCTATCACCCGCAGCGAGTGGCGTGACAACGGCGGCGATTACGGCGCAGGTCGCCGCATCAGGGCCAACAATTAATTGCTTTGAAGTACCAAATAGCGCGTATATCAGCATTGGCAATACGCAGGAGTACAAACCTACAGCAGCATTGACGCCTGTCAGCTGGGCATAGGCAATGGCGACGGGTAATGCCACGGCGGCAACGGACAAGCCAGCACGTACATCATCCCTAAGCCATTGCTTTTCATATTGTAATAATTGCGCCAATCCCGGCATAAACGAAATCAAACTAGGGAACTTCACTCGGCAACCTCCATATACACACTATCAAGATAAGCACTAACCAGTATAACCGAGACTGAAAATATTCAGCGAAAAGGTCATGACCTAACAGCCAGCAATAGTATGTTGGTTATGGCATAAAGCCAATCATTACGCGATTATTTTCCTCAGAATATTTATGGAGTTAGGCGCTGATTGCACACTAAGTTAGCGCAATATCATCGGCAGTGACACTAAAAGTAAACTGCCCATAAACCAATTAAAATGACGCTTACGTCTATCCGTATTGAGTTTCTTACTGATCGCCGCACCAACAAACACCCAAGTAAATGAAGCCGGAAATCCTACTAAGTTAAAGGTTAATACCCCAAGAAAGGCACTGAGCCAAAAGCCATCACCGCCGAGAGTGAAAGCGCTGCACAGAGTGATGGTCGACATCCACGACTTAGGATTAATCCATTGAAATAAGGCGGCCTCAATCAGGGTCATAGGTTTTCGGCCGTCATCTAAATGCGTGCTCTGTACTGGCGATGTCACTAATTTGTACGCCAGATACAGCAAATACGCTAAAGCGAAATATTTTAAGACTTGGTGCAATACTGGCAGTGCTTCGAACAAGGTGCCAAGCCCGAATAATACCGCAAGGTGTAAAGAGGTCGAACCCAAGCGGATCCCTGCAATATGCGGCACGGTACGCAGCACACCAAAATGTGCACCAGAGCTCGCTAAGAGGATATTGTTCGGTCCGGGCGTCATGGTCATGGTTGCACAAAACAACGCGGCAGAAGCCATCAAGGTCCATAATTGTGGATCATAGAGTAGTGCAGTATTCATATTCACCTTAAATTGTATGCATACATTTATTGACATAAATAGATGCGATAAATAATATACGGAGAATATTTGAGATCAATGGATTTATTGTCATGGGTACAATCTGGACGCCAGACCTAAACGCTTTTTCAGGCCCTAAATATCAGCGCTTAGTCAGTGCGATAGAACAAGGCATTTTGCAGAAGGTGTTGACCCAAGGCAGTAAACTGCCACCGCAGCGCCGCCTAGCCGATGCCTTAGGTATCACTATTGGCACAGTAACCCGTGCCTATGCATTGGCAGAGCAAAGGGGTTATGTTGAAGCACGCGTGGGTGATGGCACCTATGTCAACGCCTCACCAGTAGCTGATATAGCTAACGTACAATTGAATATGGCGACCTGCCAGCAGCCACTCACAGATCAAATCAGCACTCTCAGTGATTGCCTCAGCCAATTAGCAAAAGACCCGACAAAGCTCAGTCAGTTACTGGGTTATCGCGCCAGTCCATTAGATCAACACCAACAAGTGTTTCACCAATGGCTTAACCAACGCGGCATACAACAAACGCCTGAGCAACTGATCTTTACCCACGGCGGTCAGCAAGCGATTTTTGCCTGTTTGAGTGCATTCTTATCGACAGGTGATGTGCTGCTGCACGAGCAATACAGTTATCCAGGCGTGAGAATTTGCGCTAAGCAGCTTGGCGTGACCAGCATTGGAGTCCCCCTTACCCATGATGGCGTGGATCTCGCCCGTTTTGAGGCGTTAGTGCAAATCCATCATCCCAAGTTAGTCTATCTAACCCTGAATAATCAAAACCCTACCTGTATTCAGTACAGTGAGTCACAGCGGCAAAAACTCCTCGAATTGGCCGAGCAGTATCAGTTTTATATTATTGAAGATGATGTGAATTATTGTTTACCTGAAGAGTGGCATTCGCCCCTGTGGCAACTAGCCAAGCAGCTGGCTATCCCACGGGTGATTTATATTTCCAGCCTGTCCAAATTGTTTTCTGGCGGCCTAAGGCAAGGTTTTATTCTGGTGCCTGAACCACTTATCGCCCAAGTACGACTCGCGATTCATAGCCAATGCTGGATGGTATCGCCGCTGAATATTGAAATCGCCTGTCAGTTGATTAAGAAAGGCCAAATCACTGCCGATCGCGACGCCATAGTGCGCCAACGCCAACGTCTCTGTATCGCTATGGGCGAACGATTGGGATTAAACCAAACTTGGCGAGGACTGAACGGTTGGCTGCAACTGCCAGAAGATATCAAGGCCCATCATCTTGTCACTGCACTGGCCGCTAAAGGCATTTTGATCCGTAACGGAGATGACTTTAATTGCCATGACAATTTTATTCGCTTAAGCCTTGGTGGCGCCGAAAACGACAGTCAATTTCAACATGCGATTGAGTGTATCGAGGCGACTATTCTCTCCCTCGTACAAAATGCTTATTCGGTGGTGTAATCACGCTTAAAATCCCTAAACTTCAGCGCTTTTTTACCTGCTATTTAAGATGAAGTTAATTCACACTAAATGGCTAATTTATAAAATTAGAGAGCCTAAAAAAGCGCCAGTAGCATGCATGCTACTGGCGCTGAGGTAACTGACGAGCTTGATGAACACGTAATTAGTTATAAACCACTAGCGCACCATTATTTAATCTTTAGTTGGTAAACACTCGTCGTGCCGCTGACTTCATTGCCTATGATTAACAAAGGATTACCGTTAGGGCTTTTATCGGCACTGACAAACTTCATCCCTTCAGGCCCTAAATCACCCGCCAATGATGCATCCCCTTTAACTTCACCCGTATCGGTATCGATAACAAAGTCGGCCTCAAAATCACGATTCACAACATAGTCGATAAAATGCACATCGAAAGGATTAGTCACGTCATAGATCATAAAGCCTGAAGTGCGTTCCAAACCAACAAAGGCATATAGTCGTTGCCCAATTTGCCCCAGGGCTAAGGCTTCTGGCTCTGGTCCTTTGTCATCGCTGCGGCTATCACCTTTATTTTCTTCGTTATTATTGTTGAAGTTACTGCCTAAGAGTGCTGCGGTAATACGTTCTAAATCACTACCACTGTCAAAGACTTGCTGACCGTCTGCGCTCCAAATCGAGAATGAGCGAGCACCGAAGCTGACTATCTTGTCGTAGTCGCCGTCCTTATCGTCATCCCCCATGCTAGTAGTTACTTTAAGGCGGGCTAACTGCGTTTTATCTTTTGCAGCGGCAAATTGTGGATGATTTGGGTCGAACACTAAATCCCCTGCGCGGGCTTCTTCAGAAAAGCCTGCATAATCACGGGAATCACCTTCGTTGGCCGTCACGATAAAGTCGGTATTGTTCCAACGGTAGGTCGCGACAGTATCGGGTTGATACATACCATAGACGCCTGTGTAGCTTTGCAGGTTGACAAGATTGTCTTTGTCACTGGTATCAATTTTATTCACTTCAAGTCCGTAATCCTTAAGGCCTAGTGGTAAAATCTTGGCAACTTTGGCATTGGCGATATCAATTACGGCAATGGCATTGTTCTCTTGCAAACTGACAAACGCACGGTGGTTATCTTGGCTAATGGCGATATATTCAGGTTCTAAATCCTGCGCCACACTTGCCATTGGGCCATTGATTTTAATGTCTGGGGTGATCTCACTGGCTCGTGCACCGCCCTGATTAAATTCACTAAAACCGATAATAGTCGCAGTGGCTGCAGGCTTACCGTCAGTAATTGCAATCAGCGCCACACTGCCTTCAGGATCTAAGGTATAGGCTGGATTTGGCTCGCCTTCATTGGCTACTAATAAGTTTTTACCATCGTGGGTAAATGCCAGGTTATCGGGTAAAGCGCCGACTTCTACCGCGCTGATAAACTGCGGTGCATCTGTGCCGTTAAGCTGATAAAAAGCGACAAAACCATTGGCTTGGGTTTTATTGCCGGCAACATCGCCACGTTCAATCGCAGCGGCTAACAAGTTACCTGAAATGCTCACACTGTTAACGCTACCCATAAAGGTTTGGCCAACATCTTTAGCCACATCAAGTTCGCCAAATTTTTCGAGATTATTCAATGCTAACGGATCAGCTGCATTGGATGCCGTTGCTAATAAACTGCCATCAATAATGTCCACTTTGCCGCTAATGGCATTGACCACAAAAATACGGTTAGATGCACTGTGATATTCAACGATTTCAGCGGCACTTAAGCCATAAACGCCAGTCTGATGACGACCAATTAACTCAGCTTTTATGCCTGCAGTTTGTGGCTGGCAAACATATTGGGTTTGCGCTGCGGCAATTTCGCTGTCATCTAATTGTCCATTATTGTTAGCATCTAATCCGGTATCGATTCGCTGACCACCGGCGGGACAATTGGCATCACCGATATTCAATGCCGTCACGTTAACCAGTGAATTTAAGCCCTTGTCGCCTTTATCACCTGCTGCGCCATCATCACCGCTGCAGGCTCCGAGTAATAAGCTCGCCATAATGGCAGCGGCTAGCGGAAGTCGTTGTGTTTTCATCGTGTCATTCCTGAATATTTTATTTTTAGTAGGGTGAAGCTAAAGCCCACTAAATTAGTCAGCATTAAAGACACCTAGATGACAAAGTAGTGACACTCAGATGACAACTAACACTTTTGAATGAAGCACATTGGAGGATAACGGCTCAATACGCCAAGGTTATGCCTCGATTATCGAGACTTGCTACTTAGTTACAATTTAATCGGTAAAATACGGTAAAGAAATCAGCGCAAAGATTGGTTTATTTGTCCTAGCGCTTTACTATGCTATTGCTTAATGCCTTACCGTGAAAATTGATCGAAACACAATTCACTTTTCCCCAAACACCGCCAATTAACGTAAAATGCTGGCTAAAAATGGACGGATTAGAGTGAATTGTCCTAGTACAATTTAAACCGCGCCGCATAACCTGTGAAATACGCTTTCAATTCTTTCGCCACCCGAGGTAACAGTGGACCCACAATCACAACCTTCTGCCCATAACGGCAGACGTATACCCAATTTAGCGCTGCTTATTCCCATGCTTGCGGCGATTGTCGCGATCACGCCATTGGCCATCGACATGTACTTACCTGCGATGTCGACATTGGCCCTCAGTTTTCATACCGATGTCACGACAGTGCAACAGTCCCTGAGTATCTACTTAGCGGGTTACGCACTGGGCATGTTGTGCTTTGGCCCCCTAGCAGACCGGATTGGCCGTCGCCCTATGGTGGTAATGGGATTGAGTGGCTTCATGCTGACCAGCTTACTGATTGGGTTTGCCAGTCAAGTCGAAGTCTTTCTAGGGCTACGTTTTTTGCAGGCCTTTATCGGCGCAGCAGCGACTGTGGTGGTGCCGGGATACATCAAAGAAGTCTATGGCGACAATACCGCTAAGGGTATGTCATACGTGAGTTTAATCATGATGTTAGCGCCATTACTGGCACCTAGCATTGGTAGCGTCATCCTCGAACTCGGTGATTGGCATTTGATCTTCTTCATTCAATCCGCCTATGCCGCGACCCTGTTATTACTGGTGCTGTTTGCGCTAAAAATGCCCAGTGATAAAGATATGGATACCCGCAGCCAAAAATCGTTTCTTGGTGCCTATGCGACCGTATTTTCTCGCCCTGGTGTTAAGTTAAATATTGCCAGTGGCGTGTTAACGTCTTTTTCATTTTTCTGTTATCTCACGGCATCGCCCTTCGTTTATATGGAAGTCTTTGCCTTAGATAAATCCTATTTTGCTATTTTGTTTAGCACGAACGTCGGCGCCTTGATGTTGGCTAATATCATTAATACGCGCATCGTGGGCCGTTATGGTTCGCTGCGTATGTTGCATGTGTCGACTTTTTTCGGGGCAATTGCTGGGGCCGGTTTATTAACCGTCAACCTGCTGGAGATGAGCTATCACTTTACCGTTCTTATGCTTATTCCTTTGATGGGCAGCCTAGGGGTGATGTCAGTCAATGCCGATGCGATAGTACTGATGAAGTTCAAGCAAGAAACAGGAACCGCGACTGCGGTTATTGGCACCTTAAGGTTTGGCTGCGGCGCATTGGCGGGGCCATTATTGGCGGTGTTTTACGATGGCACAGCCGTGCCCTTCTCTGCGCTCATGTTAGGCTCTGTTGTGTTAGTCGGTATTTGCCAATTCAACCGTCCTAAGCATCAAATCCAACCGACGGTTTAAGGCGCTCTTTTTAGAGATCTATTTTTAAGGGTCTATTTCTAAGAGCCATGGCTACCAATACCACATCGGCAACACATGTTTGATCGCGTGAAAACAGCGCATTGGCATACTCGAATGTAGCAAATAGGTAATATTTAATCGCAACAGTTAAGTCTCTGCTTATCTAACGTCCCACACCAAAACGGCACTTTTAGTGCCGTTTTTTGCTTTTTAAGCATCTAACAATCTGAAAAATATAAGATAAGCCCACAAATCAGCCTAGATTACTTGGCAATTCCAGCAAGTTATCCAGCCATTCAAACGTGAAATTGTTTCAAGTTGGTTATTTTTTACATAAAAGGCTTGAAATGTTGTTTTTTTTGAATATGATGAAATTCTGTTCATTGCAACAGTTGCTGCATCCTAAAGGATGAGTCACTTGTCTTCGACGAAGTCAGTTCAGCATTTCGGAGTCTGAATTACCCTTCAGGCTTAATTTTTAGAGCGATTACCGTCGCTGTAACAAGATACTGTTTACCGTAACGGTACTATGCAATAGGAGTTTCACATGGAGATGTTATCCGGCGCCAGCATGATAGTGCGTTCTTTAATTGATGAAGGCGTAAATCACGTTTTTGGTTATCCTGGCGGTTCAGTTTTAGATATCTACGACGCACTGCACCTTATCCCTGGTATTGAACACATACTCGTTCGTCACGAACAAGCCGCCGTACACATGGCTGATGGCTATGCCCGTGCCACGGGTAAAGTGGGCGTGGTATTAGTCACCTCAGGGCCCGGTGCCACCAACGCCATTACCGGTATTGCCACCGCTTACATGGACTCTATTCCGCTAGTGGTGTTATCGGGCCAAGTGCCGAGTAATCTTATCGGTAACGATGCCTTCCAAGAATGCGACATGATAGGTATCTCACGCCCTGTGGTGAAGCACAGCTTTTTAGTCAAAGATCCGACTGAAATTCCTGAAATTATTAAAAAGGCTTTTTACATTGCCTCTACTGGCCGCCCTGGCCCTGTGGTTGTCGATCTGCCCAAAGATTGTTTAAACCCCGCCTTGCTGCACGAATATTGTTACCCAGAAAGCGTCAAAATGCGCTCATACAATCCAACGACTTCAGGCCATAAGGGTCAGATCCGCCGTGGTATTCAAGCTCTGTTAGCCGCAAAAAAACCGGTACTTTATGTGGGTGGCGGCGCGATAATCTCAGGTTGTGATAAGCAAATTCTGCAATTGGCTGAAAGATTAAACATTCCCGTCGTCAGTACCTTGATGGGTCTTGGTGCCTTTCCAAGCACTCACAAAAACAGTTTAGGTATGCTAGGGATGCACGGTCGCTACGAAGCTAACATGACGATGCATAACTGCGATTTAATCTTCGGTATTGGTGTGCGCTTCGACGATAGAACCACCAATAATGTGGAAAAATACTGCCCGAACGCGACCATTTTGCACATAGATATCGACCCATCTTCCATCTCTAAAACCGTGCGAGTCGATATCCCTATCGTGGGTTCCGCCGACAGTATTTTAGACAGTATGTTGGCACTGTTGGATGAGTCGAACGAGCACAACGACAGTGATGCCATCGCCACTTGGTGGAATGATATTGAACAATGGCGCAGCCGCGATTGTCTGGCCTATGACAAAAGCAGCGGCCGCATCAAGCCACAGCAAGTGATTGAAACCTTGTATAAACTGACTAATGGCGATGCCTATGTTGCCTCTGATGTGGGCCAGCACCAAATGTTTGCCGCCTTGTACTATCCGTTCGATAAACCGCGCCGCTGGATCAACTCAGGTGGCTTAGGGACTATGGGGTTTGGCCTTCCCGCCGCAATGGGGGTTAAAATGGCAATGCCGGATGCCACCGTTGTGTGCGTCACGGGTGATGGTTCTATCCAGATGAACATTCAAGAGCTTTCGACCGCACTGCAATATGATACGCCAGTAAAAATCATCAACTTAAACAATCGTTTCCTTGGCATGGTAAAACAATGGCAGGACATGATTTACTCCGGCCGTCACTCACATTCCTATATGGATTCAGTGCCAAATTTTGCCAAAATTGCAGAGGCCTATGGGCATGTTGGCATGACGATAAGCGATCCTGCCGAGCTTGAGTCAAAAATGGCTGAAGCGCTGGCGATGAAAGATAGATTGGTCTTTATCGACATCATGGTGGACGAAACTGAGCACGTTTACCCCATGTTGATCCGCGGTGGTGCGATGAATGAAATGTGGCTGACTAAGACGGAGAAATGCTAATGCGTCGAATTATATCTGTATTATTAGAAAACCAATCCGGCGCCCTGTCTCGTGTGGTCGGTTTGTTTTCACAGCGCGGTTATAACATTGAAAGTTTAACGGTGGCACCAACGGACGATATCACCCTGTCTCGGCTTAACATCACAGTCGTTGCCGATGAAATGGTGTTAGAGCAGATAGAGAAGCAGCTGCACAAGTTAATCGATGTGTTAAAAGTATCGAATATTACTGAGTCTGCTTATATTGAACGCGAACTTGCCCTTGTTAAGGTCCGCGCCCAAGGCGAGTTTAGGGAAGAAGTGAAACGTATGGCGGATATTTTCCGCGGTCAGATTGTCGATGTCACCGCCAATTTATACACCATCCAAATGGTGGGAACATCAGAAAAACTCGATGCATTTATCCATGCGCTAGGTGAAGTGACCAAATTGGTCGAAGTCTCTCGCTCAGGCGTAGTCGGTTTGGCTCGCGGTGAAAAAGCCATGAAAGCCTAACGCTCACACATAAATCTCGCGGACATTTTCGCATAAGCACAAAAACATCAAGGGGAGCATTATGCTCCCCTTGTTTTTAGGCGATTATCACAGGGTCAATTATGACTGACTGTCTAATAAGCGCGATGAGGTGATCTCAATTTTGCGTGGTTTCAATGCTTCAGGAATTTCACGCACTAAATCAATATTGAGTAAACCATTTTCTAAACTTGCACCGAGCACAGTGACATAGTCTGCCAGCTGGAAAGTACGCTCAAAACCGCGTTCAGCTATGCCTTGATACAGGTATTTACGCTCGGTTTGGCTTTCGGCTTTATTGCCTTTCACCAGTAATTTTTCACCTTCACTGCTGATCTCAAGTTCATCCATAGAGAATCCGGCTACGGCCATCGTTATGCGATAACGATTTTCGCCGAGTAATTCGATGTTGTATGGAGGATAACCTGAGTTGCCATTATTGGCGGCGGCATGTTCTGCCAATTGCGCTAAACGGTCAAAACCAATGGCACTGCGGTAAAGTGGTGTTAAATCATAAGTACGCATATTCATATCCTTGTCTTAAGCAATATGGAGAATTGGCGGACGGTTTTCACGATGAAAACGCTTGTAGAGTCTGCCAGATTAAATCTTCTGTCCTTACGGCACAGAATTCACACTAGGATCCTCATAGAGCGATCCTGAAATAGATATAAGGACGAGAGAGAAAATTTCAAGCAAGAAAATTAAAAAAATGTGCAGAACTTTAAAAGACCAATAAAAACTAACACTAAATCAGCTTAAAAAGGGTGAGTCGAGACGGGATTGAAATAGAGGCACTATCGTCATTAAGCAATGGCAATCTATATTCACTAAATTGCAGCCAATAAAAAAGGAGCCTAGGCTCCTTTTTCAGTCTTAGCATCGAATTAACGAGTGCGTGGACACAGTTCTTCAGCGCTGAAGAAGTAAGCAATTTCACGAGCTGCAGATTCAACAGCATCAGAGCCGTGAGCCGCGTTTTCGTCAATGCTTTCTGCGAAATCAGCACGGATAGTACCAGGAGCCGCTTGAGCTGGGTTAGTTGCACCTAAAATTTCGCGGTGAGCTAAAACAGCGTTTTCGCCTTCTAATACTTGGACCATGATAGGACCAGAAGTCATGAATGCAACCAGAGCACCGAAGAAGCCGCGCTCGCTATGCTCAGCATAGAAACCTTCAGCTTGTTCTTTGGTCAGGTGTAACATTTTTGATGCAACGATCTTAAGACCAGCAGTTTCAAAACGATTGTAGATAGCACCGATGTGGTTTTTTGCAACAGCATCAGGCTTGATAATAGAAAATGTGCGTTCGATCGCCATAACTAGCTTCCTTTGTCAGCAAGTTTAAAAAATTCGCGCGGATTATACGAAATTTAAAAGCTAAATCCTATCTTTATAGCAAATAAGTCTGAGATATTGCGCACATTCGCTTTATTCGTAATCAGCTTGATCACGCAAAAGACCCCGCTAGGAAGATAAATCCTCAGCAGGGTTCATTAACTCATTAAAAAATGGGATTATTTTCTATTTTTAGCCCAAATACCTGCCCAAGCAATCAAAGCGACTAAAATGATTGCGGGAGCAAGATCTAACAAGTGATGGAATAAACCGACACCGCCATGTCCTGGATGAGCCCAAGCCATTGAAGGGACAAGCATACATAACAATACAAGCAAAAGTTTCATGTGAACATCCTTGCAGTTGCGATAATAAAGTTAAGCCATATAAATGCCTTAACCAATATACAACAAATTACGATATCCACTGGAAATGAACTTGACTGTGATCAAACTCTCGCCAAATACTCTCTGCGCCACTGCAAATACGTGAGGTAAATCACCTTAGTTAAACGTCAAAAGGACAAGATGCCTCACATAAAAAACCGTATCGCCACTGTGCTCACTACTTTTCCTCAATCCAACACTGCTGAATCGCTTCCAGTATTTTTTCATTACAATGCTTAGGATCATCGGCAAAATCATCCAAGGCTAACACCCACTCATACAATTGGGTGAAATGCAGCTGAGTGGGATTCACTTCTGGGTGTGCTTCGAGTAAATCCAACGCAATATCTAACGAATCTACCCAAGTTAATGTCATCGTTTACCCCTATTCAGTTCGCTTTAATGGGTAAGTTCTTGCTAAACGGCGTTACCCATAAGGAGGTGAATCAAGTGTTGATATTCCGCAGTCAATACTCGACAGCAAGAGCATTAACCCTGTGCTTGCGTCACCTTTTTTACTTTTATCGCATTTTTTTCAACAAAATCAATAATAGCACCCGCCACATCTTTCGTGGTGGCGCCTTCAATTCCTTCAAGACCGGGTGAGGAGTTCACTTCCATGATCACAGGACCGTGGTTTGAGCGTAGCAAGTCAACACCAGCCACATTAAGCCCCATAGTCTTAGCCGCACGAATGGCGACTGAGCGTTCCTCTGGGGTTAATTTGACTAAACTTGCCGTGCCACCACGGTGCAAGTTAGAGCGGAACTCTCCGGGCATAGCTTGGCGCTTCATGGCAGCGATCACTTTATCGCCGAGCACAAAGCAGCGAATATCTGCGCCATTAGCCTCTTTGATATATTCCTGCACCATAATGTTGGCTTTAAGGCCCATAAAGGCTTCAATCACGCTCTCAGCCGCTTTACGGGTCTCGGCTAATACCACGCCAATACCTTGGGTGCCTTCGAGTAATTTAATCACCAGAGGCGCGCCACCCACCATATCAATTAAGTCGGGAATATCACTCGGTTTATTGGCAAATCCAGTAATGGGCAAGCCAATGCCGCGGCGTGACATCAACTGCATAGAACGCAATTTGTCACGTGAGCGCGAGATCCCTACAGAATCATTTAAAGCATAGACGCCCATCATCTCAAACTGACGCAACACCGCCGAACCATAAAAGGTAATCGACGCCCCAATACGGGGGATCACGGCATCAAATGCGGGTAACTCTCGCCCACCAATGTGGATACTCGATTGCCGCATGTTGATATTCATATAACATTCAAGGGGATTAATTACGTGTACTTCATGACCACGTAATTGAGCCGCTTCAACGAGTCGCTTCGTTGAATATAGCTCAGGCCCTTGCGATAAGATCGCTATTCTCATTTGGTCTCCGGCAACCATTAATTTTGAGCGCATAATACGCCTGCGCAGGGATAAATCAAACAACTAGAGGCATAGACAAGATTAGTTGCACAAATGCTCAACGCCAAAAGCAAAAAACCAGTCACATGGACTGGTTTTAACAATTATCGCGACAGCATTAATTGCCTTCGCTGACCATGTTAACCGTGTATTTAGGGATCTCAATCACCATGTCAGTGTCGACCACTTTCGCCTGACAAGATAGACGGCTTTCGGGCTCGAGTCCCCAAGCTTTGTCTAACATATCATCTTCCAGCTCATCACTTGGCTCAAGATCATTAAAGCCTTCACGCACGATACAGTGACACGTCGTGCAAGCACAGGACTTTTCACATGCATGCTCGATATTGATGCCATTACGCAGCGCAACATCAAGAATGGTCTCACCAACATTCGCCTCAAGCACTGCGCCATCTGGGCACAACTCGGCATGGGGAAGAAAGACTAATTGGGGCATTACATCACCTATATGTTGTCGATCGACTGGCCTTTGAATGCCACTCGAATAGAATTGTCCATACGTCTGGCAGCAAAATCTTGGGTTTGCTCATCCAGTTTTTCAATCGCGAGCTTAATCGCATCGGCATCATCGCCCGTAGCCACTTGCGCCACATTGGCCATAGTAGCATCGATTTGAGCACGCTCATCGGCATTCAGCAAATCGCCATCCTTCGCTAACGCGGCATGTAAAGACTCGAGTACCCTCGCCGCCTCCACTTGCTGCTCGGCCAGCATACGACGAGTGATATCGTCTTTGGCATACTTCATCGAATCTTTCAGCATAGTGGCAATTTCAGTATCCGATAAACCAAAAGACGGCTTAACTTGAATACTAGACTGCACGCCGGTGGATTTCTCCATCGCAGTCACGCTAAGTAAACCATCGGCATCCACTTGGAATGTCACACGAATATGCGCAGCGCCTGCGGCTAACGGCGGAATACCTTTTAAGGTAAAACGCGCCAGTGAGCGGCAATCGGCAACGAGTTCACGCTCGCCCTGCACCACATGGAATGCCATGGCCGTTTGACCATCTTTAAAAGTGGTAAATTCCTGTGCTCGCGCAACCGGAATCGTGGTATTACGCGACACCACTTTTTCCACTAAACCGCCCATGGTCTCTATGCCTAATGACAAAGGGATCACATCGAGGAGCAGCAAATCAGATTCGGGTTTATTACCCACTAAAATGTCGGCTTGAATGGCCGCACCAATGGCGACAACACGATCGGGATCAATAGACGTCAGTGGTAGTTTACCGAAGAAAGCTTCAACCTGTTCACGCACTAATGGCACGCGCGTTGAACCGCCAACCATCACAGTTTCAAGCACTTCATCTGTCGTTACGCCCGCATCACGCAGGGTACGGCGACAGCTGGCAATGGTCTTCTTAACCAACGCCGCAATCATGGCATCAAATTCAGCTTTAGTAACGATTTGCGTGAGCTCAGTCCCATCGGCAAGGATCACTTTTGCTTCAGTTTCTGCTGCATCCGTTAAGGCTTCTTTGACTCGACGCGATTCAATCAGCAACTGACGGCTTAATTGTGAGTCGATGTCGCTAAGCTGCCACACTTGCTGCATATGTGCTTGGAGTAAATGATCGAAATCATCGCCGCCAAGCGCAGAATCACCGCCGGTGGCTAACACTTCGAATACACCGCGATTCAAACGCAAAATAGAAATATCGAAGGTACCGCCGCCTAAGTCATAGATGGCAATCACGCCCTCTTGCTTAGAGTCTAAGCCGTAGGCAATCGCAGCAGCAGTCGGTTCATTCAACAGACGTAGCACTTTAACACCCAGCAAAGCTGCTGCATCTTTCGTGCCTTGGCGCTGAGCATCATCAAAATAGGCCGGTACGGTTATCACCACACCTTGCAGCTCGCCACCTAAGGTTTTTTCAGCACGGGCAATCAGCGGACGTAAAATCTCCGCAGACACTTGCACGGGATTTACTTGGCCTTGGGGCGTCACAAATAAAGGTAAACCGTTTTCGCTTTCGGCAAACTCGTAGGGGAATGACTGCTCGCCGGCTTTAATATCAGCTAGGCTGCGGCCCATAAAACGCTTAACCGAAACGATCGTGTTTTGCGGATCCTGCGCCGAACTCAACGCCGCAAGGGCACCGACTTCGACTGAATCTTGGGTATAACGCACGATAGAAGGTAATGAATGCTGTCCAAGTTCGTCCGGCAGGGTCGCCGTCTCTCCACTTCGAACAGCCGCCACCAAAGAATTGGTCGTACCTAAATCGATGCCAACGGCAAGTCTATGTTGGTGCGGCGCGGCACTTTGACCGGGCTCAGCTATCTGCAAAAGGGCCATATATATCCAACTTAGTAATGCCAACTCAAGCGTACTTGAGTCAGCAAAGTAACATAAACACGGAAATCAATCTAACAGAGCGTCTTCGACTCTGGTCAACTCGTCGTGTAATTTTGCCATAAATTTGAGTTTGCGAACTTGATCCGCCGCTAACAATGCATCTTCAGCCTGCTCACTGGTTAACAGTTGAGTCAATTGCTGAGTGAGTTGCGCGCGGTACTCTGCAAACGATTGATATAGCTCGTCAATACTCGCTTGAGGATCGTCACTATCGCGTATGTCTTCCAACGCCTCGCGCCATTCCATTTGCTGCATCAAGAAGCCAGTATCTTTCACTGTGGTGGTTTCATGGCTTAATTCAATACCACGCATCGACAACATATGCTCGGCGCGGCGAATGGGATCTTTTAAGGTTTGAAAACCATCATTGACTTGCGCCGTGCGCTGCACCGACAGCAATTTTTGCTGCTCAGTATCATTGGCAAATTTATCGGGATGAACCGCCCGTTGCAGTTCGCGATAGCGTTCTGCAAGTAAGGCGGTATCAATATCGAAGGCAGGGGAAAATTTAAACAGCTCGAAATAATTCATGCGTCAACTTTAGCGGTTAAACAGTGAAACTCTCACCGCAACCACACTCACCTTTTGCGTTAGGATTGTTAAATTGGAAGCCTTCGTTCAGCCCTTCTTTAACAAAATCCAGCTCGATCCCTTGAAGATAGATGAGGCTCTTGGCATCGATGATGATTTTAACATCTTCGATATCAAACACTTCATCGTCATCATTTAAAGAATCAACGAACTCAAGTACATAAGCCATACCAGAACAGCCTGATGTTCTTAAGCCGAGACGCAGGCCTACACCTTTGCCTCGGTTGACTAAGAAAGATCTGACACGATCGGCTGCCGCTGGGGTCATTGTAATCGCCATCTTAACTCCAGATGTTACTTAGCTTGTTTCGATTTGTACTCGTCGATAGCAGCTTTAATGGCATCTTCAGCCAAAATTGAACAGTGGATCTTCACCGGTGGCAATGCCAATTCTTCAGCGATATCTGTGTTCTTAATCGCCGCAGCTTGTTCGATAGTTTTGCCTTTAACCCACTCAGTTACCAGTGAGCTAGATGCAATCGCGCTACCACAACCGTAGGTTTTAAACTTAGCGTCTTCAATGATGCCATCAGCACCAATTTTCAACTGAAGTTTCATTACGTCACCGCAAGCAGGCGCGCCTACCATACCGGTCACGACCGAAGGATCGTTTTTATCAAAAGAACCAACGTTACGTGGGTTCTCATAATGATCTATCACTTTTTCACTGTAAGCCATGGTACTGCTCCAAAATTATCTATTGTAAAGGTCAGAATTAATGATGTGCCCATTGAACTTGGTTCAGGTCGATCCCATCTTTAAACATTTCCCACAAAGGAGACATTTCTCTTAATTTATCAATAGATTGAGTAATTACTTCGATAGCGTGATCGATTTCTTCTTCGGTGGTGAAACGGCCGATAGAGAAACGAATCGAGCTATGTGCCATTTCATCATTTAAGCCAAGTGCACGTAATACGTAGCTAGGCTCTAGGCTGGCTGAAGTACAAGCCGAACCCGATGAAACCGCTAAATCTTTCAGTGCCATCATTAACGATTCGCCTTCAACATAGTTGAAGCTGACGTTGAGGCTACCGCTAACACGGTCAATCGCATCACCATTGATATAGGTTTCTTCAATGTGCTTGATGCCATTCCATAATTTGTCACGTAATGCACCGATACGGGCGTCATCAGAGGCCATTTCCGCTTTTGCGATTGCAGCCGCTTCACCTAAACCTACGATTTGGTGCGTCGGTAACGTACCGCTGCGCATACCGCGCTCATGACCACCACCGTGCATTTGCGCTTCTAAGCGAATGCGTGGCTTACGGCGAACATACAGGGCACCGATACCTTTAGGTCCATACATTTTATGGCCAGAAATCGAAACCAAATCCACTTTAGTGGCTTGCACATCGATAGGCACTTTGCCCGCACTTTGCGCTGCATCCATGTGGAAAATAATGCCTTTTGAACGACATAGCTCACCGATTGCATCGATATCATGGATCACACCGATTTCGTTGTTGACGTGCATGATGCTGACAAGGATAGTGTCGTCACGCATTGCCGCTTCTAAACGTTCCATCGGAATGATGCCGTTTGCCGCAGGCTCTAAATAAGTCACTTCGAAACCTTCGCGCTCTAATTGGCGACAAGTATCGAGAACCGCTTTATGTTCAGTCTTACTGGTGATGATGTGCTTGCCTTTCTTATGATAGAAATGAGCAACACCTTTGATCGCAAGATTGTTTGATTCAGTTGCACCAGAAGTAAACACAATTTCACGGTGATCGGCGTTAATTAACTCAGCAATTTGATTGCGAGCAATATCTACCGCTTCTTCAGCTTGCCAGCCGTAGCGGTGTGAACGTGATGCCGGATTACCAAAGATGCCGTCCATTGTCATACATTGGAACATCTTTTCCGCGACTCTTGGATCAACAGGCGTGGTGGCGGCGTAATCTAAATAGATAGGAAGCTTCATAACACACTCCGTACTGAGCAGTCTCTGGTAGAGGCTACATACAACGTACAAAAATTATTTTTATATATAACAAAGGCCGTTATAAACTGACTCTTTGTTCCTTTTGCATAGTGTCTTGCTTAAGCGAGATAAATTGCACATCTCGTTTCTGCATCAAGCCAGCAAGACTGATACCATCTAAAAAATCTGAAATTTGTTTGCTTAAATCGCCCCAAAGTGAATGGGTTAAGCAGCGAGTTCCACTCTGACAATTGCCAAGTCCTTGGCAACGAGTCGCATCGACAGACTCGTCTACAGCATGGACAACCATGCCGACTGAAATATCATTGGCTTCTAGGCCTAACCGATAACCACCGCCCGGTCCACGTACACTGGCAACTAAGCCGTGTTTTCTTAGCTTAGCGAAGAGTTGTTCCAGATAGGAAAGCGAAATCCCTTGTCTTTCAGAGATATCCGCTAAGGGAACTGGTCCCGATGCTGAGTGGATTGCCACATCTAGCATAGCGGTTACTGCATAACGACCTTTTGATGTAAGTTTCATAACTACCATAGCTCCCGAACAGGTATGCATTATTTCAACATACCCGAGTAATTCAGTCAAGTATTAAAACCTACTAAAACACTCAAGTATATGAGTGTGCAAATAACCAATACCCTTTCATCTTGGTGGGGTATTTAACCTTTTTCTAGCTTAAGATTCAATGCTAGAGCGCCAATTAATCGACATCTAGCACGATATAAACCCACAATAAAAGTCATCGCTGCACTGTGACGCGATCAAACTCAGGTTTGATCGCAATATGCGCCTTTACAACAGGATGAGCTAAAGTAAAACGCTAAAGGAGACCCTTGCGAGGGTCAGCCCTTACGCAAGTTAGACCACTAAGTTAAATGGTTTCGTTGAACCATTTCTTGAAACTTAGATACTCGGATCAAATTCATCTAATGCACTATGGCGTTTTTCCGCTGCCGCTTTTTCTGCATCATTAAACTCGCCCATATCCAGCTCTGGCAGTTTTTCGGTGCAGACATTACCACCCAACCCTTGAATGGCTTGACACAACTCTTGAACTTTCGAGTCCATCAGATGCATGTGATCGAGCATCTGCCCTATTGCATTGGCAACAGGATCGGGATTATCCGGTGATACCGCGTACGCATCGAAGCCATATTTTTTTGCCATCGCGCTGCGGCGTTCAGTTTTCTCTTTCGATTGCGGTGACGGCGTGGCTACTACGCGCCCAGGAATACCCACGACTGTGGTATCTTTTGGCACATCTTTCACGACGACTGAATTTGACCCCACACGCGCACCGTCGTGCATAGTAATTGGACCGAGGATTTTAGCTCCCGCGCCTACCACCACGTTATTGGCTAACGTCGGGTGACGTTTACCCGCTTGCCAGGTGGTTCCACCAAGCGTGACACCATGATAAAGCGTGCAATCATCACCGATCTCAGCCGTTTCACCAATCACCACCCCCATACCATGGTCGATAAAAAATCGATGACCTATGGTTGCCCCAGGATGGATTTCAACGCCCGTCAACCAACGGGAAAACGTCGATAAACAACGAGCCGTTAAACGCCAATCACGCTTCCATAACTTATGGCTTATCCGATGCAACCAAATGGCATGCATGCCCGGATAGTTAACCAAGATCTCAAACGCGCTGCGCGCAGCAGGATCACGGTGATATATAGATTCAATATCTTCTTTTAGCCTAGCTATCACGCCCATTGTTTATCCCTTTGCAGTCATTCTATACGGTGATTATTGATGATGAGGATTTGGCTATTTATCTTTAGAACCAGTGACTTTATCAATAGAGGTCAAGATTCCCCTGAGGATATTCATCTCCTGACTCTCAATCCGCGCACGACTAAACAAGCGGCGCAGTTTCATCATCACTTGTCCGGGATGATTCTTAATGATAAATCCGGTTGATAACAGCGTCGTCTCAAGGTGTGCAAAGAAACGTTCCTGATCGGCGGCCAAGGGATACTCGGTTAGCGCTTCTTCGGCCACTTCTTTTTGTGCGAGGTGGGCAACACGGGTTTCATAACAAATGATTTGTACGGCTTGCGCAAGGTTGAGCGAGCTGTATTCAGGATTCGCAGGAATCGCCACATGATAAGTACACTGTTGCAACTCTTCATTACTTAAGCCGTGGTTCTCACGGCCAAATACTATGGCAACGGGGCCTTTAAGTGCCTCGGTCGCTAATTTAACCCCTGCTTCTCTTGGCTCTAACATTGGCCAGTCTAAGGTTCGGCTGCGCGCGCTGGTTGCAATCACGAGACTGCAATCAGCAATCGCTTCAGCGAGTGAATCCACTTTCACAAGATGTTTCAGAATATCCGATGCACCCGCGGCTAATGCAATGGAATGCCCATCGGGTTCAACACGCGGTTCTGCAAGGTACAGATTTGACAGACCCATAGTCTTCATCGCTCTGGCAGTGGAACCAATATTGCCGGGGTGCGAAGTCCCCACTAAAACCACTCGAATATTACTTAGCATGAAACAACTTAATTTAATTCATAAAACGTTGGGGACGAATATTATCACAGCCATTGCCGAATGCTTATATGAAAATCGGTATTTGATATAACTATCAAATCGAGTATAATACCGCCCGCTATTTTAACGTTCTTTAACATCCAGGGGATTGCAATGCATCCGATGCTGACGATTGCTGTACGCGCTGCCCGCGCGGCCGGCCAAAATATTATGCGCGCCTATACCGAACTTGACCGTATTGAAGTCAGTTCAAAAGGTATCAACGATTTTGTTACCAGTGTAGACAAGGAAGCAGAAGCGACTATTACTTACCAAATTCGTAAATCTTACCCTGATCACACTATCGTGGGTGAAGAGAAAGGCGAAAACCGCGGTGAGAATAGCGACTACGTTTGGATAGTTGACCCTCTGGATGGCACTAACAACTTTGTTAGAGGCATTCCCCACTTCGCGATTTCTATCGCTCTGCAACATAAAGGTAAAACTGAAGTTGCCGTTGTTTACGATCCTGTCCGTGAAGAACTCTTTACCGCTGTCCGCGGTAAAGGCGCAAAACTCAATGATTTCCGTCTGCGTGTGACTAACGTGAATGAATTAGCCCCAACAATGATTGGTACAGGCTTCCCATTCAAGGCCCGTCAACACACTGAAACTTATATGGCTATTTTCGGCGAAGTGTTCGGCCAATGTGCTGACCTACGCCGCGCAGGTTCTGCCGCATTAGATTTAGCCTATGTTGCTGCGGGTCGTTTAGACGGTTTCTTCGAAATCGGCTTAAAGCCATGGGATATCGCTGCTGGCGATCTTATCTGCCGCGAAGCGGGCGGTACAGTTACCGACTTCACTGGCAACCATAACTATCTGATTTCTGGTAACATAGTTGCAGGCTCACCTAAAGTGACCACAGAATTAGTTAAAATCATGCGTCCATTATTGAACGAAGGTTTAAAGCGTTAATATTAAGCGATTAGTTTCGAAGCGTTAGCCTCGAAGTTTAGTTCCGAAGCGTTAGTGTCAAGTGCTCGAAGTATTAAGCTCGACTACCGCTTCGCTTTCAAAACGCTAGATACAAAACGCATAGATACAAAACGTTAGACATAAAAAAGGCCAGTGGCAAACTCTTCTAAGAGCGCTCACTGGCCTTTTTGTTTATGGGGCTTTCATTCCTAAAACTTTAAGAAGATAGTCCTGCAAGCATGCACTGATTTTCAACGATAATCAGCTCACAGGACGTACAACCACTCAATAGATTATCTACCTGCCAAAGCTTGTGCTGGCGCAATCTGGCTGGCTTTCCAAGCAGGATAAAGCGTGGCGATTAAGCTCATGACAAATGCCATCACAATCACCAGCGCCGCATCTGAGCCATGTAACTCAGACGGTAAAAAGTCGACAAAGTACACATCGGCTGACAGCAGTTGAATACCGAGCACCTGCTCAACTGAGCTCGCAATCGCACTTAAATTCAGTGCCACGCTCACGCCGATAATGCCGCCAAGACCACAGCCAAGCAGACCATTCAAGGCGCCCTGCACCATGAAAATCCCCATCACAGCCAAACGGCTCAGGCCCATGGTCATCAAAATAGCAATTTCTGAGGCTTTATCCCGCACCGCCATCACTAAGGTGGAAACGATGTTAAAGCAAGCCACACCAATCACCAGCACTAGCACTAAGTACATGACTGTGCGAACCAACTGAATATCTTGATATAAATGCCCTTGGGTACGGGTCCAGTCACTGATATACACCGACTGCTTTTGCGCATAACCAAGCTCGCGCACTTTGACGGGGGCATCAAACACTTTATCGACGCTAATACGCACGCCTGTCACGCCGCTCTTCATGTTCAAGATCTGCGCCGCGTACTGAATTGGAATATAAGCCGTGGTCAGCTCAAGCTCGCCACCAAGATTATAAGCGCCAGATACCACAAAACGATGGCTCTTCGCCGCACGTAAACTGCCCGTCGCTTCTGGATCCATATCCTGTACATATAAGGCCAGCGTATCTCCAATCTCAAGCCCTAACTTAGTGAGCAAGCTTTGCCCAAGGACGATGTGATTTTCATCTTGGCCGAGACTCTGCCAGCTGGCATCACTCATAAATTGCGCCAGTGTCGAGACCTTGATTTCTTCTTTTGGATCAATCCCCACCACGGCTAACCCCTGAAAACCACCGGGCTTTTGCACTAAACCTTGCATGCGGATAAAAGGCGCTGCGCCGCGAATGCCTTCAATTAACAGCGCCCCCTCGGCTACACTCTGCCAGTTCGCGATTGGCTCGCTCACACCGACTATGTCCGCCTGCGGCACGACACCAAGCAATCTATGTTCTAACTCGCGCTCAAATCCGTTCATTGCCGACAGGACTATGATCAATACCGCCACGCCTAAGGCAATACCGGCAGTCGATGCGAAGGAAATAAAGCTTATAAAGCTGTTGGATTGGCGGGCGCGATAAAAACGCCAACCAATGGATAAGGCTAACGGTCCTTTCATACTTGGGTTTCCGCCGCTAATTGCAGGAAGCCGTTCTTCATCATCAGCTGGCGGTCCATACGGGCAGCCAATTTATGATCATGGGTCACCACCACAAACGCCGTGCCTAACTGATCGGCCAACTCGCGGATCAACTCATAAACCGCATCGCCGCTATTGGCATCTAAGTTACCCGTAGGCTCGTCGGCCAGCACTAACTTTGGCTTATTAATCAAGGCTCTTGCAATAGCAACACGTTGACGTTCGCCGCCCGATAACTCGGCGGGAATGTGCGTCATGCGATGCCCTAACCCAACACGCTCCAATAAGGCTTTAGCATCGGCGAGCGCCCGTTTACGATCTTTACCTTGAATAAATGCCGGCATAGCGACGTTTTCTAGCGCGGTAAATTCAGGCAATAAATGATGGAATTGATAGATAAAACCTAAATCTTGGTTACGGATCTGCGCTTGGCGCGCACTGGACACTTGATATAAATCTTCGCCTAACAGCAAGACTTTACCTGCGGTTGGTTCATCTAACGTGCCCATAATGTGCAGCAAGGTACTTTTACCTGAGCCTGAACTGCCGACAATCGCCAACTGCTCGCCCTTAAACACTTGCAGATCAACATTAGACAACACTTGCGTGGTCACGGCGCCATCATGATAACTCTTACTGACACTCTGCACTTGCAGTAACACGTCTTGCATTGAAGTTCTCTCTTAAACAGGCTTTGGCATCGATTTATGTCATCAAATCAATGCATTTAATTATTCGTATATTGAAATCGTTACTCCATCGTCGCTCAGTCGCAACGACAGGTTTATTCGTATCCCGTTACTCATATCTGAGCGCAGTCGCGGGTTGCACATTAGCAGCGCGCAGTGCGGGATATAAGGTCGCCAGCAGGGTGACTAATAGCGTACCAATCACGATCACAGACAACTGCATCAATTCCAGTTTCACCGGCAAACTCTGTCCCGCACCTAAAATCGAAATGCCTAAGGTCGTCATAATGCCATTCAGATTCAAAGTGATAAGTATACCTACCGCGAGCCCAAGCACTAAACCAAGTACAGCATTGAGCGAACCCTGCACCACAAAAATGCCCATCACAGCGGGCGTAGTTACCCCTTGGGTTTTGAGCACCGCCACATCAGTGGTTTTATCGACCACCATCATCACCAGCGCCGAGACAATATTAAAAGCGGCCACGGCTACAATCAGACTCAACATCAGCGACATCATGTTCTTTTCCATTTTGACCGCGTCGAACAAGTGGCCATAGGTATCACGCCAATCGCTGGTTGTCGCCTTAATGCCATGTTTAGCTAATATATCCTGCACTTTAGGCGCTAAAGCCGGTGCGCTAAAGGGATCGGCTAAATAGAGTCTGAGCTGATCAATAGCCTCACTGGGTTGACGCATCAGCCGTTTCGCATCTTGATAATGGATATACGCCACGCCCGCATCGACCTGAGAGCCCATTTCAAAAATGCCTGAGACCAAAAACTTACGTTGACTCGGCACAGGGCCTAAGGGCGAATACACTACGCCATCGCCACTTAATAACCGCACCGTATCACCGGGGGCGACTTTAAGTTGTCTTGCCAGCTCAGATCCTAAAATCACCTTGTAGTCACCGCTCGTCAGCTGCTCAAATGCTCCTGAGTAAGTGTGCTGGGCAACCGAAGACAACTTTTCCGCTAACTCGGGAAACACGCCATAAACTTGCACAGCGCGAATGTTCGCCGCCGATTGCACCATGGCCTGCGTCGACACGCTCGGCGTTACGCCTAATACGCCCGGTAAGGCTTTAAGCGCACTCGCCTGCTCAGTCCAATCGACTAAAGGCGTTTCACTATAAAGGGTTAATTGCGGCACCGCGCCTAAGATACGTTGCTTGAGTTGGCCTTCGAGACCATTCATTACAGAACTCACAACAATAAGCGCGGCAACACCTAAAAAAATGCCCGATACGGCAAATAGAGTAATAAACGACGCGAACGCGTTCGCTTTTCTGGCCCGCCAATAACGGTAACCAATATAGAAAGGGAATCCTGGATTCATTGAAAGAGGGTTGCGTCCTGTGTGCTGAACTTGCTAAATCATGAAGATGGGCACGATAATAGGGGTATTGGTCCTATAAATAAAGAGGCAAGCCTTGTTCACTGACACCAATCCGTATTTTAGTGTGCCTCACCACTTCACCGCCTACTTAAGTCTGTGGCCGAGTTCCGAGCCATTACCCTCAGAAATGGCACTGAGATCAATGCAATCATTGGGTATTCAACTACTCAGCGAAGTGAAAACACTTGAAGCCAACTGCTTGCTACAACTGCGCCATTTAGATAACGAGGCAAAAGTTGTCGTGGACTTTTTAAAGCTGCAATCTCGCAAAGTGGATTTAGTGCTGCAGCATGTATTAGAGAAAGAAACCCAAGAGGGCGAAAAATGCATTGGCAATCAGTTTGGTGGCAGCGGCCTAAGACTGCTCACGCCCACAGCCTTAACCATAGGCTCACACTATAAAATCACCCTGTTTATTCATGACGAATTAGTCGCCATTTTGTGTTTTGGCAAAGTAACCGCCTCTACCGCGCAAAACATGCTATCTGACGAGAGCTGCGCCAATAGCAATACTCATAGTGGTGACACACAAAATGCCGAGCAACATACTCAGGCGGAACTTCAGTCTCCTGCCCCGCAATGGCAAACCGACTTTGAATTCAGTCAAATTCTCGAGGCTGACGTGGAACAATTAGTCAAAGCCAGCCTTAATGTACAGCAGAAACAACTCAAGTTACGTAAACTCGCCAGAGACGAGCGTCAATAGCCGCTGACTTTTCGCTGGCACCTGCGCCATCAAGTCTCTACAATGTCTGCAACTCTTTGTGAATGAATCAGTTTATCGCACGCCAATGACTCACATATCAGCCCTAACGCCGCCAGCCGTCAAAAATGGCACTCAAATCCAGACTCTGTCCACCGTGGGCGGCGTTTGCCAAGCCGTTACACTCGCCAGTTTAGCACGTCAACATAAAGGGACGACCTTAGTTGTTACCAGTGATACGCCAAGCGCCTTAAGCTTAGAGCTAGAACTGAGTTATTTGCTCGGTAAAACAGGCATTAAGGTCAGATTATTCCCTGACCGCGAAACCTTGCCCTACGACAGTTTTTCGCCCCATCAGGATTTGATCTCCCAGCGACTCGAAACCCTGTCGCAGTTATCGCAGATTGAGCAAAACATCGTTATCGTGCCCGTCACGACCTTGATGATGCGCCTGCCACCTAAAGCCTATTTGAGCGCCAACGTGTTTGTGCTCAAAAAAGGTGATAGCTACAAATTACACGATGTGCGCCAGCATTTAACCGACACTGGCTACCACTCGGTTGAGCAAGTGTATGAACACGGCGAGTTTGCGATTCGCGGCTCGATTCTGGATATCTTCCCAACGGGGATGAATATGCCGCTGCGCATCGAGCTATTCGATGACGAAGTGGAGACCATCCGCCATTTTGATCCAGAAACCCAACGCTCATTGCAACCTGTCGATTCGATTCGCCTATTGCCCGCGAAGGAGTTTCCAACTGATAGCTCAGCCATCGAAGGGTTTAGGCAAAGATACCGCCGCCGTTTTGAGGTCATAGTCAAAGAGCCAGAATCGGTTTATCAGCTGGTGAGCCGCAACTTGATGCCGGCGGGGATTGAAAACTACCTGCCGCTGTTTTTTGATGACACAGCGACCCTATTCGATTACTTGCCCAAGGATACTCAACTCGTCACTTTAGGCGATATCGAAAAGTCGGCGCGCGCCCATCTGCAAGAAGTCGAGCATCGCTATCAAGACAGGCGCGTCGATCCACTGCGGCCATTACTGGCGCCTAAAGAACTGTATCTACTCATCGAAGAGTTATTTGCCGCCTTTAAACCGCTGCCACGTTATCAAATGCAAGTGCCAACAGATGGCACTGAAACAACGAAAGCTGTGGTGATTGCCGCCAGCCCCCTGCCCGACATCAGCGCCAACCATAAATTAAAGCAACCGCTGCTAGCACTGCAAGATTATGCCAGCAGCGCCAAACGCATGTTGTTTAGCGCCGAGTCCGAGGGTCGCCGCGAAGCACTGCTTGAATTGCTCGCTAAAATTCAGCTTAAACCTGCGCTGTTTAACCATTTTGATGAATTTATTCAAAGTGATGCCAAGTTAGGCCTTATCGTGTCGCCGCTGTCACGGGGTTGTGTACTAGACATCAATGCCAAAAACAGTGTCAGCATTATTTGTGAAACTGAGCTCTTCGGCCATCGGATTTCCCAGCAACGCCGCCGTGAAAAACAGCGTCAGATCAGTAACGATGCCCTGATTAAAAACTTGGCCGAACTCAAAGTTGGCCAGCCCATAGTGCATTTAGAACACGGCGTTGCACTTTATAGGGGCTTAGTCACCTTAGATACGGGTGGACTGGTCGCCGAATACCTGCAATTGGAATACGCCGGCGGCGATAAACTGTATGTGCCAGTGTCTTCATTGCACCTTATCAGTCGCTATAGTGTTGGCGCCGATGAAGACGCCCACTTAAATAAACTCGGCAACGAGACTTGGGCTAAAGCCAAGAAAAAAGCCATTGAAAAAATCCGCGATGTTGCGGCCGAATTGCTCGATGTCTATGCCCGTCGCCAAGCGCGTCCCGGCGAAAGCTGCACCATTGACGAAGAAGAATACGCCCAATTCGCCCGCGGTTTCCCCTTTGAAGAAACCGTCGATCAAGAAAGCGCCATTATCGCCGTGTTAGCCGATATGCAATCGCCGACCGCAATGGACAGATTAGTCTGTGGCGATGTGGGCTTTGGTAAAACCGAAGTCGCTATGCGCGCCGCCTTTGTGGCCGTCAACGCCGGCAAACAAGTGGTCGTGCTGGTTCCGACCACATTGCTTGCCCAGCAACACTATGAAAACTTTAAAGACAGATTTGCCGACTGGCCCGTAGTCACCGAAGTGATGTCACGTTTTCGTACCGCCAAAGAACAGAATCAAGTGCTGCAGCAACTGGAAGAAGGCAAAGTCGATATTGTTATCGGGACTCACAAGTTACTGCAATCTGAGGCCAAGTTTGAAAATTTAGGCCTGCTGATCATCGACGAAGAACACAGATTCGGTGTGCGTCAGAAAGAGAAAATCAAGGCGCTGCGTGCCAACGTCGATATCTTAACCCTGACCGCGACGCCTATTCCACGGACCTTAAACATGGCCATGTCGGGCATGCGCGATTTATCGATTATCGCCACCCCACCCGCCAAACGTTTAGCGGTAAAAACCTTTGTGCGGGAATCCGATCCTGCAACCGTGCGCGAGGCTATTTTGCGGGAAATTCTCCGTGGCGGCCAAGTGTATTATCTGCACAATAATGTTGAAACCATTGAGAAATGTGCCCAAGGCATTATCGATTTACTGCCTGAAGCGCGAGTCGTCGTCGCCCATGGGCAAATGCGTGAGCGTGACCTTGAGCGGGTAATGTCAGACTTTTATCACCAAAGATTCAACGTGTTAGTCTGTACCACTATTATCGAAACCGGTATCGACGTGCCCAGTGCCAACACCATTATTATTGAACGCGCCGACACCTTTGGTCTGGCGCAGTTACACCAATTACGCGGTCGCGTCGGACGCTCGCACCATCAGGCCTATGCCTATTTGATGACGCCGCATCCTAAACGTATGACCCCAGATGCGCGTAAGCGTTTAGAAGCCATTGATGCTCTTGAAGATCTCGGTGCGGGATTTATGCTGGCGACGCAGGATTTAGAGATCCGCGGCGCAGGTGAACTCTTAGGCGATGAGCAGAGCGGCCATATTTCGAAAATTGGTTTTAGCTTATACATGGAAATGCTCGAAGCGGCAGTCAAGGCCTTAAAACAAGGTAAAGAGCCCTCGCTGGCGCAAATGCTCAATCAGCAGTGCGAGATTGAACTGCGTATCCCCGCCCTGCTGCCAGAGGACTATGTGAGTGACGTCAATATTCGTCTATCCCTCTATAAACGCATTGCAGGTTGCGAAACACAAGCGGCGCTGGATGAACTAAAAGTCGAATTGATCGACCGTTTTGGCTTATTGCCCGAACCGACGCGCAACTTAATGGAAATGACCCTATATAAACATGAGGCGACTCGCTTAGGGGCGACTAAAATAGAAGTGCACAGCAAAGGTGGTAGCATCGAATTTAGTGATGATCACGTTATAGACCCTATGTTTATTATTGGATTGCTCCAAAGCCAGCCACAAATCTATCGAATGGAAGGACCGAATAAGTTAAAGTTCAGCCTTGCGGCCGAAACCAGTAAAGACAGGC
Organism: Shewanella sp. Pdp11; assembly: GCF_002838165.1. Lineage (NCBI taxonomy): Bacteria > Pseudomonadati > Pseudomonadota > Gammaproteobacteria > Alteromonadales > Shewanellaceae > Shewanella > Shewanella sp. Pdp11. The sequence goes on from NZ_CP015194.1 coordinate 3,273,693, forward strand.
TCGCTTTGGTCAAACTCTTACTCGAACAACTATCTCAACATCAATCGCAACATCGTCTTGGAGATAAATAGTGTTACGTAAACTCGCGGTCTCTATCGCTACCCTCATTGCACTATCGCACAGTCAGGTCGTCCAAGCGGAAGCTTGGTTCGAAGTTGAAGTCTATGTATTTGAACGCCAAAGTCAGTCGACTGAACAATGGCCAGATGCACCGATCAAGACAAAAACCGATAACGCGATAGACTTGATCTCTCCAGCGGTTGCACAAGCTGTCACCCCAATGGCGAGTGAGTCGGCGCCTTGTACGCTAGTATTTGATGCCGATGCCAATAGCCATTGCGCCGAAACCTTAAACGGTGAGCCAACGTCTGAGCCTGTAGCTGCCGCACCGACCAGTGTTGAATATCGCTATCCGCCAGTGATCCCATCAGAAATCAGCAGCGCAACAAACAGTTATGCCAGCGCCAATGGCGGTCCAGTGTTATTAGCACGCAGCCAAAGCCAGTTTGCGAGTATTATCAATAGTATCTCCCGTGAACGCGGCACGCGCAGTTTACTGCACATGGCGTGGCAACAACCAATGCGTGGTAAAAGTGGTTCAGTGCCTATTCGTTTATTTGCGGGTAAAGATTTCTCAGGTACATATCACTTCGATGGCAGAAAAATCATTAAGCAAGCTCAAGCTGAGCCTATGACTCATGCCGATGGCACGCCTATGCTTGCGCCAGTGGTATCACCGGTGTGGGAATTAGATGGCACACTGAATATCTATTTAAGCCACTATTTGTATATTGAAACCGCACTAAATTTGCGTAAAGAAGGCCGGAAGTTATTACCAGTAATGCCAAGCGATGCATCAGACAGCAGCGCAACGCTCACAGCGCCCAAAGTCATGACACCGTTTTTAATGTCAGTGCCTTTGGAACAAAACCGCCGGGTGAAGAGTGAAGAAATCCATTATTTAGATCACCCCGAAATGGGCATGGTGATCCAAATTCGTAAGATGGCACAACCTAGTGCACAGCAAATAAGTTTGAATACTGAATCCATACAAACGGTTGGACAATACTGAACCTATACGTAAACCGCAAAAGACTTAAGACAGGGCAGCTGTTTAAGACTGTACTTTTAACTTAAGACTGTACTATGGAGAAGTCGAGGTAGATATCATCGGCTTCGTCTTCTCCCACAGTGACCGTTAAGCCCTCGGTACAGGGCACACCCACTTCGCACCAAGCAATTAAATTGTTCACCGCAATATCACTGCCTTGAGCTAAGATTTCGACACTGCCATCGCGGCAATTGGTGACATAGCCTGTCACCCCCAAGGCTCTGGCCTTTGTCAGGGTCGCATGCCGACAACCCACACCTTGCACTTTTCCGGTCAAATTAATTAATACTCGCTTCATCTCACGCTCCTGTTTCACGGAACCTTGTTATAGAAATAAGCATAGCCGCAATTATCCGAAGGCTAAGTGTTAACCTATGGATCTATAGAGCAAAAAACAAACGATATTTAATTTTAGGCAAAAAAAACAGCTAACAAGACTGCTGTTAGCTGTGTCGGGCGACATACGCAAAGGGATATCCAATAAATGGACAAATAAAACAGCAACTCTGTAGCATTTTGTTACAAAATAGCAAGGCTGGCTACTTTACACAATAAATAATTATTTTCAAGAGTTTGAAAAATAAAACTATCCACCACTAACGAATATAATGCTTTTAGCTGAAAATCGGTCCATATCGTCACTTGCATTGTTCATTAAAAAAAACGCACTGTGAATGTCGCTAAAACATGGGCGTGTTGACGTTTAGCGCTACAGTTGAGCATGTAAAAGATAAAAAGCAAAAAACCGGCCTAGAGCCGGTTTTTACTTTATTGCGCTAACATATATAAGCGATGGCATGCTACTCGCTAATTATCAGACCATTTTGATAGCGATACTCGGATGAGGGTTCACCATTAAAGTAATACACCGACCTGCCGTGCAGTTGATTATCGAGATACTCATCACTTTGCAGCAGGCTGCCATCTTCGTTAAAACTGTAGCCTTTGCCCTGCAATTGACCTTTATCATCATATTGCGTCAGCCCTAATAAATGGCCGTTAGCGGAAAAGGCCTGCCAGCTCCCGACTTCGTGTCCTGCTTTATAGTTGCCATGCCAGAGCTTAACCATGCTGTAGCTGCTTTCATCTTGCAGCAGCCATTGGCCTTCACGCTGACCGTTAACATACTGACCTTGGGCTTGCAGCTGTTTATCAAAACCACGCTGTAAATATGCGCCATGTAACTTAGCGTTTTTATAAAATGCTCGGTGCATTATCGTGCCATCAGCTGAGATTTCACTCTGTTCACCGTTAAGCTGACCTTGTTGATTAAACTGCTCATTGCGCGTCGTGTCGGTATTTTGTGTGATCCACTGACCAATCTTTAAGCCCAAGTGGTATTGGCCCTTCACAAAACTGCCGTCCTCGGCGTTATCTTCTCGATAGGCACCGTGCATTTGACCTTTGCTGTAGTTTATCCGCCTGATATAACCATTCCAGCCTGCACCGATATACAAGCCTTCATATTGTCCCTTGAGTTGTTCATCGCGTTCAATCAATTCACCTGCTGAGTCGAAGCGCTGACGTAAACTCCAGTTTTTCGCAGTATCACGCTGATATTGATGGGTTAACTTTCCAGTGGCATCGAAGCGCTGTTCAGTGCTAATAAGGCCTTTAGCGAGGTATTGAGTATCGGTTTGGGTGGCGACATTGCCAGCATCATCATAGGTAATATTCTGTATTTCGCGGCCATCATTATCGTACTCTTGCTGCATGACTAACAGCCCTGGCCCTTTAAAACGCTGCTGGTTTCCTACCTGCTTGCCATGCTGATAATGTTTGATCTCTTGCAGAATATCTGCGGCTTGATAAATCAACACTTCTCCGTGCATTTTTCCATTCAGGTAAAACTCTTTGGTGTATAACCAGCCCTCTTTGGCCCAATACAGTCGCTCACCTTGGTATTTTCCCGCCACCATATTCACGCTTTGTTCTGGCTTACCATTGTCATAGAAGCTTTCATATCGCCCTTCGATACCGTTCGCACCATAGTTTGCGCGCGATGCCAGCTGGCCGTTGGCATGATAACTTTGCGATAAGCCTAATTCAGCCCCATTCACGCGATGCTGAAGTTCCCGCAATTGACCATTGGTATGGTAACTTTTCTGATCTCCATGCAACTGGCCATTCTGGTAGTGGTACTCTCCCGAAAGCGCTCCGTCTTCCCAATAATGCAGATGCGTGCCCTGATAATGTCCTTGCGCATCGCTACTGCCCTTGCGAGACAATTGACCGTCGGGGTAGAAAAACTCGAAATCGCCAACGATAAAACTCTCGACTAAATTGGGATTGTTGACACTACCCTTAAAAACCGGTTTATCCGTTTCTAAATAAAATAGCTGCAATGGCCACTCGCCATTTTGTTCTGTCGGCGCTTGCTCCAGATAATAAATGGCTTCGCCAGGTACATCGTTAAGCCGCCATTCTTGGTCGAGTAAAATTCGCTCAGCCAACAAATTAAACGACATAAGCAGCGCAGATAATAGTAATAAGACTCGCATTTTCTGCTCCTTAAGGTAACGCAGGGAATATATTAACCCACTGTTTATCGACTGGTTCACCACTTATCGTCAGCTGTTCTATCTTTGCAGCGCGCCCCGCCAGCACAAACCAGCGTTGCTCACGTAATACTTGCTGCAACGGACGCTGATAAAAGTCACTGCCATAATCTTGAATAGCAGGCGCAAGGGGTAAATTCTGCGCATTTAGAAAACGATAGCGCCGCATAAATTCGGCCACGGTTTGAGTTGTATCCAAATCTGGCAGCTGACTGATATCAATCAACCAGCTTTGCTCAGGTTGATACGCTAGCGCTTGCCATTTGGGCGTACCAGTACAGGCCAAGGTGCTGCTGACCTTGATGTCGTAAAAATTGCGGCGGATCCCATCGGCGCTGCTCAGTTGGTACTGCACAAACTTATCCAGCCCAGCTCCAAAACCCGTGTTGCTGCTTGCGCTGGTGTTTGTCCATTGCAGTGTGTGTCCGTTGACCTTAGGGGCATCGACCACACTGAGGGTGCACACCGCTGCCTGATCGGACGTTAACAGCATGCTGACGCCATATTTAGCAACGATTTGCGGCTCAAGTAAGGCAGGATCAGCAGGTGTGCTAGGTTGCGGCTGATTATCATAGGACGCATACATATCATCGCTGTAAAGCAGTTGCTGCTGCGCCGGCGGATACGCGACATTTTGCGCGTAATCTTGGGTTGGAATAAAACGAATATTCTTCGTCAGTTCGCCGCTGTCAGCCGCGGTATTCACATAGAGTGTCAGCGCCGACGGCGCGGCGGCAAAGGTAAACTGTGTAATCGTTTCATATTGCGCCGATGAGGCCAGCGCCAGCATATTTTGCTCTGCCGACGTTAGCCAATCCGGTCCAGTGGCTGGCGGTGAAAGATAGTGCACCATAGCGCCTTCGGCACCGTCATAGCGCCGGTATAACCACGTTTTATCAGCGCCGCCTCGCGATTTCAGCAGATAACTGAATGGCTTGTCGGTGATTGGCGAGAGTTCGAGCTGTAAATCTTCATACTGCACGCTCACGGTTTTACTGGGATCGGGTGTCAGGTTAAGTTTGACCAGTTTCGCACCGTGGTAATGGGCCGTCGCGCGAAACTCAGCGACCTGAGCTAAGAGGTCATTTGGTGCATTCCACCCAATAAGCAGATTTTGCTGCACAGATTGATGGAAACCATCCTGTTGTGGATAACTGTAACTGCCCACCTTGCTCAGTTGCAGCGGCAGCACTGTGCCATCCGCGCTGTGTGCCGTGATATCGGTTAAGCTAAACCCGCCTTCGGATTTAAAACCCGAAAAGTCATGCTGATAGGTTAGATTTAATAGGTCATCTTGCTGGTAAAAGTAACCCGCATCGTAGGCAAATACGGCGTCAATGGCTAAGGTCTTATTGATCTCATCCAGCACAAAGTCAGGCTGTTTTTGATACTCAAAGGCTGGGAAATCATAATCAAAACCTAAACGCTGCGTCAGATCGCCCAACTGGCGCTGCTGCGGCAACATAATAACGTTGCTGCGCACTGTGCCCTTATAGCCGTAGCGCTCAAACGGCGCTTCTGCCACTAGAGCTAACTGCGCTAACCAACCCCGCTCACGTTCCAACATCAGCTGACCGTAGATTTTGGCTTGCTCGCCGTCACTTTCAACTTTGGCTAACACATGCGTATCAGTGACTTGCAATACAGTAAGTTTGGCATTGGCGTGGCCTTGATAAGCAGGAAGCGCGACGACCGCCCCCGCTTTGGCGGGTATAGTGTTAAGAAAGGCTGATGAGCTAAAGAGCTTTTTCAACTCCTGCTCAAGCTCTGCGCCGCGTTCAGCCAGCAGCGCCTGCCATACAGGTTTGTTTAATGCACTGAATTCTTTAACGCTGCCATCGTCTAGATTTAACGTAAATTCAAACCCCTGCGAGAAAATAGCGTGCATTTCAGGATTACGATCGGCTCGCTGACCACTACTGACGCCGCTCCCTTGGCCATCGCGCATGTTTATGTAATCGACGTACACTTGAAACCGACTGTTTTTGCCCGTTTCGAGGACTTTATAACGCAGCAATTGATGTGAGCTAGTGTTCACCGTTTCGGTACGCTGACCATTATCTACAGTGATGTTGGTGGTGCTATACAGCTGATACGAGCGCTCTTCTCCTTTTTCTGGCGTAAACTCAACATCAGCATCCCCAAAAGAACAGGCCGATAATAAACAGCATGCAACTACGCTAACCAAGTACTTCATGGTTATTCCTTGTATCTCAAACAAATAGTAAGCGCCGCATTATGCCCTTTCATACCCAGTAAATAAAATGCTTTGGCTATTTTGCCTGTCCAGCACAACACCTGAGTGCGCTACTAAAGCATCCTTTTTAGATAGTCACAGGTACAGCAATGCCAATCTTAACTAACACTTCTGCTGTTCGTTTAGCTAAAAAGATATTTGCCCCAAAGCAAGATAATTTTGTCGTCAGTTTGCGGCTTGAATTGTCATTGCTTCCCCAGTGACACGCCATAAACTCGTCCCTGAGGGCTCGACGGCGGCATCCATGCCGCCAACGGTCACTGTTGCAACAATGCCAATCCTAACTAACACTTCTGCTGTTCGTTTAGCTATAAAGCTATTGCCCAAAACATGTTGGTATCGATCATTATTGATATACTGGTGATCTGTTTTTGCTGACTTGAATAAATGGTAAGGCCGTAAGCAAAAATTGATTCAATTCGCACTCTACTGGCTATCAAATAGAACCCAACAAACTTAATATGCGTATCTTTGGCCTTGAGTCGAGGTATAGTGATCAAATTGCTCGCTTGGTCAAATCTATGCCTATCACTCGTATCTCGTTAATATTTGGAAACTGATGGGATATATCAGCCCAATGATTTTGTAAATTGTGGATAAGAATATCAAAGTTAAGTTTTTCATCAGTATCGGGTCGCTCCCAATATTGCCTGGTGCCGTGATAAACAAGCAGGAATATTCCACGACTCGACCGAGTATCACGTAAATATTGACCACACAATTGAACCTCTAGCCTTTCAAATAAATCTGGACCAGACCATTTGTCTGCTAGTTTTAGCTCCATTGGTACTGGGCAGTCTATACCACTTGAGTGCCAGCGAAAATCGGGGCGTTTTGCATCCGCTAGTTCCTCTTCTTGAGGTATAGAGTATCGTCCCCTTGAGCGATCTCGACACCAATTTCCGATGAATTTTCTAATTTCTGTTTCTAATTTAATTGGTTTCAGGATCGAGGCAATGCTGCTATCTCCATCCTCGAGATCATGCTTAAGATCTCTTATACGCATCACCGCAAGCTCAAATAATTCATTATGATTTCTTGGCGTTCTCTCTTGTTCATTTTGAAAGTGATAAATGTCATTAGCAATCCATGGAATAAGATCAATATCTTGTTCTGCACGAGTTTTAGCTTCTCTTTTCAACCACGATCGTACGTTACCATTTGGATGTTGATCTGAAATAGTTAGGAGTGTTTCAAAAGTTTCTTTACCAGAAATATTACATAATAATCTGATTAGCTTGTCTCTTCCATCTTGGGCGTCATCTCTCAATTCAGGAGAATATACTCCACCAGATGCTCTATCTATATCCTCACTTTCTTTTATGTATTGATGCATCAACAGATAAAGGTGTTTTAAATATTCAGGTGTTTTAAAGTCATCCCTTACATAGGTGCCACGACTAAGACGAGTACCGAGTAACTGGGCGACATAGACCATAGCGCAAGTAGTTTTGGTTGCGTCATCAGAAAGTACTTTTAGATAATCTTCAAATTCGGATATTGCTTCGCTTGGATTAACCCCAGTCCAAGCTGCAAACCAATAAGCTTCACGGATATAATCTGAAGTGGGTGATCTTGTCGTAACTAATTTTGTTATTGCTTCATTGCTAATACTAGAGCCTTGTATAATATTCAGTATGTTATCCAAACTCTGCAGGTTTCTGGGCTCGGAAGATTGAATTACTGAGCAAAGTTTTGAGGCTAGGGAATTCCAAATCCACTTTCCTGACCAAACGATACGACTTAGAAGGTAATGGCTTTCTGTTTCCACATTTTCATTAGCAAGCTCATAGTTGATCTCCTCGAGTGATAATTTGCATATTAGCTCTGGGAAGAATGAGAACAGTTGCTCAAACCAAAATGGAAATCCGTTTAATTCGTACATCCCGTAGCGAAATGCAATCGCTGCATCTTTTTCAGTAAGTATAGATGGCCATAAAGGTATTTCATTCGCTTCAATTGCTAAACCTATTAGGCCAAAGCGAGTTGTAGAAGGAGTGCTGTTAGTTGGAGCGCCTTCTGAGCGCAATAGGGGCGAGTTATTACGCCAATAAGAGACGGCTCCATCACGAAAAGCGAGTGCAACAGATTCACCAAATTTACTTGTGAGATGCTGCCAATTTGATTCTGAACGGCTGGAGTTATCTTCACTTAATTGATGGAGTTGATCGTAAAGGTAAGCTTGAGCCTTTGATAATGTTCTAGGATCTTCAAAACCATTATCACGTAATGTCTCAAAATTCGCAGTTAAGTATTCATGCCATTCAGTATTTCTTGCAGCTTCCGTTAACAACCTATTTTCATTTTGTTTTTTCCAGTAGATTTCCTGCTGACGGTATTTTTTATTTCTTTTGCGTTGCTCCTCGGTTTGTTTTGGTGGTCGCATTAAGTTAGATAACTTTTCTGCTAAAACAGGGGTTCCACACACTGATTTTTTTAACATTTTTAGTTGCTTAGGATGGCGTCCAGTTTGAACATATAGTTCAAATGCTAATGAGAGCGCGATGAGTTTGTCATCGATAAGTGGACGCGTAGTCATAGATTCAATAACTGAGTCAAAGTCATTGATAACAAAGCCAACAAAAGAGTTCCAGGTTCCTACTTGACGCCATTGGTCTAAGGCTTCTTTTTTGCTTTTACCAAGTTCCTGACGTTTATTTTCAACTAAAAACCAAAACAACGTGAGATTTAGCTCAGGCCACTCTTGAACTAGCTGTTTTAAGTTATTCTTATTGTCCCTATCGAAGTCAAGATGATACCTGCGCTCGTAGGGTGAATACTTTGACAGGATTGATAGCGAAGATGAGTTCAATGCATCTTGATTTTTATCTAGAACTAGCCGCTCTACTGCAAAGGCGGCAGGCGAGAGCATCCATGCATATTTGATTGATATTTCAGAGTCTTCTAGTTCACTAAACGGAGCTTGATTAAGCAGTAATGCTGCTTTTTCGATGAAAGGAGCTAAAAGGTTTAAATTACAGCGACGGATGAGTGATGTTGTTTCACGTTTGAGTTGGTCTACGTTATTCTCGTTAGGTGCTTCGGCTTTGGTAAAGCAAGCAAAGAGCCATTTAATATTGATATCTGAGTTTGATAAGGGGTGAACAAACTCTGCCAATATATCGCGTTTGAGTTCGGTTGATTCGTTTAAGTATCTATCTCTCAGGTTGTTTTTTTCTATATCTGAGCCAAGTGAAAAAACGGCTCTCAGAGCGGCTGTGCGGGTATAACGTTCGGCGGTCGGTGACTCTGCAACTTGGATAGCTTCTGGCAATAAAATAGAAAGTTCACCCTGCCAGACCATTCGCATAAGAAGCCAAATTACTTCGTCAGTAGATCTATATAAATGGAATAATCTTCTTATCTCATCGGATAAGTCAGGTGTTGCAAACCTTTGAATGGCATTAGAGTCAGATGATGAGTGTTGTGAACCTTGATTTAAGATTTGATCGCAGACTCTAGATATAATTTGATTACGAGTTATAAGAGGTAATTGGCTTGGATCACCGCCTTCAAAAAAGATTTCTGGTGCCATAGTCAATACTTTTTCGCATATTTTCTCATCGAATATTACTAGCCATGGCAAAATTGGCCGCATTGAAGGAACTATTACATTTATTCCATATTGTTTTTTAAAAAATAACTCTTCTATTCGTAGTCGAGAAGCCTCATTTTTAAGTAGATCTGCAAACCATTCCGCAGTTAGGTATTCGCGAACGGATCTATGATGAAAACGTACGGTGCCATAAATTGCCTCATCGAAAATGGGTCGCGATAATAGAGCTGAACACTCAATAGCGGTCCAATCGTTTAGCACTTCATTTATAGATAAGCCATCAGCTTGACTCTGGCTATCAGGGACAAGGATGATCTGTTTACGAGTCAAAGTAGAAGCAGAAGCTACTAACTTTGCTCCATTTCGCGTTTTCTCAGTGGATATAGGAATGATTAAATCACGGCTTTGATCAGATTCTATTAATCTTTGAGTGATACTATTTTGCATCAGCTCTAAACGGCTACCTATACGGTTTTTTGACAACCAAAAATCTATTATCTCGACCAGATCTTGGGGGCGTTTGGTATGAGACCATGCTTCTGCGCGTTCAAGAGCATCTAAAAATTGTTCAGTGTCTAATACGCCACTAGCTTTGGCAAAATGTTCGATCTGTTTTACAGCTAGATCGTCTAAAGCAAGAATTGTAAAAGTTGACTCTCGAGAACATTGCTTAGAGATCTTTTCGTTCTCTTCTGTATTTTCAATGGGTTTAGTAAATGGGAGTTGTTTGCTGCAAAAGTCCAAATCTGTTTTTGGGCGCCAAGCAGATGCCCTCCCAGTGAGTATGATATGAACACGCTGAAATGATGATTTGAATTTTAGCCCAATTTTCCTGATGGCTGTATCAAAGTCGCGTGGTGAACGTAATTTGGCTTCATCTATTGAGTCAAGAAGCAACCAAGCTTCATCATTTGAAGATATCCAGCTTTCAAATTCATCTAAACTTCCTTCTTCAAATGCTAGTTCGAAATCATCAGCAATATTTTCGAGCCTCATAAAGAAGGCTATTTTACCTTCAGCCCTTAGCTGTAGTGCAATGTTCCTAATCTCTTCTGTTTTCCCTGAGCCTGCTTCTGACAGAATGATCGTGCGATACTCTGAAAGTATGTCAGGCCAAGTGGTCTTTACTGTACTTAGGCCAATCCAATCCAAATCTATTCCAGTATCGTCATCACTTTCAGTTAACTTGCGAAAGGTTCTGTTTAGTTCGATATACATCAGCATTTGGCCTAGACAAAAAGTATTAACTGTATTTGACAACGAATAGGCCTTTCTTTGCAACTTTTTTGATGGAAGTTATTGTAGTTATTTAATATTTTATGGAAAGTTAAGATACTTAGGTTTGTTTCTGGGTCATCTCTTGTATTGTCAAATAAAGACGGTGCGAATTGCGTCTATTGGATAAACGAGGATACTTTTCTAATTAACGTCAGGCTGATAAGATTGACTGCTTTAACTCATTTTTGTCCAATAGAGTGGTGCCTATAATCGTTAAGATTAGATCTAGTCTTTAAAACCTAGAAGTTACGCATGAGGTCGAAAGGTGAGCCATGGTGATTGGCGAGACGACCGTCCGCCCCATGGACGGGGCGGTCGAGCATCCACGGACGGACTGGCTGCGAGTCGGTGAGTCAATGCCATGGCAAGCCTATGCAAGTAGATACCAGCCAACACTAATCCCCTAAAAACAAAACCAAAAGTCGTAGCCACCCTAAACTACTTTCCTACACATTTAAGTCCAAAACCAATACAGTCGATTTTATAATCTAGAGCCCTCAATATGCCCTACTGAAATATATACCCATAGTCACGCTCATATTCAGAGTCGCAAGGTGCGCCACATGAAATATGAAAGCCAAACCATAAGGCGAAATAGCCGATGAGATAAATCCACTCCCCCTCTTAAATAGAAAAAAGAGGAGTGATACTTTTATTCAATCGATATCAATCAAGCCAACTTAAAGGCTTTTATTTTGGGCAGATGTGCGGCAAGTTGGGGGAATTTGTGGGGTTGAACGTCATCCCAATCAATCGAATAATAGGGGCTTAATTCGCTGGCGAGTTGCTGATTATCGAACATCTCATCATTCACTGAGAATATACACATGGCCTTGTGGGTATTCTTTTCACGAAATTGCGACACACACTTATTGGCGATATCTGCATATTCTTCTGGGCGGTCAATCTTGCCCTGCATATTATCTTCTGGGTGCAAATTAGGGTTAATCAGCACAGATTTAAGACCATTTAAAAAACCAATGCGTTCGGCCCAATAAGCACCGAGTCCTACGCCAACCATTAACGGCGCAGGGTCGTCGCTATGCTGCATTTGCTTAGCGACTTCCTTGAGCAAGTGTTGCATGTCGTGCTTAGGATGCAGGGTGCTGTAACTGATCAAACGTACATCAGGGTCGATAAATTGCAGCTGACGCATTTTTTCGTGATTACCTGGGCTAGTCGCATCAAATCCATGAAGATAAAAAATCATATCAAGGCCTTTTAATCATTTTTGATTACAGTGAATTAACTAACCCTAGCAAAAGAGTGATCTCACACCTTGCGCTACATCAAACTTTCGCCTGTTGGGCCAAACAAATTTGCTCGGCAAGCTGCTTCGCGTTTTCCCAACGGGCGGTATTATCGAGCGCTGCGGCCGTTTGTGCGGCATTGGGTTTAAGTAAACTTGCTGGATACTGCGGCGCGCTCGCTGGCCATGTAAAGCCATCCAGCAGCGACATCACGCCCGCATTATCATTGCACACCAAAATCATATCGCAACCAGCAGCTAACGCCGCGCTGGCCCTTGCACGGTAATCGCCCGCAAATCCAGCGCCTTGCATGCCGAGATCGTCAGAGAAAATCACGCCGTTAAAGCCAAACTCTTTGCGCAGCACTTGTTTTAACCAGTATTCAGAGAAGCCCGCAGAATTGGGGTCAACTTTAGGGTAAACCACGTGCGCGGGCATCACGCCTAATAACTTTTCTTTTGCGATTAATTCTTTAAACGGCAGGATATCCTTTGCAAAAATCGCCTCCGCATCGCGATCATCAATGGGTTTCTCGTAGTGCGAATCCGCCAGTACACTGCCGTGTCCGGGGAAATGTTTACCCACGGCGCCCATGCCTGCGGCCGCCATGCCCGCAATAAAGCTTTCGGCCAGTGTAATGACCTCAGCGGGCTCTGGGCTAAAGCTGCGTTTACCTATAACTTGGCTCACACCGTTTAAATCCAGCACGGGCGCGAAACTTAAGTCGATATCGCAGGCCAGTAATTCAATCGCCATCAAGAAACCCAGCTCACAGGCCCAACGTTTGGCTAACGCTATATCGCCCTTAGCTGCAGGTAGAATGTCGCCCATAGCGGGAATAATGGTAAAGCCATTGCGGAAGCGTTGTACTCGACCCCCCTCATGATCGACGGCAATTAATAGTTCAGGGCGGATTTGGCGTATCTGTTGTACCAGACGGATCAACTGATCACGGCTTGAAAAATTGCGGGAAAATAGAATTAAACCACCCACCTGTGGATGACGTAGCATCTCAGATTCTGCCTCACTGACGTCCAACGACAGTAGGTCCAACATTAAATAGCTCATACTTCTCCCTAAAAATTTTCATTAATACTCAAAAAATAACCACTCAAGCCATAAGTGGGTCGCGCTCACAAAAAAGCCCAAAAAAGCGAACCATCTGCCCTTGTAGCGCTTTTAAAGCCTGTATTCTTGGCCATAAAATGGTCAGCAAAAAAGTCCCAATTAAGTTCAGCTTATCCGAACTATAACGAATTAAAAAAACTAATGTGAATTGTCACGCTAATCTATGGGATACTGAAGCTAGAGTATGACACAAGCAGATTTCGCATGAAAGAGCGCCGCCATTGACCAGAGTTCACGTTGAAGATTAGCGTGCTTCAATCTGCAGAGCGAGCAATCCCATGCACTCAGACTAAAATAATAAACAAGACACAACAGGACTTCTATCATGATTAGCGTATTTGACATGTTCAAGATCGGCATAGGTCCATCGAGTTCACATACTGTCGGCCCAATGAAAGCGGGCAAAATTTTTATGCAAAACCTGACTGACTCAGGACTCGTGACCCAGATTGATGAATTAAGAGCCGAGCTCTTTGGCTCCCTCGGCCAAACAGGCAAAGGCCACGGCACGGGCAAAGCAGTGATTTTAGGTTTAATGGGTGAAGATCCAGAAACCGTAGACACTGATAGTATCGACGGCATTTTAGAGCACGTATCCAAGGACGAAACCTTAACGTTGCACTGTGGCAAAGTGGTTAAATTTACCCGCGAGCAAGGCATTACCTACCACAGACGCAAAACCTTGCCAGCCCACGCCAACGCCATGACCCTGTACGCTTATTGTAAAAATGAGTGTCTTTTCGAGCGTACTTATTATTCTGTCGGCGGCGGCTTTATCTTAGATGAAGATGAAATCAGCCAACGTAACGCATCCCCTGCATCACAAATCGAAGCGGCACCTTTTGATTTTGGCAGCGCAGCGCAATTATTAGAATTGTGTGGCGAACAAGGTCTGAGTATTTCTTCTTTGATGATGGCGAACGAACTGAGTTTAGCCACCGAAGATGAAGTCAAAGCCAAGCTGTGGAACATTTGGCAGACCATGAAAACCTGTATTGAACGCGGCTATCAGAAGGAAGGTATTTTACCTGGCGGCCTAAAACTACGTCGCCGCGCCCCTGCCCTGTACCGTCGTTTGAAAGCCGAAGGCCGTAACAATGTCGATCCATTAACCGCTATGGATTGGGTCGATTTATTCGCCCTGTCGGTCAACGAGCAAAATGCAGCCGGCGATCGCGTAGTGACAGCACCCACAAACGGCGCAGCGGGAATTATCCCAGCAGTATTATGCTACTACGATACTTTCGTACAAGAAGTGGATATTGATGTCTGCGCCCGTTACCTATTAACCGCCGCCGCAATTGGTATTTTGTACAAGAAAAATGCCTCAATATCTGGCGCCGAAGTCGGTTGTCAAGGTGAAGTCGGCGTAGCCTGTTCTATGGCTGCAGGCGCACTGACTGAAATCATGGGCGGCACGGTTGAGCACGTTGAAAACGCAGCTGAAATCGGCATGGAACATAACTTAGGTCTAACCTGCGATCCTGTGGGCGGCCTAGTGCAAGTACCATGCATCGAACGTAATGCCATGGGCGCGATCAAGGCGATCAACGCCTCTCGTATGGCCCTACGCGGTGACGGTAACCACAAGGTTTCACTGGATAAAGTGATCAAAACCATGATGGATACCGGCAGAGACATGCGCAGCAAATACAAAGAAACCGCCAAAGGCGGTCTAGCGGTAAACATAGTTGAGTGCTAAGTGCTGAGTGTTAGTTCACTCTAGCTAACCGCTTAAATCGCACCATAAAAAATGCCGCCACTCACAAAGTTGCGGCATTTTTGTTTTAGCTCATCGGCATGAATGCTGAATCGACGATTCAGGCCTTAAAGTACAAACTATGGAACTTAAGGTGTTCTTCAATAAAGCTCGCGATAAAGTAGTAGCTGTGATCGTACCCCGGCTGCATCCGCACATCCAAGGGATAACCCTTGGTATGGGCGATATCCACCAGCGATTGTGGCATCAATTGGGTGTCTAAAAAGCTGTCAGCTTCACCTTGGTCAATCAGTACTGGCACTTCGCTAATCGCGAGCTTAAGCAACTCGCATGCATCATACTGGCGCCAATGTTCACGATTTTCACCTAAGTACTCACTGAAGGCTTTAATGCCCCAAGGTGCATTACTCGGATTCGAAATCGGGCTAAAGGCCGAAATGGAGCTGTATCTGTGCGGATTACTCAGGCCTATCACCAAAGCACCATGGCCGCCCATCGAATGGCCGGAGATGGCGCGCTGGGTAGTCACAGGAAAATGGGCTTCAATCAAGGCTGGCAACTCGTGGACTATGTAATCGTACATTTTGTAATGACGATTCCACGGTGCTTTGGTCGCATTGAGGTAAAACCCCGCGCCTAAGCCTAAATCGTAGGCTTTGTCCGCCGCATCGGGCACATCGTCACCGCGAGGACTGGTATCTGGAGCGACAATCGCCATCCCAAGTTCAGCCGCCATGCGCTGTGCGCCGGCCTTCTGCATAAAGTTTTCATCTGTGCAGGTTAAGCCTGAGAGCCAGTACAGCACTGGCACAGGTTTATTAACCGCTTCAGGTGGCAGATAAATCGCAAAGCGCATCTCGCAGTTTAATGACTGAGATTGATGGCGATACTGCTTATGCCAACCGCCAAAACTCTTGTTACAACTGATATTTTCTATGGTCATACAAGTCCTTTTAAGCTCAATCTTTTAGCGCTATTTATAACGTTAGTCTTAGCGTTAGTCATGGCGCTT
Organism: Shewanella sp. Pdp11; assembly: GCF_002838165.1. Classification (NCBI taxonomy): domain Bacteria; kingdom Pseudomonadati; phylum Pseudomonadota; class Gammaproteobacteria; order Alteromonadales; family Shewanellaceae; genus Shewanella; species Shewanella sp. Pdp11. The sequence goes on from NZ_CP015194.1 coordinate 3,289,563, forward strand.
ATCGTCAGCTCAGTTGGCAACACAGCAGACAGATTTGCACCTGTCTGCCCGTTAGTCACATCAAGCTGAAGCATCCGTTTAAAATGCAAAACCACTTATTTATCAAAATGGATCACGCTACGGATGCTCTTACCTTGGTGCATCAACTCGAACGCTTCATTGATTTGCTCAAGTCCCATAGTGTGGGTGATAAAGTCATCGAGCTTGAACTCACCAGCTAAGTAACGCTCAACAATGTGGGGCAGTTCAGAGCGCCCTTTCACACCGCCAAAGGCAGAACCGCGCCACACGCGGCCAGTCACTAATTGGAATGGACGGGTTGAAATCTCTTGCCCTGCACCGGCAACACCTATGATTACCGACTCACCCCAGCCCTTATGGCAACACTCTAAGGCGCTGCGCATCACGTTGACGTTGCCGATACACTCGAATGAGTAATCCACGCCGCCGTCGGTCATCTCAACGATCACCTCTTGGATGGGCTTATCGAGTAATTTAGGGTTGATGCAATCGGTCGCGCCGAGTTTTTTAGCTAACTCGAACTTAGACTCGTTGATATCAATGGCGATAATGCGGCTGGCTTTTGCCATCGTCGCACCAATGATCGCCGATAAACCGATACCGCCGAGGCCGAAAATCGCCACGGTTGCGCCTTCTTCCACTTTGGCCGTGTTCATCACAGCGCCCATACCAGTGGTCACGCCGCAACCCAGCAGACAAATTTCTTCTAATGGCGCGCTCTTATTGACTTTCGCCAATGAGATTTCAGGTAACACGGTATATTCAGAGAAGGTCGAGCAGCCCATGTAATGGAAAATAGGCTTGCCATCAAGATAAAAACGCGTGGTGCCATCGGGCATTAAGCCTTTACCTTGGGTCGCACGAATTTTTTGGCACAGGTTAGTTTTGCCCGATAGGCAGAACTTACACTCGCCGCACTCTGGGGTATAAAGTGGGATCACATGATCGCCCACTTGCACGCTGGTCACACCCTCGCCCACTTGCTCAACGATACCGCCTCCTTCGTGGCCTAAAATCGCTGGGAATACGCCTTCTGGATCGTCACCGCTCAGGGTAAACGCATCCGTGTGACACACGCCCGTAGCCACAATGCGCACTAAGACTTCGCCCGCTTTAGGTAACATCACATCCACTTCTTCAATCTTAAGTGGTTGTCCTGGTCCCCAAGCCACTGCGGCCTTTGATTTAATAAACTGCGGTTTTTCGTTCGACATTGTTACGTCCCTTGAATAGGTAATAGGAGTAAGTCATTGGTGTATCATAAATTCAATTCAGGCCAAGTAAATTCTTGCGACCATTGCACTGATGCTACTGAATAGGAGGATTGTATTTGTTTCTCAGCGAGAGACAATCTAGTATTCAAGCAATTCATTTTTACTGAGTAACAACAATGTATCTCTGGGACGGCATTTCTGAATTTGTCGCGGTGGCTGAGGCCGAAAGTTTTACCCTAGCGGCGCAGCGACTGAATATCTCCACCGCCCACGTGAGTCGCCAAATCACGGCATTGGAAAATCGCCTCGGCACAAAACTCTTTTACCGCACCACCCGCAAAGTATCGCTCACCGAAGAAGGTACGATTTATTATCGCCATTGCCGCCAATTACAAACCGGGTTAGAAGAAGCCGAGCGTGCCATATCCAACCTAAAGGACTCACCTCAAGGCTTAGTCAAACTCACGGCTCCCGTGGCCTATGGCGAGAAGTTTATCATGCCGTTACTCAATGATTTTATGGTGCAATATCCAAGTATTGAGTTTAGCGTTGACCTCACTAATCGCACCTTGGACTTGATTGAAGGTGGTTACGATCTAGCGATTCGCCTCGGCAAACTCGCCGACTCGAGTCTGATGGCCAAACCGCTCAGCAGTCGCACTCACTATGTCGCCGCCTCACCAAGCTATGTGGAAAAGTACGGCCAGCCCCATACCTTATCTGAACTTAGCCAGCACAATTGTTTGATCGGTAATCATAATTACTGGCGCTTTGTGGAGAATGGCCGCGAGCGTAATATCAAAGTCCGTGGCAATCTCAATTGTAACAGCGGCTACGCATTAAGGGATGCGGCGTTAAAAGGAATTGGTATAGTACAACTGCCTGATTATTATATTGAAGAAGATATTCAAGCTGGACGTTTACTGTCCTTACTCGACGGTCACCGCGAAGCCAAAGAAGGCATTTGGGCGCTCTATCCGCAAAACCGCCACCTGTCGGCTAAGATCCGCGTATTGGTCGATTACCTCGCCGAAAAACTCGCCGAACAGGACTAATCTTTTTCTGAACAGCCTGTTGTTGAGCGGATAGAACAACCTGAGTGATAACAGGCAAAACGGTGCAAACTAGCGCCAGTTTTCCCGTAAAGTGTAATACAACATGCCTAACGCCAGCGCTTGATTACCGAACCATTCATTTAACGGAATGCGGATATGGCGCATGGCGGCAAACAAATCAAATTCACGCAGTTGCCCGTCCATCGCATTGGCCATGATCTCGGCCATAATGTGCGATGTCGCCACCCCATGCCCAGAATATCCTTGGCAATAGAATACATTAGGCGACACTTTGCCGAGCTGCGGGATACGGTTAATCACAATGCCCGCCATTCCGGCCCAGGCAAATTCGATATCAACACCCTTTAATTGTGGAAACGTACGCTCAATTGCGGGCCGCAGTTCCGCCGCCACATTTTTGGGATCGCGGCCGCTGTAGTTAGTGCCGCCGCCGAACATCAACCGTTTATCCGCGGTCAAGCGATAGTAATCCAGTACAAAGCGGCAATCGTATACGGCTAAATCCTGCGGATTGAGTTGCGAAGCGATCTCATCGGGCAAAATTGCCGTGGCGCAATTGCCTAAGGACGCCGGAAATAACATGCCACGCAGTTGAGGGCGCGCGAGTTTATGGTAGGCATTCCCCGCGATCAGCACGCTATTGGCGCGCACTTTCCCCTTGGCGGTAATAACGGTAGCAAGATCGCCCTCCTTAATATCGAGCACGGGTGAGTGCTCAAAGATCAACGCCCCCAGACCTGCTGCAGCGCGAGCTTCACCAAGGCATAGATTGACTGAGTGCAAATGCATGTTGCGCCGATTGACTAAGCCGCCGTGATACAAGGGCGAGCCTAAATAGGCGGGCATTTCATCGGCGGATACCAGCGTCATAAATTCACCCATGCCGCGACGCTGCGCCTCATCATGCATAGCCCTAAGCTCGTGCATGTGATTTGGCTGGTAGGCGGTTTGGATATGACCAAACTTTAAATCACAGTCGATGCCGTACTTGGCCACCCGATTTTTAATAATGTCATGACCGCGCCAACGCATATTCCACACATAATCTTCAGCTTCATTGCCAATTTGGCGGCGCAGCTGTTTTGTCATCGCAGCGTCGCCGGACAAACTGCCCGTCACCTGCCCGCCGTTACGTCCGGTCGCGCCCCACGCAATTTTGTTGGCCTCAATCAGTGCCACCTTGTAGCCCTTCTCGGATAATTCCAGCGCCGTTGCTACACCGGTAAACCCGCCACCGACAATCGCCACATCGACGCGAATGTCGCCTTCAAGCTCAGGATAATCCGACTCTTGGTTAATGGTGGCATTGTAGTAGGAGGCGCAACGCTCTGCTGGCATGGTCATTCCTTGATGTTGAAAGTTAAGTGCTAAAAGTTAAATATTAAAAGCTGAGTGTTTAACATTAAGTACTGAAAGTTGTGTGCTGGTAATGGGTATTAAGGCTTAGTTTATGAGCGCTAGCGTTAACACGTTACCCGTCGATGTTGTTTTATATTTTTTACAAGCGTTCAGAATTTGAGAGTATATCTGAGTTGAGATCGAGGTCAACAGTGGATTGTGCTAACCGCTTGCTGGAGATAACAAAGGAAGCAGGAATGGCGTCTGCTTGAGGAACCTAGGATTGAAGCGTGGCTCATTTTATCTTTTAAGCCTTATGCTTTTTGCTGGTTTAAGATAGGCTTGTGCGGCGCCATACTCTTTTAATCTCAACTGCCTAGAGTCCATTATGTCACTATTACCCATTGCCCAGCCACTTAGCCAACTGCCGTTTTCCCAAGCGTGCGAAAACAACAAAGCGCCGATTTTAGCCGTACTAACGCAGGCATTCTCACTCAACCAACATGTACTCGAAATCGGCAGTGGCACTGGCCAACATGCCGTATTTTTTGCAGCAAATCTTCCCCATTTAATCTGGCAAACCAGCGATCAAGCTGAGTATATTGGTGGCATTAGCGCAAGGTGTGAGCAAGAAGGCGGGCTATTAAATGCAGGGGCAAATCTAGCTTTACCGCTTATCCTTGATGTTACCGCGCCATGGCCGGTGGAAGGATTAACACCTGATATTGATGGCGTATTTACTGCGAACACTTTGCATATTATGAGCAAAAACATGGTAGAAGCGCTTTTTACTGGTCTTGGTCTGTATCTCCCCCAACTCAAAACACTGTGCATTTACGGCCCATTCAACTACCAAGGCGAATTTAGCAGTGACAGCAATCGCCAATTCGATGCCTTTTTAAAACAGCGCGATCCCGCCAGCGGCATTCGCGATATCGAATGGATTTGCAGTTTAGCCAGCGAGCAAGGCTTCACACTGAAACAAGATGTGGCTATGCCCGCCAATAATAGACTACTGCATTTTGTTAAAGGCTAACTTTTTGTTTATGGCTATTTTTTGGTAAGAGCGAGTTTGGTTTAGTCTGTTTTAACTGAATTCGTTTTGGCCTCGGCGGTTCTGTGCCCATAACTCAGCACTCGGGTGGCCTTCCACTGCTCGTCCTGTTTGCGCCATACGATCACAAAGTCGGCTAGGCCATCGCAGCTGCCGGTTTCAAAGCTGCAAAAACGGTGAACGCCTTGCTCTATCGCGCCAAACTCTTTCACCGGAAACACTTTCATCGTACCCGCAACTAACTCGCGGCGGTAATGGCCACAGGCGTATTTTTCGGTATTGGCGATCATGTCCTTGCGGTTCCACGTTACGCCACCTGTATCGTGGTAGAACTCAACATCTTCAGTGAAAAACGCTGCATGTTTCTTGAGTTCAGCGGGGGCCGCGCACTTATTGAAGCTATCAAACACGGCAAAATCCACCGCTGTAATTTGGGTAGATAAGGTATCTTCTAAGGCAGCCGGTTGCACAGTGCCTGCATGTGGAGCCTCAGCGGTTTTAGCTGATGCGGCATTAGCTAATGCGGGCGCATCTGTGGCAACAGCGGGTTCGGTTGTGGCGAGTGACAAAGTTAATACCGCGACTGTGGCTAGGCTATAGAGTGCTGGATTCATATTCTCTCCGTGAATGTTGGCTGTAAATTTTTATGGCGACGCTCCACATCACAAAACTGCATAGCGCCACACATCTGCAGCAGAAGTATCAGCAAAGCGTATGCCAATTAAAATACCCTTTAAAATCATGCAAATATAATTACGGCTTGAGTTGATCTGTAGAAGCTGCCGACAACTTGTGGCTAATCTCACTATTTTTGCGCGATTTACCCCACCACGGCGTTTCACTTTTTCGCATTCGCTATTTCGTATTCGCTTCTCACATTCGCTGATCACACTCACTTTCTCATATTTGTTTCTCAGCAACATCTGCTTGGTAGTGCAAGCTGCCCCCTGAACAGACATACCCTCTATCATACTGTTATTAAACAGTAAAATTTACATAGTCTTTACACAAAAGTGGGATCTGCGCTCTTGATGCACTATTTAAGAATAATTATCATTCGCCGAAATTACCCAAGGAAGAATGATATGTCCCGATTTATCCGCCGTACTCGCCTAATCTGTCACGCATCTGCCACAAAATCGACTCTTACGCTGAACCGCCTATCACGCGCCATTGGCTTAAGTCTGTTGTTACCCGCGGCCTGGGTAAGTGCCGCAACGACTCAAGATGCCACAGCAGAAATGGAACGTATGGTGATCACAGCAACGCAAACTAAGCATTCGGAACTGTCGGCGCCCGCATCTGTGTCTGTGATAAACCGCAGTGAACTTGAAGCGCTAGTGATTGACGATCTGGCCAGCGCAGTGCGTTATTTACAGGGTGTGAACATCAGCGAAGGCACGCCCTATGGTCGCAATGAAATTAGCCTGCGCGGACTGGATTCGGACTACACGCTGATCTTAATCAACGGCCGCCGAGTCAACTCCCGCGAAGCACTAACCTCCGGTTATGGCAACGATTTTGACTTATCATCCATTCCCATGTCTGCCATTGAACGTATCGAAGTCGTGCGCGGGCCTATGTCATCCCTCTACGGCTCCGAAGCCTTAGGCGGTGTGGTTAACGTCATACTGCGCAAACCCACTGACGACTGGCAGACCAGTGTCGGCGTGCAATACGATACGCCCACCAGTGGCAAAGGTGGCGACAGCACTAAGTATAATTTCTATACCAGCGGCGCGCTGATCAAAGATAAATTACTGGCAAACTTAATCGTCGACAGCAATAAACGCGATGCATGGCGTTCAGACTTAAAACCCACCATTGATGCGTTAGAAGACAGAGATGAAATCAGCGCCCTCGCTAACCTGCAATGGTTGATTGATAGCCAGCAAGATCTGCAATTTGATTTAAGTTATGCCAATGACGAACGTGAATCAGATTGGAATAACTACGGCACGATTCTCACCAATAACCAACAAGCCGAGCGGATAAGCTCAGGTCTAACCCACAATGGCCACTGGAACTGGGGCGATACTCGCCTGCGCTATTACTATGAAAATGTTGAGGTAACTGACGACTCAGCGTTAATCGCCGAAATTGGTAATATCACCCAAACCAACCACAATCTCGACGGCCAAACCACAGTCCTGCTTGGGGATCACATGTTAACCAGCGGCGCAGAATACCGTTGGACTCAACTTGAAAACAGCCGCAACATTTTAGGCGATGGCACCTTAGACGACAGTCAATCGGCCTTGTATCTGCAAGATGAATTTAGCTTGGGCGAACTCAATATCACTTTGGGCGGGCGTGTCGATCACCACGATGTGTACGGCACCGAATTTAGCCCACGCATGTATTTAGTGTATAACTTAAGTTCTGAATGGGTGATCAAAGGCGGCGGTGGCAAAGCCTTTAAAGCGCCAAATATGGCGCAATCCCAAGCCGATTATATTATCCCCGCTTGTCGCGGCGCCTGTACTGTTGCGGGCAATCCCGATCTACAGGCCGAAACCTCAGTGAACTACGAGTTATCGACCCAATATCAAACCACAGATTTTGGTGGCTCGATCACCTACTTCCACAATGATGTAGAAAATAAAATCATCACAGAAACTTGGGATAGAACGCCCGGTGCAGTATTAACTTACCAAAACGTGAACGAAGCTAAGATTACTGGTTGGGAACTGCAGGCTTGGTACGATGTAAGCGACACGGTCAGCATTAGCGGTAATTACAGTAAAACCGATGCCGAAGATAAGCAAAATGGCGCGCCTTTTACCTTAACGCCGGATGACAGCTACAACCTGAAACTGCAATGGCAGGCATTGGAGGGCTTATCTACCTTTATCGCCTACCACTATACTGGCGATCAGTATTTGCGCACCAATGTAAAATCGACGGGTTATGGTTCACTCGACCTAGGGGCAAATTACCAAATCAATCCTATGTTCAGAGTCAAACTCGGCGTCACTAACCTAACGGATGCTGAGCGCGACCAAGTGGCTACCGATCTGGATTACATCCAAAAGAGTCGCAGTATTTATGCGGGCGTAACGGCAAGTTTCAGATAACAATCTGCCACACATTGATTTATCTAGGTGAAAATGGGCCTGCGAAACTATCGCAAGCCCGTTTTTTATGAATTCAGTTTTAAGCTGTCTAACTTTTAGAACACTTCCTCAAGCGAGCAGCCTTAAGGGATTTGTTTTATGGGATCGGCATTAAGGGATCTGTCTTAAAAATTCCAGCGCTTTATCTAGGTCACGGGTACGCGCCATCGGCGGCAGTGAATTTAGAAAGGCTTGGCCGTAATAGCGATTCACAATGCGATTATCGCAAAGGATCAGCACACCGCGGTCTTTTTCATCGCGAATAAGACGGCCAACCCCTTGTTTCAGCGCAATAATAGCCTGAGGTAACGACACTTCAGTAAAGGGATCGAGCCCCTGCCTACTCACATTGTCGGCGCGGGCACGATACAAGGGTTCATCCGGCGACACAAAAGGTAATTTGTCGATAATCACGCAGCTTAACAATTTGCCGCGCACATCCACCCCTTCCCAAAAACTGCTGGTGCCGAGCAATACCGCATTGCCGAGTTGGCGAAACTTAGTCAGCAGACTCTGTTTACCCGCTTGGCCTTGTACTAGCAGCGGATACTGAGTGCGAGTTCGCAGCGCCAACGCCGCTTGTTCGAGCATTTTGTGGCTGGTAAATAAAATAAAAGTCCGTCCCTGCGCCGCATCTATCGCCTGCACGCACACATCCACCAACTGTTTTAACGCTTGCTGTTGATTGGTCACGCTGCCAAGTTGTCTTGGTACACAAAATACCGCTTGGCGCGGATAATCAAAGGGACTGTCGAGAATGCTTTGTTGCGCATCGACGATGCCCATTTCTCGGGCGAAATGGGCAAGACTGCGGTTAACTTGCAAAGTTGCCGAGGTAAATATCCAGCTGGTTTCCGGCACAAATAACTGCTGGCACTCACGGGCAATATTGATGGGTGAAATTCGCAGCACCACAAAACGACTACCAAATTCAATGCTGTAGGCCGCCAGATTATTATCGCAGTTAAAAAACACACTGAGCTTATTATTCAGCTCCGCCAACTTGATGGCGATATCATCTAACAATTCACTGCGGCCAATATGAGCCATTAATAAATTCTGCAGCGCGATTAATTCCGCTAATAAATCCCATGACGCCGCCGCGAGCGCTTTATTGCCCAGCACTAAACGCCAGTCGGATTCACCGCTGGAATATAACTGATTATGCCAGTCACTTAATTTGGCAAGGCAACGCTGACAAAATTGGGCAAGTTGCCCTGTGTCACTCAGTTCAGTTTGATAAATAACCAGTAGCTTTTGAATAAAATCATCAATAGTACGACTCGAACATTGCTGACCAAAATAGTTAACGCAAATATCGGGTAATAAATGCGCTTCATCGAAAATAACCACATCGGGATCGGGTAATAACTCGGCAAACCCCGTGTCTTTCAGTACGCTGTCCGCGAAAAACAAATGGTGGTTCACCACGATGATTTTGGCATCCAGAGCACGGCTGCGCGCCTTGCGGGTAAAGCAGGCATCGTAAAAGTCGCAGCGCTTACCAATACAGCTTTCCTTAGTGCTGACCACAAGCGGCAGCGCCGAGGAATTCTCAGGTACTGAGGTTAAACCGCCAATATCTCCATCTTTACAGGTGCTCGCCCACTGATTGATTTTCAACAAATCATCCAACAAACGCGCATCGATATGTGTCGCCTCGCTCATTTGCTTATCGAGTCGCCACTGGCACAGATAATTATTGCGGCCCTTTAGCAGCGCCAGTTTAGGCTCAATCCCCAACATGGCGACCAGCGCGGGTAAGTCTTTAAAAAACAACTGCTCTTGCAAGTTTTTACTGCCCGTACTGACGATGACTTGCTTACCGCTCAATATCGCAGGGATCAAATACGCAAAGGTTTTACCTACCCCCGTACCCGCCTCAATTACTACATTCCCCTTAGACGCTATTGCCTCACTCACTTGCTGCGCCATCTGCATTTGGCTTGTTCGCGCACTAAACCCTTGAATATGTTTAGACAATACTCCATCGGGCAAAAATGCGCGTTGCACTTCGCCCGCGAGTCGGCTCACCGCAGCAGCGCCTTTTAAGGCAGCAGGCTTAACCACTGTTTCTTTAGATAAACCGTGCTTAGATGTCGGTTGGCGGGAGCGAGTCAAAGGGAGAATCAATCCTTAATCAAGGTGTTAGGGAGCGTTATAAAACAATGTAGTAAGGCCACACTATAAGCTGCTGAGCGAGTGCATTGTGATGACTTTAATTAACCACAAGCACTGGTTCGTGTCGCAAACCGCAGCCGTAAACAATAGCGTTAAGCTTAACGGCTCGAAGCATTATGCTGATTTAAGATAAGACTACAAGTTAGCAAGGATAATTTCGCGGGTTCTTTCCCTCGCGCCATACATGAGCCTCCATTTAAAGCTATTCATTATGGGTCGTCAGTTTTGATACAAAGCTCCCAAAACAAGATATTTGAGTACACGCAGAGTTTTTCTCAGTTTTTCTAAGCCAGTTTTTCTAGACCAGTTTTTCTAAGCCACCCATTGTTAATTATTGCGAGTTTCATGGTGCTTCTTGGTGAATCACCAATTTCGCAACTAGGCTTAGTGTCTGTTTCCCCACACAAGGAGTGTGATGATGCCACAGCCAAGGAGAACTCAAATTAGTTTGGAAGATACGCCTTTTTATCACTGTTGTAGTCGAGTCGTTAGGCGTGCCTATTTGTGTGGTGAAGACCATTTCTCTGGTAAAAACTACGACCATAGACGCGAGTGGGTAGAGCAACAACTGCTTAAGCTGGCTCAGGTTTTTGCTATTGATGTCGCTGCTTATGCGGTGATGAGCAATCATCTGCACTTGGTACTCTGCGTGGACATTTACCAAGCTAATCAATGGAGCGATAGAGAAGTGCTTGAGCATTGGCATCAAGTATTTAAAGGCACTGAATTAACACAACAATTTGTCAAAGGGCAAGTTGTTGAAGCCCATGACGTGGTTAACCTTAAACACCATATCGCTCTATACCGCAGTCGCTTAAGTGATATTTCTTGGTTTATGCGAGCGTTAAATGAACCTATCGCCCGTAAGGCAAATCAAGAGGATAACTGCACTGGACGCTTCTGGGAGGGCCGTTTTAAATCCCAAGCCCTACTCGATGAGGCGGCAGTACTCGCATGTATGACTTATGTTGACCTCAACCCTATTCGCGCTCAACTGGCCACATCACCAGAAACTTCGAACTTCACTAGTATTCAACGGCGTATCCGTGCGGCACTAGCCGGCAAACAACCCGAAACCTTACTGCCTTTTATCGGTAATGAGCGAGATAATATGCCTAAAGGGCTGTCCTTTGATGTACAAGATTATCTGCAACTGGTCGATGATACTGGCAGAATTATTCGCGATGATAAACGCGGGAGTATCAGTTCGAGCAGTGCAAGCTTACTGATTCGCCTTAATATTCCGCCTGAGCACTGGCTTAAGCTCACTCAACATTTCGGACAGCTATTTAAAGGTCCCGTGGGTACTTTGCAAGAACTTACTTGTTACTGCGAACACCTTGAAAAGCGACGAATGCACTATCGACACAGCTGCCAGCATTTAATGGCAAGCTGACCGAATCAGAGATAATTTAGTGTTCAAACTGATTAATCCACCGCAGTGGAGAATATGGCTCGAACTTAATCCATCCAATTTCAGCTAACTATCGGCAAATTAATACAAAACGACCAAAAATCTCTCGAATATGTGACTTTCAACCTCTGTAAAAATACCCTTGGTAAATGCGACTTAGGTGTTGTAGGTTATGTTTCGCATCATGGGTGGCTTGGAAATCTCAAAATCAAGTTACGAATCCCCTACACGACTACCCAACACATTTCGGTCCAGTTTCAACATTCCCTCAACAAATATGCTCAATGGCTTTATTTAGCGATAACCCTCTGCCTTTTCACAAAAACGCATAAATATTCTCATTTAATTCAAATTGGCTGTTGCAAAGGCTCTTAAAAGCGGTTAGTTTAAATCCACTTATACGGATAGACATCCGTAACAACGCATTCAAGGCTTCACTGTATTTCGACTGCACTTATTTCGAACAGTTGGGCCAATAACGTTAAATACCGAGAGAGTAAAATGAGCCCATTACTGAACGCTATCCACCACCATCACCACCATATGCGGTAGCCTTCGGACGCTCACTGCCGGAGGACTATATCCTTCTGGCGGACTGATTCAAGATAATCAAAAAACCCTGGAAGGAATTCCGGGGTTTTTTGCTTTTAGACGTTAATTTTGGTTTTGATTTTGATTTTGATTTTAATTTAATAAGAAATTTTAGATATTTTATAAATTATCAATACGTTAGCTAGAGCACTTAACTAGAGATCTTAGCTAGAGCCCATTGAACGGCAGGCGTATTAAACCGATTAAACAACACACTTTTGAATCTTTTAATTTTGATACTTTTGAGCGAGATAACACTATGACTGAATCGAACCGTTTACGCATCGCCATCCAAAAATCTGGCCGTCTTTCTACTGACTCTCAGCAACTGCTAAAAAGCTGTGGTGTTAAATTTTCCATTAATGAACAACGTCTTATCGCTCACGCCGACAATATGCCTATCGATTTACTGCGCGTTCGTGATGACGATATCCCAGGATTGGTGATGGACGGTGTGGTTGATATGGGGATTATCGGTGAGAATGTGCTCGAAGAGGAACAAATCGAGCGTCAAACACTGAACAAACCCGCAGATTGCCTCAAATTGCGTCAGTTAGATTTCGGCTCATGTCGCCTCTCGTTAGCCGTACCCACGGAATTCAGTTACGCCGATGCCTCCTCGTTAGAAGGATTACGCATCGCCACGTCTTACCCGAACCTGCTGCGCCGTTTTATGCAACAAAAAGGCATAAATTATCGCGACTGTATGTTAAAAGGCTCGGTTGAAGTCGCCCCACGCGCTGGCCTTGCCGATGGAATTTGTGATCTCGTGTCGACGGGCGCCACCTTAGAAGCAAACGGCTTATACGAAACCGAAGTAATTTACCGCTCTATGGCCTGCATCATTCAATCGACCCAAACCCAAACGCCGACTAAACAAGCACTCATCGACAAAATTCTGTCCCGTGTCAACGGCGTTATCCGCGCCCGTGAGAGCAAATACATCCTGCTGCACGCGCCAACCGAAACCTTAGACCAAATCGTCGCCCTGCTGCCCGGTGCTGAAAACCCCACCGTATTACCATTAAATGATGATACTAACCGCGTGGCTATCCACGCCGTCAGTACCGAAGATTTGTTCTGGGATACCATGGAACAGCTGACCGCACTCGGTGCCAGCTCGATTCTGGTGATGCCAATCGAAAAAATGATGGGGTAATCTATGGAAATCCTAACTTGGTCAACCTTATCAAGCGCCGAGCAGAAAACGGCGCTGAAACGCTCGCCCTTAATTGGAGATAGTGGCTTAGAACAAAGTGTTCGCGCCATTATCGATGCAGTGGCTACGCGGGGGGATGCCGCCATTGCCGAATTTAATCAAAAGTTTGATGGCTTCAATAGCGCGACCAAAGATTTAAATGGACATGGAAGTGGCGAGCTGCGCATGGGTGAAGCCGAGATTGCTGCCGCAAGCGCGCGGGTATCACCAGAGCTTAAAGCGGCGATCGCCAAAGCCATGGCGAATATAGATGTGTTTCACAGCGCCCAGCAATTTCGCCCGATTGATATGGAGACCGAGGTGGGAGTACGCTGCGAGCTACGTAGCGAACCGATTGAAAAAGTGGGTTTATATATCCCCGGTGGCAGCGCGCCATTGATTTCGACCGTGATGATGCTTGCCCTGCCCGCCAAAATTGCAGGCTGCGAACAAAGAGTATTAGTCAGCCCACCGCCGATCAACGATGCCATTATCTATGCCGCCAATGCCTGTGGGATCACTGAAATTTATCAAGTGGGCGGCGCGCAGGCCATTGCAGCGCTAGCCTTTGGCACAGAAACGATTCCGGCGGTCGATAAGATTTTCGGCCCAGGTAATCGCTATGTAACTGAAGCTAAACGCTTAGTGTCACAGGATGGCCGCTGCACTGTGTGTATCGATATGCCCGCTGGCCCTTCTGAGGTGTTGGTGATTGCCGATAGCGACGCCAATTGCGAATTTATCGCCGCCGATTTGCTTTCGCAAGCGGAGCACGGCCCTGATTCACAAGTGATTTTAGTGACGGACTCGCAAGCTATCGCCGATGGTGTCAATGAAGCACTAACAAGACAACTCGCCGCGCTGCCGCGTTGTGATATCGCGGCAACGGCGCTACTGAGCAGTCGTACTTTTGTTGTGGACGACATGCTGCAAGCAGCGCAGGTTTCCAATCAATACGGGCCTGAACACTTAATCATTCAAACGCGCTTTCCCCGTGAGGTGCTGAAAAACATTCGCGCCGCTGGCTCAGTATTTTTAGGCGCTTATACGCCGGAATCTGTTGGCGATTATGCCAGTGGCACCAACCACGTGCTGCCTACCTACGGTTACAGCCGCGCCGTGTCGAGCCTATCACTGGCCGACTTTAGCCGCCGCTTTACCGTACAGGAACTCAGCGCTAAGGGTTTAATCGGATTGGGGCAAGCGGTCATGACATTAGCCAGTAACGAATTGCTCGATGCACACAAAAATGCCATCGCAGTACGTTTAGCTAGCCTAGAAAAATGATCCGTTTAATGAGATGTGAGTGAAGAAAATGAGCCAAGTGAGCAGCATGGAAAGGACAGCAGAACCCACAGAATTAACGTTAGCACCATCAACGTTAACGCAGTCAGCGACGCTTAATTTAGCCGAGCGCCTAGCGCGGCCTGAGTTACTGGATTTAACGCCCTACCAGAGTGCCCGCAGACTGGGCGGTCGTGGTGATATTTGGATCAATGCCAACGAGTCGCCGTTCAATAATGTCGATACAGCAGCACTCGATTTATCGAAATTGAATCGTTACCCAGAATGCCAACCGCCTCAGCTTATCAAGGCCTACAGCGAATACAGTGGTGTAAACGCCAGCAAGATAGTCGCCAGCCGCGGCGCCGATGAAGCGATTGAACTGCTCATTCGCGCCTTTTGTATACCTGGCGTTGATAGTATTGCAACCTTTGGCCCAACCTACGGCATGTATGCCATCAGCGCGCAAACCTTTAATGTGGGCGTTAAAGCATTAAATCTCAGCGCGGAATATGGCTTGCCGACCAGCTATGCAGAAGACGTTCGCGGCGCAAAACTGGTGTTTATCTGCAATCCCAATAATCCGACCGGGACTGTGATCGACAAAGCCATTATCGAGCAAGCAGTTAAAGCCCTGCCCGACGCGCTTGTGGTGATCGACGAAGCTTATATTGAGTTTTGCCCTGAATACAGCGTGGCGGATTTGCTGGAAAGCTATACGAATCTGGTGGTACTGCGCACCCTGTCAAAAGCCTTTGCACTCGCCGGTGCACGCTGTGGTTTTATGCTAGCAAACGAGGCCGTGGTCGAAATCATTATGCGCGTGATTGCGCCCTATCCTGTGCCTCTACCCGTGAGTGAAGTCGCCACCCAAGCGTTATCAAGCGCTAGCGTTGTACGGATGAAAGTGCAAGTTGCACAATTAAATGAGCAAGGCGCCAGACTCACAGCGGCGATCAGCGCTTATTGTTCAAAATCGAATAGCTCAGATTCGCGCGCCCGCGTACTTAAGCCTAACGGCAATTATGTGCTGGCTGAATTTGATGATGTCGCCAAGGTCGCAGCGTTACTGCAAGGCAGCGGTGTTGTCGCCCGCGCCTACAAAGACCCAAGGCTTGCCAAGGCTATCCGCTTTAGCTTTAGTTCAAAGGCGGATACCGATGTGTTAGTGAATTTATTTGAATCGCAACGCACTGAGCAATCACCAGAAACGAATAATAAGTAACTGAACATAAAAACTAATAAAACCAATAAAAAGCGAATGCTGCGCTGAAGGTAAAATCAGCTTAAGCATTAGCTAAACGAATTGAATTTGAAGGTAGAGCCATGAACCCACAATTTATCCCGAACGTTGCACAAAAAATTCTGTTTATCGACCGCGATGGCACCTTGATTGAAGAACCCGTCACCGACAAACAGGTCGATAGCCTGGCGAAATTAGTGTTTGAGCCACAGGTTATCCCTGCTTTGCTCCGTCTACAAAAGGCAGGATTTCGTTTAGTCATGGTCAGCAATCAAGACGGCCTTGGCACACCGTCTTTCCCGCAGGAAGATTTCGACGCGCCCCACAATATGATGATGCAAATCCTCAAAAGCCAAGGGGTTAACTTCGAAGATGTGGTGATTTGCCCGCACTTTAACGATGAAAATTGCAGCTGCCGTAAACCTAAGCTGGGGCTAGTAAAAGACTATCTCACCCAAGGCTGCATCGATTTCACCCAATCGGCGGTGATTGGCGATCGCGAAACCGATGTGGAACTCGGCAATGCCATGGGCATTAAAAGTCTTAAATATCAACGCGACACTTTGGGCTGGAATGCCATCGCCGATGCACTGCTGAGTAAAGGCCGCACCGCCACTGTTGTGCGTACCACCAAAGAAACGGATATCCGCGTAACTGTTGATCTTGACAGTTCAGTCAAAGGCAAAATCGACACTGGCATTGGCTTTTTCGACCACATGCTCGATCAAATTGCCACCCACGGTAATTTTAGAATGGATGTGAAAGTCGATGGCGATTTAGAAATCGACGATCACCACAGCGTCGAAGACACGGCGCTAGCCATAGGTGATGCCCTGCGCCAAGCGCTCGGTGACAAACGCGGCATTGCCCGTTTTGGCTTTAGTCTGCCGATGGATGAAGCCAAGGGCGAATGTCTGCTGGATATCTCTGGCCGTCCTTTTATCAAATTCTCGGCCGATTTTGAACGTGAGCACGTCGGTGAAATGGCCACAGAAATGGTGCCACACTTCTTCCGCTCCTTTGCCGATGGCCTGCGCTGTACGCTGCATGTCGCCGCCAAAGGCGATAACGATCACCACAAGGTTGAAGCCCTGTTTAAAGTGCTCGGCCGCGCGCTACGCCAAGCAGTTAAAGTCGAAGGCGATATTCTGCCATCGAGCAAAGGCGTGCTTTAAGGCATCAGCATAAATCGTTTAAGAGGTTAGGATGCAACAAGACTCTTCATTAACAGCAGGTCAGCAATTAACAGCTGGCCAGCAATTAACAGCAAATGCATCACCAGATGCTGACACCGTGATCATAGATACGGGCTGTGCCAATTTAAACTCAGTACGTTTCGCCTTCGAGCGTTTAGGCGCTAAGGTATTGGTCACAGACGATAAAGCCAAAATCAAAGCGGCAAAACGCGTGGTGCTGCCGGGTGTAGGCACGGCGGGTGCGGCCATGGCGTCCTTGCATGAGAAAGGCTTAGTCGAACTCATTCAAGGCCTGACTCAACCTGTGCTGGGCGTGTGCCTTGGCATGCAAATGCTCGCGGCGATTTCTAAGGAGCGCGGCGGCAAAGGTCAAGATTGCGAGTGCTTAGGCATAATCCCGACCGACATTTGCGAGCTGGATACGCAGTTACTCAAAGCTGAAGGCTTGCCTTTACCGCACATGGGCTGGAACCAACTTAAGCTCACGACCAAATCACAAGGCGCCAACAGCCCTAGCGTTCATCCGCTGTTTGCGGGTATTGAAGATGGCAGTTATGTGTATTTCGTCCACAGTTACCGCGCGCCGCTGAGTGAATTTACCTTAGCCGAATGTTCCTATGGCGAAGGCTTTAGCGCCGCCATAGGCAAAGGCAACTTTATGGGCGTGCAGTTCCACCCCGAAAAAAGTGCCGCCGTGGGCGCGCAAATTCTGCGTAACTTTTTACTGATGGACGAGTTAGAGATGAACGAAGCTCTGATGAACGAAACGCTGCGAAGTAACTCTGCTGATGGCCAAGCTGATGCAAAGAAGGCTGACCAATGAATAAATTACTCAACAAAAAACCAATTACCAATGAACAACTTATAAACAAATCAATCGAGGATTTAAGCTTATGATTATTCCTGCGATCGATTTAATTGATGGCAATGTCGTCCGCCTTTATCAAGGCGATTACGGCCAGCAGACCACCTTTGATTTAAGTCCTTTGGCGCAGCTGCAATCCTACGAAGCCCAAGGCGCGAAGTGGTTGCATATCGTTGATTTAACCGGC
This sequence comes from Shewanella sp. Pdp11, assembly GCF_002838165.1. Lineage (NCBI taxonomy): Bacteria > Pseudomonadati > Pseudomonadota > Gammaproteobacteria > Alteromonadales > Shewanellaceae > Shewanella > Shewanella sp. Pdp11. The sequence continues at coordinate 3,307,541 of NZ_CP015194.1, forward strand.
GCGAAAGATCCCGCTAAACACCAAACTCGCCTTATCGGTGAACTCGTAGCGGGACTAAACGCTAATATTCAAGTGGGCGGCGGTATTCGTACAGAAGAGCAAGTCACTGAATTATTAGCTATCGGCGTAAAACGTGTGGTGATTGGCTCCCTCGCGGTAAAAGAACCTGAGTTAGTTAAAGAGTGGTTTATCAAATACGGTAGCGAAGCCATTTGCCTCGCGCTCGATGTCAATATCAACCAGAGCGGAGAGAAAATGGTCGCCGTATCCGGTTGGCAAAGTGGCGGCGGTAAGAGTTTAGAATCCCTTGTAGAAACCTTTAGCGCGGTCGGTTTAAAGCATGCGCTGGTCACTGACATTAGCCGGGACGGCACCTTAACGGGCGCGAATACAGCGCTTTATCAAGAAATTGCAGCCAGCTTCCCCGACATCGCTTGGCAAGCCTCCGGCGGTATTGCGACCCTTGAGGATGTTGCCGCCGTGCGTGATAGCGGTGCTGCGGGCATCATTATCGGTAAAGCCTTGCTTATCAATCAGTTTAACGTAGCGGAGGCAATCCAATGCTGGCCAAACGACTAATCCCCTGTTTAGATGTAAAAGACGGTAAAGTAGTGAAAGGCGTGCAGTTTCGTAACCACGAAATTGTCGGCGATATAGTGCCCTTAGCCGCGCGTTATGCCGAAGAAGGCGCCGATGAGCTAGTATTTTATGACATTACCGCCAGCGCCCACGAACGTGTGGTCGATAAATCTTGGGTGAGCCGCGTGGCGGAGCAGATTGATATTCCCTTCTGCGTGGCGGGAGGCATTAAAACCATTAGCCAAGCCCGTGAATTATTAGCCTTTGGGGCGGATAAGATTTCGATTAACTCGCCCGCCTTAACCGATCCGAGTTTGATCTCACGCCTGCAGGACGAGTTTGGCCGCCAATGTATCGTGATTGGTATCGACTCCTTTTTCGATGCCACCAGCAACAGCTATAAGGTAAAGCAATTTACCGGCGATGAAGCGGCGACTAAGGACACGCAGTGGTTTACCCAAGACTGGGTTGAAGAAGTACAAAAACGGGGTTGTGGTGAAATCGTGCTCAATGTGATGAACCAAGACGGCGTGCGCGGCGGCTATGATATCAAGCAGTTAAGCCTTGTTCGTGCCATCTGCGACGTGCCGTTAATTGCCTCAGGCGGCGCTGGAACTATGGCGCATTTTCGCGATGTATTTATTGAAGCTAAGGTCGATGCGGCGCTGGCAGCAAGCGTATTCCACAAGGCGATTATCAACATCGGTGAATTAAAAACCTATTTAGCGGCCGAAGGGATCGCGATTAGACGCTAGAGCGGTTCTAGGTTCTAGGTTCTAGGTTCTAGGTTCTAGGTTCTAGGTTCTACAAACGGATTAAGAGTGAACACTATGTCAACGCAAACAAACACTAAGTCGGATTTTAGCCCTGTTCAAGTTAATGAGCTGGATTGGAACAAACAGGATGGGCTCATTCCTGCCGTGATCCAAAACCACTTATCGGGCAAGGTATTAATGCTCGGTTATATGGATAAGGCCGCGCTGGAAAAAACCTTAAGCACAGGTGATGTCACCTTTTTCAGCCGCTCAAAACAGCGCTTGTGGACCAAGGGTGAAACCTCGGGGAATACGCTAAAGTTGGTGGCTATCGATAAAGACTGCGATAACGACAGCCTTTTAGTGCAAGTGATCCCCAACGGCCCAACCTGCCACAAAGGCACCGAAAGTTGCTGGTTAGATGACAATGCACACCCTTTCTTGAACAATCTCGCCAGCTTAATCACCTCGCGTAAAGGGCAAAGTGCCGATTCAAGCTATACAGCGTCTTTATTTGCGCGCGGCACTAAACGTATCGCCCAAAAGGTCGGGGAAGAAGGTCTTGAAACCGCCCTTGCCGCTGCGACCCACGATAAGGAAGAGCTAGTTAATGAAGCCTCAGATCTTATCTATCACTTGCTGGTATTGCTTGAAGATCAAAACTTAAGCCTCAGTGACATCACAGCAAACTTGCTGGCAAGACATCAAAAGGCACTGCAGAGCAAAGCATAAACGTCTCACTGTCTCTGATTTCAAGCTAGTCGCTTACATATAGAAATGCCGCAAACTTGAGCCAAGTCTGTGGCATTTTTTATCGCGCGATAATGTAACTCCTCTTTCCTCCCTCTCGTTGACCATAAACTCAGTGTGAGTTAGGTATGTCTTTAAGCTTAGTCACATGACAAAAAACAAACAAAATACTGTTGTAATGGTTGACAAGTACACCTCAACTCCCTATGGTAGCCTCCGTTGCCGTTAGGTTATTAAGGCAAGGCATAAAAACACTTATCCGTTTTACTCAACACACGCTAAGGCAAGTTTTATGTGTTTCACACCCTTTTATTATCCCTATCTGTAGCCGCAATGGCATAGATAGGCTCCCTCGCCTGACCTTCCATTGTGGCCATATCCTTTCGGATCCGCTGAGCGCCACTGTCTCATTTGCTTAAATCATTTTGTGCTTGAATCGTTTCATATTGAATCGCATCAAAATATTTTAAGACAGTGACTTTCGGATCAAATCTTTAGCTCATTTTCTTGCGACACGCATTTGAGATTATGCTATGACACAGAATAAAATTTTCGGCAGTCTGCTGCTTATCGCAGGCACCACAATCGGCGCGGGTATGCTAGCTTTGCCTATCGCTTCGGCGGGACTTGGTTTTGGTACGTCCTCCGCCATCATGTTGATCCTATGGGCGCTAATGGCCTACACGGCACTGCTAATGGTGGAAATCCATCAATTCGCCCCCAGCGATGCCAGCCTTAATCACTTGGCGCAACGCTTATTGGGCCGTAAAGGCCAGTTGATCGCCAATAGCGCCTTGATGTTTTTACTGTACGCCCTTTGCGCCGCCTACATTGCCGGTGGCGGTGAGCAAGTGAACCAAAAGCTGAGCACTTGGCTAGGGCTAAGTTTGCCACCACAGGCGGGCGCGATCCTGTTTACCCTGCTTATTGGGGCGATTGTGGGCATGGGAACCCACTGTGTGGACCTTATCAACCGCGGTTTATTTGCCCTTAAGCTATTGGCATTATTGCTTATGTTGGCCTTGTTACTGCCGCAGGTAGAAAGCCCACATTTACTCGAACTCCCACTTAACCAAGGTTTAATTATTACGGCTATTCCGGTAATTTTTACTTCCTTTGGTTTCCACGGTTCGATTCCATCAGTGGTGCGCTACTTAGGCGTTGAAGTCAAATCCCTGCGCAGGGTCATGCTGCTCGGCTCGGCCTTACCTCTGGTCATTTACCTTTTGTGGCAAATAGGTAGCCAAGGCGTACTGAGCCAAAGCCAATTGCTCGAAAACCAAAGTTTATCGAGCTTTATCAATCAACTGGCGAGCGTACTGCACAGCGAATACTTAAGCAGCGCGATCAGTTTATTTGCCGATCTCGCCCTTGCGACTTCGTTTTTAGGGGTGAGTTTAGGCTTGTTTGATTTTATGGCCTCGACCTTAAGACGAGAGGATAACTTTTCTGGCCGTAGTCTGACCGCTGCCATCACCTTTTTGCCGCCCTTAGGTTTTGCGCTTTTCTACCCACAAGGTTTTATCACAGCCCTAGGTTATGCGGCGATTGCGCTGGTGATCCTCGCCATTTTTTTACCTGTAGCCATGGTGTGGACACAGCGCCAGATGCGAGATGCTGCCAATCTGCCGACGGGATATCGGGTCGCGGGCGGTAAGTTTGCCCTACTGCTCGCCACACTTTGCGGAATCGTGGTGATTGGCGCGCAGATGTTTAGCTAACGCCAATTCACTCACCAAGAGTGAGTTAACTAAAAGTTAGCTAGCTCGAATAAAAGATTAGGTACAAGAGCCTGTAAAGCTTCAACTATTGACAGCAGGCTCTTGTCTATTCGATGATCCTTTCACATTAGTCAGCTAAGCCCTTGAGTGTTAAACTGCCTCTGATGCTCGTGCACGCTGCGATAACTCGAAACGCGATAGCTCGAAACGATAGCTCCTAAGCAAAAGTGCCTATATAAATACGACTTAGTGTATTTTTGCGCTGCTAGGTACGAGTTTAATCAGGGCTCAGTGAATAAGGATAGAAGTCGAACCCAATGCCAATCCACAACAAGCCGAATCCCCGAAAATTTCCCCTAAAAAATACCTTATTGGCGACCAGCTTAACGGGCATTTTGGCAGGCGTGGCGTTAACCGTGTGGATTGTGAATACCCAGGCTGAAAAACTGATCATGCAGGCGGCAAATTTTGCTCTCGTAGGCATGGACAGCGAACTGATTGACATTGAGTTAGGGAAAAGTGAGTTAGAACATTGGCGCATTACCTCTGCCAATCTTAGGGTGCATGACAGCCATATTAGGCTGAATAACCTGAATATTCAGCTGAAACTTGACTGGCCGCAGAGCTTTGCTGAGCTGAAACAGTTCAGCCAAATCGCTTACCTCACTCAAAAAATCACCCAAATCACGACGGGTGATATTGAAGTCGAGTTAGGGCAATCGCTATTTTTACCCAATCGAAATGCCATCGATGAACAAGGTCCCTCATTAGCCTTAGATATCAAATCCTTACCACTTATTGATATAGGTAAAACCAGCCTTATTCTCAACGCTCATCATCTCGACCCCCAAAATGATTTACCCGCCTATCATTTGGTGATGGACAAGTTGAGCCTTAATGGCGCGGGGGAAATCAGCAGCGAGTTTAGTCACGCAGGTGAAAGCATCGCCAAACTTAAAGCAACACTCGAAACCCAACAGTGGCAACTGGCAAGTCAAATTGCACTCGCGCCGCTACTGGCAAGCATTCATCAGATAAGCCTAAGGCAAACTCAAGATAGCGTATTGAGCCCGTTAACTGAACTTGATACCAATTGGCAAGCATTAGCAATTGATTTACAAGGGCAATTAGTCTCGAGCAGCAGTATGACATTGACCTCGGGCGAGCTTATCAGCCAGCACCAGTTAATTGATCCTAAGCTGACCTTTAATCGGTTGGCGGCGTTAGAACTTGCGCCAAAACCCGAGCTTGGGTCAAAACCTAAGTTAGCATTTAAGATTGCCGGACATTTAGCCGAACTTGACCTAAGCCTTGAGCCCTTTAGCTTAGCGCTGAGTCCAAATACAGAGCAGCAACAGCGATTGATGCAGCTGCTCGATGAGACGCTGGCTAAACCTTTAACTCAGCCATTATCTCAATCTTTGTCCCAATCGGCAGCCAAGCCCGCTTCGGAGCAAGTGTCTAATCAAGTTGAAAATCAGACAGCGAGTCAAATCGCTAAGCTGCTGTCAGGGCTCAAAAGCACTGATGCACCAGTGGGGATCGCGCTGACATTGGCTGAAGCCCTGCATTATCCGCTGACTCAAATCCAGCAGGATGCACAGAGCCAGCCGCTTAAGAATGATCCACTTGAAAATAAGCCGCTTAAGTTCAAACTTCCCAAAGTTCAGCTTAAAACCTTAGGCAGTAAACTCGATACCCAAATCGATTTGGCCAATGTTGAAGTGGAAAAATCCGCCGAAGCGCTCTCATTTAACACAGATTGGCGCCTTAACGCTAAGCAAACCAGCTCACTGCAATTATCTGAATTGTGGGCGAATACTCCCCAAGATCTCAGCTGGAATAGTAGCCAGTTAACCACCGCGGGCAAATTGAGTTTTAATCAAACGCCTAGTTCAACCGACTGGCAATTCATTACCACGCCTATCGGCGCTGCGACCCAAACACAGCAAAATGCCGGCGATACGCTGCAGTTCACTGTCGGCGAGCTAAAACAGCTCAGCGCTCAAGATAACAATGCGGCTAAACATACCGATATGAGCCTTGGCAGTATCACAATAAACGCCCTTGCGCCGCTTACCGTCAGATCGCAGCGCAACTCAAATACCAGCTCAAGTATCAGCTCAGCACAAACTTCAGTGCCCGCGTCCGATACTGCACACCAATTAACACTGGCCTTACCGCCTTTGAACTTGGCACTGGAGCAGCTGCATTTTTCGCAAACCACACAGACGGTTGTTAGTGAAACAGCTGCTGTTGATACAAAAAAGGCTGAAACGGCTGCTGTTGAAACGAAAGTGACAGAAGCTAGCACTGACAAAAGTGCAGATAAAAATCAGAACACGAGCATCATAACTAAAACCGATATGAGCGCGGGCCGTTTCTCGATTGCATTACAAAAAGCCATGTCATTTGAGTTTAAGCCCGAGGTCGAAGCCCCACTCGACTCGTTGCTCGCAGCCACTTGGCAGAATCAGCTCGAATGGCAAGCCAGTCAGCTTAATATCGAAAAGCAGCTCAGCAGCAAAGGCCGCAGCCGTAAAGAAACCGTACTCAAGCTAGACAAGTTAACGCTGGCACAAAGCTTAAATTGGAAAAATAACACGCTCTTTGGTGATGAACACTGGCAAGTGGGCACTGTTGAGCTGCAAAGCCAACACAAGCTGAACCTTGCCACTGCGAGCAAGCCTCTAGTGCTGACGGGACAATGGGTTGTCGACACTAGCATGACCGAGGCGCTGTCCTTGCTCAATCAAACCCAGCCCTTGCCTGCTGAGCTTAATGTCACGGGTCATAACCAATTACAGGCACAGTTTAACCTAACGCAAAGGCGCGATCAGATCCAATTTGCCATGCAAATAACCCAATCGATGACCGAACTCGAAGGTTTTTATAAGGACACCACCTTTGAGGGCGGAAAACTGCAGGCGCAATGTGAGTTTACTTGGGGCCAATCTTATAAAAGGCCGCAGGATAAAGGCTATTTTAGCAGTCTCAGTAAGCTCAATTGTCCACAGACGCTGATGACCTTTAACCTGTTTGATCCTGGCTTTCCACTGACCGATATCGAAGTGGAAGCCGATATCGCCCTTGGTAAAGATGCCGAGAAACTACCCGACAATTGGATACAACAACTCACAGGCTTAAGTGACACCGATGTTTCCATGACCGCCAAAGGCAAAGTGCTCAGCGGCCAGTTTCTGCTGCCAGAATTTAATCTGAAATTACAGGATAAATCCCATGCCTATCTGCTGCTGCAGGCCATGAGTCTGGAAGAGGTTCTGCGCATTCAACCGCAAATTGGCGTCTATGCCGATGGCATATTCGATGGCGTATTACCCGTCGATTTAATCAACGGCAAAGTGTCGATCACAGGTGGTCAGTTAGCCGCCCGTGCCCCCGGTGGACTCATCGCTATCTCGGGTAATCCGGCGGTTGAACAGATGCGCCAATCCCAGCCCTACCTCGACTTTGTCTTTTCGACGCTAGAACACTTACAATACAGTCAATTATCGAGCAGCTTTGACATGGACCAAGCCGGTGATGCTAAGCTACTCGTCGAAGTGAAAGGCCGCAGCCAAGGGGTTGAACGCCCTATTCACTTGAATTACTCTCATGAAGAGAACATGCTGCAATTATTTAGAAGTCTGCAAATTGGTAATGACTTGCAGGACAGAATCGAAAAATCAGTGAAGTAACAAGGAAACCTCAGTGAAGATAATTCAATTACAGCAAGTTAGCCTAGATGCCCGCAGCGCGCTTGTCGCATTGTTCGCACTCGCCGCATTACAGGGCTGTGCGCCCACAGTAAAAATAGAACCGCCGGATAAACCTATCGTTATCAATCTCAATGTGAAAATTGAACATGAGATACGGATCAAAGTGGATAAGGAATTAGACCAACTCCTGTCAGACGATAAGCTGTTCTAATTTATTAAGAATTGAGGAATCACCATGAAATCAATCCGACTAAAAACAAAGTTATTATTGCTATTAACCCTCAGCTTCTTAAGCCTAAGCGCCTTTGCCATGTCACTTCAAGAAGCTAAATCACAGGGCTATTTAGGCGAACAAGCCAACGGCTACTTAGGATTAGTGCAAGCCAATCCCGAAGCCAAAGCCGTGATGGACGACGTAAATAACAAACGTCGCGCCCACTACGAAACCATCGCCAAGAAGAACAAACTCTCCCCCGCCGACGTAGCTAAACTCGCCGGCGAAAAAGCTATAGCCGCCACAGATAAAGGCAACTATGTGCAAGATGCCAAAGGCAAATGGATTAAAAAGTAGTCCGCTTTTAAAGGGCTCTAGGGCGTAAAAGCAAAACGAATAGACATAAACAAAACGCCTGCAATAGCAGGCGTTTTGTATTGGCGGATTGTAGTCAAAGGGACTGATGATTTGCTGACCACTACCTTTGAGCGAGGATCTAGATTCTAGAGAATTAGATGAAGTTTGATTAAGCACACTCATTCCAGTCACTCGCCGTCCTATTACCTAGTAAGAAGTACCCCTATAGGCTCGACCATCATATCTCTGTCATGAACGGCCACTTCCATGACAGTGCTTGATCTCATCGACTCCTGCGTATACTTGTAACCAAATTTAACAATGGGTGTCTTACTAAATTGTTGTATCCCTATAGGCTCGACCGTTCCATCCATGTCACGGATGGTCACTTCCATGACTGTACTTAATCTCATCGACCTATACTGGGTAACCAAATTTAACAATGGGTGTCTTATTAAATTTTATGGGTGTCCTATTAAATTTTCTTATTATAAAAATTAATTATCGATTACTTACAAGTGCTCATTAAACCAACTAAGCACCTTTCTATATACACTTACCTTTGACTCTATAAGTGTGTGGCTTCCGCTTGGAAATTCTTTCAGCTCAATGTTAACTCCTAAAGATTTCATTGTGTCGGCAAACTTAAAAACAGGAACAATGCTCGTTCTTTCATCGTTTGTACCGTGTAACATCAAAATAGATATGTCTTTTGGAATTTTTTCTGGCCAATAAATTGCTGACCTCTCCTCGAGTAATGCTAACTTATCAAATTCATAACCAGGTATTAAGCGTTTAAAAACATCATGTTCTAAACTAGGACGATTAATTGCACTCAAAACTAAATCAACTGGAGTCGCACCCAAAACTAATGTCTTTATTCTGTTAGTCTTAGTCACTGCAATTAATGACATCATACTTCCTCTGCTCCACCCAAACATGGCAATTCTATTAGGATCTGTAATTGGCATACTGTCAAGAATAGGAATTAATGCAAGTACATCCTTGACTTCAACGCCTCCATACTCGTCGACACCACCATTGCCTTTAAAGTTTTTTGGCCAAACCATGGCACCACCATATTGGCTGGAAATAACAACATTTCCTTCTAAAGCTAAAGGAAAATGGTAAAAAAACAAGTTACCAAACTTTAATGTATGTGAGTTAACATTATTGCCACCTCGATTATAAATAATAGATGGCAACTTTTCATTGAGAAGACCTTTTGGATAAAGTACAAACCCCTTAACTAAATGCTGTTCAACCTCATAAACAAATGAATAGCACTGCACCGTATCTTTATATTGGTTAAAATCCGACTCAGGAAATCTTTGTTTAAATGCAAGTTCTTTTATACCCTTCCCAAAAACCATTTCTTCCTTCCAACTTTTATAAGAAGAGAATACTCCTGAGAAGCAATCTTCATGACTAATCACACTAGCATGAGGAATAACATTAGCATCAAAGAGAGTAGGTGCACTTTCCGAATGTGAAATATTCGATATAATTAGGAGAAAAAAAGCTAGAACAATTTTCATTTTTACCTTCATTTAATTCTTAATGATTTAATTTTTTCTTTTGTATATACCTCTGGATAATGTTGATACCATTTAACAAATGTTTCTTCACCCAAAAGATCAAATACTATTTCATATTGAAGCCTAACCTTATTTACAACTTCATCTTTACTTAACAGTTTGAATTTTTCATGCTCTAATTTTGTGGTTGGAGCATGATGTACGGAGAAAGACCGGACACCCACAACTTTTTTGCTTTTAGCACTAAACTGCACTGATAACACTAAAAAATCAAAGCAACCACAGTTAAATCTAATCTCTAATTTTTTGCATCTACAGACTACTCAAATGCTGAAAGGTGCGCCATGGTGATTAGCGAGACGACCGTCCGCCCCATGGACGGGGCGGTCGAGCATCCAAGGACGGACTGGCTGCGAGTCGACGAGTGAATACCATGGCAAACCAGACTGCGTAGTGTGTTTAATACTAAAAGCAGGGCCAAATAGAGAAAACTAAGACTCACGAATTATCGGTAAGTGGTTAATATCAAAAACCAATGATGAGCTATGCTGCAACCACGTGGCGCTGCGCGCGCAGTGGGTGTAAGCGATTATGCATCACTTTGATAGTTTCAAACTGCGCCATAGTTTTCGCGCCAGACAAAACACATTCAGGTGACAATAACATCACTAGCGCGGACTGTAGGGTATTTTCAACCACGAGGGCGAGCACTCTTTGCTTTTGGCATTTAAGCTCGAAGACTTTACCTACATCGCTATAAACACAGACATCACTGGTATCAAAAAACCATGATTTAGGCATTTGCGGTGTCAGCATAAAATGGGCTGCGGTGGCATTGAGGGCAATTTGAACAATAGCGGCATCGGACAAAGACAAGGTTTTAGGCAATCTATCGAGTAAGTTCATATAGAATTTGGCGTGCGCAATATTAAATTCCATACTTGATAAGGCATCTGGAATGAGTAATTTTGCTTTATAAGACGTCAGAAATTCTATCTCGGAACCTAACGATACGCCTAACACACCATACGAATCGTTATATTTCCATTGCCAATCTTTTTGCGGCATTAATAACATAACGGTGACCCAATATTTGAACACTGGGACATAATAGTAGATATTTTATCCAATATCAAAATAAAAATAATAAAATACAAATTATTTAACAGTTACTTAGTCGATCTATTGTAGGATCTTAACAGCGATCTAAGGATCGTTTTAGATCGCTGTTAAAGAATAAGATCTTATTTTAGATCGTTATATTGATCTTAAGATCATTATTTCAAACGGTATGTATTCACTATTTCTTTAATTAACTTCGGACCTTGATAAATAAAACCCGAATAAATCTGTACCATAGTTGCGCCCGCATCAAATTTAGCCAAGGCATCTTCGGCACTATTGATGCCGCCCACGCCGATGATCGGGATCTGCCCTTTCAAGCATATCGCTAACTGCTTGATCACTTTAGTAGACAGCTCAGTTAAGGGTTTACCGCTTAAACCGCCGCTTTCATTGGCGTTGGCAAGACCGCTAACACCATCGCGCGTTAAGGTAGTATTAGTTGCAATTGCGCCATCAAATTTGTTTTTAATCAGCGCCTCTGCGATATTTTCAATTTCTTCGATGGTTAAATCTGGAGCAATTTTAAGTGCGATGGGCACGTATTTTTTGTGCTTTTCGGCCAGCTCAAGTTGCTTAGTTTTAATTGCGCTCAATAATTCATCTAATAGATCGCCATATTGTAGCGATCGCAATCCTGGGGTATTGGGTGATGAAATATTCACCGCAATATAAGCCGCATGGAGATAAACTTTATCCATGCAGATCAAATAATCGTCTTTACCTTGTTCTACTGGGGTGTCTTTATTCTTACCAATATTAACACCAACCATAATGTCGGTCTTTTTAGCGATCAAATTTTTGACCAGATTATCGACACCTTTATTATTGAACCCCATGCGATTAATAATGCCTTTGGCAGGCTTTAATCTAAATAGACGGGGTAAATCATTACCGGGTTGGGGTCTTGGGGTCACAGTGCCCACTTCAACATGACCAAATCCCATCGCATGAAAGGCATCAATCGATTCGCCGTCCTTGTCCATACCCGCAGCGAGTCCCACTGGGTTAGGAAAAGTCAGTCCCATAAAGCTGACAGGAGCGGGTGCAATCGTTTGTCCGTATAGACACGTTAGCGGGCTATTGGCGGTCATTTTTAGACTGCCTATAGCAAGATGGTGAGCTCGCTCAGGATCCATCTGAAACATGACTTTCTGTGCGATTTTATAAAACATGTACTTTCCTCGACCTAAAAAAAGCCCCGGCGATCGCCAGGGCTTCTGATTGTTATAATAAGTTTACTTTTGGCCTTCGCAATGAAGGATCAGAAGGTTAAGTTCACGTAGGGCGACAGAGAACTTAGCAAACTCATGGCTTTGCGACGTTTTGAAGTCAGCTAGCATGTGGAACCATCTTTCCAATAAGCCTTGATTGATCTCAATCCACTGAGAAATCACACTTTCGGCATCACAGGTTGCACTGCAAGTTCTTAAGACCACTGAACTCAATGCACGTTGTTGCCAATCTAACTCTTCCCTAAAGGCGGCGCGAGCTAGCGCTTGCCAATGGTTCGCTACAGGTTGAGCGCTGATCTGTTCTAAGAACCAGTGCAGCTCAACGCGGGCGCCGAGTTTGAAGTAAGTTTCAGCCACTAATGCCACTGTCTTATCTTCTGTTTGCGCAATTTGGGCAATGTCTAAGGCAGAGAACAAGGTGCTCATGTTAGCCACAATGGTTGCCACAGCTTGTGGTACGTTTTCTTTGACCAAAGCATTGATCTCAGATTGGATACCTTTCGCTTCTTCTTCGACCAGATATAAATGAACATTATCTTTAATTTGTTCAAATACTGGTTTGAAGAAAGCAACAGTTTGTTCAATGCTGCCATTACGGTTACGGTGACGTAGGAACCAGCGGCTAGCACGACGCATATTACGGCGTAACTGATGCAGCATTTCACCTTGAACCACAGCCGGAACTATGCCGTTTAAGTCAGTGATCGATTTAGTTAATTCAGCTAAACCAAATACTTCGCGAGCCATAGTGTAACAAATTGCCGCATCAGCAACTGAGGCACCAGTCTCATCTTGCATACGTTGAACAAAATTCAAACCCATGTCGTTAACGAGTTCATTGGCGAGTGAGGTCGCAATGATTTCGCCACGCAGTGGATGGGTTGCCATTTTGTCGCTGTATTTTTCCTGAAGTTTTTTCGGGAAATACGCGATAAGCAGTTGGCTTAACAGCGTATCTTCAGTGATTTCTGGCGTCACTAATTGCTCTTTCAGCACCATTTTCGCATAAGCAACCAATACTGATAGCTCTGGGCGCGTTAATGCACGACCACTGGCTAAACGTTCAGCTAGCTCATCGTCAGACGGTAAGAACTCTAACGCTCTGTCTAACTTGCCTTCTTTTTCCAGGTACTGGATAAAGCGGATCTGCTCTTTTAACTGCTCAGCACCGCGCACTTGAGTCACAGAGATAGTACGAGTTTGATCTTTACAGTCTTGTAGTACGATTTGGCCGACTTCTTCAGTCATTTCTTCCAGTAAACGGTTACGCTGCTTAAGCGTCAGTTCACCTTCAGTCACCATAGCGTTCAGCAAAATCTTGATGTTCACTTCGTTGTCTGAACAGTCCACACCACCAACGTTATCCACGAAGTCAGTGTTGATACGGCCGCCATTAGACGCATATTCAATACGACCTAACTGAGTACAACCTAAGTTACCGCCCTCGCCGACGATCTTAGCGCGCAGTTCGCCACCGTTGACACGTAGAGCATCGTTGGCACGATCGCCAACTTCAGCGTGGGTTTCACGTGAAGACTTCACATACGTACCGATACCGCCGTTCCAGATCAAATCCACTGGCATTTTCAACAGTTCTTTCATCAGCTCAGTTGGGGTCATAGAGGTTTTCTCTGTGGCCAACATTTGCTTCATCTCTGCCGATAATGGAATGGATTTAGATGAACGGAGGAAAATACCGCCACCTTTAGAAATCAACTTGCTGCTGTAGTCTTCCCAGCTTGAACGTGGCAGAGCGAATAAACGCGCCCGTTCATCATAACTTAATGCCGTATCCGGATTTGGATCGATAAAGATATGCATGTGGTTAAAGGCTGCAACCAGTTTAGTGTGCTTAGACAACAACATACCGTTACCGAATACGTCGCCCGCCATGTCACCTATACCTAAACAGGTAAAGTCTGTAGTTTGGCAATCAATACCGACTTCGCGGAAATGACGCTTAACCGATTCCCAGCCGCCTTTGGCCGTGATACCCATTTTCTTATGGTCATAACCGTTGCTGCCACCCGATGCGAATGCATCACCGAGCCAGAAGCGGTATTCGAGGGAAATCGAGTTCGCGATATCAGAGAATGTCGCTGTGCCTTTATCGGCTGCTACCACTAAATATGGGTCATCTTCATCGTGACGAACCACATCCAATGGATGGACGATTTCACCGTTCAAAATGTTATCGGTAATATCGAGCAATGCACGGATAAAGATGCGGTAACATTCTTGACCTTCGGTGAAGAAAGCTTCACGGCCGCCTTCAGTTGGCAATTGTTTACAAACAAAGCCACCTTTAGCACCCACAGGCACAATCACAGTGTTTTTCACTTGCTGTGCTTTTACCAAACCCAATACTTCGGTACGGAAGTCTTCACGACGATCTGACCAACGCAGACCACCACGAGCCACTTTACCGTAACGTAAATGCACACCTTCAACCCGTGGCGAATAAACGAATATTTCGAATTTCGGCAGTGGACGTGGCATTTCAGGGATCAGTGAAGGCATGAATTTAAACGAGATATAACTCTTAGATTCGCCTTTGGCATCCAGTTGGTAGAAGTTGGTACGCAGAGTGGCGTTAATCAAGTCTAAATAACGACGAATAATACGGTCATCATCTAAGCTAGACACTTCGTCTAAACGTAAATTGATCTGCTCCAAAAACTTACCCAGAGTACGGGTTTTCAGTTTAGGGTTAAATTTACGGATGAACATCTTCACCAACAAATCAGCGATTTGTGGGTAACGACCAAAGGTTTCTTCAATATATGACTGACTGAAAGTCGCATCGATTTGACGCATGTATTTCGCATACGCGCGCAATACAGAGACTTCACGGCCGGTTAAACCAGATGCCAGAATAATGCGGTTGAAGCCGTCATCTTCTAACTTCTTTTGCCACACTTGTGACAGTGCAGTTTGGAATCTATCTTGGCTATCAGCGATGTTATCTGTGTTGACGACTTTAACTGTCATCAAGAAGTCTAAGATCCAGAAGGTAGAACCGTCTGAAGTCGTGACTTCATATGGACGCTCGTTGATCACGCGCAGACCAAAGTTTTCGAGCATTGGCAGCACGTCAGAAAGATGAATAGGCTCATCTTTATGGAATAGCTTTAAACGCACTTTATTATCGTTCAGCGCCGCTTCCTGCGGTTGATAGAACAACATGCCGAGCTTGTGTTCGTCATCCAGAGCTTCGAGCTGTTGCATGTCAACGACGGCAGAACTTGGCAATACGTCTTCTTTATAGCTTTGCTCGAACGCATTGAAATAACGCTTAGTCAGATGAGTGCCAGCTTCTTCGCCGAGTGCACTGTTAAGCGCAGTGCTTAACTTATCTTCCCACGAACGTGCCGCTTCTATTAAGTTGTTCTCTATGGCAGCCACATCTACATCCATATTATTGTTATCAACTTTGACTATGTAGTGAGTGCGGGCTAGCGTCGACTCAGAGAAATAAGTCGTAAACTCTACATCTTCTTTGCTGTTAAAGTGCTGGGCCAGAATACGTTGAGTATCTTGGCGGAGTTTAGTGTTGTAACGATCCTTAGAAACGTACACTAAACAGGATAAGAAACGGCCAAAGCCATCTTTACGTACAAAGAGTTTCAGCTTGTCTCTGTCTTGCATTTCTAACACGCCATGGGCCATGTGCGATAAATCATCAACATTGGCTTGAATTAGCTCGTCACGAGGTAAATTCTCAAGGATGTTTAGCAGGGCTTTATAGTCGTGTGAACGTGGGGTCAAGCCTGAACGATCTAACACACGCTGCACTTTTTCATTCAGCAGTGGGATTTCACGTGGGCTACGGTTATACAGGTTTGACGCATATAAACCGATAAATCTATCTTCGCCAATCACATTGCCTTTCTTATCGAAACGCTTAATACCGATATAATCGACATAAGCTGGGCGATGCACGCGGCTCTTAGCACTGCTCTTAGTGAGGATCAGTAAGCTGTGATCTAAGGCTTCTTTGCGGGCACTATCGGAGAAGCTAGATAACAACAAACCTTGCTCAGGTTGCGCTTTGGTGTGCTTGTTCATCAAACCTAAACTAGAGGCGATATTAGGCACTAACTCAACGTCACCTTCGACACGTTTCAAATCGTATTGACGGTAACCTAATAGCGTAAAGTGATGATTATTCAAGTAAGTCAGGAAGTTAATCGCTTCTTCTAACTCTTGCTTATCGCCCGGGAACGGACGTTTTGGCAATTCCTTAATCATCTCAGCCAACTTGGCAGACATGACTTCCCAGTCGTTAACTGATGAAGCGACATCGGCAAGCACAGACTGAATTTCGCGCTCTAATGCTTTGATATCAACCGTGCTGCTTTGACGGTCAATTTCAATCAAAAATACGGCGACATGCTCAGTACTTTCAGGGCTCTTATTAAGATAAGTAACATTCGTCACACCACTTTCTGAACGCTCAATGGCCAGCGGAGTGTGCAACATCATATGAGCAGTAATACCCATACGATTCAATGCCATACCAACTGAATCTACCAAGAATGGCATGTCAGGTTGGATAACTTCAATGATCGAGTGGGTAGATTGCCAGCCGTGTTTGGCCTGGCTAGGGTTGAACACTCGTAGGTGAGTGCTACCTTTTGGCGTCTTGTTCAGGGCGTTCCATAAACTGAGAACCGCACCGTATAAATCACTGTCATTACGCGCATTGAGATCGTCTTTCGACATGTGGGCATAAAGGCAGGTGGCGAACTGTTCAACTTGCTTGGCTTGTGAATTAGGGACTTTAGCGTGAATTAAACTGACTACATTTTCAAGTAGTACTGAAGGCATTGCATCTTTCAAGGCCATGTTGCTGTTTCCTTAAGCGTCTATGGCAGCGCTTTTTTCATTATTTGGATGCTTCGGCTTAACGATCTCAGGAAAATTAGTGTGATCTGGATCATCGCGCGAAGTTTATTACTAAAACCGCTGTATTTCGAGGAAAATTTTAGTGGTACATCCTCTTGAAATCCAGTATTGGCGTAAACAATGAATGACAAATGACCAAACAATCGATAAAGCAGACTAAGTATTCAAAAGCAAATGGGGAGCTAAGCTCCCCATTTGTAGACCCTACTTAGGTTGGCGCCAGAAAACGGCGGCCAATGCAGGAAGGATAATTATGGCGCCGAGCATATTTACCACAAACATGAATGTTAACAATATTCCCATGTCCATTTGGAATTTAAGTGCTGAGAAGAACCAAGTACTGACACCAATCGCTAAAGTCAGCCCTGTAAAAATCACCGCACTGCCCCGTTCGACCAACGCCTCATAGTAAGCCTGTTGCACTGGCATTCCGTTCGAGAGCTTAGATGACATAGTCGAAAGGATATAAATACCATAATCCACACCGATACCGACCCCCAGCGCAATGACAGGTAAAGTACTAACCGCTAAACCAATATCCAGTTGCGTCATCAAGGCTTGTGCCAATGTTGACACCACATACAGCGGGATAATCACAGCCACTGTCGCTTTAAAGGATTTAAAACTGATTAAGCAAAGTACAAACACGGCACCATAGACATATAACATCATAGGTAATTGCGCTTCAGCCACCGCTTCGTTGGTCGCTGCCATTACACCCACAGGACCCGACGCCAGCTTAAATTGCAACTTATCGTTATCCATTTTCGCGGCGACGGCTTTCACCTTAGCGACCACAGTTTCTATGGTTTCTGCCTTGTGATCTTTCATAAACAGATACACAGGCATGACAGAACAATCGCCATTTAACAAACCCGAGGTGGTCGGAATTTGGCCAATGGCCTGCACTAAGCTCGCGGTCGTACGTGGAAGTACTTCCCATCTTGGGTTGCCTTCGTTAAAGCCTGCGTTCACTTTTTTAGCCACCGACGCCAGACTCACAGTCGATTCAACCCCAGGCGTATTACGCACTAGCCACTCGAACTCATCAATTTGAGTTAGCACGTCGTGATAAGTACAAGCCTCGGGCGCCGCCTCAACAATCACAGTCATCACGTCGGTGGTGATGGAGAAATGATCTGTGATGAAGAAGGTATCGAGGTTATAACGCGAATCTTGGTGTAACGCGGGAGCCCCGCCCTGCAAGTCACCTATCTTCATCTGATTGGCTTGCTGCAGACCAGCAAAATACAGCACCACAGTTGCAATAATCACCACGACAGCGTATTTAGGCGTCGCGAAACGTGCCAAGAAGCGCCAAATCGCTTCGGTGCGGACTTCTTCAGCCGTTGGCTCTGCGTGTTTATCGACTTTGATTTCAGTAAAGGAAATCACCAAAGGCAACAGGATAAGGTTAGTGAAAATGATCACGCCCACACCCAGTGATGCCGAAATCGCTAGCTCACGAATAATCCCAATATCAATCGACAATAGAGTAATAAAACCAACAGTATCAGATAGTAAAGCAACGCCACCTGGTACTAATAAACTGCGGAATGCCGAAGCAGCAGCCGCTTTAGTGGTCTGTCCGTCCATCACGCGGCGTCTAACCGCGTTGATCATTTGCACCCCGTGACTCACACCGATGGCAAATACCAAAAAAGGCACCAGAATCGACATGGGATCGAGGCCAAAACCTATCACAGTCAATAAACCGAGCTGCCAGACCACAGCGGTTAAACTGCAGACGAGGGGTAAAACGGTCAGAATGATCGATTTTGAGAAAAGGTAAACCATGACGGCGGTGATAAAAATGGCGATCACAAAGAACAGTAATACGCCCTTAGCACCATCGGCCACATCTCCCGCCATCTTGGCAAAACCTATGATGTGAATTTTAACCTTATCGGTTTCAAACTTGCCCCTCAGCTCTTTTTCGAGCTGCGCCGCAAAGGCGATGGTATCTAAGGGTTTGCCAGTTTGTGGGTCAAAATCCATCAACTGCGCCGACACCATGGCCGCACTGTAATCATTGGCAATTAATCGACCGACAATGCCCGCTTTTTCAATATTATCGCGCACGGTTTCGAGCCCAGACACTGTGGTCGAAAAATCCGCCGGAATCACGGGCCCACCCGCAAAACCATCCTCAACGACTTCGGTAAACCGTGTGGAAGGCGAAAAAATCGATTTCACCTGTGCGCGGTCAACCCCTGGAATAAAAAACAGCTGATCGTGCACGTTTTTTAAGGTATCAAAATAGTTCGCATTAAATATATTGCCGCTGGTATCTTCGACCGCCACCATAATGCTATTAGCGCCACCAAAATCTTTTTGATGTTTCAGGTAGGTCTGCATATAACTGTGATGCAGCGGAATGTTTTTGATGAAGGCCGCATCCATTTTGAGTTGACTGGCTTGATAGCCTAAAAACAACGTCAAAAACACAAAAATGCCGACGACCCACGCACGATTGCGGAATAAAAATGACTCAAATCCGTTGACCAGTTTTTCTAACATCTTCTCGGCCCTGTTATTGTAGTTTTAAAATTTTATGGCTTAAGAATAAACAGCCCTTGGCTGCCGGATAACCACATATTCCCTTGATTATCCTTCGCAATAGAGACTAAGTTTTCCCCTTGGCGACGAGTAACAATACTGCTGGTGTCATCTTCATTCAGTTTAATCACAATCCCCGCATTACCCACGAGATAAACCGCATCGTCCGACACTGACATAGCCCCATTGATTGAAGATTGCACTGGCAGTTCGATTTCATTCCACTGACTTAAACTCACATCAGCTTTGAATATATGGCCGCGAAGGCCCATCACATACACGGCATCTTTCGTTTCAATGGCATTAAACATAGAGCCATCGTAATCAAAACTGGTACGCGCAAATGTGCTGCCTTTATCGCCTGAAACCGCCACTAGGCCTAACTCGCCGACCAGTAATAAACGTCCGTCAGTCAAGGTTAAAATACGATTAAAGTGCGGCAATAATGAAGCGCGCGCACTCACATAGGCTGATTGATCGCTGTCTTTTAACTCCGCTAAATAGGACACATCTTCTTCGGCTAACAGCTCCTCATGGAACTCATCACTCCAATGGGCGCCACCATCATTAGTGCGATAAAACAAACCGTAAGCACCAATGGCAATACCATTGTTTTCGTCTAAAAACACCACATCGAGGAATGGCTTTTCAATCTCGGGCGAATGCATCTGCTGCTGCCAAGTTTGGCCACCATCCTGAGTATGTAAAATGGTCGCATCATGGCCCACGGCCCAGCCTAGTTTGTCATTAAGGAAAAACACTTTTGTCAGCTGTGAACTTACGGGCGTCGCCACTTGATGCCAACTGCCGTCATACACCAGAGCATGACCGCGCTCACCCACAGCCACTAACCCTTTGCCCACGTTGGCAATATCTAAAATCAGAGATGAAGCCGCAAGCGGTTGAATTTGTGAAAAAATCGGATCAGAAGGAGTAGCAGATAACGTAGAAGGGAAAAAAGCGCCACCAAAACTTAATGCAGCAACACACTGAAGGATGCGAAACGACATACAAACTTCCTTAAACTAATGAGGGGCGCAAAGCGCCCCTTTATTTACGGCGTATTAACGGATACCTTCACGACGCAACGCATCAGGGGTAAAGTTAGCTTCGGTCAGTTTGGCATCGAAGTTATACATGCCACTTTGGTTGTCTAAACCCATGGCGAGATAACGACGGGATTGCAAATCATGGAAGACTTCCAGCGTGTCCCATTGAGTTGGTACTTCGTAGTAGTTCAAGCCATGTGCAACGGCCACACGATACAGCTGATCACGGTTGTCGTAGAGATCGGCTATCGACACTTGCCATGAATCTTCGTCAAGGTACATATCGCGCACTTTGTAAATGTGGCGCATACCGTCTTTCAACGTCGCCTTCACTTGCCATACGCGGTGTTTTTCCCAACGAACATATTCAGGGTTCACATGACCAGGTTTCAATATTTGGTCATATTTCAGTTTGTCTGAGTGCAGCTTGTAATCGTTGTATGGGATATAAATTTCTTTTTTGCCAACCAGTTCCCAGTTGTAACGCACTGGAGAGCCGTTAAACATGTCGAAATCATCCGTCGTACGCAAACCATCAGACACTGTACCCGGTGTATCGAAAGCGACGTTTGGCGCTTTACGGACACGACGTTGTCCTGTGTTATAAGTCCAAGCTTGGCGTGGCAAGGCCTCTTGATCCATGGTCTCTTTCACCAATAACGCAGTACCTGCTAAACGGGCTGGCTGAGTTACCACTTGCTTAAAGTAGAACAGCGTATTGCTGGCTTTAAGCAGATCTAAAGTCATTTCAGGACGAGAATATTCGAAGCGAATTTCCTCAGCCGTTTCTACCAAACTAAAGCTTCCATCGGCCGTTGGTGCTGCTTGGCTACGGGAAGTCTCGATGTCGATACCACGAAAACGCAAAATGTGGTTCCAAATCGCTTCTAAGCCATTTGCAGGGATCGGGAATGGAATACCAATAGCAGCGCCAGAAATACCATTGCCCTGTGCAATCAATTCTGCACGTGTCGCGTTAGCTTTAGTCGCATCGTAGACAAACTGCGGCACAGATGCGCTACGGCGAGTCTTATACACATTCATCTTGTAAGTATCAGGATAAAGTTCGAACAACTTCATCTGACCCGGTGTTAAAAAGTCTTTATATTGCGCTTTGTTAGCATTGGTAATGGTGAATTCAATCTTATCCTCAGGGAAAGGATCTGGGTGATGCATCCCTTTGGTATAACCCGCCACAGGCTTAGTGATACCACCATCCCACGCCGGAATAGAACCATCAGCGTTACCCGCCTTTTCAGCACCTAAAGGGGTGAGCTCATTGCCAAGTTTAGCCGCGTCAGCCTCTGATACCTTAGCCATAGCGACTGGCGCTACGAGTGCAAACATCACTGCACTCGCCAATATCGTCAGTTTCTTCATTGTTTGAGTCCTTTTAGATCGAATACTTGATATTGAATGAAACATAATCACGATCTGCCATCGCATTCGTCGTACCGACACCGCCAAAGAAATTGTTATAGGAGATATCTGCACCCCAACGGTTTTGATAATCGAAGTTAACGCCTAGCGCGACAGACTTACGTCCTTCCGTGAACAGGAACATAGGATCTGGAGTAATACCGTCAACGTCATGGGAGAAAATGACCCGTGGTGACATATTGACCCCAGCGAAGACGTTGTTGAAATCCGCTTTTGCAACTAAACGGTAGCCCCAAGCAAAGTCAGTAGGGAACGGGTTAGTCTCAGGACCATTGTGCAAGGCTTGAATGATGCCTGGCATATCGGGATTGCCGCCAGAACGCGACGTACCTGGGCCATTGAGACGTAGCTCATCGAAACCTGGCATATCGTGGATCCACACACCACCCACTTCGGCCAACATAGTTAAGTTATCTAAACCTAAGGTTGGACCAAATAGATGGGTGAAAGTCACCTGCGCCTGTGTGGTATCAAGGCGGATAAAACCATCGACGGTTTCACCCGGTTGAACGTCTTTAATCTGCGAAATACCATCAAGATCGGGACGAAGCCCCGCATTGGCTAACTGCTGTGGCATACCGGCGAACAGCAACTCAACGTCATCAATCTGCAGTGGCTCATCTTGACGATGGGCAATTTCACCCGCGACAGAGGTATCACCAATCAAGGTATTGAAGCTGAAACCGTAGAGTTTAATATCCTCTGGATAAACGATTTGCGCCTTAGAGAAGCTCTTAAGACTAAGCAGCAATTCACGGTTAATGTTGCCCGAGTTTTGGCCTACTGTCGCCAGATCTGACAACAATGCGCCCGTGCTAAAATCAGCGGCAGTACCGCTGATCAGTGGACGACGGCTATGGTAATTCATGAAATAGAAACCAAATTCAGTTTCACCCAGCTCAGGAGCGTAATAACCCAGCTTGATACCGTATTGGCCATCATTGCTTGGTTCTTCTTCATCCTGCACTAGGGTCACTTTCGTTGGATAGGCTAAAGCCATAGAAACCAATTGCTGTGTCGGAATAGATTGGCCGCTGGCGATCATGCCCGCTAAACGCTCATATTCTTGCATCACAAAATCTAAGTTAATGTCAGGGTTAGCGTTAAACCCAAGCTGAGCGTTTTGCGCATAGCCACCAAAACCGGCAAAATCATTAGTCGCAAAAATCGAGCCCGGAGTTGGGACCCAAATAGGTTGCCAATCATATTGATAGAATGCTTCAACCGTTAACGAATCTGTCAGGCCAAGGGATGCCCACACCATACCTTGCGGTCTGAACGCTTCTTTTAACTCAGCACCAGGCGCGTTAAGAATGTTCAAATCCACGGCGTTAATTTCACTGATCCCATGGGCAATCAGCGTACTTTCACCCCATGAGACTACTTGATTACCTACACGAATAGATAGTGGATTCGCACCCTCATTCAAATCGAAGTTGGCATAAACAAACGCATCTAATAAACGGATATCTTTACATTGCACTTCTGAAGCGCGGCTATCTTCACAAGGGTCAAATTCTTTGCCCGTGATCGGATCGTTGTAGTCATAATTGCCATCGTTCAGTTTACGATCATAGAAATACATACCGCGGGCAAATAAACCGTAGTTTTTGTATTTCAGTGATAATTCATGCAAACCTTTGACGATTTCAGACGTAGTATCGCCTTGTGAATAAAGTAAGTTACTTAAATCATTGTTGCTGGAATATGACCCGGGCTGGGCCCAAATCTCAGCAGAAGTATATTTTGTATTGCCAAATGCGCTGTAATTAGACCAATCGAATTGGGGTTGATTCACCTTACCAATTTGACCTTCCCAATCGCGCGCCCCAACACGCCAGCTCGCACCAGCAGTCCAAGTTGAGTCAAATGTACCCTCAACCTCTCCCCAATCAAAAGATATTGCATTAACGCTTGGGATCATTAACAAACTCAATGCCGACGCCACCCCCAAAGCAAGCGCCGATTTGTTAAAACTATTTTTAACAATTTTCATTTTAGCTCTCCGTACCCTGCTGGATTCTTTGTTTTAGGAATTACAACCAACATCTTGTTAGCTCACAGGTAACATCATTGTTACAGCAATTAATCCCCTTGGGCAAGGCGCAGTTAGAGAAAATTTTCTAAAGAATTAAGCATGTAGACACATTTGTGCCAGCTGTTGAAAAGGTGGGATTTAAATTAGAGAAAAGCGGGATAGAAATAAAGCGAGGAAAGACATCAAAAAATCATATAATTCATTAACATATTTAAAAACTAAATATCACAAACTGAGCCTAATAATCAGCCGACCGTTTAAAGTAATTACTCTAAGCATTAATAAACAAATTTAGGCTAAACTCGATTTAATGAAACAAATTGTCCCTTATCATCTAAAACCAATTTGAAATAGCCGTGAATGCCATTTTCGGTTAAAAAACGTCTGAAATGACGACCATTAATCCACAAAATACGTCCTTGCGTTTCGCGAACCTCAACTTTATCAGCAAGCCCTTGATAATAAGGTAAGAAATCTCGATAGCTGATCGTTAGTTTGAAATACAATTCCATAATATCAGGGCGGCATCTATTGCCGCGCTCCTCCTACAAATCGCTATTTTGCCAATGTCTTAGAGACTTTTTCGTACATATCTTTAGATAAGTCAGGTAAAGCCAAAAGTTGCCCTAAACAGGCTTTGATCAAGGCTTGACGGCCTAAGTCGAATTTATGGAACTGGATCAATGGCGTCACCATGCGCGCCGCAACCTGCGGATTGAGCTTATTAAGGGTCATTAAGCATTCAGTTAAGAAGGCATAACCCTTACCGTCTTGACGGTGGAATTGATAAATATTCCCCGCCGCAAAACTGCCCACTAAAGCACGCACTCGGTTTGGATTGCTCATACTAAATCGCTTGTGCTGTTGTAATTGACGCAGACGTTCTATCACATCTTGTGCATTATGGGTTGCTTGCAACATGAACCATTTATCCATTACCAATGGCGTGTCCTGCCAACGCAGCTCAAATGTGGTCATCAGCTCATCGCGACAAGGCAAATCACCCACATTTGCCGCAGTCAGTGCGCCGAGGGAATCAGTCATATTGTTGGCTTTATCGAACTGAGAAATGACTAACGCTTCTGCCTCATCCGACACTCTTGCTAGCCAAGTTAAACACTGATTTTTAAGCGCTCTTGCCTGCGTGCTATCGACCGATACCAAAGAGCGATAAAGCGCAATTAATTCATCTTCAGAGTGTGAAGCTAGCTCAGTTAACACAAATTCACGGGCTAAGGCTAAGGCATCAAGATCAACGCTGTCTGTTTGCTCAATCAAAGCAGATGCCGTAGGTATGGCTAAGATTTCGGCAATCAATGCTGGATCAAGTTCAGTGTCTAACAACACACCTTTAAAACTATCGCGCACGCGGGGATCGAGTGTCATGGCTTGTTGCTGCTGTAAACTCGCCACATTTTGCCAAATCGCTTGGCTCACTAAGGTCACTGAAGCTTCCCAGCGCGCTACTTCGCTGCTGGCAAAACGCATCAAGTGAACCAGTTGATCGACATTGAATCTGTATTGTAATTTGACTGGCGCGGAGAAGTTTTGCAACAGTGAAGCCACCGGTTTATGGCTTAATCCCTCAAAACTAAACACTTGTTCCACTTGAGTAAAGTCGAGAACTTCATTCACTAAAGAATGCCCCTTGGCATCTAACAGTTCGATGCTAAAAGGAATATGCAAAGGTGATGCACAGTTCGCTAAACTTTGCTTAAGGGTTAATTGGTAAACGCCAGTTAGCGCATCGAAACTGTCCATCGCAGTCACAATCGGCGTGCCTGCTTGGCTATACCATAAACGGAATTGGGTTAAATCTACGCCGCTGGCATCTTCCATTGCCGCCACAAAATCATCGCAAGTGACCGCTTGGCCATCATGGCGTTTAAAATACAGTTTCATCCCCGCTTGAAACTTTTCTTCGCCGAGCAAAGTGTGCATCATGCGGATCACTTCAGCGCCCTTGTTATACACAGTGACTGTGTAGAAATTATTCATCTCAATCACAGATTCTGGACGTATTGGATGGGACATAGGGCCTGAATCTTCGGCAAATTGTTGATTCTTGATCACTTTAATTGCGTGAATTCGATTCACAGCGCGTGAACCTAAATCAGAGCTAAATTCTTGATCACGAAAAACCGTTAAGCCTTCTTTTAAACTTAACTGGAACCAATCGCGGCACGTCACGCGGTTTCCGGTCCAATTATGGAAATACTCATGGCCTACCACCGATTCAATACCGTGATAATCCTCGTCGGTAGCCGTTAACGTATCTGCAAGCACATATTTAGTGTTGAAGATATTTAAGCCTTTGTTTTCCATCGCTCCCATGTTGAAAAAGTCGACGGCAACTATCATGTAAATATCTAAATCGTACTCGAGATCAAAACGACTCTCATCCCATGCCATGGATTTTTTAAGTGACGCCATCGCATGGTGCGCTTTATGTAAATTACCTTTATCGACGAACACTTGCAGGATCACTTTACGGCGACTGCGGGTAATGAACTCATCTTGCAACAGATCAAAATCGCCAGCGACTAAGGCAAACAAGTAAGCCGGTTTTGGAAACGGATCTTGCCAGCAAACATAATGGCGACCGCCCTCTAACTCGCCTTGATCAATCAAATTCCCGTTACTCAGTAAAAACGGGAATGCGGCGCTATCGGCTTCGATACGAACTGTGTATTTAGCTAATACATCGGGACGGTCGAGGAAATAAGTGATCCGTCTAAAGCCCTCAGCCTCGCATTGCGTGCAGTAGGCACCATCGGACATGTACAGGCCTTCAAGGCTTGAATTGGCCTCGGGATCGAGCTTAGTGATAATATTCAGTTCAAACTCATCAAGCGCCGTTTCTAAGACTAATTGACCCGCGCTAACATGGTAAGGCACTGCCTCGCCGTCAACCGTCAACGAGACAACAGTTAAGTCTTCACCATCTAACACTAAGGCATGGGTATGTTTTGAAGTGCGTTTTATACGACTGATCGCCTGCACTTGAGTTTTATTGCCCGCCAGATTAAAGGCTAAGTCGATCGTGTCTATCGTGAAGAGTGGCGCTTGATAATCTTTTAAGTATTTTGCTTGAGCTTGTGTCATTTCGATCCCTTTAACGCTGATCTAAATAAGAAAAAACGCGCCATAAGCGCGTTTTGATATTGGATAAATCGACTCGACTAGCGCCTACTTAGCACTAGTTTTAGCCAGTTTTTGCGCATCAGCCATATCTAAAGTGATATAAGCGGTTTCGTCTAAAAATGCGTCTGGCAATTCGGCGTCGTCTTTAATGTCTTCCATTGATTTAACCGGTGCTAAACCATTAGCGACTCGACGCTCGTTTGTTCTATCGAGGACTTTCTTCTCATCGGCTTCACGGGAGGCAATACGCTCACTTTCAACCAGAGAAACTGTCTTCTCTTTGTGATGTTTTTTAAAGTCGGCAATATCTTGATTGATATAGGCAAACTCTACACTGCTTTTGATGCGGTTAAGATGTTTAGCTTCAAGGCTAGTCACTAACTCAGGTGTCACATCGTTGAGCGTGCCATATTGCGCCATTGGCACTTTATCCCAAGGCAAGGCATTTTTCTCTTCAGCTTCGCCGTACTCACCTGGCTCTAACGCACTTGGGTAAGCAATGTTGGGTGTCACACCTTTAAGCTGAGTGCTGCCGCCATTGATCCGATAGAACTTTTGAATCGTGTATTGCACATGACCAATTGGCTTTTCATACATGTCGTAGATGCGACCTAAGCTCTTATGCTGCTGCACTGTGCCTTTCCCAAAACTCGACTCACCGACAATCAGTGCACGGTCATAATCTTGCAATGCGGCAGCAAAAATTTCAGAGGCAGACGCACTGTAACGGTCAACCATCACAGTTAAAGGACCGGCATAACTGGTTTTGCCATCGTTATCACGGTGCGCAGACACACGGCCATCGGCATCACGAATTTGCACCACAGGGCCCATATCGATAAAGAGTCCTGTCAGCAACACGGCTTCCGTTAATGCACCACCACCGTTACCTCTAAGGTCGATAACTATGCCTTCAACTTTGGCTTCGTTTAACTTAACTAGCTCTTTTTCAACGTCCTGTGACAAATTCATGTAGAAGCCAGGAATTTGGATCACACCGACTTTGCGATTTGCGTACTCGCCATCTTTAGGTTCAATCACCTTAGAGGTTGCTGCTCTGTCTTCAAGACGAATTTTATCGCGTACTAAGGTAACGTCGAATGGCTTAGCATTCGAACCGCCTTTCTTCGGTAAAATTTGCAGTACGACTTTACTGCCCTTAGGCCCTTTGATCAGATCAACCACGTCGTCTAAACGCCAGCCGATGACATCAACAATTTCACCGCCTTCTTGACCGACACCGACAATCTTGTCTTCAGGCGACAGTTTTTCGCTGCCAGCCGCAGGGCCGCCAGCAATTAAGCTTTTAATAACAGTGTAATCGTCTTCAAGTTGCAGTTGAGCACCAATCCCTTCAAGACTTAAATTCATTTCCATTTGGAAACGTTCAGCATTGCGTGGTGACAGGTAACTCGTATGCGGCTCAATGCTGCGTGAGAAGGCATTCATCACACCTTGGAACACGTCTTCACTGTTGGTTTGAGTCAAACGTTTGATGGCGTTGTTGTAACGCTTTTGCAGGATCTCAACAATCTCAGGCCATTTTTTACCTGTGAGCTTCAGATTTAACGCATCGTATTTAACACGTTGACGCCATAACTCATTGATCTCGGCTTGATCTTTTGGCCATGCCGCATCGTCACGGTCATACTCATAGGCATCGCCGGGGGCGGAGAAGTCCATCTCTTTATCCAATAGGGATAAAGCATAGACAAAGCCTTCATAACGGCGCTTTTGGACGATATCAAACATTTTATAGGCAGGCTCAAGTTCACCAGAACTGAGCATGTCATCGAATTGGGTAGCATAAGGTTTAAAACTATCGACATCCGCTTGGGTTAACACATTGCGGCGATAGTCCAACTGCTGCAGATAACGGTCAAATATTTGCGCAGAAAAGGCATCATCGAGATTAAATCTATGATAGTGCGAACGAGTGTATAAGTCCGTTATCCTTTTACTCGCAACCTTATGTTGCGCTTCCTGCTTGAGAGTGGGTAACTCGCTGATTTGAATCGTGGGTGGTACGGCCCAAGCCGAGAATCCGACAAAAACAGTGGCGATCGAGGTAGCCAAAGTGAGTTTTCGCATCAACAAGTTACTCCGTTTTAAAAAATGATTACAGCAGGATATGTTCTGCTCTAACTTTAATCGTTAGGCCACTATCAAGCTGAACATGAATATCTTCCTTGTTAATATCAGTAATTACACCGGCTACGGGTGTCATACCTAACTTAACATTGACGCGTTGTTTTTTCGTTAAATCAGTCAATTGTGCTTGAACATAATTTACGACTGGCGCTGCAGCTTTAGGTGCAGGCTTAGCTGGACGCTCAGTTTTAGCACGTTGAGGAACAGCCACTTTTTTAGGGGCTTTCTTCGCCGCAGGCTTAGGTGCGAGTGCTGCACGTTTCGCTTTCGCTTTATCCTGACTTTCTTTCAACATGGCTTGAGCATGGTCAATGTGCTCTTGCTCTAACTCGCCGCAAGGTTCGCCATCCAGATTAACGCGTTGTGCGCCCGCTTTAACGCACTTTAAATAGCGCCAGCTGCTGGTGTAACGTCTTAAGGCAACTCTGAGCTGAGTTTTACTGACTTTAGAATCATCAGCCAACCTTTCAGCCAAATCTTGAAACAATCCGATTTTTAATGGCTTAGTTTCACCTTCAGCAATAAAGCACAAAGGAAATGTTTCATACAAATACGCCAAAATTGCATTGGTGTCGGTCAACTTTTCTGTTGATTCCATCATTACTTCCACAGTCAAAAAGGGACATCGATTCGAGGTGATATATATCAGCTTCTTACGTGTCGTTTATCTTCGTTAAACTCAATATTGAGTCAACGTACAAATTAGCATCCTAGCCGCGTTTACTAAAGTTAAAAAATATACCTTAACAAATTTTTACAGCTCAAAACACTAAGCTTATTCATTGCATGCCAATCAAACCAGCTTAATGCGTGCAGGCGCATATTATAAGGCGCACGCCACCGATTGCGACTATGAATTATGCGTTATTGTACGCAAATTAATCAAATAGGCAGTTTTCAAAACTTTTAACCAGTAATTCCAGCCCCTTTTGGTCTTCTTCATCGAAACGATCGAAGATTGGGCTGTCAATATCGAGCACGGCAACCACGTTACCTTGGGCACGAACTGGCACAACGATTTCAGAATTACTGGCAGAATCACAGGCAATATGGCCATCAAATTGATGAACATCGGCCACTCGCTGGGTTTGATTGGTGAATGCCGCCGTACCACACACGCCTTTTCCTAACGGAATGCGTGTACAAGCCACTTTACCTTGAAACGGGCCTAGTACCAGTTGTTCGCCACGCATAACGTAGAATCCCACCCAGTTCAGCTCAGTCAAATTATCATTGAGTAAGGCTGAAAAATTCGCCATTGCCGCAACAAGGTCGTCTTCCCCTTCCAACAAGGCCAAGGCTTGACGGTTAAGTGACTCATAAAATTTCGATTTCATTACATTTCCTAACAATTTTATTCTGCTACTTCGGTCTTTTTAGCCGCTTTTTTCGCAGCAGGTGAATTCGTTGGCGTACTATTAACCTGAACGACACCTTTAAGCAAGTTCGTCAGCTCATCTTTATTGTTAGCAAAATAGAATGCAAGCTTTTCGGCCACGCTTTCATCTATACCTAAATCAGCTTTTTGAATGAAGGGGATAAGGTTATCGGCGATATCGAGCATCTTATCGTAGGCATCAGCCTCCTTCTTAGATGTGAATGTCATCTTTTCAACCCCTTCTCTGACCACGACAAACTGTGTTATTACTGCCATGACTGCCCTCGCACTGTTTTTATATACAGTAACTAGAGTGACATAGATTGAACTTGTGATGCAAGTGTTCTGATTAATCTGATATTATTAGCGTACTTTCGTTGCCAAGATTATAAAGCGCCAGACTGTGCAGAACGACTGATTAGCACTACACTTTGCACCGAACTCGCTGTTATTACTCCTATTTAGGCTAATATAATATTTTTATATGCATGAAAACGCAGCAGAAAATTCAGTAATCCTTTGCCGTTCCTGCGATTTAGCAGTCCGCAAACGTGCCTTGCCAAGCGGCGTTAGAGCCCTCTGTCCCCGTTGTGGCACAGCACTCTATGACACTCCCTACTGTTCTGTAAATGGCATGCTAGCCCTATGTATTTCGGCATTAGTGTTTTATTTTCCTGCCAATTTTTTACCCGTACTCGAAATTCACTTTTTCGGCAGCATTCGCACCACCACGGTTTTTCAGGGCGCGTTTGCGGTATTTGACCAAGGTTATTGGGTTGTAGGTTTAGCCGTGCTTGCCGCCGCTGTGATTGGCCCAGGCTTATTACTGTTATCGATACTGACGCAGATTTGGATTGTGAAATGGGGACTGAGTCGTCTTTTTTGGCGTAACTCATTAAAGCAATTATTGAAGTTTCATGGCGTATTGTCGCAGCTCACTATGCTAGAAATTTATGTGATCAGCTTTTTGGTTTCATCGTTCCAGCTTTCTGATTTTTCGGATATTTATTTTGGTATGGGCACATTTTGCTTCACTATGTTGTTTCTCGTGACCTTGTTTCTACAAAGAGAATACGACTTAGAGCACATGTGGACGTTATTGGAAGGTCATCGCTGATATGAAGCAACAAGGTAAAGATATCGGCCTGTGTCTGTGTAAGGTCTGCCGCCAGCTCAATAGTAGCGACCTCACCCACTGCCAACGCTGTGAAGCTGAGTTGCAGGTCAGGGACTATTCTAGCCTGCAAAAAAGTTGGGCTTTGTTGATTACCGCTGCCATCTTGCTGGTGCCTGCCAACATTTACCCTATCACTATGCTGACCAATCAAGGGCAAGTGCGGCACGACACCATTTTTTCGGGCATTTTGCATCTAGTGCATTCAGATATGTTGCCCATTGCCGTGATAGTTTTTACTGCCAGTATTTTAGTGCCATGGATTAAAATCATCGGTTTATCCATTTATCTGTGTGCGATCAGCTTTGATATTCCGATTTCAAAAAAGAAATTGATGGTGGGTTTTCACATCATCGAATGGATTGGTCGTTGGTCTATGCTCGATTTATTTGTCATCTCAATCACAGTGGCATTAGTGAATATGGGACAACTACTCGATGCTAAACCCGCACCTGCCGCGACTGCATTTGCCTTGGTTATTCTGTTAACTCAGTTAGCCGCAAAAGTGTTAGACACTCGTTTACTCTGGGATCGATTGGAACCTCAAGATGACACAAATTGAATCGCCGAAAGTTGTAAAGAAAAAACTCTTTTCGCCCATTTGGCTACTGCCTATTGTCGCGTTGGCATTGGGGGCGTGGCTGGGCATTAAGAGCATTAAAGAATCGGGCGTTGAAATTCAAATTCACTTTCCGAGCGCCACTGGGATTGACGTAGGTAAAACCTTAGTCAAATACCAAGGCTTGACTGTCGGTAAAGTAAAAGACATTGGCATAGATGAAGATCTCAAGGGCGTAAACGTTAAGGTCATGATGGACTACCGCGCTAAGCCTTTCTTAAATAAAGAGACCCTCTTCTGGCTTGTCACCCCTAAGGCCAGCATCACAGGTGTTGAAGGCTTAGATGCACTGTTTTCGGGTAACTACATTGCGATTCAACCGGGTAAAGGTAATCCGTCAACATTTTTTGAAGCAGAACGCCAACCACCGCCGATGCAAATCGGCTCAGAAGGTGTGATGGTCGAATTGACCTCAGACAAACTCGGTTCGCTCGATGTTGGCTCGCCGATATTTTTCCGCCAAATTCCGGTTGGAAGCGTGGTCAGCTATCGTCTAGATGGTAATCAAAGAGTCATCATCAGCGCCTTTATTCAAGAGCAATACGCGCGATTAGTGAAGAAAAACTCTCACTTTTGGAATGTCTCCGGTGTTAAAATTGATGCTTCGCTGACTGGGGTTAAAGTCAGCTCTGAGAGTTTGGCATCCATTCTGGCTGGCGGCGTGAGTTTCAGCTCTGACGATAACGCGGATATTGCCAAAAACGGCGACGTTTTTTCGCTTTATGATTCAGAAACTACAGCCCTTGGCGGCATAGAAATAAGTCTGACCATGGCTGATGCTAACGGTGTAGACAAAGGCACTCGCATTGTTTATCGCGGCATCAATATCGGCAGTATTTTAAGTAAGCAACTCACCGCCAATGGCGTA
Organism: Shewanella sp. Pdp11; assembly: GCF_002838165.1. Taxonomy (NCBI): domain Bacteria; kingdom Pseudomonadati; phylum Pseudomonadota; class Gammaproteobacteria; order Alteromonadales; family Shewanellaceae; genus Shewanella; species Shewanella sp. Pdp11. The sequence continues at coordinate 3,340,859 of NZ_CP015194.1, forward strand.
ATAGCCGTGGCTAAGTTTGAACCTCAATACGGTGCACTGTTAACTAACGACGGCGTGTTTTGGCTTGAAGGTGCCGATATTTCCCTCTCAGGCATTAAAAATCCAGAGCGTTTACTGACGGGTAGCGTGATCAACTTCCTGCCGGGCATTAATACTAAAACGGCGGTACCAAGCAGTTTTGCCTTGCAATCAAAGGCGCCTGACTTACTGCAATCAAAGAAGCGTTTCTTGACCTTAACCTCAGCCGAAAACATGGGCATTTCAGCGGGCGCCGAAGTTCGCTTTAAGCAAATCCCCATTGGCTCTGTGCTTGCGGTTAAGTTAACCAAAGATTTATCGGCGGTAGAATATCAACTCGAGCTACAACCTGAGTTTGCAGGCCTTATTCGCAGTGACAGCTATTTTGTGCCTGAGTCAGCATTAACGGTAAACGCATCGTTAGATGGTGTCTCAGTCAAAGCAAGGGATTTTACAACGCTAACTCAAGGTGCAGTTAGCTTGATCCAAGGTCATAGCGACACACCTTTAGCTGCTAACAGCGCTCTAACCCTCTTTAGCTCTGTGGATACCGCGACAACTTTTTATGATCGTCAGCAGCAAGTGCATTTAACGTTAATCAGTCAAGATGGCGCCGATGTCAGCCAAGGCTCACCGATTTACTATAAAAAAATGCAAATTGGCACAGTTGACTCAGTGAACTGGCAAAGCAAAACCGAAGACTTTGCTATCAAGCTCGCTATCGACAAACAGTTCCAGCCCTTGCTGAAAAAGCCTCATGTGTTCTGGCGTAACAGCGCTGTCGATATCAGCGCCAGTCTTGCCGGTATTGATGTTACGGTCGCGCCGCTTCAAGGAGCATTAAAGGGCAGCATTAGTTTGGGATTGCTTGATAGCAGTGATAAAGCCAGCAATGCCGCTAACTTAAAACTCTATGAAAGCAAGCAACTGGCATTAACTCAGGCGCAGGCAATTCGCCTCACCTTACCCGCTTCAAGCAAGCTTACCGCCAAAGCAGCGATCCGCTATCAAGGTCATCAAGTAGGTGAAGTGTCGCAGGTGAAACTCAATGCTGATCTCAATACACTCACTGCAACTGCCTATCTCTACGGCGAATACGCCGAGCATTTCAGCCGCAGCGACTGTGAATATCATTTAGTGGATGCGCAAATTTCTCTGGCGGGAATTAAAGCGCCTGATACCTTGTTAACTGGCCCTTATATCGGTGTACTGCCGGGTATAAGCAGTCAAACAGCGACCCAGTTTGTCGCCAACCTCGCTGCCAGCAGCTATGCCAATGTTGCCGAAGATGCGCTTAAATTCACCTTAGAAGATAACAACTTAGGCTCGATGAAAGTCGGCACACCTATCTTCTTCCGAGGGATTAAAGTCGGTCAAATCGACGGTTATAGCCTATCGACACAGGGTAATAGTGTATTGATGCAGGCCCATATCGAGCCGCAGTACAGTCACTTAGTGAATCAGAGCAGTCAGTTCTGGGATGCTTCAGGGATTAAAGTCGATGTTGGCCTCTTTTCAGGTGCGCAAATCGAAGCGGGCTCGCTGGAAACCTTACTCGCTGGCGGCATCAATGTCGCGACTAAGGACACGACTCAAGAAGGTAATCGTTTAGCAGCAGGAACAGTATTAAGATTGCAGCATAAAGCTGAAAACGAATGGCAGGAATGGGCACCCGCCCAGTAATCCTTTTCAGCAAAATACTTACACCAACTCCCTAATATTAAAGCTCTTACAAATCAATCAGGCGCATAATGCGCCTGATTGATTTTTAGCTTCTCGCAATGTTATTGGCACATTCCTGGGCACTTAAAACCCTTACCATACTGTTAACCATAGAACCAATAGCAAACGGCGATCGCGGCGCTGATCCCCGCGAAATCTGCGGTTAACCCACAGGCTAAGGCGTGGCGGCCATGGCGAATACCCACAGAACCAAAATACACGGCGAGAACATAAAAAGTAGTTTCAGTGCTGCCCTGAAAAATCGCCGCTAATCGGCCCGCAAAAGAATCTACTCCGTGGTGATCCATTGTCTCAAGCATCATAGCTCTGGCGCCTGAGCCACTAAAAGGTTTCATCAGCGCGGTCGGCATAGCATCGACAAAACGCGTATCAAAACCCAATATCCGCACGCCACTGGCAATCAAGTGCAACAGATAATCCAAGGCGCCGGATGCGCGCAGTAAACCTATAGCTAATAACATGGCGAGTAAATAAGGGATCAGTTGGATAGATTGAGCAAAACCCGCCTTCGCCCCTTCAATAAACTCATCATAAACCGCCACCTTGCGAATGCCCGCAACGATCACAAAGGTAAAAACCAGTAACAGTAAGATACCATTGCCCATGGCCGTCGACACTGTACCAATGGCTTCCGCACTTAAGGTCATCAGATAAAAACCACTCGCCACTAAGCCAGAGAGCATCAAGGCGCCATAACCGAGCACCACTGAGTTTAATAACGAAATCCGCTGCACTAACGCCACAACCAGTAAGCCTGCCAATGTCGAGGCCGAGGTTGCGAGTAAAATCGGCAGGAAAATATCCGCAGGCGCAGCTGCACCTTGCTGGGCACGGTAAAGGAATACCGTCACAGGCACTAAGGTCACAGAGGAAGTATTGAGTACTAAGAATAAGATTTGCGCATTGGTCGCCACGGTTTTTAACGGATTTAAACTCTGCAAATCATGCATGGCCTTTAAACCAAGCGGCGTGGCGGCATTATCTAAGCCAAAGATATTCGCCGTTAAATTCATCGTGATACTGCCAAAGGCGGGATGGCCCTTGGGCACTTCTGGCATCAAGCGGCGCAGTAAGGGTTCAAACACAAAGGCGATGGCGCCGACTACTCCGGCCTTCTCGCCCACCTGCATCAATCCCATCCATAGGGAAAGTACGCCAATCAGCCCAAGGGAAATTTCGGCGGCAAGCTTAGCACTCGCAAATAATGCCGCGACCGAAGCCGATAGGACTTCTATGTGCCCATTAAACAGTTGCACCGCTATTGCCAGTAATGCCGTAACAAAGAAAGCTAACCACACGCGATTCAGCACGCTAATCCCCTTATTTTTATTTGTTTTTATTCTATTAGCTTATAGCTACTGAGTGCTAACGTTATGGCGATGCATTGCAATATTACGGCAATCGCCAAGCATCAACATTAAATCACCATAACGGCTGAGGCACTTAGGATAAAATCTCAGACCCAATAAGGGATTATGATATACTCGCGCCAGTTGATACACAGTCTATTTTCCTATGGTTCAATGAAATCAATGGTTCAATTAAATCAAAATTTTATCGATACAATCACCCAAGAACTCCCCGCCCATTTATCCATGGACGAGTTTATTGCCGCCTGCGACAGGCCGCTTAGACGTTCAATTCGGGTCAATACCTTAAAAATCAGCAGCGACGACTTTAAGACTCTGATGCAACCTAAGGGCTGGACGTTCGATCCTATTCCTTGGTGTGAAGACGGATTTTGGATCAGCTACGATGAAGAAGAACAACTCGGTAATGCCTTAGAGCACATTCAGGGCTTATTCTACATTCAAGAAGCCAGCTCTATGTTGCCGCCGACCGCACTTTTTACACCGAATGCACATTTGCAGTGCGTTCTCGATCTTGCCTCCGCGCCGGGTTCAAAAACCACGCAAATGGCTGCATTAATGCAAAACCAAGGTTTATTGGTGGCAAATGAGTATTCGGCGAGCCGCGTAAAAGTATTGCACGCCAATGTGCTACGCATGGGCGCGAGCCACTGCGCCCTCACCCATTTCGATGGCCGTGTGTTTGGCGAATACCTGTACGAAAGTTTCGATGCCGTGCTCATCGATGCCCCCTGTGGCGGCGAAGGCACAGTGCGTAAAGATGCCGATGCGCTAAAACACTGGAGCCTTGACGATGTATTGGCGATTAGTGAAACCCAAAAAGCCTTAATCGAATCGGCGTTTCTCGCCCTCAAACCCTGCGGCAGTTTAGTTTACTCAACCTGCACCTTAAACCGCCTCGAAAACCAAGGCGTGTGCGAGTATTTAAAGCAAGTCTACGGCGATGCCGTGCAATTTGAATCCTTAAGTGATTTATTTGATGGCGCTGAGCGAGCCACGACTGCCGAAGGCTTCTTGCATGTCTGGCCGCAGATTTACGACAGTGAAGGTTTCTTTGTCGCTAAATTAACCAAAACGACCTCTGTGCCGCGGTTACAGCCTGAGCCTAAACTGCAGAAAAACTTCCCCTTCACGCCCGCATCAGCGAAACAAGCCCAAGGGATCAAAGATTATTTTCAGCAGGATTTAGGCATCAGCTTACCAGACGAACTCATCATGGTTCGCGATGATGAATTTTGGTTGTTTCCACATGAATTCAACGCTTTTATCGGCCGTATGCGCTTTCAGCGTATTGGCATTAAACTCGCCGATAACAGTAAGCACGGTTTTAAAGTCCGCCATGAAGCGATTATTGCTTTAGCGGGAAAACAACTTAGCCCAACCGCAAAAACGGTCGATGTGAGCGATGTTGAAGCCAAAGAGTATTTGATGGGGCGAGATATTCCCTTAGCTACCGCAGGAAAAGCCCAAGGTGAAGTGATCGTCTGTTATGGCGGCGCACCATTAGGCATGGCGAAACATTTAGGCAATAAGTTAAAAAACAACCTGCCCAGAGACTTAGTGAAAGATAAAGTGTTATTGCTACCAGAACAGACAAAATCGTTATAGTTCTGCTGTTTTTTAGCGATAAATAACCTAAAAAAGGGGAAGGTGAACGCGACTCTAGGGCAAAAGCTCGACTACACTGAGTCTATTGTAAAGCGCACTGCATGGCGCTTTCACCTGTAGCGCACTGCATGGCGCTTTCACCTGTAGCGCACGGCTCTTCAACGAGCCATTCCCCTAGGCCCAAACAGCTTTCATCGTTTTGGGCCTTTTTTTTATGCCAGTGTCTTTATCCCAGTGCCTTTATGCCTGAGCTTTTTGCCTGATCCTTTATGTCTCAGTATTGGCAAGCACGCAATCGCATAACGTGGGTCAAAGCACTTAAAACTAACGGCCGACTAAACGCGCCGCATCTTTGAATAAATTAAAGAAGTTATTACTGGTGTACTCAGCAAGATCTTCGTAACGCTCACCTCTAAGCTCTGCTACAAACTCAGCCACATCGCGCACATAGGCGGGCTGGTTTTCTTGTCCACGGTGTGGGATCGGCGCCAAATAAGGCGAGTCAGTTTCAACTAGCAGACGATCCTGAGGCACTTTACGGATAACGGTGCGCAGTTCACCGGCATTTTTAAAGGTGACTATGCCTGATACTGAAATGTAAAAGCCAAGATCAATCGCCGCTTTCGCCATTTCCCAGTTCTCGGTAAAGCAATGCAGTACGCCGCCGACTTTATCCGCGTTGCCCTGCTTAAGCATAGTGATAGTATCTTCACGCGCATCGCGGGTATGGACAATCAAAGGTTTATTCACTTCGACCGCAAGGGCAATCTGCTGCTCAAAACATTGTTGTTGCAGCAGTTTAGTTTCGTCGGCATAAAAATAATCTAGGCCAGTTTCACCAATCGCGACCACTTTAGGATCGGTGGCAAAGCGACGGATTTGCTCAACATCAAGCCCTTCTTTAACGTCTAATGGATGCACGCCCGATGACAAAAATACCTGATCGAAGGCTGCAACTTTATCTCTCATCGATTCGAATCCCTGCTGGCGCACGTTCACGCATAGCATATAGTCCACGCCACGGGCTTTCGCGCTGGCCAGAATATGTTCTAAGGTTTGTTGATCAGGCGCCGCTTTCAGGCGATCGAGATGGCAGTGTGAATCAATAAGCACAGGGATTTCCAAGCTGAATAACAAAAGGACGACAAGGATACCCAGCCAGGGGATCGAGGTCAAATTCCGCGAAGGTGAAGTATCAGTTTAGAGAGTGAGTAAATATAAAAACTTGAAAATTTAAACCAGCGAGATATTGAAATAAAAACGTTTAAGACTGTGCAAGCTTCAAATTAGAGCAAGAATGCGGGCCAAGCTACATAGTGCAGGTTAGATCGCCGGAGGCCAGTTCGCGGGACAGTAACTTTTCGATGTGGTGTTTATGGCTATCGGGCTCAGAAACAATTTTAATGCCAATGCCTACAGGACGGCCGCCCGAAGCACCTAAGGGATTGATCCATACCACAACACCGCGAAATTCATTCGTTATGGTCGCGCCCGGTAAGCGATACGCAATCGTCAGTGGCTGGCCAAGGTAATGCCCTTCACTAGTCGCAATGAATAATCCTGCCGGCTTAATAAAAGGCATATAGGCACGATATAGCTGATGTAAGGTATCAAAATTAACGACGAGATCTACCATGGCATATTACTTATTTGTTATCTCTCTATATTCTAAGACATAACTTTGACACAAAGCCAGATAATTGACGCTCGGCATTGTGCTTAAGCTATGAGACATTCCCATGATCTTAGCCGCCAAATTCCCGAGCTGCGCATGAACAAACGCATCTTGATGGCTGTTTTTCAGTAACACTTGTCGTATAAGCAGGTATAAAACCTTAAGAACATCAATTATTTGTTGTTCACTTATAGTTAACAAACTAGCACACAGATGACCAGACGACAAACTTTGGGCCCAATCTTTGCGAAACTGTAGCAAGGATTGATAACGGCTCTGTTGACCACCTTCACACTGCAAGCTCTCTGCCAACTTTAGCGGTCCACCCACCACACTCAAGCACCAAGTAACATCCTCTTGGATATCACATTGCTGCGCTAACCAGTTTTTGATGATTTCTCGGCTTGGCACAACGAAGGGAATGCGCTGACAACGGCTGCTGACCGTCGCCATTAAACGTGCAGGCGTATCCGACTGCAATATCAGTAAAGTGTCTTTACCCGGCTCCTCAAGGGTTTTAAGGAGAGCGTTGGCGGCAGCGGAGTTAAGCCGCTCACTATGATGAATAATCGCCACTCGCATACCGCTTTGCTGGGCTGTCGCCGTCAGACGCGTGCAAAGCTCACGAATTTGATCGACTTTAATTTGATTGCCATCGGCAGCAATATGGTAAAAATCGGGATGATTGCCCGCATCAAAAAGCTGACAAGACTTACAAAAACCGCACGCTCCCACCGGTGTTGGCTGCAAACACATGGCCGCACGCGCCATAAACACACTCAGCAGCTCACCACCATAAGCAGAATCAATGCCGACAAGCTGCGCATGGGGCATTTTTTGCCGCGTGAGTTGCGCTAAAAATGCCTGCCTTGGCCCTTCGAGCCAAGGCAATTGCGCAGCCGTAAACCCAGACTCAACTACCATGCCATCGCCTGTAACACGGCTAAGATATCTTTATGCACTTCGGCCATGGTTTGACTCGCATCGATAACCACTATGCTGTCATCTTCGCTAGCAAGTTTAAGGTAAGTCGCGCGAGCTCGTTCAAAGAAATCAATCGCTTGTTGCTCAATTCTATCAAGCTCACCGCGTTTAGCCGCGCGGGTTAGCCCAAGCTTGGGATCTAAATCTAAGTACAAGGTGAGATCGGGTTTAAAGCCTTTAAGGGTGGCAGTGCTAACCGCCTCCACTAACGGCATTAAGCCCCTGCCACCACCTTGATAGGCCAGTGACGATAAATTGTGTCTGTCACCCAATACCCACTGACCCTTTGCAAGCGCGGGCTTAATGACATTGGCAACCAACTGGGCTCTGGCGGCATAGATGAGTAAACACTCGGCCTCGTCGCACAAGGGATCGGTCGCATCAGCAATTTTGACTAAGTCACGGATACGTTCTGCCAGTGGCGTGCCACCCGGCTCGCGGGTGCAGATCGGCGCTTTACCCGTGTGTTTCTCAATAAAGTCGCGAATAAGGTTAATCGCACTCGACTTACCCGCGCCTTCTAAACCTTCAATAACGATAAATTTTGCAAAAACTGACATTAGATTTTCTTTCTCTGCATTTTTACTTTGGTGATTTTTCTGGCGTCGCCGGTTTTTTCTTACGCTGATACACATCTACAGCTTGGTTGTGTGCTTCAAGTGTGCTTGAAAACACATGGGTACCATCGTTGCGTGACACAAAATAGAGATAACTCACGCTGGCGGGCTTAGACACGGCCATCAGTGAGGCTTTGCTCGGTGCTGCAATCGGTGTTGGCGGTAATCCAAAAATACGGTAAGTGTTAAAAGGTGTCTCTTCGACTAAATCTTTACGGGTGATATTGCCCTTATAGCGTTCGCCCATGCCATAAATAACCGTCGGATCGGTTTGCAGACGCATGCCTTGGTTCAGACGATTAACAAATACGCCGGCGATTTGCTCACGCTCATGGGCTTGGCCGGTTTCCTTTTCAACTATCGATGCCAAAATCAGCATTTCATAGGGCGATTTTAACGGCAAATTCGGCGCCCGTTCTGCCCACGCTTTGGCAAGCTCTTGCTCCATCATCTTATAGCTTTGAGTCAGCAGAACTTTAACATCCGCCTCAGCAGTATAATGATAGGTGTCGGGGAAGAATTTACCCTCTGGCAAACCTGAGTCATCGCCCTGCGCCATCAAGACAGCGGCAAACACCTCTGGTGACATCTGTAAATGCGGCGCACTGGCAAGTTGTTGTTCCCATTCAACGATGGTTTTGCCTTCAACTAAGGTCAAACTGAAGGTTTTCACTTTTCCGGCAATCAAATCATTCAGCAAATCGGTAATGGTTTGTGAAGGTGAAATTTCGTAAAGACCCGAGCGGATCTTAGCAAGCTCAGGGCGGAACTTAAGTAACCACTTGAGTTTCCACGTGTCTTGAATCACGCCATCGTCGGCAAGTTGCTGCGCAAGTTGGTTGACACTGGTACCGCGTTCAACGGTCAGCTCTTTAGGCTCGCTGAGACTCAGCGGCGTTTGACTGTATTCAATGACGGTTTGATAGCCCCAAAAGGCGCCCAAACAGACTAATGTCAGCAAGGTCAACAGGGTTGAACTGCCGATAAGAATGAGTTTTTTCATAGGATAAGTGAAAGTGTCTGTCTAAGTTGCGCGGTAATCGGAGCACGGCTGAACTTGAGCGAGTCTATCGCCAGTACATCCACAATTCCTAAAACGCTGTTAGTGATAAACGCTGAGTCAAATTCAATTAAACGCTCTGCGCCAACGGGCAAACATTCGATATTCATGTTCTGTTCAAGCAAGGCTAACATAACCTGTTCGCGCATCACACCCGCCACGCCGCACTGGGCTAATGCAGGGGTTATAACGCGATTGCCTTTGATAAAAAACACATTCGCCATCGAAGATTCAATCACATTGTCTTCGATATCGTTAACTAACCAGTCATCAAACCCCTGAGGTAAAGGGTGGGATTTAATCAACACTTGTTCGAGTCGATTTAAATGCTTCATCCCAGCCAACAAGGGCTGCAAACCTAAGCGTACCGACGAGGTTTTAAGGCAAATGCCCGCGTGCTGCCACTTTGCATAATGGCTTGGGATAGCATGAACTGAGACAATTTCGGTCGGATTAACTGTTTCTGGTGGTGTGTAACCACGGCCACCGACACCACGGGTAACAATTAACTTAATACAATGATTAGGATATTCAATGGCTAAGGCATAAAGCTGCTGTTGCAGTGCTTCACTCATTTGCCATTGAAACCCAAGCCTTGCGGCGCCTGCGGTTAAACGAGCTTGATGGGCCTCTAAAAATAAAATCCCCTCAGCGCCTGTCCGCATAGTCGCGAACAGGCCATCACCGTAGGCAAGCCCTCGATCGGAAGGGTCGATACTCGCCTGCGATGCGCCATTCACCCAAAACACGTGTGTTAGTCCTGACTGATACGGCTAGCCACCGCTTCTTGCTGATCTTTGTACTTGGCACTCTTACGGGTGTTATAAGGACGTGCAACCGCATGATTTAAGCGTTCAAAGTTAAGCGCGCCTATGGTCATACGAGGACGCAGGGCCAAAGGCAACTTGCCGCTATTATAGAACTCGAGCACGATTTTACCCTGCCAACCCGGATCAATACGGTGTGCCGTCACGTGCACCATCAGGCCTAAACGCGCCAATGATGAACGACCATCGAGCCAACCGACGATATCGGCAGGTAAAGTTACGCTCTCGTAAGTCACAGCCAAAGCCAATTCGCCAGGATGCAGGAAAAACGCTTCGCCATCAGGGATTTCGATAATCTCACTCATCACCCGATCAAGCGCAGCTTGCATCTCGACGCTTGGACCACTCAAGTCGATATAAGGCGCAGTATGATCTTTAAAGACGCGAAACTGTCCACCTAAGCGCACATCAACACTGACGCCTGAAATAGCTTCTATACCTGGGCGAGGTTCTATTACGATAGTGCCGTTATCAAGGGCCTGTTCAATTTCGATATCGGTTAAGCGCATCTTGCCTATTACTCCTTGAGTTTTTATGTCGTTATTTTGCCAGTAAATGTTGGATACGAGTCTTTAAAATATCGGTCGCAATACGATTCTTACCGCCACGGGGAACGATAATATCGGCGTATTGTTTCGACGGTTCGATAAACTGTAAGAACATAGGACGCACGGTTTTTTTGTACTGAGAAATCACAGATTCCATCGTACGGCCGCGTTCCGCTACATCACGGGTTAGGCGACGTAGGAAACAAATGTCCAGCGGCGTGTCCATAAACACACTCGCGTCCATCAACGCACGTAACTTAGGATCGGTCAGCAGTAAGATACCTTCTAAAATGATCACCTTTTTCGGTGTCATCGTCAGAGTTTCTGCTGTACGAGTGTGCTCTGTGTAGCTATAACAAGGGATATCAACAGCTTCGCCAGACTTAAGCAACTGTAAATGGGTGCACAACAGTTGATGGTCCAACGCTTTAGGATGATCGTAATTCGTTAATACCCGTTCATCCATGGATAAATGACTTTGATCGCGATAGTACGCGTCTTCATTAATTACCCCAATTTGATCTGTGCCTAAATCGCGGCGTAATTCGTCAAAAATCGTTTTGGCAATTAAACTTTTGCCCGATGCTGACGCGCCAGCAATTGCAATAATGACACACTGCTGAGAATTCATACCCTTAAACCTTACTCGTCATCTGAAACACTAATAGAAACTGTTTTCTGGCTTTGCTTTAAAGCCAATTCTGCGCCCACTTTACGGGCAATTTCCCGATAAAGTGCGGCTACTTCACTGTCTGGTTCGGCAACGACCGTCGGTGCACCGTTATCCATGGCTTCACGGATATTGATGTGCAGCGGCAAGGCGCCTAACAGTGGAACTTGATAACGCTCGGCGATTTTACTGCCACCGTGTGTTCCAAATGGATGTTCTTTATGTCCACACTCGGGACATAAATGGAAACTCATGTTTTCGACGATCCCCAGCACAGGAATGTTCACTTTCTGGAACATATTGATGCCCTTCTTGGCATCTGCCAGCGCGATATCCTGCGGCGTGGTGACGATAACAGCGCCACTCACCGGCACTTTTTGCGACAGAGTTAATTGAATATCACCCGTACCCGGCGGCATATCGACGACTAAATAATCCAGCTCTGGCCATTGGGTTTCATTGAGTAGTTGCGCTAACGCGCCCGCAGCCATTGGGCCGCGCCACACAGCGGCTTCATCACCGCTGAGCATAAACCCAATCGATTGCGCAGCAATACCATGGGCACTGGCGGCGGTCATGTGTTTGCCATCGGGGGAAAGCGGTCTGAAATTAGGAATACCTAGCATCATAGGCACTGACGGGCCGTAAATATCCGCATCGAGAATACCCACCTGCGCGCCTTCAGCCGCGAGGGCCAAAGCTAAGTTCACAGCTGTGGTTGACTTACCCACTCCACCCTTACCTGAGGCAACGGCAATCACTTGCTTCACATTGGCAATCGGTGCGATAGAAGATAACGCTGAATAGGCTTTAGGTTGAAAATCGATTTCACATTCGACTTCATCGATAGCATCGAGCACTGCTAGCTTATTCGTCAACGCCATGACTGTGTCTCGATACTGGGTCATGCAAGGGTATGGATAGACTAAGCCAAGCTGCAAACGCTTACCTTCCAACGCCAGTTTATTTACGCATCCTGCGCTCACTAACCCTTTCGCGAGATACGGGTCAACAAATGAATCGAGAATAGCCAGAACTGGCCCGAGAAGATCGTCATTTAGACGATAATCAGTTTGAGTTGAAGACAAAAGAATTACCCCCACCAATAAATTTGCCCAAGTGTACCAGATAATGCAGAAAACATTAGCGCAGATTTAGCTCAATCGGCTCAGCTTTTGATGAAAATCATCCTGTAATCGGTTAGTATCTCTACCAATATTTTTGGCCCACCACGATATTTGAGACAAGATGGCAACTTCACAACGTAAAATTCTCGTGACCAGCGCACTTCCCTACGCAAACGGACCGATACATTTAGGTCACATGTTGGAATACATCCAGACAGATATCTGGTCGCGTTATCAAAAGCTTCGTGGACATGAGTGCCACTATATTTGTGCCGATGATGCCCATGGCACGCCGATCATGCTTAAAGCCCAGCAATTAGGCATAGCGCCTGAAGATATGATCGCCCAAGTGAACAAAGAACATCAGCAGGATTTCGCCGATTTTAATATCGCCTTCGATAATTATCACAGCACCCACAGTGAAGAAAACCGCGTGCTGGCGAGTGATATTTACTTAAAACTGCGGGCGAATGGCTATATCAAAAGCAAGAGCATTTCTCAGCTGTTCGATCCTGAGAAATCCATGTTCCTACCTGACCGCTTCGTAAAAGGCACTTGCCCTAAGTGTAAATCGCCCGATCAATACGGCGATAACTGTGATGCCTGCGGCGCGACTTACAGCCCTACTGAGCTCATCAATCCAAAATCAGCGGTATCGGGTGCAACGCCAGTGATGAAAGACACTGAGCACTTTTTCTTTGACCTGCCGGCCTTCGAAGGCATGCTCAAAGAGTGGACTCGCTCTGGCGCACTGCAAGTCGAAATGGCCAATAAACTCGACGAATGGTTCGAGCAAGGTCTGCAGCAATGGGATATCACCCGTGATGCACCGTATTTTGGTTTCGAAATTCCCGATGCGCCAGGTAAGTATTTCTACGTTTGGCTAGATGCGCCTATCGGCTATATGGGTTCATTCAAAAATCTGTGTGACAAACGCCCAGAACTGAGCTTTGATGAATTTTGGAGTAAAGATTCAACCGCTGAGGTTTATCACTTCATCGGTAAAGACATAGTCTACTTCCACAGCCTGTTCTGGCCAGCCATGCTGCACGGCTCAGGTTATCGTCAGCCAAACAGCGTCTATGCCCACGGCTATGTGACGGTCAATGGCGCGAAAATGTCTAAATCAAAAGGCACCTTTATCAAGGCGCGTACCTATTTAGATCATTTAGATCCTGAATATTTACGTTACTACTACGCCGCCAAACTCAGCAGTCGTATCGACGATTTAGATTTAAATCTGGAAGATTTCGCCCAGCGCGTGAACTCAGACTTAGTCGGTAAGCTAGTGAACTTAGCCTCGCGCACCGCTGGTTTTATCACTAAACGCTTCGATGACAAGCTCGCGAAAATTAACGACACCACCCTGACCGAAGCGTTTTTAGCCAAGCAAGACGTGATTGCCGATTTTTACGAGTCGCGCGAATACGGCAAAGCGATGCGCGAAATCATGGCACTGGCAGATATTGCCAACGGGTTTGTGGCCGATGCTGCACCTTGGCAAATGGTCAAACATGACGATCAACAGGAAACGGCACATCAAGTGTGTTCAAACGCCTTGAATCTGTTCCGTATTTTAGTGACGTATCTAAAACCTGTATTGCCACGTTTAGCCCAAGATGTAGAAGCCTTCTTCCAATTGCCACTCACTTGGGATGCATTGAGCCAAGATTTAGCGGGTCATGAAATCGCCCCATTCAAGGCCATGATGCAACGTGTTGAGCTGGATAAAGTCAATGCCATGGTTGCTGATTCCAAGGATAACCTGCAAGTCACGGCCGATGCGCCAAAGACGGCTGCGCCTGAAAAAACCGCTAAAGCTTCATCGGTTAGTAGTGAGCCGCTGGTTAACGATCCTATCAGTGAGACCATCAACTTTGATGATTTTGCTAAAATCGACCTGCGTATCGCTCGCATCGTTAAAGCTGAACATGTTGCTGACGCTGACAAATTACTCAAGTTACAACTCGACATCGGTGGTGAAACGCGCCAAGTGTTTGCCGGGATCAAATCGGCTTATTCGCCAGAAGATCTCGAAGGCAAGTTAACTGTAATGGTGGCGAACTTAGCGCCACGTAAGATGCGTTTTGGCATGTCTGAAGGCATGGTGTTAGCAGCAGGCCCTGGTGGCAGCGACCTGTGGATTTTAGAACCCCATGAAGGCGCACAGCCTGGCATGCGGGTTAAGTAATCTGCGCTAGATAACGCTCGAAAAATCAATAAGGCCGCATTTTATGTGGCCTTATTTGTTGGTTTTGACTGTTAGCCAATTCGTCTTTTAAAAGACTGAGTTTATACCACTAGGTTTAGCTGACAGGTTTAAGCGACTAGTTTAACTGACAGGCTTAAGTGACTGCTTTAAGTGACAGGTTTCAGAAAACGAGTTAATGCTCGTATTTCTATCGACAAGGCATTCGCTGCAGTGTGATATCCATATCTGTGACAGGTCTAAAATCGACGCAATGTTCAGTGAATCATTCGAGGAGTAGTTATGGGAAATATCGTTGAGCAGTTGCTGTTTTCTGCCTCGATTACGGGTCCAATCTGTTTGATGTTAGCGCTCGGTGTGATCCTAAAACGCACCCAAATCATCAATGAAAACTTTATTGATGTCGCATCAAAGTTAGTCTTTAACGTGACGCTGCCAGCCTTACTGTTCCTTAGCATTATTAGCTCCAATCACGATCTCGCCTCCAGTGCGCCCTTAATTGGCTATGGTTTAGCGGCCAATCTGCTGTTTTTTATATTATCCACCTATGCAACTGGACGACTATTTCCCAAGCACAAAGACCAAGGCGTGATCATTCAAGGGGGATTCAGGGCCAATACCGCGATTATTGGCTTAGCTTATGTTTCCAACGCCTACGGCAGTTCTGGTGTTGCTTTAGCTGCGGTTTATGTCGCCTCGATGACGCTGCTCTACAATATTCAAGCGGTTATTTGCCTCAGCCCTAAAGGCGAAGAATCCGGCCAACGCGCATTTGGCGTGATTATTAAAACCATCACTAAAAACCCACTGATTATTGCCATTATGGTCGGTATGTTGTTCTATTTACTTGCTATTCCAGTACCGAAAATGGTGCTCGATGCGGGCCAATACTTTGCCAATATGACCCTGCCACTAGCGCTACTGTGCACTGGCGGTTCGCTCGATATTGGTTCACTCAAACATGAAAAGCATTCGACTTGGTTCTCGACCGCATTAAAACTGATCTTTGCCCCGCTTTTTATCACGCTTGGGGCCTTGCTGTTGGGCTATCGAGGGATTGAATTAGCCCTGGTCTTTTTAATGAGTTCTGCGCCCACCGCAGCCGCCAGCTATGTGATGGCACGCGCCATGGGTGGCAATGCACCCCTTGCAGCCAATATTATCGCGCTGACCACAGTCTGCTCGTTGATCACGTGCACCTTAGGCATCTTTGTATTGTCAACTTTGGAGCTGATCTAGCTACAGCTAAAGGCTTAACTCTGATTGCACAAGCGCTAGAGGAACGAGTTTGAGTGCTGATAAGTCACCATAACTCACAGCAAAAAGGCGAGCCATGCTCGCCTTTCGTTTAGGGATAAACGGTTAGATAGCCATCATAAGCCGCTTTATTAATGAATTAGACCGGATTGGTGATATCCACAAAATGGTGCACTAAATCAAACTCGCGGGCGAGATGACGGCCTAAGGCTTGAATCCCAAAACGTTCGGTCGCATGGTGCCCCGCCGCAAAATAATGTACGCCCTGCTCCACCGCACTGTGGAAAGTGCGTTCGGACACTTCACCACTGATAAACGCATCCACACCTAAATTAGCCGCAATATCGATATAATCCTGCGCGCCGCCAGTACACCAAGCTAAATGTTGGATCTTGGCATCGCCATCACCTATGTGCAGTGGGGCTCTGCCTAACGCATCCTCAAGGGTGTGAGAAAATTCGCTAGCACTAACCGCAAGATCAAGTTTTCCACGCCACAGCAGCCCCTGAGCCACCTCTTCGATGGCTTCTGCGTCGACGATCCCAAGTTGCCTGCCTAAGGTCGCGTTATTACCCAGCATTGGGTGGGCATCTAAGGGCAAATGATAGCCAAACAAACTAATATCATGCTTGAGTAGCGCCTTAATCCTGCGTTGTTTCATGCCAGTGATCACTTCAGGCTCATTCTTCCAAAAAAAGCCGTGATGGACCAAAATCGCATCGGCGTTTAATCGAATCGCTTCATCGATCAAAGCCTGACATGCAGTCACGCCCGTCACTATGGTGCGGATCTCATCCTTGCCTTCTATTTGAAGCCCATTGGGCGCGTAATCTTTAAACGCCGAGATATGTAAAAAATCGGCTAAATATTGGGTTAATTCTGTCCGTGTCATTGCATTACCGTCCTTTACTCAAGATGTTCATTTACTGAAAATGGCGACTTAATCAAAATAAGACAATCGCTTACATCGCGATATCAACACGCACACCACCTTGCAGGTAGACGACACGTACTCTGTCACCCGCATTGAATACCATGCCAGCATCATAGTCTTGGATCACCATAACTTGGGTGCCATCTTCTTGATTGATCATCAGTTCAACCAGCTTCAATGACTGCACGCTCGTGCCACTGCCATAACGATTGCCGATACCGCCACCAATCAAGGCGCCTAAAATGGTCGCCACATCACGGCCAGAACCGCCACCAAACTGATTACCAATCACCCCACCCGCTAAGGCGCCACCAAAGGTTTTCCAACCTCGATTACGGTCTTCAATCAGCTGGGTTTCAGTGATATTACGTACTGAGGTAATATCGCCATAGAGCACTTTCTCGACAGGCACAGCTTGATTACGGTCATAACCTGCACTTGCGGGGCTGAGGATAAACGCAAAAATAAACATAAAGCTTGCTAGAGTAGGTTTCCACATATCTGAATTTCCGCTAACTTAATAATAAGGTCTATAACTAAATCATACTCAATTGTGAAGTCACTGTCTTTTCTGAATCACGAATTTGAAGCTTTTCCTTCACCCGAACTCGCCTTAACCGATCCTAATGGGTTATTGGCTATCGGCGGCGACTTACGCCCTGAACGCTTACTCTCGGCTTACTACAACGGTATTTTTCCTTGGTTTAACTCAGATGATCCTATTTTGTGGTGGTCGCCCGATCCCCGCGCCGTGTTTATTCCAGGTGAAGTACACATCAGCACAAGTTTGCGGAAATACTTAAAAAAACAACCTTGGCGGATCACAATCAATCACGCTTTCACCGATGTAATGGCGGGATGCGCGCAGCCAAGAGAAAAACAGAGCGGCACTTGGATCACCCAAGAAATTCAAATGGCCTATCGCGAACTGCATCACACAGGTCACGCCCATTCCATTGAAGTCTGGGAAGGCGAACGTTTAATCGGTGGGCTTTACGGCTTAGCAATCGGCCAAGTGTTTTGCGGCGAATCCATGTTTCACCGTAAAACTAATGCGTCCAAGGCCGCCGTTGCAGCGCTGCAACAGCATTTACTCAAAATGGGATTCAAACTCATCGATGCACAAGTGATGAATCCTCACCTAGAAAGTTTGGGAGCCAAAGCCATTAAACGCATTGATTTTACAACGTTACTGAGCGAACTGAGAAACAATCCCGTGGACCCAAATACTTGGACCACTAAAGAGGTCATCCTTGAACTCGAGTAAAGCATCGATTGCTATCGGTATCAGTCAAATATTTCCCTGCAGCTACCTCGATGGCCAGCAGGAGCAGCTACTTGTCATCCAAGAAGATACGCTCGATCCCATTTTATTTGAGCGTTTACTCGCGGTGGGTTTTCGCCGCAGTGGCGGCTCCATTTATAAACCCCGTTGCCCAAGATGCAGCGCGTGCCAGCCTATTCGTGTGCCAGCGCATGAATTTGTGCCATCGAAACGCCAAAAACGGACCTTAGCAAAAAACCAAGATCTGACCTGGCGAATTACTTCGGAGCAAACCGCCGAACAATATGCCCTGTATGAGCATTACATTCGTGAGCGGCATTTTGATGGCCCTATGTTTCCCCCGAGTGAAGATCAATATCATCACTTTCTTTTTTGCCATTGGTTGCCACCGACGTTTATCGAAGTCTATAACGGCGATAAATTATTAGCGGTTGCGGTTACAGATACCTTACCCAATAGTCTTTCGGCAATTTACAGCTATTTTGACCCCGACGAAGAACAGCGTTCCCTCGGCGCCTTGTTAATTTTAATTCAGTGCCGATTGGCAAAACTCATGGACAAAGAATTTGTTTATCTCGGATATCAAATAGATGAAAACCGTAAAATGTCCTACAAGCGTTTATATCGCCCATATCAAATTCTCACACCGACGGGCTGGGAGTATTCCTAAGTTTGCTAAGTACTTCCCCTTTACAGCAGGGTGAATTTGGGGCATGATACGCCCGTTTTTTATATTCGAAGGCTAATGGGATAATTAATTAATGGCGAAAGAAGACAACATTGAAATGCAAGGCACTATCCTTGAAACCTTGCCAAACACAATGTTTCGTGTAGAGCTTGAAAATGGTCATGTGGTGATAGCCCACATTTCAGGCAAAATGCGCAAAAACTACATCCGGATCCTTACTGGCGATAAAGTTACCGTCCAGCTGACTCCTTATGATCTGACCAAAGGTCGCATTGTCTTCCGCGCACGCTGATATAGCCTCTTAGATTTAAAAACCCGGCAAGGCCGGGTTTTTTTGTTTGCGAAAGATGAAAAAAATGGCTGCAATTGCAGCCATTTTTATGTCTAAAACTAATGGATAATCAAGCGTTAAGCTTTTGTTGTCGCTTTTTCGTGACGTTCGGTACGAATGACAATCTCGCCCTCCTTCACATCCACATGCGCCACACCGCCTGACTCTAAGACACCAAATAAGATCTCGTCTGCCAATGGACGTTTGATCAATTCGGTCACGACCCGAGCCATTGGACGCGCGCCCATGTTCTTGTCGTAACCTTTCTCGGCCAACAAGGTTCTGGCTTCGTCGCTGACATCCAAAGTAACGTGTTTTGCATCCAATTGAGCCTGCAATTCCACCAAGAACTTATCGACCACTTTGGCGATAATCGTCATATCCAAATGGTTGAACCAAATGATGGAATCGAGACGATTTCGAAATTCTGGTGAAAATACCCGATTAATTTCAGATAACGCATCTTGGGTGTGATCTTGCTGGGTAAAGCCAATCGACTTACGAATAGTCTCCTGAACACCCGCGTTGGTCGTCATCACCAAAGTCACGTGTCTGAAGTCCGCCTTACGACCATTATTATCGGTCAAAGTACCGTGATCCATCACCTGCAACAGCAAGTTATACACATCGCGGTGGGCCTTCTCGATTTCATCCAATAGCACCACACAGTGTGGGTTTTTAATCACAGCATCGGTGAGCAAGCCACCTTGGTCATAACCCACATATCCAGGAGGCGCACCAATCAAGCGAGAAACTGTGTGGCTTTCCATGTACTCTGACATGTCAAAGCGCACCAGTTTCATCCCTAAACAGTTGGCCAATTGGTTAGTGACTTCAGTTTTACCCACACCGGTGGGGCCCGCGAATAAGAAGCTACCCACAGGTTTCCTGTCTGTGCCTAAGCCACTGCGCGATAAGCGAATGGCTGAACTTAGGCTCTCAATCGCTTTGTCTTGGCCAAAGACCACCATCTTAAGGTTCCGCTCAAGATTACGCAGTAAGTCCTTATCAGTGGCAGATACCGACTTCTCAGGGATACGTGCCATTTTAGCCACTATCGACTCAATCTCAGCTTGGCCTATGGTCTTTTTACGTTTGCTCATAGGCAACATCACCATACGCGCACCCGCTTCATCGATCACATCGATGGCTTTATCGGGTAAATGTCTGTCGTTGATGTGCTTGGCCGACAATACTGCAGCGCTGCTGATCGCAGCCTGTGTATAACGAACCCCATGATATTCTTCGTATTTAGACTTAAGCCCCATCAAAATCTTAGTGGTTTCTTCCACTGAAGGCTCATTGATATCCACCTTTTGGAAGCGGCGAGCTAAGGCGCGGTCTTTCTCAAAAATACTTTGATATTCTTGGAAAGTAGTCGAGCCCATGCAACGCAAGTTGCCGCTAGATAGCAAAGGTTTCAGTAGATTAGAGGCATCCATTACGCCGCCAGAGGCCGCGCCCGCACCGATAATGGTGTGGATCTCATCGATAAATAGGATGGCATGCTTATCCGCCGCCAGTTCTTTTAACAGGTTCTTAAAGCGTTTTTCAAAGTCGCCGCGATACTTAGTTCCCGCCAGCAGTGAACCTAAGTCCAAGGAATACACTGTCGCTTCAAGCATAACATCGGGCACTTGTTTATTGACGATGCGATACGCTAACCCTTCGGCAATCGCCGTTTTACCTACACCCGCCTCACCCACTAACAGTGGATTATTTTTACGGCGACGGCACAGGGTTTGAATCGCGCGCTCGATTTCTTGGTCGCGACCAATAAGTGGGTCAATGATCCCTTGCTTAGCAAGTTGGTTTAAGTTGGACGCAAATTGCGACAACATGCTGCGCTCTTCGTTGCCCTCGCTCTGATCTTCGATACGTTCTTGATCTTGATGTGACTCAGCATCATCATTTTTGGCGAAACCATGGGAAATAAAGTTCACGACATCAAGACGACTAATATCGCAGCGACGCAGTAAATACACGGCTTGGGATTCTTGCTCACTGAAAATGGCGACTAACACGTTAGCGCCGTTCACTTCATTGCGACCCGATGACTGCACATGGAATACTGCACGTTGCAGCACTCGTTGGAACCCGAGCGTTGGCTGAGTTTCTTTGTCATCATCAATATCGGCAATGATTGGGGTTGTTTGTTGGATAAAGCTTGCCACTTCATCTCTGAGTTTATCTAGATTCGCTCCACAGGCGATTAACGCTTCTTGAGCCGCAGGATTGTCGATCAGAGCTAATAACAGATGTTCCACTGTCATATACTCATGACGCGCGTCTCTGGCTTGCTGAAACGCCAGATTTAAGGTGACTTCCAGATCTTTGTTCAGCATAAGCACCCCCAAAATTAACAACAGACTACAGAGTAAAGCGGTTTTACGCTTTCTCTAACGAACACAGTAACGGATGTTGGTTTTGTCTTGCAAATTGATTTACTTGTATCACCTTAGTTTCTGCAATCCCAAACGGGAAAATACCGCAAATTCCTTTTCCTTGGTGATGGATAGTCAACATGATATCGGTCGCTTCCTGCTCGTTCTTGCGAAAGAAAACCTGCAAAACTTCAATCACAAAATCCATTGGGGTGTAATCATCATTATTGAGTACCACCTTATACATCGAAGGCGGCATTAACTCTGATTCGACACGTTCTTCAATGTGTTCAATATTTCCTATCTTTGCCATTTTTTAATACTAGCCTCTCGTGTTGGCCTCTTCCAATTGATCCGTTCAAATTAATCAGTTGTTACCCCTTTGTTAATTTTAGCTTGACTTCCGCTTTTACTCCTTACATTCTGTTGTGCAGACGGTGAACGAATACCCGTCTATACAGGTTTTACTATCTTACTGGTAAGTAGACAACAGAAGGAAGTGGAAGTATGGCAAGCGGAACTGTTAAATGGTTCAACAACGCCAAAGGATTCGGGTTTATTTGCCCTGATCAAGGTGGTGAGGACGTTTTTGCACACTATTCTACCATTGAAATGGAAGGCTATCGAACTCTAAAAGCAGGCCAACCCGTTCAATTTGAAGTAGAAGCCGGTCCAAAAGGGATGCACGCTTCAGCCATTTCACCAACAAAATAACGTTTGGTGAGGCCAATGATCTAAAAGGCAGGGACAAGTCCCTGCCTTTTTATTGCTGCGTGTTTTATCAATCCTCACCACTTAATGCTGCATCGCTCATCATCATCATTTCGCATGAATTTAATTCAAGATCAATCTCTGCACATCACCCATTGCATCCCCACAAAAAGATTTCATCACCAGTCTCGACAGTAAATTTAGGGCATAAAAAAGGGATCTGCTATGCAGATCCCTTTTTAAAATCAGTCTAATGACTTACAACCTTACATCAACTTTGATAGCCCACACTGACGCGCATGCCATCTAAAAGCTAAAACGAACGAGATTAAGCAATCAACAGCTTGTTCAACGTCTCGCTTGGACGCATAGCTTTTTCAGCCTTAGCCGCATCTAAACGGTAGTAACCACCTAAATCAACTGGTGCACCTTGTGCATTGTTTAACTCAGCGACAATCACTTGCTCATTCGTCGCCAGTGCATGCGCTAACGGAATAAAGTGAGCTTGTAACTGCTCATCTTTCGTTTGCGCGGCTAAGGCTTGTGCCCAGTACATGGCTAAGTAGAAATGGCTGCCACGGTTATCCAGTTCACCAACTCTTCTTGATGGCGATTTGTTGCTATCTAAGAATTGGCCAATGGCTTGATCTAAGGTATCAGCTAACACTTGGGCTTTTGGATTACCGACAGTTTGGCTTAAATGCTCAAGAGACGCCGCCAGAGCCAAGAATTCACCCAGTGAATCCCAACGTAAGTGACCTTCTTTCTCAAGCTGTTGCACATGCTTAGGTGCACTACCGCCCGCGCCAGTTTCAAATAGACCGCCACCGTTCATTAACGGCACGATTGACAGCATTTTAGCACTGGTGCCTAGCTCTAGGATAGGGAACAAGTCAGTCAGGTAGTCACGTAAAACGTTACCCGTAACTGAAATCGTATCCTTACCTTCTTTGATGCGAGCCAAAGACAAACGCGTCGCCTCTTCTGGAGACATAATACTGATATCTAAGCCATCAGTGTCATGTTCTGGCAGATACTGCTGCACTTTTGCAATGATTTGCGCATCGTGGGCACGTTTGCTATCTAACCAGAATACCGCAGGAGTATTGCTTAAACGGGCACGGCGCACGGCCAGTTTGACCCAATCACGGATAGGTGCGTCTTTAACTTGGCACATTCTCCAGATATCGCCCGCTTCCACATTGTGGCTCATCAATACCTTACCGCTGGCATCGACAACGTTAACCACGCCGTCAGTTGGCATTTCAAAGGTTTTATCGTGACTGCCGTACTCTTCGGCTTTTTGCGCCATCAAGCCCACGTTTGGCACGCTGCCCATGGTTTTAGGATCAAAAGCACCGTGCTCTTTACAGAAGGCAATTGTTTCTTGGTAGATACCGGCATAACAACGATCAGGGATCATGGCTTTAGTGTCATGCAGTTGACCGTCTGGTCCCCACATTTGGCCAGATGAACGAATCGCAGCAGGCATAGACGCATCGATAATGATGTCGCTTGGCACGTGTAAATTGGTGATACCTTTGTCAGAGTCAACCATAGCCAATGCGGGACGTGCAGCGTAAACGGCGGCGATATCGGCTTCGACTTCGGCGCGGCTATCGGCAGGTAATGTCGCGATCTTGGCATAAACATCACCAAAACCGTTGTTAACATCTACGCCTAATTCAGCGAAAAGCGCCGCATGTTTGTCAAATACTGGCTTGAAGAATACCTTCACAGCGTGACCAAACATAATAGGATCAGACACTTTCATCATAGTGGCTTTCAGATGCAGCGATAACAGCACATCTTCAGCTTTGGCGTTGTCGATTTCACGCTCATAGAAGCTTACTAAGGCTTTTTTACTCAATACCGCAGCATCGATAATTTCGCCAGCCAGCAGCTTAAGACCCGATTTGAGCACCACTTCTTGGCCATCTTTTTGCGTCAGCACGATATTAACGCTGCCCGCATTAGATAAAGTCACAGACTGCTCGCTACCGTAGAAATCGCCTTCAGTCATGTGGGCAACGTGAGACTTAGAATCCTTAGCCCATTTACCCATGGAATGCGGGTTTTTCTTGGCGAAGTTTTTCACCGATAATGGCGCGCGGCGATCTGAGTTACCTTCACGCAGTACTGGGTTTACCGCACTGCCTTTGATCTTGTCGTAACGTGTTTTGATTGACTTTTCAGCGTCGGTTTTTGGCTCATCCGGATAATTTGGGATGTCATAACCTTTTTGCTGCAGTTCAAGGATACAGGCTTTTAATTGTGGAATTGAAGCACTGATATTCGGTAACTTAATGATGTTCGCTTCTGGCTGATTTGCTAACTCGCCAAGCTCAGTCAGATGGTCGCCAATCTTTTGTGCGTCGGTCAATTGCTCAGGGAAACTGGCAATAATACGGCCCGATAACGAGATATCACGGGTTTCAACCGCAACGCCCGCGGCGTCGGTAAAGGTTCTGATAATTGGTAAGAGTGAGAGGGTTGCCAATGCTGGCGCTTCGTCTGTTTCAGTGTAAATAATTGTTGATGAGTTATCTTTCATGTTACATCCTACATTATTGTAAAATTTAATATTTTTTATAATAATTTTATAGCATGGCGAACAAATCTGAGCACAGTAAAAATATCAATCAAGGCAATCGAGTCCACCTTAATCTTCCACATTCTCAATGCCCTTCTGTCTTTGCGCGCAAGCTAAAACTTGTTACAACGACTCATTAAAACCTAATAAACATTTAGGCACAGATCACATTTTCTGGCCGACATCATAGAGCATTCGCAATAATATTCAAATTCCACTAACGGCGAATGCCAAGTACACTATGACCACATTAACGACTCAATCAAGTCAGGTAAGCGTGTCTCAACCTCCTGTTAGCAAAAGTATGAACAAAAACAAATTTCCACCTAAACGTGCCAATTCCAGTACTAGTTCCCCAGCCAAGAGCACGATTAAACCCGCTAAGCCCGCGAGCAGAGGCCCGGCCAGCCGCGCTACCGCCGTAGATAGCAAAGTGGCGCCAGCACGTAATGCCAATGGCAGTTTAAAGAAAGAACCCTTTAAAAATCCTAATCGACGCGCAATTGCGGCGGCAAAACCGGTGCAGAGCCAAACCCTCGCGCCGATTATCGTGCTGTTTAATAAGCCTTTTGATGTACTTTGCCAGTTTACCGATGAACAAGGTCGCAAAACCCTAAAAGACTATATTCCCATTGCTGATGTGTATGCCGCAGGCCGCTTAGACAGAGACAGTGAGGGCTTGTTACTGCTAACCAATGACGGTCAATTACAGGCAAGACTGACCGAGCCGAAAAAGAAAACATTTAAAACCTATTGGGTGCAAGTAGAAGGCGTGCCGACGGAAGATGCACTGACTAAACTGCGCCAAGGTGTTGAATTAAACGATGGTATGACGCTGCCTGCTAAAGTCAAAATCATGGATTCACCCGACGTTTGGCCACGCAATCCACCGGTGAGAGAACGCAAAAATATCCCAACGACTTGGTTAGAAATCCAAATTCATGAAGGCCGTAACCGCCAAGTCAGACGCATGACAGCACATATAGGTTTTCCTACCTTAAGATTAATCCGTTATAAAATAGGCCAATGGAGTCTAGATAATTTGCCATCAGGCGAGCATAAATGCATCCGCCTCGGTGATGAAGTCTAACTTTCAGCCAAGTTTCTGCGCTCAACGCCACTAAAAAGTGGCACCATGTCCACTCAAAGGAAGCACCATGAGTCAACGATATAAACCCAATGTGACTGTCGCTTGTATTATTCATGCGACCTCACAGGACAAATATCTGATGGTGGAAGAGTGGATTGATGGCGAGCAGCGCTTTAATCAGCCAGCGGGTCACTTAGAAGCCAATGAAAGCTTAATCCAAGCCTGTGAGCGTGAAGTGTTTGAGGAAACGGGGTTATCACTTAATCCCCAAGGACTCGTCGGCATCTATCAATTTAGCGCCAGTGAAGACTTAGCTTTTGTGCGCTTTACTTTCTTCGTGCAATTAAATGAAATGCCCTCACCTGCGCCGCAGGATAACGCTATCCACAGTGCGCACTGGCTGAGTTTTGCACAGATAGAAGCTAAGTCATCTTTACTGCGCAGCCCCTTAGTGCTCGATTGCCTAAAAGACTACCTTAATAACGCACAACAGGGCCAAACTTATCCCCTCTCCTTACTCAATAGTGACCGCCTCACGATAGCCCAAGCGAGTAAGGCGTGATAGAATACCGCCCCGCATAAACGGCTTGTTAAACTTATGCATGTGCTAGTGCCTAGCGGCCTCTACGTGGCAAAATAATAGACTGTACAGTTGGCCGTAAATACAAGTTTTACTGTTAACTCGCACTACACCCTGATTTTTAAGTTAGCTCTTAAGTTAGCTTGGATTTAACGCTAGCCCATATTTTTTAAGCTAGGTTAGGCACTTTTTGTTACGCGCTCAATGTCGCGGCTTAACTTCAACAACCTAGCCAACACACATACTCAATGGTTTTTAGGATCTATGACATCAATCGAACCCACTCATACAGGAAAAAAAGTCATTGTCGGCATGTCCGGCGGTGTAGATTCATCTGTTTCAGCTTATTTGCTTATGCAGCAAGGCTATCAGGTTGAAGGCCTTTTCATGAAGAACTGGGAAGAAGATGACAATAACGAGTACTGCGCTGCCGCAGAAGATTTAAAAGATGCCCAAGCCGTGTGCGACAAGCTCGGGATCAAGCTACACACAGTCAACTTTGCTGCCGAATATTGGGACAATGTCTTTGAGTATTTCCTCGCCGAATACAAAGCCGGCCGCACCCCAAATCCCGATATCATGTGCAACAAAGAAATCAAATTTAAGGCATTTTTAGAATTTGCCGACGAAATCCTCGACGCCGATTACATCGCCATGGGCCACTATGTGCGCCGCCGCGATAGTAGCGATGGCTGCACACAAATGCTCCGTGGCGTCGATGGCAATAAAGACCAAAGTTATTTCCTCTACACCCTTAGCCACGAGCAAGTGGCTCGAAGTCTGTTCCCTGTCGGTGAATTGGAAAAACATCAAGTACGTGAAATCGCAAAAGAAATGGGCCTAATCACCCATGATAAAAAAGACAGCACCGGCATCTGTTTTATCGGTGAGCGCAAGTTTACTGAATTCTTGGGCACTTATTTACCCGCGCAGCCTGGCAATATCGAAACCCCAGAAGGCGAAGTCATAGGCACACACCAAGGGCTGATGTACCACACCTTAGGCCAGCGTAAAGGCCTAGGCATTGGCGGCATGAAAAACAGCAATGACGATCCTTGGTATGTCGTCGATAAAGATCTTGAGCGTAACGTGTTGATCGTAGGGCAAGGCGGAAACCATCCTCGTTTGATGTCGACCGGCATGACAGTTAACCAACTGCATTGGGTGGATAGAACCGGACCTGTCGATGGCTGTCATATCGCAGTGAAAACCCGTTATCGCCAACAAGATGTGCCTTGTACTTTGACCTACACAGATGAACACACCTTACGCGTGGTCTTCGATGAGCCTGTTGCGGCGGTGACGCCAGGACAGTCTGCGGTATTTTATGATGGTGAAGTCTGCTTAGGTGGCGGCATCATAGATCAATTGATCCGAGGGTAAAGCGTGAACGAGCAACTCATTAATCGGACCATGGCGTTTGCGGGCATACTGCAAGCCATTGCCCAAGTTCAACATTTAGCCCGCCATGGCGAATTAGATAATGCCGAGCTCGCGGCGAGCTTAAACACCATTCTTGTCACCAATCCTGACAATACTGCCGATGTCTACCAAGACAAAATCGTATTGCAAAAAGGCTATAAGCTGATCCTGAATCAGCTCGGTGACAGCAGTCAAAAAGATGTTGAAATCACCCGCTATTTAGTTGGCGTGTTGGCGTTAGAGCGAAAATTAGTTCGCTCTAACAGTGGTTTAGGCATGTTGGCCGAGCGTATTAATCAAGTGAATCGCCAGCTACATCATTTTGCGATCACCGATGAGCAAGTGATTGCCAATCTTGCCAGCATTTACAGTGACATCATCAGTAATTTAGGGCCGAAAATCCAAATCTCTGGTAATCCAGTATGTTTGCAACGCCCTATCGTACAACAAAGAATTCGCGCTCTACTGCTTGCAGCCATGCGCAGCGCTGTACTGTGGCGCCAACTTGGCGGTAAGCGTCGACACTTAGTCTTCGCCCGCAAAGCCATAGTCGATACAGCCAAGAAAAGTCTTACCCTATAATAAAATTAGCGTTCATCAAGGAGCTTCACATGGATCTTTCCGCACTAACTGCTATCTCTCCGGTAGACGGTCGTTATGGTAGTAAAACCGCGTCATTGAGAGGGATTTTCAGCGAGTTCGGTCTTACCAAGTACCGTGTTCAGGTTGAAATCAATTGGCTAAAACTGTTAGCAGACTGCCCAGACATTAGCGAAGTGCCAACATTGAGCGCGTCAGCAATCGCCGTGCTCGATGGCATTAAAGACAATTTCAACGAACAAGATGCGCTGCGTGTTAAGGCTATCGAAAGCACCACTAACCACGATGTGAAAGCGGTTGAATATTTCATCAAAGAAAAAATCGCCGGCAATAGCGAATTAGCCGCTGTGGGTGAGTTTGTTCACTTTGCCTGTACTTCAGAAGATATCAACAACTTAAGCCACGGTTTGATGTTGACTGAAGCTCGTGAGCAAGTATTACTGCCCTACTGTAACGAGTTGCTGACGGCAATTAAAAAGCTGGCGATTGAATATCGCTCAGTGCCGTTAATGTCACGCACCCATGGCCAACCTGCTTCACCTTCGACACTTGGTAAAGAGATGGCGAACGTGGCGATGCGTCTTGAGCGTCAAATCAAACAAATCGCCAATGTTGAAATCATGGGCAAACTGAACGGTGCCGTAGGTAACTACAATGCTCACCTGTCAGCCTATCCTGAAGTTAACTGGCATGAACTGTCAGAGCGTTTTGTGACTAGCCTTGGCCTGCACTGGAACGCCTACACGACGCAAATCGAACCACACGATTACATTGCCGAACTGTTTGATGCGGTTGCCCGTTTCAACACTGTACTGATTGACTTTGACCGTGATATTTGGGGTTACATCGCCCTAGGCCATTTCAAACAACGCACTATCGCTGGTGAAATCGGTTCATCGACTATGCCGCACAAAGTTAATCCCATCGATTTTGAAAACTCTGAAGGTAACTTAGGTATCGCTAACGCCCTGATGCAACATTTAGCGTCCAAGCTGCCGTTATCAAGATGGCAACGTGACTTAACTGACTCAACTGTGCTGCGTAACTTAGGCGTAGGTATTGCCCATGCGTTGATCGCGTATCAAGCGACATTAAAAGGCATCAGCAAGTTAGAAGTTAACGAAGCGCACCTGCGTGATGAGTTAGATCACAACTGGGAAGTGTTAGCAGAACCCGTACAAACGGTGATGCGTCGTTATGGTATTGAAAAGCCATACGAAAAATTAAAAGAACTGACGCGCGGTAAACGTATCGACGCGCAGCAACTGTCAGTGTTTATTGACGGACTTGAATTACCAGACTCAGTGAAAGCTGAACTGAAGAAAATGACGCCCGCCAATTACATTGGTCGCGCCGAAACGTTTGTCGACGAACTGAAGTAAGTTTTTAACTAAACTTAGTTATTAAATAAACTTAGTTATTAACTGAAATTGGCGACAGATAAAACTCTTTCTTAAACAGAAATAAGGATTAAGGCGACCCACATCATCTCGATGTGGTCGCCTTTTTTAACACTATGTATACACTCAATCTCGATATCGCCCAGTTTCTTAGTGAATACTGGCAAAAGAAACCCCTGCTGATCAAAAATGCCTTTCCGCAGTTTGAAGATCCGATCAGCGCCGATGAACTAGCAGGCCTTGCCTGTGAAGAAGAAATCTCTTCGCGTATTGTCGTCACCAAAGATGATAACTGGGAAGTGGTGCAAGGCCCGTTTGAGGATTACGACAGCTATGGCGAAACCCATTGGCAATTGCTAGTGCAAGCAGTCAACCATTGGTATCCCGATTCACAGCCATTAGTTGAAGCGCTGCGCTTTCTACCTGACTGGCGCTTCGATGACTTGATGGCCTCATTTGCGACCCCAAGTGGTGGCGTAGGCCCACACGTCGATAACTACGATGTGTTTATCATTCAAGGCGAAGGTGAGCGTCACTGGACTGTGGGCGACAATACTCCGCAACAACGCCGCGGTGGCAACCCAAACTCACCGCTGGTAGAAGACTTCCCCCCAATTATCGATGTGGTGTTAGAAAAAGGCGACATGCTTTATATTCCGCCAGGTTTCCCACACTGCGGTGAAACCCTAACAGTGGCAATGAGTTACTCGATTGGTTTCCGCGCCCCAAGCCAGCAAGAACTGATCAGTGAAGTCGCCGATTATTTGCTCGACAATAACTTAGGTCAGCAGCGTTTCACCTCGCAAACTGAACCGAGTTCAGCCGGTATCGTCAGCCAAGATCATCAAGTGGGCATAATGTCACTCTTGAGTCAGCTAAGCCAAGATCCCAATAGCTACCAAATCGTATTAGGTAAGTTGCTTAGTCAAAACCGTTTCGAGCTTGATTTGTGTGAAGGCGAAGAAGCTTACAGCATTGAAGATTTGCAAGATGCCTTCGCCCAAGGCGCTGGCGTCAACCGTATCGGTGGTTTGAAAGTATTGCGCCTTGAAAATGACGCCACGCCGCGATTATTCATCAATGGTGATGTGCACGAACTGCTAAATACACCGGCAGATGTGATCGCACAGTTGAGCGATAACGTGAGCTTAAACGCCGATGAAGCGACTGAAATATGTCAGCATGAAGAAGTTCAAGCCTTACTATTGAAACTCATCAATCAAGGTTTCTTCTACTTAAGCGACAGCGAAGAATAAGCCCTATCAACTTTGCTAGATGCTCTTGTTCTCAACAGAGGAAATCTGCATATACGTCAGTATAAGTAAGGCACTCAATTGAGTGCCTTATGGTTATTTCAGTTATCAGTATAAACCAACGCAAGATACTGTTGTATCAACTCATTTGAGTTTAAGCATTCCACAGTTTATCGTCATTGTGCATACGATATAAACTCTCGGCGCGCGATACCAGTAACTGTGCAAATTTAGCCTGAGTGGCATCACGGGTGGCGCCTGAGCGCACTAAGTTTTCCGCCTGCATTTGCCACATCATAGAGAAATGACGTACCGCATCACGGGCCGTTGCAGCCACTTTCACATCGACGAAATCAGAGGGTAAATCGCCCGACATAACCCAATAGGTTTTGTTGCTGGGACGCTTGGATTCCATTTTCCAAATTGCCATGTAAGGCGCAAGATAACGACTTTCATCGGCCAAGACTTTAGTTGGGATCACGCCTTTTTCAGCGAGGAAACGATTCGCTTTTTGAAATTGAGTTCTAACCCACTCTTGACGCAGCTTTTCTATTTCTTCCGCTGATAAATTCTGTTGAGTTTGGTCGACAGCTTGTTCAGTCATACTTCCGTCCTATCTTATTGTTATAACGCGAACCTAATTCTTGGGATCAGTACGCGATTCATTCTATTCGTTACATTAAATTCAGTACAATCCATTTTCAACCGCAAAGCTTACGTTTACGTAAAGTGGAAAGCTAAATTGCCACAAATAATGTATTTATTCGGTCATTATGCATGGTTGAGAGTATCGCTAAATGCTATGGTTCTGCAATAAATATAACAAGCAGTCGATAGAGGCTCATCTCGTCGGCTTTTTCATTGTGTATAGCGGAGAAATTCACGTGGCTGTATTTAATCATGTATCCTTTGACGAACATGAACAGGTCGTATTCTGTCATGATAAAGAAAGTGGCTTAAAGGCCATTGTCGCCATCCATAACACCAACCTTGGCCCTGCCGTGGGTGGTTGCCGGATGTGGAATTACCAATCGGATGATGAAGCCCTGACTGACGTATTACGCCTCTCTCGTGGCATGACTTACAAAAACGCCCTTGCCGGTTTAACCATGGGCGGCGGCAAATCAGTGATCATCGCCGATCCTAAAAGACCAGACCGCGAAGCCCTATTCCGCGCTTTTGGCCGTTTCATCAATAGCCTCGGCGGCCGCTATTATTCCGCTGAAGATGTTGGCACTACTACGGCTGATATCATGATCGCCCATGAAGAAACCCCTTATATGGCAGGTCTTGAAGGCAAGAGTGGCGATCCATCACCGTTCACCGCTCTTGGCACTTATTTAGGCATCAAAGCTGCGGTTAAACATAGACTCGGTTTAGACAGCCTTAAAGGGCTTAAAATCGCCGTTCAAGGCGTAGGTCACGTTGGCTATTACCTGTGCAAACACTTACATAACGAAGGCGCCGAACTGATTGTTACCGACATTCATCAAGCCTCGTTAGACAAAGTCGCTACCGACTTTGGCGCTATTGTGGTCGCGCCACAAGAAATCTACTCACAAGATGTGGATGTGTATGCTCCTTGTGCCCTTGGCGCAACCTTAAACGATGCGACCTTACCGCAGCTGAAAGCCAAAATTGTTGCTGGCTGTGCCAACAACCAATTAGCTGAAGTACGCCACGGTGAACAGCTGAAAGAAATGGGCATACTGTACGCGCCAGACTATGTGATCAACGCAGGCGGCATTATCAACGTGTCGTTCGAAAAAGATTACGACGCGGCGAAATCGACCGCTAAAGTAGAAGAAATTTACAACACCCTGCTGAAAATCTTCAGCCAAGCCGACGAACAGAACCGGACAACTGGCGCTGTAGCAGATGAAATGGCCAAAGCCATTATCGAAGCCGCTAAAAAGTAATATCTCTACCTGTGTAACATCCGCAAAAGCGACCTCAGGTCGCTTTTTTGTTATCTAAAATTTAATCTAACGCTAAGCCCATGGTTTAGCCGCGCTTTTAATTCCGACACAGAATATTCATTTAATCACGCTGGAAAACGTCATATTTGTCTGCTTGAATTAGCCTATCAGGTCCCAGCACAGGATAGCGCTATGATCCGTTTCAAGTACGATCTCAACCAAGATGTGGTAGAACTGCAAGCCAGCAATTGGAGCGGTTTAGAGCGGGTTTTTGTCAACGGTCAGATGGTGTCGCACAAACTGAATTTTAAGCCTCAGAGCGAACACACTATTCAACTTAAAGACGGCGCACCTTGCAAGTTTGAACTGCTTATCGATCCCCAAACCGATGAGTTGATGTGCCGGATTTATAAGCAGCACACACTCGTCGCCAGCCTAAAACAAGGCAAAGAAAATTTGTTAGCCAGCCGCCGTTATTTGCAACACTCAGTAATAGTCGTCAGCCTACTTTGCGTCTTTGCACTTTACTTGAATTGATTGAGCCAGTTTAATCCCACTAAGTAACAGATTAATGATGGGATTAAACTGGAGAAAATGAATTTAGACAACCACATACAGATATCAGCGAAAACGGCTAAACCGCAGTTTCCCTCCATACCGAATGAATCCGTATCATTAAGCCAAGCGATTGATCTTATTTAACAGTAAGACGAACTGCTGCTGCTCCTCATCACTGAGGTTAGACAGGAATTTTTCGTTGACCCGCTCAGCTTCGCAAATCAGATCTTGCTCTAACGCTTTGGCTTCATCGGTCAAAAAAATTTGAAAGGCGCGCCGATTATCGGCTTCTTGATGGCGGGTAATAAGACCTTGTACCTGCAACTGATCGAGTAAACGCGTCATAGTATAATTTGCCACATCGCAACGCTTAGACAATTCAGTTTGGCTGATGCCCTCCTCTTGCCACAAAGCAAACAGCACAGGCCACAGTTTTATATCGAGTTGATATCGCTTAAGATGCAGATCGAGCTCATTTTGCAGCTCGATATTTAAGTGGGAAACAAGATAGCCTAAGCTTTCATGACGATTCAAACAGCACCTCCTACAACAAAGGTTTTAACGCGTTTTCACTTACTCTGTGCGCAATCATAAGAACCCAGAGTCAGTTTTAATACTACCACTTAACCCGCAATAAACTAGTTAACACCACAGCTAATTGTGCGATTAACCTACGAACTCACTGCTCATTTAGATCATATAAATTGAATTCATTCACAAAATTATAGTAACAGGCACGACCTAATTTTCCCCATAATCCGCGCTCAAGCGGCAAATAAACACTGTCATCGGTGATCTTCATCTGCCTTATATCCACATCGTGGTGCAGTGTTTCAATGCTAGTTCTCACATCAAGCAGAGAATGGGGTTGTGCTCGCTCAAAATCGACAATCAGCAGCGGCGCATCTTCAACCCGTACTCGCACCTTCTCCACTGGGGTAATTAAAAAATACTCATCATCGATGCAATGCAAAATACTGGCGAACAACTTAGCAAACTTTGCTGGTAGCGATGTACCCAAATACGTCCAATCACCCAAGGCGTTAATGTCAAACAATGGGACTTCACTGCACAATGGCGCAACCGAGGTTGGCCTACTATCGGCGGCGAATTGTTTGAGTGTGTGCTCAATACTGTCTGTCATCTTTTCCATCTGCAGCCTCCATCATCCATAAAAAACCAGCCTTGCGGCTGGCTTTAGTGTGACATTCAACACTGGGATATGCTAGTGAGGATAATCACAAGCTCACTAGCTAAGCGATAAACACCACTAGATATTTGCTAACTCAAGCAAGGCTTCCAGTGGATGTTTTGGCTTGTAACCGGCAAAACGTTTTACCTGGCTACGGCAAGAATAGCCAGACACTAGCACTTGCGGCTGTTCAATTTTTGCTAGCGTTTGCTGCCAAGACATCTCAAACAAGGCTTTAGAGCGCTCTAGGTTTTCCGCCTCATGGCCGTAGGTTCCGGCCATACCACAACAACCTAAATTGACTGCGGTTAACTTAGCACCAAAATGGGCAAAGATTTTAGTCCACTCGTTGGCAGTATTTGGCTTGGCCGTCGATTCAGTGCAATGACTAAACCAGGTATATTGCTTATCTTGCGGCGCTTTCGCGGGTAAATCCTTGATAACATTCAGTAGCCATTCGTTAGCTAACTTGACCTCAAAAGTACCGCGATTAGCCCCTAAGACTTCGCGGTATTCGTCGCGATAACACAAGACTAAGGCAGGATCGATGCCGACCATCGGCATGCCCAGTTTATGGACTTGGTTCAAAAAGTCCGCACTCGACTGCGCCGTTTTTGCGAACTTATCTAAAAATCCCTTGATATGCGTTGGCTTACCATTGGGTTTATAGGGTAACAACACGGGTTTTAACCCAAGCTTTTCAATCAACTGGATAAAGCGCAGCACAAGGCCAGAGTCATAGAAACTGTTAAAGGGATCTTGCACCACCAACACAAACTGTGAGCGCGCCTCTTCTGGAATTGCCTGTAGTGCCGCTAAGTCATAACCGCGGCTTGCATGACCATCGAGTCTTTGCTTCAAGGTCGGCACAGATAACGCAGGCGCATCCACATAACCAATCGCCTTTTTAATCACCCATTGGCTCAATGGATTTTGCGCGGCAAAGTTAGTGAGACGCGGTGCCGCGGCCATTAATGGCAAACTATCTTCGATACCTGCAACAAGATAGTCCTTAGCCGGTCTTAAATAACGTTGATAGTAGATATTAAAGAACTGCGCCCTAAACTTAGGCACATCCACTTTGACCGGACATTGACCAGAGCAGGCTTTGCAGGCCAAACAGCCCTTAAGCGATTCCATCACCTCGTGGGAGTAATCATAATCACGTTTGGCATTGATGGTATTTTGAATGCGCTGCAATATACCAAAAGGTTTCGCTTTTGCGAGGGCATTAACATCAACCCCTTCAGCCTCAAGTAGCCTTAGCCACTCTCTCATGAGTCCTGCACGTCCCTTAGGCGACTGTACTCTATCGCCTGTCACCTTAAACGATGGGCACATGGGCGAATAGCTACTGTAATTAAAACACAAGCCGTTGCCGTTACAATTCATCACATCGGGGAACGCATCACGTACTTCGATGGGAATTTGTCGGTCAAATTTACCGCGCTTAACACTGTCAACATCGTAATAGAGGGCGCCAGTCTGTTTAGGCGCCACCAGCTTGCCAGGGTTTAATCGGTTGTCGGGGTCGAACAAGCCTTTGATATCTTGTAGAACGCCGTATAGTTCATCACCAAAGACAGCAGGACCGTATTCACCGCGCACGCCTTTACCGTGTTCACCCCACATTAGGCCGCCGTATTTAAGCGTCAGTGCAGCCACTTGATCGGAAATGACCCGCAATAGTTTTTCATCTTCAACATCGCACATATCAAGCGCAGGCCGTACATGCAACACGCCCGCATCCACATGACCGAACATACCATATTGCAGATTATGGCCATCGAGTACTGCGCGAAACTCCATAATATAATCGGCGAGTTTTTCGGGCGGCACCGCAGTATCTTCCGCAAAGGCGATAGGTTTACGACGTCCTTTAGTGGCGCCGAGTAAGCCAACGGCTTTTTTGCGCATGCCGTAGATTTTTTCGATGCTTGGCTTGTCTTGTGTCACTTGGTAACCCAATACGCCGCACTCGCCTTTGCTGATCTGCTCAATCAACACAGTTTCCAAACTCGCGAGCTTTTGCTCAACTTCGACCGTGTCACCGGCAAATTCGACCATATTGAGGCCATCAATAACTTTACCAGGCACTTCTTGGATCAGATCCGATACCGAGTGCCAGACAATATCTTCACGGGCTAAATTCAGCACTTTTGAATCGACAGTTTCGACCACAGTCGCCCGCGCGGCGACTAAAGATGGCGCATGACGCAATGCCGATTGGAACGAATCGTACTTAATGTTCACCATAGCGCGCTCGGTCGGCAGCGGGGTGAGATTAAGTTTGGCTTCGGTTATCACCGCAAGCGTGCCCTCTGAGCCCGTCAGAATTCGTGATAAATCAAATTGTGTCAGGCTGTCGTTCCACACGTGTTTTAAGTCATAGCCAGTGAGGAAACGATTGAGCTTAGGAAACTGCTTTTCAATCTGAGTTCGTTTTTCACGGCATACCGCCGCCACAGCAGAAATCAGTTTCTGTCCCAGCGGATTATCACTGACATTATCGGGGTTACACAGTCGTCCCGCATCTAGAGGATGCGTATCCAGCACACTGCCATCAATCAACACACTGCGCAGCGCCAGCACGTGATCTGACGTCTTACCATAGACCAGTGAGCCCGCACCCGAGGCATCGGTATTAATCATGCCGCCAATCGTGGCGCGGTTTGAGGTGGATAAATCGGGACTAAAAAAGAATCCATGGGGGCGCAATACATCGTTGAGCGCATCTTTAACGACACCAGCTTCAACTCGCACCCAACCTTGCTCAGCATTCACTTCGAGCACGCGGTTCATGTAACGCGACACATCTAAAATCAAACCATGGGTGAGAGATTGTCCGTTGGTGCCCGTACCACCGCCCCGCGCACTAAAGGTCACGCTGCGAAATGCGTCGCTGGCGGCCAGCGTCAATGCAATTTGGATATCCTGCTGATTTTTAGGATATAACACGGCTTGAGGTAAAAACTGATATACCGAGTTGTCGGTGGCTTGCACTAAACGTGCGCTGTAACGTTTGTCTATATCACCGGAATACTCACTTTGCTCCAGTGCCTCAAGGAATGCCACATATACTGGTTCTAATGTTTGTTGATGTGATAGCAGGGGTAACATAGATGGCTTCTGTCAATTATCGTTATGGCGCCATTATAAACAAAAAAAAGCCGCTAAAAAGCGGCTTTTTTAACAAGTTTATGAAATGACTATCTAGATCAAGCGTGCGCTTCGGCTAAATACAACCAAGTATCAATCACAGTATCAGGGTTTAATGACACTGTATCTATGCCTTGTTCTACCAACCAAGCGGCAAAATCAGCGTGATCTGAAGGTCCTTGACCACAGATACCTATGTAAGCGCCCTTCGCTTTAGCCGCTTTAATGGCTAATGAAAGTAGCATTTTAACGGCTTCATCACGCTCATCAAATAAGTGGCTGATAATACCTGAGTCACGGTCAAGGCCGAGTGTCAGCTGAGTTAAATCGTTTGAGCCGATAGAGAAGCCATCGAAATGCTCAAGGAATTGGTCTGCTAACAGGGCGTTTGAAGGCACTTCACACATCATGATGACACGTAAACCGTCTTTGCCGCGCTCTAAACCTTGCTCTTTGAGCAGGCCGACCACTTGCTCAGCTTCTTTCACTGTGCGAACGAATGGGATCATGACTTCAACGTTTTTCAGCCCCATGTCATTACGAACGCGTTTGATCGCTTCACACTCAAGCGCAAAACAGTCACGGAAGGATTCAGAGATATAACGGCTTGCACCGCGGAAGCCCAGCATTGGGTTCTCTTCTTCTGGCTCGTATCTGTCACCGCCAACCAAGTTTGCGTATTCGTTAGACTTAAAGTCTGACATACGGACGATCACTTTCTTCGGATAGAAAGCTGAACCTATGGTCGCAATACCTTCAACCAGACGGGCAATATAGAACTCAACTGGAGATTCATAACCTGCGATCATCTCGTTGATTTCAGTTTGCAGCGCTGCATCCTGTTGATTGAACTCAAGCAGTGCCTTTGGATGAATACCGATCATACGGTTGATGATGAATTCCAAACGCGCTAGACCCACGCCTTCGTTTGGCAAACGGGCAAAATCAAATGCACGATCAGGGTTACCCACGTTCATCATGATTTTCATTGGCAATGTAGGCAGAGAATCAACACGGTTTGAAATCACTTCAAACTCTTGTTTACCTTCGTAGATAAAGCCAGTGTCACCTTCGGCGCAAGACACAGTCACGATTTGACCATTCTTGATACGGTCAGTCACGTCACCACAACCTACGACAGCTGGCACACCCAATTCGCGGGCGATAATCGCCGCATGACAGGTACGGCCGCCACGGTTTGTGACGATAGCACTTGCGCGCTTCATGATAGGTTCCCAATCAGGATCTGTCATATCTGTCACTAACACATCACCAGGCTGGATTTGATCCATATCGGCGATTGAGGTTAATACTTTGGCTACACCAGTACCCACTTTATGACCGATAGCGCGACCTTCACAGATCACAGCGCCACGGCTCTTTAAGTGATAACGCTCAATTAATTGCACATCTTCACGGCTACGAACCGTTTCTGGACGTGCTTGAACGATATACAGCTTGCCGTCGTTACCGTCTTTCGCCCATTCGATATCCATTGGACGACCGTAATGTTCTTCGATAACCATAGCTTGCTTAGCTAATTCTTCGACTTCAGCGTCATTGATTGAGAATTGGCGACGCTTGTCAGCACTCACGTCTTCAATTTTCACTTGTTTGCCGTGAGCAGCATCATCTGAATACACCATTTGGATGAGCTTGCTACCGATATTACGGCGCACAACAGCCTTATGACCTAAGGCTAAAATCGGTTTGTGAACATAAAATTCATCAGGATTTACCGCGCCTTGAACAACCATTTCACCCAGACCAAAAGATGAAGTAATAAACACCACATCGTTATTGCCAGATTCAGTGTCCATAGTGAACATCACACCTGAAGCCGCTTTATCTGAACGAACCATGCGTTGCACGCCAGCAGACAAGGCTACACCGTGGTGCTCATAACCTTGGTGGACACGGTAGGAAATAGCACGATCGTTAAAGAGTGAAGCGTATACGTGCTTGATCGCCACGAGTACAGATTCAAATCCTTTAACGTTTAAGAAAGTTTCTTGCTGACCCGCAAAAGAGGCATCTGGCATATCTTCTGCTGTTGCAGAAGAACGTACCGCGAATGACGCTTCGCTAGTTTCAGCGGCAAGTTTATCGTAAGCTTCACGAATCGCTTGCTCTAATGCTGGTTGAAATGGGGTGTCGATAACCCACTGCCTGATCTGTGCACCTACTTTAGCCAGCGCATTGACATCATCTACATCCAGTGTGGCTAGAATGTCATAAATCTTCTGGTTAACTCCGCTTTGTTCAAGGAACTCGTTGAACGCATGGGAAGTTGTCGCAAATCCGCCAGGTACTTGAACACCGGCATTGGCCAGATTGCTGATCATCTCGCCTAGAGAAGCATTTTTACCGCCAACCAAGTTGACGTCACCCATGCCTAATTCTTGATACCAGAGTACGTATTGCTGCACAGTTCTATCTCCGCAAGTTTATTTCAGTGGCCCCTTCACACGAGGGCAGCGGCATTTTACACTCCTGCCGAACACGCGTAAATCTATAATTTTATTTGTAATTTTATTACTACAAGAGGTCAGTATGGCACCAAAAGTATTCTATATCTCCGACGGGACAGCGATCACAGCTGAAGTTTTTGGTCATGCGGTTCTCTCGCAATTTCCATTAGAATTTGAGTCACTTACAATTCCATTCGTTGAAACTCTCACGAAAGCGGAGCAAGTTAAGCGACAAATTAATGATTGTTTTATTACAACAGGTGAGCGGCCGTTAGTGTTCCATTCCATCGTCAAACCAGAAATTCGCGACATTATTTATTCGAGTGAAGGCTTAGATTATGATTTTTTGAATACTTTCGTGGCCCCACTCGAACAACATTTAGGGGTTTCAGCTTCTCCGGTGCTACATCGCACCCATGGAAAAGCCAATCACGGCTATGAAGCGCGAATTGATGCCATTAATTTCGCCATGGATAATGATGACGGCCAGACCATGAAACACATGGATCAAGCCGATCTAGTTCTACTTGGGGTCTCACGCTGTGGCAAAACGCCCTCTAGCCTGTATTTATCGATGCAGTTTGGAATCAAAGCAGCAAACTACCCTTTCACCGAAGATGATATGGATAACCTCAAGTTACCTGAAGCGTTGAAACGCAATAAGAAAAAGCTGTTTGGTTTAACGATTGACCCCGTGCGTTTACATGAAATCCGTCAGAGTCGAATGGAGAATAGCCGCTACTCGTCACTCAAGCAGTGCCGCTTAGAAGTCAAAGAAGTGGAAATGCTGTTTAAACGTGAACGCATTCCTTATATAGATACGACGAATCATTCCGTGGAAGAAATAGCCACTAAAATATTAGATGTCACAGGCCTAGAACGGCACATGTTCTAAGCTTGCAGAGTGAAACGCAGCCAGAAAAA
The DNA here is from genome assembly GCF_002838165.1 of Shewanella sp. Pdp11. Classification (NCBI taxonomy): domain Bacteria; kingdom Pseudomonadati; phylum Pseudomonadota; class Gammaproteobacteria; order Alteromonadales; family Shewanellaceae; genus Shewanella; species Shewanella sp. Pdp11. Next base: position 3,382,066 of record NZ_CP015194.1, read on the forward strand.
CCGAGTGAATTTAGCTTAAATGAATCTAACTTAAATCAAATTCATTGCACAGTTGCCGACAATTAACACAATTGGCGCTGTGCAACTCGGTTCGATTCGTTATAATCCGAGGCAATCTGGCGAAAAGCGCCGCACGCAAGCTCGGTATTTTGAATGACCATAAAAACAGACGAACTACGCACTTCCTTATTAGCAAAAGTCATCTCACCTGCGCAACTGGCATCTGAGTTCCCATTAACTCAAGATGCGGCCGATTATCTGGTTCAGCAACGTCGTGAAGTCGAAGCCATTATTATGGGTGAAGACCAGCGTCTTTTGGTGATCATAGGCCCCTGCTCAATCCACGATACCAAAGCGGCATTAGATTATGCGCAGCGCTTAGCCGCATTACATCAAGAATTGAAAGATGATTTGTGCATCTTAATGCGGGTCTATTTTGAGAAACCTCGCACGATTGTCGGCTGGAAAGGATTAATTTCTGATCCCGATCTTGATGGCAGTTTCGAGCCAAACAAAGGCTTACGCATTGCTCGCGAGCTACTGCAACAAATCACTGAATTAAAATTACCTATTGCCACGGAATTTTTAGATATGGTGAACGGCCAGTACATCGCCGATCTCATCACTTGGGGCGCAATTGGCGCGCGCACCACTGAAAGCCAAGTTCACCGTGAAATGGCTTCGGCACTGTCTTGCCCTGTTGGTTTTAAAAACGGTACCGATGGCAATATCAACATCGCCGTCGATGCAGTGCGCGCCGCACAAGTTCCGCATATTTTCTATTCACCGGATAAAGATGGCGCGATGGCTGTTTATCGCACCCACGGTAATCCGTTTGGTCATATCATTCTGCGCGGCGGCAAAACGCCTAATTACCACGCCGAAGATATCGAAAAAGCACGCCAACAACTTGCCTCTGTTGGGGTCACTCAACGTATGGTGGTTGATTTCAGCCACGGTAACAGTGAGAAGAATCACCTTAAGCAGCTTAACGTCGCCGATGAAATCATGGCGCAAATGCGGGCAGGCAGCACTGCCATCGCCGGTATTATGGCTGAAAGCTTCTTACAGGAAGGCAACCAGAAAGTCGTTGCAGACCAACCACTCTGTTATGGCCAAAGCATTACCGATGCCTGCTTACATTGGGATGACTCAGAAGTCCTGCTGCGTAAACTGGCAGCCGCTTCCCGCGAGCGAAAAGCACTGTTAGCGAAATAAGCCTGACGCTCGAAAAATGTCCGAAGCGATATACATTTTCCAATAAAAAAACCGATCTTAGATCGGTTTTTTATTAAGAGCGGTTTAAGAATCTTCAGCCACATTCTTAATGAGCGTTAAAGCCAGTGCATTTCTATCTTTAAGAATTAAAAATCTCTATAATTCTGCCTTATTTTGCTGCATTACCTTAGGTTGCTGTATGTCGCTTACGCCCATTTCTCCAAACACCGAAAATACCTCCCGAACTGAAACCCCTGAAGCACAATTCCCAGAAGCGATTCAAACGCGAATCGATTCCTCAGAAGCACGGGTTATCAAGGCGGTATTTCCATCCATCACCAATCATCACAATACCTTATTTGGTGGTGAAGCTTTAGCGTGGATGGATGAAACAGCCTTTATCGCTGCGACTCGTTTTTGCCGTAAAACCTTAGTAACTGTGAGTTCCGATAGAATCGATTTTAAAAAACCGATCCCCGCAGGCACATTAGCCGAACTGATCGCGCGGGTGATCCATGTCGGTAACACCTCATTGAAAGTTGAAGTGAATATCTATGTCGAAGACATGTATCAAGACCATCGAGAACATGCCATACGTGGTGTGTTTACCTTTGTTGCAGTTGACGAACAACATAATCCCACCCAAGTGTGGACATACGAGTAGTTTGTAGACGATTGAAAGACACTGAACCGCCCGTCATCTCGGGCTTTTCATCGCGACGTTGCAATTTAAATATGTTTTTTATAACACCGACCAAAGTCTAACAACCAGAAACATATCAAAATTTTGTCCTGATTCATGAATAAAGCAATAGGATCCTTGATTACTTTTCTGTTACATTGAGTTCAATCTTCACGCGCACCGAACATAATCATAAAAGCCATGAAGCTAGAAAACTTAAATATTATTATCGCAGACGATCACCCATTGTTCAGAAATGCACTACGTCAAGCGCTGACCACAGCGTTTGAACATGCACAATGGTTTGAAGCCGACAGTGCTGATGCACTGCAATCTGTATTGGATGTCCGTAGCGTCGACTACGATCTTGTACTGTTGGATCTGCAGATGCCAGGTTCACACGGCTACTCCACCCTTATCCATCTTCGCTCACATTATCCCGAACTACCCGTTGTAGTGATATCAGCCCACGAGGATATCAATACCATTAGCCGTGCAATTCATTATGGCAGCAGTGGTTTTATCCCCAAATCGGCCTCGATGGAAACCCTCAAAGAGGCGCTAAGTGCAGTGTTATTCGGGGATATTTGGTTACCTAAAGGCACTGAGATTATTGATATCGATGACGATGCCGTTGATAAAATGGCCAGTAAATTATCCGATCTCACGCCGCAGCAATATAAAGTGCTGCAGATGTTTGCCGAAGGTTTGTTAAATAAGCAAATTGCCTACGATCTTGGCGTTTCAGAAGCGACCATTAAGGCGCACGCGACTGCCATTTTTAGAAAACTGGGCGTTCGCAACCGTACCCAAGCTGTTATAGCACTTGCTCAACTTGAAATGGATAAAGTCGATTTATCTTAATCGCTCATCCCACAAAAATGCCGCTTATATTAGCGGCATTTTTATGTCGGCAAATCATCACCAATTAACGCATTGGCAAATTTTTATCAGCAAACATTTCATCGATAAGCTGCTGGTCCCGTAAGGCGACGGCTTTCTCCACTACGTCACGGGTTAAATGCGGCGCAAAGTGCTGAATAAAATCATACATATAACTACGCAAGAAGCTGCCCTTCCTGAAGCCAATTTTAGTCGTACTGTGAGCAAACAAATGGCCAGCATCAATCGCCACTAGATCTTTATCAATATTAGGGTCAATCGCCATTGAGGCGATAACGCCCACACCTAATCCCAAACGGACATAGGTCTTCAGCACATCGGCGCTGGTCGCACTAAAAACGACACGCGGCTCTAAATTGGCACGATTAAAGGCTTTCTCAATTTCAGAGGCTCGGTCAAAACCGAACACATAGGTCACTAAGGGGAAGCGCGCTAACTCTTCGATGCTAATCGGATTATTTAAGCTACGAGTCGCAAGGGGATGATCTTTAGGCACCACGATGGAGCGATTCCAGTGATAACATGGCAGCATAATCAAGTCGGAATACAAATGCATTGCTTCGGTCGCAATGGCGAAATCCGCATCACCGCGCGCGGCCTGCTCGCTGATCTGTGCTGGCGTCCCTTGGTGCATGTGTAAATTCACTTTAGGGTAACGATCTATAAACTGGCGAATGATCGTCGGCAATGCATAGCGCGCCTGAGTGTCTGTCGTGGAAATATTCAACTCGCCTTGATCGGGCTTAGTATATTCCTCAGAAACTTTCTTAATGCTCTCAACTTTACCTAAAATATCATTGGCAATGCTGATCACTTGCAAACCTGCGGGTGTAACATGGGTTAAGTGCTTACCGCTACGACCAAATATTTGGATACCCAACTCATCTTCAAGCATGCGAACTTGTTTGCTGATCCCTGGTTGAGAGGTATACAAGTTTTCAGCGGTTGCCGACACATTGAGGTTATGTTTTACGACCTCAGCAATATACCTGAGTTGTTGCAGTTTCATCTTATTTCCTTGTCCCAAACACGCAAAATGCCATTAACAACTGAGCCCTCAAAGCACTCTCAGCTATAATCAATCGTTATAGTATATAGTAAAATTTAAAGCAAATAGGAATATAGAGCACAAGTCTGCAGATTCATACGACAGAAATGATAACCTAGGCTAAGATAACTATGCTAGTTTATTGATTTATTGTAGCATTAGCTCAATTGGATAAATAATGGAACATCTATGTCATTCACCTTGGTTCTGATCCTCATCGGTGCGCTTTTACTGCTTGTTATCGGAATTAACGTATTACAACAACAAAAAGAACGCGTAGAGGCTGAGCGGCGCATTGAATTTGCCCGTCAAAGAGCAATTATCGATGAAACCGAAGCTGTGTTATCTAACACTGGGATGATGCCTTGTAGCACGAATATTGTGTTGGTTTTGTACCGCCGTGTGCAAGATGCCTTACAGGCTGCGACAGCAATTAGTAATACCCAGCAACAGTCTGATTATCAGCGCCGCCTAGCCGATATTAATAATCAAATAACAACCCTACAGTCTGGTCAACCTCAATCACCACCGATTGAGAATTTCAGACTACCCGATAACGACAAACAAATTTTAGCGCTAGTTCAAACCTTGAAAAAGCTCAAGGCAATACTCAGAGCCGAGCATAATAAAGGTAAAGTCGACCCGAGCATTTTTGCTCAGGAAGAAAATCGTATCGACAGTTTACAGCTGAGGATCAATGTTGATTCCATGCTTTCCCGAGCCAGAGCAGCCAGTTTTATGAAACAATACGGTTCATCAAAACAAATGGTGACTAAAGCCCTATCGACATTACACGCCATTAAGGCACAAACACCGAATGACCCTTTCATTGGTCGTAAAGTGGATGAGGCTAAACAATTGCTTGATGAGATTATGGGCGCGCAGAAACAATCTGAACCCAGTGCACCAAGACCTAAAAATGAAGAAGATGATATCGACATGCTGTTTCAACCGAAAAAGAAATGGTGATCAGTTTCTATTTGCTTACTTTTAAGTTGAATTAGCGACACGCTTTCCACTCGTTCTTCAGCGTTATCGGGCGTGGTGAGTGAGTAAGAATCAAGCGAACAACATTTTTGCCTCATCGTCTACAGCAACAAATCAGTCTCTAAAGAAATCGAAACAAAAAAGCCAAGTCATCATTGACTTGGCTTTTTTATTATCTTGGCGTTAAGCTAACTCAATCCGCCGCTATGCGCTTTTCTTGGCTTTCTTGGTAGTCTCACTCACCCACTTGCCATTAACGTAATGGGCTGACCAACCAGTAGCTTTACCGTCGACTTCAGTCGCAACGTATTGCTCTTTCGTCTTACGGCTAAACTTCACCGCAGCTTTATTACCTTCGTCATCAGTGACGGGCGCATCGGCTAAATATTGATACTTAGGCCACAGCAGCTCGCGGTATTGAACCAGCTCTTCAACCAGAGGTGCACGGGTTTCCCGTGATTTAGGGAAAGTACTGGCCGCTAAGAAGATCCCTGCTGCACCATCACGTAATACGAAATGGGCATCCGATTTGCTGCATTTCAGATCAGGCAAATAGATAGGATCTTCTTTTGGTGGCGCAGCCTCGCCGTTTTTGAGTAATTTACGGGTATTTTTACATTCGCTATTGGTACAACCAAAATACTTACCAAAACGGCCGTTTTTCAGTTCCATGTCGTTGCCACAACGATCACACTCTATTAGCGGACCTTCATAGCCTTTGATCTTGAACTGGCCTTCTTCGACCTCATAACCTTCACAAATCGGGTTATTACCACAGACATGTAGCTTACGCTTCTCATCGATAAGGTAACTGTCCATTGCGGTACCGCAAATACCACATCGATGCTTAGCACGCAGCGCATCAGTCTCGGCATCTTCACTGTTTTCACTGATCGCCTCAACGCCAGGTGTGAGGTTCATCGTTGTCTTACAACGCTCTTTAGGCGGTAATTCATAACCAGAACAACCCAGGAAAACCCCAGTTGTTCCCGTGCGTATCCCCATAGGACGGCCGCAGGTTGGGCACTTGATATCCGTCATCACCATTTGGTTCAGACGCATACCACCTTCTTCGGGATCGAGCTCCGCTTTTTCTAATTGCTTAGTAAAGTCAGCATAGAAACCATCGAGCACTTTTTTCCAGTCTAACTCGCCGCGAGCCACATCATCCAATGTTTGCTCCATGCTGGCGGTAAAGTCATAGCTCATCAAATCAGCAAAACTGCTGACTAATCGCTCGCTGACAATTTCACCCATTTTTTCGGCATAGAAACGACGATTCTCAACTTTTACATAACCTCGATCTTGAATCGTTGAAATGATGGTTGCGTAGGTCGATGGACGGCCAATACCACGTTTCTCTAGTTCTTTAACTAAAGAGGCTTCGCTGTATCGCGCTGGCGGCTTAGTAAAGTGTTGCTTAGGCTGCAACTCTTTCAATGCTAATACATCGCCTTGTGCCACAAATGGCAACGTATTGTCTTCTTCGTTTTTCTTCTTGAGTGCTGTTTGCACCCGAGTCCAACCATCAAAACGTAAAGTACGTCCCGTTGCCTTGAGCTCATAGTCACCCGCTTTGACTGTCAACTTAGTGGCATCATATTGTGCTGGCGTCATCTGACACGAGACAAACTGGCGCCAAATCAGCTCATATAGGCGCTGAGCATCACGCTCCATGTCCGATAAGGTCGCAGCTTGTACCTGAACGTTCGATGGACGAATCGCTTCGTGAGCCTCTTGTGCGCCTTCCTTAGAACCGTAGCGAATCGGTTCAGCGGGTAGATATTTATCACCAAATTCTTTGGCAATCATATTGCGCAAGCTTTCAACGGCTTCTTGACTCAAATTGGTCGAGTCGGTACGCATATAAGTGATATGACCAGCTTCATAAAGTCGCTGAGCCATCATCATGGTCTTCTTGACACCGAAACCTAAGCGCGTACTCGCGGCCTGTTGCAATGTCGACGTAATAAAGGGCGCAGATGGTTTGCTTTGGGTCGCTTTGTCTTCGCGGGCCAGCACGGTATAACTTGCCGCCGATAACGCTTGAACCGCGGCCATCGCTTGCTGTTCATTGATGGGATTAAAGGCAGCATCTAGATGCTTTACCACTTCCATCCGCAAAGCTTCTTGGGCTGGCGTATTGAGCTCTGCATGTACATCCCAAAACTCTTCAGGCACAAAAGCTTTAATTTCGCTTTCACGTTCAACCACTAAGCGAACGGCAACCGACTGCACTCTACCTGCGGACAAACCGCGAGCGACTTTTTTCCACAGCAGTGGCGACACCATAAAACCGACAACTCTGTCTAAGAAGCGACGAGCTTGCTGGGCATTAACCATGTTAGTGTCGAGTGTCGACGGCTTGCTAAAAGCGTCTTGAATCGCAGACTTAGTAATTTCGTTGAAAACCACACGTTGATACCGTGAAGGATCACCACCAATCACCTCTTGCAAATGCCAGGCGATAGCTTCTCCCTCACGGTCTAAGTCGGTTGCGAGATAGATTTGGTCGGCAGAATCGGCAAGTGCCTGTAACTCTTTAACGACCTTTTCTTTACCCGGCAAAATTTGATACTTAGCCGCCCAGCCCTTTTCAGGGTTTACGCCCATGCGAGACACCAGCGCTTGCTGATCTTTCACCTTTTTATATTGAGCTTTTTCTTCTGGCGACATTTTCTTAACTTCGGCAGCGGATTTAACCTTTTCATTGCCTTCTGAAGTCGATGATGTCGGCAGATCACGGATGTGACCTACGCTCGATTTAACGATGAATTCTTTGCCAAGATATTTATTAATAGTCTTAGCTTTGGCCGGTGATTCGACAATAACTAGCGATTTACCCATAGTTTAATTTGCGCCAAAAAATCTCAAGAAGATGGAAATTGGCACCATATATAGAGGGTTGTACTGATAGTTTCAAGTTAATCCCTCTTTTATATGTACCAGCGAGTCACTTTTTAATCAAAGTTGAAAAAATGTAAAAATATAATATGCGTAATTAAAAACTAATATTTCATTATTTGCCAGCAAGCAAGAAATAGTTATGCATTTATCGTGAAAAAGTCGCTTTGAGCACAAAACCGTCCGCTTGTGCACTCGAAAAGCTTCAGTATACTGGGTTCCCTCAGGGACCATATGAACAAATAATAACTTTCCCTATCACAAGGATAAGCAATGAAGCACTTTGAAGCGAATTTTGATGGACTCGTTGGACCAACACACAATTACGCAGGGTTGTCTTTTGGCAATGTCGCCTCGCTCAGCAATGCCGCCTTAGTTTCCAACCCCAAAGCTGCTGCGAAACAAGGACTCCAAAAAGCCAAAGCACTCGCCGATATGGGCATGGTTCAAGGCATGTTAGCCCCTCAGGAGCGTCCAGACCTCTACACATTGCGCCGAATTGGATTTTCCGGCTCTGACGCCAATGTATTAAAACAGGCCGCGAAAGAAGCGCCTATGCTACTTAATGCCTGCTGCAGTGCATCCAGTATGTGGACTGCCAATGCCGCAACTGTCTCACCCAGTGCAGATACACGTGACGGCAAACTGCATTTCACCCCAGCAAATTTAGTCGATAAACTGCATCGCAGCATCGAGCCCCTCACAACGGGGCGCATATTAACAGCAACTTTCAGTGATCCCCACTATTTTCATCACCATAGTCACTTACCTGAGCATAATAGCTTCGGTGATGAAGGTGCGGCGAACCACACTAGGCTATGCAACGAGTACGGCCATGCCGGTGTAGAGCTGTTCGTTTATGGGCAAGAAGCCACCAATCCCAATGCCCCTAAACCGCAAAAGTATCCAGCAAGACAAACCTTAGAGGCATCGATGGCAGTGGCACGCTTACATCAGCTGGAAGAGGATAATTGCGTCTTCATCCAGCAGAATCCTGATGTCATTGATCAAGGTGTATTCCATAACGATGTTATCGCAGTCGGTAACCAGAATGTGCTGTTCTACCATGAACAAGCCTTCTTAAATACCCAACATAAAATTGATGAAATTAAACGTAAGCTCGATACCGAACTGTATTTCATTGAAGTGCCCACCGCCAAAGTGGCGATTAACGACGCAGTCAAAAGCTATTTATTCAATACCCAGATTATTACGCTTCCTTCTGGTGAAATGGTCATTATTGCCCCAACCGATTGCCAAGAAAATCCCGCAGTATTTGCCTATTTGAATGAACTACTGACACTAAACACCCCCATTGAGCAAGTGCTTTACTTCGACGTAAAACAAAGCATGCAAAACGGCGGCGGTCCCGCCTGCCTGCGTTTACGTGTTGCGATGAATGAGATGGAAGTCGCGGCAGTAAATCAACACACATTAATGAATGATGCCTTATTTGCGCGTTTAAATCTTTGGGTAGACAAACATTACCGTGACAGATTGACCACCCAAGATCTTGCTGACCCTCAGCTAATCATCGAATCACGTACAGCATTAGATGAGCTCACGCAAATCATGAAACTAGGTAGCGTGTATCAGTTCCAGCGATAACATGATTTCAAGTAAAAAAATAAGGTGCCAACGGCACCTTATTTATGTTTAGTTTTTATTTAACCACTATGGGTATATTAAGCACTTCAGTTGTGGTTGCCGCAATATTAAATTTATTGGGTGTTGTCACTGTCACAACTAAATTCCCAGAATCAGGATCTTCGCCTGCTTTTAAGCTCACCACAAACTCACGCCCGCCGTTATAACTACTGCTCGGCCAAGTAAACTTAGTAGAACTAGTCACAGAAGCTCCAGTTGGCTTAAACTCAACCACGGTACCTTCAGGCATTTGCTGGTTATTGATATCAGCAATGGTAAATTTCACTGATGCGGTGCCTTTAGGTGCCATATCAATCTGATTATTACCTGCATCACTATCCGAAATAACGACATTTTCAAGCCGTGTCGCATACGCCTCACTACTGGACATCACCAGCACAAGCGAACGACGTACTGAGATTGATGCTTGCGGGCTACATTTGACTGACGAAGCGGTTGAGTCATCACATAACACACCACTGTATTCGTCATCATTTAAATTAAAGACTCCTTGTCCAGTTGGGCTTACCGGATCAATGAAATCGATGAAAGTTTCTCGATCACCTGATGCATCTGTTGAACCATTCTTTGGATAAGCAGGCGTGTATAAACCATCCTCATTGTGATCAACAAATGCCTCGGTAAGATCATAACATTCACCACTATTATCGCGGCCACAATTGGGCGGCAAACCAACGAATATACTAAATTCAGCATCGGTATCAAGAATGTTATTACTGTTTAAGTCCGCAAATGACTCTTCACCAATCGCGGTTGCAGTAATAGTCACTCGCCCCCCATAGGGCTGGCCAAAATGGTTGCCGAAATATTTACCACCATCAAAATTAGTTTCTTCCTTTAATGCTGCATTAGGATCTTCAGTCTGAAGACTACTAGGATTAAGCAAAGGGCCATTACCATCAACGCCTACAGGACGAGGATTCTGACTTGTCCAAACCACTGAACACACACCTTTTGAAGTTTGACAAGAACTGTCAATTGCACCACCTTCAGCAGTAAACACTACAGCAGTACCATCTGGCACAGGGTTGTTAAAGGCATCGGCTAAACGGGCGGTAATAGTGACTTGAGCTCCATCATGATCCCAACCTTCGATGTTTTGCACAGAGGCCGACAAAGAGAAACTATCTTGGTCAGGCTTACCAGTAGAAACCACAAGCACATTGGATTGGCTAGAGATTAATGGGATGGTACCGTCAATACTCGCGGTGACTCTTACTGTAGCGGCAACTGTGCCAGAGTTAACCACTGTTTGCACATACCCCTCATTATTTGACTTCGCAGTGGTTGGAATTAATCCCAAACCTGCCGACAGATTATTTAATTTAAAACTGACATCGCGATTAGCAACAGGATTACCATTAGTATCTAACACTCTAAAGCGTAATGTTGAAGACTCGCTACCACCTGTACCTTTTATACCTATGTTTTCTGGCGTTGCATCAACAAACACTACACTACCCGCACTAGCTGGTAACACATTGATAGATGCAGTTGCAGAAAGAGTCAAACCACCCGTATTGGCAGACACATTAATAGTGTCATCACCTTCACAACCTTTTGCCAAGTAACGTGACTCTGCAACGCCATTGATGGTTGTGACTGGTGAGCTTAAGTCTGCTCTAGCTGGAGTCTGACTTGAGCAAGTTGATTTAAAAGTAACAGCAACAGGCTGAGTATATAGATTTCCAAGATTATCTCGGATAGCGACACTGACTGAAGCTGTACCACCGGCTGATATTTGCGCGGCACTGACACTCGCAACGCCTACAACAAACGGATCACCACTACCCATATTAAGATTCGTAGCACCAACAACCACAATGGCTTCACCCACATCACCATCAACAAGTGATGCTGTGGCCATACCTGCACCCAGCTTATCCGTTGCAAAAATATCAACAACAGCAACCCATTCATTATTAATGAGTTTTGTTACTGCGGTCACCACGGGTAAATCACCAATTGGTGATGCGAAAGTAACAATGACAGGTTTAGTTAACCCGATAACAGTTGCTTTAAGTTTCCCGGATGAAGCTGTAGAGATCGTTTCTGTTGGAGTACCATTTTTATCTGTTAACTCTAACGTTACTTTAGAAGTTCCACCATCGCCTGCCATGGTTACGCCCAATGAAGCTTGTGCGACATCCACACCTACTACGTCAGCATACACAAAACCCGCACCTGGAATATTCAAGGTCTTCAGCTTAATGCTTGCCTTACCATTAGCGTCAGTCAGCACAGAGCCAATTTCTGGGTCAAATAATCCTAACGCCGCATTACTTAAACTAAATTGCACCAACTTGTTGGCTAAGGCACTGCCATCAGCTGCCAGTAACGTTGCCGTCACGGTTGCTGGGGTCGCTGCGTTAATGTTGGTGGTAGTTGAACTGAGTGTTAGTTTCGGTGGTGGCACTTGCCCTACCGCATTACCGTCACCTTGCATATAAAGCGATACATCGGCAGTACTGTCATAACCAAACACATTTACTTTAACATTCACTGCACCTTCAATATTTGCAGTTATTAATTGAATTTTGGCAACACCGTTTACATCCGTTAACGCAGTACCTGAGTCTGGTGTAAAACTTCCCATCAATGGGTTGTTTAGACTGAAACTCACAATTTTGTTCGCTAATGGGGTCGCATCTACACTCTTAATCGTTGCCGTTAATATCGCCGGAGTTGCTTTGGCTACCGTGCCTAAATTCGACGATAAACTCACGATAATTCCGGAGCCATCTCCAGTGTTACCGTCACCGGCCATATTCACACCGAGCGAAGCTGGCTCTGCATCCACACCTTGCACTAAGGCAGTCACTAAGGCCGCGCCTTTGATATCCGCCGTTGCTAAGGTTATTTTCGCGACACCGTTGCTATTGGTTAGCGCCGTACCCGTGGCAGGGTCAAAAATACCCAAGGTATTATCGTTTAAGGAAAAGCTCACCAGTTTGTTGACGAGCGGCAAACCGCTTCGATCTTTTACTGTTGCAGTTAACTGGGCTGGAGTAGCTGCATTTATATCTATATTGTTAGCAGCAAGGCTTACCGTCGGCTTATCGCCTGATACAACCCCATCACCAACCATGGTGACATTCAATTCTGCAAACTCACCAGTACTAATCTTTGCTGTAACTGTGGCACCAGTATTAATTGCCCCAGTGAAAAGTTGTATCGTTGCAACACCATCAGAATTTGTTGCGACTTGACCGGTTGAAGGACTAAAAGAGCCATAAGTATTATTGTTTAAGGAAAATGATACTAATGTATTTAGATTATTACCTTTTGAGTCAGATACTTTGGCCGTAAGTGTCGCAGGTTTTACATACGATACTTGGGGATCACTTACCGATAACTTAACGGATATTGTAACGGGATCAGGCGTTGTACCACCATCATCGGAGATGCTGCCTCCTCCACCACATGCAATTAAAAAAAGTGAACACAATCCTGCGAGAAAAACCTTATACGCTGACTTCATTGTCAGGCTCCCTGTTACTCTGATGATGATACTTAAGCTAGACGCTTATTACTTATAGGCTAACATTACACAATTTTCACTAATTTTACTCGCTACAACCTTATTTTATTTCACAAATAACACAAATACTTTAACGCTATTTGTCATTTCATCTTCGCCGTTTTCTTGCTAGTCTTGTGAGCGCCAAAAAATAGAATGTATAAAAAACACACAGGACTCCCTATGGCAATTTCGATAAAAAATAAACTCGGCCTTACAAGTAAAATTCTGATCGGTATGGGAACAGGTATTGTCTTAGGTCTCATACTCCGCAATGCCTTTCCAGAAAGCGATATCGTAAAAGACTATATTACCGAAGGTTTTTTACATGTTATCGGCACCATTTTCATCTCAAGCTTAAAGATGTTAGTTGTTCCTTTAGTCTTTATTTCATTAGTTTGTGGCACTTGCTCACTGAGTGAGCCTTCAAAATTAGGCCGTTTAGGGGGCAAAACCCTTGCTTTCTATTTATTCACCACCGCAATTGCTCTCGTAGTTGCGATTGTCAGTGCCGTCCTTATACATCCTGGGAACGCTTCACTCGCTTCAGAAAAAATGGAATACATTGCCAAAGAAGCGCCCAGTCTTTCAAGCGTGATTATCAATATAGTCCCCACCAATCCGATGCAGGCATTGAGTGAAGGAAATATGCTGCAAATCATTATTTTTGCGGTTATTTTTGGCTTTGCTATTGCCCATATTGGTGAGCGAGGTAAACGAGTTGCGGCTTTGTTTGAAGATTTAAATGAAGTCATCATGCGCGTCGTGACACTTATTATGCAATTGGCACCTTATGGTGTGTTTGCGCTGATGGCAAAACTAGCATTAACGCTCGGTTTAGAGACCTTTGGTAGCGTAGTTAAATATTTCTTCGTAGTTCTCGGTGTATTACTGGTCCATGCGTTTATTGTTTATCCGACACTTCTAAAACTCTTCTCAGGCCTCAATCCATTCATATTTATTCGTAAAATGCGCGATGTGCAATTGTTTGCCTTCTCAACAGCAAGTTCAAATGCCACTTTACCTATTACCATAGAAGCCTCTGAGCATAGATTAGGGGTCGATAATAAGATTGCTGCCTTCACGCTCCCCTTAGGTGCGACCATTAACATGGATGGCACTGCAATTATGCAAGGTGTGGCCACTGTATTTATCGCCCAGGTTTTTGGCATTGAACTCTCGCTCACCGATTATGCCGCTGTTGTGGTGACAGCAACATTGGCATCCATTGGTACAGCGGGCGTTCCGGGTGTAGGACTTATCATGCTGGCCATGGTTTTGAATCAAGTTGGCTTACCGGTTGAAGGTATTGCATTGATTATCGGTGTTGATCGCCTACTCGACATGGTACGTACCGCAGTTAACGTGACGGGCGACTGTGTCGCAACACTGATTATTGCGAAATCTGAAGGTGAATTTAACGAGCAAGTGTTTAACAACACACAAGCGGGTAAGGCTGCTAGAAGTTTTGATGAGCAAGTTCATCATTCAGATAAATCTAACTAGACTTAGTTAAATACCCATCACGCCCAGCCTCTGTGTTGGGCGTTTTTATTTATATTTTTTGTTCACACTTAAACCTGCGCTGTTTGTTTACATTAATGATGCCAATTCATTTTTCTAAAATTAGCAAAATGTGAACATGCCAATAGTACGGAAGTTTGTTTTTAGATACATTATGTTTACTATTTTGATACGTTAATTGGAGTTAAACAAATGTGGTGGAGAAGTCTTTGGATCCTGATAGCGTGCTGGCTATTGTGTGCCCACTTCGTACGTTATGAACAAATCAACTTTGCTACCCCCTTTGCAATAGCCCCCTTAGCTTTATGCTTTAATTCAGTTTACTTACTGCGTTTATTACAAGTTCTATTATTTGTGAGTGTCTTTACCGTCTGGGGTGTCACCACGATTGAAGCGATACAAATGCGTTTAGCGCAAGAAGCGCCTTGGTTGAGATTATCTTTTATTATGATGGCGGTGATGCTATTTACCTTAGGTGCAATTATCTGTGGTAACGGCATTTTGCGGATCAGAAGACAAAAGTCTCCTTGGGGGAATTCACCGATACGCTAATACTTTTTGCGGTAATACTTTCTTATTCAACAATAAATAAGTTCTTATTTTGACCACAAGTTCCGCTCGGTCAGCAAAGGTTAAGTTCGACTAAGATATGCTAAGACTCTATTTGGTTATCAGTGTGATTTTGCGTAGACTGCTTTGCTAAGGCTTAGATCATCCACATTAAGGCATGTATATTATGAGAATTTTGGTTGTTGAAGACGATCCTATTTTATCCCACCACTTAAAAGTGCAATTAAGCGATCTCGGCAATCAAGTTCAAGTGGCGCTCACAGCCAAAGAAGGTTTCTATCAGGCCACAAATTACCCGATCGATGTCGCAATTGTCGATTTAGGATTACCCGATCAAGATGGCATTAGCTTAATTGAACAACTCAGAGAAGCCGATCTTAAAGCGCCGATATTAATCCTCACCGCACGTGTCAATTGGCAGGATAAGGTCGAAGGCCTAAATGCCGGAGCCGATGACTATTTAGTTAAGCCCTTTCAAAAAGAAGAACTCGTTGCTAGGTTAGATGCCTTAGTGCGCCGCAGTGCAGGCTTTGTTAAGCCGGTAATTTGCAGTGGGGAATTGAAGCTCGATCTCGCCGCCAAACAAGTCACCTTGAGTGATGAAATCATGGAAGTCACGGCCTTTGAATATTTAATCCTCGAATATTTAATGCGTCATTGCCACGAGGTAGTTGCCAAACAACGTTTGCTCGATGTGATATATGGCGATAAAGAAGGCGATCCAAACACCATTGAAGTCATGGTCAGCCGCCTGCGCAAAAAACTGACCCGCGATGGAATTGATAATCCCATCGTCACCATTCGCGGCCAAGGATATAAATTTAACCTGCCATGCAATTAAGATTAAAATTTAAGAAACGTCTGCTGACGCGGATGTTTCTCACCTCACTATCGATTATTGCCTTAGTGGGTTTTGGACTCGCATGGATGGTCAATATCCTGCATGCGCAGAATAGTTATAACGAAGAAACCGCACAACTCATTGCCGAAATCCCCCAAGTCGCCGCCGAATTACGGGAGCACGATCTCATCCCTGATACCAGTGCGTGGCTAGAGGAAAATAATAAGCAAGAACGCTATGTGATTGCGAGTTGTGATGAAAAATTCAAACAGGTTTGGACTTCATCCCTCGCGGTAGACCGTGGCTTATTTGATACTTGCGAGCGTTTTAACGAAATTCGCAACGACTCACCGCCCTATTATCTTACTATGGCCGATGACAGAGGTTACTTCGTCTATTTGCTCGCAGTGGAAATTGCCAGCGTACATTACAACCTGCTCGTCCTCAAAGATGCCGCCAAACTCGAGCAGGAATACAGTAAATTCAGTAAACGCACTTATATTCGTTTAGCCATGGTATTAGCCTTAGCGTTAATTCTATTAGTTAGCGCCGCCTATTGGGGTATGCGCCCCTTAGTGCGGATGCAAAATGAACTGCAATCGATTAACCAAGGTAAGAGTAAGTCGCTTTCTGAAGGCTATCCTGTTGAACTCGAAGGCGTAACTCAAGCACTCAACCAAATGCTGCAACAATCGAGTGCCCAGCAACAACGCTATCAAAATGCCATGAATGACTTAGCACACAGCCTAAAGACCCGCTTAGCCGCTGTGCATGCCATCACAGATGACGCCAGCTTGAGTAAACAATCGGCGAGCGAAAAAATCATGGAACAAGTCAGCCAGATGGATCAGCTGGTCAAATATCAATTAAAACGCGCTATGTTAGGCCGCCAAGGCCTGAAGCAAGAACAAACGGTGATTGCGCCCTTAGTCGACCAATTAGCGCAAATGTTGTTTAAAATTTATCGCGACAAGCAAGTGCAGTTCTCAGCAAACATTCCTCCCGCCTTAATGTTCCCTGGCAACAAGGGCGACTTGATGGAACTGTGTGGCAACCTAATGGAAAACGCTTTCCGCTTGTGTATCAGTCAAGTGCATGTCTCAGCTCAAATTAATTCGCATGGCGAATTTGAACTTATCGTTGAGGATGATGGCCCGGGTGTTGAAGAAAACCTAAGACAAAAGATTATCCAACGCGGCGTTCGGGCAGATACTCAGTCACCAGGACAAGGTATCGGATTAGCTGTGTGTGATGAAATTGTTCACAGCTACGGTGGCAGTTTAAAGATTGAAGAAAGCCACTTAGAAGGTGCACTCTTCAGGATCCGTATCCCTGTTTAACAACAGGGATAGCTCAATACAAAGATATTGACAAACATCTGGATGCTGGACTTTATCAGGCAATCACCGCATATAACTGCTCGGCGTGATTAAACATGATCCAAGAGGTGGCAATATATTTATCACCACTCACAGGTTTATTTCCCCTGTGTGAATGAGTAAATCCCGCAGGCGCTATCACCATAGTGCCTTTTTTCGGCGAAATTTTACGTTGCTGATAATAAAATTCGGTTTCACCGCCCTCTTCCACATCATTTAAATAAAACATATAAAGTACGACGCGATGTAAGGCTTCATTGTGGCCATTCTGCGGGAATTGCTCCGAATGCCAATGGGGATAACCGCCTTTATTTTGCTGATACTTTTGAATATTAATACTGCCACTGCGATACAAATACTTGACTAAGCCATCGGCCCTAGGCGCACCCAGCGTCGCAAAATTAGTCGGAGTTAGCGTCACAGGTTGGCCTTCTTCATCACCCACAGACACTGCGACCGCGCCCATTAGCGCCATTGAGTACTTTGTGAAATAATCTACTGCGCCCTTTAAGGTATAACCTAAGAGTTCGTTTCTGATGGGCTGCAGGTCGACGAAACTATCTAAGGTCAAATCGCGGCTGATCTTCTTCTCCAAATCAACGCCATTGCCCGTTTGTCCATCAACAACGCCAGCGTGTTGCTCAAATGCCAGAATGAGACGGTCACACAAGTCATTCGGCAACGCATTAGGGTATACTTCAATAAAGTCCATACTTCCTCAATGGATTGACTACTTTCTAGGCTTACTATGCTGACATGTTAGTTAAGTAATTGTAAAGCAGCATCATTGAGATAAAATAACTCACATTAGGCTTCACGATAACAAGAATATGAAAAAAAGCTGTAAAGTCTCAGTCCATCAACTTCAAGTCGGCAACTTTGTGCGTTTGCCTGTGGCTTGGAAAGATCATCCCTTTTTATTCAGTAGCTTTCATATTAAACAAGCTGCACAAATCGAGTTGATTAAAAATCTAGGCATCGAGCATGTCATTGTCGATTTAGAACGCAGTGATGTCGCTCCCATAGATGCTGACGCAGTCAACCCAATCAAATTACCGCCAAGTGCTGAGATCAATGTGCTTAAGAACGACATGGATCAGTACAAGGCCGAACAAATCGAAGTGCAAAAAAAATTACGCCGCGATATTCATAAAACCGAGCAAAACTTTACCCGTTCGGTCGCCATGATGCGCAGTCTCATCTCTAAGCTGCGTAATCGCCCCTTAAATGCGGTCGATGACGCCAAAGATTTAGTACACTCCATCGTCGAACAGCTGCTTAATTCAGATAACTTAGTGCTGCATTTAATGAGCGATGCCAAGCAAGACGAAAGTATTTATTACCATTCTTTGAACGTCGCGATTCTTTCTATGCTGATTGCTAAAGAACTGGAATGGGATAGAAGTGAGATTGAAACTGTGGGTCTCAGTGCCCTATTCCACGATGTGGGTAAATTAAAAATTCCACCCCAAATTCTTAAAAAATCGACTCCTTGGTCGGCGCCAGAGCTTAATTTCATCAAGCAGCATCCGTTACTTGGGATTGAACTGCTCAAATTAGCCGATAATTTTCCCCAAGCAGCCTTACCTGCAATCATCAATCACCATGAGTTTCTCGATGGCAGTGGTTATCCCAAAGGCCTAAAGGAAGAGGCTCTCGACAAGGTATCGCAACTGATTGCGGCAGTGAACGAATATGACTCCCTATGTTACCCAAGCCAACAGGGCAAAGCCAGAATGCCCTACGCCGCACTGGGGCATTTGTATAAGCAATATAAAACTAAGCTAAATCAAGAGTATATTGGCAAGATGATCAAGATGCTGGGCATTTATCCCCCGGCAGTGTGGTGGAATTATCCAGCGGTCAATATGCCATGGTGATGTCGGTTAACTTAACTAAACTGCTATGCCCTAAGATATTGGTTTACGATGCGTTAGTCCCTAAAGATCAAGCACCTATCGTTGATTTAGAGATTGAAGGGATCAGCATAGTGCGCTGCTTACCCCCTGCGGCGCTTCCTGAAAAAGTTCACGAGTACTTGAATCCCCGCGAACGAGTGAGTTACTACTTTGGTGGTGACAGCCGTAAATGATGACTGGGTTAAATAGCCTTACAGTTGGTGCATAACTGGCGGCACTGATTTAATCAAAGTCATAGAGTTAGACTCGTGACGTAAAACTCATTAAATCAAGTGAAGTGATTAAATCACAGTGATACAATCGCAGTGATAAGAATAAGGGTCGAATATTATATTCGACCCTTATTTTTTTATTCGACAAAACCAACGCGTCTAGCGGCTGACTTATAACCAATGTTTACGTTTAAAGAAGAAGTAAGTACCGGCGGCACTGGCTAACATCATCACAATCGCCATAGGGTAACCGTATTGCCACTCAAGCTCAGGCATACTGGTAAAGTTCATCCCATAACTACTGGCAATCAAGGTTGGCGGCAGAAACACCACAGCGGCAACCGAGAAGATTTTAATGATTTTGTTCTGTTGCAGGCCACTGAAACCCATGGCCGCATCAAGCAAGAAGTTTAATTTATCGAAAATAAATTGACTGTGGGGCATCAGCGACTCGATATCCGATAACATTTCCCGCAAATCCTTCAAGTGCTCATCGGATAGCTGACCACGATAGTAACGCTGCATATAACGCAGTGAACGCTGGGTATCGAGCAAACTTAAACGGATTTTACCATTGGAGTCTTCTTGCAGAGTGATGAGCTTAAATACATCGTCAAGCTCATCGTTATCAAACACTTGCTCACCGACATTTTCGAGGACTGTGTAAACATCTTCAATTAAATCAGACAGATAATCCACTTTCAGATTAAACAATTCGAGAAATAATTCCTGCGGTGTCGACACATCTAACCGGCCCAGACGTAAATAGTTACGTAGCAAGCGGATCAGACCGACGTCTTCTTCACGGATTGTCAGTAAAAAATTGGCCCGAAGGTTGAAGGACACGTTAACACCACGCACATCTTGGCCGACACGCTGGGGAAATAACGAATTGATGTGCAAGCCATCGCTGTTTTGATAAAAACGTGCAGAGGCCTCAATTTCATTGATATCTTCTTCGTCAGGCACTTCTTCAACAGAAAAATGACTTAACCATTCTCGCTCCGCATCATCGGGTTTATACAGATCTAACCAAATGGTCGACGCGGGAATACTGTCCAGTATGCCGAGCTCTGTCACAGTAAGGTGACGATTTTCATACACATAAGCAGTAATCATTTGTCCTCCTGAAAAAAACTTAAGTTAACGATCCCACTTAAGTGCAGGCTAAAAAATTGTCGCTAGTTTACCGCATAAGTTGGCAATGAAAAGGCGCGAAGGATAATTTAGTAAAATAAATATGCCTTAATCGGTCTCGATGATCGTCAGCCGTTCTTGGGTCGAAAAGCGAATATGGATGCCATCGAGCGTCACCATTTTCGAATCTGAAATATCACCCTTACGCACGCGATACTCACCATTGTTGTCAGCATTGGGTGACACGATTCTTACCGTGACTATTGTGTGCTGGTCTCGCCAATACCAAACGCTATAACTGAGTACACTCAGTCCGAGCACCACAAACACGCCAGTGAGCAGATAACGACGCCACAGGGGTTCACTTAAACGTTTAGAGCTGATATTCGCGGCCTGAGGCACAATATGACGCTGACGTTTCATCAATAAAAACCAAGCACCAGCAATGATTAAGAATGTCAGTAAAACTTTAGTGAGCATGACCCTTCCTTTGATGTACTTCGCCTACGCGCAGTCAACGATATAACACATGCTGCAATCGAGCATTAACCCGTCACAAAGGCCATTATACGCTGACTCAAGTGGATAAACTGTCTTTGGGATCAAGCTTAACGCTCACGGTCGAAGAGATAAGACAAATGGCAAGTGACATTACACAAAAGCAATGATTTGAAACAGAGTACTACAACAATGTGGCAGGACGAAAAATGACAGGATAAAAAACACTGCGAGGTAAAGATAAAGATAAAGATAAAGGCCTAATCCGATTACTGTGACAAAAGCGCCACAGCACTCAAGATGACTAAGCCATTTAGATTAAAAATCCTCAAATACCTTTGCCATTCGTTGAATTTGGGCCAAAGGTACGCCATGGCGATTCCGTTTGGCGCATTCCAACTGATGGGCAGGATTACTCGGTTCGCCCACAAGCACAATTCTAACTTGATAACCTAAGGCTTTTGCCGCCGCTTCATAGGCCATGTATTCCCAGCGGCACAGATTAGTGTTGTCGCAAATCACCACGGGCTCGCCTGAAGACAGTGCCTGAATAAACCCCGTCAGATTACATTGATGATACTCAGGCAACCTCTTAGCATCAAAACGGTATTCATCTTGATGGTAGAAAAAGCTATCGGTCGAAAAGACACCGCGTTGGCGCACGTCAATGGCTTTTTCTAAAGCAAGGGAAAGAATATAAGTTTCAACCCAATGTGACTTACCACTGCCCGGTAAGCCACGCATAATAATCGCGATTTTATCACTCATGCGTTTGACTCACTGCCAATCACTCTACCCGCTAAAATAGTCTCGACCAACTGGGGCACTAACTCCCCCGCTTTGCCCGTCAGATGATACTGGAACTGACTGTGTCTATCGGGTGCCATCATATTCACTTCAACCGTTTGCGCGCCGTGATGATTAGCGGTATCGACAAAGCCTGCGGCAGGATAAACAGTACCAGAGGTGCCAATGGCAATAAACAAGTCGCAGTTATCGAGCGCATCGTGAATTCGATCCATCCCTAAGGGCATTTCACCGAACCACACCACATGGGGGCGCAAACGCTGGGCAGGAATACAGCAGGTACAACAGTTATCGGCACCAAAAGGCTCACGTAAAATAAAAGTCTGACGCGAACGCGGACAACGGCCTTTGGATAGTTCGCCATGCATGTGCAGCAATTGACGTGAACCCGCACGCTCATGCAGATCATCAATATTTTGGGTCACGACCAATAACTGACCTTGAAATTCTGCCTCTAACTTTGCCAAGGCAAGGTGCGCGGCATTGGGCTCAACCGTACCACTGTGCAATTGCTGCCAACGACTATTGTAAAAGCGTTCCACAAGTTCAGCATCACGTTCATACCCTTCAGGTGTGGCAACGTCTTCAATATGATGTTCTTCCCACAAACCATCTTGATCGCGAAAGGTGCGTAGTCCCGATTCCGCAGAGATCCCCGCGCCGGTTAACACCACAATTTGCTGGTACATGCCGATTCCTTATTATTTTATTTATTTGAATTATTCTTACTGACTTTGGCAGCCGTGAATATTATTCCTTGGTATAACCATACAAAAACTATGCTTGAATTGCCGCAAAATATTGTGATTTAACGCCTATTGACACAATTTATCTGCATATCGCGCTATAAAGCCAGAACAAAGGTTTAAGTTTTCAACCTGAGCCCCTATAATGGCAAACACTATCCACGGATGAACCTATTGGTTCTGCAATCAAGAGATTAGCAATGACAGATGGAAATCAAGCGCTAAAAAAAGCGGGTTTGAAAATTACCCTGCCACGAGTCAAGATCCTAGAACTGATGCAAGGACCTGAAAACCAACATATCAGTGCAGAAGATTTGTACAAGAAGCTGCTGGATTTGGGTGAAGAAATTGGTCTAGCCACCGTCTACCGTGTGTTAAACCAATTTGATGATGCTGGCATTGTCAGTCGTCACCATTTTGAAAGCGGTAAAGCTGTTTTCGAACTCTCAACTCAGCATCACCATGATCACTTAGTTTGCCTGTCGTGTGGCAAAGTGATTGAGTTTTCAGATGAAGTTATCGAACGTCGTCAAGATGAAATTGCCATGAAACACAACATTAAGCTGACGAATCACAGCTTATATTTGTACGGCACTTGCACCAATGATACCTGTGAGCATAACGACGCTTAGTCGACTTCAGCTTTCATCGCAGAGACACAAAAAACCAGCTTTAGGCTGGTTTTTTATTGGATGATGTTAATCGGCAAATCGTTATAATAATTTGGCGTAGATATTCACTTTATGGCCCATAAACTCATTTTGCTCGCGCCAGTGCATCCCCACTCGCTTAGCTACGCCTTCTGAACCGAGATTCCCTTCTAAGATAAGTGCAATTGTCTGCTCTATGCCAAAACGCTTAAATTCGGCTAATGCAGCAGATGCGGCCTCAGTGCCAATCCCTGTGCCCCAATACTCAGGGAAATAACGATAACCCAGTTCGACTTCATTAAATTCTGCAATGAATTTCGGGCCACAAAAACCGATCACACGTTTATCGGCTTTATGCTCTACTGCCCAGCGACCAAAACCATGTTGCTGGTAATCGGCTTGGATCACTTGGTGAAATAACTCAACCGCCTGCTCACGAGACGTAAAAGCAGCAGTGGGAATGTATTTCAGCATCGCAGGATTACTGTTCATCAAATACAGGGCTTCACAATCTTGCTCAGTAAATGGCCGAATAATTAATCGTTCAGTTTGGGTTATCATCTTTACTCCTTCAAAAATGGATCGCTTAATACATCAGCCTATCGATAAATGGTTACTATTGGCGTAACGTCAACGACACTACGCCAGAACCTTAAGCTTAACGGTGGTAATCACCACTGCGCTCAGGCTGATACAGGATTTCTTCAATACGCACTTTTACCATGGAACCACCAGGGCCTGGCCATTCAATCTCATCGCCTTGTGACAGCCCTAATAATGCACTCCCCACTGGCGCCAAAATAGAAATCGTGCCCGCGCCGTTTACGTCTTTTGGATACACTAACCGTAAACAGAAGGTCTCATTACTGGATGAAACGCTAAACTTCACTTCCGAATTCATGGTCACCACATTTGCTGGCATCTGAGATGCAGGCACGATATCGGCCCTGTCTAATTCAGCCTCCAATGCCGCTTTGCCCGGGAACGCATTTGCCGGCAGTGACTCCAATAATCGCTCTAGTCTTTCTAAATCGATTTCCGAAATAATGATTTTAGGTGTTTTCACAGTCTTTCCCTCGTAAAGAAACGTGATGTTCAAGCCGTGACTCAGGCTAACATCGACTCAGTGGCTTACCCTCCCCCAATGCAGTAAGCCCCATAATACAAATACGCTCGCAGCGATAGGCTGCAACCGTGTGATAAAAATTTGAATTCAAGATATTTTGCAGAAACAGCACTGAAGCCATAAGCACTTAGCTCATGGTTAATGGCTCTCATCACGCTATGCTCGCCAATGGCGCAGGCGACTGCTGAGTAGAGAAGCATCAATCTAACCCGTAGAAGAAAAAATATCTAGTCTTCATGGTGTTAGCTCAATCCCATTCCTGTCATTTTACAGCCAATAAAAAAGGCGCCTTAGGCGCCTTTTAGTATCGAACGGTTTAGCTTACCAACCAGTACGAGTACGCAGCGCTTTGCCGATATCAGCTAGCGAGCGGACAGTTGTCACGCCGGCTGCTTCTAATGCAGCAAATTTGTCTTCTGCAGTACCTTTACCGCCAGCGATAATCGCGCCAGCGTGGCCCATACGCTTACCAGCAGGTGCAGTTACACCAGCAATGTAAGACACAACAGGCTTAGTCACGTGTGCTTTAATGAAAGCCGCCGCATCTTCCTCAGCGTTACCACCGATTTCACCGATCATTACAATCGCTTCAGTCTGTGGATCGTTTTGGAACATTTCCAATACGTCGATGAAGTTAGTACCTGGGATTGGGTCACCACCGATACCTACGCAAGTAGATTGGCCGAAACCTTCATCAGTCGTTTGCTTAACCGCTTCATAGGTCAGAGTACCTGAACGTGAAACGATACCCACTTTGCCTTTTAAGTGGATGTGACCTGGCATGATGCCGATCTTACATTCACCTGGGGTGATAACACCTGGGCAGTTAGGGCCAATCATGCGAACGCCAGTTTCTTCAAGCTTCACTTTAACTTGCAGCATGTCCAGTGTAGGAATGCCTTCAGTGATACAAACGATAAGCTCGATGCCACCGTCGATAGCTTCAAGGATGGCGTCTTTACAAAATGGTGCCGGTACATAGATCACAGTTGCCGTTGCGCCAGTTGCAGCAACAGCATCTTTTACCGTGTTAAACACTGGTAGACCTAAGTGAGTTTGACCGCCTTTACCAGGAGACACACCGCCCACCATTTGCGTACCGTAATCGATAGCTTGTTGTGAGTGGAATGTACCTTGACCGCCAGTGAAACCTTGGCAAATTACCTTGGTATCTTTATTGATTAAGACAGACATTATTTGCCCTCCGCAGCTTTAACTACTTGCTCAGCCGCGTCAGTCAGACTGGTAGCTGCAATGATATCAAGACCTGATTTAGCTAATACTTCACGGCCAAGTTCAGCGTTAGTGCCTTCTAAACGAACCACAACAGGGACTTGTACGCCCACTTCTTTAACGGCGCCGATAATACCTTCTGCGATCATGTCACAACGTACGATACCGCCGAAAATGTTAACCAGAACCGCTTTCACATTGCTGTCAGACAGAATGATTTTGAAAGCTTCTGCTACACGTTCTTTAGTCGCGCCGCCGCCTACGTCTAGGAAGTTCGCTGGCTTGCCACCGTGCAAGTTAACGATATCCATAGTACCCATAGCCAGACCAGCACCGTTCACCATACAGCCAACGTTACCGTCTAATGCTACGTAGTTCAGTTCGAACTTAGCCGCGTGAGCTTCACGCGCGTCATCCTGTGATGGATCGTGCATGCCTTTGATTTTTGGTTGACGGAATAGTGCATTACCGTCGATACCGATTTTACCATCTAGGCAGTGTAGGTTGCCTTCAGTGGTAATAACCAGTGGGTTGATTTCTAATAGTGCGAAATCATGATCAACGAACATAGTCGCCAGACCCATAAAGATCTTAGTGAACTGCTTCATTTGCGTTGGGTTTAAACCTAACTTGAAGCCAAGATCGCGAGCTTGATAACCTTGTGGGCCAGTCAAAGGATCGATGATTGCAGTGTGGATGAGTTCTGGCGTTTCTTCTGCCACTTTCTCAATTTCAACACCACCTTCAGTCGACGCCATGAACACAACGCGACGAGTCGCGCGGTCAACAACGGCACCAAGGTACAGTTCGTTAGCGATGTCGGTACAGCTTTCTACTAAAATTTTAGCAACTGGCTGACCTTTCTCATCAGTTTGATAAGTCACCAGATTTTTGCCTAACCAGTGTTCGGCAAAGGCTCTGATTTCTTCTTTATCTCCAGTGACTTTAACGCCACCCGCTTTACCGCGGCCGCCAGCGTGTACTTGACACTTAACAACCCATAAATTTCCGCCAATATGGCCTGCCGCTTCTACAGCTTCTTGGGCTGTATCACATGCAAAACCTTCTGACACTGGTAAACCATATTCGGCAAATAAGGATTTTGCCTGATACTCATGCAAATTCATGATGATCTATCCGTATACTTCTAATCAAATCCAACTGGCCCGTTTGGGCCAGTCACGAGGGTATGTCTGGCTATTTCTTTAAGCGCGAACTCTTAGCGAGTTGTCTTACAGATCAAGCAGCAGACGAGTTGGGTCTTCTAGGAAGTCTTTAATCGCAACCAAGAAACCAACAGACTCACGGCCATCAACAATACGATGGTCATATGAGAGTGCTAGGTACATCATGGGCAGGATTTCAACCTGACCATTAACTGCCATTGGGCGGTCTTTAATGGCATGCATGCCTAAAATCGCGCTTTGTGGCAGGTTAAGGATTGGGGTAGACATCAATGAACCGAAAACACCACCGTTAGTCACAGTGAAGTTACCGCCAGTCATGTCAGCTACAGTCAGCTTACCGTCACGGCCTTTAAGGGCTAAGTCACGAACCGCTTTTTCGATTTCAGCTAAGTTCATAGTATCTGTGTCACGTAACACTGGTGTTACCAGACCACGTGGCGTTGATACTGCGATACTGATGTCGAAGTAGTTGTGATAAACGATATCGTCGCCATCAATAGACGCGTTGACTTCTGGGAAACGTTTCAGCGCTTCAGTCACAGCTTTGATGTAGAAAGACATAAAGCCTAAACGGATACCGTGGCGCTTTTCAAAGATATCTTGATATTGCTTACGGATATCCATGATTGGCTTCATGTTCACTTCGTTAAATGTCGTGAGCATAGCGGTAGAGTTTTTCGCTTCTAACAAGCGGTTAGCGATTGTCTTACGCAGACGTGTCATTGGCACGCGCTTCTCGCTACGGCCAGCCGCTAACGGAGCCACAGCAGGTGCTGCTGGCGCCGCTGCTTTAGGGGCAGACTTAACAAAAGCTTCAACGTCTTCTTTAGTAATACGACCACCCACACCCGTACCTTTTACTTTGCTAGCATCAACATTGTGCTCGGCCAGTAAACGGCGTACTGATGGGCTTAACGCATCGTTAGATTCGTCAC
The DNA here is from genome assembly GCF_002838165.1 of Shewanella sp. Pdp11. NCBI lineage: Bacteria > Pseudomonadati > Pseudomonadota > Gammaproteobacteria > Alteromonadales > Shewanellaceae > Shewanella > Shewanella sp. Pdp11. Next base: position 3,409,760 of record NZ_CP015194.1, read on the forward strand.
TTGTCGCAGCTGCTGGCGTTGCCGCTTCTGCTTCAGCTTTAGTCACTTCTTGGCCAGAAACTGCACCAGCGATGAACTTAGCGATCACTTGTTCACCTAAAACAGTGGCGCCTTCTTCAAACAAAAACTCGCCAATGTGGCCATCTTCTGGCGCAACCACTTCAAGAACCACTTTATCGGTTTCAATATCAACCAGGTTTTGATCACGAGAAACTTGCTCGCCCACTTTCACATGCCAAGTGGCAATAGTGGCATCGGCAACAGATTCTGGTAGTACAGGTACCTTGATTTCGATACTCATGAAAAACTATCCTTTTATAAAATGTCTATTACTACAGTGTGATTGTAAGTTTCAGGGCACTGTTCACTAAAGATTCTTGCTGATGTGTATGCAACTCAGGGTAACCACATGCTGGCGCAGCTGACGCTTCACGGCCGGCATAAGTTAACTGTGCACCTGCAGGAATCGCGGCCCAGAAATGGTGTTGACTCGAGTACCAAGCACCTTGGTTCTGTGGCTCTTCCTGACACCAAACAAAATCTTTAACATGTTGGTAATCAGCCAAAGCAACGATCATTTCATCATGTGGGAACGGATATAACTGTTCAACACGAATTAACGCTACGTTAGTGATGTTTTCTTTACGACGTTTTTCCAGTAGTTCGAAGTAAACTTTACCACTACAGAAAACAACGCGATCCACTTTGCTTGCTTCCAAGGTATCGATTTCACCGATCACATTTTGGAAACTACCACTGGCCAATTCTTCCAAACTCGACACGGCTAATGGATGACGCAGCAATGATTTAGGCGACATCACGATAAGTGGTCGACGCATTGGGCGCACCACTTGACGGCGCAACATATGGTAAACCTGTGCAGGTGTTGAAGGCACACACACTTGCATGTTGTGGTTAGCACACATTTGCAAGAAACGCTCTAAACGGGCGCTTGAGTGCTCTGGGCCTTGACCTTCATAACCATGGGGCAACAACATAGTCAGACCACATAAACGGCCCCACTTTTGTTCACCCGATGACAAGAACTGATCAATAACCACTTGGGCACAGTTGGCAAAGTCACCAAACTGGGCTTCCCAAATGGTCAGGCCGCCAGGTTCTGCCGTCGCATAGCCGTATTCAAATGCCAATACTGAGGCTTCAGATAATACTGAGTCAGTAATATCAATCGGACCTTGCTCATCGGCAATGTTGCGTAGTGGCATGTAAGTCGTGCCATCGTTTTGATTGTGCAGCACAGCATGACGATGGAAGAAAGTGCCACGGCCAGAATCTTGACCTGTGATACGAACGCGCTTGTTGTCTTCCAGAATCGAGGCATAAGCCAAAGTTTCTGCAAAGCCCCAATCGAGTGGTTTCTCACCTTTTGCCATAGCAACACGGTCGCCATAAATCTTAGCAACACGGGATTGTAATGGATGGCTTTCAGGAACGTAGCTCAATTTGTCCGCAAGGTTTTGTAAACGTTCTGCCGACATCGCAGATTCGAACGCTTCGTCCCACTCACGACCAATATAAGGTGTCCAGTCAACAGAATGCAGCGTCATTGGACGCCATTCTTTCACCACACAATCACCCTGATCTAATGCGTCACGGTAATTATTGATAAGACCAGTCACCTCATCGGCAGCAATCACGTTTTCAGCGATTAACTTGTCTGCATAAATCTTACGTGGCGTTGGGTGTTTCTTGATCTTGGCATACATCAGCGGTTGAGTTGCACTTGGCTCATCGGCTTCGTTATGGCCATGACGGCGATAACAGACTAATTCAACCACCACATCACGTTTGAACTCGTTACGATAGTCAACGGCTAACTGCGATACAAATGCAACCGCTTCTGGATCGTCAGAGTTAACGTGGAAAATCGGCGCCTGAACCATCTTAGCGATGTCAGTACAATATTCAGTTGAACGCACGTCCGCATGGTTAGACGTAGTGAAACCCACTTGGTTGTTCACTACGATGCGAATACTGCCGCCCACTTTAAAACCGCGGGTTTGAGACATGTTGAATGTCTCTTGTACTATCCCTTGACCCGCAATGGCTGAGTCACCGTGAATAGTAATAGGCATGACTTGTAAGCCATCCTTACAACCGCGACGGTCTTGGCGGGCACGTACCGAACCAATGACCACAGGGTTAACGATTTCAAGGTGCGATGGGTTAAAGGCCAGTGCTAAATGCACATTGCCGCCCGGCGTTTCGAAATCAGAGGAGAAACCTTGGTGGTACTTAACGTCACCCGAACCGTGGGTATCAGCATGCTTACCCGCGAACTCATCAAACAGTTCAGCAGGACGCTTACCTAATACGTTAACCAGTACGTTTAGACGACCACGGTGGGCCATACCAACGACGATTTCTTTAGTACCCGCTTCACCTGCACGATAAATAATTTCGCGCATCATAGGCACTAACGCATCGCCGCCTTCTAACGAGAAACGTTTCGCACCAGGGAATTTAGCACCTAAGTATTTTTCAATGCCTTCTGCGGCGTTTAAGCCTTCAAGAATGCGTGTCTTAACACTTTTATCGTAGTTAGCTTTACCTAAGGAAGGTTCGAGACGTTGTTGGATCCAGCGTTTCTCATCGGTATCGGTAATGTGCATATATTCAGCACCGATAGAACCACAATAGGTGGCTTTCAGCGCTTTTACCAAATCCGCGAGCTTCATGGTTTCGCCACCATGAGCAAAAGAACCTGTATTAAACTCACGATCCATGTCTTCTTTAGTCAGGCCGTGGAAGGCAGGATCTAAATCAGCAACGGGTTCGCGTTTCCACAGTTCAAGCGGGTCAAGGTTAGCACCTTGGTGACCACGGAAACGATGGGCGTTAATTAACTGCAGGACTTTAACTTGCTTAGCATCCAGTTCAGGATCCGTCACACGAGCAGAGCTCTTATGGCGTCCTTCTAACGCTAAACTGCGAAAATAATCACGTACTTTTGAGTGAGCAGCTTCAGGCGCATCAACAGAGGCACCGTTCACAGGAGGGAGATTATCAAATACCGCACGCCAATCATCAGCGACTGACTGTGGGTTTTCTTGATAGGCTTCATACATCTCTTCTACGTAGGTCGAATTTGCACCACTTAAGTGAGATGATTCGAGCCAGGCTTTCATGATGCCTTGGTGCATTTCTATTCCTTTCAAACTTTATACACGTGCTTAGCCATAGTATTAAATATGCAGTCTGTAGAGATTACCTTCGACGCATAATTTCTGCCGCCCCTAGATGTCCAGATATACGGCGCGTTGTCTTCCATTACATACGCAAAAGAGTCACCTTCTGCTACCAGAAAGTGACTCTTCAAGAGCTATATTATTATTGGTTTCAGCTCGGGTTCTCGCATTACACTGCTCGCTTCAACAGCATGGACTTAATATGACCAATTGCTTTAGTCGGATTAAGACCTTTTGGACACACGTCAACGCAGTTCATGATGCCGTGGCAACGGAACACGCTATAGGCGTCGTCCAGCTCAGAAAGACGTTCTTCTGTTGCTGTATCGCGACTGTCGATCAAGAAACGATATGCGTGAAGCAGACCGCTTGGACCGATAAACTTATCAGGATTCCACCAGAATGATGGGCAAGCCGTTGAACAACAGGCACACATGATACATTCGTACAGACCATCTAAATGAGCACGCTCTTCAGGTGATTGTAAGTGTTCACGGGCTGGTGCTTTCTCATCATTGATGAGGTAAGGCTTGATCTTCTCATACTGCTTATAGAACTGAGTTAAATCAACAACTAAGTCACGAACAACTGGCATACCTGGTAATGGGCGTATTTCTAATTTCTTGCCTTTGAAGGTTGAAATTGGGGTAATACACGCCAGACCATTTTTACCATTCATGTTCACACCGTCAGAACCACACACACCTTCACGGCATGAGCGACGGAATGACAGAGTCGGATCTTGCTCTTTCAACTTAATCAGTGCATCGAGCACCATCATGTCAGAGCCGTCAGCTACTTCTAAGCTGTAATCCTGCATATACGGTTTAGTATCTACGTCAGGATTGTAGCGATAAACTGCAAATGTCAATTTCATCTTTGCAACTCCTAGTAGGTACGTTTCTTCGGTGGGAATGCTTCACGTAACTTAGGTGCCATGTTCACTGCACGACGATCCATCGTTTCAGTCACAGGGTCAAATAAGCTGTGGCATAACCAGTTCTCATCATCACGCTCTAAATAATCTTCACGTGAGTGAGCACCGCGACTTTCAGTACGGAAGTTAGCAGCATAGGCCGTAGCGATTGCTGTTGCCATTAGGTTATCTAACTCTAAACATTCAATACGTTGAGTGTTGAATTCACGAGAGTTATCTGACAACTTCGCCTTTGCAAGACGTTCGCGGATGACTTTCAACTGCTCTAAACCTTCAGCCATAGCATCGCCACGACGGAATACAGAGAAGTTTAATTGCATACACAGTTGCAGATCCTTACGGATTTGCGCTGGATCTTCGCCATCTTTGTTGCTTTCCCAACGATTCAGACGAGCCAGTGATGCTTGAATATCCGCATCGCTTGCGTCTTTTGGATCGTCAGTCTCATCCAAAGCTTTACCTAAATGCTGACCCGCTGCGCGGCCAAAGACCACTAAATCGAGCAATGAGTTACCACCTAAGCGGTTTGCACCGTGAACAGATACACAGGCAATCTCACCCACAGCAAACAGACCGATAACATCTTGTTCAGTACCATCTTCATTCTTACGAATAACTTGACCACTGACTTTAGTTGGCAGACCGCCCATCATGTAGTGACAGGTTGGCAACACTGGAATTGGACCATCGGCCGGATCGATATGGGCAAAGGTACGAGACAATTCACACACGCCTGGTAAACGTGCTTCTAATGTTTCTTTACCTAAGTGATCAAGCTTGAGTAAACAATGTGGACCTAATGGACCGTCTAAACCACGACCTTCGCGGATTTCAGTCATCATTGAACGTGCTACCACGTCGCGTGATGCCAAATCTTTCGCGTTAGGGGCATAACGCTCCATGAAGCGCTCGCCGTCTTTGTTCAGCAGATAACCGCCTTCACCACGACAACCTTCAGTCACAAGTACACCCGCGCCGGCGATACCAGTTGGGTGGAATTGCCACATTTCCATGTCTTGCATTTGCACGCCAGCACGCATTGCCATACCGACACCGTCACCGGTGTTGATATGCGCGTTAGTAGTAGAAGCGTAAATACGCCCTGCACCACCGGTCGCTAGAATCGTTGCTTTGGCTTTGAAATAAACGATATCGCCCGTTTCAATTTCAATCGCAGTACAACCCACAACGGCGCCATCATCGTTTTTAACGAGATCTAATGCATACCATTCTGAGAAGACTTGCGTCTTATGCTTCACGTTTTGTTGGTATAAACAGTGCAGCAAAGCATGACCAGTACGGTCGGCAGCTGCCGCAGTACGTGCAGCCTGCTCGCCACCAAAGTTCTTAGATTGACCACCAAACGGACGTTGGTAAATCGTGCCATTTTCGAAACGAGAGAAAGGCAAACCCATTTGCTCAAGTTCAATAACGGCTTCAGGACCGGTTTTACACATGAATTCAATCGCTTCTTGGTCACCGATAAAATCGGAACCTTTCACGGTATCGTACATGTGCTGTTCCCAATGATCTTCATGGGCGTTACCTAACGCAACAGTGATACCACCCTGCGCAGATACGGTATGAGAACGAGTTGGAAATACTTTTGATAAAAGCGCACAGCTTTTACCTTCTTTGGAAATCTGCAGCGCTGCACGCATACCAGCGCCACCGGCACCGATCACTACAGCATCAAATTCGCGTACTGGAATACTCACTTAGACACCCCACACAATAACAATGCCGGCCGCTAAATAACAAAATACGGTAACGACAAAGGTGAACTGTAAAACACCACGTAACGACGTGCACTTGACGTAATCTGTCAGCACTTGCCATACACCAATCCAAGCGTGTACGAGTAATGCAACCAGCGTCAGAAGTGTAAACACTTTCATTGGCAGAGCGCTAAAAAGGCTATGCCAGACGTCGTAGGTGAGAGGGGAACTACATGCAATAAAGCCAACCAAGAAAATGGTGTAACAGGCGAGGATCACTGCACTAGCGCGTAGTAGAATAAAGTCATGAACACCACTGCGTCCAAAACTTGCTGCATTGGTTACCATACCCAGATCCCCGCTATGATTGAAAAGGCTACCGTTAAGGCAAATACAGCTTTCGCTGATGCGGCACCCGATGACAATTCTTCCCAACGACCGGTATCCATTACTAAGTGACGTAGGCCACCAAACAAGTGATACGCCAGTGCAGTCATAATGCCCCATAGGATGAACTTCATAACGAAGTTATCAAATAGAGATTGTACGCCAGCGAAACTTTCAGCTGATGCTAAAGATGAATTTAGCAACCAAATGAGAATGCCAACTGCGAACAGCATGATGACACCGGAAACACGGTGAAGAATTGACACAATCGCTGTTGCAGGAAAGCGAATGGTCTGCAGATCTAAATGGACAGGTCTTTGCTTTTTCACGTTCTGCTCACTCAGCTCCATTGAGCATTTTTTTTGTTATGTGAACCGCTTTTGTACAAACTTTAAACTGGGATGTGAATCACGGCAAAAGTAAACACAAAAGCAAAGTTTAAACAAACAGTTAACTATCTGAGCACGCACTCATTTAACATGTAAACAGAGGGTGCTTTATAATCGTTGTTTGCGGCCCTTATTGGGCGAGGCAAGTATACTCGCGGCAAATGTCAAATACAAACATCACAGAATGCAAATTATGTTTTTTTGACGAATTTTTACTGTAAGTGCCAGTTCCGCATGGGAAAGTAAAGGCATTTATACCATGGTCTAACAAATTTAAACGCTTATTTAAATTGAAATGTGATCTAGAATGGCTGTAAAGTAATGGCGGTTTGACATGCCGCACTCACAGATAAGAACTAAGTAAGGAGAACGGGGTATGGCTGATTTAAAAGCCAAATTAGAATTACCAGGGAACGACTCGATAGAATTGCCAGTAAAGCAGGGAACCGCTGGTTTTGACGTAATCGACATCAGTAAACTTGGCAGCAAAGGTTACTTTACTTTTGATCCAGGTTTTCTTGCGACTGCCTCCTGTGAATCTGCAATTACCTATATTGATGGTGATCTGGGTATATTGTTACACCGTGGCTATCCAATCGATCAACTAGCCGTTGACTCCGATTACCTAGACCTGTGTTATCTGCTGCTTTACGGTGAACTGCCGACGAAAGCGCAATATACTGAGTTTGTACATACAGTTAAAACCCACACTATGGTTCACGAGCAGCTAGCCTTCTTCTTTAGAGGTTTCCGTCGTGATGCTCATCCTATGGCCATGTTATGTGGTGTGACGGGTGCATTATCTGCATTTTACCAAGACTCTCTGGATGTTAACGATCCACGTCACCGCGAAATCGCCGCTTATCGCTTAGTCTCAAAAATGCCTACGATAGCAGCCATGTGCTACAAGTATTCTTCAGGCCAGCCATTCGTGTATCCACGTAATGACTTAAGCTATGCGGGCAACTTCTTAAGCATGATGTTTGCTGTACCATGTGAAGAATACATAGTTAACCCTATTGTTGAACGTGCAATGGACAGGATCTTCATTTTACATGCTGATCATGAACAAAACGCATCGACTTCAACCGTACGTTTAGCGGGTTCTTCAGGTGCTAACCCATTTGCGTGTATCGCAGCGGGTATCGCGTCTCTTTGGGGCCCTGCACACGGCGGCGCTAACGAAGCCTGTTTGCAAATGTTAGAAGAAATCGGTTCAGTTGACCGTATTCCTGAATTCATTGAACGTGCTAAAGACAAGAACGATCCATTCCGTCTGATGGGCTTTGGACACCGTGTTTACAAAAACTTTGACCCACGTGCCAAAGTTATGCGTGAAACCTGTCACGAAGTGCTGAAAGAACTGAAAGTTAACGATCCACTATTGGATGTGGCAATGGAGCTTGAGCGCATTGCGCTTGAAGACGAATACTTCATTTCTAAGAAGCTGTATCCAAACGTCGACTTCTACTCTGGCATCATCATGAAAGCCATTGGTATTCCAACCAGTATGTTCACTGTGCTGTTTGCACTGGCTCGTACTGTAGGCTGGATTGCTCACTGGAAAGAAATGTTAGATCAACCAGGCCACAAAATCAGCCGTCCACGTCAGTTATACACTGGCGAAACTGCACGTGATTTCGTCGCACAAGACAAACGCTAAGTCACACGGCTTACGCATTAAAAAGCGCCTGAGGGCGCTTTTTTCATATCGAACAATCACCTTTTACACTCCCCTTGTTACACAAAATACATTGTTGCAATTGCCTATTTGCATAACCGCTGTTAACCGCCTTTAGTTATTCTCATCACTTTTTAAACTTTTTAGCTACATTTAGTGAAATCCACACATTAGCCCTAACTTAAATATAGCTTAACCATATGAAATTAAGCTACATTTAACATTGGCACGGTTTCTGCTATCAAATGGCATCACAATAAAGACAACAGGTAACACTCTTATGGAAAAGTCAAACATTGCTAAATTCGCCCTCCCCCTGCTCATGATTTCAATGCTGGCAGCTTGTGGTGAGGAAGAAGTGGCAAAAAAAGAAGAAAAATATGCCATTCCCGTCGAAACCACCACTGTGATGCAAGGAAACGTTTCATCTTTCTACAGCACAACAGCCACCTTAGAAGCGCCTCAAGAAGCCAATGTCGTCAGCCGCATTTCTGGACTCATTGAATCATTGGCCGTTGAAGAAGGTGACCGCGTTCAAAAGGGCCAAGTGCTCGCCGTTATCGATGCCAAAAGACAGCAATACGATTTAGACCGCTCAGAAGCCGAAGTTAAAATCATTGAGCAGGAATTGAATCGTCTGAAGAAAATGGGCAACAAAGAATTTATCAGCGCAGATTCGATGGCCAAACTTGAATATAACTTGCAAGCCGCCATCGCCAAGAAAGATCTTGCCGAGCTACAAGTAAAAGAAAGCCGCGTACTCTCCCCTATCAGCGGCGTCGTCGCTAAGCGTTATGTGAAAGCAGGCAACATGGCGAAGGAATTTGGCGACTTGTTCTACATAGTCAATCAAGATGAACTCCACGGAATTGTCCATCTGCCAGAGCAACAACTTGCCAGCTTAAGACTTGGCCAAGAAGCACAAGTGTTCAGCAATCAACAAAGTAAAAATGCTATCCATGCCAAAGTGCTGCGGATAAGCCCGATTGTTGACCCGCAAAGTGGCACGTTTAAAGTGACATTAGCGGTACCGAATCAAGAAGCGCGCCTAAAAGCAGGGATGTTTACCCGTGTTGAGCTTAAGTATGACACCCACGAAAACGTGATTACCGTTCCCTACAGTGCACTGATCAACCAAGATAACAGGCAAGCTCTGTATGTTATCGATGGCACCAATGCTAACCGCCGTGAAGTCGAAATTGGCTACCGTGAAGGTGACTTTGTGGAAGTAGTTGCAGGCATTAACCCAGGCGAACAAGTCGTTACCCGCGGCCAGCAAAACTTGAAAGACCAATCCTTAGTCGAAGTGATCACCCCACTCGATCTTGCTTCCGCTAAGAACTGATAGGAGCCTTTCATGTCAATTATCAGCACTTCCGTTAAACGGCCAGTCACGGTATGGATGTTCATGCTGGCGGTGATTTTATTCGGCATGGTGGGTTTTTCCCGCTTAGCGGTAAAGTTACTGCCAGACTTAAGCTATCCCACATTAACCATTCGCACTATGTATGACGGTGCGGCGCCAGTAGAAGTTGAACAGCTCGTCTCAAAACCCATTGAAGAAGCCGTTGGCGTGGTCAAAGGCTTACGTAAGATCAGCTCTATTTCGCGCTCAGGCATGTCAGATGTAGTGCTCGAGTTTGAATGGGGCACCACAATGGACATGGCGAGTTTAGATGTGCGCGAAAAACTCGACACTATCGCCCTGCCGCTTGATGTAAAAAAGCCATTACTGCTGCGTTTTAACCCCAACCTTGACCCGATTATGCGTCTTGCGTTGTCTGTGCCCAATGCCTCAGAAGCCGATCTTAAGCAAATGCGCACCTACGCAGAAGAAGAGCTTAAGCGTCGCTTAGAAGCGCTTTCTGGGGTCGCCGCCGTGCGTTTATCTGGCGGCCTAGAGCAAGAAGTACACATTCAGCTCAATCAAGAAAAACTATCGCAACTTAATCTCAATGCCGACGACATTAAACGTCGTATTAATGAGGAAAACATCAACCTCTCTGCCGGTAAAGTGATCCAAGGTGATCGCGAATACTTAGTGCGGACACTAAACCAATTCAATTCATTGGATGAACTTGGCCAAGTGATCGTCTATCGTGACGAGCAAACCTTAGTGCGTTTATTCGAAGTCGCGACAATTACGGATGCTTATAAAGAGCGCAGTGATATCACCCGCATCGGTAGCCAAGAATCGATTGAACTGGCGATTTATAAAGAAGGTGATGCTAACACTGTCGCTGTCGCCAAAAAACTGCGCGATGAGCTTGTCAAAATCAATCAAGATCCTAAGCAAAACAAACTCGAAGTGATTTACGATCAATCCGAGTTTATCGAAAGTGCGGTCAGCGAAGTCACCTCTTCGGCGCTGATGGGCAGTTTATTGTCTATGCTAGTGATTTACCTATTCCTGCGTAACATCATCCCAACGCTGATTATTTCCATCTCGATTCCCTTCTCAGTTATCGCTACCTTTAACATGATGTATTTTGCCGATATCAGCTTAAACATCATGTCATTAGGTGGTATTGCGCTGGCCATTGGTCTGTTAGTCGATAACGCCATTGTGGTATTAGAGAACATCGACCGCTGTCGCAGTGAAGGCATGAGTAAGTTAGACGCTGCAGTCACAGGAACTAAAGAAGTAGCGGGCGCGATTTTCGCCTCCACACTGACGACCCTTGCGGTATTTGTACCCTTAGTGTTTGTAGATGGGATTGCTGGTGCCCTGTTCTCCGACCAAGCGCTGACGGTCACCTTTGCTTTATTAGCCTCGCTGTTAGTCGCCTTAACCTCTATCCCTATGCTGGCATCACGCGAAGGCTTTAAAACCTTACCCTCGCTGATAAAAACCACGCCAAAGGATAAACCCACCACTAAAATGGGTAAACTTAAGCACTACAGCGCGACGGTATTCTCATTCCCTATTCTGTTGATATTTAGTTACTTACCTAGTGCATTACTGACCTTAGTGCTGATTTTAGGCCGCTTCTTCTCCTGGCTAATCGGTCTTATCATGCGTCCTTTAAGTTCAGGGTTTAACTTTGTCTACCACAGTATCGAGCAGGTTTATCACAAGCTGCTAGCCTCGGCGCTACGTCAACAAATGACCACGCTGCTGCTCACCATTGCGATAACAGGTGCGTGTATTAGCCTATTACCTCGCCTAGGTATGGAGCTTATTCCACCCATGAATCAGGGCGAATTCTATGTAGAAATCCTACTGCCACCGGGTACTGCAGTGAGCGAAACCGATAAGGTATTGCAACAACTCGCGTTGTCTATCAAGGACAGAGCCGAAGTCAAACATGCCTATAGCCAAGCTGGTAGCGGTGGTTTGATGACCTCGGATACTGCTCGCGGTGGTGAAAATTGGGGCCGCTTACAAGTGGTGCTGACAGATCACAGTGCCTATAACGCAATCACTCAAGTGCTGCGTGATACCGCACGCCGTATTCCTGAACTTGAAGCGAAAATCGAGCAACCTGAGTTGTTCAGCTTTAAAACGCCACTGGAGATTGAGCTCACAGGCTACGATTTGAGCTTGCTCAAGCGCAGTGCCGATAGTCTAGTCAAAGCGTTATCGGCATCAGATCGTTTTGCTGATGTGAATACCAGTCTGCGTGATGGTCAACCTGAGCTGAGTATCCGTTTCGATCATGCAAGGTTAGCAGCGCTCGGAATGGACGCACCAACGGTGGCGAATCGCATTGCCCAGCGGGTTGGCGGCACTATTGCCAGTCAATACACAGTACGTGATCGTAAGATTGATATTCTGGTGCGCAGTGAACTCGCCGAGCGCGATCATATCAGCGATATCGATGCCTTAATCATCAACCCGAACAGCAGCCAACCCATTGCCTTAAGCGCGGTTGCCGAAGTGTCATTACAATTAGGCCCCTCGGCGATTAACCGTATCAGCCAGCAACGTGTGGCATTGGTGTCGGCGAACCTCGCCTACGGTGACTTAAGCGATGCAGTGGCACAGGCGCAGCAAATACTGTCGCAACAAGTGCTGCCCGCATCGGTGCAAGCCCGCTTTGGTGGTCAAAATGAGGAAATGGAGCACTCGTTCCAGTCACTCAAAATTGCCCTTATCTTAGCGATTTTCTTAGTGTATTTAGTGATGGCGAGTCAGTTTGAGTCACTACTACACCCCTTGCTTATCCTGTTTGCTGTACCTATGGCATTGGCGGGTAGCGTGCTGGGGCTTTACATCACCCAAACCCATTTGAGTGTGGTGGTGTTTATCGGCCTTATTATGTTGGCGGGTATTGTAGTGAACAACGCGATTGTTTTGGTGGATCGCATCAACCAACTGCGCAGTGAAGGTGTTGAAAAACTAGATGCCATTCGCGCCGCTGCTAAATCGCGCCTACGTCCCATTATGATGACCACGCTCACCACCACCTTAGGCTTATTGCCGATGGCACTGGGGTTGGGCGATGGTTCTGAGGTACGTGCACCTATGGCGATTACGGTGATTTTTGGTCTGAGTTTATCGACTTTATTGACTCTAATTGTGCTCCCAGTGCTCTATGCCCTGTTCGACCGTAAAGTGTATGACGTTGCAGCCACTGATATAGCGCATGACGTTGAGGAGGCTCGCCCATGAACCTCACCCGTTTAGCCATTAAGCGTCCCGTGACTACCAGCATGTTCTTCTTTGCTATCTTGCTATTTGGTCTCGCCTCGAGTCGTCTGTTACCGCTGGAAATGTTCCCCGGTATCGATATTCCGCAAATTGTGGTGCAAGTGCCCTACAAGGGCTCGACCCCCGCAGAAGTGGAGCGCGATATCACTAAAGTGCTGGAGGAATCCCTCGCCACTATGGGTGGGATTGATGAGCTCGAATCTGAATCTTCTCAAGAAGGTTCTGAAATCGAAATCAATATGAAGTGGGGTGAGAACGTTGCCACTAAGAGCCTAGAAGCGCGGGAAAAAATCGATGCGGTGCGGCATTTACTGCCAAAGGACGTTGAGCGGGTCTTTATCCGCCAATTCTCCACCGCCGACATGCCTGTGCTCACGATACGTATATCGAGCGACCGCGAGCTGTCAGGCGCATTCGATTTACTCGATAAACAGCTCAAGCGTCCACTTGAACGTGTTGAAGGTGTCTCTAAAGTCAGCCTGTACGGCGTTGAACAAAAGCAAATTGAAGTGCGCATCAATGCCGACCGTCTTGCCGCCAGTGGTTTTTCAGCCACCGACTTGCAAGCACGCCTTGGCAGAGAAAACTTTGTCATTAGCGCAGGCACACTCAGGGCCAGTAACATAGTTTATCAAGTGTCGCCGAAGGGCGAGTTTAGAAACCTTGAAGATATCAAAGCACTGGTGCTAATCCCCGGATTGACCTTAGGCGATGTTGCAGATGTGCAGTTTGCTTTGCCCGAGCGTATCGAAGGCCGGCACTTAGATCAGCACTATGCTGTCGGTTTAGATGTGTTTAAGGAATCAGGCGCTAACTTAGTCGAAGTGTCTGAACGCGTACTAAAAGTCATTGAACTAGCGAAACAAGATCAGCAATTCCAAGGTATTCGTCTGTTTATCATGGAAGATCAAGCCTCTGGTGTTAAATCGTCACTGATGGACCTTTTACTTTCGGGCTTAATCGGTGCCCTGCTGTCCTTTGTGGTGCTGTACTTGTTCCTGCGTAATTTGAAAATGACCTTAGTGGTCGTGTCGTCTGTGCCAATTTCCATCGGTATGACGCTCGCCGCCATGTATTTACTCGGTTACAGCTTGAATATCCTGTCTATGATGGGACTCTTGCTCGCCATTGGTATGTTAATTGATAACGCTGTGGTGGTGACCGAGAGCGTGTTGCAGGAGAAACAGGGCAAATCACCCAAGGATAATGAAGAGTCAGTGATGACTGGGGTCGATAAAGTGTCCCTCGCCGTATTGGCGGGTACTATGACCACTGCCATCGTATTTTTACCCAATATTTTTGGCGTGAAAGTGGAACTGACGATTTTCCTCGAGCATGTTGCCATCGCGATTTGTATCTCGCTTGCGGCATCACTACTGGTTGCTAAAACCTTGATCCCTTTGATGTTGACTAAGTTCCACTTCGATATCGCGCCCGAAAAGGATGCCGGTAAGTTACAGCGCTTCTACAACAATACGCTTAACTGGGTATTGCTGAGGCCTTGGCGTTCAGGCTTGATTGCGGTGGCCATTCTCGCCTCTACCGCCCTGCCGCTGTCGATGGTCAAACAGGATCAAGAAGACAGCCAGAGCAAGGAGCGGATTTACATCAACTACCAAGTGGAAGGTCGGCATAATCTCAATGTTACTGAGGCGATGATTAATCAAATGGAAGAGTATCTTTATAAAAATAAAGAGGAATTTCATATTGATTCTGTCTACAGCTACTATTCATCCGACGACGGTTCATCGGTGATATTGCTAAAGAAAGACTTACCTATGCCATTGGATGAGTTGAAAAAGAAAATCCGCAGCGGCTTTCCTAAGTATTCCATCGCTAAACCGCAATTTGGTTGGGGCAATGACAACTCTGGTGTGCGCGTGACGCTCACAGGGCGCTCAACCTCTGAGCTGATTAACTTAAGCGAACAAGTGATCCCTTTACTGCAAAATATCAAAGGAATGCAAGACGTTCGCTCCGAGCTTAACGGTGCGCAACAGGAAGTGGTCATCCGCATCGACAGGCAAATGGCGGCGCGGTTAGATTTAAAACTCAATGAAATCGCTTCGAGTATCTCTATGGCACTGCGCGGTTCACCGCTGCGCTCGTTCCGCCACGATCCCAATGGCGAACTGCGCATCGAAATGGCCTATGAGAAAGAGTGGCAAAAATCGCTCGAAAAACTCAAGCAGTTACCAATAGTGCGCATCGACCAAAGGGTGTACACCTTAGATAACTTAGCGAAGATTGAGATCCAACCTCGCTTCGATACCATTAAGCACTTTAATCGCCAAACCTCTTTGTCGATTGGCGCAAACTTAGAAAACCTCACCACGGAAGAAGCGCAAACTAAGATCAAGCAAGTGATGGAAAATATCCATTTCCCTAATGGCTACGACTATTCACTGCGCGGTGGATTCGAGCGTCAAGATGAAGATCAGAATGTGATGGCAACCAATATGCTATTGGCTGTTGCGATGATTTACATCGTTATGGCGGCGCTATTTGAGTCGCTGTTATTGCCGACGGCGATTATCACTTCAATCCTATTTTCGATCACAGGGGTATTCTGGGCGCTGTTTATCACGGGCACGCCTATTTCTGTGATGGCCATGATAGGCATATTGATTTTAATGGGAATTGTAGTGAATAACGGCATAGTTCTGGTGGATCAAATTAACCAGATGACGCCGGATCTCGACAAATTGTCCGCCACCATTCGAGACGTGTGTATCACGCGTTTGCGGCCAGTATTGATGACAGTGGGCACCACAGTGTTGGGCTTAGTTCCACTGGCGATGGGTGATACCCAAATTGGTGGCGGCGGCCCGCCATATTACCCCATGGCAATCGCCATTATTGGTGGCTTGTCGTTCTCGACATTGACTAGCTTGTACTTAGTGCCTTTGTGCTACCAAGCCTTGTATCGAATGCGCCATCGTGCCGCTATTCGTTTAGGCCAAGCCGACCGCGTAGCTCAAAAACTGCTACCTTGGACAGTGTAGTCAGCCGGCACAACTGAATTTGCTTTTGAAGCAAATGACATTAAAACAATGAACCAAAAGGCTGCAGCGCAGCCTTTTCTATTTATGAATCGAACCAGAACATCTTACAACACTCATTGCTGCGACATACTACGGCGACAAATTACTGCGGCAAAATCCTAAAGCGGATCATAAACAATTGCTCAAGACCGGGGTAAATCTCGGCAATCACATCGCGTAACTGTAGCAGAGTCATATTCTCTTGTTTGGCATGCACTTCGGTGAGCTCAGTTAACTTTACTGGCGTGACATCGATAATCTGGATATCACAAAACCAGCGGTCCGTTTCGAAGGTGGACACAGGTAGAATTTGCCCCGCTATCACATGGGACTCGGCTTCATCGCGCAGGGTAATGGTTTTCGAACCACTTAGGATATCGTGTTCAAAACGCTCGAAAAAAGTGATTTTAGTGAGTAACACAGCTTTTCCTCAGATTGTACATAAGCAATAAAAAATGACATTGGCGTCAGTTTATCGAACGAATCATGCGGGGCAATATAATGGCTTTTAACGCCTACTGACAGCATATAGCGGTAAATACTCGGCATCGATTGCACTCATCCCTGTACTGCCCATTGAGTCAAACTCCCGTACAAACGCGCTATTGCCGAATTGACTACCAATTATTAGACGCCCAAAAGTTGCAGTTCTTTTCGACAGCTTTCAGTAAAACAATTCAGCAAAACATGGTCAGTTCGCTCAGATTGAGTTAGAATCCGCCCTCAATTGAGCCCTTGGCCTCATATTCCTGCGCATAGCGGGTGCGAAACGAAATTAGAGACGTCATGAACAAGAAACAAAAGATCATCAAGAAAATTGCTAAACGCGCTAAGGCCAGACTGAATAAAGTCGACCCAGTAACTATCGGCTCGCCAGCAAAATCAGGTTACATCTCTAAGGCCGAACGCGCAAAAATGGCGGCATTAGAAGCCACGACTGAACAAGTCGAAGGCCAAAAAGACACGCCAAGCATTGAAGAATAAGCAGTACCGCAGAATAACGCTTTCTAGCGGCCTATTTTTGCATTGTTAACCCGACTCGATTAACTGCAAACGCCGCTTAAAACAAAATGCCACAAGCAATCTTGTGGCATTTTGTTTTTCTGTATTCCTAACGGTGCGCGGTGAACCAGCTTGAGTGTTTATGTTTGATTCAATAACGTTATTTGACAGTTTGGAGCGTCACTAAAACAGGTGAACCATTAACTGCTAAAGTCAGTTCGGCTTTTTGCCTTCTTCTAAATACGTTATTGGCAATACCGACTCACTCTCTTGCTCCTCGGTTAATTGCGCCATCTGCACGCAAGAAGATGAAAGTGGATTGGTCGCACTCGGCAGGTTCTCAGCCACACAGTTCGCGATTTCCTCCTCTTCACTCAGCTCAACATTACGGGGAGCGGCATTGATACCGCCAACATTCACCATCGCGGACAACTGGGCCTGCGCCGCCACTTTATCCACTAAACGGTAGGCAACCCACACACCTAAAGTACCAAACAAAATAGACCCTAAAACTTGCCCAATCAACACGCCATAAACCCCGCCCCAAAGTGCACCCAAATACACAAAGGGCACTGTGCCTAAGGTGGCTTTACCAACATTAAACAAGGTGGAATATTTAGCCTTACCGAGGTTATTAAAGGACGCATTAGCCACGAATAAAATCCCCGAAAAGATAAAGAAAACCGCAATATAACTACAGAAAAAGTGGATAAGGTCGGCGCTATCGCCCTTCATATCAAACACATTGACCAAATGTGACTTAAGCGCAAACAGCAACAGAGACATTACCAGCACATACACAGCACAAAACTGGATGGCACGAGTTAAACTCTCGCGCACTCGGTCAAACTGTCCCGCACCAAAATTTTGACCAACAATAGGGCCAATCGCACCCGAAAGCGCAAAGATCATCCCAAAGGTCACAGGGATTAAACGCCCTAATACCGCCCAGCCCGCCACGTAAGCGTCACCGAAATCGGCAATGGCTCGGGTCACAAAGGCATTACCGATAGGCGTCGCCACATTGGTTAACATAGCGGGTCCCGCTATGGCAAAGATGGGTTTTAGATCGGCGATAAAATGCGCCTTATCGAAATTACCTAACAACTTATGCTTAACTACAACGCCGCGGCCAGCAATTAAAAATACCGCCACCCGCGCTAAAACGGATGCCAATGCCGCGCCTTCAATCCCCATGGCGAACAAGAAGATAAAAATCGGGTCGAGTACAGCATTAACGCCGCCGCCCGCTAAGGTCGACATCATGGATAACTTTGCATCACCCACGGCGCGCAAAGCCCCGCCGAGCGCCATCGCAAGACAAATAAAAGGCAAGGAAGGCACTAAGATATACAAGTAGCTGGCAGCGAGCTCAGCCGTATGGCCACTTGCGCCCACTAAGGCAACCAACTCAGGGATGAAAGTGGTGACCACCGCGGCCACCAGCACGCTAATCAGCGTTGTCACAACGGCGCTATTGAGCAATAGCCGCTTTGCTAACACCACATCTTTTGCGCCAATCGAGCGAGACACTAAAGCGCCTAAAGCAATTGATAAGCCTATCCCAATGGATGTCGTGAAAAAGGAGATGCTGCCAGCATAACCCACAGCCGCCGCCAGCTCATGCTCCCCCAATAAACTCAGGAAAAAGATATCCAGTAAATCCACCACAAATAAGGCAGAAATTCCCACAGCGGCAGTCGAACTCATCACTAAGATGTGACGTAATATGGGGCCTTCAACAAACTTGGCTTGCGTCATACGTGTGTGTTACCTGCAAAAATAATAAGTGTTAGCTAAAACAATGACTAAGCGTCATTTTCAACGGGGGCATCTAAGCTATCTAACTCGCATCCGCAGCGGCTACAGTACATGGCATCAAGATCGTGGCCGGTTTTATGGCATTGATTGCACGAGCGTAAATCTCGATGGCGCCCCACTTCTTGGGATATCTCCGCGGTTAAAATCCCCGTTGGGATCGCGATAATCGAGTAACCAATCAACATAGTAAAAGCGGCAATCGCCTGACCTAATCCCGTTTTTGGGGTGATATCACCGTAACCGACAGTAGTAATAGTCACAATTGTCCAGTAGACAGATTTAGGTATTGAACTAAAACCATTATCAGGCCCTTCAACAACATACATTACCGCACTGAGCACCATAACGATCAAACTGACCGAGAAGAAAAATATAAAGACCTTACGACTCGACTGCATCATGGCTCTAAGCAACACATTCCCTTCACTCAAATAACGCAGTAATTTGAGTACGCGGAATATCCTGAATAACCTGAGAATTCGGATGACTAAGGTAAAGTTGGCGCCAGGGATCAGTAAGGCGAGGTAACTTGGCAATACAGATAACAAATCGACTATGCCATAAAAGCTGCGGGCATATAACACGGGATGAGTCGCACAATACAAACGTAGGCCATATTCAAGGGTGAATATAATCGTAAAGACCCACTCCAAGACGCGAATAATCTGCCCGTATTCACGATGAAACACTTCTACCGTATCGAGAAACACTAGAGCGACACTCAGCACAATGCACACCATTAAGGCGATATCAAAATAGCGGCCAGCGGGAGTATCAGTGCCAAAAATAATGGTGCGTAATTGACGTTTTAGTGGGCTTTCGGATTCGATGTTTTCAGACATAAAAGCTTTTACTTCCTTGCAACAAACTGAGTAACTCTGGGATTACATCATAAATATCCCACGAGTCTGCCATGCAATTGCATTCAGCTCAAAATTATCTACTCACAGCAGGATAAAATTGCGGTATGATGCCGAAAAAAGCCAACAACTAGTGTTAATTTTCGAGGAATTCATGCGCGCCACCCTACTTTCCACATTGACCACCCTCACTGTGACTATCGCGGCACTCGTTTCACCCGGATTACATGCCTCAGGCATGGGTAAAGTGGATCTTGTGGTGATCACAAAATCCGAATCCAGTATGGCTTTATTGCGCGATGGCAAAATACTCAAACAATATCGCATTGCCATGGGTGACTTACCCGCAGGACACAAATTAAAGGAAGGCGATCAACGCACACCACAGGGACGTTATACCCTAGATTATAAAAAGCCCGACAGTGCCTATTATAAATCGATCCATATTTCCTATCCCAATGAAGAAGATAAACTCAGAGCCAAAGCCTTAGGCATTAGACCCGGAGGCATGATCATGATCCACGGTCAGAACCCTAAGTCGCCGTTGCCGCCAGAACAAGCCCAGCAATACAACTGGACCGACGGTTGTATTGCGATAACCAACGCCGAAATGGATGAAGTGTGGAAAGTGGTCGATGAAGGAACACCAATTGAGATTTGGCCGTAACCTTAGCCTACTTAGCCATGGCAACACGCCGAATAGATAATGTCGCAACATCAAACACGCCCAGCTTAATGGGCGTTTTTATTTAGCCATTTACATCATATCGTTAGCCGTATTATCCCCGTGATTTTGTGTAAGGGATAAAAACTAACGGTAATACACATGCCTTGGAGCCTATATGTCATCATCCAATGAAGCTGCCACGCCGCAGAGCAAAATCATCAGCTATGAACAATTAACCCAAAGCTGGCCCGCCTTCGAAGCACAGATTTTAGCCTTGCTTGAAACCTTAGACTTAGCGGATAAAGCACTGGTTTGCGATCATGTCGCGCTGCGCGTCAATTCCATCGACAGTGCCGATGCGCTGCGCTATGCCTTTAGCCGCGTCGGTAAGATCATTTCAGACAATATCATCAATGGTCGTACGATTCTGATTATCGAACTAGATATCCCACTTACGCTGGGTCAATTTAGCATTGCCTGTGTCGAACTTCCCTACCCCAGCGACAAAGTCTATCCGCAGGAAGGCTGGGAACACATAGAGCTAGTCATTGATTCTAAAGCCAAAGATTGCGATACCCTGAGCCAAGATTTGCTCGCACTATGTCCCAAACTCAGCGCCTTACTGCCATCGGAGCACACTGCAGAGCCCGTTCAGTCAAGCTCACAAGGCTTAAATTCACAAGGCTTAAGTTCACAAGGCTTGAACTCACAAAGCTTAGCATCCCTTGCTGGGATAAAAATTAAGATGAGCTCGCCCAAAGGGGATAAAGAGCGTTTAGCCAATCCGACGATTGCCTTTAAGCGCGATGATGTGTGCATTAAAGTGCATCCCCATGGCATAAAAGCAGTGATCGCCAGCGAGCAAACGTAGACAGCCTATTTTAGGCGGGCTTAATATCTGCAAGAAGATAGCATTGAGCTTAGATTTCCATTGGCACTTACCGCACTTGTCTTAACGAACAAATCTGTTGATGACTATATCAATCAGGTTCAGTGTTCAGACTCAGTATCCAGATCATCTTTAGGCGTTTTTTTTGGTAGTTTTGTCAAAAATTGCCAAAATTAAATCTAGAAACCAGCATATTTAGCGTAACTTAGGACGTATAACTCGCAGATGCCATCAGGCATACATTATCGAGTCCACTTGATGGATTCGATGTGCAAACAGAGGATCGCCAATGAAACCACACAAGAACGAAGCGCAAATATTGAAGTTCGCCATGGAAATCGGGATTGGCTATGCCAAAAAACGCGGATATGCGGACTTCGACAAAGGCATCTCGCCCAAAGATAAAGTGGAATGTATTTACCGTTTATTGGTCACAGACAACTTAATCCAGCCACTGGCCAAAGATAAAGAAGATGGGCCAAACATGAAACACAAACTGATTTTATGGATCACCCGCCAGCTACCTGCCGATCATCCATTATTGAAGTAATCTTTTGAGCTAAGCGGTTGAAATTCATTATCTGCAAGCGGGCAGTGAAAGCAAATATAAAGAATCCAACTTGTCGAGTGCTAACGATAAGAATCATAAAAAATGGCGCATCATAGCGCCATTTAATTGAGCCAGAGCTGGATATCGAACCTAGCCTTTTTTAGCCGCTTTACTGGCTTTCTCATTCGCTAGCACTGTTGCCATGGGTGGCACTATGGTTGTGGGATCGAGGCGCATTTGATACCAGTTCACTCGCCAATCTAAATGCGGGCCATTAGCACGACCTGTTGCGCCCACCTCTGCCACGGCTTGACCTTGCTTAACCGCTTCACCCGCGTTGACGTACAACTTACTCAAGTGCAAAAAGCTCGAACTTACGCCATAGCCATGGTCGATCACCATAGTCCCACCCGAATAAAACATGTCGGGAACAGACAGGCTTATCACACCATCGGCGGGCGCTACCACGACAGTGCCGGTTTTCGCCGCCACATCCACACCAAAGTGTGGATTACCGGGTACGTCGTTATAAATACGTTGGCTACCATAAACCCCGGAAATACGCCCCGTCAGCGGCCAAATAAACGCCTGTAAAAAGGCCGTTTGCTCGCTAAATGTTGCCCGCGCTGCTTTTACCTGCGCCGTGTCTTTCGCCGCTCTTTCCTGCGCGACGGGATCGGGCTTCATGATCTTAGAACTAATGCCCTTGACACTTTGAATATCGTACTCACGCTTGGCCAAAGTTAAAGGCTTAACCTCAGTCAAACCATCGGGATAAACCAAGGTTAGCTGCTGGCTCAATTCACCGTCACGATCAAAACCAAAGGCAAAATGACCGTCAGGCGTGACCTTAATGGCTTCACCATTTAAGCTAATCTGAGTGCCCGCTGGCGCTTGACCCCGCATTAATGCGCCTTGCTCTAACTTGCCTTGCAAAGTCACCGCTGCTTGCACCTGAGGCGCAATGAGCACTAGGCCCAAGGTTAACCATGCCGTTAAACGATTTCCCAACATCTTATTTCTTCCCGAAACGTTTCCCAAACCAATAGTTTCCAAAATCTGAGTTCCTAATATTCTATTATCGGGCATCTTAGCCTCGAACATCATAGCCCTAAACATCTTCACAAAAAATCTTCTCGATGGTCAACTCAGGGCAATGCCCATTGAATGCGTTCTGCACGACACTAACGCATCACCAGCACACCACTAACTTATCGCTAACACTGAATCACTAAACTCTGACCGATTAAATCCATGCGTCACGTTAACCTAACCCGCCCTAAAAATCGATCCACAGCGGCGCAAATACCTAATGATGTATTGCATACAATAGCAATCGCGCTTTATCTAAGGTTATGAAGACACAAAAAAGCCCCGACAATCTGCCGAGGCTCATTCAGCAAGTAATTTATATTTACTCGGCTCTATTTACCTAAACTTAGCTACCCAAACTTAGCGCTTATCCCTTAGACACAATCGCGCCTTTACCTACACCTTCAAACGCCACCACTTTAAACTGACTTCCTGGCACTTTAGCGACTAATGTCGTGGCAATATAATCGGCTAACAACTCAACTGTGGTGTCGTGGGGAATTAAATCACAGCATTCCTTTGGCATTGCCAATTGGAAATCCCCTTGGGGCGCTTGATAGTGAAAACCATAGTGGCTGCTATCGGTGATCCGTGTTTGCGACGAAAGATTGAGAGTGTCAACTGAAACTAAATCCTCTTCACTGCCCAAATAAATATCGTGCCATCGCTTGGCCCAATACTCATCCCACTTTGGTGCTGGGCTGCCATTTTCATAAACGTGAATAGGGCTACGATGTCCATGGGCGATACGCTGACAATTACCATCGTGTTTACGTAAACCATGGCTGTAATGGTAGTAAGGCGTATCGAGGATTTCATGTCTCAGGGTGAGCGTGATCCCTTCGACATTCTTAGGTAAAGCTTCACGTAACGCTTTCTGTAAAAAGGCATTCACACTGGGAATATCAATCTCTTCGGTCGGCACTAAGGCAAAGGCTTGGGAAGGACAGGCCAAATGAATTTCACCTAACTGACTATCAAAATCCATCCACACTCTATCGCCCTGCTGTTGCCATCGCACACTGCTGCAGGCCGTAGGCACTAATAAACGATGATCGGCCACCGCATCTATGGTCTGCTTGATCGTACGTTTGACTTTAGCAAAATCGAGCACCATGTTTTGCTCGTCTAATCCGCCCTCAAGCAGAACATCGACAATCCAACTCTCCCCCACCATGCCGCGCTTTGGGCACAAATAGGAAAAATCGATCACAGTTAAATCTTTGACAAACAATTGCATTAACGCTCCTCGGCAGAAAAACAGTCCACCTATGTAATTTTATAGCACCGCTTGGCGATGGCCGAGCGTGCTAACTTGAGGCACTCAACACGAGTCAACTCAACATGAACAGAGATTCTAATCAATTCCGTCTGTTGTCGCGACAAATGAATCCACTCGGTTCAATATTTTGTCTCAGATGTTTGTATCAGATGTGTATATCAGGTAGTCGAAAATCCAGCAATGTAACTCATTGCAACCATCAAATGTCGTTAGACAGAAAGCAACAATGCATCGACCTTGTCGATTAACAGATAAAGCCTTAACAGGAACACAGTTCAACCTAGCAGAATAATAGAATAAAAACAGAGAATTAGATCGCAAAAGCTTAATCCGCAACAGCGATAGACCCAATCGAAACAAAGCATTATCACCCAGCCTTATTAACCGCTAGCATCCCAATTAAACCATACAAATACCAAGGTTATATAGGGAGAAATAAGATGACCAAACTTACATCTATCGCCATTTTCATCGCAGGTATGTTAGCCAGTGCCCATGCTATCAGTGCAGAACCCATCGAAGTGATCACAACAGCCAAGATCACTGAACCTGAAAAAGTTGAATTAGGTAAAATGCTGTTCTTCGAACCCAGACTGTCTAAATCTGGCTTTATCTCTTGTAACTCTTGCCATAATTTATCCACTGGTGGTGTCGATGCTCTACCCACATCCATTGGTCACCATTGGCAGGAAGGCCCAATTAACTCGCCCACAGTGCTAAATGCAGACTTTATGCTGGCTCAATTTTGGGATGGTCGTGCCAGTGATTTGAAAGAACAAGCCGCGGGCCCTATCGCCAACCCGAAAGAGATGGGCTTTACCCATGAACTCGCCACTGAAACTATCGCCTCTATGCCCGCCTACAGAGCGCACTTCGCCAAGGTCTATGGCGATGACAAAGTCACAATTGACCGTTTAACCGATGCCATTGCCACCTTTGAAAAAACCTTAGTCACCCCTAATAGCCCCTTCGATCAATTTCTTCTGGGCAAACAAGATGCCATCAGCGCGAATGCTAAAGCGGGTTACCAACTCTTCAAGGATAAAGGTTGCGTAAGTTGCCATAATGGCCCCGCCGTCGGTGGCACTATGTATATGAAAATGGGCCTCATCAAACCGTTCCACACCAATAATCCTGCAGAAGGTCGTAAGGGCGTCACAGGTAAAGAAGCTGATAAATTTGTGTTTAAAGTGCCGACACTACGCAATATTGAGCTCACCTATCCCTACTTCCATGATGGCAGCGTCTGGACCTTAGAAGAAGCGGTGAATACCATGGCAGACATTCAATTAGGGCAAAAACTCTCTAACCAAGAAGTGAAAGAAATGGTCGCCTTCCTTGAAGCCTTAACGGGCGAACAGCCACAAATCACGCTGCCGATTCTGCCACCATCGAATAAAGATACACCACGTCCTGTGCCATTTAGTTCTAATAATTAACATAGGCAACGAGTCACTGACTAAGAAGTTCTCACTTAGAAACTGAGTCAGCGCGACACTTAGTGATTTGGTGATTGGGTTAGCAAAAAGGCCGAGAGTCAACACGCTCGGCCTTTGGTTATTCGTTCGCTTAAAAAACGATGGATTAATTAAGTGCTATTCGCCTTTAAGACGACGGTCGAGCTGATCTTTCAAGTTAGCTGGCACGCCTTTGATTAAAATCGTGTCCGAAATGGGATCGTAAATCACCCGTTGGCCTAAGTGGCCGCCATCAAAACTTAAGGTTACGCCGCCACCCGTACCAGAAAACTTCTTCAATTGGCGCAGAGTCGATTTGTCGGCCGGAAACTCTTCATCGAGATCATAGCTGCCGCCACGGGCAAAATCGTAGAAAGAATCCATACCTTGATCGGCTAACTCATCAGCCAAGTCTTTGATCTCAATGTCAGCGCCTTCATCGAAGCGCTCACTGCAATATTCAAACACTTTATTACGGCACTGCTGACGCTCGTCTTTCGTCAACTCACTGCTGGCAACAAAATCTTCAACCGCATTCATTAAGGTTTTGTTTTGCGCCTTAGTGTTGACACCTTCGACGCAGCCCATAAAGTCGAGGAAAAAGTCGGCCACTTTACGTCCCGCGCGGCCACGGATAAAGGAAATGTATTTACGCGAGTCTTTATCAGCTTGCCACTCGGTTAAATCGATACGCGCCGCCAGTTGGATATTGTTTAAATCCAAATGATTATTTTGCGACAGTTCCATATCGTCTAACACAGTCATCGACGACTTAGCACTTAATAAGGCGACAAACAGATAATCACTGGTGATACTGGTGTAGCAAGACATCAGCAAAAAACCGCCTTGGCTGAAATCGTACTTCGACAACTCTTCTTGCAGTAATTTACTGGCTTGGCCCGAAAATTCCACAAATCCTAAGTCGCCGCCACGGTATTGGGTTAGTGCGTTAGCAAAGGCAGGATTGGCCTCGCCGTCGTCGCCATGGACCCCAAAATAGCCAAAACCTTTACCGGCCTTTCCCGTATAAGTCTGATGCAGCTCGTCGAGCATCATCTCGACCGCCTGACCGTTCAGCAGAGGTTGAGGACGCAAACGGCAGCGCAATTGCCCCTGACTGTCCTGAGAAATCTCGTGAATAATTGCGTGTTCGATGTTAATACTCATAAGCCCTGATAGTGATACTGGGATAAATCCGCTATTATATGCCGCTAATCCATTCCAAAGTGAAACATTTTTTGATTATGGCAATCCAATCGAAATACTCAAACACCCAAGTTGAATCATTAATCGCCGAAATATTGGCTGTGTTAGAAAAGCATAAAGCACCGACTGACCTGAGCCTGATGGCATTGGGTAACTGCGTGACAAACCTGCTAGAACGTAAAGTGCCCAGCGAATCGCGCCAAGCCGTGGCCGAACAATTTGCAAAAGCACTCGCACAATCGGTTAAATCCCAGTAAGTTAACTGGGTAATAATCGTCAAAAGAATATAAGATACAAGGTCTTTTAGGAATAAGCGGATCACTATGGTCGAGCGAAAAAAGCAAATGAGCCGCGATCGGGTTTCCCGGCTCATCAACTGGGGACATTGGTTCGCCTTCTTCAATGGCATATTAGCCATGATAGTCGGCAGCCGATATCTTGGCAGCGTGGGTTATCCAGAAACTTGGTATGGCTGGGTTTATCTAAGCGTCAGCACTATTGGTCAGTTTAGCTTTCTCGCCTTTATCGCCTATTTGATCTGTCTGTTCCCACTGACCTTGATATTGCCATATTCGAAGATATTAAGAGGCGTCGCGGCGGTGATCGCGACTCTAAGTCTCTGTATCTTATTGTACGATACAATTGTTTACGCCGATTACGGCATGCACTTGAGCCCCTTCGCCTTCGATTTGGCCTGGGCGGATCTCAATGCCCTGCTCCATGGCACTTCCTATATCGTCACGCCACTCGCCATTATCGCAATCGAACTCACGGCAGCGAACTTTTTGTGGAAGCGGATAGAGAAAATCCAAAAACTGAATTTAGGCAATAAAGTCATCACCTTAGTGGGTATCTGTTTTGTCAGTAGCCACTTAATCCACATTTGGGCCGATGCCGCCGATATCACTGAAATTACCCGTTTCGATGATACTTATCCTTTATCGTACCCTGCGACAGCGCGCTCCTTTATGGAAAGTCACGGTATTGATGGCTCGTCACAAGGAGATGATGTCAATCACAATACCAGTGTACTCAATTATCCAGAGCAACCACTGACCTGCCAAGCTGACACTAAAATCAATGTGTTGATGATCACCATCGATAGTTTGCGTGCCGATATGGTCGATGGCAAAAGCATGCCATTCTTGCAGCAATACACTGAAAATAATCAGTCTTTTACACAGCATTTCAGCGGCGGCAACCAATTTAGAACCGGTATGTTTTCGCTACTCTACGGCCTGCAAGGCAGTTATGGCGATGCGCGAATTTTTAATAGCACCAGTCCGCTAATGACCAGAAGTTTCCAGCAAGCGGGTTATGAACTGGGATTGTTCCTGCCAGAAACCAATCTTAATTTGCGTTCGTCACAGGCGATGTTTAATGACTTCAATCCTGTGATAGCTGAAGAAACCAATGGCAGCGCCGATGCCGACTTGCACACAGTGGCCAGTTTTAACGAGTGGCACAGC
This sequence comes from Shewanella sp. Pdp11, assembly GCF_002838165.1. Taxonomy (NCBI): domain Bacteria; kingdom Pseudomonadati; phylum Pseudomonadota; class Gammaproteobacteria; order Alteromonadales; family Shewanellaceae; genus Shewanella; species Shewanella sp. Pdp11. Next base: position 3,438,074 of record NZ_CP015194.1, read on the forward strand.
ATCCAAAATAAACCTTGGTTTGCGCTCGTTAATTTAAAAGCGCCGGAAAATTTCGATACTCCTGTGGGTTTCCTTGGCATTGAAACCGTGAAAGCCAATCCCGACCTTATGCCTGCGCAAAAGGTGCTGTTTAATCAATATCGCCAATCACTGTATTTTGTCGATCAACAGCTTAAGGCAATGCTGGCCAATGTGCCCAACGACACCTTAGTGATTATCACTGGGGTAAATGGCAAGATGTTCACCAGTAACAGTGACGAAGCGAATCGCAACCTGTCACCACAGAGTGTCAAAGTGCCCTTAGTGATCCACTGGCCTAATACGGGCGCGTCTAAGGTCAAATACCGCACCAGCCATTACGGCATAGCGCCGACTTTGATGACCCACGTGCTCGGCTGCACCAATAACACCACAGATTACAGCGCTGGCCGCAGCTTATTGCAACCGAGTAAAGAAACGTGGATCTACATAGGTGATAGCCGTATTTTTGCTATCTATCAAGAAGCGGAAGTGACAGTGATTGACCGCCACGGCAAATACCGTATTTACGATGAAAACTATGAACATAGGCTCAATAAGAAAATGAGTGCGCCTGAGTTGATTGAAGTGATGCGCGAAGGTCGACGTTTCTATAATCACTAATCTCAATCCTCTGCTTGAAGAAGCCCCACTCCCTGCGGATTGGGGCTTTTTTATTCCCTACACGGCAGGATGAGTGCCTAAAAATCAGAGTCCAGTTCTCAATACCGCACTAATCCCAGCTCAAAGCTCACTATAAGAGATTAATATCAGAGTACAGTATCTGAGTCTGAGTCTGAGTCTGAGTCTGATATAAGCTACAGCCGCGCGGTGCCTTCAACCTAAATATGGTGTATTCACAAAGCAAAAAGCCGCTATCCATGGATAACGGCTTTTAAGACTTGTGCTGAATCTTGAGGCCTGCTTTACCTTGTACAAAATCAAGCCAGTACGATAACTAACTCAGCTCACTCTCAAGTTAACTCGCAATGCAACCAGTTCACAATCATGTCAGCTCGCAATCACGTCAGCTCAAAATCAATCGGCTTTAACCGTGGCGTAACGCTCTAACCAATGGGCGTAAGATGCGGGTAATACCCAAGATGGGCGCGCTATCTTTAAGGTTTGCGCCGCTTGATATGGCCAATGTGGATTCGCTAAAAAGGCTTTACCTATCATCACTAAATCCATTTGTTCATCTTCAATAGCCGCATTGGCATGGTGTGGATTATCCATGCCCCACGACGTCGCAACAGGGAAACCCACTTCTTGGCGAACCCGCGCAGCAATAGGCGCCAAGAACGCCGGACTCCATGGAATATTTACCGTTGGGGTCGAGAAACAAATGCTGACGTTTAACATATCGAGCCCAGCTTGTTTAAATTGCTTCACCAAGGCGATTGATTCAGTTAACGTTTCTTCATCTTTATGGTCAAATTCAATCACACCAAATCGCGCCGTTAAGGGTAAATGCTGTGGCCAAACGTCTCTGACTGCGGCAATGGTTTCTAACAAAAAACGTCCACGCCCTTCGGCATTACCACCATATTGGTCGGTGCGTTCATTGGCATAGGTTGAGAAGAAACTTTGGGCTAAATAACCGTGGGCGAAATGCAGCTCTAACCATTCAAATCCTGCCGCTAAAGCCCGTTTTGCCGCCGCCACAAAGTCTGCTTTAACGCGCTCAATGTCTTCAATCGTCATAGCCGTTGGTACTTTAGGTAAGTTTGCACCGAAAGCAACAGCAGACGGCGCAATTGGTTGCCAGCCTTGTCCTTCACCATTGGGAATATGATCATCGCCTTCCCACGGGATATTGGCACTCGCTTTACGGCCCGCATGACCAATCTGAATCCCCGCCACTGCGCCGGCATTTTTAATCGCGCTGGCCACCTTAGCTAGACCTTGGGCTTGCTCGTCATTCCACAGTCCAAGGCATTTTGGGGTAATACGTCCTTCAGGAGAAACCGCAGTGGCTTCAACCACAACAAGACCCGCTCCGCCACGGGCAAGGCTAGAGTAATGCACCTGATGCCAGTCGTTGATGAGTCCGTCCGTGGCTTGATATTGGCACATGGGCGCAACGGCAATACGATTTTTGAGAGTAATGTCTTTAAGTTTGAAGGATGAAAATAGATCGGCCATAGGTGTTTCCTGTGTCAAATAGAATCAAAAAGAAATGGAATACTGAATGACGACAGACTAGCCTTATCATGCCATAATTAAAAGCACGCACAGATTATAGAGTTGATAAAGTTTGCTTATGATAAATCCACAGTGGTTACACACCTTTGCGGTTCTGGTCGAGAAAGGTAACTTCACCCGAACCGCCGAAGCCATAGGTATCACCCAAGCGGCAGTGAGCCAACATATCAGTCGCTTAGAAGAAGAATACGGCACACTGTTTTTACGCCGCCCCCGTCAACTTGAAATAACTCCGATTGGCGAAAACCTGCTGACCTACGTTAAAGACGTCGAATGCGCGCAAAAACGCCTACAGCAGAAACTAGTCCATGATGATGCTGAAGTCGGCGATATTAGCCTTATCACTCCGGGGAGTATTGGTTTAACGCTCTTTCCGTTATTAATCGAACTACAACAAGCCTTTCCGGCGTTAAACATTCGCCACCGTTTTGCCCCTGACAGTGAAATAGTCGCCTCAGTGTTAGCCAATGAACATGAAATCGGCATGGTAACCTTAAAACCATCCGATCCTCGTATTCACAGCACGCATTTCACCGAAGAGCCGCTTGAGCTTGTGGTACCTGCAAGCCATAAACAACATGAGTGGGTTGATTTACAACGGCTAGGGTTTATCTCCCATCCCGATGGCGAAGCCATGGCCACTCGGCTGCTTAGTCGTAAATATCCAAGTCATCCCGGTATTCAAGACATTCCCTGTAGGGGATTTACCAACCAAATCAGCCTGATCCTCGAACCTGTCGCAAAAGGGCTCGGATTTACAGTCATCCCGCAATACGCCCGCAAAGCCTTTGAACGACAACAAGATATCTATGTTGTTGAATGTGGCAGCCAAGTTGTAGACACCATTTGGCTTATCCACCGCGCGGAATGGCCCTTGTCACGCAGAGCCCAAAAAGCGATCGCGTTTTTAAAGGGCAAGATATAGATAGGGCTCAGCGGCTACTGGCTACTGGCTACTGATTGATATCCAATTCATTATGGATCAGTACTACGCACTGGGAAGCAAACAGCATCTTAGGCCCAAGGCTGATCTTTTGCGCACCGAGTCGTTTCAAAGTATTAAAACTTTTCTTCGGCATAGGAATGTGATCGGTCAGCAAAAAGCACGGATTGCCCACAAACTCCTGCTCACGGATAGAAGTGCCCTTCTTATCCATCATAAATAATTGATAATCGACCGCGAGGTCCTGCACCAGCTTTTCAAAACTGATAGTGCTAACACTGATGCCCTCGTCAACAACGCGAGTTTGCTCTTTCGTCATACCCCGAGAAATATCTAAGGCCTTGGCAATTTTGGTCAGCAAAGCTTGTTCGTGAAAACCACCAATATGGCAAATATTTCGCGTATCGAAGCAAATAGTGCGGGAAAAATCATGGGTACTTTCTAGCACCAAATAAACGACAACATCGTTTCGATGGGACTGAGCCACAAAGATAGTGTTCATTAGGGTATGAGCTAAAATCTCGGTATGCGCCTCTTGGCCGACAGAAGCCAAAAACAACTGACTGTCAGTAGGTGCTGATCTTGCTCGTAAAACAAACGCGCGCATAGGTAAATGTCCTACTCAATAATGTCTTAAATGCTAAATGGCGAATGCATATAATTTGGTCGGTATGAAAGTATTCGAACCTCCACTCCCTGGTACTCTATGATAGTAAGCCGCTTAATCATAACCTGCTAAATTTAAACATAAATTATATGATTTTGCACGTTTTAATTACCTCAACAATTTATGTACACTTACACGAAAATACGATATCAAGGCGACAAGTACAGCAAATTGAGCGTATTCAAACAAAATAACATCCTATTAGTTGTAATCAATTTCGGATAACAACGAATGGGCATTAGGGAATACCTGCATTTCCCGATTAAACAATGCTCTAGCGCGGTGGCCATACGTGCAGGAATCACTCAGGACGTCACCTTTCCTATAGATAATTCCAACATCCAAACAAATTAAGAAAGGGGCTCTAAACTTGCCTTAACAGGCCAAGAAAGGACGAATATTGTTCCTCCACGACCCGATGGCTGGCAGGCCACGTGGCCGCCGTGAGCTTCAGCTATTGTTTTAACCCCTGCGAGACCGAGTCCACTGCCACCACTTTTTCGAGAGCGAGACGGATCTACTCGGCGAAATGCTTCGAATACGTAGCTTGCTGCCTCATCAGGGATACCAGGGCCTTCACCTTCGACGCTGAGATAACAGCTTGCCCCCGAGCGGTAAAATCGTACAGTCAAAGTGCCAGGATCAGCATGCTGGCGTGCATTTTGAACTCGGTCAAGGTCAGATCCAGTGCCTGCTGCTGACCATTACAGATTACGCTAGCCTCATGACTGTCTAAGGAAATGAGCTGACGTCTAACCGCGCTAATGCTCCGTAGGAATGTCTCGTACACGATCTAACAGAGTACTAGCGCTGGTCAATACATCTGTAATCATAGTGATGTGTCCAACCCTAGTTGAACAGATCACTTACTAGGCCATCTTCTCAAACTCACCTTTTATATGCTGATATTGTGATGGCCACTTGTCATACCAAATAGCAAATTCACCCACAGGCATAGGTCGCGCAATGCCATAGCCTTGGCATAACTGACAGCCCAAATCAGCCAAACTCTTACCGTGGGCAATCGTCTCTACTCCTTCAGCAATGACATTGAGATGAAACACCGAAGCTAAGCGGATAACACCCTCCACAATACGTAAATCATCATCACTCTCCAGCATTCCACGCACAAAGCTCTGATCTATTTTGATACTGGATACCGGCAATTGGCGTAAATAAGTTAATGATGAATAACCAGTGCCAAAATCATCGAGGGAAAAATGGACTCCCAAACGCTTACACTCTTTTAAGATTTCAATCGCTAATGCCATATCTTCGATGGCGGCACTTTCTAAAATCTCCAATTCAACATCTGATACAACCAAATCAGGATGCTGCATCAAAGATGACTGCAGGAAATCGCAAAAATATTCCGCCAGTAATTGCCTGGCACTCACATTGATACTGACGGCAAGTGGTCTTCCATCCATTCGCCAATGCATACATTGAGCTACAGCAGTATTAATAACCCACTCACCCAAAGTAATTTCAAAGTCACTTCCGGCAATATCAGGTAAAAACTCGCTTGGTGCCACTATACCGCGCTGCGGGTGATCCCAACGGATTAATGCTTCGGCGCCAATAATTTTTCCTGTAGCTAAATTCACTTTGGGTTGGTAGAACATGACGAACTCATTACGCGCAAAAGCCGCTTTAAGTTCTTCTAACCAAGTTCGACGCGCAATAATGCTTCGGTCAATTTCTGGGTCAAACATTTGAAAACGATTCTTACCTGCCGCTTTTGCCATATACATAGCTTGATCGGCATGCCTCAGTAGGATATCAGGATCAACGTTATCTTCAGGATATAAACTCACACCAATACTCGCACTTAAGCGCACAAATTTATTACCATCTAACACAATATCTTGATCGACGGCAGTTAAAATTCTCTGTAAAACTTGAGTACATTCCTCTTCAGACATCATTTCAAATAAAATAATAAACTCATCACCACCAACCCTAGCGAGAGTGTCTTGCTGACGTATAACAACCGACACATTATTTACAATCGCAACGAGCAGTTGATCACCCACACCGTGACCATAATGGTCATTTACCGCCTTAAAACCATCTAGGTCCATAAAGCACACTGCACAGATACTGCCATTACGATTAACACGAGCGATAGTTTGCTGAAAACGATCTAACAGCAAACGACGGTTTGGTAGTCCCGTAAGTGCATCAAAATTTGCCACTCGGTCCAATTCAGCCTCATGGGTTTTAATGAGAGTGATATCAGCTTGGGTTCCTGAAATCATTAACGCTCTTCCGTGACTATCTACTTCAACAATCCGCCCCTTACACAGGATCCAACACATTTCACCGGATTTTTTAATGCAACGAACTTCTAAATCTATACTGTCCGCGATATGTGTAAGATGCTTTTGAACCTGTCTTTCTATCTCAGGAATATCCTCAGCATAGACATACTGACGCCAATTCTTCACCGTCAACTTCATCTCACCCGCTTGATAACCTAAAATAGCCTCAAATCTTGGACTAATTTGTACTTCACCCGTCCTCGCATTCCAATCCCAGAAGCCCTGTTCAGAACCTTCAATTACCCGTTGCAACTGTTCAGCTTGTGCCACTAATTGGTGTTTTAGCATCCTAGCTTGGGTAATATCTTGCACGGTACCATGCAACCTAACAATTTTGCCGTTCTCATCGCGCTGCGCATGTCCTCGCGCCATAATCCAATGGTGAGAGCCATCGGGACGAATAAACTCTGCTTCGCATTCATAGTCCTCACCAGTATCCACACACCGCAATACTAAAACACTGAGTGCTTGCCAACTTTCAGGAGTAAATAAAGGCTCAACCTGAGGCATAGTTGGAGCATCTTGCATATATGGGAGTCCATAAATCACAAACACTTGTTCGGACCAAGTGTGTATATCAGTAACTAAATCCCACTCCCAACTCCCAATGCCAGACAACTGCTGGGCCAATCTCAGACTTGACTCACTAATGCGTAGCTGCTCAGCACTCGTTTCTTGAAGCGTAACATCTCGCGCAATGCCGAATAGGCCACAAATCTTTCCTTGTGAATCGATAACAGGTCCTTTTGTAACTTGAAATATCGCAGGCTCACCCTTTATATGTAACAGCTCTTTCTGTGTGATAACCTGTCCAGAACTTAATACCATACGGTCTTTTTCTTCGATAATACTGGCAGACTCATTGTCAAAAATATCAGCGTCAACTTTGCCCAGAATTTTATCGACAGATTTATCGACCAGCGCGGCAGCACCGTGATTGATAAGCAGATAGCGTCCTGCTAAATCCTTAACAAAAATGCCATCAGTAGTTTGAGAAACGATAGAGTCTAGTAACTGATGATTGACATCTAACTTTTTCAATGAGGCCCGTAAATAACCAGTTAACGCACTGATCAATATGCCATAAACACTAAGGCTAATCGTTTGGAGAAAATCGATAGAATGGATATTGTCTAAATTGTTGATAGATGGATTGAGATAATAAACGCACAAAACTGACAGTAACGTCGCCAGCAATCCCGGGCCTAATCCTCCACAAATGGCACTCAATGAAATGGGTAGCATAAAGATAAGCAGCAACAAACGCTGCTGTTGCTCAACGGTAAGATAACTAGCAAACCAAAGCGTTATTAAGGTGAAAACAAAGATTACCGTGTATTTAATCCAAGTGAAATTGCGGATAGGAGCAGAATGGGAAAATGTGATATCTAATAAATTTCTCGCAAGAACTTGATGTCGATCAGGAACGGCTCTTAGAACAAAAATAAAAATAAACGCACTGGTAAATACAAAGAAAACCCCTTTTGCAAGTGAAAGACGAAATACCGTTTCAGTATCAATCAGCACTAGCAATAATTGGTCAGACAAAAAAATCCAACCCAGTGCCGCGAGCGCGTAAATAGCCACTGCCAATACAATATATTGAGTACGTGACTTTTGATTATCTAACATTCTCACTCCATTACAGCTAGCGCCAGTCGAACGACTTCCTCTATCTTGGTTTGCCACTCTCATCAACCAGTAACTAAATGGCCATTCAATAAAGTCACATTCAAGCTAAAGACAATAGTGCAAAAACAAAGCATTTATCAATGAGTACCTATTAAAACAATAGGTAACATTGAAATGCAACATAAATAGCTTTCTAAAATATAGTCACCTACTCAAAAACTGCAACTAAGCTATGCAAATGATTTTAAAAGGCAAATGGAGTGAAATCAGGAAGAGTGATCACTGATGTAAAACAAAATTAATCCGAAACCGCAATACCTAAAAGGTAATACTTTACTCATAGACATGAATTACAGGTCAGAACTTCCATTATTTTCATGAATAAATCTTATAACATCATCTTAAATGTAGTGGTATATCATATTTCCTAAATAGTTTTACAATCGAATCTTTGTAAAGTGGTTTGATAATATAACCTTTTGCACCAACAGAAACGGCTTGCTGTACCGATGACTTATTTTTATTACCCGTTAACATAACAATCGGCGTGCTGGCATTAATGCCATTTGATTTATTAATGTGGTCTATAAGATAAAAGCCATTAGTATCTGGAAGATTTATGTCCATTAAAATCACATCATATTTTTTCTTTGACAGTAAGTCCAAGGCCATTCGACCGGACAAAGAGGTATCGAGTTCAATCGCAAAAGCTCTCAAAAGCATAATGGTCAGGTTCAAACTAATATGATCATCTTCAACAATTAACATCTTTGGCACCACGGGGATCTCAATCGGTACATTAGCGTTTTTTGAATCTGTGTATAATTTATTATACGAATACTTAGTGGTATCCACACTCTCCACGGTCTTACTTTCAACCTCTAAAAGCTCATCAGGTAGAGGAGCTTCAGCAACAATAGCCACATTAGAAACATCAGTAACAACAAGTTCAAGTAAGTGAAGCGCCTTACTCTGCAACTTCAACAAAGCAGGTCTAATCTCGTTAGAACGAATAAACGATAATATTTTTTTCAATGACGCTAAATCAAGCTCTGCAGTCTTATTACTTGCAAGGTGCATCTCAGCCCTATCCAACGACGCCTCAATATCAGCTATGTTTGACTCAAAGCTCTGCTCTAAATCAATTTTACGTTGAACACCTTTAAGCACAATTTCTTTAATATGCGAAGAGTAATTTTCCTGAATATTTATAAAATCTTCAACTCTTTTATTCTTACCTCTCAGACCAATCTCTCGTAATAAATGAGTACATATAATAATTGCACGATGAATTTCATACATAGGTCTTGCAATCAGATAATCATTAATCACTCCGCTACGATAAGCCTCATATGCTTCTTTTTCTTGGTGTTTTGGAATTAGACTAACAACCGCATGCTCACAAATATCTACTGCTTGCAATTCTTCAATCGCTTCGTAATAAATGAGTAAAGTCTCTTGCAATGTTTCTGCTGCCACAAGAATAACTTTTGGTGTTGACTGCTTGATCTGCTCAATAAGTTCAGTATTTGATTTAATCACGTGAATACGAGAAAAGTGACGTATAAGAACAGTGATCAATAAACGGTCATTATCTTGATCATTTGTAAAGAGGACGATATGTTCAAAATTAACCCTATCCACGGACATCACTCCTACGCATAAAAAATTCCGATAATGCGAATAAATCATCATCAACTTCTTGCCAAAACTCTAATAGTTGCTTGTATTCGACATTACTATTACGAGACACACGTTCCAACTCTTGACAAGATAAATTTAATTTTTTAGCCCCAACATAAAGAGAATTACTCTTAAGAGTATGGCTTATTGCAGTAATAGAACGAATATCATTATCCATAATTGCAGTTCTCAGAGCTTCGCGCTTCACCAGCAAATTACTGTAATATTGCTCAAGAAAAAATTCTAACTCATCATCAGTAACATCTTGGCCAACGAACTTATATATCGCAGAAAAATCGACTATCTGTAAAACATCAGCAATTTCCTCTACTGTGTCATCTAAACAGAAAAAGTCACTGACCAACGAAACATCATCATTATTAACAGTTTTGATATCTAAACTTGAGTGATTTTTTAAGGTCATTTTAACATCATCTAAAAACTGGACTAGCTCAACCAAAGCGAGCGGCTTAACAAGTACACTATTAGCTCCGGCCTGCACACACTCATCCCTACATTCATCCCCATGTTCTGCCGTCAACATTACAATAATCGAAGGAGCAAGTTGTCGATAGTTCTCAATATCTCTAATAACTGCAATAAGGTCTGGGCCATAAATAGTTGGCATTACAACATCAGAAATAATTACATTAAACTTACTAGTTTTAAAAAGTTCAATGGCCTGCATAGGATCTTGCACACATGTCACCACTACCCCAACTGATAATAATTGCTTCTCAATCACAAACAAATTGTCTTGGCTATCATCAATAACTAACACACTTACACTACTATAATCCATCGTATTATCAAGAACGGTGATGTTAGATTTGTTTTTATCGTTAACAAAATCTATAACCTGATTAATTTTAAGTGGAGGGTATGATATGACATCGTAATCAGAGTGGGATCGAGAAAGCGACACGTTACTTAACTCTGCAACTCTTTCCTTCTTTGAGAACAAACTCATTATGAATTCATTCCTTGAAATAATATCACGTTGATTTAGGTCAACAAAAAGTATTGAATTATCCGTATCAAAACTCACCAACTCATGACTTGGCAAAAATAACAACTCGAAATTTAGATCGTTTGAATATCTTGATACAGCCTCATGAAAACATGGACTATTAGTATATGAAGTAATTGGATGCCTCATATTTGAACGATGAAATATAGCTTCATCGAGCGCAATTGAACTATCATCAACATCAAATTCAACAATAAAGTAAAAAACACTTCCATCGCCAATTCGACTAACTACCTCAAGCTCACTTCCCATTGAATGGCAAATGCTCTGACTAATATATAACCCTAAACCAACACCACCATGCAGACGATGTGAACCTGATAACACCTGCTCATACTTCCCGAATATTCTTAATTGTTCTTCTTGCGTCAATCCAATTCCATTGTCAATAACAGAAAACTTCATCTTCACATTTTCAAAAGATTGATCGATAATTTCAACATCAAGCAATATTGATGGTTCAATCTTATTCGAGAATTTAATTGCGTTAGAAATCAAATTATAAATAACTTGATTAAGCCTCACCTCATCACAGATAACTTTTGAGCTAAACCCTAATGGCATATAAAAATCTAAATTAATATTTTTCTTGCTTGCTTGAAGACTAAACACATCAATAATAGACTCTCCTAGAGCTCTAACATCTACAGAATCACTTTTAATAATTAAATTAATTTCATTACCTTTCCTAAAGTCCAACATGCTATTAATAAGTAACAAAACTTGTTTTGCCGTGCTAAATGCAACTAACAGTAACTTTCTATCTTGTTCATTTACACGGCCTAAACTAAGTTCAATCAAACCTAATACTGCATTTAATGGAGTACGTATCTCATGTCCAAGTGTTGCAATAAAATCATTTTGAGCACAATTAAACTGAATCAATTCAGAGCATTTTTCTTCCAAAATATGTTGCTTCTTATATTTACTTGTAAGGTCGGTAAGCAATCCCAGTCTTGTTCCATCCTCAAGTAAAATGTCTCGATACTCGATATACATACCGGACTTAGTTTTAAAAACTAAAAGTAATTCCTTACTCATTAAAAACTTGTATTTAAACCAACTTAAAACTCTACTGCTATCCCGTCTAGTAAACTCGCTATTAAAAATATCTCTTATTAGATCAAAAAATGATTTACTAAGATATTCTCGAAGGTGTAGGTATGGAAAGAAACAGCCAAACTCACAAAAAACATGATCAATTACAGCCTCGTTACTGACACTCATAACACCAACTGCAGTTTGACGTGTTGAAAGCTCATCAAAGCCTAAGCGATCAAATTGACGTTTTTTAAGCTTATCTAACATTAACAGGCCATTTTCTACATTACAGAGTACAACAAAGCATGCATCAATCATTTTTATGACTTTAAAATTAATTATTTTATCACTGAACTCTAGACTTTCATTAACAAGGGGGGGGGTATTATTTATTTTAAAGTGACAAGCAATAGATTCTCTAGCATTCACTAAAAATGGATTTGCCAAAAAAAGGTTATTCTCCTCTAGCCACTCGCCCTCGGCAGAAAGCAAAAAAGCACTAGAGTCAAACAAATTCAAGTCAATCACGTTCATTATAAAATATCCTTATCTCTCACTATCAATCAGCGCTATTGAACTGAACGTTGATACTGATTCAACCAACCATATACATGGTCACACTTTACAATAAATAGGTCTTGATCAATTTTATAAACCTCTATGAAGTAATCAACGGTAACCCAATCCCCTTCCATATATGCTACCGCCATCTGTAAACAATGAGCTAAATACCCATGATTATTAAGTAGTGCACTCTTGATTTTTTGATCTAATGGTAAAGGACCTATTGCTTTATCCATTGGCTTATCCAGAATGGCATCAAGTGTTGACAATAAGCCAGTTAGAAATGCAGACTCGCTTAAAAAAGAAAATCCCATTAATGATATTAATTCCTCACATAACCGAGCTCTCATCATAGTATTATGAATCAATACAATTGGCTTGTTTGGGTTAAGTTCAGCCAGAATAATAAGACTAACAAACTTACGAAGTCTATTTTCTCCTAAGAAAATCATCGTCTGCTTTATTGAGGTAAATTCTGTCACATGTTCAAATTGACTTGAATTGACAAACCTAAGTAGCTTATAAGTTAAATCTAAATCTTGAGAAAAATACCTCTCAAGTTTTTTGTAACTAAAGTCAGGCTTGAAAACCTCATGATAGATTGACAATATAAAATGTTGAGAAGCACCAATTTCACAGCCTTCAATCAATTCAGGTTTGAAAAAATAATAGCCTTGAAAGTAATCAAATCCTAACAATTTAGCTTGTTTATATTCAGCAAGTGTCTCGACCTTCTCAGCTAATAACTTTAAATTATACTTCCTAAATATTGGGATTAATTGAGCAATACTATCTAGCGGTGTAGAAACAATATCTACTTTAATAAGCTTGAAAAATGGAAGAAAACGGTCCCATGCTGCTGAGTAAACGAAATCATCCAAAGCAAGATAATAACCAAAATTAAATAGTTGCTTAATTACAATGAAATTCTCGTCACTAGGCTCCACAGTTTCCAACACTTCAACCACAATATTTTTATGTGGCAACATATATAGCAAATAATCACTCAAAAAGTGAGTTGGGAAATTAATTAATGCAGGTTTCCCCTCCGTCAAATCATCTAAATCCATATTTAAATAACTATTGACGAGCAATTTTGCTGTAGCGGCGTTATCAGCTATACCTTGTGGAAAACTATTGTTCCGACTATTCCTAAAGAGTAGTTCATAAGCAACAACATGTTTCTGTCTATTTAATACAGGTTGTCTAGCCATATAAAAGCGCATAGGTCACCTCTTCAATTTTGTCACTCAAGTTTTAATCTTTAGTGAACCAGTCCATTAGTTCCTAGTCTAGACCTCGGAACTAGAACTTTCAACAAAGTAATGCATCGAACGCTGAATTTAACTTAAGCACCTATAACTAACGGATTAAACTTAATAACTTTAGGTTGGGTGACCGCCAAAATAAAATACTGTCAAATTAATGACAAAATACCTATTTAGTAGTAGCCATTTGTTATTCATATACAAATTAAATTACCAACTAGAAACTTGACGCAATAGTTTTTAAATTCACAAATAAACATCTCCCAACAAAAAGGCCGCATCTGCGGCCTCGACATTCAATCCCCTTCCCTTGCTCTTTCGCTCCTCAAGCCGCCACTAAATATCCCCTAATTCATCTAACCAGCAGTGCTATTTCGGCTTTTCTTAACCAGAAGATGTAGGACTTTTTGCTGTCAAATCTCATCAAGGCACAATGTTCTTAGTCCAAAATTGAGTTGCGTGATGTCGAGTAGAGATCTTACGATTGAGATCTGCAGTCCACGTAAATCAGCAAAATCTCGCAATTCCCCTTACGTTTTTTAACCTGAAAAAATTAACACAAGACCAACAAACACACGTCATTGCATCCTCCTGTAGGGTTGATGCAATAACTCGACTGTGCCCCACTGCTGCATGGGTTTGAGTACTCCCAACTTTTTGAGGGGATCTAGGAATTATCTAGGCCGCATCGAAGTGTAAGCAGGCTAAATTGACCCACTATAAATATCACCGCCTAAAACTAGCAAATTAATAACATTGCCGATGTTCAATAACGACTCTTTAATGTCTCTCACACAATCAAGCCGGCCTAATCCCCCCAGCTCGGCCATAACGTAGCCCGCGACAACCGCCTCACCTATGACAAAATCCAATACGACATCAATGGCACACATACAACGAATATGTTGTATTTATAAGGGTAAACAACAAATTGATTGTATTTATACATAATAACATCGTATTAGTTGTAATTAATGACGAATAACAACTAATATGATGTTTATGAGTAAAAGATAACCGAGCCAACGCCATGAAGCATCTCAGCGAATTAGCCACAGAACTCAAGCACTACCGAGAACAACTAGCACTTAGTCAGAAAGACATGCTGTTGAACATAGGTATGTCACAGCAACAATACCAACGAATAGAAAGTGGCAGTGATACTCGCATATCGACATTACTGAGAGTCTTGGAAGGATTAAATCTTGAAATGATGATCGTTCCTAAACAGCACGTAAGTGCAGTAAAAGCCCTCATTAACCAAGCAACTTCAGAACCAGAAATTGACCGTCATTCGCCTAACCACTTAACGGCAAAGACGGGCACATCTTGGGATAAGGTCTTACATTCAGTTGATGATAAAGAAGAAAATCTATGAAACCTGCTGAATCAGTAGAGGCCCTCGCGCTTTATTTAAATCATCAACGGATTGCGATACTCACCCATTATTCTGGTGGTAAAAACATTCTGAAATTTGACCCTGAATATATCGCGATGCCAAAAGCACTTCGACCAACATTAACGCTCACCCAGCTGCTAGACCCCCATTACATCGATAAAATACAAGTCAGAACACAAAGATTATCATCGGTGCTGTCCAACTTGCTCCCCGAGGGCGCATTGCGGCATTGGATGTCAGCCGCGCTAAAAGTACATGAGAACAACGAATTTCCCATATTGGCATGGGCAGGAAACAATCTTCCCGGCGGCTTAATCGCATCAGCCATAGCAAAAGAAGATATTCCAGCTTGGGCACTATCGCCACGGGAAAGAACAGAGGCCATCGTAATCGATATCACCCACACCAGTAATAAGTTCTCACTTGCCGGTGTTCAAATGAAATTCTCGACAAGCAGAAACGATGGACGATTCAACATAAATGCCAATCAAGAAGGCCAAGATAGTTGGATTATCAAGACGCCTTCAACAGTACATCGCAACGTCCCACAAAATGAATACACTGCAATGAAGTTGGCACAAATAATCGGAGTGAATATCCCTGAAATTGAGCTCATCTCGCTTAACGCATTGGATAACCTACCCAACATCAAACTACCAGATGAGCCCACGGCTTATGCAATTAAGCGCTTTGACCGCAGTGATACGGGCCGCATTCATGCAGAGGACTTTGCCCAAATATTCGAAGTTTACGCCCATGATAAATACGGTAAATACAACTACGAAGCCATAGCTAAAGCTCTATATATGAGCAGCTACAATGGATTAAAAGACGTGCAGCAAATGGCAAGGCGGTTGCTGGCCAATATCTTGCTCGCCAACGGTGATGCCCACTTAAAAAATTGGAGTGTTATCTACCCAGATACCCAAAATGCGATACTCTCGCCCGCTTACGATATTGTGAGCACCTTACCCTACGTAGAAGGCGAAACCGCCATAGCCCTCAACATGAATAAACAAAAGCTATGGTACGCCATCGATATCACCACCTTCCAAGCATGGGCAACGAGAACAGGCCTACCATGGCCCGCGATAAAGGTTCATTTACTGGATGCCATGCAACAAGCCCGTACTCTTTGGCCAAAGGCACTTGCTGAACTCCCCATGCATGAAGTGCATAAAACGATATTAAAAGCTCACTGGGCCAAACTACATAACGACTTTAAAATCCTCTGCTAGCTAATGATATCAGGGCCTGATAGCAATATTGATTTCGGTTACAACATCTGGGTATCGGTTTGAATCAGTTATCTAGAGATTTAACTCATCTTAAGGGAAAATACGCCCAAGAATGGCCGCAAACGTTGCATTAGAGCGGGTTTTAGCGGTTGGCGTGAATCAGTCTGCTATAGAGTGATTCTACTGGCTCATTTTGGGACAGAAGCTTGTTAGATCTTCTAATCTAATCCATTAGTTTCGGACTAATATTTGTAAGGCAGGTTATTTAAGATGAGTATTAGAACTCGTTAACGAGCAAACCAACTTAGCTTTTATAACTCCCTCTTAAACACAGAAATCTCGAAACTCATCAAAATCCTTAACCACTTAGATAATCATCCAACTTTGTTCAGAAATCTCAAACGACGAATTTTTGAATGTTCATAAAGGCTGCATTGATAGCAGCTTAAGCAGTCTGAATCGCTTGAGCTACTTAGGTTATCTCCCCAAAAAATCTGAAATTACCAGCAGTAAAATGACGCAACAACATATCGGTTTTAAGCTGTTTGTAATTTGACCACATTGACAAAAAACGATCAAAAATCTACACTTCACCTCATTATGAATCAATATTCATTTATGCACCATTTTGGTGCAGTTGTTTATGAGGTATAACATGCGTTGTCCATACGTTAAAACTTTATTTCTTTCCGTATTTTCAATGGGGCTCATTATTGAAGCTTCAGCTAACGATTCACCTTGGTCTTTAGGTGTAGGGGTTCTCAATCTATCATCGCCTTACATTGGCGTTGATAATAAGAACTATGGCCTACCATTGGTTAACTACAATGGCGAGAGATTAAGGGCAAGCATCTTTAATCTTGAATATGATATTTATGAAATTGAACGCCTAAAACTCTCTTTTGCCACAGCGTTGGGTGAGGATTTTTTAAAGGCTTCTGATTCCAAAGATTTAGCCATCAGAATGCTTGAAGATAGAAAAATATCAATATATTCAGGAGCAAAACTGACTTATCACTCTCCAATAGGGATTTTCAATACATCAGCACTATATGATATTTCAGGTCATAGCGAAGGTAGCATATTTAAAATAAATTATAGTTATCCTATACGTCTAAAAAATGACTTAAGTTTTATTCCGTCAGTTGGCACTACATTTAAAAGTGCTGACGTTGCCAACTACTATTATGGCACTGATAACTATAATGTTGGTAACACTACTGATTTGACCTTAAACATAATTCTTTCATATAAAATATCAGAATCGTTAAATGCAACAGCCTTTTTAAGGCACATTGTTTTAGATAAAGACATAAGTAACTCCCCAATTGCAGAAAATGACAGCGTCACTATGGCGATGTTATCGCTTACATATCAATTTTGAAATCACATAAAGGTCAAGTTATGAAAACAGTCATAATTACATTATTAACAATGCTAATTACATTCACCTCGTGGATGACTAAAGCTGATGATAATTCCAAAGAATATAAACTTGGTGCGTTTTCAGGGGCAATGAAGTACTGCGAAGATAAATTTGATGATACTGATCGGTACAAATGGGCTCGTTTGCGTGCGGCTGAAGAGTTTAAGGATATGTTGGGTGCAGAAAAATTTAGTTACGGACTCGGCAGAGATAATGCTAATCGTAAAGGACAGTATTTCGGAAAAAAATTAGACAAAAACGAATGTCGCTCTTTGTTAAATCTTAGTGAATGGAAACGCTTCAAGCAGCGATAATGTCTAAGAGCAGCACAGTCAAAGCACCTTCATAGGTGCTTTTCGGTTAATTTCACTCAAAATTTAACTTAACAAAATTGCAACAAGATAATTGAATATTCATCATGCAGAGAATATGATGTAACCAATTAATTTAAAAGTCATTAGGATAAATTATGCAAAAATTTACGACTAAAAAGATTCAAGTTAAAACATTACTTATCATAGCATTGTCAGTCGCATTCAGTGGCTGTGAGCAACCTGCTGAAACTGTTGCTGTAGATATGTCGTTTTCACGTCCTGCGATGATTGAAGAAATTACGGCTTCGGATATTTCTGGCCTCAGTTTTACAGGTACAGTCCGAGCAGCACAAAGAGCTGAGCTATCCTTTAAAACATCAGGCAAAATCATCAAAATTTACTTACAAGAAGGTTCATCTGTCAGCCAAGGTCAGCTTTTAGCTGAACTTGATAATACGGAACAAAAAATTGCGTTAAACTCCGCAAAAGCCCAGTACGACAAAGCAGAGTCTGATTACAAACGTGGGCTAACGATTTTTAATTCGACCCAAGCGATATCAAAAAGTGATTTAGAAAAACTAAAAACTGAACGTGACTTGGCCAAGAATAAATTCACCTCTGCCCAAGAGACACTAGATTATACAAAAATCACGGCTCCCTTTTCTGGTGTGATTACAAAAAAACTAGTAAATGAATTCTCTGTCATTCAACCTAATCAACCGTTATTTGTATTGCAAAATTTAAATAGCTTGGAGGCAGTAATAGATGTTCCTTCTAAGCTTTTTGCAGAAGGCAGTCGAAATATAAATGCTGTAGGTGAAGTTGAAGGTATTAGTAATGTAAAGTTCCCACTCTATTATCGATATTTTACGTTAGATGCAGAGAGGTCAACACAAACTTACACTGTTGTTTTAGCCTTTTCAGATTTAAAGAAGCAAAATGTATTGCCCGGTATGTCAATTACTGTAACCCCACAGACCAATGATACGGCTGCGATTAATGTTTCTATACCAATCAGCGCTATTATTCCAGATAATATGGGAAAGGAATTTGTATGGATTGTTAATGGCAACAATAAAGTCTCAAAACAATATGTTGAAACAGGTACATTACTCGGGAACAGAATTGTCATTAACAAAGGTTTAAAACCCAAAGATAGAATCATTATTGCTGGCGTAAATGCGTTAAAAGATGGTGATCTTGTAAGATCACTTAACGCTGATGGAGTAAGCAAATGAACATTGCAGCCTATTCAATAAAGAAAAAGAATAGCCTTTGGGTTATGATATTTCTGTTATTAATTGGAGGTTTTATCAGCTACAAGGGGTTAGGAAGATTCGAAGACCCTGAATTTATTATTCGTCAAGCTGTCATTATTACTCCCTATCCAGGCGCCTCAGCCGTTGAAGTTGCAGATGAAGTTACTGAAGTGATTGAGACCGCTGTGCAGTCTTTACAAGAACTCAAAGAAGTTAAATCCATTTCTAAACAAGGGAGTTCAGAGGTAACGGTTGAAATCAAACTCGATTTTTCGAAAACCAAAGCTGAGCTAGACCAAGTTTGGGATAAACTGCGGCGTAAAGTATCGGATGCGCAAAGAAACCTCCCCAGCGGGGCAGGTCCTTCATTTGTAAATGATGATTTTGCAGATGTCTATGCCCTCTTTTACGCTATAACCGGTCAAGGTTATACCGATAAGCAGCTCAATGACTATATTAAGTTTTTACAGAAGGAACTGGCATTAGTAAAAGGTGTCGCAAAGACTGCGACTTTAGGCACAAAATCAGAACAAATTTTTATTGAGCTCTCTTCAGAACGTTTGCAACAGTATGGTATGAGCCTTGAGCAGGTATACCAAACACTGAAAAACCAGACATTAGTAACTTTAGCAGGGGACATTGAACTCGATGGTATGCGTATTCCTGTGCTCCCTAATAATACGGTATTGACTATCGATGACTTAAAAAAGCTAAAAATTGGTATCAATACAAATGGCAACTTATTACAACTCAATCAGATTGCACATATCTATCAAGGATATAAAGAGCCAGCCAGTGTTTTAATGACATACAACGGTCAACATGCTATCGGCTTGGGCATTTCTAATGTTTCTGGTGGAAATGTGGTTGAAATGGGCGATGCTGTTAAACAGCGTTTAGCCGAACTTGAATCACAACGCCCCTACGGCATGGAACTCAATGAGATCTCGATACAATCCGATTCAGTTCGAGCATCTGTTGCTAACTTTATCGATAATCTAATCGCAGCTGTCGTAATTGTATTTGTAGTGTTATTAGTCTTTATGGGAGTGAGATCAGGCATCATTATTGGTTTTGTTTTATTGTTAACCGTCGCAGGTACATTAATTATCATGTTGATTGATGATATCGCCATGCAACGGATATCACTTGGTGCCTTAATTATTGCGCTTGGTATGTTAGTCGATAATGCCATTGTGGTAACTGATGGTGTATTAGTGCGTCTACAGCAGGGACAAGACAAAGTCACTGCAATAAATGAGGTCGTAGATTCAACCATTTGGCCACTGCTCGGTGGCACTGTGGTGGGTATACTTGCTTTTAGTGCAATCGGTTTGTCCCCAAGTGATATGGGCGAATATGCAGGTTCCCTATTCTGGGTTATTTGCTACTCGATGTTGTTAAGCTGGTTGTTTGCTATCACTATTACCCCTCTTTTGTGCTATCAATTTTTAAGTGTTGATAACAATAAAACGGCAGCTAAAGAAAGCCGCATCTTAGCTTTCTATCACAAAATTCTTATTTTAGTTTTACGCAATCGGTTAATCTCTGGCGCGGTATTACTTGGGTTGTTAGTACTCGCCGTTGCAAATATGGGGCGCATACCTCCTGGCTTCATGCCGGAATCACAAAGAGCTCAATTTGTTGTTGATGCATTTTTACCTCAAGGCACTGATATCAGTAAGACCAGCAATATGATGGTCAACATGAGTCAGTTCGTTAAACAGAAGGAACACATTACCGATGTAACGTCTTTCATTGGCAGTGGTGGCTTAAGGTTTATGTTAAGTTATGCCCCAGAGCCAAGAAATTCAGCCTATGGTCAATTGTTGATAGATGTTGATGATTACAAAAACATCAACAAATTAGTTGACGAGTTACAAACCGAATTGTCGCAACAGTTTCCCAATGCATCGATTAAAGTGTGGAAGTTTATGCTTGGCCGCGGTGGCGGTAAGAAAATAGAGGCGGGATTTTCAGGGCCTGATCCTAAAGTACTCAGAGCACTCGCTGAAGAAGCCAAAGCACTCATGAACTCTGATAATAATCTGATAGCCGTTCAGGACGATTGGCGCCAACAAATCCCTGTTATCAAACCCAATTACCTATCAGAAATCATGCAACAACAAGGCTTGACCGCAAGGGAATTAAATCAAGCTATCGCTCAATCATTAAATGGACGGCAAATCGCACAGTTCCGCCAGAACGACGAGCTTATTCCGGTTGTGGTAAGAGCCCCAGAAAATGAGCGGAGACATGATAGGGTCATTGAAAATGTTAGTGTATACAGTAATCAAAGTCAGGCTTACGTCCCTATTAGTCAATTCGTTTCTGATGTAGGACTTGAATGGGAAGACTCGTTAATTCGTAAAATCAACCGTATGCCGACTATTCTTGCACAAGCAGATCCTGCACCAAGCGTTTTAACTAGTGATGCTTTCAATAGTATAAGACATAAAATTGAGCAAATCGCGTTACCTGATGGTTATCAGTTGACTTGGTATGGCGAATATAAAGCCTCAAATGATGCGAATGAAGGGATCGCCATTTCTGCGCCTTATGGATTTGCAGCAATGATCTTAGCGGTCATTTTTATGTTTAATGCATTCAAACAACCTATGGTTATTTGGATGACAGTACCACTGGCTGTGATTGGTGTTGTCGTAGGGTTAATCATATTTCAAACCCCCTTTGAATTTATGGCAATCTTGGGCTTTTTAAGCTTGATAGGCATGATGGTCAAAAATGCTATTGTGTTGGTTGATCAAGCCGATAATAATATTCGAGAAGGTACGATAGCCTTTGATGCCGTGGTCGGTGCTGCCCTGAGCCGAGCTAAACCGGTAGTATTAGGCGCTGCAACCACGATTATGGGCGTAGCTCCCTTACTCTTAGATCCCTTCTTCAAAAGCATGGCAGTCACTATCATGTTCGGGTTATTGTTCGCAACAGTATTAACACTGATTGTGATCCCGTTGCTCTATGCCGTGTTATTTAGAATCCAAAGGTAATTCAAACGGGAGCCTTCGGGCTCCCCTCCCATATAGGAGAACCTGATGTTTTTTCAAGTCACATTACTCGCTTTCACAGCCTTGCTTCCCATGGTTAACCCACCAACAACAGCAACGTTATTGCTCGGATTAACACAAGGACGAAGCCAAGCCTACATTAATCAACAGGTCAATCTGGCAGCTATTTGGTTATTTTTAACGCTCTGCGTGACCTTTTTTATCGGTTCATCCATCCTCGATATTTTTGGGATCTCAATTCCAGGGTTAAGATTGGGTGGAGGTCTTATCATTGGCTTTATTGGTTTTAGAATGTTATTTCCAAACCAAACAACAACCAACAACACTGAAGATGATGCAAGCATAGCCTTTGTACCTCTCACGATGCCCAGTATGTGTGGCCCAGGAACAATGGCATTAGTCATCAGCGGTGCAGCAGAAATTTCTGATATACCAGAAGATATTAATCGTATTCCTATTTATGGCGGAATGGTTACGGCATTTGTACTTATCAGTATCACCAGTTGGTTGGTCCTCAGAATGGCACAGCCAATTTGTAAATTCATGGGTAAAACAGGTATCGATGCATTAACCAGAATAATGGGATTTCTGCTTGTCAGTATGGGGATGCAATTTATGATCAATGGTGTAAAGGATTTGCTCACAGATCCAGCATTTCGAGTCCTATGCAATGCTAACTAATGTTGTATCGCTCATTTGACGACTTTTATCCTATGTACTTAGGAGATATAGTTAGCTCTTTATCTCCTTCACATGCTTAACTTAAAAGGCTGTATTTATGTTATCTAAGAAAGAGCAAATTCTGGCAGCTGCTGAAAAAGTCATTGCCCAAAAAGGATTTGATGGACTTTCTATGCTGCAAGTCGCTAAGGAAGCAAACATATCCGCAGGAGGCATTTATCTCTATTTTAGTGGTAAAGATGATCTTATGATGGAGCTAAGAAAGGCTGTTATTGCAAATTTAGCAACTGAACTACTTAATGGTATTAATGACAATCACTCTTCATGGGAAAATTACCGTATTGTTTGGTTCAATATTGTGAAATATGGAAAAGTGAGAAGTAATGAGAAAATTAGCTTTGACCAATACTTACGATTACCAAAAATATCAAATGATAGTGTTAACCAATATGAAATATCATTATTTTCACCTCTTTATAAAATTTACATGAAGGCTATTGAAAAGGGTGAAATTTTAAATATTGAAATAAACTATCTTATAGCTCTTTCTTTAGAGTCGGCATCAGCATTATCACGTTATATACGTCGTGAAGCTATGCCGTATGATCCAATTAAACTAGATGAAATTTGCAGAATGAGTTGGCAAACAATTTGTTATAAAAACTGAATTTTTCATGGGTTAATTTTAGATTATTCATGCCCGAATTCAATGCAAAAATGCTACTGAATCGCCACAGTAACTCTAGTCACTCTGTTGCATTACTAAAATTTGGTCAATCTTTCGGCACTGAAGTTACTTGTGAATTACATTGCTAGATTGAAATGAGGCAAATGTGTTTGTATTTGAATAGCTAATTATTTCGCATAGGTATCTATCCGAACCTTTGATAAAATCCTATCAACGGGTTAGCAGTCTTGGTGGACAACCTCTAACCCGCCAGCCCTCGTAAGAGGGCGTTCCTTTTAATTCATCCTATCTAGCAGTGCCATTTCGGCTTTTCTTAGCCAGAAGATATAAGACTTTTTGCTGTCAAATCCCATTAAGGCCCACTGCTCTTTGCACAGGTAATGGGCGCGAATGGCGCGTTTGCAGTTAAGGGATAACTGCTCAACGAGGTGGTCAAAATGGGCGACGTGGGCAGGCACGTTTAACTCGTGCTTTAAGTTGCCGCCGCCCAGCGCTTCGCCTAAGCGGTCGCAGGCGCTGCGGTTTGAAAACCCCTTGCCCAGTTCTTGGTACACCCAATAGCGGCCCCAGCGATAAAGCCCTAACCGCAACGCCTTAATGTTCATCATCTGCTCGGGTTCATCGCTAAAGCCCATTGGCCACCTCATTTATCTTCTCAATCGAAAGCTTAAACACATCAAGGCATATCGATGTCACATCGTCATAGGGCGCAGTAGTACGGCCATTTTCCCAACGTTGGTAAGTGTTGCGGCTAATGCCGTAAATCTCAGCCATTTCGTCTTGGGTCATGCCCCGTAAACGGCGCCCTACTTTCAATACATCCGCGGCGCGATTAGCCATAAATCCTCCTGCGTGAAGTCCATAAACCAGTTGTGCTAATTGATATTGTTATTGATATCGTCATAACCACCCCACTAACATTGGCTCGTCTGGCTCGCTCGTCTCAGTGGTCGATTGGCGCATAATCTCGGGCGCCACATCATCAAACCCCAGCGTGATTAAGTGCGCGTGGTAGGCATCCAACGCCATCAACATGCCCTTATCTAAGGTGCTGTTGACGTACGTGCGCAGCAGCAATGGCAAGGTGTGATTCAATATCCGTTCACCGACCATAGTATCGACGCCCATATCGGCAATAATCGTGCGGCACAGTTTGCGCAGTGCGTGGGAGGTAAACGCCTTAAACCGAATCGTTTCACTCCAATACTGCGCAGTGCGAATGCTCACCGGCCCCACTTTGCCTGGGAACAAAAATGCCCGCTTGCCCACATGGGTGTATTGCCACTGGGCGTAATGGGTTATCAGCTTCTTGGCCGTCGGCGTCATAGGTAAGCGATGCTCTTGGCGGTTCTTGGCATTCTCGGCGGGAATAAACCAATAATCGCCGGCAAAGTGGTCCCAACGTGCTAAACGGGTTTCGCCTATGCGGGTACCGAACATCAGCATCAACACGAACAACATGGCCACCGGTCTTGCTGCATTTCGTAGGGCGCTGAATAACGGGCCCACGTCCGATTCGCTTAATTGCGTGCCCACCAAAGGCGGCATCTTCAAACTCATTTGCACCCGATACCCCGCCAAGCTATTGGTGTCTAATACCCGTAAATCGGCCGCGACCGATAGCGCCCGCTTTAACACTTTCACCGCGGCTTTGATGTAATTGGCCGAGTAGCCCTGCGCCAACATGGGTTTGATTAAATAACTGTCCACTGCGATAAAGTTCAGCTCATTGAGTGGTAACTCACCAAAGCAGCCGCTGAGATGTTTACTCACTAACGATTTACAGTTACTGCGCCAGCTGTTGCTTAAAGTGCGATTGCACTCCACATGGGTGACAAACCACGCCAGTAATTGCGCCACAGTGGCAAACTCGTTGCTGATGACCACTTGGCCCATGCTGCGTTTGGCGAGCAAACTGGGTAACTCGGCTAAAAAGGTCTTCAAGCACATCACTGGCCACACGCCCTGTTTTTGCCACACGGTTTTGCCCGCTTCGTTCATCACTAAATACACTGAGGCTTGGCGTCTATCGGTCGAGGCCCGTAACCGCACCGCCGGAAACTGCGTGTCCCGAAAGTCCCGTGTTATCCCTGCCCGCAACCAACGGCGCAATACTGCATCGTTTAACTTGCCTTGCTCTACGCCTGTTGCTGTCATCACCTGCGCCATCTAGCCCTCCAACCGATATTCAAAGGTGTGATGGGTACCCGAGCGTATGCGTTTTACCCGCTGGTTAATCGGCATATCCCGAAACCGCGCACTTAAGGCCGTTTCGCTGTCGTGAACTCCAAAGCGGTTAAAGCTCTCTTGCTGGATTTCAAACAGGGTCCAAAACCGTTTGCCTGTGATGATGCGCATCAAGCGTTCGCGCTGTGTCAGTGGTTTAGTTGCCATCGTTTAAGTTCTGGGTTGATTGTAGATGACCTGATAAAGGCTTCGGGCGGTATTGAATCTGAGCAGCAACTTCCTTTTGCTGATCATGTTGACCGTTTGATGGAGATCATTTTCAAAGAGGAGTCACCCAGTAAGCAATTCGCTAGCACTATGCTAAACGATGCGTCGAGAGTGAAGGAGTACTTCAAGGCTATACCAAGCCAGGATATTGGCCTTGAGCATATTAATGGATTTCTTAACCAGTACCATCCTAACGCGAGTGCGAATGTGCATAATCGCAAGCTGGGTTTCATTGAAAAGTTGATTAATTACGCCATTGATCAATCCCTGATGGTTGATAACCCTGCCGCCAAAAAGATGAAAAAGCGAAAAACCAAAGGCAAAGAGCGCCAACGCTTAAGTTTGGATGCTTTCAAACTTATCCACGCTGCGGCGCCACTTTGGTTACAAACAGCAATGGAGTTAGCGCTTCAAGCATCACAGGCAAGGTTAGAAATCTCTCGAATAAAGTACAGCATTAAAAAACCTAAGGATGGGCAATGCGGCTGTATTTGGTTTGAGACTCCGGTTGATGGGATCTATGGAACGCTGTTTATCCATAGGCAAAAAGTTGAGGAAAAGGAAGCTAGCCATGTCGCTATCCCTATTGGTCAGGAGATTAAAGGGATTATAGATAGAAGCCGCGATGGGATTTTATGCCCGTATGTTGTTCATCGGGTTCCTGAGCGAAATACTAGGCAAAGCGCTGAAACTAACCACCGTTATCAGCTTGATCCAAACTACCTTAGCAGAGCATTTTCTGCGGTAAGGGATGACATTGGATTATTTAGTCACCTTGAAGTTAATCAGCGGCCGACTTTTCATGAAATCCGCGCCCTATCTGCAAGATTGTTTTCGGATATGGGGATTGATCCTCAAGGCCGCATGGCGCATACCGATTCGAAGTCTACCAAGGTCTATGTTCGTGATCATTTGGAATGGACTGAGGTGCCACATGCAGAGATTAACATGGCAAATTAGCCTAGAAAAACTAAGGCAAACGGGCCTGAATGGCCTCGGTTATTCAAAGCCTGTTTGACCTGAGTTAGACCATAGTTTGACCGCTTAAAAATGAATATTAAAATCGGATTAAAATAAAAAAGCCTGCAAACTATTAAGTTTACAGGCTTTTTTATTTAGAATTTGGTCGGTATGAGAGGATTCGAACCTCCGACCCCTGACACCCCATGACAGTGCGCTACCGGGCTGCGCTACATACCGAAATTGTTTAAGTGATCGACGTTATCAGCTTTGATTTAATCAGTTAGAACGTACTGACTATTTCAAGCTAATTTTTTAAATCACTTATCACCTAAGATACTGTTTATGGGGTTTATCTTAAGCGAGCCAGAACTGTAGCAATTGCCTTGCAACTGCGCAAGGGCTTCATGAGATCTCTTTGAACAACTGCTTAGTTTATGTTCTGAATGACACAATTTTCATCGATAACGGTTCTGAAATGGCCCCATCCATTGGTTATAGCATTCGTCAGCCTGCGACTGACGAGAATTGACCTATCTTCAGCGAAATCATCTAGTGACACTATTTGTTTCGACAATCCGTTTCGACAATCCATTTCTATCATCAGCTTCAACAATCTATTTAAGTTATAGCTTTGTTTGGGGAGGTAATTGAATGACTGGGATAGAGGCGTTGGGTTTATTTGTGCCATAATCACAGACAGTTAACACAAGCCATTTTCTAAAGGGACTTTTCTTTGCATCTACCCGCCTTCCAAACCACCCATCTCAGACTGGCTATTATTTTTGGGGTATTCGGCTTAGTTCTGAATCTTTTTCCCATCCCTCTATTCGCTAATGTGCAATTGATTCTCGGCAACGTGGCCGTGGTGATAGTGGCAATACTCTTAGGGCCTTGGTATGCGTTGATCACCGCCCTATTTACCGCAACGGGGCTCATGATCGTGTGGTCGAGCCCCCACGTGTATTTACTGTTTTTACTCGAAGCATTATGGCTTGGTTTTGCAAGGCGCCGAGATATTCAAATACTCTATGCCAGTGTGAGTTATTGGGTGTTATTGGGGATCCCGCTGTTAGCCATTTATGTGGCAGTCATTGCTAAAATGCCCGCCAGCCACATTCCTTTTACCGCGATAAAACAAGCCGTTAATGGCATGATTTACGCTGCAATTGGTGAACTCTGTGTGGTTGCTATTCCAAGCCTATGGCATTTTAAAGGCAAGCTGACCAATCTTAATCGCCGTACTTTTAGCTCGCAGCTCAGTTATTTGTTTACCTTAATTATTACTGTGAGCTTATTGGTCTCATCCTTAGCTTTTAATCACTTTTTTATTGATAAACAACAAGTGATGATTAATCGCAATCTGGACGATACCGCAACTCATTTGAGCCATGCAACCGACAACTACCTCGCTTACAACACGCAAGTCATCGCTAGCACGGCCAAGTTTTTGAGTCTGTCGAACGCTGGCATCAATGAGTGGCAGGCATTGCTATCGAGCATACATGATAGCAATCAAGGCTTTAAAACTATGTTGATTGCTAATGAACAAGGCAATTTGCTCGCTGCCAGTCCAATGGCCAATATTGTGAACTTAGATCGCCTAGCAGAAATCCCTTCTGTGATGGATAGGGAATACTTTATCCAAGCGTTTTATAACCATAAAACCTTTGTATCACCCGCATTTATAGGTAGAGGTTTTGGTAATGACGTGATCGTTGCCATCAGTGCCCCCATTTTTAGTCCAAATGCTCCCAATCAAGCCAGAGGGATAGTCGAAGGCAGCTTAGATTTACGCTATTTTTCCAGCATAGATAAACAAAACCTGCACCATGAGCAGCAATCTATTTTACTGACCGATGAGAACAATAACCTGATTTATGCCTCCGAAGGATTAGGACTCGCACCGTTCGCTCCCTTGTCATTCAGCAAAGGCAGCGAGATATATCGCGCCCGGCTTCAACTGATGAACCTGCATAATCTAGACTCAAATACCCCTGAGTACATCTATGCCCAGCAGAAGCTAAATAATGGTTGGCAACTCTATGTTTTAGAACCTTTTGTGCCGCTTTTAAAACTGGCTGAACGCCAATATGTCAACACGGTAATTTTGCTGTTTTGCTCTTTAGTCGGCGCCTTTTTTATTACTAAAGCCATCAGTAAGTTACTGACCGAACCTCTGTCGCTTTTAGCGCAGCATTTCGGTCCCGCTAAGCAAGAAAAAGTCAGTGACGAGAAGTTTGAACATGATCTACTCGATAAAAGTACCCCTAAAGAGATCTATAGCTTGTATGAAAGTTTAGCCTCAAACCAACAAGCCTTACTCGAACACCAACAAGAACTTGAACAAAAAGTACAGCAGCGCACCCAAGATTTAGAGGCCGCTAATGTGAAATTAAAGGATTTAGCCGAGCGCGATCCGCTGACGAATCTCTATAATCGCCGCTATACCGAACACCAATTCCCGCTCATCCAACAGATGTGCGAACGGGGTCAAGATGCCATGACACTTGCCATAATGGACTTGGACCACTTCAAACAAATCAATGATACTTATGGTCATTTGGGCGGCGACGAGTGTTTAAAAGTGGTTGCTAAACTCTTAACGTCACTCTTCAAACGGGATATTGATTTAATCTCGCGCTACGGCGGCGAAGAGTTTCTACTGATTTTGCCTATGTGTAATGCCCTGAAAGTCGAAGCACATCTTAATGAATTTAAACAGCAACTCGCTGATACTGTGATAATCAATCCGCAGGATAATCGGAGCTTCAATGTCACGGCGAGTATTGGCGCTGTGATTGCCAATGCCACCTATAGCGACTCTTTAGAGCACTGGCTTAAGCAAGCCGACAATAACTTGTATCTTGCAAAGGAACAGGGGCGTGATCGGGTTGTTTGCAGCCTGATTGTTTAACTGGCGCTTGTTTAGGAGAAAGCTGTTGAAGAGGCAGTCGTTCAAAGGTAAAGAAGGTTTAGGCCAGATTCGCTGAGCGGTTAATCAAGCACAAAATCCTAGTGCATATGCGCGAGTCGATACTCATCCATGCGCTCGAGTAGATATGGGAAAAAGGGATTCCATTTCTGGCGCAACATTTCCGATGCCGACACGCTATATAAACCGCGCTCCCCCCGCGAAGCTGAGGCACCAATTTGTATCCGATGTAAATCAGGCTGAATAACAGCGCCATAGAGGCCATCATCCACACCAAAGGGGAGCGCAACATGGGACAAGGAATACACGCCAGCGGGCCAATACAAATCTAATGCACGCACTTCCTTACCTTCTGTGACCACGTTACCTAGCGCATCTAAACCAAAGCTGCGCGCTTGAACTTGCGTGGTTTCATTACTGATATTTTCCACCACAGTGCCACGATAATGCTGCGCAGGGCTATTGATGCTCGACAGCAAGCCTGCTAACGGATCATTGGACACCATTTTGGTATTTACATCGAGTCGGTTCATATCGAACAGCACGAGCTCATGGCCTTTTTCTGGTAACGTTTGATACAGATTATTCACCACCGCCGAAGTTGAAACGGTTGCATCCACGACCGACTGAAAAGTAAGTATCGATGGAACTTGCACCCTTTGCGGCAAAGTTAATCCAGCCAATAAACCTTGATTGCGTAGAGCTAACTGATACACCACATCCCCCGCATTGACCGCAAAAGAGGTGTATTTAAAGGGATCGTACTCCACTTGAATGCTGTTCCATTGCAGCTTATCCAGCTCCAGCAATCGGCCAATCCAACTCTGCCAGCGTGCGGCCGCCGCCGATGGCGTTAACCCTATCGCAGGCGAGATAAAAATCATCCCAGCATAATCTGGGGTTTTATCTTGACTGATACGCTCTAACTCATGGTTTAGTGCTATGGCGGCACCAGTCGAAAAACCCACAACAAATAGCGGTTTACTCTCCAGTGTTTGCCGCATATGCGCCGTCGCTAGATTTACCGCGGCGACAAGATCTTGCCAATACACCTCTGTTAAGCCACTCGGAATGGTGCCATGCCCTGGCAATCTTAAGCCCAGTACATGGGCTTTACCTTTAAAATGCGCTGCCACATTGGATAAGGCATAGGGCGAGTCTGACATGCCGTGGAGCAGCAATATCCCAAACTCGGCATCGGCTTTGGGCCATTCATAACTGCGATTCCAATTTTGGGGCCAATGGGCAGGATCGGATAAACTATTTTTGACATAGCGGTTCACGGGAGAAAATTCATTGGCAGGAATTTTTTGGACGACTTTGCGCTCAACTTCGGCGAATAAGCGCTCTTCTAGCGCTAAGTACTCATTAAAACTAGCGAGTTTAGTATTGTAATGGAACTCATTATCTAGCTCGACCGTATGCCATAACGACAATTCAGGTCGCGCATTAAGAAAGTAAATCCCTGTCGCGAGCAACGCCACCGCAATACCAATACTCGCATACGCTGCGGCTAAGAATAGGTGTTTTGTCGAACCTATGATAATGGCCTTCATGGCGATTCCTAGCAAAAAATAAGATAAAATGAGCAAACCAATTATACGGTTAGATAAAAACATCCTTCAAATTTTTTACCGTGATAACATCCTCCGCCATAAGCCGCGCCATTTTATTAACTGCATAAGCCCTAATTGGGTTAGGATCGAAAGTGTCTTATTCCAACGAAATTTATACACTTGATGATTATCGGTAATCCACACGCTAGGTTCGCCTACTATCTTCCTACCGCGCCGCTGATACCTGACGGCTGGCATTACACTCAACCAGACGCAGTCGGGTCACTCATTACTCTAAATGGCAATCATTGGCGTAAGATCTTCACTATTATGGCAAAAATCAGCGCGGTTGGAGAAGATTGGCGCAGCTATCGTGACCAAGTGTTACTCAAGCAAAATGAACTGCTCTGCATAGGCGCCACTGAATTGATGGCAAACGCGAAGATCCATCTTGTCGCGGGGCAAGTGGCTGCAAAGTGTTTAGGGTTCACCATCTCTGCAAACGAAATCCATGCACAGCATTTAACCGCCCAAAATAAATCCATAACCGCGATGACGCTTCCATCTTCCCAAGGGCAGCATTTTTTGCTCACGCCCTATTTGGATTATCGCCAGTACCCAAACCAGCTGATCGCCCTGACACGGCAACATTTAGTCGTGCCATAATCCCTACAACAAGATGCCGTGGCTAAATGTTGCGACCAGATGCCACTGTCACAGGTCTCGGCAACATCCCCCAGTGAGATGCCCCTGCAGGATAGCCAGCTTCAATGAATAATCGCAGCCAGTCTCCTCGTTACAGCGACGCCAACAGCTGTAAAGGCTGCCACTAGCTCAGCAACTAGGTAAAAAAGACATAAAAAAGCACTCGCGAACTGAGTTCAAACGAGTGCATATTCGAGGACTATTCAGCGTTAGTCGTAAATGGTTGGAATAGGCTGACGTTTATGCTGCGTTACCTTATAAATACCAATCAATTTGTCTTCAACTGCCTTGCCGACATCTTTACCCTCAAGGAAATCATCGATTTGCGCATAGGTTAGCCCAAGTGCGACTTCATCTTCGAGTAACGGTTTATTGTCTTCTAAATCCGCGGTCGGCGCTTTATAGACTAACGATTCTGGCGCGCCAAGATACGCGGCGAGTTGGCGAACTTGGCGTTTGTTAAGACCAAATAATGGCGCTAAATCGCAGGCACCATCGCCCCATTTAGTGTAAAAACCTGTGATATTTTCGGCACTGTGATCTGTCCCCACCACAAGCCCGCCCACGAGTCCGGCGAGTTCGTATTGCGCTATCATCCGCATACGGGCTTTAACGTTACCCTTCACAAAATCAACCTTCGCCACATCGGGCAAAGGCAATCCAGCTTCGACTAACGCGGCAACGGTAGCGCTATGCACACCATCAACGCCTTGATGCACATTCACAGTGACCAACTTAGAGGGCTGAATAAACTGACAGGCTAATTGCGCCTCATGCTCATCTTTTTGGATCTGATAGGGTAATCGCACAGCGATAAACTGGTAACCGCCTTGGCTATTTTCTTGGTTTAAACTGTCCACCGCTAACTGACACAAACGCCCAGCGGTAGAAGAATCCACCCCACCGCTGATCCCTAATACCAATGCCTTGCTACGCGCTTCTTTTAGTTTGGTTTTAATAAACGCGACACGACGTTGCACTTCGAACTCTGGCTCTATGGCCGTGAGTACCTTCATTTCTCTTAAGATTTGCGCTTTCACCGAAAATTCCACCTTAAATTATCGCTGTATTTGGACTACCTGAACCCAACTAACGTTAACATTTATTCGCAACTGCCTGTAGTTAAAATTAATGCTTAGTTAATTGATTATTGATAAACGCTATAAAAATAAGGGCAACAACGGTTTGCCGTTATTGCCCTAGCGTAAATCAGTCAGCTTAATACCAATACAGCTACCGACTTATCTTTCCCAGTAGGATTCTTCTAAGCTGTCTTCGCGCTCAGGTAAACCGCGGGATAAACGCGGGCTATGCTGAGCTAAGACTTCATAGGCGACGCGGTTAGCATACTTACACACTTGAGAGAACGAAGAATAACACAGGCCATCGCGCTTATGTTTACTTGAGCCTGGCACGTTAGTCTTGTGGAAAGTATTGGCCGCCAGATCGTGCAATAACGCCGATAATGCGCCATCGCCAGCGCCATTAGTGTTACCTATTTTTTCTGGGCCGCCCATGTAAGGTGAAATGTGGGCAAACACTTTGATTGGTGTTTCACAGTCACTTTTAAGCTTTGGACGAGAAAATTCATAACGATTAAATTCAGGGATAGCACCCGGCAACAGTGTGTGAGTCGTTTCGCGTTTTTCTGAGTCCTCGGTATAACCCGCAGTATAAAGCCCGATTGGACCCGCTGTGGTTAATACCATGTCGCACCATTCTAAAGCTTTTTCACTGGCAAGCAGAGGATCCCGTGAACCCGTTAAAGCTTCACCTTCGTCTTCATTCATCGCCAAAATGGTGACATGTTCTTTGATGAAGTTTTGCCACCATTGTGGATCTTCTTCAATCAAGAAACGCGTGCCTAAGGTTAATACCACGGGAACTTCGGCGGCTTTTGCATATTCGATAGCGCACATGGCCGCATCGGTAATACGGTCGCCATCACTGGCGCGCATCAAATACGCGGTCAACACTAAGGCTGAACTGCCCTGCACCACGTCTTTATCGATAAATTCAGGTGTGAGTTTATCCATAGCGCCTTTGCTGATCGCAAATGTTCGCTCGCCGCACTCAGAAATCAGGGTAAAACAGCGACCGATAGGACCATCTACAGGTTGTAGAAAGTTAAGGTCGACTTTAGAAGAGGTATTACATAAATAGCGGTAGGCGTAACTGCCCACTTCGATATTTTGACTCATTACTCCAAACAGCACTGAACGGTCATCGGCCAGAATAGAATAGTTGTGCACTGTGTTACCAATAGTGCCACCAGCAAATTCATCGCTAATCAAACCATGAATTTTTAACTCAGTGTAGAGTCTGTGGGCCTGTTCATCATTGATCAGGGTAGAATTGCCTTTGGGCAAGCCATAACGGCTCAGCAATTCGTCTTCCACTTTCGCTTCGATATCCACTAAGGTTTGATCAATACCGCTGATATAGGTCGCAAACGGCTGAGGCTGTTGAGTCAGCTGTTCAAGCAGCGGATCTCGGGTTTTAACCGGAAAATAATGTTTAGATTTACGCTGACCGGGAAACTTCATAGTGGCTCTCTTTTCCTGGCATCCATGCTAATTGGCGTCTGCCGAGGCGGTCAAGCCAAGCAGCATCCTAAAAATATTGAGTCTAGGCTAGCGAGACAAAAAAACCACCCCTTAGCCGGAAGGGCGCAGATTCTATCACAAAATCAGTTCGAAGCCAGTGCTCCTATACCCAAGATACCGCTTGTTCTTGGATTAATTGCCGTAATAATTCAATGTGTAACTCATCGTCGTTCAAACAAGGGATAAACCGATAGTCGCTGCCACCCGCATGTAAAAAGGTTTCCTTAGCGCCGATGGAGATTTCTTCTAAGGTTTCGAGGCAATCGGTCGCAAAAGCTGGGCAAATCACATCGACACTTTTGATCCCTTGCGCAGGTAACTCGGCCAATAGTTTATCGGCGTAGGGCGTGAGCCATTCTTCGCGGCCAAAGCGCGATTGGAAGCACACTTGCCACTGCGACTCGCTCAGCTCAAGTTTTTGCGCCAACAGTTTAGCCGTGACAAAACACTGCTCGCGGTAAGGATCGCCCTCTTTCACATAACGCAATGGAATACCATGAAATGACAAGAGCAACTTGTCGGCCTGCCCATGGGTTTTCCAGTGGCGCGTCACACTGTGTGCCAGCGCAGCAATATAAGCGCTGTGGTCAAAATAGTCTTTATTAAAGCGAACCTGCGGTATGTCACGCACGGTTTTAAGATAGCTGGCAACGGCATCGAACACGCTGGCCACAGTCGAGCAGGAATATTGGGGATACAAAGGCAGCACAATAATGCGCTCTGCTCCTTGGGCTTTCAGGCGTTCAAATCCCGCATCGATGGAGGGATTGCCGTAACTCATGCCCAGTTCAACCGGGATGGTCTGGTTAAACGTGGCGCTTAAGTCCACCGCCAACTTTTGTGCTTGGCGTACACTTATCACCATCAAGGGCGAGCCTTCTGGTGTCCACACACTTTGGTAGAGTTTGGCGACTTTCGCCGGACGGGTGTTGAGAATAATGCCGTTCAGCAGCGGTTGCCAAATCCACGGCGATAAATCGACGACACGAGGATCACTGAGAAACTGCCGTAAAAAGCGTTTTACAGCCTTAGGGCTAGGTTCATCAGGCGTGCCGAGGTTAACCAATAGCACACCAAAAGCAGGGGAAGGATTCAACGTTAGGCTCATGGTTAATGGAGTTCACTTGGAGGCTAACATTGCGATACCCATAAAAAAAGCCTGCATCGGCAGGCTTTTTTCTAATATGAGAACTCGTTCTCGTAAATTTAGCTTTTTAGGTTATTTCAACACGCTGGCAAGCTGCTCACTCACGGCCGCAACCGATTGAGTGCCGTCAAACTTGTTGTATTGAGTTTGGCCTGCTGCTGCCACTTTACCGTAGTATTCAACCAGCGGCTTAGTTTGCTCGTGATAAATTGCAAGGCGTTTACGCACAGTGCTTTCTTCGTCATCTGGACGGATAGCTAAATCTTCGCCCGTTACGTCGTCTTTGCCTTCCACTTTAGGTGGATTGAAAACCACATGGTAAACGCGGCCAGAACCTGGGTGAACACGGCGACCGCTCATGCGCTTAACGATTTCTTCGTCTGGCACGTCGATTTCAATCACGTGATCAATGCTAATACCGTTTGCAGCCATCGCATCCGCCTGTGGGATGGTACGTGGGAAACCGTCTAACAAGAAACCTTTAACACAGTCTTCCTGTGCGATACGCTCTTTAACCAGACCGATGATAAGATCATCAGAAACCAGTTGGCCAGCATCCATCACTTTTTTCGCTTCCAAACCCAGTGGAGTACCCGCTTTTACCGCGGCACGTAACATATCACCAGTGGAAATTTGTGGGATACCATACTGTTCCATAATGAACTGGGCCTGGGTACCTTTACCGGCACCTGGGGCGCCCAATAGGATAATGCGCATCTCAAGAGTCCTCTTTTCGCATTGATATTCTTCTTAGGGCGGCGATCTTCGCACATCTGGCCGCCATTGAGAAGGGTTTTAGCTTCGACTTTAGCCTCAGAAACCGCAAATAAACTGCGGTTACTAAGCGATTTTTTTCATTAATAGAGCAAAGTATAGAGCTTACGGCGGTATTGATTGGCTATGGGATTACCTTGGCCAAGTGCCGTTAATACTTCCATAAATACTTGTTTTACTGTGCCATTTTCAGCACCTAAATCTTTACTGAGCACACCGAATAACAGTTCTAATGCTTCATCATCGCGGTGAGCAGCATGCAATGCCTTACTCAGCTCGAGTAATAACACTAAATCTGTTGGATTTTGCTCAAACTTTTGCTGCAAATCGCGAATTTCAGGGGTATCCGCTGCATCTAAGGCAAGTGCGAGCTTGGCTTTTAAACTCTGGTAATAACCATCTTGGTCGGCAAGCCCTACTTTCTCAAGCATGGCTTGTGCTAGCACTAATTCGCCCTGCATCAGATACACATCGGCAAGCACTAGACTCACCTCACCCGCTTGATTTGACCCTGTATGTGCTTCTTTAAGCAACACAGCTGCAGTAGCAAGATCTTCTGCACTCACTTGGCTAAGCGCGAGCAATGCTTTGGCCTGTGCTAACTGTAACTGCCACATAGGCGGCAAATGTTTATCCAGCATAGCTGTGACTTGCGCCGCATCTTGCACCCCCGCAAAACCATCGACAGGCTGACCTTTATCCAAGACTAACGTGGTCGGTAGACTTTGAATGCGAAAGTAATTGGCGATTTCTAACTCTGCTTCACAGTCGACTGTAGCGAGCACGAATCGACCCGCATTTTGCGCGGCAATGTGCTCTAAGGTGCGTAGCATAGCCACACTTTGTTCCTGCGGCTGTGCCCAAAATGCTAACACCACTATCTGCTGCATCGAGGCGTCAACCACTTGCTGAATATTGTCTTTAGTCAGGCTGAGGATATTGTCCATAGTATTCCCTTAACGTTTAAGGCCTCAAACATCGGAGGCCTTATGCTTTTAAAACTAAGTGTTAGCACTCAGTTTCAACGCGCTATTTTAAAATCGTTGTCTTAACAGCTTGTATACCCAAGCAACCTGAAGAGTCGAGTTTCAGAGCGCCTAGGGTGCTTCAATTCAAGGCGTATCAATGTCTGAACGACCACCTTTTGAATTGATGCAACACGGAAGTGGAGTGCACTAGGCTCAAACCACTCTTCCTGCACTAGAAACAATATCGGGGCCGTTCAAAGAAGGCCCCGATAGTCATTTACTTCATGTTAGCCAGTAACATTTGGTTCATCAGCTTGATAAAGGCCGATGGGTCCGCAAGGCTACCTTTTTCAGACAATTGCGCCTGTTGCAGCAGCAGATTTGACCAATCCGCGAAGGCGGTTTCATCTTGAAGATCATTTAAGCGCGACACTAATGGGTGCGCTGGGTTGATCTCAAATGTTGGCTTCACTTCTGGCACTGGTTGCCCGGCAGCTTGCATCAGCTTGATCATCTGAGTCGACATTTCGCCTTCACCTGCAACCACACAAGCTGGGGTATCGGTTAAGCGTGACGTGACTTTCACATCTGCAACGGTTGAGCCTAATGCCGCTTTAATGCGTTCAACCAAGGCTACTGATTCTTGCTCAAGCTTTTCTTGCGCTTCTTTTTCAGCTGCATCTTCCAGCTCGCCAAGTTCTAAGTCACCACGGGTCACTGAGTGCAGTTGTTTCTCTTTGTACTCAGTTAAGTGGTTGATTAGCCACTCGTCGATACGCTCTGACATCAGTAAGACTTCGATGCCTTTCTTACGTAACAACTCTAAATGTGGACTGTTAGCGGCGGCTTCATGGCTGTCGGCAACGATATAATAAATCTTAGTTTGGCCTTCTTTCATGCGGCTGATGTAGTCATCGAGTGACACAGTCGGCGCAGCACTGCCCGTGTGGGTCGAGGCAAAACGTAATAAGCCCGCGATACGTTCACGGTTGGCGAAATCTTCCGCAGGCCCTTCTTTCAGCACTTGGCCAAATTCAGCCCAGAACTGTTGATATTTTTCCGCATCGTCTTTCGCCAGTTTTTCCAGCATGCCAAGCACACGTTTGGTGATACCCGTACGCATCGCTTTGGTCACGTGGTTATCCTGCAGAATTTCGCGGGATACGTTCAGCGGCAAATCGTTTGAGTCAATCAAGCCCTGCACGAAGCGCAGATAAGATGGCATAAATTGCTCAGCGTCATCCATGATGAACACACGTTGCACAAACAGTTTTAGGCCGTGTTTACGGTCGCGGTTCCACATATCCCAAGGCGCTTTTGCAGGAATATACAATAGATTAGTGTATTCTTGCTTACCTTCTACCCGATTATGGCTCCACAATAGTGCGTCGTTATAATCGTGGGAAATGTGTTTGTAAAACTCTTGATACTCTTCGTCACTGATGTCAGCTTTGCTGCGCATCCACAAAGCCGTGGCTTTGTTCATGACTTTCCATTGGCCTTCGGTCGCAGGAATTTTTTCGCCATCTGGACCATCACGCTCTGGCGTACCTTCTTGCCACATTTCAACTGGCACAGAGATATGATCAGAGTATTTAGTGATGATCGAGCGCAGGCGCCAATCATCGGCAAATTCTTTTTCTTCATCACGCAGGTGCAGGGTGATTTCAGTACCACGGCTCGCCTTAGTAATGGTATCAACGGTGAAGCTACCCTCGCCTTCTGATTCCCACAATACGGCTTCATCGGCCTTATGACCGGCAGCGCGGGTGCGAACCGTGACTTTCTTCGCCACGATAAAGGCTGAATAGAAACCGACACCGAATTGGCCGATTAACTGTGAATCCTTTGAAGATTCGCCCGATAGATTCTTAAAGAAATCAGCGGTGCCCGACTTAGCGATTGTGCCTAAATGCTCAATTACGCCGTCACGGGTCATACCCACGCCGTTGTCTTCGATGGTCACAGTGCCTTTTTCTTTATCGGCACTGATTCGGACTCGCAGTTCACCGTCGCCTTCGTACAGAGCGTCATTGGTCAACGCCAGATAACGCAGCTTGTCCGCTGCATCCGCAGCGTTGGAGACCAGTTCACGCAAGAAAATTTCTTTGTTGGAATACAAAGAATGGATCATCAAATGCAACAGCTGTTTGACTTCTGTTTGAAAACCATGAGTTTCTTGTTGTGACATGAAATTTTCCTTTATTTGTTACGCAATTTG
Organism: Shewanella sp. Pdp11; assembly: GCF_002838165.1. Classification (NCBI taxonomy): domain Bacteria; kingdom Pseudomonadati; phylum Pseudomonadota; class Gammaproteobacteria; order Alteromonadales; family Shewanellaceae; genus Shewanella; species Shewanella sp. Pdp11. Next base: position 3,477,809 of record NZ_CP015194.1, read on the forward strand.
GTAAAAGTAACGCTTAGTGTTTACTAAATGGGGCTCCAAATTTGCTTTTCAAGGGCAAGGGCTAAAACGAGGTTCGAATGGCTAAAAATAAGGCGCTTGATGAATACCAAGCGCCTTATATGTGTGCTTTGAACATCAGCCGATGTAGGCGTTAGTCTTGGGCTAGTTCTTTTTCTAACTGTTGGGCTATGGCTTCGGGCGAGCCACTGTTACGGGCAAAGAGTCCATAAGCGGCTGGGATCACGAAGATAGTGAATAGGGTTGCCAGTAAAATCCCCGACAACACAACCACACCAATCACAAAACGGGTTTCAGCACCCGCGCCTGCGGCCATGACCAAAGGTACGGCGCCAGCGGCGGTGGTGATGCCAGTCATCAGAATAGGTCGTAGACGCTGCGCCGAGGCTTGGATAATCGCCTTATCAAAATCAACGCCTTTATCCCGCAATTGGTTCGCAAACTCGACAATCAAGATGCCGTTTTTGGCCGCCAACCCGACCAGCATAATAATGCCTATCTGACTGTAAATATTAAGACTCTGCCCCGTGAGCCACAAACCAATTAAGGCGCCCACGGTCGCCAGCGGCACAGTCAGCATGATGACCATAGGGTGAATGTAACTCTCGAACTGCGCCGCCAGCACGAGGAATACAATTCCCAGCGCGAGCAAGAACACGAAGTACATAGAGCTACCCGACTCTTGATAATCGAGGGATTGGCCCTTAAAGCTAATTACCGCCTCTGCTGGCAAATAAGCACGCGCCAATTGATTCATATAATCAAGGGCTTCACCTAGGCTATAACCATCTTCTAAACTGGCTTCTATGGTGATAGCGCGCATGCGGTTGTAACGGTTAAGCGAACTGGCGTCGGCAAACTCTTCCACCGTCACTAAATTCGACAGCGGGATAAGTTCTTGAGTCCGCTCGGAACGTACATAGATGTTTTGCAGATCTGCTGCGGTATTTTGATTACCGCGCTCGCCTTCAATGATCACATCGTATTCTTCACCGTCACGCATAAAGGTCGTGACTAAGCGTGAGCCCAACATGGATTCCAACGTACGACCAATATTTGAAATCGATACCCCAAGGCTCGCCGCTCTGTCTCTGTCGATGACGACGCGAAGCTGCGGCTTAGTCTCTTTATAGTCGTGATCTAAACCGAGTAATTTAGGATTCTGTGCCGCCTTTTGCATCATAATATCGCGCCAGCGGGCCAGCTCTTCGTAGCTTGGGCCGCCAATCACAAACTGCACGGGTTTACCGACGCCACGGCCAAAAGCTTGGCGCATCACAGGAAACGCTTGCACCCCAGCAAGATCGGCAAGCCGTTTGTTAATGTCTGCAATCACTTCTTTAACGGGGCGACGTTTGCCCCAATCTTCCAGCACGACGATGGCCATACCATTAGAGAAATCCGCAGCGCGGCCAAAACCACGGGGGGCACGAATGAGCAGACGTTTAATATCACCCGTGTCAACCAGCGGCATCAAGCGGTTTTCCACTTCATTCATGTAGGATTCTATGTATTCGTAACTCGCGCCTTGCGGTCCGTTGACCATCAAGAATAACGAGCCTCGGTCTTCCTGCGGTGCAAATTCCTGCGGCACTTTTTGAGCTAAATAGGCACTTGAGCCCAAGGCTATCAACACCAAAATCGACATCAATAACGGGCGGGCCATGGCAGACTTTAACGATAATTGATAACGGTTTGACACTTTGGTCATGATGCCGTCAACCTTACGCACCAACCAAGAATCCTGCGAGCTAGGCTTGAGCAACTTAGAACACATCATAGGTGTGAGCGTTAAAGCCACTAGGCTAGAGAACAGCACGGCCGCACTCATGGTCACAGCAAACTCTTTAAAGAGTTTACCTAAGTCACCTTCAAGGAAAGTGATTGGCATAAAGACCGCGACCAACACGAGTGTGGTCGCGATAACAGCAAAAGCCACTTCACGCGCACCGAGGAAAGCAGCTTTGAGTGGGGAATCTCCTTCTTCAATACGGCGGTGAATGTTTTCCAGCATCACAATCGCATCGTCCACCACCATGCCGATGGCGAGGATCATCGCCAACAAGGTCAAAAGGTTGATGGTATAACCAAGCGCATACAGCACAATAAAGGTGCCAAGCAAGGACACAGGCACAGTGATCGCGGGGATCAACATGGCGCGCACACTGCCAAGGAACAGATAAATCACGATAATCACTAGGACCATCGCAGTGAACAGGGTTTGGTACACTTCTTTAATCGAGGCTTCGATAAACACTGAGCTATCGTAGCTGCGCTTAATGGACATGCCCGCTGGCAAAGTTGGATTGATTTTGTCGACTAGCGCATTCACCGCACGCGCCACTTCCAAGGTATTGGCGGTTGACTGCTTAGACACGCCTAGCCCTATCATCGCCTCTTTGTTGCCACGGAACATAATCCGCTCTTCTTCAGAGCCGATTTCCACCCGCGCGACATCCCCCAGTTTAACTAAGTAACCATCTTCCCCTTGGGTGATCACTAGATTTGCGAAATCTTCGGCGGTGCGATAACCCCGCTCGAGCCTCACCGTAAAATGCCGCTCCTTGGATTCAATCGAACCTGCGGGTAACTCGACGTTCTCGGCTCTAAGCGCTGACTCCACATCGGCAACTGTTAAACTGCGCGATGCCAAGGCTTGTCTGTCGAGCCATATCCGCATCGCATACACTTTGCCGCCGCCGATACGCATCCGCGCCACACCATCGACCACTGAAAAACGGTCGGCTAAATAACGGTTAGTGTAATCGGTCAATTCGAGGGTGGTCATTTGATCCGACACCAAATTGAGCCACATGATCACTTCATCGCCGCCATTGGCTTTTTGCACTTCTGGGGGATCAGCTTCCTCGGGTAAATTGTCGAGTAAGCCAGAAATACGGTCGCGCACATCGTTAGCCGCATCTTCAATATTGCGGCTAATATCAAACTCTAAGGTGACGGATGAGCGGCCATCACTGCTCGATGAACTTACGTGCCGAATGCCTTCGACACCGCTGATCCTGTCCTCAATCAATTGGGTAATGCGGCTTTCCACCACGGCGGCACTGGCGCCGCGGTAGTTAGTGTCGATAGACACCACAGGCGGATCGATGTTTGGGTATTCACGCAGGGGCAATTTATCAAAGGAGACAAGCCCGAAGGCGACCAGCAGCAAGCTGATCACTGAGGCAAATACGGGACGTTTTACCGAGAGATCAGTCAGGATCATACACTTGGCTCCGCGCTCGTATCCGCAAGATAACTAAACTTTTCCGCGAACTCAGTTTGCACTTTATCCCCAGGATGGACTTTCAATAAGCCACGGATCACCACGTTTTCGCCCAAGGCTAAACCGTCTAAGATCTCAACCCAACCACGGGTACGAATCCCGATAGTGACTTGTTTACGCTCAATCACATTGTCGGCATTAACGCTGTAAACAAAGTGATCATTTTGGATTGGGATAATAGCAGATTCTGGCAACATCAAGGCTTCGCGGCTACGTTTGATGAGTTTGACCTTCATCAACATGCCCGGTAATAAACGCAGCTCAGGATTGGGGATTTCGGCACGGACAATCACAGTGCGCGTCGTTGGGTTTACGCGGCTATCAATCGATGTCACCACGCCTTTGAAGGTAAAATCAGGAAAGGCCACAGCTTTGGCTTCAACTTTCTTACCTGGGGCTAAATCTTGAATAAAACGCTCAGGCACTGAAAAATCGAGTTTAATCTTAGAGATATCATCCAAGGTGGTGATCGCAGTGCCGGGCGACACTAGGCTGCCGACACTGATTTGGCGTAAACCTAAACGGCCATTAAAAGGCGCCAGAATACTGCGATCATTGAGTGATGCTTGCGCCTGTTCAAGCTCAGCGCGGGTGGTATCAATAAGGGTTTGTAATCTGTCGCGTTCTAACTCTGCCACAGTGCGGCTGGTGACTAACGAACTGATACGATTGAATTCACGTTGATTATCACTGACTTTAACTTGCGCGGCTTTAACCTTAGCGATCTGCTCGGCATTTTGCAGTTGGACTAGCAAGTCACCCTTTTTGACTATGTCGCCATCATCAAACTTAAGCGCTATCACCATGTCGGTGACTTTAGGGGTTATGGTCACAGATTCTGCGGCTTTATTGGTGCCGATGGCTTCCACTTCATCGCGAATAGGTGCCATAGCGGCGGTGGCAATCACCACGTTAGGCATGAGTTTCATTTGCGCGGTGGCAATCTCTTGCGGTTGCATGGCTTGATATCCAAACCATGCCGCGGCCAATAGGGCGATTATTAGAATAATTTTTTTCATCGGGCTTCCAAGGGATGACTCGCATTAATGACGGCTAGTTTACTCACTCACATCATCGCATCAATACGTTTTACTTTTTCTTACAAATTACGCCAATAGCGCAAAATATGTGTGATTAAGTGTCTTTGGCGATATACATGGCAGAATAGCCAGAATGCAGTACGATAACGAGGGTGGTTAGTGATTATCTCTAAAAATGATAAATCCAGCGGAACTTATTGCTAAAACCATTTAAAAAATATTGATATGTAGACAATTAAATCCTAAAACACCGTTTGCTTAGATAATCATCAAAACCTGATCCATTGCGCTAAATCGCAGCCAATAAAAAAGGGCGATAATTCGCCCTTCTCTCATCAACCGTTGAAATTAACGCAGTTTGCGTTCTTCTTTCATCAGGTTTGACAGTGACTGATACACATTGGTAACGACTTCATCGCTCAATGACTGATCTTCAGCATCGCGGAGGAAGATCTTAGTGTCTTCAGGCGTATCGCCATCTTCAAGCAGTAAACGGTAGCTGCCTTCTTTTAGCGCTAACTTATCTTCGCCCCACAATGAACTCCAGAAACCTGAGTTATCGTCAAACTTGATAAAGTACAATCCTTTCGCGCTATCCATATCGGCAATTTCGAAGCCCATTTCTGGCAGCACGATACGCAGACGATCCCACACTTGTTTGTAAGGGGCTTTAGCAGACCAGTAGGCTTTGCCTTCTTCTGGTGTAACTAAATCGACATTGATACCTAAGGTTTGCTTCAAACGGTTCGCTTGAATAGATTGGTCACGTTTAACACTGATGTAGGCGATGGCACTGTTCAGCATATCAATCGTGTATCTTTGCTTATCTTCGCCGCTTAGTAACACGTTTTGTGCTTTATCGTCGTAAAACTCTTCGTGTTCAACTAAGTGAATAACGATATTGGCAGTGCGGCCATGTGGACGTGTTTCCACATCGAAACGGTAGCGTTGGCGCAGCAGATAAACTTTATCTGAACCCCACATGTTTGATTCGATTACTTCGCGACTTTCGATCCAATCGGTTTCTATGTTGCCTTTATCAAAATCACGGCTACGAACAGCGATACCTTTTTGGGCCAAGAAACCATCTAAGTTGCTAAAGATCTCTTGTTTCAAGTCCACTGTATTGTCGATAGATTCGACCACGATTTTAATGTTGTCGCTGCCCTCTTCCACGTGAGTACCTTCAGCCATAGGCAGTACTTGCAGTGGCGGACGGATATCCAAATTTTTACCGTAGACTGTAGCATTGGCTTTAGGGCCCAATGCTGGCACATCAAATTCTTTATTGTAGGGCGGTGTTTTTAATCCGGCAGGGATCTTAAGCAAAGGCGCTTGCTCAGCCTGAACATAGTCTTCAGTACCATTCGCTTGACGGCGATCGAGTGGCGAACTACAGGCTGCAACGGCAGCAACTAAGATCAGTGGGGTGACTTTCTTTAACATTAATTATTTAACCTCTATCTGGGCACGAGTCATTGCTTCTATCAACAGACCATGACATTGCTCAGAAAGTTCAGTCAAAGGTAAACGAATATGGCCACATTCAATCAAACCCATACGATGGGCAGCCCATTTAACTGGGATAGGATTGGCTTCACAAAAGAGTGTGCTGTATAAACCGCGCAGTGGTGTGTCTATGCTCAGCGCAAGCTCAGCATTGCCGGCAAGCGCCGCATCACACATAGCTTTAAAGGCTTGTGGCACTATATTGTTCGCCACTGAAATCACGCCATTGCCACCTAAGAGTAAGAACTCTCTGGCAGTGGCATCATCGCCGCTATACAAAAGGAAATCGTCGCCGCACAGTTCGCGCAGACGTTTTACACGGGATAAGTCACCGGTCGCTTCTTTTACGCCAATAATGTTGCTCACGCTGACTAACTCGGCAACGGTCTCTGGCAACATATCAACGGCAGTACGGCCAGGGACATTATAAAGAATTTGTGGAATATCTGTGCTGGCAGCCACGGCTTTATAATGTGCAATCAATCCCTTAGGAGTTGGCTTATTATAATATGGCGTTACGCCAAGCATAGCGGCAACACCCACCTTAGATAAGGACTTGGTGAGCTCAACGGCTTCAGATGTGGCATTGGCACCATTGCCACCAATGACAGGAACGCGGCCCGCAGCAAATTTAACGGTTTGTGAAACGACCGTTACATGCTCAGACATAGGCAGAGTCGCTGACTCGCCAGTAGTACCAACGGCCACAATGGCATCTGTGCCTTGGTCAATATGGAATTCGACTAACCTTTCAAGACTTGCAAAATCTACTGAGCCATCACTGTTCATTGGCGTGATTAAGGCTACGATGCTTCCGTTTATCATCTGACTTTCCCCAAGATTTCAGGATTCGCTATGGTACTGATGCCAACCACTAATGACAAGCATTAACGGGGCTCTCAAATTGAATTAGTTATGGTAGCATTACATCCCGCACAAAAACTCAGCTTCAACCCTGAGTTTTCGCTCTATGATATCGAAAAAGTGAGGAAAATTCATGACCAATTTCCTGGTCGTAACAGCGATGGGTCTCGACCGTCCTGGACTCGTAAGTAAACTAGCTCGTCTTGCCAGTGACTGTGACTGCGATATCGTCGACAGCCGTATGGCATTATTTGGTAACGAATTTACCCTTATCATGATGTTGTCAGGCTCGTGGGCATCAATAACGAAAATTGAAAGCATGCTCCCCAGTCTCTGTGTCGAATTAGAACTGATGACAGTGATGAAACGTACCTCTAAACACACACCACAAAATTACCTTTCTCGCCTTGAAGTTCGCTTCACGGGTAAAGACCAGCGCGGCACGATAAAACGCATTACCCAGTTCCTTGCCGACAGGTCATTAGATCTGGCTGCAGTGCGCTCTTTCTCTGAAGAATTACCTGACAGTGAGCAGACGCAAAACGTGTCGCTGACCATTAATATTCCTGAAAAAGTTGAACTAGAAAAGCTCGAACAGAGTATCTATCAACTCGCCCAAGATATGACCTTAGATTGCACTATTCGTCGTATGGAAGGCACAGCCATTTTAGAGGACAGAGGATAATAGATGAACACCTTAACGGCTGGGGCAAAAGCGCCTCAATTTACCCTACAAGATCAACATGGCAACTCAGTTTCACTGGCGGACAGCCTCAAGCAAGGTCCTGTTTTAGTGTATTTTTACCCTAAAGCAGCGACGCCGGGTTGTACAGTGCAAGCCTGCGGTCTACGTGACAGCAAAGCGGCGCTCGATAGCCATAATGTGACAGTATTTGGCATTAGCCCAGATCCTGTGGCTAAACTGGCCAAATTTGCTGAGAAACAAGCACTCAACTTCACTTTACTGAGCGATGAAGACCACAGTGTCGCCGACGCGTTTGGGGTCTGGGGTGAAAAGAAATTCATGGGAAAAACCTATGATGGCATCCACAGATTAAGCTTCCTTATCAATACCGACGGCACCATCGCCCACGTATTCGATAAGTTTAAAACCAAAGATCACCATGAAGTCGTGCTCGCGCAAATCGCAGGTTAATGACAGATATGGCGACGAATACAAGGCTTCAAGCTGCTGATTTAATCGGCACAAAAGTGTAAATGTCGTGGGTTGATGTCAAAAGGCTGAATAAATAATCGGCAATCGATAACGAAAAGGTCCTGAAATCAGGACCTTTTTCATGAAAAATTTTCACTTTCATATCACAAGATACGATCTAACCGAGCAAAAAAACCGCAAAAGCATTCAGCTAGCCCGTATTCTATGGCATCACAACGTCGGTTTATCCTGCCACATAGGGCCAAATAATCGCGGCGGCAATACTCCACATGGTTAACCAAATAAAACGGTCAAGATAACGCCATGCCGCTGGGCGAGTAAAAATGGGCGCCAGCAAACGCGCACCAAAACTTAAGCCAAAAAACCAAATAAACGATGCCAGTACAGCACCCGCGCCAAACCAAGGCCGATGTAAATCATCAAATTGAGTGCTAATACTGCCGAGCAACACCACAGTGTCGAGGTACAAATGCGGATTAAGCAGACTGATCCCAAGCGTGGTCAACACGGCCTTTTTGAAGGTATCGGCACTATCAGCCTGCTCCATCTCAATGCCTTTGGCCACAAACGATGCCTTGAGCGCATTCGCGCCATACCAGAGTAGAAACGCGGCGCCACCGAAACTCGCCACATGCTTAATGGTCGGGAAAGATTCAATGATGTGCCCCAGCCCCGCCACACCCGCAGTGATCATCAGCGCATCAATGATAGAGCAGAGCAAGGCAATCGGTAACGGGTACGAGCGCTTGATACCTTGCTTAAGCACAAAGGCATTTTGCGCGCCTACAGCAATAATCAAACTGCCACCAATTCCCATACCTTGTATAAATGCCGCTTGCATAATCACCTCTCATGTTCGAAGAAGGCGCTAGCATAGTCAAAACAACAAAATTAATATAACTAATGTTTTTTATGTGTCATAAGTAAAATTAATAATCATCAAACACACATCGATTAAGGATGACTATGCTGGAATACGCCAATCTCAAAGCCCTTGCTGTTGTGGTCTCGGAAGGCGGGTTCGATCGCGCGGCCAAAGTGCTGCACATCACCCAGTCGGCAGTATCGCAACGTATTCGGCAACTTGAGGAAAAAGTCGGTCAGTCATTACTTATTCGCTCCAATCCTGTGGTCGCGACACCCACAGGCAAACGCCTACTGCGCCACTATTCGCAGGTGCAATTACTTGAGAGTGAATTAAGAGCCGAGATGGACGCCGACGATCCCAACCATCCGACCACAGTGCGTATTGCTGTGAATGCCGATAGCTTAGCCACATGGTTTTTACCCGCGCTGGCTGGCATGTTCAGTCGCCACGCTTGGTTATTGGAATTAATTGTCGATGATGAGTCTTACACCCATCATCTATTGAAAAATGGTGAAGCAGTCGGCTGTGTCACCACAACCGAAGTGCCGATGGCGGGTTGCAGCAGTGAGTTTTTAGGCACGATGGAATATCTGTGTGTGGCCACGCCCGAATTTGCCGCGCGCTATTTTAGCGAGCCGAGTGATACCACATCATTAAGTAACACCTCGTCATTCAATGCCATAAACCAAGCCCAGTTAGCAAAGGCGCCTGCGGTAGTGTTCTCCACCAAAGACAAACTACATGAGAAATTTCTCGCCCAATATTTCAATATGACACCAGGGCAATGGTGGCAACATACTATCCCCTCGTCAGAAAGTTTTTTAGAGGCCATTAACTTAAGCTTAGGTTACGGACTCGTTGGTCATCTGCAAGCTAAACCATTAATCGATAGAGGAATACTGATAGAGCTCACGCCCGAACGGCGCATGCGTGTGCCACTGTTTTGGCAGCATTGGAATATCAAAGCGAAACAAACGACACTGGTCTATCGCGCCCTTGCGGCAACCGCGCAACACAATTTGCTGCAGGCATAAAAAAATCGGGCTCAAACCAAAGTTTGAGCCCGATATTCAGAGTCATAGTTCTGATTGTAAGTGAGGCTTAAAACGTAAACCTAACTCACTCTTTATTAGCTTGCTCTTAACGCTGCGATGCGTTTTTCTAATGGAGGATGACTCATCATCATTTCCGCCATTGAACGTTTGCCGTTAATACCAAAGGCAGACATTTGTGCAGGCATTGCCGTGCTTTCTGGACCTTGGCGTAAACGCTCAAGCGCAGCAATCATCTTGCCTTTACCCGCTAAACGGGCCGCGCCTTCATCGGCTTTGTACTCACGAATACGGGAGAAGTAAGCGACGATGATTGAAGCCAAGATACCGAATAGCATATCAAGCACGAACACCACCGCCATGTAAGCGAACATGCCTAAACCTTCGCCTTCTTCATCATTGCTCGACACGAAATTGTTGATAATGCCGGCAACCACACGGGCTGCGAAGATCACGAAGGTGTTCACCACACCTTGAATAAGTGTCAAGGTCACCATGTCACCGTTAGCTACGTGGCTCACTTCGTGGGCTAATACGCCTTCAATTTCATCTTGACTCATGCCATATAACAGACCCGTACTCACAGCCACCAATGAATTGTCTTTACTTGGGCCTGTGGCAAACGCGTTCATGTCGGGTGATTGGTAAATCGCCACTTCTGGCATTTTAATCCCCGCTTGCTTAGCTTGACGGGCAACCGTATCTACTAACCAACGCTCAGTGCTATCACGTGGGGTGGTGATCACTTCACAACCCATGGTCTTTTTCGCCATCCATTTTGAAATGGCTAAGCTGATAAAGGCCCCACCGAATCCAAAAATGGCAGCGAACACCAGCAGTCCACCCATAGTCGACGTGTTAACGCCTAGAATAGACATCACAATTGAGGCTACTAGCAACACAGCTAGGTTAGTCGCAATCAATAAAAATATACGCTTCATTTCAGCTCCTTTAGGGCAAGAATGTGCCATTTAACTTTGCTCAAAGACATAATATGTCCAAATCATCGAAATTCAAGTGGTAAAAGAAAAGAGTTTTTAAATTAGGTTATCTTTCTCGTATATAGGCACTGTCTTTCATGGATCGAGAGTCTAGGGACAGTATATTAATCGAAACTTAAATCTAGCGGCTATCAGTGCTACAGCGCAATTCTGCTTTATTTCTCTATGTTTATCGGGATTAATCTTTGTTAACATGCCAGCACATTCCGAGATTTCAGGATATAAAATGACAATCAATGCCCTACTACTGAGCAGCTCTCGTGTCGGTGATACACCTTACCTTGCCCACGCGATCCCTTTTATTAAACCGCTTACCGCCAAGGCGCAGAAATGGATTTTTATCCCCTATGCTGGCGTCAGCATGAGTTATGACACTTATTTAGCGTCTGTAGTGACAGGGTTAAGTGAGCTTGAACTCGATATCAGTGGCATTCACCAGCATCCCGATCCACAACAAGCGATTAAAGATGCCGACGGTATTTTAATCGGTGGCGGCAACACTTTTCATTTATTGCACCAACTATATCGTTATGATCTGGTTAAGCTAATTGGTGATCAAGTCGCCCAAGGTAAACCTTATATCGGCTGGAGCGCGGGGTCTAACGTATCAGGGTTAAGCATTCGCACCACGAACGATATGCCCATCATCGAGCCGCCATCGTTCAAGGCATTAAACTTAGTACCGTTCCAGCTCAATCCGCATTATTCCAATTACCAAGCACCGGGCCACAATGGTGAAACCCGTGCCCAGCGGTTATTAGAGTTCACAAAAGTCGACCCATTAACCCCTGTGGTCGGTATAGTCGAAGGCTCAGCCCTGTGGCGTCAGGGAGACAAACTCTCACTCTTAGGTAACCAACCTGCGTATTTGTTCTGCGGAGAACAGCAAGAAATACCTATCCCTGTGGGCAGCGATCTCTCAAATTTACTCAAGCCATCGCTCTGAAAGGCATGTTCAGAGTCACTTTTTTGAGGCTCACAAAATAATGTGAGCCTCAACCACTAATATTGTTTTCTTTAAGTCATCGTTTGAACTAAATCAGTTGTAATTAAATTAACCTTCATTACTGAATTCACTAAGCAACCAAGAGTTTAATAGAGGGCACATTCATTTGATTGAGGTATCAACAGAGTAATGTGGCATACAACGGCTAAATAGCATCCGTCATAATTTATGTTACAAATATCAAGCTTCGCAGGTAAAATTACTGCTCGCCACAGCTATTCGAATCCAACAACTTCGGGCTTTGTCGCAGACAAATTATTAATAATTAGGGATTAAATAGTTCAAACATCTTTAGCTAGACTGAAACATATTGCATATCTGCCTATGGATCAGCGTCATTTTAGTAAGGAGTTTCCATTTTGCGAATGAATCATATGATGAATTACCCTACCGGTTATCCGGCATTACTCAAAAAACTACCTTTTTTCATCTTGACCGCCATCGTCTACGTCGTCGGCATCAATAACGTCAATGCCGCACAGACAACCGCAGCACCTGCGTCTGTCCCAGAAAAAAAATCTAAAAATTTTACCCACGATACTGTAGTCGAACTCGCGCAACAACTGTCGCAAAAGCCATTTAAAGAAGCCAAGAAAGCGCCTAAAGAGCTGATCGATCTTGATTTTGCCACCTATGGCAAAATCAATTATCAAGAAAATGCCGCGATTTGGGGCGGTACACCCACTAAATTTTCGGTACAGCTTTTTGCTCCGGGTTTTCTCTATAAAAACCTTGTCGATATCGACGTGGTCGAAAACAGCAAAGCGATACCGATAGAGCTCACTGAGGCCTCGTTCGATGTGCCCAGTGACGCCATTGAAAAACTCATCACCCAATTAGGTCAATATGCTGGCGTGCGTTTGCATTACCCCATCAATGACGATGAAATGAAAGATGAATTCATCATGTTCCAAGGCGCGAGCTATTTTCGCGTACTGTCTAAAGGCCAAACCTATGGCCTGTCGAATCGCGGTTTAGCAATAGATGTCGCCCAACCTAAAGGCGAAGAATATCCATTGTTTAAGCGCTTTTGGGTTGAACGACCATCCAAATACCAAACGGCGATTGTGGTGCATGCCCTGCTAGACAGCCAAAGTGTCACGGGGGCCTATCGTTTTGGTATTTACCCTGGCGCACCATCACGTGTCGAAGTGGATGTAACCCTGTTCCCACGCAAAGATATTCAACATGTTGGCCTTGCACCACTGACCTCTATGTTCCTATTTGGTGGATTAGATAACTCGGATAAACCCGATTACCGCCCAGAAGTACACAACTCCGACGGTCTGCAAATCGATCGCGGTAATGGCGAGCGTCTATGGCGCCCCCTAAATAACCCCAACAAACTGCAAGTCAGCGCCTTTGCCGATGAAGATATTAAAGGTTTTGGTCTGATCCAGCGCCACCGTAAGTTCGAAGACTATCAAGATCTGAGTGCAAACTACCAACTTCGCCCTTCAGCGTGGATTGAGCCACTCAATGATTGGGGCAAGGGTCAGCTGGTGTTGATTGAAATCCCATCGAGTGCAGAAACCAACGACAACATAGTTGCCTATTGGGAGCCGCAAGGCGGCCTGAAAAAAGATCAACCCTATAAATATTCCTATCGTATGACAGCGTCAAACGACAGCCCTTCGATCGCGTCAAAAGCGCGGGTAGTCCGCAGTTCGAAGGGACAAGTGCTCAGCAAGGGTAAAGAGTTACTCGTCGACTTTAGTAATATCAAGCCACAAGATATTGATAAAATTAGTATCGACGCCAGTATCAGCAAAGGCAAAATCCTGTCTACTCGGATTGTTGCTCACCCTGACATCAATGGCGCACGGGTATTTGTCAGCTTCGAACCAGAAAGCACCAATGTAGCGGAACTGAGATTACAGCTTAAGAAAGACGATAAACCCCTCGCAGCGACTTGGTTATACCGCTGGAATAGCGACGATTGGCAATAGGTTTTTGTTTATTAAAACCATTGCCGAACGAGCATCAACTAAGCCTATTGCGTTAATAAAAAGCTAGAGTTAATTAAAGCGTCAGTATTTACTGGCGCTTTTTTATACCTAGCGTTTATCGAGAGATTTTATTGATAAGTTTTCCATTCCTAGATTTATCTAAGCATAAATAAGTTAAACCAAAGCAAAAAACTCACGACCTGTTATTTCGCCGAAATAATATCACGGCTTTTGCTCTGAGTTCACTGCACAAAGAGTTAAATCCACATAGCTACTGGCTTGCTTCAAAATGATGCTATCAACTTCAAACACACCGCCGTTACATGATGCAATGGTTTTCAGCACTCCGTCCCATGACTAGCCCGCAGCAAGAAGCCCTGCTAACTAAGGCAAGCGAGATTAGTTCAACACATTGAGATAATCTCTTATATCGGAAACGGCGCACTCAGCGTGTCAGTCAAGTTTGGCCTTAAACCTCTCGCGAACAATACTGACTGAATGTGGAAATCCAGATGCAAAAAAAAACCAACTTTCGTTGAGGCTTTATGCTATTCATACAGAATAATGGTACCCGAGGCCAGACTTAAGCTTTTATCGGCAGCGGCACGCCAAGCGTGTTAGTCAAGTTTGGCCTTAAATCTCTCGCGGACAACACTGACTAAATGTGGAAATTCAGATGCATAAAGCCCCAACTTTCGTTGAGGCTTTATGCTATTCAAACAGAATAATGGTACCCGAGGCCAGACTTAAGCTTTTATCGGCAGCGGCACGCCAAGCGTGTTAGTCAAGTTTGGCCTTAAATCTCTCGCGGACAACACTGACTAAATGTGGAAATCCAGATGCAAAAAAGCCCCAACTTTCGTTGAGGCTTTATGCTATTCATACAGAATAATGGTACCCGAGGCCAGACTTGAACTGGCACGCTGTTACCAGCGAGGGATTTTAAATCCCTTGTGTCTACCGATTCCACCACTCGGGCAAACTCTGAATATTAATGACGGGAATCATGTCAAAAATATTATTAACGCTATATAGCTAACACTTAATACAACAACTAAATCTTTAATAAACTCCTATTAATGCTTAGGACTTTATTTTTACCATTATAATAAAAAATAATGGTACCCGAGGCCAGACTTGAACTGGCACGCTGTTACCAGCGAGGGATTTTAAATCCCTTGTGTCTACCGATTCCACCACTCGGGCAAACTCTTTATATTAACGACGGGAATCGTGTCATTAATACGTTAATCTATGGAGGCGCGACCCGGAGTCGAACCGAGATCGACGGATTTGCAATCCGCAGCATAGCCATTCTGCCATCGCGCCATAGTTGCTAACTTGGATTAACCAGAATCAGACTTCAAGAATATTGGAGCGACATATCGGGTTCGAACCGATGACCTATACCTTGGCAAGGTATCGCTCTACCAACTGAGCTAATGTCGCATTGTGTTTTGCTATTGACTCAAATCAACAAGGTATCGTATTTCACCTTACCAACAGAGCGAATATCACATTTCAATATTCAGTAGCGTTAAGATTTTGTTTTCACATCGTCTCTTGTCTACGGGGTGGCATTCTACCGATTTACCACCCAGTGTCAACCGCTGTTTTATCGATAACTTACTGCTTGCACACTAAATAATCTCTTTGATTTTTTATTGCACTATTCAGCAGTCAGATCTTTCCAAGCGGCTAAAATGTAACTCATCATTGACCAAAACGTTAATACTGCGGCGATATATAGCAGCACAAAAGCGGCATTGGTCATTAAAGGATTGTATTGCCAAATAAGGCCAATAATTGCCACCATTTGCGCGGCAGTTTTATATTTACCAATCCAAGACACGGCGACAGTGCCACGTTTACCTATCTCAGCCATCCATTCTCTCAACGCTGAAATGACAATCTCGCGGCCAATCATAAATAGTGCAGGCATAGTCAACCAGATATTGGCGTATTGATCGACTAACAGCACTAAGGCTGTGATCACCATCAACTTGTCAGCGACTGGATCGAGGAAAGCGCCAAAACGGGTTAATTGCTTCAATTTACGGGCAGCATAACCATCTAATGCATCCGTTAACGCCGCGAGCCAAAAGGTAAAGGCGGCAACAAAAGGGGTCCAGTCATAGGGTAAATAAAACAGCACCACGAAAATGGGCAGTAAAAAAAGCCTGAAAAGAGTTAATGCTATAGGTAAGTTAAACGGCATGATCAAACCAGTTAGTCAAAAGCAGCGCCAATCTTGCCTTAATTTTATCACCCTCGCAATGCATCATGAATGGTTTGTGCCATTTCTATGCTGATCCCTGGTACTTTGACTAATTCCGCCACACTTGCTCCTTTCACTTCTTGCAAGCCACCTAAATGCTGCAACAAAGCTTTACGACGTTTAGGACCAATTCCAGGAATCGATTCCAGTGTTGAAGTATTGCGGGTTTTCTGGCGACGATTACGGTGGCCAGTGATTGCAAATCGATGGGATTCATCACGAATATGTTGAATAAGGTGCAACGCAGGCGAATCACCTTCGAGGGAAAAGCTGGTTTCGGTATCTCCTAAGATCAAGGTTTCAAGCCCAGGTTTACGGCCCTCACCTTTCGCCACCCCAATGAGCTGCGGCGCTTTATCTAAATGGACAAACTTTTCATCCACTATCTTCTGGGCGATACGCAGCTGCCCGAGTCCACCATCGATAAACAGAATGTCAGGGATTTTACCGCCCGCCTCAATCTTATCGAAGCGTCGGCTCACCGCTTGCTTCATTGCCGCGTAATCATCGCCCGGTGTAATCCCCTCGATATTATAGCGACGATATTCACCTTTATGCGGCCCTTCCCGATTGAACACCACACAGGAGGCAACCGTGCTCTCCCCCATGGTATGACTGATATCGAAACATTCCATCCGTTGAATAGGCGTACTCAATTCAAGGATATCCTCAAGTAACACAAAACGCTGCTCGACCGTATTTTTATGGGACAAGCGCGTAACCACGGCATTGGTCGCATTGGTCACGGCTAACCGTAAGAAGCTCGCCCTATCGGCACGCACATTGGTCTTAATCGAAAACTTTTTATCTAGCGCTTCTGAAATCGCCGTTTCGAGTTCATGTAATTCTTCAAAGTTGTGGCTAATCACCACTTCCTTTGGGATCGTGCGTTGAATATCCGCATTTAAATAAAACTGCAGGATGAAAGAGCGCAGCACTTCGTCCATATCGGTTTGGGCGGGCACGGAAGGATAATAGCTGCGACTGCCAAAGATTTTACCCTCGCGGATAAACAGCAAATGGAAACAGGCGATGCCCGACGCATAATGCACACCGATGACATCCATATCACCTTTATTATTCGATACTTCCTGTTGTTCGGCGACTTTACGCAGCGCCATGATCTGATCGCGAAATCGTGCAGCTTGCTCATAGGCTTGTTGCTCGGCCGCAAGCTCCATTTTGTTAACTAAGGCGCTGATCACTTGCTGATCTTTGCCCTTTAAAAACAGGCTGGCGAGTTTTACTTGCTCATCATAATCAGCGTTGCTGACTTTACCCACGCAGGGTGCGCTGCAACGGGAAAGTTGATATTGCAAACAGGGGCGTGAGCGAGACTTGTAGTAAAGGTCGTCACATTGACGAATTGGAAACAGCTTCTGCATTAAATGCAGACTTTCACGTACCGCGCCGCCGTTAGGATAAGGGCCAAAATAGTGGCCTTTTTCCCGCTGCGGACCACGATGATAAGCAAGCCTTGGGTGTTCATGCTGGCTTAACAGTATGTAAGGATAAGATTTGTCATCACGCAATAACACATTGTATTTGGGCATGTATTGCTTGATGTAATCATTTTCAAGCAATAGCGCATCGGTTTCGCTATGGGTCAGCGTCACATCAATATGGTGTATATGCGAGACTAAGGCTTGGGTTTTAACATTGCCTAGGTTTTTACGAAAATACGAGCTGAGCCGTTTTTTGAGATCTTTGGCTTTACCCACATAAATGACGTCATTCTTGACGTCATACATGCGATAAACCCCAGCGGAGGACGAAACTGTACGCAAAAAACTTTGGGCGTTAAATTCATTCGACATCATTTACACCCACAATTTTGCAGACTTAACACAAACAACATAGGAACATATAACCCAAGAACTCGCTAGATTAAAGTCATCGACCAACGCAATCCACTTTCCATTAAAAATGGCCAGCATCCAACATCTTATAGCGAATAGCTAACCGCGTTAGCTCAACATCACCACTGATCCCCAGTTTGGCAAATAAACGATAGCGGTAACTGTTAACGGTTTTAGGGCTTAAGTTCAGCTGCTCAGAAATATCGTTTACCTTCTCGCCGTTGGTGATCATCAACATGATTTGTAACTCACGTTCAGACAGAGACTTAAACGGGTTTTCATCGGCGGGATTAAACTGGCTCAGCGCCATCTGTTGGGCAATTTCAGGGGATAAATAACGTTGGCCACGAGAGACCTGACGTATCGCTTGCAGTACTTCCGGTGGCGTAGCCCCTTTAGTCAAATAACCCGAAGCGCCAGCCTGCATAACTTTACTTGGAAACGGATCTTCCGTGTGCACAGTCAACACAATTATTTTAGCATGGGGCTGATAACGTAAAATTTTTCGAGTGGCTTCCAGTCCGCCCATTCCTGGCATATTCATGTCCATTAAGATCACATCGGCTTCATTTTGGCGAGCCCACTGCACCGCAGTCTCACCATCAGGGGCTTCGCCCACCACTTTGATCCCACGTTCATCTTCTAAGATACGGCGGATCCCAGTTCTCACAAGCTCATGATCGTCAACCAAATATATCGAAATCAACTTTATCCACCTTTTACTATTTTCAGCTCGTTCCGTGCGTTAAATAAAGCAACACAGCAAACGGATAACGAGTTCATAAGGCTAATTTAGCCCAACAACCCCATTTCGCAAAGCATAAATTCAACATTGTTAACTAGATGATATTTAAAGAAAGGATTCCAGAATAGCATACCAATAAAAAGCGTTTAAAAACGAAGCAATACACAAAGCGCTATCAGCCTAAATGCTTGTTGGATCGGTAGTACAGCACAAACAAAAAGGCCATCATTACTGATGGCCTTTTCGTGAATATAGCGTAGGAGCTGCGCTTCAAATCAGGAACCCAAGGGTTCAAACGATATGAATGCAAAATGCCGCTAATTGCTTAGCGGCATTTTGACTAAATATGGCGGAGGAGCAGGGATTTGAACCCTGGGTGGGCTATAAACCCACGCCGGTTTTCAAGACCGGTGCATTAAACCACTCTGCCACCCCTCCGAACGAGCGAGATAATAGCGATCTCTACTGCCACTGTAAACTTAAATTTATGCTTAATCGTGTTAATTGATTATTTCAAATTCAATTTTTGATTAAAAAACGTGTTTCAAAGCAAAAACAGAAAACTTGTGGCTTAGAGTGAGAAACCTTGGTTCAAATTGCACGAACAAAAAAGGCCATCATTACTGATAGCCTGTTTCGTGAATATAGCGGAGGAGCTGAACTTAGAATGAGGAACCTTAGTTCAAATTGCACAAACAAAAAAGGCCATCATTACTGATGGCCTGTTTCGTGAATATAGCGGAGGAGCTGAACTTAGAATGAGGAACCTTGGTTCAAATTGCACAAACAAAAAAGGCCATCGTTACTGATGGCCTTTCTCGTAAAATATGGCGGAGGAGCAGGGATTTGAACCCTGGGTGGGCTATAAACCCACGCCGGTTTTCAAGACCGGTGCATTAAACCACTCTGCCACCCCTCCGAACGAGCGAGATAATAGCTATCTCCTACTCCGCTGTAAACTCTTAATTTAAAATAGCAATCCACATGGTCAATCTACATCCAATTTGCTTAAAAAATCGCGTAATTCGGCTTATGCTTTGAATTTCCGGTCAGTTAAAGCACCACTAACAAGGCGATCAACTACATAACTTTTTATCAGGATATTAGGCTTAAGCTCGATTAATATTGATTAAACGGTCGGATAGTTTCTGCATTTCAAGGCTTAACGCATCGAGTGCGGTCGCATCAAGTGAGTTATCTTCACTAATGCTATTAATCCTCACCGCCAACTCATTGATCTCCTGAGTCACTTGGCTTTGTTGCTGAGCAGCTAAAGCAATTTGCTGGGCTCGCTGCGAAATATCATCGAAACTTTGTACAGTACTCGATAGAGAACTGGCCGCTCCCTCAGCCTCAGCAACTGCGTGGACAGTGCGGGACTCGCCCGTTTGCATCGCTTGTACCGCAAGCCGAGATGCTGATTGTAAAGCATTAATCATGGTACTGATTTCATTGGCGGAATCTTGAGTACGACCAGCAAGAGTTCGCACTTCATCGGCAACAACCGCAAAGCCGCGACCCTGTTCCCCCGCCCTTGCCGCTTCTATTGCCGCATTTAACGCTAACAGATTAGTTTGCTCTGAAATCGCCTTGATCACATCCAATACGGCGCCCACTTTCTGGCTATCTTGAGCCAACAGGGATATCACCTTGGTCGCATTGGCGATCTCCCCCGCTAATGCCTCAATCGAAGCATTGCTGGATGCCACTCGGGTTTGCCCTTCCCGCACCACAATTAAAGAGGATTGCGCCGTTGCAGCACAATCGTTAGTGTTATTCGCCACTTCCATCGCGCTTGACGACATTTGTGTTATCGCCGCGGCGAGTTGCGCACTCTCAAGCCGCTGCTGTTCTGCACGTTGGGCTAACCTATGGCTCAGACCACTTAATTGCGTTGCCTCAAACTGAACTTTCTTCGCCTCTTGGGTGATCAAATCTAGCATTGCCCTCAGTGTACCCGCATAGGTATTTACAGCTCGACGCAAAGCACCAATTTCATCATCCCGCTGAATTTGCAGCTCGACATTGGCGCCCAAATTACCGCTCCCAAGGGAAGCAATTTGATCTGTGGTTTCCTCAAGCTGCGCCAACAGTTTTTTACCCGACAACCACGCCAAATAAAGTAAAATGGCGAGCAAGGGTAATAAAAACAACAAAATATCAAAGGTCAGCTCACGGGCAAGCCCTGTGACTCGGGTCTTTGGCGTCACAAGACCAATCACCCATCCGGTATCAGGCATCACAAAAAGGCTTACCTCGCTCGCCTGATTGAGTCTTCCATCCTTATCTAAACTCACGGAAATTACGTTATTAATTGAGGTTTGTTTAAGCGCAGCTTCAACGGGGGCAAGCCAAGGTAACTGCCCGACGAGATCGGTAAAGCGCAGCATAATGTCGGACTTATTCGCTTCAGGAAAATGCAAGATATTACCCGCTTGATCTAAAGCAAAAGCATAGCCGTCAGTTACATTGCCATGTTCTGTTAGAAATTTTGCTAAATCATCAAGTTTTAAATCTATTGTTGCGACCCCAGCAAATGTCCCCGTCAGACGATATGGCACACTGCATGTCACCATCGCCACTTTCGTCACGGTATCCTGATAGGCTTCAGACCATAGGCACTGGGATACTGAACTCGTGCGTGCCCCTGTATACCAAGGATCATTGTGATAGCCAGGGCCAGATTGCGTATTATAGTCATCGGAATAAGCCAGTAAATTATCGCTACCACGGGCCCAGAAAAAACTGTGACGGGTGCTGCCAGCGACAAATTTATCTGGCTCTGGCCAGATCCCACCGCCTGCAATAGTGAGATCGCCATTGTTATCAATTAGATTAGGTAAGGAATTAAGATAAAGAGCTTGCTCGTGGGGTAGCACTTCTGCAAGGCGTGCAAGGCTTAAAGTAATACCCTCAATGCTGGCAAGCTTAAGTGCGAGTTGCCTCACGATACTGCTACCGGTTTGCTCAATTAACTCCTGACTCGCCGCCACTACTCTAGGTTGCCCCCTCAGTGACATCACACCAAAAACGGCGAGTCCGGTCAGTAAAAGCAGTACTATGCTGCCCATAGTGAGGCGCTGCGAAATACGTGTTGGTAACCACATAGCTTTCTCTACTTAAAATAAGTCACCCAGATGGGAGAATTGCTCGGCCGTATGACCCAAGATTGTCGAGAATCATACGTCGCACCATCCTAGTGCAAATTTTAAAGGCCATAAAAACCATTAAGTTGGCCACGGATTTGAGTGTAGACCATAAATAGAAAGAGCGGACTAAAATGCCGCTAATCAGCCACAGTAACGCAGCTTTGAATGAAAACATGGGATTCAAATTGCACAAACAAAAAAGGCCACCATTGCTGATAGCCTATCTCCTGAATATGGCGCAGGAGCTGCGCTTAGAATGAGGAACCTTGGTTCAAATCATGCAAACAAAAAAGGCCATCATTACTGATGGCCTTTCTCGTAAAATATGGCGGAGGAGCAGGGATTTGAACCCTGGGTGGGCTATAAACCCACGCCGGTTTTCAAGACCGGTGCATTAAACCACTCTGCCACCCCTCCTAACGCCGAAAATAATATAAGCATACCGCTAGCTTGTAAACCTCAATTTTTAATTCTCGAATCAAATGCTCAACTTATATCCACTCAGGTGTTTTTTACGGCAAATACATCACCCGTTTTAACGAATAATCGGGCAAACAGACGTAAAAACACCTATACAGTGAGAGACTTGTCGTCTTGGTATGGTAAAATCACTGTAACTTTTCACGGTAAATGCTTATATGAATTCACTCTTGATACCCACGTCTTCACTCGCACCTGAATTTAGCCTGCCAACCCTTTCTGAAACGGATGCTAATCTGAGCGCATTACTCTTAGGGCAAGAGCGCACTGTGGATGCGTTTAAACTCCACCAAGCTGTTGTCGATCAACACTTATATTTAGCCGATTTCCCGAGTATTGACCGCCAGTTAATCATCAAAGCTTGTATCGATAGCCTAGCACCTCTATCCCCTGCGTATTTAGTGGCGACACGTCCGATTGATAAGGCGGTAACATTTCAGTGGCAGTCCGATAAGCCACTAGAAAATCAAGGAAGTATTGCCGAGAAAACCACTCACTATTGCTACCTTAGTGGTAATATTCGCCGCGCTGATTTAGTTGGCCGTATGGTGCAAACTGGGACAACGAGTCAGTATAAAGCTGGCGCCCTAGCACAATGCCATTATGTATTCATTTGCGCCGAGTCACTGTGGAAACGTGAAGGTTTATGGGAATTAGTGATGCAAATCCTTACCCATAAAGAATATCAAATTAGCAGCAGCCTAAGTCCTATTCCACTGAACTGTAAGATTGTCCTAGTTGGTGCTGGGATGATTTATAGCCAAGTCAGAACAGAGGATTGGCAATTTCAACGTCACTTTACACTACTAGCAGAACTCGCCAGCGAAATCGACTCGGTGCGTTATAAAGAGTCACAATACGTCACATGGCTGCAAGCGGTTGCCCAAAGCGTGGATGTCACGCTTGAACAATCCAGCTTAGCGCCACTCTTTCGTTATAGTGCACGGTTAACCGAACATCAACGTCGTCTCAGTTTGTCTATGCTCGAGTTTGCCCAACTCATGGTGCAAGCAAAAGCCTACCGTGGTAAACCAAGTATCAATGCAAGCAGTATTGAGCACGCGTTAACCCAAGCCAACTATCGGCATAACAGTTCGGAAGAATATTCAGGCCAAAGCTTCGATGACAATTTCATAAATCTGCCAACTTCGGGTGCTATGGTTGGCCAAATCAATGGCTTAACTGTGATTGATGCTATCGATTATAGCTATGGTGAACCTGCGCGGATCACGGCATCGGTTCACTACGGTGATGGTGAAGTAGCCGATATTGAAAGAAAATCTGAACTTGGTGGGAATATACATGCCAAAGGCATGATGATCCTTTCAGCCTGTTTATACCGTATCTTTGGACGAGACGCACCTTTACATCTGAACGCCAATATCGTTTTCGAGCAATCCTATCAAGAAATTGATGGCGATAGTGCATCACTCGCGGAGTACTGTTGTTTGATGTCGGCGATTGCCGAGCAGCCCATTATTCAATCACTGGCGATTACCGGCGCATTGGATCAATTTGGTAATGTGCAAGCGATTGGCGGTATCAACGAGAAGATTGAAGGCTTTTTTAATCTGTGTGAGCGCCGCGGACTTACCGGAGAACAAGGCGTTATTATGCCCAAGTCGAACGTGCTACAGCTAAATCTTAATCCCAAAGTGATTACAGCTGTAGGCAAAGGACTGTTTCATATCTATGCCATTGAGCATATGGATCAGGCTGTAGAGCTATTAATGCAAATGCCCGCGGGTGTTGCCGATGAAGATAATGATTTCCCTCATGATTCATTATACGGCCTCGTACAGGAACGATTAGATAAGCTCGCAGGAAATGGAGAGGAGGAAATCGGTCTAATCACAAGATTGCTCGCAAAATTGGGATTTTTTCGCCGCTAATTAGCTGATCGGAGTTGTTTAGCTTACACGTGTTCGCTAATCTTGGCGGCTCTTATTGCTGGAGTAGTAAAACAATGAATAAAGCAAACAGTTTCAATAAAGAAGAACTCATCGCCTGTGGCCATGGGAAATTATTTGGTCCAAACTCACCTCGTCTACCTGTCGATAACATGCTGATGATAGATAGAATCGTCACTATCAATGATAATGGCGGCGAGTTTGGCAAAGGTGAAATTGTCGCTGAACTCGATATTAATCCAGACTTATGGTTTTTCGACTGCCACTTCATTACCGATCCTGTGATGCCAGGCTGTTTAGGCCTAGATGCCATGTGGCAGCTCGTTGGCTTCTATTTAGGCTGGGAAGGCGCTGAAGGTAAAGGGCGTGCACTAGGTGTTGGTGAAGTGAAGTTTACTGGCCAAGTATTACCTGGCGCGAAGAAAGTCACTTACAAGCTCAATATCAAGCGTACTATTCACCGTAAACTGGTAATGGGCATTGCCGATGCAATTCTTGAAGTGGATGGCCGTCAGATCTACAGTGCAACCGATCTTAAAGTCGGTGTCTTTAGCGACACCTCTACATTCTAATCCGCCTTACTCCAAAACACTGAAGATATAAGTACTGCAGATATAAAAATGCCCTCATCTGAGGGCAATATGCTGCATTACTTATTCTGGGCTATTTAATTAGTGAGGTAAAACTCAATTATTTATTAAATAGCCCATTAACTCGGCCATCCACACCTTCACGCCAACCACCTAACCACTGCGATCGCGAATCAAGATTTGCATATGGACAGAGCTCCTTAGAGCGTCCACCAACCCCAGCTTGGAATCCTTTTGAAAAAGCTCTGTCTAAACGATCTCGTTTTTGTCTTTTCATGCAAGCGTCCTCTGTTCTACATAAAATAGAAGCAAAAGCTTCACACATAGGAATAGTGCTTTTTGACGCCAAGATCAATCAAAAAATCGTCCATTTTATCGACTATTTATTAAACTATTGAGATCATGATTAAAAAAAATCGAGGCATTTTGCCTCGATTTTTTAAGTCTGAATTGAAGCTTAAAACTTAACGAATTCGACGACGGAACCACACTAATGGCAAGACAAATAACCAAGCTAGGGTTGCTGCACCTTGACGTTCATAATTACTATTATCAGTGTTGTCATCAACTACAGTACAAGCTTCACCGCTAGAGGCCGGTTTTAACACGACCATACGCGGAACATAAGCAGTTACTGGATCACCATTTCCATTGAGTTCAAATAGTGCTTCACCATTTTCGCCAATTACTATGTTGCCATCTTTATCAAATTGATAAGAAGGTTTACGGATAAACGCCGTCCCTACAATAGTGCCTTCTTCGTTAATACTCGTCCCTTCGACCACAATAATATCGGCATTGTACGTGAAGGTTTTACCCGAACCGTCACGCACTTCGACTTGATGACGTGCCCAGCTACCATCGCTGGCTTTTTCATAGCCTTTAGATTCGCAGGTCAACAACTTATTTAGATTGCTAAACTCACCAGTTGATTTCTCATACAGGAAACCGGCTTTAGGACGGGGTTTTTCTTTATCGTATGTTGTCTCAATATAACCTACAACTTGGCCTTTATTGTTGATACTCTTCGGTTTACTCGAAAGATCCGTTGTAGAAGCGGCGAAATCATTCGGGGTTACTATTGTTGCATCAGCTTGATTCGTATCAAAATAGAAAAACTTGTCGCGCAAATAACCTTGAATATAGCTGCGATAACTACCGACAAGAATACCACTGTCATTAATATCATAGGCAATAGAGCTAGAAATCGAATCGACCATAGGGATCCAATGGTATTGGTATTTACCTTCAGTATCTTTAGCCCAATAAGCTGCATCTTGACGCAAATTATTGGTGTCACCACCACGATAAACATGTGAGCGACCCACTACGACACCATTATCATTCAAACCCAATGCTTGAGCGGTAAAGGTCAAGGTATTGTCAGTCGCAGGCGTTAGGCCTAAAGGTAACTCAGTGCCTGTAGCTACATCATTCTCGATTTGCCATACATAGCCACGAGTCTGATACTGAATATTACGTGTACCAGTACTATTCGGGTATTGCTCGCGTTGTACGCAAACATCCAACGGCAAAGTATTATCTGTACCTAAACAATAATTGACACGATCGCTACCATATTTACTGATATCGGTACTAACATAACCCGCTACTAAATTATTGCTATTAATGGCTGTTGCCGCCGACCATCCACCTAACTCAGCTGTTTTAGTATTGTCAGCATTAACAAATTTAGTATAAGGCGGCGGTAAAGAAATTTCTGTTTGACCGGATTTCGCGACACCGCGGAACTCATAATCACGGTAATACCAGTAATCATCTGTTACATCAGTAGTTGCTGTATTCTCTGTTTTCTTTTCAGGTGCAGTCATGCTGCCCACTTTGATACCTGCATCATTAATACCGTAATAAAAGGTATCAACTGAATTAATCACAGCCGTATCACTTGGCGGTTTAGTGCCATTAATGCTGTCAAAGGTAGGCAACCAAGGGTTAGATGTTTCGTCATTTTCCTTAGCAACAAAGGCAAAGTTGTTAGCAATGATGGCTTTATCTATCGAATACGTAATAGTTTCTTCTGGCGCGATACCATCGGCAACATCAATAACGCCACCTTCAACATCTGAACTGCTGAGTTTTTTCTTGCCCTTTGAAATACCGACTAATTCATCATTGCCATTCACACCTAAGGCATAACCACTACGAGTACCTTCAAGGGTACCTTGCAGATCAAAATTATCGATATTAACGATTTCATAGACAGGTGCAGCATGGGCACTGTTTAATACACCAAGGACACCTAGGGCAACCAAGGAAAGGGCTTTATCCAACTTTGACTTCATTAATTCTATTCCCATTTTTATTATTGGTTTACTTCAGTGACTCAAGCTCTTCCCAACGCTCGAAGCAAACTTCCAATTGCTTTTCTTTATACGCCAACAGGCTCAATACCTGATTAACTTTATCCTGCGCCTGACTATAAAAGTCTGCATGTCCAATGCTCGTCTGCAATGCGAGAATTTCAGCCTCTAATTGCTCCATCACAGTGGGTAACGACTCTAACTCACGCTGTAACTTATAAGACAGTTTTTTTACCGATTTCGCAGGTTCTGCAGCCTTAACTTCAACCGCTTTCGTTGCAACCGCAGGAGCTTCGACCGCCTTTTGCGAACTAGGTTCCTCAGAATAAAACTTTGCCCCCTGATTCACAGCGTCTTGATAACCACCCACATACTCGCTCCAATGGCCATTACCCGCATACCACCAACTACTGGTGACGGTATTATCGATAAATGCCCTATCATGGCTCACTAACAAAAGTGTGCCTTGATATTCAGTGAGCAGCGACTCTAGCAATTCTAGGGTCTCAATATCAAGATCGTTGGTCGGTTCGTCGAGTATGATTAAGTTTGCTGGACGAATTAATAGCTTAGCCAACAACAGACGGTTTTTTTCACCACCCGATAGCGCTTTCACAGGGGTTCTGGCACGCATAGGTGAGAACAAGAAATCCTGCAAATAACTTAATATATGGCGGTCTTGGCCATTAATCGTGATGGTTTTTTTACCTTCGCCAACGTTATCTTCAACCGTTTGCTCAGGATCTAAGGCTTCACGATATTGGTCGAAATAAGCGATTTCAAGCTTAGTACCGACTTTAATTTCGCCCGATTGCGGTTGCAGCTTTTCGATTAACAGCTTGATCAAGGTTGATTTTCCACAACCATTCGGACCGATCAGCGCAATACGATCGCCGCGGATAACCGTCGTATTAAAGTTTTTAACTAAATTTTTATCGGGCAGATTGAAGTTAAGATCGGTTACATCAAACACTAACTTACCAGAGCGTTCGGTATCCGATACCGCCATCTTAGCATTGCCTTGACGGTTTAACCGCTCACTGCGCTCTTCACGTAGGGCCTTTAGCGCACGCACTCGGCCTTCATTACGGGTTCGTCTAGCTTTAACGCCTTGACGGATCCACACTTCTTCATCGGCGAGACGCTTGTCAAACAAGGCATTTTTCTCAGCTTCAACCCGCAGCCATTCTTGCTTACCATCAAGATACATTTGATAGTTGCCCGGCCATGAGGTCACAACACCACGGTCTAAATCGACAATCCGCGTCGCCATACGGGCAATAAAGCCCCTATCGTGACTGATAAAGACGATAGCGCCTTGATAATCGAGTAAAAACTTTTCAAGCCACTCAATGGTGTCTATATCTAAATGGTTGGTTGGTTCATCGAGTAACAAGAGATCAGGCTCGCTGACCAGTGCTCTGGCTAACGCCACTTTACGCTGCCAACCCCCGGATAACTCGCTCAAGGATTTATCAGGATCGAGTCCTAATAATTCGCAGTTTTGTTGAATGCGCGAATCGAGCTGCCAACCATTATAATGATCTAAGGTTTCTTGCAGACCTTGCATCTCATTCAGCATACGATCCATTTGCTCAGGGGAGGCATGGGCGACATCGTGGGACAGTTGATGATAACGCTCAAGCGCCTCACCCACTTCCTTTAACCCTGCCGCAATATACGCGTATACCGTACCTTGCTCAGCTTTAGGTGGATCTTGCTGTAGACGACTCACGGTCACATTACCAGCGATGTTGAACTCACCTTCGTCCAACAACACATCGCCGGATAAGATTTTTAATAAACTCGACTTGCCAGCTCCGTTACGGCCAACAATACACACGCGCTCGCCGCGTTGAATAGTAAAATCCGCTTTTTGTAACAACGGAGTGTAACCATAGGCTAAAGAGCCACTATTGATACGAACCAGACTCAAACTAAGCTCCTGTAAACTCTTGTAATTGCGTTGCGTTAAATGGCCAATGTAACTCTCTATCATCCCAAGCTTTAAGCACAGGGATCGATACGCCGTAACGCTGCGCGAGGTATTCATCGTCACATATATCTATGGCCCGATAACCAATATCAGCCGCGTCCAATAACGCCGCGGCAAGTTCACACAGATGGCAGCCATCTGTGTGATATAGCAGATAAGGCCTGTTATCTAATTCTGCTTGAGTCAACTCAGGCATGGGTGATAAGCCAGGTATTATGAATATGTGGATTGCGTTTGTAGTCCATAGGTAAAGTCACATCATCAATGTTCTTCACATTAATGTTCATCTTTGTCAGCGTCTCTATGTCCATCTTAAACTTACGTTTATTGTTAGAGAACACGAGCTCGCCCGTTGGACTGAGCAGTTTCACTAAAGATGCCAATAAATTCACATGGTCCCGTTGCACATCAAACGAATCTTCCATGCGCTTAGAATTTGAGAAGGTTGGCGGATCAATAAAGATTAAATCGTACTGTTCATTACAATCACGGATCCACTGCATGCAGTCAGATTGAACAAACTCATACTGCTTACCTTGCAGTCCATTGAGCGCAAAGTTGTCCTTCGCCCAAGCGATATAAGTATTAGACATATCAACTGTCGTTACCGACTTAGCACCACCTAGCGCTGCGTGCACAGAAGCAGAACCTGTGTAAGAGAACAAGTTCAGTACGCGGCGACCTTTAGACTTTTGACCGACTAAGCGACGTGTCAATCTGTGATCGAGGAACAAACCAGTATCCAAATAACCGGTTAAGTTCAACTTGAACTTAGCGCCATATTCGGTGGTAATAAGCTCTAACTTACGCTCATCCAGCTTTTGATATTGACTCGTGCCCTTTTGACGCTCACGGGTTTTCATGATCATCTTGTTCGGATTGATGCCAATGGCCGATGGCAGTGCTAATAACACATCGCTTAAACGACGTTTAGTCACGGCTTCAGGTATGGTCGCTGGCGCCATATACTCTTGAATAATCACGTAATCTAAATACTTATCAACTGCGACGTTATATTCAGGAATGTCGGCATCGTAAATACGATAGCTGTCGATGCCTTCTTTCTTCGCCCATTTCTCTAATAACTTGGCATTCTTCTTAATGCGGTTAGCAAAAGCTGGGGCGATATCGGCAATGTCGACACCATCTGGCAGCACTGGTGTATCACGGCGAGTACTGTTGGCATGCAAGGTGTAGATGTTAAAAGCACACTCAAGTGCACCGTTGAACATCTTCATCTGTTTATCGGCTTTAAGCTTAAGCGATGACACCAGTTCAATATCACTACACAGCATGGCCACTTTCCAGCCGCCAAACTCTTTCTTAAACTTGTCGCCCAGCTGATAGTAAAGCTGCAATAACTCAGACACATTGCCTAAACGCTCACCATAAGGTGGGTTAGTGATCAAATAGCCGCTTTCCGCTGGCGGCGTTATCGTTAAAGCATCCGCAACTTTAAATTCGATTAACTCCAGTACACCGGCATTTTCGGCGTTACGTTTGGCTAACGCGACTAAACGCGAATCGATATCTGAACCGTAGAATTTAATCTCGCAACGTTTCACGCCCAATGATGCACGCGCTTTCGCTTCTTCAACGATTTCTTGCCACACGGCTTTATCATGGCGACGCCAATGTTCAAAACCAAAACGGCTACGTTGCAGACCTGGGGCAATATCGGCCGCCATTAAAGCCGCTTCAATTAATACAGTACCGCTACCACAGAAAGGATCGAGCAAAGTCGAAGGCGCCGCTTGCCAGCCACTGCGTACGAGCATGTTGGCGGCTAAGTTTTCCTTCAATGGCGCTTCACCTGTGGTCGAACGATAGCCACGTTGATGAAGCGATGGACCCGAGAAGTTCATCGCAATCGTGATCACGCCATTACGGAAATGTGCATCAACTTTAAAATCAGCATCAACACGAGACACATTCGGACGCTCAATATCATCATCACGGAAACGATCGACAATCGCATCCTTAATCTTCAAGGCGCCAAACTGGGTATTATTGATAAAACCACCCGTACCGTGAAAATCGATACTAAAAGTGCTTTTATTGGAAAAGTGTGCCGGCCAATCGACACAATAAGCGGCATTGTAGAGTTGCTCTGCCGACTCGCAGCTGCCTTTATAGATAACCAACACAATGCGGCTGGCTAAGCGTGTCCATAAAGTAATACGATACGCTAAAGCTAAGGAGGCAGTGAAATATACACCTGCAACACTCTCTTTTACTTCAGTCGCACCAAATTCTGTCAGCTCTTGGGCTAAGCTATATTCAAAGCCCTTAGGGGCGGCGGCAAAAAAATTAAGCATGGGATAATCAGTACACAGTCAAAATCAAAGCGACATTATACCTGCTCGGATACATAAAAGATAAACAGTTATTAGCCCAAGTCCCATTTAGTCACTGTCTTGACCTAAGATAATCGACGAAAAATCCCCAACTTATACGTAAATCGTATGAAAGCCCCCCACTCCGCTTTATATTTAAGCGTTCACCACCTTTTTCGATCTTCGTCCTTGCAATGCCAAGGCGCTGCCGTTATAGTCTGCCCCGCTTTGAAGACGGACGCGGGATGGAGCAGCATGGTAGCTCGTCGGGCTCATAACCCGAAGGTCGTAGGTTCAAATCCTGCTCCCGCAACCAATTTAAAGCACAATAGTAAAGTAAAACAGATAGATATCGGACGCGGGATGGAGCAGCATGGTAGCTCGTCGGGCTCATAACCCGAAGGTCGTCGGTTCAAATCCGGCTCCCGCAACCAATTTAAAGTAAAATAGTAAAGTAAAACAGATAGATATCGGACGCGGGATGGAGCAGCATGGTAGCTCGTCGGGCTCATAACCCGAAGGTCGTCGGTTCAAATCCGGCTCCCGCAACCACTTTCTATATGTGTTTATAACGAGAAACGGCTATCGGGCTCAACTCCTTATAAACAACAGGCCAAGGTAGTCGCTGATTTAACATTAGCAATCCGGCTACTGCAACCGATTCTTAAATGACAGAATTAAAACAGTGATTAACAGCAACAATCGGACGCGGGATGGAGCAGTATGGTAGCTCGTCGGGCTCATAACCCGAAGGTCGTCGGTTCAAATCCGGCTCCCGCAACCAATTCTTAAATGACAGAATTAAAACAGTTATTAACAGCAACAATCGGACGCGGGATGGAGCAGCATGGTAGCTCGTCGGGCTCATAACCCGAAGGTCGTCGGTTCAAATCCGGCTCCCGCAACCACTTCTCTTTAT
Organism: Shewanella sp. Pdp11; assembly: GCF_002838165.1. NCBI lineage: Bacteria > Pseudomonadati > Pseudomonadota > Gammaproteobacteria > Alteromonadales > Shewanellaceae > Shewanella > Shewanella sp. Pdp11. The sequence goes on from NZ_CP015194.1 coordinate 3,510,165, forward strand.
TAAAGAGAAAATGACCAGCACAAGCTGGTTTTTTTGTATCTAAAATTCGTAAAACCTTCCGTAAATAATCACTCGTGCACCCGGTAACTCGTCGGGCTCTATTCAGTTGACATCAATGCGTTTTTTGGATGTCAAATTTCGCCATAAAAATATCGGACAATATGACGCCAGCCATAGCACCAAAGGAAACGGTGAAAATCATGATAAAAGGTAGAGGTTTTAAATAAGCGGAAGTGAGCATGCCTTGACCAAACCAGTGCAGTAATAAACCAAGGAACATGACACCAAAAGCGAGCTTATTCGCGGCAAAAAACATCGGAATTTCAAACGCCCATAGCTCCTTGTTTCCCTTAAATTGAGCGAAACCGAAATAGAGATAAAGCAGTAATGCCACCATAGCGATAGCACCAACACTGAGTGTATAGCTTAACTGAGATGTCCCAGACAAGACTTGATAGCCAATATGAATGGAATAAATACCGACACCCAACCAAAGTATCAGCAGCGGCAATAAAATGAGCCCCATTTTTTATCCTTAAAAGTTGAGATATAAATACACTTTGCACCTAAAGCGGGCTTTGAAAATAAGCGCTTAATGCTATTCACTGACCACATTTTATGAAATGAGCGCTTGAAGTACGTTCTTAGATTGAGCACTTAGCGTCAAATCTTATAGTAAGTACTTAAAGTTAGGACTTGAAATGGAATGAGCACTTAGAGTCCGTTCTTAAAGTAAATGTCTTAAGCAACTGTAAAAATAGCGCCGAGATCAGCATGCTACTTTATCCGCGCCATATGGTACACACTGACAAATTCACCATTTCTAAAGGCAAAATCCTTCGACTCACCTTCAATCACAAAACCACACTTTTTATACAGACCAATGGCGGCATGATTGTCGGTATAAACCGTTAATTCAATTCGTTTTATATTCATCCATTTATCGGTAAGCTCAAGCATAGCGTTAATCAAAGCGCTACCAACACCGCGGCCTTGATAGCTGTCCTTTACCCCCATTCCAAAGGAGGCTACATGCCTGCGACGGGGTTGCTCGTACACCTCGAAACCCAACTCGCCGACAACTTCACCTTCAATCTCTGCGACATAGCGATGAATATTATTCGATGTTGCAGCAAGGCGTGACTCCCATTTATCGGTCGATGGCCAAGGAAGTTGCAAGGTGCCTGCATAGGCATTCGGGCAGGCATATACGTCTTGAATGGCTGCGGCGTCACACTTCTCTGCATGCCTAATCGTAATCTTTTCCAATAAATCCCTCCTTGATTTTCTTTCCCATAAAACACCTGTCCGATCCCACGTACATAGAGCTAAGTACACGGAGCTAAGCCTATCGAATTAACTAAAGCACATGCGCGAACATAATAGAAAATCGCAACTCTGCCCGCTTCTTATCTAACCGACTTTACGGATGAAGCTCGCATAAGACAAGTATGAAATTTAAAAACTATTGATAAACCTAGTTTTTATATGGATAGGTATCAATTGATATGAGCATTTAAAACCACGGCGCTATCTCCACAGCCCTACCACACAGCCTCGACAATCCTGCCTCGACATCTAGATGAAACACTAAGCAAATAAAAAAACCGCTCAAGATAAGTTCTTGGCGGGTTTATGGGATCGCGACACTTAAGTCGAGCCGAACCGTTCAGCATTAAAATTAAGCTAATATAATCAATTACATTACACTAACTAAACTGAGTCACTGTGTTCTGTCAAAGCGGTAAACGACCATTAAATGACAAGGCTAACGTCGTGCTATCCACGTATTCAAGCTCTCCACCAACGGGTACGCCGTGGGCGATGCGACTGATCATCACCTTATGGCGTCTGGCCATATCAGCAATAAAATGCGCTGTGGCCTCGCCTTCTACCGTCGGATTGGTCGCTAAAATCAACTCGGCAACATCACCCGAAGCCAAGTGGCGCTCGAGTAACGCTAAACCTAGCTCTTCTGGCCCAACACCATCGAGTGGCGATAAATGACCTAAAAGCACAAAGTAGCGACCAGTGAAATGTCCACCCGCCTCAATGGCTAACACATCGGCCGGCGTTTCCACCACACAAATGGTGGAAGACGTGCCGCGTTTATGGCTAGCACAAATCGGACAGAGGGTTTCTTCAGTGTAGGTTCGGCAAGACTGACAATGACCGACGTCACTCATCGCACAGGACAGCGCACTGGCTAATTTAAGCCCTGCTTTTCTGTCACGCTCGAGTAACTGAAACGCCATACGTTGCGCCGATTTAGGCCCAACCCCAGGTAAACAACGCAGGGACTGAATTAACTCATCTAACAGTGGACTAAATTTCATCGGCTATCTCAATTAAAATGGCATTTTCATGCCTGGAGGTAATTGCATACCACCAGTGACTTCGGCCATTTTAGTTTTTTGATTTTCTTCAATTCGACGGGCTGCATCATTACAAGCTGCAGCAATCAAATCTTCCAGCATTTCTTTGTCGTCTTCCATCAAGCTTGGGTCGATTTCGACTTTACGCACTGTGTGCGCGCCTGTCATGGTGACTTTCACCAAACCTGCACCCGATTCGCCCACCATTTCCATACGGGCGATTTCTTCCTGCATTTTGGCCATTTTTTCTTGCATCATCTGGGCCTGTTTCATCAGATTGCCCATACCGCCTTTTCCAAACATAGTCTTTTCTCTTCTATTAGGGTTAGTCGCAAGCATTAACGCGGCTAATCTTACTTAAATAAATGGGATTGGCAATCAATGCCGTTATCTTGTTAATAAACTTATGATCTCGATGCCGAGTTTCTCAGCAGCATTACTATAAATAGGTACTTTAAGCTCAAATTTAAACCACGGCGTAACAAATTAACGACGAAACTTTACCCCTAGGACTCGTTGATTGTCGATAATCGATAGTGGTTAACTCGCGGCCTCAGTTAGCTCAGGTAAAGCTTGTATTTGCTGACTGCGTAAATTCAACAACTCAGGCGGGTACACTAAACTATCAGCATCGAGTTCGGCGCCCATACGTTGGATCAACCATTGCACATTGTCATCATGGATCAATGATTGATGCGCCTGTTGCAGCAACTCTTGGTGGAAACGTTTACGTAACTCTAAAGGCGTTTCCCGCTGAGCATCGATTCCTATGACCACTTGTACCCGTCTTGGGTTCCCAAGCACGGCACTTAAGGCTTGCTCAAGCTGCACTATGGCCACATCGGCCGCAAGATGTTTCTGGTTTGGCTTAAGCAACAGCGGCAAAGGATCGCTCTGGGTTTGGCAAACGGAATTCACCGCCAATTGCCGCACTCGTCCGCCGATCTCTAAGCTCGCCATCAACTTGTACCAATGCAAATCTAATGGATGACCACTAATAGGTTGAGTCGAACTGAGCGCAACGTGTGTCTCCTGCGTGTGTTCAGCATTAGCCGTCTGATTCAGTGCATCATTAGCAGTGTTGTTAGCCTCTAAAGATCCTTGGTCACCGCTGGCTGAGTCGACCTTAATTTCTGAGCCTTGAGCCACCATAACATCAGCAACAGCAACATCAACATCAGCGATATCATTATTGCCACACTCAACCTGAGTCGTTTCGATAAGCTCTGCGGTTAACTCTGCTTCTGACTCAGCCTCCCAAGGCGGACGATCATATGCTGCCGGTTTGACTGGAACAGCAGAAACAGAACTAGCTGATTCTGCGATCGAAGATACGGATTGATGCAAAGTAATTGGCTCAAGATCTAAGTCAAAATCATCATCAAAATCTATCGCTACATCGGGGGCTAAATCAGCAGCAGGATCAGCAGAAAATGACACATTTGTCTGACTGACATCACTTTTACTGGCCGACTTAGGTAAGGTGGCTACATTTGATTTACTGTTTGGTGTCTTTAACTTTGAGTCCAGTGACGACTTTTTTTCATCACCGTCCTTAACACTTAAGGCGTCGAGATCCGATAACAGTGAATCTCGCGCAGCCAACACAGCCGAGAGAATATCATCATCGGCTAAGGATGCAGAAGCAGGTGTTGGAATTGAAATTGGTGTCTGAGGAGACGCTTGAGCCATAGCTACTGACTGACTATCAACTGAACCTTGCATGCCAACTGCACTTTGAATACCTGTGCTTTGAATATCAGCAGAATGTTGAACACTATCCGAGTGTTGCACATTAGCTGAGTGTTGAACATCATCAGGTACCGCATGAGCCTCAAAACTGTGATGAAAGTCGTCATCATTGTAAGAGCCAGAAGAAAATTCAACATAAGCATCTTGATAGGAATCGAGCGGCGCCGACTCTTGGGCATAATCTCCCATAGCAGGATATGAATACGCTGCTTCAGTTCCATAGGAACTATGCCCATCAAGCCCTTTTTGCTCAAGCGTGTTGTTAGCGGTGGGATTGTTATCCAGTGTGTTCTCAGCTGCGCTGTTGTTAACCATTTCAGCCGCTGCTGGATTAACAATACTCGACTCGGCAGTTGCCCCAATTAATTCAGGAACTTCACTATTCTGAGCATCAAGACTGGCAACCGATGCTTCATTGTCAGCAACGGGCTCAGAAATGTGTATAGAAGTCGCTTGAGCGGTTGATACTGTTTGAGTTTGAGGCTCTACCTCAGCATTCGCTGTGCCAGCATTTAAGCTGTCAGCGTTAAATCCCTGACTCTGAGCCTGACTTAAAATCACCGTCTGTTCGGCAATCAATGCCGCATCCGCTTCGAGCTCAGCATCAAGCGCCTGCTCTACAGCATCAGCTGGCTCAATTGACACTTCAGCCGTAGCCGTAGCAATAGCGTCCGCTTGCGCGGTTTCAACTTGCTGATTAGCGCTTGCTTGCTCAATTAATACTGTTTTTTTTTCAGCAGGCACTTTTTCAGTGATATGCGGTTCAGTACTATGTGGTTCAGCAGTATGAGTTTCTGCAAACTGTTGTTCATTTACATGGGGAGCTTGCACTGCAGCAGTTGCCGCAACGGGCGTTTGGCCTTCGGGTAAACGGATCTCAGCGACCACATCAGGCTGCCAACGCTTTACCGGCTTTTCTGGCACAAATGCAACAGCGCGTAACAGCGCCATCTCAAGACCCGATTTAGGGTCTGGTGCATGGGGTAAATCTTTGCGGCCTGTTAATAAAATCTGATAATAAAGCTGCACTTGCTCTGGCGTAAGCTGCTCGGCAAAGGCGCGAATTTGCGCGCTATACAAAGATTGCTGCGCGCAAACTGGGGCAAATTGAGTCAAAGTAATTTGATGTAACAGCTCAAGCAAACTGCGCAGCACTTCTTGGGCATCGGCGCCGTACGCCAGCACTTGGGCACAGGTGTGCATTAACACGCCAATATCGGCATCGGTTAAGGCTTTAAGCAAAGCAACCACATGCTGCTCATCAATACTGCCAAGCATAGTTTGTACTTGAGTGAGCATCACATTGCCGCCACCAAAGGCGATCGCTTGATCGGTCAAACTCAAGGCATCACGCATACTGCCGTTGGCGGCTTTGGCAAGAAGCTTTAGCGCTTCAGCATCAAAGGGAAGCTGCTCTTGGGTCAAAATATGATTAAGCTGAGTGCCAATTTCGCCTTGGGTCAGACTTTTTAAATTGAACTGCAAACAACGGGATAACACAGTCACGGGCAGTTTCTGTGGGTCGGTTGTCGCCAGAAGAAATTTAACGTGCTCGGGGGGTTCTTCTAAGGTTTTTAGCAGTGCGTTAAAACTGCTGCGCGACAGCATATGCACTTCGTCGATGAGATAAACCTTAAAACGGCCACGGGTCGGACGATACTGCACATTGTCTAACAGCTCACGGGTGTCATCGACCTTAGTACGGGAAGCGGCATCGACTTCAATTAAATCGACAAAACGGCCTTGGGCGATTTCCACACAGCTACCGCAAACACCACAGGGAGTGGCTGTCACGCCTTGTTCGCAATTTAAGCCTTTGGCAAAGAGTCGCGCTAAGCTGGTTTTACCGACACCGCGCGTTCCCGTAAACAGGTAAGCATGGTGTAAACGCTGCTGGCTTAACGCATTGGTCAAGGCATGCAAAACATGGCTTTGGCCAACCATTTGATCAAATGTGGCAGGGCGCCATTTTCTGGCTAACACCTGATATGACATGGAACTCCCCAGAGTATGTGATACAAAAGCGGGAGCATGCGCCCCGAGAACTTTGAAAGATAACATGTCATGATTTGACATGCCATCAAACTATCCCAAGGCGCCTTTAGCTGCAGATTTATTCGCCTTCAAACTCACAAAGTTTAACCAACTCAAGCCCTAATGCGGTTAAACGGGCTTCACCACCTAAATCAGGTAATGAGATCACAAAGGCCGCATGTTTAACTTCACCGCCCAGTTGGCGAATGAGTTTAACGGTCGCTTCAATAGTACCGCCAGTGGCGAGTAAATCGTCAACAACGAGCACTTTGTCATTTGGATTAATCGCGTCGGTATGAATTTCTAGGCTATCGTGACCGTATTCCAGTTCATAGCTTTGGCTGATAGTTGCACGCGGCAATTTACCCGGTTTACGCACAGGTACAAAACCCACACCCAATTCTAAAGCCAGCGGCGCACCAAATAAGAAACCACGGGCTTCGGTGCCCACTATTTTGGTAAAGCCTTGGCCACGATAATGTTCAACTAACAAGTCGATGGTCGCTTTATAGGCGGCTGCATTCTCAAGCAAACTGGTGACATCTCGAAATAAAATCCCTTCCTTAGGATAATTAGGAATCGTTTTAATGCTTTGCTTTATCAAGGATAAGGTTTCTGTATTCATAGCCATCATATTTACTTAATAAGTTACTTAATCAATTCACCAACCTAGCGTTGGCGGTATAAAACAAAACGTCCACACTGGGTGGACGCATTGTCGAAAGTCGGACAAAGCTTATGCCGCTTTAGTTTTAGTTGCAACAATCACAACGCACAAGTGATGGAAAGGTTATCAATTTGTGCCTCAGATCAAACCCTGTCGACACAGTGTTAAATCACCTCAACCATGACGCGACGAAAACTATCTGTCATGCATTAAATTCACAGTGTCGCTCTATTCAGCTATTTCAGGGATCCCTTTGAGATACCAGAGTAAGACGAGTGCCATCACGAGCAGCAAACCTTTTACCCAAAGGATGGGCACCACAATAATGCTGACACTAAAACTCAGCGCGCTGACTATCATAGCTTTGCGTTTCAATCCTTTACGCATTGCTCGCTGCTCTTGCCACTGGGTTAAGGCATCGGCAAACCATGGGTGAGTCATCAACCAATGGTGTAAACGTTCACTGGAGCGGGCAAAGCAGAAAGCGGAAAGCAAGATAAACGGCACGGTCGGCAGCAAGGGCAGCACGATACCGAGTAAACCTAAGGCTAACGCGGTTAAACCTAACAATAAAAATAATCCGCGCTTTAATACCATAGATTAACTTACCCTTTATCGGAAAAACAAAAGCCACTCTAAGAGTGGCCAATAGTCTATGCGCTCGAGATTAACGCTCGCTTAAATTAGACCTAAGTGCTTTAACCAAGACAGGCTTGCTGGCAGAGTCGGCAACAGTAAAACTAAAATAAAACCAATAAAATACAAAAAATTAAATGGGTCTTTAAACGGCTGACTACTCATTACAGCTCCTCTAGTATGTGCAAGTATAAGTGCGCAGGAATCGTACAGTGATTGAGATCACAAAACGGCCGACATTGTAGCGGTTTGTCAAATTAATAAAAACCCTCTAAATGTAGGGTTATTGCATTTATTTCGGCAATAATCCCAACCTTAAGACTGACGTCCGCGCACTATCCCTTTGGCCGCTAATTGCTCGAGTAACTGGCTACAACCTTGCGCAATAACTTCTGGCACCATTTGAGGGTAAGTGATTGTTAACCAATCAACTATCTCTTGAAAACCCGCTTGGCCTTGAGCTTGAAGAAATGCCAACACCTGCGCACTTAAGGGGTTTAACTGTAAGAAACACACTTCACAATCGGCATCTTGATAGAGACAAAAAAACACTGGCGCATCGAGTTGTTGCTGCGGACGATAATCCTGACGAATGTGCTGCACCTCAAAATGATACTGCGCTACCCTCGCCGTCTGTGACAAACATAACGCCTGCGTTGAAATTTGCACAGGGCTAAGTTGAGATTCATCCCCACTCACCTGTGCGACCGCAACGGCCAACTCCAGCCATTCATAGTGGGCTAATTCGAGCATAAAAACAGGATCATTTGCCGTGGGCTGATATTCCTGCTGTAAAAAATCTAAAAACTCGCCCGCGATGTCGATAAAAATCGGCGATTGGCAATCGTGCTGGCTAAAAAAGCTCTGCACCAAAGCTAACCAGTCTTCTTCAGAATACAAACTTTTTAGCACGGGAAAGCCGTTCGACACAAATCCCAGCACATTATTAAAAAATAACTCGCGGTAAACCTGCATGCGTCGAACATCAGTATCCGCAGGCAATGGCGAAGAGGGATCGCGGATATAATCGATAAACGATTGCTGCACTTGCTTAAAATCCATTAGGCGCTCCTCTTTACAGCATGAGTGCTATTTTGAATTTGGGAACTGACCGCTGCTTGATAAGCGTGGATTTGATTTAGCTCGAGCAACAATTCAGCGGTTGTCGGCAGATTAAAGTCACGCTCAAGCAAGGTCGGCTTTACCCCATGCAAGGCATAGCAACGTTGCAACAATGCCCACACGGGATCGTTAATTGCAGCGCCATGGGTATCAATGAGCAGATCTTCAGCTTGTTTGTAGTGCCCAGCAATATGCAGATAAGCGATGCGCTCCGTCGGCATGGCCTGTAAAAAGGCATCGGCATCGTATTGATGGTTTATCGAGTTCACATAGATGTTGTTCACATCGAGTAGCAGTTTACAATCGGCTTCTTGCAGCACGGCATTAACGAATTCAAGTTCGCTCATTTGCGCACCTGGAGCGGCATAAAAAGACACATTTTCTAAAATAAGCGGCCGCTCTAGAATATCTTCTACTTGCTTGACCCGCGCCGCCACATGCTTTACCGCTGCGTCGGTAAAAGGGATAGGCATGAGATCATATAAGTGACCTTGCCCTGAGCAATAACTTAAATGTTCGGAATAGACTTGGATTTGGTGTAAATCCATAAAGGTTTTGATATTTTTTACAAACGCGAGATCTAAGGGTTCAGGGCTACCAATGGATAAACTCAAACCGTGGCAGTAGAAAGTATGTTGCTCGGTTAGTTCACGAAATTGGCGACCAAATTTACCACCTAAGGTCATCCAATTTTCTGGTGCCACTTCAAAAAAATCAATAGCATCAGGCACCTGTGTACAAAACTCACTGAGCATTTCTCGCCGTAAGCCCAGCCCTACCTGTACCGCATTTTTTTGATTATTCATAAAACCTCACGAACGCTTGGTCATCGCTTTAGGATAAAACAAAAGAGACCAGCGCGGGCTGGCCTCTTTAGACTCAATAACCCCCATCACAGCGGGAGCAGTGCAGTCAGTTTTATTTCATTTCTTTTTTAACGGCTTCGACTTTAGCGTCAACTTTCTCTGCGGTTTTCTTCATATCAGCGCCACATTTCGCTTCACCACACTTACCTTCATGGGCCTTATCCGCGGCATTTTTCATGTCAGCGCCGCATTTCGCTTCGCCACATTTGCCTTCATGGGCTTTATCTGCGGCCGCTTTCTTCATATCCGCGCCACATTTAGCTTCACCACATTTACCTTCTTTGGCTTTTTCAGCGGCGGCTTTCTTCATGTCTGCGCCGCATTTAGCTTCACCACATTTGCCTTCTGAACCGACAATTTGATAGCCCGCATCCATAGCTTCAAAACCAAATGGGTTAGTTTGTGCATTGACAGCAAAAGCTGAGCTCATCACAACTGAACCTAACGCTACTGCAACTGCTGTTTTTTTAACTGAATTCATAAATAATCCCTTCTTGTTTATTGAGTAATAATGACCAACAACAGTTTAAGTAGCTGGCTTACAACAAAAGACCTGCCCTGTTTCAATTCTATTGCAAAAAAATATCACTAAGTCACAGAAATGGTCAAAATATCCTGCTAGGACAATCAGTTTAGCTTGGATTTTATTTATGGGAGCGCATAATCATCCGCATTCACTCGGCCACTTTGTAACTTAAGGCCGATAAGGTAGAATGCTCGCCCTTTGCAAATAGATATGGGTTTACTGCAGTGCGTGTGATTTTGGCTCCAATGGAAGGCGTAGTAGACGCTTTAATGCGTGACATTCTATCGACCATCAATCCCTACGATTTGCTCGTCACCGAATTTGTGCGTGTGGTAGACCAACTGCTGCCTGAAAAAGTCTTTCTCAAACTGTGTCCTGAGCTACTCAATAAGGGGAATACTCCTTCGGGTACGCCCGTGCGAGTGCAGTTACTCGGCCAAGAACCCCAATGTATGGGTGAAAATGCCCTGCGGGCAATTGAACTCGGCTCACACGGTGTCGATGCCAACTTTGGCTGTCCGGCAAAAATCGTTAACCGCAGCAAAGGTGGCGCCGTATTACTGCAATATCCTGAGAGCGTGCACGATATTGTCAAAGCCATGCGTCAAGCGGTGCCGAAAGAACATGCCGTAACCGCCAAAATACGTTTAGGCTACGAAGATAAGTCACTGTTTATGGAAAACGCTATCGCTGTGTATGAAGCCGGCGCAACTGAGCTTGCCATCCATGCGCGCAGTAAAGTTGACGGTTACAAACCACCCGCCTACTGGGAATACATCACCGAAGTGCGTAAACGTTTGCCAATCCCGGTGATCGCCAACGGTGAAATTTGGAACCGCGACGATGCTAAGCGTTGCATCGACGTCACGGGCTGCGACAGTATTATGATCGGCCGCGGGGCGATTTCATTGCCCAACTTGGCCGATACCATCAAGACAGGCGCAACCCCTTATACTTGGGCGCAAACCTTAGGGCTGATGCTCAGTTATACCCAAAGAGAGCTTAATGGTCGCAAGAGTGACTATTATCCCGCCCGGATCAAACAGTGGTTTACCTACCTCAATCGTCAATATCCCGAAGCCGATACCTTATTTAGGGAGCTACGCGTGTTTAAAACAACGGAAGAAATCGTCGCGGTATTAGAAGCTGCGCAGCGAAACTTAGCCGACTAACCATAGAGTGTGACCAACCACAAAACGGAAATCTATCTGATAAAGGTAAGAAATCGAGACTCAAACGCGGCAATGTGTGCAATGAAAGGGACTTAGTCATAGCACACATAATGCGATAGGAATGAAGTACTTTTTCGATTTTTAACGGCGAAAATATTTAAAATATGGCAGATACTTGATCTTTATCATAGTCGTTGGTAGTGGAACTATTAGACTGGACGCCTAGAGTCAAATGAAATAGGCGATTTTACGTGAGCACCACCCATATCAGACATGAATTGTCAGAGCTTGAAGCTAATCTAAGGAAAGAACTCGGCGCGCTCCCTCCGTTCCTCGAAGTCATAGGGGAGTATTATGCTAGCCTGAGTCTGACAGAGTTAATTGATACATTGGCGCAAACGCCACTGGCCGATCACCCGCTATTTTGCCAGCTGAATAAACTTGATGCCGCCTTTTGTCAGCTCGACTTAGGCCTCTACGGTCTTTGTTCGGATTGTGAGGCAGAAATCGAAACCGAACGCTTAAACCAAGATCCCACTGAACAACGCTGCGCCTCCTGCGCCGAGCATTATCAACACGAACATCGCCACGAGCTGCGCCTCACACATTGACAGCGCTGATCCGATATCCGATAAGCAACCTGAAAAGCAGGCAAAAATAAGCAAAAAACCTCCGCAAGCGGAGGTTTGAGTTATCCAGGGAGGGCGGACAACCTAAAACTTCTGGTTTATTCTCAGGTAATACGTTCTACCTAACACATCATATAAACCCACATTCACATCGCGATAATCGGCGTAGGTATAATAGTTTGGTGTTTCAGCATCAAACACATTATTCACCCCTACTGTGATAGAGCCGTTATAAGCATGGGTATAACCAAATTGGATATTGTGTTTAAAGTAATTATCGTAATCGACATAACGGTCAGTTTTTTCTAACTCGTTGAAATAACTTGCTGATTGACTACCAATATAGACGACTGTCCATGCGGCAGAGAAATCATCGTATTTCCAACTTGTCGCAAAGTTGCCACGCCAATCGGGTGAGTCCGTCGTTCCTGCGTAGTCGATCATCTCTGATTCGGCATTATCCTGCTTCTTAAAATCAAGCACGTGAGTCAAATCCAGTTTGAAATTGAAATCACCAAAGCCAGTTTCTAAGTTATAAGCCGTTACAAAATCGATACCAGAGGTCTCAACTGTGGCTAAATTACGTATTCCCGCCTCAATATACTCAATCTTGCCATCTGGACCACGGGTCACATAGGGAGACGATCCATTCTTGATTTCATCACGCAGAATATCATCTACATCGATCGACTCGATTTTATTGTCGTAGGTGATTGAGTAATAAGATAACTCCAAGTTCCATGCATCAGTGACATTCCAAACGCCACCAAAGGTTAACGAGTTACCCTCTTCAGCCTCTAAGTTTGGGTTACCACCAAACCAAGTTTTATGCTGATTATTAGTGGCGCAATATATGGCATCCACGTTACCGGGTTCATTACACCATAGGGAATCCACCGCCTTCTCAAAACTCAAGGATTGAGATGAGAACATCTCACTCATATTTGGCGCACGGAACGAATCACCGTAACTGGCACGCAGTAACAAGCTATCCACTGGGCGCCAGCTCAAACCAAATTTAGGCACCACGGCATCGAAGGTCGATGAGTTGACCACTTCACCTTGAGGCCCAGTCAGAGAGCCTTCCTGCTCATAGCGCTCGTAACGAACCGCGGCAGAGAACTCAACATTAGCAGGTAAACCCACTTGAAACTCGAGATACGCAGCACTACGGTCACGCGTGGCATCGACATCATCACCACCCGAGCCACCGGAAATAATCCCCGCCGCTGATTCTGGATCACTGGTTTGCTTAAACTTGATCATTTCATATTCAAGACCACCGACCATAGCGACCGAAAAATCACCGTTATCGACAAGTAGCGTCGACGCTAAACCATCTAATTGAGTGCTTTCAAACTTACCTTGATACACCCCAGTATGGGCAGCTTTACGATACAGATCTGTCATCTGTTGATCCCACTGCTCATAACTCATTCCAGAGGTATTGAAAATATCATATTGCTCTGAATCTATTTCTTGCTGAATAATATTGTCATTGAGTAAATTGTAGTTAAAACTGTTTGTTGTTGAGGTCGCATGCTGAGCATTTAATTCCCAATCGATACCATTACCTGAATCTATTGTGCCAACAAAGCCACCAAGAATATCAAAATTGTTAGTTTCAGTTAATGTATCTCGCTCGCCAAGTTGCGCACCTCGCATAGAAATCACTAATTCTTCGCCAACGGGGTTGTACTTATTATCGGCACTCATCACTGGGGTATTCGTTGATACTGGTGTACCCGCATAACGAGTTTCAGTTTCAGCTAAAGACGCAGAAGCTCGGCCTCGGAATTTTATATTTTCTGAAATTTCATAGGAGAAATTAGATAATAGCGAGTTACGGGTTTGATCACCAAATAACTTAGTCACATTACCATGATTATATAAACAACGACCATCACCTGAGTCTATGGTATTTTCCGTTTTTTCACATATATCTGAATTACTATACCAGCTACCATTGCCTGGTCCATATTTACCATTTGGTACTGAGCTATATCCGCTATAGGCGTTATAACTTGAATCATCCATTCGCCAAATATCACGATCCATTACCGCTTTAGTATCATGATATTCATAGGTGAGAGTGATATTGCCTTTATCTGTATTAAAGCCAGTTGCAAGCGATAAACGGTTAGCATCGCCCCCTTCTACGCTTGGTTGCTCTGTACTGTAATCAAGCTGAAAACCTTCAAACTCTTTCTTAGTGATAATGTTTATCACGCCCGCTACCGCATCGGAACCATAGACTGCTGAAGCGCCATCCCGCAGGATTTCAATACGTTCCACGATAGCCATAGGGATAGAAGATGTATCCGCCACTGAGCCAGAGCTCGAACTCGTGCCTGGCATACGGCGTCCATCTAATAACACTAAGGTCGCAGACGATCCCAGGGCAACCGCATGAGTGTTTAAAATTCGTCCAGCTGCAACCCTGCTAATAGAACCGATTCTAAATATTCAGGTTTCATCCAAGCTCTTTTCTGTTTCGCTGGAATGCTTCCTTTAGAAGGTTCAGCCCTAAGCATATTCAGTGATATTTGCCTAAGCATGGCCCAATTTTCTGCCCCATGATGTTGGTAAATCTGGCAACTATCTTCTTTCATTGAGACATCTAGCACCCAGTGTAAGCTGTTCTCAATCCCCCAATAGCCACGAACTGAATTGGCTAACTGCTGCTCATCGAGTGTGGCTGAACTGATATAGTAACGGTAGGTCAGTTCTGCCTCTTTCCCTTTCGTATACCGATAACTCAAACACATACCTAATGTGTTCAATTTCATCCACTTAGGAAAATAATCTTGGAGCTGGTTTGCAGGTATTACATAGTAGGCTCTTGCCTCGATACGGCCTCTATTTTTTTCAATAACGAGTCCATCAAGAGGATTACTGCGCGCTTCACTGAAAGCACTGACCACGGCCTCATGCAAGGAACTTTGATTTGCCTTTACAGCAAGTAAGTAGTCACCTCCTTGCTCGACTATCTGTCTTGCAATCTCTGTCTGGCAACCCATGGCGTCGATTGATACAAGTGCTCCTTCTATATCTAACAACTGCAGCAGCGCTGGGATTGCGGTTATCTCATTGGATTTATTTGCCGTTTTTACTTGCCCCAGCACCACTTTATTGGCACAGGCAAACGCATTGACCATATGAATGGTTGAGCGCCGATCTTCACGATTGTATGAGGCACGAAGCGTTTTACCATCGATAGCAATAAGATGACCATCACTCATCTCATGGACGGCTCGCATCCAATTGGCGAAGCACAGTCGGAACTGTTCCGGCTCGATACGAGAGATAATACGTGCAATGGTATCATCGACTGGGACACCTTCGGTCAGAATTCCCTTTTCTTTAAACCAGTTATGATGTCCGGCAGCATAGTCATGGATTTCTGACCAGCCTTCGGCACCAGCAATCACACCACACAGAGTAACGAACAATACATCATGCAATGGGTAAGTCACTTTGGCAGATTGTCGGCTGTCAGCAATCGAGTTGAAATGAGACGTGAAGGCTTCAAGGTACATGCTCTGATGTTCTCTATAAGAAAAAGAGAGCATAAGATCATAATCGATACCGTTCGTCAAATTGGGTTCAAAACGGTTAAAATACATTCACGATCTCACCCTGGTACACCGCCCGAGTTCATCACGCCAAAATCGGCTTTGACTTTATCACTTTTTTCTGATGTCACTAACATACTGCCTAAATCAGCTATTCCTGAGACATCACGATATACTGCACCGCACTAGCTCCTAGATAAATAAGCTCACAAATAAAATTTTAGTTATCAAGGAATCGCATTATTTATGCTAAAACCACTAAATCAGAGTAATCTTAACATCAAAAAATTATGACGACTCAGACTTGATAATGCGATAAATTAATTTGGATACTTAAATAAAAACACCAGTTGATAATAAAATCAACTGGTGAGAAAATTTACATAAATGTTATCTAAGCCTTATATTACAACTTAGGAGCAGCAGGACAACCTTTAACTTCGCCACCAGCTGATGTATAAGTTATATCACCAGCAACAGGATTAAAATCAGCAACCTTGATATCTTTTTTAGTTTCAATAAAGTCTCGTAAAACTAAAGCATCAGCAACCTCAATAGATGTCGCACTGATCACTGGATATTTGTCTCCACCAGCGGCACTAAATGTAGAGATTGAGAATGTATATTCTTCATTCTCACTAAACCCTTTGCCATTGATATCGTTTACAGTGACTTTTTTTGCATCACAATCAACGGCCATCTTAATACCGTCGAATTGAGCATATCCGCCACTATCAACACTGATTGTTGCAACAGTGTTTAAGTATTGCGTAATATCTGAGCCTTTCATCTTAGCTTTAGCAACCATGTTGCCAAATGGCTGGACTGTTAGTACATCACGATATGTAATGTTTCCTGCCGGAATAGATGCTCTTACACCACCAGAATTCATGATACCAAAGTCGCTGTTAACCAGCTTATATTGGCTTTGAGCTCTAGCTAATAAATGGCCAAGATTAGTCTGTTCAAAACGAACAATGTTTCGCTCCCCAACTAACATTCCATCCGTATTACCAATGATAACATCTAATAACGCTTGTCCTTTCTCTTGATAAGGTCTTAGGACTTGTAACACTCCGATATCTTCATCAATTTGTGATGTACCCGGTACTAATGTTGTAGATTTTTTGTCGCCTTTAACTGCAAGTGCAGGAGTACCATATGCATCTAAAACCATTAAATTGACTGGCACTAACTTATAACTCGCTAAATGCAACTCGCCATTAAAATATTCGAAATCGGCCCGACCTACATACTTACCCCATTCATGGGCCTGCATAATGTAAGTACCTTTTTGCTGATCTGGCTTACACTCATCGCCACGGTTAAATGCTGCATAAGATTCATTACCAGGTTCCATGCACACAGGATTTTGTGAATGTCCACCAATGATCGCTTGTAAATCACCTTCATTAAGTGCTCTTGCTAGCGAGACATCTCCTGGCGCATTACTTCCACTTGCTGCATTAGCATAATGTCCCATATGTGTTGTGGCAAAAATTAAATCAGCAGCTTTTGCATCTTTAATTTCTTTTATCACTTTCTTGATTTCAACTTGAGGATCAGTAAATTCAAGGTTAGTCAAATACTCTGGATTACCGATTTTAGCGGTGTCTACAGTAGTGAGACCAATAACGGCTATACGTAATCCATTTATATGAAAAACTTTATAAGGATCAAAATAGCGTTTCCCTGAAACTTTATCGTATATGTTAGCGGCTAACATAGGGAAATCAGCAAGTTTCCTCTGCATTTGAACAATATCTAATGGATTATCAAATTCATGATTTCCCACTGCCATCGCATCATAACCAATCAAGTTCATACCAATAAAATCTGGTACAGCATCTTGCATATCTGACTCAGGGACTCCGGTATTGATATCACCACCAGACAGGAGTAATACTTGACTACCACGTGATTCAACTTCATCACGGATCTGATCAATTAGCGTTTTACGAGCTGCCATACCATATTCACCATACTCACTCTGCCAGAAACGGCCGTGGTTATCATTGGTGTGTAAAACGGTAAATGTTGTGCAAGCGCTTCCCGCTTCAGCACATGTTGTTGGGACTTTATCGTCATCACTATTATTACAACCCGTAAGCGCAGCGACAACAGCAGTTGCAACTAGTCCTTTAATAAGCATATGTCTCATTACATCAACCCCTTGATTTTAATTATTTTATCATAGAAAGATTGCCGTGAACTCCATCAAGTTCAGCGTCACGGATAATAACAAAGAATAAAGATAAATTGTGTCATTTTTATTAAAAACTTGACATTAATAGGGGAATTCGCAGGAGCTTTAAGACAGATTTGTTTCATATAAAAAATAAGCTGAATGACTGATTTCTATATATGTAGAGAATTAAATATAAAAGTGAAATAACTTAATTTAAATCCTTCAGTATAAATGACTTAGAAAGTGTTACAGAAAAAATTGATTGTTCCCATAAAAAAACAAGCATGGGCAAATTTAAACTTACCGCATGCTGTTTTTATCGGCAATTAGACTTATCTACATTTCAAATCGCTGTAATAACCACTTAGAAATCTCTTTTAACTGCGCAGGGATCACCGAATGTGGCATAGGATAAGTCTGCCACACCACATTATATCCTCCCGCCATTAACGCTTCTTTCGCTAATATGCCGGCGGATAATGGCACTACATCATCCTGTATACCGTGTTGCTGTAATATCGGTGTATTGCGATTCGCTACGCTTAATTCAGTGGGTAACACATCGCCCGTCGGTAAATAACAAGATAGCGCCATAATCCCAGCAAGTTGCAGCGGGAAACGCAGTCCAGAGAATAAACTCATCACCCCGCCCTGGCTGAATCCCGCTAATACGATACGATCGCTCGCAATACCCGCCGCGATTTGCTCATTAATTAATGCGGCAACCCTTTTCTCCGACTCAAGCACGCCTTGCATATCGGCTCTGTCGTGCAAATCCATGCTTTTAATATCGTACCAAGCGCGCATGACGTAGCCGCCATTGATGGTCACAGCTTGCTCTGGCGCATGGGGGAAAATAAACCGGATAGCATGATCGGCAGGCAAACCTAATGCAGGCACAACGGGGGCAAATCCGGCACCCGAATCCCCTAATCCATGTAACCAAATGACCACGGCTGTAGCAGGCGTCTTAGGCTCAACGACAATACGCTCAAGAGAAACTGACATACTAAAAAATCCCTAATTCGATATTAAACACTCATCAACTAAAAAGTGATGATAAATCTGTAAGTTAGACATGCTGTGCAGGCGTGCTTTATTCCGCATCCATGCCCAGTACATCTTGAATCGCACGCAACTGGGTATTTGAGTCCAATACTAAGCTCCAACGTACACCGCCACCATCGGCGATTAACATAGGTGGCTGACGTCGCAAACCTATATCCTCCGCACTCGCTTGCAGCACGATACTGGCAACATTGAGCCGCACTTGAACTTCGAACTCAGTGACGATTAACTTACCCTGCGAAAAATCTAACACCATTTTGATAACCGCCCTATGTGAAAACGCCGTCATCATAGCAAACTTGTGGCCTTTTACCGATGGCATTTCCTTCCCAACAGACGAGCCATTAAAGTTTGATTACATTTGAGCTAACAGTGAGATCACAAATCCAGTGGATTATCAGGTAAACTTTTGCCCTAAATAGAATGGGTCGATAGAACACCAAACAAATTGTTGCACTTGTCGCCCAAAACTCGAACGAAAATACTTCATCATTAGGCTGTTAAATAATGCTTTCACTTCGCCGTACCGTCCTGAGTAGTGCCCTTTTGTTTGCGCTGCAATTCCTTCCTAGCACCTATGCCAATAGCGCTCCAAATACGTTAGCCGCTGAACCGACTGCCACTGTTGTACAAGCACAGACGCAACAGAACCTAGATGCACTGACCTATGCCAATTACACTGACGTCAGCGTGAGTCATGTAGAACTAGCCCTTGCCATCGATTTTAAGCAAAACCGCTTATCCGGTGAAGCCACCCTCGATTTAGCTTGGCATAAGGCGGGGAAAGAACTCATCTTAGATACTCGAGATCTAACGATTAACAGCGTGAGTACTTTAAATTCAAATGGGGAATGGCAAAGCGTGCCCTTCAACTTAGCCAAAGCGGATGCAGTAAAAGGCGCGGCGCTAACCATCAAACTTGCCGATGAAGATACTCCAAAAGTTAAAATCAATTATCACACATCGAATAATCCATCCGGTATTCAATGGTTAACTCCAGAGCAAACCCAAGGTAAACAGTTGCCTTTTATGTTCAGTCAGAGTCAGGCGATTCATGCTCGCAGTTGGATCCCACTGCAAGATACCCCAGCCGTACGCCAAACCTATAGCGCAACGATCACTGCCGATCAAGCCATTACTGTGGTCATGAGTGCCGATCGCAAAACCCTGTCGAGCACGCAGACCCAGTTCACTATGCCGCAGGCTATTCCAGCTTATTTGATTGCCATTGCGGCCGGACATTTACAGTTTGCGCCCTTAGATAACATCTCCGGCATTTGGGCTGAGCCAGAAATCCTCGACAAGGCGAGCAAGGAATTTGCCGACACACCGGAGATGATCAAAATCGCAGCAAAACGTTACGGTGATTATCGCTGGGGACGATATGACTTGCTTATCTTGCCGCCAAGCTTTCCCTTCGGCGGGATGGAAAATCCACGGCTTTCGTTTATTACGCCAACGGTGATCGCGGGTGATAAAAGTTTAGTGAGTCTGATTGCCCACGAACTTGCCCATTCTTGGTCGGGTAACTTAGTGACCAACGCTACTTGGCGCGATCTCTGGCTTAATGAAGGTTTTACCACCTATGTGGAGAACCGCATTATGGAAGATCTCTACGGCCATGACCGAGCGCTAATGGAGCAAACTATAGGTTACTCAGAATTACTTGCCGAGCTTGCAGAACTCACGCCTAGCGATTCAGTGCTACATGTGGATCTTGGCAAACGCTCACCCGACGAAGCCTTCAGCGGTGTCCCTTATGTAAAAGGTCAGTTGTTTTTACTCTTTTTAGAGCAAAAATTTGGCCGCGAGCGCTTCGATGCCTTTGTAAAAAACTACTTCAATCATTTTGCATTTCAAAGCATTACCACGGCACAGTTCCGTGAGTATTTATCTTTGAATCTATTAAACAAATACCCCAATGTGGTCAGTGAAGCTGAAGTGGACACTTGGATTGAAGGGCAAGGTTTGCCATCATTTTTGGTGCAGCCTAACTCCCACGCCTTCGATGATGTCGATGCCCAAAGGCAAACTTGGCTCGACGGTAAACTTAGCGCAAGCGAGTTGAAAACCAGCACTTGGACAGTGCACCAGTGGTTAAGGTTTATCAACGAAATGCCAAGAGTCAATCTAGACCAAACCAAGCTTGCCGAGCTGGATAAGGCGTTCCATTTTACGGGCACAGGCAACAGTGAAATTGCTTTTGCATGGTATTCGCTCGCCCTAGACAACGGCTATTACGCGGTACTACCCGCATTAAAACAACACTTAACCCATATTGGCCGCATGCGCTTAATCGTGCCGTTATACCAAAAGCTTGCAAGCACAGATCAGTACGATTGGGCCAAGAGCGTCTATCTTAAGGCTCGCAGCGGCTACCATCCACAAACCCAAGCAAGCCTAGATATGATGTTTGCCGACAAACCACTCGAGCATGAACATAGCCATTAGCCAGATAAAGAGCCATTAGCGAGATAAAGAGCCATTGGTAGTTGCGCTAACTATTAAGCCATTAGCACCATAAAAACAAAAAAGCCCAAACCTAGGTTTGGGCTTTTGCTATTCAATCTTCTGCCTCGACTCATTCAACTTATTCTGAACTGATACTCATCTCACATTGGGTGAGATAAAAGCCAAATCCGAAGCCGAGCCCGAAGCCTAAAGATTAGTGGTGATGACCACCGGCGCCATGGGCATGACCATGGGCGATTTCTTCATCACTCGCGTCACGGGCACCCACAACTTCGATATCAAAGGTCAGTTCACGGCCGGCTAATGGATGGTTTACATCCACAGTCGCCATAAACTTACCCACTTTAACGATAGTCACTTGGCGTTGACCTTGGTCAGTATTGACCACAGCCGTCATACCCGGTTTCCACACAGTCGCGCCCAATAAATGCTTAACCGACACACGTTGGTGTGCATCCGCATCCGCTACGCGCTCACCGTAGGTTTCGGCAGCAGGCAAAGTCACAGTGAACTTTTCACCTATGGCTTTACCATTAATCGCGTTTTCAACGCCTGGCATCATGTTGTCATGACCGTGTAAATAGGCAATCGGATCGCGACCTTCGTTCGTCTCAATCACTTCGCCTTTCTCGTCACGCAGTGTGTAGTTAAACTGCACAACCATATCGTCTTTAATGCTCATCGAATATCCTTTGATTTTCTTCGATTTCAATTGTGGGCCGAGCTTAACAAAACTGCGCTTTTCACTCCACTTTTTTATCCGGCCTAAAAGTGCTCAAAACCCGCAACGAGCGCTCTTTGGCTATAGTGACTAAAGTAACTACAGTGGCAGTGGCTACAGTGATAGTCCTAAAGCGCTAAACACCTCTGGGCTTGGGAAACCATCGGCAATCATCTGTTGGCTCCGTTGAAAGGCTTGCAGCCCTGCCACAGAGTTACGCCCTAACACGCCATCAGGCTTACCCACATCAAATCCAGCCTCGTTCAGTTTGGCTTGCAATAGCTTAACTTGCTCGCGACTTAAGCGTGGCTGTTCTGGCGGGCTCACTGTCAAAGGTAACCCCCCATTAATGCGATCGGCGAGATGCCCTACCGTAATGGCATAATACTCGGAGCGATTCCAACGCATGATCACATTGAAATTCTCATAGCCTAAAAAGGCTGGCCCCGTATGCCCTGCTGGCAAATACAACGCGGCTTGAATATCCACGGCGGGCAAAGGTTGACCATTCGCTTGCGTAACATTAAGGGCGGCCCAGTCTGATAACGCCAAGGGCTGCTTTGCACCTAAATGGCTGTAACTAAAATCCTTTGGCAATAAGACTTCACGGCCCCAACGTTCATTTCGCTGCCAGCCTAAGTGCTGTAAAAAGTTCGCGGCGGACGTTAGCGCGTCAGTGGTGCTATTCCATAAATCGGCTTTACCATCACCGTCACCGTCGACGGCATATTTGGCATAGGCCGACGGCATAAATTGCGTGTGTCCCATGGCGCCAGCCCATGATCCCACCATAGTGTCATCATCAAACTGATACTTTTCTTTCAGCTTTAAGGCTTGCATCAATTCTATGGTGAAATAATTGCTACGGCGTGGCTCACAGGCCAAAGTCGCGAGCGAATTCAATACCGACATCTTGCCTTTATAGGAACCGTAATTAGTTTCAAGCCCCCAAAAAGACAAGATATATTGCGGCGGCACGCCATATTCTTTAGCTAGCTGATTGAGTAAAACGCTGTGTTTTTTCAGTAAGCGACGGCCTTCATTAACGCGCCATTCAGTGGCGCGCTTACTGAAATAATTATCGAAGGTCTGGCTGAATTCGGGTTGTTGCTGATCAAGCTCAATCACCCGCGGCACAAATTTCAAATTTGCAATGGTCGAGTTAATCATCGCCTCTGACAGCCCTTCAGAGCGTGCCCGCGCTTGTAGCCCAGCCACACAACTCGGAAATGCCTCAGCATTTACTTGTACGCTAGCATTAATATCAGACTCTTGACTGGCTTCAGCAGCTATGCCACTGGCGTTGCTACTGACTGCGTTAGCAGTTGCGCTAGTGTTGGAACTGGCACTCGCCGCTGGCACGCTTGAACAGGCACTCAAGCTGACACAGGCGGCTATACTCGCAAACAGATAAGTTAACCCTTTAATTTTAATCAAATCAACAACTCCAATATTTGATTTCACAACAATGACAAAGTCATCACACTGCTGTGGTTAAACACGACAATCTTCCTTCTTCGAGAAGGCATTGCCCCAGAGAGATATTCGCCTTGGCATAACGAGTTAACGGTTCTATTACAAAAAACCTTTAACGGCCAATGGCATAGAAGACATGTTTCTCCCCCATGGAAAGCCTCTATCTGAATCACACTTGGTCAGCAAAGCACACTGCATCAAGGCTTTTCATTGCCAATAATCCTGACCCATAGCGCCACGTAACACAATCCTTATCGCCATAAATACCTTGTGGCACAGGCTTATTGCTCAGTTATCCAACACAAGAAAAATCTTAACAAAGAATCCCTTGGTATCGCAGCATGTTACCGTATAATGGGTAAGTTAACAGCACACATCAAAGAGACCTATCATGACTGAAATCAATGCGGCTTTGGCTGGCTTTATCGAAAATGTAAAACAACATCAGACGCTTTGGGGTCTAATGGATGAAACTGGCGAAGGCTGGGTGGTTTGTGACTCTTCAGAATTTGAAGACACAGATGTGATGCCATTGTGGTCAAGTGAAGCCACTGCAAAATCCCATTGCAGCGACGAATGGCACGACTACCAACCCGTTGCGATTTCACTAGATGAATTTCTGGAATATTGGGTGTCTGATCTCAACGACGATGGTGTGTTGATCGGTGTCGATTGGCAGACTGATGAAGATTGCCTTGAACTTGATCCAATTGTTTTAGCAAAAGATTTGGTTGATGTTGAAGAAGTTTAATCCCTTCAATATGCCATTGATGACATCAAGGACTGAGGTACTCATTCCTTGATGTCTGCAATTCCGCTCATCGATATTCCCTTCGACCAACGCCATACTTGTTGGTTTTGCGGCGAGCCGAGCAATCAACACTTCGAATATATTGCCCACACACATACACCACATCCTTCATTAGCTGTGCCCGCCTGCAGTGAATGTTTGCGATTAGCCAAACAACATACCCTAAGTTCAATTTGGGATTGTCGTATGGCCGTCAAAGATGCACTGATGCGCATTTACGCAAAACACCTCGCGATTGGGATTAATTGGACCGAAGAAGAACTGGCCGAGTCTGAATTTTCCTGCAAAGTGTTTGAAGGATTTAAGAAAAGTGCTTGGATGATGTACCAGATTGCCCGCGACCGTATCAACGCACCCGGCTGGCCACTGGTATTAGAAGGCGAAGAAATTGACGACCAAGGTTATAACGCAGGTTTTGAATTTGATGGCGTGACCTTTAACTCAGTCAATGCCGCTATCCAATACTACTCGACGCAATTCACCTTAGATCCACAGTTTTTTGCCGAACTTGTTCGCCTCGTCGGCCGAACAAGATTCAACTATGCCCTACGACTCGCCCGCATCCATATTGCCGCCGCCAAAGAAATGAAACGCCAAGTATTACAAGATGTTGAGGCCGAATTAGCATTGTAATCAAGCGTTAAATAAAAAGGTAATTTGGTAGGATTTAAACAAAAGCGATGGAAAGGTGACGATTGAATGGCTGATATTCAAAGGCAGATATTAACAAGCCACATCTAAAAACAGTCCTTAAAAGCGGTTATTAAAAGCGCTGAGCCTACCGATGACCAACACAAGACCAATCACCGATAGGGAAAATCTCAAGATGCTTAGTGATTGATCACTTGTCTTAATCTTTCTTGTACCACTTCCACGAGTAAATCCGGCTGGAATTTAGAAATAAACTTATCACAACCGACCTTCTCAACCATGGCATGGTTGAAACTGCCGCTCAGTGAAGTATTCAAGGTAATATATAGATCTGACATAGCTTTATCACCGCGAACTTCAGAGGTCAGTTTGTAACCGTCCATCTCGGGCATTTCGGCATCGGTAATCATCATCAGTAATTCTTTAGATACTTGCTTACCTTCATCACGCCATTTCTGTAATAACGTCAATGCCTGCAAGCCATCCGAGGCTTCAATGATTTCTATACCTAGTTGGCTTAAGGTTTCACGCACTTGACGCCTTGCGGTCGATGAATCGTCCACGATCAAGATTTTTCTGCCTGGCATTTCATGGACTAAGGTTTCATCGAGCACACCTTCAGAAAGCCTAATATCGTAGTGAATAATCTCAGCTAGCACTTTCTCTACATCGATAATCGACACTAGTTGCGATTTGCCTTGGTGCTCGATGCGGGTAATTGCTGTCAAATAATTATTGCGCCCTGCCGTTTTCGGCGGCGGCATGATATCGCTCCATGTCATGTTGATAATGTGCTCAACCTTGCCGACTAAGAAGCCCTGCACGCTGCGGTTATACTCTGTGATGATCATATTGGCATCATCATCCGGCGGTAAAGGTTTAAACCCAATCGCCGAACGTAAATCAATCACAGGGATAGAAATGCCGCGAATATTAGCAACACCATAAATATGAGGATGACTCCCAGGCATAGCATTAAGGGGAGGAAGCTTGACCACTTCTTTAACTTTAAAGACGTTGATGGCAAATAACTGCGTGGAATTAATACTAAAGAGCAACAACTCGAGGCGGTTCTCACCCACGAGTTTGGTACGCTGATCTACGGTTGCAAGTACGTTTGCCATAATGCTGCTTCTCTACTCTTGAGGAAAATCCTTTCCTCACATGCGACGGATTAGCTCAAATTATAGCGGTAAACTCCCATGAAGAACCATGCCGAGAGTCTATTTTATCTAAAAATTACAACCACTCTCGCAAAAGTACGAATATTCAACCCATTCAAAACGCATATTCAATTTTAGGTCAGCGACACTGTCGCCTAACGCTGCGCTTTCTGTGCAAGCACCATGCCCGCAAGATCCAAGGCATTTCTGTCGCAGATTATCTCAAACCCCGATTGACGCAGCACAAGTAACAACTCGCGGTGATTAAACCGATTTTGCTGTGGATGCTCAAATAGGCGTCGGCTTAATGGATTACAAATCGCAGCGCGATATAAATCCTCAATAACAAAGTAACCGTTTGGTTTCAGTACCCTTGCAACGTCCTTAATGGCCGCCTGCCAATCTGGAATATGGTGGAATACGGCAAAATCAAACACCATATCAAACTCGCCATCGGCAAAGGGAAGACTAGAAGCATCGGCAACCGAGAAACTCAGCCCTTTTAAGCCCTGCGGCCGAGCTTGCCAACGGGACTGTGCCGCTGCAACCATTTCGGGGTCGATATCCACGGCCGTGATATGTCCTGCGCCAAAATGCTCGCGGATCAACTGAATACCATTACCAAACCCACAGCCGATTTCTAATGCACGCTCGCAGCGGGCCATAGGTTTAGGCATCATAGAAGTCAGTAAAGGCGCTTCGATATGATTTTGTAGCCAAAAACGTATTGGATGCTGAACGAGCTTTTTCTCAAATGGATTTAATTTCATGCCATCCTCTAAATATGGGTAAACTATTGTTGAATAATTTTACTGATCGAACTGCCACTATGGTACGTAATGATAGGAACATAAGTTCACCAGAGGCCACGATGAAATTACCTCTTTTCCCACTACCCATTTGTTTATTGCCCGAAGGTTACACACAACTGCGGGTATTTGAACCTAGATATAAGCGTTTAGTCGCCGAATCGTTAAAGTCAGGCGAAGGATTTGGCTTATGTATGCTCGAAGAGGATGGTAAAACTATTCAGCCCATAGGCACCTTAGTGCATATTATTGATTTTGAAACCCTACCCGATGGCTTTTTAGGGATCAGTATTCAAGGTGCGCAGCGCTTTAAACTCAATGAAATCCGTGTCGAAGACGATGGATTAAAGCGCGGCAATGTTAGCTTTATCGACAATTGGCCTGCTGTACGTATTGCGACCGATGAGCGTTACTTGAGCCAAATGTTACAAAATATCCTCAAGGAATATCCGCAACATCTCAAGCACTACCAAGCGGAACAGTTCGAAGATATTGCTTGGGTCTGCCAACGCTGGCTAGAAATATTACCCGTGCAAGCCTCCGAAAAGTACACCTGCATTAATGCCTTAGATCATATTATGACCCGAGACCTATTGAGAGCCGTGATAAAATAGCCCTGTGAATGATCCTTTATTTAAGCCAGTCCGTATTGATTGATAGTTTGACAGTAAAACTGGGCTCAGAAACGAATCAAGCCTCTCAATGTTGTCGTTACTGATGTCAACATCAGGACTAACGACTGTGATAAGAGCGAAAATAATGGAAAATATTCAATCACAAAGCAGGCAAAATCGGTATCATGGCCCTATCACGTCTCTGACTCATTCGGCTATGGATAACGACATTCCCGCTGCTAAAACCTGCGAGCCTCAAGCAGATGCTTTAATCACGTTCATGCTTCAAGTAGCAGATAAGCGTGATAGAGCCGCCTTTGGGCACTTATTCCAGCATTTTATGCCCAAGATCCGCGCCTTTGGTTTACAAAGACTGAATCAACAAGGCTTAGCCATGGATTTAGTTCAAGAAACTATGACCAGCGTGTGGACTAAGGCCCACCTGTACAATGCTGAAAAAGGCTCAGTGACAACTTGGGTGTTTACCATAATGCGTAATCAGTGTTTCGATATGCTGAGACGAGTACAACATAATAAAGAAGATACCTTTGGCGATGATATTTGGCCATTGTGCGATGCAACCATGGCTCAAGACACACTCACTGATCATAAATTGACGGCGAAACTCCTCCAACATCTTGATGCCCTTCCCCTCGCGCAACGACAAGTCGTGCAAGGTATTTACATGCAAGAACTCACTCAACAAGAGTTAGCCGATGCCCTCAAGGTGCCTATAGGGACCATAAAGTCACGATTAAGACTCGGGCTAGAAAAGTTGAAAAGTTTCTTGGAGACACACAATGATTAAGCATCATCCCCAACCAGAATTACTCGTAAGCCATGCGAATGGGGACTTACCTTTGTCTATGGCCATCGCGGTATCAGCGCATTGCGCGTTATGTGAGACGTGTCGTGAGCAACTTGCCCTATTAATAGAGCAAGCCGCCAATTTGGCTTTAAATCCAGATGATGCTCATGCTGTAAAGCATACTGATAAAGCGACGATTCACAATGCACATATTGATGCTGAAAACACTCAAGCTACTAATTTACCAGTGATGGATATTGACGCTATGCTGGCGCAAATCATGGCTCAACCTGCGGCAACGCATGTGCCTAGTAACGCTCCTCTGGATGTTCAAGTAAAACAACAGCATTACACAGTACCGTCGGTATTTCGCCAGCATTTGGCTCGTCCTTGGCAAATATTAGGCAAAGTCAGCCGCATGCGTTTTGATGTCGATGAAATGAACACCCGCGCGAGCTTGTTACACATAGATGCCCAAGGTGAAATCCCGCAACATACCCACAAAGGTTATGAACTAACACTATTACTGGCTGGAGAGTTTTCGGATCTTAATGGTGACTATGTGCCAGGTGATTTTATTGTGCTCGATAGCCAACATCACCACTCACCAAAAACCGTTGACGGTTGTTTATGCTACACAGTGTTAGATGCGCCACTGCATTTTACCAAAGGCCTAAGCAAGCTGCTTAACCCCATAGGTGAACTGATTTATTAAGCCTACTGCCTGTGCTGTAGCGTGACTTATTTATTCAATTTGTTTAGATGAATCCGTTGCTAAATTTTCAGTTACTGAATCTTCAGTTGCTAAATTATCAGTTACGAAATAAGCCATTAATCCCATTGAAATAACCTATTTCAGTGGGATTTTTGTTCTATTTTGCGAGAGCTTTTTATTCAGTTTGCTAGACGTTACCTCATCTATTTGCCTAAAAAGCCGCAATATGGACACACTGCATTACCGCTAAATACAAGATAAGAACATAACTTATGCCAAGCTTTATTCTTTAAATCAAATAAATAGCCAGAAACAATTCACGTTAACCCAACATTAATCAACAAATAATCACATTGAATAAAAATTAAACTTGCATAAGCTGTTTTTATTGATATACTGCACGTCGTTTTGAGATACACCTTGTTGTTTACCTTTTTAAACCAGCCTGATCATAAGCAATCAGAGTTCGGTCCTCATAAAGAAAGCCTACTACAAGCAAAACCCTATAAGCTCAAGCATTCGATACCACTAAAATCATGTGCTTATGTCTGTGAACTTACTGTTCTCCACACTGTCATAGTATTGTCATTAAGCTATGGTCAACTGGCAGAATCAAGTTAGTCCATTGGCATAATCGACAACATGTATTATTTATCGATTAAGCATCTCTTGATTAATGAATCAAAGATGGGGTAACCTCGATACTCAATAGAACGAATCTTTCGCAAATTGCTAAGGATATTTTATAGTTACAACTATCTCACCTATGGGTGAATTAACAAAAAAGGAGTGTGGCATATGTCATACAAAATTAATGGACATGAAATTACAGTGAACTTTCCTGTAGATTCAATCTCAGTAAATAAAACCTCAATTGCTTTTACCGATCGTCAAGGTAAAAACAGACAGACTTTTTCAAAGCGTACAGAAGCCATCAGCTTTATGAAATGGTTATTGTCCGCAAATAAATAAGTCAAAAAATAAATTAGACGATAAGTTAGAAATAAGTACTGTTATACCCCGTTTGCTCAAGTGTATTTAATCGGTTTCCATTCTCTTCGCAGTACCGAGCACTTAAGTAAACTGATAGCCGAATGTCACGAACACGCTATCCTTTTTTACGTCATGATGACGAACACATTTGGTTCAGGCTGTATCTCTCTCACACAGATACCTGCCGAACCAAATGAGTCAAATCCAGCTTAGATCACCCACTTCCACTGCAGCATCCGCTAATATTCATTCCCATGAATACTGTTACGTACCTCTTCTATGCCAAAACCCAATACCCAAATCGCCATGCAAAGCTTGATAAACCAGATCAAAGCGACTATTCCACTCAACTTAGAAGAAGCACAATTGTGCCAGGGACAATGTTTAGGTTGTTCGAAAAAAATGCTTGAAATGCTCGATGCAGAAATCAGCTATTGGCAATATTCCGATACGATACCCAGCCTAAAAGATTTAAAAAACCTCGAAAAGATAGGCCAACGTACCTATAAAATCCTTAAGCGGAACCAGTTGCTGCCTTAATCGCTTGTATTTGCATTTAACTATTTATGGGGCGTTTTACTTATACGACTGAACATAAATTCATAACTGAACTGAACTGAACTGACAATATGATCCTGATAGAAATCACATTGCCAGTTTTATCTTAGCTATTGTCTATAGCCGTTAAAAATTACAATTCTATAGGCTCAACGTCTGGACTCTGCCAACCTTGCGCGAATATCTGCCAAAGAATATTCAGTTAAGAGTTCACCATCGGCAAATACGGGGACAAACTCGCAATTGTTAACATCTTGCCAGCTCGCTTGATCTTTAAGATAAAATTGCCCTTGCTCATCTTTAAACACCGCAACCAGTCCCTTAGCTGATTTTTTAGTACCGTCATCGGTTTTAGGATCTTTAAATATTTCTCTGTCTTTACCATCAACTTTCGCAAAGGTCGCTTTCACCGCGTAACCGTCGGTATCTCGGGTCACGTGTTGATAGGTAAAACTGCCAATCCCAAACACGATATTGGTTGAAGCAAAACCTTTAGCCTTTAAGCCAGCACAAATGGCTTCAGCCCGCTCAATGGTGATTGAATCGCCATAAATCAGTCCGACATGGCTATCGAGTAATTTGTAACCTTTGGCAGTTGTGCTGCCCCCAAAGACATCCCACAAACACTCGATAGCGCCTTTATACTCAGGGCTCCCCACAGCTGCTTGTGGATCGCCACAAATGATCTTCACCGGACAACCCGTATCAGGCCTAAACACCACTTTGCCCTCACGCGCAAGAATACGGTCTTTTAAGGCAACGGTGAACTCTGTCATCACCTGCCAAAAATCCCAAGAATCAGAAACGATACTGACAATGCCGCTAGGATAAATATCTTCAATCAGACGGCGGAACGTCTCTAATTCATTCTCCATACCACCCGCACACATCACACTGTGCTCCGTTGCGGCCACACTGCCACCGACAAGTTCATGATCACTATCGGCACGGTAATATTGCTCAAGAAAATCAATCGAGGGAATGGTATCTGTACCCGTAAAACTGAGTAAATGGGCGGCGCCGCTCATTACCGCAGCCTCTGCACCATACATGCCGCGGAAACTAAAATCATGGCCCTGCCAATCAACAAATGCGATGTCACCATCGGTTTCTAGCGCGTAAGTCTCAAATATTTTGCGGTATTGCAGCGCGGTAGTGGCACTGGTACACATACCCCACACATTCGCGGAAAGGATGGTTTCGAGGTAATTGGTCAACCAAAAGAATCGCTCATCAGTATTGTACAAAACCAAGCAAGGCACTTTTAGTGTATACACTGAACCTTCAGGTAATGCCATGATTTTTACTGGTAAATAACCTAAATCATGCAATTCCTCAATATGCTGAGTACCGACATTATTTGGCCCGAGATAGTTATTGATACGGCGGGAGAATTGGCGAATGATCTGATCCTTGGGTTGTTGAAAAAAAATCACGGTTCCAACTGTCGATCAAGAAATGCTTGATAAAATACTGCAAGCCAAAAAACACCATTTGGTCTGTATAACCACGACGGGATTTACGGGCGGTCAAGTTACTAAAAATCACTTGAGTATTATCGGGATACTGACGACGGTGGTCGACTTTGTAGCCATCAATGGCGGTAACGGGATTCAAGTACATAATATTTTCCTTAATGATTCATATAACTCAAAACAGCATGGCAATCACAGAACTCGCTCGAAATATGTGCAGGGACACCTAAACTATCGGTACAAAATAACCTGTCGATGCCCGCCTCGCACAGAGCCGATTCGCTGGCCTTGTCCTCATAATGTGAAACAATCAAAATGACGCTTTGGGCCCCCTTCTGCTTTAACTTGATGGCAAGTTCGATAAAGGTTCTGCCCCCAGCACAAATATCATCGACGATTAAGCAGGTTTTACCCGATAAATCATCACAGAACACTTCGGTAGCAATAATATGGCCATTAACCACATCACGATGTTTATCGGCCCTGATCACCGGCATACCCTGTAACGCTTTAGCTAAGCCGAATACTTTCTTATTAGCCCCCGCATCAGGCGAAACTAACACTAGCTCACCGGTTAATTGGGCTGCGATCGCTGCGACAAAGCTGTGGTTGTCAATTACCTGCACTCGGTCTAACAATGCGGCGGTGACATCACTGTGCGGGTCAAAAATGCTGACTGAAGCATATTGCTGCTGATTAATCAGGCTGGCATAGACTTTTACTGATAAAGCCTCGCCCACATTACACACTCTATCCTGGCGGGCGCCCGGCATATAAGGCAGTAACAGATCGATCTGCTCTGCACCGCTGCGGCGTAATGCATCAGTTAACAACAAGAGTTGCATGATGGATTGATCACCACGATAGCCGAAGAAAAGTGTGACGCGTTTCGCTGGAGGAACCAGCAGTTGAACATGATTCTCCCCCGCACCAAATTGAAATAAACGGTA
This sequence comes from Shewanella sp. Pdp11, assembly GCF_002838165.1. Lineage (NCBI taxonomy): Bacteria > Pseudomonadati > Pseudomonadota > Gammaproteobacteria > Alteromonadales > Shewanellaceae > Shewanella > Shewanella sp. Pdp11. Next base: position 3,542,991 of record NZ_CP015194.1, read on the forward strand.
GTGATTTTCATCATTAGCGGCAGGGAGTCGATAAAAATCAGCCTGCTGATATGATGAGTTAACTGCGTCTTGATACGTTTGAATGCCTAGAGACATATACACCTCCTGTCTATGCAAGATTGCTGCAATATACAGCACTCTTGTTGCCTGCGAGCAATAGTGTCCTATAGACACTAATGTGTAAAGTTGATTTTTAGACTATTTTTTACGGGATAATGGTAAAGAATATACCTAAATCGCATATAATGTCCTTAAGACACTATATGCGATTTAGCAATGATAATGAGAAAATGGGTATCGAAAAGTAAAGAATGGACGTATTACGGCAACATCGGCGGCTACATAGCCCCTGATAATTCATGCTACTGCACAAACAGTCTCTATTATTGCTCTGGGTAACAGCTTTAAGTGGCAAGCACAGCTAACATTCTAGATTTCTTAAGAATCGATAGGATGCCGTATCCGACTTCAAACGGTATAAATTGGCTGGACGGCCACGTTCAGTACGTTTTAAGCCCGTATCAATCAATAAATCGGCCTGTTCCACTCGCCGACGGAAGGATTTCCCTTGGATAGGCTTACCCAGCAAGACTTCATGTACATGCTGCAGTTCTGGCAAAGTGAAAGGTTCTGAGAGTGCAAAGCCTGGCACTAAGGAATACAAGGCTTTCTGGGTTAAACGTTCGCGCGCTTGCTTGATTAACTGCAAATGATCAAACGCTAAGGGCATCTGTAACACATCCTCTAATGGCCACCACTTAGCATCACTCACTGAATCAATCTGTATTTGGCAGGCTTGATAACTCAACAACGCGGTATAACACACAGTCACCGACCAACCTCTCACATCGCGACAGCTATTACCCACAGTGCATAGCTGCTCAATATAAGGTGGCACTACCGCGGTTTTCTCATGCAGTTTACGTAATACGGTTTGTTCTAAGGATTGATCGCAATTTTCATCGATAAAGCCTCCGGGTAATCCCCAGAAACCTAAAAAAGGATGGTTTGAACGTTGCACTAAGAGTACTTTAAGCTGCTGATCATGGTAGGTAAACAATACAGCATCCACTGTCAGTAGCTGAGCCTTGAAAGCCTTAGGATCGTAATTGGCAAGATATTCCGCTTCAGTCATGAGTATTCCCCATCATTCAATATCATAAGCTTAACTTAGGCATGACACAGCTTCAAACACATTATGTCTTAGCGTCACTAAGTAAATATCCTGCGCCGTGGGCATAGCTACTTTGGCCAAATTTACGCTGATAACGCGGCAACATGGTCTCGTTCCCCAATAATCCGCCTTGATGCAAATACATCACATGACCTGGTTCACTTCGCTGTAAATAATCCTCAAGCACAATAAAACCTAAGGGATCGTAGAGTAATTCAAATTGAATCCCTGAGGCGCAAATCCGCTGCCACATGGCATAAAATTCCGGATAAAGTTTACCAAAGTGATATTTTTTGCCGACATTCACTATCTGTGGATGCTCGAGAGTGTTTGGATTAAGCATAGAGAATTGCAAACGTAAATAATCATCGCCTCCCACCACAGCACAAGTCACGACGCGAATCGCCGTTTGCTGACGAATAAAGTACTTATTTAAAAATACCGTCGTCGTCCCCGTTCCCGACGGTAAAAATACCGTTAAATCGACTAAATCATTCGCCTGCGCAAATTGCACTATTTCTTGCGCCAATACATTTACCCCGTATTCAGCGTAGGAACAGCGTCCGCCCTCTGGGATAAACAGTGCCGTCGGTTCATTCGCGAGCACTTGAGCCTCGATATACTCTTGGCAACTCAATCGCACATTTTCAACTTGCGCATTAAGGTTAGGACTAGCCTTAAGATTTGACAAAACCTGAGGTTCAGATTGCGCATGAGTGCACGTCTGCTTTTGCGCCATTAACACACTTAAATCGATAATATTGGCACCATTTGCTAAGGCAGCAGCATAATTGCCCGTGGGATGTTTAACTATTTGACTGGCAATATGATCAACATAAAAGTCACACTGCCAGCCTTTCATCTTGGCCAATGTTGATAGGGAATACAAAGAGTTCGCTAAGGGTGAGCCATGACCTATCACCTTGTTGATGCCGGCAAACTCATGATCTAAAAAATAACCGAATTTACGCGCTTTATTGCCGCTAAACGCTGGATGCAATAAATCATCACGTTTTAGAAATATTTCTCGACCAGCAAAGGCAAAAATATCGACGGGGGAATTTGCAAACATCAGGCTACTCAAACGATTAAATACTCGGGCTTTTAAGCCATTTTAATGGAATGGCTAGTGTACCCTAAGAAATTAGCAATTTAGCGAAGAAGTAGTGGAAATCACAAATACAGTTTTGAACAATACCCGTAAGCAATTGATTTACTGGTGTTAAAAAATTGGCACGTTTCTCGCTTAGTCATTGACATATATTCAATTTATCAAAGCTAACGGCATTCATTACAGCTAACGATAAAGGCTAAAAAAGTAACCTAAGGAGTTTTCAATGGCAGTATTACGCTTAATATTCAACATCGCTTGGTTTGTGCTCGGTGGATTTGTGATGGGACTCGCTTGGTGGCTCGCAGGTATCCTGTGTTTTATCAGCATTATTGGTATTCCCTTTGGCCGCGCCTGCTTTGTTATCGGCGAAATGACCTTCTGGCCATTTGGCCAAGAACAAATCAACCGTCGCCACTTGACCGGACGTGATGATTTAGGCACAGGTGCCCTAGGCATGGTGGGAAATATCATTTGGTTTTTGCTGTTTGGGATCTGGTTAGCCATAGGCCACCTAGCTCATGCCTTAGCCTGTTTTGTAACGATTATCGGTATTCCCTTTGGAATACAGCATCTTAAATTGGCGTTACTCAGCCTAACACCGATAGGGCAAACCGTAGTGGCTAAAGCTTAATAAGCCAATCAGTTAACTGCGCTATTCACTCTCGATTATTTGGTTTCATGAGTGGATAGCGCTTTGTCATCCCATACTGAAAATATCGCCTCATTGAAGGCCATTTCCTCCTCCAGTAAATCATTGCAACTATATTGAGTATGGACATATTGAGCATGGGCAGGTTCATCATCCTCTTGAACCTCAGTTTGCGGCTTAGTCGGCGTCGCAATCGCTAACAGGTAATGTGCCAGTTTTGCAGGGGCATCAATGGCCGCATCATGGCCGCAATACGCTAATACTATCAAATCAGTGTGAAAGTGCTGCGCTAAAGCTTTACTCGATGCCATGCTCACCAACGCATCACGGTCACCGCAAAGCACACTTATTGGTACTTCCACGGTCAATGGACTCTGATATTGAAAAGCCGCCCACAGTTGCCGCCAGGCGTTACGGATAGTTGGCGAGGATTCGCGGCGAAATTCACTCCATTCGGCAATTAAATCGCAATCTCGTCGATGGCGAAAACTGGTTAAACGCACTATCGTCGATTCGATGGGATGTAAGGCTTTACCCCGAGCCCGCAAGCAAAACGCCTTCAATGCATTCAGCGGATTAAATCTTTGATACCAAGGCGATAAATTCGCCGCACTGCTGTTTAGTACAAAAACATGCCTTATCTGCCAAGGCCGCTGGTGCGCCATTTCCAGCGCTAACATACCGCCCATAGACAAGCCGAGAAGGTAAATGGCTTCTCCTTCTTGCACCTGCTCATCCAATTGCAACCACACGGCATGGGCATAATCGGCAATCTTCAGCGGACTGGCCTTATTGGATAACATCCCATTACCCGGCAAATCTGGGGTCAGTACTCGCAATCCTTTTTGTCGCAGTCGTTGATCGAAGCCATGCCAGTGGCGCTGATCACGCATTAATCCCCGCAATAACACCCAAGTTGTCATGACTGTGGCTCCCGATACCAATACTGCCGCGCGCACTCAGTGAGTTCAGCCAAACGTTCAGGCGTTAACTGCTCTAACGATTGGGCGTAGGCCGCTTCCATCATAAATTGCATCAGCACTGTGTGCCTGCGTAAAATTCTGTGGTGACGATGTGTTTTCTGCGGATTAAAAAAACCTGCAAAATTAAATATTTGCCTTGGGTTTTTCTTTATCCAAGCCCAGGACCCCATCTCTAATGTCAAAGGCAGAAACGGTACCTGAGCATGGGGATCGGCCACTTGATGCTGGCGATAGAGGTAATCCCAAATATCCCCATTGGTGCGATAGAACTGGCTCTGCGGCGCAAGCCGGTAATGGCCATGATGTGGATAACTTTGTTCAAATAATTGTTTTAGATGAAAAATATAATTGGCATTTTCGAAGGCGGTACGCGTATGGGCGTAGGGGAACCAGATATGATCACTCAAGCCAAATCCCGAGTGGGCATCGAGCGAAATTAAACTGGTGCTGCGGCTCAGCAATTGCTGTACGTAGGCAACTAAGCCAGCGGTTTCAAGCTCCATTCCCCCCATGCCGCGATACCAGGGCAGCCGTGATGATATCCGCTGCCCTCCCACCATAAAGGAGACTTTTTCGCAGGATTCTATCGGGGCGTTACGCATCAAATCCACTTGATTACCATTACCTCGCGTTCCCATAAATAAGCCAACGGGATTCACCACTGGGACAAAAGCTAACCGCACGCCCGTTAACATCTGCTGTAGGTGTTTATCCCACACCAGTCGCTGCAACAAACTGTTCAACAATGCCAAGATGACTTGAGAGCCAATACGTTCAACCCCATGCACGCCGCCCACAAAGAGTACTGTCGGACAGGGCTTATCTCCTCCCCCCAGTTCAACACTGTAGAGCGGAAAATGTTCGTGACGAAATGGGATGTCGGCAAGAATGTGATACTGCAACTTAAGATGATGAGTATCAATGAGTTGTTGCAGCGTATCTAACTCAAATGGTAGCTCAAAGGGAAGTTTATTCATGTCACCTTAATCAAAAAATGAGAGAGCAACTCATACCGTTAAGGTGATGCTAATAGTAAACAAAGACAGAATGATGACAAGTGGTATATCTAATGTAATTTTAAGAGAAATAGGCTGAAAATAGAGGGAAAATTAGAGAGCACACTAACCTAAATCATGCATTAGTCTTCACGATACAGTAACTCTCCAATGATGGTTTCGACGTCAATTTGTGCCAAACCTTGATCGAAAATATCTCGCCAACGTTGACCTTCTTCGGTATTACGAAACGCAATATAAAGCTGCTTATTCGCTAAAATTTGGCGGTTGATTTGCAGTTTGTCCGCCAGCGGTTGCAAGGGCTTTTGCTTAAGTAAATAGTGCAGCACGTTGACATCGATTACCGCCGCATCAATACGGCCTGCGGCCACTTTCTTAATATTGTGCTCGTCTGAAGTGACGGCTTCAGTCGGTTGAACGCCTGTAGCAATCATGCGATCTAACGCCTGAGTATTCACATAATCTTTCACTACGCCTAAGGTATAGCGATTCAGATCTTCGACATAATTCCAACTCACAGGGTGGGCTTTTTGCTCCACCAACCCCAAAGGACCGTCGCCAATCGATTTAGAAAAAACAAACTTTTCAGTCTCAAAGTAATATTCAGGGAAATAACCCAGATAGTCAGAATTAGGCATACTGGCGAGCTTTACAGCGCGGCTCCATGGGTAAAAATCCACTTCTAATTGATGCCCCATCACTTTAAGCGCAGCCCGCACTACGGCAATACTCGCGCCCTGCTCTGCTAACTGTTGCCCCGAATAAGGCGGCCAAAGTAAGGATGTCAGCATTAAAGTATCCGCTTTCGCTGTGCTCAATCCCATGGAGGAAAGACAACATGCAAGGAGCATTGACCGCCATCGAACCATTTAAGACTCCTTAGCCTGCTGCTTGGATTAACCACTAAATCATCGACAAATTAAGCATTAAATTTATCTGCCAAGATTTTATCGCTGATACTTTATCTCTGGTTTTAGTATAGCCATGAAGCCACTTCGGGGAAGTGAAGTTTTGTTACAATTCGGCTAATGACATAAGATGCCAAAAAATAAGCAAAGGATTAGACTGAAAACTGATATACAGTCAGTACTCAACTGATAGTAAATAGTAAAGCTTGATTCGATTAACTCACCATAAGGCCAACTCCTATGCGCAAAGTTTCCGTTTTCAATCGCGCGACGTCCTCCCATACAAAAGGCGCAATAACTCAAGCGGGGATCACTGTGGTTGGCGCAGCTTTAACCTTGCTCGGGCTGGTCTTTTTACTCTTACCCGGTCCAGGTTTACTCTTGATTATCTTAGGATTGGCGCTGCTCAGCACACAATATGCGTGGGCAAAGCTGGCGCTGCGTCGCAGCCAGCGAAAGTTAACTCAAAGTGCGGCTTGGCTCGATGGCATGACTCGTCGACTCTTCCGTTAACTCGTTCACTTGTGGGTTAAACGGCATCTATAGACTGAATAAAATTCAAGCCGCATTGCACGGCTTGAAGTCAAAAAAGCAGGCGAGCCAAATCACTTAAGCATTAATATCTTCATATAACTCTTGATACATCAGCTCACGCATTTTGAATTTCTGAATTTTCCCCGTCACTGTCATTGGATACTGATCCACAAACTTGATGTAACGTGGCACCTTGAAATAGGCAAACTTCTCGGTGAGGAAATGACGAATATCTTCTTCGGTAATCGCGGAGCCTGAGCGGACTTTAATCCAAGCACACACTTCCTCACCGTATTTATCGCTTTGAACACCAAAGACCGCCGCATCCTGCACATCTTTATGGGTGTAAAGTTTCTCTTCAATCTCACGGGGATAGATATTTTCGCCACCGCGAATAATCATATCTTTAATGCGACCCACAATTTGCACATAACCTTGCTCATCCATTTGGCCGATATCGCCCGAATGTAGCCACCCCGCACTGTCTATGGTCGCCGCCGTTTTTTCGGGATCGTTCCAATAGCACTGCATTATGCAATAACCGCGACTACAGACTTCACCAGGTTGGTTAATTGGCAACACCTCACCAAATTCGTCAACTATTTTCACTTCGGTATGGGGCAAAGCACGGCCAACAGTGAGCACACGTTTCTCAACTGGCGAATCGATTTCAGTAATGTGATTGAGCGGACTGCACTCAGTCTGACCATAACCAATCAGCACTTCTTCCATATACATGAGGTTTTGTACTCGGCGCATCACTTCTTCGGGGCAAGTTGCCCCCGCCATCACGCCGGTCCGTAAAGAACTCAAATCAAAACGCGTAAATTCAGGATGCTCAAGCTCGGCAATAAACATGGTCGGTACGCCATGTAAAGCGGTGCACCGCTCTTGCTCAATCACGTGCAATGTCGTCAAAGGATCGAAGGACTCGCCGGGGAACACAGCCGCTGCGCCTTTGGCTAAGCAGACTAAACTACCGAGCACCATGCCAAAACAATGGTATAAGGGCACAGGAATACAGAGTTTATCGTGGCAGGTAAACTTCATCGCCTCTGCGACTAAATAACCATTATTCAAAATGTTATGGTGGGATAAGGTTGCACCTTTAGGGCTACCCGTCGTGCCAGAGGTAAACTGGATATTAATCGCATCATACGGGCTTAATGCTATGCCGATCTTATCGAGTGTAGCCTTTTCATCGGCGGTCACATCGACGAGCAGGTCATCAAAATTCAACATGCCGACGGATTTTTCAGCGCCCATACGGATCACAAACTCGAGCTCAGGAACGGCCTTCGCCTGTAATTGACCAGCAGGGCAAGAAGTTAGCTCAGGCGCCAATTCGTATAGCATTTCGAGGTAATTGCTGGATTTAAACTTGTCGGCACAAATTACCGCGCGGCAACCCACGTTACTCAGCGCATATTGCAATTCTTCCGGTCGATACGCAGGATTAATACACACCATGATGGCGCCAATTTTAGCGGTCGCATATTGGGTTAAACACCACTCGATATTGTTAGGTGACCAAATACCCACCCTATCACCGGGCTGAATGCCAAGCTTCAATAACCCTGTGGCGAGCGCCTCGATTTGAGCGAGATATTGGCGGTAATTCCAGCGGATATGTTGATGATGTACGACAACGGCTAATTGGTCGGGATAGGTTGCCGCAATCTCATCAAGATATTGACCTATGGTTTTCTCAACGAGTTTCGGTGATAACTCGCCTCTAAACTCGCTGACGTTGAGCGGACTGATAACTTGGCTTGTTGGAACAGACATTAAGGCCTCCGTGCATTTATTATTATGATTAGCGAGGTCCAAACTAACCAATCCACGGATCATGTCACAAGCAAAAAAACACTTTATTAGACTAAAGAGTAAGATAATCGATTAGATAACAATCCATTAAAGCCCTGTGCTAACGGCTGATAAATTCAAGATGAGTGCTCGACTTAGGCACATTTAAGCTTTGCAAGCGCTCAATAATGGCCAGTAAAATCCCTTGGCGGCGCATATTTTCTAATACGCCAGGACTAAAGACCTCAAGGCGCGTCATAGCCGTCAACAGCAACTTACATTGTGCTATGCTCGCATCACGAATGTAGGCGGGTTTATCGACTAAGTAACTGTTGTTATACCAATAGTCCCAGGTGAAATTTGCCAACAACCAACCTTGCGTAGTCAGGTCATTAATAAATTCCAGCATACGCTCATGGCTTAGGATCACATCACCGGCGGTAAAATCCTTAAGATATTTAGTGTATAAACCACAGTCGGACGTCATTGTTGAAGTTTCCATAACACACCTCATAGGTTTTGATTGCCACTGCTGCCACAACTTATAGGGCACCAATCACAAACCGAGATCGAATTTGACGCTTTGCCTTTAGTATCGAGAATTTGCATAAGGCATACCAAATAAGATTGCTGCCCACAGGCTAAGCCACCTTATCTGAACCGAAACTTAATCAAACTCACAATGCTTGATCTGAGTGACGAACTGGGGTGTTCGATAAAATTAAGATAAACTCAGGGATATTGAAGCGCTTAACGACCACTATGAATTAAGGAAACCCAATGAACTACTGGCTTATGAAATCGGAACCCGACGAATTTAGCATAGATGATCTTAAGGCTTGCCCGAACCAAACCGAAGCTTGGCATGGAATACGTAACTATCAGGCGCGTAACTTTATGCGCGATGCGATGCAGATTGGCGACAAGGTATTTTTTTACCATTCAAGCTGCAAAGTACCCGGTATTGTCGGTATCGCAGAAGTCGTGACCAATGCGTATCCCGACAGCACGGCCTTCGATCCCGAATCAAAATATTTCGACCCTAAGTCAGATCCAACTAAACCAAGATGGTTACGAGTAGATATCCGCTTTGTCGAAAAATTTAACGATATTATTCCCTTAAGCTTGATTAAAAACCTGCCGCAATTAGCTGACATGTATTTAGTGACTAAGGGTTCAAGGCTAAGTATCCAACCTGTGACCGCCGAGCAATGGCAAGCTGTGCTAATGTTAACCCGTTGAGTTAGCATCTCAACGTAAAACGTTCAGCTAAGGTTCATTTAAGAGACTCTATTGTCACAGCATCGACTAAACACCTTTTGGAGCACAGATGAATAAATTCACGTCAATGGTTGTCGCAGGGCTAGTGCTCAGTTTAATGGCGCCTATCTCTGTTTTTGCTAAAGACGACCAAGAGCATAAACACCATAAAAATGATAAAGATTTACCACCGGGATTACAGAAAAAAGTGAACCGTGGTCAACCACTGCCACCCGGTTGGCAGAAAAAACTCCATCGTGGTGATGTGCTTGAGCATGATATTTATGACCGCGGCCGTATCATTGTGCCCTTAGACAAAGATGGGATTATTAGCATTCAAGTTGAAGGCGCATTGATCAAACTCGATAATAACAGCCGTAAAATCCTCGATATCGTCAATATTATTACCGAATAGTCACGCATAACATGTGCGAAATGGCTAATCACGGCAGTTTTATTAGCACGCCCAATTCTTATTAGGACGTGCAAGCATTCAAAACCATGATGCTTGCACAGCTCGCTCCCTTATCTGAACTGCTATGTATCCCGCAATCGCTAGCGAATTAACGGCCACAGTTACAATTAAGCAACATACTGATATTTATCATATCTTTACTCTCTGATGCTTGGTCACTCATGAGCTGAATGCTAGACTCAGCCAGTGCTAATATGTGTGTAAACTCAGATAAAACTTCTTCGGTGAGGTGAGACGTTATAGTCGAGACCGAAAACTAAGCTCCTGACATCGAAGTATTGATACCAAGTGCTCTGCATAAACTCATACGTATAATTTTGAGTAAGTTAAGCGTTATCAAAGCTCTCTTACAACTAAAGCAGCGACTAATGCATAACCTTAACGCCACCCATAGCATATCTATTATTACTCTCCAATGACCGTAGACTGACGCTGGATTTTTGAAAATGAAACACACCTCACTTCAACGGGTTAAGCAGGCGATTATTGCGGGGTTCTGGGCTTCACTTGCCAGTATTTCTGTGGGTTTTCTTTTTAAGCTTTGGTTAGCACAATGGGTTACCAAAGCCGATCTTGCGCTCTATCACACGGTTATCGATATCATCTCACTGTCGCTGATCCTGATGACAGGATTTCGCTCCTCTATGGTGGTGACCTACTCCCAGACCAAGCAAGATGTGGATATCACTAATATATTCCGCTACAGCTTAATTGCTATGGTGCTACTGACTTGGGGCTTAGTTTTGCCCTACATCAAACACAAACTTCAGCTCAATGTAGAATATTTTCAATTGGTTGGCATTATTTTGAGCATGGGGCTTAAAGTGTATTTTACCAATCAAATTGCTATGTACCGGCTATATGCCATCTCCAATCGAGTGACTTGGCTTGAGCCGATTGCACAAGTGAGCAGCTTTTTCTTGTGTTTCTATGCGTTAAAACAAACGGCCATAGCGTCACTCTTTTACAGCATGACATTGTCATCGCTCATCGTTGCCTTATATATGTACTTAAAACGACGCAAGGATATCGCCACTCCGCCCTTAAGTGCGGTGCATTTTGATACAGGTTTACGCAGTTTTATGAAGAAAAGCCTGACGGCGTCCATGGAGGCTGGCGCAAGTATCTTGATGATTTACATTACAGTACTGCTGACCATTGCCTATTTCAGCATAGATGAACTGGGTGATTTCCAAGTGGTGGTGCGGCCGATGATCACTTACCTCACCTTGCTGTTTGTCTTCCCCATCTACCGCTTTGTGCTGCCCGAAGTCGCAGTGTGCGTACGAGAAAAACGCTTTGACGAAGTCCAACAAATTAAGTCATGGCTGACTAAAGTTTCTTTGTGGATCAGCGGTATTTTTTTGTCGTTATGGTCTTTGCGAGCAAGCCATTAGTCGCTTGGCTATTCCCCGAGCAATACATAAAAGCGGCCCCAGTATTAATGCATTTCTCCATGTTTTTTATATTCATGATGCTCAATGGCTATCAGTTGGCCTATATCAAAGCTCACGGCTATTTTACCCAAAGCCTGCTCATTCGCCTCGCAGGTATCGCAGTGCTAGTGGGTACTTTCTACGCTTATCGCCTATATACCGAGAATGTCGTCGCAGTGATTTTAGCCTTGGGAACAGGCTATTTAATGATGTATCTCATATCTAAACTAGTTGAAAGACGCATTCAGCAGAGTCTTAACAACGGCCCAACACAGCTTTAATTACAGCTAAATATGCTTAAAACATTGAAGGAAATGACAGGTTTCAATTAAAAAGGCATCCCAGAGGATTATCTGGAATGCCTTAGGAAAAGACAGCATGATTGCAAAATGGTGCTGTGATTGATAAATCGATTGAGCTTACGGCTTAACGCCCATCAAGCATACGACCAATACCACCTAGCACTGAGCCTTCACCGCGATCACTGCCACCCGCAGATGGGGCATGGGCGATAATGCGATCCGCCATACGTGAGAACGGCAAGCTTTGCAGCCAAACCGTGCCATGGCCTTTTAAGGTCGCTAAAAATAAACCTTCGCCACCAAATACCATGGACTTTAACGAGCCTGCGCGCTCAATGTCGTAATCTATTCCAGGCGTAAATCCAACCAGACAACCAGTGTCAACCCTTAAGGTTTCGCCTCGCAGTTCTTTCTTCACTAAAGTGCCGCCCGCATGGATAAAGGCCATGCCATCGCCTTGTAAGCTTTGCAGAATAAACCCTTCGCCACCGAAAAATCCCGTACCTAAACGGCGATTAAATTTCATCGTCACTCGCGTACCTAACGCAGCCGCTAAAAAACTGTCCTTCTGGCAGATAAGCTCGCCGCCATGTTCGGCTAAGTCGATCGCAAGGATTGTGCCCGGATAAGGTGCGGCAAAGGCGACTTTACGCTTTTGGTTGCCTTGATTGGTAAAGTGAGTCATAAAAATGCTCTCACCCGTCAGCGCCCGCTTACCTGCGCCCATCAACTTGCCAAAAAAGCCGGACTCTGGTTCAGAGCCATCGCCCATTTTGGCCTCAAAGCTAATGTCTTGCTCTAGGTAGTTCATCGCGCCCGCTTCGGCAACCACGGTTTCGTTAGGATCAAGCTCCACTTCAACCAACTGCATACTGTGACCGATGATTTCATAATCCACTTCATGACAACGTCTAGACATACTGTTCCCCTTAACTGTCAGTTCCTTGTTACTAGCCTTTAGATTGACCCAGATGGACAACTCTTTAGCTATCGCGGCTCAATTTCACTCTTCATCACGAACCTTAATCTAGATCTAAGCTCAGTCTGAATTTAGGCCTTATTTTAACTCTCAATCTAAGCCTTAATCTGACCTAGGCATTAATCTATGACATAAAATGTCAAAATGCGATTATTTTATGCGGTAACTTGTATCAAAAGATGACAGGTGAAGACTTATCAACCCAAACCCACACCATTGAACTGCTCAGCCTTAGCAAACTCCTCTAATATCAACTCGGTAAAAAGTTGTCCCGCACGGCCTAACGGCCGCTCTAAGGTCGAGACGAGCTGTGGAATAAAGGTATACCGGCTGCCACCGACAAAGTCGATTTCAACTAACTCCCCCTTCACCAACTCTTCTTGTACGAGAAAGTCTGGCAACCAACCAAAACCTAAACCTTTTAACAAAGCGTTCTTTTTCATGATAAAACCAGAAAGATAAAACACTTTATCGCCGCCAAATTGCATTTCATCGCGGTAACTTTTATTGGGTGAAGAGTCTTCGATAGTCAATTCCACGTGTTGCTGCAGTTCGGACAAACTAATTTCGCGAATAAATGACAAAGGATGCGAAGCACTCGCTACCAGCACGCTAGTGATAGCTGGCAAAGGTTGCGGATGATAATAAGGACCTGTGCGATAATCTTTCACTAACATCAAGTCGGCATTATCCCGCTCGAATCTGTGTTGCACGCCGCCTAAAAATTCCATATTGAGCTGAATTTTAGTGGGTATTTGATGCTCAGCCATACGCTTTAAAGCCGTCATAATGGGCTCCATCGGCAAGGCACCGTCTATCACTAGCTCTAGCTTTGGCTCCCAGCCTTCACTGAAACGACTGGCAAGATGTTCAATGTTTGCAAGGTGTTGCAATAACCTTTGCCCCTCGGCCAAAATCACTCGGCCCTCTTGCGTCAGCTCTGCACGATATTGCTCACGGCTAAAGAGTTGTACACCTAAGTGCTCTTCTAACTTTTTAACTTGATAACTCACCGCCGATTGCGCCTTGTGTAACCGCTCCGCCGCCTTGGCAAAACTGCCCTCTTCCACCAGCACTTGCAGCACATTAAAAGCATCAATATCGATGCGCATGGTCACTCCTTGGCTCTTATGAACATGTCACGGAAACACTACGATTCGTAAAGATTAGAATACCATCTAATTTTTAGACTGAGATAACGGATTTATTATTCTTTTTTTTGTTCATTCAAGCAACTAAATTGATAACAAGATCACACTAATGCAACTTGCAGTATAACGACCAGCGATGTAGGCAATCCTGCAACGCAATATTGAAGGAATAACCATGCCATTTTATGTGAAACAAGGCCAGATCCCCCATAAGCGCCATATCGCATTTGAAAAGGAAAACGGCGAGCTTTACCGTGAAGAGCTGTTCTCAACCCATGGGTTTTCCAATATTTATTCCAATAAATATCACCACAACATGCCAACCAAAGCATTGGAAGTGGCGCCCTATAGCCTAAGCCATGGTGCCAATTGGGAAGACTCGCTGGTCCAAAACTATAAACTCGATTCCCGCGACGCCGACCGTGAAGGTAATTTTTTCAGCGCCCGTAACAAGATTTTTTATAACAATGACTTAGCACTTTATACCGCCAAAGTCAGCGCCGATACTGACGAGTTTTACCGTAACGCCTACGCCGATGAAGTGGTTTTTATCCACGAAGGCGAAGGCACACTCTACAGCGAGTACGGCACGATTAAGGTCCAAAAGTGGGACTATCTCGTGATCCCACGTGGCACGACTTATCAACTTAAATTCAACGATTACAGCAATGTGCGACTGTTCGTTATCGAGTCATTCTCTATGGTGGAAGTGCCTAAACATTTCCGTAACGAGTATGGTCAGCTATTAGAATCAGCACCTTACTGCGAGCGCGATTTGCGCGTACCTACATTGCAAGACGCTGTGGTTGAGCGCGGTGCCTTCCCCTTAGTGTGTAAGTTTGGCGATAAATACCAACTCACTACGCTCGAATGGCATCCCTTTGATTTAGTGGGTTGGGATGGCTGTGTTTACCCTTGGGCATTCAACATTACCGAATACGCGCCAAAAGTGGGCAAAATCCATCTGCCGCCTTCTGATCACTTAGTCTTTACCGCCCATAACTTTGTGATTTGTAACTTCGTGCCGCGCCCCTACGATTTCCACCCGAAATCGATTCCAGCGCCTTATTACCACAACAACATAGATAGCGACGAAGTCTTATATTACGTCGATGGCGACTTTATGAGCCGTACGGGCATTGAAGCGGGTTACATGACCCTACATCAAAAAGGCGTGGCCCACGGCCCACAACCGGGCCGCACTGAAGCCTCGATTGGCAAAAAAGAAACCTATGAATACGCAGTGATGGTCGACACGTTCGCCCCACTGAAATTAACTGAACATGTACAAAATTGCATGAGCAAAGACTACAACCGCTCTTGGCTAGAAGACTAGCCCTAAGCCACCAGCGCACCAAAAAGGTTGCGTATCCCAAGGTAATAAAAGGGATAAAGAGTGTCGGCGGTTGAACTAAAATAATGAGGAAAACATCATGGCAAGCGAACTAAATCCACTGGGCTTATTAGGTATAGAATTCACGGAATTCGCCAGCCCTGATACTGATTTTATGCACAAGGTCTTTATCGACTTTGGTTTTTCACTGCTGAAAAAAGCCAAAAACAAAGACATCCTGTACTACAAACAGAATGACATTAACTTTTTGCTCAACACTGAGCGCGAAGGTTTCTCAGCTAAATTTGCTAAATCCCACGGCCCAGCCATTTGTTCTATGGGCTGGCGGGTAGAAGATGCCGGCTTTGCCTATCGCGTTGCCGTTGAACGTGGTGCAAAACCCGCCGATGATGCCAATAAAGATCTGCCTTATCCTGCGATTTACGGCATTGGCGACAGCTTAATTTATTTCATCGACACCTTTGGCGCAGATAACAATATCTATGCCGCTGATTTTGAAGACTTAGACGAGCAAGTGATCACCCAAGAGAAAGGCTTTATCGAAGTCGATCACTTAACCAACAACGTCTACAAAGGCACAATGGAACATTGGGCTAACTTCTATAAAAACATTTTTGGTTTTACTGAAGTGCGCTACTTTGACATCAGCGGCGTGCAAACCGCGCTAGTGTCCTACGCCCTGCGCTCGCCCGATGGCAGCTTCTGTATCCCGATTAACGAAGGTAAAGGCAGCGATAAGAACCAAATCGATGAATACCTGAAGGAATACAATGGCCCAGGTGTGCAACATTTAGCCTTTAGAAGCCGCGATATCGTAAAATCGCTGGATGCGATGGAAGGCAGCTCAATCCAATGCCTAGACATCATCCCTGAATACTACGACACCATATTTGAGAAGTTGCCTCAAGTGACAGAGAATCGTGAGCGCATCAAACATCACCAAATTCTGGTGGATGGCGATGATACAGGCTATTTATTGCAGATATTTACTAAAAACCTGTTTGGACCAATCTTTATCGAAATCATCCAACGCAAAAATAATTTAGGTTTTGGTGAAGGCAACTTTACTGCCCTGTTTGAATCAATTGAACGGGATCAAATGCGCCGCGGCGTACTGTAAGTTTTCATCCCCCATAAAAAACGGTACCACTGCGTACCGTTTTTCTTTCTACGAATATCTAAATCGCCATCTAAATCAGCATCAGCATTAACGCCAATCACTCGGCATCGACCTTCCTGCGTTATTCCACATTGATGGGTTTGATAACCTTACAAGGGTTCCCCGCCGCCACACAGTTCGCCGGAATGCTCTTATTCACGACACTACCAGCACCGATGACACAATTATCACCAATGGTCACACCGGGCAGTACAGAGACATTACCTCCAAGCCAGACATTATTGCCGATTTGAATTGGCGCGCCGAATTCAGTCGTTTGCCGCGCAATGGGATCAATCGGATGCGTAGCGGTAGAAATCATCACATGGGGACCAAACATCACGTTATCGCCAATCGAGACGGAGCAAACATCTAATATGGTTAGATTATGATTAGCGTAAAATTGCTTACCGATATGGATGTTATAGCCGTAATCGCAAAAGAAAATAGGCTCAATATGGGCGCAGTGTTGAATATCGAGCAGGCCACGAAGGTGATCCATTCGGGCATCAAGCTGAGTCGGTTCGGCCAGATTAAACTGATGGCAAACGTATTTCGCCCGCATCCGCTCGGCCAATAACTCATCATCCCAAGCCTTATAGGGCTGACCCGCCAACATTTTTTGTTTCTCAGTCTGTTTTACTTCAATCCCTTTATTCTCAAGCATCATGCATCCCCTGCGATTAATTTCATGCTGTCACCCTACCAAACCTCAGCATTTAAGCTCAAGTGGCTAAAGTAACAAAAGCGACAAACAGAGAATATGACAATGTTCATCTCTCATCTATCGCTAATACGGTACACTTTGTACCGCAAAGATGGGGAGCAGCTGGGTAAACTCGATACATAAATAGCGAGATCTTGTGGTGATAACAGAGTAAACATCCCAAAAAAGTCGAGTTGTTTACATACTAAGTTACAGTTACTCATCGAAAAAACGGGACGCGCATTGGCTAAACCCGCGGTTTTCATTACACTATCGGCCTTCTCATCTTCACCCAAGAATGACCAAACCATGCCTGATTTTGCCTTACTCGCTGTGTTTATCCCGACTTTTTTCTTTGTTTCTATTACGCCGGGGATGTGCATGACACTCGCCATGACACTGGGTATGAGCATAGGTGTGCGCCGCACCCTGTGGATGATGCTGGGTGAACTGGTAGGCGTGGCGTTAGTGGCCACGGCCGCCGTGATGGGCGTGGCCAGTATCATGCTCAACTATCCCGAAGTATTTCAAATTTTTAAATGGATCGGCGGAATTTATTTAGGCTTTATCGGCGTACAGATGTGGCGCGCGCGCGGCAAGATGGCCATATTAAGCGATGACGACACTAACCCCAGAGCCAGCAATGTTACCTTGATCTCTCAAGGCTTTATTACCGCCATTGCCAATCCTAAAGGTTGGGCATTTATGGTGTCGCTATTGCCGCCTTTTATCAATGCCGAGCGTGACGTTGCGCCGCAGCTGCTCGCGCTGCTGAGCATTATCATGGTGACCGAGTTTACCTCTATGCTCGCCTACGCCAGCGGCGGCAAAAGCCTGCGTATTTTCCTAAGCCGCGGCGATAATATTCGCTGGTTAAACCGCATTGCAGGCAGCCTGATGATAGGCGTGGGCGTTTGGTTAGCCATGAGCTAACATTCATAGCCAACATTCATAGCTAACCTTTTGAATTAACAGCTTAGATAGAACTGCTTAGGTTGTATTACATAGGTTGAACAAGCACGACATAAATGAGAACCCAATAATGTCCCGTTAACTCGGTCTTTTATTAGGGCTCTTTTTTGTAGGGCAAAACAGCGCGCATCTGCGCCATATATTGCTGCATTTGCTGTGCTTCTTGCTCAACAAAATCGGCAATCGCCGCCCTAAATCCTAAGTGAGCGATATTATGGTAGGAATACATTTCAACAGGTTCAAAGCCGCGCAGCACCTTATGCTCCCCCTGTGCGCCCGCATCAAACATCTGGAACCCATGTTCAATACAGTATTGAATACCTTGGTAATAACATGCCTCAAAATGCAAACCGTCAAGCTCAACCGTGGTGCCCCAATAACGGCCATATAAGCATTTCTGCCCTTGAGTATTCTCGCCTTTAAGATACAAGGCGCCTGCTACCATCTCGCCCTTGGCATCTTCGACTACCAACAGTAAAACTTGCGCAGCGAGTTGTGCCCCCAACTGCTGAAAAAACTCGGGCGTTAAATAGCCGCGATGACCGGAGCGTTTAAGGTAAGTTAATTGATAACACTGAATAAACGTCTGCCATTGTGAAACGGTAATGTGTTCACCTTCGACAAAGTGAAACTTAAGATTAAAAGGCTGTAACTGCACCCGCTCTTTCAAGATATTCTTACGTTTGCGCGAACTAAAGCCCGCCAAAAAATCATCAAAATCTCGATAGCCGCGATTATGCCAATGGAACTGAGTGCCTAAGCGTTTTAACAGCGAATTGGGCGAGCCTGCAAATAACGGTGTTTGGCTTGGAGTAACAAACAAGCTATGCCATGAAGAAATTGGGCTGTCGCCCAGCTCTTTAGCGCTTTGCACTGAGCTATCAAGATCAGATTCAACAACGGGCTGATCAATAACAGACTGGTCAAACTCCGGCTCATCAAAAAACGAATCACTTTTCTCTAACGCACTAGGCTCGGACCTAAACAGCTCTGATGTTAGCCGGCGATTCAATGTCAGCAGCAGTAATTGCGCCACGCGCAGTTGCTCAACGCTATCAAATGCGGGATGAATGCCCATCCTTTGCCCTTGCACTGGGGTAAAAGGAATCGCATTCACCCATTTGGGATAGTAATCGAGCCCATGGCGCTCATAGGCCTGCGCCCACGCCCAATCGAACACGTACTCGCCGTAGGAGTGAGACTTTTGATACAAGGGCATCACCGCCACCAGCGATAATGGATTGAAGTGCTTAGCTGCTTGCCGGCTTATCAGGGCTCCTGCAGGCAAAGGCGACAGGCTTTTATCGGTACTTACGACATCATTTAATCTGTCACCCACATCAAACACGCATAAATGCCGCGGCGTCCAACCCGTTGCAGCGCAGGCCGAATGGCTTTGCTCTAGTGCCAACAAAAACTCATGGCGACAGAAGGGATTCGCCTCCCCCATAACGGCATTCCACGCACTGGCCGAAATATCCGATATTGAGCTCGCAAAGGCCAAGATAAGCTGTCTCATTGGGTAAATTCTCGTCCTTTACGGATCTTAACTAATATACAAGGTTGCAATTAAGCCTAATTCTCGGCACATTGCATAGCCATAATGAAAATAAATTCAGGATTGAGTATGCGTCCAACAAGACCTTTTAGACCTCTTATTCTCGCCATTGCCATGGCGCTTCCCCTACTATCATCACCCAGTCTGCTTGCCGAAGAATCGTCAATTTTCAGCCAGATGGCCACAGCACAACCTGTGTGGGCCAAGCATGGCATGGTTGCCAGCCAAGAAACACTCGCCAGTCGCACTGGCGTTGAGATCCTAAAACAAGGCGGCAATGCGGTTGATGCGGCCGTGGCAGTGGCTTTTAGTTTGGCAGTCACCTTACCGCGCGCTGGTAATATCGGTGGCGGCGGTTTTATGTTGGTGCATATTGCCAAAGAAAACAAAACCATAGCAATTGATTACCGTGAAATGGCGCCATCTAAAGCCAAGAAAGACATTTTCCTCGACGAGAATGGCGATGCAGTTGAAAAGCTGAGCCGCGAACACGGCCTTGCTGTAGGTGTCCCAGGTACAGTCATGGGCATGAGCTTAGCCCTTGAAAAATATGGCACTATGACACTCGCCCAAGTCACTGCTCCCGCGATTAAAATGGCGCAGGAAGGCATTAGCGTGACGCCAGATCTTGCACAGTCCCTTGCAGGCCTAAAACGTCGCATGTCCCAATGGCCAACTACGGCCGCTATCTTCTACAAAGCCGACGGCAGTGATTTTCAAGTTGATGATATTCTTAAACAACCTGAACTTGCACATTCATTAAGTCTGATCGCTGAAAAAGGCACTAAAGGATTCTACGAAGGTGAAACCGCCACTAAGCTCATCAATGCGGTGAAGGATGCTGGCGGCATTATGACTTTAGACGACCTTAAAAATTATAAGGTTGTAGAACGCGAACCCGTGCGCGGCGAATACCGTGGCTACGAGGTTGTATCTATGCCACCACCATCATCGGGCGGCGTGCACATCATAGAAATGCTTAATGTACTGCAGCAATTCCCGATTGATAAACTCGGCCACAATACGGCGCAGACGATTCATTTGATGGCAGAAACCATGAAGCATGCCTATAGCGATCGCAGCGAATACTTAGGCGATCCCGACTTTTATAAGGTGCCCGTCAAAGCCTTAACCAGTAAGGACTACGCCCAAAAAATCGCCAGCCAAATCGCGATGAATAAAACAACGCCAAGCGCCGAAATCAAGCCAGGTAAACTCGCGCCCTATGAGAGCGACCAAACTACTCACTTCTCGGTAGTGGATAAATGGGGCAATGCGGTTTCAAACACTTACACCTTAAACTTCAGCTACGGCTCAGGTTTAGTAGCCAAGGGAACTGGCATTTTGCTCAATAACGAGATGGATGATTTCTCGGCCAAACCCGGCGTGCCAAACGGCTACGGGTTAGTTGGCGGTGATGCCAATGCGGTCGAAGGCAATAAGCGCCCACTCAGTTCAATGAGCCCCACTATTGTGATGAAAGATGGCAAGCCCTTCCTCGTCACTGGCAGCCCAGGCGGTTCACGCATTATCACCACCACACTGCAGATCATCATGAATGTTATTGATCATGGATTAAACATCGCCGAAGCCAGTAATGCAGCGCGGGTACACCATCAATGGCTGCCCGATGAGCTGCGAGTTGAATCCAGCTTAAACCGCGATACCATTTCCCTGCTCGAAGCCAAAGGCCACAAAGTGAAAGTACAGCCCGCGATGGGCAGTACACAATCAATCATGGTGACCGAACAAGGGATTTTTGGCGCCTCTGACCCTCGCCATTCAGGTAGCGAAGCCATCGGCTACTAGCATCTCCATGATGCCAATGTTACTGAAATAGATGAGTGTAAAGAGATGAGTGAGAGAAATAGGTGGATGAGATAAAAGGATTTATGACCTATTCGAACTAGGTCATAAACCCTGAGTAAAGCGTGTCTCTCCGCTTAGCGAATGCAAACTCTCGATTAAAAAGCCCTGCTATACATCACTGTATAAGCAGGGCTTTTTATTGTGTGGAAAAGTTATTGTGCTGATTTGCATTGTTTTTACTTTAGTGACGCTGCAACTGAGTCATGAAATATCATACTAAACGCAACTCAATTCAAGACAGAAGGTGTAGACAAATTGTACTGGGTGACCTGTTATTTCAGTCACAGAGATCTAGTGTTGGCTGGTATTCAATCATATAGGCTTGCCATGGCATTCACTTTCCGACACGGTGAATAGAAACCTAAGGTTTCTGAGCTTATGAACGAGAGCCATGGAGGGCGAACTGGCAGTTAAACAAGGATGTTGTTCAAGTCCGTCCATGGGGCGGACGGTCGTCTCGCTAATCACCATGGCTCACCTTTCGAGCATTCGCGTAACCTGTTGCTTCTAAAGACAGATCTTACATTTACTGTTATCAGATTGACTAATCATTTTATTTATTGATGACTTATAAATGCTTTTTAATAAGGCTAATAAAAATACACTACAATCTTTTGGACTTGGGACCAGTAATTTTAGTTGTTAGCAGTGTAGCGTTTGCTGATATCCACTCACACAGGCTTGCCATGGCATTCGCTCTTCGACTCGCAGCCAGTCCGTCCGTGGATGCTCGACCGCCCCATCCATGGGGCGGACGGTCATCTCGCTAATCGCCATGGCTCACCTTTCGTGCATTCACGTAACCTGTAGATTTAACAGACATACGCAACACACTTTTGGACAAAACCTTGCTAGATTTTTTACTCTAATTCATTGGTTTCGGATTAATATTTGTAAGGCGATTATTGAACGTTAATATTAAACCCGATGAAAAAGCCATCCTAAAGCGAATGCTCTTCTAAAACTCGCAGCAGACTGAGCAGCTCAAAGCAGTAGAAGTGATCACCCATAAACAGCAGAAGCGATCAATTGTGTCAGTGTCATCAGTTAGTGGCACTGCACCAAACTGCCCGCCCTGCTGGCAGCCACTGATCACATCTACTGGTTACGACTGCCTAGGTCGCTGGCAAAATTGCTCTGTTACAGGTAAGAAAAAGCTCCAAATGGATGAGGCCAATAGCATTAATTCGAAGTACCTTTGATTTAAACGTATTTCTATTACGGAACGAATAGTTCAACTTCAGAGGAGTTTCGATAGCTTTTACATGCGTCTGTAAGACTTGCTAATGAATCAGACTCTCCAACTAGTTGAAAGTAGATAAAAATCTCAAAAATCTGGCCACCCATTTTAGATCAACAACATAATGCACTTTTGGTTTGTCTACAACTTGTACGAGCTAAAATTGCTTAAATGAGAGTCATCAAAAGTTGAAGGGCTAAAGCTAAGGCATAAAAATGAGCTAACTCATTAAAAAATGGTGTATTTAAGACATGCTAACCCACCCAATAAAACACATGGGCAGAGATTGGTTTGGTTAAGCAGTATTACAGTTAGTTACTGTGAAAGTGCTGACAGCTTGCCGCAAAGTGCCGTCGTCGCTTTTCTAGATGTTCGCAGTAATCAGTGAGTGCTTGCAGCGTACCCACCGGACCATGAAATAGCTTGCCAAACTCAGTAGTGAGCTTGAGCCAATTGTCATGTGGGATATTTAATCTTGCCAGTAACTTAGCGCTATTTATACTGATTGCCCCACGTTTATCACTTCGAATAATTCGACCTGTATCATCGACCAATTCAAGGTAATCCGATAATAAAAACGCAATGCCATTGGGCTGGTTGTCGCGCTCATTACCGATAAAAGGCAGTAGATTTTTAGGTTGCTCACCTTTTAATGCAGCCCGAATACGCAACTGGACGGCGAAAATCTGGCCACCCATTTTAGATCAACAACATAATGCACTTTTGGTTTGTCTACAACTTGTACGAACTAAAATTGCTTAAATGAGAGTCATCAAAAGTTGAAGGGCTAAAGCTAAGGCATAAAAATGAGCTAACTCATTAAAAAATGGTGCATTTAAGACATACTAACCCACCCAATAAAACAAATGGGCAGTGATTGGTTTGGTTAAGCAGTATTACAGTTAGTTGCTGTGAAAGTGCTGACAGCTTGCGGCAAAGTGCCGTCGTCGCTTTTCTAGATGTTCACAGTAATCAGTGAGTGCTTGCAGCGTACCCACCGGACCATGAAATAGCTTGCCAAACTCAGTAGTGAGCTTGAGCCAATTATCATGGGGAATATTTAATCTTGCCAGTAACTTAGCGCTATTTATACTGATTGCCCCACGTTTATCACTTCGAATAATTCGACCTGTATCATCGACCAATTCAAGGTAATCCGATAATAAAAACGCAATGCCATTGGGCTGGTTGTCGCGCTCATTACCGATAAAAGGCAGTAGATTTTTAGGTTGCTCACCTTTTAATGCGGCCCGAATACGCAGCTGAATACTGGTATGGTCGGATTGTTCTGGTGTATCAGCCAGTTGCGCTCTAATAGGATTCAAATCAACATAGGCCATACAAGTTAACACAGCGGCTTCATCGAGCAGGGCTTGGGCTTTAAAGCGACCTTCCCAGAAACGACCTGTACAGTTATCTTCTTGATTTGCTTGTCTTGCTATCGGTTCATTAAGGCAGCGCATAAACCATGAAATATCGCATAATCGGCTGCGGTAAATTGCGATTGAATGCTTTAATCTGTGAACTTCATGCGCCTCAACTAACTCACCTTTGGCGAATTTTTGTGTTAAGCCATCACCTTTAAACAGCTTATGCCACTGCTCAAGTACTTCGCGGTCAGTCCAACGATTGGCGCTGTCGACATCGACCCGCAGCACCACATGCAGATGATTGGACATCACTGCAAAGGCCGCCACATCAATAGCAAAAACCGCTTCGAGTTCAAACAGTAGCAATTCTACCCAAGCGCGGCGATGGTCATAATTTTTTCCCGAATAGGCATCATCGCCACACAAAAATGCACGCCGCACCACGCGGCTACAGCAATGGTAATAGGGAGTGTCTTCAACACTTATCTGAGTTCTGCGAGGGCGCGGCATACAAACCTCCTTGTTTAATGCTTAACCCAAGCATAGTCGGAGGTTAATTACCATGCCATTAAGACTGGATGTCCATTTTTCATTCCTAAATGCTTAACCAAGCATAGTTGGAGGTTAATTACCATGCCATTAAGACTGGATGTCCATTTTTCTCTGGCTATTTTTCTACTTTAGTAGAGCCCTCAGGGACGCTTCTTGTTAAATGAAAGGGCGGCGAGTCACTGGGGAAACAATAACAATTCATGCAGCACAACTGACGATATAACTCACTAGCTTTGAGCCTTTCTGCCTTTGAGTATTTAGCGTTGGAATGGCGGAAATCTAAGATGTAACCGCCATTGTTCTATTAACCCTTAATGCTTAGCTTAATACTTGATACAGACTTTATTGCTACTCAACACTTTTGTGCCATCCCAAAATCACTTTCACAAAGAGCGCTATTTAACCGCCGATAGCTCGATAAACGCTGCGGTGTACATTTTTAGGTTCAGCATAAATTGCTTATGGGTGATGAACTCTTTTTCTGTATGGCCAGTGTATTCCACACCCGGCATAGCTGGGCCAAAACTTAAGGCATTGGGGAATAATTTACTGTTGGTTGAGCCGCCAATTGCAACGGGTTTAGGGTTGACTATGCCAGTGAAGTGGGCAAACACGTCGAGCAGGGGTTGTTGCTGCGGCGCGTCCTTCATCACCATAGGCTCGCCCCAATAACTTTCGATATCAGCAAGCTGCACTTGGTGTTTATCCTGCCACAAAGCTAAGGCTTCACGGGCTTGCTGAGCGAGTAACTCTGGTGTTTTACCGACAGGACGGCGCAAGTTAATGGTCACCTCTGTGCCTTTTTGCGTTTGCACCACTACAGTTGGGGCTAAGGTCAGCGGTCCCATAAAATCATCTTTATAGGCTAAGTCACCAAACTGCTCGGCGTAAATGCCTAACCCCACCAGCTCGTTCATGGCGGTGACGGTTAAGGAGGCGCTGGTTTTCGGCCAAGGCTTATCATTCAACCCGGGACTTAATAATGCCGCCAAATGTGTCACGGCATTCACTCCATCCTCAGGGGTGGATGAATGGGCGGCTTTACCGTCGGCAAAAATATGCAGGTTACACAGCTTATCGACGCAATGGTTTTCAAAACGATATTTCATGCCCTGCTGCGCGGCGGCTCTGGTCTGTAATTTTGTCAGTAATGCGGGTGAAACCGCCTCAATTTCCGCCTCGGCCTGCTGCGGGACTTGGCTGGCAAAATAGCCGCCAGAGAAAGCGGTTAACGTGGGCGCTTGAGTTGAAGTCCCTGCTTTAGCTTCTATATTGGAGTGCGTAACCTTGGGCACAGTAAAGCTAATCTTGCTCCAGCCCTTTTCGGCGGTCACCACAGGATATTCGGCATCAATAGTAATGTTCATGTCCGCTGGCGTGTAGCTGGCTAAAAAGGTTTTCAGTGGTTCCCAGTCGGACTCTTCAGCAAGATAAACCAAGAGTTCAATGCGTCTATCTCGCTTAATGTGTTTATCTTTAATCGCCTTCATTGCATACATGGCGGTGACAATGGCACCCTTGTCGTCCTCTGTGCCGCGGCCAATCAGTTTGCCCGGTTCCGATTGAGTATCAAGCAGATAAGGGCTCTTCGCCCACAAAGCAGGATTAGCAGGTTGCACATCGCCGTGGGTAACTATGCCTAACTTTTTAGATTCATTGTTTACAGCCGAATTAGCATCTAAGCCAATCAACACCACATAACCATGATCGGCATAATCTAACCCGAGTTCCTGACTGAGTTGCTTCAAACTCGACTTAAAGCCCACAAAGGCGGGGTTGGTATCTGGCGTTTGCCCTTCAACCGCTTGGGTATTAAAACTCACCAATTGAGTCAAACTTTGCACCATAGCCGCATCATATTTTGCGACCGCATAATCGGCGACCTTTAGCGCATTTGGGCTTAACTGGGGGACGTTTGTGTGAGCCGCTGTTGTTACTGACGCAGGCGCTGCAATACACTGCGGCATAACCCAGCTGGACGCAGTCAGTAATGCCAAGGATAGCGCTCGACGCACGCGAGCATGTTGAATACCAGATTGAGACATAGAAGATCCTATTATTGTTATTCGTGTTTTAGGACCGTACTGCAAGAGACGGTTGAAAATGGATTAAGCTGGTTTAGTGCAAGGTGGAGCTTAGGCCAATCATATGCGACGTGTTTGCGGCTATTATCTTCGACTACAGCCTTGACCCATGATGTTGCCAAGAAAGCGCACCGAGACGCGATAATAGCCGCAGCCAGTTTGCCATAATTTTTTGCTTAAAAGCCTGAAACAAAACATTTGTTACAAACTAAACACAAAATCGATGGAACCCCTAGTCCGATACATGTTAAACAGTCACATTAAGCTTAATTTAATGATTTTAGCCGCACGTAGACTTCAATTTTTGCTGAAATCCATGGCCATCATCAAACAATCACCCATAACAATAATCGACCTAACGGGGAACAAATAATGAAGGGACTAACCCTTAAACCGCAAGCCCGCACGGCTAAACTCACGCTAAGTGCTCTCGCTTTAGCCTTAACCTTGGGCGCTTGTAGCACACAACAACCCGAAGCCAGTGTTCAAGCAAACGCAGCGCCCAATGCGGTGTCAGCACAAATTATCAGTCAGAATGCGACCAATCCATTCTTTAAACCCTATGATACTTTTATGGAAATTCCGGCCTTTGATAAGATCAAGCCAGAGCATTTCCTCCCAGCCTTTAAAGCAGGCGTTGCTCAGCAACACGAGCAAATTCAAGCGATTGTTGATAATAAAGCCAAACCCACCTTCGCCAATACCATTGAAGCCATGGAGTTTTCTGGCGATCTAGTGACCCGCGTATCTAACGTCTTCTTTAACCTGACGGGCGCCGATACTACGCCAGCATTGCAAGCCCTCTCCAAAGAAGTATCGCCTATGTTATCGTCCGCTGAAGACGATATCTTGCTCAATGACAAACTGTTCCAAAAAGTTAAAGCTGTTTACAACGCGAAAGACAGCCTAAAACTCAGCACAGCCCAAGCCAAATTGCTGGAAGATACCTATAAATCTTTCACCCGTGGCGGCGCTAACTTAAGCGAGCAAGATAAAACCAAACTGCGCGCATTGAACGAAGAAATCGGTAAACTCAATTTAGCCTTTGGTGACAATCTATTAGCCGAAACCAATGCCTTCGAATTAGTGGTTGATAGCAAAGCCGATCTCGCAGGTTTACCAGAAGATGTGATTGCGACCGCCTTTGAAACCGCCAAAAAACGTGGCCATGAAGGCAAGTGGGTATTCACCACTTCTCGCCCTTCTATCACGCCGTTTTTAACCTATGCCGATAACCGTGAGTTGCGTGAAAAGCTCTACAAGGGTTACATCGAGCGCGGTAACAACAATAACGCCAACGATAACAAGATTATCCTCGCGAAGATTGCCGCCCTGCGTGCCGAACGCGCTCAACTGATGGGCTATAAAACCCATGCGGATTTCGTATTAGAAGAACGCACAGCTAAAACACCAGAAAACGTCTACGGCTTGCTCAACAAGGTATGGCCAGCGGCATTGGCCCAAGCCAAAGCGGAAGTCGCGGATATGCAAGCGATGATCGACGCGCAAGGTGGCAAATTTAAGCTACAAGCGTGGGATTGGGATTACTACGCTGACAAGATCCGTGTCGCTAAGTACAGCTTTAACGAACAACAAACACGCCCGTATTTCTCACTCGATAGCACACTAAAAGGCGTGTTCTACACTGCTAACCGTTTATACGGTTTGACCTTTAAAGAGCGTACCGACTTACCCAAATACAATGCAGAAGTCCGTACTTGGGAAGTTTACGATAAAGACGGCAAACTGATGGCCATCTTTATGGGTGACTATTTCACCCGTGACAGCAAACGTGGCGGCGCTTGGATGAATTCCTTCCGCAAGCAATACAATATGAATGGCGTTGATTCTAAACCTATTATTGTTAATGTATTGAACTACCCTCGCCCAGCGGGCAATGAGCCAGCGCTGCTGACCTTCGATGAAGCCAGTACCCTATTCCACGAATTTGGCCACGCCCTACACGGCATGTTATCGAATGTCGAATATCGCTCACAGGGCGGCACCGCCGTACCTCGCGATTACGTTGAGTTCCCATCGCAAGTGAATGAAAACTGGATGACCCAGCCAGAAGTGTTAGCTCAATTTGCCAAGCACTACAAAACTGGCGAAGTGATCCCGCAAGAGCTAGTGAAAAAAATCCAAGCGGCCAGTAAGTTCAACCAAGGCTTTGCCACCGTTGAATACATGGCGGCCACTAAGCTCGATTTAGATTGGCACACACTAACCGATACAACGCCAAAGGATGCGGCCAAGTTTGAGGCGGACTCGTTAGCGGCAATGGGACTGATTGAAGAAATCAGCCCACGCTATCGCAGCACTTACTTCTCGCATATTTTCGCGGGCGGTTATTCAGCAGGCTACTACAGCTACCTGTGGTCAGATATTTTAGGCGCGGATGCTTTCGAAGCCTTTAAAGAAAACGGCATTTTCGACAAGGCCACTGCGGATTCCTTCCGTAATAATATCCTGTCGAAAGGCGGCAGCGATGATCCTATGCTGATGTATAAAAACTTCCGCGGTAAAGAAGCCGACATAGAGCCGCTGCTGCGTAGCCGTGGATTACTGGCCGAGTAATCGCTAATCATTTGCCAAAGGCAAGATAGACAACGGGAGCTTCGGCTCCCGTTTTCTTATAATTTTATTCAGCAACTTCTACAATAACCTATTAATTGGCTGAATATTTTAGTACTGTGTTGCCGCATATAAGGATATTTTTTAAATTATCAATGGAAATGATTATGTCTAATGCCCTACTAAGCTCTCCATTTCACGCAAATAAAGAAAAACTTCTCACACTGCGATTACAGAACGAACTCAATACCACTCGAATATTCAAAGCTCTGGATGCTGACCCAAATACAATTGGTGCTGGAGTGGTTTTTATTGACCATGAATATTCCCTATGATTCCTTTATGCCACTAATATCCCATTCGATGAATATTACGAGAATGTAAAGATACAGTAGCAGCCAGCTTTAACCTGAGCAGTAAGGCGTGCAGGTGGATAAATATACAATATAACAATCGTCAGCTATAAGGAATTCAGAGTCTATGTCAGATAATTTTTTTGAGAAACATGACTTATCTATCGGCGTGTTTGTCGTTGGTATTGCACTAATCATGTTCCTTATGTTTGGTGCGGGTGCTATCGGCCCTTTACTTATTCTTACGATTGAAACGCTATTCGGTAAATTAACAAACGAAGAGTATGGTATCCTTTTCGCATCAAGTATAGTGATCATGACCCTGAGTATTGTTATACCAAATGTATTAATTATACGAGGTAGACCTCGAGCAGTTAAAATCAATAAAATAAACGTCTATTTTCAACTTCTTTGTTACTTACTGTTTTTATTCGTTCTTGAACACAAAAAAACCTGGATTTTTCTTTGCTTTGTTATTTTCCCATTATTAGAAAACTGGTTAATATCGTCTGCTAAATATCTAACCTTCCTTGCCTTTTACGAAACTCTTCGCAAGGATCCAATTAGGTTTAGACAAAGCTTGGCCAACAAATATTTAAGTAAATAAAGCATTATTGTCTGATATTAGTTTAGGTATGTTTATCATTATAAAATATTAACAACACGACATACCACACTATGATTCACCGCTTAGGCGGCATTAAATTTTCAATAGAGTTATATGATGAATATTGAGATGGTAGAAAAAGCAGATCATCTTAGTCTACTCGACATTTGGGAAGCATCGGTGAGAGCAACCCATGACTTTTTAGCAGAAGAAGATCTACAACAATTAAAGCCGCTGATCCTCGAACAGTATTTTGATGCCGTTCACTTAAAGTGCGCTAAAAATAACAATGGAGAAATACTCGGATTCTGCGGCGTACATGAAGGTAATATTGAAATGTTGTTCATCTCACCTGACGCGCGCGGAAAAGGGATTGGTTGCATGCTAGCGTCACATGCCATTAAAGAACTGGGAGCCACAAAGGTGGATGTTAATGAGCAAAATCAACAAGCATTAGGTTTTTACCAGCATATTGGTTTTTCAGTAACGGGGCGCTCACCCGTTGATGGACAGGGAAAACCTTATCCGCTGTTGCATATGGCGTTATATTCCATTGAGGGATTGTAGATGTATCCTGATTCAATCGATGAGAATAGGGTTGGAAAGTATCCAGCGGAAACAAAAAAGATGAATAAATCTGCCCCGACATCAATAAAAGGCTTGCTAGGTTTCCCTAACAAGCCTTTGGGCCTTTTTACAGCGAATCGATTAGTCGACTAAACCGCGGCGCTTTAACAGTGCATCGGTTGTCGGTTTTTTACCGGTAAAGTGAATGTAATCTTGCATGAGATCTTCACTGTTACCTTTAGATAAGACTTCCTTACGGAATTTGTCACCATTATCGGCTTTTAATCCACCCTGCTCGCCCATATAGGCAAAGGCATCGGCGGCAAACACTTCGGTCCACAAATACGCGTAATAACCTGCGGAATAACCACCGGAGAAGGCATGGCTAAAGTAGCTCGATTTATAACGCGGTGGTATTGGCGCAAAATCAAGGCCGTGTTTAGCTAACACTTGGTGCTCAAACTGCTCTACATCGCTAATTTGAGTATCGGCGCTGATAGAGTGCCATTCCATATCTAACAAGGCGGCTGACAGATACTCAACGGTATCAAAACCTTGGCCAAACTTATTTGAGGCTAAGATTTTATCGAGCAGTGCCTTAGGAATGGGCTCACCCGTCTTGTAGTGTTTGGCATAGTTAGCAATCACAGCAGGATCGATATTCCAATCTTCGTTAACCTGGGATGGGAACTCAACAAAGTCACGTGCAGTAGATGTGCCAGCAACACTTGGGTATTTCACCTGCGAGAATAAACCGTGAACCGCATGACCAAATTCATGGAACATAGTGGTCACTTCATCGAAGGTCATTAACGTTGGGCCATCGGCTGGCTTAGGAATATTCAGCGCGTTATAAACAACGGGCTTAGTGCCAAGCAGACCGCTTTGGGTGACGAACTCATCCATCCACGCGCCGCCGCCTTTGCCTTCGCGGGCATAAGGATCAAGGTAGAATAAGCCAATAGAGCTGTTGTCTTTATCAAAGACTTCAAAGGCTAAGACATCGGGATTCCACACGGGTAAATCGGTACGCGCTTTTAAGCTGATGCCATACAGTTTATGCATAGCGAAAAACAGCCCGTCTTGCAGCACAGTATTAAACTCGAAATAAGGCTTAATACTGCTTTCATCGAGGGAGTATTTCTCTTGACGCACTTTGTCAGCGTAGTAAGCCCAATCCCAAGGTTGCAGCTCAAAATCACCGCCCGCCTTTTTGATTTCAGCTTGAATATCAGCCGCTTCTACTTTGGCACGTGCTAAGGCTTTTGGCGCTAAATCATCGAGGATCTCATACACAGCGGCGGGAGTTTTCGCCATTTGATCGGCAACCGCATAGGATGCCCATGTATCGAACCCCAGTAAATTGGCTTTTTTAGCCCGAATTTGCGCCATTTTAACAATCAATGGACCATTGGTTGCGACGGCTCTGTGCGCCGAGGTTTCCCACACTTTTTGGCGCAGTTCACGGTTGCTCAGACTAGAAAGCACAGGCTGGCGAGTCGTGTTCACTAAGGTAATCAAATAGCCTTCTTTGCCAGCTGCTTTGGCCGCCGCGGCTAAGGTGGCGATTTCGCTGTCAGATAAACCGGCTAACTGAGCTTTATCCGTCACAACAATCACATCATCTTTAAATGATTTTAAGCTGTTTTGTGAAAAGTCCGTCGCTAAGGTTGCAAGCTCGGCGTTAAAGTCACGCATTTTAGCTTTATCTTCAACTGACAATTTCGCGCCAGCGCGAACAAACTGCTCATAGTAGTATTCAACTAAACGCTGATCTTCCGCATTTAAGCTGCTCTTTTGTTGATATACGGCTTCAACACGGGCAAATAAGGTCGGATCGAGATAAATATTATCGCGATGGGCAGATAACTTAGGCGCAAGATCCGCTTCGGTTTTCTGGAAATCATCATCAGAAATCAGACCGGCGAGATTAAAAAAGGTCCGCGACACCCGCGTTAATAATTCACCTGAGGTTTCCATCGCCAGAATGGTGTTGTCAAAACTGGCCGCTTGCTTGTTATTCACAATGGCAGCGATTTCAGCATCATGGGCTTTAATGCCTTGCTCGAAGGCAGGAGCATAATCTGCCGTATGGATAAGGTTAAATTGTGGCGCTTGATCCTGCAGTGGACTCTTGCTCAGCAACACATTGGTCGCTTCTGCTTTAGCAGCGATTTGAGTCGCTACGGCATTTTTGGCTTCATTGGCACTGGCGGCTGGCTTGTCTGAACAAGCGCCAAGTAACAAAGCCGCGGCCACGGCTGTGGTAATAACGGACTTACGCATATTAACTCCCTTGGATGTTGCTGCCCTTTCGTTTGTATTTTTAAGGTGAAAGGTGCGCGCTAACGGATTTTGGCTTTCAGTTTAAAACAGTCTGAATTAACGAACGCTTGTTGCTACGGTCGTTAATTTCGATGAGCTACCTTAACAAGTTACGCGCATTTCAGCCAAGTTTTACCCCGCCGCAGCGGCGCGAATTTGTATCACTTTATGTGTATTTCGAGTCTATATGTGCTTATGCCAACGCTTAGCTACACCTAATGTGCTGCGATCCTTGCTAAGTGCTTGCAAGCAAAGGTGATGAGGATTAGCTAAAATTCAATGTAAAAAGAATTATTTAAAACAATCCAAGTGGATTTTTAAGCCAAATATCCTCAACATAAAAAACGATATAAGCAAATAAAACACCGTTTCTATAACAAATATTAATTCTTCTTAATAAACTTTTTGCTGTGATTATTTAAACCTCAATGTAACAAATACACAGGCCAAATGGCTCATTATTTAGGCAGACGCACTCTAAGTCACAATTTGAAACAGCTTTTCTCCGATTAATGTCACATTCAGATCATCAAATGTCTTTATAATTCCCGCTCGTTAACTTAGCGACAAATTAACCTAACAGTTAAATGACGCTGAATTAACGGGATGATGGGCATGCTCTTTACGGAACATGCGTTGGGGTCAAATAAATATAAATAGAGACAACTATGTTAAATAAGAAAATACTCGCAGTGATGATCACTGCCGCCCTTGGTGTCAGCGCCTGTAATTCTGATGACGACAAAGTCGTTCAAGCCGATTTACGGGTACTCGAAACCACAGATCTGCATACAAATATCATGGATTTCAATTACTACAGTGGTAAAGACGATCCCACAATCGGTCTTGCCCGCACTGCAAGCTTGATCCACGCTGCACGCAGCGAAGCCAAGAATAGCGTCCTCGTCGACAACGGCGATCTGCTACAAGGCAGCCCTATGGGCGATTATATGGCCAAAGTTGGCCTGCAAATGGGCGATGTTCACCCTGCTTATAAAGCCATGAACCTATTAGATTATGAAGTCGGTAATATCGGTAACCATGAATTTAACTATGGTTTAGACTTCTTAAATAAATCCATTAGTGGTGCAGATTTCCCTTATATCAACTCAAACGTTTATTGCGCCGACGATAAGGGTTGCTGGAAAGAGGTGAAAAAAGGTGAGCATTTATTCACCCCTTATATCATTAAACAAAAAAATATTATCGACAGCGAAGGCAATAATCAAACCATTAACATTGGTTATATTGGCTTTGTGCCACCACAAATTCTATTGTGGGATAAGCAAAATCTGACGGGGAAAGTGACGGTTGAAGATATAGTTACCACCGCGAAAAAATATGTCCCAGAAATGAAAGCCAAAGGGGCCGATATCATTATCGCCATTCCACACTCTGGCATTGGTTCAACGGAAAATCCTGGCGATCCTATGGCTGAAAACGCCACTTACGCTTTGACTTATGTTGACGGTATCGATGCGATTCTATTCGGTCACAGCCACTCTATCTTCCCAGATGCTAAGTATGCTGACTTGCCCAATACCGATGTCACAAAAGGCCTACTGAACGGCGTCCCCGCGGTGATGCCAGGTCGTTGGGGCGATAACTTAGGGGTGGTTGACTTTAAACTTGAGCGTAGAGATGACAAGTGGCATGTCCTTAGTGCCAAAACGCAAGCTCGTCCTATCTATGATGGCGCAAATAAAGCCCCATTAGTTGAAGCGGATGCTGCTATTCACGATGCCGTTGCCGCCGAGCACCAAGGTACCCTCGCCTTTGTGGATGAGCCTATTGGTGTCGCTGCTGCTGATATGTATAGCTTTTTGACCTTAGTGCAGGATGACCCTACGGTACAAATCGTTTCCGATGCGCAAATCGCTAACGTGAAAGCAAAATTACCTCCGGAATTAAAAGGGTTGCCAGTGCTGTCAGCCTCTGCGCCTTTTAAAGCGGGCGGTCGCCACGGTACAACCAGTGATGCCGATCAATTTGTGCAAGTCGATAAAGGTTCACTGACCTTTAAAAATGCCGCCGATCTGTACCTGTATCCCAATACTATGGTGGCAGTCAAAGCAACTGGCGCCGAATTGAAAGATTGGCTCGAGTGTTCAGCAAACCAGTTCAATCAAATCGACCCAACAAAAACCACCCCACAAGGGTTAATCAACTGGGATGGTCATCCAACCTATAACTTCGACGTACTCGATGGCTTAACCTACAAGATTGATGTCACTCAACCGAGTAAGTTTGACCGCGATTGCGCCGTCGTTAATGCCAATGCGAACCGTATCGTTGATTTAAGCTATAAAGACGAAAACGGTAAAGTCATCACAGGTGAAGAATTTGCCGCGAAAGAGTTTATCATCGCCTCAAATAACTACCGCGCCTTTGGTGGTAAGTTTGCAGGAACGGGTAGCGACCATGTGGTGCTCGAACTGCCCGATACCAACCGTGAAGCGTTAGCGGCTTATATCACAGCGCAATCTCAGTACAACGAAACCACGGGTAAGTACGAAGCTATGGTTAATCCAAGTGCCGATTACAACTGGGATTTCAAAACCATCACTACTAACGTCACATTAGACGTTCGCTTCGAAACCCAAGACAGTGACAAAGCCGCTGCTTTTATTGAAGCCAATAAACAACGTGAAATGAAGAAGATCAGCAAGGATGAACTGGGTTTCGCCGTTTATAGCATCAACTTAACCAAATAAGCGTTAATCCCGCAATATCATGCTAAAAAGGCTCCTCGTGAGCCTTTTTTATTCCCTACAGATTAAATTAACGCTAATCTGCGCGCTATAAACGGCGTGTCGCCATTTAGTTCATCATGCTCCACACTAAAGGTTAAACCTGCTTTGTGCCGTCAGAAAACTACCTTATTATTTAGCGGCGTCCTCGCAACAACAGAGAAAGCTTATGAAATATCAATCAATCTTATGTGCCACTGCGTTATTGCTGGGCGCTGTGCAGCCTGCAATGGCCGACGTTCATCTCAATCTGCCTAAAAATGCTGAAGTGTTAACGGTCAATGGCAAACCAGCCGTAAAGAGTAGCAACTTCGTTTTAGCCGATGGGATCAATCAGATAGCCTTCCGTTATGCCGCACAATACCGGCAACAAGCTGACTCAGTGCATTATCTATCCGACGTGCTCATCGTCCGTTTTGATGCGTCAGCACAAACACTCACGCTGACCCTTCCCGCCATCAATTCAGCCAGAGATGCAAAGAAATTTGATGAGTCACCCAAGCTGACGCTATTAAATGCTCAAGATGAAACTGTGAGTTTTACCAGCGATAAATTGATTAAGAATGGCATCCAACTGGGACGGGATTTCGAACACGAGATACTGCAGTACAACCTTAGCAATCATCCGGCTTCGTTAAATCTCACTATGAATACCGCGACAACACAAGCAAACGACATCATTGCACCAGTATTGGCAAGCCAGCCACACATACGCCAAGCACCCGCCGTCGTATCCACAAGCTTGATCGCGCCAGCAGTAATGTCATCATCAGCCGCAGCGAACAATGACAAGAGCAAACCAACCACCTCAGTGTCTTCTACAACCACACCTAGCCAAGCTGAAATCAGTCAAATGCTGGATTACTGGTACAAACAGGCCAACGACAGTACCAAAGCCAGCTTCAAAGCCAAAATCAATAAAGAATAATCCATAGAACACACCCGCGTTGTAGAGGATTTTTGTCCTCTAACCACAACTATCTATTTCAGACCGCCAGCTTAGTATCACTATGAACTGGCGGTATATTACAGTTCATAAAATGAGAACTGAGTAAAACTTAAGCTCATTAAAAAGAGCCCAGTAAACCATTCCCACTTCACCACTTAATATCATTTCAAACAATAAAACCCTTTCAAAAATACTAAAACGCGCAAATTTCAGACGCAAAAAAGCCAGCTTATTCAGCTGGCTTCGTTACATCTCAATGAGATAATACCATTCCGCATTGAAGTCTGATCTAATAGCAAGCAACCCAACAGCTTAAAATTGGATTATGAAACCTGAAACTGCTGAAAGTCTGCTTAGCCTCTCCAAAAGAGAAAAAAATCCGCATAAGCGCATGCGATTGCTCGCTGTATCGCTATTTTTGCAATGCCATAACCGCACTCAGGTGGCAAGCCAGTTGAAGGTGGTCAGATCTAGCGTCAACTTATGGGTCTTCAGCTATCTTGGGCAAGGACTGGCAGGACTTGAAGATAAACCACGCCTAGGGAAGAAGCCGTCATTGTCAAATGAGCAAAAAAGGAGACTCGCCAGATACATTGAGTTCAAAGCACAATCAGATGAGGGCGGCAGACTCACTGGGGCCGACATCCAGCAATACATCTCGAGTGAATTTAATGTAGAGTACCATCCCAATCACATCTACAAGCTACTAAAGAGCATGGGATTCTGTTGGATAACCAGCCGCTCCAGTCATCCAAAACAAACTCAGAGCTTACAGGACGCTTTTAAAAAAGTTTCCTCTGGAAACGATCCTTCACGCTCCCATTCATATACAACCACACCAGATTGATATTTGGTTTCAGGACGAAGCCAGATTCGGCCAGCAAAATACAACGACACGACTTTGGGCCCCCAAAGGCAGTAGACCAAGAGCGCTAAGACAGCAGCAGTTTGAATATGTGCATCTCTTCGGCGCAGTCTGTCCTGCAACAGGAGAAACTGAAGCCATCATCACGCCATTCGTTAATAAGGACATCATGCACCAGCACTTGGAGCTGATTGCAAAACGCACCAAACCTGGCCGCCATGCTGTCGTGGTAATGGACGGTGCGGGTTGGCATACCAATGACATTGCTGCTGATATCCCCAACCTGTCTATACTCAAACTGCCGCCATATTCCCCAGAACTAAACCCCATCGAACAGGTATGGAGTTGGCTGCGCCAACATTATCTCGCCAATCGCTGTTTTAAAGGATATGAGGACATAGTGGATGCCTGCAGCCAGGCATGGAACAGCTTTATCAGTTGTACAAAACGCGTGGTAAAAATGTGCTCTCGGGAATGGGCAAAGGTGACTGAACTTTAATGCGGAATGGTATTAGGCGCTTGGCGATGACCTACTTTCTTTTATCCCCGAAGGGGATACATGGGGGCGAGTCATCATTGCCTAAAATGCGCAGCATTTTGATGATGTGTCGCGCGGAGCAATGTATTGCGCAGCTGGGGAGCCCGCTTTGCGGCGGGGCGACCACCATGGATGGTGGAAGTGTCAATATTGAAGGAACATTTATTGACCGACATCGAGATAGGTTTTCGAGAAGCGTATAAACACAAAAGCCCTAGCGGTTTAGGCTAGGGCTTTTGTGTTTATTTGGATGCTTGGCGATGACCTACTCTCACATGGGGAGACCCCACACTACCATCGGCGCGTTTGCGTTTCACTTCTGAGTTCGGGATGGGATCAGGTGGTTCCACAAGGCTATTGTCACCAAGCAAATTCTTACTGGTTAATTGTCCGTCTGACGGCATTGTCTCCTTGCTACTGTGCTCATGTACTAACGTACACTCCGCGCCTCGCTCGTCACGGCTTTGTCAGCCTAACAATTTCCTGCGTAATTAACCTTTTAATTAAAATTTGAAAAGCTGATTTGCTTTGAGTCTTTCACTTTATCAAGTATCTCTATTCTGTCTAAGTTCGCTTAGCAAAACCCATCTGGGTTGTATGGTTAAGCCTCTCGAGTCATTAGTACATGTTAGCTCAACGCCTCACAACGCTTACACACCATGCCTATCAACGTCCTAGTCTCGAACGGCTCTTTAGAGGAATTAAATTCCTAGGGATGACTCATCTTAGGGCTCGCTTCCCGCTTAGATGCTTTCAGCGGTTATCGATTCCGAACGTAGCTACCGGGCAATGCCATTGGCATGACAACCCGAACACCAGCGGTTCGTCCACTCCGGTCCTCTCGTACTAGGAGCAGCTCCCTTCAATCATCCAACGCCCACGGCAGATAGGGACCGAACTGTCTCACGACGTTCTGAACCCAGCTCGCGTACCACTTTAAATGGCGAACAGCCATACCCTTGGGACCGACTTCAGCCCCAGGATGTGATGAGCCGACATCGAGGTGCCAAACACCGCCGTCGATATGAACTCTTGGGCGGTATCAGCCTGTTATCCCCGGAGTACCTTTTATCCGTTGAGCGATGGCCCTTCCATTCAGAACCACCGGATCACTATGACCTACTTTCGTACCTGCTCGACGTGTATGTCTCGCAGTTAAGCTGGCTTATGCCATTGCACTAACCGTACGATGTCCGACCGTACTTAGCCAACCTTCGTGCTCCTCCGTTACTCTTTGGGAGGAGACCGCCCCAGTCAAACTACCCACCAGGCACTGTCCCTAATCCCGATAAGGGACCTAGGTTAGAACATCAAAACTACAAGGGTGGTATTTCAAGGACGACTCCATCATGACTAGCGTCACAACTTCAAAGTCTCCCACCTATCCTACACATGTAGGTTCAATGTTCAGTGCCAAGCTATAGTAAAGGTTCACGGGGTCTTTCCGTCTAGCCGCGGGTATACGGCATCTTCACCGCAATTTCAACTTCACTGAGTCTCGGCTGGAGACAGCGTGGCCATCATTACGCCATTCGTGCAGGTCGGAACTTACCCGACAAGGAATTTCGCTACCTTAGGACCGTTATAGTTACGGCCGCCGTTTACCGGGGCTTCGATCATGAGCTTCTCTTGCGATAACCCAATCAATTAACCTTCCGGCACCGGGCAGGCGTCACACCGTATACTTCCTCTTGCGAGTTTGCACAGTGCTGTGTTTTTGATAAACAGTTGCAGCCACCTGGTATCTGCGACTCCCGTCAGCTTAGAGAGCAAGTCTCATCACCAACAGGAGCGTACCTTCTCCCGAAGTTACGGTACCATTTTGCCTAGTTCCTTCAGCCGAGTTCTCTCAAGCGCCTTGGTATTCTCTACCCGACCACCTGTGTCGGTTTGGGGTACGATTCCCGCTAACCTGAAGCTTAGAAGATTTTCCTGGAAGCATGGCATCAACTACTTCAGTCCCTTAGGACCTCGTCATCAGCTCTCAGTGTGTACATCAAAGTACGTGTCCCCGGATTTGCCTAAGAACACCACCTGCCACCTTAAACGCGGACTACCAACGCCGCGCTAGCCTAGCCTTCTCCGTCTCTCCATCGCAGTTAGCGGAAGTACAGAAATATTAATCTGTTTCCCATCGATTACGCCTTTCGGCCTCACCTTAGGGGTCGACTCACCCTGCCCCGATTAACGTTGGACAGGAACCCTTGGTCTTTCGGCGAGGGGGTTTTTCACCCCCTTTATCGTTACTCATGTCAGCATTCGCACTTCTGATACCTCCAGCGTGGGTTACCCCTTCACCTTCAACGGCTTACAGAACGCTCCTCTACCGCGCACAGTAAACTGTGCACCCGTAGCTTCGGTGACTAGCTTAGCCCCGTTACATCTTCCGCGCAGGCCGACTCGACTAGTGAGCTATTACGCTTTCTTTAAATGATGGCTGCTTCTAAGCCAACATCCTAGCTGTCTAAGCCTTCCCACATCGTTTCCCACTTAGCTAGTACTTTGGGACCTTAGCTGACGGTCTGGGTTGTTTCCCTTTTGACGACGGACGTTAGCACCCGCCGTCTGTCTCCCGAGTAGTACTCATTGGTATTCGGAGTTTGCAAAGGGTTGGTAAGTCGGGATGACCCCCTAGCCTTAACAGTGCTCTACCCCCAATGGTATTCGCTCGAGGCGCTACCTAAATAGCTTTCGAGGAGAACCAGATATCTCCCGGTTTGATTGGCCTTTCACCCCCAGCCACAAGTCATCCGCTAATTTTTCAACATTAGTCGGTTCGGTCCTCCAGTTGATGTTACTCAACCTTCAACCTGCCCATGGCTAGATCACCGGGTTTCGGGTCTACACCTTGCAACTAAACGCGCAGTTAACACTCGGTTTCCCTACGGCTCCGCTATTCGCTTAACCTCGCTACAAAATGTAAGTCGCTGACCCATTATACAAAAGGTACGCAGTCACGGTCTCAAGAACCGCTCCCACTGCTTGTACGTATACGGTTTCAGGTTCTATTTCACTCCCCTCACAGGGGTTCTTTTCGCCTTTCCCTCACGGTACTGGTTCACTATCGGTCAGTCAGGAGTATTTAGCCTTGGAGGATGGTCCCCCCATATTCAAACAGGATGTCACGTGTCCCGCCTTACTCGTTTTCATCAATGGTTAGTTTTCATGTACGGGGCTATCACCCTGTGCCGCTGCGCTTTCCAACGCATTCCACTAACACCCCACTGACTTAAGGGCTAATCCCCGTTCGCTCGCCGCTACTAGGGGAATCTCGGTTGATTTCTTTTCCTAAGGGTACTTAGATGTTTCAGTTCCCCTCGTTCGCCTCGCAACACTATGTATTCATGTTGCGATAACAGCTTATGCTGCTGGGTTCCCCCATTCGGACATCGTTAGCTCAAATGCTTGTTACTAGCTCGCCAACGCTTTTCGCAAGTTACTACGTCCTTCATCGCCTCTGACTGCCAAGGCATCCACCGTATACGCTTAGTCGCTTAACCATACAACCCAAATGAGTTTCACTCACCTGAGTCGCACTGCGACCAGCTTGGTTTTACTTGTCTCACTTCTGACCAAAGAAGTGGACGCGCCTTAGACGTAAACTATCCAATAAAGAATAATTTACTTTTGAATATTCAAGACACTTAATAAAGTGTTTGAGAACTCATGATGCAAACGTTTCCACGTTTACATCGGTTTGTAATTAATCACATGACAGACTCATGCAATTAAATACTATCAGCTTTCCAAATTGTTAAAGAGCGGGCTTAAAAAAGCCAAAGATAATTTTTCAGTTTATCTTTGGCATCTCTATCCATAGTGCATATGCCTTATTACTTTGTAATAAAGTCAGAATAAGGTGTAAATGGTGGAGCTATGCGGGATCGAACCGCAGACCTCCTGCGTGCAAGGCAGGCGCTCTCCCAGCTGAGCTATAGCCCCATTTACATGCAGTGCGAGCAAGTAAGATGTTCCAAACCTCTAAAGGATTGGTTTGCCAATCATTTCTTATCAAGGCGGACAGTGGCGACGTTTAGTTCACTAAACGAGTCACTTTCCAACGCTGAGAAGGAAGGATTGGTGGGTCAGAGTGGACTTGAACCACCGACCTCACCCTTATCAGGGGTGCGCTCTAACCAGCTGAGCTACAGACCCATCTTATTGATAAATCTAAGTTCATCTAGAACCACTTACCTCACCCTACTCTTTATGAAGGGATTGGAGTGCTAACCAGCTGAGCTACAGACTCATCTTTTACTCTTTCTTCTATCAAGCAAATCTGTGTGAACACTCAACAAACATTAAGTTAGTCGTATAGGTAAGGAGGTGATCCAGCCCCAGGTTCCCCTAGGGCTACCTTGTTACGACTTCACCCCAGTCATGAACCACAAAGTGGTGAGCGCCCCCCCCGAAGGTTAAGCTACCCACTTCTTTTGCAGCCCACTCCCATGGTGTGACGGGCGGTGTGTACAAGGCCCGGGAACGTATTCACCGTGGCATTCTGATCCACGATTACTAGCGATTCCGACTTCATGGAGTCGAGTTGCAGACTCCAATCCGGACTACGACGAGCTTTGTGAGATTAGCTCCACCTCGCGGCTTTGCAACCCTCTGTACTCGCCATTGTAGCACGTGTGTAGCCCTACTCGTAAGGGCCATGATGACTTGACGTCGTCCCCACCTTCCTCCGGTTTATCACCGGCAGTCTCCCTAGAGTTCCCACCATTACGTGCTGGCAAATAAGGATAGGGGTTGCGCTCGTTGCGGGACTTAACCCAACATTTCACAACACGAGCTGACGACAGCCATGCAGCACCTGTCTCAGAGTTCCCGAAGGCACTAAGCTATCTCTAGCGAATTCTCTGGATGTCAAGAGTAGGTAAGGTTCTTCGCGTTGCATCGAATTAAACCACATGCTCCACCGCTTGTGCGGGCCCCCGTCAATTCATTTGAGTTTTAACCTTGCGGCCGTACTCCCCAGGCGGTCTACTTAATGCGTTAGCTTGAGAGCCCAGTGTTCAAGACACCAAACTCCGAGTAGACATCGTTTACGGCGTGGACTACCAGGGTATCTAATCCTGTTTGCTCCCCACGCTTTCGTGCCTGAGCGTCAGTCTTTGTCCAGGGGGCCGCCTTCGCCACCGGTATTCCTCCAGATCTCTACGCATTTCACCGCTACACCTGGAATTCTACCCCCCTCTACAAGACTCTAGTTCGCCAGTTCGAAATGCAATTCCCAGGTTGAGCCCGGGGCTTTCACATCTCGCTTAACAAACCGCCTGCGCACGCTTTACGCCCAGTAATTCCGATTAACGCTCGGACCCTCCGTATTACCGCGGCTGCTGGCACGGAGTTAGCCGGTCCTTCTTCTGTAGGTAACGTCACAGCAACAGCGTATTAAGCTGCTACCTTTCCTCCCTACTGAAAGTGCTTTACAACCCGAAGGCCTTCTTCACACACGCGGCATGGCTGCATCAGGGTTTCCCCCATTGTGCAATATTCCCCACTGCTGCCTCCCGTAGGAGTCTGGGCCGTGTCTCAGTCCCAGTGTGGCTGATCATCCTCTCAGAACAGCTAGGGATCGTCGCCTTGGTGAGCCATTACCTCACCAACTAGCTAATCCCACCTAGGTTCATCCAATCGCGGAAGGCCCGAAGGTCCCCTCCTTTCCCCCGTAGGGCGTATGCGGTATTAGCAGTCGTTTCCAACTGTTATCCCCCTCGACTGGGCAGATCCCTAGGCATTACTCACCCGTCCGCCGCTCGCCACCTCAGGAGTAAACTCCCTTGTGCTGCCGCTCGACTTGCATGTGTTAGGCCTGCCGCCAGCGTTCAATCTGAGCCATGATCAAACTCTTCAATTAAAGTTTTGTTGTTTGACTTACGTCAAACGGCTCAACGAATTCTGTTCGACTTCTATTTATTCGAAAACAAATAGTAAGTCTTTGTACATATTGCTATGAACACTCATCACTTTCGTGATACAGAAAATATTGATTTAAATTTTTTACTGCCAACCCTGAGGTTAAGCAGTTTCGATTAACTCAACACCTGTGAGTGTCCACACAGATTTGCTTGATAAATTGTTAAAG
Organism: Shewanella sp. Pdp11; assembly: GCF_002838165.1. Taxonomy (NCBI): domain Bacteria; kingdom Pseudomonadati; phylum Pseudomonadota; class Gammaproteobacteria; order Alteromonadales; family Shewanellaceae; genus Shewanella; species Shewanella sp. Pdp11. The sequence goes on from NZ_CP015194.1 coordinate 3,587,261, forward strand.
AGCATGGTTAGCGGCTTATTCAGCGTTTAACCCTTGACCCCGCTGGGTCAGTGGATGCGCATTATAGGGATATCAGATTTTACCGCAACCCCTTTGGCACGAATAATTACGAAAAACGATTCAAGCGCACACTTTTTAAACTAAAAGTGTATTTTAACGCCAATATTATCGAATTTGTGCTGGATTAAGGCAAAAGATGAGGTTAATCCTGCGCTAGAAATGACAAGAGCCAACCTATTGGTTAGCTCTTTATGCCATGTTGGATCGATTCTATCGCAAACTCTCATCCAACAAGAGCGACAACTTGCGCCACTGGCTACTGGTAGCTGCTTAAGATGAACTTATCTGCAAATGTTTATCTGCTTATAATCTGCTTATAAGTAGTGCAGCCACTAGCCCAGGCTTTTTAAGTAAGCTGGCACATCGGCAATACTGTCCAGCACTGCTGTGGCATCGCTGTCATCAGCAATAACCTTACCACTGCGCACTAATATACGTGTAGTCACGCCCGCCGCTTTCGCTGCTTGCATATCTTCGGCTTTGTCACCAACCATGACTGAGTGCGCTAAGTCGATTTTCAAGAATTGCGCAGCATCATTGAGCATACCTGGCTTAGGTTTGCGGCAGTCACAGTCGACCTTATATTCTCCTATGCCATTGTCAGCATGGTGCGGGCAATAGTAGATACCATCGAGTTCAACGCCTTTGTCGGCAAAGTTCCAATCCATCCACTCCGTTAAGCTGTGGAATTGATCTTCTGTGTACATGCCACGGGCAATACCTGATTGATTAGTGACAACAACTAACTTGTAGCCCATTTCCTTCAAAGAGAGGCAAGATTCAAACACACCTTCGATATATTCGAAGTCATCCACTAAGTGGACATAACCATGATCTTTGTTAATTACGCCATCACGGTCTAAAAATACTGCTCGACTCACTGTAATACTCCAAAATCGCCTAAGGCGTTATCGCGCTATTATTCCATTCATTATCAGAAATTGCACCGCGAAGTTGTGCTTTTAGCGCTAAATTGAGCGTTGACGTTACTTATGGCGAGATGTAAACAAAACTGTCCCCCAAGAGCCCCAGTGCTGGAAATGCCTTATCCAACTTTCTCTACACCTTTGAGTTCATGCTCAATTGATTAGCCTGTGATCTGGCTAATCAAAGTGCTTCATTACAAGAGATAAACAGCCCTCTTAGAAAAATGATAGCCGTTGCAATAGAGATTGATTCCAAGAACGGCGTTTAATAGAGAACGCTAGAACCATCAAAACCCTCGCCGTTTGGGCATTGTTAATCCCTAAGATGCAGCATTCAATCAAGCATTCCCCTTTATTTGTGGTGTTTTTAACGGTAATCTTGGGCAGATAACGAGAAAATACCCGAAATAGACGGAAATAATGAGTCGAACTACGCCTATAGTCCACAAAACCCGCACCCAGTTAGTTGTTGAAGTGCTCAGAGAGAGAATTCTTTCAGGTGACATAGCCGCAGGAGAACCACTCAGACAAAGTGCCTTGGCTGAAGCGTTAAATGTCAGCCGCATTCCGGTGAGAGAAGCCTTATTGCAACTCGAAGCCGAAGGACTCGTTAAGTTTGAGCCCCATAAAGGTGCAACGGCGACCGTGTTATCCGTCGAGCAAGTCACCGAACTTTTTGAATTACGTGCCATGATCGAAACCGATCTGCTCGCTAAAGCGATCCCGCGACTTCAAGACGCTGATTTAGAAAAAGCTGAACGTGTACTCGAACAATTGGAATCGGCCTTCAAACATGAGGATGCCGTTGCCAGTTGGAGCGAGTTGAATACGCAATTTCACACTTGCTTATATCAGGCGGCTAATCGCCCACACACCCTTGAGGTTGTTCACGGCCTCAATACTAATTGTGATAGATACATTCGTTTGCAGTTATTGCTCGCGGGGGGGATTCCTGCTGCAGAGCATGAGCACAGAGCTTTGCTCAACCACTGCAAACTGAGAGAAACAGAAAAAGCGACGGCGCTACTGCGTCATCATATTCTGCATGCCGCAATGACAATTCGAGATCTCGTCGCCAAACAGGTGGTCTAGATCACGGACGGCCATTAGAGTTGCCGATAAGCTTTGTTGTCGATTCAAGGCAGCGCTCAGGTTCTGCCTTTTTTATTTGAGAGAAACCACAATGCAGTACGCCACTATCACAGGTTGGGGCAAATGTGTTCCACCAGCCACCTTGACCAACGATGATCTTGCGACCTTTATCGAGACATCCGATGAATGGATTAAATCTCGCACCGGCATCAGCCAGCGCCATATCAGCCATGTTAACACCTCTGAACTCGCTTCAGTTGCAGCACAACGCGCGCTCGCAGCTGCGGGTATCGATGGCAGTGAAATCGACATGATCATTCTGGCTAGCGCCAGCCCAGACACTTTGATCCCGAATATCGCATCAACTGTACAAGCTAATATTGGCGCCAGTTGTGCCGCGTTCGACATCAATGCTGCCTGCAGTGGCTTTTTATATGGCTTAGGTTTAGCCAGCTCACAAATCAAGAGTGGTCAGAGCAAGAAAGTATTAGTCATTGGTGCTGAACGTTTATCTTTCTATCTAGATTGGTCACGCCGCGAAACTGCCGTGTTATTCGGCGATGGCGCAGGTGCCGTTGTTGTTGAAGCAACTGATGTTGCCGGTGGCGTGCTCGGTTATGAGCTGAATAACGATCCTGAAGGTCGTGACATTCTTAAAGCAGGCTTTGGCACGGCAATGGACAGATTCTCTGCCGAGTCATTGGATTTCTTTATTGAATTCGATGGCCAAGAAATCTTCAAACGCGCGATTAACGGCATGAACAAGTTGAGCACTAAAGTGCTTGAAAAATGTGGCGTTGATAAAGATGAAGTGGATCTTGTTATCCCGCATCAAGCCAACGAGCGCATTATCGATACCTTAGTCAGCCGAATGAAAATTCCGAAAGAAAAAGCCTTCGTTAACATTGCCAATTATGGCAATACCTCGGCAGCAACCATTCCGATTGCGATTTGTGATGCGTTAGAGCAAGGCGTGATTAAGCCAAATCAAACCATACTCTCTTGTGCCTTTGGCGCCGGCTTAACCTCTGCTGCACTCTTGCTGCAATGGGGCAACCGCGTGACACCAATCAATATCAGTGATGCCAAGTTACCGCCTTGCGATAAAACAGGCATAGAGTTAGTTAAACGCGCTGTCGATTATTTTTGTAAGCCGTAAACGGTTTCTGCAAAACGGTAATATCGTGTTTTACTAAGACAGAAAGCCATCAATTAAGATGGCTTTTTTAGTTTATGACGACAAAACTTATTCATTCAGCTTGCTAATGCTCATCTCATCCCAATAGATAGCTTGATTAAAATGCTCGGCGAGTTTTTGATTTAACTCATTAAAACCTTTAACCGCTTCTTCGCCCCTTTCACTATTGCTAATACAAGACCAGACAAATCGATGACAGTTATTGTCAAATAAATCATATTCCCGATACTGATAAATCGCCTGCTCGGCGCGGGTTAACACAGAGTCAGCAATAAGAGGCTGATGCTGATGATTACAGGCAAGATAGATTTGGCTGCCGGTGCGCCCCGCCAAGAAACGCTTTACAGACACGGCCCGCACCAACCCTGAGCCATGTAACTCTACGAGGCAATCATCACCCAGCCAAATACCGGTATGTTCAATCACCCCAAAGACATAACAACAGACGATACTGCCCGGGATTGGCGCAACTTGTTTTAATCCCTTTTGCCATTGACTCGGCGCCGCCACCATAGCGCGCTTGGCGACGGGATACTTAGGGGCCTTACCGAGTAATCTGTCACGCTCAAGCTGTTGACGCTGCTGGCGCTCATCGGCCAGCAAAACCGCACCGATTACGGCACCACCCACCCAAAGTAAAGGTAACGGCATCATATTCTCCTACACACTCAACTTAGTAGAGTGAAGTACAAGTTGGTTGGATTGCCAAGTTAACGGCAGGTTGAATTCGAACAGAGGATTAAATGTAAACTGAGTTTAGCTTGTCAGTGATTAACCTAAGATGAAATCCAGATGAAACCAATCCATCTCAAATGAATTCACTCACCACAAATAGTGATTTCTGTTAGCACTGACTAAGTCGATTTTTGCAGTAAATCAGCCACGGTAAGCTTTGCCGCACCGCCCATAGCAGCCATTTGCGCAAGTAATAATTCCCCACAAGCTAAGGCATCGGTCAGCGCGCTATGGGCCGTATAAATGGGTAAACCGTAACGCTCGCGACAAGCGCCAAGGCGCAAACTCCCCTCTTTAATCACTGAGTGCTCCCGTAGTAAACGGTGCTTTTCAACCATTAAAGTATCGATTGCAGGTAAAACAAGGGCTTGATGATAAATCGTCAATAAATCCTGCTGTAAAAAACGACAATCTAAAGGGGCATGATGTGCCACCAGCACGCGTCCATAGGTTTGATTGATAAACCAGCCCATGGCTTCCTCAATGGTGACGGCTTGTACCAAATGATTATCAAGAATGCCGTGGATCGTCGCACTTTGGCCAACACTGCCGCGAATTTGCACTAACTTTTGCTCGGCGCGTGCCAATGGGATCTCACCGCAGTCAATCGGCACTAAGCCAATACTGAGAATTTGATCTTGCTGCGGATTGAGACCTGTCATCTCTAAATCCATCGCCATCAAAGGCGCTTCGGATAACGGCATCGCCAGCAGAGGTAATAGCGATTGATAATAACCCTTAAATAACTGATGTTGGCAACGCAGCGCCCGCCAATTAAGTTTCGTTTTCAGCAGCAGTGTATTCATATCAAAAACTTCGCATGAACTTCATCTTCATCCCCGCCTGCGCCTCATGCACCACTTTAAAGGCATCACGTAGCTGATGGCGAACCAGCGAAGATAAATGCGCGGGTAGCAGATAATTACTCACCTCTAGCCCGAGATTATGCTGATAACCTTGGTTCGATAACCGCATATGGGCGATAAACTCGTGGGCATCGGCAAGATTAAGCGCATCTTTACGATTAAGAATGTTTGCGTCCATCAAGGCACGGATACGTTTCGCAGTATTCACTTCTTTGATCCCTGCCGACAGGGCATAAACACGGGCAATATCGTTGATCAAGGCATTGCCTTTATGCTTCAAATCTATGCCTTTGACTTCGCTGCCATCACGTTCTAGGACAAATTTGCGGAAAAAGCCCAGCGGTGGCGACTCCACCAGCGAATTACCTGTCATGCCCGCGAGGAAAATATCGTTATCACGGGTTTGAGCTAAGACTTTATCCTGCAGCGCATCAAATAAGGTTTGTGGACCGTAAACCGAGCGCATATCGAAGAAAATACTGGCGTGCATTAACGCCTTAGGCTCAGGCGTTACCACCCATTTTTCAAATACCTGTTGCCACTGTTTAAGCGACATTCGCCACTGAGGGTTTTGCGCCATAATATTGCCGGGGCAAAACTCATAACCGCATTGATCAAGTCCAGCACATACGGCATGGGTTAAGGCATCAAAATAACCTTTAGCAAAATCATCCATTTCTTCTGCGACTAACAGACCATTATCTTGATCCGAACATGCCGCTTGATCTTGACGTCCCTGCGATCCAAACGCCAACCAGCAAAAGGCCATCGGCGGTTCACCGAGTAATTGCTGATTGAGCACGATTAACCGCCGTGTCAGCGCATCGGTGACAGAGGTTAACACTCGGCCAATTTCTTCGGCTCTGGCATCGGCACTGATCAAATTTTGTAATAACAGCGGGATTTGCTTACTGACGCCAATTAAACTGGCAAGATCCTGCTGCCGTTCTATCTCACCAATCAACAGTAGCGGTTGTGAGCCCTGCCCGCGCAAGATGTCAGTACTGGTCACCATACCGATGGCTTTATCTTGGTCGATAATAGGCAAGTGATGAATGTTATGCTCGCTCATCAGTAACATGGCTTCAAAAATTAACGCATTGGATGAAATTGAAATCGGCGAAACCGTCATGGCTTGATGCACAGCAACGCTGCCATCAAGCCCTGCTGCTAACACGCGATTACGTAAATCCTTATCAGTTAAAATCCCAACTAGTTTGTGATTATCCGTTACCAACAGGGATGACACTCGGCTGTTTCGCATTAACAGTGCCGCCTGCGTTACGCGAGCATGGGCATCGATAACAATAGGCGCAGATGACATTAATGTGCTAATCCGGCTAGTGGTCGTCAGATCTTTCGCCTTAAAGCGAGCCTCATGGCGCAAACGTTTAGCAAATGCGCGGGTAAAAAATTTATCGAAATTGCGGCTCTCGCTTCTAAGGTTATCGAACAAGGTTTGGGGCAAATGATAAACCAAACCATCTTCGAGAATAGCGACCTTGTTGACGACTTTCTCCCCCGATAACAAGGTCGAAAAACCAAAAAACTCCCCCTCGCCGACTCTATCGACCAGCACACCGTCAGGATCGCGCACCTCAAAGGCGCCGCTGCGCACCATATATAACTTAGGTGAGTTAGCATCAAAATGAACATAACCAGAGGCTTTACTGTAATAGCCAACAGTGACAGCCTTAGCGCAGCGCACCACAACATCTTCAGGCAGAGTATCAAAGGGCACTAGCCCTTGTAGAAATTGCACTACGGGTTGTAACTCACTGGCATTCATAGGCAACACCTTCTTTTTAAGCGAAACTTTTACTTATATGTCATCACTATAGCCTGCATTGTCGCGGCGCTACATTCGACTAAAGTCAGCCCTAGGTTGAGTTCATTAACTCATCAATACCTTGGCTCACCAACTCACTCAACGACAGGAAAAAATATTCGAACGCAATAAAAAAGAGCGCCGAAGCGCTCTCTTGAGTTGATGCGAATGATTAAGCGATGAGCTTAGTGACCGCTCGCTTCACCCGAACCTTTAGGGAAGCGAATCGATTCAACCATTTCTTGAACATGCTGTGGTGTAGCCGTCGTGACTCGACTGACTAACGCTGCCACACCGAAGTTCACTAACATGCCCACCATACCAATACCTTCTGGCGAAATACCAAGGAACCAGTTAGCGGCAACGTTATCGGCTGGATTAACAAACTTGAAGTAGATGATATAACCCGCAGTAAACAGTAAACCCGTTAACATACCGGCAATCGCGCCTTCTTTGTTCATTGTCTTAGAGAAGATACCCATGATGATCGCTGGGAACAATGAAGAAGCCGCTAACCCGAAGGCGAACGCCACCACCGCGGCCACAAAGCCTGGTGGATTCACCCCAAAGTAACCCGCAATCACAATGCCCACACCCGCCGCTAAACGAGCAAACATTAGCTCTTTTTTATCGGAGATATTTGGCATCAAGTTTTTCTTGAGTAAATCGTGTGAAACAGAGGTTGAAATCACCAACAACAGACCCGCTGATGTTGACAGGGCCGCAGCTAAACCACCCGCTGCAACCAGAGCGATAACCCACGCTGGCAGATTGGCGATTTCTGGCGTCGCTAATACGATGATATCGTTATCGATCTTCATTTCGTTTTTGCTAGCAGCATCTTCAATCTTACCTGACGAGTAATAAATCTTACCGTCGCCGTTTTTATCGTTCCACTTGATCAGACCCGTTTTTTCCCAGTTTTTAATCCAATCTGGTGCACTCTCATAAGCCACACCTTTAGCATCTGGACCATTAATGGTTTCAATCATGTTCACACGGGAGAACGCCGCGAGTGCAGGGACTGTAGTGTACATAATCGCGATAAAGACTAACGCCCAACCTGCAGAAATACGTGCATCTTTCACTTTAGGAACAGTGAAGAAACGTACGATAACGTGAGGCAAGCCAGCAGTACCCACCATCAAAGCACCCGTAATACAGAAGACGTCAATCATGCTCTTAGAGCCATCTGTGTATGGAGCAAAACCTAACTCGGTAGAAACATTATTGAGTTTTTCTAGCAGGTAAACGCCAGAATTGTTGCCCGCCGCATCAAGCAGCTGCGCCCCGAAACCGATTTGTGGAATAATGTGGCCTGTCATCATCACAGACAAGAAAATCGCTGGCACCATGAAAGCGAAAATCAATACGCAATATTGAGCAACCTGAGTGTAAGTAATCCCCTTCATCCCACCAAGAACAGCGTAGAAGAACACCACAGCCATACCAATATACACACCCGTGTCAACATCCACTTCTAAGAAGCGAGAAAACACCACGCCCACACCGCGCATTTGCCCTGCAATATAAGTAAAGCAAATGAAGATCGCGCAGATAACCGCGACAGTACGCGCAGCCTGAGAATAATAACGTTCACCGACGAAATCTGGCACAGTGAACTTACCAAACTTACGTAAATAAGGCGCCATACACAGGGCCAGTAATACGTAACCGCCCGTCCAGCCCATCAAGTACACGCTGCCGTCATAACCAACAAAAGACACGATACCTGCTAACGAAATAAACGATGCCGCAGACATCCAGTCTGCCGCCGTTGCCATACCGTTCACGACAGGATGAACGCCACCGCCTGCGACATAGAATTCTTTGGTTGATCCCGCTCGTGACCAGATTGCAATCCCAATGTAGAGCGCAAACGAAAGCCCTACGATAATATAAGTTAGTGTTTGAACATCCATCTCAAAGCTCCTTAGTCTTCTTGTACGTTATATTTTTTATCTAAGGCGTTGGCTTTTGCCGCATAGACAAAAATAAGCGCAACGAATACATACATAGATCCCTGCTGTGCAAACCAGAAACCTAATTTAAATCCCATGAAATGAACTTCATTGAGTACATCAACCAATAAAATGCCGCATCCAAAAGAGACTGCAGCCCAAATGGCTAATAAGCTCAGTACGAGACGTAAATTCTCGCGCCAGTATCCTTTTGCCTTGTCGTTATTTTCAAAACCCATAGTGACTCCCCTGTGCTGTTTTAATTTTAAGTCTTGTTTAATCTAGCAACAGCTGGTGTGAGCACAATCACGACTTTCGTCTAACCCGTGATTCAAAACACTGTCCATAAATAGTGAATAGAAACAAATTCAACGAGTTAACAATGATTTTACATTTGGATACAGTTTCAACTTTTTCAACAGGTTAGACCAATGTCGAACAAGAATGAGTAAAAACAAGGGGAATTGGGCGGCAGTAAAAGTAATAGATAGGAATAACTTGTTGTCTAAAATGGAAAAATCAGAAATTCAAACAGTTTTAATGATGACTGTAGACTGAGATCATTTATGATTTTAGCGCTGATAATGGATGAGATATCATTTAATCAATAAGCCATTACCAATCACTCATTCAACTTACTTGAGGCCGACCGCACAACGATTTCACTTAAGAATAGTCATCGCCCAGTTTGGCTTACCAATGCTGGCAACGAGTCATCTTTTGAGTTTAAGGCAAAAAATAACCCAGCCTAAACTGGGTTATTAACGTTAGATTGGCCAATGGCGGAATAATGACCTTGCAAGGTCGTTATCCTTTAACGGCGATAAACCAATTTTCCATTTATTAAACGCGGTTACTTCGCGGCTAAAAACTTCACTAAGGCAGCCAGTTCTTCTGGCGTGTGCGCGGTTGAGGTCAGCATATAACGGCCATTAACCAGTAATGACGGGACGCCCTTGATCCCAGCAAGCTCAGCTTGAGAGTCATAATTCATTAGGGTGAATTTGGCATCGACGGAATTCATCGCGGCATCAACATCATCCACTTTAGCACCTTGAGCGACAAAGAAAGCTTTAACTTGTTCAGGCGCAGTAAATTGTTCACCTTTCTCATGGATTTGCTTGAAAATAGCGCCATGGGTTTGCTTGGTCATCTTTAATTTTTGCGCCACATAGTAGGCAAGTTGGCTCAGTTCCCAAGCAGGACGGCCAGCGCCAACCGGGGTCCGCTCAAAAGCGACATCTTTGCCGAGCAGTTGCACTGTCAAGTCCATAAGCGGTTCTTGTTTATAGCAATGCGGGCAGTTATAGGAGAAAAACTCCCGCAGCACAGGCTTTTGTGCTTCGGTAATCCCCGCTACCGTAACATAATCTTTGCCTTCTTCGAAACTTGCGGCCTGCAGTGCAAAGCTAGCACTCAAGATTAATCCGCACGCCAATGCGGCTATAGGTCGAACTCGATTAAACACGCTCATTATATTGTCTCTTTTTATTCGTCATTGATTTAAATAAGGATGACACATTCGCTCAAGCAAAACTTGGAAGCCAAAGATAACCTAAAAGCTCGGCTTTTACCTTTAACAATAATTAACCTTTCTCAACATGCCGCTAGCATATCCAGCGGAGAAGCATACTGATATTGAAAGCCTAAATCTGTGACAATGGCGTCAGCTTGGATGACTTTACTCGGCATGGATTGTTGATTAAATTCGGGCGCGACTAAACCTAGGGACTCGGCAGCAGCCTGATAAAACTCAGCTTTGGTAGGATGCATTGGCGCGCAGAGGTTATAAATCGGAGCCACAGCTAACCCTATGCCCGTTGCCGCGAGTATCCGACTTACCGCACTAACACAATCACTTAAGTGAACTAAATTCACTGCCACATTGGCGCCACTGACATCAGTTTTCCCTGCAAGGAAACGTCCAGGATGACGTTTGGGACCTACGAGCCCCGCAAAACGGACAATACAGCTATGGGGCCGCGCTTGAAATAAAGCTTCTGCATCTAATAGCACTTGGCTGTCGCTGGATTCTGCCAAGGCATCGGCTTCGGTCATCACTTTATCTTGGGCCGGATACACACCTGTGGTGCTGATAAACACAATCCGCTGATATTGCCAGCCTTGGGTTAATGCGATGAGTTGTTGTAATTCTTCAAGATAGGCAGCGTTACCGCGTTTTAATCGGGGTGGAATATTGACCACTAGATAATCGGTTTGCAACAAACCGCTTAATGCCTGAGCATCGGGGGCTGAGGATACTTCACTGCCTAATTGCAGCGAATAGGCTTCAATTCCAACCTCAGTTAATATCGATAATTCATCAGCGCTACGCTTACAGCCTGTGACTCTGTAACCCTCATGGACAAGCTGCTTTGCTAAGGCAAAACCAAACCATCCACAACCGACCAAGGCAACACTGGATTTAACTGCGCCGTTTTCTGCTTTTACATTCGCCATATTAGCCCTAAGGGAATCATATCAGCGGATAGAATACGGAACTTAGTGCATAAGATTCAAGTTTGTAGCGAACTAAAATAAAAACTGATCCCCTTATCAACTTGCAAGGTACGAATAGCGCCCTCTGACAACTCTTCCGCTTTGATGGCTTTTTGCACTGTTACGCCTTCATCACTTAAGAAACGCAGCGAAGCATCACTCCCATCCTCTTTACAAGCCCAGACTTGAGGCTGACTCACCTCTTTGGTGGTCATGATCACTTTCGCAATGCTGTCATCGGAGAGTTTTACTATGGTTCCCGGTGGATAGATGCCGAGAATCTTAACCAAGACTGCAATCAATGACTCTGAATGCTTACTCGAACGGTTTTTAAACAGATAACCCAATGCCACTTGAGGAGACGTTGCTTGCTGGCCACTGAGCTGCTGATCATAATCATTTGCTAGGCTTACGATCTGCGTAATGATTGGGATCTTATGCCCCGTTAATCCGTCAGGAAATCCCGAACCATCAACAAACTCATGGTGGTGTAGAATGACATTTAACACCTCTTTAGGGAATAATCCTGACCGATTCAACATGTCAAAACCAAAATTAGGATGCATTTGTAAATAGCTGGCTTCGTGTGTCGTCAGTGCACCACGCTTTCGGCGGATCACATCGGGCACTTTAAGCTTTCCGATATCATGCAGCAAACTGCCAAGGGCAATATCACGCAGATCTCTTGGAGTTAAATCCAGCGCGTGACCTATCATCATTGCCAACACCGCCACAGAGACACCGTGTTGGGTCACACTCACCTCTTTCTCATCCATCCCAACCAAGGTCAGAAACGGTGTTTCAACTTCCTGCAAATGGCTTAGCATGTCTTCAACCAGTGCCGCCGAAAGTCGATAGGCGCCTTCTGGATCGCTGACTATCTTACCAAACACATTACGGGAATTATTCACATTCATTAAAAAACGCTTTTGACTTAAACGCATCGCCTTACGGGTATCGGCCTTAAGATCCCGTTCGGGTTCGATGGCTATCTCGTCTTCGATGTCTTCGTCTTCTTCAACGATATCCAGTTCGGCATTCGATTCCGATAACAAAAACACATAGGGAACCCCTAGGCCACGGATCATTTCGATTTGAGCGGCACTGCTAATATCAACGCGATTAAATAAAAAAGGGTGATTCGTCCATGACAAAGGCAACTTGACTCTCATGCCAAGCTGAATTTCTGATAGTAATAATTTTTTTTGAGGTGCTTTTGCCACGCAATATGACTCCTTACAAATGTGATGCGGAGCATAAGCAGATGACCTCATCTGCGTATCCCACAGGGCACATTCAAGCTAAGTACATATAACTATAGATGATTCAGAGTGTTCGATGCAGAGTACACATGAAAAATCCTTATCAAACTGAGGCATAAAACACATTAAATCGTACCATTCGCCTCAGTCTTAGATAAAGAGGCTAAATAACAATAGGATAGAATCTTATGATTGAGGCTCATTTTGCTCAACGTTAGGGTCTTCTTTTAGCCAATCACGCAGGTAATAATGGAGTCGTTTCGATTTAATGAGATAAATGCTAGACCAGAACAAGATTAGCGCATCTAAAGCGAGGCTCCAATGGAACAGGAATTGTCCATGGCTCAACCTTTGCCCCAACAAAACGCCATCAACAATCAGCAGCAACCACAGCCCCCATTTTAAATGCACAAAAATAGGCCTTAACCATTGAGGTGAACGGCGACGTTCGGCAATCACCACAAGATAAATCAAAACCGCGCCCAGTCCCGCCCCGAGTGCTAGCAAAAAATCTGATTTTTCAGGGTAAAAAATCCTCACTAACTCAGAACGGTCACCCATTTGGGTCAGCGAGGCGATAAAAATGCACCAACCGCGCGCAAGGTAAGCTAATAGCGCATATAAAAAGATCGGCGGTTTAATATGGCCTTTATCATCGAGCCAAGTGATGTGACTGAAATTCAAATAGGTTTCCAATTAGCAAAAACTAAAACAGCATATCAAGGAGATGGTGCCTATCGCGGCTAATTCAATAGCCAAAGCTGACTATCTTTCCATGTCGTCATTTTTGCTATGCCACATAAAAATAGCGCCTTGGGCAAGGCGCTATTTAATGCTCACGGTTCAGTGGTTTTTAAACTGTAGATGCAAAACATCAGACCAGAGCCAGTAGCCTATTTCAGCCCACAGCAATCAAGCGTTCGCGGCGAGCAGTGCCAATAACTCGTCCTCATCCATCACCTTAACGCCAAGCTCCTGCGCTTTAGCGAGTTTGGAACCTGCCGCCTCACCCGCCACTAAGCAATCAGTATTTTTTGAGACACTACCAGCCACTTTCGCGCCCAGCGCCTGCAACTGCGCCTTAGCATCATTACGATTGAGCTGATTTAACGTCCCGGTCAATACCCAAGTTTGGCCTTTAAGCGGCTGAGCATCTGCACTTGGCGCTTCTATGGCTGGCCAATGCACGCCAGCCGCGATTAAGGCATCGATAACCTCAAGGTTATGGGGCTGAGCAAAAAAGTGCGCCACATGCTGGGCCACCACAGTGCCAACATCTTCCACTTCGGTTAACTGCTCCACAGTGGCCACCCGCAGCGCATCTAAACTGCCGAAGTGCGCCGCAAGGTTTGCCGCTGTCGCCTCGCCCACTTCGCGAATACCCAAGGCATATAAAAAACGCGCAAGTGTTGTAGTTTTGGCAGCTTCAATCGCCGCCGCTAAATTGGTTGCCGACTTCATCCCCATGCGGTCGAGCATAGTCATCATAGAGGCGGTGAGCTTAAACAGATCTGCAGGACTTTGGACGAGTTCTTTATCAATCAATTGCTCGACAACTTTGTCGCCCATGCCATCGATATCCAAAGCCTTGCGAGAAGCAAAATGCTTAATCGCTTCTTTACGCTGCGCTTCACAGAATAAACCACCGCTACAACGCGCCACCGCCTCACCTTCGAGACGCTCGACTAAACTGCCGCACACAGGGCAATTATGCGGAAATACAATATCAGTCGCTGTTTCAGGGCGTCTTTCGGGCACTATGGCAACAATTTGTGGAATAACATCGCCGGCGCGGCGGATGATCACAGTGTCGCCGACTTTAATGCCTAAACGGGCAATTTCATCGGCATTGTGCAGCGTCGCATTCGATACCGTCACGCCGCCAACAAATACTGGCTTTAAGCGCGCCACTGGCGTGACAGCACCTGTGCGGCCCACTTGGAAATCGACGCCTTCAAGTAGAGTCATTTCTTCCTGTGCGGGGAATTTATAGGCAATCGCCCAGCGGGGAGATTTAGCCACAAAACCTAAACGTTGCTGCTGGGCAATATCGTTAACTTTCATCACGACGCCATCGATTTCAAAGGCTAAATCGCCGCGACGAGTGAGAATGTCTTTATAGTAGTCATAGACTTGGCTTAATTCAGCGCAGACTTTGATTTCGCTACTAACGGGTAAACCCCACGACTTAAGCTGCTGTAACTGCTCGAAATGGGTTTTAGCTAACGGATGAGAATCCGGCTCAACAACCCCTAACGCATAGGCATAAAAAGCCAATGAACGGGCAGCGGTAATTTTACTGTCGAGTTGTCGTAAGCTGCCAGCGGCGGCGTTACGGGGATTAACAAAGAGTTTTTCATCCTTGGCGCGCGCCCTGTCATTCAAAGCCTCAAAGGCCGCTTTTGGCATAAAGGCTTCACCGCGCACTTCAACGAGTTCAGGGAAATCATTGCCGCGCAGTTTAAGCGGGATCGATTTAATGGTTTTAACGTTTTCAGTGATGTCTTCACCGACAGAACCATCGCCGCGGGTCGCGGCGCGCTCAAGTACGCCATTTCTATACAAGATACTCACGGCAAGGCCATCGAGTTTAGGCTCGCAGCAAAAACTCACCTCACCCACTTTATCGGTGACACGTTTGTGGAAAGCACTGAAATCCGCTTCATCGAAGGCGTTATCTAAGCTCAACATAGGTTTAAGGTGAGTGATTTGATCAAATTTGGCGAGCGCCAATCCGCCCACCCTTTGAGTTGGTGAATCAGCCACAATCAAATGGGGATATAACGCCTCAAGCTTGAGTAAACACTGCATCAACCTGTCGTACTCAGAATCAGTAATGCTCGGCGCATCATCCACATAGTAACGAATGTTGTGCTCGTTCAGTGATTGGCTGAGCGCCTGCATCAGCTTCGATGCGTTTTCAGGGTTAACGTCTTCTGACACTAGTGTATCGAGTTGAATGTCTTGCATATTCTTTATCCAGAATGCTTTAGATCACAAAAGTAGATCATAAAAAATGAGGCCGCAATCGCGGCCTCATCAATGTATTAACCGCCAAATTGCGGCGTCGGCTAAGCGTTAGCGCGAATACGGTGTAAATAATCTTGCTTAGTAAACTCGCCCCAAGGTAAACGTTGACCGTCAAGTACCACGGCATCGATCTCCTTAGCGAGTTGGCGCGCAGAGTTAAGCATAATCGAGAAGTTCATTAAAGCATCGCCGTAGCAAGGTAACGTCATGAAAAATACCACACCTTGAGTACTGAACTGCTCCATGTTGTCCGGATCAAACACGCCAGGTTTTAGCATGTTAGCAATAGAGAACAAGACTTTACCATTGCCCGCATTATCCACATGGCGATGGAAAATATTCATGTCGCCATATTTAAAGTTCAAAGTTAAGAAACAAGGTAGCAGTTCAGCGCCGTTCAGCTGTTGGCCATCTTTTGCGACCACATGTAAAACCAGCACGTCGCGTGGCTCACCTAATTCATCTTCAGCGGCTTGTTCAACATGCGCTACTTGTTGATGATCTGTTTCATATTCATTTTCTTCAAACAAAGCAGTTTGCTGCGGCGCGGCACGTAGCGCCTGTTCTTGCTCAGCGGCTTTTTGCGCCACAATAGCAGCATGGGATTGACCCATTTGCGGCACTTGCGTGCCCAACACGGGCTCTTGGCGCGAGACTTTAGGAACGCGGTGTTGCTCTTTTGCAACTGGTGGCTGCAAGCTAAAATCAGGCTGAGCTGGAATAGGTTCGTGTTTCGTTTCTACCTTCAGCTCTGGCTTAAGCCCTGATTTAAGTTCTGCTTTAAATTCTGGTGATGTCAATTCTTGCGGCTTAGTCTCTAGCTTCACTTCCTGTTTCAAATAAGGATTGGCCGCGGGAGTCTCGTTATTAGGCGTCATTTCGCCAGCTTTACGCACTCGCACAGCACCAATACCGTCGGCATCAAATCCTTCGGCATCAATTCGCTTCGGACTCGGCTCACCTTTCTCAGCCTGTTTCTTATAAAAGTTGCTCATTGGGCTATCTTTCAATGACTTAGGCTGTTGTCTTCTGATAGACCAAAATCCATGCACCAGCACAGCAACTATGGCTATGGCGCCTAAAACGAACAATACTAGTTGCAAATCTTCCATTGGTTACCCTGTCTTTCTTCTAGTTATCCAGCGTCAGCCATCGCCACCGCTTGCTCTATGTCTACCGCAACTATACGAGACACACCGGGCTCGTGCATAGTCACGCCAATAAGTTGATCCGCCATTTCCATGGTTATTTTGTTATGGCTGATATAAATAAACTGTACGCTCTGTGACATTTCTTTCAGTAATCGACAGAAACGTTCTACGTTGGCATCGTCTAATGGCGCATCCACTTCATCTAACATACAGAAGGGAGCAGGATTCAGCCTAAAAATGGCGAATACCAATGATAAAGCGGTTAATGCTTTTTCACCACCCGAAAGAAGATGGATTGTGCTGTTCTTCTTCCCCGGTGGTTGGGCCATGATAGTCACGCCCGTTTCTAACAAATCGTCGTCAGTTAACGCTAAATAAGCTCGGCCGCCACCAAACACTTTCGGAAATAAGCGCCCGAGATCTTCGTTGACTGAATCAAATGTCGTCTTAAAGCGGCTTCGGGTTTCCTTATCTATTTTACGGATCGCTTCCTCTAAGGTTGCAAGCCCTTTATTTAAATCGTCATCTTGATGATCAAGATAAGATTTTCGCTCACTTTGCTGTTCAAATTCTTCGATCGCCGCAAGGTTAATGGCGCCTAAGCGAACAATTTTCTGCCGTATTTGATCTAAATCACTTTGCCACTTGTCAGGCATGCCCTCTGCGGGCAAGTTGCCGAGGATTTCAGACAGAACAATTTGCTGTTCCTGTAAGGCTTCCAGCTGACTATTGGCTTGGCCTTTTATTCCTTCACGACGTAACTTTAACGTGCTCAGGCTTTGAGTCAAGCCCTCAAGCTTACCAAGCTCTTGTTTTTGCTTTATTCCTATACTGTTTAATGTCTCAGTGAGCCCACTTTGCTGCTGACGGACATTTTTTAAGCCCTGTTGTTGCTCATGTTGTTGCTGTAATAGCTGCGTTAACTGTTCAGTCAGCTGCACACTATTTTTTACGCCACTTAATTGGGCGACTTTGGCAAGTTCGGCTAACACAGACTCACGGGTGTGGATAAGTTCATTGACACGTACTTGCTGTAATTCAATTTGTTCAGTACTGACAGCCATACGCATAGTTACAGCTTGTAAGGCCGAAGTCGTGGTCGATAACTGACGTTCAACCTCTGTAATTCGCGCTTTCAAAGCTTGATGGCGCACGCTATCGGCCTGCGTGTCTTGGGTGAGTTGCCGCTGAATATCAATACTCGCCTGCAACGCATCATCAAGTTCTGTTTCTTGCTCTGCCAATACTTCGCATTGCTCGCTCAAGCGTTCAAGGTCAATCAAGCTCGCGCTTAATGCCGCTTCGAGTTTGTTCTGCTGCTCAGCGCGCACCTTCAGTTGCTCAGTTAAGCCACTGAGCTGCATCGACTTTGTCGCTTTATCCAACTGTAATTGATGCGATTTTTGCGCGCCAGCAATCAATTGTTGCCTTTGCTGCTGCAAGATAGCCGCAAGTTCCGCCATTTTATCTTGCTGAACGTGCAGAGATTGCTGTAAATCGAGGATGTTTTGCGCTAGCTGAGCTTGCTCTTTGCTGAGCTGCACCAGTGACTGAGCGCCCTCTGTCTTAGTGATTAAAAAACCTTGACCGAGGAGATATCCGTCGGCGGTGACAATCCGCTCATCGGTCTTTAACTGTGGCAGTAGTTGTTTTGCCGCGTGAATATCTTTTGCCCACTTAAGCCCCGCTAACCAAGGGGTAAGATTCACCTCAGCCTGTAAATACTCACTCCGGGTAGATTGCGACGCTAACGCTTGAAACCCCATTTCGGTTTCAGTGACGCCAACGGGAAAGGTCAACAAACCATTTAGGGCGAGTTCAGCCGCAGTTTCCCAACCATTTTCAACGGTTAAACTCTGCCATAACTGCGGTTTATCACTTTGCTGTTCCTGCTTAGTCAACCACTGTTCGACCAGCTCATGGCGCGCTTTGGTCGCGGTTAATTGCTGCTGAATCTGCTCGGCGCTATGGCGGGCGCCATCTAAAGCTTGCGTGCTTTCACTAACAAGTTGTTCTTGCTGATGATTAATCTCAGCTTGTTGTCTGATAGCGTCTGTAAGAGACGCAATTTCTTGTTGCAGTGGCGTGATGTTTGAGGCGAGATCGCTGTCCACTAAAGCGATGAGCTGCGCTTGCTGCTCACTGCTTTGCTGCTGTTTATGCTGCAATAATTGCTGTTGATGCGCCAACTGACTGCGGCGCAGCTCAAGCTGTAACTTGTGCTGCGAAACATCCACGGCCTGTTGGCGCGCCACTTCGGCCTGCTGCTGACTGCGCTCTATGCTCATTTCCCATTGGGATTGAAGCTCATCCATGATTTCTTGCTGTTCATCATGCTGCGGCCCAAGCTTGGCAAGCTCAAGCTCTAACGCGCTAAGACTCGCTTTATAGCCGTTGAGCTTATCGGTGTTTTGCAGGATCTGTTCTTTAACTTGCGCCAACTGGGTTTCAAGCTGGGCATCACGCTGCTTTTGATTCTGTAACTGTTGTTCTAACTTAGCGATGTCGGTGCCCGTCAGATAATAGGCCTCAACTGCACGTTGTTCTTGCTCCGCTAATTGGGCGAGTTGCACTTGCAATTCAGTCGTTTGCAATTCATCGGTTTGCGCGAGCGACTGCGCCGCCGCTTGTTGCACTTCTATGGCGCGGATTTGCTCAGACAGACTCGCCATCTGATCTTGCAACTCTTGATAGCGCATCACGAGGAGTTCAGCATGGGTCTTGCGCTCAGCCTGTTTAAGCTCGCGATATTGCTTTGCCGCCTTGGCTTGCTGCGCCAGTTTATCTAACTGTTTGCCGAGTTCACTGCGAATATCGCCTAAACGCTCGAGGTTTTCGCGGGTATGGCGGATACGGTTTTCGGTTTCACGGCGGCGTTCTTTATAGCGAGAAATCCCAGCCGCTTCTTCAATAAAAGTGCGCAAATCTTGGGGTTTAGATTCGATAAGGCGAGAAATGGTGCCTTGCTCAATAATGGCGTAGCTGCGCGGACCAAGGCCTGTGCCCATAAACAAATCGGTAATGTCTTTACGGCGACACTTTTGGCCATTGAGAAAATACCAAGACTCACCGTCTCGGCTCACCTGACGCTTAACGGCGATTTCTTCGTAACTGGCGTATTGACCCGCGAGGCGACCCTCTTTGTTTTCAAAAATAAGTTCAACACCTGCCACAGACACAGGTTTTCGTGCGCTTGAGCCGTTAAAGATCACGTCGGCCATCGAATCACCGCGCAGGTGCTTTGCCGAACTTTCACCCAATACCCAACGCACGGCATCGATCACATTCGATTTACCGCAGCCATTTGGGCCAATAATGGCGGTTAATGCCTGTAAAAAAGGAATTTTAGTGGGATCGACAAACGACTTAAAGCCGGCAAGTTTTATCTGTTTTAATCTCATGGTGCCAGTTAGCGCGTCTCTGAAGTCTGGCCCGAAAATGAGCCCAGTGGTGCAAATACATTTATCGGCCAACTTTAACAAAGCAGGCAGCATTTTGTAACGCTTTTTATTGAATTCATGCGGCTTTTAGCTTGTCATCTGCCCATGAGTTGATCACAATCGCAGTTATCTTTATATCAGGCTGTCTCTCAAGCTGTAGCCCAACTTTTTGGAAAGACGATATGACACAGAAGAAAACCTTGCCCTTCCCAGCCAAAAGCGGCGTTAATTATTTTCTCGATGGCTTTGGTTTAATTACACGTAAAGGCCTGCGCACTTTCGTGTTTATTCCCTTGATGATCAACCTGCTGCTGTTTGCGGGCGTCATTTATGTAGCAATAGGCCAGTTAGATACGCTATTCACTTGGATGAATGCCCAGTTGCCTGACTACTTAAGCTGGTTAAACTTTTTACTTTGGCCACTCGCCGTCACCACTATGCTGGTGATGCTCGCCTTTGTGTTCAGCTCAGTCATGAACTGGCTCGCCGCCCCCTTTAATGGTCTGTTGGCTGAAAAAGTCGAGCAGCTGTTAACTGGCAAGCCGCTGAATACCGGTTCTGGCATCGATTTAATCAAAGACTTACCGCGTATCCTTGGGCGTGAGTGGATAAAACTCAAATACTATCTGCCCCGCGCATTGGTATTTTTATTGCTGTTTTTAGTACCTATGGTGGGCCAAACGCTGGCGCCAATTTTATGGTTCCTGTTCAGCGCTTGGATGATGGCGATTCAGTACTGCGATTATCCCTTCGATAACCACAAGGTCAGTTTTAAGGATATGCGCTTTGCCTTGAATCAAACCCGTGGCACCAGTTTTAGCTTTGGTGCCACTGTGACACTGTTTTCGATGATCCCCATCGTCAACTTTATCGTGATGCCTGTGGCGATTTGTGGCGCAACGGCCATGTGGGTCGACAAGTATCGTGAAGCCTACCGCAATCATGCAATCGCACCAGAATAATTAAAGATAACAATACTTGTCTAAAATGATGTGGGTTTGATATCGATTCCTGCAACATAAAAACAGCCTCAATTGAGGCTGTTTTTATTGATAAAGATCGCAGAACAATCTGCGCTACTAGGTTCAGCTTAGCACTTCTGCAAAATCACACTGCCGATGGAATATCCCGCACCAAAGGAGCTTAATAAGCCTAAATCACCCGCTTTAAAGTCGCTGGAATACTTATGAAATGCAATCACGGAGCCCGCGGATGCGGTATTGGCGTACTCGTCTAACACGACAGGCGCTTGTTCCGCTGACACATCATCCCCTAACAGTTTTCTCACCACAAACTGGTTCATGTTGATGTTCGCTTGATGCAACCATAAACGCTTAAAAGACTGCGGCGTTAATGCTTGTTCGGCCAGATGTTCATCCAAATGTTGGTAAATCATCGGCAGTAGCTCTTTAAACACTTTACGTCCTTGTTGGTGGAACAGTTTATCGGCCTGATGGGCAGCACTCGGATCGCAGCGATTCAAGAAACCAAAATTACTGCGAATATTATTCGAATAATCAGTAAAACAGCGGCTTGAGAGGATTTTAAACACATTGTCAGATTGAGCTAGACTTTGCTCTTCCAGTACCAGTGCGGTCGCGACATCACCAAAAATAAAGTGGCTGTCACGATCGCGATAATTCACCTGCGCCGAACAAATCTCTGGGTTGATAACGAGCACTCTTGAGGCTGAGCCCGTCGCAATCGCATTAGCAGCAGCAACAATGGCAAAGGTTGCCGATGAACACGCCACTTGCATGTCGTAACCATAACCGCGCGTACCGAGCGCACGTTGAATTTCAATTGCCATCGCAGGATAGGCACGCTGGGTATAAGCACAGGCAACAACCACCAGATCAATCTGTTCAGCTTTGAGATTGGCATTGCTAAGTGCCATCAATGCAGCTTCAACCCCAATTTCAGCCTGCATGGATAACTCTTCGCTGCTGCGCTCTGGAATTAACGGCATCATGACTTCGGGATCGAGAATGCCCTCTTTCACCATCACATATCTGTGCTTGATGCCCGAGGCCTTTTCAATAAATTCGCTTGAGGAATAGGACAAAGCCGCGATATGGCCTTGCTCGATTAAGCCAGCATTTTCAAGATTGTAAATATCCACATAAGCATTGAAGCTCTCAACTAAGGCTTCATTAGAAATACTGTGGGGCGGCGTAAATAAGCCACTCCCCGAAATCACGACCTGTTTCATAGGTGCTCCGAACGGGTGCTTGTTGTAAGGTGAGCAGAAGCGGCATCATCACTCGTAAGCGCGGGCGATAACTCATTTTGCCCCTGTTCTTGCTGCTCTAATCGTTGCTTTTTATGCATTTGTGCTAAGTCTATCACGACTGTTGAAGATATTTTATCTTGGATCCCCTGCCGATTGGCATCCCAAAATATTTGCATAAAGCCAAGTAAGCCAGTGGTGAAGCCTGCGGCATAACCACCGTAACGGCCAAAGGCGGCCCATAAACTGATTTTAGCGCCATCGAGCTGGATCACCCGTATACCAAGCATCTTCTTACCTAAGGTTTGACCATCAAACCGCGCGGTAAAGACGGTAAAGTAAAACGCCGCCCAACCAAAGCCCAATCCCATATCACTCATAAAACCTTTAACCCAAGCGATAACACTGTGAGTGGTGGATTCCTCTTCATCATCGGCGCCTTTCCCTTTTGTGCCTAGCTGAAGTACAGTTTTGGTTACGTTTGTCGTTTCGGGTACTTTTACAGTGTTAGCCACAAGACCTTGCGCGGCATCGGTTGGTTCACTGGTTTCAATGGTTTGAGTCGGCTTAAGCGGCTCAGATTGTGTATCAAGCTTTGGCAACTCGATTTGGGACGCGATAACCGGCCACAAGGTACCATCAAGCACTTCTGTCTGGAGCTTTTCGCTATCTACGACTGACAAACGACTGTTGGCTATGGTGCTAAGGACTATCTCCCGTCGCTCAGTCTCTGTCATACCCTTTGATGCTGAAGCATTTTCTATCACTTCGCGCAGGGATTGAACTTGGGTTTTACCACAAGCGTAATTATCACAAAGACTCAACGAAATAATGGCAGGAAGAGAGGTTAAAACCTGCTCTCCCAATACTGTCTGCTGGTCTGATTGATCAATATCAGTACTGTTTGAACCTTGGATATTAAAAATATTATCAACAGTGGTCAGCAACATAAAAGCCAACATCACGGCATAAAGACCCCATTTGAGTAAACGACCCAATTTATGACTGCGTTTCTCAATATAGATGATACCGACCACCAGCAATACAAACATCCAATCCATCTGCTCCGCTAACACAGTGATTAGCAAACCATCAATCAACATGGCTAAAGCGCGTTTTAGCGGCGTCGCCAATGGCGTATAAAGTACAGTGTCTGCAATGGTAAAAGCATGGGGAGTTACCATAGTTTTTGGGTCTTTGCCCAAATCAGTTTGCTGTTGTCTCATGTTTGCGTCTTGTCCGATACGAGTGATAGGCTTGTTTTACGATTGACACATCAAGGAGTTATCCTTGCGAATGCAACAATCTTTTTTATGTTAGCAAGAGGTTAACACAGTTAAACTGGCAGCCAATCAGGGTTTGCGAATAACAGCAAGCTCTTTAATAACCAAATCGAATAAAGAAGAACAAACAATCACTTCTAAAAGCGCCACAGCAGATTATGATTCAATAGTGCCAACATAGGAGCAAGCAATCCATGAGCAAAATTTTCGAAGACAATTCATATACTATTGGTAATACCCCGCTAGTACGTTTAAACCGTGTTAGCCAAGGTAAAGTGCTGGCCAAAGTCGAAGCGCGTAACCCAAGTTTCAGTGTTAAATGCCGTATCGGTGCCAATATGATTTGGGATGCCGAGAAAAAGGGGCTACTGACTAAAGACCACGAACTGATTGAGCCGACGTCTGGCAACACAGGTATTGCGCTGGCGTATGTTGCTGCGGCACGTGGTTATAAACTCACTCTAACCATGCCGAATACCATGAGTTTAGAGCGTCGTAAGCTGCTTAAAGCCCTTGGCGCAAATCTCGTGCTGACAGAAGGCGCGAAAGGCATGAAAGGTGCGATTGATAAAGCGGAAGAAATCCGTCAATCGGCTCCTGAAAAATACATTTTATTACAGCAGTTTAATAACCCTGCTAACCCTGAAATCCATGAAAAAACCACAGGTCCAGAAATCTGGAATGATACCGATGGCGAAGTGGATGTGTTTGTTGCAGGTGTAGGTACGGGCGGTACGATTACAGGTGTGAGCCGTTACTTGAAAAAAGTGGCAGGTAAAACCATTACCTCAGTTGCGGTTGAACCTGCAGATTCTCCTGTGATTGCGCAAACCTTAGCAGGTTTACCAGTACAACCTGGACCACATAAAATCCAGGGTATTGGTGCAGGCTTTATCCCTGGTAACTTAGATTTAGAGTTGATTGACCGCGTAGAAGCTGTCACTAACGATGAAGCCATCGACATGGCCCGCCGCTTAATGCAAGAAGAAGGCATTTTAGTGGGTATTTCATCGGGTGCCGCCGTTGTTGCCGCAAACCGCATCGCTGAATTGCCAGAATTTGCGGGTAAAACCATTGTGGTGATTTTGCCATCGGCTGCCGAACGTTACTTATCTTCAGTCTTGTTCCAAGGCCAATTCGGCGACGAAGAAAACATTCAATAATCGACGTTGGATTCCCCTTTAAAATACCCAGCCTTTGCTGGGTATTTTTATTTTTGACATTGCATTAATTAGATCCCGGCTGCAGAGCGTAAACAAGTTCTAGCTCAAGTTTGGATGCAGCTCATAGTTCTCAGTATCACCAGTAGCATTAGCGACTCAGTGAGTTATAAAGCACAGATATTCTCGTCAATCGATTCCTTTTTATGCCTTTTCCCCCTCAACCTATACCAACGCCATTAACACCAATATTGATAAGAAAAAATTACTGTATGAATAAAATTAATCAAATTTATTTATCATCAACACCCGCAGTACACTGAGGACATCAAAACAGCGCCCCAAAAAAGCGATGTTAAGCATTGTCAGTATTGAGAGGTATTCAAAATGACTTCAAAACGCAAACGCTGGACATCCCACGCAGCTAAACTTCCCAGCCCTATGGCTGGGTTGGCACTGGCAATTGCCAGCTTAGGTTGGACATGGGAGAACATGACACCTTCACTTAATGGCGCAGGACAACTCACAGGTGCCATCATAGCCTCTGTGTTACTGTTATTGCTCATGGGTAAATTCATGCTTCATCCTAATATTTTAAAGGACGAGCTTAGTCACCCTGTGATTGGTAGTGTGATCCCCACCTTCGCCATGGGCTTGATGGTGGTGTCTAAATCACTCGGCGACTATTTCCCCAAAGCTGGCTTAATCCTGTGGCTAGTCGCCATTGGTATCCATGTGATCTTCCTAAGCGCGTTTATCTACTATCGCGCCATTGATTTTAAACTCGAGCACATGGTTCCAAGCTGGTTTGTACCACCGATTGGCATTATCGTCGCGGCGGTGTCTTTCCCTGTGTCTGACTACCAATGGTTAGCAAATGCCATTTTGGTTTTTGGGATGTTGGCTTACTTAATCATGCTGCCTTTGATGCTCTATCGCCTCATTTTCTGTCAGGCGATACCCGATGCCGCTAAACCAACCATTGCCATTCTCGCGGCGCCCGCCAGTTTATCACTTGCAGGTTATCTGACCGTTTGCGAGCAGGCGTCGATTCCCTTAGTCGCCTTACTACTGAGCATCGCCATTCTGATGACCAGCATCATCTACTTGGCCTTCTTTCACCTACTAAAACTGCCCTTTAGCCCGGGATACGCAGCCTTTACCTTCCCAATGGTGATCGGTGCTACCGCGCTCTTTAAAACCGCCGCCTGGCTAACCCAGTTCAATAACATGGGTGAGTTAGCGATATGGATAAAATACTTAGCAGAATTCGAGCTTGTGATCGCCACCTTAGTGGTTGTCTATGTTGCTCTACGCTATTTAGCACACTACTTTCCACTGCAGTTTAAAGTGGAAGAGCTAATAAACAGAATAGAACCAAGTAAAAATTAATTCTCTATTTTATGCGCTCTGTACACATTAATTGGAATAACCTACCAAAACTCAAAGAAAGATGAATCGAGATTCATCTTTTTTTGAGTAACGAAGATATTAATAAAACCCTCAAAAATCAGTTCAATTTCAAATCGAACCTATCCTAGTCCTTCTAAAAAAATGCATATTTAAGAGAATCTTAAATCTAACTTAAACAGCATGAAATTCTATATATAAAGTTAAGCTGCACAAGCAAACCTGAAGAGATACAGAATGACTAACTAAATAAGCAAAATTTCCTATTTTCTCTATAAAAATAATAAAAAAGTATGATTTAACCAAAAGCAAATAAAAACAAAGCGCAAACAATTTTGCAAAATAAACAAACCTATAATTAACAAATTTAACAAAAAACATCAAAACAAGTACTAGGAAGCCATCATTAATGACATTAATGATGCGCATACCCTTTGCAAAAAAACATTTAGCATCAAAATTCACAAACAAATAACAATTAAAGTAACATTTATAATGTTGCACTTGTTATTTCCTTGTGGTTATATCTTGAACCTAATTAAAGGTGACACTTATTGGTTACAAAAGTGACTTTTAATAAAATAAGAATTAAACAAAAAAACAAATGTTAAGGGAGAATAAAATGCGCGCAAATTCTACATTAGCCAAAGCTGTTCGCTTTGCGTTAATCAGCGGAGCTGCTACAGCCGCTTTGTCTACGTCAGCTGTATTTGCTGCTGAAGACGGTGCAAAAGTTGAACGTATTGAAGTAACAGGTTCTCGTATTCAAAGAACTGATATGGAATCAGCATTGCCTGTTACGGTTTTATCGGCTGAAGATATAGCTAAAACAGGCTTAAGCGACGTTTCTGCAGTATTAGCACAAATGCCATTTAACACTGCGGGAAGTTTTATTAGTGACGCTGGAAGTTCAGCAAGTAACCATGCAAGTTCAGGTATGCGTGGATTAGGCTCTAACCGTACGCTAACATTAATTAACGGACGTCGGATCGCTCCTTCCGCAACATTTGGTGGTGATTCAACCAACCTCAACTTAATCCCCATGGATGCAATTGAGCGTATCGAAATTTTACGTGATGGTGCATCAGCTATTTATGGTTCTGACGCTATCGGTGGTGTAATTAACATCATTCTTAAAAAGACATTCGATGGCTTAGCATTCGATGCAAAATTCGGTAGCCCAACACAAGGTGGCCGTGATGAAAAATCTGCTTCTATTACATTTGGTAAAACTGATGATAAAGGTAGTAGTTTAGTTGTTATCGAACATAAGGCATTTGACCCTCTGCAAGGTGGACAACGCCCTCACATAACAGCTAACTGGGACCAAAAATATGGTCGAAGTGGTTTGTATGCTCCAGAAGGAACATATCGTCCTGTAGCATCTCGCCCAGGAAAAGGCGCTGATGGAACATTTGATGACCCTGTTTACACAGGATTACAAGTTCCAGGTAAAGACTGTCCTGCTGATAGAGTTATTACCACTAAAGATGGCTCGGCCTGTGGATTCAGTCATTTTGATGGCACAGATTACTTACCTGAACAAACTAAAGACTCTATTTTTTCAAATATGACTCATCGCATTACTGATGAACTAGAGTGGTTTGGTCAAGCAATTGTAATGCGTGATAAATCAACCACATCTTCAACAGCATTATGGACTCCTAATCTATATATGGCTGCTGATAACAAGTTAAATCCAACATATGGCACAGCTCAAGCGTCAGAGGTTCAAGCCTATCACCGCTTAAAAGGTGTAGCTGATCGCAAAACAGAATTCGACTCAAATGTAGTCGATATCGTTACTGGCTTGAATCTTGAATTAGATGCTGGTTCATTAAGCTGGTATGTTCAATATTCTGATCAAGTCGTTAATATCGAAACGGACTCTTATGTCTTTGAAGATAAGTTACAAGAAGCTGTAGATAAAGAACTGTATAACCCTTTTGTGGAAGGTGGCAATGCAACACAGGCAACCTTAGATACATTTTTGCATACAGCAACACGTAAGGCGACATCGAACACAACTGGTACAGGTTTATCTTGGGCAGCCTTAGCACCAATAGCATTACCTGGTGGTGATTTAGGCTATGCCGTCGGTGTTGAATATCAAAAAATGGAGTACAAAGATACTCGTGATGCACAACAAGCAGCAGGAAATGTACTAGGTACTTATGGTGGTGATTCAGCTGGTGACAGAAGCTATAAAGCGGCATTTGTTGAATTAGAGCTTCCAGTTCTAGAAAATTTAAACGTTAAACTTGCTAGTCGTTATGACCAATACAGTCTTCCAGATGTTGGCCAATTATCAAGTTCAATTAACGTCCGCTATGAAGTGCTTGATAACTTAGTATTGCGTGGTTCTTATGGACAAGGCTTTAGAGCACCGTCTTTAGACGATTTACTCGGTGAGCCAGCAACAAGCTACGATTCAATAACTGATACTACTCTGTGCCAGAGCTTACCTGCTGATCAACAAGCTGGTAACAAAGCATGTGAAGATAACCAGTATTTACGTAAAAGTTCGGGTAATAAAGACTTAGATCCAGAGAAATCTGCTCAATACTCATTTGGTGCAGTATGGAACATCACCGAAAATATTGATTTGGTTGTTGATTACTACAATATTGAAATTACTGACCAAGTAAGTTATATCGATGCTCAAACTATTGTCGACTTAGAAGCGACAGCTGGTTTAGGTGCTTACGATCCAAACTATATTTATGTAAAACGTAAAGCTGATGGCACAATAGATGAAATTGGTGCTGGCAACATCAACATGGATGGCGTACAAACTTCAGGTCTAGATGTATCCTTTACGTCTAAATACGATCTAGGCAGTATGGGCGAATTAAAGTTTGCTGTTGAGGGTACATATGCACTTGAATATTCAGAGCAAGCAAGTCCAATCGCTAAACGCTATGATGTTTTAGGAACTAAAGGTTATCCACCACTACGTTTCAATACTACATTTAGCTATGCTATTGACGATTTCTCTGCGTCTTTAATCGCTAAATATATTGATTCCTATGATGGCGAAACACCACAACAACAAGAAGCAGGCACTAATAAGCAAGACTTCTCTTCGTTTACAACTTGGGATATGACGCTAAACTATGACTTTAACAATTATGGAAAAGTTACTGTAGGTGCGCGCAACCTATTTGATGCAATGCCAACAGTTAACTATAGCTTAGGTTACCCTGGATACGATACTGATACGCACAACATCTTAGGTCGTGTAGTATTTGCAGGATACAAAGTTAAGTTCTAATATCGCATTTCTCAATTAGAACTAGAACCTAATCAAAAAACGGCATCTTCGGATGCCGTTTTTATTTACTTCATCATTTACACATCATAGAAAACCGACATAAAAAGTGCCCAGCTACCTGCTGGGCACTTTCACTTCAGACTAATAATTAAAGGCGTTCTAGGAATGTTTAGTCAGCTTAATCTCACTCTGATGCTGAGGTTTTTCAGTATGTGAATGTGGTGCAGAAAAATGTTCCTGATGAGCTTTGTGTGGTTCAGCCAAGGTTACTTTACCCTGCTCTATCCACCAATAACCTAAACCAACAATCACACCGCCGCCGACAATATTGCCAAGGGTGACTGGGATTAAGTTGTTGAATATAAAGTTAGTTACAGTTAAATCGGCAAACTGCTCTTGAGTCACACCTAAAGATGTGAAGAATTCTGGGCTGGCGATAGATTGGATCATCATCCCCATAGGCACCATAAACAGGTTAGCGATACTGTGTTCAAAACCGCTGCTGACGAACATGGCCACGGGTAAGATCAACAGTAGGGATTTAGTCAACACATCACGGCTGGCGAAGGTCATCCACACGCCTAAACACACTAACATGTTACATAAAATGCCTAAGCTAAAAGCTTGGATCCAAGTGTGATGCAGTTTGTGTTGCGCCACTTTAAGGGCATTTAATCCCCAATTACCACCATCGAGTTCATACATGCCTGCGGCGGTGATCAAACAAACCATCAATATAGCGCCGACAAAATTACCCGCATAAACTCGGCACCAACATTTGAGTAATTCAGCGCCAGAGACCTGTTTTTGTGCCCAAGCCACGGTACTGAGTACGGAACTGGTAAACAGTTCTCCGCCGCAAACAACCACTAAGATCAGACCTAAACTGAAGGCTATTCCCCCCACTAAGCGAACTAAACCCCAAGGCGCATCGCCAGCACCTGTGGTCACAGTGAGATAAAATACAAAAGCTAAGGCGATGAAAGCACCTGCAAACACAGCCAAGCCAAAAGATTGCCAAGGCGCTTTAACCACTTTGCTGGTACCGTAAATTTCCGCCTGATTATAACAACTAAAGTGCGCAGAAACCTGTGGCGCTTCGTGGGCGCTATTTATCACAGTTGGGGTTGATGATGGAATTGAGCTTTTCATTGCATGACTCCAACTTCAGATAAACAGACTTGAATGCGTAGCATGTATCTCTCCTGCAGCGCCATTGCGCAGATAGCACGAATCAAAACCGAGATGTTGATTTGCTGAAAATGATGATTCACTAAAGTCTCGCTTTGTACCATACAACGCGCTCATGCTGTGAAGTAGATATTGCTAAAGCGTGATGTTATTCACACCAAAAATGTGAAAACTTTGAAGCCAAAAACACAAAAGGTTAATTGGTCTTACCAAAAATCAAACAATATCACCCATCAGGATGACATGTTTTCAGGTCGTCTTTACCCTAAAATAACTCGTTTCCACCGTAAGCTTATGTAACTCGCGAACACACTCATGCTCAAACTCGCAATAAAACGGATGACTAAAATCAGCTTCAGTAAACTCAGTTCGACTCTCCCCTGAAGCATTGATTTGGCACTGAAGCATAGATGTAGCAATAGATTGTCTCTCACACTTCAATATCCACTGGATTGGCTCCGCCAGCGCTCCACGCCTCTGTCTTGACAGTCTAGCCGTGTGATAAGCGATAACATACCTGATAAGCAGCCGAAACCTTGCGCAGTCACTCTTTTATAATTTTTAGCAAGATTCAGGCATTAGCGTTTTGCCCGATGGAGGCCCTACAGCATGCCCAAACATCAACAAGGTTAGCGAATAAACTACAATTAATACAAATGGCTAACAGGGAGCTTGCTACTAAGCCATCAACAAAACTGCCGCAGTTATACCTAGTTTATTCGCCCCTCACGCGACCCCAGCAAAAATCAATCGATACGAGGATAGATTTCTCCCAAATAAAGGGGGACAGTAAATGGCAACAACCAAAGGCTTAGTGATTTAAGGAGTGACAAGTTTGAATGTCACACCAAGTAGAAAAGCGTGCTGTATTCCTAATAGTAGTAAAAAAATGCTACCTAGCTAGCAAATTTGGGATTAAGCCAGCACAAACCAATCCGTTTAAGATGCGATAGCGACAGACCTATGTTAATATGCTCATGGACAATTGGTCTTACCAATTATAAAAGAGATTGATCGGTAGCCGATAATCAAAGTAAGCGAATATTTGTCATCTTATCGGGTATCAATAGACAGACTTTTGGAGTGACGAGCACTTCAAAATCCAGTTCCCATCATAGGGCGTCATCATGAAGGGAGCTTTATTTCAGGAATTAGCTATTGGCTTATACTCAGCATCGCTTCACGCTGATTGCCAATAACCTTTATCTTAACCAGAAGGTATTAGTACGATGACCGAAAAAACTGAACTGTTTGGCAACGCATGGGAAGGCTTTACCCCTGGCGATTGGAAATCTGAAGTCAATGTACGTGACTTTATCCAACAAAACTACGCGCCTTTTGAAGGCGACGAATCATTCCTTGCCGGTGCTACCGAAGCGACCACAATCCTGTGGGATAAAGTCATGGAAGGCATCAAACAGGAAAACCGTACCCACGCGCCTGTTGATTTCGATACTAAGATGGTCTCTACCATCACTTCCCACGACGCTGGCTACATCAACAAAGAATTAGAAACTATCGTTGGCTTACAAACAGATGCGCCGCTAAAACGCGCTATGTTGCCTAATGGTGGTATCCGCATGGTGGAAAGTTCATGCGCGGCCTACGACCGCGTGCTAGATGAAGACGTTAAATACATCTATTCAGAACTGCGTAAAACCCATAACCAAGGTGTATTCGATGTTTACACCCCAGAAATTATGGCTTGCCGTAAATCAGGTATTTTAACGGGTTTACCCGATGCCTATGGCCGTGGCCGTATCATTGGTGACTATCGCCGTGTGGCACTTTACGGTATCGATTACCTGATGAAAGATAAGTTTGCCCAATTCACTTCACTGCAAGCGCAGTTCGAAGCGGGTGAAGAATTATCAAATGTTATCCAATTACGTGAAGAAATTGCCGAGCAACACCGTGCACTAGGTCAAATGAAGAAAATGGCTGCCAAATATGGCTGCGATATTTCTCGCCCAGCGACCACTGCACAAGAAGCAATTCAATGGACTTACTTCGGTTACTTAGCCGCAGTGAAGAGCCAAAATGGCGCGGCGATGTCATTAGGTCGTACCTCTTCATTCCTCGACATCTATATTGAACGCGATCTAAAAAATGGCACCTTAACTGAGCAACAAGCTCAGGAAATGATTGACCATTTCGTGATGAAACTGCGTATGGTGCGCTTCCTACGTACTCCAGAATACGATGAATTGTTCTCTGGCGACCCAATTTGGGCGACTGAGTCAATCGGCGGTATGGGTCTAGATGGCCGTACGTTAGTGACTAAATCAAGCTTCCGTTTCTTGAACACCCTTTACACTATGGGTCCAAGTCCAGAGCCAAACATCACAGTATTATGGTCAGATAAACTGCCAATCGGTTTCAAAAAATATTGCGCCAAAGTGTCTATCGACACTAGCTCAATCCAATACGAAAACGATGACTTAATGCGTCCAGATTTCCAATCAGACGACTATGCAATCGCCTGTTGTGTGAGCCCTATGGTTGTGGGTAAACACATGCAGTTCTTCGGTGCTCGCGCTAACTTAGCGAAAACCATGCTGTATGCGATTAACGGCGGCGTAGACGAAAAACTGAAAATCCAGATTGCCCCTAAAGCAGACATGATCACGGACGAAGTGCTCAACTTTGATGATGTGATGAATCGCTTAGACGGTTTAATGGATTGGTTAGCGACGCAATATGTCACTGCACTGAACTCAATCCACTACATGCACGATAAGTACTCTTACGAAGCCGCGCTTATGGCGCTGCACGACAGAGACGTACGTCGCACTATGGCTTGTGGTATTGCGGGTTTATCTATCGCAGCCGACTCACTGTCTGCCATCAAATACGCCACCGTAAAACCGGTTCGTGATGAAAACGGCATAGCAGTTGATTTCGATATCAGCGGTGACTATCCAAAATTTGGTAACAACGACCCACGTGTAGATGATATCGCCTGTGACTTAGTTGAACGTTTTATGGCGAAAATTCGTGACCGTAAAATGTATCGCAACGCTATCCCAACGCAGTCAATTCTGACCATCACCTCAAACGTGGTTTATGGTAAGAAAACCGGTAACACACCAGATGGTCGTCGTTCAGGTGCGCCATTTGCACCGGGTGCAAACCCTATGCATGGCCGTGATGAAAAAGGTGCAATCGCTTCTTTAACCTCAGTGGCAAAACTCCCATTTGCCCACGCTCAAGACGGTATTTCTTATACCTTCTCAATCGTGCCAAATGCGCTGGGTAAAGATGATGATGCTCGCCGTACCAACTTAGCGGCATTGATGGACGGATACTTCGACCACAATGACAAAAAAGAAGGTGGCCAACACTTGAACGTCAACGTGATGAACCGCGAGATGCTCGAAGATGCCGTTAAGCATCCAGACAAGTATCCACAGCTGACCATCCGTGTTTCTGGCTATGCAGTGCGCTTCAACTCACTGACGCCAGAGCAGCAACAAGATGTGATCACGCGTACATTCACAAAAGGTCTGTAAGCTAAATTAGTCAAGGCTGTAGTACACTGTGCTACAGCCTCACTTATTTTAACAGGAGTCACAATGGCAGTTATCGGTCGGATCCACTCGGTGGAATCCTTTGGCACAGTCGATGGTCCAGGCATACGGTTTATCACCTTTATGCAAGGCTGTTTAATGCGCTGCCAATATTGCCACAACCGTGACACTTGGGATCTTGATGGCGGAAAAGAAGTTCTGGTTGATGAGTTAATGAGTCAAATCATCAGCTATCGGCCTTTTCTCGATGCCAGCAATGGTGGTGTTACGGCCAGTGGTGGTGAAGCCATTTTACAGGCAGAATTCGTCGCCGAATTATTCACAGCCTGTCAGCAAGAAGGTATTCATACCTGTTTAGATACCAATGGTTTTGTACGTAAGTACACGCCAGTGATTGATGAGTTACTCGACCACACTGACTTGGTCCTGCTCGACATCAAGCACATGGACGATGAAAAACATATTGAGTTAACCAAAGTCAGCAACCATAGAACATTACAGTTTGCGCAGTATTTAGCAGAGCGTAATCAAGCAACGTGGATACGGTATGTGGTGGTGGGCGGATTTACCGACGATGAAGCATCGGCATTACAACTGGCCGAGTTTATCAAGCCCATGAAAAACATTGAAAAGGTAGAGTTACTACCCTATCACGAATTAGGTAAACACAAGTGGGAAGCCATGGGCGAAAGCTATCAACTCGATGGCATATCACCACCGAGCCGAGAAACCATGGAAAAGATCAAAGCCGTATTAGTTGGGCAAGGGATTAACGCGATTTATTAATCCACAGTAATAGAAAAGCCAACACGGATAACCGCGGCAACAGCCTAAAGTTCTTCCCAATAACTGGCATCTAAACGCTCAAAGGCTATTTTTAAAATCAGTGCCATATCGAGGTAACAGGCTTTAGCGCCTAAGGTGTGGCAATTGATACCCATGGACGACAACTTCGCACTCAACTGGTTACTCCAGTCGAACAGCGTTAACGGTAATGGATGGCGCGCTCGCCAACCTAACCACAGCAGCCCCTGTAACGGTAAGCTGATGAAAAATAAACCGAGAGTGACAGCTTGGGGCAGAAATGCCCAACCGTGAATATACAGCTGGCTCATACTCACAAAAAACGCCAACACTGGCATCACCAGTATGGCGAGCTGAGTGGCTCGGACGACCCGATACTCAGGGAAATAAAAACCCAGTTGTCTAACCATAGGCCAAGTCTTCATATAACGATGACCATCACCTAAGGTTTTGAGGATCTTAATGCTCAATTTTAGACACCAACTACAATGGAATACTGCTTTTACCATAGCACAATCTGGCGAATCGCCCCAAGACTGTTATGGTAAAAACACCGCAGTTCCTCATTTTTTTGAATCGTTAAATTAAACACAATGGCAAAGGGTTTACACATGTCAAATAATCTGGTTTTAGTGCTCAATTGCGGTAGCTCTTCTCTCAAATTTGCCGTCATTGACGCGCAAACAGGTGACGATCAAATTTCTGGCTTAGCCGAATGTTTTGGTTTAGAAGACTCGCGCATTAAATGGAAAATCAACGGCGAAAAACATGAAGCGGCCTTAGGCGCATTTACGGCTCACCGTGAAGCTGTTGAATACATAGTTAATAAAATCCTTGCGGAACAGCCTGAATTAGCAGCAAAAATTCAAGCCGTTGGCCACCGTATCGTTCACGGCGGTGAGAAATTCACTCGCTCAGTGATCATCGACGAAAGTGTTATCAAAGGTATTGAAGATTGTGCTTCATTAGCCCCACTGCACAATCCTGCCCACCTTATCGGCATCCGCGCGGCAATGGCCTCTTTCCCTAAATTGCCACAGGTTGCTGTATTTGATACCGCTTTCCACCAAAGCATGCCAGACAGAGCTTATGTCTACGCCCTGCCTTACAAGCTATACCGTGAACACGGTATCCGTCGTTATGGCATGCATGGTACGAGTCATTTGTTCGTTAGCCGTGAAGCGGCAAAAATGCTTAACAAGCCCATTGAAGAAACTAACGTTATCTGTGCTCACCTGGGCAACGGCGCGTCAGTCACGGCAATCAAAGGCGGCAAAAGTGTCGACACTTCTATGGGCTTAACCCCATTAGAAGGTTTGGTCATGGGCACACGTTGTGGCGATATTGACCCTTCAATCATCTATCACTTAGTTCATCAACTGGGTTACACCTTAGAAGAAGTGAATAACCTGATGAACAAGCAAAGTGGTCTGCTGGGTATTTCTGAGTTGACTAACGATTGCCGTGGCATTGAAGAAGGTTACGCCGACGGTCATAAAGGCGCGACCTTAGCCTTAGAAATTTTCTGCTACCGTTTAGCCAAATACATCGCCTCTTACACTGTGCCACTGGGCCGTTTAGATGCAGTCGTCTTCACTGGCGGCATTGGTGAAAACTCAGACTTAATCCGTGAAAAAGTGCTCAACATGCTGGAAATCTTCAATTTCCATGTCGATAGCGAACGCAACAAAGCGGCGCGTTTCGGTAAAAAAGGCATCATCACTCAAGATAAAGGCACAATTGCCATGGTGATCCCAACGAACGAAGAATGGGTTATCGCCGAAGATTCGATTAAACTGATTAACAAATAAAAAATGACCTAAGCCGTTTGCTCACCCAAACGGCTTTATGCTTTACATCGCCATACTCACAAGCAAATTTGCAGAAACTATTCTGCCAAAAACCATCGAAACTAGAGGTTTTTATGTCTCGTAATATTATGTTAATCCCCATAGGTACCGGAGTCGGCCTGACCTCCTTAAGCCTTGGGATGGTACGCGCACTGGAGCGCCACGGGGTTAAAGTTCAGTTCTTTAAGCCTATTTCTCAGCTTCGTCCAAACGATAATGGCCCAGAACGCTCAACCACTATTCTGAGCAAATCGCCGACGGTAAATCCGTTAGAGCCCTTCGACATGGCCCATGCCGAAGCCTTAATTCGTGCTGACCAAACCGACGTATTAATGGAGCAAATCATTGCCCGTGCGTCCGATTGCGCCAGCAACACTGAGACCTTAATTGTTGAAGGTTTAGTGCCAACCCGTAACCATCCCTTTGCCGACGATGTGAACTATGCCATTGCTAAAGCCATGGATGCTGACGTAATTTTTATTGCCACGCCGGGTAGCGATACTTCAACTGGGTTGATGAATCGCCTTGAAATCGCCTACAACTCTTGGGGCGGGAAAAAGAACAAACGCTTAATTGGCGCTGTGATCAACAAGATTGGTGCCCCCGTTGACGACGAAGGTCGCGCGCGCCCAGATCTCTCTGAAGTCTTTGATCACCAAGGTGTTCAACGCTCAGATGCGGCCAGCATGTTCCAACTGCCAGGTAAAAGCCCACTGCGTATTTTAGGCAGCGTGCCCTACAACCTTGATCTTGTTGCACCACGTGCTTCAGATCTGGCGAAGCATCTAAGCGCACGCATTCTTAATGCTGGCGAAATGCATACCCGCCGTCTGCGTAAAGTCACATTCTGTGCCCGCAGCATCCCGAACATGGTCACGCATATTAAGACTGACTCCTTGCTTGTAACCTCAGGCGATCGCTCAGATGTCATCGTTTCAGCCTGTCTTGCAGCCATGAACGGTGTGAAAATTGGTGCCCTGTTATTAACTGGTAGCTACGAGCCAGAGCCAGAAATCCTCAAGCTGTGTGAGCAGGCCTTTGAAACGGGTTTACCTGTGTTCTTAATCGACAGCAACACTTGGCAAACCTCGCTCAACATTCAACGTTTCGACCATGAAGTACCCGTCGATGACGCGGTGCGTATCGATCTGGTGCAGGATTATGTGGCGAGCCACATCGACCAAACGTGGATTGAAAGCGTCACTAAAAACTCACCCCGTGAGCATCGCCTGTCACCACCCGCTTTCCGTTACAAACTCACGGAATTGGCACGCGCCGCCCACAAGACTGTGGTGCTGCCAGAAGGTGATGAGCCGCGTACGATTAAAGCGGCGGCCATTTGCGCCGAACGCGGTATCGCTCGCTGTGTGCTTTTAGGTAAAAAAGAAGAAATTCTGCGTATCGCTGCACAGCAAGATGTGGTGCTTGGCGAAGGCGTGATCATTATCGATCCAGAAGAGGTCCGCGACCGTTACGTAGAACCTATGTTAGATCTACGTCGCAGCAAAGGCTTAACTGAAGTCGTTGCCCGTGAACAGTTAGAAGATAACATGGTGCTCGGCACTATGATGCTGGCGCAAAACGAAGTCGACGGTATCGTTTCTGGCGCGGTTAACACTACGGCCAATACCATTCGTCCGCCACTGCAATTGATCAAAACGGCACCGGGCTCAAGCTTAGTGTCGTCCATCTTCTTTATGTTGATGCCAGATCAAGTGCTTGTTTACGGTGACTGCGCAATTAACCCCGATCCCAATGCTGAGCAGTTAGCTGATATCGCCATCCAATCAGCGGAATCAGCAAAAGCCTTCGGTATCGAGCCAAGAGTCGCGATGATCAGCTACTCAACCGGTAACTCAGGCACAGGTTCAGATGTGGATAAAGTGCGTGAAGCGACGCGTATCGCCAAAGAAAAACGCCCAGATCTGATTATTGATGGTCCATTGCAATACGATGCGGCGGTTATGCCAAACGTTGCTCGCTCTAAGGCACCTAATAGTCCTGTCGCAGGCCAAGCCACCGTTTTCGTGTTCCCAGACCTTAACACAGGCAACACGACTTACAAGGCCGTACAGCGAAGTGCGGATCTGATAAGTATCGGTCCTATGCTGCAAGGTATGCGCAAACCTGTGAACGACTTATCTCGCGGCGCGTTAGTCGATGACATTGTCTACACTATCGCCCTAACGGCAATTCAAGCTGCACAGAACGATGCAGCTAAAGGCTAGTACGGCGAAATCTGCATAGCGTTACGTGCAAAAAAGCACTGGTTATTACCGGTGCTTTTTTTATGTTCAATTTAGCTTAAGCAAGGCTATCGCCCTGAGATAATGGCGCAATAGCAAAGCCAGTATGGCAAAAGTACGCACACTAAATACGGTGAAAACGAAATAAGCGGTGTGAATAATGTGAGTGTACTGCGAAAAATATCCACAACTGAAAGTGGAACATGGCGGAAAACTGAAAAGCGTCACTTTTTAACCAGCAGATAAAGCAAGACAATATCAGTGACTTACAAAGTATCACTGAAGTCTTCAACATAGTTTTCCACAGTTTCTGTGGATAACCTTTTTATTTGTCTCCTAACTATATGCCACAGTCAGTAGGCTTGAGTCAACGCATTTCCCAATAGATCGCAAATAACGACAAAACTTGTGCATTAAGGCTAAAATCGCGATACTCAGAACAAATTCCAATAACTAAAACTTATGCGAACTCTATTTTTTATCTCCCTGCTGTTCCTCTTTGGTTGTGGCGATCCCTCGACGGAAGATCAACGCCAGTTATCACCCGAAGAAGTGAGCTTAGGCTTTTTTAAAGCGATTTATGTTGATCGTAATGTTGAACAAGCCAAGCAATTTGTCGACGATCCCATTAAACAAGTGCTCACCCATTACCATATTGCCGCAGCCGTACAGCGTAATATGCTCGGCCTGTCGATGACCAATGTTGAAATGGAAATTGATGATATCGATATCGACTTTTTCCGTAAATTTACCAAAGACGTCATTGTTGTGGTCAAAATGAAAGGGCTTAAAGGCGGCCAGCCGTGGATTGATGACAGGACCATACGCCTCCACAAGATTGGCAGTAAATGGACTATCGTCGAGCTGATGCCAGAAAAGCGCAAAGTAAACGGTTAATCTCCCTTCTCGCTCGCCTCTTTTATTGCGCATGCCTTGTCATGCGCTCAATCCAAGTACCGATTTCAACCAAAAAAATAGCAACCCTAAGGTTGCTATTTCAATGTGCTTGTTTTGTTACGTCGGACTCATAAGTACCGTCAGTTAATCGCTATCGATTAAGCTTGGATCACTTCTTCTTCGCTTTCAGCAGGTAAAGACGTCAGTACATCGTCTTTCACTTGATAATAAGCATTTTCGTATTCATGAACTTCCATAACAACTCCTGCTTGATTGGGTAAGGTCGCAGAGGCATGTCATTCTATGCTGACATTTTGCCAATGAGGAAAGGGATATATTCCGTGGGCAGGAGTATAACAAAGCCAAAATCGTAATTACAGAAAACTTTCAGTTTTGTTCGGGCGCCGGTGCCACTTAAGGCGTCTTATCACTTTTAAGGCTCAAAATCTGTCCAAAAAACTGAAAGCCTTTCATTTATGGCAATGATGTTTCGCCGCCCATGACGCCATTTAATGCAGCCCTATATGCACAAACGCTATTAACAGAAATCGCTTACAAACAATGAATCTAGGGAAGTGTGACGCTAGCTGCTATCAATTAAGTAATGACGCGAGTAGGAGGTAAGATATGAACGCACTCATTGAGCTTGAAGCCACCACACTAACGACATTATTTAGCCACGGCGATGTATTAGGGATCCGCATGTTTATGGAACACATGAATATGCCATTAGATGTTCAGGACAGGCTTTATGATGAAATTTCCGCCCTCAAACACTTAAACCATCATCAAGTGAGCAAAGTGATTGAAACCTTTGGACAATCGCAGCTCTCTGAACGATTAAGCTACTGACGAAACGTTTAAGCTATTGAGTAACCATTTACTCATCAACAAGTGACTGCGTAAAAAGCTCAACACTCAAGCTAGTCTGACTGCAAGCTTGGCTTGAGTTTGCACATCCATACTTGTTGCACTTTTAGAATCCGTAATTTAATTAGCCTTATTAAAAACAGACAAAAAGGCCAGTTAATACTGGCCTGTTATGCTAAATCTAGACTAGGCTTGAGTCGATAAACGATAACGCAGCACCTTAAGCGACTTCTCTTCAGACACATCGATAAACGCTGGTGGATTGGCTAAGCGCTCTATGTATTCGAGTGCTGGCGCCGCATCTGCGACCTGCTGACGTAGGAAAGTGGTATCAAGCTCGGGTGCATTAAGGCAAAGTAGCACTTCGCCATTCTCGGCCAGCAGCTCAGGTAAACGCCTAATTAAACGCACATAATCCTTAGTCGCGACAAAACTGCCCTTCTGGTTGCTCGGAGGATCGGCCACAATAATGTCGTAGGGACCAAGCTTTTTCAGTTTGCCCCAAGATTTAAAAATATCATGGCCTAAAAAACGTGACCCTGCGCTAAAGCCATTTAGCAAATGATTCTGTTTGCCTATGCCTAATGCGCCTTTGCTCATGTCCATATTGACCACTTCATCGGCGCCGCCTTGCAATGCCGCCACCGAGAAACCACAGGTATAGGCAAACAAATTAAGCACTTTTTTATAGTGGGCATTTGCTCTCACCCACTCTCGGCCGTTAGCCATATCGAGGAATAAACCGTGGTTTTGTCCGCGCATTAAATGCACCTGAAAGCGTGCGCCATTTTCACTAACGATATGCGGCTCAGGCACTTCGCCTTGCAGCACTTGAGTAAAGGTCTGGCCCGCACTGCGGTATTGGTAGACTAAATTCAGTTGGCTATCGGGACGAATGGCCTGCCAACGGGCCGCAATGGCCTGCTGGCATGTGGCTAAATCGTCATCGGCTAAAGGAGTGAAACTGGTCAGTAATAGCACTGGCGCAAACCAATCTAAACATAGATGTTCACAACCCGCGTAGTGTCCACCGCGGCCGTGGAACAACCGCACTGCATCATCACCTAATTCAATTGTCGCTAGCGCTTGTATAAAACTTTGCATCTTCTATTACTTACTCTCTGTTGTACTTGTATCGGCTTGCTCGCCATCGGAACTTGAGTTTTCCGTGTTGCTGGCCACGAACTTATCTTCAACATCGTCCGATAATAATATGGCTAACCAGTTACCACTTTTACTCGATTCGAGGGCAATTTTAACCACCATAGTCAGCGGCACCGACAGCAACATGCCGACAGAACCGAGCAACCAGCCCCAAAAAATTAATGATAAAAAAACCACTAAGGTCGATAAACCTAAGCCGCGGCCCATAAATCTAGGTTCAATCATATTGCCCATCACCATGTTAGCACCAACATACAAAAGCGCAGTACCGCCAGCAGCCGCAGGGCCAAGCTGAATAAAGGCTAATAACACCGCAGGAATGGCGGCAATGATAGAACCGATATTGGGAATGTAATTAAATAGGAAGGCGATCACCGCCCACAGCATGGCGTAATCCACACCAATAATGGTTAAACCGACACCGACGATAACCCCGGTCGCTAAGCTTACTAGCGTCTTGATCACCATGTATTGATTAACCGATTGCAAAAAACGGTCAATCTGCTTGAGGCGCATATCGGGATCGTCCAGCGCTAGATGCAATTTCTTTGGTAGCGATTGGGCTTCAAACAGCATAAAGACGATGGTTAAGATGATCAGAAATAAATTCGCCATCACATTGCCGACACCCGACAGCATATTCGTTGTCATAGACAAGGCCATGCCAGGGTCAAAATACGCTAACACTTGATCCTTCGAAATCTGAATATTGAAGGAATGTAACTTATTCAATATCCAAGCAAATTGCTCGACTAACTGCACCCGATATTGGGGTAATTGCTTGGAGAACTCATTGACTGAACTACCGACAACCGAGGCTAACCAGAGGCCCATCAGCACAATAAAGCCCATCAAGAGGATCACCGCAAGCCATTTAGGCACACGGAATTTGGTCATTAAACCAATCGCGGGATTACAAATCACCGCCAAAAAACTGGACAGCACAAACGGCACCACAATCGGGCTCGCCGCCTTAATCCCTGCCAAAATAATCACTACAAAGGCCATAACCGCAAAGCCACGGTAAGCAGCAGAGGGCGCATTAGGTCGCGTCATTTATTAAAAATCCTTCTTGATCTTAGATAAAATTGTTAGGCTAACCCGAGAACACACTTAACCTCAGAAACCTTAGCTTAAGATAGCCATTTGCCATTATGAAACCAGAAACCGCGATTATACGCATTAAAAACTTAAGACTTCGTACTTTTATTGGCATTAAAGAAGATGAAATTCAAAATCGCCAAGACGTGATCATCAATGTCGTGATCCATTACTGTGCCGAGCGTGCCCGTAACAGTGATAATGTTGAGGATGCACTCAATTACCGCACTATCACCAAAAAGATCATTGAGCTGATTGAGAACAACCGTTTCTCATTACTCGAAAATCTCACCAGCCAAACGCTGGCCATCGCCAGTGAGCATCCTTGGGTTGAATTTGCCAGTGTCGAAATCGACAAACCCCATGCCCTGCGCTTTGCCGATTCAGTCTCGATGGAGTTGTGTTATCAGAAATAATCTCGCTAGAAATACCCTGACTAAGTGATCGTTGCACACCGTATTTCGGTATATATCCTCATAGCTCAACCGATAAGAGAGGTTCCATGAATATACTGATCACTGGCGCAAGCGGCTTTATTGGCCGCCAATTAGTCGAACGATTGGCGCCCCATCATCAACTGACGTTATTAACGCGCTCAGTGCAACAAACGCAAAGAATACTCGGTAATCAGCACCATTACCTTGAGAGCCTCGATGCGCTGAGCGACTTAAATCATATCGACGCCATAGTGAATCTTGCGGGCGAGCCGATTGTCGCTAAGCGCTGGAGCAAAAACCAGAAGCAACGGATTTGTGATAGTCGTTGGGATATCACGGCAAGATTAACTCAGCTCATACAGCAGAGTAGTAATCCGCCTAAGATCATGGTGAGTGGTTCGGCCGTGGGTTATTACGGTCGTCATGATGATCAATTGCTCGATGAATCCAGTGGTGCCCATGTTGAGTTTAGCCATGACATCTGCCGAAAATGGGAGCAAGAAGCCCTTAATGCAAACACTGAACAAACCCGCGTCTGCATTATCCGTATCGGGATTGTGTTAGGAAAAGGCGGCGCATTAGAGAAAATGTTACCGCCCTTTAAGCTCGGACTCGGTGGCCCAATTGGTCATGGACGTCAAGGCATGAGCTGGATCCATGTGCAAGATCTCATCTCCCTTATCGACTTTTTACTCACCCAAGAACATTGCAAAGGCGTATTCAACGCCACAGCCCCCAACCCAGTCAGTAACGCTGTGTTTACCAAAGCACTGGGAAAAGCACTCAATCGCCCTGCCCTTATCACAACCCCGCCGCTTGCATTACGCTTGGCTATGGGTGAAATGTCTGAGCTGCTAACCGAAGGACAGTTTGTTTATCCTAAACGCGCCCTCGAAGCCGGTTTTCAGTTTCAATTCAGTGACCTCGACAATGCCTTAACCGACGTGTTAGTCAAATAGGCTAGCACGCTGATGCTAACAATCCCGCGGAATCTTGCATTAAACATCGACATATTCGTGCGCTAATGCGCACGAATTTCGGTGCTAAGGCTTGCTAGATGTTGACGTAAGCACAAGTGTCACTTTAGCAACACTAGAAAAACAATATCATAACATCATGATTTGTAATGTGATTTAGCGACAGCGCGACACTTATCTGCTAAACTCGCCCCCATTCGGTCATAGGAGGCACGCATTAATCGCCTCAACCTTGACCACAGATAGACTCAGCAACACACC
The DNA here is from genome assembly GCF_002838165.1 of Shewanella sp. Pdp11. Lineage (NCBI taxonomy): Bacteria > Pseudomonadati > Pseudomonadota > Gammaproteobacteria > Alteromonadales > Shewanellaceae > Shewanella > Shewanella sp. Pdp11. The sequence goes on from NZ_CP015194.1 coordinate 3,631,994, forward strand.
ATAAATAGACAGTTATTTATGCTCAAGAACAGGCTATTTAATCTGCTGTTCTTGGCCTGTAAACCATAAAACGAAACACACTCGCGCTCACTCATCCTTTAAATTTTTATCGGATTGACACTGATCTGTCCTCGACATCAAGCGCTTAACATCCAGCATTAGCAGGTACTTAATAACAAGATGGGTGACTCCTCAATGGGCATTGTGCTCACTGAAATGCCCACACTAAGACAGTTTGTAAGGAATTTTCATGCACACGACCTATACGATTGGCGAGCTAGAATCATTTTTAATTGCCATTTTCGTGCTGTTTATCGGCCACTCTATCAATCGCCATGTACGTGTCTTTAGGCAATATAATATCCCCGAACCCATAGTGGGTGGCCTAGTTGTCGCCGCGGGTGTCGCATTTCTTCACTTTCAAAATATCAGTCTCGACTTCAGCTTATCGCTGCAAAATACCTTAATGCTGATGTTTTTCAGCACGATTGGCCTCTCGGCAAACTACAAGCTGTTACTCAGCGGTGGTAAAAAAGTCTTTATCTTTCTGGGTGTTGCCTCGATTTATATTGTTATCCAAAACGCCGTCGGCGTCAGTTTAGCCAATCTGTTAGGGCTCGACCCGATTATGGGCCTTATCGCAGGGTCAATTACCCTGTCGGGTGGCCATGGAACGGGCGTCGCTTGGTCACAAACCTTTGCGGAAAACTACGGTATCAATACTTTAGAGTTTGCCATGGCCGCTGCGACCTTTGGCTTAATCATGGGCGGAATTATAGGTGGCCCCGTTGCGCAGCGATTAATCGGTAAACATAATCTTGTTTCTCGCTATGGGATTGGTCGCAAGCATCACAGTGAACATCCGCATTTAGTGACTTACGATCAGTTAGAAGAAGATCAAGTCACAGCCAAAACCATATTAGAAACCCTGTTTGTACTGCTGCTGTGTGTTGCAGGCTCAAAATGGCTCACGCTGTGGATCAGCCAATCGGGCATAGCTTGGCTCAAAATGCCCGACTTTGTTTATGCTCTCTTCCTTGGCGTTATCATCGCCAATATCACTGAACTCACCCGCGGCTATAAGCCCCATACTGAAAGCATCGATGTCATAGGCACGGTCGCTTTGTCACTGTTCCTTTCTATGGCTTTGATGACCTTAAAGCTATGGGAGATTTTTGATTTAGCCATCCCACTGCTGGTGATCTTACTGGTACAAACCGCAGTGCTAGCGGTGTTCGCCTATTTTGTGACGTTCAAAGTGATGGGCAGTAATTACGATGCGGCGGTGATCACCGGCGGCCACTGCGGCTTTGGTATGGGCGCAACGCCAACGGCGGTAATGAACATGGGCGCGCTTGTCTCGCGCACAGGGCCGTCGCCCCAAGCCTTTATGGTGGTGCCTATCGTCGGCGCTTTCTTTATCGACATCGTTAATTTGATTGTCTTGCAGGGCTATCTAAGCTTTATGAAATAGTTGCTTTGAAGTATTCATTTTAAAATCAATTATCGTTGAATCAACCAGCTAACAAAAGGGCGCCTCATTCGGCGCCCTTTTTGATGGTGCAAAATCGTAAATGCTAAAACTCGCGCATAAGACGCTCAGGTCGAGGCAAATAATGATCATCATAGTCAAGGGAGAAAACCACTGAGCTAGAACGGCCAACAATTTCATTGCGTGGCACAAAGCCAATGACCCGAGAATCAGCGCTATTATCTCGATTATCACCCAGCGCTAGATAATGCGCGTCTGGCACAGTGACAGGTCCAAAATTGGCGAGCCTTGAGCGGACAGGATTAAGGCGAATACTGTGGGCCATGCCGAGTAAGTTCTCCTGCATTTCGGTGACATCAGAAGGAGCATAAGCACTCAATACTTGGGATGTGTAACTAAGGGGTTCGCCATTTAAATACAAACGATTATCCCGCATCATCACAGTATCGCCAGGCACAGCAATTACCCGCTTAATGAGTTTTTTATCAGCCTTTTTCGAGTCGAACACTACAATATCACCGCGGGCGGGATCCGCCAGTTTGACTAAGGCGATATGGGTAAATGGCACCCTAAGATCGTAGGCCATCTTGTTCACCAGAATGCGATCACCTTCGACAATAGTCGGCAGCATAGAACCCGATGGCACAGTATTCCAATCAGCCACAGCGCTCCTGAACACTAACATTAAACTGATAAACAGAAAAAAGGAGCGGTTCTCCTTAAGCAGTTTTGTTATTCCTTTGAACATATATTCCCTCTCTATGGCATGTATAAGCGAGTCGCATTTCTCAGTTAAATAGACCCATTGCGTTGCACTAAGTTCTGTTGCCAGCAACTTAAGTACTGGTCAATTTGTAAGCCAATGTAAACACGCATGTCCAAGTCCAAACTGAGCAGAATCAGCAGAACCAGTCAGCCAGACAATAAAAAAGCACTGAGCTTTGGCAGCATCAGTGCTTTTAATTATTAACGCTGTCTATTTACGCCATAAACTCAAGTGTTAGCTCCTGCAAGCAACCATTAACTGCCCGCCTTTAATAGCTCAGAGCAAGATTGGCTGAGCAATTGTCGGCAACGCCACACCCCAAGTAAGGCCACGATTAAGGCGCCAGAAACAGGGGCGATTCCCCACCAAGGCCAGTGCATATACACATTAAGCTCAAACACTTGCGTCTTAAGTAGGTATAAGGCAAATTCAGCCACTATAACGGCGAGCACGCCCGCAATACCGCCCAGCAAGGCGAACTCTAAACCCGTTGCACTGCGCAATAGCCATCCCGAAGCGCCAAAGGTACGCAGCACAGCCAGTTCGCGCTGCCGAGTTGCCATGCCCGCTTCAGTCTGTGCAATCAAGACTAACGCACTGGCCAGTAACACTAAGGCCAGCACTAAGGTCAGCGATAGCGACACTTGCTCTATAATCTGCCGCAACTGCCCCACCATAGCGCCCACATCTATGATAGATATCGTCGGGAATTGCTGAATAAGCGCAAGGATCACCGCATCCTTAGGCGTACCATAGGCACTCAGTGCTTGCCCGCTTGTTGCTGGGTCATTTGTTAACTGATCATTTGTAGCTTGGCTATTAATAGTTTGATCATTCAGATAAAAACTCGCCATCGAAGTATACGCAAAGGGCGCTAAGGCTTCCTCGGTGAAAATCATAAAGAAGTTCGGCTGCAGCGTTTCCCAGTGCACGGCACGAATACTGGCAACCGTGACTGTGAGCTCTTGATTATCAATCACATAAGTCAACTTATCGCCAAGACCAATACCCAAACGGTCCGCCACGCCAGATTCCACCGACACTTCATCGGCCGCTTGATTAAAATGCCCCTCTAACAGTTCGTTATTGGCTGGCAGCGTATTGCGCCACGTAAGGTTTAACTCGCGGGAAATGCCCACTCTGCCCTGTTCACCCGCTTCAGACTGTTCATTCGAAATCAACGCTTCACCGTTAATTTGCGTTAAACGGCCGCGGATCACAGGATAAATATCCGTCGCAACTATGCCTTTAGCCGTCATAAAATCATTTAAGGGCTTAGCATCGTCTGGAGCAATATTAACGAGGAAGTAGTTAGGTGCATTTTCGGGCAACTGCTTTTGCCACTCGTTGAGCAAGTCTTGTCTTAACGCCAGAATCGTCAATAACAATACCAGTGCGGCGCTAAATCCCACCAATTGCACCGCATTTTGCCGCGCACGACGTCTCAGCCCTGCCAGTGCTAACTGTAAGGGATTGGTCGTTTTCATGCCGACACTGTGGCCTAAACGTATCATCACAAAGCCAAGCACACTTAACAGCACTCCGAGCAACAGCACGGCCGCGACCACAGTCAGGGTCAAAGCCCAACTTTGGGAATACAAATAGCCCAGTAACGCCATCGCGCCTAAGCTCAATAGCAGATGCAGCCACATCCCCAGTTGCAGGCCTTCTAACTGTCGCTGAAGCACTCGTAGTGGCGGAATGGCCAGTAAGCGCATCAAGGGATAAGCCGAAAACATAAAGGCACTGATAAGTCCTGTGCTGACGCCGAGCAGTAATGGCCGAGTGAGTGGCGGCGAATAGGCGGCAATTTCGGGTGGCAATAGGTAACTGATCCCAAAATCGAGTAACACACCACCGATAAGGCCAAGCACAATGCCCATTAACGTCACTAACAATAAGTGAGTACCAAACAACAATCGAATTTGCTTTGCCGAGGCGCCAAAGGTTTTCAGCATGGCCACCACATCGTAATGGCGCTGACAATAACGCTGGGCGGCAATGCCTATCGCGGCGCAGGCCAGTGCAATGCCCATCAAACTTGCCAGCAATAAGAAGCGCTCAGCTCGCTTAACCGCTCCCGCAATCGGTGAATCACCGGATTGCACATCGACCCAACGTTGGGTGCTATTGAGAAGCGGTTTAACACTTTGCTCAAAAGCCGTAAGCGAAGCTTCATCGCCAGCAAATTGATACAGATAGGTCACGCGACTGCCCGGTTGAATCACCCCTGTCTTGGCGACATCTTCCATGCGCATTAATACCACAGGCGAGGAAGCAAAAGGATTAAAGCCAGCGTCGGGTAAGCGACTGATCTCATTGCTGAGCACAAACTCACTGTTACCTAGCTCGATAGATTTAGGATAACCGAGGAGTCCACCTAAGCGAGTCTCAAACCAGATTTCGCCCGCTTGGGGTAAAGCCTTGGTTTTACCGCTGGTGAGTTCAATGTCGCCCTTGAGTGGATAACCCGTTTCAACGGCGCGAACTGTGACTAACTGAAACTTATCACCCGAATAGACCATGGAATTAAATTGCATGTTCGTCACATGCTTAAGCCCAAGCGCTTCGGCTTTGGTTAAAATCGCCGCATCAATTTTAACTGGCGAATCGATAATCCGATCGGCGGCAATAAACTGCGAAGCTTGCCCTGAAATAGCCACTTGCAGCCGTTCACTTACCCGCGCCAACCCACTAACAGACAATACCGCGAGCGTAATAGCGAGGATAATCAATAACAATTGCCCTTGCTGTAACTCGCGCTTAAACAGGCGCCATGCCAAACTTAACTCCATTATTAAGCCTCCTTAGCATTGGCGAGCGGTGCTGTGTGCGCCGTATCTTCCTGTAAATGGCCGTTATCCATCACCAGCTGCCGCTCACAACGCTTAGCCAGCAGTAAATCGTGGGTGACGAGGATAAGAGTAGTGTGGCTTTCTTGATTCAGTTCAAACAACATATCGGCAATTTTATGGCCGTTGACGCTGTCCAAGTTACCCGTAGGTTCATCGGCAAACAGCACTGTGGGCTCACAAATAAAGGCACGGGCAATCGCCACCCTTTGCTGTTCTCCGCCCGAAAGCTGTTTGGGTAAATGGGTTAAACGATGGGATAAACCGACTCGCACTAACATGGCTTGGGCTTTTTCTTTGGCATTACTCACGCCCGCAAGCTCGGCGGGTAACATAACGTTCTCCAGCGCGGTTAAGGTATCCACTAACATAAAGGATTGAAAAATAAAGCTGACCTTCTGTTTACGCAGTGCCGCTTTTTGCTCTTCATTCAGTGGGGATAACGCCACACCATCGAGCCAAATTTCACCAGAGGTAGGCGTATCAAGCGCCGCAAGCAGTCCGAGCAGGGTAGACTTGCCCGAACCCGACGGACCAAGAATGGCCACACTCTCACCTTGCTTGACATCTAAGTTAATGCCCTTGAGGATAGTGAGCGTTCCTTCCTGAGTAGTCACTGATTTTTCGAGGTTAACAACATTGATGGCACTGTTTTTTAAGATGACGTTAGACATAGGATCCTTCTTATATAAATCATTCTGGTATCAATCGCTAAGATTAACATCAATGGCGAAGACCCTAGGGGCATTCATCCTACTGAGTGTACTCACGGTCACGCCAGCTCACGCAGCAAAGGTGTTAATCCTCGGCGACAGCTTAGGCGCAAGTTATGGTATGGCAGAGCAGTCAGGCTGGGTGGCGCTGCTGCAAAAAAATTTACCCGAACATCAATTTACAAATGGCTCAGTGAGCGGTGAAACCACTGCGGGCGGCTTACGCCGATTACCCGCTTTACTCGATTCCGTCGCCCCCGACCTTGTGGTCATTGAGCTGGGTGGTAATGATGGTTTACGTGGATTCCCCCCAACGCAACTTGAAAATAATCTAATCCAAATCATTACCCTAGCCAAAGATAGCGGCGCAAAAGTGCTGCTGACCGAGATCATGGTACCGCCTAACTATGGCCCTCGCTACACCCAAAAGTTCACCCAAGTGTATCAAGACATATCCAAAGCACAGGATATCGTGTTGATCCCCTTCTTTATGCAGGATATCGCGCCCCATCCAGAACTCATGCAGCGGGATGGCATTCACCCTAACGAAAAGGCCCAGGCACAAATAGCCGCTTGGATGCAACCATGGATAGAAGATGCGTTAACCCAATAAAATAGCTGCTATTTTAAGCTAACGAACCGCTTACTTAGCTAAACTCATGCTCAACGGATAAAAACGTGTTCTAACGCAAGATTAACCCTATAGATAAACAGTAAAATTCGTGTTAGCAAATGGTTAACTCAAACAAGGAGTCAATATGTCCCTTAGCCATCAGCAAAAAGTGTACATACCCAAGGAAGCCCGTACCAATCAATACATCACAGCCGAAATCAAGGTGACGGATGAGCTACTCAATCAATATCCCGATTATCAAAGCTGTTATCAAACCTTAAGCCGTTTGATATTTAATTTGGCAGAACAACACGATCTGCGTAATGTCCACGTGATCACTAACGATAAACTGCCTGTAGTCCGTTACCATACCGAAGCCTATTGCTTCCAAACCACTGAACAAATTCTATTTTTTTATAATCCAGCCTATCACGAAGCCCAAAATTTATTCTCGCAAGAAAACTATCGCGCCCGTAAACTGCGCATTGTCTTCCTTGCAACCGGTGAAGATATCCGCAGTAATTCCGCCAGTTTCCACATTAGAGTGCGCGAATTACTGACAGAATTGATGCCTTTAATGCCGATAAGCGATCTTAAAGTGAAGGTCCGCGACCATCAGCATTTATCCTATGATCTGTTCGCAAAAGCCAAGGGCTATAAAGAAACCTATGGCTATAAACTGCGTGCCATCGGCCCAAGATATAAAGCCAGAAAGTGCGAGCTACCAGAGAACGTCAGCTCTCTCACTTATGTGACAGTAAGCTTGCCACTGAGCCGCAAACTCAAACAGGGGTTATTACCTGACTCAGCAACCGACTTTACGCCGTTATATCAACACCTTGAAGATTGCTTCCTCAAAGCGGCAGCCAACAGACAATTGACGCGTCTTGCCATGATAGCAAACGGCTTAACCCCGCTGGTGCGTAACAGTAAATTTGAAAAACTCGACAGCAAAGCCGAAGTACAAATGATAGGGTTCGATCCTAATGCGACTGAGCAGCAAGTGATCCGTCGCTGGAATGCCGATAACTTAGTCGAAGCCGCGCACTTCACCATAGTCGCGGGCACCAAAGACTGTGATGATTCAGGCTTCGGACGCTTTATGAATAATGTCGAAACCGCCCTGAAGGCCTTCGCCGCGGATATCGGTGTCGACCCAGAGCGTGAAGATCTCGTCGTACGCTTCCATCAACATATCAGCTATCAAATCTGATTAACGCGACATTCGGTTCGCTAAAACCCAAAGGGCGCATTAAGCGCCCTTTCCTTTCTGAATGTATTCAAGCTGATATCGGGTGATAACTTAACTTTTCAACCAATGCTTTATGATAGTCACCACTTTGTCGTAATCATCATCAAAACTATGGCCACCATCTAACTCCATGACAGTCACATTCGGCTGTTTTACCACAGGACACAAATGCTTAGGGGCATCATCGTCTTTGCCGTATAAACACAGCATAGGCACTGTCTTCTGTTTATTTACCTCGGGCAACGTAAGATAACTTGCGGACTCATTGCTAGACGTGACGATTTCACTCACATGCACTTCAAAATCCGACGTCTGTGAAGGTGACAATAACACCCCGCCGAGGATCTTATGGCGATACTTGAGTGGCAGATCATTAAGCACAAAAGGTATGATTTCGGCACCAAAAGAATAGCCAACCAATACCACCTTTCGTGTGCCAAATTCGGCCTCGTACTTATCGATAATGGCCATAGTATCTTGAGTCACATCCTTAGGATCTTTTTGTTTCCAGTAGTATTTTAGCGAACTCCACCCCACCACTGGCCAGCCCTGCTGTTGCAATAACTGGCTCACACCTTGATCTAAATTAGCCCAGCCACCATCGCCACTCATAAAGATGACTAAGGGCGGCTTTTTCGCACTCGCTTTGTCATTCGCGCCGCTAGCAACTGGCAGAAGTGTTAGGCCGAGTGAGTCAGCAAAGTCATCGGCTAAGACACTAAAGCTACTACAAAACATCATCATAAGGCTGAGTATTTTCACAAAGGATTTATTCATCGTTCACCTACTTTTTAAATACACCGGTTGCACCACGACTCGTTAATGTCACTAAACTGCCCACCACAATTGGCAGAGATAATCCGCCATAACAAATCAAATACTTAGCCTCCCACGTTGGATTAAACTTATCCTTGTATCTTCTAAGCCCCTGAAAGTTATAAAACTTATTGCCCTTCTTATACACAACCTTCGCCAACTTAGTCCAAAATGGCACCAACGCTCTGTCGGTCAAGCCTGACATCGGCGCCATCCCAAGATTAAATCTCTGATAGCCTTGCTGTTTTCCCCATAGCAATAGCTCAGTAAACAGAAAATCCATGATGTTACTGCTCGATAATTTAGGCTCGTAACGCATCAGATCGACAGAAAATTCAACCTGAGCGGCACTCGCCCAAACATTTGAAAACGCCACGAGTTCACCTTTTGCATACACTAATGCCATAGGTGTCGAGCACAGATAAGCGGCAGAGAAATAGCCGACAGAAAACCCCTTTTCGCGCCCTTGCTTCGCCTTTAGCCAAGTCGATGATATGGCGGCTAATTGCGGCAGTATGGCCCTTACTTCACTCGCCTCAATCACAGTAAAACTTAAGCCTTCACGCTGCGCCTTGGCATGGCTCTGGCGCAAACTTTTATAACGACTCGACGTTAAGTCAAATTGGTCAAGCTGAACAATTGCCTCCTCGCCTAATTTATATAAACCTAATCCTTGCTCTAAAAAGTTCGGCAGGTATTTTTGCGTCACTTGATAAAACACCGGCCAACCGTCGTAGGCATCACATAACTCCCTAAACTGCCACAACAAATCATCAAATTTCTGTTGATTACCAATTGGATCGCCCATTACCACCCAGCAATGTCCAGTCCTTGCATACATAAGAAAGGCGTCTTTATCCTCATTAAATAGGATTGATTTATCTTGCACTAAGGCCAAATAGCCATGACTGCTCGGCGACTGTGCGACAATCTCCATCGCCTGCTTTAATGAATGCGTATCCAGTTGTGGTGATTTAAGCTGAGTTCGTGACGAGAAATAACGCACGGCAAAGGCAAGCACGATAAAAATAGCAATCGCTCCACCTCGCAATGCTCGTGATACATGGCTATCGGGGGAGAAGGTAAACCAGAGTGAATGATCATAATCAACATCTTGATAGGAGAAAAATAATAGCCAAATCATTAAGAATAAAGCGGCAGAAAGTGATAACAGCCAACCAAAAGAGTATTTAATCCCGACGACTGAACCCTTTCGATAAAACAAATTCTCACATGGCAACATCAATGTGTACACTAATCCTATCGCGAGTGACATTTCCCATTCTGCGCCCTTAAGCATAATAAATAACACGCACACCAACAGCAGCTTTTTCGTTAATTCAAAGGCGTTCTGGTAGCGTTTAAATAATCCATGGGATAACAACAATAGCAAGACACCACTCACGCTCAAAATGATGCTCGATATTTCTATGATCGGCAGCGGTACTAACTCGCCTAACCAGTGATATTTATGAATAATAGAAGGATTAACCACTGACAAGAGTAATAATAAACCTGAACTAAATACACTGATACTCAGTAGCGGTGGTAACAGTTGGCGGATAAATGCAATTCGAGTATTTAATTTTACAATTTTATCTTTATTTGACAGCGCGATTGTAATAACAAAGTATGCCAAAGAGATTAAGAATGGAATAATGTAATAAATGATCCGATAGACAATAATGGCGCCGAGGATTTGCTCAACCGGTAAATATTGCGATAAGGCCACAGTCACGACGGACTCGAACACCCCAATACCACCCGGCACATGGGCAAGCACCCCAAGCGCATTCGCCACAAAGAAAATACTTAAGACCTGTATATAACCCAAATTGTCTACCACGGGCAGTAAACTATAGAACAAGGTTCCTACGACAATCCAATCAAGTGAAGAGACTAACAACTGTCTTAAAGATACAGATAATAGAGGTGGCGTAATTTCAAAGCCACGAAAGTTAAATGGCTTTTTGCGCAGCACACTCATCAGTAAATAACCGAATACACTGAGCAGCATGCCAATACCGATTACTGTGGTTAATGAAAATAGCCATGTTGGCAAAGGTAAGGCTGATAATTGTTCAGCAGGAAAGCATACCAGTGCAATACCACAAATGAAAAAGAGTCCGAGGAAGAATGTCACTGAACATGAAATGACTATTTGAGTGATTTTATTACCACTTAAGCCGAGTTCGGAATAAAACTTATATCTTATCGACGTCCCTGTTAACAGCGAGAACCCAATGGTATTGGAGAAGGTAAAACCCAGAAAAGAAATAGGCACTATTTTACGATAAGGTATCTCCTTGTCGATATTTCGAACGGCAATAAAATCGTACAAGGTTAATAAAGAGTAACTTCCCACGGTAAGTAGTGCTGCACATATCAACTCAACAAATGAAAATCCTTTCACCTCTTTAACAATGTCACTTAATTGATATTCTTGCTCTAAATTATAAAGCAAGAGTAATGAGACAGTGAATATTATAAGGCTAATAAACACCCGCACTCGTCTCCCCATGTTAATCTCCAGCACCTAAAATTGATTCAGCTAAGGTTATTTAACGTCAAAATTGAAACAGCATTAAAAATTAATTAAATTTAGTTTAATACCAGTCACATTAAATATCTAATCAGTTCAGAACCTCACAGGCATCTCAATCCAAGGCGCATTGACGCAGAAATGGTTATTCCCTTTTAAGTCAATGCAACACGGGAGTGGGATGCCTGTGTGGCTCCCGAAGGGCGGGTTTCAACGCGCTTTATACTGCGTTTAAGGCTTTCGACAGAGCACCACTATGCCTTCAAGCCTTCGCCTTGTCTAAAGTGCGTTGAACTCCCGCTGAATGAACAGATATTTAATACGATTGGTATTATTTTTAACACCACTTTATCGACGGGATTTTTAACATAGGGATTTTTCATTCGCAATGAATTTACGCATTTGCTGCATGACGTTTTATTAATGTGCTTAACAAGCTGATAGCAATAGTGAGTTAATGATTTTAAATTGATGGGGGAATAATATAAAAGCTAAAAAAATTTGCAATAGATACGCAGCTTTGGGCGTTAAGCCAAACAAAAAAGTGTGAATACTCAAAAAGTATCCACACTAGATTAAATTACATTGGACGGTTTTTCTCGATAAGACGATTAAAAATAGCATTCACAGATAAAGAGGCGCCATGGGCAATTTTATCGGCAAGTTTCTTTCTCACCTGATAACGCATCTTATACACAGTGCGCTCTGCGGCAAGTGACATAATCACATCATCACTGGTCGAAATCGCATCGACTAACCCCAATTCAATGGCTTGCTGGCCGTACCAATGCTCGCCCGTGGCTACTTTCACTAAATCCAACTCAGGGCGATATTTACCGACAAACGCTTTGAATAAGACGTGGGTTTCTTCGAGTTCTTCTTGAAACTTCTGTCTTCCCTCATCGGAGTTTTCACCAAACACTGTCAAGGTACGTTTAAAATTACCGGCCGTATGTTGCTCATAATCGATCTCATGCTTTTTCAGCAAACGATTAAAGTTCGGCAATTGAGCAACAACACCAATTGAACCAACAATTGCAAAAGGCGCCGCATAAATTTTATTCGCAACACAGGCCATCATATAACCGCCACTGGCAGCCACTTTATCAACGCATACTGTTAGCGGAATATCGGCTTGGCGTAAACGGTCAAGCTGGCTGGAGGCTAAACCATAGCCATGCACCATACCGCCACCACTCTCGACATTAACAACCACTTCATCGCCTTTTTCCGCAATAGCTAAAATGGCACTGATTTCTTCACGCAGTGACGCAACCTCAGCGGCATCGATACTGCCCTTAAAATCGATCACGAACACTTTGCCCGTGATGCTGTCATCAGCAGCTTTGTCTTTCGCCTTTTCTTCAGCCTTTAATTGCTTCTCATAGGCTTTGAATTGCTTCTTTGAAAGGAGTTCTTCTTTTAAGCCATGCTTCAGTTCTTCTAACTCTTCAGACAGGTTAGTGATCCTCAGCTCGCCCTTATCTGACTTATGTTTAACAGTGGAAGCCAACACCACAATAATAACCGCAACGATTGCGACCACTATCGTGACGGCTTTCGCCAAAAACATTCCATACTCGTATAAAAATTCCAAAGTGCTCTCCGTTAGGGCGTTACATCAATCAGTCAATTGCGCGCTATTCTAACAGCCTAAAGGCTCATAAAAAAACCCAGCATTCGCTGGGTTTTTACGATTAAGCGCAGATTAGTTAGGACAAGTCGCAATGACATCACTGTTTGTCACTAAAATCGTCGCATCGCCTTTACCTGCAGTCGCAGCATAGGTTGCTACTTGAGTCTGCATTTCAACGGTAGCAGCTGCAGCCATACCGTCTGTAGCGTCCGTTTCACTTGGGCTCACAATCGAACTATGATGGCCTTTAGAGAAACGCACAACGCCATGACCTTTACTCGTACTATCGACACAAGGTAGACCAATAGCAGAGATCAGCGGCTCAGTGCCCGATAACGGGAAGTTATCTACCCGGTTCGGTAACACTTGATCAGGTAAGTTACCGTTGCCATCACCGGCGATTTCAATCAAATGAACAGGTAAGTCCGTCGCCTTTAACATAGCGGCATGGTTAATTGGATCCGCAGAATCCACGGCGGTTTGAACCGCAAAGGCAAACGTTGGAATAAACTGGGCATATACTGCCTGCACCAGTGCCGCATATTCAGGACTCCCCACCTCATATCCTGCAGTATTAGCCTTATCGACCAGCGCTTGGAAAGTCGCAGATGCCTTGATATTGCTAAACAGCACTGGACCAAAGGTTGCAGAACCCGCAAATGATCCCGCTAATCCTCCCGCTGGCGCAGCTAGGGATAAGGCCTTGATGCCATAAGCATTTGGCAAAGCATCGCCCGTTGCAGGGTTCTTCATGCCTGTGCTGGCATAGGTCGCAAAATCGGTGCCGACAATCGCGCCTAAACTCAGACCTTGAGCACTGATTTTAGACACGTCAAATACTTGTGGCTGACCTGCTTGTGCTAAGCCCTGTGCTAATCCTGTTAGAGCAAGACGAACACCTAAATGGTCCATCGTCGCTTGACGGAAATTATCACGAACCGACAAAGTGCTAGAGATATTCACGAACACCAGCGGATTACCATTTTTAAAGGCATCTGGTGTACCGACTACAGCCCCAAAAGAAGGATCGGTCGCAGAGACTTCATAAACCCCATCGCCGTTAGCATCGAATGAGCGCGCACCATGCAGTGGCATATCAATAGCAATTGTTGCAACGCCCATGGCCGCATACGTACCCGCATAGGCTAGTGACATTTCTTTACCGCCACCTAAACCGTGCAGTGCGATTGTTGTTGGCCAACCCGCTGTCGGCGGAGTAAAGGGAATACCTTGTTGCTGATAAAAGTCCGCTAATCTTGCCGCATTAGGCATAGAAATCAGTACAGGTACGGTTTCATATCCTTTAATCGCTGGAATTGGGTTGAACTTAGTCAGATGCTTAGTTTTATCTACCGCGGTACCATCGTCTAACAACCATGTTTTACCTGCCATTAGAGATGGATTGGCTAACGCATCGGCAGGGTTCGCAATCCCATTGGCCACGGCTTGCATACCAAAATTATTCTGGCTGAGCGTGCCCGCTTGAAGTGCTAGTAGCACAGATACAGGGCTATCACCTTGTGCTTTCCAATGACCATTAATTAATGGTTTACCCTCAGCGGATAAACAACTGACCGAAGAGCAGTCACTGTATATCGGCAGTTTGATTTTTGCGGTATACACATCGGCTAAATCAGCGGCTTTAAAGGCAGCACTATTTGAGTCCGTTAATCCCACCGCTTGTGCAACAGTATAACCGGCAGGCGTTGGCATCTGAGCAAAACTGGGGGCATAAGGCGCACCCTTTGCCATCAGCAGTTTAGTCGTTTCATAGACGTTAGCGACAGACTGAGTCGTAAACAGCCCAGAGTAGCTTATGGTCGAAGGATCGACATTATGGGCCGCAGCAATGCCTTTCTCATAGCTGTTTACTAAGGTTTGCAGCATCAATTGATCTGGCGTTTCTAATGGCAATGTCGTGATGTCTAACTTCAACAAACCATAGGTGGTTGAAGGTGCAATGCCACGACCTTCAGAATCTTGAATAAGATTGGTTGTCGCATAAATATAAGACTGCCCAGCTTTGAGTGGCTTAAGCGGCACTATTACCACTTTATTACCTGATGCGGTGGATACAAAGTCAACGCCAAACTGCAGTTCTGCTCCGACTTTACACGCTGAAACTGACGGTTTAGCAGTACATTCAGCATCAGAAGACAATGGACCACCGACAGTGGCCTCAAACATTCTGACTGCACCAGGTTGTGCAACCGATGCCGCCATTAGGGTCAGTGGTGTTCCATCGTGTTTTTTCGCTAAATCAATATCAATGGAAATCGGCGATGTTGTCGACCAGCCATCTAACGCCCCAAGCGCGATTTGTGGATCAACATAATTGCCTGAACTTTCACCCGGAATCGATAATGTGCCATCCTTAGTACCACTGAATAGCAAATCATTCGGTAATGGTACTTTTGAATTAGCAGGGTCGAACACTATGTGCGATTCAGGGACGAGCGGGTCAGTCTTATCCTTGAGTTCGTTAAAACTGTCCTCACCACATCCTGTGAGGCCCAGTGCAGATGCAATCGCAACACCCAAAATGAGTCTTTTCATCTTTTTTCCCCAAATCTTGTTGTAATAGTTTTGTTTTCCCCAAGAAATTAGTCACAATAGCTTTTAAATCTGTGACCAATAGGGCTTATGTTAGCCCCTAACTCATTTCAAGTTAACGTAAAAATATTGAGTTAGCCACAAGTTTGTCACAAACATTTTAGCTATTTATAACAAAGTTTCATTCATTTGTTTGAAACATGCGTTTATCACTTCGGCGACTCTAGAAGTGGCGGGCATTCTCGCCAAGAGGAAAAAGAGACTCATGTTGGAATATCAAGCAACAAAAGATTTACTCAAGGGCAAGACGATTTTAGTCACAGGCGCTGGTGCTGGCATCGGCCGTACCGCCGCCATTGAGTTTGCAAAACACGGCGCCACTGTGATTTTACTCGGTAAAACAGTGAAAAAATTGGAAGCAGTTTACGACGTAATAGAACAAGCCGGTTATCCCAAACCTGCCATAGTGCCATTGGATCTTAAGGGCGCAACGGAACAAAATTATCGCGATATGGCCGATACCATAGCCGAGCAATTCGATCATTTAGACGGCTTATTACATAACGCGAGCCTGCTCGGTGCCTTAGGCCCGTTTGAACACATAGATATTCCATCACTCGAAGACGTACTCAAAGTGAACGTCACGGCCCAAGTAATGCTAACTAAAACATTACTACCTGTGATGCGCCAAGCACCCAGTGCATCAATTATCTTTACGTCGAGCAGTGTGGGTCGTCAAGGCCGCGCCTACTGGGGACCTTATGCCTTCTCTAAGTTTGCCACCGAAGGCATGATGCAAGTCCTCGCCCATGAGTGCGATGGCACCTCGGTTCGCGTCAACAGTATCAATCCAGGTGCTACCCGCACTGAGATGCGTGCTAAAGCCTACCCTGCTGAGAATCCATTGGATCTCAAAACCGCAGAAGAGATCATGCCGACCTATTTATATCTGATGGGTCAAGATGCTAGCGCAGTGAACGGTCAGCAGTTCAACGCTCAGTAATCACATCGCTTATCGGTTTAGCAGTATGATTTAGCAATAATAAAGGGCCTATTGATGGCCCTTTATTATTTTAGATATTCGCAAGATGGAGCTCTGTATTAATCCATGGCAATAAGCAGCATAAAGACGCCGCACCGCTAATGTTAACTCAACTGAATTTTTGCAAAATAAATCATTGTTTTAGCTTTAGCGGCTCTGCTTGACTCATCAAGCGAATTTTGCGTATCCAGCTGTGAGTCAGCTAACTCATGGCTTGAGTAATAACTTACCCACAACTCATTTCCATCAATCACTACGCCCGCATAACTGGTATCGCCCTTCGATGGCAGTGTCAGTAGTTCTTGGACCACGCCAGTATCTGGATGAATTTCAACTAAAGCCGTTCGAACTTGTTCATCATATAAGCGCACCACAGCCAACAGCCGGGATTGATACATCAACATCACAGGCCCACCAATGCGCTTATCGAGTTCTTGCCATTGCCAATCGGTAAATGGCGCTAGGCTGCGGCCGAGTAAACCAACAAATTCAGGGCCCCAAACGGGATCGCGCCTCAAGAGACAAAAGCCGCTGTCTTGATCAAAAACAATGGCTGTTTCGTTGACATAACCTTGATTATTAAACAGCTTTAGCCAAGTCTTGAAGTGTACGCCATCAGCGCTCTTATACAAACGAGTGTCACCATCAGGTCCTGGGCGATAGCCCACACCATAGAGCGTATTTTGATGTTCAGTTAAGCGCCATAACCAATAGCCCTTATCAGCTATCTTTAGCGCATCCGACCACGATCGCCCATTGGCTGAGCGCCAAAGATGTGATTGTATACCCGACTTATCGTGTAAGGTCCCGCCGCCAAGTAAGAGTAATTCTCCTTGATATTCAATCAGTTTACCGTCGCGTAAATCAGCCTCATCCGAACGAATAAGCGCCACGCTCTGCCACGTCTCACCGCCATCCACTGAACGTAGAATACGCAAAGCGCCATCGGGTGACACATGGGCAGTCCCTTCACGGAAAACACAAAAAAGTGCTTCCTGAAACGCGATTAAATCGGTAAATGCATTATGGGCCGCTTGCTCCCAAATCCGTCGCACTGAAATTAGCTTCATCCATTCACTCCTCAATCCAACTGAGACTTGTTATAACATAGCTGCAAATAACAGAAAGCAAAAAGGCCGCTTAGCGGCCTTTTTCATTGGGATAAAACAACTTAGCTGCGCTGACGCGATGGCTTAGGTTTTCCCGAACCTGTCACTTTATGCTTACGTACTGCGCGGCGAATTTTAGCACTTTTCACCTGCGCACGAGCTACGCTGTGTTTATCGGCAGCAAGCATAGTGCGGGTTTCAGCTTCTAAACCTGCCAATTTACGCAAGTAGTTAACTTGCTCCATTGGCAATTCAACCCAGCCACCCCGTGGCAGTGATTTTGGCAATTCAACCATACCGTAACGGATACGGATCAAACGGCTCACTTGCACTTCTTGGGATTCCCACAGACGGCGCACCTCGCGGTTACGACCTTCACGTAAACACACATGCCACCATTGGTTCATCCCTTCACCGCCCGCAGGCTTGATGCTATCAAACTGCGCTGGGCCGTCTTCTAACATCACGCCGGTACGTAAACGTTGTACTGTGGCTTCAGGGATTTCACCGAAGGTACGCACTGCGTATTCGCGGTCGACTTCGTTCGATGGATGCATTAAGCGGTTCGCTAATTCACCATCTGAGGTAAACAGTAATAAACCAGAGGTGTTGATGTCTAAACGACCTACCGCAACCCAGCGTGAATCACGCACTTTAGGTAAGCGATCGAATACCGTTGGACGGCCTTCAGGATCTTTACGACTACAAATTTCGCCTTCAGGTTTATGGTATGCCAATACGCGACAGATCACGTC
Organism: Shewanella sp. Pdp11; assembly: GCF_002838165.1. Taxonomy (NCBI): domain Bacteria; kingdom Pseudomonadati; phylum Pseudomonadota; class Gammaproteobacteria; order Alteromonadales; family Shewanellaceae; genus Shewanella; species Shewanella sp. Pdp11. The sequence goes on from NZ_CP015194.1 coordinate 3,650,135, forward strand.
TTCGGCAGACTTTAACGAAATGGCTCTGCCATCGATACGTACTTTGGCATCGGCTTCAATCCGATCCCCAAGGCTAGCAATTTCACCATCAATACTAACTCGGCCTGCAGCAATCCATGCCTCCATCTCACGACGGGAGCCATGGCCTGCACGGGCCAAGACTTTCTGCAATTTTTCACTCATTAGTATTTTGCTCTTCTGACTGTTCCGGCGTTAATTTCACACTTGAAAAAACCGCCTGCAATGACTCAGTATCCGACAGCGGCGGTAAATCCGCTAAGGTGTCTAAGCCAAAATATGCTAAAAATTCTAAGGTAGTGGCATATAACGCGGGTCGCCCCGGTACTTCTTTATGGCCAACTACTTTAATCCAATGTCTATCTGACAAACTTTTTATGATGTGACTACTGATGGCCACACCGCGCACCTGTTCAATATCGCCGCGAGTCACAGGTTGACGATAAGCAATCACCGCCAAGGTTTCTAATGTCGCACGCGAATATTTAGGCGCCTTTTCTTGCCACAGGGGCTGCAAAAAAGGACTCAAGACGTCTAAGGTCTGGAAGCGATAACCCCCAGCGACTTTCACAAGTTGCACACCTCTGTCTTGATAATCCTGCTGCAGCTCATCCAATGCAGCTTTTATTTTGTCTCTAGAAACCGTGAAATCCACCAATACAGTGTCTTTCAACATTTTCGCCGACAAGGGTTTCCCCAATACAAACAAACTCGCTTCAATAAGCTGTTTTAATTGAGTCGGATTTATCTGCATCAATTAATAGGCCTTAACGTAAATAGTTGAAAACGGTTCTGTTTGGTACAATTCAACCAATAATTCTTTGACTAATTCCATCAGTGCTAAGAAGGTCACGACCACGCCTGCCCGGCCTTCCGCTACGGTAAATAAACGATCAAATGCCGTAAAATCTTCCGAGTTCAGCATGGCTAAAATCTGGCTCATGCGCTCACGCGTCGATAACTGTTCACGCTTAACATGATGATCTTCATAGGCATCAATTCGTTTGAGCACATCGCCAAAGGCGCGGGCAATTTCGAACAACGAGACTTCTGGCGGGATCATTAACGGCTTAATGTCAGGTGCTGCCACTGCTTTGGCTTGAAATACATCCCGCTCGAGCCGCGGCAAATCATCGAGTTTTTGCGATGCTTCTTTAATCACTTCATAGGCTTTCAACTGACGGATCAATTGCGCACGAGGATCTTCCTCAACCTCATCCTCTGCCACCATACGCGGCAACAGCAAACGGGATTTAATCTCCGCAAGGGTTGCTGCCATCACTAAGTAATCGGCGGCAAGCTCGATTCGAGCCTGAGTCAGCAACGTAATATATTCTAAATACTGCGCGGTGATTTGCTGAATGGGTAAATCGACAACGTCTAATTTTTGCTTACGGATCAAATATAAAAGTAAATCCAATGGTCCTTCAAAGGACTCAAGGAACACTTCCAATGCCTCAGGCGGAATAAACAAATCCAGCGGCATTTCGGTCATTGCCTGACCACGAATAACGGCTAAGGGTAAACTCTGTTGCGTGCCCTGCATCCGCTATCTTGCTCCGTTAACGCTGCGCTACCCAACTTAGGCTAACGCCAGACGCGCGATTATACCTGTAAATCTACGGCGATAAAACTGCCAAATGTTAACTCCCCATATCCGCATCACTTACCCGCATCCATTCGTAATAAATCTAATGCGGCGGATTTAGAGGAACGGCGTGATATCACCCGCGCCTTCACGCAAAATTTCGGCGCCATCTTCAGACATATCAATCACAGTCGTTGGCTTTTCGCCTAAATAACCACCGTGGATAATCACATCCACTTGATGCTCGAGCAAGTCGCGAATTTGTTCAGGATCAGACTCGGCAAATTCTGCATTTGGCATCACTAAACTGGTCGACATCAGCGGCGCATCTAAGGCTTCAAGCAACGCCAGTGCGATCACATTGTCGGGCACGCGAATACCTATGGTCTTTTTCTTGTCATTTTGTAAGCGACGCGGCACTTCTTTAGTCGCTTTAAAAATGAAGGTATAAGGCCCAGGTGTGCAACTTTTTAGGATGCGATATGCCTGATTATCCACTTTGGCGTAGGTCGCAAGCTCAGATAAATCGCGGCACATCAATGAAAAGTTATGATCGTTCTCGATTTGACGAATTCTCGCCATCCGCGTCATCGCGTCTTTCTCACCAATCAAGCAGCCTAAGGCATAGCCCGAATCGGTAGGATAAACAATCACACCACCCGCTTTTAAGGCGGCAACAGCTTGACTGATAAGGCGAGCTTGCGGATTTACTTCATGTACATAAAAAAACTGACTCATGGTCGTTCCACCCAAGATTTCGATTGCCAGACCCAATCAATACCTTGGGGCTGATACAGATTTTTACCTAATTCGATCCAATTGCTCGGAAAGTGAAAATCACTCCCTATCGATGCAAGCAATTGATTTTGTATGCTCAAGGCCACAAGGTTGGCCCTGTCGTCTAATGTTTGCTGGCCAAGTACCACTTCCATGGCATCTCCACCCGCTTCTTTATATTCGCGCACTAAGCGCTTAAGCCACTTTGCCGATAACTTATAACCACTGGGATGCGCCAACACAGCTAATCCACCCGCGTTATGAATGATATCGATGGCGCTGGCCATATCACCCCAATTATTGGGGACATAGCCGGTTTTACCGCGGGCAAGATAGCGTTTAAATACGCTCGGCATATCCACAGCATGACCATTTTCAGCCATCCAGCGGGCGTAATGTCCACGGCTCAATGCCGCTTCACCCGCCAACGCTTTGGCACCTTCGTAAGCGCCTTCAATACCGGCCTTGGCTAATCTATGGCCAATTTCTTGAGCGCGTAATTCACGTAACTCACGCTGGTTTTCTAAAAATGCTAATAACGCAGGATTATCCGCATCGAAGTTAAGCGCAACGATGTGGATATCATAACTGTTCCAGCGAGTAGAGATTTCTACGCCAGAGATCAATTTCAATGGTTCTGCTTGCGATTGATTAAAGGCGCGGGCTTCGGGTAAACCTGCTACCGTGTCGTGGTCAGTAATCGCAAATAACTGCACGCCCTTTTCAAGGGCTCTAGCCACCAATTCAGACGGCGTTAACTGACCGTCGGATGCGGTCGTGTGGCTGTGCAGATCAGCCAATATGCTTTGAGTATTCATGGGGCTATTGTACGTGAATTTGTTAATCAATGCGCTGCTATCTCGCATTTTGTGGCTGTGTGACTTAAATTTTCTGCGTCATTAAAGTGAATAAATCGCAGAAAATGAAAAATATTCAATTGACATTCGACCCCAGCTAAGGTTTTCTATACACCAATTACTGAATTAGCGAGACCCTTTTGAATGACACACATTAATGCTTCATTAAACATCATTTGGTGGTGGCACTTCCCAACTTAGCGGGTGGTGTGAAGCTCTGTGCTCATTTGAAAGTGACCAGAATCAACAAGAAGCCCGCAGAAATGCGGGCTTTTTTGTTAGGTGCGAAAAATGTCGGCAGACTCGGGTAACAAGATTAAGAAAGCGAGAGAACTCATGATGTTAAAGACATTTTATAAGGTAGCTGGAGTATGAACATGCCCAAACAGACATTCGCACGCTCAAGCACACTCAAGGCGGCATTAACCTACCACAGGGATCCACTGCGCTTATATCAGCACATCACCCAAGATGCGCCCCATACTATGCTGTTAGAATCGGCCGAAATCGACAGTAAAGATCACTTAAAAAGCATGGTGATGACCCATGCCGCCATGATGATCCGCTGCGACGGTTATCAACTGACCTTTACCGCACTGACCGACAATGGCGCGAGCTTACTTGCTCCAATCGAAACCTTCTTTTGTGCGAGCAGCGATCGTGCTGATATGAGTGCCAGTCTAGTCCGTGATAACTTGACTTTAGTGGTGACGCTGCAAAAAGACACTCAGCTGCAGGATGAAGATGCACGCTTAAAATCGACCTCGCCACTCGATGGCCTGCGGATGTTTATCCAGCAGATTGATTGTGGCGCTCATACTGACAGCCAAAATAAACCCGCCTTTGAGGATCTGTTTTTAGGTGGCGTACTGGCCTACGACTTGATTGATACCGTCGAACCGCTGCCAGCCGTACCGAACCGCGATAATGATTGCCCAGACTACTTATTTTACCTCGCTGAAACCTTAATCCTTATCGACCATAAACTGAAACAAGCCGACATCATTACCCATAATTTCAGTAGCGATTCAGCCCAGCATACCGCTATCACCGCAGCGCTGAGCGAGCGAGTTCAGCAGTTAAGCACACAATGTAAAACTCTGGGTAATTCGCCTGCCGATGTGCCGACACTGGTCGCCATCGACGCGACTGAGCAAGTCAATATTTCCGATGAGGTGTTCAAACAAACCGTTATCGATTTGAAAGAACACATTATTGCGGGCGATATTTTCCAAGTAGTGCCATCGCGTAGTTTTAGTTTACCTTGCCCGAATACCTTAGGGGCTTATCGCGCCCTTCGTCTAACTAACCCAAGCCCTTACATGTTTTATTTCAGGGGCCAAGATTTCACGCTTTTCGGTGCTTCACCCGAAAGCGCGCTTAAGTACGAAGCCAGCAGTAATCAAGTCGAAGTCTACCCGATTGCCGGCACCCGCAAACGCGGAAAAACCGCCACGGGCGAGATTGATTTTGACTTAGACAGCCGCATTGAACTTGAACTGCGTTTAGATAAAAAAGAACTGTCAGAACACTTAATGCTGGTCGATTTAGCTCGCAACGATATCGCGCGCATCAGCCAAAGCGGCAGCCGTAAAGTCGCTGAATTATTGAAAGTGGACCGTTATTCCCACGTGATGCACCTCGTCAGTCGCGTAACGGGTCAACTGCGCCAAGACTTAGATGCGCTGCATGCTTATCAGGCTTGTATGAATATGGGTACTTTAGTTGGCGCGCCCAAAGTAAGCGCATCACAACTGGTTCGCCAAGCGGAAAAAGCCCGCCGCGGCAGCTACGGCGGCGCAGTCGGTTACCTTAATGCCCTTGGGGATATGGACACCTGTATTGTGATCCGCTCGGCCTTTGTCAAAAATGGCACCGCCTTTATTCAAGCAGGCGCGGGCGTCGTGTTTGATTCGGATCCCCAAAGCGAGGCTGACGAAACCCGTCAAAAAGCTCAAGCAGTGATTTCGGCAATCAAAATGGGCGCTGGACTGCGAATCAATGAATCGCCAGTAAATGACGCGTCAGCTCAATCCACTTTTGTGCAATCCATTTCAGTACCATCTAAATAGGAGCCAAACATGAAACTCTATCTACTCGATAACTTTGACTCCTTTACCTATAACCTAGTGGATCAATTTCGCAGCCTAGGCTGTGAAGTGGTGATTTACCGCAACGATGTTGCCGCCGACTTTATTGCTGAAAAACTGCTTAACGAACAAGAACCCGCAGCCCTAGTGTTATCACCCGGTCCTGGTGCGCCCCATGAGGCAGGCTCTATGATGGCGCTTATCGCCAAAGTCGCCGGTAAAGTCCCTATGCTGGGTATCTGCCTTGGGCATCAAGCTATGGTGGAATATTACGGCGGCACAGTGGCGCGCGCGCCTTTTGTGGTCCACGGCAAGGCAAGCCCTACTTTCCATGATGGCACAGGCGTATTTGCTGGTTTGCCCTCTCCCCTGCCCGTTGCCCGTTATCACAGTCTCGTCGCCACTCACGTGCCTGATTGCTTGCAAGTAATCGCAACGACTGACGCTATGCCAATGGCGATTCTGCACCCTGAGCACAGAGCCGTTGGCTTTCAGTTCCACCCAGAATCGATTCTCACCACCTTAGGCAGCACACTGCTCATTCAAACCTTAGCCTTTCTTACCCAAGACATGACAACAGGAGTAACCGCATGAGTACCAACCCTATTCAGCCTTTACTCGACATTTTATACCAAGGTAAAAGTTTAAGCCGCGAGCAAACCTTTGAGATTTTTAGCGCGTTAATTCGCGGAGAAATGAGTGAAGCTGCAATGGCGGGAATGTTAGTTGCGCTGAAAATGCGCGGCGAGACTATTGATGAGATCAGCGGCGCCGCCGATGCCATGCGCGCCGCTGCCAAGTCTTTTCCCTACTCGAATGGCGATAGCATTAACAATGGCATCGTTGACATTGTTGGCACGGGTGGCGATGGCTTTAATACCATTAATATTTCCACCACTGCGGCCTTTGTTGCCGCGGCGGCAGGCGCTAAGGTCGCCAAACACGGCAATCGTAGCGTGTCGAGTAAATCGGGTTCATCGGATCTTTTGGCGCAATTTGGCATCGACTTAACTATGTCGCCAGAGACTGCCAGTCGTTGCCTCGACGCATTGAATCTGTGTTTTTTGTTTGCGCCCCACTACCATGGCGGGGTAAAACATGCGGTGCCCGTAAGACAAGCACTGAAAACGCGCACTTTATTCAATGTGTTAGGGCCCCTTATCAACCCTGCAAGGCCTGAGTTTATGTTACTTGGCGTGTATAGCCCTGAGTTAGTCTTACCGATAGCGAAAGTATTAAAGGCGCTTGGCACAAAACGCGCTATGGTAGTGCACGGCAGCGGTTTAGATGAAGTCGCGCTGCACGGCAACACCCAAGTTGCTGAGTTAAAAGACGGCGACATTATTGAGTATCAACTCACGCCCGCCGATTTAGGTGTGCCTTTAGCGCAGATAACAGACTTAGAAGGTGGCGAACCCGCGCAGAATGCCTTGATTACCGAGGCGATTTTAAAAGGCAACGGTACTGCAGCACATGCCAATGCGGTCGCCATCAATGCCGGTTGTGCTTTATATGTCTGTGGAATTGCTGATTCAGTCAAAGCCGGAACCTTACTTGCGCTCGCTACCATTCAAAGCGGCAAAGCCTTTGAATTGTTAAGCCAGCTCGCAAAAGTCAGCGGTGAAGCCCATGTCAACGGTCAAGAAAGAGGAAGATAAGCGAATGTCTCAAGTAGAAGTGACTCCAACAGCAATGACTCAAGACCTGCGTACTCAGCCAGAGGCAGCCACAAACGCTATGCCAAAAAGTAATGTGTTAACCCGTATTGTCGATACCAAAGCGGCCCATATTGCCGCCTTGAAACTGCGTTTCCCCGAGGCAAGCTTGTCGCCAAAAATCTCTGACCGCAGTTTATTTGCCGCACTCAAGGCGCCCAAGGCGGGTTACATTTTAGAATGTAAAAAAGCCAGCCCGTCCAAAGGGCTTATCCGCGATGTGTTTGATGTAGAAGCCATTGCCGATATTTACGGAAAATATGCGGCGGGCATTTCGGTATTAACCGACGAGCAGTTTTTCCAAGGGGATATGGACTATATCCCTAAGGTGCGCGCTCGGGTGAACCAACCGATTCTGTGTAAAGATTTTTTTGTCGATGAATACCAAATTAAACTCGCCGCCCACCAAGGCGCCGATGCGATTCTGTTGATGCTGTCCGTGCTTGATGATGAACAATATCAACGTCTAGCGAAAGAAGCCGCTAAGTATCAACTCGATGTACTGACCGAAGTCAGTAACGAAGATGAACTTAAGCGCGCCATCGCATTAGATGCGCCGATTATCGGCATCAACAACCGTAACTTAAGGGATTTAAGTACCGATCTCGCCACCACAGAAGCGCTGGCGCCACACATTGGCAGCGACCGCGTGGTGGTAAGCGAATCTGGCATCTACAACAATGAGCAAGTGCGTCGCCTGAGTCCGCTGGTCGATGGCTTCCTCGTTGGCAGCTCGATTATGGCCGAGGCTGATATCGACTTGGCCTGCCGTAAATTGATCTTCGGTCACAATAAAGTCTGCGGCCTCACCCGCGTGGAAGATATTCGCGCCGCAGCAACAGCAGGCGCAGTCTATGGCGGGCTGATTTTTGCTGAAAAATCCCCGCGAGCCTTAACCCTTGATGGCGCAGAACAACTGCTCGGGGCGTATCGCGCATCCGATGCCCCCGCCATTGAATTTGTCGGCGTGTTTGTTAATGCCGCGCCAAGTACTATTACCGATACCGCCGCCAGTTTGCAGTTATCTGCGGTGCAGCTTCATGGCACTGAAACTGAGCTTGAAATTGCACAGCTCGCTGAGCGACTTGAGCAAGCGGGACTCACCACCCAAATATGGAAAGCCGTCAGCGTCAATGCGCAAACCGGTGAACTTGGCAACATACCTCAAGGAGCATCGCGATATCTCTTTGATAGTAAAACGGCAGGTCAATTTGGCGGCTCGGGCCAAGCCTTTAATTGGCAAAATATTGATGTGAAGTCCTTAGGCCAGCAAAAGGCCCATGCCATGTTGGCGGGCGGACTCAATCCAGGCAATGCGGCCAGTGCCAATGCCCAAGGATTTTACGGATTAGATTTTAATTCCGGCCTAGAAACCGCCGCAGGAATTAAATCGGCGCAACTGATCCAAACGGCTTTTACCCATTTACGTCTCTAGCCTATCGCGCTAAGCAAGAAGCCCTAGATGCAGTTGGTGCTCGACAAGCGTGATGCTCGACAAAAAATATGAACCTATTAATGCCAGTGGCCAAATAGATAACGGCTCAGTTAACACTATGATGCGGTTAACACCAAAACGCTGTTAGCACCATCGAAGCCACTGACAAACTGATTGATAAGATAAGGAAAAAGGTATGTCAAAGTTAAAGCTTAACCCTTATTTCGGCGAATACGGCGGCATGTATGTGCCACAGATTTTAGTGCCAGCCCTTAAGCAATTAGAAACTGCCTTTGTGGAAGCCCAAGATGATGACGACTTTAAAGCCGAATTTACCGATTTACTAAAAAACTACGCGGGTCGGCCAACGGCGCTCACCTTAACCCGCAATTTAAGCCCAAATCCTATGGTGAAAATCTACCTTAAACGGGAAGATTTACTCCACGGCGGCGCCCATAAAACCAACCAAGTATTAGGCCAAGCACTGCTGGCTAAGCGTATGGGTAAAAAGGAAATTATTGCAGAAACCGGTGCAGGACAACACGGCGTTGCCACCGCCCTTGCCTGCGCGCTATTAGGCTTAAAATGTAAAGTCTATATGGGCGCGAAAGACGTTGCGCGCCAATCACCTAACGTATTTAGAATGCGTTTGATGGGCGCAGAAGTCATTCCTGTCACCTCAGGTTCTGCCACCCTAAAAGATGCCTGTAACGAGGCGATGCGCGACTGGTCTGGCAGCTACGAAAAGGCCCACTATTTACTCGGCACGGCCGCGGGGCCACACCCGTTCCCAACCATAGTGCGTGAATTCCAACGCATTATTGGCGAAGAAACCAAAAAGCAAATGCTAGAACGTGAAGGTCGTCTGCCCGATGCGGTTATCGCCTGTGTTGGCGGCGGCTCCAACGCCATCGGCATGTTTGCTGACTTTATCGACGAGCCAAGTGTCGAACTGATTGGCGTCGAACCTGCGGGTAAAGGCATAGACACGCCAATGCACGGCGCGCCGCTTAAACACGGTAAGACAGGTATTTTCTTCGGCATGAAAGCGCCTTTGATGCAAGACAGCGAAGGGCAAATCGAAGAATCCTACTCGATTTCAGCCGGATTGGACTTCCCTTCCGTTGGCCCGCAACACGCGCACCTCAATGCCACAGGCCGCGCCCGTTATGAATCGGCTACTGATGATGAAGCCTTAGAAGCCTTCCAACAACTGGCGCGCTGCGAAGGCATTATCCCCGCATTGGAATCGGCCCATGCCCTCGCCTACGCCGTGAAAATGGCGCGCGAGTGCACCAAGGAAACCATTTTAGTGGTCAATCTTTCCGGTCGTGGCGACAAAGATATTTTCACCGTTTCTGACATTTTGAATGGTAAAGAGGAATAATAAGCATGAGTGACACGTCTACCAACACTGGCCGATACCAAGCCACCTTTACCAAACTCAAGGCCGAAGGCCGGGGCGCTTTTGTCCCCTTCGTCACCCTTGGCGATCCTAGCCCTGAGTTATCACTAAAAATTATCGATACCTTAGTGCAAAACGGCGCAGATGCCTTAGAACTGGGCTTTCCGTTTTCCGATCCCTTAGCCGATGGCCCAGTGATCCAAGGCGCTAACCTGCGTTCTTTAGCCGCAGGCACGACTCCAACGGCGTGTTTTGAATTGCTTGCCCAAGTGCGTGCCAAATACCCTGAACTGCCAATCGGTTTGCTACTGTATGCAAACTTAGTGTTTGCTAACGGCATAGATGCGTTTTACGCCAAAGTGCAGCAAGCGGGTGTGGATTCAGTGCTTATTGCCGACGTACCAGTGGAAGAATCCGCGCCCTTTAGCGAAGCCGCTAAAGCCCATGGTATTGCGCCGATTTTTATCGCGCCACCTAATGCCGACAGTAAAACCCTTGCACTGGTTAGCGCCAGCGGCGAAGGTTACACCTATCTCTTATCCCGCGCAGGGGTGACAGGCACAGACACTAAAGCTGGCGTTCCGGTAGAGGAAATTTTATCTAAATTAAAAGCCTTTAATGCGCCGCCACCGCTACTCGGTTTTGGTATTGCCGAGCCTTCACAGGTGAGCGAGGCCATCAAAGCGGGTGCTGCGGGGGCAATTTCAGGCTCTGCCGTCGTGAAAATCATCGAAACCCACCAGCACGATGAAGCTAAGCTACTGGCGACACTTGGCGATTTTACTCGCGCCATGAAGGCTGCAACCTAAGCGAGTCTTGATTTAACTAATCCAATATAAATCAAGAATTCAATTACAAATAAAATAAGTGAGGTAGACTCGTCGCCTCGCTTATTTTGTTTATATTTACCAAGCTCTATGTTTACTCAGCCTTTATCTCGCTCAAAAACCATCTATCAAGACAATCGATCAAAACAATACGGACACTCACACGATATCTGAAGTCACCACTGCATAACTGTCACTTTTAAGCCTCAGGACAAATCGTCGACATCAGCCAAACACCCGAAGATACGATTTACCTGTCGCAATCAAACCTTGCACTCCCCTTTGATACTAACTAAGCAAATCTTCTATTTCGCTCGGTCACTAGGTCAATGGATCAATGCAACAGGCGCGCTTTGGATTACGAATGGAATGAATTAAGTGTTGATCCCTGCGCTAACTGCCAACGTACAGCTAGGCTAGCTTTGGCTTTCATGATTGGGCTTTAATGATTGCGCTTTATCGGTGCAATACCTAGAATGTCGCCGCGCGGGCTAAACTTCATCAATCGCTTAAATACCTTGCTTTCGCTATTGAACCCAATGGGAAGAGCAAATGAAGTCGATAACGCAATTGACTGTGTTAGCCTGTGACAAATCATTCGCCTGATACATCTCCAATAGAGGATCCGATGACCATTTCCAAATCTTTGCCCGATGACAAACCTCGTACTTTTTTGGGCACGCCTAAATTACCAGCCAAGTATGCCACGGTTGTAATGCCCTTTTTCCTTTCCATTCTGATGAGTTGTATCGTTTCTGGGATCAGCACTTTCAATGGCGTTGGCGCTTCACCGCAGTTTATCGAACTCTGGCTCGGTGCTTGGCTTATCTCATGGGTGGTCGCCTTCCCAACATTACTGATGGTATTGCCATTAGTACGTAAAATTACCGGACACTTTGTCGATTTACGCTAGTTTTACGATTTAGCCTTTTTAACTTGCATTTATAAGTTAACAGCTACATTTCAAAGTCGTCTTAGGACGGCTTTCGCTTCAATTCATTCCCTTAAGAAATGCCCACAGCCGCTCCCCATACCGAGATGACGTCCCTATTTACCGCCTAACTCACTCATTTTGACCTATGCGTTCAGCTAGGCCTCAACCTGCGCTTTACAATGGATTTACACTGACATTTAAGCGGCAACTATCCCCATTAGGCTAAGCCGACATTACCGACGCCTAGATCCATACTCCCCTACGAATAAACCAACGCGCCAATCAATATAACCAATTGTATTAATGGCCTTTTACACTAGTCCCTTCGCAATGGCTTCAATTATACATACCTCAGTTTTAGCCTTTTTGCCGGCCAATTATCTTACAGACACATATGTTATTAACCGTACTCAGCACGCATATCCGTAAGTTAAAAGTATTAATTCACACCACCACACAAATGAGAATGGTTTGCATTTGAATATTTTCACGTGCTAATTTACTGGCCGTTGTCGGGACAGAGGCAGCAGGGAAAATAGCCTAAGGACTACGCTAAACATAGCGAATTAACCACAGCAAAATAGATAGCCAAACAGGCTATTTTGACAGCCGCATTAACTTGGTTTGCGTCCTTAGGTAACTGATTACTGGATCGGCAACACGCAACAGCATGTTGCCAAAGGAGACGTAAGTGACTACACAGCAAAGGGAAATGGATCGCGAAATTTTTGATCTACTCGGTATAGGCATTGGTCCATTCAATCTTGGCCTCGCCGCCTTATCAGAACCTATCGACGGCTTTAACTGCTTATTTTTAGATGCTAAAACCAGCTTTGACTGGCATCCTGGCATGCTACTCAAATCCTCAAGACTGCAAACCCCCTTTATGTCGGATCTGGTGACTATGGCCGATCCCACAAGTCGCTACAGTTACCTTAATTTTGCCAAGCAAACGGGCAGACTTTATCCCTTTTACATTCGTGAGAATTTCTTTTTACCTCGCCACGAATACAACTTGTACTGCCAATGGGTAAGCCAGCAACTCAGCAACCTTAAATTTGGTTTTAAGGTTACTCAAGTGGATTACAACGCCGGTGAAGGGATTTATCGCGTCACAGGTTTTGATAGACACAGTGGCAAAACCCATACCCATCAATGCCGAAAGCTAGTACTAGGCACAGGAACAGAGCCTTACCTTCCAAAGGATTGCCCCATTCAAGATGCGCGGGTCATGCATACCGCCAGCTATATGCAGCAAAAAACCTACCTGCAGAGTCAGAGTGCCATCACAGTGATTGGTAGCGGCCAAAGTGCGGCAGAAGTGTTTTACGATCTACTACAAGACATTGATACCTATGGCTATCAACTCAATTGGATGACACGGTCAGCACGTTTCTATCCATTGGAATATACCAAGCTAACGTTGGAGATGACCTCGCCAGATTATGTCGATTACTTCCACGAATTAGCACCGGAAAAACGCTGTGCTTTGATAGCTAGTCAAAAATCGCTCTACAAGGGCATTAATGCCGAGCTTATCAACGACATCTATGACTTGTTATATCAAAAGCGCTTGATTGCGGATTTCCAATGCCAATTGATGACCAATGTGGCGTTAACCCGTATTCAAACTGATCCAGATGCACTCAAGTTACATTTCCAGCATCAAGAGCAAGATACCCCTTTGAGCCAAACCACGGGTGCAGTGGTGTTAGGCACTGGCTATCACTACCGTTTACCTGAATTTATCAAAGAGATAAAGCAACAGATCGAGTTCGATGATGCGGGACAACTTGTGGTGCAACGCGACTACAGCATAGATATTCGCGGGGATATTTTTGTCCAAAATGTCGGTTTACATACCCATGGAATAAGTTCCCCGGATCTGGGTATGGGCTGTTATCGCAACGGTATTATCTTAAAGGCCGTGCTTGGTTATGCGCCCTACCATATTGAAGAACATATCGCCTTTCAAACCTTCGATCCGGCCAAACTTGCCAAGCATCAGCCCTGCGGCGCCAATGCGATTAATAGACTGGTTCTTAATCCTAAACATTTCCAAAAGACGTCGCCGCACAACAATAACGCTGATGCATCGCCGCATCTCTACCCAACCCAAACGCCGACTTCGAGTATGAGCGCAGGCGCGGGAGCCCATATGTCGGTCTTGATGGCGCCAAACAAGGAGGCGCAATAATGGCGAGTCATTTCAGTGACCATTGTTTAACGCAGCTAGGTTTAACGCAGCTATCAGCGATGACAAGCATCAATGGTTTCCAGTTCAGAGCGTTAGATCTTAAGCAAGACACACCAACACTGCAGTCTTGGTTTAACCAAGAGTACGCGCAGTTTTGGGGCATGCAAGGCTTGAGTCTCGCCGCCATAGAGAACCTTATGGCAACCACGCAGCACAAGTTTGCCTTGATAGGTGAGTGGCAGGGCAAAGCACTCTTTATGGTGGAGCTCTACGATCCCGCCCACGATGAAATCGGTTACCACTATCCTGTTGCGAAGGGGGATTGCGGTATGCACCTGATTATCGCGCCGCCCGATGGCGGCCCAATCAGCGGCTTATCTTTCAAAGTGATGGATGCGATAGCGCAGCTTGTGCTTGAAAAATTGGCCTTTAGCCGCCTTGTGGTTGAACCCGATCAACTCAATGGCAAAATTCATCGCTTAAATAGCCGAGTGGGCATTCGCTATGAAAAAGCGATTCAATTAAGTACTAAAGCAGCTTACCTCGGATTTTGCACTGCGGCTGATCGTCTGCACGCATCAAACCCACCCTCTTCGACGGGCTTAGCCCAGACAAGCTCAGTGCTACCAAGCTCGTTCAAAGCACCCGCAACCTCTCCCATAACATTTTCGACTCTTTAGGTGAACAAGATGAACTTACCCACAAAAGCCTTACTAATGGATCCATTGCCAACGCAGGATCATCAAACTCACGCGGCGGCTCAACTCAATCCTGCGCTGTCGTCAACCTCGACTTCTATGCCAGAGCATTTGACCCCCGCCTATTGGCAAGCGGCTAATCGGCATTTAGTGAAGAAAATCCTCTGCGAATTCACCCACGAGAAAATCATCACGCCGACGCTATACGGGCAAAAAGCAGGGCTTAACCACTATGAACTGCGGCTCAATAACAGCACTTACTATTTTAGTGCGCGGCACTATCAGCTCGATCATCTGGCGATTGATGCCGATTCCATCCGCGTTTCAGTCGCAGGACAAGAGCAAATTCTCGATGCGATGTCGCTGATTATTTCCCTTAAAAATGACTTAGGGATCAGCGAAACCTTACTGCCCACCTATTTAGAAGAAATCACTAGCACGCTTTATAGCAAGGCGTACAAGTTAGCGCATCAGGCGATCCCCGCAGCCACGCTGGCGCGAGCCGATTATCAGAGCATAGAAGCGGGAATGACAGAAGGTCATCCGGTGTTTATTGCCAATAACGGCCGGATTGGCTTCGATATGCAGGATTACCGTCAATTTGCCCCAGAAAGCGCCGTGCCAATGCAGTTAGTCTGGCTTGGCGTGCGCAAGAGTAAGACCACGTTTGCCGCCCTCGAAAACTTGAGTCACGACGCATTATTAAAGAAGGAGCTTGGTCAGCAGTTCAATGATTTTCAGCAGCATCTTAAAAGCCAGCAGCACGATCCACAGGACTTCTACTTTATGCCTGTACATCCTTGGCAGTGGCGCGAAAAAATCGCCCGCGTCTTTGCCGGCGACATAGCCCGTGGCGATCTGGTTTACCTTGGTGAAGGCAATGAGCAATACCAAGTGCAGCAATCGATACGCACGTTCTTCAATCTTGCATCGCCACAAAAGTGCTATGTCAAAACCGCACTTTCCATCCTAAATATGGGTTTTATGCGTGGTCTATCGCCCCTTTACATGAGCTGCACACCGCAAATTAATGCGTGGGTGGCGAACTTGGTTGAGAGCGACCCTTACTTTACTCAGCAAGGCTTTGTGATCCTAAAGGAAATTGCCGCCATAGGTTACCACCACCATTATTACGAGCAGGCGCTCACCCAAGATAGCGCCTACAAAAAAATGCTCTCTGCCCTGTGGCGTGAAAGCCCACTGCCGCACATTGAGCCTAAGCAGAATCTGATGACCATGGCAGCGCTACTGCATACGGATCATGAAGATAAAGCGCTGATTGCAGCCTTAATTGCCGCCTCTGGCTTACCTGCAAAGGAGTGGGTCAATCGCTACTTAAACCTGTATTTATCGCCGCTGTTACATGCGTTTTTTGCCTACGATCTGGTCTTTATGCCGCACGGGGAAAACCTGATCTTAGTGCTGGATGAATATGTGCCAGTCAAGATTTTAATGAAAGACATAGGCGAAGAAGTCGCGGTACTCAATGGCGCGAAGCCGCTACCTGATGATGTAAAACGCCTGGCGGTAAGCCTTGAAGAAGAAATGAAGCTTAACTACATCTTACTGGATATTTTTGACTGTATTTTCCGCTATTTAGCACCGCTGCTCGATGAGCAAACCAGTGTCAGTGAAAGCCAATTCTGGGAGTTAGTGGCAGACAATGTACGTGATTACCAAGCCCAGCATCCACATTTGGCCGCCAAATTTGCTCAATACGATCTGTTCAAGGACAGCTTTGTACGCACCTGCCTCAATCGTATCCAATTGAATAATAACCAACAAATGATAGATCTCGCCGACAGGGAGAAAAACCTGCGTTTCGCCGGCGGTATCGATAACCCCTTGGCGGCCTTTAGACAAAGCCATGCCTTTAAGCGTCCAAAGCTTGGCAGCGCTGAGCCGAAAACACGTTAACACGCAGCTCAGACCTGAAACTTTACGAAACGTTTGTGTGGGCGACTAACTGGCCCACTTTATTTAAACCCAACCTAAATGGAATTAAAGATCACCATTATGAAGACTTTTCCTCTCTCCAGCATCGCACTCGTCTGTCGGCAAGCCCTCGTTAACCCGAAGCTATTGCTGTGCTCAGCCATGTTAGCCACGGTTCCCCATGCCACAGCTGACACTGTCGATACGGATAGCAAAACTAAAAATCACCAGAAAGAAATTGAAGTCATCAATGTCATTGGCGCTAAGGATTTACACGACAATCGCTATAAAACCCAAGCGATGAACACAGCGACAGGGCTCGATTTATCTTATTTAGAAACGCCGCAGTCGGTCACGTCTATCACCCGTCAAATGATGAACGATCAACAGCTTAATAGTGTGATTGATGCCATGACCAGCGTTGCTGGGATCAATGCTCGCCCTATGGATAACGATAGATACAGCATTAGTGCCCGCGGTATTGCCGTGACCAGCATTCTGTACGATGGTGTGCCCACCACCTACGACACCCGCTTTAACTATGGGGATAATCTGATCGACACTGCCATCTACGAGCGAGTAGAAGTGGTACGCGGCGCAACAGGTTTAATGACAGGTGCAGGTAACCCCTCGGCGGCCATTAACCTTATCCGTAAACGCCCGACCCAAGAATTTATGGGCAACACCTCGTTAAGTGTCGGCTCATGGAATAATGTGCGTGGTATGGTCGATGTTTCCAGCAGCTTAAATGACTCGGGTTCCGTGCGCGGTCGCGCGGTGGCCGCCTATCAGGATAAAGATTCGTTTCAAGACAGGTACGAGCAGCAGCGCACTACGCTATACGGCATAGTCGAAACCGATATTGGCGATAGCACCTTGTTCACCCTAGGGGTTGATTACCAAGATGCCACACCGAGCGGCACTATGTCGGGCGGCTTACCACTATTTTACAGTGATGGCAGCCGCACTAACTATGATCGCGCCACTTCAACAGCGCCCGATTGGGGCTCGGCGCATACCCAAGGCCTCAACACCTTTGCCAGTCTAGAACACAGATTTGATAATGGCTGGAACCTAAAAGGGACTTACACCTATGGAGACAACTCGTTGGAGTTCGATGTGCTATGGGCCACGGGCTATCCCGATCCTGTGACCAATATCGGCGCAACTGCAGGCTCTATCGCCTATGTCGACGGCAGTCGCACCCAACACAATGTGGATTTACGCGCCGAAGGACAATTCCAGCTCTTTGGTCAGGAACATCAATTGATGTTTGGCTGGAATGGTCAACGCCAAGAGTTCGCCAATCCCTATTATTACCCCACTGCTGCAGTACCACCACTGGGAGATTTTCGCGATCCGAACTTCCAGTACCCTAAACCTCAATGGAAGGAGGCCTATACCACTGGCTCATTTGGCGAAACCAAACAGAGTGCCGCCTATGTGGCGACTCAGCTTAATCTCAGCGACGCTTTAGCAGTCCTCGTCGGATTACGTCTCAATGAGTGGGAAACCGACCAAGATAACTTTGGCAGCCTGTACGATTTCAACATCAGTAACGAACTCACTACTTACTTCGGCCTCACATACGCTCTGACCGAGCAATATTCGCTTTATGCCAGCTATACCGACATTTTTGCACCGCAAACGAAGCAAAGAATCGATAAAAGCTATCTAGATCCGGTCAAAGGGAAAAACTACGAAGGTGGGATTAAGGCGAGCCTGTTCGATGAGGCTTTAGATATGTCGCTATCGGTGTTTGAGATCAGGCAAGACAATCTTGGAATCAGCACTGGCGATGTGATCCCTGGTACCACAACACAAGTGTATGAAGGCGTAAACGGTACAAAAACACAGGGATTCGAATTTGAATCAACAGGTAAAATCACTGATGACTGGAATGTTTACTTAGGCTACACCCAGTTCACCACCGAAGATCCTAAGGGCAAACGCATCAATACCACATCACCACGTCAGCAGTTAAAACTCTTCACCACTTATACCTTTGGTGGTGATTGGCATAAATTGCAAATTGGTGCAGGGGTTAACTGGCAGAGCCGTGTCTACCAAGAGGCTGATAAACCGGTAGGCAATGGTATAGACAAGATTAGAGTCGAAGTCGAGCAAGGCTCCTATGCACTGGCAAGTTTGATGGCAAGTTACGCCTTCACCGAGCAACTTAAGCTCAGCGCCAACCTGCACAACGCCTTAGATAAAACCTACTACAGCCAAGTCGGTCAATACAGCCAATTCCAATACGGTACGCCGCGAAGTGCCAGCTTAACCTTAGACTATCGCTTCTAAGTCAGACCTTTATTGAGATAGTTCGAAAACCCTTGTGAGTCCAAATCTTGGGCTCACAAGGTCCTCATCTATTGGACTTATCAATAATAGCGGGGCTTATCAATCACAGCGGCAATGAATTACAGCCATTAAGGAGTCACTATGGCAAGCCAACGGGGAGACACCAGACTGCAACTATTACGTGAGACCTCGCCAAGCCACGACGCTTTGAATCAAACCATTTTGACACTCAATCAGCTGTTACATGAGCGGGCGCCCTTCTATGGTGAGCACTTTAGCGCAACGACCTCACCCACGGGACTCAGTTTCGATGAATGGAGCTGCGCCGATACTTATCAAACACTGCTAGCGCGTTTTGCTATAGCGCACCCTAGCGCCGAAACTCAGAGTGAAACTGAAGCTGTAACTGAAGCTAAAACCGAGACGGATAAAACAGCTGCAACCAGCCGAACGCCTGCTTTCGCCAGTAAAAGCGCTGCGGCCAATAAAAACGCTGTGGCCAGTAGAAAAGACACCCGCAAAGCGCTGCATTCACTTTGGGGCCAATGGTATTTCGGCCTCTTAGTCCCGCCTATGATGGAATGGATTTTCAATGCCCCAGAAACTGACTTAGAATCCATCCACTGGCAGCCACAGTCCATTTTTATGCAGGTACACCCCAGTGGCCGAGTGGCCAAATTTGAATGTAACATCGCAAAACACCAGCCAAATACCGCTTTGACCTTTAAAAAATACCACGGCTTCGAGCCACTTTGCCAAACCAACACTAAGTCAAGTTTCAAGACAGACACTAAGGTACACTCGCCATTAAGCCTATATAAGCCGACAGTTGATAAAGAACTTGCCCTACAAGGCCTTATCTTAAACTTACTGCAACCGAGTGTTGAGCGCCTGCTCACTTTAAGCCCCGTGCCCGTTAAATTATATTGGAGTCATTTAGGCTATCTGATCCACTGGTATCTTGGGGAGTTGGGACTCACTGAGCAGCACAGCCAGCAATTGAAACAAGCCCTGTTTCGCCGCACGACCTTTTTAGATGGCAGCACCAATCCGTTGTATAACAGCATTAACTTACTTATCGAACCAGTGCAAAGCAGTGCAGATTCGAGCAAAGACTCAAGCGTAAAAACGAGCACAACATTGAACTCAAAACCGAGCCCAAAAATCCACTGCATTCGCCGGACTTGCTGCTTGAGGTATCAACTCGCCAACACAGGCCAATGCCACGATTGCCCGCTGTTAAGTCGTGCAAAGGTTAACGTCAACACCGCCAAGCAAACGTGAAGCGAGCTTATAAGATTAAATCGGTTTAATGGGCAAGATCGCAATCCTAGGCCCATGATGCTTTTGCCCTTATGTTGCACATGCTACACTCAAGCCCATGTCTCTTTAACACGATTAATTATGAAACAACTGCTTGATTTCCTGCCCCTCGTCATCTTTTTTGCCGTCTATAAATTTTTCGATATTTATATCGCCAGCGGCGCATTGATCGCAGCCACCGCGCTTCAATTGATCGTGACCTATGCGTTATATAAGAAACTTGAAAAGATGCACTTAATCACCTTTGCGATGGTGACAGTGTTTGGCACACTCACTTTAGTGTTTCACGATGATTCTTTTATCAAGTGGAAAGTGACCATCATCTATAGTTTGTTTGCCATCGCCTTAGGTGTCAGTCAATTGCTCAATAAATCGATATTAAAGTCGATGTTAGGCAAAGAAATGCAAGTAGACGACAAAATTTGGGCTCGCGTAACTTGGTATTGGGTGATCTTTTTCGCCGCTTGTGGCCTAGTCAATATTTATGTCGCCTTTAGTTTGCCATTAGAAACTTGGGTCAATTTTAAAGTGTTTGGTTTAACCGCTTTAACCTTAATTAATACTGTCCTGACCGTATTTTATCTTTATAAACACCTTCCCGAAGATCAACGCAAGGAACTCAAATAATGTGGTATATGATTTCAGCTCAAGATTTTGAGAATAGTTTAGAAAAACGTTTAGCAGCACGCCCAGCCCATTTAGCTCGCCTACAAGCCCTCGCCGATGAAGGTCGTTTACTGATCGCTGGCCCACACCCAGCCATCGACAGTGAAAACCCTGGTGATGCAGGCTTTAGTGGTTCACTGGTTGTCGCAGATTTTGAATCCTTAGTGGCAGCAAAACACTGGGCCGATGCCGATCCCTATATCGAAGCGGGCGTTTACCAAAGTGTTGTGGTTAAACCCTTTAAACGAGTCCTGCCTTAATGAAAATAGTGTCCTTTAACATCAATGGTCTGCGGGCACGCTTGCATCAATTGCAAGCCTTGATCGATAGCCACCAGCCCGACATTATCGGCCTGCAAGAAACCAAAGTGCACGATGAGGCGTTTCCATTAGCCGAAGTCGAAGCCATGGGATATCAAGTGCATTACCACGGCGGTAAAGCTCACTATGGTGTTGCCATGCTGTCTAAAGTCGCACCAGAAAAACTGCAAAAGGGTTTTCCAAGCGATGATGAAGATGCCCAGCGCCGCATGATTATCGGCACATTTTCCCAAGCGAATGGTCGTCCATTAACCGTATTCAACGGCTATTTCCCCCAGGGCGAAAGCATAGATCACCCCACAAAATATCCTGCTAAACGTAAGTTTTATCAGGATTTAATGCACTACTTGCAGACAAATCACAGCAACGATGAAGATATCGCCATCATAGGTGACATCAATATTTCGCCGACCGATTTAGACATAGGCATAGGTGAAGTCAATCGTAAGCGTTGGCTAAAAACCGGCAAATGTAGCTTCCAACCGGAAGAACGTGAGTGGTTAAAAACCTTGCAAGACTGGGGTTTAGTCGACACTTTCCGTCAATTACACCCAGAGCGTATCGAACGTTATTCTTGGTTCGATTACCGCAGCAAAGGGTTCGATGACAACCGCGGCCTACGTATCGATGTGATTTTAGCAACGCCTTCACTGGCAGCACGTTTAGTCGAATCCGATGTCGATTACGATCTGCGCGGCATAGATAAACCTTCAGATCACGCGCCCATCTGGAGCACGTTCAAAGAGGCCTAATCCGCAGGGTTAACCATCTCATAGACATAAAACATCGGCTGAGGCCGATGTTTTTGTTTGAGAGTGACTTAAGCAGAATGAGATTGGCACAAGTAAGTTAAAAATGAATAGCATACATCGCAGAAAAGTTGTGAGCTTAGCTTCAGCCACAGATTAATCGTGAGCCATGGCATTCACTCTACGATACACAGCGAGTCCATATGTGGATGTTCGACCGCCCCATCTGATGTGAAAGGATTCACAAATGCCGCGATGGCATGGACGCCAAAGAGCGGCCATGGGGCGGATGGTCGTCTCGCAAATCACCAAGGCTCAACTGTTTAGCATCGGCGAAGCCTGTTTATTTTAAAGAAATACATAGCAAGCTTTTGGACAGAAATGCGTTGGAAAGTAGTGTTTGGGGAGCAGTAATTTCAGTTGTTAGAAGTTTAGCGTTTACGGGTATCCACTCGCACAGGCTTGCCATGGCATTCGCTCGTCGACTCGCAGCAAGTCCGTCCTTGGATGCTCGATCGCCCCGTCCATGGGGCGGACGGTCGTCTCGCCAATCACCATGGCACACCTTTCGAGCATTCGCGTAATCTGTAGATTTACAAGATATACGCAACATACTTTGGGACATAAACGTGATAGACCTTTTGCTCTAATTAGTCTATTTCGGATTAAAAATTCTATGGGTTAACGCCTAATTAAGGTGTTATGCAAGCAATACCTATACTTCCGCATCTCACCTTAACTACTAAAATTACCACACATACCGAATCACTCTTAAATTGTTCGCTATATGCTGCTCTATAGTTCAACGGTCATTGCTACATGTGCTAGTTCAACTGAAAACATAAAGCCAAACTTAGCTAATAGCACACATGACTTTTCACTGTCATCTTCGATATTAGTCAGCACGTTATCGATAAAATCTTTGTCTCTTTTACGAACATATGCCAATGTTATAGGCAGCTCCTTTAACTTAATTGATGACTTCATCAGATCATGTGCGAGCTTATTTCGGATTTTTGTAACCTCATGTAAAGGTGGTAAAAGTTCTCGAAACTCTTTCTTTTCACTACGGTCCTCAAACTCATAGATATTGATGAACGATTTCAGAGTGTCAATTTTTTTACCTAACATCAAATTTTCTATTTCAGGATCGACACAAGTAAGAAGGTGATTAAGCTTGTGCTCGATTAAAAGGACAATGCTAAAAAACATCCCGGTATTAGCATTAGACTCTTTTGTCCGTGCTTTGAACCATTTATTACCCTCAGCGACTATTTCTATAAATCGCTGACTATTTTTCTCCGGAGATTCAGGAACTCTATAGGCAATAGTTAGAGTGCTCTTTCTCTGCGGCTTTTTTTTGTAATAGCCTAATTTATTAAGTAATTTTTCCAAAATCACCTCTTATGCATATAACGCCGTGCTTAGGGGCCGCAGAGAAGCGTAGCGGAACGGAGGTCCTAGCGCAGCGCTTACAGCACATTGTTAAATTATTCCTCGCCAAACCAGCTGCTAACATCTATTGAAATACTTTCGGGAGGTGAAGCGCCACCGTTCCAGTCGTCACTTTGTCGCATTAGTCAATTTTGGTCAATTTTGGTCAACATTAGGCGAGTGATGTTTATCTCAAGTCGCGTTGCTAACTTCGAATGGGGCAATAGCTTTTTTAGCTGAACTAACAGCTAGAGGGTTGGGGAGGATTGGCATTGTTGCACCTGTGACCTTCTAAAACAGGATGTTTTAGTTGAGCCCTCAGGGACGAGTTTATGGCAGTCACAGGGGAAACAATGACAATGAATACAGCACAACTGACAACAAAGTTATCTTGCTTTGTGCATTACTTTTTAGCTAAACGATCAGCGATAGGGTTAGTTAAGATTGGCATTGTTGCACCAGTGACCCTCTAAAATAGGGACATTTTAGTCATAAAAGGAGATCGTGATATTGGGGAAATAGTGACAATGAATGCTAAGCAACTCAATTATCTGCTTTGAGGTATTTCGAGATTGAAATGGCGGAAATCTAAGATTTCCGCCATTTTCAGATAATACGCTAATGCTTAGTATGAGACTCAGTATCGGGCGTTATTGCTCAACTACCCACGCTGAAAACAGGCAATGCTGACGACTCACATTGAAAGTGAACATTAGCTCGTGCGGTACTGCTTTAAAATGCCATCTAACCCGACCGAAGCATGGTGCAGATCATTGGCTAAGGTCACACTGCGCTGGGCCGTTTGTTTGATGGTTTCCGACTGATGGCGGATTTCATTCAATTGTCCGGCAATGTCGCGCGCGGCGACACTCTGCTCTTCCGCCGAGGCGGCAATTTGGCTGCTCATATCAAATACCGCATTCACCGATTGTGCCATACCTTGAACATCGTCACCGACGGCGATAATCGCGCTGCGGCCTTCATCGGCCTGATCGACTATCTCCATGGTAATGCTAGATAAACGACTCGTGCCAGACTGTAAGCCTTCAATCATGGCCTGAATTTCTACCGTGGCCTGTTGAGTTCGGCCCGCAAGAGTGCGCACTTCATCGGCGACCACGGCAAAACCACGACCCTGCTCACCGGCACGCGCCGCTTCAATGGCCGCATTTAGGGCTAACAAGTTAGTTTGCTGCGAAATACTGTTAATCGTCGTGACCACGGCATCGATACTCGCCGCATCCTTAGACAATTGTTCCACCGATGAAAACGCCGCGCCAATCTTAGTTGAAAGTAAGCCAATACTTTCCACTGTATGGCTAATTCGCCCTTGGCTAGCCGACATTTGGGTTGAGTTTTCTTTGGTTTGCAGCGAAGTGTTGCTCGCGTTGATAGAAACTTCTTCAATCGCTGAAGTCATTTGTGCCATCGCCACGGCAACGGAATCGAGGAATTGATGTTGGAACCCAATCAGCTCATCACTGGTGGCCGCCTGTTGATTAAATTCATCGGATGCCAATGATAAGGTTTGTGCATTTTTGCCAATCGCCGACACCATTTCACTCATGTTATCGGCGCAGCGGTCAATTTCGCGGGCAATCAAACTGAAATCGTCAGTGCCAAAGAAGTTTAATCTAAAGCTCAAATCACCGTCGGCTAAGCGTTTGATGGCTAAGTACATGTCCCACAAGCCACCGCCGAGTGAGGTCGAAATCCAGTAACTCAGTTGGAATAAAGGCAACAAGCCCACTAATGCTAACCAGAACATAAAGTTAGCATCGCTACGCGCATCGACTTCCCACTCATGGACATTCTGCGTCAGTTGTAAGGCTTGCATGCCTGACACGCTGGCGCTGGCCGTCACTTTATCCCCTTGACGCTGTGCTTCACTTTGCTTTGAGGTCACTGTTAAACCGTATTGACTGGCAAATTGTGATAAGGCATCAGCTTCTAGCTTTTGCGCCGTGGCAACTTGCGCGAAGGTATCGACGCTCACTTGAACGCGGGCAATAGACGCTTGCTCGACGTTTCGGTGCGCGTGTTGATAGTTGACGAGTGCCACGGAGGCCGTGATCAACGCCACCATAGAACAGACTACCCAAAACTTTCCGTTGAGGCTGAACTTGATCAATATGGCATCAATGGTGCGAAACTGGATTTGTTTCATCTTGATAATTCCTAAGAACAAAATGCTATTTGGCACTAAATCAGCAGTATAGCTCAGATCGCTAAGACAGTTGTGTCAGTCATAAGATCTGAGCAGATATTATGCTAATCCGCGCTAGCTACTTGACTGCGTGTGGCGGTAGACCACTTTTGTGTCAAGCTAACCAACTGCCCCGTTAACAAGCTCATACTAAAACCTAATAAGCCACCAATGATCAACGACGGCACGACATTGGCCACATCACCCGCCATGGCAAAGGTAATGCAGCAGCCAATAAAGGCGCCGGGAATAAAGCTAAGCTTTTGATAACTTGCCTGTAAACACATAGCCGATGTGGCTATGCCGGTAAAAATATACCCAAATACGGGCGACACAAAAAAACTGCTGCCAGAGATAATGAGCCACGCCCAAAATACCCCGGACAGATTCGTGCACCACGCCATCATCACGCCTTGAAAACCAGCCTTGGGTTGAGCAAAAAAAGTGCTGCAACCTAAAAAGCCAATCCAAGTGACCAGATGAAAGGCATCTGCGACACCACACCAAATAGCCGCCAATAGGCCGGCTGAAATAGCGACTTGCCAACGATTCTCCATGGATGACCCCTTTATAATTCTATTCACGGAAGTTTATCTGTTGGTTAAATTACCTCTATTTTGGTAACAAAAACCTGATCTATTGCTAATTTTCGGCATTAATGCCCGTAAAATCGCTAACAAGCAAATTTTTTGTGGTAAAAAAACGAAAAAAGCGCTTATTAGGCGCTTTTTTATTCAAACGGCGTTCAGTTAACCCTCTTGCCGTCACTTACACTCGCAATAGTTTATTCACGGGAAGATCGCGGATCCTCAGCCCCGTCGCCGCAAAAATCGCATTGGTTAAACTCGGGGCAACAGGCGGCACACCCGGCTCACCTACGCCCGCTGGCGCTGCATCGGACGCAATAATGATGACCTCCATAGCCGGTGTTTGGGGGAGTCGCAGCAAAGGATAATCGTGGAAATTCGACTGCTGCACTTTGCCCTCCCTGTAGGTAATTTCCCCCATCAAAGCTAAACTCAGGCCAAACACAATCGCGCCTTCAGTTTGGGCTTTTACCCTATCGGGGTTAACTATCGTGCCCGCGTCAATAGCAGCGATGGCATTCAGCACTTTAAGCTGTTTATCCTCGCTCACCTCCACCAGCATGGCCACGGCGACATAACTGACAAAACTGCGGTGTACGGCAAAACCCCAGCCCTGATTTTTACCGGCCTTGGGCGCCTTAGCTTGGGCTTTTTCGACCGCGTCGATTACTCCAAAATAGCGGCTCACGTCCACGGGGTGACGGCTGAGATCTTCACCATAGTTGCCGTATTTAAAACCTTGATCGCTAAAGGTCTCGCGCCTTGCTTCCCCTAGCAGGCTACGCCACATATCAAAGCAAGAAACTTGGGACCTATGAGCCATTTCATCGACAAAACTGCCGACACTAAAACCGTGCTGAATGTTACACACAGAGCGCATCCAGCCAATGCGGCTGTGCGCCTGCGCTTTTACCGCTTCGTATCTTAAATTCGGCAAAGCAAAGGGCACATCTACAAAGCCTAAATCCAACTCACCGCCAGAGGGATATTCCACCCCTTCGGCAAAGGTTGAACTGATCGATGGGAATCCCGTACGGGCTAAAAGCGCGGTTGGTTTGTTGTTGGCATCGAACAGCGCCTGATAGGACTGAGCGCTGATAGCATGGTAGTAACCGTTTTGGATCTCATCCTCGCGGCTCCAACTCACTTTAATTGGACGCTTGAATTGCTTCGATAACAGCGCGGCCTCAACGCTAAAATCTGGTTTAGATTTACGTCCAAAACCACCACCCAATAGGGTGACATTCACTTTAATCGCCTCTTCTCCCATACCCAGCGCTGCGGCCACATTTTGCTGGGTACTTTGCGGCGTTTGGGTCGATGCCCAGATTTCACAGCCCTTTTCAGTCACATGGGCGGTGGCAACGGGTGGCTCGATAGAAGAATGAATTAGATAAGGCACGGTATAAACCGCTTTTAACGTATTCGCCTCGGGCCAGTTTTTGATTTCATCACCAGCTTGACGCACGACATTACCGCTTTGCTGTACCCGCTCGACAAGCTCTTTCAAATAAAGACTTGAATCATGCTGACTGTTGTCGGCCTGAGTCCAAGTGACTTTTAAGGCTTTGCGGCCTTCGAGGGCACTCCAAGTGTTTGTGGCGATAACAGCAACGCCGCCCAAAGCCTGAAACGCGGGTGCACCCTTAGCAGCTGGCAAACGATACACATCCACTACCCCGGCCACTTTACGCGCTGCGGTATCGTCCAAGCTTGCCACATCGCTCCCGAGCACCGGTGGGCGCATGATGCTGGCGTAAAGCATGCCGTCGAGTTTGATATCGTAACCATAAATCGCGCTACCGCTTAACATGGCATCCATATCAACGATTTGACGTGATGCACCAATCTGCTTGAAATCTTTAACCTCTTTAAAGGTTAATGACTCAACGGCAGGAACTGGCTGCTCTGATGCGGCTAATGCTAACTCACCGAACTTGGCCGAGCGGCCCGATTTAGCATGCAGCACTTTATGGTCGGCGGTATGCACCTCGCTCACGGGGACTTTCCAGCGCGCGGCGGCGGCTTGCTCTAGCATAGTTCTTGCCATCGCCCCCATCTGGCGCATACGGTCGTAATTTTCGCGAATACTGCGGCTACCGTCAGTGTTTTGGCTGGCATAACGTTTATCGGCTAAGCCTTGAATGGGTACGATTTTATCCCAATTCGCTTCTAACTCTTCGGCTAAGACTTGCAGAATGCCGGTTCTGATCCCCTGTCCCATCTCGGAGCGATGGCAAGTGAGGTACACTTTGTCGTCTTCACCAATGGCAATAAACAGATTCAGCCGCGCTTCTTTATCCTGCGCCAGCGCCATGGGGCTCCAAGTTAATCCACTCGCCCCTAATACTAATCCGCCACCCACTGCGCCAAACAGTTTTAACACATCGCGGCGGCTTAAATTTTCTACGGCAGTAAAAGTACTCATATTAGCCCTCCTGTTTGGCATAGTGTTGCAATGCCGCTTTAATCCGCGGGTAGGTACCGCAGCGGCAGATATTGCCCGACATGGCCGAGTTGATTTGTTCTTCAGAAGGTTTCGGATGCTGCGCCACTAACGCCGCAGCCGACATCAATTGTCCCGCCTGACAATAGCCGCACTGGGGCACGTTATGTTCGGCCCATGCATTTTTAAGCTTTTGATTATCAAGGCCTTCAATTGTCGTCAGTTGTTTTCCCTGTGCCTGCCCCAAACTGGTTAAGCAGGCCCGCACGGGTTGGCCGTCTAAATGCACAGTGCAAGCACCGCATAGCCCTGCACCGCAGCCATATTTAGTGCCCGTGAGCCCTAAAATATCCCGTAGTGCCCACAGGATGGGCATTTTAGGATCAGCATCTAAGGTAAATGATTTACCGTTGATGGAAAGCGTTTGGGTAGAAAATGTCTGGGTGGAAGCGGTGGTAT
Source organism: Shewanella sp. Pdp11 (assembly GCF_002838165.1). Lineage (NCBI taxonomy): Bacteria > Pseudomonadati > Pseudomonadota > Gammaproteobacteria > Alteromonadales > Shewanellaceae > Shewanella > Shewanella sp. Pdp11. The sequence continues at coordinate 3,679,105 of NZ_CP015194.1, forward strand.
TCGCTTCCTTGCCGACTGCTTTGGTTGATAAAACTTCTGCCATAACTCACTCCTTAAGTGCCAACCACGACGCAAGATCGGCTTGGGTATCAATATCAATTGCGGCGCTGGGTAGTGTTATAGCGACTAACGCTCCCTGCTGTGCTTGTTGTTTTAAAATAGATTTAGCCCCGCGATCACCACTCAAGTGAGTGAACAAAGGCAATGTAGAGGCATTAAAAATAGCAGGTACGCCTAAATCATCCAAATAATGGGCGGCAACGTCTTTACCGGTTTCATGCCATGTCAAAATCAGTTGGCGATAATCATCGCAGCTCAGAGCCACTTGGTCAGCGAGCGTCAGCAGCATGGCATCAAAGCCCTGTTCCTTGACATAACTTGCCGCCAAACTCACAGAGGAGGCAAGGCCCGTTTGCCACTGTGGATTAACTAAAATATCAAAGGGTTGGCGGGAATGAAGCTCGGCTAATAATGGTTGTAATATGTGCTGATGAGCACCGAGTATGACTAATAAAGACGCATGTTGAAGCGAATGAGTGTCTTGGCGCTCCAAATCTAAATCTTGGCAATAAAGTTGTTGTAAACGTTCAACATGGGTGCTGATGATGGCTTGTTCGCTGATCCCAGTCGCGCTAAGCGATGGTATAAGCTGCGCTAACTTGACCCCCTCAAAGCGCTGACTCCCACCTGCCGCAAGTACCACAATCAGCAGCCGTTTGGATGAGCATGGCGCTTGCTCTGTCAACGTTAGCGCTGCCGACTTTGGTGCTGAAGACATTAGCGCAGTGGGTTTTTGTACTGGCGGCAACGTCATCAACGCATTATCTCATCGAGATGTTTTAAAGTCGCACCATGGAGCACGCCGTGACACTGGGCCAAAATACTTAACGCCACTGCGCCCGGTAACTCGCCGCCAAGGGCAAGCCCTGCGGGAGCAGAAAACACCCCAGAAAAAGATTCAGTGCTCAGCCCTGCTATCCCCAGCACTTTATCCCGTCGGTGAGCAGGACCAAGCAAGGCGACATAGGCAAGTGGATAAGCTTGAATGACCTTCAATGCCGCAGCATCTAAGCCCAAGTTATGGTTCATCACTACGGCACAATCCAATTGGGCGATATGATTCGCGGTTAATTCTCCCGCGGCAAGTTTCACTACATGGGCATGGGGGAAATCCGCCGCTCTGGCATAGGCGGTACGACCATCAAAAACCGTCACTTGCCAGCCTAAGGTATGAGCCATGGCGGCAATAGGCTTAGCGTCGATACCACCGCCAAAAATCCCAAGGTGGAATCTTGGTCTAAGCGGAATGATCAGCGATTCTCCCGCCTCTTGGGTGAAGACGCCCGTGCGGACAAAATCGCTGGCGGGGAACGGTGTCAACGCTTCGGGGTAGAAAGCGGCTTGATATTGGCGCGCATCCGTCCCCGCTTTGACTAATGGCAATTGATAAAAACCCGACCGACCGTGGCGAAAAGCCTGCACAAGCTCCACCAAACCAAGATCATGATTCTCTTTTAAGAGTGGGATCAACATGATATCCACTATGCCGCCACAGCCGAGTCGATAACTGGCATCGGACTCATCGCTCGCATCATAGGTCACGCACGTGACTTGCTTTGTCTGCATGGCCTTTTGGGCATGACGGCGGAGATCGGCTTCTAAACAGCCGCCACTTAACATACCCACGCCTTGACCGAACTCATGAAACAACATCATGGCGCCGGGCTTGCGATAGGCCGAGCCTTGAATTTGGGTGATCACCGCAAGCACCCAAGCGTCATCCGCCAGCGGTAACCAATGCTCTAGTAAATCTTCGATTTGGTGATCCATCCGTAAGGACTCCATTGGGTTAGAGATATTGAAAAGACTTAATGCACTTTAAATTGTCGACGCTATCAAAACTAAAAACCGTTGAAACTAAAAACGCTCAAAACTAAAACATCGCTGGTTAAGATGTCTGATGAACATCGCAACTATCGATATCAATTTTTTATCAAAATTTGACGCAAGTTGCATCGATAGATAAAACAGCTTCGGAAAACATTCGGCATTAAACACAGGACAACCAAGTTAGCAAAGGCGTGTGCGTATTGAAAGGAGTAATAGATTTCAAAAAGTGTCGAAGCAGAAAATATGTTCAGGGGCGGTTCGAGGCGGAAGGATTGACATCCGTGTCTTGCGTCGTGTTTGCTTAAAAATCAACCGCATCGCATCTAAAACTGATATTCCCCCGCCTTAGTGCGTAGAATTTGGGATTGATTGTCTAGGCTAATAGAGGTCGATTCTATCTGTTCGATGATCTGTGATACTTCACGGGAATTATCGCGGATCACCATCATACTCGAAGCGATTTCTTTAGAAACCAAGGACTGTTCTTCGGTGGAAGCGGCAACCTGAGTATTGATCCCATGAATCGCTTCCGTACTGTGACGAATATCCTCAAATACTGCCACGATACGTTGCAGCTCTACCCCAGCCTTTTGCATTAGCGTCGCGGCTTGAGTCACTGATGTACCCACTTGATTCGTACGATTTTGAAGGCTTGCGACAATATCATCGATTTCCTTGGTGGAATCTTGGGTGCGCTGAGCTAGCGATCGAACCTCATCAGCCACCACAGCGAAGCCTCGTCCTTGCTCACCGGCCCGTGCGGCTTCTATCGCGGCGTTCAGAGCCAGCAAATTCGTCTGCTCTGCAATCGCCTTAATCACACTTAACACATTGCTGACTTGGGTGCTTTCGTTCACTAGATGCGACATAGAATCTTGAGTGTTGGTAAACTCAGTTTCTAAAACCGACATAGCTTTCAACGCTTCAGATACCGTCTGTTTACCCACAGTGACATGCGTTTCATTTTCAGCGGCGCGGCTTTCAGCGTTTGACGTACTCTCACTTACATGCACCAACGTCGTGGTCATTTCTTCCATCGCACTGGCACTGGCATCCAGTTCTCTGGCCACTCGATTTGAGCTTTCACGCGAAACTTGAATGGATGCTTTAGTTTGCTTAGCTAAATCAGCCACCTCTTTAGCAATGCCATCCGTTGTCGATAAGGAACTGGCAAGGGAAGAGATAAACAAGTTGATTTGATTAACGATTTCGCCAATCTCTCCCTCGGTGGTAACAGAAATCCGCCGCGCAAGATTTTTAGTACGCTGGATATCAAGCAGCTCACGACAGGTCTGCACTAAGGGCGTTACAATCCGACTCTTAACGATAATGAATCCACCAACGGCCGCTAAAATCACGATGAATAACACGAACTGTGACCAGTTTAATGCCGCATGCAATGACTCGAGTCGGTTATTCACCTCAGCATCGGTACGTTTATCCAACGCAGTAAAAAACTCATCGATCGGCTGCATGATTTTAGCTTTTTCTCTATGGTATTGGTCGCTATGCAATAACTCCCGCGCCATGGCTAAGTTAGGCTCGCCTTTGATCGTGTAAGTTTGGGTGTTGGGGTCCATAAAGATACCTTTGACGGCATTCATGGCTTTCACTTCGAGGGCAACTAACGCATCTGAGTTTTGCTGGGCTTGTTCGAGATAATGAAATTCTTCATCGGAAAAACCGAGAGACTGCATTTGTGCTTTAATTGCAATTCTCGCACCGTCTGGCTTAGGTTTATCGCCATAACTCAGCACTAAATCCCAATAAATCTGATGGTACTTTTCGGGCCTGGATTTCTCACCATTACGGATAGCTAAAATATCCATATACATTTTTTCGTATTTTTCATCGCCTGTGACAGCGTAGGTGCGAGCGAGACGCGTTAAGTCATCGGAACTTTGCCTTAACTCATCGGCGACTTGATAGGACTGATATCGGATGCTGGCAGCATCATTAAAGAGATCGATTTTAGACTTAACATTGAAGCTCAGTGCCGCAGAAATCACGGCACTCGCGACTATGGTCGAAAATACCACACTCATCATGGTTTTTGTTTTCATACTTACCCCAATAGACAGAAGAACTGCTTTAAGTCTAGAAGGAAAACCAGAAAACATGGGTAAAAGTGGAACAATCAACGGAAATAATCGTTTGATTTGCGAGTGATTATCGCTCACAAATCACGCAAAGATTAATAGCATGACACTTAAAGTAAAAGTTGGTCCGCGACAAAAGGATTATGTTCGCGCTCTTCCCCAAAGGTCGACATAGGGCCATGTCCAGGAATAAATTCGACTTCTGTGCCTAAAGGCCACAGTTTTTCGGTGATCGAATGAATTAAATCCTGATGATTTGATTGAGGAAAATCAGTGCGCCCAATTGAGCTTCTAAACAAAATATCCCCCACCCACGCCAACTTAGATTGGGCAGAGAAAAGGGCAATGTGTCCCGGCGTATGCCCAGGGCAATGCAACACAGACAAACTTTGTTCACCCACTTGCACGTTATCGCCGTCCTGCAGGTATTGATCCGGTTCAAAGGCATCGCAATGGGGAAAACCGAAGTTTTGGCTTTGCTTAGGTAAGTTGTCAATCCAAAATTTATCGGCGATATGTGGACCGATGATCGGCACATTGGCCGCTTGTGCCAAAGCTTTTGCCCCACCAACATGATCGATATGCCCATGGGTAAGGATAATTTTGTCGAGAACGAGTCCAAGTTTTGTTACTTCGTTTTGGATCCTGTCAATATTGCCACCAGGATCCACGACCGCAGCTCGCTTGGTTTTCTCACACCAGATCAGGCTGCAATTTTGCTGAAAGGGTGTCACTGGAATAATCTGATACTTCATAGCTTCAATCTCGTGTTATCCATAAGCGATAGATTACGCTAAGAAACTCATCATGGCTCAAATTTATATTGGAAAAATTGATCTTCACCAAAAGCTAATCAAATAATCCTAGCTTGTGGCATAAACTATTTAAACTATAGCCAAACTCGTTGAAGATACGAGTTGCAACTCGCCTAGGTTGCTGCATCTGCAGGTTATTTGGGTATACAATCTGCCAATCACAATAATATGCTCCTCTGCCATTAAGGTTGCTTGATGAAACCCGATATTATTCTCGCCGGAGTGCTGGCGAAGAAACACACTTTTACCTTGCCTCTCAACTATCAAAATCCAATTGCAGAGCAAATCCAAGTGTTTGCCAGAGAACTCTGTAGCCCAGAAAACAAAGATAAAAAGCTACCTTATATCGTGTTTTTCCAAGGCGGCCCGGGATTTGCGGCCATGCGCCCCGCCAGCAACAGCGGCTGGATCCGCCGCGCATTAAAAGAATATCGGGTGTTATTACTCGATCAACGTGGCACAGGCTTATCGACACCCATTAATTACCAAAGCCTGCAACACTTAGATCCCGCAGCACAAGCCGAATACCTAAGCCATTTCAGGGCTGACAATATCATCCGTGATGCCGAGACGATTCGTGCCCAGCTTTGCCCCGCCGATAAATGGGCAATTCTTGGCCAAAGTTTCGGCGGATTTTGCGTGTTGCATTATTTAAGCGCCGCCCCTCAAGGTGTTAGCGAAGCCTATATCACAGGTGGCATCCCCTCATTAACCCGCAGCGCCGATGAGGTCTATCTTGCGACTTATCAACGCGTACTGGCGAAGAATAAACTATTTTTCCAACGCTTCCACGATGCCCAACATTTAGCCACTCGCTTAGCCAAACACTTGCTTGAAAATGAAGTGTATTTAGCCACGGGAGAACGCCTCACGGTTGAAATGTTGCAGCTGCTGGGTATTAATATCGGCATGGAGCAAGGACCTGAATCGATTTATTATTTACTTGAGCAAGCCTTGATCAACACAGCTTCTGGGACAGTCGTTAACCCGTTATTTTTAAATCATTTCGGTCAAATGCTCGACTACAACACAAACCCGATTTTTGCCCTGCTGCATGAGGCGATCTACTGCCAGCACACAGCTTCACAATGGGCGGCGCACAGGGTAAGACAACAATTCCCCGCCTTTAACTATCAGCAAGGTAAGCCTTTTTTATTTACCGGCGAGATGATTTACCCTTGGATGTTTGACCAATTCAGTCACTTAGTGCCCCTTAAAGCCGCAGCTGAAATCCTTGCCCATAAATCAAATTGGCCTGCACTGTATAATCTTGAACAACTGGCGCAAAACCGCGTCCCCGTTGCCGCGGCCATTTACAGTGAAGATATGTTTGTCGAAATGCAATACAGCCTTGAAACCGCGCAACAGGTCGGCAGGCTAAAGTATTGGCTAACATCAGAATATGAACACAACGGCATTCGCATGGATGGTGAGCACATACTGGATAAGCTCATCAGCTTAAACCGAGGCGACACCTTAAGATAAAAGTTAATTTTAAGGGCTAATTAAGTTAACGCTGACATTATAAACCCGCTCCTCATCTATTGAGTGATTTTGGCAAGTTTCAACGACCTATTTCCGTAAGAGTAAACCGTGTTGGTTTACTCTTTTTTTTTTGCAAAAAATTTAAGGCTAGTTCCAGCTATTGTTTAATGGTCGGAAAATCCCACACTCGTATCCATCAAACTTCAGCAGCCACTTTGCGGGTTCGACTCCGCATCCCTGAACTCGCACTCGACTTTTTCGCACTGCTACTTGTACTTTTTTTTGCGGTACTTGCCGTGCCAGTGCGTTTTGCAGAGCTAGAGGCTTTACGGTAAGGCGACTTGCGATAACCGGATTTATTCCCAGGCGTTTTACGATAACCTTGGCCTTGTAAACCATTAAGCGCGGTTGGCAGTTGTGCTCCTGCATTTTGGATAAGCGTGGATAAAGTGCCTAGCAGCGGTTGCATAAAGGCTTGATAGGAGGTTTCTTTATGGCAAATGCCGTTCAGGCTGGCTTCCCACAGGGCTGTCATATCCGGCGTAGTCGCACTCGCGGGCAAGCTGTTAATCAAGCCCTTACCCACGTCTGTCGAGACAATGGATTTGCCTAAGCGTTGTAAAAAACCGCGTTTGAATAGCAGTTCGATGATACCTGCACGGGTGGCTTCAGTACCTAAACCATCGGTTTCTTTGAGTATTTTACGGATCTCAGCGTCGGTGACATAACGGCTGATCCCCGTCATAGCACCGAGTAAAGTGGCATCGGTAAAAGCTTTTGGCGGCTGGGTATTTTTTTCAAGCAATTCACCGCGAGTACAATGTAAAACCTGCCCCAATTTCAGAGGGGGCAATTGGCCGATAAACTCGTCATTCTCCTCATCATCCTTACCTGCGCTTTCTTCCGTCGACCTGTTGCCACTCGCCTTACTGCCATTTGGCTCTTGGCGGGCAAAGAGTTGCTTCCAGCCGAGGGATTTATCCTGACGCGCCTTGGTATTAAATAAGCCGCCCTCAATTGTCACTTGCACTGTGGTTTCACTGTAACAATAGACTGGATAAAACTGGGCTAAGTATTGACGGGCAATATGAAGATATAACTGCCTCTCACGCTGACTCAAGCTGGATAAGTTAGCCGTCTTCTCGGTAGGAACAATGGCGTGGTGGGCATCCACTTTTTTATCATCCCATGCCTTGGATTTAAGCCGTGGATCGGGGGCATCGGCGCCTTGCAATAACTCAGCGGCACCGCTGCTAATCGCCTTAAGAACCGACGGCGCTAAGCTATGTTGCTCGACGGGCAAATAACGGCTGTCGGAGCGAGGATAGGTAATGAGCTTATGGCGTTCATACAGACTCTGGCAGGTATCGAGCACGTCCTTAGCACTCATGCCAAACCGTTTTGCTGCATCAATCTGCAGCGCGGATAAGCTGTAGGGCAAAGGCGGATTCTGTTTCTTGTCCTTAGCCACTAATTGGGTCACTAAAGCGGGTTTATCGTGGATGCGACTCACCACATTTTGCGCTAACCCTCTGGCTAGTACTCGCCCTTCTTCGTCCATATATGGCTGGCAAGCTTCGCTGGGTTGCCACTTAGCACTGAAGGTTTCTTGCTTTTCGGTCGCCAAATGCGCTAGCACTTCATAGAAAGGTTTAGATTGAAAATTGGCAATCTCTTCATCACGGCGCACCACTAGCCCGAGTAAAGGCGTTTGTACACGCCCAACGGACAACACGCCTTGATAACCGACCTTTTTACCTTGGATGGTATACGCACGCGTCATATTCATGCCGTAAAGCCAATCGGCACGACTACGGGCTAAGGCCGAAGTGGACAAAGGAATAAACTCGCGATTACTGCGTAGCTGAGTTAACGCCCGTTTTACGGCTTGTGGGTTTAAGTCGCTGATCAGTAAACGCTGGGTTTGATGTAGTTTGTCCCCTGTCACCCCAAGATAAGCAATCACTTCATCCACCAGTAACTGCCCTTCACGGTCGGGATCGCCCGCATTAACCAGCGTGTTGGCTTGTTTGACTAATCGTTTTAGCACTGTGAGTTGGCTGCGAGTTGCGGCCTTAGGTTTGAGTTGCCACTTGTCCGGCACTATGGGTAAGTGCTCAAATTTCCAAGACTTATATTCTGGATTGTAGGCATCAGGCTGCGCTTGTTCGAGCAAATGACCGACACACCAAGACACACAATCGCCATTGGCGGCTTCGATAAATCCATCGCCTTTTTTATGGGGTTTAGGCAATACATCGGCAATGGCCCGCCCTAGGCTAGGTTTTTCTGCGATATAGAGGATCATACAAACACCAAGCACTGGATATAATTACAGTACAATTTAGCCCAAATGCCCGTTAAGTGCAAATTTCTGTTGTGCACCGAGCTTAAATACCAAAACTCAAATGTAAATTCAATTGCGAATAGTTCTCAACAACTACTAAGATACACTGAAATTTAGAGGAGTGGCTATGAGACAATTTGCAATAAATGCGCGGCAGACGATGACAATCAGTCCAGCATTGATATTAAGATTCAATCAGTTACTGTTATTTCATAGCCTGATGTTACTCGCGATAAGTATGCTCACAAGCACTTGGCTGGGACAAATGAAAATCATCGCCATGCCTTTAGCTTGGGGATTCATGTTAATGATGCCGATTGCGGTGAGTGTATCGCTTGTGCTTAAACATCAAGTCACCCGCTATAGCTTAAGCAGTTTATTCGGGGTATGGATGCTGCTGTGGATCTGGGCATAAGCCAACTAACCTATGGCTGAAAAGATCAGTAGCCTCGCATCTCCAACAATGGATTGAGTACGCGGATGTCGAGAACAAATATCCACTGGCGTGTTCCCTCGCCCAATCGCGATACCTTTCCCTAATGACGATTAACAATTTATAAAAGATCCATAAAAAAACCAGTGACGTTATCACTGGCTTTTTATCCGCCTAACGTTTCACCTTATGGATGACAGACGTTATGCAGTTCTAAGTTGGTACCGATATCTTTGTTACGGTCGGCTTTAGCATCGTCATTACGCAATTGCGTCAAGTGATCTAAATACGCTTGATCCACATCGCTAGTGATGTAATGACCATCAAAAACAGAAGTTTCGAAACGTTTAATCGCTGGATTTTCCATTCTTACCGCTTCAATTAAATCGGGTAAGTCTTGGAAAATAATGCCATCGGCACCAATTAACTTGGCGATTTCATCGGCATCACGACCGTGGGCAATAAGCTCGTTTGACGTTGGCATGTCGATACCATACACGTTCGGGAAACGAATTTCCGGCGCGGCAGAGGCAAAATACACTTTCTTGGCCCCCGCTTCACGGGCCATTTCGATGATTTGCTCAGACGTGGTACCGCGAACGATAGAGTCGTCCACCAGCAAGACATTTTTGCCTTTGAATTCAGTGTTAATCGCATTCAACTTACGACGCACTGACTTCTTACGTTCCTGTTGACCTGGCATGATAAAAGTACGGCCAATATAACGGTTTTTCACAAAACCTTGGCGGTACGGTAAGTCCATGCAACGGGCAATCTCCAGCGCGATATCGCAAGAGGTTTCAGGAATAGGAATAACCACGTCGATATCGTGATCGTACCATTCTTTCTTAATCTTCTCGCCAAGCTTAGCGCCCATGTTGACGCGACTGGCATATACAGACACTTTGTCGATCGTCGAATCTGGACGGGCAAAATAGACGAATTCGAAGATACAAGGTGCATAGCTAGGCTCGGCTGCACATTGACGGGTATACAGCTGACCGTCAATTGACACATAAATCGCTTCACCCGGTGCGACATCACGCATCACTTCAAAGCCAACGGCATCGAGTGCCACGCTTTCAGAAGCGACCATGTATTCAGTGCCCGTTGGCGTTTCATGCTTACCTAACACCAGAGGACGAATACCAAATGGGTCACGGAACGCGACTAGGCCTTGGCCAATGATCATAGCAACTACCGCGTAGGCGCCACGAGCTTGTTGGTGTACGTTAGCGACCGCATCGAACACTTCTTCCGACGTCAGGGTCAAGCTAGTGGTTTTTTGCAGTTCGTCGGCCAACAGGTTGAGCAAGACTTCAGAATCCGAAGTGGTGTTCACGTGGCGACGTTTTTTAATGAGCCCTTCGGCTAATTCGACTGTGTTAGTTAAGTTACCGTTGTGGGCTAAAGATATCCCAAATGGCGAGTTAACATAGAAAGGCTGCGCTTCAGATGCGCTTGAACTGCCCGCAGTTGGATAACGCACATGGCCAATACCTGCATTACCTTGTAGGCGTTGCATGTGTTTGACTTCAAAAACGTCTTTGACCAGACCATTGGCTTTACGCAGTCTGAAAGCACCACGATCAATGGTCACAATACCTGCCGCATCCTGACCTCTGTGCTGCAACACTGTCAGTGCATCATAAATGGTCTGATTAACCGATGATTGGCCAACTATTCCGACGATACCACACATGGGTAAGCTTCCTCATTGTAAGATGTTCTATCACTTAGGATTATTTTATTTTCTTATAGTTTGGGTACAAAGCTGGAGGTGTTTTCCAAATAGTTAAAAAACCATTGAATGACAACGCCAAATTCGGGCACTAGCACAGAGTCCTTCCACCATTGGGTGTTCGGCGAGCCTGTGAAAGCATCCATAAAAAACAGCAAGGCGCTGACAATTAGCGCGCCTCGAATAGCACCAAAGCATAGGCCCAAGAGCCTATCAGTGCCAGATAGTCCGGTTTTGACAACAAGTTGTCCGAGAATATAGTTAACTAAGGCGCCGAGTACCAAAGTGGTAATAAAAAGGATGGCAATAGACACGCCATTACGCAGCATCTCATCGTTCATTTGCGTTAAGTGAACGGCAAGATCTTGGTAAAATTGGCTGGCAATAAAGAAAGCCGCGAACCATACCACTAAGGACATGGCTTCTTTGGCGAATCCGCGGATTAGACTGATGAGAGTCGATAATCCGATGACGAATATGATAGCGTAATCAATCCAAACCATTGAGATGGCTTTCCGACATGGGCTTTAAGACGGCGCGATTCTACCAGAGACTGAAACGATTCTCACCCCTAGAGAAGTAAATAAATCATTTTCAGTCTCGAGTGTTGTATCACCATTAAGATTCTGAGGGATTAAAAGGAACAATCCAGCCCTTAAGACGGGTGAGGTTTTCCACCTCAACTTGTATTTTCTTCAGCTTTGCCTCAGACACATCTGGCCCGACAAACACTTTAGTTAATACGCCATCTTTAGGATTTTCAGGGATAGTGTACGCTTTAAAACCACTCTTACGTAGCTGTGCAACCAAAGCTTTAACATTGGTTGCATTGTTAAAACTGCCGAGCTGCAAGGTAAAGCCACTTTTTAAGCTGTCACGGCTGGCAGTACTGGCTTTTGGCGTTTCTGCTTTGGGCTTTTCAGTCTTAGCGACGGTTGGCGCTTTAGTCTCAGTTTTTTTAGCGGGCTCCGTTTTTACCGTCGCCTTAGGTGGCTCTTTTTTAGGTTCTGGTTTCGCTTCAGGCTTTTTAACTTCTGCTTGCTTAACCTCTGGCTTTTTCACCTCAGCTTTAATGTCCGCCTTAACGTCTTGCTTAGCGATGACAAGCGCGGCTGACTTGTCACTGTCGGCATTATTGCCTGCCTCAGCTAAGGTGGCATCTGCCCCACTTAACGCAGCAGTGTCTTCGGCCGACAAGACTTCAAACATATCATCGTCGGCTTTTTGCTGCTCAATCACAGTCGGACGCAAAGGAATTTCGGAAAATTGCTCTTCTTGGCGATCTTTCTTGCCATCCAAAATATCTGGCAAAAAAATCACTCCAAGCGCAACCAGCACCACAGTGCCGACTAAACGATTATGAAACTGGCTAGACAAAACGGACTTCCTGCATAAATTGAGACTTAAAACCTGCCACAGTGTAAAAGGAGCCAAACACAATTACCACATCATCTGGGTTAATTTGCGCTTTTAATGCCGACCATGCCTCAGCTATGTCCTCAAACTCAAATGCGCTGGCCTCAGGTGCTAAGGTTTTGCGCAGCATAGCCGAACTCGCGCCACGCTCACCGTGAAGACTGACCAAATACCAAGTGTCGATCAGTGGATGGATCACAGGCAACACACCTTCAATATCTTTATCCTTCAACATGCCGCAAAGGGCGAACACCCGCTTACCCACAACCATTGGCGCTAACTGTTGTACCAAAAAACGCGCCGCATGGGGATTATGCGCCACATCGAGTAGCACTAACGGCTGCTCACTTACCCGCTCTAATCGACCGGTTAACCGAGCCGTGCGAATACCCTCGGCAATAATAGCGGGCGCGATATCCGGCCAACCCTGTTCAATTACGGCCAATACAGTCGCGGCATTCGGTAGCGGCAAGGTGGGTAACGCTAAATCGTGCAGTTTGAGCACTTGGCCTTGAAAATCCCATAGATTGCCATGAACTTGGTAACTGAATTCATTGCCGACACGATACAAGATGGCGCCAACCTCATTGGCAACATCATTGACGGTATGCGGCAAGTTAGGCTCGCCGACAATCGCAGCTTTACCACGGCGGAAAATGCCCGCCTTTTCACGGCCGACGAGTTCGCGGGTATTACCGAGATAACTCTCATGATCTAAATCGACCGACGTCACCACGCTAATATCGGCATCGATAATATTGGTGGCATCTAACCGTCCACCTAAACCGACTTCTAAGATGATGACATCCAGCTTAGCGGCTTTAAAGAGTATTAAACCCGCAAGCGTGGCGTATTCAAAAAAGGTCAGGGAAATCTCGGCGCGCGCGGCTTCAATTTGCTCAAAGGCGGCGACAAAGGCGCTATCACTGGCATCGCTACCATTTATACGCACTCGCTCGTTGTATTTCAGCATGTGCGGCGAGCTGTATACGCCCACCGTCAAACCCGATAAGCGCAGAATATTTTCCAGCATGGCGCAGGTCGTGCCTTTGCCATTTGTGCCTGCCACTGTGACTATCTTGCTTTGACCTAAATCTAATATGCCAAGGGTTTGCGCAACCTTAGCAACACGGGTTAATCCCATATCAATTTCGGTTGGATGTATGGATAACAAATAATCCAACCACTGTTCCAATGCTGCCTTTGACGCTGGCGCTGTTAGCATGTCCGTACATCCTCGTATTCGATTATCTCTCAAATAAGAACTTTTCAATCCAACATGAATAATGGCCCAAGGGCGAGTTTAGGCAATTGATATTGTTCTGGATAAGTCACATCGACTAAATAAAGCCCATGGGGTTTAGCCGTCGCTGCGGCTTGATTTCTGTCTTTTAAGGCGAGCAAATCACCCATCCACGTCAGCGGCTGATTGCCTAAACCGATTTCTAACAATGAACCGACGATATTGCGCACCATGTGATGCAAAAAGGCATTCGCGGCGATATCAACAATCACATACATGCCTTGGCGCGTGACATTGACACAATGCACATTGCGAAACGGCGTTTTCGACTGACACTGGACTGCGCGAAAGCTGGTAAAATCTTGCTCGCCTAAGAGTGCCTGCGCCGCTTGGTGCATTCTATCGGCATCGATATCGCCGTGATAATGGCTGACACCGTGGCGCAAAATGCCTGGACGGAAATTATGATTATAAATCACGTAACGGTAGCGTCTGGCGGTTGCTGAAAAGCGTGCATGAAAACTGTCATCGACTTCTTTAACCCAACGCACGGCAATATTGTCAGGCAAATTAGCATTCACCCCTAAGGTCCATGCGCCTTCATTACGAATGGCATGGGTTTCAAAATGAACCACTTGGCCTGTGGCATGCACGCCCGCATCGGTACGGCCAGCGCAGAAGACGCCGATAGGCTCGTTGGCCACTATCGACAGCGCCCGTTCTAATTGCCCTTGTACTGAATCGACTTCGGCCTGACGTTGCCAGCCAAAATAACCATTGCCGTCATATTCAATACCTAATGCAATCCGCATCCACTTATCCTCACAATTGATTTAGCGGCGCATTTTATCACAGCAGCCCATAAAAAAAACGGCGCTGAAGGCGCCGTTAGCTTGAAACTCTCTCAATCGAGATTAACCAATCTCTTTGAGTAAACGTCCCGCTTCTTCTTGCTGGCGCTCATTACCGTCAATTTGCACTTCTTTGAGCAGGGCTTTGGCACTGTCGCTGTCGTCAATTTCGATATAAGCGCGGGCTAAATCCAACTTAGCGTTGACTGAGTTTTCTTCATCGTCGACATCAATCATTGCGGCATCGCCGATTAAGGCTCCGACATCGCTCATTTCCACGTCGACTTCCGAATACAAATCACTATCTGCACTGTCTTCATCGGCATCATTCAGCAACTTGTCGATGTCGATAAAGCCGTTTTCATTTTGGAAATTCGTTAAATCATGCTCAGGAACAAACTTCTTCTGCGCTTTACGCGATTCTTGGGCGTCGAGTGCAGCTAACGCTTCATCGACGGTGAGATCATCGACGAGTGAGAAACTGTCTTCTGACGTCAGTACATCTTCATCGTCATCAAAATCGGTATTGGCCGTGAAAGCAGCGAGTACATTGTCATCGCTTAAATCGAGGCCTTGCTCAGAATCGTCAGCACCCTCTTGGGTATCGAGTTTAAAATCTTCACTAAAATCAAGATCGTTACGCGTCGCCTTAATCGGCTTATTTTGCGTCGCATCGTCCAGAGCCGGCGTATCAGCTAGCGAAGCATCGGCATTAGGCTCGACATCATCGACATCCGTTTCAGCGGCGGCATCGGCTGGCGTGGCAGCAGGTTTGGCCTTAGGCGCAAAATCAAGCTCTGAGTCCCAATCAAGCACGTGGGGATCTTTGCTCTTATTGGCTTTTAAATCATTAAAGAAAGAAGACTCTTTTTCCTTAACTCTCGCTGCTGCGGTAGCAGCTGCCAAAGTGGCTGCGGCCGTAGTCAGGGTATCGGAATCATCATCTTCACCCAACTCTTCGACTAACGAGAAAGTATCATCAGTACCATTAATCGAATGGGATGCACCAATACCTTTGAGTAAATTATCTTCGTCTGTGGTGGTATCGTCCGTATCAAGCTGCGCCGTTTCCATATCGAAGTCGAATTCATCTTCATCGGCATCAAGTTGCTCTGGCACATCAAATTCAGCTAACAACGCATCTAAATCTTCATCGCCTGACGCTTCGCCCTTGATATCTTCCGGTAACGAAGCTTCTAGCTCTGCGGCGATTTCTGCACTGATATCATCGTTTTCTGCATCAACTTTGACTTCAGGCTCAGCATCAAAACTTGCCAGCAGTGAATCGATATCATCGGATTCATCTACGCCTAATTCATCCAGTTCATCGTCTAACTCGGCGGCGATTTCAGCGCCAAGATCGGGTTCAGCTTCGGGTTCTGCTGGTTTATCGAAATCAGCTAACAGTGCATCGATATCGTCAGTGTCTTCTACGCCAAGCTCATCAAGCTCTGCGTCTAACTCGGCGGCAATTTCAGCGCCAAGATCAGGCTCGACTTCAGGCTCAGCGGGTTTATCAAAATCCGCTAACAGCGCATCAATGTCGTCGGTATCTTCTACACCCAGTTCATCTAACTCTGCGTCTAACTCGGCAGCAATTTCAGCGCCAAGATCAGGCTCGACTTCGGGCACTGCGGGTTTATCAAAATCCGCTAACAGCGCATCGATGTCGTCGGTATCTTCTACACCCAATTCGTCTAACTCTGCGTCTAACTCGGCAGCAATTTCAGCGCCAAGATCAGGCTCGACTTCGGGCTCTGCGGGTTTATCAAAATCCGCTAACAGCGCATCGATATCATCAACCTCTTCGCTGCCCAGTTCATCATCTAACTCATTATTGAGTTCTGCGGCGATGGCAGCACTGAGATCTTCATCATCAGACGCAACAGCGTCTGGTGCTTGTGCAATCTCAGTATCTTCTGCAGGAACACTAAACTCGGCAAGTAATGCATCAAGATCATCGTCATCCGCGATGGCTTCATCGGCAGGTTTAGTATCTTCTACTTCAACGTCGTCTTCTTCAGCTAAATCGCTAGCAAAGTTTCGCTCTAATTCACTTAAATCGTCTTCAGCTTCAGTGTTGTCTTCTGAACCTAGGCCCGCTAATAGCGCATCGAGATCGGCTTCCTCAAGAATATTGTCAGATTTAGGTTTCTCCTCAACAATATCCTCTTCCTGATCGCCCATGGCTTCGGCCCACAGGTCATCAAGAGATTGTCCTTCGTCTTCAACCTCAGGTTCGGCAGAGAGACCCGGATCGACAAACATTTCAGACGCCATATCCATCTGATCGTTTGAATCAGTCAAATCTTGCTCAGGCTGTAAATCGACGCTGCCCATATCAAGCAGGCTATCGATAGAGTCGGCATGGTCGGTATCTAAATGCACCGCCATATCATCTAAGTCGTCATCATCCATGTCCATGATGGCAGTACCGGCAACGCCAGCAGCACCCGCGGCCATAACCGCTTCTTGCGCCTGCATTTCACGACGTTCTTTATTACGTTTACGGCGCAGCAACCAGAACACTGCCAGTAACAAGAACAAGGCAGGGATCACAGCGGCAGCAATCATTAACACTGGACTGTTGAGGATATTACGCCATAAATCATCGGGCTCAGCAGGGGCCAGAGTCTCAGCTTCAGCCGTTCCCGTTGCCATCTCTGGCATTTGGGCAGCTTCGACTTCGGCTTTTAAAGCTTGGTTTTGCAATTTGCTGGCTTGCAGAGTTTCCTCTAGCACGGCAATGCGTTGATTCAACTCTTCAACTTTCACTTTTAGCGCTTCAACATCTGAAGTGCGGACAGTGAGTTGATCTTGGGTACGAGCTAATTCATCGGTTAATGACAGGTTTTTACTTTCGGCCGCTTCTAAACGCGACGTTACATCAGAACTCAGCATCTTAGGCTTGTCTGGCGTCGGCGTTTCTACCACTGGCGCTTTGGGCGGCGTCACTTTGGTTTCAGTGATTTTAGTTTCAGCAATCACGGCGGGAGCCGTCACAGGTGCTTGCGTAGTGACTTTCGCAGCAGGTTTCTGCACCGCTTTCGCTGGCGCACGGGATTGTCTGTCGCTTTGTTCTGCTCTTGCAATCGCCATGCTATTAGGAATCGACAGCATGACTTCTTTAGACGGGATCAGCAGGATCATGCCACGTTCTAAACTGTTGTAGCTGGCAGAGTTAAACGCATGGGGGTTAGCATCGTATAGCGCGGCCATCACTTGATAGACGCTGACGCTGGCATCGGGACGGACTTTTTGCGCTATGCTCCAAAACGTGTCTCTGGATGTCGTTGGGCCATATTGATGATTAACTTGACGGATCTGTCCGTCTGGACCCATGATTTTTAAGGGTTTTAATCTTGGCGTATCTGCTGCAACGGCGGGATCAATAAAATAAGCGGTAGAAGAAACAGCTAAAACAGTGGCCATTAGACCCACAAGATACGAAGTGCGAAATTTCATCAATCCTTCCCTTTGAAGCGCTATAAAGTTATCTCGCTGATAACAGGCTTTAGGCAATTGTATTTATTGAGATTACTATAAACCAGAAATCCCTGCCCTGCTACTGTTCACAATTGTAAAACAAAAAAAGCCTGCTGACAGCAGGCTTTTTCAATGGGCATAAAATGCAATCTCGTGCTTAGTAATAATCTCTCACTAAGATCTCGGCAATTTGCACACTGTTCAAGGCTGCGCCCTTACGAATATTGTCTGACACCACCCACAGGTTAATCCCATGAGAATGAGAGATATCCTTACGAATACGGCCCACATAAACCGGATCGGTACCAGCACCATCGGTTACAGCCGTTGGATAGTCATCATCTGACTCAAACAATACCACTCCTTCGGCATTACGCAGTAAAGCTTTAACGTCTTCTGCATCAACAGGCTGACGGGTTTCGATATTAATGGCTTCAGAGTGACCATAAAACACAGGTACACGTACCGCGGTCGCATTCACTAAAATCTCATCGTCACCGAAAATTTTCTGGGTTTCCCAGACCATTTTCATTTCTTCTTTGGTATAGCCGTTATCCATAAACTTATCGATTTGCGGCAATACGTTAAAAGCAATTTGCTTTGGATAGACTTCAGCGTCAGCAGGTAAACCTTGCAGTAATTTAGTGCACTGATGCGCTAACTCTTCAATGGCTTTTTTACCTGTACCCGAAACTGACTGGTACGTTGCCACGTTAATGCGGCTGATACCATAGGCATCATAAATAGGCTTAAGCGCCACCAGCATTTGAATCGTTGAGCAATTTGGGTTAGCAATGATATTGCGATTGCGAAAATCAGCAATAGCATGGGGATTCACTTCGGGTACGACTAAGGGAATATCGATGTCGTATCTAAAGTGCGAGGTGTTATCAATCACAACACAACCTGCTTCAGCGGCAATCGGGGCCCATTTGGCGGAAACATCACCACCTGCAGAAAAGAAACCAATTTGAGCTTGGGTCCAATCGAAGGTTTCTACGTCGAGAATGGTAATTTGTTTGCCATGAAAGCTGACCGTTTCACCGGCGCTACGGCTACTGGCTAAAGGGTACAAATTGGCAACCGGGAAATTACGCTCTTCGAGGATCTCTATCATTGTTTGACCCACTGCGCCCGATGCACCTAAAACGACAACATTAAATTCCTGTGACATAGCTACTGACCGACTCCTGAAAAACCTAAATTGGACAACCAATCTACCTCAGATTGACCGTCATAAGCCAGCGTCAATGCACTAAATTCGCGTCTATGTTGGTGATTTTTTCTCATAGTGTCGAAGCCATTCTCATTTAAGAATGTATTTCTGAACATCTTGTCATCGTCGCGCAAATCATAGACAAAGCGCGCAAGCTGTAATAAGGCTTTTTCATTCGGCGCGGTCGCTAGTTCGACCGCCTTAATGTTAAAGCTTGGCAACAGATCCAGCAGGCTTTTATCGGCTGCCACATTCAGCAACTGACACAGGTTTTGGTAAAGCATAAAAGTGCCGCGCGCCTTACCTTCTAAGCTGTAACCTGCAATATGCGGGGTGGCAAATTCAGCCAGAGGCACCAGTTCAGGCATCGGTGTTGGCTCACCCTCCCACACGTCGAGCACTAACTTAAGATCGTCACGCTGACGCTTCACTTTGATAAGCGCCTGATTATCTATCACATCACCGCGGCAGCAATTCACTAACCATGTATTGGGTTTGAGTGCCTTTAAGCGCGCCTCATCGAACAAATGCTTGGTTTTATGCTCGCCCGTGCGCGTGATGGGCACATGCAAACTAATGATATCGGCCTGCGCCATGATGGTCTCTAAACTCACAAAACTGCGTGGATCGCCCTGTTTCTCTTTGATGGGATCATTAAGCAACACATTAATACCGTAGGCTTGCAAGCATTTAGCTGTTGCAGTGCCAGTGTTGCCCGCGCCCACTATGCCGACAACTTTGCCCTTAAGCGGCGAATTAAACCGCTGCGCTAACTCCAGCATAGCGATAAAAGCAAACTCCCCAACCGCAGTCGCATTGCAACCTGGTGCATTAGAGAAGGGAATATTTCGCTCAGCAAGATAGGTTAAATCCACATGATCTGTGCCTATGGTGGCACTGCCGACAAATTTCAGCTTGTTATTGCCAGAGAGCAATTCGGCATTCACTTTGGTGACCGAGCGCACTAATAGCACATCGGCCTCGCGTACTTGCTCGGCGGTTAACGTACGGCCGTTAACAGGAATAATGTCCCCGAGATCGCCAAATAGCGGTTCAACATAGGGCATATTTTCATCGACTAAAATCTTCATGGGCACCTGATCGGATAAAAGTGGGAATGGAAGGCATCAAGATGCTCGGTATTCTAACAAGACTAATGGGATAAATCCCTGCCTATGCAACAGGTTCACATAAAACGCCCATAAAAAAGGGAAGCCTAAGCTTCCCTTCTATCGCGTTTAATCAATAAACTTATTTGAATTTACGCATCACTAGCGTGGCGTTTGTACCGCCAAAACCGAAGCTGTTGCTCATCACAGTGTTCAGCTCAGCAGCGCGATATTCACGAACGATAGGCATGTCTTTCGCCGCGTCGTCCAGATTTTCAATATTGATGCTTGGGGCAATAAAGCTGTTTTCCATCATGATTAAGCTGTAAATCGCTTCATGTACGCCTGCGGCGCCTAATGCATGACCTGTCATAGACTTAGTCGATGCAATCGGTGGGCACTTGTCTTTGAAAACTTCACGTAGCGCTTCTAATTCACGCACGTCGCCCACTGGCGTTGAAGTGCCATGAGTGTTGATGTAATCGATTGGGGTATCGACATCCATCATCGCCATTTGCATACAACGCACTGCGCCTTCGCCAGATGGCGCTACCATGTCATAACCGTCTGAAGACGCGCCATAACCAATCACTTCTGCGTAAATTTTTGCGCCGCGAGCCAGAGCATGCTCTAACTCTTCAACCACTAAAATACCGCCGCCGCCAGAGATCACAAAACCATCACGGTCTGCATCATAGGTACGAGAGGCTTTTTCTGGTGTGGCATTGTACTTAGTTGACAGTGCGCCCATAGCATCAAAGCCCATGGTCAGCGTCCAATCCACTTCTTCAGCACCACCGGCAAACACCATGTCTTGCTTACCCATTTGGATAAGTTCAACGGCGTGACCAATACAGTGGGCGCTGGTTGCACAAGCTGAACTGATAGAATAGTTCATGCCTTTAATTTTAAATGGCGTAGCCAAACAAGCGCTGGCCGTGCTCGACATGATGCGAGGCACAATATACGGACCAACACGTTTAACGCCTTTTTCACGCAGTGTATCGGCAGATTGCACTTGGTTAGACGATGATGCGCCGCCTGTACCGACAATCAAACCGACGCGCGGATCTGAATACTGCTCTTCAGTTAAATTGGCATCGCTAACAGCTTCTTGCATCGCAATGTAAGCATAGGCAGCGGCATCGCCCATGAAGCGTAGCGCTTTACGATCGATATGCTCAGCTGGGTTTAACTTGATGTCACCCCATACGTGGCTACGTAACTGCATCTCTTCAAACTGAGCTGAATGCGTAATACCACTGCGGCCCGCTTTCAGTGACTCGGTCACTTCTTGCTTGTTATTACCGATACTTGAAACAACACCCATTCCGGTGATCACGACTCTTTTCATTTTATTGCTATCCATTGTGTACATGTCAGTACCTACTTTTCGCTGAGCCAATAGTATCTGTTTTGACTCAATTAAGTGGTCAGCTTTCCATAAAGGCGAGTAAAATAATGCCAATTATGAGACCGAGAGTAAATTTCTTTGACTGCAGAGCCCAATAAACCTTGCCAAATTAAGCGTGATTACCCGCAATTAATCAACCTTTATCCCGCAACAGCTGACACTGATGCACACTATCTCAGCAAGTTGAGCATTTATCAGAAGCGGGTATTTGAGGCTCATTCACAGCAAAAACTCTTAGTATTAGGCCAAATTGGTTTAGGTAACGGGCTTGAACTCTTATCTTGGTGGCGCACTCAGGCGAATCCTAGCCAACGTTTACTCCTTAAGGTGTTCGAACCCAATCCGATTAATGCTTACGAACTTAAATTACTTTGGGATCAATCCACCTGTTTAACCAAAGAGCCTGAACTTGAGCCACTTGCCCAACGCTTACTTCATGCAGAGCCTGCGGCTATTATAGGTTGCCAGAGATTAATTTTTGATGACGGTCGTTTCACAATCGACCTGCACTTTGGTGATATTCAATCCCAGCTCAGTTCACTCATCCATTCTCCACTTCACCCCGTTCAGCACTGGCTGGTATTGCCCCATCAGCAACAGGCGCTAAATCATCAAAGCCTCTGGCAGATGGCAAAACTCAGTGACGATAGCGCCACTATTGAATCAAGCGAATCAAGCGGATTAAACGAAACAACAATCAATCGTTTCCAAGCCTGTGGCTTTGAGGTGAGGGATTTTACCTGCACTGAAATACAGACAAACCATCAGCCCGATGCCATTTTGTTACACGAGCGCCACGTCTTACGCCAGCAAGATGCCAAAGCCTATGCCTTTAATCCTATGGCTGCAATCTTACCCTCGGACACGTCCAGCTCGATTGCCATCATAGGCGGTGGCTTAGCCTCGGCGCATTTAGCGCTGTCTTTGGCCGAGCGAGGCCAAGGCACGCAGCTGTTTTGTAAAGATGCCAAGCTTGGCCAAGGCGCCTCGGGCAATCGTCAAGGGGCGATTTATCCACTGCTGACACCGGAAAATGACGAGCTTAGCCGCTTCTTCCAACAGGCATTTTTATTTAGTCGACGTCGAGTGCAGGCGCTGACATCAGCCCCCGCACCAAATCAAACGTCGATTTCCCATG
Source organism: Shewanella sp. Pdp11 (assembly GCF_002838165.1). Classification (NCBI taxonomy): domain Bacteria; kingdom Pseudomonadati; phylum Pseudomonadota; class Gammaproteobacteria; order Alteromonadales; family Shewanellaceae; genus Shewanella; species Shewanella sp. Pdp11. The sequence continues at coordinate 3,701,788 of NZ_CP015194.1, forward strand.
ATTTTTGCGGGGTATTGCAAACTGCTCACGATGAACGCAGCCAATTACGACTCGATAAAATCATTCAAGGCCAAGCTTGGCCAAGTGAAATTGCCTATCGAGTCGATGCGCAGCAAGCCAATTCTCTTGCGAACATTAATATCGACAAATCAGGTTTTTTCTATCCCTTAGGTGGCTGGGTTTGTCCATTTGAATATGCCGAAGCTGCGATACAAAAAGCGCAGCAGCTTACCGAGGTTAAGCTCCATTTGGAGACTGAAATCCTTGAAATTGAGTATCAAAGTGAAGGTTGGTATTTAATCGCCACCAAGCATCGCTTTGGCCCCTTTGCGCAACTTGTACTCGCCAATGGCGCAGAATTAACACAATTTGATGCCAGCAACAAATTACAAATTAGCCCCTTTCGCGGCCAAGTCAGCCATGTGCCCGCACAATTTCAATTGAGTCAGCTCGCAACTGTGCTGTGCGCCAACGGTTATTTAACGCCGAGTCACCAAGGGCTCCACTGCCTAGGCGCGAGTTACGTTAAAGAACCTAGGCATTTAGATTTTTGCCCGCAGGAGCAACAGGAAAACCTCGCCAAAATGCACGAGAGTTATCCGAAGCAAAGCTGGCTTAAAGATATCGACATGAGTGGCAACAATGCCCGTGTTGGCGTGCGTATGGTGACGCGAGATCATTTCCCTATGATGGGCTGCGCGCCCGATGTGGCCAAAATCCTTGAGGATTATGAGCAACATCAACTCACTAAAGAGAGTCGTCACTACTGGCAAACCACGCCAGCGCCAGTGCATCAAGGACTGTATATTCTTGGTGGGTTAGGCTCACGAGGGTTAAGTTCTGGACCACTTGCCGCCGAATGTCTCGCGGCGCAGCTTTGCGGCGAGCCAATACCACTCGATAAAGAAACCCTGTGTAAACTCAACCCCAATCGCATGTGGCTGCGAAAATTGCTCAAGGGTAAAGCGCTCTAGGCAATCAATCGCTAGAAAAAATAACGTTTTTGAGCGCTATAAAAAAGGGATTAAGCCTTGGCTTAATCCCTTTTTTAAAATGTTATTTTTAAACCACTTAAGCGGCTGTGATGACTATTGCGTTGTCAATGCTGCTAGGTTCAAGACTGCTAGGCTCAATATGTCGGGGCTTTCTCGATTCTCTCGCCACTTTCACCCGAGTACGATTGTTGTTATCACGACTCTGGCGGATCAGTGCATCGCCACTTAGGTTCGAAGGTAGACCAGATGCTAGGCTCGATGTCAGGCTTGCAGCCACGCGATGGGATTTGGCCAATCTGTCGTATAACAGCACATTGACCGAAGCCGCAAGATTCATACACCCGACCGTAGGCACATACACTACGGCATCGGCTTTATCGATAATCTCTTGACCAATGGTGCCATCTTCAGGACCAAACACATAAAAGGCTTTCGCGGGATGGACAAAATCCGGTAGCGGCGTCGCGCCCACCACCAAATCGACACAAATAAGCTGAGTGTCCGCCGGAATCGCGGCTAACAATGAAGTGACGCCCGTGAGCGGAATGCGCTCGCCAGCATCTTTAGTATCGACATGGTATTGCACTGCACCCGAACGCGCGGCTAACTCGTAGCGCCTGCCAGTGTAAAATACGCCATCGACGCCATAACAACCCGATGCGCGCATAATGCCCCCGACGTTAACGGGCGTTTTAGGATTCACTAAACCGATAAATACCGCGCTAGCATCGAGCGTTTGCTCACAGGCTAATTCAGCACTCGGCATTTCTGTACTCGTTACTTTGGTACTAGTCACTGCAGTATTAGTCACTCGCTCATCGTCAGTCATAGGCATAACCCTAGGCAACATCTAATTCGCCTACAATCCATGCATGCAACTGTGCCCATGCCTGTTCAACCAAGGCATAATCGGCATCGTTTAATTCTTGGCGCGCGAGTGCTAAACAGTCGGTCATTTTTAGCATTAAAGCATCAAGATCGGTTTCACCCTGCGCTTCAAGTTGCGATAACACAACGGCGACATGACCCTGTAAGTAGCCACAGGCAAATAAAGCATCGTCATCACCATGGCTGACTACACTGGCGATCCACTGTTCTAATGCGTCTTCGTAATGCTCTAACATGGGTCTAACTCTCCATTAATACTGGATTGGCCGACACATCTGCTGCGACCAATAAATCTGGATTGGCCACCTGATACATGACGTAATCATGGTAGCCCGTCGTCACTTTGTAATAGCCGCCAAGCTCGCTATCTAATTTAGGGTCGCCACTATCCACAATTAGTGGTCGTCCATCAAGTGCTTTTAACTTAGTTTTTGTGGCGAGGATAATAATATTGTCTTTTCCGATACGCCGAATCAGCTCAGGCGACAATTGTTGATTACCGCGCCCTAAGATATGGCCTTGACCGCCAATTAAAGTAATCACCAACTTAGTCGGCTTATCTTGGGTCAGTTCGAGTAATTCATTTGCGGTTAAGTCACTACCGACAAGATTTTTATCTTGAATAAGATCAACACCTAACAGGGTATTATCGAGTCCTAACTCTTCCATCACAAAGGCAACCGTACTGCCAGAGCCCATGATGTACAGTTCATCTTCCATTTGATTGATCACATCGGCGGCGATATCAGCCAGCACGAGTTCATCGACTTCCTTGCCGCCCATCTTCACCGCTTGCACATAGCGCGGCTCGGCGGGTACTAAAAGCTCACCAAAGCGCTTAGCGCGCACTGTGCCTTGGCGAAAAGCCACCTCGTCGATATCCATCACATCGGCGGACATCAAACTAACGAGTTCGCCATCGAGTAACATTTTGACCACCATGCCAGAGGCATGGGGCGTAATACCGTAAACGCCGGAATGAATTTTCACGCCAGCGGGCACGCCAAGCACGGGTAATTTGTCATCGATAGTGGCTTGTTCAAACACGGAATAAACATCGCGAGCCGTGCCGTCACCACCGGCAAAGAGCAGTAAATCCAGTGGTTCATCCAGCAGCGCGCGCACAACGGCCTGCGTATCCTGCGCCTGTGTTTTATCTGGAGTGTGATACACCACTCGCGTGGTAAAACCGAGTGTTTTAGCCGCATCTTCACCCATGATGCCCGAAGCGGTAATGACTTCAATGTCATCACTATAATCACGGATAATCTCAAGGGCCTGCATCATACGCAAGGCGGCTTTGGGTTCGGCGCCTAAGGCAAGCGCCTCTCGCGCAACGCCATCGCTGCCCTTAAGGCCAACACTGCCACCTAAGCCAGCCAATGGATTGATAACTAACCCTAAACGAAACCGAATCACCTTTACCTCACTTAACACAATCTTTTGATTTTTTATACTTTTATCTTAATGGATATGACTAGGCCGTATGGGCTACAACACTCGGTTTATCCGTAGGAATAAAGAATACCGCCAGCATAGCGGCAAAGGCGCATCCTGCTGCAAATACCCAAGACCAAACCGCCCCGCTTCCATCGCCCCAAATATAGCCACAAATCCAAGTGCCGAGCGCGCCGCCAACACCAAAACTTAAGCTGGCATACAGGGCTTGACCTTGGCTTCTGTGACTCGCATCGAAATGTTTATGCACAAATTGAATCGATGCCGCATGGGTTAAGCCAAAGGTAAAGGCATGTAATAATTGACTAACACCTAGCCACAACACGCTGTCTACCCCAAAGGCGACCAACAACCAACGCAAGCAAGTCATGCCGATACTGACAATCAATAGGGTATTAACGCCATAGCGGCCCAGTAAACGCGGTGCGAACATAAACATCACAATCTCGGCCATAGCGCCAAGGGCGACAAATATCCCCGCCGAGGATTCTGAGTAACCCGCTTGTTTTAAATATAAGACGAAGAAGCCGTAGAAAGGTCCCGCGCTCATTTGCAGCAACATGGCCGAGACTAAGAACCAAATAATCGCCCGATGCCATTGCAATGGCGGCCGCACTTGGCTGGTGTCGCGCACTAAGCGATTGGCCGGTAATGGCAACGCACTGGCTAACATGCCGATAAATAATGAAAAACCAATATATGGCAGCACTTCAGTGCCCCACTGGCCAATGGCAAAGCCCGCACCGACAACTAGGCAGATATAACCAACACTGCCCCAACTGCGAATTTGACCGTAGCGGCTGGCATTTTCACCTAAGGTTTCTAAGGTGATCACTTCAAGCTGGGCGAGGATTGCGTTCCAAAAGAAGGTATAGAGGGCCAAACTCAGCGCCATATACACAAAACCGCCATGGTAGAAGAAACTCAAATACGCCAGCGCGGCGGCTCCCGCGCCCATTTTTATCAGCTCGGCACGCATTCCCGTTCGGTCAGCCACTTTGGCCCACACATTCGGCGCTACGATGCGCGTCGCCATTAGGATAGCGAGTAGAAAGCCAATTTCTTGAGGATTAAAACCGCGATTTTCGAAGAAGACCCCAAGATAAGGGACCATAGTACCGAGAATAGAAAAGAAGAAAAAATAGCAGGCACAAAGCCAGCGTAATTGCCGGCTTGTGCTAGAAGAAGTTGACATTAACGCATTCCCTTTATCTCATGTCACTTGTTGGATTGTTATCGCACACCATCTACCTCATGCGCCTATCGCATACCCCTATCTCATGCTCCTATCGCATACCCCTATCTCATTCCGAGAACGGGCGTGTGACTGCGTACATCCTGATTTTGCGCTCTGTGCCTTAACAAGTGATCCATCAACACAATGGCAAGCATAGCTTCGGCAATCGGTACCGCGCGGATCCCAACACAAGGATCGTGACGACCTTTAGTGACAACTTCGGCCATTTCCCCCTGCGCCGTCATACTTTGGCCCGGCACACTGATGCTGGAGGTGGGTTTTAAGGCAATATGGGCAATGATCGGCTGACCCGACGAAATCCCACCGAGCACACCGCCCGCATGGTTGGATTCAAAGCCTTGCGGCGACATTAAGTCACGACCTTCGGAGCCCTTTTGCGTCACCACGCCAAAACCATCACCAATTTCAACACCTTTAACGGCATTGATGCCCATCAAAGCGTGGGCGATATCGGCATCGAGCCTATCAAATACTGGCTCACCTAAACCCACTGGCACACCTGTCGCGATAACCGAGATTTTCGCGCCAATGGAGTCACCTGATTTTTTCAGCTCACGCATGTATTCATCAAGCGCTTCAAGCTTGCTGGCATCGGGGAAGAAAAAGGCATTTTGCTCAATTTGGTCAAGATCAATAGTCTGCGCACAAATAGGACCCAGCTGTGACATAAACCCATAGATCTCGATACCGTGAACTTGCTTCAAATACTTTTTAGCCACAGCACCCGCCGCAACGCGCATCGCGGTTTCACGGGCAGACGAACGGCCACCACCTCGATAATCACGCATACCGTACTTTTGCTGGTAGGTATAATCGGCGTGTCCAGGGCGGAATAAATCTTTGATATTAGAGTAATCTTGACTGCGTTGATCGGTATTTTCGATCAAGAGTCCAATTGAAGTGCCCGTGGTTTTACCTTCGAAAACGCCGGATAAAATCCGCACTTCGTCTGGCTCACGGCGGGCCGTGGTATAGCGGGATGTCCCTGGACGACGGCGGTCTAGATCGTGCTGCATATCGGCTTCGGTTAATTCAAGCCCGGGTGGGCAACCATCAATAATGCAACCGAGCGCAACACCGTGACTCTCACCAAACGTCGTCACTACAAAATTTTGACCAATACTGTTTCCAGACATCCGCTTTGTACACCTTAGGTTATTTTTTCATCGCTCCGTGTCCAGCGACCACTGGACCATTTATTTTCCCGCTGCAAGCCTAACTGGCAGCGGGAAAAGTCTCAACCTAATTTGCTACTTTAGGTTATTGCGCGTCGCGATAAATGCCGAACACTGACTGATTTTCGACCAGTTGATCGCGGGTCAATACGAATACGCCATCGCCGCCATTTTCAAAGTTAATCCAAGTGAATGGCACTTCTGGGAATTGCTCAATCAAATGCACCATAGAATTACCCACTTCGACCACGAGTAAACCCGTTGGTGTGAGGTATTGCGCGGCATTGGCCAGTATGCGTTTGGTTAAATCTAAGCCGTCGCGACCAGAGGCTAAACCAATGGCAGGCTCATGGTGATATTCATCTGGCATATCGCCAATGTCTTCGGCATCCACATAAGGTGGGTTTGAGACAATCAAATCATACTGAGGGCCTTCAGGGATGGCCGAAAACAGATCCGATTGCATCGGGAATACTCGGTCCATCACACCTAAGGTTTCGATATTGATTTGCGCCACATCTAAGGCATCTTCGCTGATGTCCAGCGCATCGACTTCGGCGTCTTCAAATTCGTAGGCGCAAGCAATGGCGATACAAGCGCTGCCAGTACATAAATCTAAAATACGCGTTACCGGTTTGCCGTATAACCAAGGGCTAAAACGGTTGGCGATCATTTCAGCAATCGGTGAACGTGGCACTAACACGCGCTCATCGACGTAAAATTCAAGTCCAGCAAAACGCGCTTTGTTGGTCAGATAAGGCACAGGTAGGCGCTCTCTGACACGGCGAATAATCAACTCGACAATTTTATGCTTTTCACTGCTGGTCAAGTTGCTTAAAATCACTTGCTGGCCGATTTCTTCGGGTAAGTGTAAAGCATGGAAAACTAAGGCGATGGCTTCATCCCACGCGTTATCAGTACCATGACCATAATACACATTGGCGTCGTTAAAACGGCTCACGGCCCAACGTAACATATCGCCAATCGTGCGTAATTCTGTCACAGCTTCATCTACAAAGATCTTATCCAAAACGTGCTCCCGCTAGTTTGTTCGCGAACATTGTAACTGAACTCTATTCAGAAACCATAGGATTCAATAGAATACCCGCCATGAATAAAGACGACGACAAAGAAGGCTTGGCGATGTTCTCAGCGCTTATCGATGGTATTAAACCCATCACGCAAAATAAGCGACACTTTCGCACGCCCTTAAAAACCAAACAGGAAATAGAACTGAAAGAGCAGCAACTGCATGCTAACAGTTATTTCTCAGATACTTATCAGCCGCTACTGCCAGTACAAGGGCCGATGCGTTGGTTGGAGGAAGGGGTTGATAGCCTAGAACTCAAACGCCTGCGACGTGGAGATTACCAGCCAGATTTACTGCTGGATTTGCACGGCTATCGCCAATCAGAAGCCAAACTTGAGCTAGCGGCACTGATCCAAGCCTGCGTTAAACAGCAAAGCCTGTGCTGCTGCATTATGCATGGTTATGGCAGTGGCATATTGAAACAACAAGTCCCCATGTGGTTAGTGCAGCATCCTATGGTGAAGGCTTTCCATCAAGCGCCTAAAGAATGGGGTGGCGATGCGGCATTATTAGTGCTGATTGATATTGGGGAGCAGCCGCATAGACGTTAACTCGCTATCGGCTTTAAACATTAACGTTTCCGATTTGGCGATTTAGTGATTTAGTGATTTACCGAAAACAAACGGCCCACATTCAGTGGGCCGTTTCGTTTGTAAAAAGGATATCAATCAAGACTAGCTAATGCTGTGGGGCGCGTGCTGCCACACGATTGAAGCTTGCTCGGCATGTTTATCAATAAGCGTAATGCCCGAAGTGGCAAATAACGGCGGCTCAACACCCGCCACTAACTCACTGACTAAATAGCCCAATAACGGCATGTGAGCAATCACTAGCACTTTATCCGCCTTGTATAACTCAGCGTAGGCTACAACTAAAGCTGCTACATTGGCGGGATCGCCAGAAGGCACAAGATCATCAGCGACTAACCACTTACGCGGCTCAGGAAAATGCTGACTCAGCTCCTGCCAAGTTTGCTGTGCACGTAAGTAAGGACTCACCAAAACAAGATCGAAATCAGTCACACTGCGAGCCAACCAGTTGCTCATCAACACAGTATGGTGCCTTCCAACATCGGTCAGTGTTCTGTCTCTATCAGACTGAGCATTAAATCCGGCGTCACCATGTCTCATCAAAAATAGCTGCATACTTCTCTCGCGACTCAAACTTGTTTTTGTTTTATCCCAATTGTAGCCCTAAAATTCATTTCAACAAACCATGTAAGGCTTAATCTTTAGTCGATAAACACAAGAGATATTTGCTAAAAACCATTAAGACTATCAATATATAACAAGCTATCGTTATCGGAGTGTCTCTTTGCAAGCCTCTCAGTCCATTTATAAAAGTCCAAACGATCACCGCCAGTATCGTTATCTTGTGTTAGATAACGCGCTTAGGGTGTTATTGGTTGAAGATCAAGATGCCAGCCAAGCGGCCGCATCTATGGCTGTAGGCGTGGGTCATTTTGATGATCCCGCAGATAGACCCGGCATGGCACACTTTTTAGAGCATATGCTCTTTCTTGGTACCGAAAAATTTCCCGACTCAGGCGAGTACCACGCCTTTATCAACCAACATGGCGGCAGCAATAACGCTTGGACGGGCACTGAACACACTAACTTCTTTTTCACCATCAATGAAGACGTATTTGCCGACTCCTTAGACAGATTCAGCCAATTTTTTATCGCCCCTAAATTTGATTTAGATTTAGTCGACAGAGAGCGCCAAGCCATTGAATCTGAATTTAGTTTAAAACTGAAAGACGATATCCGCCGTATCTATCAAGTGCTCAAAGAGACAGTTAATCCACTGCATCCTTTCTCAAAATTTTCAGTCGGTAACTTAGTGACCTTAGGCGGAGAGCAAGCACAGGTACGTAGCGAATTACTCGATTTCTATCAAAGCCACTACAGCGCCAACTTAATGACCCTGTGCTTAGTCGCGCCGCTTTCCCTCGACGAATTAGAAGAGTTAGCCAGCCATTATTTTAGCGGGATCCGAAACTTGAACTTAGTGAAAAACTATCCTCAAGTGCCGCTGTTTTCGGAAAATGAGCTGTTAACCCAAATCGATATCGTGCCGCTTAAGGAGCAAAAACGCTTAAGCATCAGCTTTAATTTCCCAGGCATTGACCACTACTACAAACGTAAACCGTTGACTTATATCAGCCATATTTTAGGCAATGAGAGCCATGGCAGCCTGTTGTCCTATCTTAAAGAGCAGGGACTGGTGAATAACTTGTCTGCGGGCGGCGGCGTAAATGGTTATAACTTCAAAGATTACAGTATCGGTTTACAGTTAACCGATAAGGGACTAGCGAATCTTGATGAGATTATCAGCTGCTGTTTTGAGTATATTGAGCTCATCAAAACCCAAGGCTTAGATGAATGGCGTTATTTAGAGCGCGCAAACTTACTCAAAATGGCGTTTCGTTACCAAGAGCAAGTTAAATCACTCGATTTGGCCAGCCACCTCAGTATCAATATGCATCATTATGAAGTCGAAGATTTGGTCTTTGGTGACTATCGAATGGATGGGTTGGATATCCCTGAAACCATAGCCCTACTCGAGCTAATGACGCCTCACAATATGCGTCTGCAGCTTATCGCGCAATCGGTTAAAACGGATCGTAAAGCCAACTGGTATCACACGCCCTATAAAGTGCGCCCTATTGCACCTCAATCACTTGCTCGTTGGCAAGTGAGCAGTATTCGCCCAGAATTACAACTACCTGCAGCAAACCCATTTATCGTCGCCGACTCCATTCCTCGACCAGATAAGAGCGATGTCGATGTACCTGTGATCGTTGCAGAATCGACGGGATACCGTATTTGGCACAAGAAAGACGATGAGTTTAATGTGCCCAAGGGCCACATGTATTTGTCACTGGACTCAGAGCAGGCGAGTAAAACCCCAAAGCATGCCGCCCTCACCCGCCTATATGTTGAAATGCTGCTCGATTATCTGACAGAACCAACCTATCAAGCCGAAGTTGCAGGCTTAAGCTACAATATTTATCCGCATCAAGGTGGCATTACCCTGCATTTATCGGGCTTTACCGGCAATCAAGAAACGTTATTAGCGCTGTTAATCCACAAAGCCAGAGAGCGTAATTTTACCGAAGAGCGCTTTGCCCTGATTAAATCTCAACTACTGCGCAGTTGGCAAAATCTGGCGCAGGCGAAACCTATTTCACAATTATTCACTAGTCTCACTGTCACGCTACAAAAAAGCAGTTATGAGCCTGCCCGCATGGCTCAAATGCTCGAAGACATAAGCCTTGAAGATTTGCATAACCATGTACGCGCCTTTTACGAGAAAATCTATCTTGAAGGACTAGTTTATGGAGATTGGTTAGTCTCTGAAGCACAAGCTCTCGGTAAACGCTTAGAGCACATATTGTCCTTGGTTTCGACGCCAAGCGCCGAGTCCACTAGAGAATTAGTCAATTTAACGGGTCAAGGCACCTTACTGAGAGAACTCGCTATAGATCATCAAGATAGCGCGATCATTGTGTATTACCAGTCTGCTGTGGCAACGCCAGAAAAAATGGCGCTGTTTAGCTTACTGAACCACACAATGTCGTCCACCTTCTTCCACGAACTGCGCACTGAAAAACAGTTGGGCTACATGGTCGGCACAGGTTATCTGCCGCTCAATCGTCATCCTGGGCTCATTTTTTATATCCAGTCGCCCACGACTGGACCACTGCATTTATTAGAGGCGATAGATGAGTTTATTGCCGACTTTAATTATGCCGTGATGCAAATCACCAACGAAGAATGGGAAAGCACTAAGGTCGGTCTTATTAGCCAAATCATGGAGCATGATGCAAACCTTAAAACTCGCAGCCAGCGATATTGGGTCAGTGTCGGCAACAGAGATTATCAATTTAACCAAAGGGAGCTGGTCGTAGACGAAATCACTAAGCTCACCCGCACTGATTTACTCAAATTCATGATGCGTAAAATGCGCACCAAACACAGTGACCGCTTAGTCTTATTTAGCACGGGTGAACAGCACAGAACCCAGGCGGTGTTGCAGTCAGAAAAGATGATCACAGATCTCAAAACCTTTAAGCAAACAGCAGAGAAGTTTAATTTCTAAACAAAAAAACTTTTACACACACATTTGTTTGTAAAGCTGGACAAACAAACAAAACCGCTACAAATTGGCCCAACTATAGTTGTATCTATCACGGTTGGGCCTAATACTGATGTAAAACATGGCGAGTCCATGTTCTCCCCCTTCTACAACGCACAATTTTACTGCATCTACATGCTGTTAAAAGGATTTTTTACCGATACCGCTTTGACAAACCCCGCACTTTCTGGAAAAGTGATGTAACACAATTGTTTCATGGCATCCTCGGATAAAAAGAACAAACACTATGCCTAAAGCACTCTTTAAAATCGTCTTGCTCGCTTTCTTTGGCTTGCATGCATTCGAAGACGTAAACGCATCTCCCTTTTCTGAAAAATCTCCAATTATTCTCCAATCACAGTCTTTTGGTGTCCCACAAGGACTTTCCCAAAGCACAGTTACGTCTATAGTCCAGGACCATGATGGCTATCTATGGATTGGAACATTTAATGGGCTTAATCGATTTGATGGGAAAAACTTTAAACATTTTTATGCTAATGATGCCAGAACAGGTCTTCCAAGTTCTTTTATTAGAAGTTTACTCATTGATGAACAAGGCGTGTTGTATGTTGGAACCGATAATGGTCTAGTCGTATATGATAAACAGCAAGAATCATTTTCTCATTATGGTCTGTCGGTAAATGACTCCCCAGTCTGGAGCCTCAACTCAAGTGATAAGAGTTTAATTGTTGGAACCAACAAAGCAATTATTGATATAAGTAACATAGAACAAACTTATGAACTTTCAAAGAAAGGCGTAAGTGAAATTAAAAAAACGATAAAAATAGGCGACGATTATTATATAAGAGACTATGCAGGTACATTATTTAAACTAAGCGGGAGTGAATTAAAAGAGATAGCTCGAAAAACAATGGATTTTGAGCAAACGAATGACACAAAAATGCTAATATCATTTAGTGATGGATTATATGAATACGAAGGCAATGAAATAGTAAAAGTCGATAATCGAGCATTTTCATTACTTACAAAATACAAAAAAAACATATATGGCTTCACAAATGAAAATTTTGTTGATATTTCCAGCAACACTACTTTAGGAATTTTATCTCCTGATAGACCTGACAAAACATCTTCATTTTTTGCAACCGAAGACATGTTTGTATTAGGAAGTATTGATCAAGGCATCACTATTGTAAAAAAAGTGAATAATTTAGTGCAAAAAACTAACTTAACGACAGATAGCACATGGCATCTTACAAAAAACACTAAAGGTTTTCTGGTTTCATCTGACTCTGAAAAAATAAAACTTTTTGATGAAAATTTAAACCTAATAAAAAGTTTCAACACTCATACTCAAGGATACAAATACGCTGCTCTAAGTGACGATGGGCTTTATTTTGGCACTAATAAAGGGTTGTTTTTACAGAAAGATGATTCATCCAAGTTGATTAGCAAAAATATAATATCATCACTCTCTATTAATGAAAATAGTTTGACAATTGCTGCTGGCACACCTGATGGTAAAGTTTTAATCATCAAAAATGGTGAAATTACTAACAGCATTGATACAAAAAAGAATGAGCCAATTTTTGACGTAGAGTTAACATCTGACAATCTAATATATATAGCTGGACAAGATGGACTAAAAAAATATGAAAATGGATTATTAGAAAACTTAAGTAATGAAATAACTTACAGCATCGAAAAAAGTGATAATGGCATTTACTTCGGAACATCAACATCACTGATGCTTTATAATGATACCAATAAAAAAATTTCGAGAATACTTTCTAACAATAAAGAGATCTACGCCATTGTAGATAATGATGGTTTTATAACAGCCTCATCACTAAGTGAAGTCATTATTTTTGAAAAAAAAAGTAAAGTATCTTATACCTTAAAAACATCAAATGGGAGTCAATATGAGTACAACGCTCCCAATGGTATCAATATAAATGGTAACACTCTACTTGCGGGGATTAGTGGCATTAGTCTAGTATCACCTAAAGATGTTGTAAGTTATGTAAAGAAAAGCAAGGTAAATAAAACAGAAATATCAGATTTATTAGTATTTAATATAGTTCAAAATCAAGAAAGTAACTATCTAGCACAATCAATCGCAGCATCTAATGAAATATCATTGAAATACTCTGACTATCCATTTTCGTTCAACTTTATATCTCCCATGTCAGACGACTCATCAACTAACTACTACTATAGAATGTTCGGTCTTTCTGATATATGGATACCTGCAAATGGAACAAACTCAGCAACATATACAAACCTATCTCCAGGAAATTATACTTTTCAAGTTTATGCTGTTAATTCACTTTCCGGTGAAAAAGCAGCAACAAAAGAGCTTACTGTCATTATAACACCTCCTTGGTGGTCATCATTTCAAGCAAAATCTATTTATGCTGCTATTGTATTATTTATTTCCTACCTTGTGACAAAAGCCATATTACGTCGTAGAGAAACACAAAGACAGATTGTACTCAGTGAAGAACGATTAAAATTATCATTATGGGGAAGTGGTGATGAAATGTGGGACTGGGATATAGAAACTGGCAACATTTTCCGCTCAAATATCTGGGGAGCACTTGAATTCCCCCGTGATGGACACCGTTCTGGTAAATCAAATGAAGAGAGCAATATACATCCAATGGATCAAGAGCGTGTTCGAGAAGCGCTCAATAAGCATTTTTATGGTGAAACAGATCATTTTGAAGCCGCATACCGAGTAAAAGGTAAAGATGACAATTGGGTATGGATCTTAGACCGCGCCAAAATTGTAGAACGTGATGAAAAAGATAATGCCCTGCGTATGACAGGTACGATTAAAAATATTAGTCAATTTAAACAAAAAGAAGAGCAACTAAAACTCTTTGAAAAGGCAATTGAAAATATTTCGGAAGGCATGTTTATCCTCGACAGCGAATACCGTTTTGTCGAAGTTAATGAAGCTTGCTGTAAGATTTCATTACGTAACCGAACTGATTTTATTGGTAACTTACTCACATTTGATTTATATCCTGAAACCTTCTCCACCCAAATCAGAACCATGTTGAAGCAACAAGGACGCTGGGCAAATGAAGTGGAAGCCGCAAGAGGAGATAAAAGTCACTTCCATATGGAGCTCACTATCGATGCTATCTATGATGAATTAGGTGAATTGTCACACTATGTCGGTGTTTTTTCAGATATTTCTAGACGTAAGCAGCAAGAAGAAGAACTTAGAAAACTAACCAATAATGATCTCTTAACCGGACTCCCAAATCGCTCCAACTTACAAGTGACCTTAAGTAACCTAGTGAATCGGGAAATAGCCCATGCGTTAATGGTACTTGATCTTGATAATTTTAAACGTATTAATGATTCCTTGGGTCACCAAATTGGAGACTCTTTATTAAAGCTAGTTGCTACTCGCATTAAGTCCTTACTTCCTAAAAATACCAGTATTTACCGTCTTGGCGGAGATGAATTCGCCATTGTATTAGATAAAGGCTCAGATATAAGTGCCAGTGCTGCGATTGCTAACCGTATTATCGAAGGGTTAAAACCCGCTTTTGAAGTAAGTAATGAACAACTAGTCCTAGGATTAAGTATTGGTATAGTACTATTTCCAGAAGATGAGCAAAGTGAGCAAGCATTACTGAGGAAAGCTGACATTGCTATGTACCATGCAAAGTCAGCAGGAGGTAATTGCTATCAGTTTTATTCAGAGTCATTAAATCAACATGCGATTAGGCAGTTAGAAATAGAGAATCTCATCCGTGAAGGCTTAAAAGATGATCTATTTGAAGTTTATTATCAGCCTAAGGTTGATCTTAAGCGCGGTAAAATTGCAGGCATGGAGGCTTTAGTCAGATTAAATCATCCAGTACATGGCTTGATACCCCCAAATGATTTTATTCCACTTGCTGAAGAAAACGGTTTAATTGTTGAAATTGGTGAAATCGTCTTACGCAAAGCCTGTTTCGCAGCGCAGAAATGGCGTGAACAAGGAATATTCAGCGGCAGAGTCGCCGTCAATTTATCGTCACGTCAATTTGCACTCCCCGATATCCAACAACGAATAGAGTCAATTTTAAGGCTCACCAAACTCCCCGCTTGTCATCTTGAATTAGAAATAACTGAAGGTACTGTCATTAAGCAGCCGGAAACGGCGATTATAGTCATGCAGCAACTGGCGAAAATGGGCGTTAGCTTGGCACTGGACGATTTTGGCACTGGGTACTCGTCCCTTTCATACTTAAAACGTTTCCCGATTCATACTTTAAAAATTGATAAAGCTTTTGTTGACGATATTGATAAGTCTGATCGCGATCTCAAAATGGTCGACTCTATCATTACCATTGCCCATAATATGGGGCTTTCAGTGGTGGGAGAAGGTGTAGAACAAACTGCACAGTTAAATATTTTACGCGCACTCAACTGTGAGGAAATTCAGGGCTACATTTTTAGTAAGGCTATCAAAGAGAAAGAGTTTACCTTGCTGCTCCAAGAGGACATGATAAAGCCAAACACAAAAAGCAACATAACCTAATCATTTGACTCTCAATTTGATTGCGATTTACAACATTGGCACAACAAATGCAATAGCATTATCAGTGTCAATAATAAATCAATATCAACTACCCTGAGAGAGAATCAAAATGATGAAAGGAATCCTTGCCGCCGTTACTTTATTATCTTCAATTGGTTTTGCAGTAAATACTTATGCACTTGAAGATAACACAAAATTAGAACCAGCTGCTAAATCAATTACTTCAGAAAAACCTGCTGTTAAACTTACTCCAGTAGAAGTAGCTGGGCATCCATATGTGAAGTTTAAGCCTTTTGAAATCGCTGGACATCCTTACGTGAAGTTCAAACCTTTCGAAATCGCTGGACATCCTTACGTGAAGTTCAAACCTTTCGAAATCGCTGGGCATCCTTACGTAAAGTTTAAACCTTTTGAAATCGCTGGGCATCCTTACGTAAAGTTTAAACCTTTTGAAATCGCTGGGCATCCTTACGTAAAGTTTAAACCTTTTGAAATCGCTGGGCATCCTTACGTGAAGTTCAAGCCTTTTGAAATCGCAGGACATCCTTACGTGAAGTTCAAACCTCTCGAAGTAGCAGGACATCCTTACGTTAAATTTATTAACTCTGAAGTTGCATAATATTAATCAGGTTAGGGAGAGTGGCTATGCTAAATTCAATCAAAAAAGCACTCGGTTTATCCAAGCCAGCGCGTAAAAAAGTTAAGTTGCCTGAAGGCTTAAACCACCTTGAAGTTATTTCTGCGAAAGGTTGGTGGAATTAATTAAAATCCTGTGGTTATGGGTCTAACTCATGCACAGTGATAACAAGTTAAGCTAGCGCAGCTTTAAAACAATAAAGGGAGCATTGGCTCCCTTTAGTTTTATATGAATATGAAAAGTATGAAAAAATATGTCATAACATACTGATAGATTAGCTATTTAATATCCCTTCCTCACTACAACGGATTTTCCTCAAGGCTAAATGACTGTGTGTCGTAAAAAGTGGGTAAGCCAGTGGCCCGAGCACAAAACCCAGTAATGCCCAATACGTAACAGAAAGGCCTGTGGTAAATGCAGCTAAACCGAAGTACCAAGCCGAGATTAATGCGATACAGATAACCAGCAAGACCACAAACCACCTCTTTAAAAACAACAAAATCATAAATGTAGAGAAATGAATCCCCATCAAAATGCGGATACTGCTCGCATAGTCTTGCAGATTGGTGCACACGTTAAATACGCCATTTTAACGGCTGGATGAAATATTCTCTGCAGACTGCTGAAACGAGCAACACTTATTCATCGCTATGTTCTCAGTACAGGACACCTAGCACTGAGCACAGCTTTCTTCATCAAGGGCTTGGATAATACAAGATCTACAGCTAAATTGTGAACATTTTTTAGGCAAAAACATGCCTTGTGGCAATAAAAAAAGCGGCAATGATCTGCCGCTTTTTTATTCAACCTTAGTTGACTAAGACCTAGATTAACTATGACTTAGATTCACTAAAACTTAGAAAAAGTGCGCGTTTTCTTGAGCCATGGTTTTCAAGCGCTCACAAGGTTCGAATCTGCTGCCTAATTGACTTTGATAACCTTCAAGAATTCGCACTAAGTTCGCGGCGCCCAAAGTGTCAATATAATGGAATGGACCACCGAGGAATGGTGGGAAGCCAATACCGAAAATGGCGCCAATATCACCATCTCTTGGCGATGCAATAATTCCATCATCCAAGCAACGCACCGCTTCATTAAGCATTTGCACCACACAACGCTCGGCTACTGCTTTGGCGTCTTTATTGGTGCCAGGCTTAATACCTAACACGCCATAAACACTCTCATCGACAGCTTTAGCTTTCTTGCTCGATGCGCCGTATTGATAGAAACCTTTACCATTTTTACGGCCTTTACGATCGTCACCCAAAAGCTTGTCAAAAGCCGCTGGCGCTTTAAAACGTCCACCCAATTCTTTCTCGAGGATTGGTGAAATCTTAGCGCCCACGTCGATACCCACTTCGTCAAGTAAAGTAATGGGGCCCACAGGGAAACCAAACTTAACCAGCGCTTTATCAAGATGTTCAACACTTTGGCCTTCAAGTAATAATTGCGCAGCCTCGTTCATGTAAAGCGCAAGAATACGGTTCACGTAGAAACCCGCGCCATCCTGCACCACTATCGGTGTTTTACCTTGCTTACGGGCAAAGGCTACGGTTGTCGCAATGGTTTCTGGCGAGGTTTTAGCGTGGGCAATCACTTCCACAAGCGGCATTTTCTCTACTGGCGAGAAATAATGCAGACCAATTACATTCTCAGGACGTGTCGCCGCCTCGGCGATTTGGCTAATAGGCAAAGATGAGGTGTTTGACGCAAAAATAGTGTGCTCACCACACTCACGCTCTATGTCTTTCACCATTTGATGCTTAAGCGCTAGGTCTTCAAATACTGCTTCCACAACGATATCGGCATCGTTAACGCCTTTATATTCAGTCGTTGTGGTCATCAGTGCCATTAAATTGTCACGGGCAGCAGGCGTCATATGGCGGCGCTTAACCCCTTTATCCAACAACTTGTAGGCGTAGGCCAATGCATTGCTTAAACCTTTTTCGCTGATGTCTTTTACGCGAACGGGGATTTTGGCCTTGGTTGTTGTGACAGATGCGATACCGCCACCCATTAAACCGCCACCTAAGATCACCGCTTTTTTGACTTTGCGTGGGCTCGCGCCTTCTGCGCCGGTTTCTTTCTTCATTTCTGTGGTCGCAAAGAAAATACTGCGCAGCGCTTCAGACTCTTTCGATACCACTAGTTCGGCAAAGTGACTCGCTTCGACTTCTAGCCCTTTTTGCATCCCCTTCGCAATACCTTGACGCACGCAGTCAATGATCTTGGCAGGCGCAGGATAATTACCTTGGGTTTTCTTTTCGACCTGTTTAGTCGCTTGATCGAAAATAATATTACGGCCAAAGCTCGTGCCTTCAAGCACTTGATTAACGAGTGACTTTTTAACAGGTTTCGGTGCACGTTTCCCCGCAAGCGCCATCTCAACTGCGGTTTGCAGCAAAATGGTTTGCGGTACAACATCATTCACTAAGCCCATTTTCAAGGCTTGTTTAGGACGAATTTGTTTGCCAGTTAGCATCATATCTAAGGCGGTGGTAATACCAACTAAACGTGGCAGACGTTGAGTGCCGCCGCCGCCTGGCAATAAGCCAAGTTGGACTTCCGGTACGCCGAGCATAGTCTTGCCATCGTCGCTACATACCCTTTGATGACAGGCTAAGGCTAACTCTAAACCACCGCCTAAACAGGCACCGTGGATTGCCGCAACCACAGGAATTTTTAAGGCTTCTAACTCATTAAAAACCACATGCCCTTGCTGGGATAAGGCTTTGGCATCGCCCGCCGTTTTACAGGCATCGAGCATAGAAATATCCGCGCCCGCGACGAAAGAATCTTTTTTGCCCGAGATCAGCACTAAACCGCGAATGCTCGAATCACTCTTAATTTCGGCTAAAATCTCACTGATTTCAGGACCAAACTGTGCTTTTAGGGTGTTCATGGTTTCGCCAGGAACATCCATAGTCAAAACGGCAATGCCGTCGTCGCGGCGGATTAAATTAAAGGTCTTTTCCATGCCAATTACTCCACTTCCACTATCATAGCCACACCCAAACCACCGGCCGCACAGGCCGTTGTTAGGCCAGTTCCACCACCACGACGCTTAAGCTCACGGCACACTTGGGTGATTAAACGGGTTCCCGTTGCCGCAAAAGGATGGCCGTAGGCAAGCGAGCCGCCTAGCACGTTAAACTTGCTCATGTCGATTTCACCAATGGCGCGGTTACGGCCAAGTTTTTCTTCGGCAAATTTTTTCGAAGCAAACATCTGCATATTCGCTAATGTCTGCGCCGCAAAGGCTTCATGCATTTCAATCAGGGTAAGATCTTCTAGTTCCATTCCAGCACGTTTCAGCGCCAGTGGCGTCGCGTAAGAGGGCCCCATCAGCATGTCTTGCCACACATCAATAGCGCTAAAGGCATAGCTCTTAATGTAGCCAATCGGTTGATAACCTAAGGCTTTCGCTCGACCTTCGCTCATCAGGATAATCGCTGAGGCACCGTCAGTCAGTGGCGTACTGTTGGCCGCCGTCACAGTACCATGCTGTTTGTCGAAAGCAGGTCGCAACTTAGCGTATGACTCCAGTACCGAGTTTTCGCGGATATTGTTATCGCGATCGATAAACTGTTTATACGGCGGCACATGGGCAACCATCACTTCGTCACGAAGATGGCCCGAAGCCCAAGTTTCACTCGCTAAGGTGTGCGAGCGGTGCGCTAAAGCATCTTGATCGGCGCGGCTAATATTGTAGGTTTTTGCCATCTGCTCGGCGGTTTGTCCCATAGACAAGCCCGTTGAGTACTCGGCTACCGCAGGCGGCACAGGTAATAAATCTTTAATGCCTAAACGACGGAAAATTTGTAATTTTTGCCCAAAGCTACGGGCTTTATTCAGATCGACTAACGCATGGGCTAATTTTTTCGACACGCCGATAGGCAAGACAGAAGAAGAGTCGGCGCCGCCCGCAATACCGATTTCGATATTGCCTGTCATGATAGATTCGGCCACGTTGACGGCAGATTGAAAGCTAGTCGCACAGGCACGAGTGACACTATAGGCATCGGTCAACACATTCATGCCAGTACCGAGTACGATTTCACGGGCAATGTTAGGTGCAGCGGGCATTTGCACCACTTGTCCATACACTAATTGCTCAATCAGCTTAGGATCGAGTTCAGAGCGCGCCAATAATTCATTGACCACCATTTTGCCCATATCGAGCGCCGATACACCGTGGAATGCCGTGGCTTGCTTTGCAAATGGCGTTCTTAAACCCGCTACTATGGCGATACGTTCACCCTTGGCGTTCGTAACCTGTTGTCTATCACTCATTTGTCACCCTCTTTATGTGCGCAATCGCTGAGAGATTTCAGGCGGCGCTATCGATTTCCGTGTTTGACCTATTGTTTTACGGCGAAAAACGCCCAATAACAGGTCTGACCATTAAAGTGTGATCTGATTCTAACTTCTTGTCAGCAAGTTTTAAACACCTGTTTGTTTTTTTAACACTAGCCAAACCCTAAGGGAATTCTTTACCATATCCGTTGTCTATAGCCCACACACGTATTTTCAACATAATAAAACGAGTAGCATCATGCCTTTGAGTCGCTTCCACGCATTACGCACTTACCTAAATAAGGTTGTTTTAGGGCAGCCAGTATTGACCGAAAATCTGCTCATTGCCTTAATTGCCAATGGTCACTTATTAGTTGAAGGACCTCCAGGACTGGCCAAGACCCGTGCAGTGAAAGCCTTATGTGACGGGGTTGAGGGCGATTTTCACCGCATTCAATTTACCCCAGATCTGCTACCCGCCGACTTAACCGGCACAGATATCTATCGCTCGCAAACCGGCACCTTCGAATTTGAAGCCGGTCCGATTTTCCACAATTTAATCTTGGCGGACGAAATTAACCGCGCCCCAGCCAAGGTACAATCGGCGCTGTTAGAAGCCATGGCCGAAGGTCAAGTTACCGTCGGTAAGCACAGTTATAAGCTGCCACCGCTATTTTTAGTGATGGCCACCCAAAACCCATTAGAGAACGAAGGCACGTATCCGCTGCCCGAAGCACAGCTTGACCGTTTTTTAATGCACTTAAACCTTGATTACCCGAGCGGCGAGACTGAAATCGAAATTCTGCGCCAATCCCGTAAAGAAGCGCTCACCCACGAGTTGCCAACGACTGAGCCGATTGCTCAGGCCGATGTGTTTGCCGCCCGTGACGAAGCCATGGAAATCTATCTCGCCGAGCCACTCGAAAAATACATAGTCGAAATCGTGATGGCGACCCGTGAGCCAAGTCGTTACAGCGATGACTTAGCGAAATGGCTTGAGTACGGTGTCAGCCCGCGCGCCACTATTTCGTTAGAACGCTGTGCCCGCGCCCGCGCTTGGCTTCACGAGCGGGACTTTGTGTCACCTGAAGACATTCAAGCCGTTGCGCCGAATGTGTTAAGACACAGATTGCTACTCAGCTACCAAGCGCAAGCCGAAGGTGTCAGCCGCGATCAGGTGATCAACCACATCTTGAGTCAAGTTGCAGTACCTTAACGGTAAAGATAAAGGTGAATCAGATGAGTGACACTGCGCGACTCTCAGCCTCGGCCGATGGCTTGCCGCTGTTTGCCGATGGCTTGCATTTAACCGAGCAAGAGCTGCTGGCGTGCCAAAATATCGCCCGTGCGATGCCCGAGCGTTACAGCCGTGCCCGCGCTAATTTAGCGGGCCATCGCAGCAGCTTAATCAAAGGCCGCGGGATGGAGTTTGCCGAGGTGCGCCACTACCAACAGGGCGACGATGTGCGCACCATTGATTGGCGCGTGACCGCTCGCACGGGCAAAACCCACACTAAGTTATTTGTCGAAGAACGTGAGCGCCCGATTCTGTTGTTGATCGACTTGAGTCAAAGCCTCTATTTTGGCTCGAGTTTATTGCTGCAATCGGTGCAAGCAGGACACCTAGCGACCACCTTAGGTTGGAATGCGATTAACCATGGCGACAGGCTCGGCGCCTTGATCGCCAGCGAGTCTGAGCATTTAGAGCTCAAACCCCGCAGCCGTCGTCAGGGCATATTGCAATTAATCTCAGGTCTGCGCCGCGTGCATGAGAATCAACTCAATCATGTTGGCAGCGGCCAGCGCGATCCCGATCATATTCTGCGCGCCTGTCAGCGATTACAACGCATCGCCAAACCCGGCTCCTTAGTTTGGATAGTGACAGATGGCAGCCATTTTAGTCCCCAATGTATCGCGCCGTTAACCGAGCTTAAACGTCATTGCGATGTGGGCGCCTACCTGATTACCGATCCCCTGCGCCAAGGCACACTACCGTTACCGCACAACTTTAGTTTGCCAGTACAGGATGGGGAGGAGGACTTAGTGCTCACCCGCCACAGTTATCAGGCTTGGCTTGATATCCAGCTGCGTCAGCAAAGGGACTTTATCGCCATGATGCAGCAACTGCGCGTGCGCACCCAGCTTATCGATGCGGGTGCTCCCCTAGCCCATCAATTGGAATTATTGCGTTAACTATGGATCCAGCAACAGTGAATTCAGAAATAGTGACACCAGTGATAGCAAATCCACCGGCTGCAGTCCCCATGGCTACAGCGCCAAACCCAGCACTAGCGGAACTGCAGGATATTATTCATCCCGAACCGATCGGCGCTTGGCCTTGGGCAATCGGTTATTGGCTAGTTTTAGCACTCGTGATTGCCCTCATCGCACTCTTAGTTATCTGGCTAAGAAAACGCGCCCGTGACTTAGCGCCGAAAAAAGCCGCGAAACAGTTACTTAATCAGCTCGATAGACAAGCGCCGTCCTATGTCTCTGATGTCAATAGCCTATTAAAGCGCACCGCCATGAGTTATATCAGCAGAGAAGCAATAGCCTCCTTAGATGGTGAAGCTTGGGCGACGTGGCTAGACAGCTATTTACCCGCGCCAAAACGCCAACGTCTTGGCCCCTTGTTAGCCAAACGTCATCAACCCACGCCGTTGACCTTAGCTGAAGCCAATGAGTTACATGAACTCGCACAAGCTTGGTTGGCATCAAAAGTAAAACTGAGTGCACCTCTGCCGAATCTTGTTCCAGCTAAGGGCTACGTTCAAGCGAGTGGCGACGCTCAAGCTAAATGCCAAGCGCAACCCCAGCCAGCTGACACCCAACAACCGGAGGCACAATGTTAACCATTGCATGGCCTTGGCTATTGATATTACTGCCTTTACCTTTAATTTTTTGGCGCCAACAAACCGTACAAGTGGATGGTGGCCGGCTGCAACTCCCCGGAATAAGCCAAACAGGTAAACAAAGCTTAGCGGCCAACACGCGCCAGAGTCGCAAACGCTACTGGCTGATGTGGTGCCTGTTAGTGCTTGCTATAGCTCGTCCGCAGTGGCTAGGTGACCCTATCGAACTGCCAAGCCAAGGCCGCGATTTGATGATGGCGGTGGATTTATCCGGCAGCATGCAGATTGAAGACATGGTGGTAAATGGCAAAACCGTCGACCGTTTCACTTTAATTCAGCACGTTGTCAGTGACTTTATCGAGCGCCGCAAGGGTGATCGTATCGGCTTGATCCTCTTTGCCGATCACGCCTATTTACAGGCGCCGCTCACCCAAGATAGACGTTCAGTCGCCCAATTTTTAAAAGAAGCGCAAATCGGCTTAGTCGGTAAACAAACCGCCATAGGTGAAGCTATCGCGCTGGCGGTAAAGCGCTTCGATAAAATGGACGAGAGTAACAGAGTGTTGATTTTATTGACCGACGGCTCTAACAACGCGGGTAATATCGAACCAGAGCAAGCAGCGCAAATTGCCGCTAATCGTAAAGTTACTATTTATACGGTTGGTGTCGGTGCCGATGTGATGGAGCGCCGCACACTCTTTGGCCGCGAGCGGGTTAACCCTTCGATGGATCTGGATGAAAACCAGCTTAAGCACATCGCCGACGTCACCCACGGCCGTTATTTTCGCGCCCGTAACAGCCAAGAGCTAGACCAGATTTACCAAGAAATCGATAAACTCGAACCTGTGAGTCGCGACCAGTTAAGCTATCGTCCGCAGGCAGATCTGTTCTATTGGCCGCTGGCACTGGCATTACTGACGAGTCTGTGGATTGCCTTAGGTCAATTGCCACTCTTTGCAGCGCGCCGCGTTAAACCCTCTGTCGCAACCACTTCACAGGGGAACATCAAATAATGAGCCTACATTTTATTCGTCCCGAATGGCTACTCGCCCTAGTGCCGCTAGCCTTAGCCTTGTTGAGTTTATGGCGGCAACACGAAAGCCACAGCGCGTGGAATCGGTATATTGCGCCGCACTTAGCCAAGAGATTGGTCACCCAAGGCAGCAAGAAATCCCGTCGTCCGTTGCATTTATTAGCCTTCACTTGGTTGATTGCGACCTTGGCGCTCGCCGGACCTGCCGTGAATAAACAATCCTTACCTGTGTTTGCCGCCGAGCAAGGCCGCGTATTGGTGATGGACATGTCTGTGTCTATGTTCGCTACCGATCTTGCACCAAACCGGTTAACCCAAGCTAAATTTAGGGCTACGGATCTGCTGCGAAATCTTAAAGAAGGTGAAACAGGTTTAGTCGCCTTTGCCGGCGATGCCTTTACCATCAGCCCGTTAACGCGCGATACCGGCACGCTACTCAATTTATTGCCGACCTTAAGCCCTGAGATCATGCCCGTTCGTGGCTCAAACTTAGCGGCAGGTTTAGCCCAAGCCAAAACGCTACTGGCTCAGGGTGGGCATATTCGCGGTGATATTATCCTGATGACAGATGGCATAACTGCAGCCCAATTTGATGAGGCTAACTCGGCATTAAGTGGCACCCAATATCGTCTTGCTATCGTCGCTTTTGGAACCAGCCAAGGCGCGCCAATTCGGTTACCCGATGGACAATTGCAGCGCGACAGTAGCAATGAAGTCGTTGTTGCCAGCACTGATTTCGCTTTGCTGCAAAAACTGGCCGCGAATAACAAAGGCGTGTTAATCCAGAATCGCACCGACGGCAATGATCTGACCCAATTGCAAGATTGGTTAAGTGATACGGGCGATGCCAAAGCCACAGATCTTGACGGTGAAACTTGGCAGGATCTCGGCCCTTATCTCGCCCTGTTATTACTGCTCCCCGCCCTCTTCAGTTTTAGGCAAGGAATAGTTGCAAGCATTGGATTTGCCACTCTCGCGGGCGGCATACTGCTCGCGGCTGCGCCTCAGCCTGCCCATGCCAGTGTGTGGGAAGATGTGTGGAAAACGCCAGATCAGCAAGGGATGCAGGCCTATCAATCCCAAGATTATGCCAACGCCGCTAAGCAGTTTGAGTCGCCCCAGTGGCGAGGCAGCGCCCAATATAAAGCTGGTGATTATGAGCAAGCGCTGAAAACCTTCGAGCAAGATAGCTCGGCCCAAGGCCTCTACAATCAAGGCAATGCCTTGATGCAACTCGGTAAACCCGATAAGGCCAAGGAGCGCTATCAAGCCGCACTAGAAAAACAAACCGATTTTCCTGCGGCAAAGGCCAACCTTGAACTGGCTGAAAAGTTATTGAAAGAGCAGCAAGGTAAAAACGATCAACAGGATAAGAACCAAGATCAACAAGGCGATCAGCAGTCCGGAGATCCCCAATCAGGTGACCAACAGTCCGGCGACCAACAATCCGGTAATCAACAGTCGCAGGATAAACAGCAATCTGACCAAGATAGCGCTCAGAAAGATAAGCAAGATCAAGCAGGGCAAGAGTCTCAGGATCAACAGGATGATGCCGACGCGGATCAAAGCCCTGAACAGCAAAAAACGGATGAGCAACAGTCTGAGCAAGATAAGCAAAATGGCGAGCAGGATGCGCAGGAAAATGAGCCTGTAGACAATTCACCTGCAGACAATGAAGCTAAGATGCAAGCGCAGGCTAAAGCCGATGCTGAAGAGCAAAAGTCAGCTGAGCAAGAAAAGCAAAGCGTTGCCGCCAAAGAAGCTCCTGAGCAAAATGCGCAAGATAAACAAGAAGCCGCTATGAGTGAGTCTGCCGAAGCACCGCCAACCAATAGCGAGCCACTGCCCGCAGAAATGCAGCGAGCGCTGAGGGGCGTGAGTGAAGACCCGCAAGTGTTACTGCGCAACAAGATGCAGTTGGAATATCAAAAACGCCGTCAAAATGGCCAAATATCAAAGGATAACGAACAGTGGTAATCAGACAATTTTTTATCCTGCTACTCCTTGCCATCGGAGTGGCTCAGCCCGCCTTTGCACTCAGCAAAATTGAGGCATCGGTCGATCGCAATCCTGTGATGGAGGGCGAATACTTTGTGCTCAACATCAGCGTCGATGATGAAATCGATACCGGTAAACTAGACACATCCGCCCTGCTGAAAGACTTTATTGTTGGCCGCACCAGCGTGAGTCGCAGCACACAGATCATGAACTTCGACGCGGTCAAAGAGACTCGCTGGCAAGTGCTACTCGCGCCAAAACAACAAGGTCAGTTAACCATTCCAGCCTTTACTATCGATGGCATCAGCTCGGCGCCTATTCCACTCAAAGTGGTCGAAACGGGTAGCCAGCCCGCGCAGATGAACAACCTATTCATCGATGCCAAAGTGTCAACCGACGAGGCCTATGTTGGGCAGCTCATTACCTACAAGGTGAAACTCTATCTAGCAGTGGAATTACAAAGGGGTGTATTGAGCGCACCAGTCATCGAAGGCGCGCAGATCAAACAAATTGGCGAAGATAAGGATGGCTCAGAGATAGTCGATGGCCGCCGTTACCGCGTGATTGAACGCACCTATGGCATCATTCCCGACTTACCCGGCCAAGTGAACATCAAAGGTGCAACCTTTGCGGGCGATGTGTTAGTTGAATCCCAACGCCGCGGCGGCATGTTTGGCTTTAATGAAAGCCGCCCAATGCAAGCGGGGGCGCCCTCACTCACAGTGCAAGTGAATCCTGCACCGACAAGCTTCCAAGGCCAATGGCTGGTTGCCGATTTAGTGGTGTTAAAAGAGAACTTCCCTGAGGATATTAAAGAATTTACCGTCGGTAGCCCTATCACTCGCACTATTACTTTGTTGGCGTCCAATGCCGATGAAAATAGCCTGCCAGATATAGTGCAAACTCTGCCTAATGAACTGAAGTCATATCCTGAAAAACCTCAGCGACAAACCTTTGTGCGCGATGCACAAATTGTCTCCCAGTACAGTATTACGTCGGCAATCGTTCCCAGCAAAGTGGGAACATTTACCCTGCCCGAAGTCAAAGTGCCTTGGTGGAATCCGCACCTTAAACGTCAAGAAACCGCAACACTACCCGCACGCACCATAGTGGTAATAGGCGGTGCAGTGACAGATGCGCCCGCCCAAGCCTCTTGGCAAGCAAATTCAGCGACCGACAACAATGACTCGTGGATGGTTAAGGTATTTGCGGCGCTATGGCTGATCACTCTCGTCGCTTGGATCATCACTTTAATCGCTTGGCGCCGCGCCTTGAAAAAACCATCGGCCGCCTCGACTGCGCTTAACGCTTCAATAAGTTCAGCACAATCAGTAAATGTTGCGGGCTTCCAAGGATTGGAGCAAGCCTGTGCCAGTGGCGATGTGAGCCGCATTATGTTGCAGTTACAGCGCTACTTCAGCGAATTACAGCAAGTGCCTATGACACTCGATAAGATTGCCGAGCAGTCACCGCAACTCGCAAAGGCGATACAGCAATTGCAAATTGCCGCCTACAGTGCGAAGGCCGATGCCAGCAGCCATACTGACAGTGCGAATACTAACAATGCTAATACTAACAAGCTGAGCGCCGAGTGCGCCGCATTGCTTAACGCAGTTAAGGCTTGTGAGCATAAACATTTAAACCCAAAATCGGCGCCATTAAGCCCACTGAATCCTAAGTAAATTATGGGGTTAATGACAGAGAAGCGAGCTCAACTATGCTAAACATTCAACCACCAAGCCGAAAAATTAAAAATGTTTGCTAACTGGCGTAAGAAATCCGTCGAGCCTGCGGTCTCTTCTGACATGCTAAGTAAACAACGACGATACAACAGCCTAGTCAAGGCGCTGCATGCAGACATCTTCCGCTACGCCTATTGGTTATGCGGCGATAAACATGTGGCTGAAGACATTACCCAAGAAACCTTCTTGCGGGCGTGGCGCTCTTTAGATTCCCTCAAGGATGATAAAGCGGCGAAAGCATGGCTTATCACGATTCTTAGGCGTGAGAATGCACGGCGTTTCGAGCGTAAACAGTTCGATTATTCCGACGTTGAGCAAGATACCTTAGAGGACAATATCTCCAATAGCAGTGAAGAGCAGACCGAGCAATATCTGATCCGTCGGCAAATTGGCAAACTGGATATCGAATACCGCGAGCCACTCTTACTGCAACTGATTGGTGGCTTTAGTGGCGATGAAATCGCCGAGCTGATGGAGCTTAATCGCAACACCGTAATGACACGTTTATTTCGGGCGAGAAGCCAATTGAAAGAATTACTTGAGAAAAATGAGGTAAGAGGTCAATCCAATGGATGAGCTTAAATTTAGACGTCAAGCTTATGAAGATCCTCATAATCAAGATGCTGATTTTCTGGCGCAAATTAATGCTAAACCAGAAAACCAAGCCTTAATCAATGAGCTTAAAAACCTTGATGCCAAACTGACAAATGCATTGAAAGTGGAAGTGGCGGACGATCTCGCCGATAAACTGATTTTGCGTCAGCAGTTACAACAACACCATAAACACCGCCGTCAAACCGGCTTTTTAGTGGCCATGGCGGCCTCGGTGGCATTTGTGGTGGGGATCAGTTTTAGTCTATTACGTTTAGGGCCAATCGATTTAGCCGAACATGCACTGGCCCATGTCTACCATGAAGGGGTTGCCTTACAGGTGGATCAAAACGTCAACTTTAATCAGGTCAATGCGCAGCTCGCGTCGATGAAAGACTTTGGTCATGCCAAGTTCACCCAGCAACCAGGCAAAGTGTATTACACCTCCTATTGTGATTTTCAAGGGGTGAAAAGCCTGCACTTAGTGCTACAGGGCGAGCAAAGCAAGGTTACACTCTTTATCGTGCCACTCGAAAAACGTATGGTGCTAGACCAAACCTTCGCCGATGGCAAATACCAAGGAATGGGCTTTGAAACACCAGATGCGTTTATTTTGCTCATAGGTGAGGATCAAGCTGACCTTAGCTATGTGAAAGACGAAATCAAGAACACCTTTATCTAACCATATATTATATTTACCATTTTTAAATTAACCTCCGATATTTCAATGCAATCGGAGGTTAGATTTTAATCACACTTTTATCTGCTAATGGGCGATTGTTCAAACATCTGGTAGCATGCTTGCCACTTTTAATAATAAAAAGATGGGAAAAGGCAAGATGACGATTGAAACCCCGATTTTAATCACATTTGTTGGTTACTTAGTATTGATGATGGGCATAGGTTTTTGGGCTTACCGTGCTACCGATACTGTTGATGATTATATTTTAGGCGGCCGCAAAATGGGCCCCGCTGTGACCGCACTCAGTGTGGGTGCATCCGATATGTCAGGTTGGCTGTTACTGGGTTTACCCGGCGCGGTCTACTTAGGCGGCTTAGGTGAAGCTTGGATTGGCATAGGATTAATTTTTGGCGCTTGGCTAAACTGGTTATTTGTCGCCAGACGACTGCGTATTTACACTCAACTCGCCGATAATGCCCTCACCTTACCGGATTTCTTCGAGAAACGTTTCCACGATACCCAAGGCTATCTCAAGCTCGTCTCCGCAATCACTATTTTAGTGTTTTTCACTTTCTATGCTTCCTCAGGCATGGTCGGTGGCGCGATTCTGTTTGAAAAAGTTTTTGGTCTCGATTACACAGTGGCGCTAGTGATTGGCTCAGCCATCATAGTCGGTTATACCTTTATTGGTGGCTTCTTTGCCGTGTGTTGGACAGACTTTTTCCAAGGCTGTTTAATGCTTGTAGCCCTTTTAATTGTGCCTTTTGCCGTTTTCTCTCACCCTGAAAGCCACGCAGGTATTGAAACTATCGATCCTGCAATGTTGGCCTTAGTCAGTGACAAAACCACAGTGATAGGCATGTTGTCTTTACTCGCATGGGGCCTTGGCTATTTTGGTCAACCGCATATTTTGTCGCGCTTTATGGCGATTGGCAGTGCCGACGCCCTGCCCTTGTCGCGCCGTATTGCCATGAGCTGGATGGTATTATCGCTGATTGGTGCGCTCGCGACAGGTCTTGCAGGTTCCTTATATTTCGCTAACGCCCCTCTAGCGAATTCAGAAACGGTATTTATTCATTTAGCACAAGCCGCGTTTAACCCTTGGATTGGCGGTCTACTCATTGCGGCCATCTTGTCGGCGATTATGAGCACTATCGATTCACAGTTACTGGTATGCTCAAGCGTTATCACCGAAGATTTCTACCGTAAATGGTTACGCCCACAAGCGGATGATCGTGAACTGATGATGGTAGGTCGCATGGGCGTGCTGGCGATTGCCGTGATCGCAGGCATCATTGCCCTTAATCCTGAAAGTAGTGTATTGAGCCTTGTGAGTTATGCTTGGGCAGGCTTTGGTGCGGCCTTTGGTCCTGTGGTCTTATTATCACTATTTTGGAAGCAATATAGTCGTAATGGCGCCATCGCCACTATCATTGTCGGCGCATTAACAGTCGTGATTTGGAAGCAACTCACTGGTGGTATTTTCGAACTATACGAAATCCTCCCAGGGTTTGTATTCGCCACATTTGCCGGTATTTTGGTGAGTAAATTGTCTGCACCGAGTGAAAATGTAACCACAGAGTTCGAGCAATTTAAGTCTTCACTCTAGTTTCAACACGCTTGTATCACTTAAAAAGCGCACACTTGTGCGCTTTTTACATTTTGTATCCTTTTAAACACTCAACACAAAATTACAAACCGTTAACGTCAATTGAAACCTATCGATAAACCCAAAGCCCTTCATATCAAGCATCTGGCCAGACCATTCAAGCATGCTAAAGTTCAATCTCTGTTTTAAAGTTTTTTAATTAACTGAAAATTAACATTTTTCACATCTGGTCGGACTTGTTGAGGCTACATTCAGTCCATAAGATGCCGAAGACTAATAAATGGATTTAAATACTTTCGGCTGACTAGGACCGAATAAAAATCCAATACTTATAAAGAATAGAGAGAATAATAATGAAAACATTCAACAAGACACTCATTGCCGTTTCTGTCGCATTAGCAAGCACACAAACCTTAGCTTCAGGTTTTCAACTAAACAGCCAATCAGCAACGGGTATGGGCCGTGCATTTGCGGGTGATGCGGTTATTGCCGATAACGCTTCTGTGTTATCACGTAACCCTGCTGCTATGGCATTATTCGATAAAGATGCAGTGTCTTTTGGCTTAACTTATGCCGATATTACTGTTGATGTTAAAGACGTTAACTTTGCCGGTGGTGCCGTTGACTTAGGCAGCATCGATGACGCGGGTAGCTCTAAAATTATCCCTAATATTTTCTACATCCACCCAATCGACGATAAGTTCGCCGTGGGCTTTGCCGCGTTTTCTAACTTTGGTACCGGTACCGATGCCAGTTCACTTTCAAAGAGTTTACCTGCGAACTCACCAGCACCCTATGATCTGCTTGGCGAAACTGAAGTCACAACGGTTAACTTTAACGCCAGCCTTTCATACCGTATTAATGACATGTTCAGTATCGGTGCTGGTATTGATGCCATTTACGGTGAAGGTCGTTTAACCCGTAACATGGGCGCGACACCTCTGGTTGACGTCGACGCTGACGGTTGGGCGTTTGGTGGTATTGTGGGTGCCACAATTGAGTTAGATAAAGACAATCGTTTCGGTATCAGCTACCGTTTCAGCCCAACAGTAAATGTTAAAGGTGATGTTAATACCATTACATCAACCAATATACCAAATGTTGGACAAGTGGCTGTTGCCACCAGTTTTGATAGTTTAGATGTACCGCTAGCGGATATCTTCCAAGTTGCAGGTTTTCATCAAATCACCCCTAAGTTTGCTCTGCACTATACTGCGCAGCACACACAGTGGGGTAATTTTGAACAAATCACAGCTAAAGATGGTGTTGCAACCATTCCAGCTGTTGGAGTGACTCAAGCCGTAGGTGATGTTGCGCTGAAAGAATACCAATGGAAAGATTCATGGTTATTCAGCCTAGGTGGTACTTATACTATCAATGAGCAATTTACTGTACGTGCAGGTTATATGCATGACCAAGGCGTTGTGGACGAAATTAGCTCAATTTCATTCCCAGACTCTGACCGTAACTGGTATACAGCGGGTATGAGCTACCACATCAACCCACAAAACACCGTTGACTTTGGTATCGCTTATATTAAAGGTGAAGAAGTTCACTTGATCGAAAACAGCTCTATCACAGGCATAGGCCCTGTTAATGCGATTACTGAATCGAGTGGTATGTACTACTCAGTTCAATACAGCTACCAGTTCTAAGATAAATTCCTAACACCAAAAGCCGCATTTTTTGCGGCTTTTTTGTATCTTAAGCATTTATTGCCTAAAGTTAATTCATACTCCTGTAAATGCAGCTACGGCTATGGCTAAAGTCATTGGACTCGGTGGAATTTTCTTTAAAAGTGTCGATCCCGTTGCCTTGGCAACTTGGTACAAAACCCATCTTCAAGTCCCCATTGAAAACTGGGGAGGCGCCGCGTTTTATCACACAGATAAATCAACTCTTGGCTACCATGTTTGGACCCCTTTCGCCCATAGCACGGACTATTTCGCCCCCTCAGATAAAGGGTTTATGTTCAACTTTGTCGTTGACGATCTAGAGCAAGCCCTCGTACAAGTAGAGCAAGGTGGCGGTCAACCGATTGGTGGTATTGAAGATTCAGAATTTGGCCGCTTTGGCTGGTTTATTGACCCTGACGGTAATAAAGTCGAATTATGGCAGCCGAGTGTTATTCCTCCAGAAAAATAGCCTGTCTGAAAATCTGAAAAATGAGCCATCGAGCTGAAAAAGCGACATCAAGCTGATATTGCCAACCTGAAGCCTGCAAATCTTAAGCGGCATCTATCCCGAATAAACCCAGTGCATGACTTAAGTTTATTGGGTATCGTAGGCTGAGTTCATCTAATCAAGAGATTCTTTTTATGGAAAAAAATAACATCCTTCCAGCCCTGCTACTGGGCGGTTTCCTTTGTGCTGGGCTTGTGTATGTCGGCCAGACAGCGAGCACGGCCTTATTGCAGATGAAAGCCATGGAACGCACAGTGACAGTCAAGGGCTTAGCGGAAAAAGAAGTCAAAGCCAATGTGGCGATTTGGCCAATCAATTTCACTGAGGTCGATAATAATCTGCCTAAA
Organism: Shewanella sp. Pdp11; assembly: GCF_002838165.1. NCBI lineage: Bacteria > Pseudomonadati > Pseudomonadota > Gammaproteobacteria > Alteromonadales > Shewanellaceae > Shewanella > Shewanella sp. Pdp11. Next base: position 3,735,270 of record NZ_CP015194.1, read on the forward strand.
CTCTACGAGACGGTTCAGCAAAAAACCGACCGTGTAGTGGCATTTTTAAAGGAACAAGGCTTTAGCGATAGCGAAATTACGATTTCATTACCTTCAATTGAAGATCGCCAAGCCCAAGGTTATGTCGATCCCAACGTTAGATACCGTTACTCGGCAAAAGTGAACCTATCAGTTTATACCCCACAAATTGATCTCATGCTGAACACCCGTAAGCAAATGATTAACTTAGTAAAAGAAGATATAGCGATTGCCAGCCAAGATTATGATAATCGCACTGAGTTTCTGTTTACCGATCTCAACTCAGTCAAACCTGTCATGGTGCAAGAAGCGACTCAAAATGCCCGCGAAGTGGCTGAAAAATTTGCTAAGGATTCGGATTCTCGCCTCGGAAAAATTAAAAGTGCGAGTCAAGGCCAGTTCACTATTTCAGACCGCGACAGCAGCACGCCTTACATTAAACAAATTCGCATCGTTTCCACACTAACCTATTATTTAAATGACTAAATTTTAGGCTTAATTTGAAGCTCTGAAGCAGGAGGAATAAGGCGCTATAGGCCTTATTCCTTATTCCTAAATTAGGTAAAAACACTACATTAAATTTTTCTAATAAATATTGATTGCCTATTGAAAACAACTCCATTAGAATTTTCTCATAAATTACATCTGGGGTGATATAAGTTATGACATCAATTTCTCGTGCTTTTTTCTTACTGCTGGCACTTTCCAGTACTCAAGCTCAGGCTGCCTCAGTCGAAACCATCGAAGTCTTAACTAAACCCTACGCCAATTGGGTCACCTTAGATGCCACCATAGAAGCAGTAAAAGCGGCGACGGTATCGGCGCAAACCTCTGGCCGTATTGTCAAACTCAACTACGATGTTAACGATGTTGTCCCAGAGGGAGCCGCGCTACTGGAGATCACCAGTAAAGAGCAAGGCGCGGAACTGGCGAGCTTTGAGGCTGATCTAGCCAAAGCGAAGGCTTTAAATGTCGAAGCTCAGGCACAATACAAACGTTATAAAGAGCTATTTCCCCAAGGCGCGATTTCTAAGGGCGCGATGGATGAAGCCACCGCCAATGCTAAAGCAACAGAGCAAGCCGTCAGTGCAGCACAAGCCCGTGTCATCAAAGCCAACGAATCCTTAAAATACACTGTCGTTTCAGCGCCTTTTAGTGGTGTAGTCACAGAGCGATTTGTCGAACTGGGTGAAACCGTCAGCCCAGGACAAGCGCTACTTTCAGGGTTTTCCGCGAGTCAAATGCGCGCTATTACCCAAGTGCCACAGCGTTACATTAACCAACTTAAAAATGCCCCCGAATTCCTCGTCCGCTTAAGTGATGGCCGCGAGTTAACCTCAACTGACCTCACGATTTTTAGTTTCGCCGATCCCGTCAGCCACAGTTATCAAGTGCGCATTAATTTGCCAGAAAATGAAGCTAATCTTCAACCCGGCACGTGGGCAAAGGCTTCCTTTAAAAATGGCGAGCGAGAAAAAATCCAATTGCCCACCTCAGCACTACTCACAATGAACGAACTGAGCAGCGTTTACCTTAAAAAAGGCGAAGAATTTGTACTCACCCAAGTCCGCGTCGCTAATCCCTTAGATGGCGAGGTCGAAGTGCTGGCGGGCCTTAAGTCGGGTGACAAGGTTGCCCTTGATGCCTACCAAGTGTTGCTCAGCAAAAAGCAATAAATTCCCAGCGACTTAAGCTTTGTCGAGGTTGTTTTATGAAACATGCTCCAGTACCACAAACCACACTTGGGATTTCCGGACGAATTGCCGCCGCCTTCCAAAATAGCGCCATCACGCCGCTATTAGCGCTTCTCGGACTCTTACTTGGCTTATTTGCCATTTTGGTGACACCAAAAGAAGAAGAGCCACAAATTGATGTCACCTTTGCCGATGTGTTTATCCCTTATCCCGGCGCGACACCCACGGAAGTTGAAAACTTAGTCACCCTGCCAGCGGAACAAGTGATCTCCGAAATCAAAGGCATAGATACTCTGTACTCGTTCTCCCAACCCGATGGCGCGCTGATCATCGTCATCTTTAAGGTCGGTGTTGCGCGCAATGATGCCATCGTCAGCCTATACAACCAGATTTATTCCAACATGGATAAATTACCAAGGGGCGCTGGCGTGGGTGAACCGCTAATTAAACCACGCGGCATCGATGATGTGCCCATTGTCAGTTTGACCTTATGGTCAAAGGACAGGCAAGTGTCTGCTGAGCAGCTAACCCATGTCGCCCTTGGATTAGAAACCGAAATTAAGCGTATTCCCGGCACTCGCGAAATCGATACCGTTGGCCAGCACGATATGGTGGCCAACATACGTATCGATCCCGCCAAGATGAACAGCTTTAATCTGACCTACGACAAGTTAAGACAAAGCCTGAATGACAATAATATGGTCTCTATGCCTGCATCCTTAGTGCAAGGCAATCAAGAGATAAAGGTCCAAGCTGGGCAGTTTTTACAATCCATCGACGATCTCAAGCAATTAGTCGTCAGTGTCTATCAAGATAAACAAGGCAAGACTATTCCGATTTATTTGGCGGATATTGCCGAAATCAGCTTAAAAAGTGATATCCCGAAACAGAGCGTTTGGCACGCAGATAAAACCGACATTTATCCCGCCGTTACAATCGCAATTGGTAAACAAGCAGGCCAAAATGCCGTCGATATCGCCGACAGTGTGATTGAGCGGATAGCTAAAGTCGACAATGTGTTGATCCCGGAAAATGTCGAAGTCACAGTGTCACGTAACTATGGCGAAACCGCGGCGGATAAATCTAACACCCTTATTTTAAAACTGATTTTTGCCACCAGCGCCGTAGTCGTACTGGTCTTTTTAACCATGGGCGCACGCGAATCCTTAGTCGTGGGTGTAGCCATTATTATCACGCTAGCGATCACCCTTTTCGCCTCTTGGGCGTGGGGATTTACCTTAAACCGCGTGTCCTTGTTCGCCTTGATTTTCTCCATCGGCATCTTGGTCGACGATGCCATAGTCGTAGTAGAAAACATCCACCGGCATATGGCGCTCGGCAAAAAGTCCTTCAGCGAGCTTATCCCAGTGGCGGTCGATGAAGTCGGTGGCCCGACGATTCTGGCGACATTTACAGTTATCGCAGCCTTGCTGCCGATGGCTTTTGTATCGGGCTTAATGGGGCCTTACATGAGCCCGATCCCCATCAACGCCAGTATGGGCATGTTAATTTCCCTCGTTGTGGCATTTGTGGTCACTCCTTGGCTCAGTCGTAAACTGCTGAAACACAATGACCAACACGATACAGCCCAAGCCTCGCACGAGGATGAAGCTGAAACTAAGATGGTGCGCCTCTTTACTCACTTAATTGGTCCTTTCCTGCTGGGTAAAAATGCCCGTAAGGCAAGAGTGGGACTGGCTGCCGGCGTATTTGTGTTAATCGGCATCGCCGTCGCACTCCCTGTCGGTCAGCTCGTGGTACTGAAAATGCTGCCCTTCGATAACAAGTCCGAGTTTCAAGTCATGGTGGACATGCCAGAAGGCACTCCCGTAGAGCAAACCCAAAGAGTATTGCAGGATTTGAGTCGCTATCTAACAACCGTCCCTGAAGTCGAGCATCTGCAGTTATATGCGGGTACTAACGCGCCAATGAACTTTAACGGCTTAGTGCGCCACTACTTCCTGCGCCACAGCCAAGAACTTGGCGACATTCAAGTGAACCTAGTCGATAAGAAACACCGCAAGCGCGACAGCCATAGCATAGCGGTATCGGTGCGTGACGAACTGCAGCAAATTGGCGAGCAATATCAAGCCAATATCAAAGTGGTTGAAGTGCCACCTGGGCCGCCGGTGTGGTCGCCGCTGGTTGCTGAAGTGTATGGCCCAAGCCCCGCAATCCGCGAGCAAGCCGCTTACGAGATGCAGGCGCTGTTCCATGAAACCAAAGACGTGGTCGATATCGATATTTTCTTGCCCGCCGCCCAGCAAAAATGGCAAGTGATGATCGACCGCAGTAAAGCTAGCCTGATGGCCGTGCCCTACAGCAATATTGTCGACTTGATTGCCACCTCCGTTGGCGGCAAAGACGTGAGTTATTTACATCAAGCCCAGCAAAAACAACCGATACCGATCCGCCTGCAATTAAACGAAGGCGCGAAAGTCGATTTAGAGCAAGTGCTGAATATGAAGTTACTAAGCCAAACGGGGCAATCTGTGTCTGTGTCTGAGCTGGTAACCATCAAACGCGGCAAAATCGATGCACCGATTATCCATAAGAATATGATCCCTATGATCATGGTCGTCGCCGATATGTCGGGGCCACTGGACAGCCCGCTCTACGGCATGTTTGACATGGCGGGCAAAATTGATGGCGCCGATGGCTTAGGGTTTGATCAGCATTATATTCACCAACCCACAGGGCTAGACTCAGTCGCCGTGTTGTGGGATGGCGAGTGGAAAATCACCTACGAAACCTTTAGAGACATGGGCATCGCCTATGCGGTCGGCATGATCGCCATTTATCTCTTGGTAGTGGCGCAGTTTAGATCGTATCTGGTGCCGCTCATCATCATGGCGCCCATCCCATTAACTGTGATTGGTGTAATGCCAGGCCATGCCCTGCTCGGAGCACAATTCACCGCAACCTCTATGATAGGCATGATAGCGCTGGCGGGGATTATTGTGCGTAACTCGATATTATTGGTCGATTTTATCAATCAAGAAACCGCATCCGGCGTGCCCTTCGAGCGGGCAGTGATCCACTCGGGTGCAGTGCGAGCTAAACCCATTATGCTCACCGCACTAGCGGCCATGATAGGGGCGCTGTTTATCCTTGATGATCCGATTTTCAATGGCTTAGCGATCAGTCTGATCTTTGGTATTTTTATCTCGACCATACTGACCTTAGTTGTCATCCCTGTGCTGTACTACACAGCAATGAAAAACCGCATGAATACTGTTCAGATACAGACACAAACACAAAACTAACCACAACAAAGGCCATCACCAAAATGGCCTCAAGGAGTAAGGTATGTCATTAGAACGCAGCATTATGGCTTTTGCAGGATTTATGGTGTTACTGTCACTGGTGTTAACCGCCTATGTGCACCACAACTTTTTGTGGTTAACCGCATTTGTTGGCGCTAACCTGTTTCAAAGTGCTTTTACCGGTTTTTGCCCTGCCGCCATGGTTTTACGCAAATTGGGTGTAAAATCAGAGGCTGAGATTGCTAAGCAAAGTTAAGCCACATAAAGTCACTACTTTAGCGTTAAGATATAGCTGAGCGAGTACTCGTTTAGCTTAAACAAGCCAGCCAAAAAGGCGTCAAGGAGATAAAGTGACCCACAACCTCGTAACCCGTGGCCAAAGCCTAATGCGCTTAGCCCTATTAAGCCTGCAATCACTGGTTCTCGTGCCACTGCTACTAATGCCCATGATGGCCAGCGCCGCCGACCAAGATCCTGCAATCGCATGGGATAAGATTGCCGCAGGCGCTATGGTGCTCGATGTCAGAACGCCTGAGGAGTTTGCCGAAGGTCATCTAGCCAATGCGGTCAATATTCCCTTTGAGCAAGTGTCAGAGGAATTTGCCAAGCGTGGCATAGCCAAAGATACGCCTGTAGTCTTGTATTGCCGTAGTGGTCGCCGTAGCAGTATCGCGACCGAAGCCTTAGTCGCCGCGGGATATACGCAAACCTATAATGGTGGCGGTTATTCCACCTTAGTTGAAGCGCAAAAAAAGCCCGCTAAGTAATTCACCGCCATCGACTATGCACTAGTGCTCTAGTGCTCTAGTGCTCTAGTGCTCTAGTGCTCTAGTGCTCTAGTGCTCTAGTGCTCTAGTGCTCTAGTGCGGGGAAGCAAGTGTAAATCACTTAGGCACTGTCACTGCACTCTAGTCATTCAAGGTTTCCCTCTAAAAGTGCCCTTTGGCGCTTTTTTATTGTCTAAGTGAAATATCGAAATTAGGCAGAAGATTCTAACCACATACATTGCGTATGCTTTCACCTCCAATTTTGCCGCTCACGCACCCTCCAAAAAACACATCAACAAATTTGCGTGAATGGCTTAGCCGTCGTCAATGAATTGGCAACTGCCACTCCCTTGACAGAAATTTGCAACAATTTCGCATAATCAATCACTTGAAAAAAACTCATTATAATGACCAAACTTTACAGAGGTATTTAGTTATTTGTAATCACTAAAAAATATATGTAAAAATTTCAATTACATATAAACGGGAAAATCAGTATAAAGTACTCATATTGACCGTAAATTCGTATTCACTTATTCATTTTTATCACATAAAAAAACAAGAAATTGAATAAAACTTAGTTACAACTCGTTACATGTTGAATTTATATTCAAATTAACTGCTTACAAAATATGAGGTTTTATAAGCAACCATACCGTTAACAATTGATTTACAAATACTTTGGTCGCAGATAAATTCACTAACCGAGTAGCATCTGAGTCGTAGTTATTCTTATGAAACATAAAATAATAATGATTAACACTAAATTGACCATGGAAGAAGAACATGACAATCAACAGAACCACTAAAATAGCGTTAAGTCTTTCAAGCTTAGCTATTGCGATCTCAGCCGGTGTACAAGCAGCACCACAAGCACCAGGTTTTGCCGCGGCATTACAAGCACAAACCTCTCCACTGCCAAAGCGTTACATAGTGAAATTTAAAAATGCCGATGCTGCTACCATAATGTCGGCCAGTAATGTGCAATCAATGAGTGATCAGCAATCGAGTGACGCGGCAACTGATACGCTGCCAACCACAATGAATTATCAGCCCCAAATGGCGGAAATCAGTGCTCAACACACTGCATTGAACAAAGTACAAGCGAAGGAAATGAAACGTATCGGCCGCAGTAACAGTTACTCGGTCAAACTCGATGCAAACGGCATCAATGCGTTAAAAAAACGCGCCGATGTGGAATACGTTGAAGAGGATATGCCGCGTCACTTACTGAGTGAAAGCACGCCTTGGGGTCAAACCTTTGTGGGGGCGACTCAGTTAAGCGATAGCCAAGCAGGCAATCGTACTATTTGTATTATCGATTCTGGCTACGATCGTAGTCACAGCGATTTAAGTGGCAATAATGTCACGGGCACCAATAACTCAGGCACAGGCAACTGGTTCGAGCCAGGTAACAACAACGCCCACGGTACTCACGTTGCGGGCACGATTGCGGCAATTGCCAACAACGACGGCGTGATCGGCGTAATGCCAAATCAAAATGCCAATATTCATGTCGTAAAAGTGTTTAACGAATCTGGCTGGGGTTACTCTTCATCCTTAGTGGCCGCGGTAGATACTTGTGTTGCCAACGGCGCTAACGTTGTCACTATGAGTTTAGGTGGTGCGGGTTCGAGCACCACTGAGCGTAATGCTCTTGCTGCCCATTATAATAATGGTGTTCTCTTGATTGCCGCTGCAGGTAACGATGGCAATAGTGCTCACAGCTATCCAGCATCCTACGATGGCGTGATGTCAGTCGCCTCAGTGGATAATCATAAAGACCACTCTGCATTTTCCCAATACACCAACCAAGTTGAAATATCTGGCCCAGGTGAAGCGATTCTGTCGACGGTTACCCGTGGCGAAGGCCGTTTAGCCGATATTACTATCGGTGGTCAGTCTTACTTTGATTCAGGTGTGGTGCCTCATAATCGCCTCATTTCATCGGGCGGCAACTATGTGGCAGCACCATACAATGGTACAGCGACAGCTACGCTTGCCGAATGTAGCGTCAGCGGAACTAGCTTCAACTGCGGCAACATGACCAATAAGATTTGTTTAGTGGAACGTGTTGGCAATCAAGGCACAAGTTACCCTGAAATCAATGCGGCTAAAGCCTGTAAAAATGCCGGTGCCAGTGCGGCGATTGTTTACAGTAACGCGGCATTACCTGGCTTACAAAACCCCTTCCTTGTCGATGCAAACAGTGAAATCAATATGGTTTCCGTATCAGTGGATCGCGCAACAGGTTTAGCACTGCGTAATCAACTGGGTGCGACAGCAACAGTCAGCAACCAAGGCAATAAAGATTACGAATACTACAACGGTACTTCGATGGCGACGCCACATGTGTCAGGTGTTGCAACCTTAGTGTGGAGCTATCACCCTGAGTGTAGTGCGGCGCAGGTTCGTAATGCATTGAAAATGACCGCCGAAGATCTTGGTACTGCGGGCCGTGACAACTACTATGGCTATGGTTTAGTCAACGCTGTTGCCGCGAAAACCTTCTTAGATGCCTCTTGTACTGGCCCAACGGGTCCGGTTGATCCAACTCCAACCGATGGCGTGTTAGTTAACGGTGTAGCTAAAACGGGCTTAGGCGGCGCAGCGAGTGAAGAACTGCACTTCTCCTTTGACGTACCACAAGGCGCAACTAACTTAGGCTTTGTGATGAACGGTGGAACAGGTGATGCGGACTTGTATGTGCAATATGGTGCTGCGCCGACTACAGCTAACTATGATTGCCGTCCGTATAAAAGTGGCAATAGCGAGTCTTGCCCAATCACCAATGTCCAATCAGGCACTTACTACGCCATGCTGAAAGGCTACTCGGCCTTCACAGGTGTGTCATTAACAGCAAGCTACACAGCATCTAGCGGCGGTACTCCACCGACTACGCCTGCAAGCTATAGCAACACTGATAACTACAACATTCCAGATAACAAAGCTGCTGGGATCACTAGCCCAATCACAGTCACTCGCACAGGTGATTCAGGCACTGTGACTGCGGTAGTGAACATAGTCCACCCTTACATTGGTGACTTAAAAGTGCAATTGATCAGCCCTTCTGGTAAAACCGTCACTCTGCATAGCAACACAGGTTCAGGTGCTGCCAATATCAACAAGAGCTATACCGCTGATATGACAGGTGCGAATTCGAACGGCGTATGGAAGTTGAAAGCCGTAGACAGTGGCCGTGGTGATGTGGGTTATATCGATAGCTGGGAACTGAGCTTCCAATAAATCCCAATCAATACTCATTACTGAAAAATGAAAGTAATAAATGAAAAGAGCCTGCAATCGCAGGCTCTTTTTTTACAAGACGTTAAATATCTTTGAGGATTTCAGGCTCAATCAACACGCTGGTTTCATTATCCGATAACCAAATTTGGCCTTCACTAATCGAAACTTGCAATGCCATATTACGCCCAACAAAGGCTTCCATCGCCGTGACTGACTCTTCGGCAATATTCCACACTTTTAAATTCTGGTAACGCTCTAACGCCTGCTGATTCTGTTTCCACCAAATGGGTACACTGCGGCCACCATAGGTAAATAACTGCACGACTTTGGCGCGGCCACTGGCCTTTCGCAGCCATTTCTCATCGGCCTGACCAAACTCAACCCACAGATCAATTTCGCCTGATAGGGTTTTGTCCCATAGCTCTGGCTCATCATCGACGCACAAACCTTTACTAAAACTTAAGGTTTCGCTGGCATTCACAATAAACGCCAGTAAACGCACCATCATGCGGCCATCGGTTTCGGAAGGATGCTGGGCAAGCGTCAATTGATGATCTTGGTAATAATTCCGATCCATATCGGCTATCTGTAAATTGACCTTAAACACGGTCGCTTTGAGGGCCATAGTCATCCTAAATGCAGAGTGAAATCCTGAAACAGCGAAATTCTAAAATAAGGCTGCCGAGTCTACCTGAGACTCGGCATTAGCTCAAACGAACAATAGGATACGTCCATAAATTGGACGAAAGGTTAAATCGCGCCGGGTCGTAAATGCTTAGCCATCGGGAAATGCGCTTTCAACTGACTGATTTTTTGTGTATCGGCCACCAGCAACATGCGTGTGCCCTGTTCGTATTGCAGGCTCAATTCACTGAGTGCGGGTAACTCGCCCCGATTGGCGTCTCGACGCACTAATTCTGCCAATTCGTCGCTCAAATCGCCTTGGCTATAGATCCAATCGAGGCGCTGCAACAACGGCATGGCGGCGAGTGGCAGTAAGTCCACAGAGGTTGCATCATCCAGCAAAAGGATTTCGCCGCGGCTGACTAAGTTATTAAACGCATTATGGTAATGCTCGGTGGTACGACTATCGAAACGGTCGCCATTGGTATCGAAAAAACGCTCCCAAAATAAGCGGCGTTTCGAGGTTGAATCGAGCTTGTCTTGCACTTCGACGCGTCTATCGGCGACAAAGTCGAATAAAGGCTTGAGTGATTGCGGTAGGCTGGATTCTAAGCGCGAGCGAATCGTGCGTGCAAATACCGGTGCCGCGCCCGCAGTGCTGATCGCCACGACTAAACGGCCTCTATCGACAATCGAAGGGGTGATAAAACGGCAAAATGCCGGATTATCAACGGCATTAACCCAAATACCGCGCGCGGTGGCTAGAGTCGCCAACTCGGCATTAAGACTATCGTTTGCCGTGGCTAAATACACCAGATCATAATTTTGAATATCGGCGTGGACCACTTCACGCTGGGATAGCAGAATACGACCCGTATCGGCATAACGCTGCACTTCAGGATTCACCTCAGGGGCTATCACATGGATACTGGCTTCGGTACGTGTTAGCAGCGCCAGCTTACGGCTCGCCACATCACCCGCCCCCACCAGCAAAACATTTAAGTTAACCGTATCGACAAACAAGGGGAAATATTGCATTAAATGAGATCCTGAACGCTTAATCCTGCACGACTGGCAGTTGACGCTGTACCCAGCCCTTATAGCCACCTATCAAAGAGGCAACGCGGGTGTAGCCCATGAGTTGCAGATTATGGGCCGCCAAGGCTGAGCGCGCACCACCTGCGCAGTAGAGTAATATGGGGGTATGCTTATCGGGGAAACGTGCTTCGATATCACGCTCTAAAATACCCCGGCTTAAATGTTTCGCTTGGGGTAAATGATCCTGCAGCCACTCGCGATCCTCACGCACATCCACAAGATGCCAGCTGTCATCGGCCTGATAGGCTTCAATGGTCACTTCGGTGATGTTAGGCAGAATTGCGTCAACAAGGGCGGAAAAAGCACTGGGATGCGGCATCACTGACTCCTAGATAAGATATTGAATGACATGATGAATGTCAGCTTATCAGCAAAGTGTAATCTTCTCATCCAGTAGACGCAATCTTTCAGCCACAGCACAAAGCGAAGGTGATTGCCTATCCAAGGCTAATTGTGGCTTTCGCTGCGCTCAGAGCTGCATTGCCAGCACAGCTCAAAACTGCCTTCATTGGTTTCATGGCATTGCACACATTGCCATTGTGGGCTCTCAACATCTAACGCATTCAGTTGCACTTGCGCCGACGCATGTTGGGACTCGCCCACCCACAACTCGACATTGTGCATTCCAGTCGGAAGCTCACCAATCCCGCCTAATAGCGCTTCACCTCTGAGCTCAACATGAATACCGCAGGCTTCCAATAAGCCTTTCCATGTGTGGGCTTGCAATAAATTACCACCAGCAACTAACACTTTACGTTCTTCCATGCGACATCCTACGGCTACAACTCTCTGGAATATGGGTTGCCGACATCCTACTGCTAAATAGCCGAGCCTGTCGAGCGCTGATTTTTACACCAGTTGTTAATTTAATTAACATCCCACTTTTACAGCATAACTGACTATAACTTTGTGAGTTTGCTAGCAGAATGCCAGATCTAGCTCAAAATTAAGCTAAAAAAAAGCCACCTCGTCGGTGGCTTTTTAACACTAATGTAACCGTTAAGGCATCATAGGAGGTTGATCAGCGCCTTCTTTCTCAATCTCAACTGGCATCATGTGTTCACGATTGATACCCAGTTTGATGGCCAAGAAACTCGCCACATAGATAGAAGAATACGTACCCACAAAAATACCCATCAGCAATGCAGTCGCAAAGCCATGGATCATAGTGCCGCCCTTAAGGAACAAGGCTACGACCACCACTAAGGTTGTACCTGTGGTGATAATAGTACGGCTCATGGTTTGAGTAATGGAAACGTTAACCACTTCTTCAGGGTCGCTTTTACGCATCTTAAGGAAGTTTTCACGGATACGGTCAAATACTACGATAGTATCGTTGAGTGAGTAACCCACAACCGTCAATAGACCCGCCAGAACGGTCAAGTCGAATTCCAATTGGAATACCGAAAACACGCCCAAAGTCACGATCACGTCGTGCGCCAATGCCGCGACAGAACCAAATGCTAAGCGCCATTCGAAACGGAAGGACACATAAATCATGATACAAATAAGCGCGACTAATACCGCTAAACCGCCTTGCTCAGCCAGTTCTTTACCCACTTGTGGGCCAACGAACTCAACACGCTTCTGCTGAACTTGTGGATCAACTTTCTGCGCAGCTTCCATGACAGACTTAACTTGCACGTCACTCTTCACGCCTTCTTTCACCTGTAAACGTACTAATACGTCACGGCTAGAACCGAAGTTTTGTACGACTGCACCTTCAGAATCTGGCGTCGTCAGTTGCACCCGCAGGGCGTTTAAATCGACTGGATTAGTGAACTCCATTTCAACGACAGTACCGCCAGTGAAATCAAGCCCCCAGTTAATGCCATTGGTCACAAGAGAAACCAATGAAGCCAGTACCAATACAGCTGACATAATACTGATTGGCAGTGCATGACGGAGGAAGTTTACCGTATGTTTTAAAGATAAAATTTCTAACATTGTCACTTCCCCTTAGATAGACAGAGTCTTCACGCGCTTACCGCCCCAAATCGCGTTAACGATTGAGCGAGTACCCACGATTGCAGTAAACATGGAAGTCGCAATACCTATCATCAAGGTCACCGCGAAGCCTTTAACAGCGCCTGTACCTACGGCAAACAGGATCAGCGCCGTTAGGAAAGTGGTGATGTTCGCATCGGCGATGGTGGAGAATGCGTTGCCATAACCTTCGTGGATGGCCTGCTGGACGCTACGGCCCGCACGTAATTCTTCACGGATACGCTCATAAATCAGCACGTTACCGTCAACTGCCATACCCACAGTCAACACCATACCGGCAATACCTGGTAGGGTTAATACTGCGCCAGGGATCATCGACATTACGCCCACGACCATAACTAAGTTCATGGTTAAGGCGATGTTGGCGATAAGACCAAAGCCACGGTAGTAAACCAGCATAAAGAGTAAGACAACCGCCATACCCCAAACCATAGCTTGAACACCGTTTTCGATGTTTTCAGCACCTAAGCTTGGACCTATGGTACGTTCTTCAACAATCGATACTGGCGCAATCAAGGCACCAGCACGCAGTAATAGTGCAAGATTTTGTGCTTCACCATGGCTTAAACCAGTGATCACAAAGTTGCGGCCTAAACGCGCTTGGATGGTCGCGACAGAAATCACTTCTTGGATTTTCTGCATCTTAACGCTGCCGTCGGCATTACGCTCACCACTGTCTTTGTATTCGATGAACAAGGTCGCCATAGGTTTACCTATGTTGTCTTTGGTCACGTCAGAGAAAATGGTGCCGCCTTTCGCATCAAGGTTGATGCTAACCTGTGGACGACTGTACTGGTCAAAGCTAGGTTGTGCGCCAGTGATATGATCACCGGTCAACATCACTTCTTTCTTCAATATTACAGTGCCGCCTTCACGGCGCTGGTAGACTTCAGAACCTGCAGACACACGGCCTGATTGCGCTGCATTAGGGTCGGCTTTGTCATCGACCATGTGGAATTCAATCGATGCGGTAGCACCTAAGATTTCCTTAGCGCGAGCCGTATCTTGCACACCTGGCAATTCAACGATAATGCGCTCGGCACCTTGACGTTGTACTACAGGCTCAGCCACACCTAACTCGTTTACACGGTTACGAATGGTCGTAATGTTTTGTTGCAGTGCTTCTTCTTTAATCTGCTTAAGATACACGTCACTCATCACAGCTTGCAGGGCAAAGTCTTCACCCTTGCTCACATCGGTGAACACCATATCGTTGCTGCGAGATTTTAGGAAACGTTCGGCACTGGCTAAACTTTCGCCATCACGGAATTTAATCTCGATTCCTTGAGCATTATTGCGAATGCCCGCGTAACGGATTTTTTCTTCACGTAATTGCGAACGGAAATCGGCAATTTTAGCCTCTTCCATTTTGCGAATCGCTTCGCCCATGTCCACTTCCATCAAGAAATGCACACCGCCGCGAAGGTCGAGACCGAGTTTCATTGGGCTACCGCCCATTGACTCAAGCCACTTAGGTGTCGCTGGGGCTAAGTTGAGCGCCACAGTAAACTTGTCACCTAAGCTGTCAGCAATCACTTCTTTCGCCAGTAGCTGTTGATCCGCATTTTGCACACGGACCAACAACTGACCTTTTTCAAGCTCAGAGCGCTTTACCGCAATGCCCTTACTGGCTAACAGCTCGTTCACACTGGCTTGGGTTGATGCCGTGACTTCAGCACCTCGAGTCGCCACCACTTGCACCGCATGATCTTCACCAAATAGGTTCGGTACGGCATAGAAACAACCTATGGCAATGACGAGCATCACCATAATGTTTTTCCACATTGGGTATTTATTTAACACGCCTGAGCCCTCTTGGCTTACAACGACTGGATAGAGCCCTTAGGCAATACAGCTGCAATATAGTCTTTTTTGATCGTGATTTGTGTTGTGTCGTTTAAGCTCAGTAACACGTAATCGCTTTCGTCGCTGATTTTTGCAATCTTGCCTAAAATCCCACCACTGGTCAGCACTTCATCACCTTTGCCAAGTGAAGACATCAGATTTTTGTGCTCTTTAACGCGTTTTGATTGCGGACGGAAAATCATGAAATAGAAAATCAGGCCGAAAATCGCCAGCATGAAAATCAGTTCCATCGTGCCGCCACCTTGTGGTGCGCCGGCAGCGCTTGCATATGCATTTGAAATAAACATAGTTTTCTCTTCTTATTAGCAAAAAATCAATCGACTAACTCTGGTACTTCGCGACCTTGACTGGTATAGAAGTCCGCCACAAAGGCGTCTAATGTACCCGTCTCAATCGCACCGCGCAAACCTTCCATTAACATTTGATAGTATCTCAAGTTGTGAATGGTGTTTAAACGCGCACCCAGAATCTCATTACAACGATCTAAGTGGTAAAGGTACGCCCGTGAATAATTTTTACAGGTATAACAATCACACTTAGTATCGAGTGGTGACGTGTCATCTCTATGACGCGCATTGCGTATTTTGATCACACCTTCACTCGTAAACAGATGACCGTTGCGGGCATTACGGGTTGGCATTACACAGTCAAACATGTCAACACCACGACGTACCCCTTCAACTAAATCTTCTGGTTTACCGACCCCCATCAGATAGCGAGGTTTGTCAGCAGGAATTTGCGGACAAATATGCTCAAGAATGCGATGCATATCTGCTTTAGGCTCTCCTACGGCCAAACCACCGACGGCATAACCGTCGAAACCGATATCGACTAAGCCTTTTAAGCTTTCGTCGCGTAAATCTTCATACACACCGCCCTGAATAATGCCGAATAGAGAGTTAGGGTTCTCTAAACGGTCAAATTCGTCACGCGAACGTTTGGCCCAACGCAGCGACATCTGCATTGACTTGCGCGCTTCATCTTCAGTCGCGGGATACGGCGTACATTCGTCAAAAATCATCACCACATCGCTGCCCAATGCATCTTGGATTTGCATTGATTTTTCAGGATCTAAAAAGATTTTCTCGCCATTGATTGGCGAACGGAAATGCACACCTTCTTCGGTGATCTTACGGATATCGCCAAGACTGAATACTTGGAAACCACCCGAATCCGTTAAAATCGGACGCTGCCAGTTCATAAAATCATGCAAGTCACCGTGCTTACGCATGATTTCTTCGCCTGGGCGCAACCATAAATGGAAAGTGTTACCGAGCAAAATGTCCGCGCCTGTAGCACGTACTTCTTCTGGCGTCATACCTTTAACTGTGCCGTAGGTTCCAACAGGCATAAATGCGGGGGTTTCTACTGTGCCACGGTCAAAAATCAACCGACCACGGCGCGCACGGCCGTCGGTAGTGTCTAATTCAAATTTCATAATTCACCTCGCCAGATAAACAGTCTGACTACATTTTTAATGGCTAATGCCATTTTGATTAACAATAGAGATGGGGACAGCGTTAAAAGGTTCAACCTTTTAACGAAAAAAAGTTGCCGCCCATACTCACTTTGGGCGGCTATTTTAAAACAAAATCTTGGTCTAGTGGGCTTTTTTCGTCACAAACATGGCATCACCATAGCTAAAAAAGCGATATTTTTGCGCGATAGCATGTTGATACGCCGCCATAACATGATCAAAACCGGCAAATGCGCTGACTAACATGATGAGAGTCGATTCGGGCAGATGAAAGTTCGTCACCATGGCATCGACCACTTGGAATTGATAACCAGGATAAATAAAGATATCGGTATCGCCGCTAAAGGCTTTGAGTTCACCTTGGTTTGCGCGCGCCGCACTTTCTAAGGAACGCACAGATGTTGTGCCGACGGCCACGACACGTTTACCCGCCGCTTTGGTTTGCGCGATTAAATCAACCACATCCTGCGGCACATTGGCCCACTCAGAATGCATCTTGTGCTCAAGAATGGTATCAACACGCACCGGTTGAAAGGTGCCCGCGCCCACATGCAAAGTCACAAAGGCGATATTCACCCCCTTGGCTTTTAATGCATCGAGCATGGCATCGTCAAAATGTAATCCCGCCGTTGGCGCAGCAACTGCACCTGGATTTTGGTTATACACGGTTTGGTAGCGCTCTTTGTCAGCATCTTCATCGGGTCTGTCGATATAAGGCGGTAGCGGCATATGCCCTACGGCTTCGAGCACCTCTAGAATGGTTAAGTCGGATAACAGCTCAAGTTCAAACAAAGTATCGTGACGGGCGACCATCTTCATTTGATAGCCACCGTCGAGCAGAATTAACGAATCGACTTTCGGCGATTTAGAGCTGCGAACGTGGGCGACGATGCGCTTATCATCGAGCATACGCTCAACTAAAATTTCTAACTTACCGCCGCTGGCCTTTTGGCCAAACATACGCGCGGGGATCACTCGGGTATTGTTGAACACCATTAAATCGCCGGGATTAATCATCCCCAGCAGATCGGTAAATTGTTTGTCGCCTAACGCGCCAGAATTGCCGTCTAAGGTTAACAGACGGGATGCATTACGCTGCGCCATAGGATAACGAGCGATCAGCTCATCGGGGAGATCGAAAGAAAAGTCTGCAACGCGCATGATAGGCCTCTAGATAGCTTAGAACGGCGGCTAGTCTATGGTTAGAGGCCAAGAATATCAAGATTACTTATTGCCAGCGTCCACTTCTTGCTCAGGAACCATAGGTTTGACGCTAATAGGTTTGACGCCATCTTGGGGCAAATTGTCATCGGCATCGAATTTAAGCCGCGAACGGCTGAAATCATCCATGCTAAAGCGGTGTTGTTCGAAGGGAATATCCACTAACACTTTTTTACGTTTGGGCTGCTCGTCTCGACCAAGCATTTTTATAAACCAGTTCCACATCATCCATGATCCTAAAAAGTGAAAAAAAACTGCATTTTTGGCTTCTGTGCTTTCCTAAGCGCGCTTGCGCATGATACCGTGAACCGACGTGATTAACCAAGCGCAAAATATGAACTTTCTTACACACTTACATCTCGCCGACATCAGTAAAACGCACCTTGCCGCCAATGTGGCGGGTAACTATATTCAAGCACCAGTTGCACAAGCTCCAGCTGAGTTACGCCAAGCGTTATGGCTAAACCAAGAGATTAATACCCTTTGCAGCAGCCACGAACTCACGATTGAATTAATGGAAGCTTTCCCTGCGCCTTTAAGAAGCATAGCAGCAGAGCTCATGGCCGTGAGTTTCGATCACTATTTAGCTTACTATTGGGAAGAATATCATCACCAACCCTTAGATGAATTCAGCCGCAAGGCCTATGATGCGTTAGATACTTTCGCCACGCAAGGCGTTGATCCATACCATCCAGAGGCACTATTTACACTCTTGCCAGCCATGCGCAGCGCCGATTGGCTGGGCAGCTACACCACGGGAAAAGGCTTACAACACGCCTTAGCACAAGTGGCAAAGCAGCATCCGCAAGCCGCACTGTTTAAAGATGCCCATAAAGTCGTCAATAAAATGCAGATCGAAATCGAAACCGCATTCCGCACTTTTTATCCGCAGCTGATGGCTTATACCCGTATCTGGAGCCGTAAAACACCTGCAGAATATTTGCCTTCCTCCCCCTAGGAATAAGCGAGCATGAGATTATGCTGTGTGCCTGGGTAAATTTTGCTAGTATGGCCGCGCAAAAATGAGGACAAAATGCAGATATTTGATTACCAGCCCCCAGCAGTTCCTTGGCTAGACATCCGCTATAAAGATAGAGATCTGATTATCATCAATAAACCTTCGGGCCTATTGTCTAATCCGGGTATAGCGGCTCACACCTTCGATTGCGCGTTAACTCGCTTACAAACCCTTTATCCAGAAACGATTTTAGTGCATCGGCTCGACTGCGCGACCTCGGGCATTATGGTGTTCGCCCGCAATAAAAAAGCCGAGTCACATTTAAAAACGCAGTTTCAAGATAGGCAGAGTAAGAAAGTCTATATTGCCGAAGTGATGGGACATGTGCCGCAGGAACAGGGCATGATTGACCTCGCGATTGCGCCAGACACTGAGCATCCGCCCTATCAAAAGACGCTACAGGCAGGAGAGACTGGCGGTAAAAGTGCCCTCACCTACTATCGAGTTTTAGAGCGCCGAGAAAACAGCACCTTAGTCGAGCTTTCGCCAGAAACCGGCCGCACCCATCAATTGCGTGTGCATATGCTTGCCCTAGGGCATGCGATTTTAGGCGATGAGTTTTACGGTGATGCCGAGGTTATCAAGGCCAAACCGCGTTTATGCTTACATGCACAAAGCTTAAGTCTGACTCATCCCTATTCGGCTAAACCGCTGTTTTTTACTAGCAAACATCCATTTACTGAGTAACTTAAGCCACTCGCTACAATCCCATAAAAGCAAAAGGTCGCGATTTAGCACTGAGCTAAAATGCGACCTTAGTTACTTACGGACTCGATTGTTGCCTTTTAAGCGACGCGTATGCCTTGAGCAAAATCGGCATCGGCGGCTAATTTATCCGCTTGGAAATAACAGCCCTGCTCATTACAAAATTGTAATTGCTGCGACTGTGTCACGATAAAGAATTCACCAAAGAAATTACCGCCCACATCTTCCAGCTTATGGCCTTCAGCGGTTGGCGACATATAGACTTCATCTAAACTATGGCAGCCATCGCTAAACCAAGTTTCTAAAAAATATTTTCCGTCTTCTTTATAGAGGGTAATTTTGTCACCCAATAAAGGACGCCCATCTAACCAACGACCAATAATTTCACGATTTTGCATATCTGTCTCCCGCCAATGAAGGCGACGGCGTTTTTCAATCCCAGACATCCTGATATCCTTATGCAATACCCAATCACCTAAAGTGAATGTCAGTTGTGGTAGTACATTAAGCATAGAACCCATTTAACGCTTTACTCCCCACTACAGCAAATTACTTCAAACCGCCCGTCAAATGTAACTTTTAGGTTAATTTAAATTTGCTAAATGTTTAAAATATAAAAGATAAATACCTTTGATTAATTAATCGGCAGTGTAGCTCAATCTACAAATAAAAACGCGATCTTTATCACTATTTACTTATCGCTAAAGTAAAGACAGCTAAAAGACTTATCTAGCGAGCTGAATGAGAGCGCCACGCTGTTTAAACGTCGATACAATGGAACGGCAGCCATACACAATACAGACCAACTGGCAATGCCAGCGAAAGTTCAATAAATCCCTTTTATATTACTAACAGTCCTCATAACATCCTTATTAACCGTTATGCGTTAAGTTGTAGAGCTTGTATGGCACTTAGTCACAAGCGCCAATATATTTTCCATTGCCAACGAGTTTCGACTTGATTTTCATTGCCTCTTCAGAGATTGTCACTTCAAGCTTAGAAGTGGACGTTTTCCCATTGAAATGCATTTCACCCACTGTTTTAGATGCACCATCAGGACTAGTGCATGATGTTTCAAACACCATTTTGTTAGCACTGATCCAATTGCTGTTGGTTTGACATTCTTCGCCTTCATTTTCTTCAGGCTCCAAATCAAATGCAAAGGAGATGTCATTTATGCATTCAGTTTCCGTGTAATCAGGCCTTTTGGACATGCTCCGCATCATTTTCTCCATTTCAGGAGGTGCGTCTATTTCTACTATTTCGGATTTCCAAATGGTTTCCCATAAACCCGGTTTGAAGTCGTAGTTTTCAGCGTGAAGATGAGTTGATGCCACTATGAGTCCAGTTAACATCAATTTAGTAATTAGGTGGGTCATTTATTATTCCTTTAATTAATGAAAAACAAGTAAGGTTTTAGTGCCTAGCGCCCAAATTTAGCACGCAAAGCCGTGCAGCGGGTTGACGTCGCAGCCAGCACTTTTGCAGGCGTTAACATTTGTTTTTAGGGGCGACAACTATCTTAATCGTCCGACCCACTATAAACATCTAAACTTAAAACAATTCCACGTTGACCAAGTGCCAGCATGATTTCAGGTGACAAGCTCAAACCATCATTCCAGTTGCCCATAAACAAGCCGCAGAACATGTCAACTTTGTAGCGTTGGTAAAGCTTTTCCCATATCGCTAAGTCACTTGTTAGCTGGGATAAAATTGCTTCAATCTGCGCGTTTAGGTCTTCTGGCTCTCTCTTTTTAGCCTGAAAATGCCAGATACCCGTTTTGGCAATCCGCACTTTTCCGCTGATTTTGCTAACATCTTCATCACCTTTCTTTTTACTTTTAGTTGCTGTACCACCAAGTAAATTTGATACGTCTTCAGGTATCAAATCATCCCCGAAGATCCGAAGAGTGGCTTGTGAATATTCAAATGCACCCATAAAAGGCCCTAATGCTGAGCTAAAAAGCGCCAATGCAGCGTAGCGTTGGCGTCCATAGAAAAATAAAAACGCGCACACTTAACTACCTGTATTAACTAAAAGTTATCAGCTTTATACCGCTTTTCATATACAAGAATCCATCAGAAAGACACGCATGCGCGTTTTCCAGACCTATTATCCTAAAACGGTAACCTCTAAGTGTTTTATTTTAAATATTTTTAGATTTAGATGTTTGAGATAACACGCACGTGTATTGACAGAAAGCACTCACAAACAAGCAATTTAGATACGATTGTATCTCTTCCAGTTTCTACGACTCTTGATGAAGAGTTAAGCACAAGGGGGATGTTGCGTTATTTCTACAAATCTAAAACTCAATCCTTTGGTATGAATATGCTCCACATATTGTCCAATTTCGTTTTTTAGTTTGCTTTGATCATATTGATGAACTCGCAACAAAAATAACTCAAGCAATTGTTTTTTTTTAATTTTACATCAAGCCAACAATGTTACGCGTTTCATACTAAATGGACTTATAGGAGCTTGTTACATCTTTATTGCCAATTTAAATGGGGTTTCTGATATAACCCATAAGTGAATGACCGCACAAACAAGACCAAGTGATATTTCAATATCCCTACAAAACAAAAATAAAGCAGGAAGCGCTATGCATAACATTCATCGTCGTAATTTTCTTAAGGCTGCAGGTGCTGCTACTGCAGGACTCGTTACTGCCAATATTGCTCTCAATGCCTACGCCAGTAGCGTCGCCCCTAAACCGCAAGTGGGTAAATCCGTTATCGGACTCATAGCACCTAAGATGGACGTGGTCCGAGTCGGTTTTATCGGTGTTGGCGAGCGAGGATTTAGCCATGTCGAGCAATTCTGCCATTTACAAGGCATTGAACTCAAAGCCATTTGTGATACCCATCAAGCGGTACTCGACAGGGCCGTGGATCATATCGTTAAACAGAATCGGCCCAAACCCACTGTCTATACAGCTAATGACCTGAGCTATCGCGATCTGTTGAGCCGCGATGATATCGATATTGTGATTATTTCAACCCCTTGGGAATGGCACGCGCCAATGGCGATAGAAACCATGGAGAGCGGCAAGCATGCCTTTGTCGAAGTGCCAATGGCGCTCACGGTTGAGGAGTGCTGGCAAGTTGTCGATACTGCTGAGCGCACTCAGAAAAACTGCATGATGATGGAGAACGTCAACTACGGCCGCGAAGAGCTGATGGTGCTCAACATGGTGCGCCAAGGCGTGTTTGGTGAGCTACTCCACGGCGAAGCCGCATACATCCATGAGCTACGTTGGCAGATGAAAGAGATCGATCATAAGACAGGCTCATGGCGCACTTACTGGCATACCAAACGTAACGGCAACTTGTACCCGACCCACGGTTTAGGGCCAGTTTCCCAGTATATGAACATCAACCGCGGTGACAGGTTCGATTATCTAACCTCAATGAGTTCGCCTGCCCTTGGCCGTGCGCTCTATGCTAAACGTGAATTTCCCGCCGATCATGAACGTAATCAGCTCAAGTATATCAATGGGGATATCAATACCAGTCTGATTAAGACCGTTAAGGGCCGAACCATAATGGTCCAGCATGACACGACGACCCCAAGACCTTACAGTCGCCATAATTTAATCCAAGGAACAAATGGCGTGTTTGCTGGCTTCCCGAATCGTATCGCCGTCGAAAATGGTGGCTTTGGTCAAAGTTACCACGAGTGGGATATGGACATGCAAAAGTGGTACGACAAATACGATCATCCACTGTGGCAGCGCATAGGAAAAGAGGCTGAAATTAACGGCGGCCACGGCGGCATGGACTTTGTGATGCTATGGCGCATGATTTATTGCCTACGCAATGGCGAGGCTTTAGATCAGGATGTGTACGATGGCGCGTCTTGGTCGGTGGTGAATATCTTAAGTGAACATTCACTTAATGATCGCAGTAACTCTGTCACCTTCCCTGATTTTACCCGCGGGGCATGGCAAACCGCCAAACCATTAGGGATTGTTGGCGCTTAAACTGCGGCTTTCGCCAAACTCACCACTTTGCCCTGCCCATAAAAAGGATAAGTACCTCGGCCTTATCCTTTTTCTTACTGTTAAATTAAGTCCTGAGATGACCCGCGCCATTAGCAACAAGCCATCTGCCATAAGCACTTAGCGGTAAGAAACTCGCGACAATAAATTCACCATAAGAAACTCACTACAAGCGTTAGTAGTAGCCGATTTCTCTGATTTTCAAAGAAAAATCGCCACTCTGCTGGGCACCAATCACTAGCCCTAGACTACAGACTTGGTTTAAATCTATTGCCACTCGGGAAATCGGTTTACCCCGACATTGGGGCTTGAAATCACGGAATGGAATTTCTATCCGCTGCCAATTCAATACTCTGGCACTACTCACGCCAAAGGTTTGGTGAGTTGGCGTGGGCATAGGCGCTTGATACACCGTACTTTGTGGTGTGTCGACATCCTTTAAATTCACTTTATAGTCTTTAGTTCGGTCGCCATCGAGTTCGATGTAAATCCCAGTAAACTCACTGACATCTATAGGGCTAAACTCACAACGCACTGAGGCAAACCCGCCACCATTTGCCAGCGACACATGGCCACTAAACTCACCATAACCCAAAGGTGAAACCGTCATTTTACTGCGGGACAAACCGCCCATCACAGTGTCATTTATCCCATACCAGGGTTTTGCGGCATCTAGCACGCTAAAATCAAAAAAGATCATAACGACTCCCATAAAAAAAGCAGCCACCTAAGTGACTGCTTCCATAATACTTTTCGATACGAATAACAGCACTCGTTAACTCAGTTTAGCTTTATTCTCAGCGGCTTCACAAGCGGCAGCGGTAAAGATAACGTCGGTTGAACTGTTCAATGCGGTTTCGGCAGCATCTTGAACCACACCAATAATAAAGCCAACAGCGACCACTTGCATGGCAACATCGTTAGAAATACCAAACAAGCTACAAGCCAGTGGGATCAACAATAATGAACCACCCGCCACACCCGATGCGCCGCAAGCTGAAACAGCAGCAACAACACTCAGTAACAAGGCAGTCAGTAAATCGACTTGAATACCTAAGGTATGCGCCGCCGCTAAGGTCAATACGGTAATAGTGATCGCCGCGCCGCCCATGTTGATGGTGGCACCTAAGGGAATAGAAACTGAATACGTGTCTTCATGCAGCTTTAACTTTTCACACAGCGCAATATTCACCGGAATGTTTGCCGCGCTCGAGCGAGTAAAAAACGCCGTCACACCACTTTCTCGCAAGCATTGAAATACCAGCGGATACGGATTACGTTTAATCTTCACGTACACAATCAATGGATTAACAACTAAAGCAATAATAGCCATCGCACCTAATAGCACAGCCAATAACTGGGCATAACCTGCAATCGCCGCAAAACCGGTTTCGGCAAATGTCGCCGCAACGAGACCAAAAATACCGATAGGCGCTAAACGGATAATAAAACGCACCATTTGTGAAATACCGTGGCTCATGTCGGCAAACACTTGTTTAGTCGAATCGGTAGCGTGATGTAAGGCTAAACCTAAGCCCACACCCCAAGCGAGGATACCAATATAGTTGCCCGTCATTAACGCATTGACTGGGTTATCAACCAGTTTGAATAACAAGGTATGAATGACTTCACCAATGCCCTGTGGTGGGCTAGTGCCTTCTACGCCAGCAACTAAAACTAAGTTAGTCGGGAAGATCGAACTCAGGAGTACTGCGGTTAATGCGGCTGCGAAAGTGCCGAATAAATACAGCACCACAATGGGACGCATATTGGTTTGAGTATTCTTTTTTTGATTAGCAATCGATGACGCCACTAAGATAAAGACTAAGATGGGAGCAATCGCTTTTAATGCGCCAACGAATAAACTGCCTAAGAAGGCGATATCTTTCGCGCTACTCGGTGAAAAACTGGCTAAGACCACACCAGCGATGATCCCCAAAAAGATTTGTATTACGAGACTGCCATTAGCCAACTTAGCTAACAATGATGATTCTTGTTTCATGGTTTAACCTATCGTTATTATATTTCGGTTGAGATCCCCAACGCGCACCTTCGGAAATGAGGCCAATAAGGTTTTTATAGGATGTGACTGGACTTGTCTAGTTTTGCGGGGAAATAAGCTAACTAAATTACCCTAGCCCCGCAAAAAGCATACAAAAAACTAACAAGCGCCAGATTAGCGCTTGTCTAAGGCGAGATCGGCGCCACGTAACATGGCATCGATTAACTCGTGGGCATCGAACTTAGTCAGTGCTTCATTCGCCCCAACTTGATGGGCCTGACTCACGCTAATTTCGCTGGATAAAGACGTATGCAAAATGATGTAGGCCTTGGCAGTCAGTGGATTATCACGCACTTCAAAAGCCAATTCGTAACCATCCAGTCCCGGCATCTCGATATCACTCACCAGAATATCTATCGGGTGATGTTCCAGTGCCGCTTGCTCCATCATGACTAGCGCTTCTTTACCGTCGGCGGTGACTCGATAAGGAATGTTAATCATATCAAGGGCGTCGGATAACTGCTTACGCGCCACCTTAGAATCATCCACCAATAAGATATTCATAGGTTTAAGTTTTTCACGTTGTACGTCGGTCAAAATAGCCCGATTCGTCTGTGGATCATCGGGGAAGATTTTCGACAATAACAGTTCAACGTCAAGTAACTGTACCAGTTGGTCCTCAAAACGTGTCACGCCCGTCAAATAGGCATTTTTCCCTAAACTAGACGAAGGAGCTTCAATATCACGCCAGTTACATTCAATAATCTTATCGATACCGCGCACCAAGAAACCAATGATCATCCGCTGACAATCCGTGATGATGATGTAGCACTTTTCCCGCTCTTCAGGGGCTATTGGCCGATAACCAATCGCCGCCGCCATATCTATGATAGGAATCGTATGACCACGGATAGTCGAAGCCCCTAGAATCGTCGGATGAGATTGGGGGATTTTGCTGAGACGTGTGTACGGCACCAGCTCACGCACTTTCAACGTGCCTAAGGCAAACACTTGCGTCTGTGATAACCGAAACAGTAGTAATCCCTGTGACTGACTTGCCTTACTTTTCATAATTAGATAGATAACTCACTAAAACCAACCTGCGGATAGCTTAACCTTAACACAGTAAAATTTTGATGACTAAGGTCAAACGAATGAAACTATTATGCCTATTAATGAATAGGTTCGGCCCTGAGACACCTACAAAAGGCTTAGTCTTGTAATGCGTACAAAACGTCAAAGGCGAATTGATCCCAGCCATCGGCAGTAAAGGCGATATCGCGAATACTGCGTACTTGGCTTACAGCGTGTAATGGCGCAGCACCATTGACCATTAAGTAATAGGCCATAATGAGACTGGTGCGATCCTTACCCGAGCGACAATGGATCACCACAGGTAAGCCATCGGCTTCACACTGTTGGATAAAAGCTAATGCCTTGGGCAATTGAGCGACACAAATCGCCACATCCCCATCTTGGGGCGGCACATTGCGCGAAAAGGGAATACATTCGTAACGTAAATCGAGCTTTTTAAAGGTGCTAGGCTCACAGCCTTCGCCCCCATTGACCGACAAAATAGCACCAATACCGGCCTCTTTAAGCGCCTGCAAATCCCAGGGATCTTTATTGGGACCACTGCGCCCTGCGACTTTACCTTCAACTAACCAGAATAAGTGTTGCATAAACCTTACCTACGACAAGTGAGATGACAAGGAACGCCAGAGATAAGCTAAGAATAGCTTGTTTCCAACGACTTAAGATTTTTTGCCCCAAAATTCAGCATTGGCAGCCGGCAACTGTTTACGCTTTTTTTTACCCATACCTTCGGGCTTGGCGACAGGTTTAGCTTGTTCTAACAGTTCGACTGGCATTTCATCATCGGCTTCAAAACCGACAATTTGCTCACGCACTAACTTAAGCTTGTTCTTTTTCTCTATCACGCCAAAGTGGTGATAATCCTCATGGGAAATCAAGGTCACAGCTAAGCCTGCTTCACCGGCGCGGCCACTACGGCCAATACGATGCATATAATCTGCAGGACTTCTGGGTAAATCAAAGTTAATCACCACGGGGAGTTTATCTATATCAATCCCACGCGCTGCGATATCGGTCGCAATTAACACGCTGATCTCACCGTTTTTAAAGCCATCGAGCACCCGCGTACGCGCGCCTTGGGCTTTATCACCATGGAAGACTTCGGCAGTGATCCCACGTTTAGATAACTTTTGCGCTAAATGATTACAGGTATTTTTGGCACTGACAAAAATCAACGCCTGTGACCACTGATGTTCTTTAATCAGATGCGCCAATAATGCGGTTTTCATCGGACGATTAACGGTAATAACCCGCTGATGAATCGTGCTTTCTTGTTCACTTTGCAATTGGTATTCAAGCGGATCATTCAGCAGTTTTGCCGTTAATTCGCGGACTTCTTCAGGGAATGTCGCTGAGAATAATAAGGTTTGTTTCTTGGCGGGCAAAGCGTCGAGCACTTGGGCTAATTCTTCTGTAAAACCAAGGCTTAACATGCGATCGGCTTCATCGAGGACTAAGGCGCTAACGCGGTTAAGTTTGATGGCGTTACTCGACAACAGATCTAACAAACGGCCCGGCGTTGCCACTAATACGTCGGCACCAGCGCGTAGGCTCTGCATTTGCGTATTGACTGACACACCGCCAAACGCAGCGACAATTTTCAGTTTGCCATTCAAATGCGAGGCATAGGACAGAAAGCTGTCAGCGACTTGCTGGGCTAATTCACGGGTGGGCACTAAGACCAAACAACGAACATAAGCGCCTGTCTTATCGTCTGTTTTTGCTTCAACAAGTTGCTGCAACAGCGGCACGGCAAAGGCTGCCGTTTTACCCGAGCCCGTATTGGCGCCGGCTAACACATCCCGCCCAACAAGCACAGCGGGGATCGTCGCTGCCTGTACTGGTGTGGGCGAAACATACGCTAATTCGGTTAGTCGATTTAGCAAAGGTGCAATAATGCCGAGTTGGGCAAAGCTTGCCGCAGAGGAAGAAGCCTGAGTCATAGAAAGTTTAACTGCTCACCAATATCTTAATAGGCGGCTATTCTAGCTTAAATATCGAGGCAGTGCTTGTCAGTTTCCAGCGTTAACAACTGCTGTTTCATCGCAAGCCCGTAGGCATAACCCGTTAACTTGCCATTTTTGCCTATCACTCTATGGCAAGGCACGATAATCGCGATGGGATTGGCACCATTGGCCGCGCCCACGGCGCGCACCGCCTTAGGCCGACCGATTTGCTCGGCAATCTGCCCATAACTACAGCTCTGGCCGTAATCTACATTGAGCAAGGCTTGCCATACGTCGCGCTGAAATTCAGTGCCCTTGGGCGCGAGCTTTAAATCAAATTCAACCCGCTCACCCGCAAAGTAATCCGCGAGCTGCGCCTGAGTTTCGCGAATATACGCCTTAGCTTGATTGAGGGCATCCTCACTCGCCTTGGCAAGCGCAATCTCAGTGCGATCCGAGCCGACAACCGTTAAATGGCTCAGTCCATAGGCATTGGCATTTAACTGCAATATTCCGGCAGGACTGATAAACGTATCCACGGCGCAGGGTTGATATTCTGCAATGCTTGGCGCTTGGCTCAATTGACGAATCGCATGTTTCATAATCTGTCTCTTTATTTGATCTTAATTTGGTTCTTAACTGAACTGCTTACTCATCTTTTAAACTGGCCATTCAACGTGAGACAGCTTAATGGTTATTGATGCCAAAGCTGAAAGGTTAAATAACTGCCCCATGGGGCAATTTGTTGGCTCAGCTGCTCGCACAATTGGGGATAGCTCACCGCTGCAGCGGCTGTTTCATCCAACCTATTGTTCTTGATATATAAGGCCAATAAATGCTTTTTAACAATCAAATCCGAATGCAAAAACACGTTTGGATCGCCCAAGCCACGAAGCTTGGCATACGCTATCGTCCAAGGACCAATGCCTTTAACGCTAAGCCAATCATCGACGCTCGCCTCAGGATGTTCGCAGATAAACACCGCGAGCGCATTGAGCGCTAATTTACGGGCGCCCGGCATTTTAAGCTCAGTTAAACCCGCCTCACGAATCGCCTCGGGTGTTGGGAATAATCGATACTCGCGGCCATTGAGACTAAAACGCTCCCCATAGGCTTCAACTAATATATTCAGTAACTTAGTTGCTTGCACGACCGTCACCTGTTGGCCTAAGATGGCGCGGCAAACCGCTTCAAATAAAGATCCAGCGCCAGGAATGCGCAGTCCCGAAAACGGCGTTAAACCTAAACTCGGTAGCGTACTTAAACCTTGTTCAATCTGCTGCATATCCGCATCGAGATCTAAAATGCGCCGCACCTCAGTGACCAGCAATTGCAGCTCATCAACGACAGAATCTTCGGTCAAAGCAATCGCAAGTTTGAAGCGATTCAGCTTAGGCTCATGGATAATGTGCACTGTGCCGCGCATCTTACCTAGGGCAAAACAGCGACCATATTCGAGCCCATTATCGCCAGCTTTGGCCTCATCTACCACGGACGCCTCATCGCCAACGACATCGCTCGCTTGTGGATGACTCATCTGCGGCGTGAACCATTCCATCCCTGTTACCGCACGTAAGCGATAAAACGCCAGCTGTGATGCCCAATCCAATGGCGGCCGATAATACTGATACAAGGTTAATCCATAGTGCGGCACACATTCACCCATACTATCAATCTCACTTAATCCTGTTAGTGGCTCAATCATGGACTCCTTTGCCGCTTTGGTTAATGCACTCTTTCTTAATTGAGTTGGCGTCAATTGTAAAGTTTGCTTAAATGCCTCATTGAAACGGCGAATACTGTTGAAACCCGCTGCCAGTGCGACTTGGGTGATAGGTAATTGGGTTTGATGTAGTAATTGCTTAGCGAATAGCAACTGCCGATATAAGGCATATTGTTTAGGCGAAGTGCCAAAACCTTCGGTAAAGAGCTTATTGAGATAACGACTGCTGATCCCTAATCGCTCAGCCAATTGTGTGACTGTCGAGGCAGGCTCTCCCGATGATTTCCCCGCTAAGGCGCCTGTTTCAATTAAACTAATGGCCCTCGCCAACGTAGTGCCTGTGCCTTTCCATGGATTTGAGCCTGGCGCACTGTCGGGCCGACAACGCAAACACGGGCGTAATCCCGCCTGTGCGGCTTTCACGACCGAATCAAAATAACGCACATTTTGCTCTTTTGGCGCGACGGCGGGACACACGGTACGGCAATAAATGCCCGTCGTTAATACGCCAACAAAAAACTTACCATCAAAACGCGGATCGCGGCTCATCCTCGCCTCACGGCAAATGGATGCAGAAAGTTGCCCCGAACTGGACTCCAATGAATGCACCGAGTCTATTTCATCACGCTTATTTGAACTCTTAGGCACTCTATCTGTACTCATTGTTGATCACGCCCGACAATATTCGCTCACAATTAATTTCTTGTTGATCACTTTACGTAAAACTAGCATGTAGCACTAGCGGAAAACGGAACTCAATCATTTCAATGCTTTTAGGGAATGAAATCCTATATGCTATACGCGACTATTTTTATCTCACCATAGAGCTAATTCATGTTTAAACGATTTGAATCTTGGGTGGAAGCCCTCCCCGATGATGAACCCACTAAGCCACCTACTGGGGTTTATGCTTTTTGCCGCCACTACACTAAAGGCTACGAACTGCCGCTGATCTTAATGTCAGTGCTGACCGCTATGCTGGCAATGCTTGAAGTGTCCCTGTTCGGATTTATGGGCCAATTAGTGGATTGGCTTGTGAAAAAAAATCCTGAAACCTTATTTCAAGACGAAGGCACAACATTGATGCTGATGGGAGGCATGGTGCTGATTGTGATGCCAATCTTGGTATTGCTGCATGCGCTTATCATGCATCAAACCTTGCTCGGCAATTATCCTATGTCGATCCGTTGGCTCGCCCACCGTTATTTGCTAAAGCAAAGTGTGTCATTTTATCAAGATGATTTTGCTGGCCGAATCGCCACCAAAGTCATGCAAACCTCCCTAGCCGTGCGTGAAACTGTGATGAAATTACTCGATGTATTGGTATACATTCTCGTGTATTTCACTTCTATGTTAGTGATGATCGCCAGCGCAGATCTGCGCTTAGTCATACCTATGCTCATCTGGCTTGCACTGTATGTTGGGCTGCAATGGTACTTTGTACCTAGGCTGAAAAGTGTCTCTACCGAACAAGCCGATGCGCGCTCGACCATGACAGGCCGTATTGTCGACAGTTATACCAACATCACCACAGTGAAACTATTTGCCCACACGCAAAAAGAAGCCGAATACGCCAAATCCAGTATGCGGATATTCTTAGACACGGTTTATCGCCAGATGCGCTTAGTAACGGGCATCAGTGTCAGCGTGCAAATTATCAACTATGTACTCGCATTCAGCATTGCCGCTGTATCGATAGCTCTGTGGACTGATAATGCAATCACGGTAGGCGCCATCGCCATTGCGGTCAGTTTAGCACTGCGCTTAAACGGCATGTCACAGTGGATCATGTGGGAAATCAGTTCGTTATTTGAAAATATCGGCACTGTCACCGATGGGATGAACACCTTATCGAAAACAACGATCATCCAAGATGAGCCAAACGCCAAGCCGTTGGTCGTCAATCAGGGTAAGATTGATTTCAACCAAGTGTGTTTCCATTATGGTGAGCAAACAGGGGTAATTGAAGATCTGAATCTGAATATTAAGGCAGGTGAAAAAGTTGGCTTAGTGGGACGTTCTGGTGCGGGTAAGTCGACCTTAGTGAATCTATTAATGCGCTTCTACGATGTCGAGAAAGGTCAGATTAATATTGACGATCAAGACATTAAAACAGTTATGCAGGATTCGCTACGCTCGCAAATCGGTATGGTAACCCAAGATACATCACTGTTGCACCGTACTATTCGCGAGAACATTCTTTACGGCAATCCAACGGCCAGCGAAGAACAGCTCGACAGTGCGATTAAACAAGCTCAAGCCTATGACTTTATTAAGGATCTAAGTGACCCTCACGGTAATCATGGTTTAGATGCCCAAGTGGGTGAACGTGGCGTAAAACTTTCTGGGGGCCAAAGACAGCGTATCGCCATCGCGCGGGTTTTATTAAAAAATGCGCCGATTTTGCTACTTGATGAAGCCACCTCAGCGCTTGATTCTGAAGTCGAAGCCGCCATTCAAGAAAGTTTATATGAGTTAATGCAAGGTAAAACAGTCATTGCAATCGCCCATCGACTTTCTACTATTGCCGCGATGGACAGGTTAATTGTATTAGATCAAGGCCGAGTCGTTGAGCAAGGCACGCACCAAGAACTGATTGACGCTGGCGGTATTTATGCCCAGCTTTGGGCCCACCAAACTGGTGGGTTCTTAGGTGTAGATTAAATTAAAAGTTAAATGACAAAGGCGACACTCTGTAATGAGAGTCGCCTTTTTTATCTCAAACTCAAATAAGTGTCCGCCTAATTCTGCCCTCTTCCCGCAAAGCTTCACTCTTATAATTGCCCTTATATTCATCGCAGCAATACGCTACACATCAATCACAATAGATGCAGTAAGCACAAATCACTTCAAGCTTCACTCGTTGAGCTGTTGAAAACATGAGATCAATCGCGTTTAAAGGTTCCAAGTATCACCATTAAGAGTGGCAGCATTCAAAGTGCCAACACGCTGAACAATCCGAAAGGTGAGTTTTAGCCATGGGCTAGCGCAAGGGTAAACAGGAAAACACTTCAATAATGCTTACCACACGATTGAACAGAATGACTTCACCACAGGAAGTAAGCCTCTCGAAACATTATTTATCTTAATGTGGATGGTTTGATTGATGGGTAAATTCGGCTTCGGCAAATAACTCGAGGCGTATGACTCGCAAATGAACTGGGGGTCTCGATTAAATACTAAAATTCAGATACAAAAAAACCACCTTGAGGTGGTTTATTGTCTTTAACCAAAGTTTCGATAAACCTTGATTAAAATTGGTATCCCCTAGGGGATTCGAACCCCTGTTACCGCCGTGAAAGGGCGGTGTCCTAGGCCTCTAGACGAAGGGGACCCGGACATATTAATTTGAACTTAATGTTCCCGTTTAACATCTACGGTGTCCTAGGCACGCTCTTCTAGAAAAACGAAGGGGACCTGGACATATTAATTTGAACTCACGTTCCTGCTTAACATCTGCAGTAAATTGGTGGAGCTACACGGGATCGAACCGTGGACCTCTTGCATGCCATGCAAGCGCTCTCCCAGCTGAGCTATAGCCCCAAATCTTTGTCGATACAGCTGACTTTATCAGTCGCACACTAACAGAAATTTAGATTTTGTTCATACCGAACAACTCGCTAGTTGTTCGCCAGGAACCAATATTTGGTATCCCCTAGGGGATTCGAACCCCTGTTACCGCCGTGAAAGGGCGGTGTCCTAGGCCTCTAGACGAAGGGGACCCGGACTTATGATTTAACTCGTAACCGAGCTTTGTAACACATTCACTCCAGTATGCTAGGAAGTAAATGCTTTGTTCTTACCAAACAACTCGTTAGTTATTCGACAGGAAGCAATATTTGGTATCCCCTAGGGGATTCGAACCCCTGTTACCGCCGTGAAAGGGCGGTGTCCTAGGCCTCTAGACGAAGGGGACCCGGACTTATGATTTAACTCGTAACCGAGCTTTGTAACACATTCACTTCAGCAGGCTAGGAAGTAAAAGCTTTGTTCTTACCAAACAACTCGTTAGTTATTCGACAGGAACCAATATTTGGTATCCCCTAGGGGATTCGAACCCCTGTTACCGCCGTGAAAGGGCGGTGTCCTAGGCCTCTAGACGAAGGGGACCCGGACTTATGATTTAACTCGTAACCGAGCTTTGTAACACATTCACTTCAGTAGGCTAGGAAGTAAATGCTTTGTTCTTACCAAACAACTCGTTAGTTATTCGACAGGAACCAATATTTGGTATCCCCTAGGGGATTCGAACCCCTGTTACCGCCGTGAAAGGGCGGTGTCCTAGGCCTCTAGACGAAGGGGACCCGGACATATTAATTTGAACTTAAAGTTCCCGTTTAACATTTACGGTATCCTAGGCACTCTCTTCTAAAAAACGAAGGGGACCCGGACTTATGATTTAACTCGTAACCGAGCTTTGTAACACATTCACTTCAGTAGGCTAGGAAGTAAATGCTTTGTTCTTACCAAACAACTCGTTAGTTATTCGACAGGAACCAATATTTGGTATCCCCTAGGGGATTCGAACCCCTGTTACCGCCGTGAAAGGGCGGTGTCCTAGGCCTCTAGACGAAGGGGACCCGGACATATTAATTTGAACTTAAAGTTCCCGTTTAACATCTACGGTATCCTAGGCACTCTCTTCTAAAAAACGAAGGGGACCCGGACTTATGATTTAGCTCGTAACCGAGCTTTGTAACACATTCACTTCAGTAGGCTAGGAAGTAAATGCTTTTTTCTTACCAAACAACTCGTTAGTTATTCGACAGGAACCACTCTCTATAAAAATAGATGGTATCCCCTAGGGGATTCGAACCCCTGTTACCGCCGTGAAAGGGCGGTGTCCTAGGCCTCTAGACGAAGGGGACCCCGGACATATTAATTCGAACTTACGTTCCTGCTTAACATCTGCAGTAAGTTTGGTGGAGCTACACGGGATCGAACCGTGGACCTCTTGCATGCCATGCAAGCGCTCTCCCAGCTGAGCTATAACCCCAAAACTTATCAAGCTACATTTAAGTGCACTACAAGCATTTGCTCGTCTGTGTCTCAACTGCGTGGCGCATTCTATGCAGCGCACCTAAAAGTGTCAACTCGTTTTTTAGGAATTTATTCTATCTGCTACAAATTCAATCGCTTTGGATATTCTTTGCTCAGAACGGCTTCTTCCGATTAAAAATAATGTGATATCAAGGCCTGGTGACTGCCCTGCCCCTGTTACAGCGACACGTAGAGGCATACCAACTTTACCCATACCCACATCTAATTCAGTTGCAGTATCTTCAATCGCCTGATGGATAGCTTCTACTGTCCACTCAGTTAATGCGGCTAATTTCTGTTGAACCAGTTGTAATGGCTCTAACGCAACTCCACGTAAATGCTTTTTCGCTTGGGCTTCATCAAACTCAGCAAAGTCTTCATAGAAGTAACGGCTAGAAGCGGCTAGCTCTTTTAGTGTCTTAGCGCGTTCGGCTAATGCCGTAACCACTTCCGCTAATGCTGGGCCGTTTGACATATCAATTTTTTGATCGTCCATGTGCCATTGTAAGTGTGTCGCCACATATTCTGGAGCAAGACTCTTAATATAGTGTTGGTTCAACCACACCAGTTTATCGGTATTAAAGGCTGAAGCGGCTTTATTGATATCACCGAGTTTAAAGTATTGCTTCATTTCTTCTAATGAGAAGATTTCTTGATCGCCATGTGACCAACCTAAACGTACTAGGTAATTCAATAGTGCTTCTGGCAAATAACCATCGTCACGGTACTGCATTACGCTCACTGCGCCATGACGCTTAGATAATTTCGCACCGTCATCACCGAGAATCATAGAAACATGAGCATATTCAGGGATCGGCGCCCCTAATGCTTTAAGGATATTGATTTGACGTGGCGTATTGTTGATATGATCTTCACCACGAACCACACAGGTAATTCCCATATCCCAATCGTCAACAACCACACAGAAGTTATAGGTTGGCACACCATCGGTACGGGCGATGATCAAGTCATCTAACGCATCGTTAGAAAATTCAATACGGCCACGAACATGGTCATCAAATACCACTGAACCGCCAATAGGATTTTTGAAGCGCACAACAAATGGCTCATCAGTATCACGAGCTGGCAAGTCACGGCAGCAACCATCATACTTTTGTGCT
The DNA here is from genome assembly GCF_002838165.1 of Shewanella sp. Pdp11. NCBI lineage: Bacteria > Pseudomonadati > Pseudomonadota > Gammaproteobacteria > Alteromonadales > Shewanellaceae > Shewanella > Shewanella sp. Pdp11. Next base: position 3,771,208 of record NZ_CP015194.1, read on the forward strand.
TCACCGTTGGCGGCTTGTGCTTCTCTTAACGCATCAATACGTTCACGTGAGCAATAGCATTTATATGCAGTGCCCTTTGCTAACATTTGAGCAATGATTTCGTTATAACGGTCAAAACGCTTAGTTTGGTAGTACGGGCCCTCGTCCCATGTCAAACCTAACCAGTTCATACCTTCTAAAATCGCATCGCAGGCGGCTTGAGTCGAACGCTCAATATCAGTGTCTTCAATACGTAATACAAACTCACCGTTATTGGCACGGGCTTGTAACCAAGAATAAAGTGCAGTACGGGCACCACCAACATGCAAGAAACCAGTAGGACTAGGGGCAAAACGCGTCTTAGTTGTCATAATGGGACACTAACCTATATAAAGTCGTCTAGATAAAGACAATCACGATAAAAAAGTGGGCTTATTCTAACAGTCAAAGCAGGCGCTGCAAATGGGACAAGCTCTGCAGTATCACTTATCTGATAAAATCGTGACGCTAAATCCCCTCCTTATATAGAGAAGCCTATATAAAGGTACACATATTAAAGTGCTGCCACAGCCATCACCCGCAAACCTGTGCCTATTTATCTTGGCTAAGGCGCATGATTGAGTTTCTCAAGGTTTAGATACTGGCCTTACTTTTTGCCCCTATCATTTACCTTCAGCTATAAATTATGTGTTTGTTGAGCAACACCGCGATCAACCGCACCTCTAAGATTCAAATCATTGCGAGTCACTCCGCCCAGTCATTTTGTCATTTAAATGCTCACAAGTGACATACAGCCGGCTATCGCGACATCCCAAACACCCAAATTGCACGCATTGATTGGCGAATAAACTAACACTTTGATCGGCTGCGTGATTAGCATTAAGCCAATGCGAACAAAAATAGCGCGACCAATGCTTTTTTCACTAAAAAGCGTTGACACTAGATCGAACCTCCCTATAATACGGCTCCACACAGCGAGGTCGATTAGCTCAGCTGGGAGAGCACCTCCCTTACAAGGAGGGGGTCACTGGTTCGAGCCCAGTATCGACCACCATTATTTTTATAGATATATTGTTTTTAAACATAATTTGTAAAAAATATTGGCTGTACAATCGAGTTATATCCCAGGTCGCTTAGCTCAGCTGGGAGAGCACCTCCCTTACAAGGAGGGGGTCACTGGTTCGAGCCCAGTAGCGACCACCATATAACTTAATGTACCTCATTGTGTGAAAGTCATTCCCAGGTCGCTTAGCTCAGCTGGGAGAGCACCTCCCTTACAAGGAGGGGGTCACTGGTTCGAGCCCAGTAGCGACCACCATTCTTCACTGAATAATGACTTAAAAATTGTGTCATATCAGAATTCCCAGGTCGCTTAGCTCAGCTGGGAGAGCACCTCCCTTACAAGGAGGGGGTCACTGGTTCGAGCCCAGTAGCGACCACCATTCTTCAGTGAATAATGACTTAAAAAATGTGTAACATCAGAATTCCCAGGTCGCTTAGCTCAGCTGGGAGAGCACCTCCCTTACAAGGAGGGGGTCACTGGTTCGAGCCCAGTAGCGACCACCATATTCTGCAATACACAAGTTATATCCCAGGTCGCTTAGCTCAGCTGGGAGAGCACCTCCCTTACAAGGAGGGGGTCACTGGTTCGAGCCCAGTAGCGACCACCATATTCTGTAATACATAAGTTATATCCCAGGTCGCTTAGCTCAGCTGGGAGAGCACCTCCCTTACAAGGAGGGGGTCACTGGTTCGAGCCCAGTAGCGACCACCATATTCTGCAATACACAAGTTACATCCCAGGTCGCTTAGCTCAGCTGGGAGAGCACCTCCCTTACAAGGAGGGGGTCACTGGTTCGAGCCCAGTAGCGACCACCATATTTATCCCCCCAATAAACTTTACCAACACGCTGACTCAACTATGCTTGATCTCAATCAGCGAGTGCTAAATTTTACTATTTCGCCTTTTATAATCCGTAAAATACCGAGCTCTATCGACACTCAGCCTGATTTCATTCTGCTTTTAGCATTGTTTGGAGATCAACATTATGGCCAGCGTCAGTCAATCCGCTTCTCTTGCCAATATTGCCGCTTATTTAAAGCATACCCATGCTTGCGATGAGCAAACGGCACTCAAGGAAGCCAGGGAAGTCATGCATAATCTCGTCAGTATGCGCCAAAAGGGCTTTATTACCGGTTGGTACTTTGACGAACAAGGCCACTTAGAGTTGTTGCCTAGCGATGCGATCCTAAAACGTATCCTTTTAGATGATGATTAACTGCACCAACTGCCCCTTTGTCTTGATTGACGACAAACGCCATCGACTTGACCGCAATTAACCACACAATCAGCCTACACTGCTTATCCCAAAATAATCCATCACGCATTTTCAGCGTAGCGCATACTTTTGCGGCATTTTTTGATCTCAAAATAACTAAGTTTGTTTAATAAACCTGCACCGCCAAGGGTTATCTATTTGAGGCAGATCCGCACCATGGGTGGGTTTCCACCCAAATAGAAAATCACTGTGAGCGAGATCTCACCCACAAAACTAAAAGTGTGACAAACATCAAATGAACTACACTTTAGTAACCAAACACTTACAGAAGTCAGTGTAAGTTGGCGTGGTATTTGCCTTTAGTAAGACAGACCTCAGGGAAATCAAGGCTGTATTCCTACTCAAACTTGGTAACAAACTAACCAAGACTGAGGACAAATCCTAACAACAGAAAAAGGAACTCAAGATGACATTGAATCAACAAACTGGATTGACCCGTCCACTCAAAACCTTAGTCAAAATGCTCGCCGTTGCCTCCGTGTTCGCAACCAGCTTTAACGTATTTGCAGAACCTATTGAAATTAAGTTTTCGCACGTTGTGGCAGAAAATACGCCTAAAGGCCAAATGGCACTTAAATTTAAAGAACTCGTTGAACAACGTTTACCGGGTGAATACAAGGTCAGTGTATTTCCTAACTCACAGTTATTTGGGGATAACAACGAGTTAGCGGCACTACTATTAAACGACGTGCAATTTGTTGCGCCGTCACTCTCAAAATTTGAACGTTACACTAAACGCCTACAAGTATTCGATTTACCTTTCCTCTTCAATGATATGGATGCGGTAAACCGTTTCCAACAAGGTGAAGCAGGTCAAACACTGCTGAACTCTATGACCCGTAAAGGGATTGTCGGTCTAGGTTATTTACACAATGGCCTGAAACAGTTCTCAGCTAACACGCCACTTAAAAATCCTTCTGATGCAAACGGCTTGAAGTTCCGCGTAATGGCGTCTGATGTGCTGGCTGCTCAGTTTGATGCTGTCGGTGCTATCCCAGTGAAAAAACCCTTCTCTGAAGTATTTACCCTGCTGCAAACCCGCGCTATCGATGGTCAAGAAAATACGTGGTCAAATACTTACTCACAAAAGTTTTATGAAGTGCAAAGCCAAATCACTGAAAGTAACCACGGTGTGCTCGACTATATGGTCGTGACCTCTGACACTTTCTGGAAAGGCTTACCCGCTGACAAACGTAAGATCATCAAAGAAGCTTTAGATGAATCTATCGCATTAGGTAATAAAATTGCCGCTGAGAAAGATAACCAAGACAAACAGTTAATCCTAGATTCTAAACGTTCACAGTTAGTGACTTTAACGCCTGCTGAACGTCAAAAATGGGTCGATGTGATGAAACCAGTTTGGGCTAAGTTTGAAGATCAAATCGGTAAAGATGTGATTGAAGCTGCTGTAGCTGCAAATAAATAATAATGATGATAGCCGCTTAACCTCAACCGAGGTTAAGCGGCCATTTCAGCGAGGGGATTATGGCTGTGATATCGCGAATATTTGGTTATTTTGAAGAAGGTGTGCTCAATTTATTGATCACTCTGATGACGTTGTTAGTGTTTTCAGAAGTCGTCGCACGATTCTTCTTCAATACGGGTTTTCTGTGGATCCAAGAACTCACACTGACCTTTTGCGGTTGGTTTGTGTTGTTTGGTATGTCTTATGGGGTAAAAGTTGGCGCGCACATTGGTGTCGATGCCTTCGTTAAAAACTTAGCGCCTCGGGCCAAAAAGATAACGTCCCTCGTTACCGCCTTTGTCTGTATCGTCTATTGCGGACTGTTTTTAAAAGGCAGTTGGGATTACTTAAGCCAGATGTATCAAATTGGTGTGCCTATGGAAGATATTCATTTCCCCCAATTTCTATTACATATTTTCAACCTAGATTTTCTAAAATCTTTTGCGGATACATATAAAGACGTGCTTGGACAAGATCTATTAACTCCATTACAAAACATCGACCCAGACTTTGCTTGGAACACCTTAAGGATTGATGTTGAAGATGGCGCGGTACCAATTTGGTTATCCCAGAGCATCTTGATCATTGGTTTTTCGATGTTAACTTGGCGATTCGCCGAACTCTTTATTGCCATCCTACGTGACCAAGTCACTGGCTTCCAATTTGCCGATGAAGCGAAAGAAAGTATGCATTTAATCGATGAAAGCGTTAAAAACGCCAATGAAGAATCCGTCTCTGACGAAAAGGAGACTAAATAATGGCGATCGCAACCCTATTTACCGCCCTATTAGTATGTATGTTTCTCGGTATGCCTATCGCTATCGCGTTAGGTTTTTCCAGCATGCTCACCATTTTGTTTTTCTCGAATGACTCCTTAGCCTCAGTTGCACTCAAACTGTATGAGTCTTCATCGGAGCATTACACTCTACTCGCTATCCCCTTCTTTATTCTGTCATCCGCCTTCCTCTCAACCGGTGGCGTCGCGAGACGGATTATCGATTTTGCCATGGACAGTATTGGACATGTCCGTGGTGGATTAGCGATGGCATCTGTTATGGCCTGTATGCTGTTTGCGGCGGTTTCAGGCTCATCACCCGCAACCGTAGCGGCGATTGGTTCAATCGTGATTGTGGGCATGGTTAAAGCGGGTTATCCCGAGAAGTTTGCGGCGGGGGTTATCACGACCTCAGGCACACTTGGTATTTTGATCCCACCGTCCATTGTGATGTTGGTGTATGCGGCAGCGACCGAAGTGTCCGCAGCAAGAATGTTTATGGCAGGTTTAATCCCAGGCTTAATGATGGGATTCATACTGATGATCGTTATCTACATCGTCGCCCGCTTTAAGAACCTGCCTTCGCGTCCTTTTCCAGGCTTTAAACAACTAGGGATTTCAAGCGCTAAAGCTTTGGGTGGATTAGCACTCATCCTTATCGTACTCGGCTCTATCTATGGCGGCGTTGCGAGCCCGACTGAAGCTTCGGCTGTGGCTTGTATGTATGCGTACTTTATTGCGGTATTTGGTTACCGTGACATTGGACCATTAAAAGAGGTGGCTTGGCGCAATCAAGGTGAAAGCTTACCTAAAGCCGCCGCACGTAACTTAGGTCACATGTTCCTAGGGCTAATTAAAACGCCTATCGACAAAGACATACGTAACGTAGTGCGTGATGGTGCTAAGGTCAGTATCATGTTGCTGTTTATCATAGCTAACGCTATGTTGTTCGCGCATGTATTAACCACTGAGCGTATTCCACATATTATCGCTGAGCATATCGTTAACATGGGTTTACCCGCTTGGGGCTTCCTGATCATCGTTAACTTACTGCTGCTTGCTGCTGGTAACTTTATGGAGCCATCGGCAATTGTACTGATTATGGCGCCGATCCTCTTCCCTATCGCGACTCACTTAGGCATAGATCCTATTCACTTAGGTATCATCATGGTGGTAAACATGGAGATAGGTATGCTCACGCCGCCGGTGGGGCTCAACCTCTTTGTTACCGCGGGGATCACGGGTAAGAGTATTGGCTGGGTCATTCAATCGGTTCTGCCTTGGTTACTGCTGATGTTAGCCTTCTTAACCTTGATCACTTACGTGCCACAGATTTCGCTCTTCTTACCAGAATGGTTGGATTCGATGCGTGGTTATTAATCTGCAATTCAAGGTTGTGAGATTACCCCTTGATTACAGTTAGTTTTTAAGCGAGCCTAGTCAGGCTCGCTTTGTTTTATGATGCACAATCTCAGTGATTGATACCGTCGCTTTATCAGGATAGCCACCATGTTGCCCATGACGCCTAAGGCCAAGAAACGCCTCTTTCTCACTGTAGTGTTACTTGCAGGCCTATTTGCAACGCTCAAACTGACCTATTGGGTGCATTTGCATCAAGGTAAAATAGAGATCCAAGCGCAATCGGAGAAACAACTAAAAGAATTAGTCAGCTTTCTCGATGGTGCATTATCGCGCTACGAAAGCATTCCCCACGTGCTCTCGACGAACCCTATGCTCGCCAATGTACTCAACGACCAACAAAACCCCGATAAGATCCAAGAACTTAATTTATATCTCGAAGAAATACAGCATGTCACTGAGGCGTCCGATATTTATCTGATTGATGCCTTAGGGATCGCGATTGCCGCCAGTAACTGGCAACAGAGTTTCTCCTTTATTGGCAAGGATTATTCCTTTAGACCCTATTACACCGATGCTATTTCGGGCAATTTAGGCCGTTATTATGCCGTGGGTACCAGCTCAGATAAGCGTGGGTTTTACTTTTCTTACCCTATTTATCAGCAAGGCGGTAAAGGCATACTCGGCGCTATCATAGTCAAAGTGGACATTAGCGGTATCGAGCAGCAAAGCACGAGCATTGCCATTGCGGGTCAATACCAATTCCTTATCAGCGACCCTGAAGACATTGTTTTTATCTCTAGCGTCGATGAGTGGCGGTTAAAGTCACTCACTCCACTTACCCAAGCCAAACAATATGCGCTTAATGCATCAAAGCGTTACGCGGAACGCCCCATAGGTGAACTGTTGATGAAACCACCCTATGAGAGTGGCAGCCAAGCCATGATCTACCAATTGCAAACGGGCAGAGATCATGAGCAATACATGGATAATCATCAGTTAATGGCCAAAGCTGGCTGGCGGGTGCACATCTTAGCGCCCATCAAACCCTTGATGTCGTCTTTACCTGCACTAATGTTACTGTCAGCCAGTATTTATCTGTTGCTGGCACTCAGCATCTTATTTAGCGCCGAGCGTCGCCGCAACCTACAGCGCATGCAGCTGGCACAAAGCCTGTTAGAACAGCGAGTCGAAGAACGGACTCAGGACTTGCAGCAGGCGAACCATCAGCTGAAAGACACTCAGGATGAACTCATCCAAGCTGCAAAACTCACAGTGATCGGCAGTTTATCCGCCAGCATTAACCATGAGCTTAATCAGCCGCTTGCGGCACTGCGCAGCTACGCCCAAAATACTCAAACCTTTCTAGCCCGTAATATGCAAGATAAGGCACTGGATAATATCAAGATTATTATTGAACTAACCGATAGATTGGCCGATATTGTCGGCCAATTTAAAAGTTTTACTCGCAAGAGCCAAGGCACGGATAGCGCCACCGATATTGGCCGCTGTATCAAACAAGCGTTGACCATAGTTCAGCCCGCAATAGACAAGCAAGGCGTTGAACTCGATGTGCAGTTACCCAATGGCAACTATCAGGTTTGGGGCGATAAAGTCCGATTACAGCAAGTGTTTGTCAATATCATGAGCAACGCCATTGTCGCTATGCAACAATCGGTTAAACGCAGCTTGGTCATCCGCGTGACCAGTGAAGATAAGTTCTGCATCAGCATCCAAGATTCAGGCCCAGGTGTGCGCGAAAGCCAAATGGAAAAAATATTCGAACCTTATTTTACCACTAACGAGCGACACGGATTAGGCCTGGGCTTATCGATTTCACAGCGTATTATCGAATCCATGCAAGGCCAAATTAACGTTGCCAATGCCGAAGAGGGTGGCGCCATTTTCCAGATTATTTTACCTATTTATTTGCTTGAGGAACGTTAGTCTTATGAGTGTGCCCAATTCCATCCAAGATTATTCTGTTCTCATCATCGACGATGAGCCGCACATAGGCACAGTTCTCGTTCAGCTATTTGAACTTGAGGGCATTAAGGCACTCGCCACCACAGAGCCTAAAGGGATCGCTAAGCACCTGCATAAAGATTGGGCGGGAATGGTGATATCGGATGTCAACATGCCGCAATTAGATGGCATCAGCTTAATGCAACAAATCCGGCTGCAGGACCCCGACCTCCCCGTTGTGCTATTGACAGGTTTTGGGGATATCGCCATGGCAGTTAATGCCCTGAAGCAAGGCGCCTACGACTTTCTCGAAAAGCCCTTTAATAACGAGCATATACTCGATGTGGTCAAGCGCGCCTTAGATAAACGCAGCCTGACCTTAGAGAACCGTAAGCTTAAAAAGGATCTCGAAAGTCAGAGCGTACCAGGCCCTCGCATTTTGGGTAACAGTGTCGGCATCAACCGCATGCGCCACATCATAGATCAAGTGATAGATACCCCAGCTGATGTGTTAATCGAAGGTGAAACAGGCACAGGTAAAGAACTCGTCGCCCGTTATTTACACGATCATAGCAGCCGCAGCCAAGCCAACTTTGTCGCCATCAACTGTGGGGCGATTCCCGAGAATCTGATTGAAAGTGAACTCTTTGGCGCCGAAGCGGGTGCCTTTACCGGCGTCGATAAGATGCGTATTGGCAAATTTGAATACGCCAACGGCGGTACGTTATTCTTAGATGAGATTGAAAGTACGCCACTGTCGCTGCAAGTAAAACTGCTGCGAGTGCTTGAAGATCGAAAAGTTGAACGCTTAGGGTCAAACAAAAGCATCAGCCTTGATATACGGGTGATTGCCGCCACTAAGGTGGATTTAAAAAGCCTATGTGACACGGGGGAATTTCGCCAAGACTTGTTGTATCGCTTAAATCTGGTGACTGTGCCTATCCCTCCCCTGCGGGATCGCCGTGAAGACATTCCTTTACTGTTCCTGCACTTTGCCCGCGTCGCATCGGCACGCTATCACAAAGCGCTTATTGCCTTAAATGCCGAGCAAAACGCCATACTCACCTCCCACGACTGGCCGGGCAATGTGCGTGAGTTACGTAATCTCGCCGAACGCTTTGTACTGCTGGGCGGAGAAGCTGCCTTTGCTGGCACTTTGGGCAACACCCCAAGCCTGCACTCGAGTATGTCCTTACTACAAAGGGTAGAGTTTTTTGAGCGGGTACTGATTGAAGAAGCGCTTAGCCACAACAAGGGCAGCATTAAGCAAACAATGGAGCAGTTGGAACTGCCCCGTAAAACCCTCTACGACAAAATGCGTAAATATGATTTAGACCGCAAGCAGTACATTAACTCCGATGACTAGCTCATTTCGATGACAAGAGAGTGCGAACCCAGCTTGAGCTGGGTTCGCTATCACAGCATAAAAATGAGTCTGAATCATCTATTACGCCGACGTTTTATTACTTGAATGTATAAAATAAAGTGCAATTCCCAAACAGATCACGGCGGCGATTCGACTTGTAGAAAAGTGAATCGTTTCATTGCCAAACCAGCCAAAATTATCAATCAACATACTCATTAGTAGTTGTCCAAAAATAACCGCAACGGTTGCGACAGCTGTACCTATCCGCTGAACGGCTAACACCATGATAACGATATAAGGCACGCCACACATTGCACCTAATAACTGCCATTTAGGCACATCCAACAATGTCACTGCTTGAGGTGGTTCAAAATAAAAAATCAACAATCCAGTGATCAAGGCTCCAGTCGAAAAAGTTAAAAATGCACTGCGAAACACCCCCACTTTACTCCCCAGTTGTCCATTTATCGCCGCTTGCATGCTCAAGGTAGCACCGCCAATCACAGCCAACATAATCATAATCAATGTCATAACTCGCCCTTAACTTTGCGCCATCAGCACTAATGCTACGACGATAAATAGCAGTGCCACAATACGTTTGGTATCAATTCGTCTATGCGCTGTACCAAATAAACCGTAGTGGTCAATCAGCAAACTCTTCGCAACTTGGCCCGCTAAAATACCGATCATTGTCATAGCAATCCCAATTGCTGGTGTCGCGATCGTGAGTATCACCACATAAATAGGGCCCAGCACGCCGCCCGTTAATGTCCAAGAGGGTTGCGCGAAAAATGAGGGACTATTTCGAGGACTGAAAAACAGCATCAAGATAAAGGTGAGTGCTGCGCCGACACCGAAAATGCTAAAGGTTGCCCATAACTCCCCGACTTCAGCACCTAAAGGTCCTAGGAGGCCCGCTTCAACGGATAATCCCGCCCCTCCTAGCACAACAAAGAAAATCATTAAAAACTGCATACATAAGCTCCTGTGATTATGGGCAGCAAGAGTACCCTAGTCGATAAAACCAATAAATGAGACAATGCAGGAAACACCTGTGCAGAATTTGCAAAAATGAATGATATAAACTCAATCAATATGCGAGCGTTAAAGTTTTTTATCGGCGTTTATGACAGCAAAAGCTATTCTGTTGTGGCTCGAAAGGAAGGGGTCTCTCCCTCGATGATTTCCAGAGTCATCAGCCAACTAGAAGATTCTCTGGGACAGCAGCTGTTTTATCGAAATACCAGGGCAATAATACCCACGGAATCGGGCAGGATTTTCATTGAATATGCGCGTTCCATGGCAGATCAACTGAATGAAGTCCGCAATGAATTATTAGATAGGACGATAGAACCTAAGGGATTGATCAGAATTAATGCCCCGGTTTTTTTCGGGCAGCGACATATTGCGCCTTGGTTAGCGGGGTTTTTAAGGCGATATCCGCAGGTACAAGTGGAGCTCACACAAACAGACGATTATATCGATCCGCATGTTAGTGCCGCCGATATTATCTTTCGTATTGGCACTTTGGTTGATTCATCACTCCACTCAAGAATACTGGGAAGCCAAACCTATCATCTTGCGGCGTCCAAAGCGTATATAGCACTGCATGGCATGCCCACTGAACCCGCCGATCTCAAAAACTATCAATGCTTAGTCTATAGCGGATCTTCGGGTCAAAATCGCTGGTTTTTTAACAAGAACAAGACGACATGGCTGCATCAGCCTATCACCCCAATCCTCACCTCAAATAATGCGGAAACATTACTCATAGCCGCATTAAATGATATGGGAATCGTCCTCTTTCCTGACTGGTTAATCGGTGACTCTCTTAAAAATGGACAACTTATTTCATTGCTCACGGACTGCGAATCAGCGATAAAAATTGATCAGCATTACATTACTGCCATTTATCCAAATTCTCGCACTCCCTCATTGAATGTCCGCGCTGTGATTGACTACTTTCTTGAGGTGTATGGCAGTCCGCCCTACTGGAAATATCAAGGTTAGTGAATCGCTGTACTTAAGCTGCAACAAATACATTAAATCGGGCACTTAATAGGTGAGCTTAAATATCAACCATAAGACTCAAGGCATGAAACTCAGCCCCACATTCCGCATAACGAGTATGATTTGCAGGTTTGAGCCAGCTTATCAAACGACCCACACCAAAAACGAAGGCCAACAGTTGATGTTGGCCTTTATTCATTTGATTTAATCAATTGATATAATAGCTTAGCGATTTTTTTCTTTTATTGCTTTAACAACAATAGCCCTGTCAAAGCCTATGCAAGCGCACGAACGTCATTGGTTTGATGGTAATGTAAACGGGTGATGGCCAAGGCAATCAAGGCCAGTAAGGTTAACGACCCCATAACCACACCGCGCCACTGCGCCTCATGCCAGAACATCATCAAATAAGGGCCGCCAATCGCCGCACCTAAGTAGTAACAGCATAAATACAGTGATGTCGCCTTAGCCCGATCGCGACTGGCGCGCATCGCGACAAAGGAATTACAGCAACTGTGGGTGAGGAAGAAGCCACAGGCCGTCATCAAAAAACCTAAGCTAATGGTTAAAGTGGTATCAAACAGGGTCAGTAAACTGCCGAGCAACATCACGCACCAAGACCACTGATATAACTTATGTTGGCCAAATTTGGCGAGCCATTTAGCGGTGAAATACGACGCAATAGTGCCGCTGGAATAACACAGAAAAATCAAGGTTGCTTGAAAGCGACTCCATTGATAGGGCGCCGCCATCAAATGCAGCTGAATAAAACTAAATTGATTCACCATCATCATAAAGGTTAAGCCGCCAATCGCGTAAACCAAGCGCATTTGTGCATCGGTTAGATGATGGCTAAAGCCATGAAGATCTTGGGCTAAACGGGCGCGTTTTGATAAAGAGGGCTCAGTTTTACTCTTTGACATGGCCTGCGCATCGGCAAGTGAAGGCAGCAAATAGTTCACTAAAGCCACGCCCGCTAAGGTGACTAAAAACAGCAGCCACATGGATTCTTGCCAAGATAAAAACTGCGACATAACGCCGCCGAGTAAACGGCCAACAATGCCACCAATGCTATTCGCCATAATGTAAATGCCTGCGGCTTTGAGCATAGTGCTCGGTGACAACTGCTCCTTAAAGTACGCCATCGCAATTGCTGGCACGGCAGCGAGTAACGCACCTTGCAGCAATCGCACTAGCACTAACCCGTTAAAGTCAGGTGCCCAAATCAACAATAAGTTAGATAACGCCAACAACCACAGGCTGACAATGATCGGCGTGTGTCGACCGATACGATCTGACAGTACCGCATACAAGAGCAATGAAAAGGCCAAGGAAAAACTGGTTACTGACAGGATTAACGTCGCTTTAGACCCTGATACCGCAAAATGCTCCGCAATTAGCGGCAGCATGCCTTGCATCAGATACAAGTTGATATACACCACCACAGAGGCAACACATAGCGCCCACATCAGTCGGGTATCACGCTGTTTATGATCAATCATAGTATCTAACACGGCTTGCACAGGAGCCTCGACAAAGCATCACTCATAGGATAGACAAAGGTTATCACTGGGCATAACATAACAATAATAGATAATATCTATCGCTATCATTGATTTTTGTTATAGCCACAAAGCACCGACCTTGCCACTATTCAACAGTATGGGCCCGATTGATGGATATCCGCCAACTCAAACATTTAGATGCCCTTGCCAGTACTGGCAGCTTTACCGCCGCAGCCAAGAAACTGAATATGGCTCAACCGGCGTTAAGCCAAAGTATCAAGCGCTTAGAAGTCGCACTCGGCGTGACTTTGGTTAATCGTACGAGCAACAAGAATGACAAGCTGCTCGCACTCACGGCCGAAGGTTTAGTCCTGCATCAACATGCCACTTTGATCCTGAAACAGCTTAAGCAGGCCGAAGCGCAAATCCGTGCCATGGCGAATCTCACCTCGGGGGAAGTCCGTATTGCCGTGCCGGGCATGCTGGGATCTTTCTACCTGCCCTCGCGCTTAATGGCTTTTCGGCATAAATACCCCGAGTTGAAACTGTCACTGTTTGAAGGCGGGACGCGCGACGCACTGCGTATGTTGCAACAGGAAGAAGTGGATATTGCGATCATTACCGCCCAAGACCTACAACCCGAATTTGATAGTCAGCTGTTAATCCGTGAGCAAATGGTGATCGCTATGGGAGCCGAACACCCTTTAGCGGAACATAACGCCGTCAGTCTCAATGACTTTTTCGACCATGAATTAGTGATGTTCAAGACAGGTTATTTCCACCGCGAGTGGATCTTATCGCAAGCCAAGGATCTGGGGAAAAAGCCCAATGTCGCCTTCGAGACTAATCTGATTAACCTTATCAAACAGATTGTTTCCCAAGGATTTGGGATCACCAGCGTGCTCGAAATGGCCATAAGCTCAAAAGATGACATTTTAGCTAAGCCCTTCGATCCACCAGTATTTTTGAATCTGCACATCGCATGGAAAAAACAACGCCCCGTCAGTCAAGCAGACCGCGCCTTTGTCGATTTTTTAATGTCAAATCGCTGACCTAAACCGATTAAAACAAAAAGGGCTGATATCAATATCAGCCCTTCTCTATTTACTATTAAATTACTGTTAAACCTTGCGATTTAACCTTAAGCGATTAGCCTTGTTTACGACGACCAAAGGCAAATGGTAGCAATAACAAGCTTAACCAACCTAATGAACCACCATCATCTTTCTTAGCGGGTGTTTCAGTCACAGACACAGACACGACACTTGAATCTTTATTGCCATGGTTGTCCGCTACAGTCAGTTGGAATGACACTGTTTGAGCTGTACCACTCACTTCTGGCGCCACGAGATTAAGCTTGGCTGCATTAGCGTCAAAGTTAAAGCTCGCACCGCCTAACTGAGTCCATTTGTAGGTTAATGGATCATTGTTGGCATCGGATGACTTGCTCGCATCGATAAACAGTGGTTTACCTTCTTGAACAGATACCGGTGCTTCAATCACTGCCACTGGCGCCACTTCTGGAACATCAAATTGATATTCTTGCTTCAAGATTTCAGCCGACTCGTTGTTCACTTTGTTGGTCAAAGTCACAAGGTTGTCTTGGCTTGCCTTACGTGGCACTAAGTCAAACGTCACATCTTGTGCCGATGCACCAGAGACCATCTCGATAGTCCAAGTGATCTTATTACCCACTTGTGTACCTTGATGGCTGATATTAGCCACTTCGTGACCTTCTGGTAATAACGCCTCTAAAGTGTAAACGCGGGTTTCTTGCGTTTTGTTCGCTTCGACACGGGTCTTCATCATTTTAGCGGCGCCTGGCGTTAACTCGCCAGAAACAGTGCTACCTAGAGGCGGTAAAACATCATCACTGACGCGCTCAAATATAACCGGAATTTTAACCGGTGCGACTTTGTCATCAGTAGTGGTCAGAGTCAGCATTGCCAAGCCAGCATCGCCCACTAACATCGCTTGTTTCCAAGCTAAGTTGACGTTGAAATCTTTATGATCACCGGTAAGATTTGCCGTTAAGTTATCACCCGCTTCATCGTATAAGGTCACTTGTTTCAAACTAAAAGCATCATCCGCATCGGCTGCAGATGCCTGATAGTTTTGTATCACGACAATATACTCACCTTTCACTGGGTCCTTAATAGACACACTTTCTTTTGAACCACCAAACGCAGAAGATGCCGCGATAGAAAGCTTACTACCATCTTTCTTATCGAGTATCACAAACATATCTAAGTCAGGAGAGGTGGTATTACCGATTGATGCATTGAAATATAACGCTTTGTCTTCAACGTTAAAGCTAAATACTTTTACGCCATCGGCTAAATCATCAAATGCACTATCGGTATTTGAATCCTGTTTCACACTTGATTCATAAGTAGCGCTTAACTTAAGTTCAGTCACTGTCGCCGCAACACCCGGTAGATCAATTGCTTTCAAGTGAGCCAAATTGCGCTCATCGGCATCACGTGAGGCTGAAACATTAACAACCGCAGGTAAGTCGCGTTTAGCAATCTTAGCCACGATCGGCATGTTAGCCGTTGGGAAGGCTTCTGAAGCTAATACTAAGTTACCAAAGCCCCAACTTGCACCCACGTCAGTCACATCAGCAGTCACTGTGATAGTTTGGCTCTCACCTTTTTTCAGGTTGAAGCTTTCTGGCATCACAGTTAACGCGAACTTATCGGTTGCGGAAACACCTTTTGCAGTCCAGCTACCGTCAGCCGTTGCAGTGACAGTACGTGTCCAAGTACAAGTATCGATACAACGTGAATCAGCCATGCTTGGAATGTTTAGCTTACGTGGATCGCCACCTGTTGTAGGGTTAGCAATCTCGTAGTTTAAGGCACTTTCATCCATCACTAAGCCAGATTTTGCCGCTAAATCCACACGAATACGGCCTGCGCCTACGTCAAACGGATCTGCAACGGTTTTACCATCGGCTTTTTTCATGGCTTGGGCTGTCGTTGCTGTCATCATTAACGCAGAACGAATGTTATCTGGCGTCCAATCCTTATGCAGCGATTTAAGTAACGCGCCAGCACCGGCAACATGAGGACTCGCCATTGAAGTACCTGACATCAACGTGAAATCAGCAGGATCTGTCCCTGTTTCATCATGGCCGAATTGTTGATCCGAATAAGCAGCGTAGATGTCACTGCCTGGGGCAGCAACATAAGGCACGAGTACATCATTAGTTAGGTTAGGTCCAATCAAGGAGCTGGCTGATAAAACATCCGCTTCTTTACTGACGACTTTAGGAGTTGGAGACAGCGTGATTTCAAGCGCTGGATTTGCTGCCATAGCAGCAATCAGTTCTAAGCCATCGATATCGCCAATAAATACCGCTGGAATATCCAATTTATCTAACCCAGACATGATCAGGCGCGCATTATTTTCACCATCTCTATTGAAAACAATCACCCCTTTAGCGCCAGCTTCCTTCGCCGCAGCGACTTTAATATCGAATGAACAACCACCGCGTCTTAAAACAGCGATCTTATCTTTAAAAGCATCAGCAGCGAATGGTTTACAGGCTTCAAAATTGGCCGCATCAATTGTGCCTGCATAAACAGGCACACCTTTGAGCACTTCAGTTTGAACAGGGCCAGAGCCAGCAGTGTAGTGGTAGTTTTTACCGTTAAATTCAACGGCGCGTACTATGTCGCGATTGTGGGTCGAATTAGCAACTGACGTATACCAAGGTGCATTTTTAGGTGTAGAGTAAGGCGTTTGATTAATTGCAGGGCTCGTGTTTGTTGCGCCACGAGTGTTACCCGCAGCGACTGCAGCAAAAATACCCGCATTACGCGCAGCTAAGAAACCTTGTTCTGTTGCACTATTCCACGGATTTCCACCACCACTAATCGAAAAGTTGATCACATCGACGCCATCTTTGATTGCATCGTCTAATGCTTTCAAAATAGGTGCGGTCGGGCAGCCAGAATAAGTGTCGCCCGCATTACCCGGATTACAGATTTGATAAGCTATGATGTTTGCATGTGGTGCAACACCTGAGATTTGCGCAAATTCAAGACCCGTCGCAATACCATCACCTTCTAACTTACCCGTTTCACCTTGCACGTAAGGGACATTAACTAAAATGTTACCCGCTGCTGTACTAGCAACGTGCGAACCGTGTCCACCGTAATCCTCACCATTTTTTGCCGGGGGGATGTCACCATACACTTTTACGTCATCAAAGTTATTGGTGATTTCTGGATAGCTACGGACACCGATCAGTTTGTCGTTACACATGCTGGCGAAGTCAGTTTTACAGTCACCAATATAGATGCCTTGACCTAATGGGTTAGTGTGGTCATAACCATCTTGGCCAACATCCGCAAATGAAGCATGGTCAGAGTTAATGCCTGAGTCGATAATACCGACAATCACACCTTCACCCATGGCTTTCGTGCCCGTTGCGCTGCCATCCCATACATTTGGAGAACCGATAAGCGCTTGGCTGACGTCGGTTTCCATTTGTTCCATGCGTTCGCGCTCAACAAACGCAACCTCAGGTAACTCAGCCATTTTCTTCGCTTGAGCTTGAGTCATGCGAACTGCCATACCGTTTAACGCATACTGATAGGTCGTTAATGGCTGCAGATTGGTGCCAATAGCTGCACTCGCGTTAGCTAAAAATCGGTTTTGTTTGACTTTCAAATAGCTAACATAACTTTTAACTTCAGGTCTTGAAGCATCGAGTTTGCCATTCACCGCGACTTTTGAAGTGCCACTTGTCTGCACTCTCTGTGAGCTAGTCGCTTTAAAGCCAGGAGTCGTTCCTTGATAATTGGCGACTGAACTGTCACGTAAACGAACGATATAAGTAAATTCACCCTCGCCTAAATCCGCTTCTGGTACAAACTTAACTTCAGCTCCGGCAGCATTACCGCGTAATGACGTGGCTTGTAGTTCACTTGGAATATCTAACTGCAAGGTTTCACCCGTAGGTGATAAAACGGTTTGCGCATTTGCCGACGACGATAACAGCGCCATAGACACTGCTAGTGCTATTTTAGTTTTCATTGTGACTTCCCTAATTCTTATAAGTTGTATGATTTATAAAACTCAGGTTGGTGGCATGAATACACTGCAACAACCAAGAACGTCACCTGTAACTGACATTTTTTATGAATAACCATTCAATTTACTGTGATGATGATCACTGAGTTTTATCGCGACGATTTGTAACACGCTAAGATACAAATTAAAACATTAAGTTAACAGAACGTTATTCAGTAAATCGTATATCAGCTTCTATTTATCTTAAAAAAGAGAAATAGATTGTTTCGCAGGTTGAATAGCCGGTAAATTAAAGCTCATAAACAAAAATGTGAAACACAAATAGTTATTTAAAATCAGTATATTAATTAAAACTCTTAAATGTTTGAGCACCAAGATAGTGCACTAAAAAACAGAACGAGTGACCGTAAAAATATTATTATTCGCAAAAAAACATTTGTTACAAAATAAACATTTTAAAAAATAAAATTAAACACAAATTAAACTTACCTTCAACTTGTTTTAAACAAAATTAGTATGAATGCCATTTTTACAAAATGGTACTCCTTATAAATAAAGACTAACTTATGCATTAATATTCTTAGATCTGTGTAAAGCAAAATCATATTTGATTTTACATTTACAACATGGATACCCGAATATTAACCACAAAAAAGCCCTTCCAATATAAATTGAAAGGGCTACATCTTCAGCAATACAAAAATAATGCGCAGGCAATAATTAGGAGTGATTAATTCGCCATGACCGCCTTCATTAACACTTCTGTCGTGAACTTATCATTATTGACGACAGGGAACCTGTCATAGGTTTGGAAGATCACTTGGTCTTGGAACTTGATCATCGCCACTACGCCATATTGGATACTCTTATCGATCGATTTTGCAGGCAGCGTAAATTTAAACGGCACTGGCGCTCTGGCGATATTAAAGGTTTTCTGTGCGACGATAATACCCGGGGTATTCAAATCAATGATTGCAATGGTGATTTGGCAACCTTGAGGCAAGGGAATTTTCTCTAAATAACCCGCTGCGCCATTGATAATAATCGGGGGTTCAGGTTTCACCGTCACGCAGCCATTAAGTAGAATTGCCATGAGCGAGAACAATACAAACGACTTTATTTTCAGATACATATTAACGTCCTTTTACCATGCGGATCAGGCCTTCTTGGGTAGAAGAAGCCACTAATTCACCTTGTTGATTAAAAAACTGCCCTCTGACGTAACCTCTGCCACCGCTGGCATTGGGGCTATCAATACTGTAAAGCAACCACTCTCCCATATTAATCGGGCGATGGAACCACATAGCATGATCTATCGTCGCCATGCGCACTCCAGGACTTAAAAACGACACGCCGTGGGGCTGAGCCGCTGTCACGAGAAAGTTAAAGTCCGAGGCATAGGCGAGTAAATATTCATGAATATGGGCGTCATTTGGCATGGGCCCATTGGCCCTCATCCACACATGACGGTACGGCTCGGTTTCTTTGGGCGCAAAGGGATGTAATGGATTAACCAGTCGCATCTCAATGGGCGCATCGGCCATAAACTTTTCGAGTATGCTAGGCGGCACTTTATCCCGCATCGTCAGCGCTAATTCCTGCTGATTCAATAAACCTTCAGGTCCTGGTACTTGCGGCATCATCGCTTGATGACTAAATCCTTCTTCAGGTTCTTGGAAGGAACAGGTCATGTGGAAAATCGGTCGACCTTTTTGGATTGCACTCACGCGGCGGGCACTAAAACTGCCGCCATCCCGCATATTTTCGACTTCATACACAATCGGTAACTTCTCGTCACCGGCACGTAAAAAGTAGGAGTGTAATGAGTGGACCTTACGCTCAGCGGGGACGGTTTGTTTAGCGGCGCTCAGCGCTTGCCCCATCACTTGACCACCAAACACATGCCCAAATCCCAGATCTTGGCTCTGACCACGAAAGAGGCCGATTTCAATTTGCTCAAGGGAAAGTAATGATAAAAGATCGTCTAATACCTGACTCATGGGATCCTACTGCATAATTAGCCATTAATGCTAAAGGGTAACTCAGTTCGCCTTAAGCTGACTAGTCTTCTATCGATTATTCACAATCAAATCAATCAATTTTAATATGGTGTTCTAGCGCGCTTAACTGAGACCAAGACAAGACTTTATCCTCACCACTGGAGTGCAAAGTGACAGGAAAGGATTGGTATAGCAGTGGCCACTGCTGCGCAAGATTATCCGGCGTAAAAAGCCCCTCATTAAAATACATCGGCTGAAACTCGACAAACATGCCATGGCTGACGCTGCCCGCACCTGCGAGCAAGTGTTGACCATTGGGCGCCTGTTCACTCACCAAAAAAGCCGTTGTGGCGGTTAATGACTCAAAGGAAAATAACGGCTGAATCGCACTTGCTAAATGTTTGGCGGTCATCGCTGTGACGGCCTGCGGGCATAAACTATTGACGCGAATATTATAAATTTCTCCTTCTATCGATAAGCAATTCACCATGCCCACCAGCGCCATTTTACTCGCGCTGAAACCGACTTGATGCAAATCACCAAATAAGGCCGAAGCTCCCGTCGTCATCATGATCCGACCATAATCCTGTTGTTGCATATAGGGCCAAACGGCTTGCGTCAGATAAAAACTGCCATTGAGATCGACATCCAATTGCCGTTGCCACTGCTCAAGCTTAATGTGCTCGAACGGACAAGCACCGTAGACCCCCGCGTTATTAATCAAGATATCAATGCGATGCCAACGTAGGATCACTTCTTCGACCATGCGGTTTACTTCATCCCGCTGGCTAACATCAAGCACAAAGTAGAGACAGTCACCGCCGAGTTTAATAATGCTGCAGTAGGTTTGCATCAATGCTAAGTTGGCCGACATTGTTTGAGCGCTGTCGGTAGAAATAGACTCGGATGACGATAACGGCTGATCAACGAGCACCACTTTCGCGCCCCGCTCAGCTAACATGATGGCATAGGCTCGACCTAGCCCTGCTCCCGCCCCAGTGACTAACGCCACCTTATTATCGAAACGCATCCAAATATATCCTTATCGGCATAACAGTAGCGGCAAAACGCAGCCAATGAATGCTCAAAAACAACCCGCATAAGGCGACTAGCACCTGTGGTATCTCCAGTTGAACATAGGATTTAGCGTTACGCCTATGTCTTGGGCGGCGCAGTGTCTCCAACAACATCAGCTATAGAAACACAGACTTTTTTGATTTTCTTTGAGCTTGACGACAAATCTCCGCCTACATCAGTGAACATATGTGCGCCAATTCAAACTCTGTTAAATGCGTTTATTAGATAGTGCTCACTTTCGTGTTAAATCTTGTTATGCTATGCGCTAATTGAGCCCTTGCTCGATACCATTCCCATTTACCAATAACGACTGGACGCCATGAATCCTTGGATTTTAGCTATAAGACCCCGTACGCTACCCGCGGCCATAGGTCCTCTATTGATAGGCAATATTCTCGCCCTGCATCTTGAGAGTTACAGCTGGTTAATCGCTGCCACTTCTATGCTGTGCGCTGTGCTATTACAAATTGCCGTCAATCTCGCTAACGACTATTTTGACTTTAAAAACGGCATAGACACGGCCGAACGCTTAGGACCCGTTCGCGTGACGCAAAGTGGTTTAATTCCACCAACGAGCGTCCGCAATGCCATGATATTTTGCCTATTAATGGCACTTGCTGTGGGTTCCTATTTAATTTGGCACGGAGGCTGGCCTATCGCGATTCTCGCCGCGGCCGCCATTTTAGGTGCACTCGGTTACAGTGGTGGCCCCTATCCCCTCGCTTCCCATGGGCTGGGCGAAGTCGCGGCCTTTATCTTTTTTGGATTGGTCGCCGTCGTGGGGAGTTATTATCTGCAGGCGGGCGATACAACAATCAATGCTTGGTTATTAGGCTGCGCCATTGGGCTGTTCAATGCGGCGATCATGCTGGTCAATAACACCCGCGATATTCGCACCGACACCCAAGCGGGCAAACACACATTGGCAGTACGTATCGGCGAAGCACAATCAAAAGTGTTATATCAAGCGCTGATTTACCTGCCCTTCGGCTTAGTGATTGCAGGCTTTCTACTGGGGATTTTACCTGGATTACCTGTATTACTCGCGGGTTTGTCACTGCTTATCGCCCGTAAACTCAGCAGTGATTTCTATGCGGTGTCTGGTGAAGCGTTAAATCCGTTACTCGGCCGCACGGCTAAGTTAACCATGATTTTCAGTACCTTGTTTAGCGTGGGTTTAGTGTTTACCGCATAAGAGTAAAGCCGCTAGGCTAATGCTATAAGCCGCTAAAAGCTTAATACTGAATACAAAAAAGGTTCGTATCTGTCGAGGATACGAACCTTTTTTATTGGCTGAATATGCTTAATCTTAGGTTTACTGCCATGTTCAATGACATAAATCCAACATCAGATTATTGCCAGATATAGCCTGAGATCAGTGTATTTAATAAAATGCCGTTAAAGTTACGTAGCGCTTGGGATGAATCACTGTGACCAGCGCCGAAACACACATGCAGAGGCAATAAATGTTCTTCCCGCGGATGACTAAACCGCGCTTCAGGGGCGGCTTGCCAGTGAGTCAATGCTGTTTTGGCCTCGGCAGTGTTCACGCTTGCGGTTAATGTTTGCGTCAGCCAATAGTCAAACTCTGCGCTGCGACTTTGGACCGTGGGATCGCTTGAGAAAAACGCCCGCATATTGTGAAACGACATGCCAGAGCCCACAATCAATACCCCTTGATCCCGCAGCGGCGCTAAAGCTTCGCCAATCGCTATATGGGTTTCAGGATCGAGACTGTGGACTAACGACATTTGCACTACTGGAATATTCGCCTCGGGATACATCAACTTAAGTGGTACAAAGGTACCGTGATCAAATGCGCGTTCGCTATCTAAGCGGGCGGCGATACCTTTATCCGCGAGCATATTCGCAATCTGCGCCGCTAATTCTGGCTCACCCGGTGCAGGATACGTCAGCTGATACGCTTCGGGTGGAAAACCATAGTAGTCATATAAAATGCTGGGCTTAGGGCTACTCGACAAGGTCACCACAGATTCTTCCCAATGGGCGGTGATCAGCACAATCGCCTTAGGGGTTTCAATGGGCGCGGTCACTGAGGTTAAAAAAATACGCAACTCTTTATGATTGGCATCATTCAACAAAGGCAGTGGACCACCACCGTGGGGCACAAATAGCACAGGCATTCGACTCGCGTTAACTTGCATCAAGGCTTTCTCATGTTGGTAAACTTATAACTGTACGATTGACTTCAGACTCAATTTTATCGCTTAAAATGCGGAGCGACTCAGCACCAACTGCCGCTGAAATCGCACTAAACGCTCAATAATTTCATCCAGTTTGATAATCAGAAAAAGTCCAGCCGATAAACTCAATGCAGGCAGTGCATTAATCGCCGCTTCATAGTTAAAGTGAAAATAAATCGCCCCCATCATAATCGCCAGCAAACCGCTCGCCGATAGCACTCGGTAGTCACGTAGACACAATCCAAGGGCGCCAATCACTTCCATCAAACCAATAAAATAGCCAAATCCGGTGGGAAGATTCATCAAAGTAAACGGAACATGGAACATAGGCACGCCAAATAACTTGGCAAATCCTGAGATAAAAAACACTATGCTCATCGCCAGTGTGACGGTTGCGGCGGCGCGATTGAGTGTATTGGCACAAAGGAATAGCTTCTGCGTATCGGCCTCAGCAACTAAGCCATTGATACTTGAGCCCTTAGCACCACATAAGTTTAAAAATCGCATCGCACACACCCCATTGATCTTAATATTGCCGTCAGTCTTGGGCATAAATCCGCAGACCACGAGCGAGAATGGAGTAGATTATGAGCCGATAAAAGATAAATAAATATGGAATAAAATCTAATATCTCATAAACTAATACTTTATGACTTGCGAGCAATCCCAGTGACCTTAGACCAACTGCTGATGTTTAAAACCGTGGCTGAGGCGGGCTCACTCAAAGCCGCCAGTGACAAGCTACATAAAACCCAACCCGCCATTAGTCAAAGTATCAAACAGTTAGAATCTCAACTCGATCTCATCTTATTTAACCGTGAAGGTTATCGACTCGCCATCACAGAGCAAGGCCGAAAACTGCTGCAACATACCCAGCGGGTGCTGAATGAAGCGCAGGAAATGAAGCAAGTGGCGAAACATTTAGCCAAAGGCAACGAAGCGAGTATCACCTTAGCTTTTGAAGCCTCTTTCAATCTCGCTCGAATTCTACCGATTTTAGAACTGACTCAAAATGAGTTCCCCTATACCCAAATTATTCTCAAACAAGAATTTTTAACTGGTGCACTCGAAGCGTTGAATCAAGATAAAGCTGAAATCATCATCTCTGCGGGCGGAATTGAACCCATACGTTCGAGCCATTTAGAATTAGCCTATCTTTTTTCCGGTAGCCTGCTCGATGTCGCCGCGCCGCGCATGCTTGAGCGTCATCCGACACTGAGCTACGCACGAGAGCTCGTTAACGAATATCAAATCGTGATCCAAGATACGGGCTCAGGTACTGCGAATATTGAGTTTGGGGTACAGGCGGGGCAACGACGTTGGTATGTTAATGATTTTTATACCAAGAAAATGCTTATTCAAAGTGGCATGGGCTGGGGCAAACTGCCGCACTATATGATTGAAGATTCACTCAAACAAGGTGCATTAATCGCACTGGAACTACGCGAAAGACAAAACAACATTCAACTCGATTACTATGTGATGCGAAAACCCCACTCGCCTTTAGGCCCAGTCGCCCAAGCACTCTGGCAAAAGCTGCTCGCTTTTTCTGTGGATGAATTTAAAACATAACACCAAAGTAAAAAGGGCCAATAGGCCCTTTTAAATCAAACAAAAATTACTGTACTTCTTGCTTGGCAATGGCGCGATCTAACTTAGCTCGTTCAACTTCGGGTGACGCCTTAATCGCGTTCACTAAGCTGATGAGATCAGTGCCTTCTTCAGCGGCTAACAAGAGTAAATTACTCTTGTTTTGCCAATCCACTTTCAGGCCATGAACTTTTGCAAAATCCTCAGCTGAAACGCCAGGT
This sequence comes from Shewanella sp. Pdp11, assembly GCF_002838165.1. Taxonomy (NCBI): domain Bacteria; kingdom Pseudomonadati; phylum Pseudomonadota; class Gammaproteobacteria; order Alteromonadales; family Shewanellaceae; genus Shewanella; species Shewanella sp. Pdp11. Next base: position 3,796,106 of record NZ_CP015194.1, read on the forward strand.
TTAAGCTTAACAACCAATTTGCCAGTCATTTCTGCAAATGGCTTACCAGACTGAGTCACCACTTTCTGTCCTTTCGTTAACTGTTTCGCTTGCTTCACGCCAGCATCAGTTTTGACAAAATATTGGTTGTCAGTACCCAAAAATTCAGCACGACTGACTGTGACGCCTTGTGTTTCACCTTGAGGTTCAATCAAATCAACTTTGTCATGTGCCATAGCTTGCGCAGATAACGTAAGAGCAACTGCAACTAATGATAAATTCAACGCTTTCATTTAATACTCCTTAAGATGCAGACTTGGCAGCATGGCCATGGAAACGAATTGACCAACCTTTTAGTTTTCCATCAGCTTCATTAGGAATAGAGATATAACCTTGATCATACTTAATAAATCTATAGTTACCACTATTCACATCAATAAGCTTGATAGTCCATTCTCCCTTAGCTGATTCACCATAGAAAGCATTAGACAGCATAGGCGTTGCATCAAAGCCTGCAATGAGATCTTCAGGATCTGTTTTATCCATAACACCTTGATATACCAAACCATTATAAGGTGTCATTAATACACTTTTCGTTCCTGCTGGAGATATTAGCTCAACAGCAAGATCCGGTAGACGTAAGTGATCTGCCGTTAACTCGATTTGTACAGCTTCAATGATTAAATCATCCGCTACCATCTGAGTATCACTAACACCATTGACGTCCGCATCAGGAATAGGTTTTGCCAATTCTTGGCTCGCTTGCCATTCAGTTACCACGTATTCACCTAAATCCTCAGCATAGGATTTAGCCAATTTTACCGCTTCGCTTACGTTAACTCGGCCAAAACCATAAAAATTATGGAATGAATAACCAGCGGCGTTTTCTTGCCATTCCGGAATAGCAACATATTCTTGAGCGGCATCGCCCTCACCAATAGTAACGGTTTTAGCCGCAATATCAGCATTCACTTTGGTTGAAGTCTTGGCAAGAACATTGCGTACATCACGCCACGTCAAATCTGGGTTTGCACTCATGATCACGGCGACTGCACCTGAAGTATTTGGTGCAGCTGAAGATGTACCGTTCATTGTCGAAGTGTAATCACAATTTGAGTTTAAAGGATGTAACCCACCGTGGAACGGTGTGCTTGGGCGATCTTCTGCAATCGCAGATCCATTTTCACAACCTACACGGTCTGTTGTTACAATCGCTGGATTAACTTCACCATATTCGCCACCTGGAGCAGTGACAAAAATATTAGACCCTACAGATGAATAGCTCGATAACACGCCTTTAGCATTAATTGCACTAACGACTAAATTGTAGACGTTTGCATTATCACTGGACATGTTTGAATTATGGAAAGGTAATCCATGGTTAGCAGGGTTTTCAGCTGTGGCAGAAAAGTAATCTCCTGGAAGCCAGAAGGTACTGAAACGATAGTAGTCATAACCATTACCAGCCGATTTAACGAAAATACTGCCTTTACCATCAAAGCTTTGAGTCGTCACATCGCGGTATACTTCAGATTCATCCTCTTCAAAACCGTGCGGGAAAGGCACGCTGTAACCATAGCTTTGGTTAAAAACACGGGCACTATCGCTGTAGGCACTAGCACCATGTGATTTTGTAAAGTTTTCAAATGTTTGAACATTTGTAACTTTACCTGTCGGATCGGAATCTAAGAAGTTAAAACCAATTAGTTGTGCCTTTGGGGCGACACCACGACCACCAATACCGTTCCAACCTTCTGCTGCGATAATCCCGCCAACTGCAGTACCGTGACCTGATTCACCAGAAAAAGGAGTTGGGTCAACTGAACCCGTGATCAAATTGTAAGATCCTCCCTTAACAGTATTGTTCACTAAATCGGGATGAGAAATTTCCAAGCCATCATCCACAACTGCAACTGTGATACCTTGACCCATAACTTGCTTTGAAATTGCGTCACTGACATTCATGTCTTCGCCAGCAATACCGCGATTCAATGCAAAAGAATTCTGGCCTGTGTTTTTCAAATGCCATTGATAAGCATATAAGGGATCGCCATTTTTGATATGAATTGTTAATGTGCCCTCAGCTTGATACTGACCGTCAGATACTTTAAATCTGACAACATCAGTGCCTTCACTGGCATTGGAAGCATAATTAAATTCACCAGTACTTTTATTAACTAAAGTCAAAGTACCTAGTTTTAAATCAGTTGGATCAACTAAAGAGTAAGTCAAACCGCCTTCGGCATCTGTCGCATCTAATTTGCCAGTGAATAATAGAGACTGCGACACATCAATGGTCATATCAGCAGTTGTTGGTGCTGTGTTGATCTTAGCGACTGGCTCTGGAGCCTTTTTGTCACTTCCACAACCTGCCAATAAGGCGGCCGTGATGCTTAATGCAACAATGGACATACGCATAGATAGACATTCCTTCTTGTCATTACATCTTATAATTTAATATTGGATAGCTAGAATTCACTCGCCTTTTATCCGCATTAAATACTGTTATTTTAGTTATTATTTAACCACCAAATAACCAATATTAGCATTTAATGGTGATACACCTTTTAACAGATTAGAAATTGAAATGAAAACAAAAATAAACAGAGCTGTAGATTGAATGTAAATTCCCTAGTTGTATTTACAGTAGCAATAAACTTAAGAAACGGAGTTGCACACCTTATCAATAAAATTACTGCACTTTAAAATCATATGCTTACGAGATAAAATTGAATGCTGGAATTAATGGAATCACTTTTTTAGTGCATTTGAAATTTAAAAATAAATTGTTACACTTTTAAAAATTCAACAGCATTAACAACATAACATACTCATTAGTGGTTAAATAAATATGCTAAGCCTTGTATAGAAAGCATGCTGCGTCTAAAATATTTAGCAACAATATTATGTATAAAACAATTCTTAAGGTGGATTGAAACTCAATATTGCATATGATTATCTGCAAGCCGAATATACAGAAAATTAATGACGACAGACATGTTCTTACTGACTCTTAATTTAATTAAGTATATAACCCTAGGCATAAGATTAATCGCGAAAAAATAATAGACCACTACGGTAAAATAATAAGCTGTTATCTTTGGCGTTAATGAGTTAACTGTCAGTTCCAATCAATGTAGAACAGGCATAAAAAAACCCTCAATATTGAGGGTCTTTATAAAATACTATATACCAGTTTTCACGAACATTAGACCTTAGCTAAGGTGCGCTCTTTAGCGCTCCAATCTAAGTGATATTTCTCGCCAGCTGGCGTATCGATCCGCTCAAAGGTATGAGAGCCGAAAAAGTCACGCTGACCTTGGAGCAAGTTCGCTGGTAATGTTTCGCAGCGATAACTGTCGTAATATGCCAGTGCTGAGCTAATACACGGCGCTGGAATACCTTGCATTACCGCAGTCGCTACCGCAGTGCGCCATAGGCCTTGCTTTTCAGATAAGGCTGACGCAAAACTGTCGGCCATCAACAGATTGCTAAGCTCGGCATTGTCTTCATAGGCTTGAGTGATTGATTGCAAGAAAGTCGCGCGAATAATACAACCCGCACGCCAAATTTTTGCAATTTCAGCAAAGTCTAACTGCCATTTTTGTTCATGGGCCGTCATCGCCATCAACTGGAAGCCTTGCGCGTAACAACACACTTTCGCGCAATATAACGCGCTTTCTAGAGCCTCAATCAACTGCGCTTTTTGCGCACCATCGATAGCAGGTGCATTTGGCCCAGCCAATTTCTGGCTAAGTTGTAAACGTAAGGATTTTTGGGTACTTACGGCGCGAGCATATACAGCTTCAGCAATCGTCGGTGCCGGACAACCAATTTGTAAACTGCTTACGGCCGTCCACAAACCCGTGCCTTTTTGGCCCGCTTTATCTAAGATCATTTCCACCAACGGTTTACCCGTTAATGGATCGGCCTGTTTTAAGACTTCGGCACTGATCCCCATCAAATAGCTGTTTAAGCTGCCTTGATTCCAGCGTTCAAACACATCGCCGACTTCTGCAGCGCTCATGCCTAAACCGTCATGCAACATTTGATAGGCTTCGCAAATCAACTGCATGTCAGCGTATTCAATACCGTTGTGCACCATCTTCACATAATGGCCAGAACCCGCAGGACCAATATATGTCGTGCATGGCTCGCCTTCTGTCACGGGATTACCCGGCTCAAATCGCTCTATAGGTAAACCTGTACTCGCATCAACCTTAGCGGCAATGGCTTTCCAAATAGGTGCAACGTGATGCCATGCATCGATATCACCGCTTGGCATAAGTGATGGACCGAAACGCGCACCAACTTCACCGCCCGAAACCGCAGAGCTGAAAAATACAAACTGCCCTTTGTAGCGCGCTTCACGCTCAACAGTGTCAGTCCATAGGCTGTTACCAGTATCGATAACGATATCATCGGACTCAATTCCGGCAGAAATCAAAGCACTACAGACACCATCGACGGGTGCACCCGCGGGAACAGAAAGCACAAGAATGCGGGGTTTTGTGAGACTGGCTAACATTTCGGTAAGATTAGCACAGCCAAGAATGCGAGGTTCGAGTCCAGCGCGTTCCTGTTTTTCTTGCTGTATAACACCATTAACTTTAACAGGATCGAGGTCAAATGCGCTGACGTGATATTGGTTATCCGCGATGTTTAGCGCGAGGTTTTTACCCATAACGCCAAGGCCAATTACGCCGATATCATTAAGATTGCTGTGGTTTTGCATTATATAATTCCCACGGGTCACAGAGGTTAGAACTAACCAATTTTGAGGGGTAATTATACCGATCTTTGTAACTTAATTACCAGAGAGAAAAGGCGATGCATACGATTGGCAATCTCGATTACAGTGAGATTGCCAATCCCGTATTGCGAAACGGGTTAGTTAGAACTTAGCCCAAGTGATACTTGTATTGGCACGTATATCGACAACTTAGTTTGCGAGTTTAAGCCCTAAAACCCCCAGTAATATCAGTATCAAACTGGCGATTTTCAGTAAGCTAACTCCTTCTCCTAACAGGATAATTCCAGCAATAGCGGTACCCATAGCGCCAATACCGACCCACACACCGTAAGCAGTACCTATAGGCAGTTGCTTAACTGCGAGTCCGAGTAGCAACACACTCACGGCCATCGACGCCACTGTAAAGATACTTGGCCACAAACGCGTAAAACCTTCGGTATATTTAAGCCCTATGGCCCAACCAATTTCGAATAAACCCGCAAGGACTAATAAGAACCAACTCATAGTGAACTCCCATAAAGGGGTCGTCCCCATGTTAGATTAGGCGTATTTAGGGTCGTCCCTAAGCCATTTGATTACCGTAAAAACTGTAGGTGATATAGCTGTACATGATAACAGTACGTAATAGCTGCTCATGATGAGCCTGCAAGACTAGCAAATTTAAGGTAGAAACTTCAATCTCTGATCCTACCTAAGTAATCTGATCCTAACTGAATAAAAATACCGTAAACAAAAAGGCGATAGCAAGCTTGGTCAGTTTCTATCGCCTTGATATTTCAACTCTCGATAAGACCTTTACACTCTTTCTACAAAAGCCTTTACGCTCTATTTATTACACTAAGGCATCGGCATAACCCATGCGAGTGAGCGCGGTACGCACTAACTCTAAGGTCTGTGGATCTTCTATGGTCGCAGGTGCAGTATATTGCTGATTATCGGCAATTTTTCGCATAGTACCACGTAAAATCTTACCAGAGCGCGTTTTGGGCAATTTTTGAATCGCACTCACTAACCTAAAGGAGGCGACGGGACCAATCTCTTGACGAACTAAGGTAATAAGCTGTTTATGCAGCTCTTCATCACTGATCGTCACGCCCTTTTTCAGTACCACTAATCCTAAAGGCACCTGACCTTTAAGCTGATCATCCACACCAATCACAGCCGCTTCGGCCACATCAGGATGTTGACACAAGACTTCTTCAAAACGTCCGGTCGATAACCTGTGCCCCGCCACATTTATGATGTCATCAATACGACTCATAATGTAGAGATAACCGTCTTCATCGGTATAACCCGCATCGCCAGTTAAGTAATAACCTGGATACATAGACAAGTAACTGTCTTGATAGCGTTGATCATTTTGCCACAGTGTCGTCAAGGTTCCCGGCGGCAAAGGCAGCTTGATCACCACATTCCCCGAAGTATTGGGCGCAACTTGTTCTCCCAATTCATCCACCACTTCAACCGCATAACCAGGCACAGGTAAAGCGGGCGAGCCTGGCTTAATGGCGACGGGCGCAGTGCCCATCAAATTTGCCGCGACTGGCCAACCCGTTTCAGTTTGCCACCAGTGATCAATGACAGGTTTAGCGAGTTTAGTGTGTGCCCAAACTAAAGTGTCGGGATCGCAACGTTCCCCCGCCAAAAATACATTTTTAAGACAAGCTAAATCAACAGCTTGTAGATACTCACCATCAGGATCTTCACGCTTGATTGCGCGAATGGCCGTCGGCGCGGTGAAGAAGCTTTTAACCTTGTATTTGGCAATCGTGCGCCAAAAAGCACCGGGATCGGGCGTACCGACAGGTTTGCCTTCATACATTAAGGTTGTAGCGCCCACCAGCAGCGGTCCGTACACAATGTATGAGTGACCCACAACCCAGCCCACATCAGACGCGGCCCAAAACACATCGCCCGCTTGAATATCGTAAATATGTTGCATCGACCAAGCCAGAGCCACAGCATGGCCGCCATTATCGCGCACCACACCTTTAGGCTGACCCGTGGTGCCAGAGGTATAAAGCACATACAAGGGATCTGTGGCCTTAAGAGAAACACAATCGGCCTTAGGTGCAGTCGCTAACGCGGCTTGCCAATCTAAGTCACGGCCCTCAAATAAATCGGCCTGATACTGGCTACGATTCAAAATTAGGCAGTGATCAACCTGATGTACTGACTGAGCTAACGCTTTATCTAACAGAGGCTTGTAAGGGATCACGCCCGAAGGCTCAATGCCGCAAGATGCCGACAAGACCAATTTAGGCTTAGCATCATTGATCCGAGTCGCGAGCTCATTGGCAGCAAAGCCACCAAAAACCACCGAATGAATCGCACCTATGCGGGCACAGGCCAGCATAGCGAAGGCGGTTTCAGGCACCATAGGCATATAAATCACCACACGGTCGCCCTTCCCTATACCAATAGATTGCATAAAGCCCGCGAGTCGGCTCACTTGAGCCTGTAACTCCCCATAGCTAATGCCGTATTCAGTATCAGTAACAGGGCTCACATATTGGATAGCCACTTGATCACCACGTCCAGCCAGCACATGGCGATCAACGGCGTTATAACAAGTGTTCATCTCACCATCGGCGAACCAATGATAAAACGGCGCCTGCGATTCATCGAGTACCGTTTGCGTCGGCTTAATCCAATCGAGCGTTTTCGCCGCTTCTCCCCAGAATTCGGCTTTATTAAGCAAGGATGCTTGGTGCAACGCTTGATGTTTTTGTTGGTTCTGTTTTTGATTTGTGGCTTGCGCTACAGATGCATTTTGCTGTTCGGTCAACATATGTCCTCCAATCAGGACTGCGACTCACATCGTCAGCCGCAATAACTACCCCTTCCTGCTTCTATTATTAGCAAGGAGGTCTAAAGCCCACTATTAGACGTTAGCCTATAACCAGAAGATATTTGTGGTTTTATGTGAGAACACTAATTTAAAGCATACGTTTTAATCTCGCTGCACAGGCTTATGGCAATTGGGATTGACACTTTTTTGCCAACAGAATAAAAGCCAAAATCTTTACCTTTACGTAAACTTCATATATCTTGCTTAAAACTGATTATTTAGGGTGCATGAATGAGCGCAACGAACACACCACAAACGACTTACTCGATCAGTGATCTCTCAAAAGAGTTTGATATCACTACTCGTAGTATTCGTTTTTACGAAGACCAAGGTTTGCTTAAACCTAAACGCCGCGGCCAAACCCGTATTTATAGCCTCAAAGACAGGGTACGTCTCAAGCTCATTCTTCGCGGTAAACGCTTGGGCTTTTCTTTAGCAGAAACCCGTCGCCTGTTCGAATTATACGATGCAGACAAGAGCAGCACCGCACAGCTCAATACCATGCTGGCGCTAGTGGAAGAAAAGAAATCCGCTCTACAACAGCAAATGGACGACATCAAAGTCGTGTTGATGGAACTCAATTCCGCCGAGCAGCAATGCCGCTTAGCCTTAGAAGATAACAAAACGGCAAAAGCCTAAATCCCCGTTGACACAAAATCAAATCAATTTGATGGCGATAACGACTACGGATTTAAGTACAAGATTTAAAAGACTCAAGCACCTAAAAATCATAAAAACTATAACAATCTGAAATTAGAACATCTGAAAGGACACAAGCAATGAACTCTCTCTACACAAGTCTGAATTTTGGCCTAGGCGAAGACGTCGATATGCTGCGCGATGCAGTGCAGGATTTTGCCGCGAATGAAATCGCCCCAATTGCTGCGAAAGTGGATCACGACAATGCCTTTCCCAATGAACTTTGGCCTGTGCTTGGAGGAATGGGACTGCTCGGAGTAACGGTACCCGAAGAGTTCGGCGGCGCAAACATGGGCTACCTAGCCCACGTCGTCGCAATGGAAGAAATCTCCCGTGCATCCGCTTCTATCGGCCTAAGTTATGGCGCCCACTCAAACCTGTGTGTCAATCAAATCAACCGTAACGGTAATGCCGCGCAAAAAGCCAAGTACCTGCCAAAACTGGTGAGCGGTGAGCATATTGGCGCGCTGGCCATGAGTGAGCCAAACGCAGGCTCAGACGTAGTGTCGATGAAACTGCACGCCCGCAAAGAAGGCGACCGGTTCATCTTAAACGGCAACAAGATGTGGATCACTAACGGTCCCGATGCGCACACCTATGTGATTTATGCGAAAACCGACTTAACCAAAGGCGCACACGGTATTACCGCCTTTATCGTTGAGCGCGACTCGAAAGGTTTTAGCCAAGCGCAAAAGCTCGACAAACTCGGCATGCGTGGCTCTAACACCTGCGAATTAGTGTTTGAAGATGTAGAAGTACCAGAAGAAAACATTTTAGGCGGCCTCAATAACGGCGTTAAAGTGCTGATGAGCGGCTTAGATTACGAGCGCGTCGTACTATCTGGCGGCCCGCTGGGGATCATGAATGCCTGTATGGATATCGTTGTACCTTACATCCACGAGCGTGAGCAATTTGGTAAATCGATTGGTGAATTCCAACTGGTACAAGGCAAGTTAGCCGACATGTATACCGGCATGAATGCCGCCAAATCCTACGTGTATGCAGTGGCAAAATCCTGCGATCGCGGTGAAACCACCCGTAAAGATGCGGCGGGCGCCATTCTTTATAGCGCAGAACTCGCCACCAAAATGGCACTGGATGCAATCCAACTGCTTGGCGGTAACGGCTATGTCAACGAATACGCCACAGGCCGTTTACTGCGTGATGCCAAGCTGTATGAAATCGGCGCTGGTACCTCAGAAATTCGCCGCATGCTGATTGGCCGCGAACTGTTCAATGAGTCGAAATAACGCGAGTTCAAATAATATCTCACAAGTGAATGGGTAGCGCTGCACTGTAACTTACAGTTTGCGCCACCTATTCGAGCAAGGTGATACCGAGTTTCCGCTTTATAAGGACAATCAAAGTGACGCAATTAAGCAGTCGTATCAACGCCCGTAGCGATGAATTTAAAGCAAAATCCGACGATATGGCCGCCCTAGTGGCCGATCTTAAAACTAAACTCAATAAAATCGAACTCGGCGGCGGCCCTGTGGCGCTAGAGCGCCATTTATCCCGCGGTAAATTGCTGCCACGTCAACGGGTTGAAAAGCTGCTCGATGCGGGCTCGCCCTTTTTAGAACTGTCGCAATTTGCCGCGTTTGAAGTCTACGACGAAGAAGTGCCCGCAGCGGGCATTATCGCCGGTATCGGCCGTGTGAGTGGCGTGGAGTGCATGATCATCGCCAACGACGCTACAGTTAAAGGCGGCACTTATTACCCGATTACCGTCAAAAAACACCTTCGCGCCCAAGATATTGCCAGCCGTTGTCACTTACCTTGTATCTATTTAGTCGACTCGGGCGGCGCTAACCTGCCCCGCCAGGATGAAGTTTTCCCTGATCGCGATCATTTCGGCCGCATCTTTTACAACCAAGCGCAAATGTCTGCTAAGGGTATCCCCCAAATTGCTGTGGTGATGGGCTTATGTACCGCAGGCGGCGCCTATGTGCCAGCCATGGCGGATGAATCGATTATCGTAAAAGAGCAAGGCACGATTTTCTTGGCAGGTCCGCCACTAGTGAAAGCGGCCACAGGTGAAGAAGTTAGCGCCGAAGAACTGGGCGGCGCCGACGTGCACACTAAAATCTCTGGTGTTGCCGATCATTTAGCCCAAAACGATGAGCACGCGTTAGAGCTTGCGCGCCGCGCCGTATCACGCCTTAATCATCAAAAACAAATAAAAAGTCTACTGAGCCCTGTCAAACCGCCAAAGTTCGATATCAGCGAACTGTACGGCATTGTCGGCACCGATCTTAAAAAGCCCTTTGATGTCAAAGAAGTGATCGCACGTATCGTCGATGATTCTGATTTTGATGAGTTTAAAGCCAACTATGGCGCCACCTTAGTGTGCGGTTTTGCCCGTATCCACGGCTACCCAGTCGGCATTGTCGCCAACAACGGCATTCTGTTCTCAGAGTCGGCGCAAAAAGGCGCGCACTTTATCGAACTGTGCTGCCAGCGCAAAATTCCGCTGCTGTTCCTGCAAAACATCACCGGCTTTATGGTGGGTAAAAAGTACGAACACGAAGGTATCGCTAAACATGGCGCTAAGATGGTAACCGCGGTTTCTTGTGCCAATGTGCCTAAATTCACTGTGATTATCGGCGGCAGCTACGGCGCAGGTAACTACGGCATGTGTGGCCGCGCGTTCGAGCCGACCATGATGTGGATGTGGCCTAACGCCCGTATTTCTGTGATGGGCGGCGAGCAAGCGGCTGGCGTGCTCGCCACAGTGCGCCGCGACGGTTTAGCCCGTAAAGGCGAAGATTGGTCAGTTGAGGATGAAAAAGCCTTTAAAGCGCCGATTGTCGCCCAGTACGATAAAGAAGGTCATCCATATCATGCCAGCGCCCGTTTATGGGATGACGGCATTATTGACCCGGCGCAAACCCGTGATGTGGTCGGCCTTGCCCTATCGGCGGCATTAAATGCCCCTATCGAAGACACGCGTTTTGGTGTGTTCCGTATGTAAACCATACGTATACACAGCAAATCAATAAGATAGGGAAACAGTTATGACAAATTTACCAATAACGCCACAGGAATTAAGCAACTTGCAGCACGTGAGTTACACGCTCAATAACGGCGTTGCCGAGCTTATTCTTGACCGAGCGGAAGTACACAACGCCTTCGATGAAGTGATGATTAGCGAGATGATTAGCGTCCTTGGCTATTTTGCTGAGCATAAGGATTGCCAACTGCTGGTGCTTAAAGCGAACGGCAAAAACTTCAGCGCTGGCGCCGATCTCAATTGGATGCGCAAGCAAGCCCAAATGGACTTTGAGCAAAATCTAAATGATGCCAAAGCCTTAGCAAAACTGATGCAGGATTTAGATAACTTTCCTAAGCCCACCATTGCATTAGTGCAAGGCGCAGCCTTTGGCGGCGCACTGGGGCTGATTTGCGCCAGCGATATCGCTATCGCCACAACACGCGCCAGTTTTTGTTTGAGCGAAGTGAAACTCGGATTAATTCCTGCGGTAATCAGCCCTTACATTGCCCGCGCTATGGGTAACCGCGCATCGCGCCGCTACATGCTGACCGCCGAGCGTTTTAGTGCAGAAGCCGCATTAAAGCTTAATGTCGTCCATGAGGTAAGCGATGACTTAGACGCCGCCGTAAAGCCGATGATTGACGCGTTGCTAGCCAATAGCCCGCAAGGCATGGCATGGGTAAAAACACTGCTATCGCATCTTGAAGATGGCGTGATAGACCAAAACACCATTGATTACACTAGCGAGCGTATCGCCCGCATTCGGGTATCAACCGAGGGCCAAGAGGGCTTAAATGCCTTTTTTGAGAAACGTCAGCCAAACTGGCAACAAACGCACTCCGCCGCCTCTCCTACGCCAATACAAAAGCCAAGTGATACCCAAGGAGCTCTTTGATGTTAACCAAGCACATGTTTACCAAGCTATTGATTGCTAACCGCGGTGAAATCGCCTGTCGCATCATCAAAACCGCCCATGCCATGGGCGTTCGCACCGTTGCCTTATATTCCGATGCCGATAAAGAAGCGCGCCATGTCGCCATGGCCGACGAATCCTTCTATTTAGGCGGCAGTGCGCCGGCAGACTCCTATTTAAAGGGCGATTTGATTATCGATATCGCCAAAAAAGCCGGCGCACAAGCTATTCACCCAGGTTATGGTTTCTTGTCTGAAAACGCCGACTTTGCCCGTAAATGTGAAGCCGCAGGCATCGCCTTTGTTGGCCCAGGCAGTGATGCTATCGATGCCATGGGCAGCAAAAGCGCCGCTAAATCGATTATGACGGCGGCAAACGTGCCCTTAGTGCCGGGTTATCACGGCGATGACCAAAGCGATGCGACCTTAAAAGCGGAGGCACTGAAAATTGGCTTCCCTATGCTGATTAAAGCGGCCTATGGCGGCGGCGGTAAAGGCATGCGGATCGTTGAGAATGAAGGCGAAATCATGGAAGCCGTTAACTCGGCGCGCCGTGAAGCGGCTTCTTCTTTTGGTAACGATAAGTTATTGATGGAGCGTTATTTACGCCAGCCGCGCCACGTCGAAGTGCAAGTGTTTGCCGACACCTTTGGCAACGCGATTTATTTATCGGATCGCGATTGTTCGATTCAACGTCGCCACCAAAAAGTGGTCGAAGAGGCGCCAGCGCCAGGGTTAAGCGATGCACTGCGCGCCCAAATGGGTGATGCGGCCGTCGCGGCAGCCAAAGCCATCGATTATGTTGGCGCGGGCACAGTGGAGTTTCTGCTCGACACAGACAATAGCTTCTATTTTATGGAGATGAACACCCGTCTGCAGGTTGAGCATCCCGTGACTGAGATGGTCACAGGCCAAGATTTAGTCAAATGGCAATTGCTGGTCGCCAGCGGTCAGCCACTGCCGCTAAAGCAAGATGAAGTGCGTATTCACGGCCATTCCTTTGAAGTGCGAATTTATGCCGAAGATCCACAGAATGAGTTTTTACCCGCCAGTGGTAAGCTCAACTTTTTGCGTGAACCCGAGCAAAGTAAGTTTGTCCGTATCGATTCGGGTATTCGCGAAAACGATGTGATCAGTAACTTCTACGATCCTATGATTGCCAAACTGATTGTCTGGGATGAATCACGTCCGCGCGCCCTGCAACGTTTAGTGCATGCGTTAGAGTCGTATCAAATCAGCGGTCTTAAGCACAACATTGAGTTTTTGGCGAACATTGCCGAGCACCCAGCGTTTGCCAATGCTGACTTTAGCACTGACTTTATTGGCCGTTATGGCGACACCTTAATTGGCACAGCTTCAAGCGAAGCTGACACTGCGCTTGCCTTTGCCGCGCTATATCAAGTACTTGCCCGTAAAGAAGCCGCCAAAGCGCAAGCTGTCAACAGCGCCGATCCTTACTCGCCTTGGGGTCAAGTGAGCGGCTTTAGACTCAACAGCTGCAGCCAACACAATATTGCCCTGCTTGATGATACCCATGAATTGCAGCAGTTAGTGATGCTCGATTTAGGCGGCATGTATCAGCTACCGCTGCACGGACAAGATTGGTTGCTAAATGGCGAGCTGAAACAAGATTTACTGCTCGCAGAAATCAACGGCCATAAGAGTAAAGTGCCCGTTAGTGCCCAAGGTGATGACTTTACGCTGTTTTTATCCTCTGGCAGTTACCACTTTAAAGCAGTGCAAACACTCGTGGTCGAAGAACAAGCCAGCAATGCTGACAAGTTAAAAGCGCCCATGAACGGCACGGTAGTGACCCATTTAGTCGATGTCGGCACACAAGTGAAAGCGGGCCAAGGTTTGCTCGTGATGGAAGCCATGAAGATGGAATACACAATCGAAGCGCCCTTCGATGGTATCGTCACTGAGTTCTACTTTAAGGCTGGCGAGCTAGTGACCGATGGCGCAACCTTGCTTAACGTTGAGCCGTTAGAGACAGACGAGCCAACCGCGATCAAGGAAGCCTAAGATGTCTTTAGTCAATCTAAGCCAAGCTGCGGACGCCAAAGATAAAGTCAGCATCTTCGAGATGGGCGCGCGTGACGGCCTACAAAACGAAGTCGCAGTGCCGACTGCAGCTAAAATCGCCTTGATTGAATCGCTGGCAGGTGCGGGGCTTAAGCGTATCGAAGCAGGCAGTTTTGTATCACCTAAATGGGTGCCACAAATGGCCGATTCTGCCGATGTGCTCAAGCAAATACAGCGTCAAAGCGACGTGGTGTATAGCGCGCTCACACCCAACGTCAAAGGCTTTGAACTGGCACTGGATGCAAAAGCGAGCGAGGTGGCAATATTTGGCGCCGCTTCGCAAAGCTTTAGTCAGCGCAATATCAACTGCTCGATAGAAGAGTCAATTGAACGCTTTATCCCTTTGATGGAATTAGCAAAAGCGCACAATATCCCAGTGCGCGGCTATGTATCTTGCGTGCTCGGCTGCCCCTACGAAGGTGAGATAGCGGTCAGTGAAGTGGCCCGTGTGTCTGAAATCCTTTACAAAATGGGCTGTTACGAAATATCGCTCGGCGACACCATAGGTGTAGGCACGCCGCAAAAAGCCCGTAGAATGCTGCAAACCGTGGCTGAACATGTGCCTATGGACAAACTGGCGCTACACTTTCACGACACCTATGGCCAAGCACTCGCTAATATTTTGGCCTGCTTAGACTTAGGTGTGCGGGTGTTCGACTCCTCAGTTGCAGGTCTTGGTGGCTGCCCCTATGCCAAAGGCGCATCGGGCAATCTCGCCACCGAAGACTTAGTGTATATGCTGCACGGCATGGGATTCGAAACGGGTATCGATTTACAAAAACTCGCGTTAGCAGGACAAGCCATCAGCACACAGTTGAATCGCAACAACGGCTCGAAAGTGGCCACGGCCCTGTTAGCAAAATAGAACAACAATTAACGACACCAACAACCGTTATTAAAAACGCGCGTTATTTCCCGCGCGTTTTATAAAGCATAAAAGGACATCACAATGGCAGGACTCAATAAAGTCGTCAGCAGCTATGAAGAAGCGTTAAACGGCTTATCAAACGACATGACCATTATGGTCGGCGGCTTTGGCCTGTGCGGCATCCCCGAAGGCTTAATCAATCAAATGGTTAAGATGGGCGTTAACGGCTTAACGGCGATATCAAACAACGCTGGCGTTGACGATTTCGGCCTTGGCTTACTGTTAAAACATCGCCAAATCGCCACTATGATCGCCTCTTACGTGGGCGAAAACGCCACCTTTGAACAGCAAATGCTCTCTGGCGAACTGAACGTGATTTTAACGCCCCAAGGCACGCTGGCGGAAAAAATCCGCGCAGGTGGCGCAGGTATTCCGGCATTTTTCACTGCAACGGGCTACGGCACGCCGGTGGCTGATGGCAAGGAAACCCGCGAAATCAAAGGTCGCCATTACGTGTTAGAAGAGTCGCTGACCGCAGATTTTGCCTTAGTGCGCGCATGGAAAGCCGATACCATGGGTAATTTGGTATTCCGCAAAACCGCCGCCAACTTTAATCCTATGATGGCGACCGCGGGCAAAATCACTGTGGTTGAAGCCGAGTTTATTGTTGAGCCGGGCGAGCTAGATCCAGATCATATCCACACGCCGGGCATCTATGTTGACCGAGTTATTCAAGGCAAGTTCGAGAAACGTATCGAGCAGCGCACGGTAAAAGCCGCGAAATAAAAGGCGCTGGCAAAACCTTGAAACACAGTTAACGCAATTGGCACTTAGCTCCCTAAAGTAAAAACTAAGGGTAAAACCTAAGAGTAAAGACCAAAGCGTCAAAGCCAAATAGAAAGGATAGATATCATGGCATTATCAAGAGAACAACTGGCTCAGCGCGTCGCCAAAGAATTAAAAGATGGCTACTACGTTAACCTCGGCATTGGCATTCCAACACTGGTGGCCAACTACATTCCTAGCGGCATGGAAGTGATGCTGCAATCGGAAAACGGCCTACTCGGCATGGGTGAATTCCCCACCGAAGACGCCATAGATCCCGATTTAATCAACGCGGGCAAACAAACCGTTACCGCAGTCAAAGGCGCTTCATTTTTTTCATCGGCGGAAAGCTTTGCCATGATCCGTGGCGGCCATGTGGACTTAACCGTGCTCGGCGCCTTTGAAGTCGATGTGAACGGCTCTATCGCCTCATGGATGATCCCCGGCAAACTCATCAAAGGCATGGGCGGCGCGATGGATTTAGTCGCCGGCGCTGAAAACATTATCGTGACTATGATGCACGCCGATAAATACGGCAATTCTAAACTGTTACCCGTGTGCGAATTGCCCCTCACAGGTTACGGCTGTATCAAACGCGTCGTCACAGATTTAGCCTTTATCGAAATCAAAGATGGCGCATTCCATCTACTAGAGCGCGCCCCAGGTGTCAGCGTAGAAGAAATCGTCAGCAAAACTGCTGGCAAATTAATCGTACCTGAGCATGTACCAGAAATGGTGTTTTAAACCTAAGTATTAATGACGTCTTAGCTCCTAGCGTTCGATGCATTAACTTATTTGATTCAAGTAAGCCCAGAATATAAATCTGGGCTTTTTATTACTTTGCTTAACCCATTGAACTTGACGTGTGCAACAGCACTAATGCTCTGGCGACACGCCGTAAACCCATCCTTGGGGGCTCAACGAAAAAGTCCCTTTTTTCGATGGTCGCCAACGCATCAGCGCTGTTTGCTGCAATGTTCTGCGTATTCAACCCTGCTTTACAAATCGTGTGCATGAGTGACTTGTATAGCCGTTTTACCTCACAGTTAGCCACCCTGTATGCAGTTGCGGTAAACTTGCCACAGCCTAAATAGTAAGGATGCTCAAGTTGTTAACTAAATTTCTCAATAAACGCAGTCGCAGTCGTAAGCATATGCGCGATTATGCCAAAAACGTCTTTGAATATGACCATTATTTACTGACGAATTATATTGACACTGGGCTGACAGATGGTTTCGAGAGAGTGAAACAATATCGTGAGTTTGGTGTACCCGAGTGTCATTGGGGCAATGTAGCCCAACTTACCTATATTGAATCGGGCTTGCTGGAGCCTAAGCCGCTTATGTGCTCGCTTGCTTACGGCTATTTTCATACCGCGATAGACTACTATCAATACTACACTGCGGTTGAGAAAACGGGTGAAGTAGCTAATGCCGGATGGATGACAACCAGTGTTTTTCGGCTTGTACTTATGCTGTTTTCTGAGCTGAAGACTGAGACTGACGAACTGTATCAAGCCTTGGCGACCGCCTGGCGCGCTGGCTGGATAATTCGTTCCCACGGGTTTATCGGTGATTTTTTGGTGTTGTTATATGGGCGATATTTGGGCGTTATTTAGGCGTTATTTAGGCGTTATTGAGCCACCTTTTGCCACGGAAGTGCAAGTGACACTGCGAAAAACGGCTCCTTTCCCCTATGCGCCATTTTTAGATAACTGGGACACACAGGATATCGAATTCATCAGCACTATGCTGCAAACCCTGTGTGATCATCAGGTAGAACAAGCAGTTATTGGGGATAAAAAGTGCTTTTTTGAGTTCAATGGTGGGCCGCACACATATTTACCATTGACAGCGTTAATGCTGCTGAAACTGCGATCCCTTAGGGGTTTGCCTAACCCACAATTCAGTCATCCAGCCTTTGGCGAGATCACAGCTTTGTTTGAACAAGTATCCACATCATTTAGTGATTATGTTGCAACGTTAGGGATACAGCGGATTGAAGATGCTGCTGATGAGGTGTTAACCAACACATTAACCAGAATGCAAAGCCAAAATTTTGATGCCCATGCTATTTTCGCCAAGCGACTGCCATCGTTTAGTGCTGGTTAAGATTTTGATTAACCAAATTTTCATAAAAAATGGATAACCAATAAAATCATGATTCTATTCATATTGAGGACCCAAGGCTTAAGGTTGAGCGTATTCAAGCCTTAAGTCATCCACAATACAAGCCAGAGGAAAGCTTATGTATCAGATTGCGATTGTGATATTTGATGAATTTACCGATATCGATTTCTTCTTAATGCGCGATATTCTCGGCAGGACAAAAACCGATTGGACAGTAAAAGTACTCGGGACCAAACCTAGCCATAGATCAAGTTTGGGGATGACCGTTGCAACCGATGGTCATGTGGCCGAAGTCGCTGATGCCGACGTGGTATTATTCAGCAGTGGTTACAAAGGCGTACCTGCCGCGCTTGCTGATACTGAGTTTATGTCCGCCCTTAAATTAGATCCCACACGGCAATTGCTTGGCAGTATCTGCGCGGGGTCATTCTTCTTTGCCAAATTAGGCTTACTCGACAATATCTCAGCAACGACGCATCCCGATGCCAAACCCGCATTAGTGGCCATGGGCGTGGATGTAGAAGACTGCGCTCTGGTTATCAATGGCAATATTGCCACTGCAGGTGGCTGCCTGTCCTCACTCTACTTAACAGGCTGGGTTGCGGAGCGCTTATTCGACAGTGCGAAACGCCGCGAAATTCATCGGCAGCTTATTCCTGCTGGCCAAGCTGATATTTATGAGACGCTGATCCAATCATCGATAGCAGCTGCAATTCGCTAGTGAGTAGTTTAGTTCGCAGCTAAAAGCAAGGGACACCATGATTACACTTAAAAATCTTCTCGAGGCAATAAAAGCCGAGCATCAAATCATAACCCAGAATGAACTTGCGGCTTTGCTGTCACAAAATGAATTACTCATTCAGCAAATCCAAACTGCCGATGCGCAGCATTGGGTGCATTTTGCCAAGAATACCTTCGATGGTTGGTACTGTATTCGAACACCTATGCTCAGTACCTTTGAAGTTTATTATCAAGAATGTGGGCAAAATTGCTGGGGAGAAGATGTTTTTACCGAGCAAAGTGAAGCCATAGCTGCAGTTATTTTTATGTCTGGTATTTGGGATATCTAAATCATCCTGTTAGGGTGGACTAGTTTGATTGACTCACGAGAACAGACTCCTCAGATGAACTCACTGTTTAACTATCTCATTGCCCAAAGGAGCAGTATCTATGGACTGGCTTATTATTGCACTCGCTGGCTTTTTAGGTGGAATGCTCAATGCGGTTGCCGGTGGTGGCAGTTTTATTACCCTTTTGGCGTTAGTGTTTGTCGGGGTTCCACCGATTGCGGCGAATGCCACGGGGACAGCCGCGCTGCTGCCCGGGTATATCGCCAGTGCTTGGCGTTTTAGAAAAGATATCGAATATCCGGCGAGTCTTAGCCTTAAGCATCTGATCTTGATTGCCCTTATTGGCGGCAGTATTGGCGCAGGTATTTTGCTGACCACCAGCGAGCAAGTCTTCGCAAAACTGATCCCTTGGCTAATTTTACTGGCCACCGCGGCCTTTATCATTGGCCCTAGGTTGCTCAAACGAAGAATCGCTGAGCAAGGCGAAAACACCTCAACGCCAATGTTAAGTCCGATGACAGCACTGATAATGCTGTCGGCCGTGTGTATCTATGGCGGTTATTTTAATGGTGGCTTAGGCATCATACTGCTCGCGAGCTTTGGGCTGATGGGCCAAACCAATCTACATGGAATGAACGGTCTTAAAAATCTGATTTCAGCCCTGCTCACCGCCATCGCCGTTGTGGTTTATGCCGTGGGCAATGTGATTGATGGGCAATATCTGTTGCTGCTTGCTGTGATGGCGATTATTGGTGGCTATGTGGGTGCGGCGCTGGCCTACCGTATTTCACAGCCCTTGCTGCGTGGTTTTATTGTGATCGTCGGTTTAGCGATGGCTTTAGGCTTTTTCATGCGCTGAGCTGTTTATGCGTGAAACAAGGTTTAATACATTAGCCAACGCGCAGTTCTTGGACGCAAGGGGACAAGACAGATAAGTTTCGCTACAAGGTCACATCGAGAAATTGCCCTTAGGTTATTGGCTTGTTACTCTGTTTCATCATTTAGGAAAGCACTGTGACTAAGGATAGCAATGAAACGGATCACCTTTAAACTATGCAGCTTGAAGCTAAAGACCTTGAAGCTCAGCACCTTAAGTCTTGCCCTGTGTCTTGTTGCAAGCTCACCGGCTATTTACGCGCAAAATACTAGCGCAGCGACCATTAGCATCAAAACGGAAACGGGTAATATTCAGGTAAAAACCATAGCCCAAGGGTTAGAAAATGTCTGGGGTATGGCATTTTTACCCGACGGCAGCATGCTGGTGACTGAACGCGCCGGCAGAATGCGCATTGTCAGCGCCGCAGGCAAAGTGGGCCAACCCTTAACGGGTTTGCCACCGCTATATGCCAAGGGCCAAGGTGGTTTACTCGATGTGGTGCTTGCACCAGATTTTGCCAGCAGCAAAAAAATCTATTTCAGTTATTCAGAGCCCGCTGAAGGTGATGCAAGTGAACTCAATAGCACTGCGGTGAGCTTTGCTACTCTCAATGGTAACAAGCTTAAAAATCTCAGCCGCGTTTTTAGTCAGCACCCCAAAATCAACAGCGGCCACCATTTTGGATCACGTCTGGTGTGGGCGCCTGACGGCACTTTATTTATCACACTTGGCGATCGTTACAGCAAAAAAGATAGCGCGCAAACCTTAGACAATCATTTAGGCAAAGTCGTGCGGATTAATGCCGATGGCTCAGTGCCCAAGGATAACCCCTTCATCAATACGGCGGGCGCTTTACCCGAGATCTGGTCTATCGGTCATCGCAATATGCAAGGCGCGGCCATTAATCCCATCAGCAAAGTATTGTGGACTGGCGAGCATGGACCCCAGGGCGGCGATGAACTCAATATTGATGAGGCGGGCAAAAACTATGGCTGGCCTGTGATTACCTATGGTGAGAATTACGGTGGCGGCAAAATCGGCGAAGGCACCCACAAGGCTGGAATGGAGCAACCCGCCTACAAATGGGTTCCCTCAATTGCCACGGCAGGCTTTATGTTTTACACGGGCGACAAATTTCCACAGTGGCGAAATAATATTTTACTCGCCAGCCTAAAGGAAAAAACGCTAGTACGTTTAGTACTTGATGGCGACAAGATTATTAAAGAAGAACGGCTGCTAAAAAATGAATTAGGACAAAGATTACGCTCAGTCGTGCAAGGGCCTGATGGGCTGATTTATCTTGTGACCGATGAAGCGAAATCAAAAATTTACCAAATCTCACCACAGCAATCTTAAGCACTCGCTTTAACCACAGCCTTTTGACCAGTGAAACAAGCTCAATGGTGGGAGAGGAATAAAGTTCGATACTGAATCGTCACATGTGCTTGATTCTACAGCATCAGATTGAATACGTGGAAAAATAAAGCATCATACTCATCTACGCTTAGGTGCATAAATCGAGCAGCAATTGAGTATTAAAGTTTCATACTCAAGATAACTCATTTTTGGACAAAAACGAGCTAGGGTTTTAGCTCGAATTAGTGAATTTCGAATTAAAATTTCTATGGGCTAACGCTTAACATATGGGGATTTTAGGAGCGCTTTTTCAGCGAGTAAAATTCCCACCATGATGTTTTTTATATGCGTGCAATTTACTACCTTTGTCATTTTAATTTAGTACTAATTGATTTTGCATTTAAGTCTAAATAAATAATAAGTAGATCCCAAGAAAGTCGCTAGAAATGCTAACCCGAGCCAGAAGGATAGCAAATAATAAAAAACTGTTGAGCCTCCATTATGAAGTGTAAAAATGCCGCAATCATAACCACATGTTTCCATCCGATAATATGACCACAGAAATAATACAAAACAAAAAATAAAGGCAGATATTGCCAACTTTCTAAGTTTTATAACGTTCATTTAAAGTTACTAAATCCCTTTAAGCATATAACGTTTGACATGAGCGGTGGCCGACCAGCGTAGCCGGTTGGACATCCGATCGATGGAATGGTTAGGTCTCTTTGCCACTTATCTGAAAGTCCAATTGAGCACGCCAGTTCCACCGTTCTTAACCCTGCCCGCGAAAGTCTCCGCACAGGAGGATGACGGGGATTCAAAAGACACTTCCTGCCCAGCACCGTCTGTAATCTTCATTCCGCAGGCGAGGGCTCCGTCCGCAACCGCGAACTGAACACCGTATGACTCACCGGCGCGGGGGAGAAACGAAGCCGTGAAGCTGCACTGGCGGTTCTGCGCCATTCGAGACTCTCCGTACAAGACCGCAAAGGTCAGCGGGGAGGCGGCCACAACCTTGATTGGGCCAATCTTCTCGACGGCACCCGTGAACTGCTTCGACTCAATCAGTGACCCTAGAGGCGACGGCGTGCAGTTCATGTCTTGGTATGCGAACACTCTGTACCCCTGCATAGTCGTCCCCTTGGACTCCGATCGAAGGTCCAGCGTCATAGTTGCAGATGGCGAATTCGTGGGAAGGCTGTATGTGGAAGCACACCCAACAAGCCACAGCAGGCCAGCGATTGCAATAACGGACTTCAAATCAACTCCTCATCTAGAGACCTAACGTCTTAGTATTTATGCGCTGCGCTGTTTGCAGGGCATAAATCGCTTGTTGGACTTGGCCGCTGCCACATCCGTGTAAATGGGTATGAATAATGCTATAGGAATTTGCTTTTTTGCGGTAGCGGTTTTTTATACAGCTTGATGGGTAATCACTTGATATCGTTTTAGCTTTCTCATTCTTTTACGCTCACTTTCGACTGATTGTTGACCTTGGTTGACAGCATTTTGGCCCCAGACTCAGGCTGACACTCACACCCTATCCCCTCATCGGCTTAATCCCATAAGGCTGGCTGCTTTTCGCTGTCGGTTACGCTACGTCTTGGGGGAGGGGTTATCCTGACAGACGTACTGGCTGACTTTGGTTGTTAATCATCACCAATCCCTGCGGTCTTATCAGCCCAATAAACTGCAAATGACCTAACTGGCATTGCGGACATGACCACCAACAGTCCTCCTTAATCAAAGGACTCGCCAATACCACCTGCGGCTTACGTAGTTGCCGCTGGATAAGCGCGAGCTTTTTGCGGCGGCAAGCATTGGCAAGAAAACCAAAATGCCTCACTCGCATCAGCCCTTTGGGCAACACATGCAATAAGTAACGGCGAATAAACTCATCACAGCTTAGCCGCATTTGCTTATGCTGCTGACCGTCACGATAGTCCTTGTAGTAAAAACTGACATGCTCTGCGGTGACGTCGGCAATTCTTGATTCATGCAGCATGCCTTTACGGGTATAACGCCCGAGGTATTCCACCACGGTTTCGGCGCAGCTCAGACACGCTTTGCTGTAAACACACCACGGTTTTGCCATTAAGGTGTCAGCCGCAGGGATAGCCAGCTCATGTTGTCGAAGCACCCGTAATAACTTGGCCCGATACACGGTGGACAAGGCTTTCACCGGAAACAGATAATCCGTTTTCACGCTATGCCAATCTCCCGCTGACGTCAGCACCCCACCCGGGATTAAGCAATGCAAGTGAATATGCTGACTCAAGGTTTGCCCCCACGTGTGCAGCACCATAGTGCAACCCAATTGACCCTGAAGGTGTTTTCGCTTCATACCAAACTGCGCAAGCGTCTGCCACACAGACTCAAACAGGGCGCTGTATAACGGCTTGGCAGCGTAGTGCGCCAAGATGTTCAACTCGTGGGGTAAGGTAAAGACCAAATGGAAATAGCGACAAGGCAAGACTTGCGCCTGCTGCGTAGCAATCCACGCTTGCGTCTGCCTTCCCTGACAACGAGGGCAATGCCGGTCACCACAGGAGCAAAACACCTGCTGCTCATACTGGCAAGTATCACAACGCCAGTGCTGTATGCCTAAGGTTTGCGTGCGACACTGCTGAATATGCTGGCAGACTAAGGCTTGCTGTTCGGTCAGTTTATGCTGCTGTTGGTAGTGGGCTAAGTGCTGATGAAGGATATCGCTTAAATGGTAGAAGGTTGCCATGGCATCCCCCCAAGACTTGCTAGCAAGTCACAGCCTTGATGACCTAATTCCGGCGACCAATGCAAGTAGCGCTCGGTAGACTTTATACTGTGATGACCAAGTTGGGCCTGTAATTGATGAAGTGGCATACCCGCTTGTAATTGATGGGTTGCATAAGCATGCCTTAGGCTGTGTGGACTGCATGGCTTAGTGATACTCGCTAAGCGGGCCGCCTTCGCTAACGCTTTACGAAAGGTCGACTCATGCAGCGGATAAACCACATCATGATAGGTCGAGGCAAACAACCATTCGACGGGATGATACGCTTGCCAATACTGACGCAACAGGGTGAGTAAAGTCGGTGAGAGTATCACCCATCGGTCGCAGGCCCCCTTGCCTTGACACACTTTGAGCAACTGCCGCTGCCCATCGATATCAGCAACCTTAATATGGGTTAACTCACTTACACGCAAACCACAACCATAACACAGCGCCACCATGGCGCGTTGTTTCAGGTTTTGACAGTGGTACAGCAGTGCCGCGATATCTTGGCAACTAAGCAATTGCGGCAGCTTGTGTGGACGTTTCGGTAAACTCAACTGAACCGTAAAATCGCGCCCTAGGACATGTTCATAGAAAAAATGAATGCCATTAAGCTGTAACTTTAAGGTGGCTCTGGAATGATGTCGCTCAAGATTTAAGTAACGGAAATAAGCCGTAAGCTGCTCATCCGTAATGTTATCGAGCGGTTGGTATGCATAGTGCTGCAGTTGGGTGATGGCACGCAGATAAGCACTGCGTGTACGGGCCGAGTAACCACGTAAACTAATCTCATCATGGAATTGTTGCAGAAGTGATGACATGGTAGACCTCCTAGGTGAGGGATTATCCCTAGGAGTAAGTGTGGAACAGTGGTTCGCTTTGGGCTCCGCGCAGCGGCTTAGTTCAACATTTTATTAGTGCGCATGCGCGTTTACCTCATTAGACCAGTAAAAACGCGCATCATTAACTGCTTGTATTGCAAAGAACTTATCAGTTTTTTATCTAATACACCATCCGGAAAAACGCGCATGCGCGTTTTCCAAACCTATTAACTAATTTAGGGAAAGTTTATGCGGATGATTTTTAAGGGTTTTATAAATTTTAGGCTGGATAAACGCGTAAACTAGTGAGTTTAAAAACACTCAAAAGCATCTAAATTTAAATACGACTGTATACCCATATATTGTTAGTCGCTTTACGGTAGGGCCAAACATTGGGTAAATAGATGAGATTTTGTAGGGCAATTCATTCGTCAGTTTTCAATTCACTAAATGAATGCTAGCCAGCTTTGGGGCAATAGCTTTTTAGCTGAACGAACAGCAGAAGTGTTAGTTAAGATTGGCATTGTTGCACCAGTGACCTTCTAAAACATGGATGTTTTAGTAGAGCCCTCAGGGACGAGTTTATGGCGAGTCACTGGGGAAACAATGACAATTAATGCTGCGTAACTCAGTTGTTTTGCTTTGGGGCATTTTCGAGTCAGTGAATGCCGTTAATCGGCCCAAATCACTGCTATTTAGGCGGACAATTTAATTATTCATAATAAATCTTTATCGTTTGGTATGAGACGTTATAACTCTCCTACACGAATCGGTAGAGAATTTAAGCCTTAAAACGACAAAGAGTGTTCATCAGGAACACTCTTTGTTATTAGCGAGCTTTGCTAACTTGCAGTTGTTAGCGCGGCACTAACCAGCTGACTTTACTCGTTTACCACACACATACCCTGCTCGGTTTTCACATAGGGAGACAAAATAGGCATCATGCCTTTCATCACTTGCAATGGTAGCGCAGAGGTGAAACTAAAATCATCGGATTTACTGCCGGGCACGAAGGCCGTTAAAGTGCCGAAGTATTTATCCCCCAGATAAAACACGAAGGTCGCGGTGCGGTTCATGGCAGTCGTCGCCACTTTTTTACCTTGCTGCATCTGAGTCACGATACGGTTATCACCGGTGCCGGTTTTCCCGCCTATGGCTAACATCTCGCCTTTTTCATCGGTAAAAATGCCCTTCAAACGACGGGCAGTACCGTTTTGCACTACGTTCGCCAGCGCCGCTTTTAAGGCTTGTGCCACTTCATGGCGCATCACTCGCTCACCTTGGGTGTTCTGATTCTCCAGCGTCACTTCATAGGGCGTATCCGCGGCAAAATGCAGCTGATTGATACGCACGGTAGGCAAACGATAGCCATCATTCTGAATAATGCCCATGAGTTCGGCTAAAGCAGCTGGTCTATCACCCGAGCTGCCGAGCGCCGAACCTAAGGATGGCACCATAGCATCAAAGGGGTAACCTAAACGCGCCCAACGCTGATGTATGTCGAGGAAGGCTTCCACTTCAAGCATCACTTGCACTCGAACGTCACGGGCGTTTTTATGTCGCGTCCTAAATAACCAACGATAAACCTCTTGGCGTTGTGCTTCACTCGCCTGTTTCACATCGTTCAAATTCGCATCGGGATTGTGATTAAGATAATCCAGCACCCACAATTCCAACGGATGCACCCGTGCGATATAACCTTGATCCGGCAGGTTATATTTATCAGGGCCGTACTTGTTATATAAGCTCTTAATACGACCATCGGTATAACTCACCTGCGGCAATCTTTGCTGCAGAAAAGCCTTAAATGCCGACATAGGTTCATCGGGCGAGAGGTAGCGATACGCCGACGTTAATTGTTGCTCCGACTGGGATAAACCGTCGAAGAACATCCCAAAACGCTCATTCGCAGCCACTTTTTTATACTTGCGATAAAACTTAGTGACGAAGGTATTGCCCTCTCTATCGGCAAATACCCGCAGGTATTCGTCGCGGCGCGGATCTTTATCATTACGCAGCAACTGGGCCATATTGCCCTCGTTTTGCATACTGCTGCTGTAATTGACTATGTCACGCATGAGGCGCACAAACGGTAAGTTAATCGAATCCTGCAATGCTTGGTAGAGTGTCGGTGTTTTAACATCTTCCGATTTTTTAAAGTTATTAAACACATGCAAACCACCACCAGTAAAGAACTGCTCACTGGTTGAGGAAGAATATTCCCGCTGTAGCGCTGCATCTAACATGCGATCTAAACGTCTATCAGGATTTACAATCAAATAATCAATCGCCCAACGGGTTAAGTGATCCCTAGGTTCGATAATGATTGATTCCAGTTCAATACCATGTTTTTTCGAATATTTTTCGTGGATCTCGGCGATGATTTCTAAGTAGGTCGCCATCACCCGCAATTTAGCGGTTGAACCCAGTTCCAACTTACTGCCTTCGTTAATATCAAAGGGTTGGTCGGTACTGTCGGTCTGCACACGAACTCGGTTGGCGGTGTCGGTACGCTCGTAAAGCGTAAAGCTATACAGCACGTTTTGCAGTTGGCTTGGCTCGAGTAAACGCTCGCCCAATAAACCCACTTGCTCAGCGGTCGACACTTGCGCCAGGCTGCGTAAGTAGTGACTCACTTGCTGCTGTAAATCACTGTGCAAGCTACTGTTGACCGTCAAGTCGAGTCTGTCTAAATCGTACAGCCCCACATTTAACATGCCCGCGGTACGAATACGCACTGTATTCACGCCCTTATCTGCGCCCGATTGCGTATTTCGTTGCGGCTTAGTGACCCTAAACTGCAATTTCTGCGCGAGTGCGGCATCGCGCAGACCACGATCAATCAAATAATATTGGCCGAGTAAGCGGATATGACTATCGACTAAGTTTTCAAGATCTTCATGACCTTGCAATAAATAGTATGAAGGGCGACGCTGGGCAATCATCAAGGCGACCACTTGGCGGAATACTTGTCCGCGCTTGGCGGCATTACCCTTGATTTGTGGCGATGCTAACAGCTTGTTTGCAGTATCGAAATCGGTGCCAAACCAGGCCCACAGCCCGTCACCTATACCATGCACTTCACCATGATTGGGCGCCGAGGATAATGGCACTGTGTTTAAATAATCTTGGACGATACGCTTACGAGCGGGTTCAGTATTCTCACCTTGCTGGTACACGCGCACACTGGCCGAGCCAATTTGCAGTAACTTATCCTTGATGCTTAAGGTTAAGCCTTGGGAAGAATGGCGGAATTTTTCAATCTGAGTCGCCAGCGTACTGCCACCGGCGGTGGACACATTCATGCCGACCATCTCTGCAATTTGGCTCATCCCCGCCACCACAAAGCGTGGCCAGTCGATCACCGGATTGAGTTTATCTTCCGTGGTCCATAACTCGCGGTTTTCAATAAACAATAAGGTATTAACGATTTCATTGGGGATCTTATCGTCGTCCTGATAAACCCGTTTGGGATAGGCGAACTCGTACAAATCGGTATTGCGACAATCGAGCAGCGTTAAGCCAGATTGGGCCTTTTCGTGATAAGGCGGGAAAAATCCCAGCTGCGCGTATTCCAGCAAGGCAGGCGAAAACGCCACTTGCTGCGTCACCTGAAAATTCCGTTGCAGTAACCTGTCAATATACTGAGGTAACTTGCTATAGCCATGGCGCTCATCGAAAGGGCCATAACTTGGATAAATCACCGCTGTGCTCGGTGAGTTTTCTAATTCATAGGTGAGCGTCTTAGCATATTGATTGATGTATTTGGCTTGATAAAACGAGGTTTTAACTTCAAGACCAATCAATAGTGCGATACAGCAAATTAAGATAAAAAATAAGAACCAGACCCTGCCCTTAGATCTGGCTTTACGCGGAGTCTTAACCTTCACCTTAGGTTCGGGTTGTGGTGGACGAGGACGATAATTTTCGAACTTCATCTCTGACGGGGAATTAGGCAAAACAGCTCCAAAAAAACACTAAAATAAATATCTTTCATGCAACTCAGCAAATCCGTTGCCACTCAGTAAAACAAGACATCAACTCATTAAGCCACACAAAAAACTCACCGCCAACAACACCCAGCTAGCAAAGACTAATCCCAGATGAACTCACGAAAATGTTTACGGCAAACGGACTCGTAGCTTTCATTTCCACCAATCGCCACTTGCTCACCCTCGCGCATCACTTTTCCCTCGCCGTCGAGGCGCACCACCATGTTGGCTTTACGGCCACAATGGCAAATGGTTTTCAGCTCAACCAACTTATCGGCCCACGCTAATAAATAATGACTGCCGCTAAAGAGTTCGCCCTGGAAATCCGTTCTTAAACCATAACAGAGTACAGGAATATCAATATTATCGACCACATGTGTCAGCTGCTTAACCTGTTCTTTACTCAAAAACTGGCACTCATCTACCAGCACACAGCTTAATGGTGTGGCTTGATGCACATCGCTAATCATCTGAGTCAGATCATCTTGGCTGCTAAAAACCTGTGCATCCGTTTCAATGCCGATGCGCGAGGCCACTTTACCTTTGCCATATCTGTCATCTATGGAGGCTGTCATCACTAAGGTATTCATACCGCGTTCGCGATAGTTATAGGATGACTGTAATAAGGAAGTGGATTTACCAGCGTTCATCGCCGAATAATAAAAATACAATTGAGCCAAGACTTATACCCTTTAAAAAACGTTAGCGCTTACGCGTCTGCCATCGGAGCCAAATTGGCCGCTAGTCTAACATTGCGCTTCACATCAGAACACTAGCAGCGACTAAGCTTTTATCATGAATTACTGCAACTGCGCTGACTTATCCAGCGTTTTATTCTCCCATCGTCGACTTAACCAACTCCAGCTCACTTTATTTAATCCTTTGCACGATAAAAGCCATCACCAGCCACCAAATGATTAAATTTTGTTAACACAAGCTTAATTTAACCTTAAATACTGTTTTATAAGGAAATAGTAAATAAAGCTAAATTTCAAAAGTGAGATCTACCTCCAAAGTATTAAGTGTTAATGGGCTTGCGCTCAAAAAACAAACATCTTGTTAACAGTAATATTTCATTCGAGACAAATCGTGCTCATTTTAAAAAAAGAAAGTATTCGATAGCTTGCAAATTAAAGCTAACGGTCAAAGCACTAACCTACCCTGCAAACTTTAGTGCTCCACTCCGTCCTTTATGCGCATATTGGATCAAATGGAGATAATGATGAGAATTTTCACCTCTAGAAAACTGGCATACTTAGTGGCTCTAGCACTAACTGGTGCTCTTGTTGGTTGTGGCGATGATGGCAAAGATGGTGTCGATGGGGCTCCAGGCACGCCCGGTATTCCGGGAACACCTGGCACGCCAGGCACCCCTGGAGAACCTGGAACACCACCGCCAGTCACCAGCTCAACGCTGACGAAAGTCGAAGTGATCAGCTACAGCTTTGGCGAAGGCAGTATCAGTTACGAATTTGAAATTACCGATGAGAATAATAATTTAATCAACGGCCTGCAAAACGCAGAGGCAAAAGTCGCGGCGTTAACCGATAAGGGTTTCATTAATAACCGTACCGAAAGTGATCTCAATGGCGTTGCAGACAATGTGCATATTGGTGGCGCGGCAACTCAAGCGACTGAAGGCGCCACACTGACCTCTTTAGGCGACGGTCACTACACTTTTGTGGCCCCAATGTTAGGCGTCAATCCTAGTACTGAAGGCATTGTGTGGTTACGCGTTGGCGGCAATAGCGCAACAGGTATCGCACGTTCAGCCCCCTTAGTGGTCAATAAACCCGAAGGCACTCATTCCACCACAATCGATAGTTGCTATTCCTGTCACGTCGATTACGCCACAAGTCCTCGTCGCCATGCAAGCTATGTTGCAACCGGTATGGACGGTGAAGTCACCTTCGTAGAAGGCTGCTTAGTGTGTCACGGCTCAGTGAGTCGCGCAGTGGTCAATGCGGAAGGTTTCTCTACGGGTGGCTATACGACAAACACCTTATCTAAAATTGGTCATATCAATCACCAAGATTTTACTAAAGACTTTTCAGTACAAAACTGTTCATCCTGTCACGTTGAAGCCCCAACTAACATTAACCTAGCAGGACCCGGCTGTATCGATTGCCATGATAGTGGTGGTGTACCAGGCGCTATTATCCCAAGTAATGGTGCCGATGTCCGTACTATGCATGAAGGCAAGTCTGGCATTACTGAACGCCAAGCTATACGCGCTAAGTACAAGGTCACATTAGCTGCCCCAGTGAAAGTCGATGATATTTCAACGAAAACAGATCACTATGCACCAACAGGTGCAGCAGCGGCAGTCACAGCCCCAGGCTGGTGTACAACCCTCACAGTAAAAGATGTCGATGGCAATATCTTTAGTATCAAAGATAACTTCAACTACTCAGATCCGCTGGTATTTGATGCCAAGAAACCGCTGGTATATGCCGGAGCCTATCTGCATGCCTATGAAAATGGCAGTTTAGTGGGCCGCCCAGGTAATCGTACTAACTATTACTATGGTTACAATACCGACGGCACTAAGAACATCTGTCACTTACTGACGGATATCAGCGCAGTGAATGCTAACTATGTTTACTCTGCCCGCGTGACATTCAGTACCGCAGGTTGGATGGAATATGATGGCAATCAACGTTATCAAAGTAATGGCAGCCTAAGAGCGACAGGTTATGACGGCTCCATGGGCGTATCCTTTACCGCCTACTCAGACGTCGTTAACCCTGTCACGGCTCAAAAAGTCTCAGGCTTTGAGCGTCGTGAGATAGTGAGCGCTAACAGCTGTACCACTTGCCATAACGATGCCACTGCATTCCACAAAAATGGGGCCTTCGATGACGGCGGTAATGGCTGTATTGCTTGCCATGACAACGGTATGGCGCGGACATCAGCCGCTTTAGGCGCAGGTTTTGGCCCTATGGTTCACAGCTGGCACTGGGGTAATGGCGCTAAAGTTGGTGAAATGAAAGCGGATGGAACTCAAGCGAATGCGGCTAACGGTGCAGGGGCGATCAATCCTGTCACCAGTTGTGTTACCTGCCATGATAAAGCGATTGATTTAGATAACATTCCTAATCAATACATTTTGGAACCCGGCAGCAAGATGACCAGCCCTGTATCTGCAAACTGCTATGCCTGCCATACGATTGATTCTGCGAAAGCGCATATGGTGAGCAACGGTGGTGAGATCAGCGTTCCTAGCGTGGCAGATTGGTTTAAACAACCAACGACTGAATCCTGTGCAGTATGTCATAACTCAGGTAGAAGCTCTGGTATTGATAAATACCACAAGTTTACTCGCTAATTAATCATCTCATCATCGCGTGCTTAAATAGTCAGTAAAAAGCGGTACCGATTTTCCCTGCAAGGAAATCGCCAAAGGAGTCTCATCAAAACGGGACTCCTTTTTATTTAGCCACAGCCCGATAACAAGCCATTTTCAGTCCCATTTAAGTTACTAACGTTACAGTCCTAAAAAAACAACAATTCAAAGGAAGTCACTCAATTATGCGTAAACGTTTTATTGCCATCGCCATCGGCGCCACACTCACCGCCGGATTTATGGCAGGTTGTAGCAACACAGAAAGCAAAGCCCCTAACGCCATGTCGGTACAAGCCCAAAACCCCTTGTTTCAAGTCAGTCGCCTACAATATCAAGCGCCCGACTTTAGTATCATCAAGAATGAGCACTTTACACCTGCACTAGAGCAAGGCATGGCCGAGCACTATCAAGAAATCCTCGCGATTGCGAATAATCCCGCAGCGGCCAGTTTCGATAATACTATTGTCGCGATGGAAAAAAGTGGCGCCCTGCTCAGCCGCGCATCGAGTGTGTTTTATAATTTAGCGGGTTCTAACAGCAATCCAGAACTGCGTAAAATCCAAGGTGAAATGGCGCCCAAAATGGCGGCCCACTCGGACAATATCAACTTAAATCCAGCGCTATTTGCCCGCATCGAAGCCATTTATAACGATCGCGCTAACCTAGGGTTAACCCCAGAAGCTGTGCGTTTGGTTGAGGTCTATCATCAACGCTTTATCATGGCGGGCGCTAAACTCACCGACGAGCAGAAAGTGAAGATCCGTGCTCTTAACGAAGAACAATCGACACTAACCAACGAGTTCTCCCAACGTCTACTGCGCTTAACCAAAGAAATCGCCGTGGTCGTGGAGTCTAAGGATGAGCTTGCAGGATTAACTGACAGCGAAATCACTTCGGCCGCAAACGATGCTAAAGCGGCGGGTCACGATGGCAAGTATCTGATCAACATCACCAACACCACTCGTCAGCCCGTATTGGCGTCACTGGAAAACCGTGAACTGCGCCAACGCATTTGGGAAGCCTCTGCTAATCGTGGCTTAAGTGGTGAAAACGAAACCGCATCTTTAGTGTCTCGTTTAGCACAACTGCGCGCTGAGCGCGCCGCGCTATTAGGCTATGAAAACTGGGCCAGTTATCGTCTAGCGCCGCAAATGGCCAAAACGCCTGAAGCGGTATACAGCATGTTTGGCTCTATGGTGCCAGCCGTGGTTGCCAATACCGAGAAAGAAGCGGCCGATATCCAAGCTATGATCGACAAGACTGGCGGCAAGTTTGAACTGGCGCCATGGGACTGGGAATTCTACGCAGAGAAGGTTCGCCAAGAAAAATACGCCCTCGATGCCAATAGCATTAGACCATATTTTGAGTTTAACCGCGTCCTCGAAGACGGCGTGTTCTACACACTCAAAGAACTCTATGGCGTGACCCTAAAGCCGCGTCCTGATTTACCGGTTTACCATCCAGATGTAAAAGCCTACGAAATGTTTGATGCCGATGGTTCAAGCATGGCCATTTTCTACGCCGACTATTTTGCCCGTGAAGGCAAACGTGGCGGCGCTTGGATGAGTTCGTTCGTCGGCCAATCCTTCCTCGAAGGCACTAAGCCTGTCGTGGTTAATGTGATGAACATTAAGAAGGCACCAGAGGGTCAACCGACCTTCGTCAGCTACAACGAAGTCACCACTATGTTCCACGAAATGGGCCACGGCACCCACGGCATGTTCTCCAAAGTGACTTACCCAAGTCTGGCAGGCACCTCGGTTTCCCGTGACTTTGTAGAATTCCCATCAACCTTCGAAGAAGACTGGGCGGCCCATCCCAAAGTGTTGGCCAACTACGCGAAACACTATGAAACGGGCAAACCCATTCCCGATGAACTACTGCAAAAACTGTTGAAATCCGGCAGCTTTAACCAAGGTTTCGATACGTTAGAATATATGGCTGCGGCGCTAGTAGACATGGAATGGCATTCATTAAGCCCAGATGCACAGTTGCAAGATGTCGCCACCTTTGAAGCCAATGCCCTGAAAAAGCACGGCTTAAATATCACAGCCGTACCACCACGTTACAAATCAACTTACTTTGCCCACGCCTTCCCGGGTGGTTACTCAGCAAGTTATTACGCGTATATGTGGAGTGAGATTTTAGCGGCGGATGCCTTTGCCTATGTGCAAACCCAAGGTGGTCTAAACCGTGAAATCGGCATGAAATACCGCAAAACTATTCGTGAAGTGGGCAACAGTATTGCACCAATGGAAGCCTACAAAAATTTCCGTGGACAAGAACCAACCACGCAAGGATTACTTAAACGCCGCGGGCTAGATAGCAATATTTAAATTGATGCTAACAAGCTAATTTCACTCAATTGAATGCCTTTAGGCGATAGATCTTCAGCCAACAATTTGTTGGCTGTTTTTTTTAGTTCTTCTTATCACCGCTATATTTAAGACCAATCACCTTAAATATCTAACCAATTCAGAGCATCAGTGACATTTGAATCCAAGACGCACTGACTTAAATCGCCATATCCTTTTAAGTCAATGCAACACGTAAAGAGTGTGCCTGCAAGGCAAATAAAGAGCGGATTAAAAGCGATTTATACCTTTAATAATCAGATAGATAATCAACATTTATGATATAGCACAACCCGATTACGTCCCGCTGCTTTGGCAGCATACATAGCCTCATCTGCAAATTGAAATAACCGCTGTGCATCCGTTCTCTGCTGTGGATAAATGACGGCCACCCCAACGCTAACAGTGATCGTAAACTCACGCTCTGTAAAACGAAATACACTCGCAGACAAGTTTTGGCGAATCGTTTCAGCTAATGCCAACGCTTTTTCCTCAGTTGCATTAGGCAATAGAATCACAAACTCTTCACCGCCATAGCGTGCAACCTTTATATTATCCTCGATTAATCTATTTAAAATGAGACCAATTTGGCTTAAACAATGATCACCAGTCAAATGTCCATAAGAGTCATTGATCATTTTAAAATGGTCAATATCGACAAGAAGTAAGCCATAGCTTTGACGAGACTCTACAGCCTGCTGGATCTCTTGTTCA
Organism: Shewanella sp. Pdp11; assembly: GCF_002838165.1. Taxonomy (NCBI): domain Bacteria; kingdom Pseudomonadati; phylum Pseudomonadota; class Gammaproteobacteria; order Alteromonadales; family Shewanellaceae; genus Shewanella; species Shewanella sp. Pdp11. The sequence continues at coordinate 3,831,487 of NZ_CP015194.1, forward strand.
AAAATCTGATTGAAACTACGCTGATTCATTAAACCCGTTAAGTCATCGGTACGAGCCAATTCGGCGAGCTTAGCCGAGTAGTTTTTTAACAAATATGCCTGATGAAACAAAGACCAATATTCCCTATGGTGCATCATAGCGATCCTATAAACAGGTACTGTAGAGGCCCATAGCAAACAGGCAATATACACATTATCACTCCCCTGTTTGGCAAAATAAGCAATCGAAATGGGCAAAATATAACTAATGAGGTAAATGCGTAATTGCACTTTATCGATACAGAGACTCAGGCTAATAAAGGCATATAAAATGCCAAAAATAACCATAATGAAATGACCCATAGACTCAAACTCTGGATGGTAGACAATAAAAGCAGTCACTCCACTCCAAGTGGCACTATTGGCTAACAATCCCACATAAAGCCCTAAACGATTGGTATGCGGATCTTTCTTAGATTTCACATAAAAATCATATACAAAACTCAAACGAATTACGCCTGATGACGCCAAGAATGCAAAGCATACCCACATCAATTCCCAAGGAATAATATTGCCTAATAGCACATTGTAAGGAATAACAATACAGCTCCAGCAGGCAACATAAATGAGGGCACCAGTAAACATGCGCCAAGTGATATCCCGATTGAACTCAATAAGTGCATCCTGCTGGTAGTCATCATGATTTTTAGGTCGCACACTTATCCTTTACTATTCATAACCCGTTTCATTATAGATGAAAAAAGGCACAAACCTTAGCTTGTGCCTTAATGCTTATGCATTCGCAATGTTACAAAACTCTAGATTCAAAATACTGGTATTGCGCCTACATGTTTAAAATAAAAATAGTCGTAACTTACGTGTTAAACACTTTTAGACTTAATTTTCAGCACAATAACACTGAGCACAAATACTAGCGCACACGCGACTAAACCCGCAGAGACTGATTCAGTAAATCCAAGTACGACATAACCTGTTAAGCTAATAAATGCCGCAATCAATGCATACGGTAGCTGAGTGACGACATGGTCGATATGGTGACAACTCGCGCCCGTAGACGACAAAATCGTAGTATCGGAAATCGGTGAACAGTGATCGCCAAATACCGCGCCAGCCAGCACAGAGGCAAGCATAGGCAACATCATGCCAGTGTGACTTCCCATCGCCATATCCGCAGCAATCGGCAACATAATACCGAACGTGCCCCAGCTAGTACCAGTTGAGAACGCAGTAATACCCGCTAACACAAACATGAGCGCTGGCAAAAAGGCGAATGGAATATTACCCGTCGCGAGACTCGCCATAAACTTGCCGGTTTCGAGTTGACCAATCACGCCAGCGATGGTCCAAGCAAATAACAAGATATAAATGGCTGGCAGCATAGAACGGGCGCCCTGCACTATGCCTTTGACTATCAGGGATTTCTCAACGCCTTGGACTAAATTCAATATCAGCGAAATCGCTAAACCGATTAATGCACCAAAGAAAAGGGATGAACTGACATCTGTTTTCTCAAACGCTGAAATAATATTAAATTCAATCCCTTCAGCGGCAAGTACTTGAGCGCCGCTGTTAATCATAAAATACAGGGTCGCAAATACCAGCACAGTAATCGGCAGGAATAATCCTAAGATCTTACCGGTTTCGGCTTCGGGTAAATCCGCATTCGCCCCTGGCGGTAATCCTTTTGACTCATCGTATAAATTACCACGTTGGGCATTGAGTTCATGCTCGCGCATTGGCCCAACATCTAATCCCATAAAGACTACGAAAAGTAATAATAACAAAGAGAAGATTGCGTAGAAATTCATTGGGATCATTTGAATAAAAATACTCAAATGACCCGTATCAGCAAAACCATGGGCCGTTAATATTCCACCAATAAGCGCAATAATATAGGCGCCCCAACTTGATACAGGAGAAATAACGCACACAGGAGCGGCAGTCGAATCTAATAAATAAGCTAACTTAGCGCGGGAAATATAATAACGGTCGGTAACAGGTCTAGCGACCGAACCTACGACTAAGCTATTGAAATAGTCGTCAATAAAAACCACACACCCTAAAAACATGGTTAATAGTTTAGCATCACGTTTATTACGTATATGTAAACGCGCCCAATCGGCAAAAGCCCGCGCGCTGCCACTGACGGTAATTAACGCTGTGATCATTCCCAGTACAATTAAGAAACCGAGAATATATAAGTTCCACGAATTAAGGCCTTCGCCCGTCCAAAAAAGTCCTTTAACGCCATTAAATACAAATTCACCCGTCGCTACAGGTGAAAATTGATTGAGCAATAAAGCACCAATTAAAATACCTAACCCCAAAGAAAGCAGTACACGGCGAGTTAAGATCGCCAACACAATAGCCACCGCAGGCGGCAGCAAGGAAAGTGCCGAATCGGCATAATTCATAACAGTCATTGATTATTATCTTCGTTAAATACGAATGGAGGGCGACTGAACTGGTGGGGAAAGGCAATAGATACCCAAGGTCACCTGTCCTATCAGTAGCGCTCCATAGTAACTATTTCCAACATCCGTATTGGAAAATACTATGGCAGTGTTGCACCTATTAAGTGCAACCCCAGCAGTTGATCGTGATAAATCGAACCACTTCGGCACCAAATCCTTTCGCAATCGATCAACGGAATCACCCTACTGATCACTACTAATATTTGGCGCGCCTCTACTTCTAAGAACGCCCGTACGCGAGCGTGAGGCACATAAAAACATAAGCGGCTTAACAGATGCTACCGCAAAGCCACTTAATGTGACCTAGATCACAGATTAAATCAACCGAGACTTGTGATCAGCTCAGGAACCGCCTCAAATAAGTCCGCAACTAAGCCATAATCGGCAACTTGGAAAATAGGCGCTTCCGCGTCTTTATTGATAGCAACGATAACTTTCGCGTCTTTCATGCCCGCTAAATGTTGAATCGCGCCAGAAATACCCACGGCAATATAGAGATTAGGCGCCACAATCTTACCAGTTTGACCCACTTGTAAATCGTTAGGCACAAAACCCGCGTCAACGGCTGCGCGTGATGCGCCAACCGCAGCACCGAGCTTGTCAGCAAGCTGCTCTAACATGCCGAAGTTTTCACCACTACCCATGCCGCGGCCGCCAGATACGATAATGCCAGCATTACCTAATTCTGGACGGGCTGATACCGTCAAAGATTGAGAAACAAACTGAGTTCTCGCTTCAAACACTTTATCGAGTGTCGTCACAGCCGCGCTGTTACCTTCTGGCGCAGCATCAAAGGCACTGGCGCGCACTGTCATCACTTTGATAGCATCATGGCTTTGCACTGTCGCTAAGGCGTTGCCCGCATACACAGGGCGCACAAAAGTGTCCGCACTGACGACGGTAATGACTTCAGAGATTTGCGCAACATCTAATAATGCCGCCACGCGCGGAAGCGTGTCCTTACCTAAGCTCGAAGCCGAAGCCAGAATGTGGCTATAGTTAGGGGCTAAGTCCACCAGCAATTTGGCAAAATTTTCCGCTAAATGCGCTTCATACACGCTAGCATCGGCAACGAGCACTTGGCTAACGCCTTGTAGTGCCTGTGCAGCTTGGACAACCGCGCCACATTGGTGACCCGCAACCAATACATGCACTTCATCGCCAATGGCGCGGGCGGCAGTGACGATTTTTGCCGTATCGAGTTTCAGTGCGGCATTATCATGTTCAGCTAATACTAAAATGGCCATTTAGATCACCTTCGCTTCATTTTTTAACTTTTCAACTAGCTCAGCTACCGACGCTACCATGATGCCTGCTTTACGTTCTGCTGGCGGAGTGACCTTCACAACCGTTTGGTGACTCTTTAACGTCACGCCCAAATCAGCCACAGTAAAGACTTCTAATGGCTTACGCTTGGCTTTCATAATGTTAGGCAGTGAAGCATAACGAGGTTCGTTCAAACGTAGATCGGCAGTCACAACTGCAGGCAGCGGCATAAGTAAGGTTTGCATACCGCCGTCAACTTCGCGAGCGACTTGCACAGAATGACCTTCTAATTTGATTTCAGAAGCAAAGGTCGCCTGTGGCATATCCATCAGCGCTGCGAACATTTGACCGGTTTGATTGTTATCGCCATCGATAGATTGCTTACCAAAAATCACCAGTTCGGCTTGTTCTTTGTCTTGTACCGCTTTGAGCAATTTGGCGATAGATACTGGCACTAGTTCGTCTTCAGTATCGATATGGATCGCACGGTCTGCACCTAATGCGAGCGCAGTACGTAATTGTTCTTGAACGGCTTTATTACCAATACTGACAACAACCACTTCAGTAGCGCTACCCGCTTCTTTTAAACGAACCGCTTCTTCTACTGCGATTTCACAAAAAGGGTTTAACGCCATTTTTAGGTTTGCGGTGTCAACACTTGTATTGTCAGCTTTGACCCTGACCTTCACATTGGCATCAACAACGCGCTTAACGGGCACCAATACTTTCATAGGGTTTCCTTCCTACACTTTCATGTACATGGACAAAACATTGGTTAATACCAATGCAGGATAGAGCAACTTTACGTCCTGTTAACGTTAACGTCAACCAAAGTCAAACGCCTGTTTGCATTTTTTAATCCTCAGCAACGGCTACTTTTTTGAACACTTATTTGAGGAAATAAGAAAAGTTCAAAATATAAATAATATTTAATTTACTTAAAATGCATAATTTTATTTGATTCGAGCTATATTAGTTTCTATCATTTAGCTGTTGTTCACCATTATCCTGTATTAAAAATTAGAGTGGGACGAAAATAGATATGAGCGAATTTTTAGAGATATTAACTCACGGCCGTCGTTTTAAAGCAGCAGTTAAAGAACTTAGCGTTGAAGAGTTACGTGATTTAGCCGACAAATTAGATAAAATTTTAGTAGAACGCGAGTCTATGGCTGAGGAAGAAGAACAAGCCATGGCAGCTCGTAATGCTAAGATTGAAGAAATCCGTCAACAAATGGAAGCCGTTGGTTTATCCATTGATGACTTAGGTGGCGTAGCTGTTAAAGCAACCGCGAAAAAACGCGCTCCTCGTCCAGCTAAATACCAAATCGAAGTTAACGGTGAAATGGTTCAGTGGACTGGCCAAGGCCGTATGCCAACCGTATTTAAGAACGAGATCAACAAAGGTCGTTCTATGGAAGATTTCTTAATCTAATCCAATTCGGTGTGGCGGTTCGAGTAACCAACACCTATTTGCATAAAAGCTCGCATTCATTGCGGGCTTTTTTATATCCATTATTGGCTGCAATCTAAAACAACAAGCGTTAATCCCACGCCTCATTCCCGCTCAAATTGCGTTACAATTCAACCTTAGTATTTACATCTGCTTTCAGTTACTCTTTATTCACCCTCACCCGATTGAATAAAATAATGCAGATAAACAATAAGATAATTATAAGCTGCAGCATGATCGCTAGCTTAGTCTCACAGACCACATATGCCCAAATCAATACAGGGACAACCTCCAATAAACTCACGGCTTTTACCCATGCTGAATTAATCATTACGCCGGGTAAGCGTTTAAGCGATGCCACTTTATTGGTTGAAAATAATCGAATTAAAGCCATTATTGAGCACGGTGACATTCCCGCTGGTGCATTTAAAATCGATTTGAGTGGTTATACTATTTACCCTGGATTTATCGATCCTTTCACCGATTATGGGATTGAGTTCGAATATCCAAAACTTGGGCTCACTCGTCCTGTCTACGATATTAAACGTATCGGCGGCAATGCAGACAATGGTGCAATTCATTCTGAAAAAGAATGGTTTAATTACGTTTATCCCAATAAAGAACGCGCTAAAGAGTGGATCAATAATGGCTTTACGAGTGTGCAAAGTAGCAAACTCGACGGAATCTTCCGAGGGACGGCTGTCAGTCTGTCATTAGCAGACAAAACCGCCAACGAAGTGATTTATCGTGCCCGCAGTCAACCTTTTATGGCATTTGATAAAGGCTCATCTGAACAAGATTATCCGTCATCATTAATGGGCAGTATTGCGCTTATTAGACAAACCTTTGCCGACGCCAATTGGTATAACCAAAATAAAAACAAATCGGCCAATGGCGCAATAAACAATCAAGTCGAATTTAATATCGCCTTTGAGCGCTTAGATAATTTAGCCGATAAGCAAATTATCTTTGAAACCAAAAATCTCAACGATCAATTGCGTGCCGCCCATTTACTCAAAGAACATAAATTGCCAGCCAACCTGCTCGGTAATGGTCAAGAATACTCGCGCATCAATGAGTTAAAGGCGCTGAACTACCCGTTAATCTTGCCTTTAAACTATCCACAGCCGCCCGATGTCGGGACAGATGATGCCGATCGCGAAGTATCCCTGGCGGATTTAAGACAGTGGGAACGTGCGCCAACCAATCCAGCAGAAGTTGCCAAAGCAGGTATTCCCTTCGCACTAACACAATTTGGTATTAAGACCGATGCTTTTTGGCCGCGCCTGCGCCAAGCCATTGTCCAAGGTTTAACTGAAGATCAAGCCTTAGCTGCACTGACCACCCAAGCCGCCGAGATGACAGGCACCGCAGATTTTACCGGCAAACTCGCACCCGGTTACATGGCAGACTTTGTTATCACTAAAGGCAATATCTTTAAAGATGGCCAGATCTACAGTGTTTGGTTGCAAGGTCAGCAGCAAAGTCTTCGCTCACTGCCCCAAGCAAGATTACTGGGGGATTACCAATTAAGCCTCAATAACCTCACACTGGATTTATCGCTGCAAGATGCGAGCAAAGGTGATAAACCCAAAATCCAAGGCAGCTTAAGCAGTGGCGAGCAAAGTATCGCGCTCACCCAACTTAAATTAGATGACGACGGTCGATTAAGCTTTACTGCCGATTTGAGCGCCGCGGGCATCAATGGTCTTAGCCGCTTTACGCTGTGGATGGCAGATGACGGCATTCAAGGTCGTATGGTCGATGCCAAGAGTCGCACCACAAATGTTGCCGGTATTGCGATAGCGCAAACTGCAGCGGTTGATAATGCCACTCAAGATGACCATCAAGCACCCAAGGATAAAGCCAACACGAGCCTAGTGAGTCACCTCACCTTCCCTAACGTTGCTTATGGACTGAGCGAAGCACCTAAGGTCGAGAAGCTGCACATCAAAAATGCCACCCTGTGGACCTCGGATAAGCAAGGCATTCTCGAACATGCAGATCTCTTGATGGCCAATGGCCGCATCGAAAAAATTGGCCAGCAACTCAGTACGCCTTCTGGTTATCAAGTCCTAGATGCAACAGGTAAACATCTTACTGCGGGCATTATTGATGAACACTCACATATCGCCATTAATGGTGGCACCAACGAAGGCACGGATGCTGTGACCTCTGAGGTACGCATTGGCGATATTATTAATCCCGACGATATTTCAATCTATCGGGCCTTAGCGGGCGGCGTCACCAGCGCGCAATTACTCCACGGCAGCGCCAATCCAATTGGCGGCCAATCGCAACTGATCAAAATGAAATGGGGTGAGCCAGCCGAACAACTCAAATTTGCTAACGCGCCCGCCAGTATCAAGTTTGCTTTAGGTGAAAACGTCAAACAGAGTAATTGGGGCGAGAAATTTGTGCAGCGCTTCCCGCAAACGCGTATGGGAGTCAAAGCCTTATTTGAAGAGACCTTCGATGCTGCCATCGCCTATGAAAATGCGTTAAAAGCCTATGATGACCTGCGCTCCAGCGATAAGAAAAAAACCGTTGCACCGCGCCCAAGTTACCGTCTGCAAGCAGTGGCCGAAGTATTAAATCAGCGACGTGATGTGCACATTCATTCTTACGTGCAGTCAGAAATTCTGATGTTTATCCGCTTAGCCGAGGCTTATCACTTTAAAGTGCAGACCTTTACCCATGTGCTCGAAGGTTACAAAGTGGCGAGTGAACTGGCCGCCCATGGCGCTGGCGCTTCGACCTTTGCCGATTGGTGGGCCTATAAGTTTGAGGTGTACGACGCGATTCCACAAAACGCGTGTTTGATGCAAAACAAAGGCGTGACCACTAGCATAAACTCAGACGACTATGAAATGCAGCGCAGACTCAACCAAGAAGCGGCGAAGTCTATGATGTATTGTAATATGTCGAAGGAAGATGCTTGGAACATGGTCACTATTAATCCGGCCAAGCAATTAAGAGTCGATGAATTTGTGGGTTCACTCACCCCAGGAAAAATGGCCGATATCGTGCTGTGGAACGCAGAGCCATTGTCGATTTATGCCAAAGTGACGCAGGCATGGGTTGAAGGAAAACGCTACTTTGACCGCGACCAAGACCAAGTCGCCCAGCAAGCCGTAGTCAACGAGCGCGCCGCACTTATCCAAAAAATTCTCAGCAGCGATGATCAAGCCAAAGCGGGTGAAAAAGTCACGCCACTTAACGAGCCACAGTGGCACTGCGACACCCACTATCAAGCATGGGGCCACACTCATGAGGGAGCCAAATAATGCAACATTCATCTAAACCGGTTTTGTTTGCGGCGCTACTGGGCGCGATTTGCACCACGCTGGCCCCAGCGATGGCAAGCGATATCGTGCCTACACCTAAACAAAGCCGCAGCGTACTGATTAAAAACGCCACAGTGCACACAGTCAGTCAAGGCGTGCTCAGCAACACTGATGTCTTGATTGAAAATGGCAAGATCACGGCTGTTGGGCCTCAACTCACCAGCCAAATCAACAGTGCAACCGTAGAAACCAGTGACACTCAAGTCGTCGATGCTAGCGGTAAACACTTGTATCCGGGCTTAATTGCCCTAGATACCAGCTTAGGCTTAGTTGAAATTGAAATGAGCCGCCCCACGGTCGATAACGCCGAGGTGGGTTATATCAATCCGCAGATCAGCACAGCCACAGCTTACAATGCGGATTCGGAGCTCATCCCGACCATACGGTTCAACGGCATTACCCACGCGCAAATCGTCCCGAGCGGCGATGGTATTGCTGGCCAATCGGTACTAGTGGATCTCGATGCGTGGACGATTGAGGATGCACTGACACCTAGTGCAGGGCAGTTCCATGTCTACTGGCCGCAAATTAAACGCATGCCAGAAGATGAAAAAAAGAAAGCCAAAGCCATCGAGAAAAATCAACAAGCAATCGACCAGCTCAATATAGCCTTTGAGGATGGCTATCGCTATTTCTTAAGTGATAAGGCCAGCGGTAAAAACAACAAGAATGAAGATCCACAGTCTGCAACCAACAACCTGCGCTGGCAGGCTATGTTGCCGCTATACCAAGGTAAAGCGACACTGTTTGCCCATGCCGACAGTGTTGGTCAAATTGAGCAAGTGATTGCCCTGACAAAAAAATACCAATTCAAATTGGTAATTGTCGGCGGATACGATGCATGGCGTTTGGCCTCAAGCCTGAGGGAGGTTAAGGCGGGGGTCATTTATCCTCATACCTTGAGTCTGCCTAAGCGTAAGGATGAACCAGTGGATTTGCCCTTTAAAATCCCCTCCTTGCTCGCCAATGCCGGAATTCCCTTCGCCCTAGGGTTTTCATCGGACTGGAACAGCCGTAACTTACCCTACGCAGCAGGTTATAGCGCCGCCTATGGTTTAACGCCTGAGCAAGCGCTTAAGTCCATCACCTTAGATGCCGCAAAACTGTTAGGTGTCGAGGATTTAGGGGCGATTGCCATGGGATACCAAGGCAGTGTTGTATTGTCCGAGGGAGACATTCTCGACCCTATGACCAATAAGATTCAGGCTATCTGGATTGAAGGACGGCAGATAGATCTGAATAATCGCCATCAGCAGCTTTATCAAAAGTACCTTAAGCGGTAGAATTTACTCAGATAATAATATCGCATCGGCGCAGCCTACCAGGGCTGCGCAGTTTTCTCCTCAATCTCAGGTCAAACCATGAAAATTATCCTCTCAAGTGCATTAGTGCTACTGCTCAGTGCCTGTGCAAGCGACTACAGTTTTAACAGTAATTTGGACGGTGAGGCGATCAATGACTATTTTAAGGCATCCGATGTCACCCTCTATGAAGGCGATACCTTGCCAAAAGGTCATTACGAATTAAAAGGTTTGGTCCAAGGGGAATCCTGTCAGCCCGATGTCAACAGCGTACCTGCGTCATTAGCCGATGCCAGAACCGAAGCCCGCCGTAACGCCGCAGATAAAGGTGCTAACGGCATTATCATCAAACAATGTGTGATGTTAGATGAAGCCGCCCAAGGTTGTATCAGCCGCGCCATGTGCGTCGGCCAAGCAGTTAAAACGGCTACCGCAGAGTAAATCCCACGCAAGCAACACACTGCTCGCGATTCGATGATCTAAGATTGCCCGTATCAACCGCTTAATGGCTGATGTTCCATGAGCAAGAATTCATGGCTAACGCTGCATAATTAGCGCTCAAAGATGGGCCTTAATGATGAGCTTAGAATGATGAACTTAGGCGGTTATGATACTTACCCTTTTAGGTAATTTTTTGCATGACATTTACCAACCAAATTGTCGCAGTAGCGACCTGCCGCACCCCCTATAAACAAAAGTTTGGCATTCCAAGACAACCCGGACTCGTTGAGGCTCGCGGCTATGTCGAACTCGAACCCCATGTCAATCATATCGATGCGGTGCGTGGCATAGAGCAATATTCCCATCTCTGGTTGCTATTTTGCTTCCATGAAAATCTTGCCCAAGGTTGGAAAACCACAGTACGGCCACCGCGATTAGGCGGCAATGAAAAACTCGGCGTATTCGCCACTCGCTCCACTTTTCGCCCCAATGGCATTGGTCAGTCTGTGGTGAAACTGCACGGCGTAGTGCAGCGCAAGGGCAAAGTTTGCCTTGAGATTTCCGGTATGGATCTGGTCGATGGCACGCCCATTATCGATATTAAGCCTTACATTCCTTTCTCGGATTCGATTACCGATGCAGTCGGCGGCATTGCTCAAGACGCCCCAAAACTGATTTCAGTGGTGTATTCCGATAATGCCAAGGCACAGATTGAACGTTACGCCCAGCAGGAAACCTACACAGATTTAGCCGTGCTTATCCGCGGAGTCTTGGGTCAAGATCCACGCCCCGCCTATAAAAAAGCCAAGGACGATCCTAAGTTATACCAAGTCGCCCTCTATGATTTAGATGTATTTTGGCAAATGGCAGTCGATGATAATGACCAAGAATACATCTTGGTACTGGAACTCAAACTGGGGAAATGTGGCTAAATGTCTACGCCTAGCTCAGAACCAGCATCTTTACCTGATTATCAAAGCCAGCATAAAAAGCGGCTCTCTTGGATGCCGTGGCTGTATTTCTCTTTAAAAGAGAAACATTTAGTCTGGGCAAAACCTTGGCAGGATGAGATCCAAGCAAGACTTTGTTCCCTCGAAACAGTCAACATCGGCGAGCATTGTTTTATCGCTCCCGAAGCGCAATTATTTGCCGAACCCAATCGCGATATCCGCATGGGTAATCGCTGCATGATCGCCGCCGACTGTTTTTTACACGGCCCAATCACGCTAGGGGACGAAGTGGCAATTAATCATGGTTGCTCCTTCGATGGCGGCAGAGTCGGTATTCAGATTGGCAGCCAGACTCGCATCGCTAATAATGTCACTATTTATGCCTTCAACCATGGCATGGCGCCAAATACGCCCATATATCAACAAGCTGCCAACTCCAAAGGCATTGTTATTGGTAAAGATGTGTGGATTGGCGCTCAGGCAGGCATAGTCGATGGTGTGAGCATTGGCGATCACGCTGTGGTGGGTATGGGCAGCATAGTGACGAAAGATGTGCCCGACTGGGCGATAGTGGCAGGCAACCCCGCCAAAGTGATTGGCGATAGACGGGATAAGTAAGCAGTAAGGATAATCTTGATACTAGCAGTGACGAAGTCACGTTCTAACAGCACAGCGCTCTTCCTTCTGTTATCCGTTATTCGTTATCCGTTATCCGTTATCCGTTATCCGTTATCCGTTATCCGTTATCCGTTATCCGTTATCCGTTATCCGTTATCCAGCATAAAAAAATGCTATTTATCTCCCAGCTAGTTGAATTTAACCTAAATACGTAGGTGACATCATCAAAGCAGGTGATAAAATGGCGACCATTCAACTCAAATTTGGACATCGGTAATGCGCGTCAGCAAGTACCTGCTATCAACACAGAAAGAAACTCCTGCCAACGCAGAAGTCATTAGTCATCAATTAATGTTACGTGCGGGCATGATCCGTCGTAATGCGTCGGGCCTTTATAGCTATCTCCCCACGGGCTTACGTGTACTGCGTAAAGTCGAAGCCATTGTTCGTGAAGAAATGAACAAAGCCGGTGCAATTGAAATTCTAATGCCTATGGTGCAACCGGCAGACTTGTGGGTAGAAACAGGTCGTTGGGAAAAGTTTGGTCCTGAGCTGCTGCGCTTTAAAGATCGCCACAACCGTGACTTCGTTCTAGGTCCAACCCACGAAGAAGTGATCACCGATCTTATTCGTAAAGAAGTCAGCTCATACAAGCAGTTACCGCTAAACCTTTACCAAATCCAAACCAAATTCCGTGACGAAGTTCGCCCACGTTTTGGCATGATGCGCTCACGCGAATTCTTGATGAAAGACGCCTACTCTTTCCACCTTGACGTCGATACCATGAATGAAACCTATGAGGCCATGTACACAGCCTATAGCAACATTCTAACGCGCATGGGCTTAGCTTTCCGTCCAGTTTTAGCTGATACGGGTTCTATCGGTGGCAGCATGTCACACGAGTTCCACGTTCTGGCACAAAGCGGTGAAGATTTAATTGCTTACTCAACGGGCAGCGATTACGCGGCTAACATTGAGAAAGCTGAATCACCTATGCCAACTGAACCACGCGGCGCAGCCACTGAAGCATTGCGTTTAGTCGATACCCCAAATGCAAAAACCATTGCTGAATTGGTTGAGCAGTTTGATCTGGATATCACCAAAACTGTCAAAACCTTGATCGTTAAAGGTGCGACCGAAGCTGCTCCGCTAGTGGCGTTGATTGTTCGCGGTGACCATGAACTCAACGAAGTCAAAGCCGACAAGTTAGACTTAGTGGCATCACCAGTAGAAATGGCGCCAGAAGCACTGATCCGTGACGCCATTGGCGCAGGTCCAGGTTCGCTTGGCCCTATTGGTCTTAACATCCCTATCGTTATCGACCACAGTGTTAGCGTCATGAGCGATTTTGCTGCTGGTGCGAATGTGGATGACAAACATTACTTTGGTATCAACTGGGAACGCGATCTGCCGACAGCGCAAGTTGCCGATATCCGTAACGTAGTCGAAGGCGAGCCAACACCCGATGGTTTAGGCACGTATGCGATGGCACGCGGTATCGAAGTGGGTCATATTTTCCAACTGGGTACTAATTACTCTAAATCGATGAACGCGACTGTACTTGACGAAAACGGCAAGTCACAGGTGCTATTAATGGGTTGTTACGGTGTCGGCGTAAGCCGTATCGTGGCCGCAGCCATCGAGCAAAACTTCGATGACCGTGGCATCATTTGGCCAGAAGCGATTGCACCATTTAGCGTGGGCATTCTGCCAATGAACATGCACAAGTCGCACCGAGTCACCGATATCGCCGAGCAGTTATACAAAGACTTAAGCGAAGCGGGTATTGACGTATTACTGGACGATCGTAAAGAGCGCCCAGGTGTGATGTTTGCCGATATGGAACTGATTGGTATCCCACACACTGTGGTGATTGGCGATCGCAATATCGACGCTGGGGTATTTGAATACAAAAACCGCCGCACCGGTGAAAAGCAAGATATCCCATTTGATCAACTGCTCGACTTCCTTAAAAACGCAGTGAAAGGCTAAGCCTCAACGCGAAATCTAGAAAAGTTTAACGATCAAAACGAAACGCACTTAAGCTCCGCTTAAGTGCGTTTTTTCTTGGCTTTTTATTGGACTTTTAATGACCTTCGTCGATCACTCGCGACATTACTTTTTATCTGTGGCTGTTTATCTTTGTATTTTTGGCACTGTACTTTTGGCAAGGTATTTTGCGCTAATAGGTACTCACTCGGAGCAACGCCCATCAACTGTCTGAACATATACCCAAAGGCTGAACCCGAGGCATAACCTAAGGATAACGCTGTAGTGAGCACAGATTCACCTCGGCTGAGCATTTGAATCGCCACCTGCAATCTAAGCCTTTGCAGCCATTGGCTATAAGTCAGCCCTGTTTGCTGTTTAAATAATCTCGCTAACGTGCGGGCCGAGGCGCCGACCTCCCGCTGCCAATCCACTAAAGTGCGCTGTTCGCTCGGATCCGCCAGCAAAGCCTCGGTAATGCGCAGTAATTTTTTATCCCTTGGATAAGGTAAATCCAAAGCGACCTTAGGCGCGAGCACCATAAAGTCACGGATCACCATCAAGAGGCGCATAACGCTATCCTTAAAATCGGGATCAATCAGCCCAGCCTCACTCTTCATCAAGGCATTAGCCTCTTGCAGTAGCAACTGCAAAACAGGCTTCACAGTCAGACAAGTACAGTCGGGTGGAAACCCGCCTATCTGGGTGTCATCCAAATACAGACTGCTCAATTGCACCTGACCTAGCGCGATAACCTCATGATCGACAAAGGGCGGCACCCACACCGCTTGTTCAGGCGGCACTATGTAACGCCCCGCAGGCGTAATCACACTCAGCACGCCTTGGCTGGCATAAATGACCTGTCCCCAAGAATGACTATGGCGCTGCACATGTTCAAACGGTTTGAGCGCTCGCTTAAGCAACATGATGGACGCGCTTAGCCCTGCGGCGGCTAAACGTGATGGCGCCACTTGAGTATGCAGAGTGATATGCTGCTGGGATAAATGCGTGTCGCTGGCTTGATTCAAGGTGTTATCGCCCAAGGTGATTTTTATATCGAAGCTTCTTTTCGTATTAGCGTGCCTCTCAATTTAGCAACGCCAATTTAGCAACGCCTTTTATTTTAAGAAATGTCTTTTTATCTAGACATTAAGTCAATCTATCGAGCCAACACCAAAGCTGCAAGCGCTAACATGCCTTATCAGATTTAACAGATTGGAGATGACATGAGCATCCACATGGATAAAAACCGCGTAACGCCCGTGACTTTACAAAAAATGAAAGGTAAAACCCCCATAGTTGCCCTCACCGCCTATGAAAAGCCGATGGCAGAACTTATCGATCCCCATGTGGATATGATTATTGTCGGCGACTCCGTCGGTATGGTGGTTTATGGGCAAGACTCCACACTCGGAGTTACCTTAGAAATGATGATTAATCATGGCCTTGCTGTCACTCGTGGCGCAGCACATGCCTGCGTGATTATCGATATGCCCTTTGGAAGTTATCAAGAATCGCCTCAGCAAGCCTTTAGACATGCCAGCCAAGTGTTGATACGTACTGGAGCGCAGGCGGTAAAACTCGAGGGTGGCGCAGAGATGCTCGACACCACTCGCTTTTTAACCCAGCGAGGGATCCCTGTGATGCCACACATAGGATTAATGCCGCAGCACGTGAATCAATTAGGTGGATTTAAAACCCAAGCAAGGGATACTGCCGCTATCGGAGCCCTCGTTAGTTTAGCGAAAGACTTTGAACAGGCTGGCGCTTTTAGCATACTGATAGAAGGCACCTCCGAACTCGCGGCGCGCACAGTGACCGCTGAAGTCTCAATCCCAGTCATCGGCATTGGCGCCTCCCCCGCCTGCGATGGTCAAGTGCTGGTAACTGAGGACATTTTAGGCTTATTTTCTGACTACACGCCTAAATTTGCTAAACGCTATATCGACTTAGGTCCCTTAATCACTCACGCCTGCGCCGAATACGCCAGAGAAGTCAGAACCGCTGAGTTTCCAACAGCAGAGCATTGCTTTGGCCTCAGCCCAACAACGAAGGTAAGTACTGATTAATTGTCTAAAGCGAAATGTTGTCGCAATCGAATAAAGGAGAAATCGAAATTTACAACTAATTAAGTCTATCGACTTGCTTTTTATAGGGCGGCGTTGCTTTAATAAAACTATTAAAACAATAAATTGAGTCTGAAGATTGCCTACATCAACTGCATTAGTATTAGGTGGCGGCGGCGCAAGAGCCGCCTATCAAGTCGGCGTGCTAAAAGCACTGGTTCAGCTTTATCCGCGTAATCACGGCATTCCCTTTAAAATCATTTGTGGCACCTCGGCAGGCGCCATCAATGGTACTTCTATTGCCACTCATGCTTCTTGTTTTCATCTTGGCGTCAAAAAGCTCGAATGGGTGTGGCGCCATTTTGAAACTCGCAAAGTCTATCGCGCATCCATCACAGGCGTGCTTGGCCATCTTGGGAAAATGGCTCTCAAAGGCATGCAGGATGATAAGGTGAATACCGATGCGGGCAGTCTGCTCGATAACGATCCACTGCGAAAACTGCTCAATGAATTAATCGATTTCAAACGCATCGACCGTAATATTCGCAGCGGCGCACTCACAGCTCTCAGTGTCGATGCCTCTTGCTACAACAACTCACGTTCGGTGAGTTTTTTCCAAGCTTCACGGGATATCGAAAACTGGACCCGCGCTCGGCGCAGCGGCGAACGTATGATGCTCAATACTGAACACTTACTCGCCAGTTCGGCCATCCCTATGGTGTTTCCTTCGATTAAACTCAACCAAGCCTATTATGGCGATGGCTCAGTCCACCAGCTAGCACCACTCTCAAGCCCTATCCATTTAGGCGCAGAAAAACTCTTAGTCATTAACCTAGAGAGCCCACACAAACACTTCCCAATGGAACTGGAATATCACCCGAAAACAGCAACCATAGCAGGCCACCTGCTCGATACTATCTTTTCAGATACCTTAAACAGTGACCTTGAGCGGCTCGAAAGGATCAATAACACCTTAAGCCTGATCCCCGAGTCAAGCCGTAACAAGCTCGCCTTACATCCGATTAAAACCTTAGTCATCAAGCCCAGCGAAGACCTCAGTAAAATTGCCGCCCGCTTCTACGATGACATGCCATGGGCAGTAAAAACCTTACTCGGTTTTATCGGCATTGATAGACAATCCGACTCGAGTATCGTGTCTTACCTACTATTCGAAAAAACCTACACCAGCGCGTTGATCGACCTAGGCTACAAAGATGCCATGGAGCAAATCGACGAACTAAAAGCGTTTTTTGGTTTAAAGTCAGAAAATAGCGCAGAATCTCATCGCTAACAGCTATGATGCAGCACTCATTGACTAAAGCAGATTTATAATGGCAAGTATCTATGGCGTGTTCATAGCAAATATAAATAACTCATTAAAATAAATGGGCTTAGCTAAAGTTGAGTAAAATTTCAATCGAAAGCCTGAATCCTCTTTAGGATTTAAGATTGATCATTTAGCTAGTATCCCCTATCATGTTTTACTAGATTAGCTAAAATCACTTAAATTTTTTCTAAAAGGGAATCACGATGAAAAAAACTTCACTAGCACTTATAGCTTCTATCGCTATGCTCAGTTCAGTTGCAGTTCAGGCGGTAGGTGAAGAAAATACATCTACTACAAGTACTACTGCTGGCGGTGCATCTGGCGGCGGTGTAGGTGGCGCAGTTGGTGGTATTGCTGCAGGTGGTATTGCTGCTGGAGCAGTGATTGCTGGGGCTGTAATCGTATCTAACAGCTCTGATGGTAACCCTATCACTAGCACAGGTACTAATACTACCACTGGTACTGGCAACTAATCAGTTATTAATGACTTTTAAACAACCGCCTATTGGCGGTTGTTTTTTTTGCTCGTTTAGAGAAAGTGAGAATCACTTCATTCATTGAAATAAGTCTCAGATATCTCTACATTAGATATTTATTACTATTGAGAATAAGCAACTCGGATGCGTATAAATAAAAAACTACTCTTACTCACAGCCTCAATTGCATTAATGAGTATCGCTGGCTGTAGTCAACGAATTAGCGCCCTCAACGATACGATGAAATTGGCTTTCATTGGAGAGAGCGATATTAAGCTCACCACCGAGCAAATAGAAGCCAATCCCTACTCCAGCATCTATGTCAAGATAGAAGGGACACCTCAAGCATTTGTAGTTTTAGCATTTGCTGAACCAAAACAAACTCTTACCTCTGTCAGACCGGCGCCAGAAGCAATGGAGCTAAAATGGCTCTCTGCAGATAAAGCAATGTTAGTGACAGTGAACGGGCGCTTGGTGAGAACTCATAGTCTGCTCTCAGGCAATTTAGCCGCGATTGAAAGTTCAGAACCCGATCCTATTCTCCTAGGTCTGCATCTAAATAGTACGCCTAAAACTTGGACTCGCACACTTGACTGGCAACCCGGCTACCATTATGGGTATAAACTTAATTCACAGTTTGATTTTATCGCTGAGGAAAAGATACTCATAAATGATACTCCCACTCAAGCATTGCATTACAGCGAGTTAGTATCTGTTGAAGGTCTTAATATTCAATATTTAAATGAGTTTTGGTTAAAACCGGATAATGGGCACGTCATTAAAAGCCGCCAGAAGATAGCACCCAATCTGCCTTTTATCGATATAACTTTACTTAAGCCATTTGCATCTTAGTGGAACCATTATGAGATATTACATCGCGCCATTGGCACTTGTACTTAGTTCAGCACTAACGGCAACCGTTCATGCTGAAACCCAGTTATTCATCAGTACATCTACGAATCAGGATGCTCAGGTTCAACTAAACTATCCGACAGCAGTGCGTATAGAAAAAATAGTACAAGACGGATTACAGCAACTCCCAGCATATAATAAAACCACGAATAAAGAGATTGTTCCTATTTATTGGTTAGGTGCGGCATTACTCGATATTCAAAATACCGCCGCTTTAGAAACGAAACGTCAGCAAGTATTGAGCCAGTTAGCTAAAATAGGCCAAGTAAAAGACGACAGTGCTTACATCGCAAAACTGGCTAAGCTCGCACAACTTATTCGCAGTCTACAACTTGGGCAGCGCGTAATGCAGCCTCTAGATATTGACCTTATTCGTATCAATGATTCATACAACTCGCTAATTGATGGTCGTTTCCTATTAGTCTTACCGCCTCGTCCAAGCACTGTCACAGTGCTTGGTGCAGTAGCTCAAACAGGGGATTTGACATGGCAAGGCCAAAAGACTAGCAAAGATTACCTCAAACAAGCAGGGTTACTCGATAATGCTGAAACAAGTTTTGTGTGGATTATTCAACCCGATGGCAAAGCGATAAAACAACCCATCGCTTATTGGAATCATCAAGAGCAAGATATTGCTCCTGGAGCAAGTCTCTACGTTGAGTTTTCAAGTCTATTTGATGACTACACTCAACTGAATGAAAACATTGTTGAATTACTCAGGAATCGAGCTCTGTAATGAAAAAGTCTAGCCACTCAATCCATACCTTAGGTCGATTATCTGCACTATCGTTGGCATTATTACCATTGCTCCAAGTAACTGCAGATGAATTTTCCTATCCTACACTTTTAGCCTCGCAATCGGATTTTGGCGGTGTAGGTTTAATGCAAATGCCGACTGGCCGTATGGCCCCTGAAGGCGAGTTTAATTTTGCCACTAGCTATAACGAAGACTACCAACACTTTAACGCCTCAGTACAATTGTTTCCTTGGTTTGAGACCACAGTACGTTATACCCAAGTGCAGGATTTACTCTATAGCAGCGATCCCAGTTTCAGTGGTAACACTAAATACACAGATAAAGGTATTGACTTTAAAGTTCGGTTGCTTGAAGAAACAAACTGGCTCCCAGAAACATCTTTCGGTGTGCGCGACTTTGGCGGAACAGGCTTGTTCGATGGCGAGTTTATTGCGGCGACCAAACGGGTTGGCCCACTAGACTTCACTCTGGGGATAGGTTGGGGCTATATCGGCAATAGCGGTAACCTAACTTCAGATAAAAAAGATCTTAACTATAACTGCGATCGTGACACTTCCTATGGCGGTAAAGGGGGAACGGTTGATTATCAGCGTTGGTTTAAGGGCTGTGCAGCACTATTCGGTGGCGTTGAGTATCAAACTCCATGGGAACCGTTGCGTCTAAAGCTTGAATATGACGGCAACGATTATCAATCCGATTTCCCTGTCGTGCGTGGCCGCGATAGGAATGCTATGCCACAGGACAGCAAATTCAACTATGGTTTACTGTATCGATTTGGTGACTGGGGCGATCTGCATTTAAGTTATGAACGTGGTAATACTTGGACGCTCGGTTTTAGTTTGCAAACGAATTTCAATACCTTAACTCAGATAAAGCGCGATCCTGCTGCGGCTAAATATAAGCCAATACCAGCGGCACCGTTAACGCATGTACAAACAGCCAATATTCCTTTAGATAGTGTTAGCCCTTCAGAAAATATCATTGCGACGGCTGATACCAGCCTATACATCAAAGCAGAAATAGCTGACACTCATTTAATCGTTCAGCCTAAAGAAGCAATGTTAAAAACAACAATTGACTGGAATAAGGTATCTCAAGAACTGCAAACTATTGCTGGTTATAACAATGCCAAGATTTATCTCGATACCGGCAGTATTACTGTCGTTGGTGAGCAAACTAAATATCGTGATAGAAATGAAGCCCACCAAAGGGCTGCCACTATACTTGCCAATAATAGCGATCTGACTCAAATCAAAGAGTATCGCTTAATTGAGACCCATTATAGCCAGCCGATTACAGAAACGCGTATTGATGCAGAAAAATTTGCCCAAGTAGCCAGCTTTGGTTACCTCAATGCTAAGGTTACTGATGCGAGTCAAGTTGCTGTCCCACGCTTACCTCAAGGTGAGTTAGTAACGCGTACTGATGAAGATTGGCTGGATAAATTAGGCTTCGATGTTGCTCCCACTATGGTGCAATCCTTCGGAGGCTCAGAAGGCTTCTACATGTTTAATATCGGTGTTACTGGGAGTGCAAACTATAAGTTTACCGATAATTTCGAATTTGGCGGTTCTCTTTATCTCAACTTATACGATAACTACGATAAGTTTTTATATGACGTACCACCAGACGGTACCGACTTGAAACGAGTAAGAACGTTAATACGCCAGTACGTTCATGATAACCCAGTGCGGGTTAATAACCTCCAATTGACATGGATGGATAATCTTAGTGATAACATTTCCTACCAAGCCTATGGCGGATATTTAGAGATGATGTATGGCGGTGTGGGGACAGAATTTCTCTATCGTCCACTCAATAGCCAATGGGCATTTGGTTTTGATATTAACTATGCGAAACAGCGAGATCCCGACAGTATGTTCGGTTTTTTTAGTGACGAAAACCAATTTGACCCTCTAACCAATCGGGCTTATCGAGTGCAAACCGGTGTTGTGACTGGGCATGCAACGGCTTATTACCAGCCGGAGTGGTTCCCCAATACTTTGCTTAGAATAAGTGCGGGGCAGTATCTTACCGAAGATAAAGGCGTGACGGTTGACTTCTCTAAACAGTTTGATAGTGGTGTTATTGTCGGTGCATTTGCGACTAAAACCAATTTATCAGCAGAAGAATACGGCGAAGGTAGCTTTACCAAGGGCTTCTATATTTCCATCCCATTCGATCTCATGACCATAAAATCGACTCAAAGTCGTGCTTTCTTGTCTTGGATGCCACTGACCCGTGACGGTGGTCAAATGCTTGGACGTAAGTACAACTTGTTTGATGTTACTGATGCGCGAGCACCTTGGTATACCAAACCGAGTGTTGAACCCGCTAAATAATGTGTACGAGTTAAAACTAAAAACGGGCAAGATAATTCTTGCCCGTTTTGTTTTCTGCCCATAAAAACGGTTTAAAAAATCGAGGACTTAATGCCACCGATAAATATCAAGTTAAGCGCTCTACTCTATTGGCGACTTGATCCCATATGGCGATGAGCGTAAATACTGTTGGTGCGCTTTCACAGTCGCACCGAGTGTTGCTGCCGCATGCCAAGGCCAATGTGGGTCATAGAGCATAGTGCGAGCAAGCGCGATAGCATCGGCCTGCCCTTGTGCCAAAATCGTTTCCGCTTTATTAGCATCTGTAATTAATCCCACGGCAATCACAGGCGTGTTGACCTCAGCTTTAATGGTCTCGGCAAAAGGCACTTGAAAGTACTCAGCAACGGGGATTTGTTGCAGCGGACTTAGCTCACCAGTACTCACATGAATAAAATCACAACTTCTGCTCTCTAATGCTTTTGCCAACACTAGGCTTTGGGATAAATCCCAACCACCAACCACCAATCGGTTGCCGAAATCCGCACACCGAGTGCCATTTTAGGCGATATCACAGCCTTGTCCTTCCTTTTAATACAAGACGAGGCTGGCTTTATGATGCTGCACTGGCGAGACTATCTCGCGCAGATAAAATCGGTGCGGTAATTAATGGCCAATCAATGGCAAATTCAGCACTGTTCCACGCGATAACACTTTCATCTTCAGGATCATAATATTGGGTACATTGATAAATAACTTCAGCATAATCGCTGAGAACATAAAAACCGTGAGCAAAGCCCGGTGGGATCCACATTTGCAGATGATTCTCTGCCGATAGCACTCGCCCAACCCATTTCCCATAGGTGGCTGAGTCGGCCCTTATATCGACGGCCACATCAAAAATGCTCCCTGCACAGACCCGCACTAACTTACCCTGCGGTTTACGCCGTTGAAAATGCAAGCCTCGCAGGACATTACGTTGCGATCGGCTGTGATTCTCCTGCACGAACACACATGACTCGAATCCCCGCTGTGCAAAGCAGGCATCAAAATAGGATTGCCTAAACGTCTCCATAAAGAAACCGCGTTCATCCCCAAAGACTTGCGGTTCAAACACCAACACTTCGGCTAACTCAGTTGCGCTACATTTCATCAAATACCTGCTTATCGAGTAATGCCTTAAATAGCGGCAAATCGTGGGGAGTGCAAATGATCAAGATGTCTCGAATATCAGCCTGCATCAGGGTGACAAGTGGATAATAAATCATAGGTTTATCGTAAATGGGCAGTAATTGCTTACAGACAACCTGCGTCATAGGATAAAGACGCGAGCCAGTACCGCCCGCCAGTAAAATGCCTTTTCTCATTGAAATATTTAAGATTGATAAGCCATGTGAAGTGCCAAGATTGTAGCATATAAAAGACGACGAGCCGGAAGAACGGATAACAGGACATGAGCCATTCAATTAAGACAAACGCCTTTGCTGAACTGAGTGTTGACTAATCTACGCCCTTACTACTTTCGGGGATCAGCATCTCAATACGTAACCCTTGATTTGGTGCCGAGAAGAGTGAAACATCACCATTGAGCTTTTGGGTAACCAGATTATAAATAATCGACATCCCTAACCCTGTGCCACCACTTTGGCGCGCAGTGGTGAAAAATGGCTCGAATGCTTTGGCTTTCACTTCATCGGACATGCCGATGCCATTGTCTTGATACGTCATCTTGATTCGTGATCCCTCCTTTTCAACCACAATATCAATTTGTTTATCTGCGGCGAAGTCATCGGGGAAAGCATGGCGAAAACTGTTAGCAACTAAATTGGTAAAGATCTGAGCGATCGCTCCTGGGTAAGAATCAATGAAAATATTGTCATCGAGTTCCACTTTTAAGGTGATGTTTTTCTTACGCATTAAAGGCTTTAACGAACTAAAAATTTGGAAAATATAATTCTTTAAATTAAAGTGCTCACGTTCCAATATCGATTGATCTGCGGCAGTACGTTTAAAGTTATGCACCAGTTCAGCAGCGCGGGAAAGATTACGCTCGATTAAACATAAACCGTCCTGCATTGTATTGATAAAGCT
Organism: Shewanella sp. Pdp11; assembly: GCF_002838165.1. Classification (NCBI taxonomy): domain Bacteria; kingdom Pseudomonadati; phylum Pseudomonadota; class Gammaproteobacteria; order Alteromonadales; family Shewanellaceae; genus Shewanella; species Shewanella sp. Pdp11. Next base: position 3,855,275 of record NZ_CP015194.1, read on the forward strand.
GACAAACTTATCTTCATCGAGATCGTTTTTCTCGAATGATCCTTTTAGTAGCGACAGCTCATCCAAGCAATGGGTCACGGATGTCACCGCGATACCCAGCGGCGTATTGACCTCATGGGCCACACCGGCGACTAAACTGCCTAAGGCGGCCATTTTTTCATTCTCAATTAAGTGCTTTTGGGTCGATTTTAGGGTTGATAAGGCCGTCTCGAGCTCCGTTGTTCGCAGTTCAACTTGATGCTCTAAATCGGCATTAATGAGTTTGAGCTGTTGCTGGTATTCGAGGATCTCCTTAGCACTCATGGCTCGGCCGAACAGATCGGCTAGTGCCGAAGCAAACGCCTTTTCATCCCGCGTCCATTCCCTCGCCTCACCTTGATGCTCAGAACAAATAATCCCCACCATTTTGCCGTGGTGACGAATGGGGCTATCTAGCATAGAGGTGATCTGATTCGGTTTCAGATAGGTTTCAACAAACTCTTTGGTGGCGGGATCGGTTTGGGCATTATTGGCGACAATAGTGCGCTCATTGTCGAGTAGGCTGAAATAATGCGGAAACTGCGCACGAGTGAGCACTAACGCCTCTTGCGGCTGTTGGTGGTCGAGTAAATAATAACAAGCGATAGTCTGATTATCCTGACCAAACAACCAAATGCCCGCCCGCGAGATATGTAATCCCTTACAGATTGAACTCACAATAAGTTGCGAGGCTTGAATGAGATCGCCCTCATCAATAACCTGAGATTTACTAACATCAAATAGGATTCGATCAAGCATTCGGGTCATAGCGGTTCATCCGGAATATGGATATGTAGGGAGGCAAACGCATCTAACAGTTTTAGGCTAGCTTCACACAATACGGGGTCAAACTGCTTACCCGATTGCGCCAAAATATACTCTCGCACCGCATCGACTGACCACGCCTCTTTGTAACTGCGCTTGGAAAGCAAGGCATCAATTACATCGACAATCGCCATGAGTCGGCCTTCAATGGGAATATCTTCCTTAGCAATTCCACGGGGATAACCTTGCCCATCCCAACGCTCATGGTGGGTATAAGCGATTCGGGCACCCATTTTGGCAATAATACGATTTGAGCCTGCGAGCAAGTTATAGCCTTTCTCAGCATGGGTTTGCATGATCGCCCATTCCTCGGCATCAAGCTTGCCTGGCTTATGTAAGATACTCTCAGGGATACCTATTTTACCTACATCGTGCAAAGGCGCGGCGTAACGAATCGTTTCAATAAAGTCGGCGTTCATGCCAATGGCAATCGCGAGCATTTCAGTCATGCGCGCAACCCGGCGTACATGGGCTCCGGTCTCTTTACTGCGCTGCTCAATGGCATCGCCTATGATTAAAATCAGCTCCCTTTGTGTTTGCTGTACATTTTCACGGCCCGACAAATTCTCGAAGGTTAAGCTCACATTCGCCGCAAATAACTCAAGAATACTGACTTGAAAATCCGTTAACTTAGTGTCGTGTTGCAAATATAAAATACTGGTGACATGGCCACTTAGCTCATAAAATCCAACGTAAATATTGTCACGAACGAGCGAAGTTCTTAGCGCAATGGCCTCAATAATATACTCACGTACATCCCCTGGTAGCGTCTCAACGCTGCCACCTTCACAGTAACTGACCATATCGCCCGTGGCGGCCAGTAGGTTCATTTGGGTATCGAGGTAAAGGTCTTGATGGTAACTCGTGAGATACAGGGCTGAGCTTTCAAGATTGAGTAACTGCAGGGTCTGTTCGAGCACCGCACTGCCAAAATTATGCAATGTATGGCTTTTAAGCACAGAGGTAGAGGCGGCAATGACTTTCTCCATCCCCTTTTGGCTTTGCTCGATAATTTTAATATCGCGATAGGAACGCAGCGAAGTGTAGACACAAGACTTAAGCCGAGCCGCGGTAAGTTCTGTTTTGGCCTTGTAATCATTGATATCAAAATCCCGAATTACTTGTTCTTCTGGTGCCTGTCCCGGCTGACCTGTGCGTAAAATGATGCGGGTGCTGTGATTATTTAATTCAGTACGGATTTTTTGAACCAGTTCTAATCCGGCATGGTCGGTTTCCATGACCACATCAATAAAAGCCAATGCGATATCTGTTTCGGTTTGAAGTAACGCTAAGCCTTCCGCAGCGCTGTAACAGGAATAAAACTGTAATACCCGATTATCTAAGGTCAGATTTTTCAGAGCAAATCGAGTCACCTCATGGATCCCAGGCTCATCATCAATAATGGCAACTTTCCAAATGCCTTGTTTAGGCTTATGGGGTGTATCCTCGATAACATCAGCACTTTTCTTAAATAACGCCACAGAACCACCGTCTACGATTGGCTAATAACATCATTTCGATCAGTCAATAACATCATGCCGATCACGATTTTTCTTCCCGCATTTACAACATCTTTGTTTTACTCTGCTTGATCGGCATGCGTCAAGTTTGTGCCCTGTTTTCGCATCGATTCACCCGTTAACGTCACTCTCACAGCACGATGGATCAGCCTGTCTAAGATGGCTTCGGCAAAAGTTGCTTCACCTATCATGGCGTACCATTTATCCACTGGCAGCTGGCTCGCTACCAAGGTGGATACCTTGCCATGACGGGTATCGATGATCTCCAGTAGATTACTGCGTTCGCTCGCATCCAGCATTTCCATGCCCCAGTCATCTAAAATCAAGATCGCAACTTGAGTCAGTTGTGTTATCAACTTAGGGTAACTGCCATCGGCTTGGGCGAGTCGCATTTCCTCAAGCAACGTTTTTAAGCGATAGTAGCGCACACCCATGCCTTGGCGGATGAAGTAACGTCCCAGAGCGCAGGCCAGATAGCTTTTGCCACACCCTGCCGCGCCGGTTAGCAGTAGGTTTTGTTGATGCCTCAGCCAGTGACCTTCTAGCAACTGGCGGATCTGTGCGGGGGTAAACCCTCGACTGGCACGATAGTCCAGTTGCTCGATTTGCCCCATCAGCCTAAAACAGGCTTGTTTTTCTAACCGATTGATTTTGCGTTGCTCTCTTTGTAGCAGTTCGTGACTGAGCAGCAGTTGTAGCCGCTCTTCAAAACTCATGTCTTGATAAAGCATGGCTTGCTCTTGTTGTTGTGCGAGCGCTTGCTTCACGCCACCTAAATGCAGTTGGCTAAGTTGTTCTTCGACGCGTAATTGCATCTTTGTCTCCTTGTTATTTATTGACGTTAGTGGAAGTAGCTCTCACCATGCACGTTGTCGTGGCTGATGGCTTGCAGTGGGTCGTGCTTGTTGGTGTAGATTGGCTGCTGCTCTAAGCCATTTTTAAGCATGGCGCGAATGTTGTGCAGGCGGTTAGCCCCTGTCAGCTGGCCCCGTAAACAGGCCGCTTCTAGCCGGTCTTTACCGTAGGTTTTGCTTTGCCCTAACAGTGCCAAGCAGGGCCTTACCGCTTGGGCCGGATGCTCGGCTTGCCGGATAAACTCATGCACCCAATGTGCGGTATAGGGCCCTATCGAGGCAGCCCAGTGGTGCAAGCGTTCGGGCGACCATTCGAGCAGTGCCTGGTGATGTGCGGGCATATGCTCGCTCAGGCTCGTGTGTTGACCTTTACGCTGACTGCGTACATGCTCGGCGACTACCTTGCCATGGTGATAAAACACCAGGGTATGCTCCGTGATTTGTACCGTTAATCGCTTACCCTGTAAGGCGTAAGGGACTGAGTAATAGTGTTTTTCTATATCAACATGGTAATCCTTGCCCACGAGTACCTGTTGCACTTTGGTGTACTGATAACGGTAACTGGGTAAGGGCTTTAGCGCAGGCGCATCCAACTCGGTAAACAAAGATGCACGACTACCGGGGAGCTTTTGGAAGGGCTTTTGATTGAGGCGCGTCAACAACTCACCAATGCGCTGGTTGAGCTGTGCTAGGCTATGGAACACTTCATGGCGCAGCACCGCCAAAATCCAGCGGGTGACGATTTGTACGCCGACTTCAGCCTTGGATTTATCTTTGGGCTTACGGGGACGCGCCGGCATGATCGCTGTGCCGAAATGGGCGGCTAACATTTGATAGGTCGGATTCAAGTCTGGATCGGTATTGCGTGCCACACTGACGGCACTTTTGAGGCAATCGGGTACCACTAATTGCGGCACACCGCCGAAGAACTCAAATGCCCGTTTGTGGCTCATTACCCAGTCTTCGAGCTGTTGTGAGCGAGTCGCTTCGGCGAAGGTGTAGTTAGATGCACCCAATACCGCGACAAAGATTTGAGCCTTGTAAAGCAGTTCCCCAGTGTGCGGATCAATGATGGGCACCGTTTGCCCACAATAATCGACAAACAGTTTTTCTCCGGCGATATGGGTCTGACGCATCGACGGTTGCAACACGCTAGCCCACTCTTTATACAAGCGACAAAAGTGGTTATAGCTGTAATGTGTTTGGCCGTTACGCTCAGCATACTCTTGCCATAATCGCTCAAGTGTCATGCCTTTTTGGTCCGGTCGTTTTAACTCCTGATGCAACATGGCCCAGTTAGGCAGGGGTTTGTACTGTTTTTTATGCACAGTTTGAGTGTTGAGAAAGGCACGTTCCAAAGTGACATCGTCCCAGATATCACTGAGTGGCCAGTCATGGATCCCGAGGTGTGCAGCACGGTTAGCATAATAGGATACCGTGCTAGGGGAGACATGAAGGCTAAGCGCAATCTGCCTGTGTGATAGGCGAGCCTGATATTTTAGGCGCAGAATTTCTTTCAGTTTTCTCACAGTAATAGGCCTCGCAGACATGCACTTTCCTCAGATTAAATGAGCAGAAAGTGCGGGTTTAACGAAGCGAGGAGAAAAAGTCACGCAATAACATGCATGTCGATCAGGGTTTACCATAAAGAAGCAAAAGTGATCGGTTTGCGATGTTATTGAGCGATCGACATGAATGTTATTGGATGATCGGCATGAATGTTATTAGGCGATCGCCATGCATGGTAATACGCATACGATGAATAGTTAAGCTTTAGTATAGATTCAATCTCGAAAGTGACTAGTTTCAAAGGATAAATTATCATCTTATTAGTTACAGACTTTAGGCTAATCACTAACACTCTCGCCACGTGGAATACAAAGACACAAAACTTAACCTATTGTTATAAATTAGGAATAGTCAAAGTTAGGCTCTGCCAACCTTGACGGGTATGATGAATACACTTAATCCATAACACCCTGAAATGCTATTGGAGCCACTATGAACAAATCACTATGTTACATCGCGCTGCTGGCCTTATTTACCACGGCTTGCTCAGAAGCCTCAAAAGAAAGCACTGCGGTTAATACAGCCCAAGTTCAAACAGAAGCCGCTACAACCGTCCCTGTCGGCGATACCAGTCAAAATTCACTCGATTGGGCAGGCAGCTATGAAGGTGTGTTGCCATGCGCCAGTTGCGAAGGTATTCAAACCCTAATCACATTACAATCTGATAATAGCTTTGTTCAAGAAACGGTTTATTTGGGTAAAGATGAGAAGATTTTTAAATTGATAGGCAAAGCGGTGTGGGATGAGAAAGGCCAAAAAATCACCTTGGATGATGGCACACAATATCTGGTCGGCGAAAATCAACTGATCATGTTAGATACTGAAGGCAAAAGAATTACCGGCGATCTGGCCGCTAATTATGTATTGGAAAAGAAACAATAGCAGAACAAATATACGCTCAAGGTTGAGCGAGCATCATTAATAAACCTCAAGGTAAATACAGAGACAAAGGAATGACTTCAGATAAACACACGCAACTGATCCGCTACCAAGATTGCCCATCAACACCATGGAAAAATGGCGGCGGCAGTACCAAACAGTTACTTATTTCCCCAAGTAATGCGGATTTATCCAACTTTGATTATCGAATAAGCATAGCCAGCATTAGTAGCAACGGACCCTTTTCCTCATTTATTGGCATAGACAGACAACTGGTTATCCTTGAAGGCGATGGTGTCGAACTCAACATCAATAGTCGTGAAGAGGCAAAACAGCTGATTGACCTTAGGGGAGAAGAAAGAATACAGGGAGACGCAGATACAACTGAATATAAGAGGCTTACACCCGCAGATAACCCATTCTGCTTTGCAGGTGAAACCTCAATAACAAGCAAACTATTAGGTAGTGATGTTATTGATTTTAATGTTATGACCAAACGCGCAGCATTTAAAGCGCTGACTCAAAGGCTCAACGTTAATGGCATATTTATCGAAAAACATGCGGCCATATCGAACACCGCCATCGATGCACACCATAACAAGACAGAAGCGCCTATCGTTCAACTACTCTGCTGTTTAGATACAATGACATGGGAGCATAATGGGGAGAGCATCAAGATCATGCCATACGACATACTTATCATTAAACCAGACCAAGATATAAAATTAGTCACGACAGCGCCAAGTCAATTACTTAGCGTCACCATTACGGCCTGTTAACCATAAAAAGCAGTTCTTGCTTCTAAGGCAACCCAAAATCAGCCTGAATAAAATGATAGCGCTCATTAGCAGCAATATCGGCGAAAGCATCAGAGTGGCTCGCATAGGTTAACTTATCAAGATTAAGTACATGACAGTCTGTTTGTTGGATCAGTATCCGCACCAAGGCTAAACCGATAAAGCCTGCACCACCAGTAACTAGCACTCGCATATCGCCTACCCCAAAAATAAAAAGCATTAAAATAAAAAAGCCAGAAAGCATACAACTTTCTGGCTTCAAAATTCAGCATATCAATACCTGAATGAACACGTATAACCGTTAGCTTAAATAGCTCTAAGGTTTAAGCCGCTCGAACCGCATCCGCGATATATTCTGCTTGAGTCTGCGTCATTATAGTATCCGTGGATTCGACCATTACGCGAATAAGCGGCTCTGTTCCGGATTTGCGCAACAGCACTCGCCCTTGGTCACCTAAAATCTCTTCTGCTTTAATCACGGCTTGCTGAACACTCGTCGTCGCTAAAATGCTGTCGGCATTAGCCGTAGCTAAACGTACATTTATAAGTACCTGCGGGAACTTAGTCATCCCCGCTTTAATATCGGCTAAACGTTTACCTGACTCTAATACAGCTTTAAGTACCTGTAAGGATGCAACAATACCATCACCCGTTGAAGCATGCTGCAAACTCAATATATGTCCTGAACCCTCACCGCCCAATTGCCAGCCAGTCGCTTTAAGCTGTTCAACTACATAACGGTCGCCTACTTTTGCGCGAACAAAAGGAATTTCCATCTGCTTAAGCGCAAGCTCTAAGCCAAGATTTGACATTAAGGTACCAACCACGCCCCCCACCATTTCGCCTTTGCAGTGAGCAGCATGAGCAAGGATAAATAAAATCTCATCACCATCCACTACATGGCCATTGTGATCGACAAACATAACACGGTCAGCATCACCATCGAGCGCAATCCCTAAATCAGCTTCATGCACCATAACCGCAGTTTGCAAACTGTCTAAATGTGTCGCGCCGCAGTGATCATTAATATTCACGCCGTTAGGTTTGTCATTGATGCTAATCACTTCAGCACCGAGTTCACGGTAAACATTAGGCGCGATATGGTATGCAGCACCATGGGCACTATCGACAACAATCTTCAATCCCGCTAGAGACAAATGATTTGGAAAAGTGCCTTTGCAGAACTCAATATAACGACCGGCAGCATCATCAATACGGCGTACTTTTCCCAGTTTTTCCGAGGCAACACACTCCATTGCATTCTGGTTCAGCGCCTTTTCTAACAAGGCTTCGATTTCCAGTTCCTGCGCATCATTTAACTTAGTACCGGAATTAGAAAAGAACTTAATGCCATTATCATAAAATGGATTGTGTGATGCGCTGATCACCAACCCTGCGTCAGCCCTAAAGGTCGAGGCTAAATACGCCACCGCGGGTGTAGGCATAGGGCCAATGAGCGCAACATTCACGCCCGCAGCAGAAAACCCCGCTTCCATTGCCGACTCAAGCATATAGCCACTGCTACGAGTATCTTTACCAATCAGTACTTCTTTAGTGCCCGTGGACGCCAGCACAGTACCCGCTGCCCAACCTAACTTCATCGCAAAATCAGGCGTAATAGGGAAAGAGCCAACTTTGCCACGCACACCGTCAGTTCCAAAATACTTCCTAGACATAAAAAATCCTTCAACGAATGATAAAAAGCAAAATGCCAATTCAAATGAATTGGCATTTTGAAACTAACTATTTATAAGAGCGATTACTTACGAATCCAAGTCAATAATTGCCATACATTAGATAGAGCCCAATTGTACGCTGCAAAAATAGCCAAAAAAGTAATAAACATAATTGAGTCAGGAACATGTGCAATCTCAGCTGCTACACCGATAACAGCAAGCAATAAAGACGCTAATGAAATTCGGATCAATGTTTGCTTACGATTGTAGCCAGCACGCTCAAAGATATGGTGCAAATGATCACGGTCGGGCTTAAATGGCGACATGCCCTTTTTTACACGTCTATACATAATTGCGGTCATATCCATGAGCGGAATAGCGATTAAATATAACGCAGTGACAGGGCTAAACACACTCGTATCAGGTTGAGTACCAATAACAAGCATCCATACGACAGTCAAACCGATTAGCATACTACCGGCGTCACCCATGAAGATTTTTTCAAAAGAAGGAAACGGCCATTTCAAATTGAAAAGCAAGTACCCAACAATTGCTCCAATAAACAACAAAGGTAACATAAACCAGCTGTTATCAGCCCAATAAAACAAAAAAGCTAAAGATGAAAAGGTAACTAAACTCAGCATGCCAGCCAAACCATCGATACCATCTACCATGTTGAAAGCGTTGATTGCACCTATGACGGCTAAAACTGTAACAACAATACCTACATAGCCTAATTTGAACTCAAAAAAATGTAGAATGTGACCAAATGATGTTAAATATAGTCCTGCACCAAAGATCAATATTGATGCCGTAATCACCTGTGCAGCCATTCTCACCCGTACAGAAAGATCATATTTATCGTCAAGGACACCCAGAAAAAGAATTAAGGCAGCTGAAATCAGGTATAGGTTAAAAACTTGACTCTGCTCTATCACGATGCTCGAAACAAGTAGCACACTAAAATAGATAGATATGCCACCAATCAAGGGGATAGCACCTACATGTAACTTACGTTCATTCGGTAAATCTACTAAACCGACCCGTTGAGCAATAGGGTTAAACACTTTAATTGCAACACAGGTTAAGCAAAACACAGTAATAAGTGGTATGAGGTATTCCATAATCTCTTCCTTAAGCCAAATACATCATTATAAAAATGACTTTACTAACATTTTATTTCAGAAAAATGACACAGAATTATAGCAGTAACAGATGAAACAGATAAGCCATGAAGCAACAGAAAATGCACTGCTCGGTTTAAGCCATTAAATAGACTTATTAAATTTAAAATCTCTACGCAAAAATGCAGTAATCCGCCATATATTATTCATAACGATAAAATACAAAGTAAAAGTAGCCAAAAATGCAAAAAACATTATATTTTCATTCACTTTAGCAAGCTCGGACCAAATTCCAATTGCAGCCATCATACTTGCAGCGGCACAAATAACTAATAATGACATGTGGGATGATAACCCCACACGTTGACAGATATGGTGCAAATGTTCTCGATCTGGCTTAAAAGGCGATTGGCCTTTACGAATACGACGGATCATGATGCACACCATATCCATCAGCGGCAGCGCAATAAGCCAAAGTGCGGTTACAGGCCTAATTGCAGTTGCTCGTTCACCTTGACTTGCCACAATCAAAAGCCATATCACGGTAAAGCCGATGAAAATACTGCCTGCATCACCCATAAATACTTTAAAACGCTTACCAAATGGAAAGCCTAAATTGAGCATGATGTAAGGCAGCATAGCAGTCACAAGCAGTGCACAGAAAGTGGCAAAACTATGCATACCATGTAAATAAAACAAGATACCCAAACCACCAAAGGTGACTGATGCTAAACCACCAAGCAATCCATCAATACCATCCACCATATTAAAGGCATTGATTGCACCGATAACCGCCACCACAGTTAACACATAACTGGCAACTTCAGGTATTTGCAACGCCTCACTGCCCATCAAATAGCCGAGATTATGCAAACTACGTTCGCCCAACATAATCATCAACAATGAAATAATTGCTTGTACAACAAGGCGAAACTTGAAACTAATATCATAACGATCATCAATCACACCTATGGCCACAAGAATAAAGGCACATCCGGCATACAATTGCGGCGCCAGCAATAATTCAGGTGCTAAGAGCAATGTAAGCATCATGGTAAAAAAAACCGAGATCCCACCAACTAACGGAATCTGCCCAGTATGATGCTTGCGATCATTAGGCTTATCCACTAATCCCGTTTTTTTTGCAATCTTGCGAAACACAAACAAACTGATAAAAGAGATAAAAAACACAAATAAAACAGCGATGTTTGTTGACATAAAACGACTCAATAATAATGCAGAAAAGAGAGCGGGCTTTACCGTTCTGGAGAGGTACTATACAACTACTAGATTCGAGAAAATTGGAAGTTTTCAGACACACTAACAGAACACTTAGTTCGCGGTATGCAGTAAAAGTTAAAAGCTCAGCGCTTCACTTAAGGTAACAGGTGAATGCTACACCACTAAATAGTAACCGTCATCCCCGCGAAGGCGGGGATCCAGCTTTTGGCCTTTAAACCAGTAGCCACAAAATAACTATAACAATAGATATCACACTAAAAACACTCACAACTATGCAGTTGAGCCTCAATCGCTTCCAAACAGATCGCGGGTATAGACTTTATCTGCCACATCTGCCAGTTCCTTAGCCATACGATTTGACACAATAACATCAGCAACCGCTTTAAAGGCTGTTAAATCGGTAACTACGCGGGAATGGAAGAACTCTTTCTCATTGAGCACTGGCTCATAAACAATGACCTCAATCCCTTTAGCTTTAAGGCGCTTCATAATGCCTTGAATGCTGGACGCGCGAAAGTTATCCGAACCAGATTTCATAATTAGGCGATAAATGCCCACGACCTTTGGATTACGTCTTAAAATAGATTCAGCAATAAAGTCTTTACGGGTAGTGTTTGATTCAACGATTGCACCAATAATGCTATTAGGCACATCGGCATAGTTGGCCCGCAGTTGTTTAGTATCTTTCGGTAAACAGTAACCGCCGTAACCAAAGGATGGATTATTGTAGTGATTACCAATACGCGGATCTAAACACACCCCTTCAATAATTTGGCGCGAATCTAAATCATGAGTCTCAGCATAAGTATCAAGCTCATTAAAGTAAGCTACACGCATCGCAAGATAAGTATTAGAGAATAATTTAACCGCTTCGGCCTCGGTCGAATCGGTAAATAACACTTCAATATCTTTTTTCACTGCGCCTTGCACTAATAAATCAGCAAAGACTTTAGCGCGCTCGCTGCGTTCACCCACAATAATCCGTGAAGGATGCAAATTATCATAAAGAGCTTTCCCCTCACGCAAAAACTCAGGCGAGAATAAAATATTATCGCTGTTATATTTTTGCTTGACCTTAGCAGTAAAGCCTACTGGTACTGTGCTTTTAATTACCATCACCGCTTGAGGGTTAATCGCTAACACATCTTGAATAACCGACTCAACTGAAGAAGTATTAAAGTAATTGGTTTTTGCGTCGTAATCCGTTGGAGTTGCAATGATCACAAACTCAGCATCTTGATATGCAAGTTGCTTATCTAATGTCGCCGTTAAATTAAGCTCGCGATGTACTAAAAAGTCTTCAATCTCAGCATCAACAATCGGTGATTTGCGAGCGTTGATTAACGCCACTTTATGCGCGATAACATCAACCGCAGTAACTTGATGGTGCTGAGCTAATAAAACAGCATTGGAGAGGCCCACATAGCCTGTTCCTGCAATAGAGATTTTCATTAATTCTTCCAAAAAAATTCATTAACAGTTGAGCTTGGTTTTACTAATTTGTGCTTAACCAATTCAAACCTTACAACACTTCGTAAATGCCAATAGAAATGCTTTGAAAAAATACGCCTATTGTTGTGCATAGCTAAGTGAACGGCTTTAATATAAGGAAGGTAAATTAAAGGAACTCCGTTCGCCTTACTTCGATAACAAATATCTATATCCTCACAATACATAAAATATGATTCATCAAATCCCATTAAAGATTTATAATGAGAGGCTTTAAATGCTAAGAAAGAACCTGCAGCCCAATCAACTGTTGACTGTTCAACAATATGTGATTTATCTAAAACTGAGTTATTTCTTTTAAACAAAAAAGAAGATATGAAATCTAACAAACTTGGAAAACTTCTAATTGAATTGTCATAATTTGAAAAATCATAGTCACGAAAAAGGTTAACCGCACAAAGTTTTAAACCATTATAAAACATGGTATAAGATAGGTTTTCTATAGCAGATGATTCAATTATCACATCAGGATTGAGAACAATAAAAATATCGTCATCACTCATAGATAAGTAATTTTTAGCATAATTATAAATATAATTGTTATTTGCACCAAAACCTAACCCATATGATTCATTTATCCAATGAAAGTTCTTATTCATATTGAGTTCAGAAAAATCATCACCTTCAATGTTAGACTTAACTATAACATGAAACTTTAGGCACAAACCTTCTAAACATTTGATTCGATTAATCAAATTCGCATGATTATGAGATACAACGGAGATAAAGACAGACATAAAACACCTAAAGGTTAAGAAAGTAACTCAAAGTTCCACTCACTGGGATTCTTCAATGAAGATGAAAGCCTTCGAGAGCCCTCCGAAAACTTATTCCAATTATCTATAGAAGTATTAATTGCCTCGAATGCAGATATAGCATCATTTGAAAAATAAACTGCGTCAGAACCACATAGGGTATGTGAATATGGCTTATCCGCAACTACAATTGGAAGCCCTGTGCACATAGACTCTACTAATGAATTACCAAAAGTTTCTGCTTGCGATGGAAAAAATAAAATCAAAGATTTTTGATACCAATCAACAATAACTTCTTGTGGAACTTCACCTATATTAACAATTAAACCAGATAAATTGTTTTTATCTATCTGTTCAAGGATGTGTTTACCCTCTCCATTGACATCGAGAGTTATAATAAAAAAATACCCACTAGATTCAAACCAATCGCGATATGCAAGTACAAGGCTAATAATAAGCTCATGGTTTTTGTGCGCATAATAACGGCTAGGGTAAAAAAAAGCTTTCTGGCGAGAAGAAAATGAAGATATTGGTAAGTCTCTTAATTTTAAAATGCGTTTTGACACAGGATTACCAAGAACCTTAATTAAACCAGTATATTCTGGATAAGAAACGAGAAACATGTCTTTCATGGCATTGGTTTGCAAAACTAAGACCTGAGTGCTTTTCAAAGTTAGCTTAAACATTAACTTTCTAATTATTTCTATTAAGTAGTGTTTTATAGATTTAATTTGCCTCCAGGCTTCCTTATCAACAAGGTAGGGATGTCTCATAATTACAATCTTTTTAGATTTTATTTTTCTAGGGCTATAATTAGCCATTATGACAACCACATCAGCATCTAACTCATTGATAAACTGATGAAATACAAAAAAATCATAAAAAAATCTTTTAAATAATTTGAAATTATTAAAATTAACTTTTAGGACCTCACTGTAATTTACATCATCAAAGAAGGCATTATCCTCTACAATAAACTTTGAAATTTTTGCACGTAACTCATCGTCCCTTAAAATAACTTTAGAAACATTAGATGTACCAGCACTATTGGTATTAATTGAATTATATATTACTTTCATGTTCACCAATTTTATTTATAGACAGTAGAATAGAAAAAAACAACATCAAAAACCAAGTTAAAACCATCGAAAATAACGCACCATTAATTTTAAAAAAATAGATAAAAATATAACTAGAAACAATATGGAAACTCGCCATTGCAAAAGTCATTAATGATAAAGATTTTGTGTTTTCCAAGAAAAAAAGCGCATTTGCGGAAACCAAATATAAACCATTGAACAAAAAACCTAACGACATAAATAAAAAAATGAAATCAACCCCCGAATAATCAGAACCTAAAATGTATGGAAGGACTAAATATACGAATAACACACTTATAGTGCTGAGCGGAACAAATATCATTGAAAAAGACTTAAAGTTTTTAACATATTGTTTAATTGTACACCCATTTAATTTGAATTCTTCAAAAGAAATGGGTTGAAAGTACCGATTTAAAGCAACTGCCAAAATATTAACAATAATACCAAATTGTGTAGCTACAGAATAAATCCCTAGCTCAGTTTTCCCAACTAACTCACCTATCCAAAACCTATCTATTGAATTTAGTAACCAAGCGGATACTTGATGCAAAATTAGCGGTAAGCCAAAAACAAGTGCAGCTTTCACTGCTCTAAATGAAAAGCCACTTAATAATTCAATATCTTTTTTTAAAAAAACATAAAAAATACTGCATGACAAAAGCAATGAAATTAACCACGCATAAATTCTTCCATACATTCCAGATTCAAAGTAACTCAAAAAATACAATGTGATAAATAACGTAAAAAATGCATAGGTCAATTGAAATAGGAAAAGGGTTTTAAAATCTTTACATGACTGAAAATAAACAGTAAAAACTTGAAAAAAAACACTCAAAGAACCGATTATACTGCCTAACAAAAATAAAGGTTGACTATATATATAGGAAAATAAAAAAGTAAATAAAACTATCAACAACCCAATTACAAAATAGAATATAAGCAAAGATGAAAAATGTAGTTTGAACTCATCACTATATTTATAAAACCAAACAGGTATACTTCCAATTGTTCCGAAAGATATGATTATCACTAAAAAAGGAATACTGATCATAAGATAAGATAAAATAGCAAAATCTTCAGGCAGTATATAATGTGTTAAAACTGGAATTAGAATAAATGGAGCTATCTTACCAATTAGTTCTGCACCTAATGTAAAAATTAAATTTCGATTCATAGTAAACACTCATGGATAGCATTATGTACTTGATTTAAATATTCATCTTGACCAACACCAATATTTTCGTAATAGTAAGATGCCGATTTAAAACACTGAGCACTATGAATAACCAAATTTTCAAAATCAAAAATATTGGCCAGAGATTTTAAGTTATCTAACGATAAAGTTCCACAAACCTTATTTTCAATTAATCCATACCAATCTGGAACAGTATTCTGCCCATTAAAACAATAAACTGCTTTACTGCGCACTGCCGACTCTAACAACAAACCTGACATAGCTCCTATTACAACATTACAAGATTGAAGCGCTGTAATGGGTGACTCAAGCTTAGGATCGCTAAAACTTATATTATGGTTATTACTTATTTGCTTCCAGAGTTCTAGTCGTGGATCTGCAGGATGTGGGCGAAGAATAATTCTCTTATTTAATTCTAAAATATTTTTTATTACTAAACTTGATTCATTTATATTACTCACTAAACCTGTAGAAAAAAGCACATTGTCTGCTTCAGATAAATTATTATTTACATGGGAAGATATATAGCTACCTACAAACTTTACGTTGCATTCAGGTGCAACATCATAACATGCTATTGCATGCTTCCCTTCCAGAAGAGCTAAATTGTAATCTAAAGCAGGAAAACCACAGACAGCAGGAGCATGTTGAATAAAACAAGTTTTTATACCTAATGACTTGCATGCGCTGATTAGTGCTCTGTTAGACGGGTTATGGTCATTAGATACAATAACCGCCCTTGGTGATAATTTATTTAGCACCCTTAACCATTCCACATAATAACCAATAGACATTAAATAACCATCTAAATTAAATCTAAACGAATTAAACACATATTGATTAACAGAAATCAATTTCAATACCGTAATAGGCAAAAACAAAAAAGAAAATAAAAAACAATTAAAATATTGCAATTTAAAATCTGCACATCTGTTTTCGCTGATAGTCATTCCACGGACTTTTGAGACTATAGGGTTCAACGCTTTAAATTGATTTAGAGAACCATAATAAAATAGGAGTTTACTATTATTTTCGTTTGATATTTCGTATCCACTAAAAAACTTATAATCAGATACAGATCTAATACCTTTATAAATGTAAAGAAATAATCTTATAAATAATCCAGCCCTTCCTTTAGGTACAAAGAGTTCGAAATTACCAACTCTATTTAGAGTCATTGAAGACCAAGCATAGTTATTTATTACAGGGTCGAATTTTAATATTTGCTTTATAAAACTTAACATCTTTACGCCTTTTTCTTAAAAATTAAGGTGATTGGCCTTTCAATAAATGTATACGTATAATGGCCAACAAAAAGACACAACGATATTACTAAAGGGATCACAAAATAAAATGATAAATGGACTTTAGAAAACACTAATAATTTAAAGGCAACAGCTAAAACAATATTATGGGTTAAATACAGCGAATATGATGAGTCACCAAGGGATAAAAAAAAGTTAGATTTAAATTTATTTAAAAAATTTTCATTAGAAATGAAAAAATAACAGATCAAAAAGGAAATAACACCCCATAAGAAAGCGCGTTGAATGTCATCAACTAATTCAAAATTTATCACCCAATACATAACCAAAATTATACACAAAAAAGAAACAAGCAAATTCGGTAGAACTCCGGCTAGGATTTTGTTTGATAGAAAAAGCGCGCCCAAAAATATACCAAAAGAAAACTGTATTAATCTAGGTTCAAAAAATATTCTTTCTAAAGATGTAGAATAATCTAAGCTTGCATTAAAGAAATAATTTATCAATAAAAAGAAGGCACAAACATAAACACCTCGCTTACCAAAGAGCCAACACGATATACCCATTAAAAGATAAAAAAGAAACTCATATGTCAATGTCCAGCCCTGTGCTAGTATAGGATGCCAAGTTTCTGCTGAATTAAAATAAGGGATAAAAAAAATAGAGTATATAAGATGAATAAAATCAAACTTAGTACGATTGAATAATGATGGAAAAATAAATAGGGATAGTGCAAGAAAAAAAGTAATTAATAAGTATAATGGTGCAATACGTATAACTCTGTTTTCGAAAAATTTTAAAAATTGACTAAATGAAACAAGTGGTTTTTTTGAACAAATATACATCATAATAAAACCACTAATTACGAAAAATATATCAACTCCAATCCCACCAAACATATATATCTTTTCGGATATACCTATTGATTTTTTAAAATATATTCTATGCAATTCAAAGGCATGAACAATTACTACTAATATAGATGCTAACGCTCTCAAGTATTGAACAGAAATTATCATTTTAATTCATTATTCCATGTAAGCCTTTTCTCTAAAAAGCATAGTAACAAATATGAGAAAATTAAATAAAAAATTGTGGAAATATGAAATAATTTAATAATTTCTCCACTATTTATCCAACCTATAACACTAAAAGCCATAAAGCTTGCAATTACAGATGCTAGCTTGTAGTACTTTTTATTTAAAAGTTCGATAAAAATTTTATATACGATAGCAGATACACTGCCGACAAAAAATGAGTATATCCAAAAAAACTGCTTGCCCAATGCAAAAACTGCTGTGGAAAAAACATTTCCAGTCACAGTAAAACCATATTGCAAAGCGTTATTATCATACCCTACAAACCTTGTCAAACTTTGAGCAAAATGATAATCAACCCAAACATCATAATTACTTTGTGTAACTCCAGTTAATAATGCAAAATTACTCTCCCCGATTGCAGGATAAAGAGTCTTGAATAATTCAAAATTTTTAATCGCTTTTTCAGTACTATTCCAAACATACCAAGCTACATCACCTTGGATTATAGTTGCTCTTTCGAATACAAATTCTAAGACCCCTAAAATATCCGTATTTTCATCTTTAAAGATATAAGCTGTACTAAAAAGAACTCCAACTGAAATAAAAATATACTTCATCATACTAAGTAAATTAAGCTTATTTTTTAATATAAAAAAAGCCGGTAAAACAATTGTAATAGATAAAGCTTTAAATCCTAAACCTAGTGCGAGGAATGATGATATTATGCATATAAGGTATAATCTATAGTATCCATTATTATTATTTTTAACTAAACAGGCGTAGTAAGCTAGCAACGTTGGCACAATAGACTTAACTAGTAAATACATTAATGCACCAAAGGGACCTAAGCTAGTTCTAAATTGTGCTTTATCTATCCCTCCGAGCATTACTTTTATTCCACCAAAACCAAACCATACAATGATAAGAGAAAATAGTATTATCAAAAAAAACCTAGAGTAAACTATTCTTTTAATTGCTATTGTATTGGGACTCCTATGTTCTAATTTTAGAAATTTAATTTTAGAACATAAATAAACTCCAGCAAAAAAAAATATCACATGAATTATATAAGCATTCGTAACATTATTAGCATAACCATTACCTTTTAAAGTTATACTGTACGCGCCTTGCTCCATGAAAAAGACGCCTAAGAATGAGCTCAATATAAAAACACATACAACTAACCAAAACATCAATAAAAACTCTTCATTGATAATAATTTATAATACTCTTCCGCAGGTCTTTTTTTTATTTCTATTGCAGGATTACCACCAACAATCGACAAAGGTTGGACATCTCTTACAACTACAGAACCGGCTTGTACAATTGCTCCCTCACCAATCGTTACCCTTCCAATTATTATAACTCTGCTACCCAACCACACGTTATTTTCAATAACAATAGGTTTTTCTATTAGAGTTTCATCATATGGTAGAGCTTTTCCTCTATAATTGTGCATATCGGTTAACAATAGGCACTCTTCGCCTGAATGAAAATTATCTCCAATAAAGACTCTTCCAGTACCTCTGATTTTTATTCCATTAAAATGAACATTATTTCCCAACGTTGTGTTTTTATTAACCACGCTGAATCTATTTACATATAGCGTTTCACAAGGTTTTTTTAGCTTTCTATTAACTAAATAGCCAAATATCTTTCTTTTAACATACTTAATCATATTTCGCATAGAAGACTACCCTCTATCCATAAATATTTTTTGTTTTTTAGTTTGCCAAACATTCACCCCAGATAATACATCTATAAATTTATCATCACTATTCCCATCGCCAAACTCCTTTTCAATTGCATAAATGCTTATCTGTTTATTATAAATGTTCATAATACTATCAAAAATTTCGCGTTGTTCACTCTTAACGTTAATTATGGACGCCGCAAATGCCCTATTATTCTGCCTAGTACCTATATTAATTGATGGTAGACCGTAAAAAGGGGCCTCTCTGACACCAGCACTTGAATTACCTATAATACATTTAGCATTTTTTAATAAAGTTAAAAAACTCTCAAATCTTATACTTGGAAAAACTTTAAAGTTAGGCGAATGATTTAGCAAATTAATCTCAGATAATATTTCAGATGAACCATGATCATTATTGGGGTATATAACGACAAATTTCTTTCCACTTTTTTCTAATGCAAACCTTAATTCTCTTGCTTGTGTCTGTATAGAATCTAATTCTGTAGTTACAGGATGAAACATTACTATTGAATATTCATCAAAATCTATGCCATAGTAATTTTTGACACTCTCGATACTTGGCAAATCATTAGACTTCATCACATCTAAATCAGGCGAGCCAATTACATATATACTTTCTTCTAATTCACCTAATTGCATTAATCTTATTTTAGCTGAGTCATTTGAAACAAAATGAATGTGCGACATCTTAGAGACAGAATGCCGAATCAAATCATCTATTGTTCCTGATTTTTCCCCACCTTCTATATGGGAAACAAGTATATTGTTAAGTGAACCAACAATTGCCCCTGCTAATGCCTCTACTCTATCGCCATGAATAACCAGCATGTCAGGTTTCAATTCTTTAACATAATCGGAGAGACCTTGTATTGTCTTTGACAGGATAACATCCATTGAATCATGTCCATTCTGATTAATATAACTGTAAGTGTTTGTATAACCATTTTTTTTCACTTCATTTGCAGTCATGCCATATTTAGCAATCATATGCATACCAGTTATAAATATATAGCTTTCCATGTTAGGATGATTTTCGACTTTATTAATTAAACTTTTAAGCTTACCAAAATCGGCTCTTGTGCCTGTCAAAAACAATATCTTTTTCATTTTATTCTACATGCCCTTTCTTTAACTGGACGTTTGCAGGTATATTGCTTTTTGCAATTTTTCCTAATAACGAGTCATAATCTTCTGCAAGAAAATCTCCAGTACCTGGACGCTTAACCCATAAGTTATCACGAGACAATTCTTCACCTTCTTTGATTTCAGCAATAGTAACAACACTTGCATAAGCAAAATCTATAGTTACTTGTTCCTCTTTTGCAGCTTCTTTATTACCTCCTCGCATCCTAGCCATACGCTTTGACTGTGCGATCAACTCAGCACATTCTTTACTGTCCATTGAACAAATGATATCGGGACCAGGGCGTTCTTTGCTATCGGTGAAGTGGCGTTCTAGCACTGAGGCACCTAAAGCAACAGCACCAAGACACGCAATATTATCAATGCTATGATCAGATAAACCTACGACGGCATCAGGGAATGCTTCTTGTAATTGCTCCATAGCACCCAAGCGGATTAGATGATCTGGAGTGGGGTATAGATTAGTTGTATGAAGCAAACAGAATGGCGTGCAGTGTTTTCGAAAAATATTCACCGCTTTTTCTATTGATGAAATATTATTCATCCCCGTACTTAGTATGACAGGCTTGTTGAAACTTGCGATAAGCTCAAGTAGTGGATAATTGTTGCATTCGCCAGAACCAATTTTATATGCTGGGACATTCATACGTTCCAAACGTAAAGCTGCAGCTCGTGAAAAGGGAGTACTAATAAAGATCGCTCCCTTTGATTCTACATAAACTTTTAGCTTTGTTTCATCCTCTTCGCTTAGTGCACAGCGTTCCATGATTTCATAGATAGAAACGTCTGCATTTCCTGGCACAACACTTTTTGCTTCACCACTCATTTCATCTTCAACAACATGAGTCTGGTGTTTAATAACTTCTGCGCCCCCAGCTATTGCTGCATCGACCATTTCGAATGCTACTTTTAAAGACCCCTCATGGTTAATTCCTATTTCGGCAATAACTAGAGGGTCATAGTCCAAGCCTATCTTCCGGCCAGATATTTCAAATACGGGTTTTTTCATTTATTAAATTCCTTTAACTTATTCCCAACAACAATTAGGTCTTCAAGTGTATCAATATCAGTAGAGTCAAATTCTGACATAAGATACGGAAATGTATTTTTTCGCGGAAAGTGATTATTACGTTTAAATTCATCGACTAAAAACACATATATTGCACCATTAGGTTGAAAGGCTCGTGGTAAGTCTTGTCGTCTTAAATAAGGTGCATCATTGCTAAATAGTCCGACAATTGTACTATCTTCACATTCTATATATGATTTAATAGGAGTATGAGCAGGTTCAAAAACACTTATAACAAAGTCTGCGCTTCTGCTATTAAACAAATTAACAGCTTCATTTAAGTGTTTTGCCGTTCTTAAAGGTGATGTTGGTTGAAGCAAGCATATTGATTTACAAGATATATTTTGTTCATCTAGCCAAGTAATTGCATGAGAAACAACTTCAATGCTACTCGCCGTATCTGAGGCTAGATGGATGGGCCGCTCAATAATTTCAGCGCCATATTCTTTACTTATTTGAGCGATTTCTGCATCTTCAGTAGATACGTAAATTTTGTCAATAACTCTGGATTCTATAGCAGCTTTAATTGTCCATGCTATTAAAGGTAAGCCATTTAGTTCAAGTACATTTTTTCTAGGCAGACCTTTAGAACCACCTCTTGCCGTAATTAATCCTATATTCATATAGTTTGTTACTCATACCAATTTACTTTTTCAAATTCAATACCTTTTCTATCTTTTTCAGATAAAATTGGTTCTGCATGTATTGGCCAGTTTATTCCGATGGATTTATCATTCCAACAAATAGATATCTCAGATTTAGGATTATAAAAATCTGTACATTTATAAACAAATTCAGCTTCTTGACTTGTAACATAAAAACCATGCGCAAACCCTTCTGGTATCCATAACTGGCGTTTATTATCAGCAGATAAGAACTCACCAACCCATTGCCCAAATGTAGGTGAATTTTTACGAATATCTACCGCGACATCAAAAACCTCTCCAGAAACTACACGAACCAGTTTACCTTGAGTATTTTCAGTTTGATAATGCAGACCTCGCAAAATACCTTTTTTCGACTTTGAGTGATTATCTTGAACGAAAGTAGTTGGCTTGCCAGTTACTAGCTCTTCAAATCGCTTTTGGTTCCAAGTTTCCATAAAGAAACCACGTGCATCACCAAACACTGTTGGCTCAATGATTTTTACATCGGGGATTTTAGTATCGATGATTTTCATTATCTTAATTCGTAAGTTGTGAATGGTGGATAGTTAGTCACGAGTCGTTATTGGTGATTGGTTAATTGCGAGTGCAATAACTAGTCACGACATCATTCAAATATAATCATTTAAGTTATTTAAAGCAGTTTGCCAATCGCTGGGCTTGATGCCAAAAACTTGCTCAACCTTACGACAAGCCAGTGTAGAGTTTGCAGGGCGTTTAGCAAGGGTTGGGTATTGGTCGGTTGTGATAGGATTGACCTGTATCACTCTATTTAAGATACCTTGCTCATTTGCCTTGCTAAACATTTTAGTGGCAAATTGGTACCAACTTACATGTGGCAAACCAGCAAAATGGTAAGTACCGTAGTAACAATTACCTTTATGTAATGATTGTGCGATTGTGAGCAGTGTAGCAGCAATATCACCAGCGTAGGTTGGGCCACCAAATTGATCTGCTACAACACCAAGTTCATCACGAGATTGCGCTAATCGAAGCATGGTTTTTACAAAGTTATTGCCAGTTTCGCAAAATACCCAAGCTGTACGCATAATAATATGATGCGGGCAAGCTTCAGCAACAGCAAGTTCGCCAGCAAGTTTGCTTTTACCATATATTCCTTGCGGGGCAACATCATCAGTTTCAACATACTCACCAACTTTATTGCCTGCAAATACATAGTCAGTTGAGATATGCAGTATAGTTGCACCAACACTGTTAGCCGCTTGGGCTAAAAATTGTGGGCCATCACAGTTAATGGCATAAGAAAGTTCGACTTCTTGCTCTGCTTTATCAACAGCAGTATGTGCCGCACAGTTAATAATCATGTTTGGCTTAAATTCTTTAACCAGTTTGTCTACTGCTTCACAGTCAGTAATATCAAGCTGGTCGCGATCAACTGCCAAAAAGCTAATCTCTGACATCTTGCTTAATTGCTTTACAAGAGAAGATCCTACCTGCCCCTTACTTCCGGTAACTAATATTTTCATGCGTTACCTACCAAGCGAATTAAATATTGTCCGTATTCATTTTTCAGCATTGGTTTTGCGATGTTTCGGAGTTCTTCACTAGTTAACCAGCCATTGCGGTAGGCAATTTCTTCTAAACAAGCCACTTTTAAACCCTGAACGTGCTCAATGGTTTGCACAAAAGAAGATGCTTCATGCAGACTCTCGTGTGTACCAGTGTCTAGCCAAGCAAAACCACGTCCAAGTAGCTCGACATTTAACTCACCAGCTTTGAGATACATTTCATTAAGCGTAGTGATCTCAAGCTCACCGCGGTGTGAAGGCTTAACCTGTTTCGCTAATTCCACCACTTTATTGTCAAAAAAATAGAGTCCTGTCACAGCATAGGATGATTTGGGATGTAGTGGTTTTTCCTCAATAGAAATCGCCTTCATATCAGCATCAAATTCAACAACGCCAAAACGTTCGGGATCTTTCACTTGATAACCAAAAACAGTAGCGCCAATCGAGCGACTAGCAGCATTTTTAAGTGTCTTGGAAAAAGATTGACCGTAGAAAATATTATCGCCAAGCACCAAACACACATTAGAATCATCGATAAACTCTTCACCGATGATAAAAGCTTGGGCTAACCCATCGGGAGAAGGTTGAACTGCATAACTCAAGTTGATGCCAAAATCTGACCCATTACCTAATAACCGTTTAAAGCTATCGTTATCTTCAGGAGTGGTAATAACCAATATATCTCGAATTCCGGCTAGCATAAGCGTAGATAAAGGATAGTAAATCATTGGTTTATCATAAATTGGTAATAGTTGTTTTGATACACCTCGGGTAAGTGGATACAACCGTGTACCAGAACCGCCAGCAAGAATAATTCCTTTCATAGTAAAATCAGTTCCTAGATATGTAGATCCTACGTTTAAAGAAAAACTAGGACATAAAACAAAATAATAAAAGTGATTAAATGCCTAAACGCTCTCGCTGATAGCTACCATCTTGGACATGCTGACACCATTCTTGGTTAGCTAAATACCATTCAATGGTTTTACGCAGGCCTGTTTCAAAAGTTTCTTGTGGTTGCCAACCAAGTTCAGCACTCATTTTGCTCGCATCGATAGCATAGCGACGATCATGACCAGGTCTATCAGTTACAAAGGTAATTTGCTCAGCATAAGGCGTAGCTCTAGGGACTAATGAATCCAATATGCTACAAATAGTTTGTACCACTTCTAAGTTCTGCTTTTCATTATGACCACCGATATTGTAGGTTTCGCCAATTTTGCCTTCTGTAACCACTTTATATAGTGCGCGAGCATGGTCTTCTACATATAGCCAGTCACGAATTTGGTCACCTTTACCATAAATAGGTAAAGGCTTGCCTTCTAATGCATTAAGGATCACCAGCGGAATCAGTTTTTCCGGAAAGTGATAAGGTCCATAGTTATTTGAGCAGTTAGTCACAATCGTCGGTAATCCATAAGTACGAAGCCATGCGCGTACTAAATGATCGCTTGACGCTTTAGAGGCAGAATATGGGCTGCTAGGTGCATAAGGCGTGGTCTCAGTAAATAAAGGCAGCTCTTGATTGACCACTTGTCCTTCATGCTCATCTGGATGAGGTAAATCGCCATAAACTTCATCAGTTGAAATATGATGAAAACGAAATGCTGATTTACGCTCAGCATCAAGCTCGTTCCAATAATTGCGGGCAGCTTCGAGTAGCGTGTAAGTCCCTACTATATTGGTTTGGATAAAGTCGCTTGGGCCGGTGATTGAACGATCTACATGTGACTCTGCCGCTAAATGCATTACTGCATCAGGTTGGTGTTGTGAAAAGACTCTATAGAGTTCAGAACGATCACAAATATCGACTTGCTCAAATGCATAACGCTCACTCGCCGCCACGCTTACAAGTGATTCTAAATTGCCTGCATAAGTCAGCTTATCAACGTTAATTACGCTATCTTGAGTATTGCTGATAATATGACGAACGACCGCAGAACCAATAAAACCAGCGCCGCCAGTAACGAGTATTTTCATTTTTTACTACCAATAATTGCTTAACGTAACCATTAAAATGGTCAATGAAAGGGGAAAAATGTAGAAATTTTTACTTTTCCATCTCAGCTACTTGCAATCACCTGAGACGATTATTATCCATTTTGAGACAGCTGTTCTTCGCCATCCGTTGTAAAACCTAGGTTTTACTGCTTTTCTTCAAACAGTCTGAATAGGCTCTTTTCTCATATAATGCCTTAACAATACCAACATCACACCTAACATACCGCCAAGTATTGTGCCTAATACGCAAATCAATGCGCGTTTAGGTTTAGCCTTTTCTTCGGGTGCAAAGGCTGGGTCTATGGTTTTAAATACATATTCATCACGCACTTCGGCAAACATAATGGTTTTAGCTTGCTCTTCAACCAACTTATAAAGAATTGTCTTAATATCAGCTACATTGGTTAGGGCGATTTGCTTATTTAAAAACTCGCTACTGCGATTAGCTTCTGCTACATCGCGATCCTTCATCACCTTATTGATATCTTGAACAAGCCAAGTGACCCATTGCTCTGCAACCGTTGGCGATAAATGCTCTACGGATATCGTCACCATTCCAGTTTCCTTATCCGTATTTGCTGAAAAGATTTTGCTAAATTCTTTATAAGCTTCCTGCATGGAGGGTTCAGGTTTGAAAGGTGGTTCTACATCGCGTACCCAAGCATTGGTTTGCTCATTGTAAAACTCAGGATCATAGATAATTTTATTTGCATCCCTATCCCACTTTTCAGCCGCCATTAAATCAGCAAGGATATTGTGCTTTTGGATAAACTCGCTAGTAAATTGACGGGATTTTAATACTTCAATAGCAAGTTGGGTTTTATCCGTGCCCCCTTTACCACCTAAATTGACCCCTGCAAGACTGGCTAAACCACCAAATTGAGAGGCTAACGCACTCAAACCTCCACCTTGCTCTTCGGCTGCTGGGGCCAGTAACGCCTCAGATTTATAGATATTGGGTAAATAAAGTGCAAGTGCCACAGAACCAATAGCAAAAACGGCAGTAATAGCAATGACGAGCCATTTGCCTTGCCAGATGACGGCAAATAGCTCACGTAAATCGATTTCATCATCTTGTGCTTGAGGAAACCTTGCGTCGGATTGGTATGTATTTGGATTTTGAGTAATTTGTGTGTTCATTTGTTCTTCAGGTTCTAGGCCCTAGGTGCTAGGCCCTAGGAAAGCTTAAAGATATTTAAAGAAGGTGTTAGGAAAAGCAGAGCGCTGCGCTTCTAGGGGCTAGCACCGAGAGCGAAGCGTCCTAAGTGCTAGTTGCTAGGGCCTAGAGCGAGCTTGCGAGCGTTCTAGCAGCAGCGCTTTTTGCTGCGTCCTAGAGGCCGAAGGCCGTCCTAGTTTTTAAGTACTTTTATAATCTGCGGACTCTGCATTCGACTCACGTTCCTCGCCTTACTCGGTACATCCATGTACCTCACCTCTTCGAGGCCGATGCTAAAGTCACATCGTTCAAAAGTTGCTCCTGCACTTTTGTCTGCAATGTTTGAGGGAATAGAAACTGCCGCTCTGGTCATCTGATCTCTGAGCCCATAATCTCGGCAATTTTTAAACGCTGATATTTATCAAGTGGTGCCTGCAAAAAGTGGTTACGCAGTTCTTCTAAATCACTTTGGCACTGCTGCACATGGACACGCATAGCCGCTAAATACCCGTCATGTTTTATGTTATCGCTCATGTATCACTCACTGCTGTAGTTTTTACCTGCTGTAGATAGTCAGTTTCATATCGCGACATGATTTTACCCACACCTTGGAGCATTAAACCTCGCTCGCGGCAATACCAAAGGGTATTGGCTTGAAGGACTTCGATACCAAGCAGTATAGGTGCTTGCATAAGGTCAATCACCGACAATTGACCATCACGTAGCTGTAAACTTTGCTGCCAATCCAGTAAAAGCATCTCGGGGCGCATACGCCGAGCAAAAATATCTGGCTCAAAGGAGGTAAACTGCACAGCTAAATCTAAATCACTGTGCTCATGAGCCAATCCCTTAGCGTGTGAACCGTATAGCCAAAGCGCGTTTATTTGCTTATCTGCATCAGCCAATTTCAACAACTGCAACTTGCAACGGTTAAATTCTTGCTCAGTCATGGTACCTCCGTGGAAAAGCAGAGCGACTGCGAGAAGCAAGGGCGCTTCGCTGCTAGCAGCAGCGTTTTGTGCTGCGCCCTAGAAGTTGCGGAGCTGCGCCCTCAAACTTTGCTGCTACAGCCCTGAGATTACAGACACTGCAACAGCGGTGTTGTAGATAATCCCAGTGACTTGGCTCCAAAGTGTTAGGTTATCTTTGTATTCAGTATCTAGTGGTACAACTATGGTATCGCCTGGTTCCATGGCACTTCCACCATTAAACCAAAAAGATGATTCAGGCATTTGGACTGAACCATCAGCTTTCAGTACATAAGAGCGAGATTCATCGGCACGTTTACGCGTTCCGCCTGATAAAGCCAGATATTGATCGAAAGTCATACCTTGCTTGTATCTGTGTGTACTTGGGTGTTGCACTTGGCCCATGACTGAAATCGTTTGATTCGTCGCTGGAATGTACAAGGCATCGGCATCCTCAAGCATAAGGTTTGCGCTATCAATCCCTAATTCAATGGCATTAATATCAACAACTAATCGACCTACCGTTTTGACATTCTCGAGCTCATTGAGCATTTGCTGTGAATCGTTATAACCAATAGTTGGGGTATCTTTGGTCAACGCTTTCGCGGCAATCTCTCGGCGTAATTCATCAGCGAGTTTTGATAACTCAAGTTGCTCTTTATCTTTTACTGATTTACGTAAAAATACAGCACTGCGAGGAGCCGCATCGCTCGTCAAACCGCCAGCACGAGCAAGAACATCCTTTAAGCTTTCACCGCGTTGAATACTATAGGTACCCGGGAACTTGACTTCCCCTTTAATGGTTACCCAACGAGTATCTTGCCAATCTGGAAGGGTGCGAACCGTTAGAATATCGCGGCTTTGTAGCTTAATATTTGCAGATGGATCATTTTGCATTACGCGGTCTAAGCTCAGCTGCACATGCTCAACTGACACCCCATTTTGCTCTGATACTTGTTGCCGAGTTAATTCCGCTGCAAGGGTATAAGCGCCTTCCTCTAAACCACCGGCAGCGATAAGTAGCTCTTTAACATCAGCATTAATCGTGATGGGATATTGGCCAGGAAAACGTACATTTCCATTAATACTGACCAACTTAGCAGCGTCGCCAAAACGGCTTTGCTCTCTCAGCTTTTGAATTATTGGCTTTAGTAACGCTTCGCGGTCTGCATAATCAAACACTATGATTGAATCACGCGGATTCAATTGAGGATTATAGTGTGATTTAGGCTCACCTATTGCGCGTCCGAGGGCAATACGCTCAACTTGAATATCGCCGCGCTGATTTATCTCACGTACTAGTAAGGCATAATCCAAATCAGCTGAAATGGTGAGGTCACCCCAAATTGAAGGAAGTAAATCCGCAACGGTCAGACCTTTCGTCCATTGATACTTACCAGGTCGAACGACAGCACCAGCGACAGTAATCGCATTATCGATACGGCTTGAGGCCGATCTTACATTTAAAAGGTCACCATTTTTAACTAAGGTGTTTAAACCCGCATTTTCGGTTAAATCTACGCTGATTACGGTTTTAACTGATTCGTTACTGAAACGTTCAACCGTACTTGCTTTAGGATAAGCGCCTGGGTTTAGACCACTCGCCATGCGAATAACATCGGCCATTGTTTCATTATTTTTGAGTTCATAAATAGCGGGACGACGAACCTCCCCCATCACACTCACCGAACCACCTGAAGATGGAATGAATACGACATCACCAGATTGTAAACGAATATCCCCAGAGGCATCCCCGCGAAGCAGAAGATCATATAAGTCTAAGTGGCCTACCGTTTTACCAGCACGCTTAATTTGAATGTTGCGTAAACTACCAATTTGGTTCACGCCACCAGAGATAAATAGGGCTTGAGTAATTGTCGATAAACTTGAAACTGTGTAAGAGCCTGGTTGGAAAGCATCACCAGCAACGAAAATACGGATTGAGCGTAATTCGCCCATAGTGATATTTGATTCAATGCCGATCATGCTTTGGCTAATCTTTTGCTGTAATAATTCGCGCACCTCAGCAAAACTCAAACCAACTAGCGATATAGGCCCTAAATTAGGGAACTGAATTGCACCATCACGGCCCACTGTTAATGTGTATTGGTTATTTTCTTTACCGAACAACTGAACATTCAGACTATCACCAGGACCAATCATATACTCAGCAGGTACAGGTACATCGCTAACTGGCGCAAATGTACTTGGTGAACCCGCAAAGAGCTCGTAGCCAAAACGTTTGAGTTGATTTTCTTTCTTGTCTTCAATTGCTTCAACTGTAGATTCTGACTTAGTCGCTTGATTTAACTGGTCGCTCTCCGATTGATCAACCACATTATTTTTCGCCGCGCGCGGAGTCACTACTGTAGGATTTTCAACAACTGTCGCTGTAGCACCTGCCCCAGTTATCATTGAAGGGTCAACACCATATTGGCGTGCTAATCTTTCTTGTTCAGACTTAGGTAATGCTTTGAACTGCTCGATCATCTGCGGAGATGGCGTAATGGCATTAGCCTGCGCGCCCATCAAAATCGCGGCACTTATGCCTAGTATGATGAATTTTTTGACTTGTCGTAGCACCAGATATCTCCGTTTATAAAATGGGGGCAAAACTTATTTTTAGAATTTAGATGTAGCACAATTCGTTCTACGTTTGAGCAGTAAACAGCTTGATGTCTTTACAGAACCTGAGCCTTTTCAGGCACGCTACCGATCCGCGTGGCGGCCAGAGGCCTTCGGCGTTCGCTTAACGAATGAAACTATTCATTCGATAAATATATCCCTATATAACTGCCAGTTCGGTATCCGTACCTCTCGTTCGAGGGCTCAACCTTCGGTTTCTCACCTTTCAGGCACGCTACCGATCCGCGTGGCGGCCATAGGCCTTCGGCGTCCGCTTAACGAATGAAACTATTCATTCGATGCCCTTCAGGCACGCTACCGCCCATAGATTGCGGCTTCTATATTGCCCTTCGCGACGCGAAAATTCATATTTTTCAAGCATTAAAACTATAACATTCTTTGATATAAAGAATGGCAAGGCTCTGATCCTTTAGTATTCCTAGCGAGTAACATCATCAAACTTGTGAGAAAACACGCCGAGCAATTTCTACTTTGGGTAAGCAAAAACAAATAGCTTAACTAGGCTAATTGTCGTCTTTGCCTCAATATTCACTTTTAACACTTAGCTAGCCTCCACTATGGACGACCAGATTATTAAAACATTATCACAACATTGAGTTTTACAAGTTTACTGTAAACTTTCAGTTTTAGCTGGTTAATTAACAAGCAAACACAAGGCGTTTGTTCGAATTTTAAACGACAGTTTGTTGCCAAACCAACCAACTACTCCAGGTGAAACATAAGTCATTGATTTATAAGTTCTTCAATGATTTTTATTTATTGTAGGCAAAGAGCAATAATCACTAAAATAGCTAATATCCTACAAAAACTTCATCTTAAGTCTGACAATGAAGTGTGATCCAACTCGCTAAATACTAACCCGCTCAACAGTTTGTTCTGGCACTGTAACTGTCTTTATTTGTCCCATTATGTTGAATAGAACATGACAACGCTTGTTCGGGCATTTTTCTTGAAAAATACCTTCTAAATCAACAAATGGTCCATCTGTAAAACGAATTTTTTCCCCAGTTTTTAGCTCTGGTACTTCGGCTAATACCGTTTGGGAAGGCGTTAATTCTTTCATGCGAATGGTATGGATAATTCTGTCGTCAATGGGCGTCATTTTTTCTTGACAATTAACGATTCGATTCACACCACGAGTAGAGTGGACCTGCCTAACACTTGTTTGGCTTGGGTCGAAATTGATGAATAAATAATTAGGGAATAATGGTACACGACAGACTTGTTTCCGCCCGCGTTGAGATTTCTCTTCAGAGACCATAGGTAAATAGGTCTCTAAATTTTGAAGTGCTAAGTTCTGTTGTGCTCTCGCTTCACTACGAGGCTTACAATACAAAAGGTACCATGCCTTCATACGCTAATCTCACTACCCTATTTTAAGTGACGTCCATTCACGGGCGGCAATCATAGCAAAGATGCTTAAGTGGATGGAAGCAGTTTTTCGCCGTTCTCCGACATCTCGCTCGGTATACATACAACGCGCACTTAGATTAGCGAACTCACATCTAAAAGCACGGCAATACTATATTGCTGATAATGTCACCACTTGGTTTACCAAAATTGACTTTGGTTGCTTTTAAGGGGTATATAAGGTGGGATTTTAGCGAAAATACTCATTTCACAGCTAAAAATATTACTTTTATTATAAAAACGTAACAATAACCCATACGTAACTAGCGGTTATTCAACAATTAATGAATGCATTAGTATGAATTGATTGCTGATTAAACCTGCAGGCGATATGGGGACGAGCAACAACCATTTTTCTGTGGTGACATCATCCTGTTTCAGGGGCCCACAGGCAATCACGAGCTTAAGGTGGAAGACTTCATGAGCGTAGCAAAACCACAAGGAACGATGCTTGGGCATCCTAAGGGATTGTTCCTGCTGTTTACAACAGAACTTTGGGAACGTTTTAGTTATTATGCAATGCGCGCCATTTTGGTGCTGTATTTAGTTGATAAAGTACAGAGTGACGGCGGGCATGGTCTAGGTTGGACTCAAGCTGAAGCATTATCACTTTATGGAACCTTCACAGGTTTAGTTTACTTAACGCCACTTATCGGCGGCTGGTTAGCCGATAACATTTTGGGCCAACGTAAAGCCATTTATTTGGGTGGTGCTTTAATGGCAGCCGGCCAATTCTTACTTGCCGCGCCGCATAGCTGGATCCCAGGTTTAGAAACAACGGTGTTCTATATCGGTCTAGGCACTCTTATCTTAGGTAACGGTTTATTTAAGCCAAACATCTCCACTATGGTGGGTGATCTATACGAAGAAGGCGACCACCGTCGTGATGGCGCATTTACAATTTTCTACATGGGCATCAACTTAGGTGCTGCACTTTCAGGCTTTATTGTGGCTTGGGCTTACACTAGCTTCGGACACGCGGCTATCGTTGACGGACAAGAAGTATTTGTTAACAACTGGCAAGCAGGTTTCTTCTGTGCCGGTGTTGGTATGATCTTCTCTCTAATTATCCAATTCTTGTTTGCACAGAAGTATTTAGGCGATATAGGCAGAGTACCAGCCGCTAAGCTTGAAAAACAAAAAGCGGAAGAAAAAGGCGAAATACGTAAAGAACCACTCACAAAAGTCGAGCGTGACCGTATTAAGGTCATCATGGTGATGGGTTTATTTACTATTATCTTCTGGGCTGGTTTTGAACAAGCGGGCGGTTTAATGAACTTGTTCACTAACGAGTTCACCGATCGTATGGTCGGTACCTTTGAAGTTCCGACAACTTGGTTCCAATCGTTAAACGCTATCTTTATCGTATTATTTGCCCCTGTGATTGCTTCTATCTGGATCCGCTTAGGTAAGAATGAGCCTAATTCGCCAGTGAAATTTGCCCTTGGTCTGTTTTTACTCGCGATCGGTTTCCTATTCATGATAGGCGCTGTAATGCAGATGGGCGGTGATGCATCAGTTAAATCGAGCATGTGGTGGTTAGTGGGCGCTTATTTCTTCCATACTATGGGTGAACTGTGTCTATCACCTATCGGTCTGTCTATGGTGACTAAACTGGCTCCACTGCGTATTGCCTCTTTGATGATGGGTGCTTGGTTCCTATTCGTTGCAGCCGCCAACAAGATTGGTGGTGTTGTCGGATCCTTCATCGGCCATGGCGGAGAAAAAGAAGAACAACTGGCCAATGCAATGGCGATTTTCTCTGGTATTGCCATCACAGCAGCTCTGTCAGGCATTATCCTGTATTTTATGGCTGATAAGTTAGTGGATTGGATGCATGGCGCTGAGACTAAGCATCATACTGAAGCTGAAGCCTTAGAAGACGAAATAGCCGTTACCGCTGAGCATGAAGCAATAAAACGCTAATAAGCTCTGCTACTGTAAAAACAAAAACGCCTTACTAGCATTAGTAAGGCGTTTTTTTATGTCGAATTTGGACTGAATACTGATTTCATTTAAGACGAACTAGAGGCTCAACTGTAGGAAGCCACCTTCGGGGATTGTGGCATCGTAAACCAACCCCTTAAATTTATTATCAAGCAAAGCCTGTTTATGTTCAGGCTCACTGGTCGCAATACATAACTGCTCTTGCGGTAAAATACTGCGGAACTGAATGCTCGGCTTACCCCAATCCAATACGCCCAGCTGTAGGCTCTCTGAAAGCGCTAGCGGGCTTAATCCCTCGTCATTACGCAGATAACAACGCAGTCCCTTCCCAGCCTGTGCGATAGCAGCACGGTACTTAGTTAGCTCAATAGAGACATAAATCATATCCGCTTTGATATCGAGTCCCGATTTAACTAGACGCTCGTTCAAATAGCTCATCATATTGAATGGTTCAATAATGCTTTGGCTTTGGCCATTTCGAAAATCTTTAAGTTTCTGATTAACAAAACTTCTCAGCAGAACACAGGCAAAAGCGGCTCGATTATCTTCGGGATATAAATGCGCCATATACATGATCAAGTGATCAGTGCCGACCATTGCTGAATCAATAAAGTAACTGCTAATGTCACTGTTTTTATACAAACTGTAGTCAACTTTGGCGGCAGGGTAACTGATGTTAGAAGCGGGGAATAATTGTTGCTGCACTTGCTTGGCTGCGGCAACACTTTGCTCGAGCAAAGCGAGGTTATCACTTAACTCTTGATGAGATAGGGCTTCAAAATCCGCGGCTTGGGTATCATCAATGTAGGAATTATGTAGGCTTTGCTTAATGGCTTGTTCGATGATGAATAAATCGGATACTGGCTTAACGAGATAATCACTGGCGCCAATCCTTAGGGCTTCAACAACGTCAGCCATGACATTATTACCTGAGATCACAACTGAAGGAACTAGTGGCGCTAACCTTGTCATTTCCTTAAGCATATCGAGCCCACCAAGCTTAGGCATGCTTAAGTCTGCAAGAACAACATCAAAGTGCTGCGATTTGAAAAATGATAATCCTTCTTCACCGTCACAGGCTTGTGTAACTTGCGCGCCTCTACTATCAAGAAAGCTTGCAACAATCTGCCTAAACACAGGATCATCTTCAACTAAAAGAACCGCAACACCATTTAACGCCATAAAAGTTCCTGAATAGAATTCATCGCATTGCCATTACTCAAGTGAACATACCGATAACGTTATTCGATAAGGCGAACACTTGCATACTAAAGACAAATGCTGTCAAGTACGGCCTATTGGTTACTCTAGCTCCTGCATATACTGTTCGAGTAACTCATCATCATCTTGTTTTTGAGGAACATTACCATCATAGACTTTATAGTCCATGTGTTGTAAATACGCATCTTTGACAAAGGCATAGGGATCGAGTGCATTATCAACGAGTCGCTCTTGATCGATCGCAGATGCTCTGGAGTGAAGATTTTTAAGTCCCCATTTAACAATGGTTTGCCACATTGTTAGCTCAGACAAGGGAAAGTATAGACCATCAACCCAATCAGACGCGAGTTCTCGCACGACATAAGGGCCCGCAAACGGTGCCATGAAATAAGGCCCATTGGGTACGCCATAGTAACCAAGCACTTCGTTAAACTCATCTTGCTTACGGCTCATGCCCATCATATCCGCGACGTCAATGACACCTAATAGACCAACAGTTGTGTTAATCGTAAAGCGTCCACCCGCATTCGCCGCCCAGCCCCACTTTCCCTGCAGCACGTTGTTTACTAAGCTGCTCGGTTCTTCTAAATTCTGTACAAAATTATTGATGCCCGTTTTAGCAGGCATAGGAACGTAATCGTTGTAACCATGGGCAACAGGACGATATAAATATCTATCTAAATAGAGATAGTTAAAATCCCACATCGCACGGTTAAAGCCTTCGAACGGGTCGCGGGGATCATCATAGGTGATTTGTACCTTAGCAGGTGTTTCCTGCTGAATGGTATCTGATACGGGTACTTCAGCCGCTTGCACTTTAGGCAACAGCAATAACCCCAAAGATAATCCCATCCATTTTAACTTCATATCGCTCTCTTAATATAAATGTACAGCTTAGGCAGCAAGTTTTCGCTAAAGTGACGATACAAAAATGACGATATAAAGATAATTCGTCTTAGTGGCATACTATCCAGTATGACAGTTCCGTTGTCACAAGGCGCATAAGCATACTTGGCAAAAAAAATTGGTCAATTGTTAATTTTACAAAACGAATGTATCGCCGAATAAACTACATAAGGTCTATAAATGGAGTCGATTCCACTTGTTAGCAGTCAAAACCCGCAGTTACATACTGCGACGACCCAAGCTGATGCTCTCAATACTTCTCCGCGCCCTATTCCAGCTCAGGTGCAAACCTCGCCTGAAGGAGATAGTATTATTCTAAACGGTACAGAATATAATTTAAAGCTTGTTAACGCTCAGCAGCGGCAAATATTATTGACAGCTAATACTTTTCTAGTCACACCTATTACGCACAACACGCCACCAACAACCGCAGTGACTCAAAATCCCATCAGCCAACTGCTTGCTCTAGCCACGCCTATTGCGCTGAAAGTTCCTGAGGCTGTTATCAATCTGGCGCAACAAAATGGCATATCTCAGGCGCAGCTTTCGGCTCTTGCGGCTCGAACTCAAGGCTACCCGTTACCGAACGTCACAATTATTAACAAAGCGTTTCAATTTGCTAATGGTACTGTTGTAGCACAAGATTCTGGACCTCAGCTGAATCAAGGAGAATTCTTAGCAAAAATAACCTTTCAGCAAGGGCGACCTATTTTATTACTCACCCCAATACAGAGCAAACTCGAAATCGTTATTGGGGCGCCAGTAAATGAAACTCAGGTTCCCACAAATAAATTGTCTTCTGAAATTGTGATAGCCAAAGTTGAACCGGTTCAGATCATCGCTTCCTTTTTAAAAAAACTTGAAGCTATCGTTTCTTTACCTGAACCAACAAAACAAACGACTACAGCAAAGGTAGATGCACCGGAAACTAAGGTAAGCGGTAGAACAGCTCAACCACAAACATTAGATACAAGTACCGAAGGCATCAAAAACAAAAGCATAAACGATGTTGGCTTACCGCTTTCGAATACTAATAAAGGACTTGCCACAAACCTTAACAGCTCATTAGGCTCTTCAAGTTCACTCAATTCACAAACGCAGGCAACGCAGGCAACGCAGGCAACGCAGGCAACGCAGGCAACGCAGGCAACGCAGGCAACGCAGGCAACGCAGGCAACGCAGGCAACGCAGGCAACGCAGGCAACGCAGGCAACGCAGGCAACGCAGGCAACGCAGGCAACGCAGGCAACGCAGGCAACGCAGGCAACGCAGGCAACGCAGGCAACGCAGGCAACGCAGGCAACGCAGGCAACGCAGGCAACGCAGGCAACGCAGGCAACGCAGGCAACGCAGGCAACGCAGGCAACGCAGGCAACGCAGGCAACTAAAACAACTGATGCAATGCCTGTCAAAGTAACAATGTCAACGATAATGAGCACCCGAGATTCAAGTCAGGTACTCGCTACGCCATCCGTTGTGAGTCATTCATCGCCATCACAAGCAATTCAACCTAGCTCTTCGACTGCGACTTTCGAGCAAATAACAAGGAATTCATCCTCATTGGATGCTGGACTTGTAAAGAAATCGGCTGATACCTCGCATCAAGACCCTAAAACGAATAATAACCAGATAATACAAAACCCTAAGAGTTTGGCTCCAACGCCTAAGCTTGCCAATGTAATCACTAGTACTAATATTGGTGCTCAAAGTGCTGAAGCGGTGGAAGTAGTGCCTGCTGTGAGTCAAAAAAATATTTTAGGGCTCAATACGCAAAAAAATGATCTACATGGCAATGACACAAAAACCGACAGCCCTATGAAGGTGGCTGATGTTTTGCAAAAAGCGTTTAATAAAGCTGGGGCACTTCCTATTGAGTTGTCCCGTTCTAACAACAGCTCAAATTTAGCATCAGAGTTGTTAAAGCACTTACCGCATATAGGTTTACCGCCACTCAGTCAGTTAAATGATTTAGATGAGCTCAAGGCCAATATCCTCGGGCTAACGAGTCTTAACCTTGCCACACCTCTGTCAAATCAAGCCTCAATGTTTATGAATGCCAGTGCGATTACCTCACTATTTCAACTACTACTAGGCTTTAAGGCTAATAATAGTTCGAATTCAATGAGTAAGAAATTGGCCGATTATCTTGAACAACTGCAAGCCAAAGTCGGCTTTTCCACTAAACAACTTGGCCAACTAAGTAAAGCTGGCGGTCTTGATAGCATGGGGCAATTGGCCTCAAACTTACATTTATACCAACAGGCAAGCAATGAGAATGCAGGCAATTTAGTCTGGTTCTTTGCCCTACCCTATGGCATTAATCAACGCCACGAGCAGTTGGAAGGTAAATTTGAGCAAGAAGTTGATTCAGAGAAAAAAGCAGGATGGCGTTTACAGCTCAAGTTTAATTTAGCACAAGGTCCACTGCTGGTTGCAGCTCAACAGCACAATCAACAGTTAGATATCCAGTTTAAAGGCAATAGCCAAATGCTACTCAATAAGGTCAATAACTTTTTAACGCCCTTAAGCCACAAACTGTCACAGCTTGGGTTTACGCCAGGCGAGCTCACGACACAAATAGCGCAAGTACCTGCAACCTTATTACCTGGTGATCATTTCCTCGTCAAGACGAAGGCTTAGCTAGGGTAGGATACTAAATTTGAATACTTTAGGAATAACCCAATGAGCGAAGAGAGAGAACCTAAACAAGCTGTCGCGCTGAGCTATGATGGTCATAACGCGCCTAAAATTGTGGCAACAGGTGAAGGGCTTATCGCAGAAGAGATTATTGCTTTAGCCAAGGCTAACGGCGTTTATATCCATCAAGATCCCCATCTAAGCCATTTTTTACAGTTGCTTGAACTAGGGGATGAAATACCTAAGGAGCTTTATCTGCTTATCGCCGAACTGATCGCATTTGTGTATATGCTCGACGGTAAGTTTCCCGAGCAATGGAATAATATGCATCAAAAAATTGTTGAGAAGGCATAAAATAAAAAAGCTAATTTTGGCAAATTAGCTTTAAGAGTTAAACAGAGTATCAATATCAATCATTTGCGATACTACGCGATCATTTACGATGAAGTCGGATCAATAACTCGGCTTCAGCTTTGGGTAATTCGCATTCTTTAATCAACTCATCTACACCAGCACCAAGCGCCACCATTTTCATGGCTCGAGTATAAAGTTTAGCCTGTGGGTCCTGTTGAGTCGTCTCTTCTATCCGTTCTGACTGCTGAAGTAGGCGTTTTTCTAACTCAATCACACGCCGACCGACTCCAATAGTGCCACTGCGTAACTCTTGTAACTCACGCTTAAACGACTCTCGCTGACGATCACCTTCTTTGACCAAAACGGTTAAGGCTTCGACCTTGCTTCTTAGTTTGCTCAATTGTTTTTGTAAAAAGAGTACTAATCCTAAGCATGCGATGACATAGACTAACGCTGCGATCAAAAATTCATCGCCCATTAAAAATCCTTATACTCACTCATAGCCATAAACTAGTAGGCATTCCAACTGAGTTATCTATTCCAAAGTGCTGCACTTAAATGACTTAATATCATTAGCCACTGTTCAAGCCGCGATAAAATACTTTGCCTATCCGTAAATTGTAAAGTATTAGCATCATCGATTTATTCGCAAATATACAAAATAGCTGAATGAATTGATATCATTCAGCCTTATCTCGCTAATTGATTAAATCTGAGTCAGTTCGGCCCATTCTTCATCGGATAATAACTTGTCAAGATCGACTAAGATCAGTAACTCATTATCGCGATTACTCACACCTTGAATAAATTTAGCACTCTCTTCAGTCCCAACATTAGGCGCATTGTCGATTTCAGAGCGGCGTAGATAAACCACTTCTGCAACACTATCCACTAAGATGCCAATGACTTGCTTTTCAGCTTCAATGATAACGATTCGAGTTGAGTCATCAACTTCGGCAGACTGCAATCCAAAACGTGAGCGAGTATCAATAACTGTGACAACGTTACCACGTAAGTTAATGATGCCTAATACGTAATAAGGTGCACCGGGCACGGGGGCGATTTCAGTGTAACGCAATACTTCCTGCACTTGCATTACGTTGATACCGTAAGTTTCATGGTCTAACTTAAAGGTAACCCATTGTAATACTGCATCATCTTTACTTGCAGCGACTGCTGCTACATTTCTTGTATCTTTCATGTTTACCTCAACCAATTGAGTCCTGACAACCTAAACCCGCATTAAGCATTTCAACTAAGGCTTGTACGTGCAAAATGCCACACATCTGCTCTTTCACTACACCCGCTAACCAAGGGCGCTTACCCGCTTGACTACGCCAGTTGACTTGCGATTTATTAATTTTTACCGCATTGACCAAGGACTCACAAGTTA
The DNA here is from genome assembly GCF_002838165.1 of Shewanella sp. Pdp11. Taxonomy (NCBI): domain Bacteria; kingdom Pseudomonadati; phylum Pseudomonadota; class Gammaproteobacteria; order Alteromonadales; family Shewanellaceae; genus Shewanella; species Shewanella sp. Pdp11. Next base: position 3,895,405 of record NZ_CP015194.1, read on the forward strand.
ATCCCCAGTTACTGCCTTCTAGTAGTACAAGATATTGATAATTTACCGATTGCGCCAGTTTATCTGAATATTTTTCTGGCATAACCCACGCACAAGTGTCGACAATATTTAATTGCTCTTCCCTATGCGTTTGTACACCGAGAAACCATGCGGGTCTGCCAAAGATATGGTTTATCCGCTCAATTTTAACTATTCCGCCTAAACTGACCAAAGGCACAGCCAATGTCAGCCCTGCTACTTTAAAGAATAGTACCTGAAACTCATCATCGAGCACTTCTTGCAAATCTTTTGTCACACTAGGAGGCGTAATACCGACTTGTGTTTCTGGCACAACCACTGGCTCAACGACTTCTTCAGCAATTATTTCATCATTAACTGGCTCTTCAAGAGCAGGCTGTGCTTGTGGTACTTCCACCACAGGTTGAACATCAACAGCAGGCGTAACTTCGACAAAAGATGGTGTCGGTTCTACTGTTTTAGCCTTAAGTACAGGCGCCAGCAATTTTTCTAGCGCTTGCTTATCCACCTGAGAAGCAATCTTACTTACAGGTTCAACAAACTCATTCTGTCTTGGCGTCGCTTTTGGTTGTAGCTGTACCGTTGGTGTTATCGCCCTCTCATGAGCTTGTGATGCAGCCGTACGACCATTTTCAGCCAAGATGGCTGCATCAAGTAATGCCGCCTCCGTCTGATTAGTGGCAACATTTTGATTTGAGTCAGCTTTTACTATGCTTTGAGGAGAAACTGCCTGACTTGGAGCGTCATCTTCCTGCAGCAATAATGCGAAAAAATCAAAAACAGTTTCATCAACCGATTTTGACATGGCCAAACTCCCCAACTAATAAAAAATCTAATAATCTTTCATAGGCTTTTACGCCACGACATCCACTCGCATAATGCGATGCAGGTAAATGTGCCAAACTGGCATCTCTAAACTTAGTATCGACTGGAATAACGTCCTTCCATAGGGTTTCAGTGTATTCTGTGCCCAGCACTTGCAAAGCAGCGGGTGATGCCTTAGTACGTTTATCGTACATGGTTGGCACGACAGTATAGCTGTAACGCGTCTTTTTAGATCGCCCCATCAACTCCATCGTTTTTATCATCCGCTCTAGCCCTTTAATGGCAAGAAACTCAGTCTGCACGGGAATAATAATATGCTGACTTGCCGCAAGGGCATTGACCATTAAAACACCAAGTACGGGTGGACAATCAACGATAGCCACATCATATTCATCAGCAACTAACGCTAATAAATTACGTAAAACTAGCCCCATCCCCTCTTGATGACCTAAGGCTCGGTCTAATGTTGCCAATGCCATAGTGGCCGGCAACAAGTCGAGACCATCGACTAAGGTTGGTACGACATGGGATAAAACGAGTTCTTTGGAGAGGCTTTTATGGGCCAGAAACACATCAAATAAAGAGCCAGGAACCTCTTCAGAATCAATGCCTAAATAATAACCTAGCGAAGCGTGTGGATCGGTGTCAATCATAAGCACACGCTTGCCACGCTTAGCTAAGGTTCCCGCTAAACTCGCAACCGTCGTGGTTTTGCCTACACCACCTTTTTGATTCGCTATGGTCCAGACTTTCAAGAAGTGACCCCCACATAAATTGATTCAATGCTAATAAATGAGAATATTTAACACGCATTCCAAAGGTTATTGCTCTTCTCTCGTCGTAACTCGGATACCACCATTGGGTAAACTAATCACTTTAACTCCATCGGCATTTTCAGAAATCACCACTGGCAGCATCTGTGCATTTTTCGGTTCAATTGACTGATTAGATTCAATAGGCGAAGTCGCAGTCTCGACATCCTTTTTTGGCGTCTGGAGCAGCGTAGGAACTAAAGGTTGCTGATTCGCGTTATCCTTCGTCGTATCCACCCCAGAATTCTGCTTATTCAGCAAAGGCGGAACACTAATCTGGGTAGATTCAGGACCAATTGTCACAGCCTTTTGTTCACCAGGAGTAGCCAATTGCAGCATAGCTTTAGTTTGATCAGGATGAGACGCTAACCAAGCAGCAATTGCTTCAGCTTGTTCGTCAGGGACCATTAACAGTACCTGAGTCGATTCCAAACGTTTTATCTCTTCTCTCAACAAACTATTTTTATGCCGATAATCGAGACTCAAGGCGCCAAGACATAAAATAGCAATCGCCATCAGCAAAATGATGAGCACACTATTCGTGCTCATCGGATGCAGACTCTTAGACACGAACAGACTCTTTTAAAATGCATTCAGCCATGTTGTCTAACGCAATCGACTGAGTGGCAATACCAGCACTAGCGACAGCCTGCGGCATGCCATAAACCACACAACTGGCTTCATCCTGCGCCCAAATGGTCGCACCGACTGCTTTCAACATGCGGGCACCTTCTCTGCCATCCGCGCCCATACCAGTTAGCACAACGGCAAGGACGTCACCGCTAAAGGCTTTGGATGCAGAAGCAAAGGTGATATCAACGCAAGGCTTATAGTTCATGTCTGCACTGCCAGCAATGACCTTTAATCGGCCACTTGCGCCAGTACGTTCAACCATCATTTGCATTCCGCCTGGCGCTAAATACGCACAGCCAGGTCTAAGAAGATCGCCATTCGCGGCTTCTTTTACTTCAATCTTACATAAACCATTCAAACGACTTGCAAATGCTGGCGTAAAAGCTGCTGGCATATGCTGGATTAATAAAATCGGATGCGGATAGTTTGCCGGGAATTGGGTAAGAATTTTTTGCAAGGCAACTGGACCACCAGTAGATGTGCCGATCAGCAGTATTTTATACTGCTTACCACTTGCACGAATCGACGCTGCTGTTGAGGTCCTCACAGGAGCCGTGGCTGGAGTATGCGACGCTATACTCGTTGTCCCTAAAACGCTACTGGTTGGGCGCACGCTAGGTGTTGAAGTGACGACAGGACGTGCAATAGGACGAAACATTCTGCGGCGTCCCAATGCCTTCACTCTCTGCTGCAACAATAAAATAGCATCATCTTTATTGGTAGCAATGTCTTCAAAACGTTTAGGTAGAAAATCTAACGCACCAGCATCTAAAGCATCTAGCGTAGCTTTAGCGCCATCATGGGTTAAAGAAGAAAACATCAAGATCGGCGTCGGACATTTAGCCATGATTTCACGGACGGCAGTAATACCATCCATCACGGGCATCTCAATATCCATAGTGATAACTTGAGGATTAAGCTCAGCAGCCATCTTCACCGCTTCGGCCCCATTTGAGGCCGTCGCGATAACTTCCAGTTCAGGATCTTGATTGACTATTTCACTAACACGTCGTCTGAAAAAACTTGAGTCATCAACGACTAATACTTTAATGGCCATTCCATTCCTTAGCTTGGAAACTAATTCTTACTTTTCGCATAATGCTTTAACAATCCAGGGACATCTAAAATCAGTGCGATACCACCATCCGATGTAATCGTCGCGCCAGCCATCCCAGGAGTGCCATGTAACATAGCGCCAAGGGGTTTAATCACTACCTCTTCTTGACCTATTAAGGCATCCACAACAAAACCAATTTGCATCATACCTAATTGCACGATCACTACATGACCATGCTTTTTATCGCCATGTCTAAAGGTCGTTTTATTTCTATGTAGCCAGTGCTCCAAATAAAACAGAGGTACAGCCTTGTTACGCACTATGACAGTGAGTTGTCCATCAACAATATTGGTCTTAGTGAGATCAAGATGGAATATCTCATTCACACTAGACAAAGGTAATGCAAACACTTGTTTAGCGACATCGACCATTAAGGTCGGCATAATTGCTAACGTTAACGGTACTTTAATCTCAAGTATCGTGCCCTTACCTTTCATAGAATCAATATGCACTGTGCCGTTAAGTTGAGTGATACGGGTTTTTACCACGTCCATCCCAACGCCACGACCAGAAATATCTGAAATTTCGACTTTAGTTGAAAAACCTGGCGCAAAAATTAAATTATAAGCTTCGCTGTCAGTCATCCGCGAAGCTGAATCTTCATCAAGTACACCACGTGTTATCGCGATTTTTTTCAGTTTTTCAGGGTCCATACCTGCGCCATCGTCTTCAATTTTCAGCAGTATATGGTCACCTTCCTGACTTGCAGATAAGGTAATTGTACCCGTTCTCGGCTTGCCACTGGCTTCGCGCTCATTTGGCATTTCAATACCGTGATCTACCGAGTTACGCACTAAGTGGACGAGTGGATCGGCAAGCGCTTCAACTAAGTTTTTATCTAGGTCAGTTTCTTCACCGACCATAATCAAATCAATTTCTTTATTGAGTGTACGCGCAAGATCACGGACTACCCGAGGGAACCGACCAAATACTTTTTTGATCGGTTGCATACGGGTTTTCATCACAGCGCCCTGTAAATCGGCTGTCACGAGATCTAAATTCGCAAGGGCTTTAGACATTTCCTCATCATCACGACTGATGCCTAAGCTCACTAATCGATTACGCACTAACACTAACTCACCGACCATATTCATTATTTGGTCGAGTCGTGCAGTATCAACACGAACCGTGGTTTCACCTTGAGGCACATTTGCTGAACTTGCTTTAGCAGGCGCTTTCTCTACAACCGCGATGTCTACTTTCGGTTTTGCGGCAACAACGGGGGCTGGCGCTGCAACTTTCGCAGGCTCAGGAGTCACAGCGGCTTTAGGTGCAGCTGTCACAGCTGGCGTGACTGGCGACGCTTTTACGTCAGCTTTCGCAGGTGCTCCGCCTTTACCATGGAGTTCATCAAGTAATCTTTCAAACTCATCATCAGTAATTTCATCGGCATCGACTATAGGTTGAGGCGCAGGTGCGGCAATAACCTTTGGTTTAGCCGGCACTTCTGCCTCAGCTTTAAACTTGCCTGAACCATGAAGTTCATCAAGCAATGCTTCAAACTCGTCATCAGTGATATCATCGCCCGATGCAGGAGACGCTTTAACCTGTGCCGCAGGCTTAGCGACGACAGGTTCAGAGACCACGGCGGTAGCCGCCGCAGGACCTTTTCCTGAGCCATGAAGCGCATCTAACAAAGCTTCAAATTCAGCGTCGTTGATATCATCAATACTTGAAGATGAGCTATGACTTATCTCTATAGGGATGTCTTGTGGGACGGGTGTTTCAACAATGGTTTCAACGACAGGCTCAGGTTCGACAATTTCGACCACCTCTGCAGACGCAACTTCAGATGGCAATGGCGCACCTGAACTCAGCATTTTAAGTCTAGCCAACAAACCCGAATCGGCAGGATCTTGCTGCTCGCCCTGCTGCGTTTGAGCAAACATGGTATTAATTGCATCAACAGCCTGCAAAATAATATCCATCAGCTCTGCATTGACGCTACGTTTGCCTGTCCGTAATAGATCGAAGGTATTTTCAGCCTCATGACACACATCGACCATGGGAGTTAAGCTAAGAAAGCCTGCGCCACCTTTAACGGTGTGGAACCCTCTAAAAATGGCGTTTAGCAAGTTAGTGTCATCAGGATTATTTTCAAGCGCAACGAGTTGCTCTTGCAGAAGCTCTAAAATTTCACCGGCTTCGATTAAAAAGTCCTGGAGTATCTCTTCATCTACATCAAAGGCCATCAAATTGACTCCCAGTTAGAAACCCAGACTCGATAGAAGATCATCCACTTCGTCTTGACCCGTTACTACATCTTGACGAAGCTCGGCATTCATTATCGGCCCTTCCGCTTCAATATTATTTTTCTGAGCAATCTGACTTTCAATCATAGGCTGCTCACCAAATACCGTCAGCATAGAAACCAGATTACTTTCTACTTCCATAACCAGATCAATAACACGACGTATCATTTGTCCTGTTAAGTCTTGAAAATCTTGCGCCATCAATATTTGATTTAACAATTCACGCAGTCGAGTCGAGTCATTTGAACTACGGGACATAAGATCTTGGACATCGTGGCAAAGAACCTTAAACTCGCTGAGTTCTATTTCTCGGCGCATTAATTTGTCCCAAGATGGCATGACTTTTTGAATATTTACCGTTACGGCATTGGCCAAAGGTAAACATTCTTCTACCGCATCCATGGTTTTATTTGCCGCTTGTTCAGTCATGTCAATAACGTAATTTAAACGTTGTTTGGCATCGGGAATTTCTGTATTGGCTAATTCAGCTAGACGATTATCAACTTGAAAATCCATTAAAGCGCTATGAAGTTGCCGAGTTAATTTCCCTACCTCTTCAAATAATTCTCGTTGCAGTGGAGCAGCAAGCTCCCGAAATAAATCATCTGCCTGACGTTGCTCACCGACACTTAATAATTCAACCAAGTGCTGAGCTTGTTCGAGCGTGATGAGCCCTGATGTTTGTGACTTCATAGCTCATCCTTGCTCAAGCGAGTCGTTCGAATATTTTATCTAGCTTCTCTTTCAGCGTTGCAGCGGTAAAAGGCTTAACCACATATCCATTCACTCCCGCTTGAGCGGCAGCGATAATCTGTTCACGTTTTGCTTCAGCTGTCACCATTAATACGGGTAAATGCTTTAGCGAATCATCTGCGCGAATTGCTTTTAACAGATCGATGCCTTGCATACCGGGCATATTCCAATCTGTAACAACAAAATCAAAATCCCCCTTTTGCAACATCGGCAGGGCTGTTGAGCCATCGTCTGCTTCTTGGGTATTGTTAAACCCCAAGTCTCGCAACAAGTTCTTGATGATACGCCTCATTGTCGAAAAATCGTCAACAATGAGAATCTTCATATTCTTGTCCAAGGTTTCCTCCGGTGAGCTGACATTCTGTGCTCGATTAATAATTATACTTATGTCCAGTGCTTGAGTTTAGCTTTCAATCGCAACATTGCCTGACTTAATATCTGGCTAACACGCGATTCACTGACCTCAAGAATGGCGCCAATCTCTTTTAAATTCAATGCTTCATCGTAGTACAGGGATAACACTAATGCATCTCTTTCAGGCAATAATTTAATTGCCTCAACCAGCGCAGAATGAAATTGGTTCTCAGCTAATGCTTCAAATGAGTCATCATCGGACCGATCACTCACTGTAAGTATATCCTGAGATACGCCTAAGTCTTCTATCCCTATGATTTTTCCGACAGAAACATCGTTAAGAATATGATGGTACTCATCGAGCGTCATATCAAGTTTTTCTGCAATTTCTGTGTCGCGTGCATCACGGCCCAGTTCTTGCTCTAACTCATCAATAGCATGTGCAACCTTGCGGTTATTACGATGAACGGAACGAGGCACCCAATCACCACGGCGAATTTCATCTAACATCGCCCCTCGTATACGTATGCCGGCGAAGGTTTCAAATTTCGCCCCCTTGCCACCATCAAACTTGGATGATGCTTCTAATAACCCCATCATCCCAGCTTGGAGTAAATCATCTAGCTGCACTGAGGCAGGTAGTCTGGCGAGTAAATGATGCGCAATTCTTTTCACCAACGGAGCATACTGTTCAACGATCGACGATTTATTGTCTAAACAAGTATACGCAGCGGCTTTATTCACTCGTTTTTTCCTCTTGAAAATCTGGTCGTTGCACTAAACGCTCAACGAAAAACTCCAAATGCCCACCAGGTTGCTGCGGTACAGGCCAGCTCAGAATTTTATTTGCCAATCCTTGATACGCAATCGCCGCTGGTGATTTAGGATAAGCTTCAACTACCAGTTTTTGCTTACGAACTGATTTACGTAAGTTTTCGTCAAATGGAATAGTTGCAACTAATTCAAGGGCGACATCTAAAAATCTGTCGGTCACTTTACTGAGTTTAGCAAATAATTCCATACCTTCGCGTAAACTACGCACCATATTGGCAACTATTTTAAAACGGAACACGCCATGCTCACGGCTGAGGATTTTTATCAGGGCGTAGGCATCAGTTATCGATGTGGGTTCATCACAAACAACGACCAGCACATCCTGCGATGCACGTGAGAAACTGAGCACCATATCTGAAATCCCAGCAGCAGTATCTACGACTAGAATATCAAACTGAGTCCGCATCTCACTGAAAGCGCGAATTAACCCTGCATGCTGCGCTGGGCTTAATTCCACCATACCTTGCGTCCCTGAAGTGGCTGGCACTATGCCAATTCCCTTAGGGCCGCGAACGATAATATCGTCAAGCTCTGCATCACCAGAGAGAACATGGGAGAGGTTACGCTCGGCACGAATACCCAGCATGACATCGACGTTTGCTAAGCCAAGGTCAGCATCAAGTACCAAGACACGCTTGCCTTTTTCGGCTAATGCCACAGCTGTATTAATGGAAACGCTGGTTTTGCCAACGCCACCTTTACCACCTGTGACCGCGATTACTTTCACTTTTTCGTTATAGGGTTGATTCATCATACGTAAACCACTTGCTTGATCCAGGGTCATAAATCTACTCAAATGCACAGGCCATATTATCTGACCACGCTGTGTCTTGTAATGATTGTTGTTCTGTACTATCTAACGCTGCGAGTGCCTGTTGGGCTAAATCTAAGGTATCCGCAACTTTCATATCTTCAGGAACTCTTTGTCCATCAGTAACATAACTTAATGGTAATCCGTTTTGGATCAACACACTTAATGCCCCTGCTAACGACACAGATTCATCGAGTTTTGTAAGAACGACACCAGATAGGGGAATGCGTTTAAAATGATTGACTGCATCTTGCAATACACGGCGCTGTCCTGTCGCAGACAGTACCAGATAACTGCGGATAGGTATCCTGCTATTTGCAGTTAAATTATCAAGTTGCTGGTAAAGACGCATATCTCGCTGTCCCATGCCAGCCGTATCTATCAATACTAGCTTGCGATTTCTAAACTGATAAAGAATTTGCTCTAATTCATTCAGATCATGAGCTTGCTTTACAGGGCAGCCCATTATTTTGCCATAGGTTGCTAATTGCTCATAGGCTCCGATGCGATAATGGTCTGTCGTTATCAAAGCAACATGCTCTGCACCATGATGAGCGGCAAAACGGGCCGCAAGTTTAGCTAATGACGTGGTTTTGCCGACACCGGTTGGGCCAACTAAGGCCACCACACCGCCCTGCTTAACAATGTCGTCACCTTGATTATCAAGCAAGTTAGCTAGACTTTGAGGTAAAGCTCTGACTAATTCTGCAGGCGTATAATGTTGGCTCAGCGCCGCTAATTTATTGGCAACCGCAGGGGAAAATTCTGCCTCAAGTAACTTGGCTTCGAGCATAGCTCCGACAGGGTCGATACGTTTTTTATGTTCTGTCATCAAAGAGGACACTTGATGTGTTAACAAATTACGCAATGAAGCTAGCTCATCACGCATTGCCTCAATATCGGCATTTTGTTTCTGTGATGTTTGTGGCTTCTTATCAAAAGCAGCAGGCGCTTCGCGACGCTCTACTTTGGCAGCAGCCGGCGCTTGTAAGCCCTTAGCCCATGCAGGTAAATCTGCATCAACTTGCTGATGCGACATCTGTTGATTCAAACGACTTTGCTGCTTCTCTAACAAGGCTTGTAATGAGTCAGCAGGTGCCGCAGGCTTTGCACGGGTTTCAACTCGTATAGGCTGCTTAGCCCCTAGGGATACGAGGTCGTCACTCACGTCCATAAAGGTTGGCGCTGGCGCAGTAGCTGCGGTTTTTGCTTTAGGCTCATCATAGTCAACGGCGGCGACAATTTCGATGCCACCATTCACTTTCTTATTTGACATAATGACGGCATCTGAGCCGAGTGTTTCTTTCACTTGGGCCAGTGCGGCGCGCATGTCTTTGGCAAAAAATCGTTTAATCTTCACTTATGCGTCCTCTACTGGCCGACTGCAGATACGATACGTATTTGCTTCTCATCAGGTATTTCTTGATACGAAATGACTCTGAGATTAGGAATAGTATGTTTAACAAAGCGTGACAGCGTCGCGCGTAACATACCTGACGTCAACAATATGGCGGGTTGTCCGACCATTTCTTGCTTCTGAGCCGCATCGGCAAGGGACTGCTGCATGCGTTCTGCAAGACCGGGTTCAATATTTGGACCATCACCACCGGTTGCTTGCATTGATTGATGCAACATCTGTTCCAACTCTGGTGCCAATGTAATGACGGGGATTTCTAACTCTGGACCAGAGATCTCTTGGACTATCATACGTTTCAATGCGATACGTACTGCAGCGGTCAAAACTTCAGTGTCATTACTCTTAGTGCCGTATTCTAACAAAGTTTGCACTATTGTACGCAAGTCTCTGACTGAAACCCCTTCATTTAACAGGTTCTGCATCACTTTTACGACATGTCCGAGTGGCATGACATCAGGAATAAAGCCATCCACCAGTTTAGGCGAGTGTTTCGCAAGCATATCCATCAGTTGTTGCACTTCTTCGTAACCTAACAACTTAGCTGCATTATTGGTCAGCAATTGGCTAATATGGGTTGCTACAACCGTAGCGGCATCAACAACCGTATACCCTAATGTTTGGGCATGCTCACGTAATTCAGGGGCAATCCATACCGCTTCAAGACCAAAAGCTGGGTCACGCGTTTCAATACCATCGAGCTTGCCATAGACTTGGCCAGGGTTAATCGCCAATTCGCAGTCGTGTCGAATATCCGCCTCACCAACAACTACGCCCATTAATGAAATGCGATAGGCATTAGGCGACAAATCTAAGTTATCGCGAATATGCACTGCTGGCACTAAGAAGCCCAGTTCTTGGGATAACTTTTTACGTACGCCTTTGATACGGCTTAATAACTCGCCACCTTGACCTTTATCGACCAGCGGAATTAGACGATATCCCACCTCAAGCCCAATAGTATCAACATGATGCACATCATCCCAGCCCAACTCTTTAGGCTCTTTATCTTGCCTCTCTACAGGACCAGACTTAACAAGTTCTAGGGCTTTAATGCGTTTTGATTCATTACGTTTATAGACAAAATAGGCGGCTCCTGCCGTCATAAAAGCAAAACTTAAGAACGCCATATGCGGCATGCCAGGAACGATTCCCATGATAAATAGGACTCCAGCAGCGATACCCAATGACTTATGACTGTCAAACATCTGACTCATCATCATTTGGCCCATATCACCGGATTCATTTTGACGGGTCACCATCAATGCTGCTGCGATTGACAATAACAACCCAGGGATCTGCGCCACCAGACCATCACCGATAGTCAGCAAGGTATAAATTTCAACCGCTTCTGAGAAACTTAAGCCATGTTGAACAATACCTATGATGAAACCACCTAAGATGTTGATCACTAAAATCATGATACCCGCAATAGCATCACCTTTTACGAACTTTGAAGCACCGTCCATCGCACCATAGAAATCCGCTTCACGTGTCACTTCTGCTCGACGTAATCTTGCTTGTTCTTGATTCAAAGTACCAGCATTTAGGTCGGCATCAATTGCCATTTGCTTGCCAGGCATAGCATCTAAGGTAAAGCGGGCGCTCACTTCAGCGATACGACCAGCACCTTTAGTCACTACCGCAAAGTTGATAATAATCAAAATGATAAAGACAACCAAGCCAACGGCATAGTTACCGCCAATCACCACTGAACCGAAGGCTTCAATCACCTTACCTGCCGCATCGCCACCATTATGGCCCTCGAGTAAAACCACACGAGTTGAAGCGACGTTCAGAGCAAGGCGAAGTAGAGTCGCCACTAACAAGACGCTCGGGAAAGCGGCAAAATCCAACGGTCTATCGGTATAAATAGCGACTAATAATACGATGAGCGCTAAAGCTATGTTGAATGAAAAAAGTATGTCTAGTAAGAATGGAGGGATAGGTAAAACTATCATGGCCAATGCTGCGAGTACGAGTATAGGAGTGCCTATACCTTTAAACGTACTCAAGCGCATTTGTTTTACCTGACCTAAGGTCGCTCTAACATCCATTCATAATTACCTAAACTTTGACGTATGGCAGCATAAAAGCAAAAAGTAGGCCAATAGCTTATTGGCGCACAATAATATCACGACTTAAAAGAATTTTTCGCTTAGACCTTAATATTTTAACTCATCAGGAATGGGTTGATTAAGAGGGATAGGAATAGGCTTTCGACCTCGACCTTTTTGGTATTGGCGCAACTGGAACACATAGGCCAAAATCTGCGCCACAGCAGTAAACAGTCCTTCAGGGATTTGTTGATCCAACTTAGTTGTATGGTATATAGCTCTTGCTAATGGCGGAGCAGAGACGATTGTCACATTATGAGCGCGGGCAATCTCACGAATTTTAAATGCGACATCATCAACACCTTTGGCAACAACAAAAGGCGCGACTGAACGCTGCACGTCATATTTAATCGCTACCGCAAAATGCTCAGGGTTAACGACGATGACATCGGCATTGGGTACTTCAGCCATCATTCGACGCTGAGCCAACTCGCGTTGCATCTGCCGTACCCGTCCTTTAACTTCAGGCTTCCCTTCAGTATCTTTATACTCATCCTTTACTTCTTGTTTGGTCATCTTGAGTTGCTTATTGTGATTCCAAAGTTGAAATGGAACATCGATGACGACAATCAACAAAATAGAGGAACATAACAAAATAAACATCCACACGAGCAAATCTAATGCGTGGTAAACATTGCCAGGAAGATGATCACTAGACAACAACAGAATTTCATTGAAATAAAAGCTCAGTAATAAATATGCAGAAAATGCCACCACAGAAAACTTGGCAATCCCCTTCGTCAGCTCAACTAGCGCCTGCACACCGAACATACGCTTCAAACCTGCTGCAGGGCTCATTTTACTGGCCTTAGGCATCATAGCTTGGGTCGAGAAATTCATTCCACCTAAAGCCACGTTGCCAATAAAAGCAACAACCACAATTAACAGCATTATTTTTGCCATGGGCCAGACGATTTCACCCGCGACAACACCCCAAACATTAAACATTTCTTCAGTATCAAAAACTTGCGCCCTGTCCATGGTGAAAACAGTCTCAAACACCCGAGTTAAACTCTTGGCTAGACTTGGACCTAGCATATAAAAACCACACGCAGCAGAAATTAATACCGCTGCTGTACCTAGTTCTTTCGAACGCGCAATCTGTCCTTTTTCCCGCGCCTGTTCAAGACGCCTCCCTGTGGGTTCCTCACTGCGTTCACCGCTTGATTCTTCAGCCATGGGCAGCTCCTAATACCGTCATATCAAACCATCGGCGTTACATTGAAGCGCTAACATATCGCAAAGCAGCACTTGAGCCGCAGCCCACACTTCATCGAAATGGGCCATAACAGGCGTTAAGGTTAACCAAAGAATAAATAACCCGCCAATCATAGTGATCGGAAAACCAATAGAGAAAATGTTTAATTGCGGCGCGGCGCGAGTCATCACACCGAAGGACAAGTTAACTAATAACAAGGCAATAATCGCGGATATTGACATAGTTAATGCCGCACCAAACATATACGAGCCCCAATCAGCTAAAGCGCGGTAGCTAGTAAGAGTTAATCCTTGATTAGAAATGGGTAAGGTCTCAAAACTCACCACCAACATGCGGATCATTAATAGATGTCCATCGACGGCTAAGAAGATTAATGTCGCCAATAATAGAAAAAAGTTACCAATAACGGGTGTTTGCTGACCCGAACCAGGATCAACCATAGAAGCAAACCCGAGACTGGTTTGCATACCAATAATCTGGCCGGTTAATACAAAAACTTGCATCACCATTTGAGTCACAAACCCCATGGCAACACCAATAATGATTTGCTGCGCAGTAATAAATACTGCACTGAGTGAAAATAGATCGGCATTTTGAACCGGAGGAAGGACTGGCGCGATCGCAAAGGTAATCGCCATGGCCAATAATAGACGCACACGAGTTGGAGTGGTTGCGGCCCCAAACACCACCATAACCATTAGCATACTCGCGACCCGAAACAGCGGCCACATATAAGCGGCAATGGTCTGCACTAACGTATCGAGCAGCAGCTCCATTGGGTTAGCCTATTACTTGCGGAATGCGATTAACCATCTCGACAAAAAAGTCCATCAAAGTTTCAACCAACCAATGCCCCATAAACATTAGCGCAAGCAGCGTTATGATTAAACGCGGAAGAAAACTTAAGGTTTGCTCGTTAATCGAAGTCGCGGCTTGAAACACGGCGACAATCAAACCAATACCCAGCCCTGGTAATACAATAGCTGACACCATAATAACAATCACGGATAGAGCTTCACGAAAAATATCAATTAGCGCCTCTGGACTCATGTAAGTACTCTCCCTTGGCTACCCGAAACTATTCGCTAATGTCCCTAGAACTAAGCTCCAACCATCGACGAGCACAAACAACATGATCTTAAACGGTAGCGACACTATCATAGGAGATAACATCATCATACCCATGGCCATTAAGATACTGGCCACCACTAGATCTAACACTAAAAACGGCACGAACAACATAAAGCCTATTTGAAAAGCTGTTTTCAGCTCGCTGGTAATAAAAGCGGGAATAAGCACGCTCATCGGGGCTTCTTCGGGCGACTTAATGTTTTTGTAGCCTGAAATCTCAATGAAGGTTTTTAAGTCTGTGGTCCTGACTTGCCCTAACATAAAGCTTCTTATTGGTTCTTTACCTTTTTCGAACGCTTGCTGCAGGGTTAACTGCTCCTCAATGTAAGGCTTAACCCCTTCGTCATAAATCCGGTCAAATACCGGCGCCATAATAAAAAAGGTCATGAATAAACTCATGCCAATTAATACTTGATTGGAAGGTGTTTGTTGTAAGCCAATAGCTTGACGTAATATAGACAGAACAATGATGATCCGCGTGAAAGAGGTCAACATGATGAGCATCGCAGGTAAAAAACTCAGCGATGTCATCAGCAGTAAAATCTGCATTGTGACTGAGTATTCTGTGGAGCCGTCTGGTCCTGTTGTTACAGTCACTGCAGGCAAAACACCATCAGCGGCCCATGCCGACGGCATGCATAACAGAATAACGAACCCAACTAACGCGAGGATACGTGTTGTCATTGTTTTGATTTCGCCTGACGTAGCCGACTCGCAAAGGAATCAGACTCTATATGAATAGGTTCAACTAACTTATCAATCAAACTCACCTGCTGCGAGCTAACGCCAAGTAAATATTGCTGCTCCCCCACCTGCACTAAGACTAAACGCTCTTTTTGACCGAGCGAAGTCACGGCTATGGTTTTTAAAACACCGTTGGTCGTGGGAACTAAATTGAACCGTCTTAATAAATAAGCTAACGCAAAAATTAAGAGTAAAACCAGAATTAAGCCACCTAACATACTCGCTAGGGTTGCGACTTGAGAAGGTTCAGCCATTTTTGCGGCCGAAGATGTCACAGCTGTTACGCCTTGAGTACTATCGCCTACAAGACTCTCAGTTTTTGCTTGAGATACTGCAGCTAAACTGAGTATTACCGATATGGTCATTCTGGTTCCAACTTTCGTTGATGAGACAATTATTTAAGCTTTTTAATTCGCTCGGTTTGACTGATCACATCGGTTAAACGAATACCGAATTTATCGTTTACAACCACAACCTCACCATGCGCAATCAGCGTACCGTTAACCATCACATCTAAAGGTTCACCCGCAACTCTGTCGAGCTCAACCACAGAACCTTGGTTTAACTGCAACAAGTTACGAATACTGATATAGCTACGGCCCACTTCCATAGAGATAGTGACTGGGATATCTAAAATAGTGTCTAATTTCGCCGCTTCAGCTTTAGAGATAGGTCTCGAATCATCAACTAATTCATCGAGCTCAATCGCGTTAGCTTCTTCTAAAGCTTGTTCTGCCATTGCTGCAGCCCAATCATCCGTATCGTCTGTGCTCATCTTACTTCACCTTATAATTCTGATATATCGCGAGATTTACCCTTGCGCGTCACTAATTGTAGCTCGGATTTAACGGTTTCTGGCCGAGGGATCTTTTCATATATTTTAAGTGCTAGGTTATCTCTAGAACGGCCCATTTTACAACGATATGTCGGTAAATCCTCGATTTTCATCATAATATATTCCGGTAACTCAATCGGAATAATATCGCCCGCTTTAAAATTCATCACATCTTTGAGCGTTAATTCATGTTCCACAATGTTGGCATCGAACCCGACCTTCACATCCATGATTTCATCATGCAATGCCTGCGACCAACGCATGTCAGTATCTTGCTTATCACTTTGAACACCCGCATCGAGCAACTCGCGAATCGGCTCAATCATGGAATACGGCATAGTGATATGGAAATCACCGCCACCACCATCAACTTCAATATGGAATGAGTTAATCACGACAACTTCAGTAGGACTGACAATGTTGGCCATTGCCGGATTGACTTCTGAGTCCAAATAGTCGAACTCCACATCCATCACAGGTGCCCACGCATCTTTATAATCTTCAAAAATTATTTTAAGCAATAGCTGTACGATACGTCTCTCAGTAGGCGTAAATTCCCGCCCTTCGATCTTGGCATGGAAACGGCCATCTCCCCCAAAGAAGTTATCCACTAGGATGAACACCAATCTGGCTTCCATGGTGATCAATGCTGTACCTTTGAGCGGACTAAAACGTACCATATTCAAACTAGTAGGAACGAATAGCGTATGTACATACTCTCCAAACTTGAGCATCTGTACACCGTTGATCGACACTTCAGCAGCGCGACGCATCATATTGAACATACTGATCCGCAAATGACGTGCAAAACGCTCATTCACAATTTCCAGCGTCGGCATACGCCCACGAACGATGCGATCTTGGGAAGAGAAATCGTAGGAACGCGCATCATGACCAGCGGAATCAATTTCGTCATCATCATCGACGTCATCAACCCCGTGCAAGAGTGCATCAATCTCGTCTTGGCTTAATAAATCACTCACTATATTGCCTTCGCCTCTTTAGATTACTTACCCACTATCAGTAAAGGGTTATTGCATCACAAAACCAGTAAACAGCACTTTCTCGACAACTTTACGGCCAGTGACCGACTGCAGGGTATTTTGCACACTTAAGAGTGCTAACTGGCGTAATTCATCTTTACCCGCTTGCGTACTGAGTTTTTGCACATCTGCGCCACTGAAAGTCGTTAAAAGCGCATCTTCAATCAGCGGAATGTGTTTTTGTGTCAGCACATCATCATCTGTGCCACGTACCATTAACTGTACTTTAATCTCAACTAAACGAGCGCGATCAGGGCCAGGCAGGTTAAACAAAAAAGGACGTGGCATAGGCACATAGGATGCGGTAGTCAGCGCACCACTTTCAGCAGGAGTTTCTGTTTGTACGGCTCCGTCAGTTGACGTCGTGGCGTCCTCAGAACTACTACCAAGGAAAAACCATAGGACACCGGCAATAAGCAGTGCAACTAAAACCCCCACTCCAATAAAAATAAAGAGCTTTTTTTTACTTTTGGGAGCTTCGGTGTTCTCAAGTTCTAACGATTCTTCCTTAGCCATTCACTATTCTCTTTAATTTAGGCAGAAACTCTTACGTTTTATTAATATGAAAACGTAACTATATAAGTCATCGCTATAGGTTACCTACTTAAGCGTAATAATCTATACCTGAATTTACACTAGAAGCTTGATTTAAACCTAAATGTAGCTCTTCTGCCGAGATTTCATCCACATCAGCCCCACTTGAACCGCCACCGTCGCCAAAACTTCCCTCTCGACGTTCACCTTGGCCACCTTGAGACACATGGCTATCCGCTAATTGCATCCCTTGCTCTTGCAGTAACTCGCGTAATCTTGGCATAGCTTGTTCAACTAAATCACGCGTCTGTGTCTGAGTGACATGGAACTGTACTTGGGTCTGATCGCCATGCACTTGAATTTTTACCAGCATATGTCCAAGCTCAGGGGGATCGAGCCTAATTTCAGCATGTTGAATACCTTGACTCACCATAGTGATCAACTGTTGCTTCATCACAGGTGAAAACCGTTGGATCATCTCTTGCATTTGGTTTTGTTGTTCGACACCTTGGCGTAATGACAACTGAACTTGCATCGTTTCCTGACGATTGACTTGTAGTGGCGTCGATGACTGAGCTAAAGCAGAAAATGACTTAATGTCAGTCGTTGATCCCTTGTCTTCATCCCCCATAATGAATGGCTTAACGTCTCTTTGAGCATCGAGTGTCACACTGTATTTCGCATCCTTTAGCAAATTACCCGCATCCATTGCTACTTTTGAAACATCAACATTGATCTCGGTATCAGTCATTGCGCTATCCTTCGGATCAACTGCGTTACCTAAGATATTCTGTGTATCCAGTGTTGTAACTATAGGCTGAACTTCTACTTTACTAACCGCGACATCAACATTCGCATTTCTGCTCACCTGCTGAGGTATTGCAATCTCAGCATTGCGCACTGTTGGTTTATTGCTCTCGGCAGTAACGTCATCCGCATCGTTCTCACCCAAGTTAGAGGTATCAGCCACCTTGGGACTTGCCAAGTCCAATGTATCCACTCTTTCATCAGCGATTATAGATGTTGCAGCCATTTCATTCTTAATCGTCGATGTCGCTAGCGTTTCTGACTTCAAGGTTTGGCTTGCTGTATTAGGCTTCAACGTTGATTCGTCTACGTCGTCTGAGGTTACAAGTGCCTCAGAATTAAGATCCAACCTTGTACCACGCTGTTCAGCGTTTAGACTCGCAACTTGATGCGCATATTTATCCGTTGAAAATGATTTATCGCCTTTAAGTTCAGTCACATCTACTTCTTTCAATAACACGCTTTCTAGATTTTTTGATGATGCCTTTGCCGCGGTCTCTGCTGTATCTACAAATTCAGATAAATCCAAATTTTCAGATGTTTTACTGTTCGGCGGAATGACTTGTCCCTTTAAAAATGCAGAATGAGATTCAACGCTTTTATCCGTAGATAACTGTGACTTCAATGCATCTAAAGTGTCATCAAGTAATACTTTCTTACCCTGGATTGCTTCAACAGGTAATATCTCTGCTGATGTTCCACTGGAGGCTACTAGAGTATTTTTTTGCATTATCTCTACCGATTCTTTATCAGCAGAGACTTTATTAGTGGCATCAGTCTCATTTAAAGCCCCTGTATCTAGTTGAAGTTGGCCAGTTAGCTTTTTGAGTTCAGAGGAAAAAGAAGTATCAGTGTCCAATACCTTTTGGATACTCAATAGATCGCCGTTTGAGGACTTGCTATTACTTTTCTCAGTTGCCAGGTTAACTTCACTTGACGTTAAAATATCAGCCTTACCTTGCGCTGAGCCTGAGATGTCGACAATAGGAAGCTCAGTGTTTATCGCTTTCATTGAAGCTTGTACACCCGACAGCTCAACGGTACTGAATGCATCACTTTTCAATAAAGGGTCAGCAGACTCATTATTTTCCCCTTGGGAAAAGTCAGACGGCAAACTCTCTCCATCTGATGCCGTTTTCTTCATGTCATTTGCCATGCTGATCTGGGCGAAGATGAGATTTACGTCAGCGTCATCCGTTGATATGTCTTTATCTTTTACTTTATCAGTAGAAGCGATCTGCACTTTATCGTCAGTATTCGCTGTAGCCTTTTTAGGCGCGGAAATAGAAAATGAGCTAGCGGAGACAGACGCAAGTGTAGATGAAAAGTCTTCATTATTAGACTCTTGGGAAGATGTCTTAGCGGAATTGGCCGCAGAGTTGCCTGTTTTACTCAACAGGATATTGGTCATTTGTTGCATAAGTGCTCCCAAACATCACCCAGCAGAAGAGAAAATGGCTAGGTAAAAACGTCAATTAAACACTGCGGTTGCAGGGTCATGGACTAAATCAAAGCAAATAAGGTGCCAAAACTTCAGTTTTTTACTACAGCATATTGAAAAGAATAAAACCCAAAGGAAGAAGTCGAACAAATGTTCAGCGCCATAGAGCGACAGCAGAAAACTGAACTCATATCGGACTTGTGAATGGTGAAGATACCGAGCATTTAACGCGCTATTTCACTAACGCTGATGGCGGCGATAAAACTGCTGAGAAGCAAATTCATCGGTCATTTTCTGCTCTCGTTTTTGTTCAACAACTTGGCGCTTCTTCTCTTTACTCGCTAAGAGTAATTCCACTGCCTTACGTTTTTTCTGTTTTTCCAACCAATGCTGTTGTCGATATTCTTTTTGTTTTTCACCGTCGGCCACAACGCGATTTTGCTGAGTAATAGCATCATCAATCTGACGAATAAAGCGATGAAACTGGTGATAGTGACTGGCACTAATGGCTTGGCCTTGCTGGGATTGCATTTGCTTCATGTATTCTAAGCGATAGTTATTGAGTGCACTGAGTTGATTCAGCCGTTTTTGACACTCTAACTGCGCCGACTTTAACAATAACGCCGCTTGTTCTTCGGCATCATTGGCGAGCTTTAACACTAACAACAAGGGATCGGCGTTAGCCATACTAGACCTCGATTAATTCGATGACGCCATCATTTGCACTGAGCGGCAAGTTGCCCGAGCATGACTTGGCTATCGGTAAAACTGAATGCATCAAGCATGGTTTGGCGTAAAAAAGCATTCATCGCCGGCTGCAATCGTATCGCATTGTCGATTCGAGGATCGCTGCCTTGGGCATAAGCGCCAATGGAAATCAAATCACGATTTTGCTGATACAAGGAATAAGTTTGTTTCACGCGGCGCATCGCTTCCAAGTGTTCATTGGAGATCACCATAGGTGCTACCCGGCTAATAGAGGCTTCAATATCAATGGCGGGATAATGCCCAGAGTCCGCAAGCGAACGCGACAAGACTATGTGACCATCAAGAATCGCCCGCGATGCATCGGCAATCGGATCCTGTTGATCATCCCCTTCCGTCAGCACAGTATAAAATGCCGTAATTGAACCTTGACCAGGGCCACCGTTGCCGGCGCGCTCAACTAAACGCGGCAGCTTGGCAAACACTGAAGGCGGATAGCCTTTGGTGGCAGGCGGCTCACCCACAGCCAAAGCAATTTCCCGCTGCGCTTGGGCGTAGCGCGTCAAACTATCCATTAATAACAAGACATTATAGCCTAAATCGCGAAAGTATTCGGCAATACGAGTCGAGGTTTCACAAGCGCGAAGGCGCATCAGCGGCGAGGTATCTGCAGGCGCGGCAACAACAACAGAACGCGCTCGACCTTTATCCCCAAGAATCTCTTCAATAAACTCTTTTACTTCACGGCCACGCTCGCCCACCAGCCCAACCACAATAATGTCGGCAGTGGTACCGCGGGTCATCATGCCTAAGAGCACACTCTTACCCACACCAGAACCGGCAAACAAGCCCATACGTTGGCCTTTACCCACAGTCAGCATGGCATTAATGGCGCGCACGCCAACGTCCAGCGGCTCAGTAATAGCACGGCGAGATAAAGGATTAATGGCAGCGCTATGTCTTGGCGCTTGTTGATCGGTCTGCAACGCACCTAAACCATCTAAAGGCACGCCGTTACCATCGAGCACACGTCCTAACAACGACAAGCCGACATTGAGTCCAGTTTGTTCCCCTAAAGGCACCACCCGGGCACCGGGTAATACCCCACGTAATTCTTCGATAGGCATTAAATAAAGGAGTTCGCCATCAAAGCCGACGACTTCGGCAATTAACTCGCCCGCCATGGTTTCGATGGAACATAAGCTGCCCACAGGCGCACGGCAACCGCTCGCCTCTAAGGTTAAGCCAACAACACGCACCAGCTGACCACTGGCCACAGCACGAAATGGCGGCACTTTATCCTGATGATGATTAAGCCTATTCAGCAGTTGGTGTTGGCGATTTTGCATCTGTTCTGGCATCCGATTGGGTATCTAAGTGCTCACCTGTATTTGAGGCAGATTGCATATCCTCAGCGTCTTGGTTAACCGTATCGACAGCTTGGTTATCCGCCGTTTGATCATCAAGCTCAGACTCAAGCGACACAGCAACTTGTTTGGCAGTATCTTCAGCTTCAATCGTCTCTTGCAGTTGATGCTGTTTATCATTCAAATGCGCATGTTGATTTCGTAATGACTCAAACACTGTATCGATACGCGATGAAAGCGTTAAATCGACTAATGAGCGATGACTGCTCAGAATACAATCGCCTGCACTTAACGTCGGATCGACTTCAAGTTCCCATTTACTGCGGGTCAGTTGGGCGGTGGAATAAAGTTGTTCGACAAGGATCACATCATCGGGGTGCAGCCGAATAGTAACCGCTTGCTCCTTGATGGGTAGCGACTCTATGCCTAAGCGCAATGCCGAAAGCACTTGTTCTGGATGGGTTTTTAATTCGTGACCTATGACAGATTTAGCTAATGTCATACTCAAGTTCAGTAGGGAGAGCTCAATATCACCATCGAGTAATTGCAATGGCTTTTCAAATTGAGTTAATAAGGCTTCAAACCGCGAAAGTAAAACTTTGGCTTGAGCTAAACCGGTTTCTAATCCTTGCTCATGCCCTTGGGCGAGCCCCTCAGTATGGCCTTGCTCTAAGCCTTCTAAGCGACCTTTTTCTAGCCCTTGCTCGTAACCTTGTTGTTTACCTTCGGCAAACCCTTCTTCTTCAGCTTGGGCGCGAATGTCCTCAATCTCGGCCATCGTCGGCGGAGAAACACTCTCAACTGTCGTAGGCTTAGCGGCTTGATGATTAGAATGGCCGAACAAATTCGAGATAGAATCGTCATCGGCTTCAGTCACATCTGGCAGTGCCCAGTGACTAAACTCAATATCACCGTCGCTCAAGACCTTATTTGACGGTTTATTGTCGCTCGGATTAGAGGAACTCATCGCCACCACCGCCGCCTAACATGATTTCGCCACTGTCGCTTAAGCGACGGGCAATAGACAGGATTTCTTTTTGGGCGACTTCCACTTCACTGATACGGATTGGGCCCATGGCCTCAAGATCGTCACGCAGCAATTCAGCGGCACGTTTTGACATGTTGCCCAAGATTTTTTCTTTCAGCTGATCATCAGTGCCTTTGAGCGCCTTCATCAGTACATCTTGCTGTACTTCACGGAGCAGTGCTTGAATACCACGGTCATCAACATCAATTAAGTTTTCAAACACGAACATCAAGTCTTGGATTTGCTGCGCCATTTCTTCGTCAGACTCGCGCATGGTTTCCATCAACTGACTTTCGATACCCGTATCTAAATAGTTCATGATGTTGGCAGCCGCTTTTAGGCCGCCCATTTTCGCGGCCTGTGCGCCACCTTGACCGGCAAACTGTTTCTCCATGATGTCGTTCAGCTCTTGCAGTGCAGCGGGCTGTACCTCTTCAAGATTCGCAATCCGCATCATCAAGTCTAAGCGAGTATTTTCAGGGAATTGACCAAAAATTTCCGCCGCCTGATCGGGTTCTAAATAGGACAACACGATCGTTTGGATCTGAGGATGTTCGTTTTGAATAATGGTCGCTACTTGGCGTGCATCCATCCATTTCAACGAATCCAAACCTTTAGCACCGCTGCCCATGATAATCTGTTCAATCAAATTACCCGCTTTATCTTCACCCAGCGCGGCGGTTAAGGCTTTACGAACGAACTCTTCGCTGTTGAAACCAATAGAAGAATACTTTTGAATGTCATCGAGAAACAGCTTATGTACCCCGATGACTTTTTCTTGACCGAACTCATCCATTGCCGCCATCGCCATACCCACTTTTTGCACTTGCTTCGGCTCTAAGTGTTTTAAAATGGATGCAGCATCGGCCTCACTCAAACTGAGGAGTAAGATCGCGGTCTTTTCAACACCGCTAATATCCTTAATGTTAAAGGCAGGTGCGGCCGCTGGAGCCACTTCTTTCGTTTTATTCTCAGCCATTGTCTTGTAACCAGTTTTTCACGACTTGAGTAGAGAGCTCAGGCTCATTAGCCACGAGCGCACGGATAGCTTTAATCATATCATCATCTTTGTGCAAATTAGGGATATGAATTGAACCATCATCGGCATAACTGTATTCCGCCTCTTGGGTATTGAGCATCCCTAGCGTATCTGCCGCGTACTGGTCCTCAATTTCGGCCAGTTCGTTACCTAATCTGCCATCCTCAGGCATATTCACACTGTCAGGATAGATTAAGCGTTTCAGCATAGGCCGTACCACAGCTAAAATCAGTACCAGAATCACTAGCGCACCAATACCGAGCTTAATCGCGCGCCAGAACCAAGGTTGCTCCCACAGTTCTAGTGCTGGCAAGTCTTCAACTAATTGATCCATAAAGGGAACCGTTACCACTTCTAACACATCACCCCGTTGCGAGCTAAAACCGACTGCCCCTTCGAGTAAACGACGAATGTTGGTCAGCTCTTGTTCAGTACGGGCAACACGCGCCACTTGACCATTTTCTCCGGCAGCACCGGGTTTAAAGTCCACAGCAACCGACACACTAATGCGGCGAACGGCGCCAACTTGCTGACGGGTATGGCTAATGGTGGTATCTAACTCAAAATTACGTGTCGCCTCACGGTGTGAATTACCCGCAGTGACAGACTCGGTCGCTTTAGTCGCATCTTGCGGAATATTTGACTCCATTGGTGGCTGATTCGATAGCGCACCAGGGATCCCACCCGAAGAGCCGCCAGTGGTATTATTTTCAACGGTCATTTCGCTGCGCAGGGCTGGTAAATCAGGGTTGTAACGCTTAGAGGTTTGTTCGACCGCAGTAAAGTCCATGCTAACATCGACTTGAGAGGTGAAATTATCAGGACCTAAGATAGGTACCAAAATCGATTCAATCTTAGTGCGATACTCTGCTTCTTTTTGCTGTACTAATTCAAGCTCGCGACGGGCAGTCGCAGACGCGCCATCTTGGCTGCCTGAGTTTAATAAGCGGCCGTTCGAGTCAGTTACCGTCACCCGTGATGGCTCTAAACCTTGCACAGCAGAGGCAACGATATCAACGATAGCGTCGACTTCACCTTGGCCTAAACCGCCACGGCGGGTATTGATGACCACAGTCGCACTTGGTTTTGAGGCATTGCGAGCAAAGACGTTTTCTTTAGGTAACGCGAGGATCACTTTGGCGCGGCTAACACTTTGTAGTTGCTCAATTGCACGGGCAAGGTTTTCTTCTTGGCTGTGCTTAAGACGGGCTTGCTCCATACGTTGGCTAACACCAAAGCCGCTGTCTTGATTCAAGAAATCTTGACTAGCTGCAGGGCTGTCGACGCCTGCGCGGCTCAGCATCATTTTCACTTCTTGATATTTATCTTCGGGGACTTTAATCACGTCCACGTCGATTTGATACTTAACTTTATTTTTATCAAGCACATCTAATACTTGAACCATTTCCTGAGTTTCCATTTTTCCCAATGGACGATACTCAGGCTCCTGTGCCCAAAGCATAACAAATACGGCCAAGGCCAAACAAATCGCCAAGGCTAAAATCATAGTTACTTGACGCATCATATCGACACCGCCAAGGTTTCCCATCATTCCTGACTTATGTTCTTGCTGGACACCTTGGTCAGCTAAGCCGGAATTGGATCCGACAATCATTTCTGTGCTCACGATTCGTACCTGCTAATTGGGTTATTCACTGGCCTAGACAGGCATACTCATTATTTCTTTATAGGCTTCGACAAGTTTATTTCGTACTTGTACCGTTGCCTCGAAGGCGACACTGGCTTTCTCACGGGCGATAACAGTATCCGACAAAGTGACGGTAGTATCTCCCATTTCTAAGCGCGTCGCGAGGTTTGATGATGTCGACTGTAAGCCGCTGACATTGCCGACGGCTTGCGAGAGTAACTGACCGAAGTCTGCACCACTGGTGTTATTCACTTGCTGCATGATATTTGGCTGAACGCCAAAAGACGGCGTAATCTCGCCTTGGAGTTTCTGCATTTCCTGCAGGAATGAATTTGCGCCTATTTGCATGCTGAGCTCCCAGTCGTCGAGTTCTTGACGATCAAAATACCGATAATGGGACAATGCAAAATAACGGCCAAGTTTTCAAATGGTCGTGATTGATAACAAATTGACGGGATAAGAAGAAGTTAAAACTAAGGATTCTGGATAAAGTAGGTCACTTTTGCGGTGGTATATCTTAATAAATGCAGCCTCACACTCATGGGGAGGCTGCAAGATTATCACTTGAATTTAAAGACTAATTTGGCAGTTGAATGCCCATATCACGCATTCTTGCCATCTTGTATCTTAGGGTTCGGGCGCTTATCCCCAGTTTTTCAGCGACCAGTTTGCGGCTTCCTTGGCATTGATTAAGGGTTTCTAAAATAATCACATGCTCCTGCGCTTTAAGCTCTTCCCCTAAACCGTCTGGCTCGGCAGCAAATTGATCTAGGTCTTCGCCGCCTAAAATCACATCCTGCGCATCGATAATAATGTCATTGGCGGTGATCACTTGACCGGCTCTTAATATCAAAGCCCGCTGTATAACATTATCGAGTTCACGTACGTTCCCCGGCCAGCGATGACTCAATAAACGTCGACGTGCATTTTCATCCAACTCAGGCACATCGGCGACATTCAATGCCTTGGCATGCTTAACCAGTAAATGACGCGCAAGAGGCAGAATATCCGCAGGACGTTGACTTAATGCGGGCCAAGCTAAGGGGAACACGTTGATTCGATAGTAGAGATCTTCCCTAAATCCACCGGCGGCTACCACGGCTTTTAAGTCGCGATTGGATGTGGCAAGCACGCGTACATCGAGCTTAATGGTTTTACGGCCGCCTAAACGCTCAACTTCACGCTCTTGCAATACCCGCAATAACTTAGCTTGTAAGCCTAAATCCATCTCAGAGATTTCATCTAGCAGCAAAGTGCCACCTTGAGCCTGCTCAAATTTCCCCGGACACGCTTGATAGGCGCCAGTAAATGCGCCCTTTTCATAACCAAAAAGGGTAGCTTCAAGCATATTCTCGGGAATTGCAGCACAGTTAATGGCCACAAAAGCTTGATCGGCACGGCTACTGTGTTGATGAATATAACGGGCCAAGACTTCTTTACCCGAGCCGCTTGGGCCTAAGATCATGACCGAAGCATCGGATGCAGCAACCCGCTGAGCCAGTGCTAATAAAGCTAAACTCTTCTCATCGGCAACAACTGGCTGATCCACATTTTGTTTTAACGGCAAATAGCGGGACACTTGATTGAGCAAGACTTCTGGCGCAAAAGGTTTCGCTAAGTAATCGACAGCGCCTAATTTAATGGCATCCACCGCACTACCAATCGTGGCATAAGCTGTCATCAACAACACTGGCAACTTAGGATGATGTTGCTGTAGGAAGTTTAATAATCCTAACCCACCAATGCCTTGCATCTGCACATCACTAATGACTAAATCAAATTGATGTTGTTTCAAGGCTAAGATAGCGTCTTCACCGGAGGCAACATCAATGCACTCATACTGAGCCAACATTAAGGTATCCAACAAGGCTTCACGCAATGAGGCATCATCTTCAACGAGCAATAACTTTGCTTCAGACATGGGTAATCTCCAAAGGTAATATCACCGCAGATTTAGCCCTTGGGAAGACTAAAGACACAGTGCAACCTTTATTCGGTAAGCAACTTAATTGCAGTTGTCCTCCATGATTACGCACCACAGATTGCACAACCGCTAACCCGAGCCCAGTTCCCTGCGACTTAGTTGTAAAGAAAGGTTCAAGTACCTTCTGCTGCATATTGGCATCTAAACCTTTGCCATTGTCGATGACATTCAGTAGCAACTGTTCGCCCTCTTCTGCCGCTTGAATACGAATCTCAGTGGCGCCAGCTTCGATACTGTTCATCACTAAATTGTTGATTGCCGAGCTTAATGCATTTGAATTGGCTAACATTGAACTGCTTGATGCATCATCAAATGACAAGTCACAACCTTGCTTAGCCGCTATCGGCTCACAATTTGCCAATACATTGTCGATAACCTCAGCAAGCGTAATCAAATCTCCGAGTTCATCCTGACGGCCTTTCGCCATCAATAGCATGTCGTTAACCTGACGCTCCAGTTCATTGAGTCTATCAACAAGCTTTTGCTGGAATTTTGCTTTAGCGGCATCGGATAACTTAGGACTTGCAAGATTAGAGGCATATAGCAAAGCGGCAGATAAAGGCGTGCGCACTTGATGTGCCAAGGTCGCAACCATTTTACCCAGTGCAGATAAGCGTTGTAGATGGGATAGATTTTTCTGTAATAATCGAGTTTCAGTCAGATCAGTTAACACAATTAATTGACCAGGCTCTGGCGTCAGTGGCGTAATGGCTAATTTAACGCGGCGGCCATTACGCAGTGACACTTCGTGGCCATCATCATCCTGTGGCGCAAAGGCACTGTGGATCACATCAATCCAGCGAACGCCACACAAGGAGCGCTCTAGTAATTCAACTGCAACCGGATTGGCATCCGTGACTATACCGTCGCCATTGATAATCACCACGCCGGATGGCATAGCCTGTAAAATATGCTCCATTCGATTGGACATATTAGCGGCCTCACGCAGTTGGTTCCATTGTTTGCTAGTGTGCTTGAATGACTCAATTTGCGCTAGTGGTTTGGCTGACATAGTCACTCCGTCAAAAAATTGCTTATGACGGAGTGACTGCAGTATCTATGCCAAATTAGAAATTGAACTTTAGAGGTTAAAACTACTTATATAACAATAAAATAGAAAACTAATCTTTGGTCATTCCGTACTTACGCATTTTTTCTACTAGCGTTGTACGACGTATTCCGAGCATCTCAGCCGCGCGAGCAACAACGTTATCTTGCAGCTCTAGCGCCTGACGTATCATGTCGATTTCCAGTTCTGCTAATAAATCCTTAAGGTTCACGCCTTCAGGTGGTAGCTCACTAGGGAAACGCGTCTCAGGGATTTCAACCGGCTCTTCATCACTAAAGATAGAAGCCAAAGCATCACGTTCCTGTTGCTCTTCGCTCATCTCAACACAATATTCGGGCACATCGATATGGCGATACTTAACGGGTAAGTCGTTAACATCAACCAATCCACCCGGATATAAAATGGTGAGGCGTTCGACTAAATTAGACAGCTCACGCACGTTACCCGACCAAGCATGTTCTTTTAACGACTCTATCGCACGCTGCGTAAAACGCACCTTGCCACGGCCTTCGTTGTAGACTCGGCTAACCAACTCTTGTAATAGCAAAGGCACATCGTCCTTGCGATCACATAGCGCAGGCATTTCAATCGGGAATACGTTTAGGCGGTAATAGAGATCCTCGCGGAACTCATTCACGCTGATCATGGTTTCTAAATCTCTATGTGTCGCTGCTACAACGCGCACATCGGCATTGATGGTCTTAGTGCCGCCAACACGCTCAAATACCCGTTCTTGCAGTACACGAAGCAATTTAACTTGCATCTGCAATGGCATGTCACCAATTTCATCGAGAAATAGTGTGCCGCCTTCAGCCAATTCGAAACGGCCTTTACGAGAGGATATTGCCCCAGTAAATGATCCCTTCTCATGGCCAAAAAGTTCACTCTCTAACAACTCTGGTGGTATAGCACCACAGTTGACTGGAATAAAAGGGCCATCACGGCGTTCAGACAAATAATGGATATTACGAGCAACCACTTCTTTACCTGTACCCGATTGACCCAGTACAAGCACGGTTGCCTCAGATGTCGCTACTTGATTAATCAAATGCCTAACATTAGCAATACCATCACTGCGTCCCACCAAGCTTCGGAATAACTTAGTTTGATTCGCACTTGTGGGGACTTGAGGACGCTTAACTTGGCCAAATACTTGGCAGAAGTGTAATAGTTCAGTGAGTTGAGGATAGGTTAAAGGTTCCTCAATATTTCCGAGAATGTTAGATACTTGCAGATCGTCAACGTTACCAAGCAACAGCATAGGTTGCCATGGATGTTGACCCGCGATGTTTTTAAGCATCTCTGCATCCATAACATCAGTTAGGATAACTAAAGCTCTAAAACGGGTATCTTGGAGGCTAGCACTTAATTTTTCGGCGTCAATTTGTACAATTTGCTCACCTAAAAAATCAAAAATGCAACACAGGCGATTTAATCGCTCTGATGGGGGGCCGATAAGTAAAATTCGTTGATCTGTTTGCATCATTCAGTAGGCCGTAAAGCTCTAATATGTATTAATTCGCATTAATTATTTATGATTAGTTGCTGTAAAAGCTTAACAAATTCAATGTAACAATCTGTGCCACCATCACTACTGTGATGAATATTGTATTATCAGCAGACGAGAAGCAAGCCTCAGATGAGGTTTATGCCAAACTGAATTGATTTTAGTTCATTTATGCCATGATTCTAGTTAAAAACGTCAAACATTTGACTTTGAGCCAAAAAAAAGACGCAACCAGTGCGTCTCTAATGCATTATTTCTAGAACATAATTTAAGTCTATTCGGGATAAGATGACAAATTATGTTTGTCGGTGGGAATAGCATCCCATCCTTCTTTAATTGTTTTAAGAATGACGACAACCTCATCAATCGCTTGAGCATCATTGTTGATATTAGCTTCTGACATTCTTCGTAACATGAAATCGTATAATCTTGTTAGATTACTTGCGACATCACCTTCAGCATCCATATTTAAACTGCCATTCAAACCGGAGACAATACCAATAGCTTTCCCCATGAATAGGCCACGCTTAGCAATATCACCTTGCTCTATCGCGCATTTGGCTTGGGCTAGACGCTCTAATGCGCCCGCAAATAACATTTGAATGACACGATGCGGAGAAGCCACGCTCAGATCACTTTCCACAGAGATTTTTCGATATGATTGCATTGATCCGCGCATAAATACCTACCTATTTGATTCTATTGCTTTATAAGCTTTAATATGGCGCTTAGCATTATTATCTACCTGCGCGAGTGCTCGACAATCCTCCATCACTTTCGTTGACCGTAAAATTAAAGTTTGACTCAAATTAAACTGGTCTACTAAGAACTGTCGATCGATAAACTCGCTATTAGACACTAAGGTTTTCAAACATACTTCGCGCTGCTCAATAAGGCTTTGCAATTCTAATACCAAAACATAAAAAATTTCATCAGCAGGGTTAGAGTTATCAATTTTTCCCAGCTTTAACAATATGTTGCTATTAACATCTGTTAGCTGCTGAATGATCTTATCCAAATTACCCTCGTTTACATATCTAGTAATAGCGACTATGCCAAAATTTCGACTCTATTTATTTACTTTGTCTAACAACACCAGGAAGAGAATCGATTCTTGATAATAGCGAGCTTGATTGGGAATTTAGGTTAGCAACCATTAAATCCATAGCATTATACTGCTTATATAAACGATCACTATACGCTGTCATACGAGTATTCAATTGCACACGACTGTCGGCAATACGAGATAATTGTTCATCGAGTGAGCTATCACGGCCATCAATTGCACCACCAGATTTAATATAGGTATCAACCAAACTCGACATTTTTGACGCAAGGCCTGTGTCTTCTGTTGCAAACAGCTCTGCAATAGTTCCTTTGTCGTTTTTAATAGCTTCAGTTAATTTAGTCGAGTCAACTTCTAATAAGCCCTCGCGGGTAGTTTTTACACCTAAGTTTGCCAGCATTTGAGTGCCATCTGAAGTCTCAAAACCACTCGATAACATACTGCGCAACTGGCTTTGAATGCTGCGAGGCAGGGTATCACCCTGCAATATTCCCGCTTTTTTAGTATCAGGGTTATATCCCGTGAGATCTTTTACTGTTTTCATCAAACTATTGTAAGACTCGACAAAGCCTTCAATGGCTGTTTTAGATGTCTCAGTATCTTTACTCACTGTAAGAGTCGTTGTTTTGTCTATATCGGCAGCAGTAAGCGTTAAAGATACCCCAGTAATGGCTTCCTTTAGGCTATTTGATTGAGCGACCACTTTTACCCCATCGATATGCACTATGGCATTTTTCGCGGGTGTCAGTTCACTCATGGTAAATGTCTCCGATAAGCCAGTACCGGCACCAGTATTCGTTGCAGTAACGGATATTAGGTTATCTTCACCTGTCTTTTTAGACCCTAACACAAGCTGAGGCCCCAATTCACCATTGACAATAGTTGCCGTAACATCGGTATTATCGTCAGATTTATTAATCTTATTCATGATATCAGTGAGAGAATCTGTTGCAGACACATCGATATTAAACGCTGTGCCGCTGCCCACGCCGATAGATAACGAACCTTCACCTATCGGTGAGGTTGCGTTTGTAGCAACAGCAGAACCCACTTTTTGACTTTGGGCAAGTTGATCCACTTTAACTTGATAACTGCCCGACACTGCGGTTTTATCAACGGTGGCGGAGAGGTAATCTTTAGTAGATATAGCAACTTTTTGGCTGCCAAAGGTTTCTGATTTGGTTAATGTTTTCAACTTATCATTAAATTCAGACATGGCACTTTTTAACGCACCAATACCGGAAATTTGCGCATTAAGTTTGCCTTCACTGACATCAAATTTGGCGATTTTCCCAGCACTTTCTGCGTTAACTAACGCAGTAACTATGCCGCCAATATCCATGCCGGAACCAATACCTACCGATGTCAAGCCCATATTAACCTCTACTTAGCTACGCTAC
This sequence comes from Shewanella sp. Pdp11, assembly GCF_002838165.1. Taxonomy (NCBI): domain Bacteria; kingdom Pseudomonadati; phylum Pseudomonadota; class Gammaproteobacteria; order Alteromonadales; family Shewanellaceae; genus Shewanella; species Shewanella sp. Pdp11. The sequence continues at coordinate 3,927,911 of NZ_CP015194.1, forward strand.
TCACCTACGTTAATCACACTTAAACACTATCACGAGAAAAATCTTAAACTTCCGTTTTCATTAACACGCCAGTTATCTCACTTAATTTACGAGCGATATCTAAGGCTTCCTGATTGGGGATTTGCCGGATCAAGTCACCCGTTTTAATATCAACCACCCTAACCACTTGCACACCAGACTCTTCATCGATGTTGAATGCTAAGCCTTTTTGCATCATTTCCATATTGGCAGAAATATCGTCAATCGCTTGCTGCAACTCTTCAGGGGAAACATCAGCCACTGCCGCGACCTTATCTGAGGAATTAACATCACGGTTTGATGTGGGCTTATTTCCACTGGCAACCGCTGGTACACCGGCATCGGTTTGTATTTGTTTATGTAACATTGTCGAACTGTTTTCCGGTTTCATCGTCACATTCGAAAAAACTGGCACAGCTAGGTTATTTACATCCATGGTACACCTCATCAACGCTAATCAGAGCAGCAATTTACAGGCCAATCTCACACATTCTGACAAATTATTTTAGAAGCTAAATACAGATATCGCGTTATCGCCCATAATTAAGACAAAAAGGGAGAATCGCTGCCGAATCTCCCTTTGATTAATCAACTTAAGCCCTAAAGTTTATTATAGTAAAGATAAGGCAGTTTGTGGGATCTGATTAGCCTGTGCCAACATAGCTGAAGACGTTTGCGATAAAATCTGCTGCTTAGTTAGCTGAGCGGTTTCTGAGGCAAAGTCTACATCCTGAATACGGCTACGGGCATCGGTTACATTAGACTGAATATTATTCAAGTTACTGATGGTGAAGTTCATACGGTTTTGTACCGCACCTAGGTCTGCACGAGAACTATCAATACCGCTAATAGCACCATCAATAGTTGCTAACGCAGCTTGAGCACCTGCGGCAGTTGAAATATCAACCAAGTTCACACCAGTAAAATTGCCGCCAGTATCAGTCGATAACTCACCAGCACCTGTTCCACCTAAGGTAAAATCTGATGATGAACTTAACGAAACCGAACCTGCTGCAGTAACCACTTTTGCAGTACCACCAACAATGGTATCAGTACCAGTCAAAACTCCTGATGACATATTTGAAACAGATAGTCCTCCAGTCCCCGTAGCACCACCAGCAAAACTAATATCCTTACCTGTTGAACTCGTAATTGTTACCTTACCATCCTCTAACTTTGCGGAAACTCCACTTTCGCCTGAAAACTCGTTTATTAATTTGGTAAGCTGTTCATTATCTGAAACACCAGATAAGTCGAGTGCAGATGTTGTAGTCCCATCATTAACATTCATTGTCAAAGTGCCAGTAGCGAAAGCCGTAGTCACATCAGCTTGTACAACTGTCTGAGCAGTGGCTTTAACACTGGTTCCAGCTTTGTTTATCCTACTTGCCGTTTCTAAAGCGGTATCCCCTGCTAGTGCAGTTACAGTTGTCGACTTGCTTCCTTTCGTGAGGATCATTGTCCCCCCTGCTACACCATTATCAGCTGTATTAGAAAAGCCGTTACCATAATCCCCAGCAGCTGTGCCCAAAGCTTTTGCCTTGTAATTACCAATATCTGCTGCACCAACAGACTTTAATGACACATCAATAGTCTCATTTGCTTGCGCACCTACCTGAAAAGATTGTGTTCCAAAAGAGCCGTTAAGTAACTTCTGTCCACCAAAAGATGTGGTATCAGAAATACGGGTAAGTTCAGACTGCAATGCAATTACTTCCTTTTGCATTGAAGCACGATCATCCGCCGAATTAGAACCGTTAGCCGATTGCAGCGATAAATCACGCATGCGCTGTAAAATATTAGTCGATTCGCTCATTGCACCTTCGGCGGTTTGCGCAATAGATATACCGTCATTAGCATTACGCATCGCTACACCAATACCATTAATTTGACTGGTAAAGCGGTTTGAAATTTGTAACCCTGCCGCATCATCTTTGGCGCTGTTAATGCGCATGCCCGATGATAAACGCTCCATCGAAGTCGATAGCTTAGAATTAGCGCCATTTAACTGGTTTTGCGCCTTCATTGAGGTGACGTTGGTGTTTACTGAAATAGCCATAATTATTGCCCTCTACCTAACTTGATATAGTGCCTGTCAGTTGTGTCAGGCAAAGTTTATTTTCTACATACACTGTAACGGCGCTGCAGAAAAAACCTTTAGGGAAAGTTTTAAATAATTTAGAACTACGGTTTTTAAATATAAAAACACTTTAAAATCAACAAACAAAAAACAGGCCAGAGGCCTGTTTTATAGTAACGCTTAGCTGGTAAGCTTGATTAACCCAACAATGACAATGCTGTTTGCGGGATCTGGTTAGCCTGAGCTAACATTGCAGAAGAGGTCTGAGACAAAATCTGCTGCTTAGTTAGCTGTGCTGTTTCAGAGGCAAAGTCTACATCCTGAATACGGCTACGGGCATCAGTCACGTTAGACTGAATATTACTCAAGTTACTGATGGTAAAACTCATGCGATTCTGCACCGCGCCCAAATCAGATCGAGAACCATCAATACCGCTAATAGCACCATCAATAATATCAATTGCAGCTTGAGCACCGGCAGCAGTTGAAATATCAACCAAGTTCACACCAGTAAAATTGCCGCCAGTATCAGTCGATAACTCACCAGCACCTGTTCCACCTAAGGTAAAATCTGATGATGAACTTAACGAAACCGAACCTGCTGCAGTAACCACTTTTGCAGTACCACCAACAATGGTATCAGTACCAGTCAAAACTCCTGATGACATATTTGAAACAGATAGTCCTCCAGTCCCCGTAGCACCACCAGCAAAACTAATATCCTTACCTGTTGAACTCGTAATTGTTACCTTACCATCCTCTAACTTTGCGGAAACTCCACTTTCGCCTGAAAACTCGTTTATTAATTTGGTAAGCTGTTCATTATCTGAAACACCAGATAAGTCGAGTGCAGATGTTGTAGTCCCATCATTAACATTCATTGTCAAAGTGCCAGTAGCGAAAGCCGTAGTCACATCAGCTTGTACAACTGTCTGAGCAGTGGCTTTAACACTGGTTCCAGCTTTGTTTATCCTACTTGCCGTTTCTAAAGCGGTATCCCCTGCTAGTGCAGTTACAGTTGTCGACTTGCTTCCTTTCGTGAGGATCATTGTCCCCCCTGCTACACCATTATCAGCTGTATTAGAAAAGCCGTTACCATAATCCCCAGCAGCTGTGCCCAAAGCTTTTGCCTTGTAATTACCAATATCTGCTGCACCAACAGACTTTAATGACACATCAATAGTCTCATTTGCTTGCGCACCTACCTGAAAAGATTGCGTCCCGTAAGAGCCATCAAGTAATTTTTGCCCACCAAATGATGTGGTATCTGAAATTCGGGTGAGTTCAGATTGTAACGCACTTAATTCTTTTTGCATTGCTGCACGATCATCACCAGAATTAGAACCGTTAGCCGATTGTAAAGATAAGTCACGCATCCGCTGCAGAATATTGGTTGACTCCTGCATTGCACCTTCGGCGGTTTGCGCAATGGATATACCGTCGTTAGCGTTACGCATGGCAACACCGATACCGTTAATCTGGCTGCTCATGCGGTTAGAAATTTGCAAACCTGCTGCATCATCTTTGGCGCTGTTAATACGCATGCCCGATGATAAACGCTCCATTGACGTCGATAACCTCGAATTGGCACCATTTAATTGGTTTTGTGCCTTCATTGATGTGACGTTGGTGTTTACTGAAATAGCCATGTTACATTCCTCTTCTAAGTTGGGTGCCAAGACGTGGAAGCCTGGCTAAATCTTGTTGCCATCAATTGCTGCAACTTTACTTAACGTGCTTAACTCTATTTGCTTAACTTTAATGACTTAACTTTTAGACCTTGATGCCTTCATCATTGAAGACCGTCTTGTTTTAGCGCTTTCGGTTCAGAAGGCATTCGATCTAGATGTAATCAAACAGCGATACAGAACCCACTTTACTAAACACACTGGATACGGCATTGAGTGCGAGTTGTTGCTTCTCAAATTCAGTTATCGCAGTGGCATAATCAACATCTTCCAATTTGGATAATGCCGAGGTGTTAATCAATTTCTCATCAGTGTGCTTATCAGTATATTTTTCCAGTATCTTTAAACTGTTACCTGCTAAGCCTTGCTGCTGACTCATTTGTTTGACACCACTGCCAACATTATTCAATAACTGTGCCAACTCAGACTGTCCCGCAGGCGTCTGCACTTGGTTAGCATTTTCAAAAAGAGCAATCGCCTTATTTAAGGTATTGAAAATGCTAACCTCTGGTTCTTGGTGAAGGGTAAAGCTGTCACCTATCTTCGGCTCGCCGGCAATTTTTAGTTCAACACCGTCAAAAGTGACTGGCACAGCGGGATCGAACGCCGCTGCGGGGGAGATGATATTAGCGGGAATAGCGTTGTCGGTGACTTCGACATTAATGCCACCAGCACCATCATCTAGAAATGAAACAGTGTAATCAGAGAGAGAAGGTGTCGCGTTAGCTAGCTTAGCGCTAGATACACTAAAATTACCTTGTTGGGACGGCAAATAATTGACGCTATAATCGCCCATTGCATTGGGTGACTTCATAAAAGCGGTATCTCCAGCCACATTAGTATTAAGCTGAATACCTGTAGCAATCATGCTATTACGAACGCCTGAGTCGCCTGAGTAAATAATTTGACCATTGTTATCGAATTCGAATGGTTGGGTGTCCGTTTTATTACCTGCAAAGAGATAATTTCCCGATTCATCTTTGGTATTCGCAATCGTCAGTAATTGATCCAGACTTTTACGCATATCATCGGCAATTGTTTGCCGCTCTGCCTCAGTCATACTGCCGTTTGACCCCCTTAGCATCATATCTTTCATGCTAGATACTAATGTATCCGCTTGGCCAAGTTGACTTTCGGTTTGTTGTAAGTGATTCGTTGCATAATCAATGTTCTTAATGAACTGATCGACGAGTGCATTTTTCTGATTCAGATTATCGATACCCTGCGACGCCACAGGATCGTCACCAGCAGTGTTGACTTTCTTACCACTACTCAATTGGTCAAGAATTTTGCTGGTCGCAGTTTGCTTTTGCAGCACACTGGTAATGCTTTGATTAAAGATCTGCGCGGATGATAATCGCATAGTTAAATCTCCTAACGCACTGAGGATAATAAGGTGTCAAAAATCTGCTGTGCGGTCGTCATGATCCGCGCAGAGGCTTGATAAGCTTGTTGAAAACGCATTAAATTTGCGGCTTCTTCATCTAAGTTCACGCCCGACTCACTCTCTACTCGCGCATAAGCTTGCTGATACACGGCCTCTGCCGAACCTGTACGCACTTCGGCCGCTTTCGTTTTACTGCCAATGTCGAGCTTAGTGTTCTCGAACACATCCGCTAAGGTCGATTTACCATTATTCATCACTTTACTTTCGCTCAACTTAGCCATAGCGACAGCATTAGAGTTATCCCCCTCTGCGAAGGATAAATCGAAGGTAAATCTGTCATTGCCTGCAGCTGCTTTGCTGTCAACTTCAAAGGTAAAACCAAAAGCGCTAATACTCGGAGGCGTATAAGGGGCTGCAGCCCCAAGGGATGTTCCCGCGGCGTCGAATGCTTCATAGGTTGGAGGTACAGCAGTAGTGTCGAGCTTTATCGTCAATTCACTGCCCGTCACAGGAAAATTTGCGGCATTGCGATTGCCAATTTGAGTCAACTTAACTTGGGTATTACCCGAGTTAGCGGCATCAGCGGTAATCTTTGGGGATGCGGCGGCAATGCCTTTAGGGTCTTTCATGACCACTTCAATGCCATTTGAGGCGCCCGCTGTTGGGCGAATGGCAAAACGATCGCCAGACGCCATAGCGCCTGCTTTTATGTCAATTGAAAATCCAGCACCACCCGATAACGTCGAGCCAGTTAACGTCAGCGGTGTTATCGCCCCCGTTTCCGTATCTCTCAACTCATAAGTTGCAGGCGCAGTAAATGACAGTTCATAGGCACCGCCAGTTAATAAACTGGTGTCATCTATGGTAACGCCTAACGTTGCATTACCCGCATTATCAGAAAAACCTGCTACACGACCCAAGGACATCATAGGATCGTTGATATCTTTAAAGATATTGGCACCGACTTGCCCATTGAGGTCAATGCCTTGCGCTTGCATTTTGTTGAAGTTATCCGCCACGCCCAACGCTAATTGGTCAAGCTCATGACCTGCGGGAATTAACGTCTGGTCACGATAATCAAACATGGCTCCTAGCTGACCGCCAAGTTTACTTGGGTCGACTGTAACGCTTTGCGAGCCAATACTTGAGTTAAGCTGTAACTCTTTAGGAAATGGGTTACCCGCTTGAGTTCCCATACTCATGGCAATCTCACCGGAAACCAGCATCACAGAGCCACCGAGCATAATACTCTTGGCGCCATTTTCTTGCGGGATGACATTCACTTGGGCGTACTGGCTCAGCTCTTGAACGAGTGCATCTTGCTTATCGAGCAACTGCGCATCTTGATTCGGCGACTTCATCAACTCTAGGTTTAAGTTGGCGAGTTCTGTACCTATCTCATTAATACGTTTAGTCATGCCAGTTATCTGGTCATTAGTCTGATCGAGCTGGCCATTCAAATACGACTGCATCTGATTCAGGCTGCTGGCAACTTGCTGCGCATTCGTTAAGGTCGAGCTACGGATGCCCAAATCGGCGGGTAAGTCCGCCACGCTATTCAGCCCTGAAAACAGGTCATTCAAGCTTTGTGGCACCACTTTGCCTATCTGAGAAAACAGTTGATCGAGTTCGCTCAATTTACCATAGCTGGCTTCGGCGGCACTGAGCGTTGTTTGGCCAATGCGCAACTCTCTTGCGGCATAGTCATTGTAGATTCGCTTAACGTCATTTACGTAAGTTCCTGTGCCATAAAAACTACTACCTAAACGCTGCGATTCAAGAGTCGACTGAGTTGCCACTTGTCTGTGGTAACCCGCGGTATTGGCGTTAGCAATGTTATTACTGGTGACACCCAGTTGCGACTGGGAGGCAAGCACCCCAGTTCGCGCAATATTCAGCAGATCAACGGCCATTAGTTGACACTCCTATGAACAAACAGGGTTGTAAGGTTCATCATTTGTCTTCTCCTGGCAGAATTGATTTCAGCTCTTCACTGATGGACTGCATCACTTTAATGACTTTTTCAGCATATCGAGGATCTGTGGCATAACCCGCATCCTGCAAAGCTCGAATGAACTGAGTTGGGGACGCTGCCACTTTCTTCGCATCTTGATAACGATCACCATTAGCAATGAAGGACACAAAATCGTTAAAGCTATGTTCAAAGTCACTGTAAACACGGAAGTCAGCTTTTTGCTGCACTGCCACACCGTGTTCGAATTCTAAGGTGCTGACGTTCGCTTTATCGCCCTGCCAACGGCGATCAGCTTTAATATTGAATAGGTTATGGCTCGGTGCGCCGTTATTGCCGCGAACAATTTTTTGTCCCCAGCCAGTTTCAAGCGCCGATTGCGCCAACAATACTTCTGGTTGAGTACCTAATGCTTTTGCCGCTTTTTCAGCATGTGGATATAAGGTCGCTAAAAATTCTTCTCGACTACCAAACCTGACAATTTTTTGGGTTTCCCTAAATGCTGCCGTCGGCAAAACTTGGCCGCTAATCACAGGTTCTACCACTGAAAGTGATTGTTCACTCCAGCTCGGCTTAGGCGTATCAATCGCCAGTGAACGATTAGGCGCATCAATGTCCATTGATGAATTTGCATCTTCAGCTCTATCCGGTTCAAATACAGGCCGAGCGATAGCAGCCGGCACACCATGATTTACAACTGTGGGTTCAACTACTGGAGCAGCTGAACTCTGCATAGGTACATTAAGCGCTTTATCGTCGTGGAGCATTTTCATGCCACCATCGTCACGCAATACCGATGCAGGCGTGAAATGACTTGTTTCGGGAGAGAGTTGCTGCACCATCATATCGGCAAGGCCCAATACACCTTTGTCAGATAAATCGACCGATAACTGCTGATCGCGCATCTGCTCGTAAAACTGAGTGTATTGGCTATTGAGTGGACTATCAGACTGAAAAACCGCATTGGCATCGCGCATACTTTTCATCAGCATTTGCACGAAAATACCTTCAAATTGTTGGGCAACCTTTTTCAAGGCGCCCTTCTCATCTTTCTGAGCCTGGGCGCGGAGTGAATCTAGCCCGCCCAGGTCAAGAAAATGTGATGAACTTGAAAGCTTTTCCATGATTTTCCCGACAGAAATTAGATGATGATAAGTTCACCATGCAAAGCTCCTGCCACTTTTAACGCTTCAAGTATTGCTAACACATCTGAAGGGGCTGCACCGACTAAGTTAACCGCTCTAACCAGCTCATCCAGCGTAGTGCCTGGATTAAACATAAACATACGGCGGTCACTTTCCTCTACACCAATTGTTGTATTCGCCGTCACGACAGTTTGGCCATTTGCCAACGCGTTAGGCTGCGAAACCTGTGTTGCCTCAGCAATAGTGACAGTCATGCCGCCATGGGTAATCGCCGCAGGGAGTAAGCGCACGTTTTGTCCAACCACTATGGTTCCAGTTCGAGAATTGACGATCACTTTGGCAGATTCCTCTGCGGGTACAACATCAAGGTTTTCAAGCGTTGCTAAAAAGGAGACCCGTTGTGATACATCTCGTGGAGCTGTTACCTGAACAGACGTCGCATCTAAAGGACGCGCCATATCTGGACCTAATAGATCATTGATCGCATCGGCCATTCGCTGCGCAGTAGAGAAATCCGAACGACGTAGGTTAAACGTCAAATAATCGCCAGTTGAAAATGGGCTTGCTACACTACGCTCAACAATCGCGCCATTGGGTATACGACCTACAGTTGGCGTATTTTGAATCACCTTTGAACCATCTAAACCATCGGCACTAAAACCACTCACCACTAAACTACCTTGGGCTATGGCATACACATTACCGTCTACCCCTTTCAAAAAGGTCTGTAATAAGGTGCCACCGCGTAAACTTTTGGCTTCGCCTAAGCTAGATACGGTCACGTCAAGATCTTGACCCGGTTTTATAAAAGCTGGCATATCGGCGTGTACGGCAACCACAGCAACGTTTTTAATCTTTGGTTTGACGTTGTCAGGAAGATTAATGCCGAAATTTTTGAGCATAGTCATAAAGGTTTGCTCGGTATAACTGGTTTTTTCACCCGTTCCCGGCAAACCAACCACTAAGCCATAACCGATCAACTGGTTACTGCGTACGCCCTGCACATTGGCAATATCTTTAATTCGTTCAGCCTGACTAGGTAGAGAAAACACTAGCACGGCAATAGTTAACATCAGCTTATATTTCATGATACGACTCCTTAGAAGGGCCACCAGTCGCTCATAAAGAACTGGCTTAACCAGCCTACTTTTTGAGCATCTGCAAAAGTGCCTGTGCCACTGTATTGAATACGGGCATTGGCCATTCGCGTTGAATCGATAGTGTTATCGGGTTTAATGTCCTGCGAGCGAACGAGACCAGTGACACGAATAAACTCATCACCGTTATTGATTGAGATCCATTTTTCGCCGCGGATCACTAAGCTGCCGTTATTCAACACTTGCATCACGTTTGCCGAGATGCTGCCATCTAAACTGTTGCTCTGATCCGCATCCGATTCACGTTTAGTGTTCATGCTATCTTTATAACGTAAATCAATTGGCACTCCGCCAATAGACACGTTACTGCCACCGGCAAAAATGGGGTCTAAAGTCATGTCGGAGCCTTTTTTAATCTGATTGCCTGCACTCTTCTTAGCTTGAGTCGACTCTTTCAAAACGATAGTGATAATGTCACCCACTTTGTGAGCACGAATATCCGAATACAAGCTAGATGCTTGACTGTCTTGATAAATAGAGCCAGTCGCGGCAATTTTTGTTGGCGGAGCCTCTGGGTATACCGGCGCGTAAAAGGGATCATCCGCAAGGGGTTTCTTTTGCGTCGAGCTACAGGCTGCAAGCAATAACGCGACGGCCACCACAAGATATCTAGCCATGATGTTTGCCTCTATAAATTCTGAGTCACATAAGACAGCATTTGATCTACCGCTGAAATCACTTTTGAGTTCATCTCGTAAATGCGCTGACTTTCGATAAGGTTCACCAGTTCTTCGGTCACGTTAACGTTAGAGGTTTCTAAGGCGCCTTGACGAATCGCTCCCATACCATCTAACGAAGCGGTACCTTGAATTGGCGTGCCGCTCGCACCAGTTTCCGTGTATAAGTTTTGCCCCATGGGATCTAGACCCGATGGATTAATAAAATCCGTCATAGTCAACTGACCCACAACTTGGTTCTCAGCAGTACCAGGGGTTTTCACTGAAACTTCACCCTCCGCGGAAACGGTAATACTGGTCGCATTGTCAGGAATAGTGATCGCGGGTTGCAACAAGTAGCCAGAACCGGGTGTCACAATCTGGCCCGTATCGTCTAAGGTAAACTGACCATTTCGGGTATAGGCTGCAGTACCATCAGGTAGCTGGATTTCAAAAAAGCCTGGGCCTTCAATCATCAAATCCAATGAGTTATCTGTAGTCAGCATGTTGCCTTGGGTAAACATTTTCTGTGTGGCGACGACTTTGGTACCCGCACCTATGTTTAACCCATTAGGTAACTTAGTGTTAGAAGCGCTGACACCGCCCGCTTGGTTAACTGTTTGGTAAAGCAAATCTTCAAATACTGCACGACTTTTCTTGTAGCCCACAGTGCTGGCGTTCGCCACGTTGTTTGAGATCACCGCAATGTCAGTTTGCTGTGCGTCTAAGCCAGTTTTACTAATCCATAACGCCGGATGCATAATCTATCTCCTAACTAATACGCATTAATGAGGATGAAGCGCGATCATTTTCTTCCGCGGTTTTCATCATCTTGACTTGCAATTCAAACTGACGCTGAAGGTCAATCAAAGACACCATTTCATCGACAGGGTTTACGTTACTGCCTTCCACTGCACCACTTTCAATACCTACGCTAGGATCGGCTGGTGCTGGTTCTCCTGACATTTGTCGAAATAATCCATCTTCACCACGCATCATCTGCGCATTGCCGGGATTAACGAGTTTCAAGCGACCAACTTCTTCCACCACTTCAGCGGTAGCGCCCTGAGGTCGAACAGAAATAATGCCATCCTGAGAAATTGAAACCTTCTCAATAGGGAGCGGCAACACTATGGGGCCCGCATCTCCCATAACAGGATTTCCCCTGTCATTGTGTAGTAAACCCGTAGAGTCGAAACTTAAACTGCCTGAGCGGGTATAGGCTTCACTGCCATCTTTTGCCTGCACGGCAAACCAGCCGTCGCCTTTAATGGCAACATCGAGATCTCGTCCAGTGGTTTTTATGGGACCAGAGCGAAAATTAGCTGACGGAGATTCTGTCATCGCAAACACCCTGGAAGGCAATCCTTCACCGAAGGCCTGCATCGAGCGAGCTTGTGCCATATCGGATTTAAAACCGTCGGTATTAGCATTGGCTAAGTTGTTCGCACGGAGCGCCAGCTCATTCATATTTTGCTTGGCGCCACTCATGGCGACATAAAGGAATTTGTCCACAGACTGCTCCGTCAAATTTTCTACATGACAATAGCAAAGCAAGCATCGTGCCAATAAAATTGACATTTAATTTACTGATAGAATTGAAGAATAAGGAAATGAAGTGAATTGATAGCAGGATAAAGGCTAAGTGTTGCCACTGGCGGCAACACTTAGTCAAACAATGTAATGATTAGCGGATTTGTAATACGGTTTGTTGCAGTGTGTTGTTCACTTCAAGGGTACGAGAGTTCGCTTGGAAGTTACGCTGCGCCGAAATCAAATCGACCAGTTCAGTGGTCAAATCGATATTCGATTGCTCTAACGCCGATGAACTTATGCTACCAAAAGTACCACTGTTTGCCTCACCAGCAAGAGCCGGGCCAGAATTCAAACTGGCTTTCCACGACGTATTACCCACTTGTGTTAAACCTTGTTCGTTAGCAAATCGAACCAAGGCAACCCGTGCTAAAGGCACAGTTGAACCGTTCGAGTAACTTGCAGTAATTAAACCATCAGCACCAATTTCAACGTTAGTTAAACGACCAACAGTAGTACCGTCTTGTGTTAACTCTGTTGCCGCAAAAGGAGCAGCATATTGCGTTGGCGCATTAAACTTAATAGTTAAGTCTTGAGTTCCATCCGCTCCAGCACCTAAAACGCCTGCACCACCCACACCTAAAGTCTCAGTCTTAACGACCGCTGGATCACTACCGGTATAGACACCAACAGAATTGAACTTAAGTACAGAGCCCTTCCAACCGCTAGTTGTTTGCGCTGTACCGGTTGAGTCAGGGTTACCATCGCCCGTAGTATCCGTTTGATAAGTACCAGCAGCACCAGCTAAATCGACTTGTTTACCATCAATAGCGTAATAAGCCACCCAATTGCTCTCTCCATTATAAGAGGCATCATTAGGCTTAACAAAATAGGTTGTCATGATATGTGGCTCACCGAGTGAGTCATACATTGTCATTGAAGTAACATTATTGTACGTCTTAGGGTCTAGAGGATCGAATGCAGCAGGGTCAAGGGTACTTTCCTTAGCATTTAGATTCATTTGTAAACTGACATTTTCAGTTTTTACAGGGCTACCTGCAGTATCCGGGATCTGCACTGGTTTCGCTGTAGTCAAACTTACCGATGTCGAATTACCATCTTTATCCACAGGGAATGTCTGCAAAAAATTACCAGCAGAATCAACCATGTAGTTATTTGAATCGACTTTAAATGCCCCTGCTCGAGTAAATGAATGGTCAAGACTGCCTATTTCAGAAGCAGTGACAAAAAAACCACCACCTTTAATTGCCATATCGAGTGAATTACTTGTCAACTGTAAGCTGCCTTGATGGAATTGCTGGGCGACTTGACTCGTTGCAACACCACCACCGACAGCAGTTTTAGAATTTGAAAAGATAGAATTAGCGTAAACATCCGCAAATTCAGCACGCGACTCTTTAAAGCCAATGGTATTCGCATTCGCAATGTTGTTCGCCGTGGTGTTTAAATCTTTCTGTGCGGCAGAAATGCCACTCAATGCAATGTTAAACGACATAATTCACCTCTACTTTTGACTCTATTCAATTGCGGACAACTAACGCCCAATTCGGATTCTAAAAAATTATCTTGTATAAATTTAAGTTTCAGACACAGCTAACACATCGGTTAACTTGATCCCCATACCGCCTCTCAAGTTGAGAATGGCGCCAGTACTGGCCGTACCAAGAGAGACACTGGTCACATGGGCATAAGTTGAAACAGGCAGTTCTTGGGATTTTCCATCAACTAACCCACTCGCCTTAATCGTATAGTTGCCTGCGGTCACAGGTTTTCCATCTTTATCTAAACCATCCCAGTTCACATCGACGTTACCACCGTCACTGCCATCGACTTTAAAGGTGGTCACAACTTGGCCCTTCTCATCTTCAACACGCACAGTAATCTCTGGAATTTTATTAGGGGTACTGACCACACCTTTCATCGTTGGGCTTTCAGCTGAAATATTGCCAGTATCAGTTGGGATCAACACCTTGCGACCAACGAGTCCCGATGCCTGCAGTGCTTGGCTCGACGTCATAACACTGTTTAAGTTAACTATTTCATCATTTAACTTACTGATACCATCAACTGTCGAAAATGATGCCATCTGCGCAATCATTTGGTCGTTGTCGACGGGCTTAAAAGGGTCCTGCATCGATAACTGTTGGCTTAATAACGAGAAAAAATCATCTTGAGTTAATTGTTGGCTTTTCGCTTCCGGTACTATCGAATCTTTTGGCAGTCGTATGCCATCAAGAAACGGATTACCCGTTGAACTGGTTGATGAGTTGGTCGTCACAGCATTTGATTGACTCTTATTTTGAGCCGTCTGCGCCGATGCTTGGTTAATTTGATTAATGAGGCTCACAGCTTACCTCCTAAGTAACACATGTTATTTACCCATCCCAAGTGTTTGTTGCAGCATAGACTTAGCTGCTTCAGCGACTTGAACATTCATTTGATATGAGCGCGAAGCAGAAATCATATCTGCCATTTCTTCCATGACATTAACATTCGGTTTATAAATAAAGCCGTCCGCATCCGCCATCGGATGATCGGGCGAGTATTCTTTTAGTAGTGGTTTATCACTTTCAACAATGCCTTTTACCGCCACACCTTGAGAGGCTTGTTGCTGACTTTGCGCTTTGGCCATTTCAGCTTCGAAAATAGGATGACGGGAACGATAGGTCTTATCTACGCTACTCGAGACGGAATCAGCGTTAGCTATGTTACTCGCAGTGGTGTTCAACCTGACCGATTGAGCCGACATTCCCGAGCCAGCAACATCAAATATGCTAAATAAACTCATGATTAATCCCCTCTCAACGCTTTCTTCATGCCACTAAACTTACTGTCTAAAAAACCTAATGACATTTGATATTCAAGAGCATTTTGCATGAATGCCGATTGTTCCTGTTGGATATCAACGGTATTGCCATCACCGGTATCAGGTTGATTTGGCACGCGGAACTTAACAAATTGCCCCGTCAACTCAGCAAGTCCAAAATGCTTGTCTGTCTCTTGCATTTCAAGACTATTACGCTGCTGCTGTTGGCCTCGTGCGGCCTGCATTGCCGCAGAAAAATCAACATCGCGGGCTTTATAATGTGGCGTATCGGCGTTAGCGATATTGCTCGAAATGACTTCAGCTCGCTGCGCTCTAATACCGAGAGTGTACTGATGCACACCCAGTGCATTATCAAAATTGATCGCCATAAAATTGCCTCCTCGTGTTACTCACGGAAACAAAGCAATTCATGTGCCAACATCAGGAGACAATGAAAATAACAATTAGGATAAGCAAGTGATGGGTAAAAAATTACCGACAAATGTCGGTAATTTTCTTTAAAGCTGTAGACTTAAGTCTTTTTCTGGTAATAAATCCCTGGGTTACAACGGACCATATCAAACTCGTCCGTTAAACCAGCGATAGATTCGGAAGCACCAAGAAATAGAATGCCTTTTGGATTAAGAGCGGCAGCGAATTGCCGCAAAATTTTTGCCTTTGCCTCAGGCGCAAAATAAATCAGCACATTGCGGCAAAAAATAATGTCGAACTTACCAAGTAAGCTATAACTTTCAAGCAGATTATGTGCTCTAAAGTTCACTAAACGCTTAACATTATCCTTTAACTTCATATTGCCTGAAGGCAAAGCATCAAAAAACTGACGCTTACGCTCTTCGGATAAACCGCGTGCTAATGCCAAGCTATCGTACTCAGCATTTTTGCAGCGTTCCAACATGGAAGGCGATAAATCCGTAGCTTGAATCGAAGCACTACCAGCAAGTGCACCAGGCTTCTTTTGTTGATACTCAAGAATCGTCATCGCCAGTGAATAGGGTTCTTGCCCAGACGAACACGCGGCCGACCAAATCTTAAGTGGACGACCTAAACGACTATACTCAGGTAACAAAACGTTATGCAATAACTCAAATGGATAACGATCACGAAACCACAGGGTTTCATTGGTCGTCATAGCATCAATCACTTCTGCCCGAAGCGCACGTTCCGTTGGCTTCATCGAATGCTTAACCACATCGGATAAGGATGGCAGGTTATATTTCCCCATTAAAGGAGCAAGACGACTGCGCACCAGATATTGCTTATTTTCACCCAGTACGATGCCGCTGTGTTGCTCTAAGAACAATCTAAATTGATTATATTCAGCCTCAGCGAGTGATTTATTTGGCACATTCACATCCTAAATCCTATTGCAAGCACCAAAATCAGTGCGAAACCATCATGTTACAAAGTCGAGATTATAGCGTAAAGCATATATAGGTACTAACTACTGAACTTACAAACTTAAGTGCTTATTCACTGCAGCAGCCAGTTCGTCGGGATTAAACTTAGCGATAAAGTCATTGGCCCCCACTTTTTGAACCATTGCCTGATTGAATACTCCACTTAACGACGTATGCAGTACCACTTTAATATGCTTGAGCTTAGGATCATCTCGGATCTCCGCGGTCAGGGTATAACCATCCATCTCAGGCATCTCAATGTCTGAGATAATAAGAGGGATTTCATCAGCAACATTGTCCATTTCTTTGGCGATTTCTTTGAGCTTATCTAATGCTTCTCGGCCATCTTTTGCGGTATCAATTTGTAAGTTCAATGACTCGAGTGAACGAATAATCTGCTTACGCGCCACGGCAGAATCATCGATAACCATAATATGATAATGCTGGGTTCTGTCGAGGGTCAGCTTTTCATTAGCTTCTTCACTGATGGCAGTTTTAACCGGTGAAATCTCATCTAAGATTTTTTCAACGTCGAGAATTTCAACCAATTCACCTTCAATCTCAGTCACAGCCGTTAGATAAGAATAACGACCCGCACCTTGAGGAGGAGGCATAATCGCTTCCCAATTCATGTTGATAATCCGCTCAACCGAACTGACTAAGAAGCCTTGAACGCTGCGGTTATATTCAGAAATAATGATGAAGCAGTTTTCAGTACTCGCTAAAGGTCTACCGCCTGTTGCCGCACTCAAATCAATAACTGAAATAGTCGTACCGCGAATATGCGCGACACCTTTTACATAAGGATTAAGTTTAGGCAAAGTGGTCAGTGGTGGGCACTGCAGTACTTCTTTCACCTTAAACACGTTAATCCCAAACCGTTGACGACCGTTTAACTTAAAAAGCAGCAATTCTAAACGGTTTTGACCAACGAGCTGGGTTCGTTTGTTGACTGAATCAAGAATACTCGACATAACTCTGCCTTGTTGTTCTGTTTATGTACGGCCCTATGACTCGTTTGAGTATAGGCATATTAATTGCTTACGTCTTATCTATCGATAAACATAGTCGAAACTGAGTCAATCTTCTGACAGTGATGCAAATTATTATTACAGTGGTCAGCTTCGAACTTGATAAAAGTATAGGTGCATTCTGGCGTTACAAGCTAGTCTCTTCATTATGAAAGTAAATTTAGTCTGTTTTTTTAGTGTTTTCACCCTCTTCATGCCCGCTTTTGCGAGTGCAGAGCCTATTGTTCCCACCGTATCGGCCATCTCAGAATTAGCTAAAGCGCTTATTTCAGAAAAAATATCTGTGCCAACTAATGCCAAAGTCGATATTTCGCCGCAATTAGTTGACGCAAGAATGCTGCCGTCACAATGCTCGTCGCCGATTAAGGTTGAATTGGCGAGTGACAGGGAAATTAGCCGTAATAACACCCTAAAAGTCAGCTGCGATACGCAAGAGCTCGCTTACCCTTGGCAAATTTATATCTCGGTTAGAGTGGATATTTTATTCCCCGTTGTTGTCTCAACTGAAACCTTAGCGCCTGGCGAACTCATCTCCCCTAGCCAAGTTGAAATCCGTTACATTGAGCAAAATAGTTTACGGGGCGCTGAATTTGATGACCCAAGTAAATTAGCTGGTGTGCGAGTCAAACGACGCGTCTCGAAGGATTATCCTATATTGAGCAATAACTTATGCTTCGTGTGTAAAAACGACTCGGTATCTATTTATGTTCGTTCTAACTCATTCGAACTCAAAACAGTAGGCGAAGCCCTACAAGATGGCAATAAAGGCGATCGGATCAGAGTCAAAAATAGCAGTTCAAACAAAGAACTAGATGCTATAGTCACGGGCATTGGCGAAGTTGAAGTAAGAATGTAAAATAATCTAAAGCTTTTTTATAAGCTGCCGATACCCCAGTTAAGAAATCCCGTACACACGACGCTGGAGCCGAAAATGGCAATTGATATTAGCAAACTCAACACTGCAACGACCGCACAAGTTCGTTCAGGTGCAACTAAAACTAGCAGCGATCAATCTGCTCAAGTTGCCACAAAATCGACAACACCACAAAGAACCGACTCAGTGGTGATTACAGCGCAAGCGCAACAACTGCAAGGAGCTCAGACTAAAATGGCGAGCCTTCCTGAAGTTGATCAAAAGAAAGTGGCCGAAATTAAACAGGCTATCGCCGAAGGCCGCTATAAAATTGACCCTGAAAAGTTGGCTGCCAATATTGCAAGTTTTGAAGCCGAACTTAATGACTTGAATAAAGAGTAACTATGACTGAAATAGCTAAACTGGTAGATCTACAACACGCCCATTTGGCTGTTCTTAAGCAAATCATACTCAAGGAAAAAGGCGCTTTGGTTGACCAAAACGCCGATTTACTGCTTTCTCTTGCTAACGAAAAATCACAATGTCTGAAAGAACTCAAAACTAATGATGACATTTTGGCAAACCACACTGATAAGTCTCAACTCACTCAGCAAACCGAACTCGTACATAAAATGGCCGTTGTCAAAGACGCATTAACTGAATGCAAAGCATTGAACGATCAAAATGCCAGTTTAATTGAGATGAATTTAGCCAGTCTCAATCGCTTCGCTCAAGCTTTACAAGCCAGCAGAAACGCCTCCAGCCTTACGTATAACGATAAAGGCAAGACCTCAACTATCTCAAGTTTAGGTAATGATTTAAAAGCCTAACAGGCGCATCAATTCCTACTCTGTATTTCCAGCTTCTAAGCTCTGCTCTGATTAAAGATTAAACTTTAGTACTTTGCAGAAATAGAAAAGCCGCATACTACTCGTATAGTTCGCGGCTCAATAGAGTCATGTAGAAATGACTAGAAATACGTGACTTCTTTCACTCGCTGTGGACGGCTCTGTTGTTGATACAGTGCCCATACCCGTGAAAAATCCAGTTCTAACTCAGTAACATAATGATCGCCAGCCGGATAACTCTTAACGACCCGCGCCCCACGGATCACGCCAGAAACCGATGCTTTAACATTATCGTCCGTCAACATCCAATCACTGACACTGCTGTTTGCCGTTATTTTCTGCCCATATACTTGTTCCGCTAATTCACGGTAGGCCACAATTTTTGATGCTTGCATGGCCATCAACACTCTTTGTGATTGCTCTTTAGCCGGTTGAGTCGCTAAAGGCGCATATCCTATGGCCGTTAACTTAGGAAAACTCGGCGGCGGCACATCTTCCCATTGCACATATCTATCTTTAGCCGCGCAGCCAGTTAGCATTAGCGCCGCAATAAATAACAGGTAGCGTTTCATTTTCCATCTCCTAAAACACGCACTTCATTCATGCCTGGACTCGCCTGACGATATAAGACGCCATTTTGTGACACAATTTGCTCCGATGGCTGCATGTAGTTTGCCAACTCTTTTTGAGTCACAAAAGTTTGAGAGGCCGATACCACGCGATTGTTACTTATATTCACAATCCGAGTATTGATCGCCATACCATTGGTAACTGGGCTCATAGTCGAAACGACAAGATGCTCAACGGGAAGATTTTTCGACAATTGTTGCCAATCTCGCGTCAAAATAAAATCCCCATTAGCCGTCACTCTCAAGCCATCAGCTAAATTTAAATCAACCACATTAAACTGAAAGCTATGGAGCGACGTCATTAATCCTTGCTGTAACTGCTGCGCCAACGCATTTGTACCATTCATGTCACCTACTAATACTGGGGTTGCGACGACAATTGGTTGATCAGAACGCAGAGCATCATTTTGCTTAACGAGCTCTGTCACTATTCGCTGTGCTAAATGGTTGATCACTGCCGTTGGCGGCAACCCATTGCCATCCACTAAACTCGGCTTGGGCGGTGTAACCGATTTAGCCACACATCCACCTAACATCAGTAATGTTAAGGGAATAATCACACGCTTTAGCATTGGAGTTACCTCATTTGTGGGTGTACAGGCCATTAAATCACTCACACTCTACGCGTCTCATTTTTGTGAGTAACAAAAGCCAGCAATCTTCGGACCAAAATTGACTCCAGCCCGACAATATTATTCTCATATGCTGTATATCGACTGCACCAATGGAAACTTTATCGAAAACTCTCGTTACTCAGGCATGGAATTTGCTTTGTCGGTATATTAGATTAAGTGTCAGGAAACTGGCTCGATTAGCAAGCTCGCCAATAGCTTAGCGATAAGGATTGTATTGATGCATATACCAGGTTCAGCTTCGCTCATCATTTTGAGCCTTGCACTCTTGTCTTTGCCTACTCAGGCCGAATGGATAGAAGCCAGTGGTGAAGCGACTATTCTCAATGGTAATACGGCTCAAGCAAGAGAAGAAGCGATTAATCAAGCCGTTAGCTACGCTACATTAAGCACTGGCATTCAAATATCCAGTGAACAACAAACGACAAACGGTAACCTTACTCAAAATAATTTTGCGATTAATCGCAACGCCCAAGCCATTAGTATTCAACTTGTGAGTGAACGGATCCAAGGAAACAAAATTTATGTATCCTTACGACTCGATCTAAATGATGATCCTACGCAGCAGTGTCCAAATGGACAATTAAAGGCTGCGATTTTAATCCCTCAAGCACAAATCAAAGATCGTACTCAGCTCAGATATGGGCAGCTTTCAGGTTTTGAAGAAGTTATTTCAGAAAAACTTGGTAGTGTTATAGACGATTACTCCGCCACAGGCTTTAGCCACACTCACGCTAAAGAACTGCTCGATATTAAACAAGATCTAGTGGATATCCGCGGTTATCGACTCCCAAGCTGGCTCAGTGAAATTACCGACAGCCAATATATCCTCCAACCACAAATTATGGATATCTCAATAGAGCCAGTGCCGCCAACCTTCCTAGGATTCTGGGATGAAGCTCCACTCAGGCAATTCCAGTTCAAACTTAGCCTCTATCATGGGATCAGTGGCGAAGAAGTTTGGAGTAAAAGCTACAGCACATCGGCGCCATGGGAATTTGAAGAACAAGCCATTATTGCCCCGAATACGGACAGATTCTGGCGATCATCCTATGGCAAAAATCTTACTAAGTTAATGCAACAGGCTACCCATGATTTAGACAGCACACTCAATTGCAGACCCTTACTCGGCCAAGTCGTGAGCCGCCAAGCGGACAGGATCATTTTAAATCTCGGCCGTAAACATGGCATTCGTGTCGGGGATAAATTCCAAGTCGTATTACAGCAAAACCTACCGGATAGACTCAATGAAATGCGCGCAGTCGCAACCAAAAGTCGAGCCACGGTAAAAATCGAACAAGTGAGTGAAGAAAGCTCAACAGCAGTACTTTTAGACCAAAATGCAGCCTACAATGTGCAGATAAACGACATAGCGCTTAAGATTTAAGCAACTAAATCATAAGCCT
Source organism: Shewanella sp. Pdp11 (assembly GCF_002838165.1). NCBI lineage: Bacteria > Pseudomonadati > Pseudomonadota > Gammaproteobacteria > Alteromonadales > Shewanellaceae > Shewanella > Shewanella sp. Pdp11. The sequence goes on from NZ_CP015194.1 coordinate 3,949,191, forward strand.
TTTAATCAGAGATAAAACCAGTATAATCACTGTCGTCTCTCTATAGCTCAACAGGATAGAGCAGCCGCCTCCTAAGCGGCCGATCGGGGTTCGAGTCCCTGTGGAGAGACCAGATAATGCTTGTGTGATTTCAACTTCACTTGAAGATTTTTCTGATAAGAATAATTTTCAAAAACACATTTAAAACTTCCTCAGTCTATATCCCTTAAAAAACAGCTCTGTTAATCGTTACTATAAAATCCAATACCAGGATAAAGCTACATTGCGGCATTGCCCTAAACTTGGCTAAGTCAGTATAATCCAACACACTGATGTTTGATGAGCCTTCAGAGCTCAACCTAGGAGAGCTTGCTTGGCCAACACTTATATACCGCTAGATCAATACCGCCGTAAGTGGATTTTCAACCACAAGGACTTACCTGTCACTGACGAGGACAAGGCGCATATCCTGCCGTTAACAGATAAAAGTGCGATGGAAATCTGGAACCAATGGATTAGCAACAAGAGTAGTCGTGCGGAGCAATTCACTAAGGGAGATTGGGCGGCGAAGGCTGATGCTTGGGTGGAAACAGATCATTGGCAGAGTGCTTGGGATAGTGAAGAGAGCAGTTTACCCGCCATGTTAGCCGAGTTTATACAATGGCCAGATGAGACGCCTGTGTATTTTTGCTATGAAAAATATCAGATTATTGAAACTCGTTGGGATGTGTTCGTCCGTAATTGGAAGTGTTTTCTCTTCTTCGACGACGGTCCAATTTTGATCTCACCAAAACAGAAGCAAGCCGTGATGTTCGAACAGAGTGGACAGTACAAGCTGGGCACTCGCGGATAATTTATACCAGTTGCTTAACGCTGATAATTTCCCCGCCAATAGTTTTACACCAATACTTTTACGTCAGTATTTTAACGCGATGAGTCATCTTGTTGGCATGCTCATACTTAATGATGAGTATGCCATATTCGGAAGATACTTAAGCACAATTAGCCTATCTCTCCCCTCTTCTTTAGATTAACATCCATTTCCGATGCCGAGTATTTGAGAAGTTGGGGTCAACTTTCTGCTGTGAATACTCATAAAGCTTTACTTAAAACCCAATAATTAAAATAGAAAAATGAGGTGTATTATGAAGTTACTCTCCACTCTTACCCTAGCCAGCGCGCTGTTATTACCCCACACATTAATGGCCAAAGAAGTCTCAGGTGTGCAAGTCGCCGATACTGTGACATTAGATAGTCAAGTATTACAGCTTAATGGCGCGGGGGTTCGCAGTAAGTTCTTTATGGATTTATATGTGGGCAGTTTGTATTTGCCAGCAACCTTGAGTAATACGACTGCGGTTATCGATGCTCCAATTGCGGCGATCCGCCTTAATATTACCTCTGGCATGATCACCTCAGAAAAAATGCGCGATGCGATCACCGAAGGTTTTGAGCACGCGACGGCAGATAATACCGCCGATATTCAACCGCAAATCGATGCTTTTATGGCGCTGTTTAACGAAGAAATTAAAGAAGGTGACCAATTTACCTTAGTCGCCAATAAAGCCCGCGGCGTGACGGCCTATAAAAATGGCCAGGAACAAGCCACCATCGAAGGTGAAATGTTCCGTCAAGCACTGTTAAAAATTTGGCTAGGTGATAAGCCTGCCCAAAAAAGCCTCAAAGAGGCCATGCTGGGCAAATAACTATCATTAACGTTAGAATTTGAATTCGATATCCAAGGCCGCAGCGCCTTGGCTATCCATATCAAGCGCGGTTTGGTCAGTCACTTCTAACTCCCCATCAAAGTAATATCCGGCGTAAAGATTCACTGTTAATGCTGGGGTTGCTTGCCAACCGCCACGTAAATAACTCACCCACTCGTTCGTTTCTACCACAGTGTCATCATCTTCGATAAGGAATCGCTCAGTACGACGCGAACTACCAAAGCCGACATTCCAATCGGAATTAAATCGATAACTCAGCTCTAATCCAGCGGGACCACTAAACCCGGCTTGGAAAGGATTAGCGAGTGCCCAATGTTCATCTATCTGCCAGCGCATGGCGAGATAAGGCACAGTACGAACTTCATCGATATCATTAAGATACGCGACACCAACACCAATCATATTCCCCGAATCAAATGCATACATTGCAGATGCCACAACACCGTAACTCTGGGCTTCGCTGGCCGATGCAGTATCGGCGTAGGCATATTGGATCTGCGGCGCGAGAAAGAAGGTCCAATGTTTATCCATGCGATAATTTAACGACACTCCGGCGCGGTAACGATTGATATGATCCCAATTCTGCCCGTCGGTGCCGAACAGCGGGGCGACACTGTTAGCGCCAGTAAGGGTGATATTACGCCAGTCGTAGTCTAGCCTGTCATAACCTACACGAAAGCCTAAAGACCATTGCTGATTTAACGGAACATTCATCCCTGCACTCAGTAATAAACTGTCCCTTTGTAGCTCAGTATTACCATTGGCCACATCGGCACTCTGGGTGCTGATCTGCGCGACACTTAATCTAAATGGCTTGTATTCCTTCGAAGGTTTATCCGCTGCAATCGCAGCACAACTCATTAACGGCAACAGTAATACAGCGCTTTTCAGCGGGCACAGTTTTGTGCTCGATGGTGAAAGTTCTCGATTAGCCACGTCAGCTCCTTGCATTTAAAATGATTAAAAGACTTTCGCGCATAATACGCACTATCTAGCTAAAAGGTTCAAGCTTTCGATATAGAGATACGAAATGATACCTTTTTAACGTACACGTTTTATTTAACCCTATGCGCCCTCAGAAACATGTCGGCACAACCCAAAATATAATCATTTCTATCGTTAGCAAGTTCATCGGCTGCCAAGCCCAATTCTAATTTGAGTTTTAGCTCACCAAACAACATTAAACATAAACGCACCGCACTGTGGTGAGCGTTACCAAATCGATATTGCCCTAACGCCTCTACTTTCACTAAATAGTCAGCCAGCAATCCCACTATATGTTTCGGGCCCGCATCGAAGAATAACTGCGACACTTCGGGATGGCTTTCGGATTGCGCCACACAGGCTTTGAATACCGTAATAGCTTCTGGGCTGACGATCATCTCCCCAAATTGCAGGGCAAATTGGGTTAATGCGAATTCCGGCTTAGTGGGATCGCTTAACAAATCATCATTAAGATTATGGCCAACACACTTAGATTCGATTGCCGCAACAAATAATTCATCTTTACTGCCGTAATGGGAATAGACGGTTTGTTTCGACACACCCGCAAGCTTGGCAACCTCATCCATACTGGTATGAGGGAACCCTTGACGACAAAATAAATCAATAGCAGCCGCAAGCACTTGCTGACGTTTTTGTTCGCTACGGCTCAGAGGTAACTGCGTCTCAGAGGAATGCGTCATATCGACTCTCGAATAGGTAGACCTAATAAATTGGCATTAGTTAAGCACAAAATAGACTAGACAGTCTAGTTCCACACAACTAGACTAGCAAGTCTAGTTACATTGCATTAACGTTTAACTTACAGCGGAAGCACTTAAAATGGATCGAACTGCCCGACGTTCTTGGCGCACTATCAGCGTCTGCGTGTTTGCTTTAGTCACATTATCCGCCTGTCAAAAGGAAGTAACTGAACACGCCACGACAACCGTACTGCCCACAGTCACGAGCCAAGCGTTGATCCTGACACTAAGCTATCAGCACGAGCAAACCTTCACGGGGACTATCCGTGCGGGCAACACAACTGGCGTCGGCTTTGAACTGGCTGGTAAGTTAAACGAGCTACAGGCCGATTCCGGCATCAAAGTGAAGCAAGATCAAATACTGGCAATCCTCGATACCCGACTACTCGAAGCCGAGCGTCAGGAGATCCAAGCGAGTCTGGCGCAAACCCAAGCCGATGTTGATCTGGCCACCAGCACTCTAAAACGTAATCAAGAATTGAAAAAATCGGGCTATGTCTCTGAGCAGCTATTAGATGAAAACCGCTCACAATTAAATAGCTTAGCCGCAGCGAAAAACCGTCTACTTGCCTCGCAGCATGCCAACCAACTTAAGCTCGATAAATCCATCTTAGTGGCGCCGTTTGACGGCACCATCAGTCAAAGGCTACATAACTTAGGCGAAGTGGTTGCTGCGGGCAGCCCCATTTTCAGCTTAGTGGGCAATATCAATCCTGAAGCCTACATAGGCGTACCTGTCGCGTTAGCGGATCAGTTTCACCCAAAACAACAAGTGCAAGTCAGCGTGCAAGATCAAATCTTTACCGCCGAAATTGCCGGTATTAGCGCCGAAGTGAATCCCGTCAGTCGCACCCTACAACTTAGGATAAGCCTACCCCAAGATGCCCGTGTAATTAACGGTGAAATTGTGTATCTGCATCAACAGCAGCAAATAGAACAAGCTGGGTATTGGGTGCCGATTTCGGCATTAACGGATGGCATTCGTGGATTATGGAATCTGTATGTCATCGCAAAGGATGAACAGCAATCCATCATAGAGCGCCGAGATGTGGAAATCCTCTACACCACCCAAGACATGGCCTACATTCAAGGCGCGATTGAGCCCAATGAAATCTATGTCAGCCAAGGGCTCCATAAGCTGGTTGTAGGCCAAGCTGTATCTCCCATTGCCGCAACCACGAGGTAGTTATGATTAAAGCCTTTGTTGAAAACGGCCGCTTAGTCAGCCTCGTTATTGCACTATTACTGGTCGCGGGCTTTGGCGCTATCTCTAGCCTTCCACGTACCGAAGATCCACACATAACCAACCGTTTCGCCTCTGTGATCACCCCGTACCCTGGGGCCTCAGCTGAGCGGGTCGAAGCCTTAGTCACTGAAGTGCTCGAAAATCAGCTCAGGCGTTTAGAAGAAATCAAGCTAATCCAATCGACCTCTCGGCCGGGGATTTCAGTCATACAGTTAGAATTGAAAGACACAGTTATGGAGACCGACCCCGTGTGGTCTCGGGCGCGGGATTTATTAGCCGATGCGAAAGTCAATCTGCCCGAGGGCATACCATCCCCGACACTCGATGATCAAATTGGTTATGCCTACACCGCTATTTTAAGCTTAGTGTGGAATAGCAATACGCCCGTCAGGGTCGATATGCTCAACCGCTATGCGAAGGAATTACAGAGCAGGCTTAGGCTGTTGTCTGGCACAGATTTTGTCAAACTCTACGGCGCACCGACCGAAGAAATGCTAGTGCAGCTCGATGGCAACAAGATGAGCCAGTTAGAACTTACTCCCGCTGCCATCGCCCATATTCTCAGCGGCGCCGACAGTAAAATTGCCGCAGGTGAAATCAACAACCACGAGTTTCGCGCCTTAGTCGAAGTCTCGGGCGAACTCGACTCTTTAACTCGCATTCGCCAAGTGCCACTTAAAATTGATAGTCAAGGCCAAGTCATTCGCCTTGGCGACATCGCCACTGTCACGCGCCAAGCTAAAACACCTGCTGACAGCATAGCCTTAGTCGATGGTGAACAAGGCGTTTTTGTCGCCGCGCGCATGCTGAACAATAGCCGTGTCGATCTCTGGCAAGCACAAGTGAATCGCATCGTCGATGAACTTAATCGCGAAATGCCCGCCAATATCCAGATCCAATGGCTATTCGAGCAAAACAGTTACACCAGCGATCGCCTTGGCGGACTCGTGGTAAACCTGCTGCAAGGGTTTGTGATCATCTTGCTGGTATTGCTACTCACCCTAGGACTAAGAAACGCCATCATAGTGGCGATTTCATTACCCCTCACGGCACTGTTTACCTTGGCCTGCATGAAATATATCGGCCTGCCCATACATCAAATGTCGGTGACAGGACTCGTCGTCGCCCTTGGGATCATGGTGGATAATGCGATTGTGATTGTTGATGCCATCTCACAACGGCGCCAACAAGGGATGAGCCGCCTAGCCGCAGTGAGTGAAACCATACACCACCTTTGGCTGCCCTTAGCAGGTTCAACAATTACCACTATTTTAGCCTTTGCGCCCATAGTGCTGATGCCCGGTGCCGCTGGGGAGTTTGTCGGTGGCATTGCCATGTCAGTAATGTTTGCGCTGCTGGGCTCTTACCTAATTTCCCACACAATAATTGCGGGGCTTGCGGGACGATTTAGCCATGAAGGCAAACATGATGTCTGGTATCAACACGGAATAAATCTCCCACTGGTGAGCCAATATTTTCAAGCCAGCCTCAGAATCGCCCTTAAGCGCCCTATTCTCAGTGCGCTGCTTATTGGTATTACGCCAGTATTAGGTTTTTACGCCTCGGGTAAGATGACAGAGCAATTCTTTCCGCCATCGGACAGGGACATGTTCCAAATTGAAGTCTATCTTGCGCCCCATGTGAGTTTAGACAACAGCTTGAATCAAGTGCAGCTCATGGATAAAAAGCTCCATGCCGTCAATGGGATCACTCAAGTCGATTGGGTGGTGGGCGGCAATACGCCCTCATTTTATTACAACCTGACACAACGCCAACAGGGCGCGACTAACTATGCGCAGGCCATGGTGAAAGTGACCGACTTTGAGCGCGCCAATGAGCTGATCCCCGAATTACAACAGCAATTCGATAGCGCTTTCCCCGAGGCACAAGTGCTAGTTCGCAAACTCGAGCAAGGTCCGCCCTTTAATGCGCCGGTAGAGTTGATGATCTTCGGTCCGAATCTCGATACGTTACGGACGCTGGGCGATGAAGTCCGCAATATCCTCGCGCAAACACCGGACGTGCTCCATACCCGAGCCACCTTAAGTGCCGGTGCGCCTAAGCTTTGGCTGCAAGTGAATGAAGATGCCAGCTTAATGAGTGGGTTAAGTCTGACGGATATTGCCAAGCAAATCCAAATGTCGACCACGGGCGTTATCGGTGGCAGCGTACTTGAGCAAACGGAGTCATTACCCGTTCGAGTGCGACTCGGTGATGGCAGTCGCGAACAAGTCACCCGCCTTTCAGAAATCCAATTAGTGACACCTTCGGGTGAGTCGGTCGCGCTCTCAGCCCTCGCCCACAACGAAGTGCAAGTGAGCCGCGGCGCCATTCCAAGACGTAACGGCCAAAGGGTGAATACCATAGAAGCCTATATTGTCAGTGGCGTGTTACCCGCCCAGGTGCTGAACGATGTCAAAGATAAAGTGGCACAACTCGCGCTGCCATCGGGTTATCGCATTGAAATCGGAGGTGAAAGCGCAAAACGTAACGAAGCGGTCGGCAATTTGCTCTCCAATGTGATGTTAGTCGTCACCTTGTTATTGGCCACTGTGGTGCTGTCGTTCAACTCCTTCAGGCTCACGGCCATCATTTTGTTGAGCGCGATACAATCGGCAGGGCTTGGCCTATTAGCCGTGTATGTGTTCGGCTATCCCTTTGGATTCCCGGTCATCATAGGTTTACTAGGCTTGATGGGACTGGCCATTAACGCTGCCATAGTGATCTTGGCTGAACTTGAGGATATGCCAAGTGCCAGACTCGGCGATATGGAAACCATAGTCTCAACCGTCAGCAGTTGTGGCCGCCATATCAGCTCGACAACCATCACCACAGTGGGCGGGTTTATCCCGCTTATCATTGCTGGCGGCGGATTTTGGCCTCCCTTTGCCATTGCTATCGCGGGCGGCACGCTGCTGACGACGTTGCTCTCTCTGGTTTGGGTACCGACTATGTATTTACTGTTGATGAAAACCCGTAAGGCGAACAATCAGTCCGCCATTCCTGCTTAAATCGCATCGTGGACTAGGTATTGATACAGTTTATCTTTAAGGTTTAACCGCTCTAATTTTAACGCTAAAAAGTGCTCATCGGCAGTGGGCACTTTTGTTAACTCCAATGCCCTGATTTTATTGTCGAGCTCATGGTAACGACTGGCCATGGTAGCAAAAGCGCTATTATTGACTTTTAGATGCTTAATTTGATCAACAAAATCTGGAAACTCATAAACTAACGCATGATTCTCACCTAGCATATACACTTCCCCTATAATGGTTCTGACTCAATGAACTCCATTCACCTTAAGCAGCTTAGTCCATGCCATCACAATACGGCCAGTTAGCAGGACTTTTTATCTGCCGACATGTCTGTGGAATGAATCCATTAACTCAAGTCTAAAACTGGTAAAATATCAACGAAGTGACTATACAATTGCTTAAATACTAGACCCATATCAAGACCATGGAGTGAGACTTAGGCTACATTGATGTAACCGTTACCTATAGGATCGTACGATGAATTATAAAAATTGGCCTATTGCAAAACAAATAGGTGCCCTCGCGTTTATTCTCACACTCACCATTTTTGGCATACTCAGTACCGTTTCCTACAAAGCCGCTTCAAATGTATTAGAAGATAAAGGCATGAGTGCCATGAAGTCCGAAATGCGTGCCGTTTCAGACATGTTAGAACTGCAATACGATAGCCTTTTGCAGCTTGCAAGGCGCAACGCCGACGTGTTTAAGGAAATGTATCCAGGGCAATTTAGTAAACCAAATAAAACCGTCAATGTGATGGGAGTCAGCTCCCCCGCCCTCATGCACGAACAAGAACAAATTAACTCCTCAAAAAGTAAAGTCGATCGTTTTGCTAACCTGACAGGCGGCACGGCAACGGTATTCGTGCACGATGGCGATGATTTTATGCGGGTGTCGACCTCACTCAAAAAAGCCGATGGTAGCCGTGCACTAGGCACCTTCCTTGGTAAAACCCATCCAGGCTATCAAGCGCTGATCAGCGGCCAAGAATACGAAGGCTACGCCAAACTCTTCGGCAAAGACTATATGACAGTCTATCGCCCAATTAAGGACGTCCAAGGCCAAGTCATTGGTATCTTATATATTGGCTTTGACATCACCAGCTCGTTAAAACAATTACAAGATGCAGTAAACCGACTCACCCTAGAAGAAAGCGGCCGTTTTCTGTTAGTCCGCAAAGCGGACAATGTACTTGTCGCGCATCCTCAGTTTAATGCGGGCGACGTTATCACCGAGAGTATGCTCGATGGGTTAAGTGTGGCTGAGGCCACGAAAGATGATTCTGAGTACAGTTATAGCAATAGTAAAAATGAGCCTATGTTTGCCTATAGCCAAACCGTAACCGGCTGGAATTGGATGTTGGTAGGCCAAGTTAAGGCGAGTGAGCTCAATGAAGAAAGTATGCAGTTACTCACTATCAACGCTATCGTTGCACTCACAGGGATTGCGCTGATCACAGCACTGCTATCTGTGGTATTAATCCGTGCACTTAAACCGTTACATGCCCTGCAAGTGCATATGGAAAGCCTAGGCAGTGGTGATTTTAGTCATCACTTAGCGCCATCAGAACCACAGAGCCAAAACGAAGTTGATCGCATCACCACCAGCGTATCGACCATGTCCTCAGAGTTAAGACAGTTAATCATTGCCCTGCAGGATTCGGTGATGAGTTTAGAGCAGCAGGCTTCTAAGGCACAAAGTATCGCCAAACAGAATGGCGAAGAAGCTCAGGCCTTAATGCTACAAACGGATCAAATTGCCACTGCCATTGAAGAAATGTCGACCTCTATTCGCGATGTGGCGAATCATGCCCAAGATGGCGCAGTGCAGAGCCAACAGGTGGATGCCGCAGCCAAAGAAGGCCAAGGTCAGCAAACTAAAGTGGTGCAGGATTTACTCAAACTCAGTGAACAGCTTAGTAATAGTCATCAGTCGGTTGAAAAAGTGAGTCACGAAAGTGAAGCCATCAGTAAAGTTACCGAAGTGATTAACAGTATTGCCGAGCAAACAAATTTACTGGCACTTAACGCGGCGATTGAAGCGGCGCGTGCAGGCGATCAAGGTAGAGGCTTTGCGGTCGTAGCCGATGAGGTGAGAACCCTAGCCCAGCGCACCCAATCATCCATTTTAGAAATTGGCCAAACCATTGGAAAGCTGCAAACGCAAGTGAAAAGTACCACAGAACAAATGGGCCAGAGTCATCAATTAGGCATGGAATCCGCAGCACAGGGTGAAGCTACTGGCGAGCAGCTTAAGGAAATCACCCGCCGAATTGGCGAACTTGCCATTAGTTCACGCAATATCGCCTCAGCTACCGAGCAGCAAAGCAGTGTTGCAGAGGAAATTACTCATAATCTGCATCAGATCAGTGAACTGGCAAATGAAGGCGAACATCGCGCCACTGAAACCGTGCAGTCAGCCAATGAACTGTCATCCTTAGCTGCGGCCTTAAAACGCCAAATAAGCCAATTTAAGGCCTAGATAGACTCGCTCGACAGGTTCAATTAACACCACTAGCGCAAATGTCTAATGAGTTATGTATCAAATGCCACCCACACTGGGTGGCATTTTTATGGGAGCGAGGCACGGGAGTTTTGAGGCATTATTTAAGAAAGTGATAGGAGACCATTATTGAGGATAGCTTTTAGATGAACCCAACACAGGTTAAACCTTGCCTTATCCAGCAAATAAATCCCAGTAAAAAACCCCGCTAGTGCGAGGTTTTTTAAATCGAGTTTAGACGTTACTCGGCATCATCAGCCGATCTGTCCATGTTCTCAGTATTCTCAAGCCACAGGGCATTGATAATCCCGAAAGAACAGGCCAACAAAACCCCTAATATCCACGTAAAATACCACATAGCAGATGCTCCTTAATGCCTAATAGAGAGAGGCTTTGTTATCTTCAATATGTTTACGACCGATACGGCCAAACATTTTGAAATAAGTCCAAACAGTGTAGCTCAATACTATAGGGACGAAAATCGCAGCGGCAGCAGTCATCACCCCTAAGGTAGTTTTACTGGCTGTTGCATCCCACATAGTCAAACTAACGTTAGGGTCTAATGATGATGGCATGACGAATGGGAACATAGCTGCACCGCACGTCAAAATCACCATAGCGACAGTCAGCGAACTGAATAGGAACGCAAAACCTGAACGGTTAAAGCGGCTCACCAGAATCACTAACAGCGGCAATAGCACACCTAAGAAAGGGAACAACATAGTGATGGGGTATTTGTCATAGTTGGCAAGCCAAGCACCCGCTTCAATCGCGACTGTTTTCATTGCTGGGTTAGACACCGCATTATGGTCAAGGACTGATGTCACGACATAACCATCAATACCATTGGCTAACCACACGCCTGCTGCTGCAAACAACACAGCCACTAATAGTGCGAAGAATTGCGTGGCTTTCGCAGCACGAACTCGCAGCTCACTATCAGTCTTCATTTGTAGCCAAGAAGCGCCTTGCATCATAAACATGCTCACGCTCACAAGACCTGCCAGTAGACCGAAAGGATTCAACAGACCGAATAGACCACCGTGGTAAGTCGCACGAAGGAACTCGTCGAATTCAAACGGTACGCCTTGTAACAAGTTACCAAAGGCTACGCCTATGATCAGTGGAGGTACAAAACCGCCGGCAAACAAGGCCCAGTCCCATGACTTACGCCACTTTGGATTTTCAATTTTAGAACGGTAATCGAATCCGACTGGACGCATGTAAAGGGCAAACAGCACTAACATCATGGCGACATAGAAGCCAGAGAAAGACACTGCATACACCATAGGCCAAGCGGCAAATAACGCACCACCTGCTGTGATTAACCACACTTGGTTGCCGTCCCAATGGGGAGCAATAGTGTTGACCATGATACGGCGTTCAGTATCGTCTTTGCCTATGATTGGCAGTAACGCACCGACACCCATGTCAAAACCGTCAGTAACCGCAAATCCGATGAACAGTACGCCGATCAGAGCCCACCAGATAACTCTTAATATTTCATAATCAAACATAATGAAATCCTCTGCTTAGGCTTCTAGGTTCTCGAAATGATAACGACCAGTTTTTAAACTGCTCGGACCAATGCGGGCAAACTTAAACATCAAGAACATCTCAATCACCAGCAACACAGTGTAGAACAGGGTGATAGAAAGGATACTGAACCATAAGTCGCCAGTCGTTAAGCTTGATGCAGACATAAAGGTCGGTAGTACCTCAGAAATCGTCCAAGGTTGACGACCATACTCAGCCACAAACCAACCACACTCAATCGCGATCCAAGGTAATGGCAAGCTATAAAGTGCAGCTTTAAGTACCCATTTCTTCTCAGCGATTTGATGACGTGTGCTTTGCCAGAATGCCGCAGCAAATACGAACAACATGATAAAGCCTAGACCCACCATCACACGGAAGCTCCAGAAAATCGGTGCTACGTTCGGGATAGAATCTTTAGCTGCTGCTTTAATTTGCTCTTCAGTGGCATCAACCACTTTGTCTGTGTAGCGTTTCAGTAAGAAACCATAGCCTAAGTCGACTTTTGCTTCTTCAAAGGCCGCACGCAGTTCAGGGGTTTCTTCACCCGCACGCAGCTTCACTAACATAGCATAAGCTTTCATACCGTTACGGATACGCACTTCATGCTCAGCAATCAAATCACGGATCCCCGTGACTTCTTCATCCAATGAACGTGTTGCCACAATGCCCATCGCATAAGGAATTTTGATCGCATAATCCGTGTGCATGGTTTCTTGATTTGGGAAACCAACCGCAGTAAAGGCCGCAGGAGCAGGTTCTGTGTGCCATTCAGCTTCAATTGCCGCTAACTTAACACGCTGTGCTTCACCGACTTTATAACCAGATTCATCACCTAAGACGATAACCGATAAAATCGCCGCCATACCAAAGCTTGCCGCAATCGCAAATGAGCGACGGGCAAAAGGTAAGTCACGTTTCTTGAGGATGTAATAAGCACTGATCGCCAGCACAAACATGGCACCCGCCACATAACCCGAAGCCACAGTGTGAACAAACTTCACCTGCGCAACAGGGTTAAACACCACTTCGGCGAAGCTGGTCATTTCCATACGCATGGTTTCGTAGTTGAACACAGAACCCACAGGGTTTTGCATCCAACCGTTTGCCACTAAAATCCACAATGCCGACATGTTAGAGCCAAAGGCCACTAACCAAGTCACCACTAAATGCTGACGTTTAGTGAAACGATCCCAACCGAAGAAGAACATACCGACGAAGGTAGATTCGAGGAAAAAGGCCATTAAACCTTCAATAGCTAGAGGCGCACCAAAGATGTCCCCTACGTAATGCGAATAGTAAGACCAGTTAGTACCAAACTGGAATTCCATTGCCAAACCTGTGGTAACCCCCAAGGCAAAGTTAATACCAAATAACTTACCCCAGAACTTAGTCATATCTTTATAAATTTGTTTATCTGTCATCACATACAGTGATTCCATGATAGCCAGCAAAAATGCCAACCCCAAGGTCAAGGGAACAAACAGGAAGTGATACATGGCTGTCAGCGCAAACTGCAACCGCGATAGCTCAACAACCTCTTCAACAATCATCGGTGACTCCTTACTTGGTGCGTCCAATTGCTATGACAAAACCCGCGTCAATCACAGCAAGTGCCTTTGTAGGATAGTGAGTTTTCATTTTGTGTTTATATCTGAACATCAGTATAAACCGTTAAATTTAATCTTTTTCATTAGTTCGAAGCAGCAAGGGTTAAAAAGTACCAATATCCGTCGCATATTGAGACGCGAGTCACACTATCGCAAGTAACTGAGACCAACACCCTACCACTTAATCAATCAAATGATCTCATCGATATAAATATCAGATAGTTAAGATATTTATTCGCTTTCATTTGTGGCTATTTTATACCACCTCGCTTTGATGCAAATCAATCAAACTCAGTGGTTTAGGTGGGTTTTGCGGTGAGGCACACACTTCCCCACTGAGAGGGATTGACAACCACATAAAACAGGAGTAGTGAGCACGCATTAATTAGTGTAAACCCCTACTTTTATTTATTAGCCGCCACAAATCAGCTCCAGCTGCCAAAAAACTAACAAACAAATAATGTTGCAACAAATTAACTAAGAAAACATAAAAATATTTTCAGCGGAAATTAATTTAAAACCTTTAAAATCAATATATAAATCCATACATAGAAATTAGCACATAAAAACAGCATCAAAATTCATTAGTTTTAATAATGAATAATTGTATTTTTTCTCGTTTGAGAAGCTAACCTGAGTTGTTTAATATATATCCTGTGTTAAGGAGACAATTTGGTAGAACTGGTGTCGTAGCCCAGTCAATGCCAACTTCGCGCACATAGGTATTAACTTTTGGTGTGGAGATATCGATATGACTAAATTATTTGAACGTCTGGTTAACAGCTACAAGCGTGTTTTTGTTGAACTTTATACAGCTAATGAGCTGAAATAATCCCCAGAATTACTCGTGAAATTTATTGCATTAATTTGAAGTTTTGTTAGCGCAAAACGAGCCCCCATCTCTTTGAGAGTGGGGGCTTTTTCTATTCTAAAGCCGCAACATCTGCCTTCAACTCTAGAACCCCATAAAACGTCGCTTCCAGTATCAAGTATGCAACATACCTATTAATAGGTATTTACCGATGAAAGAAGCTATTTTTTCACTTTGGTCTATTAGATTATTTGCAATAAGTGTTAATGATTTGAAATCCAAGATATTTCATAAAAGTGCATTTTAAATATAAAAAAAGGAGCGAAATTATCGCTCCTTTTTTACGATTAACTAAACCCACTTTTACCCATCAATACAGGTAAAAGCCGCTGAGTTTACTCGCTTAACCTAAGGTCACTCGCGCATTACGGAACATACGCATCCAAGGGCTATCTTCACCCCAAGCATCTGGATGCCAAGAGTTAGCGACCGTTCTGAACACACGTTCAGGATGCGGCATCATCAAAGTAACGCGTCCGTCAGTGGTACAAATGCCCGTTAGGCCATTTGGAGAACCGTTCGGGTTTTGTGGATACTGAGTTGCGATATCGCCCTTGCCATTGACAAAGCGCAGGGCAATTGTGCCAGACGCTTCGGCCATCGCCAGCGCTTCAGCGCTGGCAAACTCAGCCAAACCTTCACCGTGTGATACGGCGATAGGCATACGCGAACCCACCATACCTTGGAAGAATAACGACGGGCTCTGTTGCACTTCAACTAAGCTGAAACGCGCTTCGAAACGCTCTGAGCGGTTACGCACAAAACGCGGCCAATGTTCGCTTCCTGGAATAATTTTTTTCAGGTTTGACAGCATTTGGCAACCGTTACACACGCCAAGGGCAAAACTTGAGTCACGTTCGAAGAAACGTGAAAACTCATTGCGGGCACGCTCGTTAAACAGAATCGACTTAGCCCAACCTTCACCTGCGCCTAATACGTCACCATAAGAGAAGCCACCACAGGCCACAAGACCTTGGAAATCCTCTAGGCTAATACGGCCAGATAAAATGTCCGACATGTGTACGTCGCGGCTTTCAAATCCAGCGCGGTCAAAAGCAGCGGCCATTTCAACGTGGGAGTTAACGCCCTGCTCACGCAAAATCGCCATCTTAGGTGCAGCGCCCTTAAGGATATAAGGTGCGGCAACGTCAGCACTTGGATCAAAACTTAAGTTAACGGTTAAGCCTAAATCGGTTCCGTCTTGCTTAAGTTTGAACTCTTCAAGTGCGCAGGCTGGGTTATCACGCAGTGCTTGCATACGATAGGTGGTTTCTGACCACACAGTGCGCAGCGCTACACGGCTATCACTGAAGATTTCACGCGCGCCATCATTAATGGTGATGCGTTGATCGTCAGCTAACGTGCCGATCACGTGGCAAGGTACGCCTGCGATAGCAAACTGAGCGGCAATTTTCGCCGCATTGTCGCGGCTCACTTGCAGCACAGCGCCGAGCTCTTCATTAAAGAGTCGCTCTAAATCCGTGCCCTGTAGATCTTCTAAATCGATATTCAGACCTGTATTACCCGCAAAGGCCATTTCCACTAAGGTAGTGAATAAACCGCCGTCGCTACGGTCGTGGTAAGCGATAACCGATTTCTTAGCAACTAGATTTTGCATGGTTTCGAAGAAACCGCGCAGCAGTGCAGCATCGTCAAGATCCGGCGCAACATCACCCAGCTCACCAAACACTTGGGCTAAACAAGAACCGCCTAAACGATTTTTGCCCGCGCCTAAATCCACTAACAGTAAAGACGTTTCGCCCTTATCTGTGCGCAGTTCTGGCGTTACTGTATTGCGAATATCTTGCACCACACCAAAGGCGGTGATGACCAATGACATAGGCGATGTCACGGTTTTATCCGCGCCATCTTGCTGCCATGCGGTCTTCATCGACATAGAGTCTTTACCGACCGGAATAGTCAGGCTGAGCTCTGGACACAGTTCTTCACCCACGGCTTTCACCGCTTCATAAAGACCCGCATCTTCGCCAGGGTGACCCGCGGCAGACATCCAGTTGGCAGAAAGCTTGATACGCTTAAATGAACCGATATCGGCACCGGCGATGTTCATGATGGATTCAGCCACCGCCATACGGGCAGAGGCGCCAAAATCAAGCAGTGCCAGCGGTGTACGCTCGCCCAGAGACATAGCTTCACCGGCGTAGGTATCAAAGCTTGCCGCTGTGACCGCGCAATCGGCCACAGGTACTTGCCATGGACCCACCATTTGGTCACGGTTAACTAAACCCGTAACAGTGCGGTCACCAATGGTGATAAGGAAGGTTTTATCCGCAACGGTAGGCAAGCTCAGTACGCGTTTAACCGCTTCTTTAACTTCAATATTATCTTGCGCTAACGCGGGTGATACCGCTTTAGCCGATACCACATCGCGGCTCATCTTAGGCGCTTTGCCTAATAAGACTTCAAGCGGTAAATCGATAGGATTATTATCGAAATGGCTGTCGCTAAGCGTTAAATGTTTTTCAGCTGTTGCTTCACCCACAACCGCAAACGGGGCACGCTCACGCTCACAAATTGCAGTAAATAGTGCGAGGTTTTCAGGGGCAACGGACATCACATAACGTTCTTGTGATTCGTTACACCAGATTTCCAGCGGGCTCATGCCAGGCTCATCTGAAGGCACGTTACGCAGATTGAATAAACCGCCGCGCTCGCCGTCATTCACAAGTTCAGGGAAAGCGTTCGACAAACCGCCCGCGCCCACATCGTGGATAAATTGGATAGGGTTTTTATCGCCAAGCTGCCAACAGCGGTCAATCACTTCCTGACATCGACGTTCCATTTCGGGGTTTTCACGTTGCACAGAAGCAAAGTCGAGATCTTCACTCGATTGACCCGATGCCATAGATGAAGCAGCGCCGCCGCCCAAACCAATGTTCATCGCAGGGCCACCCAGCACAATCAGCTTAGCGCCGACGGTGATTTCGCCCTTCTGTACATGCTCTTCGCGAATGTTACCCAAACCACCGGCTAACATAATCGGCTTATGGTAACCACGGACTTCTACGCCGTTATGGCTGCTGACTTCCTGCTCGTAGGTACGGAAATAACCGACCAGTGCCGGACGACCAAACTCGTTGTTAAATGCCGCGCCGCCCAGTGGGCCTTCGGTCATAATGTCCAGCGCGCTCACGATACGTTCTGGCTTGCCATAGTTGCCTTCCCATGGTTGAACAAAACCCGGGATTTTTAAATTGGATACACTAAAGCCTGTTAAACCCGCTTTAGGTTTAGAACCACGGCCCGTCGCGCCTTCATCACGAATTTCACCACCTGAACCGGTTGCAGCGCCAGGATAGGGGCTGATGGCGGTTGGATGGTTGTGGGTTTCCACTTTCATCAGGATGTGCATTGGTTCAGTGTGGTAGTTGTATACCCCATCAGGATCGGGGAAGAAACGACCGGCAACCGAGCCTTCCATCACAGCAGCGTTATCTTTGTAGGCAGATAACACGTGATCAGGCGTGGTTTCAAAGGTGTTCTTGATCATCTTGAACAGTGACTTAGGCTGAACTTCACCGTCAATGGTCCAATCTGCGTTAAAAATCTTATGACGACAATGCTCAGAGTTCGCCTGGGCAAACATCATCAATTCGATGTCGTGGGGATTACGGCCTAAACGGACGAAGTTCTCGACTAAATAGTCGATTTCATCTTCGGCTAAGGCAAGGCCCAATGCTGTGTTAGCCACTTCAAGTGCGCGGCGACCTTCCCCAAGAATATTGACGCTCTTAAACGGCGCAGGCTCAGTGCGCTTAAACAGCACATCGGCTTTGGTAAAATCATCGAGGATAATTTCCACCATGCGATCGTGCAGCAACGCATTCAGGGCTTGTTGCTGAGGCGCTGTCAGTGCATCTGACTCGACATAATACGCAACGCCTCGCTCCAAACGCTTCACTTTACCAAGGCCACAATTGTGTGCGATGTCAGTGGCTTTTGAAGACCAAGGAGAAATAGTACCGGGGCGAGGAGTGACAAACAGGAGTGAACCTTGGGGGATATGAGCTTCTATCGCAGGTCCATAGGTGAGAATTTTTTCAAGTTGCTGGCGTTCATTTGTGTCGAGCAACTCGCTCAAATCCGCTAAATGAACATACTCAGCATAAATTTGGCGTACCGGAAGCGCAGCGTTTTCGCAGGCCTCCATCAGCTTTTGCACCCTAAACGTCGAGAGTGCAGGGGCTCCGCGGATGATCTCCATCACGTCTATTCACCTTATTATTTATTATTGCAGGGGTCAGAGGTGGCGCTATTATAAGGAAATGTCTGCCACAAATCACCTGTGACCTTACGCAAAACAGTGTTTCCTGTGATATAAAAAACGCGACCATTTTAAGCCGCCATTTTCCCCCACGAATGATTTTTTTACGTTATCGCAGACAAACGGATATAATCCCACCAATGTCGGCCAGTTCACCCCATATGCCCCACTGTTAACTTGCTATCTATAATATTGATTTTATTTACTATAAGTACATTTAATGACTCGATTCCTGTTCGCTCTTATCTTAGGTTTCTTACTGACTGCCTGTCAGCAGGTGACCGTGGACGACACAGAATTCGTGCCGAAAAAATTAACTGAGTTAAGAGTCGGGACACTTTACGGCCCACAGATTTATATGACATCGGGTCAAGGTGATAGCGGTTTCGATTACGATATGGCGGTATTGTTCGCCGAGTACTTAGATGTGCCCTTAAAAATGGTGCCCTACACTAACCGCACCGAGCTGTACGAAGCCCTTAAAAAGAATGAAATCGACCTGATTGCTGCGGGCATGACAGAAACACCCGCAAGGCGTGAACAGTTCCGCCTAGGGCCGCCGTTGTACCGCGTTAATCAAGTATTGGTGTATCGCGAAGGCATGCCAGCGCCCAAAGACATCAGCGACTTAAAAGGTAAGATCACTGTCATCGCCGACTCTTCCTTCGTCGAGACATTAACTCAATTGCAAAAGCATTATCCGACGCTGGTGTGGGATCAAATTACCGACAAAGACAGCGAAGAATTACTGGCCATGATCGCCAACAAAGAAATTGACTACACCATAGCAGACTCCAGCAGCGTACAAATCAATCGCCGCTACTTGCCCGATCTGCGCTCAGGCCCCGTACTTGAAGAAAAGCTCGATGTGGTCTGGCTGTTACCGCCGACCCGCAGTGATGAACTCATGAGCCAATTACTGGCTTTTTGGCACCAAGAAAAACTGGCTGGCACGCTCGATCATCTCAACGAGAAATACTTTGGCCATGTGAAGCGCTTCGATTATGTCGATACTCGGGCATTTATCCGCGCTATCGAAACCGTTTTGCCCCGCTATCGTCAGTTATTTGAAACCCATGCGGGCAATTTAGATTGGCGTAAGCTTGCGGCGACTAGCTATCAAGAGTCCCATTGGAATCCCCATGCCCGCTCGGCAACGGGAGTACGTGGCATGATGATGTTGACTCAGCCTACGGCAAAAGAAATTGGCATCACCAACCGTTTGGATGCGGAAGAAAGTATCCGCGGCGGCGCAGCCTATTTGAACGACATGATCAATCGTCTGCCGGAATCCATTCCCGAGAGTCAACGCATGTGGTTTGCACTGGCGTCCTACAACATAGGGTATGCCCATGTTGAAGATGCGCGAAAGCTGGCTGAATCGATGGAGTTAAATCCCAATGCGTGGCGAGATTTAAAGAAAGTGCTGCCACTGCTGCAAAAGCGTAAATACTATCAAAAAACCCGCTACGGCTACGCCAGAGGCAGTGAAGCAGTCCATTACGTTGACAGTATTCGCCGCTACTACGACACGTTAGTCTGGGTAGATAATCAGTCGAAACAGCAAAACCCCGAGGAAGAACCGAGCGATCTTGCGTCGGAAGAACCCGCCATTCCCGCTGGAACATTGAGCCCAGAACAACCTCAATAATCCGCATTGCCTGAGCCCAGTCTTTAGATCTGGGTTTCTAGAAACTTAAATCAAAAAGCCAAACTGCTAAACCAAAGCTCTGTGAGCTCAGCATCTGAAACTCAGTGCCAGAACCAAGCAGGCTTTACCAACTTAGGTTTACGCTTAAAAACATCGCTTAGTTCAGCTTATCTGACCAGTGCTATTGCTGCGCTCAAGTGCAACTGCTACTGTCTTGGAGTTATGACCTGCGATACATCACTGCAGGGCATCAATAATAACAATGAATGGGGTCAATATGAGAAGAAAAACCATCAGCAATACTGTCGCGCGTCGTCGTACTTTACTCAAAGTTCGCCATCGTCGTATTTTGAATCGTCAGAAACTGTTCTTTACTTTTATTCAGTCTCAGGATTAATCCTGTCGCTTTTACCACTGTTTACTCAATTGCTTGCAGCGCCTTTTGAGCCTGTTTCAGGGCTTTTTTCTCCTCTCTACGCCGTTTAAAAAAACGACTCAATTGCGCGCTACAGGCATCGGCTAATACACCCGATGTGACTTCAACTTGATGATTAAATGCTGGGTGTTGCAGTAAATTCACTACCGTCCCCGCAGCACCGGTTTTTTCATCCCGAGCACCATAAACCACCCGCGCGATCCGGCTGTGCACCATGGCACCTGCACACATAGCACAAGGTTCAAGGGTGACATATAAAGTCGCGTCTAACAGGCGATAGTTTTCGACCAAGCGCCCCGCTTCCCGCAAACATAAAATTTCCGCATGGGCGCTAGGATCATGTTGGCTAATGGATAAGTTGTAACCCGTCGCAATTTGCTGACCGTCTTTGACCAGAACCGCCCCGACAGGTACTTCGCCCTCGGCCTCGGCTTTCTCGGCCATCAACATAGCCACTTGCATCCAGTGTTCGTCCTGCTGCGATTGTTCAACTTGCTGCATTTGCTCCACTCACACGCTCATTTAATTAGCCTGAAAATAAAACCGGATTATAACAGCCAATCGCCTACATATCACAAAGTCAGCATTTCCAATGCAAGCCCCCAGCATAACACTGCCATCACACTATACTTTACCTATGGTTTTATCATCGATACTCCAATGACTCGATACTTTTGGCAGTGGTTAATTCTGATCATAAGTGCAGGCTTTTCTTGCATTATGCTGCACGGCAAGTCCATTAATAACGAAATCAATTATTACGAACTCAGCCTTGAATTGATCCGTTCTATCATTTGGTTATTTATGATGTTCTATATCAGCTACACGCGACATAACCGTCAAATCTATCTTTGGCTGTTAATTGGCTGTGGGAGCCTATTCATAGGTAACAATATGAATATACTGGATGAATTATCTACCTTCGAAGCCAGTTACTATCAAGAAGTCGAAGACTTACTCTTTACCTTTGGCATTCTCTGCGCTTGGTTCGGCCTCTATCAATTAATCCAACAACAAATCACCAAAAACCAAATACTCAATATTGCCGCAAATACCGACCCGCTAACAGGGCTGCTAAATCGACGCAGTTTCAATCAAAATGTCGAAAACAGTACCGACAATAATCCCAGTGCTTACTTAATCCTCGACATAGATCACTTCAAACAAATCAATGACACCTATGGCCATGCAGCGGGTGATTATGTATTAACAAAGCTTGCAAAACACATCAGCAAGAGTCTACGTAAACAAGATAGAGTTGCCCGCTGGGGAGGTGAAGAGTTTCTCATTGAGCTTAAACACTGCGATAGTCATACGGCCCAACTCAAAGCCGAACAACTCAGAGCGCTAATTGAAAGAAGTGATTATCACTTTTCAGGTCAGTATCTAAGCGTCACAGTCAGTATTGGTATCGCAACCGTTGCAAATCAACACCTAAATAGAGATGAGATCATTAACCTTGCTGATAAAGCGCTATATCAGGCCAAAAACGGCGGGAGAAATCGAGTGGTTCTTGCTAGTGATCTCAAACAGAATGAATAACAAAAAAGGCGCACTAGGCGCCTTTAAATCGTTAATTCAGATAATTAACTTATTCCCATTCGATAGTCGCTGGCGGCTTGCCAGAGATATCGTAAACCACGCGGGAAATGCCATCGACTTCGTTGATGATGCGGTTTGATACACGACCTAAGAAATCATACGGCAGATGTGCCCAATGGGCTGTCATAAAATCAATGGTTTCTACGGCACGCAGTGACACAACCCAGTCATATTTACGGCCATCACCCATCACGCCAACTGAGCGTACAGGTAAGAACACGGTAAAGGCTTGGCTGACTTTATTGTATAAGTCGGCTTTATGCAGTTCTTCGATGAAGATGGCATCGGCGCGGCGCAGTAAGTCACAGTATTCTTTCTTCACTTCACCTAATACACGCACACCAAGACCTGGTCCTGGGAACGGGTGACGATAAAGCATGTTGTATGGCAGACCTAACTCTAAACCAATTTTGCGCACTTCATCTTTGAACAGTTCGCGCAGTGGCTCAACTAAACCCAGTTCCATATCGTCTGGCAAACCGCCAACGTTATGGTGCGACTTGATCACATGTGCTTTACCTGTGGCGCTGCCAGCAGATTCAATCACGTCTGGATAAATCGTGCCTTGCGCTAGCCATTTTGCATTAGCGCATTTTTTCGATTCTTCATCGAAAATTTCCACAAATACGCGGCCGATGATCTTACGCTTAGCTTCTGGATCGGCTTCGCCTTTCATCGCATCGAGGAAGCGATTTTCCGCATCAACATGAATGATATTCAGGCCGAAATGATCGCCAAACATTTCCATCACTTGCTCGGCTTCATTCAAACGTAATAAACCGTTATCAACGAATACGCAGGTCAGTTTTTTGCCGATAGCGCGGTGCAGCAACATAGCTACAACCGAAGAATCGACACCGCCCGACAAGCCTAAAATCACTTCATCATCACCAATTTGCTTCTTCAAGCGCTCAATTGCATCTTCGATGATAGAAGAAGGTTTCCAGTTGGCCGCACAGCCACAAATGTTTAAGGCAAAGTGCGATAACATGCGCATACCTTGGCGAGTGTGGGTCACTTCTGGGTGGAACTGTACGCCATAGAATTGTTTGGCTTCATTTGCCATAGCGGCAAAGGGACAAGTATCCGTTTTAGCGACCGCCACAAATCCTTCAGGAATCGCCGACACTTTATCGCCGTGGCTCATCCATACGTCGAGTAAGGGTTTACCTTCGCTGCTAACCGCATCTTCGATGCCTTTGAATAGCAACGAATCTGTCAGCATTTCAATTTGCGCGTAGCCGAATTCACCTTCGCCCACACCTTGGATCACTTTACCGCCCAGCTGCTCAGACATGGTTTGCATGCCGTAACAAATGCCCAGTACCGGCACGCCTGCGGTAAAGACGTATTCAGGCGCACGCGGCGAGTTTTCAGCCGTGACACTTTCTGGTCCGCCCGCAAGAATAATGCCGTTCGGGGCAAATTCGCGGATTTGGGCCTCGGTGACATCCCAAGCCCATAATTCACAGTAAACGCCGATTTCACGGATACGACGGGCAATCAGTTGAGTGTACTGGGATCCAAAATCGAGGATCAGTATCTTGTGCTCATGAATATCGCTCATGGGTAACCTTTATCTCATCTATTGTTTTAACATTGCTCAACGCGGCGATAGCCAGCCTTGAGTATTGGATCACACGCTTTACAAAGAGGCGGCTTATCGCCGCCCCTTTTATCAAACGATTAAGAACCTGAACGATAGTTCGGCGCTTCTTTAGTGATAGTCACATCGTGCACGTGGGACTCACCCATACCAGCTGAAGTTACTTTCACAAATTGGGCTTTTTCATTCAGTTCTTGAATGGTGGCACAACCGGTTAAGCCCATGCATGAACGTAGGCCACCCATATGCTGATGGATGATTTCCTTCAACTTACCTTTGTAAGGTACGCGACCTTCAATGCCTTCTGGCACGAGTTTGTCGGCAGCATTGTCAGATTGGAAATAACGGTCAGATGAACCTTGAGACATAGCGCCTAAAGAACCCATGCCGCGATAAGATTTATACGCACGGCCTTGATAAAGTTCAGTTTCGCCCGGCGCTTCATCGGTACCAGCGAACATTGAGCCTGCCATGATGCAAGATGCACCGGCCGCTAATGCTTTAGCTAAGTCGCCAGAAAAACGTACGCCACCGTCGGCAATAACCGGAATACCTAAGCCTTTTACGGCTGCGGCTGCATCTGAAACTGCTGTGATTTGTGGCACGCCAACACCGGTTACAATACGCGTCGTACAAATTGAGCCAGGGCCAATACCCACTTTAACTGCGTTAACGCCAGCTTCAACCAGTGCTAATGCACCTTCAGCCGTAGCTACGTTACCACCAATAATTTGCAATGTTGGGTGTTTAGCACGCGTTTCACGAATGCGTTGCAAAACGCCTTCAGAATGGCCGTGGGAAGAATCGATAAGTAATACGTCAACGCCAGCTTTAACCAGTGCATCAACGCGCTCTTCGTTACCAGCACCCGCGCCAACGGCGGCGCCAACACGTAGACGGCCTAACTCATCTTTACAGGCGTTAGGTTTACGTTCGGCTTTCTCGAAGTCTTTAACTGTGATCAAACCTTTCAGTTTAAAGTTATCATCAACAACAAGGACTTTTTCGATACGGTGTGAGTGCATCAATTTTTGCACTTCATCTAATTTAGTGCCTTCGGCAACTGTGACTAAACGCGCTTTAGGCGTCATCACTTCTTCTACCGTTTTGCTCCAATCTGTGACGAAACGTACGTCACGGCCAGTAATGATACCAACCAACTCGTTTGCTTCGTTAACCACGGGATAACCAGCAAAACCATTCTTCAGTGTCAATACTTTCAGATCGGCTAAGGTCGTAGATGGCGTCACAGTCACAGGTTGTTGAACCACGCCCGCTTCGTAAATTTTTACTTTACGCACTTCTTCGGCTTGTTTTTCAATGCTCATGTTTTTATGAATAAAACCTAAACCGCCTTCCTGCGCCATAGCGATCGCAAGACGAGCTTCGGTAACTGTGTCCATAGCGGCAGACACAAGTGGGATATTCAATTCAATGGTATTGGTCAGGCGAGTTTTAAGAATGGCGGTATTTGGGAGTACAGTCGAATGCGCAGGAACAAGCAACACATCGTCAAAAGTAAGCGCTTCTTTAATTAAACGTAGCATATGCAACATCTCCCCAGTTGAGTAGGATTTAGAGGTGAAATATTGCGGCGGGATTATACCTTGCATATCGGCACTGGTAAATGGAAAATAGCAAATATCCCCATTTAATTGAGTAATTCGATGCAAGGCGCCAAAAACAATATTTATACTGTCTCGCGACTAAATGGTGAAGTCAGACAAATTCTCGAGGGACAACTGGGTAAAATTTGGCTCAATGGCGAAATATCCAACTTTTCCTCCCCCAGCTCAGGTCATTGGTATCTCACCTTAAAAGACCACTCTTCCCAGATCCGTTGTGCCATGTTTAAAAGCCGTAACCAAACGGTCAGCTTTAAGCCCATCAATGGTCAGCAAGTGTTAGTCAAAGGCGCGATCAGCGTGTATGAACCCAGAGGCGACTATCAATTATTGATTGAGTCCATGCTGCCAGCAGGGGATGGACTACTCGCCCAGCAGTTCGATGCACTCAAGATGAAGCTCGCCGCCGAAGGGTTATTTGCCGCCGATACCAAAAGATTGCTGCCAAAAAACATCCAACGCATTGGCGTTATTACTTCGCCAACCGGCGCAGCGATTCGCGATGTCTTACACGTACTCGCAAGGCGCGACCCTTCAATCGAAGTCATTATCTATCCGACTCAAGTTCAAGGTGAAACCGCGGCACAGAGTATTTGTCAGGCAATCAATATCGCCAACCAACGTTTAGAGGTCGACGTATTACTGCTCACCCGTGGTGGCGGTTCGCTTGAAGATTTGTGGTGTTTTAACAGCGAAGCCCTCGCCCACACAATTTATAACAGCGCCCTGCCCGTGGTCAGCGCCGTAGGCCACGAAGTCGACACCACCATCAGTGATTACGTTGCCGATATTCGCGCCCCAACACCATCTGCAGGTGCAGAGTTGTTATCCCAAGATAGCGACAATAAGGCGCAAAAACTCGCAACAGCTTTATCGCGCCTGCAACAAAGTGCGAAACATTATCAGCTTAAACAAGAAAGACGGCTCAGCTTGCTTGAGCACAGGCTGCAACGCCAAGATCCCAAACGGACCTTGCAGCAGTTCGAACAAAGATTCGATGAGATGCAATTAAGACTGGAGTCGGCGCTGTCGAATCGCTTACACCTGCTCAGCCGTCGTCAGCAGTTGCTCGCAAGTCGCCTTGAACAGCAATCTCCCAATCATAAGCTAGCCATTGAGGGGAACCGCCTAAGTTATCTTGCGAGTCGCTTACAGGATGCATTACAGGACAAACTCAGCCAAAGTGAGCAACGGATAAAATACGCGGCCCATCAGCTTGAAACCGTCAGTCCGCTTGCGACATTGAGCCGTGGTTACAGCATCACCACTGACATCCACAATCAAGTGGTCGACTCTGCCGATAAACTGACAATCGGTGATAGCCTGCAAACCCGCTTTCGCCATGGGCAAGTGATATCAACCGTCACTCAGATAAATTTGCTTGAATAAGTTGATAGTTAGAATACTGATATTTATAGCTTAGATAAGCAATTTTATACTTAAGGTAAAAACAATAAGGCGCAGAATTTATCTGCGCCTTTCTATGTTGTCTAGTTTTGTTCTAGCATCCCATGCAAATAGTTTTATTGAATGCTGAATTGGCTAGCTTAAATGCAGTCTCACATCGACACCACGGGTATCGGCATACTCTTGGCGACGCTTATCCATTCGCGATTGGTACAAATGAGTATCAGCAGAACGCAGCCATTCATGGGGATCGGCCACCTCAGAATTTAACGATATTCCGAAACTACACTGACAATCCTTAAAGCCTTGGCTAGCTAATTGTTCACCTAACCCATTCAATGTAATCAGTAATAGTGGGATACCCACTGAAGGTGTCACAACGACAAACTCATCACCACTAATACGATAAAGCTTTAAATGCGCGAGATCCGTTGCTTGCAATAATTTCACTATCATTTGCAATAGCCTATCGCCCTCTTGATGGCCGAGCGTTTCGTTAACACTTTTCAGGCTATCGATATTCAATAGCGCTAACGCCATAGGCTGCACCACTTTATCGGCGAAGCCTAGTTGCGAATTCATATACTCATCAAAGGCATAGCGATTACCTACTCGGGTCAAACCATCTAAACGTGCCTTTTCCCATGCAATCGCTAACTCTTCAATATGCGCCTTACGTTCCTCCGCCAGTAACTTGAGCTTATTGGCTAACGCCAGGGACAGCAGTAACGCATCGGCCGTGCCGCCCATCAGCGTCGCCAGCTCAGCATGTTCAATGAAATCAGGGGTTAGCCCCATATTACCGGGTAAAATAATTACCGCAGGCAAGAGTAAACAAGTAAAGGCGAGAATAAAATAACGCGCAGGAGCAAAGCCTTTCATCAAGCATACATTACCGCAGGTAATCGCTAGGGCAATCCACAGCATAATTAGCACAGAGGCAATAATCGCCGTATAGGACAACAACCAAATACTGGTCGGCAAAGCCACAATACAAGCAAACATTAAATACTGACTAAGGCGCCACAATCGCGGTGAGTAGCTAGGTAACTGCAAGAAGTGCTTGTAAAACATGATATTAAAAATAGGCAAACTGATGAAAAACAGATGATGCAACTCAAGATAATGGAAATTAAACAAGTGCGCTGGCAAATGGAAGGTCAGTGCCCAGCCACCAAAATACGCGAAGACATAAAGGCCATAATAAAGAAAAGCTTTATCGAGAATAGAGATATAAATCAGAATATTATATAAGGCGATAAATAATAAGCCGCCTAGGCACAGCAGCACAGCCATGGCGAGGCGATCAGACATCAACTGATGATCCGTCACGCTTTGTAGGGCAATCTCGGGAGGCGATGAATAATAACGGCTACTCAGCTTAACTAACAGCCAATAATCCGTACCCATATTTAAGGTAACCTTACGGCCATAATCGAATAAAAATTCGTAGGGGGCGGTGTAACCGCTGTGGGCATGTTGTGTACTGCCGTCACTACCGAGTATCCAGTAATCAACAGATTCGATAATTGAATTACTCGCATCCACTACCCAATTCGACTGACGCTGATTAACCATCACAGGCGTGATCATCCAATAATCACCGCCAGTTAAACTCACAGAATTAGCTTCATCGAGTTGGCCCATCCAATTGGGCACGGCATCAAACTGTTTTGGGGGCTGTTGATCCGCTTGAGCATGGAACAAATACGGCGAATCGAACGCAATTTCAGCGCTTAATACAGAGGGACTTAATGTCCATATAAAAAGTAAAAAACACCAAAATAGGGTTTGTTTAAGTTTGTTCATCGGCTTATTAAGTTAAAGGGCCATAGATCATTTAAACAGCTATGAAGTAAATGCTAATGCTGTCAATCTTAGTCGATAGTTGGAATTGTAGGTTAACTTTATGGCTACATTTAGTTTTTTACAATCAATTAGGCTAAATTAGTCGAATATCCCATGTCGTATGGAGGTATTTTAGTCTCAAAATCCAAACCGTGGCCTGAAATCAAAAATACAACTTAATACTGACTTATTTTTTGCTGGGTTCCTATGCTGCCTCTATTGATGATTTTAGCCGCACAATTACTGATTGCCAGTGGCAACCTGTTAGTGAAGTTGCTTGAAAATGATGTACCCGTGTTCCAACTGGTGCTCTACAGACAACTCTTTGCCACCTTGCTAGTGCTGCCTTTCGTATGGCGCTTACAGGGTAACCTCAAGCTGAGCCCTTATTATAAAGTGCATCTTGCCCGCGCCCTATTGATTGGGCTCGGCAACGCCATTTTTATGCTCGCCATTTTGCATCTTCCCCTCGCAACAGTAACCGCCGTGATTTATACCTCACCTTTGTTACTTCTGGTGCTTTCTGCGTTATTTTTACATGAACGCATCGGCTATCGACGCTCAGTTGCGGGGATCATTGGCTTTACTGGCATTTTACTCATCAGCCAACCAACAGAGTTTAACCTGTATATAGGTTTAGCCTTTTTCGGCGCTATGACGTCGGCGTTGAATAGTTTGATTTTAAAGGCCTATTCGACCCATGAACATCCTTTCTCTATGCTCTTTTGGTCTAATGCCTTTGCGATGATATTTCTGATACCAGCAACCTTATACGAAGGCGCGGATTTTAGTTTGCCAGTAGCACAGGTGGGATTAACGTTGGGACTATTTTATATTGGTATGACTTATCTCATCATCCATGCCTATCGACGTGCTGATGCGAGCCAAATGGCGCCTGTTGAATATACCGGATTGATTTTTGCAGCCTTGTTCGGCTGGTGGATACTCGGTGAAGAACTCGGCCTAGTGATGCTAATCGGCATTGGATTAGTCATTTTCTCATCCATATTGCCCAGCTACAGCGAGCTAAAAGCAAAATGGAAAAGCCGGCGAAGTTGACCTTGGCCGGCTCTTGTCATCGACTGCTAAGTTAACGCAGCGAGATCAAAACGATTGGTTTTAGAAACGGAATTTGCCGCCAATATACACGCCATCTTCGAAAGTGAAATCGCGGGCGTCATCGTACTCATAGGCAATTTTGCGATAACCGACATAAAATGCCATGTTTGGCGTTACGCGATATTGCACTTTTGAATCGAGCTCATATTGACCATCAACATTGCCAAACGACAAGACTGACGGCGCATAGTAAGCGGCGGCGTGTAATGAAATATTAGGCCCCATAGATAACGCATAACGGCCACCAACAGAAATGGCGCTACCATTTGGAGAATAGTCAGACCAAAGCTGACTTAACTTAGCGCCAACTTCAAAGTGATGCACACCCACATCATGGGTCATGTGCATTGCACCTTGGGCAATATGGCCGCCCTCGTCGGCATAGATATAACCTAACACTGCGTTAGTATCTTTGTTCAATTGCAGCTCTAACTCAGTAGAAACCACATCGTTGTTCAACCCAAGATTAAATTCTGACGCATTCACTTGCAGCGCTGCTGCACTCAATAATAAAACACTTGCTACTCTGAACTTAGCCATAAAAACACCTCAATAAATGACTGTGGGTAATAGCCGCGGATCATACCGAATAAATAAAGAAAATCAGCCTATTTACGTATAAATGGGGATTTTTTGCGATGGATATACAAATGTAAAACAAACTCGAAACAGCTGAAGATCTAAGCCTTTTCACTTACAGCACAATTATACCGCTTGAATGCGATCACCCACTAAAGACAGCATTATCGCTTCAGCGTCGACATTGGCACTTAAGGCTAAGTAATACCAACCCACAGTGTTGCCCGTGCCGCGGATACTCAAGTAATCACGCCAAAACTGAAAGCCAGCCTTCAACAAATTGGCTTGGCTCGAGGTGTTCTCGGCGCGAATAGTGGCGTATAAAATCATGATCCCTAAAGCCTTAGCCACTTCGATACGTTTTTGCGTTAAACCTTGGGCAATACCTTGACGCCGATAATGGGGCGACACCACCAAATAACCTAGCTCACCCACTGTACCTTTACCGGCTTTTATCGCAGCGCAACCGACTATCTCACCCTCAAAGGTTTTCGCTAAGATCACCGCACGAGAATCGAAAAATACCTGATGATCCAGCGGATGGGCGTTATCATCACGCCCATCAATCAATTGGGCCGCCTGCGCTAATTCCTCTGGCTGTTCACTTATTACAAACTGAATGTCACTCATATCCAGATTAAACCGTTAATGTTGCCAACATACGGGGAATGAACGCCACTTAGCAGTGCACTCACTATCCCACTTTGCTATCACTCACACTACAAATCTAACAGAACACTATTGATATAACTGTTTATATACCAATGCACTACAGATATAAGAGGGTCGCCATACCTAAGAAAGTAAAGAAGCCCACCACATCCGTTACTGTGGTCAAGATCACTGACCCCGACAGCGCCGCATCTTGATTAAACTTCTGCAGCACCATAGGCACGACCACACCAGCAATTGCCGCCACGGCCATGTTAATCAAAATTGCGCAGCCAATCACTATGCCTATGGTCGCTTCACCGAACCACCAGCCAGCGACTAAACCTATGACTATTGCCCACAAAAATCCATTAACTATGCCAATGCCGAGTTCGTTCTTCATTAACGAAAACAAGTTACCTGCTGAAATCTGTCCCATGGCCATACCGCGGATCATCAGCGTCAACGACTGACTACCCGCAATACCGCCCATAGAAGCGACAATCGGCATTAACACTGCTAACGCGACCACTTGGGATAACACATTTTCAAATAAGCCAATCGTCGCCGAAGCGAGAAAAGCCGTCAGCAAATTAATCCCGAGCCAGACAGCGCGGCGCTGGGCGCCCTTCATAATCGGCGCGAACAAGTCGTCGGACTCATCCATACCCGCTGTTGCCATCAACTGCGCTTCATAATGTTCACGCACTAAAGCGGTCGCGGTTCGCAGCGTCACGCGACCAATTAACTCGCCAGACTCATCGATCACAGGCAATTCAATTTCGCGGCTGTGCTCTATCGCTTCGGCCGCTTCCAATAAACTCGTGTCAGCGGATAACGCACGGCTATCCTCGGACAAAAGTGAAATCAATAACTCATCGGGATTATGCTTAAAAATGTCATACCGACGCACTGTACCTTGATACTTATCTTGATCATCAACGATAAACAAATTGTCGTTACAATCGAGTTCGATACGGCGGAAAAAGCGCTGCGCCTGCGCAACGCTCGCCTTATCACTGAGCACCAACATTTGATGATCGGTATAACGGCCGATTTCATTCTCAGAGTACTGATCGTAAAGCTCGAATCGTTGTCGCTGACGCTCGCCCATCTGAGCCAAGGCGCGATCGGTAAAACTTTCAGGGAGATAGTCACTCCACTCAATTAAATCTTCTGGGCTTAACTGGGCAAATAGCAAGTCCACTTCATTGTCGGGCATCCGTTTGAGGATCCCCATGCGCGGATCGGCACGCATTAAGCTCAACACTGTCACTCGGTCAGCAAATTCAACTTGCTGCCAACGCTCGTAACGCTCATCCAAGGGCAAGGATTCAAGCGCTAAGGCTATAGTTCCAGGTTCTGAGTCATTCAAAATTTCGCTAAACACTTCAGCTTGTTCTTCGCCTTCAACTTCGGTGAGTTGTTGAACAACCTGCCCCACGTCCGCTTGCATGTTTGTTTCGTATTCTGCGTCATTTTCTGTCACACAGATGCCCTTTTCTTTAGCTACAAAATTGCTGTAACTATATTGATAATCAAGTAAATTAGCAAACTCACAAAGTAAATTGTGCACAACTATATTGCTGAAAACCTTTTTTAGGTTTATGCTGTTTGACTTAGATCCTATGGAGGTGAACATGACTACGAACATATACAGCCAATCAGCGACAGACATTCAAGGCAACGCGGTAAGTTTAGAGCAGTATCGAGGCAAAGTTCTCTTAATCGTCAATACCGCCAGTGAATGTGGATTTACACCGCAATACAAGGGATTAGAAGCGTTATATCAAAAATATAAAGACCAAGGATTAGTGATTTTGGGCTTTCCTTGCAATCAATTTGGCGCCCAAGAAAAAGCCGATGAGCAAGGTATTCAAGCCTTTTGTGAATTGAATTTTGGCGTGACATTTCCACTATTTTCTAAAATAGAAGTGAATGGCGAACATACCCATCCACTTTATCAATACCTTAAGAAAGCCGCTCCCGGTGTATTAGGTACTCAAGGTATCAAATGGAATTTCACCAAATTTTTAGTTAATCGCCAAGGCGAAGCGATTGAACGATTTGCATCGACCACGAAACCCGAAGCGTTAGAAAGTAAAATTGCCGCTTTGCTAAAATAATTTACTCGCTATCTATTTGAAATTTTGCGTTTTATAAAAATTTAGATTTATTTTAACTTTTTATGGAACTTTAACCGTACAAGCCCCTCAAATATATTGAACAGTGAATGTCTTTTTCATGTTCATCATCTCCCTGGGGCTTTTAGCGCGGCCCCCTTGACCTAGGAATAGGTCACTAGGCAACCATTGGGTTGCCTTTTTTTATTCCAATGATATATATGTAAAATAAATGTAGCAGCTCATTTCAACTGCTTTTTATCCCTCAGAAAATCTTTTTCAAACTTTTTGGAATTTTTTTGCGATATCGATGAACTTAATTAAAAATGGCGACTCTGAGTATAGGTAAGGATTAACGGATAAGATTAAATGCAGCTTGGGAATGAAATATGTGGAGTCACAGTTTCATCTACTCAAATGACACAGTTTCTGTTTTATCGCATTGAGTCTAATTAGTTGGTCGTTCATCATCATCTCCCTTTTGGGACACAATAGAAAACACGCTAGCGCACTGAATTCTATTTGTATCCCGCACTGATTTCCTTGTGGCAACCTTAGGTTGCCATTTTTTTTACTTAAATTTCTATCATGCCTAAATATCTATAATCGCCTAAATGTCTATAATATTAACGACTTGTCTAATTGAACTTGAATTGAAGGATGATAGCCTGCGCGAGCCTTTGTATAGATATCTTTTAATTCAGTGTGATACCCCGCGATTTGCAGCTCCGCATAAAGTGGCCGCACAAATTTGCCGCGGCCAATACGCACTAAATAAGCACTTAAAGCCGACAACACTGGGTCGTAATGATTGCGAATCGCCACCCTAAACCAATCACAGGCAATTTCTGCGTTAGTCGATTGGGTAAATTGGAAGGTTTCATCCAGATCCATCAGTTGTACTTGGCTGACGACTTCCGGTAATTGGGTCAAAAAATACTGCCAATGATGTACTCGCCAATCTTTTACGCTTAATCGGCTCGCGGCCGTTCCCTGTATAAAGCACGCCAGCGCATCATCCACTTTATCTAAACTCATGGATGTTGGTCCGCAATATCCCTCGGGCAAACCTTCGCCATAAATCCACGTTAACAGCTCGGCTTCGGTGATCTTATCTGAGTGTAATGGCAGTAAGGTTTGCTGCGCGTATTCTACAAACACTTCGGTGGTAATCGCCTTAAAGGCAAAATGGTCCACATAGTTGCGTAAAAATTTATCAAACGCCACTCGCCCTAGTCTGCGCTCGAGATCATGGACAAACATCGAGGCTTTATCATAGGTAAAACGATTAAAGGCAAGGTTAGGATCGCCCTGCTGCACATTGGCGGGCAAGGTTTGTTTATCTTTAGGCAAAGACGCCATTTCTTCTGTTAAGCGACCAAACTCTATCACCCACTCCAACTCTGCTTGTTCTTTGCCGTAAACCGCTTCCACAATACGGTTAGTAAAGTAAGTCGTAAAACCTTCGTTTAACCAGAGATCTCGCCAGGTTGCATTACTGACTAAATTGCCCGTCCACGAATGCGCTAACTCATGGGCAACGGTGGAAACCAAGCTTTTATCGCCGGCGATAAGTGTGGGCGTTAGAAAGGCTAAACGTGGATTTTCCATCCCGCCAAAGGGGAAACTCGGCGGCAGGATAATCATGTCGTAACAGTCCCACACATAAGGACCTAACAATGACTCGGCAACCTCGAGCATATGTTCGGTGTCTTCAAACTCTTTTGCGGCGGCCGCCAACATACTTGGCTCAGTATACACCCCGCATCTTGGGCCTATCACTTGAAAGTCAATATCACCGACTGCCAGCGCCATCAAATGGGTCGGAATAGGTCGTTCCATCTCAAAGTGAAATACACCATTAAGCGGCGTGTCGGGATGATTCATCGCGCTCATAACGGCTCGCATGCCTTTGGGCACTTGCACTTTAGCATCAAAGGTTATCCGCGCCTTAGGCGTGTCCTGCAGTGGGATCCAGCTACGAGCATTGATCGGTTGCGATTGACTGAAGAGATAAGGTAACTGTTTACCCGCAGTTTGCTCAGGCGCTAACCACTGTAATCCTTGGGCGGCTGGAGAGGTGTGATAGTGAATGCAAACCTGCTTGCAAGGTGACGTTGGCAAACTGATGCATATTTTTTGCCCGAGAATAGAATTGGCTTCACTTAGTATAAAATCGAGCGGCGCTTCATTTTCTGGTGTCGAAACACTCGTTGTATCAGCAGCATACACGGCAGTAACCGCGAGTATGGTGAGATCGCGGCTATCGAGCCAAAGCTCTGTTACATCAAGCTCAAGGTAATCCAAGGACAGTGTCGCTTTGCCAATAAGACGCTTCGCGTCAAAATCCACCAGCAAATCCAAAGAGACATGGGTCACTTGCACTTGTTCGGTATTAGCAAAAGAATGGTAATCTCGGGTGAAATCCCAAGTCGTGGCATCCGCTAAGGTATTCTTAGTCTTAGTTGGTTGTAACACTGTCGCCTCAATATTCAAGTTATGGGCACAGGGCGATGGGCGCTAGCCCCCTAAGCTCTGGCTCTTAATGGATAGGGTAAGTTTGAATACTTAATCGTGAGTCGTATGCCGTGTGGCGCACTGCTGTGGTGCAGCGCTTCATGACTTGCCACTGTCATAACTCATCACGGATTGCTAGTCGTTATTATCGACCGCACATTTGCTCATAGGCAAATCGTAACTGAGCTTTAAGTCAGCTTATAGGCGAGTTTTTTGTAACAGTTCATCTTTGGCGGCGATCGCAGAACAGCAATAGGTTTTCTTTCGTGATGCAAGATTTGACCAACAGCGCCAATAGCGATGTGCAAACTGAGCAAACTGAGCAAACTGAGCAAACTGAGCAAACTGAGCAAACTGAGCAAACTGAGCAAACTGAGCAAACTGAGCAAAAAATCGAGGCTCACACCTCTTTAAAAAAACATATGCAAAATTATTTAAAATATTTCGCACTTTCTCTGAACTAATTTAAAGATGCTGAGTCAGATATTATGAACCGAATCTTTGCAATGAGTTTCTTCGTTCATCATCATTCTCCTTTAGATGGTTTCTAGCGCGACCGTCCCAAGATTCCGATTTGGAATTTACAGCAACCTATTTAGGTTGCTTTTTTTATGTCTTTGATTTGGCATTTACCAGACAAAATGACCAAACAACACAGTTCAGATAAAACCCAAAAAACAAAAAGGACCTCCGAGGAGGTCCTTGAGTCACAAGCCGTTTAACTTACAAGCGGATACCCACTTTTTCTAAATCTTTGGCTACAACACTTTTCGGAATAGTAACATAACCATCTTTTTCAACTACTTGCTGGCCTTGCTTAGACAACACGTAACGGATAAATTCTTTTTCCATTGGTGCTAAGTCTTTATTTGGTTGCTTGTTCACGTAAACATATAGGTAACGTGATAATGGATAAGTACCGTTAGCTGCGTTTTCTGCCGTTGCTTCGATAAACTCATTACCTTTTTTAGCAATTGCCACTGCTTTAACACCAGCGGTTTTGTAGCCAATACCTGAGTAACCAACCGCGTTTAGAGATTGAGAAACTGATTGCACGACAGATGCAGAACCAGGCTGCTCGTTCACGTTGGCTTTAAAGTCACCTTTACACAGTGCGTGCTCTTTAAAGTAACCATAAGTACCTGATACAGAGTTACGACCGTAAAGTTGTACGTCTTTAGCAGACCAGTTACCGTCTAAACCCAACTCACCCCAACGTTGGATATCGCTGCTACCACATTTGTGAGTAGAAGAGAAAATACCATCAACTTGCTCAACGGTTAACCCTTTGATTGGGTTATCTTTGTGAACAAATACCGCTAAAGCATCGATAGCTACACGAATTTCAGTTGGCTTATAACCATAATGTTTTTCAAACGCTTCGATTTCGTTAGGCTTCATCTTACGGCTCATTGGGCCGAATTGTGAAGTGCCTTCAGTCAACGCTGGTGGCGCAGTAGAAGAACCTGCCGCTTGGATTTGGATATTGACGTTAGGGTACATTTGTTTAAATTCTTCAGCCCAAAGTGTCATCATGTTGGCTAACGTATCTGAACCTACAGATGATAAGTTGCCTGACACGCCACTTGCTTTTTCATAGGTTGGCAGAGATTGATCAATCGATGCCATCGCAGTTGCAGAGAATACACCAGCGGCTGTTAGGGTAATCGCGCCGACAAGCTTTTTCAGTTTCATTATGTGCTCCAGTAGTAAGCTAACTAATTCGTAACTTAAGTTTCTTCAGACGCAGCCAGTATCAATCGCTACAATGACAATTCTATGTCCGTGATGTGACACTTAGATGACAATGCGTTATATATCGATTTTTTCTGTCATTAATAATGAACTCAGTAGCCCTAGAAATAAAAAAAACAGGCCATAGTGACCTGTTTTTATTATTAATTGCGAATATTTCAATCAAGCAATTTATTTCTTACGCTCGATAAGATGCAAGGGAATAACAAAGCTAAAGGTACTGCCTTTACCCACTTCACTGCTGATTTTAAGCTCACTGTGATGATGGTTAAGTGCATGCTTTACAATCGCAAGACCTAAACCACTGCCACCAGTTTGCCTTGAACGCGCACTGTCTACCCGATAAAAACGTTCAGTTAATCGACCTATGTGCTGGGGCGCAATGCCTTCGCCCGTATCCGTTACGCTAAAAATGGCTCCCGTGGCCATACTGCGCCACTGCACTGTGATTTTGCCGCCGGGTTCAGTGTAACGAATCGCATTAGAAATCAAATTAGAACAAGCGCTTCGAAGCTGCAATTCATTCCCATGGGAATCAAGCCCAGGTTCGCAATAGAAGCTCAGCTCGTATCTGTCTTGTGCCAGCGCTTTAGCTTCTTCCTTCAGCACCTCCATCAGTTGCGTCATGTTCACTGTATGTTCGAGGTTGATATCGGCCGCATCTTCAATCCGCGATAATATCAATAGCTGTTCGACCATAGATTGCATTCGCCGCGTCTGCTGCTGCATTAAGGCCAGCGGCTTGACGTTCATCGAATCGGGTTCCGCCATGCTTTGCATCATTTCAAGGTAACCCTGTAGCACAGTGAGCGGCGTTTTCAGCTCATGTGACACATTGGCGACAAACTCTTTACGCATGCCCTCAAGCTGACGTATACGAGTGATATCCCGCGCAATTAACAATAGCTGCCTATCGCCGTAGGCCATGATACGGATCTCAAGCAAACGCCTATCCGATACTGGCGAAGGTAACTCCAGCGGCTCTTTGTATTGTGCGGATTTAATATAAGCGGAAAAATCAGGATGGCGGATCAAGTTATCAATACGCTGGCCATTATCCTGCGGCCAAACAAAACCGAGAATAAGCTGCGCTAACTTGTTGCACCATAAAATATTATGCTCTGAATCGAGCACCACAGCGGCATCGGGTAACGCCTCTGCACCTTGGCGGAATCGCGCCAACAATGCGGCTAATTGACCGACACGTCGACG
Organism: Shewanella sp. Pdp11; assembly: GCF_002838165.1. Lineage (NCBI taxonomy): Bacteria > Pseudomonadati > Pseudomonadota > Gammaproteobacteria > Alteromonadales > Shewanellaceae > Shewanella > Shewanella sp. Pdp11. The sequence continues at coordinate 3,987,858 of NZ_CP015194.1, forward strand.
ATTTTTCCCTTGAAGGCGATAAATGCCGTTAAACACCCCTTCCCAACTCCCACTGCCCTGCGGCGGCGTGAGTTTCCTATCGCGCCATAACCAAAAGTTAAGCCGTGATAATTGTCGATAATGCCAGCAAACCAGCACTAGCATGCCGATAAAGAGTATCCAGAGAAGTTTCCCTACCAATAAACCTATTAGCGCACAAAGCAGTAGATATAAAGCTAAGCGCGTAAACAACCGGTACCCTGAATAAGAGTCAGACATAAATAAACCCAAACATCAGGCTAAATAAGAGGAGCACAAGATAGCCTAAAAGCTAACTTGTGCCTAACACTTATTCGGCACTAAATGCGTGTAGAGAAACGATAACCTGCGCCACGAACCGTTTGGATCAAGCGGTCGTGACCAGACTCTTCAACGGCTTTACGAAGGCGTCTGATATGCACGTCAACGGTTCTGTCTTCAACATACACATTAGTTCCCCACACATTGTCGAGCAGCTGTTCGCGGCTGTAGACACGTTCTGGGTGGGTCATGAAAAAGTGTAATAAACGAAATTCGGTTGGGCCCATATCTAATACAGTCTCGCCTACGCTCACCCTGTGGCTCACAGGATCGAGCATTAAGCCCTGCACATCAATGGTTTCTTCTAAACGAGTCGGTGCACTGCGACGCAATACAGCCTTAATACGTGCGACAAGTTCTTTAGGGGAAAAAGGTTTAGTGATGTAATCATCGGCGCCGACTTCGAGACCTTTGACTTTATCTTCCTCTTCACCGCGGGCAGTTAACATGATGATCGGAATTTGGCGCGTGAACTCATCTTGCTTCAAGCGTTTCGCCAATTGAATACCACTTCCGCCAGGAAACATCCAATCCAATAAAATCAGATCGGGGTAAGGCTCCTTTAGCAGCGCAATGGCCGAATCAAAATCTTCCGCCGCAGAGGTGGTAAACCCGTGCTGTTCCATTACAAAAGTCAGCATCTCGCGGATGGCTAACTCGTCTTCTACTATCAATATCCTTGCAGTCATAAGTGATTTTCTGTCAGTGAATGTCAACACGGCTATTATTAGTCATTTTTATTACAGATTTATGAATAAGCACGCCGCTCGAGCCATATAGTAGCGATATTTGTCATAATAAGTTTATATAACTGTTTGTTTATAGCAATAAAAAAGGAGGCTATATGCCTCCTTAATTGAATCTTAATACTGGATTTAGAATTTGTGTTCTAAGCCAACACCGATATATTTGTCATCATCAGCAGACGCTTCTAACGAACGATTGGTGTAGAAAGCGAAGACTTTAGTCGGTTTAGCCAGTGCATAATCAGCACCTACTGACCATGAATCACCTTTATCTTCCATGTCTTGATATTGTGCTTTTAAAGTAACAGCATCGATATCGTAAGCGGCACTGAACAGGTAACCATTAACGCTATCGGTCGTTACAGGCAGCGCGTTTTTATAAGTTTCTTCCTGTTGTTGGTACATACCGCCTAAAGTTAAATTAGCGATTTTACCTTGAACCGATGCACGCAGGATTTCATAACCTTTCACATCTGAGTCATAAGCAATAGCAGCATAGATAGGTGATTTTTTCAGTTTAGCGTCACCGTACATAGCGGCTAAGCTGAAACCATCTTGACCCTGTTGGTCAGCATCACCTTCAGCAGCATAAGTCGCACCGAATACAAAACCGCTGATTGATGGAGATAAGTAAGTCGCAGTTTGACCTAAACGGTTGTCGCCTTTGAACAGGCTTTTTAAGTCGCCAGATAAATCGTTGAATTGGTCAACGTTACCTTGAGAGATTTTTAACAGCGTGTCGTTACGACCAACTGAGAACGAACCGAATGCGCCTTTTAGGCCAACAAATTGGTTACGAGCTTTAAAGTTGTCGCTAGTCGCAGCACCTGTATCAACTTCGTATTCAACTGTGTAGAAGGCTTCCAGCGAGCTAGACAGTTCGAAATTACCCTTCACACCAAAACGAGAAGCATTACTTTGAATAGTTGTTGTAGCATCACCTTTCTCATCATTTGATTGAGCGGTGACATTCAACTTACCATAAACAGTCAGTGGCTCAGCGGCATAAGCTGAAGCCAGAGTTGCAGAAGCTAGCGCAGAAGCAAGTAGAGTTTTACAAAAAACGTTCATCATTTAATCCTTTCGACGTTATGTTCGTCTTGGTTATTGGTTTGGAACGACCGAAAGTGTGCAATGAATGTGTTTCAGTTTTATTTCAATTGTGACCATTTAGTGCGCAAGGTAAAAAAGCTGACGCTAAGCTTGGTGCTAAACCCAGTAAAGATGCGGTCTGCAGCTGAGTTAATTCTTATGTTACAGTTTAATGAATTCTGATTAGCCACTAGAAATTAGCTGTCGAACACAGGTTTACCCCGCCCAAACTATGCCGTAAACTGCCACTTTAATTTTCAATGAGCGCCTCTTATGTGGTTTAAAAATCTTACTCTTTATCGTTTCAATAAACCTTTTGCCGTCGAAACCGAAGCGCTAGAAACTGCGTTGGCCGATTTCACTTTCTCCCCGTGCTCAAGCCAAGATGTCAGTAAATTTGGTTTCTCAAATGCGTTAGGCAAAAAAGGCAGTTCTTTGGTACACAGCGCCGACAATCGCCATCTGATCTGTGTGACTAAAGAAGAGAAAATCCTCCCAGGCCAAGTCGTCAAAGAAGCCCTAGAAGAAAAAGTCGCCCTCATTGAAGATGAAGAAAATCGTAAGATGGCGAAAAAAGAAAAAGATGCGCTAAAAGATGAAATCATCACAAGTTTACTGCCACGCGCTTTTTCACGCCGCAGCCAGACTCACGCACTGATTTTGCCAGAACTGGAAATGATCCTTGTCGACAGTTCAAGCGCCACTAAGGCCGAAGAATTGTTAGCACTCCTACGCAAAGCACTCGGTAGTCTGCCAGTGATCCCATTGAGCTTTAAAGCGCCAGTCGAATCCAATTTAACCGAATGGTTAAAACTTGGCAGCGCTCCATTACCTTTTGAAATGCAAGATGAAGCTGAACTTAAATCCGAAGCGGATGAAGGTGGCATTGTGCGTTTCAAGCAGCAGGATTTAAAAGAAGACGAAGTATTAGCTCACCTCGCAACAGGCAAGCAAGTCCACAAGTTAGCACTGCATTTCGGCCAATCGATTGCACTATTATTGCAATCGGATGCCAGCGTTAAACGCCTTAAATTCTCAGAAGAATTTAGAGCAGGTAACGATGAAGTCGGCACTGATGACCCTATGGCACGTTTAGATGCAGACTTTGCCTTAATGGGCAGCGAGTTAGTCGCCTTGATGCATGCACTCGTTGCAGCACTTGGTGGACTCGAAGAAGCGCAAGTTTAAGCTGAACTAAATTTAAGCTAAGTGAGTAACCCAAGTGAGTGAGTTAGGTAAACTAAATTAGCGACTCACTCATATTCTTCTCGGATGAGCGAGTTGAAATAACAAAAGGCGCAACTTCTAAATGAGGGTGCGCCTTTTTTATATCTACTAAACGCCTAAGATTAAGGCATTCGGCTTAATCGCAAGTCGAATCCCCTTAGCTTTAGTCATTGGTTTTAGACACTAACTCACCTTTATTATCAAACGGCCAATCAATGCCTAACCAAGCCTTAAAGAAGGCTTTTTGCTGTTTAGTCGCTTTCGCATCGCCCTTAAGCACTAGCTTACCGCTTTGCTGTTCACTAAGGGTGAGCTTAACTTGCTTGATTTTATCGTTGCTGAATAATGTTACTTCAATACTATCGCCAGCCTTAAAGTCGTTGATGCGCTTATCAAAACCTGCAGCCGTCACCTTAAGACCATTAATCGCTAATACTTCATCCCCCGCAACAATCCCCGCTTGCCATGCAGGGCCATTACGCAGCACTTGGTCTAACACTAAAGAGCCATGGACGCTGCTTAACGTCATGCCGGCAAATGCCTTGGCTTTTGAATCTTTACCATAGGACAAAACTAACCCAGCCTGCGATAACAACTCAGGGAAATCTAAACTCATCGGGCTATTCACGTTTGCCTGCCACCAAGGCGCATAATCTTTGCCAGATAAGTCTTTGAGGATATGCTGCACATCGCTAACACCATAGCCCTTTGGCACACGGTGATCTTGATATAAACGGCGATGCACATCGCGATATGAATGCTTAAGTTTCGTATCCTGCAGCAACGAGAAATCTAACGCCAAAGAGGTTAAGTAACCCTCAGAATAAATATTCACACTGTGATTAATCGCATAATCGCCGCCCGTACTGCTCCACTCTCCAGCACTCGCCTCGGCGACTGATTGGGTTTCACGCCCTGGAGTAAGCTGGTTTTTCTCCACACGTTTAGCTAAGTCTTCGAGGAACTCTTTAGGCGTCATCACCCCAGCACGCAGCAGTAACTGACCTTGGAAATAACTGGTAGAGCCTTCGGCCATCCACAGTAATTCCGTCATGTTTTCATGTTGATAATCGTATGGCACGAGTCCCGCAGGACGATAAGCCTTTACGTTCCAAGTATGGATAAACTCATGGGATGCAGTGCTAATAAAACGCAGGTAATCCTTGCGTTCACGAAAACTAAAACGCGGCAATTGGATAACCGTAGAATTTAAATGTTCTGTCGCGCCACTGGCGCCGCTAGTGGCGTGCACCATATACACATAACGATCAAAGGGATAATCATCCCAAATCGCCTTTGCTTGACCACTTAATGCCGTTAAATCCTTAACGACTTTATCGGCGTCATAGTTACCTTCACCCCAAAATACCAACTCATAACTTTTGCCATTAGCGCTGAATTGCTTATGGGTGCTGACACCGGTTTCGATAGGGGAATCAATTAACACATCGTAATTCGGTGCGATGAAAGAATGCGCTGGTGTGCCTGATGCCATACCTGAGTAACTTTGCCACGCTTCAGGAACGTTCAATTGAACCGATACCGGCTCAGAGCGAAATTGCGGGCTATACATGAACACGCCGCTGGCATCTAAGTAGGCATGGCTCGCATCAATATGGCGCACCCTTTGGCCTAATTCATTGGCATACAACTGATAACTAACCGTTACGCTGGTTGGCTGCGTGAGCGCGACTTGCCATTCACCGCTCGCGGTACGTTTCCAAGGGAGTTCCTGACCTTGATTGTCTTTGGCGCTAAATAAACGCACGCCATCGGCCAAAGGCAATACTTGATATTTTCCCGTACGCCACACAGGCAAATTGACAGTAAAATCTGTGGTCTTCACTTCAGGAAAAGTGACACTCACTTGGGCAATATGATGCTCGGGTTTAACGAGGTCAATTTGATATTTCACATCGGCTAATACTTGGCCCGAAAATAACGCACTTAATATCAAGATTGATAATCTGTTGGGTTTCACTCTTGCTTCCTTCTGTTATTATGCTTCTTATGATTTTTCCAAGTATAACAAGTCGATGTAGCATCCTCATTAGGCGCTAACAAAAGCTAACAAAATAAGTTCCTTGACTTAAGGAATGAGGAATCACAGTTCAAATGCAAAAACTCACGGTTATTTTATTTACTCTGTTGCTGTCACTGCCTTTTAGCGTTCAAAGCCGAGATATCGAAGCTGATGAAGTTGAGTTAAGAGAATCGCCACAGCAAATGTATGATGCGCTCAACCAATCCATTTCCTTCCCCCTTTCGTTTCAAAACCGTGACCAATTTGAACGTGCAGCCCAAGAGCAAGGCTACAGTCCAACCGAATTTGAACAGATTTTGTATCTGCTGACTCGGCTGAATATGGAGCCGAACGTGAAAACCAAGGTCGGTTTTCAAGACGCAAAAAGCTTGATTGCAGTTTTATCCACTGCGGCGCAATCGCCCTATGAACTTGCAATGGTCGCCATGTTGAATGGGCGTTACCTTGGCCGTACCGAGCAAAAATATCAAGAAGCGATTGGCCTATATAATGAAGCGCTCACCCGCATCAACGACAGCTATGACATCGAAGCATTGATTCTTAAGCACAATATTCATGAGCACTTAGGCGGCTTACATTTATTGATCCGCCAAGAAGTGCCAGCCCTGATGCACTTCCACACGTACCGCGACATTGCCTATAAGCTCAGAAACGATTATTTAATCGCGGCGGCAGAAGCTAGACTTGGCTTTTATTACAATTTTAATCAGCAGCTGACCAAATCATTACAGCATTACAGTGAAGCAATTCGGATCTCCAATCGTTCTAATTACCCTTCAATGAAAACCAATCTGCAATTGCAACTTTCTAAGGTATACCGTGACTTAAAGCAGTGGGATGAAGCGCTTAAAAATGCTCATGAAGCCGCGGCAGGCTTTAAAAAAATGGGCAATGACACCTATCTTTCAAGCTGTATGACAGTAATCGCCATGGTCTATGGCGAACAAGGGGATTGGAATAAAGCGATTGATTACTACCTTAATGCCCAGCAATTAGATGCCAAACGCGGTAACTATATTGCCCAAGGCCTTAATTTCCATAATCTTGGCCAAGCTTACTCAAATATTAATGACAATGTTAACGCCCTAAAATATTTACTGATGGCGAATCAAATATTTAAAGAAAAACAAAGCCATCACTATCAGGTTTATAACGAACTCTTAATTGGCGAAACCGCGCAAACCAATCAAGATTGGCCACTGATGATGACCCATGCCGACATCGCATTGGCGCTAGCCACCGACTTAAAACTGGTCAATGAACAAAAAGCCGCGCTCACACTGATTGCCACTGCGTCACAAAAACTCGGTGAATTAACCAAAACCATCGACGCCCAAACCCGCATCATAGCGCTAAGCAACACACTTGCAGAGAAAGAGAAAGACTCCCCAGTATCGGCCTCGGCCCTTGCGGAGCAGCAGCTCAAACTTGAGCTCAACATGGTACAGGGAAAACTTGCCGAGACAGTTAAGGAAAGTAACAACACTCGCACCCAACTGCTCATCTGCAGCTTGATTGCTGGACTCTTGCTGCTAGTGATTGCATATATGCTGCATCATCGCCGTAAAATCATGGCAAAAAACGCCGCATTAACCCAATTGAGCCTACAGGAGCCATTCACCCATAACTTAGGCTATGCGGCACTATTAGCCCACTTGGGCCATAATCAACATCAAGCGTCTACAACAGCTTTAGGGATTATCGCCTTCCCCGCCCAGCTATCGACCGATCTAGATTATGGCCAATATTTTAGTGATGCAGTAACCGCGCAACTGGCCACGCATCTAACCGATGCGCTCGCATCCCCTGTCTATGTGATACGCCAAGGGGTATTTGCAGTGCGCTTCACCCAAGCCGTTGAGCCGACAAACGTGATCAGCCAAATACGCCAGAAACTCGACCAACAGCACATAGTCCATCATTTCCGCCTTGGTTTTGCCAACTTGCCACTGCTGGCGAAATCTGAAATTAAAATGGCCGCGAAATTAAAGTTTGAAACCGTGCAGATGGCGCTCGCCTGTGCCCGCAGTTTAGAGGGAAGTGACGATTATTATGTTGCCCTTAGAGCGCTCGATTTTGTCCCTCTGAGCTTGTTTGCCAATCCACTATTTTTACACCTTGAAAAAGGCATTGAGCGTGGATTAATCAGATTAGAGACCAACGGCAATAAAGAGGATGTTCGCTGGCCTTGCTGGGAAAATAACCAAGATAGGCAATTATTGGAAAATATTTGATCAATATCGGTAATTAATCACAGAGTCACAGGCAAATCGCATTTGCACTCTACGCCCAGTGTTATAACATTAGTATCATATGAGTTAACAGCTAATCTGGACATAGGATTGTCATGTTTTTTAGCCTTGCAGAGTTAGGACAATACTCAGGATGAAGGATTCAAGCGCTACAGTTTCACAACTTGCCTTGCTGCAACAGAAACTCCATTCGGCCAAACTTGCCCTTGATGAAGTTAATGAAGATAGAAATGCAAAGTTACAGACATTACTCCAATTTATTGGTCACTTAAGTCTCGCCTGTAAAGGGCAAAATCTTGAGCTGGATAATAAACTCGCCAAACTTCGCCATAACTTAAATACGTTTGAGCGAGTCGATGAGGCATTGCCAGAATTAGTTGATGTCGAGCGCCTGCTAAAAGGCCAATATCACCATGTGATGGTACAACTCGAAGAGAGTCGTACTGGTTTGTCACAGGTGATCCGTCAAATCCAACGCGTTAACTCTGCACCTGAAAAACTCAAAAAAGAAGTTAATTACTTCAAACAAGATCTGGCTAAACCTTTCCACACGGTTTGGGAATATATTCCTAAAGTTAAGCAAATCATCGGCTTCTACGAAACCATATTACAGCTACAATTTAACGAATCAGAAAAACTCGATGTCTTGCCTAAGCACAGGCAGCTAGCCCATGAGCTGGCACAAATGATTTCAGAAATCGAGTTCCGTAAAGATCAGCGTGACCAAGTCCTAGTGATCAAAGAAGTGCTCTCTTCTGAGATTGAAGTTGACAGTTTGCTCGAAGCCTACCAAACCATTTTAGCCTTATTGCTTGATAACATCGCCCGCGAGAAATCGGCATCGCAAGAGTTTTTGTTTGCCCTCAACGATGCCTTAGCCGCAGTGCGCGAAGTAGTCAGTGAGTCTTACAACCACAATCAACGCAGCTTCCAGCTCAAGACCCAGTTGAATCGTGAGATTAATACCCGTGTCGATAACGCCGGTGAAATCATTATCGATGTCGAAGATGTCGTCGATCTTAAAGCCCAATTAACTGAGCAACTTAACTCCATTCGCTCGGCATTAGCCCGTAAAGAAGCCTTAGAGCAAAGAGAACAGGCCTTACTGCGTAAATCAATGGAAACAATGCGCAAAGAGCTTAATGAGTTAAGTAACGAGGCAAATACCTACAAAGAGCGATTGTTTGAACAACAAAAACTCAACTTGCTCGATAGCTTAACTCAATTGCCTAACCGTGCCGCGTTAGAAGAGCGCATGGATTTGGAATACCGCAACTATCAACGGCATAAATCTCCACTTTGGGTGGCGGTTGCCGATATTGACCACTTTAAAACCATCAACGACAGCTTTGGCCACAGCACGGGTGATAAAACCTTGCAGGTGATTGCAATGGCATTGAAAAATTCACTACGAGATACCGAATTTGTGGCCCGTTATGGCGGCGAAGAATTTGTCCTGTTATTACCTGATGTCGCACCTGCTGATATCGCTCAACTTTTAAACAGAGTGCGCGAGAAAGTAAAAAATATTCCATTTAAATTTAAAAATCAGAGAATTACAGTTACAGTATCTATAGGGGCTGCGCAAGTTATGGGAAGTGAGCTCATACATGAGACCTTCGAACGCGCCGATGCAGCACTCTATAAAGCAAAACACGAAAGCAGAGACAGGGTTGTGATTGACGTATAATTGAGCCCCACTATACGTCTTCTCTAATCACTCCTGTCATGACGAAGGAGTGATAAATGATAGTAAAAGTCAGCCCTAAGGGCAGCATGGATCAGCTTTCGCAACTTGAAGTTGATCGCCTCAAAAAAAGTGCCAAAAGCGCACTATATCAACTGTACCGCAACTGCTCCTTAGCAGTACTTGCTGCGGGTTTAAAAACCGACAACTCTAAAGCCCTATTCGAGCAATACCATGATTTTGATATCCACGTCCTACAACGTGAACGCGGAGTTAAATTAGAACTGGTCAATCCCCCTGAACAAGCCTTTGTCGATGGCCAGATTATCACCGGCATTCAAGAACATCTGTTCTCAGTTTTACGCGACATCCTCTATATCAGCGACAGATACGACTCACTCAAACACATTAATCTGACCAACGCCCACCATATCACCAATGTGGTGTTTGATATTTTGCGTAACGCGCGGGCGATTGCCCCCATGAAAGACCCTAACGTCATCGTCTGTTGGGGCGGACACAGCATCAATGCCATCGAATACCAGTATACCCGCGAGGTCGGTTATCAACTTGGCCTAAGGGAATTAGATATTTGCACTGGCTGCGGTCCTGGCGCGATGGAAGGCCCGATGAAAGGCGCGGCTATAGGTCATGCCAAACAAAGGATCAAAAATGCCCGCTATATTGGTTTGACTGAGCCAAGTATTATTGCCGCCGAACCACCAAATCAAATCGTCAATGAACTGGTGATCTTACCCGATATTGAAAAACGCCTCGAAGCCTTCGTGCGCTTAGGCCACGGCATTATTATTTTCCCAGGAGGTGCTGGCACGGCGGAAGAATTACTCTATATCTTAGGTATCTTACTCAACGAAGAAAATCAAGAAACCCCTTTCCCGCTGATCCTCACTGGCCCCACGGAAAGCGCTGATTACTTCATCAAAATTGATGAGTTTATTGCCTCAACTTTAGGCCCAGAAGCTCAGAAAAAGTATCAAATCATCATAGATAATCCCACTGAAGTAGCGCGTATCATGAAGAAAAGCATGGAGCAAGTGAAAGCCTATCGCCGCTCAACGGGTGATGCTTACCAATATCAGTGGGCACTGAAGATTGAATCTGAATTCCAGTTACCTTTTATCCCGAGCCACGAGGTGATGGCAAACTTGGACTTGCACTTCCAAACCAATAAAGCCGAGCTTGCCGCCAACCTGCGCAAAGCGTTTTCGGGTATAGTGGCGGGTAACGTCAAGTCGGAAACAATCAAGCACATAGAGCGTGATGGACCCTTCCAATTAAAAGGCGATCCCAAGCTCATGGATATGATGGATAAACTCTTGAGTGCATTTGTACAACAACAAAGAATGAAGCTTCCCGGAAGCGCCTATATTCCTTGCTACCAAATAGTGAAATAGAGAGCGAAACAACGACACCCCATGAACAAGTTTTTAATCATCGATGGTCTCAACTTGGTTCGCCGCATCTATGCGGCGATCCCCGATGAAACAGATATGCAAAGCCTCACAGAGCGCGTCAGTTCGGCGTGCACTAAACTGTTGCGGGTACATCGCCCTACCCATGTGGCTATCGTGTGGGACGGTGATGAAATCTCATGGCGTAAACAGCTTTATCCCGATTACAAAAAAGGCCGTAAACCTATGCCAGAACCACTGGCACAGGGTTTAGTTGCGCTGCAAGACCATTTAACCGCAATGCATATTGCCTCTATTTATGCGGCGGCTGAAGCCGATGATGTGATTGCGACACTGGCGATAAAAACCGCCAAAGCGCAAGGTGAAGCCATAATTGTGTCCACAGACAAAGGTTTTAGTCAGCTTAATCATCGCCAAATCAGTCAATGGGATCACTTTAATCAGCAATACCTCGATATTGCGGCATTGGAACAAAAACTTGGCGTTGAGCGCAGCCAATTTCTCGACTTGATGGCATTAGCGGGCGACAGCGGTAATAAAATACCCGGTATTGCAGGCATAGGCCCTAAGTCGGCCGCCGAGTTATTGAAAACCTTTAGAAGCTTACCGACCTTGTTTTCATCCTTATCCAACCTAGGCGCTAAGCAAGCGAAGAAGCTCGCCGAGGGCAAAGAGATGGCGAGGCTGAGTTATAAGCTGGCGCAGTTACAAACGGACCTACCACTCAATATCAACTTGAAAGACTTTCGCGTGATTGACTCCCCACCTGAAAAAACCACCAATCAAGACTAAACTTCTGTTAATACAAAGTTGCAATTAACGCATTTACCTTAGCGCAACAAAAGCGTATTTTATGGACGTGCTCAAGTGACTCATTTAATGAGGTAAAGGAATAACTATAAATGAAATCAAAAGTTTCAGTAATTATCGGTAGTATTTTTGCCGCCTACGTCGTCTTTGTTGCCGTGGTTGTACTGGTTTATGAACCAACGCCAGAAGACATGAATTGGGAAGACAGACAGGCCTATAACAGCCAGAAGATGAACGATTTGACCTTAGGGCAAAATATCGGTTCGGTAAAAGAATTGCTCGGTAAAGCCGACTTTTCAGAGGCCAAAGCCGTCAAAGAAACTAAGTTACAGGTGCTCTTTTATCGCACTCACCATGAGAAATCAGACGGTGTGACGACCAAAGAGGAATGTACCCCGCTTATTTTTGAAAATGATAAGTTGATTGCTTGGGGCCAAGATACCTATAAGCAATACCTCGATGCGGGCACAGACACTGTGCTCACTTCCGCCCACGAGACATTGAGCAGTAAATAAATACGGCCGACTGTGAATAAAAACGCCACCTAATCGGTGGCGTTTTTATTTTCATAATTACCAACTGAACGTCTTAGTGACAGCATACCTAGGTCACTCAGCGCAATACCAATAAGCTAAACCAGTCGCTTATTCATCATCGGCCTTGTACTCGACATAGGCTTCGCCTTTGCTGAGCCATTCTGGCGCGGGTTTACCCTTCAGATAATGGTCGAAATACTGCATCATACGAATGCTGTAATCGAGCTTGTTCGGATACTTTTTCAAGTGATGCGGCTCATCCTCGTATTGTAAGAACACCACATCTTTACCCGCACGACGCATGGCCAAATACATTTCAACACCTTGTTCCCAAGGCACCGCATCGTCCTTATCACCAAACATGATCATCAAAGGCGTTTGAATTCGGTCAGCGTAAAATACTGGCGAGTTTTCAATGTACTTTTGTGGCGCGGCAAACAAACTCGCGCCAATGCGACTTTGGCCAGTTTCATACTGGAACTGACGCGCAATACCCGTACCATGGCGAATACCACTGTAGGCGCTGGTCATGTTCGATACCGGCGCACCCGCGGCCGCCGCCTTAAACATCTTAGTCTGAGTGATGGCAAACGCCGTTTGATAACCACTCCAAGAATGACCTTGCAGCCCAATAGCATCGGGATCGGCAATGCCCATCTCAATCAGCTTTTGCACGCCAGAGGTGAGCGCTTGCACCGAACTCGCACCTGGGTAACCAATTTCAAAACGAATATCCGGTAGGAACACCGCATAGCCATTATTGATATACCAAGCAAAATTAGGTCTGTGGTTAATTTTCATCTGCGGGAAGGCGTGCAGTCTATCCGTCATAAAACGATAGTAATAAACCAGTACAGGATAGCGCTTACCCGCTTTATAATTGGTCGGCTTGATCAGCACCCCATCTAACGGCTTACCATCGCCATTCGTCCAGTGAACTAACTCAGATTGGCTCCAGTTGAAGGCTTGACGCTGCTTGTCTAAATCCGTTTGCTTAAGCGCATTTTGCGGGGCGCTATAGTTAGCTGTATACAAGTCAGGGAATAAGTCGAAACGCTCCTTAGAAAACACGATAGTATCAGCGTCTTTGCTGCGGTCTAACACAGTCAATTTATACTCGCCTTTCATCAGCGTCTTCACGCCTGCTGCGCCGAGCGTCGCTTGGTAGAAACCATCGGCCTTGGTTTTATCGCTATAACCGTGGAGTAACACAGTGGCGTTATAGGCAAGTTCGGTCGGCTCATCGGGATTATCGACTAAGCCCTCGAGACGATATTGGATTTTCTGGGTGCGCCCTTTGCCTGCGGTTAGCGCAAAACCTGCCTTAGATTCAGTATTAAACTGCCAGACATCGTATTTATCGTAAACTAAGAACCCTGCGTCATCTTTAAGCCAAGGACCAAAACCGTATCCCGGCGCGCTCGATGGATAGTCATGGTCTTCATCGGCAAAGCTGACCTTTAATGATCTTGTCAGATTAGTGCGATGAGCCTCAGCAATATCGTAAAGATACACATTACCTTGCTGATAATAAGCCACATACTTGCCGTTACCCGACAAACTTGGCTCGGCATCGCTCGGCTGCTGAGTCAAAAAAGGCACCTTACTACCAGTGTTAATGTCGACCAGATAATAGTCTTGATAGAAACCCGCCCACGTCGCCATCTTGCGATAGGGCAAATCTGAACTCGCCAACATAAAGCGCTTATGCTGTGAAATCGTCACATCTGGCACGGTTTTATCGCCAAGCTGCACCACGTTATTTGAGCCTAAATGCAATACCGCAAGGTAAGTGCGTTTTTGCTCATCCTCATATTGCTTGATTTCGTGAGGTTTAATCCGTGGGTCGTCACCATGCCACACCTTAAGCCCGCGCTGTCCAGTAACAATATCGGCATCGAACAGGTCTTTTTCTTCGGTGATTTTCTGCAAACTAAGCTGCTGGCTCACCTCTGGCACGCGGCCGAAGAACAGGCGTTCGCTGTCCAATGAGAAGCGTAAACTTGTGTGGCGATTAAGTTTCCACTCAGGTGACTCAGGAGTTTTACTGATTTTACCCGATTGCAAATCGACCAGCGATAACTGATAGCTGCGACCATAGGGCAACTCGCTATCTTTGCCCTGCGTAAACGCTAGCCAACGACCATTTTTAGCCAGCGCTAACGCGCCAACCTGTTGGCTAGGCGAGTCAAAAGCAACGGTTTTTTGGTGGGTACGTAAATCCACTAACTGCAATTGATGCTGTTTATTGGCGATATCGTTCACCGCTAACGCAAGTCGATGGCTCCCCTTATCAAACACATAACCTGTCACTTGCTCAACATCGATGCGCTGGGTTTGACCGTCTAAACTAAGCAAAGTAAAACGGCGGCCTTGGTCAAACTTATCAACCTTTGGCTTATCCGCTTTAGCAGGAGTTTGTATGCCTGCTTCAGCGAGTTTTTCGATGGTTTTAGGCTCAGCATCTTTTTTAGACTCTTCATCGGCATCAAACCACATTGCCAAATGTTTACCGTCATCACTGAACACGAATTCCTTCACGCGCTCAAAGCGGGTTTGAGTGCCCGTTTGGGTATCGAGTAATACCATGTCAGATTTGAGTTTTTTCTTCGCCTTGGCATCACTCGTTTCGCGCGTGAGCAAACTCGGTTTGACCACCACAGCCACAAAGCGTCCATCGTGACTCACTAAAGGATCTGACCCACCCGCAATTTGATAACTTTGCTGCGACAGCACATTTTTCACAATGACGTGACTATCCCCGCGATCGGGCGCAGACTCGACCGCGATAACTTGGCCCTTATCTGCGATAACCGGTTTTTCAAGGGACTCAAAGTGCATTATGTCTGTGAGGATGAGCGGTTTAGTGCTGGTTTCAGCCTGCACGGCAGGCAATATTCCAAGGGATAACAGCACCAGAGATGTGATAGGGATTAACTTCAATGTCTTCCTCTTTTATATATTTGTTAGACTAAAGTAGACTTTTTTAACCATTGGCTCTCCATCATGGTGAGAACCCAGTATTTTTACAAGTTATACCACATAAAAAATCGTGATATTGCTCACTATTTCCTGTGAAGTTTGACTAAAGATGGTTAAAATAATAGACAGAAAAAATACCAAATTCATAGTCCTGCTACCCAGTTAACGCTGGGGGCAGACAATTGCAGTAACGACGAACCGTGGAAGGACTTCTCCATGTCAAAAAGAACGATAACCGTAATTCCAGGTGATGGAATTGGCCCAAGTATTATTGATTCAGCCTTAAAAATTCTCGATAAAGCAGGCTGTGATTTTGAATATGAATTTGCCGATGCTGGCCTGACTGCACTCGAAAAGCAAGGCGAATTACTGCCACAACGCACCTTAGAATTAATCGAAAAAAATCGTATCACGCTAAAAGGTCCATTGACGACGCCAGTAGGTGAAGGCTTTACCTCTATCAACGTAACTTTACGTAAAAAATTCGGTCTGTACGCTAACGTGCGCCCAGTACTGTCTTTTAAAGGTACACAAGCGCGTTACGAGAACATCGACATCATCACAGTACGTGAAAACACCGAAGGCATGTATTCTGGCCACGGCCAAAAAGTATCTGACGATGGTTTAACGGCTGAAGCGACCAGTATCGTGACTCGCCAAGGTGCCGAGCAAATCGCCACTTTCGCCTACGAACTGGCCCGCAAAGAAAACCGCAAGAAAGTCACTATCGTGCACAAAGCTAACATCATGAAGTCAACGTCAGGCCTGTTCCTCAAAGTGGCCCGTGAAGTGAGCCTACGTTACCCAGACATCAAGACAGAAGAAATGATCGTCGATGCAACGTGCATGAAGCTAGTAATGAACCCAGAAAACTTCGATGTGATCGTGACGACCAACCTGTTCGGTGACATTTTATCGGATCTGTGTGCCGGTTTAGTCGGCGGTTTAGGTATGGCACCAGGTGCAAACATTGGCCGTGATGCTGCGATTTTCGAAGCCGTTCACGGTAGTGCACCGGATATCGCTGGCAAAAACCTCGCGAACCCAACCTCAGTGATTTTAGCCTCTATCCAGATGCTGGAATATTTAGGTATGGCTGACAAAGCTGAGCAAATCCGTAAAGCAGTATCAGCAGTGATCGAAGAAGGCGACCGTACCACTCGCGATTTAGGCGGCACTCACGGCACGACTGACTTCACTCAAGCGGTGCTTGAGCGTCTGTGATCTCAATACTGAGCGCGTTTAAGACGAGTCTATAACTCGCTTGTTCAAGCTTAAGCTTCATAAGAAGTAAGCGCTTGAAACTCAAATGAGTAAACACGAAAAAGCCCCAAAGTTTCCTTTGGGGCTTTTTGTTATCTGGCTTTTAAACCTGCATGACTTTAAAACTGCGTAGCTTTAAACTTGCGTAGTTTTTAAAGCCGCCTAACGATTACCGTGATTGCGACAGCAAGATCAACGCAGGTTATCGCAGGAATTAATTCCATGCGGTATTAGGACGTAGCCATAAATGCACTGTCACTTCATCACGATCGTGATAAAGATGCTTACACTGCACTTTAAAATCGGTCACGCCGTTCTCTTTAAGAATGGTCTGCATGGTCTCAAGAATGGCAGTGACTTCTTTATAGCGGCTTTTCATCGGTAATTTAAGGTTGAAAATCGCTTCCTTAAACCAACCGTTAATCGCCCAAGCTTCAATCAGTTCGGCAACGCGCGCTGGTTTCTCAACCATGTCGCACACTAACCAATAGATATTTTTGCGCTGTGGCTCGAAACGGAAACCATCTTCACGGTAATGCTTCACTTGGCCCGTTTCCATGAGTTTCTCATCCATGGGACCATTATCGACAGCCGACACAAACATGCCGCGACGCACCAGTTGATAAGTCCAGCCACCCGGGCAAGCGCCCAAATCTACTGAGTTCATCCCACTGCGAATACGCTCTTCTTGCTCTTCCTTAGGCACGAATTGGCCAAAGGCCTCATCGAGTTTTAGGCTAGAACGACTCGGAGCATCCGCCGCCATTTTCAGACGTGGAATCCCCATAAAGTGTGGCGAGCTGTTATTGCTGTAGGAATAACCCACATAGGCACGGCCGGGTCCGATAAAACACACGTGGATAATCGGACGTTTTGGATTTTCCTGCGCGAGCAAACTGCCAGATTTTTTCAAATGCTGGCGTAAAGGCACAGTAAACTTACGGCAAAAAGCCGATAGCTCTTTCGCTTCGTTAGTGTCAGGCGTTTCAACCCGCACTTCACCCGCCTTGCTGACGTCACTGAGCGCCGCCACGATTGGGCTGACTCTGTCGCTTTCAGGCAAATCGACTAACAAGTCGCTGGCAGCAAACATCTGGCGAGCAAAAATGAGCGAATCTAAAGGCAGTTGTTTGACTAAGGTATCTGCGGCGTCATCTTCAAAACATTGGTACACGACATAAGCATCGTTATTGTTGGCCTTAACAAAGCCACCCACATTGAGCTCACCGGCTCGCTGTTGGATTTCTGCAGCGCATTCTTTTTCAAAGCCTGCGCGGCAAAATAAAAATAGGTTTTTCATGGGGATCCCTGAGAAATCCAAGCCAAAGCTTTGGCTGACTATCGATTTGGGCGTCAGTATACCAATTTCAATCCATAAATGCCCTATTTGCCTACTGCGGACCTTGAATGCGATTGGAGAAATAAAAAAGGCTTAGGTGCGCCCTAAGCCTGTTAACTCACACTTAACGTTCGAGATTAAGACTCGTGACCGTCAATGACTTTATGGCGCCATACCGCAGCGGCAAATAATAACCAGCCGAGTAAGAAACAACCGCCACCCATCGGCGTAATAGGGCCAAGCCACTTAGTGCCAAACAATGCCAGTCCGTATAACGAGCCAGAAAACAACACTATGCCTGCAATAAACAAATAGGCTGACCAATCCAATAAACGTGAGGTTAACCATTGGCCCGAAAAGGCAACCATGATTAAGGCGAAGGTATGGTAGAAATGGTATTGCACCCCAAGATTAAACACCTCAATCAAATCCGGTGGTGCGACTGCTTTTAAACCATGGGCACCAAAAGCCCCTAAGGCGACGGCTAAAAATCCGCTCACGGCGGCGAGTAACAATAGACCTTTACGCATTTAACTCTCCTGCTGGAATGGGCTTAACTCATTCAACATTCATCACTCAACATTAAGCTAACCAATAAAATCGCTAGATAAATCAATGGCACGTGCAAGGTTAGCCGCTTCAGTGGTACCTGACGACTTTCTTGGGACAAAACTATGATCGCCGTCGGTTATCCAAGCTAATCCTATACCAGCTTTCAAGGGCCAACTTGGGATCTGCGCTTTGCCACCAAACTTATCCCGCTCGCCCTGTACGACTAATACTGGGACTTGGCATTCATTCAAAGGTTCCAATCTAGGCTCACCGCCTTTAAGTGGCACAAAGGGATAACCTAAACAAATCACTCTATCGATGCGCGAAGCTAGCGCAGGATCGCAGGCTAATAACGCCGCCATACGCCCGCCCATAGATTTGCCCATCAGTACGACGCGCTCGACCTTAGGTTGTGAATGAGCGATATCGAGCATCTGAGTAAAACACGCGAGCAATTTAGGCGCGCGGTCCGGTGGACGCCGTTTGCCATCGACGGCATTGGCCTGCATATAGGGAAAATTAAAGCGCATCACTTGGCAGCCTTTAGCCACCAGCCCCACCGACATGGCCTGCATAAACTCAGAGTCCATGTTAGCGCCCGCGCCGTGGGCCAATAAAACCACAGTGCTCGCAGGCTCACCCTCTAACACAAAACTTGGCTTATCCGGGCAACAACTCACTACGCGACTCCTCAGCAAACATATCTAACATCCATTCACGAAACGCGACGACCTTACCAAGTTCAGCGTGATTCTGCTGGCAAACCAAGTAGTAAGCATCTTTACTGACCAAGACTTCTTGGAATGGGCACACAAGACGCCCCGCTTTTATATCGGGACGCGCCAGTACGCTGTAACCTAAAGCCACGCCTTGACCATGGGCCGCCGCCTGCAATACCAAGGACGAATGACTGAAGATGGGGCCTTGGTTCACATTAATATCGTTAATCCCACATTGTCTAAACCACGCCTGCCAATCGTGACGATTCATATCATGTAATAGCGTGTGATATTTTAAATCGCTCGGTTTTGACAGTGGCTTAGGGCCATTGAGTAACATGGGCGAACACACAGGAATGAGCACTTCGTTTCTGAGCTTATCGGCACGCAAGCCAGGCCAATTGCCTAAACCATAATAAATCGCCACATCCACATCATCGGTTAGTGAGCTGGCTTCGGTATCGACAGCTTTAATACGCACGTCGATATCGGGGTTTTTCTCACTGAACTTTGCCAAACGCGGCACTAACCATTGAATCGCAAAACTGGGCGACATACTGACCGTCAGCGAGCCAATCGCACTGCGGGCGAGTAATCGGTCGGTAGCATCGGCGAGTTGAATAAAGATGTCTTTGATGTCGAGAAAGTAGCTCTGCCCTTCTTCAGTTAAAAGCAAAGAACGGTTTTTTCGGCGAAATAATTTTAATCCGAGGAAATCTTCTAATGCCTTTATTTGATGGCTCACCGCAGCTTGCGTAACAAACAATTCTTCTGCTGCCCGCGTAAAGCTCAAATGCCGCGCGGCAGCCTCAAATGCTTTAACCGCATTAAGCGGTGGTAATCGTCTCGACATAGTGATCTCAGTCTCGTTTTTTAATTAGTTTTTCTAATCCGTATTGTTACATTTAATCGTTTGTAAAGGCCAGTGATTTTGGTTAAATTTTGCGCCATTGAAACAGCGGTATCCACGAAACACTTATATCTATGAAACACCCTAGTTGGACAATCTCAAAGTTGGTGATGGGAATGTCTGACAGCGTTAATTTGTCAGCCCGGAGGCGACTATGTTTAATTTAAAATCAGCGTTTGCGTTAGCGATAATTTCAGCACTCAGCTTAAATGCCAGTGCTAATGTACTCGTTGACGAAATCGTCATCGATACTAGCGACTTACAAGCCAGTATCACTGCAGATTTAACCGCTGCAATGAATAAAATGCACCAAGAAGTGCTGCAAGAAGCCACGCTATTGATTGCCACAGATGATGTCGCATCAAATCAGCAGGTCGTTAAGCCTAATAGCTTATAAGACAACACTAATTCAGGTTTTCAACCCAAGACCTAACAAAAAGCCGCATTAATATGCGGCTTTTTTGTATCCTAGACCTATGGCACTTCCCACTGACAAGACGTGTCAGTGGGCAAGTTTGCCTGGATTTATGGGCGATACACTTTGACGTTCGTGTAGCCTTGCTCGATTAAATACAATGCCTGCAATTTACTCATCACCCCACGCTCACAATACAGCAAATAAGTCTTTTGCTTATCGAGATCGGCAAATTGAGTCGCTAACTTGAAGAATGGGATACGTTTGATCTCAATACCTTCAATGTGCAGCGGTTTGCTTTCCTCTTCTTCTGGGGCGCGAATATCAATGACCACTTGGTTGCTATCGATACTGGCAACCGTTTCAGTTTCAGTAATCCGAGTATCCATTTGTTCTGCGATCTCCCTGATATCAATAGTGACAGACTGGGCGATGATTTGATCAATCAAATCTTCAGAGAACTTCTTCTCTTCCGCTTCAACTTTCGCTAATACCGCTTTAACCGTTGGCTTTTGCGAAATCACGCCGCAATATTCAGGCATAGACTTGGCAAAATCTTCGGTGCCGATTTTACGACTCTCGTTGATAATGTCTTGTTTATCCATGGCGATCAGCGGACGTAAAATCAGCAGCTCAGTACAGCGGTCAATCACGTTTAAATTGGTCAGCGTTTGGCTAGATACTTGACCTAAACTTTCACCGGTTACCAAGGCTTGAATGCCCATACGTTCTGCAATGCGCGCCGCAGTGCGCATCATCATACGCTTGAGCACTACGCCCATTTGGCCATTATCAATACGCTCTAAAATCTCAGCAACCACAGGCTCAAAAGGCACAGAGATAAACTTCACCTTGTGGGATTCGCCGTAGGTTTTCCACAAATGGTAGGCCACTTGTTTAACGCCAATTTCGTGCTGCGCGCCGCCCAGATTAAAGAAGCAATAATGGGTACGCGCGCCCTTTTTGATAAACTGATAGCTTGACACACCTGAGTCAAAACCACCTGAAATCAAAGACAACACATCTTCCTGCGTCGCCATCGGGAAGCCACCTAAGCCTTCAATACGCTTAGTGACCATGTAAAGATTATCGCGGTCAATTTCAAGGTTAACGGTAATATCGGGATTCTTTAAACGTACGCCTAAAGCATCGGTAAACTGATTTAAGCCGCCGCCGACGTAACGCTCCACTTCGATAGAATTAAAATCGTGATCGCCTGAGCGCTTAACTCGCACGCAGAAGGTTTTACCCGCGAGTTGGTCACGGTAAACAGGCAAGACTTGCTGATAAATATCATCTACAGATTCAAAGCTGTACTCGTCCACTTGTACTACGTGGGCAATACCAGGAATACACGCCAAACGCTCACCGAAGGCTTGGGCCAATTCTGGCTTATCCTTTGGTACCATCACCATAATGCGGTCCCACTGACGTTGAACTTTAGCGTCTTCGTCGACTTTTTTGAGCACATTACGTATGTTGGTTTCGAGCATTTTGGTGAAGCGCATGCGTACAGGCTTGCTCTTCATCATGATTTCTGGGTACAGCTTTACAATAAACTTCATGGGATTTCCGCGGGCAATTTTAAAACAGCAAAATTGGTTAAAAGAATAATCGGGGGATTATATACCCAAGCGACCTAAAAAGGGAAAAGTCTGCATTAGTCCAATAAAAAAAGCCGCAACAGAATTGCGGCTTTAGATACAGCGCGTATTGAGCTTACCTAAGGCGAATTGCCAACCTGAATTTCATCAGATTCCTTGGCTTTACCTTGCTCAATGGCAATTTCCACCCTGCGGTTACGGGCACGATTCTCCGGTGAATCATTTGGCACTATCGGATTGTTAGACGCCATGCCAACCACTTTCATCCTTTTAGAATCAAAGCCTTTAACTTGTACTAACTCGTGGGCCACAGCCACAGCACGTTTACTGGATAAATCCCAGTTAGAGCTATAAAGCTCATCGCTGATTTGCATATCATCCGTGTAACCCGATACCGTAATAATCCCTGGCACATCTTTTAGCAGTTCGCCAACAGAGCGCACCACAGGTTTAAATCGAGGCTGAAGGAAGCCAGAACCAGAGGCAAATGAGCCCTTCTCACGGATACGGATAATAATCTGCTGACCTAAGGACTCAATTTCTATCGCACCATCGGTGATTTCTTTATTGAGTTCCTGCGCCATCTTCTTCACTTCTTGATTGATCTTATCCTGTGCAGCTGCCGCTTCGGCCTTAACCGCATCAGCCACTTCCTGCGCCGTTGCAGTGGCTTCGCCGCCACGCTGGGAACCACTTTGCTGCTGCACGCCGCCCGCACTGTCGTCTTCACCTGCTTGGTAATCCAATACAGGTTCCGTCATTTCATTGGTTTGCTGGTTGATTATTTCAATCGGGGTGGGATCGGGACGTCCTGGTCTAAATTCTAAGGCAATCACTGACGTCCCCTTCGGGATATCTTTGACTTCCACCTTATTTTGCACACCAAAGGCATACTTCATTGAGCCCGCGATCTGCTTAAACTTCATTACGTCCATTTCGGAAAATGACAATAACAACACGAAGAAACACATCAACAACGACATCAAGTCAGCAAAGGTCGCCAACCACATCGGTGCTCCGGCCGGTGGACAGTTGCACTTAGCCTTAGCCATGGGCTACTCTCCGTCCGTTGTATCTATTTTGCGATTTTTCTCAGCCAGATAATTTTTCAAGAAGCCTTCAATCACCCGTGGGTTTTGTCCGTCTTGAATCGCCAATACCGCATCCATAATCAAGTTACGGTTCAGCATTTCTTCGCCCATCCTAAGCGTTAACTTATCCGCGATAGGAAGACAAACCATGTTAGCGGCCATAGCGCCATATAAAGTCGTTAACAAGGCTACCGCCATCGAGGGGCCAATGGATTTAGGATCTGACATGTTTGACAGCATGGCCACAAGACCCACCAACGTACCTATCATGCCCATTGCCGGACCTACGTCACCAAAAGCTCTAAAAATGCCGATCCCAGTACGATGGCGCTCTTCAGTCAGCGCAATATCCTTTTCTAAGGCAGCGCGCACCACTTCACCATCGTGACCATCAACAAGCATGTCGACGGCTTTTTGCATGAAACTGTTGGTAATTTGCGCTTCTTCTAAAGCTAAAAAACCGCCTTTACGGGCGGCATCAGCCATAGTCACGGACTGTTCAATCAAATCTTCTGGCTTATCAATCTTAAAAATAAACGCTTTGGCGGCGATTTTTACCGCGCTAAAAAACTGTTTAAGATTGAACTTCATCATCACCACGAAGAAGGACCCACCGAAAACAATAAGAATCGAAGGTACATCAACGAAAATCATTAAACCGCCGCTGGTGGCCATTGCCCCTAAGATGAAACCAAAGGCACCCACAATTCCAATTACTGTTGCTAAATCCACAACGGCTCCTCACTTTTCGTAATAAACGACATAATACTCACCCTAGGTAAGCAATAAGACTCAGCAGTTCCACTGAGTAAGATAATCCCAACGACACACATGCGAGCCTTGTCTATCAAGTTAAAAATTACCATACAAATGATGATACTATTGTCAGTTATCGGACACACACTAAGCAAGTTTAGCGACAATTTATATTTTCTGAAAAAATTTCAGTAACAAAGCGTGCTATTGAGCAAATATCTTTAGTCTGAATTTGACCCTTAAGCCGCCCTGATATACCTTGTGTCCGCTAAATCAAAGGAAGCATAAACGTGGCGAAGAAACCCGAAAATCTCAGTTTTGAAGAATCCCTTGGCGAACTTGAGCGCATTGTTGCCGATCTAGAACAAGGCGATATTTCGCTCGATGACGCGTTAAAACAATTTGAACGTGGCATCAATCTGGTTCGAAATAGCCAAGCAAAACTCGAACAAGCCCAACAAAAAGTGGCCATTTTACTGAAACAAGATGAAAATGCGCCCCTATCCCCCTATGCCGTTGAGGGCGAATAAGCGTGTTAGTCAGTGCCATTCAAGAATATCAACAACGGGTTGATAATCAATTAAAACAGCGTTTTAGTACGCTTGAAGATACCGCTCCCCAATTAAAAGCCGCCATGACTTACGGCGCATTATTGGGTGGCAAACGCATTCGACCTTTCCTCGTATACAGTGTCGGACGCATGTTTGGGGTCGAGCTCGAAAAATTAGATGCCTGCGCCGCAGCCATTGAATGTATCCATGCTTATTCATTGATCCACGATGATTTACCCGCCATGGATGATGATGAGCTGCGCCGTGGTCAGCCCACTGTGCATATCGCCTTTGATGAAGCGACCGCCATTTTAGCGGGGGATGCACTGCAGACCTTAGCCTTTGAAATTGTCACCGAAGCGGTTGCTGGGATCAGCAGCGAGCAACATATCGCTATGGTCAGAGTATTAGCAAAAGCCTCAGGTTATCGTGGCATGTGTGGCGGCCAAGCGATAGACTTAGCCTCAACCGATAAACATATTGATCTTAAAGCATTAACTCAGCTACATAATATGAAAACTGGCGCCCTTATCAGTTGCGCCGTTGAGTTAGCATTAATCGCCGCAAACGCGCCAAAAGATCAGTATGCTGCTATGATGGATTTTGCCCGTGCGGTCGGACTCGCCTTCCAAGTACAAGACGATATCCTTGACATAGTAGCCACCACCGAAGAACTCGGTAAGCCGCAAGGCTCTGATACTGAATCGAATAAGAGTACGTTTCCACAACTACTTGGACTACAAGGTGCACAAGACACCGCCAAACAACTGATCCAAGAGGCACTATCAGCGCTGGCTAAATTGCCATACAATAGCCAGTTAATTGCAGACTTCGCCCGCTATATCATTGAGCGAAGAATATAATAAGAGTCGAAGTATCTCGCTATGAGTTTGGACATTTCTCAGTTTCCCGTGTTGGCGCAGGCCAACACCCCCAATGAACTCCGCCAGCTTCCTCAGGCACTTTTACCACAAGTAGCCGACGAACTGCGCGAGTTCCTTCTAAAGTCTGTTGGCATGTCCAGCGGACATTTTGCCTCTGGGCTCGGCACAGTGGAACTCACTGTTGCGTTGCACTATGTCTACAACACCCCTTTTGATCGGCTGATTTGGGATGTGGGCCATCAGGCTTATCCCCATAAAATTCTCACGGGTCGTCGCGACAAGATGCACACCATTCGCCAAAAAGATGGCTTGCATCCTTTCCCATGGCGTGAAGAAAGTGAATACGACACTTTCAGCGTTGGGCATTCAGGCACGTCTATCAGCGCCGCACTGGCGATGGCGATTGCCGCAGAAAAAGAACAAGCGGGTCGTAAAGTCGTTGCCGTGATCGGTGATGGCGCCATGACTGGTGGTATGGTGTTTGAAGCCATGAACCACGCAGGCGACTTACACAATGACATGCTCGTGGTACTGAACGACAACGAAATGTCGATCTCTGAAAATGTCGGCGCCCTCAATAACCATTTAGCCCAACTGATGTCAGGCCGTTTCTACACTACGCTGCGCGAAGGCGGCAAGAAAGTATTGAAAGGCATGCCCGTCATCAAAGAAATGGCCAAACGCACTGAGGAACACCTCAAGGGCATGGTCGTTCCTGGCACGCTATTTGAGGAGTTAGGTTTCAACTATATCGGTCCTATCGACGGCCACGATGTTGATGCTCTGGTCGAGACCATGCGTAATATGCGCAATCTGAAAGGTCCACAGGTGCTGCACATCATGACGAAGAAAGGTCGTGGTTATGAACCTGCTGAAAAAGATCCTATCGGTTGGCATGCCGTACCTAAGTTTGACCCGTCGCTGTTTAAAAAGCCGGCCACCAAACCCGGTTTACCGACCTTTTCCCAAGTCTTCGGCAAATGGTTGTGCGACATCGCTGAGCAAGATGAGAAAGTATTAGCCATAACTCCTGCGATGCGCGAAGGCTCGGGTATGGTTGAGTTTTCCCAGCGTTTCCCGAAACAATATTTCGATGCGGCGATTGCCGAGCAGCATGCAGTGACTTTAGCCGCAGGTTTTGCCTGTGAAGGTTTTAAGCCTGTGGTGGCGATTTACTCGACCTTCCTGCAACGCGCCTACGATCAACTTATTCATGATGTGGCGCTACAGCAATTACCGGTATTGTTCGCTATCGATCGCGGCGGTATTGTCGGTGCCGATGGTCCAACTCACCAAGGTGCATTCGATTTAAGCTTTATGCGTTGCATCCCCAACATGGTGATCATGGCGCCGTCGGACGAAAACGAATGTCGTCAAATGCTCTACACTGGCTATTGCTATGATGCGGGTCCAAGTGCAGTGCGTTATCCAAGGGGCAGCGCGACAGGAGCGATGCAAGTCGAAGCGATGACGGCATTACCGATTGGTAAAGGCGTGATCAAACGTGTAGGCAAGCGCATTGCCATTCTCAACTTTGGCACCTTGTTAGCCTCGGCGTTAACCGCTGCCGAAAACTTAGATGCAACGGTTGTCGATATGCGCTTTGTAAAACCGCTCGATGTTGATTTAGTCAAAGAGATGGCGCAAACCCACGGAGTGCTCGTCACTGTGGAAGAAAATGCCATCATGGGCGGCGCAGGTGCTGGCGTACTTGAACAGCTTCAAAAGCTGCGAATGCCCAAGGACGTGCTTCAGATTGGTTTGCCTGATGAATTTATCAAACATGGCTCACCCGAGGAAGTTACCCATGACTTGCAACTGGATGCCGAAGGCATACTGGCGCAAATCAATGCTTATCTAGCGCAATAAGTGATTTAATAGATGGCGTAAGAGCGAGAACTCGGTCAAGTACTGCTGACCGATTCTGTTTGCCGATTCAGATTTCGCCCATAAAAAAGGACTGCTATTGCAGTCCTTTTTTGTTGCTGTCTGATTAGAACAGCGGCCTAACCAATAAAGCTTAAGCTTCGATATCTATCGTTGCGCTTTCTTGGTTAGGGCCACCCTGTGACACCATTACCATAGCAGGGCGCAGCAAGCGACTGTTCAGCTCATAACCCTTTTGCATCACCAACATCACAGTGTTCGCAGGGAACTCGGCACTTGGCTGCATACCAATCGCTTGATGTTGATCAGGGTTAAATGACTGACCTTGTGGATCAATCTGCTTAACACCAAATTTAGCCACCGCAGTGAGTAAGCTTTTTTGAGTTAACTCAACACCTTGATAAATCGCTTTCGTCGCTTCATCTTCAGGGTTAGTCCCCATCAATGCGCGCTCCATGTTATCAAGCACTGGCAAAAGTTCATTGGCGAACTTTTCCAAGGCAAACTTGTTCGCCTTTTCCACATCCATTGCGGCACGACGACGAATATTGTCGACTTCGGCTGCGGCGCGGATAACTGAATCCTTCTGCTCTTCAACTTTCGCCAAAGCTTCAGCGAGTAACTGTTCCAGCTCTTCAATACGGAAATTGGCCTGGGTAAGCTCATCGATCAGACTTGCTTCTGCGGTAGATACTTCAGACTCTACACCCTCTTGGATCAGATCCTGTTCTGCTTTAATCGATTCGTTGCTCATTTTCACTCCAGCTAAAAATGCTTTGTTTCTGAAATACTCTGGGCATATTATGGGGATCAATTTTGACGTTTCAAGGCCTAAGGCCAGATCTAGCATAAATATGACCACAAAGTTTCATACTATCGGCCTTATCGGCAAACCTCATCACCAAGGGACCAACCAAACCTTAAAACGTCTGCATCATTGGCTGACAATGCAAGGCTTTGAAGTCTTAGTGGAAGAGCGTGTTGCTACCGAACTAGGGCCCAATATCGAGGCGGTCGATTTGCTAGAAATTGGCGCGCGCTGCGACTTAGCCATAGTCGTCGGTGGTGACGGTAACATGCTTGGCGCCGCTCGGGTATTAGCCCGCTTCGATTTAGGCGTGATTGGCGTTAACCGCGGCAATTTAGGCTTTTTAACCGACCTGCCGCCCGATGCCTTTGAAGAAGCCCTCGCTAAGGTACTCGACGGTGAGTTCGATACCGAGCACAGATTCTTACTCGAAGCCGAAGTCTATCGCCACGGTATGCTCAAGGCGAGCAATACCGCCGTCAACGAAGCCGTACTCCATCCGGGTAAAATTGCCCACATGATTGAGTTTGAGGTCTACATTGACGATCAATTTATGTACAGCCAGCGTGCCGACGGCATGATAGTCTCAACGCCTACCGGTTCGACGGCTTATGCCCTCTCCGCTGGCGGCGCTATCCTGACGCCTAATTTACAGGCCCTGATTTTAGTGCCTATGTTCCCGCACACTTTGTCGTGTCGCCCGATTGTCGTCGATGCCTGCAGCACGATAAAAATGGTTGTGTCACCCGAAAATGGCGAGAACCTCGAAGTCAGCTGTGATGGCCATGTGCATTTAGCCGTGTTACCGGGCGATGAAATCATAGTGCGCCGCAGCTCTGAACGTTTACGTTTAATTCATCCTAAAGGTCACAATTATTTCCACGTGCTGCGAACAAAATTAGGCTGGGGCAGTAAGTTGTTTTAAGCCTGCGCATATTTGTCCTATTTCCCATAATGGGTCCTATTTCTATAACTTATCCAATTACCCTATTAAAGAGACGTATTCCGTCTCTTTTTTATTTTGTAAATATTCCCATAAAAATGGCGGCTAAAGACGAGAAGCTCTTTTTGAGTTCGTAGAAAGAGAATTATCCCGCTGTTCAAAAAACTGAAAGTGACTTAAATAACGGTTATTTAATTTCAGATTAAAGTAATTTTAATTAAGTGACTTACATCACAATAAAATTTCGATTTTAAAAAGCGTGATCTGCATCACTATAAAAAAACATCAGCAAACCATAAATTTAATCAATAAAAATAATCATTTGATAAACTTCAGTGCAATTTCCCTAATTCAACGGCGTCGCCTTGCGTGATCTTAATCACACCTTAAAAATGTCTTAAAAAATCATTAAGAGTCTATTAATGAAATAAATGGATCAGTTAATTGCAATAATGACGATAAATATGAGTGATAGCTCTACTTTTAATAACCAGAAAAACAACAAACACAATTTTATATAACCAAAGTAGATATACATCCAAGAGTCTAAGTGATCATTGTCACATATAAGAAAATCCCCTGAGAGAAGCACCCCGCAGCACTGTAAATTAGCATTTCATATAACAGCCAAGATGATCTAGATCATATTAGTCAAGCTCACAATAGCGTCTAGTACACAACACAGAATGTCGAGACCGTAAGTACTTGCAGTATTAACTGCTGATTTATTGGTCTGGGAAGTCGACATGAAGGCAGATGATAAATCCTAATATCAATAATAAGACAGACCACTTTATGAAGAGGCAAGCATGACAATACTTCAACTCCTCGCCAGCTTGACGCCAGTGCTCAGCGTAATGCTATTTTTAGTGTTACTCAGAATGCCTGCATCAAAGGCTATGCCCATATCCATGGTAGTCACTGCGCTCGCCGCTGTGTTTATTTGGCAAATGGATACCACATTACTGGCGGCATCGGTCCTCGAGGGACTGCTATCAGCCATCACTCCATTAACCATCATCTTCGGCGCGGTATTCCTGCTCAATACCCTGAAATACTCAGGTGCGATGGATACCATCCGTGCGGGCTTTACTAACATCAGTGCCGATGCCCGTGTGCAGGTCATTATCATTTGTTGGTTATTTGGCGCCTTTATCGAAGGCAGTGCAGGCTTTGGTACACCCGCCGCGATTGGTGCACCACTGCTTGTACTGCTAGGCGTACCACCGGTTGCCGCTGCGGTTGTTGCTTTGATTGCCGACTCAGCCTGCGTATCATTTGGAGCGATTGGCTTACCTGTGCTCTTTGGGATGGAACAGGGTCTGATCCAAGGTGGCGTAAGCATGGCTGCGGAGCAATTTGCGGCACATGGCGGTAACTATGCTGGTTACGCGCAATATATCGTCATGCATATGATCACTATCGACTTAATCACAGGTTCATTAATCCCGCTGGTCATGGTGACTATGCTGACCGGATTCTTTGGTCGTAATAAATCCTTTAAGGAAGGCTTAGCGATTTGGAAATTTGCGATTTTTGCAGGCCTTGCGTTTACTGTCCCCGCATGGATCATCAACTACCTCGCAGGCCCTGAATTCCCAGCGGTTATCGGTGCATTAATCGGTATGGCACTGGTGATCCCTGTTGCGCGCAAAGGTTATTTGCTTCCTAAAACTCCTTGGAATGATTTTGCCGAAAATGACAGTCAAGAGGGAGTCAAGGTTGAAGCCACAGCCAAATTCTCACAAATAGCCGCTTGGACGCCCTATATCATCATGGCTGCGCTGTTGGTGTTATCTCGTACAGTTATGCCGCTTAAAGCCTGGTTATCAAGCTTCAATATCAGCTGGACAGGTTTAATGGGCACCGAACTTAAGGCCAGCTTCGCGACGCTATACGCCCCAGGCGCCTTCTTCGTCGCCGTGTGTATTCTCGGTTTCTTCCTGTTCAAAATGAAAAGCCCTGCGATTAAGCAAACGGTCGGTGTGTCATGTAAGTCCATGTTACCCACCATTATTTCATTAGGTGCTTCGGTGCCTATGGTGAAAATCTTCTTAAACTCAGGTGCTAATGGTGCAGGTCTTGCCTCTATGCCAGTTGCCCTAGCCGATATGCTTGGCCAGTCAATGGGGGCGGTATGGGCATGGGTGGCGCCTATAGTAGGGATTTTTGGTGCCTTCTTATCGGGTTCAGCCACTTTCTCGAACATGATGTTCTCCAGTCTGCAATACAGTGTGGCTGACAATGTTGGCATGAACCACACATTGGTTTTGGCACTACAAGGTATAGGTGCGAACGCCGGTAACATGATGTGCGTAATGAACGTGGTAGCCGCTGCCACTGTGGTGGGTATGGCGGGTAGAGAATCAGAAATTATCCGTAAGACTATGCCGGTTGCCATCGGTTATGCCCTATTGGCAGGAACTATTGCAACCCTATGGGGTGGTTTCTAATTCATTGATTTAATTGAGCAGTCGAAGTCACTACCTATGACTTCGACTTCTGTCAGTTTACAAAGAGAGCAATGCAATGTCGATTAACTACAAATTGGTCATCGATGATCTAAGAGTGCAATTAGGCGACCACCCTGTCACGGATGATCCCGTCCGTCGTTTTGCTTGGTCCACCGATGCGAGTTACTTCAGAATCGTCCCAGAAGTCGTAGTCCATGCCGAGACCCTAGAGCAAGTTAAACAGACCTTAGCGGTAGCCAGGAAGCATAATGCGCCCGTGACTTTTAGAGCAGCGGGCACCAGTTTATCGGGCCAAGCTATCGGTGAGGGCATACTGCTCATTCTTGGTCATGATGGTTTTAGAAAGATTGAAGTCAGTAGCGATGCCAAACAAATTACCTTAGGTGCCGCTGTCATTGGTTCCGATGCCAATGCCGTATTGGCGCCACTTAACCGCAAAATTGGTCCCGATCCTGCGACCATTGCCTCGGCTAAGATTGGCGGTATTGTTGCCAATAATGCTTCAGGTATGTGCTGCGGCACTGCCCAAAACAGTTACCAAACGATCGCCTCTGCAAAGCTGCTTTTTGTCGATGGTACAGAGCTAGATACTGGCTGTGAGAAATCAAAGGCTGAATTTGCTAAAACCCACGGCAAACTACTCGATGCGATCAAAGAGCTGTCACACATGACTCGCCATAATGCGCTATTGGCGGACCGTATTCGTAAAAAATATTCGATCAAGAATACCACTGGCTATGGTATCAACTCGTTACTCGATTTTACCGATCCCTTCGACATCATTAATCATTTAATGGTGGGTATGGAAGGCACCCTCGCCTTCATTAACGAAGTCACCTACAACACAGTCAATGAGGCTAAATTTAAAGCCTCGGCCATGGCTGTATTCCACAATATGGAAGATGCCGCCCGCGCGATTCCATTGATCAACGGTGAGAGCGTTGCTGCGGCTGAGCTCCTCGACTGGCCATCCATCAAAGCGGTAACGGGTAAGCCTGGTATGCCGGACTGGTTATCGGAATTGCCCGCATTATCCGCTATTTTGCTTATCGAATCCCGTGCCGATGACGCGCAAACCCTCGAGGCTTATACCCAAGATGTCACCGCGAAACTCGCCGGCTTTGACTTTATTCGCCCAATGGAATTTAGTACTAACCCAGCAGTTTGTGACAAGTATTGGGCAATGCGTAAAGGCTTATTCCCCATTGTGGGTGGCGAGCGTCCAAAGGGCACCTCGGTCATTATCGAAGACGTAGCCTTCGAACTCGAGCATCTAGCGGCAGCAGCACACGATATTACTGAGCTTTTCCATAAACATGGTTACCCTGAAGGCTGTATCTATGGCCATGCCCTAGCGGGTAACTTCCATTTTATTATTACGCCGACTTTCTCTACCCAAGCCGATATCGACCGCTTCCATGCCTTTATGGACGATATTGCCGATATGGTGATTAATAAGTACGACGGTTCAATGAAAGCCGAGCATGGCACTGGCCGTGCTGTGGCGCCGTTTGTCGAAAAAGAATGGGGGCAAGATGCCTACACCCTGATGAAAAGTATCAAGCAAGTGTTTGATCCTAAGGGTATCTTAAACCCAGGTGTTATCCTCAACGATGATAGCAATGTCCACGTTAAAAACATCAAGCCCTGCCCTGTGGTCGATGATTTTGTCGATAAGTGCATCGAATGTGGTTTCTGCGAAAAAACCTGTCCAACATCGGCACTGAACTTCTCGCCGCGCCAGCGTATCGCCACTTTGCGTGAAATCGAGCGCTTAGAGCAATCCGGTGATAAAGCCGCCGCAGCCGAAATGCGCGCCGCCGCTAAGTACGATGTGGTTGATACCTGCGCCGCCTGTCAGCTTTGTACTATTGCCTGCCCGGTTGACAACAGCATGGGCCAATTGGTGCGTAAGTTGCGCACGCCATACATCACGACCACTGAGCAAAAAGTCTTAGATTTCCAAGCCAAACATTTTGGCGCGGTCAACCAAGTGATCAGCTCAGGTTTTGACATGCTCGGGGTTATCCATAAAATCACCGGCGATGGCATCACCAATGCGCTAATGAAAACCGGCCGTTTGATTTCAAAAGAAGTGCCGTATTGGAATCCGGATTTCCCCAAAGGCGGCAAACTGCCAAAACCCTCCCCTGCAAAAGTGGGCCAAGAAACTGTGGTCTACTTCCCTGCTTGTGGCGGCAGAACCTTTGGTCCAACACCAAAAGATCCCGATAATCGCACTCTGCCAGAAGTCGTCGTCACGCTACTGGAACGCGCGGGTTATAACGTGATTACCCCTGAAAAGACCCGCGATTTGTGCTGTGGTCAAATGTGGGAGTCTAAGGGCGACTTTAAAAATGCCGATGCCAAACGCCAAGAGCTTATCGATGCGGTGAGCAAAATGACCAACGGCGGCAAGTTGCCTGTGGTCGTCGATGCACTGTCTTGTACCTATCGCACCCTCACGGGTAACCCCAAAGTACAAATTATCGACTTAGTTGAGTTTATGCACGACAACTTGCTAACTAAGCTCAACATCAGCAAAAAAGTCAATGTAGCACTGCACTTAGGTTGTAGCGCCCGCAAGATGAAACTTGAGCCTAAGATGCAGGCTATTGCCGATGCGTGCTCAGCCCAAGTGCTTAAACCTGCGGGAATTGACTGCTGTGGTTACGCGGGTGAAAAAGGCTTGTATAAACCAGAAATCAACGCCAGTGCACTGCGTAATATCAAAAAGCTCATTCCTGTCGAGATTAAGGAAGGCTATTACGCCAACCGTATGTGTGAGGTCGGTTTGACTCAACACAGTGGCATTTCCTATCGCCATTTGGCTTATCTACTCGAAGAGTGCAGCCGCTAAAACACTGACTAAACGGGGCTCAAAGTAGCCCCGTTTTTCTTTATAAGACAACTATTCTCATTTATCGGCCGACACGCTTCAACTTGTAGTTAAATTACAAAATAAAACCATAATAAAACAATTAAAATCATAAACTTAAAATATTCTCATTTTTGCAAAAATCTACAAGCTCATTTACTAAATTAGGGCTACTTATTTACTTTAGATAGGCCTATATTTGATCAACTACCTTAGCATTTGTGTGGACTTTGGGGGCACAGTGCAAGGCAATGTCGTTCACTAACAAGAAAGAGAAAACACAATGAAAATCGCCCTTTTCATCCCGTGTCTAGTCAATCAAATGATGCCAGAGGTTGCTATTGCCACCTTGGAATTATTAGAGAAACTTGGGCACCAAGTGATTCTACCTGCGGGTCAAACATGCTGTGGCCAGCCGATGACAAACTCAGGTTGCTTCGATGCAGCGCGCAGTACCACCCTTAAATTGCTCAACGCCTTTAAGGGAGTGGAATGCGACGCTATTGTTTGCCCAGCCGCCTCTTGCTTAGTGGCCGCCAAAGAAAACTTCCACGAGTTTGATAGCAGCCCTGAAGCGCAAGCTGTGATCAACAAGCTCTATGAACTGACAGAGTTTTTACACGATATCGCGCCGATCCCCGCCTTTACCAAGCCCTTCGCGCACAAGGTAAGCCTGCAACTGAGTTGCCATGGTATTCGCATGTTAAGCCTTGCGACACCAAGCGAGCAGATGGGGCCAAGATTCAACAAAGTCGAAGCCGTGCTCGCCAATATTGCGGGTATAGACATAGTCTATCCCGACCGCCGTGACGAATGCTGTGGCTTTGGCGGTACGTTCGCCGTCGATGAGGGCGCTGTGTCAGCCAAAATGGGCAAAGACAAGGCCCAAGCCCACGCGGCAACGGGTGCAGAGTATGTCGTAGGTTTTGATCCTTCATGCCTGTTGCACCTCGATGGCATGATCCGCAGACAGCAATTGCCGATTGAAATTCGCCACATAGCGCAAGTGCTGAACGCCGCGCTTTAGGAGACTCACCATGGCTTACAACCATAATCACGATGCTAGTCAAGGCTCACAGGTCCATGCCCATAAAGCCGATATTTTCTGCCGCGACGAAACCCGTGTCGACTGGCATTCAAAAGCGCTGTGGATGCTCAGAGAAAAACGCGACCGCGCTGCGGGTAGTATCCCAGAGTGGGAACAGCTGCGTCAGTTAGGCTCAGAAATTAAGCTCCATACGCTCACAAATCTTGCCCAATACCTCGAAACCTTTGAGCAAAACTGTATCGCCAACGGCATACAAGTCCATTGGGCAAAAGATGGCGCCGAACATAATCGTATCGTCCATGACATTTTATCGCGCCATAATGTCAAAAAATTAGTGAAGTCTAAGTCAATGCTGACCGAGGAATGTCACCTCAATCCGTACTTAGAACAACGTGGTATTGAAGTCATAGATACTGACTTAGGAGAGCGGATTATTCAGCTCGCCAAAATGCCGCCATCACACATAGTGGTGCCCGCTATTCACATGAAAAAAGAAGAAGTTGGCGACCTCTTCCATGAGAAACTCGGCACTAAAGCAGGGGCAGCCGATCCCTTGTATTTAACCCGTGCCGCCCGCGCACATTTACGAGAAAAATTCCTTACTGCCGATGCCGCGATGACAGGCGTGAACATGGCGATTGCTGACAAAGGCGCCGTGGTGGTTTGTACCAACGAAGGCAACGCCGACATGGGTGCTAACTTGCCTAAACTGCAGTTGCATTCAATGGGGATCGACAAAGTGGTGCCCGATGTGGACAGTGCCGCCGTTTTGCTGCGTACCTTAGCACGTAACGCTACGGGTCAACCTGTTACGACTTATAGCGCCTTTTACCGTGGTCCACAGCCTGCTGGCGAGATGCATATTATTATTGTCGACAATGGTCGCACTGAGATGCTTAAGGATAAAATCCTTGCAGAATCATTGAAGTGTATCCGTTGTGGTGGTTGCCTCAATACCTGCCCTGTGTATCGTCGCTCCGGCGGTTACAGCTACAACTACACCATTCCAGGCCCCATTGGTATCGCTGTAGGCGCTAAGATTGATGACACTAACTCGATTGCCTGGGCCTGTACCTTGTGTGGCAGCTGTACCTATGTCTGCCCAACAAAAGTGCCGCTCGATAAGATTATTTTCCACCACAGACGCCTTAAGGCCGAAGCCGGAAAACTCCCTTATGGCAAAAATAGTTATATGCCATTAGTGGGTAAATTTATGGCAAGTGAAACCATGCTGAATTGCTCTATGAGTGTGGCGAGAACCGCGCTGCGCATTCTACCGGGCAGTCTGTTAAAACCCTTTAGCGGTGCATGGGGTAAATACCGTGAACTGCCCGTCGCCCCGAACTCCAGCTTCGAAGCTTGGTTTAAGAAACATAGGAGCCTATAAGATGTCTAGTAAACTTGAAATTCTCAATGCGCTCAAACTGTCGGCCTTAACCAATCATCCTATGCCAAGCATAGAAGTGGCGCCAAGGCTCGAAAACCTCGTCGGCCAGTTTGAGACTAACCTAAATACGGTGGCGGGCACACTACATAAAGATGGTGGCATCCAAGCCCTACAAGCCAAAGTCGATGAACTCATCGCCCAAGGGTTGCAGGTGATCTCTTTAGTTGATGGCGTAACGGCAAACCGCGAAGTTCCCCCCACCGCCCATGAGCTAAAAGACATAGATTATGCGGTAATTCCAGGTGAAATTGGCGTTGCCGAAAACGGTGCCATCTGGGTGAACAATAAGAATCTAGGCCACAGAGTGACACCTTTTATCTGCGAAAACCTGATCTTAGCCCTACCAACCGATAAAATTGTGCCGAACATGCATCAGGCGGCAAAAGAAATCACGCTAGCCTCAGGTGAGTTCGGGGTGTTTATCGCGGGCCCCTCAAAAACCGCCGATATCGAACAAGCCCTCGTCGTCGGTGCTCACGGCGCCTGCAGCTTGAACGTGTATTTGCTCTGATGCCTCAAGATTTAATGTAACCAAGAAAACACAAAAGTTACGGGGCAATCGAAACACGAAAGCCGACCTTTATTGGCGGCTTTCTTATTTAAACGTTAGCATCAGATGGCGAACGGGCTGTTAAACACGGATGTTGTGCAAGTCAATCAGTGGATGCAAGGCCGCGCCGTCCTACTCTTTGATGAGCGCCGCGGCCTAAAGCAATAGATAGTGATAAGTAGAGGATCTTTATCAAGTCGCTTTAACCTGGTGCGATAGCACA
Source organism: Shewanella sp. Pdp11 (assembly GCF_002838165.1). Taxonomy (NCBI): domain Bacteria; kingdom Pseudomonadati; phylum Pseudomonadota; class Gammaproteobacteria; order Alteromonadales; family Shewanellaceae; genus Shewanella; species Shewanella sp. Pdp11. Next base: position 4,025,348 of record NZ_CP015194.1, read on the forward strand.
ATGCTGAGGATGCCTTGCGAGTCTCCTCGACGCGGCTGGTCGTATTCTCGACTATCTCCATGAGGCATTTATAGTAAAGGTGAGTAAATGAACGAAGTATTACTACAAATAAAGGCGCTCACCAATGGTGATCCTTTGTTGACGGCTGTCATTGTTGGAGTATTAACATTTACGTTAATTGGACTCGTAGGCTACATGCTAAAAGATGTCCCCGCGAAACTGTTAAGTTGGCTCAGTAGCCTGCTGTTTGTGCGGCTCACTATAGACGATAGCCATCAGGCGCGCACAGAGATATTCAATAAGCTGTCCTTTTTGATCAGTAATACTACCATTCCGTTTTTTTCACGCTCTATCTCTGAGGCTGTGTACTTTGACTATAGTGCGAGTTACGACGGGCGTGTCAGTGTTAAGTCTATTGGCTACGGTATGCACCTGTTTAAATACGCTGGTTGTTACATGTTGGCTAGCCGTACTAAGGTCGATAGTACTATGGCATACGATTCTATTACTGTAAGTGCACCCTGGTGGGCAAAAGATAAACTACATAGTTTTTTAGAAGATACTCGTGGGGACATCTCTACTGAGCCAAAAGTGAATATTTTCGAGGAAACCGAATGGTGTCGCTACGGCACATTGAAATCATCGGGGTTTAGTGACTTAGTGCTAGATGAAGGGTTTAAGCAGGAGTTGATGAGGGAAGTTGATAACTTCGCCAGTCGGGGAAAATCGGTTGTCAGTAAGCTAACCATATTACTACATGGAAAAACGGGCACAGGTAAGACGGGTATAGCGAGGGTCTTAGCGGTTGAGTATCATCGCGATCTATACATATTGAATCTATCGACTGTCAATGATGCCACTATTCATAAGGCGATTAGAAAGGTAGCGCCCGGAGCTATGTTGTTAATAGAGGATTGTGACTGTGTAAAGGCTACGGTATCACGTACTGCTGAAAGCAATGTAGATAACCCACCACTCACTTTAGGCGGCGTGCTAAACGCGTTAGACGGCGTCATTCCTCTTGATGACTGCCTTGTCATAATGACCACAAATCATCTTGATAATCTTGATCCAGCGTTAATACGTAAAGGTCGTGTAGATGTCAGTATTGAAGTACCACTTATCAGTGCAAAACAAGTTAATGAAGACTACTTTGAACGTTTTGGCGCAGTGCTTAATAGAACTGAGCCATTGTTAGGTTGTGAAGTCTATGAACTCCATCGCAGAGCGAAGTTAAGATATGGAGTGTGTTGTAAGCCAGTGTAACCCTCTTCCTCTGTAATAGACGGGAGTGTCTTCAACACTTATCTGAGTTCTGCGAGGGCGCGGCCTCATTTTGAGGGGCGCTTAGAAAACCATATCGTTCTGTGAAATTAACCTGACACAGAATTATGTACAGCCTCTACAAACCTCCTTGTTTAATGCTTAACCCAAGCATAGTCGGAGGTTAACAACTGCGCTATTCAGCGCTGGGTGCTGAAGAATCCCCTGATGATTTACAAATAAATCATCAAATTAGGGTGGAAGCGCATCTTGTTGCATGATCAAATGGTTTCGCCAAAAACTACACTTGGACAACAAGATGCGCGAAGCCAATATCCTACAACATTCTTTACACCAATACTGCCCAGAACTTCACCTAAAACGATTAAACAGCTTGATGCTGGCCTCTAAGGCACTGATTGAATGTAAGACACTGACCTTGACTGAGTTAGGTCGAAATTTACCAACCACGGCCCGAACCAAGCACAACATCAAGCGCATTGATCGTTTGCTCGGCAACACGCATCTGCATCAAGAACGGTTAGCTGTCTACCAATGGCATGCCAGCCTCATCTGTTCTGGTAACCCTATGCCGATTGTGCTCGTCGATTGGTCAGACATCCGAGAGCATAAACGCATCATGGCCCTGCGCGCCTCAATAGCCTTCAATGGCCGCTCTATTACCCTGTATGAGAAGTCCTATCCCCTATCAGAACAATGCTCTAAGGCCTCCCACAACGGTTTTTTAGCGGACTTAGCCAAGATTTTACCTTTGCATGTTACCCCTCTCATCGTGACTGACGCGGGGTTCAAAGTGCCTTGGTACAAAGAGGTTGAGGCGCATGGTTGGTTTTGGCTAAGCCGTATTCGCGGTACAGTTCAATTTGCAGATATTGGCGCTGAAAATTGGCGTGCAGTTCGCAGTACACATGACTTGGCCAACGGTCAAGCGAAGAGCCTGGGTTGTAAGACCTTGACCAAAACTAACCCTATCAATTGCCATCTCACGCTTTATCGTAGCAAACCTAAGGGGCGTACAAATCAGCGTTCAACGAGGACTAATTGCCACCATCCATCGGCAAAAACGTACTCAACATCGGCGAAAGAGCCTTGGGTGTTAGCCAGCAATTTACCACCAGAATCTCGGAGCCCAAAGCAGCTGGTAAACCTGTACGCCAAACGTATGCAAATAGAGGAAACCTTTCGTGACCTCAAAAGCCCGGCATACGGCTTTGGCTTACGCCAAAGTCGTACCAACAGTCCAGAGCGATTCGACATCATCCTACTGATAGCGTTGATGGTTCAATGCCTGTTGTGGCTAGTTGGTTTACACGCACAGCAACAGGGCTGGGATAAGCATTTTCAGGCCAATACCATTGGGCATCGAACGGTACTCTCAACGATTCGCTTGGGATTGGAGGTACTCAGGCGGCCTGATTATCAAATCACGGAGAAAGAATTGCTGGCGGCCTGGGTATTATTCGCCAATCAGTTGCTCAAATATGGCTATGCTATGGCTGATTTATGAGGGGATCCTTCAGCGCTGGGTGTCACTGTATTCTTTTTCCATAGATAAATTTATTTATGCAAATAAAATCCAAACTTTTCAAGATATTGTCTATTACGTATTTTTATTTTTTCTATATATTCATTTGTTTTATCTTCCCCCATATCTAGACAAGATAAAAACTCAACCACATCGCCTTCTATTAATGGATATCCCCCCTTTGATTCTATTGCATTTCTAATTATCTTTTCTCCAAGCAACTTATCACCAACACAGTAATGCAACAGGCCTAAATTCAACTGACTATATACACCAGAAACTGATGATGGAAATAAACTTAACAGTTTAATAAAATCATTTTGTGTTTTTACATCATCAAAGTCTTTTACTCTTTGGGTAATATAATCAGCCACCTCATTTATCAATGTATCCTCATCTTTTTTAGGCGATAATAATTCAGAATTTACATTATATGAAATTAGTCCACTACGTCTTCCTCCAAGTTCCCATCCATCAAAAACCCAAAACGTTAGTGGTTCACTAGGGTAAGAAAAATGAATCAACGGGCAAAACCAAGTACAAACTAAAATACCTGCGCGAGCTTTGATAAGAAAAACACCTTTCAAGAGTTCGTCATCTGAGCTCTTTGAAACAAATATTTTTGCCAATTTAAACTTAGAAACAAAAAACAAACCACTTAAATTATCAGAAAGCTTGGAGTAAAAATTTTTATTCATATACGCCTCGTTAAAAGATTATTAATTACATTGTACCAAAACAAAAATATAGCTATCCATTTTAGATCAAAAACATAATGCACTTTTGGTTTATCTACAACTTGTACGAGCTAAAATAGCTTAAACTAGAGTCATTAAAAAATTAGTGTATTTAAGACATGCTAACAAAAAAATCTAGCCATCAATTTTAGATCAACAACATAATGCACTTTCAGTTTGCCTACAACCTGCTCTGGCTAAAATGACTTGAATAAGAGTGTTCAAAAGCAACGAGACTTCATTTGAGGCAAAAAACGTTCTAGCTAATTAAAAATAGGTGCATTTCAGACGAGGACAGTGCTCCCATAGAGACTTATTTAACAATCGCTTTGGTAAATTGAGGATATAAAAATGGCAGCGAAAAAGATTTGCGCTGCCATTTCGGTGAAAAAAGCTCAGTCGATGTTGTTACAACAATCCTTTACATAAAGGCTTTAGTGAACGCTTCCTTCGACTGGCGAATATAGTTACGGGCGCTTTGGGCGTGTTGCTCCCATACGGCGCGATCGCTTGGGTCGGTGAAGGGGTTTTGCTCAGTGGCAATTGAGCGCTCAAATTTGTCGTAGAAGGTTAGCATGGCCGAAGTGATCTGGTTAAAACGCTCCTTGAATTCTTGAAATTCATCAATTTTTTCAGTGGTTTTAATCATGTACTGCACCAGTTCAGCATTGCTATTCGAAGCCAATAAAGCTTCGGCTTTGGCGCTGATATTGGCACTGGCCTCAGTAATCACAAGTGCTCGGGTTTGCTCGTCTTTACTCATCACTCGGCTGTAGTTTTCAGGCGTGCGGGCAATGCCGGCATGCTGCAAATAGCCACGTAGATGCTTATCGAGATCCTTACGAAACGTATCTAAGTTCTTCTGCATGCTAACTAAATCATTGTCTAGTGCCGTGACTTGTTGCAGCTCTTTTTCGATTTCAGACATAAAGCGTTCGGCCTGCTGATAAATTTTCAGGCCATTTTCTTCGGCAAACTTTTTATCGCTACGGCTCAGGTCGCTGTTGTCATAGTTGGAGCGATCAAAGGTCGCGGCCAAGAATGATTTAAAAGGTTCGGCAAAGGCGGAATAAGCACCGGCACTGACCACATTTAAGGTCGCGGTGGCTAAATCGCCAAAGGGTTTCACCATAGAGCCCAAGCGTGCCTGCTGGATAGGTGATGCCACACGTTTAGTGTCGGAAAGCACCGACCTAAAGGTGTTATATCCCATAGGGTTAGACATCTTGTTGCGCTCAGAGGTTGCCAACACAAAGGTGATACTGGAATAGATGGCATTCGAGTATTCGAGGTATTGTCTTTGGCTCTCAAGCTGGGCGGCGTAGTTTTTGCCTAAGGTGCGGAATGACTCAGACTGCACTTCGTAGTTCTTGTCAGCTTTAAGCTTATCTAAAATCCCGCCGATAATTTTCTGCTCATTTTTTTGCAGGGCCATATCGAGGCGAATTTTATCTAAGCTCAAATCATCAAGACTGATGGGACCATTAATGGACTCAATGTCGAGGCGAATATACTGGCGGCTCGGATCGTCGATAGAGACTCGGTGCGCTAAATATTCGTTCGCACCCGGAGTGATATCGATTAAGGCAACATGCTGCCACTGGGCATCGAGTTTTAATACTGGTGAGGTTAATACATTGATCCGATACTGGGTTTGAGTATTTTGAGTTTTAACCCAAAACTCCAATAGACCCGCTTCAGAAATGGGATACTTGCTGACTATGCTGCTATTGCCTTCGGCACATAACAACGCACTTTCGCCACTGTGGGGTTCCGCGCCTTCAAATTGACAACCCATGATCCACGACCAAGGTTGAGATAAACGATTACCTTCAAAGTCGCTGGCAAACACTAACTCATTCTCTTTGGCACTGGCATTAACATTGGTTAACACGCCAAGCAACAGCATAGAAATGACTGCAGTGGTGCGCATAAGGGCCTCATAAAACATAAATTACTAAAATCAACGAGCGAGTCATTCGGCTCAATACCCAGTTATATCGACGATCAACTGACCTAAGCTTCAAAGCGAATTAGACTTGTTTTCTGAGGATTGTGACCTCGAAAAAACCGCCCGCTTGAAGGCGTCATTTTTGATAGCAGATTAAACCAGCGAAATGTATCAGAGGCCATCATCCCACGCTAGCCCTAAGTCATGTTTGGCGCACAAAGATAGTCGTTGAATGGCAATCGGGGCCATGAATCGCCCCGATACTGAAAACAATAGTGAAATTAATGGTGAAATCAATTGTAAAATCGATTATGAAACTCAGGCAAAACTAACCACTTATTGCCCTGATCTATCACCGCCCTTCCTGCTTATCTGGCCGCCTTAGCCTTGCTTTGCCCTCTTCCCTCATCATAAACTCACGCTAAAAGCAGACACCAGCAAGACCTAAGCTAAGCAGAATTATTGCAGCCGCGTCTCGACTCGCTTCATAGCGTAGAACATCCATATCGTCAGAATAGTGCTACAGGTTGCGAGCGATATCCACACGCCAATCACGCCAAACATCCAAGCGAAGCAATAGATAATCGCCGCGATCAGGATAAGTTTCGCGCCCGTCAGCATAGAGGCTTGTCTCGAGCAATTAATCGCTTGGAAGAAACTCGCACCGACTAAGATTAAGCCTTCCATAGGTAAGCCCCAGAAATACCAGCGCATCCCTTCAATCGCCACGGGCGTTAGGTTCTGATTATCACCGGCAAACAAATACACTAACCAATCAGGGCGAGAATAAATCAATGCTAAGCCCAAGGCTGCGGTGAGTAGCGTCATGCCAAAGGCAATATTGCGTGCTTGCTTAACCCTATCGAAACGCCCAGCACCCGCATTGAAGCTGTAAATAGGCTGCGTGCCGAGGGCAATACCTTCAAAAATCAAATAGAAGAATGCTTCTGTGTAACTGACTACGCCATAGGCTGCCACGTGTAAAGGCCCGCCCACCCACAAAAAAGCCGTGTTGTGCAGAGTTAACACTATCGACAAATACAGGTTCATCAAAAAGCTGGGGAAACCGACACGGGCTATGTTCAAACAATTGTCGAGCTTAAGCTTCATCTGCTCAAGGTCGATCCTCAACTGAGTACGAGGACTAAAAAAATGCTGCAAACACAAAAGCCCTGTCACCGCCTGCGACATCATAGTCGCAATCGCTGCGCCCGCTAAACCAAAGGGGAAAACCACAATAAACAGCCAGTCTAAGAAAGTGTTTAATACACCACCCAAAATCAGCACCCAAGTCACCATGGATGGCCTGCCATCATTACGCAGCAGTGTGGTGAAGGTCATTGAAATTATGGGAAAATGACACAGTGCAAAATACCAGAATAAGTATTCATTAGCATTTTCGAGCATCTCCCCTTGCGCCCCAAGGGCGACCAAAATATCTCGCGAGAATATCCCGCCAACAAGGGCAAAAAAGCATCCGGTTAATAAACATAACGTAAAGGCATTACCCAGTAGTTTACGGGCCTTGACTACATTACCTTGACCAAGATTGATCGACACTAATGCTGCGCTACCCATACCTATCATGGCGCCAATAGCGTATAAAATCGCGCCCACAGGGTAAGCTAACATCATCCCCGCCAGCCCTGTTTCACCTAAATAGTGGCCAACAAAGATGCCATCAATTGTCACATATACGCCCGTCACCAACATAGAAGCTATGGTGGGTATGGTATAGCGCCAAAAAAGCTTCGCAATCGGCTCCTCGAGCAAGCTCATATCCGCAGGAGCATGATTAGATGTTGTTGCTGTCATTAGCGTTTCTCACAAAAAGGGGAGCTAGAGTCGTATCTATCTAGAAAAATGATCGGGTGAACAAAAATGCGACAATGGATTGTACCTAAAAATAGCGAGAACTCAAAGCATGTTCATTGTGAATAATTAACAATAAAGATTAATCATCACAATGACTTAAGCAGAAACAGTCCAATTTCAGCCAAATGACAAACTCAGTACAGTTCAATAACAGATGTGGGTTAATTCATCATTTTCTGCTACTTTTTTGGTGTTTAAGGCCGAATTAGGTAAAGTATTAGCTCAAGCAAGCCCATTATCGTATTTAAACAAGATGAAATCATTAACTTCATAAATTTAAGTTTTTGATAATTAATGGGTTAAACAGAAATAAATTCAATAACAATAATAAGGGAAGGACATGAGTCAGAATAGTCCAAATGCAGGCAACGATCTGCGAGAAGTCAAACAGCTCGGCATGTGGGCCTCCATTACTAGCTTAGGTTATGTGTTTTGGTTAGTTGGCGGGATGGAGTTAGTCGAGCGTATCGCCTACTACGGTGTTAAAGCCAGTGCAGGGCTGTACGCTAAAGCGCCAGAGTCTGCGGGCGGCCTTGGTATCAGCCTGAGTGACTACGGCATTATTATTTCCCTCTGGGCGATCATGCAAACCTTTGTGCCCGTGTTCACCGGTGGCATGTCTGACCGAGTGGGCTACAAAGAAACCATCTTCGGCTCCACCATCATTAAAATCTTTGGCTATCTCGTCATGGCATTCTTCCCCAGCTTTTGGGGCTTCCTTGTCGGTGCATTACTCCTTGCCATTGGCACAGGGATATTTAAACCGGGCATTCAAGGCACCTTAGTGCTGTCCACTAATCGCAATAACACTTCAATGGCTTGGGGCATTTTTTACCAAGTTGTAAACATTGGCGGTTTCCTCGGACCCTTAGTTGCCGTACATATGCGCCAATTGTCGTGGGACAATGTATTTTTCGCCTGCGCCGCAATTATCTCACTCAACTTCTTATTCTTACTCACCTATACCGAGCCTGGTAAAGCCGAGCGACTGGAACGCAATAAGCAAATAAAATCGGGTGAAGTCGAACAAGAATCCCTGTGGCGTGATGCTTGGCGCGAGCTGAAAAAGCCGATTGTAATCTACTATATGCTCGTTTTTTCAGGATTTTGGTTCTTGTTCAATGCCTTATTCGATGTACTGCCTATCCATATTTCCGAATGGGTCGATACCAGCGTAATCGTCACCTCCCTCTTTGGCAGCGAAGGCACCAGTAACGGCATTCTGCAATTTTGGCTTGGCCTCAATAACGAAGGCACTAAGGTGATGCCAGAAGGCATGCTCAACCTTAATGCGGGCCTGATCATGACCTGCTGTTTTATCGTCGCGGCACTGACGGCTAAATACCGTATCACTACCGCCATGTTTATTGGTTGTTTGCTGAGTATTTTAGCTTTTGTGTTTATCGGTGCTTTCCATGCGGCATGGTTTATCGTTTTCGCGATTGCCATGTTCTCCATTGGCGAAATGATGATTAGCCCGAAGAAAAACGAGTTTATGGGTAATATTGCTCCCGAAGGTAAAAAAGCCATGTACTTGGGCTTTGTGATGTTACCCCAAGGGATCGGCTGGGGATTAGAAGGCTACTTTGGCCCTAAACTCTATGAAATTTATGCATCGAAAGAATTGTTTTCGCGGGATTTATTGTTAGAGCGCGGCATGAACAGCACTGAGGTTAGCGCCATTCCTCAAGGTGAAGCCTTTACTACCTTGGTGAGCTACACAGGTGAAAGCGCCCAGGAACTCACCCAACTGCTGTACCACAGCCATAACATTGGCATGGCGTGGTACATCATCGCCGCCATAGGGACTATCTCAGCGGTGGGGATTTTTATCTATGGTAAGTGGTTACTCACACTGCAAAGAGCCCAACAAGCAGCCTAAGCGGGACTCGCTAACCTCATTCGAGGTAAGGGCGATAAAGACAATATAAGGGCTAAATAAAGGGCAAGGTGAGGAGCGATCTTCATCTTGCCTTATCAGTATCAAAAAGGACGCGTCAGCAGCTCAGGCGTAAATTGTTCAGGCGACAGCAATAAACCTAAGCTCTCGATTTGTGCATTCAAACGATTGAGATCTTGAGTCAGCGCAGGCAAGGTCAGGGTATTGTCATCGAGCTCATACACTTGCCTTAAACTTGTGTAATAAAACAGCAGTATAATCAAAGCATTCACATCATTTTGCGCCGCAGCGGCTTTAATCTTTATCAACTTGCGATAAATACGATTATGGAGCTGCTTTAATTGCCACACATAATAAATTTCGCTGAAGAAGGGTTTGTCCTTCAAGTTATAAATCACTGCGCTACACAGACCCAGACTGAAAATCACCCCTAAGAGATTCAAATGGAAATTACCTGTAGGCTCGCCCGGCACAGGCGTTGTCCCAAACAGCGCAATCAGCCCTGCACCCAAAAGCAATGACAGCACGACTAAGCTAACAACTAAAATTACGATGAATAAATTCATGTTTTTACGATACAAGGTTTTATCTATTTCCTGCAGCTTCATAACATCCCGCTTAAATAGGCCGCCTAGCGTTGGCGTATCAATCAATTAGTGGCAGAGCATACCCCAATCCCCTTTATTCGGCCTTAACTGATTTAAACGCATAACGAAAATACATTTCTCATCCTCACCCGCAAGCGATACAAATTGACACCTTTAGGTATCATTAAACGGTCTGAAGAATAGGATGATGTATCAATTGAAGATCAACGGCTTAATACCCTTACGATTCTCACTAATCTCACGTTTATCTCAAAACATAAAAATGTTAACGTGCGCCCCAATCAAGGTAAAATTTGCTAACCTTAATCTCAGTGAATTTCATCATGGTATCGCCACCTTTTACGAGATACCTAGCCTTAAGCTCCCGCATTCAAACCACACAAGGAATGCCATGATACTCAGCAAAGCCTTTGCACAAGTCGTCCTTTTGGCGCTCAGCAGCCTTTGCTTGACTGCGCAGGCCAAAGACCTGCTCGCGGTGGGTGCGAGCTTCAGCCAAATTTTCGAACTACAGCCCAATGGCGAATATACCGGCTTAGGTGTCGATATTTTAAATCGCTTCGCCCAGCAGCAAAGTGTGAACATTCACTACCAAATTACCCCTTGGCGCCGTGCCATTTCTATGGTCGAACGTGGCCAAGCGGATATTCTGATTGGTCCCTACGATACCCCAGAGCGTGAAGCAAACTTGGCTTTTGCGACGAAAGCCTTTTACCGCGATAATATGGTGTTCTATGCCCGTGTAGGCCATGAAATTGTCTGGAATGGCGACTATGCCAGCATTAAAGGTCAACGGATTGGTAAGATGCAGGGGTGGAGTTATGGCCCGACGTTTAATGAACAAACTAAATCTTTTAATATCAATGAATTTGTCGATATTAAAAGCGGAATAGAACGCCTCTCTCGGGGGGATTTAGATTTACTCGCCACAAACAGCCGCAATACCGATGCCGTGCTCGCCCAAATCAAAATCCCTAAGGCGATTACCCCAATCACACCGATAATCGATCTCCAAGACGGGTATATGGCATTTCCGAAGCAGGCGAAATTCGATCCCTTAAGACAAAGGTTTGACCGTTTTTTCGAGGACATGATCCAAAATGGCACCTTTACGACACTCGGCCAAGAATATCGTGTAACCTTACCTTACTGAGCCGGCGCGACTGATCATGCACGACTGTTCCTTCATGTACGACCGCTGCAACTTTATTAGCACCCGCCTAACCTATGCTCACATGTGTAATAAAGGGCGATGGGAAAGTCAATGAGCAGTTAATCGTTAACAAAGACAGGCGAGCAACTGCTGCTCTATCTCGTCCCAATTGACGTCATTCACTGTAATCATCTCAAGTCTGGAATCTAAGGTGTCATCGAGTTCAACCACAGTAAACTCATGATCAATCCAGTTAAATCCAGCGATCCCCTCAGAGGTGATCATTACAGCCTTTAACCTCAGCAAGACTTGCCCGACGTCTGATGACTGAGTGTAACGCTGAATTAACGCCATTAATTTATCGAAATCAAACTCTTGTCTTGGTTCAAACACCCAGCCGCAGCTAAAACAGCCTTCGCCTTGATTCTGCTTGCGCACTATGCCACGTGCATCGAATTCGAGAGCGACTTCGATTGCGCCTTCGGCAAAAAGGCTTAGCTCACTCAAACGCGAACCACCCGTGCGGAACAGGCTTGGCGCTGTCGTCGGTAGGCTGCCCAGCTTTAAGCCCACGCTAGCATGCCCATTTATATTGAGTGACACGCGCCTTGGTTGGTTTAAATAATCCAGCAGCGCGCTAGGTAAAGGTTGCTGGTTAGTGTGGCTCACAACAGGAATATCAGTGCGCTCGATATGACTTAAATAGGTCTGTAACTCATAGAGTAACTTAGTATTTTCAGCGTCATATAAATCCGACTTAGTCGCGATAATCACATCGGCCACTTGCAGCTGTTGGATGAAGTTTGCATGTTCGCGATAGCGGGGATCGTGGATTTTACGCGCGTCCACCAAACATAAAGTACTGCGCAGTGAAATCACATTCTGATAATGGGGTGCACTCAATACTTTAATGATTTCATTAGGATGCCCAAGCCCAGTCGGTTCTATCAATAAGCGATCAGGTTTTGCTTTCGCAATCAACTGATTGATCGCCACTTGCGTCGGCACGCCCGCGGCACAGCACATACAGCCACCCGCCACCTCACGAATTTGTATGCCGTTATCGGAGGAGTTCAGTAACCCCGCATCAATGCCGACCTCACCAAACTCATTGACCAGCACAGCCCAAGTCTCATCCGCGGGTTTAGTCGCCAGCAATTGTTTAATCAAAGAGGTTTTACCTACACCTAAAAAACCTGTGATGATATTAGTGGGAATCGCTTTGATAATCATAAGGAAACTCGCTCGAATAGAAAGCTTGGCGCTCGAGTGTAGAAGTATTGGCTTTGAAGCTCAACAAAAAGCGCATCGGTGAGGATGCGCTTTTAGAATGGCGACGAGCAATTTAACCAACTAAGCAACCGTCAAACAGCGAGGCTAACAGGCGCTTATTAGCCTTGATTGTTGGGCTTAGCTTATTTTGGCTTAACTTATTTAGACTTAGCTTATTTTGGCTTAACTTATTTAGACTTGTTTGCGCGAGAGCCAAAACCTGACTTATTGCTCACCAAATTCGACTTAGGTTTAGTCGCATTAAACGGCTTACCTGAGCCTGACGCAGGCTTAGCACGGCTAGAGGATTTATCGCCACCTGCTTTGCTGTCCTGCGCTTTGCCTTTGGCGTACTTGCCCTGACGAGACTGACCAATAGTGCGATCCTGCGGCGCCTTATGGCTCCACTTTCCAATCGGCTTAATCGGTGCCGCGGGCGCATCACGGTAGCGGGCAGGTAAAGGCGTGCCTTCTTCATAACCCGGTTGTACCGACACGGGCAGTTTTTGCTCGATCAAGGCTTCAATTTCAGCAAGCATTTCATCGTCAGAAGGTGACACGAACGAAATCGCGCGACCGGTTAATCCAGCACGGCCTGTACGGCCAATGCGATGGATATAATCTTCGGCAAGGAAAGGCAATTCAAGGTTGATCACCATAGGCAAGGCTTGAATGTCTAACCCACGTGCAGCCACATCGGTTGCCACCAGCACCCGTAATTTACTGGCTTTAAACTCTTCTAACACCCGATTACGGGCGCCTTGAGTTTTATCGCCATGGAACACGCCTGCGGCTATGCCATCGAGCTTTAATTCTTGCAATAAATGCTCGGCGCTTTCTTTCGTGCTGGCAAACACCAGTACTTGGCGCCAATTGTTGCGGCCAACGAGTTCTGACAACAGCTCGGCTTTGCGACGTTTATCAACGCGATACACTTCCTGCACTACTGTAGAAGCCGTCGTGGTATCGGCAACATTCACCCACTGAGGTTCATTCAGCATTTTCTCGGCGAGTTGTTTGACCGCATCGCTATAGGTCGCTGAAAACAACATGGTTTGATGCTGCGGCGCAATTAAGCGTTTCACTTTTTCAATGTCGCGCACAAAGCCCATGTCTAGCATGCGGTCGGCTTCGTCGATCACTAAGGTCGTGACGCTCGATAAATCTAACTGGAATTGGCCGATAATATCGAATAAACGACCTGGGGTTGCCACCAAAATATCAACGCCCTGCTCTACCCCTTTACGCTGGGGATTCATGTTGGCGCCGCCGTAAACGGCTAAGGTTTTCAGTGGCAGGAACTGGCTGTATTTCTGGATATTTTCGCAGACTTGAATCGCAAGTTCGCGGGTGGGCGTCATAACCAACGCGCGTAAAATCGGTTTATCATTGCTGTCGCTTGTTAAAGACTCAGCCGCCAACTTTTCAAGTACAGGCAGAGCAAAGGAAGCCGTCTTACCTGTACCCGTTTGGGCGCAGGCCATAATGTCTTTGCCTTCAAAGGCAAGCGGGATCACTTTCTCTTGCACTTGAGTGAGTTGCTGATAGCCACACTCAGTTATCGCATTCAAAATAGGAGAAGATAAACCGAGTGTTTCAAATTTCATAGGGACTCTTTAGCTAAGTAGTAAAACTTTGATGCGAGGTGATACTCAATGCCCCAACGCGGGGCCGCGGAGTCTAGCAAAATCCGCGGCGTTTTTATAGGCAATTATCATCCCGCGGTCAATATCCTCTTAGACACGGGAAACTAGAGCCGAAGCTTGCAGGTATTTTTGGGTGAATTCAGCGGCAGGCACAGGTCTTGAGAACAAGTAACCTTGGCCGTAGTCACAACCTGCTGCCAACAACACTTGGCGCTGCGCCTCGGTTTCGACACCTTCGGCAATCACCTTCATTCCCAATTTGTGGGCCATTACTATTATCGCCTCACAGAGAATTTGATCGTTTGAATCGGTATCAATATGGCGGGTAAAAGATTGATCAATTTTAAGATAGTCGATATCAAACTTTTTCAGATAGGCGAGTGACGAGTAGCCAGTACCAAAATCGTCCAGAGACACTTGCACGCCCGCATCACGGTAGGCAAGTAGTTTTTCGGTCACGCCCATACTGGCGTCCAATAGCAAGCCCTCGGTAATTTCAACGCACACGCCCGCGCCTGTGATATTGAGATCTTGCAACAACTTCAGCCAATCATTGAGCAGCGTGCCTTCATCGCGAAATTGGATTGGGGATTTGTTGACGCTGATTTGGATTTCAACCCCTAACTCGTGACGCCACGCCGCACTTTGACGCGCGGCTTGCTCAAACACCCAATTGCCGATATCGACAATCAAGCCCGTGTCTTCTGCCACCGGAATAAACTCGGCAGGTGACACTGCGCCACGCTCTGCATGCTGCCAACGGATCAATGCCTCGGCCTTAGTCACATCCCCCGTCGCTAAGGCAACAATCGGTTGATAATGCAGTTCAAATTCTTTATTCACGACCGCTTGACGTAAATCTTGGATCAAGCGCATGCGGTATTTGGCGTATTCCTGCATCGACGGGGTGAAATAGTTGAAGCGATTACGCCCTTGATCTTTCGCCGCATACATAGCCTGATCTGCATGCTTAAGTAAGCCTTCAATACTAGTCGAATCATCGGGATACAAAGTTATTCCAATACTGGCGCTGATGTAAGCCGTTTCTTCCCCCAGCACATAGGGCTCAGCAATTCGCCGCAGAATATTCTCGGCAACGCGCTCAATGCCCTTATGATCGTCCATCGAACTTAACACTACAGTAAATTCATCACCGCCAAGGCGCGCCACGACGTCGGCATCACGCACGCAGGATTTTAGGCGGCTAGCAGTTTCTATCAATAGTAAATCGCCCATGGCATGGCCTAAGGTGTCATTCACTTCTTTAAAGAAATCTAAGTCTAAGAACAATAAGGCAAAGTGATTACGATTGCGGTCGGCGTTCTTCACTTCGCTGCTTAAATACTCCAATAACATGCGCCGATTGGGCAAACCCGTCAGCGTATCGTAGTTGGCTTGTTTCCAAATCAGATGCTCATTTTGCTTCTTGTCGGTGATGTCAGAAAACAGCGCCACCCGCCGATAGGGATTGCCTTCTTTATCATTGATGGTATTGATGGTTAACCAGATGACATATTCCTCGCCATTTTTACGCCGTTGCCACATTTCCCCTTGCCACTGGCCCTTTTCACGGATCTCATTGTTCATTTTGGTGTAAAAATCACGGCCATTGAGGTCGCAATAAAGCAGCCGAATATGTTGATCCCGTACTTCAAATTCACGATAGCCGGTCATCACACTAAAGGCGGCATTAACGGTAATGATCACGCCCTTTTCATCGAGTACACTCATGGCTTCTGAGCTGTTGTCGTATACCAGCGCCGACAATTTCAACGACTCTTCGATAAGTTTTGCGTCGGTAATATCGGTATAGGTTCCGCACATCCGTAGGGCATTATCGTTGGCGTCGCGGCTCACCACTTTACCTGTGTCTAAAATCCAGCGCACTTTGCGATTGAGTGTATTTAGGCGATATTCCATCTTATGTTGCGCCGTTTCACCGCGAATATGGGCCTCAATCGAGTGCAACACTTTAGGCCTATCTTCGGCGACTATCGCATCCATCCATTGGCGACTGTTGGCGTTGAGCATATCCACATCGCAGCCGAGAATATCGGCGCTGCGGGCGTTACGTTCGATACGATCATTACGAATATCCCAATCCCATACCCCAAGATCGCTACTGCTCAGTACCAGTTCGAGTTGCTCACGACTAGCAAGTACCTCTTGGTCGGCAAAGGCTTGGGCAGTTATATCTAAATATCCAGCAATAACAAGCAACACGGCGTTATTGCCACCCCGTTTGCAGGCGACTGTCATATGGGTGTAAACCACGCTGCCGTCTTTAACGATAAAACGCTTATCCATCTCGTAATTATCGATATCGCCTTGCAGCATAAGCTCAAATTTCAGCGCATCGGTTTCTAAATCATCGGGATGGGTGATTTGCGCCCACGTCATCCGCAGCAATTCAGCCTCTGAATATTTGAGCATTTGGCATAAACGTGGATTCACCTTTATCCACTTTTGGTCAATCCCCGTTATCGCAATACCAATGTTGCCCGCGTTGAATTGGCTGCGAAATAGAAAATCGTCCTGTAGACGAATTTGTTCATCACGTTCTAACTCAAAACGCCGTGACAACAGGCGGCTCAGCAGCCAAGTCGCAATAGGGAAAATAGTGAGCACAGGTAGGGTGACTTGCTCGAGTAAGGGCATTCCTATGCCATTGGGTAAAAATATAAACCACAACAACATCACAATGTGGACTATATAGGCAAAGAGAAAGGTTTCTCCACCTGAAATGTTCGCGAGATAAGATTTACGATATTGACGCCAGATCACCCCGATTAACCCAGATGACACTATCACGCCGACGCCAATCCACATCCCAGCGCCACCGATACTGATGCGATATAGCGACGTCATTACCACAGCAACTAAGGTAGGCAAACCACCGAAAAAGAGGCCAGAAATACAGAGGATAACCGAGCGAGTATCGAAGAAAACGCCCGGTTGGTATATCCAAGGCGTGCTCATGATGGTGATACCAATACCACCGATGAGCATCCCAATAATGATGCGCCACAGCAAGAAATACTGCCGCTGATGCTTTTTAGGGATCACGTCGTACAAAAAGACCAACGCCAGCAGCAAAGCCGCATTTTGCACTAACGGAAAGAGAATACCTTTATCCATGACTCAGAGAGCGACTCCAATAAATGAGGGGGCTTGATACAATTTTAACATTCCCCTCACTAGTGTAGCAGAATCACTTAGAAATCATGCGTTAATTCCCTTTGCCACATCACACTTTGTATCTGCTGCATCACACTTAGCAATAGAGTTGTTGACGATATTGTTCAGCAATGGAATGCCAGTCAAAACGCTGCGCCATGGCCGCCGCACGCACCTTTGACCATGTTTTCCCCTCGAAACAAGCAATGGCTTGCATCAACCTTTGCAAAAACGCTTCGGCTTGCTCGTCTAAACTATTGCCGTTAAAAGCAAAGCCAGTCACGCCATCCTCAACGGTATCCTTCAATCCGCCCACACCATGCACTAAGCAAGGCTGTCCAGCGCGCATAGCAAGCATTTGACTAATGCCACAGGGCTCGAATGAGCTCGGCATCAAGAAGAGATCGCCATGCTGATACAGCACTTCGGATAAGGCCTCGTTGTATCCTTGCAAAAATAATAGGTTATCGTATTTAGCCCCTAAGGCTTGGAAGGATTTAGCAATCGATGCGTCGCCACTGCCGAGTAAAATCAGTAGCGCCGTCGGTTTTATCTGCTTCAACGCTTTAAGTAAGGTCTCAAGCACAGATAAGCCCGAGGATAATTGATGGCGCAGCAGTAAGACTTTTTGGTCGGTCAAACGGCCCACCGAAGTGAGTAACAGACTCGGTACTTGCTCCGCCATCGCTTGGCGCCAATGGGCTTGCGTGCGCGCAGAGGCAATCATGTCCACGCCGCTCACTTGCGCTTGATGTCCCTGCCATTGCACTAACGCAGTTTCAATCGCACTGAGCAATTGCTTGAACTCGGGTACTTGAATACGCGCAGGTGGCTTAGCGGGTAAATCCGATACTGACGAATAGACACAGCCATTTAAAATCCCCACCACTTTGCCGTCATTAGCCTTGACTTGTAAGTCATGTTCTAGCCCTTCGCCCCCAAAGAATCCCGCCTCAGGTTTGGAGGGCTGTAACACTTCTTTAGCGTAACTGGGTGAGACTAAATGCACTTTATCGCTCAGCACTATCCCCATGCGCATTGGGTTAACGCAGTGGGGATAACGGGGATCGGTGATCAGCTGTTTTTGCCCCAGTGTTAAAGAGGCAAATAGCTCGGGAAACCATGCTGCAAACGAGGATGAGTCTTGGCTTAACGGGCGTATCCCCTGCAGTGCAAGATTGTGGATGGAGAACACACACTCAATTTCTTTGAGGACACTAAACTCAGGCACGAATGCTCTTAACATGGCTAAGCAGCCCGCATGCCAGTCATGTAAATGCAGCACAGCGGGCATTGGCACTCGGCCAGTAACTAATGCTGTCGCGACGCTCGCGCAAAGGAAAGCAAACTTAGTCGCATCGTCGGCAAAAGGACGCTCGGCGCTGCCTTGGCTGTAAATTTGCCCAGGAACGGATTGCCATAATGCATGTTCGAGCAGATAAATCATCGCCTCTGGCACTTGAGGATGGGGCATGGCAAACACGTGCACCCGCTCTAATCGACCGCCAAAGGCCACAGTTAACTCACCCAGATCTTGGGGTTGATTCGCGACCGCAGTCAAAAAGCCATAGCTTGGCATAATCACATCGGCGCACAAATCCACCCCCGCCAAAGCGTCAGGTAAATCACGGATGACATCCGCCATACCGCCAACCTTGGCGCCCGCAAGGGCACCGTTTTCAGCCGCGACCATCAAAATGCGTTGTTTCAATTAATTGGATACTCCCGCTACTTCAACTGTGCAGCTTTTATTAAGCTGCCTATACCTAAGCCATTTTTACTTTAATGATCAAAGCACTATTCATAGCCTACAGGCAAACCTAGCATGTCACGGGTCACTAAAGTCACGCCTTTTTCCGACACCCTAAAGCCTTTAGCTCTGTCGTGATCATGGTTATAACCTATCACCATGCCTTCGGGAATAATGCAGCCACGGTCGAGTATCGCATTCTTGATTTTGCAATGACGCAGCACGACCACATCGGGTAGCACAACTGAATCTTCAACCAACGAATAAGAACAGACACGTACTTCGTTAAACAATACGCTACGGCGCACGGTCGCACCCGAAATAATACAACCGCCCGAAACAATCGAGTCCAGCGCCATACCGCGTCTGTCATCGTCATCAAACACAAATTTAGCGGGTGGCAATTGTTCTTGGAAAGTCCAAATTGGCCATTTGGCATCGTACAAATTCAGTGCTGGCGTGGGCGATAACAGTTCCATATTCGCTTGCCAGAAAGAGTCTAGCGTACCCACATCGCGCCAATAGGCTTGCTCGTTCGGGAAAGCGCTCTTAAAGGGATAGGCAAACACATTATGTTTTTCGATGATCGCAGGAATAATATCCTTACCAAAATCCCGATCTGAGCTTTCGTTTAAGGCATCTTTCTTGAGCTGGTCAAACAAAAACTCAGTGTTAAACACATAGTTGCCCATAGATGCTAAACACATTTCAGGATTGCCCGGAGAATGTTTAGGCTGCAGCGGCTTTTCTTCAAAGCCTAAGATGCGCATCTCGTCGTCGACTTCCATCACTCCAAACGAACCCGCCGCTTCGGCAATCGGCACCTCAAGGCATGAGACTGTCATATCTGCACCCGACTCGGCATGGGCGGCTAATAACCCCGCATAATCCATGCGATACACGTGATCGCCCGACAATACCATTACGTATTTAGGCAGCTCATGGCGAATGATGTCGATGTTTTGGAATACCGCATCGGCGGTGCCTTGATACCAGTTTTCCGAATAGCGTTGTGAGGCAGGTAAAATCTCCACCGACTCGCCGAGCTCCTTTTTAAAATGGCCCCAACCGCGCATCACATGGCGGATCAAGGAATGCGACTTGTACTGAGTGACCACACCCACACGGCGAATACCTGAGTTAATGCAGTTAGACAGCGGAAAATCGATAATACGAAACTTACCACCGAAATACAGCGCCGGTTTAGCACGCCAATCCGTGAGTTCATGCAAGCGAGACCCGCGCCCACCAGCTAAAATCAACGCATAGGTTTCACGAGTTAAATTACTGATATAACGAACATTAGACATAGGCTCTTACTCCGAAATCGGCAAACTTATTGCCCATAAATGGCTTCTCGATACGGCAGAAACGGCCGTATTCCCCTGAGTATTTCTCACTTGCATTCCCCATTCCTTCCATTGATTGCTGCATTCCTTTCAAACACTTAACGCTTATACTCAACCGCTATAACAAGGCTTATTACCCAGAGCCCAGCCCTTACAGTTTCCAAATTTCATCGCGATAACCCGCGATCGTCACATCACTCGAAAAACGTCCACTGGCGGCGGTATTGCGAATACTCATTTGCGTCCACACCTGCGGATCTTTATAGGCCCGCGCTACGGCTTCTTGCACGACTCGGTAACTGTCAAAGTCGGCGGCCGTCATCCATTGATCGTCGCTGCTTTCGATGGCGGCAATAATAGGATCGAAAATCCCCGGTTCTAGCAGATTGAAATGACCACTCTTGAGTAACTTCATCACCTCAGATAACGCCGGTGAATCGTCAATAATGCTGCGCGGATGATAGTGGTTACGTACCTCAGCAACCTGCTCCGCATTGAGCCCGAACAGGAAGAAGTTCTCTGAACCCACTTCCTCTAACATCTCGATATTGGCGCCATCCATAGTGCCAATCGTCAGTGCGCCGTTCATCATGAACTTCATATTGCCCGTGCCCGATGCTTCTTTACCTGCGGTCGATATCTGCTCGGACAAATCCGTTCCCGGGCAGATTTTTTCCATGGCGCTGACGTTGTAATTGGGTAAGAAAGCAAAACGTAGGTAAGGCGTGACTAAAGGATCGGAATTGACCATGTGGGCGACATTGCTGGCGAGCTTGATGATCAACTTAGCCATAAAGTAACCGGGCGCCGCTTTACCGCCGATCAACACGCAGCGCGGCACCATGTTTTCTGTGTGGCCTTGTTGGATCTGATGATAGAGATGGACTACATGTAAGATATTGAGTAACTGACGTTTATATTCGTGAATACGCTTCACTTGCACATCAAACAACATAGATGGATCGAACTCGACGCCGCATTCCTTAGCAATCATCTTCGCCAGCAAAGCCTTGTTGGCTTGCTTCACATCACGCCATTTTTGGATAAACGCTGTGTCCTGCGTAAGGGCATTGAGCGCCGTTAACTGGCTTAAGTCTGTCACCCACTCTTTACCTAAATGGGCGGTCAGCAACTTAGCTAAAGCAGGGTTACAATGGGCGAGCCAACGCCTTGGGGTCACGCCATTGGTGCGGTTATTAAACTTGTGCGGCCACAACTCATAGAAATCCTTAAACAACCCAGACTTAAGCAGTTGCGTGTGTAAACCCGCGACACCGTTGACCGAGAAACTCGCCACAATCGCCAGATACGCCATGCGCACATGGGGATCGGGGCCATCTTGAATAATTGACATACTCGCCAGTTTTTCACTATTTCCAGGCCAATGGTGGGCGACTAAATCTAAGTAGCGGGCGTTGATTTCATAAATGATTTCTAAAATACGTGGCAACATCTGCGCCATCATACGCACGGGCCAACGCTCTAGTGCTTCAGGCAATAGGGTATGGTTAGTGTACGCCATGGTTTTGCTGGTGATCGCCCACGCACTGTCCCATTCCAAACCGTATTCGTCGATCAATAACCGCATCAACTCAGGTACGGCAATGCTGGGGTGAGTGTCGTTCAGCTGCATCACATTTTTAGCGGCAAACTGGGTGAAATCATGGCCATGGCGACTCACCCAACGTTTGAGTAAATCCTGCAAGCTAGCGGAGGATAAAAAGTATTGCTGACGTAATCGCAGCTCTTTGCCGTTCTCGCTCGCATCATTAGGATAGAGCACCATAGTGATCTGCTCGGCCAAGTTTTTACGGGCCACGGCTTCTGTGTAGTCGCCTTGATTAAATTCAGCTAAATCAAAATCATCGGTCGCTTCAGCCTTCCACAATCTCAGGGTATTGACTCGCCCATTGCGATAACCAGGGACTGGCATGTCATAGGCGACGGCGAGCACATCTTGGGTTTCTACCCAAATAATGTGCCTGCGGCCCTGTTTATCGACATAGGATTCAGTGTGGCCAAAAAATGGCACTATTACGTTGTGGGTGGGCACGCGCACCTCCCACGGATTGCCTTCGCGCAGCCAACGGTCAGGGCGTTCAACCTGATAACCGTCGACTATCTTCTGGGCGAACATGCCATATTCGTAACGTATGCCATAACCTGTCACTGATAAGTCCATGCTGGCGCAGCTATCGAGAAAACACGCCGCCAATCGGCCTAAGCCGCCGTTACCTAAACCTGCATCATGTTCGGCTTCTTCTAACTCTTCTAGCGATACCGCATAGTTGCTCAAGGCATCACGGCTATCTTGTTGCAAATCTAAACTCAGCAGGGCATTGCCCAGCGCCCTGCCCATCAAGAACTCAAGGGATAAATACGCCACTTGCTTACGCTGAAAATGCCTGTCATCCATGCGGGTTTGACGCCAATTGTCTAGCATCTGCTCTTTCACGCTGTAAGCCAGCGCTTGAAATAATTCGCAGCTCACACCT
This sequence comes from Shewanella sp. Pdp11, assembly GCF_002838165.1. Taxonomy (NCBI): domain Bacteria; kingdom Pseudomonadati; phylum Pseudomonadota; class Gammaproteobacteria; order Alteromonadales; family Shewanellaceae; genus Shewanella; species Shewanella sp. Pdp11. The sequence goes on from NZ_CP015194.1 coordinate 4,048,070, forward strand.
TCGCCACGGCTGAGTCCATAACGTAAATGGCGCTCAAAGGACGCGGGCAAGGAATCGCAGGGCTCACAGGGTTCAGCGGCTTTAGGCTTGGCCTGACGCTTAGCTGGCGTCTTCTTACTTGCCGCTTTTGGCGCGGATGGTACGGTTTTTTCGCTGGTATTTGGGCTCAGTTCGCTTTCGTCACTCATAGTTAATTCCTTCATTTCTTGAAAATCAAATCAGCATGAAAAAGCATGAGACTGCGATCTTGCAGCAAGTATCGCGTCGTAGAGATCTGAGCATCCAGCGGCTCAGTTTGGGTATGAATAAGGCATTGCCACGGACTCAAGTGCTCAAAGGTCGGCGGCGTAAAAGCTAACGGATTATCGTCGGCATTGACCATCAACAGCAGAGCTTGCTGCTTGCCTCGGCCTTCTAAGTCACCAGAAAGCACCACAGACAAACTGCGACACATAGACTCAGTCCACAGGCTCTTGGTCATTTGCTCACCTTGACGACTAAACCAATCTAAGCGAGCACCGGTATCGGCTAAGGATTCGGCCAATAACTGTTCGTGAATGAAGCGTTTAGCGCATAACAACGGGAAACGTTTGCGCAGGGCGATAAGCTGCTGAGTAAAAGCCAACAGTTCAGTGTCCATGCCCTTTGCCGACCAATCAAACCAGTTCAGTTCATTGTCTTGGCAATAGGCATTATTGTTACCTTGCTGGGTGCGGCCCGTTTCATCGCCGCTCAACAACATAGGCACACCTTGGGATAAAAATAGCGTAGTCAATAAGTTACGCTGTTGACGACCACGAAGTGCCAGAATTGCGCTATCTTCGGTTTCCCCTTCAACCCCATAATGATGACTGAAGTTTTCTTGATGACCGTCGCGATTATCTTCCCCATTCGCCAAGTTGTGGCGCTGGGTATAACTCACTAAATCTTTGAGGGTAAAACCGTCGTGACTGGTTAGAAAATTAAGACTGGTCGCTGGCGGACGGCCGCCATGCTCGAAGAAATCCCCCGAGCCGTGAAAACGCCGAGCAAATTCGGGCAACATGCTGTGATCGCCGCGCCAGAAGCGGCGCATAGTGTCCCTATATCTGTCGTTCCATTCGCTAAAAGCAACGGGGAAATTACCTAATTGATAACCGCCAGGGCCAATATCCCAAGGCTCAGCAATCAATTTCACTCGGCACAACACAGGGTCTTGTAACAGGGCATCGAAGAAACCTGAGCCGGGATCAAAACCATAGGCCTCGCGACCTAGGCAAGCAGCCAAGTCGAAGCGAAATCCATCGACACCCATGATTTCAACCCAGTAACGCAGCGAATCCAGCACGAGTTGCAACATGCGTGGATGGTTGATATTTAAGGTGTTTCCGCAACCCGTGTCATTAATGTAAAAACGTTTATCGTTCGGATGCAGGCGGTAATAACTGAGATTGTCTATGCCACGAAAACTAAAGGTCGGCCCAAGTCGACTGCCCTCGGCGCTGTGGTTATAGACCACATCGAGGATCACTTCGATACCCGCGCCGTGCAGTGCATCCACCATGGTCCGAAACTCACCAATATCGTCGGACGACAGATAACTCGGCTCAGGGGCAAAAAAACCGATACTGTTGTAGCCCCAATAATTAGTGAGCTTTTTCTCAAGCAAAAATGGTTCAGTGAAAAAGGCCTGTACAGGAAGTAACTCGACACACGTCACCCCAAGTTTGGTTAAATAATCGATAGCCGGCCGAGTCGCTAAGCCCGCAAAGGTGGCACGTTTATTCGGTTCAATCTCAGGATGCGCCGCCGTAAAACCTTTAACGTGCATTTCATAAATAATGCTGCGCTCTAGGGGTTTGGGCTGAAACCTGGTCGCGACAGGCTGAATCGACTGCTTAGCGGCGATGTCGATTAATGGACGAATGTCCACAACCTTACATTTTGGTACATGGGCAGCGTTATCTAACTTACTGAAAGATAAGTCTTCATCCTTGTGATTCAGCTCGTAACCATAGTTAGACTCATGGTCGCGATATTCACCAACTAGCTGGCGGGCATAGGGGTCGAGCAATAGCTTATTGGGGTTAAATCTGTGGCCAAGCTGAGGCTCATAGGAGCCATAAACGCGATAGCCATAGAGTTGCCCCGCCTTAAGCCCCTGCACAAACACATGCCAGATTTGCTGGGTTTGCTCAGTTAACGCAATCCGCGCGATTTCTTGCTCGCCATTGTCGTCAAATAGGCATAACTCGACCGCTGTTGCGTTAGCTGAAAATAACGCAAAGTTGACGCCATCGTCCTCAACACTCGCACCGAGCGGAAAAGGCTCACCGGCGCCCAAGGCCCATTTTTCACTTTGAGAAGGGTTATGTTTAGCGTCAGGGTTGAGCTTGATATCATCGGCCGCGGGCTTTTGCATACTAGTTCGCCTCAGCCAATCCAGTTGCAGGCCCTATCACTAGGCAACCCAAGGGCGGCACAGTGATCAGCGCGCTCTGCGCCATGCCCTGCCACGGCAGCGACTCAGCGACCACAGTGCCCGCATTACCTTGGTTACTGCCACCATAAATCTGGCTATCGCTATTCAGGTATTCGCGGTAATCCCCCGCCAAGGGCAAACCAATACGGAATCCAGTGTGCAATTGGGGCGTCATATTGATGACAAACACTAACGGCGCATCACCCGCTAAGCCGTAACGCACAAAGGTAAAGATGCTGTCGCGGCTATTTTCGCAATCTAGCCAACTGAATCCTGCCCCCTCGTAATCCTGAACTGATAAAGCAGGCATGGCTTGATATAAGTGATTGAGATCTTTAAGCCAACGTTGCACACCTTGGTGCGGTTCATAAGCCAATAAATGCCAATCTAAACTCTGGTTATGGTTCCACTCATTTCGCTGACCAAACTCGCAGCCCATAAAGAGTAATTTCTTCCCGGGATGCCCCCACATAAAACCGTAATAAGCACGCAGGGTGGCAAATTTCTGCCAATCATCACCGGGAATTTTATGCAGCAACGAGCCCTTTCCATGGACCACTTCATCGTGACTCACGGACAACATAAATTGCTCGGTATAGGCGTACATCAAACTGAAGGTCAATTGATGATGGTGGAATTGGCGGTAAAGCGGATCGCGGCCTAAGTAGCTTAAGCTGTCATTCATCCAGCCCATGTTCCATTTAAAGCCAAAGCCAAGACCTTGCTGATCCGTCGGCTTAGTCACTCCTGCAAAGGCGGTGGACTCTTCGGCGATCATGCAAATGCCGGGGAAAGCTTGGTACAAGCGTTGATTCAAAATTTGTAAGAAACTAATGGCCTCGAGATTCTCCCGTCCACCATAGGCATTGGGCAGCCATTGGCCCGGCTCGCGGCTGTAATCGAGGTACAACATAGAAGATACGGCATCGAGACGCAGGCCATCGAAATGAAACTCCCGCAGCCAGTAACAGGCATTACTCAACAAGAAGCTGCGCACTTCACCGCGATCATAGTTATAAATCAGGGTATCCCAATCGGGATGTGTGCCCTTGCGAGGATCTTCATGCTCATACAGACAAGTGCCATCGAAACGCACTAAGCCGTGGGGATCCTTAGGAAAATGCGCCGACACCCAATCGAGGATAATACCAATTCCCGCCTGATGGCAGGCATCCACAAAGGCTTTTAACCCATTGGCATCGCCAAATCTGTGGGTCGGTGCATAGAGACCCACGGGCTGATATCCCCACGAACCATCGAAGGGAAACTCGCTGATCGGCATCAGTTCAATGTGGGTAAAACCTTGCTCCTTCACATAGGGAATCAGCTGCTCAATCAAGTCTTGATAATCAAGATATTGCTCACCTTGCTCTCCCTTGCGACGCCACGAACCTAAGTGCACTTCGTAGGCCGACATGGGCGCTTTATGCCAAGCAGTCGCCGCGCGTTTACTCATCCAAGCGGTATCATTCCAGCTGTGATGGGCTTTCTTAGGCACGATAGAAGCATTATGGGGCGCGCATTCCATTTGAGTCGCCAAGGGGTCGGACTTGGCATGACGCTCACCATTTTGATAAACCAAATCAAACTTATAGTGGGCGCCTTCGGCCACATTGGGTAAAAATAGCTCCCATAAACCATTGGCAATATGTTGGCGCATCACATGGCGAGTATTGTCCCAATGGTTGAAATCCCCCACCACAGACACCCGTTTGGCATTGGGTGCCCACACACAAAAATGCACACCTTCAACGCCTTGGGTCTGACGCCAGTTGGCGCCTAAAAATTCATAGGCGCGCTCGGCGCTGCCTTCACCAAAAAGATAAATATCATCACTATTGAGCAGTGAATCAAACTGATAAGGGTCGACTATATCTAACTGACACAGGGGATATTCCACCCGTAGCAAGTAGAGAAACGGCTTGACGCGTCGCCCCAGCGTACCAGCGAACAATCCCTGCTCGTTAACTTTGTCCAGACTCGCCACTTTGCGGCCATCTTTAATGCTGATCACATCCACACTGATTGCATTACGTAAAAAACAACGAACAATTAATGCCTTACCCTCGTTGGCACTGTGCATACCCAAGAGCGAAAAAACATCAGTGTATTGACCATTAAGTAGGGCGACGTCGGCGCCATCGTAAAAATAGGCATTGGCTTGAGTCATCATTTTTCTTCCGTTTATCAGTCAATTAAACTTGCAAATTGGTACTCTTTATCCGCATCCCCTCCCCTAAATATCGAACCTTTAGGGTGGCATAATGTGGTGCGACATAGGCAGCCTTTCGCTAGTGCTAGATTTAGTTAGGTAACTGTCTCGCCGCAGCGATATTTTGTAATCGCTGCAGTATCTCTGGCAAAGTCGACACTTGCGTTAAATTCAGCGGCAGGCGACGCTGCCAATTTGGATATTCGAGCCAAGTGCCGGGAATATTCACCGCATGGCGATCGGCTAATAAATCACACAGTTGCACACTGTATAGCGCACTATTTCCGCGAGCCCCTAAGGTCATCCAAGCCGTGAGTAAGGTTTGAATATCGAGTTCTGCTATCGCCGCCTCGGCTAACAGACCTTGAGCGACTAACAGTGAAATAAGCTGCTGCTTTTCATGCTCCCGCCCAGCCAGTGCCTCGCCTAATTGTTCGTCAGTTTCAAACAGGGATAACTGTCGACGCAGGTGCAAATCGCTGCCGCACCACCAAGCCACTAAAGTCGGCACATCATGGTTCGCCAGCATCATTAAGCTTTGGGACTTATATTGATCCGGTGATTTAAAGCCTTGATGGTCTTTGCAGAAATAGAACAATTCGTTGGAATAAATGCCGGAAGTGTAGAGACGATGAATAATGTCAGGTGGCACCAGTCCTAAGTCTTCACCAATCACCACACAGCGGGCGCGTTGACTCTCAAGGCAAACGATGGCAAGCAAGGTTTCGACGGGATAATACACATAGGCACCTTGGCCGAGTTGTTTATCCAGTGGCCACCACCAGAGGCGCAGTAAGCCCATCACATGATCGATACGCAAGGCACCACAGCTTTCCATATTGGCTCGGATCAAGGCGATAAAATGGCTGAAATTATGTTGTTTTAACTTTACAGGGTCGAGGGGCGTTAAGCCCCAATTTTGCCCTTGGGGCGCAAAGGGATCGGGCGGTGCGCCAATACTGGCATTCAAACAAAACTGCTCGGCATTGGCCTGTACTTCACTGCCCTGAAGCGCTGCGCCAACGGCTAAATCACGGATCAATCCCAGCCCCATGCCCACTTCTTTCGCTTTGAGCTGGCAGAGGTGTAACTGATTTTCGGCCACAAATTGCAAGTAAAGGTAGAAACCTTCTTCTTGTACAAACGCTTTTGGGCTACGTAAGTATTCCGCCTGAGCAAACTCTTGCAGCGCAGTGCCCTGCTCACGCACAAACTCATAGAATCTTTGCGCTCTGGGGGTGTCATTCGCTAAATGGGTTTCACAAAAGACGCGATATAACAGCTCAAAGGCACGATATTTCAACTCACTCACTTTAGGATAATCGAGCCAGTTATCACGATTCAGTAAGGCGATAGCCTCTACCCAAGAAGCGCTTGAAAATTCAGTGGTAAGTGCTTGGTATTCAGGAACACTTTGTAATTGTATATAAAGAGGATTAAGTCTGCGGCGATCGCACGGACTATAGGGACTCGGATGCTCTGGCGCCGCAATGTCGAGGGCATGCAAGGGGTTGAGTTGAATAAAATCCGCCCCCTGCGCCGCCACCAGCGCGATCAGTTGTTCTAAATCGCCAAAGTCGCCAATGCCCCATTGGCTCTCGCTGCGTAAACTGTAGAGTTGAACGCTGATCCCCCAAGGTTTATGCCGCTTACCTTGGGCGACAGCCGTGAGTACGCCTTGATAAGCGGCCCGCGGTGCCACCATTAAGGTGCCAGAAAACAAAGTGCAGGTATCAGCCTCAGCCGTCGCACTGCTCTCTAGCGCCGAGCTTGGCGCTGGTGCACTGGTCGATAGAGCATGCTTTAAGCTTAAAGCTATGCGATGAAAGCCCAAACCTAACACTGAGAAATCACTCACATTTTTGTCAGCTGCATGTGCAAATGAGTCTTGGTTTTTGATTAAGGCAGGCTTATTAGTGAACGCTTGGCTGCTCAGGAAATAGGACGCTAAGTTCACCGCCTCAGTCTCGGCGGGCATTAAGTGTTCAGGGGAAGCTTGGGTCTTGGCCTCAGCTAAATCGAGGCGTGCTAATCCCAGTTGCGTAAGATCGAGGCGATAATGGAGATAAAGGGTTTGTTCAATGCGGTAATCGCCAATGGGCTTAAGCGCTGAAAACGGCACATCAAATACGATGGATTCACCCTGTTCGCATTCAATCGCCACACTCAGATCTGAAGTATAGCTTTCTGGTAAACAAAGGCTTATCCAAGGTTCATCCACAAAACACCAATGGAATTCGGGTAACACCTGAGTCCAAGGACGGGCATCCAGCAAGTCAATTTGTGAGGCGATCAGGGCGTCGTTCAATACCGCATCGACACAGGTCAGCCCAGCATCACTCGATAACGCTTCTGTAGCAGGAGCATCAATGGCAGTCCCTGCCACGCTGTTTTTTTCCTGTAACATACAGGTCAAGATACCTTGCCTGTCTACCTCGGAAATATGGATATTTTGGCCAAAACAATCAGTAAATTCTGCTCCAACTCCCCGCAAATACAGCAACTTTTCCAGCCCCATATTTTGTCGCCCCCGCGACCGCTCATCCATAGCTTTAGATATACAGTAACCATGCCAACGAAAAGTAACAAGAAGATGACATAAATATTTCAGAGAAATAACAAAAAACATTTTCAAAAAATCAGTAACTTACTAGAAGCACTCAGTTAAGTTGGCGCTCAGTAGCTATCAGGATATAAAGAGTGGAATGCACTAAATTGGGGCATGCGTTCAGCAAGAGGGCAAGCATGGCTCCTAAAGCATGCAATAAGTGAAGAGCAAAGGGATAGAAATAACATGACAAGCGTAAGTCATTTTTATGTCATTGTGTTCAGACTAATACTAACAAATACGTCAAGTTACATATTAACCACAGATATCAGTGCAACACTTTGTATCAATTGCGTTTTATAACTTGAACAGCCTATCTCTCCTCTGTCAACATCTCGTCTCGCTACAGCATAGAAACATAATAACAACATTAAATTCATGGAACCTGCTCTGCCCTCGCTTCTCCACCAGAGACTCGCTCGATGGAACGCTAAAGCAAAAACACGCCAATGATGATTGAGAATAAGGATATGAAATGAAGAAGTTATCAGGATTACTATTTGTCGGCTGCATAGCCTTGACGGGTTGTGAAGGAAGTACAGATGGTGATTTAACGCCGACGCCACCGACGCCCGATCCCACTCCGCCAGCTTTATCTGCGGATGTGTGTTATTTAATGAAAACCACAAAGGGCGATATCACCCTCGCCATTGACTTAACTAACATGCCTATCACAGGTAAAAACTTTAAGCAGTATGTTGATAAGTCTTTCTATAACGGCACCTTATTCCATAGAACCGTTAATAATTTTATGATCCAAGGCGGCGGTTTTACCACAGGACTCAAAAGCAAGCCTGGTGATGCCCCCATAAAGAATGAAGCCGCTGTCGGCATTAGTAATGAACGTGGCACAATCTCCATGGCTCGCACGGATGATCCAAATTCTGCAACATCACAGTTCTTTATCAATGTGTTAGATAATCCACATTTGGATGCGTCCGCTAGCAAATTTGGTTATGCCGTGTTTGGCAAAGTGGTTGACGGTATGGATGTAGCGGATCAAATCAGCATAGTACCGACAAAAAACAGCGGTGGTTTCGCCAACACGCCAGTACAAGAAATCCTGATTAACTCTGTGGCTCAAACCAGCTGTCCTGCTGCTTAAGCATGTAAAAGATGCACTGCCAAACGAGATAGAGTTAAAAGCAAAAAAGCACTGAATCTTCAGTGCTTTTTCATTTTAAAAACGAATCGATTTTAACGTCTAATCATTTAAACCATGATCTAAACGATTACTCGTCGCCTTGGATCTTCCCGACCAAGAGCATAGGCGCCGCATCAATTTTATCGGCGTCCATCATAGTCGCGATACGCTCAACGGCAGAGAGCAATTGACTCTGCTCCCATTCTTCAAGATTCTGATAACGCTTAATAAAATGATCCTGTAACGGTTTAGGCGAGTCCTGTAACAGCGCTCGGCCCGCATCGCTAAGGTATAAATGCACCTTACGTTTATCAGTCTCACTGCGCAAACGGATCACTAAACCACGGCCCTCGAGTCGATCGATAATGGTCGTCACAGTCGCAGGGCTCAGCGTAATTTCTTCCGCCACGGTTTTAGCCAATGGCGCATCCAATTGGGCGATTTTTTGCATCACCATCAATTGCGGCCCAGTTAAACCTGAGTGTTTGTTCAGCTGGCGAGAATGAATGTCGATAGCGCGTATCACTCGACGCAGCGAAATGAGCAATTGTTCATATTTTTCCATCGTACTTTGCATTCTCCCCGTTCTAAGCAACGAGTGCACCTTACCAGAAAGCGCGACTGAACTCACCAAGAGGAGGCACTTTTATGGTAAAAGTGCCTTAGATTACAGCATGAATTGACGCGATACCGACAACACTAGACGCTCATCACTGGTATCTAAGTTCATGCTGGTATCTTCTGCGGCGAGGCTGAAATCAAAGCCGCTCCAACTGGTCATATAGGCAATGCGATAGTGATTGAAGGATTTGCCGCCATCCCATGACCATTTGTCTTCATCGAGTGACGTCGAGCGGTCAACACTGAAGCGAATATCATGGCCCTCGGCAACGCTAATCGTATGGCCGAGCAACATAGTGTAATGTCCGCCGCCCAAGCCAAAGTAGTCCCATGTATAGGTTAACTTAGCTTCAGAGTGGCCAAGTGAAGTGTCGTAACCTAGTTTGCTATACAACTCAGGATAGTTGTACTCATCGGAGAAGGAATCGCCTTGGTAGGTGTAATAGGCCAGCCCGACATCGAGACTCAATTGTTTATTCAGCTGATAATACTTACCCGCATAGGCATCGAGCTCTAACCAAGTATCATCGCTACCACCAAAGTCGACGTTCGAGGTAAAGCCGCCCACGTACCAGCCCGAATCAAACCCGTAATCCAAACTGCCTTGCAGTGCTGGGCCGCTGTCCGTTTGGCTGACACCGTTAAAAGTGTAATCCGACGTTGCCGTCACAGTGGCCGATAATCCGGCATTCGCCGCAGTCGACATCAATAACAATCCGCCGGCGACAAGATAAAAACATTTTGATTTCATTATTAATTTTTCCATTAGTTCGCTAACTCAATTTTAGTAAAGTCGATTTTGTTCTCTTTTGGCGAGCGCTCAATGGCACGAACAGTTTGCAATTGCGTCATCATGATGTAACCAAAACAGCTAAAGATCAGGCCCAGTGCGATTGCACCAACCCATTGAATTTGAAGAAAGTCTAATTGAAAGAGTAGTGTCAGACTGCAGAGCAAGACTAAGTTAAAGCTGACATATTTAAGCTTGCCTAAGCGCTCAATCGTCAGATTAAGATTGTCGGTATACAGGCGTACCAGTGAGTCGAGTGAATTAATCACAAAGGTCACCCCTACAATCACCATCGCCAGATTATAGAAACCTGAGGTCTCTAACCCATTGGCGCTGTAGTAATAAAGCACAGTGAACCAGATAGCGATGGGGATAGACGGAAACACCATCATGGCCAGCAGCACTTGGTAGGTTTTCATTCCACCGACAAAGCGCGAGGTAAATTGACCAATCATAATGCTCCACGCAAACCACCAGAACAAATAAAACTCATGGTAGTCGTTGATGGGTAACACAAAATGTTGAATATTGCCGAAGTAGTCACCCAACATGGCAAAGGTCGTAAAGAACTCGCCCACACTCGAGTCAGCCGATAAAAATGCATTGGCCCACATCATGGCAATTAAACCCAAAAATAACCAAGTGCTCGATAAGCTCAAAATACGCACATAACGTATGCTAGTACTGGAATATACCGCCGCAGCGATGACCATAAATACGATTAAATAAAAGCTACCGATTATGGTTTCACCATCACCTAATTCGGGTAAATACCAAGGTAAATTGCTGAGTAACAAATAGGCGGTAAAAGCACAGGTGCCAATTATCACAATGTTATTGATGAACTTGACCCAAGGAATGTCGAAAAACTTCACCCTAGGTTCAATCACACAAAAATAGAAACAGGTTAAAAAGTAGAAACCCCAAATCAAAAATGCCCAAAAGCCAAACTCAATCGCCAGCGGATTGGTAAAGCCGTATTCAGGACTCGCCGCCACATTGGCATAACCGGCAAACTCGGTCAGCGGAAACATGATCAAGCCGACATCAAGCCCAGAGGTGAACAGAATCGCGATAAAGGTAAACGCACGCACAGGCGTCACCCCGATACAGCGAATATTACCCCAGCGATAAATCACAAACGCAATCGCGGCAAAAGTGAACAGTATTCCTGCGGATAATAACCAGGTCATAGGGTGCACTCCGCCCCAGTCGATACTGGATATAAGTAGACATGAGGATATGAATCCATAAAATTTAACTCCATGTTTTTATTTAATAATAAAAACTGAATCATTTTTAAAGGCAGCACTCTGCCCTCAAGCCTTAAATATCGCTACTTAAAAAGCGCTCTGCGATAGTTAAACCCTGATAGATGTTCAGTCGTGAAAGCGGTCATTTGCACACTCACTGCGGGCTGACCGACCCTTTAGATAAAATGAATCATGAGCCTTATTTTCAGTAATCAATTAATGAGTTTTGAGTCATCAATTAATGCGTCACTTAACATTGAAGCCGTCAGTCCGCCTATAGGACGGACCAAGCAGGCATGTTGTGCACTTATGGCGTTAACTTGTAGCTGTGCTTCTTTGTGTGGTTTGCCAAACGTCGGCAACCACAACGGCGCAATCTGCTGGCGCTAACATCTCAGCCTCTAAAATCATATCCGCAGCGCGCTCAGCCAACATTATGGTCGGCGCGTTCAAATTGCCGTTCGGGATAGTCGGGAAAATAGAAGAATCCACCACCCGTAAATTCTGCAATCCGTGCACTCGGGTTTCGGGATCCACTACGGCCATCGCATCTGTACCCATCTTGCACGAACAAGAAGGATGATAAGCACTCTCAACCGATTGACGCACAAAGGCATCGATTTGCGCATCGGTTTGCACTTGTGTGCCGGGTTGAATTTCTTCACCGCGATACTCATCGAATGGCGCTTGATTGATGATCTCACGGGTTAAACGCACGCAGGCTCTAAAGCCTTCAATATCATCGGGATGCTGTAAATAATTGAACTGGATCTTAGGCGGCGCTTTAGGATCTGCCGACACTAAGGTCACGGCACCACGGCTTTTAGGCTTGTTATGGCCGACATGCACCTGAAAACCATGTCCCGCAAAGGCTTCTTTACCATCGTAGCGCATAGCCGCAGGTAAAAAGTGGTACTGCAAATCTGGCCACTCGAGGCCCGCTTTTGAGCGAATAAAACCACAGGATTCAAAGTGATTCGTGGCCCCTAGGCCAGACTTATCTAAAATCCAACGGGCACCGATTAAGAACTTGCTGAAAGGATCTAACTTGCCATTGAGTGAAATCGGTTTAAGGCATTTGAATTGGAAATAAAACTCTAAATGATCCTGTAAATTCTGACCAACACCGGGTAACTCATGTTGTAACTCGACCCCTGCATCGGCCAATATTTGGGGATCGCCAATACCTGATAATTGCAGTAAATGCGGCGAACCTATTGAACCAGCAGCTAAAATCACTTCTTTATTACAACGAATATCTTCAACTTTACCTTTGTGCTCAATGCGCACGCCAACCGCAGCTTGCCCTTCCAATAACACTTTATGCACTAAGGTGTGGGTTAACACAGTAAGGTTACGTCTAGCCATCGCTGGGCGTAAATAGGCATTAGCGGTAGACCAACGCACGCCTTTTTTGACCGTCATATGCATGGGACCAAAACCTTCTTGCTGCGCCGCATTATAATCGGCGGTCGATAAATATCCCGCTGCTATGCCCGCATCAACAAAGGCTTGGTATAAGGGATTTTGCATCTGATTACCGTTATTCACGCCTAACGGTCCAGACTCGCCGCGATACTCATCACCACCAAAGGCCCAGGTTTCTGCCTTTTTAAAATACGGCAAGCAATGGCTGTAATCCCAGTTGGTCGCCCCTTGTGCCTGCCACTCATCAAAGTCCCTGGCATGACCTCGGACATACACCATGCCGTTGATCGACGATGAACCGCCAAGCACTTTGCCCCGAGGACAATGCATCTTGCGATTATCTAAATATGGCTCAGGCTCAGTTTCAAACTGCCAAGCAAATTTAGGGCTGTTCATCGGAATGGATAACGCCGTCGGCATTTGAATAAAGATGCTCTTATCGCTGCCACCAGTCTCGATTAACAGCACTTCGTTTTTAGGATCCTTTGACAGACGATTAGCGAGCACACAACCCGCTGAGCCTGCGCCAACTATGATGTAGTTATAATATTTTTGCTCTAATGACTGAGTCAAAATGCCTCCTTAAAATGGGCTTTCTAAGGGCTGCAGACCCACGTAAACGGCTTTAACTTGGGTGTAATGCTTGAGTGTCTCGCTGCCGTTTTCACGGCCAATACCCGACAACTTATACCCACCCACGGGCATTTCAGCTGGCGATGCGCCATAGGCATTAATCCAGCAAATCCCCGCCTGTAACTGATGAATAACCCGATGGGCACGGCTGATATCTTGGGTGAACACCCCAGCGGCCAAGCCCATAGCGGTATTGTTTGCCCGAGCAATCACTTCGGCTTCATCTTTAAAGGTGAGTACCGACATCACAGGGCCAAAGATTTCTTCTTGGCAGATACGCATATCGTCGGTGCAATCGGTGAAAATAGTTGGGGCGACAAAGTAACCATTGGGAGCATTATCAGGCGTTAATGCTGTACCACCTGTGAGCAGCGTTGCGCCGTCATCGATACCTTGCTGGATATAATCGAGCACTTTTTGCTGGTGATCTTTGGAGATCAAGGCGCCAAAGTTAGTCTCTGGCGCCATAGGATCGCCCACCACGATATTGGTTTGAGTACGCATAAGCAGTTTTTCGATAAAGTCTTGATAAACCGACTCATGGACAAACACTCGCGTCCCATTGGTGCAGATTTCACCTTGGGTGTAGAAGTTACCGAGCATGGCACCTGAAACGGCATTGTCGATATCGGCATCGTCAAACACGATAAGCGGTGATTTTCCACCGAGTTCCATAGTGACGTCTTTTAATGAACTTGCCGCCGCGGCCATGACTTTTTTGCCAGTACCGACTTCACCAGTGAAAGACACTTTGGCAATATCCGGATGTCCCGTTAACCAAGCGCCAACCTTGCCATCGCCCATCACGACGTTAAATACGCCATCGGGCAAACCCGCCTCACTTAAGAGTTGCGCTAATTTCAGTGCGCCAAGCGGCGTTTCTTCCGAAGGTTTAAAAATCATCACATTGCCGCTGGCTAAGGCAGGAGCGGCCTTCCAACAGGCGATTTGTAATGGGTAATTCCAGGCGCCAATACCAGCACAAATGCCTAAAGGCTCACGGCGGGTGTAATAAAAATCCCCACCGACTTGCTGCTGCGCGCCTTCAAGCCCTGGGGCAATATGGGCGAAAAACTCGATAGCATCGGCGCCTGTGACCACATCAACCACTGAGGCTTCTTGCCAAGGTTTACCTGTGTCGCGCACTTCGATTGCCGCGAGTTCATCATTACGAGCACGCAATAACGCAACCGCGTTTAACAGAATACGACTGCGTTCGGTGGCACTCATGGCAGACCAAATCGCAAAGCCTTTTTTGGCGCTCTCGATGGCCGCTTGCTGAATTTTTTCATCGGCCACTTGCACTCGATACGCCAATTGCCCAGTGGCAGGATTGACGACGTCGAAGGTTTCGCCGCTATCGTTAGCGAGCAACTGACCCGCAATAAAGTTGTACTGTACTTCTACTGACATGTTTTGACTCCATGCTGCTTTATCACATTGTGGATAAAGGTTTTGCATAATTTTTCGGCCTGAACAAAATCCTGCTCAGGGGTTTCACTTAAAGCGCTGCGTAACCAAAATCCATCGATCATCGCCGCCGTTTGCTCAGCAGCCATCAGGGCAAACTCTTTGGGCAACACGTGCCGAAAGGAAAAATGTAAATTGCTGTATAAGCGGCGACTATTGATATTCTGCAAACGGGCTAACTGGGGATCGTGGACGGCCTGTGCCCAAAAACTCAGCCAAGTGTGAGTGACATTTCGTGAGCGCTGTAACTCGGTAAAATTCGCTTCAACTATCATCATTAAGCGCTCTGTTGGCGCCAACACTTGTCCTTGGATTCGATTGAGCAACGCCTGCTTTAACTGCTCGAGTAAGTGACGCAGCGTCGCTTGGATCAAGCCCTGCTTACCACTGAAATAATGACTGATGATCCCCGACGACATCCCCGCCAACTGACTAATGCTGTTGATAGTCGTGTGCTGCAATCCATGCAAGGCAACCGATGCTAATGTCGCATCGATAAGCTGCTGTCTGCGTATCAATTTCATTGCGGCTTTAGGCATAAATACTCAAGGAATAACCACTCTCTCAATACTCTGAACGACGTTAATTGAACGTTCAATTAACAATCATGATAATGATTAGTGATGTAACTATCAACCTAAAATACCACAGTGACAAAGCTCACAAGTTAGTTATGTAAAAAAGAATTAATGTGTAAAAACAAGATAAATGTATAGATTTCTTTGACTTGCGGCCCTACCACAACCACAGCAGTACGCATAAATTAATATTAGATATCAAACTAATTAACTGGAGTTAATGCTACGAATGAGAGTATTAATGAGGTTTAACCTCTGTTAGATTTAACAATTTAGCCGTCAAATGTTAGCTAAAAAGTGGGATGAAAAGTGAGATAAAAAGACCAGTAAAAAACACACAGAAATGATGCCTCGCCACGGGCGCTCCCCCCAGAAAAACCATATCGTACGCCAACACTAATACCCGTCATAAAAGTCCGAAGTTTAGTTACCGAGTTCCAACTTTAGTGGGAAATTGCCCCCAGATAAGCGCCGAACTCGATCGAGCTCACACTTTCACTACCTCCAAATTGGTAGCTTGATCACCAGAAAAGAACACAACTTAATCTTTACAAGCAAATAGGTGGATTTTATGGCTGCTAAATTTTTTATTCCTTCTGTCAACGTGTTAGGCCAAGGCGCAGTGGATGACGCTATCGGTGACATCAAAACCTTAGGCTTTAAACACGCACTCATAGTGACAGACAAACCCTTAGTCAAAATTGGCTTAGTCGGTGAAGTGGCCGAAAAACTCGGTCAAAATGGCATTACCTCCACCATCTATGATGGCGTACAACCTAACCCAACCGTGACGAACGTCGAAGCCGGTTTAGCCCTGTTAAAAGCTAACAATTGTGACTTTGTGATTTCACTCGGTGGCGGCTCACCCCATGATTGCGCCAAAGGTATCGCCCTTGTTGCCACCAATGGCGGCAGCATTAAGGATTACGAAGGGTTAGATCAATCCGCAAAACCACAATTGCCATTAGTGGCCATTAATACGACGGCAGGTACTGCCAGTGAAATGACGCGCTTCTGTATCATTACCGACGAAGCCCGCCACATTAAAATGGCGATTGTCGATAAACACACTACGCCTTTGCTGTCGGTCAATGACCCTGAGCTCATGCTGAAAAAACCTGCGAGCCTCACGGCCGCAACCGGTATGGATGCACTCACTCACGCGGTTGAAGCCTATGTGTCTATTGCAGCCAATCCGATCACCGACGCCTGTGCGATCAAGACCATAGAATTGATTCAGGCTAACTTAGTCAACGCGGTTGAAAACGGTCAAGACATCAACGCCCGTGAACAAATGGCCTACGCTCAGTTCTTAGCGGGTATGGCGTTTAACAATGCCAGCTTAGGTTATGTGCATGCGATGGCGCACCAGTTAGGCGGTTTCTACGATCTGCCCCACGGTGTGTGTAACGCCCTGCTGCTGCCCCATGTGCAGGAATACAATGCTCAGGTCGTCCCTGCTCGCTTAAAAGACATTGCTAAGGCTATGGGTGTGGATGTGTCTGCGATGACAGATGAGCAAGGTGCCAGTGCGGCGATAGCGGCAATCAAAAAACTGTCTGTGGCAGTTAAGATCCCAGAAAACCTGACCTTATTAGGCGTGAAAGCGGAAGATATTCCAACACTTGCGGATAACGCGTTAAAAGATGCCTGTGGATTCACCAATCCAAAACAAGCGACCCATGCGGAAATCTGTCAGATCTTCACTAATGCGCTGTAGTTGCGCGCTGTAATCGACATACTTTATCAATCGCAAGTTATCGCACAGCAATCGTGCGCTAACTTGCTGGATAAGGACTGATTGTCCTGCTAGTGCATAAACACGACTTCATCCTCCAATGAATGCGTTTTAGGCTCCAATAGTGCACAGAATATCACTGCACTATTGGGGCCTTTTTTCTACCAGTATCGACAAGGTTGCTATCTTAAAAATTGAGCAACAAAAACCAACATAAAACTCAGTGTCTATGCACCTTTGCACTGACAAAACACTCACAAATTCGCATATTCAAGAAGAAAAGATCTGAACCTCAAATATTCATAGCAAAATGATATAAAAAACGTGATCTCTGTGGGTTACAGACTGTTACAGATCCGATAAGATTGCCCCAGTTCGCTTTTTCCCTGCAAAAGATGAAGCCAGCTGAGAGGCCCGTTCTAACGAATGGGCCTCTGTCCATTCTAGCTTCTGCGTTTTCACTGCAACCACTTTTACTGCCACTTAATCGTATTATGCCCATCAAAGCTTAATTAACCTATTTACTCCGCTGTTTGCTCTTTTTATCACTTACACTCAATAAGACTTACTGACGACCAAGTTGTTGCTTTATTAATCAGTAATTCAGCAAAAGCGAAACTTCACCCAAAACTGAGATCTAGCACAAAGTTATTGGCGTAAAACTCATGCTAAATAGAGACATGACAGATTAAGTAAATGGTTAATTTTCATGCAGTAACTATCCTTCTCCGTCAAAAAACATCAAGGCTAAATAGACTTAATTAATGATTGACCGAATTCAAAAACGATGCCTATGATGGCAACAATATCCTCGAACAGGTAGGTACGCTATGACTGCAATCACCCATGTATATAACTACACAGTTAGATGTCCACATTACAAAGATCCTGAACATCCCGTTACTTGGTTAAATCATATTGAAATGAACCAGTCCTGTGAGATCGCGTTAAATCGCATCACTAAATGGCACGAGCTTTCTGGGGAAAAAACCTTCGAAACAAATAAGTTTGTGGTTCGTAAAGCCGAAAATGAAGATGCCTACTTCTCGATGCAGAGTGACAGACTCAAAAATGACGGCCATGCCCTAGTCACCTTTAAAATCTTTTTAGACGATTGCTGTGACGATGCGGCGCCAGAAGAAATCATGCAGCACCTGATTGAAGACTATCAACAACGCTTAGCCAAACTCGAATAATCTTTGCAGTATTATTTAGCGACCTTAGACGCCAGTGCGCAAAACGCCACTGGCGTTTTTATTTGTCGAATTTGATAACTCAATCCACTACGTCATTTAATACTCTTTGTTTCGCTCACTCGGTTGACACTCACCCTGAAGCATTGCAACGGCGACTCGGCAGATAATGTCGTCATAGCGTGATTCAGCTCAAGATCTGTTATATTGTCCCGAATGTTATTTGGCACTGTAAAATTGGCAGGCCCAGTAAATTGAGTTACGAACTTAAATTGAGGATTAGCATCACAATGAATAAAGCGACGCTCATTATTATTCCTTTATTACTCGCGACATCCGCCTGTGCGGATTTAAAGGACGCAGGCCGTGCCATAGGCACAACCACTAAAGATGTCACCAAAGAGATAGGCCACGCGACTCGAGACACCACCAAAGCCATAGGTCATGCCTCGCGGGATGCGGTTAAATCGGTCAAAGAAGATTTAACCAAAGATTAATCACAGTGACGCCTAGGCGTCACTGTCTGTTTTAAGCGTCTGACCTATTCAAGCATAATGTATTTTTAGCACTAAGGCCGCTAAGCCGCATTCGCCCGAATACCATGGGGCACAGGCAATCCTTGGGCATTCACATGCACAAACACCATCTTATCTATACTCACCACTGGCGCCTGCGTCATCTTATTGCGCACTTGGCAGCTGACAGTAATCGAGCTGTGGCCGAGACTCACCAGCTCCAGACCAAACTCAATCACATCCCCTTGATGCGCTGGCGTCATAAAGTTGATTTCAGAAATCAGCTTAGTCACATGGCTAGTGCTCTTCATCTGGCAAGCTGCAAAAATGGCGGCCTCCTCATCTATCCAACTGAGCAACTGACCGCCAAACAGGGTATTTGCTGGATTTAAATGTTCAGGTTTAACTAAACGGCGACTGTAATATTTCATGGCGGTGACCTCAATGTGAATGCCAGCAATCAGCTTTAATGCGCTATAACTTCCCACTGTATTCAGAGCATTTTTCAGGCCACAATTAATAGCCATTAAATAACAATAATATAGCAATAGGCTGCTGTAAAATAATCCGATTATTGCACCAAGTCGCATCAGAGTTGGATCAGACTTGCACCATATTAATCAGCGCAATCGTGAACCAATAAGCAAAAAAATAGCGACTCATAGAGTCGCCAAGCTAAGGCAAGCAAAAACTTACTGGGTAGGAAGTTAAGTCACAAAATTTGACTTAAAAACCCGCACAGCACATGTAGGCGAACTGCACGGGGGAACAACAGCTGCAACGCAGCTAAACACAGGCTTACGGGTAACACTCTTTCATACTCGACTCGAGATTTAGGCTGCAAGCTCGGTAACTCATCACAGTCCGCCCTTGCCCTCTATTTCGAGTTTTTAACCACGCCTTACCACATACATCAGCATAAGGCGTGCTAAGGAGTGATCCACAATCACAATGGATCATCCTAAGCGCTGCTTACTGCTTAAAACTGCTCTTCTTCGGTAGAACCAGTCAGTGCGGTCACTGATGAATGGCCACCTTGAATAACCGTAGTCACTTGGTCGAAATAACCTGTGCCCACTTCCTGTTGATGCGCGACGAAGGTGTAACCCTTCTTCGCTGCTGCAAACTCAACTTCTTGAACTTTTTCAACATAATGCTTCATGCCTTCGCCACGCGCATAGTCGTAAGCGAGGTCGAACATGTTGTACCACATGTTATGAATGCCGGCTAACGTGATGAACTGGTACTTGTAGCCCATGTCTGACAAGGCTTGTTGGAAGCGCGCGATAGTGGCGTCGTCCAGATTTTTCTTCCAGTTGAATGAAGGCGAGCAGTTATAAGCAAGCAGTTGATCTGGGTATTGGGCATGAATCGCTTCAGCAAAAATACGCGCTTCTTCCAAATCTGGTTTGGCGGTTTCACACCAAATCAAATCCGCATACGGGGCATAGGCCAGACCACGAGAAATCGCTTGGTCAAGACCCGCTTTAACACGGTAGAAACCTTCATTGGTACGCTCGCCAGTCACGAAATCACGGTCGTATGGGTCGCAATCTGAAGTTAACAAATCGGCCGCGTTCGCATCGGTACGGGCGATAACCAGTGTATCGACACCGCTCACATCCGCCGCTAAACGTGCAGCAACCAACTTTTGAACCGCTTCTTGGGTTGGCACTAATACTTTGCCGCCCATGTGACCACATTTTTTCACTGAAGCTAACTGATCTTCAAAGTGAACGCCGGCAGCGCCCGCGTCAATCATCGACTTCATCAGTTCGAAGGCATTTAATACGCCGCCAAAACCCGCTTCTGCGTCAGCAATAATTGGCAGGAAGTAATCAACAAATTTTTCATCTTCTGGATTAACGCCATTGCCCCACTGAATTTGGTCAGCACGACGGAAAGAGTTATTGATACGTGATACCACAGCCGGCACAGAGTTGGCTGGGTATAAAGATTGATCTGGGTACATAGTGCCGGCTAAGTTAGCATCGGCAGCCACTTGCCAACCTGAAAGGTAAATCGCTTCGATACCCGCTTTCGCCTGTTGTACCGCTTGACCGCCCGTTAACGCGCCGAGCGAATTCACGTAGCCTTTTTTAGCGCCGCCGTTAACCAGTTCCCATAACTTAGCCGCACCACGCTTAGCGATAGTATTCTCAGGCACGATTGAACCGCGAAGCGCAACCACTTCTTCTGCGGTGTAAGGACGACGCACGTTTTTCCAACGTGGGTTTTCTGCCCAATCTCGCTTGATTGCATCAATCTGTTCTTGACGTGAAGTCTGAGTCGTTGCCTTAGTCATAGTGTCGCTCCTTTCTCTTTGATGTTGTAGCTAGCGTGAAACTGCCCCCCAGTTTCACTCTGCTAAATGGTTTGGTTGGCGGTAGCCCCGCCACGGCTAAATCTGTTTTACCTAAAACGGGTGAAGCAAATGGGTTCATCCTAGGCTGTCAGCATTTCGTAACCGGGTAAGGTTAAGAAATCGACCAGCTCGTCGGAGGTGGTAATGTCTTCGAGCAACACCGCCGCTTGGGTGAATTTGCCATGGGTGAATCTGTCGCTACCCACTTCTTTTTTCACGTTCGACAGCTCTTCAACCAACATGTCTTTAAAGAGTTGCTTGGTCACGAGTTTACCGTTTGATAGCGACTTACCGTGTTGGATCCATTGCCAAATTGAGGCTCTAGAAATCTCAGCCGTAGCCGCATCTTCCATTAAGCCGTAAATAGGTACGCAACCGTTGCCGCTGATCCACGCCTCTAAATACTGCAGTGCGATACGAATGTTCAGGCGCATCCCCTGTTCGGTGCGCTCACCGTCGCAGGTTTTAAGCAGTTCGCTAGCCAGAATTGGCGCATCGACATCACGGGTAATATGTAATTGATTACAGTGATCTTGGCCTATGTATTCGTTGAAAATCCCCATAGCAGTATCGGCAAGACCTGGGTGCGCCACCCAAGTACCATCGTGGCCGTTACGCGCCTCTAGTTCTTTATCTCGACGAACCCGCTGCAATACCGCTTCGTTCTGAACCGGATCTTTAGCTGGAATAAAGGCTGCCATGCCGCCCATCGCTAACGCACCGCGTTTGTGGCAGGTCTTAATCAAGAGCCTTGAATAAGCGCTTAAGAAAGGCGTATCCATAGTGACGGCTTGGCGATCCGGTAAGACTCGGTCGCTATGACGCTTTAATGTTTTGATGTAGCTGAAGATGTAATCCCAACGACCACAGTTCAGTGCGACGATATTGGAACGTAGTTCATAGAGAATTTCGTCCATTTCGAACACGGCAGGCAAAGTCTCAATCAAGCAAGTACATTTAATCGTGCCCGCTTGCAGACAAAACCTTTCCTCAACAAAAGCAAACACTTTTGCCCACCAGCGCGCTTCAATATGACTTTCTAACTTAGGAATATAAAAGTATGGGCCACTGCCCTTGGCCAAAAGTTGGCGATAGTTGTGGTAGAAATACAGTGCGAAATCAAACAGTGAGCCAGGAATCGCTTTGCCATTAAACTGCACGTGCTTTTCTTTAAGGTGCAGACCACGAACGCGGCAAATAAGCACTGCAGGATTTGGCCCTAATTTATAGTGCTTACCCGTGTCCGGCGCTGTGTACTCAATATCACCACGCACGGCATCGCGTAGGTTGATTTGACCTTCGACAACTTTTTCCCAGCTCGGTGCTAAGGAATCTTCAAAGTCGGCCATAAACACTTTGGCATTGGCGTTGAGCGCGTTAATCACCATCTTACGTTCAACGGGACCTGTGATTTCTACGCGGCGATCGAGTAAGTCATCGGGAATACCGCGAATTTGCCATGCACCATCACGAATAGCGCGGGTTTCAGGCAAAAAGTCAGGTAATGATCCTTTATCGATACGCGCTTGCTTATCTTTACGTTTAGCGAGTAAGGCGGGTACTTCGTCGGCAAACTCACGACAAAGGGATTCGAGTAAGGCGACAGCCCCTTCGGTAAAGATGACTTCTTGGCCTGGAATGTCACGACCCACAATATTAAGGGTGGCATTTGCTGTAGCTTTACCCAGTGTCGAATTCAATTGCTGTTCACTCAAAGTGTGTTCCGTCATCTTGATGCCCTCCCAAGAGGCTCCACTATCACAGGCTTAACGCTGACATATAAAGCAGTAGCATCCCCAATCACTACGGCTTATAAACTCACCAAAAAACCATCAAATGTTTGTTTCGAACTAAAACTTACCGACAAACGTTTGTATTTGCAACAGTCCAAGATTGACAAAAACGAGCATTAGCCTTAGTAAAACTCATACTAAAATTGGTCTGACCAAGCACAAAAATCAAATCTAAACACTTAATTAAAAAAGGATTAAACATTTGGATCACATTTAACAATCCAAGTTGAATGTAATTTGTCAGACAACTTTACCAACCAATACGCAACGTAATTATTTACGTAATTAAATAACTAAAAGTAAACTTATAAATACAGTATTTTTATCCTATTAGACCTAAGTAGAAAATACTCGATGTTTTGAACTAACCTAGAGGGAAGCAAGCTAAATCCATATAAATCATAATGATAATGACTGCGACCATCACCAATAATTTAAACGACCGTTTCATTTTGACGTTTACGTAAACGCAACAATGGCTAAGTACAATACCCGCTTAGCACTAGGTTGCGTTTCCCGATCAACAAGGTGGGATGTAATGGTTAACTCAAAAAATAAATCACTTTTTTATAAAAAAAATGAAACAAATTTGAAATTACAACGGGATGGAGCGTAAACCCGCCCATTTATGACGTTTCTCTCTTGCTAGAGCCCATTATCGGTTTGCTGACAAAGATGCCATTTCGCAGCATTTATTGGCAGCACTGCACATTTTGACAATAACAACTGAAACATTTGTTGCCAACTTAAATGCAAATCATTACTATTCGCGACCTATTTATTTGGGGGAACCATTAATGAAACCATTTCGTTTGTCGCTAACTGCACTCGCCTGCCTTTCTGTTTTATCGCAAACCGCACACGCCGAAGCCAACTCGATATCAGCAAATGCTGAAGCCAACGTTGAGCGCATCACGGTTTATGGCAGACAGAACTCAGTAGTGAAGAATTCAGGGCTGGCAACTAAGTCCGACATGTCTCTTATGGAAACCCCAGCAGCTGTAGTGATTGTTGACCAAGAGCTGATCGAAACCCAAGGCACTGATAATCTGCAGGACTTGATCCGTAACATCAGTGGCGTAACTCAAGCGGGAAATAACTATGGCATTGGTGACAACATAGTCATCCGTGGTTTAGGCGCAAATTACACCTATGACGGTATGTATGGCGGTGCTGGCCTTGGTAATACCTTCAACCCCACGCGCTCTTTAACCAACGTTGAATCCGTTGAAGTATTAAAAGGCCCAGCGACCGGACTCTATGGCATGGGAAGTGCTGGTGGCGTGATTAATCTGATTGAAAAGAAACCACAGTTTGAGTCAAAGCATAAGTTCAGCGCCGAAATGGGCCAATGGGACACCTACTCCCTTGCTCTGGATAGCACGGGCGGCCTGAGTGATGATGTCGCCTACCGTTTAGTGGCCAAATCTGGCCGCAGTGATGGGTATCGCGATATAGGTACAGACAGAGACGAAATCTATGGCGCCTTAAAATGGGTATTAAGTGATAGCCAAGATGTAATGCTTTCAGGCGCTTACATCAAAGATGCTATTGCCGTTGATTCAATTGGTCACCCGATTCGGATTTACAATGCAGAATCTGTCGGCGGTAAGAGCGCGGGCGAGGTCACGTGGCAAGATCTGGTTAATGATCCCAACGGTAATGGTCTACAACTCACCGATGCACAGCGTCAGCAGTTAGCGGCCTCGTTGTCGGGCGCTGACGGCTTAACCCCCTATTCGTTTGGTGATGCAGGGCTTATTTCGCCGATGGCGAAGGACAATGAGGGTGAAGAATTAAGATTTAAACTGACCCATAATATTTACTTCAACGATAATCTGTTTCTTAATCAGCAGTTGCAGTATCGTGACTACACGTCAGGTTTTGCACGCCAAACTGGTGCCTATAACTACGTCTACTGGAAACAAGGCAAAAACCCGATCAACACAGATCCCCGCGCGCCATTAGTTGAAAATGGCGTACTTTATCCTTTTGCCGCAAGACGTCAGGAATACCGTAAAGTCGATGCCGACGAAACGTCTTGGCAGTACTTTGCCGATCTACGTTATGACTTCCAAATCGGCAATATAGATAATGAATTATTGGTCAATGCCAACTATGAAGACCGTAATATTCGCTTCCAGCAATATTCTATCTTCGATGCCGATCAAATCTATAAAAACAAGGATGGAGAAATCACTTATCAAGGTTCCCTGCCTTATATTTACGACATCCGTAATCCTAACTGGGGTACAGGCAAGTTTGAGGACTATGACCCACTCAAGACTGCGAACTATGACAAAAAAGTCAGCGCTTGGGGTTTGGGTGTACAACACGTGGGATATTTAGGACATGGCTTTACCACACGTGTAGGCGTTGCCTTTAACGAGATAAAACAAAGTTATGAACACTTAGGTGTCGATGAACGCTATAGTGCAAGTCAAGCTGCTGCGACGCAGGAAGAGGACACTACGGATAACGGCATCACCTATAATCTAGGTTTAACTTATATGCCAACGGACGATTTATCTTTCTTTGTGAACCACTCAAAGGGGCGCACGGCTTACAGTATATTAGGCTCTGTGACCGGCAAAAATACTGACCGTGAAGATTCAGAATCGGTAAGCAATGATCTGGGTATGCGCTTTAAAGCCTTTGATGATCAAATGCTCGCATCATTGGTGCTCTTTAAAAGCTCACGAACCAATGTGCCTTATACGAATGAAGAATATAAAGTAGGCGTATCAGGACCAGAAGTACCCGTGTACTTTTACGATGGCAGCGAAGATACTCAGGGGGTCGAACTCGATCTCAATGCCCATCTTAATGATCAATGGCGCGTTAACCTCAACGGCATGTACCAAGATGCAAGGGATAAACAAAATCCAAATACTTTAACCTATAATAGCCGACAAAAAGGCGTACCTTATGTCACTGCCAGTGCTTGGGTGACCTATGGCGCCGATTGGTTTAGCTTATCAAGCCCAATCGAATTAAGCCTTGGTGCTAAATTTGTCGATGATCGTAGTACACACTCTAGCTCATTTGGTATTCCAGACGGTTATGTGCCTAGCTATACCGTTGTCGACTCGGCGGTGAGCTTCAACGCGGATTCTTGGAAAATCCAGCTGAACATCAATAACCTTTTCAATAAAGACTATTACAGTAAAGCCATGTTCCTCGGTGGTATGCCGGGTGAAGAACGCAACGTCAAACTGCAATACAGCTATAGCTTTTAACACCTAAACATCAGCGTTAAATTTGATGTTTTAAACCAATAAAAAGAGAGCATTTATGCTCTCTTTTTATATCCAAATCAGAGTGACAACATTAGCTCACATTCTCCCTATCGCCGCGCATAAGGGATTCTAACTCTGCCTTACCCTTGTTCGATAGATTGATTAACGTCGCTAAATCATTCTGATGAGCCGCACTGGCAATCACCAGTTTCTTATCATGCTCAGCAAAGATTTTTACCCGCTCGTTGGCTTGTACCTGAGATAAACCTAGACCTTGAAGGATCTTCTCGCTGGCCGACAGCGCCGAGCCAAAGGTCTCACGAAAGACATCTGTCACCCCAAGGCTCATCAAACGATAAGCATGGTTACGGTCCCTCGCCCGCGCGACTATGTTGATATGGGGAAAATGCGTTTTCACTTGCTGAGCAATTTCAATAGAATCTTCAACACTGTCCACGGCAAGCAATAGTAAACGCGAGCGAGCAATCCCCGCCGACATCAACATGTCTAAGCGTCTGGCATCACCAAAATACACTTCACCACCGTATTTACGAATCACATCCACATGACTCGCATCCTTATCCAAGGCGACAAAAGGGATACCTGATGAGGCCAAAATACGCCCGGTGATCTGGCCTACTCGACCAAATCCAGCAATCACCACTTCAGATTCGGTGACATTAATCGTATCTGGCAAGCGAGTATCCACCACTTTGGCTTTAGTTGCGCGAAACAGGGTAAACAATATCGGCGTCACCGCCATAGACAAACCAATAGCAAGCACAAGGACTTGCGCAATTTTATCGCCGACAATACCAGATAGCTGCGCCTGAGATAACAGCACAAAGGCAAATTCACCGCCTTCTGCAAGGATCAACCCTAGTGCAATACTCGGTCGCCATTTGTGGTGCCGAATACGGCCCAACACCATCAGCACAAAGGTTTTAATCAGCAACATCGCCATTAAAATTCCTAAGATAAGTAACGGATCTGATAGTAATAACTTCAAATCCATACTCATACCGACCGCCATGAAAAACAGCCCAAGCAATAAGCCTTTAAAAGGTTCTATGTCAGTTTCGAGCTGGTGCCGATAACTTGAGTTAGCGAGCATAATACCCGCCAAAAATGCCCCCATGCCCGCAGAAAGTCCCAACCACTCCATTAACTCAGCGCTGCCCATCACCAGCAATAATGCAAAAGCGGTGAGCACTTCACGCACCCCACTGCTTGCCACTAGTTTAAGGAATTTAGGCAGTAAATATTTTCCAACTAACACAAAACCAACGAGCGCAAGACACGTCCAGTACCAAGGCACCGCATGATGTTCAATCTGAGCAGAATTGGGCGCCAAATATGCTGTCAGCAGCAACATAGGGATAACCGCAAGATCTTGCATTAACAAGACCCCAAAAGCATCACGTCCAAGTGGGGTTGTGAGCAACCTATGCTCACTCATTAACTGCACGGCAAAGGCTGTCGATGATAAAGATAGCGCGGCGCCAACCACTAAAGCCGCCTCAATAGACAAGCCAAAGCCCCAAGCCAAACCTCCAATCGCAGCCCATGACAACAACAGCTGACCACTGCCTAAACCAAAGATAGCACTGCGAAGTTCCCATAATTTACTTGGATTCAATTCGAGTCCAAGTACAAACAGCATAAGTACCACACCTAACTCGGCAAAATGCAACACAGCAGCAGGATCAGAAACTAAGGCCATGCCACCAGGGCCTAAAATGATGCCTGCAGCTAGATAGGAAAGGATCGGGCCAGCGCCAAAACGTTTACCTAAAGGAACAAAAATAACCGCCGCCAATAAAAATAGCAGCACCGACGTGAGTAAACTCGACTGTTCCATGAAGGCTCCAACGGAAAAAGGAATGCGCAGTGTTCCATATATATTTGCCCCGCCGCAGCTCGGCAAATTAACAGCTATGATATCCCATTTACTTATTAACAAGGTCAAGGCAATTCATTAAAAATGAGAAATTTTTGATGTGAAATCACTTAAGCACTGTGAAAGAAAACTGCAGCAACAGTGCTGAGTAAACGAAGTTAGGTACTTAGAAACACCTTAGACTGTTGCTGCATGTTACTGAGTGGCTGCAAAATATAAAACGAGCAATAAACTAAGGAAGGATAGAACCACTAAGGGCTTGCCAACTCTGGATAAGACAACATGGCTCACAGGACTGGCATTACACTGATGGCGATGCGATATGACGCCGTAAATCTGTTGCCTGCTTGTCACATTTTAATATGTCAGAATAGCGTACTACTGTGTTGCGACCATTGGCCTTAGCGGCATAGAGCGCCATGTCGGCTCGGTGGAATAATGGATCCAAACTCAGATCATCAGCCATTAAACCACTCACGCCAAAACTCGCCGTAATGACGAACTTATGCCCTGAATGTTGGGTATCAATGGCCTCAATACGGGCTCGACATTGCTCTGCCACTTCCATACCTTTCTCTTCATCGGCATAGGGTAATAAAAGCGCAAACTCCTCACCGCCGATACGAGCAAAAACATCACCATTTCGGATATGAGATTTAAGGGAATCAACCACCTTTTTAAGCGCCCAATCGCCAGTACCATGGCCAAAAGAATCGTTAATGCGCTTAAAGAAATCTAAATCGAATAAAATGACACAAAAATCCCCGCCGCGGGCCGTGGCTTGCACAAAAAGGTTTTCTCCTAACTCTTGCCCTGCCCCGCGATTCAAAATACCTGTCAATGCATCCATTCTCGCCATACGCATAAACTTGCGCTTCTGCATCTGGCCTACCGCTAACAAAATGCCGAGGAAGAACAATCCACCCACTAAAATAGTGATAAACATCAGCATATTAGTGTATTCGCGCTCTTTTACCGTTTGCTGAGCGATATAAAGCTCTCGCTCTTTATTGAGTAGATTGATCTCACGCGCCTGTTCATCGGCATTAAATTTAGCGGCCTGATACGCTAACGTTTTCATTTTCGCTTCATCAAACATCAGCTGATTGTAATACTGCTCTTTTTTCGAATACTCATAGGCTTGTTCAAACTGTTTATTCTCAGCATTTAAGCCAGCTAACACTTTAAAGACATTATGCTTTAACTCGGTATAACTAGTTTCATTAGGTAATGACGTAACGAACTTGGCATGCTCGACCGCATTTGCAAATTGCTCCAGTGAAAAATATGCTTCGGCTAACAAAGAATGGGCACTATTAATTTCTAATTGAAAGTTAAAAGACTCGTACCCCTTTAACGCTTTCAAAAGTAAAGCAACTGCAGAGGTGTATTCTTGCAACCTTAACTTAGACTCCCCCATTCCTTTCAATGCAATAAACGAAATCAATGGAAAGCCATTCGACTCACAAAAATCGTGTGTGTTCTGGAATTCATCAAATGCCTTGTCATATATTTCAAGCTCTAATTGATAAACTGATAAATACAACTTTGCAGTACAAATATCTTTTACATTATCAGCTGCAGCAAGTGATAGTGCCTTAGCCGCGTAGGTCCCCACCTCTTCTTTTATGCCCATTGCAGAGTACAAACTGGCTAAACGTAGATATGCAGCACGTTTGATATCTATATTATCAATTCGATCTATTAATCCTAGACTTTTGCTCATTACAACAAAAGCATCTTTAAAGTTCCTAAGTGCGATGTACGCCGTTGCCTCATAGCTATAGGCAGAAAATAAATAATCGCTATTTTGAACTAAATTTTCTGATTGAATTAAATTATCTAGGGCTTCTTGATATTGACCTGAATAAATAAATGAAGTCCCTTTAAATACTAATAAGCGCCCTTGTTGAAAACGCGTCATATGCTCGAAATCAGCTTCAAGTTCATGGAGCTTAGTAATGGCAATGGATAGATCGGTATGTTGCAGTTGTTCTAGCTCTGCTAACGCCTCATCAAAATTGATAGTTGCAGCCATTAAGGGCATACAAAATATACCCGAACATAACCACAAAAAAGCGCGCAGGAGTTTCAATTACTCACCGTTACCATGGGAAATAACTAAGTAGGACTGATAATCACCATCGCCACTCAAGCTTTTCAGTTTTTCCATATCTCCCGACATGACGGCTGCAATTTCTTCATCAGTTAACCCATGGGCACGCATAACGGCCTCAGGATCCTGTTGATACGCTTCCATCAGCTGTGCATCTTGGCCTAACTGGGTAAAAAAATCCGATAATGCAGACATACCTTTCCTTATTTATATGATGACTCCCGAATTCAGCTCAGAAGTACAGCACTCACCATTAGCCTAAATCTTCAGGTCTAATGCCTAATTTGCTTAAAATAGCATAGTTGTATTCGAGTTTTTTTGCTGGCGGGATCAGTAAGGTACTGATCGGAGATAAGTTTGCCTCAGGCAGCTTACTCAACGGCAAATACTCAATTCTAGGGGCTTGAACTGGCAGATTAGCAGCTTCGTAGATCACCACTTGATGATCTCGCGGATACCATTGATTCAGTTGTTCAACCAAAATCTGCAGCCTGTCACTCGTAGTATGAAACTGAGTTAAGGTATGTTCACCAGCAATCGCAATTTGCCATAACAATAAATGGGTTGTCGGATCGGGCACATGATTAAAAAACATAAACTGGCTAGCTTCAAAGCTTTGATGCCCAGAGCTGCCGGGGTCAATGCCCAGATCAGCCCATAAACACGCCTCGGCCGAAATCCCCGGCTCCATCTTCGCTGAAAACCCTTCTGCCCTAGCCCGCGTAATCGCCATATGGGAAACACAGGCAAAAATTCCTGGATGACCATAAAGCGCACAAACAGTTTTCTTGCCAGCCCTCACAGCCTCCAATATAGCATTAACCATTTGTTCATAGGTTTCTCGGCGATTTTTCACTTCGCCATTTTGAGCATAAAACGACTGTAAATTGATGACATTGGGATTAATGTTCTCGATCCAACACTGGGAAAAACCATCGGGCAGGAGTGAAAACACCACATCGGCATGTTCAATATAACTGCGACTCATCACACAAATTTGTCCAGCCAGCTGCAAGCCCGTGCCTACACAAACTAATGACTCCAAAGCATCTATCCCAATACTTTATTTCAAACACTGCGAACTTAAAGCTAAAAATCACAGCGCAAAAACATAATAAAAACATATCTGCAACTTTAATCTGATTTAAGCAAGATTACTATGTTTATCGCCACACAAACTGTTTATTGACTTACTGACTAATTGCTTGGCTTTAAAGAAAAAATCTGGCCCTCATTTCCTTTTATACAATCCTGTCAGCACGCTTAAGAGGCTAAAAACACCTCCACAGTTGCCACATGACTTCCAGTAATAAATATCCTTAAAGATTGAGAACTAAAGCCAACATCGCGGGTCGAAAAGTCACACAATTCGATCTATGACGGCAGCAAAGCCCGATTGCCCTTGTCATGAGGGGGAATGCTTGGGTATTATGGCCGCCAGATTTTCAGAAGTAGCGCATACAATGATCAATAAAAAGCAAAGTCTTACCCTGCTGAGCGCTGTGGCGCTCTCTGTTTCGCTCAGTGCTTGTAGTGTGTTCGATTGGTTGATTTATAAGCCCGACATTCCACAGGGTAACTACATGGAACCGCAACAAGTCGAAAAGTTGCGCATTGACATGACCAAAGAACAAGCCGAATACATTCTCGGCCGTCCAGTATTACGCGATAGTTTCGCCGACGATACTTGGTACTATGTGTATCACTACAAGAGTGGACGCGATGCCAGCATTACGCATAAAGAACTCATTTTGCACTTTACGGGTGATAAACTGACCGCAGTAAATGGCGATTATGAGCTAAGCAAAGAATTTGATACGCCACTTGAGCAAAGTAGTTTACCTACGGGGAATAAAACTGAGCTAGTGCCACAAATTCCTGCACAGCGTCCCGATGCCAAGCCCTTAGTAAAAGAAAACCAAGCAGAAGTGCAGGTTCAAAAACCAATTAAGTAAAATCCTAAACTTTGCTTATGCTCTTTTCAGTCAAATGAAATACAAAAAGCGCCTTAGGGCGCTTTTTTATTGAGCAATGATGGCAAACTGATATCAGTCTTAATACCAATCGTATTAAGCTCGTCCACCCGTCACTTTATTCGCTCGGCCTTCATCTTTAGCTTTATCCGCACGGCGGCGACGCACATCCTTAGGATCAGCAATCAAAGGACGATAAATCTCAACCCTTTGGCCAGGTAAAATCACTTGGTCATGTTTGACCACATTACTAAACACACCGAGCTTAACCGTCTCTAAATCGATTTCAGGGAAAAAGCTCACTATGTTACTTAAACGCACCACCTCTATCGCTGACGTGCCAGGATTCACATTCACCGAAATCACTTTTTGCTGTGTAGGTAAGGCGTAAACCACATCAACTACAAACTTATCTGTCTCATTTGTCACTGTAAATTACCTTAGCGCGACTCGTAAATGCCGTCACCATTGATACCATAAGATCATTAAACACTTTACCAAAGGCCATATCGGCTAACGAGCTTGAAAACTCAAAACTCAGCTCGAATTCTACCTTGCAGGCTTCTTCAGTCAGCTCAGTAAAACGCCACTGCCCCAATAAATGCTTAAAGGGTCCATTTTCCAATGTTAAATCAATACTCTTACCAGGAACCACTTGGTTGCGAGTCGTAAAGGTCTTACGGATCCCCGCTTTACTCACATCCACAGATGCCAGCATAGTTTTGCCGTCAAATTCTAAGACTTTGCCACCCACACAACCGGGTAAAAACTCTTTATACGACTCGACATCATTCACTAAGTCATACATTTGCATCGCACTAAAACGGACTAACACACTTCGAGAAATTTGCGGCATAGGACTTAGCACTCTTCACTAACGTATTCACAGCGACCTAAACAAACTCGTACGCACAAAAAGAACGCACGCAAGATGAACAACTTAGGCAAGCAATCAAAATTTGCACGGATTTTATCACGATACGTAAAAAACGCACCCCTTGTGCACTTAGGTTGATACTCAACAGCCTAATCGCGTTCAAAAAAACAGCAACAACGCGATAGAGGCTTGAAATTAGCTAAATAAAACCTTATATCAATACCAAATTGATTAACCGTGCGTATAATGGCGTCACTATGGTAAAGAAAAAATCAAGCAAAGCCGCGCCTGCGACTATCGCACGTAATAAGCGCGCAACCTTCGAATACCGTTTCGAAGAAAAAATGGAAGCTGGCCTATCCCTCATGGGATGGGAAGTTAAATCTATCCGTATGGGTAAAGTCAACTTGTCTGACTGTTACGTATTCCTGAAAAATGGCGAAGCCTTTATGCATGGCTGCACCATTATTCCCTTGAATACGGCCTCGACACACGTTGTCTGCGACCCACTACGCTTAAAAAAATTGCTACTCAGCCGTAAAGAGCTAGATAAACTGGCTGGCTTAGTCGAGCGCCAAGGCTACTCTATCATTCCTATCTCAATGTACTGGCGTAAAGGTGCATGGGTAAAAGTGGAAATTGGCCTAGGTAAAGGTAAGAAAGATCACGATAAGCGCGAAGATACTAAAGCGCGTGAATGGGAAGTTGAAAAAGCCCGTGTGATGAAAAAAGAAAAAACGCACGGATAATGAACAAACGATTGAACTTGAAGCAAATGATGCTAGGTAATCATTATGCTACGGGTTACAATCAAATTCTTGGGGGCGATTCTGGATTCGACAGGATTCACGAAACCCTGGGAGCATGCCGAGGGGCGGTTGGCCTCGTAAAAAGCCGCAAAGTTATAGTTGCAAACGACGATAACTACGCTCTAGCAGCTTAGGCTAGCTAGCCATCTGACACAGGTCTCTCAAATGGGCAGTGTATACAGATGGTCATCTTACATTTGATAGCGAGGGAACTCCGTCCGGGGGTGAACCGCGAAATAGTACCGGACTCGCCCGATGAAATCCTGTCTTTCGGAGTTTATTCGGGTTAATTAAAAGAGAGACTAAGCATGTAGTGCCTTGGATGTAGGTGTTCTGGACGCGGGTTCAAGTCCCGCCGCCTCCACCAAATGAAGTAACTAAGACGTCTCAGGACGTCTTTTTTATTGCCTTAAATAAATCAAACTCAATGACTTAGCTGCAAATCATGTCTATAGACGTCTAATAGTGTTTGGTAACATCCACAATTTTTAGTAACATCGGATGTAACACCAATGCTTGTTCTCGATAGTCGGTGTTACTAAAAATGGCGTTATCTAATGTAAATCAACACGTTATCTAAATAACTACGTTAGTAACACTGAGTGTCTACAAAGTAATGCTGCTAAGGTGTTGTTATGGCAAGACTAGCTAAGCCTCTATCTGATACAGAAATCAAAACAGCTAAACCAAAAGACAAGGAGTATAACCTTGCTGATGGTGGTGGACTGCAAATCAGAATTAAACCAAATGGTTCCAAACTCTGGTTATTAAACTACTCGCACCCTATCACTAAAAAACGTCAAAACCTTAGCTTAGGCTCTTATCCAGATATATCACTCGCATCTGCACGTAAGCTCACACAAGAAGCACGAACTCTTATTGCCCATGGAACAGACCCTAAGGCAAATAGAGAAGAGCAACTTGCCGCTAAAGTCGCAATTATCGAGCACACATTTGGTAAAATTGCCGCGGAATGGTTTGAACAGAAAAAAGATGCTATCACAGAGGATCATGCCGCTGCGACTTGGCGCTCCTTCAAACTTCACCTACTCCCTTCATTGGAAGATATTCCTGTTACTCAAATTACAGCGCCTATGGTCATTGAATATTTAAGGCCAATAGAAGCAAGAGGTAATTTAGAGACAGTTAAACGATTAACGCAACGACTCAATGAAGTGATGATTTATGCTGTTAATATCGGAATTATCCACGCTAATCCACTATCGGGAATAAAGGCTATTTTCAAAAAGCCTCGTAAAGAACACTTAGCAGCAATGCAACCAAGTGAGCTACCGGAGTTAATGCAAGCAGTTGCAAATGCTAGTATTAAAAAAGTAACTCGCTTTTTAATTGAATGGCAGTTGCACACCATGACTAGACCTAATGAAGCCGCCCGCGCTCGTTGGGATGAAATTAATTTTGAGGAAGGTGTTTGGCTTATCCCTGCTGCTAGAATGAAAATGAGACGCGATCACCTCATTCCGCTCACAGAGCAAACATTAGCCCTATTACAAGCCATTAAACCAATAACCGGACATAGGGAATTTATCTTTCCAGCAGATAGAGACCCAAAAACTCACTGTAATGTACAAACCGCCAATGCCGCTTTAAAACGAATGGGATTAAAAGACAGAACAACCGCCCATGGCTTTAGATCTCTTGCCAGTACAACACTAAATGAGCAAGGCTTTGATCCTGACGTAATAGAAGCTGCCCTTGCCCATACTGATAAAAACCAAGTACGTAGTGCCTATAACCGCAGTATTTACCTTGAGCGCCGTCGAGTGATGATGACATGGTGGAGTGAATACATTATGGAAGCAGCTAAAGGGAACGTGAGTCTTGCGCATAATGCCAAAAACTTACGACTTGTAGCTCAATAAAAAGCGCAAAAAAAGCCTCAATTAAGAGGCTTATTATCTGTTAATAAATCATTAAACTGAGGCTCGTAACTGTAACCAGTCTTGCTCACTTAATCTGTTCCACGCTGCAAGAATATGAGCGGGTTTCATTGTAGCCTTTCTCGCATTCCAGCTGTGAACCCGCTGAACCAACTCATCAGCAGACAGTGCAGGATTTGACTCTTGTGTAACAACCCAATGAACCGTTGACAGTAGTTCCATGCCGTTCTGAGACTCATACCCTTCAATTAGCTTAGCGACTTTATCAAAACGTTGCTTAGTCTCTGAGTGTTGCTCTAGGAAACCTAAAGCCTCCTTGGCTGCATCATCTTTGAGATCAATAGGTGTCTCTGGCTTATTCAAACCATCGGCATAACCAGAAATAAAGTGACCTTCCATCTTATCAAGTACGTGACGGAGTACATCAGCGTAAGGCCCATAATGATGCTTTTTAAAAACAACCTTATTTAATGGCTCGCCCACCACAGTCAAAAAGTAAACTAACTTTTGCACTTCAAGTAATGACAATCTGTAGCCAAAACCGGTAGATACATAGCGATCGATCAAACCTAGAACTGCAGCTCTACCAATGGTCATTCGTGGGCGTCGAGTTTGATTGGACATAAGCTCAGCACTAGGCGCTGTTTGTGGTGGATAAATGCGCCAATCAACATCAGGCAACTCAGCTAGGGAAGTATGTATGACTTGCTCAACCTCATGCCAGGGCAAACCACCCAATCCACTGCCTAGAGCAGGAATAGCGACTGACTTTAAGTCAAGACGGCGAACTTCAGCTTTAAGGCTCTCCAAACCTGACTCTATGTATTCGAGCTTAGATTGGCCCTTCCAGTGCGCTTTAGTGGGGAAATTAATAATATAAAAAGGCGAGTTGATTGAATCAAGTGAAACGGGCAGCACTTTTCCTGTCACCAAAGACTTATCGTCACAGGCTTTTTTGTACACTTTGAAGTTGTCAGGAAAGGCTTTTTTAAATTGCAAAGCCAAGCCCTTCCCCATCACGCCTACTGTATTAACAGTATTGATGATTGCATCAGCTTGATCGTGCAATATGTTGCCTTTGTGATAAGTAATCATTTTAACCTCTAGTAATACCACTGTGGCCGTACAACAACCTCAGGCTTATGCTGTACAGCTTGTAGTAATACGCTCACTTCTTCTGCTATCGCTTGGGTCTTTACCCCAATTTGTCGGATAGTGTGCCATGCAACAGATTCGAATGCCAAAAATTCTGCCTGCTTCTCCTCTTTAAAGTCTGACCAATAGCGTTCATTGATTCGTTTAAGGTCCAACTCATTAATACGAGTGAAATCATCTATTTGTTCGGCATAGTCCAAATCTGCATGTATATCGGTAAAAAAGCAATTATCGTTAGTCAATCGAATGGTGTCGATATCACTAATCAAATGTAATACACGTTCTTGTCCACCTTGATAGTCATCATGGCCTTTATGGATCACAAATAACATCACGGATCGAGGGCAAAAATTAAACGGCACATATTGCCCAATAGTCCCACCAGTCGCCACGTTCACAGGGCGAACTAAACGACGCTGTTTAATGTGGCTATAGCCAATATTCTGGTTAACTAAACCAAGTTCAATGCGCTTATGATCGGACCACAAGCATCCTTGGGTGAGAATGCTGATCAGATTATCAATGTGAGTGATATGAGATACTTTGACTGTCATTTTTACCTGCAAATCAATTCATTAGCGTAAACAAGCACTCTTGCCTTCTTACTCATAAGTCTGCTTACTTGGATTTACTCAGTTGCCCAAGACCTAAAAAACTGCTTATTGAGACCATTGGCGATTAATTTCATAGTCAGTTCATCTGTATTAGCTAAAGATCCATCCCTGCCCCATTATGCTTCAACCAAGAAACATTTTTTTGGTAGTCAGGCATGATTTTATCAACAAGGTTCCAAAATGCAGCACTATGATTGGGCTCAATGCGGTGAGCTAACTCATGAACCACGATGTAATCTATAACCGCGAGAGGTGCCATCAAACAGCGCCAGTGAAAGTTCAGGTCACCTTTTGGTGAGCAGGAGGCCCAATGGTGCTGGAGCTCCATTACGCGGATTGCGCGATAATCCACCCCTAGCTTTGGGGCAAAGTTCTCTACGCGATGACTAATACGAGAGAGCCCTTTGGTGCGATAGAAGTGCTTGAATAGCTCGCTACCGTATTCAGCTTTATCTCGGCGCATCAGGAAGTAACCATTTTTCAGGATCAAGTCTTCTTTCTGCTCGTCCACCAGCTTTAAGCGATAATTACAGCCCAGGTAGGGGAAGCCCTCACCGCTCACGAACTCACGTTCGACTTTGGTGCGGTTAAGATCTTCCCACTCTGCTAGGTTGCGATAAATCCAGCTCCGTTTTTCCTCAACGATGCTCTCTACTTTTTCAATATCGTAGCTTTCAGGCGCAAGCACGGTAACACTCCCATCCCGTTCAATAAGAATGCTGGTGGTCTTTCGCTTGCTTTGTTTCAAGCTGTATTTGATATCTTTGTATTGCATTAGTGATGTTTATTCTTATCTTGGTTTGATAAATTGCGGTCACGCAGTTGTTTTAGTGCATCATCAACTAAGTTTCTTTCTTCGGTATAAGAAATCCGATAATTTGATTCATTAAGCCCGCGCTCTGCTCGATTTCGTTCAACCAATGCAGGTAACTCACTTTTAACTCGACCACCTTTTGCAACTATGTCTTTTATCGGTTGCCGTCCCTGCAAGGCAGTCGTTTTAATGACATCGTAGATAAAATTGGTCATTAGCCCCACGACAACAGTTATGAACAAACTTCCTTTTGCTGTCTCTTTTAAGGCAACTATAGGCTTATGTTCAAAATCAGGGAAAGTTAGCTCTGATTGAATTGATAGAATTATATCGGCAAGAGCTTCTCGAACATCTTCAGCATTAAGTAAAAACTGCTTCCTGACTTCATACGGCAGTGTTGAACGATCTTCTTCGTTCTCTGCGTAATTGATGTCAGTAGCGACCTTAATCAACGCTAATT
Source organism: Shewanella sp. Pdp11 (assembly GCF_002838165.1). NCBI lineage: Bacteria > Pseudomonadati > Pseudomonadota > Gammaproteobacteria > Alteromonadales > Shewanellaceae > Shewanella > Shewanella sp. Pdp11. Next base: position 4,086,730 of record NZ_CP015194.1, read on the forward strand.
CGTAGAAGCTCTCATATTGCTCCAACTCTTGAGCCAGGTATAAATCAACACCATCCAAGTCATATTTCAGCAATGAGAGATCTGGTTGTTCGCTGATTTGTTTTTGCAACGCTTCAGGGTCAATAGCACGAAGCTTTTCGATAATTTCATCGATACGCTCATTCAGCGCCTGTTCAGACAGAATTAACAACTCCCTTCTGCGCGCTAATGCCACTACTTCAGTTGTCAGTTGTTCACTTAGCTCACTCAATTGAGGTACGCCACTTAGTAAGAAGCGCATTTCAACTTTCCCTTCTAGCTCCGAAATCAAATCTTCGCGTTCCCAGAAGTCTAGGCTGCCAATATTCTCGCCAAGCTGTTCCATAACTGCTTCGACACAGGCTTTCACCTTGTCCAGAGGCTTAACAGGCTCGCCATTTGGGAATGCAATGCTGACAATCAGATCGAAGAATGGGTCGGAAATTTGCGCGTTAGGGCCGCGTCCGGCGTCGATTTCATCTCGCAAAACACTCAGCTCCAGGATCATCTTTTCCCAGTTGCCAGAGTGCTTTTTGATTATCTCATCCAGCTTCTCACTCATTTTTTTGTGGAAGACTGGGTCATCATCCGCATTGACTTTGCAGTGCTTACGAATGGCGTGCTCCATCTCACTCGCTTGCGCTTGTAAATCCGGCTCTTTACCCATGTGCGTCATAAACGCATCACTGAACAGGTCAATCGGTTTAATTTTAGGATTAATGCCCAGGCTGATCAGATGCTCGTTCACAAGGTGGCGAATTTTTGCGCCCACACCTTGGAAGCTCATGCTGTCATCTTGGTAACGCTGGCGTGCTTTCGCTTGAATATGCACAAACTGGTACATCGGCGTTTTATAAGGGTCCGCCAAGGAGTTCGGCATGATGATGTCCATGCTTTGAAGGAACTTCTTCAAGAACACGTTGAAACTGTCACGCTGGCGAGGGTCTTCTAAAACTGCGATCGCTTGAAGCTGAACTTGATAGTGCTCATCGATACTGAGCTTCTGGTTCACAAACGCTTCAATGTTGTGAACCTTGAGTTCGGTAAACAGCTGAAGCAAACGGCGATAACGACTTTCCAAAACCGGCACTTCGCTATTAATGTTTTGCAAGCTTTTCAGAATGTCGTCTTGGTCATCCTGCGAATACATCGACAGCGCATCTCTGAGGTGATGAGCCAGACCGATATAATCGACGATATACCCACGCTGCTTTTCTTTCGCAGTTCGGTTCACACGGGCAATCGTTTGCAGCAAGTTATGCTCTCGTAGTTTCTTGTCGAGATACATCACCTGCTCAATTGGCGCATCGAAGCCCGTCAACAGCATGTCGCAGACAATCAAGAAAGCGACGCCGGTATTTGGCTTGCTGTGATCAAACTTCTTCTTGAAGCTCTCGACGGCTTTTAACTCTTTGGCCTGCTTTCTGGCATAGGTGAAAGACGCGGCTTCATTGGTGTCATCACTGGAGATCACTACCGCTGTTTTCAAAAACTCAAGGCGTTCAAGCCAAGCTTTATCAATACATTGCTCTGGCTGCTTTTTGTATCGCTCGATTTCTTTCGCCAGCGCTTTTTCAATGTAGGTTTGGTAATGAATCGCTGCTTGCTTAGAAGAGCACACTACCTGAGCTTTAAAGCCTGCAGGCAAAATCTGTCGCAAGTAGTGTTTTACTATGTCCTCAGCAATTTCCTCAATGCGCTTTTCTGCCTCAAGAATATCACCTTCAGCACCGTATTTTTTACGGATCTCTCTTAGCTCTTCTTCCGTTCTGTCCGCAAAGAGATCTTCAAACTTGGTATCAAACCCCGCTTTGTCGTAAATCGCGCTATCTGCGGTTTTACCTTCGTAGAGGATTTTTAACGTTGCACCATCATCGACGGCATCCTGAAGCTTGTATTTGTCGATATAGGCTTTTTCTTGGCTGACGCCAAAGCGCTTCCAGGTTGGGTAAGTCTGGTGGTCAGCGATAAGCGGCGTTCCTGTGAATGCCACTCGGGTAGATTTGGGGAAAGCATCAAACAAGTTGTCCGAAAGACTTGGCCGGTCTTTTCCGCCTCGCTGGGTGCGGTGCGCCTCATCCACCAAGATCAGGACTTTTTCACCGGCATTGATCACGCCGAAAGGACGATGCATAACAATTTCAGCGTCAAAGTCAGCTTCCAGCTCTTCAATACGCTCCACGTCACCCGCTTCTTTTGCTTCGGCAAGATGCTTAGATAACAGCTTACGAACAGAGTCCGGCAGAAAGCAGCTATCTTGCTCGCGGAACTTATGCACCATCACCATATTGGTGTTCGAGGTGTCGTTCGCCAGCTTCTCTTTTGCATCCTTGGTGCTCTTGATCTCAACGACCGCATCACCAATTAACGCTGCGGTATTGGTCAGTTGCTCTTCAAGATCACTCCGGTCGTTAACCATTAGTACCTTGTAACTTTTCAGCTCTGGATGGCGACGAAGCTTACGCACCAAGAACACCATGGTCAGGCTTTTTCCGCTTCCCTGGGTATGCCAAACCACACCTGAACGTTGAATGCCCGTTTCGCCCTGCTCCATACGCTCAATGATTTTCTGCACCGCGCGAAATTGCTGGTAACGACAAATCACTTTTACACGTGGACCGTTGTCGGTATCCATAAACAAGGTAAAGCAGCGGGTAATATCAAGTAGCCGTTGTGGGTGGAGCATGCCCTGAACGAGCTTCTCCTGGCTGCGATGGGCGCCAATTTCCGGTGCAATATAGGGCTCGGTATCGGGGTAGATGGTTTTCCAGTTGAAGTAGTAATCTTCATTCGAGGTGATGGTGCCCACTTTACAATCATCACCGTAGGTGCTGATCATCAACTGGTTGGTAAAGAACAGAGCGGGTTCACCTTCGCGCAGTTTACTGTGTTCGGGCTCGCGCAAGTCGGCATAGCGGCGCAACTGGTCAATACCTGCTGCCATTGGGTTAGAGCAATGCTGTGAGTGCTCTTTACACTCAATCACCACCAGCGGCAGGCCGTTGACGAACAATACAATGTCTGGACGAATGTGCTCTTTACCAAGCCCAGGCGTATCAACACGGAACTGATTGATGGCGGTAAAGGTGTTGTTGTCCCAGTTATCAAAATCAATCAGCTTAACAACCGGATCTTCTTCGCCGGTCAGCTCGTTACGGTCGAGCTGCCATTTGTGGAGACGGCCAATAAACTCTTCATTGGCCGCCAGTAATTTGTGAGTACCAAAATCGGTGACGTCATCCAGCAAAACATCCAGTTGGCTACCCGTCAGCCAAGGCTTGCCGTCATCAGTGGTATTAATGCTGTGTACTGAGGTTTTAAAAATGTCTTTTAAAATGACTTCACGAAAAGAGCTGCGAAAGCTGGTGGTTGGGTCGGTAGGCACACCTTGCCCTAAATCCGTTACATCCCAGCCCATGCTATTAAGCTGGTTTAATAACGGCTTTTCAACCAATTGGTACTCTGACATTGTTTGATATCCTTATTGCTGGCAGCGAGGCGTGTGCCTGCTGCCATTTTCTTATTTTTTTGTTATGCGGAGACGGGGACTTTGCCTGTTAAGAGGTCCTGCATTAGGCCAGATTTTTGAAGTTTCAGCTTGTCCAATGAGGTCTGATTAACTTCAATATGATTATTTAAATTTTCATAACGTTCATATATCGCATTTTGCTCCGCTGGCGTGGGAACTACTAGCTTCAGTTTCTTGAGCGTTTGAGACTGAATTGCATCCATAACTCCCCCTTGTGACTCACGTCTAAACCAACTTTCAGCCCAAGGCGAATGGTTCAATTGCCAACAAACTAGTTCAGGTAATATCTGCTCTTTATCGAACGTCATTGTCCACAAATGCTTTGACGATAAAGCCAGCCCTATGGACTCGGGAATAACGCACGATCTACCGACAGTTCCCATTATCGTTATGACTACATCTCTTTCTCGAACGGCGTAACGAGAAAGTTCTCTAAACTTCCGCTCAGTAACAAAGCGCTTATAGCTAGCCTTGAATCGCTCAACAAAGATATTATCTATACCTAATAAGGGAATACCTTCACTGACCAATTCTTCTTTCAACAGAGCACTACCGAATGGCCCACTTCGCATTGGAGTAGCTACATCATCCAAAAGGTTTTTTAACTCAATAACATCCCACCCCGTAGGCAACATCCCCAATGGCGTTTTATGATAAAGCTCTGGCGCTTCTTCAAACGTTGGACGAAGAGCTTTAGTGTCCGGGTCGATACCTCGGCTAAACAAGTCCGCCATCATGCCTTGTTTGATAGTGGTGTATTTGTCGATAAGAGCTTGAGTGGCGTCGATTTGGTTGTCGATGGTCTCAATAATCTCTCCAATTCGTTGCTGAGTTGGAAGTGGTGCATCCCATATCGTGATTTCACGGAGTTCAGCTTGATTAAGTTTTGCTCTCGTGCCCCCTTTGATGCACGGGATTATGTTCTTATGCTGTAAGGAATAAAAAACAAACGAAAAATCATAACCTTCTTTCGCCCTTAAAACGTGAGCATGGTTATTAACCCAAGATTTCCCCGAAATACGATATGCGATTGGGCGGGTCTGATAATCATCAAAATTACCACCATCTTCGGCCAAAAGTATTAAATCTTCATCAAAGATGTACTCACTTATATAGCCTTGAACACCATTAGCCCCAAAGTACGGAATGTTCCCTTTTATTTTCTCTCGTTCTTCAGAGTTGAGTGGTATGCGTAAGTTATCAAGAATATCGCAACACTCACTCACTTTGACTGTAGGTAAATCACTCATAGCCCAGCTCCTTCATAAAGCCAGCTAATTTGCTCGCTTCCTGCTCTCGCTTGGCAATAATGCTTTTGGCGGTAACTTGGTATTTGCGGTGTAGGTTCTCGATTGCAGCGATACGGTCAAGCAGCAACGCACGCACATAGCTTTGGTATTGGCGATCTAACTCGGTTTTGAACCGGTCCAGAATCAGCACTTTCGCTTCTTCAGCCGAAATTTTATTACGCGCACCTTCAAGCAGTTCATCACGAAGCTTTTCAGTTTCCTTAATTTCCGCCTTCAGCTGCTTCAACTCATCTTCCAACGCTTTGTGTGCTGCAAGCTTGGCTTCAATCGCTGTTGCCTCAGCCGCTGCTAGTGCACCTTTTCGCGCATGATCTTTGATTAGCTCAAAATTATCCAACTGAACTTCTAGTTTATCCGCAAGCGCAAGAATCTCGCTATGGACTGCGAAGTTCAGCTCTTTACCCGTCAGCCCTTTGGCAAAATCCCCTTGCTTAGTGCCTTTTGGAAGTTCTACACTGCTTTTCAGCTGGGTGAACGCATCTTTGATTTGGGCTTTCAGCACTGCCAAACTAGTACTGATTGTCGCTTTGTGATCTTTCAGGCCGTCTTTAAGCTGTTTAACATACTCAGATGGGAGAGCAGGGTTTTCATCAGTCGGCTCGTAGTCTTCTTCATCTGCTGCATCCACAAAGGCTTGTAGTTCGCTGATACGCGCTTGTTTAGTCTCCAACTCTTCCACCACATCCGCACACTGGCTGGCAAACAGCACTTCGTCGGGTATCAACTCAGCATTCCAGCCACTAGAGGCCACGGATTTAAAATCAGCTTCCAAGGTTTTAAACCAATCCGCCAACGCACCACGCACCTTGTATTGGTTCAGTAGGTTAATCGGCATTAGATGCTGCTCGATGGTATTAAGAGACTCACGACGCAGTGCAAATACCCCTTCATCACCGAGCTTTTTGTCACCAAGTGCTTCAAAGCCAGCAAAATTTTGCTTCCAACTATCCAGTGCAGCTTGGAAGGTTGCATGTTTTTCAAGCACAGAAGGAAAGCTCTCAATATGTGGTTTTAGCGATGACAGCGCTTCAAATTCATCAGCAAAGTCTTGGAACTCGTTGTTAGAACGTGGAACAAACAGGCATTCTTTCAAGCCAGGGTAATCATTCCAAGTGCTTTGCAGCGCATCAATTTCATGGGTTGGAATACCGCCGTTTAAGTGCGCTTTGACGTTTTGAGGCTCAGGTGCTGGGCTGTTATCGACATAACGGCGAATATTGAAGTTGTAATCTTCACGCGCCAGTTCGTCTTTATGTACCAAACGCGCATATTTTTCGACGCCTGGGTGATCTGCATCTTCCAGCATGAGTTTATAGACGCTGGTGATTTTCTCTATATCTTCAGGGCGTAGGCTGTTTTGGTTTTTGCCTTCGCGATATTCACGGTCAGCGTTAATAAACAGCACTGAGTCACGGTTTTTACACCCTGCTTTATTCAACAACAACACACAGGCAGGAATGCCCGTACCGTAGAACAAACCTTGCGGCAGGCCAATCACGGCTTCAAGAATGCCACGTTCAATAAAGTCTTGGCGACAAGTGCGCTCTTCTGCGCCACGGAACAATACGCCATGAGGCATCACCACAGCAGCTTTACCGTTGGCTTTGAGCGAGGCCACCATGTGTTGCACAAACATCAAGTCCGCTTTCTTACCAGACTCTGGCATAAAGGTGTTGAAGCGTTCTTTGAGCTGCATCTCCGCTTTCTTGTAGTTTTGTGAAAACGGCGGGTTAGCAATCACGCGATCGAAAGGACGCACTTCACCATCTTTGGTTCGGTGCAGTGGTGTTGCTAGAGTGTCACCATTTTCAATATCTGCGCCACCTGTTCCGTGCAAGATCATATTCATCTTACAGATAGACCAGGTTCCGCCATTATCTTCTTGGCCAAATAGGTGAATTTTCTTAACGTTACCGCCCATTTCCTGCACGTAGTTGCGGCTTTGGATCAGCATACCGCCTGAACCACAAGTCGGATCGTAGATCTCCATGCCTTCAGCAGGCTCAAGAATTTCCACCAGCAAGCGCACCACTTCAGCAGGGGTATAAAACTCACCACCTTTCTTACCCGCGCTGTCGGCAAAGTATTTGATCAGGTATTCATAGGCTGCCCCCAAAAGATCGGGGAATTCGAAATCGTCATTTGAGAGAGGGATGCTGTCAAAGTGCTGGATGAACTCGACCAGGCGCTCATCCGGGATGGGGTTTTTACCCACCTTACGGTTGAAGTTGATGTGCTTGAGTACGCCTTCCAAGCCTTTCTTAGTATTGCTTTCTTCCAATGCTTCAAGCGCTTTGTTTAGCCCTGAGCCGACGTTAGTTTTTAAGTGACGCAGATTTTCCCAACGAGCTTTCTCCGGTACGAAAAAACTAAACTGAGACGCTTTACCAACTACGGTTTGGATAGCTGCGTCACTATGACCAGCTTTTTTTAACTCTTTTACTTTGGCTTCATAGTCTTTATGAAACTGGTCAGACATACGTTTAAGAAATAGAATTCCGAAAATGTATTCTTTGTATTCAGAAGCATCCATCTTGCCTCGCAGAATGTCACAAGCTTCAAAAAGCTTACGGGACAGTTTGTTAAGCGTCAGTTTTTGCATGTTAATTCCATAATTTGAGAGTTTTCTCGTTACAAGCTAATCGGTTACGCTAGCAACTTGAAGATAAAAAGTTACCAGTATTTCCTTGGCTCACTCTTCCAAAAAATAATCTGAGTCTATTGCCTTAACGGCATACAGCTCGCGTGTCGAAACACCGACATTGTGCTCTATCATCAGGGCTGCCAGTTTATGGCCATCAATCAGCACGATGCGTTTTTCAATACGGGTAACGAAATCACGGGCATCTTTGCTGAAGGTCGAAGTGGTAATAAATACCCCTTTACGGGCGCGGTGCATGTCGAGCGCGCCAGCAAAGGCTTGAATATCCGGTCTGCCGACTGTGTTATCGCGATAGCGCTTGGCTTGCAAGTAGATGGAGTCTAGCCCGAGCTTATCCTCTTTGATGATACCATCAACACCGCCGTCACTGCTGTATTGAGTTGCTTGGCCAGCATCCTTTTGACTGCCGCCGTAACCCATGGCTAACATTAAATCGACCACCAGCTGCTCGAAAAACTTGGGCGATAGAGTGTGGATTTGTTCAATTAATTCATCGGCAAGGGCTGAATTAAGGGCGGTAAAGGCTTGCGCCATTAACTCTGTTGGAGTTTGAGTATTATCGTTATGACTGATACTGGCATAACGCTCTACTTTGCCTTGTTCTGTTGATTGATCGTGGTGGGCACTTCTAAAGTCATTAAAGGTATCAAACAGGGATAAGTAGTCGTTATTAATAAGCTGACCACTTGCCAAAGCTTCCCTTCCCCTGTTGGTTATTTCGCAGATACCACGCTTAGGTTGATGGATAAGTCCCGCTTTAACCAGATAGGTTTTAGCCCAACCAACTCTACTGCGAACATAAGTTAGCTTGCCACTGGGTAAGGTAAGCGCAAGCTGCTCTGCTGAAAAGCCATAGAGGGCTGCAACGTCATCATAAACCTGCTTCAGCGGTTTTTGCTGCCCGTTTGCTAACACCTTAAGCACTGCTGGCATCATCTCTTCATAGCTTGGAATTGTATCGACCATCCCTGTGCCTCACCTCTTATTATTTTGTGGCAAAAACGGCAAAGGTAATCGCCTAAATGCTCTCAAGTACTATGTTTAAAGTAGCTCAATTAAACGATTACACTATTTAGATTGATGCACATGATTTTTAGGATTGTGTCAGAAAAGTTCTATCTAATCCAGTGAGATAGCACACAGTCTTTGTACTAAGCTGTCACGCAGTTAGGCGGCATTATCCCTTGGGGTATCTTCAAAGCCTTCGCAGGTTTTCTTGGCAGGTGATTTGACGATGTAACTACGTTCTCTTCGTCGTTTGAAAATTGGAGTTAAACACTTTGAAGGTGAAGAGCTAAGGGGTGGAATATCCACCCCTTATGTTAATCACCAGGGCGACAAGACAAGCGCATGCCGGTGAGGGCTATACGCTTGTCTATACGTCAGTTAGTGCCCGATTTGAATAGTCTTTGCCATTCCAGTGCTTAATGAATCTTGGTTGTTAGGCTGGTAGTGTTCTAGCAATAGTAACTAAGCAAGCTCTGAATTTTGTCCTTACCCTAGCTTGTTTTCGGTGGTTCCCTTGGTTTAGTTAGGTTGTTTTTAGTTATTGCTCATAGGCTTACTTAATAAAAGGATTCCACCAGAAAAAAGCATTTCAATCTAGTAATGGAGGACACTCTTAGCCTTTGAAGGCAGGAGGTTGTAAGGGATACCCTGAAGTTAATTAATGTGCCGTAAAACGGATGTTGGTATGGGCTTAAACGGTTGCACTTTGGGCATCTCGCTCCTCTATTCTTGTTAAAATCCAATCTTGTATTTCACTTTCCACCCAAGCGGCAGCTCGGCTACCGAGTGACACGGGTCTGGGAAATGTTCCTTCTGCGATGTACTTGTAGATAGTGGAACGGGCTAGACCGGTGTAGTCCATAACTTTAGGTAGGCGAATTAGTTTCATGATGAGTTTCTCGGTTATTGTCTCATCACATATGTCCTTCGAGTAATTTTTAACTTTTTTCCTTATTTCCAAATCTTTTCAGATATATATCACTCCTGTGCATAAGCCCATTAACGCTTTCAAGGAGCCTGATATGTCAACAAAATCGTTGTCCTCCCAATCCGTAAAGCCCCCATTGCTAAACCAACCGATCAACCATTGGCCGCAAACTGCCGAAGCGATCCTTGCCTCTGCCGCCAATATCATCGCCGAACGTTATGTAAAGAAAGATGCGTATACCAACCCTCAAGCCACTAAGGATTTTTTAACTTACAAACTCGGCGGTTATGAGCGGGAGGTGTTTGCAGTGATGCTGCTCGATAACCAGCATCAATTACTGGAGTTTAAAGAGCTGTTCTTTGGCACTTTAGATGCCGCCAGTGTCTATCCACGGGAGGTGGTTAAGGCAGTATTGGCCATCAATGCAGCAGCGGTGATCTTTGCCCATAACCACCCGTCCGGTGAATCTGAACCTTCGGCTGCAGATAAGCACATCACTAAACGGTTAACCGATGCACTGGGACTTATTGATGTGCGCGTGCTTGACCATATTGTGGTTGGTCGTACACCGGTGTCCTTTGCTGAACGAGGCTTACTTTAGCCAGCGTTAAAGCCTGCCACGCCAAATCAAGGAGTCCATCATGATTGAATTTACCGACAGCTTTTCTCAGGCCTGTGTCGCCGAAGCCTGCGCCGCTTTTCCTGAACTGCGTAACCGCTTAACAGTTGAGCTGATTTTGCCGATGTTTGTGCGGCCACTTAATGCCATGGGCCAAGTGATTGGCAAGCCAGTTGTTGCACCACACCGCGAGCTACATAAAACCGTATTATTTGTTTTTCACCGTGATGTGGTTGAGCACTTGCCCAAGGAGATCAGCTTTTGCCGCTATGTTTGCCCCTGTGACAGTTATGGTGTTCCAACAGGTGAATGGCAGCGGGGGATCAATGGGGTGTACTTTAACCATGGCAGTAATGAACTGCCTAATTGGAGTGTGCATACCTAAAAACGATTACCCGCCCTGTATCCAGCCAGCTAGCCAGCTGTATTCGCCGCTTGTACTAGCCAAGGCATTTATCACAGTTCTCGCTAGTCCGCTAACAAGCAACCAACTCCCTTAGTTTCATCCTTCATCCATTGAGGTCACTATGACAACGCTAAAACTTTTCGATATTGAGCACGCCTGGGGCCTGCCCCGTAAAGTATCTCCCCGCTTTGGTGCGAGACTGATTTTGCGTGGTCTGCATTTGGATTATCTCAATGACAGATCAAGTTTTGTCGGTGAGTTTTCCCCTGAAGAACGCAAACGCTTCAATCACGCTTTCCCGAGATTAGTTAAACAACTTGAGCGGTTAGTCGCCACCGGTGAGATAGATGCCACAGAGCAGCAGTGCGTCACCATTGAGCACGATAACTTTACCTGTGAGGCCGATACCTTAGGCAGCCATGGTTATTTGTATATTGCTGTCTATCAATCCGCAGACAAACCACTACCCGCATTAACACTCGCCCCTTCGATAACCTTGTAACACCAAAGCGCATCCTAATACCTCATCACGCTCCATCAGACTCGTTTCACGCAATTTTTACCCCACCAGCAAACACAGCAAGAGCCTAGGAGTTTTAGCTCCTAGGCTCTTGCGTGTGCGCGTAAATCAAACAAGGAATATTCCATGAAGTTAATCATTAACCGTAACCAACTGCCATTAATGCCTAATCGTTTTTACCAAGTCATTGAAAAGGAACTGGCTGACGTCGATCCAAAAGATGCCAATGCGATTACGCTCAATTTTAGAGATCCAGATTACAGCGCCGAAGAGGGTGGCTTTCATCCCGTCGAAGTCCGGCTTGAGAAACAGCAGGAATATTGGCGTTTAGTCTACGTCACCGACTTTGCTTTTCGCGGCCATCCCTTCCCTGAGCTCGTTAAAGACATCGATATCTGCTTTAACAGCAAGCAGGTCTATAGCCTGTTTAGTGGCTGGATTGGCGAACGGGAATGCAGAGCATTAATCGATTTATTTACCCAAAACTTTGCCACTTATTTCGATATGGGCGTTTACAAGGTGAAGGTCAGTTTGGATTAAACCACTTAGCCAAATGAAGTTCCCAGAATCCTAAAACGGGAACACTCAACCCCTTGCCCAATAAGGCTCTGCGCAATGCAAGTGCCCAAAAACACGCTATAGCAAAAAAGAGGAACATGACCATGCCTGAGGTTCACGCAGTTAAAGACCAAGATACGGTTAAGCTTATCAGCTACCTACTGGAAAGACAGTTTAGCCAGCAACTGGCCGATGTGTGGAATATCGGCCTTAATCTCGCCCTGCGGATCTCTGACTTACTCTCGATTAAGTTCAGTGATATCCACGGCGATAGACTTATCATTAAGGAATCTAAAACCGGCAAAATTGCCAATATCAAACTCAACCAAAAGACGCTGGAACGGATACAGCGTATTCAACGCGAGCATCCTTACCATATCTATCTGTTTCAGTCCTACCGTAATCAACGGGCAAAGCACATTAAACCCGCGCCTTTATCGCGCCGCTATATTTGCCGCGCCCTAGCGATGATTGGTGAAGAGCTCAAAATCGCCTTAGGCACCCACTCAATGCGTAAGACGCGAGGCTATCTGCTGTATCAACAAACCAAAGATATTGGCCGAGTAATGAAGATGCTCAGGCATAGCGCCGAAGAAACTACCCTGCGCTATATCGGTATTGAGCAGGACGATATCGATAAGGACTTTGTCGAGCTGGAAATCTAAAAATAAGGAGGGTGCTCACCCTCCTTATTTTTTGTCAAAAACAACTTTATTTTTAAATAGCAACGCAAAAGAGTTACGGCTTAATGTGTTTACATTACTTACAACCTTTTACGAGATAGAGCGATTCATTTTGCTTTTCACCATCCACATAAATTTTTAACTCCTGAGCACCTGTAAATACAGCTTTAAATAGCGAGCTAAACAATCCATTTTGAACATACTGAGCTGGTGGCATCACAGGTTTGTACTCATAAATCAGCTCTCCAGCCCTAACCCTAAAACAATCAAGGTTATATGCAACTTGGGTTGCTTCACCTGGTTCAATCCGAGATAACTCTAGATCTGAATAGCCAGACAGAATGTGGATGGTACTACTGCTATCATTCAAAACCTCAACATTAAATTGAGTGGGACAGCCCGCTAAATTTAAGCCAGCAAGTACAATGGCAACCGTTTTAGGTAACACATGTAAAATTCTCATAAAACCTGCACTCAATGAGGGGCTAACTCCCAAGATGTACTTACGTCTTTCGTAAAATCGAAAATTTAGTCCGTTTTAGTTAGATGACATCCACTTAATCAGTTTCTTATGAAAATAGATGACTTGATGATTATCCAGAGGTAGCAGGGAGCCGGAAAAATCGAGAGCAAAATCCACATCTTTGACCTTTTCAGGGAATTTAAAGTACAGGTTATAACAGTTATCTACAAATTCACTGCCGAGCCGTAAACTCTCTTTGTTATCGGCAATATCGACACTGCGAGTACCCCATCCCCCCAAAGAGTTATCAAAACCACAAAATTGAGTATCATAATCTTTAAATTTCATTGCTATATATGGCTTGAAATGCTGCTCAACACCATCAACCTTCATGATTAGCACGATATTGTTTGCAACTAACTCAACATCACTTTTTAAGGGTTTTACACCCAATGCGAGTATGATTTCATTTTTATTAAACTGACTATCGGGCCACCGGTTCATCTCTATACCCAATATCGCATTCCCTCGGTACTTGGTTTCATAATTTGTCAGCGATAACGAAAGATTAACGTCGGGATACTCAATAATATCATCAAGGTTTTTGTTATACGTGTATTCCTTTGTATCAGGAACTGGCTCCCAAGGGCTAACTGAAGGCACACTGGCGACCTCCAAAATGGTGGAAGTGCAGCCACACAAGCAAAGACCGATAAGCAGTAACAAATACTTCATCACTCATTCCTTCCACTCTCGCCCATATCAGCTCAAAACTAATTGAGCCAATACATCAACCGAATCAACACCAAGTGACTTAATAGGCTTTACTGGGTAGATAAAAATACACGGTTAACGCCTTGACTTTACCACTCAAAAACCCTCGGACACTATTAGCCAGAATTCCCCTTTGAGCCAGGAGTGATTATGCTGAAGTCAATATTTTTGTCTTGTAACCATTGTTCAACTTTTTTCTTCTGTTTATAGGCGTCTTCATTTTTATCCATCACCCGCTCATGCTCGGCTAACCAATAATACAGACCAACGCGTCCTATTCCGTTAACCATTTGAAATTCTGCGCCTCGATTTAATAGATCTAAAACAACATCGTATCGACGTCTACCGGCCGCTTCAGTTAACAAGGTAGCATCTGTGTTTATTTTTATATTAAGATCTGTGCCCGCTTCAATGAGCAGATAATAATTTCTGGGTATCGTTTTTCCGCCTAACTCCACGGTTTCCTCAATAGGTGGGGCATCAAACATTCCCCCTTTAAGATTGGGATCGCCACCATAGGCTAATGCCAACTGTAAAAAGCGACTATCTTTATTTCTAGTCGCCCAATGCATTACAGTACTAGAGCCCTCAAGGTTACCCTTATAAATTGCCCAAAACAGGGGCGTGCCTGTCGACCTTCCTTGAGCGTTGACATCGACCCCATTTGCCACTAACTCACGGATTTTTTTGATATCGCCTTTTCCTGCCGCTTTCGCCAATGCTCGAACTTGAGGATCAGGGAATATCTCATCCAAATCCATTAGCACTAAAGAAGTTTCACGCTGTTTCTTATTATGTGCTTTTTCGGCGTCTTCCAAAGCGCGAAAAAGCGGATCAGAAGCACAGGCACTGAGTAAACATGCAAACATCACATAACTGATGACTCGTTTCAACATAGGCCTGCTCATGTAACTGTAATTTTATCCTATCATTCACTGCACTTGATGATAATGCTTTCCCCACCACCCTCATATAAATTCCTTGTGCTATCGATGATTTCCATATTTTTCTTACAATCAACAGGGATATTTGCATGTAAGCTAATTAGTTTTTTTAGTCTTGCTAAACTAGGTTGACGGTCACCTGTCTCAGTGAAATCAACAGCTTGAAACATATAGTATCGACCTTCACCATAGTCATTTTTTAAACTATTTAAATGTTCAGAATACTCGATACGGGTATTTAAATTGAAATAACCATTTTCAATACTCGTACAACTGAATAACATTAGAGTTAATCCCCATCCCCAGATCCTATTCATAATAATTCCTTTTTGGAACGTTGATCCGAACACCGATAACTAGGAGCGAGTTACTTAATGGTGTAACGAGTCCCTACTGGATAGAAATGCACTGTGTATTCTTTGGTATTTCCCGCCTCGATAAAGGGCAGTGTAATGGTAAAATATCCTTGCTCACCAGCAAAATTAGTATCCATCGCGACTAATTCACCACAGAGAATATTGGAATTTGATATCAAACCGCTACCCTTTATTAACTCTAACTTGAGATTAGTCATGTAAGGTACCTCAATACTCTCCTTTTTATAAAAATCATAAAAAGCCTTCTGGCTCAATTCTGGATATGTACAAACCAATAGTCCATGCTGGTTTCTCGCCAAACTTGGATAACGTTTTTTTTCTATAAACTTAATGGGTATTTTTTTACCAATACGGTATTGGTCTAGAATTATACGCTTTGTATTCAGCTGTATCCCTTCTTTTAATGAAGTGATAAACATCTCAATTCTTGCGTTATTAAAATATTCTGAATCAGTTTTTTTGGGTGGATAATTATACGCTCCAGAAATATAAAACTTGACTTGCACACCATTATCAAAAGTGATGACAGGACTTAAGATGGGAGAATCATATCCTATATCAATTGGCCCTAAATACTCTTCGATATCCACTTTTTGCACACCGTAAGCAGTGCGAGTACTGTAACTATAGTAGGCACACCCTTGTACTAGGCTTGTTATCAACAACACCAATAACACTATATAGGTATTTCGCATTAGTGTTTCCTCTCAAAATTGGTCAAATAATAGTGGTAGTTACCCATACCTAATGCGTAATATTGTCCCGCCATTGCTGGCGCAATAGCACCTGCTAAAATGAAACTATTTTCTATTTTCTATTTGCCAATTTGCCAATTTGCCAATTTGCCATCCATTTGTCATGAAATACAGAAAATGCTCGGAATCCACCAATATTCTCAGAGGACCAGCTCAAGATTGGAGAATACTCTGATATCCAATAGTTCATATTGGATGTATCAAACACCACACGATTTGAAGTAGTTGACCAGATATATAAATCCATTCTGCTTTTGTCAACTAAAGATTCTTTAAATGCCTCTAGTTCACTAGGATTAAGTGTTAATACATCACAGCCAACAAACTTCATTTCAATAGCTCGCGAATCAGCAGTAACTTCAACTGATGTCCCAGTATTTGTCGCACTGCTATTTTCAACACCATTACCTTTAAGCTTAATCACGGTTTCCACGAATTGATTAGTCTTTCAAGCGTTTATCAAGCTCAACCATTCCATCGATCAAAGCCTGAATCAAATCATCAGTGGATACGAAACTCTGACCATAAAATCTATTTATGGTGAAAAAATATAAATCATATGGCAATATATCTTTACTAAAAAAATTCATCGCAATATTCACCTCCTCAGAAAAAATAAACTCTTTGGCACACAATCCACTTTTTAACTTATCGTAAGAAATGCCATTCCCTAATGAATCAAATAAATCCAACCCTCTTAGTGCATTGGCCACATCCTTACGTAAATCTTTACTTAACCCGACCTCATCCCTCCACCTCCAATAATCTTCATTCAGTTTAATATAGCAAGTAGGCTCAACATTTAAATCATATACAACAACTGAGTCTTTAAAGTCACTTGTCCACCCTTTAACACAAAATATTACTAAAAAAAATAAGATGAATAATTTTAACATAAAGAAATCCCCTCACTACATGCAACTCCACGATAATCAGTTGTTCCATTAAACTTTCTAGTTCCATACTTATCAATTAAGTATATCCCCTGAAAACCGCCCCACTTTGCTTTAAAGTTTTTAAATGTCGTCATATCGGCATCTGAAAATGCTCGCTTTACAACACCTCTACCTAATGGATGATAATGATGCAGTGCTAAAATTTGCACTCGACTAGCTATGGAGTCTAACGTGGATACAGACCAATAGATAGCATGGGCCTGATGGCTAGTCACTATATTAGAATTATAATAAACACCAAATTTTGCTAATACAGTGATACCGCCATACTCCCAATTAGCATTTCCATTCGTCTTAGCATCAAGTATTCCCTGCTCTAAAGCTGCAACGGCTTCTCCATATTTATAATATCCTTTAGAATAATCAATTTCAGGTTTAGCAATATCATTTGGATTTATTTTACTAGCATCAACATCGGAACTCCCTGTAACAAAGATCTCGTTATCACGCATGAGAAATTCTAATGCTACTGTAAATGCCGCAGTCATCGCCCCATTAGCAAATTTACCGCCACTCAGCTGTGATGCAGTTCCTCCAATAACCGCTGACGCTAATGTTTGTCCCACAACCCCTGAAATACCTAACATTCCAGCGCCTTGAGCTCCAAGAATGCCGACTCCAGAAGCGATAAATCCATGACCGAACTCACCTCCTTGAACAACGTTGAAAATACCACCAGCCACACTTCTAACAACAAAGCCTTCAACACCGTTAATTCCACTAGTTGCCAAGCTTGAAGCTACGTAAGATATTGCACCAGATTTAAAGGCTGAACTTAAACTCCCCGTAGCGACAAATGAAGCATCAAAGGCAAAGTGTGCTGACGCCAACTGTCCAAAAAATGGAATATAATTTAGGCCAATTTGAATTGCCGAACCAAGCCCTTCCACTTTGGCAATCTGTCGATGAATAAAAGTCACCCCTCCAATATCCATCAACGCTTTATAAAGACGCTTAAAGAAAAAGCCACTGGGGTCGGTATAGCTCATGGGGTTATTTTTCACGTAGCTATAACGGTTATAACTTTGCGTATCGCTTGGCGCTTGAATGAACGGGTCTGCTTGCATAAAGCGCCCGATAGTCGCGTCATAGATACGACCATTCATATGGATTAAATCCAAATGACTAATATGCTCATGACCGGTATAACCTTTAGTGGTGGCTGGAGTGGTATAGTTGGCCAATAACCCAGTATCAAATACTGCGGTTTGTTTACCCCAAGGGTCATAAACAAACTGCTGAACACTGTTGCCTGCCGCATCCGTAATGGTCGTAGTAGAACCTTGATGGTCTTTATGCAAATACAAGAAACTATCCGTGCTATTGTTACTGCGTTTAGTAATGACCAAATTACCCACATACAGTTTTTGCTCGGTGAGCGCAGCTTTACCACCGCCGGTACGCACTACTTTTTCATAAGCACCATCGACATAATAGGTGGTGTAGTAGGCTAAAACCCCGTCTTCCAATTTGACATCATAGCGTTCATAACGCTGTCTTGCGGCGTCATATTTAAACCGACTGGATTCGTTACCTTTAGCAATATTGGTGACCAAATCGTAGGAACTATAAGTAAGCGTTCTGGTGCCATCATTGGTGATATTGCCGTTCTTATCATAGACCATCGCGTAGCTGGCTTGACGCGCACGACTGCACTGGGCGCCATTTTGCGTCCAACCCGCAGGGCAGCTGTAGGTGATAGACGCGGTGAGTGTACGATTGCAAGCACTCCCTGAAACAGACCAACCTGCGGGACAAGAATAGACTGGCGTCTTTGTTGCCGCTTGCGATAATGTCCGCGAACAGTTAGTACCACTTACCGTCCAACCCGCATCACAGCTATAGACTTGTTTAGGCGTTGGTGAATATTTTTCGGTACATTCCCACAGGCGTAAACCACCGCCCATAGGCTCACTAAAGGGACAAGCTATCCCTGCACCAGAAGGGGCTTTTACTGACACTATCGTGAAATCTCGCAAGCATTTCCCCGAAGCCGTATTAAAGTTGTCACCACTGGCACAACGCTGCTCGGTTTTAACCTGCGCGACTTTGGTTTCTGTTTTGGAGCAAGTGGTACCTGAAACAGTGTAACCACTCGGACAGCTATAGTTGTAACTTAGTGATGCAGATTGGCTTTCACTTTTTTGGCAGGTTGTACCAGCCGCATTAAGTGCATAACCTGCAGGGCAGGATTTACTGGCAGGTGTAGTGTCAAGCGCACCACAACCACCCTCCTTACAGATATCTAATAAGCGATAAGGATTCGTCGCATCATAACGATATGTTCCTACCCCTGTTTTGGAGGTGATATTCCCAAAATCATCATAACGAGTACTTTGAGTGAGCTTAAAGCCGCTCGGCAAAGAGACGCCACCAGAGGTGATATTGATTGTTCTGTCGTACAAGCGATAAAGGTCATCATAGCTATAGGTTTCGGCAAAAGTCGTTGATGCTGACGCTAACTCATGCTTACGGTAAGTGAGGTTTCCGACATCATCAAATTCGTAATGCAGGTCGTGCAATATCGCGCCTGAGCGCTTGAGCTGAATATCACTCACCCAACCTGACTCGGCATCATAAGCCGTTAACTCCTCTGTACCATTGCCATAGATAACCTTTTCAACTCCCCCTTTCGCATTCATTTTCTCGATGGTTTGATAGGCTTTACCCGTTGCCTTGTCGGTACGTTTATACAAGTAACCAGACGTATTGTAATGGTTAACAACGGTCAGCAGATTTTCAGGATAGCTTTGTTCAGACACCCGCCCTTGAGCATCGTAGCTGACACTTGAGGTATAACTCAATGCACCTATCGTGGTGGTTGTGGATTTTAATCTCCCCAATTCATCATAGTTCGTGGTCTTTTGATGGGCAGCACCTGCAGCGCTGCAATCACTCACAATGGTGTCATAACGTTTTTCAGCAACCAATAAGCCCGCATTTTTAGCCGTTTTAGTACCATATACCCAGCAGGAGGCACCTTCAGGCTCGGTTCGACGCACTTGCCGCCCGAGTGTGTCGTAGTAAAAGAAGGTGGACTGACTATTAGCATTCGTCTGAGAGAGTAGCTCACCAAAGGCGTTATAGGTGTACTTCCACGTGCCTTTATCTAAATCAATCGAAGTAGTTTTGCGGCCATAATCATCATAAATCAACTGCGTCCTGACAACCTCAGTACCATTACCCGACACATAAGACTTAAGTAGGTTACCCGATGCATCATAGACAAAATACAGCTGGTTATTTAAGGAGTCAGTTACAACAGACTGAAGCCCAAGCGCATCCACGACTCCGGATGTTTGATTTCCTAAAGGGTCAATGGTTCGGGTTTCAAAACCTAAAAAGTCAACTAATGTCTCCCCTCTATTGGGGTTAACTTGTGCAATGACTCGGCCAAAGTTGTCATACCTAAGCTCAGTGAAATACGTGGACACGGAATCGTAACGTGGCTCATAGTCTCTAACTGGGCGACCGTATTTATCATATTCCTTTCTTCCGCTAACAATGACAGTACCATCAAAGCCAACAAGTAAACTCCCCACGGTACGGCCATATTTATCACTGACGACACTTTCCGTTGGTGTTCCTGCTTTTGATTTTTTGGTCAGCAAATAACCGTCATAAAACTGAGGGCATCCCGCACTACTGCAAAGTTGATAGCTGAATTGTGTTGCAACACCGTCGGGCGTTAACTCACTAATTGGCCTACCCCAGCGGTCTGAGGTTTTAGTTAACTTTCGGCCATTCGCATCCGTTAGCGTGACTTTAGTTATCAACCCAGTAACACTATCGGCCGTTGTGCCGTTATAACCATAGGTTGCCGTATCACCCAGTGTGTTGGTGGTGGTTTTTAAATAACGCCCTCTCGCATCATAAGTGCTCCTATTGATACGTGTTTGGGGGACAGAACCATCAGCCTTAGTCCCAGCCGTAATTGACTCTGTGGTTTTATTACCATAAACGTCATAGGTGACAGAGGTAGTGACTTGGTATCGATTATCATTAGGCGAAACAATAGAGTCTTTGATTAAGCCGTTATCAAAGTAAGTAAAACTGCTCTCATTGGTGACATCAGGGACATTGTCTCGTTGACCAGCCCGTGATTTAGTGACGACTGAATGACTGAGCCGCCCCTTACTGGCGCCGCCTCCTGCACCGTTGTATTCGTTGCTGATAGAAACGGTAGATACCGCAGTGTTGGTTTGTAAGTCATGGGTGATGACTTCACTGCTGACAACATTCCCAGCATCATCATAACTATTTTGAGTATCAACTTGCGTAAGTTCCCGAACCACATGGTCCGTTCCGTACTGACGAGTAATATCTGTGCTAGAGAGACTCGTTTGTCGATATACCCCGTAGCTATCGCGCACAAAATCAGCATTGGTTCTTGCCTCAGATAACGCTTGTGATTGATAACTCTGCTTGGTCGCAATGGGTAACCCAATACGCGGAAATACTTGGTCATACATAGTTTCAGTGATGACGTCAGACTGCTTATCAATCGTTCTGAGTAATTCAAAACCTGCGAAACCGCGACCTAAACGATTAACGAGTAATCCACCATATTCATAAGCCACACTGACACCACCAGTACTGCTGGCCTGTGTACTGACTTCAGCAACCACTTGCAGTGGCGCGATAATGGAGAAGTTTTTTGAATGGTCAAGGTGACTGGAGGTTTGGGTTTTATAAACCCGACTTTGGCCATTAAGCTGCTCAGTTAAGTAGGCATAGCTGATCATAGTGGTCACACCAAAGCCATCAGTAATCGCTTTGATAGTGTTGTTGTATTTGGGTGAAAGAGGAGAATTGGCCTGCCAATTGTTATTAAAAGTAACGATAATATCAAGTTTTCCAAGGCCATATATATCAGCAAAATATATACGAGGTCCAGTTACATGGTCGATTTGGCCTGAAGCCTCCCAAGAAGTCATCCCATTTGCAGAGTTTGGTTCAGACATATAGATAGTAGATTTAAGAAGATCTGATTTTGCAATGATATCTGCTCGGCCATTACCCGTAATGTCCACAAAATAGGTGTTTAGCTTCTTATCGTTATCTGTGGTTATTCCCGTCGCAATAGCAGGCAAAAAGCCGTTGCCATCGGACAGTTGGATATACCATTGATTGTTTTTCACATAGGCAATATCGGTGAGTCCATCGCCATTAAAATCAGCAGCCCGTAAGGTATCCATTCCCGATACAATGGTGATAATTTGCTGCTCTTTATAGCCACTGCCCGTTGAGACATAAAGTATCCAGTTATCAGATATATTTTGTTTCCAAACGCCATTAAAATCCACCTTACACTCTCCCGGGCTTGTATCGTAAATAACCCCCTTGCCGGTGGAACAATAGCTAACTATCTTTTTGACTTTCAACAACAAGTCCGTTAATCCATCACCATTGACGTCTAACAGTGCACTTGACTCAAACCCTTTTGTTGTATGATTAATTTGCGGAATACCTGGGCTGGCAGTAGCCCCGGACGGGAAGGTCAATAAACTCGCCGCAGCAGCAAAACTCCCACCGCCTAAGTTTTTATACCACTTAATCTGGCCTGCATCGAGGAACACGATATCTTCTAGTGAATCACCGTTTACATCCGCGACAATCGCGCTGCCATTAAGTCCAATCGCCGTACGTCCTAGGGAGGTCAGTGTATATTGCACAGTACGAGTACTATCAACACACAAGCGACCACCATTACCATCAGGCTCACAATCTCGAACATTCTCTTCTGATGGTTTAAATGAAAGCACCTGCCAAGGTGAACTATTACTAGCAGCAACAAGTAAATCCCTCTGCCCATCACCATCAAAATCAATCGTTTGGGCATAAGCATGTTGCGAGGCGCCTGTGCTGGTCATTTTCGTCTCAATACCCGAGGCAATAGAGCGTTTATACCAAGCGCCGTTTCTGACATACACGATATCGGCTTGGCCATCACCGTCCATATCAAAAATATTGGCGGTCAGATTTTCACCTGAAGGAATGTTTAAATTGTTAGCTGGCGTCAGTCCTGTATAGGGCTTATAAGTTGGCGATTTTGGGATATTGTTGCGTTCCCAAGTAAAACGAATGCTGCGGGTGCAATCAGCGGTATCGGTCCCCACGCAGGCTCGGATGTTATCGAGATAGTTAAACCCAGCCAGAGAGCTCGCTAATTGATAGGTGAGATAATAGGTTTTTTCAACTTGGTTATCAGTCGATAAGATAATTTTGTTGAGCAACTTTGTCTGTGAAACCGCTGAACCATAAACTATGCCCTTTTTAGGATATGGACGAGCGCCGTAATCAAAACTAATTTTTTTATAGGGCAATGCGCCGTTAGTATGTCCTGAGTAATCAATGCTGGATAAATACTGTTCATCGTTAGTTTTAATGTAATGGTAGCTAATGTAGTTGCCCACCACATCCTCAATCGCCTTTAAACTCCAAGCATGAATAATTTCATTGCCATTTTTCAATGCAGTTTGATACGAGTCACTTTGGTTATTCGAATTTGATGTTGTTACAAAATTTTTAC
Organism: Shewanella sp. Pdp11; assembly: GCF_002838165.1. Lineage (NCBI taxonomy): Bacteria > Pseudomonadati > Pseudomonadota > Gammaproteobacteria > Alteromonadales > Shewanellaceae > Shewanella > Shewanella sp. Pdp11. Next base: position 4,109,772 of record NZ_CP015194.1, read on the forward strand.
CCGCTTGGGTATATACATCACCGTAGTAAAAAGTTTCACCCGCTTTAGTTTCGACTTTGAATGCCCCTGGACCACCGCCGTTAGCTCGTCCAAGTACGGTAATCAACGACGCATCATCAATCTCTTTATGATATTCCGCACCATCGGTACCATTTTGACCGCTCACAAGGATCAATCGCTGGCCATCCAAACAAAAACTATCAGTATCTGTTAATTGAACACCTTGTAAGAAACCATCCTGCTCAATGGTCTTAGGGCAACGAGTGATTACTGAGGCCGCTTGTATCCCCCAACCCAAGCCCAAGTATCCATCCCCGCCTGAAGATGAATAAGAAATCGCCACAGAAGGCTTCATGCCACCTCTTCCTGGCGCCGCATCTATCGGCAAAGAATAGGTTGCCGCCCCCATTTCATTAACACGAAAAGCGCCTGTTAATGCCACTGTTTCGGTATCTGCGAAAACAGAGAAAGACGTGGTGAAAGTGAGGAAAAATACTAATAGGGTTTTTAGTGGGTTGGTATACATCATCAAGCTCCGTTTGAAATAGCAACAAACGAGCTATAACCGTTAACAAGAATCAAAACAACATAAATTAACAATTAAGCGAAATCTAATAACAAATAAAACCCTTGCAAAATGCAGGGTGAGCAATAAAAACACAAACAAAGAGTTACACAATAAAACAATTTCGAAACCAAACATAAACACAGGTGCAACAATAGTGCGATAGCTTACAATCCGCTCCAACGACCGATATCAACGCCCCTCTGAAATGACTTCGCTAGCGGTGAAGACCTCTGTTCATCAGGTTGACTTTATACTAAAACTTTATTAATCAACTGCATGACAATAAAAACGCCTAATGAAATACATCAAACGTTTTAACCTGCGACAACGAGCTGTGAAAGAACTCAATATTTAATCCCACCAGCAACCTGACTTAATGCGAATCCTACACTCGGCTACAGCCAAATGAACGTGTTCTATCGCCATAATGCTTAGTCTCTAGCTTGGCCAGATAGCTCAAGCGGAAGAAAGCACTCGCAAAAGTTTGAGGATAATTCGGTGCATTACGATTGAGATAGTAAACAGGAGTATCCTCAGGGAAATGGACTAAATGCCGAGTACTGTAATCATCTAACCGCAAAGCACTGGCCCAGGCTTCAACAATCTTAGTACTCAGGTTTTGTCCAAACCGATTGTAATTACCGAGATGGTTATAGGCATCGTTATTGAGGAAGATAGCGATATGGTAATGGTCCGTATCTGCACATGCTCGCTCCTTTGCCCAAATAATACGCTGAGTAGAAGGATGCACCCGCTTACCCTCACGGCCCTTGATTAACCTATCATGCTGGATTTTGGCATCCAGAGATTTAAAGAACTTGGTTATCACCGTTGAATCATAAACTACAGGTGAGTCGCGAAAGTTAAGCTGTGGTAGATGTAAATCAAACCGCACCATGAAGGTACGAGGGTGCTCATTCATAGCAGCCTGTAAGGTCTGTAGAATGGCGCTTAAGTATTCAGCGCTTAGTGGCCTAGGATAAACATTGAGGCCTTGGTATTGGCCATTGCTGATGACGGTAAGGTTAGTGTTTGAGGTGTGACGTTTTGACATGTTGATTTCCCATATTGGTTAAGTTACATAACGTATGGGGTCTGTGTAATTTATAACTCAAAAGCCAAAAAGTGATTGATATCAATTGCAAAAGTTAGCTCGCCTATGATGGCAGCTAACTCTGTATGTTCATGGGTAAGGTAGTGGTAGAGATACTGGTCGAGTGGATACTATTGAGTAGTAGGTATGACTACAGGGTTGTAGTATTAACAAACAGACAATCGCAATAACTGAAATCCCCGTCAATCATTGAGCGGTAGATCGGGCGAGCAAGGGCGAAGGGATATCACATTACTCGATAATTAAATAATTAAGATCTCTCGTTTGCTTACTATTTCTCAGCAAGTAGCACATTGATTGGCATGTGCATGGTTGGAGAAACATACGTCATGGGACAAATAGTTAGGTTGCAAATAATGTCTGTAGGTTTGTGTTCTACAAATTCAGTCAATTCTCGATAAACAAATTTTGCTAATCCAAAGCTGATGCTCATAAGCGTGTCAGAAATTATTTTTGCCAATTCCTCTGCACTTAGCTGCACATTTTTGAGTAAAAAGCTTTCCAGCATCATCTCTTCTCGTAAGAAATAATCATACACCTGCCGCTCAAGGCTAGACACAATCGTAAGCTCACTGTAATGCAGATTTTTTCTTGAAAACAGATCCCAATGTTTGGTTAGCATTAAAGATGCGTATGAAATCACTTGCAAGTCTAGAGTTTTAAACCCATGTCTTGTATTAAATTTTTCATAGAAATACCTAGAACACTTCCACGCATTTTCAAGATTTACAATGGCACTGAATCGTTTTTGTGCTTCAACACGCTTATGTTCAGCGAGAATTATATCGCCATTAAAGTCCTCTTTAGTCATTTCAGTGTCTGCCGCAGCTTGTAACAGCATGTATAGATTCAACTCCCATTGATTCACCAAGGCAATAGGACGTGCGGGTTTAGCGCCAATCGGAGGATATTTTGTAAGGCTGGTATTTATGAAGTAGCAACTCTTACTTTGTGGTCTTCTTTTCTTGGTTATCTCTGGTGTACCTGGCTGGTAGTGATTTATGTAGCCAAGGCTGATTAAGTTTTTCCGCTGTGAGGCCAGCTGTTGCTTGGACATACCAGTAAGTTTATACAACTGTGCATATCCAAGCGTACGCACTTCACCAAATTCATCGGCATGCATTAAAAAAGTAATAAGTAGTAATCGATTAGCTAATTTTAATGGATGTCGCAGGCCTTCTTGAGTGTCGCCACAATCAACCAATAAATCCTGAATCAATACCTTCCAGTAACATTCTAAATCTTCTCGCTGCAGCTTTTCATTGAGTTTATCAGTTGGGCTATACACGCAAGCTGGGCGTCCTTTCCCTGAAGAACTTTTAGCCTTACTCAACGATTTTCGATAAAAGCCAATCCGGCATAACAACGTCATTCCATCAACGAAAGTGTTCTTAGAAACACCTAAAGCCTTAGCTAACGCCTCAATACTAACGCCACTAATTTCATCGATACCATATTGATATATCAGTCGAATAAAAAAGAATTTCAGTTCAGGTTTTGCAATAAGACGTCCTAAATAACCACCTTGTACGAGGTGGTTTTCTTTAGGTAAAGATAATTCAATACTGATGGCATTTAGGTACATTTTCACCTCGTTAACTTAAACAAAAACTGACTTTAGTAGCGTAAAAAGTACCTATTAAACAGAGTATGTGACTAAGTCACGCAATTAAGCAATCAATTAAGACATTGACAAAGTAGCATGATTTAGTTATCAAATTAAGTAAAGGTTTGAGTACTAAACTAAGTAATGTTTATTAGAAAAAGCTACTGTTATGACTTCATAATCTAAATTGACGTTTTATAAGAGGTAATCTATGGCTCAGACTAAAGGTCCATTCGATTGGATAGACTTCAAGAACGTGGATATGGTCAGGTGGGCTGAGGATTACTTTTTAGAAAAGAAAATAATACTTCCCTATCCAGTTGCTTCAGCCTCGGGAGCAAACAAATCACTCGATAAAGTCTCGTTCGAAATTGGACTTGGGGAGTACAAAGAGCATTATGGCAATGAGTTATTATTGGTCCGCAATATGAAGGATGCTTGGCGGAGTGTCATTCAGAGAAAGGAAAACAAGAAAAATGGTAAAGTATCAATTACCTACCCAATTTCTACGAAGCATCATTCTCAACTTCGAGAATTGGCAGTCAAGGTGAAATTGCCACTGAATCAAGCCCTAGAAAACCTGATTGACAAAAACTTCCAAAATTTAATAGAACAAAAAGAGATCGCAAAAAGCATCGAAAAGGAAAAAAGGGATGCAGCAAAAGCCGCCAAACAAGCGCTAAAAACACCACCAATTGATAGTTATCTTATGCTCCAGAAAAGCATTGCAGAAAAAAATCAGCAGATTGACACATTATCTAATAATTTTAATGATTTACACGTATACTGCAGCGAGTTACTTGATCTCATTGAAAGAACATCTACCCTTTTCAGTAAAGATGAACAAAAAAATTACCGACAGCTAACGGAAAAACTCAACAAACTAAATGCAAATAAAGTTGATGATACAAAAGTTAAGGATCAACAGTAATTTGGCTTATTTCATTCCCAAACGGCTAATCTAGGAATTCACCCTAGCCATTTTTAAATGGTGGGTATATCGGTGGGTACAAATGCGAATGGCTACAAACTAACAAACGCTAGCTATTGATTTTAGTAACACTAGATGTAACATCAATAGAGACTGAACTAAAACAAAACATTAAATTTCAAATGCATAACCTATCAATTCAGATGACGCCGCCCCACCAATTTTACCAGAAGGGCTTAACCGCAAGGTTAAGCCCTTTTTGTTTGCTCTGCTCATGGAACGCAATTTGAGATTTTATTTCCACAATTAAGCTTTGCTAGCTCGGATGGTTTGAGATTTTCTAGCTTGGGTAGTTTGAGAATGAGATATATAACTCAGATCACCTGCTTGGACTTGACCATCTAAAACATACGCATTGTTGCTAACGATTGGCTCCGCCATCACTAAAACCTATGAAAACGGCAAAAATCAGTACGAGAAGAGTAATACAGCAAGTGCGATTGAAATCGAAATAGAAATTAAACCAATGATTAAATGTATATATCTAGATAGGAATTTGTTTTCAATCGCTTCTTCAGGGCAATTGATTGGAACACATAAACTGATCTTGTCACCGATTTGAGGTCCAAACCGAGTGTAAGCTTGTTCGTCATAATTAATCAGAGTTCCTCTTGTATAACGCTTTCCTTGCCAAAAATATTCTACAACCGGATTAATGAAAATTTGTTGGTACCTGAAGTGCTCATGTTCTGGGCTGTATCTGGTATTTTCATCCAGTGAAATAATAGTCCCTTCAACGATATCGTATGTTAAAAATTGATCCTCTCTAAATCTCAATATTCCACCAATCCCGATGAGACCAAGGGTAAATGAGAACCAAGAGAATAAAATATGTCCTCCTATGTCCTCAAAGACAAATGCAGCGATGATCACGGAAGGAATAGACAAGATAAAAACCAAAAACAGCATCAATCGCTTCATACAACATCCAAAAAATTCAAAAAGGCCGAATCATATTAAAACGCTAACTGACGGTGAAACGATAAACATGATTAACTTTACACCGCTACACAAACTCCTATAAAAAATTAACGCTTCTTACCGCCCAGAGCGCGCTTTTTGGCACGTTGTTTTTGGGCCGCTTTGCCGTTACGCCTTGGTTCGGTGTCCATTTTATTAAAATCGGGTTCAAAACCGGGTAACCATTGTTGTGGTAAACGCTTGTCCAATACGACTTCGACTTCTTCCAGTAATAGAGCATCCTCTTGGCTAAAAAGGGTGATGGCAAGCCCTGCACTGCCCGCTCGGCCTGTGCGGCCAATACGATGAATATAATCCTGCGCGATAAAAGGCAGCTCAAAGTTAATCACATACTTGAGTTCAACGATATCTAGGCCTCGGGCAGCAACATCCGTGGCCACTAGCACTTGAATCTTGCCTTGTTTAAATTCCTGCAAGACTTTCTCGCGCGCACCTTGGGATAAGTCACCGTGAAACGCCTGAGTACTAATATCGGCTTTATTGAGTTGCTGAACCAATTTATCGACACCTTGCTTAGTGCGGCTAAAAATCAGCACTTGATGCCAGTTTTTACTGCGTACCAGATGGCTGACGAGTTCGGTTTTACGGTCGGCGTCGACGGTATAAACCACTTGCTCAATTTCAGCAGCGGTCGTGTTGCGCTTGGCAACTTCAATCAACTTTGGATCGCGCAGTAAGGTTTTACTTAAGCTGAAGATGGCGGCATCTAAGGTGGCAGAAAATAACAGCGTTTGTCTGTCACTCGGCACTTGCTTGATCACGGCTTGAATTTCATCCATAAAACCCATGTCGAGCATACGGTCGGCTTCATCAAACACAAGCACGTTCAATTGCTTAAGACTCAATGCGCCTTGTCTGAGGTGGTCGAGTAAACGGCCAGGCGTAGCAATTAACACATCAATCCCTGCATTAAACACAGCGACCTGTGCATCGATACTCACGCCACCGTAGGCGATGCCGATACGGATATCAGTCCCTTTAGCGTACTTAACAAAACTCTGCTGTACCTGCACAGCCAGTTCACGTGTCGGCACTAAAACCAATGCGCGTACGGGTCTTGCCGCTGTTAGCTCTTGCGCGGGGCTGAGTGCCAACAAATGATGCAAGATGGGCAAGGCGAACGCCGCGGTTTTGCCTGTACCCGTTTGGGCGCCAGCCATCACATCCCGTTTGGTCAAGATGGCGGGAATCGCTTCTAGCTGGATGGGCGTTGGCGACTCATAGCCAAGTTCCGCTAAGGTATTCACTAAGGTGGAGTTTAAGGATAAGGCACTAAAGGACATTGCAGTTAACCACTAAAAATAATGGCCAGAATTTTAGCAGACACAAACCCAAGCGACTAGCGCCATAGCGCTAGCCCTGTGGTTCTATCGGGCGAAACTAAATCAACCCCAGTATGAGTCAGACTTACAATCAGACTCGCAATACGCCAACATCACGATAGAAATGCGTCGAGATCTTCTGGTAGTTGCGGACGGCTAAAGAGATAACCTTGGGCTTGATCGCACTGATTTTGTTGCAGAAAATCGGCTTGTTCTTTGGTTTCCACTCCTTCGGCGATAATGTCGAGCTTCAACGCATGTCCAAGCGCAATCACAGCCTTAGCAATCGCGGTATTGTTAGTATCGAAGGGAATATCCCGCACGAAGGATTGGTCAATCTTCAGTTTATGGATGGGCAGTTTTTTCAAATAATTCAGCGATGAATAACCAGTGCCAAAGTCATCAACCGATAATTCTATGCCCAAATCGCCAAGTCGCTTTAAGTCACGGATTGCAAGATCGGGATTTTGCATCATCACACTTTCGGTCACTTCAAGCTCTAAGTGTTTGGCGGGCAAGCCCGTTTCAGCTAAGACACGTTTTACATCATCCACAAAGGAGCTGCGCTGTAACTGCTGTCCGGCTACGTTCACCGCAATGCGGCCAAAGTGTTTGCCTTCACTAAGCCAACGCATGCCCTGACGACAGGCGGTTTCTAACACCCATAAACCTATCTCATGGATAAGACCAATTTTTTCCGCCACGGGTATAAATACCGCGGGCGAAATTAAACCCAGTTGAGGATCATGCCAACGCAGCAGCGCTTCAAATCCCACGGTTTTTCGAGTCACTAAGTCGAGTTTTGGCTGATACATCAAGTACAAAGCATTTTGCTCAATCGCACCATAAAGAGCACTTTGCAGCTTAAGATGTTCAAAAGATTGCTGCGTTAAGGACTCAGTATAAAAAGCGTAATTATTGCGGCCATCATTTTTAGCGCGATACATGGCCGCATCGGCGTTACGCAGTAAAGTGTCTGCATCCGTTCCATCACTTGGATACAAAGACACGCCCATGCTCGCGGTCAAACGCAAGTGGTCGCCCGTGCTCACAATAAACGGTTGTTCAAACACTTGCCGCAATTGATGAATGGCAACCGTAGCATCTTCGCTATTATCAATCCCCGAAATTAATGCCACAAACTCATCGCCACCAATACGTGATAACACATCTTGATCGCCCACTTGGCTGCGTAAACGCTTGGCAAGCTCGACCAGCATTTCATCACCTATGCTATGGCCAAAACTGTCGTTGATATGCTTAAACAAATCGACATCAATCATCACAGTCGCTAACTGCAAATTCAGCCGCTTAGCTTGTCGCACTTCTTGTTTGAGCTGCATCATAAACTTCATGCGATTAGGCAAATGCGTTAGCGGGTCGAAATAGGCTAAGTGCGTAAGCTGCGCTTCATTCTCTTTCTGGGCAGAAATATCGGCAAACACCGCGACAAAATAACGCACATCACCGACTTCGTCATAAATCGTACTTATGGTGATATTTTGCGGGAAAATAGTGCCGTTTTTACGCCGATTCCAGATTTCACCATTCCACTTACCGTTTGCCAACAGGGCATTCCACAGTTTGTCGAAGAATGCTTTATCATGGCGACCCGAGCTAAAAATCCGCGGATTCTGACCGATCAGCTCATCCCTAACATAACCTGTGATCTCAAAAAAGGCGCCGTTAACGTCGGTAATATTGCCGTGCCTGTCGGTCACAACCACACCTTCGACCGAGTTTTTAAACACATTGGTCGCCAATGTTAGCTGCTCTTCAACCGCTTTATGCTTGGAAATATTGCGAGTCATACCGATAACGCCCACAAATTCACCGTGGGGATTTAAGGTTGGGAGTTTAAGCGTTTCTAACCAAAGATGATTTTTAGTTTCACCGCCATCTAAACACTCAGCGACAATAATAGGCATGCCAGACTCGATAGCGAGCCTATCACCCTCTAGGAAAATATCCGCAATATCCTCACCAAAAAGTTCGGCATCGGATTTACCGACAATCTCGCTGCGGGGCATTTCCCACGCTTTTTCGACGCTGCGATTACAGAGAGTGTAAATACCAGCGGCATTTTTCATCCAAATATGTTCTTCAAAACTATCGATAAAACTTTGTAAGTCGACCGTATCGATATTCGATGGCGCACCTCGGCTTAATGCTTCTGCCGCACTATGTTGGCTTAATATCTCGCCTAGCCGGTATTGAATGCTATCGCTGATAAGCTTGGCAAGTCGCAGCGTTTTCGAATCTACGCCTTGAGCCTCATGGTGATAAAAACATAAAAAGCCAAAGTTTGCCCCAGATGGCCAAGCGAGAGACAAACAAATCACACTGCCGATTGAGCTACAACTTCGCCAATCTGAGTGCTGCCGAGTATCTATGATCAATTGCGACTGACTGACTAGCTCAGTTAACTCTGACACAGATAATGACGAGGTAATTTGATGGTGAGCTAATCGCGGTAATACCGAAATCGACTCGTTTGGGCTAATCAACTGTTCTTGGGCTAACTGAGCATCAACGGAAGTTTCAAACGTATTGGAGGAGAGTGTCGATGTCGTATTTGAAGGAACAGCTTTTGACTGTGTAGCTATTGATGATGTCGCCGCTGATAATGTTGCATTAGGTAGGGTTTTCGCCGAGTGATTGCCGCTTAAATGACAGAGTAGTGCCTGGATTTCACTGTCAGCCGCAGAATCTGAACTTAACATACTGCTAAGTTCACCCGCAGCATTCCATGCTATTAATATCGCTTTACTGTTCGATATCTCGGCAACCAAGTTTAAATCTTTCAACAAGTTATCAAGATCTTGCTGCGAAATAGGTACATCTATCATCATCTTGCCAACTAACACCTAGTTACTGCTCAATCGACCCACGGCAAAAAACACCATAAGACCCCAAACGCATGCTCAAATTAGCCCCAAAGGGAAAGCGTTAATCAAGCGGTAAAACATCATAAAATTTTACTTTTAACATCAATTCACTACATCTCAATTGGCGCCAATCTTAGCTATCAAACCGTCCCCATCATAGCCACCTTTTAAGGCTGGAGAGGTCAAACCATCAAGGTTAGATAGATTTTCCAAGACCACTCAAAGTGCCATAGTACAGTAAGGCGCCGCTGACATTACCTTTGCTACTTTAGCACAAAATTTTCGAGTCAGTATTAGGATAAGTTTATTGCGTAACAATTAGTTAGATTTAACCGATTAAGCCTGTTCGCAATGCCACAGCGCTTTGTTAGCTGCAGATAACTATCCCTAAAGACATAAATCAGCAATAACGGAGTTTTGATTGACAAAAATGCTATCTTATTGTCTACAATGAAAATAATAAGGCTGAAAAAACAAGGATATTTATGCCCACTGACGTCGTATCAAGCCAAGCCACCCTACTCGACAGTAAACAACTGTATCGCATTTGCGAACTCGACCAATTAAGTACAGATTGCCAGTCCACAGCCGAGCTCACTCCACTTGATGATATTGTCGGCCAAGAACGTGCCCAGCAAGCGGTAGAGTTTGCAATGGGGATTAAAGAAAAGGGCTATAACATTTACGCCATCGGCCAGAACGGTCTAGGCAAACGGACCATGATGCTGCGTTATTTAAGCCGTCACGAGCCAAGCGATCACACGCTATACGACTGGTGCTACGTGGTTAATTTCGATGATACTCGCTGCCCTAAAGTACTTAAACTCGCTGCTGGTACTGGGCTTGAATTCAAAAAAGCCGTCGAAAAGCTGATGCTCAAACTTGTCAAAGCTATGCCTTTAGCCTTTGATAATGAAATGTATTATGCCCGCACCGAAAAGCTAAAAAGCCAGTTGGCACAGAAGCAAGAAGTCGCACTCACTGAATTAACCGAAGAAGCAAAACAAAAGGGCATCAGCCTCAGTTTGACCATGCAGGGCGACTATCAAATGGTCGCGCTCAATGGAGAAGAACCCCATGACGAAGCCTCATTCGACGCCTTGACCGATACTGAGCGCAGTCAATTTGAAAGCAATATCAACGGTCTAGAAGTGAAACTGCGCGGTATTATTCGCCAAATCACAGAATGGGAAGAAGAATTTAGCGACAAGCAACAAGAGCATGACGAGCAAGTCGCCAAAGAAGTGTTAATCCATTTTATTAAACCACTCAAAGATAAGTTCAAGCACCAACCCGAAGCGCGCACTTTCTTAACCGGTATGCAGGCGGATATCTTAGATAACCTAGATATTTTCTTAGAAGAAAGTGAAGAACAATTAGGCCTAGCTTATGCTTCCTTAGAAAAGAAAATGCCCCGCCGCTATCAAGTTAACGTTTTGGTCGGCCAAGGCACTCAAAAATTCCCCATAGTCGTTGAAGAAAGCCCGAGTTATCACAGCCTATTTGGCTATGTGGAAAACGCCACATTTAGAGGCACAGTGTTCACCGACTTCTCACTTATCCGTCCCGGCAGCCTGCACAAGGCGAATGGCGGCGTATTATTGATGGATGCCGTTAAAGTATTAGAGCGCCCTTACGTGTGGGACGGACTAAAGCGCGCACTGCGTTCACGCAAACTGGATTTAAGCTCACTCGAACGGGAAGTGTCTCTATCGGGTACGATTTCCTTGGCACCTGAGCCTATTCCATTAGATGTGAAAATCATCCTGTTTGGCGATCACGAAACTTATCAGCTGTTACAGCACTATGATCCTGACTTCAGTGAGTTATTCCGCGTTACCGCCGATTTTGAAGATGTGATGGACAGAACCTCAACTTCTGAGGCGCACTATGCCCGCTTTATTTCGAGCATAGTTCACGACAACAACATGCTACATTGCGACCGTGCGGCTATAGCACGCATCATAGAATACAGCTCGCGGGAGGCCGAAGATCAGCAAAAACTGTCGCTACACTCAGCCAATATTGCCAACCTACTGCGGGAATCAAACTACTGCGCTAAATCGGCAGGCAGTCAGCAAATTTTAGTGCCGCACGTTGAGCAAGCACTGCGAAATCAAGAGCAAAGAGTCTCGCGTCTGCACGACAACATAATGCAGAGCTTTACCAACGGCACGACCTTGATTAGCACTCAGGGCAAAGTGGTTGGGCAAATCAATGCCTTATCCGTCATCTCGACCTCAGATCATCAGTTTGGTATGCCCAATCGCATCACAGCAACCACAGCGTTTGGTAAGGGTGAAGTGATGGATATCGAGCACAGAGTCAAACTTGGAGGCCAGATCCATTCTAAGGGCGTGTTGATCTTAACCGCTTATTTAGCCTCAGTTTTAGGTAAGACGGCGCAAATCCCGCTCACCACTTACCTCACCTTTGAGCAATCATACAGCGGTGTGGACGGTGACAGCGCGTCGATGGCCGAATGCTGCGCCATTATCTCGGCTATTAGCGAGCAAGCAATTAGGCAAGATATTGCCATCACAGGTTCGATGAACCAATTTGGTGAGGCTCAGCCCATTGGCGGCGTGAATGAAAAAATTGAAGGCTTCTTCGATGTCTGCAAAATAAAAGGCCGTACGCCGGAACAAGGGGTGATTATTCCTGCCTCGAACATGGCCAACCTTATGCTGCGCAAAGACATTGTCGATGCCGTGGCGCAAGGTGAGTTCCATATTTGGGCCATTACCCATGTAACGCAAGCCATGGAGTTACTGCTCGGTAAAACCGCAGGAAGTTTGCCGCAAACGGCCGCACCTAGCCAAGGGCAATATTCTCCCGAGAGCATTTTCGGCATCGCCCAGCAAAAACTCACTGCACTCAGATCCTTAGTTAAAGCGGATTAAGCTAAAGGATGTGGGATAGGCAAACAAAAAGGGTTAGCCAATGCTAACCCTTTATTTATTAAGATATTAAGTGAAATCACACTAAGCTTGCTAGCATTTCATCGCTGTAAGGCACGAGTTCAACGCCATCACGCACGCGAGCAACATAGTCAGGATTGGCAATGAATGGGCGACCGATAGCAATCAAATCAAACTTATTCGCCGCAATCGCTTCACTGGCAGTTTCAGCGCTGTAGCTTCCAACTCCCACTAAGGTTTTGCCATAGTGTGCGCGCACATAGCTTGAAGCTCTGCCACCAAGATAATCGAATTCCATGCTGTCATCGAAAATCCCAATATGCACAAAAGCGATATCGCGGGATTCCAGCTCAGGCAAGAAGTAATCGAACACTTCGCGGTCACGACTATCTGCCGCCATATTGAAATAAGCCCCTGGAGAAATCCGTAAACCGGTTCTATCTTTGCCGATACGAGCCACAACAGCATCGACAACCTCAAGCGCAAAACGGGACATATTGGCAGGTGTTCCACCGTATTCATCGGTGCGGCGATTGCTGTCATGGTGTAAGAAAGTATCAATTAAATAACCATTTGCACCGTGGATTTCGACGCCATCGAACCCAGCTTCAATGGCATTTTCCGCCGCTTTGGCGTAATCACGCACTAGGCCTTGAATATCCTCAAGTGTGGCGGGTTTTGGCGTAACATAAGTTAGCTCACGCATTCTTGGCACGCTGCCTTCAATTTTCTGCGCTGATGCCGCAAGCACATCGCCACCACCGAAAAAGTGTGGATGAGCGACGCGGCCCGTATGCCATAACTGCACAAAAATCTTACCGCCATTGGCATGTACCGCATCGGTCACTTTACGCCAGCCAGCAATTTGCGCTTGAGTAAAAATACCAGGGGTATTTGGGTAACCTTGAGCATCGGGACGAATAATAGTCGCCTCTGTGATGATCAAACCCGCTTCGGCGCGGCGTGCATAATAGGCGACCATATCATCGGTCGGCACTAAATCGGCATCCGCCATACAACGGGTTAAAGGTGCCATTAAAATACGATTATTTAAGGTAATAGTGTCATTAAGTGAGTAGGTATCGAACAGATTTGCCAAGGAATTTGGCGTGGTGTGTGTGGTCATTTTGTCAGTCCCATTCTTGAATATGCGTTCAAGATATTATTATTTGAATGATCATTCAAGTTAATTTTTGAATGTTCGTTCAACATTAGGTAGAATTCAGCCTAAGCGTTTCTATACAAGTGAATTAAATTCGATGCGTAATGCAGAGTTCGACCGAGAACAGGTACTTCGCGGCGCTATGGCCGCCTTCATGCACAAGGGTTACACCAAAACGAGCATGCAAGATCTAACTCAAGCCACGGGATTACATCCGGGGTCGATTTACTGTGCTTTTACCAATAAACGCGGCTTATTAATCGCAGCCATCGAGCAATATCAACTCGACAGAAATGTGCAGTTCAACAGCCTATTCGCTAATAGCGAAAATGTGCAAACAAACTTAAAAAATTATTTAAATCATATTGTTGCTGAATGTTTGAGTTGCGACAGTGCCCAAGCTTGTTTATTGACCAAGGCATTAAATGAAGTGGCTGAGCAAGATGTTGAGATTAGAGATATCATCAATCAGTATCTGCAATCTTGGCAGCAAGCGCTAACGCAGCAATTTACGCGCGCAGCCCAGCAAGGATTGTTACAAGGCCACCGTAGCGACGAGCAAAGAGCCCAATATTTTATGATGGGAATTTATGGTTTAAGAACCTTCGCCCACACCCATCCAGATGCCAAAACCCTACAGCATCTTGCCGAACGCTTGCTGACTGAAGTCTGCCAGTAAAACCAGTTAATCGCCTCAATGACAAATCTCTGGGCGACTAAATCGACACTGGCTATGAATACCACTGCTTAGTGGGTAATCGCTCAGATGTCATTGAGTGTTGAGCTATTGAGGATCGGTTATTGAGTTTGACGTTTTAGAAGCTAACGCCATGCAAGCCAGTGAAGGGCTATGAATAGTTCCGACATTATAAAAAAAATAAAAGAAGTATTGCTTGGAAGATCGGGACGACTATTTTTGCAAGGCTATTATGCGTCCCAAATATGAGTACTTTTGAATGGCAAGTTATTGAATACTTATCTCATTTCAGCCTAAGTTAACCTGAGCAAACACCCGCTCGCCCAATGAGTTGAGTATCTTACACTCACCTTCGAGTACGGCAATGATCGATTTTCCCTTACGAAAACTTGCCGGTATCATCACACGTCCAGCGTCACTCACAGGTAAATCAGCTAACACAGCATTGTGCATAATTAGCCCTACGGGCGCATCATAATATAGAACAGTAACAGTCGCTTGATTTGCTTGCATCACATTTAACTCACATTAAGCAGCGTCTGCTGCGTTGTTTTACGTCGCAAGAGAGCTCCCTGTCCTCTACCAATTAAAATATCCCCAAAGATATTTTAAACACTTTTAAATCAAATGATTAAGGTCTTATTTAATTTTTATATTTTTATTATGGTGCACAACACTGTATCTAACTGTGCATCTTGAGCTATTTAAGCACTTCAGCAAAAAGATGCCAATCTATTTCTATTATGTTAATCAATTACCCATCAAGGATCACATATGCAATACATCCCAAGGTGCGTTTTTATGCATTTTTTAGAGTAAATAACCTAAATGTGATGACTTATTTACTTAGCCTTAAATCCCACCCTAAATCCGCCCCAATGTTTGCCATTCACAAAAATGGGCACTGACAAGTCGTGCATCACTTCGCCCGTATCCCGTTTGTAGGTTTGCAGTAATACAGGCTCGGTATGAGCGCCACAGCGGATGCCTGTCGGATCATTAAACAAACGTTTGGTTCGATTATGCACCATATCAACTTCGACCTTACCCGTCAGTGCTTGGCTAAAGCGTTTGTTATGAGTCGGGAAATAACCTTTTTTATCAACGGCTCCCGCATAGATTATTTCGCTGTGTTTTGCCAGAATGGGTTCTTGAATCGTTGGAAAATGCTGATCGGTATAACGATCGAAAGCTGTGCTGTATTTTTGCGGCTGAGTATTGGCAATAGGTTGGTATTTAGGATTAAACAAATCCGCCTCACTAAAACTGCCGCTGGCTAAACCTTGTGCTAACTTGTCACCACAGGCTTTAGCGGCGGCATTCGCCAATTGCAAAACTTGCTGATCGAAGGTTTGTGTATCCCATTTAGACAGCGCTTTAAAAATCCCCTCAGTGGTCAAAGATAAGGTAAAGGCCTGCTCTGATACGCTATGACTCTGTTTACCCGTCGAATTTAACGAATCACGGATTTGAGTCACCGAGCGGCTAATGTCATTAGTGGTGTTGTTATATTGTTTGAGCGAATCTTCCATATCACCTAACGCATGGGCCGATTGAGTCACTGAGGCCGAAATCTCAGTGAAGTGCGCGTCTAACTCACCCATAGCGGTGACCACATCGGCGGTTTGCGTTACGACCCTTTCCATCAGTCCAGAGGTTTTATCGGTTTCGCTGCGGATTTCTAATAACATCTTGCCGATATCTTGGGTCGCACCTGCGGTTTTACCCGCAAGGCTGCGTACTTCGTCAGCCACTACCGCAAAACCTCGACCCTGCTCTCCCGCACGAGCCGCTTCGATGGCCGCATTTAACGCCAACAAATTCGTTTGTTCGGCAACGGAGTTAATCACTTCGGTAATTTTTTGGATTTCTTCGGCTCGCGACTTAAGCGCCTGCACTTGCTCAGCGGCAGTATCAATATCCGTACTCAGTGAACGAATGGCCGCTACACCTTTTTGGGCTTGGCTACGCCCCTGCACGCTAACACGCTCGGCCTCTTGTGCCTGACCTAAAATATCGGCGGCATTATCGCCAAGTTGGGCCGTAGTATGGCTCAATTGCCCCGCGGCAACGGCAATGGCGCTTGCATGCTCACCATTTGATTCAATGGATTTGTTCAGTAAATCAATAAAATGTGACACTTCAGCCGAACCAATAGCAATCTTACTGGTTTGCACACTGATATCATGGGCGGGAAGGCTTTGCTCTTGTAATACCTTAGTATTTGCCTCATCGGTGTCGAGCTTAGCCTTAGTTGCGCGCAAACACACCCACACCACTAAGCCAGAGGTGATTGCGCCCAAGATCAGCGCCTGCACAATGCTCGGAAGATGCAGTCCCTCGAGCAATAAACTTCCCAGAGTAATCAGCATGAAACTGATGAAAATTAAGGTTTTTTGTTGTATTTCCATATACTTCCCGTAACTGAGCAAGATAAAAATGAAAGGGAAATGCTAAAAGTCGAATCATTAGCCCTCGTTCAGCCGCTATCGATTACAACTGACTAGGAAGGACTCACCATGATAACGCTCAAGATTTATAGTTTTAGTCTATTTCTCTGAATAAGCTAGAAAATTTATCTCGCTAGATAAACAAAGTAGCAGCCAACTATCATCAACAGTCTCGCGTGTGTATGGCATTAGACATTAGTATTAATTTCGCGTGATTTAGTCTTAGTCCATTCTCAAGTTTACCCCATCTGAAAAAGCCAACTTTGCCCTCAAATGCGTGCCCCGTCGCCTTCTCGGTAATAAATCACATAGGGACGACTGCACTTATGCCAAGAAAACTGCTAATATCGGCGCAATTTTTTTGAGCTAACGAGATCAAGATGGGCAGAGCATATCAAAACAAGAAAGAATCCATGGCGAAAACAGCCGGTCAAAAAACCCGCATTTATTCACGCTACGGTAAAGAGATTTACGTCGTCGCTAAGCAAGGCGGCGTTGAACCCGATGGAAACTTATCACTGCGTCGCTTGATTGAACGCGCTAAGAAAGACCAAGTGCCAGCGCATGTTATTGAACGCGCAATCGAAAAAGCCAAAGGCGGCGGCGGTGAAGATTATGATACCGCCCGTTACGAAGGTTTTGGTCCTGGCAACTGCATGGTTATTGTTGACTGCCTAACCGATAACGTAAAACGTACCTTCACCGAAGTGCGTCAAGCCTTCGTGAAAAACGATGCCAAACTCGGCGGCCCAGGCACTGTTGGCCACATGTTTGATCATCAAGCCGTATTCGTGTTTGCGGGCGATGACGAAGATGCAATTTTAGAGCTGCTGATGATGGCTGACGTTGATGTGAGCGATGTAGAGCTGGAAGATGGCTTAATCACAGTTTACGCGCCGCACACTGAGTACTTTAAGGTCAAAACTGCACTGACCGAAGCGATGCCAGAAGTTAACTTCGAATTCGACAACATCACCTTCGTACCGCAGGACATGACTAAAGTTGAAGGTGAAGATGTGGCTATGTTTGAAAAGTTTATCGCCGCTTTAGAAGATTGTGATGACGTACAAAACGTCTATCACAATGCGGAAATTGAAGACTAATCACCACTTTCGCCTGAAATAAAACGCAGCCCTAGGCTGCGTTTTTTGTTTATAGGTCAACATATTAAGCGTTAATGAAACAACCGTGAAACCCTAACGGTAATACCCTGTTCATTTGAGCCGAAGCGATGGGGCCCGCACTGATGTCACTGGCACGAAACAAAGACAAACCAGACAGTGCATTGTGGTAATCGAGCCAAGTCATCAACAAATAGGCTTCATGCTGCTCAGTGGCGGGGATATAGAGCGGCTCTTCGGCAATCTTGCCTTTGCCAAGATAAAACGCGCTATAGCTCGTATCGCTAAGTGTATCCTCACCGTGCTGGCTTCTGTCTTTTGCATTATGAATACAATACAGAGTGTTACTCAGTCCTGATTCAGATTCGGCTTCATATTTAAAGGTAGAATTAGCACCAGAATTAATAGCAGAATCTGATCTTGCTCCGACACCAAATAGCGGGACAAAATCCGAAGCTCCGCCCGTTTTCTCAGCAAGCTCTTTATTGCTCTTAGTGTGCTGCGCAAACTGGGGAAACTCCATCATCACACCGCTGCGGTTAATACGCGCAGAGGAAGGCAATGTCTCTGCAAGCTGCGTTTTGCTAGCTGCTGTTAGTGGTGCTGTGAGCGGAACAATTATGGTCACTAACTCGGCATGGGGTGTTTTTGTTTTACGGGCGCCCGTCAGTAACCCCTTCATCCCTTGCGTTAAAATCGTCGAATTGGGATAGAGACAAAGCTGCACTGACAGTTCGTCATTCTTCTCAATGGCTTGGCCAAAGTGAAACACAAATCCTGCAGGCAGTGGGTGTAACTGACGCGCTTTAAAGTCAGCTTTGTCGATAACCAGTAATTGCGATGGCAATTCGGGTCGCCATTTAAAAGCATCGATATAAGTTTCGCCCTCTTCATACACGCAAGATGAAATATAAAACACTAGCTTATTCTCACTCTGCGCAAAGGCATGTAAGTAACTCGCCTGCGGTAATTCAATCACTTCCATTCTGGCAATGCTGTCATCGGCTGCCACTTGATACACAAGTAATTGCTTCTCGCCGCCAACATACCAGACGCCAAAATTCCACAACCCACCTTGTCCGTCATCGAGTGGATGGGCGGAAAAGGGTAAACCCTTAAACTTATCGCCAAAGCTTTTCACGCCAAACGTGGTTAATGTATGGGCATCGAGTCGATAGGGTGAACCCGCCTCCCACAAAGCGAGCAACTCGCCGTGGCGCGGTAATAAACTGGTGTTAGCCACATTCAAGTCATCGTTATTGCGAATAGGTAAAGCATTGGGGATCACTGTGCCTGCGGTGGTGTACTTAAACGTTCCAGCGGCCTCCTCCACTTTAAACTTCTTTGTTTGGATAAACTTAGCCTGATGCTGAACTTGCCCATTGGCCACACTAAACTGCTGCACCATGCCATCGCCATCGAACCAATGTTGATATGCCTTACCCGCCCGAGACATTTTCGCTGGCCCATTACGATATAGATTGCCGCTCAATTGCGCTGGCCATTCGCCCGAAACTTGCATAGTGAGTGGCTGATAGTCGCCTTCCGCCCCGTTAAAACCTATAGCCCATGGTGCACGGGCAACCGCTTGTGCGTTATCTAGCGCCAGTAATTTATCCACTGAACTTGCCCAAACCGCGGTCGTCATGAGGGCGGCAGAGCCTGCTAGAAATTGACGTCTATCCATGGTGCAGCCCTCCCTTAACGAATGTGTACAGTGATTTGCGCATCAGCCTGCAGGCTAAAACTGGCGTCTTTAAAGCTCGCTGGGCCAAAACTACCGGCGTTATTGCTAAAACCATAGCCTTCACTCGGCACACCTAACATATTGGTATCTAAGCTATGGTTGTTGTTTTCATCGTGGAAGACCTTAACCGCATATTGACCATCGGCGAGATCGCTAAATACCAGTCTGTGCTCTGTCTTAGTGACGGGCTTTATCATAGATGCGCTAGGATTATGGCCTGCTGCGTAATCCTCGGCATTGGCATAGAGCGCCACCATCAAGGCTCCGGTTTGTACTTGAATATTATCGATATCCACAGTCAGGGTATGTGTCTGGCGGTCTGTGGACATGGCGCCTGCCGACATACTTCCTGCAGACAAGAGCAAACAAGCTAAGCCTGCGCCCCAAAGCGCTGATAACGTCCTTTTGGTCATATTTGCTCGGCGAATCTGGGTTGTTGTCATCGTTAAGTTCACGTGTTTCATGTCTTACTCCTGCTTTTTGCGCTGATAAGTGATTGCGATGGAGTTAGCTTAAAAAATCACAGGACTAAAAACAGGTGCCAAAAGTCATGAAACAAGAATTTAACAAGATGACTTTTGGCATAGTGACATCTGGCGCTGATACCTTAGAATGGTCGGCAGAATTGGATTAAGGAATCGTCATTCGTGCTAGAAAATCGATTAGCGAAAGAAGAAAATATGTTAATTGCCGCAGGAGTGCTCACTTGGGCATTAGTGGCTTGGGTTGGGATAAATCAAACCGCATTGCATGCATGGCAAGGCATGCTCAATGCCACGCTTTATGGGCTGTATTTAGTGGCATTTATACTGATCGCTACCGATAAAGTGGCGCATAACAATATTCTGTTTCGCCGCCTTGCCACACTAGCAATGCCGTTGATTGTGTTGAGCTTATTGCTCACAGCAAACCATGCATTGCTGCCGATCCTCTTCGTTATTTGGGCATCACTATTGCCTGAGTTTTTTAATCGCCGCCAAGCCATTTCACAGCTGCTGTTAGCCAACCTTGTTTATTACGCGCTGCTGCAATGGCATTGGCATGAACAAAGCAATGTGTTCAATATTTTGATTTATCTTGGCTTTCAATTCTTTGCCTACAGCAGCAGCCAAGCAAGGCTTTCCGAGCGTAAATCACGCTTGATACAAGAACAGCTAAACCAACAGCTCATCGCCACCCGAGCCTTACTTAATCAAGCCAGCGAACAGCAGGAAAGATTGCGGATCTCCCGCGATTTGCACGACATTCTCGGCCACCAGCTCACAGCACTCTCTCTGCAATTAGAAGTACTGAGTCATAAAGCGCCAGAAGACCTCAAACCTCAAGTTAATCAAAGTAAATCCTTAGCCAAAGAGCTACTTGAAAGTATTCGCGCCGTCGTCAGGGCGCAAAGAGTGCAAGTCGGATTGGATTTAGTCCCCCCTCTAGAGGCGTTGATGACCCGCTTACCCAGCGTCACTCTTACCTGCAATGCGATGAAACCGCTACAATCAGCCGAACTGACTCAGGCACTACTGTTAGTGCTGCAGGAAGGCATCAGCAACGCCGTGCGCCACGGCAAGGCGAATCAACTGCAACTGAGCATGGAAGACTCCCAAAACGCATTGGTATTGCAACTGAGTGACAACGGCATGGGGCTAACACGGGGAACCGCACGAAACGTATCAGCTAAAAACGGCACAGAACTAAACGGTACAGGGCTCGGCGGCATGCAGGAAAGGCTACAACCCTTTAATGGCAAGGTGCAGCTAAGGGCGAATGACTCGGCGCCCGGCTGCCAACTCACTCTCACACTCCCTGCACTCGCTTAATTTTTATTAAAAACGCTTTGGAATCAATATGGATATGCAAAACAACATCATCAGTGTCGGCTTAGTAGAAGATCAACAATTGGTTCGCCAAGGGATCGCTAGCCTGCTCGCCATTTCCGACAACATTCGCGTGTTATGGCAGGCCGAAGACGGCCAAGATGCACTCAAACAGCTTGCCAGCAATCCCGTCGATGTGCTGCTCAGTGATATCCGTATGCCAAATCTTGACGGCATCGCCATGCTCAAACAGATACGCCAGAGTGCCAATCGCTTACCTGTCATCATGTTGACCACCTTCGACGACAGTGAGTTATTCCTTAATAGTTTACAGGCCGGAGCTAACGGCTTTTTGCTCAAGGACGTGTCACTCGATAAGTTACTGCACGCTATCGAAACTGTCGCCAAAGGCGGCTACTTGATTGAGCCTTCGGTACTCAAACAGATGAGTGAGCCTAAAGCTGCACCTAGCGTTGGGGTAACTAGAAATGAATTATTGTCGGAACGGGAGCGGGAAATTCTCAGTTTTATGGCGGGCGGCTTCTCCAACAAAGAAATCGCCAATGCGGTATTTTTAGCGGAGGGCACAGTAAAGAATCATGTCTCTAACATACTCACTAAACTCGATTGCCGAGACCGCACCCAAGCTGTACTCAAGGGCTTACAACTGGCGTTAATTTAACCCATTAGCATTCTGGAAAAAATCATAGCCAACAAAAAGGGCCAGTTAAGGCCCTTTTTGTGCTCACCTAAGGCAGTGAGTAATGACTAAAACCTAACGAAGCTCCATCTCTTGAATAATTTCATGGGCAATGGCTGGCGTTGTGCAGCTCGGGGTTTCATGTAAATCTGCTTTTAATTGGCCTTTACGGTGCTTAAGTGCTGCATCTAATTTTTTCGATGCGGCCTTGATAGCTGGGTACATCACCTCATCGGTACCCGAAGCGGAAATGCGGCTGCCTTCATAATTGGTTCGAATTTCAACCTGATACTCGCCATGCTCTTTCGCAATAATGATATCCAGTGCGATCAGAGAGGGAAAATGAGTGGCGATCTTAGCAAATTTCTCGTTAACATCTTCTCTAATAGAATCAGTAACATCGACGTGGTGACCAGAAATATTTATTTTCATAGGTTGTCCCTTTTAATGTCATTACTTTTATTTTCGCTTCACTACTAGAGCTTGGGGCATACAGAATAAAACACAAGGGATATTGGCAAATATTTCGATCAACTCAGGTATTAGCATCTCCTAAATGTGACAGCCATCAAGAAGTTGAAAATAAAACTGTCTGAAAAATGCGATTAAGTGATTGATTTATAACCAGGCGTTGATAGTAAATCAATCACAAAATTCAATGCGACCTAAAGTAAATACACTTAATATTTACGTTGCACACTCTGCTGCCAAAACTGTTGTGACAGATGATGCGTCTTAGTCGATAGACGCGACACTTGGTCGCCCCGCGCCGCCGCATCGAGCGTCTGCTCTAAACTCTGCTGAGCCAAATCGCTGATCACATGAATAGCACGACTGATTTCAGCGGCCACTGAGGTCTGCTGGGTCATAGCGGCGGCATTATCATCACTTAAGGAGTTAATCCTTGATATAGATGAAAGCAACTCGCCAAAAGCAACACTGGCTTCCTGCGCTAAGCCAACCGAACGTTTAACCTGCTCTTGTCCCGCCATCATAGTCGAAGTCGCCCTTTGAGTACTTTCCCTAAAGCGGCTAACAATTAATTCGATTTGCGAGGTAGATTGGCTAGTACGACTCGATAATTGTCTGACTTCATCGGCCACCACGGCAAAACCGCGGCCACTGTCCCCAGCCCGCGCCGCTTCAATTGCCGCATTTAAAGCTAACAGATTAGTTTGATCGGCAATGGCGCGTATTACTTCAAGCACTTGGTGAATTGCACGGCTATCTTCTTCAATCGTTTGAACCACATCGGAAAAGTGACTCACTTGCACACTCAACTGATGAATCGCCTCTATGACTGTTTCTAAACGTGAATGACCGCGTTGAGCCGCCTCGTGGCTCGACACCATTTCAGAGGCGGTGCGGTGAATATTGCCCGTCACTTCGGCAAAACTGGCGCTCATCTGCTCCATCGCTGTTGCAGCCTGCGTCGTTTGCTCACTCTGGCTATCGGCGTGCTCCCAAGTGTTGGTAATGGTTTGTTTAAGATTGACACTTTGAGATTGGATTTCACTGGCAGAATCCGCCATGCGCCCGACAACGCCACCAATTTCGGTGATCAAAAAGCGCAGAGCAAGATCCAATTTTCCAATCTCATCTTGGCGGCCGGTATACACGCCCGTCGCCACAGGATCGTCAATAATATTAGTCGCCATCGACACGAGTTTTTGCAGCGGCTGCATCAGGAAATACCATGCTAGGCACGCTATCGTCATCCCCGCAATTGCAGCACCAATGGGAGAATAACTGGCAATCATTGTCGTAGTCATAATCGAAATCAGCATGGCCAGCAGTATCTTACCACTGAAACCTAGCCTATCTTTGCGCAATGCTTTAGGTTGCTTGCCCTGATTTATATCGCTGTAAATACGCTCAGCAGCTTTAATCTGCTCAGGGGTCGCTTGACGGCGAACAGATTGATATTCGTGAATTTTACCGTCTTCATACACAGGTGCGACATAGGCATTTACCCAGTAATAACCGCCATTTTTAGTGCGATTTTTAACGATACCCATCCAAGGTTTACCCTGCTTAATTCGCTCCCAAAGGATCTTAAACGCAGCTGCGGGCATATCTTGATGACGCACTATGTTATGGGGATTCCCTTGCAACTCAGCAGCACTAAACTCGCTAATCTGCGAAAAAGTCTGATTCACATATTTGATGTTTCCCTTCAAATCCGTCGTGGAGAGTAAAATCGCATTATCTGACAGGTGTGTTTCACCATTCTTAGAGTTTTTATGCATAGGGTTATCAGGTTAGGTCTAGGTAAAAAAGATAACGAGCATTCTGCCAAAACGTCAGAACATCAAAATTGATAAAGCTCACATTGGCAGCATAAAAATTAACCTAAAGCTAAACAAGCGGTAACCGCTAGACACACCTAAACAAACAACTGTGACAAGACTAACAAGTCAGAAAATCCATATCTTGTTTCGCTCACAGTTATTAGCCTTACTCCTATATTGGTAAATTATCAGCCCCTGCTCAGGGTAATAAAAAACCACCTTAAGCTCACACTTAAGGTGGTGTTACATTCACATCGTATCCACTGCGAGTGAACCGTGGCTCCCTGCGATAATTTAGTTAACCTGAGTGACCGTTAAGCTTGGCGATTTAGGATCGGGGCCCGTCACAGTAAAGCGATAAGTGGCCGCCGCTGGCGCATTAAAATGCATATTGGCGCCCTTTGAAGCCAAGACTTTTAACCCATCAAGTGCCACAGCTTCATCGCCCGCCACAGCACCAAAATCGACACTAGACCAATCTGATGAGGCAATTTTGAACTCATTATCCCCTGCGACTAGTGCAATATCGACACTGTAAACCGAGGCGCCTTGATAGACTAACGTGTCCACTGTGCCCCAGCCATTCATGCCACCACGAATATAAACCGTGTTCGCACCAAACATCGCCGTTTTATACACGCTGAGTTTAGGTTCATTACGATTTGAAGCATCAAATATAAAGCTGTAGGTATCATCGCTGTCGAAGGTGATGCTCATATTGCCGCCTTTGACCGCCAGCAATTTCTCTTGATTGAGCACAACGACACCATCGGCTTCACCGGTACCATAATCTACCGTAGACCAATCACTTGACGCGAGTTTAAAGCCCTTAGTACCTGCCGTGATGGCGAGATCAACGCGGTACATCCCACCGCCCATATACTTGACTTCGTTATCCGTCCCCCAAGCATTCATATCACCACGCAGGTACACAGGCGTGCCTACAAATGGCTCTTCGTTATAAACGCTTAATACAGGATGGTCCTTATCCGATGCATCGAGGGAGAACACATAGGTTGCCGTTATCCCCGCGGAAAAATGCAGATTTCCGCCCTTCAAAGCTAGCGCTTCGGCCATACCTTCATCAACTTGCGCGACATCAGCACTAATGGCACCAAAGTCAACGGTATTCCAATCTGCCGAGGCAATTTTGAAATCATAGTCACCGGCATTCAGTTTGATGGCAATACGGTATTCGCCAGCGCCGACGTAGGCGAATTTATCAACTTCACCCCAGCCATTCATGCCGCCACGGACAAATACATCGGTACTGCCATAGGGCACAACATCAGGCGCACCAACAGTGGCATTTGCCGAAAGCCCCGCCCCCTGAGCACCGCTCTGTTTTTTCACAAATACAGCCGTGCTGTAGGCCGGAACCGTAAATGTACCTTCATCCACACCTTCACTAAAGCTTGCGCCGCGGATTTTGGCATCAACCGAGTTTGCTTGTACTTCGTGTAAGCTAAAGCCTGCTGCCGTTGGCACTGTGTGAGACTGCTGCGTTGCGCTGCCGTTGATCATCACCACTATGGCATCGACTGCCGGGTCGAGATCGCTAAGACCCACACCGTCGTCAAGGCTCATGACGATGACACCTTGTTGCTGACGTTTACCGACGTTATGGAATCCCACCCGCTCAATAATGGTCTGCTCATCGGTCAGGCGGAATAATGGACTCTGATGACGTATACGTAAAAACTCGTTAAATACCCCAGAAGCCAATTCGATATCCGACATGGACGCCGCCGCATTTGGGTTAGCAGCAATACCCGCAATCTGCGTCCATTTGCTGCTGTTATCCTGCGCTGGCGGTAAACCTACATTCCAGTTATTGCTGTTGTAGGTAAAGTCGACATAGTTAAACCAGTCACCCGAGTCATAACTGTTTCTGTCCATCGATTTTGAGCGCAGTAAATCACCACCCATTTGCAGGAACGGCACCCCTTGGCTCAAGAGTGGAATACTGGCAGCCATGTTTTGAACTCGCACACGATTTTCAATACTCAAACCAATGGCATGTTTATACTGCAGGATATCCCACAGGGTTTCGTTATCGTGCTTAGACACATAGTTAATACTGTCGGCAGGATCGAGAGCATAAGCACTCGGTTGTGAGTTCCAGCTAAAGCTACTGCCCTTAGCAGAATTGCCATTAAAGTCTTTGAGTACATAGTTTTGTAAGTTACCCGCCAATGATAAGCGTAGGGTATCTTGATCCCGCAGGTAGTCATCCTTTGCCTCAGTCGCAAACAATGCGCCACCACGCACCGCCTCACGAATTCTGTCATTAAAGGTGCCCACTTCGGAGCCTGCCATATTGGCTTGGGTTGCCTGCTCGAATAAACGATTATCGGCTACTTCACCAAAGTTCCATCCTTCACCGTAGAAGTAAGTGTCTGGATCGACGGCCTGCACTGCGGTTCTCGCATCAAGAATACCTTGCTTAGGCATGTGTCCCATCACATCAAAACGGAAGCCGTCATAGCCATATTCTTTGGCAAGCAAAACTAATGAATCAGTGACAAGTTTGCCCATCATTCGATGTTCAGTGGCGGTATTTTCACAACAGGTTGACTGTTCCATCGCGCCAGATACAGGGTCGTATCTGTGGTAATAACCAGGAACGACCTTATCGAGCACAGCGTTAGCATTCACGCCAGAAGCGCTCGTGTGGTTGTACACCACATCCAACACGACTCTGAGGCCCATATTATGTAAGGCTTGGTTCATTTCGCGCAGTTCAAGCACTCGCGCCGTACCCTCTACCACTGTGGCATAACTGCCTTCAGGGGCAAAAAAGTGCTGCGGATCGTAACCCCAGTTAAAGCCATCTAAACCACGCATAGCATCCACTAATGCCTGCGCATCGCTTGAGCCGGGTAAGCTATTCGCCAAAATACTCTCTACCGTTGCTGACTTGTTTTGGGTTTTACAGGCATCGGCCACATCATTGATTTTGCCGCACAAATTGGCCAGTGTGTCGGTCATTTCGATACGTTCACTGGCATTTTCATTGACCGTCGCCATATCGGTGGCGGGCAACACATGGAAGTGCGTTAAGCCATTATCAACCAGCTTTTTAAGGTGTTCAACTGGCGCAGAACCTTGCTCGGTAAAGGCCAAATATTTACCACGGTGGGCGGCACTGGTGCTCTGATCTCGAATACTAAAATCACGGATATGCCCCTCGTAGATCACCGCATCTTCTGGATGCGCAATAGCGGCAACGGTTTGGTTATCCCAGCCGTCTGGTTTAAGGTCCGCATCATCCAAATTAATAAACTGGCTAAAACGGCCGTTACTCGACACATTTAAAGAATAAGGGTCAGTGCTTTCTAACGACTCCAGTTTTTTGGTTGTTGGATGGTACACACTGAGCGCATAACGATAATAGAGACGATTAAGGCTAGCATCACCGCGATAGGACCAGATACCAGTAAGACTATCTAAGGCCATGTTCTCAGTGCTTTTCAGTGTTTTATTGGCATCGTAGACTTTCAATTTTACATCTTGGGCAGTTGGTGCCCACACTGAAGCAATAATGTTCGCCCCATCGTAAACCACACCGAGCGCAGCTTCATCAGCATCTTGGTCGCCCTGGGTGTAAAGATCATCAAGCACCTTGGCCGCTTGCACATAAGTTGCGCCAACAGGTTTGTTATCGGCATCGTAAGCGACTAATACTAATTGATCTTTTGCAATAGCTTTGGCTTCATCCGCAGTAAAATTAGCAGTATAAGCAGGCCAATCTGCCAGCACTGGCGATAACGCTTTTTGTGCATCACTTAAGGTTGCTGGCGTTAAGGTCACTTGGGTGCCACTGATCACATTATTATCATCGGCGGCGATATCGGCCTTAGCTGAATAATGCAATTTCACACTTGTTACCCCCTGCGGATCTTGGTTCCACACAAAGGTATTGCGATCTAACCAATGGGCACTCATACCTGAAATAGAGAAACCAGTCTCAAGGATCGGATACTCATACACATCCGACTCGCCGTGGATGGTGAAATTCACGCGTACATAGGTCGCATCGTCCTGCACCAGGGACATGGTTAAGTTGTTTTTACCTAAGGCCTTACCCGCATCATCCGTACCGGCATGCACAATAAAGTTGCCGCAGGCACCATAACCTTCCTTCAGATTGAGGATCCAATAGGCGCCATAATTAGGATCAATACCGTCGAAGGGATGGCCGTTGGCCCAATCGCTGGTATCAAAGGGAGCGGCATAGGCATCACACTTTTCATCGTTCCAAGTATGTAATTTGTACTTAGGATATTCAGCGTTACTCGCAGTATTGTTTTTATCTTTAATGCGGTTGTAATACAGCACAGCCTGATTGGCCTGCGGAAATACGCTGGGCGCGGGTAATGAGGGATCTAAGCCGTTTATACAGCTCTCGTTTTTAGGATCAGGGAATTTTGGTGCCTTACAACTAATAGGCGTTGGTGCTACGCAGCTTGTGCCCGTGGCATCAGGCACCATAGGCACATCGCAGGTTAATAGCACTTTACCTGGTTCAGATGAATCGCTACCGCCACAGGCCGAGAGTAAGCTCATACTCAGGGCTAAGGCCGACAGTTTAATAAGATTAGAGATACTCAACATGAGTGGTTTCTCCCAATTTGCGAATAAGACGCCGTGAAGCAAAATGGCGCAACATGTAATGGATTTAGGCTCTGTGCGTTTAAGCACACCAACTGACGTAATGGATTACAGGGCATAGGTGAACCCCAGGAAAAATTCGCGGCCAAAATATTGCAAGGTGCCGGTTTTCTGCTCGGTACCGAAGTAACTCTTAGTCGGTTCATCTGTGAGGTTATTCACTTGGAACAGTACGTTTAAACCGTCCATTACTTGATAGGAGGCTTGATAGTCCATCACGGTTTCGGAATCGAAGTTCACCACTTGATCGTTAATCGCCACCTGTTCAGAGACAAAAGCATCACGGTAACGAGCGCTGATACGGGTTTCAAAGCCCTCATAGCCATAAAACAAGGTGGCACTGAGCACATTATTCGATAAACCTGGTAAAGATTGAGTCGTACTATCACCGCCTAGGCTGGTAATGGACTGCACCTCACTCTCGGTATACGAATAACTGGCATTAAAACCTAAACCAGAAAACAAATCGGGCAAGGAGGCAAACACTTGGGTGTAAGCCAGCTCTAAACCGCGAATGTATCCGCCCTGGGCATTGTTCATTGCAGTAGTATAAGTGCCATTACTTGTTGAGGTTTGCACTCCAGTAACAGGATCGACGATGTAATCCGGCACGTTGAAGCCATTCCCCTTAAAATCGAAATTGGTGATAGCCACAGTATCAATAAAAGAATCGATATTTTTGTAGAATAGCGCCGCGACAAATGCGCCTTCATCAAAGTATTTCTCGTAGGAAATATCATATTGATCCGCATAGAAAGGCTTTAAATAGGGATTATTAGTACTGGAACCATTGATGACCCCATCGCTATTAGCCGTGGCGCTCGCATCTCCCGCCAAGCGGTTAATGGGCGGACGCGACATCACTTTAGCGGCCGCTAAACGGATTTGAGAATCTTCAGTGATCTTAAAACTGAGGTTAAGGGACGGTAGATAATCAACATAATCTATCCCTTTGATTTTAGGTGCGTAGTAGTTATTCACTATGCCTAAATCATCGACAATATACTGAGCGCCAAGCAGGGGATCTGCGCCGACATTCTCTAAGACAGTTGCAGATTGGTCTGTTTCAACACGGCGTAAACCAAGATTCCCCGTGACTGGAATACCGCCAATCTCGGTATCGAAATTAACCATGGCATAAGCCGCAAACACCTTTTCGAACACCTCACCACTTTGCAATACAGTCCAAGA
This sequence comes from Shewanella sp. Pdp11, assembly GCF_002838165.1. Classification (NCBI taxonomy): domain Bacteria; kingdom Pseudomonadati; phylum Pseudomonadota; class Gammaproteobacteria; order Alteromonadales; family Shewanellaceae; genus Shewanella; species Shewanella sp. Pdp11. The sequence continues at coordinate 4,140,004 of NZ_CP015194.1, forward strand.
ATAGTTAGTGGTATAGCCCTTAGCATCGAGAACACCATCGGCATTTCCCCAAGTTTGGACTGGCTGTGGGATACCCTCAGGAAACCAAGCCGCTAGCGCAGCGTCGAGATCAATGGCGAGATAAGAGGGAAAATAACTGAACTCACCCTGCCAATCGACGACCGAGGCCATATCAGACGTCAGCTTGAGTGGTGGCTCTGCGCTAGAGAAAGCGCCATCATTGCCATATTCAAATACCGAGCGGCGATTGGAGTAATTGCGGTCCGAGTAACGTACACCAAACTCCACTGAGCTAATGTAATCATTCTCAAGGTCGTATTTAAAATCAAGGCGATAAGCCTTTACTGCATCCTCATTCTCATAGGGATAGATACCGTACTTACTCACCATTACCCGATCCAGATCGGTGAAAGCATCGGCTTGATTAAAGCCCACATCGGGCAGATTAAGCCCGTTAAGTTGATAACTAATCGAGACATTATCATCGAAAACTGGGGTGTCGGCATTAGCATCAACGGCAACGTTCGCCCATAGCAGGCCATTCCTGAAGTTGCTTTTGGCTGAGGAGTAGGAAATATCGGCAGCGACATTCAGTCTGTCTGTCACTTGCCAGTCAGCATTTAAACCAAAGCTATTCACTTCATCAAAATCTTGGTTATCGTCGTTGACAGTCTCAACTCGGGTATAGCTCTTTGAGGTGCGATTAAAGGTTCCGCCAATAACAGAATTGCCATCGAGTACAGGATTGGCAATTGCAGCGCCTGAGCCACCAAACTTAACCCTGAATCCTCGGGCAAACGATTCGCTATCGAAACGTGATAAAAATGCATCGGCCTTAAGCTTAAAATTATCCCTAGGCGCCCACTCAATCGCGCCCATATAACCGTTACGAATTTCAACGCCACCGAGGTGTTGTAGCTCAAAACCCTCGCTGATGTACTCATTCGCAGGGGCATCAATTGGCCCCTTGGTATCATTAGCCTGTCCATCGACTTCTTTGCTGTCGTTATAAGCCAAACCGATAAATTGGGTCGCGACACTGGGTTGTTTTAGACGGGCATAACCTAACGCTACACCTAAGGTATCGTCAAAAAACTTACCCTGATAAGAAATACTCAACCTGTGGCCATACTCGTCAGCACCGTACACTTCACTGGCTCTGTCGTTGTACATACCACGGGCATTGACCAGAAAGCTATGGTCTTTATCGGATTGCAGCGGGCTGACTGTTTGCAGTTCCACTGTTCCTGCAACACCGCCTTCAATGAGTGAGGCTTTAGGGGATTTGTACACAGCGGCGGATGAAATCAGTTCAGACGGGTATTGATCGAACTCGATACTGCGAGTGCCACTCGTCGATACCTGTTCACGACCATTTAAGGTTGAAAAAACAAAACCGCCCGACATACCGCGAATGTTAATTTCTGCCGCTTGTCCGCCGGTACGTACCGCTGAAATACCGGGTAAGCGGGTCAGTGCATCCGCCATTGATACATCGGGTAAGGCGCCAAGATCATCGGCCGATAATTGCTCAGAAACTGTGTCGCCGTAACGCTTAGCATCGAGAGAGTCAATCAGACTTTTGCTGTAACCTTTAACCTCAATCCGTTCGATATTTGCCGCTTCATCGCTGGCTTTTTTGTTGGTTTCGACACTCTTAGTATTGGAATCAGTCTCGTTTTTTATATTGTCGTCTTGAGCTTGTTTGGCCTCCTGTTGAGTTGGCGTGATCTCTGCTGCAAAGGCTAACTGCGGTGTATACACCACACTAAAGCCTGCCGCCGCGAGAGCCATAGTCAAGACGCTGAGTTTACAATGACGCATTTGGCATTCCCCTATGTCATAACGACTTGTTTTAACCCGATGTTCTATTCACCACATCAATCCAAGAAACACAGGGCAATCAAAGTGTCATACTAACGGTGTAGCGTTTTTCGCCTCAATGGGATGCATACGTATTCATAACTTATCACTCACAATATATTAACCTGAAACTTTTAACCTTTGATTTAAAAGATTTATATTCAAAGCCTAAAATATACGGAAACACAATTTAGTAACACACCGCCCCTCTACTCGTCTAAGATCACATTTTTACATTCGAATCTAAATGATATCGTTTATCATTTGAATTAACTAAGTTATACTTCTCGCGGTTAGCTATTCACTGTTATAGGAATGCATTCGCCATTAAGCCGAGTTTTCTGTGGTTAAGCTAGAAAGCTCAAGCACACTTTGCAGAATTAACCGTAACGGATAGCTATAACGGACCCATATTGGCTCGAAATGAGAAGTGGCACTTATGTCTAATACACCCGCGTTTGAAACGTCAACGCAATCATCTGCAGTGCAAACGCGCTCTTTCTCACTGATTTCACGGGGGGTTGTGCAAATTGCGCGATGGTTTAAACAAGAACAGTCACAATTTGCCGTCAAAGTCTTTGCCCGCGCGAGCGCTGCACTGCTGGCGGGTTATATTGCGGCGGCTACCTTGGCTTGTCTGCTCACCGTCGTGCTACCTATGCCCCGCTTCGAAAGCACAATAACGGCCAATATGTTGGCTTTTCTGTTTTATGCCATCGCCATTATTTACGCCTTTTGCGTACGTAAAACTTGGCATGCATGGCGAGATTTAGGCCTAGTGAGTTTGTTATGTTTTGGGTTGATTCAGGTGTGCGGACAGTAAGATGAAAGAGACATTTTTTAGAACCTTATCTTGGCTACATACCTGGGCAGGTTTGCTCGTGTGTTGGGTGTTATTGTTGATCTTTTTTGCGGGTAGCTTGAGCTATTTCCGCCATGAGATCAGCCTCTGGAACGAACCCGAATTACATCAAGGGGTTTATCAAGACTATCAAGCCGATACACTCGTAAACCAACTTGATAAAGGCCAAGATTATATCGCTGCGCATTCGCCCGAATCGGCGCAGCGCTGGATGATAGGTTTTCCGACTGAGCGTAAACCCTTTCAAAGTGTGAGTTGGCAACTACCGCCAGAAAAAGGTCAACGTCGCGGCAAGACAGAAGAACACGTTGCCCTCGCCGATGGCAGCGGCATGGTCGCAGAAGTGCGCGAGAGTCGCGGCGGCGATTTTTTCTATCGTCTGCACTTTGACTTGCATTATATGTCCGCAATTACGGCCCGATATATCGTCGGTGTTTGCACTATGTTTATGCTAATTGCCCTTATCAGCGGCATAGTGATCCACAAGCGGATCTTCAAGGATTTGTTTAGTTTTAGACGCGACAAGGGCGCCCGCTCTTGGTTGGATGCGCACAATGTGAGCTCTGTCATCGCCCTGCCCTACCACCTGATGATCACTTATACAGGGCTTATCACCCTGATGTTAATCTATATTCCGTGGACGGTGGATACCGCCTATTCGGGTGACAACCAAGCCTTCTTAAAAGAGCTGAATCCCGCTAGACAAACCGAGAAGGCCGCGGGGATTAGCGCGCCACAGGTGCAACTGAGTCAATTACTGCCGCAGGTGCAAACCGCTTGGGGCGATGCGCCAATTAAGCAAGTCATAGTGTCATATCCTAACGATCAAAATAGCCAAGTGACTTTTTACCAAAACACAGGTAAAGATGTGACCGATGAAGCCAATATTTTGATATTCAACGGGGTAAATGGTGAGCTTAAATATGCTAGCCCACATGAGGCCTCGGGAGCATCAGCCACCTACGACACTATGATGTCGCTACACACGGCGCGTTTTGCCGCACCGCTATTACGCATATTGTTCTTTTTCTGCGGCTTATTGGGTTGCGCTATGGTCGCAACAGGCACGTTGATGTGGGCCATTCGTCTACGTCAAAAACAACAGAAAGCCATAGATAAAGGCGAGAAACCAAGCTTGGGATTACGTTTGGTCGAAGGGTTAAACTTCATGTTTATCTTAGGATTACCCTTAGGCGCTGTGAGCTTCTTTTACGCAAATCGTCTGCTATCAACAAGTTTTGCAGGCCGCTCCGAATGGGAAGTTCACTGCTTCTTTATCGCGTTAGCGGCAATGGGAGTCTGGGCTTTCTTTGGCCGTTCACGTCGCCAGTGGCAAGCAGCATTAATACTCACAGGCAGTTTGTGCTGTGCACTGCCCGTGCTTAATGCCTTCACATCGCCGAGCAATCTCATCGATAATATTCAATCCCATCAATGGCCTTTAGTCGGATTTGATGTGCTCGCCATTCTACTTGGCGCCGCTATGCTATTTGCCAGTAAAAGATTAACTTTGATTGCCAAAGCCCCCGCTAAGCGCCCAGCAAGACCCGCATCCAATGCGACAAATGCCAAGGCGAATAAGGCTCGCCGCAGCGAGCCAAAAACATCTCTCGCCAACGAACTTACCTCGCCGTCTTCATTGGAGGAAGCCAAATCATGATGCCAGAATTTATCCCCGTACTTGGGATCTTAGGCTTGAGTTATCTCTCACTTGCTCTGTTCGCCTTAGCTAAGTTTGGCCATTTTAAGGATGTGTTTAACCGTCCACCAGCACAATGGCAAAGCCATTTACTCACCTTGTTTGCTTGGTTATTACTGGCATTTAGCTTAAGTGCCTGCGCGAGCGATCAAGGCTGGGCCTACGGTAGCATTTTGTTTATGGGGATCATTTCCCTCGCGGCCATGCTGGTCATACTGACGTTAAGCTACAGTCCGCGCCATTTGCCGATTGGTATTGTCGCTGGTAGCGTACTCACAAGCAGTCTATTACTGAGCGCTGGGCTATAATTTTCGTTGCACTAAGCTATAACTTCCTGCTGCAGTGAGCCACAGGTCATGGCTAAGTGCGCACCGCTAGGCTATAGTGCCCTGATGTCCTTCAGATAGGAGAAAATAATGGGCTTTAACTTAACGGTTAACTGGCAAACCTCGCCCGCCGAAGAAGGCGAATTTTGTCGAGATCACAGCATTACATTTGGCAGCGGCCAGACGATTCAAGCCTCGTCGGCGCCGGAATACAAAGGCAATGGGCAGAATGTAAACCCTGAGGAAAGCCTGCTGGCGGCGTTATCCTCATGCCATATGTTGACCTTTCTCGCGATTGCACATCTTAAGCGCTTACCGGTGACGTCCTATGTGGACAATGCCACTGCAGAGCTGGGTAAAAACGACGCGGGCAAGTTGGCCGTCACTAAGATGGTGCTCAATCCTAAGGTCATTTTCGCTGAAGGGGTTGAAGTCAGCCAAGAAACCCTTGAGAAAATTCACGAAAAAGCACATGTAAATTGCTTTATCGCCAATAGCTTAGCGACAGATATCCATATCAAATTTTAAGATTTGTGCTGATATCTACGGCCCGCTAATGGATTCCTAAGCGGGCTTTTTTATTGCCACACCGCAGCTCATCGCCATCACCAAATCTCCGCCGGCCCTCCACTGAGTCTTACCATTCGCACCCCCGAAATTTCTCCATGGTTCAGCTCATATCCAGCTTTTAAACCGTACGATTGGTATAACTTAGAGCTAACTGTTGGAGTTAAACCATGCACATTCAACCACTGCGACATTCCCCGTCTGTCAGCCCACAAAAAAATGTCTCCAACGCTGAATTTGCACAGATCAAAAATGCCGTTCAAACCAGCGCCCCAACATCAACGGATACAGTAACGCTTTCTCGCAATGCAAAACAGTTGGCGGCAAATGCGCAAAAATCAGCTGAAAAACCAGCAGAAATGCCAGCTCTGAGGGATAACATAGAAACCTTAGTCGAATTGAAACACGCGAAGATGAAATATCAAGTGATCGCCGATATGACTAATATAGCGACAGGAACGAGCCAAGGAATTTCGGCGTCAACGGCCTATTACCTAAGCCAAAACGAAGACGCGAGAGCAATGACAGTCAATCAGCTTGCCCAACAACAGCAAGTGAACACTATGCAGAACTACGCAGAAACGAGTAAGAATATTAATGAATGGGCATAAAAATGGGTGTTGTCTCGGGAACTAAGAGACAACACCCTAACTTTGTACGCGACTATGTTAACTGAGATACCTTAAATTTCAGTTAAATACTGAATTTAAATATCAATTACTTAGCTTTTATATCCTGTGCCATTCCTTTTGCCGGCATAGGCTGCGCTTTTAAGGCTGGAACGGGCTGCTTAACCAATTCATCCTTTAAATAGTTTATTGCCGTCTCAAGCTGTGCATCTTTACCGTTAAAGGTCGCAAAAGGTAAGTTATCAACTTCGATATCCGGCGTTACGCCATGTCCTTCCAGCACCCAGCGACCATCCATTGCATACTGTGGATACTCCGCCACCCGCGCCATTCCTTTATCGGTCAGCGAGTTTCGCCCAGATAACCACACGCCCGCCCCTGCCGTTTGCTTGCCAATTAGCGGTGCAATACCCAGCGCTTTAATCCCAGCGGAGAAAGTCTCACCGTCGGAATAAGTCAGCTCATCGGTTAACACCACTAAATGGCCGCGGAAGGTTTGCTGCATATTGGTGTTTGGCGTGCCGTGGGTCGGTTGCCAAAACGCCCAAGCGCGGCGCAATAACTTCTCAATAATCCAACTGTCGATATTGCCGCCGCGGTTACGGCGAACGTCGATAATCAACCCGTCTTTATCATAATTGGTATAAAACTCACGGGCAAAACTTTCTATATCGCCGCCGCCCATCGCATATAAGTGCAAATAGCCAATCTTGCTCTTACTCGCATCCTCGACCACAGCCGCGTTATGGCTCACCCAATCTAAGTAACGTAACTGGCCATCCACCATAGCGCTAACAGGCATGACGATAGTTTTATGGGTTTTGCTGCCACGCTTAAGTTGCAGCAATACTTGCTTGTCCTGTTGATTACGTAACAGACGCGTGACATCGGCCACGTTCGCCACTGGCGTGCCATTGATAGCTAGCAACACATCGCCTTCTTTGGCATCGACTTCGATACGATTTAACGGTGATGCGTTGGCAGGTAACTCAGGATCGTTACTGTAAATGTGCGCAATTTTAACGCCATCTGCAGTTTGCTGTAGGCGCGCACCAAGACTTGCCGCTTTAGCCGCATCGGGATCTTTAGGTAAATCACCGCCGCGAACCTGTGAATGCAATGAATCTAATTCGCCCATCATTTGCATAAAGATATCGTTCAGTTCATTACGGTCAGTCAGGCGGTCAAGCAGAGGTTGATACTTAGCTTTGGTCGCTTGCCAATCGAGGCCGCGCATCTTCTTATCGAAGAAAGATTCCCTGTGCATCAACCAAGCATCTTCAAACATTTGTTGCCATTCAAGCTGGGGAGAAATCGCTAATTGCCATTGATCCGTTTGCACTTTGGCATTATCTGTATCGCCAAGCTTATCGCCACCGTCAACAATCATCAGCGCCTTGTCATTGCTGAACTTTCTTAGCATCAGCTTTTTGCCATCGGCAGAAACCGCATAATGACCAATATCTTCGGCAAAAACCTCGGCCTTAGGTCTCAATGGATCAAACTTGATGGTCATCAGGCTTGGTTCCGCGTCATCACCCATTGCTTGGTCAAGCACATAAAGTCTGCCATCGACGGCGCGCAGTTCACTGTAATTGCCTGAATCGACAGGTACTTGCCATAAGCGCTGCGAAATACCTGACCAATCAATTTTCACCGGTTCCGGCTTATCTTTAGCATCGGTTTTGTCGGCTTGGTTAACACTAAGTTCATTGGGCTTACTAAAGGGAAATTTGGCATTGCTAACTAAGGCGATGGCAAAAATTTGGCTGCGTTTATCAAACACTGGGCCCATGTTTCTATCGCCCCAAGGAGAACTTGGCGTGGCGCTAAATTGGCGATTTGACAGGAAATATAGCCACTGACCGTCACTGCTAAAGGTTGGCGAATAGGACTCGTATTTGTCGCTGGTGAGCGTCTCGACCTTATTTTCATCCACAGAGTAAAGAACAATTTGTGGTCTTTGTTTACCGATTTCTGACTTAGTTAATGCGATAAAACGGCTGTCGCCGGACCAGCGAATATCAGCATAAGGCCCAAGTCCCTCGCCGTTAGTGATGATTTTCTGATTGGTATTTTTCTTTAAGTCGAGCAACCAAACATTGCCATCGTTATCGTCGTGGGCGATAAATCGACCGTCATTGGACAGATTCAAGCTCATTCTTAGGGTATGGCCGTCCTTCGTCAGCTGCTTAGCGCCACTGCTGCCATCGGCGGGGAATTGCCAAATTTCCTGTTGGCCTGTCATATCGCTAAGCGCATAAACCGACTTGCCATCTTGACTCATAATCGCGTTTCTAACTCGATAAGTCCCCGGCAGCGCAACTTGCACTAAGCGCGAACCATCAACACCCGCAATAGCCACATGGCTGCGGGCGGTGATCACCACTTTATCGCCAGTGAGGGCTAAATCGGTAGAGGATGCATAATCCATAGGATCTTTCACCCAGTGCTCACGGCGCTGGGCAAAATCGGACGTGAGTTCGATATTGAGTAATGCGTCTTTCGCGGCCGCAATATCAAACACATGGATATCCGCACCTAACTGGAAGACCACTTTGCCTTGATCCATCCGCGCGCCGCGGACTTGCCAATCTTTAAATTGGGTCAACTGTTTTGCGTCTGAACCATCGAGCGCCATCGACCAGAGGTTGTCGTTACCATCACTGTCGCTGATAAAATACAGCCTGTCTTGCCATAGCATAGGTTGACGCACTGAGCCGTCGTGCTGACCGCTGAGCAACTGAGCTTCGGTTTTGCTACCAAGTTTAAAGCGCCATAATTCGCCCTTTGCGCCGCCACGGTACACTTTGGCGTTATCCCCAGTGACTTGTAGACCAAAGCGGGTGAAGTACACGTATTCGTTGCGATCATCAATCACACCTTCGACCGCATCGGCTAAGGGTAAATCTGTAGTCGTGAGGGTTTTAGGATCGACGCTGCGCAGCATCCAATTATTCGCAGGACCAAAACCACTGTCGGTAGAATATAAAATCTCGCCTTTAGCGGTCCAACCCTGAACACGCACACGGCTATTCTCGAAACTCACCCGTTTGGCCACACCACCCGCAACTGGGATCACATACACTTCGCTCGCGCCTTCATAATTGGCCACGTAAGCAACCCACTTACCATCGGCTGAAATGGTCGCACCTAGCTCCTCTGCGGGTAAACTCGTTAAGCGCGTCGCCGCTTTTTGGCCTAAGGTCTGAGTCCATAAATCCCCTTCAGCGGTAAAGACTAAGGTTTGATCGTGCAGGGCTGGCGCGCGGTAATAGCCTTGATTACTCACTGCAGTGGCAGCGATGGCTTGAGCCGCAGTGAATGTACCTAGAGCAAGCATACAGCAGGCGACAGAATGGCGAAGTTTCATGTATGACCTCTATCCTATTGTTATTTTTAGCAATGGACTCTTTAACGACGAGATTTTGCTAGCAGAGTGAGCGAAGACATTCTTGCCATGGGCTTTTGTAAAAAACGCAATCAAACCCAAAGCATGACAATTTAGCTCACCAAACTAGCAGAATTTAATAGAGAGTTCAGTAACTTCGAGCCAGAGAAGTTTTAGCAAATGTGTCACATCTTAAATCGCGGGAAAACAACTGAGTAAAAAACAATATTCTTTAGTGCAAATAACCAAAAATCATAGCGTTACCCTGTTGCACCACGATAAAAATCATTAAAAGTGAGACGTGATTGGCGTAGTTGAAGGGCAAGTGTTAAGGACTAATATTAAGAACGAATGTTAAGGGCTAACGTTAGGCCTGATTACGGGCTGACGTACAGCGTCTTTAATGGACTGCTTAGGCGGCTCATATTGGATTGTTTCGCTAGTGACATTTGTTGCCATTTATTGATTACTCGTGCAATTTCACCGTTATCCATCATGGCCTTAATCGCATGATTAAACTGCTCTAACTGGCTTGGCGTCATACTCGCTTTACTGAGCATTAAATGGATATGGTTTTGATCTAACACTAATTTAAGTGGCACTAGCTTAATGTGCTGATGCTGACTGGCAATATAGGGCATGGCCATAGTATCGCCGACGATCATATCCCCGCGGCCATAGGTGAGCATTTGTACCGACTTATCTGAGTCAGGGCTCAATACCAATAAGTGCTCCTGCTCTAATCGATATTGAGACTCTTGATAATCAACGCCATACCAACCGCTTGAAGGCACAAGCAGACGTAATTTCTTGGTAAAAATGTCTTCCCACTTATCGACATTAATCTGATCTTTTTGCTCATCGAGCACGAATAAGCGCAGTTCTTCGTCTCGATAATAACTGGAAAAATGTGCATAAGCCTGACGTTCATCCGTCATTGTCGCTCCCATCAACACATCTAATTGCCCAGCTTTCAACATCTGGTGCGATCGCTTAGCAGGCACATTAATAAAATTGATTTTGCAACCAAGATACACGGCAAATGCCCGCATCAGATCCACATCTAAACCTTGTGCTTCTCCTTGGGGATCTTGCCAGGCATAGGGAGGCCAGTCGTTATAACCGACTTTAATGGTTTTTTGACAAGGTAAAGGACTATTAACCTGCAATGTACTTTGAGCAGGCAAGGCTAAAGAAAGCAAAAATAAGACAGGAACGTATTTAAACAGTGACATAGGCTAAGTTACTTGCCCCTTAAGTTGGCGATCCTCTCCTGATGAAGATGAAGCAAAACGGTTCAACGTCAAGCTTCCACAGTGTTTTAATACCTAAATAAGCGTAGTTGGCACTTAGACAGCGCGCCATAAACACCAGTCAGAACATAGTAATTAACCTAAATAGGGCGCGGAGAATAGCAACAAATATGAACTATAGCTAGGGCGTTCAATGTCATCGATTTAATTCACTTAGTCTAAAAACTCAGACTGAATAAATAAGCTCAAGTTAAAGTTAAAATTTAAGCTCGCTAAATCTGACACTTATAAATAACAGCAACAACCTTAGTGGGATCGCCCATATCAGTCTGTAACCAAACGATGTGCGTGCCGCCCAATTGCTCTCCCTGAGCTATGGCAGAATCTTTGGCTTCATCTAGATTATTCTCGCGCCAGCTCACTCCAGTGACGATGGCAAAACTGTCGCAGTGGGTCACTTCAAAATCGTAGGCCACATTTATGCGCCGATATAACTCCCGTTGCTCGGTTGCGCACCCAGAGACTAAAACGCAAACACAGACACTTAATAAGAAAAATCTAGACAAATCACTCAACCCACTGATTAAACACGCGGGTGAACATAAACAATTAAAACCGATAAAATCGTGAACCAGATCACACTTGCATAACCAAATGCAATACAATAAGTTACAAATATTAATTTAATATCATGTAGTTAAACAAAAGTTTTTTTATGCTTGCCTGCAACACAGTTTCATCAATTTATCGTTATCTTGCTTACACCTGTAAAGAGTGCACTTATAAAAAATGCATTTGTAAAAAGTGTACTTATTGGCAATGTATTTATAAAAACGTATTTATCAAAATTGTGCTGATAAAAAAGGGAGCTAAGCTCCCTTCTCTTCTGTAACGTTATGTTATCTCACCGATAGGCTGATACGTTAAGTACAAGCAGCTTAGGTTAAGATTTTGAACAAGTGCGCTTTCAGTCTAGCAAAATCTGCGGGTAACTCTGCAGATAAAATTGTCTTAGTCGCCACCGCCTCAAGCTCGGCCGGTAAGGGTAAGTCTAGCTTTAGCTCCCTATCTACGACATCCTTAAACTTAGCGGGATGCGCCGTCCCTAGAAATATGCCCACTTCGTCGGGCACTAAGGTTAAAGATAATGCCTTAGCCGCGATCGCCGCATGGGGCTCAGACACATAACCTTGAGCATATAACTCGGCTAATGCCTGTGAGGTTTGCTCCTCGGATAAACGGATCCCCACTAAGTTACTCAGTGGCCAGCCTAACTTCTCACAAATCGCTTCCACCCGCGGCCAGTTACTGGGCTCACTCACATCCATCGCATTGGACATGGTCGCTTGAGTCGGATTGGGCTGCCATTGACCATTGTCTAAGTAACGCGGCACAGTATCGTTAGCATTGGTGGCGGCGATAAAGCGTTTAACCGGTAATCCCATGGCTTTGGCAAATAAACCTGCGGTGAGGTTGCCAAAGTTACCGCTTGGCACTGAAATCACAGGATCGGCACTGTGGCGCTGCTTAGACTGGGCAACCGCTTCAAAGTAATAGCAAATTTGCGCGAGTAAGCGGCTGATGTTGATAGAGTTCGCCGAGTTTAAGCTCAGCCCATCGCGGACTTCGGGATCATCAAAGGCGTGCTTAACGAGATCTTGGCAGGCATCGAAATCGGACGAGACGGCAACTGTATGGATATTCTTGCCCAACGTCGTGAACATCTTTTCCTGTAGTTCACTGATCTTACCCTTGGGATAGAGCACCACCACATTGACTTTCTCAAGCCCATAGAAGGCATCGGCAACCGCTGCGCCAGTGTCGCCCGAGGTCGCAGTCAAAATGGTTAAGCGTGTGTCACCCACAAAGGCATTAACGCATTGCGCCATAAAACGCGCCCCAAAATCTTTAAACGCCAGTGTTGGACCGTGGAATAATTCGAGGCAAGCGCGCTGCTCATCGACGGCAACCAAAGGTAAATCGAAGTTAAAGGCACGCTCAACCAGTTCATCAACCGCATCTTGCCCTAGTTCAGAGGCAAGCCATGCACCGAGCACTTTTTTACTGCGCTCAACGAATGGCAACGCCAGCAGCCCTTCAATATCGTCTAGTACGGGTATTTGACTAGGAAAGAACAAACCTCTGTCTTTACCTAACCCCAGTTGTACCGCTTCTTTAAAGCTCACTTTCTGCGAAGGGTGTTTTAAATTATATAGTTCCATGCTCAACTCAACCTTTTGATGCTAAAACTTAAATGCTAATTTGGGGTACTTAGTCGTAGCTAAATTAACGATTAATCGACTCTACGCGTGCCTTGCTCATCGAGGCGACACACGTGGGCAAAGCCACCCTCCTCGGTGAGATAATGCAGTTCTAACCAAGCTTTAGCGGTATTTGCCGTGGCTAAATCATCGGTTATAGAAAACAGCGTTGGGCCGCTGCCAGAAATCCCCGTAGTCAACATTCCTAAATCGGCTAACGCGGCTCTAGCATTGTCGTAACAGGGAATAGCGGCGGCGCGGTAAGGCTCGGCTAACACATCTTTTAATACGCTGATCGCAAGCTTGGCATTTTGCTGGTAAGAGGCATGTACAAAGGCACTTAAATAACGGCCAAAATCGATAGTGACGCTTTTATCGTATTGATCGGGCATGAGTTTACGCATCATCGCCGTCGAGAGTGAAATCCCTGGATAGGCTACAACCCAATACCATTCTTTAAAACTCGGTATTGCTTCGCAAACTGTCCCCGGCACATTGAGCATCAATTGCATACCGCCCAAGTAACAGGGGGCGACGTTGTCATAGTGCACACTGCCGCTGATCTTACCTTCAAACTCGCCCATCAGTTCCAGCAGGGCTTGCTCGTTATAGGGCTGGTTAAAATGTTCATTCAAGGCATATAACGCCGCCACGACTGAACTGGCACTAGACCCTAAACCACTGCCGACGGGCAGGTTCTTTTCCAGTGTCAGTGCCACGCCTTCACCTGCTTTACCCTGTGCTTCTAAATACTCCTTACTCAGGTCGGTTAAGAAGAACTCAGCACATTGGTACACAATATTGTCTTTTGGATTATCTGGCAGTTTATGGGCCCAAGCGCCGGTTTGTGTCAGGCTCACACCCGATTCTGCCGCCGCGATAGTCACTCTATCGCCGAGTAAACTGCCGTCTATCGGCGCCAAAGCGGCGCCCAATAAATCAAATCCGACTCCCACGTTACCCATAGAGGCTGGAGCGTAAACCGTCAAATTCATACACTCACCTCACGAGTCCAATTCAAGGTTCTTAATACATCGGCAAAGGCACCAGCGGCGGTCACTTCCGTTCCCGCGCCATAACCGCGCAGCACAAACGGAATGGGCTGATAATAACGGCTATAGAATGCCAAGGCATTTTCACCGCCTTTAACGCTGTAAAGCGGATCATTTGCATCGACTTCAGCGATACGCACACGGCAGACGCCATCTTCAATTTGCCCCACATAACGCAGCACTTTGCCTTGGGCTTTGGCCTGCGCCACTTTAGCGGCAATAGCAGCATCAACCTGCGGCAAACGCGCCATAAAGCTTTCGACATCGCCTGAATCATCAAACTCAGCTGGCAATACAGATTCAACCTGCACGTCACTGAGCTCTAGCTTTAGTCCCACTTCACGGGCAAGGATGAGCACCTTACGCGCCACATCCATACCACTCAAATCATCACGGGGATCGGGCTCAGTAAAACATTTTTCCCGCGCAAGACCTGTCGCCTCGGAAAGCGTCATACCTTCATCGAGCATGCCGAAGATAAAGGATAAAGAGCCCGATAAAATACCGTTAAACTTATGCAGTTTATCACCCGCAAATAACAGTTTTTTCAGGTTATCGATCACAGGTAAACCCGCGCCGACTGTGGTTTCGTATAAAAATTGGCGGCGCTGTTTTAAGGCTGTTTGGCGAAGCGCTTGGTAATAAGCATAATCGCGAGTGTTCGACTTTTTGTTCGGCGTGACCACATGCAAACCTGAGTTCATCACATCCAAATACAGATCCGATACTTGCTCGCTCGAAGTGCAATCCACCAGCACTGGATTAAGCAATTGTTGCTCTTTCACCCATGCCAGTAACGCTGGGATATCGCAGGCTTGCTGACTATCGGCAAGCAAGCTAGACCAGTTGCTTAAATCGATACCCGCACTGTCGAGTAACATCTTGTTCGAATTCACTATGCCGCAAACACGGATACTGATGTGCTGCTCTTTGAGCATGGCGGATTGTTGTTTTATCTGTTCGAGCAGGCCCGCGCCCACATTGCCGCAACCGACTAAAAACACATCTAAATATTGCTGCACATCGAAAAAGCCTTGATGACAAGCCGCCACCGCATGCTTAGTCTTACGCTGCTCGATCACAGTCGAAATCGAGCGCTCGGACGATCCTTGGGCGATGGCGATAATGTTCACGCTTGCCTGCGCTAACGCTTGGAAGAAACGCGCCGCTACCCCTTTGTGGGTGCGCATGCCATCACCAATCAATGAAACAATTGCCAGCTCATGACGCATAGCGATAGGTTCAAGCAAGTCACTTTTTATTTCTAATTCGAACTCTTGCTCTAAGGCCCACTTCACTTTGGCCGAGTCAGATGTAGCCACACAGAAACTAATACTGTATTCAGAAGAACTTTGGGTGATTAAAGACACTGACACGCCGCTGCGGGAAATCGCAGCTAAAGTACGGCTCGCCATCCCAACCATGCCCTTCATACCTGGGCCTGAAATATCAAACATGGTCTGGTTATCTAAATTGGAGATAGCTTTAACCTGCAAGCCGGTTTCATCGGCTTGGTTTGAAACCAGAGTGCCGGGGGCATCGGGGTTAAAACTGTTTTTGATATAACAGGGAATATGGAACTGAGCAATAGGGGCAATCGTCTTAGGGTGCAATACCTTAGCACCAAAATAGGACAGCTCCATCGCCTCTTGGTAGCTGAGTTGTGATAATAACTTAGCGTCAGCTACCACCCGAGGATCAGTATTATAAACACCGTCAACATCGGTCCAGATTTCACAACTTGAAGCATCCAAACAGGCGGCGAGCACGGCAGCAGAATAGTCAGAACCATTACGGCCTAACGTCACCACTTTGCCCTGCTCATCGGCGGCGGTGAATCCCGGCATCACCCATACGCGTTTTTCACCTAATGCCAACGCGCGAAACCTTGGCTTACTCACAGCGATATCAACGACAGATTCTAACGGACGACCACGACCTAAAAATAAGGCGCGTGGGTCAAGCTGAGCCGAAGTGATCCCCTTAGATATCATCACTTGTTCCATCAAGGCAGCTGATAAACGCTCACCTGCGACCACGATTTCGGCGCGGATGCCATCGGGACACTCTTGCAGTAATCCGATACCACGTAATCTATCCTGCCAGATCACTAGCTGGGCATTGAGTCCAGAAAAAAGCTGTTCGCTTTGCTCACTCGACAACACTGAGTTAACGGCGTCTTGGTACAGCGAAGTAAATACCCGCTCAACGTGCTGTAGCACAGGTAAATATTCTTCACCTTTAACGGCTACGTCGACCATTTCTAATAAAGCATTCGTCACAGTTGCAGGGGCCGATAGCACTGTGGCTACGGGTTCTAGCTTAGATGACTTGGCAACGATATCCGCAGCCATCGAGAATCGCTGCCAATTTGCAAGCGAGGTACCACCAAATTTCATTACTTTCATCTTGTTCTCCTGTACCGCGCCCGACTTAGAAATAAGAGCTATAAACAAAAAAGCCCGCTTCTTTGTGGGAAGCGGGCTCATTGTTAAAATTCTTTAGGGTGTATCAGCCCGCCCCCACTGTTGTTGTAGTGGTGGTTGTAATAATGGTAGTTACTACGAAACCTAGGCTATGCATGTGTTTGGGCTAATCCATGTTAATTTCTTGATAAACAGAATTGCTTTTTTTACCCGCGCTTGTCAACCCCTAAAATGGATTATTTATCAGCAAATCTTCACACTCGATAAAATACTGTATCAAGATTAGTTAATATAAAGTTTTCTAGGGGTAAAAATGCGATTTATGCAATAGATAACTGTTGACGTTAACGTAATAAAGCGAGAAAGCTATTAGATAATCACTTATTTTTTCAGATAATTATTTATAGTTCACTTTTAACTAATGCGTTATTTGTTCTACCTCATCACTCAGACCAAATTGACAGGCTAACGCGCAAAAATCACATTACACATGCTGCACCGCGTAAAACTGGCTTTAATCTGCCGAAAAAAAAGCTGTGCGATATCTAACATAAGCCACTTCAAATTATCGCCAGCACTAAAAAAGCACGTTATTATGCGCGCACATTCCGAACCGGAGGCGATATGAAGATCACTCAACACAGCGCGGTAACCATTCATTACCGTTTATCAGATCAAGAAGGCAGACTATTAGAAGACTCTTTCGACTCTGAACCTATGCTATATCTGCACGGCACTGAAAACCTGATCCCAGGTTTAGAAGCCGCATTAGATGGTAAAACCAAAGGCGAAAAACTCGATGTCACTATTAGTGCCGAAGAAGCCTATGGCCCTTACCACGATGGCCTACGTCAAGCCGTGCCATTAGAAGCCTTTGGTGATATCGAAGATATCGTTCCAGGTATGCGCTTTATCGCCGAAACTGAAATGGGTCAACGCCCAGTTCAAGTCATGGAAGTGAAAGACGATGTGGTTATCGTCGATGGCAACCATCCTTTAGCGGGCCAATCGCTCAATTTCAGCGTCGAAATCGTTGACGTTCGCGAAGCCTCAGCCGAAGAAATCGCCCATGGCCACATTCATGCCCAAGGCGGTTGTGGAAGCCATGGACATGATCACGATCACGGCGGTGGATGCTGTGGCGGTTCAGGCAAAGAAGAAGCTGGCGGCTGTTGTGGTGGGTCAGACCACGATCATGGACATCACCATGAAGAGCACGAAGCCTGTGACACACCTAAAACAGGTTGTGACGGCAATGGCGGCTGTGGTTGCCGCGGTTAAATACAGATTGTTGCCCAAGGTGAGCTAGAAATAGCTCACCCCTAAGCGATTGAACTGCCATAGTTTAAACTTTGAAGATGCACGCCCTTAATTTAAGGTCGTGCATTTTTTATACGCAAGCGTTTATAATATTCGTAATAGATAAATAACTGACTGGTAAATTGAAGTATTCAAATTTTATATGAATATTTTCAATTAGATATTGATATCAACCTGAGTTAAGCGACGGAGTGCTTATGTTAACCAAACCCCTTTACGAGATTTTGCCTTTTGGCTACATGGCGCTCGGCAGTTCGAGTTTTATTGCACTCGACATCAACTATGCCCTAGTTGCGGCTACAGTAGTGTTCGTCTTAGGTGCGAGGATCTATGTTATGCGTTCTCAAAACCGTCGAACTGACTCGGTAAGACGTCGTAAGTCGGGCTATCTTCCCGAGATGATTTATAACTTCTTACCTTTTATCTATCTCATAGCGGCATTGGCTATCTTTAAATTCCTTCCCAAAGACCTTTACCCAATTCTGGCCATCTGCTTACTTAGTTATGGCTTATATATTCTGGTGCGTCGTTCACTCTATCGTCGCCATAAGCTGCCCATCACGCCTTAAGGCTGAGTTCTATTCACCGAAACAAGCAGCAAATAATGTACACAGGGCTTGTTTTCATAAGAGTACTAACCAATCAATTTTTGAACTTTCGCTCTATGGTCGGGAGACATATTTTTCAAGTAATTAGAGCAACGGGTGATCGTCGCAATACTCACTTCATATTCTGCAGCTATGTGCCTTTGGCTCATATCCCCATCCAATAACAACTGAAATACCTTTAAGCGTCCGGCAATGGCACTACGCTCTTCTTCGGTTAACAGTAAATGAAACAACACAGAAAGATCTTCATAATTGCTGTGGCTCAAAATCTTTTCTAATACTAGATCCCAGTTTGCTCGCATAATAACCCTCATAAATACTGTTCAAGCATTACATTTCCAGTCTAACAGATTTAACTCAAACTACCTGAATTCGAATAAAAAAATTCACCAATACCCTAATAATGATCCATTCGAAAAATTCCTAATCTTGCAGCAGCCTATGGTTAATTAGAATTGTAAATTTCAAGTTATCCATGGAAGTAAAACAACTTATACTTAATAAGTTATGTAATCGTTAGCATAGTCATTTGGACTTATGATATGAACAGAATCATTCAGTCAAAAACGTAAGCGGCTCAAAATTATCACCAAGAATTTCTATCCTGATAATTCAACTAATATTGCAGTGCCACTACTAAATATCGCCTCAGGATAATGGACCACGATACTCCTATAATAAATGATGTGTTCAATTCGGCAGCCTTGATGGATTTATAAACTAATCGCTTTAAGTCTATAGTGAACGTGCTATTACAGGTAAAGCCCTTAAACTGTCCAGCACGGTCTACTTGATAGCTCTCCTCAAACGGATACTAAACCACAGCTAAGACGCTCAATACTGACACTGTGACACCTACACGCATATCTAACACCAATAATATTAAATATCTATTCATTCATTGGGAGTTCAACGCGCTTTAGACAAGGCGAAGGCTTGAAAGCATAGTGGTCTCTGTCGAAAGCCTTGAACGCAGCATGAGGCGCGTTGCCATGCCGTTAACATCTGCCGCCCTTAGGATGCCTCATAGACATACCACTCCCGTGCAGCATTGACTTCCATTTCTACGCCAATGCGCCTTGGATTGAGATGGCTGTGAGGCTCTGAACTGATTAAATACTTCATGTGATTGGTATAAAGCAAAAGATGGTGATACCAAGAGAATTAGGCAGAAGCGGAGAAAGCCAAAACGGGTCAAACCGCCACAGATTTAAAAATAAAAAAGCCCTGCAATTGCTTGCAGGGCTTATCTATTTGGTGCGCGTGGAAGGAGTCGAACCTCCGACCGCCTGGTTCGTAGCCAGGTACTCTATCCAGCTGAGCTACACGCGCAAATTCATTTTTGTACTTCTAATAGATCCAATCATGATTGAGTCTAGGATAAGCACTTTTATCTCGCAAATTTATTCTATTCCCCTCGACTAAGAGAATAGAATGGCGGAGAAGGAGGGATTCGAACCCTCGATGGGAGTTAAAGCCCATACTCCCTTAGCAGGGGAGCGCCTTCGGCCACTCGGCCACCTCTCCGCGTTTAACGCTTTAAATCAACAAGACGTGTCTTGTTAACTATATTGGTGCGCGTGGAAGGAGTCGAACCTCCGACCGCCTGGTTCGTAGCCAGGTACTCTATCCAGCTGAGCTACACGCGCATGTTAAACGGTAAAACACTAATTTAATTGAAAAAATCACAATCATATTAGCTTAAATTGGTGCGCGTGGAAGGAGTCGAACCTCCGACCGCCTGGTTCGTAGCCAGGTACTCTATCCAGCTGAGCTACACGCGCATTTAAAACGGTAAACATTAATACGACCGAAATCATATTAATCTAAATTGGTGCGCGTGGAAGGAGTCGAACCTCCGACCGCCTGGTTCGTAGCCAGGTACTCTATCCAGCTGAGCTACACGCGCATTTTAACATTTTGCTATAAGCAATTATCTACAAAATTTCTAACTGAAATTCAAAACTGATGAGTTAAAGATTAACTAATGCAGAAATGGTGCGCGTGGAAGGAGTCGAACCTCCGACCGCCTGGTTCGTAGCCAGGTACTCTATCCAGCTGAGCTACACGCGCGACTTGTATCTAAGTTTACTTTTCCAATAAAAAATGGTGCGCGTGGAAGGAGTCGAACCTCCGACCGCCTGGTTCGTAGCCAGGTACTCTATCCAGCTGAGCTACACGCGCACTGTTTTCTATCGGTAAGAAATGGCGGAGAAGGAGGGATTCGAACCCTCGATGGGAGTTAAAGCCCATACTCCCTTAGCAGGGGAGCGCCTTCGGCCACTCGGCCACCTCTCCGTTTTCTTGGCGCACATATTACTGTTTGACGAAAATAAGTCAAACCCTTTTTCCGAAACAGATTCCATTTGAACTGTTTTTAATCACATTGCTGTTATATCAAGCCAATGTATTGATTTACGCCAATCTTTCGGCCTAAAAAATAAAAAAGCCAGTTAAAAAACTGACTCTTCTGTTGCCGTAGTACGCTTGCCAAAACAAGGTACTAAAAGTTACCACCTTCCGATGGTGTACCTGATTTTTCAGATTGAATGCGTTGGTAGATTTCTTCGCGATGAACAGAAACCTCTTTTGGTGCATTCACACCAATACGCACTTGATTGCCTTTTACCCCTAGCACTGTAACTGTGACTTCATCACCAATCATCAGTGTTTCGCCAACACGACGAGTCAAAATCAGCATTCGATAGCTCCTTTATTTCTTAATTCAGCTTACACACGGCACTCATCCGGTAGATGGGCTTATTATAAGGTCAGCTTAGTACAAATTAATAGTATTCAATACTCAAACGGTTATTTAATTACACCTTATTTAGCTCGAAAGCGTGATGTAACGCCCGAACCGCCTTGTGTAAGTCCCTTTCATCGATAACGGTTGACAATTTACTCTCTGACGTCGTGAGTAACTTAGCATGAATAGTTTCATTACCCAAGACTTCTAACATCTTAGTCAATAATCCCATTTTTGCCTGTAAACCTTTGCCAACTAAAGATACTTTTGCACGTTGCCGTTCGATAATCAATGGCCCGAGTGCGAGGCTTTCGCTTAAGCCTTCGAGCTCATTAAGCAAAGTATCGACCTTAGCTTCAGCGAGCATAAAACTGACTCGACCCGAAGGATCATCCTCGTGGATCCTCAATGGAGAAATAAATTCCACATCGATTTCCAATCGCGTTAAACAGCCTAACAGCGCTTGATAGCGTTCACTGGTAGTAAACAGCCCTTCAATCGTCAGCGTTGCCAGTGACTTATTAATCGCAATACCTTGGACTAGCGAGGCGATAGAGAGTTCTGACTCGTCGCCAAATTGGATTAACGTCCCCTGCCCAGCTTCAAAACTCGACAAGACTCGCAATGGCACACGAAAACGCTCTGCGTATTCGACAGAATCGGGATGCAGTACTTTAGCGCCGAGCTTTGCCATTTCGAGCATCACATCAAACCCAATCACATCGAGGCGACGGGCACTGCTATCAATATTCGGATCTGTGGTAAATACCCCTGCCACGTCAGTAAAAATCTGGCATTCATCGGCTTCTAACGCTGCCGCTAAGGCTACTGCTGTGGTATCTGAACCACCGCGCCCTAAGGTGGTCACTTCGCCTTGAGGATCGATGCCTTGAAACCCTGCAACGATAGGCACAACACCATCGGCTAGCAGGGATTGCAAATACTCAGTATCCACCCGCTCGATGCTGGCGCGGCCGAATTGACTATTAGTATGAATTTGTACCTGATCGCCTGTAAGGGATTTCGCCTTTATGCCGCGGCGCTGTAACGCCATCGACATTAAGGCAATGCTCACTTGCTCACCCGTTGACACTAACATGTCTAATTCGCGCGCCGAGGCCAGCGGATTAATTTGTGCTGCCAGTGCAAACAAGCGATTCGTCTCACCCGCCATCGCGGATAAAACTAAGACTTGCTGCTCACCATTGTGAGCTGACTTTGTAATCTGCTCAGCGACCGCTTCGATACGTTCAATAGAACCCACCGAAGTGCCGCCGAACTTTTTCACAAAAAGCTTGCTACCACTAAGCTTTCGTTTTTGGGGCACAGCAACCTCTTAAGCTAGACGCTCAGTAATCCAAGGTAATACTTGAGCCAATGCCGCATCCAGATTTTCTGGCTGGCTACCGCCCGCTTGAGCCATATCAGGACGACCACCGCCTTTACCGCCCACTTGTGCAGCGACCATAGCGACGAGCTCACCCGCTTTGACTTTACCGATCAGATCGTTACTCACACCTGCGATCAGGTTAACTTTCCCTTCCTGCGCGGTGCCAAGTACGATAATGGCCGATTTCAATTTCTGTTTTAATTCATCTTGCAAGCCGCGTAATGAACTTGCCTCAACGCCGTCTAATTTTTTGATAAGCACGTTAACGCCATTAACTACAACGGCATCGCCCACTAAATCTGCACTCGCTGCGGCAGCTAGCTTGTCTTTCAGCTGCGCCATTTCTTTTTCAAGTTGCTTCATTTTGTCGAGCTGGGCTTTTAACTTAGCGACCACTGAGTTGGCATCGCCTTTCAATAAGGCTGCTGCTTCTTCCAGTTCAGCTTGTTGCTGGGCAACATAAGCCATAGCTGCGGCGCCAGTCACGGCTTCGATACGACGTACACCTGCTGCAATACCCGCTTCAGAGGTAATTTTGAATAAACCGATATCGCCCGTGCGGCCCACATGGGTACCGCCACACAATTCGATAGAGAAATCGCCCATAGTCACAACACGCACTTGTGAGTCATATTTCTCACCAAAGAGTGCCATAGCGCCTTTCTCTTTAGCTTCATCTATGCCCATTTCAGCGGTTTTAAGTTCATGGTTACGACGAATTTGAGTGTTAACTAATTCTTCAACTTCTTTTAATTCAGCGGCTTTTACGCCTTCGAAATGTGAGAAGTCAAAACGTAAACGCTCAGGATCAACCAATGAACCTTTTTGCGAGACATGAGTACCGAGCACTTGACGCAGTGCAGCATGCAATAAATGTGTAACAGAATGGTTTAACTGAGTACGGTGACGCAGTTTTTTGTCGACTTTCGCCTCAACAACTTGGCCAACACTCAAGCTACCTGTAGCCAACACACCTTGATGGCCCGTTGCTTGACCATACTTTTGCGTATCGTTTACCGTAAACTCAACACCGCTCGCGACCAGTTGGCCTTTATCGCCCACTTGACCGCCAGATTCAGCGTAGAAAGGTGTGACATCGAGTACGACAACCGCTTCGTCACCCGCCTTGATAGCCGTCACTGACTCACCGTTTAGATAAATCGCGGTGACCTTAGCTTGGCCCGCTAATTCGGTGTAACCAGTGAATGCGGTTTCAGCATCGATTTTCAGCGCTGCGTTGTAATCTGCACCAAAGTTACCGGCAGCTTGGGCGCGGCTACGTTGTTCAGCCATGGCGACTTCAAAACCTGCTTCATCGACAATGATATTGCGCTCACGGCAGACGTCAGCGGTCAAATCCATTGGGAAGCCATAGGTGTCATACAGCTTAAATACGGTTTCGCCGTCTAAAGTGTCACCTTTCAACTCGTTTAAGGCCGTATCTAAAATACCTAAACCACGTTCAAGCGTACGGGCAAATTGCTCCTCTTCCGCTTTCAGCGCTTTTTCAACAATGACTTGCGTCTCAGCTAACCCTTTAGCCGCATCGCCCATCACCGCAATCAAAGATGGAACCAACTTATAGAAGAAAGCTTCGGTCGCGCCCAACTTGTTACCATGGCGAACTGCGCGACGGATAATGCGGCGCAGCACATAACCGCGGCCTTCGTTCGACGGCATAACGCCATCGGCAATAAGGAATGCACATGAACGGATATGGTCGGCAATGACGCGCAGTGACTTCTCGGTTAAATCGCTTACGCCGATGATTTCTGCCGCTTTAGCGATCAAAGTACGGAATATATCGATTTCGTAGTTAGAATGTACGCCTTGCATAATCGCGGCGATACGCTCAATCCCCATGCCAGTATCTACCGATGGCTTAGGCAAAGGCAGCATTTCACCTGATGTTTGACGGTTGTACTGCATGAAAACGATGTTCCAGATTTCGATGAAACGGTCGCCATCTTCTTCAGGACTGCCAGGACGGCCACCCCAAATGTGATCGCCATGGTCATAGAAAATTTCAGTACAAGGGCCACAAGGACCAGTATCACCCATTTGCCAGAAGTTATCTGACGCATAAGCTGCACCTTTATTATCGCCGATACGGATAATATTCTCGGCGGCAACACCAATCTTTTTATTCCAAATTTCAAAGGCTTCATCGTCTGTTTGATAAATAGTGACGCACAGACGTTCTTTCGGCAGCTTTAACGTTTCAGTTAAGAATGTCCAGCCAAAACGAATCGCTTCTTCCTTGAAATAATCACCAAAACTGAAGTTACCCAACATTTCGAAAAAGGTGTGATGACGTGCTGTATAACCGACGTTATCTAAATCGTTATGCTTACCACCGGCGCGTACACAACGTTGAGCAGTGGTCGCACGCGTATAATTGCGTTTGTCCATGCCAAGAAACACGTCCTTGAACTGGTTCATGCCTGCATTGGTAAATAAAAGTGTGGGATCGTTGCCTGGCACTAATGAACTACTGTCCACAACTTGATGACCATTGCTGCGGAAAAATTCGAGGAAAGCGCTTCTAAGCTCTGCTGTAGTTTGATACATGAAATCATCCTGAATTGGGTAAGCATTACCAGCTACGCCTTAGGCTAGCCGTATTTCTATTTGCCCAGCATTATAAGCAGACTGAGGAAGGACGACCAGCCTTGATTGGTGATATATACCCAAACAACCTCAAGATACAGAATTCAGCGGAGATTTAACGCACTTTAGGCAAGACGGTTATTTGTAGACCTAGTGGGCTAAGTTAAAAATAACCAACGCAGCATAAAGTGCGTTAAAGCCCACGTAAGAGTGGCTAGAGTCAAAATGGCAAGGTAAAGAGTAATTGATGACGATATGAATTTTGCGCGATTAAGGCAGTGTCGAGTGAATTTAACTCGCTATCAAACCTAATTGTACTAAGCCTATTGAGTGATATTTAAAGAAGCTTTGCAGTCTTAAGGTTTAATCGAAATCGATGAATTATGGCGGTTAAACATCGTCGTCGAGATCATTGGGATCTGAATCTAATGCGTAAGTGATTTGATCGTAGCTAAAGCCTTGGCCCATTAAAAAGCGCACTCGTTTGGCCTTTTCCTTCGCGATAAGATCCCGAGCTTTAGAGCCCTTCACTTCTGTTACGCGGGGAACACCATATTTTTTGGTGGCTTTATCTTTTGCTAGCTCAAACCAGTCACAATCACTATTGGTTATCGCCGCTTCAATACAATCTTTAGACAAGCCTTTTTGCGCTATCGCTTGGCGGATACGGATAGCACCGTGCCCTCGACTAATGTGGCTACGCACCAATAATTCAGCATAGCGATTATCATTGATAAAACCGGAGGATTCACAAGCATCAAGTACAGGTTCGATATCGTTAAGGTCGAAGCCTTTCTCGAGCAATTTATCGCGGATTTGTAAGCGGGAATAATCGCGGCGCGCTAACAGCGCGACCGCGATTTGACGGGCTGACTGACTCAGAATACTTCGCCTGTTTCTAAATCAACATTATCTTCCGTGCTATCAGTATCCGATGCCGCAAGTGCACTTGGATTGCTTAACAATAATTCACGTAATGTCTTGTCAATTTCAGCGGCAATCGCTGGATTTTCAGTCAGATATTTACCCGCATTGGCACGGCCTTGGCCGATTTTATCGCCTTTATAGCTGTACCAAGCGCCCGCTTTTTCAATCAACTTATGCGCTACACCTAAGTCAACTAACTCACCAGTACGGTTAATGCCTTGGCCATAAAGGATTTGGAATTCGGCTTGTTTGAACGGTGCTGCAACCTTGTTTTTCACCACTTTAACACGAGTTTCGTTACCGACAACTTCATCGCCGTCTTTAATGGCACCAGTACGGCGAATGTCTAAACGGACAGAAGCATAGAACTTCAGTGCGTTGCCGCCGGTTGTGGTTTCAGGGTTACCGAACATCACACCAATCTTCATCCGGATTTGGTTGATGAAGATAAGCAAAGTGTTAGATTGCTTCAAGTTACCTGCAAGTTTACGCATGGCTTGGCTCATCATACGTGCCGCTAAGCCCATGTGAGAATCACCAATTTCGCCTTCGATTTCAGCTTTAGGCGTTAATGCTGCCACTGAGTCGACTACGATAACGTCAACTGCGCCTGAGCGCGTTAATGCATCACAAATCTCAAGCGCTTGCTCGCCAGTATCCGGTTGTGAACACAGCAGGTTATCAATATCTACACCCAATTTTTTAGCATAGATAGGGTCAAGTGCATGCTCGGCATCGATAAAGGCACAGGTTTTGCCTTCACGTTGCGCTGCGGCAATGACTTCTAAAGTCAGTGTCGTTTTACCTGATGATTCAGGACCATAGATCTCAACGATACGACCCATTGGCAAACCGCCAGCACCTAAAGCAACGTCCAGAGACAGAGAACCGGTAGAAATGGTCTCAACATCCATAGAGCGATCTTCGCCCAGCTTCATGATGGAGCCTTTACCAAATTGCTTCTCAATTTGGCTCAATACCGCAGCAAGTGCTTTCTCTTTATTTGGATCGACCTTCATTCCAGTTCCCTCATCAAGACATGCCTTAAGCTGTCAAAAGTAATATTCAATTTACAAACGGGTAATTCAAAAAGCCGCGCTTTTCGTCTTAATTCTGCTGACTAGTATACTGTACAATCATACAGTATCAAGACCTGTGACTGAATTATTTTTAGCTCATGGGATTTTTAATATGGCCAAGGTTTTAGCGAATATCAAATCTGATATCGCATCCCTTTGACGAATATCCGTCATCAAGGGCTCAATTTTCGGTAAATTATTGCTAAGATTGGCGCAGCAAATTTTGCGTGGTCTTTTTGGCTGAAAATTGTATAGCAGTCTTCTGCTTCTCTAGCGCTTAATCCCCTGTAACCACACAAACTGTATCGCCTTTAGGCAGTCACAACGGACGATAACGATTTAATGAATGTAATTGATACCGATGATTTAGAAAAACATACTCCTATGATGCGTCAGTACTTGACCATGAAAGCAGAACATCATGACATGTTGCTGTTTTATCGCATGGGTGACTTCTACGAGTTGTTTTATGACGATGCTAAACGTGCTTCTGAGCTGTTAGGCATTTCACTTACGGCACGCGGTAAAAGTGGTGGCGATCCTATTCCGATGGCAGGACTGCCTTACCATGCTGTGGAAGGCTATCTAGCGAAATTAGTTCAAATTGGTCAATCAGTTGCAATATGCGAACAAATTGGCGACCCCGCAACCTCTAAAGGGCCTGTTGAACGTAAAGTGGTGCGTATCGTCACGCCTGGCACCTTAACCGATGAAGCCCTGCTACAGGAACGCCAAGACAATCTGTTGGCCGCAGTTTATCAAGGTAAAGTCGGTTTTGGTTATGCCACTCTAGATGTTTCATCTGGACGTTTTGTGATTGCCGAACTCGAGACGCGAGAGTCATTAGAAGCTGAATTGCAACGCACTAATCCCGTTGAAATTCTCTACAGTGAAGACTTTGGTGAACTTGCTCTGCTAAACGGTTTTAAAGGCAAACGCCGTCGCCCTGAATGGGAATTTGATTACGATACTAGCATTAAGTTACTGCTAGCCCAGTTTGGCACGAAAGACTTGCATGGTTTTGGTATTGCAGATGCGCGTTTATCACTGCAGGCAGCGGGGTGTTTGATGCAATATGTCAAAGACACTCAGCGCACTGCCCTGCCCCACATCAATGCCATTACCCGCTTTAATCAAACCGATAGCATAGTGCTCGATGCGGCAACTCGCCGTAATTTAGAACTCACTCAAAACCTTGCCGGAGGTCGCGATAATACCTTAGCCGCAGTATTGGATAACACGGCAACGCCTATGGGCAGCCGCATGTTGCAACGCTGGATCCATCAGCCGCTGCGAGATCCAAAACACATCAAAGCACGCCAACAGGCGGTGACTGAACTGCTCGATACTGCCGCCCACGAAGGTTTGCATGAGCAATTAAAGGCACTTGGCGATATTGAACGTATCATGGCAAGACTCGCGCTGCGTACCGCTCGACCTAGGGACTTTGCCCGTTTACGTCAAGCGCTGGGCTTACTACCTGAATTACAACAGAGTTTAAGTACCCTAAGCGCGCCGCACACGACTCAATTACGTCAATACTTAGGTGAGTTCCCCGTTGAACAAGCCCTGCTTGAGCGCGCGATAGTCGATAATCCTCCCATGCTTATTCGCGATGGCGGAGTGATCCGTGAAGGCTACAACAGCGAATTAGATGAATGGCGCGGTCTGAGCGAAGGTGCAAGCGATTACTTAGTACAACTCGAAGCCAGAGAAAAAGAACGTACTGGTATCAACACCCTTAAAGTCGGCTATAACCGTGTACACGGCTATTACATTGAAGTGAGCCGCTTGCAATCATCGCAGGTACCACTCAATTACCAACGACGTCAAACCCTTAAGAATATGGAGCGTTATATCACGCCCGAACTTAAGGAGTACGAAGAAAAAGTGCTCTCGAGCCAAGGTAAAGCGCTGGCACTCGAAAAGCAGTTATGGGAACAGTTGTTCGATCTTATTCTACCTAAGTTGCATGAATTACAAGCTTTTGCTCGTGCGGCAGCTGAGCTTGATGTGTTGAGTAACTTTGCCGAGCGCGCCGAAACCTTAGGTTACACTTGCCCAGAGCTGAGCCAAGATATCGGCGTACAGATAGAGGCTGGTCGCCACCCCGTGGTGGAGCGTGTGAGTCAAACACCGTTTATTGCTAACCCAGTGACCTTGCACAATCAAAGACGTATGTTGATTGTCACCGGACCCAACATGGGCGGTAAATCGACTTACATGCGTCAAGTCGCTTTGATCACGCTGATGGCCCACATTGGCTGTTTCGTGCCAGCAGATCGCGCACTGATCGGCCCTATCGATCGCATCTTTACCCGTATTGGCGCCTCTGACGATCTGGCCTCTGGCCGTTCAACCTTTATGGTCGAAATGACAGAAACCGCCAACATTCTACACAACGCCACCGCCAGTAGCTTAGTGTTAATGGATGAAATCGGCCGCGGCACATCCACCTATGATGGTTTATCGCTCGCTTGGTCGGCAGCAGAGTATTTAGCCCAGCAAGTCGGCGCTATGACCCTATTCGCCACCCATTATTTTGAACTAACTCAGTTACCTGAATTAATGGCAGGTGTTTACAATGTGCACCTTGATGCCATAGAGCACGATGATACCATCGCCTTTATGCATGCGGTACAAGAAGGCGCCGCCAGTAAAAGCTACGGTTTACAAGTTGCGGCACTTGCCGGTGTGCCAAATAAGGTAATTAAAGCCGCTAAGCATAAGTTGCAGCAATTAGAAAGCCGCGATCATCAAGCTGAAGGAACGAGGACGCCTATTCAAAGCTTACTCGCGTTACCTGAACCAATTGAAAATCCGGCCTTGACTAAGTTAAGTAGTATTAATCCCGATAACTTAACGCCAAAACAGGCACTTGATTTGCTCTATGAGCTGAAACGTCTGAGCTAAAGCTCTGCGAGTGGGTGATATTCGCTAAACAATATGATCAGTAATAAATGACTAGAAACAACAACGCCCACTCTTGAGTGGGCGTTTTACTTTTATAGACTAGACCTAACCACTAGACTTAAAACCTTAGCTAGACATCTTGAGTAACAAAGATGCGGTATTAGTTTCTAAATAACGCTTCAACAGATAAACCTTGAGATCCTAATAAGTCACGTAAACGTTTCAATGCTTCCACTTGGATTTGACGTACACGCTCACGGGTTAAACCGATTTCAGCCCCCACATCTTCGAGTGTAGAAGGTTCATAACCTAACAGACCAAAACGGCGGGCTAACACTTCTCTTTGTTTAGTGTTTAACTCATTGAGCCATTTAACCACTGAATTAGAAATATCTTCATCTTGCACTTTATAGTCAGGGCCAACGTTATCGTCATCGGCTAAAATATCCAGCAGCGCCTTGTCATTATCGCCCCCCAAAGGCGTATCAACAGAGGTGATTTTCTCATTCAGCTTAAGCATACGGCTGACATCTGCACTCGACACTTGTAGTTTTTCGGCAATTTCTTCGGCCGTTGGTTCGTGATCGAGTTTTTGTGCTAACTCGCGAGCGGTACGCAAGTAAACGTTAAGTTCTTTAACAACATGAATAGGTAAACGAATCGTACGAGTCTGATTCATAATAGCGCGCTCAATGGTTTGTCTAATCCACCAAGTCGCATAGGTTGAAAAACGGAAACCTCTTTCTGGATCAAACTTTTCAACGGCACGAATTAAACCTAAGTTGCCTTCTTCGATAAGATCAAGCAGTGCTAAACCACGATTGTTGTAACGACGGGCAATCTTTACGACCAAACGTAAATTACTTTCAATCATGCGATTACGGGATTTTGCGCAGCCTTTTAAGGCTTTACGGGAAAAGTAAACTTCTTCTTCTGCGCTAAGCAGTGGGGAAAAACCAATCTCACCAAGGTAAAGTTGAGTGGCATCAAGATTTTTTTGCAGGTCATCTTGAACCTGTTGTTCTATTCCTAGCTCTTGAACTAAGTCGGATGCAACTTCTTCTTTTTCAAGATCGAAGTCAACGGTTTCTACGGAAAAATCTACTAGTGCTTCTGCGGCAGTGCTTTTTATGCGGCTCATGATTAAATCTCCCAAACCTGATTAAACTGCTGAATTAGTGCAATTTCCTATCCTCCATTTGCCAACAAGGCCCCAAGCAATCATTGTTTGGGTAAATAAGTAAGTGGGTTTACAGACTGTCCATGGTAACGAATTTCAAAATGTAACATTACCCGATTGGCACCTGTACTACCCATTTTCGCAACTGTCTGCCCTGCGAGGACATGTTGCTTTTCTTTGACTAAGATCTTGTCCGTATGAGCATAAGCACTAAGGTAATCGTCACTATGTTTAATAATCACTAAATTACCGTAACCCCTAAGAGCACTTCCTGCATATACCACCCGCCCATCTGCAGCAGCTTTGATGATATCTCCCCGATTTCCCGCGATCTTAATGCCTTTATTTCCCTGCTCATTGGCAGAGTAAGTCCCGATTAACTTCCCTCTTACTGGCCACTCCCACTGACTCACACTGGTTGGTAGTGTCGAAGTCGGTGGAACCATAATTGAGTTAACGTTTTGTTGGGAACTTGTTACAAGGTACGCGGGCTTAGCTTTCTGATCAAGTGTTTTTTTCAGATCATTACTTGACTTAGCGTCTGTTTGAGAAACTCGATTATCTGATTGTTTTTTATCAGTTTTACTAGAATTATTACCCGAGGAACTCGTTTTCTTTCCATCTAAAGTCGTAGATTTGGACTGACTGCTCGACTTAGCATTCGTTAAATATAAAATCTGTCCGGGGTAAATTGTATAAGGGTTATCTAATTGATTAAGTTTAGCTATTTCAGAAAAATCCTTTCCAGCCCCCCACGAAATAGAGTAAAGCGTGTCACCTTTCTTAACTTTATATGAATTAGATTTAATGTGGCCTTTGTTGTTTTTAGAGTAGCTATGGGAAATGTTTTCGACGGGCGCGGGTCGGCTGGCCTGAAAGCTGCAGCCTGCAAGCAGAAATATAAAGCAGAGGTTTAAGACTAAACCCGCATTCAACAATAAAAACTCCTTGGTGAGGCTGTATTACTGTTTATGATGAAAAAACAATGCCCTCGATGCAAGACAAGCTATTCAGTAAGGACACTAGCACAACACAAGGTTAAGCTAACTCTCCATTGATCAAAGGGACAAATTTAACCGTTTCAATTGTTTCCGAACTAAAACGTTCCCCTGTACGAGTGATTCGCATCAATTGTTGGGTGTCTTCGCCGACAGGCAGGACTAAGACTCCGCCCTCCGCTAACTGAGACAACAAGGCCTCAGGTATGGTTGAAGCGGCAGCGGTCACCATAATGGCATCGAACGGACTACGATTCGCCCAACCTAACCAGCCATCGCCATATTTAAACGACACATTATGTAAATCTAAGCGTTTTAAGCGCTGTCTTGCTTGAATTTGTAAGCCTTTTATTCGCTCGATAGTACAAAGCTGCGGCACCAATTGCGCTAAAATGGCTGCCTGATAACCCGAACCTGTACCCACTTCTAATACGCGCTGGGGCATCTTATGCAGTAAGAGTTCGGTCATACGGGCGACGATATAAGGCTGAGAGATAGTTTGCCCTTGGCCAATCGGTAAAGCGGTATTTTCATAGGCTTTATGGGCTAGCGCATTATCGAGAAACATTTCCCGCGGCGTATGCGATATCGCCTTTAACACGGCTTGATTGCGGATCCCCGCATCATGAAGCTTTTTAGCTAAGTTCACCGCCGATGTTAAGGCAACTCGAGTCATATTTTATCTACCCAATTTTGCAATGCCGTTAGTTGTCCGTAGGCAGTTAAATCAACCGTCAAAGGCGTAATTGACACATAGCCATTGGCGACAGCATGAAAATCAGTGCCCTCAGTGGCATCCTGCTCTTGTCCCGGTGGGCCGAGCCAGAAGATCTCGCGTCCTGCGGGATCTTGGGTTCGTACTATGCCTTCAGCCTTATGACGAGCGCCGAGACGGGTCACTTTAATGCCTTTAATTTGCTCAAGCGGCAAGTCCGGCACATTCACATTTAAGATCTGATCCTTTGCCAAAGGCTGGGCCAACAAACCTTGAACTATCCGCCGAGCATAAATCGCCGCCGATTGATAATGTTCGAATTTACGGCCATTGAGCGAAATCGCTACCGCAGGAAAACCTAAAAAGCGCCCTTCCATCGCGGCAGCAACCGTCCCCGAATACAAGGTATCATCGCCCATGTTCGCGCCCGCATTGATGCCAGACACCACCATATCGGGTTCACCATCGTACAATTCTCGGATAGCCAAATGCACACAATCGGTCGGTGTACCGTGAACTGAAATGTAACCGTTATCTAACCTATTAATTCTTAATGGATTAGTCAAGGTTAATGAATTACTCGCGCCGGAGCAGTTGCGATCAGGCCCTACTGTTAATACAGTCGCAATTTCGGTCAACGCCTCGGTTAAGGCTTTGATCCCCGGCGCATTAACCCCGTCATCGTTACTCACTAAAATGCGGATCATGACTCTGCTTCAGTGTTAGGCGCAGCTACAGGGTTAGTCTCTGCTACGACGTGGGTATTCGTTACCTCGGGCGCAGGCTCTTGCACTAGTGTCGCTTGCCATTGCTGCTCTTTAACATCTTGATAATTGACTAACTCTCTCAATAATGATGTTGCAAAACTGCCCGCAGGCAACACAAACTCCAGCACTAAGCCATCGGCGGTTTGTTCGTATTTCAGACCTTGGGGCTCAAGCAGTAACGGACGACGCTCTTGTTCTAATCCCGCATGTTCAAGGCCATAGCAATCGTCGGCCAATTCACTCATGGCCAAGGTTTCCACTGCTGCAGCTTCACCTTGGGGTAGCATCATGCCACGGCCCCATAAAGGTGCTGACAGTTGAATGTCTTTTTCAATCAGACGTTTCAACACGATGAGATCCCATTCAGGCGTAACAAAGAAGCTTTTACTGCCCGCCAACATCACACAATCACCTGCTAGCGGCTTAGTGCAATGGTTGGCCAAACGGTATGACACCACAGTGTTAAACAGATTTGAGCGCACCGCAGACAGGTACATGCTGCGCTTATTTCTGTCTTTGACTTTTTTACCCGCCATCATTTGGCGACCAAATACTAAGTTTTTACCATCGTGACCAAAGCGTTGCTCACCAAAGTAATTGGGCACGCCCACTTGAGCGACCTTTTCGATGCGGCTGATAATGTCTTCGACTTGGGTGACATTTCTAAGGGTAAGAATAAAACGGTTACCGACTAAAGCACCAATTCGCAGTTTTTTGCTGTGACGGCTGCTCGACAATATAGTCAAGCGCTCACTATTGAGATCTTTCCAAGTAGGCGTTTCTTTGCCCGGAATACGCACACCGAACCATTGTTCTGTGATGGCATTTTTATCTTTTTGCCCAGCGTAGGTCACTTCCTTTGGATGCACCTTAGCGAACTTAGCGATCATTTCAGCGACTTGTACTGTATTTAGCCCTTCTTTGCGTACATGCAGCATGTGATGTTCACCTTCACCCGTAGGGCTAAAAGGCAAAATCTCTTTCACGATAAAATCGCTATTGTGGGTTCTTAGATCTGCTGTACCTAAAGGCTTGCCATACAGATAATGTAATTCGCTCATGGGACTTTTTTACTCTTAAGTTAATCGTGTTTACGGGTCATCAATACCACGGCTTCTACCGCAATACCTTCTTTACGCCCGGTAAATCCTAGCTTTTCTGTCGTGGTCGCTTTGACATTAATATCGTCAAGTTCCGCGGTTAAATCGGCGGCCAATATCTGGCGCATAGCCTCAATGTGCGGCGCCATTTTAGGGGCTTGCGCTATGATAGTGACGTCAAGATTCCCTAGCACAAAGCCTTTTGCCCTCGCTAAAGCATAGCAATGACGTAACAATACGCGGCTATCGGCACCTTTATAGGCGGTATCTGTGTCGGGGAAATGTTTACCTATATCGCCCAGCGCTAGCGCACCGAGGATCGCATCGGAAATAGCATGCAATACCACATCACCATCGGAGTGAGCAACGAGACCTGTTTCATAGGGCACTTCCACACCACACAAAATTAACGGGCGTGTTTCGCCAAATTTATGCACATCGAAACCATGGCCGATACGGATTTTCATTTAATATTCCTAACGTATTATTTTACTTTGATTATGACTATTTTGCGGCACGCATTAAAAACAGTTCGGCCAATCCCAAATCATCGGGGTGCGTCACTTTTATATTGTCAGCACGGCCCGAAACGAGTCCAGGTGAAATGCCTGCCCATTCCATCGCCGAAGCCTCATCTGTGACTACCGCACCTGCCGCCAGAGCGGCATTGAGGTAATCTTTGAGTTGCGCGGCCTGAAATAACTGCGGCGTCAATGCATGCCATAAATTATCTCGGCAGACAGTGGCACTGATTTCACCCTGTTTATTGGCGCGCTTCATGGTATCGCGCACCGGCATGGCCAAAATAGCGCCTTGGGGAAATTGCACTCTGGATGCGAGTAGCTTGTCGATATCCGTCGCGGTTAAACAAGGTCTTGCCGCATCATGCACTAAGGCCCAACTGTGCTCGGGCGCAATTTGCAGCGCCGCCAACACAGAATCTGCGCGCTCACCGCCACCTAATACTGTGGTCAATTTAGGATGTGCGGCCTGTGACAGGGTATTGAAGATAGTATCATTCGGATGTAAGGCAACGATGACGTGGGAAATGTGCTTGTGAGACAACAGCTTATCTAAAGTATGGCCGAGAATACTCTGGCCGCACACTTCAAGATATTGTTTAGGTCTGTCGGCGCCCATGCGACTACCAATGCCCGCAGCGGGAACGATAGCCACCACAGCTTGAGTGCTATGCTCAGCTTGGCGCTGCAATTCAGTTTGCATTACCGGCTCAGATTGACTGCCTGGATTGGATTGTTCGCTTAATCCAAGATCTAAATGTCCTAGCTCTGACATCCTAACTCCATATTACTGGGATGGACTCGATACTGAGCGATCACCACCCACGACGCGATAGAAGGTTTCACCTTCTTTGACCATGCCAAGTTCGTTACGCGCACGTTCTTCTATGGCTTCGGTACCACTTTTCAAATCGATGATTTCTTCCTTCAGCACTTGGTTACGCTCATTGAGTTTGGCGTTACCTTCTTGCTGCACGGCAATTTGTTTTTGCAGCACGAAATATTCAGGAAGACTATTATCTCCCGACCAAAGACGAAATTGCAGCAAACCGAGTAGCACTATGAGTGCAATGACAAAAAATTTCATGGAGGAATTAGCGTCAGTATCTTGGATTAAAAAAATATACAGCAGATAGTACAACAAAAAAGGCCACCAAGTGGTGGCCTTTTTACATCAAAGTTTAAATTACGCCTGACCTTTGATCTCTTTCAAACCACGGTATGGCGCTTTTTCACCTAATTGCTCTTCGATGCGCAGCAATTGGTTGTATTTAGCAACACGGTCAGAACGACACAGTGAACCGGTTTTGATTTGGCCAGCAGCAGTACCTACGGCTAAGTCAGCAATAGTTGAATCTTCAGTTTCACCACTACGGTGTGAAATCACCGCTGTGTAACCCGCTTCTTTCGCCATGCGAATGGCCGCTAAAGTCTCAGTCAATGAACCGATTTGGTTGAACTTGATAAGGATTGAGTTAGCAATACCGTTTTCAATACCACGTGTTAAGATTTTAGTGTTAGTAACGAATAAATCGTCGCCCACTAATTGGATCTTGTCACCCATGATTTGAGTTTGATAAGCCCAACCATCCCAATCTGATTCGTCTAAGCCGTCTTCGATAGACACGATTGGGTATTGATCAGCCAATGATTTTAAGAAATCAGAGAAACCGTTCGAGTCGAATACTTTGCCTTCGCCCGCTAAATCGTATTTGCCGTCTTTGTAGAATTCAGATGCAGCGCAATCTAGCGCTAAGGTCACATCCGTACCTAACTTATAACCAGCCAATTCAACCGCTTCTTTAATAACAGCTAACGCATCAGCGTTTGAGGCTAAGTTAGGTGCAAAACCACCTTCGTCACCTACAGAAGTGCTGAGACCTTTGTCGTGCAATACTTTTTTCAGCGTATGGAAGATTTCAGCGCCCATGCGCAGTGCTTCACGGAAGGTTTTCGCGCCAACGGGTTGCACCATAAACTCTTGGATATCAACGTTGTTATCCGCGTGCTCGCCACCGTTTAAGATGTTCATCATAGGCACAGGCATAGAATATTGGCCTGGTGTACCGTTTAATTCAGCGATGTGCGCGTATAAAGGAATACCTTTAAATGCTGCGGCCGCTTTGGCAGCTGCTAAAGACACTGCCAGAATCGCGTTTGCGCCTAACTTGTCTTTGTTTTCTGTGCCATCTAAGTCGATCATGATTTGATCAAGCTCAGCTTGTGCAGTGGCATCTTTGCCTAATAATGCAGCGCGGATGACGCCGTTTACGTTAGCAACAGCCGTTAATACGCCTTTGCCTAAATAACGGCTCTTATCGCCATCACGTAATTCTAACGCTTCGCGGCTACCGGTCGATGCGCCAGAAGGTGCCGCAGCCATACCGACAAAACCACCTTCTAAATGCACTTCGGCTTCAACAGTTGGGTTACCACGAGAATCCATAATCTCGCGACCAATCACGTTAATAATCTTAGCCATAACACCCTCGATTTAAGTTTAAAGATAAAAGAAAAAACCAATACCTATGGGAATAAATGGAAGTCACATACCGCAGAAAATAACAAAATTCCATTTACGGTTTGCGTCCATACAGATGCAACTGATACGCATGCTGTTTATACCCAGAGGTATTAAGTTCTTATGTTTCAAGTAGCGATGAGTGTAGCAAAAGGCCGGCCCCACTGTCGCGGGTCCGGCCTCAAATATTCTTACTTCAGATCACGTTTTTGATGCGCACTTGCCGCAGCAATAAACCCTTCGAACAATGGGTGACCATCGCGTGGAGTTGAGGTGAATTCAGGATGGAATTGACCTGCTACAAACCATGGGTGATCTTTTAATTCGATCATTTCCACCAGCTTACGATCAGAAGACAAACCGCTGAAGATCATGCCAGCTTGTTCTAAACGCTCTCTGTATTTGTTGTTCACTTCGTAACGATGACGGTGACGTTCTACACAGCTAGTCCCTTTGTAGGCTTGGGCCGCTTTCGAACCATCGAGTAAATGACACAATTGAGCGCCTAAACGCATAGTACCACCTAAGTCAGACGCTTCATGGCGCTGCTCGACGTTACCTTCTTCGTCAATCCATTCAGTGATCAAACCCACGACTGGGAATGGTGTTTCTTTATTGAATTCAGTTGAATGTGCATCAGCCATGCCGGCAACATTACGCGCAAATTCAATCAGGGCAACTTGCATACCTAAACAAATACCAAAATAAGGTAGATTGTTTTCACGGGCAAATTTTGCCGCCAGTATCTTACCTTCAACACCACGCTCGCCAAAACCGCCTGGTACTAAGATACCGTCTAAGCCCTGTAAGACTTCTTCGCCTTTGGCTTCTACGGTTTGTGAATCAATGTACTTGATGGTCACTGATACGCGGTTTTTAAGGCCAGCGTGTTTTAATGCTTCGTTAACTGACTTATAGGCATCTGGCAGTTCGATGTATTTACCCACCATACCAATAACGACTTCGCCGTTTGGATTAGCTTCTTGATAAATCACATTTTCCCACTCAGACAGATCCGCTTCACGGCATTCTAAGCCGAAACGCTTAACCACTAGGTCATCCAAACCTTGCGAACGTAACAAAGCTGGGATTTTATAAATACTATCAACATCTTTTAATGAAATAACCGCACGCTCTTCGACGTTACAGAACAGCGAAATTTTGGCTTTTTCATTCGCAGGAATAGCACGATCACCACGGCAAACCAGCACATCTGGTGCAATACCGATAGAACGCAGCTCTTTCACTGAGTGTTGAGTTGGCTTAGTTTTCACTTCGCCTGCAGCACCTAAGAAAGGCACTAAGGTTAAATGCATGAACAGAGTACGATCACGACCCAGCTCAACACCGAGCTGACGGATAGACTCTAGGAACGGCAAAGATTCGATATCACCCACAGTACCGCCGATTTCGACGATAGCCACATCATGGCCTTCGCCACCTGCTAATACTTTTTCTTTAATCGCATTAGTGATGTGTGGGATAACCTGAATGGTTGCGCCCAAATAATCGCCACGACGTTCTTTACGTAATACTTCTTCGTAAATACGACCGGTAGTGAAGTTGTTACGACGATTCATCTTAGTACGGATGAAACGCTCGTAGTGACCCAAGTCGAGATCTGTTTCTGCACCGTCTTCAGTAACAAATACTTCGCCATGTTGGGTTGGGCTCATGGTACCCGGATCAACGTTAATGTAAGGGTCCAGTTTCATGATGGTTACATTGAGACCGCGGGCCTCTAAAATTGCAGCTAATGATGCTGCTGCAATGCCTTTACCTAGTGATGAAACCACGCCACCAGTAACGAAGATATACCTTGTAGTCATGCTGAACCTGAGAAAATGAGTTTGAAAATACGTGCTTGTAAGAAAGCACTAGGACGGGGCAGTAGTATACCAAAGGCGGCGCGATTCGACAAACACCAATCGGGATAATTTGCCGTTTATCTCGTCTCTGTCGCTTTTACTTGGTCCCAATAGGCATCGAGCTCCATTAATGTGTGCTCTTCCATGCTTTTACCGCTGTCACTCGCCAACTGTTCAACGCCGCGAAAACGGCGTTCAAATTTAAGATTGGCTTGTCGCAACGCTTGTTCTGGATCGACCTTAAGATGGCGAGCTAAATTCACCACGGCAAACAGCAAGTCGCCCATTTCGGACTGCACTTTAGCTTGGTCTTGCTCGGGTTGATTCACTTCATGCAAGACTTCATCGATTTCTTCGTGAATTTTAGCGACCACGGGTTCAAGCTCTGCCCAATCAAACCCAACTCGCGCCACCCTTTGCTGAATTTTGATTGAGCGCGACAGCGCAGGTTGGGTACGCGGAATATTGTCTAACGCAGAAACCAGAGTATCAGCTTGAGTTTCACCCGCCACTTGCTGCGCCTTTTGTTCGCGTTCAGTCGCTTTAATCGCCTCCCAATTGGCTTTCATCGCTTGGGCGCTATCGCCTATTTGCGGATTTTGCTCGCCAAACACATGGGGATGACGGCGCGTCAACTTGTCGCTGATTTTCTCAATCACAGTAGCAAAATCAAACTTGCCTTGCTCTTTACCAAGCTGACAATAGAATACGATTTGAAATAACAAATCCCCGAGTTCATCGGGTAACTCATCCCAGGCTAAACGCTCTATGGTATCGGCAACTTCATAGGCCTCCTCTAAAGTAAAAGGCACTATGGTTTGAAACGTTTGCGCTTTATCCCACGGGCAACCTGTTTGTGGGTCGCGCAGTTTTTCCATAATGTTAAGCAGCGGCTCAACATCTGTTATAGAAAATCCCATTGTAGAAGTTTCAGTGAGAGAAGTTTCAGTGAGAGAAGGTTCAGTAGTAGAAAATGAGGTTAATGGCGCCGTGTGGGAAGTCATGCTGATATCCTTTAAAGATAAATACTGCAACGGGCGAATATTGAGAAAGAACAAAAAATACGCCTCCGCAGTGTTTTTTAGCAAAAGGCTACAATAAAGCGATGATGATAAGCTAGGTAAAATAAAAGTGCTATTTTGATGCTGAGATCAGATTTTAGTGACGTATTTCAACTAAGACTTATTTTAACTAAAGAGCGTTCGCTCCATTTCGTAATTCACTCATCTCGTGAGCAATAAATTGACAACCTTCCTCCCCAATAAATTCTCATCTATGTCCTGCATACAAGTATTTAGCGCAAGCCATCTTAAATGATAAGATACGCAGCAATATTTCAATGAAGCTAAAACTCACCGAGTGAAGACCTGACAATTTCGGCCAAACTATGCACATGATAAATGCGGTCCTTCAATTTATTCATTTGATTGATGTTAGGTATATTTCGATTCTGTCGTCCGATGTCAGGACGCACACCCTTATCGTTTTTAAGCATTACTGGAGACAAAACTCATGACAAACGTGACAGTGGATGCCACGCAGTTAACGACTAAGCCATCCCAAGATGGTTTTTATATGCCTGGCGAATGGGCTGCGCAGCAAGCGGTGTGGATGATTTGGCCCTATCGTCCTGATAACTGGCGTGCAGCTGGTGCTTATGCTCAGGCGACTTTCGCTAAGGTAGCCGATGCCATTGGTGCGGCAACCCCTGTTTATATGGGTGTCCCTAAAGCCTTTTTAGCCGAGGCCAAAACGGTAATGCCATCCCACGTTACCTTGGTTGAAATGGACAGTAACGATTGCTGGGCTCGCGATACTGGGCCAACCGTAGTTGTGAATGACAATGGCGAATGCCGTGGTGTTGACTGGGGCTTTAATGCTTGGGGCGGCCATAACGGTGGTTTGTACTTCCCATGGGATAAGGACGAGCAAGTCGCGCAGCAGATGCTTGCGCAGCATGGTTTTGCCCGTTACAGCGCGCCGCTGATCCTCGAAGGTGGCTCCATCCATGTCGATGGTGAAGGCACCTGTATGACAAGTGCAGAATGTTTACTTAACGCCAACCGTAACCCTGAACTGACAAAAGAACAGATTGAAGACTTACTGCGTGACTATTTGAATGTTAAGCAGTTTATCTGGTTGCAAGATGGCGTGTATATGGATGAGACCGATGGTCATATCGACAATATGTGCTGTTTTGCCCGTCCTGGTGAAGTCATTCTGCACTGGACTGATGATGAATCCGATCCACAATATCCACGCTCAAAAGCGGCGCTAGAGGTGTTGCAAAATACCGTGGATGCCAAAGGCCGTAAGTTAAAAATCCATCTATTGCCACAACCGGGGCCGCTGTATTGCACCGAAGAAGAATCAAAAGGTGTGACCGAAGGCACTGGCGTGCCACGCACGGCGGGTGAGCGTTTAGCGGGTTCTTATGTGAACTTTTTAATCACCAATAATCGCATCGTGTTCCCGTTGCTTGATCCTGCAACCGATGATATCGCCGCCCAAAAACTGCAGGAAATCTTCCCAGAGCATGAGATTGTGGGTGTGCCAGCCCGTGAGATTTTATTAGGTGGCGGCAATATCCATTGTATTACTCAGCAAATCCCTGCTGGAAAGTAACCCAAGGAGAACAGCATGACGATTGATGTCACTGTTATTACA
This sequence comes from Shewanella sp. Pdp11, assembly GCF_002838165.1. Lineage (NCBI taxonomy): Bacteria > Pseudomonadati > Pseudomonadota > Gammaproteobacteria > Alteromonadales > Shewanellaceae > Shewanella > Shewanella sp. Pdp11. The sequence continues at coordinate 4,182,266 of NZ_CP015194.1, forward strand.
CCACAATTAGCTTTCAGCGGGAGGACGTAAGATGTTTGAAGTCACTGAAGTTTCTATTGCCGAGTTGCGTGCTGCGCTCGAGTCCGGCCGCACCACCGCAGTGGAGTTGGTTAAGTCGTATCTCGCGCGGGTTGAGGCGTATGACGGCCCTGCGACAAAGACTAAGCTCAATGCGTTAGTGGTGCCCAATCCCGATGCGCTGAAAGAAGCTGAGGCGTCAGATGCGCGCCGCGCCCGTGGTGAAACACTGAGCCCACTTGAGGGTATTACGTATACCGCCAAGGATAGCTATTTGGTGAAGGGACTGACGGCGGCGTCTGGCAGCCCAGCCTTTAAGGATTTAGTGGCGCAATATGATGCCTTTGCCGTTGAGCGCCTACGCGCCGCGGGTGCCATTTGCTTAGGCAAAACCAATATGCCACCCATGGCGAATGGCGGCATGCAGCGTGGTCACTATGGCCGCGCTGAAAGCCCCTACAATGCGAACTATCTGACTGCGCCCTTTGCCTCGGGCTCTTCTAATGGGGCGGGCACGGGCACAGCGGCAAGTTATTCGGCTTTCGGTCTTGCCGAAGAAACTTGGTCGAGTGGCCGTGGCCCTGCGTCCAATAATGGTTTATGTGCCTATACACCGTCTCGCGGCGTGATTTCCGTGCGCGGTAACTGGCCGTTAACGCCGACCATGGATGTCGTCGTGCCTTATACCCGCACTATGGCCGATATGCTTGAAGTGCTGGATGTGATTGTGGCCGACGATCCTATCACCCGTGGCGATCTCTGGCGTCTGCAACCTTGGGTTCAAATCCCTAAAGCTTCTAGCGTTCGCCCAGAATCCTATCTGGAGCTTGCCGCTCAAGCCGACACGCTTAAAGGTAAGCGTTTTGGTGTGCCGCGCATGTACATCAATAAGGATGAATTGGCGGGCACTAGCGAAAACCCAGGTATCGGGGGGCCAACGGGTCAACGTATTCATACTCGCCAATCGGTTATCGATTTATGGGAAGCGGCGCGTAAAGCACTAGAAGCTGCAGGTGCGGAAGTGATTGAAGTCGATTTTCCGCTGGTGTCAAATTGCGAAGGCGACCGCCCCGGCGCGCCGACCGTGTTTAACCGTGGCATAGTGACGCCTCAGTTCCTCCATGATGAATTATGGGAACTCTCGGGTTGGGCATTCGATGAATTCCTGCGGGCGAACAACGACCCTAAACTCAACAAGCTTGAAGATGTGGTGGGACATTTGATATTCCCCCATGACCTCGGCACCTTGCCAAACCGTGAAGGTGACTTAGCGGCAGGCATGGAAGAGTATGTCAACATGGCTAAGCGTGGTCTTAAATCCTATGACCAGCTCGACAGTATTCCCGATGGTCTGCGTGGTTTAGAGAAGACCCGTAAGCTGGATCTCGAAGACTGGATGGACGGACTTAAGCTTGATGCCGTGCTGTTCCCTACCGTGGCCGATGTCGGCCCTGCCGATGCCCATGTGAATCCGGCTTCAGCCGATATCGCTTGGAGCAATGGAGTTTGGGTCGCTAACGGTAACCTAGCAATTCGTCACTTAGGCGTGCCGACTGTGACTGTGCCTATGGGCGTGATGGCCGATATTGGTATGCCAGTGGGGTTAACCTTCGCGGGCCGTGCCTATGACGATAATAACCTGCTGAAATTTGCAGGTGCATTTGAGTCGACAGGCGACAAGCGCATGATCCCACCACGCACGCCAAAGCTTGGTGAATAAGCGCCAAGACAATGTATAAACCTAAGCACTAAATGTAAGCACTAAATGTAAGCACTAACCGTAAGCACTAAATGCATTAGCTTAGAAATGAAAACGGGATTGGCATCTATTTGCCAATCCCGTTTTTTAATACCGACGTCGATACCCTTTCAACAAAGCTAGACTTATGCCGCTATAAAACATACTGCTGTAAAACATACAGCAACACTTAACGCGTCTTATCTTAACGCCAAGAGTTCTTTTCTGATGATCTCTGCGCCTGCACTCAAGGCATTGAGTTTCCCTCTTGCGACTTGATGGGATAAAGGCGTCATGCCGCAGTTGGTACAAGGATAGAGCTTGTCGGCATCAACAAATTTGAGGGCTTTTCGTAGAGTGTCAGCCACTTCCTCTGCAGTTTCAATCGTGTCGGTGGCAACATCAATCGCGCCGACCATGACTTTCTTACCGCGAATGAGTTCAAGTAGCTCCATTGGCACATGGGAGTTGTGACATTCAAGCGAGATAATATCGATATTCGATTTTTGCAGTTTAGGAAACACTTCTTCATATTGACGCCACTCTGAGCCTAAAGTTTTTTTCCAATCTGTATTGGCTTTAATGCCGTAGCCATAACAAATATGTACCGCCGTTTCGCATTTAAGGCCTTCAATGGCTCTTTCTAAACAGGCAATTCCCCAATCGTTTACCTCATCAAAAAACACATTAAAAGCAGGCTCGTCAAATTGGATAATATCAACACCGGCCGCTTCTAATTCTTTGGCTTCCTCATTAAGAATTTTGGCAAATTCCCAAGCAAGCTTTTCGCGACTTTTATAATGGTCATCATAAAGCGTATCTATCATGGTCATTGGGCCAGGCAGCGCCCATTTAATCCGTTGCGTGGTTTGCTTGCGTAAAAATTTGGCATCCTCAACAAACACCGACTTTTGGCGGCTCACTGGGCCGACAACCGTGGGCACACTCGCATCATAGCGATCACGAATTTTCACGGTTTTACGTTTTGAAAAATCAACGCCGTTGAGGTGCTCAATAAACGTAGTGACAAAATGCTGCCGCGTTTGCTCGCCATCACTGACAATATCAATCCCTGCGTGTAGTTGATCCTGTAATGACAAACGCAGTGCATCGTGCTTACCTGTAATTAATTCCTCTCCTTGCAATTTCCATGGAGACCAAAGTGTTTCAGGCTCTGCAAGCCATAAAGGTTTAGGCAAACTGCCCGCAGTTGAAGTCGGTAGCAGTCCGTTGTTAATCAGGTTTTTATTAAGTCTTGTTGTCATGATAATGATGCCGTATTGAATTAATTATTGGACGTGGCTTTAAAGCCGTTCTGCGAAGAAAAGTGATTAAACGCAAAGCGACTAAACGGAATTAGCAGACCATTGTTCAAAAAACGTTTGGTAGGGCTTGATAAAGTGCTCCGCTGCAAATTTGCCTTGCTCATTCGCCAGTTGACTGCGTTCTGCTCGGTCATAAACAATTTGAGTCAGTGAATGATCCAAGTTTTTCAAATTGGGTTGATAGCATTTCCCTGCAACAGCATTGGCGTTATAAATCTCAGGGCGATAGATTTTTTGAAAAGTTCCCATAGTGCTGATGGTGCTTATCAACTCAAGATGGGTGTAATCATTGAGTAAATCACCAAAGAAATAAAAAGCTAACGGCGCCACACTATTGGGCGGCATAAAATAGCGCACCTGTAAGCCCATTTTTTTGAAATATTGCTCAGTTAAAGACGATTCATTTGGCTGATATTCAACCCCTAATACGGGATGCTGATTCTCAATTCTATGGTAGGTTTTATTATCCGACACACTGAGACAGATAACAGGTGGCTTATTAAAATTCTGTTTGTAAGCATCAGAATTAACAAAAGACTGAAATAGCTTGCCATGTAGACGACCAAAATCATCTGGAATACTAAATTTGGCTTGGCCCTTATTATGTTCTGCAAGTAATACGCTAAAGTCATAATCGCGTACATAAGATGAAAAATTATTACCGACAATGCCTTCAATACGTTTATTGGTTTTATGATCAACAATATTGGTTTTCAAAACTTCAATCGATGGAAAAGTTTGACCACTGCCGTCAATATCCAGATTAACTGAGATGATTTCCAGCTCGACGCTATAACGATCGCCTTTAGGGTTATCCCAGTGCGCTAAGGCATTAAAACTGTTATCAATCATCTTTAACGCATTGCGTAAGTTGGCTTGGCGATGACTGCCTCTGGCCAAATTAGCAAAGTTGGTGGTGATACGCGTCTTGTCTGAGGGATGATAATTTTCATCAAGACAAATGCTGTTAATCGTAAATGTAAAATGCTTATTCATAGTGATCCAGTATCCCATTGTCTGATTTCAAACCTGAGTTTATGCCCTGCGCTTCTCGCTTCTAGACCGGACTCTGATAGACATCATTCGTGTTCTGTCTGAGGTTCTATTTACCTTAAGTGCCGATGACTTAAGTCCTGATGGCTTAGCTAGGGTGCAACTTCAAGCTTGTCTAATATTTCGCTTGGGGTCATTTATACGTGGTTCGGCACATGAACAAAAACGGTTTTATTTCACATACAACATGAGCCATATTCATGATCAATTAGCATGGCTTTGTGGATTAACCTGAACTTGGGATTGGGAAAAGCGCGGGGCTGCAATTATTGTCGAGCTTGCTCTCCAAGAGCCGGCTTGTAATAGCCGATTACACATATTTTCCCAAAGCTCGTTGCATTACCTGTTGCGCGATACATTGTCATTACTTCCCTAGTGACTCACCACCTTTTTGTTTAACAAAAAGCGTCCCTGAGGGCTCTACTAAAACATATCCTGTTTTAGAAGGTCACTAGTGCAACAATGCCAATCTTAACTAACCCTCTCGCGGCTCGTTTAGCTAAAAAGCTATTCCCCCATTGCGCGTTAGCAAAATGGCACCTAGCTAAATCCTACATAAGAACATTGACCCAATTTTAGTAATGCTACAAAGTTCTGGCTTTTTCCGTTATCCAACCGCAATTACGTTAGCCAATGAGAAAATGTGGTGCGAATATCAGCCTGAATGCGGGGCCCAAATGCTGTCAACCAAGGTCAACTATCAGTCGAAAGTGAGCGTAAAAGAATGAGAAAGCTAAAACGATATCAAGTGATTACCCATCGAACTGTATAAAAAACTTCTACCGCAAAAAAGCAAACTCCTATAGCATCATTTATACCCATTTACACGGATGTGGCAGCGGCCAAGTCCAACAAGCGATTTATGCCCTGCAAACAGCGCAGCGCATAAATACTAAGACGTTATATTTTCAAGGAGTTTTTGTGCAAACTAAGGTAGTGGGGTTTTGCTCTGTATCAGCATTGGTTGGCTTTGGAGCGTGGTTTTACAATGAGCCTTCATTTGAACCCGCAATTGGCTTTATTGTGAGCATTGGTGCCTTAGCTGCTAATTACTGGCCAAAGAAACCTGAAAAGTATGCTTCGAATCGCCTTAAAGGCAGGAATACTTTCAACTATAGCAATAATAATGGACGCTTTGTCATCGGGAGCAATGAGCTTCTATTTGAAACTGCATGGTCAAAAGCAAGCGATGAATCAATTCATGTATACAACGATCCTGCTTCGATTAAAGGGGTAGCTTTAGTCAAAGGAGTTCCTGCAATCAATCTTATCTCTAACGCAAAGTCCTATGACTTTTCATCGAGAAGTAGAACACCGCAAGAAGGGGATATAGTTGTATTTGAAAATTCCTATGGGAATTTTGCTGCGGTAAAAATTATCGATATCAAGGACAACACCAGAAGTGATTCGATAGATGAATTAACTTTTGAATACGTCATTAACCCGGATGGCCATACGGACTTTCGGTGAAAATATAACAAGCGCAGGTACAGGGATAAATTTTCCGCTGTGCTTCAAATTTACCCGTGCTGCGGGCATTAGGTGAATCTTATAGTTCTGCTGATATTGGATAATTATGATAGAAGAATTTTTAGAGCGAATTGAAGAAGTTGGATTTAGCGTTACAAGGCGCAATAAAAATAAAATTTTCATAGGGTTAGATTGTTGTCCTCAATGGAGAATATTCCTTGAGGATATTGATGATGAAAAACTGTTTCCAGTTTTCTACTATCGGCAGCGACGAATAGAAGAAGTTACTGATTTACATGTAATTGTGCCAACAGTCTTTACCGCTATTGCAAAATCTAGAGGACTGAGTTCATTTCGATTTCTAGGTGAACATAATGATTTCAGTGAAATCGAAGACGAATTATATGGGATGTATTGGTTTCCAGCTCAACCTTTAAATGAACGAATCAGAAAAAAAGTAAACAAGACTTTGAGTGTTTCTTCAATATCTTAATGGATCTCTATATGTTCCATATGTATCAAGGAAATATCTTGGGTGCTGTTAGCTATTGCCCAGATGATTTCTCTTTTGACTCTCCTGAACTCAGTGTTTGGGTAGACAAAATAAGAGATTTTATTGGTGAGGATGAATCTTACGTAGCCAATATCCGTATGAATCCTGACTGGCTATTTTTTCGCAGCTTTTCTGGAGAGTTTTCAGTGTTTAAAAGTACACATATATCTGGATTACTTAAGGAGATTGCTGCCAAAAATGATACTGCGGAGACGATAATCGGAGTTACCTCAAATGTTGAAATCATAAATGACATACGCACAACCATTTCATTTAAAGATGAGGAATTTGCTAAAGATCTTCTTGTGGAGTTAGGGGATGCATCAGATTTAAAGGTTATATCACAAGAAAATCAGCTTCTGTTTATTAGCAACCATCATGTGGTAATTAAGTACACTAACTGTGGTTTAGAGTCTGTCGCAGAAGAAAAAGAATTGATTAGACTTCGTCAACAAAAAGAGATTTCTCTACTATTTGGTGACCAAAAGTTTGAATGGAACATTATTGATCGGCAAGCCAGTGGAGAATTTGAGGATCTAATTCTTGAACTTCTAGATCGTGAACCATGGGTATTTTCTGTTAAGAAAGTAGCCCCCACGAATCAGGGTGACAATGGTCGAGATTTGATTTGTGAATACAATATGCTCCACCATGAAAATCGAGTTTCTAAAGGAGCTGAATCTATCAAACTCGGGAAAATGATTATTCAGTGTAAAACAAATTTAAAACACTCTAAGACTACTTCAATTGGTAAATCAGGTGTAGACATGCCAAGTACGTTATTTGATTATCGACCTGATGGTTATATGTTGGTTGTAAATACCCAAACTACACGTGATTTAACAGAAATGTTAGAACGTCAAAGAGATAGAAAAGAGCAGAATGCAATACTTTGGTGGAATGCTTTTGATGTTGAAGATCGGTTACGCAAATATCCGGATATTTTAGCTCGTTACCGTCATATAGTAGATTATGCGTAATTCACCTAGCAAGCACTTTAAACTGAACAAAAAAAACAGTTGGTTACGTTTCATTTTGCTCCACATTATAGCCAACAATTTTTGTCCGCTTAAGTGGGCTTTACCCATAGAAATCTTAATCCAAAACTGACGAGTTAAAATTAAGTCTTTAACTCGGAAATGTCCAAAAGCGTGCTGCGTAACGCTAATGCCAAAAAGGTGAGCCATGGTGATTAGCGAGACGACCATCCGCCCCATGGACGGGGCGGTCGAGCATCCACGGATGGACTGGCTGCGCGTCGGGGAGCAAATGCCATGGCAAAACATTACTCAAAACGATGAACAGCCTCCCTACCGCCCCAATCCTTTATCTCTTGCTTCTAGATGGCTTCTAGATGGCTTCTAGATATCGCTCGCTTCGAAAGGCGTTGCTAGCCTTAAAGCCGTCTTGCCTCTATCACGCTATCGACTTGGGTCAGTTTAGATAACACCCGCGATAAACCATCGAGGTTATAAAGCTCCAGTTCCAACTCAATTGCGGCTGTCTGGTTTTTAGTATCCGATGAGGAGCTCATGGCCAATACATTGGATTTTTCGGCCGCCAGCACTGAGGTTAAGTCACGCAATAAGCCACTGCGATCGTGGGCTAATACCCGCAGACGCATGCGATAACCGCCGGAGTAATTTTCGCCCCAGACCACATCGACACCACGCTCTGGGTGAACCCGCATTAACTCTTTAACTTGTTCACAATCAGCGCGATGCACAGAAATGCCACGGCCTTTAGTGATAAAACCTAAGATTTCATCACCGGGAACGGGCTGACAACAACGGGCGATATGGTTAAGCAAGTTACCCACACCGTTGACTTCAACCTGACCACGGCCACTGGAGGTCGGTTTATGTTGGCCTTTCTTGACTAATTCTTCGACCGCATCTTCTTCTGACACTTCGTCTAGTCGCAGACGACTCTGAATATGGTTAACCACTTGATGCAGACGCACATCACCGCCGCCAATGGCCGCCAGTAAGTCATCCATGCTCGCCATATTAAAGCGCTCGACCGCGATGGCGGCGTCTTTAATTTTAAGGCTCACCCGCGCCAATTCAGATTCGAGCATTTCTTTGCCGGCGACAATATTCTTGTCTCTGTCCTGCTGCTTAAACCAATGCTGGATTTTCGAACGCGCCCGCGAGGTACGGATATAACCTAAGTTAGGGTTAAGCCAGTCGCGCTTGGGGTTGGGCTGTTTCGAGGTGATGATCTCGATACGCTCGCCCGTTTCAACCTGATAAGTGAACGGCACAATACGGCCATCGACCTTAGCACCAATACATTTATGACCCACTTGTGAGTGAATGTAATAGGCAAAGTCGAGCACGGTTGAGCCTAGTGGCAAGTCAACGACTTCACCGCTTGGGGTGAACACATAGACTCTGTCTTCAAACACTTGGCTGCGCACTTCTTCGACCAAGTTACCACTTTCGACCACGTCTTCCTGCCATTGCAGAATTTTACGCAGCCAGTTAATTTTTTCTTCATAGCCACTTTGCTTACCGGAATGATTATTGCCTTCTTTATATTTCCAGTGCGCGGCCACACCCAGTTCTGCATCTTCATGCATGTCTTGGGTACGAATTTGAATTTCAACGGTTTTGCCCTCAGGCCCCACCACTACGGTATGAATCGATTGATAACCGTTAGGTTTAGGGTTAGCGACATAGTCGTCAAATTCCCGCGGAATATGGTGCCAAAGCGTATGCACAACACCTAATGCACCATAACAATCCTGCAAACGCTCAGTCACGATACGCACGGCGCGCACGTCAAACAACTCATCAAATTTGAGGTGCTTGCCCTTCATCTTGCGCCAGATACTGTAGATATGTTTCGGCCGGCCGTAGACCTTAGCGCGAATTTGATCTTCATCTAATCTTTGTTGCAATTGACTAACAAACTTGTCGATAAAGACTTCACGGTCCAGTCGTTTGCCATCTAATTGCTTAGCAATGTCTTTATAGGTATCAGGATGTAGATAGCGAAAAGAAATATCTTCCAGCTCCCACTTCAATTGCCCAATCCCTAAACGGTTAGCCAGCGGCGCATAAATATCGGCAATTTCGCGGGCCAACAGCACGCGAGTTTCTTCATCGGCATTTTTCACCGCCCGCAGCAAACACACACGCTCAGCAAGCTTAATCACCACGGCGCGCACATCTTCAACCATAGCCAGTAACATGCGGCGGATATTGTCGATTTGCGGCTCGGTGGAGCGACTATTGGGATTGATTTTTAAGGCGCCAATCGCATTCATGGTCACAACGCTCGCCACTAAACGCGCCAGCGGCTCACCAAACTTTTCTTTGATGGCCTCTTCGGTCAGTAACCCAGCATCGAATACCACAAACAGAATCGCCGCTTGCAGGGTTTCAATGTCCATGTTCAGCGGTGCGAGGATTTCAATCATCTCTCGAGCACGTTCGAGCAGTTCTGTCTTCGCCGCAGGACTCTTGGCGGGTAAGGCGTCAATCTGCCCTATCAAGGAGAGCAGCATCTGCGCTTCATCGGCATGACCGACATAGCGAGCCACCCAATCTTCTAACTGAAAATCGGGATCATTAAAGTGCGCTTCGCGAACAGAGACCATCTAATTTATTTCCTTATCCGTGCTCAGAGAGAAAGTGGGCACCACTTCAGCTCTCCTATCTTCAGCATTGGCGCGAACTTGTCAAACCCAACCGACGTAATAATCACATTTTTTACGTTATTCAAACGCTTTGCTTACTTTGCCAGCGCAAATTACTGGGTTAATTCAAACAGTGCCATGGCTTCGATATGGTGTGTTTGTGGGAACATGTCGATAAGTCCCAATTGCTGTAATCGGTAACCGCGCTCTAACAGTACAGCGCTATCGCGGGCCAAGCTCGCAGGATTACAAGAAACATACACGACTTTGCGCGGCTTCATTTTCTTCAGCCATTGCAAGCTTTCAAATGCCCCAGCACGGGCAGGATCGAGCAGTAATTTATCAATTTTGCCCATCCAAGGCTCAAGGGATAAATCCGCACTCAAGTCGCCGTGATAAAAGGTCAGTTTATCCAAATTGTTAGCTTTAGCGTTCACCCGTGCCTGAGTTACCATCTCGGCAACCCCTTCGACGCCAATCACATCCGCGCCCATTTTCGCTAAGGGCAAACTGAAATTCCCCATACCGCAGAACAAATCCAAAATGCGCTCATCAGGCGCTGGCGCTAACCAATCCATCGCTTGGGCGACCATGGCCTTGTTAATCTGTCCGTTCACTTGCACAAAGTTACCGGGTGTAAAGCTTAAACTCACCGTATCCGACTGCGCTTTGTCATCTAGCAGCTGATAAACAGGTAACACTAACTCGGCGCCAACGCCTTGGAATTGGCCTTCGTTGTCCTGCAAACAAATATGGATCTGATGCTGCTCGGCAAAGGCTGACAACTTAGCCAGATCTTTATCGTTGAGCGCCTTAGTGATACGCAGCACGGCGAAATGACCATTATCGGCGGCAATTAACTCAAGATGGCCTAAGCTCGATTTAGCCGACAATTGGTTCAACAACTTAGCAAAGGGGACGATCAAGTCAGATAACGGCTTAGCTAACACCTGACACTGGCTGATAGGCACCACATTGCTGCTACTGGCAGCACGAAAACCTAAGCTTAAGTGCTTGGTATTTTTATCAAATAAGGTCGCAAGACGGGCGCGGCGACGATAATGCCACCCTTCACCCGTTAATGCGGGTGATAACGTGCCGCCTTCGGCGCCGGCAAACTTAGCCATAATATCCAGCAGCGCCGCTTCTTTATGCTCACGCTGGCCCGCTAATGACATATGCTGTAAGTCGCAGCCGCCGCAGGTGTGATAGTGTGGACACTCAGGCTCGACGCGCTCAGAGCTAGGTGTATCGACTTTAATTAACTTGGCGCGGGCATAATTTTTCTTTTGCTCAGTGAGCTGTACCGTCACGGTTTCATCGGGCAAAGCGCCGGGGATAAACACGACTTTACCTTGATGTTGTGCTATACCGGCCCCTAAGTGATCGAGCTGATTGACGCTCAGCGATAACTTAGCCGACAACTGTTTGGAACTATTTGGTTTTGCTTTAAAAAATTGCGCCATTTCGGCCTCTAAATCAATAAAATACTGGCAAAGACCGCCCTCTTTCTGGCAGTCTTATAAAATTATCTTAGTCTCTGTCACAGGAAACACCGCCGCTGCTATGAACCCAGTTAACAACATGACCAAATACAGCCTACGTTCTTGGGTTCTTGTACTGGCGCTCGCGCCAACAATCTTGGTCGGTATCCTTCTGGGCAGCTACTTTACCATAAACCGTTTTTATGAGCTCGAAGATACGCTCGTCGAACAGGGCAGCAATATTATCGAGCCGCTGTCGATTGCCAGTGAAATCGGTTTAGTGGCTAATGATCGCGAGGCGACCAAACGCTTACTCGCCGCGGCGCAGCTCAACAAGTCCACCTTAGTGAAATCCATCGCGATTTTCGATGCCAACAATCAGCTCTTTGTGACCTCGCACTACCACAAAGACTTTGAAATTATGCGCTACAAAGAAGCGCTTAACACACTGCATAAAACCGAAATAGAGCATGTGGGCGACAGCCTGATTTTACGGACACCGATTTTCTCCACCGGGCCCAGCGCCGCTCCCGCTAATTACGATATCCAAACAGACGATGGTCAGCTGTTAGGTTATATCTCCATCATCATCAATAAAGAACGCGCCCTACTCGAGCAACATAGAGCCGCCGTCGCCGCCTTTATTATCGTGTTGATCGGGGTGCAATTGAACCTGCTGTTCACTTTCCGGCTGGTGAAAAACGTCACTCAGCCCATTACTGAAATGGTGCGCGTCGTTGCTAAAATCCGTGAAGGTAAATTGGACGCCCGCTTAGATGGCAACTTGATTGGTGAGCTCGACTTACTCAAACGCGGCATCAATGCCATGGCAGGTTCGCTATCGGAATATCATGATGAAATGCAACAAAATATCGACCAAGCGACTTCGGATCTGCGGGAAACCTTAGAACAGATTGAAATCCAAAACGTCGAGTTAGATTTAGCGAAAAAACGCGCTCTAGAAGCCAGCCGAATTAAATCAGAATTCTTAGCCAACATGTCACATGAGTTACGTACGCCGCTCAATGGCGTTATCGGTTTTGCGCGGCAATTGGTGAAAACCCCTTTGCATTCGAGCCAAGTGGATTACATCAAAACCATTGAGCGCAGCGCCACTAACCTGCTGGGTATCATCAACGACATTCTCGATTTTTCTAAACTCGAAGCCGGTAAAATGGTGTTGGAAAACATGCCCTTCGGTCTGAGGGAAACCATAGGCGATACCATCACCTTGATTTCGGGCAGTGCTCAAGCCAAGGGCCTAGAACTGGTTGTCGATATCGCCCCTAACGTGCCCGACAATGTGAATGGCGATGCCATGCGCGTGTGCCAAATCATCAATAACTTGGTCGGTAACGCGATTAAATTCACCGACTCCGGCAGCGTGATGGTCAAAATCGAACTGCAAAGCCAGTCGGAAGAACAGGTAGTACTGCGCTGTGATGTAGTAGATACCGGTATTGGTATCGATGAAAGCCAGCAAGACTTTTTATTTCAAGCCTTTGGCCAAGCCGATTCTTCGATTTCCCGCCGCTTTGGTGGCACAGGCTTAGGTTTAGTGATCACTAAGCGTTTAGTAAATCAAATGGGCGGCCAAATCGGCTTTACCTCATCCCCAGAGAAAGGCTCAAACTTCTGGTTCAGTTTGCCGCTCGGCTTAGGTCAGTTCCAAATTGGTGACTCACTGCCGCTCGAAAAACTCAAAGACAAAACCATACTGTTTTACGAGCCACGCGTGCTGACTCATGCTGTCTTGAGTCGCCAATTGAATCAATGGGATACCAAAGTCACCCACCATCAGCATATCCCAAGTTTGCTGACCACGCTCAACACGGCCGAAGCGCCATACGACTATGTTCTCTTGAGTTGCCATGGGTTTAGCGATGCAGGACAACTGGTAAGCACACTTAACTTGGCGAAGACCAAAACCGATTGCCTTGTGGTGCTATACGATTGCCAAGAACAGGATGCCTTAACCCAATTCATCCGCCCGAATGCCGATGTGGTGTTGTCTCTGCCCGTGAGTGAGCAACAGCTTGCCCGCAACTTACTCTATCCACCGATGGAATACGACATCATAGCCCCAGTGACCATAGCCACGCCGGCGGCGCGCCAATCCTTAACCGTACTGGCGGTGGATGATAACTTTGCCAACTTAAAGCTAATCGACACCTTGCTCAGTGAGTTAGTGACGACGGTTATCGCGGTCAACAGTGGCGATGAAGCGGTTAAACAGGCGAAGACGCGCACCTTCGATTTGATTTTTATGGATATTCAGATGCCAGGCACAGATGGCATCAGCGCCACTAAGCAAATTCGCCAAGGCTCAATGAACCGTAACACGCCAATTATTGCCGTAACGGCCCATGCGATTGCTGAAGAACGCGAGCTGATTTTAGGCAGTGGTATGGATGGATATTTGCCTAAACCTATTGATGAGGCTGCGCTCAAAGACGTGATCCATCGCTGGATCACTCGCCCCAAATTCACCCATTTTGACCTACATACGCTGAACTGGGATTTATGCTTAACCCAAGCTAATCATAAGGCCGATCTCGCCTTAGACATGCTGAGAATGTTGCTCGACTCCTTGCCACAAACCGTTTCGACGATTCAGACGGCGCTGAGTCAAAACGATCATCCCGTCATGCTCAGTACAATCCATAAACTACATGGTGCGAGCTGCTACTGCGGCGTGCCTACAACCCAAAGACTATGCCAAGAAATTGAATCGGCGCTAAAACGTGAAACAGCGGTCGAAGATCTCGAACCCGAAATACTAGAGTTACTTGATGAGTTAACTAAGGTAGAATCTGCGGCAAATCAAGTGATATCACAGCTATCAGCGGAAATAACAGATGACCAAAAAAACGGGCTTCTTTAAACGTCTTAAGGCGTTAACACTGCCACAAAAACAACTCTTCGCCACTGCACTTTGCCAACGCATGTTGCCCAACTATCAACTGTTTTCCGAAGTCTGTGAGTTTGGTGACCCTGCTGTATTGAGCACTGCATTAGAGCTACTGTGGCAATCCCTGTACGATCCTAAGCTTAAATTCAATATCGATGTGCATTTGCAACGTCTTGAAGATAACACCCCAGAACCCGCTGATTTTGAAGCTTATGGCGTCTATCCAGCCATGGATGCTGTGGTCGCCATATCAACCTTGTTGGGTGCGATTCAAGGTAAGATTGAAGAAGATATAGTCAATATCAGCAAACTGTCATCGAGCACTGTGGCTAACTATATCGAAGCCATCAGCGATGTCGAATTAGTCGATGAAGCATTAGATGATTTCGTTTTTGCCCATGAAGTTATGGAAGAAGAAAAAGAGTTACAAAATTCTCTGCTGGAAATTATCGAAGAAAATCCCAAGATCACAGCGGAACTGGTTAAAGGTTTACGCAAAGACATTATCGAAGCTGGCGTATCAAATATCGGCATCAGCGTCGCTTAATTGATGGGTGCTTGGGGCAACTCAAGCACCCTTATTCTTCCTAAACAGTACGTCTAAACAATATGTCTAAACAATGTTTCTAAACAATAAACCTCTAGTCTCGACTGCAATCACGCTCAAGCAAGCCCCAAAACGAGTAAGACCAAAGCTAGCAAGTTCTATCAGCCAATATTGAGTTATTCCAATGAGAAAGATTGTTTATCAAGGATTTGTCTTAACCAATAGCGAAGGACGAACCGACAGTTGGAAACTGACCATCAAAGATCAACAGCGTATCGGTTCTTTATTCGAACTGCGGCGTTTAGTTGGATACTTCTTAGAACTCGGCATATTACCCGCGACACGCTCCAGCCTGCAAGACGCGAAACAAACGCAAAATACCATGAGCAAAAACACGGTAAAACCTAAAAGACGTTAAGCATTCGTTCCCCTAGTTAAATCAACGCATAGAGAATAACTCCGGCGCCTTTGACTGCATAAACTCAATAAAGACTCTGACCTTTAGCGGCTGCTGGCTGCGTTGATGATATAAAATCGAAATCCGCCTCTGCTCGCCAATCCATTCTGGCAATAATACTTTAAGTTTCCCTTCTTTAATCTGCTGTTTTACAAATAGTTCGGGACCATACAAGATCCCGCCATGGCCTAAGGTCGCCTGAATCGCACCGTGCAAATCCGTGAGGGTCAGCTTAGTTGGGCCATTAAAATAGAAAGACTCACCGCTCGGATGCTTTAAATGCCAATTAAACAGCGGCCAGACTTTTATCAGTTGATGGGCTTCGAGATCATCGGGATGCTCAAGTTTAGGTGCCTGAGCCAAATATTCTGGCGTGGCAAACAGGCAATAATCCAGCTCGCCTAAGGTACTCGACACCCAAGAAGAATCAGGCTGAGCCCCGCCGACAATCGCCACATCTATGCCCTTGTCGATCAAATCCACTAACTCATTGCTCTGGGAAATGTGCAAACGGATATCGGGATACAGGCGGCCAAATTCATTTAAAGCTTGAATAAACACGATGGAAATAATCGAAATCGGCGCGGCGATGCGCAGGGTACCCTCGGGTTTATCGCTGCCCGCACCACTCAGTTCATCAAATTGAGCAACCACACTCTGGTAGCGTTGGAAGAGTGCCAGCCCTTCCTCTGTCAGTCGCAACTTGCGGGTGCTGCGCATAAAGAGCTGTTTATCGAGCTTTTCTTCCAACTTCGCTAACTTGCGACTCACTGTGGCAATGGGCATATCAAGCTCCTTCGCCGCCTGCGAAAAACTGCCCGCATTGACTAAATGCACAAAAAGATAGACAAGTTGTAGTTCAGCGCCTAAATCATCACTCATTGCATGTCCTAATTCTGTTCTAGCAGCCCAAGTTAGGCACTATATAAAGTCATCAACAATCACAGCGTACGCTAAGTCATTGTGTTTTAAACATCAATTAATCCACTTATACGACCATAGCGCAATAGCCTTAGACTGAAATGATATGTTATTTTGTGGCGAGTTTTACTGCGCTGGCGCTAGTTCTGGTTCTAACGTGGCATAAAAAAGGCAAGCGCCCACCTAAAATCATAGCGATAGTAGAAATGACGGTAATGGCTGAGTTTATTCAAATTTAATCGTAAGGATGAGTGAGGGAAATGACCATTTTAACCCCTCTGTTTGCCGTCTTCGGGATCATGTTGCTCGGCACACTAGTGCAAAAATTAAAACTCTTGCCCGTTGATACGGACCAAGTGCTAAACCAATATGTGTACTATATTGCATTCCCTGCGATCATGCTTATCGCCCTCGCCCAGCAGCCGATTGATGAAATTTTGCAATGGGGATTTATTGCGGGCTACAGCACGGCTATGGTGATCACTTATCTTGTCTGCCTTGGGCTCTCGCTGCTTGCTAACCCTAAACAGCATGCGGTTGCCGCTATTCGAGCCCTCAATGCCACCTTTGGTAATACCGCATTTATTGGTATTCCACTACTCATCATCCTCTTTCCGCAGCAGCAAAGCGCCTTAGTCGCCGCTGCGATTGCCAGCTTATTATCCGTGCTGATGTTTGCCGTCGCCTTAGTCTCGATGGAACTGGCCACAAACACCCAAAGACAACACCACGCCTTAGTCATAATGGCGATGGCGGTCGGTAAAAACCCTATCGTTATTGGTAGCTTAATTGGTGTCAGCATTTCGGCGCTAGAGATAAAACTACCTTCTGGGCTGGCGCTAATGATCCAGCAAATTGGCAATACCTCAAGCCCCTGCGCCCTATTTGCTATCGGCATGGTACTCGCCAAAGCGATGCGCTACCAGAAAGATAGCAGCGTATTTAGCCCCAAGAATTTTATCGAACTGAGCCTTATCAATCTCTTCAAGCTGGCTATCCAACCGGCACTCGTCTACTTTATGCTTAACCGTTTTGGAGTCAGTGGTGACTACCTGATCATGGGCGTGATCTTGAGCGCACTGCCCACAGCCGCTAGCGTGTACTTACTCGCCCAGCGTTATAACACTCAGGCTTCAACCAGCGCTCAGGGCATTCTATTTGGCACCTTAGTTACTTTCTTTAGTTTGCCTATCTTAGAAAGCTTAGTAAGAACCCACGCATAATCAGTTAATTAAAAATATTTACTGCCAATAATGCCGATTATTTACCCAAGCCACTTTACTGTATATAAAATCAGTATATACTGTTTATCAATACAGTGGTTTGGTAAGTTTTTCGACAGGAATTCACTATGCTTTGCCAACTCAGCATTAATAACTTCGCTATCGTCCGTTTTTTAGAACTGGATTTTCGCCCCGGTATGACCAGCATCACAGGTGAAACCGGTGCAGGTAAATCGATCGCCATCGATGCGTTAGGCCTGTGCCTAGGCAATCGCGCCGATGCCAGCAGTGTTCGCCCCGGAGCCAATAAAACCGAGGTCAGCGCCCGCTTTTCCTTGGACGATATTCCACTGGCAAAACGTTGGTTAGAAGATAACGATCTTGAACTCGATGATGAGTGTATCCTACGTCGAACTATTGGTAGCGATGGCCGTTCACGCGCATACATCAATGGTAATCCAGTACCGCTGACGCAACTCAAATTACTGGGTCAGTTACTCATCGGTATTCACGGCCAACATGCGCACCATGCAATGTTGAAGAGTGAACACCAACTCACATTGCTCGACAGTTATGCCAACCACAGATTGCTTATCGATACGGTTGCCGCCAGTTTTCAACGCTGCAAACAAATTGAGGCCGATCTAAAGCAACTCGAAGCCTCCCAACATGAACGTATTGCCCGTAAGCAATTAGTGCAATATCAAGTAGAAGAACTCGATGAGTTTGATCTTAAAGTCGATGAGTTCGATGAAATTGAGCAAGAGCACAAACGTCTGGCCAATGGCACTGAGTTGATTGATACCTGTCAAGCGAGTCTAGATATACTCACTGAGGGCGAAGAAAACAACATAGAGTCACTGCTCAACCGAGTGGTTTCCCTCGCCGAAGACCTGCAAAGCTACGATCCTGCATTAAGCAATATCAACACTATGCTCAATGATGCATTAATTCAAGTGCAAGAAAGCGCAGGCGAATTACAGCACTATTTGAGTAAGCTTGAACTCGATCCAGCTCATTTTGCCTATTTAGAAGAACGGCTATCAAAAGCCATGCAACTGGCGCGTAAGCACCATGTCAGTCCAAATAAACTGGCCGAACATCATTTAGCATTAAAGGCAGAACTGAGCACCTTAGACAGTGACGAAAGCAAGCTCGAAGAAATTCAATTGCAGGTCGATGCCAGCAGAGCCGCTTACCTTAGCAACGCACAAAAGCTCAGTCAAAGCCGCGCTCGATATGCCAAAGAACTCGACAAACTCGTGACTCAGTCAATCCACGAACTGAATATGCCAAAGGGTAAATTTACTATCGAAGTCAATTTCAACCCAGAGCAAATGTCAGCCAATGGCAGTGACAATATCGAATTTATGGTCACCACTAACCCTGGCCAACCCTTGCAACCGATTTCGAAAGTCGCATCTGGCGGTGAACTTTCACGGATAGGCTTAGGTATCCAAGTGATTACCGCGAAGAAAGTTGCCACGCCGACATTAATTTTCGATGAGGTGGATGTTGGGATTTCCGGCCCCACCGCCGCAGTGGTGGGCCGCATGTTACGTAGCTTAGGGGAATCGACCCAAGTACTGTGCGTGACTCACTTGCCGCAAGTTGCGGGCAATGGTCATCAACACATGTTCGTCGATAAATTTAATAAGGCGGGCAGTACTGAGACCACAATGAAATCGCTCGATCGTGAGCAACGTATTCAAGAGCTGGCAAGGCTGTTAGGTGGCGATACTATCACCAGCAATACCCTAGCGAACGCAAGGGAACTGCTGCAATAGTAGAATCAAACAGAAAAGGGATAAGCAGCGAATTCCTTCAATCAAGCTTCAATCAGAAAAATGCAAAATCAAGAGTAAGGGTTAGTTGTTGCCCATGTTAACTAACAAGTTAAATTAGCTATCATGTCAGACTAGCGAAAATGTTAGCTAACACACCAGACTAGCCCTTGCAGGCAAATAAACGAAAACACGCCCGCTAACACATCGTCAATCATAATGCCAAAGCCACCATGAACTTTGGCATCGAGCCATCGAATAGGCCAAGGTTTGATGATGTCGAAAAAGCGAAATAAACCAAAGCCCACTAACAACCAACCCCAACCACTTGGTGCAGCTAGCATAGTGATCAGTAGTCCAACCACTTCATCCCACACAATAGCACCGTGATCGTGAACCCCCATGTCTTGCGCCGCTTTACCACAGATATAGAATCCTGCGAATACACCCACTAAGGTTAAGCCGATATACCAAGTAAGTGGTAAGGGCGCCATCAATAAATAGAGGGGAATAGCAGCTAAGGTACCAAAGGTTCCGGGCGCTTTAGCGGCGAGTCCGCTACCAAATCCAAGTGCCAAAAAGTGGACAGGATTTTTTAATGACAGGCGCGTTAGCACCTGATCCTTTGACAACCATTTCATTAACATGCTCTTAGCTTAAAAGTGCTCGAAACCGTGATAAGGCGGTGTAAACGGCTCGCCATTGAGTTGCAACTTGAGCTTACTGCCCGCACAAATTTGTCCAACACGAACAAACTTTGCACCCGCATGGCTCAAGGCTGTTTCCAGTGCGCCTTTTTGCGCCTCAGGAACGGTGAACAGCAGTTCGTAATCTTCACCCCCTGTCAGCGCATAACCTAAAGCACTTTCCTCGCTGACGGTATCTTGCATCGCGCGTGACAGCGGGATGCAATTAACATCGACAACCGCACCGACTGCCGAAGCCTTAAGCACATGACCGATATCCGAGATAAACCCGTCGGAAAGATCGATTGCGCTGGAGGCAAGCGAGCGCAAAGCTTGGCCGGCTAAGACTCTTGGTGTTGGACGATAATGGCGATTAATCAGGAATTCTTTATGTTCGGCTCTGGCTTGCTGCGCACCGCGAATGATATCCAGACCTAAGGCCGAATCTCCGAGAGTGCCCGTAACATAAATCCAATCACCGGCTTTAGCACCACGACGCGTGAGGGCCTTTCCCTGTGGGACTTGGCCGTGCACTGTGATATTAATCGCCCGTGGGCCACGCGTCGTATCGCCGCCAATTAAGGCAATGCCATAGTAATCGGCCGCTTCAAATAAACCTTCGCTAAAACCACTGAGCCAAGTTTCATCGACTGCAGGTAACGTCAAGGCAAGCGTCATCCACGCAGGTTCAGCACCCATGGCAGCCAGATCAGATAAATTTACCGCTAAGGCTTTGTAACCTAAGGCAGCGGGAGGCATATCGGGGAAGAAGTGGACATTTTCGACTAAGGTGTCACAGGAGATAGCAATCGACTTGTTTTCAGCGGGTTGCACTAAAGCGCAATCGTCACCGATTCCAAGCTTCACATCACGGCGAGTAGGGCCGCGGTTGCTAAAATAACATTCAATTAATTGGAATTCTTTCACTGTACAGTTTGGCACGACTTACATCGGCCACCTTTGTTAGCAATGAAAAACGGTATCCTAAGATACCGTTTGTCTTTATTACTTGCGTGCAACCAGTTTGTCGAGCAGTCCGTTAACAAACTTATGACTCTCGTCCGCACCAAAAGCTTTTGCCAACTCAATCGCTTCGTTAATCGCGACCTTGTAGGGCACATCTTTACGGAAAGTCAGCTCATAGGTCGCTAAACGAACTATGGCTTTCTCAACTGGAGACACCTCATCAATCGGGCGTTCCAGATGCGGGATGATCAGCTCATCCAATTGGGTTTTCTTCGTTGCAACGCCTGAAAATAGCTCACGAAAATAAGCTACATCAACACCGTCAAGACTTTGTTCAGTTAAAAACTCATGCTCGACATCGGCAATATTATTCCCGCTTAGTTGCCATGAATAGATGGCTTGAACGGCTAAACGGCGGGCCTTGCGGCGCTCAGAAGGCTTCATTATTTTTCCTACTATAACAACTGTTGTTCAAGTTCTTGCAGAACATTGACCATTTCAAGCAGGCTTAAAGCAGCTTCGCCGCCTTTGTTACCCGCTTTGGTACCTGAACGTTCAATCGCTTGTTCAATGGTATCAGTGGTCAAAACACCGAAAGCAACAGGCAGATCAAATTCTAAAGCAACTTGAGCTAGACCTTTATTACATTCGCCTGCAACAAAATCAAAATGAGGAGTACCACCACGGATCACCGCACCTAATGCGATAATACCGTCGAATTTACCACTGGCAGCTACGCGACGCGCAGCTAGCGGCAACTCAACCGCACCTGGTACACGGACAACAGTGATATTGTCGTCGCTGACTTGGCCAAAACGTTTCAGCGTGTCAAGTGCACCTTCAAGCAAGCTCTCAACTAAAAAGCTGTTGAAACGCGAAATTACAATCGCAACTTTGGCATTTTTCGCTTCGATATTACCTTGAACTACGTTCATTATCTTACCTAATTTAGCTAAAGCACCCAGCTCGGGGCGAAAAGTGGCGACATGATATCACAGCCAATTGCCCAGAGCCCTATGCAAATTATCAGAAATTGTTAATTTTACTTTAGTGTAACTTTGGATTTCAGTCTGCCACATACTCAGTCACTTCAAGGCCAAAGCCCGAAAGTGAATGATAACGTTTAGGCGAGCTGAGTAAGCGCATTTTAGTCACGCCAAGGCTGGCGAGGATTTGCGACCCCACACCCACACGGCGCGACGTCCCCTGCCATTTTGCAGAAGCAGGCGCTTGGCCTTGATCTTCAGCTTCAAAGGCTTTCACCTTAGAGAGGATTTCACAGGGATGTTCTTGATTCCCGAGTAAAACCAATACACCACCTTCTGCAGAAATACGCTCCATCGCTTTTTCGAGTGGCCAGCTGCGTTGCTGATCACGCTCTGAGTGGAGTAAATCGTTGAAGGTATTTTGCAAATGCACGCGTACCAAACAATCACTCTTCACCTCGCCTTTGACTAAGGCAAAGTGCAGTTGATTGTCGATAGTGTCTCTGAAGGTCACCATGTCGAACTCGCCGAAACGGGTCGGTAGTTTGCATTTAGCTTCACGCACAACCGTAGTTTCTTTGGTGTTGCGATACTCGATTAATGCGGCGATAGTGCCGATTTTGATGCCATGCAACTCAGAAAAAATCTCTAAATCAGGGCGACGTGCCATAGTGCCGTCTTCGTTCAAAATCTCAACAATAACGCCCGATGGCTCAAGTCCCGCAAGACGGGCTAAATCACAACCCGCTTCAGTGTGGCCCGCGCGGGTTAATACGCCGCCGTCCTGCGCCATTAACGGGAAGATATGCCCAGGTTGCACTAAATCCGACGCTTTAGCCTCTTTAGCCACCGCCGCTTTGACTGTTACCGCGCGGTCGTGGGCTGAAATACCAGTAGTCACGCCTTCGGCTGCTTCAATAGAAACCGTAAAGTTAGTCGAGAACTGGGCGTTATTATTCGTCACCATTAAGGGTAGGTTTAACTGCTGGCAACGGGCTTTAGTCATGGTCTGGCAAATAAGCCCACGGCCATATTTCGCCATAAAGTTAATCGCTTCTGGCGTGACCATTTCGGCCGCCATGATCAAATCACCTTCGTTTTCTCTGTCTTCGTCATCCATCAAAATAACCATTTTGCCTTGACGAATATCTTCGATGATCTCTTCTATACTGTGCAGCGCCATTGTAGGACCTTATGATTTTGCTGTTATTATGAAATTCTATACCTAAATAACCTAAGCTGCCGATAAGCTTAAGTTAAATAATCTGCTCCTGTGCACTAACGCACAAAGCCGGCACGGGCTAACATTTCTAGGGTGACGCCGCCGCTCTTGCTGTCTTTGCCATCATAATTCATCAAGCGTTCCAGATAACGGGCGATCAAATCCACTTCGATATTCACCTTATCACCCGCTTGCAGGTCGATTAACGTGGTTTCACCTGCGGTATGCGGCACTATAGTCAGGCGGAATCGACTGCCATCCACTTCGTTAACCGTCAAACTCACGCCATCAATGGTGATGGAACCTTTATGGGCAATGTAACGCCCAAGCTCTGCGGGGGCGGCTAACCAAAACTCGATGGCTTGACCACGCACTAAGCGTTGCTCAACCATAGCAATACCGTCAACATGGCCGCTGACCATGTGCCCGCCTAAACGTGTGGTTGGGGTAACGGCTTTTTCAAGATTTACCTTAGTGCCCACTTTGTAGTTAGCAAAGCCAGTTAGACTCACGGTTTCGGCAGAAACATCGGCCACATAACCGTCGGCTAATTGCTGCACAACCGTTAAACACACACCGTTGGTGGCAATACTGTCGCCTAAACGCACATCGTTTAAATCCAGTTTGCCGCTCGCCACGGTCAAACGAATATCATCGCCCTTGCGTTCAAGCTTTCGCAGGGTGCCAACGGCTTCAATAATCCCAGTAAACATGGTTAACTCACTTATTCGATAAAGAAGTAATAAGGCATAAGACTCAAGGTTTAACGGTTATCTTGCCCTAATTAAATAAAGAAGTATCAAGCATAACGCTCAAGATTAAACGGGTATCTGGCCCTAATTTGCGCTCATCGAACAAAGTTAATGCAGGAATTTGCGCCATGGTTTGATAATCGGGTAGCTGCAGCAGATTACGCCCTTGCCCGCCGAGGATTTTCATCGCTTGGTACAGCACTAATTCATCAGCCAGCCCCTGTGCTAAAAATGCGCCTGCTAAGGTTGCCCCCGCTTCCACCAGCACGTGATTACAACTTTGGCCTAAATAGCTTAATAGTTCAGGTAAAGATACGCGACCTGCAATTGCTGGTAATACTAGGCAACTCACATGGGAGGGCAATTGTGCTTGAAACTCTGCGGGATAAGCCACGGTCGAGACCAAGAGTATCGGCGATACGATAGCCAAACAGGCAGCCGATAACGGCAAACGGGCGCGACTGTCGAGTATCACCCTTAATGGCTGCAGTAATTGCGCCTCAGTTACGCAGTCTTTTATGTCGCCAAGTTCTTGATATCGCACATTGAGTGAGGGATCGTCAGCCAATATGGTTTCAATCCCAGTGACCAAGGCGCAGGAACGTAAGCGTAAACGCTGCACGTCGCGGCGAGATTCAGGGCCGGTAATCCATTTAGATACCCCGTTAGACAGCGCGGTTTTACCATCGAGACTCGCAGCCAATTTGACTGTAACTCTGGGCAAACCCGATTCCATCCGCTTCATAAAACCTAAATTCAAGGCATAAGCTTCATCACGGTGTAATCCCACATCCACTTCAATACCGGCGTCGCGCAGCATTTGAATACCGCGCCCACCGACTTGCGGATTAGGATCTTCCACCGCCACCACCACACGTTTGACGCCAATATTGATCAGCGCCAAGGCACAGGGCGGCGTGCGGCCATAATGGCTGCAGGGCTCTAAGGTGACATAGGCCGTTGCGCCGCGGGCGTGCTCACCTGCCATACGTAGCGCATGCACTTCGGCGTGGGGCTCACCCGCTTTTTGATGATAACCTTCGCCGACAATCTGATTATCTTTAACGATAACGCAGCCCACACTGGGATTGGGTCTCGTGGTGTAAAAGCCTTTGCGCGCTAATTGAATCGCGCGGCTCATCATTTGGATATCGAGTACGGACCAACTTATGTTCAAGCTCATGTTCAACCCTGTTGTTAAAGGTTTCGGCTTTCACCAGTCTTACAAACCTGTCTTTTAAATTTGTGCTTTCACGCCAATCGCTCGTACACGTTTGCCTTGTCGGCGACAAAACTCAATGACTACTTTTGCAGTTTAGCGATGGCCTCACCAAATTCAGACACGTCTTCAAAGGCGCGGTACACAGAAGCAAAACGTATATAGGCGACTTTATCTAGGCTCATCAATTGCTCCATCATCAAGTTACCGACCATTTCTGATGGTACTTCTCGCTCGCCAGTGGCGCGCAGGGTCGATTTGATTTTACTGAGTGCTTGCTCGATTTCATCCATAGACACAGGGCGTTTCTCAACGGCGCGCAGCATGCCACCTTGGAGTTTTTCTTCATCGAAGGGTTGGCGTGAACCATCGCGCTTAATCACCCTAGGCATGACTAATTCTGCGCCTTCAAAGGTGGTAAATCTTTCATGGCATTCGGTGCATTCTCGGCGACGGCGCACTTGATGGCCTTCCGCCACTAATCGAGAATCGATGACTTTAGTATCTGTCGCGCTGCAAAATGGACAATGCATTGAGCCTCCTGCCAGTGAATGACGTAAAGCCGTTGGCTTTACTATGTTATCTAAGGTTAGCCTGTTTGGTTTAAGTCTAAGATTTTAGCAATAAAAATGGCCGCTTAATGCGGCCATGGGATTTTATCCTATTTATGGGCTGAGGTTAACCACCTGATGCTTGTTAGGCTCAGCACCACAAAAAGGAGACTATTTACAGATTAACCGTAAACAGGGAAACGTGCGCACAGTGCCAATACTTGGCCTTTAACACGCTCAATCACTGCAGGATTGTTAGCATCATCAAGGATGTCACAAATCCAGCCAGTCAGCTCTTTCGATTCCGCTTCTTTAAAACCGCGGCGCGTAATCGCAGGCGTACCGATACGTACACCTGAAGTCACAAAAGGTGAACGTGGATCGTTTGGCACTGAGTTTTTGTTCACGGTAATGTTAGCGCTACCTAAGGCGGCATCGGCTTCTTTACCGGTTAAGTCACGACCAATCAGGTCAACTAGCATTAAGTGGTTGCTGGTTCCGCCAGAGACGATTTTGTAACCGCGCTCAAGGAACACTTCAACCATAGCTTTAGCGTTGTTAACCACTTGCTGTTGGTAAACTTTAAATTCTGGCTCTAGGGCTTCTTTGAACGCCACCGCTTTACCAGCGATAACGTGCATCAATGGGCCACCTTGACCGCCTGGGAATACCGCAGAGTTCAACTTTTTGTACAAGTCTTCATCGTCAGCAGCAGATAGGATCACGCCACCACGAGGACCCGCTAAGGTTTTGTGAGTCGTTGAAGTGACAACGTGTGCGTGTGGCACTGGGTTTGGATAAACGCCAGCAGCAATAAGACCGGCAACGTGCGCCATATCGACAAATAGGTAAGCACCTATTTTGTCTGCGATTTCACGCATTTTTGCCCAATCAACGATACCTGAGTAGGCAGAGAAACCGCCGATCATCATCTTAGGCTTGTGTTCTACGGCCAGACGTTCCATCTCGTCGTAGTCAATTTTGCCAGACTCGTCGATACCGTAAGGAATGATGTTGTACAGTTTGCCAGAGAAGTTAACCGGTGAACCGTGGGTCAAGTGACCACCATGAGCTAAGTTCATGCCCAGTACGGTATCGCCAGGTTTTAACAATGCCATGTAAACCGCGCTGTTTGCCTGTGAACCTGAATGAGGTTGTACGTTAGCGTAAGTTGCGCCAAACAGTTGTTTAGCACGTTCAATCGCTAAGGTTTCAACTACGTCCACATACTCACAACCACCGTAGTAACGCTTGCCTGGATAGCCTTCAGCGTACTTATTGGTTAACTGTGAACCTTGCGCTTCCATCACGCGTGGACTGGTGTAGTTTTCAGAAGCAATCAGCTCAATATGCTCTTCTTGACGCAGAGTTTCGTTCTGAATTGCGTTAAACAGTTCCGGATCATAATCTGCGATATTCATATCTTTTTTCAGCATTGCTTACTCCAGCTGCCAATTCTTATAGGTAGGGTTGCGCGGTATTCTACTCGGAACGCGACCACAATCCCAGTATTTGAAACATGAAATTCCTAGCGTTTTAGCTTGAACTTGGCTCATTGTCGAGTTGAGTTCGGCGTGCAATCGAGTAGAATTAGCCGCATCATTAGTCACTTAAGATAGAGAAAAATGGCTCAGTTTGTTTACAGCATGCTGCGGGTGGGAAAAATTGTTCCGCCTAAGAAGCAGATCCTTAAAGATATTTCTTTAAGCTTTTTCCCCGGCGCCAAAATTGGTGTACTCGGCCTTAACGGTTCAGGTAAGTCGACACTACTGCGTATTATGGCGGGTATCGACACCGAAATTGAAGGTGAAGCGCGCCCAATGCCGGGATTGAAAATCGGTTACCTACCGCAGGAACCTAAACTCGATCCAACCCAAACCGTGCGTGAAGCGATTGAAGAAGCCGTCTCTGAGGCAAAAAATGCCCTAACTCGCCTCGATGCCGTTTACGCAGCCTACGCCGAGCCGGATGCCGATTTCGATGCCCTTGCCAAAGAGCAAGGTGAACTCGAAGCCATTATCCAAGCCCAGGATGCCCATAACTTAGATCATATCCTTGAGCGCGCAGCTAACGCCCTACGTCTACCTGATTGGGATGAGAAAATCGAAGTGTTATCCGGTGGTGAACGTCGCCGCGTGGCGATTTGTCGCTTGCTGCTTGAAAAGCCTGAAATGCTGCTGCTCGACGAACCAACCAACCACTTGGATGCGGAATCAGTGGCTTGGCTTGAGCACTTCTTGCAGGAGTATGCTGGTACTGTGGTCGCGATTACCCACGACAGATACTTCCTCGACAATGCCGCTGGCTGGATTTTAGAACTCGACCGCGGTGAAGGTATTCCGTGGGAAGGTAATTATTCTTCATGGCTTGAGCAGAAAGATGCCCGTCTGAAGCAAGAATCAGCCACAGAAAGCGCTCGCCAAAAGACCATTGCCAAGGAATTGGAATGGGTACGTCAAGGTGCCAAAGGTCGTCAGTCTAAGGGCAAGGCTCGTATGGCGCGCTTTGAAGAACTGAACACTAACGATTACCAAAAACGTAACGAAACCAACGAGCTGTTTATTCCGCCCGGACCACGTTTAGGTGACAAGGTTATTGAAGTGAATAACCTGACCAAGTCTTACGGTGACCGCGTTTTGATCGACAACTTGTCGTTCTCAGTACCTAAGGGCGCAATCGTCGGCATTATCGGTGCCAACGGCGCGGGTAAATCGACCCTGTTCCGCATGTTATCCGGCGCAGAAAAACCAGACAGCGGCAGCATTGAGCTGGGTGAAACTGTGCAACTGGCCTCGGTTGAGCAGTTCCGCGATTCGATGAATGATAAGAACACCATTTGGGAAGAAATCTCCGGTGGTCAGGACATCATGCGCATCAACAACATGGAAATCCCGAGCCGCGCCTATGTGGGCCGCTTCAACTTCCGTGGTGGCGATCAGCAAAAAATCATCGGTACTCTGTCGGGTGGTGAACGTAACCGCGTGCATTTAGCCAAACTGTTGCAAGCGGGCGGTAACGTGTTACTCCTCGACGAACCCACCAACGACTTAGACGTTGAAACCCTGCGCGCACTGGAAGAAGCGATTCTGGAATTCCCAGGTTGCGCTATGGTGATTTCGCATGACCGTTGGTTCTTAGACCGTATCGCGACCCACATTCTGGATTACCGTGACGAAGGCCAAGTGAACTTCTACGAAGGTAACTACACAGAATACTCGGCATGGTTGAAAAACACCTATGGCGCCGATGTGGTTGAGCCACACCGCTTGAAATACAAGCGCATGATAAAGTAAATCTAGAATCTAGAATCTAGAATCTAGAATCTAGACAAGTGTAAATCTGAGGAGTTTAGCTCGAAAGGGTTAAGCTCCTTTTTTATGGCATCCCGTTACGCTATAAGTGCCGCAAGCTTTGGCACTATTTCAAGCTAACACTATTTCAAACTAGCAAAGTAGGCCACCAGCATATCCATCATCACTCTTAATGCGGGCTGCATATGTTTGCGAGATTGATACACGCCATATACTCCAAGGGACTGCGGCTTAAACTCAGTCAATAAAGGCACCAACTGACCCGAGTCTAAATAGGGTTTCGCCGCCCATAGCGGCTGCATAGCAATTCCCTCACCAGCCAGCGTAGCATTGAGTACCACCATGGAATCATTGGCGCTGAAATTACCATTCACAGGCACATTAAACGCCTTGCCTTGGTTTAACTTAGGATCGGAGTGCTGCACCAGAGCTTGTCTTGCAGCTAGATCGGTTTGATAAAAGCGCCACATCACATCGCCAAAGTAGGAATAGGTTAAGCAGTTATGCTGGGTCAAATCTTCGGGATGCAGCACAGGCGCGCGCGCGGCAAGATAACTCGGTGCAGCGCACACCACAGATTCGCATTCACCTAAGCGCCTCGCGATAAGGTTAGGATCGAGTTCATTGGTGATGCGAATCGCCAGATCAATCCGCTCGGCGACCAGATCGACGGTTTGGCTACTCACGTGGATATTCACACTCGCCTGCGGATAACTGGCTAAGTATTGGCGCACCACGGGCGCTAAAATCTGATGCGCCAAAAACTGGGAGCAACTAATGCGCAATAATCCGCGCGGAATCGCCACCGCAGCATGACTCACCGCGGGCACTTCATTTGCCAGTTCGAGCAGCCGATGGCAATAGTCCAGCACTTGCTCGCCCGCTGGCGTTAAGCTGAGGCTTCGCGTCGAGCGATGCAATAATCTAGCACCAGACCATTCCTCCATTTCGCTCAAGTAACGGGTCACCATAGAACGCGACATATCTAAGGCATTAGCGGCACTTACCATGCTGCCGCGCTCAACAATAGTCACAAACACCTTAGCCGCTTCGAGTCTATCCATGATTTATCTCCACTCACATTTTCGCGTTCCCGCATAACAATAACTCAGAGTTCAAGGTAAGTCAGAGTCCAAGGGCGCACGCGGCAATTCGTCCGATTTATGCAACAAACATGGGCAGATACTCGCATTTATCTATTGATTATTGCAACCTATACTTAACTCACTTTTTGCAGCAGCTGCAAATCAATGAATGCTAAATCGAACCTTTTTACTCTTTCATCCTGTGACTATAAGTGAGCCCAAAATGAACACATCGACCTATGCTTTACGCAACACAGTTAACGCCACATTGAAGGCCTCGTCTAACATCAGTCTAGCCGCTACCTTACTGCTAGCGGGACTTGGCGCGGTCAATGCTGCGCCATTGCAAGTGAGCCATTTTAATCCGGGCGAAAACAGCATCTTTGCCGTGTCATCGAGCTTTATCAGTGGCGAACACGAAATGATGTTAGTCGATGCACAATTTCAAAATAACGATGCCCAAACCTTGGTTGATACCATCAAGGCCAGCGGTAAAAAGCTGACTCAGGTGTATATCAGCCATAGCGACCCTGACTTTTATTTCGGCTTAGCCGTGATTAAAAAGCATTTTCCCGATGCACAAATCGTCGCAACTCAAACCACAGTCGATGCGATTAAAGCCTCAATGGAAGGCAAGCTCGCCTACTGGGGACCGATCTTAAAGGACAATGCGCCAAGTGAATTAGTGTTACCTAAGGCGATTCACAGCGACACTTTCACCATCGACGGTGAGCAAGTGATTATCGAAGGTTTTAATGATAAACACCCTAAACACACTTTCCTGTGGGTACCATCGGCAAAAACCATCACAGGTGGGGTAGAAGTATTTGATAACACGCATGTTTGGATGGCAGACACTCAAACTGCCGCAGAGCGTCAGGAATGGTTAACCCATTTAGATGCGATGGAAAAACTGCTGCCGACTACAGTGATCCCAGGACACTACTTAGGCGAAGCGCGATTTGATACCCGCGCCATCGGTTTTACCCGTGAGTATGTAAAGGCCTTTGAAATCGCAGCAAAAGCCTCGAAAGATTCAGCCGAATTAATCCAAAAGATGCTGGCGCTATACCCACAAATGCCAGCCGATGCAGGGCTTGAGATCAGCGCCAAAGTTATCAAGGGCGAAATGACCTGGCCTATGTAAGCCCAGCACTAATATCTTAGCGATGGCGACAGCGAGTTAGGCATAAGTGAGAATAGTTAAAGGCAGGCACGTGAGCAATTGCGTGCCAGTTCTGACCTAAATAACAGCATCTACATAACTGCACCTGACTAGCTGCACTTAAATAATCCTATCAACAGCCGTACCATGATCGCCATTTAACTTCACAATATCAAATACTTAGAACGTAATTTTGCAATTTAAGCCAAAAGGTTTAACACTATGACTCACCCAACAACTCCTTCTACTCGCACGGCCAACAGCACAGCAACGGCTAAAGTGCGTACTCTGCACGCAATTATCGACCCTTTATGTGGTTGGTGTTATGCCGCAGCGCCACTGCTCGATGCAGCCGCAAAAGCTGGCTTTAGCATTAAGCTCCACGGCGGCGGTATGCTTACAGGACCAAGACGCAAACAAATCGATGCCAACTGGCGCGACTATGTTATGCCCCACGATCTTCGCATTAGCGAACTAACTGGCCAGCCTTTTGGTGAAAACTACTTTGATGGTCTGCTGCGCGATACCACAGTCATACTCGACTCTGCGCCTCCTATTAAAGCTATGCTCGCAGTCGATGCTTTGGGTGGCGACAGTTTGGCTTATCTACACTCAGTACAACTCGCCCATTACCGTGATGGTCACAGCGCCAGTGATGAAGGTAATCTCGCAAGCTTAGCCGCTGAACTTGGGCTCGACCCTATGAGCTTTGCACAGCATTATGCCCAAGGTGACGACAAGCTGTATGAGCATATCGTTGAATCTAGAGCATTGTTGAATTTGATAGGCGCCCAAGGTTTCCCTTCGATGGCTATAGAGGATAATGATGGCAACATCACCGCCATTAATATTAACCGCTTCTACGGCCAACCCGCCCAGTGGCTAAGCCATCTTGAAGCACAGTTTGAGTCATAATCATGCCAACGTTTAATGGTGTTTCAACAGCTTCATTAGTGAGTGAGCCTGCTCAGTTAAGTCTTATCGAAACAGCAAGGCAGGCTGATGCGAATCTTGCTCTGGTTAAAAGCACCTATGAGGGAAGTAGCTCAGCCGAGAACGCCAAAAATCTTCAGCATGCCTTAGCGAGTGACGCACGCTGGACAGAGGCGGCAGGTTTTCCCTATGCAGGCACTTACGTAGGCTTTAGCGCGATAGCCACCAAGGTGTTCGCCCGCCTTGAAACTGAATGGGATAACTATCGCGTCGATATCGAAGACTATGTCGCCCAAGGCGATAAGGTTTTTGCCTTCGGCACTTATTCAGGAACCTATGTCAAAACAGGCAAGCATTTTAGCGCCAGAGTCGCCCACTTATGGAAGATACACAGCGGTAAAATCGTCAGTTTTGAGCAGTTTGTCGATAGTAATACCGTAGTCAATGCCATGTAATTGCCAATACCTATAACAACAGTTATGCGCGATAAAAATGCCATGATGCAATAACTGAATAATGAGGCGGGCAAGTTTACTTTAGCCCGTCTCACGACTTGCCGATGTTAAGCCTTATCCGTATGATTTAGTGTTTTGAATATCTTGAGCGCTTAAGATTAAGCCATTGAGACTGAACGTTTGAAATTGAGCATTTGAGATTAACTTCGTAAAACTACACATTCGAAGACTCATCAACTCAAGTGTCTAAAATGACAGAATGAATAACTAAAACAAGAACAAGGATGCGGTCTAATGCGAATCAATTCGATGCCAGTCGGGGCCCACCCCATCACACTCTCTAATACCCGACTGAGCCAAACCAGCCAATGGATAATGAAGCAACATAGAAAATTCATCCCCCTATTATGGTTTGTTACCGCGCTTCCCTTTGTCTCACTCTCCTTTAACTCATTCGCGGCCAATACCAGTGAAGCCGAGCCAGAACTAAAGATTCAAGAAAGCAGCGTCACCGATGGCCCTTATGTGTTTTTAAACGATGCTCAACAAGACACTGCCTATTGGATTTGCCAGAGTGAGCTAAAACAAACACCGATTGCGAAGGCGCAGTTAACTCGCCCAGCCAGTTGCGGTGAATTACCATCGCCCCATCTTCACACACTAGCGGCCACCGTTGAGCCCGATACCTTCACCCATGTCAGCAAAATTGTCGCCCTTAGCGATGTGCACGGCCAATTTGATGTGATGATTAACTTACTAAAAGCCCATAAGATTATCGACAAAGATAACCACTGGGCCTTTGGTGACGGCCATATGGTGATGACGGGCGACATGTTTGACCGTGGCCATCAAGTCAATGAAGTATTGTGGTTTTTATATACCTTAGACCAAGAAGCTCAAGCTGCGGGCGGACGCTTACATCTACTCATGGGCAATCACGAGCAAATGGTGTTTCGCGGCGACTTACGCTACGTCAACGAACGCTATCAAGTCTCGGCCGATTTACTCAAACGCAGCTACGATGCGCTCTACAACAAAGACACCGAAATAGGCAAATGGCTTCGCAGCAAACATACCTTAGTCAAAATCAATAATATCTTGTTTATGCACGGCGGCATCAGCCCTGAATGGATCGAGCGTAAATTACATATCAGCGAGGCTAACCAACTCTTTCGTCAGCATTTAGATGATAAAAAAGCCGATTTAAAAAAGGATGATTTACTCAACTTTCTGTTTTTTACCAATGGCCCGACTTGGTATCGCGGATACTTTAAAGATGAACTGAAAGAGTCGGATATCGATAGCATACTGAACTATTTCAAGGTAGAGCATATTGTCGTTGGACACACATCGCAGGAGCAAGTGCTTGGCCTCTATCACAATAAAATCATTGCGATAGACAGCAGTATTAAGAATGGTCAATCCGGTGAACTCTTGCTTATCGACGCCGGCAAACTCAGCCGCGGTCTGTATCAGGGTGAGCAGGTTTCACTATAAGACACCTCGCTAGTCTCTTCACCATAATATGTGAATGCCCTAGCGCCCTAATGCATGAATAAGCGAGGGCGCGAATGTATAAATGAGTAAGGGCAAACATGCACGCATCTTAGTATTCATAAGTTCGCCAGTTTCAATTAACTCTGACTATACTCAAGCCAAGTGCGACTCACCTCAGTGCTGGAGTGGAAATGGGGAAGCAATTACTCACATTATCTGGCTTTTGCTTGTTTATGCTCGGCTTCATCCAGCCCGTATTTGCGGGTCGAGAACTTCATTTAGTCGCCACTAACTACCCTCCTTTTTATGCCGATGCCTTACCCGAACAAGGCGGCGTTGCCCAAGTGGTCAAAGAAGCCTTTAAACGCCAAGGTTACAATGCCAGCCTCAAGTTTTATCCCTTCGCTCGCGCCGCCTTACTCGTTAAAACGGGCCAAGCCGATGGCATCATTGGGCTCTGGTATCGTAAAGAGCGTGAGCAATGGGCCCAATATTCTGCGCCTATCCAACCGGTGCAAATTGTGTTTTATAAACGTAAAGATGCGCCGCTGAGTTTCAGTCAGCTCTCAGATCTCAAACCCTACACGATTGGCATAGGCCGCGGTTACGCTAATCCACCCGAAATCTTCGCCGCTGGGCTCACCACCGAAGAAGGCAATTCGGATGAAATGAACCTCAAGAAGCTATTTTTAAAGCGCATCGACTTAGTCTTGATTGGCCATAACTTAGCCAGATACTTAATCAAAAAAGGCTCCGCTGAATATGACGATGCCTTTGAACAAGTCGGTCACCCCATAGCAACTGAGGTATTTCACTTAGGGGTGTCTTTGGCCGTGACGGATCATCAGCAGTTAGTGACGGATTTTAATCAAGGTTTAGAGAGTATGCGCCGCGATGGTCGCTTAGCTTCTATTTTAAGCCAATTTCCTCAGGTGGAAACGACTCAAGCCCCAGTCGAAAAATCGCCTACAGAGGTCCATCCCTAGCGCACGAGGGTCTTCTCGCTCAGGCCATTTGCACAAAAAAGCCACAAAAGCTGCGTTGAATTGTGCTCAATGCTCAAAAAACACAATTTCTTTCATTTTCGTTCGCTTACCTTTACAAACTTTTACCCAACTGGCGTACGTTATTCACTAGAATAGCGCCATTAGAGCGATTACCTTTTTAAACTGCCTTTGCGCGAGATAATAATTACAATGAAAAAAACCATTATTGCCATTGCCCTGCTTGCGGTTATCGCCACAGCGGTAAGTTTTAGTGATGTCCTTCAAGCGGCTAAACCCGAAAGCGCACCTCATCTTATGCGAACCGTTCCAGTGGTCACGGGGGAAGTCGTTGAATATCCATTAGCACAATCTATTTCACTTATCGGCAAGCTCGCTGCCGAACGCGCTGTGGTGATCGCGCCACAAGTCACAGGTAAGATTAAACAAGTCGCCGTGACCTCAAACCAAGCGGTGAAAAAAGGTCAATTGCTTATCGAACTCGATGATATGAAAGCCCAAGCCGCCGTCGCTGAGGCTAATGCCTTTCTCAACGATGAAAAACGTAAACTCAAAGAGTTTGAAAAGCTGATCAGCCGCAACGCCATCACCCAAACCGAAATTGACGCACAAAAAGCCAGTGTCGATATCGCCCAAGCACGCTTAGCTTCAGCACAAGCGGATTTACATTACCACTCGCTGATTGCGCCGTTTGCGGGTAATACTGGCCTGATTAATTTCAGCGAAGGCAAAATGGTCAGCATAGGCACAGAGTTAATGTCGCTGGATGACTTATCTAGCATGCGCCTCGACTTACAAGTGCCAGAGCATTTCCTGTCGCAATTAAGCATAGGCATGAAAGTGGCGGCTACCAGCCGCGCTTGGCCGGATGAAACCTTTACTGGCAAAGTTGTCGCTATCGATCCGCGCGTCAACGAAGAGACCTTAAACCTTAAAGTGCGGGTGCAATTTGACAACCCCAAAAATCGCTTAAAACCGGGCATGATGATGTCGTCCACTATCACGTTCCCTGCGATTTCTGCACCTATGGTCCCAGTACAAGCCCTTGAATATTCTGGTACTAAACGTTACGTATACGTAGTTAATGCCGATCACATTGCCAACCGCACCGAAGTGCAGTTAGGGGCGCGTATCGATAATCAAGTCTTGATTGAAAACGGTTTAAAAATAGGTGACAAAGTCGTGGTGCAGGGCTTAGTGAATATGCGCGATGGCCTGCAAATCAATGAAGTGACCCTCGATGCCAAGGCATCTACCCGTGCGGCTGAGCTTTCAAGCCCAAAAGCTACGGAGACTAAATAATGTGGTTGTCCGATGTTTCGGTTAAACGCCCCGTCGTTGCCATCGTTTTAAGCTTACTGCTGTGCGTATTCGGCATAGTCTCCTTCTCTAAGTTGTCGATACGGGAAATGCCCGACGTCGAAAGCCCTGTGGTCACCATTAGCACCAGTTACTCGGGTGCGTCGGCGGCCATTATGGAAAGCCAGATCACTAAAACCCTAGAAGATGAACTGACGGGGATCAGTGGTATCGACGAAATCACTTCGACCACACGTAATGGTAGCTCGCGTATCACAGTGAAATTCCTCCTCGGGTGGAACTTAACCGAAGGCGTGAGTGATGTGCGTGATGCGGTGGCACGCGCTCAACGCAGGCTGCCTGAGGATGCGAAAGATCCTGTCGTCTCAAAAGACAATGGCTCGGGCGAACCCTCAGTCTATGTGAATTTAAGTTCGAGTGTAATGGACCGCACTCAGTTAACGGATTACGCCCAGCGCGTGTTAGAGGACAGATTTAGCCTTATCAGCGGCGTGAGTTCTATCAGTATTTCCGGCGGCTTGTACAAGGTGATGTACGTTAAGCTCAGACCCGAGCAAATGGCGGGACGCAATGTCACAGTCACCGACATCACGAACGCGCTGCGTAAAGAAAACATCGAAACACCCGGCGGCCAAGTGCGAAACGACACCACAGTGATGTCGGTGCGTACCAAACGCTTGTACTACACGCCAAAGGATTTTGACTACCTTGTGGTGCGTACCGCCAGCGATGGCACGCCTATCTACTTAAAAGATGTGGCAGATGTGGCTGTCGGTGCACAAAACGAAAACTCGACCTTTAAAAGTGACGGCATAGTTAACATCAGTTTAGGTATTATTGCCCAGTCCGATGCCAACCCATTGCTTGTTGCTAAAGAAGTGCACAAAGAAGTCGATCGCGTACAAGACTTTCTGCCCGAAGGCACAAGCCTAGTGGTCGACTTCGACTCGACTGTATTTATCGACCGTTCGATTAACGAGGTCTATAGCACCCTTTATGTCACGGGCGCCTTAGTGGTACTGGTGCTGTATATCTTTATCGGACAAGCGCGAGCGACACTCATCCCAGCAGTTACAGTTCCGGTATCGTTAATCTCGGCATTTATCGCCGCCAATATGTTAGGTTATTCGATTAACCTACTGACATTGATGGCATTAATCCTCTCCATCGGTCTAGTGGTCGATGATGCGATTGTGGTGGTCGAGAACATATTCCACCATATCGAAAAAGGTGAAGAGCCCTTATTAGCAGCCTATAAAGGTACCCGCGAAGTAGGTTTTGCCGTTGTCGCCACCACTGCGGTATTAGTTATGGTGTTTCTACCTATATCCTTTATGGACGGCATGGTCGGACTGTTATTTACCGAGTTCTCTGTGATGCTAGCGGTATCGGTACTGTTCTCGTCCTTAGTGGCACTGACACTTACCCCTGTACTGAGCAGCAAACTGCTGAAAGCTAACGTCAAACCGAATCGCTTTAACCGTTGGGTCGACAACGGCTTTGCTCGCATGGAAAGTGTCTATCGTGTTGCTGTGACTCGGGCAATTAAACTCCGTCTACTCGCACCCTTAGTTATCATCGCCTGTATCGGCGGCAGCGCTTGGTTAATGCAACAAGTACCTTCACAGCTCGCGCCGCAGGAAGACCGCGGTGTATTGTTCGCCTTTATTAAAGGCGCCGAAGGCACCAGTTATAACCGTATGACAGCCAATATGGATATAGTTGAAGACAGACTCATGCCCTTGCTGGGTCAAGGTGTGCTGCGATCCTTTAGCGTGCAAGCCCCCGCCTTTGGTGGCCGTGCTGGCGATCAAACAGGCTTTGTTATTATGCAGCTTGAAGATTGGGGTACACGCACCGCATCAGCGCAGCAAGCACTTGGGATTATAAGTAAAGCATTGAAGGACATTCCCGATGTGATGGTTCGCCCTATGATGCCAGGCTTTAGGGGCCAATCGAGTGAACCTGTGCAATTTGTGCTTGGTGGTTCGGACTATGCCGAACTGTTTAAGTGGGCGCAGGTGCTCAAAGAAGAAGCCAATGCCAGCCCTATGATGGAAGGCGCCGACTTAGATTACGCCGAAACCACGCCTGAGCTTATCGTTACTGTTGATAAAGAACGCGCGGCTGAATTGGGTATCAGTGTCGATGAAGTGTCGCAAACCTTAGAAGTCATGCTCGGCGGTCGCACCGAAACCACCTATGTGGATCGCGGCGAAGAATACGATGTGTACTTGCGCGGCGATGAGAACAGTTTTAACAACGTTGGCGATCTTAGCCAAATCTACATGCGTTCCGGTAAGGGCGAGTTAGTGACGCTTGATACCGTGACCCATATCGAAGAGATTGCTTCGGCACAAAGATTAAGCCACACCAATAAGCAAAAATCGATCACCCTTAAGGCAAACGTCAGTGAAGGCTACACCTTAGGTGAGGGCTTAAAGTTTCTTGATGCTAAAGCCATTGAATTATTACCTAAAGATATTTCCATTGGTTACACCGGCGAATCCAAAGACTTTAAGGAAAACCAAAGCAGTATCTTCATTGTATTTGGTTTAGCTTTACTGGTTGCTTACTTAGTCTTAGCCGCGCAGTTTGAAAGTTTTATCAACCCGTTAGTGGTGATGTTTACTGTGCCTATGGGCGTATTTGGTGGTTTCTTGGGTCTACTGCTCACCAGTCAAGGGATTAATATTTACAGCCAGATCGGCATGATCATGTTGATTGGTATGGTGACTAAAAACGGTATCCTTATCGTAGAGTTTGCTAACCAATTGCGTGACCGCGGTTTTGAACTCGATAAAGCTATTATCGATGCGTCATCCCGTCGTTTGCGGCCAATCCTAATGACAGCCTTCACCACCTTAGTGGGCGCTGTACCGTTAATTTTCTCGACAGGCGCAGGCTCAGAAAGTCGTATCGCTGTGGGTACTGTAGTGTTCTTTGGTATGGCATTCGCCACCTTTGTGACCCTACTCGTCATCCCCGCCATGTATCGATTAATCTCGGCAGCGACCCATTCACCGGGATATGTTGAAGCTAAGCTCGAAGCGGCCATCAAAGCCCAAGAATTAGCAGCACAAGAGTTAGCGGCACGAGAAGCGGCAAAGCAGCAGGAAATCGCGCCTAAAGCCTAGTGCTTCACGCCTACTCATAAATGTAAATAATCACATAAAAAGCCAAGACACTCAGCGCCTTGGCTTTTTATTGTCGGTTCAATCAAGAGCCTTGTCTTATATGGGGTATTGAGGATTTATCTATCCCATCACAACACAATTTCGGCCAGCTGATTTAGCGTTATACAATGCACTGTCTACCCGGTAAAGTGCGCTACGTAGACTCTCGTTATCTTGAATACGGATACAGCCAAAACTCATAGTCAAATTCAGATGTTCATCGTGATAGTTGAAATCCGTCGACGCTAAATCCATACGTAATAGCTCTCCGATTTGATGTACTTCATCTAAGGAATGACCCTGCAACACAATCAAGAACTCTTCGCCTCCCCAACGGGCAATACAAGCAGCGGATTGCTGTAGCCCTTCAAGTAGCCTTGCGACTTGTACTAATACATCATCTCCACATAAATGACCAAACGTGTCATTGATGGCTTTGAAGTAATCGACATCGCACATTAACAAACAAAGTTCTGGGCCATTTGTGGCACTTAACACATTCTCCAATACCGCTTCCGCTTTACGGCGATTAGCGAGTCCCGTTAACGCATCTGTGTTAGACAAAGTTTTATTTTCATCAATAAGCATTTGTAAATCATGAATATCTCTCATCGTTACTATATGTAATTCCGATTGATTATCCGTGGCAATTTGTGCAGTTATTAAAAACCAACGGTACTCACCGTTACAACATAGAATGCGAGCCTGCATCTCAGCAGTATCAATTCCGGCACTGATACTGCTTTCAACAATTGCAGCCCATCCCTCAAACATGTCTTGGCGCACTAAGGGATCCGGATACACGGTATTAAACCAAGCATCCATATCGGGAATATCTACTAATGTGTAGCCAATTTGTTCGATAAAGGCATGGTTAACAAAGCGATGGATCCTTTGTATACACCCAGAGACCTCATCCATGCGAGATTCAGAAAGCAAGATTGGGATAGGAATGAAATCTAAGCTTTTAAAGAGAATTACCTCACTGTCATTGCGTGCAGTCATTAATCTTCCCCGCTCAAATACCAGACAAAGATAAGTCATCACATCCTAAACCGAGTTGAAGTTAAAAGATGATTGATAAAACATAAGCTAACGCTTTAATTTACATAAAATTCAATCAAATACGACACGGTTGCGGCCAGCATTTTTAGCTTTATATAAAACGCTATCGACCCGAAATAATAGGCTTTCCAGGCTTTCACCTACTTGATGTTCAACACACCCAAAACTCATGGTCAAGTGCATATGCTGGCCATATGATTGGTAATCCGTGGACTCAATATCCAAACGCAACTTCTCGGCAAGTTCTCTCGAGGCTTCAAGTTCAGTGTTTTCCAGCACGATCAAAAACTCCTCACCTCCCCAACGTGCGACACAGGAAGCAGAAAATGCACAGCGCTTAAGCTGATCCGCAACTAATTTAAGCACATCATCGCCACACAAATGGCCAAAGTTATCATTAATATTCTTAAAAAAGTCGATATCACACATCACTAAACAGAGTGAACCTTGTGCATCGGTACTGTGTTCCATGGCTGAGGAGAGGATCCGTTCAACTTGACGGCGATTGGCAAGTCCCGTCAGTAAATCGGTATTAGATTGACGCTTGTTATCCTCAATCAATAACTGCAACTGATGAACATCTCTCATAGTGACTATATTCAAGTTTGATTGATTTTCAGTAGTGATTTGAGCCGTTATTAAAAACCAACGATATTCACCATTACCACACCGAAGGTAAGTTTGAAAACCTGCAGTGCTCAGCCCCTGCTTTTCACTTTCATACACAGTGCTATCCCACTCGAGCATTGCTTTGTCTCGAATAATTGGATCGGGATAAACAGTATTAAACCAAGATTCAATATCGGGGATATCCGACATTGTATAACCCAATTGTTCAATAAATGCATGATTCATAAATCTATGCACTCTATGAGTACTAGGACGACGTTCTTCAACGTCCAAAGCCTCAGACAATAGAACTGGAATAGGGATATAATTCAAACTTTTGAATAATACGACTTCACTATCTTCTGAAAAAAGTCGACGCATCCGTATCTCCTCATACAGCGAAATAACATAGCGATAACATTTAGTGTGATAGAACCACATATAATTTGTAAGGACAAGAACTCACTAAAGCCGTCGTCAATGTAAAAACACGACAATCGAACATTGTAAAATCGGAACGTGACTTGGGACATATCTAAAATGATGGAATGACAAGTACTTAAGAACATCATGGTGGGAAGCGTTTGTTTGAAAAGATGTTTATTCTCTTTTTTCAACTGCTCACTTTTCGTACTCTGCAGTGACAGCAAGATTCAATAGAAACTTTAAGATGATGGGATTCGACAAAATAATAGGTGCGTACTGACCACATTAATTATCCTCTTTATGAATAGACACTAGACTACTCGATGATGAAGTTAACCTTGCTTCCCACCATATCTCAATTGATTTCGACTACGGCACGAGAGTCGGCAAAGCAGCAGGAAATCGCGCCTAAAGCCTAGTGCTTCATCTCGATACGACAACTTAAGTAAATTGACACTTACTTACCATCAAAACGCCTGATGAACCTCATCGGGCGTTTTGTATTTTAAGGCCAAATGGGTTTCCAGTGTTGTATTAACTTAAATAAGGAATGACCATTTCTGCGTCAATGCGCCTTGGATTGAAATACCAGTGAGGCGCACAACTGATTTAGATATTTAATGTGATTGCTATACGCCCGACTAACATCTTAATTTGTACCGGATTCTTTTTGATCATAAATGACAATGGCTTGTTTGAGCTGTTCAAAATCCGAAGAACACAAGTGCCGTTTCAAAACATTAAACTTTTCGACTGGCCAATCATAAATTTTTAAAGCCAGCAACTCAGGAATAATATCTTGATGAAAGCGATACTTGACTCGTTTAGCGGGTGAACCTGCGACGACACTGTAAGGTTCGACGTCCTGAGTGACAACACTGTTCGCTGCAACTACGGCTCCTTCACCAATAGTGACTCCAGGCATCACCATACATCTCATGCCTAGCCAAGCGCCATCACCAATATGGGTGTCACCTTTTCCTACATATGCCTCTTCAATAAAATCCATAAAAGGGTATAAGCAAAACCAATCCGCCCTATGTGTATGATTTCCTCCCATTAAGATCACAACTTCAGCGGCGATACACACATAGTCACCAATATAGAGTTTATCAATAGGCCATTTGGGCTCCCATTGGCGGCTGATTTCATCACCATGAAGATATCTCACCGCAGATCCCTCAAACCCCATATCCCAACAATCGCTATAATAGCTGTGCTGACCTTTAATTATAATATTCGGGTTAGTAACAACTTCGTGTAACAACTGAACTTTTGACCAATGTTTATTATTCATAGAAGTGCTCTTTATAAATTAACTGTAACTGAAAAATAGTGAAATATTAAAAACTGGCTAACTCAACAAATATGTATCTTGAGTTTTACGGGCATGATATTAAAGAACAATAGAATACATAAGCAAAAAGCCTATGTACCCTGATTCTATTTAGCTTAATAAATACCGTCGTTCGCTATGCTATTTTCGAACGGCAGTGGCTTCAATTTCAACACGCCATGCTGAATTTGCTAGTCCTGCAATTTTCAAGACCGACCGAGCTGGTACATTGGGTTGTGTTTTTGTACCAAAAAATTGGATATAAGCCGCCATAAAACCATCCATATCCATTTCATTATTTAATGCAGGATCGCCAACTAAAAAAACCTGCAGTTTAATCACATCCCCCAAGCCCAGGCCAATATCTTTTAAACTTTTCTCTATTGCTTTTAATACCCCAATAGTTTGTCCTTTTGTATCCCCACCATATGCAAGCGGACTATTTTTATCTTGAGTCAAATCTTGTATAGGCGGTAGTTTCCCAGAGAGATATACAATGGACATAGAGGCTGGCACTTCTACCGCCGCAGCAACAGGGAAATTTGAATTAGCAATACGATGCCGGATAACATCTTCTCCCGCATGCGCGGCGATATTCACCGTGGAAAGTAAGCCACACAAGCCGAAAAATGAAATACGGATGACAGAAGTTAACATATTGACCTCAAATATTGGATTGCCCAAATTTAAAAAGCGTGAATTTTATCCTGTACAATACGAGCCGCCCCCTTAAATATGGGGTAATGCATCGATAGATAGTAACAATTCTCTGCCAATCGCTTCTCTCTTGTAAACATCTGCCATGCCATTCGGCGTGTCTATATTCAATGCAAAAAAGACCGGTCCTGTTGGCCATTCAGCCCAACCGACCCACCAACCGACTTGGCCACCGAGTCCTGTTTTCGCCCTGAGAATCCATTCTCGGCCAGCTTCAACTATCATAATGTCTTTGGTTAATAATTGATGTTCAACTTTAAATGGGAGTTGGTTCTTATAAAGCTTCTCTAAAAAATTTATCTGCTCTTGTGCGGAGATCTCTAAACCACCTCTGACCCAATAGTCATTCACTTTTACAGTGGGATCTTGATTCCCATAATTAATTTTTTCTAGATAATCTCTTGCCTTTGTTTCACCTAACTCCTTCGCAAATCCGCGATAAACCCATAAAGCGGAATAGCGCATCGCT
This sequence comes from Shewanella sp. Pdp11, assembly GCF_002838165.1. Classification (NCBI taxonomy): domain Bacteria; kingdom Pseudomonadati; phylum Pseudomonadota; class Gammaproteobacteria; order Alteromonadales; family Shewanellaceae; genus Shewanella; species Shewanella sp. Pdp11. Next base: position 4,226,346 of record NZ_CP015194.1, read on the forward strand.
GAACGTAAATTCTGATCTTGATTGTGACTAGGGATAGAGTATTTTTCACCATTCCATTTAAACGTTTGAAATTCATCCTTAACTAAGTTTGCATCGAGAGCAAATAAAGTGTGAGGAATTTTAAATGTTGATGCAGGCGTAAACCGTACCGTTGAACGTGATTTATTGTAAATATAAGTGGCACTTGCCCCTCCACGTTCGTCTTTAATGATGATTGTTCCATCCGCTTTGAATTTATCAAAGGTGGATTTCCATTCACTCTTTTCTGCTACCGTAATCGATTCATTTGCAACGGATTCTATTGTTGTAAACATGAAAAGAGAGAGAGACCATAGCATTAGCTTTATAAGTTTCATTGCAAAACCTTAATATATTATTTTTTTAGGAGTACGATCCGCAGTGTGGTTAGAATAAAGTCCCGTTCGTGTACTCAGTGAAAATTACCCGTCCTATTTCGGAAATGACTTTCTCACGTTCCTCGATAGCAGTATTTTCTTTTTTAATGTAAATACTAATTATTAATGGTTGTTGTGATTCAGACCAGACCATGGAAATAATTCCCCGAGCACCATAGCTGTTGGCACCAGTACGGTCAGCAATTTCCCATCCCGTAGGAAGCACTAATCTCAGCATGTTATCTGCAACTTTATTCCCCATCATCCAATCTTTTAACTGTTCTTTAGATTGAGTGGATAAAATATTACCGAGCAGTAATTTGTTAAAGTTGGCTGCCATTGCATTAGCCGTCGATGTATCTCTTAAGTCTCCCTCAGGATTCGTATTGAGATCTGGTTCATAACGATCGGCTCTGGTTATATCATCTCCCATTGAACGCAAAAATGAAGTAATACCTTCAGGACCGCCAGATTTTTTTATCGCAAAATTAGCTGCGGTATTATCACTGTAGGTCATAGTCGCTTTACAGGCATCTGCTAATGTCACTTTTTTGCCTATAAATTCTTTCATTACTGGTGAATGGCTAACAACATCTTGTTCATTAATCATCATTGCATCGTCTAGCGATACTGCATTTTTATCTACTTCAGATAGCACAATGGCACAAGCTAAGGCCTTAATAGTACTATTTGTCGAAAACCGTTCGTCACCGTTAATTAAATATACGTTATTTGAGCTGTTTTCTATAACAGACACACCGATATTCCAGCCTTGGCGCTCAAATTCATTAACGGTTTGTTTTACACTTAAAGGACTTGCATTCGAATTTGAAATACTCATCAAGCAAATGGCAATAAACGTTGTCTTTTTGCAATCATTAAATATCTTTAACATGTTATTTTTCTCTATCCTTATTAAATATTTTTATCATCATAATAATGATTAATTTTGGCGAAATTATGGCTAAAATAAGATTTATAGTGACATTAAAAAATATTGTCATCTTACCCAACTCGAATTCCAAACAAGCATTAATCTCCCCACTAACATATTAGATTAATGTTTTACTCAACCAACTTAATTAAGCGCTATAGTTTTATATTCGACCCACAGTAAGCTACAGGCAAGCTCATAGCTAATCATCACTTTAGAGAATCGCATAAATCAGCCAAGGCAATCAGTGCCTTGGCTTTTTCTATTTATATTTAAGCGTTTCTTGCTTTATGGGCTAAGCCCAAATTTACACCTAATCCAACACAAAGCAGTGCACTGAATGTGACCACCATACCTAAATGGTGAATGATTCCTGCGCCGCCTAAACCTAGTCCCAACAGAATGTAATAAAACAGTCCGAAGAGTGCGCCAGCAGAGCCCGCATAGGCGCGGTAGTTTGCCAGAGCCGAGCTAAGTATGTTCGGAATCGCTATCCCGTAAGCAATCACAATCAAAAGCATAGGCGCTAAAAAGTAAACATTATTCAGCCCTAAAACAGTCGATTGGAATAGCCAAATACCCAGTCCACCAACAAGTGCGATAACACTGGCGAAGCGAACCAACCGGGCGCTAGCGTAGCCTCGACCCAGCAATATTTTATTAACATAACTGCCAAGGAATGCGCCAAAGCCCAATAACAAGCCACTCGTACCGAAGGCAAGCGTCGATAACCCTTGCGCCTCAAACATAAATGGCGCCAGTGAAAAGTAGCTAAACCACATCAGGTTAAACGCCGCCACCAGCAAGGTGTTTTTAATAATCCCGCCGTCGGTAAGCATCTTAATCGCTAACTTGCCTATAGCGATTTTCTGGGTGTGTGCGGGTTTGGTTTCGGGTAACAATTTTACCGATAAAAATAACAGCACTATGGCAGAAACCATCAGTGCGACAAACACACCTTGATATCCCCAATAGGCACTGAGAACACTGCCCATTAGCAATCCGATCACCGGGCTAATTCCAAGTGACATGCCCATCACAGAAAAGACTTTGGCTAATTCTTCGCCGCTGTAGCTGTCACGCATCATGGTTTGGGTAATCACAGAACCCACTGCCGCACCGAACGCCGACAATACGCGGGCCAGTAACAATAGGCTAAAGTCGCTCACTATTAAGGCTAAGGCTGAGCCAATGGCATAACAGACTAATCCCGCGAGCATGGCTTTGCGGCGACCAATAATGTCGGCTAAACGGCCCCAGCAAAATACGCCGATGGCAAAGGCAATAAAGTACACAGATAAGGTTTGCGATGCGCCGGCAATCGACACGGCAAAGCTTTCTGCAATATTAGGCAAGGCTGGGCTATAGATGGTTTCCATTATTTGCGGAAACATCATTAGCAGCACAGCGAGCCCTAATGGTGGTTTTATATTCATGATTTCGATTCAATTTCAGTAAACCAAATGAGCAGGTTAACCAAAATGTCGCTCCATACTTGTCAAAGATGGCGCAGTATAGATAGAATCCACACCAGACAATTAGCAACACTTAGACAATAAACATCAAAAATAGGACAAAATGGCCTTTATTCGACCTGAACATCAATTTAATCCAGATCTGTTGGATAATCTGGTCATTGGTATTGCCGCAGACATGGGGGAACACGACTCGGGAATGCATCACCACGAGAAGGCGCAGCTACTGTACGCCCCCGCAGGAGTAATGACATTTACTCTAGCCGAGACTCAAGTGGTGTTACCACCGACACGCGCGGCTTGGTTGCCTGCAGGCGTTGAGCACAGCGTCACCATGCGTAATGTGGTTGCCTATCGCTCACTCTACTTTGAGCCTGAGACGGTCAGCTCATTGCCCGATAGGGTCACTATTTTCCAGGTGACCCCGCTACTCAAAGCGTTAATTGACACTATGTCATTTTGGCCTTGGGACAAACCAAGAAGCACTCAACACCATGCTTTTGCGCTGCTATTAGAAGAATTGGGCAATGCCGCGGAAGAAATTCTGGCATTACCGCTCCCACAGGATAAACGTCTAAAAAATTGGCTTGCGCAACTGCAACAACATCAAACAATACCTAGCAACCTTAAAGATATGGCCGTAGAAATCGGCGCCAGCGAACGCACTATCAGCCGTATCTTTAGCAACGAAACGGGCATGGCTTATCAAGCGTGGCGCCAGCAATGGCGTTTGCTCTCGGCCATTGAACAATTAGCAGCGGGAGCATCGGTGGCGCAGGTGGGCTTTAATTTACAGTTTTCCAGCGACAGTGCCTTTATCAGCTTTTTTAAGCAATATACCGGCACCACTCCAGCGCAATATTTTAAATCCCCTAGCATTTAGCTAAATATCCAATCCTTCGAGTACAACTCTGGTGAGGCAATTTCCCCGCTCAACCGAGAGCGGTACTTTCCATTTAGCGCCCATTGGCAACTTGCTGTGTTATAGTGCGAGAAGTCTTTTCCCTGATCGAAAAATACGAATCCCTTGAAAAAAATCGCTTTATTTGTGGATGTACAAAACATCTATTACACCTGCCGCGAGGCCTATGGTCGCCAATTTAATTACCGTAAGTTATGGCAACACTTAGGTTACGAGGGAGACATAGTCTTGGCCGTGGCTTATGCCATCCACAAAGGTGACGATGGGCAATTGAAATTCCAAGACGCACTAAAGCACATAGGTTTTGAGGTGAAGTTAAAACCGTTTATTCAGCGCAGCGATGGCTCGACCAAAGGCGACTGGGATGTGGGGATCACTGTCGATATTATGGAAGCGGCAAGTGAAGTCGATACTGTGATCTTGTTGTCTGGTGATGGCGATTTCGATTTATTGCTACAAAAAATCCATCAAAAATATGGCCTTGAAACCCAAGTCTATGGCGTCCCTACCCTGACGGCTAAATCCTTAAGGGATGCAGCGTCTCAATTTCACCCCATAGATGCAGCGCTCTTGCTCTAGTACCCATAAAAAATGCTGCTATCGATCACGGCAACAGCATCTTAAATTCACTATTTTAGCCATCAAAGTTACAACACATCTAATGATAGGTAATGTCCGAATACATAGGTGCGAGACGTTTTAGGAGGGCATTGCGGGTCGATAATGGTATCTGTTGCTCCTTCATTGATTCAATTAAATGGCCCACTAAGGCATCAAAATCCGCCTGAGTAATATTCAACCCTTGATGACTCAGTGCCATATTCTCACCGTGATACACGCAGCCGCCATCGGCAATCAGACAAAAATGCTCAATGGCGCGCTCACGAAATAACGCAATATCCGTCTCTTGAAAGTGATGCACTATGCGTGGATCGGTTGCAATACGGGCAAGCAAACCATCGACAATCGCCGATAAACCGACTTCACCGCCTAGTGCTTGATATAAGGTTTGCTGGCTTGAGGTGCTATTTTTTGAGTTAACCTGTGGCGCCGATGATTCCGCCTTTTGCACTGCGCAACCAGTGAAAAAAAACAAAGCGGCGACAGGTAATAGCTTTAGCAATAAACAACTCATAGTGTTCCCTCCACCGACACATACCAGCCTTGTTGATCGGCAAAACCCGCAATACTGCCTAAATTCGCATAGGCCGTGACTACGGAAAGATGCTTATTGATAAACCAAGCTAAAAACACATCCTGCCAGTCATCTTCACGGGCAAAAGCTAACTCATTGGGTTTCTGGCGATATTCGATACCCAGTGCCAGATTATCCGTCAGCAATACCGCCGCAGACGCTTCGAGCACAAACTGGTAATCATTATTGGCTTGGGTACCAAAACCCAGTAAACCCGTTTGATTCGCCTTGGTCGCACGCACTGTCCCATTAAGCAATACATTGCGCCCCGCCACCGCATCGAAAAACACTTTGCTGGCCGCAATATACACATCTAACCCCCAATCAGAGCGCGCGCCCACGGCCTGAGGAATCGCAAAGTCATCGACTCTTTTATACTGGGCACCTAGGGTGATTTGCGGCATAGCCGTATAAAGTAACTCGCCGGCAAGCTTGTATTTTACGCCAAAGATATCTTGGCCTAACTCGCCGCCCATAGTATCTAAATCAAAGGTTTGCCGCGCTAAACTCAGTTCGAATCGATTATCAAAACTCAAGGAAGCGCCAATCACATTCAGTGTAAAGTCATCGACATAAACGCCTGTCGCCATCGCCGTAGCGGACCATTCATCGCTACTGCCATAACCGTTGATCACCGCCCACGGCACTATGCCACCGCCAGCACTGCCCTCAATCGTCGTCCCGCCGCCAGTGGCAACCACGCGGCTACCTTCGGCAAACGCAGGAACTGTGCCCAATAGTAAAAACAGGCAAGGCAAAGCCTTAGCACAATTCCAAGCTAATGAATTCAACTTCAATGTATTCATGGCAATGTTCACTCGCTACTCCGTTTTATTCTTTCAAACACGACTAAATCTAAGGTTTTTTGTGCGCTTTTTGGGGCAAATTAACTTATGCGTCAGAGGGATTTTTATGGTTAAACGCTTCAAACCACAGATCAAATTCAGCCGCTTTTAAGGGTTTTGAAAACACGTAACCTTGGATGATGTCGCAATTGAGGTTACGCAGAATGTCAACGCCCTCTTGTTCCTCAACCCCTTCGGCCACAACGGTAAAACCTAGGCCGTGGATCAACTGAATGCTGGTGTTCACTATCATCACATCTTGGCTATTCGTGAGCATGTCTTTGATAAAGCTACGATCAATCTTCACTTCATTGACGGGCAAAATTTTCAAATAAGCTAAGGATGAATGCCCTGTGCCAAAGTCATCTATGGCGACCGACACGCCCATATCGCGGAATCGCTGCAACACACTCACCACAGTCTGTGCATCTTTCATCACAGCGCCTTCAGTGACTTCGATGCAGAGTGCGCCACTTGGCAGATTATTGTCTTTTAATAAACTGGCAATTTGATTCGGCAAGCGGGTATCGACTAAATCATGGGCCGACAGGTTGATGGCCAGTTTCAGCACCATACCCCGCTGCTGCCATGCGACTAATTGTTTAATCGCCTGCTGCAACACCCATTGGCTGACGATATCAATGTTACCTGAGTTTTCAGCGAGTTGAATAAACTCATCGGGCGGAATAAACCCTAAGGTCGGATGCTGCCAGCGGATCAGTGCCTCGGCACCCGTACACTGATTTAAGTGTAAATCCACCTTAGGTTGAAACACGAGATAGAGTTGGTTTTGCGCCAAACCTATGGGCAAATCGCGGATAATCGTCAGCTCACGCTGGTATTTCTCATCGGCGCCCTGACGATAACTAACGATACGTTGCTCTTCGAGACAGGCTTGATTGAGGGCGATTTCGGCGCGGCGCACCAATACATCGATATCGGCACCGTTGCCATCAATTTCCAGTAATCCAGCCCGCACGGTAAGAGAAATATTTGAGCCTTGGATTGGAAATGGCGACTCCAACATGTCCAATGATTTCAACAAGTGTTCGGGACGAATACCTTGGCTATACAGGAGTAAAAATGAGTCGCCGTCTAATCGCGCGAGTAAATCCGGTGTGGGGGCTAATTGCTCTAAACGGCGAGCAAAAAGCACCAACAAGGTATCGGCGTTGGCAAAACCAATAATGTCGTTGATATGGCGAAAATGTTTAATATCCAATAACACCATAGCGCCGGATAGATCATTTTTAAGATCCGCTAAATACTGTTTAGCCGCAAAACGATTGAGCAACCCTGTTAGGCTGTCGTGACGGGATTGATAGACTAAATCCTTTTCCCGCGCTTCAATATCGTCGCGCATCAAGGATAAACTTTTGGCCAACACCCGCAGTTCTGCTGGCGCACCTTGAATACTGGCTGGCTGCTTACCTTGACCAATTTTACGGGCATAGGTTACCAGTTGACGCACAGGCTCAGTCAAACTGCCCGACAACCAAATCGCAATCACAATCGCCAGCGCTAAGGTCAAAGCAAAAATCAGCAACATATTATTGCGTAGATGCTGATAACTTTGCTGCCATTTGAGGTTTGACTGATGCAACAGGGCTAATTGGCTGCCGTTATGATCATACAGTTTGAGAGCCATGGACAAATAATCCAGCGGAATATTCTCACTGGGCATTTTGAGCAAACTAGGTAATTTGCTCGCTTGTTCTACCACACTCAGTTTTTCATCATCGGATAATGTTGAGGCGATTTCGGTGCGGCCCGTAGCTTGATTGACAAAGCTAACATCAATACCGGTAATCGCTTTAGCCTGCTGGGCGACTTTCTCATCTAATAGAAAACCCATGCCAACCCAAGCAATCAAGGTTGGCGCCTTCACGGGCTGCAACACAAATTGATAGCTGGCATGATCAAAGTTAAGGATCGCCAACGCATTGTTATTACTAGCAGTCATGTCGAATAAGGATTGAATATCATCCTGAGTGAGCCCGGGTAGACTCGAGGTCAAGAGCTCCCCTTTTGGTGATAACAACACAGCAGCGTCGGCACCAATACGAGAGCCGTGATTGGATAACACGGATTCAATGGTTTCTTGCTCACCGGTAGCAATCGCGCGCTTAAAACCAAAATCGGCACTGAGCACAGACAAACTTTGGCTGAGCTGAATACCGCGATTTGATAGCACCTCGAGAAACACATTGGCACCAATATCGAGGCTTTTTTGTTGCTGTAAAAAGTTGTCCCTTTCGGTCGCCGTTAATACGGAAAAGGCCGTGGCAAACTGCACTAGAGTCAGCACAATAAAGAACACTAAAATCAGCCGTGCGCGAAAACTATTTAGCATGTAATGGCTTGCCTTGAGCATCGTAGTGGCCAAATCCCGCTGGCGGAGCTGACGGTTTAGCTTGGCGCTCAATGTCTAAGGATAAACTCAGCTGATTCGCGCCAGAGGTTAACATTAGCTCAGTCGGCTCGGAGGCTGCCTTCTGCCAGGGATGCCAGAGTTTGACTTTATATTGACCGGCAGCCAGATCCTTAAACTGGATCTCACCTTTTTCGTCCGTCACCGCAACAATTGGGCTATCCGCAACATAGATAAATGCCTGCATATAATCGTGAATATTGCAGCCAAGTGCGACTAAACCGGGTTTATCGAACTGAATCGGCGCTTCGGCTTGGCCCACATACAGTTTAAGTTCGAAAGGCTTAGCCTCGGAAAAAGAATACACATGGTGACGAGTGCGATCTAGGTTAGGAAAATCCACCTTGGCGCCCTTAGGGACAGCCAACACAAAAGGGATAAAGGTTCGATTTTTTTGTGACATTTCATAATGTCCAACAGGCATAGCCTTATCAGGCATCACTGCCGGGATCAACTCCACGACAGTATCGGCAATCGCCTGCTGCTGTAAATCCACCAGCTTAATATTGAGTTCAGCGGCCATGACTTGAGGCGTCAGAAAGGCAGAAACACTCAGAACTAGAGCAAATAAAGCGCGATTTAAGATCATCAGTTACCTCGGGCATAGTGATGCAAGGCCAACAAGTACCTTAGCTAAGTACGGCGTAAAACAAACTCTTTGTATTCGAGTAGCATTGTACATCACTAATATATCTAATATTCCATTGGACCCCGTAGAAGAGCGCCAAAACAGTAACCATTCTAATCGCCCAATCGCTATTACGCACGAAAGAGACCACAAATAATGGATAAACAACATCATACACACATTTCAAGCATGGATAACCACGACGTTTAAATCGACAATGGCACTAACTGAGATCAAATATCACTGCGATTTCATCGGCCGAATAAAACAGTTGAATCTAGTCAACATAGGCCTGCCATACATAATAAGCAATATAACTAACACACTGCTCTGGCAAATGACCTTTTGTTGTTCATCAGCAATGAAAACAAGCCCATATACGCCTCACTCTATCCATCTTTGGCTGTAACTTTGCCGGTAATCTAATCTCAACGTGTCCCAACTAAAGATAGTCAGGTTTCATATTTTTCGCCGCGAACAAACAAAAAAGGCCTACTTGATGTAGGCCTTTTCTATGCATTAGTCCATTGCGAGAAACCAACTTAACTGATGGTTAGCTCTTTATGCTCTTCGACTTTTTTACTGCCTCGTTTTGCCAGTGCGTAGTAGAACAAAGGCGTTAGGATAAGACCAAACACAGTCACCCCAATCATACCGGCGAACACTGCTACGCCCATGGCTTGACGCATCTCAGCGCCCGCACCGGTGGAGAACACCATAGGCACAACTCCCATAATAAAGGCGATAGATGTCATCAAGATAGGACGTAAACGTAATCTTGCGGCCTCTAATATCGCCTCCATAGGTGCCATGCCGTGATCTTGTTTCTCCTTTGCAAACTCGACAATCAAGATAGCGTTTTTAGTTGCCAGCCCCACCAGCACTATCAGACCAATTTGGGTGAAGATATTGTTGTCGCCACCGTAAATTAACACTCCACTGAGGGCTGAGAGCAGGGTCATTGGAATGATTAAGATAATCGCCAATGGCAGACTTAAGCTCTCGTACTGGGCTGCGAGTACCATGAACACCAGCAAGATCACCAGCGGGAAGACTAACAAGCCCGTATTGCCCGCTAAGATTTGCTGATAAGTCAGCTCTGTCCACTCGTAGGTCATACCGTTTGGCAGCGTCTCGGCGAGGATTTTCTCAATCGCCGCCTGCGCTTGGCCAGTACTCACACCTGCTGCTGGACCACCGTTGATTTCAGCGGTCGTAAAGCCGTTATAGTGCATCACTCGGTCTGGGCCAGAGCTTTGGCTGACGTTGATGAACGACCCTAGCGGGATCATGTCACCCTTCAGATTCGGCACCTTCAGCTGACTTATTTGCTGCGGGCTTTGACGGAACGCCTCATCGGCTTGCATATTTACCTGATAGGTTCGACCGAAACGATTGAAATCGTTGACATAGGTCGAGCCCATATAGGTTTGTAATGTCTGGAAGATTTGATCGAGCGACACTGCCTGCTGTTTCGCTTTAGTTCGATCAATATCCAGTTCAAGTTGCGGCACGTTCACCTGATAGCTAGAGAAAATCCCCGCTAATTGTGGATCGGCCCACGCCTTGTACATCACTTGTTGGGTCACCTGATACAAGGCCTCATAACCAAGGTTGGCTCTGTCTTGAATTTGCAGACGGAACCCTCCTATAGTGCCGAGGCCTTGCACAGGTGGCGGCGGGAAGATGGCAATAAACGCGTCTTGAATACCGGCAAACTCTTGATTCAATTGCCCTGCAATGGCATTTGCCGATAGCGCTGGACTCTTACGCGATTCAAAATCATCAAGCGCGACAAACACCACGCCTGAGTTAGGACTATTAGTAAAACCGTTGATACTCAGGCCTGGGAAGGCAATCGAGTGCGCCACACCCGGGTGATTAAGCGCAATCTCAGACATCTTTTTGATCACGGTATCGGTACGTTCAAGGGACGCCGCATCGGGCAACTGGGCAAAGGCCACTAAATACTGTTTATCTTGCCCCGGCACATAACCCGTTGGTGTATTAGCAAATTGCACACCCGTTAGCGCGACCATGCCTAAATACACTAGGCCGATAATGCCGCCAAAACGGATAACTTTACGCACTAAGTAACCATAGCCATCAGAGGCACGGCTAAATAAGCGGTTAAAAGGCGTGAACAACCAAGCACCGAACAACTTGTCCATTAAACGAGTTAAACCATCCTTTGGCGCATCATGGCTCTTGAGTAATAACGCCGATAACGCTGGGCTCAAAGTCAGTGAGTTAATCGCCGAGATAAAGGTCGAGATTGTAATAGTTAAAGCAAACTGTTTATAAAACTGCCCAGTTAAGCCACTCATAAACGCCGTCGGAATAAACACCGCCGCCAGCACTAAGGTGGTTGCCACAATTGGGCCTGTCACTTCTTTCATCGCCTTTTGCGTTGCCGCAACAGGGTTTAAGCCAGCGGCAATATTACGCTCGACGTTTTCAACCACGACTATGGCATCGTCCACCACAATACCAATGGCGAGTACCAGCCCGAATAACGACAAGGCGTTGAGTGAGAAGCCGAGCAGATGCATAAAGGCAAAGGTACCAACTAACGATACAGGCACAGCCACCAGCGGAATAATCGAGGCGCGCCAAGTTTGCAAAAACAGCACTACCACTAACACCACCAGCAACACGGCTTCGAGCAAGGTTTTGATCACAGCCTCAATCGAGCCACGCACGAAGACGGTTGGATCGTATACGATTTCGTATTCGAGTCCTTCAGGGAAAGACTGTGACAATTCCGCCATTTTGGCGCGCACATCATCGGAAATCTGAATCGCATTCGACCCCGATGCTTGGAACACTGGGATAGCCACGGCATCCTTATTATCCAGCAGTGAGCGCAGCGCATAACTGGTCGCACCTAGCTCGATACGAGCCACATCCTTCAGACGATTCACTTCACCGTTTTGGCCAACTTTGACAATGATATCTTCAAATTCAGACAGTTCAGTTAAACGGCCTTTCACGTTAATTAAGAGTTGGAAGTCAGCATTGCCACTGGGCTGAGCACCTAAACTGCCCGCTGCCGCCTGTTGGTTTTGCTCGCGCACGGCGGCAATAATGTCCGCTGGCGATAAACCCAGCGCCGAGACTTTATTCGGGTCAAGCCAAATACGCAGGCTGTATTCCCCCGCGCCAAACAAGCGTACCGCGCCCACACCCTTGATACGTGCTAACTCATCTTTTACGTTGAGCGCCGCGTAGTTAGACAAATACAGCATGTCATAACGGTTATCTGGCGACAGCAAATGCACCACCATGGTTAAGTCTGGCGATGATTTCTCGGTCACAATCCCGAGGCGTTGAACCTCCTGTGGCAAACGTGGCATAGCGCGATCGACACGGCTCTGTACTTGGTTTTGCGCCCTGTCTACATCTGTGCCAATCGCAAAGGTGATGGTCAAGGTCATGCGCCCATCTGATGTCGCCTGCGATGACATATACAGCATGTCTTCGACGCCGTTAATTTCCTGCTCCAGCGGCGAGGCCACGGTTTCGGCAATCACTTTAGGGTTAGCGCCTGGATAGTTAGCGGTCACTACGACGGTTGGCGGCACAACTTCAGGGTATTCAGTGATCGGCAACTGCCAAACGGCAATCGCCCCTGTGATAAAAAACAGCAGTGAGAGTACGGCTGCAAATATTGGTCTTTTAATGAAAAACTGCGACAACATGGTGTTCTATTCCTTAACCGCGGCTAGCCGTTTCGACCGCTTGCGCCGTCAAAGTATCTTGGTTTTTATCGAGCAATAACTGGGCTTGGCGCAATGCTTCAAGCTTGTCGCTGTCAACCATTTCAACCATATGCGGATCAATTTGCATCTTAGGCCGCACACGCTGCATACCGTTGACGACAATCTTGTCTTCGGCTTCTAAACCTTGAGTGACTATACGCAGCCCTTGGACTTTCTCGCCTAAGGTCACGCCGCGATATTCGACTAAACCATCGGCACCGACGACCAACACAAACTTATTGTTCAGATCTGTGCCAACGGCTTTATCGTCAATCAAGATACCTTCATAAGCGCCGCTGCCTGCGGTGCGAAGGCGGGCAAATAAGCCAGGCAATAAGCTATTGTCTTCATTGTCAAAGGTGGCTCTCACGCGAATGGTGCCGGTTTGCTTATCCATCGCATTATCCACAAAGTCCACCATGCCGATATGCTGATAATCGCGCTCATTGGCTAAGGCCATGTACACAGGATTGTCGCCTGCGCGGGGATCGTTGCGTTTCTTCTCGGCCGTTAATTTCACGTATTTAAGGTAGGTTTGCTCATCCACATCAAAATAGGCATACATGCTGGCGGTAGAGACTAAGCTGGTCAGCACACTCTGCCCTGCGGTGACATAGTTACCCGCAGTGACGTTGGCGTAGGACACGCGGCCATCAATCGGCGCTTGTACTTGGGTATAAGCTAAATCAAGCTCGGCGCGCATCAGCGCCGCTTTCACCGAAGCCACTGCTGCCGCGGTCTGACGTTTGTTCGACTCACGGGTATCGAGTAACTCGGCGGATACCGCTTTTTGGTCAAACAATTTATGGGCTCGTTCGAAGTCATTGGTGGCCAGTTGCTCAGCAGAGAGTGCGCTAGCAAGATCTGCTTTTAACCGGGCCACTTCCGCTTCAAAAACACTGGGATCGATGCGGAATAACACCTCGCCTTTTTTCACTAAGGCGCCTTCTTTAAAATTCACTGAGTCAATATATCCAGATACACGTGGGATAAGGGTGACACTTTCTGGCGCCTGTAAACGGCCGGTAAACTCGTCCCATTCGGTCACTCGCTCATGCAATACTTGAGCGACATCCACCATTGGCGCACTCGGTGCTGGCCCCTGCTGCGCTGTTTGCTCACCACAAGCAGAAAGAACGAAAGCGGCCACAGCCGTTAACATCATTATTCGTAAGGGTTTATTGCTCTTCATATTACTATCCTCAAAGTGGCGGGCATGTCACGCTGTTCGAACCACACACATTTAAATACCGACTGGTAAAAAATATTCTGTACTGGACGGTAATATATAGCGTAAAATGACTCTGTCAACAAATTTATGTACCGATTGGTATTAAATTAAAGGCGCGCACTAACCTTCACTTTGCAATGCGCCCTTAGGCGGAAAGCCACAAGTTTGATCTTCAACGCATTTTATGAATATTGAGGCGAACGCTGACTGACACGGATTGAATGCTGAACTTAGGTGACAGCTTGAATGACTAAGTAGACAGATCCCCTTAGTCGGTCATCAGTCAGCAAGTGTGGCTGGACACGGACTAAACCCATGTCTATCCTAGGGGCAATTGAGAATTGAGGAGCCTAATGATGTCAACCGTCACCCCGACGCCCTGTGTAGGTCGCCCACGTGCCTTCGACACTGACGATGCATTAGCCAAAGCCTTAGAAGTCTTTTGGCGCAAAGGTTTTGAAGGTACATCGTTAACCGATTTAACCCAAGCTATGGGCATTAATAAGCCAAGTCTTTATGCTGCCTTCGGCAATAAAGAACAGTTATTTCTCAAAGCGATAGAATTATATGAACAACGCCCCTGTGCGTTTTTCTATCCCGCACTTGAGCAGAAAACCGCCTATCTGGTGGTCGAGTCAATGCTGCTCGGGGCCGCGAGCTCTTTGGTGGATAAAAGCCATCCGCAGGGATGTTTGATTGTTCAAGGGGCATTAACCTGCAGTGAAGCAGGGCAAGCGATTAAAGACACTTTGATTAATCGTCGCCGCGACGGTGAAATCGCCCTGTGCGAACGACTGCAACGCGCCAAAGATGAAGGGGATTTGCCCTATGACGCCGATCCCTTGCTGCTTGCCCGTTATGTCGGCACTGTGTTGCAAGGCATGGCGGTACAAGCAACCAGTGGGATTTGTCCGGATGAATTGCGCAAAGTGGCCGAGCTAGTGCTGGCTAACTTTCCGCGCAATGATGAATCCTGAACCATAAGTCATAATGCATAAATCCTGATGTGCACAAACAATAAACCCCAGTCGAGTCCTCACTTACTGGGGTTTTATTTATGCTTTGCTTTATTTCTGTCCAACCATTTACTTCTGCACAACCAAGAGTTCTCTAAACAGTTGTCTGAGTCGTTTCAATAATGGCAGGCTGCTTTTATCTTGATGCTGGATCACATCGACGTTTGCATGCCAGCCTATCTGCTCAAATTCTATGGGGACGCGCGTTAAGCTACCCGATAAAACGGAATTGGACGCCATATGCTCGGGCAACAAACACCAACCATGGCCCTGTAATGCGAGCTCCAATAACACGTAATAGTTATCGGCATACCAAACATCAGGACTAAACGCCTGCTGAAAACTACTGGTTTGAGTATTCCGTGAGCGGATGAGTAATTGTCGATACAGTCGCAATGCGTCCATGTTCGGTGCAACTGATTTTGCTAAGGGATGCGAACTCGCCACATAAAGATCGAATTTAATCACCCCGATACTCTCAAAATCTATGCTACTTGGCATAGATAATTCACTAAAGATCAGCCCTGTTGATACTCTTCGTGAATGCACCATGTCGATAATATCTATGCTTGAGGCACTGAGAAATTCGAGTTCGATATTAGGAAAATCACTTTCTAACAACCGTATGATTTCGGATATTCTCTGTATCGGAATACCTTCATCCACCGCAAGGCACACTTCTGAAAATTGGCTACTGAACAGTGATAAGGCGGTATGTTTGAGTCTACGATGTTGAAGAATCGTCGCTCTTGCGTAGGGCAGCAATTTACTGCCTTCGGCCGTTAATACTGGGTAACGACCCGAACGGTCAAATAACTCAACCCCACAGTCAATTTCAAGATTCATCACATGCTGGCTAACCACGGATTGTGCTTTCTTAAGTTGCCTTGCGGCATTCGAAAATGAACCAGATTCTACGGTTTCCATAAAGGCTTCGAGTTGTTCGAGACTAAACATATCGCTTTTACCGATACTATCTAATTATTACTTATCCCTATACTAGATAAAAATATGGCCATAGTCACATTGAATGAATGGGAAATAGCCATGAAAACGACAGAACGTATCTTTAACGCCTTACTCTTTGAAGCAATTGCACTCGCAATTATTATCCCGGTTTCTACCCTTATATCAGGCAAGGGAACCAGTGAGCTTGTCATAGTCGGTATCGCTCTGAGTCTTTATACCGTGGTGTGGAACTACTTCTACAACCTTGGATTCGACAGGGTATTTGGGGCAAATCGAGAGCAACGCACTTTGAAAACCAGAATACTGCATACCTTTGGATTTGAAGGGGGACTTATTTTCATTAGCATACCGACCATCGCCTGGTTTCTACAGATAGGTTGGTTGGCAGCCATGGGCTTAGAAGCGGTTTTTTTGATCTTTTTCTTCTTCTACAGCACCCTATTCCATTGGTGCTATGACAAGTATCAGCCCTATAAGACTTGGTTTACTATGCCAGCCACTAAGGTCAAATAGTATTGCTAACATCAACACACATCAGCACACATCAGCATCAAACGAACCTCACTAAGCACGTTAGCGGTTCGTTTGATGACAGTTTTGAGGTTTATCGATTTTATTTTATTCTATTTAACAGAATCCTAAGTCAATTCATTCGTTACCCAGCGCATAATCTCACTTAAAAGCGGAAAATGGAGGTTGTTGAAATATCCTATAAACTTCACAAAAGTACTAACTATCTGTAATTAATATTTAAATCATTAGTCTAGATACAATTCTTTATGCTATAAAAGCCCATATATTAAGCAGGGAGATGGCAGCAAAATGCGTGTAGGGAACAGAGTGAGGCTCAGGATGCAGCAGGCATTAAATTTGCCCTCAGCATTAATACTTGGCGTCGTTTTATTACTCGCATCTATGATTTACAACATGGCACTCGCCCAAGAAAGCAATGCTGTGCCTGCAGAATCCCAACCTCAGACGATAACTTTAGCTGCAGAAGACAGTTGGCCGCCCTTTGCCAATCAGTTTGGCCAAGGTATTTCCCACCGTTTAATTCAAGCCGCCTTTAAGCAGTCGCATATTGAAGTAAATAGCTTAGTCGTGCCCTATTCTCGTGCCTTGATGATGGCAGAAAAAGGCGCAGTAGACGGGGTATTTAATGTCACCCGCGAGAACAGCACCGAGCAACGTTTTATCTTTGGCAAAACCCCACTGCTTGTTGCTACCGCATCATTTTATCAAAAGAAACAAAAACCTATATTGGCTGACAACAAATGGGCACTACCCAAAGGCGCGGTTATTGGAGTAATTAAAAGCTATGAATATGGCGATGAGTTTCCCAAATTAGTCAAACAGCAACAGCTCAATATCGTCACCGTCGCTAATCAGCAGCAATTAATTAATTTATTGTTGATTGGACGCATAGATGCCGCCTTAATGTTCGATTTAGTCGCGAAAGAAAACCTGAAAAAAATGGGCGTAGATGATGACGTCATTCCTGTATTTGCTAACCATAGCAGCGATATTTTTTTGGCCTTCTCAAAGGAAAATCCACAGGCACAGACCTTAGCGACCCAACTCGATGCGGGCTTATCACAGCTAAAAGCCACTGGCCAATACGAAAAATTACTCTTAGTCGCTGACTAATCCCTATCGCTGCAAGCGAATGAGAAATTACCGCTGCGAGCGAATGATCTCTTGATTCACCCAATATAATAGCTGCTTGATGGCCTTAGACAGGATCTGATTCTGGCGCACAATATAGCCCAAACTGGTTGTGGGGAATTGCGGCAAAGGGGTGACTTTAGTGGTCAAATTCGCCTTAGTATAAACCGAAAACTCCGGCACTATCGCCACCCCAAACCCCGCCTCGGCCCAATCAATTTGCGCGTCAACACTGCCGACCTCCATAATCCTGTAATTAGGCAAATTCAGCGACGGCAGTGCGGGATCGAGCAATTCGCGAGTTCGCGTATCGTGGCCCAGCAGAATTAAGGTGGGTTGCTCGGCTAAGGGCGTATCCACAGAAGGCGTTGCCTCTTGCCATTGTTGTAAATTGTCCCCGATTGCACACCATTTAATCTGTTGTAGTTCAGTAAAATGCAGTGGCTGACTCTCCTTTTGCGCGATCACAAACCCTAAATCCGCCTCGGCATTGGTCACTAACTCAGAAGCTTGGGATGAGGTAGTATTGAGCAGCGAGAAATCAATCCCAGGGAACTCCGCCTTAAAGAGCTGAAACGGCTGGATCAACAATAACCGCGAGATAATGTCGCTGGCGGCGATGGTCAAGGTACCCTGACTAAGGTCGTTAATCGCATTGAGATCCGCCTGACAGATTTGTAGCTCCATCAAAGTCTTTTGACTCGTCTCCAACAGACGAAACCCTGCCTGCGTTAATCGAAAGGGATTACGATCAATCAACTTGACCCGAGTGCTTTGCTCTAACTGCTTAATATGCAAGCTAACATTGGGCTGCGTCATGTGCAGCGCCGTGGCCGCTTTGCCAAAATGCTTATGTTCAGCCAAAGTCACAAAAGTCTTTAACCAATTTATATCGAGCATAAAACCCCCTATTGCAGAGTATTAGCGTTAATTATCACCAATGATATATGAAATCCTTATTGAGATGATAACCATAATTAATTTCTCTTATTCAAATGACGGGTCTAGCATAGCGTCTTAATCAATGTGGAGATGATGTTATGCCGTCTATCGTGGTTGTGGGTGCAAATTGGGGTGATGAAGGCAAAGGCCGCATCGTAGATTATTTAGCCGCGGATGCCGCTGCCAGTATTCGCTTTCAAGGCGGTAACAACGCCGGACATACCGTAGTCAACGACTATGGCACCTTTAAATTACACCAATTACCGAGTGGCATTTTCAACCCTAACTGCATTGCAGTATTGGGCCCTGGCATGGTGATCAGCCCAGAAAAGCTCAGCGTTGAAATTGCTGAAGTACAAGCAACAGGTGTTGAAGTCAAATTATGCATTTCTGACCGTGCGACCCTGTGCTTACCTTTGCATGCATTAGAAGATACCTTAGAAGAACAACGTCTTGGCGATTTAGCCTATGGTTCAACCCGTCAAGGGATTGCACCTGCCTATGGTGATCGCGTGATGAAAAAAGGCATTTTAGTCGGTTGGTTAAACCAACCTGAAGTGCTGCAAGAACGTATTCAATTTATGCTCGACTGGAAAATGCCACAATTAAAGGCACTTTATCCAAGCTGTGATTTTAATCAAACCGCCGCTGAAATGACTGCATGGTTATTAGAAGTGACTGCGCCATGGCGTCCGTTTATTTGCAATGTGACTGAACCATTAAAAGCATTACAAAAACAAGATGCAAGCTTACTGTTTGAAGCGCAATTAGGTGCTGGCCGCGACTTAGTGTACGGCGAATACCCTTACACCACCTCATCAAACGTGACTGCGGCTTACGCAGGTATCGGTAGTGGTTTACCTGCGCTGCGCCCAGAACGCGTAATTGCGGTAGCGAAAGCCTTTAGCTCATCAGTAGGTACAGGCACGTTAGTGACGGCAATGGAAGAGCAAGACGCGTTCCGTGAAAACGCCAACGAGTTTGGTGCAACCACAGGCCGTCCACGTGACATGGGTTACTTTGACGCTGTTGCCACCCGTAATGGTGTGGAGCTGCAAGCGGCAACTGAAATTGCCCTGACTAAGATTGATTGCCTATCAGGCATGAAAGATCTGAAAATCTGCGTAGCCTATGAAGGTGAGCACACTGAGAACCCAATTTGGCCACAAACTGCCGCGTTGAGCCCAGTGTATGAGCAAATGCCAAGCTGGAGCGAAGATATTACCGGTTGTCGCACTTTTGAGAGCCTGCCAGTCGCCGCGCAACACTATGTTGAACGTATTGAAGCCCTAATGGGTGTGCGCGTTAGCATGGTTTCTGTTGGGCCTGAGCGCGATCAAATGATCATTCGCTAGTAAACAACGTTTACCCTACAAAAAAGCCATATTCGCCTCGGTGAATATGGCTTTTTACTTTGATATGGTTTGTCATTAAAGAAGCAGTCAAGACGTTGATAGCGATGACTCGAATACCCCATATTCAAATATCGCCACTAAATGAAATGGCATTACTCTTCAAATACGTATTTATCTATCATACCGACCATACGGCCAATTTCGGGTTTAGTAATAGTGTCATTCGCCCCCAATGCTATTGCCTTTATACGGTTATCCTCGCTCATTAGGGAAGAAAACATCACAATCGGCATGTGTTGGTATGCCTTGGATTCTCTTAAGCGTTTAACCAGATGCATGCCATCCATGCGAGGCATTTCAACGTCCGTGATTACAGCACTGACAAAGTCTGAAATAGAAGCATTATCTTGTTCAGCCAGACTCTCAAATTCCATTAGCATTTCAAGCGCATCACCACCATCTTTAGCTGTAATAATGTTATAACCTGCACTGCGGAGCGTATTTTCAATCATTTTGCGAATAAAAGCGGAGTCATCGACGACCAAAATGGTTTTCGCTTCACGTTTCGCCAGCATTTTATCATTGATCAGCACGCTCCTATCGAGGGTGACATCGTACTTATCCATACTCAGCTCGGGATTGATATCGGCAATGATTTTCTCAAAATCCAATATCATAATCAGCATGCCATCACGGCGAACCACGGCAACGACACAATCATTTTCACCCGCTTCTAAAAACTGACTCGGCGATTCAACTTGCTCCCACGACACCCGATGAATGCTGCGAACACTATCAATTAAGAAGCCATTAATCATCTTATTAAAATCAGTGACGATAACGACCTTATGGGTTAAATCTTCCGGTGTCGATATGCCTAGCCAACCAGCAAGATCGACTAAAGGGATCAGCTTTTCTCGCAACGAGAACACCCCCACCATATGCGGTTGTGCATTGGGATAGTCGGAGGTTTCTGGCACCCGAATCACTTCTCGCACTTTGGCGACATTGATCCCGTAATGACAGACTTTATGGCCGCCGTTAGGGAGAATCTTATGCAGATGAAACTCAATAATCTCGAGTTCATTTGTGCCACTTTCGGTCAATATTTCTGATTTTTTTATTTCGCTCATATGAAGCTCTCAACCTAGCAAATCAACATAAGAAAGGTATTCCAGCTATCAGTATAGGAAGGGATTAATGAGTTAGGCACGATAGTGCGATTTTACTGCCTGATTAGCGTGATATTTCTTAAATATGAGTTGATCACAGATTGATCACGGGCTTACTTTTGTTTAAAGAGATAAGCCGCTAAACTAATGCGCCATAATACTCCCTAGAATAACCTTAACCCCATGCCGCAATTTAGCCCGACCTTTTCCTTTCCAGTGCAAATCTACTATGAAGATACTGATTTTTCTGGCGTGGTGTATCACCCCAACTTTTTGAAATACTTCGAGCGTGCCCGTGAGCATGTAATTGGTGCGGAGCGTTTAAGTGCCTTGTGGCAACAAAACCAGCTGGGTTTTGCTGTGTATCGTAGCGATATGCTGTGCCATGAGGGGGTGGAATTTGCCGATATTATCGATGTACGGACTCAGTTTTACTTCGAAAGTAAGTACCGCACTGTGTGGCAGCAGGAGATTTGGCGTCCACAAGGTAAAAAACCTGCCGTCACCGCCACCATTGAAATGGTGTGTATGAATCAAGCTCGCCAATTAGCGCCTATGCCAGCGGAGTTAATCGCCGTTTTAAGCCAAGGTTTTGCCTCAAAGGTGCAAAACTAATACGGGCGATTTGACTAAAGCGATAATGAATATCGTTAGAGCCCCATAGGAATGGGGCGAGCAACGACCCATTAAAGCAGCCCTAACGTTAATTGGTCCTAACGTTAATTGATGTCGGATTTACTGGGTCTAACATTACTCAGAGTTGGTTTAATGAATGGCTGATTTAAATGTGATGCAGCTTAGCCCAATTCATTTCAAGTTCGGCGGCACGCATAGGTTTAGCGTAATACATACCTTGTAGGGTATCGACGCCCATAGCGACCAGCCTATCTCTGATCTCAAGGGTTTCGATCCCTTCGACTGTGACTTCATAACCTAATTTTTTAGCAATATTGATGCTGGCTTCGAGGATATATTCCGATGGTTTATCTTGCTCGAGATCCTTTAAAAAGGCTTTATCGATTTTGACTTCATTAACGGGTAGATGCTTCAAATAAGCCAATGAAGAATGACCGGTACCAAAATCATCAATCGCGAGCCTAACCCCTAACGCACGAATTTTATCTAAGGTTTCGACCGCCTTAGTTAAATCCGCCATTAAAGTACTTTCGGTAATTTCAATCATTAAAGATTCGGGTGGAAGCTGGTAATAAGCTAATCTTGCCGCAATTTCTTGGGGCAAGGTTTCACTATCGAGATCCCGTGTTGATAGATTGACCGCAACGCACAATTGTATCCCTGCCGCGCGCCATTTTGCCTGCTGCGCTAACACTTGATCGAGTGCCCATTGGCTCACTAAATCAATCATGCCGGCATATTCGGCTAAGGGGATAAACTCGCCAGGAGAAATAACCCCAAGCTCGTCGTGCTCCCAGCGCATCAAGGCTTCAACCTGAAAACACCGTCCCGTCGCAATATCTTGTTTCGCTTGATACACCATATACACTTGATTGCGTTGTAAACCTTTGGGCAAGCTATCGATAATTCTCAGTTCTCTTAACTGTTGAATATCATCATTCTCGGCATAGTAAGCAATCGCGCTACGAGAGTGGCGGGCTTTCTTCAGCGCCAAATCGACGCGGCGTAACATCTGGCTCGTGTCGGCGTGGTGTTCATGTAAATGCACACAACCGATTTGAAGTTTAACGCTGACTGGCGTGTTCTTAATGCTAAAAGGCACCTGCAAACGACCTCTTAAATGAATGAGTTGCTCTTCAGTCAACGCTTGCTCGTAATATAGGCAGAACTCATCGCCATTGAGCCGTGCGATTAATCTTGGAGATAAACTTAAGCTGTTTAACCGTTCTGCAAATTGCTTTAGCAAGATATCGCCAAATACAAACCCAAAAAGATCATTTACATAGCGAAATCGATAAATATCAATCAGCACTAGCGTCCCTTGAGTCAGTGGCATCATAGAGGCCAGTGTACGTTTCAAGCCAACGCGATTCACCAGCCCTGTCAGTTTATCCTTACCCACACTTGCGGGTAAGGCCTTTAATAACTCATCTAAGGTATGGTACAGAGGTGCAAACTCTTGGGGAACAATGCCAATGTCTAAAGCTTGGCGCTCAATCTTTTGTTGCTCTAATTGGGTACAAAGTTGTGATAAAAACTTTTGTTGTGACCGTAGCGACCTATATTTTACCTGCAATATATACAATGAAAATATCAATAAAATGAGCGAAGCAACGACTAACCCGATTTCGAACATACCTTGGCCTCTGCTTTACCGCGTAAGCTTATTATCAAATGGCACTGCAGTTGAGTGCCTAAGCGCCATTTGAGTTCCATTTAGGCCTAACGATTATTGGTAACTTTCTCTAATTGAATGGAATTTTTCCATAAATTCATCACTGGCTAAATCATCGGTTGTCACGGGTAAACCACGGGCAACAAATACACCAAGACGTTGTTCTAACTCTGTACCTGCCCGTAGCTCACCGGTATAGAAGGCCGCTGCACGGATAAAGTCGAGGTAAGTAACATGGTCGGGCAGATAAGGTAAATCGGCCCAGCGCTCTACCACTTCCATCACTTCGGTAGAAAAATCCCAACTCTTTAACACAGCACGACCTAATGGCCCCTGCATTTTACGAACGAGCGCGCGCAATTGATCAATGCTGGTAAATAAATGTGGATTAGCCTCGGCTTCCGTCAATACTGGCAAGGCGCCGATGTTATGCACGAGTCCAGCTAAGGTTAAGGTGTCGAAATTTAATCGACTACTTGAATGACGTTTGTTATACATCTGCAACATGGAACAAGCGGCGGCGGTCACATCAATTGAGGTACGCCATACTTCATCCATCACTTCCCACACCATTTCATTGGTGGAAATGAACAATTGCTCCATTGCCACTGACGTTGCAATGCTTTTAATTTGAATTAACCCAATGCGTGAAACCGCACTATTAATGCTTTCAGCGGGGACGCCTCGGCTGTATAAGGCACTATTGGCCACCTTAATAATACGGGCAGAAATCGCCGCATCTTGGCCGATTACTTCTGCCACTTGTTTAAGACTAGCATCTGAGCGTCCGACCACTTCTTGCACCCGCATCGCCACTTCAGGCAACGTCGGTAGCACTAAGGCATCATCTTTTAGTTTTTTTAATAAACTGACTAACAGTAGATGTTCGGTAGACATCTTAGCTCCCATCAATCTGTAAACATGAACATTGGATAGTTGGAGTATATCAGCTGGCTGTCATTAGATACGTAGAAAAAAGCAACGGACGTTAATAAATTGTATGATTGCGTTATCAATTTTGCCTTAATTATCGGCTTTAATCTTCTACAGTAATCATCACCAGAGCTGAAATGTTCCTCGCTGCTCGCTCACGCTAAACGCCCTATATTCGCAAAATGTGAAGTACCACTAAAGTTAGTGAAGGCAATTTGCATAACCCTACTTTCATTGTGTAAAATCCCGCCCCCGCGCACCGCGCCATTTATTCATCGATTAATTAACCAATTTGAGAGTGATTATGTTTAAACCTGAGTTGCTGTCTCCAGCTGGAACCCTGAAGAACATGCGCTACGCCTTTGCCTATGGCGCAGATGCTGTGTATGCCGGTCAGCCGAGATATAGCCTAAGGGTACGTAACAATGACTTCAAAATGGAAAACCTTGCCACAGGCATACAAGAAGCCCATGCGCTGGGCAAAAAACTCTATGTGGTGAGCAATATCGCGCCCCACAATGCCAAGCTAAAAACCTATATCAAGGACATGGAACCCGTAGTGGCGATGAAGCCAGACGCGCTGATCATGTCCGATCCGGGTTTAATTATGATGGTGCGTGAGGCCTTTCCCGATCAGGTAGTGCATTTATCCGTACAGGCCAATGCCATCAACTGGGCCTCGGTCAAGTTTTGGCAAACCCAAGGGATTAAACGTGTGATCCTGTCGCGCGAACTGTCCTTAGATGAAATCGAAGAAATTCGTCAACGCTGCCCAGATATTGAACTCGAAGTCTTTGTGCATGGCGCCCTGTGTATGGCGTATTCAGGCCGTTGTTTGCTTTCGGGTTATATCAATAAACGCGATCCAAACCAAGGCACCTGCACCAATGCTTGTCGCTGGAAATACGACGTGCATGAAGCGCAGCAAAATGACAGCGGCGACATCATTGCTATGCCTAATGCAGTGCAAATCGAAACTCCGACGACGTTAGGAGCAGGTGCACCTACAGATCAAATATTCCTGCTGCAGGAAGCCAATCGTCCGGGTGAATACATGCCAGCCTTTGAAGATGAGCATGGTACTTATATCATGAACTCTAAGGACTTACGTGCGATTCAACACGTTGAGCGCCTAACAAAAATGGGCATAGACTCACTTAAAATTGAAGGCCGCACTAAGTCTTTTTATTATGTTGCCCGCACCGCACAGTTGTATCGCCGCGCGATTGAAGATGCGTCATCGGGTAAAGATTTCGACCGCAGCCTAATGAATCAATTAGAGGGACTCGCCCACCGTGGTTATACCGAAGGCTTTTTGCGTCGTCATGTGCATGATGAATATCAAAATTATGACTATGGCTACTCAGTCAGTGACACCCAACAATTTGTGGGTGAACTGACGGGCAAACGCAACCTGGCGGGATTGGCTGAAATCGAAGTGAAGAACAAGTTTTCCGTTGGCGACAGTGTCGAGCTGATGACGCCGCAGGGTAATATCAGTCTGACGATCGAACAACTCGAGAATCGCAAGTCAGAAGCGGTTGAAGCGGGCCTAGGTTCGGGGCACACTGTATATCTGCCCGTGCCAAAAGAAGTCGATTTGAGCCACGGTATTTTGCTACGTAACCTGCCTCAGGGCCAGGATACGCGCAACCCACATGAACTAGGTTAAGGTATGGCATTACTGATCGACGATAGCTGCATCAACTGCGACATGTGTGAGCCTGAGTGTCCTAATCAGGCCATCACTATGGGCGAAGAGATCTATGAAATCGATCCCGACCGCTGCACCGAATGCGTGGGGCATTACGACAAACCCACTTGCGTGTCAGTCTGCCCCATCGATTGCATCGACCCAGATCCAAACCGCGTCGAATCCAACGACGAGCTGTTAGTGAAATTTGCCGTGCTAACGCAAAAAGCTTAATCACTTAGCCACAAGACCGAGCGGTAATCTAACCTCTCGGTCAAATCCGCCCTCATCCCCGCCTAAAGCGTTCACAATACTGGCATATAAACAGTATGCAAAACCATTTAAGCGCATAAATCCGAGCATTTAATTACAGCTTCATAAAAACACTACTTTAGACTGACGCTGGTTTAGATCTGCCAGCCAAAAAACTGACTGACGGTATTTATCCCTTCTTCATCATTTATCATTAAAGACATAATGTCGCTTGATAAATCAACATTTTTGCAAGCTGTGTCACTTTAATGGATTGAGAGTTATTATTTTGACGCTTAATTGTTCGACTCAATCATCATTCCTGTACAAACTCATTCACTCCTCAATTGTAAATCAAGTGTTACATTTTAATTTTATGAATGAGCTAAGCCTTAAGCATTAAACTGGGCAGGTTGAAAATACCTTCTACATTGGATTATGTCTCGAAGTCCGTGGAGACATAAAAAGAAAATGGAGTTCAACATGCATAAGAAACATTTAATAGCAGTCGCGGTCGCAACTGGACTTGCTTACTTCCCTGTTAACGCTAATGAATACCAAGCCACTATGGTCAATGTGCCGCAATCTAAAGCCATCAAAGATACTTACATCGTTGTATTCAATACCCCAAGTGTTCTTAATCTCAGTAATAACAATGCCATATCTGAGTTTGCTACTCAGCAAGCCGAGAGTTTAGTGAATCAATATGATGTCAGAGTGATGAGAAGCTTTGGCAGCGCCCTCAATGGCGTATTAGTCAATGCAAGCCCCCAACAGATTAAAGCCTTGCGTAGCGATCCTAAGGTGAAATACATAGAACAAGATCAAGTGATGTCAGTAATGCCCATGATGGAAGCCAATGCAGACCAACCGAGTCCGACCTGGGGCATAGACAGAATCGATCAACGCAACTTGCCATTGGATAGCAACTATCACACGGATTACGATGGCTCAGGTGTGACCGCCTTTGTTATCGATACTGGCGTGCTAAATACCCACAATGAGTTCGGCGGCCGCGCAAGCAGTGGCTATGACTTTATCGATAATGATTACGACGCGACTGACTGTAACGGCCATGGTACCCATGTGGCGGGGACGATTGGTGGCTCAACCTACGGTGTCGCGAAAAACGTCAATGTGGTGGGTGTCAGAGTGCTCAACTGTTCAGGTTCTGGCAGTAACTCTGGCGTGATTGCTGGGATAAACTGGGTGAAAAACAATGCTTCTGGCCCGGCGGTCGCGAACATGAGTTTAGGGGGCGGCGCCTCCCAAGCCACAGATGATGCCGTCAATGCCGCCGTAGCTGCGGGGATCACCTTCGTCGTCGCGGCCGGCAATGATAATAGTAACGCCTGTAACTACTCTCCAGCCCGCGCAGCAGATGCCATCACCGTTGGTTCAACCACCAGTAACGATTCCCGCTCGAGTTTTTCTAACTACGGGACTTGTTTAGATATTTATGCGCCCGGTTCGAGCATCACTTCCTCTTGGTATACCTCAAATTCGGCGACAAATACCATTAGTGGCACCTCAATGGCTTCCCCCCATGTGGCAGGCGTAGCAGCATTATACTTAGATGAAAATCCTAACCTCTCACCCGCACAGGTGACGAACTTACTCGCGACGCGCGCCACTTCGGGCAAAGTCACAGATGCTAAGACAGGCTCACCGAATAAGTTACTGTTTTCACTTGCAAGCGATGATGGTGGCTGTGGCAATGATTGCCCCGTTGACGAGACTCAGCTGCAAAATAATGTGGGTATTGCGATCAGTGGAGCCACAGGTTCAGCAACTTATTACTACATTGATGTCCCCGCAAATGCGGCCAGTTTAGGCATCAACCTCGCGGGGGGCTCTGGCGATGCGGATATTTATGTCAGCCAAGGACAAAAACCGACGACGACCAGCTATCAATGCCGCCCATATCAAAATGGTAACAATGAGAGCTGTAATTTTACCGCACCTGCGGCGGGTCGTTGGTATGTGATGGTCCAAGGCTATAACAATTATGCTAACGCCCAGCTTACCGCCAGCTATAACCTTAATGGCGGCGGAAATTGTACCGATGCGAACTGCTTAACCAATGGCGTACCTGTCACGAATTTGAGCGGAGCAACGGCAACTGAAGCCCTGTATAAAATCGTCGTCCCTGCCAATTGCCAGCTGAATATTGCCACCAGTGGCGGCACTGGCGACGTGGATCTGTATGTTAAAGCAGGGACTGTCCCAACGACCACCAGCTATGATTGTCGCCCCTATAAAAATGGTAACAATGAAAGCTGTTCGATTACCGTGACTCAAGCGGGAACTTACCATGTGATGTTACGTGGTTATGCTAATTACTCGGGCGTTCAACTGAGTGCAAGCTACTAGCGAGTGAATCGGTTCAGTGAGTTTTGAATCAAACTCAAGCCCACTAAGGTAACAACTGAGTGGGCTTTTTAGTGGTTTATTCAGAAGGCTATCTCGCTAAGTAGCATTAATAGCTTGATTAATAACTTGGAGACTTAGCGAGAATAACCGTTGGTTTGGCTTCGAGTTGCAGACGCTCGATCACAGCAGCGAGCTTTTCAACGCTAAGGCGAATTGGGGTCGGCATACTGGCAAATTCGATACTGAGCAGCAGGTTTTTCACTTCGAGCCCTAATTCTGTATCGCCTTCAATACTCAACTTACGCTGGAAGAATAGCGTGTCGGGATCTTCCTTTGCTGCTGCCACTAACACCAGTTCAGCCGAGTTGGCACTAAAGCTCACCTGCGCGTCGGTCAACTCTCTGACTTGCCACTTGCCATTAAAACTCACCTCAAAGGCCAGATTTAAATCATCCACTCGGATCGCAACCCATTTATCACTCAAAAATCCGAGTTCATCGTCTGCTGCTTGCTCGGCGAGTAATAGCCCAAGTAATTGGCTGATCACTTTCGCTTTGAGGCTAAAGGGCATTTTAGCAAGGGGAAAGCCAATGGCTTTTGGAGTGAATTCTAAAAGTTGCTGAGCGATTTTTGCGGAAAAAACAGCGGACATGGCGTAAACCCTACAAGAATAAAACATATATATCCCAGTTTATCGGGATTTTATGATCTTAAACCTGTTTTAAATCAATTCATCGCCATTCAATCTTACCTACACTCAGCGGCTATCATTTTATCGGGAGCATCACTATGGAGCTGTTGTGTCCAGCAGGAAATCTGGCCTCGCTAAAGTCGGCATTACATGCCGGAGCCGACGCTGTGTATCTAGGACTAAAAGACGACACCAACGCCCGCTCGTTTGCAGGATTAAACTTTACCCCAGCAAAGTTGCAAGAAGCCACTGAGCTGACGCAAAAGCACGGCAAGAAAATTTTTTTGACCTTAAATACCTTTCCAAAACCCGGTGAAGAGCACCGCTGGTATCAGGCCATTGATTTAGCGGCAAAACTGGGTATGGATGCATTAATTGTCGCCGATCTTTCTTTACTCGATTATGCCCATAGGCACTATCCCAAGCTGCCACTGCATTTATCGGTGCAGGCCAGTGCGACGAATCTCGGCGCGCTGAGCTTTTATAAGGAAGCCTTTAACATCGCCAGAGTCGTGTTGCCGCGGGTGTTATCGATGAAACAAGTGCGTGACCTTGCCAAGGTCAGCCCAGTGGATTTAGAAGTGTTCGCCTTCGGTAGCCTGTGCATTATGGCCGAAGGCCGTTGCCAGCTGTCATCCTATGTAACGGGACAATCGCCCAATACTGGCGGCTCTTGTTCACCGGCAAAACACGTGCGCTGGCAGGAAGAAGGCCAGAACCGATTAACGCTGCTCAATGATGTGTTGATTGATAAGTCGGCCCTTGATGAACAGATGGGCTATCCCGTGGTATGTAAAGGCCGTTACATCACGGAAGATCAAGATTCGCCGCAGTATTTACTCGAATCACCAACCAGTTTGAATACCTTAAGCCTACTGCCAGAACTCGCTAAGGCGGGCATAGTGTCGCTAAAAATCGAAGGCCGCCAACGCAGCCCTGCCTATGTTGAGCAAGTTACGAGAGTTTGGCGCCAAGCCATAGACACCTATCGAGATAACCCCGAACTGTACTCAACAAGCCAAAACCAACCCCATTGGGAACAAGCCCTTGCAAAAGTTTCCGAGGGTCAAATCACCACACTTGGCGCCTACGAGCGTGATTGGCAATAAAGGTTAATGCCAGATTAACAAAGGATAAGTTATGCATATTTCCCTAGGCCCGCTGTTGTATTGCTGGCAAAAACAACAGGTCACTGATTTTTATCAGCAAGTCGCCGCCAGCCAAATTCCCTTAGTGTATTTAGGCGAGGCCGTTTGCAGCCGCAGACGTGAACTCAAGTGGGGCGATTATCTCGAACTGGCACAGATGCTTAAGCAGGCGGGTAAAGAAGTGGTGATATCAACGCTGGCGTTAATCGAAGCGCCATCGGAATACACTGAGCTGAAACGCCAGGTCGATAACGGCGAATTTATCGTTGAAGCGAACGATATGGCGGCAGTCTATCTCGCCAACGAGCACAAGCTGCCCTTCGTCTGCGGCGCGAGTATCAATAACTACAATCGCGCCAGTTTAGACATTTTGCAACGATTTGGGATGCAAAGGTTTGTGATGCCAGTGGAGCTATCTAAGGCTTGGTTACAACAAGTGATTCAAGAGCAGCCATCATTTGAGGTGGAAGTGCTCGGCCACGGCTATTTGCCCCTCGCCCATTCGGCGCGCTGCTTTACCGCTAGGCACAAACAACTCACCAAAGATCATTGTGAAACTGTGTGCCGTGAATACAGCAAAGGGCTACTCGCGCAAACCCAAGAGCAGCAGCCTTTACTCAGGCTCAATGGGATCCAAACCCAATCCGCTAGCTGTTTAGATTTACGCAGTGAAATAGCAACCATGGTAAAGATGGGCGTGGATGTGTTTCGGGTATCACCCAGTAGCTTTGACTGCATCACCATAGCCAATAGCTTGGTCGATGCGATTAACACGTCTGAAAATGCTCAAAACGTTGCTATTGGCAGCGATGCGAACCTAGAGACAACCCAGTGTAACGGCTATTGGTTTGGAGAAGCGGGCCTTGCTATGCATGCGACTCCCTAGCCTAACTCTTGATCTGTGCATGACTCTTGGCTGGTTCGATCTTGGTTGGAGTGTAACTGACTGAAAAGCAGCACAGTGGTCCAGCACAATAGACTCCCCAGCCCTATCCATTCCAGTAGGGCTGGCCACCACAAACTAGGACGCGGCAGCTGCAATACCATCTCCTGATAAAACGGCCTATCGCCTTCGGTCAAACCTAAATCCAATTGCGGCGCATACAGAAACGTCATCATGCTGCACAGCACAATGAGGGCTAATAACCCAGTCCAACGGCCAAAATAAGACTTGCCGAGACAGACCCAGGCTAAGTAGAAAATTGCACTTAAGCTTCCCAGATAGAAAAACCATTTCAACCCTAAAACGTGCAGGTGATACACGTTCACCGGAAATAATCCCACGCTCGCTAAGGCTAAAAAAGTGCACGCCAAACTAATAAAGAAAGGATATCCCCAAAAAGACATCACCTGCTGTAACGAAGACAAACAATAAAACACAAGACTTAAGCTGCCAAAAAACAATCCCCCGTTAAGGATCACAGCAAAAGACGAGTGACCATAAGTCCCCAATTCGCTAAGGGTATAATTTAAAAAATTAAAGCGATGGGATTCGACATCATCGAATCCTAAAACAGTCATCACAATACCGATTAGAAGCCCAAAGATCCCCAGAAAACCAAACTTAATGGCCAATGTCGAACCGCCTTTAATCTTAATCTTCTCTACTTTTGTCGTCATGAATACTTGAGTTGGATAGGAGTGATACTAACTTACATGGAAATGAGAAGATTTAAAGCGGCGGGTATCCGCTTTATGAATAATATTTTTACTTTCATCGTTATTAGCGACTATTTAGTCAACACCTAAAGCATCAGGATGCTGAGGTAGATCACTCATCTCACTGAGCAGATTTAACTGCTTGTCGCATAAAAATGTGCCGAGCAGCAAAATAGACTGAGCATCACAGTGGTAGCCGTAAAGCCTTGCTGCCCACGCCATGTAGAAAGTGTTATCACGATAGCCCGCTTAAATCGCACAAAAAACCAACTAATAGGGCTGTAAGGCTAAAGTTACTGATGTTTTTTCGTGCAGAAACAACATCTCAATCGTTTTAACTACAACACCACACAAAGAATTAACCCACCAGAAACAAGAATACTTAACACAATGTTTATAATGAGTTTTTACTTGTATCCACCCGAAAGCACCGACCTAATATCACCGACAACTTAAGTAAAATAACTATGCTGTTTTGCTGCTTATATCAAACTAACTAGCGAATCGTTTTACATAGACAAGCTAAGCGAGTAATCTTCCCCATTCTCGTTTTTGAGTTGAATTTAAATGCACCTTAATTGGCGTCAACAGCGTGTTACGTGCGGCTATTAATTCAAATTTACCATGTACGACTCGTACTTTAAGGTGTACAAAATTGGCTACTGAAAATAAAAATCGAAACATTAAGACGATACTCACCTTTATCGTCCCTTCACTGATCGGTCTGTTGTTATTTATGACCCCTATCAGTTACAACGATGCGATCACTATTCCTATCGCGATTATCTCTAAAGCACTGCAAGGCGCATTGAGCGGCGTGTTAACCCTTATAGTAACCATAATTATCGTGGTTACGGCGCTGGCCTCTTCGCTGTCAAAAGCATTTAAGCCTAAGTTTGTGGCCCAGAATCACTTCCTTAATGCCTTATTAAATGTCAGTCCATTATGGTTGGTCACACGGATCATAGGTGCAGTGTTTGTCGTACTGACCTATTTAGGCTTAGGCCCAGAGGCCATTAACTCCACAAGCACTGGTGCATTAGTCTTAAATGACTTACTGCCCGTGTTGTTTTCTGTTTTTATCTTTGCGGGTATGTTGTTGCCGCTGCTGCTGAACTTCGGTCTGCTCGAACTGTTTGGCACACTATTAACCAAAATCATGCGCCCCGTGTTCAATCTACCGGGTCGCAGCGCAATTGATTGTATGGCCTCATGGCTAGGTGATGGCAGTGTGGGAATTTTGCTGACCAGCAAACAATACGAAGCCCGTTTTTATACCCAAAGAGAAGCGGCGGTTATCGGCACAACCTTCTCGGCAGTATCGATTACCTTCAGCCTAGTCGTGATCTCGCAAGTTAAGTTAGAGCACATGTTTGTGCCCTTCTATTTGACTGTGTGTCTCGCCGGTTTTGCCGCCGCTGTGATTGTGCCTAAGCTGCCACCGCTATCGTGGAAGAAAGACAACTACATAGACGATACCCCGCGCACGCCAGATGATGAGTTGATCCCCGCGGATCGCAATGCTTTCTCTTGGGGTTTTGATAAAGCCTTAGAAAAAGCTGCCAGTGCTGGTGGTATCAAAGGCGTATTGAATGAAGGCCTTAAAAACGTTGTCGATATGGTGTTTGGCATTCTCCCTGTCGTCATGGCCATTGGTACTTTGGCGCTGATTATTGCCGAGCACACGCCGATCTTTAACTATCTGGGTATGCCGTTTATTCCATTACTCGAATTACTGCATATTCCTGAAGCGACTGAAGCCTCTAAAACAATTGTGGTGGGTTTTGCGGATATGTTTATTCCGTCGATTCTGGCCAGTTCGATTGAATCGGATATGACCCGCTTTGTAATTGCAGCACTATCTGTGACTCAATTGATCTACATGAGTGAAGTGGGTGCATTACTTATCGGCAGTAAAATCCCCGTCAATTTTGTTGAGCTCTTCATGGTATTTATTCTACGTACCTTAGTGACTCTGCCTGTTATCGCGGGTGTAGCGCATTTATTGTTCTAACATTACGCTAGTTTGGGCCTAACGTAGGTTTTAATGTAAGTCCAACAAGCGTTCCAAAAAAGGGGAGTCAGATTAACTGACTCCCCTTTTTGCACTAACTCATACACGAACTGGCTGATTTGATTATATAGCGTGACTTAATCGTACAATCTCCACTCGACAGCACACAACTCACTTTGGGACAAAAGCGTGTCAGAACCTCGGCTGCATCAGGCGAATTTCGGATAAAAATTTCTATGGCGATAACGGCGTTGTAATCGGCAAAAAATTGTTGGCTAAAATTTTGTGAGGCACGAACAAAGCCAACTGTTTTTTGTTCGCGTTTACAACTTTGTTAGCTGTGCGCTGCGCGGTCATTGTAAATGTTATCGGCTCGTTCAAAAACAGCTCTGTGTTCATTTGAACATACCGCAACTTCAGCCCAAGTAATAACGGCGTCGAAATTCCTAACAGTAGTTGCTTTAGGCCTGTATTTCGATGAGCACAACCCTACAAGATAAACTTGATTCCAAGGTAGCTCACTACTCTGTATCATTTCTTTAGCAAGAACCATCTTTTCGATTTGATTAGGGCTAAATTTTTGGTTTGCTTTGGCCTCAACCAATACGATTGATTCATCAGAAAGAACAAACACATTATCGAATGTCTGTTTCTCAAACGACTTATCTTCACGACCAATATATCCCTCTTTCGCTAAATCTCTGAATAAACATATTTCATAGCCACTATCTATTATTTCAACACCACTATCCAAACCTAGCTTATTGATTAACAACGTTTGAAGCGGTTCACGATCGCTGACATACGCATGATGCAGAGATGAAGTAAAAAAAACTTCCGTTCTTGTTATTTCACTTAATTTTTTCATATACATTTGAGAAGCCATGAGATGAATTGCTATTGACACCTAACGCAAAGAACACGGGCGGAAAAACGCGTTAGCGTTTGACGTCCCAGTGGCCAAAGGCCACGAGTGATGAAAAAAAATCTGGCCATCCATTTTAGATCAACAACATAATGCACTTTTGGTTTATCTACAACTTGTACGAGCTAAAATTGCTTAAATGAGAGTCATCAAAAGTTGAAGGGCTCAAGCTAAGGCATAAAAATGAGCTAACTCATTAAAAATAGTGTATTTAAGACATGCTAACCCACCCAATAAAACACATGGGCAGTGATTGGTTTAGTTAAGCAGGATTACAGTTAGTTGCTGTGAAAGTGCTGACAGCTTGCCGCAAAGTGCCGTCGTCGCTTTTCTAGATGTTCGCAGTAATCAGTGAGTGCTTGCAGCGTACCCACCGGACCATGAAATAGCTTGCCAAACTCAGTAGTGAGCTTGAGCCAATTATCATGGGGAATATTTAATCTTGCCAGTAACTTAGCGCTATTTACACTGATAGCCCCACGTTTATCACTTCGAATAATTCGACCTGTATCATCGACCAATTCAAGGTAATCCGATAATAAAAACGCAATGCCATTGGGCTGGTTGTCGCGCTCATTACCGATAAAAGGCAGTAGATTTTTAGGTTGCTCACCTTTTAAGGCGGCCCGAATACGCAGCTGAATACTGGTATGGTCGGATTGTTCTGGTGTATCAGCCAGTTGCGCTCTAATCGGATTTAAATCGACGTAAGTCATACAGGCTAACACCGCAGTTTCATCGAGTAAGGCTTGGGATTTGAATCGACCTTCCCAAAACCTGCCAGTGCAGTTATCTTCTTGATTTGCTTGTCTTGCTATCGGTTCATTAAGGCAGCGCATAAACCATGAAATATCGCATAATCGGCTGCGGTAAATTGCGATTGAATGCTTTAATCTGTGAACTTCATGCGCCTCAACTAACTCACCTTTGGCGAATTTTTGCGTTAATTCATCGCCTTTAAACAGCTTATGCCACTGCTCAAGTACTTCGCGGTCAGTCCAACGATTGGCGCTGTCGACATCGACCCGCAGCACCACATGCAGATGATTGGACATCACTGCAAAGGCCGCCACATCAATAGCAAAAACCGCTTCGAGTTCAAACAGTAGCAATTCTACCCAAGCGCGGCGATGGTCATAATTTTTTCCCGAATAGGCATCATCACCACACAAAAACGCACGCCGCACAACGCGACTACAGCAATGGTAATAAGGCGTGTCTTCAACACTTATCTGAGTTCTGCGAGGGCGCGGCATACAAACCTCCTTGTTTAATGCTTAACCCAAGCATAGTCGGAGGTTAACAACTGCGCTATTTAGGCTGGGTGTCCATTTTTATTGTTTATACTGATTGCCCCACGTTTATCACTTCGAATAATTCGACCTGTATCATCGACCAATTCAAGGTAATCCGATAATAAAAACGCAATGCCATTGGGCTGGTTGTCGCGCTCATTACCGATAAAAGGCAGTAGATTTTTAGGTTGCTCACCTTTTAAGGCGGCCCGAATACGCAGCTGAATACTGGTATGGTCGGATTGTTCTGGTGTATCAGCCAGTTGCGCTCTAATCGGATTTAAATCGACGTAAGTCATACAGGCTAACACCGCAGCTTCATCGAGTAAGGCTTGGGATTTGAATCGACCTTCCCAAAACCTGCCAGTGCAGTTATCTTCTTGATTTGCTTGTCTTGCTATCGGTTCATTAAGGCAGCGCATAAACCATGAAATATCGCATAATCGGCTGCGGTAAATTGCGATTGAATGCTTTAATCTGTGAACTTCATGCGCCTCAACTAACTCACCTTTGGCGAATTTTTGCGTTAATTCATCGCCTTTAAACAGCTTATGCCACTGCTCAAGTACTTCGCGGTCAATCCAACGATTGGCGCTGTCGACATCGACCCGCAGCACCACATGCAGATGATTGGACATCACAGCAAAGGCCGCCACATCAATGGCAAAAACCGCTTCGAGTTCAAACAGTAGCAATTCTACCCAAGCGCGGCGATGGTCATAATTTTTTCCCGAATAGGCATCATCACCACACAAAAACGCACGCCGCACAACGCGACTACAGCAATGGTAATAGGGTGTGTCTTCAACACTTATCTGAGTTCTACGTGGGCGCGGCATACAAACCTCCTTGTTTAATGCTTAACCCAAGCATAGTCGGAGGTTAACAACTGCGCTATTTAGGCTGGGTGTCCACTTTTATTATTTGCGAGGTGACCATATATGTCCCCGCTTTAACCCGCTTTAACCCGCTTTAACCCGCTTTAACCCGCTTTAACCCGCTTTAACCCGCTTTAACCCGCTTTAACCCGCTTTAACCCGCTTTAACCCGCTTTAACCCGCTTTAACCCACAATTTTGTGTTTTTGACTTTTACGCGTCAACCATTATTAATGAGTTTCATGCTGAAAAAATCAAAACGCTGATCTATATGTACATTAGTCCGTCTTAGCTAAAACTGATGTTTGATATATCCACTTCAACAAATAGCAGCATTGGCGCATAACGCGCCGATGCTTCACATTTTATATAGAAGAGAATTTTTAGCGCCCAATGATTTTCATCATATGGCGTTGTCGCATCAACGTTTGATAATCCATTCGCTGATGACAAAACATCAATAAATAGAGGGTTAATTTACCACTAGGTTGTTTATCAATCTTATAAACAACTCTATAGTCACCTTTTAGTAGCTCTAAATAGTGCACACCGATAGGTATAAATTCTATTTTTCTCCCAGATTCAGGAAACAATCGCAGTTGGTTATCTATGTCTTGTAAAAGACCTTTAATCGCATCCCTTGCTTCTGAATTTCCTATCACCTTTGATTTCCAATTTATTGCTACTTTCGCATCAGCTTTAAAATCATCGGTGTACAATATTTGTAGCGCACTATTCATAATGGTTGCCCTAAAGGTCGGACAGCATCTCGTCTAGACTCATAACTTTTCCAGCTTTGATACTGTTTTCACTGTCGATAACCAATTGCATAAACGCGAGTTGCTCCTGCATCAAGTGATAAGCTTCAGCAGTTTGAACCACTAATGTTTCTTCACCATTTTGAGTGACAAACATCGGCTCAAATGCTAATTCCTCTCTTAATCTGGCAGCATTCGCCTTCATGTAACTGATTGGTTTTACGTTGCTTAGTGTTCTTTCATGCATTTGCTCCACCTTTTCGGTTAGTTTCTCTCTATCCTAAAACTAACCAATCCTCTCGTTGCTTTTCTGCTCTGATTTCGATTCCAAATATGAAGTGGCGATATTTGGACATTGCTTGCTGACTCAATCAATCGTCTGGAATGAGCAAGACCAAATTTAGTCCTGTAGTCTTTATTTGTCAATTCATTTTAATATGTACTGTTTAGAATTATGAGGGGAACCTACAGCGTCGAGCCTATATGGACATATTCATGGCGTGTCACAGGGGAAACAATGACAATTCATGCTGCAAACTAACTGTCGGTTCTAATTGCATTCTTATGTGAATCTTGCAGGTTCAGTCCAAGTTAATCCACCTTTTGTCATCTGCATGTCATCTAAACTTCATCATTCAGTCAAAGCCCCTCACTAAGCTCATATTCGTTAACAGCCTAATGGGGTGAATACGAGATGACAGGATTTAATTTCAAGGAATTTGAAACAACTGCGCAGGGACAGATAAATGACCCTAGCCTTTCACCTCCTACCTTTAACCGCTCGACGCAAACACCTACATCAGCTCCGACATCAGCACCTACATCCTCAAACCGATTTAATCCCGCCTATTTTGCCCCATCCGCATTAACTTCAGACCAGACGGCATCACCCCATACACCAAGCATCACAGTTAACGCCCTCTGGCTATCGGATATCCATTTAGGCTGTAAAGATTGCAAGGCCGACTACCTGCTCAGTTTGCTTGAAACTGTGCGTTGTCAGCACTTGTATATGGTCGGTGACATAGTCGATTTATGGGCGCTGAAACGTAAACTGCATTGGCCCGATAGCCACAATAAGGTGCTACAAAAATTCATAGAGCTGGCACAAAACGGCACCCAAGTGATTTATCTGCCGGGCAACCACGACGAACTGATCAAGCCCTATGCCGAGCTAAGCCTGTGGAATATCAAAATTGCCCGCCAACATATTCACCACGGAATTGGCGGCCATAAATTGTTGATGCTCCACGGTGATCAGTTTGATGGCGATGTCTGTGTCGGTCGCTTCTACGCCATATTGGGCGATCATTTATATGACTTATTGCTGTTCCTTAATCGCAATCTCCACAGCTTACGGGAACGCTTAGGTTATCCCTATTGGTCACTGGCAAGTTACATCAAATCCAAAGTGGGTAAGGCTCAAGCCGCTATCGGACATTATCGCCAAGCGGTACTCAACTATGCCCAGCATTTCGATGTTGACGGCGTGATCTGCGGCCATATCCATCAGCCGGAACTCTCAACTCACCCCAGAGCTGCACAATACTGCACGCCCCAAAGTACGCCTGAGCAACGGCAGATCATCTACGCCAACGACGGTGACTGGGTCGAAAACTGCAGCTTAATCACAGAAACCTTAAGCGGTGAATTACAGCTGTGCCGCTGGAATGAACAGACACTCAATCTCGATATTCTCAGCAGCATAGCGTTAGTGCAACAGCCGCATGAGACGCACAAAAACCAACAACAAAAAACGGCAGTGCAGCCAATGCCAAACACAAATACCGGCGAAACTCGCCCAAGGGATGTTGCCTAATACTATGAACAAAATAAATAATATTAATCAATCAGATAACACTGTTACACACAATAAACAGTCACTAAACAGCGACCTTAGCCATAACAATCATGCTATGCAGAGTGCTGCGATAAAGGCGAATCGTATGATTTTTACCGTTGATAATGTGGTTGAACAGAATCTGCCGTCGATCAACGACAAACCTTGGCTCGCTAAACCCGCCAAGGCCATGCTGCGTTACCTGCTCAATGAAAAACAATGCAACGATATCGCCAATCAATATGCCTATTTACAGGGCGTGGACTTTGTCGAGCAAGTGCTGGCGAGTTTCGACTTTAGCTTTACCGTGCCCGCCAACGAGATTGAAAACATTCCCTGCGAAGGCCGAGTGGTGATCTTCGCCAACCATCCCATAGGTTCACTCGATGGTTTAGCGCTCATCAAGCTTATCAGCGAAATTCGCCCTGATATCAAAGTCGTCGCCAACGAACTCCTGATGGCGCTGGAACCGCTGCACTCAATCTTACTGCCTGTGCGTAATATGACGGGCGGCACACCGAAACAGCATTTAGAAAAAATCCACCAGCACCTACGTAACGAAGGCGCTGTGCTGATTTTCCCGTCGGGCGAAGTCTCGCGTCTGCGTCCTAACGGCGTGCGTGATACTCAGTGGCACTCTGGCTTTTTAAAGATGGCGATTTCCTGTAATGCCCCCTTACTGCCGATATTTTTAGATGCCAAAAACTCCGCCACCTTCTACGGCGCATCTATGATTTACAAGCCACTCGCCACACTATTGCTAGTGAAGGAAATGTTCAAACAGGCGAAACGCAATATGCCGATCCGTATCGGCGAGCTTATTCCCAATGAAGCCGTGCGCTCGATGGACTTTCCGCTCAAGACCAAAATAAAACTGCTTAAAAATCACTTGTATCGTATCGGCAAAGATAAAGACCCGCTGTTTATCACCCAAAACGCTATCGCCCACCCTGAATCGCGCCGCGAACTGCAAGCGGCGCTGCAGCAATGCGAACTGCTCGGGGAGACGCAAGATAACAAGTTGATTTACCTGTACCAGCACCACGACAGCAATCCCATCATGCGGGAAATTGGTCGCCTGCGGGAAATCGCCTTTCGCGCCGTGGGTGAGGGTTCGGGCAAACGCCGCGATATCGACAAATACGACTCCTACTACCAGCACTTAGTACTGTGGGATAAAGAGCAGTTTGAAATTGTCGGCGCCTACCGTTTTGCCAGTGGCGACAAAGTCTTAGAAAAATACGGCGAAAACGCCCTCTACAGCCAATCGCTGTTTCAATACGCCGACAGCTTTATGCCCTTCGTGAAACAAGGTTTAGAGCTTGGCCGCAGTTTTGTGCAGCCTAAATATTGGGGCAAACGCAGCTTAGATTATCTGTGGTTTGGCATAGGCGCTTATCTCGCCAAACACCCTGAATATCGCTACCTATTTGGCCCAGTGTCTATCAGTAATCAACTGCCCGGCAGCGCCAGAGAAATGCTCGTGCACTTTTACTCGCGAGAATTTGCGCCTGCGCAGCAGATGGCGGTTTCCATGTCGCCCTTTGGTTTATCCAAATCCCAAAAAACCAAGTTAGATGATTTGTATTTCTCCGAGGATTATCAGAGTAATTTCAAACAACTCAAACAAGTGCTCGCGAGTATGGGCGCTGCAGTGCCTACCCTCTACAAGCAATATGGTGAGCTGTGTAAGGCTGATGGGGTTAAGTTTCTCGCCTTTGGTATCGACGCCGACTTTGGCGATTGTATCGATGGCTTAGTGCTGGTGGACACCCACAAACTGAAAGGCAAAAAGTATCAACGCTACATAGGCGCGCACTTGCCCGAATCTGAGCGGATGCCAATCACAGCGGATGATGAACCAGAGGTCCAAGATCTTTGCGTTAAAACTTTGTAATGGGTGTTGGCTAAACATGCACCACTCTGTTATAAGTAACTGTAATGCAGCGCATTAACAGAGCGCATCCTAGGATGCGCAAGCTTATCAGGGGATCATCATGCCGATCATTATCGCCGATATTATGAGTACCCGAGTCGTTACGGTTGAAATGGACGACAGATTAACTGTGGCGAAGGAAATCTTCGACCAAGCGAACTTTCATCACTTGTTGGTCGTCGATGAGTATCAACTTGAAGGCGTGTTATCGGAGCGGGATCTGCTGCGTGCCATTAGCCCGAATTTGGGCAGTAGCGCCGAAACCGCAAGAGACTTAGAAACCCTGCAAAAACGTGTGCATCAAGTGATGACTCGTAATCCGCTGACCGTTGCGCCCCACATCAATTTAGACACGGCAACCCGTATTTTGTTAGACAACGACATAGGCTGCCTGCCCGTGTTAGAGGACGGTAAATTGGTTGGGATTGTCACTTGGAAAGACTTACTGCGGGCCTATTGTGAGTACAGAACACAAAATCAAAGCGAGTGCTAATCCTAGGACTGCACTCGCTTTTGTTTACAATAACTCAGTTAAAATCACTCAGTTTGCCTAGCTTAAATCGCCCAACCACCCATATAGAACACCACTAAACCTAAGGTAATGGAGAGCACGCCTACTTTCAGTTTGCGCCATTCACCGCTACAGATACGGCCTACCACCAGTGTCACAAAACCTAGCATAATACCGGTAACGATATTACAACTTAAGATGATAAACACTGCGCAAGTTAAGCCCGACATGGCATCAACTTTATCGTCAAAGTCGAGTTTCGCCACATTACTCAGCATCAACAAACCCACATACATTAAAGCAGGCGCTGTCGCATAGGCAGGCACTAAGTAGCTTAACGGCGCTAAAAACATCATCAATAAAAACAGTACGCCAACGATAGTCGCCGTTAAACCTGTCTTACCGCCCGCCGCCGTACCCGCCGCCGACTCGATATACACTGCCGCTGGTGCGCCGCCCACTAAACCCGCCACCATACTGCTGACTGAGTCTGAAGTTAAGGCTTTACCGCCGCCGACAATATTGTCGTCTTTATCGAGTAAATTCGCTTGCCCAGCCACAGCACGGATAGTGCCAGTCGCATCGAAAATCGCCGTCATCACTAACGCTAATACGATAGGCAAGACCACAGGATTAAAGGCGCCCATAATATCGAGTTGGCCTATGAGCGAATGCTCAGAGGTGAAATCGGGGAAGGCGAATAAGCCTTGGTATTTCACGCTCGGATCGAATACTAAACCAAATACCGATAACGCGATAATCACCAACAGAATACCGCCAGGTACACCGCGGCGCTCTAAACCGATAGTTGCCGCTAAACCTATAACGGTCGCAATAACAGGCAAGCTGTTAATATCGCCCAACTTCACCGGTAAGCCTGCGCTATTGGCCACAATCAACTGCACACTGTTAGTCGCAATCAAAAGTAAAAACAAGCCGATACCTATGCCTGTACCGTGGGCTATGCCCTTTGGTAAATTAGCCAGTACCCACTGACGAACACCCGTCACGCTCACAAGTGTAAACGTCACGCCCATTAGGAAAATCGCGCCTAAGGTAACCGGAATCGACATGCCCTGACCGAGCACTAAGCTAAAGGCCGTAAAGGCGGTGAGCGAAATCGCGCAGCCAATCGCCATAGGTAAGTTTGCCCATAAACCCATGAGCAAAGAACCAAATGATGCAATTAAACAGGTGGCGATAAACACGGCGCCGGGATCAAATCCCGCTTGGCCTAACATGTTAGGCACCACAATCACTGAGTAGACCATAGCGAGGAAAGTCGTTAATCCCGCAATCACTTCTTGGCGAACTGTGCTGCCACGTTGTTGAATAGAAAAATAACGGTCCAGAAACGAACCAGAGGGTACGGCTGTTGAACTCAATTGCTCAGACATAATGTTGTTATACCTTGTGATCTCTTAAAATGGGGTCGGTACCAATTACCTAAAACGCAATTGGCGACGCTGGCTGCGGCAGATTAGAGCCCCAAATCCATCAGACTTGGGTGAGAGATCCACATCATTTTCCTACTGTGGGAAAAATCCATGATCTGCAAGCAGTGATGCTTTGCCCAGTTAAAATCACTTTAACCATGCAAACGCAGCCTTTGTTGGCCGCGGATAATACTGTAAACGCCGCCAGATAGCTAAGACATCCCCTACACTTCGATAAAAAATTAGCGACAAAAGCCGAAATCAGTTGTTCAAAAAACCATCCAAAACGATGACATCACGGCCTATTGAACTCACATTAATCACCGCCGAATTGTGCCAGAGCAGGGCTTAACTTACGCCCACAATAAAGTTTTCATAATCTTTCATATATTGTCAAACCCCATTCATCACAGCGAGCAAGTCCATTCACATCTCCCCTTTATAGTGCTCATATCAAAAATCGCTTTC
Source organism: Shewanella sp. Pdp11 (assembly GCF_002838165.1). Lineage (NCBI taxonomy): Bacteria > Pseudomonadati > Pseudomonadota > Gammaproteobacteria > Alteromonadales > Shewanellaceae > Shewanella > Shewanella sp. Pdp11. Next base: position 4,270,402 of record NZ_CP015194.1, read on the forward strand.
GTTCGGAGTCGAGCCCAATGACAAAGCCACACCAACAAACACCCACATCGGATAAATCCACGCGCAAAAATGAGTTAAAAGCACTCGGGTTCATCATCTTTTTACTCTTCCCCGCGCTCACTATCGCAGGGATCAGTATTTACGGCTTCATCATTTGGATGATCCAAGCCTTCGGCGGCGTTGTCGGCCACTAATTTATATCTATTTACCATATAGTTACTTTTTGAGGACGCGATTATGAAGTGGTTAACCAACCTCTGGCGCACACTGAACAAACCCACCAAAGTGCTGACCTTAGGCGCCGTCAGTATCAGCGCTTTTATCATGGGTATCATCTTCTGGGGCGGATTTAACACTGCACTCGAAGCCACTAATACCGAAGCTTTTTGTATTAGCTGCCACAGTATGGAGAGCAAGCCTTACCAAGAGCTGCAGGAAACTGTGCATTGGTCGAATCATTCTGGCGTGCGCGCCACCTGTCCCGATTGCCACGTGCCCCATAACTGGAGCCGTAAAATCGCCCGTAAGATGGAAGCCTCCCACGATGTCTGGGGTTGGCTATTTAACACAGTCAACACCCCAGAAAAATTCGAAGCCAAACGCTTAGAAATGGCAAGTCGCGAATGGAAACGTTTCGATCGCGATAATTCACTGGCCTGTAAAAACTGTCACAACTACAACTCGATGAAATGGGAAAGCATGTCCCCGCTGGCACAAAAACAGATGAAACGCGCCGCAGAAATCGACCAAAGCTGTATCGATTGCCACAAAGGTATTGCCCATCACTTACCGGAAATGGGCACGGCCCGTGCACCTGAACTCATCGCCGAAGTCGGCGCTGGCGTCAGCTCAGTCGAAACCAACCAAACCTACTATAGCGCCCTGACTAAGCCCTTATTCTTCACAGATAAAGGCGATGTGGAAGCCGGCACACTCAACGTAGCAACGAAAGTCAAAGTGCTCGAAACCCAAGGCAAACGCATCAAAATTGGCATCGATGGTTGGCGCAAAAAAATCGGTGCAGGCCGCGTGATCTACATGGACTTTGGCGTGAACATTTTGTCGGCACAGTTAACCAAAGACGCAGCCGAAACCGAAGGTGTAATCCAAACCTTTGAAGAGAAAGAAGACCCAATGACAGGCCTTAAATGGCAGCGTATCGAAGCGCAAATCTGGACCGACAAGGATTATCTGCTGACCGAGCTGCAACCACTTTGGGGTTATGCCCGCGATACCTTCCGCTCCAGCTGCAGTGTTTGCCATACCCAACCCGATGAGGCGCATTTTGACGCCAATACTTGGCCGGGAATGTTCCAAGGCATGTTGGCCTTCGTGAATATGGACCAAGACACGCAAGCACTAGTGCAGAAATATCTGCAGGAACATTCGTCAACTTTTGTGAAAAAAGAGCACTAATTCGGGAGTAATACCATGAACAGAAGAGACTTTTTAAAGGGTATCGGCTCATCCTCTTTCCTTGTCTTAGGTGGCAGCTCAGTGTTAGCGCCCTTAAATGCCTTAGCCAAAGCGGGCATCAATGAGGACGAATGGCTAACCACAGGTTCACACTTCGGCGCCTTTAAAATGAAGCGCAAAAACGGCGTGATTGCCGAAGTAAAACCCTTCGACTTAGATAAGTATCCAACGGATATGATTAACGGTATCCGCGGTATGGTCTACAATCCATCCCGCGTGCGTTACCCTATGGTGCGCTTAGATTTTTTACTCAAAGGCCATAAGAGCAATACCCAACAAAGGGGTGATTTCCGTTTTGTTAGAGTCACATGGGACAAGGCATTAACACTGTTTAAGCATTCATTGGATGAGGTCCAAACCCAATACGGTCCATCGGGTCTGCATGCTGGTCAAACTGGTTGGCGCGCCACGGGTCAACTGCACTCCAGCACTAGCCATATGCAGCGCGCTGTGGGGATGCACGGCAACTATGTGAAGAAAATCGGCGACTACTCCACAGGTGCAGGCCAAACGATTCTGCCCTATGTGTTAGGTTCAACCGAAGTGTATGCCCAAGGCACTTCATGGCCGCTGATCTTAGAACACAGCGACACTATCGTGCTGTGGTCGAACGATCCGTACAAGAACCTGCAAGTAGGTTGGAATGCGGAAACCCACGAGTCTTTTGCCTACCTTGCGCAGTTAAAAGAGAAAGTGAAGCAAGGCAAGATCCGCGTGATCAGTATCGACCCTGTGGTAACTAAGACCCAAGCCTATTTGGGCTGCGAGCAACTCTACGTTAATCCACAGACAGACGTGACCTTAATGCTGGCCATCGCCCACGAGATGATCAGCAAAAAGCTCTACGACGATAAATTTATCCAAGGCTACAGTTTAGGTTTTGAAGAGTTTGTGCCCTATGTGATGGGCACTAAAGATGGCGTAGCCAAAACCCCAGAATGGGCCGCGCCAATCTGTGGTGTTGAAGCCCATATTATCCGCGACTTGGCTAAAACCTTAGTCAAGGGCCGCACTCAGTTCATGATGGGTTGGTGTATCCAGCGCCAGCAACACGGCGAACAACCCTATTGGATGGCGGCGGTGCTGGCGACCATGATTGGCCAAATCGGGCTTCCCGGTGGTGGCATCAGCTATGGTCACCACTACTCGAGTATCGGCGTACCTTCATCGGGTGCCGCAGCACCTGGTGCTTTCCCCCGCAACTTGGACGAAAATCAAAAGCCGCTATTCGATAGCTCAGACTTCAAGGGCGCGAGCAGCACGATTCCGGTTGCCCGCTGGATTGATGCGATTCTCGAACCCGGCAAAACCATTGATGCTAACGGCTCGAAAGTGGTCTATCCCGATATCAAGATGATGATTTTCTCGGGTAATAATCCTTGGAACCATCACCAAGACAGAAACCGCATGAAACAAGCCTTCCATAAGCTTGAGTGTGTGGTCACTGTCGATGTGAACTGGACAGCAACTTGCCGCTTCTCGGATATCGTGCTGCCCGCTTGTACTACCTATGAGCGCAACGATATTGACGTGTACGGCGCCTATGCTAACCGCGGTATTTTAGCCATGCAGAAAATGGTTGAACCACTGTTTGATAGCTTGTCGGACTTTGAAATTTTCACACGCTTTGCCGCGCTGCTCGGCAAAGAGAAAGAATACACCCGTAACATGGGTGAAATGGCGTGGTTAGAAACCCTCTATAACGAATGCAAAGCCGCCAACGCGGGCAAGTTTGAGATGCCAGACTTTGCGACTTTCTGGAAACAAGGTTATGTGCATTTTGGTGACGGTGAAGTCTGGACGCGCCATGCAGACTTTAGAAACGATCCTGAAATCAATCCACTAGGCACGCCTTCAGGTTTGATTGAAATCTTTAGCCGTAAGATTGATCAATTCGGTTACGATGACTGTAAAGGTCACCCAACGTGGATGGAAAAAACCGAGCGTAGCCATGGCGGCCCTGGCTCTGACAGGCATCCGATTTGGTTGCAGTCATGCCACCCAGACAAGCGCTTACACTCGCAGATGTGTGAGTCGCGAGAATATCGCGAGACCTACGCAGTCAATGGCCGTGAGCCTGTGTATATCAGCCCTGTCGACGCAAAAGCACGTGGCATCAAAGATGGCGATATAGTGCGAGTCTTTAACGACCGTGGCCAACTGTTGGCGGGTGCTGTGGTATCGGACAACTTCCCTAAAGGGATTGTGCGAATTCACGAAGGCGCGTGGTATGGGCCTGTGGGCAAAGATGGCAGCGTTGAAGGGGGAGCTGAAGTCGGCGCCCTGTGTAGTTATGGCGATCCTAACACTCTCACTTTAGACATAGGCACCTCTAAACTTGCCCAAGCTTGCTCAGCCTATACTTGCTTAGTCGAGTTTGAAAAATACCAAGGCAAAGTGCCTAAGGTCAGCTCCTTCGATGGCCCGCTCGAAGTCGAAATCTAACCTTAAAACCGAAACGCTGGATGCGCCGAACGCGGCGCGTCTCAGCATCCAATCTTAGCGCCAAAACTAGGGCGTGTTGAGGAATATACTATGAGTCAAGTCGATATCAACCACGCCAGAGCCTTGGTTTATCAGCTGTTATCATCACTTTTTGCCCGCGATGTTGACGAGCAAAGACTTAAAGAACTCACCAGCGAAGCGGCGCAGCAATTCTGGGAACAGCTTAGCCTAGAGGCGAAGTTCACTCAGTCAGTGGACAAAATTCGCAGCACACTCAATGGGATAAAAGATGATGAAGCGTTACTCGAACTCGCGGCGGATTACTGCGGTTTATTTCTCGTTGGCACCAAACACAGCGCTTCACCCTATGCTAGCCTGTATTTGAGTGGCGAAGATGAACCGCTGCTATTTGGTCAGCAACATCAACAGATGAGTGAGTTTTTACACCAGAGCAAACTACAAGTGCAGAGTCATTTCCCTGAGCCCGCCGACCATTTGGCCGTGATGCTCGCCTATATGGCGCACTTATGTTGTCACAGTGAAGACAGTGTCCAATTAAGCTTTTTGCAAACCTGCGTCGACTCTTGGTTAGCGAAATTTATTGACCAACTCACTCAATGCGACAAAAACGGTTTTTATAGTGCCGTTGCCACACTCACCTTAGCCTGGGTTAAGCAAGATATCGCACAGTTTGAAACCGCTGAGGCGGTGATTAGCTAAACATTCTAGAGCGACTTATCTTTAGGCTAACGCTACCCAATAGGTTGATGAGCAGGTGGGTTTATGAGCCGGCAAGTTCAGTCGTTTTGTGCAGCTAACCATTGGCTCAAGGCGGCAATGGATGTCTGCCGGCAAGACTCAAGCCGCTGAAATTCACTGTGCTCCAACGCGTTATCGGCACTGGTTTTATTTACACTGTCTTTATTTGCACTGGCTTTTATCGTCAGCTCTAACTCCTTACATAATTTAGCTAACGCTATCAGTCCCATACTGGCACTGCTGCCCTTAAGCGCGTGTAGCAACTTGGCGACCTCTTCCTTAGGGTTATTAGCTACCGACAGCTTGGCAAGCTGCTCACGACTCGAATCGCTAAAAAGATCGAGCATAGACATCATAGCTTCGCTACCGAGTACGTCCTTATCTTGCGCTAACTGTTTGAGGTCTAATAATGGCTCATCATCGACATCCGCGATTGCCGCTGCAATCTTAGCTACCGTTGCGACTTGAAGCGGCGCAGATAACTGGTCATTAACGGTCGATGATGAAATGGATGCAGACAAGGGAGAAGCCGCCACACCAAGCCATTCTGTAAGGGTTTGTAGACTCAGAGGCTTAGCTAAAACAGTATCGAATCCCGCCTCGCGATAATGCAGTAAATCTTCGCTCTGCATTTGGGCGGTAAAGGCGGCAAACTTCACACTAGGATTGGCGATCAACATTTTTAACTGCGGCAGTAAATCAATTCCTGAGCCATCACTGAGCTGAATATCCAGCATCACAGCATCGAAAGCCACGCCGTTAGACTCAACAAATTCAAGCGCCTGCAGGCAGCTGACAGCAAGCACTGACTTGTGACCTAAGTGCGCTAAAAATCCCTGCGCTACCATAGCATTCACTTTATTGTCTTCTACCACCAGCACTTGGCGAGTAGGCACTAATACCCTCTCTGTTACCGCTTTGACATAGGTCATATCGCATTCATTAAAGGCCAGTTCAAAACCAAACTCACTGCCTTTCCCTGGTTGACTTTTGACCCAAATCCCGCGGCCGCTAGCATCCATTAACTCAACCAATTGCTTACAAATGGCGAGCCCTAACCCCGTACCTCGACTGCGACCTTGATTCGGTAAAGCACTGTAGGGCACAAACAATTTATCGAGTGCCGCAGGCGCAATACCTACGCCCGTGTCCTGTACAACAAAAGACAGTTGAGTACCCTGCAAACTAACGCTTAGCGTCACACCGCCCTCTTGCGTAAATTTAATGCCATTACCTATGAGATTGAACAACACTTGGCGCAACTTTGGCCCATCGATATTGATGCAACTTGGTAGCTTTGGTTTGTTCATTTTGAGGCTGAGGCCAGCCAAATTAGCACCGGCAACCATGATCGCCAGCACTTCATCGAGCAAGCTATTGATATCGGTTGGCCTTGGCTCGTGGCTGAGTTTCCCTTGTTCAAGGCGCGAAAAATCTAAAATATCGTTCAACACGGTTTGCAATAACGTGCCGCTATATTGCGATAGCGCTAACATTTGCTGCTGTGCTGGCGGTAAGTTACTGTGACCGAGCAAGGTTAATGTGCCGAGTAAACCGTTGAGAGGTGTGCGAATTTCGTGGCTCATGGTCGCAAGGAATTGGGATTTTGCCTGACTCGCCTCTTCGGCTATTTGCCTTGCTTTAGCATGGCCCTTGGCTTCGGCATCGAGGCGATTATTGGTATCGGCTAACTCTTGCGTGCGGGCAGCAACGGTTTGCTCCAGCGCCTTTTTATGCTCGGTCAACTCATCTGCCACCTGACGTAAATCAGCCTGTAATTTAAGATTATGAGCAGTTTTACGCTTGAAGGCTTCGATAGCATTGGCCATCGCAGTCAGTTCATCATCCCCGTGAGCCTCTAAACTCACGTCAGTGTCACCTAAACTCAAGCGGGACATGGCTTCGGTCGCCTGATTTAACCTAAGGGTGATTCCGCGATAAATCACTCGATAGATCACAAAGCCAATCACCACAAACATCAAGGCACCTGTGCCCCAAAGCCCAAGCCTAGCAAGGGACAATTGGTGTAGATAATCACTACGAGCCAATTCTGCCTGTTGTTGCTGTTGATTTAGGGCGCGATCCACCAGCGTATTGAGTCCATAGAGTTTTTCGGCTAACTCTTGCTGCTGACGCTGTTGCTGCTGCAGTGTTTGACTTAATTCCCGCTGCAATTTAATGATTTGCGGTGTGTGCGCCAACACTGCTAATTCGGTTTTTAACGCCTGCAAACGCCCCGGGTCGCGAATTATCTCGGGCACATTATCGAGCGCCATCAAATCGATATTGATGTCACTCGAAGCAGGCACTGAATCCGTCTTATGGGCGAGCGCCCTGTCCATTGCCGTCGCTATCTCAGGCTCAGGAAGGGTAAAACTCGGGGAAGGATTCGAGTTTGCAAACGTCGCCAGTAACTTCGGCACACTTAATTGCAATTCTGACTGCAATTCGGAGGATTCAAATAACTGACTTAACAAGGCAATTTGATGAACTAGCTTAAGGGCACGATTGAGCTGCTCTTGAATATCAAGTTCGCCCTCAATCACATCGTCGAGCAATCGGCCGCTGTGCTTCGCCCCTGCCATATCTGGATAAGCCTGACTCAACTTCGCCAAGATGGCAGAATTCACCACGGCGAGCTCAGATTGAAGTAATTCGGAGGCATGTCCTGCTGCAATGGACAATTCATGGGCCTTAAGCTGCAATTCATCGCCCATGGTCAAACGCCGACCCACACTTTTGCCAAGTAAAGTTAATTGGCTGATGATTTGTTCGGCCAGCTGGTTCAGATTTTGGCCTTCGTCGACATCCAATATGGTTAAGGTTTTGATGCCATTAAACATATTGACACTTTCAAGGCTCAGTTTACGACCAATAAACTCCCGTTGTCGTTCATCTTCTACCCGCCCTAACTGCTGCACACCATCAGACAAGGCATTAGAAGCTTGTACTAGCTGCCTTGCCGCTTGGGATGCGGGGAGCGACTCTTCGTACAAGTAACTGTCGGCCTGTTTTAACCAGTGCAGACTTAAGCTGCCTAAGCTAACAAGCAGCATCAACAATACGCCTAACACACTGAAGGCGAGCATTAATCGACCGGTTAAACTGGTTCGCGATAAAGATAAAGGAGCCACACATCTTCCTTAAACTGTTACAATGCCACCCAAGATTATGCTTAGCGGATAATACGGGATGATGCGAAAATATTGGCAACGATTGTTCACACTCGCCACATTTGGCCTCGTGTTTTCAGGCTATGCGACAAGTGAACCTCTAACTTGGCCATTAGAGCAGCGCACGCCATTCAATGTCAAAATCCAGCAATCCCAAACATTAAACTACTTACCACTGACAAAAGCCCAACAGCCTTGGCGGATTTGTGCCCTAGTGCCACACCTCAAAGATGCCTACTGGATTGGCATTGATTATGGACTGATCCAACATGCGAAAACCCTTGGCGTCTCACTCGATCTCTTCGAAGCTGGCAGTTATTACCATATAGATAAGCAACTGGCTCAGCTGCAAAGCTGTATGCAAGGCGACTATGATGCCATCTTACTGGGCTCAGTCAGCCCTGATTTACTTGCCCAATTTACCGCGCCACTGACTAAACCCGTGCTAGCCCTAGTCAATAAACTTAATAGTGACCAAGTCAAAACTCATATTGGCGTCAACTGGTATCAAATGGGGCTACTGGCGGGTAACTTCATCAAAGCCGATGCAACATCACAACATCCGCAACAAACGGCAAATTTGGCACTCTTAGCCGGACCGGAAAACCTAGGTGGCACTGATTTAGTTGAGCAAGGTATACGTCAGGCGCTTGAAGGGAGCCAAGTCAAGATTAGTGCCATTCAGCACGCCGATAATAATCGCAATTTGTATCGTGACCAGTTGCAGATGCTGCTTAAAGCTCAGCAGCCAGATTATATTCTCGGCAGCGCAGTGGCGATTGAGGCCGCCATTAGTACTTTGAAACAAAAGGGATTAAGTAACAGAGTCAAGCTAGTAAGCAGTTACTTGTCCCCCGCCATTGTGCGTGGGCTCAAACGGGAAAAAGTCATCTACAGTAATGATGATCTAGTCGTATTACAGGGAAAACTCGCCATTGATGTTACAGTGAAACAACTCGAAGGCGCTCAGGCATTTGGCGATATAGGCCCTGCGATCATCAAGCGAACATCATCCTCTAACACTTTGTCTCAATTAGATTTCAGTCTAGCGGAGGCCGACTTTTACCCTCTGTACCAAGTGCGACCTCACTCGCATTAATCGTCCACTTTAGCGGCAAATAAATAACCTTCCCCATGAACAGTGACAAACAATTCAGTGTCGAGTTTATTGCGAAGACGGCGAATGATCACATCTATGGTTCTGTCATTGACATCCAGATTACGGTGACTGGTTTGCTGCATTAAACGCTCACGGGATAAGACTTGCTGCGGATGCAGAGCAAATGCGACCAGTAACTCAAATTCCGCTTTGGTGAGTTTGATCAACACATCGCCATGGCGTAATTTACGGCTGTTGAGTTCGAGTTGATAACCTTCGAAACTTAACACATCGTCCGGTTGGGATAATTCTTCGGCGACCGCCAGCTCGGCTTGCTTCACAAGGGAAATCCGCCATAGAAGGTTTTTAACCCTAACCAGCAACTCCCTCAGCTCGAAAGGTTTAGTCACATAATCATCGGCGCCCATTTCGAGACCAACGATTTTGTCGATAGATTCATCCCGCCCAGAGACCAGAATGATGCCCACATGGGAGCGGCTGCGTAGCTCACGGGTCAGGCTCAAACCATCGACACCGGGCAAATTGATATCTAGCATGATCAAATCGATATGCTGGCGATTAAACTCGTACCACATTTGCTCGCCATCGGCCGCTTCAACAACGCGATAACCTTCCTTTTCAAAATATCCCTTTAATCGCGCACGGATAACCGCTTCATCGTCGACAACCAGCACACTGTAAGCCATTTTCAATTTCTCTTATTTTACCTAAGTGAATTATTCATACTTTTTCATATTTGCATATGAGTGAAAGGTTAAATATGCGATCTCGGTAGCTTTATTGAACAAAAAATTGCTCTGCTTTTACAGTCACATCAATATAACATATGCTTAGGGACACTGATGGGACTACACTTAGCAGACTATGAAAGAAAAAGGATTGGGTATGGACGAAAGGCGCAAGTTTTCGCGGATTTTATTTGCCACAAATGCACATCTACAACAAGGTGTTGCACAGTGGGAGACAACCATTCTCGATTTGAGTCTAAATGGTGCCCTGGTCGAAGAGCCGCAAAATTTTATCCACTCGGGTGATGCTATTACCCTCAGTTTTATCTTGCCCGAATCTGACATCGAGATCCGTATGGAAACTGAGTTGGTCCATCAAAAAAATGCCCAATTAGGCTTGAAGTGTAACTTTATCGATGTCGACAGTATCAGCCACCTAAAACGTATGGTGGAGCTTAACTTAGGCGATGCTTCCTTGCTGAATCGCGAACTCATGTTGTTTATCGAAAAACACAATATCACAGATTAAAACACTCGCTCATAAACACAAACAGCGCCTAATGGCGCTGTTTTGCTTGCTGGCATTAATCTCACTCGCGAGCATTTGATGCTAAATCGCTTCTAGCGCTTCAGATAACTTAGACACACCCACGACCTCCATTCCCGCAGGAGGCTTTTTCGGCACATTGGCCTTAGGCACGATGGCGCGCTTAAAACCATGTTTAGCGGCTTCGATTAATCGCTCTTGGCCATTGGGTACAGGCCGAATTTCACCCGATAGCCCCACTTCACCAAAGGCGACTAAATCGCTAGGCAAAATATCACCGCGAAAACTCGATACCATAGCCAAGAGTAACGTTAAGTCGGCACTGGTTTCTGTCACTTTCACGCCGCCCACCACGTTCACAAACACATCCTGATCCGACATCTGTAAACCGCCGTGGCGGTGCATCACGGCAAGCAGCATAGCTAAACGGTTAGCATCCATACCCACCGCCACGCGCCGGGGGTTAGACATGGCCGAGTTATCCACCAACACTTGCAGTTCCACCAGTAGCGGCCGTGTGCCTTCCCAGACCACCATAACAAGCGAGCCAGAAGATTCTTCTTCACCACGGGAAAGGAAAATTGCCGAAGGATTGGCGACTTCTTTTAAGCCGCGCTCTGTCATGGCAAATACGCCTAACTCGTTGATCGCACCGAAACGGTTTTTGTGGGAACGCAAGGTGCGATAACGACTATCGCTATCGCCTTCGAACATCACTGAACAGTCAATACAATGCTCCAATACCTTAGGCCCCGCCAGACTACCATCTTTAGTCACATGGCCGACCATGATCACGGCAATACCATTTTCCTTCGCAAAACGCGTTAAGTAAGAGGCGGATTCACGTACTTGCGACACACTGCCTGGGCTCGATGCCACATCGCTCATGTGCATCACTTGAATCGAATCAACCACTATGACCTTTGGTAATTCTTTGAGGGCCACTTCGCAAATTTGTTCAACGCTGGTTTCAGACAACATCCGCAGTTTATTAGTTGGTAAACCAAGACGATGGGCGCGCATCGCCACTTGCTGCAAGGATTCTTCACCAGTGACATAGAGTGCAGGCATTTGCTCGGCCAGATGACACAAGGTTTGCAATAAAAGCGTACTCTTACCCGCGCCTGGATGACCGCCAATCAAAATGGCAGAACCTGGCACGATTCCGCCACCGAGCACTCGGTCTAACTCCCCGAAATGACTCAATATTCGCGGCAGAGCATTGAGATCGATTTGATCTAATGTCTTCACTTCATTGCTGCTCGCACCAGCGTAACCGACAAACTTAGTGCTGCGCCCAGGAGAAGCCGCACCGAGCCTGACCTCAGTAATCGTATTCCATTCCTGACAAGCACTACATTGGCCTTGCCAACGGGGAAAGTCTTGTCCACACTCATTACATACGTACGCTGTTTTATTCTTTGCCATAACTTATTAAAATCTGTATAAAATCAATTTAAGTAACGATGAATACTGCCGACATAAGACTAACACAGCACGGCATAAAATCAGCATTAGAAAAGAACCCTACATGAGTCTAGATAACCACAGTGCACTCATCGAACAGCTCAAGCCATTGCTCATGGAACCTAACTTCCAAGAGATTTTTCAGCAGCTGACGATAGATGAAACCAATTCGACCCGTTTTCTTGTGAAAATGGAATTGAGTCGTTTGGCTTCGCCTTGCACCCGAATTATCGATCTCAGGGATAAATCAGAGCTTCCTTGTACTGAAGTCATGTTAGGTCAACAGCGACATTTTTTAGATGAGCCAGCCAAAAGCAGTATGCATGAGGCCATGTCACTGTTTCGCAACCAATATACCTTAGGTGTGTATGAATATGTGCTCAATGCCCATCAACAGCGTCGGGTAAAATTACGCCAAGGTGTGACTCAGGTTGAAGCCGCCGAGCCAGAACCTTTTATGGTGCCAGGCGTAGTATTGGGCAGTTATTTCAACCGCGCTGAGGAGCGGATGAATTACAGTATTCGCATTGCGGCATCACAATCCGGTCGAGGTGAAGTACCTGGGATCACGGCAGATTTATCTATTGGCGGTGCCCGTATTCGCCTAGCCGCCAATCATCCCTTCGATCTCGACCAACCACTCAAAGTTAAGTTACTGGAACTCAGTGAAGAGTTTTACTATCCCGATCTCCAGCTCGGCGTGGATTATCAGATTGTCGATAGCCAAACCAATGGCGAATATATTTGGCTAAGGCTCAAACGCCTTGGTGGCAGCGAAGCCTTAAGTGAAATGCTCGGTAATTTAATCCGCGGCTATAAACTGCGTTACAAGGTCGATGTCAATGATGTGATAGTGAGTGCAACAGGACTCGGATTTGAACGCCATTATTTACCTCACCTGCCCCACTTGCCTTTGTATTTCAATACTCAAACCCAAGGTTTGAGTCACATGCTGCTCAGCCGTGATAACCAGCAGATAGTGCATTACTTTCAAGATGAAAATGATGTCAGCCAATTACCAGCCATGCTGACCCCAAGCCGAGTATCGGCACTACTGAGTCATCCAGAAAATCCCGACCACGGGCTATTTTTTAGCTTTACCTATAATGCCCAAGGCTGCTTATATTTTTACTCTGCCACCTTAGCGGAGCTTAAAGCTAAGGGCATGATGCCTTTATTCCTAGGCTTTGCATCGACCAAACCTAGCTGGCGGATCTTTAAAGTTACCCAAGATAAAATTTATCATGATAAGGGCTATCGCCGCGCAACCCTGCCGGGCGATGAGGCTAAATTCAGCCCACTTGTCGAACAGCAGTTATCGCAGTTTAGTCATTTACTGCAGCTCATCGATATCAGCAATGAAGATGCCAGAGGGCATTACAAAGCCTGGCAAGACAACAGTAATGCCAATGCCCTTAAAACCTTTGGTCAACAACGATTAACCGCCAATCAAATTAAGTTAGTTTCCATGCAGTTTAGCGAGCGACGCCAAGAGGCTCGTTTCGCCTTTAAAACCTTAGTCAACGTGACGCAAGACAAGCTAAAAGCCACGGGCATTACTTTAGATATCTCTAGCCGTGGCATGCAATTAACCTTAGACAATCCGACAGAGTTCTCATCGAATAAACCGCTACTGTTAAGCTTCCCTAAACTACAAACCATTGCGGGTAAAACACAGTTAGATAATCTCCCTTACCGTTTAGTGCGAACCCGTAAGAATGGTGTAACGCTGCATTTAACCGCAGTCATGGGCCATACACCCCATGTGGGGGTCGAGTTTTTAAATAAACTGATTGCCCATAATAAGGAAAAGTTAGAACAACTGACTGAGAACAATAGTGAAGCGAATGAACTTGCCGATGGTTTAAAAAATATTTTGATGCATGATTTGCATTCTGTGCCCTACTTTGTTGAAAAAACGACAAAATCGGCCCAAGTCGCGTGTTTAGGCGTAGGTACACAACAGGATGAGATCAGCGATATTTTTGCCGCTGGCACGTCAGATACTCTGCAATATAATTTAGCACCGCTGCTAAAGGATGGATTCTTTAAGCGGGATATCCTCGAACCTATTCGCCAGATGAAACCCCAGCAAGATATGGATTTCATTGAAGTGTTTGTCCAGTTGATACGTCAATCTCGTGGCAAAATCTTTTTGAAATGCACTTCAGCCACAGAAGTAGGTGATGTGGATGCTCAGATAACCTTTATCAATCAGAGCAAAGCGTTAGGCCGATTCCTCGCCCTACGCGTTTACCGAGGTGCGACTGAGAAGCCAGACATGAGTTATCTGCGTCGCGAATTGGAATACATTAATATTCATGCAAACCATAAAGCTAAACAATTAGAAGAACAGCTATGGCGGATAATTGGTGTCGGTGAACTGTTAGATATCACCCAAGAGGTTGAACTAAGATACCCTGCAATCCATAAAAAGCAGTCTTAATTGTTTAATACCGCCAGATCAAAACTTAAATACCAATCCCTAATCTTAGGAAAATGATCACTGCTAGCATCTATATGCGTCAGCATATCAGCATGACCATAATCATGTTTAAAACCATTATCTTTAGAAAGAAGCGTTGATTTCGCCCGTTTAAAGCCGCACTCTGCGACCATATCAGCCACATCTTCTGGATGCCCAAGCACAGTATCGCTCTGCCCTGAGATAAACCAAGCTGGTGGCCAATTAGCGAATGTTGCCGCTTTCGCATAATCAAATCCATCGTCGTGATCGAGCCAATCTCCTCGCACCCAATCGATACTTTGAACTAATGAGGCGCGGCTTTCATTGTCCATACCGATGCGCAACTTGTCGGCAGCAAGGTAACCTTGACCCATAGCTAAACCTGGCGCTAAACGATTCCAAAAAACATCAACCATTAACCACTTTTTGAAGGATTTAACCCGAATCGTCCGCTTGCTACCGAAGGTCAGCAATGAACGAACACTTTGTTGTAACTCAGGATAACGGGCCAGACTGCTCGCCATTAACACCCCGCCCCATGAATGGGCGCACCAATGCACCTGCGAAGGCGGCACGATTTTGCAATCAAGCTTAGCCGCCTGTTCTTGGCAGGCTTTTTGATGTAACTCGAGAATCGCCTGCTGCACTAAAGGTAATTGCTCGCGGATCACTTCACCTTGCCCTAAGGTAAAATCCCGATCGATTTTCGGCAAACTGAGCCCTCTGCCAGCGGTATCCAACACATACACCACAAATCCCGCCTTAGCCAAAAAACAACCTAGGCCACGGCCACTTTGGCTATAGAACACCCGACCGTTAGACATGGCGCCATGGAGCATGAGGATAGGCGTCTTAGAAAAATCAGGCGCAGCCGGTAATAACTGGCGTAGATGCAGTTGACCATCGCGGTACGGCAGGTAGATTGAAGACTGTGAAATGGGTGATGTTGAGCCTTGGGCGAGCTGAGTCAAAATGAGTCACTGGTAGTTTATCAATATCCCTAAACTACCAGCTCATCAATAAAAGACAAGAGTCATTGCTCTAACTCAGTTTCTATCCAGACTTATATTTAAATAAATGAATAACCTAGATTTGTAGCAGATAAGGTAGAACCCGCAGGTCGAGATGGCGAATATTGGCATCCGCCGCCGCTGCCAGCTTAGGTTTGGCATGGAAAGCGATACCAAAATCCGCTGCCATCACCATAGGAATATCATTCGCGCCATCGCCGATCGCGACGCTTTGGCCTTTTGGAATTTGCCACTGCTCACTGCAACGCTCAACCACATCTGCTTTAAACTGCGCATCCACAACTTTACCTGTTACTTCACCCGCAAGTTTACCGTCAGTGATCACTAACTCATTAGCAAAGGCCGCATCTAAGTTTAGAAGCTGCCTTAAATGGCCCACAAAAGGCGTAAAGCCGCCAGATGCCACCACTAAACGCCAGCCATGGGATTTAAGCTCTAAAAGCATAGGCTCAAGCCCAGGCATCAAAGGCAAGTTGTCGCACAAGGTCTTGATAATACTGGCATCGGCGCCCTTAAGCTGTGCCACACGCTGACGCAGACTCTGCTCAAAATCTAGCTCACCTTGCATAGCACGTTCAGTAATCGCCGCCACGCGCTCGCCAACGCCCGCCATAGCAGCTAATTCATCAATGCATTCAATCTGAATCGCCGTGGAATCCATGTCCATCACTAATAAGCCGGGATGATTCAAACGAGGTAAATCAAAATTGATGACATGCAGTTCAGCCAAAGACTGAGGAAACGCCGCCAGCTGCGCCTGAGAAGGCACATTCACTAATGCCAACTCAATACAATGTAAGCCGACTTGGCGTTCGATATGTGAAATACCGATAACATCAGACGAAGACAATGCCGCAATCCAGGCCGATATTGCGCCCTCTACCACGGCATCTTGATAAATAATTCGCACACGTGAAACACCAGCGGGATATGCTGACTCTTGATAACGTTCAAACACTTGCCCTTGGCGTTCAAACCTTGGGGAATGGTCAGAGACTAACCACAAAAAAAGCGCATCTTGGTTCAAGCTTTCCATCGGACTTAAATTCTCCAACTATCGGGCTCACTCAGAATCAATTATGATTAGGCAAGCGCTCTACATTTTAAGGGTCAAAGTGTTATATCTTAAAGGGCTAAAGAAAAGCCATAAAATCAGTAGACTGATCCAAATTGCTGCCGCCTTCGCCTTGATATTAGGCTTAGTGCAATTGTGGCAGACAAGCCTACTACAAGGTCAGCTGCTTCTAAAGTCCCAAACTCAAAAGATGGCCAGATTACTGGTGCAGCAAACCGCCTATGGAGCCGCGCCCGCACTACAACTGCAAAATGATGAGCAGTTGCAATGGCTCGCCAGCGCTTTAGTCGAAGATCCTAAGGTGATGTCTGCGGCTATCTTCAGCGACCAAGGCATGCGGTTATCCTTCGCCCAAAGCATCACTAAGGATGTTGTCGATCCTGACTCGGAAGAAATGAATTTGCTACTAAGCAAATATCCTCCCTATGTAGAGCCCGTGATCCAAGAAGGGAAAAATCTAGGTTATGTCGAAGTCAGGCTCGATACCAAGCTGTTTTTCAACGAAATCAAAGAGGCCCACAATTTAAACATGGAACAACAACAAATCATGCTGCTGGTTGCAGGCTTGATAGGTATGTTGCTTTCGCGCTCTTTGTCTTTCAAACGCGCCGATTTTGACCGCCGCCGCTTTAGGGTTAAGCTGCGTCAAGCGCCGAAAAAACCCAAAAAACGCTCATCAGCAGAAGAGCCATCAGAAAGTGTTAATGATGGTTTGGCGCAAGAACTAACTGAAGATCAAGCGGTGTCGACCACAGATAATCCACAAGAAAAAGCGGCTAAATCCACTAAGGCGCCAAAAGCAGTGACAGAGACCCGTGTTGATAAGCTCACTCAGAAAGGCGCGCAAACTAAGGCCGAAAAAACGTCAGAAAAATCGTTAACGCTAGAAACGAGCAACCAAGTTGAAAACGCGATAAATGATGCGGAACAAGCAACACCTGTAAAGGTTAAACCTAAAGTGAAAAGTGTCCGCCGAGTAAAACAGGCGACGAAAGCAACAGCCGTGGTAGCCGAACCCTCAACACCAAAAACCCCTAGTGAACCAAGCGACCTCGACACAGATTCCACAGGTTAATCGTAATTTCTAGAGAAAAGCCGCTAAAAATTGACATAAAAAAAGGGTTCGCAATGCGAACCCTTTTTTCAGTAGCACACTCTTACACAATAACAGTTACAGTGTAATCGCCGCTTCTAATGTCATGATAATCATGTCATTGAATGTGGTTTGACGTTCTTCTGCAGACGTCTTTTCACCGGTGCGGATGTGATCAGATACAGTCACAACGCACAGGGCACGTGCACCAAACTCATGGGCAACGCCGTACAAACCAGCCGCTTCCATTTCTACGCCTAATACGCCCATCTTCTCCATCACATCAAACATTTGTGGATCAGGAGTGTAGAACAGGTCCGCAGAGAAAATGTTACCTACGCGAATTTTAGTACCACGAACTTTCGCAGACTCGATAACCGCATTCATCAGCTCATAGTTAGCGATAGCAGCGAAATCTTGGCCTTTGAAACGTAAACGGTTAACCGCTGAGTCAGTACATGCACCCATACCAATGATCACGTCACGTACTTTAACGTCAGTGCTGATCGCACCACAAGTACCCACACGGATCAGGTTTTTAACGCCGTAATCACGAATTAATTCAGTTGCATAGATAGAGCATGAAGGAATACCCATGCCAGAACCCATAACTGAAATACGCTTACCTTTGTAAGTACCAGTAAAACCTAGCATGTTTCGAACATCAGTCACTTGCTCAACATTTTCTAAGAATGTTTCAGCAATATATTTTGCACGTAATGGATCGCCTGGAAACAGCATTGTCTCAGCGAATGCGCCCTCTACAGCATTAATGTGTGGTGTTGCCATCGAAATAACCCCTGTTTATTTTATTAAGACTTAAGTCTTTGTTTACTGGCGGCAAATGTCAGCCGCCAAATCGAAATAAATGCTAATTTGCCTAAAGGAACGATTCGCCATAGGCCATAGGTTCAAGCTTAAAGTGGCTTGCAATAGATTGGCCGATATCGGCAAAGCTATTACGACGCCCCAGAGAACCGGCTTTCAATCCAGCGCCAAAAGCTAATACTGGCACATATTCACGGGTATGATCTGTGCCTTGCCATGTTGGATCGCAGCCGTGATCCGCGGTTAAAATCAGCAGATCATCTTCACCCAATAATGCGAGCATTTCAGGTAAACGGGCATCGAAATATTCTAACCCTTTGGCATAACCTGCCACATCACGGCGATGACCGTAATGCGAGTCGAAATCCACGAAGTTAGTAAACACTATAGTGTTATCGCCCGCTGATTTGACTTCGGCTAAGGTCGCATCGAAAAGCGCTTCTAAACCGTTTGCCTTCACTTTTTTAGTGATACCGCAGTAAGCATAAATATCTGCAATCTTGCCCACACTCACGACTTCACCGCCCGCTTCTTTCAGCTTGTCTAATACGGTTTTTGCCGGTGGCTCTAGTGAATAATCCTTACGATTGCCGGTACGGGCAAAGTCACTTGGGCCAGTACCATCAAATGGACGGGCAATGACACGACCTATGTTGTAAGGCTCTAACTCTTCACGGGTTATCTCGCAAAGACGATAGAGATTTTCTAAACCGAAAGTTTCTTCATGACAAGCGATTTGGAACACAGAATCGGCTGAGGTATAGAAAATAGGCATGCCAGAACGCATGTGCTCTTCGCCTAACTCTTCTAAAATAGTTGTGCCAGAAGCATGACAATTACCTAAGAAACCGTCCAGACCCGCACGGGCTAAAATCTTATCCGTCAGTTCTTTAGGGAAAGAATTTTGGTGTTCGCTGAAATAACCCCACTCGAATAGTACGGGTACGCCCGCCATCTCCCAGTGACCGCTCGGCGTATCTTTACCCGAACTTAACTCTTGCGCATGACCATAAGCACCAATCAACTCAACATTATCGCCAAAACCTGGGGCAAAGGCGCCCGTGCTTTCCATCGCCGCATGACCCAAACCTAAGCGCGCTAAGTTAGGTAATTTCAGCGGACCTTCACGGCCAATATCGGCTTTGCCTTCGGCGCATGCTTTAGCAATATGACCAAAAGTATCGGAACCGACATCACCAAAGCTTGCTGCATCTGCAGAAGCACCGACTCCAAAGGAGTCCAACATCATAATAATGGTACGTTTCATAATTCTTCCTTAAAGATCCGCTGCACGAATATAGGTATAGATCTCAGGTGTTTTTTCTGGAGCAGTTTCACCAATGTGAATCGCTTTTTTCACCGCAAGTTCCGCTTCAGCGAACGCGGCTTCAGACTGTGCATGGATAACGGCAATCGGCGTAGATGAATCCACTTTATCGCCTAGGGCACACACTTGGGTTAAGCCAACACTATAGTCTAGTGCATCACCGGGCTTACGGCGGCCGCCACCTAAGGTCACAACCGCTAAACCTAATTCACGGGTATCCATGCTATAGGCATAACCTTGCATATCGGCAAAAACTGGACGAATAATTTGTGACTGCGGTAAGTATTTACTGTAGTTTTCAACAAAATCGACCGGACCACCAAGACCCGACACCATCTTGCCAAAGAGCTCTGCGGCGCGGCCATTATCGAGTACACGATTCAGTTTAGCGCGAGCGTCGGCCTCATTGCTTGCAAGACCGCCAAGAAGCAGCATCTCAGCGCAAAGACCCATAGTGACTTCATATAAACGCGGATTACGGTAAGCCCCCGTTAAAAAGTCGATGGCTTCTTTCACTTCAACTGCATTACCAGCACAAGATGCAAGCACTTGATTCATATCGGTAAGCAAAGCCGTCGTTTTCGTACCCGCGCCATTTGCAACGGCGGCGATACTGCGAGCTAATTCTTCCGATGCCTCATAGGTTGGCATAAAGGCGCCGCTACCAACTTTTACGTCCATCGCCAACGCATCTAAATTACAGGCTAATTTCTTAGACAGGATCGACGCTGTGATGAGGGAAATGGATTCAACTGTGGCGGTATTATCGCGAATAGAATAGAAGCGTTTATCGGCAGGAACGAGATCGCCCGTTTGGCCAATAATCGCCACACCGACGTCTTTAACCACTTTACGGAACAATTCACTTGATGGCTCAGTTTGGTAACCCGGAATGGCATCAAACTTATCGAGCGTGCCGCCCGTATGACCTAGGCCACGCCCAGAAATCATAGGCACATAACCACCACAAGCCGCAGCCATAGGGCCAAGCATCAGACTAATCACATCGCCCACACCGCCAGTGCTGTGTTTGTCGATAACTGGACCGTTGAGTCCCAATGATTGCCAATTAAGCACAGTGCCAGAATCACGCATCGCTGTCGTTAAAGCGATTCTTTCAGCCATATTCATGTCATTAAAATACACCGCCATGCCTAATGCGGCGATCTGACCTTCAGATACAGAGTTGGTGGTGATACCTTGAACAAAGAACTGTATTTCTTCGGAACTGAGCGCTAAACCATTACGTTTTTTACGAATAATCTCTTGAGCTAGAAACATGATACTGCCTCCAAGATAGACACTAACAACCCTGTCGCTAGTGCTTATCTTTGCAATGAAACATCAAAACTGTAGCAATATTACAAGTTCATACTATCGAAGTTTTGAGTTTGCCAAATAGATTTAGGTCACACTTAATTAGGCTCGCTATACGCTGATAGTATTAATCAGCGATAGTTTGCGATTAATAGCCTTGAGTCGGCTTAGGCGCATCTGCCAGTTCTAGTGTATGCAGCAAGCTGTTTAATAAGCTTGAAGCACCAAATCTAAAGGTACGTGGTGAAACCCAGTCAGCGCCTAAAATACGCTCTGCAACACCGAGGAACTCAGCCGCTTGGGCAGCATCACGCACACCACCGGCAGGCTTGAAACCTACTTGGGTATTCTTTTCGCTGATCACTGTCAGCATGATTTCAGCCGCTTCGAGTGTGGCGTTTACAGGCACTTTACCGGTAGAGGTCTTAATAAAGTCGGCACCCGCATCGATTGAAAGCTCAGATGCACGGCGGATAAGCGCAGGATCGGCTAACACGCCAGATTCGATGATGACTTTTAACAAGACTTCACCACAGGCTTCTTTACAGGCTTTAACTAATTCAAAACCAATGGTTTCATTGCCTTCCATCAGTGCGCGGTATGGGAATACCACGTCAACTTCGTCTGCACCATAGGCAACGGCAGCGCGGGTTTCTAGCACGGCAATGGCGATGTCATCGTTGCCATGGGGGAAGTTAGTCACTGTGGCGATTTGAATATCTTCAGCACCGATTTCATCGAGTGTCTTACGTGCAATCGGGATGAAACGTGGGTAAATGCAGATAGCGGCAGTATTGCCTGCAGCCGTTTTCGCTTTGTGGCACAGGTCGATCACTTTTTGATCTGTGTCGTCATCATTCAAAGTCGTTAAGTCCATTAACTCGATGGCGCGTTGTGCTGCTTTTTTTAAATCAGTCATAATAGCTCTCCAAAATAAAAATTAAATGAATAGAAATCAGTCGCATAGAAGCAACGCTTAAGAGGTGGCATTATTTTGATTATTTTTATGGCCGGGCCTTCAGGCGGTGCCGAGTAATTTGCTTGTACAAACTACCTTGTTGTAGGTATTCAATCTTGCCTAAGTCATAAAGAGCAATAGGCATCCTGACACTTAAAAAAATAACTTATAAGTGACCACGACTTGAATCCTTGAAGACCGGAAGAGAGGATACGAATAAAATCTTGCTCCTACTTTTCCGCGAAAAATCCATTTTAGCGCGAGAAAAACACAAACCTTTATATAAACTCACTTGTTAGCCTAATAGGCTTAGATAAAGACTCATGGTAAAACAAAGATGGAGCCGCATAATGCGGCTCCAACAAGCAACTAGTATTACAAGAAATTAGAACTTGTAAGTAGCTGTGAAGTAATGCGCCCAACCAGTCGTATCTAGACCAAAAGTGCCACCGTCTTTAAGCAGGTAAACATCTTTAAAGCCTTTCAGACCATAACCCAGAGCGTAGTTATCTGAATGCCAATATAGGCCAAAGAACACGTTACCACCGTTAGAGGTAAAAGTCGTATTCTGATAAACACCATTTGTGTCATAGGCATTTACTTCATCAGCGCCAAATTGATAATCAACATAGCCTTGGAATGACAGGAAGCTCTTGTTATCAAAGAAGTAGAAAGGTTTGAACCAGTTAGCAGAAAACTGGTAACCATTCCAATCCTTAGCATTGATATCGTAAGTAGCATATAAGTTCATGCCCGTTTTACCTAACCAAGGCACCATAACGTCAGCACCAATACCCCAGAACGACATGTTTACATCGCCTGCGTTATTGATTTTTTGTGGACCAGGATGATCCTCGACATCAAAAGAAATGCTTTGACCTTTAATTGCACCACCACCCCAGTTAAATAGAGTAGAGAAGTACACTTCTTGAATTGGACCCACAGAAAGATCTAATCCTGTGATTGCATCCAGTGAAAAACGTGGAGCAAATTTCATGAACATTTTGCTTGCACCAGCAACTTTGTCGCCAGAACCGCTGTTTGCTAAGTTGAATACATCAACATAACCATATAGGTCAACAACACCTTTACGGCCACCAAACTCCATTTCAAGGTAGTTATGTTCTGCATCGGCACCTGGAGCAATTGGGTGTTCATCAATTGCATACATAGCGTTGAACTGCATCCACTTGTAATCTGTTGCGTAGATATCAGAACGATCAGCGGCAAATGCGTTGCCAGAGATTGCAGCTACAGCAGTAGCGGCTAAAGCTAAAGTTTTAACGTTTTTCATCATCAACCCCATTTATCTTGTTTACTACCATCGAGGGTAGCGTTCTTTTTGTGGCGCTCGCATTCTACCTAGATTAAATAAAATCTCAATAATCTAGCGTAAAATCACAAACACAAAATTCTTAATTGTGAACAAAGTCGCGACTTCTGCATTACGATTAATTAACTTAACCGTGGAACTACAACATTTAAGACAGAATGACAGCGACATCTCAGTTGCATTCTGTGTTTTTAAATTGGAGAAACTATTCACTACAGGAATCACTACTGGAAAATGGTTGAATTAACTTGGGTCCCGCCCTGCATGGTCAGGACCCAGTTAGTGGGGTTTCCCCCTACTGCCGTTCATTGCTTAGATAGCTAAGAACAGACCAGCAAGTGTCGCACTCATTAAGTTAGCTAAAGAGCCGGCGATAACCGCACGAATACCCATAGTAGCTAAATCATGACGACGGTTAGGAGCCATTGCACCTAAACCACCAAGCAGAATCGCGATTGATGACAAGTTAGCGAAACCACACAGAGCAAACGAGATAATCGCTTTTGTTCTGTCAGTCATTGCTAAACCTGTTTCAGCCACAACCATACCGCCATCAGCGATGTCTTTCAGGTATGGAGCAAAGTTTAAGTAAGCAACGAATTCATTAACAATGATCTTTTGACCAATGAAAGAACCAGCAACTAATGCTTCATTCCAAGGTACACCGATAAGGAATGCTAAAGGCATGAACACATAACCGAGGATCAGTTCAAGTGTTAACTGAGGCATGCCCACCCAACCACCGATACCACCGATGATACCGTTGATCATAGCGATCAAACCAACGAAGGCTAACAACATAGCGCCAACGTTTAACGCTAAATGCATACCAGATGAAGCACCTGCCGCAGCTGCGTCTAACACGTTAGCTGGTTTGTCAGGATCTTCTGGCAAATCGCTCATGTCATTTTTAGCAACTTCAGTTTCAGGGTGCATCAGTTTAGCCATTAATAGACCACCTGGTGCTGCCATGAATGATGCGGCCACTAAGTACTCGATAGGTACACCCATCTGCGCGTAACCAGCCAATACTGAACCCGCGATTGACGCCAAACCACCGACCATGATCGCAAACAGTTCAGACTGCGTCATAGTTGGGATGAATGGACGAACAACCAGAGGAGCTTCAGTTTGACCCACGAAGATGTTAGCTGTTGCTGACATTGATTCTGTACGGCTTGTGCCCAATGCTTTTTGTAAACCACCACCGATGATACGGATGATCCACTGCATAACGCCTAAGTAATATAGAACCGCGATCAGAGAAGAGAAGAACACGATAACGGGTAACACGTTCACTGCGAAGATGAAGCCAAGTTTGAAGTTAGCTAAATCACCAAACAGGAAACCGATACCGTTTTGTGCGTAACCAATAACGCTAGAAACCGCATCAGACATACCTTTCAGAATGTCTTTACCAACAGGAATATACAGTACAAAACCACCGAAAGCGGCCTGGATAGCTAACGCGCCACCCACTGTACGTAAATTAATTGCTTTTTTGTTATTCGATAGGAGGAAACCTATCGCAAGTAGGGTGACCACCCCTACTAAACTCATCAATATATTCATTAACCATCACCCTATTGTTAACACTTTTTAATTATGTTGTTAATCAACCTATTTCCGAGTCAGATTATACCCGAGGCAAAGTCGAAAATCGTCGTTTTGATCATATTTTTGGAGTTTAATTTCAATCGCTTAGTGGAGAATGCTAGTGCGACCTACACCTGTTTATTTAAAAACAACTAAAGGTCAAACAGTTGCGCAGCATTCGACATCAAGTGTTCTGATATTAGAACACTTGATTTTTTTTGCAAAGTAGCGATTTTGTCTATAAAAAGAACAAGGTTAGCGGGTTGGTTACGTTTTTCAGTAACATTTATCGGCGTCATTGCCGGAGAATCAGTCTCAAGTATGAGGTGTTCGAGTGGGAGTTCAGTGACTGTTTTGAGTAATTTTTTGGCATTGGAATTCATAATCAAACCACCAATTCCCAGCTTAAAACCTAACTTGATATATTCCTGTGCTATCTCAACACTGCCAGAAAAAGCATGTATCACACCGCCTCTAGGCAATTGATACTTTTTTAAACAGGCCAAAACCTCGGGATGCGCTTTAACACTATGAATAATCACCGGCAGATTAACGGATTTAGCTAACGTCAATTGCGCCTCAAAAAACGCTAACTGCTGCGGCCAAGTAGCGGAGTAAAGTTTATCTAAGCCACATTCACCAATAGCAACAAAACGAGGACATTCGAGCAACGCGGCAACTTTAGATGTTAATGCTAAGATCCCTGCATCAACATTCTCTGGGCAAAACCAAGGATGGATACCAAGGGCAAAATAGGTTTGATATTGTGCGGCAACAGCGAGCTGTTTGTGCCAGTGTTGCGGGGACACGCCAGGAATAATCAGATTATTAACCCCAACACTGTGCATTCGCTGCACTACAGTATCGCGGTCAAGATCAAACTCGGCAAAATCTAGATGTGCGTGGGTATCAATCACTGCAAATACCTCACTCTGCGGTCGATTGACCGTTTGAATGCGCTGCCGTTTCATCAGCTGCTGTCGTTTTAGCGCATTTTATCGCTAATGGCGGATCTTCAAGGCGTGGCATACAACAACGACGATTTTCGGGTGTCAGCCCCATACGGTCGCACCAATCGATATAAACCTGCCATGTTTTTGTGATCCAATTCGCCATCATTCACATCCATAACCGTTTTTAGATTTCATTAGATACAAAAAAGGCGGTGAATTCACCGCCATTTCAACCACTATTTTGAACCTGACCTAATTAGTGCTCGCGGGTTTTCGCAAACTCAATATCAGGATATCTTTCCATTGCAAGATTCAGGTTAACCATAGTTGGCGCAATATAGGTTAAGTTGTCACCACCATCGAGTGCTAAGTTTTGGCTACACTTGCGGCGGAACTCTTCAAGCTTACGCTCATCCTTGCAATAAACCCAGCGAGCGGTCGAAACGCTGATACCTTCGTAAATGGCTTCAACGTTGTATTCGCTCTTAAGACGTCCAACAACCACTTCAAACTGTAGTACACCCACGGCGCCAACAATTAAATCGTTAGTGTCGATTGGGCGGAATACTTGCACAGCACCTTCTTCAGACAACTGTACTAAGCCTTTTAATAGTTGCTTTTGCTTGAGTGGATCGCGCAGACGGATACGGCGGAACATTTCAGGCGCAAAGTTAGGCACGCCAGTGAAGCGGAACTTTTCACCTTGGGTAAAAGTATCGCCAATACGAATAGTGCCATGGTTATGCAAACCAATGATATCGCCTGGGTAAGCTTCTTCAGCACGCTCACGATCGCCCGCCATAAAGGTCAATGCATCGCTGACGTTAACATCTTTACCGATACGCACATGGTGCATTTTCATGCCCTGCTCGTAACGGCCAGAACAAACACGCATAAAGGCGACACGGTCACGGTGTTTTGGATCCATGTTTGCTTGGATTTTAAACACAAAACCAGTGAATTTCTCTTCTTCAGGCATAACTACGCGTGCATCGCTTTCGCGCGGTAATGGCTTAGGTGCCCACTCAACGATACCGTCAAGAATATGATCCACACCAAAGTTACCTAACGCGGTACCAAAGAACACTGGCGTCAGCTCACCTTTCAAGAAAGCCGCATGATCAAATTCATTCGACGCGCCACGCACTAATTCCATTTCATCACGTAAATCAGCGGCATAACTGCCTATCGCTTTATCAAGATCAGGATTATTGATACCCTTCACCACGCGACGCTCTTGGATAGTATGCCCCATACCACTTTGATACAGCACGACTTCATCACGCAGTATGTGGTAAATACCTTTGAATTCTTTACCGCTGCCAATAGGCCAAGTAATAGGTGCGCAGGCAATATTCAGTACGTTTTCGACTTCATCCATCAGATCGATAGGATCACGGATATCACGGTCGAGTTTGTTCATAAAGGTCACGATCGGCGTATCACGCAGACGGGTCACTTCCATCAACTTAATAGTACGGTCTTCTACACCCTTTGCAGAGTCAATGACCATCAGACAGGAGTCAACAGCCGTTAGCGTACGATAGGTATCTTCAGAGAAGTCTTCGTGACCAGGCGTGTCGAGTAGGTTAACGAGGGCGCCACCATAGGGGAACTGCATAACAGACGTAGTAATCGAAATACCACGGTCCTTCTCCATTTCCATCCAGTCAGACTTAGCATGCTGACCCGATTTTTTGCCTTTAACCGTACCCGCTTTTTGCAAAGCGTTTCCGAATAATAGCACTTTTTCGGTAATGGTTGTTTTACCCGCATCGGGGTGCGAGATGATAGCAAAGGTCCTTCGCTTATTGATTTCATTAAGAAAATCTTGGTTTGCCATGTATAAATTCTTTTAGTTTGTACACGGATTTGTACACACTTTTGGAAGTACTCTCTTTTCAGTTCTTCGCTTGTCAAATCCGTCGTGTTAATCGTAATTGGCCGCTATTTTCGCTGATCTTGACTTTATAAACAATCAATGGTTATCTAATCGGTTACCATTTACTCTCAGCGTGCGCCAATGCTCAGTTGTAGCTGTTTGCAATCGTTGCTTCTTCAGCTCATGAACAACTGTGGCTAAACCACAAATTCCTTCGCTACCAAAAATCGATGATAGCTTGTCGTACTACACCAATGATGGTGCAGTTGCCGTTGATCGGTATTGCAGGGTATTGCGGGTTCAAAGGTTTTAGGTACTGCTGTTCACCATCAATAACCAACTGCTTAAAGGTTGCTTCTTTCGAATCATCCAAACGCGCAACAACCAATGAACCTGATGAATAAGGTAACTCAGGATCAACAACGATCACTGCTCCCTCAGGTATGGATTTTTTTCCGCTTGGATTTTCCATACTGTCGCCTTTTACGCGAAGTGCGAAACAACCCTCATGTGCTTTCCCAGTGACGTCACGCCACTCCTCAGCATCTTCATGGGCAAATCCCTCCGCTATTTCAGTCCAATCACCGGCCTGAACCCAGTTAATGAGAGGAATTCTTCCCTTAATGTCAGGCCCAACTTCTACATTACCGACCCCCAAGCCAATCTCGCCATCACCTGTGGCGAGCCAATGAGCATTCACGCGAAGCGCCTCCGCGATCTGCATGGTGTAACGAGACCTAGCCGATTTACCAGAGCAAATCTGGCTGATCGACTGCTGTTTGATACCAATGCGTCGAGCCAACTCAGACTGAGTCACCCCAGTAAGCTGCAAGGCATGGTTTAGTCGTTCGGATAAAGTTTTCATAAGCCCGTATTCTACAAATAAAACTGTAGCCTTTCAACAATTTTAACTGTTGACTTATCTACAGTTTAAACTGTAACATTCAATCTTGTAACAGTTATTATTGTAACAGGAGACGGTATGGAAGTGTTCAACACGACACAAAAACATCTCCGCCGTGCCATTGACTTGGTCGGCGGGCAATCAGCATTAGCACGAGCCATCAACTCAAAACAGCAAAACGTCTGGTTTTGGTTGAATAAATCAGGGCGTGTTCCCGCTGAATTCGTTTTACCCATCGAACAAGCTACGCAAGGACAGGTAACCCGATCCCAGTTAAGACCGGACATCTACCCCGAATGCCCAAGCGAGCTGAAAGCCAGTAACCAGTAGGATTAAGGGCAAGTAATGGTCAGCATTTTACGTAAACACAAAAGCGAGTACCTCCATGCGTGATTATGGCAAGGTCTATACCCGCTTTTGGCTAAAGCAAAATGTTTTGTCCTGGAGTGACTCAGCGAAGTTGCTAGGACTGTACTTGCTTACATGCCCGCATTGTAATTTGCTTGGCTGCTTTCGACTGCCGATTGGTTACGTTGCTTCTGACTTGAACTGGGATGAGCAACAGGTTGCCAAGGCGTTAAGTGAGTTAGAACAAGATCAGTTCCTGATTCGTTGCGAGGAATCTGGTTGGACTTTGATTCGAAGCTTTCTGAAGCACAACCCAATCGAAAACCCAAACCAAGGTAAGGCAGCCTTTCGGTTGCTTAAAGATGTACCTGCCGACTTCATTGGTATGGCATCGCTTTTGAAATCTCTTGCCGCTTTTCAAGCTCGGCTACCAGAAGAATTTTCATCATTGTTTATGCCTGATGGCAACCCGGTAAGGGACTCTCAACGGTCGGATGACTCTGAGAGAAGCAATAAAGCAACAGTTAAAACTGTTGACCACATACAGTTTGAAGACTTCTGGGATGTACAAATACGCAAAGAAAAAAAAGCGAAAGCCAAAGAAGAATGGCTACGCATGGGACTCAATGAAGACCATGAACTCGCCTTGGAAGTGCTAACACGCTGGAAAGAGCAACGAGACAACCGATTACAGTATCAAGATCGGACTAAGACCCCTATGCCACATAACTGGCTTTTAAACCGGCAATGGGAAGACGAGTACGTTCGCATTGATGAAGTACAGCAATCATCGACGAGCCTAAAGGGCAGCAATCACCAATTGAATATTGAAGAAAGCAATCGCCGCATTGCTGAAAGCTGGGCCGGACCAGGTATTCGGGAGGTTCGTTCAAGTGCAGGAGGTTGATAAACGCGAGTTTGCTGAAGTTTGGGGAGCAGCTTGGGCCATGTATGGCAAAAGCGTATCACCACAATTGCTATCCATCGCATTTGAAGCCCTTCGTGCTTATAGCATTGAAGAAGTGCGAATCGGTCTGACTCGGCATATTCAATCACCGGATACTGGGCAATTTTTTCCAAAGCCCGCTGACGTCATCAAGCATATCGACGGCAACTCAGGTTCAAGAGCCATGGTTGCTTGGAACAAAGTTGACAAGGCTGTTCGTCAGGTTGGCGCTTGGACATCCGTGATGTTTGACGATGCGCTTATCCACCGCGTGATTTCAGACATGGGTGGATGGGTTGAACTCTGCAAGGTTGATGACAGGGAATACCCCTTTAAGCAAAAAGAGTTTTTAACACGCTACCAGGCTTACTTGCTACGGGACGAAGTGGGTGAATACCCAAGGCTATTACAGGGTATTGCAGACCATCAGAACCAGCAAAAAGGATTTGATATGCAAGCGCCTGTTGCCGTAGGCGACTGGTCAAAAGCGGCACAAGTTTATACGAGAGGCATCGCTGACTTTAGCGCAGTGCCTTTAAAAAGAATAAGCCCGAAAGCCATTCAGGCGCTTCTCGGAAATGAATTAGAGGACAAAAATGAAAACGATTAAAGCAAAAACCATTGCCCTAGTGATAGCCATGTCCGCAAGCACTTCAGTCTATGCGTTTCCGGGCTATCAGTGGGAAAAAGCAGCACAAAGCGTTGGTATTGATCCTGTCATGCTCTACGCCGTTGCCTTGGCTGAGTCGGCCTCAAATCGAGGTCTCAACATGACCAGTCCATGGCCATACGCAATTCGCAATGGTTCAAATGCAACCTACGCCAAATCTAAGACAGAAGCGGAGCAACTGTTAAACCAAGCACTGCAAGAGAGTGAAAAATACCAGCTCGATATTGGCCTAATGCAAATCAATTTGCATTGGCATGGGCATCGGGTGAGCTCAGCAGCGGAACTGCTAGACCCCATCACCAACCTTACGGTCGGCTCAAGTATTTTGGCCGAAGCAATCAAGTCTTCACCAAATGATTTAGAGCTTGGCATAGGCCGCTATCACAGTTGGAACGAAGAGCGTGCACGCTGGTATGGGCAAAGAGTGCTTTCTATCTATCGCAATATTTTACATGAACTGGAGGTCCGTCAATGACAACCAATCAACAAGACTTCTATCAATTAAATTTGGCGTACCTACACGCAGCACGAGAATTAGCGCGCATTGATCCGCAAGAGGCCGTCTTGCGCTTTGGACTTACACGCGACGTGGTGGATGCACTGATTAATGCCGGTGTTGACGACCTGCAACGAGTGGCGACCTCATCATTCATGCTGTTTCAACCAAGGGGTAACCAAAGCCAACTGATTGAGATGGTGAAGAGCAAAGGTACAGGTATCCCAAGAATCGCTTATTTATTATCAACCCTAAACAACAAGGGGGATGCATGATTGATAACCTGTCCAAAAGTGAGCTGTTTACCCGAGCCTCGCTGCTTATTAAGTACGGATTTCGAACGACCATTATCGCGCTCGATACAGGTTTGCCAATCCACATTATCAGAAGGCTGCACAAAGAAGTGACTGGCAAGTCACCTTGTCCTGGTCAATTGCCAGAATCTGATGCCATCGTTAAAAGCAGAAGAGCCCTAGTTGAAGGCTCCCTGCTGATGGCGCTTTATGTCAATATTGGTGGTGATAATGTCTACAAGAAATTAAATATCGATGCTTTGATGAAGGCTTACGATGCGTACTTGGTTGCAAGAGAAGAGGCAGATCTTCCAGCTGAGATCCCCTGGAAAAAACTGACCATCAATGAAGGTTGGGTTCTAGCTCGTGATTTAAGATCACAGCTTGCATCCTTACACCGGTGTCGATGCGGCAGTCTGTATTTGACGGTATCTCAACAGCGCATTCAGCTTAAATGTCCTGTGTGTGAGATTATGGCCGAGCAAACCACTAGAGCACTTTTTGAGAACTAACATGCTGATGCATGATTTGATTGTGCACCGCCCGTGCACTTTGAGAGTACTAAGATGATAAAATTACTTAAATCTTTACCAGCACGCTGCTGGTTTATATCACTGGGGCTTTTTCTGGCGACTTTGGCTGCGGCTCATTTTTTTCCCTCAGAAATATTAACGGCATCTGCCAAGTTAGCGGCTTTGCCATTTCTGATTTGCACCGTCGTTTTTTTCAGCTACTTGGGATTCAAAGCGACCTGTAATCCCATCGGACTTATAGCCATCATCACTATGCTTGTAGCAATCGCATATTGGCAAGCGAGTTGGACAATTTTATGTGTCGGTTTAGCCTTCTTAGGCTTAAGCGGACTAATCCATTTATTTCAAAGACAACTGAAAGATACCGGTCGAGAACTAAGCCTGAGCGAAAAAAAATATTGGTACTGGGTAAACGAATTTGCAGACGGTCGCTCATCTATCCTCCCCAAAAGGCCAAAAAAATAGCCAGCCCATCACAAGCTGGCTACCTTCTGTTTTTAGTTCCTTCCTGAAGCCTGGTTATAGGCCCTAATATCGATCAAGTTGTTCTG
This sequence comes from Shewanella sp. Pdp11, assembly GCF_002838165.1. Classification (NCBI taxonomy): domain Bacteria; kingdom Pseudomonadati; phylum Pseudomonadota; class Gammaproteobacteria; order Alteromonadales; family Shewanellaceae; genus Shewanella; species Shewanella sp. Pdp11. The sequence goes on from NZ_CP015194.1 coordinate 4,302,718, forward strand.
AGCATAATCTCCAGCAAGGGATGCATTTGAGATCACTGCAATCTGCTTATCCACAAATGCTTTATCTTCTTCGGACACACTGTCGGGGATGTAAGCACCGCTCTCATCTTTTTGACGATACTCATTTAGCATTTGCTCCCTTAGACCAAGCATTTCAGGCGACCAACTCGATGAGTCTTCAGAGTTGAAAACGCGCCCCGCCAAACCTTCATTGAAAGCTTGAGCGAACACTTGACTTTGAATCGGGGTCAATCCCATTCTCTGCCCTTCGCTGTATGCTTCCTTTTTAAAATCATCAGCATACTGCTCTAGGAACTCACCATATCGATTGTTAACTGCCGCACCGAATGCCCCCGCCAACATGGCTTCAGACTTAGTGCCCCAGTTTACTTCGGAAGCATACTGCGAACTCGATCCACTGTATGCATCATTAAACGCCGTCAATGGGTTTTCCAAAGAGGTTCCTGCATCAACGGCGGCTTTTAAGCCATCCCAGGTTGATTTGCTGGCCACCGTAGCGTTGTGCAAGAAACCTCGTGAGCCAGGATCTTCAAGCGCTTGTTCTTTGTAACTCTCATAGTCTTCGCCAAAGTGATTCAAGGTATGCAGTGCTGCATCAGTATGCTTGCCACTGAAATCACCAATAGCACTGGCGCTGTTGAAGAACATTTCAGCACCAGAAACTCCGCTATCATCAGCCATAATGCGTGATCGCCACTGAGATCCAGCTTCACTGTTTAGTCCAGATTGATAGGTACTTGTGTCAGTAGCTACGGCCTGCTGAGCTTGCTGCTGATGCGCATTCAACTGTCCATCTATACCAGACAGATTGGTTTGGTAAGCCGATTGAGCTGCGTTGAACTGAGTTTGAACTGTTGCTGCATCCTCGTAGCCGCCCAATACACCCGATTCAACTTGGCTTTGAGTACCACCAAAAGTAGGTGCAGTTGATGACAAGCCTTCATTTGAGCGCGGCTGAATTGATCGTAAATCGGCTCCGGTAGCCATGGCCATAACAGTCATTGCTGCTTGATAATCATTGTCCCGTTCAGCGGGCGTTGAAGAATTGCTATAGGTTAAAGACTCCATAGCTGCGGCCACATACGCCTGATTATCATCAGGTAACAAGCGCTGATACATTGGAAGGTTTTCACGTAATCGGTTACCGGCTTCAACATGCTGGTTCATATAGCGACCTAAATAATCCATGACTTCAGGATTATCCGCCGCTAATCGGGTTAACGTCGCACCATCAGTATTTCTTTGTCCTGATAGACTGTAGCTGGCCTGATCAAGCTCACTAAAGCGGTTTGATGCCGTGACAACGTCTTGTGCTGAACTCTGAAGAGACTGATAGTCTTGGTTAGACAAGGACATCTCAACGCCAGAACGTCTTGAATCTGAAAGGTCCTTAACCATTGCATCGCGATACTCAGCACGTCGTGAATCACTTGATGCCAAGCTTTGCATCTCCCCAGTGAGCGTATTTGCGGTCGTAGATCGAGAACTGCCTTCTGATGACTCAACTTGGCCACTAAAGTTACCACCTAGATCCAACCCAGCTCGTAACCGTGATATTTTTGGCACTCTTGAGGATTCAGGCTTATCGACTCCAGGCAAGCTACCTTGTGGGGAGTCATTCCCCCCTGTACCAAGTAATCTTCCCAAGAACCCTTTGTCTGCTACTTCTTTATCACCGGTATTTGTAATAGTTCCATCGCCACCGACCCTTAGGCCTCCCGATAACACGCCAGATACCAAGCCACGTACAGCGTCTTTTTTATCGTCTCCGAAACCATACCGTGTTTGCAGGTCATCAGTAACCTGATTAACAACGGCGCTAGATGCGGAATTAGAAGAACCGATCTGACGTCCAACCGAAGAAAGGTTGTCGTAACTTAGCTTTTCACCAAAAGTTCGACTCATGGTATTGCCAACCTGACGACTAAAGGCTTGAGTTGCCTGAGTCATGGATTCTTTTGCAGAGCCGACCATTGAACCCACTGCGTTTCCGACAGAGAAACTGCTTAGTAAGTTTGACGCACCGGTCATTGCAGAACCAGTGAGGGCTGAATTTTGGAACATTGACTGTGATTGCATCACCGGGGCATTTTTTGAGACATCTGGACTAGCCAGCTTTTCATCAATGGCATCGCCGTTTTGAAGACGTCCAGCCAAGTGGGTTGCGGTTATTGCTGAGCCATACACGAGCATGAGCGAAATTGCCGGAACACTCGACGCCAACATGCCGCCAGTAGCTATCCAGGTTTGCAGCACTGAATCCATCTGCATCATCCCAGCAAAAGATGGCACTTCTGTACCTGCAAAGGCATCAAGAGCCGACATTTTCCCTGCAACGGTTAAATGAATATACAGGTTAATGATGGCCATGACAGGCATCCAAAGTTGAATCCAAAGCAGGATTAACAAGTACTTCCCGGCCATTCGCATCCCGATTTGGCCAAGGGCTATCACAAAGGCCATCAATGGGGTGATGGCGTAAATGAAACCCTCAAAAAACGTCATCATCGGACGAACAATGCTTTGGAACAGGGTCTGCTCCGCCGCCCATTGCGTATTGCGCTGCTCAATTGCTTGGTTAACCATAACGGCTGCGGTGAAAGCTTGATCATCCATATACTTGCCCGTCACGCTTTGTTCATAAATAGGCAAAAGCACTGACGCGGTCATGTACTCTTGGGTGTTAACCGAAGCCAAACCAAGGTTATTCAGTGCATTTCGGATCACGTCATCAGTGTCCGTTGCTGACGAAGTCCCCAATGAGGCTGACAGAACCTGTTTAAGCCTTGGAATGAAGGTTGATTCTGTCATGAGTTTCAGTTGGCTGTAGGCGTCGGTGCAGTCCAGATCGCTACTGCTACCACTGAGCATGATTCGAGTGCCATAAATGCGCGAATCAAACCTAATCGCAGTCATCGGGTTGGGGTCACTCAGCACCTGATCGAGGTTCTTTTGTCCAATGTCGATACCAATCAAGGTGCACTCTTTGATGTAGTTAAACCACGATTGCTCGATGTCCGAACCGGCGACACGATTTGCATCACCCAAACCAGAGCGATCCATCACCTGTTTTCTCACTTTAATCAGTGACTGTAAACTGGATGCAAAGCCGTATTCCGTCATGGCGGGAGTTGAGAAGGCGGTTTCAAACAATCGCGTGATTTGAAAGCCAACAGTCGAAATCGTACTGCCTGCGGCAGCAACACCGATAGGTACATTATCAACCACTCGAACTTGCCCCGTGTACGCATCCTCAATGCTCACTCGGGTACTGGGTCCAAACATGGTTGCAAAGACTAGCCATGAGACTAAAACGTGCTGAAAGTTAATCCCACGACCACCTTGCATTAAGGCCTGAACAGAGACCATCAATACCCCAATGAGCAAGCCAATCCGAACCATTGAAGTAAAATCGCCTGTACCAGTGATCATCGCGACAGCGTTCAGGACCTGCTCTAAAAAAGCCGAATCCCCGATGGAATAGATTTCCCACATGACCTATTCCCCCAGCGCCGTAGATTTAACGGTGTAATAACGCTGTTTGCGAATGGTCTGAATCACCTGGTTAAAATGTGCCAGCAACTCTTGCTCTGAGCCGTATCTTCGCTGCAACGCGGCGTACTCCTCATTGATTTGGCGACGTGCACGTTCAAGGTCTTCCGTTAATAACTTCGCATAGGCATGATCTTCCACACCGGAGGTACTTCTAGCTGCATTGAGCATGTCTTCAACCAATGCTCGCGCCATCTCAACAGCAATAAATGGTGCCGTTCGTGAAGCAAACGACCTAGCGGCACCTTCATTTAATGCAGAAAGTGTTCGAATCATGCCGCCAATGCTCGCGGGAGCCGAGGCCATAAAAGCCTTTTCGGTGGTGCTAGCTGCCCCAGTATTTCGAGCAAACTTAAAAATAATGCCGTTACTAGAACCTGTACCAAGAAGTAAATTTTCGACCTGAGTTGATAACCCGGTTAGGGTCACGTTAGTGATTGTCGGATTTAGACAGCCGTCTTGTATCACTGTGTCACATCGGTACATAGCGACGTTACCGCCATGAATTAGATGCTCAATAGTCACTTTATTGCCATTCAGTCTGGTCAGTTTTGGGGCTTTACCTTGACCATCAGCCGCATTCGCTAAATCACCAACGATGATCGAGCCAGTCACCGACATAACCGCTTCAAGAAAACGATCATCCCCCGATGCAAACCAGCTTGATGCCGAGTGACGTTTCAGTGCTCGCCAGACCAAGTTACCTTTAATCGTTTTGTTCACATCAGATGCCGCGACACTTGAAGCATTCTCATAAGGGTTCTTACCGTTGGACTCACTCCAACTGGTAAAAACGTCTCCAGCCCCTTTGAGAGAGCTCAACATGCTGGCTTCTGTTTGCCCCTTCTTACCAAAAGCAGCCAGAGTATCGTTCACGACTCCCTGAGCCATTTGACAGGAATTGCCAAAATATTCGTTCAACTGCTGGATTTTCTTTTGCAGTGTCTCCATGTGCTGGGAGCATTTCTCACACATAGCACTGAGCGCCAATTGGAATGCGTACCCCTTGGCATTTGCCGCTACAGAGCGAAGTAATTGAACAAACTGATCCGCGTTAACAAATGACAAACTTCCAGCGAACATATCAATGCCGCCACAACCAGCTTGGAATGACGGAGGCACCATAGAGACGAGGTTTTCGTTCATGATCCTGTTACGAACAACAACACTTCCACCAGATATAACGCCACGCCGCTGACTCTCGAATACACCAGGCGCAGTGGTGTTGGTCATTGAACCAAACAACTGATTCATCTCCTGTTGCAAGCTTGCTTGGCTCATAGATGAAAAACCAATCGCACAGGCGATTAGCGATACTTGGAATACTTTTTTCATCGTTATAACCCTCCTTGTGCACGCAGATAGCGAACAAGGAACTCAGGGTCCTGTAATATTTTTTCGTTAAGCTCTTGGGCTGACATCGCGAGTGAAACGCCGGGCTGAACAGGTCTGGTGGCATAGTAAGTTTGATCGTCAATCCAACCGGCTTGATGGGCTGCAAGAATGATTCGATTATTGAGCTCATCAAGGCTCATTGCGCCCTGGCCAATCGGAGTGATGACATTAGGCGGGTCAACTAAGAAAACCGCAGGAACAGTCGTAACGGACAAGGATTGAGCTTGTCCTGAATCGACTTTGTAATTTGGAAATTCTCCACTTGGTAAAGGCAAGCCATCGACAGCAATAGCAAACACCTCGAAACCGTAGTTCAAAGCCATGGATTCGATGATAGGCGCTTGAGCATGGCAATAAGGGCAATCCGAACGATAGAAGAAGAACAAGCCAGCCCGTTTTGCTACTTCACCTAAAGCAACATCCCGTTGAGCGCCAGCTTCTCGATCCATCCGATTGGCAGCATAGGTCGCCAAGGGTCTACGACTGATTTCATCCAAAACAGGATCGCCCATGACAACCTGCTGACTAACATCAGCAAACTGTGAGCCCTTATCCATCATGACTCGCTGGAGATACAGATAGGCTCTGACATTCTCATTCGTCGGCTCATCAATTGCCTTGTCCATGAACGACTGCATGTGCTCTCGGAACCAGGCAGCACTGAAAGGCTTTAGCCCGCTCTGACTCGACTCTGCCGCACCTGATTCCGGCTTTATAGGCTCTTCATCCTCCGCTGGCTCAGGAATGACCTGATACCAAAACCAGCCTTCCTGACCACGCTGATAGAATTGCCCATCACTAGCATGGGCGGGCAGGATGAATAGAAAGAAAATAATGATTGGGATGGTCACCCATAGGATGAACCAAGGGAACAAGGGGGTTCTCATTGTCAGCTCCAGAAAATTTCATAGAGCTAACATGCTAATGATCCCGGTAAGAGCGATTGGCCAGATAGATGAATGAATCGTGTGTTTTTCTGACTAGCTGTTGTGACCAGTAACAACAGCTAATTTTAACGAGCCAAATTTATGATTGGACCGCTTTGAGCGAGTTGCGGACGCTCACAACATGCGCTCACGAAAAAACGAATCTCGGCTTTGTCTTGAAACCTGACATTCAGTCAGCCTGTGCTCGGATAAGTATGCCTGCAGCTCCTGTTCCGAGCGATAAATCAGGTTTAGTTTAGGGTGCGCATGGCTAGATCCCTTGCTGTGTCGCCCAGAACTGATTGGTTAGCTGATCCAATCTTCTGGTGATATTGACCGTCTTTTCGGCAACCTTTCCGCTTAATTTAACGGCATCGAGGTTTTCCTGCGCATTACTTTTTATAATAAGCACGCTTTCACTGACCGAGTTTACCACCGACGTTTGTTCATTTACTGCCCGCGCAATTTGCTCGCTCATGCGGGAAATCGTGCTAATCGCATTCAGGATATTTTCCAGAGCCTGCGCCGTGGCATGGCTTTTTGCCACACTCTGTTCCGCTGCCGCTTCACCGGAACGCATGGCACTGACGGCTTGTCGGACACCACTTTGTAATTGCTCAATGACGCCGCGGATCTCTTTAGTGGATTCTTGGGTGCGATTGGCCAAAGAGCGCACTTCATCGGCAACAACCGCGAAGCCCCGGCCAAGCTCACCTGCTCGTGCAGCTTCAATGGCTGCGTTTAACGCCAACAAATTAGTCTGGTCGGCAATGGCGAGAATAACGTCGAGGATTTTTTCAATTTCATTGCTGCTTATGGCAACGTTATTGATGACCTGCGACGCCGAGTGAATGAGACGTTTCAATTCATTAATGGTGCTGGCATTTTCATCAACAACCTGTTTGCCGGAGTTGGCAATTGCCAGTCCGTCAGCAGAGGCGGTAGAAGTTTCGGCTGCGTTGATGGATACGCTTTGGAGTTAAAAGATCCGAAGCTAACCAAGCAGTTATTGTGGCAGGAGTACCAAGCTGAACATGGCCGCGCAGCGCTGGGATATACCCAATTCTGCGAACATTATCGCCGCTGGAAAGGCTCGCAGCGCCGTTCGATGCGCCAACAGCATTATGCAGGCGAGAAACTCTTTATCGATTTCTGTGGCCCCACGGTGCCCATTGTCGACCCGCGCACTGGCGAAATCCGCAAAGCCGCCATCTTCGTGGCCACCTTAGGTGCATCCAATTACACCTATATCGAAGCCTGTGCCGGGCAGGATCAGCAGTCCTGGCTGATGGCCAACAGCCGTTGCCTGAGCTTTTTAGGCGGTGTGCCGACCTTATTGGTGCCGGATAATCTCAAGGCTGCTGTGGCCAAAGCTGACAAGTTTGAGCCGACCATCAACAGTGATTACCAGGCACTGGCGCGACATTACCGATGCACCGTCATGCCTGCGCGTCCTTATAAACCAAAGGATAAAAGCAAAGTAGAAGGTGCTGTGCTGATTGTTGAGCGCTGGGTATTAGCGCGGCTTCGCCACCAGATCTTTTACTCGCTGGAGGCACTGAATCAGGCGATCCGATTGCTGAATCACCAGCTAAACGAGCGGCCAATGAAAGCTTATAACGGATTAAGCCGTAAAGACTTGTTCCAACAAATTGACCAGCCTGCGCTCAAAGCGCTGCCTGCATTCCCGTATGAATACACCGAATACAAAGTGGCCAAAGTGGGACCGGATTACCACCTGCAGTTCGATAAACATTACTACTCGGTACCGCATGCCTTGTGCGGTGAGCGGCTGGAAATACAGGCCACTGCCACCATGATCTGGGTGCATCACAAAGGCCAGTGTGTGGCGCAGCATGTGCGAAGTAGCAAAGCCTTCGGTCAAACCTCGGAGTTATCACACTTGCCACCAGCCCACGCCGCGCATCAGGAATGGGGGCCAGAGCGATTAAGGCAATGGGCAGAGAAAATAGGGCCGGATACGCTAGGCGTGGTGCTGGCGATAGAGAAGCGTAAAGCTCATCCGGTCTTGGCACAGCGCACCTGTCTGGCACTGCTTGGCCTGCAAAAAAGTTATGGCAGCAAACGGCTGGAACGCGCCTGCGGCATGGCACTGCAACAACAGGCGACGTTCACCGGCTTTATTAAAAACTTGCTGAAAAACGGCTTCGATCAAACTCAACCTGACACCGAAAGTAGCGCCCCAGCACTTATACACACCAACTTACGTGGTCCTCACCACTACCAATAAGGACAGAATAATGGATCTGATCATGACACAATTACGCCAGCTGAAAATGGCGGCGATGGCCAAAGCTCTGGAGCTGCAACGGCAAAATCCGCATAACTACAACGGCTTGAGCTTCGAAGAACGATTGGGCTTATTGGTGGAGCAAGAGCAGTTCTCACGCGACAACACCCGCCTGATGAGGCTGCGCAAAGATGCTGGGCTGCGACTTCGGGCCAGTCCGGAGGAGCTGAAATACCCGGCACGACGCGGCATACGACCAGAGCAACTGACCCCCCTGCTGCAAGGGCATCACCTGAACTACGGCCAAAACGTACTCATCACGGGAGCAACAGGCTGCGGCAAAACCTATTTGGCCTGTGCGTTGGGAGAACAAGCGTGCAGACAGAATAAAAAGGTGAGGTACTACCGACTGGGTCGCCTGATGGAAGCGTTGAAACTGGGGCATGCCGATGGCAGTTATTTAAAGCAATTAAGCCAGTTGCAAAAGCTGGACCTATTGATCCTGGACGACTGGGGGTTAGAAGGATTTAAGGGTAAACAAATCAGCGATCTGCTGGATGTGATTGAAGACAGATACGAGCAACGCAGCACAGTGATCGTTAGCCAATTACCGGTCAGTGAATGGTATGGACTCATGGAAAATCCGACGGTAGCAGATGCGCTGTTAGACCGATTGATCCACAACGCCCATCGACTGGAATTAACAGGAGAATCGCAACGGAAAAAAAGTCTGGCTGAACCAGCGGAAGTAAGTTAAAAAGTGAGGGGTTACGAAGAAAAGATCAGATGGCCGGACGATACCGAAACAGCTGGCCGGACAAACCGAAATACGCACATGATGGTCTTTTTGCAAAAAAAAGTTTTTAACTGATAGCTTTGTAAGGAAATAAAATGCCAATTGCACGTAATCTGTCAGACATATTTATTCAAACTCTTGAGCAGGCTATAGACAGTGTCGTCGTCATTGACTCTCAAAACTGTATAGTCCTGTTCAACGCAGCTGCTGAAAAGTTGTGGGGGTATTCCAGGGATGAAGTGATTGGGGAAAACGTAAAAATTTTGGTACCTCTGCATATCCGAACAGAACATGACAGTTACATCAATGCAAATAGAACAACCGGAATTAACAAAATTGTAGGGACTAGTCGAGATGTACCAATTCACCGTAAAGATGGCGGTTGTCGCTGGGGTGCAATGTCTATCTCGAAGGTAGAGAGCGAGGGGCAAATTCTCTATACAGCCTTTATTAAAGACGTAACTCAGCAGTATTACGAAAAAGAAAAGTTACGGCTTTTATCTCTGGTGACAGACCAAACGGACAGTGCAATTATTATCACTGACGGACAATGGAAGATTATTTATGTAAACGCTGGATTTGAAAAAGTGTTCGGCTACACGGCAAAAGAGGTTGAAGGACTTCATCCTACGGCTTTACTTACTCCGAATTTATCTCAGACCTCAATAGCCAAAGTGCATGAAAAATTGCTTAATGGGCTGCCCGCTAAGTCGGAAGAGTTGACACATGTAAAGAGTGGCGAGCGGATCTGGAGCAGCATCACTGTCAATCCCATTCTTGATGATCATAATAGCTTGACGCATACGGTGAGTATTCTTTCTGATATCACAGGCGCGAAAATGCATGAAGTTATGCAACATTGCATTCTCGATGCGATGGCCAGAGAAGAGCCTCTTGAGAACTTGATGGAAATTGCGTGTCGAGAAATTGAGCGTATAGCTCCTGAAATTATAGCAGCGGTGCTTCAGGTTGATGATGAAAATAAGTTACACCCTCTAGCAGCACCTAGCCTGGAACAGGCTTATAAAAACGTGCTCGAAGGAATGCCAATAGGCGAGTGTGTAGGAACCTCCGGCACGGCGGCGTTTCGCGGAGAAACGGTTGTAGTAAGTGATATTGAAACCGATCCGTTATGGATGGACCTTCGAGCGGACATTCTTCCTCTAGGCATCAAAAGTTGCTGGGCTACCCCCATTAAAAACAGCAAAGGGTTATGTGTTGGAACCCTGGCATTTTATTACAAAGAGAAGCGCCAACCATCAGCATTTCATCAGCGATTAGTTGAAGCCATCGTTCCATTGTGCACTTTGGCGATGGAGCGAGAAGAAAGCCGTCAGAATATACGTCAGTTAGCGTTCTATGACAGTTTAACGGAGCTTCCAAATCGCAGCTTGTTACACGCAAAGGCTGAGCATGCGCTTATTGAAGCCAAACGAAGCAAGACGACTTTAGCTGTTCTCTTTATAGATATTGATCGGTTTAAGCAGGTGAATGATTCACTTGGTCATCCCGCCGGTGATGCATTACTCCAACAATTTGCAGAGCGTTTGAGCTTTCAGCGTAGACAAACCGACATTGTTGGTCGTTTGTCCGGTGATGAGTTTGTCGTCGTCTTACCAGGATGTGAAGTGAGTAATGTCACCGAAATTATTGAGGAAATAAAGCTCAATATTTCGCAGCCTTGCAAGATCGGAGGCTCTACCTTGTCACCTTCTGCCAGCATAGGGATTAGTTTATACCCACAAGATGGCCATGACATAGGCTCACTTATCCATCGTGCAGATATGGCCATGTATCAGGCGAAGAGCACTGGTCGAGGCCGATTTAGCTTTTTTAGTCATGAACTGAATCAGTTGGCTCAAGAGCGCCAGGAGCTCGAAAATGCTTTGCGAGAAGCGATAGAAAATAACGAACTAAAACTACACTTTCAACCTCAAATAAGCATGTCTGAAGGTAGATTATATGGCGTTGAAGCGTTGGCTCGCTGGGAACATCCTAAGTTTGGAACAGTATCTCCAGCTCGCTTCATCCCACTTGCAGAAGAATGCGGGTTAATTGGAGTTCTGGGCCACTGGGCTATTAAAGAAGCCTGTCAGCAAATGGCGATCTGGAGAAGAAAAGGGATCAACATTCCTGCAATCTCCGTGAATTTGTCGCCTAGTAATTTCCATAACTTAGACTTGTGCGGAATGATAACGCAAACACTAACTCAACATAACCTGCAAGCGAGCGATTTAACATTAGAGCTGACAGAAAGTGTTTTACTCGACACAAATCCCAGCACAATGAAAGTGCTCAATGAGGTTCACGCTCAAGGGATACGCTTGGCAATGGATGATTTCGGTACCGGTTATTCGAGTTTAAGCTACTTACGCAGATTACCAATCCATGAATTAAAGTTAGACCGAAGTTTTGTACTGGATTTAGAAAATGATGCAACCAGCCGTGCTCTGAGCGATGCAGTCTTGCGGATTGGTGAAAGTTTGCAATTAAAGGTGGTCGCAGAAGGTGTTGAAGAGGAAGGTCAGTATCAGATTTTGAAGGGGCAAGGTTACCATGTTGCTCAAGGATACTTACTATCAAAACCGCTAAGCTCCATTGACTTGGAGCAATGGATCCAAAATGCAAAAACAGTCTAAATGTTCATACTATTTGCTATTGAAGTGCATTGTGTCGACGGGAGTTCGAAATGTTTTTAAATAAAAAGTTAAAGGAACAAGTTCTGCAGCTACAAGAAGAATTGTCTTCTCTGCAGCAAGTTCAAAGGAGCTTAGATAGTGAAATGTTGTCCGTAATTATGGACCCAAAAGGAAGCATAACAGCGGTTAACTCAAACTTTGAACAAGAAATGATATACAGCGGTAGTCAGTTGATGGGTAGATCGTGGCTTGAGCTTGTACCTCCTTATGCGCAAAAAACTGATCATTTCCGGCGAATGAAAGAAGCGCTCCAACAAGGTAAGCATTGGGCTGGGGCCGCTCAAGTGTACCGTGGTAATGGTGAAGAAGCCTGGTTAAGAGTGATTTTGCAACCAGTACAAGATACGAAAGGTAAAGTTCTGCATGTCTCCATCTATGCCAGTGACCTGACTAGGACAATTGAAGCATCCAAGGAGCATGAGAACCTTATTGAAGCATTACAGCGTTCTACAGCCGTGATTGAGTTTGACCTCAACGGTCATGTTATTACCGCCAATAATCGTTTTCTCAACGTTATGGGCTATGGTCTGGCACAGATCGTGGGTAAACATCACCGTCTATTTTGTACAGAGCAGGAGTATAACTCTGATCGTTATCGGTCATTCTGGGCGAAATTAAACCGAGGAGAATTTGTCGCCGAGCGCTTTCAGCGTCTGGACAGCCGTGGTGATATCGTATGGCTTGAAGCGTCTTACAATCCCATATCCGATTCACATGGAAAGCTCTATAAGATTGTGAAATTTGCGACCGTCATTACCGAACAAGTTGATCGCGAGTTAGCAGTAGCACAAGCGGCAGATGTTGCTTATGAAATTTCGCAACATACCGATGCAGCATCAGTTCGTGGCAGCGAAGTGTTAAAGGAAACGGTTACTGTGATGCAGGAGCTTTCTGAGCAAATGGAAGACGCGTCCGCCGGTATTGCCGCGTTAGATAAACAATCGCAAATTATAGGTACCATAATCAAAAGTATCAGTGGTATTGCCGACCAAACCAATTTGCTGGCATTAAATGCATCGATTGAAGCAGCAAGAGCGGGTGAGCAGGGACGCGGTTTTGCGGTGGTGGCAGATGAAGTGCGCCATCTGGCATCTCGCACGACTAAAGCGACAGTAGAGATTATTGATGTCGTACTCCAAAACCAAAAACTAGCTGAACAAGCGGTAAAGATTATCGAACAAGGAAAGGTGCAGGCTCATCATGCGCTAGAACTCTCCGCTCAATCGGGTTCGGTGATGGTTGAGATCCAGGATGGGGCTAAGAAGGTTGTTAGTGCTGTAGGGCAATTTACCAATCACTTAGATCCATAACCGCTCCATTCCTCGTGCTATCCTTTCTTTGGAGGTAGGATTACGGACAACATTTAGCCTTAAAATCTTTGAAAAAGTAACAGATAAAACAGCGTTAGTTTATAATTCAATGAATGCGTTCAGGCCGTCAGTGTTAGCCTTTTTCTTCTGGCAGGAAGGGAGAAAGTGATCACTGATGGCCACCCAATCTTTCGAGCTGCGCCGGATATAGGTTCAATAAATGTCAAAGCACATCAGAACCTGACTAAACATAAAGCAGAATTCATATTTACCTAACTATCCACCACAGTATTCCAAATAAGAGCATTATCTGTACCAGTCTTTATAGGTAGTTTATGCTTTACAAAACTGAACTAAAATTAAGTGTGTTTTTGACTGTCATGATAGTCATTATCAGCGAGGCAGTTTACCTAAATAAAACCCATGATTTTTGCTCGAATGAAATCTATGGAGAATATTTAGCTCCAGATAAGGTGCACAAAGCTGTTTGAATGGATAATTGTCTTTGTATAGGCTTTAGAGTTTCTCCAGGTATTTTCAAGCTCTTTCTTACGTGCATTTACTTTATCACACCAAGCAAAATAAAATTTCTTAGCTAAGTCCATCAGAACCTCTTTACTGCTAACAATTTCATCAAAAGGAAAAACCACGCTTTTAAGCAGGGACAACCCTTTTGAGTTTTTAAAATACTGCAACGCTAACGTAAAAATTCATCAATCTCAAACCTTTGGTAGCGAGTACCTAGCTATGGGACGAGCAAAGCGTGAATAAACACACCAAGTAATTTGAAAATACATATATAACATTTGACAAGATTGCATACTACTGACTGACAAATACAAACTGGTTAGTAGTTCAAAATAGACATGGATAGCACTTCCCATATAAACCATTTGGAATTTCGTGAATGTATCGAAATTTTCGAGAGCTCCGTTTCAGTTTTTGTCAGGAATGTCAGCTTTCAGTGAAAAGCGCAGATTTAATCGAAGCTTAGTGAATATCCGCTTCTGGCACAGAACCGATCTGCGCTTTGAGCGAATTGCAGCTGTTCAGATCTGGCGCTATTGAATAAACGAATCTCTGCTTCAAGGTAATTGCAAACATCTGTTTTGTTAAATGCATCCGGCATTTCCCATTTTCTTCAAGCCTTGTCCCTGTTTGCTCCAGTCATAAAAATGTTTCATAAGATCCGCAGAACATCTGACTACTGGCTGGGGCTTACGTTTTTCAAATCAATATGGATGGCGACTCATATCAAACTTCAATCAGTTCATCTTTATTAAAGAGACTCAAATCCCGTCAAGTTGTGACCATGGATTTCCGATTACAGACGTTTTTTGATATCACGTCGCTGCAATTTAGCTAGGTTGTACAAGAGTTCAAACGTATCACAAGCAGCCGTTGTGGCGCGGTCAATTTGTGCAGGCGTTTGTAGCTCCGCTTCTAACGTACTGACTAAGTGACTCCAAGAGGTTTCAACATCAGGCTCTAGCTGATAAAACTGTAAGCTAGAAGCAATGGCAGGTAACCGCTTTTTAAGATGTCGTGCTATGACTTTTCTACCAAGAGATGCACCTTCCAGTACATAACGAGCGCCCCAAGCAACGGCGACGTCTTTGACTTCAAAAACTCCGGGAACTTGTTGAGTTAGAGCACCCAATAGTGTCAAATCCGCTTCCAGAGCCCGCTTCTTTGAGTTATAGGGTAGCGTGGAAGTCTGAGAAAAGTATGGTTGTATAGCTGATTCAACACGCTCATAAAATGCATACAAGAGACTAAGCGTTGCAAGCAAATCTTCAACAGAAACTTCCGGATACATCAGTTTCTTAAACAATGAAAGCTCTTCAACACGTTGGTGCCATTCATGTGTCGCCTCTCGTAAAATAAGGTGCGCTTTAGCCATAAACCGTACCGCTCAACAACTCTCTTAACTTCAACAACAACAATCGGCTCCTATTGTCCCACGGACAACTATAACCCACGCGTTTTTCTATCCATTTAGCAAAAGATCGGCGTGGCGAAATACCTAGTTTTCCATCATGAAACTCCACCGGTTTCTCTGGATTACCCCCCCAGGCTATTTCTTGTATTTGTTCCTGTTGGCATAAGTAAAC
This sequence comes from Shewanella sp. Pdp11, assembly GCF_002838165.1. Classification (NCBI taxonomy): domain Bacteria; kingdom Pseudomonadati; phylum Pseudomonadota; class Gammaproteobacteria; order Alteromonadales; family Shewanellaceae; genus Shewanella; species Shewanella sp. Pdp11. The sequence continues at coordinate 4,317,782 of NZ_CP015194.1, forward strand.
ACGAGTCATGTTTTTTAAGTCCGAACCGATTCTGGTTGCCATAACCCCGGCAACTTCACTTAACACAAAACTCTGAAGAATCCCCTGATGATTTACAAATAAATCATCAAATTAGGGTGGAAGCGCATCTTGTTGCATGATCAAATGGTTTCGCCAAAAACTACACTTGGACAACAAGATGCGCGAAGCCAATATCCTACAACATTCTTTACACCAATACTGCCCAGAACTTCACCTAAAACGATTAAACAGCTTGATGCTGGCCTCTAAGGCACTGATTGAATGTAAGACACTGACCTTGACTGAGTTAGGTCGAAATTTACCAACCACGGCCCGAACCAAGCACAACATCAAGCGCATTGATCGTTTGCTCGGCAACACGCATCTGCATCAAGAACGGTTAGCTGTCTACCAATGGCATGCCAGCCTCATCTGTTCTGGTAACCCTATGCCGATTGTGCTCGTCGATTGGTCAGACATCCGAGAGCATAAACGCATCATGGCCCTGCGCGCCTCAATAGCCTTCAATGGCCGCTCTATTACCCTGTATGAGAAGTCCTATCCCCTATCAGAACAATGCTCTAAGGCCTCCCACAACGGTTTTTTAGCGGACTTAGCCAAGATTTTACCTTTGCATGTTACCCCTCTCATCGTGACTGACGCGGGGTTCAAAGTGCCTTGGTACAAAGAGGTTGAGGCGCATGGTTGGTTTTGGCTAAGCCGTATTCGCGGTACAGTTCAATTTGCAGATATTGGCGCTGAAAATTGGCGTGCAGTTCGCAGTACACATGACTTGGCCAACGGTCAAGCGAAGAGCCTGGGTTGTAAGACCTTGACCAAAACTAACCCTATCAATTGCCATCTCACGCTTTATCGTAGCAAACCTAAGGGGCGTACAAATCAGCGTTCAACGAGGACTAATTGCCACCATCCATCGGCAAAAACGTACTCAACATCGGCGAAAGAGCCTTGGGTGTTAGCCAGCAATTTACCACCAGAATCTCGGAGCCCAAAGCAGCTGGTAAACCTGTACGCCAAACGTATGCAAATAGAGGAAACCTTTCGTGACCTCAAAAGCCCGGCATACGGCTTTGGCTTACGCCAAAGTCGTACCAACAGTCCAGAGCGATTCGACATCATCCTACTGATAGCGTTGATGGTTCAATGCCTGTTGTGGCTAGTTGGTTTACACGCACAGCAACAGGGCTGGGATAAGCATTTTCAGGCCAATACCATTGGGCATCGAACGGTACTCTCAACGATTCGCTTGGGATTGGAGGTACTCAGGCGGCCTGATTATCAAATCACGGAGAAAGAATTGCTGGCGGCCTGGGTATTATTCGCCAATCAGTTGCTCAAATATGGCTATGCTATGGCTGATTTATGAGGGGATCCTTCAGCACAAAACTTGAAAGCTGGCGTGATAAACAATCTTTAGACCATATTAACTCTGAAGAGTTGATAAATTCTTGTTCCACAATGCTCAAAGCGCTGTCTTCTAGTGTCAGTCCATGTCTTAAAATTTTATTATCGTGGATCACGACAACACCACTCACGTTAAGCTCTTGGAGGATCCACGGAGCCAACTCTTGCCAACTATCTACAAGGCTGCCATTGCGTTGCAGTAGCAATTGAATTGGTTTAAATCTGCTATTCAACCCATCGACCAAGCACATTCGTTGATAGGCAGTATATGCAGACAAGCTCATCGAGAATCGACTAACGAGACTACGGCAAGCTTCCAGCATTGCATACGGCACAATGTTACGTTTATTGTCATGGCAAGCAACCAATGCAATCAAATTGCCGTTTACCACGACCGGAAAAGAGAGTGAGGCGTGGACGCCCATATTCGCTAAATAGATTTTATGCATCGGAGAAACACTTCGCAGGTCGCAGTAGGTCAAGTCAGGTGCTGCTTGCTCGAAGGATAGGACTGCAATAGCATCCGCTGCGGCATCAGGGATCATTCGCCATGGATTCTTAATGTACAGATCTCGAGCGATTTGAGGAATGTCGCTAGCAGGAAAACGAAGTTTCAAATAACTACCATCAACTGAAGAATGGCAAAATTCAGCCACGACTTCGCCATCATTGTTTTCGACAAACTGATAGTACATGATCCGTTTAAATCCGGTCATTTTCGCAACTTCTTCCAATAGCTCATTTCGCTGCTGCGTTATTTGATACTCATGTTGTGGCATTTCACACAATTGAACTTCTTTATTGTTTTTATTATCCGATGCAAAATGCGGATAGATTTCAATGGAATAATCGCCTGAATCAGACATGTTGATGCAAAAATCTAGATAGCCATTAAACTCCCAGGCACGCTCGGTGTAGACACAGCGATTGTCTCCGTTTATTGGCATAACAACCTCTCCAAAAACAGCCTGAAGGGGCTGCCCCAATAAGGCTTTTGGCGCAACACCAACCAAGCTTTCGACATTGGCAGAGCAATGGGTGATAACACCTGCAGCATTGGCATATATCAAAACACCGTGTGGTTGAATCGCACCGGTGAGATGCAGTTGTTCATGTTCGCAAAGGCTGAGTAGTTTCTCCATGTTAACGACCTGCCATCTTCATTTCTGAGCTTGCTATGCAGCAGCTTGATGCTGTTCTTGCTAGTAAATCTTCAAATTCAGACAACGGCAAAGGCTTTGCGAGCAGATAACCTTGTGCCATGTGACAGCCTTGCTGCTCTAACCATGCTAACTGTGCTTGTGTTTCAACGCCTTCTGCAACTGTTTTAAGTCCAAGAGCCGATGCCAGAGAGATGATCGCCAGTGCAATAGCCTCATCCTCTTTATCCTGGCCAAGTCCGTTGACAAAAGACTTGTCAATTTTCAGCTCACTTAACGGTAATCGTTTTAGGTAAGATAATGACGAATATCCCGTGCCGAAGTCATCAATCGAGATAGCAATGCCATTCTCGCTAGCAACTTTTAGATTGTCGAACACGTTCGCATTATTATTCAACAATGAGCCTTCAGTGATCTCTAGCATAATCGCACCAGTACCGAGTTGGTATTGTTCGATTACTTGAATCAACTTATAAGCAAAGCCTGGCACTAATAAATCACGCGCAGAGATATTGACCGCAATACTGACGGTTTTGATACCAGACTGCTCCAATTGCGATATCTGAGTGCAAACGGAATCCAATACGTATTCAGTCACTTGCCCAATAAGGCCAGACGATTCCGCAATGGGAATAAAATCCTGTGGACTGACCACTCCTAAATCAGGGTCTTTCCAGCGAAGCAAAGCCTCGCCGCCCACCAATTGTTTACTGTGTGTGATGCTGAATTTGGGTTGATAAACCACTTCCAATAGATTCTTAGCTAAGGCGTTTCTGAGACCACTTTCAATGGCGCTCTTACGTATAAGTCTGGTATGCATTTCCTGCTTAAAGAATTCAAAACGGTTACGTCCATCTTCTTTTGCTCGATACATGGCACTATCTGCGGCTTTAATCAGATCAGTGCTGTTATTACTATCTTCAGGGTAGAATGCAATACCTATACTGGCGGAAACAAACAGTTGGTGACGCATCACATTGTATGACATGGCTAAGTCATTAATGATGCGTGAGGCAATTTGTGTTGCCGCTTCTTCGTCACAGTTTGTCAAGATGGCTGTAAATTCATCCCCGCCCATTCGTGCCACCGTGTCATGACCTCGCACTACTTCTCTGAGCCGCAATGCGGCCTCTTTTAATAGTTGGTCACCATAGTCATGTCCCAACGTATCATTGATATTCTTAAAATTATCTAAATCGATAAAAAGTACTGCAATTCGTTGGTTGTTTCTTCTGGCAAAGAGTAAAGCCTGACGCAGTCGGTCTTGGAATAAAGTTCTATTTGGCAACTTGGTCAATGCATCATGACTAGCCAAAAACTCGGCTTTGCGTTCAGTATCACGAATCGCGGTGATATCGGAAAACACGGCGACAAAATGCTCGACATGACCGTTGTTATCTTTGATTTGATTAATTGTGAGCCATGCAGGATATAAATCACCGTTTTTGCGTTTGTTGCTGATTTCACCTTGCCAAAAACCAGAATCATTGACTGATTGGCACATTGATTCACAAAAACTTTGTGGGTGCTGACCGGATTGCAGTAACTTTTCGATATGTTGACCAATTGCCTCCTCCTTGGTATAGCCAGTCACCCCGGTAAAAGCATAGTTGACGGATTGAATCTCGGCCTGGCTATCAGTCACGGCGATTGCTTCGCCGGCATGCTCAAATACTTGTGCAGTGATACGCAGTTGTTCATCAGCCGCCTTTAAAGCACTTATATCTTCGGCTTCAATAATAAACACGCTGGGGTTACCACGTGCATCTAGCAACACTTGATGATTGGTCCGCAAGTGATAAATCGTCTCGTTGATAGTCGCAACAGATTCCAACTGAACAGCCTTGCCTTCACGCAGGGCTTTCAGGTCGCCTTCCCAAAGCATAGATGCCAGTTCACGGCTCATTAAATCGAAATCACTACGCCCCAAAAAGTCGAAATCGGTAAGATGAAAGAAGTCAATAAAACGACGGTTCGCATAGACGTAGCTGCCTCTTAAATCTTTCATCGCAAAGAGGATCGATGTGTTTTCCATCAATGCATGGAGATGCTCTTGCGACTGTTTGAGTTCAGCCTGTGCCTGAGTAATGTCAGTCACATCCATCAAGATCACCACAATATTAGTGACATCACCTGCTTTATTGATACCTGGATTAATCATCAGGGTCAGGGTGCGACCGTCTATATGGACTATTTTCTCTTCTCTATCGCCATGGGCGAGTATTGCTACAAAGGATTGTTCTAAATCATGGAACATCTTGGGCAGTCGAAGACTTGATAGATGTTGGCGTAATGCGGTTGGACGCAGGTCAAATCGCCGAGCGGCGGGGCCGTTGAAACGAGTAAGCTGGAAAGATCTGTCAAAAACCATGATAGGAAATTGCAACGAATCATAAAGATGTGCGTACTCTTCTGATAAACGCGACATTTCAGTCGTTTTAACATTCATTTCTTCGTTAAGGCTAACCAACTCTTCGTTAGTCGCTTGCAGTTCCTCATTGGCGGCTTCCATTTCTTCATTGGTTGCTTGCAGCTCTTCGTTGGATGCTTGTGCCTCTTCATTGAGTGCCTGCATTTCCTCATTAGCTGTTGCCATTTCTTCAACTAAGGTTTGCAAATGCTCACGGGTTGCGACTAGTTCGTCTTCTAGCTCACGATTTGGGGTCGATGGCACTGGTTCGGCGTCAATGGTCACCTTTTTCTCGGGGGCGAAAATGACCAGCATCATCTGGTTATTCGTGTCTTTGATGGGCTCAACATACATACGGACGTGAGCAGTGTCGTGCTTTCGCAGGCGTCCGCGTTGTGCTTTGCCGGATTGGTTGAGCTTGTGCGTTAAACTTAACAGCTCCCCCCGCAAGCTGGCTGATACAATTTGGCCAATCACTAGACGTGTGTTTCCAACCGGAAATTGCAGATATTCTTCTACTTTTCCGGCGGTATGAATCACATTGCCATCGCTATCGCAAAGCGCCACTGTAAGGCCGAAATGATTGACTAGACCATCCAGAATAAAAGTTTGCTTCAGATCAGAACGAGCGACACTATTTTTGCGTGGATTGCTTGAAACAACAGGGAGTGGCGTACCTGCGCCAGTTTTCCTGAAAAGTCGTTCTGGACGATTAACAGGGATAAACATTTGCTCTGCATGCGCCACGCTTTCGGAATGCCCAAGGAATAGATACCCATCTTGCAGCAAGCCAAAATGAAAGGTTTGCAGCACTTTTGCTTGCAAAGATGCATCAAAATAAATCAACACATTACGACAGGTGATCAGGTCTTGTCGCAAGAATGGCGGATCACTTACTAAATTATGGCGGGCAAAAATAATCAGGTCACGAAGTAACTTTCCGGCTTCAAACGCCCGATTTACCGGCTGGAAATATCGTTCTATCAGCTCGGTTGGGACTTCAGCCATAGAGGCTGCCGGGTAAACGCCGCGGCGCGCTACGTTGAGAGCTTCCTCATCAATGTCTGTTGCAAATATTTGCAATTTATAGAGGGGCAATTTATCCCCAAGGGCTTCGGAAAACAGCATTGCAATAGAGTACGCTTCTTCACCAGTGGCGCAGCCCGCTGTCCAAATACGAATCTCACTCCCTGCAGGCTTACGGTTACAAATTTCCGCAATGGCACGTTTGAGGGCTTCAAATGCATCTTTGTCTCGAAAAAACGCTGTAACAGAAATCAAGATATCCCGAACCAAGAGCTCGAGCTCCTGCGGGTGGGCATCAACCCATTGGATATAAGCGGCCAAGTCTTTGCTGCCTGTGGCAACTTCACGTCGTCTGATACGTCTTATCAGCGTGCCCACCTTGTAACCGGAGAAGTCGTGTTGCAAATGACTGCGTACTTTTTCCAGAAGGACAGATAACAGATCTGCCGGTAACGTTTTTTCTAATTCCTGTTTAGAGCCTTCCAGCAGTTGTGGCAGCTTCAAGGCAATGTCTTCTGGACTTAAGATATAATCAGCCACGCCAGCTTCAATGGCCGAACGTGGCATCCCATCATATTTGGCGGTTTCAGGTTTCTGTGCAAAGGTATAACCGCCTGCAGCCTGAATAGCGCGCAGTCCAGCAACGCCGTCAGAGCCGGTACCAGAGAGCACAATCCCTATCGCAGACTCGCCCTCTTCAGCGGCAAGAGATATCAAAAACTGGTTCACGGAAGGCTTTGGCGAAATCTCTGGTTGTGCTGTCACCAAAGCAATCCGACCTTCTTTAAAGTGAGCGTTGAAATTTGCTGGGACCACATAGATATGTCCAGCTTGAGGAATGGTTCCATGCTCAGCGTCCTGAACTCTTAGTAGAGTTTCTCGGCTCAAAATCTCAACCATCATGCTACGATGTGTAGGCGATAAATGTTGTAATACTACATAGGCACAAGGCGTATCAATGCTTAAATGATTGATAAGTTGAGTAATAGCCTCCAACCCCCCAGCAGACGCGCCGACCCCAACAATATAAGTTTTTTCAGGAGCGGTCTTCTTTGCGGCTTCAAGGGGGCCAGAAATCTCTATTTCTTTCAATTTAGTGGTCCTTTTTTTCTAACGTGGGACGGTAATCACCCCATTTTTAACCGCAGTTAAAAGTAGATACTAAGCGGCCATCAATGGTGGTTTTCCGCCATTGGCTTTGTGTGGCCGTTCATGATTGTAAAACCAAAGCCATTGAGTGGCATAGTCTTGAACTTCTTCAAGCGTATCAAATAAATGTTTGCTGACCCAACTGTACCTGATTGTTCTGTTGTGGCGCTCAACAGTATCCATTCCTGCAGCTTTCAAACGCCCTACAAGATTACGCATTTTGCTGAATTCAGTCCCAAAACTACTTCTTAGACCGACACCTTCGCAAAACTCTTTGCAGTTATCGTTTTTAAATCATCGGCATATTTGTACATCTGCAAATGAAGCTCTGCAGTGTATTGGTTGCGCGGTGCTGAGGATAAAGCTTGCTTGATGCACTCATAAATTACGTATTCGTTCACGTGCACCTCTCCGGTTTATATAATTTAGCTAAAAGGCCCCCAAAAGCAAACCGAATACTAACCAATCATTTTGCCTGACGGATCCCCAGAAATAATCTAACAACATCATGCAATTGCCTTCCTGACATTTGACCAATCAAAAACACTGACCCATTCAAGCAGTTGCATGACTGCCGCTTGGATCTCCTCGCCGCTGATGCCAACTCTGGCTAATCGGAGTAGTCGTTTACCCAGATAATTGAACGATAACACCCTGCGAGTTTTAACTGAGTTCGCCTGAAACGACCGGTGTTCAGCGGCCAATTCAGCTGCCAGCCCCAGCATGTAATGCAGCCAGTTGGCGAGCGCAGCCAGTAAAAGCAAAACTTCTAACCGACCTTTCTTTTTCGTGCGATGAGCGTCGCTGCCAAGGCCATAAGTCTGGCTTTTCTGGTCGCGGAATGCTTCTTCGATTTGCATCCGCGCAGCATAGAGCTTATTGATTTTATTTGCATAATTGAAGCAATACGCCAAGTTAGACACGAGTAGCCACGGTTCTTTATACGAGTGGTGTTTGTCCTTTTTCCGTAGCTTCCAGCCTTTGCCTGCAAGTACTGCGCGACAGGCATATTCCTGCGATTTTCCAAGAGCGATTTCACCCAGAACCATCGGCTGTTGCCCATTTTGTTTGTACACCTTTGCAATGCTGATAAATTCACTTTGGCCCGGTAATCGAATGGATACTTTACCGCGCACACGACCGATAAAATGCCAGCCTAAGGCGCTGACTTCCTTAAACCACGGCACTTTGAAGCCTGCATCGGTGACTATCACAGGTCGACAGCGGTTGGGCAACATCGCTTTTAACCGAGTCAAAAAGGTTTTATCAGGGGCTTTACTTAGTTTTAACTGTGACAGTTGGTTGTTGATGAGCCTTATCGCGCAACGAAGTTGCCAGCGGGTTTTAGGCATCACAATGATGTCATCTCATCCATATAGCTACGATAAAAACGAACGCTGTTTGTATGTCTGCTATTGATTAAAAGCGAATTTGTGAGAACTGCAATGTAAATGTCTGCAATTGGCACATAAGTAATATTCATAAAGTGCGAATACTACATTAGCTTACTTTACTGCAAAAACCGTAACCAATGTCTTCATTGAGTCACCCGTAATCATAACAAAGTACATCTTGCTCTCCACGTGCTGCCAGAATTCGGCCTCTTGTGCATATTTTTTTGCTTTTTTAGTAGCGACGCTTTCTGGTAACTCGGCTTTAGTTAGCGCAGAACATAACAGCTTTGTGCACAAAGCCTTCCAAGGATGCTTAGGTACACCGTCTGAAAGCCTTTCCACAAACCGTTCCAGTGCATGACGAGTCACCACGACAGGTCCAATGTTCGGAACGTTGATGACCTCATCGATTTCTCTCACTGTAGCATTATCGACGCTGTATTCTTCGAAGGAATGTGAGAGCCAATCGTCCCGTTTCTCTACCGAGATCTGTGCTTCCTGGTATCGAGTAAGCAAAAACCTAGTCAGGATGTACAGTGAATGCTGAGTTGAGCGTTGTTTCTGTAACTTTTTGATGGCTCCTTTACTGACTCGGATTTGAAGCCCATTGCCGCTTCGGTTACTGCCCATCACCTCTTTCACTGACAAGAGGTGATGAATAGCATAGAGCTCAGCTGCAATTGGCTTTTGCTGCTCAGGTAGCTTGTCGTATTGCTCACCTAAATTGACCTTTAGCTCGCCACCTCTTCGAATGCCGGTCTTCCAGTAAACCGTAAACTCACCATCAATCTGCTTTGTTAACAGGGTTAATACCATCATGTTTGTTTCTCCTATTGGTTATCTATTTTTCATTCTCCATGTTTTTTCAAATATGCAAGGCGCAAAAAAAGGGGCCGAAGCCCCTTGGATCAGATATGAACTTTCGGAAAGCCGATGGCACCGTAAACATTCAGCACATCATTCCAATCCCAACTTTTCACGCCGAGTGACGTTGGTATCGGAGGGATCAAGACTTGTGACAGAATGCCTTTTTGCCAGGCTTTTTTCTTGAGTTCATTCGCTGCATTCAGGCCGGTCTCAGAGAGATCGTGGTCTGCCCAGATGTACAGCATTTTCACATTACTTGGTGGTTCAAACCTAGCCAGTAGCGTTGCATTCACAACCGACCAACATGTCTGTCCCGTAGCTCTGGTAACCGCTAAAGCTGTTTCGATGCCTTCAGAAACACCTAGTACTTCACCAGGCTCACCTATCGGAATGGCACCACCAGTGATTGTTCTGTCACTTGGTATCGGCATCATCTTTTTAGGCTTTTCAACCGGCGCTTTGAATCCATCTTCACTTAGGTAGATCCGATGAAACGTGGCCGAACGCCCTTGCTGCGTAACGATTTTACCTAGCAGCGCTGGGTAGCTATCGATAAACAGACCATCTTCATCATGGTAAGGCAAGTTTGGATGAAACCTCAGCACCGAATCCCATTCAGGACGAAGCCGCGTAACAATGCCACGACGATGCAAGTAGTTCCAAACTGGTTGCGCACGAGTATCTGCAAGAGATAGCGTTTCTCCCCAGGTTTGATTCAAGCGATGGATAATCGCTTTGTCCTCGTCCTGCTTTCTAGCCCTCCAATCAACTGCGTTACTCGGTATTGGCCGAATAGACGCTTGTATTTGTCCGGGTTGAATACCAAGAACCTGGCCGATTGCTTCAATAGACTGAGCAAAGTTCCATCCATTAATCCAAGACAACAGTTCAAAGCCATCATGAAAGATCCCGCAGGTGTTACAAACGCCACCTCCGGTATATTCAGCATCTTTGAACAGCCTAAAGCCATCACGACCGCCATGAACAGGACAAGCCACATGACGGCCTTTTCGAGCAATAGCGGCATCAAGTTCAGGCACCAATGCCGCCAAGACTTGAAGCCATTGGCCATTAAGATATGGCCTTACTGTTTCAATCTGTAAAGGTAACGCCATATAACCTCCTTAAGTAAAATGCTGACTCCTACCACAGGTGGTAAAAGTCAGCTTAGGTCCTGCATTAGCCGTTCGGTTAATACAGGAGCGTTAGTCAAGCTGGATACCATGTCGTCTTAATAGCCACATGATGGAGTCACGAAGCACATCAGGATCGACAACCGCAGCCATCGCGCAAACACGAAAGCAAAATGGCGCTAATTCGTCATTTTGAATCCACGACAACACATCCTTTCGCAACCGAGTACTGACACGGCCATCCAGCAATACTCGGATCGCATCCAATAGAATGCCTTCGCGTAACTGCCAGATTTCCGTGTCAGACCAAGTGACTGGGGCATCATCAAACTCAAATAGAAATTCGAGCTGTGATGATGTGTGTTGATGGGACTGCTTTTGTGATGTAGGAGAATGGGCAATGCGCCCATTCATTAAAGATAACCGCGTTCGGCAAGCGAAACGCAGCCCTCGGATGCGACCACAACATGGTCAAGCGTTCGAATATCAACAAGTGACAAGGCGTCACGGAGTCGATGAGTAATGCTTTTATCAGCTTCACTTGGCTCAGGATCACCCGATGGATGGTTATGAACCAATATCACTGCTGCTGCATTAAGTTCTAGCGCTCGCTTTGTTACTTCCCTTGGATACACGCTCGCCGCATCTAAAGTGCCTTTGAACAGCTCTTCAAATCGAATAACGCGATGCTTTGTATCAAGAAACAGTACGCCAAAGACTTCGTGCTCATACTCGTGCATCAGTGTTTGTAGGTATGAGAACGCCGACGATGGCTGTTCAATTTTTCGACCTTTACTCAATCGACCACGGGCAAGCTTGAGCGCCATATCTAAGATATCCGCTTCAGTCACTTGCTCAGGAACGATGTAAGTACCGGCTTCTTCGCCAGCTAAGAACTTTTTGTTTTTCATAGGAGTCTCCAAAAAAACGGAGACGAACCCATGCCCAGACGGGGACGGAATCGTCCCCGCAGGGTGGTAAAATGGATGTGGTTACTGAATTAACAGTTGTTGTGTTACTTCGAATAACTCACGCTTTAGATCTTTGACGTCGTTAATCACGATGCTTTGTGGAAAGAATCTCTCAACACTGCGTGTTTGAATCCCGATCCCCAGTAGCTCAAAGCCACTGCGTCTGCACCGGTCAACAATGTCATGCGTGGCAGCCCAATCATCTGGGTCACCATCGGTTAGCACTATCATTAGCTTTCGCTTCTGTTTTTGCGCTAACAAACTGTTTGCCGCAAACCACATCGCTTGTGCCATAGGCGTACAACCTCGTGGTTTTTGGTCAAAACAGGCGGCCCGATGTCGAACCGATTGCTTGGGCAACAACGCGATAGAAACTTCCTGATGAATACCAGGAAAATAACTGACCGCAGGTACAACACCCGGTATGCCTTCCAGTGCCATGGCCAAAGCCAAAGCGGCTTCATTGGCAACATGAAAGTACTTTCGATTACCTTCGCCAATGGGCTTACCCATTGAGCCCGATATATCAACAAGCAAGTGCACAGCAGCATTGGGCGCAATGCGAGGTTGCCTTTGAATAAACAATCTCGACTCACCTGCTTGTGAAGCGGCAAGACGATGGGTTGCAACTCGAAGACCTTGCCGTTTGGCATGATTCCGATTGTCCTGACTGGACTGAACCATGCCCCTAAGTCGGGCTCGAATTTGAGCGGACTCAGACGCCGACAAGGTCAAGATGGCCTCGTCACCCAACATAGCTTGCTCTGCTTGGGGCAAACTGAGTGGAGTGACGCCCTGATGTCCTTCAGCTTGTTCCGACAACACTTCTGCCACTTGTGCAAAGGTATCGGGTTCAAACTGAGCGGCACTGGCCTCTAAGGCTTGTCGCAAGTTGTCAGCTTGATCAGAGTTATCAGAATCACCCGTTTCAGCAGCATCCCCTGTTGCAGACGAACCTGTTTCCGGGGTTTGACTGTCACTACTGCTATTGCTGTCATTACTCGAATCTTGTCCAATGTCATTACCGCTATCAGCATCCGACTCATCCTGTGGTGGACGAGATTCTTCTTCCAACATGGCAACGATGGCATCGACAAGTTTCAGCACTTCACCTGTAGATGCCAGGCTAGGCACTGCTGTCAGCATGGCGCTTAACCGGCTCATCGCTGCGGCAGGAAAGAGTTGTCTCACTCTTTCATCAACTGCTTGATACAAAGGCGTCAGCGCTTTCTGGCCCAGAAAATGGCATCTCAAGCGGCACAACAACCAGGCTTGCAAGTTAGATGCAGGCTCAAGCTGTTCAGGTACACACATTTGCTGTGTGTCCACCATGTACTCAATCACTAGCGAAATACTGCGCCGGGTTCCGGGGTAATCCCTTGCCAATTCGTTTTCAATGCGCACATCCTCAATAATATTGAGAAGTGCCTTACGGATCGGCTTAGACGACGCCTTCTTCACCATGTCAAAATTGGTATGCCGAATATGCGCCGCTTCATGAGCCAGATAACCCCAAGCTATCTGTTGATAGTGTGGGTCGTCTGGGTTTGCTGTTGGGATCACAATCCGCTCACCATCGGTAAACGCATCTTGTCCTTGAATAAGCACCTTCACACCAAACTTTTCGCCATAAGCTGCGGCAACGATTGGCAGTGCATTTTTTAATGGATGATTCATGGGAGTCTCCTAATCATTAGGGGGAATACTCCCTCAGCGGGAGCGTTTCCCCGCTGGGAATATGGATGTTTAAACCTGTGCTTTTAGCTTATCCAGGTCGTATTTTTGACCTAACCAAGCCACCAATTGAGCTGGACTCTCGTGCTGCTCAAATGACGTTTTAAGCTGGTCTAAACTCAGGATGTCATCCAATGTCAGACCGTACTGATCTTGTAACTGAGTAGACACCTCGTGTTGATATTGCAGCCAGGCCCGCTCAAAAGCGGTTTGCTGCAATGCCATGTTTGGAACAAATACCATGGCCGTTACCCAAGCTCCTTGTGCGTCCGCATCTGCGATCAAAACAGGATTCTTGGGGATCACGACACTATGTGTTGAGTACAACCGTTGTACTAACGTTCGACAACACGCCACTTCTGGTATCGATTCACTTTCAACCGCATCAGTCACACCACGAAAATGTGCTTCAAACTGGTTCAGTTGGCTGGGGTTATGGATGCTTGATTGCATAATTTCCTCTTACATAGTTCAGAGGACATGCGCCCTTAAGGGCAACATGCCCTCAAGGACGTTAGAAATAAAATGAGTTTGGTACAGTCGAACCAATGTTTGGTCTGACGGTTGGTTGTGGTATTGCACGTAAGTTATCAGCCTGAGCAGAAACTGGCTGCGCGGGTTTAGGTTCAGGTTTGGGCATCAGTTGTCTGATATCCAATTGACCTTCACCGTGCATTCTCATCTTGTCTGGATCAGACAAAATTAAAATGGTCGCCATCAGTTCGTGATAGAGATTGTCTGTCACAGGGCCGGTCTTCGGCAGACGAACAAATAAATTGTCCATCGCTTCAACCATCGGCTGAACTCGATGATCCAGGAATGACAAACCATCCAACTTGTCTCTTAACCGCTTCAGAGGATTAAGGGCTCGCTGACTGATTTGATTCTTACCTGCAACGGAACGCTCAAACAGTTCATTGGCATCACGAGCCACTTCCCTAAAGAGGGTGTGTCCCATACCATTGACCTTGTCATCTAAGCCACCAGCTTGTTCAGCTGGTTGCATTCGATAGATGGCATAATCGAACTGAAGTCGTTGTTCCACGTCTTCGATGGGTGACAGCGCACGCCGGATTGCATCTGCAAATTCCGGGTGTTTTGCAACCCAGTCAAACGTCACCTGATCATAGTTGTCCAAGAACAACTGCTTGCACTGCGCAAACTCCTGACCGATCCGGTCAAGCTCTGGAACAATCTGATCAATTCGGTCTTCAGGGACGGCATAGCCACCTAAAAACCGCACACCGACTTGCTCACACAAGCGCTGCGCTTCTTTCTTAAGCCTTTCAAAGTTCGCCAATGCCTCTGGGTCGCAAATTTTTTTACTCCCTAAGCTGGCAACATCCTTCGGTGGAAGTTGACTACCATTGGCTAATCTGAAATCTTCAGGCCTTAGTTTTTTTCTACCGCTCCAGATGGAACAGTCGATGTGACAAATCAAAAGTTTGTCGAGGGTTTGAATACTCATAGTGCATCCTCATGCGAGATGGGGACGCACCACTCCCAGCAGGAGCAATGGCCCCCGTTTGGGTGGTAGTAGTTGACGCGCTAATGGCAACATCACTATCAGAAATAGTAATTTTGCGAATCAGGCGACGATTGGTTGAGATCGATTTTCGCAGGCATTAAGTCCAGTGCTTCAGCAATCGGGCGAACCCGCTCTAAATCACTGCCTAGCAACCGCAATACATCTTTTTCCAACTTCAGTTGGTCGGATACTTCTATCCCTTCAGGACTCGCTACTGTGAGCGAACACAGTGGTGGTAATTGACGCTTAAAGGCCAGTAACAGCAACAATGGCCACGGGCCATCATCCGTGTTAACAATGCCAGCGCCTTCACCTGACACCATGCTGATTTGATTGGTACTAGGTAATCCGCTTTTGCAAAACCCTAATGACCATTCTCCAATCCTGACCTGGTTATCATCAATAACAGCCAAGCCATAGGCTTCAAGCAGCTTTGCCATATCGAACAACGCTTTTTGCGCCAGCGAGATTTGGCCATTGACGTCCTTGCGAGTACGAAACTCCCAACTGACGTTATTGGCGCACGCGACACTATCTAGCGCATTTGAGAGTTCAAATGACCGCCCTTGATGATCAATGCCGACTTGTCCAACAAATCGATAACCCTTGTTGATTTTCTCATTGATTCTTCGGTCTGCTTCTGCGTTAGGATCAGTCGAGTCAATCAATCGCTGCTGCGACAATTGACCTGCTTTTCCAAACCGGACTTCAATCTCCTGGGTATCTGATCCAACGTAAATCGCCCATTCTTTGGCTGTCCCATCAGAATGACTGTAACGGTAAAGAGCAAAGCACTTTTCCATCATCAATCCTCCCAGTGGTCACCGAAGACATCAGCGGCAATACGGTGAATGGCTTCACGTTGCTCCAACTCAGCACGAGCCGTCAAAGACCGAACCAGTGCATACTCCACTGCGTTAGGAGCGCCTTTAAAAGCAAGTGTTAACTTTGCCCAGCGCACCAAGGTCCGAGTGGACATGGTGATACTAAGCTCAGCGCCGCCATCCGCGCCCCCAATAAATAGACGGCGAATGTCACCAGCCACTTTCACCATTTTTTGGCGAAAGACTTCTGGCAAGCCCGGCGCAACGTTCTCCAGAATGGCTTCCTCTACAGAAGGCTCTGCATAGGTCGCTTCGATGATTCTAAAGCGATCAAGAAAAGCCAAATTCTGTTGAAGCACACCTTGATACAAGCCCGTCTGGTCACCGCTGCCCGCACTGTTGCCGGTAGCGATAAAACGAAACTTGTTGTGTGGCATGATGATCTCTCCGCCATTTTGTGCGATGACCAAAGGGGCACCTTCCAAAATGTCATTGAGTCCAGCCAGTTCAGCAGGCTCAGCAAGATCCATTTCATTAATGATCAGCAAATGGCCATGCTTTACAGCCAGTGCCAGCGGTCCATACACAAAGGTCATGTTGCCATTAACCAGTGTGTGGTGACCGATAAGATCGGACAATTCCAATCGACCGTGCGCAGTAATTTGCTGAACAGGCCAATTCAATCGAGAAGCAACTTGGCAAATTAGCGAGGTCTTCCCGCATCCAGTGGGGCCTGTAATATACAAACCGTCACCGTCGGGGTTAGACAAGAACGCCAATACGTCACGTAAGTCTTCTTTTCTAAAAACATACTCGTCCTTGCGAACGGGAATGTTTGGATGGGTAGTGTCGGCACTAAATCCTTCCAGAACGAAAGCATCAGGAGCCGAGACATTAAACGCTTGATTCACTTGAACCAAAAATGGGGATTGTTCAGTCATGGTAAACCTCATCTGTTTTGACGAGGCCCCATGCCCCAACAGGGACTGAAGTCCCCGTCGGGTGGTGTGTTGATTGTGGTATGGCTGTGTATGTAAGAGTTCAGCTCGCTCTATCATTCGTACCCAGCATTGGCTACGAGTGAAACTGCTTTCTGATGCACTCGATGTAAGTGCATGAGAAAGGAGCCGAAATCGGCTCCAAGTGAACGTTAAAAGTAAAATGAGCTCGGCGAGTCACCTGGCAGAACCAGGTTCTCTTGCTCAAGGCTGATTTTGATTGGTGTTTCAACGGGCTGCTCTGGCTTATTGGTGCTGATACGCAACCGCTCTTGTGGCGCTTTTCGGTAAGCAGCTAAAACTTGTTCGTCCAGCTCGCCTAATTTATCGGTGGCCAATTGCTTATAGTCCACCGTACCCGCCATCATGTAGCGGCTGAGTTTGACCCCAGCATAGTCGGCATGAGCGTAGTTACCCATCATGGCGACCAATTTTGACTGAGCGTCTCGCATTTCCTCTTTCAAAGATTTAATGTGATTTTCCAGTCGAACCACTTCGGCATGTGCTGAGCAATACTGGCGGGACAGCGATGTCCAGCGGTATTGGGCTTCACCCTTGGGAACAAAACAATCTTGCTCAGGGCATTTTGACGGTTCTTTTTTAGTTTGAACTAACTCCCAAAACTGAAGCGCCGTTTCTTGCAATTCAGTTAAGAACGCCGCGTCTCGTTGTATTTCAAACTCAATCAGTTGATCCTCAAAATAGAAAACCAACCAACCTCGCGTGCTATTGGCGACCAGTATTTGATGCTGTACTTGCACCCAATACAACTGGTACGCCTCGCTTTGTTCTCGGTGAGCTTGCACATCCTCAAAAACTGACCGGCAAGGACATTTCAGTTCAACGGGTTCGCCCGCATCGTTGATGCCATCAAAGCTGGCTCGAAAGATTGCGTTATGATCGGCTTCTGCACACAATGGCAGAAGAAAGTCATTATGCGCATTCTCAAATGCTCGCCTTGCTTGAGGCTCCAACCGTATACCGCGAAGCACATTTGGATTATTCGACAGGTCTTCCGGTAATACGAATCCAGTTTTTTCTGCCCATAATCGCCAAGGTGTTTTGTAGGGTGAACGCCCCATAATAATTGGGGCTTCAGATGCCGTAACCCCTGCAATGCGCCACTGGTGCCATGCAGGAGTACGTTGTGATAGGTCGATAACCTTCATATTGTCTCCTTTGAGGGGGAGACTCCCCCGAAGGAGAGAACTCCCCTTCAGGGTTAAGTGGTTACTTTGCAGCTTGTGCTAACGCTGTTTGGTGCTGAACAACACTTGCTTGAACCGAATCAATTGCCGCTTTACCGGCTTGAATCGAACCTACGACAAGGGCAACAACCAATACCAAGCGAAAAAGTGAGGCTGATTTAGTCATGGAAGATCTCCAAAAAAAAGACGAGACCTTCCCCCTGACGGGAGAATAATCCCGCCAGGGTTAGTAAAATGAATGCGTGGCGCTAAGAAGCTAAAGGCTGTGTGAGCGCTTTGGCTGCTTGTTGTTGTGCATTAAATATTTCTTGTTTCGCAAACGTCAGTTCAACACCCTGAAAATGTTCATTGGCATATTCCAATGCACTATTCCAAGCGTTTGAAGCTTCCGCCCGCTCGATAAGCTTGTAAACAAGCCCTCGGGTTCGATCATCAACTTGCTCGGGTGGAATCACTGATGGCTCAACAACGTGTGTTGCTTGGCCTTCGATAATTCGCTCCGCTTCGTCTTGATCGAAAATTCCCACAAAGCCAAACGCAATGCGGGAACACTGGATCATGGATTTATGTCTTAGCATTCGCTTAGTGTGCGTCTGCCATGGACCATCTACACGGTAAGGGCCATTTTTGCCGTTACCTTCAAAAGGCGGTCGATAGACTTCATCCAGATACTCAGTGATTTTGACTGGGTGCGAACGGTCGCGCCGGTAGATGATGCATTCCATCCATTCCGGGCATTCTTTCGCACCATCCAGGGAGACTTTGTTTTCTGAAGTCTTAAACTCCATGCCATCAAACTGGTCGTGTTGATTGATGATGCGAGACCATCCATCGACACCTACCACTGGAATAATTCCAGCTTGTTTATCAGGGAACGCAAAAATCTCTTTGGTGAAAGGGTTCAAGCCGTACTGATCTGCAACCACCAAGAGCGCCATCATCTGCTCATTGGTCGGTGCACTACCGTCACGTTGCTTGAATGCTGTTGCTTTTAGGGTATCGAACAGTTTGTTTGGATCGACACTAAAGCGCTCAGCAAAGCGTTGGATTAGCTTTGGTTTTTCCATTGTGGACTCCGACAATCAAAGTGGGAGTCTGACCCTGACGGGAAAGTACTCCCGGCTGGGTTAAAGCGTTTTCGCTCGGTTAAAAATCTGGTTCAGGATATGTTTGTGCCCAATTACCTTGGGAGCCCGCATCATCTGCCGGTGATGGCTCGGATGCTTTGTTCACACTATCAAGAAGCAGAAACTCGTCCGCGTCCACTTCGGTCAATCGATGCTTAATCCCATCTTTCTCCCATGAGCGCGTGCGCTGAGGCCCTTGAACAAAAAGCTTCGCTCCTTTTTGGATCAAATCTTTTGCCCTTAGCCCTAACTTAAATCCACCACGATCTCGAAAAACGACCCGATGCCATTCTGTATGCTCTTTGAGCTCATTGGATTGACGGTCGCGCCATTTTTCAGAAGTGGCCAGTGAAATACTGGTCACTAAATCACCTGATGGATAGGCTCGCGTCTCTGGCTCAGAGCCAACGTAGCCTATGAGTGTTACTTGGTTTTTCATGATGTTCTCCTTGTCTTAGTTGAACTCTGTGCACACAGTCGCTTCTGCCCGGCTGGGCAAAGAAGACTGACGACGCAGATAGGTTGGTATTTCGAGTAAAGCCATGTCGTACGGATGTGGCTCTTTGTAAAACGCAGGTGTCAAACGGGGCATACCAGGAGCTTTAGGCACCGCCATTGGACGACGTTTTGGTGTTGGTGTGAGCAATCGCTTGATTTGAGTAAGTACAAATCGAAACGGGCGCAAGCATTGACCAGCAAGCAATCGCAAAAGCGACCAGCTCAGTTTTGCAAGCAACATAATGCCTGCGATTTGGATAATAAATCCGAAGATATATTCCATTGGTGACTCCTTATGTTGGTTTTGAAGGAGTCACCCCCAACTGGGGAAAACTCCCCCAGTTGGGTGGTGAAAAGGCGAACCGTAAGGAACGCATGGTTGAGCATGTAAAAACATGCAGGCTATTTGTTTAAGGAGGCTAGCTACCTCTTATTACCACTGATAATACTCAGCGGCGGGCTTCCTTTGAGCTCATGCTCTCAGGCGTAGATATCACTGAAACAGATCAGCAATATTTGATAGTCAGTGTAACCGTCTTATCCAGACAGGATAGTTAGAAAGATGCTCAATTCTTCCACCTAGCTGAAAGGCCATTACCTCACAGAGGATTAGGCTAGGGACTGATTATTGTCATATCAGGAGCAAACTTATGGCCCAAGCAAAAACCAATTACTCAAAACCCATCTTTGAACAATCATTCACAATTAATAGCTTACAGGCGCAACGTGTCGTTGACCGTGTTTTTAGACGGACGGTCAGTGCGCTTTACGGAATCGATGTCATCCTGCGCATCATTGGCGATGAGAACGAAATTGATGAAGTGGAACAGATCATTAGCCAGTTGATCGAGGATTGCGCTAAAGCGGTAGACAACGAACAAGCTCGTTTGGACAAACTGATGGAGTCCAACGGCATCGATGAAGTACCTGACTACACCGACCCGATTACCTTCAACGCCAAAATCAGCTCGCCTCAGGTTGGCCAGTTTGTCGGCTTAGTTCGCAAACTCGATGCGTTGATGATCTCAATGGACACACTCTGGTTGTCTAGCGTGCTTAGCAACAAACAACGTGTTGATGGCAACTACGCATGGCAACAGCGAATTATCAAACTTGCACGACGCATTATTGATATCGAAATTCGAGCACGAAAATCAGCCCAAGCTAAGGGTAAAGAAGCAGAAGTTGAGCAAGCGGTGCCTTCAACCGATGACGATATCACTGAAGAGGAAACAGATAACCCCGCCAACTAGGAAAATAGCCCCTAATGAAGGGGCTTTAATTATACAGTAGGTTTTAGCACTTTTTTTGTCGAAGAATTTTATAAGCTATAAATTCTCTTAGTTGCTGCGCTTATAGCCTCGGTTCATCTATCAAGCCTTTTACTAAGGAAACAGTTGCAACAAGCAGAACAATGGTAAAAGGTAGGCCTGTGGTCACGGCCATTGCTTGAGCTGCTGCTAAACCACCACCAAGCATTAACGCAATCGCAACTAAGCCTTCAAACGTACACCAGAATACGCGTTGAGGCGTTGGCGCATCGACCTTACCGCCCGCGGCAATAGTATCAATAACCAGTGAACCAGAGTCGGAAGAGGTAATGAAGAATACCACCACCAAAATAATGCCGACAAAAGATGTAATTTCAGCTAGCGGCATCACATCTAACATGGCAAATAGTTTTAATGGTAATTCTGCCTTGAACACAGCTTCATAACCATCGCTCACGTATTGGCTTATAGCGTTACCACCAAAAGCGGTCATCCATAACACACAAACAGAGGAAGGGATAAGGGTAACGCAAATAATGAACTCACGAACTGAACGACCACGAGATACACGCGCAATGAACATACCGACAAATGGTGACCAAGAAATCCACCACGCCCAGTAGAATGCTGTCCAACCTTGAGAATAGTTTACGTCTTCTCGTCCAAATGGCATTGATAGGGCAGGAATATTAGCCACATATGACACTATATTTTCGAAGAAGCCAGTTAAAATCGCGATCGTCGGGCCGACAATAATAACGAAAAGCAGTAAAAGCGCAGCGAGCCCCATGTTGATCTCAGATAAGATTTTCACACCTTTGTCTAGTCCCGCAACAACTGAGATTAAAGCAAGTGCGGTGATGCCAATAATCAATAGTACCTGCGTAGTATTCGTCATTGGAACATCAAACAGGAAGTTCAAACCCGTTGCGGCTTGAGACGCACCGTAACCTAGAGACGTTGCCAGACCAAAAACTGTCGCTACAACGGCAAGAATGTCGATAATGTGACCAGTCCAACCCCATACACGCTCACCAAACAGTGGGTAAAAAATGGATCGCATGGTAAGTGGTAAGCCTTTGTTAAACGAGAAAATCGCCAAACCAAGAGCCAATAGAGCATAGATTGACCACGGATGAAGCGCCCAGTGGTAAATCGTCGCCGCCATGCCTAGTGCAGATGCGGCACTTGCATCGCCTTCTGCACCACCTAGAGGGGCCCAGTCAGTACGAACACCGTTCTCAACGTTCACGCCACCAATAGCAGAACTAAAATGAGACATAGGTTCTGATACACCAAAGAACACCAGACCGATACCCATACCTGCTGCAAAGAGCATTGCCAGCCAACCCGCATAGGAATAATCTGGCGTCGCTTCAGTACCACCGATTCGCACGCGACCTAGCGGTGTAAAAATCAACCCAACACAGACAATGACAAAAATATTGCCAGATGCAAGAAAGAACCAATCCAAATGGTGTAACAAACCCGCTCTTAGATCTGCGAAAAACGGCTCTACCTGTTCTCGAAATAATAGTGTTACTACAACAAACAGGATGATTGCTAAACCAGAAATTGCAAAAACACGGTTATGAATATCAAGGCCAAACGGGCCTACTTTTAACGCGACGTTATCCTGACCAATTTGATAGTCAGTGTCTATCGCGTTTACCTTTCCATCGGGGCGTTGAATGCCACCGTTATTATCGGTGCTCACGGATAATCTCCTTAAAAATACGTGACCAAATTTAAATTACTTTCTTCGGAGTCTGAGTGATGAAACCTCCCATCACTACCAAACACATGTTCAAAAAACATAGTTCTTATAAGCGGTTACTCAGTCCGCCATCATAATCGCAAAGCCCCTACCTTTCATTGCATTTTATTGCCTTCATCATAAACAACGCTTATTGCCAAATCGAAGAGATTGGCATGTTTCGATTAAAATGATGTTGCAACTGTGCTTGAAACAGTTCAGCAGTTGCCAGCGCATCGGTCAAAGCATGATGAGGTTGATAAGCAGGAAGGCGATACCTTTCACGAGCATGTCCCAGCCTGACAGAGCCTGGCTTCTTACCTTTTAACTTATTGAATAGGCCACTGCATTCACGGCGCTGTATCGCATGTTCAATGTCTAGCGTATCGACAACGGGAAACTGTATCCCCTCCCCAATACTATTTAGCAACGCGTTATTAAAAAACAGCCTTTCGATATTTTTATAATGAACAAGCACAACTTTGCCTGACAGCGCATCCAATATTTCCCCTAAAATGTGGGTTAATTGGGGCGCGTTTTTGACTTCAGAATCAGTGATGCCATGAATCACGACTGACTCTTCGTTTAACTCACGATTAGGATTAACAACCCAATGCGCAGAGCCACTACATTGAACACGATCAATAGTAAACGGCACAAGTCCAATCGTGAGAATTGCATCCTCTTCCGCATTCAAACCTGTCGTTTCAAAATCTACCGAGACAAACGGCACTTCCTCAATTGGTGTTTCCCCATTAACCATCGGTGTCGAGTAATAACGTTTGAGCCTCTCGTCTCTTACTTCTTTCGCGAGCTGTTTGAATAACGTTGACCACTCTGGCGTCCGAGACGTATCCAACAACGGCTGATCTTTTGCTGCCTTTTTTGAGAACCACATTATTTGCTACTTCTCTGGTATCGGAACTTGATGAAGCTCTGTGCATCACTAAGGATTTGGAAAGCAGCTTTTAAGTTTCGGCGCTCAAACTCTGACATGTTCTCTGGCTCAATGTTATTATCTGGTTCATCTCCATTTTCGATATCGAGTGCTTGATGACGAATTCGAACCATGTAGATCAATTCCATTGCATCCCTCAAGTCCATTCCTCGCCCTTTAGGTAAGATGCCCGCATCATTGATATCGTCTAAACGGTCGAACGAGTTTTGCGAACGGGAACCAATTGCCAATGAATGTACTCGAATCAAATCTGCCAATGGCGCAGTACCTCTTCTTTTCAAGTTAATAGAATTGCGGTGACGACCATCTTTTTCCATAACAAAATCTTTGAAGAAGCCCAATGGCGGTGTACGACGTATCGCGTTGTAAGCCATACATGCAAGGAAGCGGTTATTTCTTTTCGCTCTTCTCGCAATAAAGCTGCTTAATTGCTCCGCCCATTTCACTCGCCCATGAACACCGAGGAGATCAAAAAAGATATTACTATTTAACAACCTCTCAGGGGTTGGATTGTCTATCCAGTTTCCAAAGCATTCTTCCCATTCTGCACGAGTTTTTCGCCATTCTGGGTTGGTAGCCATAATATCTCCAGTACAGTAAGCATAGCCGCATGCTGCTAAACCATCACAAACAAATTTGGCAAACTTTTCAAAGTACTCCCCGTGCATCTCAACATCATAACTGTTGTCGAGAATAAGGGCGTTGTCTTGGTCCGTTACAATTAACTGTTCATCCCTGGCCATCGATCCCATCGCGACCAAACAATACGGAATTGGCGCAGGGCCAAGCTCTTGCTCTGCTAATTCAGCCAAACGCTGTTTAAAGCTACTACCAATGACCGACATGGCTCGACCAATCATATGAGCGTTGGCATCTTCATTCACCATTCGTACAAAGCAGTCTTTCACTTGTTCAGAAACTTGTTTGAGATCTTCAACGCTGGTTTGTTGGAAGATAGAGCTAACGAGCAGCAAGCTGTTTTGAGATTCATAACGGACAATATCCGTCATGCCAATAATTCCTATCGGCTTTTTATCTTTTAAAATTGGGAGATGGTGCACGTTGTAGCGCAACATGGTTAACATGGCTTCAAAGACATAAGCGTTGTAATCCAGAGACACCACGTCATAACTCATGACCTCACTCACTGGGATATTGGTATCAATACCCTGAGCTAATACGCGAATGCATAGATCGCGATCAGTCAATATTCCAAGTAGTTGTTCATCATCTTCTTCTGTGAGTTCTTCTGCTGGGCGAACAATAAGCAAAGAGGTGACATTTTCCTCCGCCATCAGTATCGCGGCTTCTTGAATCGATGCCGTCGCCTCCAACGTTACCGGATCTCTCGCTAAGATCTTACGTGCCTTGGCAGTGGTAAAGTCATTTCTTTCTGAGCGGCTGGATATTGCGCTTCGCAAACGCGCGCTGTCTTCCAGTTCCATATAGTCAGCAAAGTTTTCAAACTCATCACAAAGCTCGTTGAAAATATCCTCCGGAATACAGTAAACCAAGGTGTCTTCTATCGCTTTGGCAGGCATACGCACACGGTTGTTCATTAACAACCCCATCTGTCCAAACAGTCCACCAGCGTCAATCCTGTTATAGAGTTCGCCTTTACGTCGGTAGATCTCCACAGCGCCGCTTCTCACCATATATAAGTCGCGGATCATGTCTCCAAAATTGAGTATTTCTGTGCCTTGCCGAAAGTATGCAACCTCTGCATTTAGAGCGATCTTTTTTAACTGCTCTTCGGGTAGATCATCGAAAGGTGGATACTGGCTAATGAATTTTAACACTTCTAACTGTTCAGATTGCATTAAATATCCCTTGGGTTAAACAGCCCGTCAATACATGCTATAAATGTAAACTGTAGTGAATTATTGTTTTGCGTAACAAAGCCAAACTCACAGCACTTTCCAACACAGCGCCTCACTTTCTGGCATGGCGGCTGAAAATAAATAACCTTGCCCAATATCACAATCCAATTCTTGAAGTATTTTCCTCTGGTTTTCGGTTTCAACCCCTTCAGCTATCACTTTCATGCCAAGTGCATGCCCTAAATCAATTGCAGCCGTTACAATAGCTTTTACATTTTTGTCATTGTCTAGCTGGCTGATAAAAGCGCGGTCAATTTTTAGAGCCGTTGCGGGAAGACGATTGAGATAGGCCAATGAGGAATAGCCAGTACCAAAATCATCAATAGATATCACCACAGGAATATCAGCTAACTCTTGCAGAACCTTTATCGCTTTTTCTGGATTTTTCATAATTTCAGATTCTGTGATTTCTAACTCTAATACTGATGAGGCTAGTGTATATTTTTTAAGGAGTGATTTTACTTTGTCAGCAAAGCCATCATCGGATAAGTTATGACTGGAAACATTGACAGCAATAAAGCAATCAGGCTTATCAGAAGACCATTTCTTTAATGTTTTTAATGCAAAGTCGATGGCCCAATAGGTGAAATCATGAATTATTTCTGTATTTTCAATCAGCGGGATAAATTCCGCTGGAGATAAAACACCAAGCTTAGTATCACGCCAACGAGCGAGGGCTTCAAATCCCACTACTTTATTGTTTTTAAGATCGATTTTTGGCTGGTAATGTAAGGTTAACTCACCCGATGCCATTGCCGTTCGCACACTCCCCAAAATAGCTAATGCCGTTCGCTTTTCACAGCGCATCTCTGCACTAAACTCAACTAGCTGTCTGTCATTCTCAATGGCATAAAGCAAAGCGGACTCTGCTTCATTAATAATTGTTCGCTTACCACGAAGATTGGAGTCGATTGGCACATAGCCCACATGAGCTGAAAAGTGAATAGGAATGCCATTATATTTAACCGATTCAGCCAAAACACTTGCTAATTTGCGCTGTAAAACGTCAGTATTAGATTCAGGGTTGTGAAATAACACCGCTAACCGCTCACGATGATAATGATAGGCTTTTGCGCCAGGATAAAAAACATCTACAATGCGTTGCCACATAGTGACCAGCAATTCATCGGCTACATCATGATCAAATGTAATTGATATATCATGTAAGTTATCAATTGCTATCACAGCAAGCCCGTTTGGACTCTGCGCCATGTTTTTAGCATTGAGCTGATTATCTATCGCCTGCCAAAGGGCAAGCCTACTTGGTAATTTGGTGCCAGGATCATGGTTTAACAGGTAATTTATACGGCGCTCATAATGTGCTTGCACTTGCACAAAAAAGGCAACGAATCCACTAATAGCAATAAATATTATAAAGCGAAACCAGTAGCTTACTGTGACATCCTGCCCATAAGATAGCCCATAGAAAACTAAAAAAACCAATACACTGCTGATTATCATCCCGATTAGACCATATAGTAAGCTACCGATAACCAGAGGTACTAACAGCAGAGTTATCAAGGTACTATTATTCGACGGGTAACCATTAAGCCACAAATAAAGCGCTGTAAAGGCTAAACATAGCAGCGACAGCAGAACCAGTTGACGGCGATAATTTTGTAAAATTTTCATGTTTGGCACCCTAATATAATCCGTAAATGCCATGCTATTTATCCTGCCATAATATGACTTTGTTCCGACCGGTGTCTTTTGCCTTATATAAGGCCTCATCAGCCCTTTCAATCGCTTCGTCAGGATCTTCATCACATTCCAAGCTGGCAATCCCTATCGATACAGTTTGCGCAACAGAAATACCATCGTTGCTTAGAGGTAGCTTTGCTACCTCCTCACGTAATCTGTTCATAACACGCTCAGCTTGCTCTGTATCAGTGTTGGGTAATAAAACCAAAAACTCTTCGCCACCATAACGATAAACACTATCAAGAGGGCGAATATGTTTTTCAAAACAATCCGCTAATTCTTCTAGTACATAATCGCCAAAGTTATGGCCATAAGTATCATTTACTTCTTTAAAGTGATCAGCATCAATTATAGCAAGACTCAACATTTCTCCACTTCGTGAAGATTGAGCTTGCAGTTTTTTTACAGTACGCTCAAAAGCGGCTCGATTTAATAAACCGGTTAACTCATCTACATCAGTTAAGGATGCCGTTAAACCTAGATCCAAACGATTTAACAAAACATCAAATTGTTTCATGATGACAATTAATTTGTGTATTGAATCCGTCTGAATGCGATCTGCTTTAAGTATTTCAATGACCATCTCACCTTGCTCAACAAGTTTCTTCTGCTGCTTCTCAATTTCTATAAATAAGCTATGAGTACTCACTTCATCGACAGCATTGGATTTCAATGTCGAAATTATCTCTAATGCACTGAGTAAATTCTTTATATCAGTTGTCGAAACATCGCCGGTACTATGAGAAAAACAAAATAACTTATAAAAAAAATCAAGCCTGCAAGCATGATATTTCGCTACTGTCTTTTTGTAAGCATAATGAAAGTTTTGCAACTTATCTACGTCTTCTTCTCGGAATAGCGCTTTTTCGGGCATTCGTCATCCTCACTTTTAATCAAAAGTAATCGTTAATCGCTTTACCGCGAATTCAATTGACCAACATAGTTACCAGGCTTAATCAAGCGCAGCAGAACCAAAGGCACTACAGTGACTTAAATCTGCTTGACTAACTGCTGATTGAACCGAGATATCGCGAAGCGCAGTCCTCAGCCCTTCTTCCAAAACAGGATGGTAGAACGACATAGCCAACATGTCATGTACTGTAAGCTCCCGGTAAATAGCTAATGCCAGTAAGTGAGCAAGGTGCTCTGCTGCCGGCGCGCACATTTCAGCCCCTAGAATGCGATAATTATCGCAATCAGCATAGATGCGCATCACACCCTGATTTATCTGCGCGGTAAGCGCACGGCCTTGTTTGCTAAAATCCACACAACCTACTAAACAGGATGCTGCCAGTTGGTTAAAACGCAGGCCAACAGCGGCTATACCCGGCTCAGAAAAAACAATCGCCAGCGGCGTGCGCCGCTTAAAACAGGTAAGACTGTCCGATACGGCATTAACGCCTGCAATATAACCTTCATCGGCTGCTTCATGCAGCAGACTGAGGTCAGCATTCACATCACCTGCAATAAACAGTGGCAGATCACCCAGTTGCATTGTATTGCGATCAAACTCAGGTATGCATCAGAAAAGCCAGATTTCATCTGTTCCCATGCACTCTCAGAACTGTTTTTAAAGCTTCCATACCACTCAGCAAGTTCATTTCGTTGCTTACGTAGCATTTTTAGGTTTACTCTGGCTTGCTCACGAGCTGCTTCAGACATGCTGTCCCAGTTCCTGTCAACACGACTTTCTAGGTCATCGATACGTCCATTCAGCTTTTCAAGCGCCACTTCTGCGTCTTTGATTGCTTGCTCACGTTGACTTGAGCTGTATTGCTTAAGCGTAGCCACAAGCTCTTTGGTAATGTACTAAAATCGTATATTAGAATCCCCCCCTTGAAACAAACAAATTATTTATCCTTTTTGATACCAAGAAGAAACCGTTGTTGATAATCATAGTAAACAAATACCTTACTTTCTATAAGAGTTAACAATTTTTAGATATGAGTATCAATTTTTCCTTGTTACCTCTTCCGTCGCCTCCTTGCGAAGTTTCTGAGCATCCATTCCGTTTAGCCGTTCAATGGCTCTGTCTGCGGCACTCTGACGATTTCCATCTACGTTTAGCGTACTTCCTGAGCCAGTGAGTCGTTCCAGATCCAGTGACGGTATTTCTGGTAGGTTGCCTGTTATCGATAAGATTCCAATCCATTCATCGAGATTGACTTGGCTCCAATCGACCTGGTTTAACTGACTCGCGGTCAAACCTTCACAGTTTGGTGACTTGGCACTGCCCCAGCCAAGGCCCAATTGAGGACGCACTTGTTCTTGAATGATCCGTGAAAGTGGCGAAGTAAAGCAGCAATATGATTGCCGTTTCTCAACACATGCACCTAAGAACTTAGACTTGCAGTAAGAACCTACATAGTGGCAACTCTTCAATACCCGCTTGGCGTTCATTTCAAACTCGCTCTGCTCACATTTCCAGATAAGCTGAATGAGGATCATGGTGACTGAATAAATCATGTAGGCCGTCATAACCGTACTTAGAACCGCGCCAGCAGCACCACCCAGCGCGAAGTTACCACCCGAAACAACCCCATCGGCTCCAACAGCGCCACCAACGTTACTAAACAGTGCCGATTGCGCCCCCGAACCAAAAGTCGTACCTACCCATTCAGCCGTTTTGTTGGTCAACACCTGCATGAAGCCAGTCGCAGCTTGCTCCGCTCCCGCGCCAGCAGCCGTTGATGGTCCAGCCCCCATGAGAGAGTCCCATGCAGACACAAAAGGCTCTTTAACCGCACTCCAGGTACTCGTGATTGGCTCCCTAAGCGTATTCCACGAACCATAGATAGCTGACGACGGATTCATGGCCATGACTGCCGTATCAAGCTTGTTAACCGCCACTATCATCGTGATGTAATCCGATAACGACACGCCACTTGGCTTTTCACAGCAATCCACTATGCCACCAACGGCTTTTTTGCACTGGCCAGCATTACCTTTAAAGACCGTACACTCGACGTTATCTTGGCCATCAGCTCCCGTGCATGACATATCATTGGCCATAAACTGCGCCGCATTAAGCATCGCAGCAGCTTCTGCAAAGTTAGCCTGCTTGATTGACTCTGGCTCTAAACAATCTGTGCCCATGCAGCGAACTGGCCCCTCACAGTTGTATTGAGTTTCCATTCGTGCATTTTGCACTTCAACGCTTTGTCCACAGTCATACACCAAACTTTGGATATAGCAGAAGCCTTCATGACCAGCCCCGCCTTCAGTGCATTCGGTTCTGACGTACTGGCAGGCTGGGTTTTGCTCTAGCGCGGAACACGTATTGGTGGTCGTGTTTTGTCCGTTATTGACGATGGTTTGTGTATTACCATTGGCATCTACCCAGCTGTCTGAGCTGCCCATGTTAAACTCTGGATGAGCAGTCGAAGCATTGTAGGTCGCTCTTGCCCTCCAGCATGAGAGCCCTAGTCCATCAGAACTGCCGCGACTGGTTAAATGAGCAGGAGACGAAACAACCGCCGGATAAAGACTTCCAAGATTCGCCAACTCGCCACTACCAACCGTTAACCCTTCGATTCGTTTTGTGCCCGTATCCAAACACTGCCACTGCACCGCAGTAAACTGATCCGTTTGCATCAAGCATTGGTCTATGCCCGGATCACTTGATTGATGAACAACGTCTTGCTCTAAGTATTTGCCAGAGAAGGTCAAGGAAGCACTCAGTTTCGCAGGAGCCAAACACTTCTGAACTTCTCGGCTGCAAGTATCGAAATCGACTTTGTTCCAGCCGGACTCACATCTGGAACGCGTGACTTCCTGCGGTTCATGCCACGAAATAATCGACCCATTAACGACCTTGCACAATGAGCCAACCAAGGTTCCTTTTGGACACGTCATTTCAGGGTATTTAATCGACGGTTTCGTCTCAGTCACTGTTTCCTTATTGCCCGTCAGTGAGAGTGTCGTTTTCCAACCATTTGCCTTGGATGGCGACTCGGTGATTTTTATCTCAGTATTTTGATTATCAAAAATCCTCAGCGTCGCGTTTCCAGTTTGCATAGTACTGCTGTGCTGTGGAACAAAACTGAGCGTTTCAGAGCTAAAGCAACCGCGTTTGATGGACCAACTTTGTTGATGGGTTTCAGCGGATACACGTCGCTCTAACTGACACTGAGTAAGCGTGCTGATCTTTTCGCACACCTGGTAATCCGGTACATGCTTGGTTTCAGTGAATGGCGTAATCGTCTGAGTAGGCTCACAGGCCTCAAAACTACTTGGCATAAGGTTGGATACCACACACTTTGGATCGCTGGTTTGCAATCCACAGTCATAGGTATCGGTAAAACGAATGCATTCGCCTTTATCATTGGTTTCGGCACATTCTGACGACATGAATCCACAGGAAGGATTCGCTTCAAGCACTTGGCAGGCCTGATTTTCAATCCCCTTATAGCTTTCATCATCCACACTGACTTGTACACGCCGACACAAAGGCGATATGCCAGCCACTGGGCTTGGGGCAAAGTAGGATTCACAAACTGAAACACCATTGACCACCGTACATCCGTTGGTTGAAGACGGCTGATCCGTGCATTGAATGCTGTAGTCTGAAAACTTAGCCGGGATATCCGCTGCTTGTTCGATACAGGATTGTGGTGACCAACTATCATTCATCACCACCTTGGTTGGATCAAAGCGCACCTTGATGCGTGCATAGCCCTCACCACTACCCGTAACCGATACGCGAATTTTTACCGGCACTTCTAAACCTGGTTCTACCGCTTTTAGCTTAGCAGTTAAGTCAGTATTAGGATTGCGCTCCCAACTGGTACTGAGCTCGCAGCGGCCAGCCGTTTCTGGTGGAAAGTTATTGTTCGGTCCAGACCAGACTTTCTGATCGCCAAGCCACACTTGCATGTAGTCATCCCATTTGGCGTATTCAAGAACGGCTGAGGTAATCGCATCGGGGTTCACGACTTTGAGTGTGATGGCCTGTTCAAACACTTTACAACGGCCACTCCAGTAGTTGTCGCCAATTCGTCCAATCCAAACTTCAAGACATCCCTCACCACAAGAGCGAAGGTTCATTGGTCCTGAAACATGCTCAATAATGCCTGCCGTGTAATCATGAGTAATCGTGCAGCTGTTAACCGCTGTATTGAGCCTGTCGCATTGCTGGTAACTTGGGCTACCTTCACCTTGAGACTCACAGCCTGGGAAGCTTTGTGTTAATAGATTTGGGTCAGTTTGAACCGCATCGGTTAATGCCCAAAGCGGATCATTGACCATATCTGGCCGCGACCTGTCTTTAATTTGTTGTAGCGAACGAAACGCCTCACCCGTAGCGCCACTTTCGGATGCCATGCTCTCTTGGCGCTGCGTCCCCAATTGATTCATGCTGGTATCAGAGCCATAAACGCCCGTTAAGACATCCAATGAGCCCTGATCCATACCAGGGAAAAGCTCTTGCAAGTTAATGGACTCATTACCACTGCCATTCGGCACCGACAATGTATTGCCATTGAGTGCGGGCATCGTCCAGTTTTGCAGCAATTGCTTACCTTCCTGTTGTCCGCTTAGACCGGATTGGCGCTGTACATCAGCGGCCACACCATGTAAGGGCAAGCACGCCATAGTGATAGATAAAATACCCGCTAACACTCGGGTAAAAAATGTTGGTTTCATAGTTAACCTCCCGAGTTACAGCAGTCTTGCCAGCGCCACAAAATGTAGAGCGCATCTTCACCGGCACCTGGGATTGTTCGCCACTCTCCCCATTTCATGGTGCTTTCACCGATGACATGCGCACTTTCAGTTTCTGGTACAGGAAAGAACATACTCATCTTGTATTGGGATTTCGGCAGCATGGGTTCGATAACAGGTCGGCATAGCGCACTGTTCCCCATTGTTCGCCTTGCAAGACCACGCCTGTGTTGAGCCGCGATTGCACGCGCCGCTAAATGGCTGGTGTTTTCTGCTAATGAGCCAAAGGCTAAGGTGTGGCCAGATAACGGGTAGAGATGGCCCCAACTGCCAGCACACCAAAACAACTGGTCGATGGGTTTACCAAGCGTTGATGAAGCAGCGTCAGCGGTACAAGCAGATATAGCCAATGGATTGGCAACGGCAGCCGCTTCAGGCTGAGTAAAAAAGGCCAGTTCATCGTTCAGCCATGTTGGGTCCAATTCCGACAAATACATCAAGTCAAAGTCCATGTAACCATCGGCATTGCAATTGCCATATATGGACCCATCCGGTTTGCAAGACATTCGATATCAATTTTGAGAAGAGTTCATTGCACCCATATATTCGGCCTGTTATTGAGGTATGCCTCTGGCCCTGATGGATATCTGCTTCTACTGTCCTTATCATCCTTGCGGCTTCATTATGAGCCTATGGCGAGCTAAGGTTTTTAGTAGATCAGTCTGACTGTCTCATCATCAATTCAAGTGTCTTAGCAACTTGCTGGTTGGTTAATTATTAACGTTTATTGAATCTATTCAGCACTATACTGGAAGTCGATATTCTTCGTCATGCGCCGCGATAACCCATGCCATTCTCGCGAGTTTATTGGCGACGGCTACACAGGCTCGGTTAAAACCTCGGCGCTCTGCTAACTGGATTGCCCAGCAACTAAACTTATCTTGCTTATTCTGGCTGTGTTGCAACACCGCTCTGGCGCCGTGGATGAACAGGGTGCGTAAATACGCATTTCCCCGCTTGCTTATTCCAAGAAGGTTATCTTTACCTCCACTGCTGTGTTGTTTGGGAACCAAGCCACACCAAGCTGAAAAGTGTCTGCCATTACTGAAATCTTTACCATCACCTGCGGCGGCATAAAAGGCGGTAGCGGTGACTGGACCAATGCCAGGGATAGTCTCTAAACGCTGGCAAATCACATTGTTTTTAGTTTCTGTGAGCACTTGTGCATCACAACTCTTAAGCCGTTTTTCTATATCACTAAATTCTTCATATAACTGATAAAAAATGGCCCGACCTTTAGTGGTCAGTGTATTGGCTTCATCCGCTAAAATATCTGGGAACTGTACTTTAAAAGCCGATTTACTTTTGGTCATCACAATGCCGTATTCTGCTAGCATCCCTCTGACTTGATTGATTAAGGCGGTTGATTGTTTAGTTAATCGTTCCCGCATACGGTGGAGCAGTTGCACATCTTGCTGCTCGACGCTTTTGGGTTTTACAAACCGCATGTTGGGCCGCTGCGCAGCCTCGGCAATGGCTAGCGCATCGTTGTAGTCATTTTTATTACCTTGCCGAAAAGGTACTACAAATTGAGGAGCAATTAACTTGACGCTGTGGCCCAACAGCTCAAATTCTCTGGCCCAATAATTTGCCCCACCACAGGCTTCCATCACAATCAGACACGGCTCAATTTGAGCAAGAAAGGGAAGTAAGTCCTTGCGTCTAAGCATTTTCTTTTTGATTAACTTACCCGCTTTATCGACGCCAACAGCATGAAAAACAGACTTTGCGATATCTAAACCGATTGTAGTAATCTTCATAGGTGGACCCGTCCTCTTTCTGATGAGTTTTAGCGACTACATCGTGGCCCATTGCGAGGCCGATTAAAAGTGGATGGGTCCATTCCATTATCCATGAACAAATCGAGCATGACCAAAAGCGGAAAGGCGTAATAATGGTAATGGTAGAAAGCAAGATCACCGGTATCGTATTCACCCTCGCCATGACCACCTTGCAGTCGTCTATCACCTAACGGTAAACGAATCCCTCCCAGGGAAGGCGAACAACCCGGCGTTCTGACCAGTTCAATCAAACGCGCTGGCTCCCACATGCTGGTAACAATACCTGGCCTTGGCACACCTAAGTTGTCTTCACATAAGCAAAATGACTTGTTTGATGCGCCGCTTGGGACATTGCCAGAGCCAAGAGGAAGACCGGCAACCCGGATAGGAAAAATGCATGACCAGCAAACATCCGTCAGCAACTTGCCGGACAATAACCCCGCGTCTGGGCAGGTCAATTCGGCTTTTGCAGGAATAGATACGCCAAGGACAAACATGACAACGAGAGTCCGCAACAGACGATACGAATTATTGAGCTTTTTCATGAACAAGCTCCTTTGCTGGAATTTCTTCTATTTCAAACGCGAGCCCCTTTGCTTGAACAAACGATGGGGTGACTTGCAGATCAAAGCGCTGCTTTAGCGAGGCATTGAGAAGGTAAACCGGACTGTCCAATGTCTTTTCTATCGCATTGAGGCGATTCCAACCTTGAGTACGGTCGAGCTGCGTGGTGATAAGCGTAATGCGGCGCAGTGTCCTATCTTGCGTCTCAAGCCAATGCGCAACTGCGTCCACTTCTTCAGCGTTCGACGCATTAAACACCACAAGCTGCTGAGTAAACGGCAAGGCTTTTAGCGGGTTAATACGCGTTCCTGCTGGGATCAATGTTCGGCCATTGGCATCCAATAGTGGCCGCTGCATGACGATGGTTGGATCAACCATTCTTATCCGATACTGCGTGGCTTTGGGTAACTCAGTAAATGTTTGGCGAGACCAGAAACGCTCAATGGCTTTTTTCTTTAATGCGCCCAGGTCAATCGACTGTAAACGCTGCATCGCTACTTGCATCAAATCCGGTTCTAAAATGGAATGAATAGGACCGCGTTGACCCAATGAACCGGTATTGCCTGTTTCAATTTGACGCTGCAACCAGTCCTTGCTGTAAACCCCTAGTGCACTTGCAGTCACCTTGTCATCTTCTATGCGGAAAATGGCAGGCACGCTAGTCACCCGCCAGTGCACAAAGGCTTTCGGATCGATTCGAACCTGAGGAACAGGATCAAGCCCCGTCATCAGGGTAAGCCAATCACGGATAGCCGCCCCCAAGGTCTTTCCTTCAGGAATTCCCCGAAACAACACAATAGCGCCGGTAGCACTGGCCTCTTTAAATAGCTGCTTTAGTGAGGAATCCCCCAGTGAGGACGACGCAAATATCAACCATTCATCGTTGTGTTTGAGCGACGCAGGTTGTTCAACCGGTGCAAAAGGCTCTATAAATTCAGATGAACCATCCACAGCACTTTGTAAAATGCTGCGGCTCATTTCGACGATCTTTTTGTCCTCGTCAGACAACGGATAAGGCTCTTGTGCCCAGGACACTTGCACCCAAGCCAATGGAGCAACCAACAAAAATAAGAGGCATAGTCTTCTCATCATCCACCTCCTACCAAAGCGGCCAAGCGCGACCGACAATCTGCTCGCGCTTAACGGCATTCCAATAACGGGAGTCGAAACTCGTTGCGGCCTCACCGGAAAACCAATACTCGTTTTCTTGCAGCGTCAATGAGCGGCTAAATTCTGTTTCAGCCACACCAAGACGCTGGGCTAATGCCATGCCGGTAGAGACTTCAGCACCATTCACCAGCACATGCTCAGGCGTCACCTTGACTTCATCCCCAGGCATCCCTGTTAGGCGTTTAAGCATCCGAGTACCGTCGTTATATAACGGAGCGAGTCCTTTTGAGAGGAAGGCATACAAACCATCCTTAACGAGCTCTTTATTCCATAGGTCAATCAGGTACACCGTGGTATCAGGCAAGCAGCGCTCTTGCTGGGTATCAATACCTATTCGGTAGCGCATCATGGCATAGGTGCCTACCAAGGCCATGATTAACGCGAGAGCGGTCAACCGGATGAGATATGGCCGCCAAGGCATTCTTTTACGGAGTATCTGCATGAGACACCTCCTTTGAGCCTACTGGCACAAATACAGAATCATCAGCACCCACCACCGCTTGGGCATCCAGCACGATAAAACCGGCTGCTTTTAGCTTTTCAATTTGCTGATTGGTCTGAAGCAATCTGGATTCGATGTCTTGTTCGCTTGCATTGGGGCCCAGTGACAACACCGCCTCCCCAAAATCCACGACTGCAATGGGCGTACTTAACGCCAACTGGCTGTGGATGGGTTCGAGTGTTTTCATTAAGAGCCAGCTGGTCATTAAACCGCTGCCTGCAATAGACAAAGTAATAGAAGCCATAAATGGCCAAAGCGTGGACTTATTCATAGCCTCGCTCCTTTAACAACTGGGAGATGGCATCGGCAACAGAAAGGCCTTTGCGCGTTAACTGCTTAATCGCGTTTACATCTTCTGCACGGGACGAGTACAACAGCTTGTGAAACGGATCGACGATGAGGCGGCCAATCCCGGTGCCCATTTCGGTAATAAAGAAAATTTCGGAATAGACACCCGTGACGGTATGAACCGTTTTCAGGTATTCATAACCGCCTTCACCTAGTGGCAAGCGGCCTTCTTTTTTGAGCGCGTTGATGGTTTCAGCTTTTTGGCCAAGCAGGTACATATTGGCTGAGTTTTCAGCGATGGCTTTACCTGTAGGGCTGTCATACAAATCGTTGACCGATTGCGTTACCGTTACAGCACTGCCGCCATATTTTCGAAATCGACGGTAACCTGTTTCGATGAACTTACCGACATCACCTTGAGTCAGCAGATCCCAAGCTTCGTCAATGAACACAATCTTGCGACGATCACGCTCACCTAAGTACATCTCTTGTTGGATTTGGTAGATAAGCTGAAGCAACACCACTTGTTGCAGGTGCTTGCGCCCCTTGAGCTCTTCTAACTCCAGAACGGTGAAACGGTTTTTGAAGCGAATATTGTTGTGGCCATTAAAGAAGCGGCCATATTCGCCCTGTGTCGTAAACGGATAGAGCTGCTCACCCACGTCCTGCACACGTCGGTCTTCATGATTTTTTAAAGCCGCTGCCACATCATCAACCAACATGGCACGACCTTTTTTCTCCCACAGTTCACGGGTCTGACGCTTTAGGTTGGCCATCTGAAAATCGGTTAATGACTGCGTTGGTGCGGCCATTGCGGCCAATAACCCAACCAACACATCCGCTTCTTCGTCATAGTCCTCAACGATTTCAAACGGATTTAAGCAAATGCCACTGTCCCGCCCGAACTGTAAGAACTCACCGTCATAGACTTCACACAGCTTTTCATAAGAGCGGCCAACATCAATCACCCAGCATTGCCCGCCTTCAGATAAGTAGGAAGAGATGATTTCGTTTACCAGGAATGACTTACCCGATCCCGATTGCGCCGCGATGCAACAGTTGTAATTACTGCCCGAGTCATAAAGGGACACACTCATGATCTGGCCATTACGGGAAACAAAGTTAATCACTGGCGTGCCTGTACCTTTCCAATCCGCAAACAAAGGCAGCAAAGGGATCACATGCCGTGTCGCCATAGTCTTGAATCGAAACAAGTCGTTCATCGCCTGGCGATCAGCACCAAATGGCAAGGCATTCAGGAAAATAGGCAAACAGAAGTACTTGTCTTCCATCAGCTCAAATCCGAGTTCTTTGAAATAGGTTCGAGCATTTGAAACAGAGCTGATGGACGCATCTTCCGTTGGTGAAAACAGCGTTAAGGTCATATTTGCCCGAATAGGACGATCACCTTCTTGCAAGGCTTCAAAAAGAACATCAAATCCCTTTTTCTTGGCTGCAAGCACCGGCACAAACTTGAGCATCGGGCCGTAGGCCTGATTGACCGCCCATTGACGCTTCGTCTCTAAACGAGATCGCATCGCCTCAGCTGAGGGAAAGTGAATGCTGACATTCAGCAAAAAGCTTCCGCGTAAACCGCGACTGCCCGTCATCATATCGCCCGCAAAACTTGCGGCATGACCAAACCAGATCCGCTCAGGCAAGCGCTTAAACGATAAGGTTTTAATTCGGTAATCGCCCAGCATCAGACCTTGGCTATCCACCTTGATAGCTCGGTCATAATCCAACACTTGCTCTCGAAGTGGTTTATCTGCCTCACTGCGGATTGGTAATGGATTGCGCCAGGAAGCATCTTTTCCCCAGTTAAGCTGAGCACTTAATGCTGCGAGCCAATTTCGGTCGGTCATCTCAGTAACACGAAAACCAACCGTTGCCAGCGCTTGCGAGAAAGAAGCCCGAAGCGCGGATGCCCGACTCAACTCACGCTCCGTCGGTATAGGACTTTCCAAAGGCAATTTGCAGGTGACGATCAGTTGAAAGTTGCGTACCTGAGTTTGGGTTGATTCTTCTATCGGTCGAACCGTGCCCCCATCGAGGAAGTCCGCACGTTTGCGTATCGACGCCCTGAGCAATGGATCGGATTGACGATGGCGTAAGCCCATCATGCGCTGAAGGTCGGTTTGAATATCAGGCGAGGCGTACAGGCCAAATTGCAGCAAAGTGTCTTTTGGCCAGTCGTTGTTGAGTAGAACATTAACCCTGTCTGCAACAGACTCATCACCACCCGGCAATGGGTCACATAGAAAACCAAAGCCAACACTTTGGTCTTCCATGAAAAACAGTTGCTCATCGTCTGAATAGGCCAATACTGGCAATAGCTCTGAAGCGCGTTGCCCTGAATACAGAGAGGCTTTCATTAACGCCCCTCCAACCAAGCAGAAAGATCATAAGGACGGCCTCGGCTGATGCGACCATCATTGGCGACGATGAAAGGCACACCTTGAATGCCCAGGATTTGAGCCGTCACCAAGGTACGCTGCATTGGCTCTAAGTTGCAGGCATCATCCTGCTCTAAGTTACTAATTCGACCATTGAGCAATGCATCGGTGGCCGCTTTTTTGTCACGCGCACAGCCAAGCTGGCGAACCTGACGCTCTGAATCAGGACCAAGCACTGGCACAGGAAGTATTTGGAAGGTGTATTCTTTGGTTAGCGGTAAAGCTTGTTTCAAAAGCTCATGGCAGTGCGGGCATCGTGGATCAACAAAGACCACCACTTTCTTTTTGCCTTCGCCCAGCGTCAGTGGGTTCAAATCATCCATTTTTAAGCCAAGACGACTTAAGTCCAGCGTGTTTCCCGCTTCTCGAATTTCTTCAAGGCTGGTAAGCGGCTTTTTGGACCAGGCATCATAGAGCGTGCCATCAATGACAAACCGGCCACTGTCTGACATGAAAACAATACGGCCATTGCTTTCGACCGCTTTCATACCCGTGACAGGTAAAGAAACCATGCCGTCAATTTTGCCAACGGGCGACACTTCAGACACAGGTTCAGCTTGAACCAATGGAGACAGCGCAAGCGCCAGAATAATTGGAGATAGTTTTCGCATGAGGAGTCCTCGTTAATGTAAATCGAGGCTCCAGTCTATGCAGTTGTCCTATGTGGACTCGGTTAGATAGATTGAAGAATTGGATGCCTTGCTAGGGTGCCACGTGTTGTTACGCACTATTTGTAAAGGTATAGCTTTCATCTAAATCCCGCGAGAAACCCCGTCCTTTAGGGAGGGGAGCAGTCAATCTGCCAGTCTTACAGACTTCCCCTCTAGTCATCTGGTTTAGCTGATTCCTTTTTTTCATACCTTAGGTGTTAATTTTTGCAATGTTTTAAACCAGAAAGAGTGACATCCCCTCGAAATCAAACTGACCTACTCTCAAAGTTTCACGCCCAATAATTCGTATATCTATTGACTACACGGAAAAGTCATTTAAACTGTGTATTAAATAGATATACAGAGGATGGTGTCATGGCTACAAAGACAGCGCCAATCAACATGCGAGTACTGCCATCGGTAAGAGACATTATCGATGCCGCAGCAAGTTTAAAAAAAGTTGATAGAACCGTATTCATTCAGCAAGCCGCGCTCAATGAAGCGCATAACGTACTGGCCGAACAGCGGGATTTTGTTCTTGAAGCAAAAGCTTTTGAAGCGTTTGATAACGAACTTCGTGCTGAGCCACAGACTCTTGAAGGCATGAAAGATCTGTTTAAAAGGAAAGCGCCTTGGGAATAAGTGCACCAACCCTACTCACTGATGAGCACGAGATTAACGCCTTTCACTGTGGCATTGAAGAACTCGATACTTGGTTAAGAAAACAGGCGTTAAAGAGTCAAAAGCGGGGAACCGCGAGAGTGTATGTGGTCAATGACACTGACGCCCATCAAGTGGCTGGGTACTATGCCATTGCCATGGGATCAGTTTCCAGAGAGCAAGCTTTCAGTTCATTAAGAAGAAATAGCCCAGATCCCATTCCCATGGTGATTCTAGCCAGGCTTGGAGTAGATAACGCCTATCAAGGTCAAGGCATTGCGGCAGGTCTTTTAAAAGATTGTATCATTCGCTCAGTACAAGCAATGAACGCTGTCGGTGGCGCAGGTATCTTAGTCCATGCTATTGATGGTAGTGCGCAAACGTTCTACAAGAAATTTGGCTTCAAAGAATCGACGTTTGATCCTTTAGTACTCATGGCAAGGATCTGCGATATCGAAAAATCATTGTCGATAGACTGAGATGACGGCTCCCCTTGCACAAGAGAAGCCGTCAATATTATTAGGTGCCCAGTAAAACGGCGCTGATTGCTGGAACTGTTGTGCCAATGACTTCTTGAGTGCTGGCAACGACAGGTAAAGTTGCAGACATAACACTTTCAACGACGGTTGGCGTATTGTAGAGACCCATACCGCCACCAATGCCCAAGGCAAAGGCCATCAAGCTTTGGCGAGCGATACCGCCCACAATACCCACCAGTACCATGGCTCCCGCTACGATCCGTCCCAAAGTACCTTGGGTCCAATCTTTTAGGGTATCCCACACATCAGTGAAAGCATCACCACCGGTGCCCGCAAATGAGGGCTCCGAAATCATTAACGCCATCAAACCAAGCGCACCAATGGTCATTAGGCGCTGAGTTTGAATAGTG
Source organism: Shewanella sp. Pdp11 (assembly GCF_002838165.1). NCBI lineage: Bacteria > Pseudomonadati > Pseudomonadota > Gammaproteobacteria > Alteromonadales > Shewanellaceae > Shewanella > Shewanella sp. Pdp11. Next base: position 4,359,481 of record NZ_CP015194.1, read on the forward strand.
CGAACTGCATTTGTCATTCGTTAGTTTCTCCGTAGATACTCAAGTTATCGCGCTTACCATCAGCTCCCGCTGAGGCTGAATCGCTTTGAGTCTGAAGTGGACGTAGCACTGGCGAAACCGTTCGAGGTGCTGACACCCCAATATCCCACCGGCGCGGTTCAATTTCGGTAAACACGTAGCTGGATAAATTCAGATCTCCACGGTCATCCTCCCAAGGCGCAATCCAAATTCGCATCACTCTTGAAGGAATGCGAAGAGGTGCAGATTGCTGCGTCTCAGGTAATGCTGGATGGCTCAGCAGTCCTGTCTCTAAATCAGATTGTGAATACCCAGAGGGAGAACCAATTCGAGTCGCCACAGCATCAATCGTCTTGGGTGCAGCCCCATTACTTGTAAGCTCATAGACTTCACGAGCGGATAAACAGCGCACACCGTCAGGCATACCTGGACATCCATATTCACTACTCCCAAGACCCAATGAACTACAGCCAGACAATAAGGTTGAGCCGACTGCCAATAAAAGTAATCCAGCTTTAGACCACTGTTTTGAATGGTGCTTTGGGTTGTTCTGCATTGATGTCGTCATGGTTAACTCTCCTCTGGATACACATCTTATTGTCTGAAACGGACTTCGATCGGTTAGCAACATGCAGGATTTTTTCATCTTCTTGCACCTCCCCCTTGCGAAGTGGCCAACGACAACGAGGCACCACGAGTGACTATGACTTCAATTTTCCTGGCAGCGTCTACCTCTATGACTGGGAACATATTTTCAGCCATGTCCAAATAGAACTTGGCCACTCGATCCAATGCTTTACCGGTGCCTTTAATCGCAGCACCTTGTAATGCTTCTTGGCTCATGACTTGCTGGTACAGCTGAGTATCACCGGCATTACCCGTCTGAATCGTCGGAACAGGATTCACATCAAATGCGCCTGCCAAGCCCTGAAGGAATCCGGCCATCATCGATTTGGCCACCAGCTGGCCTTGTTTCGACACTAATCGGCCACGAATACCGGCTTTGCCGTCTTCACCCACGGCATAAGAATCCAGTCGCGTTTCAATGACGCCACCATCTTCTCTCACACATGAAATGGTCTCGCCTCGCAAATAAGCACGCTCAGAGCTCAAATCACCGTAACCTGCGGCGATCAAGAAACACTCTTTGATATCCGCTCTAAATCGGTTGGGTAAAATGGCTTCCTTTTGAATCCTCAGCAATGCAGGAAAAGGCTCGCGTCTTGCGGACTCGTGAGTAGGGGCATCCAAACCTGTGATCAAAGTACCTGAGATGATGCTGCCCGCCGGTAGATACAAAGGCGGCGCTTCTTGCACAACAACCTCTGGTTCCGCAACCACTTCAGGCTCAATCATACGAATCGTGATTGGCGGCAATGGAACATCTCGTGCTCGTGTACCTTGGCCATTGGCTGGCTGCTGATAGAGCGGATCAGGCAGCGGCGCATTGGCAAAATAGTCGTCTGGGTTAGACGGCAGTGGCTTTTCGTCTTTGGGTAATTCCATGGCAGATAAAGGCACTTCAAAACGGCTATTTTTGCCTTCAACTGCTGCATCACCTCCTGCGCGAACATCATCAAGTTCCGCTCTAAGGCGGGCCAGCTCCGCATTGACCTCACTTGGTATAGAAGGCGAACCTGGGCTTAGCCGTCCTGAATCGACGTCGCGACGCAAGCGCTCAACTTCACGACGTAACTGTTCATTGCGCTCACTGAGTAGTTTTACGTTCGCAGCCAAACTATCGACCCCAACATCACGAGTATTGGTATCCGTAAGAATGTGCCGGATCGTTTCCTTCCGGTTCCGACTGCTTGCGCCATCGTCAGGATTAGGTGAAAACACCATAACCATAAGAATGAGACCGCCAGCAATACCACCAACCGATAGACCCCGCTTCATGTTCGGGCTCATTTGTTCCCATTGTGCTTTCATCGTTATTCACCTCCTACAAGAAGCGAAGGTCGCTGACTTTCCACCGCTTCTTCACGATGATTGCGAACAACCACATACAACTCAGTCTTTTCACCCGGCAACAAGATATTGCGAGGCCAGTAGGCGCTTGCCACTATATCTGGTGTATGGCAGGCTAATTCACTGGCTTCTATCGGCTCATCGGCAAAGCTTTCAACCAGTCCTACATATACGGTGAAGTAATGTCCCGACACAATTTGCCCCTGCTTAAAACCAAACTTTAAGCCCGGCTGAAAACATTTCGGGCTTGTGTCAGTTTGGCCAGCTAAACGGATGTCATAGCCTTGTGGTAACTCATTTAGTGCAAGGCGTCTGAGTAAGTCACGTAGGTTATCGACGTAAGGTTGAGCTGTTTCCCAAGTGGCGGCTTTGCGGTTCACGACGCCCTTAATAGGCCACTGCTGACCATCAATAGCTAAGGTGATTTCACGCGGTGGAATACGACGAGGTACTAAGGTGACAGATAACGCGGGTGCTTCCAGACCAGGCGGAGTGATGTAAAGTGAAACCGGTGATTCTTTGTCCGTGGCCACATATACAACATTCCCCTTGATTTGCGTCTGAGCATCACTGGTTGTTCTCACCTGAGGCGATTCAAACGGCGTCACAATTCGATTCAGATGACCAAGTGCTACAGGGATCAGTTCATTAACCCCCGGTGTCATCAGTAGCGTTGTTGGCGTATCCGCTGCAACCGAATTGCTTTGAACCGGTGGATTTGCAGTAGCAGACTGCTTCATCACACTGGCTGGCACAATCGGCAATTCCACGTCTGCATACGACGCTTGAGATAACAGGACGCCACTCAAGCTCATTGCGATTAAGCTTGGTGTTATCCATCGACTAATTTTGGTTCGCATCATTCACCCTCCGGTTTTGCTCTTGGGTCAACTTTTCACGAACTCCCTTCGTTCTAGCTTGCCCCTCATACGTATCCATCCAACTGAGCTTTGGACGGTATTGCTCAATATCGATGTCAAACTCATAGGTGCGAGTTTGGCGCTGTTCATCTCCAGATGGCCCAGAGACCAAGGAATAACCGGTCACAAAGACATGGCCGGTTTCATACTCATACTCCACTTGTCTGGGTTGGAATTTGAGCGTGACTCGGTCTTCGCGGATTTGCCTTGCCTGAATCTCCAGTGCATCGACCACTTGCTGGTACACCGCTGGAGAAAGCAGCGGCTCGATAGCAACTCGGATGAAAGACACATTACCCGGCGTCACGTTGCCCATAAGCTCAGCCAGGTAGAGTCCCCAGGATTCAAGGTAAGGCTGAGTGGCCTGGTTTCGTGACACTTCAGCCGTTTCAGACAAAGTTGGTGGTTGAATGGCTACCACGGTATTGCGAGAAAATGCCGCAACCGCAAGCAGCAAGTTAGATAGCACCAGCACTGCAATCAGAAACCGTTGCCATCGGTTCTCTAATTGCGTGCCTTGCCATGATTTTAAAAACACGTCGAACTTCACGGCAGATAGCTCCTGATAAATGGGTTAGGGATCGTCTTGGCTTTGGTTGGCAACAGCCCAGCCCAGTAGATGGCGTGAAGAATAAAACCATCAGGGCGACCATCACGAAAACGCCGATAGAGCTTGGTTGTCACCAACCCCAACAGGCATAAAACCAAGGCATTACCGGTAAAAATGCCGATCACTAGCCCCAACAGAATGGGAGCCATCTCATCGGCACTCCAAAGCAGGAAGTGCGGCGGGTCATCGATATAGGATGGAATACTCACAGGTTCCATAGTCACTCCTCGTTGTTTGAATTGAGAAGTGAAGAATGCCTTGGGATTGGCAGGTTCAGTGGTCAGCTAGATGCCGAATTCTTGAATGTTTTGAGGGTTCTATTCAGACAATACTAACAATTGATCTTTTTGATGCGGTTGATATGATGAGGATATTGGTCGTGTCGAGACCAGCTGCCCACTTTAGCAAACCCGGACGGGACGACATGCAAATCAAATTTATTTTTTGCTTAGGTTTTTTCTGCGACCTCGGCAGTGGGCACCGTATTCGCTAATAGGAGAAACTCAATGCAAATTACTAAAATCATTTCCTCTGACACGGTTGAACGTTTAAAGCAAAAAGCACGAAAGCTTAAACGTGAAAAATCCATTACACACACTCAAGCACTCGATGAAATTGCAATCTCTGTTGGCTTTAATCATTGGCATCAGGTTGTACAAGCCAATGACGTACTGAAGCCATCAGAGGTGGCGTTATCTTCTGGATGTGTCATGGCTTTTGATGTCAAAGATGGTATGGATGTCGATACCAGTGATGGGGTTTTAATTGAAGACCATTTCTTGGAGATGCTCACTGAAAAGCAGCTATTTGAAATTTATGCCAACTCCCATGATGAGGACGACGAACAAAACAGGCCGCTAAAAGAAACGCTATCAGATTCAGAGCTTCAGGAGTACTTTCGAGATGATTGCTCATTCATGTACTTTCGCCTTGCCGAGCCTCATGCAAACAAACCGCTGAAAGAAGTATTGGCTCTTATACGACAGTACTCGTTTTGGATGCCGCAATATATTTGGCTTCAAGGTCATCTTATTGATACTTATCATTTGCCAGCGGAAGACGAGAATGGCAATACCGTTGGCGTAAGGTTTTAGCTCTACAAGATGAGGCCTAACTGGCCTCATATCTTCTTCTGCAAGTGACTTAACGCCAACCCTGCCATCAATGCCAAGCCGATGATCAGCGACGGTAGCACCACCGGTGGAATAGCCAGCGGGGCGAACAATCCCATAAACAGCAAAATGACGCCTGAGCCCAGGATAATCATGCTGTAGCGGTGAATGATAGGGCTCGAAAAATCAAAGGTTGTTTTCTTAATTTTCCAGGTCATCAAGCCGTCCCACAGCGCCGGTAACATGAGAATAAGCGCAAAGGGCAACCAGACCATCAGCAACGCAAATCGAGTGAACACTTGGTACAACACATCAAAAAATGCCTGAATACGGTCTTCTACCCAGACAAACCAAAAGCCTCCCATGTTCTCCATCCCTTTAGAGCGCAGTCGCTGCTCTTCAGTGGGGATTAGAAAATCACGCACAGATTGCTCCATCTGCGTATCCACAACCCATGACTGATACCAGCGATGGCTAGTTTGACCAATCCAATAGCTTGTTTGTGCGCCCAATTGATTTTGGATCATCTGCTTCTCTTTACTAATGACTCGGCCAGTCCAATCACCGGGCACTAATACGCCAATGGCAATAATCTCCAGCATCAGTGCCAGACACAGTAGCCAAACCGACTTATGCTTGCTCATGCCAAACATCCTCTTCTACTCGTGCCAGCATGGCTGCAACGGTTGGCGTCATAATCCGGGCTTTAATCACTTGTTGAAGCCGCTTTGTCGTCGTATGACCACTGACATAACGCACCTCGATGCGTCCTTCAGCCAAATACGTCATCCGATTTGGACGATTACGAATCCAGGTGTAGAAATACACACCATCCACGGCGGCCCACTCGAAATGGTCAGGATCACGCAGGCGAATACCCGTTAAAGCACTGGCGGCAGTCCAGGTCAGTGCCTCAATGAAATGCCAAAGGCGAACACTGTCATCATCACAACTGACTTCTTCATAACTACCCAAGCCATTGCACAGACACAAATCAAAGATGGAATGGCCATCTAACGTGAGCGCATCCGTTAAATAGTCCGCCAAACAGTGTACTGAAGCCAAAGCATGAGGCCAGTCGGTTTCAAGCAGTCTTAAAGCTTCCTTGAACTGAGGGTTATGTTGCTGCCACTGAGCGAGCATTTCTTTACTGGTAAGTGTTGTCATTTTCAGACAAACAGAATGATGCATACAGACTCCTTAAGCTGCCTGTGTAGAGCTGGTTAAAATAGGAATGCGGCCTTTGATCACGCGGCCACCTGAAAGCTTGGCGATGTACTCCAGGTTGGGAAGCTGGCCTAATAACTGCGGTGGAAACATATCGCCTTCTTCCTCCATCAAGCGTTCGCCATGATTGCCGGTAAACAACGCGGGGCTGTCCGAGTTGGACGACATACCTTGAGTTTGCATGATGTACTGCAACCGAGTCTTAGGCAGATTGTCGGTAATGTACTGCTGCGTTTCGGCGTCCATCACCCGAAGAGCTATCAGGTTGTTGATGTTACCTAACACCTGACGGGCCTTAGCTTCGCTGCCTGTACGAGCTGAAAAATCAGCAAAGGTCTGAGTAGCAATCACACAACGCATTTTTGCGCCACGGCCTTTGTTGAGCAGTTGAATGAAGGGATCGTTGACGACTTCAGCCGCCTCATCGATGAAGATATTTACGGGACGATTTTCAACACCATAGTTATAGCGGTCACCGGCCACGGCGGTGAGATCGGATAAAAGCAACGAACCAATGGCGCTGCCAACCATGGCGTCGGTCAATGAATCCAACCCGATATAGGCCACTTGGGCATTGTTGATAATACGGCCAGAATCCGTAATTAACCGGCTGTCATCCACGTCGTTTGCAATCGGTGATAACAGTGGACCAAGTTCACTTGATGTGAGCATATTGAGCACCGGCATCAGTGAAGCCACCATCTTGGAATAGTGGGTTCTGTCATGCTCAAACATACTCAATAGCCCCTCTAAATCAGTATTGGCGGCAACGGGCTGAATTCGTTCGTAGTAAAAAAGCAGCATCGCCATGGCTTGTTTAGCCAAGGTATTGGCCTTTTCAGTAAAGCGTTTAATCTCCACACTAAAGTTCGGATACACCTGCTCCCCCCAGGCTGTGACGGCTTTTACTACCAAGCCTTCTGGGCCACCTTCCAAGAATCGTCTCAGTGTTTTCAGATCAGGACGCTGTGAAGTAAGCAACAAACCTTGCACGATGTTATTCAGTGCCATTTGGCCAAAGGCTTTAAATGGATCAGCACCGGTTTCGGATGGGATTAAGGCCGCAATTCGGCTAGCAATTTCAGTGCCCCGGTTAAAGTTTCTCAGGGGATTAAGACGTACTGAATGCTCCGGAAAACCCGGATGAAAATACACAAAGCGCTCAGGACTACCGGCGGCAATACAGGCTCGCTGCGCATTATCCTTAAGTTCCTTGTCTCCCTTAGGGTCAATAATAATCACGGCTTCATTACGCAAAATGGCCTGGGTGATCATCGCATCAAAGCATCGGGTTTTTCCGGCACCGGTCGTGCCGACAATTAAGGTATGCCCCTCGGTGTGACCAACTGGCTGGTACACATCTTCTTCTTTGGGCTCGACACCATGAATCCAGGTCGAACCCATTTGTTTGCCGTGACCTTGGTTAAGCAAGGTTTGCTTATCCCGCTTTAGAATTTCATAAGCGCGTTGAGCATGACGCTGGTCCCACTCAAAGCCATACCCCAACCACAATTCATCAGGATGTTTTGCCATCACCTTTTGTAAATGCGACAGCTCCATAAAAGCCAAAGGTTTGCCTTTTAGTCCCTTCTGTAACTTATGAAGACGGTAGGCCTCAGGCAGGCGATACAACGCCATGCCCGAGGAAATCCCTGTCATCCACCAAAATGGCTCAGGTGGTAGCTCAGTCAGCATTTCTGCGGCAATTGCCCCAGTTGCACCAACCAGCCAACCTGCTGCTGCCATGGCTTCATAGTTCGTGCGCCAGGGCATCTCATATGCGTTTTCTTTCATTCATGCTCCGCAAAATAACCGTTTACAATCCGCTTAACTTCAAATGGATTAACGTTTAGCGTGAGCGGTAAACAGAACCGTTTCCCCCTCATCAAACTGGCATTGGTCACTGGCCGAGATCCCCCGCAGCAGCTGTCCGGCTGGAATGCCATGCTGATTGGCGACTTGGCGTAAGGTTTGAATCGTGACGCGAATACCATCGGCACTATGATCCACGTCTGGGTAATCGCCATCGGTCAGTAAGATGGGCAAATCTTTCACAAAATTAACCATCTTTTGCCGCTGTTCGTGTTTGGGGTCTGTAATTGAGTTCGCATTGGGCGCAATCGGCTTTTGCTTACGCTCCGCTCTTTTGGCGGGCTCTTTTGCTTGGGCATTGGTTGTCTCAGTTCGACTCGGTCGCGGTGAAACCTCTTCGTTCTGAATTGCTGCCGCCGGTTCTGCGTCTTGTTTGGGAAGGTCAATCAGTGCAGTAAGCCCTTTAGAAATCGATACTTTCAGCAGTAACCCTTGCTCCTGAACGCCATCATTCGTAGTCGCAGTTCTGGCCTTACGTGTCGGGTTTGCTGGATCTAGTTCAAGCCAATCTAATCGACTGAGTTCAGCAAGCAGTTTTCGGGGAGCGCACCAAGGCCTTACGGCATCGGGATAGCGGATCAGTATCTGTTCACCAACCATAACCAACGCACTGCTGGCCTCTGGGACCCACGCCAAAAACTCAGGCAGATTCAATGCTTCTTCATCGTGCTGGTTTACGTTATTTGAGATAGCGCCATCATATGAATTGTTAGGCTTTTCACATTCATCACCTGGAGCATTTTCAGTTGCCTGGGGGTTATTAACGTCGCTTGCACGACTGAGTCCATCATCTTGTTCGGACGATTTTGACGATGGCGACTCAGCCGAATTACTGAGTTCGATTGATGATGACGCTTCAGGCAAGTCTGAATGCTCACTGGAGCGACTCTGCGGCTCTGCTTGTGTTTGCTGTGTTGCTTCCCACTCAGATTTGCTAAACAGTCTCACGCTACTTGGTAAATTCGAGCTGAACAATAAATCGGCCTCAGATATATGCAGCATGGGTAACCAGATTGGCTTTTCGTCTTTGATCAGTACTTCAGGGGCAAGGCTTTCATATCGCTCATTTGAGGCGGATTTAATGGCCAATCCTCGCTCAATGAGGATGTCTGCAAGGGTATCGGGATCTCTTGGGATGCCAGGTATCTTGTCTTTGGCCAATAGCTCAATGATGTCCTTAGCCGCGCTTTTCCAGACCAGGTAAAGATTGGTTGATTGATTTGATTTTCGTACCCAGACTCTTGCGTCTCGCTGATTGACTAACCATTGGGAACTGGCAAGTAATCGCCTCATGGCATCAAGTAGATAGCGTTCGACTGGGACACCAAGGGCATTGTCGTCAACGGAAATTCGTTGAGCTTTCAGGTCTCGCTGTACACTGGTTTGGTCAGCTTCAATGACCAGTTTAGACAGGACATGCTCTGGATCGGTATTGCCAATTGCTTCCAGCATGGCTTGCAAAATTTCAGGGCCAGGTTGTGTTAACCAGGCGAGCAACTCAGGCGTCATCACCCGGTTTAAAACCAGAATTGAGAATTGCTCGTGCCGTTTGCACCGTCCGTCGCGCCAGCGAATAAAATAGCGTTCAATGCTATTATTAGTGGTCCACTGAGATAAGGTTTCTAAAAAAGGGTTCCACTGATAGCGTCCATCTTCGTCTGTGATGGACAAGTCTGAAACAGGCTTACCAATATCATGGAACAAACCGCCAAGAGCCGCTGCAACACGCCACCTTGGCTCTAGCTCTTTTTTCTCAACCGGTGTGCCACTGGCAACAAAGATGATCCCTTCAGCAGCTTGTGCCGCCCAGAAAGCAACTTCCAACGAATGACGTAATAAACCACCAGCGCCACTGTGATGATGATGCTCAGAAGCTGGCAACAAATGAACATAAGCAGCAAGATGGTCAATGCAGGGCTGAATCAGACGTTGAAAATCACGCTGGTTAAAGCCAAGTACCTGGCGCAGTTTGGCAATTAGCTCGTCTTGTGTGGACTGCAAATCCTCGGGTGATGCTGCTGGCAACCCCTTTAGGAATGGCGGGTAGCGTGGAATTTCTGCATCCAGTTGCGATGAAAGCTCTGGTAGTGCTTTGGTTTGAAAAAATAGGTTTTTGAACATAGTGAACCTCCGACACGATAGTGTGAAGGTTCACTAACAATTAGGTTGTTAGATAGTCGCAAGAAACTTGCACTTATCTGTAGCGATGATAGAGCTAAAGACTTAAAAACCAGTCTGGTTCAACTGTTACTTTTTCAACTAACTCTGTTTTAACACCTAAACTAAGTTCTTTGAGCTTATCGGCTAACTGATCACCATCAACCAAGTCAATCGGAGCAACACCATCACGGTTGGCTTCTTCAATGGCTGCTTTTGTAAAGCTGCCAGTTGTTATAAACATACCACGATCTGCACGTCCTACTGTTGCCCCTCTGAAATCTCGGATTTCTGGTGCCCCAACTGAGCCTTTGTATTTTTTACACTGAAAGGCAATATGAAAACTCATCAAACCATTGATTCGGGCAATTCCTTTGCCATCGATACCACCATCCCCCGTGCGGCCAGTCACTTCAACATGAATGAAGCCTGATTCTCTCAGTAACCTCTGTGTTAATCGCTCAAAAGCATCAGGGCTCATTTCTTCAATGAGTACATGGTGTAACTTTTCACGCCAAGCCATAGCTTCTTCTGGTGAGTCTTCAGCCGAAAGCTCTGGCTCTGAAGAAGAACTTTTTGAACCCCCAGGCTTTCGGTCAAGTTCTCTGACAATGTTCACAATCTCTCGACTATCCAGCTTAGCATTTTGCCTGGCTTTATCAGTCAAAGCCCAGACGCCTCTTGATGAATTCTCAAGATATCCTGCTTTTTTGAGGTAGGTTCTCGCCCAAGCCAATCGATAACCAACCTCCGTTTGGCTGCTTTTTTCGGGGTTATGCAACACGGCTAGAGTCTGCTCATCAAACTTTTCTAGCTCCACGACCTCCTCGTATATTTCATCAATACTGCCTGAGCCGCCAAGATTGTTCAGGGCGATGATGAGTGGCTGCATCAGCTGGTCAAAAGTAACCATAAAAGATCCCATCCAAAATAAAAAATAGGCTTCCCATCCTAGAAAGAGCAGCCCATATTGGTGACATTAATATCTAACCGTTTACGACTTCCATCAATTTCGAGTAACTCGTAACGACATCATATTTGACGTTTTCACTCGTGATCTCTGCATTAATTTTTTCAAAGAATTTCCTAGCACATTCAATCTTGCGATCTTCTATGCCACGCAATTCAAGCGAAGACATCGTTCCTTTAGTCTCGGCAATAAAGTAAATGTGTTTAACACTTCCTTCTTTGAAAGAAATCGCCCAATCAGGGTTGTAGTCGCCAACAGGCGTCGGTATCAGAAAACCACGAGGCAGTTTTGCATAAACCACGACTTCTTTGCTTGTATCAAGCTCGGTAACAAAGTCTCGTTCAATACCTTGTGAATCGACGACAACATAATCATAAATATGCTTATTAACGCCACTAACGGCTTTTGTCATATCTGTGATTTTTTGCTCTGCCGTGAATATATCAACATCATAAGATTCGTTCGTTGGATCATATGATAGCTTCTCGATAATCACAGATGCCTTTTGCTCTTTCACAAGGCGTGAAGCCTCAGCGAGAAAATGCTCAGGGTTCTGCTTAAATTGTGCAAATACTACAGGTTCTATACCCATCAGTATTTTGGCAACTGTTTTGCGAGTCAGCACACAATTTTCAGCCAACTTACCAACCAAGTCATAACGAACAGCAGAATGAATGCTCGATTGATGAGTTTCAGTTTCAGTGTTTTTCACCTTGAAACTTTGTCCAGCTTTTAGTTGTTCGTCGGTAATGCGATCCAATTGGACACCATCTTGAATAGTGTACTGAAGAGGCGTTACTTTAAGTTCTTTGTTGAGTGCCCGAATACAATTTTTAATCAACTCAGATGAATCAAAATCAACCTTATAAACCGCTTTTTGATTGATTTTTTGCCAAAGCTCCTGAAACTCTTTCTTATCAAAATTAGCATTCAACGGATTGTTTTTAGGTTTACGATCATCACCAACACCAGGAAGTTGCGCTTCACTATAAACACCGTCAATCAGGGTCAATATTTGCTCTCGATAAGGCTCTAACTCAACAGGCATTGGGGCTAACTGTCCACTAGCCTTAGCCTGGTGGAATGATGGCGCGATTGAATCGTCAGCTTCATTGGTATAATCATTTTTAAGCAAATATTTATAAATTTGCTTAGCCATGACAGGTGTTACTTCTACTGGTCCATCAGCCGTTGTAATTATCTTGCCCGTAAAATAGGCTTCATCTGCTTTTTTCGGTCTCTCGGACAACGCTTCTTTCATTTCTTTTTGCAAGTTAGTGACAAAGTCTTTATAGCTTTCACTTGCAATCACCGACAAAACATTAATTTCATGCACAGTTGCCGGATGATCTTGTCTGTCACCATGTTTATTGACGGCCAGACGTAAACCACGTCCAACTTCTTGTCGACGAGAGATAGTATTGTCGCTGTGTTTCAACATACACATGACAAATACGTTTGGATTATCCCACCCCTCGCGCAAGGCCGAGTGTGAAAAAATAAATCGAGTAGGCTCTTCAAACGAAAGTAACTTTTCCTTATCTTTTAAAATCAAATCATAGGCATCTACATCGTCTGATAGCCCGGCATCTTCACCACGTACTTTAAAGCCGGGGTTCTGAAGACGATTTGATTTCTTATCAATTGAGAAGTAACCATTATGCGTTCTAGAGCCTTCAATGGCCGATAGATAGGCTTTATAGGCATCAGTCTGCTCACTGGGTAAAAGAGACAACTCATCAAGATACTCCTGTACAAGTAAAGAGTACTCTTCTTCAAAGACACGAGCATAATCACCTTTCTCATCGGCTTGAGAGTAGTCTCTATACTTTGCGACTTCGTCAATAAAAAATAGAGAGAGAACCTTTATACCTTGGCTGAAAAGAGTTTTTTCTTTTTCTAGGTGCGCTTTAATTGTCTCGCGGATCTGTATTCGGCGAATCGTCTCTTCGGTCACGTCTCCCGTAGCATCGCCCGCGGTTAAAACATGGCCATTTTTGAATTCAACCGTGTCGTTAATTGCGTTGACATCAGTAACCACAAAGTCACGGTACTGGTCCAGACCATTGCTAAGAACAAAAAGATTATCGCCCTTAGTGACCTTCTTGGGTATGCGTTTAATGCCATTTTGTTGTTTAACTTCGATCTCAATGCGAGCCACTGGCATTTTTTTCGAGATCTCGATGGATTCCAAATATAGATAGGCTGTCGTTCCCGCCAAGCCTTTTACTGAAATACCACGAACGGCAATTTTCTTAACCAGCTTATTGTTATAAGCGTCAAGCGCATCCAGGCGATGCACTTTATTATGTGTAGTCTTATGCGTGGCCGAATATCGAAGTACCATCAGTGGTTTGAATTTGGCTAAGGCATCTAATGTCTTCTTACCTTCCATCTTCTGCGGCTCATCCAAAATCAGGATTGGACGGTTTGCACTAATAACATCAATAGGACGCCTAGACTGGAAGTCATCCAACTCTTCATAAATTCGTCGATTGTCTTTTCCTGACGCATTAAAGGCTTGAATATTGATGACCATCACATTGATGCCACTGTCAGAAGAAAAACTCTCTAACTGGTGCAATTGTTTCGAGTTATAGATAAAGAACCGGGCCTTTTTACCGTCGTAATTCTGGGCAAAATGCTCACCTGTGATTTGCAGCGACTTGCAAACACCTTCACGAATGGCGATGCTAGGCACAACTATAATAAATTTGCTCCAGCCATAGCGCTTATTCATCTCAAAGATGGTTTTGATGTAGCAATATGTCTTACCAGTACCGGTTTCCATTTCGACATCGAGGTTTATCTTAGAGCTAGCATTGCAGACTAACGCTTCTGAAACAGGGAGGTTCTGCCTACTTTGAACACCATGGATATTCTGCAATAACTGCGATTCAGTGATTGCGAGTTCAGCATTTTTAAAACCATCCTGGTCGCTCATATCCCAGCCAGCGTTGCCAAATTTATCTTTGGCAACGCCAGGATCGATTCGGTAGGTTACGCCGGAGGTATTAGGTTGCCCCGCAAAACAGTCAACAACCGACTCTACGGCAACAGTTTGATAAGGTTGGACTTTGAACTTTAACTTCATACTCCCTCCTTATATCGCTTTAACTTCAGTATGTGGCGACACTTGCTTGAAAATCTGCTCGGCATTAATTTTTACTGCATCAGACTCAAAGCCGTCATCACGGAACACTACGCGAAGTGGTTCTTTTGTGGCTAACTCTTTAATCAAAGCTTCATTTATGCGCAGATCAAAACAGGCCACCAGTGCATCATCATCGACAAAGAATACCGATTTACCTTGAATCGTTTCTTTTCTAATTGGCAAGGTTAAATCGACGCCCCAATCAAGTAGAACCTGGAAAAGTAAATCTTCATCAGTGCGGTCTACTTTAATATTATCTACCAATAAGTTTAACGAACCCTGAGTAACTTGATCTGGAGAGTAGTAAACATCCGTCATATTGGAGGTATCCACTTTAAGTACTCGGAAGCCAACGTCTTTATTCCAGTCTTTGTGGCACTCGCCTTCTAATATTTTTGCACCAGCTCGGCGGACACGCTCTTTAGTAATCTCAGATATCATCGAATATCCAGCATCAAATGCAGGGGATGATTCGCTACAGAGAACAGGAAGTTGTACAAGCACAAACTTTCTATTACCACCATCTTCAGAATTCAGCTGTAAAACTGAATGTGCAGTGGTTCCTGAACCTGCGAAATAATCAATGATGACATCATCTTTATAAGAAAACCATCTTATAAAATCCTTTATCATATTGACAGGCTTAGGGTTATCTAAAGGTGTTTGATCCATGCCGAACAAAGTTGCAAGATCTGTAGATATTGAACCCTGTGTACCATAATCCTTCAAAGTTGACTGGGGAGTATCTACTCCTCTGACCTTTACAATTTTTACTTTTCCTGAGGATGTAAAATAAAATTCAGATATTTTCTGACCACGGGAGTCTACTAAGCTATCTCTATCACCATAAAAATACTGTTGCATTTGGTTTTTTTGCGTATATGAAGCTTTAAGTGTAACATCATATTTAGTTACACCATTCTCACAAACCATTCGACCACTAACCAACTCAACACTTTCAATGCCCCCCCATGTTCCGACTAATTCAGTTCCCTCCGGAGCATTAAATCTAACACCAGCAGGAAACTTAAATTCAGATGAAGGGTGGCGGCTTGATTCACGTTTCATGGCACCAGCTTCAAAAAGTTCTCCTCCAGTACTTTGAGGCGTATCTACAAAGTTAATATCTTTTGCGTATACCAATATATACTCATGATATACTTTAAATATCCCAGCTTGGGCACTATGATTCTTATCCCAAATTAATGATGCGATAAAGTTTTCAGCACCAAAGATTTCATCTAAAATCTTTCTTAAATTATGAACTTCACGATCATTAATACTAACGAAAATCACCCCATGATCATCAAGTAAATTTCTTGATAACTTTAATCTAGAGTACATTCTCGTAAGCCAATCAGAATGGAACCTTCCGTTCGATTCAAGATTGCTAACAAGCCTTTCATTTAGATCATTCTTTTGATTTGAATTAATGATATAGTCATCATAGGACTCCGAGAAATCATCATCATATAGAAAATCTTTGCCTGTATTGTAGGGAGGATCTATATAGATAACTCCTACCTTGTTTAAATATGACTCTTGAAGTAGTTTAATTACATCCAAGTTATCTCCTTCGATAAAAAGGTTTTTAGTAATATCGAAGTTAAGACTATCGTTAATATCTGGTCTAAGCGTTTTGGCAATTGGGGCGTTCGAAGAAAATATTGAGGCTCTTTTACCAGGCCAGTTCAGGTGATAACGTTCTTGCGGGCCTTCAACGATTGAATTTGATAGCTCTTGTTTAAGTTGGTCAAAATCAATGGCTAGCTTTAGTTCTCCGTTAGCCCCTCTTGATTCCGTCACGCAGTTCGGAAACAACGCCTGAATTTTCTCTATATTTTGCTGCGTCATGTCGGGGCTGTGCATTTTTAATTTATCCATGTGTTATACCTTTTGTGTGATGCCTTACATATCGCCGTCATATTTGTCGCGGTAGGGTTGTTGACTACGTTCATTCACCCCAATCACATAGAAAAGCTATGCTCAGGGGTTCACTCACTTGTCGCCTAGCTACCACACCAACTATTTAGGCCATAATGAAAGCGGGCACTATTTAACTGATTGAAATTGTTTATTCTTTATGCGAGTAACTCTTCAAGCTCGCACCTTAAATTCTTTAACTGCTTATTGAGCTCAACCTTTCGGTTAAACTGTTTTTCAGCATGAACCTTCTTCTTATATTGCGAGATTTGCTTTTCCAATGCCTGAATTGCCAGCAAGCGTTCAATGACCTCTTCAATACTTTCAGCGGTTCGTTTGGGTATGGGTAACAAGCGAGCAAGAAGCTTTTGATACAGCTCCGCCATATCGATTACAGTTGGCAAGCCCAACACTTCAGAAGTTACTGTTGATGTGTTACCTAAATAGAAGGTTTCTGAGAACAAATAACGGCTACAAACCCATTTGGCCTGATCGTTCTCTGCCTTACGCTTATAGCAAGCGGCGTAATGGCCTTGCTCACCACTAGCACCCCATACCTCAAATAGAATGGGAAAAGGTATGGCCAAATCAATCGCTTTAAGTACGCTGTCGTCTATCGAGTCACCTTTAAGCTTCACACTGAAAACCTGTATTTCACTGACCTCACTGGTTTGAGGAATATTCAGCGTGTTGGGCGATAGCTTGTAAGCCCAAAGAATTTGATCTACTTGCTCTACAAAAAGTGACTTCAACCCAGTGCTTGCCGCGCTGTGTTCGTATATTTTGTTCTTCGGCACGATTCGACCGAACTTTGCTTTGTCAGGAAATATCCAAGGTGAGTGCATAGACTAGCTAACCTCATCCTGAGCACTGTTTTCCATGAACTGCTTTTGCTGGATCACAATAAATGCCAGCAATTCAAAGTCGTCAAGCCCGGCAAATGTATTCACTAAAGCTGAGGTAGCGCCACCACCGAACAAACTATCAATATCTTTTTCTTCCTTAACTTCAACCATGCTTTTTATGGCATCTGTTAGAAGGTGAGAGTAACGCTGCATATCTCGACCGTCTTGTGTTAGGCGATTAAATAACGCACAAATCTCACTGAGCGGCTCTGTTTGCCCTTTACAGCTACTGCGAATTAAATCTAAAAATCTCTTTACCTCAAAATGATTAGCGACGATGTGCCCCTCATTCGATACATAGACAAGGTAATAAGGGTGGAGCCTGTTTTGCAGATCGCTATCGATACTGTTATTGACATTTTTCAGCGCAAACACCACGCCAGGCAATAACCCTAATTCTGGCTTAGCTTCAACCACCGCATGCATGCCGCTTGGTGCATTTCTTGGTTCGCCGTAGAGTTTCATTAAATTAAGTAGGTCCATCCGAAATTCGTTTAGACCTAGATCGGTGATAGAAACCCCCGTTTTTAAATCTTCAAGCTCAATGACTTCTTCTTGCAGTTTCTTTAACTGCTCTTTACGGTAAGACACATCGTTAGCTTGACTACTTAAGACGTTATCATCACCGGTCGCTGTCACGTCAACAATCGTCATTCGACTTTCAACACGTTCTTTTAAGTTGATGTACTCATCAAGCGATATATCAGGCCAGTAGTTAACTAACTGAATACATTTATTCGGCGAGCCAATACGGTCAACTCGCCCAAAGCGCTGAACAATCCGAACTGGATTCCAGTGAATATCAAAGTTAATTAAGTAATCGCAGTCCTGTAAGTTCTGCCCTTCAGAGATACAGTCTGTAGCAATCAACAAATCGATTTCAGCGAGTTCATCAGGTAATACACTGGCTTTCGATTTGGAAACTGGAGAAAACAAGGTGAGCACTTCTTGTGTGTCGTAACCTTTTCGTCCGGTTTTTAAGGTGGTCTTAGGTAAACTGGCACCACCAGTGATCATCGCAGTATGGATTCTATGCTCGCTTAACATCACAGGTGACAACTGCTCGTACAGATATTGAGCGGTGTCAGCAAACGCCGTGAACACGATGATTTTCCTGTTTCCAGGATTTATTGGATTATTTATTTTTGCAGCAATATGTGATTTCAGATGCTGCAACTTAGCATCTTCTTCTGGCTTAATTTTGCTAACAGAATCTAGTAACCCTTTGATCAGCTCCAAATCACCATCTAAATCCTGCTGCCAGGATGGAAGATCCATATCCATCAGCTTGATTTTGATCTTGTTGCCGATTTCCATATCGTGATAAGAAGGCATATCGTCTTCATCTGCTTCAATAGACTCAAGCGCTTCAACGAGACTGCTAACTTCGGTTTGCCCGTCTCGCTTATAGAATTCGTCGATAATACCTAGAACACGAACATGGTTATCATGGAGAGATTGCAAGGTGCTTCTGAACGAGTATACGGAGCTCTCAAGACGCTTTAGAAGGTTCGTTGTCATTAATGCAACCAAGCTTTTTTCACGGTCGCTTTGCTTTAACTTACCTTTTCCGCCTTCAACTTGCGTGTCATACATCTCCTCGTATTTCTTCAATCTACTCGGGAGGATATAACTCACTGGCGCATAAACAGATAGTTTGAGTAGCTTAAGCTGTTCAAAGATCTCATTCAGGCTAACTACATCCGAACGAGTTGTAAGCGGACAGTGAAACGAGATTGGCTTGTTACGTTCAGGGAAATAGCCAATATCTGTTGTGTCGTAGAATGTTGTGATGTGCTTTCGTGAGCGAGCGATAGTGACGCTATCAAGCAGTTCAAAAAAGTCAAAATCTAAGGCATCGAGTATGGCTTTAGCTGTTCGCGTCTCTGGGTCGAGTTTGGACCAAGCGTTAAATGCGGCTTGTGCTTGGTTAAAGATCTGTTCTACGCTTTTTGTGGTTTTAAGATGCTTTGTGAGATTGCTCGACTCGCCTTCATAAGCTAACGCGAGCTGGTTTCTCAGGTCAGTAAATCTATTATTCACTGGTGTCGCTGATAGCATTAGGACTTTGGTTTTCACGCCAGCTCGAATAACTTTATTCATCAGTTTCTGATATCGGGTTTCTCGATCTTTCACTGCATCGTTATTTCTAAAGTTATGCGACTCATCAATGACGACCAGGTCATAGTTACCCCAGTTGATTCTATTCAATGGGGTACCGAAGGATTCGCCTGAGGTTCGGCTCAAATCTGTGTGACACAAAACATCGTAACTAAAACGGTCTTTAGCAAAGATATTTGTCTTTAAGTTTCGATTAAAGTTGAGCCAGTTATCCGCTAATTTTTTCGGACATAGAAGCAGCACAGATTTGTTTCTGAGCTCGTAATACTTGATGACGGCTAACGCTGTAAATGTTTTACCAAGACCAACACTATCAGCCAGAATGCAGCCGTTATAGGTCTCTAACTTATTGATAATCCCAGTTGCGGCATCTTTTTGGTAGTTAAATAACTTGTTCCAAATCAAGGTGTCCTGATAGCCGGTTCGATCATTTGGTAATACATCCTCTGTAATATCATCAAGAAATTCATTAAAAATATTATACAAAATAATGAAATAGACTTTTTCGGGCGAGTTTTCTTGGTAGACAGATTCTATATGCTCACAAATGGTTTTAGTAACATCTTGAAGTTTCGCAGGATCTTTCCAAATTTGGTCGAATAACTGTAAGTACTGCGCTGTGAAATTTGGCTCATCGATTTTTTGCACAAAATTCGAAATAGCATTGCCTCGCTGATACCCTAGATCAACCGCCGTAAAACCGCTAACCGGAGCAAAAACTGCACTTATTGCATCTGCTTGCTGTCTAGACGCTTCCGTCACAACAAACGACTGCATTGGAGAATCAGTTTTGTTTGATTTGAATGTCGCTTTCTTTCTGATCCAGTTTGCACACTCTTTGGCGATCGCCTTTTGAGTGAGCTTGTTCTTTAACTGTATTTCAAAGTCAGTTCCGTAAAGGCTGCGTTCACGCCCTGCTTTGGGAATAAAGAACTCTCGTTTTTCTTTTTTGAATTTATCGGTAACTTCATCTGCGACAAAAGTAGGTGATGTGAAGATGAACTCAAGTGAGTCTATCTTCGCTAACTCCTTTTTGAGAGCCTCATACGCATAAATAGAAAAGCAAGACGCAGCAATCTTTAACTTTGTATTCGGTGTCAGCGTCTGTTGAAGCTCGTCACCTAATAGGTTGTTAAGGTTATCGATTATTTTCATCAAAATTTATTCCCTGCGCCAAGTTCGTTTTTGTGCATTAGTTACCAAGTTCTTTTTCAATCCCTGGAGCTAGCATGATGTTTTTAACTCCATAAAGTGTTGCTCTGTTCTTTAAATGCAATTGAGCTCCACCATCTTTTAGTGTGGCGTTGGAAGAACAATCCACATTCCATTGTCTGAGTAAATAGCCTACCGTTGCCGCTCTAATCTCAATCTTTAAAACGCCACCTTTCATGCCATAGTCCAACTCTATCGCTTCGCTGTGCTCAATACGAGGATGCGGCACTAACTCTAGCTCTACAAAGCGATTCCATTGTCGGTCTTGGGTTTCGAGCTCCGTTTCAGACAAAGTCGAATCCTCAATCACAACCGCTGCTTTAATGCGGGTCAGCACAAAGTCACGGAACTCATTATGTTTGCGGTCAAAACCACGAACATGCCAACGCAGGCCATTGTCCACCAGCGTATGCGGCACGATTTCACGGGTTGTTTCACCACTCGATAACGATACATAGGTGATACGCAAGGCTTTGCCTTTGTGTATGGCTTCGGTGACTTTCGCCACTATCGATAGATTCGGTTTGTTAAGGTGATAAGGCGCTTCACACGCCAGTGGTGGTTTTACCTTGCCAGTGAAGCCATCTCCGTAACCTTGGCTAATAGTTGCCAATGTTCTCACAACGTCATAGTCGAACAAGGGCTCAAATGCTTCACCGCGCTTATGCAACTTGAGCTTTTGGTCATACTCAATGTTGCCTGGCGCAAGCTCTCGGTACATGGTGAAGTCTTTCGTTGCTTGTGCAGCGGCTATGCTGAAGCGATCGACTAAATCCGCTCGCACCGCTTCGCCCTTAAACAATAAGGTGAAATCGATGTGGGCAATGCGATCCCTGGTTGCTTGTGGCAACTGCGCTATCTGCGAAAGCCTATCTGGCTTCGCCACTACCGTTTGTTTCAGACCATCATTTGTCATGCGTCTTGTTTATCCAATTCAACCAGTTTCTTAAAAATTCTGTTTATAAAGTAAGGACCGATATCGCGTAATCACATTGAAAAGCATCACTCAATGCTGCTCTTCATCCGCAATGACTTAACAATCTCTACTGGTTGAAGCTGGACAGATGGCCATAAAACACTGAATAGGCTTCAACCTAATTAATTTTATTAGGTATCATCCTATCACAAATTATTTTGTAGGGAAGACTAAGCGGCAACTTTTTGATCTGGATTGCATTTGCCGCTCAGATGTGGGCGTAAAGACATTGTTTTATGGCATTGCTGATAGTCATGATCAATGCGCTACCCGAACCAGTGACACCACGATGTTACTGCTTTGAGACTTTTCTTTTTCCGAGTCTGTGGACATCAGGGCTCGTTGCTCACTTTCCCGAATGCGCCTAGCAACTTCTGCCTGGGCTGGTAGCAATGGCAGCATCCCTTCAGCAATCGCGTCTGGGGCAGACTCTTGGCCACAGGACATCAAATGCTTCCATGGATCTTTAAGAAAGCGCTCGAACGTGATGCCAAATTCAATGATGCGGGCAGAGACGAAGATTTCGCCCCAGTATTCAATGTAGGTGTCTTGGTACATGGAAAGATTCCTCTTGTTGGTTAAACCATGAGTTCACTTTCCATTTTCCAGAGGTTTTCAAATATGCAAGGGGCTATGACAAAGCTTTAAATCGATTGCGGGCATCTTTGTAGTCATAGTGGGCATGTTCTGAGCCACGATGATACAAATCATCCAAGTAAGTTTGTTCCTGCGGCAACTCGTCTTCGCTGATTTCGCGCCACCAATGTTTGTTGGCACCTTTAACGCCGTCATGCCAACGGTAACCACGTTCTTTTAAATAGTCCTTTACGTCAAACGGCGCACCAAACGCACGAACTAACACAGTTCGCCTGTCTGCTTCAGACAACAAGTTTGCAACGGACTCGGGCAACAAATGAAACAACCAGGCCATCGCCAAACAATCGGTTGCAGCTCGGTGTCCTTCATAGAACCAACCTAAGCGAAGCAGCAGGTACTCAAGCTTTCGACTTTCAAAGCCCAGTGCTTTCCAATCTATGCCGCTAGCTGAACAGGCCCAAGATAGATGGCCTAATGCGGCAAACCGCTTTTCAAAGAAAGGACGATCAAACTGTGCATTGTGCGCAACCACCAGCGGATCATCGGATAACCAACTCGCAACCATTGCATCATCAATGTGCTGGCCTTGCACCATCTCATCGGTGATGCCGGTTAACTCGGTAATCAGCTCGGGGATTGGCTTGCCGGGATCTTCATACAAGCTGATCACATCAACAATCGACACAATCCGCTTAGCTGATGGGCTGTAAAGCACCTTAACCATACCAAGCTCAATAATGGACTCATCATCGGCAGACAGTCCGGTTGTCTCTGTATCGAGCAGCACCATTGGCTGTTCATCACCGACCATAGGAGAAAGTTCAAGTGGCCAGGACTGCGGCTCACGCGTTAATGGAATACGCTCCAGCAATCTAAAATCTTCTGGTCTTTCTGGGATATCCGCGAGGCGCTCTAGCGGAAATAGCGCAGGGGCTCTTGTCATTGATGGTTCCTCTTCAATTCTATTGTTCGCTTTGGGTTATTTCACTGTGCCACAGGTTGTACAAAATGCACCTTGGATACCTCAGCGTTTTTTTAATCTTTCTACTGGGTGAACCCATGTATGAAGGCTTTGACTAAGCCTTTCAGAAAGCCTTAGCTAAACCGTTTAGGTAACCCTTACCGATACCCTTTACGTATGGCTTAGCCAACCCCTTTTCAAACGGTTGCAAAAGGCTTGAACTGAGTTCGACTGAGCATTTTAATGATGCTCCTGACTTCGCTTTAAGCAAGTAAATTCAATACGAAGCAGAATTTTACTAACTGTTTTTAAACCCTTTGCAAAGGGTTCATCAAGCCTTGTCTGACGGTTACTTGACCCATGCGTTAACCAGTAGCAGTAACAGGATCAGTAACAGAAACAAGATCAGTAGGCAGAAGCAGTATTGTCCAAGCCTTGTAGGCTTTGACGAGGGCGAGCGATCCCCCACATCTAGTTTTTCAACACAAAAAATAAATCACCGACAACACAGCGTCTTACTCGAACAACTACAGTTTTACCTACAATTTTACTTGTAGAAATCAGCATAGCATTAGATACTGTATAAACAAACAGTATCAGTTGTAATTTTTCGAGGTTCGTCATGAGTGTCTCGCTGATAGGCCGTAGCGGCGCACTTGCCTTCATCAAAGCCAAGCGCCTTCGTATTCCATTGTTTATGGAACGTGTTTCTGCTGGTTTTCCCTCACCAGCGCAGGATTATGTTGAGCAAACGCTCGACCTCAACGAGCTGTGCATCAAGCGACCGGCTGCAACGTTCTTTGTACGTGTTGAAGGTGATTCAATGATTGATGCCGGGATTCACCCAGATGATATTCTGGTGGTTGATCGCTCTGTCCAAGCCGAACACGGTGACATTGTCATCGCGGGAATCCATGGAGAACTCACGGTAAAGGAGCTTCAACTCAGGCCTTGCGTCAAGCTGATCCCAAGAAACCCGGCGTATGAGCCCATTCATATTCCTGAAGGGACAGAGTTAGAGATATTTGGTGTGGTCACCAATGTGGTGCGAAACATGCGCCGCAAGTCGTGACTATCCCATGCCAGTATTTGCCTTGGTGGACTGCAACAACTTTTACGCCAGTTGTGAGAAGCTGTTTCGTCCTGATTTAAAAGATACGCCGGTTGTGGTGCTGTCCAATAATGACGGCTGCGTGGTTGCACGGTCGCGTGAAGCTAAGTTACTCGGTATTAAAATGGGCGTACCCGTCTTTCAAATCAAAGCTGAAATGCAGCGTCATGGTATTTTGGCATTCTCGTCCAATTACGCGCTGTACGCAGATTTGAGCAGTCGAGTGATGCGCACTTTGGAAGAGATGGCACCACGAGTAGAGGTTTACTCCATTGACGAAGCGTTTTTGGACTTAACCGGTATTGAGTCTGCCCTATCCCTTGTCGAGTTCGGACAACAAGTGCGAGAGCGGATAGGTCACTGGATTGGGATCACCGTCTGTGTAGGCATTGCACCGACAAAAACACTCGCCAAGCTGGCTAACCATGCCGCCAAGAAATATCCGGCCACTCAAGGGGTTGTAGATCTAACCAATCCAGATCGGCAACGTCGATTGCTCACATTAGTCCCGGTTGATGATGTTTGGGGCGTTGGTAAACGGCTTTCTAAGCGATTAAATGCGTTGGGTATTACCACAGCCTTAGACCTAGCCAATGCCTCCCCTAGAGCCATCAGAGACCAGTTCTCGGTGGTTTTAGAAAGAACCGTCAGAGAGCTCAATGGTGAGTCGTGCATTGAACTTGAAGATATCCCGCCAACTAAAAAACAAATCGTCTGTAGCCGTTCATTTGGCGCAAAAGTAACGCAATTTGAATTGTTACGTGAGGCCGTATGTGAATACGCAACCCGTGCCACTGAGAAGCTACGCAAAGAACAGCAGCAAGCCAAAGTGCTGACCGTGTTCATACGAACCAGCCCCTTTAAGGACAACGAGCCGCAATACAGCAACTCCGCATCGGGCGAGTTGTTGATACCCAGTTGTGATACGAGGGATTTTATCGAGCTGGCCCGTCACTTACTCAAGCGGATATGGAAGGATGGTTTTCGTTATGCCAAAGCGGGCGTCATGCTGTCTGACTTTTACGATCCAGGCATGTTTCAACCAGGACTATTCGATGACGTATCGACCCGCTCCAATAGCCAACAGTTAATGTCTGTATTGGACACCATTAACCAAAGTGGTGCCGGAAAGGTTTTCTTTGCTGGACAAGGACTCAAGAAAGATTGGTCGATGAAGCGAGAGCATTTGTCTCCCGCTTATACAACACGCTGGGACCAGTTACCGCGAGTGAAGTAGGCCCGGTGATTCAATAGGCATTCACTCTGCGACGTAGCATGTTGAGCTTATCAACCTGCCGTCGAATGTCACTGAAGAATTCTTCTTTCTCCATGGCCAGAGAAAGCTAACCATCTTAGAACCTATTTCTTATGCCGGGTCCAATGCAGTGTAGAACTGTGTATTGAATGAACAGGACGCCGACTTCAAGCGCAATACATTGACTATTCATAAAAGAAAAAATGATCAAAAACTCGATTTTACTACTGAAAAGGGTTCTGGACTGAGAGATCTCCATGATAGCTTTTGAACACGGATACCCAGAAAAAGCTGAAGTTCTACACAATGTGACGATTCAAGATTTGTCTCAAGCTTAAGCCCCTGTTGGCATAACGTACCACCTCTGTGTAACAGGGGATTGAATTAAGCTTTTTCACGTAACTACTGACGAAGCCCAGCTAAAATGCGTTCACAAAACCTAAACCAAAATTCAATTAAGTGCTATTATGTTCAAAATTCAGCACCTATGTTCACATAAAGGCCTAAAAATGAAGTATGCGAGAGAATTATCAAAAATTATTGAAGGTGGAGTGCTTGGAAAGATCAATCAGGTAAAAGCTTATACAGAATTTCTTGCAGACAAATTAGAAAGTGATGGAGAGCATAAGATTGCCAAACGATTAAGAACTTCCATGTCCGATAGTCTTCTGGCTTCTGGCTATAACTTAGCATCGGCACAGCCAGCAAGGCAGTTGAGAGCACCTGTTGATAAAGATAGCCATATGGCGTTAGCTGATATTACCTATCCAGGGTCTAATCATTCTGGTATGGCAGTTCTTGATGCAACAACTAAAGCTCAAGTTGATGAATTTATTTCCTTTGTTTTAAAAGCAGAAAAATTAGCTGATGCAGGCCTAAGTAGTGCCCCATCGCTATTGTTGTATGGTCCTCCTGGTTGCGGTAAAACACTACTTGCTCACAATGTAGCCGCACAACTTGAACTACCGTTGTTCACTGCTCGTTGCGATTCTTTGGTATCGTCGCTTCTTGGCTCAACATCTAAGAATATAAGATCACTTTTTGACTTTGCATCGCAGCAGCCATGCGTTTTGTTTTTAGATGAATTTGATGCTTTAGCTAAAGCAAGAGACGATCAACATGAGTTGGGAGAGTTAAAACGTGTGGTAGTCAGTCTGCTTCAAAACATCGATGCACTTCCTAAAGATACAATAATCATTGCCGCAACAAATCACGAACAATTGTTGGATCCTGCTGTTTGGAGACGCTTCGAGCTTCGAATTAAACTAAATGCTCCAGATTCTGTTACAAGAGAACAGATTTACCGTAATGAGTTAGCAGAGTTTTCTCCATCTAAGCTACAGAAAACAGTTGAGCATTCAGTTGGACTATCGGGAGCAATTATTGCTCAAATATGCGTTGCAGCAAAAAGAAAAGCGATTTTGAATGATGAAAATCAGACTACTGAGCAAGAGTTGTTGTATCGAATTGCAATGGTTCGATACTCAAATGTAATTGAGTCTGAAAAAGAAGCCACGGACAAATTAGTAGAGTTGAAAAATCTAAACTCAGAACTTTTTACAGTGCGACTGCTTTCAAAAATATTTGGAATGTCTACAGGAAAAATATCAAACTTGCTAAATAGGGATGAAAATGAGCAATAAAAATAACCCAATACAAGCTGTAAAAATTACGCAACGCGATTTCAGGGAAACGCCACCTCCCAAAAGCGGACCAAAGCCACTTCGCGAAGTTACCAAGGAGTTGGTTGATAAACTGCAATCGGATATAGATAAGTCTACTTTAGAACTAAAACAGCACTTTCAATCGCATCCCAACGTGCCCGCTGTTCTAAAAGTCAGGTTACTAGAGAATGCATTGGCTAAATCGCACAGACCAGACAATGTATTTAAAGATAATACTTGCCCTATCATTGGAAGCGCTGATTTTGGAATTTTGCTCGTTAGCGCTAATGAGGAGGGGTTAGGCCAACTCAGACAGAGAGTTCAATCTAGGGCAAAAACAGTTCAACCAGATATCGCAGCAATTGAAGAGATTAGCGTATTTTCAAGTGAAGATAGGCTTCAAGTTAGCAGTTTAGATGACGATGATTTTGGTGTTCAGAAATACAAAATTCATCTATTTGATCACTTAAAAGACAGCCAGAATGCTGTTGTTAAGAACTACTTTGATGAATCAACTGCAAACGAATCTCTCGATATCACTTTTAGAGAGTTTTCGCCGCATACCAGATTTCACACGGTAAAAGCCAAGAGCAAACTCTCTATTCAAAACTTGGCAAATAACGTTGCTGTGCGCTCTATCGAAGAAATGCCAACCTACACTCCTACTGACTATAAATTAGCGACAAGCCCAGTTGGTCCGATTGACAATTTATTGCTACCCGACCCAACAACAGGCGTTGATTATCCGGTGGTAGCTGTTGTTGACTCGGGTATTTGCCGGAAATCAATACAGATTAATAAGTGGGTCGTAGGTCGAAAGTCTTTTGTACCTGAAGACCTGCTTGATACATCTCATGGCACAATGGTAGGAGGGTTAATTGCCTCTCCAAGCTCTCTAAACTATCAAGGTAGCGGTTTCCCTAACACGCAAGCAAAACTAGTTGATATTACCGTATTTGATACATCAGGAAGCGCTTCCGAAGACGATCTGATGGATATGATCTCAGAAGCAGTTGAAGAATTTCCCGAAATCAAAATTTGGAATTTATCAATAGGTCGGTCAGAGCCAACTCCACTTAATGCGTTTTCGGACTTTGGATGCTTCCTTGATGACCTCAGTGAGAAGCATGGTATTCTGTTTGTTGTTGCTTCAGGAAATCATAATTCGTTTACTTCGAGCAAACCTGAAGAAGAAAAGCTCCGTGAAAGTCGAGTATCCTCACCAGGAGATTCATTAAGAGCATTAACTGTTGGATCAATGGCTCATAAGGAAAACCCTCTGTCCGCTTCTGAAACAGGCCAATGTTCACCATTTTCGAGAATCGGCCCAGGACCTGCATTTACTCCAAAACCAGAAGTGATCCATTATGGAGGAAACTGCACTCCAAGCGGAAGTTTTGCACAAATAGGAGTCTTATCATGTGGGCCAGACAACCAAATGTTCGAATCTGTTGGGACTAGTTTTGCTACCCCTATAGTTTCTTCTATAGCGGCAAATGCATGGAAATCAATAGACGGAACAATTGTCGCTACACCTGAGAAGGTAAAAGCACTAGTAATTCATTCAGCAGTACTTGGCTGCAATGGTTACGAGTATTCTACAGGGTTTGGAAAGCCTGGAGATATCGACGACTTACTCTATTGCACAGATGATCAAATCACACTGATGTTTGAAGTCGATGTTCGGCATGGATTAGTTGAGTTTGAGCGAAGTCCAATTCCATTGCCAACTTCAGTTCAAGAAGCTGGAATGTTTAAGGGAGAAGTAGCCATGACACTGGTTTATTCGCCTCCTTTTGATAGATCTTTTGGTTCAGAATACAGTCGTGTAAACATTAGCGTCTCAATGGGGGAAACAAAAGATGTTCTGGACGAAAAAACAGGGGAGCTAAAAACTATATTTAAGGGAAAAGTACCGCCTTTGCCTTCTGAGAAAAAAGACTTATATGAAATTAACCAGCTAAAGAACTCCTTTAAGTGGTCACCTACAAAAGCTCACAAGAAAAGATATCCTCAAGGTACTGGAGTTGCTGCATGGAAGCTCAAGATGGAATCGACCATCAGGGCAGAAGAACAAAATCCGGCGACGCCTCAAAAAACAGTTTTACTTGTTACAATAAAATCAATCAAAGAAGGAACAAATCTTTACAGTGATGCTGTGAGATTGCTAAAGACTAATGGCTGGATACTAAACCCAGTTGCAGTAAATGTACCAATTACTATCCAGCAACAGTTATGAGGCATAATAATTGTGGGTCGTAATCTTAATTAGTTCACAACTATTACGAAGATTACGATCTCAATATGCATTAACCCTTCGACGCAGCATGTTGAGCTTATCAACCTGGCGTCGAATATCACTGAACAATTCTTCTTTCTCCATGGCCAGCGCTAACTCCCATTCTTTGGCCAAACCTTGGCAGTCCAAAAATGAGTATCTCAACTTCGTCTTTGAGATACGCAGCCCCTTGCTAAATACCACGCGTTTGCCTCGTTGACCGTGAAAACTGTTGATGTACCACTCGATGCCAAAGCCATACTTAAAGTCTCTGATACGGACACCAAGCAGCCCCCAATCTCTAAAGGGCGCATTTTCGCGAACCTTGTAATGGGTAAACCAAAAGTCATCAACTTCAGCTCGTGCCAGCGCTTTTAGCCTGTCTGTTTCTTGCTGAAGTAAATCTGATACCTCTGCTTTCCATTGTTCATTGACGATTTCTACCAAACCAATTTCCCCATCCAATTAACCCCAAAAGCCAAAACCACTATCCGTTTGGCTTTTGGATCGAAACGCCAAACGTAAAACTGCCGTCACAATCACTGTTTGGCGTCTCGATATAAATCGACTCGCTCAATCCCATACCCGACAAGGGATACAGTCTGATTTCACATAAAAATGCCTGAAAAGACGTATCGTCATGAAGATACAAACCGTTTGGCGAGTTCAGGCCAGAATGCAAACGACGTTTGGCGTCTCGATTTTTTTGACTAGGTCATCCGCCGCCAAACAGAGCCTATTCTCATACTTTTGCGAAAATGCAATAGGCAGATAGATGAAAGGATTTGTCACCTTTCTGCCCACCGCCAGTGCACCGAATCCTGATAATGACATTTGAGTGAACCGCCAGAGCACTTGGAAATGCCCAAGCGTGGCCAGTGCGGTTGATTGAAAACCGTTAGAGCACTTTGAGTGCACAGGAGATAAGTATGTTTGTACTAGGCGTAGATATCGGTTACTCAAACCTGAAGCTGGCAATTGGCCAATCAGGCAGTGAACCGAAAACCATTATTCTGCCTGCGGGTGCCGGTCCTGCGGATCGTATGCCAGAGCGTATCGGTGGAGGCGATGATGAAACTTGTTTGTATGTGTCAGTCGATAATGAGCGCTGGGCCGCTGGTGTTCCTGCTGGACGCCTTCAAGGCTGGGAACGAGAGCTTCACCCGGAATATCCCACCACAAAAACCTATAAGGCACTTTTTCATGCCGCCTTGTTAATGGCTGAAACAGAATCCATCGATTTGGTTGTCACTGGATTACCGGTTTCCCAGTTTCATGAACCACAACGTAAATCTGACCTTGTGAAGCGCCTAAAAGGTGTCCATCAAGTGACGCCTAAACGCAGCATCACCGTTCATGACGTCAAAGTGCTGCCGCAGCCTGCCGGTGCCTATATGGATCTGGTTCAAACAGGTGGTGATTTGGGCTTGATTGAAGAAGGTCGCGTCGTCGTCATCGATCCCGGCTTTTTTTCTGTTGACTGGGTTGCCCTTGAGGCCGGAGAAATTCGCTACAGCTCATCAGGAACCAGTCTTCAGGCAATGTCCGTGCTACTGGAAACCATTGATAAGCTGATTTCAGAAGATCACGGTGCCAAAGTCGGAATGGATCGACTTGAAAAAGCCATGAGAACTGGCGACTTACAGGTCCTGCTATTTGGAGAAAAAGTCGATATTTCACCTTATCTGAATGCTGCCATGAAAAAGGTAGCGCCTGTTGCTCTTACAGCCATGCGCCAATCCATGCGTGACGAAAGCATCAATGCGGACTTGGTATTGATCGCCGGAGGTGGAGCCATGGCTTATAAGGAAGCGGCCAAGGAGATTTTTTCACGAAGCAAGATAATCGTGCCGGAACAGTCTGTTTTGGCGAACGTCCGAGGCTTCTGGTTTTATGGGGCCTGATTATGAGAGTTGTCGTCAACATTCCCCCAGGGAGCCACCCTGAACTGCTCAAAGAATTGGAAAAGACGCCACCACGGGAACGCGCTGAGCGTCTGCGGATGCTGGCCACCTTTGGGTTAATTCACATGAGCCAACCCAATCTATCCACGACATCTGCACCGGTGGATGGCCATGCACCAGATGGTGACGTTACTTCCATGAGTACAGCGCCAGAACCCAAAGCAGAATCACGTAAACAATCATTAAAATCCAAACTAGGGCTGGGCTTATAACATGGCGTTATCAGTTAGCTGGCTCGATGCCAGGTTAAATAAAGAAGCAAAAGAAACCGTAGTAAAAGCCGACCGAGATGGGCTAAGTGCTCGGGTATCGCCCAAGGGCAAAATTGTTTTTCAGTTTCGTTATCGTTTCGATGGCAAGCAACAGCGGGTAGACATTGGTACTTACCCACTTATGAAGCTTGCTGAAGCTAGGAATGAGCTGGATAGGTTAAGGGCGGTACTCGACCAGGGCAGAAACCCCAAGCTCTACCTACAGCAGGAACGGGCCAAGTATTCTGCCAATCAAAGCTTCGAATCGATTTTTCGAGACTGGATAGACTCTGCCGGTAAGCAAGGGCTAAAGGAGAAAACGTGGCACTACCAAAAACGCAGCAGTGAAATATATTTGCTGCCCCGACTTGGCAAGTACCCATTAACTGACATCAATGAATTGTCCTTGCGAAACTGTCTTCGTGAGGTTTCGGAGTCGTCCCCTTCAAACACAGAACGTCTGGTGTCTGTGCTGCACAAGTTTTATGACTGGCTGATTGATGAACAAATTTTGGAAATTAACGCTGCCGCTGGGATCACAGCAAAAAAGGTTGGCGGTAAGAAAGGCAAACGAACTCGGGTTCTAAATGACAACGAGATCAGGATACTTTGGCGCTATTTGCATGAGTCAAAAATCACTGAGAAGAATCGCATCTACATAAAACTGCTTCTCTTATTGGGAGGGCGCAAGGGCGAACTCATTCAAGCTGAAAAGCATCACTTTGACTTGCAATCTGCAATGTGGACAGTGCCCATAGAGATCCGCAAACAAGGTGAGAAAATTGGAGCGCCGATCATGCGGCCATTGATTAAGCCAGCTATTGAGCTGATTGAACTGGCGATGCAGATGAGCAAATCAACCTACTTGTTTCCCGCGAACGGACAAGAAGAGCTTGCCACAAATGGCTTTGATACCACTATTCCTAACAATGTGAAAATTTGGGCTCGCAGGTCGCTTAGTGTCGAGATGGAACATTGGTCTATGCATGATCTTCGCAGAACTATGCGAACGCGAATGTCGGCCATCACGACGCAAGAAGTTGCCGAGTTGATGATTGGCCACAGCAAAAAAGGGTTGGATGCTATCTACAACCAATATCAGTACCTGGATGAAATGCGTCATGCTTACGACGTTTGGTATCAACAGCTAGAGACCATCATCGAGCCGACAGGCTTTCCGTTCAACTGGCGTTTCGGACAATAAAATAAAAGAAAGAGGCTCAGTCCTCTTTCTTCTCATACTCCTCCAAATCTTCAATGTGCCACAGCTTGTTTCGTGTATTTCGGTTGATACGAGGTTGCGGCAAGCTGCCATCTTTTATTCTTCGCCAGAGCGTCGTATAGCTAATGTGGTAACGAGCCATCACTTCGTAAGATGTTAGAAAAGGGGTTACCTGGTGCGCTACTGCTGTCATCTGCATTCTCCAGAAAATCAATGTAAAGCTATCATCGCCTGATTCATCACTTGTTGATGGTCAGAAAGATGCATGATTTGTTCAGAAGATCAGCCTTATCGAAACACGAATGTTGCTATTAGGTACTTTTCAGCTCAAACCTATGAATAACAAGGGCTACAAGGCGGTTTGTGTCATGAATAGCAATCAACACGCCTAACGAGAAAAATTTGTACACACTGTTTGTACACTCGCAACAATGACACATCAAAAACCACAATGACGAACCCTTTAAATTCATAAACTTATAAACAAAAAACTAGAGATGATCGCATTTATTCCGCTTTTGTAATGTCGAAACCAAAGTACCAAAAGCAGGAAGTACTTTCTTCATCAAACCCAGTAAACACAAAGCCTACAGCCAGATTTGTGTCATGGAATTTTCACCAAAGGCCTCTAAAACGGAATTTGTACTCAAGTTTGTACACACTTTCCGAGGTTACGCTTGAACATCATTGAAAAGCAAAGAAACGAGAAAAAGACAAAAAGCCTTTAAATTCAGTACGTAGAGATGTGATTGTGGTGTGCAATGAAAGGTGGTTTTAAGCGTTGAAAGGCTGGGCGGCATCAGGGTGCGATATGATCGCGAAGGTGCGACGTTTATCGACCTCTACTTTATTGCCTGACATGTTAACCTATGCACTAGTATCGCTAAAAAGGCGCAAATTATAGCGCCTCAGTTCGAGCTTGGCTAGGCAAAGCCCGAGATGAGCTCGGGCAGAGGGGGTTATTTTGTGGCTTCGAGCAAACCTTTAACTTTAGCGAGCTCAATCCGCGCATATCTATGTTCAACAAAATCATAAATATTGGTTGCCAGTGCTAAGCGGAAATAGTTAGCAGCATCTTGATATTGCTTGTTTTCTATAGCCATTTTCGCCAAGTAAAAATAAGCCTCACATAAACGTTCTGCATATTCTTTAGGATGAGTTAAGCCGACTTTGGCGGCAGCAAACACCTCATCATGGCTCTTAGTACCTAAATAATAATCAACGATAACGGTCGCCCATGCATCATTGTCTAAATTCTTACGGTTTTCAGCTAACTGTTTTTTAGCTGCGACAGCATCATCTTTAAAATCAATCAAATACAGCCATAATGCGCGATAACCGTCTTTATTATCGCCGGCATAAAATGCCTGCATATCTTTAGTGGCTAAATCGTTACGGTCGCCATAATACAAGGCAATACCGCGATTCAAATAGGCATAATCGTAATTAGGAGCAAGCTCTAACACGCCATCGAATGCTTCATAGGCGCTAGCGTATTCGCCTTCTTGGGTGTAATAAATCCCTAAGAAATTATAGGCATCGGCGAGATCGGGTTGCAGCTTCAGCGCTTGCATAAAATCGATGCGCGCGAGCAATCTTAAGCCCACACTGTCGTATATAACACCGCGATCGTAATGAAATCTGGCTCTTTGCTCATTGGTTAATTCGACCGTAGCCAAAATCTCGTTGAGCTTCGCTAACGTCACTTCCACTTTATAATCGGGCATGACAGGTGCGATAACCAATTTACCTTCAACATCATTATGGTTATCTAAAGGAGACTGGGTGGTTGCGCATCCGGCTAACAACAGACTGGCACTCGCCAGCACAGCAACGACAGCGGTTCTAATTTTAAGACTCATCCATTTCTACCTTTTTAGATTCCCAACATACGCAGAAGAATCTTCATGATAGCAATCCCACCACAGGACCGCTATTAGGGAATTAAGATTAATACTGACTTTCTTAATGCCAAAACAAAAAAGGAGATCATTTGATCTCCTTTTGATGCAATCACTTAAAAAGTGTGTGCCTATAAATAAGTCAAAGACTCATTATTCAGCAGCAGCTTCTTTCGTTTGTGCTTCTTTAATTGACAGACGTACGCGGCCTTGACGATCCACTTCCATCACCTTAACGGCAACTTCTTGGTTCAGCTCAAGGTGATCAGACACGTTAGCAACACGTTCATCACTGATTTGTGAAATGTGTACTAAACCGTCTTTGCCCGGCAGGATGTTCACGAATGCGCCGAAATCGACGATACGGATAACCTTACCATTGTAGATACGACCCACTTCAACTTCTGATGTGATTTCTTCAATACGACGGATAGCTTCTTTAGTTGCTTCGCCGTTTGAAGAAGCGATCTTCACAGTACCATCATCTTCCAGTTCAATCGTAGTGCCCGTTTCTTCGGTCAGAGCACGGATAACTGCGCCACCTTTACCGATAACGTCACGGATTTTTTCTGGGTTGATCTTGATAACAGTGATACGTGGAGCGTGATCAGAAATATCATCACGGTGTGAACCAATCGCTTGATCCATCACGTTCAAGATATGTACACGTGCACCATAGGCTTGTTGCAGTGCGATATCCATGATTTCTTTAGTGATACCTTCGATCTTGATATCCATCTGCAATGCAGTAATACCATCACGTGTACCCGCCACTTTAAAGTCCATGTCACCTAAATGATCTTCATCACCTAAGATGTCAGAAAGAACAACGAAATCATCGCCTTCTTTCACTAGACCCATAGCGATACCCGCTACAGAAGTTTTGATAGGCACACCGGCATCCATCAGCGCTAGTGAAGTACCACATACTGACGCCATAGAGCTTGAACCGTTAGATTCAGTGATTTCAGATACAACGCGCACGCTGTATGGGAATTCAGCAGCTGAAGGCATAACAGCATTGATACCGCGCCATGCTAACTTACCATGACCGATTTCGCGGCGCTTAGGTGAACCCACCATGCCTGTTTCACCAACAGAGTATGGAGGGAAGTTATAGTGCAGCATGAAACGGTTAGTGCGCTCGCCCATGATGCTGTCAATCTTCTGTGCATCACGTTCAGTACCTAAAGTACAAGTGACTAACGCTTGAGTTTCGCCGCGAGTGAACAATGCGCTACCGTGAGTACGTGGCAATACGCCCGCTAACACACTTAAGGCACGGATCATGTCTGGTTCACGGCCATCAATACGAGGCTCACCACGGATGATGCGACCACGAACCACTTTCTTCTCTAAGCTACCCAGCAAGTTGTCTACTTCACGTAAATCAATGCTTGGATTGCTGGCTAACAAGGCTTCTTTTGTTGCTGCTTTAACAACAGAAACTTGAGCATAACGATCTTGTTTAACTTGGATTTTATACGCATCACCTAAACCCGCTTCTGCAAGCTCTTTGATTTGGGCAACTAAATCGGCATCTTGCGTTGGTGCAGTCCAATCCCAAGTTGGTTTACCGGCTTCTGCTTTAAATTCAGCAATCGCTTTGATAACCACTTGTTGTTGATCGTGACCGTAAACAACAGAACCTAACATCACTTCTTCTGGTAATGCTTGGGCTTCTGATTCCACCATTAATACTGCGCCAGCAGTACCAGCAACCACTAAGTTCAGTTGGCTGGTTGCAAGTTGCGCAACACTTGGGTTCAACACGTATTCGCCATCAATGTAACCCACACGTGCAGCACCTAAAGGACCGCTGAATGGAATACCAGAAATAGCCAGTGCCGCTGAAGTACCTATCATAGAGATGATATCTGGCTCGATTTGTGGATCGACAGAGACTACAGTAATGATAACTTGAACTTCGTTTTTGAAACCATTAGGGAAAAGAGGGCGAATTGGACGGTCAATCAGACGAGCAATTAAAGTCTCATCTTCTGAAGGACGGCCTTCACGCTTAAAAAAACCACCAGGAATTTTACCCGCTGCGTAGGTTTTTTCTTGATAGTTAACAGTCAGAGGGAAAAAGTCACGGCCTGCATCTGCATCTTTTTTACCGACAACAGTGACTAACACTGTCGTGTCACCCATACTCGCTAAAACGGCTGCATCAGCTTGACGCGCTATAACACCTGTTTCCAGGGTGACTGTATGTTGACCATACTCAAAACTCTTTACAATAGGATTCACGTGACCCATTCCTTAATTAATGACCTTGAATTACGCGCGTAAGTATACTGCAAATCGGATCAATAGATAAAGAGCAGATAATGATGACAAATACGTAACTTTTCACTAAAGTGGTTAAATCAACAAAGAGTTGCGGTTTACATTGATACGGAAATTCTCGCAGATGGTGAATAATTATCATAAAGGATGCGCCCGATGACAGGCCGTTTTAAGTCACTGACGTGGAAACAAACTAATCTAGTCGTATTTACCGCCCTCTTTTTTGCCATTGCAATTTTTATTGTTGAAATCGCTTTAGTCGTCGTATCAACCAAACAACAGCTCACAACCACCCAGCAAGAACTCCTTGATTCAGTTGAACAACCCGCAGCAAATGCCGTCTGGGCTTTGGATGATAATTTAGCCCGCCAAACATTAGAAGGGGCCATTAAGGTTGAACATGTCGGCTCAGCAGTGATTGAGCTCGACGATGGTTCCATGTTTGTTTCTGTCAGCAATAATAAAAATAACAACTCGCAGACTTTTATCAGCTTAAGTAACAAATTATTTGATGATCTCAAGGAAATATCTCGCCCGCTGTACCGCCCTTTTTATTTTGAAGGCACCCAACAGCAACAACTTATCGGCACATTAACAGTTTTCTACGACACCCAAGAGCTGACAAATACCCTTTTCTCACAGTTAAGATTTAGTTTTTTCGCCACACTTGCCCGCGCTCTCTTGCTCACCTTAGTATTATCTGTCGTCTTCCATCGCTTCTTAACTCAGCCTATCGCACGCATCAGCGAGGCCATAGATAAGATTGAGCCCGACTCTCCGGACGAAAACCTCTTACCTATGTCCAATGCGCACAAGGATGATGAACTCGGTCTAGTGACCTCTAAATTCAACCAAATTCTTATCCAATTTAGCCAGACCCAATCCAAACTGCGCAAGATGGCGACCCGAGATCCGCTAACAGGCTTACCCAACCGCACGCTATTGCTTGAAACCATCGCAGTCACAATCCAACGTTCGCGAGTACACAAACGCAGCTTTGCCTTGATGTTTATCGACTTAGACCGCTTTAAGAATATCAACGATTCCCTTGGCCACGCATTAGGCGATCAATTTCTTGCCCGTATTGCCCGCATCCTTGAACGCTTCGTTGGCGATAAAGGCACAGTTTCCCGCTTAGGTGGCGATGAATTTGTTATTCTGGCTGATACAGTTCACACCCCTGATCAAGCGGCAGATTTTGTAGATAAGCTACTGATCCAGCTCAATGTCCCGATTCAATTAAATGAACATGCAATTCATCCTGCGGCATCAATTGGGATTTCTATTTATCCCGAAGACGGTAACAGCGCTGAAGATTTGATCCGTCACGCTGACATTGCCATGTACAGCGCGAAAGCTGCAGGCTCGAATCAATGGGCCTTCTTTAAACAGCAGATGACAGAGCGCGCAGCTGTGCGTTTACGCACCGAAGCATCTTTGCATGATGCGTTAAAAAACAACGAATTTTTACTGTATTTTCAGCCAAAACTCGACCTACAAACGGGCAAAGTGATCGCCTGTGAAGCCCTGATCCGCTGGCAAAAAGACGGTCGACTCATCAGTCCGGTTTCTTTTATTCCCGTCGCGGAAGAAACAGGGATCATCATTCCAATTGGACGCTGGGTAATAGAACAAAGCTGCAAGGTCTTGAGGGAGTGGCAGAAAAAATATAACTATGCCATCCCAATTGCGATTAATGTTGCCTCACAACAATTTGCCGATGCTAGTTTAGTGCCCGATATCAAGCAGATGGCATTACGCTATCAAATCCAACCCGAGTTGTTGGAAATTGAAATCACTGAAACCTCGTTGATGAACGACATTGAACTGGCTATCGCTAAACTTGAGCAACTAAAATCTGCAGGATTTGGTATTGCCGTCGATGACTTCGGCACTGGGTATTCATCACTTTCTTACCTACGCCATTTACCCATCACCACCATGAAAATTGACCGCTGTTTCGTGTCCGATTTACCAGGGGATAGTGCAATCGCATCGACCATTTTGATGTTGGGTAAGCAGCTTAATTTGACCATTGTGGCCGAAGGGATTGAAAACGAGCAGCAATTGGATTGGTTGAAGGAGAATCAGTGCCAAGTCGGCCAAGGTTTCTATTTTAGCCAACCCTTGCCCCAAGCGGAATTTGAAGCCCTGTATATAGCGACACAGACAGCAACGATAAGCACTTTAGATGGACTACGTGGTGCTTAGGGGTCTTTATGATTTATGCGGCGTTAAGGCCAGCGTAAAGACATAATATCGACATGCTCTGGCCTAAATCCTACACAGCTTGATTTAATCATCTACTGAATTTTAGACAATAAAAAAGGAGGCTTAAGCCTCCTTTTTTACGTTAGTCAACGCGAGATTAACGACGTAGACCTAACTTTTGGATCAGTGCAGTGTAACGTGCTAAATCAGTACGTTTCAGGTAAGCAGTTAACTTACGACGTGAGCTAACCATACGTAACAGACCACGACGTGAGTGGTGATCGTGAATGTGCTCTTTGAAGTGATCTTGCAAATGGTTGATTTGCGCAGTTAACAAAGCAACTTGAACTTCAGTTGAACCAGTGTCGTTTTCGCCACGGCCAAATTCAGCCAAAATTTTTGCTTTTGCTTCAGTACTTAGTGACATGTATATCTCCAAATAAATAATTATGAATCTCTAGCCGATCACTAACTCAGCCAGAGGGCGCGCTATTCTACCCAGAAACCCACCCTAGCGCAATAAAAGGTGGAGACTAATCCATGAACAAATTAATTAATTTGTTCATGGATAGCAGACTAATGCGATTCTACAGGCTCGTCATGGATTACTATGAGTCGTTTCGGCGCAAGTAAGCCGTCTTCGTTCATAGTACCAATCCCCACAAATCGGTGGATGTCACCTAAAGTGATACGCACCAGTTCATCGGTTTTCAAGTCTGCATTAACGGGCACCCGAACAGCCTGACCTTGCATTAAGTAAGGGGCGATTGCATCTGGCACATTCACCTCAGGAAAATCGGCCACGGCCGTGTCCATAGGTAACAACAGCGGATCGAGTAAAACACTCGGATCTATCTGTTGTTCATGTGCTTGGGCAACAAGCGCTTCAAGTTGTTCTAAGGTAACCATTCTTGCATAGGGATATTGTGCAACTTGAGTGCGACGCAACATGATCACATGGGCGCCACATCCGAGCATTTCGCCGAGATCGTCTATGATAGTGCGAATATAAGTGCCCTTAGAACAATGAATGTCTAAGGTCAGCTCATCGCCTTCAAGACCGATGAAATTAAGCTCAAATACCGTAATAGGGCGAGATTCGCGCGGCACTTCAATGCCTTCACGGGCATATTTATACAGGGGCTGGCCCTGATATTTTAGCGCGGAATACATAGAAGGCACTTGCTGAGTCTCGCCGCGGAAGAAATCAAGCGCGGTTAATAACTGCGCCTCAGTAAAATCAATGGCGCGGGTTTGCACCACTTCGCCATCGGAATCACTGGTATCCGTTCGCTCACCCAGTTTTGCGGTAACTAAATAACGTTTATCGGCATCTAACAGATGCTGGGAAAACTTAGTCCCTTCGCCTAAGCACACAGGTAACATACCTGTTGCTAACGGATCGAGTGCGCCCGTATGCCCTGCTTTGTTCGCATTAAAAAAGCGCTTTACTCTTTGCAAAGCAAAGTTGGAACTCATGCCAGTGGATTTATCCAGCAACACTATTCCATCAATAAAACGACCTTTTGGACGACGAGCCATTAATCTTTACCTTCCGTTTCATCTGCATCATCGGCAATATCATCACCTAAGACTTCATCTTCTACCGATGCGTCTTCGCTGCCAAATTGCTGTTGCTTCGCTTTGTCTTGGTTGATCACTTGGCTAACTAAGTTAGACATGCGCATACCTTCAACCAGCGAGCTATCATAGATAAAACGCAGTTCAGGCATCACACGCAGCTTCATACGGCCCGCCACTAAGGTGCGGATATAAGGAGCGGCGCTGATCAAAGCATTTAGCTTTTCTTGAACAACGGCTTTGTCTTCTTCAAAGAAAGTCACGAAGACTTTTGCATAACTAAGGTCGCGTGAGACATCGACGTCATTCACGGTTACAAAGCCAATACGAGGATCTTTCATGTCGCGCTGTAGCACTTGAGCCAGTTCTTGCTGAAGCTGCTGAGCGATTCGACGAGTACGACTGAATTCTTTTGCCATAATATTTCTTACCATAGCTTAAATTGATAAGGGCGGCTAAAGCCGCCCTTATTATCGTTACAGAGTACGAGCAATTTCGACGGTTTCGAATACTTCGATTTGGTCGCCTACGCGAACATCGTTGTAGTTCTTAACGCCAATACCACATTCCATACCATTGCGAACTTCAGCAACGTCGTCTTTAAAGCGACGTAGAGATTCAAGTTCACCTTCGTAGATAACCACGTTATCACGTAGTACGCGAATTGGTGCGCTACGCTTGATGGTACCTTCGGTAACCATACAGCCAGCAATTGCGCCCAGCTTAGGTGATTTGAACACGTCACGCACTTCAGCCAGACCAATAATTTGTTGTTTGAATTCAGGAGACAGCATACCTGTCATCGCTGCACGAACTTCATCAATCAAATTATAGATTACGCTGTAGTAACGTAAATCAACACTTTCGCTGTCGATTGTCTTACGCGCTTGTGCATCGGCACGCACGTTAAAGCCAACGAGGATAGCGTTAGATGCTGCCGCTAAGGTTGCATCCGTTTCAGTAAGAGCACCCACACCGCGAGCGATGATGTTCACTTTAACTTCGTCGGTAGACAGACCGGTTAACGAATCAGTAATCGCTTCGAGTGAACCTTGTACGTCTGCTTTAAGAACGATGTTCAGTTCTTTCACTTCGCCTTCAGTCATGTTCGCGAACATGTTTTCTAGCTTAGATTTTTGCTGGCGTGCCAGTTTCACATCACGGAACTTGCCTTGACGATACAGGGCAACTTCACGCGCTTTACGCTCATCACGTACTACTGTTGCTTCATCACCTGCAGACGGAACGCCTGACAGACCCAGAATTTCAACAGGAATAGATGGACCCGCTTCAGTGATTGAACGACCGTTCTCGTCTTTCATTGCACGGATTTTACCGTACTCAAGACCACACAGAACGATATCACCTTGGCGTAGCGTACCTTCTTGAACCAGAATCGTAGCAACTGGGCCGCGACCTTTGTCCAATTGTGATTCAATGACCACACCGGCAGCCATACCATCACGTACCGCTTTCAGTTCGAGAACTTCAGCCTGCAGTAAGATACCTTCTAACAGTTCGTCAACGCCTTCACCTGTCTTAGCTGAAACGAAGGCAAACATGTTGTCTCCACCCCAATCTTCAGACATAACACCGTGTTGTGACAATTCGCTCTTAACGCGATCGATATCCGCTTCCGGCTTATCCATCTTGTTCACAGCCACGATTAATGGCACGTTACCGGCTTTAGCATGTTGAATTGCTTCGATAGTTTGCGGCATTACACCGTCATCGGCAGCAACAACTAACACAACGATATCCGTTGCCTTGGCACCACGGGCACGCATTGCGGTAAACGCGGCGTGACCAGGAGTATCAAGGAAAGTGATCATGCCGTTTTCAGTTTCAACATGGTATGCACCGATATGCTGAGTAATAC
Organism: Shewanella sp. Pdp11; assembly: GCF_002838165.1. NCBI lineage: Bacteria > Pseudomonadati > Pseudomonadota > Gammaproteobacteria > Alteromonadales > Shewanellaceae > Shewanella > Shewanella sp. Pdp11. Next base: position 4,401,796 of record NZ_CP015194.1, read on the forward strand.
CACCGGCTTCGCCAGCAGCCACTTTAGCGCGGCGAATATAGTCGAGTAATGACGTCTTACCGTGGTCAACGTGACCCATGATAGTCACAACAGGAGCACGAGACTCTTGCTTGATGCCATCTTCATCGTCACGATCTTTAAGCACTTGGTGCTCAAGTTCGTTTTCACGGATAAGCACAACTTTGTGGCCCATTTCTTCAGCAACCATTTGGGCAGTCTCTTGATCCAACACTTGGTTGATCGTGACCATAGAACCCATTTTCATCATCTGTTTGATGATTTCAGTCGCTTTAACTGCCATTAAATGCGCAAGTTCAGAAACAGTAACAGTTTCACCGATACGCACATCACGGCTTACCGCTGCAACTGGCTTGTTGAAGCCGTGCGCCATAGACTCAGGTGCAGTACTGCGGTTACGCATGTGTTTTTCACGGCCGTCACGGGCATCTTTGCCACCACGTTTTTTGGCGTTGCTCTTGTTACGAGCACGACGTCCGCGTTTTTCTTCATCCAGATCAGAAGTATCTTCAGCAGCACGAGCTACTTTAGAAGTCGTGATGTGGTGATCACCGTTTTTCTCGGCTTCTAAACGTTGGCGCTCTTCTTCGGCCCAGCGCTTAGAATGTTCTTCAGCCAATAGGCGAGCAGTTTCTGCCGCTTTAGCCGCTTCTTCGTCTTGCTTACGTTTGGTTGCTGCTTCTTGCGCCGCTTTCAAACGTTCAGCTTCTAGACGAGCCGCTTCTGCTTCTGGTGACATATCTTTAACCACTTTCACTTCGGCTGCTGCTTTAGCTTTCGCCTTGGCTTCTGCTTCCACTTTTGCCTTAGCATCTGCTTCAGCTTTCACTTTTGCTGCCGCAGCAGCTTCTGCTTCGGCCTTTGCTTTTGCCAAAGCTTCTGCTTCGGCTTTCGCTTCTTCTTCAGCCTTCAGAGTAGCCTCATTAGCATCACGCTTAACGAAAGTTCGTGTTTTACGAACTTCAACTTTAACATCTTTAGATTGACCACCATTACCGGCCACACTTAGGGTCGATACGGTTTTACGCTGCAGCGTCATTTTCGTTGGCGCATTTTCGCCACCGTGCTGCTTTTTCAGATAATCCAGTAACTGCTGCTTTTCAGCTTCAGTCACTTTATCAGCTTGGCCTTTCTTAATTCCAGCCTGAGAGAATTGCTCAATCAGACGTTCAACACTTTTACCCACTTCCGTGGCCAATTTCTCTACGGTAGTATCTGCCATCAGTTAAATCCCCCTGTTGATCGACTTATGCTTCTTCGCCAAACCAACAGATATTGCGGGCTGCCATGATGAGCTCACCTGCTTTTTCTTCTGTCAATTCTTCAATTTCGATCAAATCATCAATGCCTTGTTCAGCCAAGTCTTCTAGAGTCACAATACCTTTGCTAGCGAAAACATAGGCTAAGTGTCTTTCAACACCTTCAAGTGCTAGTAACTCTTCACTTGGCTCCACACCATCCAGTGCTTCTTCAGTAGCGAGAGCTCGAGTTGAGATCGCCGCTTTTGCACGTTCACGTAAGGCTTCAACGAGATCTTCGTCAAAACCGTCAATCGCCAATAGTTCAGACACAGGCACATAGGCAACTTCTTCGAGCGACGTAAAGCCCTCGTCCGCCAGTACTTGTGCAAAATCTTCATCGACATCCAGTGAGTTAACGAATAAATCAACCACCTTGGCACTTTCTGCCTGGTGTTTCTTATTCATATCGTCCACTGTCATAACGTTCAGAACCCAACCTGTCAGTTGTGTCGCTAAACGTACGTTCTGGCCATTACGTCCAATGGCTTGTGCCAAACTATCGGCTTCAACAGCGATATCCATTGAATGGTTATCTTCGTCAACTATGATAGAGGCCACATCGGCTGGCGCCATGGCATTGATCACGTATTGTGCTGGATTATCATCCCACAACACGATATCAACACGTTCGCCACCCAGTTCATTCGACACAGCTTGTACACGTGCACCACGCATACCCACACACGCACCGATAGGATCGATACGACGGTCATTTGACTTAACGGCGATTTTAGCGCGCGCGCCTGGATCACGGGCTGCGCCCATAATCTCAATCAGTTCATCAGCAATTTCAGGTACTTCTACACGGAAAAGCTCGATTAGCATTTCAGGTTTAGTACGGCTTAAAAATAACTGTGCGCCGCGAGCTTCTGGACGTACTGAGTACAGTAATGCACGTACGCGGTCGCCTGGGCGGAAAGATTCACGTGAAATTAAATCTTCACGGAACAACACGCCATCAGCGTTATTACCTAAGTCAACCACTACGCTTTCACGAGTTGCTTTTTTGACTATACCAGTGATTAACTCACCTTCTTGGTCTTGGAACTGTTCAACCACTTGAGCACGTTCAGCTTCACGTACTTTCTGTACGATCACTTGCTTAGCGGTTTGAGTGGTAATACGGTCAAACACCACTGACTCGATATCGTCTTCGATAAACTCGCCAGGTTGGATATCTGGATTTTCGTATCGTGCCGCTTCTAACGTGATTTCGCGGTAAGGATTTTCTAACGCGGCACCGTTGTCATCAACCACCATCCAACGACGGAAAGTATCATAACCACCGGTTTTACGGTCGATAGCAACACGAACGTCAATATCACCTTCGTATTTTTTCTTGGTTGCTGTGGCCAGAGCAATCTCTAGCGCTTCAAAAATTTTCTCGCGTGGAACGGCCTTTTCATTTGAAACCGCCTCAGCGACTAGCAGAATCTCTTTATTCATCTCGTCTTGCCTCGTTCACCTTGAAACCATCAAAACTTAGCGATTAAGTTGCCTTTGCGGATATTATCCAATGCGACAACTAACTTTTTACCATTCACTTTCAGCGAGAGCATTTGCCCGTCGACCGCAGTGATGGCGCCTTTTAAATTACGACTGCCGTCAACCGGCATAGTCAATTGAAGCTTTACATCCTCGCCCACATAGCCCGCATACTGCTCGGCAGTAAATAAGGGTCTATCAACACCTGGCGAAGAAACCTCTAGGGTATATTCTGTAGAAATAGGATCTTCAACATCGAGTACAGCACTGACTTGGCGACTTGCATTGGCACAATCTTCAATATTGATACCATTCTCACCATCAATGAACACTCGCAGTGTGGAATGCTTACCCGCTTGAACATATTCAATGCCCCATAGCTGAAAGCCTAATGCTTCCACAGGTACTTTGAGCATTTCTGCCAGTCTGAATTCTAACGTTGCCAAGATTGACCCCCGAAAAAACAAAAAAGGGCTTAATAGCCCTAGTACAACGCCACATACGAAGCATGCGACAAATTTAAAAGTCCCAGATAACAAAAAACCCCGTAATCACGAGGTCATTAATTTCAAGAACCTGTAAACCATAACGAATTCAAACACTATTCGTTACTAGGAGCTGGTTGCGGGGGCCGGATTTGAACCGACGACCTTCGGGTTATGAGCCCGACGAGCTACCATGCTGCTCCACCCCGCGTCAACTGTGTGCAAGTATATTGACTATCGTCTTTGCTTGCAATAACTAAGAGAGAACTTATCTTGCCTATCTTAGTTATATTTGGTGCCGAGAGCGGGACTTGAACCCGCACGACCGTTAGGTCACAGCCACCTCAAGGCTGCGCGTCTACCAATTTCGCCACCTCGGCGACACCTTTTACTAGTCAGGAATTTTCGTTTCTGACTTTTGGGTTCCTTGCTCAACAGGTTGGGTGACCTGTTCAGTGTCTGAACCTAAATTTTTCCATGAATCTTCATTTTTTGCGTGGTTTGCACTTAAGTTGCCAATCAGCAGACTTAGAGTGAAAAACGCAATGGCAAGAATCGCCGTAGTGCGTGTCAGGAAATTACCTGAACCGCTTGAACCAAACAGAGTACCTGATGCACCGGCGCCAAAAGAGGCCCCCATGTCAGCTCCCTTACCTTGCTGAATTAATACTAGGCCAATCAGACCTAATGCAACCAACAAGTAAATAACTACTAGAACTTCATACATATTATGCGCTCATCGCTATGGTACATAGACTTAAAAACTCGCTAGAGTTTAAGCTAGCACCGCCAATCAGTCCACCATCAACATCAGGTTGGGCAAATAAATCTGCAGCATTACTCGGTGTCACACTACCACCGTAGAGAATCCTGATATTTTCTCCGATAAACGGAGATACTTCAGAGAGGCGTTTGCGAATAAACGCATGAACTTCTTGTGCCTGCTCTGGTGTAGCGCTTTTACCTGTTCCTACAGCCCAAAGTGGCTCGTAAGCGATAATGGCGTTATCAAAAGCCATAGTGCCATTTTTCTGGATCACTATGTCCAACTCTTCAGCAATCACCTCAAAGGTACGTCTTGCTTCACGCGCTGGACCTGACTCACCCACACATAAAATAGGAGTTAAGCCATGCTTTTGTGCAGCGGCGAATTTCTCCGCTACGATATTACTCGTCTCTCCGTACATACGGCGACGTTCTGAATGCCCGATAATCACATATCGACATCCTGAATCTTTGAGCATCTGACCTGAAACTTCTCCGGTATAAGCGCCAAAGTCATGTTGACTTAGGTTTTGCGCGCCCATCCTAACAAGTGAACCGTCTAACGCTTCCTTGTTTGCTTCTAGCAGTTGCCTGACGCTCTCTAGATAGATAGAAGGCGGGCATAAAACCACTTCAGCTGAATCATTTTGGAGCTTAGAGGCAAATTTCTTGAACAAGTCTTGGGCTAATGCCGTACTGCCGTTCATCTTCCAATTGCCAGCTACCATAGGACGTCTGAGTGCCATCACTGTCTCCTCTGAAAGCGGCGTGAATAATAGCGAACCACTTATTAAGTTACAATAGCTAAATTCGAATTTTTTCAGATATCAGGTTGGAGTGCTTGTTTTTTAGACTCAAAAGCTGATTTCTGTTCATTTGTGCAGCTAACACCTTAATTTTAAATTGGTATCAGCCGCACTCATTATTAAATAGGCAAAGATTAGCTTGCCGATTTTACCGCATCCGCAATCAAATTTGCGTGCGCCAATACTGTACTATGATCGTCACCTTCTACCATGACACGGATCAAAGGTTCAGTACCTGACTTACGTAATAGTACTCGACCACGAACACCAAGCTCTGACTCAACCTGAGCCTGTGCCGCTTTTACTTTATCTGATTGAAGCGGGTCATGCTCGCCCTCAAAGCGCACATTGACTAATACCTGTGGCAACATTTCCATCGCAGAAGTCAGTTGTTCTAGCGTGGCATTTTGGCGGCGCATGGCCGCTAACACTAAAATCCCAGCAACAATACCATCACCAGTTGTGCCGTGGTCAAGATTAAGGATATGCCCAGAGTTTTCACCGCCGATGCGCCAATCGAGTTCCTTCAGCAATTCCATCACATAGCGGTCACCCACTTTCGAACGCGCAAAGGGAATATCTAAGGCTTGCAAAGCTAAATCAAGCCCAAGATTCGACATTAAAGTACCGACCACGCCGCCACGCAATACGCCGCGGGATTTCGCATCACAGGCCAAAATATATAAAATCTGGTCGCCGTCAATGACTTCGCCTTTACTATTGACCATCATAATACGATCGCCGTCACCGTCGAGCGCAATACCTAAATCGGCACTTTCGGCGAGCACAGTTTCACAAATTTTACCCATGGACGTAGCGCCCACTTTGTCATTGATGTTAACCCCATTAGGTTTATCACCAATGGCAATCACCTCGGCACCTAACTCACGAAATACTGCGGGGGCTATGTGATAGGTTGCACCATGGGCACAATCGACCACAATTTTTAACCCAGTTAACGTGTGTTCTGCGGGGAAATTACCTTTGCAATACTCGATATAACGACCACGAGCATCTTCAATACGCGACACTTTGCCAAGCAGATGTGATTCAACGCAAACGAGGGGCTTTTCAAGCTCGGCTTCGATTTCTAGCTCTAAGTTATCGTCTAATTTACTGCCGTCGGTCGAGAAAAACTTAATGCCGTTATCGTAGTAAGGATTGTGCGAGGCGCTGATCACCACCCCAGCTTCTGCGCGAAACGTACGCGTTAAATAGGCGACTGCGGGCGTGGGCATAGGTCCCATTAACATCACATTAAGACCAGCAGCAGAAAGACCCGCTTCTAATGCCGATTCAAACATATAACCTGAAATACGGGTATCTTTACCTATGATCACCTTTTTGGTACCACTGCGGGACAATACACGACCCGCTGCCCAACCTAATTTTAGCGCAAGCTCAGGTGTCATTTGACCTGAACCGACCTTTCCCCGAATACCGTCAGTTCCAAAAAATTTACGTTCTTTCATATCGCCCCACAAACTCAAATGTGTCCCAATAATTTGGGATCATAATATTAATTAAATGCTTAACGAGAGCATAACGATGCTTAAAAATACGCTTGTGTCGCTTGTAACACCTTGAGCATATCCACAGTTTCAGCAACATCATGCACGCGAATGATATGAGCGCCCTTTTGGGCCGCTATCATTGCGCCAGCAAGGCTCCCAGCAAGACGCTCTGAGGTCGGTTTTGCTAAAAGGTTCCCTATCATGCTCTTACGGGACAATCCTATCAATAAGGGCAAATCAAACTTGGCAAAAGAGTCGAGTTTTGCAAGTAATTCATAGTTATGTTCTAAGCTTTTGCCAAAACCAAAGCCCGGATCGAGTATAAGTAATTCACGGGGGATCCCAGCTTGTAAACAAGCGTTAACCCGCTCGGTCAAAAAGGTAGACACTTCTTCAATAACATCATAATACGTCGGCGAAGACTGCATATTCTTCGGCTCGCCCTGCATATGCATTAAACAGATAGGAACGTGCAACTCCACGGCGGCTTGGAGCGCACCGGGTTCCATCAAAGCACGTACATCATTAATTAGGTGCGCACCCGCGGCAACGGCTTGACGCATGACTTCAGCTTTACTGGTATCGACAGAAATCCACACATCATGGTGCGCCGCCACATATTTTACTAACGGGATCACCCGCGCAAGTTCATCGGCTAAACTCACTTCGGCGGCGCCTGGCCTTGTCGACTCTCCACCAATGTCGATCATTCCCGCGCCTTGAGCCACCATATCATCGGCATGCTGACAGGCAAGCTCATAGGACGAATATTGACCACCATCGGAAAAGGAATCGGGAGTGACATTCAGAATACCCATCACAATGGGTGAAGATAACGCGAAGCGTTTAGTGCCAGCAATCAGTTCAAACACGCATTTACTCCAGTAATACGAACACTTACGATTTTACCTATAGGCATAACTTGCGTCATCAGTTTTAGCCTTCACTTTCTATCCAAGGTAATGATGTCAGAGGATAAATATCAGTAACGGCAAAGTGGATAAATGACAGCGCAGTCAAATTACTTACAAGGTAAAACAAGAAAACCCCTTTACGGGGTTTTCTTTTATTTCACAACAAATTACTTAGCAGGTGATTCATCAGGCTCTTTCAAGTCCGGTTCATCAGATGCATTAGTCACAGTATCTGCAGCTTTCTCAGCTGGCTCACCATGACCATTGCCTTTATCGTTAGAACCATTGTCATCAACTTGCCAATCGGCCGGTTGACGTACTTCACGACGCTTCATTAAATCATCAATTTGAAGTGAATCAATAGTTTCGTATTTCATTAAAGCTTCTTTCATCGAATGCAGAATATCGAGGTTATCGGTCAATATCTGTCTCGCTCTCGCGTAATTCTTGTCAATAAAGACTTTCACTTCAGCGTCAATGATAGTCGCAGTTTCATCGGACATGGCTTTGGCTTTACCCATGCTGCGACCTAAGAACACTTCACCGTCTTCTTCGGCATAGAGTAATGGACCTAGTTTGTCCGAGAAGCCCCATTGAGTCACCATGTTACGCGCAATAGATGTCGCGTATTTGATGTCCTGTGATGCGCCAGTCGACACTTTTTCGCTGCCGTAGATAAGCTCTTCAGCTAAACGACCACCGTAAGCAACCGAAATTTGGCTTTCTAGCTTACGACGGCTCTGGCTGACTGAGTCAGCTTCGGGTAAGAAGAAAGTCACGCCCAGCGCACGGCCGCGAGGAATGATAGTGACCTTATGCACAGGATCGTGCTCAGGAACTAAACACCCCACAATCGCATGACCCGCTTCATGGTATGCAGTCATTTCTTTTTCGGCTTCAGACATCACCATAGAGCGGCGCTCAGCACCCATCATGATTTTATCTTTTGCACGCTCAAATTCTTCCATGCCCACAACTCGGCGATTTCCGCGAGCCGCAAACAAGGCAGCTTCGTTGACTAAGTTAGCTAAGTCAGCACCGGAGAAACCTGGGGTACCACGGGCAATCACGCTTGCTTTGACATCTTCAGAAAGCGGCACTTTACGCATATGCACTTTCAAAATCTGCTCACGACCACGCACATCAGGCAAACCAACAACCACTTGACGGTCAAAACGACCTGGGCGCAGCAGTGCAGAATCGAGTACGTCTGGACGGTTAGTTGCCGCGATAACGATAACGCCTTCATTACCTTCGAAGCCGTCCATCTCAACCAGCATTTGGTTCAGTGTTTGCTCACGTTCATCATGACCACCGCCTAAACCCGCGCCGCGTTGACGACCGACCGCATCGATTTCATCGATAAAGATGATACAAGGTGCAGACTTTTTCGCTTGTTCAAACATGTCACGCACACGGGATGCACCAACACCAACGAACATTTCAACGAAATCAGAACCCGAGATAGTGAAGAAAGGTACTTTAGATTCACCCGCAATGGCTTTGGCCAGCAAGGTTTTACCTGTACCTGGAGGACCCACCATCAGTACGCCCGTTGGAATACGGCCGCCCAATTTTTGGAATTTAGTAGGGTCACGCAGATAATCAACTAACTCTTTAACTTCTTCTTTTGCTTCGTCACAACCCGCAACATCAGCAAACGTCGTTTTAATCTGATCTTCGCTCATCAGCTTGGCTTTGCTCTTACCAAAGGACATCGCGCCTTTGCCACCGCCGCCTTGCATTTGGCGCATGAAGAAAATCCATACCCCGATAAGCAATAACATAGGGAACCAAGAAATGAAGATTTGGGTTAGGAACCCTGATTCTTCGGCTTCTTGGCCCTTCATAGTGATGCCTTTACGATCAAGATCATTAATTAAATCTTGGTCATATAACGGCATGATAGTCGTGAACTTTTCACCCGTTCGTTTAGCACCCTCGATAGTACGTTGATCGCTTTTCACTTCAACAGTTGCGACCTGCCCATCACGGACATTATCTAAGAAGGTAGAATAATCCATCTTCTGCGATGACGAAGAAGAGGGGGAGTAACCCTGAAACACTGACATCAGCACAACGGCGATGACAACCCAGAGTATTAGATTTTTTGCCATGTCACTCAAAATACTAGACCTCATTAAGTCTTGCGATTATTAACGCTAGGTTACTACAACTTGTACCCAGTCGCCACAAGATAGACTTCACGGGAACGCGCCCGCGAAGAGTCCGGTTTACGTGTTTTAACTACTTTGAACGCCTCTTTTACCGCTTTCATGTATTCGTCAAAGCCCTCCCCCTGAAAGACTTTTACCGCAAAACAGCCGTTAGGTGCCAAAACTTGATGACACATATCTAACGCCAATTCCACTAAATACATGGCGCGCGGCTGGTCTACACCATCTGAACCACTCATGTTGGGCGCCATGTCAGACAACACAACGTCAACCTTAGCGTCACCGACTCGGGTAAGCAATGCTTGAAGGACTTTATCTTCACGAAAATCCCCTTGCAAAAAGTCTACCCCGACGATGGGATCCATAGGCAAAATGTCACAGGCGATGACCTTACCTTTTTCTCCGGCTAATTTAACCGCCACTTGAGACCAGCCTCCCGGCGCAGCCCCTAAGTCAACCACAGTCATGCCTGAGCGGATAAGTTGATCCTTTTGCTGGATCTCCTCAAGCTTAAACGCAGCGCGAGATCGCAATCCCATTTTTTGTGCGAGTTTGACATAATGATCATCAAAGTGTTCTAGCATCCATCGATTGGAACTGGCCGTACGTTTTTTACCTGACATTTAAAATCCGCAACAATTGAGAGTTACACAAAGGCTATATAAGGGTAGAATAGCCGTTTTTCAACAGTAACTCAGCAAAAGTTGGTAGAAATGAACTTAACAACCAAACAAAAACAGCATTTAAAAGGTCTGGCGCATCCGCTAAAGCCAGTGGTGCTGCTTGGTGCCAATGGATTGACTGAAGGTGTACTCGCTGAAATTGAAAGCGCACTCGCTTATCATGAATTGATTAAAGTGAAAGTAGCCTCTGCCGACAGAGAGCTAAAAAATGCCATCGTTGATGCCATAGTACGTGAAACTCAATCCGCAAAAGTGCAACTTATTGGTCATATTCTGGTGATTTATCGTCAATCACCAGAAATGAAAATTGCTTTGCCAAAGGCAAAATAATTTTTCTTGATTTTTATTGTGTTAACAAAGAGGCCACTCAATTGAGTGGCCTCTTTGTTTTTGCTACGAATGAAAATAAAGCACTAAGGCGTATCAGAAATCACTTGTTCCTTATAATGCTCAGGCGTTAAACCTAAAAACTCAGGCAGTGAGGTGCCAACAGAAATCGATGAGAATGTACCGGTTAAAATACCGATAAACATCGCAATCGAGAATCCTTCCAACGGCCCACCACCCATGATCCACAGCGCACCAACCGTCATTAAAGTTGTCCCGGAGGTCACCATAGTGCGGGAAAACGTCGCCACAATCGCTTGGTTATTAATCTCTTGAATCGAAAGCTTAGGTTTTGCAATCAATAACTCTCGAATACGGTCAGCAATAATGATCGAGTCATTTAACGAATAGCCTAAAATCGCCAGCACAGCCGCCAGTACCGTTAAATTAAACTCCATCTGCGTCAGCGCGAAAAAAGCCAGTACGAATACAACATCGTGTACCAGCGCAAACAAAGCGCCCGATGCGAGTCGCCACTCGAAGCGATAACTTAAATAGCCTAAAATACACAGCATAGCGACTAACAACGCTAACCCGCCCTGCTCCGCCAGTTCTTGACCAATCTGCGGCCCGACAACACTGCTGTTAAGGACTTGCACTTCAGAGTTAAGTGGCGCTAATGTCTGCTGAATGTCGACATTGCTTTGCTCCGTATCAGCACTCTTTATATCACCATAGCGCAGTACCCAACGCCCCGGCTCACTGGCCGAGATAACAGAGACTTCCTGCTGATAGGCAGCATTAAGCAAAGGTTGTAACTCACTGCTGGTGATTTTTCTATCGAGCTGAACTTCAGTCACCACACCACCGGTAAAGTCTAATCCCCAGTTAAACCCCTTTACACCTATAATCGCTAATGACGTTATCATCAAAAAAATTGAGATAGCACTGGAGACATAACGCCATTTTGTTAGATTGATATTTTTCATGCTTATACCCTCACATGACGACTAGCATCACGTCCGTAAACTAAGTTAATCAAGGCTCTTGAAGCAAAGATACCGGTAAACATGCTGGTCAGAAGACCTAGACCTAAGGTCAAGGCGAAACCTTGAATTGGGCCATTACCGATGGAATAGAGCACAACCGCCGTGATCATAGTGGTGAAGTTAGCGTCGAAAATGGTCGAAAACGCACTATCAAACCCCGTATCAATTGCCAGCGCAAAACTGCGTCCTTCTTTTAACTTGTCTTTTATTCGCTCAAAAATCAGCACGTTGGTATCGACAGCCATACCGACTGTTAACACCAAGCCAGCAATACCGGGTAAGGTCAACACAGCACCAGGAATAAGCGCCAGTAGGCCGAACAGGATCACCATGTTAGAAATCAGCGCAATATTCGCCACCCAACCGAGACGACGATACCAAAGCGCCATAAACAACAAGGTAATGCCCATACCTAGACCAAGCGCTGCAAAACCATTTTCAATGTTTTCAGCACCTAGCGTTGGGCCAATGGTGCGCTCTTCCACAATCGTTACTGGCGCCGTCATAGAGCCAGCTCGCAGTAACAAGGCTAATTGCTGCGCTTCTTGATAGGTGCCCGCACCAGTGATGCGGAAGCGATCGCCAAGCTGGGATTGAATGGTCGCAACACTGATAATCTCTTGAGTTTGCTTGGCCTTACCTTGTTCATCACGACTGTACTCGCTGTAAGACGTCGCCATAGGTTTGCCAATATTGGATCGGGAAAACTCAGACATTTTCTGCCCGCCGACACGGTCGAGATTAATATTCACCTCGGCCATACCCATCTCCCCTAAACTCGCTCTGGCATCGACAATGTGATCGCCACCCAGCACTGGCGAGCGGCTCACATAAATAGGCTTGCCAGATTTATCCTTCAGCACTTGCGCATTCACAGAACCTGACTCTTTCACCTCAAAGAATGCCAAACTCGCCGTAGCACCAATGACGTTTTTGGCGGCAGCAGGATCTTGTACGCCAGGTAATTCAATCCGAATTCGATGCTCGCCTTGGCGCTGCACTAAGGCTTCAGTGATGCCGAGTTCTTCAATACGACTGCGCATAACTTGCAGGTTTTGCTGCACGGTCAAATTACGCAGCTTTGTTTGTTCCTCTTGGCTCAACTTAATCTGTAAACCCGCGCCATCGGCATTCGATAACTGCCAATTGGGATAAGACTGTTTCATCATCTGACGCACGGCGGCGCGAGCGTCATTATCGGGCAAGGTCAGGTTTAACTGGCTAGCTTGGTCTAAATAGACGCTGGCACCACGGATCTTCTGCTCACGGATAAATTGACGTAGCGAATCAACCAGCGCCTCTGCCTGAGTTTGATACACAGGCTCAACATCCACATCGAGTAAAAACTGCACACCACCACGTAAATCGAGCCCCAGTTTAATCGGCTGAAAACCTAAGTTTTGCAACCAACTTGGCGCCGCACTGGCAAGGGATAAGGTCAACTCCTTGGGCTCTTTGACCATAGACGAAACCAAGGTTTTGACTAAGGTTTGTTGGCTATCATCATCAAGGACAATTAAGGTTTCACCATTCTTTTGGTCGATACGTTTTACCGTCACGCCTTCAGCTTGCAGCTTATCTCTAAGGGCTACAGGCGTGAGTGTTAACCCCGCCTTAGCGCCCACCTGCACCGCAGCATCCTCACCGTAAAATGTCGGCAAAGCACTGAATAACATCACTATAATAGTGACGATAAGCACTAAGTATTTCCAAGCTGAATAGTGATTTAGCAGCCGTTTATTGGGTTTTATTTCCATGGGATTAACTCGCTATTTATCACCTAACTTTTGAGTCAAAGCTAAGCGAACATATTGATATCAGTCCGAAACCTATCATTGAGCACCAGCAAATTTAGCCAGTTAAACTCAAGTCATCACAGCGAATATAACCGCGATAGAGATGGTTTCGGTGAGAACAAAAGTGCAATGGCATGCACGTTCAACGGGAGCGAACTCCAGTCGATAGCACACCTAAATAGGTGGATTAAGCGGCTTGCTGACTAAATCGATATTGAAGATTTGAGACTTTCCACCCGGAAATTCGGGCTGGGGAAGATACAGCAGAAAGCGTCCAGTCGGATGTGATATCCAGAACGGTAGGTTCAACGACATCGGGTGTCGGTTCGGCAGTAAAGTCTACCGCGAGTACATAAATCGGTTTCACCTCACGCACATCGTGTTGGGCAAGACTAATAAAGCGCGGCGAATTGATTGGGGCAAAATTTAAGTCGTCCGAATGACTCATGTAATCTGAGCTTGGACAAGGTGTTGGCTGGGATGCTGACTCTGAACTGGTACCATGGACATCATGGCGACTCAATGAGCCGCAGCTTTCAACGGTTTGCGCATCAGAATGTGAATTTGATTGAGCAATAGCATCGGGCAAACTTTGAGATTCAGCGCTTGGCTCTGCATCGGGAGTTGAACTATCAGGACTCACTGTGTGCATCTGGGCCGTTTGTTTTAGAGCCGCTTTCTTAAGATTTGTATGTGTCTGAATATAATGATGACTTGTATCACTGCGTTGTACTGAGGTTTTTGGCGTATAGCTAGCCGAGTGCGCAATCAGCATGATCGCCACACAAACTAACATCAATCCCGTACGCCAGTGTTTTACCAAAGCGTGCCCTCTTATTAAAACGAAAAATAACCCCATTCATGCTTAGCATTTGTTATCTAACGTTAGGGTTTAAAATAAAACTCGCGCTAAATCAAACAACACTGAGTAATTACTGGTTAAGCTTGCTGATGAAGCTAGATTTGCAGCTTAAGTAAAAGTGCAGCAAGAGACAAATTAATCTTTATCCATCTTTCGAGTTCTCCTCTAAAACGCGGTCTCTATCCATAGCTAAATCTTAAATTCATAGCTACATCTTAAATTCATAGCTACATCTTAAATTCACATGCAAAACTCAATCTCTAAATATGCATGCCAACCGGATTTACAGATAACAAAAAAACCGCCCTAGGGCGGTTTTAGAACGAGAACAAATCATACTCTCGGCACGATTTAGCAGACTCTATAGCTAAATCGATTCGCTGATTATAAATACTGTACAGAGATGATTTCGTAATCTGTCATGCCACCAGGTGTGGTAATCGACACTTCATCACCTTCATTTTTACCCACTAAGCCACGGGCTATCGGTGAGTTAACAGAAATCAGGTTTTCTTTAATATTCGCTTCATCATCGCCGACTATGCGATAAGTCACTTCAACGTCTGTATCGAGATTCAAAATAGTCACAGTGGCACCAAAAATGATACGACCGTTGTTCACCATCTTAGTGACATCGATAATTTGCGCGTTAGATAACTTACCCTCAATATCACGGATACGTGCTTCACAAATACCTTGTTCCTCACGAGCCGCATGGTATTCCGCGTTTTCTTTCAGGTCGCCTAACTCTCTCGCTGAAGCAATGGCTTCAGTGATCTTAGGGCGACGGTCAAACTTGAGAATATCTAACTCTTTACGCAGCTGCTCTGCACCGACAACTGTCATAGGAACCTTAGTCATAACTTCTTTCGTCTCCTTTAAAACAAAAGCAACCCGTGCCAACGCTAAGGTCAACACAGTCAAATGAGGGTGGAATTGCGCTATTCTAATCGTTATGCGCCTTTGATGCATCAAGAACAATGCATTGACGCAGCTTACCCAACCTTAAGCGGAGTTACCAGCAATGAAATCTAAATCCACGAGCCAGATAGGATCATTGTGGTGACATTGATAAAAAGCCGTATAGATAAAGGGAGGCTGAATACAAAAATGCCCACTCGACGTTGCGGCTGTGGGCATTTAACTATGAAGGCTAACTCATTAATAACACTCAATCATTCATCACACTCATTCATTTATAACGCTTAGTCACTTAAGCGGAAAATGAATCCTATTCAAGCCCAGCTTCAAACGTAAGGAAAATCTCACTTACGGTTTTATCGGCAAGGGAAGTGTCTGAGTTTGGACGTTCAATCGATGCATGTAAAAGATAACGTCCCGCCGCTGGCAAGGTCATGGCTACTTTACCGTCTTTATCTGAGGTTAAGGCGATTTCTTCAGGCTTGTTTCGGTATAAACTGCCGTCTTTCATAATCGCAACACTGACGCCTGCAACGGGTTTACCATCATAAACAAACTGCAATGTGGCGGGTTCATTTTCAACGATATCGGCAGGGTGGGTCACAGGGACTAATTCCAAATACTCGCCCTTAGGAGCCAAAACCTTATCTGTCGGCTTATTTCGAGTCACGTAGGTTTCCACTCGCGATACATTTAAAGAACCTTCTAATTCAGAGGCGCCCTTTGGCATGACAGCGGCGGTCGCTTTTTTATCTAAACGACTGCGGACAAAGCCTTCTTTGCCTTTCACTTTATAGCGGGAGAAATAACGCGGCGTGACTTCTTTCTCGAACTTATAGGTGCCATCTTGCATTAACTGCACATCAAATACCGATTTACGGCCGCCGGTATAACTTGAGCTTGGAGAGCTTGACTCGCCATTAGGCAGTAACACACGTACGTCACTGGCGCTGAAAGGTTTATCCATCATAAACACTTGATTGCTGGCAGACACATCAGAGGTGATCCACACAGCTTCTTGGCTTTCGGCCGAAACGTTAAAGTGGCTAGGTAAAATCCATCTGTCATGGCTGCTTGCCAACGGGCTAATACAAAGTGTGCTAAATAATGCAATAAGACGTAATTTCATGCCTTTTCCTTAAGTTTAACGAGTAATGTACGGGCAATATATTCAGTAGCAGGCTCAGCGAGCCATGCCGCTTAAGCGTATGTCGATAACGCCAGTTTCAGTGGTGGCGGGTAACTGCACTGAGAAGTCCCCCGCAGCTAAATCGATGTTTTGTCGCACGAGATCGCGACCGCCATGCTCACGCACCACTTCTATAAACACAGTGTAACGAGCAGGCTCGAGCGCTTTTCCCGCTTCATCTTTTAAATCCCAATCGATTTTGTAATGACCCGCAGGACGTGTGGCTGATGCAATACCATCAACAAAACTCATATCGTCACGACCCGCTTTACGCCACCAACGACGGATGTCTTTAAGCCATTTATGGCCTTCATCCCAAACCCAAAGGCTTAAGGTTTTTACCGGTTGCCCTTGGGTATTTTCAACCCACACGGCCACATAGGGTCTGTGATATTGGCCTTCGGTAATTTCAGGTAAAGTTAAATCGACAGTCATTTGTGGCGCCGCAAACGCAGCTGAACTAACAAACAAAGCACTCACCGCAATGGTACGAATAAGATGACGCATACTCGGTCTACACTCCTTAGGGAACGAAATAAACATACACAAGTCCGCAACTACCGCTGACAAGTACCATGTATAACAATGACTTTTTGAGGCGCTTGGTTTGAGGCAATAATAAGTAAGCCCCAGTAAGCGAAAACAAAATAATCAGTATGGCGCTAAGGTCGAGTATCCAAGCCCATGCTGTGCCTGTGTTACGGCCCTTATGCAAATCATTCACTACAGCAACAACACCGTACTCTAAGGTTTCGACATAGGCTTGGCCGTCGAGTAAGTCCAACGTCAGGCTGCGGTAAGTGCCGGGCCCTTTGCTGACTAAGCTAATTTCGTCTTCATCTATGTCAGCAGTGGCCATATCCATCGCCCATTCACTTTTCAGCCAATGGCCCGTTGCCAAGCGCCACTGTGCATCTTGTGTATCAACGGGTAATAAATAGGCAGGGATGGGCACTTGCTCCCGTTTAGGTTCCTGATCTGTTTGAGAAAACCAATTTGGGTGATTTAACGTTATGCCTGTCATCGCAAAAAACAGCATCAGCAGCAACAACGCCATAGACACATAAACATGGATAATTCGAGCAAAGGACAAAGACGACTTACTGACTCTTAATTTCAATGGTGCACTCTCAAAAGCAACCCGAAGAGAAATGCCTCCAGAATCGGCTTTCCCTATGCAGCCTAAAACTGAAATGAGCTGCATTAAACTAATTTAATGTGCGAGATTAAATGAGATCGATTATCAAATAGAACAAAGTTTACAAACTTTACATATTCAATACTGAAAAAGAAGCTGAAATATAGGATTGAAGAATAAGACTGAAAAAATAAACCGCTTACAGGCAAATCTGCATTTAACACTCAAAAGCCATTATCTTTGATTAAATTAGCAGCAAGTTATTTGCGGTATCATCTGTAAATATTCATTGGATTCATATAGATAAAATCCAACATTCACGCTAACTTTTTGGCATAAAATTTACTTTACGCCCCCACTCGTTTACCTCATGCCAATCGGCTACAATCCGCCGCCGGCGACTTGCTGGTACTCCCAAGGAAATATTATCTTGAGTACATCTCTGCTCAAAAAAATGCGCTGCCTGCATATTCTGTGGCTCGCGTTAATGCTCAACGCCTGTGTTGCTCCACTCTTATTAATGTCACCCCAAGGTCAACTAATGTGGGCCTTGCTCAAGCCCCTTGTCGGTTTAGATCCAAATGATGTCGGCTTATTCGAACAGCCACTCATTAAGAACCGTATGCAGGAATTGCTGGGTAAAAATTACGATACCACTCTATCGCTGCTCAAAACGGCCGACAAGATCCAACAGGAAGGTCCCCTCATCTACTTAGTGTCGACTTACACCCCTGTCCCCGAAATGGCCGAAAAAGCGGGTCTAGTTTGGAACTCTGACACCAACCAAATGGCAGTCATGCTGATGAAAGGCGGCGCGCCCTTAGTGATTTCTGAGCAATTCAGTAATCAAGCAGAAAAACGGGTCCCAAGTTGGCCGAAGGAATTAGCCGACTATACCGATCCACAGAAGTTACAACAAAAAGCCTTAGAAGCAGGCGCAAATCAAGTACAGCAACAGTTAGCAATACCTGATGCAGTCAAAGCCGTTGCAACTGGTGATGTTAAAGCGGCCCAAGGTGCCGTTATTGATAGTGCGGTCACAGAGAATGCCGTCATTAAGAATGCTGCAATGCCAATCGATATCACTGAAGCAGCTGCAAAAGTCGCCGTTCCAGTGGTTCCAGCGGCTCCAGCGGCTCCAGCAGAAATAAAATCGCCACCCGTTGCTCCTGAAGTCAAAAAGCAATAAAACGGATCACCACAGTGCCAGCTCAAATGGCACTGTGGATTAACTTTGAAAATAGCTGAATTGCCACAACCAACGGGAATTATAGAGACAAGGGAAAGGCTGGAAGGGCTAATATTGAAGGGAAACTGAAAGCAAAATAACGCTAAGCTGAAAATAGTTAAAAGTCAGAAAGCAAAAAGCCTGTCCGAAGACAGGCTTTTAACTTTTGGCTGGGGTACAAGGATTCGAACCTTGGAATGCCGAGATCAAAACCCGGTGCCTTACCACTTGGCGATACCCCAATAAACTGTGTTTAATCTTCTTTCTGAAGATTGCATTTTGATGGTACGGGAAGAGAGACTTGAACTCTCACACCTCGCGGCACCAGAACCTAAATCTGGCGTGTCTACCAATTTCACCATTCCCGCATCAAAATGTACCAAAATTGTTTATTCAACAGCTTTGGATTTTTCTCTGAGAAATCACTTTAACAGAGTTAAATATGGTAGCAATGGCGGGACTTGAACCTGCGACCCCAGCATTATGAGTGCTGTGCTCTAACCAGCTGAGCTACATTGCCATGGCTGGGGTACAAGGATTCGAACCTTGGAATGCCGAGATCAAAACCCGGTGCCTTACCACTTGGCGATACCCCAATCAACTTGGAAACTGAGAAAAATGGCTGGGGTACAAGGATTCGAACCTTGGAATGCCGAGATCAAAACCCGGTGCCTTACCACTTGGCGATACCCCAACTAACTCTGTTTCAAACATCCGCTATAGCCGATGTTTCTAAAAATGGTACGGGAAGAGAGACTTGAACTCTCACACCTTGCGGCACCAGAACCTAAATCTGGCGTGTCTACCAATTTCACCATTCCCGCACATCTTCGTGTTTACATCCTGAAGAGATGCTAGCAATCAATGCTAGAGTAAAATCGCCTTCTATTTTATAGAAGAATATGCTTCTTAAATAAAATGGTAGCAATGGCGGGACTTGAACCTGCGACCCCAGCATTATGAGTGCTGTGCTCTAACCAGCTGAGCTACATTGCCACTTCGATATTACGCGCCCCTCTCAGCGAGGAACGGGGCGTATTATGCTTATTCGAGGTATCGAGGTCAACAGCTTTTTTTCGCTATTTCCCTTAGGTTAAGCTGTTCGGCTATTACTTCACCAAACTGAGCAACAGATGTGCTAAATAACACACTGTTACTCGTACTTAGCTTAATTTATCAAGGTTTAGGGCTTGTCTAATCCTAGTTATACGTTAAACAAGAAATGCATCACATCGCCATCTTTAACGATATAGGTTTTGCCTTCCACACGTAACTTACCGGCTTCTTTCGCGCCCGCTTCACCTTTGTGAGCGATAAAGTCATCAAATGCCATCACTTGAGCACGGATAAAACCACGTTCAAAATCGGTGTGGATCACGCCTGCCGCTTGCGGGGCACTCGCACCGACTGGCACAGTCCAAGCACGCACTTCTTTCACGCCTGCGGTGAAATAGGTTTGCAAATTCAGTAATTGATAACCAGCACGGATAACGCGATCTAAACCAGGCTCTTCGATACCCAGATCAGCCATAAACTCATCGCGATCTGAGATGTCCATTTCAGCTAATTCAGATTCAATCGCGGCGCACACAGCAACAACGATAGCGTTTTCTGTGGCAGCAATAGCGCGAACAGCGTCTAAGTGTGGGTTATTCTCAAAACCATCTTCTGCCACGTTAGCAATATACATGGTCGGCTTTAAGGTTAAGAAGTTAAGGTAAGCAACGGCTTCCAGTTCTTCTTTAGATAATTCCATTGAACGCAGCATTTTCGCTTCGTCTAAAATTGGACGCATTTTTTCTAATACTTCCACTTCAAACTTAGCGTCTTTATCACCGCCTTTAGCACGTTTTTGCTGGCGTTGAACCGCGCGCTCTAAGCTGTCTAAGTCCGCTAAGGCTAATTCAGTGTTAATCACTTCGATATCGCCAGCGGGATCAACCTTGTTAGCAACGTGAACAATATTGTCATCATCGAAACAGCGTACTACGTGACCAATGGCATCGGTTTCACGGATGTTAGCAAGGAACTTGTTACCTAAACCTTCGCCTTTAGATGCACCAGCCACAAGACCCGCGATATCCACGAATTCCATAGTGGTCGGTAATATACGTTGTGGATTCACAATCGCAGCTAACGCATCCAGACGTGGATCCGGCACAGGTACAACACCCGTGTTAGGTTCAATGGTACAAAACGGGAAGTTAGCCGCTTCGATGCCAGCCTTAGTTAACGCATTAAAAAGCGTTGATTTACCAACGTTAGGAAGACCAACAATGCCGCATTTAAAACCCATATGCTTACCTTTCTCTCGATTATTGGCTAACGAGTCGCACTCATCAGCGAGGTTTAGTCGTCCTGCCCTATGGCAGCACATTACTGAATAATTAAATCACTTTATACTTGGGTCTCGCCAAAGCAAAACCTACTCCGCTTTAAAGGAGTGTAATCTGTTCATGGCTTTCACCATGTCTTGCTTAAACAAAATCTCGGTACAACGCACAGCTTCATCTATCGCCGCATCAATAAGCTCTTGCTCTTTAGCAGGTGCTTTGCCTAGTACGTAACCACTGACTTGGTTTTTATCGCCGGGATGACCGATACCTAAGCGTAAACGGTAGAAATTTTTATCGTTAGCCAGTTTAGCAATAATATCTTTCAAACCATTGTGGCCGCCATGACCGCCACCGAGCTTGAACTTAGCCACACCGGGCGGCAGATCGAGTTCATCGTGAGCAACCAGAATCTCTTCCGGCGTGATACGAAAAAAATTAGCCAAAGCACCCACCGCTTTACCGCTTAAATTCATATAAGTGGTTGGGATCAATAAGCGGACATCTTTACCGTGCAATACGGCTCTGGCGGTCAAACCAAAATACTTACTGTCGGCGACTAAAGTCACACCGCAAATTCGTGCCAGCTCTAAAACGTACCAAGCCCCCGCATTATGGCGAGTGTGTGCATATTCAGCACCTGGATTAGCCAGACCAACTATTAATTTTATTTCGCTCATGACACTCAATATCGTTATTTCGTCGATGGCAGCCGTGCAAAAGCGTCGACTGAACTGACCATAGCTGCTAAAAACGCGGCATTTTAGCACTCAAAGCCCAAGTCAACAAATGCCACGTCATCCCACTCAGCCAGAACGCAAAACAACGCAGGATTAATTAAGCCCCATTGCATATTTTAAGACGGTCTTTTTGATCGGAGAATTGATGTTTGCCAACTTTAACGCGCCATTACGCAGCAGCTTAAGCGGCAAGATATCGTTGCTAAAACCGGCGTAAAACACATCCATCGCCGTCATCATCAGCTGGTTATCGCGATAACGTTTGTGCTGATATTGGGCCAGCACTTCATTCGACCACCAAGTATTATCTTGGGTTAATGCATCCTTGATGACCGCCAAAAATGCTTCGACATCCTTAAACCCAAGGTTCACCCCTTGACCGGCGAGCGGATTGATAGTGTGGGCGGCATCCCCTAAAATCACCACGTTCTGACTATAGTAGCGCTGCGCATGGCGACGAGTGAGGCCAAAACTGCCTTTATTCTCAACGGTAAAATCGGCATCTAGGCGCGCAGGGAAATGCAAACGTATCTGCTCTGCGAGCTGTTTATTATTCAGCTGCATTAACTGTTTTATTCGATTGGCATCGTCGTACCACACTAGCGAAGCGTTATTACCGGGCAGAGGTAACAAAGAGCGCGGTCCTTTAGGTGTAAACTGCTGCCATGTGACATCTTGCTGGCCCTGTGCGGTGCGGATATTGATCAGCATTGCCGATTGAGCGTAATCCCAACCCGATATACCAATCCCCGCCCATTGGCGCACCTGCGAGTGCGCACCATCGGCACCGACCAATAACTTAGCGTTAAGTTTATGATTCGATTGTAAGTGCACACTTACACTGTCGTTCTCACGGGCAAATGCCGCCACTTTATCGGGACAATATAAAGTGATGCCGGCCAATTGCGCCATCTGTTGCCACAGGGCAAGTTGGATTAATCGGTTTTCAACTATATGGCCTAAATGGCTGGCGCCAATTTGTGAACTGTGGAATTGAGTGATACAGCCATCGAGCTCCCAGGTTTCTAAACCAAGGTAAGGCACATTGCGCATTTTCAGCAGTGAGTCCAAGGCGCCAAGACGCTCAAGCAAACTTTCAGAAGCCACACTGATGGCCGAGACTCGCACATCTAACGGCTGCTCGGCTTGATAAGCCTCTGGCGCAAAGGATTCAATCACAGCCACTTTTAAACCTTGCTGAGCTAATCCAATTGCTGTCGCCGCACCGACCATACCGCCGCCGACAAGAATGACATCGAACTCAGTGCCTGCAGCATGATTGCATTCAACACGAGTGACGTCTAAATGAGTCACGTCAGAATGAGTTGTATCGGATGTCATCAGTGCACTTGTTTCATCAATTTGGCTCATCTTACTTACCACCTTAGTTACCACCTTTATTGCCTTGTTTATTAATGCCCAAACGACGTCTTTACACTATCTATGCGCCAGCTATTTTACACCGACAGCATTGACCAAACCTATGCAGGAAAAAGCCACTCACTTTGTATCAAAAGTATGTCTCTTAGCACTCAAACGTGAGCAAATGTTGCTATCACCCCACCTGCTCACAGTTGCTTACAAAGACAAAATTGCCCCATTACAACACTGACTACACTCAAGTCACACCTGCATCATAGCCAATATCACTTAATCCAAAGATTGTGATTCGGTTAGCGTTATGGGTGTTAAATACTTTCACTTAGCTAGCGCCTAGCCCTAAGTCGTATTGGACGAGTTAACAAGTGAATCCACCGTATCGATTAGCGAGGATGTCATGAAAACACTAACTCATTTACCCATAGCCAGTCGCCTATCAATTAGCAGCACTCTTAAGATGAGCACTCAGCTTAGATTAGGCACTGCACTTGCGTTAGGCACAGCACTCACATTAGGTATCACACCGCTAGCCCAAGCCATGGCGGCTAACTCAGCAGCTATCTCTACAGCTGGCCCAAACATTGAAACCATCACAGTGACCTATCGCGACCCGCTCGATTATGCCTTATATCAACATACCACGGAAATGTTGAGCGTATTTCGACTCGAAATCCGTGAAGACATCGGCATTCAGGCACGCAATAGCTTGATGGAAATGGCTAAAGCTCAGCATGTTAATCATCATAACCTCGCCCAAGTGCCAGCGAATAATAAAAACCTAGCATTTGTATGGGTATCGCCCTCAGCAAAAGCCAATCGGTAAAAGTGTGGACAAAGCTGGTCAGCAGCCATAACAGCAGGTAAAATGTCGCGCTATTTTTATTGGTCATCTTAGGGCGACACAACTGATGAGTAAGAAACTCCATATCAAGACTTGGGGCTGTCAAATGAATGAGTATGACTCATCCAAGATGGCTGATCTGTTAGGCGAATACCAAGGCTATACCTTGACTGAAGAAGCGTCTGAGGCAGACATTCTCCTGCTGAACACTTGTTCAATCCGTGAAAAAGCGCAGGAAAAAGTGTTTCATCAGCTAGGACGCTGGAAGACGCTTAAAGATAAAAATCCCAATTTGATTATTGGCGTGGGCGGCTGTGTTGCTTCGCAAGAAGGCAAAGCCATTAAAGACAGAGCCCAATGTGTCGACATTATTTTTGGACCACAAACATTACACCGTCTGCCCGATATGATCGAGCAAGTACGCCGTGGTGACAAAGCGGTTATCGATATCAGCTTCCCTGAAATCGAAAAATTCGATCGCCTGCCTGAGCCACGCGCCGAAGGCCCAACGGCGTTCGTGTCTATCATGGAAGGTTGCAGCAAATACTGTTCATTCTGTGTGGTTCCTTATACGCGCGGCGAAGAAGTCAGCCGTCCATCGGACGACATCATCCTTGAGATCGCCCAATTGGCGGAGCAAGGCGTACGTGAAGTGAACCTGCTTGGCCAAAACGTCAATGCCTATCGCGGCGCAACCCACGATGACGGCATCTGTACCTTTGCTGAATTACTGCGTTTTGTGGCAGCTATCGACGGTATCGATCGTATCCGCTTTACGACCAGTCACCCAATTGAATTTACACAGGATATTATCGACGTTTATGAAGATACCCCTGAGCTAGTGAGCTTCTTACACTTGCCAGTACAATCGGGTTCTGATCGTATTCTCACGGCGATGAAACGCGGTCACATGGCGATTGAATATAAGTCAATCATCCGCCGCCTGCGTAAAGCCCGTGAAGGCATTCAAATCAGCTCAGACTTTATCATTGGCTTCCCAGGCGAAACCAAAGAAGATTTTGCCGACACCATGAAGTTGATTGAAGACATAGGTTTCGACCACAGCTTTAGCTTTATTTATAGCGCACGTCCGGGCACGCCAGCGGCGGATTTACCTGATGATGTTGATATGGAAGAGAAAAAGCAACGTCTCGCGATTCTGCAAGACCGCATCACCCAGCAAGCCATGCGCTACAGCCGCCATATGATGGGCACAGTGCAGCGTATTCTGGTGGAAGGTCCATCGGTTAAAAATCCAATGGAACTGCGTGGCCGTACCGAGAACAACCGTGTGGTGAACTTCGAAGGTCAGCCAAAACACATTGGTACTTTTGTGGATGTCGAAATCGTCGACGTTTATACTAACTCGCTGCGCGGTAAGTTTATCCGCGGTGAAGATGAAATGGATCTACGCCGTAGCCTACGTCCATCGGATATTTTAGCTAAGCACAAACAAGATGACGAACTGGGTGTGACGCAATTTAAGCCATAAGGGTTAAATTGGCTTAAACACTACCGATATAAACTTGCACAGTACGTATCATAAAGAAGGGCGACTTAGTCGCCCTTTTGCTTTAACGCACTTTTGTTTAAGTCTACCGAGGCAATTGTTATTTTCCGTTAGCAATTATCGGCCATGGCTCGTAAACTGAAATTATCTTGCAAGGGTTTAGCGATATCAACCTTGCTTTCTTATTCGCTATTGGGAGTGCTATTTGTCCAGTAAATTAACTACCATGAATCTGTATCTCGAACCCGCAGAAACCCGCCGTTTGGCTTCACTTTGCGGTCCATTCGATGACAATATCAAACAGATTGAGCGTCGCGTTGGCGTTGAAATCGTCCGTAAAAACAATCATTTTCAGATCACCGGACTGCCACGCAATTGTTTAAGCGCCAACAACTTACTCAAAGAGCTCTATATCGAGACCCAAACGGTCAAAGGCAGCACGCCCGATCTTGAGCCTGAGCAAGTCCATATTGCTATTCAAGAAGCCATCGCCCTAGAGCAAGAAGATGCGAGCGATGACAGCGGCATTAATATCAAAACCCGCCGTGGCGTCATCAAGCCACGCAATCCAAACCAAAGCCTATATGTGGCCAATATTGTGCGCCACGACATTACCTTTGGTATCGGCCCTGCGGGAACCGGCAAAACCTACCTTGCGGTAGCAGCGGCAGTGGATGCGTTAGAGCGCCAAGAAGTGCGCCGTATTTTGCTGACTCGCCCAGCGGTAGAAGCGGGTGAAAAACTCGGTTTCTTACCCGGTGATTTAAGTCAAAAGGTCGATCCTTATTTACGTCCACTCTATGACGCACTATTCGAAATGCTCGGCTTTGAAAAAGTGGAACGCCTAATTGAGAAAAACGTCATCGAAGTGGCGCCGCTTGCCTATATGCGCGGCCGTACCTTGAACGATGCTTTTATTATTCTCGATGAAAGTCAAAACACCACAATCGAGCAAATGAAGATGTTCCTTACCCGTATCGGTTTTAATTCCCGCGCGGTGATCACAGGCGACATCACCCAAACCGACTTGCCTAAGCATCAAAAGTCCGGCTTACGCCACGCGATTGAAGTGTTAAGCCAAGTAGAAGAAATCAGCTTTAACTTTTTCGTCTCCCAAGACGTCGTGCGCCATCCTGTGGTTGCTCGTATCGTCGAAGCCTATGAGGCATTTGATTTAAAAGAGCAAACCTTAAAGGCTAAGAAAGAAAGCCAATACCAGAAACAACAGGAAGCCGCAGCACATGAGTCTTGATTTAGCCTTAGATATTCAACATGCCACCGCCTGCGACGGGTTGCCGACGGACGAACAATTTGCCCTTTGGGTCACAACCGCGATTGGCAATAGCATGGATGAAGCTGAATTAACCATACGTATCGTCGACAGCCGTGAGAGTCAGATGCTCAATAGCACCTACCGCGGCAAAGACAAACCGACCAATGTGCTGTCATTTCCCTTTGAGGCACCGCCAGAAATTGAACTTCCTTTACTCGGAGATCTTGTCATTTGCGCGGCAGTCGTTGAAAATGAAGCCCGTGAACAACATAAAACCTTAGAAGCGCACTGGGCACACATGGTTGTACATGGTTGCTTGCATCTGCTAGGGTATGATCACATCGAAGATGAAGAAGCTGAAGAGATGGAGTCGTTAGAGACACAACTCATTGAAGGCTTAGGCTTTACTGACCCATATAAGGAACAATAGTTAGCTAAGATAATCCCTATCAAAAGCTAATGAGAAAACTATGAGTGACGATATCCCCCGAGTACGAACGCCCACAAGAAAGGTTGGTTTGATAGAGTAAGTCAGCTATTTCAGGGCGAACCTCAAAATCGCGAAGATTTAGTCGATGTGATTGATGGTGCCGAGCAGCGCGATCTGATCACTCAAGACACCCGCGAGATGATAAAAGGTGTATTAGACGTTTCTGATATGCGTGTTCGGGATATCATGATCCCAAGAGCTCAAATTGTCGCCCTCCAGATAGACAACTCGGTCGAAGAATTACTCGCCACTGTGATTGGTTCAGGTCACTCGCGCTTCCCCGTCGTTAACGAAGATAAAGACCATATCGAAGGCATATTACTTGCTAAAGATTTGATCCCTTACGGTTTTTCTAACAGTGATGAGCCCTTCTCACTGGATCGCGTGATCCGTCCTGCTGTGGTTGTACCCGAAAGCAAACGCGTTGATGTATTGCTAAAAGAATTCCGCTCACAGCGCTACCATATGGCGATTGTGGTCGATGAATACGGCGGCGTATCAGGTCTTGTAACTATCGAAGATATTCTTGAAGAAATTGTCGGCGAGATTGAAGACGAATTCGACCACGATAGCACAGAAGAAACCGAGATCCGCAAAGTCGGCAACACGGTTTATATGGTTAAGGCCTTGACGCCAATCGAAGATTTCAACGAAGAATTCAACACTGAATTCAGCGATGAAGAATTTGATACCGTCGGTGGCTTAGTCTCACACGCCTTTGGCCATCTGCCAGAACGTAACGAGAGCATCATCATTGAAGGTATTGAATTTAAAGTTATCAATGCTGACACTAGGCGTTTAATCCAACTCAGAGTTAAACTCCCCGATCCTAATACTGGCGAAGACGTAGAATAATCACTCGTGCTAAAACAAATCCGGGCTTTTGCCCAACAAAAGTCCCGACCTAGTGCTTTGAGACTCGTACTGGCATTTGCCCTTGGCGCCAGTACGGCGCTTTCATTTGCGCCCTATTCCATTTGGATTATCTATCCGTTTGCCATAGCAATTGCCCTCTGGCACAGCCGAGCGCTTGGCGCTAAGGCGAGCTTTTACTATTGGTTAAGCTTTGGATTTGGCTGTTTTGCCGTAGGGATCAGCTGGGTACATGTAAGTATGGATACCTTTGGTGGTATGCCGCTCATCGCCTCCGTTGGATTGATGGCCTTGTTGGCTTTGTATTTAGCCTTGTATCCGGCACTAACAGGTTTAGCGCTGGCTTGGTTAACTAAAACGCGCAGTAAAAATGGCGAAACCACGTTTAGCCTTTGGCGTAATCTCGCCCTGTTCCCCGCCCTGTGGACCTTGACCGAATGGGCTCGTGGCTGGGTGATGACAGGTTTCCCCTGGTTATGGGCCGGTTACTCGCAAACCCAAGGGCCGCTTAAACCCCTTGCCAGTATCATAGGCGCACTCGGGTTAAGCTTTGTGCTGGCCATGCTCGCAGGTGCGTTAGCCCTTTGTTTTACTAAGCGTTATAAGAGTTTACTGCTTCTACTGCCACTCAGTATTTTGGCTGTTTGGGGGGCATCTAAGGTTTCCGACATTCATCCTACGGGTGAAAATGTTAAAGTGGCACTGGTGCAAGGCAATATTCCCCAAAGCATGAAGTGGGAACCCGATGCCCTGTGGCCGACCCTTTTAAAATACATGGATTTATCCCGCGAACATTTTGATGCCGATATCATTATTTGGCCAGAAGCGGCGGTTCCCGCGCCAGAATCTATGGTGCAGGACTTTTTAGATAACGCCAATAAAGTCGCCAATTTAAACCATACTTCAATCATCACTGGCATTATCAGCCATCAAAATAATGACTTTTATAATTCATTGATTGTGCTTGGTAATCATAATCAGAAACAACAAGCTGGCCCTGACTATGAAGGCGATGGCAGCAATCAATTTAAGAAACATCATCTGTTGCCGATTGGCGAGTTTGTGCCCTTTGAAGCGCTGCTGCGCCCGATTGCGCCTTTCTTTAATTTGCCTATGTCCTCCTTTGCCAGAGGCGAATACCAGCAGCCGAACCTAAGTGCCCTAGGCCATAAAATCGCGCCCGCGATTTGTTATGAAATTGCCTTCCCCGAGCAATTACGCGACAGCGTTAATCAAGGGACAGATATACTGTTAACTGTCTCAAATGACGCTTGGTTTGGTAGTTCAAACGGCCCATTACAGCATATGGAAATCGCCCAAATGCGCGCAGTTGAATTGGGCCGTCCTCTATTGCGGGCAACCAACAACGGCGTGACAGCGGTAGTCGATGAACAGGGCAATATCACCGCATCCTTACCCCAGTTTGAAACAGGTGTACTAAGCGCAACTATTCCCTTGGTGACAGGCCAAACTTGGTTCGCAATATTAGGCCAAACACCCCTGCTACTGCTCTGTGGTTTACTGGTATTACTCGGCTTTGGCCGACGTGTGAAAGCGCAATAGGATCGAGACCATGCATTACCCAATCAATAAACAAGATACGGCTGGCTTTACCTTGATTGAACTGGTTTTGGTCATTATTGTGCTTGGGATCTTGGCCGTCATTGCCGCGCCTAAATTTATCGGTTTGAGTAAAGAAGCTCGGGTACAAACCTTGAGCCAATTACAGGCCAGCGTAAAAACAGCCAACACGCTGGCCTACTCAAAAACCCAAATGCCCAGCCTGCGAAGCCAAGCCGTTGCAGGCCGCGATGATATTATTGATATCGACCTCAATGGCGATGGCACGCCAGATACCAGATTAAAATGGGGTTATCTCGATAATACCGACGTGGAAAAATGGATCACTTCAGATGAAAAGCTCATCATTCAATATCAAGGTGTTGATATCACTTACATAGGATATGATCTTAACGGTGACACCTTAGTGAATGACGATCAATGTTATTTCCGCTACACCCAAGCTAGCGACGCCAGCACTGCGCCGCAATATGATATCAACTCCCAAGGTTGTTAGGCTGACACTCAGTTAACCTGTGTTATCCCACAATTATCTGCGAATAGATTAGG
Source organism: Shewanella sp. Pdp11 (assembly GCF_002838165.1). Classification (NCBI taxonomy): domain Bacteria; kingdom Pseudomonadati; phylum Pseudomonadota; class Gammaproteobacteria; order Alteromonadales; family Shewanellaceae; genus Shewanella; species Shewanella sp. Pdp11. The sequence continues at coordinate 4,432,024 of NZ_CP015194.1, forward strand.
TCCCTTATGCGTTACACGTTAAGGTGAACGATTAGACGTGGCCTTATACCAATCATAGTTACTGTTGCTGTTACTGTTACTGTTACTGTTACTGTTACTGTTACTGTGTCTGCATAGCTAATAGATTGGTACCATTACCTCGTTCCTTAACTAAGGTACACATCAAGGCAACTCTATGGCACTGCTTCGCGTGCGCTACCAAACCCACGAGTTTGGCGATCTCGATATTCATGTCAGAACCCTAAGAGACAATCAGGAATTTGAAGACATCGATGGCGAAGCCGAAAAGCTCGGTATTTCATCCGCAACTTGGCCATTATTTGGCATAATCTGACCATCGAGCCAAGTGCTGTCGCACCACATGGCAGACTACAAGATTGACAATAAGCGGATTCTTGAGGTGGGCTGCGGTATTGGGCTCGCGAGTCTAGTGCTTAACCATAGGCACGCCGATATCACAGCAACCGACTATCACCCAGAATCAGGGAATTTCCTTAAGCAAAATGTCGATTTGAATCATGGCCGGGCGATCCCGTTTGTGCGCACTGGCTGGGCAGATGCAGAAACTAATTTAGGCTTATTTGATCTGATCATTGGTAGCGATCCCTTGTACGAACAAGAGCATGCCGATCTGTTATCACAATTTATAGAACAGCATGCTAAACCAGTTTGCGATGTAGTCTTAGTCGATCCCGGCCGTGGTAATCATGCCAAATTCAGTAAACGCATGGTGACATTAGGTTACGAGCATACACAACATAAACCCATTCACACTGAATTCTTATTGGCGCCTTTCGATGGCCAAATCCTCAGTTACTGTCGTACGAACAGTTGATATTGGCTGATTAACCGAGATAGCGGTGATTTCGGTTTAATTAAGCAAAAAAAACGACGCAGAAGCGTCGTTTTAATGGAATAGGATCGTTAAGGCGTTAGCGGCTCGCGGGTAAATTCTTCGTGATCACACTCTGGGCAGTCGGGTATAGGTCCCGGAAATTCAATACTCATTTCATTGCCACAGTTAGTGCATACCATGATGCCCTGATTCACTATGTCACCACTTTGATAGTAACCATGATGCTTAAAATCTTGCGCTAGCTCATGCCATTCAACTTGGCTGCGGTCGGTGATTTCACTCAGCCAATGCCAAAGTGTATTCTCCAAAGTAATCACTGTGGGGCTATGACTCAGACTATCTGCATTTTGTTCACGCAGAAAACTCGCTATATCACGCTTTAGGAATTGTTCGACTAAAGCGAGTTCATCTTCTCCTGCCTGTTGTTTAAGGCGTAAAAACTCCTTTCCTTGAGTGACAGATTTAAATAAATTCTTTGCAGTCAGCGTGTTATCTTCTGAAAATTGAGATTTAACTTCGGCAATTAAGGCTTGATACAGTCCTAGTAACACGTTACTTCTATCATTCATAATCAATACTCCTTCATACGAACCTTTTTAATGCATCGCTTCTAGTTTATTCTATGCAGATCTTACTCGCGCTGATATGGCGTTAGATCAAATAATAGGCGGCACTGCCGGAAATAGAGTGATGCAAGAGCAATATAATCCCTCAGAAATTGAAGCCTTAGTGCAAAAGCACTGGCATGACAACAAAACCTTTGAAGTCACTGAAGATGCAAACAAAGAAAAGTTTTATTGCCTTTCGATGTTTCCGTATCCTTCGGGCAGACTCCACATGGGACACGTACGCAACTATACCATAGGTGATGTGGTTGCACGCTTTCAACGTCTCCAGGGCAAAAACGTGCTGCAACCCATAGGTTGGGACTCATTTGGTCTGCCTGCAGAAAATGCCGCGATTAATAACAAAACAGCGCCTGCGCCATGGACCTATGAAAACATAGAGTACATGAAGAACCAGCTGAAACTACTGGGTTTTGGTTACGATTGGAGCCGTGAAATTGCCACTTGTACCCCTGAATATTATCGCTGGGAACAATGGTTCTTCACTAAGTTGTACGAGAAAGGCCTAGTCTACAAAAAGACAGCTTCAGTCAACTGGTGTCCAAACGATGAAACCGTACTGGCGAACGAGCAAGTTCAAGACGGTTGCTGCTGGCGCTGTGATACCCCTGTGGAACAAAAAGAAATTCCACAGTGGTTCATTAAGATCACTGCCTATGCAGAAGAATTGTTAAACGATATCGACACCTTAGATGGCTGGCCTGAACAGGTCAAAACCATGCAACGCAACTGGATTGGTCGCAGCGAAGGCGTAGAAATGACCTTCGGTGTCGCAGGCCACGATAAAAGCTTCGATATCTATACCACACGTCCAGATACCTTAATGGGCGTGACCTATGTGGCGATTGCCGCAGGTCATCCATTAGCTGAAATCGCCGCGCAAACTAATCCTGAGCTTGCCGCCTTTATCGATGAGTGCAAAAATAGCACAACATCAGAAGCCGAACTCGCGACCATGGAAAAACGCGGTGTCGCTACAGGGCTTTTCGCCATTCATCCTATCACTGGTAAGCAAGTGCCGATTTGGGCAGCTAACTTTGTGTTGATGAACTATGGCACAGGTGCCGTAATGTCAGTTCCAGGCCACGATCAACGTGACTTCGAATTTGCGAAAAAATATGGTCTGGCGATTGAAGCTGTGATCAAGCCCGTTGATGGCGACGTTGATATCAGCGAAGCCGCTTATACCGAAAAAGGCGTACTGTTTAACTCGGGAGAGTTCGACGGTTTAGACTTTGAAGCGGGCTTTAATGCCATCGCTAACAAGTTAGTCGCCGAAGGTAAAGGCAAGCGCCAAGTCAACTATCGTCTGCGCGATTGGGGTGTTTCACGTCAGCGTTACTGGGGCGCACCTATTCCTATGGTGACCTTAGCCGATGGCACTGTGATCCCAACGCCAGCAGATCAACTGCCAGTATTACTGCCAGAAGATGTGGTGATGGACGGGATTCAAAGCCCAATCAAGGCCGATAAAGAATGGGCTAAAACCCAAGTCAACGGTCAAGATGCGCTGCGCGAAACCGATACCTTCGATACCTTTATGGAATCGTCTTGGTATTACGCCCGTTACTGTAGCCCGCATGCAGACGAAATGTTAGATCCGGCTAAAGCCAACTACTGGCTGCCTGTGGATCAATACATTGGCGGTATCGAACACGCTTGTATGCATTTGTTATATTTCCGCTTCTTCCACAAGTTGCTGCGGGATGCGGGTCTGGTTAACTCTAACGAGCCAGCCAAACAATTGCTGACCCAAGGCATGGTGTTGGCCGATGCTTTCTACTACATCAACGAAAAAGGCGCCCGTGTATGGGTGTCGCCGTTAGATGTAGCGACCACAGAAAAAGACGACAAGGGCCGCATTACTAAGGCTATCGACAAAGACGGCAATGAGCTGGTTTATACCGGTATGAGCAAGATGTCTAAGTCGAAAAACAACGGTATCGATCCTCAAGTTATGGTCGAAAAATACGGCGCCGATACCGTTCGCCTATTTATGATGTTCGCCTCACCACCAGAATTAACTCTGGAATGGCAAGAGTCTGGCGTTGAAGGCGCACACCGCTTCATTAAACGTCTGTGGAAACTGGCAAGCGAGTATATCGCCCAAGATAACAGCGAAGCCTTAGATGTCAGCAAGTTAACAAGCGACCAAAAAGCGCTGCGCCGTGAAGTCCACAAGACGATCGCGAAAGTGACCGACGATATCGGCCGCCGTCAGATGTTCAACACTGCGGTTGCCGCCGTGATGGAACTGATGAACCATCTGCAAAAAGCACCACAAACCACAGGTCAAGACAACGCCATTATTGGCGAAGCCTTATCGGCCATCGTACGTTTGCTGTACCCTATCATTCCGCATGTGAGCTTTAACCTGTGGAACGAGTTAGGTAATGCAAGCAACATCGAAGACAGCCAATGGCCAGTCGTTGATGAAGCTGCGCTAGTTGAAGACAGCAAGCTCATCGTTGTGCAAGTTAACGGTAAAGTTCGCGCAAAAATCACAGTAGCCGCCGACGCTGATAAAGAATCAGTAGAAGCCTTAGGCATGAGTGATGAACACGTGATCAAATACCTAGACGGCCTGACAGTACGTAAAGTGATCTATGTGCCGGGCAAACTGCTCAGCATAGTGGCCAATTAACGGCTGCTAATAACTCGCTATACTCAAAGCCAATGAAGTTGCAGCATAGCTGCAACTTCAAGCCTGCAGGGTATACCACGAATAGGAAACCGCGAAATCTATGCTAATCAAACGCATATGCTTCGCAATCATGGCACTAGTGATTATGACTAGCGCCGGTTGCGGTTTTAAGCTTCAACGCAGTTATCAAATCCCCGATGTCCTCAATCATTTGAGTTTGAGCAGCGCGGATGAATACAGCGAACTCACCCGTTTAGTACGAGAGCGCCTGCGCTTGAACAATATCCAAGTTGTCGACGCCGCCGATGACGTTCCAGTATTAAGGTTAATCACCGACTCCCTTGAACGCTCGACCTTATCTTTGTATCCCACGGGTAACGTTGCCGAGTATGAGCTGATTTATTTAGTCGAATTTGCTGTGGCATTGCCGGGCAAAGAAGCGCAGCCTTTCAAGGTTGAAATTCGCCGTGACTACTTAGACGATCCCCGTACCGCATTGGCAAAGAGTCGTGAAATGGAATTGCTGACGAAGGAAATGCGTATCCAAGCTGCGGATCGTATTCTGCAAGCGATGGCCAGTACTGAGGTGAATTAATGCGGGCCATCAATTCAATGCGGATAATCTACTAAATGCGGATAATCGACTAAATGAGAGTCTATCCCGATCAACTCTCCCGCCACCTTAACCAATTATTTCCTTGTTATCTGATTTTTGGTGATGATCCTTGGTTGATTGAAACCACCAAAGATCAGATCCGCCAATTCGCCAAGCGTCAGGGATTCGATGAAAAAGTCCAACTCATTCAAGAGACGGGCTTTAATTGGAACGACCTGACTCAGGAATGGCAGGCCATGAGTCTGTTTTCCAGTAAACGCTTAATTGAGCTAACGCTTCCCCACGCTAAGCCCGGCGCCGAAGGTTCTAGCACACTGCAAGCCCTATTGCAGACGCCCAATCCCGATATGCTGTTGATTATCGAAGGGCCAAAGCTCGCCACAGAGCAAACAAACAGTAAATGGTTTAAGACCTTAGATGCCCATGGCATGTATCTGCCCTGCGCCACGCCAGAGGGCGAGCAATTTATGCGCTGGCTCGATGCCCGCATCAAGCACTTTAAGCTCAATCTGCAGCCGGATGCGCGTGCTATGCTGCATTCTCTGTATGAAGGCAATTTACTGGCTGCCGATCAAGCCATGCAGTTACTGCAACTCCTGAGCCCAGCAAATCCCGTCAGTGCCGATGAACTGAGCCACTATTTTGAAGATCAATCGCGCTTCACTGTATTTCAACTCACGGATGCATTACTGAATAATAAACAGGATAGCGCGCAGCACATGCTGGCCCAGCTCAATGGCGAAGGCACAGCCTTACCTATCTTGCTGTGGGCCTTGTTTAAAGAGCTCAGCTTGTTATTCAATTTAAAATGCGAGCAAGCCCAAGGCGTTGCGCTGAGTGCACTCTGGGGTAAGCATCGTATTTGGGATAAGCGTAAGCCACTGTATCAAGCGGCGCTGCAACGACTCAGCCTTGAACAACTCGAACATATGCTCGCCCTCGCTTCGAAGCTTGAGCTCAATTTAAAGCAGCAGGGTAAAGAGGATTGGACTGGGCTGAGCCACCTGTGTCTGTTATTTGATCCTAGAGCCCATCGGCATCTGGCACATATAGCCATAGACTAATCATAAGTTAACCAAAGAGTTGATATGCGCATTGGCATTTTAGGCGGCACCTTCGACCCGATACACTATGGTCATATCCGTCCGGCGATAGAAGTGAAACACGCATTAGCCTTGGATAAAATCCTGCTGATGCCGAACCATATTCCGCCCCATAAGCAGCAGCCCAATTTAACCACAGCGCAGCGGCTCAAGATGGTTGCCGATGTCTGCTCGCAACTGGATGGCTTTGAGCTATGCGATATCGAGGCAAAACGCGACACGCCTTCCTACACAGTTATCACCCTTGAGCAACTGAAAAGCTTACATCCTGAAGATGAACTGTTTTTTATCATGGGGATGGACTCTTTCATCCAATTACAAAGCTGGCATGAGTGGCAACGCTTGTTCGACTTTGCCCACCTCGTTATCTGCCAGCGTCCGGGTTGGCAGCTCGATGCCGAGCATCCTATGCAGCAAATATTAACGGCCCGCAGTCAAGCACTCGCAGAGCATGCTGCTAACCCCGCCCATAGAAATGGTGGGCAGATTTTCCCTGTGACAATTACGCCACAGGATATTTCCTCGACGCACATTCGTGAGCAACTGGCAAAAGGCGAAATCCCCGCCGATTTACTCATGCCCGTCACGCTAGATTACATCCAAAATCAACGACTTTACTTACCTTAGCTCGAAACGTAAGCAGATATCGCCCACTCAACTGCCAATGGCAATGTATTCCGGCAAGCAACACTGGTATACTACCGCGCTATTTAAAATTAATGAGGTACGCCAGCGTGCAGAGCGCGGAATTAAAACAGTTTGTTGTCGACAAGATCGACGACTTAAAAGCCAGAGACGTTGTTGTTCTGGATGTCAGCAAGCAATCTAACATCACTGACTACATGGTCATATGTTCAGGTACATCAAAGACTCACGTTAAAGCTATCGCTGAAAACCTTGTGGTTGAAGCGAAGCAAGCCGGTATTCCACCTTTAGGTGTTGAAGGCCGTGAAAGCAGCGAATGGGTTCTTGTGGACATGGGCGATGTGATCCTGCACGTTATGCAAGATCAAACCCGTGATTTCTACCAGCTTGAAAAGCTCTGGTCAGAAAAGCAAGACTGATGAAGTTACAGCTCATCGCAGTAGGAACACGGATGCCCGATTGGGTTACCCGTGGTTTCGAAGAATACCAGCGCCGTTTTCCCCGTGATATGGCGCTGGAGCTTATCGAAATACCCGCTGGAAAGCGGGGGAAAAATGCCGACATTGTCCGGATCCTTCAAAAAGAAGGCGAACAAATGTTGGCGGCCATTCCCAAAGGCAATCATATTGTTAGCTTAGATCTCCCCGGAAAAAACTGGACGACCCCCGAGCTTGCAACCGCGTTGACTAAATGGCAACTCGATGGTCGCGACGTCAGTTTACTGATTGGCGGACCTGAAGGATTAGCGCCAGCTTGCAAAGAAGCGGCAAACCAAAGTTGGTGCCTATCGGCATTAACCTTACCTCATCCCTTAGTTAGGGTTGTAGTCGCCGAAAGTTTGTACCGCGCGTGGAGCGTGAACACGAATCACCCCTACCATAGAGAATAGCGGGATCTTGATGTTAACGAGTGTCAACCACCCGTCATGGGATCAGCCGGAGATAGCATAAGTGTCGCCAAAAAAGCGGATAACAATGCATGATCACGCCGCCGAGGCGTCTCTTTTTAAGCGCCGAGCGCTATTCACTTTTTTTTGCGTTTTCGCCCTATTAAGCGTATTAGTCACCAACCTTTATCATTTACAGGTTGAATCCTATAAGGATTATGCAACTCGCTCTAATGATAATCGCATTCGTGTTGTTCCCATTGCTCCTAGTCGCGGCCTCATTTACGATCGTAACGGCGTGCTGTTAGCCGAAAACTTACCCTTCTATTCCCTCGATCTGGTTCCTGAAAAAATCAGTAACATGTCAGAGACCTTAGATGAGCTCGGCAAGTTAATTGAGATCAGTGAAGATGAACGCGAAACCTTTACCGAAGCGCTGAAATTTCATCGCCGCTTCAAACCACTGACGCTCAAAAACCAGCTCACCGAAGAGCAAGTGGCGATTTTCAGTGTTAACCAACACAAATTCCCAGGCATTTCCGTCGAAGCGGGTCTGAAGCGTAATTATCCCTACGGCGCGCAAATCACCCATGTGCTGGGTTATGTTGGCAAGATTAACACCCGAGACAGAGCCCAGTTAGAGCGCAGCGATCTGTGGAAAAACTATGCGGCCACCAAGGACATTGGTAAGCAAGGCATTGAAAAGTTTTATGAATCCCTACTGCATGGCAAACCGGGTCACTTAGAAGAAGAAGTGAACAACCGCGGCCGCGCAATTCGTACCTTAAAAATAGTACCGCCAGAGCCGGGACAAGATATTTACCTGACCTTAGATCTCAAGCTGCAACAAAAAGCGGTTGAGCTACTCACAGGTTTGCGTGGTTCTATTGTCGCAATCGATCCCCGTGATGGTGGGGTTTTAGCTATGGTCTCGAGTCCAAGCTATGATCCAAACCAATTTGTTCAAGGGATTAATAACAAAGATTACAGCGCCTTGCTCAATGATAAATCACGACCTTTGATCAACCGTGCAACCCAAGGCCAATATGCGCCAGCATCAACCATCAAGCCACATCTCGGACTTTTAGGGCTTGATGAAAAAGTCATTACCGAGAGCACCCGCGTATGGGACCCTGGTTTTTGGCAGATTCCTGGTGTTGAACGTAAGTACCGCGACTGGAAACGCTGGGGACACGGCTGGGTTAACGTCTACAGTGCCATTACTGAATCCTGTGATACCTTCTTCTACGAACTCGCCTATAAAGTCGGTGTCGACCATATTGCCCGCTTTATGGAACAATTTGGTTTTGGTCAAAATACTGGTATCGATATCTTTGAAGAATCGGCTGGCAACATGCCATCCAAAGAATGGAAACGCTTGAAATACAATCAAGCTTGGTACATAGGTGACACCATTTCCGTCGGCATCGGCCAAGGTTATTGGACGGCAACCCCATTACAATTGGCGAATGCAGTAGGCATTATGGCGAATAAGGGCCGTCGTTTCCCGCCGCATCTGCTGAGATCGATTAAAGACAATACTGCCAAAATTGACTCTCCGATTAATGAGTTACCACCAATCGAACTTAAAAACCCCCGTAACTGGAATATCATTAACGAAGCGATGCGCCAGACGGCACATAAGTCACGTTTCACTGATGCCACTTACACCGCCGCAATGAAAACCGGTACGGCGCAGGTCATTGGCGTGGCCGAAAATACCAAATATGATGCAAATAAAATTGCCGAACATTTCCGCGATAATGCCTTAGTTGTGGCCTATGCGCCCTTCGAAGATCCTAAAATCGTCCTCGCTGTCGTGATGGAAAACGCAGGATGGGGTGGCGCAAATGCTGGCCCAGTCGCCCGCGCCATGCTCGATGAATATATGCTTAGAGATACTTGGAAACCGCAGCCATGAGTAGCCATAGCCAATATCAAAACATCTGGCAACGCTTGCACATAGACTTGCCATTATTGCTCGGCCTATTGGCTGTCATGGGCTTTGGCCTGTTCGTCATCTATTCTGCCAGCGGCGAAGATTTAGAGATGATGGAGCGGCAGCTATTCCGTATGGTGTTGTCGCTCGGCATTATGTTCACTATGGCTCAGATCAATCCTGAGGCGCTTAAACGCTGGGCCCTACCCATTTATCTGGCAGGGATTGTCTTGCTGCTCGGGGTACATTTTTTCGGTGAAATTAACAAAGGCGCACAACGCTGGTTGAACTTAGGCTTTATGGAGTTTCAACCCTCAGAACTGATTAAGCTTGCCTTCCCCATCACAATGGCTTGGTATATCAGTAAGTTCCCTCTGCCACCGAAGAAACGCTATCTTGCTGGTGCAGCTGTAATCTTACTGGTGCCGACTCTGCTTATCGCGAAACAACCCGACCTCGGTACCTCGATTCTGGTGGCCGCATCGGGGATTTTCGTGTTGTTTTTATCGGGCATGAGTTGGATCATTGTCGGCGGTTTTATCGCGGCAGTACTCGCCTTCCTACCTATTCTTTGGTATTTCTTGATGCACGATTACCAAAGAACGCGGGTATTAACCTTACTCGATCCTGAGCAAGATCCATTGGGGGCGGGTTATCACATTATTCAGTCGAAAATCGCGATTGGCTCCGGCGGACTTTGGGGCAAAGGCTGGCTCGACGGTACTCAATCGCAACTTGAATTTATCCCCGAGCGCCATACCGATTTTATCTTTGCAGTGATCGGTGAAGAATTTGGCTTAATTGGCAGTATCTTACTGTTAATTATGTACCTTTATATTATTGGCCGCGGCTTAGTCATCGCTTCGCGCGCCCAAACCAGTTTCGCTCGACTACTCGCAGGTAGTATCACGCTGACCTTTTTCGTTTATGTTTTTGTGAATATTGGCATGGTTTCAGGTATCCTGCCCGTGGTAGGTGTACCACTGCCCCTTGTCAGTTACGGTGGAACCTCCATGCTGACATTGATGACAGGGTTTGGCATTCTTATGAGCATTCATACCCATAGACGTTTTGTAGATAGATAATTTTTAGGGACTTTTCATGCCTACTCTCCGAGCTTTTTTAGCTCCACTCGGCTTACTGTGTTTAAGCTCATGTTTAGTCGCCTGTACCACGGCGAACGAACCGACACCCATGCAGGCACCCGCTCCAAGCACGCCAGTGGCGCCGGCCGCTGAAATCGCGCCCACAATTCCCGCTGAACTCAAAGAAGAGTTTATCCAAACTCAAGTAAAACAAGGTTTTACTCGGGCAGAAGTGCTCGCTTTTCTTGATAAAGCAACATACAACCAAGGGGTTATCGATGCAATGACCCGCCCATGGGAAGCAAAACCTTGGCATGTGTATTATCCCATCTTCTTAACCGAGAAACGCCTCGACGCTGGTCTTGCCTTTTGGAAAAAACACGAGAAAACCATCGCCAAAGCGGCGGCCAAGTACCAAGTTGATCCACAGATTATTGTCGCCATCATCGGCATTGAAACCTTCTACGGCCAATACACGGGCAATTATCCTGTGATTGATGCCCTCTATACCTTAGGTTTTCACTATCCGCCGCGCGCCACCTTTTTCCGTAAGGAATTTGGCGAGCTGATGAAGTTAGTGAAAGAAGAACATTTAGATATCGATACCCTCAAGGGCTCCTACGCGGGTGCTATGGGTTATGGGCAGTTTATTCCCTCAAGTTACCGCCATTACGCGGTTGATTTCGATGGCAGTGGCAATCGCGATCTATTACAAAGTCCAGAGGATGCTATCGGCAGTGTGGCCAATTATTTCCATGAACACGGTTGGCAAGCCAATGCGCCGGTCGCTTTACCGTTAGTCAATAACAGCAAAGCAGCACCTAAAGCGAAAGTCTGGGCAGGTGAAAAGCTGAACTATAAAGTTGCAGATATTTTAACGCCGACCTTAGCCCTCGCCGATGCGCGGGACTTAGATGTTTCGCAAAAAGCCTTATTGATTGAGCTAGAACAAGCCGATCACAGTGACTACTGGCTTGGCTTAAATAACTTTTATGTGATCACTCGCTATAATCGTAGCCCTTTGTATTCAATGGCCGTTTATCAATTTAGCCAACAATTAAAAGAACAGCATGCCTCTAAAAAATAATCTTTTACAGCTTGCCGCCTTAGTTATGTGCTTCGCCCTTGCGGCGTGTTCTTCGAGCCCAAACAACGCCAGCAAGAAAAATATGGACCCGAACAAGGGCCGTTATTCGCTGAAAAATGACAAGCTGCCACTGAATCCACCGAATGTGGATAATGTGCCGAACGCGACGCCTAAATACGAGCCCTATAGCCGCCGTGGCAACAAACCTTATACGGTTTACGGTGAGTCCTATACTGTGATGAACACGGGCCAAGGCTTTAGTGAAACTGGCCGCGCCTCTTGGTATGGTGAAAAATTCCATGGCTACGAGACCTCTAATGGCGAGCCCTATGACATGTATTCTATGTCTGGCGCCCATAAGACACTGCCACTGCCGAGTTACGCTCAGATCACTAACTTAGAGAACAATAAGCAAGTGATCATTCGCATCAACGACCGTGGGCCATTCCACTCAGATCGCATTCTCGATGTCTCCTACGCCGCCGCCTATAAACTCGGCATGCTCGGCAAAGGTACGGCGCGGATCAAACTGGATGTGGTTTATATTGGCAGTGTTGCGGCCACTAATTCGGCCGTAGCCAGCGCTCAAGATACGGGTAATCATTACATTCAGTTAGTGGCCTCCAAAGATAGAGCCAAACTTAATGCCATGGCGAAGAATCTTGAACAGAAATATCAGGTCAAGACCCGTGTACAAGCGGCAAACAATATGTTTAGACTACAGCTCGGCCCCATAGGTCAGCCTGAGTTAGCCGACAAGCTGCTCAATAACGTCAAGCAAAATGGGTTTCCTGAGGGTTATATCGTCCATGAATAATGACCGTTTGCTCTGAACAGAATTGATTTAAAAATAGAGATGAAGGAACCTTCACTAAAACTCACTGTCCGAAAGTGGTACACTGTTGAAGATCTTCTCGAATCCTTTCCATTTAATACAACTAAAAGACGTGCCAAGTTAATGATGAATTTTGTAAAAAGTCCCATTAAAACATTGCTGCTAATTTCCAGTGTCTCTCTCCCCGTTTATGCTGCGCAGCCTATTATTACACCTGATGCACCTTCAGTAGCCGCCAAAGCGTTCGTATTGATGGATTATAATTCGGGCCAGATTATCGCTGAAAGTAACGCTTACGAAAGCCTTAACCCAGCCAGTCTAACTAAGATGATGACCAGTTACGTGATCGGTCAAGAAATCAAAGCGGGCAATGTCTCCGTTGATGATGATGTGACTATCAGTAAAAATGCTTGGTCTAAAAACTTCTCTGACTCTTCTAAGATGTTCATTGAAGTCGGCACTACGGTTAAAGTAGGCGATCTAAACCGCGGTATCATTATTCAATCGGGTAACGATGCATGTGTGGCCATGGCCGAACACATAGCCGGTACTGAAGGCGCCTTCGTTGACATGATGAATTCATGGGCCAAACAACTGGGAATGCGTGATAGCTACTTCGAAAACTCCCACGGTTTAGATGCAGAAAATCACAAATCTACCGCCTATGATATGGCGTTATTAGGCGCCGCGTTAATTCGCGACGTACCAGAAGAATACCGCGTCTACAGCGAGAAATTCTATACCTTCAATGGTATCAAACAATACAACCGTAATGGCTTATTGTGGGATAACAGCATGAACGTGGACGGCATTAAAACCGGCCACACATCAGGTGCAGGCTACAACTTAGTGGCATCGGCCACCAAAGACGGCATGCGCTTAATTTCAGTGGTAATGGGCACGCAAAGTGAATCAGCCCGTAAAGCTGAAAGTAAGAAATTACTGACCTATGGCTTCCGCTTTTTCGAAACGGTAACCCCCTATAAAGCTGGCGACAGCTTTATTACTCAGCCGATTTGGTACGGTGACAAGAGCACGGTTGATTTAGGCGTAGCAACTGATACCCCTATCACCATTAGCCGTGGCCGTGGTAAAGACTTAAAAGCCAACTTCGAACTGACTAAACCATTAGATGCTCCTTTGAAGAAAGGCGAAACGGTTGGCCGTCTATTCTTCCAACTTGACGGTAAAGATATTGCCCAGTTCCCACTGGTGACATTGCAAGAAGTCAACGAAGGCAGCTGGTTTAGTAAATTAGTTGATTACTTTAAACAACTGTTTTCTGGTTGGTTTAGCTAAGCTAAACCATATAAATAAAGCCACCTCAGGGTGGCTTTATTTTTTTGGCTGCCGCCGCCCTTGAATCGGGTATAATAACCACCATATAGACTTCATTGAAACAGCTAAGAGTACTGATTATGTTAGGCACTAAATTTGATGAACTGATGGATTTCCCCTGCGCATTTCCTTTCAAGGTCGTCGGCGAAGCCCATGAAACGCTAACTGACAAAGTCGTGGCTGTGGTCCAAAAACATGCACCAGGTGATTATTCGCCATCGACCAAAACATCGAGCAAAGGTAGCTATCACTCCATTACTATCCGCGTGACTGTGACCAGCAAAGATCATATCGAAATTTTGTACACAGAACTTGCCGCCATCGAAGGCGTACGCCGCGTACTATAAATATTCCTCAAGGCCATGAAATGTGATCTGTCTTACATTTATGGTCAAGAGGCGTATAATAGCGCCACTCAATTCTAAGGGGAGAGGTTGCCCTTGCAAGACACGACTTTGCACATTCGACATCTTGGAAAACAAGATTACGAATCAGTGTGGCATGCGATGCAGCATTACACTGATACGCGCGACAGCGAAAGCCATGATGAACTGTGGATTGTCGAGCATCCGCCCGTGTTTACCCAAGGCCAAGCCGGCAAGAGCGAGCATATTTTAAATGCTGGCGATATTCCGGTTATCCAAGTGGACCGCGGCGGTCAAGTCACTTACCACGGCCCAGGCCAACTAGTGGTATATCCTCTTCTCGATATAAAACGTAGTAAAGTCGGCGTACGTCAACTCGTCACCCATATAGAGCAAAGCATTGTCGATATGCTCGCCAAGTACGGCATTAACGCTTATGCCAAGGCCGATGCGCCGGGCGTATATGTGGATGAACGTAAAATTGCCTCCCTAGGATTACGCATTCGTAAAGGCTGTTCATTCCATGGATTAGCCCTTAATGTCGATATGGATTTAGCACCATTTCGCCGCATCAACCCTTGCGGTTATGCCGGTCTTGAAATGGTGCAATGCAAAGCACTTGGCGGACCACAAACCGTGATTGAAGCGGGCGAGCAACTTACTATTACTTTTAGCCAATTACTGGGCTATCAACACCTAGTTCATCATCAAGGATTAGCAGCGTCATGAATAGGCCTGAACGTTTACAACCCGGAGTAAAACTAAGAGATGCCGATAAAGTGTCTCGTATTCCGGTCAAAATCGTCCCATCAGAGCGCGACACTATGTTGCGTAAACCCGATTGGTTACGGGTTAAACTGCCGGCATCGAATCAACGCATTTTAGATATCAAGCAAGCGCTGCGCAAAAATGGCCTGCACTCGGTCTGTGAAGAGGCTTCTTGCCCTAACCTCGCCGAATGCTTTAACCACGGCACAGCGACCTTTATGATTTTGGGTGCGATTTGTACCCGTCGTTGTCCATTCTGCGACGTAGCCCATGGTCGTCCGCTTAAGCCTGACGCTGAAGAGCCGGTTAAATTGGCGCAAACGATCCGCGATATGAAGCTGAAATACGTGGTTATCACTTCGGTAGATCGTGACGATTTACGTGATGGTGGCGCCCAGCATTTTGCCGATTGTATCCGCGAAATTCGTAAACTGAATCCAGATATCAAGATCGAAACCTTAGTGCCTGATTTCCGTGGTCGTATCGATGCCGCCTTAGATATTTTATCGACAGAGCCGCCTGATGTGTTCAACCACAACTTAGAAACAGCGCCAATGCATTATCGTAAAGCGCGCCCGGGTGCAAATTACCAATGGTCGCTCGATCTGCTAAAACGCTTTAAAGAACGTCATCCCAATGTGCCGACTAAATCTGGCCTGATGATGGGACTGGGTGAAACCAATGAAGAAATCGCCCAAGTGCTACGTGACCTGCGTGAGCACAAGGTTGAAATGCTGACCTTAGGCCAATACCTACAGCCGTCTAAGTTCCACTTGCCGGTTGAACGTTATGTGCCACCAGCAGAATTTGACGAGCTGAAAGCCTTAGCCGATGAGTTAGGTTTTACCCATGCAGCCTGTGGCCCATTAGTGCGCTCAAGCTACCATGCGGACCTGCAAGCCCAAGGTAAAGAAGTGAAATAACCTTCTTGCTTAGATGCAGAGCTCAAGTGATGTAGAGTTCAGGGTGATTAAAATAGAAAAACAGCGCTTAAGCGCTGTTTTTTTATGGCTGTGTTTTGTGATAGCGACTTATCACAATCGTTCGCATTGCAATCGTTTTACGACATGAATGCTAATGCTCAGCTTATTCTTGGGTTATCGCTAAATCCATCAAGATAGCGTCTTCTTTACCGCCTGCTATTGGGTAGTAACCTTTGCGACGTCCCGACTCAATAAAGCCAGCCTTTTGATATAAAGCACGGGCGGCAAGATTGGATTCTCGCACTTCTAGCATAAGCACCACGGCGCCCGAAGCCTTGGCCGAAGCTACCACAGCCTTAAGTAATAACTTGCCGTAACCTTTGCCCTGCTGGCTTGGTAATAGGCAAATATCCAACAAAGTCACTTCATCGACTATCTGCTGCACTATCGCAAAGCCTAAAAGACCATCGACCGAATCCGAAACTGAAGCTGCGTTAGGTTTCGCCTGCTTTAAACCTAGAACTCGGTATAAATGCCCGAAACAATCAGCAAGATTGCCCTCACTCATGGGGTGGCTATGGGCCATAGATTCAAGCTGCGCCATTTGAGGAACATCTTTAAGCGTGAGTGCCACAAGCTCAACAGGCAAACCTGCTGTCAATTGTGCTGCGAAGGGTGCTGTGAATAGACTATCTTCTGGTGGGATGTTCAACGCTGGTATTCCAAAGTATTGGTTATTAATGATATTTACGAGTAGAGTTCAAGACTTGCTTGGAGCTTGGCCACTCACTTGCTCGCGCCATTGGTAAATCTGCTGCCAGAGCGCGCTTTTAGCCTGCCAACCCACTAATAAATCGGCCAAGGGTTCAGATACTAACCATGCGGTACGTGGCCTAACTTTGTGACGTCGCAGATCCCAAACGATCTGTTTACCCGTATGGGGCTCACAATCAAAATCACATTCATCACGCTTTATGTCGATAAGTGTTAGCACAGCGTCAATCAGTGGCTCAGCCTCGGGTAACTCACCGTGTTCATCCCAAATCACTAAATAAGGTTTCACCTTAGTGTCGCGCACTCGCCAAGTTGTCACATTCATGGCGGTTAAATAGGCTGATTTATTCATTAGGGTCAGTTTTATTCAATTCAAGTATCGACTCACAACATGCCGCTAGGATAGCAGTTCTGCCTAGGCATTGTTACTGCCATGCGGCTAAAGGAGTTGGGCACAAGCCGATTAATGGCAGCACAATTACGACATTTAACGCAGAAAAGTTCAATCGAATTTATAGATTTACAAAATCTAATTTACTCATTTTACATTTAATATCAGAAGATTAGACTGAATGCACTCAGTAAGACAATAGCAGGAGAACGCCATGATTAACATAGGTATCAATCAAGCCAACAGAGAAGAAATCGCCGCTGGCCTTAACCAACTATTGGCAGACAGCTACAGTCTTTACCTTAAGACTCACAGCTTTCACTGGAACGTTACCGGCCCCATGTTCACTAGCCTGCATTTGCTATTTGAACAGCAGTATACCGAGCTTGCCCTTGCGGTCGACCTTATCGCAGAGCGAGTACGTGCATTAGGTGCCAGAGCGCTAGGGTCCTATTCGGCTTATGCCGCACTGACTGAAATTAAAGAAGATCAGGGCGTCACCAAAGCCGAAACCATGATCCGCGAATTGTTAAACGATCAAGAGTTAGTGATCCGTAATGCTAGAGCCCTGTATCCACTGGTGAATCAAGCTAATGATGAAGCCACTGCGGACTTGCTTACCCAGCGCATTCAACAGCATGAGAAAAATGCCTGGATGCTACGCAGCTTATTAACGGAATAATTGACTAACCCTATTGCGGCACAAGCCAAACAAAAAGTCGCCAAGCATAACCGCTTGGCGACTTTTTATTTAAAGCGACATGACTCAGGTTTAAAAGTACTTAGGTTTAGAAGCGCTTAAATTTAGAAACTTTTTAATTTAGAGGTACTTAATCCAAGCCTGAGTACTGTGCTTTTTATATTCGCTAAACCACTTAACGGGATAATACAGCGCGATAACTAATACGCCCGTGATGAACCAAATCCATCCCATACTATTCACCCCAAAGTACTCACCATGGTTTGCGCCAAAGATGAATTTCGCTAAGCGATAAAGCAGTAACAGAACGTACAAATGTAAGATATAGAAGAACATAGGGACTGAGCCAAACACAGATAACCCATGGCCGACTCGCGCTAATCTCCCTCCAACTTTGCCACTTGATGCAAAATACCGCTCAAACGCCACTAAGCTAAAGAACATGCCGCCTAAGGTCACCAGTAAAAAGCTTAATGATGGTGGGTATTTGGTTAAGTTGAATACCGACATTAAGGTTTCACCCAAGTGTGCCCCCGCCTGCCAAGGCAAGGTTTCGCCATAGAGGTTAAACCCGCGTAGCACAACAAAAAGTCCCCAACAGCTTAGCCCTAACTGCAACAGTGTTTGCTGGCGCTGCGAGGCTTCAAGCAGATTACTATTCAGTTTTTGACTGAAAATGGGCCCAGCCACATAACCTAGTAAAATCACGCCCATCCAAGGCAGCGCGGGATAACTCACTTTGATCTTAAGCGCCCCTTCACTGACAAGATATCCGCGGTCGTGCAATAGGGTCCACAGGCTATAAGCCCATTCACTCGGCTGAAAACCAATTGGCGTCAACAGATTATGGCCAAAAACAATCGCAAAGCCTAAAAGTGCCATCCAAGCTCTAGGCAGATTTATCAGCGCCGCCAGCGTTAACATGCTCAGGCCGATCACCCAAATGACCTGCAACCAAAGCGTGTGGTAGTTACCCATCCAAGAGATGTTAATCACTACAATTTCGAGCGCGATTAAAAACAAACCACGTTTAATCAAAAACGCCCGCGCTGAACGCGGCTCGCCATGACTGCGATTGGCATAAAGCCATGCAGAAACCCCAGTTAGAAACACAAATACTGGCGCACAAAAATGCGCGGCAAAGCGGCTTAGAAACAGTCCCCAAGAGGTCGAACTCAAATCCATAGGGTCGCTCACCTGCATATGCAGGAAAAACCGTTCCCGCACATGGTCGAGCAGCATGATGAGCATCACCAGGCCGCGCATCATATCGATACTATTAATACGGCTTCGGCCAAGTGCCCGATTTGATGATTGTTCCGATACTTGTTCCGATGCTTGTTCCGAAAAATGGACTGACAGCGCAGAATTCGAACTGATATTAGAACTCATAGCTAACACTCACTTTAATACTACGTGGCTCACCCGGCACAGCCCAGAGCGCTGAATAACTGCTGGCGATGTAATCTTCATCCAATATGTTGTCCAGATTGACGCCAAGGATGAAGTTATCGCTCAGGTGAGTATTCATAAACAGTCCAACTAACTGATAAGAAGGCAATTGAAAGCTAGGATCGGCAGAATCACCGAGGCGCGAATCCACATATCGCCAGCTAAGCCCTAAATGACCATCAATAGAAAGCCTATTCAAATCCTGTTTCAGAATCACACTCGCGGTATGTTTGGGCACATTCACCAATGGACTTCCCGCAGGGATAAGCACGCCCCAGTCGGGATTCAAACTGTCATTGGCGGTACGGGTATTTAAATAGGCGTAGGATAATTTTGCTTGTAAATCCTCCGTCAGCTCGGCGGCTACATCGAGTTCAACCCCGCTACTTTTGGCTTTACCTAAGGTGGCAGAAAAACCAACATTGATAGGATCTGAGGTCAAAATATTGCTCTTTTGCGCATCGAACACGGCTAAACTACCGTTTACAGGAAGATCGTTTAGCCAAGTACCATTAAACTTTATTCCTAGTTCAACCGATTTGCTCTCTTCGGCTTCGAAGGGTTTACCCGCAAAGTCAGTTCCCGAAAGCGGTAAAAAGCCTTCAGAATAAGAACTATAGAAACTTAGGGCATCGGACCATAAATACACCAGACCCACTTTGGGGCTAACCCTGCTATCGGTTTGCTCTGATAGCGTGTCTTTCGCGACTTCACTGATATCCTGCTGATAACTATCGAACCTTAACCCAAGATGCAGCTTCCACTTTTCAGTGAGATCCATTTGATCTTGCAGGTAAGTTCCCCACGCCTTTTGAGTTTCGTTATTCTCATACAGCAAACTCACCTCTGGCTGAGGCCCGCCGTATTGAGGCGCATAAATATCGATGGCATATTCACCTTTTTTGCCACGATAGCGATACAACCCCGTCTTTAAACTGTAGTGATAAGCATCTGCGCCGAGCAGCAAATTGTGGCGAATAAAACCGGTATCCATATGGCCACTTAACTCTAGGCGTAGTGAATTATCCTCGGAGGCATAATCCCGATATCTGTGCTGTCGGGTCAGCGTACGGCCATCATCAAATAGCGATTGTCGCCCCTTGGCCAACTCAGCATCGGACGAATAGCCCTTTAAACTAGAATCACGATAGTTGTAGCCCGCGGTTAATGACCAATCATCATTTAATTCATAGTCATAGGTCAGCTGGTGCCCAGTAGCATTCACCACAGTTGCGCCATCATTAGGCTCACCTAAATAACGCGAGCGTGGCACTGTATTGATATCGTTATTGAGCACTATAATGCCGCGATCGAATAGCTGTTCCTGCTTGAGGTATTCCATTTCATAAAGTAACGAGGCTTTATCGGAAATCTGCCAACGCACTGACGGCGTGACGATTTTTTTATCGCTGAACACATAATCACGAAAACTATCGTATTCCTGCCACGCGCCATTAATCCGAAATGCCAAGTTGTCGGTTAAACCTGAGGTTACATCTCCTTCTAATCGATATTGATCGAAACTTCCTACCGACGCCTTTAAGTAGCCACTGGTTTCATATTGGGGTTTCTTCGTCACGATATTGACCGTACCACCGGGCTCAGAGCGGCCATAAAGCGCCGAACCAGGGCCTTTTAAGATCTCAACATAGGCGACATTCGATAAATCTCTATGACCACTAAAACCTCGGCCACCATTAAAGCCATTGATTAGATAGCCCGATGGCATGTTCTCGTTACCCGGAAAACCGCGCAGGGAAAAGCTATCCCATAAACCGCCGCCATTGTTTTGCCGCGCTACACTGGCGGAATAATCCAGCACATCTTGAAACCGCGTCAGCCCCGCGTCTTTGATCAATTGCTCATCTAACACACTGATCGCTTGGGGAAGTTCAGTTGCTGACACATTGCCACGGTAAGCTTGGCGATAGTGGATACTTAAACGTTCAATGTCAGTCTCTGCGATAGGATCACCAGATTGAGCATCCTCCGCAGCCAGCAGCATTGAAATAGGATTGAGTGCAACCAAGGCACCCAGCAAAAGCGCAGCGCGCTTGGGAATATAAAAAGAGGTCATTTTCACTCCGAAAATAAACAGCATCGACGCCTTCGCTAAGCCAAGGCGCTCAAAGTTAATTAAGATAAATTGAATAAACAGTAACTTATGCTGTTATGGGCGGAGCACGACTATTGAAGAAACGACTAAAAGGTCGTTTAAAGGAAATAGCTTGGAACTCAACCGAGATATAACTCTGTTGAGTGAGTTGGAAATGAAAGGGCGTACTGGTTATCGCATGTTGCAACTGGTGCTGATGTAAGCACAGCGAACAATGGGACTTAGGGTCTTCGTTAGCATGGGAAATACTGTGAACAGCAATGGCCACAGACAATAGCACCAACATGGCAGTAAGCCATATCGCTAGGGTGCGTCTTGTTTGCATCACACTATTCAAACCCTACTTCCTCACATAATTTGGCAGGCGATTGTATGTTAAGCACAACTAAAGTTGCAAACCGATTTACCTAAGCCACAGTGCTTAAATGTTACAAGAGGTATACGGCAGTTTTATGAGAAACAGCATTTGTGAGAAAAAGCGATAACCGCGAATGAATAGAGAGGGCGCTAAATATATCGAGGCTAAATGGCAGATAAAAGAAAACGGCTCGCATATTTCTATGCAAGCCGTTGTTTTATTTGGCAGGGGTGGCAGGACTCGAACCCGCAACCATCGGTTTTGGAGTCCAGACGTAAACAATCGAATATCAAGTCTTTATCCTGTTACTTAGAAAAAGACACTGAGAGAAAAATAAAATAACCCTATGATTTAATTAATTTAAAATTTTACTTTTCTAACAAGTTTATTCACTATTTTGACTAAATAACGCATTTATCTAGTGAATCATTAGCTGGTGTAAGTCAACGACTTACGGCCAGCGACTCCTTTACATAGCCCTTTAATACATCATCAATAATGATGTTAAGGGATGTTATTCCGGCCCCTGTGATATACCAAGCCTCAGGATCTACAAAGATGATATTCCCCGTCTTCCAAGCATTAGTCTCACGCAAGAGAGGGTTATCTATGGACTGTTTATCCAATACGGGGCTTCGCTCCATGACTGCGGTTCTATCTACCACGTAAATGATGTCAGGATTGTTTTCAAGAATGAACTCGCTTGACACGGGTTGGCCGTGCAATCCCATCTGCTCTGATAAGCTAGCGGGTTTAACCCCTAGCCCACTGTAAATGAACCCATACCGAGAACGAATACCTAAGAATCGAAAAGCACCATTATTATGTAGCACCACGAGTGCTTTCTCAGGCCTATCCTGAATAACCTTTCTGGCATTTTGGAGCTTACTTTCCAGTTCATCCACTTTATGTTTTGCCAAGGCTTGCTTATCAAATACTTTCCCCAGCACCAACAAGTGTTGTTTGACTATATCAAAGTAATCGCTGTTGCTGTCTTGATAATCAATATCCAAATGAATGGTCGGAGCCAAATTCGAAAGCGCCTGATAATGATTTGCCTGAATAGATGACATCAACACGAGATCTGGTTTGAGAGCGTAAATACGTTCCATATTGGGCTGAACTATGGCGCCTAAATCAACGATATCATTGTTGTTGCTATAGTCCTGCAGGTAGTAAGGAACAAAATCCTTTGGCATGCCGATAATGGGAATATCTAGCTGTTCGAGATAATCGACTTCATTCATATCGAGGGCCGCAACGCGTACAGGGCGTTTTGTAATAACAGTAGTGCCCAACTTATGGGTTATTTCAACAGGTGTAAAACTTGACTCGCTAGTATCAGACGTTGCAAGAATCGTCTTCTGTACTGGCTCGCTTTTATTGTCGCAGGCCAGCAAAAAAGCCGAGCTAAATAACAGAATCGCCATCACTTTAATACCGCTTTTACATTTCGACGTCACTTGTATTCTCCTTGTAAGTTGAAGTTGAAATAGTTACAAACTGTTCCTTGGCTCGTTTTCAGCACTTCAAGATCCAGTTCGTACAGTGCTTTTAATCTTTGTGCTGTAACAACCTCCTCAACGGGTCCTTCGCAATGCACAGCGCCTTGCTTCATGCCGACAATATAGTCGGAGTAATTAGCCGCAAAATTGATATCGTGAACCACTAACACTACCGTTCTCTTGAAGTCGTCACACAGATGGCGAAGCGCCCGCATTATGCTAACGGCATGCTTCATATCAAGATTATTGAGCGGTTCATCTAACAATAAATAATCTGTTTGCTGTGCAATCGCCATTGCCAGAAAGGCCATTTGGCGTTGTCCGCCGCTAAGCTCATCGATAAATGCATTAGCTAATGACTGTAAGGCTAAAAACGACAGAGCTTCATCAATGGCACAATGATCTGCCTTTGTGAGTGTGCCTCGACTATAGGGAAAGCGACCAAATGCCACTAACTCCCTGACCGTCAGGCGTAAATTGAGGCTGTTAAACTGACGCATAGTTGCCACTTGCTTGGCGTAATCCTTCAGGGGAATGTTGTGGATAGCAGTACCTTTGAGTAATACCTCGCCCTGCTGGATATTCAGTAGCCGACCAATCGACATCAATAAGGTACTTTTGCCGGCGCCGTTGGGGCCAATGAGTGATGTAATCTGATGCTCGGGAAATTGCGTGGTAACATTTTTAAGCACAGGTTTCGCGCCATAAGAATGATGTAAGTTATTGACGGTAATCACACTGCGCTCCGAGGTTTAAGAATTAATACAAAAAAATAGGCACCACAAAATAAGTTAATTAACAGCCCAACACTGGTTTGATAATTAAACAGGTGCTCAACAAGTATTTGTGCGATCAGAAAAACTGAGATAGCAACGGCGCATCCTGTTATCAAGGTAAATGAGTGCGACGGATGCCTTGCCAGTGTATAGGCCATATTCGCGACAAATATCCCCATAAAGGCCGTAGGCCCTACTAAGCTGGTTGATATTGCGACCAATACCGCGATAAGGCCTAATAACAGGCGGACCACTTTTTGATAATCAATACCGAGAGAAATTGCTTGCTCTCGCCCCATCAGTAATACATCGAGCACAGTTCGCGATCTCCAAGCGACAATACACACGACACCGACAAGCACTAAAGAAATAAGTAATTGCTCTGGTTGAGCGCGGTTGAACGACGCTAGGCTATAGCTCTGGAAAATTGAAAATTCACCAGGACTGATAGAGTATTGGATTAACTGAGTAAAACTGCCTAACACCACAGTGAGTACTAAGCCAACAAGCAGTAGGAAGAACACATCATGTCGATCTCCGCTAAATAGCCAGCGGTGAATCGCCATTGAGTAAAGCAACATCACCACAACTGAAACAAAGAAATTGCTGTTAGCGGTGATCAAAATACTGCTGCCCGTTCCTAAGATAAGGATCAACAGTGCCTGCAAAATCAAGTAAACCCCTTCATACCCCATGATAGATGGCGTTAAAATTCGATTTCCGGCTAAGGTCTGAAACAGTATCGAGGAAAACGCAATACAGACACCACCAAGGCAAATTGTACCCAAACGTACCAATCGATTAGGTATGACATAGTCAAAATCAAAACCTGAGCCCATCAATAAAAATGTGACTGCTAATATTACAAGCAGCCCCCAGCTCAAAAAATGCCACGCACAGTTTTTCATTTGATTTTCCAAACGATAACTAAAAAGATGAGCCCGCCTAAACAGCTTGCCGTTAGACCTATAGGAATTTCAAACGGATATAAAATAAGCCGGCCAAGTAGGTCACAGATAATCAATAGCGTTGCGCCAGCAAAGGCGATAATAGGCAAAGTGCGTTTTAAATTATCGCCGTAACGCATAGCGACAAGGTTAGGAATAATTAAACCAATAAATGGAATACTCCCGACTGTGATCACTGTGGTGGCTATGGTCAGGGAAACCAGTACTAACCCTAAGATAACGAGACTGAAATAACTCAGTCCTAGTGTGGTAGCTAAGCCTTCGCCCATTCCTACAATGGTAAAGCGCTGTGCATAAAGATAGGTCAGCATGACTATGGGAAGGATCAGATAGATGATTTCGTAGTTACCTTGCACGACTTTTGAAAAATCACCCAGCATCCATCCCTGCATACTCTGCATCATATTGTTTTGATAGGCATATAGTTCCGCTATCGCACTGAGTACACTGCCAAACATAATGCCAATAATTGGAATGAGCACCGGACTCTTATACCGAATACCACGAATAATCAGAATAAAGGCTAAGCTCGCAAGCAGGCAAAAAACCAAAGCACCTAACATTCTGGCGGTGACACCCATACTTGGAGCATGAATGATTGAAATTAATATGCCTAGTTTGGCGGCATCAAGCCCGCCACAAGTAGCGGGTTCAACAAACTTGTTTTGCACAATCTGCTGCAAAATCACACCACAGACAGCGAGCCCTGCGCCTGAGCAAATCAAGGCAAAAAGCCGCGGAAGACGACTCGCAGATAACACCAACCAGACATCATCCGAGAACGTCAGCATCTGCGTCACAGAGGCATACTTTGCGCCTAGCAGCAATGAGGCAAAACAAAGCACAAAAAAGCACGTCAGTGCATAAACCACCTTCACAAGCTGATACTTCCTATACGCAATAAATCTTGTACTAATCTGCAGCCGCTATGAGGTTTTCATATCGACGCGCTATATTTGAGCCTTATCAGATCCCCCTGCCTTTTGGGCATGGGTTACGGCAATACCTGCTAACACTAAGTCACGTTTTCGCTCCCACCATTTGCGGGCGCCAACCTTCATGATGTCTACCATCGCATTTATCTGCTCAGCTTTATCAGGGAGCTTGGTGGCTTCATCTTCCCAAATTGCGATAATTCGCTCTTTACGCGTTCGGCCATCGGCTTCTGGTTTAGTGGTTGACCACCATCCCAAAAAACACTCCCCCACCATGTCAACTAAGATATCAACGGCAAGCACTGCCTCATCGAGGGAGAAGCCTTTTTGTTGTAGCTTTTCGACCGACTCAGCAAAAGAACGTATACCCGATGATGGGGTAACACTGGCCTGATGAATAGATTCAGCGAGGCCAGGATGACGCTCATAAAGTGTCCAAATGGCATCGGTCAATATGATCAATTCACTCCGCCAATCTGTGGCTGCTGGCGCTCGCCAGTCCAGCTCATTAATTGCAAGCTCAGCGGCAATGGAGATAACGTCATTTCGACCTGCTACGTGATGGTAGAGGGACGAATGATCGACCTTTAAATGCGTCGCTATAGCTGGAATAGTCGCTTGATCAACCCCAATCTCCAACGCAGCTCTGGCGATAGCCTCACGGGAAATACGGCTAGGTCTGCCACGCTGACGTTTTTGAGTGGGTTGATCCGGTACTTGTGTCATATCGATAAGGTTTCCAAGGCAAAAAAGCCATTCTAACCGCTCTTGCTACCCGCTGCATGGCAATACCCAATACAGCGGGTAGAAGCGAGCCGCTAAAACTTCGCCCTAACGCCTACGCCTATTTCTCGTGGTTCAAGTAAATATGCATCCACGCCTCCGGTACTTCTGTCAGCCATTTTTGCCACAGGAGCACGTTCATCCAGTAAATTGCGCGCATAAACAAAGGCTTCAAAATATTGGTTGATTTGATAGGAAGAATTCAGGTTTACCGTTGTGTAAGACCCCACTCTTAACTCAGGCTCATTGGTATCCGTTGAAAAGTATCCATCCGTATGACGCACATCACCGCTCACTTTAAAGGCGTCGGTAATCGCATAGTCAAACCCAAGATTGAACATATATCCTGGCGCTTTACTAAACTCGTTGCCGACAAACTCCTCGCCACGGTAGTCATTAAATTCACTTATCTCAGTTTCAAGTAAACCCAGCCCACCATATAAGCTAAAACTATCGGCAACTTTAAAGTTCCAATCTAATTCAATGCCATAGCTCTGTGCTTCATCGGCATTAATAATGACAGAACCAAAGGGTCGTCCATCTAGGTAGTCAGTAACTGAACGTTGTGAATCTTTAAAGCGGGTGTAAAAGAGATTGCTATTTATGATCAAGCGTTGTTCAAGCAGATCGATACGGGTAAAAAGTTCATAGTTCCATGCCGACTCGGCATCGAATGTATAATATTCGCCGCCGCGGAAGTTAATGCCTGTGCCCCCAGGAATGTTACCTTCACTGATCATAGCGCCGATTAAGACGTTATCAGTCAGATCATAGGACAGGGCAACCTTAGGTAATAAAGCCGTAAACGTCTCTTCATATTGATGGCGCACGTCTGGGATGTAGCTGGCAATGCCATCGTGGCTAATTTCATCAGACTGATAACGAAGTGCGCTGGTAAATGCCCATTTAGGTGAGAAGCGCCATATAACTTCACCGTAGGGGGCAAAACTGGTATGTCTCAAGTCAGCGTCGGCATTACCAAATACGTTGTTCAGCTTGTTATTCGTTTTATCGTCCCAGTAGAAGACACCGGCAACCCCACTAAACTCTGAACTCTTGTCACCAAAGTTCAGCCTTATATCATTCGAAAAGTTTTCATTATCTCGTTTTGCGATCCCTTGATAAGGTGCGGCGAAGTGATAATCAAACTGCCCTTCTGAATACTGCAGTTGGTTATGCAACTTCATACCATTGTCGAACACATATTCAAGATCAAAAATCCCGACATGATTACTGACTTCTTGATTGTCCTGAAAAATTGAACGATTTTCTAAGTCATCATAGGGTTCTGATACCACCTCATTTCTGGGACGTTTAGCCTCAGTGGAGGAATAAGTGAGCATGGCGGAAAAGTTGCTGTATTTTTCGGGTTCCCATAGCAACTTCGCCCGTAGATTTTGGTTTTTAAACTCAAAATCCAAATCATGGGCTGTAAATTCTGGATTAACGTAATCAACAAAGGTATCTCTAGCACTGTAATCTGCGCTAATTCTTGCGGCAAAGTCATTACTTAGCGCACCAGACGCCATGACCGAAAAGCGCTTCTTATCCCGACTGCCATAAAGTGCTTGCGCTGCAAATTCTGGCGTATAAGTGGGGTTATGGGTATGGATAACTACAGCGCCAGCAATACTGTTGGCTCCTTGACTGGTCGTTTGCGGACCACGATAGACTTCAATAGACGACACATCCCACACGCCTGCGGCGCCTAAATCCAGTTCTGCGGGGCTCAGATATTTACCATCAACACTGATAGTTGCACCCGGCACAGGCTTAGATAAGTAGGCATTACCCGCTGCAACAGGCCCTTTGGTATCCGTACCGCGGATAATGGGCGCATCGGTATTTCCGGCATAAATTAAGTTTGGCGTACCGCCGAGAATTTCAGAAATCGTTGATTGGTCCGCATTTTTCCTCAACTGTTCTTCAGTGATTACCGTCACTGAACTCGCAGTTTCTTTCAACGTTCGCTCGATTTTCTGACCGTAAACGGTGATGACTTCAATGTTTCCCGCTGCATCTTGTTGCTTGGATTGCTTATCTAAAGCAGTTCCACTGTCAGCAATAGTTGAGCCGGAAATAGCGCTCAGCCCCAGCGCAAGAGAACCGATAACCCACTTTGATTGTGGGTAAAACTTACCAAATCGGGGCATGTTTAATAACTCCTTATACGAAAGATTTGTTGCCAATGAGAATGGTTATCAATTATATTATCGCCGTTCAAAACATTTATCAACACCATGTTGATAAATAAAAATGACCGCTTAATATGGTCGCCATCTCATGATGGTTCAATTTTTATGAAACAAGGAATTTGGCTCGTGGATGTTCATTTGCCCATAAAATCTGGCACTCAGACTATTTTTTACTCCGCAATATCAAGACTTCATTACTTAATTTGGCTTGTGCTAAGCACGCATTCCAGACAGAAGCCCGGCCTGATCCACTTCGATTTTTTAGGTGAACATTAAAATGCAGTTACTTTTCAGCCCCCATTCAAAACTAGCTTTGGCCTTACGTCCGATGATTCCCGCACTCACTATCGGAACATTACTAGCGGCTGGTACCGGCGTGATGGCACTAAGCGCACTCTGGTGCGTAATACAGCTTATTGCTGGGTATCATTCATTTTGGTTAGCGGGTGCGCTCATATTTTGGATATTGTCGGCACTGCTTTCTGGTAGCGCCTCTTGGATTAATCACAATGCTGAGGCGCAATTTTCTGGAAGATTAAAGCGTGATGTTGCAGCGCATCTTGTTAGGTTGCCACCAAGTACTTTGGCAAAATATAAGGGCGAAAAGTTAAAGCGATTAATGGTCGATGACATAGCGTCATTGCATCATATGATCGCGCATTTACCCTCAGAGTTAGCGACCTTTATCATTGTCCCTGCCATTACTATCGGTTTGCTGATCTTAAGCGCGGGCCCAGTGTCATTACTTGCCCTTATCCCAGGCCTCGTCGCCGCGCTTTTCTATTTGGTGGTAGTCCCAAGGCTTGCTGCTAAACAGGGTGAAGCACGAGTTAATGTGATGGGAAATATCACTGCTGCAGTGGATGATTACTCGCGTGGTGCACCAGTATTTAGAATTTATGGCGATCAAACTGGCGCAATAGCCGACTACCAAAAGGCAACTAAGCATTTTATTGAGGAGATTATTGAGCGGGTAAGCAAGGTATCCACTTCAGTCGCAGTGGCCACATCACTACTGCAGGCTGTCTGTACTTTTGCCATTGTCTATGCCATCGGGTATGAATGGCCCCCAGAAAACCTTGCTGCCGCCTTGTTCTTCAGTCTGGCCATAGTCACGCCAGCCCTAAAGCTCGGGCATGGGCTTGATTATCTCGCCACGGGCCGCGCTGCTGCTCAGCGACTAACGGATTTTCTTGAGCAGTCGAGAGTCCCTGTTGGTAGCGGTAATATTGAGCTTAATACACCTATGCCGCTCACCCTCACGAATGTTGTGCCTTCACTGTCTATAAGCAATCAATCTGTGCCCATTAACTATCAATTTAGATCTGACAGAGTGACGGCAGTGACAGGGATCAGTGGTGTTGGCAAATCCACATTACTGCGCTTATTAGCGGGCATGGAGCCACTACATGCCGGAGATATTCGACTCGCTGGTATTGCACTCAATAAGTTGGATGAAGCCTCAATTAATCGCGCGATCATGCTATTACCGCAAAGTTCGGGACTACTGGCAACCTCCATCGCCGACAATCTCGCGCTCACCGCACCTGATGCCACGGATGAAGATTACTTAGTGGCATTACACTGCGCGCAATTGGATAAATCCTTAACTACTCATGCAAGCACCTTGTCTGGTGGTGAAATACAACGGGTTAATCTTGCCCGTGTGTTTCTTTCACCCGCTCGCGTGATATTGCTTGATGAACCCACATCGGCCCTAGACAGCGAAACGGCATTTAACGTGTTCACAGCGCTAAGCCATCACGCAAAAACAAACCACAAAACGATTGTAATGATCACCCATGACTTAACGCTTTCTGAGCTGGCGGATGACAAGCTCACACTCAAGCATTATCACATGGAAGGAGAAGGCCAATGATAAATCGTCCCCAAGATTACGCTGCCATAAAACACTTAATACCTGTTGCCTGCGGTTGGGCTGTGGCGGCCATATTGGAAGCCGCATGCTACATTCAACTGGCTTTAGCCATTACTCAGCAGCAATCACCGCAAAAAGTGCTATCGATTGCCGCAATAACCATACTCACCACAATACTGGCTTCGCGTTCAGGTTTTTGGGCTGGCGCAAGGCTGGCCAATGCGCTCTACAGTGCATTAGGCACGACCATGCAACAAGCGAAACTCTCTTGGTTTACACCGAGTGTCAGGACACTACTCATAGAAACTGTCTCTCGGAGTATTCCTGGCTTTATGAGTATTCCGGCACATCAATTTCAGGTATTTATTCATGCACCGCTTATTCCGCTCTGCATTACCTTTGGCATAGGATTGATCGGTGGCATACCACTGGTACTAATGTTGGCTAGCTTGTTGCTGATGTCATTTGTGATTCAGAGTATGGCGCAACGAGCCCTTGCCCGCGCAGATATGGACCGAAACAACACTGAATTGGCTGCAGAGCAGTCAACTCTTGAACTGATCGACCACTTAGAGTTACTGCGCACAGCAGCAGGATATAGCGGCGCAACAACACGGGTGGAGCAAAACTGGCAAACACAAGAAATCGCATTGGAACGAACTAATCGCGCCGCTGCTATAGCAACATTACTGTCGGCTATCGCCAGTTTTTTACCTATTGCAGGCATGGCACTCTACCTGGTGCTATCCGGTATAAACAATACGATAATGCTGCTCGCTGTCTTGATGTTGACCATGCGCGCGGCGGCGCCACTTGAGACTCTCGCCGTGGCGGCAATAAGCATTAATGATCAGTTAGCGGCTATTAAACACTATCGACAAGCGACTCATGCGCCAACGCTCAAAGAGCCAAGCCAAGCGCAACAAAAGACACCGAACAATCATACAATCGAATTGAATAACGTAACATTTCCCCCTGCGGTGCAAAATATCAATGCCACTATCGAATCAGGTGAACGCGTGCTGATTTGTGGCCCGAGCGGTTCAGGTAAAACCAGCTTACTTAAGCTATTGATGCGCTTTGATGATCCCACCCTAGGCCTGATCACTTTGGGCAAGGTGCCGCTCACGTCAGTTCCCGCAACTGAACTTGCCCGCTTTTTCGCCTATGTGCCGCAGGATCCACTCATCTTTACAGGCACCATTGCCAGTAACATTCGTATTGGTAACCCTGATGCCGACGATCAAGCCGTAGATAAAGCGGCACGCCAAGTGGCTCTGGATGAAGTATTAGACAGATCAGAACTGGGCATTTACCAAGAAGTCGGCCTGCAAGGCGCAGGGTTATCGGGAGGGGAACGCCAAAGGCTTGCCTTAGCACGCGCGCTTATCAAAAATGCACCGATTCTGATAATGGATGAGGCCACCACGGCATTGGATGAAGAGACAGAAAAGCGTGTAGCCAAGGCTATTTGCGAACAGAGTTGTACATTGGTTTTAGTTTCGCATCGAAACCAATCACTTTGGCAGCCAACCAAGATAATAGAATTTCATCAATTACTTGCCTCAAAGTAGGATCGGCTTTCTACGCATTAAAAAACTGAATTACAGATATCTGACACAGATTACAGTGATTAATTTGTCGTTACTGACCAACCTATCAATGAGTTATGTACTGCAGCCGAAATGACATGAATCATTTCGGCTGCAGTTATTGCTCGTGCAAAGGAAGATGAGCATCGCTGTAGAACCGACCAAGCCTTGTTGGCATAACGCTCACTGAATCAAAGCATAAATACTCGAACTTCCTCTCGCTTTTGAGCTTTAAAATCCCTCAAATTATCAGCCACCCGCTAATAAACTAATAACCATATTTTGCGACAGGCTGCCAGTTTTTATTAACATCATCTTCAATAAACTTTTGTTTTTCTTTGATTAAATCCGATTCAATTAACCCTATCGCTTGATGGGCCTTTTCCTTAGTACTGATATCTGGATAACTAACTTGAGTCACGTTAAGTTGCTTCAATATTCCAGTGAGCAGATGACGTGCTTCGTTCGCTTGTTCGATAGCTTTATCTAAAAGCTGCTTACCTTCTTGTGGATTATGTGCATACAAACCATGTGAAGACATGGCAAAGTCCCAGCGCCACTGACTGTGTCGTATCGCCATAATTGGCTCATTCATATTCTCCCATTTAGCACCAGCATCCCATGCCGCTTTAGCTTCATAGTGGGCTTTGACGAGCAGAGCTTCAACTTCGCGGGCTTTGGTCTCAATCGTTAATTTATTGGCCGCGAGCTTGGTTTCAATTTTGGTTTTACTACTATGGCAGCCACTGCAACTGTTATCAAAATGCGGTAAGGCTTTATCAACTTTATGACTAGTAAATTCAACACCTTTTGCATCCTGCTGGGTTGGCATATGACAGGTAATGCAAGTGACACCGACTTCGGCATGTTTACTGCGACTCCAGTGTTCAAACTCAGGATGACGTGCTTTGAGTATGGGCGTTTTCGAAAGAGGATGGATCCATTCGAAGAAGCGGCGAGTGTCATAATATTTTTCAATATCGTCGGCTGTGCTGCCAAAAATCCAGGGAATATTAACAACATTACTTTTTTCCGGACGGAAATAGTAAGTGACATGACACTGACCACATACCTGCGCACCTTGCATATCGGTATCTTGTTTATCGAATGGCAGGTGAATTTTAGCCATAGCCTCTTGGGCATGGGGGCGAGGTAAAGTTAACTTATTAGTGCCAGATTCATGGCAATCACTGCAATACACTACGCTTTGGATCTCTTTGCCCAGATCGGTAAAGTTTTTAGCGGAGTATCCTTCAAATCCCAGTTGTTCAATCAATCTAGGGGCATCCGGTGTCTTGCAGGTCCAACAACTGGCGGATAATCCTTTCTCTCCTGCTTTAGGGGGGACACCTGTACGTAAAGTATGCGTCACATCAGCAACGGCAAAATGGTGCCCACGTGGGCTATGGTACTCTTTGGCATAGGAAGATCCTGCCCAGAGTATGATGCTGGCGGGATAATTGGCGAGCATATCTTCGCGTTCAACTTGTTCAGAGGTGGCTTGCCAAGATTGATATTGGTTAGGATATTTTTGTTGATTGCTAGTATCAGAAGCCGCTACGGATGTACATGTAGTTATGGCGAGCAAGCAAATCATTTTTAGCAATGTGACTGTTTTAAAATAAGTTTTCACTTTGTATCCTTTTGTCCTAACATCAATATTAACCTGGGCGCCCATCAATACGGGGGCGAGAAAGTATCGGCAAGTAATGCCATACAAACAGTGCAAATGCGATAAACCAGCAACTGCCAGCCAACCATAACCAGACTTGGGTGTGGGCCGGAAACCAGATGGGCATTAGCGCCCTGAGCAGTGCCGCTAACGGTAGGCAAATAAATGCCAAGATCATCTTAGGGCCCTCATAAATATTTCGACTTGTGTGCCCGAGTGACACTCTGGAAATCATCGAAAGACACAGGGTAGCCATACAACCAATAGCAAATAGGTGAAGCAGACTGCGATAGGCATATTCATTATCGAGATACCAACTCATGGCTAACAGGCTGAGTGGCAACATTAAATAGGCAAGATGCAAGGACCACAGCATAGGTTCTTTCAGTGTTTTATGGGGTAACCAGCGTGCAAATCGGACCAGCTGCAAGAGCCCCGCAATGAGCAGTAAGCCTCGCTCGACTTCCAGAGGTATAAGGTGGATGAGTGATTGAATGACAAGCAAGATCATCGTCAGGATCAGCGGGTATTCAATCCAAGTTAAGGGATCTGCTTTAGTAGCCTTAATGCGCATCGCGGTAAAGAATGGAATGACACGTCCACCGACTATGGTGATAAGTAAGGCTAACCACCATAACATCGCCTGCCAGATCTGGTTGGCAAGAATAAAGTCGCGTTCAAATAAAGCGTAATAGCTGACATTGTTAATCACGAGTGCGGCAAACAACATGATCGGAAAACCAATATTGCGCCATTGCTTCACCTTATAAATGCAGCGCCATAGGGTAAGGCTTGCCATACCAAGGAACAATGAATCAAACACGGCGGGCAAAATGAGCGGAACTTGCATTGGGAGTAAGAGTAATAATCTTGCCAGTAACCAGCAGCTAAAGGTCAATGCGAGTGGCCATCCCTTTAATGTGGGTTGGTTGGTCCAATTTTGAACGGCAGTCAGCAAAAATCCACACACAATTGCCATAGCAAAACCGAACAGCATTTCATGTGGATGCCACCATAGCGGCAATATCTTGCTCCAAAAGGATGAAGGGAAAAAGCTATATTGGGGAGTAAACCAAGTTAATAGCCACAAAGGGATATATAGCGCAGCTAATATTGCTCCCCCAAGGAAAAAAGGTCTAAAGCCTAAGCGCCATAACGCATGAGTACGTTCGGTTTGTGTAGGATCATCAATATTTAGCATAGTTGTTAGCCGAGTAGCAGAACGATGATGAACACACTTAAGATGCATTCAATATATTCCTTATATTGTACTGTTATGACCTTCAATTCAAACTAAATCTTAGATTTTGGAACTAAGATCCCAAAGATGAACAAAAAATAAAGTGTCGTGGAATACTCATTTCTGACGGCTAGTAGGTTTGATCAATGTACTACGGGCTCATGACGGACAAAGGTTCAATGCAGACTTTTACACAGGTAACGGCACAAACAGTCACACGTTGGTAAATTTTAGATGGGATAAATACCGCTTTGATTTAAATAACCGTGGCTTTATCGACCTATCTTATTTCGAACACAGCCAAGACTTTAATAGCACAGGCAGCTCGATTTATAACGGCGATGACAGTTGCAGAGGATTATGTGGTAACTCGCTTTAGCGTCGATTATCAAGCTAAAAACTGGCGGATTAGTGACTTCGCCAACAACCTATTTGATGAACAAGCATTGACAGTAAATGAGCCTACTACCACAGTTATGTGGAGGGTTACGACAGAAAAATGGAAATAGTACCAGCAATGGGTAGCGTTAAAAAATGGCGAGTTATTCAATCCAAGTAAAATCATTTTTTCCGTTTTATTCTACGCAAAAGAAAACGGCTCGCATATTTCTATGCAAGCCGTTGTTTTATTTGGCAGGGGTGGCAGGACTCGAACCCGCAACCATCGGTTTTGGAGACCGCTGTTCTACCAATTGGAACTACACCCCTGTTGACGTGTCGCATTATGCTAAAAGCACTCTCAAAGGTAAAGTACTTTTTATGACAAAACTCATTAACTGAAGGTTTTTCAAACAAGTCAGACGATTACTGTTGAATTAATTACCACTGAGATTAAAAAGTCACCGCATATCGGGCACAATGTTTTAACGGATACATTATCTAGAGAATTAGCCGCCCTAATGTCCTAGCTAGAATCACTGCAGTAAATTCGACAGATATGGTTGTTTCGACAAGTTTTGGACCACTTAATGGCAAAAGCCACACATTTATCGAAAAAAGATCTGAGTTCGATTTATAAAATCGGCGTTTTATAGTATAAGCATCGTCAATTTCATACACTGCTCGACGGAACCAAGATGTCAGACAAATTTTTCTTCAAAGGTCGTAAAACACCTAAGCCAAAGCATGAGAGCTTTGGCTATAACACTAAGCGTGCCGCTAAACCGGGTACAGAAGCTTTCCCTCTGCAATTAATTGTTGCCGATGAAGCGCGTAAACTCGAAGTTGCCGCGATTGTTGCCGAACACCAGCTGTTCGCCAATATCGAAGTCAATGCTGATGTTGCTGAAGATATCCTTGAATTAGAAGGTTTATTGAATAAACCTAAAACGACAACGTTCGAGAAAAAACCAAATCGTAACGAGCCTTGTGCTTGTGGTAGCGGTCAAAAATTCAAGAAGTGCTGCGGCAAGTAAGCGCCTTAATCAGCGAAAAATAGATAGGGACTTTTACTAAGACGTTTTTGTGCGTCGGGAATAGCCCCTTTTCTCTCCCCAATTCTAGTTTCTGCCCAAAGCTAATCTTCCAGCTTTGAGATAAAAATCCGCTGCAAATCGTTATTCCACAGCTGAATAATTTTGCGGGTCTTTTCTTTATTCCAAAAACATTTGCCAAATAAAATCAATCCCGCACCTTCTAGATCGCGTTTATCTTCTATTTCAAATTGCGCTAATAATGGCAGTTTTATCCCATCGATAGGAATGCCGATATCTTTACTGTCGGCGGGATTAAGCCAGCTCATGGTCGGGTCTGTATGGGATATAGTGCCCCAATACATGTGGGGTTTGTTATCAAGCGGGTCGGCATCGGCAAAGTTGACGAACAGGTTCTTCGCCCGCCAACGGTATTTACGCTCACTGTCTGTGTATACCCAGAGATCAGACTTCGCCAGATCAGTACCGCGCAATAAACTGTGCAGTAACTTTTCGAGCCCTTGGCTTGGTACCCGCTTCTCGGTTGTGCACGCCGCAGTGTTAACTTGGTAGTCTGTTTTCGACTCTTGCACTTGAGCGTCCATTGACGGTGCAACAGGTAATGGTGACGACTCAGATACAGAAGATGACTTAGATATTGAAGACGACTTAGACGTCGGCGCTGCCTTACTTGCGGATGACGCAGTGGATGCTTTATTTGCGGAAGAATGGCGGCGAGGCTTGCGGCTGAAATCGATCATCAACGCATCGGCGTCCACCAGCTGTTGCTGCACTTCGATAGCATCTTGTTCCTCGTGGGATTTTTGCGCCGAGGGTTTAAATTCAATGCAATCGGCTTGGTGATAACGCGAGCCGAAACAGGCGGCTTTGCCATCCTTGGAAGCTTTACGGAAATACGCTTTTCCGCCGCATGCAGGGCAACTTAACCATTGTCGTAAGCGCTCGATATCTTCATCGGGTAATTGCTGAAACTTAAAAACACTGTAAGTGGTTCTCGCTGTTAAATGATCCTCTGTTTCGAGTTCACAAATGGCATCTAACATAGCGTTCTCCTTTATTTTTACCTGTTAGCAGATGCTCACAAAATCACTAAGCCCAGGCATTCACCCCTAGGGTGATCATCGCTAGCAGGATCAACATGCCCAGCACGCGGTAAATCAAACCTAAGGTACTGGTGCCCTGCGAACTCATATCCGAGTGTGATGACATGATTTTAACTTTTGGGGCATCTTGGTTTTTGCGCTTCATTCAACCTCCTTGAAATATTTCGCCAAAGGCGCCACTAGACTCAAAGGGATTAACGGCGCGGCTTTTGGAACAGTCGATACACGATAAAAAGGCGTCAGCAGAGTGATTAACGCATTGAAACACTTGAGCGCTGCCAAGGCATCGGCAGCGGCATAATCGATTTGCGCGCCAGATAAAGGCACATGCTGCCAATTCGATAGGGTGATTTTTTTCGGCTTATCAATACGGGTACCCAGCAGAGTCGCCACCAATTGGCGCGTCCCCATCTCCTTATCAGCCCCCAGTTGCGCCAATGCCCAGTTTAAATCCAACTTTGAAGCGACATTGATGCCCCATTGCCGCTTGAGGGCATGCGCATCACTGCGTAATCCAACGCCAACTTTGAGTATGTTTTCATCTTCTAATACGGTTTTTAACTGAGTGAATTGCTCACCTAAAATGGCATGCTGAAATAGATAACAAGCGTCAGCTGTCGCGATTTGGATAAGGCTCAGGGGATATTGTACGCCGCGCTCAAAACTCGCACGGGTTTCAGTATCAAAACCTAAGACTGGCTCGGCCTGTAATCGCGCGACAACCGCATCGAACTCCGACGGCTCAACTACCTCGATGCGGACATGTTGAAATTCAAAAGCTGCTAACGCTGCAAGTTCAATATCATCAATACGTGTAGTCAAAGCGATACGTTGCTGCAGCCACAAATATACCCACTGACGCTGCGCTTGAAGTTGAGTTTTAGCTTTAATCGCATTTTCAGCCTCGGCCGATACCCGCTCACTTTTCAGCGGCTCAGTCGAGGCATTGAGGTTATCAAGATAAGCCGTGCCCGCAGCATCCATTGCTGCAATCAAGCCGTTGGCATCTTTACCTAATTCTTTGCGTAACCAAGCCAACTTACTCGGGGAGATACAGTACTTCATTAACTTCATCGTCGCCCTTCCGTGTTGAGTTAACCCTCGATTGTCGATGCGCGCACCTCACTCGCTACGCAGTTTCTGTATCCCTGTCATCACAGCGAGTGCGACTGCACCAGCAACAACGCCAAATAGGCCATTAAGAATACTTGGTGTCAGTACGGCAAGCACAGGTCCAACAACACCAATGGCAGCAACCGCTTGTTCAGCATGGTGGATTTGCTCGCCGACTAGGTGTAGGCCATGAGTTAAAATCCCACCGCCCACCATAAACATGGCTGCCGTGCCAATAATCGTTAAACTTTTCATTAATACGGGAGCTGCGCTCAATAAACCAAAACCTAATTTACGGTTCATTTGAGTTAATACAGAGGCGCCTTCACGTTGACTCAAGTACAAACCCGCATCATCCATTTTCACAATTGCCGCCACTAAGCCATACACGCCTATGGTCATGACTATCCCAATGACAGCTAACGTAAAAAACTGTGTTGATAGGGATTTGTCCGCCACGATACCAAGGGTAATGGCAATAATTTCCGCCGATAACACAAAGTCGGTACGAATCGCCCCTTTGACTTTTTCGGCCTCGTAGGCGGCGAAATCTTTAATCTCAGGTAACTCACGTTCCTCTTGCGTTTCGCTGTGTGGCTGGCCTTTTCTGTGGCTATAGCTGTGATGCAGTTTTTCAAACCCTTCGTAACATAAAAACAGTCCACCAAACATTAATAAAGGGGTGACAGCCCAGGGAATAAAAGCGCTGATAAGCATTGCTGCTGGCACTAAAATCAACTTATTACGGAATGATCCCTTAGCCACCGCCCACACTACGGGTAATTCACGATCGGCGCTTACGCCCGTCACTTGCTGGGCATTGAGGGCTAAATCATCCCCCAGTACACCCGCGGTTTTCTTTGCCGCTACTTTACTCATTACCGCGACGTCATCCAAAATCGATGCGATATCGTCGAGTAAGGTTAATAAACTCGCTCCTGCCATGCTGAATCCTCAATAAATCATTCTACTTTTGCCATAGTAGCTTAGTTAGATTAGTGACGTATAGCGAAATGCTTTCCAAC
Organism: Shewanella sp. Pdp11; assembly: GCF_002838165.1. Classification (NCBI taxonomy): domain Bacteria; kingdom Pseudomonadati; phylum Pseudomonadota; class Gammaproteobacteria; order Alteromonadales; family Shewanellaceae; genus Shewanella; species Shewanella sp. Pdp11. The sequence goes on from NZ_CP015194.1 coordinate 4,471,750, forward strand.
TTAACTGCTTAAGTTACTTAGGTTATTGGGGCCTCTGACGGATATTGACCAGCCAGCAATCTAGATCACACCCTCGGTGGAATTGCGCCACATTATTTATCGGAAAAGAGTATACTAAGCGCAGAATTTTTTACTCATTTGCCGTTACAGGATGTCAACATGACTCAAGATGAAATGAAAAAAGCTGCCGGTTGGGCCGCACTTAAGTACGTTGAAAAAGACAGCATTGTTGGTGTTGGTACGGGTTCGACTGTGAATCACTTTATCGATGCACTGGCGACCATGAAAGCCGATATCGAAGGTGCAGTCTCTAGCTCTGAGGCATCAACTCAGAAAATGAAAGCGCTGGGTATTCCCGTTTATGACTTAAACAGCGTCGATCGTTTATCTGTCTATGTGGACGGTGCCGATGAAATTAACGACCGTATGGATATGATCAAAGGCGGCGGCGCGGCATTAACTCGCGAGAAAATTGTCGCGGCTGTGGCTGAAAAGTTTATTTGTATCGTGGATAACACTAAGCAAGTCGACATCCTAGGTGAATTTCCACTGCCAGTTGAAGTCATTCCTATGGCGCGCTCTTATGTGGCACGTCAGTTAGTTAAGCTAGGCGGCGATCCTGTGTACCGTGAAGGTGTTGTGACAGATAACGGCAACGTGATCCTCGATGTGTACAATCTTAAGATCCTTAATCCAAAGGAATTGGAAAGTCAGATCAATGAGATAGTCGGTGTCGTCACTAACGGTCTGTTCGCCAAACGCGGCGCAGATGTGTTGTTAGTCGGCACCCCTGATGGCGTAAAAACCTTTAAAGCCGAATAAGTTAAGTATTAAAGCTACATCGCAGTCACAAGGCTGCAGATGTAAAAAACACAGTAAAAATACGCAATAAAAATGCCAGCCACTTTTTTCAAAGGGCTGGCATTTTTTATGGTTTTTTAGGGTTCAATGTTATCTGACTCAGCCAGCTATTCTCTGACTAAACGGCCTATTCTCTAACTAAACCCACATCGCAGACAGCTTATATCAAGCGCTTGGCTTAAGCTATGGCGACTATCGACCAAGCTCTGGCGACTCTTACCAAGCTCTGGCGACTAAACCTTTTAAGTAGAATCCCTCTGGGAAGGCGCTACCTATGGGGTGATCGCTCGCTTGACTTAAGCGTTCGATAAACTGGATTTCACGTTTCGCATCGAGCGCGGCATCGGCCACGATTTTTTGGAATAGATCCGCAGGCATTAATCCCGAGCAAGAGAAGGTCAATAACACGCCGCCCGGATTCAACAACTGCAATGCAATCATGTTGATGTCTTTATAACCACGGCAAGCCCCGTTTAACTGCGCCTTATTATCGGCAAACTTAGGCGGGTCGAGTACGATCACATCGAAGGTCTTGCCCTCATCACGGTATTGGCGCAGCAACTTGAACACATCGGCTTCATTGTAATGCACATTGTCATCACTCAAACCGTTCACTTGCATGTTTTGGCGCGCCGTCGCTAATGCTAAAGAAGACACATCGACATTTTCTATGCTGGCGGCGCCCGCTTTGGCGGCGTACAAACCGAAGGTGCCCGTGTAGCAAAAACAGTTCAATACCGATTTATCTTTCACAAAACGGGCAGCAATGGCGCGGTTATCCCGTTGATCGAGATAGAAACCTGTCTTATGGCCTTTAATCACATCGACGGCGATCTTGATGCCGTTTTCTTCGATAATCACTGGCATTTCAGGCAGAGTGCCATGCAGCAAACCCGTCACAGGTAGCAGGCCTTCTTTCTTACGGGAATCCACATCGGAACGCTCATAGATAGCACAATCAGGATATTGCTCGGCCAATAACTCAACTAAGGTGTCGCGCCATAAATCAGCACCTGTGCTCAGTAACTGGCACACCAGCACATTGGCGTATCTGTCGATGGTGATCCCAGGTAAACCATCGGACTCGGCGGCCACTAAACGATAGCCCGTTAAGCCTTGCTCGCGGATCAGATCGTTACGGCCGATTTGCGCCCGCTGCAAACGTCTGGCAAAAAACGCGCGATCAATTTCTTCTTCGCGATCAAAAGTCCAAATCCGCACTTGGATTTGCGACTCAGGCGACCAAGCACCACGACCTAACCAATGACCATCATGGGCGACCACATCGACGGTCTCACCCGCTTCAGGTTTTCCTTTAATGTTATGAATAGCATTGGAAAATACCCAAGGATGGCGACGCTCGAGTGACTTCTCGCGGCCGGGTTTAAGTTTGATTCTGATAGCCATAGTTGCCTTTAAAAATAGTGCCGCCACTAAAAAAGGGCTGCAGTCTAAAAAATGGGAAACGGATGATATACCCAATGTCACCTAAGTGCGAGTACCGAACGCGCTGCAGCGCTTATTTACCATCATCCACGGGTTGCCGATCATACCTTATTTTAACGGTTAATTCTGAATGATATTCATGCGAAATGATGTTGGAATGGTTAATGAAACAACGATAACAAAACCGTAGCGAGAAGATGCCTGCACGATAAAGACAACTGACATGATTGAAATAAAACGAATTAATCAGTAAACACGAGAACTTAGCTACGTAGCGCTAACTCAACAATGACGGGCGCATGGTCAGTACTGTAGGCATCGCGTTCATATTCGGGTCTGACTAAATGCCTGTCGCAGGTTTGATAATCCACCACTTGGGCTAAACTGCGGCCATGGCTCGCATCGAACTCGCTCGAAAGCAAAATATAATCCAGCACAGAACCTTTAGGGCCATAGTAATGGGTCGCCGCTCTGTGTTCCCTATGGTAAGCGGTATTACCCGTCAAACTGCCCTGCTGATTGGCATTGATAAATAGGTTGGCCTCGATAAATAACTCATAGGCATCCTTAAGTTGATATTGAGCAAACACCGCCGCTAACGCCGCATCCGATAAATGCCCAAGGCCCGCAGCTTTTATGTCATTACTGTGGATACTCTCGCCCTGTATTGTTAGCGCATCTAAGGCGCCCATTGTCAGGCTGTCATTAAAGTCGCCCATCACTATGACGGGATATTTAGATGCTTGTCTACGTACTAATATGCCATTGAATAATAACGCAGCTTCCGCGCCGCGCTGCATGGTGGATGCCCAGCGGCCTAAAGCTTGCTCTGTGAGTAATTGGGTTTCTGAATGCAGTTTTATGCTCGCTGCGGGCGCCGAGTTATCGAATCCTAGGGGCTGATTTTCAAATCGCTTAGGTTCAATTAGCTTAGGCTCGAGGGCTAATCCGGCGCGTTTTGATTTAAAGTGCACCACATAAAAATCACACTTACCAATGTGTGGCACCTCAATGGTTGCGCGCAGCACCTTACGGCTAAAGGCAAATTCACTCGATAATCCCATTGCTGCCACTAAGCGTGCATCTGGTTCGACACTGCTGATTTCCACTATGGGATACCGGGACGCAAGCGCAACCACAGGGCTACGATAAATATAATCACTGATAAGCGTGGGCGCATCGACGACAGCAAAATGCGCTAGCCCTTGCTCGCTGGCGATTCGTTTGAGTGGTTCAGGGCTGAACACTTCTTGAAATCCGACAATATCGGGCTGGCGATGGGTGAGAAACTCACTCAGCCATTGGCACTTTTTCTGCCACTGACCATGGCTATAGATATTTTCAAAGTCGTAGTAAGCCAAAGGCGGCTCAATAAAGTTAAACAGATTGATACTGGCGATTTTGATATTGGCGACTCTCATCTGTTCGATGTCATTATGTTCAACAGCCGCAGCCATGGAGTCCAACCCATCCACATCGATATTGTATGCCACGGCTTAATACCTCCAAATCTGAATACGGCGACCGGTCTTAATTTGTCAGAGAGATCAGTTTGACTCACAGGAACTGACACAACAAGGGTATACCCGATGCGCATCAATGCCAAATAATCCATTTGAGATAAGGTGTTAGCCAAACTCAATCGACGCATCAATATCCGATACCTGATATCCGATAATAAAGATTAGACACCTCATAGAGTCAGCATCACAGCCAACGCCCATAAAACAAATCAACAACAAGCATCTGCACATAAATCCACCAACCAGCCCAATAACCATACACAAACTCAAGCAATACCATAATATTTACATCTGATTAAAATCTAAATTTAAACAAAAACATAGGTAACGATTTGTGCGGTTGACTTTCACTTTTGGCCCATTAGAATGATGGCGACTTTTAATCATTGCGGAGACCCACTGTGGGCACACACATAAGCGACAGTAGACGCCCTGTCCAAAAGACAGGATTTAACGCCTAGCACTAGCCCGCAATTTTTTTGCTGCTACCTGCTAAGCAGGGTAGTAGCGTGAACCATTCTTCACTCCGCCTCCCCCAAATATCAAATACAAACCATAAAGCCTGAGCCTATGGCTGCGCTTTCGCCATTCCAGCATATTCGCTGGGGTTCAGTTATGGGTATTTTTTGCATCTCAAAGCACGTTTTTTGCCTCAGTGGACTTCGTTTTCCCTATGGATTAACACCTAAGGGTTTACATCTGAGGAGCCTAAATATGGCTTACATAAACAACACAGCAATTTTGCGGTCTCTATCCTGTGCAAGTATCAGTTTGTACTACAGCATGAGTGCGGCGGCATCACACCTCGAAGTGGATGACCCCGCTCTCGCGGAGCACTGTGAATTAGAAATGGGCTGGCAACAACCTAGGTCGGATCATGCTAGCCCACAATTTAACGCTGCCACGACTTGCAGCCGCAATCAATGGGAATGGCACTTAGGTTTAGCGTCCAATGCCAATGACGCTATTCGTGAGGAGCAAGCTGAAGTCGGTATCAAGCTACCGCTCAACTTAAGCTCTTACTCAGATTCAGGTTCGGATTCAGATCGGCAGCAGAATGATTGGCACAGCGCAGTGGTGATCAACTTGCAGAAAAACCTCGATATCGGCAACGGATTTACCACCGAAGCCTTCGGCATTATGGGCAAAACCTTAGGCGATTCCGATGTCAGCCTGTATGCCAACTTAGGTTTCACCCATGAATTTAATCAATCGACCCAATTACTTGCGGGTATCGCGGCGGCCTATGAAATCAATAGCCATCACCGCGTGATAGCTGAGCTTTATCAAAAAGAGTTGAGCGAAGCTGCCTATCAGTTCGCCTATCAACACACGCCGCAACGACAGCTACAGCTGGAATTGAGCTTAGGCAATGCCCTTAGTGGTAACGCGCTGCAACTTGGCGCAGACATCACTTTTTACTTTGGTCACTAGATCGTTGAGAGAATGAACTATGAACATGAATAACAGCACAAACAACACCAAAAAAATCATCCATAACCTGCAGATGATTATCGAGCAACGCAGTGCCAGCGCCATGGCTGAATTAGCCGAAAAGCGCCATCCTGCCGATATCGCTGCCGTTTTTAACGTCTTTAATCAAGCTCAACAAGTCCTATTGTTGCAACTGGTCTCACCTAAGGTTTGCGCCAATCTGTTTCGCTACCTGACCGACGAATTGCAGGCGAGCTTAGTTCAGCAGCTAGACAAAACCACGCTATCTGCGCTGCTGGTGCACATGGCGGCCGATGAACGTGCCGACCTTTACAATCTGCTCGATGAAACCCAGCAAGCGGCAATTTTACCTGCGCTAGCATTGGCCAAAAGGGAAGATATGCGCACCCTCGCCGCCTATGACAAGGCGAAGGTTGGCGCTGTCATGACCTCGGATTACACATTACTCAATAGCCGCCATACTGCGGCAGAAGCCATTGATACCCTACGCACTGAGGCCGCCGATAAGGAAACCATTTATCAAACCTATGTGGTTGATATGTTAGGCCGCTTAATTGGTACTGTGTCGTTAAGGCAGCTATTGCTGGCGCAGCCACACGAGCGAGTGGTCGATTTTATGAAGCCCGATCCCGTCGCCCTCGATGCCAATGCCTTTCGTGAAGAAGCGGTGCAAATGATCGCCCATTACGACTTAATGGCGCTGCCTGTAGTCAATGGCAAAGGCCAGCTTGTCGGTATCGTCACCTATGATGATGCTATGGATATTGCCAGCTCACAGGCGGATCTTGAGTTCACAAAAACCGCGGCCATAGGCAATATCGACCATAACCTTAAGACCGCTAGCATAGGTTTGCTTTACCGCAAGCGCGTGGTTTGGCTGGTAATCTTGGTGTTTGGTAATATCTTCTCAGGAGCGGGTATCGCGTTTTTCGAAGATACAATCGCCAGTTATGTGTCCTTGGTCTTCTTCCTACCGCTACTGATCGATAGCGGCGGTAATGCGGGATCACAATCGGCGACCTTAATGGTACGCGGTTTAGCCACGGGGGAAGTGGTACTCAAGGACTGGCTATCTATGTTAGGCCGTGAGTTATTTGTCGCCGGATTATTAGGTGCCAGCATGGCGGCGGCAGTGTCCTTGCTAGGATTTTGGCGTGGCGGGCCTGAAATCGCACTGGTTGTCGCGCTCACTATGCAAATCGTGGTGATTATTGGCAGCTTGATTGGTATGTCTCTGCCCTTCTTACTGAGCAAATTGAAGATGGATCCTGCGGCGGCGAGTGCGCCACTCATCACCTCCATCGCCGATATCATAGGCGTGCTGGTTTATTTCAGCATTGCAACTATGGTGCTCGACTTACCCATGCCATAGGCATGCAATAAAGCCTTCATAGCGCTAATCAATAGCGATAAAACCTCAAAGTGAACCAGCTCAGCTGACTTGACCCAGTTTTCAATGTTAGCTTGGTTCACTTTTCATTCAAAAAATAGGGTTAATTTGCGCCAACGCATTAAAGCGACAAAAACTCTAAAAAAATTAAGAATAAAGCGCAAGGATCAGTTAATATTTCAACACCCAAATGGTTTTACTTTTTATTAACATTGCAATATTTACCGCTGAGCCCAGTCACTGTAAATCGATAAGCAATAGCCATAGTCCTTGCGACGTTAGAGGTTTTTTATGTGGTTTAATTCCCAGCTCAAAGCTGAAAATAAGGCGCTTAAAGAGCGGCTTATCCAATTAGAACAACAACGCCAAAATGAAATCGATGAACTGCGTGGCATGATCCGTGAAAATGAGACTATGCAGCAGCAATCACGACAAAATGCGGATCACTACACTGAGGTCATTGCCTGCCAAAACCAAGGTGGAGACATGCTCAATGCGGTGCGCGAAGGATTAGCCAACAGCGCCGAATTACTTACCGCTGAACAAGATTCACTGTCAGAGCTCGATAAGATTTTTGATCAAACCCGCATCGCCGTGGCAAGTTTAGGCACTAGGGCGACTTATATTAATGAGCAAGCGTCGAGCAGTATGAAAGCCGTTACTGAACTAGATGCGACGACCTCTTCAATTAACCAATTTGTCGCCGCGATTCAAGGCATCTCAGAACAAACAAACTTGCTGGCATTGAATGCCGCCATTGAAGCCGCTCGCGCAGGCGAAGCGGGACGCGGTTTTGCTGTGGTTGCCGATGAAGTACGCCAGCTTGCCAGTAAAGCCCACGAAGCCAGTAGCCACATTGAAAAACTCGTAAAACAAATCGTTATTCAAGCGGCAGAAATTAAAGAAATTGTCCATAACAATCAAAGTAGCGCTATTGACGTGGCCAGCTCTTCTACCCAAATCGGCCAAGTGGTCGAGGATGTACTGAATCGTTCAAAGCAAATGCAGCAGGTTATCCATAACGCTGCTACCGCGTCATTCTTAAATACCACTAAGCTCGACCACGCGGTTTGGAAAAGCAGTGTTTATCAATTAATTGAAAAACCACAGCATAATCACAGTGTAAACTCTCACACTGAGTGCCGTCTCGGACAATGGTATTTCAAAGGGTTTGGGGCTGAGAATTATCAGCATTTGAGTAACTTCAAAGCCTTAGATGCACCACATAAAGCGGTGCACGAAGCGGGTAAAGCCGCACTCAATGCCAGACAAAAAGGTAATTTACCTGAGATGGTCAAACAACTACACTCAATGGAAGACGCCAGTATGCGCGTTGTGCACTGTATTGATAATCTGATGCGCGATGTCTATCGCGCCTGATGTTTTCTAACAGGCTGCAGTCGCATTGATAAAACCTACCTAAGAGCGCCATATTCGCGCTCTTTTTTATCGTTAAAAACGATATAGTAAATTTCATCTTAGAAAATCAACCCCTAGCTATACTTGATTTGAACACAGCGTTCATCTTTAATCGTTTTAAGAGCAAGCAGTGAGACTCAATTATAACGTTCTAATCTTTAGGGTTATTAATGAAATTAGTCACAAACTTTTTGCTATCACTTATCCTCTGCTGCGCTTTCTCCCTGAGCGCACAGCCGCTAAACATCTATACGGAAGAATGGTCACCGATCAGTTTTTCTGTTGATGGCAAACCTGCTGGTTTAGCAGTACAAGTCGTAGAAGAAATTCAAAAACGCATCAAGAGTCCAGATCCAATTAAAGTCGTACCTTGGGCTCGCGGCTGGAAAATGTTGACCGAGCAGCCCAATACTGTGTTATTTACTATGACGCGCACCGCAGAAAGAGAACAGATGTTTACTATGATTGGACCTGTTGCTGTCGGCACAACCAATTTTTATGCCTTAAAAAATAGCGGTATAAAAATTACCTCAATAGAAGATGCTAAAACGGCGAAGGCAATTGGTGTCTATCGTGCCTCAGTGGAAGAGCGCCTATTGCTCGAACTGGGATTTACAAACGTTGCCGCCTCATCCGCGCCCTTATTGAGTGCAAAACAACTGATGAAGCACCGTATCGACCTTTGGTGTAATGCCAATCTCACCGCGCCGAATATTTTATCGGATGCGGGTGCAAGCATTGATGATGTAGAGTCCCTGTTCACGATCAGCGCTAACCATCTGTATATTGCCTTCTCACAAGGCACGCCCAATGAGGTGATCGAGCAGTGGAAAAATGCCCTAGAAGCGATAAAAGCGGATGGCACCTTCAAGGCGATTTACCATACTTGGCTCCCCAACGATGCGCCGCCCATGCAGACCGAACGTATCGGGCTAGGTCACTAAACCCATTGTTCTAGGTCTTAAGTGCTGAATGCTAAACTCTATGACTCTTCAGCAAGCACTTAGAAATGACACTCGCAAAGCCAGTCGATGCGCTCCCCCGTAATAGGATGATTAAATACTAAGCGGGTCGCATGTAGCATTAATCTGCTGTTACTCACTCTCTTAGTCATGTCTGGATCAGCTGCATCGGCGTTATTAGCCACACTCTCACCCACGCCACCATAGAGATCGCATCCCAGAATCGAGTGGCCAAATTGCTGGCTGTGGATCCGCAGTTGATGGGTTCGGCCGGAAACAGGGGTAAATTCGACCCGCGTGGCAAAAGGGTCGGTTAACCGCTCAAGCACCCGATATTCGCTGATCGCAGGTTTACCTGTACTGTGGCAAATCTTTTGTAGCGGGAAATGGTCACTATCTTTAGCGATCGGCAAATTTATCACCCCGCTGTCAGCGGCGATATGTCCGTGCAACAAGGCGGTATAACGCTTCTCGACCGTGCGTGCCTGAAACTGCTTGGTCAGCAAGCCATTCACGCTTTTATTCAGCGCCACCAGCATGATACCCGAAGTGCCAAAATCGAGCCTGTGCAGCAAAGTGGCCGTCGGAAAATCCTGCACTAAGCGATAATGCACTGAGTCGAGATTCAGCGGATTCTTTCCCGATAAACTCAATAATCCACTCGGCTTATCAATCAGCAGAATGTCGCTATCTTGATAGAGCACGCGTATTTGCCCGTGGCAAGGCGGCGCAATAAACGTATCAACTTTAGTAGGACTAGCGGCTGGCGCAGGCATAATTTTCTCAGGCAACATAAATAGAAGATAAAAAGAGTTAAGTCATACTCAAAACAAACTCAGTAAAACAAACATTGGCCTAAATAATAAGGCCGCATAACCTAAGTTATGCGGCCCTCTAACTCACGACATTAACGCTATGGCTTATTTAGCCAATACGCGTAAATGCAGTTCTTGTACTGACGTCACATTAGTACGGTCATCAGCGGCATGGGCCATACACGTGGCGAATGCAGCGTTCATGGTCGTGGTGTAGTTCACTTTGTAACGCAGTGCACCGCGGCGCAATTGACGAGAATCTTCAATCGCTTGGCGGCCTTCGGTAGTGTTCACGATATAAGTGTATTCACCATTCTTGATGCGATCGAGAATGTGTGGACGACCTTCGTGTACCTTGTTCACTAGACGTGGGTTGATACCCGCTTCGCCAAGGATAATCGCAGTACCGTGAGTAGCATCGATTTGGTAACCGAGCTCGATGAGCTTAGCCGCTAAATCGGCAACGCGTTTCTTATCGCTGTTACGCACAGACAATAACGCACGACCCGACTTAGGCACTTCAGAAGTGGCCCCTAACTGCGCCTTGGCATAGGCTTCGGCGAACGTATCGCCCACGCCCATGACTTCACCGGTAGAGCGCATTTCTGGGCCTAACAGTGGGTCAACACCCGGGAACTTGTTAAAGGGCAACACCACTTCTTTCACTGAGTAGAAAGGTGGGATCACTTCTTTAGTGAAGTTTTGCGACGTTAAGCTTTGACCCGCCATCACGCGCGCGGCAATCTTAGCTAAAGGCACACCGGTCGCTTTAGACACGAATGGCACAGTACGGGCAGCACGTGGGTTAACTTCAATCATATAGATTTCGTTATCTTTCACGGCGAACTGTACGTTCATCAAGCCAACAACACCGAGTTCCATCGCCAACTTACCGACTTGCACGCGCATACGATCTTGGATTTCTTGGCTTAGCGTGTATGGCGGCAGCGAACAGCCTGAGTCACCTGAGTGAACACCCGCTTGCTCGATATGCTCCATAATCGCGCCAATCACCACGATTTCACCGTCACATACTGCGTCGATATCCACTTCAATCGCATCATCTAAGAAGCGATCGAGTAATACTGGCGACGCGTTCGATACACTGACGGCTTCGTTGAAGTAACGCAGCAAATCTTGCTTGTCGTAGACGATTTCCATCGCGCGGCCGCCCAGTACATAGGATGGACGCACAACTAACGGATAACCGATACGCTCGGCGGCAATCACAGCACCTTCAACCGTAGTCACGGTATCGTTTTCAGGCTGTTTCATCTCTAAGCGTTGAATCGCTTGCTGGAAACGCTCACGGTCTTCGGCGCGGTCGATGGCGTCAGGGCTAGTACCAATGACAGGTACGCCAGCGGCTTCTAAGGCACGGGCCAATTTCAATGGTGTTTGACCACCGTACTGCACGATAACGCCTTTTGGCTTCTCGATGCGGACGATTTCTAGTACGTCTTCCAGTGTGACGGGTTCGAAGTATAGACGGTCAGACGTGTCGTAGTCGGTTGAAACGGTTTCAGGGTTACAGTTGACCATGATGGTTTCATAACCGTCTTCACGTAGCGCTAACGCCGCGTGTACACAGCAATAATCAAATTCGATACCTTGACCGATACGATTTGGCCCGCCACCTAACACCATGATTTTGTCGCGGGTCGATGGGTTAGCTTCACATTCTTCTTCGTACGTTGAGTACATGTAAGCGGTATCGGTAGCAAACTCAGCGGCACAGGTATCCACACGTTTGTAGACGGGGTGCAGGTCAAACTTATCACGCAGCTTACGCACTTCGGCTTCGTTCACGCCTAATACATCGGCCAGACGCGCATCGGCAAAACCTTTACGTTTCAGTTTGCGTAGTAAGTCATGGTCCAGACCAGCCAGCCCAACTTCAGCAACCACACCTTCGAGTTTGATCAGCTCTTCAATTTGCACCAAGAACCAAGGGTCGATATTGGTCAGCTTAAAGATTTCATCTAAGCTCAACCCCGCACGCATCGCATCGGCGATGTACCAAATACGGTCGCAACCTGGCTCTTTCAGCTCGTGACGAATACGTTGCATTGCCTCAGGTTTTGCCATATCTGTGATAGGGTCTAAACCGTTACGGCTAACCTCTAAACCACGTAAAGCTTTTTGCAATGACTCTTGGAAAGTACGGCCAATCGCCATTACTTCACCCACAGATTTCATCTGAGTAGTTAAGCGATCGTTAGAACCAGCAAACTTTTCAAAGTTAAAGCGTGGCACTTTAGTCACAACGTAATCGATAGCAGGCTCGAATGACGCTGGCGTGCGACCGCCCGTGATGTCGTTCATCAGCTCATCAAGGGTGAAACCCACCGCTAACTTAGCGGCGATTTTCGCAATCGGGAAGCCCGTTGCTTTTGATGCTAATGCTGAAGAGCGCGATACACGTGGGTTCATCTCGATGATAACCATACGGCCATCTTTCGGGTTAATACCAAACTGTACGTTCGAACCGCCCGTCTCAACACCAATCTCACGCAGTACGGCCATAGAGGCGTTACGCATGATTTGGTATTCTTTGTCTGTCAGGGTTTGTGCTGGCGCAACTGTGATAGAGTCGCCCGTGTGCACACCCATAGGATCGAAGTTTTCGATGGCGCAAACGATAATGCAGTTATCGTTGCGGTCACGTACCACTTCCATCTCGTATTCTTTCCAACCAATCAGTGATTCGTCGATCAGCAGTTCATTCGTTGGCGATAACTCTAAGCCCTGTGAACAGATCTCTTCGAACTCTTCCTTGTTGTAGGCAATACCGCCGCCCGAGCCACCCATAGTAAAGGATGGACGGATAATACAAGGGAAACCCACTTGATCGAGTACGCCGTAAGCTTCTTCCATATTGTGGGCAATGCCCGCACGTGGACAGTCAAGACCGATACTTTTCATCGCTTTATCAAAGCGGCTACGGTCTTCAGCTTTATCGATGGCATCGGCAGTCGCGCCAATCATCTCGACGTTAAATTCTTTCAGTACGCCTTTAGCTTCGAGTTCTAATGCGCAGTTCAGTGCGGTTTGGCCGCCCATGGTTGGCAGAATCGCGTCTGGGCGTTCTTTAGCAATAATGTTACGGACCACTTCCCAGTGAATCGGCTCGATATAAGTGGCATCGGCCATTTCTGGGTCAGTCATAATGGTGGCAGGGTTAGAGTTCACCAGAATGACACGGTAGCCTTCTTCACGCAGCGCTTTACACGCTTGTGCGCCAGAATAGTCAAATTCACATGCCTGACCAATCACGATTGGGCCGGCGCCTAGGATAAGAATACTCTTTATATCTGTACGTTTTGGCATTGCTTCTCTCTTCTCCTAGCTTGCGTATTACTTAGCGTTCTGACGTTTCGTTACAAGACGATAGTGTTCGATTAGCTCGATAAAGTGATCGAACAGCGGTGCGGCATCGTTCGGGCCTGGACTCGCTTCAGGGTGCCCCTGGAAACTGAACGCGGGCTTATCAGTAAGATGAATACCTTGCAGTGAACCATCAAACAGCGACTTATGCGTCACCTTAATGTTGGCGGGTAAGGTCGTTTCATCTGCAGCAAAACCGTGGTTTTGGCTGGTGATCATCACATTACCTTGCTCGATATTGCTCACTGGGTGGTTTGCACCGTGGTGGCCAAACTTCATCTTTAAGGTTTTTGCGCCTGAGGCCAGAGCCAACAACTGATGACCTAAACAGATACCGAAAATCGGTGTGTCAGTTTTCAGAATTTGTTGAATCGCTTCAATCGCGTAATCGCATGGTTCTGGATCGCCAGGGCCGTTCGACAGGAACACACCATCGGGATTCATCGCTAACACGTCGGCGGCAGAGGTTTTAGCTGGCACAACAGTGACGTCACAGCCGCGGTCCACTAACATACGTAGAATGTTTTGCTTAACGCCGTAGTCGTAGGCGACTACTTTGTATTTAAGCTCATTTGCTGGCGTATCTGCAGGTAAACCGCCGACTAAACGCCAACTGCCTTTGCGCCATGTGTAGGTTTTATCGGTTGTGACTTCTTTAGCGAGATCCATGCCTTTTAAACCGGGGAAGGCTTTGGCAGCGGCGAGCGCTTTGGCTACGTCTAAGTCTGCACCTGCCATAATACAACCGGCTTGTGCCCCTTTTTCACGGAGAATACGCGTTAACTTGCGGGTATCAATATCTGCTATGCCAACGACATTGTTCGCTTTGAGATAATCACTTAAGCTTTGTTGATTACGGAAACTACTTGCGATGAGCGGAAGATCACGAATGATAAGACCACAAGCGTGAACCCCATCGGATTCAACATCTTCATCATTGGTACCAGTGTTGCCTATGTGTGGGTAGGTTAATGTTACAATCTGGCGTGAGTAGGATGGATCAGTTAAAATTTCTTGGTAACCTGTCATGGAAGTGTTAAAAACAACTTCACCAACAGAGAGACCATCGGCACCAATTGCTGTGCCAGAGAATACAGTTCCATCTTCGAGTACGAGTAAGGCAGACTTTGTCAACGCGACCTCCATAAAGAGCCAAGCCACTGAAATATAATGTTTTTTGTGTTATGTTAAGATACCAATTTCCGCTAATTTACGAAATTTTGACAAATTCCGACGAGTTTACAGGAAAAACGTGAAACCGTCCACCCATTGGTATCTGGGTGCAAAAAAAAACGCCATATCGGCGTTTTTAATATTAATGCAAACCTAAAACCTGCTGCATATCATACAAGCCCGGTTTTTGCTCCACGAGCCAGTGGGCGGCACGCATAGCGCCGTTAGCAAAGGTCATACGACTCGAAGCTTTATGGGTGATCTCTAAACGCTCACCGATATCGGCAAACATGGCCGTGTGTTCACCAACGAGATCACCGGCACGAATGGTCGCAAAACCTATGGTTTCACGGTCACGTTCACCCGTGATCCCTTCGCGGCCATACACGGCACATTTCTCAAGATCGCGACCTAAGGTCTTAGCAATCACTTCACCCATTTTCAGGGCTGTACCCGACGGCGCATCTTTTTTATGTCTGTGGTGACCTTCGATAATTTCGATATCTGTGTAATCACCCATGACTTCGGCAGCCAGTTCGAGTAATTTCCACATCAAGTTGACACCCACAGACATATTTGGCGCCATCACGACCGGCGTTTGCTCGGCAAAGGCATTGATCTGTTCTTTTTGAGCATGATTGAAACCGGTTGTGCCGATCACCATGGCTTTCTTATGGCGCACACACCAATCTAAATGGACAATACTGGCGTCTGGCGCAGTGAAATCAATCAAGACATCAAAATCATCGGTCGCGTAATCCAGCGAATCCATGATCATGACCTTTAATTTACCCACACCAGCTAGCTCACCCGCATCCACGCCCACTAAACTAGAGCCTGCGCGCTCAATAGCGGCACCCAGCAATATATGGTCATGATTGTAAGCCGCTTCAATAAGAGTGCGTCCCATACGACCACCGGCACCGACGATTGCCACTCTCACTTGTCCACTCATTTCAATCTCCTCAATCTTTCTTTGTCTTCCATAAGAAAACGCCTAAGACAGGCTTAGGCGTTTTATCAATATTAGATGATATCTAATAATTCAACTTCGAATACCAAAGTTGAATAAGGAGGAATTGATGCCCCCGCGCCGCGCTCACCGTAAGCTAAGTGATGTGGCACAAATAATTTCAACTTAGTGCCAACTGGCATCAGTTGCAGTGCTTCAGTCCAGCCAGCGATAACGCCAGATACTGGGAACTCAGCTGGTTGACCACGAACCACAGAGCTATCGAACACATCACCATTGATGAAAGAACCATGGTAGTGAGTACGCACTGTATCTTCGTAAGTTGGAGTAGCACCGTCACCTTGGACTAATACTTCGAACTGCAGACCAGAGTCAGTCACAGTCACGCCATCACGCTTAGCATTTTCCGCTAAGAAGGCATCGCCTTCAGCAGACGCAGCTGCAGCAGCTTGCTCTTGAGCAGCTTGAATACGACCGCTAATTTCAGTGAACGCAACTTGCAGATCTTGCATAGACACAGCACTTTCTAAACCGGCAAACGCATCGGCTAAACCCGCTTGAACGGCTGGAATATCCACACCATCAAAAGAATTGGCGGCCAGTTGCTCACCCATTTGACGGCCTACACCGTAGCTTGCTTGCTGTTCAACAGTACTGAATTTATCAGACATAATTAACGACTCTCAATTTATCAGTGGAATTTTGCGCGCCAGTTTACCATAGTTCAGCGAGCTATGCTGATAAACTGACTGCTTATTTAACTAAGGCGGCTTTTTTACACACTTATTGCGTATTTATCCAAAAGCGTAAATAGGCTAAGGACGCATACCAGCCAGAAAACAACCGCTAACACTCAGCTAAGTGACACTTCGCTATGCAGCGTGCAGCTTATTTCGGCGCCACACATTGATTCTTCACTTGAGTTTTAGCACTGACATAGAGTGGCTGCATCTGCCCTTGCAGTTGTTGCAACTGAGCGATGCGATTACTGTTTGATGGATGGGTTGATAATAATTCCGGCCCCTGACTGCCGCCCACCTTCGACATGTTCTGCCATAAGGTCACACTTTGTGCCGGATCGAAACCGGCTCTCGCCATCAGCTCTAAGCCCATCACATCGGCTTCGCTCTCTTGAGCGCGGCCAAAGGGCAGAATCACCCCAACCTGAGCACCGAGTCCTAACGCCGACATATATAAGTCGCGATTCGACACGCCACTCGCCCCCAACGCCGCATCGGCTATTTGCATACCGACGCCCGTTAACTGTCCACGAGAAACCTGCTCGTTACCATGTTGCGCCAATACGTGCGCCACTTCGTGACCAAGCACAGTAGCAAGCTGATCAGGACCATTGGCGACCTTAAGTAAGCCGCTATACACACCAATATGGCCGCCCGGCAGTGCAAAGGCGTTAACTTGTTCAGAGTCAAACAAGACCACATCCCAGCGCTGGGTTTGATTCGGCAGCACTGCCGTCACCCGATTGGCGACACAATTCACGTATTGCGTCAGCTTTTTATCGCTACTCACCTTTTGCTGCTTTTTCATCTCTTCAAAAGAAGCATCACCCATCTGCTGCATCTGCGCCGCTGAAAAGAGCAAAGTCTGCCCTCGCCCCGTTGGCGATTGCGTGGTCGCGCAGGCGGATAATCCGAGCACGACCACCAAACCTACTAAGCCTAAACGCATTGATTTCATCTGGCACTCCTTAAATCCCATGACGGGCGTGAAGATCCTTGAGCCAAACTGGCTCAACTAATGGAAAGATTTTACTGAGATAGGGCCGATAAGCCAAATGTAAGTCGATGCAATACCATTAAAGTGACTCAACATCATTTTTACCATCACCATGAAAGAAAAAGATTGATCCCCATAAAAATTAACAAATGTAAATAACCTGCAAAACTACTCGATAATAATTATCATTCGTGCGCTTCATGCTTGGTAGGTCAGCCTTTAGTTGGGCTCAATGCTAGGTTTTATTCCATTTTAACTTATATAGGATTTACAATGCGACTCGCGCTTACCCCCTGTGCTGCTTCGATACGTTATGCCTTAATTGGTTCGGCATTATTTTCAGGTATGGCCTTTGCCACCACACCGGTGACCTCTACCACGCCACCTGCAAACATTGAGCGCCTGATTATCTCGGGAAGTCGCGTCGTGGAGCGTATTGATGAAGTCCCCTCCTCTGTCACCTTAATTGATAACGCTACGCTTAACCAAGACCTCAAGGTCAGTTCCGAGCTACAGAATATTCTAGCAATGCGAGTCCCTGGTTTAGCGCCATCTTCGGGGACTTCAAGTAATGCAGGGCAAACGTTACGTGGCCGTAAGGCACTCATACTGATTGATGGTGTACCGCAATCGACACCATTGCGTAATGGCTCGCTTGATATTCGCTCAGTAGACGTAAATGCCATAGAGCGCATCGAAGTGATTAAAGGTGCAACCTCGATTTACGGTAATGGTGCAGCAGGCGGCATTATCAACTACATCACCAAGAAACCTGGCGACAGTAAAGCACAAGTGAATCTTGGTGCCTCGAGTAAATTCAGCACAGTAAAATTTGAAGACAGCGCAGGCTATCGCTTTAATGCAGGTGTGGATGGCTCACTTGAAAAGTTCAGTTACGTATTAAATGCTGTGACCGAAGAAACGGGCCTACAGCGTGATGCAGAAGGTGACGTACCTGGCCTAGTTTATGGATTATCCGAAACGAAAACACAAAACCTATTTACCAAATTGCAATACCAGTTTACTGATGCAAAGTCATTGCAATTCACCTACAACTACTACGAAGCACAACAGGATGCAGATTTAGTTGATGTCAGTGGCAGTATTAATTCTGGCGTTAAAACCTACGCCATTAAAGATACCTCAGGCAAACCTAAACTCGGCGAACCACAGGGACCTAAGGGCAACCATAACGTTACCTTGAAGTATGTGGACGATGCATTACTAGATAACACACAAATGGTGTTAGACGCTTACGGCCAAAAAATTGATAACATGTTTTTCTTCTCTTCCTCACTCGCTAATCCATCAGAAGGATACAACGGTGGGCAATCGATTATTCTGTCTGAAAAAATTGGCTTACGCGCCAACTTTAATACCGAGGTCGATTGGGACAACATAGTCACCAATTTTGTTTATGGGGTCGATGCTTTGCAGGATATCAGCAGTCAGCCTCTTGAGGATGGCCGTATCTGGGTACCTGAAATGGACATGACCAACCTTGCTTTCTACCTGCAGACTAAATGGGTATTGTTTGATGATTGGGTCATTAAGGCGGGAGTTCGTCAGGATAGTGTGGATTTAAGTGTTAGCGATTACAACACGTTAAAGCTGTGTGCGAGTGCGACTCAATGTACCGAATCGATTGATGTTAAAGGTGGCGAGCTTGGCTTTAACGCCACCACCTATAACTTAGGGTTACGTTATACAGGCAGCAGCCTTGCTAGCCCCTTTATCAGTTATTCCCAAGGAGCAGATATTTCTGATCTTGGTTTGTTGTTACGCACTGCGGCAGTTAATGACATCGCCTTAATCAAATCACAGGCAGCCATTATTGATAACTATGAGATAGGCATTTCAGGCTATGTTGATGCCTTTTCCTATGAACTGGCGGCCTTTTTCAGCGAATCAGAACTCGGCACCAGCAGCAAATACGACCCAGTATCAGGTGCCTATGTTCCAGTTCGCGCCCCGCAAGAAATTTGGGGCTACGAAGCACAAGTCAGTTATTCTTGGTTAGACAATCTCAGCACCGGTATGAGCTATAGCTTTGTCGAAGGTAAAGATACCGAAAAAGATGAGTATTTAGATGGGCAAATCATCTCTCCACCTAAATTTACCGCTACCTTAGATTGGCAACCCACAGATAACAGTAATATAAGTTTGGCTTATTTATATGTCGGCGATCGCGACCGATTCGAGCCCATTGATGGCGCATATGTTGGCAGCCAAGGGCCCGTTGAACATTACAACCTAGTCAATTTGAGCAGTAGCTACCAAATCAATGATTGGACTTTATCTCTTGGTGTGGAAAACCTGTTCAATGAAGATTACTACTCCGCTCGCTCGCAATCTTTTACCTTTAAAGGCTACAACACTAAAGGCTTAGGGACGACAATGAATGTCGGCGTGAGCTACCAGTTTTAAGGTGCGCTCGAAAAAGAGTTAATCAAAGAGTAAATGAAGCCAAATGGGATTACGCGTCCTGCTTGGCTTTATACTCCTCCTTTAACAAGGCATAGAGGAACTCATCGCCCCACGCGCCTTTAAAGAAGATGTTTTTCACATGATGGGCTTCACGCCTAAAGCGGAGTTTTTCGAGTAAGCGACAGCAGGCAAGATTTTGTGCATCGGTGATGGCAATAACTCTATGCTTATGCAATTCAATAAAGAGGTAATCCAGCAATGCGCTGACGGCCTCAAAAGCCACATGTTTACCTTGATGCTCAGGCGCAATCGTAAAGCCAATTTCCACCTGCTGCTCATCAATAAAGTGCAGCGCCAGATCGCCAACTAATTGGGTCGGTGTTGTTCCCGATGCGACAGTGACAATTGCAAGCTGAAACCAAGTACCAACCGCACCAAATTGTGCATAATCCATCTTCTCGAACAACGCGAGTGCATCGCTATAAGAGTAATCCGTCCAGCTTTGATATTGGGCGACCTTAGGGTCGGCTCGATAGGCGGTAAAGGCCTCAAGATCCGCTCGCTGGAATGGCCTAAGCACAAAGTGCTCAGTCGTTAAACCGTTATTCACCACTTTATGAAGTGCTTTGCTTAACGCCAATGTCGATGCCATAACTGAAACCCTTAATGTAAATAAGTCACTAAGTTACACCCGGAGCGAAAATGTTAACAGCAGCCAATGTGCTTTATTCTGTTATCAGTTTAGTGATTGAGGCACGCCAAGCTTGAACGCTATGAATAGCTTCAAACTCAGCGCTTACCTTTAAACTCTTTAGCGCTGTGCTTATTGATGCTACGGCGATTCGCCTGTTTATCCCGTGGTGGTCGCTTACGCTCAACTTTTCCCTCAGTGGCGCCATCTGTGGTATTTTCACTCGGCTTATCCGTTACCGGAAACTCAGCCAATAATGCCAGCGGTAACTCCCGCGCGGTTAAAGTGCGGATCGCCGTTAAAGTTGCCATTTCACCGTGGCACACGAGGGAAATCGCCAGCCCTTTTTCGCCAGCGCGCGCGGTGCGGCCAATGCGGTGCACGTATACAGGCGCACTCATGGGCAAATCCAAATTGATGACGACAGGCAAGGCATCAACATGAATGCCACGCGCCATCAAATCTGTCGCCACTAACACTTGGATACGATTGGCTTTAAAGTCGGCCAAGGTTTGGCTGCGAACGGTTTGCTCTTTTTCACCGTGCAGCGCGGCGACTTTCATCCCCGCTTTAGCGAGTCGTTTAGCGACGGCATCGGCATCATCACGGGCGCTGATAAACACCAGCACCTGCGACCATTGATATTGTTTTAACAGCGCAATCAATACCTGCGCTTTACTACCCTTATTGACTAAATAGAGCTGTTCTTCGATTTCACCAGCCACTGAATTCACTTTGTGGGCTTCGACCCGCAGCGGCTCATTCACCAGCAGTTTTTCGGTTAATGTATCCAAAGCCTCGGGCAAAGTGGCAGAAAACAACGAGGTTTGCTTAAGCTTAGGCATAAACGCCATCAGCTTTTGCACATCAGGCCAAAACCCCATTTCCAGCAGGCGGTCAGCTTCATCCAGTACTAGATGTTTTATCGAATCGAGGCTGATGTGAGACTGTTTACATAAATCCAGTAAACGCCCTGGGGTTGCCACTAACACCTGCGGCTTGGCAGTGAGTTCGGCCAATTGGTCTTCCAATGCGACCCCGCCACACAGAAGCTGAATGTTCAACGGAGTCGATAATTGACCAGCCACGGTTTGCAGCGCCTCAGTCACTTGCAGCGCTAATTCCCGTGTAGGCACCAGCACTAACGCCTGCGCATTTTGGGCCTGCACAGATTTAGCCCCCTGCAACTGTGTTTGCTGTTGCAACAAAAGTTGTTGTAGAAGTGGCAAACCAAAAGCTAAGGTTTTGCCGCTACCAGTTTGTGCTAAGGCTAACAAATCCCGTCCCGCAAGAATGGCCGGAATCGTGAGTTGCTGCACCTTTGTCGGATGTTTAAGACTTGCAGGCAAGGCCTTAAGTAACGCCGAATTTAAGCCAAGCTCAGCAAAAGTTAACGACTCAGGGGAAGAAGAAAGCTCGGGAAAGGTCATCACAGCACCGGATCAAAACATGGGAGCGAAAGTTTACGCAGAGTCGAGTGGGATTACCAATATTGCTTGTATCAATCGAGATCAAAGTTAGCAGTCCCTCTTGACTCACTCATTTCACTGATTCATTTATCTAGCTAAGACTTGCTCGTGCAAGCACTAAACTAATAATCGAGTCCGAAAACCCCGCACGGCATAATAAGAGTCTGCACCATTATGATAAGTAAACACTTTGCCATAACGTCGATCACAGAAAATCGCCCCGCCTTGAGCCCTGATATCTTTTGGCGTGTCTACCCAACTTGAGGTTTTAGTATCAAACTCGCCTAAGGTTTGTAACTCACGGTATTGCGCCTCGGTCAGCATTTGTACACCCATTTGCACCGCCAGTTCCAGTGCACTGCCGACGGGTTTATTTTTCTTGCGCGCCTCGAGCGCTGCTTTGTCATAACAAAGACTGCGCCGTTCCGCAGGGCTTTGCGCCGCGCAATCTACAAAAATAAATTTGCCCGTATTCGCATCAATCCCCACCACATCAGGCTCGCCACCTGTGTGTTCCATCCAATGCAGCGCATTTTGGATTTGCGTATCACTTTGCAAAATACTGGCCTCAACCTCAGGCCACGAAATCTCTTGATGGTGCAACCTATTTGCCGCAAACCTTGACGCCAGCTTTGCCAGCAAGTCGCTTAAGAGTAAATCATTCACCGTTATTTTCCCCATGACTTCCCTGCCCTTGGTTTGTTATCGAAAATCACCACCCAATGGACCATAAACTGTTTTAGCATAACCTAAGATAGTCAAAACACAGTAAAATGCACAGGCCTGATTTGTTCGGACTATGAGCAAGAATAAAGCAAGTTTTAACATAAAGTGCACCAATAACATTCTGTTTTGGATTGGCGCATTTTACCGCGCAGATTTAATGCCAGCTTATGGTAGAATCCCGCCCAATCAGCTTTATGAATGTGCAACACAACTCATTTGTTTAACTGAACGTAGTGGAACACTACCGTGATTAACTAAATGAGGAGAACAGATTATGAGTAAGTTAAATGCCGCAGAACGTAAAGCCCGCGATAACGCCCGTTTTTCACAACGCGTCGATGAACGTCGCACAAAAGGTGAAGACGTGGTCGCCTACGTACTGGGCAACAAGCTCGCGTTTAAGTTTCTGACTAAACCAGAAAGACACGAATTTAAACAAAGAGAAGCCGCACTTGAAGAAGAAGCCAAGCTTAAAAAGCAGCAAGCATTTCAACTTAAAACCGAGCAAGAATTAGAGAAAGTCGAAGCCGCATTTACTGATACAGAAGAGTAACTTCTCGAAAGAGCCATTGATCATCATTGGTGGCTCACGCATACCCCATTTCCAAACTTCGTTTGGATTTTCGAATCGAAATCAAAATCAACGTTGTGGGGCTTCACCCCCTGATTTTTTATTAGAGAATCGACCAAGAGGGGATCAACAGCAATCCCCTCTCGGATCTCCCTTGCCGCCCCTCTGCAGAGTCGAAAGCTCCTTGTGCTCATAGGCAAATTATTAAGGCATAAAACTCATGCCTGCCCCATATTTTATTACGTTCTAAGCGTAATATTGTGAATTACTGATTCAGATCAATAATGTTCAATAACACCGTTGCATCTCATGTCTTTAAATCTATTCCTTTGCTACATTCTTTTAAGTCGCTGCTGAGATGGTCACCTCGGTCTCGGCATCGCAATGTGCCATGATTTAGGTGCACAAAATCTGACTCGAGGTGACCGATATGAACTATAAACTCATCAGCATTGATTTGGCAAAAACTGTCTTCCAAGTCGCAGCCTTTAACCCAGACAACACCATTGCTTTTAACCGTAAAATCAATCGCCCAGCATTGCTTGATACGCTCAGGCAATGCGAGCCGACATTAGTGGTGATGGAAGCTTGTTATAGTGCTAATTACTGGGGACGGGCTATCGAAAAGCTCGGCCATACCGTCAAGCTTATCCCCGCCAGAATGGTGAAAGCCATGCTGGTTGGTAATAAAAATGACGCCAATGATGCGGTTGCTATCGGAGAAACAGCTGGCCGCCCTAAAGTGAGTCTACTTCGTCCAAAAACGGTCGAGCAGCAGGATATTCAATCTTTACTGCGCATTCGTGAACGCTTGGTGGAGAATCGCACGGCTAACTGCAATCAACTGCGTGGTTTCCTTGCGGAATACGGCCTGATTGTCGCAAAGACTCGCCGCCAGTTGATGTTAGCCATTCCGCTCATTGTTGAAGATGCTGACAACGAATTATCCACGGTTGCCAGAGGGTTTATTCAACGACTCTATGAGTTTCAGTTGTATTTAAATGAGCAAATCGACCAGGTTGCACAGGACATATTAGCCCTTGCCCAAGCCATGCCACAGTATCCATTATTGCTAACTATCCTCGGTGTCGGCCCTATCGTCGCATCCACATTATTAGCCAGCATTAATGAAGTGAATGATTTTAAAAATGGCCGGCAATTGGCGGCATGGCTAGGGCTAACCCCTTCACAATACAGCAGTGGCACGACCAATCGGCTCGGCAAGATAACCAAGCGCGGAAATCAAACGCTTCGGCGGTTACTTATCCATGGTGCAAGAACCGTGGTTAACTGGTGCGACAAGAAAGACGACTCACTTAGCCTGTGGTTACAACGACTTAAACAGCGCCAACACGTCTGCAAAGTGACGGTTGCCTTAGCAAATAAGATGGCGCGGATGGTGTTTGTGGTGATGAGCCGCGGACAAGTATTTGATATGAATAAGGCGTGTAAAGTGGCGGCGTAATGCAGTGTTTTTTGCGTAAATAGACTCAAAATGTAAATGGATAAATGTCCATCAAAGCACAACAGCGGTAATGGTATTAATGAGTTAAACGGTTTGTCTTACCCAAAACCTGACTGGGACAGTGGCCTTTGAGGCCATGTGGCTGCCAAGGAGGGTAAGACGTCAATTTGGATCTCATTAGGGCGCAACAGACGCCGGATATATGTCGCAAGACCGCCAACCATTAACGACCGATACCCCGTTGTGAAAGGTGAATTATCGATTAGCACAAATTAATTTGAATAAAGTAGGACATTGGCCTTGCTAAACCCGAGGTGACCATATATGTCCCATTTCTTTTTTCTTTATTATCCTTAGTTCAGGTAATACTTAGCCGCCAAATAAACTCCGTTGAGCAGTACTTAAGACCTTTAGTAATTCTTTCAATATCAACACTATAACCATCTGATTCAAGATCGTATGTGATGCGGTTTTCTATTTTCCTGAGGTTTTCTTCATCCCACTCTTCCCAAAGGTGGCTGTAGCTAACAAGACCGAAGTAAACGTCACGCTCATCTTCAAACCTCATTAGCCCATCAGCTAAGTCGAACAAACGGTCAGTAGATGATATAGTGCGGCAATAAGCGATAGAGTAAATGTTAATTTTAGATAGTTCAGGCCAAGCGAATGGCTTCTGTCGTTCTGAGACATCAGAAAATATCTTTTTAGGAAAAGCATTTTGTGGGATAAGTTTGGATAATGAGCCATTAGAGCCCCTTACTTTATGTTGACCACCACTTGAAGAATTAACTGCTATCCACTGAGAGGAATCACTATCCGTGTCAATAATCTCATCTACTTCATTGTTCGAAAGTAAACAGATAGTATTACCTGCACATACCAAGGCTAAGTAATACTCTAGCTCTTCACTTAGATCATCAAAATCGTCAGGTTTAAAAGTGAACCGCCATTCTTCATTATCAGCTGCAGAATATTTAATAAACAGCTTCGTCTCATCATTGATTAAATATAAACCATTTTTATCCGAAACTCTGTTAATTGAAGTATGAGATGGGTAATCAACAATTTGAGCCAAGGCTGCACCATAATAGAAATCTTTTTCTTGAATTTTCACAAGTCAGCCCCATTACTGGATATTGTTCTCATCAGCGACATTTTTTGTCCTTGGATTGCGTTCATATTTATCATCGATAAATTCTTGGGAAATATCAAATTTTAAGTATGCTGCCTGTAACAGACAGTTGTAATCTTGAGCTATTTTCTTTGATAGTGCATCGATAACAATGACATCATATCGATCAAATTTTCCAAACACATTATCATATTCAGGCGAAACAGCATCGATAAGCTCTAGCTCATAACTTTCTAGTAATGCAGCTAGGTCATTATCTTGAAGCAGATTCTTTATCTCATCAAATATATCGCTGGTTTTATAATGTATATCAGCATTAACGCCATTATCAGCTATAAACTCAATGCATTCCTCATAATCTTCAATCAAATCAATTACCTCTTCTAGGCACCCTTGACCTAAATCATATGAAATTGTTTTTGAATTCGGAGGTGTTAATGATTCATTTAACACTTCATTCATAGTTTCCATATTGATTTCTAGGCGATCAAAACAAGCCTGAAAATCAAGATTACTTTCATCAATGCTTTCAGTCTTTGCTAGAGAAGGAATCGACTCGATAAACTGCTCAGCTTTGCTACGGTTATAGCTTTCAATTTCTTTAATCTGTTCATCATCAAATGGCGTACAGAGGTCATCAATAGCATAGAAATCCTTAACTAACATATAGCCTTGTTTATGCTCAACAAACTCAATATTCCACTCAGAAAAAAAAGATTTGAGTTCTATTTCACGGGTGATTGTCATCCTAGATGAACCAATCGCTTCTTTTAATAAAAGTTTAGGAATAAAGATCGGTTTAGGGGAATATTTAAGTAGTTTAACAAAACCGAGTAATATTTCTGTATGCATATCTAGTTCCTGAGCAAAAATCTGCAAGCATTACCTTAAAGCTAAGGTAATGTTAATTAAACCATAACACAACCAATTTTCCGTTAGCATCGGTTACCTAGGACATAGAATGAATCTATTATGTCGCTCTTTCATTGTCTGAAAATGATAATAGCTTCAGTTTTATATAAACAAAGCGAACTTACCCGATAAATTCTTGTTGGCATGTAAAATAATTCATTTTACATCAACAACTTAAACAAACAGGCAAACAGTAATTTATGCAGGTATCTAACACATAAGTAGATTACACAACCCTTTGCTTTAAACGGCAAGCCATAGCCTGCCAATATGCAGCTTGTTCTTCAAGTTCACATGCGCAGCATGTGCTTTGGAGGTTAAGGGGTCTCCCCTCGCCCGAGTTTATCCCCATCTTTTTGAACAAAAAGTGGGAGATAAAGTAAGCGTCCGCTAAACCCACCTTCATAAGTTAGCCATCAACCACGATCATCGTTCTTCGTATTTATAAGAGAACGATATGTTTAGTTGATAAAAAATCGGACAGGCATAACTTTTATGCCTTAATTATTTCCCAATAACTCCAAAACCTAAGGAATACGCCATCCCCTCGGAGTTGCCGCAGGGCGAATGAAAATCAGTGATTTTCGCGCTTATGAGAGAGAGGCAGGGATTGCCGAGCTGGAGTGCTTTACATGGATGTAAAGCGAGGACTTCGGAAGCGATAGCTAATTTGGCAATGAGCACAAGGAGCTTTCAACTCCGTTAGGGGCGTCTTGGCTGCTTGTGAAAACAATAGCAAAGAGGATAGGACGAGCAGTCCTCCTTGGTCGACTCTTTATTAAAAATCAGGGGGTGAAGCCCCACGACTTTGACTTAGATTTTAAAAATTCAAAATCCAAATATAAAAAAGCCCTACAAGGTTAACCATTGCAGGGCTTTTTTCTTCTAGTGCGCAGCTAACCTCTGCGCCACTAGACCAAGTTAGCTATTCAGATCTTGAAAGAACTTCTTCACGCCATCGAAAAAGCCCTCAGCCTTTGGGCTGTGTTTTTTCGACTCACCGGTTAAGGTGGCTTCAAATTCGCGTAACAGTTCTTTTTGACGATCGTTTAAGTTAACCGGGGTTTCCATAACCACTTTGCAGAGCAAGTCGCCTACCGCATGGCTGCGAACTGACTTGACGCCTTTGCCACGTAAACGGAACATACGGCCCGTTTGCGTTTCGGCTGGGATCTTCAGGCTGACTTTACCATCCAGTGTTGGCACTTCAATCTCACCGCCTAGGGCCGCTTTACTGAAGGATATCGGCACTTCGCAGTAAAGGTTGTTGCCATCACGGACGAAAATCGCATGCTCACGCACACTGACCTGAACGTATAAATCCCCTGGAGGCGCGCCAAACTCACCCGCTTCGCCTTCACCCGCTAAACGGATACGGTCGCCCGTATCGACGCCAGCTGGGATCTTAACCGATAAGGTCTTGCTCTTTTCAACACGGCCATCGCCATGACACTTAGAGCAAGGATCTTTGATGATCTTGCCGCGGCCATGACAGGTTGGACAAGGCTGTTGCACCGCAAAGAAACCTTGGCGCATTTGCACTTGGCCTTGACCATGACAGGTGCCACAAGTGGTTGCAGAGGTGCCTTTTTTCGCGCCGCTGCCTTCACACAGATCGCAAGTCGCCAGTGTTGGAATCCGCAGTTCTTTGGTTAAGCCTTTAACGGCTTCTTCCAGTGATAACTCTAGGTTGTAACGTAAATCTGAGCCGCGGGCCGCTTGGCGTTGACCGCCACGACGTCCACCGCCGAAAATATCGCCAAAGACATCACCGAAAATATCGCCGAAATCGCCTTGACCACCACCGTAACCACCGCCACCGCGATTAGGATCCACACCCGCATGACCAAATTGGTCGTAGGCCGCTTTTTTGTCGGCGTCGGTTAGGATCTCGTAGGCTTCTTTAATTTCTTTAAAGTTAGCTTCTGCGGTTTTGTCGCCTGGGTTGCGATCTGGGTGAAATTTCATGGCCAGACGTTTGTAGGCCTTTTTAATTTCACGTTCGCTAGTGTCACGACTGACACCTAATACTTCGTAGTAATCTCGCTTTGACATAATCTCATGCTTCTCAGCTGGTGTTGAACAAACGGGCGTTAGGGTTGCCCCGTAACGCCCGCCTAGAAATTAACGCTTTGAAATCAATCTATTTGATTGATGACAAGTCATTATTTCTTGTCGTCTTTCACTTCTTCGAATTCAGCATCGACAACGTCATCGGCAGCAGCGTTAGCCTGTTTGCCCGCGTCAGCATTGTCGCCGCCTTGAGCTTGAGACTTAGCTTGAGCGATTTCCATCAGCTTAGCAGATGCTTCGATTAAGTTTTGAGTTGCCTTTTCAATGGCTTCTTTGTCATTGCCTTTGATGGCAGTGTCAACAGCATCCATTGCAGCTTGGATTTTCTCTTTATCTTCGCTTGGCAGTGCATCGCCCGCTTCTTCTACTTGTTTCTTAGTTGCGTGAACTAAGCCGTCAGCTTGGTTGCGTGATTGCACTAACTCTTCAAACTTTTTGTCTTCATCTGCGTGAGCTTCGGCATCACGTACCATTTGTGCCACTTCTTCTTCGCTTAAGCCAGAAGAAGCTTTGATGGTGATGTTTTGTTTCTTGCCGGTTTTCTTGTCTGTCGCAGACACATGCAGAATACCGTCGGCATCGATGTCGAACATCACTTCAATTTGTGGCTGGCCACGTGGAGCTGGCTCAATACCGTCTAAGTTGAACTGACCCAATGACTTGTTCGCGCTCGCTTGCTTACGCTCACCTTGCAGTACGTGAATGGTCACTGCGTTTTGGTTGTCATCGGCTGTTGAGAACACTTGCTGCGCCTTAGTAGGAATAGTGGTGTTCTTTTCAATCAACTTAGTCATCACGCTGCCCATGGTTTCGATACCCAGAGACAGTGGTGTTACGTCTAACAGTAATACGTCTTTCACGTCGCCTGACAGTACGCCCGCTTGAATTGCAGCACCTACGGCTACCGCTTCGTCTGGGTTTACGTCTTTACGGGGTTCTTTGCCGAAGAAGTTTGTCACTGCTTCTTGAACCTTAGGCATACGTGTTTGACCACCCACTAGAATCACTTCGTTGATGTCTGTTACAGATAAATCTGCATCAGCCAGGGCAACTTTCAGTGGCTCTAATGTACGGATAATCAAGTCTTCAACCAGTGATTCCAATTTAGCACGAGTGATTTTAATCACTAAATGCTTAGGACCTGTTGCGTCTGCCGTAATGTATGGCAGGTTCACTTCAGTGTGGTTGGTGCTTGAAAGTTCAATTTTCGCTTTTTCTGCTGCTTCTTTCAGACGTTGCATTGCTAATGGATCTTTACGCAGATCTAAGCCTTGCTCTTTCTTGAATTCGTCAGCTAAGTAGTTGATCAAACGGTTGTCAAAGTCTTCACCACCTAAGTGGGTGTCACCGTTGGTTGCCAACACTTCAAAAGTTTGGTCGCCATCGTTGCTGTCGATTTCGATGATAGAGATATCGAATGTACCACCACCTAAATCGTATACCGCAACAATGTTGTCGCCTTGTTTCTTATCGATACCATAGGCTAATGCTGCAGCCGTTGGTTCGTTGATAATACGTTTAACATCAAGACCTGCGATACGACCCGCATCTTTAGTCGCTTGACGTTGTGAATCGTTAAAGTAAGCAGGAACAGTAATAACCGCTTCTGTTACTTCTTCACCTAAAAAGTCTTCTGCGGTTTTCTTCATCTTTTTCAAGATTTCTGCAGAAACTTGTGGTGGAGCCATCTTGTTGCCACGCGATTCAACCCATGCATCACCGTTGTCGGCTTGAATGATTTTGAATGGCATGATGTTCACGTCACGTTGGACTTCGTCATCTTTAAAGCGACGACCGATCAAACGCTTAATCGCGAAGAATGTGTTAGTTGGGTTAGTCACAGCTTGACGTTTTGCTGGCGAACCGACAATGGTTTCATCATCTGTATAAGCGATGATTGACGGGGTTGTGCGATCGCCTTCAGCGTTTTCTAACACACGTGCTTTGCCACCATCGAGGACAGCTACACAAGAGTTTGTTGTGCCTAAGTCGATACCAATAATTTTACCCATGAGGTCCTCCGAAAAATTTCATTCAATCTAAATTTGTTTAGTTGGTTTTGATATGGGGCTAGACGGTTGAAATATCAAGTCCATCGTTGGCCACCTTCTCTGCCTTGATACCTATATTGGGACAGGGAAATTAATTACAAGGGCGAACAAAAAAATTTTCTGATTTATCTTTCTCGCATCTACAGCGGGATAAAATATCCAAGCAGATAAAATAGTCTTGCTTATCAACTAAAGCTGTTATTCAATCTGCCCACATTTGGCGGATGTTTATCCAGGTAAGGTAGCAGAGTGAAGTCTTCGAATTTAGCGTACGTGTATGGCATGGCGGCGGTCTTCCTCTGGTCTACTGTGGCCACGGCCTTTAAGATTGCCTTGAGTTACTACACGCCATTGCAACTGGTGTTTGTTGCCGTTCTCACGTCGATTATTGCCCTTGGCGGAATCCTTGCTTGGCAAAAAAAGCTTTCCTTACTCAAGCAACAGTTTTTACGCCGCCCCATGTTTTATCTGGTGACAGGGCTCATCAATCCCTTCCTCTACTATGTCGTACTGTTTAAAGCGTATTCCTTACTGCCAGCGCAGCAAGCGTTGTCACTTAATTACACTTGGGCGGTATTACTGCCGTTACTGGCCGCGCCTTTGTTAAAGCAACATTTGCGTAAGAGCGACATTGCAGCGGCGCTGATTGCCTACACTGGCGTGTTTATCATTGCCACCGGCGGTGATATCAGCGGCTTTAGCTTTGATAGTCCGCTCGGGATCGGCCTTGCACTGACCAGCACAGTTCTCTGGTGCCTATATTGGATCGTCAACACCAAAGATCAAGGCGATCCCGTGGTGAGTTTATTATTAAGCTTTGTTATCGGCTTACCTTTTATTGCCGTCACCTTAGTACTGACAGATACCCTGCCCAGTTTTAGCCTTAAGGCGATATTTGCAGGTATGTATGTGGGCTTGTTCGAGATGGGCATTACCTTTGTGCTCTGGTTAATGGCGCTAAAAACCGCCACTCGCACTGCCAACATTAGCACTATGGTGTTTTTATCCCCTGTGATGTCGATTGGGTTTATTGCGTGGATTTTGCAGGAAACGATAGCGATGGCGACCTATCTCGGTTTGGCGTTTATTTTGTCAGGAATGATGTTGCAGCAACTTTGGCCCCGTTTTACCGAGCGCAAAAACAAGATAAGCCCAAAGCCAAAGCTCGCTAAATGATGACTGAGTCATCACTGAATCGTCGCCTGAAACAAACTTGGCTCACCGCAATAAGCCAATTAAAGAGCGTAAAAACCGAAGTGGCTAACGTTTTACCTCAAGGTTAAGCGTTAATATCGCCCATTTTGTGAAGGAGTATAGAATGACCCCGGCCGTTCGATTGGCGAAAAAAGCCAGCATTGCATTTGATATCTTAGAGTACAGCCACGATCCACACTGCGCCGCCTACGGCGAAGAAGCCGCTAACACCTTAGGGCTCGACCCCGCGCAAGTATTTAAAACCCTTTTAGTTGCCATCGACAAAGCCCATGCGCCGATTGCCGTCGCGCTTGTGCCCGTCGATCATCAGCTTAATCTAAAAGCCGTAGCTAAATGCTTAAAACAAAAGAAACTGCAAATGGCCGATGCTGACCTAGCACAAAAATCCTCAGGCTATCTGGTCGGCGGAATTAGTCCGCTAGCGCAGAAAAAACAGTTGCCGACCATAATTGATGCCAGCGCTCAAGGTTTCGACAGGATTTATGTCAGCGCGGGCAGACGCGGTTTAGAGATAAGCTTAGCGGCCACAGACTTAGCCCAGCTTTGCAAAGGTGAATTTGCCGATATAAAGACGCTTTAAGCTATTCAGGCCACATTAAGCACAAGTTATTCGACGTTAAGTAAGTCACTCCACTTTATGCAACATGCGCTCATGTTGAATAAATGGTGAACAAGACTCCAACGACAGCAGCGTACTGAGCATGCAATAGAAAGCGTTTGATAAAGCCGAGATATCCGTCTATAAATTGTACTGAGGTACAAATCGACTAAGGATAGTCAGATGGAAAAATCAACCCAATGGAACCCAGAAAATAGCATCAGCCCAATCAGCTGGTGCGCTATGCTACTCTGCATCGCCTTATTTATTTATGAGCATTTCTGGGGAAACAGTTTTACCACTATGGTAGTCATGCTCTATTGCAGTTTTATGCTGCCATCGGTATTACTCACCCGCAGAGTGCAGGAAAAGTACTTTATTTATACCTTGGAATACATCAAGGCCTTTCGTAAATTCACTACCGTCATGTCGACGCTATTTTTCTGTATCTGGTTACTTGCCACTTATACGCCGCTTCTCCATTAATGCGCAAACAGACACTGCCATAAATAGACAGTGCAAATTGGTACTTACAATCAAACATTGCGAACAAAAAAAAGCCGTCAACGTAATGCGTTAACGGCTTTAATTTTATGGTTTTTAACCACTAAACACGGCTAGTGTAATCACCCCAAGCTAACCACTTATACGTGGTTAATGCCTCAAGCCCCATAGGGCCGCGAGCATGGAGTTTTTGCGTGCTCACAGCGACTTCGGCGCCAAGGCCAAACTGACCGCCATCGGTAAAGCGCGTACTGGCATTGACATACACGGCAGCTGAGTTCACTTGGTTCATAAAGTGCGCCGCAGCGTGAATGTCATCGGTCAAAATCGCTTCCGAATGGCCGCTAGAATATTGGCGAATATGACTAACGGCAGCATCGATATCGCTCACCACTTTAATGCCTAAGGTTAACGACAACCATTCGATGCCAAAATCCTCAGCCTTAGCGAGCGTCACATCAAACCCTAAACCATCCAGCAAACTAAAACTTGTATCACAAACTGAAAAACGCACACCTGAACGATGCAGATACTCGGCAATTTGCGGTACAAAGGTGCTCGCCACGCGCCCATCCACCAGCAAGGTATCAAGCGCATTACACACAGTTGGACGCTGCACTTTGGCGTTAGCGATCACCTCGAGAGCCCGTTCAAGATTGGCATTTTTATCGACATATAAATGGCAAATACCTATGCCGCCTAAGATCACCGGAATCGTCGCCTGCTCGGCACATAAGCGTTGCAGCGCTTGACCGCCACGCGGCACTATCATGTCGACATATTGATCGAGCTTAAGTAAACCTGTCACTAAAGCTCTGTCTGAAGAATCAATAAATTGCACCGCATCTATCGGTAAACCTTGGGCGACAATCGCGCCGCGGATCACCTCACTAATGAGTTTATTCGATGCTAGGGTTTCTTTACCGCCACGGAGGATCACCGCATTACCGGTTTTAAGGGCAAGTACCGCGATATCGACAGTGACATTAGGCCGAGCCTCATAGATAACACCTATGACCCCAAGTGGTACTCGGCGGCGAGTCAGCCTTAAACCGTTATCTAATAACTTGCTGCCAAATTCTTCACCTACCGGATCGGCAAGACGGATCACATCGCTAATATCACCGATAATGCCCGCCAGACGCGCACCATCGAGCAACAGTCTGTCGATCATCGCATCCGTTAATCCATCGGCTTTAGCAGCGGCCACATCTTTAGCATTCGCGGCTAAAATAGCGGCGGCATTTTCCGTCAGCGCATCGGCGATGGCTTCGAGTAAGTCTGCCTTTTGGCTCGCGGTTAAGTTAGCTAAGGCGTAACTTGCCTGTTTGGCATTATTACCAAGTTGCTGTAAATACTGTTCTTGATTAATTTGACTCAAAACAGACCTCGCTTATAAGACAACCATGTCGTTGCGGTGCACGATTGCGTCACCATAATCGTAACCGAGTAAAGACTCGATCTCGTCGGAATGCTTGCCCGCGATCAAACTCAGGGCTTGGCCGCAGTATCGTGTCATCCCTTTAGCAATCACTTTACCCTGTTGGTCAACTAATTGCAGCGTTGCGCCGCGCTCAAACTGGCCTTTAACGCCGACGATACCTTTAGACAATAGGCTGCGGCCCTTGTCAGTCACAGCTTTGACCGCACCGGCATCGAGTACTAAAGAACCTTGAGTCGCAGGTCCCGCTAAAATCCACTGTTTACGGCTTTCTAACGGGTTTTCAATCGCACTAAAATGCGTGCCAACCGATTCCTTACTCACCACTTTTTTGATCACATCGGGGTGATGGCCAGAGGCGATCACCACTTCGATGCCTGCACGGCGAGCAATATCCGCCGCTTCCAATTTAGTCGACATTCCGCCCGTACCTAAACCCGAAACAGAACCGCCCGCCAACATACGTAGGCTGTCGTCAATCTTGACGACTTGGGAGATCAACTTAGCATTCGGGTTAGTGCGCGGATCGGCATCGAATAAGCCCTTTTGATCCGTCAATAAAATCAATAAATCGGCATCACACAAGAGCGCAGCACGGGCCGATAGATTGTCGTTATCACCGACTTTGATTTCATTGGTGGCAACGGCATCGTTTTCATTGATGATCGGCACAATATTATTGGCCAGCAAGGCATTAAGCGTGTCACGGGCGTTGAGGTAACGCTCCCTATCCTGCAAATCGGCGCGGGTCAGCAGCAATTGGCCGACATGCAGCCCATAAATACTAAAGAGTTGTGACCAAGCGAGGATCAACTGACTTTGCCCGACAGCGGCTAACAATTGCTTATTGGCCATAGTGTCGGGCAGTATCGGGTATTGGAGATGTTCACGCCCAGCGGCAATGGCCCCAGAGGTGCATAATACGACTTCGACCCCTGACTTCATCAGTGCGGCCATTTGACGGGCAAGCTCAACCATGTGGGCTTTATCTAGCTGTTTACTGCCAGAGGTCAGCACACTCGTCCCTAACTTCACTACTACGCGGCGATACGCAATCTCACTTAAGTTCATTATTCATTTGTAAAAAATAACCGAACAATCCTTATACCTAATCCGCTGAGTAATTGGTAGCAAGGAGTTATTAACTCCGAATAAATTTTCGATTTTGCTTAGAATCGCGCATTAAAAAGGGCCATCAGTTAGATGACCCTCAAAAAATATTGTCTATTGTAGACAATCTAGGTTGCGAGCTCGCACTGCACGAGCCACTAATCGATAGGATTAGCCATAGATAAACTTAGCTACAAACAGCGCAGCCAAGACGACAATGCCCACATTGAGATCGCTAAAACGACCCGTGAGTAATTTAATTGCGGCGTAAGAGATCATCCCAAAGGCGATGCCTGTCGCAATGGAAAACGTCAGCGGCATTAAAATACACACCACAACTACCGGTGCGGCTTCAGTCAAATCTTCCCATTCGACATGCACGAGCCCCGACATCATCAGAATCGCCACATAAAACAGCGTGCCCGCCGTCGCATACGCTGGGATCATGCCCGCCAATGGCGACAGGAATAACGCAGCAATAAAGAGTAATCCCACGACAACTGCCGTTAAACCAGTCCGGCCTCCCGCACTCACACCCGCCGTACTTTCGATATAGCTTGTGGTCGTCGATGTACCAAAAGCCGCGCCCGCAATGGTCGCTAAACTGTCGGCAGTCAAGGCACGATTCAAGCGCGGTAAGCGGCCTTTCTCATCGAGGAAACCACCGCGCTGTGCAACCGCAACTAAGGTGCCAGAGGTATCGAAGAGATCGACAAATAAGAAGGCAAACACCACAGATAACATCGTCACTTCAAAGACTTGGGATAAATCCATCTTCAAAAATGTCGGCATAATCGACGGCGGCATAGATACAATACCCTGATACTGCACATCGCCAAACATTAATCCCAGCGCTGTGATAATCAAGATACTTAGGATGACCGCCGACTTCATTCCACGTTGCACCATAGCAATGATCAGGAAAAAACCTAACACAGCCATAACCGCCGGAAATGCAGTGATATCGCCTAAGGTCACTAAGGTTGCAGGGCTTGCCACCACAATACCGGCGCTCTTAAGGCCGATCAGCGCAAGAAACAAACCAATACCAGCGGCAATACCAATACGCAGCGACATGGGAATACTATTCACAATCCACTCTCGAATGCGCACTAAAGATAAGATTAAAAAGCAAATACCCGACAGGAATACCGCGCCAAGTGCAGTCTCCCAGCTGTAACCCATCTCACCCACAACGGTATAAGTAAAGAAGGCGTTCAGTCCCATACCGGGTGCAAGTGCGATAGGATAATTCGCCATCAAGCCCATGACTATACAGCCGACAGCCGCAGCCAAACAGGTCGCCACGAATACAGCCCCATGATCCATGCCCGCATCGGCTAACATCATTGGATTCACAAAAATGATGTAGGCCATCGTCATAAATGTTGTCAAACCTGCGACCGCTTCCTGCTTGAGGCTCGTTTGATTTTGTTTCAGTTTGAACAGTTTTTCTAACATGGAACAAGGTTCCTTTTTATTTTAAGTATGTAGGGTAGGTAGATGTAAACACTATGTAACGTGATGACATTTGCAGCCGATTATAGGGAGTTTAGGCTGGTCAGGCCAGAAAATTGACAAGGGATAAACACAAGTAACCATAAATCATTCGGTAAACGGCCGAGTGATTTATTCTGAACGCAAATGATGGAAACCTCGCCATGGTTGTGCGGTTCAATAAAATGATAAATATGCGGAGTCAGTTAGCGCTTAGCAACTTAGTTAAGCTTGTATTTATTAGCATTGGTAATGCTATCACCTGAGCAAACTACTTCATCGGATAGTGTTTACATAGCGCATGAAAGGAGCGCTTGGAATTTGTTAGGATCACCCAGTGCATACCAATAATCCCAGAGTGGCGCAGGCTCAACATACACTTCAACCTCTTCTCCAGTAATCTCAACGCCACATTTATCAAAGAAGCAATCCCTCACCTCTGAGGAGGCGATTAAGCGTGAGGGCTGGTAACAGGTGCTTTACCACTTCTGACACAAACAGTTTATGCTCATTGCTATCAGGCAAAACAGTTAAAGGCTTAAGCGAAAAAAAGGCAAAAAAAAGCCTGCTCAATGAGCAGGCAAAGACATATTTCAAGCGTCCCTTTCGGGGAAGTACATTACCGCGCTAGCGGGAAAAACCTGGCATACCCATGCAAAAACACCGATATGCTACTTGAGTCTAAACACGCCAAAAAAGGCGATACAAAGGTTGATGGATGATGGAAACTAAACTTTAAGGAGGGTTAGGCCTTAAAGCTCATGGCGAATAAACCGCCACGCAAAACATCAGTGTTAAACCAAGTGTTCTGCCAAT
Source organism: Shewanella sp. Pdp11 (assembly GCF_002838165.1). NCBI lineage: Bacteria > Pseudomonadati > Pseudomonadota > Gammaproteobacteria > Alteromonadales > Shewanellaceae > Shewanella > Shewanella sp. Pdp11. Next base: position 4,509,589 of record NZ_CP015194.1, read on the forward strand.
AAAAATGGTTGTTGCCTGTATAAGACATAGTCAATACTCCTAAATTAGTTGTGATTAAGTACTCTAGTGAAGCTTGGCTCGGTTCCTTGGAACTAGAGATTCTCATATCCGTTGAGACGACTTGTCACTCAGGTCCTTGGAGAAAAATATCCATCCTGGATAGACTAGAGAGGAAAGGCATTAGTGCCTAATCCACGAAAGCAATTATATGTTTTTTGTAGTTTTATTACAACCTTTATTTGTATTTTTTTTGATTAAGGCTTTTTAATGTAATTAAATTACACAATTATAGTAGGGTTAATGGCGATCTATTTCACAGAAAAACAGAAATAATCCTGTAAGCATCTAATAAGTAAGATATTACAGAATTATTTCTTTTTGTTACTAACGATTGATCAGATATTGATACAAGCCCACCAGCGGACTCGCTGTAGGTTTGCCGTAGAGCGGATCACCTTCTGTCGCACTGCCTGCGATATCTAAGTGCATATAAGCTAAGGGAATTGGGGCTGTTACACCATGGTCAAATAGCCCAGACGCTTTCAGCAAAAACGCCGCAGGATATTGATGCCCGCGCGCAGTGATCGATGACGGGGCATTATTTGAAGATAACATTTCAGCAGCGCCTGACACATCGCGGATTTTCGCAAAGTCTTCAGGACGCAGTGTAGACACTTCAAAGGGTTCACCCCACTGAGTCGCCTGCTGTTGTAAAGTAACAGCGCATTGCTGCGCACTCGCCACAGAGTTTTCCACCGCCGCAGGATAACTGCCATAACAACGCACAACATGACCTGTAAGTGTTGCTACCGAAAACATTTCAGGCTTCACTGCCGACACGGCTTTGATACGTAAATGGCTCAGTAAATCCGCCAGCACTAAGCGCCCTTCGGCGTCCGTATTACCAATCCGCACTCGTACACCCGCATGACTGGTGATGATTTCATCGGTCACGAAGGCTTCGCTGCCTATGCTATTACGCACTAAACCTAACTCGGCAATCACGCGAATGCCCTTAGGCTTGAGCATTGACAAGGTTTTGAATAGCCCCGCCACGGCAGAAGCGCCGCCTTTATCACGGCTCATGCCCGCCATAGAGCCGCCGACTTTCAGATCGGCGCCGCCGGTATCGTAAATCACGCCCTTACCCGCGAACAGGAAAGTACGAGTCACTTCACCCTCTGGCAGATATTCTAATTTCACCACCCGAGGTTGATGACGACCGACGGCAAAAGAGGAACGCGCCACTGCACTGAGCAGCGGATAGTCACGCTCTAAAATATCTCGGTCTTCTACCACTGCGGTTTTGATCACGCTGCCCGCTAAGGATTGCAGACAATAGTCAGCAAAGGCTTTAGCCGACATGCGCTCAGGTTCTGTACCACATAAATCCCGCGCTAATACGCGGCCCGCTTCTAACGCATTGAGTAAATTGCTGTTATGGGTTGATGAAGATAGTAACCCTATGGCCTCAAATGCAGGCGTTAAGCCCGTCGCTTCACGCAGCTCTAAGGTTTGCCACAGTTCTTGACCGCAGGCTAATGCCGCGACTTCAGAGGCAAAACCAAAACGCAAATCCTTCGATGGCACCACATATAATAACGGACGTTTGGCGCCCGCCTCTTTTGCAATGGCAATCGCCGCCCTTGCCGCATCGGCATACACACGCACGTCCACATACTCGTCGTTCACTTGGGTAACAGGCGCGATGATCAAGCGGCCTCCCGCCAGACCCGGGGCAAACAGTAATGTCGGGCTCTTACCTACGCGCTTATCCACGTGGGCACCGTGCTTGGCCAATAAACCTATCTCATCAAAACCTATGGTATCCAGATCTGGCGTTACCACCACAACTGCATCCCAACCTTCACCATCAAAAATGGCATTTTCTGCTTTTACATCAACGAAGTTAACTTGAAACATGACCCATCCTTTTTCATTATTGTGTCTGCATTATTCCCGCTCTATCGCCTAATTACCAATCTAAAAGTGGTATCGAGACCCTCTGAAAAATCCGAACTGGAAACTTTGGCTGCCAGCGTAACAAAAGCCTGTGATGCTGAGATTAATTGGCTGCGCAGAATGTGCTAGAATGGCCGCAAATTTGCCCTATACCCACAAGACCTTATGAGGGACACTCTAGTGACAGCTTTAAGTCAGTTATACCCACAGCCATTATGGCAATGGTTTGAACAAATCTGCGCGATTCCCCACCCATCTAAGCATGAGCAAGCCTTAAGCCAGCACATTCAAGCATGGGCTAAAAGCAAACAACTTGCCGTCGTTGAGGATGCCGTTGGCAACTTGATCATCCGCAAACCAGCTACGCCCGGAATGGAAGATCGTAAAATCGTGGTCATTCAAGCCCATATCGATATGGTGCCGCAGAAGAATGCCGACAAAGTGCATGATTTTACTAAAGATCCTATCGAAGCTTATGTTGATGGCGATTGGGTTAAAGCCAAAGGCACGACCTTAGGTTCAGATAACGGTATCGGCATGGCATCGGCGCTGGCCATTTTGGGCTCAGATGATATCAAGCACGGTCCATTAGAAGTGTTACTGACGATCGATGAAGAAGCCGGCATGACAGGTGCTTTTGGTTTACAAGCGGGCATGTTAGATGCAGAGATCCTGATCAACACAGACTCTGAGCAAGAGGGTGAAATTTACATGGGCTGCGCCGGTGGCGTCGATGCTCAAATTACCCTGCCTATGGTGTGGCAAGCGTCTGAGCAAAGTTACTCGGCCTTTAGCCTGCATTTATCTGGCTTAAAAGGCGGCCACTCTGGAGTGAACATTCACTTAGGTCGTGGCAACGCCAACAAGTTATTAGCGCGTTTCCTTTTTGAAAATGCCGATGAGTTAGCGCTAGAGCTGACCCAATTTAGCGGCGGTTCATTGCGTAATGCGATCCCACGTGAAGCCAACATTAGCTTTATGTTGCCAGAAGAAAACGTCGGCGCATTAAACGAAAAAGTCGCTGAGTTTGAAGCACTAATTCGCACTGAACTTGCCATTGCCGATCCCGATATGCGTTTAGTATTAAACACTATCCCAACGCCAAAACGTGTGATGAGCGAAAACAGCCAAAATACCCTGATCGATTTGCTGCATGTGTGCCCGAACGGCGTGATCCGCATGAGTGATGAAGTCGAAGGTGTCACTGAAACCTCGCTCAACGTTGGCGTTATCAGCACTGACGATGAACAGGTCACTATCCTATGCCTTATCCGCTCGCTGATCGATTCTGGCCGTACTCAAGTCGAAGGCATGTTAACTGCGTTAACTAACTTAGCCGGAGCCGATATCGATTTAAGCGGTGCTTACCCAGGCTGGAAGCCAGATAACAGCTCACCTGTAATGGCAATAGTGCGCGAAACCTATCAAGACATTTACCACAAAGAGCCAGTGATCATGGTGATCCATGCGGGTCTCGAGTGCGGCCTATTCAAGAAACCCTATCCAGACATGGACATGGTCTCGATTGGTCCCACCATTCGCTATCCACACGGTCCAGACGAAATGGTAAACATCACCACAGTCGGCCAATATTGGACATTATTATTAGCCGTACTCGAGCGCATTCCAGTCAAGGCTTAATGTTCTAACCTTACCCAAGCTCACTCAATTCAAGGCCACATCTGCTCAAGTCAGATGTGGCCTTATTTTTTACCGCGGATTCTATTTGTGTAGAAATGCCATCGATAAAATTTTTATGAAAGAACTGAATAACTTGAATTTTCTACTATAGTCGTTCTGTCTGACCCTAACGTATTTTTGCTTATCGCGCTTTTAGAGATAACCGCTTTCCCCTTCAATACTGTGACCTTAAGGAATAGAGATCATGAAATTTGGTAAAATCTTGTCAGCCGCCGCACTACTGCTCAGCAGTAACCTCAGTTTCGCCGAAGAAGTCCCCAAAGCCGTTATCGACCTAGCCGATTCACTGATGCCATTAGGCAGAGAAGTGGTACTGGTGAATGCCGTTAAAGCGCAAAACGCCCAAGGCAAAAGCTTAGATTCAATCAAAACATTAGATGAAAAATGGATTGCCACCGCAGGTATTGATGACTTTATGTCATCCCTGATGAACAACGAAGCGGCCAAGTATCTCACGACCTTCGAAGCCAGCAAACCTTACTACCAAGAAATTTTCCTCATGGACAATCAAGGCGCGAACGTCGCCATGATCAGTAAAACTTCAGATTATTGGCAGGGTGATGAAGATAAATGGCAAAAATCCTTCGCCAATGGCAAAGGTGATAAACACATAGGTCCGGTCAAATTTGACGAGAGCTCCCAAGCCTATCTAGTACAAATTTCTATTCCAGTGATGGATGGCGATGCTGCAATTGGTGCTATCACGATTGGGATCAACCTAGATCAATTTGGACTCTAATTACCAGAGAACGCCAGTGATGGGCCGCATCCGCTTTTATTCAGTGGTTATCGCGGCCCTCACCTTTCAGTGCATCAATCAAGGAGGGCGTGACTATGGAATGGTATAAAGATCTTTCCGTTAACCAGAAACTGACTTACCCGAGTCTGCTACTCGCTGGCGTTGTCATCTTCGCCTCTTCAACTGGCATCTTAGGGCTTAAAGCATTAAATAACAGCGCAAATACGCTCGCACTCGAATACTTACCGAGCCAATCTGAACTGCTGCAAGCTGACAAAGAGCTTTACCAAGCGCAAGTTGCCGAACGTAGCCTGATGTTCGTTAACGTCGGCACGGACTCCTATAATAGCCTTCTAAAACAGCACACTAATAGTATATCTCTGGTCAAAGAACACCTTAATCAGTTTGCCGATGTGACCACAAGTCCCCTCGCAAAAGAAAAACTCAATGAATTAAATCGCAGTTTCGAGGTATGGCGAACCACTACCTCTGAAATCAGCAATCAGCGCACCCAGAATGGCCGTAACGGTCGCACGACCGCTATTGATCTGAGCTTTGGCCAAGCTGCAACGCAATTCGAGCAGCTGCATCAAAATATTAATCAGCTAATCGATGACTTAAACAGCAACACGGCAGCAGCTGTCACCCAAGTGGATGATGACGCCTATCGTGGGCAGCAGATGCAGTTAATTGCTTTAACAATCAGTATCCTGATCTGCATTCTGTTCATCGTTACCTTGCCTAAACTCATCAGTAAGCCGCTCGCAGTTTTGCTGGCGAAAATCCACGACATTACCGATGGTGATGGTGATTTGACCGAGCGGGTCCAGCTAACCTCTAAGGACGAACTGGGCGACCTTGCCAATGCCTTTAATCATTTTCTCGATAACTTACATGGCATTATCTCGCAGTTTAAACAATCTACTTCGGAGCTTAATGTCGCCGCCGAAGGACTAGCCAAAACCAGCGCCACGGCAAAACATACCTTGATGGATCAACAGGCAGCCACCCACAGAATCGCCGATGCCAGTGATCATATTGCCGCCTCAGTACAAGAAGTCTCTGTCAGTGCCAGTCATGCGGCCGATGCAGCCAAACAAGCCGATGTCTTTACCGCCGATGGCCAAGCAAGAGTGAAAAAAACCATCAATGTAATTCGAGAACTCGCAGGAGATGTGGGCACAGCAGAAATGCAGATCAATAAACTCGAGCAAGAAGGCCAACATATCGGCCGTGTGCTTGAGGTGATCCAAGCCATTGCCGAACAAACCAATCTATTAGCCCTTAACGCCGCAATTGAAGCGGCGCGGGCGGGCGAACAAGGACGCGGCTTTGCAGTGGTTGCCGATGAAGTGCGATCCCTTGCCTCTAAGACTCACCAATCCACCGAAGAAATTAAATTAATGATCGCCAATGTGCAAAATGGCACTCAAAGCGCTGTGGCGGCGATTAATATCGGTAATGAAAAGGCTATCTCAAGCGTAGAAGCCGCCAGTAATGCCGGTGAAGCCTTAGCGCATATTGCAGAAATGGTCAGCCAAATTAGTGAGATGAATAATCAAATCGCCCTAGCAGCTAAAGCGCAAACCACTATGGCCAACGAGAGTCATCAAAATATTCAACACATTGCCGAACAGTCGGAGGACAGTTTACGAACCACTGATGAAATCTACGCAGCAAGCGTACAACTCTCGTCAATGGCGAGTAATCTCACTGCGCTGGTCAGCCGCTTTAAACTGTAATTTGTTGAGGGTGAAAGCTTTTATATAAGTTACCTTTTGTAAATCAGTGATGTTTGAAAAGTCCCCTCTACCGAATAAGGGAGCATAAACCCGTCGCAGTGATGGTCTGAATTCAGGTGCGCCCTTATATTTAAACAGCAAAGCTAGCATAGATTAGCAGCGCTTAACCACTAAGCCTCTTGCCGCGCGCAGGTTGACTAACATAGGTAACATCAACGCAAGGATCACTATCAGCATCCCTACCAATTGAATTTCCGTTACCGCCTGCCCCATGGCTAACGCCGTTAATGCAGCAAAAACGGGCACGAGATTAAAAAAGATCGATGCCTTAGCGGGGCCAAGCGCTTTAACGCCGTTAATCCAAAACAGATAACCGAGCACAGTGGCGAACAAACCTATGTAGAGCACGCTAGACAAAGCCGTCATCGACAGTCCCATCAACTCCTGCCAAGGGTGAAACTCACCTCGGCCAAGCCCAACCACGGACATAGACACACTGGCAGCTATCATACTCAGCAAGGTAAAGGGCAACACAGGCAACCAATGGCCGACCCGTTGCGAACAAATGGTATAACCACTCCACGCCAACATGCCGGCGGCAATCATCACATCACCTTGGTTAAAACTAAAGTTGAGTAATTGCTGCACACTGCCGTTAGTGATCACTAGCAATACGCCCGCCAAACCGCCCACTAAGCTGAACACTTGTTGTCTGCTGAGCCATTCACGCTGTAATAGCGCATTGACGATTGAAGTCACCAGCGGGCTAAGCGCCATAATCAAGGCACCATTGGCGGCAGAGGTATGCTGCAGGCCATTAAATAACGCCAGATTTAAGCCACCCACACCAATCACACCCACTAACGCTATGACAATATATTGCGCCAAACTCAACTTGGGCCAAGCCTGACGAGTAAAAGCGATATATAACGCCAGAGTCACAGCCGCAATGGTAAAACGCCAGAATACGAGAGATTCCCCTGACATCTCCTCTAGCACTCGCTTAGCAATCGGAAACACACTGCCCCAGCTAAAAACGCAAATCAGTAGACAAACAATTGTCATGTAAGGTGTATGGGATTTCATATCGGACTCTAGGGAGGTAATTGGGATTGAGCTTAGTTTATAAGTTTCATATATTATTAAAACCAACAAGATTGAGAGCTTAAATTCCAAATATGAAACTTAATTATTCCTTAGACGATATGCGCTTATTTTGGGTAGTGGCACAGCAAGGGAGTTTTAAGCTCGCGGCGCAGCACTTAGGCATTCCACCTTCAACCTTAAGCCGTCGAATCAATCTGTTAGAACAATCCTTAGGTCTGCGTTTACTGCACAGAGACGCCCATAGAGTCAACCTTACCGCCACAGGTCAGCGGTATCTCGAACGCTGCGGCCCGCTGTTTATCGAGTTAAACCAGGTATCCGGTGAGTTGCATGCGGATAAACATCAAGCGGTTGGCAAATTGCGGATCTCGGCGCCCATCAATACAACCTATCGCTGGCTGGGTGAATCACTCAACGCCTTCCAACGGCATTATCCCAATATTGATATCGATTTAAGTCTGTCGAACATGAATATTGATGTCAGTGAAAACGCCATCGATATCGCCTTTCGAGTGGGTGAACCTAAAGATCCCGATTGGATTGCAAGGCCGCTCACCACGATTAGCTTTGTACTTTGCGCCAGCACATCGGCAACCCAGTGGCATACACTGCAATCCATAGAAGAACTGGATCTGCATCCGGTTATCATCGCTAAGCCCACAAAAACGTGGCGTTTACAGCACAAAAGCACTGGGCAAAATGTCGAGTTTGAGCCAAGAGGTAACATCAAATTAGCCGTCGATGATATGGCGATCGCCAGTCAGGCTGTAGTGGCGGGGCTCGGTATTGGACTCATACCCATCAGCATGGCGAGTGAACAGATACAAAGCGGCAAGCTCGTTCAAATACTGCCAGAATGGCAAGGTATTCCGCGCACAGCCTACTTGATGTATCGCGATCGGGACAACCTGCCCTTACGGGTCAGACTGTTAATTGATTTTATGTTGGCAAATCCACCCGAGGCTTATTGAGCCATTCAGGCGTGAGTCTGCGGCGTATCGACTCAGTAAACAGCTAGAGCGCTAAATCAAGCTGAGTCTGGGCATTTGGGATTTCGGGCACTGCGAGGATAGAATCGGCGAGGCCGACCGAAATACCTAATAAGCGAATGCCGCGCCCCTCTTGCCTTGCCATCGCCTGTGCGAGTAGATCATAAAACATTACAATCGAGACTTCATCGCTGCGATGCTCGATAGTGGTTTGCTTGAAATCGTTGAACTTGAGCTTGACCACTTGCTTGTGAATTTTGCGCTCTTTAGCGCTGCGGCTCAAACGTAGGGCTAATTCTTGGATCAATCCCGGCATCACCTGTTGGCACTGCTCTAGGCTATAAATATCCTTCGCCAACGTGGTTTCAACACCCACTGATTTACGCTCCCTGTCGGCAGAAATGCCCCGTTCATCTATGCCTTGGGCACGTTCAATCAAGACACCACCGAACTTACCGAATCGCGCCAATAACTCAGCTTTAGAATAGGCTTGCACATCGCCACAGGTATTGAGCCCAAGCGAGGAGAGCTTTTCGGCGGTGACTTTGCCGACACCGGGAATTTTACGTAGCGATAAGGTTTTAACAAAATCAGGCAGTGTTTCTGGAGTAATCACATATTGGCCGTTTGGCTTATTCAGATCCGAGGCAACCTTAGCTAAAAACTTCACTGGTGCTATGCCAGCCGAAGCAGTTAACCCAGTTTCGGCTAAGATATCGCGGCGAATAGCCTGCGCGATCAAGGTTGCCGAGCCCTTATATTGTTGGCACTCACTCACGTCTAAATAGGCTTCATCTAAAGAAAGCGGCTCAATCAATGGGGTATAGCGGGAGAAAATTTCACGAATTTGCAGCGACACCTCTTTATAAACCTGCATCCGCCCAGGAACCAAAATGAGATTGGGACACAACTTAAAAGCATAGGCGGTCGCCATCGCTGAACGTACACCAAATTTACGCGCCTCGTAACTGCAAGTGCTGATAACACCACGGCGGTCGCTGCTGCCGCCCACGGCTAAAGGCTTGCCACGGTATTCGGGAAAGTCGCGCATTTCCACTGCCGCAAAATAGCAGTCCATATCGATGTGAATAATTTTTCGCACGTTGAATTCCTCCAACGCCAAAATACTGTATATAAAAACAGTAATCAAGTGCTACTCGTCGATTTGAATGGAATAAGGCGAAAGCAAAAAATAAAAGGAGCCTAAACTCCTTTTGTGTGTTCACTATGAGTAATGCCGTGATTGAGCTGATGGCCAGTGAGCGAATAGTTCCCCGACCGACTCAGGCTTAAATCTTAAATTGACCGATATTGCGAGTGAGCGCTCGGGTCATATCCTCAAACCCTTGCAAGCTTTGCGACAAGTCCTGACTTGACAGCAAAGACTGATCCGACAATCCCCGCACATTATCGACATTGAGCGCCACTTCCTCGGCCGCCACAGCTTGCTGATCGATTGCTACGGTTATTTCAACCGTTTGCTGCTGAATTGACATAATCGCCGTGGCAATATCATTCAGTGCCGCTTCGACTTGGGTCGTTAAGTCTTGCCCCGCTTTCGCTTGTTCGACGCCCGATTCCATCACTTGCTCAGCCTGCAATGCACTTTGTTGCAAGGTTTGAATAATAGCTTGAATGTTGGCGGTAGAATCTTGGGTACGGGATGCCAGCGTGCGCACTTCGTCGGCCACGACAGCAAAACCGCGACCTTGCTCACCCGCACGCGCCGCTTCAATCGCCGCATTCAATGCCAATAGATTGGTTTGCTCGGCAATATTACGGATCACACTCAAGACTTCACCGATTTGCTCTGAACTATTGCGTAAGTGTTTAATCACTTTCGCCGCGGCAATCACTTGCTCTGACAGCGCCTTCATCCCTTCGGTCGCACGGGAAACAATCTGTGTACCGTCGTGGGCTTGAGTTTGCGCCTTCTGGGCAAAATCATTGGCACGCTGGGCACTGACAGCCATTTCTTGGCTGGTTTGCGCCATTTGCGTTGCGGCGGTGGCAACCGAATCTATCTGCTGCTTTTGCGATGAGACCGACGACACGGCTAAATCACAGATTTGCCGGGCATCAATAACGCCCGAGCCCACCTCTTGGGTTAAACTGCGCGTATCCAACAGCATGTGCTGCACTTTCTCAGCAAAGCGATTAAAAGCATCGCCAAGTTTGCCTAACTCGTCTTCTCGATCCATCAGGATACGTTTTGATAAATCACTGTCACCTTCGGCAATATCTTCCATCGCATCCAATAACTTAGCGAGTTGACGTCTAAAGGGTAGCAACATCAACCATACCGTCACGCCCATGAGCAGCATGATACCAATGGCGACCATACTGGCATTCCAGAACGCAGCGGTCACTGGCGCTTCAATCACTTCGTGGGGCAACATAAAGGCTAAGTGCCACTTTTGTTTGGGATAATCACCGCCCACGGTCACAAAGCTCACCCGCTGGGGCACGCCATTGAACGTAACGTTAGCAAACCCTTGCGCTTCCCTTTGCATCTGTTGTCTTAATGCCGAAAACCCTGAGGTCTGCTTAAACTGAGTGTCCACTTGATTTGCCAAAGAACCCGGCGGGAAACGTTCTGAAAAACCAGGGAAATACACCAACTTGCCTTCGTCTGTCATCAAGAAAGCTTGGCCAAAGTCACGGTATTTGATCGGTGCCAGCAGGGATTTACCAATAGTATCAATCAAGATATCCATGCCGCCGATCCCAATCAGCTCACCATTGGCAGCATAAACAGGGGTTTTAACCGTGGCAGAAATTGAACCATCGTTCGCATCGACCGCAGGATCGCCAACAAACAAGCCACGCTGGTCAATCGCCTCCTGCCACCAAGGTCGTTTGTTGGTGTAGTAATCTGGGTCGCCATCGAAGCGGCCATTAAGGTCAAAGTACTCGAAGGTATTGGCCGAGCCAAAAAACACCGACTTAACATCGCTATCGCGATCGGAGAAAGACTTAAAGTAACCAATAATGTCTTGATACTGGCGATCAGCCGCGAGATGACTGCCACGGGCGTGATACTGAGTAAACCATTTGACTAAACCCGGCTCGGCAAATACTGAATGGATCGCTTGGCCCTTAGCAATAAAGTAGCCGCTGATCTCATTGGCTTTTAAGGCAACTAACGCCGAAATATCCGCATCGACTTGCTTTCGCGTGTTATCACTTTCTTTTGTCACCAACAAAGCGGCGACTAAGGTAAGCAGTACAGCAAGCGCTCCAACGATAGTCACCACTAACTGCAAACTTAGAGAACGTTTCATATATCCCATCAATCTTCCCGTCTGGCTGGCCAACAAGTTAACAATATGGCTCGCAAAAATAGTTTTACACGGTAACAATTTTTACCTGTTAACAACAGATGAAATCGCCATAAAAAACGTAAATAAGTATTTGTAAAGAAAGGACATTGGCTTTATAACAGGATTCGCTAAATTTAAGATATTTTGCAGAGGATGAGTTTGTAGAGGCCGAGTTTTACAGTCAGATAGACTATATACAGATTGGATTACTAGGAAGCGGTAGAAATAGGATCAGCGAGACACTCCCGCTGATCTAGATTTAGTGATTACATCTTAGTTTGTAGGTAGTTTTGTAGCCCAACACGGTCAATCAGCCCGAGTTGTTTTTCGAGCCAATACATATGGTCCGACTCAGTATCATCGAGTAACACTTCGAGGATCTCGCGGGTTTGGTAATCTTGCTTCTGCTCACACAGGGCAATCACTTGGCGCAAATCATCTGCGACCTTGTACTCGTAGGCGAGATCATTACGCAGCATCTCTTCCACATCTTTACCTATGTTCAACGCCTCACGGGCGGCAACATTAGGCGTCCCTTCGAGGAATAAAATACGCTGTACTAATTTGGCCGCATGGGCTTTTTCATCATCAGACTCATGGGCGATGCGCTCATAGAGTTCATTCAAGCCCCAATCTTCGTACATATGGGCATGGACAAAATATTGATCCATTGCCGAGAGTTCTCCCGTTAGGAGTCGATTTAACGCATCGATGACGTCTTTATCGCCTTTCATATCTTGCTCCTATTGGTCGCTAATTTGCGATTGTAGATAATTTTGAATCCCGGTTAGCGTAATGAGCTCTTGCTGCGACTCAAGCCAATCTAAGTGTTCTTCCTCGTCTTCAAGGATGTCTTCCAGCAGATCGCGGCTCACATAGTCTTGCTCGGCTTCACACAGGTTAATGGCATCACGCAGCAATGTCAGTTGCTCTTGCACCATGGCCAGATCGCAGTCGAGCATTTCTTGGCTATGTTCACCAATGCGAAGTTTCTCGAGTTGCTGCAAATTTGGGAGACCCTCCAAAAACAACACGCGCTCGATGAGCTTATCGGCGTGCTTCATATCTTGGATAGATTTTTTGTATTCGACGTGATTTAGCTTCTCAAGGCCCCAATGTTTAAACATGCGGGCATGGAGGAAATATTGATTGATGGCGGTCAACTCACAGGTAAGCACCCGATTCAGTTGCCCAACCACTTTAGGATGACCTTTCATAAGTTACTATCCTTGGTAAGCGTGAAAAAGATTGATCTAAATCAAGCTTCTAGCCTAGTACAATTTACCCATCAACTCAAATTATCTTTATATTTCACAAACTTAATGATGAAAAGCATTCTCATTCCTGCTTAGATTAACGCGCTATCTCCCTCATATCCCAAGGATAAATTTAATTGGATGGTATAGCTTGATAAGTTTCATGCAAAAAAATAGCCTCCAGATAGGAGGCTATTGTCGAAACTGGCGATTGAGAGAATATTAAATAATACGGTCTTTGGTTAACTTCTCACGGCGCGCTTCTTCAGCGGCCATACGACGTTTACGTTTGTCACAAGGGTCATCACAATCACACGCTTTCTCAATCCCTAGAACACCTAAACCGCCACAGCTTCCCTCGACGGCTTTGCGCTTGATGAGATAACCTATCGACATCAGCAAAAAAAACAGTAATAAAACTACAAATGCCGCGATAAAAGTGCTCATGTTAACTCCAACTACTTAAGGAAAGGCTTGAAGGCGTCACTGTAATAGACTTTAAATCCTTCGCCTTGCTTTTCAATTAGCATTATCGCCAAGTGTTCCTTCTTGGCAAGCTCCAATGATGCTTCTGTACCTAAAACCATCATAGCCGTCGCAAAACCATCGGCAGTCATGCAATTCTGATGCAATACGGTCACAGATGCTAGCTTATGATTGATTGGCAAACCGGTACGTGGATCAATTATATGGGTAAAACGTTGGCCGTCTTCCTCATAATAATTACGATAATCGCCCGAGGTCGCCATCGCCATAGTCCCTGGTGAGATAACCTGCTGTACGGCTTCTGAGCCATCATCGGTCGGTTGCTCTATGGCAACGCGCCAAGAGCTACCATCGCCTTTAGCACCTTTAATGCTCAGCTCACCGCCAATTTCAACTAAATACCCAGTCGCGTGGTATTTATCGAGAATAGAAGCGACTTTATCAACCCCAAACCCTTTGGCGATTGATGACAGGTCTACGTACAAATGCGCGTTATGCTTACTTAAACGATGACCTTCTATCGAAAGCTCACTAATACCGGTTTTGGCTTTCGCCGCATCGATATCGGCCTGAGTCGGAACTTTCGTTGGGCGCTTATCAGGACCAAATCCCCACAGGTTAACTAAAGGACCTAAGGTAATATCAAGTGCTTTATCCGTCACTTGATATAAGCGTATTCCCTCTTGCACCACTTTGATGGTATCCGCTGAAACTTCAACGCTTTGCTCCAATGGCAATTGGTTGAAACGGGATAATTCTGAATTTGGGCGATAGGTCGACATCTGGTCATTGACTAGCTCAAGGGCTAAATCAATTTCCGCTTGAAGTAATTGCGCCGTCGGCATCTGCTCATTCGGCACGACTTTAATGTGATAAGTCGTCCCCATAGTGCTGCCCGCTAATGAAATGACCTCGTTCTGCTTTGAGCAGGCTGAAACAAAAAAGGCCAGCCCTACGAGGACTAGCCAGTTAAATGAATGCTTTAATACTGAGGTATTGATCTTTAAGGTCTGAAACATAGTGACCTACTACTCTTATTTGGGCCCTTAAATGCAAAAGTTGCAGATGAAAGGTTAACCTCAACATCTGCAACTTTTCTATCTAGGACTAATGAACATTAGCCGCCGAAGTCATCCAACAGGATGTTTTCGTCTTCGACACCAAGATTTTTCAACATACCAATTACGGCAGCGTTCATCATTGGAGGTCCACACATGTAGAACTCACAATCTTCTGGTGCATCATGGTTTTTCAGATAGTTTTCATACAATACGTTATGAATAAAACCTGTGTAACCATCCCAGTTATCCTCTGGTTGAGGATCTGAAAGGGCCACATGCCATACGAAGTTGTCATTCTCAGCCGCAAGGCCGTCGAAATCTTCTACGTAGAACATTTCACGTTTAGAACGTGCACCGTACCAGAAGCTCATCTTACGTTTAGAGTGAAGACGCTTCAGTTGGTCGAAGATGTGCGAACGCATTGGCGCCATACCCGCACCACCGCCGATAAACACCATTTCTGCATCGGTATCTTTCGCGAAGAATTCACCGAATGGGCCAGAAATTGTCACTTTATCGCCAGCTTTTAAGCTCCAAATGTAAGATGACATCTTACCGCAAGGCAGAGTCAGGTTACGTGGTGGAGGCGTAGCAATACGCACGTTCAGCATAATAATACCGAACTCTTCTGGGTAGTTAGCCATTGAGTATGCACGAATCGTTTCTTCATCAACCTTAGATTCAAGATTGAAGAAACCGAAGTGTTCCCAGTCGCCACGGTATTGTGCAGGTACGTCGAAATCTGCATATTTAACATGGTGAGCAGGTGCTTCGATTTGAATATAACCGCCAGCACGGAAGGGTACAGATTCGCCATCAGGAATTTGCAGCTTCAGTTCTTTAATGAAAGTGGCTTTGTTATCGTTAGAGATAACTTCACATTCCCATTTTTTGATACCGAAGATTTCTTCGTCAAGCTCGATTTCCATATCGTTCTTAACGTTAACCTGACAAGAAAGACGACAGCCTTTACGGGCATCACCTTTGCTAATGTGGTCAAGTTCTGTTGGCAGAATATCACCACCGCCAGACTTAATCACTACGCGACATTGGCCACATGAGCCACCGCCACCACACGCACTCGATACGAAGATACCGCTGTTAGCCAAAACGCCTAACAACTTACCGCCAGCACCGGTTGTAATTGCTTTTTCAGGATCGTCATTAATGCCGATCGTGATGTCACCGCTAGCCACTAACTTAGACTTAGCAAATAAAATCACTAATACCAAGATGAGGACGATAGCAGTAAACATACTCACACCGAGGTAAACCTCGAGCGGAGTAGATTTAAAAATACCAAGAATATCCATTAACTTATCCTTAGAAGGTCCAATTCAAGAAGCCGTTATGTGTCTCTTACAGAGACACACCAGAAAACGACATGAAACCTAAGGCCATCAAACCAGCAGTGATAAAGGTAATACCTAAACCACGTAGGCCGTTAGGCACGTCGGCATACTTCAGCTTCTCACGGATACCGGCCATCAATACGATAGCTAATGCCCAACCCACTCCTGAGCCGAAACCAAACACCACACTCTCGCCTAACTTGTAGTCACGCTCAACCATGAATGATACCGCACCGAAAATCGCGCAGTTCACTGTGATCAAAGGTAAGAAAATACCTAATGCGTTGTACAAAGGTGGAAAGTACTTGTCCAGTGCCATTTCCAGAATTTGAACCAAAGCTGCAATCACACCGATAAAGGTAATGAATTTCAAGAAGCTTAAGTCAGCTTCAGGTGCGCCAGCCCAAGCAAGTGCACCAGGAGCTAGCAGCCCTTGATAGATAACTTGGTTTGCTGGGACAGAGATAGTTAACACTACAACTACCGCAATCCCTAGGCCCATGGCTGTGGTGACTTTCTTTGACACAGCCAAGAAAGTACACATACCTAGGAAGAAGGCCA
This sequence comes from Shewanella sp. Pdp11, assembly GCF_002838165.1. NCBI lineage: Bacteria > Pseudomonadati > Pseudomonadota > Gammaproteobacteria > Alteromonadales > Shewanellaceae > Shewanella > Shewanella sp. Pdp11. The sequence goes on from NZ_CP015194.1 coordinate 4,525,868, forward strand.
GTGCCATGTTTTCAATGAAAACAGAGCGAATTAACAGGCTAATATAATGTTCCATCGCACTTACCCTTTTGCTTCAACTTGCTCTGGCTTATAGGTACGAATAATCCAAATCAGAACACCGATCAGGAAGAACGCACTCGGAGGCAGTAGTAGCAGACCGTTTGGTTGGTACCAGCCGCCATCAGAGATCTTGTGCAAGATTTCAACACCGAACAGAGAACCGTTACCAAACAGTTCACGTACGAAGCCAACAGCTAACAGAATCGCACCGTAACCTAAACCGTTACCGATACCATCCATAAAGCTCATCATTGGCGGTGTTTTCATCGCGTAGGCTTCGGCACGACCCATTACGATACAGTTCGTAATAATCAGACCGACGAATACCGACAGCTGCTTAGAGATCTGATAAGCATAAGCCTGCAGCAATTGGTCAACCACGATTACCAAAGAGGCAATAATGGTCATCTGTACGATAATACGCACACTGCTTGGAATATGATTACGGATCATTGAGATAAACAGGTTCGAAAACGCTGTTACCGCAGTTAACGCCAACGCCATTACCAGTGCAGTTTCGAGCTTGCTCGTTACCGCTAATGCACTACATACACCAAGTACTTGTAAAGCAATCGGGTTGTTGTTGACTATAGGTCCGGTCAGAACCTGTTTCAGTTCTTTAGCGTCAGACATTAGTTGAGACCTCCATTGCGTGCTTTTTCAATGAAACTCGCAAAACCTTCTTTCCCTAACCAGAATGTCAGTGAATGTTGTACACCGTTACTCGTTAAGGTTGCGCCAGATAATGCGTCTACACCGTATTCAGTGCTAGCAACAGCTGGGTTTTTCGTTACGCTGATAGCGAGTTTACCTTGCTCATCAAATAACTTTTTGCCATGCCATTTCGCTTTCCACTGAGCATTTTGCACTTCGCCACCTAAGCCCGGCGTTTCGCCCTGCTCGTAGTAGACTAAGCTTTGCACTGTGTTTAGGTCAGCATCCATAGCAAGGAAGGCATACATAGTAGACCAAAGGCCATAACCATGGATTGGCAGAATCACACTGGTCAATTTACCTTGTTCATCACGAACGAGGTAAACCACAGCGTTATCCGCTACGCGTTTCACAGAAGCAATGTCGTTCTCAGGTACAAATGAGGTTTTCACATCACGAGACGCTTTACGTTGATCATAAGTGTCAGCATCAACACCATCAACCCAAGCACCCGTTTTCAAATCGACCAGTTTAGCTTCGATGTGTTTGCCGTATGTATCCAGAATTTGCGCTTTGGTGACCTTGCCAGCTTTAGTATCGATAAGACCAGCGGCTTCCAGAATGTACTTTTGCTTATCGAGCAGTTTATTTTCTGCTTGAGTCGGTCTCAGTAACACTGCTGCAGTAGACACAAATATCGCACAAATTAGACATAGGCCAACGACGATAAATAAGGTTCTGCCGAACGAATCTTTATTACTAGCCACGGGCAATCCTCCGCTTGATATTTGCCTGAACCACGAAGTGGTCGAACAATGGCGCGAACAAGTTAGCAAACAAAATTGCCAACATCATGCCTTCAGGGAATGCAGGGTTAATCACGCGGATAAACACAGCCATTGCACCGATCAAGATACCGTATGCCCATTTAGCTTGGTTAGTGAATGACGCTGACACTGGGTCTGTCGCCATAAACATCATGCCAAACGCAAAACCACCTAACACTAAGTGCCAGTACCAAGGCATTGCAAACATTGGGTTAGTGTCGCTACCGACAACGTTCAGCAGAGTAGAAATGGCAATCATACCGACCATTACACCGCCAACGATGCGCCATGAAGCGATACGCGTGTAGATGATGACCAAACCACCTAACAGAATCGCTAATGTAGACACTTCACCAACAGAACCTGGAATGAAACCGAAGAACGAATCCCACCAGTTTTGGTTGATTGCATAATCTAATGTGCCCGCAGCAGCTTGGCTCAGTGCAGTCGCACCTGAGTAGCCGTCAGCCACAACCCATGAGGTATCACCCGACATGTTCAACGGATAAGCGAAGAACAGGAAGGCACGACCCGCTAGTGCTGGGTTTAAGAAGTTACGCCCTGTACCACCGAACACTTCTTTCGCCACGACCACACCGAAGGTGATACCCAGCGCCACCATCCATAATGGGATAGTTGCTGGCAGCGTTAAAGCGAACAGGATAGAGGTAACGAAGAAACCTTCGTTGACTTCATGACCGCGGATAGAGGCAAACAGCACTTCCCAGATACCACCGACGGCGAAGGTCACCGCGTAGATAGGTAGGAAGAAACAGGCGCCATACCACATTAGCGCAGGCCAGCCAGAGTTTGCCGTCAGTTCGGTACCGAACATGCTGAACAAGCTCACTTGCCATACGTCAGGGGTAGCAAAACCAGCCACTAAAGCTAATTGAGCTTGTAAACCTACGTTGTACATACCCACGAACATCGCTGGGAAAGCACAAGCCCAAACCGTAATCATCATACGTTTTAGGTCGAGGTTATCGCGAACGTGGGTTTTGCCCTTGTTCACTTTACCTGGGGTATAAAAAATTGTGTATGCCGCTTCGAATAGGGCATAAAACTTTTCGTATTTACCGCCTTTTTCAAAGTCGGGTTCAATACGTTCGAAAAAATCTTTCAAGCTCATTAGCCTTCCCTCTCGATCGTATCTAAACAGTCACGCAGATATGAACCGTAGTCATACTTGCCTGGACATACGAACGTACACAGTGCGAGATCTTCTTCATCTAACTCTAACGCGCCTAAAGTAGCAGCACCGTCAAAGTCACCTGAAATCAAGTCACGCAACAACATAGTAGGAAGAATGTCCAATGGCATTACACGCTCATAGTTACCAATTGGCACCATAGCGCGGTCTGAACCACCTGTACTGGTCGTCATACTGAACAGACGAGAAGGAGCAAGATGTCCTAAGAATGCACGAGTGATAGAATATTTGTCTGAGCCTGGTAATACCCAGCCTAAAAATTCTTTCTCTGTACCTTCTTCTAACAGACTTACTTGAACATGGTAACGACCTAAATACCCTTGTGGGCCAACGGCTGTACGACCATTCAGAACAGAGCCTGAAATCAGACGAACATTGCCATCTAAGGCTTCACCTGCGGTTAATTCAGTCATGCTCGCGCCCACAACAGTGCGTACGAGTCTTGGCTTAGCCGCTTTAGGGCCTGCGATCGCAATAACACGTTCGGTATTGAGTTCACCCGTCGTAAATAGCTGACCAATTGCTATTACATCTTGGTAACCAATATGCCAAACGGTACGTTTTGCAGAGGCAGACAATAAGAAGTGAATATGAGTACCGACTAATCCTGCAGGGTGCACACCAGCAAATTCTTCAACTTGGGCGTTTGCGGCAGGAATATCAGCGCCAGGCGCTTTACAAAGGTAAACTTTACCGTCAGTAAGTCTTGCTAAGACCTTAAGACCATTAGCAAAATCTTCTTTATGCTCACGGATCACCACAACGGGATCAGCGGCAAGAGGTTGAGTATCTATTGCGGTTACAAAAATACCAGCAGCAGAAGAGTCTACAGCAGGAACTTTGCTAAAAGGACGAGTACGCAATGCAGTCCATAAACCTGATTCGATCAGATTGTCACGGACTAACTGCGAGTCGAGCGTATCGAGTGCAGTGGCATCATATTTAGCAAAGGCAACGCTTTCGTTTCCTTCCACTGCAATGACAACAGACTGCAGAACACGCTGGGCGCCCCGGTTAATGTCTAATATAGTACCACTGGCTAAAGCCGTATATTTAACGCCTAAATTCTTTTTATCTTCAAAAAGAACCTGGCCTTTTTGTACTTTATCGCCCACTTTGATTTTCATCGTTGGACGTAAGCCAATATACTCTTCACCCAAAGTAGCTACATGTTTAATGGCTGGGCCATTATGGATAACTTGCTCTGGTCCGCCTGCTATAGGCAGTTCCAATCCTTTCTTAATTGTAATCATATCCACAAGCACTACGTTTGAAGGAAAGACAATGCGCCGCGTTCCTGCTAAATACTTAGGTTTTAAACAAAACCTACTGCATTGAGCTAGCGCAGATTTATCACAGAAATGCGATCGCAATCACGCTGGTCGCGCGCATTTTACCCCAATTGACTTGGCATCGCCACGAAAATTATAGGTGATTTCAAACCTAAAAAATGGATTGAAAAGAATCATGCGCTACAGCGTTCGCCTTCCGACCTAGTGACGGATCAGAAAGAGAGAATATTACGGCCACTGGGTACTATAGCATTAATAATTAAAGATTTAATTTAGCAAAAAGTCGAAACATCCACTAAACACGGCTTAAATCGATCTTATTTGTTTCAATTGATTTAAATTCAAACGAAATAAAGTTCAACTTAAAAGCGCCATTGATAACCTAAATAGCTAATACGTCCATTTTCCGATCGAATTCCGCTATTTGATGCTGTCGTGACTAATGTCTCATCTAAGAGGTTTTCTATCCGAAAATAAATCTCATGGTGACGGTTAAAATGATAATTCGCCGCTAAATCTACCCGCCATTGTGCAGCGACAGGCTGTAATTCGGCGCCAAATTGGCCCATTTCCCGCTCCGATTGATAAAAGACATTCGCGTTCAGTTCATATTCGTCATACTTCATTCCAGCACTCAACTGCAGCTGCTGCTCGGGTAACCAGGCCACCCTATCGCCAGCCACGACGCAGCCTTGAATTTCGTTGCAGCTATTAGTTTGATACTCAGCATTCGAATACTGATAATTTAATGCCAAAGGCAACTGCACACTGCCCAGTTCCCATTGATAGCCAAGATTCAGCTCAACCCCTTTGGTCTGCACATCCACGACATTACCTTGAACCCACAAACGGCTGTCGGCGCATTGGGTATAAGCATCGCAATTGACATGCAGGTTATCAAAATCTTGAACGTAGGTTTTAATATCAGCATTAAAATGCTCGCTAGCATATTGGGCGCTGACTTGATATTGCAGCGACACTTGCGCTTCTTGCTCAAGATTCCCCGCACTCGCGGCGGTCCAGGAGCGTCGAATATCTGCACTAAAGCGCCAATCTCCAGCATGATATAAAACGCCAAGCTGTGGCATCCAATCGCTATCAGAAAAATCCGCCGCTTCGAGTCCGGCGTAGGCTAGATTGATCTCGCGATTGACGTCCACTTTTTCATAGGCAAGCGCGAGTTTGAGCTGCAATCCGTCCCAATTAAACAAGGAATCGATGGCCGAGGTGAATGCGGTCGCATCATCGGTATAAGCCAACAGCGCATCTGGCGCATCACTCACTAAACTCAAGTCCTGCTGCCATAGACTTTGCTGTTCACCAAGGTGCATCTCAGCTTTATCCGTATGGTAACGGGCACTCAAACTAATTTGATGGGCGCCATATTGATTCACGGACTCAGTTTGTACCCCAAAGGAGCTAAAATCATTGTCTTGTTGTAACGAAGCGACCGCGACGCCATCGACTGTCGGCTGCCGTTCAAATGCGGCCAGCGCTGCTAAACTCTGGGTATCGAGCATTTGCCCATCAAATTGATTAAGTTGATTTAATTGCTGCGAATAGGATTGATAATAAAAGTCCGTGATGACCTTATGCCCGCCACTTAACGCAACTTGGTGCGACAATTGATACTTATGGTGTCGCCCTTGGTGCTTATCTGCCGCAGTGGCTGAATACAAACTCATAGGATCTTGTTGCCAATCTGCTGGTGTTAAGCCGAGTTGGGAGCGATAGCTATCATCATCGAGGAACTGATAGGTAAACTCAGTCACCTGTGGACTTCTGGCACCTAATAAACTCGCAGCATTGATTTTAAATAAGATATCAGTGGTTTGGCGGTCAGTATCTTGACCATTAAGCAAACGATCCGCGCCACTAGCATCACTGTAATTAACCGCGAGTATCATGCCATACTCTTTTTGCTTCACGCCCCAATTCACATCGACACTGTAGTCTGAATCGGTATTACCCTCGAGAGTCGCCTTACTATTCTCGGTCTGCTCAGCAACAGGTAAGGTTTGATAACTCACCACCCCAAACGCCCCTTGCCCACCAACAGCCATATTCGCCATTGGCGTGACGGTGACACTCTGTTGTTGCAGCAGATTGGGCAATAGTTGTAATTGCGGCGCAGAATAAGGCGCAGGTGAGAAATACACTCTATCTTGCAATACGGCCACGCCTTGACTCGCGCTGCGCATACTAATACTTGCTGGATTTCCGTTAAGATCCGCAGGTAAAACCGTCAAAGCCGTTAACTGGCCTAAGGCTAAACTGTCAGCAGTTGAGTGGAATGTGTCATTGAGCAGGTTCAGTTCAAGCATTTGACTGTGGAAATCATCGGCGAACGTTGTGTTAGAACAGGCAAGAGATACAGACATTGCACAGAGTGATACTGTGAAGTAACGACTAGGCATACCAAGCTCCCAAAAATTTTGTTAGCGTACGGCGTTTTTGTTATTAACTTGTAAAATAGCTGAATTTGTTTGAAAAAAAAAGCGACTCTCGTCGCTTTCTCTCATTAACTTCAGGAAACTGAATTTACTGGCTAAGTACTCTTATACAAGTAAGAGTGCAAACCGTTACAGATTACCTAGAATTTCGTCGCTTAATTTCAAATCATCATTGCGATTCACACTCACGCCAGCCGCAATAATATTACGGGCGATATCTTGTGCCTGCTCTAACGAATGCATCTCATACGTACCGCATTGGTATTCGTTCAGCTCAGGGATTTCAGACTGCTCAACCACTTTAAGCACATCTTCCATCGCAGCTAACCACGCATCGGCCACTTGGCGCTCAGTCGGCTCTCCAATCAAACTCATATAAAAGCCGGTACGACATCCCATTGGCGAAATATCGATGATCTCAACATTGCTACCATTTAAATGGTCACGCATAAAGCCAGCGAATAAATGCTCCAGAGTGTGAATACCACGCTCACTGAGAATATCTTTATTCGGCGCGCAAAAACGTAGATCGAATACCGTAATCGCATCACCCTTTGGCGTGCTCATATGCTTAGCAACACGAACTGCTGGGGCATTCATTCGAGTATGATCGACGGTAAAGCTATCAAGTAATGGCATAGGGATCTCCAAATTCTCAGGGCGACATCAACGCCACTGTAACTGTCTATTTATGGCTTGCAAGCATAACACCAAATGAATTACGCCGATAACAAGATAATTTAAGATGAAATCATCTCATATAAATCAGCGATTAATGTGACAGTCAGTGCTAAAAACACCCCGCATTTAGTGTTGACGCTGCTGGCTGTAAGCATCCTCAGATATTTTATGATACTGGCGTACACCTTGCTCGTAGGCGTGATAGGCGGCGTACACTTTGCGCATTAAAGGATCTTGATTAGCTTGTTCTTCAATCACTTGCTTAGAGATTTTCTCAAGTTCCAACAACACTTTCGGTGGAAATGCTTTAAGCACTACCCCTTCATCATTCACTAAGGTTTCAAGGGCCGTCACATTGCGGGTCGTGTATTCATCGAGCATATCTTGGTTAATCGCTCTCGCCGCGACTCTCACTATGGCTTGTAAATCTTGAGGTAAACTCTCGAAGGCAGCTTTATTAATCAAAAATTCCATATTGGAACCCGGCTCATGCCAACCTGGGTAATAGTAGTACTTCGCCACTTTATGTAAACCAAAAGCAAGGTCGTTCAATCGCCCCACCCACTCTGCCGCATCAATCGAGCCCGTTTGCAGGGCACCATAGAGTTCACGCCCCGCCATATTCACAGGTATAGCGCCGACACGTTTTAAGACTTCGCCGCCCAAGCCCGGCATGCGGATCTTCAATCCCTTAAAATCGGCAATGGTATTAATCGGTTTATTGAACCAGCCGCCCATTTGCATGCCCGTATTGCCACCCGCGAGGGGAATGATGCCAAAGGGGCGATACACTTCTTCCCACAACGCCATGCCACCGCCGTAGTGCAACCAGCCGTTCATTTCTTGCGCTGTCATACCAAAGGGAATCGATGAAAAAAACTGCGCCGCGGGCGCCTTACCTTTCCAGTAATAAGAAGCGGCATGGGCCATTTGAATTTTTCCCTGACTCACGCCATCAAAGATGGCAAACGCTGGCATCAATTCTCCCGCACCATAAACCTGAATTTTTAACCGACCGTTAGACATGTCATCGACTAAATGCGCAAAACGCTCAGGTGCCATACCTAAACCGGGGAAGTTTTTGGGCCAAGAGGTTGCAAGGCGCCATTCAATTGCGGGGATAGCTTGGGGATCATCCGTTGCGGCATGGGAAACGGCTACGTTTTGCGCATCACTGGCTACGGGGTTACAACCGCTCAGCCCCATCAGCAGCATTAAGACGAGCACACTCCCAAACTTACGCATTTTTAATACTCTCCCTGAAATAAAACGAACCCATAGTGCCAATAGACGTGAACATGCACTCAGGACAGAGCTCTGCAATCGCACCACTCAACCCCTTAAAATAAAACATATTGTTAACACAGAAACACAGTGAGGGAAACCAGAAACTCGAGGGGTAAAACCAGAAAATGGCCTTAGTTTGACCTAAAACAAAAACCACTCTATGGAGAGTGGCTTTGAAATCTAAGCTAAAAGTATTGGAAAGCGATGAATTAACCGCGACAATTTGGCGTATTAGGCACTTGTACATTCGCATCCCATTCACTTTGAGTGAATGTGTGAATCGACAAGGCATGCACGCCATTCGCTAGCTCATGGGCTAAGTGAGTATTAACCAATCGATGCCGTGCCAAGAGACGTAAACCATCAAACTGCTCACTCACGAGCACAACTTTGAAATGGGTTTCCGAATTCGGTGGCACATGGTGACGATTACTTTCGTTGATCACTTCTAAGTGAGTCGGCGAGAAGCCTTCAGTTAACTTCTGCGTGATAGTGTTAGCCACTGTGCCCTGCGCATGAGTATTGGACATATTCGAGTCTCAGAATGGGGAAATCCAGTGGCCGCAGAGTACTGCTTCAGACAGAAAAGATCAAATTCACTTAGTCTGTTTGCTGCTCAATAACCACTTTATAAGTCATCTTATTTAGCAGGCCGTTCACCGCCACCAGTAATAAACAGTAGGCAATGAATAGCTGTCATTTAACAACGGGCATTTAGCCATGGAAATTAACGATGAGTTGCCTAAAGGTGTAATTCCAGCGGGGCTCTTTTACTTTCAAACGTTTAGGTAAGCTGTGCAGCCAATCGTTTTGCATAGGCCAGTGCATGATTAGCAGATCACCGCTGTGCAAACTGATGCAGTGCTTGGTTTGGCTATGTTTATGCTTAAGCACAAAATCCCGCGTGGCGCCTAAGCTAATAGAAGCAATATGGCTGCCACGGGCAATTTCCGGTTCATCATCGCTATGGGCGCCCATACAATCTTTTCCATCGGCGTAACGATTGACTAATACTCCATTACTCGCCAAACCATAATCCCGCGCTAACTTATCCCTCAACTTCTGGGCATATTTAGGCCAAGGTAAGGCGCGGATAAACAGTCCTGAATATAAATAGTCACAGCCCAAATCGCCAAACCACACTTGCTGGCGAGGAATTACGTGAAACTGACCAAATACTTGGATTTCGGGGCGACTTAAGGGATAAGTCTGCGATTCTGTCATCAACGCAAGTTGCTGCTCAGCATTAAGATAACCCCGCACTAAGGTGATGAGCGGTATGGGTTGTCCAGTCTTGTTCAAACCGTGATCGGTAAGGTTCAAACTTAGCTGTAAATCAAGACCCGCGTCTTCATCAAGCTCAGAAAACAAATCGTAACCTTGGTTGTCACGCCGCTCATTATCTTTAGCCATCAACCTACTTGTCCCCCGCAACTATCGATCCGTTTGCTTGCCGCTTCGTCCATGGCAGGGCTAACATTCGCTCTTGATGCTGAGCCGTCGCACTGCGCCATGAAATCTGCGATAATCTGCGCCTTAAATTTATTGGCGCAGTGTGGCACATGACAACACAATTTTCAGTAGCGGGTGTTGAACTCGAACTTTTACGGTATCCAGCTCAGCAAGAATCTAATCTTCAAGCTTGGGATGCCGCCGATGAACACTTACTCAAAAGCCTTATTGAGTCAGAGCAAGCCGCCGTGCCAACCGCCATTATCAACGACAGTTTCGGCGCCTTAAGCTGTGGTGTATCGAAACTGAATCCAAGTTGGCCACTGTGTATTGAAACCGATGCCAGAACCAGCTTTTTAGGCACAGAGCAAAACCATGGCCGCAATCAGTTGCCGCTGGATAACCTGCAATGGTTTACCAGCCGCGATACCTTGCCAGAAAACTTAGCCTTAGTATTGATGAAGTTGCCTAAGAACTTAAGCTACTTTGCCCACCAGCTAACACGCTTATCGCAAGTGTTACCCGCTGGCACTCGTGTATTAGTGGCAGCCAAAGCCAAATCGATAAATGGCGCCTTGCTCGATATCTTTGCTAAGCATTTAGGCCCAGCAAGCGCCAGTTTAGCGTGGAAAAACACCCGAGTAATTACCTGTGTCAGCGATGGTAACCCCAGACCATTAGCCAAAGAAGTGACTTGGGCCGTACCTGAATATCAAATTGAGATCAGCAACTTAAGTAATGTGTTTGCCGCCAACAAACTCGATATTGGCGCACGTATCATGCTCGAAAATCTGCCGAAAGGGGATTTCAAGTCGATTGTCGATCTCGGTTGTGGCAATGGCGTGCTGGGATTGCGAACCGCTCAGTTATTCCCAGAAGCTGATATCCACTTTATCGACGATTCTGAAATGGCGGTCGCATCAGCCAAGGCAAACTGGGCACGTAATCAATTGCCTGCAGATAAAGGCCACTTCTATTGGGACGACTGCATGACGCATCTGCCAGAAGAAGTGCAACCGGATCTGGTGCTATGTAATCCGCCCTTCCATCAAGGCGAAGCCATTACCGATCATATCGCGTGGCAGATGTTTTTAGATGCTCGCCGCCGCTTAAAAGACGGAGGTATTTTACATATCGTCGGCAACCGCCATCTGGCTTACCATGTGAAATTGCAGCGCTTATTTAAAAACTGCACCACAGTCGCCTCCAACGGTAAATTTGTGATCCTGCAGGCGCAAAAGAAATAACCCTGCCGCAATTAGCACTTTAATCAGAGCCAGCAATGTCTGGCTCTTTGTTGAACTAAACCCGCTAAAATATTGTTCTACACCACTATCAGCATTTTCCACATTCGCTATGGCTAGCCGAAATCCCCTGTCGCAAGTACAATCCAATTGCAAAGGTGCTTAAGTCCTTAAATTCTTAAGCGCTGAATGTTTTAAGCTATTAGGCACTTAACTAGGATTGAGATATGCCGTTAAAGGATGACGTCGCCCAACTAAAAGCTGAGCTGGCACAATTACAGTCGCTGCATTTATCGCAGCAATCTTCGCTCAGCCGTCAATTGGCAGAATTTTCAACTAAGCTCGATACCTTAAGTCAGCAAATTGCGACTGAAGACGCCTCTGATACCACTGTCAGTTCGGCGGCAGATGCAGTATTGATTGCGGCTGTGCTCCCTGCCGCAGATAACACGCCCGCATTAGCCTATGCGGCACACACACCAATCCTTGAGTCTACTCCCGTAGCGCCTGCTCAAGCAGAACCCAACCCATGGCAGCAAAACGCTTTGCAAGAAGACCCTTGGCAAAGAAACACAAAAAATACCTCAGCAGAACAAACCGCCAAAACCAAACACCAAGCGCAAGACCAACAACTGAGTGATGAAGTCAAATTACAAGCAAGCGTGCAAGTGGCGAGTCAATTTGACGATCTGTTATCCCAAGGATTAGCGACCATCATGGCGCCCTTTGGCGCCATTACCGAACAAATCAAGTCCTTCTACCATCATTATCAGGCTAAGGGATTAGGCCCAGTCTTCTTGATGACAGTCGCAGGGATCATCACTCTGACATTAGGCTTTGGTTATTTACTGCAATATTCCATCAACCATTGGTTCTCAGAACTGGGCAAAGCGCTACTCGGGTTTGCCAGCGCGAACGCTATCATAGCTGGCGGGATTTTTATTCGCCAAAAACGTGCGGGCATGGCGGACTTTGGTTCTGGGATAGTCGGATTAGGCCTTATCCTAAACTTTCTCTGCGCTTACTTTATTGGGCCATATTTTGAAATCATCCCAAATAGCGCGAGTTTTATCTTACTGCTAATAATCACTCTGGCAGGTTATGGTCTGTCGATGCGCTTAGATGCCAAAGTCATTAGCGTCATCGCCTTGGTCGGCGGCTCGACCGCGCCTATGATGTTGTTATCCCAAAGCTATGCACCACTGCTGTATCTTCCTTATTTACTGCTTATTGGAATTGGCGCCCTTGCCCAAAGTTATAAGCTTAAGTGGCCGTTATTACTGGAAATCACCGCGCTGCTGCACATTGGCTGCATCGAAGCCTTTAGCTATTTTGTGCCACTGCCACTCACCGACTTTGGCGGTGGCAGTCTGCTGGCGCTTTTCAGTATTAATGCGACCTTTTATCTCTACGGCATCACCGGCCTACTATTTTCCCAGCAGTTTAGCCATCAAGATAAACAACCAAGCAACACGCTAAGCCATCGCATGCTCGCTTTGCCAATAGCATTGCTCGCCTTTGTGCTATTCGAATTAACGCAATTCACTGAGTTCGCAGGGGAAATCTTCGCGATCAACGCGCTGATTTGTGCTGCCCTCTATTGGCAGCTAAAAAGCCGCTTAGAAAAAGCCCGCAGCGGCTTATTGTTAGTCTTTGCAGGAAGTTTTGCCGGATTTGCAGCACTGTATTTACTTAGCCATGATTTCCTCGGCTTAGTCTTACTGCTCGAAGCCTTATTACTGTTATGGATTGGCACCAAAGAAGAGCTGGTTTCAGTGCGCGCCGAAGCTTATGTATTACTGCTAATGGGATTAGGGTTAAATGCGTTTAGCGTGCTTGATAGCATGGCACTGTTAGAATCCAGCATATTAGATGCCTTGGCAATTTCAGCTTTGTCGGCCTTTGGCATTTCGCTGATCGCACTGGCCTTAAGTTGCGCCGCCTTAGTCTTTGCCATTCGACTATTAACATTCACCCGTGCGCCGCTTTCTGCGTTAGAACATCAGCTTTGCAGAATATTAAAAGAACTATTAAGCGGTTTTTATGTGGCGACAATTATCCTCGCGGCTTACCTTTTGAGCAGCGATTACTATCTCGCTATCTTGCCGCTAGTTAGCCTATTACTGCTGTACTTAAGCGCAAAGGACAAACTCGTTGTCAGCGAATTTGCCGCTTGGCTCTTGCTATTGCCACTGCTCTTTAAGGTCGTTGAAGGCATAACGCTCGCGGACAGTTTTAGCTTTAGCGCCCAGCCGCTCATGGCCAAACTGGCACGAATTGAGTTATTTACCGCCTTACTCTTGGCCCATTATTGGTATCGCCGCCACTATAAAGATGCCCTATTTGCCAAAGCCGCTTATAGCATGCAAATCTTCTGCTATTTGCTGCTGCCGCTTATTCTGCTGCCTAAAGTTATCCGCAACTATTGGGAATATACCGCTATTGCCCTCTGGCTGAGCACCTTTATGAGCCTAGGTTTAGCCTACTTTATTAAACATAAGAGTTTGAACATTGAGGCCAAAATCCTCACTTGGCTAGCGGTTCTGATGACCGCCTCGCTATGTCTTATTCACGTTTGGCAAGGACTCGCGGCGCTGGTTATTGGTGTCCTCTTTATGGGCTTTACCCTGCTTCGTTACCGCCAATTACCCGAAACATGGCGCCCCTTGCTGCAACTTCAATGGCAACTAAGCCCCTATTACTTTGCACTGGTATTAGCCGTGATCGTTTATGGCTTTAATCATTCAGAGCTAGTTGGAATAGCGATGACAGCATTGGCCTTAAGTGGTTATTTTGCCTTGCTTATCCAAAAAAGTTTAAGTAAAAGCGCTGAAGGCCAAGCCTCACATAGCATGAAGTTAACTCTAGTAGCCCAAATCCAAGCCGCAATAAAGGAAAGCTACCATCTCGCCTACGGCCTAAAGTTAGGCTTAGCCCTGTTGCCCATCATGCTGCATTTTGAGATCACGCTTGGGCTTAATCGTGATAATGCCTCGTTTGTGTTAATCGAGTTTTTATCACTGGCACTCCTAGCAAGGCTTATCTTGCAGCACGGCGCAGCAATACGCTTACATAGACGTATCTTACCGTTACAAGGACTTAAGTGGGGTTGGCATCTACTGCTCGCCTTGAGTTACTTCATGTGGAGTTATAGCTTCGATAACATGATTGCCGCCCCACTCAGCGCAATTTTATTGGTTATCCATGGCAGTGTGTTGATGTTCATCAGCTTAAAACCACAAAATGCCGATATGATCCGCCTCGCCGCTGGGCTATTTATCCTATCGACGCTCAAGGTGCTATTACTGGATATGGCGTCCTTCGAGCTAGTGCAAAAGGTCATTGCCTTTATGCTGATCGGGGTTATTTTGCTGACCGTTTCTTACTTCTACCAGAAGGCGAGAAATCGACTGCAGCAAGATTAACGTCGTTTTTAAAGCACTAAAAAAGCCGCTATCGAATTGAATCTATAGCGGCTTTTTACTGTTAACGATTTAATAAAGCGATGAGCTATCGGCTATTCGATATGGGCTACTCAATAAAAACTACTTGCTCACCAGTGCCTTATCGAGCGCCTGCGCCACATCGTTAATGATATCGTCAATATGCTCAATCCCAACCGAGATACGGATAAGATCTTCAGACACGCCTGCCCTTGCCAGTTCATCGGCATTAAGTTGTCTGTGCGTAGTACTCGCAGGATGACAGGCCAAGGATTTCGCATCGCCGATGTTCACTAAACGCAGGATCATCTGCAGCGCATCGATAAAACGTCCGCCAGCAATTTTACCCTCTTCAGGCGTGGCCGCTTTAATCCCAAAGCTAATGATCCCAGAAGCTTTTCCGCCAGTGATCTTGTGGCAATTATCCTGATAAGGGCTGCTCGGCAACGCGCCGTAATTCACCCAACTCACCGCCGGATGCAACACCAAATATTCGGCTAATGCTAGCGCGTTCGAGCAATGGCGCTCCATTCTAAGGCTTAAGGTTTCAAGGCCTTGCAACAGTAAAAATGCGCTGTGCGGTGAAAGCGCGGCGCCGGTATTACGTAGCGGTACCACACGGCAACGACCAATAAACGCCGCAGGGCCAAAGGCTTCGGTATAAACCACGCCATGGTAAGAAGGATCGGCTTGGTTGAGTAAGGCAAATCTTTCTTTATTTGCGACCCAATCGAACTTGCCAGAATCGATAATCACCCCGCCAATCGTCGTGCCATGGCCACCTATATATTTAGTTAAAGAGTGGATCACAATATCGGCGCCATGCTCAAAGGGGCGACATAACACTGGGGTTGCGACCGTATTATCGACAATTAAAGGCACGCCATGCTTATGGGCAATCTCGGCTAAACGCTGTAAATCGACAATATTGCCCGCTGGATTACCAATCGATTCGCAGAACAAGGCCTTAGTTTTGTCGTCGATCAGCTCATCGAGGCTTTCAAAGTCATCGAAGGCCGCCATACGCACTTCAACGCCTTGGCGCGGCAACGTATGGGCAAACAGATTGTAAGTGCCGCCATAGAGCTGACTGGTGCTGACAATATTATCGCCAACTTGAGTCAAGGCTTGTATCGCATAGGTAATCGCCGCCATACCCGATGCCACAGCCAGCGCACCTATGCCGCCTTCAATGGCTGCCAGACGTTGCTCTAGCACGCTAGTAGTCGGATTCATTATCCGCGTATAAATGTTACCCGCGACTTTTAAGTCAAATAAATCAGCACCATGCTGGGTATCATCGAAGGTATAAGAGGTGGTTTGATAGATAGGTACCGCGGCCGCTTTTGTGGTCGCTTCTGACTCATAACCGTAGTGTAATGCCAGTGATTCAAGCTTCATTTTGCCTTCCTTCAACAGAGTGCTGTCCTTGTTCGAACCCAAAGGATTGCACAAGATTTGTGCATGTTCAACAAGCTAACAGATAGACATCTGGAAGTCTAAAACTTTTTTTATCCCAGCATTTAACTTCTGACACCATACCTCAAACTACAAGGCGGGCTAACCTCGCGGACTAACCTAACAAGCTAACATAACGAGCTAACATAACAGGCTCATATAAAATGCTAATCTAACGAGCTAGTGCGAATAGTTGCGAATAAGTTCGGCCAGCACTACAACAGCAGAGACTATTTCTGGCGAGCACTCGTATGAGGCATTCAAGCGCATAAAATGGCGGAACTCTACCTGATTACTAAAGAGATTGCCGGGAGCAATACTGATCCCGCGCGCGATCGCCTGAGAATAAATTTGTGTCGCATCCATGTGTGCTGGCAGCGCTAACCAAAGAAAATAGCCGCCTTGTGCAAAGTTAACCCCCACAGACTCGGGCAGATGCGCGCGTAGTAGTTGGTACATGGCCAATTTGCGATCGGCTAACTTTTTACGTAACTGCTTCAAATGGCGCTCATATTGTGCCGACTGAATAAAATCGGCGATAGCAAGCTGCATGGGCGCGCTGGTCGATAGCGTCGACATAACTTGCAAGCGCTGTAGCTGCGGCGCATGCAGTCCCGCCGCCACCCAGCCGACACGATAACCTGCAATCAAAGACTTAGAAAATGAGCCACAGTGCAACACTCGTCCTTCGGTATCGAAGGCTTTTACTGGCCTTGGCGCGCTAGCGTCGACATAAAGCTCTTGATAAACATCATCTTCAATCAGACTGACCTTATGCTCATTTAGTAACTGATAAAGCGCCTGTTTTTTAGTATCTGACAAGCTGCAACCTAAGGGATTTTGATGTTGACTCATCAACCAGCAGGCTTTTACTGGGTAAGTTTTTAACACTTCCGCTAGCGCCTCGAGATCAATCCCCTGTTGTGGATCGGTCGCGACCGCAATCGCCTTAAGCTTAAGCCGCTCAATGGCCTGCATCGCGCCATAAAAGGTCGGGGATTCAATGACAACCCAATCCCCCGCTTGAGTCAGGGTCGCTAAACTTAAGTTCAGCGCCTCCATGGCGCCCGAGGTAATGATGATTTCGTCGGGTGAAATGCTCATGCCCAATTTGGCATAACGTTGGGAGATCGCCTTACGCAGCCCCGCATTGCCTGGCGGTAAATTATCGGCGGCAAAAGACGGTGACATGTGCCGAGTGACCTTGACTAACGAGCGCGCCAGCGCTTGCTGTGGGAATAAACTGGGATCGGGAAAACCTGAGCCAAAGGGCACTATGCCCGCCTGTTTTGACGCCTGCAAAACAGAGAAGACGAACTCGTTAATATCCACTTTATCAAAGAGATAAATCTGCCGCTGGCGATCGGGATAACGAAAGGTTTCTGGCTGCGGCGCCACTAAATAACCAGATTTTGCCTGCGCCGTAATCACACCTTGGCTTTCCAATAGCTGATAGGCATTGAGCACTGTCATCAGACTCAAACCCGAATCGGCCACGGTTTGGCGCAGCGACGGCAACTTGTCCCCCGCCTGCCAGACGCCTTGGGCTATTCGTGTCTTTAATTCCTGCGCTAACTGTTCGTATTTCGCCATCTGTTATAGCCAAATCAATATATTCTGTGTCTGTTATAGCCAGCTTATCCCATGCTCTAATGGCACACAAGCTTTCACCGCTGGGCCAATATTAGGCTCAGTGGACACTGCATTAATGAATGCCTTTGTAACGAGACTCTTATCTCTCGAGGAAATTATGTTTGATTTTGATGCCACTGTACTTGCTAGGATCCAATTTGCTTTTACCATCTCTTTTCACATTATTTTCCCCGCCATCACTATCGGCCTCGCCACTTATCTAGCGGTATTAGAAGGCTTATGGCTGAAAACGGCGAATCAGGTGTACCAACAACTCTATCAATTTTGGTCGAAGATTTTTGCGATTAACTTCGGCATGGGCGTGGTCTCAGGCATTGTGATGGCCTATCAATTTGGTACCCATTGGAGCGCGTTTTCCGCCTTCGCCGGCAGTGTGACTGGGCCACTTCTCACCTATGAAGTACTTACCGCGTTTTTTCTCGAAGCGGGATTTCTGGGAGTCATGCTATTTGGTCAGCAGAAGGTCGGCAAAAACCTGCATTTCTTCGCCACTTGTATGGTCGCCACCGGCACGATTATCTCGACCTTCTGGATCTTAGCGTCAAACAGTTGGATGCAGACGCCCCAAGGTTTTGAAATCGTAAATAATCGCGTCATTCCTGTTGATTGGTTTCAGATAGTGTTTAACCCGTCATTTCCCTATCGTTTAGCCCACATGACAGTGGCGGCGTTTATTTCGTCGGCTTTCTTTGTCGGCGCATCGGCGGCGTGGCATTTACTCAAAGGGAACGACACGCCCGCAATTCGTAAAATGTTGTCTATGGCGATGTGGATGGCGTTAATCGTCGCGCCGCTGCAAGCTGTGATTGGTGATTTCCATGGTTTAAATACCCTTGAATATCAACCTGTAAAAGTCGCGGCGATGGAAGGCCATTGGCGTAATGAGGGCGATAAACCCACGCCATTGGTCTTGTTTGCCATCCCCGATATGGACGCAGAGAAAAACCACTTCAGCCTCGAAATCCCAGGGCTGGCGAGTCTGATTTTAAAGCACGATTTAAGCAAACAAGTGCCCGCCTTGACTGAGTATCCCGCCGAGGACAGACCCAATGTGTTGTTAGTGTTTTGGAGTTTTAGGGTCATGGTCGGCTTAGGCCTATTGATGATTTTTGCCGGACTGTGGAGCGCTTACCTCAGACGCAAAGGCAAGCTCTACAGCAACAAACACTTTCTGCGATTTGTACTGGTGCTCGGCCCTGCAGGACTGCTCGCGACACTAGCGGGCTGGTTTACCACCGAACTTGGCCGCCAACCATGGGTGATCCAAGGGTTGATGCGCACGCAAGATGCCGTGTCTTCCCATAGCGTTACCCACCTGAGTATCAGCCTAGGGATTTTCATTGTCAGTTACTGCGGCATTTTCGGTGTGGGTTATCGCTATATGATGCGACTCATCCGCAAAGGGCCAGATATCGCAGCAACAAGCCATTAATTTTAAAGTCAATAAATCTAGCTTTACTTATTTAATCTTAAACATATTTAAGGGCTCACCATGGAATTCGATTTACCCTTGATTTGGTTCGGGATCATCATTTTTGCCACCTTGATGTATATCGTGATGGATGGCTTTGATCTCGGCATCGGCATACTGTTTCCCTTTATTCACGACGAGGACGACAGGGACATTATGGTGAATACCGTCGCCCCCGTTTGGGATGGTAATGAAACCTGGTTAGTGCTCGGCGGCGCCAGCCTGCTCGGTGCCTTTCCCCTCGCCTACGCCATAGTGCTCGAAGCGCTGACCATACCGCTGCTTATTATGTTGCTGGCACTGATATTTCGCGGCGTGGCGTTTGAGTTTAGATTTAAGTCGGGCGCAGAAGCTAAACCATTCTGGGATAAAGCGTTTATGTTCGGCTCTATCACTGCCACCTTTTCACAGGGCGTAGTACTGGGGGCGTTTATCTCAGGTATTTCTGTTAGTAACCAACAATTTAGTGGCGGAAGTTTCGATTGGTTATCGCCCTTTTCACTCTTCTGTGGATTTGGCCTTATGCTGGCCTATGCGCTGCTCGGCGCGACTTGGCTGGTGAAAAAATGCCAAGGCGAGCTTAAAACGACCATGCAACAACTTGGCAGAGCACTGACCTTATGCCTGCTGATGATCATAGGCTTAGTCAGTTTATGGACGCCTTTTGTGCAGCCCAATATTGCTCTGCGCTGGTTTAGTTTACCGAATGTATTCTACTTTGCCCCCGTGCCCATACTGGTATTAGCCTGCGGCTGGGCCTTGATGAAATCTTTGCGCCGCGATGATAACTATCAGCCATTCCTGCTCACGCTATGCCTGGTTTTTTTAGGTTTTAGTGGACTCGGGATCAGTATCTGGCCACACATTATTCCGCCCAATATCAGCCTTTGGCAGGCGGCCGCGCCCGATAGCAGCTTAAGCTTTATGCTCGTCGGCGCGCTGATGATCATCCCGCTGATTTTGGTTTACACCTTTTGGAGCTACTACGTGTTCCGCGGCAAAGTCACTAAAGATACAGGCTATCACTAGCCATGACTCAGGTAAAAGAGGCTTCCCAAAACGCGACCTAAGCTAATTTGGCTTAGGTCGCTAATTCACTTTAGATAACTTTACACATGCTGGAGATAAACATGACGACCCCAACTAAATCCCTCAGCTATCGACTCGGCTGGTTAGTGCTCATTTGGTGCACGAGCGTCAGTTGCCTGTTCCTCGTCTCCATGTGCATTAAAATACTGTTGAAAGGCGCGGGATTAACCACCTAAGTGGATACCCGATATTTACCATTTAAACGCACACATTAAGGCTTAATTCAGTTAGCTTGCATAGCATAGCGTTAAAATATACTTAAGTCTTATAATCACCGAGCTAAGGGATTATTCGAGTGTACATTATTGAATGAGTACTTTATTTGAATGAGCAACTTTAGTGAATTAGTGCGCTATTTACTTAATGGGTATTTCATCGCTAAACCCATCAGTGCTCGATTTATTTTACGCGTGCTAGGATTAAATTGACTAAGATTGGCATCAACACCAACAAAGTTAATTTAGTGTTAATGCATATTTACTGTAGATAAGTATATTCAGCAATATAAACCTGGTTGGGCTTGCATTATTTTTTCACTTAGCCTATGGTATCAACCAAGTAAACATGGCTTATTTAATTAGCACTTTACTTAGTTAGCACTTTACATTATTTGCCATATTGAGCGCTTAAAAAAGCAACCCATAACACACACTTTTGACTGGAGATGTAAAACTATGTTTAGCACTGCATTTTCATCACTATTTCCCCATGTATTAGCGAGCACTCTTAGTTTAACCTGCTGCTTGGCTAAATCATTCCGCTTCTCACTCAAATTCCCAGTCTAAGCCGAGCGTCACTCGCGCTCGGCAGAACTTTAATACTCTTGTTAAATAAGCACTGAATTCAGTTATTCCTATTTTTTAAATTCTTTGCTTGCACTTTTACTTGGTTATTTCAGAGGCGGAAATGGCATATTCCTTTTTTAGCGGTTTATTTCAGAATTTTATACTAAAAACCGAAACCTATTATTTACAGAACAGTTTTAATGCCTCCCTGCGCCCAACTGCTTTGGCAGGCGTGATTAGCAAACTTGAGCAGCTCAAGCATGATGTGGCGAGTGATAAAGTGACTGTGGGGCGGGAGATCCGCTTAGTTAATCTGCAGGATCAACAGGAGTATCAAATTGAGCTCGTGTATCCACCAAAGCATAAACTCAGTGCAGGACGCTTCTCTGTTATATCCGATTTAGGCGTTAGCCTACTTGGGCGGTCAAAGGGCGAGCTGGCTGAAGTGAGTATTTTAGGCAAGCCAGTGCTGTTTATGATTAAAGATGTCAGTCTAGCGAAAAAACCTAAAAAAGCTAAGTAGCCAGCTGATTTAAGCAGCGTTATTTCTAATGGCTTTTAGTGATTTATGTTGACTGAATCGACTCAAGTGTTAAGCCATTTTAGATGACGTAATTAAAAATATAGTGTGTTCTACTCCGTGACAACATACTTCAACTCGCTATTAGCGGCGGCTTCTAGCGGTACTTTCAACATAATAGGATAAGAAGGAATGTTATTTTGAAGTCATTAACTGGCCGCGTTATTTATTAAAGACAGGCATTAAATTAATTTAACACTGAAATTAACGCCTTTTGCCACTATTTACACTAAGTCATGGCAGCGCTTTAAGGTAAAACAGCAAAGGGGTTAAGAGGTTCAGGTTCGGCACCTCATCGTTAAATTACGTTTTATGCGTCCTTTATAAATAAACCGACTCAATTTAAGCCTGAAATAAAAATTGAGCCCAACTATCGGAACCGAATTGCGGCGCGGAACCGGATAGTGACCTTCACTTTGGAGTCTATATCTATGAGTAAAGAAAAAAACAAAAAACCGCCAATGAAAACCTTAAAAGAGAAGCGTCAGGATAAACGGAACCGCCAAAAAGCATCCGACTAATTTATCCACCAATGTAAAAAACCCTTAAATCCTCTCTTTAAATAGGCCGAAAATAGGGTGCTAAATGCTTTGGCACCCTATTTTATTTCTCGGTTTTATCCGCTTATCGCCACACAACATCCGCTAGCGTTCGAATTAACAACAGGTCATTTTTCAACACACTAAGCTTATATGCCATCACACTAAACTTATGCGCCATCATAATCGACGGCGATACTGCTCCGGCGAACACTGGGCATACTTTTTAAACATAACGATATAAGGTGAGGTTTGGTTGTAGCCGAGCGTTAATGCCACCTCTTTAATAGCTAGCCCCTGACGCAGCAATTGTAATGAATAGATAAACTTATGCCTTTGCCTTAACTCGGTAAAACTCATCCCCAGCGCCTCTTGGCAACGACGGGCTAAGGTACGCTCTGTGGTATGTAATTCATTGGCCCAAGATTTAAAGGTCTTAGGACTCGCAGGGTCGGCTTCGAGTGCCAGCAACAACGGCTGTAACAGTTTATCTGAGACTGTGGGCAAAAATTGCGGCAGAGCTTGGCCGATAGTGAGCTGATCGAACAAAACCTCAACAAGCCGTTTATCCGCTGCCGAGTTTGCCACTCTAACTTGCCGCTCCCGCAGATCGTTTACGATTGATTGGGCAATAGGAGTCACAGCTAACAAACAAGTCTCTAGGGGAAACGCAGCAGCCCGCTCGGCAACGATATTCATCGAACAATAATGGATGCTACGCCGAGTGAAACTTTCATGCTCTATCCCCGCAGGCACCCAAATTGCATATTGCGACGGAGATAAAAACCGTTGCCCTGCAGCATGTAACTCCATGATGCCACCGCTGATTAACTGCAGTTGTCCCCAAACATGTTGATGTTTTGGCGTTACCGTATTTGGCAAGAAAGCTTCATAGTTAAAGAAAATATCCGCAACTGGCTCTTGCTCTGCCGTAAGGGGATGATAAACCGTACGCATTTGTCTGTCCTTAAAGCCTTCTAGCTCAATACACTCTCTGATTCAATAGCACTCAACTGGTTAATAGCACTCAAGCAATCCAGATTTAATCGCACTGGTTTAATCGCACTGGTTTAATCGCGCTCAAGCGATTTTGCCATCCCATAGCACTCTGTCCGCCGAGGAACTGACCTTGTCTGATAAGCGATATCTATATCATAACCGACCATGGATAATTGCCTGCAATGATTATCTGGATGTATAAGTAATACGTAGTAAGCAGAGTCTCTCGTTCTGAGTTACTCAGTTTTAGCCATGTAGACTCAGTCGCTTATGCCTATTCACTCATGTCCAGCCACGTAAACCAGTATCGAAAGGCAAAATCATGTTGTATTTGTTTCCCCTATTAGCCGTTTTCATTTGGGCGGGTAACTCGATAGTTAATAAACTCTCATTTGGGATTATCGATCCTGAAGCCATAGCGTTTTACCGTTGGTTTTTTGCAATGTTGCTATTAACGCCCTTTGTCGCGGGTCGGGTGTGGCAAAAGCGCCGAGTGATCTTGCCGCTGTTACCTAAGTTCGCGACTTTGGCCATGCTAGGTATGGTGCTCAACCAGAGTCTGGCCTATTTTGCCGCGGCCACCACCACGGCGACGAATATGGCATTGATCACCTCACTCGTGCCTATGATCAGCCTATTTTTAGCCGTTCCCTTACTCAAACAGAAGCTGTCGCCGTTAGCCTTTGGTGGCACACTGATCTCGCTCGTTGGCTTAATTTTTATGTTAAGCCACGGCGATATGATGAATCTTGCCATCGGCGTCACCCAAGGTGACTTGTTATTGCTGTTCAGCGCCTTTGTGTATGCACTCTATGGTGTATTACTAAAACGCTGGCAATTACCACTGCCCACTTGGGAATCGGTTTATATTCAAGGACTCATAGCCGTATTTATGCTGACACCACTGCTGTTCACTAGCCCGAGTATGGCAATTAGCACACAATCGGCACCACTAATACTGTATGCGGCAATTGCGGCCTCGCTGCTCGCGCCGTGGGCTTGGATCAATGGCATAAGCAAACTCGGCGCCGATCGCACCAGCGTATTCTTTAATTTAATGCCGATTATTGCGGCGATACTGGCGGCCATCATCCTAAATGAAACCTTGGCCATTTATCATTACATTGGCGGCTCTATGGTCATTATTGGCGTCATGCTAGTGCAGATAAAACCTAAGCCAAAAGCCATCCCCACCTTAGCTTGCCCCGAATAATTTAAGCTAAACACCTAAGCCCTGGCTGCACAGTCTGGGCTATTCATCTTCTTTCTATGGGCACAAAACTTCGCCCAGAATCCCATCGCAATCTGCTGCACGCAAAGGCAATTCTATAAATAACGGCTAAGCTATTTATTAAGTTATTAATGGAGATCGTCCTATGTTTAACAGTATTCGCGTTAAGTTTTCACTGATGTTTGCCATTATGGCGACAGCGCTCATTGTTATGGCCGTCACAGACGCCATGCAAAGCCGTGCGACGGTAAAACAGATGCAAGAGTTCAGTCAGTTATTTAATCCTGCGATTTCGGCGATTCTCAATGCCGACCGCGATCTTTATCAAGCACAGCTCAGTGAAGAAGTGTTATTAAGGGAAGAATTATCAGCCGAGAATCGCAAGAGTGAGATTGATAACTGGCAAGAAAACGTCGACCAAGCCCGTGACCGAATGGGCGAGTTTAAAAAAATCCTTAAAGACCATCTGCTGGTACTGCAATCCACCAATGGCTTTGAGGCGCAGTTTTCGCTCTGGTATCAAGCCTCATCAGAGGTCATTAATGCCGTTAAAAGTAATGATTTTGAACGCGCGAAACAACTCCACGAAACCAAATCCAAGCAAGAATTTAAGGCATTAAGAGATATCTACAATGCCGCAGGCGAAGCCGCCGATAACAGAGTAAAAGAGCTAGATTTACAAGCAACAGAACAGGCAACCACCCAAACCCAAATATCCCTCACCATAGCCAGCTTAGTGGCCATAGTCGCTCTGTTGATTGCCTACTTCGGCCCTAAAATCATCGTTAATGCCATTAAAGATATCACTAGCAGGATCAATGACATTGTTGATGGTGACGGTAACTTAACTCAACGGATCCCTATCAAACGTCAGGATGAAATCGGTGAGCTTGCCGAGGCCTTTAACTTGTTTGTAGAACAACTGCAGCAAATGGTGATCTCGATTATTGGCCAAACCAAGGATGTGAGCCAAACCGTTGAAAGCCTTGCGACTAAATCGGCAACCACTATCAACATCAGTCATGAACAAGAGCAGTTTGTCGATACCATAGTCACAGCGGTCAATGAAATGAGTGCCGCCGTAAGGGAAGTCGCCAGCAATGCCCTGCACACGGCGACCGAAATCACTAAGGTGAACGACCAAACGGTGGAAGGTAAAAATATCCTTGCCCAGTCCGTTAATCATATTCAGCAACTGTCTGAGTCGGTAAAAAATGCCGTAACGGTTATCGAAAAACTCTCAGTTAATTCAGCCAATATTGCCTCAGTGCTCGATGTGATCCGCTCTATTGCTGAGCAAACTAACCTGCTCGCCCTTAACGCGGCCATTGAAGCGGCGCGCGCTGGCGAACAGGGCCGCGGCTTTGCCGTGGTCGCCGACGAAGTGCGTACACTGGCGAGTCGCACCGAAACCTCGACCCAAGATATTCAGCGTATGATTGAAGAGTTACAACGCGGCGTAAATGATGCGGTTAAAAGCATTGAATCGGGCGCCAGCCTGACCACATCAACCGTCACCCTCGCCAGCCAAACCCAAGATGCATTGAATGAAATCCTAAACTCCACCTCTAAGGTCAGCGAGATGTCCACTCAAACGGCAACGGCGACCGAAGAGCAAACCCATGTAACCGAAGAAATTAACCGTAACTTGACTGAATTATCCGATAAAACAAGATACTGCAACTTAGTCATTCAAGAGACTCAGCAAATCGTCGTCAACACTAAGGCTATTTGCAGCAATCTACAAAAAGAAGTGGCGCGATTTAAAGTCGCTTAAGATAAATGACTAACGATAAATGGTTAGCGATAAGCTATTGAAACGAAAAGAGTGCCCAATAAGGCACTCTTTTTAATAGAAATAATCTAATAGAAATCCTGCAAAACAAAGCCTGAAGATAATAAAAGCTCCACTGCCGTATGCAAGTTGCAAATAACGGTAACGATACTGAACCCAAGTTATATCGATTCACCCGTCAAAGTGCGAATAACAGTACTAACTGCTTAATGTTAACTCACAGTAATGATTGAATTTCTAATTCAATCATCTGCAAAAGCTGTAAAACAGCCAAAAGATACATCACTCAAAACTGACTAATCGACCACCTAAGTGGGCAATTCTATCAGTGACGGAGTCAGAACTTAGGTAACCTGCGACCTTAGTCAAGGCATCAGCACGCCAAGCAAAAGGCGCACTCACACTGACAATACGCTCAGTTTCAGCATCGATATTCACATCAGCAACATTGCCCGTTGGCAGTAATAGCGCTGGATAATCATGGCTTAAGGTTTGTGATACTCGCGAGCTTGCCAGCGCCATATTGCTCACGCAAATCTTTTGGCTCAATCCCTTTGGACCACGGCAGAGTACATTTAAAGAGGCACTGCCAAAGACTTTTAAATCACCACCGGCATTGACCCAGCCACCGCCAACGCCCGCGCGGCGCAACTCACTCACCGCAATATCGACCGCATAACCTTTGGCTATACCGTCTAAGGTTAAAATGAGTGGCCTAGCTAATCGCACTTGATTGCCTTTTATTTCAATATCCTGCCACTCGCCTTGCAACAGTAAAGGCATACCAAGATAAGCAGGCAAAGCGCCGCGGGACATCATTTCCCCGCCGACAGTACAATTGAACAAATTATTACTCGCCTTGCCTAGCCACTTAGCTAACTTGAGCACCCGTAAACTGTCTTGGCTTACACTAATCCATGTTCCCGGCTGGCGATTTAACTGATTTAACTCACTGTCCTGCTGATGAAAACTCAGCAACCGCCCAATATGCGCCACACGCGAAAAAGCCGCTGTGATCGCGGCTTCTAAGGTTTTATCCCCAAGTGGGATCACACCGCCTTGATCTGGCAGTGACTCGGCGGCAATTTCCACCAGTGTTCCGAGTAATGGCTTAGCGCGACGTATCATGATAAAACCCACTGTAGTAGGAAGATCTGAGGGATCAGCAATAAACACTTCATCCCGTTAAATTTAAACAAAGCACTAAGAGTAATTAACATAATTTGTGCGGATTCTATTAAAGTCTCTACTTCAATACAAATTGTTGCCATTAATTTTTATAGGGACTTTAGATACTAGAGAACGTTTTACATTTAAAAACAATAGATTGCTTATTAAGGCATTCTTAAAGTTATTTTACGTGCCATTACTATCGCAACGCTAAACAAGCGAACTAAATCAAAACATCCCCGACTGAGCCCTATTGCTTACTGCCACTCATTATTTACGTTATTGATGCTGGCTTACCCATCAATGACTCAAATTAAATGGGGCGATAAATCACTCACTGACTCCATCCTCCCAGCTGTCAGCTTAAAATTTACGCTATTTCATGCAGTTGCAATCGACTCTAAATCAGATAAAAAACCGTTAATTTAACCAGATAATAAATAAGTAACGCATTGATTATAAATCAGAAAACAGACTAACCCTCATCTTATACAACCAATTAATAACCTAGCGATCACAACGGAAGTAAAAACATCTAGACGTCTAAATTGACAGGTTAGCAGGGATCAAATATGCTTTGCCTCAAGTTGCTAGGATACGATGCCGAAGCGACACTAAATTTAAGCGAGTTTGACTGCTAAGGAACCTGCGGAAAGAACTCTAAGCGAAAGAGAGATAACATTTGAGCAATCCAACACCAGCAGCACAGCACAGCCCGGCATCTTTCATTGCCCTGTTGCCATTATTTGTTTTCCTTGGTCTTTTCATTGGCGCGGGTGTGTATTTCCAAAGCCAAGGTGTCGACTTCGCCTTCTATCAATTACCGAGCGTTATCGCCATTTTACCTGCGATTATTCTGGCGTTGATTTTATCAAAACAGAAATTAAATCAATCGATTGATACCTTCATTGGCGGTATTGGTCACAGCAACATTATTGCTATGTGTTTGATTTATTTATTAGCAGGCGCCTTCGCAGCGGTCGCTAAAGCCACAGGCGGCGTCGATGCCACCGTTGCTCTGGGTTTATCACTGATCCCATCAAACTTGTTGTTACCCGGTTTCTTTGTGATTGCGGCCTTTATCGCAACAGCCATGGGAACCTCAATGGGCACCATAGCTGCTGTCGCACCCATAGCCCTCGGCGTGGCAGACCAAGCGCAAATCGACTATGCCCTGATGGCGGGAGCTGTCATGTCTGGCGCCCTATTCGGTGACAATTTATCGATTATTTCCGATACCACGATTGCAGCTACGCGCACTCAAGGCTGTGATATGAGAGATAAATTCCGTGAAAACCTGATTTTCGCTATTCCCGCATCACTGCTAACCTTGATTGCCTTTGTATTTGCAGGCCAAGGCCAAGCGGAATTAGCGTCGCAGAACATAGATCTCATTAAGGTCATTCCTTATCTGACTATTTTGATCTTAGCGGTGGCGGGTCTGAACGTATTCGTGGTCTTGACCTTAGGTATCTTATTAGCGGGCGCTACGGGTCTATTTACTATGGATTACGGCGTGATCCAATTCGGTAAAGATATTTATGCTGGCTTTAGCAATATGCAGGAGATTTTCATTCTGTCTATGCTGGTCGGTGGTTTAGCGGCACTTATGCAGCAACAAGGTGGTCTCGCCTTTGTGAGCAAACAGATTGAAAAGCTGATCACGCGTTTTTCAAAGGCACAAGGTGAAGCCTCATGCCGCGCCGCAGAACTGGGTATGGCTGGCATAGTCGCAGTGACTAACACTTGTGTGGCCAACAACACGGTTTCTATCGTGGTGACCGGTGATATTGCCAAAGACTTAGCCGAGAAACATGGTGTGAGCCCAAAACGTGCCGCCAGCGTCCTCGATATTTTCGCCTGTATTATCCAAGGCTTGATCCCGTATGGCGCACAAGCCCTACTGATCGCCTCGACCTTTAGCATCACCCCATTGGCAGCGGTATCACACGCTTGGTACTGTATGATTTTAGCCGTCGTGGCCGTTGCGATTGTGATTTTCCGCAAACGACACTAAACAATGTGTTTGAGTCGTACGAGTAAAATCTAACCTTTATGATCAGGAACGCACTAGGCGTTCCTTGTCATTTTAAAGCTCTCTTTTGGCAACAAAGCATAAACTCGCTTGCCTTCATTAAACAATTCAGGCAAGTTACTGCATTCAGTGTGGTCATTTCCCATCAGTATGTTTTAGTCTCCATGAATCCTCTTTATCACCAAGAACCAAGTCAATACGATCTACATCGTCTTATTACATGGTTGATTGTAGGCGCAGCCTTTATTAGTACTTCTGGAGTTTTAATTGCTATTTATGCTGAATATCAAAACGTTGGAGTTCAAGTTTTACAAATACGCGCTGATTTTTTAGGTAACTATATCAACTCACCTCTCGCTTATGTGTTTAATTTAAGCTTATTAGCCGCAGGGCTTTGCATACTTATTTCAATGGCTGGACTCTACTTACTAAAACTAGATACGTTTAGCCAATGGATAGCACTAACAGGTGCGTGGGTAGGAATCTCTGTGATTTTGATGGGAATATTCCCCATTAATTTTTTGAGCATACACAGAATAGTTTCAACGAGTTATCTATTAAGCACCCTCATCTTACACAGCCTTGTGATTATAGCGGGAATAGTGTCTCGGTTTATTTGCCCAAAGCCACTGTTCTATTTAAGTCTGATAAGCTTTTGTAGTGCCGTGAGTTTAACTCTGCAATTAGATTGGACAATATTGGATTTCCCTCCCTGTGTGCCCCAAACACACTTTTGTCCTGTTTCAGCCAATATGTGGCTGCAAACTAACTTGAGTATCATTTGGTGTTTAAGCCTAGCCTTTGCCATGCGGCGCCTATCAAAAATACTGTATCATCGCGCCCAAGAACGCCAAATACTTTAGGGTAATCCATGCGCTTAGCAAAATACCTCGCCCAGTGTGGCATAGGCTCACGCCGTGAAGCCTGCCGTTTAATTGAGGCCGGGCGCATCACACTCAATGGCCATATCGCCCGCCACACAGATCCCATCCGTTTGGACGAATTATTAAACTGCCTCGACCGTATTGAGCTTGATGGCGCACCTATCACTCAAACCGAAACCCTCGCCTACTGGATATTGAACAAAGCCGTGGGCACAGATTGCCGCCTGCTTGAGCAGGATGAAACGAGTCTTGTACACTTGCTCCCCAAAGCGCCAAGACTCTATCCAGTCGGCAGGCTCGATAAGGATTCCCGCGGCCTACTGCTGTTAACTAATGATGGTGAGCTAACCCATAAACTCATGCACCCCAGTTTTGCCCACAGCAAAACCTACCATGTGCACCTCAACCGGCCATTCACTGGTGAGTTTATTGAACAAATGGCCAGTGGAGTGCGTTATAAAGACCTGCAAACCCTGCCCTGCCAAGTCCGCCGCCTCAGTTCGGACAGCTTTGAAATCGTGCTGACTCAGGGACTAAATCGCCAAATTCGGCGTATGGCCAGCGCCTTAGGCTATAAGGTGATTGACTTACAGCGCGTCGCATTAATGACATTAACGCTAGAATCCTTAGCCGAAGGAGCGATGCGGCCACTCACCCCACAGGAAGTTGTAGTGCTTAAAGCCGCAGTCACAATTTAATGGCAGACAAGTGGCGAATGCCCTCAAGCAGCTAGCCTCAATTTGAGACAAATGCCCGCGCGCACAATATCTGCCAATGAACGCCTCTGAAGCTAGAAACGCCCGAGTCATCTCAGGCGTTTTTGATGGAACGAAGATAGCCTTTCAAGCTGATAACCTTGAGCTACTTTTTATCCGAACGAAGCACTAATTCCACTCTGCGATTCAGTTTTTGTCCGGCGTCATTAGTATTGCTGGCGATTGGGCTGTATTCACCGTTACCGTGGGCGGTTAATTGGGCCGACGGAATTTGAAACTCGTCACTCAACTGCTTAATCACAGCTGCGGCGCGCCGCTCCGACAGGCTTTGATTGTAACTCCGCTCACCCTTGTCATCGGTATGTCCGACCACATAGAAACTCAGTGCCGGATTCTGCTTAAGATAGCTTGCGAGTACGTCGAGTACAGGTTTGGACTCAGGCAACATGCGCTCACTGTCATAATCAAACAGCAATCCCTCCAACGTCGCCTTGCCAGTTTGGCTAATCGCATCGGTCAAAGCATTGAGGTCAATCGCCACTCGATCATCCTTTAGAGTAGAGAGTTCCATTACCCTGAGGGTAGTATCGGCAGGCATGCCATCGAAATATCCTTGGGAATAGATATCGAAGTAAACATCGCCCTTTGCGTGACTCAGCTTAAAGAGCTGATACTCCTGCCATTCGTCCTCTTTATCGTCTTTGATTAATTTAATGGCATTAATCAGGCTATCATCGTCGCCGCAGGCCGTGCCTTTACAATGGAATACCCGCTCAGCCTGCAGTTTTTGTGCTGCGGCGGCATAATTACTGTTGATTTCAAACAGGGAATAGCTGTCAGGCATCTGATAACTTATTTGGGTAAGCTTGGCATCCAGCGATTGAGTTTGATAATCGGCGCCCGAGAACCCCACCAATACAGGCACTTGGGTAAAGTTAGTTTGTTTGTAACTTGTAATATAACTGCCGGGCATGCGCCCCAACAAAGGATGGTCTGCCGCTCCTTGAGCATCGTCACTACGCCTATCTTTAATCTCAACCTCTTTCGGCGCCTGCTGTAAAAAGTCACTATTGGCTTGGATCAAATCCAGCGGCTCAGGAATAGCGTCGAGGATATCGACCTGCAGGTAGGTATATCTGTCCTCACGGTTGACGACATAGATACTGGCGTAAACCTCACCGCGAGTACCTTTCAGTTTTGCCGCCACGTAAGCACTGTGATAGTCGGCATTCACACTTTTAAGCGGCTTTAGCTGAGTTTGCATCGCTTGACCATCACCGCAGCTGGCGGCCTGACAACTAAATAACACTTCAGCATTCAGCTTTTTTAGCTGTGCCAAATAGTTATTGATTACATGTTCAGGACTATACCCCTCGGGCAACTCAACGCTTTGTCGAGTCAATTTGCCTGATACAGGCAACAGAGTGAACTTGTCACCATTCACTGCGGTGATAAGTTCAAAGGGCGTAAAGTGGATGCGCTTTTCATCAGGCGATTTGGCATCAGGGAGGGGGCCGAACAATAACACCCTAACGGCTTTTGTGTATGGCAGCGATAGTATGCGGGCCAAGCAAAGTCGCACTGTGTCAGGCAGCACAACATCCTGTTTAACGGCCAGTTCGCCGTCCATGGTTCTCGTTCATAAGCTCAGAAACTCTAGGCTTCTATTCACCGAGTCGGCGAGTCAATGCCATGGCGAGCCTATATGCGTGGATACCTGCCAATGCTAACCCACTAAAAATCTAACTAAAGATGCAGGTCCTCCGGCACTACTTTCCAACACATTTCAGTCTAAAAAATATGTTGCGTATATATTTTCAATCCACTGGTTACGCTAATGCTAAAAAGGTGAGCTAATGCCGTGGCGCGCCTATCTTAACAGCCGTCAGCAGGCCATTACAGCTACAAAAAAAGCGATAAACCCAGTGAGTTTATCGCTATTTTGTTGTCTTGTTATTTCAGTATTCTTAAAGCACTAAATCGCACTTGAATGCTGATAATCCAAATTCACTATACCACTACAGGCCGCACCATCGCTGGTGCGGCAATAGATTACTTAACGATTTCCATCTCGGCTAATAGATTGTCGGCATGATCTAAATACTTCATTACCCACAACATATAGCGGCTATCCACTTGGATAGAACGGTTGATGTTATCGTCATATGCCCAGTCGCCGATAATGCTTTCATACACCCCATCGAACAGCAGACCGACTAATTCAGCGCGGCCGTTTAGGGTGGGTGAACCTGAGTTACCGCCGGTTGTGTCTAACGTCGACAGGAAGTTAACCGGTACAGAATCGATGGCTTTCACATAGAAATCACCGTATTGCTTC
This sequence comes from Shewanella sp. Pdp11, assembly GCF_002838165.1. NCBI lineage: Bacteria > Pseudomonadati > Pseudomonadota > Gammaproteobacteria > Alteromonadales > Shewanellaceae > Shewanella > Shewanella sp. Pdp11. The sequence goes on from NZ_CP015194.1 coordinate 4,559,217, forward strand.
TGCTTGATCAGCTCTAACTCTTTCTTCGGCGCATCGAATGGATCAACACCTGTGTCCTTTTGCACTATGCCTTCAAGGCGAGTGAATGGCACAGCCACTAAACCGTCTTTTGGCGAGTAGCCTTTCACATGACCCACAGTGACACGCAGGCTTGAGTTCGCATCGGCATACACAGGTTTACCTTGCTCAAGATTGTAGGCAATGATGGCATCCATGTACTGCGGACGCACTTTCATCAGCTCGCCATCCAGTTCTTTTTCTTTCTTTTCTTCTGCCATATCTGTGTCATACATAGCCACGGCGAATTGAATGAAAGGATCTTTAGAGGCTTTAAAATCGGCAACGGATTTATCCATCCACGCCAGACGCACGTCTTTTTTGCCTAACTCAGTTTTGGCGTACATTTTGTCTAAGGTTTTCGAAAGCTTAGCTTCGCTGAACTTTTTATCGATACCAAAGGCTTTATCCAATGCGGGTAGACGTTTGTCCTCTGGCAGTGCGGCGTAGCGTTTCAGCATATCGAACAACACAGCTTTATCGACGCTTGGCGCATAACGACGGTCGATACGCTCCATGCTCGCTTTGAGGCGAGTCATATCACGCTCTTGGAAGCCAGGTTCACGCTGCATATCCGGCAGTTGTTTCTCGTTCGCTAAGCGATACAAACTGCGCGCCGTTGGCAACATTGTCGTGCTACCTATGTAGCTTAAGATCATGTCACGCTCTTGATGCGCTTTACTCTTGGCAATTAACGCGTCTAATTCCGCTAAGGTTTTACCGTATTTCGCTTCACGGCCGCTGTCTTTAGCGATCCACGCTGCAAGCTCTGCTTCGCGGGCTTTACGATCCGTCAACATGGTGGATTTGCCATAAAACTCGATCATCGAGGTGAAGTTTTTCGCGTAATTTGCAAGGCTAGCAATTTGACTCTCGTACTTAATGCGTTCGTCACTGCCCTCTGGCGCGGTATCTTTAATGATCTCAATAAAGCGCTCGCGCAATAACTTACCTTCAGGATAAGCCCACTCGAATTGATTTTGTACTTCATTGGCGGTGCGATATCGGTTGGTGCGACCTGGGTAACCAGCCACCATGACAAAATCACCATCGCTCACGCCTTTAGCCGATACTTTTAAGAAGCTTTTTGGCTCGTATGGCACGTTATCGCTACTGAAATCGGCAGGTTTGCCCGCTTTAGACACATAGGCGCGGTAGAAAGAAAAATCGCCTGTGTGACGTGGCCACATCCAGTTATCGACGTCGCCGCCGTATTTACCTACACTCGCGGCTGGGTTATAGACTAAGCGAACGTCGCGGATTTCCAGTTGTTTAACCAGATAATATTCAAGGCCGCCGTGGAAGCTATACACTTGGCAACGGTAGCCGTCTTCTTTTTCGCATTCAGCTACTAAGGCTTTTTCTTGGCTTTCAACGCCTTGATAGAAGGCACTGCCCACTTTGCCTTCGAGCCCGCCTTTTACGCGCTCGGTCACATTGGTCACATCTTCGGTCACATACACACGTGAGCCCGGTGTGGCAGGTAATTCATCGGCGAAGGTCTTAGCTAAAAAACCATCTTGCAGCAGGTTTTTTTCTGGGGTGGAGTTGTATTGAATCGCACCATAGGCACAGTGATGGTTAGTGACCACTAAGCCTTTTGGCGATACGAATGACGCAGTACAGCCACCAAGGCTGATCACGGCGTTCATTGGGAATTCGGTGAGTTTTGAAATCGATTTGGCATCAATTTCTAGCCCTTTTGCTTTTAGCTCATCGGCCATAGCAGGCAGTTGATGGGGCTGCCACATACCTTCGTCAGCCTGAGCGCCAAAACTGGCGGCTACGGCAACTGTGAGTAACCATTTTTTCATTGTGTTAAGTCCGTTTTATGTGAATGAAGCCACGCGCAAGCTGGGCCATGTTCTCGTTTTAGTCGTGTTGTTTTTATCTTAAGTCACTGTATTAAAAACCAGCATCACTCGCTTTAAAACCTAAAAAGCAAAAAGTCAGGCCGGGGCCTGACTTTATCACATCGGATACACTCTATAACAGACTCGGAAAAATTCGCTTACAAAGCAAATACATTCCATCAGCTACATTCCATCAAAGTTACCCCGCGGCGTTCGCTACAAAACTGACGCTAGCCACGGATTAAATACTAAGCCGCTAAATAGCAACAAATAGCTGGGCCCCCACAATCACAGCGCCTAACAAACCTGCCATCACTAAGCCTATAGAACCACCCGACACTTGATAACCGCTCGGTTGTGTTTGACGTTGACGCAATGCCATCACGATTGGCAAGAAGATGATCATCACCACCAATGGCACGGCCGCGAATCCCAGTACCGCCACAAAACCTTCTGGCAGATACAGAGCACATAACACTGGCGGAGTGAAAGTTAACAACCAGGTCTGTATACGGCCGGCAAACGTCTCTTTAGCACGGGTTAACTCGGCGACAAAGTCATACAGGCTTAAGGTCACCCCGAGGAATGAGGTCACTAAGGCTAAATCGGCGAATAACGAAATACATTTGCTGATCCAAGGCGTATGGGCAATATCCTGCAATGCCGTCACCAGTGACGGTAATGAACCTTCGAAACCACTGACTTCATAGCCACCGACTGTGCCTAGGGTCACCAACAACCAAAGCACATAACAAGCCAGTGGAATCGTCGAGCCGATTAACAATACCTTGCGCAGTGAAACTGCATCGCCATCCAGATAACGCACTAAAGTGGCGATACAAACGTGGAAACCGAACGAAGTAAACACTACGGGAATCGCCGCCATCCAACTGCTGGTCATCGACTCGGCAATCGCGCCCGTTGCCATGCTGGCAATACTGACTTCAGGCAGGAGAAATAACACCACAACCACCAGCAGTAAAATCATTAACGAAAACAGGAAGCGGGACACTTTATCGACCCAAGCTACGCCAAGCGCCGCAAATCCACCCAGCACTAAGGTAAACAACAATACCGCAGCTTGATTATCGAGCACGATATCGAACATGTTCTTCGCTTTAAGCACTAATAACGAAGAACCACCAGTGAGATAAGCCGCGGTCAAGGCAAACAATAAACTCAGGAAAGAAGCTCCTTGAATAATTTGACCTTTTTTACCCAGTAATTTACCCGTAATGGCATGCACGTTATCGCCCACGCCAGTGCGTAAGTTAATTTCGAGCATCAATAATGAGGTATAGGCAGATACGCCCCAAATAACAACGAGTAATACTAACGCTGGAATAATACCTAAAGCCGCGGTGGCTAAAGGTAAGGCTAACATACCTGCGCCAATGGCCGTCCCGGCAACGATGGCGATCGAGCCTAACATTTTTGAATTCACACAATAGTCCTGTTCAATGATTAATTATTATTTTATTTGAGTAAGATTTGAACCGATAAAGCCTTGCGTCTTAAATCGAAATAAGCAACACATCACTTAAAGCAGCTTCAAAAAGCATCCAATCGGATCTCATTCCTGCAGATCAATTGGCCCCAATAGCTTTTGAATATTTCAACCCAGTAGCCATTGAGGCTAACTAAATCGGTTGCATAAAAGTGGCATGACTTTCAATTGTGATAATCCTAATAACAACATAGGTAAAATAGATAGTTTGGGACATTAACAGAGCCAAACCCAGTGGGCAAGCCAGTTGTGAACAAAGATAAGTCGCGCACTGTACGGTAACAACTTAATAGCGCTGTGATAAACGAAAACATACAAGCCAACAAAATCGCTACCTTTGTCGGAAATACGTGGGATGCCGCATTGTGGATGAATCGGGATAAAACGTGTATTTTGACCGTCGCGAGCGCGCTGAATATGGGCTTAAACATATTCGCTGTGTTTAAGCCCAATCACATCATGTTGAGAATCGATTAACTCAAGATGTTAATTTACAGCTCAGTCCACGCCATAGTCCAAGAAGCGCCAACACCTGGCTCAAATCCTGTGGCAGAAGCCGACCACTGCATGCAATAGCCGCTATAGGGGAATGGCTTACATTGATACACTTTGCCATTTTTAGGCTGTAACACTGTAGTGCCCGCAACGTAACCTTTCACCCCTTCAGGGAAGACAAAATCCGCTTCTGGCGCTGGTGCTTGATCCTTTAAGAAAAGATCAAAGTTCTGCTGAATAACATCACCTTGTTTAGGCTCAGCTTTAACCTGCAAGTGATAATGCCCTGCTTTAGGCGCAACCACGTCTAACACTAAACTCGCACTGGTATTATTAACGGTTTGGCTGACAAAACCCGCAGCCGTACCATCGTGGCTAAACAAATACGCAGACACTAACATTTCGGCATTGCTGGTGACGTCAAAACGAACCTGCGCCGCGCCGTCGATAATTTGATAATCGTCGGCAAGTGAAGTGACCTCTAAGCTATTGCCCGGCGCGGGCGCCAGATCAAATCCCACTTCGACACGCTCAATACCTGAAGTTGTCGCAGTAAAAATGTCGTTTTTGCCATACACAGGCTCAATCACACCTGATGCATTTTTTTGTCCCGCTTTTAACTGAGACTGCTGGGCATTAATCGCGCTCGCTAATAGGAAAGGCCAATTTTGTTTATCACCTTGAGTCGCATCGTTAATGGTAATCACTGTTTGCTTAGCCGGTTGCTCACCATTGGCATCGAACACTCGGGTCATCACTTTATCGCCCGCCTTGAGATCGAGTGACGGATTGATATCGCCCACATCGAGCCATTCACCCGGTACGACAGGACCCGAGCCTAAATTCACATCGATAGCATTGTAGAAACTATTAGTGGTATCACCCACTTCCCACACGGCCAAGATCACTTGATAACCGCTGCGGCCTTCTGGCACATAGCAGTCATGGGTCACTAACTTAGGCGGCTGCACCATGCCACCATCGACTACGCAGAATGGCGCTAAGTCAAAGCTCGCACGGCTTAAAGCTTGGTTTTGATTCCAATCTTGGCGGGTTAAATAATAACGCCAATTACGGGTGACATGATTGGCAGTAAACTGCCAACTGAACTTATTCCAGCCCGCTTTGATATCCGTCTTGGACCAACGACTGGGACTCTGTTCATCTAAAGGTGAGAAAGCACCATTACCCGCACTGGCCAGTTTGCCATCCTCAGGACCTGATTCAGGAAAACCCGATGGTCCTTCAACGCTTTGAGGTTCCCATTGCACCGCGCCACAGTTGGCATTGTTGCCGGTTTTACAGGCATAGGAACGTGACTCTGGCGCCACAACATAACCATGTGCCTGTGCAGAAATACTCACAAACGCATTGGCTGCCATCACTGCGGCGGCCAATAAACTCAATTTAGAAACAGGGGAAAAAACAGTAGGATTTGCCACTTTAATGCACTCCATTTGCACCCATCTTTGCCAGTATTGGCTTGGGCTTAGGTATAAAAGTGGTATTTGGGCAAACAACAGCATTAAACAGCAGTCGTTTATCTTTCACAGAAATCGAATTCTGCGGCAACTCCGCTATCTTAGTTCACTAAAAAATCCATTTACAACCTTAGACCGGAAGCTTTGCGTCCTAACTTTTCAATTAGTTTGCCAAATACGGTAGGTGTCATCGAATCACTACGAGTTAACAATATGTAATCAGGTAGAAATGACTTGGCTAAATTAGCAACAAAAGACAACGCTGTCAAAAAAATAATCCATTTATATTCATATAATTACAGAATGTCGCGCGGTATTATTCTGACACCCGTCAAACATTCATTCATGCCTACTGTAATAAACTCGTGCTTGAAACCGAAATTCACTTAGGTATAATGCCCACCTCGCTTCGGGGGAGTAGCTAACTGGATGTCGAACCATCGTCATCTAGGGTGAACATCAACATACTTGGCCACACGCCATGGTGTTCACAGCAAATCATCGATTTGCCCAGCAAGACCTGAGCACAATAACTGCACCTAGGGGTGGACGGTTTATTGTGCTTATGTCTTAACCACCCCTAAAGGATCACACTTGGAAGCCCTACTTGCCTCAACCTTTACGGTTGCTATTGCCGAAATTGGTGATAAAACTCAATTACTTGCACTAATTCTTGCCGCAAGATTTAAAAACAAAACCGCCATTATTTTAGGTATTTTACTGTCGACATTATTTAACCATTTTGCCGCAGCTTGGATTGGCCAATGGGCGATTAACTGGGTCAGCCCAGATCTTGCCCGCTATTTAGTTGCCGCGTCCTTCTTCGCGATCGCTCTTTGGGTGTTAATCCCCGATAAAGTCGATGCAGAAGAGAGCCGTTTCTACAAAATGGGTCCCTTTCTCGCCACCTTTATCCTGTTTTTCATCGCCGAGATGGGGGATAAAACCCAAATCGCAACGGTAGTGCTAGCCGCAAAATACGATTCATTAACTATGGTGGTTGCTGGCACAACCTTAGGCATGCTGCTTGCCAACGTACCCGTAGTGATCGCAGGCCACTTCAGCGCCGAAAAATTGCCTATGTTGTGGATACACCGTGGCTGCGCCGTATTGTTCGCACTGTTAGGCGTAGCAACACTACTGTTCTAGATCATTGATAATATTGAATTAAGGCAACAAAAAGGCCAGTGATAAACATCACTGGCCTTTCTACTTACAACGGTTGTATTGAGATAAACAGTGTCGACTTAGAAACGCAGTTTATAGGCCTAATGCCGTTTTAATCCGTTGACCGTAATCCGCATCGGCTTGAGTAAAATGCGCCACCATACGTTGCTGCACATCTAAACTCGCTTGACTTAATGAACCCGAAATTGTTGCCACTAAGCGCGCTTTCTCCGCTTCAGAGAAGATGCGATACAAATTACCCGCTTGGGTATAATCGTCTTGGTTATAACGACTGTAACGCGCCGCTTCACCTTCTAAACGCAATGGTGGTTCGCTAAAGTTTACTGGCTCAACCAAGGCATCAGCAGTGCTGTTCGGGCCATAGTTTGCCGAAGCGTCGCCACCGGTTTGGCTACCATGGTAAGGGCATTGTGTGCCCGCCATCGCACCTGCACGTTGATGATGATTTGCCTTAGCGGCATGCGGGCAGTTCACTGGCAATTGATTGTAGTTAGCACCAATGCGGTAACGCTGGGCATCGGCATAGGCAAATAAACGCGCTTGTAACATCTTGTCAGGTGAAGCCCCGACGCCTGGGACCAAATTGCTCGGCGCCAATGCCACTTGCTCAACTTCGGCAAAATAGTTTTGTGGCAGACGATTCAGTTCTAATACACCAATCTCAAGTAATGGATAGTCGCTATGCGGCCAAACCTTTGTTAAATCAAATGGATTGATATGGTAAGTATTGGCATCTGCCTCAGGCATAATCTGCACATTAACCGTCCAACGCGGGAAGTTACCATCAGTAATCGCCACCACCATATCGCGCTGCGATGAATCGGGATCGATCCCTTTTAATTTATCAGCCTGTTCATTGGTTAAGTTGACCACACCTTGCTGGGATTTAAAGTGGAACTTCACCCAGAAACGCTCGCCCTTGGCATTCCACAGCGAGAAAGTGTGTGAACCATAACCGTGCATTTGACGGTAGTTCGCCGGAATACCACGATCCGACATCAAAATGGTCACTTGATGCATAGCTTCAGGATTCAATGACCAAAAGTCCCACATAGCCTGCGGATCTTTTAAGTTTGTCTTAGGATTACGCTTTTGCGTATGGATAAAGTCTGGAAACTTAATCCCATCTCGTAAGAAAAAAGTCGGCGTGTTGTTACCCACGATATCGTGATTACCACGGGCAGTATAAAAACGTAAACCAAAGCCACGTGGATCGCGCTCAGCATCGGCTGAACCCATTTCGCCACCTACAGTCGAGAAACGAATAAAGGTTTCGGTTTGCTTACCAACACCATTGAAATGGTCGGCAATGGTGTAATCGCTTAAATCTTTAGTCAGGGTAAATGTGCCGTAAACGCCAGTACCTTTGGCATGCACGATACGCTCAGGGATACGCTCACGGTTGAAATGGGCTAACTTTTCAATTAAATGCCAATCCTGTAATAGCAAAGGACCACGTTCACCCGCCGACAGTGAGTTTTGATCGTCGGCCACTGGGGCGCCGTTTTGGCTCGTTAAGTACTGACTTGTTTGATGTTGTTGACTCATGCCCTGCTCCTTAGTCTTGATTGCTGGTTAACCAGGTTTCAATTAAATCGTAAATGGTGGCCATGGTTTATCTCCTTGGCTGGCGACGTGTTATCGATGGAGCAAGAATAGAGAATCGCCAACAAAGAATAAAACGATTAAACTAGATTCATGCAATCTACAAAAAAGATTAAAAGGAATATAGCAAAGTCGATAAACGATTGCGCGGACTCACAGCCAATGGTCCGCTCACATCACTAAGGTGCGGCTGAAAAACCAAATGGCTGCTCGCAGGGATGAAGCAGATTACTGTAAAGCTGAGTGCGGTACAAAAAAGCAGAGAAAGATAATGCGCTGCCATTAACTGGTGGGTGAGTCGGCTTCGCGGTAAAGCTTAACCAGATAATAAGTGTCTATCAGTACGATAAAAAAGTTAACTAAGGCAACAGGATAAGCCCCAATTGCCACACCGTAGGCCACAAATAAAGCCGCACCAATGAGATTCCACCAGCGCAGTTTCTTAATGTTTGACATCATCAGTGATATTGCAACAACCACTGAAGCTAAATAACCAACCCATTCCCAAATTGTCGCGTTATCCATATCCAATCCTTATTCATATATTATTTAAATCAAACGATTGATACGCCATTCACACCACAGGAAATAGGCTGGGCTATTGCACTTAGCACTTAGCACTTAGCACTTAGCACTTAACGTTTAACGACAGCCGCCGTCATCCGTGAAATACAAGTCAGTTCACCGGCGCTGTTATGGATTAACACTTCCCATACAGAGCTGCGTTTTCCTAAATGAATAGGCTTAGCCGTGGCGGTTAATAGCCCATTACGGGAAGCCCGTAAGTGGTTAGCGTTAATTTCTTGGCCGACACAATAGTACTGCTCAAAATCCACCGCAAAGTTTGCTGCATAGCTGGCAACGGTTTCAGCAAGCGCAACATTCGCGCCGCCATGGACTATCCCCAAAGGGTTATGCACCGCAGGGCTCGCTGGCATAGTGGCCTTCATGTAATCGTCGCCAATCTCACTGATCTCAATTCCTAAGGTCTGCATCAAGGTGCCTTTACCGCCCATACCGGCATCTAAACGCGCGCAATCCTCTAACGTGACAGCTCTAAACCAAATACTCATTGCAACTTCCTAGTCAATAAAACCAATCAGCAGTTTACTGCGAAGTGGATGAAGTTCAACTAGTTTTACGCTAAGCCAGTCCCGTCAATCTCAGCAAAAATAAGACTCAAACTAACCATTGTTTAGTGATACTCAACCGACTAAACCAGACGAGAAACAATCCCCAGAACACCACCACACTCGGCATGATTAATGCCTCAGCCCCCAGCACCACAGCTGCTTGTTGAATGCAAAACACATAGCTCATTTGCAACAAAACCGCGATAAGTGAGGCAACCAGCACTTTATAGGCAAGGGATTTTCGTAATAACAACAATAGGCAGCCCAAAACGCCCGACACCACAGCAAAGCCAAATACCGCATCAACTAAAGCCGGCGTGGTCTCATAGAGTTTGATTTGATCTGGATTCATTTGCGCCAAGGCATCCGGCGTCATGGTCATTTGGATCACAAAGGCCATCAGCCCCATGATATTCCACAATAAACTGAGCGTTGCGACAAAGTAAAACCACAGTGGCGCCTTCGCTTTAATGGTTTTCAGCGGATTTGAGACTGTATCCATACTCACTCCTAATAAAAACTGAAAAAAAACAGCTAAAAAAGGGATGGCGAACCATCCCTTCATTTCAGTCTAGCTCACAAATAACACTTGTGAGCGCACCCGTTACACAGGTTAACGGCGACGACGTTGTAAACCAAACAAAGACATCAGTGCTAAACCTAAATAACCCAAAGCACCGCCATCATCTTTAGGCGTTGGCTCAGGTTTTGGTGGCACAACCGGCGCTGGGTAGCTTAAGGCAACGATCACAGGATCGTGGTCCGATGCAGAGAACGCATTTTCAGATTTAGCCAGATCCCCAGAGAATTTCTTACCGTATTCAAACAGGTTAGATTCCACTGAGTTGATATGCCAATCTTCAATATCCACTAAGCGCTTAGCTAAGCTAGCATTGGCTAAAGCATGGTCTAAGTTACCTAGCTCGCCGTTATAGCTATAAGAGAAAGTGCCTGTACCGTGGGCTTTTGTGTTCAAGTTGATCAGGCCATAACCTTTTTCAATCTTGCTGCCTTGGCGTTCAAATACTTTGCCATCGAGCGTTGTCCACGACGCGGTCATGATGTCACGATCTGACTTGCTCGCATCAAAGTCGGTCAACACGCGAATAGGATCTTCCATACCGTAGGCATTCATATCACCGATGATCAGTAAATCACCCTTCACGTCTTTTAATGTTTCACCCAAAACTTTGGCAGCTGAAACACGGAAAGCATTACACTTGCCCTGTTGATCAGCAGGATCAACCGACTCTTCAAAGTTCGCCCAATCCTCTAAACAGCCTGATCCTTTAGATTTTAAATGGTTAACGACTACGGTCAGCGACTCATCATGGATTTTAAAGGTTTGCGCTAAGCTGTGACGTTGGTAAGCATCGTTACCTGGATTTGTCTCAGTTTTGCCATCTTTAGTACGAGTCACGCTGCCGGCACTGGCATGTTGCTCTGGAGTATCAATAGCTTGCGCTGCACCCGCTAAGGTCACTTTGCCGCCGCGGTATAACATGCCGACAGTGATAGCATCAGTGCCAAAGTACTTACCGTCATACTTGTCGGCATCGGTGATTTCAACAAAGCTATAAGCATTTTCAGGGGTTTGTTTCTCGTTCAGTGCATCGACTAAGTTCTTAATCGCACTCTTCTCACCAAAACCGTTGTTAGCAATTTCCATCAGGCCGACGATATCAGCATTCATGGCTGTAATAGCGCTAACGATTTTAGTGCGTTGTAAAACCATTTCTTCAAGTGTTAAGGCGCCACGATTACTGCCTGATGGATTAGCATCACCACCATCAACATCGTTAAAGAAGTTGAGCACGTTAAAGCTAGCCACACGTAGATCGCCCTTAGTGGCGACGCTTGGGGCATCAGTTCTGTCATCACCACGGATAAAATCACCCGCTGTAATAGTGTTAGTTGCCACTAAACGATAAGCGCCGTAGCTGTAACCAATCACACCTTGCAGGTTAGTCAGTTGGTCGCCCACACGGATATAGCCAGTTTCCACATTGAAATCAGGGAAATATGGAATTACACCATTTGCAGGTTTGTAATCAGATTCGATAAAGAGTTGGTTTTCGAGGTTAGATTTAACTAACGCAGTCGCTTCAGCAGAAAGCGCGGGATAAAGCTGTGTCGACTTCATTAGCGGTTCTTTATAAGACACTAACATGTTGTTGCGACGGCCAGCGTAATCATAGCTGAAGGTACGGCTGATCTTAAGATCGCTGCCCGCATCCAAAGCCACATTCATGCCTTCATAACGCTCTAATGCTTGCGCTAAGGTTTCGCCATCGGCGACATAGAAAGGCGCGGCAACAGGGACTTCACCCTTAGCGCCGACTTCAAATTTCTTATCGGCTTTAATATCGATTTGAGTTAAGCCAAAGTATTCTTTCACTTTACCCTGCACACACACTTCAACCCCAGGTTGAATTGCTTCAGGCGACGCTTCACCTAAGAATACAAACACACCATCAGAGGTATACGGTGAGTTATCACCTTTCACTTCTTGCAGATAAAAACCTTTAAACAAGCTTTCGCCACGGGCAGTCACAACACCGCGCACTGTCACTTCAGCCTCAGACTCAAATGCACCTTCTGGTACAAATGGGCTCGACTCGCCCGCACCTTGTACTTGATAAATAGGCACAATTTTAGCGCCGCTGCAGCTAAAAACAGGTACTTCAGGCTCAGCTGGAGCTTCTAGATAACCTAAACCTGAGAAGGTATCTTTAGGTAATTGTTCCCACTGGGCGGCATTAAATACAGTATTCGCCACTAACGCATCTAATTTACGTTTTAAAGTAACGTCTAATCCCCAACCCGCAGGAGTAGGCACATCGCCAATAATATCGACAACCGCATCATCTTTAACGAGTGCGACCGCATCACCACCATTAAAACTTAAACTGCCAGAGTAACTGTCAACACCTTGGTCAAGCGTGATCACAGCGCTAGAATTTAAAATCACTTTAGTCGTTTTAGGCGCAATGGATTGGCCATCTAATGCCACCATATCTGACGCAACAGTTGCACCATCTTTATAACGAACCAGTTTATAACCCGCGAGATCAATTGCCGTATCGCCGCCGTTATAGAGTTCAATCGCTTTATTGTTTGAGCTACCTTCAACATATTCGGTAATCATCACATCAGCGCTTGCCATCATAGGTAAAGCCGCTGCTACAGCTAAAGAAATAGCCGTTAACTTATTAACATTATCCATATCATCAACCCCATTATTATAATATTGCCGCTAACTTCTATTAACGTGCGGGCGGATTATTTCAGAGTTGAATGCGTAAAAAAAGAGGGCAAGATCGCACATTACCAATGTAACACATTGATGAGTAAATGATTATGGACACAGCACTGTTCACACAGAAGAACAAGGTAATAATTCGAAAGTATTAGCCAAATAAAAACAAACAGTAAGAGTAATACACTCAAGCTCAGCCAAAGCACTGGCGAGTACAAATAATAACCAATATTTTAATGTGATATTTTAATGATTTTTATCGGTATGCAATACCCAATAAAATGTAAAAAATGCGGCGCTTTAAAAGATAGTAGATATCATTAAAACGTAATTTAGCCTTCATTATTTTGAAATAAAACCAACGCTAAAGCGAGCTAGCGTTAATGATTAATACCATCCATTGTAATAGCCGATAGAGATTGATGATTGCTATATAAAATTAAACATGAGTTAAGGCTGTAAACCTTGTATAGCAAGGCAATAAATTAAGCATTAAAACTATAATGTGATTTTTACAGACAAAAAAATACCGCTCATTTAGGAGCGGTATTTCACTTACTGCGTAATAAACGCGGCAGTTAATTCATTACTTTTTTGCTGCTGGTTCAGCGGCTGGCGCTGCAGATGCTTTCTCAACTGATTTCAATTCAACTTCAAAAATCAGTGTGGAATTGGGTGGAATAGTACCAGTGTCACGCTCGCCGTAGGCTAAGTTTGCAGGAATAACAAACTTGTACTTAGCGCCAACAGGCATTAATTGTACGCCTTCGGTCCAGCCTGGGATCACGCGATTCAGTGGGAACTTAGCCGTTTGACCACGTTTGTATGAACTGTCGAACTCAGTACCGTCGATTAACGTACCTACATAATCCACTTCTACAGTGTCTTCAGCAGCAGGTTTTTCGCCAGTACCAGGTGTTAATACTTCGTATTGCAAGCCTGATTCAGTGGTTACTACGCCAGTCTTAGCTTTGTTTTCTTCAAGGAATTTTTTACCATCTTCGATATTCTTAGCAGAAATCGCAGTGGCTTGTTCCTGACGTTTATCGTTTAACTTTTTATCTAGACCTTGAAGAATGGTTTGCATTTCTTCTTCGGTTAATTTTAATTGGTCATTCAGACCATTAGTGAAACCAGTGACAATCAGAGTGCGATCAACTGGCAGGCCTAATTCTTCTTGCTCTTTGATATGACCTGACATGTAACGACCGATTGAAGCGCCTACACTGTAAGCTTCTTTTTGAGCTTCTGTCGTTAATTCAACACTTGTACTCACAGCAGCTGCTTTTTCTTCTTGATTACAAGCAGATAGGCCAATAACGGCCAATGCAACTAACGATAATTTATAAATCGATTTCATTAAAGCTTCCTCAGCATCCTCAAGCGGTTACAATAACCTAAGCGTGACAACTTTATACTAGTTATCTCGGTTATACCAACTAGATTCTTTATGGGTTAACAGTGATTAATGTCACTTGATCAAGTCTAAAGACAGCAACTTAGGGAGCAAGTTCATGAAGAAAAATCTACTGCTGGTAATTTGCACAATTTTTCTGACAGCTTGCCATCCTAAAGCAGAAGACATTAGCGTTCTCACCACTGAACCTAGCTATAGCGCAAGCCTATCAAGCAATGGACAATTCGCCTTAGTCGCCACCCAAAGCAGTGGAGTCCAATACTGGGATCTCAGCACTCATACACTAAAATACCAATGGATACATGGCGATATCAATACTGGCGTCACAGGTACAGCGATTTCGCCCAACGGACTATTTGCAGCATCGTTAAGCCGAGATTCAGTTGCCATGTGGAGAATAGCCGACGGAAAATCCTTGGGTTGGTGGTCCTTGCCATCATCCGGTGAAAGCGTGGCGGTAGCCGATAATGGCGCGCTACTCATTGGCTTAAATGATGGCTCCGTCATGTCACTCAATGCCGCCCAAAGTGCCTTAATCAAATTTCTGGGACATAAGGATCGCGTCAATAGCGTTTCACTCTCCGCAGATGGCCGTTTAGCATTAACGGGGTCGAATGATATGCAGGCGATTCTTTGGCAGGCGCAAACCGGTCAGCCGCTTCATACTTGGACCTTAGGCAGCCGTATCACTAAAGTGGCGCTTAACGACAGTGGTACGCTAAGTTTTACCAATGGCAGCACCAATGAAGCAAAGATATGGGATAACACCAGCGGCAAGCTTTTAAATCAGTTAGATATTACACGTCGTCAGATGAACTTTTCCGCGGTGCGGTTTATCAAACAAGACAGCCAGATATTAACGGGAACGCCGGCGCGGGAAGTCATACTGTGGCAACGCGACTCGGGTAAAGAAATCGAAAAATGGCAGGTTGCACTCACTAAAAACAGCCAAAATCGAGGAGCCGTTGTATACTCTGTGGCAATTCGAGATACCAATAAAGTCGTTAGTATCAGTAGCCAAGGCTTAGTTGAGACTTGGCAGCAATAGAGGTTAGTCATGCAAGGCGTACAAGCACAGATTGAAGATCTAGAAACCAAATTGGCTTTTCAAGAGCTCACAGTCGAAGAATTAAACCAAGAAGTGATCAAATTAAATCGACTCGTGGCTCACCAACAACACCAAATTCACTTACTGATTGGTAAGCTACAAGATATGGAACCAAGTAATATGGCGACTCAGGCTGAAGAAACACCGCCGCCACATTACTAAATACTGACGCTTTAAAATAAGACTTTGATTAAAAGACGGTTACCGCAAAATATCCAGGGAATGCGATGTTTAAACATTTGATGCCAAAACAAACCCCGCCTTTATTACCCATAGCGTTAGTGGGTGAAGCTATCCTAGGGCAGACTGCAATTACAGTGCATCATTTCGATGCCGAGCTCGCGCACCTTGCAGAGCAAATGTCTGCCAGCATGGAACCCGCCGAAGGCGTTGGCATCGCGGCGCCACAGGTTCACAGTCCCTTAGCTTTATTTATTATGGCTTCTCGACCTAATGAACGTTATCCCGACGCACCCAATATGGCGCCTGTAGTCGTGGTTAATCCGCAAATCATTCATGCATCGAGTGACTTAGTCGGCGGCGAAGAAGGTTGTCTGTCCGTTCCCGGCCAAAGATTTAACATACTAAGACATCAAGCCATTGAAGTGCGCTACCAGAATTTACAAGGCGAGTGGCAACAGGCCGAATTAACAGGCTTTATTGCGCGGATTTTTCAACACGAATTTGATCACCTACAAGGGATCACCTTACTCGAGCGTTCACGTATGCCAGAACAGGCTCAGTCGATTTCAGCCAAGTCCATCGAACAAGGTGAAGCGCAATAATGAAACTGTCTTTGGTTACACCTTTATCTCGCGCGTTTATCGCACCCGCTTTGGCAATGGGGTTGGTGTTAAGTTTATCGGGCTGCGCCTACAACAGTATTTTTATTAATTACCCTTCACAGATTGAACCGCTCAAACAAGAGTTGAATAGTGCAGCTCCCTTGGCTGGTATCGACAAACTTGCCAGCAATATCAATGGCAACGATGGCCTACTCTATGCTCAAGAAGCGGGCCGTATTGCTCAAGTCGCCGGTGATTTTGCGGCCAGTAAAAAATACTATCAACAAGCGGTCGATGCTTATACCGCCTTTGATGATAAGGCCAAAGTCAGTGTCAGCGACCTTGGTGCCACAGCCAGCAGCTTAGTGTTAAACGATAATGCGATTCCGTACCGAGGGCCAGGGTATGAACGCATCATGCTGCACCAATACCAAGCGCTAAACTATTTGTTTAGTGGCGATTACCAAGGCGCTTTAGTCGAAGTTCGTCGCAGTAACGAGTTACAAAGCAGCGAACAAGAGCGTTATCAAAAATCACAAAAATCAGTACAAGCCATGGCGAACGGGACTATCGATGCCGAGGTCAACAAGCTAGGTCAAGCCGCAGGCACTGTGACGAGTTCTTTCTTAAACGCTTACAGCTATTACACCACAGGCGTACTACATGAAGTGCTAGGTGAGCCAAACGATGCCTATATTGATTATCGTAAAGCGGCACAAATCACCCCAAACAACACCTATTTACAGCAAGATCTGGTGCGCCTCGCCAAACAACTTGGCATGCCACAATATGACGAATTTAAACGCCGTTGGGGCGATGCTAAATTACCTAATCCCAAAGATGGCCAAGTGATTTTGATGGTCGAGCGCGGTTTTGTTCCGGCCAAACAGGCACTTACAGTGCCTTTTACTATCCATGGCAATTGGCAAACCGTGTCGCTAGCCACTTACATGCCAAACAATACTTTTGTGCCAGAGACGCAAGTGCAAGGTTTAGGTACAGTGCTGAAAACTGAACCTATTGCCAATATTGATGCCTTAGCCATCACAGCACTCAAGGAAGATCTGCCCGCAACCTTGGTTCGCCAAGTCGCAAGGGTCTATGCCAAATCCGAGATGGCCTATCAGGTTGAGAAGAGTGGCAGACCCGGAAACAATGCCGCCGATATTGGCAGTATTGCGATGCAGATTTTTAACGTAGTAACAGAGCAAGCGGATCGCCGTAGTTGGCTGACGCTGCCTAAACAAGCACAGATCGGGCGGCGTTATTTGAGTGCGGGTGAGTACACTTTGCAGTTAGATAAAGCGCCACCGGCAAAAATTGACGTTGCAGCAGGCAAAACCACCTTAGTCTGGGCAATTGATACTGGTAATTACACCCGAATTTATTCAATAATCATTTAGCCTAGCGGTTGTGGTATTTGAATAAGACGAGTGTCATTAAGTTTATACAATCACAAAATGGAACTGACTATGAAACAATTTAAACTGATTTTTGTGCTGGCTGCCGTTATGGGTCTGGCTGCATGTCAATCTAAAGTCGAGTATGGCGATGCCACCGAAGTTGAAACCGTCAATGAGAACTTTGGCTCAACGGATCTACAAGCTATTGCAGCCAAGATGGTGGATAGTATGATGACTTTCCCTCCTATCGTTGCCATGACAGCTAATAGCCGTCCGATTTTATTTGTCGACAGCATCAAGAATAAAACCTCAGAGCACATTGATACTGAGTCAGTTACTGATTCTATCAGCAACAAACTACTGCGCTCAGGCAAGTTCCGTTTTATCGACATGACCAAAGTAGACTCAGTCCGTAAGCAACTGGATTACCAAAACAACACTGGCATGGTTGATCCATCAACCGCCATCAAGTTTGGTCGTCAAATCGGCGCGCAATACATGTTATACGGCAATTTATCTAGCATAGTGAAGCAAGACGGTAGCACTAAAGACGTGTACTACAAGATGACAATGCGTTTAATGGATTTAGAAACAGGCTTGATTGAATGGTCTGATGAAAAAGAAATCCGCAAGATGAAGTCTAAGTCTTTCTTAGGCATGTAATTGTCTCAGGCGCTGACTGTCGCCAAACAGAGTTTCCAATAAGCCAGCTGAAATGCTGGCTTTTTTTTTACATTTTTAACATTGGTTATCCTAGGCAAATAAGGTAGTGTACTCGGCCAAAATACACTGCAATGATACTGGCTCAAATCGGCGCTGGCACGGGGGATCATTTGCCACTTAGGCAACTCCTGACACCCGATATTGAATTCAATATTCAAGCAGAAAACAAATTGTTGAAGGATTGAAGTTGTGAACTTGTTTAAAGCCAGTTTTGTTGCCCTTGCCTGCGGCGCACTGATGTCGTGTGCCACCCAAAGCACGCTCAATACGGGTCCACGTGACGCCAGTGCTTACATTAGCCAATACCAGGCCGCGCTGCGCTCGCAGGTTATTTCCGATGTTCGCTATGAATTGGATTTTCAGCTCACAGGGGAAGCCGACTTTTCCGCCACCTCCAAAGTGACCTTTCAGTTAAGCGAAATACCCAAACAGCTGAGCTTAGATTTAAACAAAGCACAGATAAAACGCTTTATGATCAATGGCACCGCCGTATATCCCAATTACAATGGCGCTTACATTAGCTTAAATACGCGTTTACTCACCTCAGGTGAAAACACGGTTGAAGTGCAGTTTACTCGTCCTCACAGCACCAACGGCGAAGGTTTGCACCGATTTAAAGATCCGGTCGATGGCAAGGTCTACCTCTATTCGCACTTTGAGCCCGCTGCCGCGCAGCAAATGTTTGCCGTGTTTGACCAACCAGATATCAAAGCCAACTATCAGATTACGGTCACAGCACCTAAAGATTGGCAAGTGATTAGCACTATGCGTGAAAGCCAAATCACTCCAGCAGGCGCATACAACCGTTGGACCTTCCCTGATACGCCGAAACTCAGTCCGTATAACTTTTCTATGCATGCGGGTCCCTACCACATGTGGCAAGACAACTCGGGCCGCTATCCAATGCGCCTGTTCGCCCGTGAATCTGTGGCTAGCCAAGTCACACCGCAGGATTGGTTTAACTATACCAAACAAGGATTAACCTTCTTCGATAACTACTTCGGTATTCCATATCCCTTTAAGAAATACGATCAAATTCTAGTGCCTGATTTCCTCTATGGCGCGATGGAAAACGCAGGTGCTGTCACCTTTTCTGAAGATCATTTCCTCTTTAAAGCGGCCATGACAGCAGATCAAAAGCAAAACTTAGCCGGCGTTATCATGCATGAAATGGCGCATCAATGGTTTGGCGATCTCGTTACCATGAAATGGTGGAATGGCCTATGGCTTAATGAAAGCTTTGCCTCCTTTATGGGCACGCTAGCCACACAAGAAGCGACCGAATTCACCAATGCTTGGCGCAGCTTCTACGCCAAAGGCAAACAAAAAGCCTATGAGCAGGACAGCTTAGTCACCACGCATCCGATTGAAGTGCCAGTGGCAACAACCCAAAACGCCTTCGACAATATCGATGCGATCACTTATCAAAAAGGCGCATCAACACTAAAACAACTGCGCCACTTGCTGGGCGACATGGTGTTTCGCCGTGGCGTCAGCAATTATTTAAAACAATATAGTTATCAAAATGCCGAATTAGACGATTTTATCAATAGCCTAGGCAAAGCCGCTGGTCGTGACTTAAGCGCATGGACTCAAGAATGGCTCTACAGCGCGGGCGTTAACACCATCAAGGCGGAATATCGCTGTGAAGCTAACCGCATCAGTGACTTTAGTCTGCTACAGCTCCCAGCAAGCACTGAACTACCAACATTACGCGAACAAAAAGTCCAAGTGGCCCTCTTTACCCAAGGTCGCTACGATTTACGCCATGACGTTACTGTGCCTGTCACGTACAAGGGTGAGCGTACCGAAGTCAAACAACTGATTGGTGAGCGCTGCCCTGACTTAGTCTATCCAAACTTTGATGATTGGGGTTTTGTGAAAGTCGAGCTCGATGACAAATCCTTTAACACTGCAAAACAGCAGTTGAGTAATGTGTCAGATCCACTGCTGCGCTCTATGCTGTGGCAAAGTCTGTGGGACAGCGTTCGCGAAGGTAAATTGAGCTTAGATCAATACCTAAGCACAGTGTTTGTTAACGCGCCTGCTGAGACGGACTACACGATTGTCGGTCAGATCATCGATAGCATGTTGCGCTCGAAGCAGTATCTCGCACAAATCGCACCTATTCAGCAAAACTACGCAGAGAATGCAGTCAAAGGCTTAAGCCAGATGAGCCTTAGAAAAGCGATGGAAAGCAAAGGCGATAATGACTTCCAACGTATTTGGTTCGATGCGTATGTCAGTTTAGCCAGCGACAGGGATTCACTGCGCCATCTAGCACAACTCGTTGACGGCGAAACAAAAATTAAGGGATTAACTTTAGATCAAGATTTGCGCTGGGCGATTATCACCCAGCTCAATCGCTATGATTTCCCTAACGCGCAGCAACGTTTAACCAAAGAAGCGGCCAAGGATAATTCGGACTCTGGCGAGAAAGCAGCGCTTGCGGCGCAAGTGATCCGCCCTGAGGCCGCGGCAAAACGTCGCTGGCTAAGTAAGGTCCATCTAGACAGCCTGCCTTTCTCCAAGCAACGTATTATTATGCAAAATCTTTATCCTGCTGAGCAGAAACTATTAAGTGCAGCGACTGCGGAAGAACGTTTGGCGAGCTTAATGGATATGGACAAAAAAGGTCCCGTATTTATGCGTAACTACAGCCACTTCCTCGTTCCTACCGATTGTAATTACAATAGTATAGCAGCGCTAGACAAGGTACTTGATCGTCAAACGGGATTATCAAATATCACTCGCCGCAATCTATTAGAAACCCGTCAAATGGAACAACGCTGCGTGTTGATCAAAAGTAAAATGACCCAATGATATTTAAGCCATTTTAGAATTAAAAGGAGCTTCTAGAAGCTCCTTTTTTGTGCGGTAATAGATGGAAGCTAAGCTCGAAACATAACAAAAAGTAACGCAAACAACTTAACGTTAAATAAACAAGCTAGCATTCTGAATCAATTAATCGCAATCGAAAAACGGTAACATAGTTAATTATATCGTTAGCGAGAATCGGTATGTTTTAATGGCTTAGTGACGGTAAATAATGATATTCGTCATCTGTAAAATATTATTTTCTCTTCTATTCAGTCTTCTCAGTTTATCGAGTAAGCATTAATAATAAATGGCTTACCTAATCGTTATTTACATAAAAATCATGCCATTATAAAGCGACTGATTTATGGGCGTCATGTCTAAATTTATTACTATAATTTCTCAATGCTTTAATGTTTTGTCTCTTACAGCCGCTATACTAAAACAACGTTAGAGCGCTAACGGAATATAAAGGAATAGATTATGCGATCGACACTCAAAACACGACTGCTGTTTAGCAGCCTCTCCGCGGTACTGATCACTATTGCTGTACTCGTAAGTATCTCTAGTTATTTCATTAGAAATAATGCGTTAGAAAACACTCAACATGAAATTGACCAACTGGCGAATACCTTTTCATCCGGTATTGGTCAATGGATGCAAGACAGAAAAATGGCCATTACCAGCCTAAAACAAGCCATTGAAGCCGATCCGAGCAAAAACGTCACCCCTCACTTACTGCAAGCGCATACGGCGGTTGACTTTGCCCTCACCTATTATGGCGACGAGCAAGGCAACATGTATCGCCAAGATCCGTCTCTAAATACCGCGAATTATGATCCCCGCGTCCGCCCTTGGTATATGGACGCTAAAGCCGCCGGTAAAATGATCATGACGGCGCCCTACGTCAGCGCCACACTGAAAAAACAAGTCGTGACCATTGCCGAGCCTGTGATGGGAGCAGGACAGCTGATAGGCGTAGCCGCAGCAAACTTAACCATAGATCAATTAACCGATGCGGTGCAGCGCCTAGAAGTGCCGGGCGAAGGTTATACCTTGATGGTCGATACTGCGGGACTCATCATCAGTCATCCCAATAGCCAGTTCAATACCCAGCAACTCACAAAAATTGATAGTAATTTTAGCAATAGCTGGTTATCACAGCGCACCAATGCCAATACCATGGAAGAACGTACCCTAGATGGCGCCACTAAGTTAGTCTATGTTGCGGCGATACCCTCGACGGACTGGGCGTTGATTTTCGTGATGGATAAAAAAGAAATTATGTCTCAGGCCACCGATCTTGCCTGGTGGATGTCGGCCGTAGGTGTCGCCCTATTAGTACTCTTTGGTTTGATTTTAATCGCCATTTTCAAAATCCAATTCAAAGATCTCGAACGCGTTGCCCAAGCACTCAATGATATTGCCGAAGGTGATGGTGACCTAACAGTGCGCATTCATACTGCCAACAGTCACGACGAAATTGGTATGTTAGCTTCGGGCTTTAACCGCTTTGTGGAACGTCTCCATGGCATGATTTCCCGTATGCACAAGATTGCCGGTCAACTTGAGCATCAGGCCCAAGGCAGCAGCGCTTCGGCCACGGACAACAGCCAACGCATTGAAGTCCAACAAGATGAAGTGACTATGGTCGCCACGGCTGTCACCGAAATGGCCAGTGCCACCGAAGAGATTGCCAGCAATGCCGAGCACACAGCACAAACGGCGCAAAATGCAGTCGGGCTTTCGAATCATGGCCACAAACAAGTCGCCCAGAGTCAGCAATCTATCCGTAATTTAGCCAGTGAAGTTGAAACTGCCGGCCGAATTATCGGTGAGCTGAATGAGCACTCACAGAAGATCAACAGTATTCTATTAACAATCAGTGGCATCGCCGAACAAACCAACTTACTCGCACTTAACGCGGCCATTGAAGCCGCACGAGCGGGTGAACAAGGCCGCGGTTTTGCTGTGGTTGCCGACGAAGTGCGTGTACTGTCACAACGCACTCATTCATCGACCCAAGAAATTCAAGCGATGATCGAAACCCTCCAACAAACCGCCGGCAAAGCTGTTAAATCTATGACTCAGAGTCATGAAATGGCAGAAACCAGTGTGGCCGACGCTAATTCCGCCAGCGAAAGTCTGTTGCTGATCAGTAAAGCCATTAATGATATTTCGGATATGGCGAGCCAAATTGCCACGGCAGCTGAAGAGCAAACTTCAGTCACCAGCGAAATCAACCGCAATACTGAGTCGATTCGTGAAGTGTCGGAGAATCTCTCGATTGAAGCGCAAACCTCTATGGTGCAAGCGCAGGAACTCGCCCACTTGGCGGCGTCATTACAGCAGGAAGTCAATCGCTTCAAACTGTAGAGTCATCACGATTCTATACTCTGATGCCGTAAAATCGTTCCAGACAATAATGCCCGCCAATGTCACTGACATTGACGGGCATTTCTTTATACCTTCCAGCCGCTCCAACTCTTGCGCCTGAACACCTCAATCGGACTCACACTATCTTAGTCACCTTGTTTTCAAGGTTATTTAACTCGCTGTCTTTTAACTCAGTGTCTTTTAACTCAGAGCTCTTTAGCTCAGGAGCCGCAGTCAGAGGATCTGCATGCAGGTTTCTTAACCCTTGATAGCCCATTTCAATACGATTGCCTCCATTCTTCTTAGCCTTATACATAGCAGCATCCGCACAGGAGAGTAACTGTTTTTCGTCCATGCCGTGCTCTGGATACAAGGCAATACCAATACTCGGTAAAATATGGATTTGCTGGTCGGCAAGCTCGAAGGGTTGGTTAAGGACTTGTAATATTTTATGCGCTGCCAATAGGGTATTTTGAGCAGAATCAACACGTTCTAGTAAGATCACAAACTCATCACCGCCGAAACGTGCTACGGTATCTAAACCCCTAACACAGCTGAGAATACGCTGCGCCGTTACTTGCAGCAGCAAATCGCCAACGCTATGACCAAAGGTATCGTTAACCCATTTAAACTTATCTAAGTCTAAATAAAGTAAAGAGAAATAACTTGATTCCCTATGGGCACGGGATAGTGCCTTTTGAAACCTATCGTAAAAAAGCTCGCGATTGGGCAACAGGGTTAACTGATCATACAGCGCAATATGTTCTAATCGCGCTAGCATTTGTCGGCGTTCAATCGCGAAGGCAATTTGCGTAGAAACAAATTCCAATAACTCACGGTCTTGATGAGTATAAGAAGCCGAAGTGGGCAAGCTATGCATCATCAAGGCACCAATAACGCCCTTTTGCAGCTTCAGTGGCACGCCCAGCCAACTTAAATTGCCATTACCCAGTTCTTCGCGAATGGCTTGTGGATACTCAGTTAAGCTTAAGGGACATAGGAGTAATGACTCTGCACTGTGGATCACTTGCTCAGTGAACACGCTGAAACTGGCGATATCAACCAGTGAATTATCCCCCGCGGCGGCTTTATAGGGGAAACTGAGTTCATTCAAATCCTGATCGTACAATGCAATGGCAAAATTTGCCGCAGGTAGCAATTTCGCAATAATTTCATGGATACGGCGGTATAGGGCTAGCAAGTCCTCAGCAACATGCACAGCTTCAGAAATCTCATACAGGGCTGCTTGTCGGCGTTCGGCGTTTTTACTTTTAGAGATATCCCTCGCCACTGCCACACGTTGCTGGTGAATCTCGGACCAGCGGGCAGACCATAAAATATCGACAACTGTGCCGTCTTTACGCACATAACGGTTTTCGAAATCGACCTTATAGCGGCCAGTCATAATCTCATTGGCAGTTGCGAGTGTGCGCTCTCTATCTTCAGGCAGCACAAGATCGAGCATCTGCATACCCATCATTTCCGCAGGCGTATAGCCAAAAATACGTTCAGCCCCCGCACTGACAAATTCAAACCGCCCAGTTTTATCAACGACGCAAATAGCATCCAAAAGAAGGTCAATAAAATTGCTTAGGGAAGTGTAGCCATCATTATTCACACCGTTCTCCAATCAACGTCTGTATTTGGCTAAGTAATAAGTCTGATCATAAGCATAAAAATAATAATAACGCACTATTAGAGTAGGTTAATTTTCAATGTCATTCCAGAGTTGCCCAAGTTGGGCTCGGCTTTTTATAGGATTAAATGCAAACAAAATCAAATACAATACCCTAAACCATCAGCGGCGAGATTTGACTCTAGACTAAGGGTATCGGCACAATGCCCCAAACCCTAGCCTACATCAGGCTAGGATTGCATTGGCCAATGTGAATAAAATTTAAGGAAGGTCTTTTTGGATGAGTTGCGTTCTGGGTTAAATAAACCGAGTCATTTTCGCCTTGGGCTAGCCATGTGGTCACACTCAAATTGGCAAGAGAGTGTCTATGGCTATGGGATTAAACAAGCGGAGCGACTCGCCCGTTACGCCACAATATTCAATACGGTCGAAGGCAACACCAGTTTCTACGCAACACCAGCACAGCAAACCGTTATGAACTGGCATAGTGCCACACCCGATGATTTTCGCTTTACCTTCAAGCTGCCGCAAACCATTACCCACCAAAAACTATTGCAATACTGTGGCCAAGAGTTGAAAGATTTCTTCCAAGTGATGGCGCCATTAATTGATAAAACGGGGATCTGGAAAATCCAACTGCCCGCCTATTTCGGCCCAGAAAACTTACCTGTGTTAGCGCAATTTCTCAATCAAGTCCCCCAAGGATTAACCTATGGCGTTGAAGTCAGGCATGCTGCATTTTTTGCGAAGGGAGAAGCCGAGCGTGCACTGAATCGATTGCTTATCGATAAAAAAGTGAATCGCATCATCATGGATAGCAGGCCCTTGTTTGCCCTACCACCCAGCAACGCCGCCATCATCGACGCCCATAAGAAAAAACCTCGAGTGCCAGTGCATGCGATTGCCACCGCAAATCATCCAGTGGTGCGCTTTATCGGCCAAGCAGACGATGCCGTAACACGACTCGCGCAGCAAGGCGCGAGCGCTTTACCTAAGGATAACGATGCCTTTTTTGATAATTGGCTCGCCCAACTCCCGCAGTGGCTTACTGAAGGCCGAGAGCCTTATCTATTTATCCATACTCCCGATAATGAAACCGCACCAGAACTCGCCATACGTCTCTATCAAAAATTGCGCAGCCAAATTGCAACGCACATTCAACTCGCCGAGATAAACCTGCTTGAAAAGAAACCCGAAGAGACAAGCCCCCAGATGGGACTTTCTTGGTAGAACGCTATCAAGGTAAAACGCGCGTAATAAAACCCACGGCAAGCTCGCCGTGGGTATCGCTGCTCTTATTATTGGTATCGTGCTTTAAAACGTATTCGAGATTGCTCAACCATTTTATCCTTGTGGGTGTTGAAGGCTCAACACTAACAAGATGCCTTAGCTCATTATCGCGGGAAACAGCGCTGAATTTAAACACCAAGCGCTTAAAGCTTGGCTATGTGAGCATTCAGCTTATATTTCTGGCTAACCCCAAAGTGCATTGGCAAGGATAAACACGCACGCAGAGAGCAACATAGTGATAGGAAGCGTCAATAGCCAAGCGAGCATGATTTGCTTGATTGTCTGTATCTGAAGCCCTGAGCGATTCGCCACCATAGTGCCAGCAACAGCGGAAGATAGAATATGAGTCGTCGATACCGGCATGCCCGTCATACTGGCAATCCCAATCGATACGGCAGCGGTGACCTGTGCAGCAATACCTTGGCTGTAGGTCATACTCGATGAACCAATTTTCTCACCCACGGTATACACAATCCTTCGCCAACCCACTAACGTGCCGCAGCCCAGTGCAGTCGCAATGGCAATAATCACCCAAAGTGGCGCATATTCAGTGGTGTGGGTGAGATCCTTGCGCCATTTCGCCAATGAAGTCAGATCTTTCACGGGCAGATCTAACTTAGCGACTTGGCGAGCGGTATCATCGATGCACAGGAGTAATCGACGCACCTCGCGTCGCTCAGCGACATTCATCTCTTGGTAAGTCGAGACTTTTGCCAAGCGACGGTCGAGCAGCGACATCGCGGGCAATACATTCGCGGGCGAGCAATGGGCCAGCATATATTCGGGGACGTTTGCTGAAGCGTTAAAGTCGATCACATCGGCAATAACGGCTTGATTGCGATCGTAAATCGCCATAATGCGCCGATTGGCGTCTTGAGTTCTTTCTATATCATAGGGTTGGCTGCCCATATCCAAGGCAAAATACGCCGGAGCCATACAAATCAGTACTAACATCACTAGGCCGATACCCTTCTGACCATCGTTAGAACCATGGGCAAAACTCACGCCCATAGCAGAGACAATTAAACTCGCCCTGGCCCAAAATGGCGGATGTTTTTTGCCATTAATCTGCATCTGTTCATCGGGAGTACGGTGAATTTTATGTTTCTGCCAGACATATTTCATAATGAGCAGAAAAATCCCCGCCATCACAAAACCTAAGGTCGGCGAAATAATTAAGGACAACATGATCTGCGAGGCTTTAGAGACATTAATGCCCTGCAAGATAGGCTGATGATTCATCCACGCGAACGCGCCGCCCACGCCCATTATTGACCCAATCAAGGTATGGGAACTCGATGCTGGAATACCGAAATACCAAGTGCCTAAGTTCCAGATAATTGCCGAAAACAGCAAAGAAAAGACCATCAATAAACCTTGGGTCGAATCCATGCCGAGCAAGGAATCTACGGGCAATAAATGCACTATCGCATAGGCCACACCTAAACCACCTAATAGCACACCCGCAAAGTTAAAGAGTGCAGAGGTAGCAACAGCAAGATTGGCCGGCATCGCCTTGGTATAGATAACTGTCGCCACCGCATTTGCTGTGTCGTGGAAGCCATTAATAAATTCGTATGCCAGTACAAAAAGTACGGCAAGGACTAAACCCACCGACCACGCAAAGCCTAACGTTGTGAACATTTCAAACATAAAATACTTACCCATGGCGAGAACGCCCACAGGTTACGCCCAAGTTTGGGGTCTTTTACAGTGAAAAATTGTTTAGATTGTCAAAAAGTGAATTAGCCCCCAATAACTCAGTAGCATGCTTGCAATTAACACTGGCTTGATTTTATTCGGCCAAATGAATATTTGTGCCGCGAAAAGGTGCAATATATTGATTCAATATTAAATAAGCCAACTAAAAATAGTGTTCATAACCATACGCCGTAACAGGGTTATATCCCATGATCGCCTAACCGAAATCGCTGTGGCGTCATCCCAAAACGCTCCTTGAAGGCTTTGATATAGGATGAATCATTTTGATAACCAATTTGGTGGGCCACATTCTGTATTGATAGGTCTGTGGCCAATAACGACAGCGAATAGATCAGCCGCAAATGTTGGCGCCATAAGACGAATGAGGAACCAAACTCCCTCACAAATAACCTCGACAATGTTCGCTCCGATGCCCCAACCATCTCACCCCATTTCACTAAAGAGAAATCTAAAGCTGGCGTTTGAGTTAAGTACTCAAAGATCAATTTTAGGCGCCTATCTTGCGGTATCAGTAACTTAAAGGTCTGTCCTTCCGCACTATTAATTTGATCGTATAACACCTCAAGCAAACACTGTATTGCCGCCAGAGCCATTGGCTCAACATTCGTTGGGGGATTAAAAACACATTGTTTTCTAAGCGTTAGCACCAACTCCCTAAGAAAAGCACTCATAGCGACGGGCTTTATCATGGCGCCATAATCTCGGCCATACATAGGATTCAAATAGACACCAATAAAGCAGGTATCTGTAATCGCAACAGACTCATGCATGACACCTGCAGGTACAAAAAGCGCTGTGGTATGGGGAACCAAAAACAGTGCCCCATTTGCCTCTGTCTGTAACAGGCCTTGAAGCGGAAAAATAAGCTGATGCCAACAGTGCTGGTGTAAAGCATCCACATACCCCTTCTGCATCTCAATCGTTTTTACAAAAGAAGGCATATTAGGCGCTTGCTCAATAATGGTATTAATCGAATCGAGTTGGCGATTTAGCATTATTACTTGTCCATATAACGTTATTCAGCCAAATAAAAAGGATTATAGCATAGCGTTATCCCATAAAAGACACAGGAAAACTCGATGCGCATTCATTGCATTATCCATGAAAGCTATGAAGGTCCAGGCTATTTTAGCGATTGGGCCGCAAGCAAAAACTACAGTATGAGCTTTAGCAGAATCTATCTAAATGAAGCTTTACCCGACAATAGTGATGGTTTTGATCTATTAATTATCCTCGGTGGCCCCCAATCTCCCGCGACATGCCAAAGCGATTGTCCATATTTTGATAGCCAAGCAGAACAAAGGTTTATCAGACAAGCTATCCAAAAAAATAAAGCCGTTGTGGGGGTTTGTCTTGGCGCACAGCTAATCGGCGAGGCATTAGGCGCCCGTTATCAAAAGAGCCCGCATACCGAGATTGGTTACTTTCCTATTGAACTGACTGCGGCAGGAAAAAGTGATATTAACCTTAAGACATTTTCGACCACTGAAGTGGTCGGCCACTGGCATAACGACATGCCTGGCCTCACTCCCGATTGCGAAGTGCTCGCCACAAGTGCAGCCTGCCCGCGGCAAATTGTACGTTACACAGATTTAGTTTTTGGATTTCAATGCCATCTTGAATTTATCAGTAGCCAATTAGCGCCATTAATTGCTCAAGAAAATGCTTTTTCTAGCACACAGAAAATGCCCTATATTCAAAGCCCTGAGTTCATACTGGGGCAATCAACGACTCGAATGAATCAGTTGCTGGGGCATTTTTTAGATAATCTAGTCTTAGCCTATCAAGCCGTATAAACCCAAAAACCTGCAGAGGTAGGATTCAGCGGGCTCAGTTAAAACAAAAACGCCAGCTAAATTAGCTGGCGTTTTAGATTAATAACTCACAAATCGCTTATTGCAGATGACCCGCATTGTGCAATTCACGATCATCCTTTGCAGGCGGATTCCACTGATACATCCAAGTTTCAGACAATGGCTGGCCATCGACTTCTAAATAGACTCTCAGGTTAATCGGCTCAGTACCATCTCCGGGTGGCACTACGTCAAACATAGCGCGGTAACCATTAATCGAAGCTAACGGACGGGCTGACTCAATTTCGACTTTACCTTCAGATGCAGTGATCACAGCTTTAACTTGGGTATCTTTGCCAATCATAGGCAAAGTGCCGCCAGCGAAATCCACCACAAAACGCTTACTGTAGTATTTGCGTTTCTGGCCAACTACACCGCCAATCCCAGTGAAAGTATCGACAACACGAGCGCGGGGTGATTGAACCGGTGGAATGCCGCCCCAATACATGTTGTAGCTATACAGCAGCTCTTGACCCGGCACAATCGGCTCAGCAGGATTCCAGAAAGCCACTATGTTATCGAAGGTTTCATCCAGTGTTGGGATTTCAACTAACTGCACTGAACCTTTACCCCAACTGCTTGTTGGTTCAATCCACAGGCTTGGGCGTTTATCGTAAAACACGCCGTCATCCTGATAGTGATCGAAGTTCCGGTCACGTTGCAGTAAACCAAAACCTTTTGGATTTTCATCGCTATAGGCGTTGAATCGTAGGTTTTCTGGGTTACCTAGTGGACGCCAAATCCATTCACCATTACCCGTGTGCATGGCTAAGCCATCGGTGTCATGGATTTCTGGACGCCAGTCGTAACCGGTACGGCGATCGTTCTCACCCACCATAAACATACTGGTCAGTGGCGCTACGCCTAAACGTTCAATTGCTTTTCGTGGATAAACAGCCACATCCACTTTCATTTTTAAACGCTCACCCGGTTCGATATCGAAACGGTAAGCCCCCGTGACACTCGGAGAGTCTAACAAGGCATACACTGTCGTGATGTTCGATCCTGGTTTAGGTTTTTCTAACCAGAAGTCGGTGAACATTGGAAATTCTTCAGGTTTTGGCAGCGCAGTATCCACCGCTAAACCACGAGCCGACAGGCCGTATTGCATCTCATGACCCACAGCGCGGAAATAGCTGGCGCCAAGGAAAGCGACAACGTCACGTTCCCAATCCGTATTGAACTGCATACGGAAACCCGCAAAACCCAGCTCCTTAGGCAACTGACTGCCTTTCACCTTTGATTTGCCGTAATCGAACATAGAAGGCGAATAGTCAATTAACTTAGCCTTGCCTTCATTCAATTCATAAATGTGAATTGGCGTGTCGAAATACAGCCCTAGGTGGAACAGTTCGGCGCGGAACTCAGAGTCCTGATCGCGCCACAGTGCAGCTTTCTTCTTAAAGTGGAATTGCTGGTAATCATCCCAGCTCATGCCTTGAAGGCTTTTAGGCAATTCGCCTTTATGGCTTTCGTAGGGTTGCGCAGCCATAGTTCGGGCATAGCCCTTAAGCCAAGCGTAACTAAACTCTTCACCTTCTTGTGGTGACGCCTGCTTACCCGCCGCACACGCCGAAAGACTCAGCAATACGCTACAGGTTAACAATACGCTGCCAACCATGCGCTGCAAACGGCCGCGACGAGAGGAAGATTGGGCTTCAATCGAAGGTACTGTCACCATCGATTGTTGGTAAACGTTTCTTTGTTCGGGAAATAAATTGGGTTGCATAAGCAGACTCTGAATTGGTGTAACTTCCTGACACTTCCCTGCAAATCTAACTAAATTTGCAGCGATGGCCCTGTGGAGAACTGTTGATGACAGAGGTAACAATACAGCGATCAGCAACAATTCGCCAGAATCTAACATACTTTCTGTCGAATGGAATATCGCATGCTAGCTATTTTCAATCTTGAAGCCTATTTATGAAAATATGATTAAAAAATTCCGTTATTTACTGAATTAATGCTCATAAAATCCTTACAGCTAACAGGGTAAAGTACTGTTCTAATAACATTGGGTACCGCATAGCATCAGCCTATGGTCTTAAAATCATGCAAGTCGCCGTAGCGGTGGCCAGTAATTTTCCATCCTGCGTTTTTAGCGTGCCTTCCGAAATTCCTAAGGACTTAGACAGATTAATCACTCTGCCCTCGGCCACTAACACTTGATGCTTAGGCACAGGTCGAATCATTTTAATATTCAAATCGATAGTACCGTAACCCACACCCGCTTCAAGCAAAGTGTGCACAGCGCAGCCAGTAACAGAATCCAGTACAGTGGCAGCGAAACCACCATGAACGCCGCCTAGCGGATTCAGATGCTTATCATCGGCTGTCGCATTAAACAGCACAGAGCCTTCTTCGGCTCGAATCAATGACATGGGCATAGTCTGCGTGATAGAAGGAGCAGGCAGTTCCCCCTTTGCCATTGCCTGTAAAATAGCTAAACCCGACATTTGCTGAATGTTCATATCCCTACCCTAAATTGATAAACGCCGTTAAAGATTAATAAAAATGATCGCGTAACCAGTGAGAGTTAGGCGATCATTTGACTGAAAAATCCACTTAAGCACTAGACTAACCTTCAAGACGACAAGGCTTAAATCGGACCCATTTGCCACTTAGATAAGACTTACAAACTAAAGCTAAACTCAGCGCAGATCAAACCTGTCTAAGTTCATTACCTTAGTCCAAGCCGCGATAAAGTCATCGATAAATCGCAGCTGCGCATCGCTGCTCGCGTATACTTCTGCAAGTGCACGCAGCTGCGAGTTAGAGCCAAAAATCAAATCAACCCGCGACGCCGTCCATTTTTGCTGGCCGCTAACGCGATCAACACCCTCAAACCTATCCTCCGCTTTGGAAGTGGGTTTCCATGTCGTCCCCATATCCAGCAAGTTAACGAAAAAGTCGTTGGTTAAAAACTCTGGGCGCGTGGTCAATACACCCGTTTTAGATTGATCGGCGTTCGTATCTAACACTCGCAACCCACCGATGAGCACTGTCATTTCCGGCGCGGTTAATGTCAGTAACTGTGCCCTATCGACCAATAACTCCTCCGCCGATAGCGAAAACTGGGTGGGATGATAATTTCTAAAGCCGTCAGCTACAGGCTCAAGTACCACGAAAGATTCCACATCCGTTTGCGCTTGCGTGGCATCCATACGACCCGGCGTAAATGGAATCGTCACTTCAACCCCTGCATTTCTGGCCGCTTGATCGATACCAACACAACCTGCCAGCACAATTAAGTCAGCAAGGGAGATTTTTTTACCGCTTTTGTTGAACTCAGACTGAATAGTTTCAAGTACTTTCAGCACTTTAGCGAGTTGATCAGGCTGATTCACTGGCCAGTCTTTTTGCGGTGCGAGGCGAATTCGGGCACCATTCGCACCACCGCGCATATCCGAACCGCGATAGGTCGATGCAGAGGCCCAAGCGGTTGCTACCACTTCTGAAATCGTTAATCCTGAACCAATAATCTTACTTTTAAGATCCATGACATCCTACTCATCAACCAAGGGATGGTCAACCGCAGGGATGGGATCTTGCCAAAGAAACGCTTCGGCTGGCACTTCAGGACCCAAATAGCGTGTGCATGGCCCCATGTCTCTGTGTGTCAGCTTGTACCAAGCCTTTGCAAATACATCGGCAAACTCATCGGGATGCTCAAAGAATCGACGTGATATTTTCTCGTAATCAGGATCGAAGATCAGTGCAAGGTCGGTAGTCAACATGGTTGGCACATGACGTTTTGAAGCATCGTGCGCATCGGGGATCACCCCTTTACCCGCGCCATTTTTAGGTATCCACTGATGGGCACCCGCAGGGCTCTTAGTCAGTTCCCATTCATATCCGAATAGATTTTCAAAAAAATTGTTACTCCATTGGGTTGGTGTTGAAGTCCAAGTCACTTCGAGGCCACTGGAAATAGTATCGCCACCTTTACCGCTTTTATAGCGACTCTGCCAGCCTAGGCCTTGCTGCTCAATACCTGCGGCTTCTGGCTCAGGTCCGACTAATGCTGCGTCACCTGCACCATGGGTTTTACCAAAAGTATGACCACCTGCAATCAAGGCTACGGTTTCTTCATCATTCATCGCCATGCGGGCAAAGGTTTCGCGGATATCAACGGCGGCAGCGAAAGGATCAGGGTCGCCATTGGGTCCCTCAGGGTTAACATAAATCAGCCCCATTTGTACTGCAGCAAGAGGATTTTCAAGATCCCGCTCACCAGAATAACGCTTATCGTCTAACCACTTATCTTCGGTACCCCAGTAGACATCGGCTTCGGGCTCCCATATATCGACTCGCCCACCGGCGAAGCCTAAGGTTTTGAATCCCATAGATTCCAGCGCGACATTACCTGTGAGGATCATCAAATCGGCCCAGGAGATTTTATTGCCATATTTCTGTTTGATCGGCCAAAGGAGCCTGCGAGCTTTATCGAGGTTGACGTTATCTGGCCAACTATTTAACGGCGCAAAACGTTGATTACCGCTGCCCGCACCGCCGCGTCCATCACCGGTACGGTAGGTGCCGGCACTGTGCCACGCCATACGAATAAATAGTGGTCCATAGTGACCAAAATCCGCTGGCCACCAGTCCTGTGAATCAGTCATTAATGCGAGGAGGTCTTGCTTTACCGCGGCTAAATCGAGGGATTTAAAGGCTTCAGCATAATTGAAGTCTTCACCCATAGGATTCGACAAGGAAGAGTGCTGATGCAGAATATCGAGCCGGAGCTGTTTAGGCCACCAATCTCGATTCGTGGTGCCACCAGCAGAATGATGCATAGGACATTTGTTCTCAGACATAACGTGCTCTCCTTATGTTCGCAAAAAATATTCAAGTAAGTAAAAACTAAATGACTTTTGCTGCATGTTTGTACTGCGTAACGTTCTCACTCACCGACTAATCGTTTCTATAGAGAAACAAAAAACAGTCTAACGACCTTACCTTACCTCTAGATGAAACGCGATAAATCATCCCATTAAATAATGTTCAGCAAACATTGCCCTTTTTAAATTAAGATATTAAAGGATAGCTAAGTTACTGCTAATCATAAAAAACAAGGGCTGCAAAATGCAGCCCTTGTGTCTAAATGGTCAAACTTGGTGTAACGGACTATTTGACGTCTGCCACAGGTTTGCGTCGGTTGTGCGCAATAATCAGCGCGACTAAACAGATAACCCCGACTGCGATACCTACAGGCTGGCTCAAAGGTTGGGGTAAACCCAGACCAATACCCGCTGTCATAATGTAAGAAACTGTGACACTAGTACCACCAATCGCTGGCAAGCTCACAATCCAATGGAAAGTCCCGCGGTCGAACAAATACTTAGTCGCTAACCACAATACACTGGTTGATAGCAGCATATTTGAGAAGGCAAAATAGCGCCAAATCAAGGAAAAATCGATCTTCGTCATAAAGTACGCAATCGTTAGGATAGGTACAGCAACCAATAAACGATTACGCATGCTTTGTGGAATATGGAAGGCGTCGATAATCGTCAGTCGCAGCGAACGGAACGCAGTATCACCAGAGGTGATCGGGAAAATAGCCACGGCCACAATCGCCATAATGCCGCCCATCACACCGAGATACGTCGTCGCCACTTGGTTAACTACTAAACCTGGACCGCCTTGGTCGAGCAAACTCTTAAGCTCAACATAACCACCAGGGAAAGCCGCGATACCCGCAGTAGCCCATACACAAGCAACAATACCTTCAGCAACCATAGCGCCATAATACACAGGACGCACATACTTCTCGTTGGTCAAACAACGGGCCATGATGGGCGCTTGCGTCGAGTGGAAACCACTAATCGCACCACAGGTAATAGTCACAAACAACAGTGGCCATACTGGTAATCCGTCTGGATTTGGCTCAAGTAACTCGTTGTTGTAGTGACTGTGATCGAAATAAGCAAACACATCACCCATTTCAGGTAACTGCGGTGCATTGATCATCAGGGCAACCGCAATAGAAACCGTCATCACTATCATCAACAAACCAAATGCGGGATACAATTTAGTGATGATTTTATCGATCGGCAGCATAGTCGCCAAAAAGTAATAGGCTAAAATCACAAGCACCCAAAAGGTGTT
Organism: Shewanella sp. Pdp11; assembly: GCF_002838165.1. Taxonomy (NCBI): domain Bacteria; kingdom Pseudomonadati; phylum Pseudomonadota; class Gammaproteobacteria; order Alteromonadales; family Shewanellaceae; genus Shewanella; species Shewanella sp. Pdp11. The sequence continues at coordinate 4,595,036 of NZ_CP015194.1, forward strand.
ATTGCCAAAGATAGTATCTTTGAAATAATCGAGATTACTCAGCAAACCTGCAGGGCTCATGATGAAGACCACGCCCACAAAAAACAGCAGCATGGCGGTAAACAGCAACATCACGCCTTTAAAGTAGATATTAAAGTAATGACCAGCTATCTCAGGCAAACTCTTACCGTCTTCTTTAATGCTGAGCACGCCAGAAAAATAATCATGCACCGCACCGCCTATAATGTTTCCCAGCACAATCCACACCAAGGCAATAGGACCGTATAAAGCACCGAGGATCGGACCAAAAATAGGCCCCACACCCGCAACATTGAGGAATTGGATCAGAAACGCTTTAGCTGGATGAACAGGCACATAATCAACACCATCTTCGAATTTTGCCTGTGGCGTCTTAGCTTTAGGATCGATACCCGCTTGACGTTCAACAAAGGGGCTATAGAACTTGTATGCAAGCACTAAGAGTGCGATACAAATAAAGAAAATTAACATTATTTAATTATCCATACTTTAGTAGGAGGTGATTTAATGGAGAGTTTCATTGAGTTAGCGACTGAGGTCAAGCAACACCCTATTAGACTAATGTCGGGTTGATTATCTGAAACTACCACTGGGTGGGCATAGGTGAATAAATGCGTTTGAAAATAGTTCATCGTACTGTTTATAACGTCAGTGATGCAGCCTGCTATTTTGGCATTCACTCATTGCCGCGTCTTAACCCCTTCAGCCTGGGTCTTCCCGTAAATCTTCTCTACCAATAATGAAATGAACACAGCCAATATCGTGTATAACTGGTGACTGGATGCTCTCACCTTGGCTGAGTATTTCCTGACATCCCAATATGAAACTCCAAGTTAAAACCACAATCGACACTCACAAACTAAACCCGCAATCTACACTACAATCGATAGCCACACCTGAAACTCACATGCCACTTGATGATGTTCATCTAACCTATTTTTAGGTTACTAGTGGTTCGACTCTAGCACGCATCATTTTTAACTATTCTAGAAAACAAAAAACCAGCCAAATGGCTGGTTTTTATGGGGCATATCATCGCCGTGATGGGTAGGTCATTCCTAAACTCACTGCAAACTCAACTTATTACGACTTGCTAGCAGCCGCGTAGCTAAGGCTAATGCAACAAAATGTACCAATGAAAAACCTGGTTCGACTGCATTACGCCTGTGGGCGCATCGCTGGGAACAGGATCACGTCACGGATAGTATGAGTGTTAGTGAACAACATCACTAAACGGTCGATACCAATACCTTGACCTGCCGTGGGTGGTAAACCGTGCTCTAGTGCAGTGATATAGTCTGCATCGTAGAACATGGCTTCGTCATCACCCGCATCTTTGGCGTCAACTTGCGCTTTAAAGCGGTTGTCTTGATCTTCAGCATCGTTCAGCTCGCTAAAGCCGTTAGCCACTTCGCGGCCACCGATGAAGAATTCGAAACGGTCGGTGATGAAATGGTTGTCATCGTTACGACGTGCCAGAGGTGAAATGTCCGCTGGGTAACCAGTGATGAAGGTCGGTTGCATCAATTGCCATTCAGCAGTTTCACCGAAGATTTCTTCAAGCAGCTGACCACAAGTCCAGAACTTCTCAATCTTCATGCCTAAGCTTTTCGCTAAATCGCGCATGAATTCAACATCTTTCACTTGCTCATAGGTCATAGCTTGGATAGTCGCGTTATCAGGATTGTACTTCTGAATCGCTTCTAACATGCTTAAACGTGCGTATGGGCCGCCGAAATCGACTGTGTGCTCGCCGTATGGCATTTGCGCACTGCCAAGCAGTTCGATAGCAATCGAGCTGAGCATTTCTTCGGTTAAGTCCATCAGATCTTTGTAGTCTGCATAAGCCATATAGAATTCCATCATAGTGAATTCTGGGTTATGACGTGGCGACAGACCTTCGTTACGGAAGTTACGGTTGATTTCGAACACACGCTCAAAACCACCAACCACTAAACGCTTCAGATATAATTCTGGTGCGATACGCAGGTACATTGGCATGTCTAAGGCGTTGTGATGGGTGATGAAAGGACGGGCCGAAGCGCCACCTGGGATCACGTGCATCATAGGGGTTTCAACTTCCATGAACTCTTTTTTGATCATGAAGTTACGAATTGCAGAAACCACTTTAGAACGCATGATAAAAGCATTGCGTGAATCTTCGTTAACGATCAGATCCACGTAACGTTGACGGTAGCGCATTTCTTGATCGGCTAGACCATAATAGTCCGCAGGCAATGGACGCAGTGCTTTGGTCAGTAGCTCATACTGTTCCATGTTGACGTATAAATCGCCTTTGCCAGACAAGTGCAACTGACCGGTTACACCGATAATGTCACCGATATCCAGACCTTGAAAACGCTCTTTTAAATCAGCTTGTACGCTTTTTTCAGCATAGGCTTGAATACGGCCAGACACGTCTTGGATCACTAAGAAAGGACCACGTTTTGCCATGATGCGGCCAGCAATGCTGGTCTTAAAACCTAAGGCTTCGAGTTCTTCTTTAGTGTTTTGACCATACTGTGCTTGCAGTTCAGCCGCTTTATGGGTGCGACGGAAGGTATTTGGATGCGCATTAGCACTACAGTTTGGGCGGATGCTTTCTAGCTTGGCACGGCGCTCAGCGATCAGTTTGTTCTCATCAATTACTTGTTCAGTCATCTTATTTCTCGTCTATACCTTGAATTAATTACAGCCCAGATTTCAAACTGGCTTCGATAAACTTATCCAGATCGCCATCGAGTACCGCTTGAGTGCTACGGTTTTCAACGCCTGTGCGTAAGTCTTTAATGCGGGCATCGTCTAATACATAAGAGCGAATTTGACTGCCCCAGCCGATATCAGACTTAGCGTCTTCTGCGGCCTGTTTGTCGGCATTTTGTTTGAGCATCTCTAGCTCAAACAGTTTTGCTTTCAGCTGCTTCATCGCAGCGTCTTTGTTCTTGTGCTGTGAACGGTCGTTCTGACACTGCACGACTGTGTTAGTCGGTAAGTGGGTAATACGAATCGCCGATTCTGTTTTGTTAACGTGCTGACCACCCGCGCCCGATGCGCGGTAAGTGTCGATACGCAGATCCGATGGGTTGATATCGATAGTGATATCGTCGTCGATTTCTGGATAAACGAACACAGAGCAGAATGACGTATGACGACGACCCGATGAATCGAATGGCGACTTACGCACTAAGCGGTGCACGCCCGTTTCTGTACGTAACCAACCGAACGCATATTCGCCAGTGAACTTAATGGTCGCGCCTTTAATACCGGCCACGTCACCATCGGTCACTTCCATCAACTCTGGGCTAAAACCATGGGCTTCGCCCCAACGCAGGTACATACGCAGCACCATGTTGGCCCAATCTTGGGCTTCGGTTCCACCACTGCCAGACTGAATGTCTAAATAACAGTTTGACGCATCTTGCGGGCCGGAGAACATACGGCGGAATTCGAGATCTGCAAGGCGGCTTTCGAGATAATCCAGCTCTTTACTGGTTTCGTTGAACGTGTCTTCGTCTTCCTCTTCAATAGCCAGCTCGAGTAAGCCTTCAACATCTTCAAGACCTGAGTCCATATCGTCTATGGTTTTGACCACAGCTTCTAGGCTGGCGCGCTCTTTGCCTAAGGCTTGGGCACGCTCTGGGTCATTCCACACTTCTGAACTTTCAAGCTCACGGGTAACTTCTTCTAGACGCTCATTTTTGGCATCGTAGTCAAAGATACCCCCTAAGAAGCTGCGTGCGCTCGGCAAGCTCCTTAATTTTGAATTTTACTGGATTAACTTCAAACATGAATTTTCAACTTTCTTTATTTGGCCGCTTTAATTGATCTTCCACTAAAAGAGGCGATGATTAACAGTATTTGCAACCGCGCATTTTAACCTAACCAGGCTGGTAAACCTAGGGGGGCACTGTTCATTAAATGGGATAACAAGGATTATTTTCCAGCCTAAAAGACCACATTGCCACAGCCGAGACTAACAAAAAGCGCAGAGCTAAGACTGTGATCTTACTTAAATTTAGCCAAGCTAATTGATTCAGTAGACCAAACTCGACCCAAAACACCACTGACCTGCCAAAAAAACATTAGTAATATCAATGTAATTGCCGCTAAAAAGCCCAAATACCGCCAACCTAGTCACAGCGTAATTCGAACAAACATTCACCAGCGCACAGTCTACGCAAGGTTTGTGATTCAAACTGCAATTCTGCTGCAAACTTCCCTTGCCCATAAGCGTCTTCTAAAGCTGTCTAGGTATACTCGAGTCAACCTAAGCCTGCAGCCCCGCGCTATAGCAGCTAAGCACCCTACATATAAAAAGGCCATGGGATGATAGAACTTCGAATTGATGACCAAGTGTTGTCGGTTAACCCGACCAATACCCTACTGCAAGCGGCGCATGCTGCTGGCATAGCCATACCCAGCTTATGTGATCCCAGCGCAGCCTCGCAGCAGTTAGGCACTCATGCACACACTCATGCACATACTCATGCACATACTCATGCACAAGCAGACAAGCAAGCCTGCAATTTGTGTGTCGTCCAAATTGAAAACACCGACGCCAGTTTGCGCTGCGTTCGCGCCTGCGAAACACCTATCACAGCAGGCATGCGGGTGATAACTCAGTCTGAATTCTTAAGCCAAAAACGCAAACAAGCGCTGACTGAAATCTTGAGTGATCATTTCGCCGATTGCGAAGCCCCGTGCCAACAAGCATGCCCCGCGGGTGTCGATGTACAGAGTTACCTGTATCACATAGCCCAAGGCAACCATACCGAAGCCGTTAAAGTCATTAAACAAACTTTGCCGCTGCCGCTTTCTATTGGCCGTGTTTGCCCTGCTTTTTGTGAGGCGCAATGTCGCCGCGGGCTGGTCGATGAGCCCATTGCCATACGTCAATTAAAACGCCACGCCGCCGATCTCGACTTAGCTGATGGCGAAAAGGGCGGCATGAGTTATGTGCCGCCGCGCCAAGCCGACACGGGCAAAAAAGTCGCGATTATCGGGGCGGGCCCAGCAGGGTTAAGTGCCGGATATTACTTATCAAACCAAGGCCATAGCGTAGAGATATTCGAGGCCATGCCACAGGCGGGTGGTTGGCTGCGCTATGGTATTCCTGAGTATCGTTTGCCTAAGGCGATACTCGATAAAGAAATCGAACTCTTGTGCCATAACGGCTTAACCATACACACAGACACGCGCCTCGGCCATAAAGTGCATTTAAATCAATTAGTTGAAGATTTCGATGCCGTCTGTCTTGCGATCGGTGCCCAAAAAGCCGTGCCTATGGATTATCCCGGCAGCATGCTCAAAGGTTGCTACTTAGGCGTTGATTACTTAAAAGATCATTGCCTCGAAAAGACTCTTGTTTTAGGTAAAAAAGTCGCCGTCATTGGTGGCGGCAATACCGCTATCGATTGCGTCCGCACTGCGGTGCGTGAAGGCTGCGATGTCACCTTAATTTACCGCCGCACCCGCGCAGAAATGCCCGCCGAAGCTTACGAAGTACACGAGGCCGAAGTCGAAGGGGTGAAGTTTCATTTTTTAACCAATCCGCTTGAAAACCATAGCGATGCTCACGGCAGAGTCCATTCAGTCACCTTTGCCAAAATGGCACTCGGCGAAGCCGATGCCTCTGGCAGACGTGCTCCCGTTGATACAGGTGAAACCTTTACCCAAGATTTTGACACTGTGATAGCCGCAGTATCGCAGACTCCCGACCTGAGTTTTATGCAAGATCCCGCGAGCCACTTAAGCCAAGGCACACTTGCTCTCAGCCGCTGGAATACCTTTATTGGCTGCGAGCACACTATGTCATCCGGGGTTGAAAAGCTCTTTGTGGTGGGGGATGCGCGCCGCGGTCCAGCCACCGCAGTTGCCGCCATAGGTGATGGTCATAAAGCCGCCATCGCCATAAATAAATTACTCAAACAAGGTCTAAGCTGTGAGTTGCATGCCACTGAATTTAATTCATCAAAAATCATCAGCAAAGCGGTGACACAAGACTTGCCCGCAACCGTTCTTTATCCCGCCGTACCGCGTAAAGCCCGTTTAACCATGCCAGAGCTGAGTGCGGTGCAGCGTCTACTCAACTATGACGAAGTCGAGCTAGGTTTTGCTCCCGATGCCGCCATGCAAGAGGCCGCGCGATGCCTTGAATGCGCCTGCCAAGCCAATACTGATTGTAAATTAAGGGACTATGCGACCGACTACCATGTCGAGCCTAAGTCACTCAACACTCAAAGCGCGCGCAAGTTTTCGGTCGATAAATCGAGTCCGTTCATTCAATTTGATGCAAACCGCTGCATTAGCTGCGGTAATTGCGTCGATATTTGCCAGCTACAAAGTGGCCATTGTGCGATTCAATTTGCCCATGATTCCTATCAAGCACTGCCGCAAGACCTAAGCGAAACCATCGAACGCCGCGCACCGAGAGTCGGCTTTAGCGCCAGTATGGCAGACAGTAAATGCGTGCAATGCGGCAACTGTGTGCAGGTTTGCCCAACAGGCGCACTCGTCGATGCGCGGGATAAACACCAAGGCGATGAAACACCACTCAAAACCGCCTCAACGATTTGTACCTATTGTGGCGTAGGCTGTCGGCTTGACCTTAAAATCGATACCAGCACTAATCAGATCCGTCATATCGAAGGCAACAAAGCGTCTGTGGTTAACCAAGGCATGCTCTGCGTCAAAGGGCGATTTGGTTTCGATTTTATTCACAGTGAAAAACGCCTCACCACGCCACTCATTCGTATAAATGGCCAACTCACGCCAAGTAGTTGGCCTGAAGCCATCGCCTATGTGGCCGAACATTTACAGCAAATAAAACAGCAATATGGCAGTAATGCACTGGCAAGCTTAGCCTCGGCAAAAGCCACCAATGAAGAAAACTTCCTGCTGCAAAAATTTGTCAGAAGCATACTCGGCACCAATAACATCGACCATTGCGCCCGCCTGTGTCATTCATCCACAGTCACTGGGCTACAGCAAAGTATCGGCAGTGGCGCCATGACCAATGACATTCCGAGCATTCAAGCATCGGATGTGATTTTTATCATAGGCTCAGACACCAGCAGTGCTCACCCGATCATCGCCTCGAAAATCAAACAAGCCGTGGCTTTGCATGGTGCAAAATTAATGGTGGCCGATCCTAAACGTGTCGCGATTGCCGACAGTGCACAGCTTTATGTCGCCCACAGACCCGGCACTGACGTCATGCTACTCAATGCGATTATGGCGGAAATCATCCGCAACGGCTGGCAGGATAAACGTTATATCGCTGAACGCACCGAAGGTGTGGATGCCCTCTATGCTGAACTGGAAAAAGCAGATTACAGCCTAGAAAATGCCGCCTTGATAACCGGCGTTAAAGCCGAAGATATCGCCAGCATTGCCCGCACCATAGGCACGGCTGAGAAAACCGCAATCTACTATGCCATGGGCATTACCCAGCACACGACGGGACACGACAATGTCACCGCCATATCTAATCTACAACTTCTATGCGGTAATATTGGGGTTGAAGGTGCGGGGATTAATCCACTGCGGGGACAAAGTAATGTGCAAGGAGCCTGCGACATGGGCGCTCTGCCCAACTTCTTTAGTGGTTACCAAAAAGTCACTGACATTCATGCCAGAATGCGTTTCGAAGCACACTGGCAAACGCCGTTATCGGGAGAAATTGGCGTGACCGCAACCCATATGATGCATGATATTTCCAAAGGGAAAATAAAGGCTTTGTATGTGATGGGCGAAAACCCCGTATTGAGCGATCCTGACCAAGCCCACGTGCTTAGGGCGCTTAATGCAATCGACTTTTTAGTGGTGCAGGACATCTTCCTCACCGAAACTGCCGAGCTTGCCGATGTGGTTCTGCCCGCCGCCGCCTTTGTCGAAAAACGTGGTCATTTCACCAATACTGAACGACGAGTGCAGCGACTCGAACAAGCTCTGTTACCGCCAGGCGAAGCCCTGCCCGATTGGCAAATTGTCCAAGCCATTGCCAATGCGATGGGTGCCGCTTGGGATTACCCCAATGAAGAAGCGATTTGGCAGGAGATCAATGAGCTAACACCACAATATCGCGGCATTACTTGGCAACGATTAAGCACTGGAGTTGACGGTAAAATCCCCCAAGGTATTCAATGGCCTTGTCCAGATGCAACCCATCCGGGAACGCCCATCATGCACCAAAATCAATTCACCCGCGGCTTAGGTAAGTTCACGCCAGTGAGTTATCGCTTACCCGCAGAAATGCCCTGCAGTGAGTACCCGCTCACTCTCTCAACCGGACGTTTACTGGAACAGTTCCACACAGGCACCTTAACCCGTAAAACGGCCGGACTCGACTTACTCGGCTCGCCTAAAGTAATGATTTCAGTCTATGACGCCGAGCAACTCGGCATAGGCAATGGCGATAAAATCAAACTCACTACCCGTCGCGGTGAAATTGAAATCGACGCCTTTGTGACGAAAAGAGCCCAAGCTGGCGTGTTATTCCTGCCCTTCCACTTTGTGGAAGCTGCGGCGAATAAACTTACCATCAATGCGCTCGATCCTGTCGCTTTTATCCCAGAATATAAGGTCTGTTCTGTGAGGGTAGAACGGCTTGCCGAGAAGATGGATTAAGGTGACGTACATTGACTAGAGTGAATTGACTTACTTGAATTGTCTAAAGTGAATGAGCTTGGATGAATTCACTCAGCTGAATTAACGGTTAACGCTTTAAAAAATATATGAGCCAAATAAAACGGAGACCTTAAGTCTCCCGTTTTTAATCAAGATTACTGCAATTAAATCCTAAACTATCCCACTAAATCTTAAACTGGCCCACTAACTTGCCCAAGTTAATGCCTTCTTCCGAGACTGTCATACTGATCCTAGCCGCATCTTCGCTGGAATGAAGTAGCTCATTCACAATCTCTTGGATGGCATACACGTTACGGTTAATTTCTTCGGTTACTGAGCTTTGCTCTGTCGCCGCAGCTGCAATTTGGGTACTCATGTCGTTAATAGCCGTTACCGCTGAAGTGACGGAACCCAAACTATCGGAAATCGTGCGAGAAGAATCCACCGAACGCACGCAGCTTTGTTGACTCTCTTCCATCGCTTTCACGGCTTGGGTCACTAGCTTATGTAATGCCGATAACATCTCGTTGATTTCTAACGTACTGGCTTGAGTGCGGCTGGCTAAGTTACGCACCTCATCGGCGACCACAGCAAAACCTCGGCCCTGTTCACCGGCACGGGCGGCTTCGATGGCGGCGTTTAATGCCAATAGGTTAGTCTGCTCAGCAATACCGCCAATCACAGACAGTACGCTGTTGATCTTCTGGGATTGCTCGCTGAGTGATTTGATACTGCCTGCCGCATTGTTGATTTGCGACATTAAGGAGGCAATCTCCTCAAGTGAAGCATCAACACAGCGCTGGGCATTAGCCACATCGCCAGTAGCAGCATGAGTCGCTTCGGCTACTTGAGTGGTATTCTTAGCCACTTCGTTCGCAGTAGATGACATCTCAGTGATCGCCGTCACCACTTGGTCAGTTTCATTGTTATGACTGACTAACTGACTCGACATGACTTTAGTTTGATCATGAATCGCATTGGCTGCCGTTTTTACTTTAGCGGTCGCGGTCGCGACATCGCCGATGATATTTTGCAGTTTATCGACAAAGAGGTTAAAGGAGCGCCCAAGTTGGGCAATTTCGTCTTCACCTTTTACGCTAAGTCGCTTGGTTAAATCCCCTTCGCCCTTAGCGATATCATTTAAGTTATCGGCCATATTCTTGATTGGCACCACCATACGATGGGCAGCAACCATAATGATAAAGCCAGTAATACCCGTAAGGAAAAGCGCTATCAGCAAAATCGCGAAGGATTTATCCGCCATTTGCTCAGTCACTGTGGCGCGATAATCTTCAACAACAGCTTCAATATCATCAATATATGCCCCAGTACCTAACATCCAGTCAGTGCCCGGGATCATCATGACATAGCTGATCTTCTCAATCTGCTCATTGGTATTAGGTTTTTGATAATAGTAAGAGAAACTACCATCGCCATGTTTAGCGGCGTCGAGCAGGCCGACGATAATTTTAGTGCCGCGGGGATCTGTCATATCAATCTTATTTTGCCCCTCTAAACTTGGGATTAGGGCATGAAAGATGCTTTTACCTTGAGAGTCATACATGAAGAAGTAACCCGCGCTACCAAAACGTATGTCTCTGAGTGCTTGATTCACATTCCCTTGTTCTTTTAACGATAATTGGTAATTCACTATACCAGCGGCAATTTCGGTAGCTTCTTTAATTTGTTGTTTACGTTCACCAACGAGCTTAGATCTAAAAGTAACAACCTCATCGGCAAGCGCATCTTGCTCGACATAATAGGAAACCGACATCAACACCAATAATGCGAGGATCAAAGGGAACAGCGATAGCAATAATAATTTATTGCGCAAACTCAACTTAGACATACTTGAATGCTCCAGAGGAATACAACTTGTATCTTTGGAGTATAGCTAACATTGTTATTTCACTATGCGCTTAAAGTAACAAAATCTTAATCTTGCTCAATAAACCTGCAATTAATCGCCCTCAGTTCAAAATACATTTAGCAAGATCCCACACAGGCTAAAGCCTAAAACCAGCACCAGCATGGGTGGTTTAAATAACTTTAATGCACCAAAACCGAGCAATACCAAGGCCATATCTTTGCCCGAGAATACCGCCTGAGAAAACACCGGTTGGTAAAGTGCAGCGGCAAGTAAGCCAACAACGCAGGCATTGACACCCGCTATCGCGCCAGCAATTTTTGGTCTTGCGGCAATCGCATGCCAACTCTTCAGGCCCACCAGCATGAGGATAAATCCGGGTAAAAAAATGGCCGCTGTTGCGATGCAAGCCCCCATGAAAGGTTTATCTAGCATGACTTCGGCGCCTAAAAAGGTCGCGAATGTGAACATAGGCCCAGGCACAGCTTGGGCAAAGGCATAACCCGTCAGAAAACGATCGCCGCCTATGGTATCGCCCACTGCTGTTTCTAGCAGAGGTAGCACAACATGACCGCCACCGAACACTAAACTCCCTACGCGGTAAAACTCGCTGAAGATCCAAGCCTCAGGTCCGAAATCCACCATAAAAAAACTGCCGATGAGCAGCACGAAAAAGAGCAGTAAATAGAGATAATTCAAGCGAATCGGTGCAAGCGGTGCAGTGTCATCTTGCGTCGTACTCAATTTATAGATGCCGATAGTCGCAGCGCCGAGTAACAGCAGGATTTGCGTCCACATAAATGGCGCAATCAAAATCGCCGCAGCACTGACTAGCATCAGCAAACGGGCGGATTTGCGTTGGCAGAATTGTTTAAACATAGCAAGAACGGCATCGGCAACCACAACGACAGCCATTAATTTAAGCCCATAAATCATCCCTTGAACATAATGATTCGCGAGCCATGCCGACGTTGTTACCGCCAGTAAGTACATCAAAATAAAGGAAGGTAGTGTAAAACCGGCAAAAGCTGCAAGCGCGCCAACAAGCCCACCTCTTTGATAACCAATGGCAAAGCCCACTTGGCTCGACCCTGGCCCCGGCATAAATTGGCTTAAGGCGACGAGACTGGCGTAACGCTTATCATCGAGCCAACCGAGTTCATTAACAAAGGTCTGGCGAAAATAACCAATGTGCGCCGCAGGTCCGCCAAAACTCATCAAGCCTAAGGTAAAAAAGCGTAGGAAAATCTGTTGCATAAATCGCCGCCCATCAATGCATAAAGTGCTGAAGATTATGCCACTAAAAAGACATTATGATGAAGTTTCACGCGTGCAACGCAGATAAAAGCATAACAAGGGCTCCACACAGCAGAGCCCTTAAGATAGTTTGAGCGGATTTCAATAATCGTAAAACGAACAAGTACAAATGCTTAGTGATAAATTGATGAGCTAAAAACTAATCCTTCACCAACATAGCTAAGACTTCAAAATGATCCGTATGGGGAAATAAATCAAATAGCTGCACCTTGGTTAAGTGATAACCTTGAATATGCTCGAGATCTTTCGCTAAGGTTTTGGGATTACAGCTGGAATAGAGAATCGCCTTAGGGGCAAACTCGCTTAATGACTGGCATAAAGCCTCGCCAATACCGCGCCTCGGCGGATTAACTATAATCAAATCCGGCTTATCGGCAGCGCTTTTACCCTTAGCAAAGTCGGTGGAATCGAGCGCCATAAAGCTCACATTCTCAAGCCCCATCATTTGCGCAGACATTTGCGCGCAGGCAATAGCCTCGGCTTCAATTTCAATCCCTGTGAGGGTAATGTCTTTGGATGCGCAGTGCAGTCCGAAACCGCCTACGCCACAGAACAGATCCCATAACGAGCGAGGAGAAAACTCAGCAACCCACTCACGGGCGGTTTGATACAGCTTTGCTGCCACCTGCGGATTGGTTTGGAAAAAGCTCTTGGGCCGAATGAATAAAGGCACATGATTAAAACGCTCTTCAAGACGGGTATTTTCTGTTAAGAAAATCTCTTCATCGCCCTCAAGGATTGCCATATGAATCGGTTGAATATTGACTGACACGACTTTTATTTGCGGATATTCCGCCAATAATGCAGGTAATTCGCGTTCGATGCGTTCAATGCCATTATGGGATCGCAGCACAAAACGCAGCAGATATTCGCCGCGTACTTGGCTGCGGGTCAGCAGAATAAACTTAAGCTCACCCTTGGCTTTATCAACCCGATAGGGAGGAAGCCCCGCCTGCTGCACAAAGCGGGTTAAACGGTGTAATAAATCTTGCATATCAGATGGATATAACAAGCAGTCGCAAAGATCCACCGACTCGCCACTTGGGCTAATAATCCCCAATACGGGTTCATGTGCGGCGCCAAGCACGACCATTTTGGCTTTATTACGAAAGCCGCTGTCGTCGCCAGTAATGGGAGGCAGAAAAAGTTCAACCGAATTTGCGGGAATAAAAGGCGCGAGTAATTGCTGTAACGTTTGGGTTTTAACCGCCACTTGCTGCGCTAGAGGCTGCTGAATATGCCGGCAAGAAAGGCACTGACCTTGATTAAAATAACCACATTGCTTGACGGCATTCACAATAGCAGCACTCACGACAAATCCTAGATTCAGTAAAAAAGCGCCACACTGTAGCGGTTTTACGGGTAAAAATCATCTCGAAACACGCTCAAACCAGTATCAAGGGCGCAATTTTAGATGTATTCAAGACAAGCTGAGTTTATCAACATCGGCAATCACCTCGCGCTTACCGAGGGTCTTTTCAATCCATTCAAGTACTTCTGCCGAGGTACTGCGAAACGTCGTTAACTTACCGCCGTATAAACTGAGGATGCGCGGATGGGAAATCGATGTTTTCATCAAGGTATCCCGCGGCCGCTCAAAGGCTAGGCTATTTTGCTTAGGTAAAACCCGAATGCCGCAGAAGGTTTGGGTTATCTTCGTCTTAAGCTCATCAATCTCCGGCGCTAGCGGGAAGTAATGCTTATAAATACCAAGCAGATAATTAATTTCAGATTCGGTCGCTTGGGGTGGTGTATCCAAAGAAGCCAGTTCAGTTTCTGTGGTGCCAACCAAGGTTTGTCCATACCAAGGCATCACAAATATGACCCGCTTATCGAAGCAAGACTCTAAATACAAGATGCCATCGGGCGCAGGAATATCCAGTAGCACATGGGCGCCTTGCACCCAATCGAGTTCAACACCCGCAAGTGGGGGCAAGACTTTGCTTAAAACCGCATTCACCCAAGGACCTGCAGCATTAATCACTAGACTCGCCTCGGCTTTATGGATTTCGCCCCTGTGGCTAAAACTCAGCTCACAAGCCTCGCGCTTATGTTCCAGCTCAAGAAATTCAGCCTCGGCATAAACTTCGGCGCCCAGTACCTGCGCGCTGCGCGCCACCGCTTGAGTGAGCAATTTATCGTCGGTCTGCGCATCCCAATACTGAAATACCGCTTTTAATCCCGTGAGTTTTAATCCTTTGAAACGATGCCAATGCACAGCAGGCACAGATACAAACTGACCCAAGGGATCAAACTCACTCAGCAGTGCATACATGCTTAAGCCTGCGCGTATAGTCCAAGGACTGCGCTGGCTGTTGTCGTACACGGGAATATAAAAAGGCACAGCTTTAACCAGAGTGGGCGCAAGATTGAGTAAATAACGCCGTTCAAGCAAGGACTTACGGACTAAATTGATTTGCCCGGTTTCTAAATAACGCAAGCCGCCGTGGATAAGTTTGCTGGAATTAGCCGAGGTTTGGCCGCCAATTTCCCCCTTTTCAATCAGCAAGGTGGAATAGCCCGCCGCTGCCGCATATTGGGCAATGCCGACACCGCTGATCCCACCGCCAATAATGGCTATATCGAAACTGGCCATAACTCACTCTCGCTAACCTTCCATAGACGACCGACCTACTGAGCCTCAAACATTCAATCAAGCTCAGTCGAACAGCTAATAAGCGTTAATATGTCAATAAGTTAGTCTTAGATCAAATCTCGACGATAAGAGTTTAATCAATACTGGCATGTAATTGTTTAAGTGCTTGATCGCACATGGCCTTTAAGGCTTGTAACTCGCTCGCCTCGCCGCCGACTTTGCAACGCATTAAATGGGGGATTTCACTGGCCTGTGCTTTAAGGGCAAGCCCTGCTGGCGTTAAGGCGAGTACTCTCACGCGCTCATCCTGTTCGCTACGACCACGAGTCACTAATCCTTTAGATTCTAGCCGCTTTAGCAATGGCGTTAACGTACCTGAATCGAGGAAAAGTTTATCGCCTAAGATTTTGACACTAATGCCCTGCTCTTCCCATAACACTAGCATGACCAAGTATTGCGGATAGGTGAGATCCAATTTATCCAACAATGGGCGATAGGCTCGCACCATAGCATTCGCGGCGCTGTAAAGTGAGAAGCACACTTGATTTTCAAGACATAAGGCATTATCAGCGCTAGCATTTTCGGCCTGTTCGGCAGACGTTAGTCGGGTATTGGGTTGAGTTGTTGCCATAGGAAGATCCGATAAATTAAATATATTGCGCACAATATACTTGCATTCACACCAAAGATCGAATTATAGTTTATCACAATTGAATTGCGCGCAATTAAAATCGATTTACTTAATCCTTAATCTTAGAAGGTCAATATTATGAAAACACTTTATGAAACACGCGCCACAGCAAAAGCGGGTCGTCAAGGTCAAGTGAGCACGGATGATGGTTTACTGGATGTCGCGTTAGCCTATCCAAAAGCCATGGGCGGTAGCGGACTTGCCACTAACCCAGAACAACTGTTTGCCGCTGGTTATGCAGCTTGTTTCTCAAACGCTGTTTTGCATGTCGCTAAAATCGGCAAAGTGGATATTACACAAGCGCCAGTCAGTGCGGTTGTTGGCATAGCTGCCAATGATACCGGCGGTTTTGCATTAGCGGTTGCCTTAGAAGTCAGCTTAGATTTACCGCAAGAAGCCGCAGAAGCGCTAGTACGTCACGCGCATCAAGTTTGTCCGTACTCTAACGCCACTCGCAATAATATCGACGTGAAACTCAGCGTAAATGGTGTTGCGTTAGGCTAACCATAATCCATCATAGACACTTGTTGATAACGTCAGAAATAGAGCACCCTCGGGTGCTCTATTCTTATTAGCCATTAACGACTCAAGCTGAGAGTGGTGTGCATCACACCATTTAACAGGGAGATAAACTGGTTTCAGTTCCCAAAAAATGGTTATTCGCGAGTTAACTAACACTTCTTAATATCTAATTTAATCAAAATGATTGATTTAAGTAGAGTAAGAGCTAATCGAACCGTTTGACGATACTTAAACCCACTCTCTGTGGGAGGCGCTATGACAAAATATCTATCGAAATTATCTCTGTTTTGCTCGCTATTATTCCTCTTTGCCTTTTCAATCCCTAGCTGGGCCGAGACAACACCAGCAAGCTCAGCGGATCGAACGTGGCATTATATGAATGGTCAGGGTGAACTCAAAATTAAGCTGTATTTCTTCTGGTCTAAAACTTGCCCACACTGTGCAGAGGCCCATCCTTTCATCGATTCATTGCCGCAAAAATACCCTTGGATAGAACTTGAATCTCATATGGTGTCCGCACCAGGTGTGCAGGATATTTGGCAAAATATCGCCGCAAAAACTAATACAGAAGCACGTTCTGTACCCTATATGGCCAGTTGTGAAAAGGCCATTGTGGGCTATTCGAGCGAAGCGGTCACGGGCGAGTTTCTCGTTAATCGACTGAAGAATTGTTATTTATCCCTTGGCGGTCAACTCAGCGAAGCGGACATGCCCACCAATGGCGTTGTCAGTACGAGCGCGAGTACAGAAACCAATGCGCCGCTCTTTGGCACTTGTGGCACAGATACTGGCGAAGGCACCTGTGATGCCACCAACTTAAAGGAGTCCGTTGCAGAGCCAGAAGTTCAACCCGTTGAATTACCTTTAGTAGGCGTAGTGACTCCCGAGACAATGTCTTTGCCGCTGCTCACCTTAGTGCTCGCAGGCGTGGATGCCTTTAACCCCTGCGCCTTCTTCGTTTTACTGTTTTTATTGTCGATCATGGTTAATGCCAAGAGTCGCAGCCGCATGTTGCTCGTCGGCGGGATTTTCGTGTTCTTCTCAGGCTTTATCTATTTCCTGTTTATGACCGCATGGTTGAATATCTTCCAGCTGTTGGGCGCAGGCAGTGATGGTGGCATGATCATCTTAGCGGCGGGTTGTTTGGCCTTAATCGCAGGGGTCATCAACATTAAAGATTACTTCTTTACTAAGGGGGAAGTGACGCTGTCGATGTCGGCGGAAAATCGGACGAGTTTGATAAAGCGCATGGGGAAACTGTCTAACTCAAGTAGCTTAGGCGCCTTACTTATTGGCTCTACCGTACTAGCAGTCCTCGCCAACGCCTATGAACTGCTCTGCACCGCAGGCTTCCCGATGATCTACACCAGCGTGCTATCTATGCACAATCTGCCAGACATTGAACGCTATATGTATCTGGTTTTATATAACATTGTGTATGTGATCCCGCTGGCGATTATTGTTATCGTTTTCAGTGCGACCTTAGGCAAACGTAAGTTAACCGAAAAAGAAGGCCAAACCCTGAAACTTATGTCAGGCGTGATGATGTTGGGTATGGGTATCGCACTGGTTATTGACCCAACAGCACTGCAAAATGTGAGCCTGGCACTCGGATTGATTTTAGGCTCGCTCATTGCCACAGCGATTATCGTTCTAAGTCGAAAATACCTCATGACCAAAAGCTGATAGACAAAAATACTTCTAAAAAAAGTGATAGCACAAGTGCTATCACTTTTTATTGTTTAGAATTTATAACTTATTTCTGCACGATAAGCAGAGCCAATCGCGGCACCAGGGTACGAGAAGCTGTTAAAGAATGGCCATTCATCATGGGTAACATCTACTTCAGGGCGTTGATTGAAAATATTCTCACCACTAATTAATACTTTCAAATTATCAGTAAAATCATAGCCAACACTCATGTTAACCGTGTAGTAAGGATTCAAACGGTCTACTTTAATGACATCGCCAGTTTCATCATCGTAGTTTTCGGCAGGTTGCTCCCAAAGTGGAATTTCACCAATTCTATCGCCACGAACAGCAACGGACCAGTCTTGGTATTGCCAAGTCAAGACTAAGTTAGTTTTAGATCTAGGCTCATAATTATCTTTATCATCACGCAACTCTTGAATAGAAGATGCAGAATCCACTTGATATTTTGTACTTAAAATATGAGTCCATCCTAATTGAACGCCAAAGTCTCCATACTCAGTATCTAAAGTATAAAATAACTTAGCATCTAAACCACTCTGTTCATAGAGTGCTTTGTTTTCAGGATTAACCACAATAGTTTCAATATCTCCAGCATTCGGAGCACCCGCTGCAGCCCTAACTACTTTTGCTGCATTGTTAGTACATTCACTGCTAGACGGGTCTTTACCATTTCGCCCATATTTACAATCATATTCAAGATCTAATATATCTTGTTCGCTTTCATCAGAAATAATATCTTTCAAACTGATATTATAATAATCAAAAGTTAAGCTAAGATCTTTCACTGGTTCAGCAATTACCCCCACGCCCCAGTTTGTTCCCTTCTCTTCTTCTAACGTTTTACTACCAGAACGATTACCTTTTAAAGATGTCGTTTCACAAGCACTTGGACTCGGTACAAAATTAGGGTCATCATCGTGATCGTTTACACGACAATCAATATAGTCATACGCAGTAGTGAAGTAGCCTGAATCACCAGCAAAGACATAGTGCATATCTGGAGCTCTAAAGCTTTGCCCCCAGTTTGCACGGAACTTTAACTCATCCATAGCTTTATATGTCATAGTAATTGATGGGGTTAAACGACCACCAACTTCGGTAGTGCCATCGTCATACTGATCGTAGCGGGCTGCAACACCAAGATCTAAGTCTTCAATCACAGGGATCAGAAGCTCAAGACCTGCAGCATAACGACTGCGATCGCCACCACCTTCCGTACCCGTTAAGCCTTGCCATCCGTTGCCTTCAGTATTTAATGTACGGTCATCCTGTTTAAGATCATAGCCTTGCTTGTTATATTCAATAAGAGCAGCAAATCCAATAGGACCGGATGGTAATTCGAATAAATCACCATTAATTTCAGCAGATAAAGTTCTAGCATACGAATCAGCTAAAATAACTTGTGTTCCAAGTAACTGGTCCCGAATCTCTGGTGTAATTTTGTCATACAATCCTACGGGAGCATCACCATTATAAAGACCATATGGATTATCTATTTCACCTAGAAATAGTTCGGTGACCTTTTCTTCCTTCATCCAATCTCGGCTACTCTCGTAATCATAACGACTCTCAGAGTAATACACTTGCCAGTTATAGGCTGTATCAATATCACCTTTAATACCAACAGTGACATTATAACTCTGCTCATCAAATAGAGTGTTACGTTGGCCTAACTCATCAAAACTAAAAATCCTCTGTGCCAATACATAGTCTCGGGTTCCTCCGAAATTACCAGAACCATCAGGAGTATTTAATAGCAAATTCTCACTATAAAAGTGACGAGAACCATAAACTGCAGAATCTATTGTTGAATACATAGTATCAGCAAAGAGTTGCATATGATCGTTGATGTCGTATGTACCAAACAAATAACCGGTTAAGGTTTCACGTTCATTTCGAATCGTATTGTCACCTGTAGTATCAACACCACAATACTTACCAAAACCATTACGATCCGCATATTCATATCCAGAACCAGAATCTACACATCCTTGTTCGCCAGGATCTCTATACTTACCAGTAAAATTATCAAGCAATAAAATCCCTCGAGAAAGAGGAGTCGCACCGGCAGGGTTATCATCAACAGAATCCATATAATCCCGCTCATGAGAGTAAATCGGATCTTGTTTATAATACTCAATGGTTCCCCCAATTGAATAATCAGACCCTGTACTGCCAGAGGTAAGACTAAACCGATTTTGAGCACCACCACCTTCTGGTGTAATACCATACATAGCAGTCACAGTTGTTGAATCTATATCCTTTTTCAAAATAATGTTTACAACACCAGCAACAGCATCTGAACCGTAAATAGCTGATGCACCTTGAGTCAGAATTTCAATTCGCTCTACCGCAGAAAATGGAATGCCACTTAAATTCACAAAATTACTTTGCCCATTATAGGGCGTAGGGTTTTCAGCAATACGTCGACCATTGAGAAGAACAAGGGTATAGCCAGGCCCAAAACCACGTAAATTGATTACATCAGCATTTGGTGTAAAACCACCTTGCGCCCCCCACTCGTTACCCTGTGCTGTTCCTGTATTTTGAGAAATACTTTGGATTGCATCGAACGCCGTTGTAAAACCCTCATTTTTCATATCTTCAGCGGTTAACACAACAACGGGCTGAGCATTTTCTAAATCAGTTCTATTAATTCGACTACCAGTAACCTCTACACGCTCAATTTTCTCATTTTTGGTTTGAGCATCTTTTTCTTCTGCAGCCCACGCGTGGCTGGCAATAGAAATCGAAGCGGTAAATAGGCCTAGTTGTATTGCTTTACAAAGCAGTGTTGTCTTATACATACATTCTCCAAAACGGCTGTTAATAACACGTAAAAATGTTACCAGACGGATGATTTTATGTGAAAATTGCATATTCCTTGCAATCATATGTAAGGTATAGCAAAGACCACCTGATGTAAATATTTTGAACTTAATGTTTAAAATATGTTGCCATTAAGTGTGTTTTAAGGCAAAAAAAACAAATGAAGTTATAGTAAGCTGTTGAGACGTAACAGTTCAAACAGCTGATTAATGAGTAATGCTCTGTTCGTCTGTCAATGTAATTGCGCGAGAGTACTGCCAGTTATCAAACGAAGTAAGTAGAAATAGATTCTATCGATGGAGATCCATATGACTAACATGACAAAAATACTGATTTTTCTTGGTTTAATATTAGGAAGTGGGCTTAATGCATCAGCCGCGACAAACGCACACGATCTCGCCAAGCACAGTATGTTTAATGCGATTAAAATATCTCCTAAAGGTGATTTCTTAGCCGCGACTTATCCGTATAAAAATCATAAAAGATTAGCGATTATCAATAAAAGCAATCAAAAAGTAGTTTGTAACTTTTTTTTTGGTGAAGAAGAGTCAGTCATGGAGTTTTGGTGGGCAAATGAAGAACGAGTAGTAATGACAATCTCAACCCAATCAGGACAGTATGCGACTCCATTTTTGACTGGTGAGCTATTTTCAGGCAATGCAGACTGTTCAAGTAAAATACAATTATTTGGAGTGAGGAATAAAGATTACTCAGGTGCGCAGGTTGAGAGCCTACTAATGGATGAACGCGATAACATTTTGATATCGTCTAATTTAGAAAAAAAACAATACTCTAACCTTTATAAAGTGAATATCTATACTGGGAAACGTCAATTAATTGAAAAAGCTAAATTTGAAAATGCATCGATTTTTTTAGATAATAATGATCAATGGCGAGTGAGCCAGTCCATGAAAACTGAAAGAAAAGGACTGTTAAAATCGGAGGGTGCTGGAGAAATAATTACCTATATTCGAGAAAGCAATGTTGATCAAAATGCATGGAAAGCTTTATCGTTGTCAAATATGGTTAGAACCAGCTCGACAGGGTCCAGTAATGTTATTGGATTTAGTGCAGATAACCAGTTCATATTTACCTCTGATAACATAGAGAAAAGTACTTTAGGCATATATAGAATCAAGTTAAGTACAGGTGAACGAGAGTTAATGTACCGAAATGATATAGTTGATGCTCAACCATTTATAAATGTATATACATCTGAAACAGGTAAACGTATAAAAGAAGTGGTAGGGGCCATTATTCATAATGGAAGACCTGAAGTTATATTTTTTGATGAAAATTCAGAACTAGCCAAAGAGTATCGCGGGCTACAACGAGCATTTCCAAATGATTATTTACATATTACCTCTAAGACAGCTGATAACAAAAGCTGGGTGATTGAAAGTTACTCCGATGTTAATCCAGGTAAATTTTATCTTTACGATAGAGAGACTAAAAAAGTGTCTTTCCTCACAGCCTCTCGCCCTTGGATAGATGAGCAAAAAATGTCTCATAAAACTCCGATAAATTTTGTTACTCGTGATGGCTTAACAATTCATGGTTATTTAACCATACCACTGGGTGCCAAAGCTGAAAATTTGCCTTTAATTATCCATCCACATGGTGGCCCACATGGTCCTCGTGACTATTGGTTTTTTGATGATGAAGTACAGGTATATGCGAGTGCAGGATACAGTGTACTTCAGGTAAATTTTCGAGGTTCTGGCGGATATGGACGTGAGTTTGAAGATAGTGGTTATGGACAATGGGGTGGTGCAATGCAAGATGACCTGACCGATGCAACACTATGGGCAATTAAAGAAGGCTTCGCTAATAAGGATAAAATTTGTATCTCCGGATCAAGTTACGGCGGATATGCCGCTCTCATGGGTGTGGTTAAAGAACCCGACCTTTATAAGTGCGCAATTGGATATGTTGGGGTATACGATCTACCACTCATGTTCAATAAAGGCAATGTTGCTGAACGATTGGGTTGGGGTAAACGCTATATGGAACAAGCTTTTGGTGGTTCAGAAGAAACAATGAAAAAACATTCTCCCGCCTATAATGCAAGCAAAATTAAAGCCGGAGTATTCATTGTGCATGGCGGCCGTGATGAGCAGGCACATTATGAAAACGCTCATGTGATGCGAGATGCCCTAGTAAAAACAGGAAATGAACCGAAATGGTTATGGAAAAAAACAGAAGGGCATGGATTCTATAACGAAGAAAACCGCAAAGAATTATACACTGAGATGCTTGACTTTCTAAAAAAATACTTAAACTAAAAATATGTTAGCAAGTTTACGCAAACTAACTCGACATATTGAAATCATTTAAAGTATTAAAAATTAACATGCAAAAATAGATAGTACGGTAGGATTGGCAAATTCATATGTAACGACTAAAGTTAACCGTGGGTTTGCCGATAAAGGGATCCAGCTTACAATCGAGGTTAGTTATGTCAATTTCACTGAATACCCAAGCTATCGCACCTAATCTAGAAAATGGTGCAATTGGCGTTAAGGTTGCTCAGTTAGCCAAAGAGCAGCAAAAAGCCGAAGGTCAAATCGCGGTAGATTTAATTGCAGCTGCGGCGCCAAAACCTGTAGGTAACGCAGGCCACAACATCAACACTACGGCCTAATTGTTAGCAATACAGCATTTAAAAAAGCGCCTCTGATTATCAAGGCGCTTTTTATTTTCTGTAACGGAAACGTCAGGCGAATTTAAGAAAAAGCGTTGCCATTCACATGCATAATCGTAAATGTCCACACCACGAACGCTAGCGGGATATGCACTAAGGCATAGAAACACTGATCGAGTCTCCCTATTCCTTTTGCTAACAAAATCAAATATAAGTGTAATCCAATCACCAAAGGAAATAGCGCTAACAGCGGATAGAGTGCGACAGGGTTTGCATCGGAAAATAAGCTGTGACTGAATAAAGCCCACGCCACCATAAAGGCGGTCGTCAACGGCGGCGTTGCAATGCGATATTGCTCTGGATAGGGAAACATCCTACGACCTCTGAGTCTCAATCAATAAATTTACGTTGTAGGTTTTCGCGCAATCAACTGGGCTTTATAACTGCTTTGAGTGGACTGCGGATCACATAATCGACCTTCAAAGTAATGTAAAGATTGCCAGTTAGCAAACACTGATTTGAGTTCATTTTCAGTAAGTAAGAAATCTGGGTTGCGTGGCCTACCTATCTGCGCCTGTTGCGTTGTAAAGGTTTCATAGACGATAAGGCCTGTGCTCTTAACCGCCTTAGCAATTTGTGGCAGTAATGGGCGATGCAGATAATTAAATACTAAGACAATATCGTACTCTTCTACCGGCAATAATGGTCCTGCCTCAGCTTCTAAATCCCTTTGTAATTTGTAAGCATTAGCCTGATCAATGTGTGACATGGCTGACAAATCTCGATCGATAAAAGTCACTTCAGCCCCTCGCGCTAAAAACCACAAACCATTACGCCCAGAACCGCAAGCGAGATCGAGTACCTTAAGTCCATCGAAACAACTCAAGGCTAAGTTAGACACAGATGGATTAGGCCAAGCGAACTCTGTGATTAACGCGGCAGGCGTTAAAGTTGACGTATGGGTTACAGACATATCAATTAGCCCTTAATTTCTTTTTTCGAGTCAATTTGCCGACGATGCACAATAGAATAATGCCTGAGCCCTGCTGGACCATGGGACACAATCACGGACAAAAAGAGGATCGCGATTAACAGCTCAGGCTTGAAATTAGCCAAAGGGACAAACAAACCAAGTAAGCCTACTTTCACTAAGGTTAACACACCCTTAAGCTGAATTAACCAACGCCAATCACGCACAATTTCCCACAACATTAATATGCAGCCCGTCGTCATAGCGAGATACCAATAATTCAGCCATTGCGTTTTATCTACGCTTAATAAAATGCCACCACCGACACCGACGATCCCTAAAATATGCAATGCCCTTAAACTGGTTTTACTCAAACGTTGAACCCAAAAACGTTTTTCTGATATGCCTTGTTTGCGCATTACATCCCCTTAATAATCAACTGCGTAACATCTGGTCAAACTAATAATGCAATTCTATACAATAAGAGCTGGATAATTAACATTATTTATAGAATACTCAAAAATAATTAAGTGACATACTCAAAGTGCTAAGTCACATTATAATATCTATTAAATACAAATAGATAAATCACATCACAAAACCAATAATTATTATCATTTTTATTTTGAAAAGTTAAAACCAATCCATTCAACATGTTAACCCGCGCAAGTTATACCGTATTCAATCGGTGATTAGCCTCACCTTCATTAATATTTCCTGCCCTATTGCACATTTTAAATATGTTATTTCCGCTGTAACAAAGGTTATGTGACTTGTGCACACATATACCTCTTTAGATAGTGATAAATTTGCAACTGGAGAATGCTCTAACAGTGCGTGAATGACGTAAAAAATAAATATCACGCCATGATGAATAACCCTTATTAAGTAGATGAATGTACGGCGGAGGAACTATCATGTTCACAAGAAAGATTCAAAAAACAGCACTAGCCATGCTGATCTCTGGCGCAATGGCAGGAACTGCCTATGCTGCACCAGAAGTGCTAGCCGATTTTCACGGTGAAATGGGTAGCTGCGACAGCTGCCACGTCTCAGACAAAGGTGGCGTCAGCGATGACAACCTTAGCCATGAAAATGCCCAATGCGTTAGCTGCCACGGCGATTTAAAAGAACTGGCCGCCGCCGCACCTAAAGACAAAGTCTCACCCCATAAATCTCACTTGATTGGCGAAATTGCTTGTACAAGCTGCCATAAAGGCCATGAGAAATCAGTCGCTTATTGCGATGCTTGCCACAGCTTCGGCTTCGATATGCCTTACGGCGGTAAATGGGAACGTAAGTTTGTTCCTGTTGATGCAGACAAAGCGGCACAGGATAAAGCCATTGCTGCTGGCGTAAAAGAAACCACTGATGTGGTTGTTATCGGTTCAGGTGGTGCAGGCCTTGCTGCTGCCGTCTCTGCCCGTGATGCTGGCGCGAAAGTGATTCTGCTCGAAAAAGAACCTGTCCCAGGTGGTAACACTAAGTTGGCCGCTGGCGGTATGAACGCTGCCGAAACGAAGGCGCAAACTAAGTTAGGTATTGAAGATAAGAAACAAATCATGATCGACGACACCATGAAAGGTGGCCGTAACATTAACGATCCTGAATTAGTGAAAGTGCTTGCAAATAACTCATCTGACTCTATCGATTGGTTAACCTCTATGGGTGCCGACATGACTGACGTGGGCCGTATGGGTGGTGCAAGTGTTAACCGTAGTCACCGCCCAACCGGTGGTGCTGGCGTAGGTGCACACGTAGCGCAAGTACTGTGGGACAACGCAGTAAAACGTGGTACTGACATCCGCTTAAACAGCCGTGTTGTCCGTATTCTTGAAGATGCGAAAGGCAATGTGACTGGCGTACTCGTTAAAGGCGAATACACTGGTTATTACATTATTAAAGCCGATGCTGTGGTTATTGCTGCCGGTGGTTTTGCGAAAAACAACGACCGCGTAGCTAAGTACGATCCTAAGTTAAAAGGCTTTAAAGCCACTAACCACCCAGGTGCAACCGGTGACGGCTTAGACGTGGCACTGCAAGCAGGCGCAGCAACTCGCGATTTAGAGTTCATTCAAGCTCACCCAACATACTCACCAGCGGGTGGCGTAATGATCACCGAAGCGGTACGTGGTAACGGTGCTATCGTGGTTAACCGTGAAGGTAACCGCTTTATGAACGAAATCACTACCCGTGATAAAGCGTCTGCCGCGATTCTGCAACAAAAAGGCGAAAGCGCTTATTTGGTATTCGATGACTCAATCCGTAAGAGCTTAAAAGCGATTGAAGGTTATGTGCATCTGAACATTGTTAAAGAAGGCAAAACCGTCGAAGAGTTAGCAAAACAAATCGATGTGCCTGCCGCTGAACTGGCGAAAACCATCACGGCATACAACGGCTTCGTGAAATCAGGTAAAGATGCGCAATTTGAACGTCCAAACCTACCACGCGAATTAGCAGTAGCGCCTTTCTACGCATTAGAAATCGCACCTGCTGTTCACCACACTATGGGTGGTGTTGTGATTGATACTAAAGCCGAAGTGAAGAGCGAAAAAACCGGTAAACCAATCCAAGGCTTATATGCTGCAGGTGAAGTGACTGGCGGGGTTCACGGTGCTAACCGTCTTGGCGGTAACGCAGTATCAGACATTGTGACCTACGGCCGTATCGCCGGTGCTGAAGCGGCTAAATTCGCTAAAGATCACTAGTCACAAACCGTATAAGGGTTAACGGACTAACCCTTGACTCTCAAAGCACGGTTTTAAATATGAGAGCCCTAGCTTGAATAACTCAAGCACTGCTAGTCAATCCATAAGCGAGCCATCAGGGCTCGCTTTTTTTATCAAGCGTTTTAGCTAATTGATGACAAAGCTCACTCTTTTAATAGTCAATTTTCTAAGGCTAAGGACAAAAAGCCCTAACTCACTTACACTCTTTGGCTGATAACTACATCACAATCCGTTAGGTGACTGAAATGAGAATTGGATTCTTTAGCGCAAAACATTACGACATGCAGCATTTTAACCGCACAAATGCCGCGTTTGGTGCACAAATTGAGTATTTCGATTATCGCCTCTGCATGCAAACGGTGAAACTTGCTGAAGGGTTTGAAATCGTCTGCGCCTTCGTTAACGATTCACTCTGCGAAGAAGTCCTCGTTGAACTCGCCAATGGCGGTACAAAAATCATCGCCATGCGCTGCGCAGGTTTTAACAATGTCGACTTAGTCGCCGCTAAACGCTTAGGCATGCAAGTCGTTAACGTACCAGCTTATTCTCCTGAATCCGTGGCCGAACACACAGTCGCGCTGATGTTGACGCTAAACCGCAAAATCCACAAAGCTTACCAACGTACCCGCGATGCCAACTTCTCCCTCGAAGGTTTAGTCGGTTTTAACATGTTCGGCAAAACCGTCGGCGTGATTGGTACGGGTAAAATCGGCGTGGCCACCATTAAAGTCTTGCTCGGTTTTGGCTGTAAAGTCATCGCCTACGATCCCTTTATCAATCCAGCGGTTGTCGCGCTGAATGTGGAATATCAAGATCTCGATTTTATTTATGCCAACAGCGATATCATCAGTTTGCATTGCCCGCTCACGGCCGATAACCGCCATTTGCTCAACCAAGCCAGCTTCGCCAAGATGAAACCCGGTGTCATGGTGATCAACACCAGTCGCGGTGGCTTACTCAATGCCTTCGATGCGATGGAAGCCTTAAAACTCGGCCAAATCGGTTCACTCGGACTCGATGTGTACGAAAACGAAAAAGGTTTATTCTTCGAAGATAAATCGAATGAGATCATTCAAGACGATGTATTCCGTCGATTATCTGCCTGCCATAACGTAATTTTCACGGGTCACCAAGCCTTCCTCACTGAAGAAGCCTTAGGCGCCATCGCCCAAACAACCTTGAGCAATGTAAAAGCGTTATGTGCAGGGGAACTCTCAGGTAACGAATTGTTTTAACTGACAGATAAAATCCTGACTGCTACAGTGAGGCTTCAACGTTTGAAGCCTCACAGAGAGAACCTCAATATGCTAGTCACTCAGGAAACTCAGGATATCTCCACGCCTTCAGGGCTAATGCGCACTTATATCTACCGCCCAGAAGCACAGGGGCAATTCCAAAGCATCATCTTTTATTCCGAAATTTTTCAGCAAACGGCACCTATTGCACGCGCTGCAACAATCCTTGCTGGCCACGGTTTTGTGGTATTTGTGCCGGAAGTGTTTCATGAACTCAATCCTTTAGGCACAGTGCTCGCCTACGATGAACCGGGTAAAGACAAAGGTAACGCCGATAAATTTGCAAAACCTTTAGAGCACCACGACAGCGATACCCAAGCATTAGTCGATTTTGTACATCAACAAGCTTACTGCAATGGCAAAGTCGGTAGCATGGGCGTGTGTATCGGCGGCCACTTAGCCTACCGCGCCGCACTTAATCCTGCTATTTTAGGGGCATTTTGCCTCTATCCAACTGACATTCATTCCAACACCCTGCCCTGCGCCTACGGCAATGACTCACTGAGCCGCAGCGGTGATATTCAAGGGGAATTAGTGTTAGTGTTCGGCAAGCATGATCCCCATGTATCAGCGGAAGGTCGAGTGTTAATCCACCAGCAATTAATGGCGCTGAACCGTAATTTCACTTGGCTTGAAGTTAACGCCCAACACGCCTTTATGCGTGATGAAGGCGAACGCTACGATCCCGCTTTAGCGCTGCAAATGTACCTGCAAGCGGTAGCGTTTTTTCACAGGGTGCTGCGCTAGTTCATAAATCAAACATATAAGATATTACATACTTAAGGAAAGAGTAGAAAAATGAAACCCTATAAAAATTTATCCTCAAAAAACTTAGCGTTACTATTAATGATTATCCGAGTAACAACCGTTGTTTCGTTGTTAGCCGTCGCGCTTTCATTAATTGGCCTCGCGAGTCAGTTTTGGATGACACGTGGATTTGGTCTGAACTTTTGGTCGACTGTGGGCATAGCGACTCTTATCCCCTCTCTGCAAGTACTTTTTGGCTCAGGTATCATAGCGGCTATCATTGCATTTGAAGAATCCTACCGCCAAAAGTCAGAAGCCTTTATCGCATCATTAAAATAGCATTTAGTGGTTGTCTAGAATGCAGCTAACAACATACGTTTAGAATTGTTCAAATCAAATGAATCACTAATAACCTTAACAAACATTATGGTTTTAGTGATTCATCATCTTTTTATTTAATGAAACTAAGCACCTAGTAAAGGTAGATGTTTGATACTTTTGTATTTCAACGATAATTCAATACATTGGGAAATTGCAGTTATGGGCAGAGGATCATGGATACTTAACACTATGGCTCGATTCCCTTCAAACTGCAGCGCATGGGAATGTAGCTCTCGAAATGTATCAACCAGCTTAGTTTTACAATTAAAGAATAGGCAGTATTGTTCGGGATATTTAGGCTTCCAATCAAATCTTACTGTGCTGCCATTTTTAACTGAATAACTCGGCTCGCCCCATTTTAAGCTTTCTTCCACCGCACCTAAATCCTGCGCTGCGGCAATTGTAAAAACCAAAGTTCGGATCCGTAATAGCAAGGGTGTTATATGCTCAGGATAGCGTTCAAACTTGTTCTGCACTTGCGCTTGCATGCTCTTATCCTCCCATTTACACCATGCCGAATCATCATATCTGTAAAACAAAAAACACGCTGCGGGCCCACATGGTTGAACTTCCAAACCTTTAGTGAGCGGCGATTATATCAGCACTTTATTATAAACCGCGCATTAGGGGTGTGACACAGTGTCGCAGGTCGTTGAGTTTTTATTGAGATACCCACTTAATCCTATATAAAACATACCATTATTTAAACAGACCTTTCATAGGCTTATCATGACCCGCTCCGCAGTAATGACTTCAATGGCAATAACCCTAGCCAGCATGGCCACTTTTTCAGGGATAGCAGCCGAAGCCGAAACTGAAGCAATGTTGCCAGCATCTGCAATTAAACCTCAAGTATCGACTCCCACTACCATCGAAAGAATAGCCATTACAGGGAGCCGAATTCAAAGGGAAGAGATGGCCTCCACCGCGCCTATGACCGTTTTTACCGCGCAAGATATCGAGAAAACCGGTGCCACCTCAGTTGAGATATTACTACAAAGAATGACAGCCTCTGCGGGGTTTGCGGGTAATCAAACGAATGCCTATTGGACTGAAGGCGGCTATGGTTCAACCCAAGTTAACCTGCGCGGATTAGGGGTGAATCGCACACTCGTACTGCTCAATGGTCGACGTATGCTGAACAGTGGCACTGGGGCAAACTCCTCCGTTGATCTTAATACTATTCCCATTAGCGTGGTTGAACGAATCGAGGTATTAAAAGATGGTGCATCCGCCATTTATGGTGCCGACGCGGTTGCAGGCGTGGTCAATATTATCACTCGGCAACAAATCGATGGAGTTGAGTTTCAAGCGCGAACGGGCATAACCGAGCAAAACGA
This sequence comes from Shewanella sp. Pdp11, assembly GCF_002838165.1. Classification (NCBI taxonomy): domain Bacteria; kingdom Pseudomonadati; phylum Pseudomonadota; class Gammaproteobacteria; order Alteromonadales; family Shewanellaceae; genus Shewanella; species Shewanella sp. Pdp11. Next base: position 4,625,323 of record NZ_CP015194.1, read on the forward strand.
TGGTGAACAGTACAAGCTCGACCTTGCCCTCGGTCATATCGGTGAGCGTGGCAGTGGATATATGGCGATGAGTTACGATAAAACCCAAGCCATCGATATGCTGAGTCGCGCACCTTGTCCGCTTGAGGAAGTGAATGGTGAGCTAGTGTGTGGCGGTAGCTCGGCGCTGCCGGGAGGCAGAGGCCATTTCATTGATACCAATGGCAATCCAATCGGCGATCCGTTAATGCTTTTACCAACAGGAAGCGCCCCTTACACAAACAGCCATAAAGACAATACTTATCAGTATTTTAATGCGGTTCAACCTAACGAGCGAGTCAATCTGTTTGCCTACGGTGAATATGACTTAACGGCAAGCAGCCAAGTGTTTGCTGAAGCTATGTACACTCACCGTCGCTCACAATTACCCGCTACCCCGCAATCGGTGTCTGGAATAGTCATTCCTGCTTGGCATGAGTCAAACCCGACCGATGCAGACGTTCTGCTCCAGAGCCGTAGACTGGCAGAAGCTCCCCGACAATTTAATATTCAAGCGGATACTTGGCGCTTGGTGACAGGTTTTAGAGGGGATTTAGACAACGGTTGGCAATGGGATGCTGCGGTTAACTTCGGCAGTAACCGTGGTTCCTATGAAGTGACCAATGTCATTAATAAGGCTCGTCTTGCCGAGGCGAAAGACTATAGCAGTTGTAATCTTGCTCCCAATGTCCCCTGCGCAGACTTTTGGGGAGCTGGCTCACTCACACCTGAAATGCTGGACTATTTCCTGTTTAATATGCGTGATAGCGGCGGCAATGAGCAGTTTAGCCTAACAACGAATATCACGGGCGATCTATGGCAGTTACCCGCGGGCATGATGAGTTTTGCCGCAGGACTAGAGCACAGAAACGAGAAAGGATGGAATGATCCTGACCCACTTAAAATCAGTGGTGAAGCAAACACAGCCCAGCAAGAACCGATTGATGGTCGTTACACTGCCGACGAAATCTATCTTGAAGCCTTGTTACCTATGTTAAGCGGCCTGCCCTTTGCCAAGTCGGTCGAATTAACTGCGGCGTTGCGATATTCCTATTTTGATACCTTCGGTGGCGATACCAATTATAAAATGGGGCTACTGTGGGTCATCAATGACGCAGTGACGCTGCGGGCCACCCAATCTACGGCATTCAGAGTACCGAATATTCCTGAGTTGTTTGGCGGCATAGATCAAGGCTCCATGAATACCACAGATCCTTGTAGCGAGTGGGTTAAGCTCGACCCTAGCTCGAATCGATACGCTAATTGTATGGCATCAAACGTGCCAACGAATTATAAGCAAGAAGGCACAATATTAACCGACCGTGGTGGCAATGCTGAACTTGAACCAGAAGAAGCCAATACCTTTACAGCCGGCTTTGTTTGGGATCTGGGGTTTATTGAAGGGCTCAATATCACGCTCGATTACTACAAGATAGAGATTAATAACGCCATTAACTCAGTCAATGGTTCGAGCAAATTAGCCGCCTGTTACGACAGCAAAGGGATGACGCATCCTTTCTGTAGCGACGAGCACTTTGTGCGAGACGCAATGACAGGCAACATCACCTATTTACAAACACAACTGGGTAACGCCGCCAATGAGGTGGTTTCGGGTGTTGATATGGCGATGTTTTACCAGAAAGAGATTGCAGGCTTAGTGACGAATACGACTTGGGAGCTGAGCTATTTAGATCAATACGATCTACAAACCTACGCTGGCGCCCCCATTGAATCACGAGCTGGCACCATTGGTTATGATGGTAGCTACACCAAATGGCGCTCAAACCTCTATTTTGATATCACGAATGACAATTGGCGCTTTAGCTACAACATTCAGTATATTGGCGCGGCGGATGATCAATATGCCAATGCCGCAGAGATAGGTGACTCAGTTGATGCACTCACTTACCATAACGCACAGGTTCATTATCAAATGGACAACAACATCGCCTTAACGGCAGGCATCGATAATCTGTTCGACAAACCAGCGCCATATCATCAAAGCTTTACCGACGGGAATACCAACACTATGACGTACGACCTAATGGGACGTCGTTACTATGTCGGGATGAAATGGGTTCTGTAATGCTTTGGGCTTAAGGGGGCAATCCCCTTAAGCAAGCTGGCTAAATTAAATAAAAGGTGAGTCATCAATTTGAAGCGGGTTAACACACTTAAACGAGCCTCATCGGCACACTTTCTGCACCGATGGTTGATGCTATTGCTCGTGCTACCAATTGGGATCTGGTCAGTCACCGGCAGCTATTTTGTCTTAATGGATCTTGGGTTTATCCGTGGCGATCATATTAAAGTGCAAGACATAAAACATATCGATCCCAGCAAGATCCATTACCCAATGGCAGCGGTTTATGAACGTTTCCCTAAGGCTCAAGCAATCGCGTTAACCTCAGTCACTGATACCCTATACTACCGAATTAAACTGAACGATAAATCCATTCTCGTTAATGCAGATTCGGGTGAGTTATTGCCTTCAATAACGGAGAAACAAGCCCGAATAATCGCTTCAAACTATCAGCATCACGGGTCTTTAGCCGTCGAGGCTAAGCTTGTTAGTGCAACCCTGCTCACCGATATCGCCCCTGCGGAATTAGCGCCGCGATACCTACCAGTTTGGAGAATGGATTTTAACGATAGCGCTGCTACAAGCCTTTACCTGTCAGCGACAACGGGTGAGTTAGTCACGCGCAGACATGACTATTGGCGTTTATTCGATCTCTTTTGGAAATGGCACATTATGGATTACGACGAAGGAGAAGCCATAGACAATCTTCTGCTGCTGACTACGGCTCTAATCTCTATTGTGGCTGTGTTAGCCGGCTTTGTTTTACTGTGGCAACGCAGAAGGAAGTATCTGAGATGATGCCGAAACTTAAACCTAAACATAAGCCTAAGCCTCACAGCAAACGCTTCAAACGCTGGGTAAAAATCGCCCACTATTGGCTCGGTGCCATAGTTAGCATTCAACTGCTACTTTGGCTGGTTACTGGGGTCTATTTCAATTTGACGCCCCATGATGAACTCAAGGGAATGGAGTACCAACAGAGCCATCATCCTGAGCCGCAAAGGCAAGCGTTTGAACCAAAAAAGCTCGTGGATATCGCCCCCTTATTGGCTAAGCACACTCAGGTTGAAAGCCTGACATTAGTGGCGCTCGCAGGTCAACCCGTATATGTACTCGATGCCAAGGTGCAGCGCTATGCACACCAGTGCCAGCAGCAAACCTTGATTGATGCCTATACAGGCAATGTCTTACTCATTGATAAACAAAGCGCACAACAACTGGCGCTTGAAAGTTACTCCGGGCCAGGCAAGATTACTCAAGTTAAGCAAATTTCTGCCCCCATTAGCGAGTGGCCATCCCAGTGCAATTCACTGTGGCAAATAGCTATGGATGATGAGCTGTCGACGCGGATTTACATCAATGCGGTTAATGGTGAATTAGTTGGCCATAAAAATGACCACACAGACATCGCCGACTTGATGTTTAAATTGCACTTTATGGATTACCTCAATCAAGGCAGCTTCAACAACCCCTTTAGCTGGCTGTTTGGCATACTGACCTTGTTGTTATCCCTATCAGGCCTGTATTGGGTTGTTGAGAATCTGGTACTCAAGCGCTATCGATTTAGTATTAGTTAAATGGCTAAATACGGTATTACATTGGCCTATGGAGAATAAAGCCCCTATTGAGGGGCTGGAATAAATTCGCTAATTTTGATACCCAATAACAAATTGGGCTTCAGCTAATCGCCTTATGCTGCAGGGTTTACTTCAGCATCCAGCAAGCGACTTTCGCTATAGGCAACTAATTCTTGATTGCTAACACGGGCAATAAAAATATCATCAAGAAAAAAATCTACATCATCACCGGATTTACGGCCCGCTAATAACTGAGTGCTGCCGTCTTCATAGGCTAAGGTCATAGCGACGGTTTGTTCATCAGGATAGGTAATTTGTGCCTGTGTGAGTTTTACAGGGGCTGACTTTAGCTCATCACTTACATGAGGGTTAAGCTTGAAAATAGCATCGACGGGCATATCTACCACGGCAGGAGATTTATCGGTAATGGGATTTTTACCCGTCCAAAACTCGATAGTATTCACGATAAACAAATCGCCTGTAGCCGCAATGCCATAAATCGGGCTCAATAGAATAAACAGCCCAGCACGACCATAACGGTTATCCACTGCACTTAAATTTCCCTTAGTCACCATTTGGCTTAAACCCATTTGCCCCATACAGGCCGTTAATTGAGTCGTTAATACCGCCGCGATAGTCACAGCTAGAAGTTTAGATTTCATTGAATTATCCCTTAAAAACAAAAGGGCGAAGTCTAAGCAGAGTGAATAACTAAACCGTGCGTTCAAGCACAGTATGAGGTAAAAAAACAGCCTGGCATGTAATAAAACCCCCTGTATTTGTTAGTAAACACTCAGTAAGCAAGCAAACATAATGAGAAGATAATAGGATTAAGAGCCCCAGCAATCACTCACAACAGTTTGATAATCAATGTAGCACTGCGCAGCTAGCCAAACTACTCAGGATCAAACTTCTTCTTGCCTTCGAGTAACGCCTGACGTTCGGCTAAGGGCGTTTGATCGGCCAGCTTTAACACTGCCTTTTGCAGCATTAAGTTATTGGGATAAGTAATGGTATCGCCGTTATCGCGGTGGATTAGCACATGGAATAACGCGATTTCGATAATCACACCGCTAATATCTTCATCCTTATCCACGACTCGAATGCGCTCGCCGATACGATAAGGGAACACGAAAAAGATCAGCACGCCTGCAGTTAAGTTACTCAATATCGACCACTGAGCCACTAATGCTACGCCCATCACAGCGAAGGCGGATGACACAAATAGCGACACATCCTGATAGCCCAGCCCGAGCGAGACCGCCATCAATGACAGAGTAATAAAAAACATCACATAAGAGATAAAACGAGTGACTAAACTGGTCCGCGCCACACTCACTTGCTTCATTTGCGCCAGTTTTCTCACCCAATGGGTTAAGGCGCGCTGTAAAAAGATAAACACTGCAAGATAAATACAGGCAAGCAGGATTTGATTTGTCATAATAGCGGCTCAATTAACTAAAACTGTCTGAATTCTAACTTTTTTGCGCGAGCAGTTATAGCCTGTGCAAGCGAGCCAAGCAGCGAAACCGAGTAATAAACCCAATATGGCCGATTCTACCCTCTTACATGAAACCCAAGACGCACTAGGCCCAATTCGCGTAATCGATTACGACGACTCACGGATCCTGTCCTTTGGGGACAACGACGAGCAGAGTAAAATCCTCAAGGCGGCACCCCATATTCCCCAGCACACTTATGTGCAAGCCATGTTGTTGGTTTTACTGTTTTGTAAGCCCAAGAGCGCCATTGTCTTAGGCTTAGGTGGCGGCTCGATTATTCACTCTCTACGTAATTTCGACGCGGCAATAAAGTTAACGGCAGTGGAATTACGCCCCGCGGTGATTGAGTTAGCTAAGCGCTATTTTCAGCTGCCGATAGGTAAAAAGCTCAATCTTATCAATGATGATGCCATCGCCTTTTTGGCCACAGGCGATCATAAAAAAGTCGATGTGATTTTTGCCGATATCTACACAGCCAAAGGTGTTGAAACCGGGCAGCTTTCACCAGTATTCCTTGAGCAATGCACTAACCTTATCAAACCCAACGGTTATTTAGTGCTGAACTGCTGGAAAGAACATAGCCAAAATCGCGAGTTGTTGGCTGACTTACAACAGCACTTTGCCCATGTGAATGCTTGCCTCACTGGTGGCGGTAATTGGGTGATATTTGCCAGCCAATCGCCACAACTTTTAGGCACCTCAGCCCTGAAAAGTCAGGCTCAAACTTTGTCGCAACAATTGGATTTTGCCCTTGAGCGATCACTGACACGCTTTGGGCCTTGGATTTAATATTAATATCAGCAAAATAGCTTAAATTAGTTAACCCTAAGGCTGAGCTTTGATATTCTTCTCACACTCCCATGATATGAGCTGTCACCATGAAAAATAAGCACAAATTTATGTTAAGCGTTATGGCTCTGGCGTGCCTTAACTCTCTCAATGCTAACGCCGAGATTTTTAGTTTTGACACTCGTAGTTCACTGAATTCAGATACATTAGTGCTATTCCAAAGCGCTGATGCTACCACCTATGGGATCGATTTTTTACCTCAGTCGACCCAAGACCAATTAAACCTAGCGACAGCTGATAACAGCTTTTCCGGTAAGCAAGGTGAAATCCTTGAGATTTTAGTACCCAGCGAAATCGATGCTAAGCGGGTTTTATTGGTCGGTATTGGCGATGCAAAAACCTTAACACCCGGCGACATTAATACAATCGGCGGTAATGTTGCAGCCAAACTCGATACGGTTCCCCAAGCCACAGTGCGTGTGCTTACCCAAGGTTTAACGGCCGCGCCGTTATTTGCCTCAGAGCTGGCCCACGGTATTGAACTGCGCAGCTATCGTTACACTCAGTTCAAGGCGAATACCCGCGCCGAGAAGAACTACCAAATCGCCGTTGATGATTTAAGTGGCAACCAGAAACACCATAAAAATCTGCAAGCGGTTGAAGCAGGTGTGTTTTTAGCACGCGATCTCACCAACGCGCCCGCGGGCATTATGTATCCCGACAGCTTTGCCAATGAGGCGAGAAAACTCAAATCCCTCGGCGTTAAAGTCACAGTATTAGAAGCCAAAGATATTGAACGCCTACAACTGGGCGCCTTAGCAGCAGTCGGTAAAGGCAGCGAACGCCCACCAAAATTAGTGGTTGCCCATTGGCCGGGCAGCAAAGACGCGCCAATCGCACTGGTCGGTAAAGGTATCACCTTCGACTCAGGCGGTTACAACATTAAGGCGACGGGCACTTCAATCGCGCGAATGAAGTCAGATATGGCGGGCGCAGCCACTGTGCTTGGCACAGTTAAAGCCATGGCACTGCAAAAGGCGCCAATCAACCTAGTGGCGATTATGCCGATGGCGGAGAACATGGTCTCTGGCCACGCGATGATCCCAGGGGACGTGATTAAAACAGCCCAAGGGCTCACCGTTGAAGTGCTTAATACCGATGCCGAAGGTCGCTTAGTGCTGGCCGATGGGCTCTGGTACGCCAGAGAAAACTATAAACCTTCTATTATTGTCGATGTCGCGACCTTAACGGGCTCCAAAGTTGGCGCACTCGGCAGCGTGTATGCGGGATTATTTACCGACTCTGAGACCTTGGTTCAACAGTTAACCTATGCGGGACAACAGGTTGGCGAGAAAGTGTGGCGTCTACCCTTAGATCAAGCCTACGATGATGAGCTTAAGTCTACGATCGCGGATCTGAAAAATACGGGTAAAGAAGGTAGCGCAGGCGCTTCCTCTGCGGCCATGTTCTTAAAACGCTTTGCGGGCGAACAGCCTTGGGCGCATCTCGATATCGCGGGTAATGCCTTGACCGCCACCGATACCGCCGTTGTGCCTGCGGGCGCCACAGGTTACGGCGTACGCTTACTCAGCACTTGGTTAACTCAGCCTAAGAAAAACTAGGTTCTAGGTTCTAGGTTCTAGGTTCTAGGTTCTAGGTTCTAGGTTCTAGGTTCTAGGTTCTCTAAAATTTTGTTTTAACTGAGTTTATGCTTAAAGGGATATCACTGATATCCCTTTTTTATGCCCGAAATTTAGCTCAATCCATTCACCGAAAAGTCATCGTCTACAATCCAGATCCAATTCCAATCACGCCAAACCCGCAGCTGCAGTGGAAAAAACGATTGGGTCTGACCTTCTCGCATTACAGTTCGATTAAATCGATTAGGATAATAGTTTTTATCCGTTATCTTAATTTAATGCGAGTCGGTAATATGCTTCACATCGACAGGACGCAAGCAAATGTCCTGTTATGAACTTAAGCAATCATCAACTCAATGGAAGCATAAAATGACTCAATCAATTATCAACAGCACAATCAAACCATTCAAAGCCACTGCCTATCACAATGGTGAATTCGTTCCAGTAACGGAACAAGACCTGTTAGGTAAATGGTCAGTTGTGTTCTTCTACCCAGCAGATTTTACCTTTGTTTGCCCAACTGAATTAGGCGACATGGCTGATCACTATGAAAAACTGCAAGGCATGGGTGTTGAAGTTTACTCAGTATCAACTGACACTCACTTCACTCACAAAGCATGGCATGACACGTCAGACACCATCAAGAAGATCAACTTCCCAATGCTGGCTGACCCAACAGGCACTATCAGCCGTAACTTCGGCGTGATGATTGAAGAAGACGGTTTAGCACTGCGTGGTACTTTTGTGATTAACCCAGAAGGCCAAATCAAGGTCAGCGAAGTTCACGATTTAGGCATAGGCCGTAGCGCTCAAGAGCTTGTTCGTAAAATTCAAGCTGCTCAATATGTTGCGACTCACGATGGTGAAGTTTGCCCAGCTAAATGGCAACCAGGTGACGACACATTAGCACCGTCTTTAGACCTAGTTGGCAAAATCTAATTTAGCCTGCAAAGCGTCAACCCCGCCAGTCTAGCGTCCCAAGCTGATTGGCGTTACAACCAACACAGTTGTAGCGCCACGCAGCAAAGGATTAAGCCCGCCCCTGCAAGGGCCTAGACTGGCCCCCTTACCTATCCCTTTTACGCGATTTTGGAGTCATCACATGTTAGATGCGAATTTAAAAAATCAACTGCAAACCTATCTGCAAAACCTCAAGAGACCAGTTGAACTTGTCGTGTCTGCAGATGAGAGCAAAAAGTCTCAAGAATTAAAAAGCTTAGCGCAAGACATTGTCAGCCTATCTTCTCTGGTGAGCCTGAAAGAAACTCAGGGCAAACGCACCCCGGCGATGACAGTGATAAACCCACAACTTAATACGCAAATCAGCTTTGCGGGTCTGCCTATGGGTCACGAATTTACCTCACTTGTGTTGGCCTTACTGCACACGGGTGGACACCCAATCAAACTCAGCGATGACATTATCGAGCAGATCCGCAATCTGCCGGGCAAATATGCCTTTGAAACCTATGTCTCACTGACCTGCCAAAACTGCCCAGACGTAGTACAGGCACTGAACATGATGGCGGCGATTAACCCGAATATCACCAACGTGATGATCGACGGCGCCCTGTTCCAAGACGAAGTGGCGAGCCGTAACATTATGGCCGTGCCTTCTGTCTACTTAAATGGCGAAGTGTTTGCTGCTGGCCGTATCAGCATTGGTGAGATTTTAAATAAGTTGGATACCAATGCCGCAAGCCGCAAGGCAGATGAAATCAATGAAAAAGCCCCATTCGAAGTTTTAGTGGTGGGCGGCGGCCCAGCCGGTGCAGCGGCCGCTATTTATGCAGCACGTAAAGGCCTTCGCACTGGTATTGTTGCCGACAAGTTTGGCGGCCAAGTCGCTGAAACCGTCGGTATCGAGAACTTTATTTCGGTCAAAGCGACCGAAGGTCCAAAGCTAGTGGCAAACCTTGAAGCCCATGTACGAGACTACGAAGTCGATATCATGGACAACCAAAAAGCCGTGTCATTGACGACTGACGGTTTGTTCGAACTTGAACTGGCCAGCGGCGCTAAATTACGTAGCCGCACCGTATTGTTAGCCACAGGTGCCCGCTGGCGTGAAATGAACGTCCCCGGCGAGAAAGAATACCGCGGCAAAGGTGTTGCTTACTGCCCACATTGCGATGGTCCGTTATTTAAGGGCAAACGTGTTGCAGTGATCGGCGGCGGTAACTCAGGTATCGAAGCGGCTATCGATCTTGCCAACATAGTAGAACATGTGACTGTGCTGGAATTTGATAAAACCCTGCGCGCCGACGATGTGCTGCAACGTAAAGCGGCGTCTATGGGTAACATTAAAATCATTACCCAGGCCATGACCACAGAAGTGACTGGCGATGGTACTCGGGTTAATGGCCTGAACTACACCGACAGAGCCACTGGCGAGAGTCACCATGTCGCACTTGCAGGTATCTTTGTGCAAATTGGGCTAGTGCCGAATGCGGAATGGTTAAAGGACACTATCGATTTAACCCCAAGGGGCGAGATCATAGTCGATGAGCGCGGCCAAACCTCAGTCCCAGGTATTTTTGCCGCAGGTGATGTCACTAACTCACCGTTCAAGCAAATTATCATTGCCATGGGCAGCGGCGCGACCGCATCACTGGGTGCATTTGATTACCTCATTCGCCACAGCGATGAAGAAATTAGCGATACCAAAGCAGCATAATAGTAAAACATTAACCGCATAAACTAAGAAGCCAGCGCAAGCTGGCTTCTTGTTTTTAATAGTATTTATTTCGAGTCTTGTGAGTTTATCGAACGCTTTAAACTATGGAATAAACTGGCAAATACGAAGGTTGAAAGCAACAAGATTAAGCAAAGTAGCCGTACCCAAGGCACTTGCCCCTCAAGTAACCAATTCAAAAAAGCGGAAGAAACCATAAAACTGGCAAAATAGGCATATTGTAATTGTGTCATGCTAAGTACCGCTATCGACTTTTTTCGTTAATAAAATACGCCACCAGCGCATTGGCGTGCCCATGACCGAGTTGGTGCTCACGCTTAAGCCAAGCCACCATTTCCATATGTTTTTTACCTTCAAGACCTTGCAAAAGCGTTAGCCAGTGGGCGATCGGCTGACCATAGGTTTTCTCGATAGAAGGGAAATAAGATGCGGGGCCTTTCACTTTTACGCTATCGGCTACTGTCGTCGGCTGAGTTTTTCCTGTCATAACAGATGTCCTTATCTTGATATTTTTAGAGTTTACTTCAATAAAATCTAGCCTAAAGGTAGGGATTCTCTAACCGAATTTGCATTAAGGTTTCAGGCGTATCGACCGCGTTGAAACCAAACTGGGCGTAGAGTCCATGGGCATCGCGGGTGGCGAGCATTATCCGCCTAAGTCCTTGCAGTTCAGGATGTTCCATAATTGCTGCCATCATCAACTTGCTTAAGCCTAAACCACGGTGCGACTCAAGTACAAACACATCGGCAAGGTAAGCAAACGTGGCTTTATCTGTGATTAAGCGGCCAAAGGCTACTTGTTTAGCTTCATCATCAAGTACAGCAAAACACAGGCTATTGGCTAACGCTTTACGCAGCAATGCCTTTGGCATGCCCTGCGCCCAATAACTGTTACTGATAAAGCCATGAATAACCTCAAAATCCATTTCCGATTGCTCTGTGCTGACTCTGTATTCCATTTTTCGTCCCAATATTGTTATAAGCACGACTTATTAATTTAACTTAGGCTTTTTTCGCACTCATAAATAGCATAAAAGCCATCGCCAATAACAACAATTTAGCTAGCGAATACAAAGCCCCCGCGAAAGTAGCGGTTGCAACTGAACTCCTTGTCGATACCGGTTTACATGGCTTCGATTTGCTCAACCATGAGTTGCAGCGAGAAATTACCGCGATACTCATTCACATCGAGCTTATAGACGATACGGGCATGGTTAATCGTTGCATCGGGCCAAGTGTGTAAATCCACATTAAAGGCAATCGCATCGAGCATCACAGTACCGCACTGGGTTTCAAGCACGAGTTTAAGGTGGCGCTCACCGACTATCCGCTGCTGGATAACCTTAAAATAGCCATCGAACAACGGCTCCTCGAAGGCTTGCCCCCAAGGCCCGGCATTGCGCAGTAACTGAGCCATCTCAAGATTCAGTTCTGTGGGAGTGAGTTCACCATCGGACCACAGCTCGCCGGTTAGCAGTTCAGGTTTGAGTAGTTCACGCACGCCGTCATCGTAGGCTTTAGCAAAGGTCGCAAAACTGCCGGCTTTGAGTGATAAGCCCGCCGCCATCGCATGGCCGCCAAATTTAATAATCAGTCCCGGATGGCGCGTGTTGACCAGCTCGAGTAGGTCGCGCATATGCAAGCCTTTGATCGAACGCGCCGAGCCTTTGATTTCGTTATTGCCCGCATCGGCAAAGGCGATCACGGGCCTGTGGTATTTGTCTTTAATGCGCGAGGCCAAAATTCCGATAACGCCTTGGTGCCAATCTTCTTGAAATAGCGCAATGCCCCAAGGTAACTCGTCTTCGTTGAGCTTTAACTGCTCGAGGCTTTTTAAGGCTTCCTGCTGCATGCCGACTTCCAGCTCACGACGCTCTTGGTTTAACCCATCGAGCTCCGCTGCCATACGCCGGGCCAGCATCATGTCTTCACAAAGTAAGGTTTCGACCCCAAGCGCCATTTCATCCAGCCGGCCTGCGGCATTAAGCCTTGGGCCCACGGCAAAACCAAAGTCAGATGCAACAATACGCGCCGGATTTCGCTTCGCCACTTCAAGCAGCGCGGTAATGCCCACACGGCAGCGGCCCGCTCGCACACGCTGCAAACCCGCTTCGACTAAAATGCGATTATTGGCATCCAGCGATACCACATCGGCAACCGTGCCGAGGGCGACGATATCAAGCAGCGTGCCAAGATTGGGCTCAGCAATAGCGCGCGTTTGATACCAGTTTCGCGTTCGCAGCTCAGCCCTTAATGCCGTCATCAAATAAAAGGCGACGCCGACACCGGCAATCGATTTACTGGCAAAGGGGCAACCCGGTTGATTCGGATTCACTATCGCATCGGCATTAGGCAACTCGTGTCCGGGTAAATGATGGTCGGTAATCACCACTTGCATACCAAAGGCTTTGGCGGCGGCAACGCCATCAATCGATGAAATGCCGTTATCGACAGTGATCAGCATTTCAGCCTGTTTAGAGGCCGCAACGGCAACAATTTCAGGGCTTAAGCCGTAGCCGTAATCGAAGCGATTGGGGATCAAATAATCCACTTTCACCGCCCCCATCATCCGTAGCGCCAGCATACATACGCTAGTCGATGTGGCGCCGTCTGCATCAAAATCACCGACGATCAGAATCGACTTATTCGCCTGCATGGCATCGGCAATAAGCGCCGCAGCTTCGGGCAAGCCTTTCATAGTTTCAGGCCTTAATAGACCCTTGAGGACAAGTTCGCATTCGTGGGTGAGCGCACCGCGGCGAGCGTAAAGCTGCTTCAATAGCGGCGAAAGATGAGCGGGTAAATGGCTATCATCAACGGTTGGGCGATGGACTATCTTATGGATCAAGGGACTCAAACTCTTATGAAATCGTGGCGATAAGATAACAAAAAGGTGAGCCTTAAGCTCACCTTTAGTGGGATAAATTTGATTATTTTGACTGTTACTGACGTGCTTCTAAGGTGCGTAATAAGTCCGCAGGAGGTTGATAACCTGGGATCATATTGCCATCTTCTAACACGATTGCCGGCGTACCATTCACACCAAAGGTGGTGCCTAAAGCATATTGCTCAGCAATTTTTGCATCACAGGTGGCGGCAGATACTTTTTGGCCAGCTTTAGCGTCTGTCATGGCTTTTAATGGATCTTTAGCGCACCAGATAGCCTGCATTTCGTCGGCGTTAGCTGACGGCACACCCGCACGCGGGAAAGCCAAGTAACGCACTGTAATGCCAAGCTTGTTGTAATCAGCCATTTGGCTGTGCAATTTACGACAATAACCACAGCTCACATCGGTAAATACAGTGACCACGTGTTTTTCATTTTTCGCTTTATAGACAAGCATATTATCTTCAAGCGGCTTCATCATAGCTAAACGTGGGCCAGCTAATGCCGCTTCCGTTAAGTTTTTCATGCCTTTATCTAGGTCATACAAACTGCCGTGGAACAATTTTGAACCATCACGACTAATATAGAGCACGCCGCGGTTAGTCATGGCTTGATACAAACCTTCAATCGGTGAATCCTGCATAGAAATGACTTCAACATCCAACATCTCAGTCAGTTTTTGCTTAATAGCAGCGGTATCTGGCGAGGTCGCTGTTGCGGCGTTAGCAAGAGGAGCTACAACAAGGGCAAAAATTAAAGATAATGCTCGGGTTAACTTCATGGGACATCCTATAAATTGGCTCTCGGTCAAGAGATGTTGAGGTCGTTCAAAGGCGATATACTTAATAGACCCCGTATGGTGGCAAAAAGTTACAGACAAGCCGCGCGGAAAGCAAATTTATGCTGTAACTAAATCCTTTTTCAGCCTCTTGGATGATGCTGTTGATGCAATTCCTGCAACCTTGCCCGCGCCACGTGGGTATAAATCTGCGTAGTCGACAAGTCGCTATGGCCTAACAGTAACTGCACCACCCGCAGATCGGCACCGTGATTGAGCAAATGGGTAGCAAAAGCATGGCGCAATGTGTGCGGTGATAATGCGGTTTCAATCCCCGCACGCAGGGCATACAACTTAATTCGATGCCAAAAGGTTTGCCGCGTCATCATCTGCCCGCGCTTTGACGGAAACACCACATCGGATTGCTTATTACCTAGCAGCTCTTGGCGGGCAAACTTCAAATAGCGCTCGACCTCAGTAACGGCTAATTCACCCAGCGGCACAAGGCGCTCTTTGCCGCCCTTACCCACAATGCGCACTAAGCCTTGGCGCAAGCTCATCTGCTCCATCGTTAGGCCAACGAGTTCACTCACCCGTAAACCTGTGGCGTACAAAAGCTCTAGCATGGCTTTGTCGCGACATTCGACCGCATCTTCCACATTGGGCTCAGACAATAAGCGATCGACCTGTGATTCACTCAATGAATCGGGTAAATGGCGGGTTAATTTGGGCGACTCAACTAAGGCCATTGGATCGGCTGAAATCTGTTTGGTCTGCACTAAATAAGTATAGAAACGCCGTAAACTACTGAGCAGCCGAGCGCTACTGGTGCGCGCAAAATCCTGCTCGACTCTATAGGCTAAGTACGCCCTGATATCGGCCTGTGAAACCGCGAGCAGCGTTACCCCTTGCTGACCTTGATAACGATCAAAATGGCGCAGATCGGTGCGATAGGCCGATAAGGTGTTGTCACTCAGCCCCTTGCTCGACCAAAGATCATCAAGAAAAACATCAATAAGTGGATCGGGCTGATATGTCTTAGGCACAAATACTCCATAAAAAAACGGCGTCATCAAATGATACGCCGTTGATATTAACTTAACTAAACGTAAGCCTACATCAGCTTAGCTGAGTCCAGCGTAAATACGCGAGCACAGGACTTAGGCTGCCGCAGTTTTACCGCGGCCACCGCCAAACACTAAACACAGTGCTATGGTCACAATTGTTGGCAATAACCAAGCCATACCTTCTTCATAGAGTGGCAGCTTAGATAACACTGGAGACATAACATTCACTACATGGATAAAAACCTGTGCTAAGCCATTCATGGCTTGACCATCAGCGTCAGTCAAACTTTTCGCTGCCACTTTAAGACCATCGAAGATGCCGAAAAACAGTGCCACGCTCAGTACTGCACGATGTGCAAACTGTGGATTCGCAAAATAAGCGGTCAGGAAAGTCACAACCACAAGAGCAATAGCCACAGGATAAATCGTCATTAATACGGGAATACTAATAGCAATCAACTGACTTAGGCCCACGTTCGCAATCACAGCGCATATCAAGCTTAAAAAGATCACCAGGAAACGGTAAGACAGTTTAGGCATCAGCTCATTGAAGAACTCAGAACAGGCACTCACAAGGCCAACCGCAGTGGTTAAACAAGCTAAAGTCACGACCGATGACAACAAGACTGAGCCTAGTTCCCCAAACTCGCGGGTCACGTAATTTGTTAATATTTCGCCACCATTTTTAGTGCCGATAGCGATATCGCCAGCGGTTGCACCTAAAAAGAACAAGGACACATACACAAAAGTTAAACCAGCGGCGGCAATAAAGGCTGCACGGATTAGATACTTAGTTTGATCACTAGGTTGGTCAATGCCCTTTTTACGCAGGATATCAATAATCAACATACCAAACATCAAGGATGCTAACGTATCCATAGTGTTATAGCCTTCCAAAATACCTTTGGTCAGCGGATGCTGTTGGTAATCCCCCACAGCTTGGCCTACTTCGGATGCGGGTAAAAACATCACAGATGCAGCTAATCCCACCAACAAAATCAATAAAATAGGCGTTAATACTTTACCTACGCTATCGAGCAACTTACCAGGGAAAAGCGCCAGCAACATAGTGACAGCGAAGAAACCTAATGTGTATAGCAGTTGCGACAGGTTCAGTTCTAAACTGCCGAGTAAAAATGTAGCCGTGGTGTCATCGATAAAGGGCTTAGCGCCAATCTCGTAAGCCACTAAACCGGTACGCGGCGCAGCAAACGCAGGGCCGATAATAATATAAATTGAAACAGCCAATGCCGTTGCTGTAAATACTGGCAGCATAGCCATAATCTTACCTTGAGCCTTAGCGACAGCAATCAGTCCAACTAAAGGTAAACCTACGGCGGTAATCAAAAAACCCAACATGGCAAGGGGCATATTATCGCCCGCTAACATACCCGCGAACGGTGGAAAAATTAGGTTACCTGCTCCTAAAAAAAATGCGAAGGTCATAAAACCTAAGCCCAATGTATCTGCGATACTCATCTGATTGTCTTGCACTGGAAGCCCCATCTTGTCTTATTGTTTTTTTACAAACTTAAGTGATTATGTGTCGATTAGCCATAGCTAAAACAAAGCCCATCCGGAGTGCAAATCTTTGTTTACACAATTCCGTGGTAAATATGTTCGATACCTGTCGAGTTTATAATCTATGACGAACTATAACGCAGCAATACTGACTACTAATTCACCATTAAACTCGTTTACCTATCCGTTAATCATAAAAGTGATTAAAAATGGGGGCGAAACTAATACCAGACTTAAAGCACCAATACAAGACAACAAGACTGTTAGGATAAAAAAAGCGAAATAATGCTAATTACCTGCTAAAAAAAGGTTTCCAAGGCAATAAAATAAAGCGTTAATTAAGTAAAATCTGTATTGCGCCGTAAAAAATAAAATCTTATGCCGACACAAATTCATACATCTAGGGCAACATCTTCTGTTTAAAAGCATTGGCTAAAAACGAGGGCTAGAATTAGAATACTTCCCGCCTAATATTGGGCCTATTCACCTTAGAACGGCAAAAATTAACTCTCCATGGCATTCACTTTTAAACAATTTCATATCGATGATATGAATTGCGGCATGGCCGTAGGCACAGACAGTGTCGTCCTAGGCGCGTGGGCTCAACTGACCACAGCGAAAACAGTGTTAGATATTGGTGCTGGCAGCGGCTTACTCAGCTTGATGGCTGCGCAGCGCAGCCAAGCACACATTACCAGTGTCGAGTTAGACGCCAGTGCAGCCGAGGCTTGCCAGCATAACTTCCACAATAGTCCGTGGGCGAATCGACTCAACTTAGTCAACAGCAGTATCCAAGACTTTTGCCAACAGGTTGAGTACCAAGGGTATTTTGACCACATCATTTGTAATCCACCCTATTTTGAGCAAGGCACACAGGCGATACAATCCCAGCGCGCTATGGCCCGTCACACAGATAGCTTAAGTTTTGCCGCGCTACTCAATGCCATAGATTTATGCCTCTCGCCCCAAGGTCAAGCCACCTTGATTCTGCCGATGCAAAGTCTGCCGCGCTTTGCTGCATGTGTTGCAGAGTCGTCGACACTCGCTATTGCCAAACAAGTACCAGCCAAAAGTGTGAGTACCAAGGAGGCGAATCGGGTATTAATTGTGGTCAGCAAAGATCGGCAAACTCCTACTGAACACGGGGAGCTGACGATTCGAAATAGTGAAGGCAAGTACACAGAGCAGATGATCGAACTCGCTCGAGATTTTTACCTCAAGCTATAAAGGCCACTCTCTAAAGTGGCTGTTAAGTTAAATAGTCTTTTATTTCAAGCAGTAAACTGCATTACATTTAAGATGACATCAGGTTAAAGCCTTGTAGCACAGGGCTTTAACGGTCGGTCCACTTCTCTTTGATTTCTATTATTTTCGGTAAGTTTTCGGCAAATAATCTGACCAATACAGGGTCAAAATGCACGCCGCTTTGCGCTTGAATGTAGTCCATGGTTTTGTCGACTGACCACGCCTCTTTGTATGGTCGCTTGCTGGTTAACGCATCAAATACATCGGCTAAGGCCACAATTCTGCCCTCTAAGGGGATTTGCTCACCTTGTAGCCCATGGGGATAACCCGTGCCATCCCATTTCTCATGGTGAGTAAGTGCCACTGATTTAGCTAAACGCAATAACTCAGAATCCACCTCGCCAATAATTTCAGCACCAATTTGAGGATGAGTTTTCATGATCTCGAACTCCTCATAGGTTAACTTTCCAGGCTTGAGCATTATGCTGTCGGCAATACCAATTTTGCCAATATCGTGCATAGGCGCGGCATGTAACAAATCATCCGCCTGCGATTCCGTTAAGCCGTAGGCTAGCGCCAATATTCGCGAATAATGACTCATTCTCAGTACATGGGTGCCGGTTTCATTATCTTTGTATTCCGCTGCCCTGCCCAAGCGCTGAATCACTTGCAGACGCGTTCGTTTCAACTCATCAGCCTGAACCAGCGACAAATGTGTTTTTACCCTAGCTTTGACGATCGCCGCTGAAATAGGTTTGGCGATATAGTCCACACCACCCGCGGCAAAGCCTGCGGCCTCGTCGTGTTCATCATTGAGTGCCGTCACAAAAATCACCGGAATAGACTGGGTTTCAGTCATAGTCTTCAGTATTTGACACACCTCAAAACCTGTCATATTTGGCATCATAATATCGAGCAGTATCAGTGACGGTTTTTCGATTTGTGCTAAGCGCAGTGCCTCCTCGCCATTTTTAGCAAAAATGAGCTGATAGTCTTGATGCAGTATTTGCTTCAACACCCGTAAATTGACGGGCTCATCATCCACTAGCAATAAGGTTTGTTTCGATTCAGTTGCTGTCTGCATTACCACTCCTCATGTGTGGAGATAGCGACCCTGAGTGCCATCAACGCCTTGTAGGCGATATCAAAATCAAAGTCATCTAAGGCATTAACAATACTGGTTATCGCGGCTCTATTTGCATCATCAGTGAGTTTCTGTAGCGCGATAAGCTCCGCCTCATCAAAGGAGTGATGGGAAATCGCCGCAAGAAGCGCATCGATATGGGGCAAAATATGCTGTGCGTAATCGGCCTTTTTCGATAGGTTATTCGAGGCAGGATGTTCGGGTAATGTCGCCCCCGCAATATAGGCTTCTATCTCGCCAAATGAGGCACAAACGTCATCAAATATCTGCGGTATCGACTCAGGTTCGGCACTTTCCATTTGGCTAAACAACTGCATCCATTTTGACAAACCTAAGTTGCCACTGACGCCCTTTAAACCATGGCTCAACTGCTTTATCCGCTGGAGATCATCTTGATTGATTGCGCCTTGTAATTGCTGGCTTTTGTCAGGCCACTGGGCAACAAACTTGGTCAACTCTTTGATGTATATAGACAAGCTCCCCCACAGCTTTATGCCATGCTGCTCGTCAATCACGAGATACCGATTTGACTGGGGCAATTCCACCACAGTCGTCAGCGGCTCGAGTTTAAGTACTCTGGCAATCTCACGGCTTAAGTGCGCAAAATCAATAGGTTTATTGGCAAAGCCATCCATACCTGCTTGTACTGCGGCGTTTTGGTCTTGCTCTAATACACTGGCCGTTAAGGCAATAATCGGCATGTGCACCAGTTGCTCTTCAGCTTCCTGTTGACGACGTATTTTAGCAGCGGTTAATCCATCCATAATCGGCATTTGCAGATCCATCAGGGTGATGTCAATCGAGCCTTTTTGCATGCGAACTAAGGCCTGCTGACCATCACGAGCCGTGATCACCTTATGCCCCAAACGGGTGAATAATACCGTCAGTAAATCAATATTCTGCTGAATATCGTCAACCACTAATATGGTCAACGGAGGCAAAGCCGTGATGTCAGATTGTTGTTTTGATAAGGTTTCGCAGCTGACTTTTAAGGGAATCGTAAAACGGAATGTACTGCCCTTGCCCAACGTACTTTGAACTTCAATGTGTCCGCCCATCAACTCAACCAACTGTTTACTGATAGTCGTACCTAAACCTGTGCCGCCGTATTTGCGGCTCATGGACGCATCGGCCTGCGAGAAAGCATCGAATACATGCTGAAGCTGATCCGGCGACATACCAATCCCAGTATCCGCAATCTCAAAGGTCACCTGTTGGTCATGTTCAGGATAAACGCGGACAGTGACGGCACCTTCAGACGTGAATTTTACCGCATTGCCCACTAAGTTAATCAGCACCTGCCTGATCCTTTCTGGTGAGCCGACATAGTTGCTTGCCATAGATGGCGCGATATCCACGCCTAAAAACAAGTTCTGGTTTTTAGCTTGCAACCAAAGTGTTGAGATAACAGTGTCGATTTCATCGGTTAATGAAAAAACGCGACTTTCGAGCTCAAGCTTACCTTTGTCTAATTTGGCGCTATCCAACACATCATTGAGCAAATGTAACAGGGATTTGGCGGAGCGATTAATGGTAGTTAACTGTTTTTGCTGCTCAAGCTCTAGTCTAGATTCTAATAAAATATCGCTAAAGCCTATGATGGCATTCATTGGTGTGCGAATTTCATGGCTCATATTGGCTAAAAATGCCGAACGTGCAGCAGCGGCTTGCTCAGCATTATTCTTTGCTGTAACTAAGTCCTGCTCCATTTTTTTGCGTTCGGTAATGTCCATCACAAACCCATCTATCCAGAGCTCACCATTGGACTCATCGTTTATGTAGTTGCCATGTTCAAATAACCAACGCACTTCACCATCACGACGAATAATGCGATATTCCATTGAAAACGTCGGTGGCTGTGCACTGTAATAAATAGTATCAAGATCATCAGGATGATAAAGATCGGAGAAAAACCGTTGGGGATGAGGCAACTCGAAATCTGCAGCCGGATAACCTGTGATGTTTAATACCGCATCACTGATGTAAACCATTGGCCAGCCTTGAGTATTTTTACAACGATAAGCAATGCCGGGGATATTACCGATCAAAGATCTAAACTTGGCTTCATTATTTTTAAGCTCAAGCTCCATTTCATTACGCTTGCTGAGATCAGTGATAAAACCGACAAAATAATGATCTTTCCCCTGCATCACATGGCCAATGCTTAAGTTAATCGGCACTTGGGAGCCATCTTTATGCTGCGCTTCAACCTCTCTGCCAAGCCCAATAATTTTAGCTTTGTGTGTTTCAACGTATTTAGCTAAATAGCCATCATGCTCTTCACGAATGGCATCTGGCACAATTTTCTTCACGTTAAAGCCCATCAGCTCATCGGCTCGCCAACCTAGAATCACGGTCACAGCTTTGTTCACACTGACAACAATGCCTTTGCCATCAATAGTAATAATCCCATCGATTGCCGTATTCATCATGGCGCGCATTCTGTCTTCATTGGATTTTGCCAACTGAGTCAAATCTTTATATTTGAAGATCAGGTTTACGATTAACACTAGGCTGATAATGGTGACAGTAATGACGGACACGCCAATGGCGAGATAGAAAGAGATTTCAGAGGTTTGCTGAGTTAATTCCAACCCTTCAGGCTTAACAAAACGCGCAGCCGCCATACCGGTATAGTGCATACCTGAAATCGCCAGTCCCATTAAGATACTAGCGAGAAAGTTACTCGTTATCGGATTGATATTT
The DNA here is from genome assembly GCF_002838165.1 of Shewanella sp. Pdp11. Taxonomy (NCBI): domain Bacteria; kingdom Pseudomonadati; phylum Pseudomonadota; class Gammaproteobacteria; order Alteromonadales; family Shewanellaceae; genus Shewanella; species Shewanella sp. Pdp11. The sequence continues at coordinate 4,646,972 of NZ_CP015194.1, forward strand.
AGCGTGATTAATTTATTTACGCCAGTCCTGACCCACAATGCAATAATAGCCAGCAATACAGCCACTATGATAGAAAGCGCAAATATTAATGGGTCGTAACGCAGTAGCGGCGCCATTTCCATCGCAGCCATGCCAACGTAATGCATAGTGCCAATCCCCGCGCCAACGAGGGTGCCACTGATCAACACCTGTGAGAAGCGAAAGCTAGGTTTAGCTAATAGATTCAACGCCACCCATGAAGCAGCGATACTAGGTAACAAAGATAGGGCTGTCAGCGCAAAGTTGTAACTCACGGGCGAACACAAATCAAAAGCCAGCATGCCGATAAAATGCATCGACCAAACTCCGCCCCCCAACACAAGACTCCCTGTGAACAACATGATCTGTTTACGGAAATGGGACTGGCTCGTGACCGCTTGCGTTGCAACCTGAAAGGTCATAAAGGCTGAAAAAATTGCAATACAAATAGACAGAGTAACCAGCGAGGGATTGTAGTAGACGTTTAGTAACAGACTGTCTTGGGACGAGATAAAAAAATGTGATAACCCATCGAATGTCATATCGTTTTCAGCCCATCTATCAGAAACATAAAATCCAATCAAAACCTGTTTGCTTATCTTCCCGAGCAGGGCTAACGCTCAGGAACCCACTTTAAATAACGCTAGTAAGTGGATAAATATTTATGCCAAGGCTCCTAAAAACACATCACTCAATCCATCGAAATAAACCTTAACAACAGCCTATCTTCATTATATTCGCAGTATCTTATAGAAGTTTAAAAAAATGTCTACCCCTTTGATGATAGCGAAGTGCGGAATAACTGCAAAACAGCGGCACGAATGAGCGGCACTAAACACTTATAACCACTCAACCAGCACAAAAGCTGCTGAGATCTCACTATTTTTTAGCAAAACAGACTGCTGAGCGACATAAGTTTATCCCCGCTCAGATTAAGTTATTTAAGTTAACCGCTATAACCTTTATAATGCTTCGCTATTATCCGTCGAGACGCTGCGCATGCAATTTGAAGATTTCCAGCTTGACCCTAGCTTATTAGAGTCGCTTAATGCCATGGGGCATCATTCACCCACCACTATTCAGCAAGAAACTATCCCTTATGCCCTAGAGCAAAGAGATATTCTCGCGCGCGCCCCGACAGGAACAGGTAAAACAGCGAGTTTTTTACTGCCATCGTTGCAACATTTAATCGACTTCCCCCGTCGTTTTGCTGGGCAAGCACGTATCCTGATCCTCACGCCAACCCGTGAGTTAGCCAGCCAAATCCACCGTTATGCGTGTCACTTAGCCACAGGCCAAGGTTTAGACATAGCAATAGTGACTGGTGGTGTGCCTTACGGACCACAAGAAGAAGCCTTAGCGGGCAACGTCGATATTCTGGTCGCGACCCCTGGCCGCCTGATGGAATATTTAGACAAAGGCAATTTCAACGCCCAAGAAGTCGATATCTTAATTATCGACGAAGCCGACCGCATGCTAGACATGGGCTTCTCTTCTGTAGTGCAAGCGATTGCTATCGAAGCCCAAGGCCGCAAACAGAACATGCTGTTCTCTGCCACTTTAGAAGGCGGCGGCGTGCAACGTTTTGCCCGCGAAGTGTTAAACGACCCGATTGAAATCGATGTTGAAGCCCCTCGCAGTGAAAAAGCCAAGATCCACCAATGGATCCACTTAGCCGATGATAAAGAGCATAAATTTGCCCTGCTATGTCATCTGCTGCGCCAAGAAGATGTTAAACGGACGATTGTGTTCGTGAAAACCCGCGACATCGTTTCTAGCTTAGAAGGCCAGTTACTGAAAGTCGGCATTCCCTGCGCATTCATGCGTGGCGATATGGAACAGAAAAAACGTTTCCAAGCCTTAAGTCGTTTTACTAAAGGTGAAGTGAACGTCTTGTTGGCAACCGATGTGGCTGCACGCGGTATCGATATCGATGATATTACCCATGTGATCAACTTCGACATGCCACGCTCTGCCGATACCTATATTCACCGTATCGGTCGTACGGGCCGCGCTGGCGCCAAAGGTACCGCGATTTCGTTGGCCGAAGCCCACGATATGCGTATCGTCGGTAAAATCGAGCGTTATATCGAGCAACCGTTGAAACGCCGCGTGATCGAAGAGCTGCGCCCTAAGAACAAAGAAGCGCGGACACCGGGTAAGAAAAAAGCCAAAGTGAAAGCCAAAGAAGCAGCGAAGAAAACCAGCAAGAAAGAAGCGGCGAAGAAAGCGAGTAAAATCGCCCGCAAGAAGAAGTAACCTCTGCTTGAAATCATCCAACTAAAGCCGCTATATGCGGCTTTTTTATTACCTAAATTTAACTCAATGCAATAAATCAACTGGCGAGTAAAAGCTAATCATAAAATATAGAGCATGAAATACGGCCAACTTAACTCTGCCAATCCGTAAGCTAATTGTTCCTTATTTCAATATATTCCAATCACCTAAGTGAACCTTTCACCCTTTATCTGTTCTAATTTCCGCCAAAATATCGGTTCCTAGTGAGCAACTGCGTCAAACCATCACTTTTAGACACATTTAATTTACAAAAATAAATTTATTGGCGCGGCCGACTCTGCTACTTTAACCCCATTACGCGATTAGCATGGATGTAACAATAATATGATGAAGACCTTACTGAGGAGAGCATCTCCTTTATTAATTTTGCTGCTGTTTGGCTTAGGCGCAAAAATATTAATGCAAACCAAGGAGGCGCCAGAACAAAAACCGGAAGAGATGCCCATTCCTATCGTTGACGTCACGCAAGTGACTCAGCAAACGGTATCGCTAAACTTACCGTCCTACGGTGTGGTTACCCCAAAATATAAAACCCAGCTTGTGACCGAAGTTCAAGGCAGAATGCTGAGTATTTCCGCTGATTTTGTGGCGGGTGGCATAGTCAAAAAAGGCGACCAACTCGCACAAATCGAGCCCTCAGATTACGAGGCTGATTTAATGCAAGCCGAAGCAACACTAGCCCAAGCTACCGCCGCGCTGAACGAAGAAATTGCCCGCGGTGAAGTCGCAAAAATCGAATTCAAAGGCTATGACAAGGGCTTACCCCCAGAGTTAGGTCTGCGTATTCCACAGCTTAAAAAAGAGCAAGCCAACGTTAAATATGCGCAGGCCGCACTGGCGCGTGCCCAACGTAACCTTGAGCGCACAGTTATCCGCGCGCCGTTCGATGGCATAATTAAAGCGCGTAATGTCGATTTAGGTCAGTATGTTAGCTTAGGTACAAACCTAGGTGAGCTTTATGACACTAGCGTGGCTGAGATCCGCTTGCCGATTTCCAATGATGATTTAGCCTACCTAGAATCGGTTGATAATCCAGATACTCAAGTGACGCTGAGCGCTTCTTTGGCGGGTAAAGAAAATACTTGGGTTGGCAATATTATCCGCAGCGAAGGCGTAATCGATGCTGAAAATCGCATGGTGTATTTAGTCGCTGAAATCAAAGATCCGTACCTGCGCGCCAATAAAGTTGCTGGCAGCTTACCGCTTAAATATGGCAGCTTCGTCAATGCAGTCATTAAAGGGCGCACCGTTGATGGCATAGTAAAACTCCCTCGGCATGTGGTTCGTAACGATCATGTCGCCTTAGTGAACGACAAAAATATTGTTGAAATGCGCCATGTGAATATCGTTCGTAGCGATCTCGACAATGTGTATATCAAGGACAGTCTAAAAACAGGTGAGCGCGTCGCCACCACTCACTTCAACAGCATGGCAAACGGTCAACTGGTCAAAGTCTTAGGTGAAGCGGCATTGCCGACTGAGACGCCAAAAGAAGACACGCCCGAGTCGAGTCTTGCGGCCACTGGAGTGAAATAATGGACACTCAAAAAGGGATCTTAGCCTGGTTCGCCCGCAACAGTGTGGCCGCGAACCTGTTAATGTGGGCATTGCTGGTCGGCGGTTTGTTCAGCACTGTCTTGATCAATAAAGAAGTGTTTCCTTCTTTCGAACTCAATTTGCTGAATATTTCCGTCGCCTATCCGGGCGCGGCGCCGCAGGAAATCGAAGAAGGCATCAACATCAAGATTGAAGAAGCCATCCAAGATATCAATGGTATCAAGAAGGTCACGTCAGTGGCGAGCGAAGGGGTTGGCTCAATAACAGTTGAAGTTGAAGACGGTTACGAAGTGCAAACCGTGCTTGATGAAGCCAAGCTAAGGTTAGACGCGATTTCGACCTTCCCTGTGAACATCGAAAAACCCAATATCTATCAGATTAAACCTGAAAATAACGTCATTTGGGTGTCCGTCTATGGTGATATGACACTGCACGATATGAAAGAGTTGGCTAAGTCAGTACGTGACGATTTAACCCAACTGCCAGCCGTGACCCGTGCCAAAGTGACAGGGGTACGCGATTATGAAATCGGCATCGAAGTCTCTGAGAATAAATTACGTGAATACGGCCTGACTTTCTCGCAGGTTGCATTAGCAGTGCAAAACTCTTCCTTTGACTTACCCGGCGGTTCGATTCGTGCCCAAGATGGCGACATCCTGCTGCGCACCAAAGGCCAAGCCTACACGGGGGATGACTTTGCCAATATCGTCGTCACCACTCGCCCCGACGGTAGCCGGGTGATGTTGCCGCAAGTGGCGACCATCAAAGATGATTTTGAAGAACGTTTGGAATACACCCGCTTTAACGGTAAACCAGCTGCGATTATCGAAGTCACCAGTGTTGATGATCAAAATGCCTTAGACATTGCCGCTCAAGTGAAACAATACGTAGAGGATCGCCGCGCGACGCTTCCCGCCAACGCGCAACTCGATACTTGGGGTGATATGACGCACTACCTCAAAGGCCGCTTAAACATGATGATGTCGAACATGTTTTACGGTGCCTTGTTGGTATTTATCATCTTAGCCTTGTTCCTCGATCTTAAGTTGGCATTTTGGGTCATGATGGGTCTGCCGGTATGCTTCCTCGGCACTATGCTGATCATGCCGCTCGAGCCTTTCTCAATGACGATCAACATGCTGACCCTGTTCGCCTTTATCTTGGTGCTCGGGATAGTGGTGGACGATGCGATTGTCATCGGCGAGAGCGCCTACACAGAAGTCGAACGCCACGGTCACTCGGTTGAAAACGTGATCCGCGGCGCGCAAAAAGTGGCGATGCCCGCGACCTTCGGGGTATTAACCACGATTGCGGCCTTTATTCCCATGTTAATGGTTTCTGGCCCTATGGGGATTATTTGGAAATCCATCGGCATGGTGGTCATCCTCTGTTTGGCCTTTTCCTTGGTCGAATCTAAGTTCATTCTGCCGGCGCATTTAGCGCACATGAAATTTAAAAAGCCCGGTGCGCCAAGGGGATTCTTTGGTCGCCTTAAAGCCAACTTTAACGACAGAGTGCAGCACTTTATTCACCACAGTTATCGTAATTTCCTCGAGCGCTGTATCAAGCAAAGATACAACGTGGTCGCGGCTTTTATCGGTGTGTTGGTCCTGTCGATTGCCTTAGTCGCCAGTGGTAAAGTGCGTTGGGTATTCTTCCCAGATATTCCATCAGACTTTATCCAAGTTCAGTTGGAAATGGACGAAGGCAGCTCGGAAGATAACACTTTGAAAGTGGTGCAGAGCATAGAAGAAGCCCTGTACAAGATGAATGACAAAATGGAGCAAGATAACGGCTATCAAGTGGTGAAACACAGCTTTATCAATATGAGCTCCCGCACCTCTGCCTTTATTTTTGCCGAACTGACGAAAGGCGAAGACCGCGAAGTCGATGGTGTGACGATTGCTGCCGCATGGCGTGAACAATTGCCCGAGCTTCTATCGGTCAAAAAACTCAGCTTTAACGCGAGCACCAACGATGCCGGTGGCGATATTTCCTTCAGGTTGACCTCAAGCGATCTCGATGAACTGTCCGCGGCCTCTAAAGAGTTGAAGCAAAAACTCGCCAGCTACGAAGGCGTGTACGATATTGCCGACAACTTTTCCTCGGGTAGCCATGAAATTCGCCTAAAGATACGTCCAGAGGCGGAAGCCCTTGGCCTGACCCTTTCCGATTTAGCTCGCCAAGTGCGTTACGGTTTCTATGGTTATGAAGCCCAACGTATTTTACGTAATAAAGAAGAAATCAAGGTGATGGTGCGCTACCCATTAGAGCAACGCCGCACTGTAGGTTATCTGGAAAACATGCTGATCCGCACGCCAACGGGCACCTCGGTTCCCTTCTCGACTGTGGCACAAATTGAGAAAGGGGAATCCTACGCCTCAATTACCCGTGTTGACGGTAAGCGAGCGATCACGATTACGGCAAATGCCAACAAAAACATAGTCGAACCTTCAAAAGTGGTACAGGAAATCCAAAAGGATTACCTGCCGCAATTACAGGCCAAGTATCCTAAAATCCAAACCGCGTTAGATGGCGGCAGTTTAGATGAACAGAATGCTATGGTCGGTTTACTGCAAGGCTTCTTCTTTGCGCTGTTTACCATTTATGCCCTGATGGCAATCCCGCTAAAATCCTACAGCCAGCCATTGATCATCATGTCGGTAATCCCCTTCGGGATCATTGGTGCCCTGTTTGGTCACTTGATTCAGGGACTCGCGATGAGCGTGTTAAGTCTGTGTGGCATAGTGGCGCTTGCGGGTGTGGTGGTGAACGACTCTTTGATTTTGGTCGACTTTGTTAACCGTGCACGGGAGCAAGGCCAATCGGTTAGACAGGCGGCAGTGGATTCGGGCTGTTATCGTTTTAGGGCGATTATCTTAACGTCACTCACTACCTTTGTCGGCTTAGTGCCTATTATTCTCGAGCGCAGTTTGCAGGCGCAAATTGTGATCCCTATGGCGACGTCCCTCGCCTTCGGTATCCTGTTCTCGACCGTAGTGACGCTGATCTTAGTGCCGCTGCTGTACATTATACTCGACGATGTTAGCCGCTCTAGCAGCCGCTTCTTCAACTGGTGGTGGCAGCCTAAAAAAACCAATGATGAGGACGTTAAGCATCCGGATTTTGAGCAAGCTGTCACGACTGACTATAAGAAAGACTATCTATAGGCTGATAACGACAGGCAGTTAGCGACAGGCAGTTAGCAATAGGCCGTTAGCAATAGACAGTTAATCAATGTCTTATCCTTAAAAAGAGAGCTTAGGCTCTCTTTTTTATTGCCTCAGTTCATTCAATTCCACCCCAACACCTCAGTCACTATGCTGTGAGTAAATTTGCTCTTTCAAGTTGCGATCTAGCTGACAGTTATGCCATCGGGCTTTCGCTACACTGTGCTCAAGTCGTCAGTTATCGTTAGAATGAAGCCATCATTATGTCTGAGCATCTGCATAAGCAACACCTTGATAATCTGCAAGTTGTCACCACTGAAACCTTAGAAAATGGCCATATCACAGATGAAGTTTGCACGAATGAAACCTGTGCGACCGAAACGCTAGTTTATGATATTCGCCGCAGCCGATACCTCAATATCACTGGTCGCTGCACCCTGCGCTGTGCTTTCTGCCCGAAACATAATGGCAGTAAACAAATCCACGAATACCAGCTTGCCCTGTGCCACCAACCTAAGCCCGAGGAAATTATCCCCCTGCTTGGTGAGGTTAAAGACTTTGAAGAATACGTGTTTTGCGGTTATGGCGAGCCAACCTTAAATCTTCCCACCCTGCTGACGGTGGCAAAAGAGATCAAACTCAGGGGCGGACGAGTACGGATTAATACCGATGGCTTAGGTAATCTGGTTCATAGACGCAATATTCTGCCGGAACTTGCCGAGTGTGTAGATAGCTTATCGATTTCACTCAATGCAGATAACGAAGCCGCCTACATAGCACATTGTCGCCCTAAGCTCGCGGGCTCCTACGCCGCCGTACATGCCTTTATTGCCTTGGCGCCACACTATATTGAAACGGTGCAAGTCTCCGCCATCGAAGGATTAACGGGGGTCGATATCGATATCTGCCGTGAACAAGTGGAGTCCTACGGCTGTGAATTTAAACATAGGGTACTTGGCGCTTTAGGCTAAACGGTATTCTAAAAAGCCAAAATCGGCTGAAATACCCAAGCAGATAACACTGTCGATGACGTGAGTGGTACATGTGTGAATCGTCTTAACTTTTACTCAAGAAATCTTGCTGAGTAACTTGGCACTGTCGTAACAATTCTTTCGTGTTAACATAGCGAAATTAACAGATCACCCACTCATTATCGGTTCATGCTGAAGAATAACCCAAGCACGTATCCCCTAGCGCCGCTGCTCTCTTTGACTCAAGGGATCCATTGGTCGCATCAACGCTTATTAGCCGTTGCAAGCCAGCTCTCTATGCTGGTGATTGGCATGATCATTTTAACTAACTTAATCATTACTTTAGGTGAACGCCGCCTACAGGAAGAATGGGCGACACAGAGATACAGTGAACTGCAAACCATAGGCACTCTGATCACTGATAAAGTGTCTTTTCAGCAATTTCGCACCCAAATTTTCGCCAATGGTGAACTGCTAAAACAGTACTTAAGCAATCCGACCACCAAGCAACAACTCAAATTACAGGAAAGCTGGCAGGATCTGGTGAAGCATATTCCTGAGCTGCTCAGCATTGCGCTATACGATCCCCAAGGCAATTATAAATTCTCTACCCCTTCTAATTTCAGCAAAGATGCCTTACCGCCGACCTTACTTGGCGCGAGTCGTAACATGGGCGGCAAAGAGGTTTACACTTCGCCACTGGAGTTTGTCCCGATTGAAGGCATGCTAGAACCCTATATGTATCAAATGGCTTGGCTCGAAAAGCCCGATCAAAGTTCTATGGGTTATCTGGTGACGTACAACTCCATGGTGCAAATGCTCGAAGCCATAAAACCGGCTTTTTCGAGTAACAAATCGCCTATGTTAGTGCTCGACACCCAGGGATTACTCTATGCTGGCGCGAGCGCTCTCGCCCCGTTAAGTAATATGCCTGAAACCTTAGGGGCAAGTTTAAGACAAACTTATCCCGCCCTGTGGCGTGATATGTCCATGAGTAATTTTGGCCAGTTCCACGGTGAAGAAGCCACTTTTGTTTACCTTAAGATCGAACTGACTGCCCAGCCAGAAACCCGCAGAGAATACTTTTTACTCTCCTATGTGCGTAACGCCGACATAGCCGCACGTTTTTCCCAGTGGCAAAACATTGTCATAGTGGCATCGCTGATCTTAACCGTACTCGCCGCTTGGGTTGTGCTGCTCAGCCACATGTATCGCTTACAACAGCGTTCACGCCAATACAGTATCGATGTCGCCAATGGCTTATTTAACAGTGACATTGGCTTTATGATGGTCAACGAAAACGCCAGGGTGATCAGCGCCAACACTAAGGCGGCAGAAGCGACCTTAGTGCCACTCGATGAACTCACAGACCGTAATCTACAACGCACCTTGTGCCTCGATGATAAAACCTATGCCGAGCTGATGGAGCAAGTGCATAAAACCGGTCAATGGTCTGGTGAAATCAGCCTAGAAAGTATCAACGGCCCCACACTGCGAGTGCATATCCGCCAAGCACCAAGGGCGAGCCGAGGTTCACCACATCTATTGATCACCCTTGAAGACATCAGTGAATTAGTCAGTAGTAAAGAACAAGCATTTCTCAGTGAGCTTTTATGCGATAGCACAGTCGCAACAGCGCTAACAGATGCCAATGGTAAACTGATTAAAATCAATCCCGTATTCGATGCACTAATGCAACTCAATGGCGATTTAAATCAAGATTTAGCCTCGCTGCTCGCCAACGATTTAGGTAATCAATGGCAAAGAATTAGCGCTCAAATCGCCATGCAAGGTCAGTGGCAGGGGCAAATTCTATGCTCACCTAAACAGGCGCACTCCAATTGTTTGCAGGCGACCTTGAAGGGCCATGTGGCCGCCGATGGTGAAATTGATTATATCGTCTGTACCTTAGAGCAAGCTGCCGAACGTGGCCGAGGCACAGAGAAGCGCAGCCTTGTGCCCCATCGCAGTACGATTCTGCTGAGCTTGGTTGATTTAGAACGTTATTTTAACTCACTGCCGCCGCCAAGCCGCCTGAGTTCAAGCTTACTGCTAATGGATATCAATCCCGAAGGTATGCTGAGCCACATGAGTGACATAGACCAACTGGCGAACCGGCAGCAAGAAGTTGAGGTTCAATTACTGCTTGAAATCCCAGCTAATTATCAGATTTTGCATTGGCAATTAGGCAAACTACTGGTGATGCTACCCGATACAGATGCCACCCAAGCGCATAACTTTGCCCTCAATATGATGGAAAAGCTCAACAGCAATGGCTTAGGTGAAGGGATCAGTATCGGGATTGCTGGTTATCAAGAAGGTCAGACACTTGAGCAGTATCTGAATAATGCCGAAATCGCCCTAAAACGGGCGAAGCAGAATAACGATCAAAATATCGGTCAGGCCTTTACTCGTCATCAATCGTAGATTCGGGCATGTTAACCGAATCGGGCAATTGGCTCTGAGTAATTTCAATAATGGCCGAACGGTTCATGGTGATTTTGTAGCGAATATACTGCGGGGCCTCGCGACCATCGCGCAGCACTAAAATCAAGTTTACTTGATAGCGCCGCTCAACCGATTCATGGCTGATTTTGCCTTCAACTTCCTTATAAATCTTCGCCTTACCCCGCTCTAAGTAGCGGGCAAAGGGCACTAAGCTAAAGTTCACTTGCTCTTGAATAGTGGAGTATCCCGCTTGGAACTCATGCTGATTCACCTTAGTGGCGATTTTATAGTGCAGGATTTCCGCATCGACCTTATTTTGGCTATGCCTGTGTTTTAGGATTTCGCTGACTTTATCGGGCAGATCTTGCTGACGCATAAACTCAAGCCATACCAACTGCTTAGCGATTACCGCCTGACTGGTGGTATCGCGCAAAATCCGGCTCCAGCGTGGCCTGCCCCGCTGAATAAAACGCCACATGGCATTACGTACGTCATCTTTAAAGATTTCCCTGAAGCCGTAAATCACCGCCAAAGTCAACACTAAGGCAATGGTAAAACCGCTGAAGGCGCCCTGCGCTTGAATTATCAACGCCGACACCACCAACATGACTAACGCCGTTGCCAGTCCCGTTGTGAACTTTTTAAGGCCAATTCCTAAGGGCTTTAACTCTTCTTTGAGCACCACACCTTGCTGGATTAAACGTCGTAACAACAACATCTTGTTTGAGATGCGGTTAGGATCTTGCTTAGTTTGCGCCGAGTTGTAGTTATGCTCATCCCGATAGGCGCACTCATTGCGACACAGTGTTAGCACCCGTTCTTGGATATCATTGAAATCGCTGGTCCGTGTTGCATGGGCGAGCACCTTTAGCAACTGCTGCTCGCAAAACCAAGACAGATAGTTGTCGGCATTTTCAAAGTAGGATTTCCATTTAGGATCGCCTGGTTCGTTACGGCGAAACTTTTTCAGCAACTGACCAACTTGTTCGCGTAATTCGTCGAGGGCAAAATAGAAATGGGTCACATCTGTGATTTGATTGAGTTCTTTAACGTCGTTTTCGACTGCAACGGCAAACTGATAGGCGAACAAATTCAAGTACAATCTGAATTCTTCAATGGTGCGACGATTTAAACTGGCAAAGCGGCCCTGCACCAAAGGTAAATGCAAACCTTCTGAATAGTAAGAGCGACGGCCGACAATCGAGCTGTAGTAGTACTCTTCTTCATTAAGCGTGTGCGAGCCTATGCCCATTTCCTTTGGTAAAAAGAAATAGAGATCGAGCTGACGATTATCGCCCTTTTCCATCTGGTGGCTGAACTTAATCGACAGGGATTCTTCTTGCTTTACACGTATCTTAGACACAACACCCTTTTCATGAGCTCTCACAGAAACTCATCGCAGTAGACATAAATCAATGAGCACTAATCTTAACTGAAATAAACTCAAATTCACTGATTAAATTCGGCTATTTACGATACGGCATCCACAAATCGTATTGCTGGGTTGCAATAATACTATGGCATAATCTTTTGCATCATCCATCTCTAATACTTCGATACTGAAATGGTTCACCCCTGCATCGGAAAAATTTAAGCTGCTGATGCTATAGAGATATTTCATCTGTTCGGGCCAATTTTGTTGTTTTTGCGTTTGCGATTCAGTTTTCGTCTCCACCGCCACTCTATAGGTCATGCTATTGGCCTCAATGCTGTCGACTTTGCCACGCATTGAAATATGGCCCGCACTGGTGCCATCAAGATTAAAATAACGGTAGTGGATTTGCGCTTTGTCGGCGGCAATCAATACGTCCACAAGCTGGTAAAATTTATTGTCGCTGCTGTTACTGCCAGCACTGGCGCTGACATATGGATTGGCACTCGTGTGCCGATCAAATAATTCTGAGCTGCAACTTAACATCATGGTCCGGCTCGTTGCCAATTGTTTGTAAATCACTCCGCAAGCCGCAATCAAGGCCGACAAAATAACAATACTAATGGTCCACTTGAGCCATTTAGCCACAGATATTCACCTCATGCAGCCAAGCAGAGTCGATGAATGTTTTGGGGCGAGATAAATCGCTGATACTAATATTGCGCAGCACTGACTGGCCGAGTTTTTCACCGCGAAAGGTCATATTAAGCACCTGTTTATCATGGGATAAAGACGCATAAACATCTGCCCAATCGCTTTTACCGCAGGCAATAAGTCCCGTGCTTAAGCGCTCGCCCATTTCAAACAGTAAAGTGTTACTCGCACTGGAGTCGGCATATAAGTTCAAGCGCACTTGCTGACCCGAGGCTAACGACAGTATCGACGTCATCAAGGCTTGAGTCGGTTTACTGTGGTCTGTGTGTTTCAGATAAAACACCGAAAACGCCAACATCACCCCAAATAACACTAAGGCACTCCACAAAGGCACAGTGTGCAGCCTGAGGTAATTGATGCCTCGATATTCGCTGCCGTTTGATGGTCGCAATAAATAGCCTTGGCCTTTAACGGTTTCGATCAAGCCCTCGTGCGAAGGGCCAAGAAAAGAGCGGAGCCTGGATATGGCGCGGGATAAAGAGGCATCAGTTAACGGCGGACCTTGTCCATCCCCCGTTTTCAGCATGTGCTTTGAAACTAACTGTCCTTGATGTGCGAGCAACAACGTGAGCACTTGTAGCTCGGCTCGAGAAAGATGCCAAGATTCATCGCGAGACAACTCAATCAGTATGCCTCGTTCTCGATCAAACCTGCAGCCTCCCAATTGCATACACATTAACTCAACTCCATAAAAACACAGAGTTAAGTCTATGCAAGACCACAAATAATTAATGTGATCTTGCTAACCCAAGCCAGCAAATAGTTAATTTTCGTGAGACAAGCCGCAAGCCTGTCTCGGTAAACGATAATCAAGCTAATGCAGTGTTAGAACATCGCGGCGTTTAACCACATGTGCACTAAAATACTCGCCACATAACCTAAAGCTATCACAGGCGTCCACCGTAGATGCGCCCCAAAGGTATAAATGCCACGAGCCTGTCCCATCAAGGCAACCCCTGCCGCACTCCCAATCGAAAGCAAACTACCGCCCACACCCGCTGTCAGGGTAACCAATAACCACTGCCCCAAAGCCATATCGGGATTCATGGTCAATACCGCAAACATCACCGGAATATTATCAATCACAGACGAGAGTATACCCACGGCGATGTTGGCATAAGTGACATCCCAATGCGAATACATAGCCTCAGACACTAAACTCAAATACCCCATAAAACCTAGGCCACCGACGCATAACACCACGCCATAAAAGAACAGTAGAGTATCCCACTCGGCGCGAGAAATGCGGCTAAACACATCAAATGGCACTACACTGCCAAGTTGCTGCAGGCGTAATTGGTCTTGTCTTAACTCCGCCTTTTCACGTTCGCGGGCAACGGAACGATTAAAGGTTTTACGCAGATAAAAACCAAAGAATTGTAGGAAGCCTAATCCCGTCATCATCCCCAATACGGGCGGCATACCTAAGAAAGAATGGGCACACACTGCCGTAGCGATTGTGAGTAAAAACAATGCAACAATTCGCTTAGCACCGGGCTTAGTATAAACATGCTCTTTTTCAGGCTCAGGCACGAAATGTGGGATGAACACACTCATAATGGCAGCGGGTAAGGCAAAGTTTACTAAAGCAGGAATAAACAGATGGAAAAAATCGCTAAAGTGCACTAAGCCCTTTTGCCATACCATTAATGTCGTAATGTCACCAAAGGGGCTAAACGCGCCACCCGCGTTGGCCGCAACGACAATGTTGATGCAGGCAAGGGTAATAAACTTACGTTGCCCTGCCCCGACCTTCATCACCACGGCGCACATCAACAAAGCCGTGGTTAAATTATCGGCTACAGGTGAGATGAAAAACGCCATAAAGCCTGTTAACCAAAACACGGTTCGCAGGCTAAAACCACGGCCCACCAGCCAGCCGCGAATAGCATCAAACAGATTACGTTCTTCCATGGCATTGATATAGGTCATCGCCACCAGCAAGAAGAGCAATAACTCGGCGTATTCGAGCAAGTTTTGCTTGAATGCCGCTTCCGACACTTCGGACATGCCGTTTTGCATATAGACAAAACCTATCATGCCCCAGATGATCCCTGCCGCAACGAGCACAGGTTTCGACTTGCGTAAATGTAATGTCTCCTCAGCCATCACAAGTACATAAGCCAGCACAAACACACAGACAGCGACATAACCCACACTCGCGGCGGTCAAATTAAGCCGTTCTGCCCCCTCCGTCATAGCCCATGCTGCAGGTGAGAATCCGCTCAATATTGCAACGCAGAATAGACTCCACAACGCCATTCCACTGTCTTTAAACAACCGCTGTAATTTCATTAAAGTTCATCTCTACGTAGGAAATTAGTCGAAAATTACCATAGCTTCGGCATAGTAAATGTTGATAAAACGCAACTTTCTATGCATTACCCTTTAACCAAAGGCATTTAAAAGATTAATTTTTGTATAACTACAGATGTTACTAATAAAGAAAAGCTTAACGTATACTCAACTTAGTCTAAAAATAGCCAATAAAAAAGCACCTCGAAGGTGCTTTGTGTTTTAAATCAGTGTCACAGCATTAGAAAGCATATAACAAGGTCATATTGGTTTCGGTATCAGTGCTTTTCTTATCATCCAGCGGCTCGCTGTTGTAACGCACAATAATGGCAAACTTCATCGCCAATGCGCCAATAATATTTGCCGTTAATGAAGTTTCAGAACGGGCATCTAACTTGTCACCGTAATCGGCAACGAAACGCTGTTGGAATTTAGAAGTTTCAGTGATTTCAGTTTCAAAGTTAATCACGCCGTGGGCAACAACGCTGTCGTTGGTGTCATAACCTTCGATAAGCGCTTGCTCAGTATCCAGACGTTGATAGATATAACCTGGACCCACTTCGACATCTAAAAAGGTTTTGCTAGTGTCATACAGTCTATGACCATAACCCGCTGCGCCAGATAGGGTATAGTCATAACCAGTAAACGGGTCGACTTCATAACTGGCATTCGCAAACAGGTAGCTACTATCTGTCATCTTGTAGTTACCCTGTGCACCCGCTAAATAACGTTTCGCGGTGACAGAACCGGTATCTTCTTTGTATAAACCTTCTAGTAAGTACTGATTTTCCCAATCGCCTAGCTCATGCTTAAGATTTAAACGTCCCTTAAATGAGGAAGTTTCAGTGTTACCTGTAGTTAAGGTGGCACCTAACTCTGCTTCACCAGCGAACGTTCTGTCGCCTTTTACAAAATCGGCTCCAGCCGTTGCCATAAAAGGTGCAGTCATTAATAGTGCTGCGGTCAGTACTTTTTTCATGTTTAATCGTTCCTGTTCCGTTAAATCCAATCCCTATAAATATCTGTTCGTCCAAGCGAAGCTGAATAAGCACATATTAATATGGGTTAGTTTTTTCCCCTGAAAATCCGCGCAATATTAACATTTACGCTTAAAAAATGAAAACGACCGCTATTTCGTCCATAAAAAAACCCGCATCAGCGGGTTTTTGTCTTAGCGATAACGCTTACATGTTGATCTTAGGATCTAAGGCACCAGACTGGTACGCTTTGTACATTGCTTGTAAAGACAAAGGCTTAATCTTAGAGGCTTGACCCGCACAACCGAAGGCTTCGTAGCGAACAGTACAGATGTCTGCCATAGCTTCCATTGACGCTTTCAAGAATTTACGTGGGTCAAATTCACTTGGGTGTTCTGCTAAGAACTTACGTACCGCACCTGTTGATGCTAAACGTAAGTCAGTATCGATATTCACCTTACGCACACCGTGCTTGATACCCTCTACGATTTCCTCTAATGGCACACCGTAGGTTTCTGGGATCTGACCACCGTATTGGTTGATGATCTGTAACCATTCTTGTGGCACAGAAGATGAACCGTGCATCACTAAGTGTGTGTTAGGAATACGCGCATGGATTTCTTTGATGCGGTCAATACGCAGTACATCACCAGTAGGTTTACGGCTGAACTTATAAGCACCGTGGCTAGTACCGATTGCGATGGCAAGTGCATCGACATGGGTATCGGCAACAAAACGCGCCGCTTCATCAGGGGTAGTCAGCATTTGATCGTGGCTTAAAATACCTGCCGCGCCAACACCGTCTTCTTCGCCTGCTTGACCAGTTTCTAAACTGCCTAAACAACCGATTTCGCCTTCAACTGACACACCACACGCATGGGCAAATGCCACTGTACGGCGGGTAACATCGACGTTGTAGTCATAAGATGCTGGTGTTTTGCCGTCAGCCATCAAAGAGCCATCCATCATCACTGATGACATGCCTAATTGGATAGAACGCTGACAAATATCAGGATCGGTACCGTGGTCTTGGTGAATACACACAGGAATATCTGGATACTGCTCAAGGGCTGCAGCCATCAAATATTTTAAGAACTGTGGGCGAGCATACTTACGCGCGCCAGCAGAAGCTTGCACAATAACAGGGCTGTCTGTTGCTTCAGCGGCCTGCATGATGGCACGCATCTGCTCTAAGTTGTTAACGTTGAACGCAGGCACACCGTATCCATGTTCTGCCGCGTGGTCGAGTAGTTGTCGTAGGGAAATTAACGCCATTTTGTAACTCCAATAATAGGGTGACTGTCGCATTCTGCAACGCTTGGTCACCGAGGTCGCTATCGTTTGGATGGATTTTTATACCCGTATTTAACTCGATATATTTAATCAATATCTAAGATAAACACGGGCGGTTTTTTTATAATTCTTTATTATCAAAGCGTTGATCTTATCAGCGCTTTCGCGGCGTCTTATGCGCCGCGTATTTTAAAACTTAATAATTAAGCGCCGCGCTTTTCTAACATAGCCACAGCCGGTAATTCTTTACCTTCGAGGAACTCGAGGAAAGCGCCGCCGCCAGTAGAAATGTAAGACACTTTATCGGCAATACCATACTTATCAACCGCAGCCAAAGTGTCACCACCGCCTGCGATAGAGAAAGCTTTTGAATCGGCAATCGCCTGAGCAATACGCTTAGTACCTTCACCAAATTGGTCGAATTCGAACACGCCCACAGGGCCGTTCCATACTATAGTGCCTGCAGATTCGATGATTTTAGCCAGTGCTTCAGCGCTATCAGGGCCAATATCAAAAATCATTTCGCTATCAGCGACTTCGCTAACCGATTTTAAGGTTGCCGCAGCCGTTGGGCTAAACTCGCCTGCCACGACTACATCAGTCGGCACAGGAATATCGGCGCCGCGGCTTTTCGCATTAGCGACTAAACGCTTAGCTTCGTCGATCAAATCCGCTTCATACAGCGATTTACCGACATTGTAGCCCGCCGCCGCGATGAAAGTATTGGCAATACCGCCGCCAACCACTAACTGATCAACGATACCTGAAAGGCTCTCTAGCACGGTCAGCTTAGTCGACACTTTAGAGCCACCGACAATCGCCACCATAGGACGCGCAGGATTATCTAATGCCTTGCCTAAAGCATCTAATTCTTGCGCCAGTAATGGGCCAGCACAGGCGATGGGGGCAAACATGCCCACGCCGTGCGTCGATGCTTGGGCGCGATGTGCGGTACCAAAAGCGTCCATCACATAGACATCACACAATGCCGCCATTTTTTGTGACAACGCTTCGTTGTTCTTACCTTCGCCCACGTTGAAACGCACGTTTTCGAATACCACGACTTCACCCACAGCAACGTCGACGCCGTCTAAATAGTCGGTCGCTAAACGCACGGGACACGACAAGGCTTTAGCCAAGTAGTCGACCACAGGTTGCATAGAATATTCGGGATTGTATTCACCTTCGGTCGGACGACCTAAGTGCGACATCACCATCACAGCGGCACCTTTAGCAAGGGCCAACTCGATAGTTGGGAGAGAGGCGCGCAGACGTGCATCACTGGTGACGACGCCGTTGCTGACAGGCACATTGAGATCTTCGCGGATAAGCACACGCTTACCTTGTAGATCCAAATCTGACATATTGATAATTGCCATAGTAACGCTTCCTTTTATAATCAAAAAACAAACTGGTTTCACACATGGCCGGTATCAGTTTACTGCCGCTAGGCGCTCGACATCCCGTCGAATTGGCATACAACTGAGTGACCCACCGGTGAATAATCTACTTTTATCAGCCTCGCTTGGCCGCGATCATCGCCAAACTCGTATCTAACATACGGTTGGCAAAACCCCACTCGTTATCGCACCACAACAGCAGCTTCACCAGCTGACCGGCGCTGACACGGGTCTGGGTACCGTCAACAATACTGGAGCGCGGATCATGGTTGAAATCACATGAAACTAAGGGCTCATCAGTATAACCCAAAATGCCGTTAAATCGCCCATTGGCGGCCGATTCTAACACCTGGTTCACAGTGGCAATATCGACGGTTTTCTCAAGCGTCACAGACAAATCGATCGCGGTCACATTGATAGTAGGCACGCGCACCGAAATCGCTTCAAACTTATCTTTCATATGCGGCAAAATCCGCTCAATCCCGCGGGCAAGTTTAGTGTCGACAGGGATAATCGATTGGCCAGCGGCGCGGGTACGACGCAAATCATCATGATAAGCATCAATCACTTGCTGATCGTTCATTGCAGAATGGATAGTGGTAATGGCACCGCTTTTAACGCCAAAATGGCGATCGAGCACGTCGATCACAGGCACGATACAGTTAGTCGTACAAGAAGCGTTGGACACCACTGTGTGTTCGGCGCGAAGTAAATCGTGGTTCACACCATAGACAATCGTGCCATCGACATCGGCTGAGGATGGATGGCTTATCAGCACTTGCTTAGCGCCAGCATGAATATGGGCTTCGCAGCTTTGACGATCGAGTAATACACCTGTGGCCTCATAGACAATGTCTATGTCCATTTCATGCCAAGGGAGTTTTGTGGGATCGGGCTCGTGGAGAATTTTTATCGCATCGTCGCCAATCAGCATGTGATCATCGACGAGTTTCACTTTGTGCGCAAACCGACCGTGGGTGGTGTCGTACTGTGTCAGATGAATAATGGCTTCAGGTTTAGCTAATTCATTAATCGCGACAATCTGCATTTGCTGCCGTTTTCCCGACTCATATAAAGCACGGAGAATAGAGCGGCCGATACGGCCATAACCATTGATAGCGACTCGGATCATTGAGGTCTCAATTTCCTCTAAATACAAAAACGGCCTGCAAACGATTGCAGGCCGCATTATACAGATTAACACTTAAAAAGTTTAACCTTTTGTATTGAATCTAATCTCTTGAGCGATTAGCCCAATGATTTTGCAGCATTCAGCACATTTTCAACGGTGAAACCGAAGTGATTGAGCAGCACGTTACCTGGCGCTGACTCACCAAACGTGGTCATGCCAACAACTGTGCCTTCAAAACCGACGTACTTGTACCAGAAATCGGTATGTGCCGCTTCGATAGCCACACGTTTAGTCACAGCGCGTGGTAATACCGATTCTTTATAAGCGGCATCTTGCTTATCGAACTCAGTTGTCGATGGCATAGAAACTACGCGAACCTGTTTACCTTGCTCAGTCAGTGCAGCGGCGGCATCCATTGCCAATTGTACTTCGCTACCGGTTGCGATCAGGATCAGCTCTGGTGTACCCGCACAGTCTTGCAGTACATAAGCACCTTTTGCCACATTGGCTAATTGCTCAGCACTGCGTGCTTGGGCTTTCAGGTTTTGACGGCTGAAGATCAGTGACGTTGGGGCATTGCGACGTTCAATCGCAGCTTTCCAAGAAACCGCCGTTTCTGCCGCATCACATGGACGCCATACGGCCATATTTGGCGTCATACGCAGGTTAGCTAATTGCTCAACTGGTTGATGCGTTGGGCCATCTTCACCTTGACCGATAGAGTCATGGGTATAAACGAAGATGTTTTGAATACCCATCAGCGCCGACATACGCACTGCGTTACGCGCGTATTCCATGAACATCATGAAAGTTGCGCCATAGTTGATGAAACCACCATGCAGCGAAGCACCGTTCATAATGCCGCTCATGCCGAATTCACGCACGCCGTAGTAAATGTAGTTACCAGCTGGATCGTCTTGAATACCTTTAGAACCTGACCACAGTGTCAAGTTAGAACCTGCTAAGTCAGCAGAGCCGCCTAACAGTTCAGGTAACATAGCACCGAAAGCACCGATGGCATTTTGTGAGGCTTTACGACTCGCAATCCCTTCGGCTTTGTCCTGTGATGCTTGAATAAATGCCTGCGCTTTTTCTTCGAAATCAGCAGGCAATTCACCTTTCAGTACACGGCGCTCGTATTCAGCAGCCAGTTCTGGGTGAGCTGCGCTATAAGCCGCAAACTTCTCGTTCCACGCTGCTTCACGGGCAGCACCGGCTTCTTTGGCATCCCAACCCGCATAAACGTCAGCAGGGATTTCAAATGGCGCATGTGGCCAGCCAAGGAATTCACGGGCGGCTGCGATTTCCGCATCCCCTAATGGCGCGCCGTGGCAATCGTGGCTGCCTGATTTGTTAGGTGAACCAAAACCGATAATGGTTTTGCAGCAAATCATGGTTGGTTTATCAGTCACCGCTTTCGCCGCTTCGATAGCAGCACGGATTGCCGCGCTATCGTGACCGTCAACACCGGCAATCACATGCCAGCCGTAAGCTTCAAAACGCTTTGGCGTATCATCGGTGAACCAGCCTTCAACATGGCCATCGATAGAAATACCGTTGTCATCCCAAAATGCAACGAGTTTGCCTAGACCTAAAGTACCGGCTAATGAACAGGCTTCGTGGGAAATACCTTCCATCAAACAGCCGTCACCGAGGAAACAGTAAGTGTAGTGATCAACGATATCGTGACCGTCACGGTTAAACTGTGCCGCTAAGGTTTTTTCAGCTATCGCCATACCAACAGCGTTGCTGATGCCCGCGCCAAGTGGACCCGTTGTGGTTTCAACACCTGGGGTGTAACCGTATTCTGGGTGACCCGGAGTTTTTGAATGCAATTGACGGAACTGTTTCAGTTCTTCGATTGGTAATTCATAACCTGTCAGGTGAAGTAAAGAGTAGATCAGCATTGAACCGTGACCGTTAGAAAGGACGAAACGGTCTCTATCTACCCATTTAGGATTGGTCGGGTTGTGCTTAAGGAAATCATTCCACAGCACTTCAGCAATATCTGCCATACCCATTGGGGCGCCGGGATGGCCTGAATTTGCTTTTTGAACTGCATCCATACTTAACGCACGGATTGCGTTTGCGAGTACTTTACGGGAAGACATGCTCTCTCCTGCTTGTTTGTGGGGTCTAGCGGGCAATTTGGATGCATATTTTCCCCTACATGCCAGTGTGACGCAAACTAAAATTATCATTCACTCAGCAAAAGATGGCTGAATATATTCCCAAACAACCTGAAGATGCAGGATTCAGGTAGCTAGATATATAAGCTGCAGAAACAAGCTAGTCACTTTACTGGCGTTTACTTGAGTGGGCATCGCAAGGATCACTTGTAATGGAGAAATAAATTTATTAAAAATCGATTATTCCTAATACCATGAAATATAATAAAAATAACTTCTTTAAGACTAAACATAGTCGTTTTCAGGTCACAATCTGAGAGGATTTTTTCTCACTGGGGGTGATCGGCAATCGGATTTAAACTAAAATAGCCGTCTAGATGTAGATGCTTCTACACGTTTGAATGCTAACGACGAGATTTTCCTACTATGGCAAAGCACTTGTTTACTTCTGAGTCGGTCTCAGAAGGTCATCCCGATAAGATTGCAGATCAGATTTCTGATGCTGTGCTAGATGCAATTCTGGCTCAAGATCCAAAAGCACGCGTGGCGTGTGAAACTTATGTCAAAACTGGCATGGTATTAGTCGGTGGCGAAGTCACGACTTCTGCTTGGGTTGATATTGAAGAAATCACCCGTAAAACCGTGCGTGAAATTGGTTATACCCACTCAGATATGGGTTTTGATGCAGACTCGTGCGCGGTATTAAACGCCATTGGTAAGCAATCACCTGATATCAATCAAGGTGTAGACCGTGCCGACCCTGCTGAGCAAGGTGCAGGCGACCAAGGGTTAATGTTTGGCTATGCCAACAACGAAACCGACGTCCTCATGCCAGCGCCTATCACTTATGCCCACGCATTAGTGAAGCGTCAGTCTGAAGTGCGTAAAAACGGTACCCTGCCATGGCTGCGCCCAGATGCAAAAAGCCAAGTCACGTTTGCCTATGATGATGGCAAAATTGTTGGTATTGATGCCGTCGTATTGTCAACTCAGCACAGAGATGACGTATCACAAGCCGACTTAATTGAAGGCGTGATGGAAACCATCATCAAGCCAGTATTACCAGCTCAATGGCTAAACAAAGACACTAAGTTCTTTATCAACCCAACTGGCCGTTTTGTTATCGGTGGCCCAGTAGGCGATTGCGGCTTAACGGGTCGTAAGATCATCGTTGATACCTACGGCGGCATGGCCCGTCATGGTGGTGGCGCATTCTCTGGTAAAGATCCATCAAAAGTTGACCGTAGCGCGGCATACGCTGCCCGTTATGTGGCAAAAAACATAGTGGCAGCAGGTCTTGCTGATCGCTGTGAAATCCAAGTGTCTTACGCTATTGGTGTAGCAGAGCCTACTTCTATCAGCATCGAGACCTTCGGTACGGGTAAAGTGTCTGAAGATTTGCTGATCAAGTTAGTACGTCAACACTTCGAACTGCGTCCATACGGTTTAACGGCCATGCTCGATTTAGCACGTCCGATTTATCAAGCGACTGCCGCTTATGGCCACTTTGGTCGTAACGAATTCCCTTGGGAAGCAACTGACAAAGCTGAAGCACTGCGCGCTGACGCGGGTCTATAATCGGTTTCGATTAAAACCCGCTAAGATTGCAAAATATAAAAACCGCTACCCAGCGGTTTTTTTATGCCTGCAATTTGGTTCCCCAAAGCAAGATAATTGTATCGTCAGTTGTGCAGCATTCATTGTCATTGTTTCCCCTGTGACTCGCCACCTCTTTGTTTAACAAAAAGCGTTCCAGAGGCTCGACGGCGACATCTGCTGTATAGGACATACTAATGTCGCGATCACATGGATGTGAATAAGCGACCATGTCGCCAACGGTCACAGTTGCAACAATGCCAATCTTAACTAACACTTCTGCTGTTCGTTTAGCTAAAAAGCTATTGCCCCATTCCGTGTTTCGGCTCGTTAGCTCAATCGAAAGTTCTCACTCCTGCTGCCATACAAATTCTTATCTATTTACTATGTTTGGCCTTACCAGAAATCGGCTAACAATGTATGGGTATGGCTCTTCTCTGAACATGGTGGAGTAGGTATACAGTCGTATTTAAATTTAGGTGTTTTGGTATGATTTTCAGACAAAATCAGTGCGAATTAACTCCATTTACAAAAAATAAAATGCTATAAAATCAATTAACTATAGTGGCTGAGTTTTAGTTAATAGGTTTAGAAAACGCGCATGCGCGTTTTCCCAGATGGTGTATTTGGCTGAAAGCTGATAAGTTCTTTGCATACAAGTAGTTAACCGTGCGCATTTTCACTGGTCCAACGAGGTAAACGCGCATGCGCACGAATAAAATGTTAACTTTGGCGCAACTTTTCAACTCTGCTCTATTTAGGAAGAATAAATGCATTATTTAATGCTTGATACTTGTGTGTTACTAGATATATCGACAAGGAAAAATGATTTACCGATTGTTGCGGCTTTGGAAAGTTTAGTAAATTGTGGCGAAGTCACTTTAGTTATCCCTGACTTGGTTATTGATGAATATGACAGAAACAAAGATGATGTTGCAGAGAAGACTAGAAAACGCCTTTCTCAAGAGTTTAAGCAAGTAAAGAGTGTGATTAATGAGTTCGGTGGAGATGACAAGGATAAGGCCATTGAAATATTAAATGATGTGAATACGCGTCTACCACTGTTGTCCGAAGCTAATTACGGAACTATTGCTAGAGTTGAAAAATTAATCAAAGAGTCGGTGAATTATCCTGTTTCAGATAGAGCTAAACTTTCATCCGTCCAGAGAGCTTTAGATAAAAAGGCACCTTTTCATATAAGCAAGAACTCTGTAGCAGACGCTATAATCATAGAGCTTTTTTCTGAGTATATTTCTGACAACGATTCAGAAGAGAATGTATTTATTTTTATAACTCATAATCACAATGATTTTTCTTCAAAAGACCATCGCCAACCACATGAAGACTTTTCGGAAATTTTTAAAAAGGATAATGTGCATTACTGCAATAATGTTGCTTCTGCAATCTCTCTAATTGATGATGAATTTCTAGATGAAGTTCAGTTTGAGTATGACTTCACAGAGGAAACGCGTGGACTCAGTGAAATTCTCAATGCAATGGATGAGTTTGTGGATAAAATTTGGTTTAACCGTCATTGTAATCGTGCGTACCATATTGAAAATGGGAATATAGAAATTGTTCCAGATGGTACGGAAAGATATGGTAATGATGTGATACATGAGAGTATTTGGGCTGGAGCGGTAAAGGCGGCGCAACGCGTAACCGACAAATATGATGATACAGGCCCTTGGGATGATTTCGAATGGGGAATGTTAAATGGCAAGCTATCCGCACTTCGATGGGTACTAGGTGATGATTGGGATATGCTTGATACGTAGAAAAAGTTAACAAGCGCCTGCAATCTGACCTCCGGCCACTGACACCTTTTGTGCAAAACCCCGCACAGAAGCCGCCAGTAGCCTCCGGCAGTTGAGGCGGGCGTTATATTTTACTTGGTGTTCGGTGAATGAAAAAAAGAAATTCTACATTTTGTGGTGGTGAGCCGACTTGGGCTAATGCTTGTGTCGGGAATAACGGTTCACCAAGCTATGTCGAGTACGCGATAGGTTTTTCTAAAGCTGCAAACCTCATAATTGATCAAGTGCTTAGCTCTAGAGATTTTCATTTGAGTGTCGATGATATGGTTTATCCCGTATGTTTTAACATGCGACATTCTGTTGAACTAAGGTTAAAGGGAGCTATTGAAGATCTTAAAATTATTGCTGAATGGAAAGGTATTCAACTAAAATTTGACTTGGCTGGGTCTCATGATATCGGCAATATATGGTCATTTTTCAAAGAAGAATCTGAAAATATAGATCAACGATATAAAGTAATAAATGATCGGATCCAACCAACTATCCTCGATATTGCTGACGTTGATTCTACAGGACAAACATTCAGATATCCAATCGACAACGAGAGCCAGAAGCACTTAACTGATGTTGCCCTTATTAATTTTATCGTTCTAAAAGATAAGTTTGGCACTTTAGAAAAAGAACTAGATAATTTGCTGTACTTAATTGAATTTCTCATCGAGGAATATTCATTAGGTTCATGTACAAAAAAGCTTTCGAGACATCAACTGTTTTTATTGGCAGATGAACTACCAAAACTATCATCATGGAAACTTGATGAATTCAAAGAAACCAAGCTGGTAATCCGAGAGAAATTCTCATTAACTAGTAATGACCTTACTAAAGCAATAGACCTGATCAAGTCCAATTATGAACTTTCGTTTAAAATCGATAATCGGCTACCTTTAAGAGGAGTTGATGAATATCTTTTAATTTGGTTCCTAGATTTCTGGATGCAGCTTAACCCTGAAATACTGATTAGACATGACAAGGGTTTATTTGAAGTAGATACAGATAATATTTTTGAGTCGCTAAAACGTGATGCTGAGATTAAAAAGAAATTTTGGGCAAACTTATGCGGTTATTTGACTGCTGAAACCTTAGCAGGGTTAAAAGCATTATTCTACTTCGCAAAAGATAAGATATTTTCTGAAACATATGTTCGCACATATGAGCGAGAGCTAGAAGAGTCCACAGTATACCTCAAGGGTGGTATTGATAGCTTATGGGAGAGTTTTATGCATTTGGCTGACAAAACCAATTTTTTTGATAACTTGGTTATGAGTTTATTCTTCCTAAACTATGATGATTTGGCGCTTGAGCTAATGGACATTTACGGTACTAACAATGCTTTTCCTTGGCTTGAGAAAGCAAAAAGTCGAGAGCTATTTCGTATTCCGGCAATAGCTGGGTACACTTGTAAAATATAACAAATAAGGATAGGCCACGCGTAGCATTTTTACTAAGCGTTAGTTTAAGTGATTAAGGTGGTTTACGTCGGCTTCGGTATTGCGTTGCTCACTCCTTAATGCGGCGTTAAACCTTTGGGAACGTTATGAAAAGAATTAATACTGATATTCTGATGAAAGGCGATGTTGTTCTCACGACCACTTCCGGGAAAGACAGTGGGTTTATCCGTAAAGTAACTCGCAGTGATATATCTCACGCTATGATTTGTGTTGCCTATGGGTCTGTCATTGATTCGACGGAAGAAGGTGTGCAAGCAAGGAATATACAGAAGCTCCTATACGATGATGAATGTGCGATCTACATTTTGAGACTAAAAATACCTCTTTCACAGGTTCAAGCAGATAGTATTGTAAATTATGCAAGAGCCTCTACAGGAACATCTTATACAAAAATAGAGGCTGCAAAATCAATAGCACCGGAAATCGCTGGAAAAGGAGGGATTAAGCAATTCTGTTCACGAATGGTAGCTAGAGCCTATGCATCTGCAGGAATCATGTTGGTGAATAATCCTGATTACTGCACTCCGAATGATCTAAAGAACTCTGAGCTATTGATGCACGTCGAGAATCCATGGGTTGTGGTTTCAGACAATGAAGTCAAAACAATAAAGCTGGTAGGTGATACAACCGAAGGAATGCGAGAAAAAACTAACAATTTGCTTATGGCCATACGAGCATTAGACCCTAATGTCGAAAGCATTAATGATATAGATAGTTTGGTAATTCGGCGGGAAGATTTAGATCATTCAATTGCTAACGCGTTCCGTACTTCTGGATATCTCGATCATTGGAAAGTGGAGCTATCACGCTTTCCTTGGCGGTATGATCAAACATTGATTACTCAGTTTTACCACTCACTTACTGATCCTAAAGAGCTTATACAGTATTGTCTCGACACGTCGAGAGACGATGAAAATGGGGCTTTTGCCCATTGGGAAGCTAACGCACGCGGTTATAGCAAGGCCAATCGCGTGTACCCTCGCGAAACGTTCCGGTTGCTTAACGAATTGTATAGCCAGTTAAGTTTGAACCAACATAAAAGAGTTCTTTCAGCAAAATTACTGCTTAATACATATGCAAAAACGGACGCGTTGTAACCAAGTGTTATTGTTCGGGTCTAACAATCCAATGCACTCGGAGCCAGCTACGTTACGCAATATTTTGTGGTGTCGCTACGCTCCTTTATACCACAAATATTGCTCCACTCCGCTGGCCGTGATTGGGGCGTTATCTCCATAGAAATCTTAATCCGAAACTGACGAGTTTGAGCAAAGGGTCTATCACACTTTTGTCCCAAAGTATGTTGTGCAATCTTTTCAATCCACAGGTTCCGCTAATACCAAAAAAGTGAGCCATGGTGATAGCGAGACGACCGTCCGCCCCATGGACGGGGCGGTTGAGCATCCAAGGACTGACGAGCGAATGCCATGGCAAGCCTGTGTGAGTGGATATCAGCAAACGCTAAACTGCTAACAACTAAAGTGACAGTTCCCCCGACACGACTTTCCAACACATTTCT
The DNA here is from genome assembly GCF_002838165.1 of Shewanella sp. Pdp11. Taxonomy (NCBI): domain Bacteria; kingdom Pseudomonadati; phylum Pseudomonadota; class Gammaproteobacteria; order Alteromonadales; family Shewanellaceae; genus Shewanella; species Shewanella sp. Pdp11. The sequence continues at coordinate 4,675,126 of NZ_CP015194.1, forward strand.
GTCCAACATTGAGTTTACTGATAGTTGCTATATGATTTAAAAGCAAAAAAATATTTTTAAGGAAGAAATTTAAGTGAAATTTGAAGTTATTCATGAAGAAAATAACGCGATTGTGGATGCGCTAGTAGACGGCGTTAGGCAATTTAATGCTGGGCTGTTAGGACCTGAGAAATCAGTGCCTTTGACTGTCATAGCACGTGATGAAACTGGCAAGTTGATTGGTGGTGTGGGTGGCCGGACTATCTATAAAAACTTCTTAATCAATGTTGTCTGGGTTGATGATCAAACCAGAGGCACAGGGCTTGGGTGCAAACTCATGGCGCTTGCTGAAGCTGAGGCGAAACAACGGGGTTGCTTGGTAGCTCAAGTGGATACCTTATCGATTCAAGCACCTGTGTTTTATGAAAAACAAGGATTTGAGATTATAGGCACAGTCACCACTGACCCTCAGCGCATCTTTCTGATGAAGAAGTATTGATCAAAAAAGCGATTGAGAAACAGACTGAATTAACACACTCAGCAATGGTCGAAATGGGCGTTTTGCATGCACAGTAGACCAATCTGCTCTTGGGATAAAATGGCGCACTCTAGCGCCTTTTTTGTATTCGCGCGGCTGACTTGCGCATCCGTCAGTCGCGTTATCGTCGCAGAATAGGCATTGGTTCGGCCACAATCGAGCCAAATATCCCCTACTTCGACCCAATAATGCTGCGCTTGCCCTGAATCGGAAACAAACTCGACTTCAAATCCCCTCGCCTCACACCCATGGTGAGCGCACTCAGATAAGACCAATCTCAAGTTGTCCCAAGCCGATAAATTGACTTCAGCATAGGCCGTTAAGAGTGACTCAACAAATTGTACTTTCATGTATTTATCTCCGTTATTTAACCTGAACTCGGGTTATTTACGCAGTAGAGATTGAATCCTTAATGTCTATCATCGAACAACTAAACTTGGGTCTTTGCCGCCATTAAATAGTAATCCCGCGCCGACACAGTGAAAAAATCCACCACCTGCATGTGCGCTTTTCCCGAGTGGGCGGCAAAGGAACGTTCATTATCTTCGGCAATAAAGGTCAACATATAGCTAAAATGCGGAGCAACTTGGCGACGAATTTCACTGACTAACGCCTCAAAAATCCCTTGCCCACGGTAGGCTTGCTGCACCCAAATCGGCCCGTATTGGCAAGAGTTAGTCTTAGTTAATTTTGGCCCATCCCAATCGAGTTGCCCCAAACGATTCAACAAAGTGCGGTAAATGGGCCAATGTTCGAAAAATCCCCAACGGCCGGCAATCACATAACCGACGATCTGCTGCTCAACCTGCGCCACTACGACCCAATGATGCTGCACTAATTCGCTCAATTCACTGTGGGAAAAAGCTTGCCCTTGCAGTCCCATATTGGCGGAGGCTAATTCGTCATTGAGATGTTTTTTCTCTAGCATCGCTAATAAATCAACATCTTGGGGTAAGGCTAATCTAATCTTCACAGTGTTCTCACAGCATAATGTTGGCTTTAGGCCCAATTTAAGGCCGTCAGTATACTCGGTTGGCTTAGTAGGCACAGCTAGAACAAGGTGCTATTTAGTGCCTTGATTTGCTAAATCCCCTTTTATTTCCCAAACTTAATGGATATCTAGCCCTAGTTAGGCGTTTGTATGTTGCCCGAGACCATCAATCCCAACCTGAGTTTACTTGATAGCGACAATCAGCAAGTGAATCTCACTCGCTGGATGCACCAATGTGAGCTAATCAAAAGCTATTACAACGCTAACACGGTTTTTATATTCCAAAAGACCAGCGCCAGATTTGAGATCATTGTCAGTGCAATCACTGAAACACCACAATTTACAGCGGGTACTTTGTACCCCGCTGAGTTCGAACTTTTCCAACAAATCCAAAATAGCCAACCCGATGGCTTATATCACAACCTTGGCAGTTTTATGTTGGATGATTTACCACGGGATTTCGATGGCATTCAGCACATTCTCTCGCGCCCAATCGCTTGGCCCGATGGCAGCCAATTTGGCGCCCTGTGCGTACTCAACCCACATATGGCAGAGCCGCTAGCCAATGCCGCTATGCTCGAACCGTTCCAGATATTGCTGCAACAGGAATTATCTCTGCTGTGCCAGAACCATCGCATTGAATCCCTTTCGATGCGCGATCAAGAAACCGGCATGCTCAATCATTATGGTTTTTTGATGATGGCGCCAAGACAGCTCAATTTAGGTCGTCGCTTTGGTGCCCATGCAGGCATAATCTTCTTTGAATTATTGAGTCCGGATAACGCGCCAGTCCCGCTTGAGGATAATCATCACAGGCTGTTGGGTAAGTTAATTCAAGATACGATACGGACCGCCGACGTAGCCGCCCACTACAACACCACGCAATTTGTGGTACTGGCCTTTGTGGATGGTGAACGGGATATTCAACATATTATGAAGCGGGTTGAAAAACTGCTTGAACAGCAAAATCATCGACTTAGACTCGATGCGAGCTACAGTTTTTTCACCCCGGAATCCAGCGCCAAACTCGCGCCCATGATGGAACTCGCGCGGGGTAAACTCGATTCTATGCGCCCAGCCATGCCTGAGATTGAAGACTCGCCAATTAAGCCCGCCATAGACTCAAGCTTATACGATAATCCCGCCGCAGATTCGGCGGCGCTTTAAGTTAATCAAGCTGTGATGTAATCAATTTTAGGCTTAACTGAAATATAGATTTAATTTGAGGCAGTACAAAATCACTTGGATTGCTCATCCTGGCGCTTCGCCCATTGGATAAACAGCACCACGGGATAGGGTGACATCAGGACCAATCCTAAGCCAATCAGGCTTGAGATCAGTAACATGCCGCTTATCTCTAGACTCCATTGAGTCAACATATAGAACCCAAGTCCACAAACTAGCATCAATACGCCTAACCAATGTAAAAACTTCAACAAATTCATAGTACTTTTAAATGAGTCCGACATATAAACCTCTTTAGATCTTTGATAAAACTTGTCACACTATGGCCATAACCATGGAAAAAGGAACCGTAACGATGTTAAAACAAACATTCATCTTAGGTGCGCTACTGTTGGGACTCACCGCCTGCCAAAGTACCGATGTCGCCCAAAATGAGACCATTCCATTAGAGGGCAGCTGGCACATTGAGATGGTTCAAGGCCAACCGACTATCGATTACAGCCCAGCGCAAATCACCTTTGAGGCCGAAGGCAAATTACACGGCAACAACAGCTGTAATAACTTTTTCGGTCAATATACCCAGCAAGGCCAAGAGCTTAAGCTATCTCCTGCTGGTAGCACAATGAAAGCCTGTGTCGATGCGCTAATGCAGCAAGAGCACAAAGTCATGCAAGCAATGCCATTAGTGGCCAAAGCTAAGTTAGTGCAAGGTCGCCTGACGCTACTTAACAGCGACGGCAAGCCAGTGCTAGTCTTGAGTCAATTGAAGTAAGCCCTGTGAAGTAAGCTAACTGAAGTAAACTCAACGAGATAAGCTTCAGCAAAGTACAATTGACTCGCATAAAAAAACCGCCATTGGCGGTTTTTTCGTTCTACAACCAGCAACCAAAGACGACTAGACTTTAGCGCTTTGCTCAGCCGCGGTTTCGAGGGCGATATTCTGCTCGGCTAGCACGGCACTTTGCACCATATCGGCATTGTAGTGCTCCATATCCAATTCATCCTCAGATTTAGCAATCACAGTTGTCGCCACTAAGTCACCGGATACGTTAACTACCGTGCGTGCCATATCCAAAATCCGGTCAATCCCAGCAATTAACGCCACGCCTTCCAAGGGTAAACCGACTGTCGATAATACTAACGTCAACATCACCAAACCCGCGCCTGGTACGCCCGCCGTACCAATTGAGGCTAAGGTCGCCGTTAAAATGATGGTGAGGTAATCTACCCAAGTTAAGTCAATACCAAAAGCTTGGGCGACAAAAAGAGCCGTCACGCCTTGATATAAAGCGGTGCCATCCATGTTAATGGTTGTACCCAGCGGCAATACAAAACTGGAAATTTTCTTGTTCACACCTAAGTATTCGCTGGCGCATTTCATGCTCGCAGGTAAGGTACCCGCTGAACTAGAGGTAGTAAATGCCACAGCCATTGCATTACTGATCCCCTTGAAAAAATGTAAAGGATTCAGCTTAGAAAACATACTCAAAACAATACTGTAGAAGCCTAATACGTGAATAATGCAGCCAACGTAGACGGCAACAATAACCTTAAGCAGAGGGAGTAACATTTCAATCCCGTATGCTCCCGCCACCCAAGCCATCAATCCAAATACACCATAGGGCGCCAGCTTCATCACCATATCGGTTAACTTGTACATGGCTTCAGCAAGACTCTCGAACACTTTAATCGCTGGTTTTCCATGGTCACCGATCAACACTAAGGCAATCCCTAAGGCAACCGCAAAAACGATAACTTGCAAGATCTGACCGTTAGCTAACGCCGCGATAGGGTTGGTTGGGACTATATCAATCAGAGTCTGCATTACCGAAGGCACTTCCTTCGCTACATCAGAAACACCTGAGGGTAAGGGTAAATCAAGACCCGCACCTGGCTGGATAACATATCCAACGGCCAATCCAATACTGATAGCAATTGCCGTAGTACAAAGATAGAAAGTAAAAGACTTAAAACCAATCCGACCCATCTTGGCAGTGTCTTCCATCGAAGTCACACCCACGATCAGTGAACAAAACACTAACGGCACAATCAACATCTTAATAATATTGACGAATAAGGTTCCAATCGGTTTTAACACCGTCGCTTGCTCACCTAATACTACGCCAACCGTAATTCCGAGCACCATACCGACTAGAATTTGTAGCCACAGGGGCACTGACATCCAGTAGGACCATGTACGGCCTAACATTGATGACGTTTGTTTTGACATGTTAATAACCTTGAATTTGAAATGAAGAACGGGCGAATGCCTATCCTTGGCTGGCACTAATTTATTCCCCAAATTAGCTGAGCGCAGAGTCTAGCATAACGGGCAAAAATCTAAGGATGATCTGTATCACGTTGATGCCAACCGCCGTAAAACCAGCCAAATATGCCAACGACATCGACCAACGCGACTGCATACTTAACCTTTATATTAAGCATCAAAATAGACTGTCACCATAACGGGTGCAATTTGCTGACGATAAAGCGCTGCTGGCGGTTGCTCACGTTCAATCAAATAACTCCAGTAATCGTCATCAAAACCACTGAAAATAAAGTCAGACTTACCCTTAGCTTTCAAGATCAACCACCACCAAACTAATCCCCATAAACCAAAGCTCAATAAAGTGAATACAAAGTGTAAACGATGATTAATTTTCTCATCAGCACCAAGCTCAAAGGCAGGTAAAACCTTAAGCTTATAGCGGCGTGTCGACTTAACGAATCCCATCATTAGCTCACTTAGTTCAAAAAGGGTACTAGAGATAAGCCTAGCAGATAAGACTTTAGTCGTACAAAAATCCGCAACAACAAATAATATCAGTGCCAAACCTGCCACTGCCGAACTCGTTATCCCACAATGTTCCATGCTAAAGTGAGCCACAAAATGGTTGTTCACTAAACAAGAGCGGTATTACTCAATAACCGCCTAGGAGTTGTTGTATGTTGATCCGTAAAGCTAAAGCTCAGGACCTCAGTGCCTTAGTCCAATTTAATCAGGCGATGGCCCAAGAAACTGAAGGCTTAGCCTTAGATGAAGCAACACTGACCCGCGGCGTAGGCACGCTACTTGAAAGTCCGCAAAAAGGCTTTTACCTTGTCGCCGAACTTGAAGGTGAGATAGTCGGCTCGCTGATGGTGACATTTGAATGGAGCGATTGGCGTGCGAAGGATTATTACTGGATCCAGAGTGTGTATATTCGCCCGAAAAATCGTCGCCAAGGCATCTATGCCAAACTCTACAGCGAAGTCAAACAACTGGCCGAAGCCAATGGTGGTGCCGCCAGCTTCCGTTTATATGTAGAGCAAGAAAACCTCGCCGCACAGCAGACCTATCAAGCGTTAGGGATGAAGCAGAGTTACTACTTAATGTACGAAGAAAAATAAGCGATTCAAATGTTATACGTAATAAAAAAGGATCGGGCCAATGGCACGATCCTTTTCTTTTTACGACTCACGATTCACATTCAAACCGCGTTCCTACTAGATTAAAACTTAACGAAAGAAACCAAACAGAATAGCCGTCATTGCCAATAAACCCGCTATAACCACGAAGATATTGCTGATGCGACCACGGTGCGCTTTTAATGCTGGCACTTTGTATACAGCGTACATAGGCATCAAGTACAGGATAGCCGCGATAATTGGGCCACCTAAAGCTTCAATCATATTCAAAATACTTGGGTTTTTGATTGCCACGGCCCAAATCGTCACAAACATAAACACCAGAATAAATTTGTTGATTTTTTGCTCTGAAATGCCTTTTTTATTCGTGTCTAACTGCTTAACAATAATCCCCTTCATGCCTTCTGTCGCGCCCATGTAATGGCCAAAGAAAGAGGACACAATCGCGATAAAGGCAATTAATGGACCAAAGTAGCTCACAAAACCACTTGAATGCACGTTGGCGAGATAAGACAAAATCGGTAGATTCTGAGCTTTCGCTTCGGCCAATTGTGCTGGCGATAATGACAGCACACAAGAAAACACAAACAACATCACAAAGCCCACTAACATCATGGAAGTATTACGTAAAATAACATCAGCTTTGCGAGAAGCATTGGCGCCATGATCACGTTTTAGTGACACAGAGAACTGTGAAATCGCAGGAGAATGGTTAAAGGCGAACACGAGCACAGGAATCGTTAACCACACTGTGCCTAAAAATGCACCCGCCTCTGGCACAACTTGTAAAGCATCCATTTTCCATTCTGGGATCAGGTAGATAGACATAAAAGCCAAAATACCCACCAGCGGATACACCAGTAATTGTGTCACTTTCAGCATGAACTTTTCACCCGCAACCATCACAGCCATCATACCGAGGATCAATACACCCGATAAAATGAAGCGTGGTGGCGAGGCCATACCTAATTGGTTGACGATAAAGCTATCAACAGTGTTAGTAATACCCACACCGTAAATTAATACAATCGGATAGATAGCAAAGAAATACAGTACGGTAATGGCCTTACCTGCGCCAACACCAAAATGCTCTTCTACGACTTGGGTAATGTCGCTACCGGGAATGCTTGATGAACAAACAAAACGAGATAAACCGCGGTGGGCAAGATAGGTCATAGGACCGATAATTGCCGCCATTAATACCAAAGGCCAAAAGCCGCCCATGCCCGCATTGATGGGTAAAAATAAAATTCCAGCGCCTACGGCAGTGCCGAATAAACTCAACATCCAAGTCGTATCTTGGCGAGTCCAAGGTAAGTGTTTCGTTGAATCTAAACTCTGTGTGCTTTGAGGTGTTCCAAGAACACTGGTCGCATCTTTTTGCATATAAAAGTTACCTTACGGTGTGACTAGCATAATAAATTCGCGCTAAGGATAACCAAAAAAAGCTCATAAAAGTTGATCTGACACGGCTTTATGTAAGGGAATTTCATAATAAACTGATATTGAGATCTAGATCGCTGATTTGATGTAATAAATTTTCAATACAGCAGCAAAAAACACACATAAAAAACCGCTTAACGACACAATATTTTCACCTCAAACCAAAGCCAGTGACATAGCATAAGCGCCGAGAAAAACACCAATTCGGAGATAGATCACAAAAATCAGCAAAACATGATCCAGTACCGCATATCGATAACTAGAGTCGATCAAGATCACATCCGCTAATGTTAAATTTTTACAAGTCGCTATCAGTTGTAAACGCGTATAAAAAACGGCTCACTGCGGAACCAACGCCGGAGTGAGCCGTTAACGATTAACGCAAAATCAGACTTAAGGTTTCTGTAACGTGAGCTCAGTGGTCGACACCACGGCTGGCGCTATATCGGCCTCTTTGAACAACAACGGACGGAAACTTTTCTCGCTTGAGTACAAGATACTTTGATCGGCAAACGCTGGCGTTAGGATATTACTCGACTCAGAGTAAGTTAAAATTCCCCGCGCCACTGGCCCTTCGTCAGTAAAGTTCACCGCCATCATCCAGCTCGACCCATAACGCACTTGGTATCCCTTCGCCGTTAAGCCAGAACTCATCGCCTTGCCTGTAACCACGTCCATCACAGCTGCGTACTTGTGCTGCGGGATCAAAGTGTCGTCACCCGACAGACTGGTCGAGAACACGTTGAATCCACCCTCGGCATTGTGGCTACCCGGCCAAGGTAAACGCGACCCGCTTGGCGTACCATCCGGCAGCGATTTCTCCACAAATTGCACCTCACCCAATGGCGCATCTAAGGCAAACCCCGCCGCCTCAAGATTCAGTGCACTATGGGCCAAGGCCACTAAGGCGCTGCCATCTGTAGTCAAGCTTTTAGGTGTCGTCGCCGCATTGGCGGGATCGAATCCTTGGGTCAACATGGTCGTTTGGCTGAATTGGTGGGCAAACTCACGCAGTAAAGCGCCGCCTTTGCTGTCGTTATCTTGCTTACCATTCCACGCTTTTAACGCCGCGCACGCCGAAGTGACATCCTTAGATAAACTCGCCGACACTACCACAGGCGTGCTGCCTTGGGCCTCACACTGGGCAATCAAATCTGGCAGCACTAACTCAGCAAGATAACTGCGATTGGACAACACAGCCGCTTCGAGTTCTTCTAAGCTAAACTTGCCATCTGCCCCAGCCGCATCTTGCATTAAGCTCAAGCCCATACGCGTTCGCAGCGACAACTGCCCAGCTTCTGGACCATACATAGGCGAGAAGTAAGTCAGCGGCTCGTTCAAGTTGGTCGACCAGAATGAGTCATTGGAGTTTTGCACAAAGTCGCTGCGCTCAAGCTTGGGCGCACGCTCATAGGGTGTTGGGCCATCAAAACTAAACAACGATGTGTTACCGGGTAAAATCGTAAATCCGGCCTTAGCCTTAGCCGCTTTAATATCCGGTGAGGTTTTTAACAACACCACTGCCGATTCAGACAATCCCGGGACTGTCGAGTCGTCGATGTAGAAAGCATTGCCCTCTTTGTCGGCGTACATAGTGTTATTGAAGATAACGCCGTCGTAGTCCTTAAAGGCCTGTTGGAACTCCTCTTTATTGGTCGCCATGTCCATCGCTAACCAATGGTCAACGGGGTCCATATTGCCCATATTGGCATCTTGGAGCATAAAGGCACTGCCATCATCCCAACCAAAAGGCGCTAAAGCGGGCGGCGCTTCGACCATAGGGCCTTTTGCCGTGGTGTAAATATCCTTCTCGGCCACTAACATGCCCGCAGGACCTGCATTCACTAGAATCGATACCGTCTCTTTAGTGATCGGCATAGGTTTGCCATCGAACAGATATTGCATCCGATCGCCCGAGACTAACTCTAAGTTATACATCACAAAATGTTCGGCGGTTGAGAAGGTATGAGTCCAAGCTAAATCTTTGTTAAAACCGATATTAATCGGCCCGGGCATACCCACTAACGAGCCGCCCATCATGTCTAAATGTCCAGGGATCGTAATATGGGACTGCCAAAAACGCAGGTTACCCGTATGCGGAAAATGCGGATTGCCGAGCACCATACCTTTACCGTTCTCGGTTTTATCCTTACCTAAACCCCAACCGTTAGAGCCGAGTCCACGGGGGTTAGTCTCTGGCGTGGTGATGCGAGCCGCGCGGGCAATCAACTTAGACTGCATATCGGCCACAAATACCGTTTGGTCTTGGCTTGGCGCTGGCCCTAGGATACGTGGCATATATTCCTGCGCATCTCCTGGGTTCGCGTAAAAAATCAAATCGAGGAAGTTGGCGGCGCCCGGTAACAAAGCTATTGAAAACAGATAAGTTACCACATCCTCTGGCACTATGGGTTTCACCCAAGGCTGACCGCTACAGAAAGGTTCTGCCGTTTGTGTACCCGCTTCAACATCGGCCAGATATTGGTTATAACCAGAGGTAAAACCTTGGATAAGTGCCCGAGAGTTTTCACTAAACTGTGGCCATTTTTCTTCGGCTTGCGCTCTAATCTTTAACGCTTTGTAGGCAAAATCTGAGATAAGGTTACCGTTATCTTCCGCTGTGGGTTGGCCCGTAGTGAAGTCAATCGACGCATGGGGGCCAAAGTACATGGAACGCTGCGAGTTAGCCTTAATAAAGCCATCGGCTAACACGCATAAATTATCTTGCGCCTGCGCATAACCACTACCAAAACCTAAGCTTTCTAAGTTATCGGCTTGGATATGCGGCACGCCGTAGGTGGTGCGGCGAATATTGGCTTTGAGTAAACCGTTGGGGGCAAAAGCTTGCAGTTGAGTTTCGGGTTCGGTGGGCGTAGTGCTATCTTCGCTATCGTTACAGCCAACGAGTATTACACCGCAGGCCATCCCCATAGCGATCACGAGTTTGTTGAATTTCATTATTATTATCTCTTGGTTTTGGTTCCTTCAATTGCCTATCCCTGCCTCCATTACTGAAAGAGCAATAGACATATGTCGCTTCCTAGTCCCTAAGGCTGGCTATTGCCTCCCCTACTGTTGGCTTTTTACTGAGCTTCGCCGACGACTGTGGCAGAATAGAAAACCCAAACACTTAGACACCTCATACCATTTAAGCAATGATTCAAACGAGCGTCTACATTAAAAGCCGAATTAAATAACTTATATGCAACAAAACATTATCAAGATAACAGTGGGTTCTAAAAACCCGGTAAAAATCAACGCGGCAACTAACGCCATGGCACAACTGTTCCCCGACAGCATAATAGAAGCCAGTGGTATGGATGCGCCTTCAGGTGTTGCGGCGCAGCCAATGACAGATAAAGACACTCGCCAAGGGGCGATTAATCGGGTGTGCTATTGTCAACAGCAGGATCAACAAGATACTCAGGCCGACTACTATTTTGCGATGGAAGGCGGTGTCGATTGTTTCGACTTTGGCCCAGCCACATTCGCCTATATCGCCATTGGGCATAAAGATCAGCTTGCCATTGGCCGCAGCGCAATTTTACCTCTGCCAATGCAGGTTTATCGGGCATTAGAAGCGGGTGAAGAACTCGGACATGTGATGGATAGATTGTTCAATACTATCAATATTAAACAAAAAGGCGGTGCCATAGGCCTGCTCACCCACGGCCACGCCACCCGTGAAAGCAATTATACCCAAGCGATTATTCTCGCCATGGCGCCGCTATTAAATCCCGATATTTACGTACAGAATTGTTAGTAACATGTTGCAAGCGCAGTTGAAGCCCGCTAACTTAGTTGTGACATGCAACCAAACCCATTCGACTATGGCTCAAACAGACGCACCATCGACTCCAGTTATGCCTATGACTCACGCTAAGCAAACGGCGGAGTCAGGCTCATCCGCCCAACTTAGGCATTTATCTCGCTATCTGGTGAGAAATTTAGGCATGCTCAACGCCGCCTTTGGGGATCTCCCCTTATCACCCGTGCAAGCCCACGCCCTGTTTGAGATAGGTAAGCAGCCCCTGACCATCAAAGAGCTGGCCTGCAAACTCAGCATAGATAAGTCCAATGCGAGCCGAGCGATTAAGCATCTGATTGATAAAAATCTTGCCCAGAGTCAAATTCATCCAAGGGATAGCCGCTGTTTAGTGGTACAACTCACACCCGCAGGGAAGAAGTTACTCCTAAAATTAGACGCTCAGCAAAATCAATTATTTCAAGAAATCTTAGCCCAACTGACCCCAGCACAAACCTCACAAATCGAAGAGGCGCTCATGTTGTATAACCAAGCCGTACATAACGCCAAACACCAAAGTGGCTGCCACATTCGCCAAGCCACAGCCCAAGATGATACCGCAATTGCCAAAGTCATCCGCGATGTTTCGGCCGAATACGGCTTAACTGCGGATAAAGGCTATAGCGTGGCCGACCCGACCTTAGATTGCCTCAGCCAGATTTATTCCCAAGCGGGCGCCAACTATTGGGTTATTGAATTAGAGGGGCGCATTTTAGGCGGCGCCGGTATTGCGCCGTTAGCTAACAATGATGGCGTCTGCGAACTGCAAAAAATGTACTTTATGCCCGAAATTCGCGGTAAAGGTTTAGCTAAACGTTTAGCGCTGTTGGCACTCGATTTCGCCCGCGAAACGGGTTATCAAAGCTGCTATTTAGAAACCACCGCTGTACTAAATGAAGCCGTAAAACTCTATGAGAAATTGGGCTTTGTGCATCTGTCGGCTCCCCTAGGGAACACAGGCCACGACGCCTGCGAAATGCCTATGCTGCTAGAACTTAATCAATAAAATACACAGCAAAATTTAAACAGAAGTCACAATGCCAAACAGCCATGATTAAGCATGTTTGGCATTATCAATTTGTATCAGCAAATGTTATTCAGCAAGATGATTTAAATTATCAGTCTTAGGGCATAGTTTTTCTTAACTTAATTGCATTAAAATATGGCAATTTTACCTCGATCAATTTTTAATAAATTGAAAGGTGTTTGATACCATTTTGTTAACGGCATTAAATAGGGAACATTATGCTCAGTTGGATTTTTAGTGATAAGAAACTCACACTTCGGGAAATATGCCTAGATAACACACTTTCGACCGCGACTAAAATAAAGAAAGTCGATCAATTTCTTGCCGATAGTGGAGATCTCAATTTTGTTGATCTCAATGTTTCGCCCTGCAATATATTAGTTCCACTATCTTGCCGTCCTCAGTCCGATTTAGTGCTTATAAAATACTTGCTCAGTAAAGGCGCTAAAATCGAATGTAATGGTTTCAGTGCCTTGCATTCGGCTATTGAATATAACAACTCTGAACTCGTTACCTTATACCTAGACTCTAGTGCCAATCTTTACTTTCAAAATCAATACAATAATTGCTGGCTCAACTATCTATTTCATCCTAATCCGCAGTATATCTACCAGGATCATCAACGTAGAGATATGATCGACCTTCTACTTGCAGCTAAGTTAGACATCAATAAACCGGTGAGTTTCTGGACCAATGGTGAAGTAAACCACCCGCTAGAAATATTATATGATGAACGAAGTAAAGAACTATTTCTGCATATCATTAATAAAGACATCCCATTAGAAATAGGTAAATTAAGTCTAATTGAAAATATTATTTCCTCGAGCGAATTTTGGGGAGTTGAAGCCTTTGCTCCTTTAGTAAAACGCTTTCCTGAATATAAAAAGTCCCGTTATATTATGGCAAATGACAGTAGCTTCTGGGACGATGCCAATTTACTCGAGCTTTGTGTTTATGCTAAATCACAAGAATATACTGAATATCTGCTAGACCATTATCCGCAGCTCAAAGCCGACTCCCACGCTAAAAGTTTAGTCTATGCGGCATTGACCTCAGAATTTGACCTTAGGATTATCGAAAAACTAATTAAGGCCACCGTCGATATCAATCGCATCTATAGGATGACTCCGCCCGAGGCCGACCATTCCCCCTTGCTCAACCAATATCTTGATCTTGCTAAATTTACCGATGTGAATAAACGGAGTTACATCTATCAAGCCCTTGAACTCTTGCTCAAATATGGCGCTAATCCTAATGCCGAATTTGTAAATACGGGTAAAGCCTATGAGATGTTAGTCTGGTCGAACTTACGACTACTGATTTATCCCATGGTCGAAAACAAAACCTTTCTGCCCGAGTTCCTCGATCTGTTCCTGCAATATGGCATGGATATCAATAAAAAATTTGGTGCGGTGGATGAACCGACCTTACTCACTCTCTGCCAGCGTGGTTCAGGTAAAGAAGATCAAGCAACACTTATCCAAGTGATGGAATATCTGCTCACCAAAGGGCTGGATTTAAGCCTCACCAATATCTACAACACTAACTATGTGTCTGCGGCGGCTATCTCCTGTCGAACCCAACTACTTGAATGGCTTATTAACCAAGGCGGGGATATTTTTACCCATTGCGGCCATGATAACTCGCCCATTCTACACAAGGCGATTTCGACCTACTGGTGGGATCAAATCTCTGGCCCCATGCGGCGCAATACCGTGGAACTCTTACTGCGCCACGGAGCTAAAATTGAAGAATTCTCAGTAGATGAGCAATTTACGCCACTCATGTGCGCCAGTTACTACGGCGCACAGTCCTGCGTTGAGGTGCTACTCGAACATGGCGCCAATCCCAATGCCATCAATGCCGAAGACACCACCCCCGCCCTTTGCGCTGTGATAGGCGGCAGTTCAATCGAGTTCCCCCGCTTTGAATCAACGGCGGTGCGGATCTTAAGGCTATTGCAACAATATGGCGCCAACTTAACTACTGAGAACTGCCGCGGCAATAGCGCGCTGGTCGCGGCTATAGAGCTGGAATATAAGGAAATTTTCGAAGCGCTGCTGCAAATAGCCTCCTACAGTGAAACTCAGCTTAAGCGAGCACTCGAAGTAGCGGAGCCAGAAAGCTATTTCAGCCGTCGCCTACAGCAACATATTAATGGCGAAACAATGCAACAGCCGACTCAAGCTCAGGTCCAAACTGAAACTAAGCCTATATCAAATATGCAGACAACCGAGACGGCAGATGATAACGCTCCTGCTGGCCAACCAGATATAGTGTCTAAAAAGGCCAAATTAGAGGTAAGTAATGCGGCTTCAGATAAAAACCAAATCCTAACGCTGTTTGATCTCAAAACCAAAGTGCAGAGCTTCTTTAAACTTATCGCAAAGGATCCCGATATCACTGTCGCCCAATTTAAAGGCATAGAAGAACAGCTCGATCTGCTGATTGAAAAACTGAATGATTTTAGCTTTTTCCGCAATCAGGCCACCCAAGCGGAGTTTGAAGAAAGCGTGCAGGAATATATTGATGATACGGTCGATGAGATAAACAAGTTAATCGAGGATGACTATCCCGCCCTAACCGAAGCCTTAGTCGATTCTGTCTGGACGATTTTGCAGTACTTTAGGGTTGATATCGAGATTGAAACCGCACTGAGAAAGCGCTTTTGGTAACTGTTATCACCTACTTTGGGTAGCGGTTAGCACCTTAACTGCCAACGAGAACCAAGCATAAAGCCCCAATTTTGGGGCTTTATGCTTTCAAGGTTAACGCTAACAAAAAGTGACGCTTAGGAGACTGACACCAGCAAACTTAGCGGCCTATCAGCCAGCATAATGGCGAAAGCTAAGGTTTAAATATCAGAGGCTTAAACATTAGAGGCTTTAGCACGCAGTAACTGGCTACGAATGATTTGACGTATCTGATTGTGCAGTTCAAATACTCGGTTACGGTCGTTAAGGTTTAAGGAGAGGTTTTCCAGCATCACCAGATCCAAATTAAATTCGGGATAATGCAGTGTCATCGACATATAGCCAGATAAATAGCCCGTATGGCTGTATTCAACGAGACCATCATCCTGATTAAGCCTCACCCCATAGCCATAGCGCATATTCGGCCATAAAAATTGGATCCCGGTATACGCCGTAGTCATACGTTGATAACTCTTTGCACTCAGCAACTTGCCAGAGTGTAATAGATGCTGAAAGGCGGCATAAGCTGGCGCTGAAGCAATTAATCCCCCTGCGGGCAACAAAGCTTCATCAAGCACTAAGTCAGAGGGGGAAATCACCTCGCTTTCCTGTAAACCTACGGCGAGTAAAGGCACTTTAGCGCGAATAGTCTCAATACTGCCAAGCTCAGCACTCAGGCCATTAAGCTGGTATCGCGTTGCAAACTGCGCCACTTGCTCGGCAAAGGATTGGTGATTGACCTTCTCAAGCACTTGCCCAAGCAGTGAATAACCCAAATTAGAGTATTCAAATTGGCTTCCGGGCTCAAAGCGATTGGCCTTACCCAGTTTATCGACACCCGATGTATGAGTCAGCAGTTGATGCAGCGTAATCCGCACGTCATAACGACTGGGGTTCAAAACACTCGTATTTGTGGCCGCTTCAGTGGCTTTTAGCCCCCTAGCTTCCACGTCAAGATCGCCAAAAAGGTAATGATTTAGCGTTTGATTTAAATCGAGTTTCCCCGTATCAAGTGCCTGCAACACTAGCGTTGCGGTAATTTGTTTAGAGAGCGATGCCATCACAAAGCGCGAATCTTGATTAATACCTTCGCCCTTTTGCAGTTCAAGCTGCAGCTTGCCCTGCTCAAGCAGGATAACACTGCCACTAAACGGTTGCGGCGAATCCATTATTGCCGCTTGGATTAAGGTCTTAATCTCTGCCGACTTTGAGACAGAGGATGCGGTTTGACTTTCAACGGCAATCGAATTACTGCCTTGCCCGATTTGCTCTTGTTCAGCACCTGTTTCTAATAACAGACCAAAACTATTGGCACTTGGGAATAATAAAAAACCAGTCAACAGGGTACTGATAACACTCAAACGCATGGGTTATCCTTAACGTAATTAACAAATAATGCTACCTGCTAGAAAAAAGCAAGCTTATCACAAGCGCTTTTTATGGATAATACAATTTAATCTTTACAATTGAATTATAAAAGAAATATTCCATATAAAAATGACACAACAAAGTGATACCTAGGGCGACGAAGCTAATCCGAGCAGTATAAACCAAGTGGCAGTCTGCCCCAGTTTGTAGACTGAATATCTCAAGTTGCAGCGAATACACATTCAAAATGGCTATAAAACGACAATAGTAATAATTATCGCACCTAACATATATAAGCCTGCAGAAAGTGATATCGATTTTAGTGGGCTAAACTCCTCAACTTCCAACGTCTGTATATCTTCAATTTTGACTAGTTGCCCTTCTCCCTCGATCTGCTGTTCCGTTGCACTTTCGACTTGAAATTCCATTTGTTCGCCAGATATTGTGGTGACTTTGACCTTTTCACCTATGTAGCTGGATACCGATTGAGAATCCAATTTAACTTGATTGAGTGAAGAGCATGCGCAGAGGGAGAAACAGATAAGTGATACTACTGCTAACTTTTTCAAACAAGCCTCCTATCCTACAACTATTACATCCATGATAAGTTATACCTGTAGACATAAGCATTTAGGTATATGCTACTCAGCTTACGGAGTTTCGCCCACAAGTTAAAGAAACCTAGACTAAATCCACTTAAATTAAATCCTTTGGATGAGGTTAAATAGCGATCAAATGAGCACTGAACTCATCGATGCGGTTAAAGCCAAAGATACGCTTATTATTGCCAATGGCGCTAATCTTGAAGGCGTGGACGATGGCGGGATGACGGCACTGTTGCATGCCTGTGAGCTACAGTCTTTTGAACTTCTCAAACTATTAGTGGATGCGGGGGCCGATGTAAATCATCCAAATGCGCTGGGGTATAGTCCGCTCGATATTGCTTACTGGCAAGGAGAGTTTCGCATGGGATGCTATACCGCTGAGAGTGAGCGCATGGTGAGCTATTTAACTCGCCATGGTGGTAAATCCTTTAGCTAGGTGAGGTACTAAATTGAAAAGATCGAAAAGATGGGACATGCATAACTCTTTGAGATTAACTGCCAACATCCAGACCGCAGAAGTTCACCTTCCCCTGCGAAGTTGCTGAAGGGCGTTGAAGAAAATCGCGTGACGCAGACAGGACGTCTGCGTAGCTTTCGGGGGGAAGGGACAGCCCATCGGAAACGTTAGCGATTTTCGAATAAGCACGAAGCCACTAATCAATGCATGTAACTTCGCTAGGGACGGCGGGGGATTTCCAAAAGGGGGACGGGCGCTTTTCCCCTTTTGGTCGGGTGTGGGGTGAAGCCCCACGACCTTGATTCACCTCTGCCAAAAGGCCGCAATCGAAAGATGGGACACAACGGTCAGGGTCAAACGTCTGACGCGATAGCATAAGTACGCTTTATGCCCAAGGCGCTTTCAACTTCGTTAGGGGCATCTTGGCTAATATGAAGGTACCTATCCTTAAAGCAACCTCAATTACTATTCACTTGAACGTAAGCCGAAAGCGGATTATGTTGTTGATTTTAAATGACTGGTAAAATTGTCGATTTGATTATCTGTTCTAAGGAGAGAGCATGTTCTTTACATTACTGCTTATTACATTTGCACTATCTATAACCGTTTCATTTCTTGTTGTTTCGATTTTCAAAAGACCACTAGGAGAAATATTTTCTCGAATAATTCAAGATTCAATAAGTGCCGCTTGGCAAAAATATATTATTTTTGCCACATACGTTGTGGGTATTTCTGGTGGAGTTAGAATTTATGATTTAGAACGCTACATTACCGCTCGACATAAAGATGTTGAAATTCTACAGCTAACTCTAGAACGTTGGACTATTGAGATATATCGAACAATTATTGAAACTTTGCAAAGTATCGCATGGATGTACCTTATCGTATTCATATTTGCCCTTATTGCATATGTCATTGTTAGAGGCTTTGAACTTAAAAAACGCTAACAAGCAATAAACAAAACTCGCGTTAAGTTGCCTTAACGCGAGTTTTTAGTTTCAAGCTTTAACCGCTAATTGAAGCTCTGATTAAGCTCTAGCTTAAGTTTAACGGCTAATCACCAAAATCATCGAGTAGGATGTTTTCTGGCTCAACGCCTAGGCTTTCAAGCATCTTAATTACTGAAGAGTTCATGATTGGAGGACCACACATGTAGTACTCGCAGTCTTCTGGTGCCTTATGATTTTTAAGATAATTCTCATAAATCACATTATGAATAAAGCCAGTGTAGCCCGTCCAATTATCCTCAGGCAATGGCTCAGATAACGCCACATGCCAGACGAAGTTGTCATTCTCGGCCGCTAGGGCATCGAAATCCACTTGGTAAAACACTTCACGGGTCGAACGTGCGCCGTACCAGAAGCTCATTTTACGCTTCGTTTTCTTACTCTTAAGCTGATCGAAAATGTGTGAGCGCATAGGTGCCATGCCCGCACCGCCGCCGATAAACACCATTTCCGCATCGGTTTCCTTCACAAAGAACTCACCGAATGGACCAGAAATCGTCACTGTATCGCCCGCTTTCAGGTTGAAGATGTAAGATGACATCTTTCCCGCTGGCACGTTGGCCGATGGCGGCGTCGCAATCCGCACATTCAGCATAATGCGACCCTTTTCATCGGGATAGTTGGCCATAGAGTAAGCGCGCAACACTTCTTCGTTGACGGTAGAGACAATATCAAACAGGCCGTATTTTTCCCAATCGTCGCGGTACTTAGCCGGAATATCAAAGTCAGCGTATTTCACCACATGGGCTGGCGCTTCAATTTGAATATATCCACCGGCTTTAAAGCGAACATCTTCACCTTCGGGTAACTCAAGCAATAACTCTTTGATAAAAGTCGCCTTATTATCGTTAGAGATCACTTTACATTGCCACTTTTTCACCCCAAAGATTTCTTCGTCGAGCTCAAGTTCCATATCGGTTTTCACTGAGACTTGGCAGGCGAGACGACAACCTTCTTTAGCCTCTTTCTTGGTGATATGGCCCATTTCAGTCGGCAGAATATCCCCGCCGCCCGATTTGATTTTCACTCGGCACTGACCACAGGTTCCGCCGCCACCACAGGCAGACGGAATAAAAATACTCTGACTCGCCAAGGCGCCGAGTAACTTGTCACCCGCGGCAACTTGTATGCTTTTTTCAGCATCTTCGTTGATGCCAATCGTCACTTCACCTGTAGCCACTAATTTCTTTTTGGCGATTAGAATCACTATCACCAATAGACAGACCACTAGCGTGAACATGCCTATGCCAATTGCCATTTCCATCGTATTACCCTTTTCTAGCTCTTTTCTAAAAAGAATCTGGTTTCACTTTCTCAATTCTTGGCTCGCCTACTGTAGCGTTACAGCGAGATCCCTGAGAAAGACATAAAGCCCAGCGCCATCAAGCCTGTTGTGATAAAGGTGATACCAATACCTTGTAAGCCTTCGGGAATCGCGTTGAATTTCATTCTTTCACGCAGCCCCGCCAGCAGCACAATTGCCACCGCCCAGCCAAAACCCGAGCCCATAGCAAACACCACTGACTCACCGAAGTTGTAATCACGGTTCGCCATAAAGATCACCCCAGCAAAAATCGCGCAGTTTACTGTGAGCAAAGGTAAGAAGATCCCAAGGGAGTCATACAGGCTAGGAATGTACTTATCCAAAAACATTTCAAGGATTTGCACTAACGCCGCAATCACACCGATGAAAGTGATCAGCTGCAGGTAACTTAAATCGATACCGGGTAATCCCGCCCAAGACAATGCACCAGGTGCGAGCACTTTGACGTAAATCAGCTGGTTTAACGGCACGGCTAAGGTCATGACCACAATCACGGCGACGCCTAAACCAAAGGCGGTTGACACTTTTTTAGACACGGCCAAGAAAGTACACATGCCCAAGAAGAATGACAGCGCCATGTTGTCGATAAAAGTGGCCTGCAAAAATAGATTTATATAGTGTTCCATATCTGCTCCTTAACCCCGTTTCCGCTGGATCACATTGATGGTCCAGATCAACACACCAATCAGGAAGAAGGCGCTCGGTGGTAACTTGAACATCTCGTTTGGCAAGTACCAGCCGCCATTTTCAATGGTGGTAAACACGCTATGACCGAATAAATTGCCCGTTCCTAACAGCTCGCGTACAAAGGCAACGCTGATCAAAATCAAGCCATAACCCGTCGCATTACCGAGCGCATCGACGACCGCTAAATGCGGTGGATACTTCATGGCGAAGGCTTCTGCACGGCCCATGATGATACAGTTAGTGATAATTAACCCAACGAATACAGAAAGTTGTTTAGATAACTCGTAGGCCACATCCTGCAGTACCATATCGACGATAATCACCAAAGAGGCGATAACCGTCATCTGGGCGATAATGCGCACACTGGTTGGGATAAAGTTACGGATGGCAGAGATAATCAGGTTGGAAAATACCAACACAAAGGTCACTGCCAGCGTCATCACCACAGCGGTTTGCATTGAATTACTGACCGCCAGCGCCGAACATACGCCCAGCACTTGCATGGCGACGGGGTTATTGGCAAACACTGGCCCCGTTAGCATGTCACGCATGGATAAAGTGTTGCTCATTTTGCCTCTCCCATCTCACCTTGCAATTCACCCTGCGCGGCCGACGCTTTCAGCTGATTGAAGAAGGTTTGAAATCCCTCAACGCCAAACCAAAACTCCATCGCGCGCTGCACGCCGCGGCCTGTCATAGTCGCGCCACTGACCGCATCCACACCGTGAACATCGCCTTCTTTGGCACCGCCTTTAACAAGACGTATCGAGAACTTGCCTTTTTCATCAAATAATTGCTTACCCTTCCATAGCGATAACCAATGGGGATCGGTCACAAAGTCGCCGATACCTGGGGTTTCGCCATGCTCGTACACGACTAACCCTTTGATGGTATTGAAATCGGGTTCAACCGCCACATAACCGTAGATCATCGACCACAGACCTTTACCGTAGAAAGGCACAACCACACTGTCTAACTTGCCGTTGGCATCGAGCACTTTAAATACGCGCGCATCGTTTGCACGGGTTTTAATCTTGGCGATGTCCTTTTTCGGTGCGCTTGAGGTCTCAGGATTAATCGCCGCCATACGCTCATCGAAATCGAGCACATTAGCGTCAGAGTCCACCTTACCTGTGTCTAAGTTGATCAATAATGGCTTAACCGATTTAGCGAAAATATCTCTAAATTCAGTGCCCTGACCTAAGTTCACATCAGCGGCCATCAACACATAACGCTTAACTTCGTCACGTTTTTTGGCGACTTTACGTTCTTTCAATATGCCTGCAGTGCCTGTGATCATAAATGAGCACAGGAGACAGAGCGTGATGGTGAAGATCATGGTCCCCACCACAGTATCTTTCTTAAAGACCATGACGTTTTAATCTCCGTTTGATGTTGGCGCGGGCCACCAGATAATCGAACAGCGGCGCCCAAAGGTTGGCGAACAGAATGGCTAACATCACGCCCTCAGGCATTTTGGGGTTAGCGACACGGATAAGCACTGTCATAAAACCAATCAAGGCACCGTAGGCAAATTTGCCTTGGCGAGTGTAGGAAGTGGTCACAGGATCGGTGGCCATAAACATCATAGCCAGCGCAAAACCGCCAGTGACCAGATGCCAAGTCCACGGCATTGCCATCATGTCATTGCTGCTAGAACCGATGTAATTACAGATGGTTGCAGTCGCAATCATGCCCAGCAGCACACCAAGCACAATGCGCCAATCCGCTAAACGGCTGATCAGCAATAGTGAACCGCCGATCAAAATGGCTAAGGTGCTGGTTTCGCCAATCGCGCCCACGGTAAAGCCAAAGAAATTGTTCCACCAGTTAGGATCGCTAAAGGCACTAAACCAAGCGTAATCGGTAAAGCTCAGTTTGCCCGCTGCGGTTTGTGCCAGCGCCGTTGCACCAGAGAAACCATCAACGGCAACCAGCTGTTTAATGGTTGAAACTTCAGAGGGATAGGCGAAGTAGATAAAAGCCAAGCCCGCCAGCGCAGGGTTAAGGAAGTTATATCCCATGCCGCCAAACAGCTCTTTAGCCACAACCACACCAAAGGAAATCCCCATGGCCACCAGCCATAGCGGTGTCGATACTGGCAAGATTAAGGTAAATAGCAGGGCTGTAACGAAGAAGCCTTCGTGCAACTCTTGGCCGCGAACCCGCGCAAACACCACTTCCCAAAACAAACTGGTGAGCAGCGCCGTCAGGTAAATCGGCAGATAAAAACTAAGACCGTAGAGGAATAAACCCAATACCCCAGTGTCTTGGCTAAGGCCGCCAAACAGGGTATTAAAGATTTCTAACTTCCACACATCTGGGGTCGATAATCCGCCCGCGAGCGCAAGCTGCGCCTGTAGGCCAATGTTATATAGACCGAATAAAATGGCAGGCAGTAAACACAAACCGACTAACGTCATGGTACGTTTCACGTCAATCGCGTCACGCACATGCACTTTACCCTTAGTGCTGCGGCCATTGGCAATGACGAGTGAGCGCAAAAAGCCCTTCATCGACTTACCCGTTGCGTAGTACTCTTGTTGTAAATCAGAGGCGTCCTGTAAATCAGGTTTTTTCACTTGTTTGGTCATTAACCTTCCCTCTCAATAACATCTAGACAGGCACGTAATTCTTTACCAAAGTCATATTTGCCGGGACATACGAAGGTACACAGCGCCAGATCTTCTTCATCTAACTCCAATGCACCTAAGGCCTGCGCCTCATCGGTATCACGCACCACTAAGTCTCGAACGAGTAAGGTGGGTAAAATATCCAGTGGCATCACGCGATCTAGCTGACCAAAGGCCATCATGGCGCGAGCTGAGCCGCCCTGATGGGTGGTAAATTCGAACAACTTAGTGGCACCAAACAAACGTGATGTCACCGCGCGGGTAATAGAGAATTTATCCGAGCCACCCCGTACCCAAGAAAGTACATGGTGCTGCGCATCTTCACTCAACACTGACACTTGGTTGTGGAATCGGCCTAAAAAGTCATGCACGCCAACTGCGGTATGGCCAGATAGCACAGAGCCCGATACCACGCGATTATGGCCGGGTTTGATCTCATCACTGACTAAGGCACTTAACTCAGCACCCAACTGAGTGCGCAGTAAACGCGGATTCAGTACGCTCGGGCCACCTAAGGCGACGATGCGGTCGGTATATAACTCACCGGTTTGGAATAACTTGCCGTAGGCAATCACGTCTTGATAGCCGATATGCCATACCTGACGCTCTAAACTCACAGGTAACGTAAAGTGAATATGAGTGCCGACTAAACCCGCAGGATGAACACCATCAAAACGGCGAACCTCAAGTTGTGGTAATGCCTCTTTCACCATCGCTTCGCCCTTATCCTGACACAGGTAAACCTTGCCTTCGGTTAAACGGCTCAACACCAGCAAGCCAGCTTTAAAAGCCTCGGTTTGCTCGGCGATGATTAAACGCGGATCGGCGGCCAGTGGATTAGTATCAATCGCGGTAACAAAAATCCCTGCGGGCGTGCTATCGAGCGCAGGCACGCGCGAGAACGGCCGAGTACGCAGTGCAGTCCATAGACCGCTCTTCACCAACTGGTCTTGAACGGTTGGTCGAGGGAGAGCAGCGATGTCTTGATGGATGTCGAAGGAAATCTGTCCATCGCGGTTTTCGCCGTCATCACAACGAATGACAACCGATTGTAGAATTCGGCGCTCGCCGCGGTTAATCGCCACGACTTGGCCACTAGCGGGTGCAGTGAACAACACGCCCGGTGTTTTTTTATCTTCAAACAGGGCTTGGCCCTTTTGAACCCAATCGCCCTCTTCGACCAACATCGTCGGCTTAAGTCCAACGAATTCTTCACCCAGAACAGCCACTTGGGATGGCTTAGCACCGAGTTCAATGACCTGTCGCGGCTCGCCAGCAATCGGCAAGTCGAGGCCTTTTTTGATCGTTACAATTTGGTTTGAAAAATCTGCCATCACAAATATCAACCATGAAAAATTTTTAGATAAATTTAGGGTAGAGATTTGTTAACGCAGTTTCCGATATTGGCGTCACATTCCGCCGCAAATTCGTAAGTTAGATACGTAAATTTACGCAGTTTTGTGACACAGGTTCACTTCCAAACTCGCCGCGATCTATAAATGTAGTTTTATAACAATTTATTCATAATTACGTCATTACTGATTTAGTCATACCTAAGGTTTACGAAAATAAGCCAAAATCCCCATTTCAGTGCAGCAAAGCGATAGAACCGCTAAAAGCACCACTCAGAGCACAAACTTCAACCAATGGCATGCCTCAACATGGCGCAATACCACTTTGGGTACTGGCTATTTTTAACGCACTAACATTTCATCCTATGGTTTAACCTTTGCTTTACAGCAAAAGCTTGGTAGCCTCAAACTAAGAGAGTTTTCGTAGGAGAAACAGATGGAATACAGACGCATACCGCATTCTAATCTCGAGGTCAGCAAAATCTGTTTGGGCACTATGACTTGGGGCGAACAAAATACCCAAGCCGAAGCATTTGCACAGCTGGACTATGCCATAGGCAATGGCATCAACTTTATCGATACGGCAGAAATGTATCCCGTCCCACCTAAGCCCGAAACCCAAGGGGAAACAGAGCGTATTCTTGGGCAATATATTAAGGCTCGCGGCAACCGTGACGACCTAGTGATTGCCACTAAAATTGCCGCACCGGGTGGTAAGAGTGATTATATTCGCAAGAATATGGCGCTGGACTGGAACAATATCCATCAAGCGGTCGATGCGTCACTCGAGCGCCTGCAAATCGATACTATCGATCTCTACCAAGTTCATTGGCCCGACCGTAATACCAACTTCTTTGGTGAACTGTTTTACGAAGCGCAAGATCAAGAAACTCAAACCCCAATCCTCGAAACCCTAGAAGCCCTTGCCGAAGTAATCCGCCAAGGTAAAGTGCGCTATATAGGAGTGTCGAACGAAACGCCTTGGGGTTTGATGAAGTACCTGCAACTCGCCGAAAAACACGGCTTGCCGCGTATTGTGAGTGTGCAAAATCCCTATAACTTGCTCAATCGCAGCTTCGAAGTCGGCATGAGCGAAATCAGCCACCGTGAAGAGTTGCCGTTGCTCGCATACTCGCCCCTAGCCTTTGGTGCCCTAACCGGAAAATATTGCAACGACCAATGGCCCGAAGGTGCGCGCCTGACCTTGTTTAAGCGTTTCGCCCGTTACACAGGTTCGCAACTGGCACTGGAGGCCACACAAGCCTACGTCGATTTGGCCCGCGAGTTCAAACTCTCGCCCGCACAAATGGCGTTAGCTTTTGTTAACTCACGTAAATTTGTTGGCTCCAACATCATTGGCGCCACCGACTTGTATCAACTTAAAGAAAATATCGACAGCCTGAAAGTCACCTTATCGCCCGAGCTATTAGTGCGATTAAACCAACTGTCCGATAAATTCAGATTACCTTGCCCTTAGCCCTAACCTTAGGAATCTTGGCTCCAAGGCTTAGTCGGCTAGTCGTTTGAATTACCAATAGCATCAGGTAAATACACCTGATGCTATTAGCTTTTCAGCGGTAGAATCTCACCTCAATTGATTAAATGGACCTTATCATGTTCTATATACTTTTTTGGCTAATATTATGTTTTGTCACTGCAATTATAGCTTCCAGTAAAAACAGATCAGCCATTTTATGGTTCTTTATCTCATTTATTGTGAGCCCATTGATTGGCATTATTTGCGTTGCTTGTATGCCTGCAATAGCGAAAAACGAAGCTCAAGCACACCCAAATGAAAATGTTCAAGAAGATAAATCACTTTATCGTGACTGCCCAGAATGCGCTGAAGAAATAAAATGCGCGGCCCGAAAGTGTAAACATTGTGGCTCAGAGGTAGTGCCGCAGGAAATACCCCAAGCAGAACATACTGCAATCTTAGATGAAAATGCTGACGGCCAGCCGTGCAGTATCTGTAAAAGTAGAAGAACGCATGACCTATATAACGGTGTCGCTATTTGTAATCAGTGTAAAGTTTGGAATTAGTCTGCTACTTGGTTAATTCGATGACCTAATAGCATCAAGAAACGCACTTGATGCTATCAATTTTAAAATTAATAATCTCAAAACCTTATTACAAACCCAATCCCTCCTCGTTTAATAAGAGATTCCCCTCCTTTCAAACCTTATCTAGGTTACATTCGGATACAGAGTCCTTTTAAGAACTGAAATATAGTGGCACCACAGTCACTAGACAGATGTCTTAAGGATCAAAAAATGAAAAAACTTTGCTTTATTATCACAAGTATTTTGATGTCGAGCCACGCGCTTGCTGAAAGCAATACCTACATTCGTAACGGTAATATCTATAGTCATCAAGATCAGTTTTTTGCTGGCGCAGGTGTTGCTACTGGCAGTCAATTTTATAAGGGTCAAGATCACCAGACAGGTGTCTACCTCAATGGCGGCTACCACGGTGATGACTTCAACGCCGACCTGTCCGGTATCAACTACCGCTTTTTAGGCACCAACGACAGTGCCGTTAACTTCAGCATTTTTGTGGTTGCCAATCCTGGCTTTGATGCCAATGACGCCGATATTTTAACTGGCATGAAAGATCGCAAATTCAGTGGCGATCTGGGATTAAACGCCGACATTCATTTAGGCACGGGCACGTTATCAACCAAATTCCAACACGATGTGACAAATGTTTATGATGGTTTTCAAGCTGATATCACCTACTACCATCCAATCAATCTGGGCTTTGGGGATCTGGTGCCTTATGCGGGTGTGCACTATTTCAGTAAAGACTTCGCAAACTACTACACAGGTGTGACGTCATCTGAAGCCACTGCGCAGCGCCCTGCTTATCAAGCCGACGGCACCTTTGCCTATAAGCTAGGTTACGCTTTGGTAATTCCAGTCACTAAGCATTTAGACATTACTCAAGCCACAGGTTACTCGCACATAGCTGCCAACATGGCTGACTCTCCGCTAATCGACAGTAGCAACCAGTGGGTTACCACCCTTGGCGTGAGCTATAGCTTCTAACCAACCTGACGAGACAAGACCATGACACTTATCAGAAAAACGTTTTTATGTGCTGGATTAGCCCTGATGCTTTCAGCTTGCGCCACTTCCTACGATACCGAAAAGCAATTTTGGTCTTTCGGTAAAGGCTTTGAAACCGCACAGATTGCACCCGATAGCTGGCAGATAAGCTTTGTTGGCAATAGCAACACTGACCGCGCATTGGCCCGAAAGTACGTCATGCGTAAGTCAGCAGAGTTATGCAAACAGGCTGGTTATAACTACTTCACTTTTACTCACGAACAAACCGAACGTGATGCAATTGGCCAGTTTGGAGTAGGAGCAAGCACAAGTAAGGATATCCTGTGGGGAAGTTCAACGATGAACCAAGAAACCTCTGTCATGGTCGAAGTTACAGGTTTACATAGCAAGCCAGAAAATGCGAGTTCTCGCATCTATGAAACGGATTACATACTTAACAATGTTAATGTGAAAAGTTAATTGCTCATCAAAATGCACCAGTCTAGATCCTCGTTAGGCATCAAGACTGGTGCGTTTTATCCTTAGACTGCCGATGAAAACAACTCTGCCCTCAGGCTTAAACTTCAGCCTTAAACTTCAGCCTTAAATTTCAGCCTTAAATTTCAGCCTTAAACGTCAGCCTTGAATTTTAGTGACATGCGAGCGCCACCGAGCTCAGGAGCACGACCAATTCGTAATGGGGAATTCATCCAACAACCAATTCTGTCGACAATCGCCAATCCCATGCCATGACCGGAATTTCCACGGCTGTGCTGACCACGCACAAAAGGTTTAATCACTTGCGCAGACTCCAGTTCATCAATCCCCGGACCGTCATCGTCAACGTGTAACCAAGTCGCGCCCTCCTCGACTGCCAACGTCAGCCTAATCTTTGCCTTACCAAAACGCAGCGCATTATTGAGCAAATTATTAACCTGCATTGATAAGTACTTAGGGTCTGTCTTGATCTTAAGTGCTGTGGGATAGGGAACCAGTTCAACTGAAAAATCGGGGTACACTTGACCTTGATACTTTTCGAGTAGCCAAGCATTGAGTTCAATCGACTGCCAATCGGGCTGGATATTCGCTTCATCGAGGCGGGCATAACTCAGCAACGTCATCACCAAGTCTTCCATAGTGTCTAAATCGCGGTTCAAGCGCTGGAAATACTTCACTCTGAGCTGTTCGCTTTGGGTTTCTTCCAGCGCCTCAATACCAAATCTTAGCCGCGCTATCGGGGTTTTTAAATCGTGAGAAACCGCTCGACTGAGCAGTTTGTTATCATCGATCAATTGCTGAATACGATCCGCCATGCGGTTGAATTCACTTTCAATAGTGCCTATGTAAGACGTTTTACTAACAGGAATTCTCTGCTGCAACTCCCCCATGCCAAACGCTTGGGTCGCCTGACTGAGATTAACCAACTGACGGATCAAGGGCGACACCCACACCAACAATATCAGCACCACACCAGCATAAAAAAGCATGGTATACAGCTTATTCAAGTCAAAGTTGCCATCGGTGGGCGTGACAATATCGGTATTGATGTTCAATACCTGCCCCGTTTTCGGCAGTAAATAATGCAAGGAGATGCCATCATCGGATTCCAGCAGCAGTGATTCCCCGGCATAAAACGCGGTTTTTAGATCTGAGGGTAAAACGAAATCGGCTTCACTCGCTAAAGAGAGTTGATCTGAATTTAGCTGGTTCCAGTTTGCGATAAAACTTTGATTGTTAACGCTATCGTTATCGAGCGTTTGCGCCAGTGTGCCGCCCAGCAGTTTTAATGCGGCGAGGTGAGTGGCTGGGGTTTGCGTGTCATTATCAGGATCTAGCAGACTAGCAAACTCGCTTATCGACCAGCCTAGGCTGGCAATGGCCACCAGCACGACCAGCACCAGAGAAGTCATCAACTTCTTCATAAAGCTTGCTCACCTTCGTCGCGGCAAAACAAATATCCCTTGCCACGGATGGTTTTCACTTTATAGGGCTGACTCAACGCTTCCTGTAATTTCTTGCGTAAACGCGATATGCGAATATCAACTGAGCGATCTAGGCCGTCGTATTCAATGCCCCGTAGCTGAGCCACCAGTTCATTACGGCTGACAATCGTGCCCGCCTTCAATGCCAGTAGCCACAACACATCGAACTCATTGGCATTCAAATCCAGCGGCTGTTTATCGATAGTGACCGATTTTGCCGTGGCATTGAGCACCAGCGAATCAAAAACTAACTGCTGTTTTTGCTCCTCATCACCCACACGGCGTAACAGGGCTTTTATCCGCGCTAACAACACTTGTGGCCGGATCGGCTTTGTCAGGTAATCATCTGCCCCGACATCTAATCCGCGGATCTCATCCCCATCCTCAACACAAGCCGTCATAAAGAGAATCGGCCCAGCATAAAATGCTCTCGCTTCCTTACAGACATCGAAACCATTCTTAACGGGTAACATTACGTCGAGTAACACTAAGTCAGGGATCTCTTCGGCTATCATCTCTAAAGCAAAATCGCCTTGGCTGGCAACCGTGACTTCGTAACCGTGGTCGAGTAAATAATCACTGATCCACTCAGCCAGCGAGATATCGTCTTCGACCACTAAGATGTGTTTTTCAACTGACATATTAGAATAACCTCCAACCTGACTGACTCTGTTTAGGGGCCTTATAAACCCAAGTCACCACCACTTTGACCTGCGCCAGTGGTTGCACATCATCATTACGGATCAAACTAAAGGTCGCCGTTTTATCGCCTTCAAAACTATATTGGTATTCTTGCATGGCTTTGCCGCTCCAGCAGATTAGCTGGTGCTGGCGGTCAGTCAGTATGAGGCAATACTCGCCGCTCGCAGGTGTTTGCCATCGAAACAACACATCTTGATAGCAAGTTTGCCCCTTATGGAGCGCAATGCAGCGCTCTGGGGTCGCAGTAAAAATCACCGAATCATCTTGACCCCAAGCAAAAAAAGGCGCGTTCAGTAACACTAGCCACAAATAAAATCGCTTCATGCCCACGCCCCTAAAACACATAGCTGATAGAGGCATTAAAGTACGATGCATAGCCAGCTTGATTGAAAGGGCTGTCGGTCACTTCTTGGGATAACACATTGAAGCGATACATGGCTCTAAATACAAAACTCTCGCTCAGCGGATAGGCAACACCGAGCTCCATGCCATAGCTAAAAGAACTGTTCGGGTGATATTCGGGAAAGCGTTCGGTCGCTTCTTCTTTACTGACACCAAAAAGATAACGATTCAAGGTGGCTGATGAAAAGCCTACGCTTCCCAAAACGTGAAAGTTCCAATTACGTACCTGCCAAGACTTACCCAATCTGGCAGAACTCTGAATACCTTGATCATCATAATAATCAGACACTAATCTGTACTGGAAAACGTAGTTATCGCCCCAATAACGCGTTGCACGAAAACCTGCGCCAATATAGAGCGAATCTTCCGATAGTAGATAAGCATTGCGGCCAGCTTCATCGAGTGTGCTGGGGTCCACATCTGGACGAGACCATGAACCTTGTAAGTTCGCCAGTAACAGATCAAAGGACCAATCCTCTGAACTCCAAAGATTAACCCCAAGATTAACCCCATCCTGAGATTGGTGGATCATCTCAACAAACATGCCTTTGTATTGATACATGCCACTGACCAACAGCGACAATTGCGCAGCGCCGGAATCGGTTTGCCGAACATCAATTTGATTGATCCCGTAAACACTCATACCCAGTTCAAAATCACCGCCATCGGCTAGGCGATTGGTGCCTCCGTTGACACTACTTGCAATATCCGATGCGGCAGCGGTACCGGAAAGCATGCTGAGCGTTAACACAAAAAAACAAAGAATACGCATGCCCATTTAATCCACATTTCTAGTCGTTATTTAGCGCTACATATTACAACAGTTTGTTAGTCTTTTTATCCGCCACTGCACAAGCCATTGCATTTTTGCGACGAAAATATCGTCAGATAGCAAGAACAGTCAGCAAAGCGCAAGGAAGTGAATTTAAACGAGGGGGAAACTTCGCGCCTAATACGCTTATCCGCTGAAACGATTGAGGATGTAACTAAGGTCTTAAAACCTTCATGTTCGTCATTCAACATTAATCAGGATGATAGAATCCATAATAAAAACAAATTAATAGATTAAATCATCCCATCATCGAAACCGATTAAATATTCTTTATTAACAAAGGTTAACTAGACCCAATACTGACAATTCAAGTAGGGTCGAGTCACAAATTAGGATCAACTGTATCTCGCGTTCGACTGGTGCGACGCTAAGATAACTCTGACCCATAGAAGAATAATGACTCACTCAAGTTCCCCAACTCACAGAAAGTGGCTTTGGCTACTGCTCGGCGTGTGGCTGATTGTCATCCAATCGGTTGCGCTGTCGCATTCTGCTGAACACAGTTTGGAACATGAGCATGCCCACTGTTTCCTGTGCGATTTTGGTCATGAGCAAAATGCGGGCCCATCGTCTGTGCTTATGCCACCGATGGGATTGCAGCAAGCTGAAAGCATCCCACAGAAACCTTATCAACAACCGAGTTTACCTTGGTTACGTCACTTCAACGTGCGTGCACCGCCCTTACTGTCTTAAGCAAATTCAATCATTTAAAAAATCTATTTTTTTGCTTATCTAAAGGAAAGGCACAATGAAACTTGCACTATCTTCAATAGCGCTAGCAGTGGCTAGCGTGTGTTCACCGGTTATGGCCGCTCAATTACAAGGTCAAGTAACCGATCTGCAAGGCGCGCCTATCGCTGGCGCCCTTGTCAGCATCGACAGTGGGACGAGCACAAGCACCAATTCTCAGGGCCAGTATCAGTTAACCGTGGCCGACAATAGCCATATCCACCTCCACATTAGCGATGCCGATTTTAAGCACGTTGACAGGGATTTGCAGATAACCACTGGCGCGATGACGCAGGATATTTCACTGACGAAAACGGCGATGGAAAACATTGTCGTGACCGCATCGCCGCTCGCCCGCTCTGCGCTCGAAAGCACGACGCCAATCAGTGTGTTAACCGAAGACCAACTCAAGCTCAATATCGAGCCGACGCTAGGTGACACCTTAGAAAAACTGCCCGGCGTACAAGCCTCTCACTTTGGTGCTGGGGCGAGTCGCCCCATCATTCGCGGCATGGGTGGTCCTCGAGTACAAGTGCTTGAAAATGGTCTGTCTGTTGGTGACGCATCAACGGTATCGGCCGATCACGCGGTAACAGCGGAAGCCGCCTCGGCGCAGCAAATAGAGATCCTGCGCGGCCCAGGTACATTGCTTTACGGGAACGGCGCCATTGGCGGCGTGGTCAATGTGGTGGATAAACGCTACCACGAGAGCCCAGTCGATGAACTGTCGGGACAATTTGGCACTCGCTACGACACGGCCAGCAATGGCCGCACCTTTAACGGTGATATCGATGGTGGCAATGGTCAGTTCAATTGGCATGTAGATGGCACCCACCGCATTACCGACGATGTCGATATTCCGGGAAATGCCATTGCCAATCTGCCCGAAACCCATGGAAAGCTGGCGAATAGTAATCAAAAACTCGACGACTATGCCGCGGGTGTT
The DNA here is from genome assembly GCF_002838165.1 of Shewanella sp. Pdp11. NCBI lineage: Bacteria > Pseudomonadati > Pseudomonadota > Gammaproteobacteria > Alteromonadales > Shewanellaceae > Shewanella > Shewanella sp. Pdp11. The sequence goes on from NZ_CP015194.1 coordinate 4,708,269, forward strand.
GGCTATACCGGTGACACGGGATTTGTCAGCGTATCCGGCGCGCGCACTGAATCGAATTACGGTATTCCCGGCCGCGGCGAAGCCGATGCGCCCGACATCACCATAGATTTAAAGAAAACCGCATGGCAACTGCACAGTGGTTTGTTAGATCCTTTTGCAGGCTTCAGTAAACTGCGTTTTGATGCGGGCTATACCGATTATCAACATGCTGAGGAAGAAGATGGGGTTGCCGGCACAACTTTCTTCAACAAACAAAGTGAAGCGCGCTTAAGCCTTAACAATCATCCTTGGGGTGAGTGGCAAGGCACTATGGGGCTACATGCTGTGCACCGTGACTTTGCCGTTGAAGGCGAAGAAGCGCTGACACCAGACAGCAAAACCGATACCTTAGCCGCCTTTATCGTGCAAGAACGTAAGGTCGGGGATTTTCGCTTCGAGCTTGGCGGCCGCTTAGAGCATTACCGCTTAGCGCCAGACAGCATGACACTAGACACGCTAAATGGCGAACAACACTACCAAGCCGAAGACTTAGTCGATAATGATTTAACTGTATCGGCGGGCATGGTGTGGGACTTAGATCCTGTCTATAACTTAGGACTGTCGCTCACCCGCGCCCAACGTTCGGCCACCGCCGAAGAGCTTTACAGCTATGGTCCCCACGATGCCACCCAAAGCTTTGAGCTTGGTTCACAGTTCAGCATTGAAACTGGTCAAATCATCACTAACAGTGGCAATAACGATAAAGAGATCGCCAACAATATCGACTTAACCCTGCGCAAATTAGAGGGTGCGTGGACAGGCTCATTGAGCATGGCCTACAACCGAGTCAATAATTTCTATTACGAGAAAAATACGGGCTTAGTCGCCTCTGATATAGTCAACGGCGATGCTGAAGGTGATTTACCGGTTTACCAATACACCCAAGGTGATGCCGAGCTTTATTCCCTCGAGGCCCAAGCCAGCATCCCGTTTAACGATATTTGGTCATTGGATATGTTCAGCGATTACACCCGTGGCAAGCTGGTCGATGGTGGTAACTTGCCACTCATTTCGCCCATGCGTATCGGTTCAACTTTAAACTTTGACCAACAACAATGGCACGCTGAAGTCGGCGCGATTGGCTATGCAAAACAAACGGATACCGCCGAAAATGAAACCGAAACAGCAGGCTATGCGCTAGTGAATGCCGCCGTCACCTACCGTTTATACACTTCTGCGGGTGACATGCTGTTCTATGTCAAAGGCACAAATCTACTCGACCAAGACGCGCGGCCACACACCTCGTTACTCAAAGATTACGCCCCACTGATGGGACGCAACTTTATGTTAGGTGTCACCTATAACTTCTAAAAACAAGAGTTGTAAAAGACAATAAGTTAAGCCCAAAGCGAAGTCCTAGACTTCGCTTTTATTCATCTATTAGTCACTACGTAAGACAAGTTGCTACAGGCATATTCACATCAGTAGCAAATCACAGCGGCTATTATCGCGAGGCTGATTTAGCAAAAAAGGTTTACATCAATTTAAACCAAATCTGATTATCGACAAGTAACCAGCCAGACACGGCCAATAAACAGCTTCAATGAGCTGTCCAAAATACGTTTATCTGGCAATAACCGTTAACGTTGAGAACCGTTAAGTCGTTATAGCGCTACCTTTAACGTCACCACCATAAAAACATCTAAATAAGCTATATTAATCAATACCATGTAGTACACCACACAATATAAGTCACTAGATTGCAAGGTATGATCTGGTTACATGTCAGTATGGAGAGATAACGATTCATCAACTATCTTATATTTTGAGTGCCATACAAAAGTCGCGCGCATGGCATTAAAATAGAAGAACATAAAAACGATGGCTAATGGAAGTCCTTGAACATTACCCAAATCGCTCCATTGAAGAATTTTAGATAAGACAAAATAAAACAACATCAAAGTGGCTGCGATTCTCGATTTTCTATAGATAAAAAAAGCCATCACAGCCATTAGCACGACATCAATCATAAGAAATGGATCAAGGAAATAATTCAGCGTCGCGTTTTCAGTTTGGGTAAAGAAACCAATGGTACTAAAAACTAATGTTATGCTGAGTGAGATTAATGTCACTATCCAACCATTTTTAATTGCAGACTGACACTGTTCTTGAGTCTCAATCTTGAACAGACTTTTCAAAGATGCTTTATTTTTTCCTGCCATGATAAATCTCCGTTTAAAAAACTGGCAATTAATGTTCAAATACCAGAATAAAGCCAGTTCACCAAGGTCGATTATCACCAACTAAACTTTCCTTCCCTTCTGAATCTTCTTATCATACATGAGCAGCGAAAAAATCAGCTCATACGTTAGTTTGTATATGAGCATCTAGTGGCATTAAATGTCGATAATGGAACACTTAAGTTAACTCAACATACCTATTAAATGACTATTTTTCACATAGTAACGCCTAAAGTTCAATGACTTGATGCCATGGGAGCTGAAGAACAAAAACAGTAAAGGAATATCTCACTGTGAACATAAAAGCGAAAAATGCAGGATAAAATTTAATGGAACTAATTTTAATCACCAGGGTGAGATCGTGAATGTATTTTAACCGTTTTGAACCCAATTTGACGAACGGTATCGATTATGATCTTATGCTCTCTTTTTCTTATAGAGAACATCAGAGCATGTACCTTGAAGCCTTCACGTCTCATTTCAACTCGATTGCTGACAGCCGACAATCTGCCAAAGTGACTTACCCATTGCATGATGTATTGTTCGTTACTCTGTGTGGTGTGATTGCTGGTGCCGAAGGCTGGTCAGAAATCCATGACTATGCTGCCGGACATCATAACTGGTTTAAAGAAAAGGGAATTCTGACTGAAGGTGTCCCAGTCGATGATACCATTGCACGTATTATCTCTCGTATCGAGCCGGAACAGTTCCGACTGTGCTTCGCCAATTGGATGCGAGCCGTCCATGAGATGAGTGATGGTCATCTTATTGCTATCGATGGTAAAACGCTTCGTGCCTCATACAATCGTGAAGATCGGCGCTCAACCATTCATATGGTCAATGCGTTTGCCTGTGCCAATAAAGTGGTGCTGGGGCAAGTAAAAACGGCAAATAAATCCAATGAGATAACCGCAATCCCAGCGCTGCTGCAGTTGTTAGATATAGAAGGAGCACTTGTATCAATCGACGCCATGGGTTGCCAGACAGAGATTGCAAGACAGATAGTCGAGCAAGGAGGTGACTACTTACTTGCTGTAAAGGCAAATCAAAGTTCCTTGCATGAGGCCGTGGTCAGTGCTTTCAGTGAAGCGCGCAGTAATCCTCTTGATGGACTCGTTATTGAAAAAAATAGAGGCCGTATCGAGGCAAGAGCCTACTATGTAATACCTGCAAACCAGCTCCAAGATTATTTTCCTAAGTGGATGAAATTGAACACATTAGGTATGTGTTTGAGTTATCGGTATACGAAAGGGAAAGAGGCAGAACTGACCTACCGTTACTATATCAGTTCAGCCACACTCGATGAGCAGCAGTTAGCCAATTCAGTTCGTGGCCATTGGGGGATTGAGAACAGCTTACACTGGGTGCTAGATGTCTCAATGAAAGAAGATAGTTGCCAGATTTACCAACATCATGGGGCAGAAAATTGGGCCATGCTTAGGCAAATATCACTGAATATGCTTAGGGCTGAACCTTCTAAAGGAAGCATTCCAGCGAAACAGAAAAGAGCTTGGATGAAACCTGAATATTTAGAATCGGTTCTATTAGCAGGGTTGCAGCTGGACGAATTTTAAACACTCATGCGGTTGCCCTGTTTTAATCACCTTGTTAATACTGCCGTTCATAATTATTTTTTATAAACGGAATCGATTCTTTCCCTGGTCAACACGCCTTAACTTATACCGAATGAGAGATATGTTAGAAAGTACTGATAATGCCAGAAAATTCTATCCAATTTATTCTGATATCATTAAAGCTAGCAAAACGCCTTATATTATTATCGATACAAATCATTATGCTGTTTCGGTACCTGAATCGAAAATAGATCATGTAAAAGATGAAATAACACTGAGCATACACACTGCAGCGATAAGGGGAGCCCACTATCAAAACAATACGCTCAAATTTCATGCAACCTTTGATAAAATAAGCACAGAAGTCATTGTGCCAATTACCGCGATCAAAGCCTTGTACGCCAAAGAAGATGGGATAGGTATCGAATTCGGTGAAGATAACTCACATTAACTCTCCAATATAAGAAAGAGAATTAGGATTAAGAGAATTACCTTTTTATATTATATGACTAAACAGCGCGTACCTTAAACTGCTGCATGGTTTCCCTTAATGAGTTGGCCTGCTGAGACAATGACTCACTGGCTTTTGCCGTTTCATTGGCGCTGCCAAGTACCAATTCCCCTGAATCTCGAATCGCATTAATCCGCTCGCTAATATCCTCGGCGGTGACGGCTTGCTGCTCGCTTGCGGTCGCGACTTGAGAATTGGCCTGAGTCAGTTCAGTTAAGGCATCTAAAATCTCAAATAGGTGCTGCTTGGCTTGATTAACGAGCAGTGACGATTCACTGATTTGCTTATCGTTATTGGCGAAGGATTCAACTGAAGACTTAGCATCTTTCACGAGCGTTTGAATAAGATCGCTGATTTGCTGCGTGGCCGCTTGGCTACGAGTTGCCAACGACCGCACTTCTTCGGCGACCACAGCAAACCCACGACCTTGATCTCCCGCCCGCGCCGCTTCAATCGATGCATTCAAGGCCAACAAGTTCGTCTGCCCTGCTATCGCATCGACCACTGAGACAAAGTTGAGGATTTTTCCTGTACTCGCCTGAACCTGTTGAATAAGTTGATTCGAATACTGGGCGCTGGCAACTAACTGTTTAGAAATTTTTTCGCTCGCATCGACAACCTCGCAACTTTCTTTCACTTTATGCTCGGCTTGTCCCGCTGAGTACGAAGCGGTTTCGGCACTGCTCGCCACTTCAGTGATCGTTGCCGCCATTTGAGTCATAGAAGCGGCGACTTGATCGGTATTATCTTGCTGTCTTAGCATGGCCTCACGATTATTTTCGGCTACCGCATTAAGCTCAGTCACCATAGAGGCAATTTCTTCACTTCGAGCAATCACTTGGCCGACGGTTTTACTTAAGGTCCACGCCATTTGATTCATACTGACTGTGAGTTCGCCCAGTTCATCCTTAGAATCGACGCGCAGCTCTTGGTTAAAATTACCCTGTTCCATCTTAGCCGCAGAATTACGTAACCGATTGATAGATTTGACCATGTATTGACTGCAAGCGATGCCTATCAATAAGCCTATGACTAAAGACACGATAGAAATAATCGTTAAACCATAAATCGCCCTGAGCTCTTCATCTTCAGTCACAGAAACTGCGGTTTGGGTCATTTGCTCTAACCGCTCAACCAACTGTCTCAGCTCAGTATTAAACTCGTTTTGCGCGACCTCTAAGGATTCAACCCGCTTAGCTAAAACGGCGGGTTCTTCTTTTTGCTGAATTCCAGTGATCACAGTGGTAAGTAAAGCTTCATAATCACCAAAATGTTGAATTATCGTGCCAATATCTTGATTTAACTGCTGTGTTTTTTCATATAATTGCGGATTTTTAGCCTCTTTTAATGCCTCATTGAGCATAGACTGAGTCGAGAGTAACTCCTTATTAATATCTTCTTTACGCTGAATCACCTCCCCAATAAAAGCCGCTAAAATGGGCTGACTCGATGCGGCTTCAATATCCGCCGCACGAAACGCTTTTTCTAAAATGACCGAGCTTTCGAGCTGCTTAATGGTAACGTCGGTTGATAATCTCACTAACGGAATGTTTTCCTTTGCAATGCCTTGAATTTCCTCCGACACGCGCTGCATCTTCAACAAACTAAAACCAGACAAAATCAGGATCAGCATTAACATCACCCCAACGAGGGCGATCATTTTATGTTTAATCCGTAAGTCTTTTAAAAACTGCACCATAAAACGAATCTCCAGCAAACACAGATATCAAAGGATGTCCCATTGAAGATAGTCGCAGTTTTCACTTTTGGTGGTTGAATTAAGCATAAAGTATTAGCTGAATTTTAAAAAAAACTTAAACATTAGAAAAATCGCATCATAGCTAAGCTCGATGATACGTTGGAGTCAACAAAGCGCTAAAACTTGCATTAACATGGCAGATCACAGAAGATCCCTTGGCCTTTTTCATTGCCTTTAGCCTCATTCATGACTCAAGCTGCATCACCTACGCCAAATACTGTGACTCACACAGCAACGAATACAATGGCCGACATTGAAACATCCCATGCCTCGGCGAATGCTGTGCCTGATTCCACAGTGACACTTTGCTCATCAGAGGCAGAAAAGCAAAATGCTCAGATCCGGTCGCAATTCCCAGCGTTACATCAAATGCTTGATGACTATCCCTTGTGTTATCTTGACACCGCAGCCACCAGCCAGAAACCGCAAATGGTGTTAGATGCCATGGCGCAGTTTTACGCTAACGACAATGCCAATGTGCATCGCGCGGCGCACCAGTTATCGGCGCGCTCGACCTTAAGTTATGAAAAAGTACGCGATCAACTGCAGCAATTTTTAAAGGCCGAACGCCGTGAAGAAATCATCTTTAGCCACGGCACCACAGAATCAATCAACTTAGTCGCCTTTGGACTCACTACACACGTAAGCGCAGGCGATGTAATATTAATCGACGCCGCCGCCCACCATGCCAATATCGTACCTTGGCAGGAACTGGCCAAACGCACGGGGGCAGTGATTAAGCCTATCCCTCTCGATCAAGCTTGCCGCTTAGATGTCAGCGCCTATAAAACTTTGCTCGAGTTAAAGCCAAAAATTGTCGCCCTATGCCATGTGTCCAACGCCCTAGGCACAGTTAATCCCGTGGCTCAGTTAGTTCAGCTAGCAAAAGCCCAAGGCGCAATAACCTTAGTTGATGGTGCGCAGGCAGTGGCGCATTTAACGCTGGATGTGACTGAAATTAATTGTGATTTTTACGTTTTCTCGGGGCATAAAATGTATGGTCCCACTGGTATTGGCGTGCTTTACGGCCGTTTCGACCTGTTAGATACTCTCGCGCCACTATTAACTGGCGGCGAGATGATTAAACGCGTGAGTTTTGAAGCGACAGAATTTGGCAGCCTACCGAATCGCTTAGAAGCGGGCACGCCGCCAATTGCCGAAGTCATAGGTTTGGGCGCGGCCATTACATTTTTACAAACCGAGCTCACGCCGCAAGTTCAAGCTTATGAAGCTGAATTAGTTAACTATTTACAAAGCCAATTGCGCGCGCTCGGCGAAGTGCATTTATACGGCGCCTTTGATGACAATATCGGTGTCGTCGCCTTTAATCTTGCCGATGAACATCATCAAGATGTGGGCATTTTGCTGGACCAACAAGGGGTTGCCGTGCGCTGCGGCCATCATTGTGCCATGCCATTAATGCAGAGTCTGAATCTTAAGGGCTGTTGCCGCGCCTCTATCGGGATCTACACCAATAAAGACGATATCGACCGTTTTGTTGCCGCGTTGGTCTCGGTAAAAGACTTGCTGCTGTGATCCAGTCTTTAGCCACTGAACCACGCGACTCATGTGCTCAAAATAAGTTACGTCCCAGATAAGTTAAGCTCAAGACAAGTTACGCTCAAATAAGTGAGACAGGATTTAGCCCTATGACAGATTCAACTAGCCCTATGCCAAATGAGGCCGACTTTCACTATTCAGTGCAAGATGCCGAGACCTTGCTGGCGCGCTTTACCAAGGCAGCAAACTGGCAGGAAAGATATCGCCAAATTATGTTGTTAGGGAAAGACTTACCGAGTTTAAGCCCAGAACTTCGCGTCGAAGCCGCTCAAGTAAAAGGTTGTGAAAGTGATGCGTGGATTTATCATCTAGAACAGGCTGGTAAACACTATTATTTAGCCGACAGCGATGCCCGCATCGTCAAGGGATTGATTGGCTTATTACTTGGCGCCTGCCATGGCAAAAGTCGCGCTGAGATCCAAGCATTTGATCCTGCAGCTTACTTCAAACAATTGGGACTAGAAGGCCAGCTCAGCCCATCACGCACCAACGGCCTTAACTCCCTCGCCAAAGCCATGCTTGAAGCCACTCGATAATCATAACCTTAGGGTTTCATTTACTGGCAAAAGTACTGGCACAAACGATAATGAACACAGCTCTGCAACAATAAATCATCATCACTCCAGCCTAGGGGCAAAGGCCAAAAAAGGGATTTAATCAAAGACTTCTACGCCCTAAAAAGGTATAAAGAAGTTACATTTGCGTTATTGATAGGAATCGAGCATGCCCATCAAGGCAGTCAATCACTACCGTCGTACACTCCTTAAAGGTCTTGGCGCAGCAACCCTGTTAAGCCCACTCGCCAGTTTACCTAGCTTTGCCGCCGCACAGAGGCGGATATATGTCGATGGTTTATCCTTCCTACCCGATGACTTAAGTGATGTAACCGCCGCTAAACTCGATGCCTATCTTTGCGATATTTCGGCGATTGAGACTATAGAACAAGCCGATGGCACTCAAAACTACAAACGCACCTATAAAGCCTGTATGGAAAGTATCAAGCAGGCTGCAAAACGGGTAAGCGAACATCCTGACATTTTGTTGCAAGGCCTGAGTGGACGAGATATTCAACGTGCTCGCGACAGCCAGCGCACTGCGGTGTTTTTTCAAATCCAAGGCGCAGATTGTGTCGAAGCAGACAGTGAAGCTAACCAGTGGGCACAGGTGGATGAGTTTCATCAACAAGGGCTGCGCGTATTGCAGCTCACCCACCACTATGGCAACACCTTCGCTGGTGGTGCGTTAGACAATGATGCCAACGGCGGACTCAATCGGCCGCTCACCGCCCACGGACGCGAACTTATCACCAAACTCAATCACGCCAACATCTTGGTCGATGTGAGTCACTCCAGCGCTCAAACCGCTTTAGATGTCGCAAAAATCACGAAATCTCCCATAGTGCAGAGTCACGGCGCGGCGCGCGGCATAGTAAACCATGCCCGTTGTTCCCCCGATGAAGTGATCCGCGCTATCGGCGATAGCGGCGGCGTATTCGGCGTATTTATGATGAGCTTCTGGCTCACTAATAATGCTGTGCCTACGATCGATGATTATATTCGCCAGTTGGAATACGTATCGCGCGTCGGCGGTGTAGATAGCGTGGCAATTGCCAACGACTTCCCACTGCGCGGCCAAGAAAACTTGCTCGTTCTTAATAATGACAACGCCCAAGGCATTAAAGAATATCAAGAATGGTGGTACAGCTTAAGGGCGAAAGGCGTGCTAGGTTTCGATGCAGAGCCAAGGCATGTCGTGATCCCCGAGCTAAATCATATCGATCGCATGAGCCGTATCGATGATGCCTTAGCCAAGGCGCGCTTTAAAGCTACCGATCGCGACCGTTTCATGGGTGGTAACTGGCAACGCGTGCTCAATAAAGTACTAGTGTAAACGCCATTGTTTTATCGCTCTGTTTAATTTACGTTGTCGATAATTTTACTGGCTTATCTACCCGCTTCAGTCTTGGATATTCTATGCTGACCACACTCGCCATTTTCAATTATCGCTCTCTGCGTGAAATCGTCTTGCCCCTAGGGCAACTCAATTTGATCACTGGGGCGAATGGCAGTGGTAAATCTAATCTATACAAGGCGCTACGTTTACTCGCACAAACAGCACAAGGTGGCGTTGTCAATGCTTTAGCCCAAGAAGGCGGGCTCGACTCTAGCTTTTGGGCGGGGCCAGAAAACCTCACCAAAGGCATGTTAGCGGGCGAAACCGCCATTGAAGCCACCGTCAGGCAAGCGCCGAAACGCTTAAAACTTGGCTTTGCCGGTGAGGACTTTAGCTATCTTATTGAACTCGGTTTGCCTAAACCCGACGTCACAACGCTATTTGGCTTAGATCCACAAATCAAGCGCGAAGCCATTTGGAACGGGCCTAAATATCGCCCCTCTACTGTGTTAGTCGAGCGCCGCGGTTCTATGGTGAAAAGCCGCAGTGCAAATGGACAAGGCTGGATAACCTTAGGTGCTCACCTGCAAACCGGCGACAGTATTTTTACTGAGCTTGCCGATCCAGAGCGCAGCCCTGAAGTGATCAAGCTTCGTGATAGTATCCGCGCATGGCGCTTTTACGATCACTTCAGAACCGATACCGAAGCCCCCGCAAGGCGACCACAATTAGGTACGACCACACCAGTATTGCACCACGATGGCCGTGATTTAGCCTCGGCAATCCAAACCATTTTTGAGATAGGTGACAAAGCCGCATTTGATCATGCGGTCAGTGATGCGTTTCCCGGTGCTAAAGTACGAATCGAGCCGCAAGCGGGCGGCATTTTAGTGCTCGCGTTTCATCAACATGGTTTATTAAGGCCACTCAATGCCAGTGAATTGTCGGATGGCACCTTGCGTTATTTGCTGTTAATCGCCGCCCTACTGACGCCAAGACCGCCTGAACTTATGGTGTTAAACGAGCCAGAAACCAGTCTGCATCCGGATTTATTGCCCGCACTTGCCCGCTTAATCGCTAAGGTGTCTAAGGATTGCCAGCTATGGGTGGTGTCCCACGCCAACAGGCTTATCAATGCTTTAAGTCAATTTGAACACTGCAATACCTTGGCCCTAGACAAAACCTTAGGTCAAACGCAGATCCAAGGCCAAGACTTACTCAATACGCCCAGTTGGCTATGGCAGAATCGTTAACCTATAGCCTTAATCAATCGTAAAATACCGCGAGCCATAGGGTTTCTGAACTTATAGAAGTCGAAGCGACTCGATGTTTTTGATGGGGCGGAATCGTTAAGTAATCTCCAGGGGTTAGCGTAACGGGTTCACCTTGTTCAAATTCAAACGTCGCGTCGCCTTTGAGCAGCATCACCCATTCATGCTGAGTTTGATCGTACCATTGACCGTCAGGCGTATATTGCCCATTAGAGACGATGCGCTCTATGGTCACAGAGTCATTACCCGCCAGTTTTTCAAACACTTCCGCCGATAAATCTGTGGGTAATTTTGCAAAAAAGTTATCAAGCATTTTGTGTTTATTCCTCTGCTTTTATTCGCTCTCTCTGCTGATTAAACAGTATTTTTAACAATCAAACATTGAGAAACGAAACCATTAACCGCTATGATATGCGCACTGAAATACTCAAGGTCCATGAGTATCCCTCAGATAAGCTTATTGTTTTACATATGGATATGGAGATTTCCCCTGATGTCGTTGTTTCGCGCACTCAAAGCCAAGTTATTCCCCTCAAGCCAAACTAGCCGCGATCCAAAAGACATTCAGCTTCAAACTGAATCACCTGTAGCCTGCCAAGAACAAGCGCTAACTCAGGCGCCGTCAGTCGCTGTACCGCTATTCCAGCGTCACTTCAGCTTAAAAATTTATGCAACAAAGGCAGACGCGAGCGCTTGTGAAGAAAATGCCGACCACAACTTAACTCTCTATCACTACGATGCGCCCCAAGCAATAGAACTCTTAGGCTGGGAAAATGCTAATGAATGCTGCGAATTTCATCATACCGAATTTGACCGCCTTGAAATGGGCAATCAACTCCCGTTTCCAGAGCAACATTTTTGGCTCGGCACAGAAAAAGTCTGCAGTATCACAGCTCAAAAGAACCACCAGGAAACCACATTATGGCAGGTTGAACTTAACAATCGAGATGCTCTGTTAATAAGCCACTTTACGCTCGATGCAGACTATAAAGTACAAGGCGACATTCAAGATTACGCCAGCTTAACTGGCCAACTACATCGCACTTATCATCAACTCGATTCTGAAGACGGCGCGGGTATGCTCAGAATTGTCACCCAAACGCCCAATCTCACAGAAGCCGTTGACTCAAACTACTTTGGTGAACGTCATGGCGTTTCCCGCCAGTTCGACGCTCTGGGGACCTTGTTATTTGAAGGTAACTTTATTAATGATCAACAACTTGGACAGCAAGCTTGGTATGATCATGAGGGCAACATAACCCAGAGTGAAGAACGCAGTACGAGCGGCATATTAGTCAAACGCTATTACAGTAATGGGCAAGTCAGAGAGGATGCTGAACTTGATCGTGATGGCAACTACGTCAATACCTTGAGTCGCTATTATGAGTCAGGCAAACGCTGGCTGACTCGACCTATGCTGGCGAATAAAATCCACGGCATTGAATATATGTACTATGAATGTGGCGCCCTTCAGGCCGAACTGAGTCACGAGCATGGCAACTTAGTTAAAGAGGTATGGTTTCATCCTAATGGCCAGCTCAAACAAAAAATACTCGTCAATGACGCGGGCAAGAGCTTTGAAACCTTTTTTGAAAATGGTCAATTGTCATGGCGTGAGCAATTTAATCCGCAGGGGCTTATCTATGGTATTCGCCAAGAATGGCACCCTAATGGCCAGCTCGCATTACAACTTAACTTCGACAACGGTCTCGCACAGGGAAATCGTGAAAAGTGGTACGCCAATGGCCAGCTTGAGGCAAAAATCCCATTTGAACAGGGTAAAGAGCAAGGCATGGCCTACTGGTACCATGACAATGGCCAACTGTCTCTCGAAATGTACCTAGAGAAAGGACTCAGGGAAGGCCTGTTTAAAAGCTATTACAAAAGTGGCGTGCTCTCGGCTGAAGGCCAATATAAAAATAACCTCTCGGTAGCCCCCTTTATCGAATATTACGAAAACCAGCAAGTTCAAATGTATTTACCGCACACCCAAGGCAACCGTGATGGCACTGCCCGCTGGTTTTACCAAGATGGCACGATACGCACTATCTCTGAGTATGAAGTGCGCGACGGCCAAGGCTACCTCAGAGAATCCAGTTTTTATAACAAAAAAGGGGTCCTCGAATCCTATCAAAGTCACTCAAATACCCGCTGTGGCTATCATCTTGAGAATAATCAAAGGGAATACTATCAAGAAGGTATTGCCGATACTCGCATCGAATACTATGAAGATGGCGCCATTCGCTGGTTGCTCACACGAACTCAAGGGGATTTATTTAGCTCTAAATCCTTGTCCCCTCAAGGTTTAATTCTAGAAACTGGCACAATTCAAATTATCGATGGCCGTTACCTCGATGTCGGCCATTGGCAACGGTTTACGCCCCAAGGACAAGTGTATCGCGAAGTCTGGCTAGATGAAGAAGGCCAGCTTATAGAAAGCCGTCACTACTTTGATTTTAATCAGTATCTATCGACTCAAGAAGATGACGAAGCAGAATGGGAAGACGCAGAGCCCCGTCATTATGGCTATGATGACTGTGATATCAGTGACTATGATGAAGACGATGATGCAGATTGGGAACATGACGGATTAAATGAACATTCAACTAACCACTTACACACAGCTAACCATAGCAGCAATAGCGCATATTTGTCCCGTCACAAGTATCACAGACCCAATGGCGATGCCACAGCGGATGTCGACGCCAAAGAGCCGATATTGTCTTACCACTTAAAATTTGACGACGAAAGTAAGCTTTATGCAATGAAGCGCTATCATCCCAATAGCCACATTGCCGAAGAAGGTAATTTACAGATCCAAGGAGAAGAACAATTCTGGGTCGGTATCCATAATCAATACGATGAGCAAGGTAAGCTCAAGCTCTCCGAAACCTACACTATGGCAGGAGAGCCGATAGAGCACACCACCAGCACGAATGCGATATTGTTAAATTAATCAATTTGATATGGATAATGTCAGTATCAATAGATATGAATGATGAGTTTAGATAATGTGGTAAGCCCTGATTTAAATTGGCTTACCTTATTTGTCTTAATCACCAACACCATCGAAGTAATAAAAATCTAGTTGCAACACTAAAAACTAAAGTGCAAAAGTGGCGATGGTCTTTTGAATACCGACGACATCCGTGCCACGCTTGAGTTCTTTAACTAAAGGTTCGCTCTGGCCTGAGATCCAGATTTTAAGCTCAGCATCTAAATCAAAATGGCCAGTGGTTTCCACTTCAAAATGGGTAATGGATTTATAGGGTATGGAATGGTAGGTGACCTTCTTGCCAGTAAGCCCCTGCTTATCAATTAAGATCAAACGTTTATTGGTGAAAATAAACAAATCGCGGATCACTTTGTAGGCGAGTTTTAATTCTTCTTGAATGCCCATAATAGGCCTTAATTCTTCGGCTAATTCCTGTAAATCAACCTCAGCAGCATTACCGAGTAAACCGTCTAACAGTCCCATTTTAACATCCCTTATTATTGATATTATTTTCAATAAGATATCTGCTGATAACCGAATGTGCAATATTGGGCTTTGATGAAAATATGGGAGTAGCTATGGTGAGGGTAACATAGATATAGGTAGGCAAATTAAGCGCGCGGATGCAGGCTGAATGGGTGTGAGGAGCATTACACTCTGCAATGCTCCAAATGACAGATGTTAAAGGTGTTTCTGGCCTCGCACTTGACGGTTTTCACCGACCACCATCATTTCGCATTTAGGACAGTCAAAGACCAGCTTGAGCACATCGTTACCGATTTCAAGCACCATAGGATCGGCCTTGATACCTGGTACTTCCTTCGGACACAGATTGAAGTTAAAGCGCAGGCAATGCTTAGTGATCATTAATGGCACGTCTTCGGTAACACCATTTTTCTCATAGGTATCTTGAATTTCAATCACGCCGTGGCGTTGATAAAAATCCTTGGCCTTCTCATTGGCTACGTTACCTAAGTAGCTCAAATGCTTAACGGGATACACTGCATCTTGGTTATGCTTCCACGGCAGTGGACGTACATAACCTTGCACACGGGCAGCCTCTAGAGCGGCCACACCATCACGGCGCAGACCATTGAGAACTGACGCTGGCAAGAACCAAGCTTGGGCCGTATCGATACTAATGCTACGGGCAACAAAGTCAGTACTGCCGAGTTTACCCAGCTGAGTGCGAGTATTTTGTAGGGTCTTGTCGACATCTGTCGCAGGTGTCTTCTCGACCGTTAAATTGACTGTAGCGCTTAGGCCATAGATATCCGTCAAGGTCAGCGCCAGTCCGTCTTCGGTGTCGCTCAACCGTAAATCGACGCCGATAATCCGCTTAGACGATTCTTTCGATAACAGGGCTTCGAAGGCTTGGTTATGGTTACGGTACAAAGTCATGCCGACTTTTAAATCCTTTGGCACCTGCAAAATATGCAGCTTTAAGCCTTCGGCGCGGTTAACTCGCAGGCCTTGCAGCTTGTCATCGGATTGTTTTGCCATGGCAAAATTCGCAGGGAAAAACGCTAAGCCATCGCCGTTATTAAACTCATGGGTTGAGCTCACTTGGATAAAGTCTTTGCCTATGCTGACCACTTTACCGACTTCTTCACCGATATATTTTGGCGAGCGGAAATCTTTAATGCCTTGGCTACGTTCGTTAACAAAGTAATCTGTGCTGCCACGGTTAAAAGTCTTTTCAGGATCGGGAATAAAAGAATGTTCACAACGGCCGTGGGACGAAGCCTTAAACTCAGGGCGACGCGCCATAATCGCATCCAACTTTTGGCGATAATGCGCGGTGACGTTTTTAACGTAACTTAAATCCTTTAAGCGACCTTCAATCTTAAACGAGCGAATGCCCGCGTCGATGAGCGCTTCGAGGTTTTCGGTTTGGTTATTGTCTTTTAAAGACAATAAGTGTTCATTCTGCGCTAACACATCGCCTTGACGGGTTTTAAGATTGCCCGGCAAGCGGCACATTTGCGAGCATTCGCCGCGGTTAGCACTGCGATTACTAAAGGAATGACTCAAGTTACACAAACCACTGTAAGCCACACACAGAGCGCCGTGGATAAAGAATTCGAGCTGCATATTCGTATGTGCGGCCACATCACGGATTTGGCTCAAGCCTAATTCACGGGCGAGCACTACCTGAGAAAAACCAACTTGCTCTAAGAACGCCACTTTTTCAGGGCTGCGGTTATCCATTTGGGTACTGGCATGCAGGGCAATCGGCGGCAAATTAAGTTGCAAGACGCCCATATCCTGCACAATCAGCGCATCGGCACCGGCTTCGTACAGTTGCCAAATGAGTTTTTCGGCGTCGGCCAGTTCGTTGTCCATCAAAATAGTATTGAGGGCGACAAATACCTGAGCATGATATTGATGAGCATAAGTACACAGGCGCGCGATATCTTCAACACTGTTACCTGCCGTCGCCCGCGCACCGAATGCGGGCCCCCCAATGTATACCGCATCGGCGCCATGGCGTATGGCTTCGATACCATAGTCAGCATTTTTTGCAGGCGCCAATAACTCAAGGCGGTTATGGACGTGAGAAAGATTCTCGGGAGTGTATATCTCTGGCTGGCTCATGGCTTCAAAGGCTCAACAGGGTCATTAACAAAAAAGAGCGTAATTATAGCAAGAACTCAAATCCAGCTCTATCAGCAAATCATCAACTAATGCGCTTTGCTGCGGCGCTTGAGTTTTCTCAGGAAGCTTAGTCTCACAAGCAATCTTTGGGCGTCACACTTGCACCCTCAAGCCTAGCAGAGTATCTTTGCGGCGCATTGACGAATAGGCCCCATTATGACTGATTTTATATACCAACCACCGACAACCCCTTGGCTCGATATTCTTTATCAAGATAAAGACATTATCGTCATTAACAAACCTTCAGGATTGTTGTCTGTGCCCGGTCGCGACCCAGCTCATTACGACAGTGTCTATGCCCGAGTAAAAGCTGAACACCCCCATTGCCAAATTGTCCACCGCCTCGATATGGCTACCTCAGGCGTGATCGTTCTCGCCCTTATTCGTAGCGCCGAACGTGAATTAAAACGTCAGTTCCACGATAGGGAAACCAGCAAGACCTACTTTGCAAGGGTCGCAGGCCATGTCAAAAATGATACGGGTAGCGTTGATTATCCGCTGATCTGCGACTGGCCGAATCGCCCCAAACAGAAAGTCGATCACCTTTTGGGCAAACCGTCGTTGACTCACTACCAAGTAATAAGTCGCGCCAAACGCTCAACGCTGGTGAAACTCACGCCAATCACTGGCCGCTCACATCAATTACGGGTGCATATGATGGCGCTCGGTCATCCGATCTTAGGCGATGGTTTTTATGCCGACCCATTAGCCAAATCCTTAGCCCCTCGCCTATTACTGCATGCGGCAGAGCTCACCATCAAACATCCATACACGGGTGTCAGTATGACTTTTAGCGCAGAAGTGCCTTTTTGTGAGCCTTTGGGCAAACAATGATCACTAAAATCAACTAAGACGGGCAAAATCGGTAGCAATTCCCCATAAAAAAACGTAACTTTATGACAATTCATTACGTTATAGAGAATTTATTTATGGATACCGCATTTCAGCGCGATCAACTCGATAATCATATCCTCGAAGCCTTAATGCAGGATGCCCGCACGCCCTTTGCTGAACTAGCTAAACGCTTTAGCGTGAGCGCGGGCACTATCCATGTTCGGGTAGAAAAAATGAAGCAAGCGGGGATAATCACAGGCGCGCAGATCACAGTAAATCCTAAAGCCTTAGGTTATGACGTCTGCTGTTTTATCGGTATCAACCTTAAAAGTGCTGGCGATTATCCTGCCGCCATAGCCAAACTCAACGCCCTCGAAGAAGTCGTCGAAGCCTATTACACCACAGGCAACTACAGTATTTTCGTAAAGGTAATGTGCCAATCCATCGATGGTTTACAGCATGTACTCATCAATCGCATTCAATCTATCGATGAAATCCAGTCAACAGAAACCTTAATCAGCCTACAAAACCCAATAGTCAGAGCGGTTAAGCCTTAAATAAAATCATCCTTAAAGCCAACAACAGAAATATATTCCAATGCTGAATTGATTCATTTTCATCGGCAACCACTAAAAATATCCTATTGCGACCTCAGCATATGCACTATTAAGTCCTCGGACATAAAAAGGAGCCTTTGGGCTCCATTCTTATCTTATACAGTTGCTCTATAAACACATTGCATACTACGAACGTAACCCAATTCCCCGTGAAACTAGATAATACGCTAAGGTCCATAGGGCGACACAGAAACCGATCATAATGGCAATGGATAGTGGCACGCTGATGTCGGCGAAACCTAAAAAACCATAGCGGAACACGTTTATCATATAGACCACAGGGTTGAGTGCCGACACGCCTTGCCAAAATGGGGGCAAGAGTGACAGGGAGTAAAATACGCCGCCAAGATAGGTTAATGGAGTAAGCACAAAGGTCGGGATAATACTGATATCGTCGAAACTTTTAGCAAAAACAGCGTTAATCAAGCCGCCTAAGGAGAATAGCACTGAGGTTAAAAATACCGTCATTACCACTAAACCGGCATGATGCAAGCTAATGTCGACGAAGAACATGGCCACAAGCGTTACTATTAGGCCGACACATAAACCGCGCGCCACACCGCCGCCAACGTAGCCTGCAATCAACACATAATGGGGCACAGGTGCCACCATCAACTCTTCCAAATTGCGTTGAAACTTGGCGCTGTAAAATGAGCTAGCAACATTCGAGTAAGAGTTAGTGATCACCGACATCATGATCAAACCTGGGGCGATAAACTCCATATAAGATACGCCGCCCATCTCTCCAATTCGGCTGCCGACTAAGTTACCAAAAATCAAAAAATACAAGGTCATGGTAATCGCTGGCGGGACTAAGGTCTGGACCCAAATTCGCGTAAAACGATTGATTTCTTTGCTTAAGATGCTTTTAAAGGCAATAAAGTAGAGCTTATTCATGCTGAGGCCCCCTGAGTTTTCTTCACCAATTCGACGAAGAGTTCTTCTAAACGATTAGACTTGTTGCGCATCGATAGCACTTCAATATTGGCTGCGCTCAATTGGCTAAAGACATCGTTAAGATTATGCTCTTTCACCACATCCACCTCTAAGGTATGAGAGTCGGTTAAGCGACAAGCCATGCCATCGAGCACGGGAGCCGTTTCAGTATCGCGACGCAAATCGAGAATAAACGTCTCCATATTCAGCTTACTCAGCAACGCCTTCATGCTAGTGCATTCCACTAAAATACCTTTATCGATAATGCCGATATTACGGCAAAGCATTTCCGCTTCTTCAAGGTAATGAGTGGTCAGGATGATCGTCACGCCCTGCTGGTTAATTTGTTTGAGAAACTCCCACATAGAGCGACGCAGTTCAATATCCACACCTGCGGTAGGTTCATCTAAAATCAATAATTTAGGTTCGTGCATCAGGGCGCGTGCAATCATTAACCGTCGCTTCATGCCGCCGGATAATTCCCGCGAAGGGCTATTGCGCTTTTCCCACAGATCCAGTTGGCTTAAGTATTTTTTGGCACGCTCAAGGGCGATAGGTTTTGGCACACCATAGTAACCCGCTTGATTCACCACAATTTGCAGCACGGTTTCGAACTGGTTGAAGTTAAACTCTTGTGGTACTAAACCAATGCAGAGCTTGGCGTGTTCTAGCTGCTTATCAATATCATAATCAAAGACTTTGACCGTACCTGAACTCTTCTGCACTAAGGAGCTGATAATACCAATCGTGGTGGATTTACCCGCACCATTGGGGCCGAGCAAGGCAAAGAAGTCCCCTTGATTGACGGTGAGGCTGATGCCTTTGACCGCTTCGACGCCGCCTTTATAGGTTTTTTTAAGCCCTTCGAGTACCAGAGCATGGGTAATATTCGCCATATTTGTACCGATCCTTACACATTAGAAAGTAATAAGATGGTGCTAAAAAACACAATTACAATGATGGGTTGCAGAACTAACGCAAAAATTTAGCTAATTGATTGAAAAACCAATCTTTAATGATTCAATTATTTATACTATTTTTTATATAGCCGTCAAAAGCAAAACTCCCGCCTGTTGCGGGAGTTTTAAACGATATCAGACACTTAATCGAGTGGCACGACTTTCGCGATGTAAGGTAGATTGCGATATTGCTCTGCATAATCAATACCATAACCCACGATAAACTCATCAGGGATAGTGAAACCGATAAAATCGACCTTCACATCCACTTCACGACGTTCAGGTTTATCCAGCAGGGTGCACAGTGCAAGACTCTTAGGCTCGCGCAGTAACAGCATCTCGCGCACTTTGCTTAAGGTGTTACCTGAGTCAATCAAGTCTTCCACAATCAATACATCGCGACCGGCGATATCTGATTGCACATCTTTCAGCACTTTCACATCCCGTGAGCTGGTCATAGCATTGCCATAACTGGAAACCGACATAAAATCGATTTCAACATGGCCTTTAATTCGGCGACACAGGTCAGCCATAAAGACCACTGAGCCTTTTAACAAGCCTACCATCAGCAGACGTTCGCTGTGGGCATAATGGGCATTGATTAGCTCGGCCATTTGATCCAATTTCTGGCTTATCTCTTCTGCAGAGATCATCACTTCGGTGGTGTGTTTCATATCAGTCTCAATTGTCGAGGTCGCGGTTAGACTGTTTGTCATAACCCCAGCGACTCGTTAATGCATGGTCAACGCCCAAATGATCGAGAATTCGAGCGACCATGAAGTCTACCAGATCTTCAACCGATTTGGGATTGTGATAAAAGCCGGGCGCGGCGGGCATAATGGTCGCGCCGAGGCGAGAAAGGCTCAACATATGCTCTAAGTGTATGGCACTAAAAGGAGTTTCCCTCGGCACTAGAATAAGTTGACCGCGCTCTTTAATCACCACATCGGCGGCGCGTTCAAGTAAATTATTACTCATTCCTGTGGCCACTGCCGCTAACGTCCCCGTCGAGCAAGGGCAAATCACCATTTGCTTAGGTGCGGCGCTGCCCGATGCGGGCGGTGAAAACCACTCATCTTTGCCTAATACCACTAACTCGCCAGTAATAATTACGCCTTTTTCGTGCAATAAAGCCAACAGTTGAGCATGGGCTTTGTCGCTGTTAGCGCTTAACTGCAAGCCGTGTTCAGTCGCTAATACTACCCGAGCGGCACTGGAGATCATCAAAAATACTTGATAACCCGATACCAATAGACACTCGAGTAACTTAAGCCCATAGGGTGCACCCGAGGCACCTGTCCAAGCTAAGCTAATCGCTTTTGTCGACTTTGTGTAGCTCATCTTAAACCTGCTCTGCAGTTGAACGTAGCTCTAATGCGGCCAGTAACTTCTTATGTAACCCGCCAAAGCCACCGTTACTCATCACCACTATGGTGTCGCCCGCCTTGGACGTTGCCGCCACTTTGGCGACCACATCATCAATTTGATGTAACACAGTAACAGGGATCACCGCCGCTTCCATGGCTTCTTTCATATTCCAGTCGATGGTATCGGCTTGATATAAAAAGGCTTCGTCGGCTTGCATCATAGAAAAAGCTAAAGTGTCCTTATGGACACCGCTCTTCATAGTGTTTGAGCGCGGCTCGAGTACTACAGTAATCTTGCTCTGACCGACCTTAGCCCGCATGCCTTTTAAGGTGGTCGCAATCGCCGTTGGGTGGTGAGCGAAATCATCATATACGCTCACGCCATTAACGGTTCCGAGTAATTCGAGTCGACGTTTAGGTGGCATAAACTTAGCTAAGGCTTCAATTGCAGCATTCGGCTTAACCCCCACGTGACGCGCGGCAGCAATCGCCATTATGGCGTTTTCAATATTGTGTTGACCAATCAAATCCCATTCGAGAATCCCTTGAGACTCACCATCAAAAAACACTTCAAAGCGATGGCAATCATCACTTAAGGCTTTGCCATACCAACCACTGCTCGATTCGGCTAAATGATAGTTTTCTTGCTCGCTCCAGCACCCCATCTCAATCGTTTGCTTAACAGCATGGGAATCGGCGGGCCAAATGATCTTGCCTTCGCCAGGTACAGTGCGAACTAAATGATTAAACTGTTTTTGAATCGCAGCCAGATCGGCAAAAATATCAGCATGATCAAACTCAAGATTGTTGATCACTAAGGTACGCGGATGGTAATGCACGAATTTCGAACGTTTATCGAAGAAGGCACTGTCGTATTCGTCGGCCTCAACCACAAAGAAAGCAGTCTTGCCTAAACGCGCCGACACACCAAAGTTTTGCGGTACGCCACCGATTAAAAATCCAGGCTCATAACCGCAATCCTCTAAAATCCAGGCTAACATGCTAGATGTCGAGGTTTTACCGTGAGTGCCAGACACAGCCAGCACCCAACGGTCAGGCAAAATATGATCGGCTAAAAACTGCGGGCCAGAGGTATAAGGGATGCCAATGTTTAACACGGCTTCCACGCAAGGATTACCCCGACTCATAGCATTACCAATCACAACTAAGTCAGGATAATGCCCCGCTTCACCCAGCTGGCTAGGATCAAAACCTTGAATAAGCTCAATGCCTTGGTCCTCTAATTGCGTGCTCATTGGAGGATAGACATTGGCATCCGAGCCCGTCACTCTGTGCCCTTTTGCCCTAGCTAATAACGCTAGACCACCCATGAAGGTTCCACAAATTCCTAAAATATGTACGTGCATACCGCTCGCTCTGATGTGTTGAATTCAACGTCATTCTAATGCATCGAGCGACAGATTGGCAGGTAACAATCGGCGAAAAGCCCTGCAATCATCAATGACAGTTTTTTAATCCATGGATTTCACATTCGAGTTGCAGAACTGAGATTTTTAGATAACAGGTCAACTAACACAAGGCCGAAAACTGTCGCAATGCAGGGTACTATACCCAAACAACCTGAAGATGCAGGAAACTCGTATCTTCAGGTTGCTTGGGTATAGCGTAAGTCTCGATAGAGTTGAGCATGCTGAGAGCGGTGACGAGTAAATAAGAATTGACGTAACGCTTCACGTTCTTCGGTTTCGGCCTGAAACTTAACAAAGGCCAAACCTTTCTCACTACGGATAGGCTCAATATCGATACGTAAAGTCTCGCCATTAGGCAATTGTAATTGCAGATCTTTACTGCCTAGCAATTGCTTAAATTGCTGCTGTGATTTAGCGCGAATAGCCATACCAGAACTGGATAACGAGACAACAGACCATTGCTCACCTTGGTCGTGGTCGAATATCCACACGTCATCGGCTTGGGTTAACCGCCAACTGCGTTCTACTCCCGAGGCATCGAGCACTTCAGGCACACCTAAAGTAGGTTGAAACTGTCCAAAGTCATCCACTTTCATCAGTAGCGGAAACCAGAGTTTATAGGGCCCGACTTCGGCCAATAACGTGAGTTTTGCCTTACCCAAAATCGAAGCGATAACTTGCGGCACTTCAGTTGTGACTGTGAGTACATGATTGACTAGGGGATCGTTGGTGAAGGCAGTGCCCACACGAGTCGGCGAAAAAAGTTCACTAAAACAAGCAAGCTCCTCCGCGGATAATCGAGGTTCATCCATCATGATAAGTCCTCCCAAGTTAAATGCCTTCCCCCAAAAAGTACCACCAAAGCATGATGTTGTACATTTTTACACCAAAATACTGGCAAAAAAGGGAATATAGGCTAGCAAGGCTAAATTCAAGACTCTATTAGCCATTTGCGCTATTTAACTTGGAAAATACAGTGGATTGTTATTCCTCACTTTTTAAACTGCTGTTAGGCGGAGCAAACAAGATACGTAAGCGTTGTTTAACACTCAAGCCTGCCGCTGTAACCTCAGCAAACATGTCTCGCCATTCGCTAAACGTCACTTTAAGGGGATTAAAACTATTCACAGGCTTAGTGATACCGTAGATCACTGTCTCCACTTCGGGCTCAAAAGTACCAAACAGCTTGTCCCAAATAATCAACACACCCGCATAGTTTTTATCGATATATTGGGGATTGCGACCGTGGTGCACCCTGTGATGCGATGGAGTATTAAAGACCCATTCCAGCGGTCCAAGTGATTTAACCGCTTGGGTATGCACAAAAAATTGTAATCCCAGATTGAGTAATACCACAAACACCACCCAGTTTGGGTCGAAACCTATGACCACTAGCGGTAACCAAAATACCCACATGCCTGCAAAGGGATACATTAAACTCTGACGAAACGCAGTGCTAAAATTCATATTCTCAGAGCTATGGTGCACCACGTGAGCCGCCCACATCCAGCGGACTCTGTGGCTCGCCCTGTGGAACCAGTAATAACAAAAGTCCTGCGCAACCATCAAGGCAATAAAGCTCAATGGGCCCATTTCAATATCGAATAACTTCCAACCAAAAATCGCCAAATATAGCTTAGCGATCAGCAAACCAGTGAGTAAATCAGCACCTTGATGCATGGCCGCGAGGCTGAAATTACACAGCACTTCTTGGCCGCGATAACGTGCACTTAACGGTAGCTTTTGTCTTTTATCGCCAAAGTACCATTCCAGCAAAATACACACGAAAAACAAAGGTGCGAGCACCAGCAGTAACACTTCAGGGTGCTGGATCAGCGAGGCGATATCCATATAAGGTCGTCCTGTTTTCTTGTTGTTTTATGATTATTTTTAGTGTTTTTATATCAATTCTGAGCGAGTGTTATAAACCGCATTAAACGCCACAACACAGGCAACAGTGGTCGGTTAGTCGCGTTTGACGACCCGCATTTGGTTACCAGCGGGCATAATGATCTTCGGCGAGTCCCAGCACATTATTCAACTGGTAACTGCGCCCTTGATTATCGGTAATCGTGCCGCTGAAATGACCGATGAATTGACGAAAATTACTCTTAAGCAAGAGCAAATTACGCTTTTCACTGCGGCAATTGCGCGCCGCAAACTGCAAATCCACTTGACCATTTTGACTGTAAACTCGCCAAACCTCGGCGCCGAGCGTGGCGTGTCGATCAAACTCAAACTGCACTGGTCCGAGCAAATGACGCTCGCCATTAATCCAAAAGACATTTTCAGTAGCGCCTGTTTCATTGACACCCGCTGCTAAATTAAGCCCCATTATGCCCTCATGGATCCGCGCGTTGATCGACGCCCAGCGCCAACTCGTATCGCGGCGCATGTAACCCGCCGAAAAATCATAGCCAGCTAAAGCGTGATTCAGCGGTTGCGGTTCATGGGCTACAGTCAAACTACCTTTAACCGTCAAACCATTATGCTTTTGTGTGTAAGTCCAGCCGTTGTATCCAGTAGGACTACACATGGCCATAGGCAAACTTAAGGGAGCTGAGTGCAAAGTCACATCGGCTTGAATATTTTTAGTATCAATCATTAACCGCCAACCGCCCTCTACGATCTCAAAACTTAACTGCGCTCCTTTACGGCCAATACGACTTTCACCCTCAGCGGGTGATGGTGTCATCTGATAGCCAAACCTCAAAGGTTTTAGCCAATCAAGCTGAGTGAGTGTGTTGGTTTTAATATCGTATAAGTAGCAAAATGCACTGCCGACGTAGGCAATATCGGCGAGCGCGATGCCTAGGACATAACGCGGCGTGACCAAAGAGACAAACTGAAATTGTTTATAATCGAAATGCTTGGCCCACGCTGAAGCGGGTTTATCCATAGTATCGAAGTAGGCAAAGTCCACTAAACCTAAGGTTTTAACTATGCCATCAAAATGGCCGAAATGGGGTAAGCCCTTGGGATTGATCAGGCTATCTGGGGCGATTTGCGTTGCTATCGTTAACATGACTAAGCCTTACAGAAAGGACGCGGGAGCATTTGTGCTCTCTCATTCTAAACATCGAATTTTTACTCTAACCTGTCCCCCTTTGCATTAAAAGAGTGCAAGGCTAAAATGTTGTCACTTTGTTGCGGTCGAGTATTCTGTTTACAGCTTTAATATCCAAGGTTCTAAAACGAAAAAAGCGCCAAGGGCGCTTAATTGAGGCTAATAGATAATATTTGCGAGTTAGAATCGATAACTCACGCCAAAGTTGACCCCTTGCAGCTCTAACTCTTTCATTGGCACATATTGGTACTCAAGATTGAGTCCAAAGCCAGAGCGAAAACGATATTGCCAACCCACGGCGCCGTAAAATCCTACATCATCCGAATCCATCTCTTGCTTATCCATCTCATAACTCACTTTGGTATAAGCGGCGCCGAGCTTGGCGTACAGACTATTACCACGAGACAACGCATATTCGCTATAAGCAGTGGTTCTGATACCTTGGTAATGTAAATCTTTGATTTCACTGATACCACTAATAAGTGCACTCGCCACTCCACCCGTCCCCGTTAAATACCCCGCTTCAAAACCAAAATGCTCATTAAGCATAAAGCGATAATACAAGTCACTGGTGAAGGTATCACCTGCATCATATTTACCGCTGTTGGTTTCAAATTCTTGAGTACCGTAGCCTAAACTGCCGCCGAGTATATGGGCAGAATCCCCCGCGAATGCATTGGTGCTAATGATGCTTGACGCCATTGTCAGGCCCACAACAATCGAAATTAACGACAGTTTTGACATGTTTTGCTCCAGATGAAATGAACTAACCCATAGTGAACACTGGATGTTATCACTGTAAGCTGTACTCCAACTGAATCGAGGTGTTCTGTGGCATCAAAAGTGATTTCTGGTATGCTGTAGCCACTTTTACTTGTACGAGAGATCCCATGAAACGGCTATTACTGACTTTGACTTTTCCCCTGCTGTTTGCGGGCTGTGCCAGCCAAAACCCGACTCATATGGCTTTCAGTCCCCAAGTGCCCAATATCAGTCAACAAACGGCGCAATCTGTACCTATCTCTCTTGAAACCGTCGATACGCGCACCGTCGATTATGTTGCTCGTTTTATTGAAGAAGGGACAAAAACACGTTTGGTCGGCCCGAGTGAACCGCCTAAATTACTGCTCGATGAAGTATTCCGCGCAGGCTTTAGCCAAGCGGGTTATCAAATCGATCCTAGCGCGACTAATTCAGTGCAAATTCAATTAGAAGAATTGCAAATGGATGTCACTAAAAAGACTTTTGGCTATGAGGCAAAACACAGTGTGTTAATCGCAGTGCAAGCCAAAAACTCAACCCAAGAACTGGTTAAACGTTACAAGGCAAAAGGCACCTTGAAAGGCCCTTTAACGCCCGATTTTGCGACCTTAGAGCTGGATATGAATAAATTACTCGGCCAACTCACAGGTGAAATTCTCAATGATCCTGAGCTTAATCAGTTTCTACAACAATAACAGCGTCAGTTTATTATAAGGAAATCAATATGCTCCGTTGGATATCAGCCCTCTTATTTCTCTTTATGAGTCACAATAGCCTCGCACTCGACATTCAAGCCGATACCTTGTATCCCAGAGTCGAATTTGACACTAGTTTAGGCAAAATAGTGGTCGAGCTAGATAGGACACGCGCACCGATCACTGTCGATAACTTTTTAACCTATGTCGTCAAAGGCGAATACGACAACACGATATTTCACCGTGTGATCAGTGACTTTGTGGTGCAAGGCGGTGGACTCACCCCTAAGTATGAAGAGTTGCCTGACGGCAAGCCGATAGTCAACGAATCAGGAAATGGTCTCACCAACAGCATAGGCACTATCGCCATGGCGCGGGAAAACGAGCCGCACTCAGCCACACGCCAGTTCTACTTCAACGTGGCCGACAATACTAAGCTCGACCCATCCAAACGCCGTTGGGGTTATGCCGTATTTGGTGAAGTGATTGAAGGTAAAACTGTCCTCGAAGCTATGGCTGTCGTTGAGACAGGCACGAACACTAAGCTCAATTGGCCTGACGTCCCTGTGACACCTATCGTATTGAAAACCGCTAAGTTATTACCTAAACAGTAATCCAAAAATAATTTCGAGCAAAAGCGCTAATTTTGCATCTATACTGTTATAGCAAACAGAAAGGAGGCAAACGATGACAGCAACTGAGTTCATCGATAATAAAGCGCCCCAACTCGCCTTTTATGGAAAAGCGTTTTTGAGTGAAGAACTCGACTTCCATGAAGTGCAACTTTACTTATGGGACACGTTAGAAGAATGGCAGCAATTGAATTCGACTGGCGAAGCGCAAACGGAAACTGAAAAAGTGTTTTGGCACTTGCTTCACAGCTTTAACAGGTGGCCTGACTGTGTGATCCGCGGTAATCAATATCTGCGTAAGCAAGTTAATGATTGCTGTGACTATCTGAGTTTAGGCGGCCGAGTGCCGCAGGGATGCGTCGGGATAAGACCCTAAGTTCAGCATTCCTATCGATAGAAAATGGCCCTGTTATCAGGGCCTTTTTTTATCGCGCAATTCATTCCTCCCCCTTCATTTTTGTGATCTCTTTTACTTAAGGTATTAATACAGGCAATCAATGCCGACAATTAATGCTGACGATAAAAACCGCTGTAAACGCTTAGCAACAGAAGATTAACGCTTAAGCCATATTCAATCACCAAAATGCGCCAAACGAGAGCCTTGTACAAAAGGAATGCCATTAGCCCTTGAACCCTATGGCACCTTACCCGTAAGCTAGGCGGATTAAACACTTAGACTCATACCTATGTCCGCAACAGGTTTTATTCAACGTACACTCGATGCACTCAGCGTCTATTATCATAAGCGGGTTTTGATCCTGTTATTACTGGGTTTTTCCGCCGGCCTACCATTAATGTTGGTATTTTCAACATTATCCTTTTGGTTGCGTGAAGCCGGTGTTGATCGCACTTCAATCGGTTATTTCAGCTGGATAGCCTTAGCCTATGCGTTTAAATGGGCTTGGTCACCCTTAGTCGATCGGCTTTCATTGCCGCTGCTAACTCGATTTCTTGGCCGACGCCGCAGCTGGATGCTATTCGCTCAGCTGTTATTAGTTGGCGCTATCTTAGGTATGTCATTCAGCGATCCGCTCAAGGATCTCGAACGCTTAGCGCTATTCGCATTAATGGTCGCCTTTGCTTCCGCCACCCAAGATATTGTGATTGATGCCTTTCGAATTGAATCCGCACCTGAAAAGATGCAAGCCGCATTAGCCGCCGCCTATCAAGTGGGTTACCGCAGCGCCATGATAGTCGCCACCGCAGGTGCACTCACGATAGCGGCTTGGGTCGAACCCGGTAACACAGCATACAACTTAGTGGCCTGGCAAACCTCTTACCTGATTATGGCGGGCTTGATGTCCGTGGGGATTTTGACCACGCTTTTTAGCCGTGAGCCCAAAGTCGATACCCGCGCCGCCGATGCAACCGAACTAGCATTAAAGCAACGTTTAAGCGCCACTTATCCAAGCGTTATCGCCGCTGGCATGTCTTGGGTTTACACGGCCAGTATTTTGCCTTTTATCGACTTTTTCAAACGCTATGGCCGCAGCGCTATCCTCATCCTATTGCTGATTTCTTGCTACCGGATCTCAGATATTGTGATGGGCATTATGGCGAACGTCTTTTATGTCGATATGGGCTTCACTAAAGAAGAAATTGCCTATTTGAGTAAAATCTATGGCCTAATCATGACCTTAGTCGGCGCAGCCTTTGGCGGTATTTTGTTAGCGCGTTATGGCACGATGAAGATCCTTTTCCTCGGCGCGTTACTGGTGGCGGTAACCAATCTGTTGTTCGCGTGGCAGGCGGTGCTTGGCTACAACGTGCCCTTTTTAACCTTTGCCATTTCCGTGGACAACTTTAGCGCAGGAATCGCCACGGCGGCCTTTATCGCCTACCTATCGAGTCTCACCAGCAGCGGCTACAGTGCGACGCAATATGCTTTACTGTCGTCGATTATGTTGCTGTTCCCTAAGTTTATCGCGGGCTTTTCGGGGGCTTATGTCGACGCATTTGGCTATGTGAACTTCTTTGTCGCCGCCAGTGTGATTGGGTTTCCTGTGTTGTTTTTGGTTATCTTAGTTAACAAGTATGCGCCGCACCCCAGCACATCGTTAACTGATGGTACGTCAAAAGATACAGCAGCAAACTCGGATTAAAATCTTAAAACACTTACGATATCAATAAAAAAAGCCCTCACACCTTAGTGTGAGGGCTTTTACATTTAAAGACGAAATGGCAAACGCGATACTGAATCACGTTAAACCAAATTTGCTCGATTAATCTTTAAAGTTATCAAATTGGAAGGGCTGGCCTAACTCAGACTCACGTGCCAACGCCATGACAGCTTGTAAATCGTCACGTTTTTTACCTGTAACTCGTACTTTCTCGCCTTGAATAGACGCTTGCACTTTAAGTTTGCTGTCTTTAATTAGCTTGACCAGTTTTTTAGCGATTAAGGTTTCGATACCTTCTTTAAACTTCACTTTGAGGGAGAAGGTTTTACCGCTGTGGATGGCTTTCTCATCGACTTCCATCGAAGACGGATCCACATTACGTTTGCTCAGTTGCATACGTAAAATGTCCACTAATTGTTGGCATTGGAAGTCATCTTCAGCGGTTAACGTGACCACATGATCCTTATATTCCACGTCAGCCGTTTTACCGCGAAAATCGAAACGGGTCGCCAGCTCACGCTTAGTATTATCAACCGCATTACGCAGTTCAACTTCATTCACTTCTGACACAATATCCATTGAAGGCATAGTTTTTATGTCCCATATCAAATTAATATGCAGCTAGTTTACCCACACACAGGCCTAAGTTGAAGGTAAAGCCTAGAATAAAAGCGTAATCATGGATGACTTTAGTGGTGGATTTTCCTATCATTGCCCCACTCTAAGCTAATGCAAACATATTTGTGATAACTAAAAACACCCTATTTAAGCTGGCTTTAGCCGTAGCCTTTGTCGTGATCAGTTATCTGGTATTTTCCAGACCAACCTATTCGCAAAGTATTCCGAATATCGACAAGGTAGGCCATCTTGGGAGCTTTTTTTGCCTCTCCTATCTCTCCTACCTCGCTTTCAAACCTAAGTGGTATTGGCTATCGCTCACATTGGCAAGCTATGCCATTTTAATTGAGCTAGTGCAATCGCGTTTACCCTATCGAAGCGCCTCTGTGGCGGATGTTATCGCCGACTTTGCGGGCATAGCGCTGTTCTACTTTTGTAATTGGGCCTATGGCAAATACTTCCGTGCGGCTCAGTTGCGGGAAGATTAGTTCGAACGCAATACATGGGCGCTGATACAGAAACCTTAAGGCTGCGAATATGACTCATGCTGTGGATATTGCCATTTTAGGTGCAGGTGCCGTAGGACAACTGATCTGTCGCCAATTGACCGTAGCGGGCATGAATGTCGGTTTTATCGGCCGTAATGCCCTCGAAGCTAGCCAGCAAGTACTGAGTTTCACCCCATTAGCGTCTGCCGATGACAAGCAACAGCAGATACACGCTATCCCGTATTCGGTACCTATCTTAACTGCCGATGCGCTCGACAATATCCGTCTGGTGATTGTCTGCGTTAAAGCCTATCAAGTGCTTGATGCGCTTTCTCCCTTACTCAAGCAACTGCCTAATCAATGTCATATTTTGTTATTACACAATGGCATGGGACCTCATTTAGCACTGGCACCGCTCATTGATACACAAACTAATGGCAGAGGGCTAAGCTTAGGGACAACGTCCCAAGGGGTGTTACGCCAAGCCGCTTGGCAGATTAAGCAAACCGGACAAGGGCTAACTCAGCTGGGGCATTTCACAGGCGAAGAGCTGACAGAGCATTATCGCAACGCTTTGCTGGCGGCCATTCCGAACAGTGAATGGGTCGATGCGATTGTGCCTTGCCTGTGGCAAAAACTTGCAGTCAATGCCGCCATTAATCCGCTCACTGCGCTATATCAATGCCCAAATGGCATACTGGCTGAGCCAGATTTTAGTGGCATGATAAATAGTATTCTCGATGAGTTGATCATGGTTGCCGCACATGATGGTGTGTCGCTTGATAAATCATTTTTGCACGATAGGGTCTACCAAGTGATCCGTCTCACTGCGGGGAACTTCTCTTCGATGCACCAAGATATTGCGCATAAAAGGCGAACCGAGATTGACCAAATTAACGGCTATATCTGTGATCGCGCACAAGCGCACGGTTTAAGTGCGCCAGTCAATGCCGAGCTCAGGGTGCGAGTCAAACAGTTAGCCGTTTAAGCGATGAAAACTTGCCTAGTCAACCTAAACTTAATCTGCTGTTTAATAAAAGTAATCTGTAAATCACGCGTTAATTTCTCACATTCATACAGCACATTAAAACGCTGACTCCCCTCGCTTTATATCCACTCGACACTATCTGCACTGATACTTGTCAGCGACACTTAACTTGCACCAATAAAACGCACCAATTCAGGGCGATTAAATTCTGTCTTGCACCGTTTTGCATCAATCTTTCATGCAATTTCGGTGCGACTGAATGTTAACACAATGATAATAAATGCTTTGTTTATATGGCCTGATTCCTGCTTTATTCCAATAAATTGAGCCTGAAGTTTGTTGGAGAGAAAATTGAAACTGGTCACTGCAATCATTAAACCGTTCAAATTAGACGATGTACGTGAAGCCTTAACGCAGCTGAACGTCCATGGCATGACTGTTACTGAAGTGCGCGGCTTTGGCCGTCAAAAGGGCCATACTGAGTTATATCGTGGCGCCGAATACGCAGTGGACTTTTTACCTAAGATGAAGCTCGAAGTCGCCATTCACTCAGATCAAGAAGAAGCCGTCATCGAAGCCATTATTGCCGCTGCCCATACGGGCAAAGTCGGCGATGGCAAAATTTTTGTGACCGAACTCCAACAAGTCGTGCGCATTCGCACTTCGGAAGAAGGAGTGGACGCCCTATGATGCTAGCGAACTTCAGACTCAGTTTTAAATATCTATTGATATTATTCAGTATGTTGGCGACCAATGCTGTCGCCGATGAGGGTCAGTTCAGCGCCGCAAATACTGCGTGGGTCTTAAGCTCATCCGCGCTGGTGTTGTTGATGACCTTACCCGGATTAGCCTTGTTTTATGGCGGCTTAGTGCGCAGCAAGAACGTGCTCTCGATCTTGATGCAATGCTTCTCGATCGCCGCCCTTGCCTCCGTTTTATGGTTTGCCATAGGTTATTCGCTCGCCTTCGATGCGGGCAATAGTTTTATCGGTGGCTTAGGTAAAGCATTACTGTCGGGCATTGGCCGAGATAGTCTCAGTGGGGATATTCCTGAGCCCCTGTTTATGCTATTTCAAATGACCTTTGCCATTATAACGCCAGCATTGATCATCGGTGGCTTTGCCGAGCGAATGAAATTTTCGGCCGTGCTCATCTTTTCTGGAGCATGGTTATTATTGGTTTATGCGCCGATCACCCACTGGGTGTGGGGCGGTGGCTGGTTAGCCCAGCTAGGACTGTATGATTTCGCGGGCGGAACCGTAGTGCATATTACCGCCGGGGTTGCAGCGCTCGTGGCCGCTAAAGTGCTAGGTCCGCGCAAGGGATTTTTAAACTCAGCGATTATGCCACACAACCTCACCATGACAGTCACAGGTGCGGGCATGCTGTGGGTCGGTTGGTTCGGTTTTAATGGTGGTAGCGCGCTTGGCGCCAATGGCACTGCAGCCATGGCGATTCTAGCAACTCATCTAGCCGCTTCTATGGGCGCGATGACTTGGGCAGCAATTGAGTGGATTAAATTTGGCAAACCCAGCGCCCTTGGCATAGTCACTGGCATGGTAGCAGGCTTAGGCACTATCACTCCGGCGTCTGGTTATGTTGGCCCTGCGGGTGCCTTAGTGATTGGTTTACTCGGCGGGATCGTGTGTTTTTACTCAACGGTCTATATCAAACAGAAACTAAAGATCGATGACTCCTTAGACGTTTTCCCCGTGCACGGGGTCGGCGGCATTCTCGGAACCCTTTTAGCCGGCGTGTTTAGCTCGACCCAATTAGGCGTCTTCAGCGGCTACGGTTTTGCGGCCGTGAACGAAACCATGATAGACCAACTTGGGGTACAGATTATCGGGGTCGCGGCAACATTCACTTATACAGCAGTCGTCACTTGGTTACTATTTGTGATAATCCGCAAGCTACTCGGCGGCCTGCGTGTCAGCACTGAGCAAGAAGTAAACGGCTTAGATTTATCGGAACACGAAGAAACTGGTTATAGTCTTTAAGCGCTATAGTCTTTAAACGCTTTCGGCTACAACTTGAGCTATAACGCCTGAGCAGCAATAAGGGCACCTAAGTGCCCTTATTGCTGACTAGTTTGATGATGCTAACGTTTAAAATGCTCGACTAACCATAACTTTAAATCAGCCAGCTTCATCGGCTTAGCAAAAAGATATCCTTGTAAAAAATGCACTTGGCGACTGGTTAAATAATCCGCCTGCTCCTGCGTCTCAACCCCTTCTGCCACCACGACATAATTCATCTTATGGGAAAGTTCAATAATAGTATCAAGCACATGGGAAGTGACAGAATCTTGTCCTATGGTATCGATAAAACATTTATCAATTTTCAGATAGTCTAACGGCATCGTTTGCAGCAGGGATAAAGTGGTTTGCCCAGTACCAAAGTCATCGATGGCCACTAGAATCCCCAACTGGCGTAAGCTTTCAATGCGCTGGCAAATATCCGGCGTTAATAATTGCCGTTCGGTGATTTCAATCAAAGGCTTAACGCCAATGCGTTCCAGTGAATCCCGCAAATGAATAAATTTCGACTCAATATCATCCTGCGTAAAGTGTTCTGGCGCCACGTTAAACGCAATTCTAAAACCCGGTTCGACCTTCATATCGGCAAAATCTTTTAATGCCCGCTCAAAGATATAGTTAGTCAATGGGACGATTAACTTACCCTCTTCGGCAATGGGTATAAACAAATCAGGCCGCACTAAGCCCATTTGCGGATGCTGCCAACGCACTAATGCTTCAACGCCTTTGGCCTTACCATCCTCGGCACAAATCACTGGCTGATAAACTAAGAAAAACTCTTCGTTTTCTATCCCACTGCGAATGTCATCGGCGAGGGAATGGCGAGTGACCCTTGAATAGAGCACAAATAGGATAGTCCCCGTAATCAAGCCGATACTAACGGGCAAAGAGATGGCCAAAAATATCCAAAAGAAATGCCAGAAAAAAGCAGGTGACATTTCTAGTAACACTGAAAAATTATGCTTATCAGAATCGAGCGTCATCACCTCATTTTTCACAAATCCGAGTGACTCTGGAATCGTTTTACCATTGATTGCTAAAGCAACATTCACAACAGCGCTAGGGAACACATCGGGCTGTACAAAGGAATCTACTAAATATTTCCCTTCAATAATCACAGCGGCGCCATGCTGAGATACCGGTTCCCAGTTTGATGCCACTATCGCTGGCACCTCAGGCATAAAAGGCGTGCCGCCAATAATAAACTGGTTAGGTATTTCAAGATTTTCAGTGGCACTGACTATGCCTAAAGGTACGTCAATATCACCTGTTTTAGATGAGCAATAAACACGTTGTGAATCAAATATTAAAGCAGAGCGGAAGTAAGGTTGGAACAACATATAGTTGTATAACTCTTGGCACTCAGAATCCTTCAATGCCAATGCATAATGGCTGATTTCATCGGCATGAGAGATTAAAGTATCAATGTGACCAACATAAATCGCCCCCACACCTTTGACTTTATCTTCCACAAAATACTGTGCAGAGAGATAACTTGCTACCACAGCAACCCCAATGGGAAACAATATCACTGCCAGCCATTGCCATAATGGCAGATTTAATTTTGCTATTTTTCTTCGCATAGTTCTCTGTTTAGTTCCTTAACTCGCACAGCACACGGTTAAAAATGGTATCAAAATCTAAGTTGTAAGGTATGTATATGTTTGTATCTCAGTTCATGTCAGCTTGATATAAACAGGCTAAATCGCATTTTATTCTAGTATAAAAAATCAGAATGACATCAAGGAGTTTTAAACTATTCCCACATCACTAAAATGGCGGCCATAGCGATCAAGACTAACCCTAGCATATCTTTTATCTGTACTTTTTCCTTCAACCAAAAAGTGGCAATCAAGATCATAAAGAAGACTTCAACTTGACCTAAAGTCTTCACATAAGGCACAGCCTGTAGCGACATAGCACTAAACCAGCCGATAGAACCTAAACAACTGGCGGTACTGGTGAGTAAAGTTAGCTTGGGACGCTGCCATAACGCTGTCAGTGTGGATTTATCCTTAATTAACAGATAACTGACTAACAACAGCGTCTGTAAGCTGATCACGAATAACAGTACCCAAGCGGCGCTATGGGGAAAGCCGATATTCAAACGCAAACTCGCCTCCCGCACCCAAAGCGATGTTAGCGCAAACGAAGTACCACAGGCTAAACCAATCAATACCGTATTGAGCGACAGACTTCGAAGGCCTTGTTTGGCACTCATCAAAAAAATTGCCACACCACCTAGCAATACACCTGACCAACCTAATGGCGATAAATGCGTCCCAAAAAACACTGTCCCTAATATCGCCGCAACGACAGCTTCGCTCTTTGCTAGCCCTGCCCCAATGGCAAAGTTCTGTTGCTTGAACAGTTTTACCATCAAACCTGTTGCTAGGATTTGCATCGCCGATGCACCTAAAATAAAACCGATAAAACGGCCGCTAAAATCGGGGATACCGACATCCTGCCAAAGATATAAACCTGCTAGGTACACGGCAGCAATAGGCCCTGCCCAAATAAAACGCGCTAAGGTCACACCCGCAACACTCACCTCTTTACTGAGCTGGCTTTGAAACGCATTACGCCAAGCCTGCATAAATGCCGCCAGCAAAGTTAATAAGATCCACATGTAGGTATTCCGTAAAGAATGAGGTCGGCAATAGAGACGAGAGTTAGGCAAGCCTCATCATAAAACATTCATGTTTCAGATAGCCATGGGGTGATGGCAGTCTAATTTTTTCTGCTGAAAAACAAAGCCCCGAACGAGTCGGGGCTTTGAGATTTAGTTACTAATTCATTAAGTCTTAGCTTGCGATTACTTGCTGGTATCTATGGGATCGAAAGACTTAACCAAATCATCGATTGCTTTCATCTGCTTCAGATAATTTTCTAACTGATGCAAAGGCAGCGCACAAGGGCCGTCGCACTTAGCGTTATCAGGATCGGGATGGGCTTCTATGAATAGACCCGCTAAACCTAGCGCCATACCACTGCGCGCTAACTCGGTCGCCTGTGCACGACGCCCGCCCGCAGAATCGGCACGGCCACCAGGGCGTTGCAGCGCATGGGTCGCATCGAAAATGACAGGGTAACCAGATTGTTTCATCTCATCCATGCCCAACATATC
The DNA here is from genome assembly GCF_002838165.1 of Shewanella sp. Pdp11. NCBI lineage: Bacteria > Pseudomonadati > Pseudomonadota > Gammaproteobacteria > Alteromonadales > Shewanellaceae > Shewanella > Shewanella sp. Pdp11. The sequence continues at coordinate 4,745,388 of NZ_CP015194.1, forward strand.
AACGACTAAGTTGTTATAGCCGAAGCTTGAACCACGTTCACACAGGATGATCTCGTCATTACCCGCTTCGTTAAACTTAGTGATGATGTGGCGCATTTCGTGCGGCGCTAAAAACTGTGGCTTTTTCACGTTAATGATAGCGCCGGTTTTTGCCATAGCGACAACCAGATCTGTCTGACGGGCCAAGAATGCTGGCAACTGAATGATATCAACCACTTCAGCAACAGGTGCACACTGGTGTACTTCATGCACGTCAGTGATCAAAGGTAAGTTAAAGGTCTTTTTGATTTCTTCAAAAATCTTCAAACCTTCTTCCATACCTGGGCCACGGTAGGAGTTGATTGAAGAGCGATTCGCCTTATCAAAGGACGCCTTAAACACATAAGGAATACCCAGTTTTTGGGTCACTTCGGCGTAGGTTTCAGCAATCGACATAGCGAGATCGCGAGACTCAAGCACGTTCATGCCACCAAACAACACGAAAGGTTTATCGTTAGCAATCTCGATTGAACCTAGGTTTATGATTTTATTACTCATCGCAACTTCTCTCTAAAATGCTGGAACCTTTCCCAGCGATGAACTGAATATAGGGCTAAGGCCGCTATGCTGCAACTAGCTGTAAAAGTTGACCACAGAGCCACGCCATGTAAGTCCCTAACGCATAACCAAATACGGCTAACAACACACCAACAGGCGCTAAAGCGGGGTGAAATGCCGCAGCAACAACAGGGGCAGATGCCGCACCGCCGACATTTGCTTGACTACCCACGGCCATGTAAAACAGCGGCGCTTTTATCAACTTAGCCACCAATAACATAAAGCCAGCATGCACTATCATCCACACAATACCGATTAAAAAGTACAAAGGTGTGTCGAGCACTTTACTCACATCCATATGCAGACCAATCGTCGCCACTAGAATGTAAAGGAAGGCCGACGCCACTTTCGATGCCCCCGCCGCCTCTAAATGGCGTACTGGGCTGAAGGACATCGCCAAACCAATGGTTGTGACTATCACCACTAACCAGAAAAACTTAGAGGTTAAGCTGTAATCTTCGGTCCAAGGGTAGTTCGCTTCAAAAAATGGCCCAAGGAAATCGGCGGCTATGTGGGCGATACCAGTGATCCCAAAGCCAACGGCGACAATCAGCATAAGATCGCGCAGATTAGGAATGCGTGCATTTTCAGCGTGATACTTTTCAACTTTTTCTTTTAACGCTTCAATTGCTGAGGTATCGGCACCCGTTCTGGCATCGATTTCTTTCGCCTTTGAGGCCATAAATAGCAACACGGCCATCCAGATATTGGCGACAATCACATCGACTGTCACCATCACAGAGAAAATATTGCCACCGACTACATAGATTTCTTTCATCGCCGCTTGGTTTGCGCCGCCACCAATCCAGCTTCCAGCTAAAGTCGTCATGCCGCGCCATACTGCATCGGGACCATCTACCCCGATTAAAGAAGGCTCGATAACAGACACTAACAGCAAAGCAATCGGGCCACCGATGACAATGCCGACAGTGCCGGTTAAGAACATGATTAAGGCTTTTGGCCCTAAACTTAAAATCGCTTTTAAATCAACACTTAAAATCAACAAGACTAAACAAGCTGGCAGTAAATAACGTGACGCCACAAAATACAGTTGTGAGGTATTACCGTCGATCACCCCAAAGGTATTCAATAATGATGGCAAGAAATAGCACAACAAAAGGGCGGGAATAAAACGATAAAACTTCTGCCAAAAAGGATGACTACTGCTGCTGGTATAAAATACAAAACCTAGAATTGTCGTGAGTATCCCTAACGCCGTGGCATCGTTCGTCACTAAGGCCGTGCTTGTCATGCTAATTTCTCCCTGTTAATACAGTTATTATTTTATTTTTATTAGAGACTTAACCTTTAAGTCCCTGGGTCAAACTTCCATCTGCCCAGTATTATTATTTTGCTGATTGGATTGAACAGTTGATAAATAAGAAGAGCCCCGAAAGGCTCTGCTTTAATGGTAAATCTCGGCGTGCTCATTTAATTCTTTGAGCTGCATCTTCACGATTTCTATCACGGGATCGTGGGGGCTGTTATCGACAAAGTGCTGCAAATCAGCAGCCGCCACATTAATACAACCTAGCTGCTGGGCGATAAAGGCTCGCTCACGATTGAGGTGCACATCATCGCTATGCCATTGCAATAGCAGGCTGCAACATTCCATCGCCGCCTCAAATTGATGCGACACTATGCAACCCGCTTTTAGCTCATGCAGCATGCGCGTCAGCAGTTTTTTCACCGTTGCTGGTTTTAAGTAACTCGCCTTAAGCTCGGCCGCATTGCCTAACTCGCCGCGCACTAACACATGCAACTGGTGACGGCTGAGCTCCTTGCCTGTCAAAGGATCCAGATAACTCACTTCACCGGCAATCTTGCAACGCAGCACAGTATTACCAGGTAGTAATATTGGTTCAAGCTCAAGATCTAACTGCTTCGCCAGTAACATCAAGACAGTTGCCAGCGTAGTGCTATTCCCTTGGCGGCTAATCAAGCAAGTGCCTAAATCCGCCGCCTCAGTACTAAAGTAGTTATCGCGGACACAAAAGCCTAAATCCTCGTAAAACCAATGCAACAGCGCATTAAAACGCTGTTGTTGGTCAACCAAGTAATGACTTAAGACGGCTCCCGCCATTTCAAACCAAGCCCATTTAGCGGCTTCAAGCTTAGAAAATCCAAGGTGCGCACCTACATCCAATGCCGACTCGGGCAATGAAATGCCATCTTGCAGAGTGTAGTTACCCATTAACCCAATAATACCGCTTGTTTAAAATGAGCCAATTTAGCAGCATAAACCAACCAGCCTATCGCGCCTAAGTAAGCAAATACTTTGAACAACTTGTTTCTGTTTGCCTTTATGGCAATCGCACCTAGGACAATGTAAGCAACTACAGCACCGATTTTTTCGGTCATCCAAGGATCCACAAAAGGAAATTGTTGGATCATAAAACACAGGGTTAAACCCGACAGCAATAAGAAAGTGTCGATAACATGGGGCGCTATCTTGAGCAGTTTCTTCTCCATCAAAGCCGATTGGCGCAGATGCAGAACAAAGCGCACGGTAAGCAGCAACACGCTCAACGCGATAAAGGTAAAATGCAGATGTTTAACCGCAGGATATAGACTGTAAAAAGTTTCCATTACGATACTTATGGTCAGTGACAAAGGCGCTAGTTTACCCTAATCCGTGACGGCATACCAATGCCTATCAGCCTGATAGTCAGAGCTAACATCATAAAAAATCAAACGAGAATAGACGATGAATTTAAGCTTAATTAATGATGAATCAACCGAGTTCGCCGATGCCATAAAACAAAAAATCATCGAGTTCAACCAAGTCCAATGGCAAGGGCTTAGCCGTAAAAATCTCGGCCTCAAATTACAAGATACCGAAGGTAAACTGTTAGCGGGAATAAGCGGCAAAACCTTCGGCAATTGGTTGTTGATTGAGTATCTGTGGGTCGATGGTACCCTAAGACACCAAAAAATCGGCACGCGCTTGCTATTAGAAGCAGAAAGCCAAGCAAAAGCGCGCGGCTGCCAATTTGCCCTGCTCGATACCTTAGATTTTCAAGCTAAGCCCTTCTATGAGCGCCACGGCTATCGCGTACAATGGATACAACAAGCCTACCCAGAAACCGGCAGTAAATTCTTTATGGTAAAAGTGTTGTGATGTTTGAGGTTGGCGATTTTAACCTTACATCTGCTTAAACTGACTCTTTAGAAAACAAAAACGCCATTGGCAATAACCAATGGCGTTCGATAAATCGGTATAACAGGGTAAATACCTTCACTTAAAGCAACCCGTTACTCCGCCCATTTACCCATAGTGCATCTGTCATTACTGCCAAAGTCTCGCACTGTGGCGACATTCTCATAGCCCAGTTCGATAAGTTTAGCCCTGAGTTTTACCGCCTGTTCAAAACCATGTTCCAGCAGAATATAGCCGTTAGGCTTTAAGTAATCTCGGGCAGTGTTGGCAATATAGTAAAGATCGGCAAAGCCTTCCTCGGCGGCGGTTAACGCGCTTTGGGGCTCGAAACGCACATCACCTTGGTGCAAATGTTCGTCTGCTTCATCAATATAAGGTGGGTTTGAGACGATTAAATCAAAGTCACGCGACTTTACCGCGCTAAACCAATCGCTTTGAAGAATGTCGACCTGCGGCAGCTTTAAATTCTCACGGTTCGCGATAGCCAAAGCCACGGCATCATCGACTTTATCGACCGCGGTGATTTGCCATGACTCACGCTCAGACGCTAACGCCAACGCAATAGCCCCAGTGCCAGTACCTAAGTCGAGCACTTTGGCATAGGTTGAAAGCGGCATGTTCAAGGCGGTTTCAACCAGAATTTCCGTATCAGGACGCGGGATCAAAGTGGTGTCGTTGACGATAAAAGGCAACGACCAAAATTCGCGCTCACCGACAATATGTGCCACAGGTACGCCTTTTTGGCGTTTCTGTACCATTTGCTGAAAGCGTTTCCACTGTTCAACCGTTAGGGATTTTTCAGGCCAAGTATACAAATAGCTGCGGCTTTTATTGAGGCAATATAACAACAAAACCTCTGCATCCAGATGAGCGGATTCAGAGGTTGATGCTAACTGCACATAAGCCCATTGCAGGGCTTCGGCTATGCTAGATTGATCTGACAAAATTACCCCTGCTCGTCAGCCAGTGCGGCTAACTGATCGGCTTGATGCTCTTGCATCAGAGGCAATAAAATAGCATCGAGATCGCCTTCCATCACTTCGTTCAAGCGATATAAGGTCAAGTTGATGCGGTGTTCGCTCACGCGGCCTTGCGGGAAGTTGTAAGTACGTACACGTTCGGAGCGATCGCCACTGGCAACCAGACTACGACGGGTCGATTCTTCGGCGCTACGGCGTTTTTCGTCTTCAACAGCTTGAATACGTGCGGCCAGAACACTCATGGCTTGGGCACGGTTCTTATGTTGCGAGCGTTGATCTTGGCATTCCACCACTATCCCTGTTGGAATGTGGGTAATACGAATGGCAGAATCAGTTTTGTTAACGTGCTGACCACCCGCACCCGATGAACGGAAAGTATCAACTTTCAGATCGGCTGGATTGATTGAAATCGCTTCCGCTTCAGGCACTTCATGCAGTACAACCACAGTCACCGCAGAAGTATGCACACGACCTTGGGATTCGGTTTCTGGCACACGTTGTACGCGGTGACCGCCGGATTCAAACTTAAGTTTGCCGTATACGCCGTCACCACTCACCTTCATGATCACTTCTTTAAAGCCACCATGTTCGCCTTCGTTACAGCTCATGATTTCGATCTGCCAGCGATTCGCTTCAGCATAACGGCTGTACATACGGAACAAATCGCCCGCAAAAATAGCGGCTTCATCACCGCCTGCACCTGCGCGGATCTCAACGAAGGCGTTTTTATCGTCGTCGGGATCTTTTGGCAGTAAAAGAATTTGCAGTTCATCTTCAAGATGCTCGAGTTTGGCCTTAGCGGCTTTCATCTCTTCCTGCGCCATTTCGCGCATTTCTGCATCGTCTTCTTCCAGCATTTCTTTGGCAGAATCGAGATCGGCCTGCGCTTGCTGATAGGCTTTAAAGCCAGCAACAACGTCTTCTAACTGGGCATATTCTTTCGATAACGCACGAAACCTGTCTTGATCAGAAATGACGCTAGCATCACCCAGCAAAGCCATGACTTCTTCATTGCGCTCGAGCAAGCCTTCCAGCTTGCGGATAACGGATTCCTTCATTTAACTCGCTAACCTTAGTGTTTATCTAATCCAAGCGCTGATCTTAACTGACCGAGAGTATTCAAATCGCCCTGACGACTCGCTGCCGTGAGGGCCTGTGTCGGTGCGTGGATAAGTTTATTGGTCAGGCGATTGGCTAGTTCAATCAATACCTGCTCAGTGTCTGAGCCCTGGGCTAGTTTATTCAGGGCACGTTCTACTAACTCATCTTTTACCGCCATGCTCTGGCTGCGATACTCGCGAATACTATCGACCGACTCTAAAGAACGGATCCAATCCATAAATAGGAATGATTGTTCTTCAGTAATTACTTCAGCTTGCTCGGCGGCTTCTTTTCGAGAAGCCATATTCTGTTCAATAATGCTATGCAGGTCGTCCACTGTATACAGAAACGCGTCATCCAAATCGGCGACTTCCGGCTCAATATCCCGGGGAACTGCTATATCAACCAATAACATAGGTTGATGGCGACGCTGCTTTAGCGCTTTTTCGACCATGCCTTTACCTAAGATAGGCAAAGGGCTGGCGGTAGAGGATATCACGATATCGGCTTTTGGGAGATAATCTGGTATCTGTGCCAGTGTAATTGCTGTTGCGCCAAACTCCTCACACATGCCTTGAGCACGTTCTAACGTCCGGTTTGCCACCACCATAGAAGCCACGCCGTTGTCTTTAAGATGCTTAGCAACCAGCTCTATGGTTTCACCCGCGCCAATCAATAGCACTTTTGTGGTCGATATGGATGAGAAAATATGTTTCGCCATGCTAACAGCCGCAAATGCCACTGACACTGCGGCGGCGCCAATTTCAGTGTCGGTGCGAACTTTCTTGGCAACTGAAAAAGTATTCTGAAAGAGTCTATCTATGGTTAGCGCAACCGTTCCAGCCTCTTTGGCCTTAACAAACGCTTGCTTAACTTGACCGAGAATTTGCGGCTCACCCAAGATCAACGAATCGAGCCCAGAAGCCACACGCATCAAATGCCTGACGGCATCTTGACCATGATAATTATAGAGACAAGGGGCGACGTCCTTATGATCAAGGCCGTGATATTCTTCAAGCCACGCAATAATGTCGGCCTCATCGCCGTTGTTGCAATACAACTCAGTGCGATTACAGGTCGAGACAATAACGGCTTCACCTGAGCGTGTACGACTGGCCAGACTCTTCATAGCGTCATGAATTTTGTCCGGAGAGAAGGCAACTTTCTCACGCAGGTCTACCGTGGCTGTTTTATGGTTAATACCGATTGCTACAAGGCTCATCTGACTCTTTCTAGATTCTTGGCGACTCTCTTAATAAGGGCATTCTACTGAATTGGCCCAACTAAAAACAGAATACGCTTAACAAAACCGAATAAAGGTCTAACTTCTTACCTAAATTTTCTATCAAGAATAGGTAAGGCAAAATTTGTCCCAAGGGAGCAAATCTAAGTGACCGCCGATGGAAATTTTACGTTTGGCATTGGTATTCTTTCCAAGCCCTCGTATCATAAGGACTTTGGTATATCAGTCATAGATGAATAATTTGAAGCGCCTCACAAAAACCATTTTCTCTTGTTTTACCTTAAGCGCCCTACTTTTGCTGGCGGGGTGTGAAACCTTGCCGCCGATGACTGACCTAAGCCCAATCACAGTCACCGATGCGCGCCAAGCAAGCGCTTGGGAATTACAGGGAAAACTGGCGATAAAAACTCCTGACGATAAGCTCAGCGCGAATATCTACTGGCGCCACAGTGAAGATCGCGATGAGCTGACACTCACCACTATGCTGGGTACAACTGTGTTGACGCTTAACTCAACCCCGAACTCGGCCCATTTGCATATCGATGGCAAAGACTTTCGCGACGATAACGCCCAGCGTTTACTCGAGCGCGTCAGCGGCTGGTCCATTCCCTTAGCCGATTTACCTTTGTGGATCACTGGCCAAATTGGCCCCAACGATGAGATCGTCGAACGCGATAGCCAAGGCAAACCTAAACAGCTCACCAATACTCAAACTCCGCCACCTTGGCAGGTCGCATTTTTAAGTTGGCAATCCCAAAGCGGCGCCAGTGTGCCTCATCAATTAAAGCTTGAACGTGGCGATTTACAACTCAAACTACAGCTGAATCAATGGCAAGCTCTTGGCAAGCCCGCGATCTTAGTCGGAGAACAACCTTAAGATGCCCGCTGCAATTTCCCGCAATTGGCCTGCGCCAGCCAAGCTCAACTTGTTTTTACACATTAATGGCCGCCGCGCCGACGGTTACCACGAACTGCAAACCTTGTTTCAGTTTATCGATTGCTGCGACATGCTCGATTTTAAGGTCACTGAAACCCCTGAACTGATTTTGCACTCCAATATGTCGGGCGTTGTCGCTGACAGCGATAACTTAATTCTGCGAGCCGCAAAATCATTACAGCAAACCACAGGCTTTAAAGGCGGCGCTGAGATCTGGCTAGATAAACGACTGCCCATGGGCGGCGGTTTAGGTGGCGGCTCGTCCGATGCAGCCACCACATTAGTGGCATTGAACACGTTATGGCATACCCAATTATCAACCGAAGAATTGGCAAGAATCGGCCTTAAATTGGGTGCCGATATTCCTGTTTTTATTCATGGTTTCGCCGCTTTTGCCGAAGGTGTAGGTGAACGCTTACAAGCGGTAAATCCGAGTGAGCCTTGGTACTTAGTCATAGCTCCCGATGCGCATGTTTCCACCGCTGAAGTATTCCAAGATCCACTTTTACCGCGTGATACCCCGAAACTGGCCATAGATACCTTAATGAGCCAACCTTGGGCAAATGATTGCCAAAAACTCGTCGTTTCTAAATACCCTCAAGTTGCCAAGGCATTAGGCTGGCTGCTAGAATATGCGCCGTCGAGAATGACAGGAACAGGCGCATGCGTGTTCGGGGAATTCACACAACAGCAACAAGCTCTCGCAGCCTTGGCGAAATTACCGTCTGAAATGCAAGGATTTGTTGCACAAGGGATGAATATTTCGCCGCTCATCACGCGACTCAATCACCCTTAAACTACTTTCTTCTAGAGTAACCACTTAACGATAACGCCTCGGGTTCCTCCCGTCCCTACATCGTCGTTACTCTAGCCACTAAAATATAAAGCAAACGCCTGAGGTTCATACAGTGCCCGACATCAAGCTCTTTGCTGGGAACGCCACCCCCAGTCTCGCTAAAAAGATAGCCGATCGTCTATTTTGCAAACTCGGAGACGCAGTGGTTGGTCGTTTCAGCGATGGTGAAATCAGTGTCCAAATTAACGAAAATGTACGTGGAGCCGATGTGTTCATCATCCAATCCACTTGCGCGCCGACAAACGACAACCTGATGGAACTCATCGTGATGGTTGACGCGCTGCGCCGTGCATCAGCTGGCCGTATCACAGCCGTTATTCCTTACTTTGGTTATGCTCGTCAAGACCGTCGCGTTCGTAGCGCCCGTGTACCTATTACTGCAAAAGTGGTTGCCGATTTCCTGTCTAGCGTGGGTGTTGACCGCGTTCTGACCTGTGACCTGCACGCTGAGCAAATCCAAGGTTTCTTCGATGTTCCTGTTGATAACGTATTTGGTAGCCCAGTGCTGCTAGAAGATATGTTAGCGAAGAACTTAGATAATCCAGTGGTTGTTTCTCCAGACATCGGTGGTGTTGTTCGCGCTCGCGCAGTAGCAAAACTGCTCGATGATTCTGATTTAGCGATCATTGATAAACGTCGCCCACAAGCGAACGTTGCGCAGGTTATGCACATCATTGGTGATGTTCAAGGTCGTGACTGCATTATCGTTGACGATATGATCGACACAGGCGGCACTCTGTGTAAAGCGGCTGAAGCCTTAAAAGAACATGGTGCGAACCGCGTATTTGCTTACGCAACTCACCCAGTATTCTCTGGCAAAGCGGCTGAAAATATCGCTAACTCAGTGATTGATGAAGTGATTGTGACTGACACTGTTCCTTTAAGCCCAGAAATGTTGAAAGTGGCTAAAGTGACTCAGTTAACTATGTCTGCGGTACTGGCTGAGGCAATTCGTCGCGTAAGCAACGAAGAGTCTATTTCTGCCATGTTCCGTCACTAGTCTATTTCTGCCATGTTCCGTCACTAATAGTTCCGTCACTAGTAGTTCTGTCACTCATCATAGTCACAGAACGTTCTGACTAATCTGAGTGGTTCCAATGTACAGTGTGCTGTTTTAACGAATAACTAAGCTTGCAGAGCTAATCACTCAGACATAAAAACGCACTCCTCGGAGTGCGTTTTTGTTAGTGTATTTTCTAAGCTAGCTTTTGCTCATCAGATTAGCATTGGCTTTTAAATATTAGATTTTAAAATTACTGACCGCACGGAATAAGAATTCAGCCTGCGCTTTCAGCTCATCCGATGCCGACGCATTCGCATCTGCCGCATGGGAGGATTCCTCGGCGATATCGCGGATCACTACCACGTTCTTATTCACTTCGGCCGCCACCATGCTTTGCTCTTCAATCGCCGCAGCAATTTGAGTACTCATATCCATGATATTACGCACATCGGTATTGATAAGCTTAAGTAAGGCACCAGCACTTGCCGCTTGCTCCGCGCTCTCAACACCTTGTTTTTGGCTCGATTCCATCAATTGTACAATCGAGCGAGTCCGCGTCTGTAAGGTCTGAATAATGTTCGCAATCTCTTGGGTTGACGATTGTGTCCGCATCGCTAAGTTACGCACTTCATCGGCAACCACAGCAAAACCACGGCCCTGTTCACCTGCACGTGCAGCTTCAATCGCTGCATTCAAGGCTAAAAGGTTAGTTTGCTCTGCAATGCCGCGGATCACATCTAACACACTACCAATAGTCTCACTGTCACGCTCCAATTCACCGATGACCGCAGCAGAGCTATTGAGCTGCTCAGCAAGCGACTGAATTTTATGGATAGTTTGCTCAACTTCTAATTGACCGCTTTGCGCATTATCATGCGTCTTACCCGCTTTCAACGCCGCTAACTCAGTAGTTTTAGCAATTTCGTCAATGGTTGCGCCCATTTCTGTTATCGCCGTTGCAACCATATCGGTCTCATTGAGCTGTTGGCCCACGCCTTCAGAGGCAAGCATGGCATTTTCAGATACGCGCTTACAGGAAGTGTTAATCGTCGCGACCGACTCTATCACTTGCTCAATCAATTGCTGGAAGCTACTCACCATACTATTGAAATGCTGCGCAATTTCGCCAAGTTCGTCTTGCGTTGATGCATCGCATCTCAAGGTCAGATCTTTACTCACTTCGATACGAGAAATGATCTGCGTGATACGCTCAACCGGCGCAATAATACTGCGGATAATCAAATAGGTAATGATAGATAACAGCAACGCGATAAAGATAAACACCGCAATACCGACATTAACGCTGCTGCTCTCAGCATCATCAATCGCCTTAAGAGCCAAATTTTTCAAGTCACTCGTACTGCTCTCAGTTTGTTGATTTGCAGCTAAGACACGCGCCATAGTGCCGTCATTCTCAGTCAAACCAAGCTGCTGTTCCTTACTAATTAAGCTTTTGAAATCCTTTTGATACTGAGTAATTAGCTCTGCAATTTTCCCTTGGGTATCGACATCTAAGCTCGAAGAACGCAGTTTGTCATTAAACTTGCCAATATTGGTATCGAAGGTTTCAACATAACTTAGCTCACGACGCAGCATAAAATCTTTTTCGTTACGTCTCAGTTGCAGCATAACCACTTCGAGTTCGGGCTGATTATATTGCTTCAGTAGAGTTTCAACGTTATGCACCGCAGCTCGTAATGCACCATATAAGCCTGTTTTAGGTGTTAAGCCAATCTCCTGCTGTAGCTGCACCACTTCAGAGAAAGCAACTTGATACTGATTTAAATTCCTGTCGAAACCTTCAAGTGATGCCGTCGACACACCGTAATCTTTAAACACTTTCTCTAAATCGGGGACAATACCGTCGATGGCCATGCGGCTTTGTTTATGCAATTCGACATATTTTAAATCCTTGCGAGCGAAGAAATCCTTTTCGTTTTTACGCAGCATCAATACATCGCGCTCTAACTCAAGCACACTTTGAGCGGCATGCGAGAGCTCCGACTTAACCGAATTTGAATGGAGTTGTAATCCAAACATGGCAACTAATGCCGAAATAGACACAGCTGCGCTGAGTAACAACTTTGAGCGGATTAGCATAGAAAGTCCCCGAATAAATAACCTATCTTAAAAAGATAGCTGCAAATTAAGCCTTTAACAGCGCCAGTGTAGCAATACATGAAAAGTTCATATCAAATACTCTGATAGCTTGTTGATTAAAAGCTCACATATCGAAAGCACCTCATTATTTCTAGCTTAGTTCATCAAGATACTGTCGGCATATTTTACAAAGTAATGCGAGTTAACCTTGGTAACGATACCGTTTAAACGCCGATAAAAACATTACAATACCACTTGGTATAAAATGAATAACTTCATAAGCTTAACTGTAAATTTCGCGCGGATTCTACTACAGATTACAAAAATGTTACGCTGAATAATGAATCTTAATAAAATATATTTTTTACGACTCCAAACCTTTTGCTGCATTCAGTGCGTCAAAACTACAACACTTAATAATTATGGCAGGGAATGACAGTGACAGCAGGGATACTCCCACTCAATAGCGCGATGTCTGACTTTGAACTGGCCACCTTAGCCAGCCAAGGAAACAGAACCGCCTTTAAACTGCTGTATCAAAGCCATCACCAACGTATCTATGCCCTATCACTGCGCCTTTGTGGTCATAAAACCATGGCGGAAGACATTACCCAAGAATGCTTTATTTTAGTGTGGCAGAAGTTGCCGCAATTTCGAGGTGAGAGTCAGTTTTCCACTTGGTTACACAGTATTTGTGTCAATCAAGCCTTGAGCAGTATTCGTAAACAACAATCATTCTGGGCACGATTTATCCCACTTGAAAATGAAACTGAACCTATGAGTTCAGATGAAAGTTATAGCGGATTAAACAAGTTGATTTTCAAACTGCCGCAGCGGGCTCGCATAGTCTTCGTACTCTGCGCCATCGAAGGTTATCAACACGATGAAATCGCTGACTTACTTGGCATTGCGGTCGGTACTAGCAAGACCCAATACCATAGAGCTAAGCAACTACTACAGGAGATGCTGTAATGACGTTAACGCCGCTTTCCCGTGAACAACAGCTTGAGCAACTGATCAATAGCGCCCCCAAAGAAATGTCGCCCAGCCATGATCTGTGGCAAGGCATTGAAAAGCGCATGGACAAACCGCTTATGTCGCCAACGCGCCAATCCCAGCACGGCAGACTGTGGGCAATAGCCGCCTCCTTTATCCTTATGGTGGTATTGGGGTATACCCAATTACCCTATTTCAATCCATTAACCACGCAGCAGACAGAGCTTGCTCAGCACTCAGCTATGCCAGCGCAACCAGGGGATGCGGCCTTACAATTATTACTCACTCAAATTGCAGCATCGCACCAAGTGCAAGTGGATAACCTAGAGCAAACAACGAACGCACTAGCTTGGCAGACCAGCAGCTTTAGCGCGCCCGTTGAGCAAGGTTTGGCTGAATTAAGACGGGCGGCAACTCAGATTTACCAAGCTTTACAAGCAAATCCAACCGATAAACAACTTTGGCAACTCTGGCTTTGGGTGCAGCAGCGTGAGCTCGACCTATTACAACAGGGCCAAAAATTACCCATTAAAAACTCGACACAAGGAAATACCCTATGAGTAACCTCAATCTCACTAAAACCAGTCTATTAGTTTCGACACTCTATTTAGGTTTAATGGGCAATGTGTTTGCAGCGCAAAGCATTGATAAACAGCTTAGTATTGGCAGCGACACCCAACTGCAGATCAAAGTCCAGCGCGGCGATGTGACGATTCAAACCTGGGATAAGAGTGAAGTCAGTGTCACAGGCACACTCGATGAATTGAGTGAAGGTTTTGTGTTCGAGCAACAGGGAAACAGTCTGAATATCGAAGACAAGATGCCTCGCCACTATAATGGCAATAATGACAAGGGCTCGCAGCTCACCATTAAAGTACCAAAAACAGTAAAACTCAATGCAGACACTATTTCAGCCAATCTGCAAGTTGCCGAAGCCCAAGGTGAACTCGATTTAAATACCGTCAGTGGCGATATCAAAGCTAACAACCTCAGTGGTAAACCTGAGTTAAATACCGTCTCTGGCGATATCACAACCAAAGCACTTGATGGGAAAATCAAATTAGAAACCGTATCCGGCACGATTCAAGACACTGACAGCAAAGGGGAAATGAACTATCGTCTCGTTAGCGGCGACTTAAATAGCCAAACTCAGGCAGAAAAAGTCACGGTGGAACAAGTTTCTGGCGAAGTGAATGCTAACTTTAGCCTCGCAAAGGAAATCGTACTCAGAACCGTCAGCGGTGACTCAAAAGTATCACTGGCGAAAAACTTCAACAGAGCCAATTTAGAAAGTGTGAGCGGCGATATCATAGTGACGTTTGCCGATATGCCAGATGCCAGCTTTGACTTAGACGGTGGTCCAGGTGGCAAGATCAAAAACACCTTAACCCAAGATGAGCCTAAAAAGCAGAAATACGTGCCACGCGCCGAGTTGTCATTTCAAACAGGCTCTGGCGCAGCAAACGTGAAGATGAATACCATCAGCGGTAATCTGATTTTAAAGAAACAGTAATAATAAAAGCTAGTTAGCACAAATAAAAAATGCCGCCACAAATCAAACTCGGGCGGCATTTTTTATATTAAACTCGTTAGACTGAAGCTATCTCTTCAGCCGTCAAATATCGCCATTCACCCAGCGCTAAGGCGGGATCTAATTCAATTTGGCCTACACTTTCACGGTGTAACCCTTGCACGTGGTTGCCCACCGCAGCAAACATACGTTTCACTTGATGGTACTTACCTTCAGTGATGGTGAGTCGCACTAATTGCGGCTCAATAATCTCCAGCAATGCAGGCTTAGTTAAGCCATCTTCACCGCGCAATTCAACACCAGCGGCAAACACTGCAATCAAGCCAGCATCCACAGGTTCGGCGAGTTGCACTAAATAGCGTTTACCGCATTCTTTCTTCGGTGAGGTGATTTTATGCGACCACTGGCCGTCGGTCGTGATCAGCACTAGCCCTGTGGTATCGGCATCTAAACGACCAGCAATGTGCAAAGTTTCAGGCTTGGGCACATCCACTAAGCTCAATACCGATGGATAGATTTCATCAATCGTTGAACATATCGTATCGACTGGTTTGTTGAGCATTAAATAACGTACGCCCACTAAGGCAATAGGCTCGCCCTCGAGACAAACACGCATATCTTCAGTCACTTTAAAGCCCGAGTCTTTAACGACTATGCCATCGCAAGTGATATCACCGCGATGCAGGGCTTTTTTCGCTAATGAGCGAGTCAGTGGGGTACTCTCACAGATAAATTTGTCTAAACGCACGTTAATACTCAACTTCAATAAAGAAAACTGCCATATTATGAGGCCGACCACTTCAAAGGGCAAAGAATTGCTGCTCAGCACGCGATGTGTTTCTATCTAAGCCCTTACGTATTGACAACAGTCACCCTAGGGAAAGATAACATGACTGAATTCCAAAAGATGATCTCAGGCCAAGAATATGACTGCCTTGCCAGCGAACTATTAAGTTTACGCGCTCAGCAGCAACGGCTAAATCGACAATTAAATCAAATAATTGACCAAGAAAATACAGAATATAGCCAACTCTGTCAGCAGCTCATCCCCCATAAATCTCCAGCCGCAACAATATCTACGCCGATTTTTATCAGTTATGGCGTCAATCTATCCATTGCCGATAAAGTGTTTATCAATGTGAATGTCACCTTGCAGGATAATGCACCTATTTCTATTGGCGAGCAGACTATGGTCGGCCCCAATGCACAATTTTACACCTCTAGCCACCCACTCGATGCCGAGCTACGTTGCTCAGGTTTAGAAACCGCTAAAGCAATTAAGGTCGGTAAACGGGTATGGATTGGTGGCGGCGCTATCATAATGCCAGGCGTCACTATTGGTGATGACGCCATCGTAGGCGCTGGCGCCGTAGTTACAAAAAATGTAGCCGCCAAAACTGTGGTCGCTGGTAACCCCGCGAAGCCGATCAGGCAGCTAATTTGATTGTGTGTAAAAAATGCGAAAGCTAAGTACTCGCTTACCTGAAAAGGCTTGCATACGGTAACTTCGCCGCTAATGGGCTTAAGACTGTAACTGGTAACCTTTAGTTACATATGACTCAAGATAAATCCGCGATAAAAACTGTAATGACCTTGTTTAGATTCCTAGTAAGGCATTAACATAGTTCATTGCGCCTGAAGCAATCCCATTTTGCAAAAAAATAACAGCCCCAATAATGGGCACAATAATAAACTCGAAGGAAACGACATGAGAAAAGTACTCATTGGGGGACTGTGTGCCTCACTTATCGCAGGCCTGACTGCCTGTAATGACAAGCCAGCCGAAGTTAAAGCACCTGAAACCGCTAAAACAGCCACCGCAGTTGCTGTGACTCAGGTACTAGGTTCTGGTATTGAATTCGCTAATTTTGATAAAGCGGTTCGCCCACAGGACGATTTCTACAAATATGTTAACGGCACTTGGCTGAAAAACACTGAAATCCCAGCCGATCGTACTAGCATTGGCGCTTTCTACGATTTACGTGAAAAATCACGTGACGATGTAAAAGCCATTATCGAAGAAGTGGCAGCAACACCAAATCTGGCCACTGGTACAGACGAGCAAAAAGTAGCCGACTTATATCGCTCATTTATGGATACTGACACACTCAACAAACTGGGCGTGACACCAATCCAAGGTGAGTTCGATGCCATTAACGCCTTAAAAGATAAGAATGAATTGGTGAAGTACTTCGCCCACAGCCAAATAGCTGGTGCGGGTACGCCTATGGCATTTTATATCGATATCGATGCGAAAAACTCTAGCCGTTACGCGACTCATCTCTATCAATATGGCCTAAGCCTGCCAGAAAAAGACTATTACTTTAACGAGTCAGAACGCTTCGTTAATATCCGTAAGGCTTACCTAGCCCACATAGAAAAGATGTTTACTCTTGCGGGTCTTGCTAATCCTAAAGCCAGCGCTGAGTCTATTCTTGCCCTAGAAACGGCCATTGCCTCTAAGCATTGGGATGTGGTTGAAAACCGCGATAGCACGAAAACCTACAATCTATATCAAGTGAAAGATCTGCCAACATTGGCACCGGATATCGATTGGACTGTTTACTTAACAGCGCTGGGTGCGGATAAGCAAACCGACATCATTGTTAACCAGCCTAGCTATATCCAAGGTCTGAACGAGGTGTTAAAAACGACCGATTTAGCTACTTGGAAAACCTACATGCAATGGCAAGTGCTGACGCATGCGGCGAACTATTTGAGTGAAGCGCTGGACAACGAAAACTTCGATTTCTTCTCTAAAACCTTAAACGGTCAAGAAGAGCAAGAACCACGTTGGAAACGCGGCGTAGCCTCTGTTAACGGTATGCTGGGTGAAGTTGTCGGCAAAGTGTACGTTAAACGTCACTTTACCCCTGAAGCCAAAGACCGCATGCAAGCACTGGTGGAAAATCTTCGTGGCGCTTACGGCGACAGCATCAAAGATTTAACCTGGATGAGCGACAGCACTAAAGTGGCTGCGGCGGATAAGTTAGCAAAATTCAACCCGAAAATCGGTTACCCGAACAAGTGGGAAGATTACAGTAAGCTGAGCATTAAAGCTGACGACTTAATCGGTAACGCTACTCGTGCCAGCGAAGTTGAACATGCTAAGTCATTAGCCAAACTGGGCGCGCCAATCGACAAAGACGAATGGCACATGACCCCACAAACGGTTAACGCTTACTACAACCCAACCATGAACGAAATCGTCTTCCCTGCGGCCATTCTGCAACCACCATTCTTCAATTTGGCGGCTGACGATGCAGTCAACTACGGTGGTATTGGTGCGGTAATCGGTCACGAAATGGGCCATGGTTTTGACGACCAAGGTGCTAAGTTCGATGGCGAAGGCAACATGCGTGATTGGTGGACAGAGCAAGATTTAAAAGAGTTCTCTGCTCGCGGCCAAGCGCTGATCGCACAGTACGATGGTTACTATGTGTTTGACGACTTGCACGTCAACGGTGGTTTAACGCTAGGTGAGAACATTGGTGATTTATCAGGCGTGACTATCGCATACCGCGCCTATAAAAAATCACTCAATGGTCAAGAAGCGCCAGTCATCGATGGCTTAACGGGCGATCAACGTTTCTTCATCGGTTTCACGCAAATTTGGCGTGCAAAGGCCAAAGAAGAAGCCATGCGTAATCGCGTAGCGACCGATCCACACTCACCTGCGGAATTCCGCGCTCTGGGTGCCCTATCTAACATGCCTGAGTTCTACACCACCTATGATGTGAAACCCGGTGATGCTATGTATATAGCCCCTGAAAAACGCGTAAAAATTTGGTAAGCCTAATTTAAATCGCCGCTCGGCTGCATAAGCTGAGCCACAACAATGGCGCTCACTGTCACAGGTGGCGCCATTTTTATTTCCTTAAACCACTGAGTTATGAAGTGACCCCATGCGCAAGATGAACAAGTCTTCATGATTGATTCAGCTTTAATTAAGCAAAAGAAGCCTATGGTGGATGTGTGACCTGTACCACTCACCCATAAGGAAGTAGGCCGCATGACTAAGTTATTTCGCACCTTTTTTATTTTTCTACTTTTATTATCGAGCCGCGCTGGTGTAGCAAATTCTCTCGACGTCAGTGACACTAAAACAGAACGTGGTAATTACAGTGCACGGCAGGCACAAAGCCACGATCTACAAGGTCTATACGCACTCAGCAGTCAGACCTTTGATGCGCCTCGTCAAGCCTCGAATGACTTATCTGTTCTCCATCACCAAGCCTATGATGCTCAGACTGAGCTGGCTCAGTTGCTTACCCGAATTGGCCATCATTCACAGACGCAAGTGATTATTCCTCCGGTGAAAAGTTATCAAAGAGCTGCCGACAAAGTGGCGACAAAATTTAACGGTGATGCCAGTCAAATCACCGACCTTGCAAGGGCAAGTATCGTGACCGACAGCATTCAAGATCTGATGAAGGCTTATCAAACTTTGAACGAACAGACCCAAGTGGTAAAACAAAAGAACCGCTTTGCTGAACCTAAAGCCTCAGGCTATCGCGATCTCAACTTGCTGGTACGTTTACCCCAATCAGGGATGATTGCCGAGGTGCAATTACACTTGCAGGATATCGCAGATATCAAAAGTGGCCCAGAGCACAAGGTATATGAAAAAGTGCAAAGGATTGAGGCCAATGCCCGTAAACAGCAAAGATCACTCAGTGAGTTTGAGCTGGCACAGATTGCCCAATTACGCCAAGAATCACACAAGCTGTACCACAAAGCATGGCTTAACTATAAGCGAGTCGATGAAGCCAGTTTATTAAAAGTCTCTGTCGCTTAACCCACAACCGCTTCCACTATTGCGCTGGTCTCCTGCAAAGGTGCCAGCGCTTTTTTTTATATTTTACAGCGCCTGAAAAACCATAATAAAAATCAGCTGAAAAAAAGCACTCTCTCGCATCGAACGTCTTTTTAAGTATATAATCCCGCGCCATAGCCCTATCAGCAGGAAACGCCATGCACGACATCATTGAGCAACTCCAAGAACGCAGCGAAACTGTTCCTGTACCACTCGAATTACCCACATTTGAGCAGCTCGTCGAAGTCGAAGAGCAAATCCTGATTTCATTGCCGCGGGAGCTAAAAGAATACCTGCTGTATGCCAGTGATGTAATTTACGGCACGATAGAGCCAGTAACTGCATCGGATCCTTACTCACACACCTATCTGCCTGAAGTCACTTGTTATGCTTGGTCTATCGGCATGCCAAGGGACATGATCGCCATTTGTCAGCAGGGCGATGCCTTTTACTGTATCGACCAAGATGGCCAAGTGCATTTCTGGAAAAACGGCGGCTTTACCGATATCTATTGGGAGTCGTTCTGGGAATGGGTTGAAGAAATCTGGCTAAAGATTAAATACTAATTTTACTTTTATTGCATTGAGAACACGATTATGTCTAAAAACATTGGCTTGAATGCCATCGAAATGAGCTACTTACGCCAATCACTGAGCTTAAGTGCGGCTCAAGTTGGCACGCTAACTAACCATAGCGAAGCCGATGTATTAGCCTGGGAAAGTGGCGAACAAGCAGCACCTGAGCTGGCGCAAAAGAAACTGCTTGATATTGATGACATCATTGAGATGCAAGTGCTCAACACCTGCGATGGTATCGAAGAACTATTTAAAAAAGAACCTAAGCGTCATTTAGCTTTTGTGGTGTACCCCACTCAAGCCATTTACACTCAATACAACCCCGAATTTTTAAGTTCATTGCCTTTTACTGAGCTGTACAACACGGCAGCTTGGCGCATCAAGAAAGAGTGCAAACTGGTCCTAGAAGTCGACGTCAGCTTAATCGCACTGGACGTGGAAGCCTATAAAGCCTTCCGTGAACCGACCAAAATGAGCGAAAGCCGCGAAAGCCGTGCTAAATGGGCCGCGACTCAGCTATAAGCGTGCAAATCCAGAAGCTTAGTACTCGCATTAACAGTAAGGGCAGATATCACTATCTGCCCTTTTTATATTCTCATAATGATTTTCAGATAATGGTGGGAATGCACCTGAATCATTCAAAGCTAAATATTCAGCTACTCTGCCTGATTAACCCTTAGCGGCCACCACAGCATCCATCTTCTGCAAAGCCGATTGACGCGACGGCAGCGCAGACAACCTATCGCGATAAGCGGCAAGTTTAGGTGGAATGGCTTGTTCAAACAATGTGCCCCACATTAAGGTATGGGCCAGTAAAATATCCGCCACCGAAACGTCATCACCGAGCAAGAAATCACTCTCAGGCAACATGGCTTCGGCCAATGCCGCCGCCTTATCAAACTCCCATACCGCACAAGGCATGATCTGCGGATGACGCTGCGCCTCAGGCAAGGCAAACTTATGTTTACCCAAAGTCCAAAGCGGCTGCTCAAGCTCAGTAATGATGAAGCTTACCCATTGATGGTGCAAACCCGAAGCGTTACTCCCCACTGGTGGCAGCAACTTACCCTCGCCATACTTTTCTGCGAGATAAAGGCAAATCGCTGCAGATTCAGATAACACTAGCTCAGCATCCGTTAGCACAGGCACTTTACCACAGGGATTTATCGCTAAAAATGCCGCGCTGCGATGCTCACCTTTAGTCATATCCACAAAGGAAAAATCCCAATCAACCCGCAACTCTTCCAACACCCAAGCAACTCGTAATGCGCGACTGCGCGGTGTGCCATATAAAGTGATCATTGCAACGTCCTTTTAGTCCGGTTAATTCGTGTCCTAACGAAGATACACTGAGTTTGCGTTAGTGCAAATCTGCCCATAAAAAACGGCGCTTAATGCGCCGTTTCGATTTCACTATACTTTGATATAAAACACTGAGCTATAGAACTCGTAGGCTTGATATTAGAAGTTCATTGAGAGTTTAGTGTAAATGTAGCGACCCATTGGATTATGTACTGATGTCACGTAACCGTAGAGGTCGGTATCACCATCACCTATAGCGAATGGTGGCTCTTCGTCAAATACGTTGTTCACGCCTAGTGTCAGCTTGAACATCTCATTGAAGCGATAAGTACCTGACATGTCGACTAAAATTTGAGCATCAATTGTACGAGTTTTGTTGAAATCTTCAAACTCACCGATATAACTCAAATTTAAATTGGCGGCAAAGTTATCCATAGTCCAGTTGGTTGTCGCTAACCAACGATTCTTCGGATACTTATACTCTCCGGTATAATCGACCACTTGATGAGTATCATCTTTTTCAAAGTTATGCAGATAACTCCATTCAAGACCGAACTTAAGGTCGCCATAACTATCGAGTTCGAATCCATAATGGGTCGACACATCCATACCCTGAACTTCTTGCGAACCTAAGTTAACAAAGCTTGAGCGGATCACATCTAGTGCGCCAAATGTTTGACCAGCTTGAGGTGCTAGGCGCACACACACAGTGCTGTTCTGATCGTTACAATTAGCGTCATAAATATCCTGCAGTAACAACTTATCAATCTTATTATCTTGAGTGATGCTGTAGATATCGAAACCAATATCGAACTTCTGGCTTGGCGCCCATATCATGCCGATATTCCAAGTCTCTGACTCCTCAGCCTTTAACTTTGGGTTACCTGCAAACTCAGTCGTTTCATCAGACAAGGTACAACCTTGACCGTCGGCTGCGCAGCGATATTTATCAATTAGGAAGCTACTTTCTTCAGATGGACCCAAACCAATTTGCGCTAATGAAGGCGCACGGAACCCAGTAGACCAAGAGGCACGCGCCGTTATCTCATCACTAATACCCCATTGGAAAGCAATCTTAGGATTAGTGGTTGAACCAAAATCACTGTAGTGATCATATCGACCCGCAAGTTGCAGCTCGAAGTTATCCGTTACAGGGATAGAAAATTCAGTATACGCCGCCCATTGATCGCGATCGCCCTTAGCTGAAACAGCTTCGGTACCAAAAATCAATCCACGTTGAAATTGATCATCCGGCTCGTCGCTGATGGCTTCTTCACGATATTCAACTCCGGCCGCCATCATGATATCGCGATCGGCAAGGGTAAATGCTTGACCTGAGATATTCGCCGCATAAGAAGTCATGGTTGACAGACCTTGGCGCACTAGACTAGTGGTAATATCATCAATGACATCTTGGGAGTTCATGGTGCCACCGAAAGGATTGTAGCGACCCGCATCGATTTCACGTTGCAAGTAATCGGTTCTGACCCAACCTTGGCTGCGGTCACCCGTTTGAGTTGACTCACTGCGCCCCTTTTGCACCGAAGCTTCCCAGTCCCAATCTTTAACTACACCGCGTAAACCTGCGACTAAACGTAGAGTATCAGATTCAATATCCCAACGACGCGCACCCGCATCAACAGTACGGAAACGACCGATTTCAATATCTTTACCCCAAGGGTTATTTGGATGAGTTCCAGGTACGGTTAAGCCAGCTTTCTCATCAAGTGGCGTCGGCGCACCGCCCGCTTCCGATGTATTGTGCTGGGCAGCTAACTCGAGAAAAGCGGTTAAATCATCATTAAAGTGATATTCGAATTGACCAATAGCACCCACACGTTCAGCAGCAGGCACAACAAGGTTATACGGACCATAATCAAAGACACAAACTTCACCGTCTATATTGCGATCGGCAGGGCAAGCGGGGTCAACTGTCGGCACCCCATCCACATAAAAATATCCAGGAAAACCACGGGAAGAACGCGAATCTTCACCGCCGTAAGGACTCTGATCTGCAGTTCCAAAACGGCCTAAATCCGTTGCTGCTAAAGTATCATTTTTAAAATAGTCGAGAATGATAGAGGCACTGCCCTTATCGGATTTCATCCCCCAAACCATATTCGCCGTAGTTTCATTGTAACCCGTACCTGAAGCATCACCGTAGCCTAGGTTGACTTCAATGCCCTCAATGTCTTTCTTCAGGACAATGTTGACCACACCCGCAATCGCATCAGAACCATAAATAGCCGAGGCACCATCCTTAAGAATATCAATACGTTCGATAGCTGAAACAGGGATATTATTGATATCCACGAAAGAATTAGTGATACCTTCAGCAAAAGCACTCGCAGCAACACGACGGCCATTAATCAAGACTAAGGTAGCATCAGGACCTAAACCACGTAGACTGATAGATGCACCGCCGTTGGCAGTTGAATCTTGGCTATTACCACGGGTAGAAAACGCACCAGCACCGTTCGCAGGCATACGTTCGAGCAATTGCTGTAGGTTATCGAACCCCATATTAGCAATATCGTCTTTGCTGATCGATTGGATCGGGGAAGGGCCTTCGATATCTGTACGTTTAATACGAGAACCCGTTACTTCAATACGTTCAACTTTTTCTGCTCCTTTATCGGCTGCATGGGCTACTGTTGGCGCAAATGCTAAAGCAATCGCGATGGCACAAGCACTGGGTAGAATCTGAGGTCTGTTCATACATATCCCTTGTTTCATCTATTTTATTAAAATTATATTAACCATTAGAAAACCATAAATTAACAATACACAAGGTAATGAGTTACAAACCAAAGTCAATGGGATCACAATGAAAGTTAAACTTTTGTTACATGTTGAGACAATATGCTTTCCTTCTGCGAGAATCAAAAAGGTCTAGGCACTAGAACATTCCACTCACGTGACAAATCGTGATGCTTGAATATCAGAATTTAAGGAAAAAACATGGAAGACAAGATCATTCATCGAGCAGAGTTTGCCGCTAATCTAGGTTTGTATTGGTTGCTTTCAGGGGCCGCCTATTTCAGCCTCAGCATAGTCGGTATTCCCTTGTTATTACTTTGGTTCCCAATCGGGCTGTGGGGAACCCGCCGCTATATTCGTAATATGAGTGCTGAGCTCACCAGTAATAAGTTGATCGTGCGCCGCGGAATATTAACTCGTACCGAAAATACAGTACCTTTGGACAAAATTACCGATATGGCATTGATCCAAGGCCCAATTATGCGCCTATTTGGTCTGCATAAACTCACGGTAGAAACCGCAGGGCAATCGGGCGCGGGTGCCTTGATAAGCTTAGTCGGCATAGTTGATGCGCCTCAATTTAGAACCCGCGTATTAGAACAAAAAGAGCGTCTTGCTATGCCCTTACATTCAACGAGCCCATCGGTACAACCTGATGATGCGTTATTACAAAACGTAGTCGAAATCGCAGCAAGCCTAAAACGAATTGAAGCCTTGCTCAGCCAACAATTAAATAGATAAATTAAATAAAACGACTTTCAGTTCAATCACTTTACCTTTAATGTTGAACAACTATCTTAGCGTTAGCTCAGCTTTAACTTGAGTACAGCCTTAACATAAGGGCGTGTTCGATTCCCAAGATTAATTTTCAATAGGTATTTTTGATAACGACATGACAGAATCCTCGGTAACCTCTTCTTCATCCTCTTGGATGACGCACCTGACGCTTGGCATTAAAGCTATGGGTCCTGGTGTGCTTATGGCCGCAGCGGCGATTGGCGCATCGCATTTAGTTGCCTCGACTCGGGCCGGCGCAGAATTTGGCTGGCAATTGGCATGGGTGATTTTAGGGGTGAATTTACTTAAGTATCCTTTCTTTGCCGCTGGCGCACGCTACACCGCCGCCACAGGTGAGAGTTTACTGCACGGTTACCTCAAACAGGGCCGAGGTTATTTACTGCTATTTACGGGACTGAATGTGATCGCCGCCGTTGCCAGCACTGCGGGTGTTTGCATGCTCACCGCCGCTATGTTGACCCAATTTATTCCGCTTCCCATCGATTGGTTAGCCCTATTGGTATTGCTAAGTTCTTTGGCTTTGCTGATTTTAGGCCATTATCAACTACTTGATAGACTCACTAAGATCATCATGTTCGCCCTAACCCTAACGACCTTGATTGCCGTGGCCTTAGCTTGGGATCATGCTCAACCATTAGCGAGCAATTTTGTTTCTCCCTCACCTTGGCAATGGGCCCATGTGGGATTCCTAGTCGCCATGATGGGCTGGATGCCGGCACCGATTGAAGTCAGCGCTTGGAATTCCCTCTGGTTGCTCGAAAAACAAAAAAGCCAGACGGTCACAAAAGCACAGGCGCTGCTCGACTTTAATTTAGGCTACATCATCACCGCGATCCTCGCGATCGTGTTTCTGTCCTTGGGCGCCTTAGTGATGCACGGCAGTGGTGAGCACTTTTCCGATTCCGGCGCGCAATTTGCTAATCAATTGATCAACCTTTACAGCCAAGTGATGGGCGGCGAGAGTCGTTATCTTATTGGTGTTGTGGCATTTCTGTGTATTTTCAGCACAACAGTAACTGTTATCGATGGCTACAGCCGCACTTTAGATATGGGCTGGCAGTTACTCACATCAAAGGCCAGTTCAGACAAACGCCTCACTGGGATCATGCTCGCCATCAGTGCCTTTGGTTTATTGCTAATCCTCTTCTTTAAAGGCGCACTGTTACCGCTGCTTGAGTTTGTGATGATCTTGGCCTTTATGACCACAGTCATTTTTGCTTGGTTAAACTACCGCTTAATGACCAGCAAACAGCTCCCCGAAGCCGATAGATACGACACTAAGATGAAGCTACTCTCTTGGTTTGGCCTAAGTTATCTACTGATTTTCGCGGCGCTGTTTATTTATTGGTACAACGTAATTAAAAGTTGATGACTAAGATGGCATGACAGCAATTTATGTCAGAGTCATAAATTGCATTTGCTACGCTGCGTTAAATTCCTGCGAAATTCTGCTTTTGAGGCGGTTTGGGTATATAATACCGCCTCTTAAACCAGACAGCGCAGCCGCGCCAAGAGATGACCATGATTAATAATGATATTTTGCGCCGTTTGCGCTTCGTGTTTGATTTCAACAATGCCAAAATGATTAAAATTTTTGCCAAAGCTGGAAGAGAAGTGCCAACAGAAGAGATCATTGCTCTGCTGCACAAAGAAGAGGAAGAAGGTTACAAAGCCTGTAATGACACCACTTTATGTCAGTTCCTAGACGGCCTTATCATCGAAAAGCGTGGCCTACGTGAAGGTGCAGAAATCCCAGCGCCAGTATCGCGTTTAAACAATAACTTAATCTTCAAAAAGCTCAGAGTGGCACTCGAAATGCGTGAAGAAGACATAGTTGCAGCCTTGGCTCTAGCCGAAGTGCAAATGTCAAAATCAGAACTGAGCGCGCTGTTCCGCAATCCGGATCATAAGAATTTTAAAGAGTGCGGCGATCAAATCCTGCGTAACTTTATTCGCGGCTTATCACTTAAGTATCGCGGTGAATAACGCAACACATCAGTTTTTCATATCAAACGCAGCTTAGGCTGCGTTTTTTATATCCGATTTAGCTATACCTAAAGTTGCTTAGGCATAAACAACAGCATAACAATTCCATCTGAAGTACCTCATAAATCCTGTTTAAAACAGCGGACTTTTTTACTGCTGCAAAAAAAACCACAAATACCTCGTTCCACGGACAACAAAGATCACATTTCATGATAACCTTACGTGACTTACAGCACGTATTGACCACTTAAACAATAACTCAAAAGGTTACCCATGGACGATAATAAACGCCCCCTCTATCTTCCGTTTGCAGGACCTGCCATTCTTGAAGCCCCACTGATTAACAAGGGCAGTGCATTTTCTGAAGAAGAGCGTATTTTCTTTAACCTCGAAGGCTTAGTTCCCTATGCCATTGAAACGATTGAGGAGCAGGCTTCCCGCGCCTACGATCAATTTAGAAGTTTCAATAACGACTTAGACAAGCATATTTACCTACGTAATATCCAAGACACTAACGAGACCTTATTTTATCGTTTAGTGCAAAATAATATCAGCGAGATGATGCCCATCATCTATACGCCGACGGTAGGTTTGGCTTGTGAACGTTTCTCGAAAAACTACCGCCGCAACCGTGGTTTGTTTATCTCCTATCCGAACAAAGATAGGATCGATGACATTCTCAATAACTCGACTCGCCAAAAAGTTAAAATCATCGTTGTTACCGACGGCGAACGTATTTTAGGCCTTGGTGATCAAGGCATTGGCGGCATGGGGATCCCTATTGGTAAGCTGTCACTCTACACTAGCTGTGGTGGCATCAGTCCGGCTTATACTCTGCCTATCACTTTAGACGTAGGCACAGATAATCCGCAGTTGTTAGAAGATCCTATGTATATGGGCTGGCGCCATCCGCGCATCGGTGGCGAAGAATACGCCGAGTTTATCGAAGCCTTTATGCAAGCCGTACATGTGCGTTGGCCAGACACTTTGATCCAGTTCGAAGACTTTGCCCAAAAGAACGCCATGCCGATCTTAGAGCGTTATAAAGATCGCTATTGCTGCTTTAACGATGATATTCAAGGTACCGCCGCCGTTGCCGTCGGTTCATTGCTGGCCGCTTGTAAAGCTGCAGGCACTGAATTAAATCAACAACGTATTGCCTTCCTTGGTGCGGGTAGCGCGGGTTGCGGTATCGCCGAAGCTATCGTGGCGCAAATGGTGTCCGAAGGGATCAGCGACGAGCAAGCTCGCACGCAAGTATGTATGGTTGACCGTTGGGGCTTATTGCTAGACAACATGCCTAACCTGTTGCCATTCCAGCAAAAATTGGCGCAGAAATGCACCAATATCCAAAACTGGAGTAATTTCAGCGACAATATTTCGTTATTGGATGTGGTTAACAACGCTAAGCCAACCGTGCTGATTGGCGTGTCCGGCGTACCGGGTCTGTTCACCGAAGAAATTATTCGCGCTATGCACAGCCATTGTTCCCGCCCGATTATTTTCCCACTGTCGAACCCAACCAGCCGTGTTGAAGCGACGCCAAAGGATATTTTGCATTGGACCTCAGGTCAAGCACTCGTCGCCACAGGTAGTCCGTTCGAGCCCGTTGTGGTCGATGGTGAAACCTATGAGATTGCCCAGTGTAACAACAGCTTTATCTTCCCAGGTATTGGCTTAGGTGTTTTAGCCTCTGGTGCCCGCCACGTTTCCGATGCCATGTTAATGGCCTCAAGCCGCGCACTTGCAGAATGCTCGCCACTGGCAATCGACGGTAGCGGCCCATTATTGCCGAAACTTGAAGATATCCACGCAGTCAGTAAACACATCGCTTTCGCCGTAGGTAAAGTCGCAGTTGAACAAGGGTTAACGCTGCCAATGAGCGATGAAATCTTACAACAATCAATTGAAGGCAATTTCTGGAGTCCAGAATATCGCCGCTACAAACGCACTTCGTTCTAAGCATAACGTTGCCGCGACTTAAGTCGTGGCAACGCAGCTTTAGCTAAGGGTTTGTGCCAGCAAAAAGCCCGTCACTGCAAAGTGACGGGCTTTTTGATTTTCAGACTCAGCACTTATTTCAATAAAAACTAAGGCGCCATCACCTGTTTAAAGCTATTGAGCATAGAGCGATCGGTACGTGCTTTTTTCAATTTGCGTAGACTTTCTTTGAGCGACTCATCGGCTAAACGGGTGAAGATACCGTTATATTCTTGCTCTTGGATTTCACCATCGGTATCAGCCTGCTCAGAAATCTCTTGGGCAACACGGCTCAACTGCAACCAAGCATTCGCAATATAAAAACCGTGGAATGCGGCTTGCTCCATAAGATTACGCGCGCTAGCAGGCAAAGATGCCCAAGCTTGGCTAAATTTGCCCTCTCTGTCTTCCAACAGTTCAGCGCACAGGCTTTGATATGCAGCCAATAATCCATCCGGAAGTTTTGCCATTGGCAGCACTTTATTCGCAACATTGTAAGAAATCTGCTCGGCAGTTTCACGATAAACAGCTGATAATTCACTCATAAAAAATCTCGATTAACATTCATTCAAAAAATAGACTTAAAACTGACCACTCACATATAAACCATAAACGCCGTTACCTGCTATCGGTGTGACAGTAATTCCTTCATAGGGCTGAGTAAAATACCAACCCGCTAGTGCGCCAATTGCAGCACCCGCTAACACGTCTTCTAGGTAATGTTGATCGCTCGCCACTCGGGTATAGCCAACATACGATGCCGCGACATAGGCGGGTAAACCATACTGCCAGCCATAACGTTGCTGAATAAACGTCGCCGCCATAAAGCTGTCAGAGGTATGACCCGATGGGAACGAATCATCGCCACTACCGTCGGGTCTGTCTTTACTCACGCCATATTTTAGGCCTTCAACAATTAATCGACTCGATACTGCCGCCTGAATTAACTGCCAACTACCGTCGTAACCGTCTTCATAAAATAACGTCGCGCCCATTGCCGTTGCGGGGAGCAATAAATGCAATACATCGCCCGAGGTTTCTAAATCTGAACCCGCCCAACTATTGCTGCTTATCATAAGTAGGGCAGCACAAAGTAATTTTTTCAAGGGTGATTCCTTTTTAGAATAATTTTCAAGGCGAAGTTTATACCTTGATCACTAGCCGAATGCAAAATTGCGATACATCTATATTCAAAATGAACAAACAAGTTATGCTAAGCTCATTATTAGCTATTGATTTTAATGCGAACAGGAAACCTTTTTTGCTACGTCCATTCCGATACTTATCATGTACCTTGTTGCTGCTCTTACTGCCGCTCAGTCTCGCTATGGCAGAAGAACAGACTCAGGTTGATAAAATATTTGAGAGATTTGAAAGCGGTGAACCCATGACCCGCGAAGCAATTAGCAACGATCTTGCGTTATTGAGCAAACTGATTGCAACCGACGATATACTCCGCAATGAAAAGCTACAGCTACTGAAATGCTGGGATCAAAGCGCCGAAACGGATACAGACATAGCACAGGCAGTTAAGAATACGAGTCAAACACTCACCCTTATTCCACCAACGGCTTCCGCGCATTTCATCACCGACCTCATGCTTTGTCATTCTTGGTTTTTGCAGTTAAATGGTGATGTAGATAGCGCAATGGAAGGCTATAACCTCAGCGTTAAGCGTGCCTATGAGCATGAGGATCTTAAACTCATTGCCGACTCACGCAGCCTTCGCGGCGCTCTGTATTCCTATATTGGCGATTTTTCTGCGGCATTAGACGATCTGATAACTGCACAAGATCTCTACGAGTCACTGAATTTAACCGGCTGGGCTAACATCAATCTTG
The DNA here is from genome assembly GCF_002838165.1 of Shewanella sp. Pdp11. Lineage (NCBI taxonomy): Bacteria > Pseudomonadati > Pseudomonadota > Gammaproteobacteria > Alteromonadales > Shewanellaceae > Shewanella > Shewanella sp. Pdp11. Next base: position 4,775,950 of record NZ_CP015194.1, read on the forward strand.
CCGATATGGCCACCAGCTTTAGACGTTATGGCGATCCCCAAAGTGCAATCCGTTACTACAATAAACTCAAAGCACTCTATTTAAAAAACAATAACCAAGAGCAGGCAATGTATGTCACCTCAGAAATAGGTCTGGCTTTAGATGAACTGGGTGAACATCAACAAGCTATTGATCACTTCTTGCTCAGCTATCAATACTTTAAGGAACATCAGCTAGAAAAAGTGGCCGCCACTATGGCGACGGACATTGCCTTTAGCTTAATCAAACTCCATCGTCTTAATGAAGCGGAAAAATATTTAACTGAAGCCGCAGCTGTGATTAGCGAAAAAGATTATGCCGCTTATAGCTTTATGAAACTCTTTACGGCCAATATCAAGTTTCAACAAGCACGTTATAAAGAAGCGCTTACCGAACTCGAACAAGGGGAAAAAGCCTTTCGAACTCTGCAAAATGATCGGGGACTCACCCAACTATTACAGCTGAAAAGTGATGTCTATGCGGCGATGAATAATTTACCTGCGGCCTATGGCGCACTGCAGGAATTTGTCGCCCTCACCAAAAAAGTCGATGACAACTCCTTCTCACATCAAACCACAGAATTAAAAATGAAGTTTGATACCACTAGGATTGAATCTGAAAATCAGCGCTTGATTGAAAACCAAAACCTTAAAGAACAAGAACTCGCGCTGCTTGAGAAGAATAAGTCATTGCAACACATCATTTTATTATTGACGGGCTTTATCCTAACAATAGTGTCGATATTTGCGTATAAACAAGTGCAGAGAAATCGCCAACTACAGGTCATAGCCCTCACCGATTACCTCACCAAGCTCCCTAATCGTCGGCATATTTATGCCCAAGCCGCGCAGTATTTTCAGCAAGCCTTAAAACAACAAAGCCCTTTTTCGGTGATTATCTTTGATGCGGACCACTTCAAGAAAATTAACGATAACTTCGGCCATGAACTGGGCGATCGCGCCTTACTGACGATCGCAAGCGCAAGTCAAGCCCTAACGGGTAATAAAGATCTTATTGGCCGTATCGGTGGTGAAGAGTTTTTAATTCTCTTACCCAACACAGATGCTGAACGTGCTTGTGAACTTGCCCATCAGTTGCAAACTCAAATTAGTCGTCTAGGCGCTGAGGATTTACCGGCTGAACTCAAATTGACCGTTAGTGCAGGTGTCGCAACCTTAGCGCCGCAGCCCAATAGTGACAACACCTATCAAGACAAAGACTTTGCCAGTCTACTGAAACGGGCAGACGACGCCCTTTATGAGGCTAAAAATGCGGGAAGAAATTGTGTTAAAGCCGCCAAAAATGAGGCTGCGAGAGAGAGTTAAACACTTTTATGCCAAAACACTTGATGCTGTAAGGGCGGTGGCAGAGCACCAAACCATGTCTGATATAAACGACTAAATTCCCCTGAGTCTTTCATTTTCTCAAGCTCTGTTTGCCAACTCGTGACCGTGACCGCCGAGGTCCCTTTAGAAAAAGCTAAGTACAGATTAATCTCAGATACGACATACACTTGGCGTATATCGGCCTCACTTGCGCCAACCTCTTCTAATATCTGCTTAACCGCAAGATCCGCTTGGCACCAGAAACGAATTCGAGAAAACAGTAACTGCTTTGCCGATTGCTGTGGAAAACTCGCCACCAGTAAGTTATCGACACCCGCTTGTTGTAACAGCTGTGCTCCAGCGGATTCTCGATAAACCCCGACAATATCTTTAGATTGCAGTTCAGCAAGTTGCTCGAGCACTATGGGATCTGCCGCCCTCGCATACAAAGCAATTTTGCTGGTTGCAATCGGACCAATGAAATCGAAATGCTCTTCACGCTCGTCATTAATAGACGTCGCAAAAAGTAAGACATTCGCCGAAGTATTGGCAATCGAATACGCCCGTGCCCAAGGTAACACCTCGATTTTCTCGCTCTGTCCCAGTCTCGATTGCAGGGTATTCACTAAGTCCACTGCAAAACCATGGGGAACGCCATCTTGCTCGTAACTCATGGGAGGCCAAGCTTCGGTCACCAATTTCAACTTATCAGGCGCAGCAAAAACAAGATTAGGCATTAGGCCTAACAGACTCATCGCAAGAAAAAATGCCCTAGGAGAAAACGCACTCAGCATACTGATACCAAAAGCGAAACATTAAACCTAATCATAGACTCAATCTCAGCTGCAAATAAACATATTGCCTAAAGAAAATCGCGCCTCATTCATGCTCACTGAGTAAACTCGTCCGCAACAAGTGAAAACTTGCTATCATATTGCCACCTAGCCAAGAGCCTCGCTGCAATGAATCCATGTCGACTTTAGCCAATCCAATCCCTAATCAATCCTATGCCAGCACACTGTCGCGGCTAGCGCTGCAAATAAAAACGTGGGGAAAAGCACTCGGATTTGCACAAGTTGGCATTTGCGATACAGATTTAACGGCCGAAGAAGCCAAACTCCAAGCATGGCTAGACAAAGGGTTTCATGGCGAAATGACGTATATGGCCACCCATGGCATGATGCGCGCTCGCCCGCAAGAATTGCATCCAGGCACAGTGCGGGTGATATCCGTACGGATGGATTATTTACCACCCGAAGCTGGCTTTGCTACGAATCTCACCGATCCCAACTTAGGTTATATTTCCCGTTATGCGGGAGGTCGCGACTACCACAAGTTGATCCGCGCTCGGCTTAAAAAACTGGGGGATCAAATCAGTGCAGAGCTAGTGTCTCTCGGTTTCGATGCCGCTGACTTTCGCCCCTTCGTCGACTCAGCACCCGTGCTTGAGCGCCCATTAGCCGAAAAAGCCGGTATCGGCTGGACAGGTAAACACTCACTCATACTCAACCATGAGGCGGGTAGTTGGTTCTTTTTAGGTGAGCTGCTGATCAATTTGCCTCTGCCTGTGGATATTCCCATTCAAGAAGGCTGCAATACTTGTGTCGCCTGCATCACCTCCTGCCCAACAGGGGCAATCGTAGAACCCTATGTGGTTGATGGCAGACGCTGTATTTCCTATCTCACCATAGAGCTGCAAGGCGCCATTCCTGAAGAATTTAGGCCACTTATGGGCAACCGCATCTATGGCTGCGATGATTGTCAGCTCGTGTGCCCCATCAATCGCCAAGCGCCGCTCACCGCCGAAACCGACTTCCATATTCGCCCGCAGTTAAAACAGCCCGATCTTCTCAGCCTTTTTGCTTGGAGCGAGGCAGAGTTTCTTAAACAAACTGAAGGCAGCGCCATTCGCCGCATTGGCCATAAACGCTGGTTACGTAATATCGCAGTCGCACTGGGTAACGCCCCCGCAAGCCCAAGTATTATTGCCGCACTTAACGCCCGCAATAACAGTGACGATATCGATGAGATAGTGCGTGAACATATCGAGTGGGCGCTCAATGCGCAGCAATCGCGCCTTGCCGATATCGCAGCAATTGAACAACAAAAAGCACGCCGCAAGACTGAACGCATGGTGCGTATTATCAAAAAAGGCTTACCACGAGATGCTTAACATCTAACAAGGTTATCAATAGCTTACTACTGATTAATTAGCCTAAACTAAGAATCGTTATTCGCTCCGTACGTCTATTGAACCTTGATATTAAACATTGCCAATAGACAGTGGCGTTTCCCTTATTCGCAGCGAACAAAAGACACCGGAGGCATAAACATCCGGTGTCTTTTTACTGAGTAAGCTCAATAAGTTCAGTTAAATACTCTCACTCAAGCAGTGATATTAGCCAAGGCGACGACGCAGTACGCGGGTTGCATCAACCATATTTTTCAATGCAGGTTCAACTTCATCCCAAGTTCGGGTTTTTAGGCCACAATCTGGGTTGACCCATAATTGACGCACGGGGACTTTCTGCGCGGCTTTCTCGATTAACTGCACCATGGCCTCCACACTTGGGATGTTTGGTGAGTGGATGTCATACACACCGGGGCCGATTTCATTTGGATATTCAAAATCTTCAAAGGCGTTGAGTAACTCCATCCGCGAACGCGACGTCTCGATTGTGATCACATCAGCATCCATGGCAGCAATCGCGGCAATCGTGTCGTTAAACTCGCTGTAACACATGTGGGTGTGGATTTGAGTCTCATCAGTCACGCCAGCAGCGCTGAGTTTAAAGGCATTCACCGCCCAATCTAAATAGGTTTGCCACTCACTTTGTTTCAATGGCAAACCTTCACGGAAGGCAGGTTCATCAATTTGAATAATGCCAATCCCCGCATTTTGTAAATCGACCACTTCATCACTAATCGCCAGCGCCAGTTGTGTCGCAATCGCATCGCGGCTGATATCTTCACGGGCGAATGACCAATGCAGAATTGTCACAGGCCCCGTCAACATGCCTTTTACGGGCTTGTCGGTAAGACTCTGGGCAAACTCAGCCCACTCGACTGTCATAGCTTTTGGACGACTCACATCGCCGTAAATCAAGGGTGGCTTAACACAACGTGAGCCATAACTTTGTACCCAGCCATTTTTACTAAAACCAACGCCAGCTAACTGCTCGCCAAAGTATTCCACCATGTCGTTACGTTCGGCTTCACCGTGCACGAGTACGTCGATACCCAGTTTTAGTTGGCGTTCAATAGTATCGCGGGTCACTTGCTGTAACTGCTCAGTATACTGAGCATCACTTATCTCGCCCTTACGCCAGCGGCTGCGTAATCCTCGAATAGCAGGTGTTTGCGGGAACGAACCTATGGTCGTAGTGGGTAACAGGGGTAAACGGTATTTTTGCTGCTGCACCCTTTGGCGTACGCTGAAATCACTGACACGCTCGTAATCCGCAGTGGTTAATGCCGCAACACGCTCAATCACTTGCTTATCCGCAGCCTGTGCTTTGGCTTGACGACGAGCGATACAAAAAGCACTGATTTTTTGTGCTTCATCCGAATTAGGCGCCAACAATAATTGGCGAATTTTGCTCAATTCCAACAGTTTCTGCTTAGCAAAGGCTAACTGCTTACGCAGCACAGGTAATAGTTTGACTTCAACATCTAAATCGACTGGACTGTGCAGCAATGAACATGATGTGCCAATCCACAGACGATCGCCTAAATCACGCGCCACTGCGCCAATACGCTCGGCAATCAAATCGATTTCTGCCGCCCACACGTTACGGCCATTAACCACGCCCACCGACAAAATTTGCTCACTGCGCAACGCATTTGCAAATACAGCCAGTTGTTCTGGCGCTGTGACTAAATCCAAGTGCAAACCAGCCACTGGCAAGGCAGATACTAGGGCTTGATGATGCGCAATACCGCCATAATAACTCGCCAAAAGAACCTTGACGTTTACAGTGCTTAGCGCTTGATAAGTCTTAGTCATCGCCGCTTGCCACTGCGCGTCTAACTCTAATGCCAACACAGGCTCATCTAACTGCACCCATTCCACACCTTGGGCGGCGAAACGCGCCAAGATGTCAGCATAAGCTGTTATTAAATTAGGCAATAAACTTAACTTATTGAACTCTTGACCCACAGTTTTAGCAAGGTGCAAGTAACTAACAGGGCCGAGTAGCACAGGTTTTGCTTTATAGCCTAGCGCTTGCGCTTCGCTGACTTCATCAAAAAACTGCTCGTAAGCAATCGAAAACTCTTGGTTTTGCGTCAGCTCTGGCACCAAATAATGATAATTAGTATTGAAATATTTGGTCATTTCAGAGGCTGGCGCATCTTGGCCTGTCGGCGCTCTGCCGCGGGCAACGCGGAATAAGGTATCGAGATCGATAGCGCCTTCACCACGATGACGCTCAGGGATGGCATTCAAGGTCGCACTCAGGGTTAATACTTGATCGTAAAAGGCAAAATCCCCCACGGGCACTTGCTCGACGCCCGCTGCGGTTTGCCACTGCCAATGGGTACGGCGCAGTTCACTCGCTACTTCACATAATTCGGCTTGAGTACTCTCACCACGCCAGTATTTTTCTAAGGCAAATTTCAATTCACGTCGACGCCCGATACGGGGAAACCCAAGACTATTTAATTGCATACCCTATCTTCCTTTATTTGAGATAAGCCAAATTCGGCACTTGCACCCACCAGATTGTGTTCTCTTGGCACTTTTCAGTATTTCCGCCTTGATAAATAACAATGGGCGTCTGGACGTCTAGAAGTTTATTGTGTTAGTCTCTATTCCAGCAACCGAATTGATTTCAAGCACAACATGAGCGAAATTCACCTGGAGTGAACATGATCGAACTAAGACATCTGCGAACCTTAATGGCCCTGAAGGAAAGTGGCAGTTTGGCGGGCGCAGCCAAAAAACGTTTTGTCACTCAATCCGCCCTCTCCCACCAAATAAAGGAGTTGGAGCAAAGGATTAACTCGCCTATTTTTGTGCGTAAAAGTAAGCCGCTGTCATTCACCCAAGAAGGTGCGCGTCTGCTTCATCTCGCGGAAGAGATTTTGCCTAAGGTGCTAGAAACCGAGACAGATCTTAAGAATGGCCTTGAAACCGAAACCAATCAGTTACGTGTCGGCATTGAGTGTCACAGCTGTTTTCGCTGGTTAATGCCTGTGATGGAGCAATTTAGACAAGAACATCCCCAAGCCGAGTTAGACTTGTCGAGCCGTCACTTGTTTGACTCGCTCAATGCCCTAGAAATGGGCGAACTGGATATAGTGCTGACCTCAGATCCTGTGCCTGGGCATTCACTTGCTTATCAGCATTTGTTTGATTTTGAAGTAAAGTTAGTGGTTGCTAAAGATCATCCGCTAGCGAAAGAGCCCTATGTCACCCCTAAGCAATTAGCGCGTTTACCGATAATTAGCTATCCCGTACCGCTGACGCGTTTAGACATTTATCGCCACTTTTTAGAACCTGCGGGTATAGAAGCGGGTGAGCAAAAAACCTGTGATTTAACCATGATGTTATTGCAACGTATCGCCTGCAAAGATGGTATCGCTGCCCTGCCGAACTGGTCGATAAATGAAGGTCACGGCTTAAGCCTTACTACGGTAAAGCTAGGACAAGAAGGCTTAAAACGGCCTCTATTTGGCGCCTATCGCCGCCATAGTGGTAACTCAACATTGATCCAAAATTGGTTACAACTGGTGGCGAGTGAAGGTTTATCTCGCCAGCAGAAGACAAATTAATGCCGGTTAAATCAAATGAAGAAGCCTACGAATGCAGGCTTTTTTTATTGAATTAAATGGTTATTTTATTCGTTCAAACCGTTATTTATCGCATCTAAATATTACAGTGGATTCATCAATAGACCACGCATAGACAATACGCGGCGCAGGATTAAACCAGGGGAATTCGAATTACGGGTCTGACGCAAATTATGGGCAATCATAAACTCTTGACGCAAGTCCTGATCGAGATCTAACGCTTCGAATGATTCTATCGTCAATGTCTGCTGTTGATTATCAATCAATGACTTAATTACGCTTAAAGGGAATGATTGTTCGGCATTAGCATTTAAATACGCAAAGGCCGTGAGCGCGATAATTTGGCCGAACACACTGAACAGGGCCAAGGTTTGCACTTCATCAGCATCAACCTCGACGCCTTCCATCTCCGCTAAACTGTCCACCGCATCCGTAGCAATATCTTCAGTCAACTTCCAATAACCTTGGACCAACTTTTTATAGGGCTGCGGCAGCTCATCGAGACGCTCTTGCAGATAAAACGTAAAAGCATAGCGATAGATATTCACTTGACCTAAGCGAACTAAAGCTTCTTTCAAGGAGCGAGTCTTAGGGTTAATCACCCCTGATGCCTGTGCGGAATTGCTGCGCATTAGCATGTGCGCCGCCAATGCGGGGTCACTCGAGATGATGTCGATCACGTTACGAATGTCGCCTTCAGCAAGGATCGCTTTTTTGAGTGGTATTAAAATCCCTCGGCGGCCAATCACTTGCTCTTCATTCGCTATGATAGCTCTAACTTGAGTAAAAACCTGTTGCTCAAGATCAGTCATAAGACACTTTGCACCTGTTTATTAACAATAAGATGATTCGGTTACTCTTCACATCATACCCAAAATTTAAAGAATTTCAGTACTAAGTCGCACAATAGCCTAACGAAAAGAATAAAAAATGACTACCTTGTATGTAACATCAAATGGTGAAGCAAATAAGGTGCTGGAGGTGGAGATATAATCCCATGTTTTAAAACAATTTTAACATTTCCATTCTTCAAGTCGTCACGAGCCTGTCCGTCTAATGATTTATCTCTATTTCTACAACGAGGGTAAGCGACACCCATTCGCATTTCATTGCAATATGCCTCTCACTTACAATGACCAATTCAACATCAGTGTTGAAGCATAGCATTCCCGCTACATAGTCGACTTTTAGCTCATTACTACTCATCAATCTAGTACCACAATTTTCAGCAACAATTGTTCTGTAATGAGCATCATTTAGTATCATGGTCATGAGAATCTTGCCAATATAAGATGACTCAATCAAAGGATACAATTGAGCCTCAAACTGATATCAAAGTGGAAATATCTTTATTTGGAATTGGCAAACAAACAATCCATTTGAAAAGAAAAATCAACTTAAGTATCATGGCCCAAACGTAGAGTTTTTTGCTCAAAGCACTGAAATAGTAAGCTGTTTTGACTGTTTCAGATAAAATATCGGAGAGAAACGTGAGATACAGTAAATTTACCATTGCTTTGTTGTGCTTGTGTGCAAGTAACTCGTACGCCTTAGAGTTGATAACTGCAACTGAAAACCAATCAGTAAACCAAATCGAACAAAAGTTTGATATTGATAACTTGTTAATATCTATTAATGACCGCTTATCTAATCATAAGAAAAGTGAATATGATTATGAATCACTATTAACAAACATCAAAAACGAGAAAGAGCATTATAACAAGGCAATATTGGCATTACCCAATGCCATTTTAACAGAAAGTGACCCGAGTAATTACTTCAAAGAAATCGAAACCTTAGTAAAGAACATTGATTCACTTGAAAAGAAATCGGTCGAAGACGAAGTTAAAAACAAAGAAAACTATCAAGATATATTAAAACAGTACGAAATTGTTAATAGTCAACGAACTCAAAGAAGCGCACAACTTTTTGCATTAAAAAAAGAAATAGTTAATCGTATTGTTGCTGAGTTATCCAGTGCTGATAGTGTTAAGTCAATTGACCTAGAAAGCTCTATGACTTGTTCTAAATTTCAATCTATAAATGATTGTTTAAAAGATACCGAAAAGTATACAGTTAAAAATACGATTAATTCAGATCCATTCCTTAGCGATAAAAGTGTACTACTATCATACAAGGTTATTGATGCTAGTATGAATATGAATGGAGAACTGCATTATAGAGTTAACATGACGTTTAAGCCGTCATATAACAACAAAATAGAATCATTACTCAATGAAAAACTGGGCCTTAAGTCCACAGTGATTACCCTAACGAGCAACGTTGATGCAGACTGGTATGTCGATGGTGCAAAGGTTGGTACAGGTAAGAAAATTTATCCCGAAGTTACCTTAGGTAAGCATGGTATTGTCGCATCATACAAAACCATGAAAAAATCAACCATTGAAACAGTAGAAACCAATGCTATTTTTAACTATAAATTTGGCAAGATAGAAGACAAACCCGCTACTGACAATGAAGAGATTAAAAGTATAGCGAATAAGTCAGCTGCAGAGGAGACCAAGTCTAAACAGACTAAGCCTAAATTAACTATGTATGCAAACAAAGAAGACAACACATCGAAAGAAGTTAATAATAAAAATGAGATATCTGCCGATAATAATGATAAAAATAGCTATGAATATTATCTTGGTATTAAACCGCTAAATAAAGAAGAACAAGATAAACAATTTAAGAATAGATAATAGCAAAAGCAGCCTTTATATTCATTTAAAGGCTGCAAAATAGCTTATGTAGTCAGATATTAAAAACGATAACCAAGGGTTAAACGAATATCACGGCCTCGACCAGAGTAATAACTATCCCCCCAATCGCCACCGTAATAACCTGCACTGACATAATCTTTATCGAATACATTATCGATACGCAGGCTGGCAAGCCAAGCATCACGATTGTAGTTCAAGGCTAAATTACCAAGCACGTAACTTGCCAGCTTATCGCCTTCGTTGCCGTTATCGCCTTCAATAAAACGATCACCCGTGTAGATAGCTTCGGCAAACACCTGGAAATGCTCAGCAAAATCCATGCTGACATAACCGCGCCCTGTGTGTTTTGCCACCCAAGACAGCTCTTTGCCATCATTGATACCGTCAGTAAATTCAGCATCGATATAGTTATACTCTAGCCCGAGCTGCAGCGCTTTAGTCACCTGCCAATCCCAATCGGCACTCGCGCCATAACGACGAGAAGCGTCGGCATTGACGTTAGCGCCTTGAAAATCTCCATTTGGAGGTGTCTCCGCGCTAGGATCGAACACGATTTCATCTTCCAAATCGAGACGATATAGGCTCACTCGTAGAGTTTGGCTCGCGAGAGTCCAATCCCAACCCGCTTCGTAGGAGCGGCCCGTCTGCGGCTTTAAGCCAAACACATCTTTAGGGGTATAAGCTTGCTCATCCACTTTGGCAAAACGGAAGTTTTCATCGCCACGTAGATAGAATCTGTGATCTGTATTAGGACGGTAGTTTAGGCCGAACTCGAATGCAGTAGCATCTTCATCTAAATCGATACCACTAGGATAAACTTTGCGATCGACTAACTCGTCGGTCACCCGCGCATATCGCCCACCCACAACATAACTTAGGGTATGACTTAATGGCACAGTGGCTTGTAAGTAAGCACTTTGTGTTTGCTGCACATTACTGCGCGCCATAGTGTCAAAATCAGCCTTACCACGGCTAATGTCTAAACCTGTGACTAGGTTTAGCTCACCTTGACGCGTACTGTAGCTCGCTAACGCTTTAGGGCTAAACATCAACAGTGAGCGTGTATTATGGCTGTTCGCCCCCCAATTAAAAGAAGACACTAAGGTATCGCTGTAATCTAAATCCGCCGCCAGCGCCCAGTTTTGATTGAGCTGATGCTGGTAACCCGTACGCGCCGCAGTGGTCATTTCGTGAGAATATTGCTTCTGGTTCCCAGAGTCACGTGGGTTGTCTTTAAATTGATCTTTAGTAAGCGAGCCAGGATTTTCACGGTCATCGTCGTAATAGCTGGTTTCAACGAAGAACGAGTCTGTGGCCGTTTTATATTGAATGCGGCCAAGAATAGAGCCGGTTTCGTTAGCATTATGTTTGCGATAGTTGTCACCTTGGTTGTAACTACCGGTGAAAAAGTAACGCCAATCTTTGTTGATCGCGCCAGACACATCACCGCGACCTTCATAGGTATCAAAGCTGCCGCCGGATAACTGTACGCTACCGCCGGTATTTTCAGGGGATTTAGTGACAATATTGATCACGCCGCCTACCGCTTGGTCACCATAAAGCACACCCGCACTACCCGATAAAATTTCGATGCGTTCGACTTGGTTAAGCGGAATGGCATTAAGACTAGGAGCTGCGATATCGATATTATTGAGGCGACGACCATCAAGTAAAATCAGCGTGTTATTCACAGCAGTGCTGGCGCTAAAGCCACGCATCGCAAAACTAGTACCGATGTTATTATCTGAAATTTGAATACCACTTTGACCGCGTAAAACCTCAGTCACACTAGTGGCACCGCTCATTTCAATCGCCGCAGCGTCAATCACATTCACATTCGCGGCAATATTTAACGGGGTATTGTCAGAGCGGCCAATCACGACAAGATGCTCGTCGACTTTCGCTGTGCTGGTAGCGTCAGCCGCCATAGCGGGCGCGATAACGGAAAAACTGCAAAGGCTACCGATCAGCAGCGCGATTTTGGTTGGATTTGTTCCCATTTTACCTTTAACTCCTGCAAGGAAAACGGGGCATTAGCGCCACGATACTGTTCATTCAGTAAAAGATACTGACAGTGACTATCGCATTTTGAGATCTGCCCACCGAAATCTCAAAAACACCTTTAGGGCCGGTCTCCGGACTTAGGCTATGTTAATCCGTAAAAATAGAATTAACGCGAGACTGACCTTTAACATTCTGACTATCGGGCTCTGTCTTGAACACACCAATCAAACGCGGTCTTCTCTCACCTTTTACCGTTGCGGGGGCAGTGCCAGAATTTCACTGGCTTCCCGATTATCTCGCGGCTTTCGCACGCAAGCACCTCAGAAGGTTGACTAAAAATTTGATTCATAGGGCACAGCCATCAATAAAACAGCGATACTCCCTTAAGGCTCAGCACATTATAGAGCCTGAGCGCGCGCATTATAGACGTCTATACGGATGAAAGTCCATCAAACTCAAGCGAACGTCTACAGTCTACTTCAAGGAGAATGGGACTAAAGCGGAGATAAAATCTTGGCTATTATCTGCCTGCAGTGGTGGTTTATCGACAGAAAAAACGGCACCTCGCATCGACTTATGCAGTAGATACAAATCTTTATTGCCACTGACAACCGTATAGTAGCCAATTTCCCCTTGAGGAATCGAAGCATAGGCTTTGGGATTCACTTGCGTGGCATTGTGGATATTGGGCATGGCTGTACAGCCTAAAATAGCCCTAAATCCCTCGTGTCCATCAACTTCAGTGTCGCCGAGCTTCTGGTACACCACTTCGCCGTCACAGGTCGATTTATAGGTCTGGGCCATCGCATCTAAAAAACGCTCTGGGCTAATACTCTCGGCCATATCCTTAAAGCCCTGCACGCAAAATAGTGCACTCCACTGGGTTAATGCTTCCTGCTCAGGCACATATTCTGCCATAAACATGCCTGCTTGCTCCTCATGATAAGCCTGCTTCCAGCCCGCAGGCAGATTGAACCCTAATTGCTGACCAAATACCGGCAATACATGGGTATGAGCAGCGCCGCTTTCGCTCCGAGCTATATCTAATGTGGCTTGAACTGGCTCTGAGCCAATTAAGCTGCAGAGTAATAACACACTGGCACCTTGAAACAATCCAATAGGTGAACACAATGCTAATTTCATACTTATCATCCTTGTATCGCACTTATAATTAATACGACATCATGAAATTGAACAGAAAACACCCAGCATTCTAACGAAGAACCTTCGCTGAAAACAGTCAAAAAGTTATATTAACTGCCACTTTAAAAGAAATAATCACTATCACGGCTTGAATAACAGGGAAATATTCCGTTTATCTGCACAGTAACGGTAAAAAGGTTAGTGCTATTCGCTAAATAACCACATTTTTACTTCAGGTTTAGGCCTTTCCTGACTCAGAATCACCAGTCTTTGCTCTGGCGTTTCGCATTGGGCAACAGGGGTAAAATCCAGCGGCTTTATTACCAACGAATCGGCAGGCGGTAGCGGAGATTTGGCAAACATCTCGTTATTCATCGACCAAGAGACCCACTCTCCCTGTTCACTGATCCCGACATACCCCTCACCCGCCTTCGCTAACCAAGTTAATCGTGGAATACGCGCTATGAGCTTCTCAACATTTTCTAGGTTAGCCCTATAACCTACTGGCACGACTTTGCCATCAGGACGGGTAAATACAAATGATGCCGAACCTGGGATGATCTTGCTTCCCTCCTGCCAATACCGATTGAGAATATCTTGAGCATAGTGAAAACCATATAGATAGGCGTAGTCACTATCATCGACCAGGATTTGCGGTACGGCATTGTCACGCAGCAACAAAAATCCCGTGCCAACACTGACAATACTGTTCACGCCTTTAATATCCGTTTGTTTGAGCCAATCGATACCACAGTTCGTTTCATTGCCCCAAAAGTGCGCCTCACCCGTTGGACTTAAGATTGCAAAAGCACAGCTATTTGACGTAATACTCGCGACATCCAGTAGCGCACTGCGAATAGAATAAACATCACTACTCTGCCCCCAAGTCACGACGCTGCCATCCTTTTTTAGAGCTGCGTAAGTTCCTTGGGTATATTCAACACTCACAACATCCATTAACTGTGGCAGCAGCTTTTTCATATTGGTTGACCGTTCAACTTGCCCCCAAATCACAGTGCTTCCGTCTTTTTTAAGAGCAGTAAAACTTCGTCCTTCAGCAAAAATATCCACGACATCAAACAGTTTATCCTGCACATGTTGGCTATTGCCGCCTTCGGGACCATAACCCCAAGTGTGCACTTTCCCATTGGCATCGAGTGCGGCTACCGCCTCACGATTAGCATAGAGTTTAGTGATGTTTGTCATTCGACTTTGCAGGACTTTGTCGAGGCTCAATTTCCCCGCTCGCCCCCAATACACCACAGTGCCATCTTCACGCAGGGCGGCAAACCCCTCCTTTACAGGCACGACTTGTTTAACCTGTTTAAGCTCCGCAGTCACTTCGCGACTATCGCCGCCACTAAAGCTATTACCCCAAGTGACCACATCACCATTGGGGGTGATAGCAGCCACTGCCATATCATTTGTTACAACGGTATTTACTGCGGGTAAATCACAGGGAATATGACGATACTGCGGACTCGGTTTTTCCTTAAATTGGATGAGTTTACCGTTATCAAACTGCAGCAATGACTCGTTATTACTTTCCACTACGGCCATAGGTTGAGGATCGCTACAGCCAGAGATTTGCATGGCAACCATGCCCGCGAGTAAAGCCTTAGGCCAAGTGATTCGATGAGTGAGCATTACTTATTTCCTTGTATTTGCTTGGAGATGTCATTCAATGTTGTGCAGCAGACAGAGCGAAGATGGAATAACCTAACATCGCCTAATGTCAAAAATGGGCAGAATTCTAGCAGCTTGTTGATAAAAAGACGAAAATGCTCACAGTTTACTCTGCAAGTGCCCTCCACAGGCTAGCGCCTAACCTATGGCATGCTATTCTAAGCATCCGGTACCGCTGTTTAAAGGAGTAACAGTATGACTCGTCACATCATTCTTGATTGCGATCCCGGCCATGACGATGCTATCGCGCTGATCTTAGCCTTAGCTCACCCAGACCTCGTTCCCCTTGCCGTCACGACTAGCGCTGGCAATCAAACCCCAGATAAAACCCTCAACAACGCCCTGCGGATCTTAACCCTGTTAAACCGTGGTGATATCCCAGTCGCAGGCGGTGCCACTAAGCCGCTAACACGTGAACTGATTATCGCCGACAATGTTCACGGTGAGACTGGCCTCGATGGCCCAGCATTACCCGAACCGAGCTTCAGTCCACAAGCCATAACAGCCGTTGAACTGATGGCGCAGCAAATCCGCCAAAGCTCTCAGCCAGTGACTTTAGTGCCTACTGGGCCGCTGACTAACATCGCCCTTTTACTGGCGAGTCACAGCGAGCTACACCCTAAAATCGAGCGTATTGTGCTAATGGGCGGCGCAGCCGGTGTCGGCAATTGGACGCCTGCCGCCGAGTTTAATATTTTTGTCGATCCCGAAGCCGCCGATATTGTCTTTAAGTCAGGTATTCCCATCACTATGTGTGGGCTCGATGTGACTCATCAGGCGCAAATCATGGATGAAGACATAGAACGCATTCGCGCAATTCAAAATCCAATTGCTCAGTGCGTCGCCGAATTATTGGATTTCTTTATGATTTACCACAGAGATCCTAAATGGGGCTTTATTGGTGCGCCATTGCACGACCCCTGCACTATCGCTTGGTTGCTTAAACCTGAACTGTTTGAAGCACAAGATTGTTGGGTCGGGATTGAAAGCCAAAGTGAGTTAACCTTAGGCATGACAGTGGTCGATCGCTATCAGCTCACAGGTAAAGCCGCCAATGCGACTGTGCTGTTTGGGATCGATAGGCAAGGCTTTGTCGATTTACTGGTAGACAGTTTACGCGTCTATGATGCAACTTATCTCAATCGCAGATAAAAATGACAGTGAGTCTTCTATGAGCCAGATACTCGTTATCGGCAGTGCAAATGCCGACCATGTGATGAAATTTGAGTACCTGCCCGCTGCAGGGCAAACCTTAATGAGCCGAGATTACCGCCTCGAACAGGGCGGCAAAGGGGCCAATCAAGCCGTCGCCTGCGCGCGCTTAGCCAAATCAGGTTCACGCACTGATTTTATCTGCCATCTCGGCCAAGACAGTATCGGCGATGATATGCGTCAAAGCTGGATGAAAGATGGCATCAGTGCGGAAGGGATCCGCCAAATAACCGGACTGAGCACTGGCACTGCCATGATTTTTATCGGTGATAACGGTGAGAATACGATTGGCGTTGCCGCAGGTGCCAACGCCAGCCTTTCACCCGATGACTTAGAAGCTCATTACGCCCTGTTTGCTAATGCGGAGTACTTGTTAACACAATTGGAAACGCCCGCTGCCACAGTGGCAAAGGCGCTGCAAATAGCCAAGAATCTTGGCGTGACGACTGTACTAAATCCTGCTCCAGCGACGGCACTTGGCCAAGATGTACTCAAGTGGGTAGATATTATTACCCCCAATGAAACCGAAGCAGAAGCATTAACGGGAGTTGAGATCAACCATATTGATGATGCACACATGGCAGCGCAACTTCTCCACCAGCAGGGAGTAAAGATTGTGGTCATTACCTTAGGTAGCCGTGGCGCATTTATCAGCAGCCCAGGTTTTAATGGGCTAATACCTGCGTTTGAAGTGCAGGCCATAGACACAGTCGCCGCAGGGGATACCTTCAATGGCGCCTTAGTTGTGGGCTTAAGCGAGGGCATGTCGATTGCTGCAGCCGTGGGATTTGCCAATGCAGCCAGTGCCATTACTGTCACTCGCCCAGGCGCACAACGTGCGATTCCCTATCGACAGGAGCTTTCGTACTAAAAACGTAAGACGTTCTGAAGTAGACGCCCTGCGTTAGAACAAAAAATTATAATTTATAAATCAAACACATAAATAATAGTTCCTGAGTACTTAGTTCACTCCAAATAAGTACTCACCTATGTTTACCGCTAACAATTTTGCCGCCAATAACGATGCAAGCTTTCAACCTAAAGTTGCATATACATAATTTACACGCTGATTTCATTCCCATTTAATGAAGATTGCTTATTCTGGTAGGCGCATGTCCGAGTCAAAAGGACTCGGCTACCCTTGTTCAACTAAGGAAGTACCAGATGAAAGCAAAAAGCACAGCTTTACGTAACGTGACCAGCACTAGCCTAATTGGCCTAGGATTATTATTCGCTAGCCAAGCGAGTGCCAACGAAT
Source organism: Shewanella sp. Pdp11 (assembly GCF_002838165.1). Classification (NCBI taxonomy): domain Bacteria; kingdom Pseudomonadati; phylum Pseudomonadota; class Gammaproteobacteria; order Alteromonadales; family Shewanellaceae; genus Shewanella; species Shewanella sp. Pdp11. Next base: position 4,793,115 of record NZ_CP015194.1, read on the forward strand.
GTGAACTGAAAATTGCCGCCACTGATGCAATGCAATTTGACACTAAAGAGCTGTCAGTACCTGCAAGCTGTAAAGAAGTGACCTTAACCTTAACCCACACAGGCACTTTGCCAAAAGCAGCGATGGGCCATAACTGGGTATTAACTAAGGCAGCCGATATGTCAGCCGTAGCGACCGAAGGTATGAGTGCCGGTCCTGATGCAGCCTATGTTAAAGCGGGTGATACTCGCGTTATCGCTCACACGCCATTAGTGGGCGGCGGCGAATCAACATCTATCACCTTTAGCACTGCTGGCATGAGCGCTACCGAAGCTTACCAATTCTTCTGCAGCTTCCCAGGCCACTGGGCGATTATGCAAGGTAGTTTCAAGCTAAAAGCTTAAGGTGAATGGCTTAGCCTAACGTTAAGTGATAAAAACACAAAAGCGGATCTTAGGATCCGCTTTTACATTCCAGCCATTGCATTTAGCCGTAATAATTCATCAGGGCCTTGGTTGGATAACTAATGGCGCAAAGCTCGTCATCGCATTACCGTTAGCGCCATTCAAGTTAGGATATTCAACCCCTTCCTGTAAAGTGTAATACACGTCGACAAAGTCATCGTCATTGGTGAACCAAGCATCCGGCATCACACTTAAAATACCATTGGTGATTTGCGGGATCAGCGCATAACCCTGAGCTTCAGGATCGGGGATCGACTTTAAGATCTGCTCCGCCGCTTCCAACAACTTAGTGGCCAACACTTTATAGTTAGTGCCATCGTCATGCTCCATTAGGATCATGTCCGCAGCCGCCCAACGATAACGCTCCCAATGGATGATGATTTGATTCGGATAATAGGTCGTATCCGCATAATCTAAATAGGGCATTTCGACGATATCGAGCACAGGTTCTTCACGGCTCGGGTCAACCCCAGTCACTATGCCGTAAATCTCGGCACGACCAGAAATCCACGGCTCATGATCATCCTTCAAGGATATTTGTTTGATCACTGTGGTTGAAATCGGCTTGTCTGCCACCGCCTGTGTTTGCGCACGGCTCAGTAGCACGCCCTCCTTTTTCGCCGATTGTGCTTCGGCAAACGTCGCCCGCATTACCTCTAAGCCAGCCACAAAAGCTTTTTTACTATCAATACCGACCACAAACACCGGCTGCTGCGGTAGGTTATACACGTCTAATTGATGCACTTGTCCATGAATATCAAAGGCTTCAATATAATCCCACTGACGCTCGTCACCATCGGGCTCATAGGCAAATAAAGGCGACTCACCTTGCTGCCATGGGGTTAACATGGTTTCATCTGCTAGACGCACTTGCACCAGAGAATCCGCTTTAGCACTTAAGCCCTTCACTCGGCGAATCGACGCATCGGCTTGGGTAATCACATTATCATTGAGCCTATGTTGAGACAGAATCTCATCGGCATTCACTGCCAACTGATACTGGTTTATTTCAGTCTGTAAGATAGGCGCAAGCTGCGCATATTGATGACTTAAATCTAACGCTAATGCCCGCTTAGTATTAGTTAACTGAGCTTGTGCATCCAAAGTAGAATCCTTTAGCGACGCTTGTAGCAAGCGTAACGCCTCTCCATCTAAGGCTTGGCCATAACTCAGGGTTGCCGAAGCCGACAAACACAGCAATAAACTGGATTGAAGTAGTTTCATAGGAGTTCCCTTACCTTAATAAAATTAAACGCGTGTTCGAATTCTCTACATATGACCACAGACCCGAATCCAAGTAAACCAAATGATAATAATTATCGTTATTCATTAATGGTATAGAATACGCAATAACGCTGAAACTCGCCAAAAACAAGAGAGTTATCTAAAAACAGAATAATAATGATAACGCCCTTAAATCGGCCAAAATGTGCAGAGAGAACATGAAGGAACAGGAAGAAATGAGTTGATAAGCTCATCGAGGTTGAGCGACAAAAACACAAAAGGCGGATCCTAAGATCCGCCTTTTGTTATTCATAGCCAGAGTGACGTTTCAGAACGCGTCATGCGCGCCCTAACAGTCACACTAGCTTGATAAGACAAGTTTAAACGAATGAGTGTTACTCTTCGTCGAAATCATCTTCATCAAGATCTTCGGCATCGGTTGCCGCTTCAGCCGCTAATGCTGCCGCTAATTTTGCTTTAGCTTGTTTCTCTGAACGACGTTTGTTGCGCTCAGTTAACGTGCCTAAAAACACTTGTAATTCTGTTAAGCCCCAAGCTTGCGCTTCGGCTTCGGTCGCAAAACCATCATGGCTCTTAGACACAACTGTTTTAGTTGATGTCATGCGACGAGTGATTTCAGTTTTCCAACCTTTGTCGCCCTGTGTCACGCGAAAATCGTATTTTTTGCCCTTGCTCATTCTGCTCTATTTCCTAAATGATGCTTGTCACGTTTGTCTTATCAAGCGAACCAAACGCTCATCATAAAACAAAAGGAGCGCAGTGTACTTGATTTCGGCCCAGAAAGATCGCCCAGATGAAAATATTCATGCCAGTTTCATCGACTCGTCCAGTGGAGTCAATTCTCAAGTCTAAAACAACACAGGGCATAAATCCCGCCCATCCCCTGTCTATGGCCGTTTATCGCAAGCGAGCGAGCCTAAGCTAATCGTCTTGCAAACGGTATATATTCTTGTTTATGTCATAAAAATAGGCTTTTTCAGTCACATTAACACTTTAGAGTTTCTTATTAATATTAATAATTTACATCATTACTCATAGGTAAATCTGATGAAACTACGCCCTATTTCGTCGCTCTCACTCGGCCTGTTAATTGCCACCAGCGCTTTATTAGCTGGTTGCAATAGTGACGATAACAACACAGAAGTCACGCCACCCGCTAGCAAACCTGTTCCAGCTCAAGTGGGAGAAAGACCTTTATTCCTCGTGCGTCAAATGCAAGACAGCGCACTTAAAACCCGCTTAGAGCAATGCACCACTGACAATTTTTATCGCAGCGAGTTTTCCATCGGTCACCGTGGCGCTGCGATGCAATTTCCTGAGCATACAAAGGAATCCTACCAAGCGGCTATCGATTCGGGCGCGGGGATCGTCGAGTGTGATGTCACTTTTACCGCTGATAAAGCCTTAGTTTGCCGCCACTCACAGTGCGATCTTGCCAGCACGACCAACATTTTAGCCGTGCCTGAACTGGCTAATAAATGTTCGACCCCATTCACTCCTGCTGATGCCGCCAATGGCGTCAGCGCATCGGCGACCTGTTGCACTAGCGATATCACCCTCGCCGAATTTAAGACCCTCAAAGGTAAGATGGAAGGCAGCAATCCCAAAGCGACCACTGCGGCCGAATTCATCAATGGCCCCCCAAGCTGGCGCACCGATCTCTACGCTGGCAATGGCACCTTGATGACCCACGCTGAAAGTATTGAAATGTTTAAAAAAGCCGGCGTGAAAATGACGCCAGAGCTCAAAGCCGCCAGCGTATCTATGCCTTTCGATGGTTTTACCCAGCAGGATTACGCGCAAAAAATGTTGGATGAATACACGGCAGCCGGCGTCGATGCTTCGCAAGTATTCCCGCAATCATTTATCTTAGATGACATCAAATATTGGGTCGCCAACGCACCTGAGTTTGCGAAACAAGCCGTTTTTCTCGATGACAGATACGATTACAACAGCGCCTTCGATCCACAAAATTCAGCCACTTGGTCACCATCAATGGCAGATTTGAAGACCCAAGGCGTCGAAATTATTGCGCCGCCACTCTGGGTTTTAGTCGCCTTAGATGCGGATAAGAAAATCATCCCTTCGGAATACGCTAAGGCCGCCAAAGACGCGGGGCTTAAAATCATCACTTGGTCGCTGGAACGTTCTGGTTTATTAAAGAATGGTGGCGGCTTTTATTATCAAAGCATTACCCAAGCCATAGATAACGAAGGCGATACCTTTGAATTACTCAATGTATTAGCTAAAGATGTCGGTGTGATTGGGGTGTTCTCCGACTGGCCCGCCACTGTGACTTACTATGCTAACTGTATGGATTTATAAGTCATAGATATAGAAAACAAAAAATGCGTTAACGATTGCTCGTTAACGCATTTTTTTATTGCGAAAATAGTCTAAATCTCGCCGCGAGCTATTTAAACAGGTGCTGGATATTCTTTAAATCGCCCTTACCTTCGGCAATTTCTTCCGGCGTTAAACCTGTGACTTCATGCGGGAACACTAACCAGTCTTCAGAGGCATGGATGTAATAGTCAGGCTTTAAAGGCACTGCGGTATTTTTTGGCTTGTAGTAAGGGCAAGCGATACGGATATCGGTTGGCATATTCAGGCGCATCAGTTGGCTGAGTTTTTCTTTTAATGCATGGATACTACGGCCAGAGTCAAACACGTCATCCACAATCAATAAACCATCGCTCGCGTTCGCATTTTCAACGATGTAATGCAGGCCATGAACTTTGATTTCTTTGCTTTGTTTGTCGGTGCCAATCCCATAATAGGAAGAAGTACGCACGGCAATGTGATCGGTTTCAACTTGTTTAAAGTCGAAAAATTCCTGTACCGCGATCCCGATTGGAGCGCCGCCACGCCAAATACCCACGATAAACTGCGGACGAAAGCCACTCTCATACACTTGCGAAGCTAATAAAAATGAATCTTCCAGCAATTGCTGCGCGGTAACAAAATACTTTTCTGACATGACACAGTCCCCATCACATTGATTTTATTCTTAGGTCGTTAAAGCTTATGACCCCTGTAAGGTCTGTTCGGCGGGTAAAGGTTCCCAAAACACTAAAACAGCTTGGCCTTAGCAAGTGTAGGCAGCCGCCGAATTTTGGGAGCGAATTTTATACCAAAAAAATGCGCTGTGCTGCAGTAATAGTAAGAACTTGCGTGACAACAGACATTTATTTTGCCTTTTTAGGTAAAAAGCAACAAAAAGGCCACCCTAAGGTGGCCTAAAAACAGCAAATAAATACCTGCGTTAAACGATAGGGATAATCACATGCTCGCCCACTTTTGCCTTGGCACTATAACCACGTGCCGTTGCCGCTTGGAAATCCTTCGACAGAATAGTATCCACATAATGCCAGTCGCTGCGCACCTCATCAGCGGTGAAAGTAAGCGTCATAAAGCCGCGATCTCTTAAGTTAGCGTACTTAAGATCTGGCACTAACTCGACGATCGCCGCCTCAGTTGCAGGGATCTGCTCAGCGGGCAGATTCAAATAGTACTCAAGACCTGGTGAAGACACTGAGCTGGTCGCAAACTCCACCCCAACGGTATCGCCATTCACGTCTTTAAGCTCGTTTGCCCAGGCATTATGGGTATCACCCGCGATCACGACTAGATTGAGGTTTTTCGATTTAGCCGTACCTAAAATCACTTCACGCTCGTAGGCGTAACCGTCCCAAGCATCTAAGTTGTATGGAATGGCAGGTAATTGCAGCAGTGCGATGACTTCTGGCGTGAGTAAGGCTTGATTGGCTTGAAGATATTGCAGCTCTTGGGCGGTCAGCGTCGGGTCATTTGCCGCCGCACGCGCCGCTAACTTAGCTAACGCGCCTAACATAGCATACTGAGGAATGCTCATCTGCTGCGTCGCAATCGCCGCCGGCAATGACATCTTGCCCATCAAAATCTGTTGCCCTAACACCTGCCACTTGCCCGTTGCTTGCAGCAAAGTGCCCTGCAGCCATAATAATTGCGTCAGACCCAGCATAGTGCGAGTAGTCGAAGTCACATCGGCAAGGAAACGCTCGCCCGCAAACGAACCCGTTGTGGGATCCATATAATCGGCATAATCGAGCTGCTTATCACGGGCCAATACGCGGGTATCGAGCATGTGCAGGTCGACAAGATTACCGTAACTGAAGCTGCGGTAAATCTCTTCATGGTTCCCTTCGCGCCATGGGCGAATAGGCAACCATTCGAAATAAGCTTGCAGTGCCGCCTCTTTGCGGACGGCAAAATCGCCTTCGCCTTCATTATGATTCTCAGCGCCATCACGCCAAGTATCGTTGGCCACTTCGTGGTCATCCCACACTGTGATAAAAGGCACTTTCGCGTGTAACTTTTGCAGGCTCGCATCGGTATGGTACTGACCATAACGGGTGCGGTAATCACCCAATGTCAGCAGCTCGGTGGCCGGTAAGACTTCACGGCCAAGCTCTGCAGCATGCTCACTGGCATAACCGCCACGGGCATATTCATAGATGTAATCGCCTAAATGCACCACAGCATCTAAATCATCCTGCGCCGCCGCTAACTCATAGACGTTAAAGTATCCGGCAGGAAAGTTCGCACAGGACATCACGGCTAATTTGACTGAGCTTACGTCACCCTCAGGCAGAGTGCGGGTTTTACCCACGACAGAGGTTTTATCACCCGTCATAAAGCGGTAAAAGTAGGTTTGACCTGCACGTAAGCCGCGGGCATCAATCTTAACCGTGTAGTCACGGCTCGCATTAGTGACAGTCTCACCTGTGGTCACTAATTGACTAAAGGCCGCATCGCTTGCCACTTGCCAGCTCACTTTTACATCGCCCTCAGACTCAGGCGTGACACGGGTCCAAAGGATCACAGCGTCAATCGCCGGATCGCCACTGGCAATTCCATGTAAAAATTGTGCAGGTACAGAATTATCATTATTACTATCACTACAGCCCATCAAGCCGTAAGAGATCACAGCAACGCCAACACCTTTGGCCGACATAGCCAAAAAGTCACGACGAGTTACGGTACGATTCATTATTATTATTCCTTGTTAGAAAAGGCTTCACTGGTATGAGGTCTAATGAGACCCCGATTGTGAGACATCACTGTTACACATTTGTGACATCTTTGTCAGCCTTTTATGATTTCTATCAATTCAAATACTTATACTGAATGACGTACTTTATTTAAGCAGGGCTAGCGCAGCGAACAAGGAAGCTGCTAACATCGGTGCAGGCTAACGCAGCGTGTTAAATGCACGCCTAAGAATGGCAAGAAAAGGAATTTAACAATGAAAGTCAGCGATATTATGAGTGATCAAGTCATCTGCATCAGCGATGGCGCCAGCTTGAAAGATGCCCACCATTTGATGCAAACCCGTGGCGTACGCCACTTACCTGTGATATCTGAAATGGATGGCACCCTCGTTGGCGTACTCACCCATAAAAAGATGATCGCCAGCGTGATGACTATGTTGAATAAATACGGCCAAGGCGCGCTCGATCGTAAGGAGCGATACACGCCGATCACAACCGTGATGGACCAAGACTTTCAGCATCTTACCGCCGACGAGCCCTTAACTGTGGTGGTGGAATATTTTATCGAAAACAAACTCGGCTGCTTGCCCGTTGTCGATGTTGATAAAAAGGTACTCGGTATCGTCACTTCATCCGACTTTATCAAGCTGTGTCGTACCCTGCTGCAACAGCAAAGTTAAGCTTATCGAGCAAAAAGCGCGGCCAATATTTGCTGCGCTTCCCATTCATCTCACCAAAACTACACTGCAGTCGCAGGCGGTATTCGAGTAAAACGCTGCCAGCGGCACGAGCGCCAGCGATACACCATAATCAGGCCGCGGATCCATTCATCTGCCGCAACGGCAAGCCATGCTGCAAGCACGCCGTAACCTAAATGCAAGCCAAAGAACCATGCCAATAGCACGCCAATGCCCCACATGCTAAAGAGGCCAACCCGCACAGGGAACGCCACATCACCCGCGCCCTTGAGCGCCGAGATAATCACCAGATTAAACACTCGCCCTGTTTCAAGGGCTATGGAACCCGCAAGCAATAACGCTGTTAGTTGGATGACTTCTTCGTTTTCACTCAACCAGCCGACAATAACGAATCGCTGCCAGTAGAAGACTAATACTATGGTCAGTGAAGCCACAAAGCCCACCAAACAGTAACGCTGCACCCGAGTGGTGATTTCATCGAACCATTGTTTACCTACATAGTATCCGGTCTGAATTTGCGTCGCTTGCCCGAGTGCTACCGCAAAACAATAGATAAAACGGCTAATATTCAAGCCATAGGTGTAGGCCGTGAGCGATAAAGTGCCCATCTGACTGATAAAATAGATAATGGTCATCTGAGCTACATTGTAAGACAGCATCTCGCCAGCATTGAGCAAGCCGATACGCATCACGCTCCAATAAGTGCTGCGCGGTAAAAGCTTAAGTCGTTGCAGTGGCAACGGGATCTTTTTATAGCGGATCACCATCAGCATGATCACAGCGCCGATGATCTGGCTGGTGACGGTGGAAATTGCCACCCCTGTTACCCCATAAACAGGCAAGCCAAAGGGAGAATACAGGGCAATATAATTACCGATGACGTTCATCAAGCCTGTGCTTGAGGTAACTAACATGGCCGAGCGGGTAAAGCCGTAACTTCTTAAAATCGCGGCAAAAGCGATGTTCATGACCAAGCCAATGCTTAAGCTGCCGCAAATCACTAAGTAGTCATATCCAAAGCCTGCCACATCGTGTTCAAGCGCAAACAGGCCGATAATCCCCTTAGCACCAAAGAACATAGATGCGCCCAAGATCAAGGCGAGTCCTAAGCTCAATGCGACACTTGCCACCCCGATATCGACCGCCTGTTGCGATTGGCCTGCGCCATTGTTCTGGCTAATCAAGATGCTCGCACCTGTGCTCACCATCATGGACATGACCATCATGAAGAACATCAGCTGAGTCGTGAGTCCCACTGCCGCTACCGCGTTATCGGAATAATGGCTGAGCATAAAAATGTCGCTAATCCCAAGCAGTGATTGCAGCAAGGTCTCGACAAAAATCGGCCAAGTGAGGGCGACTATGCTCATGCGTTGTTGCAATGTTTTGGGTGCTTTAGCCACGAAGAATTCCTGCAAATAGAGTACGGATAACGATGTGAGCGCTGGCTCAATGTGTCGCTCAAACGGTATCTTGGCAACCTATATTTTAGCCAAGATACTGAAAGCAACTTTCATAAATAGACAACCTAGTGCTAACTAACACACAATCAGGCGGAAATCTAAGCGCATAAAGCCTGTCAGTCAATTTAGTTGGTAATTTTCTTACATGGCACACTACAACTCAATCTGTGATCGTGAAAAAGATGCAGGCTGCAACCGTATTCATTACTGAGTTAATGCCAAAGTTAATTTCCGCCATCATGATAAGCCCATAACAAAGCTCATAGCTGAGCATTAATCTTGGCTACCAATTCCGTTAAGCTGCCGATAAACTCTGCCCATTGCAGAACAGCCGAGCGCACTGAACATTGAGGGAGTATTAAATGAGCCAACTCTATTTAGAAGAGGGAATTAAACAATTGGTTAGTGAGTTTATCGCGGCGGGTTGTCCATCGGTGCGAGAGCAGACCATTGAGCAACGTAGGCAAGGTTATATCGCAAGCACGGTACTCGCAGGCGAAGCGGAAGAGGTGTTCGAGATGCGCGCAGTTTCTATCGATGGCGCAGAATTGACCCTGTTCAAACCTTCGGCAGTAAACGATTTACCCGTTGTCATTTACTACCATGGCGGCTGTTTTGTCAGTGGCGGCGTTGAAACCCACAATCAACAACTGCGTAAACTCGCCAATGATGCTGGCGCACTGGTGATTGCCGTTCGCTATCGCCTCGCCCCAGAACATGTTTATCCCGCCGCCCACGACGATGCCTGCCATGCCGCCGAGGTCATTTATGAGCATTGCCAACAATGGGGTGGCGATAACACCAATATCACCCTGATGGGCGACAGCGCCGGCGGCCATTTAGCCCTAGTCACTTGCCTACGTTTAAAAGCCAAAGGGCAATGGTTGCCACAAAAACAAGTACTTATCTATCCAATGCTCGATGCCACCGCTAAAAGCCAAAGCTATAGCGACAATGGCGAGAAATATATTATTACCCGCGACACCTTGCTCACTGGATTTGATCTGTATCTAGATTGGCACCCCAGAACCGATGCCGAAGCCAGCCCGCTGCGAAGCACTGACCTAGCAGGACTGCCCGAAACCCATATCATCACAGCTGAATTTGATCCGCTCGTCGATGAAGGAGAACAGCTATTTAGGCATCTATTAGAGGCTGGCGTCAATGCCCACTGCCGCCGCTATCTTGGGGTGATCCATGGCTTCTTTCAACTCTCGGGAGTGAGCCGTTCCGCTCGGGATGCTATGGTGCAAGTGAGCAATATAGTGAAGAGTGCTTAACGCCATCTTTGATAGTGAATTCCTACATAAAAAAGGCTTTCTATCTAGATAGAAAGCCTTTTTAACCATTTGATATTCTGACTTAAACGGCTTTTTTTCGATACGCCAAAAACAACAAGACTATACCTACGGCTAAAAACGGTAAGCTGAGCAGTTGCCCCGCACTTAGCACAGATTCAGAGTAAGCCGCTTGGCTGACTTTAATCGATTCAATCGCAATTCGCGCACTAAACACCGACACCAGAAACAGGCCAAAAATCGCGCCATGCCGTTGTTTAATCTGCGTAAATTGATACAGAGCATAAAGCACGACAAAGATAGCCAAATAGGCAAAAGCCTCATAAAGCTGCGCCGGATGCCTTGGCAACATATCAACACGGGCAAATATAATGCCCCAAGGTTGAGTCGTTGGATCGCCTAAAATCTCTGAGTTGGCAAAGTTCGCCATACGCACAAAAAAGCCAAAAATGGCGGTGGCGATCGCGAGTCTATCCAACAAAAACAGGAAGGGCAGCTTCACTTTGCGTTGGTAATAATACAGCGCCAGAATCGCCCCTAAACCTCCACCGTGGCTGGCGAGCCCACCTTCCCAAATCGCCAAAATCTTCAGCGGATGGGCAAAGTAATAAGCCGGATCATAAAAAATACAATGGGCCAAACGCGCGCCCACTATGATGCCAACCACACAATAAATCAGCAGATTATCAAGGGACTCGACATCGAGATTTTCCTTGATATAAATCCGCTTCATCACCTGAAAACCGGCAGTGATGGCAACAGCAAACAAAACTCCATACCAATGTATTTTTAGTCCCATAAACGAGATTAATACAGGATCGAGCTCCCACACTAAGTGTTCCAAATTCAATTACTCCTAACACTTGGTACATAGAGGTACGCCAAAAAGCCTGTTTTACGTGGTTAAACGCCAATAGACAAGCCTTGTCGCGGGGATATCTTACTATTGAACCAAATTTAACGACACTGAGTAGCGCCGAATTAGCAGAATGATGCAATTTCGACCGAATCGAACTCTCACTCATTAATGGGTTAATTCACGCACTAATGGACGCGCTTTTTTTCACCACTAGCGGCTCAGACGTTTGATGATTTCGCTGTGCTGTGGATAGTGGGCTAGTAACGTTTTTTGGCTAAATAGCTCGAAATCATCGAAGGTAAAACCGGGGGACACCATGCAGCCCACGAGCGAAAAACCGGGTTGATTCATGGCTGAACCAAAGATACAGCCCTTAGGGACTAAAAACTGTGGTCGCTCACCCGCCGCTAAATTAAGCCCTAATTGCGCCGTGGTTAACACGCCATCAGGGTCAATCATATAAATGGTGAGCGATTGTCCTGCATGGAAGTACCACATTTCATCGGCGGTTAGTCGGTGAAAGTGGGAAACCTCCCCCGTGCGCAGTAAAAAATAGATACTGCTCCATAATGCCCGAGTCTGATCAAACGGCGTTTCAGAACGATAGGATGAGCGGTAATAGCCACCCTCAACATGCTGTTCTAGCGCTAAATGTTCAATAAAATCATCGGCAGTGTGCATGATAAATCCCTGGATAAAATTAAAACCGCAATTGAGCTTCTAAGTCTACTCGAAAATCATCTGCCCACTAAGCGCCATAATTGAGCTTTTTGAACATGAGCACACACGCCAAAGCAAAACGTCACTTAAGAGTCATTATGATAGGCAAAGTACGAGTAATGGCTTTGTGGTATCAATCGCGTGAGTGACTTGGCAAAATCATGACGACAAATAAATTGTACGCCGTGCCGTAATGATTTGTTGTTCAAACCCAAAGCGGCTAGATTATAAAGAGTTAGCAGTATCCATTAGCTAAAGTTCCAGAGAGCGGCTCATAATGAAGACTTGCAGACCTAAACTCGGGTTGAATGACTTTCCACAGGGATGTTAATTGATGATCAATATTGAACAGATGGCGTTAGTCCTAGATGCACTGCCAGACCCTGCCTTAATATTGTCAAAAAGTGGTCGGTACGTGGCAGTATTTGGTGGTAAAGATGGGCGTTATTACCACGATGGCAGTGGCTTAGTCGGCTTGTACCTTACCGATGTATTAAACCCCAATAAAACAAATTACTTCTTAGGCATTATTGAGCAAGCCTTGGCTAGCCGAACATTACTGATTGAGGAATATGAACTTAGCAATAAAGATGTCAAAGGCTTGCCCGATGCGGGCCCAGATAAACCCATTTGGTTTGAGGGGCGAATTCAGGCGTTAGATTTTCTCGTCAATGATGAACCTGTGGTGCTCTGGGTCGCCAGTAATATTTCAAAGCGGCATGAGCTTGAACTACAACTGCGTCAGCTCAGCGATACCGATCAGCTCACAGGGTTATATAATCGCCGCCGCTTAGAACGTGACTTAATCGTTCAATTCGACACTTTTCAGCGCCACCGTACGCCCACCTCAATCTTGATCCTCGATTTAGACCACTTAAAGTCCATCAATGATCAGCTAGGTCACTATGCTGGCGATCAAATTATCATCGCAGTTGCCGAAACCTGTCGCACTCAATTTAGAAAAACTGACAGTGCGTATCGTTTTGGTGGTGATGAATTTGTGATTGCCCTGCCCGGTGTCGAGCATTCGCAAGCGGTTGAATTTGCAGAATACCTCTGCGATTGCTTTTACACTGAACTGCAAAAATATGCGGTTAAAGACTTATTTGCCACAGTAAGTATCGGGGTTGCCAGTATAGAAGCATTGGATACTTCCTATGAAGACACGCTTAAGCGGGCCGATGCCGCCTTGTATCAAGCTAAACGTAACGGTAAAAATCGAGTTATCTCAAATACCGCCTGAGCTGGGTTGAACATTTCAAACCACACATAGCAATAACAAGCGCCCTTAATAAGTGATAGCCACAAGTGCTCATAAGCAGCACGCATCAAAAGGCAGCCAACAAAAAAGCGAACCCTAAGGTTCGCTTTTAAACACATTAAGCTAATGCTAAATAACAGAATTAATTCGCGTCTTTCGCAGCTTTACGGGCTTGATGCAGTTTTTTATAGCTTTCAATCAATCTTAAATGCGGCTCAATACCTTCGAGCTGCATGCTGGTCTTAGTTAAACCGCTAAAACGTATTTTTCCTGTAACACTGCCAACCACTTGCTCCATCACTTCCTCACCAAACATACGGGTGAAGTTATGGATAAAATCATCAAGTTCTAACTCTTCATCTAAGGTCACTTCCAGCACAGCATTCATGGCTTGATAAAACAGGCCGCGTTTAACGGTATTGTCGTTAAACTGCAGGAACTCACCGACTAGCTCAATCGCGTCTTCGTGCGCACCGAGTGCCAAATAAATCAGGATCTTAAGCTCGATAATCGTGAGCTGACCCCAAACGGTATTTTCATCAAATACAATGCCGATTAAGGTGCGAATATCCGTGTAGTTATCGAGTTGGCTTTCTTCTAAACGATTGACCAAATTAGCCAATTGCTTAGTGCTTAACGAATGCAGATTTAGAATATCTTCACGGTACGCCAGCGCCTTGTTGGTATTATCCCAAATCAAGTCATCAACTGGATAAATCTCCGAATAATCAGGAACTAAAATACGACACGCCGATGCGCCTAAATCGGTAAACTCGGCGATATACACCTCTTTACCTAACGCTTCTAAGATGCCAAACAGGCCATCGGCTTCTTCTTCGCTGGTGCCAGAAAAATCCCATTCGCAGAATTCATAATCAAATTTACTGCTAAAGAAGCGCCATGAAATCACTCCTGTTGAATCAATAAAATGCTCAACAAAGTTTTCAGGCTCGCTGACCGCCATGCTGTTAAAGGTTGGTTTTGGCACGTCGTTTAAGCCTTCGAAGCTACGGCCTTGCAACAGCTCAGTTAAGCTGCGCTCTAGTGCCACTTCAAAGCTTGGGTGCGCACCAAATGAGGCAAACACGCCGCCGGTTTTCGGGTTCATCAGGGTCACGCACATCACAGGGAACTGGCCGCCGAGTGAGGCATCTTTGACCACAACCGGGAAGCCCTGCTCTTCTAAACCCTTAATGCCCGCGAGGATGCTTGGGTACTTTTCGAGTACAGACATAGGCACATCTGGCAATACAATTTCTAGCTCAATGATTTGACGTTTCACCGCACGCTCGAAAATCTCTGACAAGCACTGCACATGGGCTTCTTGCAGATTATTACCCGCACTCATGCCATTGCTTAAGAACAAGTTTTCAATCAGGTTCGATGGGAAATAAACCGTTTCACCGTCAGATTTACGGGTGTAAGGAATCGCACAGATACCGCGCTTAACATTACCTGAGTTGGTATCAATCAAGTGCGAACCGCACAGCTCATCGTCTGGGTTATAAATCTCTAAACAATAGTCATCCAGAATTCCCGCTGGCAGCGTATCGTCTTCTTCTAATGCAAACCACTTTTCATTGGGATAATGCACAAATTCGCTATTAGCAATTTCGGTACCAAAGAATTGATCATTATAGAAAAAGTTGTTATTTAACCTCTCAATAAACTCGCCGAGTGCCGAGCACAGTGCGCTTTCTTTGGTCGCGCCTTTACCATTGGTAAAACACATGGGCGATGCCGCGTCACGAATATGCAGCGACCACACGTTCGGCACTATGTTACGCCATGATGAGATCTCAATCTTCATCCCAAGCTCGGCGAGCATGCCCGTCATATTGGCAATGGTCTGCTCCAGCGGCAGATCTTTGCCCAGAATAAAGGTGCTCGATGCGCCATTAGGCTGGCCCATCAGCATAGCATTGGCGTCTGCGTCTAAGTTCTCAACGGTTTCAATCTTAAATTCTGGACCCGTTTGCACCACTTTTTTAACGGTACAACGGTCAATTGAGCGCAAAATACCTTCGCGATCTTTATCGGAAATATCTTCTGGTAACTCAACTTGAATTTGGAAAATCTGGTTGTAGCGATCTTCTGGATCGACAATATTGTTCTGCGACAGTCTAATGTTATCCGTTGGAATATCACGGGCTTTGCAATATACCTTCACGAAATAGGCCGCACACAGGGCTGACGACGCTAAGAAATAATCAAACGGACTAGGAGCAGAACCATCACCTTTGTAGCGGATCGGTTGATCGGCGGTCACGGTAAAATCATCAAACTTGGCTTCAAGTCTAAGATTGTCGAGAAAATTAACTTTGATTTCCATTGAATATGATTTCCACTAAATATGCGAGTCTGTAGCAGCCCATCGTCCAAGTCGCGTCATTGGTAATGAGTCATTAAGGGTGAATTATCGGTGTTTTTGGCCCATTAGTCTTGGGTTAATTATGTTAAAAACCACAATCAGGGCATTTGCGACTGAGCTTAGTGGGTTGAGTAGCGGGTTTGAGTTGGGGCTTAAACTAAATAACAGGAAGGCCAAGTAAGCCAATCGGTCGCAGAGTGACACTCTGTGCGAGAAAAATTATGGATGTTTTTCAGTCTCTCGCTTAACTAACAGAAAGGTTAAATACATCTTAGTGGGTAATGACAAGACCATGCCAAAGGCGACACACATAGCGCTGATAATAATCCCTTGCACGCCCATCGCCTCAACGGTTTCATTAAAGTTATGCAGATAAATACCCAGCGCAATAAGACAAATACCCACACTAATGCAAATTTTCAGCGTTAAAATCAGCTTTTCATTCGTCACTGTTCCGCCCTTACCCTTTGCCGCTATGTCGCTATGCTACTGGTCCGCTGCAAATCAGATATCCGCTCAAGGTTTGCAAAATTCTAGCCACCATTTGCATCAAGTTTAACTAATATAGTGGACGCATTTCCCCCAGAGAGCCTTGATTAAGATCAACGAAAGTAGCCCAATTTAAGGTGCACCCAACCCATGAGGCATAAGAAAAAAGCGTGCTTTTTGTCATTTACATTATATTTTTGTTAACTTAAGCACTTAAGAATATGGGAAATTAGCTATACTGCCCTGCAATAAAAAGGATGTTCATCATGGAGTCGTCAAGCATGTCTAATTTCAGTTTACGTAATAAATTACTGCTGTTATCACTATTCCCGTTAATCCTGACCCTGTGCATTCTCATGACAGTTTCTTACTATGTCGAACAAAGCGCCCTTGCAGATGAAGTCACGACCTTTAGAACTAAGCTTATCGGTGAACGTAAAACCCAAATAAAAGAAGCCACCGAAATTGCGGCCGGCATAGTGCAATATCAGTTGTCTTTAAAAGAAAATGGCAATGTGAACCAAGCGCTCCGTGATATCCGTTTTGGCAGTTCTGGTTACTTCTTTATTTACGACTCCCAAGGCAAAAACCTGTTCCATGCCGTCATGCCCAACCTCGAAGGGCAAAATAAAATTGATATGACAGATCCCCGCGGCACAAAAATCATTGTTGGTTTACTCGATGCTGCTAAAAGGGGCGACGGTAACTTCTCCTTCTATTTCCAAAAACCGAATACCAATGAGCAAATTGAAAAAATCGGTTACTCAATGATGATCCCTGGCACTGACTGGATGCTAGGCACGGGCGCTTATATCGATGATATCGACGCTGTCGTTGAGGATTATCGTGCAACCGCCTATGAACAAATGATGAGTAAATCCCTTGGGGTGTTATTAATTGCCCTGATACTGGCGGCAATTACTGCCGCAGTAATCCTTTTGACAGCTCATCGCATGGTGACGCCGATTAAGAATATGGCCGATAACTTAAACGATATCGCCAAAGGCGAAGGCGATTTAACTAAACGCCTTACAGTGACGGGTGAGGATGAAATCGCGCAATTAGGCCGCTCTTTCAACCTGTTTGTCGATAAACTGCAAACCATCATAGGCGATGTGGCAAACGCGACCGCTAAAGTCAAAACCGCAGCCAACGCGATTCACGATCAAACCAAAGTGATGTCGAGCCAACTAATCAGCCATAACAATGAAACCGATCAAGTAGTTACTGCTATTACTGAAATGTCAGCTACCGCCAGCGAAGTGGCGCAAAATACCACGCAAGTGGCAGAAGCGACTCACGCTGCCACTGGCGATGTAGCCAATGCTCAGCGCTGCGTCGATGCGTCTTTAGAAGAAATTTCGGCACTCATGGCGCAAATCAATAATGCGGCGGGCAGCATTCAATCCTTGAGCGAACAATCTAAAAAAATCAACAATGTGCTGTCAGTGATTGGCGGTATTGCTGAGCAAACTAACCTATTGGCATTAAATGCCGCCATCGAAGCGGCCCGCGCCGGAGAACAAGGCCGAGGCTTTGCCGTGGTGGCCGATGAAGTGCGTAACTTAGCGAGCCGAACGCAATCAAGCACGCTAGAAATCAATGAGATGCTGTCTGAACTGCACAAGCTTGTGGCGCTAGCGGTGAAAACGATGGAAGAAAGTCAGCAAAGCTGCGTACGCTCGGTAGACTCTTCTCGCGCAATCTCAGAAAGCCTAGGCTCAGTGACATCGGCGGTCACGGCCATTAACGACATGAGCACCCAAATTGCGACAGCGGCGACCGAGCAAAGCTCTGTGACCGAAGAAATCAACCGTAATGTGTTCGCCATCCAAGAGATTGTGAATGAGTTACTCCATTCCAGCGAAGATGCTGCCAGGGTCAGCCAAACCGTGTCGCAGGAAGGAATTAACTTAGGTAAGCTCGTCGGTCAGTTTAAAATTTAAAATATTTTCAATAGGTTGCAAGCTAAATAAGACATAGCAACCCATTGATTTGCTGCAAATGTAAGATAAGGTCTCAGCCTTGCTGAGGCCGATGGCAGTGGAATTGAAGGATTGTGAGATTGTGGGATTTTTAATTTCAAAAAGTAAAACTTAAATCCCATTGCCTACGTATATAAGTCCCAAATACCCAATTCAATAGAAATGGCCATGTTCTCAATATTTAAGAAAAATCCCTTAAAAAAATTAACTCAGCAATATAACGCCAAGCTTGAACAAGCTATGCATGCCCAGAGAAAAGGCGATATTAGATCCTACTCAATGCTGACCGCTGAAGCCGAGCAAATCGAAAATCAAATAAAAGTGTTAGAAACAACAAGCCATAAATAAACCTTCAAAGCAAAAACACTCAGCAGACAAACTACCAAGAGTCAGCTTGAAAACGTGCCAATCTGGCCTCTGTGACTGTGCATTGAGTCAATTGCATCAACTCACCTAAGGTAATCGCAGGGTTGTCTGTGATAAGCCGAATCAGCTTAGCGTCTAATGGTTCAAGTTTGTCTGCATGCTGCAGTAAAGCTGACTCAAGCTTTTGAATAAGATAACGAAATGATCCATCGGACATCAGTAGCTGCTCGGCTTGTAAACGAGCGGTGCAGGATTGGATCTTGATCGCCGCGCCAACAATGCACCAATTCCTTGAACGCCGCACACGCTTAAGCTCGCAATCATATTGGGTTGCAATCGCTTGAGCTTGTTTAACCGCCTCCCGCCCAATTCGATGAATCAGCGAGGGCAGCGAGATACTAATGTCGTCGTTCATTACGCTTGGTTCATCGCCGCTCTATTATACCTGCATAGATAAAGGGAAAAGCCTGCTCGACTTTAGATTCAAATACAAAATTCAATGCGCGGCAGTGTACTCTGCCTCACTTTATTCTAAAAGCTCCGCCCTCTGCCGGATAAGATTTGATGCTTTTACTCATTAACCCACATATTTTGAGTGAGTTTCGCACCAAGTTTGTAGCTTATGTTGTAAATCACGCAGCTTCTTTGGGTAATGGCTCTGCTTGGCATAAACCATATACAACTCATGTGGATAGCATTGCCATTGGGGAACGAGCAAAGTGAGTTTATGCTGAGCGATATCCTCCTCTACCAAATAATAAGGCAGGCTAGCGATACCTGTACCACTCAAAGTAAGCAAATGTGTAGTGGCATAGTTTGAACTACACAGTGCAGGCTCAAAAGTGAGCATGAGACTGTCCCCAGCGAGCGGTTCAAACACCCACTGAGTTTCACCCGAAGACAATAGACGATAATGGCGTAAATCATCAGGGTGACGCACCTCTGCGGCGGCGGGATGTGTGGGCGCAACCACTAAGACATGGCGAATTCTGCCAAGATATCTGGCGATAAGATTATCGCTGTGCGCAATGCTTGTTCTTAAGGCGAGATCAAACTTGCCGAACTCAACATCTTGAATATTCTGCTCAAAACACAGTTCGAGTTTCACTTGAGGATACGCAGCAATAAACTGGAGCAGCATAGGACTCAGCAATTTTTTGCCCAGTTCCGTTGGGGCCGTGAATTTTAAAGTGCCGCAGGAGTCCTGCGTTAAATCCTGCACTAAACGCCCAGCTTCATTGGCCAGCCTCTCGATTTCGCAGGCTTTACCATATAACGCTTGCCCTGCTTCGGTCATTGATACTCGCCGAGTGGTTCGGTGGAGTAATTGACAACCCATTTCATCTTCAAGGGATTTAACATGGCGCGACACTAAGCCTTTAGATGCGCCGAGTTGTTCAGACGCAGCGCTAAAACTGTGCATTTTGGCAACCAGCATAAATGACTGCAGATGAGTGAGATTCATCAATTAAGCCTATTAACGAAACAATGTGGTGATTATATGTGCTTTTTCTATTTAATTAACCAGACTATCCTCAATTCGTATTCAATTTAGGAGCATGTCATGAAAATAGTCGTAGTGGGTGCATCAGGCACAATCGGACAAGCCATAGTCCGCTTATTTCATTCAACTCAGCATGAAGTGATTCAGGTAGGGCGAACAACGGGGGATGTCCTTATAGACATTCGGGATGAACATTCACTCCATCAAGGGCTAGAAAAAATCGGTAAAGTCGATGCAATGATTTCGGCCATGGGTGATGTCGTGTTTAAACCCTTTAACGCTATGACTCAAGCAGACTGGTATACAGGGCTCCAAAGTAAGTTATTGGGGCAAATACAGTTAGTGCAAATAGGTAGCCAATACCTCAACGCTGGGGGCAGTTTTACACTGACCAGTGGCATTATTGCCGATGTCCCAGTAAAAGATGGCATCAGTGCCGCCACAATCAATGGCGCACTTGAGCATTTTGTTACCGCCGTCGCGGGAGAATTACCTGCACAGCAGCGAATAAACATTGTCAGCCCAACGGTATTAAGCGAGTCGTTAGCGAGCTATCAGGACTATTTCCCCGGTTTTAGTGCAATCAATGCCGACACATTAGCCAAGGTTTATTTGCGCTCAGTCATGGGTAGAGAAAACGGCCGAGTGCTGAAAGCCTTTTCCAGCTGTGGCGCAGTCTTGCCCTAACAGGACAACCGAACCTTGTAACGCAAGGCGCGTAATCAGTCACAGTTAAAGTCTTGAGCGTTGCGCTGGGATTGCCTACAATAGCGCACGCTTTTTCACTATAGACAATGACAGATCACGACCATGACCGACACAACATCATTACCTGCTTTACCGGATCGCCTTTCCGTTAACCCACGCAGCCCACACCATGTGGCAGAAATTTTCGAGCACGATATCGGTATTAAGCTCAACGGCAAAGAGCGTTTTGATGTCGAAGAATATTGCATCAGTGAAGGTTGGGTAAAAGTACCAAGCAAATCCTTAGACCGTCGCGGCCAACCTCTTTTGCTCACAGTAAAAGGCACAGTTGAAGCCTTTTATCGTTAAGCTTTAGCGCAAAGAGCAGGATCAAAACAACGGCCAATTAATATTGGCCGTTTTTGTTTGCCTATTCTACTTCTGCGGCTAAACCATAGGCCTGGTAAATCTGTTTTACACGGCCCGATGCAGCCATATCAAGCAGCGCCCGATTAAGTTCATCGAAAATGGCGGCATGGGGAGAGTTACGGGACATACCAAAATAATGTTCGATCCGATTCGACTGACGGTAATCGGCATAGCTAAAACGATCGTAACCGAGCTGCTTGAAGGCATTCTCAATGGCGGCACGATCGAGCACCACCATAGTGTCGAAACGCCCCATGATAAACATGCGAGCCATGTTTTCATCATCGGTAGACTCAATTTTACGTAGCGCGGGATCCGTATTAAAACGCTCAAAATAAACTGTGCCCCGTTTAACCCCTACAGTAAGTTGATACAAATCCTCATAGGACTTAATCCGTCCTTCCTCGCCAGCTTTTACGAGAAACAAAATATCGCGAGTCTGAGTGCCGATAGGACCAAGAAACCGTACAAATGCCTCTCGCTCTTCGTCTCGTATCGTGCGCGGCACAATGTCGACCGTGCCTACCCGCAACTCATGAATGCTGCGAGCAAAAGGACGCGCGCTCCATTCGACGCGATAACCGACCTTAGCCGCCGCTTCCTCAAGAATATCCTTTAACGGACTCGTCATAGTATTAGTTCGCTCATCAAGCACCATCTCAGGAGGACGATGCCGAAAATCGGCACGCAACACGTTAGAAAAAGTAGCAGATTGCAGCTCAGCGGCGACAATGATGCCCGCGAAAAAACCACAACCAAGCACACACAAAATTGCGTAAACAGAAGGCAACGAAACAAGGATACTTTTAAAATACATAGAGATACCCGCAAATTTATATGTTGCATTTAGCATAACTCAAAAAATCGAAAACTAAAGTGCATAAAACATAGGACCTGCCTGTAATTGTGATAAATATCATTGATTAAACTGCACAGAGCGGGTTAAAGTGTGACCACTAAGTAAAAAGTGTGACCACTTAAGGAAAATGCAGGGCAAACTCGAACTCAATCATCGAGCACGCCATTTAGGGAAGAAGAAGCAAATCAGCAATGTGCGCCCAAACTCTAAGCAGACATGTCTGTCACCACTTTCCAAAATAATAAGTACATTTTAGTAGCGGGTTATGTCATCGGGTTAACTATTGACTCGCATTACTTCAGGGACGTAAATGACCGATTTCAGCAGCATTCTTTTATCCTACGGGATACTTCTGTCTGGCCTTCTTGTCACAGTGGGTGTGATGTATGTGTTGCTCAAACATCGCGATGCAACCGTCAAGCTGCCCGTTGATCGTGAGCAACTGACCCGTATCCCCGCCTATGGCTTACAAGAGCAAATCCATGATCTGCAATTAGATTTAATCGGCTGCATGATGATGGGACTATTGATTGTTTGCCTTCCATTTGCCGCCAGCAGCATCCAAGCGCATATCACAGTCGGAAAATTCCCTTGGTTGTTCGCCTTAACAGGTTTAATAGGAGTAATTTACTTCGGTATTAAAACCTGGAAACTCTTTTCAAAGCTCACCAAGTTACGCTTGGGCCATACAGCAGAAATCGCCACAGCCAATGAACTCATAGGCTTACAAGCCTTGGGTTATCAAGTGTTTCACGATGTGCAAGCCGACGGCTTTAACATCGACCATCTTGTCGTAGGCAAAAATGGCGTATTCGCGATTGAAACCAAAGGCCGCCATAAACGGAACAAAGACCTACGCCAAACCAATGGGAATGGCTCAAACTCTGGCAAAAAAGGCTATGAAGTATTTTACAAAGACGGGCGCTTAAACTTCCCCTCGTGGACAGAAACCAAACCAATCGAACAAGCGCAGCGCCAAGCCCAATGGGTCAGCCAATGGTTAACCAAAGCCACAGGCTCCCCCGTCGCCGCCACCCCAGCCCTAGTATTCCCCGGCTGGTATGTCACAAGCCAATCAAAACCACCGCTGCCGATCCTCAACCACAAACAATTAGTCGGAACGATCCCAAAACTGAAATCCCAAGATCTTACCCAGCAACAAGTCGACACCATCATCTACCAAGTCGCCCAAAGATGCCTAAGTAAAAACGAGGTGGGGAAATGATATACAACAATTTATCATGTAACATATTATTAATGGGTTAATAATGGCATATATATTCAAAAATACAGAGCGCAATAATCTTAAAGCCTCAACCTTTGAAACAAAGTCACTTTTATATTTAGCCGCACAAGGAAATAGGTACAAAGATATAACGTTCTTAAGCATTGACTGTTTCAATGATGTATCTGGCATGTGTGATAATGAAAATATTTGGGACATTCAAGCAAAAGGTGAAAAAAATTTAACTCCAAGAAAAATTGGGCAATACCTGTTCACTTTATATAAAAATTTCACGTCTGAATTTAGTAATTTTTTCAGGAATTTATATTTTTTATGCCACAACTTAATGAACGTTATGTTAATGACGCTTCATTAACAAGCTATAACATTGAAAATTTTAAAGATATTGAAAAAGAAAAAATATTAGAAGGACTAAAAACATCTGCAAAATTAAATGAAGATATTAATCTAGAAGATTTCTTCAACAAGGTAATATTTGTAGAAGATCGAACAACAGAACAGTTCTACATCAAAGGAATCATGAAATTTAAGTCATCAAAATTAAATGACGATAATTTTTACAGTGCAATATTTAGGGAGATTCGGGATAGACAAACTTCTCTAAAAAATTCAGAAATTGAAAACTCAAAAATATATAGACCAAATGATGTATTAAACTTTAATAGACACTTAAAAAATACAGACTTACAATTATTTGTTTTAAATAGGCTAGTCGGCGGGGATATTTTTTCTAACAAAAACAGACTCCCTAGTAGCTATGTAGATTTCATAAGAAATATTAATACAGACGATATTGAAGATCATATATTCGAACAAAACTCGGCATTAAGCAAAGCGTTCTTTGATAAAAGCAACCAGAAAGCTTTTTGGCGCCTTTTTGCTGCTATCTTTAAATCTTTATCTAAAGAACCAAGAAAAAAAGTAAGCCAAATAATCGATGATTTAGATCAAAAACTAATTGATAGAACAGAACACTTAGATATTAACTCTGCTAGATTTCTAGTTGCCACAATAAGGGATGGCTTAATCAATGAAAATTAGAAAATTTGCTTTTGGCGATAAAAAATCAGCGTTCATCGAGGATCGTTTCCAAGAAAAACTAAATATCATATTTAGCAATAATAACAATAAAGGTAAAACATTAGTTTTACAAGGAATCATGTATGCAATGGGAAATGAGCCAATATTCCCTGCTGGATTTAACTATCAAAATCATTATTTCTTCATTCAATTTGACCTAAATGATATTAAATATTTTATTCTAAGGAAAAACAATACTTTTTCAGTTAAAATAAATAATGAACTACATATATTAGATTCTGTTTCTGAATTTAAATATTTTTTTGACAGAAAAATATTTAAATTACCAGAGATAATACATCGCGGACTACCAAAGATAGTTGATCTAAGTCTATTTTTTCAAATATTTTTTGTTGGTCAAGATAAGCGGGATACGTCTAACATTTTTAATAACGGATACTATAATAAGTTTGATTTTATTGAAATGCTTTATGCTCTATGTGATATATCTGGAACAGAACTATCTAGCGAAGAAATTCAAAAATTAAAAGACGATTTAAAGCAACTCAGAAATTTAGAGAAAAAGCTCTCTGCTAGTATTGACAAGTTCAACATAAATAGAGCTGTACTAGAAACTGTAAAGTCATCAGCAAGCTATAAATATTATAAAGAACAAGAAATCAAACTTAATAAAATTAATGATAAATTAGTCGATTTACGCAAGAAACGTTACGCAGAGAGAACTAGATTAAACAACCACTTAAATCTTAAGTCTGAACTTAACTCTCTAAATCGCACGATTAGTATTGGAGCAGTGTCATGTAATGACTGCGGTAGTGATAAAATAACATATAAATCTAAGGATTTAAACTTTGATGTAAGTAATAAAGAGGTCAGAGACTCCATACTAAGTTCTATTAATGAAAAGATAAGTTTAAAACAAGAATTAATCTCACGTATTGATTTTGACATTACTTCATTACAATCAGAACTTGATAAGGAAATATCCCAGTCACACCCTAAACTAAAAGATATAATCTTATTCAAAGATGAATTAGAAAATGCTGGAAGTCTCGATAGAGAGCTAGCTTTAAAACAAAAAGAAATTGAATCAATAAGTAAAAAGCTCAAAGAGGCCACAACTAAGCAAGAAGGGCTTTCACATCGTCAAGAGGTATTAATTAAAAGTATAGTGAAGGCAATGAATGATATCTATAAGATTATAGACAATACAGGTATTCAAATATTTTCAGATTTATTTACAAAAAAGTCTGTAACTTACTCTGGCAGTGAAGAACAAGAGTTTTACTTTGCAAGAACATATGCACTTCATGTCATTTTAAATCATAAATTTCCAATAATCATTGATTCATTCAGAGACCGAGAATTATCTACCTCAAAAGAAATTAAAATGCTTGAAATATTTGAGGCGCTTGATAAACAGGTAATTATTAGCGCGACGTTGAAGAAAGAAGAGTACAACAGTGATAAGTATGAAACATATGGAGCAATAACAGCTTTGGACTATAGCTGTAATGAAAACAGTAAAATACTAACGGAAAAGTTCAATCTGGAATTTACTTCAATTTGCAAAAGTTTTGGTATATCAATTTTATAAAAATTGGTATACCACCTATAAAAACATATGCAAAACCAATAAACTTCCATCTAAAATTAATAATAAGAGAGAATAAAGTGCTTAGAATTGATCTTAAGGATAAAAAAATATTCGCTAATGAAGCCGGCGAGGACGAGAATCTCTCCGTTTTAAACTCATATTATATAGATCACAGTGATTTTGACCCTTTTTTTGATATCGAAGAAAGACTATCAATTGTTTCAGCAAGAAAAGGAATGGGTAAATCAGCACTATTATCAAGACTTGAGTTTAAATTAATAAATGAAGATTTATATAAAAACCCACTAATTATTAGAGTCAAAGGGAATGAACTATTAGGACTAGGTGATTTCAAAGGTGATGATCACTCATATTTAGAAAATTATTGGAAACAAATAATTTGCAAAAGAATAATATTAGAAATAGGAAATAAAATAGATTTCGCATTTAACAGTGATGATATATCTATAGTAGAACTCTCTGAGTTAGAAGGTTTCAAAAGTAAAAATCTCATTGGAAGTTTAATAGCAAGAATAAAAGGTAAACTTCCTATTTTAGATGTAGAAGTTAAAAGTGATGTGCCCAAAAGCTTAGAAAATTTATTGCAAAGATATCAGAACTCTTCAGAAGTTCCTAATATTTGGGTATTAATAGATGATATTGATGCCAAATTTCAAAACACCAAAGAAAACCAGGCTAGAGTTGGTTCTTTTTTCAGTGCAATCAGAGCATTATCCTTTGAGACTAAGAATTTAAATATTAGGGCAACTGTTAGAAGCGATGTGTGGTCTTGCTTACGCCATTTAGAAGATCTTGATAAATTACAACAATATATAATTAAAATTTTCTGGAGCAAGAAATATATGAGAGATATGCTTGCTCAAAAGATTTTAGTTTATATTGAAAATAATCATCCAAATTCACCCGAGAGTAAATACAAACTAAAAAGCGACTATAATAAAATTCTAGATATAATTTTCAAATCTCCAATTGATTGGCATGGTGATTCAAGCGCAAAACTATTTGATGCTATTAGCGCATTCTCAAATAGACGTCCAAGATGGATGGGGCAATTATGTAAAATGGCTGGAAGAAAAGCCTCAGAGACTCCACAAACAAGAAAAATAAATCTTGAACATATAAATTTTATTTTATCTGACTTTGGTTCATTACGTAGAGATGATTTAATAAAAGAGCATAATCATCAATTTGAGGAATTATCAAATTTAATTGACTCTCTTAGAGCAACAAAAAAAGAGTTTAACTACATAGAGTTACATCAAATTCTAGATGATAATTTTATCAGAGGTAGAAGTGCCAATGATATTCCATATATTGATGGGAAAAAGTATGCCTGCCTCGAGGATCTTGGTGATTTTCTATATAAGTTAGGGCTCATATCAAGAATTCATGAAGACGGAAAAACATTTACACATTATACAGATGATCCTGATTTATATAAGTCTTTGCAAAACAAGAATGGCAATATAACTTGGTCAATCCACCCAGCATATAGAACATTTTTAAACATCAAGTAATTTCATAAGTTTTATAATAACGCCACTCTAATGGCATAGACATAACTCTCCACTCAATGGTTACACCAGAACTGGCATTGTTGCACCAGTGACCTTCTAAAACATGGATGTTTTAGTAGAGCTTACAGGGACGTATTTACAGCGAGTCACTGGTGTAACAGTGCTAAAGCCTGCGGCAGGCAATTAGCAGCACTCTATTATCAGCGACTTATAAAGCTAATTAGCAGCTCAATCTCAGCAGAATGAAAACGAACCAATAAAAAAGCGAACCGCTAAGGGTTCGCTTTTTTATGTCCATAATTGCGTTGCTGGCGAAGCTAATGCAAGGCGGATTGAAAGCTTTCGCGCGGAGTTGACTGGTGTCAAACTCTCTATTTCGAGCTATGCGAAAGCCTCATTCAACGCCGCAGTAGCTAGCCTAAGCAGCAATTATTACTCGTAGTCTGATAATGGTGCACACGAACACATTAGGTTGCGGTCGCCGTATACGTCATCGATACGATTCACAGTTGGCCAGAACTTGTTGGTGCGTACTGCGGCACTTGGGAACACGGCCACTTCGCGACTGTATGGACGCGTATCGAACTCTGGGTCCATAATATCTGCCATAGTGTGCGGTGCGTTGTGCAGCGGGTTGTTGTCCGCTGGCCATTCACCTGATTCTACTTTGGCGATTTCAGCGCGGATTGACACCATAGCGTCGATGAAACGATCGAGTTCCACCTTAGACTCAGATTCCGTCGGCTCAATCATCAGGGTTCCCGCAACCGGGAAGCTCATGGTTGGTGCGTGGAAACCGTAGTCATTCAAACGCTTAGCGATATCCATTTCGGTCACGCCTGAGGCTTCTTTCAGTGGGCGTAGGTCGATAATACATTCGTGCGCGACGCGATCGTTACGGCCACGGAACAATACTGGGTAGTGTTCAGACAGCTTCTTCATCACGTAGTTTGCGTTTAACAGCGCAGTTTGGGTCGACTTTTTCAGGCCTTTTGAACCAAGCAGCTTAATGTACATCCAGCTGATTGGCAGAATGCCAGCGCTACCGTAAGGTGCGGCTGATACGGCGCCATTGTTGTCGCTTTCGCGGCCAGGTTTCACTACAACGTGGCCGGCAACGAACGGCGCTAAGTGGGCTTTCACACCGATTGGGCCCATACCTGGACCACCACCGCCGTGTGGAATTGCGAAGGTTTTGTGCAGGTTAAGGTGCGATACGTCGGCACCGATAAAGCCAGGAGACGTTAAGCCAACCTGCGCGTTCATGTTAGCGCCGTCTAAGTACACTTGACCGCCGTGCTGATGCACTATGTCGCAGATTTCGCGGATAGATTCTTCATACACACCGTGGGTCGATGGGTAAGTGATCATGATGCAAGACAAGTTTTCAGCCACTTCGGCGGCCTTTGTCTTCAGATCATCTAAATCGACGTTACCTTGCTTATCACAGGCAGTAACTATCACTTGCATACCGGCTAATTGCGCCGATGCAGGGTTAGTACCGTGGGCAGATTGCGGGATCAAACAGATGTTTCTGTGCGCATCGCCGCGTGACTCATGGTATTTCTTGATGGCTAACAGGCCAGCGTATTCACCTTGAGCGCCTGAGTTTGGTTGGATACACACAGCGTCGTAGCCTGTGATGTTCACTAACCAAGTCGACAACTCTTCAATCAACTGAGTGTAACCCTTGGCTTGATCTAGTGGGCTGAATGGGTGCATGTTGGCAAATTCTGGCCAGCTCACAGGAAGCATTTCAACCGCTGCGTTTAACTTCATGGTGCATGAACCCAATGAAATCATTGAGTAGTTAAGTGCTAAGTCTTTGCTTTCGAGACGCTTGATATAACGCATCATCTCGGTTTCGCTTTGATAGCGATTGAAGGTTGGGTGGCTTAAAATCGCATCTTGGCGCACGAGTGCAGCCGGAATCGATTGGCTACCTTGGCTCACGATTTGCGCATCTAATGCGGCAACATCTAAACCATGGCCAGCACCTAAAATCACATCAAACAGGGCTTCGATATCTGTGCGCAATGTGGTTTCGTCTAAGCTTACGCCCACAATGCCGTCGGCATCAAAACGTAGGTTCATTTCAGCAGCCAGTGCGCGTGCATTAACAGCAGCAACATCTAAGCCTTTGATGCTGATGGTATCAAACCAAGTGCTGTTGACTAAGCTCACGCCCTTCGCTTGTAAACCAGCCGCTAAAATATCGGCAAAACGATTAATGCGTGATGCGATAGTTTTCAGGCCATCTGGGCCGTGGAATACAGCGTAGAAAGACGCCATATTCGCTAATAAAATTTGTGCAGTACAAATGTTTGAGTTGGCTTTTTCGCGGCGGATATGTTGCTCGCGAGTTTGCATCGCCATACGCAGTGCGCGGTTACCACGGGCGTCTTTTGACACACCAATGATACGGCCAGGCATAGAACGTTTGTGTTCGTCACGGGCAACGAAGAAGGCCGCGTGTGGGCCACCAAAGCCCATTGGCACGCCAAAACGCTGCGCACTACCGAATACCACATCGGCGCCCATAGCGCCCGGTGATTTCAGTAATACCAAAGACATAATGTCGGCGGCGACAGTCACAACCACATTCTTCGCACGCAGAGTGGCGAATAATTCAGTGAAGTCAGTGATTTGACCGAAACGGTTAGTATATTGGAACAAAGCACCAAACAGTTCGTGGTTTACGGCTTCAGATGCAGGGCCAACTACCACTTCAAAACCGAAACACTCAGCGCGGGTTTTCACTACGTCTAAGGTTTGTGGGAACACATCATCGGCAACGAAGAAGATATTGGCTTTTTTCGCTTTAGAAACGCGCTTGGCAAGCGCCATCGCTTCGGCTGCGGCGGTCGCTTCATCTAACAAAGAAGCAGAAGCCAAATCTAAACCCGTTAAGTCCATCGACACTTGTTGGAAGTTTAGAATGGCTTCTAAACGGCCTTGGGCGATTTCTGGCTGATATGGCGTATAAGCCGTGTACCAACCTGGGTTTTCAAATACGTTACGCAGGATCACGTTTGGCACTTGAGTGCCGTAGTAACCCATGCCGATATAGCTCTTAAATACTTGGTTTTGTTTCGCTAAACCACGAATGTAAGCAATGCCTTCGGCTTCGCCGCAGGAATCACCAATGCTCAGATCTTGGCTTAAACGGATCGACTCAGGCACAATTTGCGCGGTCAGATCGTCCAGTGACTCAGCACCAACAAAATTCAGCATCGCTTGCTGTTGGCTGCTATCAGGGCCGATATGACGACGTAAGAATAAATCGTGCTGTTCTAACTGAGTGAGGGTTTGCTTGGTCATGATAAACCTTGTTCCAGATTTGCCGTAACTCAGAACTGTAGGGTACTGATTAACGGGCTATTGTTATGTCAAACTTGCGCTAAAACAAACGAAGCCCCTGAGGGCTTCGTTAGCGTCGACGATTATTCTTCGTCGATAACAGCTTGGTAACCTTCTGCATCGAGCAGAGCGTCAACTTCTGATTCGTCAGAAGGCATCACGCGGAAGAACCAGCCTTCGCCGTAAGCGTCGCTGTTAACGAGTTCTGGAGAATCTTCCAGCGCTTCGTTCACGGCAATCACTTCGCCAGAAATAGGGGCATAAATGTCAGACGCCGCTTTTACTGATTCAGCTACAGCACAGTCTTCACCCGCAGTCACAGTGTCGCCCACTTCAGGGAGTTCAACGAAAACCATGTCACCCAACAGCTCTTGGGCGTGTTCAGTGATACCTACTGTGTAGCTGCCGTCTTCTTCCTTGCGGATCCATTCGTGTGAAGAGGCGTATTTCAGTTCTGTCGGAATATTGCTCATTGTTCTTGTTCCTTGTTCCGTTTTTTTAAAATGCTTGTTTACCGTTGCGCACAAAGTTTGGCGCCACTACTCTAACAGCCACACGTTTTTTACGCATTTCGACTTGTGCCGTATCCCCAATTGAGTTAGGAACACGCGCCATCGCAATAGAATAGCCCAATGTTGGCGAAAAAGTCCCGCTGGTGATCACGCCTTGGTGCTCAACACCCGCTGCATCGGTGAAAAATACTGGCATATCATGGCGTAACACGCCCTTTTCTTCCATCACTAGACCAACAAGTTTGTCGGTTCCGGCATCGCGCAGGGCTTCTAGGGCTTTACGACCGATGAAGTCACGATCGCTCGGTTCCCATGCTATGGTCCAGCCCATGTTGGCGGCCAGCGGGTTGATGGTTTCGTCCATATCTAAGCCGTAGAGATTCATACCAGCTTCGAGACGCAGAGTGTCACGGGCACCGAGGCCACAAGGTTTAACACCTTGATCTAACAATGCTTGCCACAAGGCTTGAGCTTCATTTTCTGGGACGATAATTTCGTAACCCGCTTCGCCTGTGTAACCTGTAGTCGCAATAAACAGAGAACCAGCTTGCTTACCGAAGAAAGGTTTCATGCCTTCGATGGCGGCGTTTTGATCGCTACTGAGCACGGCAGCGGCTTTCGCTTTTGCGTTTGGACCTTGAACGGCAATCATCGCCAGCTCAGGACGCTCAGTCACAGTGACATCAAAACCTTGGGATTGCTTGGCGATCCAAGCTAAGTCTTTTTCGCGGGTCGCTGAGTTCACTACCACGCGGTAGTTAGTGTCAGTGAGATAATAAGTGATGAGGTCGTCGATGACGCCAGCATTTTCGTCTAACATGCCGCCGTATAAGGCTTTACCTGGCACTTTAAGCTTAGCCACATCGTTTGCCAGCAACTTACGCAGAAATGCACAAGCGTCGTTACCAATCACATCAACCACAGTCATGTGGGAAACGTCGAACATACCCGCGTCTTGACGCACGGCATTGTGTTCTTCGATTTGTGAACCATAGTTGAGGGGCATATCCCAACCGTGGAAGTCGACCATCTTAGCGTTTGATTCTAAGTGCTTGTTAAACAGAATAGTTTTATTAGCCATTGTTATCCCTTTTTTGCGGCCTTTTTCAGGTCTCTGCCTAGTGTAGGGTGTAGATACTAGGGTCTAAAATGCGGCGAAATTATACCTTGCGTCACAAATTTGTATACAGGAGATTTTTCTAATCCGAAGTCAGTGCCATTAGATTTTCTCATCTTTAACCTGTAATTTTTTTACATGCGAAGACCAGATTTGCGCAGCTTGCAATCAAAATGCTGATAATAGCGGCAATTCTGATCACATTAGCGCAACCGAGGCTAACGACATAACTTAGGCAGTGCCGACTTATTGCCCATGGCCTGTTGTATGAACACTGTTTTCAGCCCAGCGACATTATCAACCAGATTTAAGCCCAGATCGCGGATCGCTTTTTTAAGCGGATTCGTCCCTTCGAATAAGCGTTTAAAGCCTTCCATCGCCGCGATCATCTCCATCGCATCGGCTTTACGCCAACGTTCCAGTGCACGCAGCTGGGCATAATCGCCGATATCTTTACCCGCTTGCTGTAATTCGCTGATCACTTCGATAATGCTGGCCGCATCTAAAAAACCGAGGTTCACCCCTTGGCCAGCCAGCGGATGAATAGTGTGGGCAGCATCGCCTGCTAATACTAAACGGTGGCGGGCAAAATGGCGGGCGTAGCGCATCCGTAATGGAAAGGCTTGGCGCTCGCTTTCCAGCTTGCAAATCCCTAAACGACCGTCGAAAGCAGCGGTTAAGTTGCGCTCAAATTGCACTTTATCCATTGCCAATAACTCAGTGGCGCGCTCGGGCGGCACCGACCAGACGATAGAGCAGAGATTGTCTTCATACAGGGGTAAAAATGCTAGCGGACCGTCCTGTAAAAACACTTGGCGGGCGGTGGCAAGGTGCGGCATTTCGGTGCGGATCGTCGCGACGATTGCGTGGTGGCCGTAATCCCAAAAGGTCAGCGGGATCTTGCACTGCTCGCGCACCCAAGAGTTAGCGCCATCGGCGGCGATAACGAGTGCAGCACTGACACTTTCGATACCAGACTCGGCGCCATTTGCGAGGGTCAGCCAAGCTTCGCGCTCACCAAAGGCAATGCGTTCTAAGCGTTGGTTTTGGATATGGGTAATGTTGTCAAACTCACTGGCGCGTTTGGCGAGGGCAAAGCTAATGGCATCGTTTTCGATAATCGCGCCGAGACTGGTTTCGCTGATGCTGTTGGCATCAAAGGCAATTTTGCCGAAACCGTCTTTATTCCACACAGCCATTTTTTGATAAGGCGTAGCGCGGGAAGTATCTAAATAAGCACATGCCCCTAAGTTTTCTAACAAGCGCTGACTCGCCTTATTGATGGCGCTCACCCGCAGGCGCGGCTCGCCGACAACGGCATCCGTGTGGCCCGCATCGATAACGACGACATTCAGATCGGCCTGCGCCAATCCAATCGCGGTGGCGAGTCCCACCATGCCGCCACCCACAATGGCGATGTCATAGGCTTGTGAACTTAACATGGGTACATCCTTTTCGCGTTGCGATACCAGTAAATTGCTGAGTTATTTCCAGCCCATCGCCTTTTGAGCGACAGGGGTTTTCAATGGCGGAAACCAAGATAGTAAACGTAATCCGAGATTACGCCCCAGCGTCATCGGCCAGTATTGGTTTGAAAAGCCACGGACTAAAAATTCGATATTGCGGATAGTGCTGTTTCTGTCGTGTTCGCGGGCATTAAGGTACGCATGGGTCACTGCGGCGGAGCCGATATCATCCCCCTGCGCTAGCGCCGTTTTGAGCACCTCAAGCAAGCTTACTACATCCCGCAGCCCTAAATTAAAGCCTTGCCCCGCAATAGGATGCAGTGTCTGCGCCGCATTACCGATAAACACACATCTGTGATGGATTGGCCTTGGCATATACGACAAATTAAGCGGATACGCATGGCGCGCGCTGACATCGATAAACGTGCCAGCACGATAACCAAAGGCCTGTTGCAGCGCCGCTAAAAACTCGGCCTTAGGTGCGTCTTGCATCTGTTTAGCCCGCGCATCATCGAGCGCCCAAACGAGAGATAATCGAGGTTGACCTTGGCTATCGGCCATAGGCAACAACGCTAAGGGACCGGTTTGGGTAAAACGCTCATAGGCCCAATTTTGGTGGAGCTTGTCGGTTTGAATATTGGCAATAATCGCAGTTTGCTCGAAGGCCACTTGGGTCACGGGCAAAGCAAAACTGCTGCGCACTTTGGATTGCAGACCATCGGCGGCGACCACGAGTTTTGCTTGAAGGCGCTCGCCCGTGTCGAGCACTAAGGTGTGGCCTTCTACGGCGGGTTCCACTTGGGCAAGCTTGGCGGGGCAATAGAGTTTTACCTCGCTCTTGTTAAGCTCGTTAAACAACACTTGGCCGACACGCTCAAGCTCGACCACTTGGCCTAAGGCATCTAAATGAAACTGCGCGGCATTGAGTTCTGTCATGCCAAAGTGGCCGCGATCCGATACATGGATATTTTCAATCGCCGTGCCCAAATGGGCTAGCTTTGGCCAGAGGCCTAAACGGGATAATTCGAAAATAGAGCCGTGGGCGATAGCGATGGAGCGAGCATCGAATCCGGGGTGTTGTTTATCGGGAAGGTGCGCCTCGATTAAGGCGATAGAAAGTGGTCTAGCTGCGGATAAAGAAAGACGCGCGAGAGCCAACGCGAGCGTCGCCCCCGCCATCGCACCGCCTACAATCGCGATGTCGACGTGTTGAACTGAAGTATCCATGTGATTTGTGGCCGTCATGGGGATCTCATTCAAGCTTTGGCATTGCACTGAGGCATGTAAACATAAAAGATGTGAACATCAGTGCTATGCACTCAAAAGCACCAGTGCTATGGATTCAAAGGCAGGCTTACCCGCCTTTAATATCAAATGAAGCCACTACTGCGTTAATGTATTGAACATTACACAACTGAGGTAAATTAATGCACCACAGCGGTATCGTCGGTCTCGCCAAGCGGGATTTCAGGGCCAAACTCCGAGTAACACATAATGGCAGCAATACGTACAAACTCGAGTAGTTCAGTGTAAGCAGCTTCAGATTCTTCATCGTCGGCGACATCAAATTCCACTTGGGCAATTTCCGCCAAGTCTTTGATCACTTCACGCACTTCTGCCGAGGCTTGATTCAGTTTCGGCTGAATAATCGCCATGCCAGTCAAAAAGCTTTGGGTCCAAAGGGACAAGGCTTCAACACGTTGGCTGAGCGGCTCTTCTTCTTCAGGCAATAGCGGCATGAAACCAAATTCAAAATCCACTAAACGCGCGACTGAATCATTAAACAAATCAGATACTAATTGGTGCAACTGCGCAGGTAAAGGTTGACCATCGTTCATCAGGTCGAATAGAGGCTTGATCCAAGTGTCGCCAGTTTGTTCTACACCACCGCAGATTAAACCGACTAAAGCACCGTGAACTTCTACCGGATGTTGGCCGATTTCAGCCGCATCTAAGGCGAGTTTTAAGCTGTCGATACGTAACGAAGGAGGGGTTGCCATATCAGATCCCAATAAGATTTTTCCAGCAGCAATGCTAGCAGAGATAAAGACTTGAACCAATACTGAATCCCAATAATGGCGAAATCGGCCACACCCTGATAAAAAATTATCCAATTGCTCACACAAACAGCAAACAAAGCCGTCAAAGACCAATCCAATTGCGGCTTACCTTGCACTTTTAATATCAGCCCTATATAGTCCGCCCTAAGAGGCTAACGAAAGGATCACCCGCGACATGAGTAACAGTGCTGTTGAAATTACCCTACTTGGGCGCACCTACTCTATCGCTTGCCCGAAAGGTCAAGAGGATGCTTTACGTACGGTGGCATTGGGAGTTGAACAACAACTCACAGCGTTAAAAACCCGCACCAATAGCCTAAGCCGCGAAGAAATTGCCATTATGGCGGCGCTGAATATTGGACACGAGTTGTTCCAAGAAAAGCAAAAAAATAAGCATTATATGCAACAGATGGACGACAGGATCAGCTTGCTGCAGTCGACCCTCGAGAATGCCTTAGTTGAGCGTTCAACTAAATAGATTTAAACTGTGCGCCTTGGCAATTAGGTCAATTAGGTCAATTAGGTCAATTAGCGCACAGTGAATGGCTAAGCTGGCTTATACTCATAGGCCAATGTTTTAGCGATTCAATACCGTTTTTGCTCCCTGGGATGCATGCCAACTGGTAATGTCCCTGTGCCGATAATTTTGATCTCAGGGTGAATGTTTTACTGACATTGAGCATGCTCGGCTTGTACCGAGAAGCCTTAGGAGGTAATCATTTACCCGCCTTGAACCTACGGTTCAAGGGCTACACCGGTAGCGGCATTCTGGGGAGCATCTTAATTTTATGCCTACATCTTCCAAACTTTCTCATTTGAAGACTCAAAGCGACATGGCGCACCTTGCCGTAGAAGTCGCTGATGCCGAAGATGTCACAAACTATGCGGCAAATATCGCGCTCCATACAAAAGAAAGCCGCAATCAGATACGTAAAAACATTCGCACCGCGCGCAAATCCCTTTCAGAAACCGAGCAAACTCAAGCAAGCTTGAGCGCTAGCCAACGTATGCTCGATGCATTGCAGGCTCAAAATGCGCAACATGTAGCTCTGTATCTCACCCACGATGGCGAACTTGCCACGCCGCCGCTGATCGAAGCACTGTGGCAATTGGGGATTCACACCTATCTGCCAAGGTTGCATCCCTTCAATGCAGGGCAATTGTTATTCCTGCATTACAGCGCTGACACACCTATGCAGGCGAATCAATTCGGCATCTTAGAACCTAAGTTAGATGTGCGCGCCATTATCCCAGTAACAGATCTCGATGTGGTTATCACGCCCTTAGTGGCGTTTGATTTAATGGGAAATCGTATGGGCATGGGCGGAGGTTATTACGATAGGACGCTGGCGAACTGGCAACTTAAGGGGAAACCTTTGCCTATGGGTTACGCCCACGACTGTCAGCAAGTTGTGAGTTTACCCTGCGAACATTGGGATGTGCCTTTGCCCTTTATCATCACCCCAAGTCGCCTACTGACGTTTTAAAAGAAGGTGCTAGGTAACTAGATTCTAGGGCCTAGGACCTAGAACCTAAAATCTAGATTCTTCTTTACCTCAAATGCCGACCGCCATCGACATTATGGCAACGACCAGTGACGTAGCGGCTATTCAGCAGATATTCCACTAAGTCAATAATTTCCTCATTTCCCGCCTCTTTCGGCAACAGCGCTTTGGCTAAGGTTTTTTGCTGATAGGCAGCGTCATCACCCGCATTAAAGAGGATCATCGCCGGTGCAATCGAATTGACTTTCACCTCGGGGGCGAATTTGGCGGCAAAGGATAGCGTCATATTGTGCAGCGCGGCTTTACTGGCGGCATAGGCGATATGCTTCTGACTGCCCTTTTCTGCCACATAATCGGTAATATGAATCACATCACTGCCGCCGATTTTATCGCCAGCAGCGGCACGTAGCTGCGCCTCTAAGGCCAAGTTCAACTGATAGGGCACGCTCACATGCACTTGCATCATCCGCTGCAGCACTTCGCTCGGCGCACGCTGACAGTTATCCGGCAGCCAGTCCGAGGCATTGTGAATAATGGCGCGAACTTGAGGCAGTTGAGTTAACGCATCAATTAAGGATTGCACTTGGGCATCGTCATAAAAATCGCAGGGATACAGAGTCGCACCTAAGACGTTAAGCTCATCGATGCTAGCGTAATGGCTGCGATAAGTACCAATCACCTGCTGACCTTGGGCGAGAAAATGTTTGGCTAAGGCGTAACCTATGCGTTTACCCACGCCAGTGATTATGATGGGAGATGTCATACCTATCCTTTTGAGTCGTCATTGCTCAGGCTTTAACTTGTTTGCTTAAAAATCAGCAATCAAGTTAACCTTATGAATAACCAAGATGTTACTGTACTCGTTTGAATTTAACCTAATAAAAAGCCAAATGAGACACACATTAGATTTAAATCAGCTGCGATCTAAAACCCTTTATTCTGCGTATTAGGGTAAAAGAAAACCAAGCTTAAGTGCGCAAGCCAAGAGCTTTGATCAAGTATTATGGTCAAGTCATCAGAGGTGAACCCGATGGAACTGCGGATTTTTTACGATGGAAATTGTCCATTATGTAGCGCCGAGATGCGTCAACTGAAAGCGCGCGATCCGAAAAACTTGATTGGGCTTGAAGATTTAAATGCACCCGATTTTAGCGAGCATTTCCGCCATATCGATAGAGACTACGCCAATACGATTCTCCATGGCGAAACCGCAACAGGCGAAGTGTTACTCGGGTTAGATGTCACTTGTAAAGCGTGGGCACTGACAGGTACCCGTACTTGGATCCAACTGTTACGCCTGCCCGTGATTAAAACTGTGGCCGATTGGTGCTATCTCAGATTCGCAAAACACAGATATCGCATCTCCTATCTACTAACGGGCAAAGCCCGCTGCGACGATAACTGCCAAATTCCCACCAGGCGTCGCTGATCGATTAAGTTAAATTGAGCAAGTGTAAAACTGAGGCATAAAAAAACGGAGCTCAATGGCTCCGTTTTTTAATTCGTCATAATCTAAATAGATTATCCGAAAGATTATTTAACGAAATCAACGCCTAGTTTGATATCGCCTTTCAGCGTATCTAACATAGAATCACGAGCGTTAGCTTCGAATGCACTCACTTCACCGTAAGGCAGTACTTTTTCAATACCGTTTTTGCCTAACAGCACAGGTTGTGCGAAGAATTCAGCGTGCTCACTGCCGCCGTCAACATAGGCGCATTCAACGATGTTAGCTTCGCCTTGCAGACCACGAACCAGAGACATACCGAAACGGCAAGCCGCTTGACCCATAGACAGAGTCGCACTTCCGCCACCGGCTTTAGCTTCAACCACTTCTGTACCCGCGTTTTGGATGCGAGTTGTCAGACTTGCCACTTCTTCGTCAGTGAAAGTCACGCCTTCAACTTGAGACAGTAATGGCAGAATGGTCACGCCGCTGTGGCCGCCGATCACATTCACTTTAACGTCAGCAACGTTCAGGCCTTTTAATTCGGCGATGAAAGTTTCAGAGCGGATCACGTCTAATGTCGTGATACCGAACAGACGGTTCTTATCGTAAACACCCGCTTTTTTCATCACTTCTGCAGCGATAGCAACAGTGGTGTTGACAGGGTTAGTGATAATGCCAACCAAAGCCGTAGGGCAAGTTGCCGCTACTTTTTCGATCAGGTTGCGAACGATACCCGCATTGATATTGAACAGATCTGAACGGTCCATACCAGGCTTACGCGCAACACCAGCAGAAATTAGCACAACGTCAGCACCCACAAGGGCAGGCGTTGGATCTTCACCAGCAAAACCTTTGATTTCAACAGCAGTTGGGATGTGGCTCAAGTCAACCGCAACACCCGGAGTCACCGGTGCGATATCATATAGAGACAGTTTAGAACCCGCAGGCAATTGAGTTTTTAACAGTAGGGCAAGAGCCTGGCCGATACCACCAGCAGCACCAAGTACAGCAACTTTCATAGTTATCTCCGTTATTTCTCGGATATGTGTGACATGGATCTAATTTGCGTTGGCGTCACATTACTGGAATGTCACAACAATTTCAATTATCCCTTAGTCGTGGGGCAAAAGAATTCCGGAATAACATAGAAGCAATGTAGAACAATTACTCAAATTGATATTTTTACGCCCCCAGCAAATGCTTAACCACAGAGGGTTAGTGAATTTTTATTCAACCAATCTGGTTATTTGTTGACAATTTTTCTAAAAATATTCAAAATGGGCCTGTTTTTTTGAATAACGAATAATAATATTATGCAAACGACCAAGAATCAGGATGACCTTGTTAGAATTTTTAAGTCGATTTTAAAAGAAGAGCGCTTTGGCTCTCAGAGTGAAATCGTCACCGCCTTGCAAGCTGAAGGCTTTGGTAATATTAACCAATCAAAAGTGTCACGCATGCTCAGCAAGTTCGGCGCAGTGCGGACTCGCAACGCTAAGCAAGAGATGGTGTATTGCTTACCAGCCGAATTAGGCGTACCCACTGCGGGTAGCCCACTGAAGAATTTGGTACTCGACGTCGATCATAACCAAGCGATGATCGTCGTGCGAACTAGTCCAGGTGCAGCGCAGCTGATTGCCCGTTTATTGGATTCTATCGGTAAACCAGAAGGCATTTTGGGCACAATTGCCGGTGATGACACTATCTTTATTTGTCCATCGAGCATCCAAGATATCGCCGATACCTTAGAAACCATCAAATCTTTATTCAATTACGCAGAATAAAAAAACAGGTCAGCTTGCTGACCTGTTCTATTTCATCTGTACCCATTTCAGTCCAATTTTGCGCTGATTATTTGGTCGTTGTCCCGATTACGTTACAGATTACAGCACAATATCTAACTCACTATATCTAACTCAACTGTAGCGATATCAGTAAGCCACACTGATGCGCTGATTTGCGTGAGTGCCCTGTTCGGCTTCGTCTAACATGGCTTTAGCGTAATCGGTAACAGAAATGCGGCTGCGACCATTGGCATCGGTAAAGAAGCTATCGCCACCAAGGCGATATGGACCTTCACTCTCGCCAGGATAAATCTCAGCGGCTGGGCTCACAAAGGTCCAATTAATTGCAGTTTGCGCCGCACGGAATACCTGCAAAGCTTCACCCTGAGCTAACGCCTCATCTTTATATGCAGCGGGAAAATCTGGGCTAGAAACCAAAGTCACACCCGGTGCCACTTCTAAGCTGCCTGCACCACCAACCCACAATAAACGTGGCACCTTAGCGTTGGGCAGCACATCCAGTAAATACTGAACCGTACTCGCCACTAGGCCATGATTTTGTTGTGCGCGGCCACCAACAGAGGCAATGACAACATCTACTCCAGTGAAGGGTTCTGCCACTAATGGCTGCTCTAAATCCACAGCATGCACAGCCAC
Organism: Shewanella sp. Pdp11; assembly: GCF_002838165.1. NCBI lineage: Bacteria > Pseudomonadati > Pseudomonadota > Gammaproteobacteria > Alteromonadales > Shewanellaceae > Shewanella > Shewanella sp. Pdp11. The sequence continues at coordinate 4,834,158 of NZ_CP015194.1, forward strand.
GTCAGTAACAGATAACTTGCTCGGATCACGCACTAACGCTGTTACTTGGTGCCCACGGCTCAATGCTTCTTTTAAAATTGCACCACCAATCCAACCTGTTGCACCTAAAATTGCGATTTTCATTTCGTTAACTCTCTCTGATGATTTACATTGAAGCCAGTTTACTTGCAGTGTTTCACGTGATAAACATCAATAAATGAGCATGATTGTTTCAGTTTGAGGTACTAATATGGATAAAATTGCCGCAATACGCAGTTTCGTCGAAGTCGCAAACTGCGGCAGCTTTACCAAAGCTGCCGAACATTTAGACCTCAGCCGCCTGCAGGTATCCCGCCATATTCAAGAAATTGAGCAATGGCTTAGTTTACGCTTACTCCACCGTACCACTCGTAGCGTCAGCCTGACCTTACAAGGCGAAGAAGCGCTGCAATTTTGCCAGCGGATCTTAAGTGAAGTTGCCGCCATGGAAAGCCGCGCCCACAGCCATAACAGTGAACTGGTGGGCAGTATTCGTATCGCCACACCGATTGGCCTTGGACAGCACAGCCTGTTCGATGTTGTCGATCGCTTTATTAAAATTCATCCTAAGGTCAACATTCAACTGGTGATGTCGGACAGTTTTGCGCAATTGGTAGATGAGCGAGTCGACGTGGCATTGCGCTATACCGAGCAGCCGGATGATAATTTGATTGCGCGGCGTTTAATGACTATAGATGCCGTGATCTGTGCTGCGCCAAGCTACCTTGATAGCAACACACCACTTGTCGAGCCGATAGATCTGCTGGCTCACAACTGCCTGATACACTCGGCGCAACAAAATTGGCCTTTCCTGAAAGAGCTGCAAGCCGAGCACGTAAAAGTTACAGGGAATCTTAGGGCTAACGATATGGGAGTGTTGGTCAGTGCGGCGCTGCGGGGACATGGCATAGTGCGTTTGCCCTGCGACTTAGCAAATCAATACCTTGCCAGCGGCCAGCTTAAAGAAGTGTTGCCCGACTTTACGACGCCAGGCCAAACCCTGTGGGCTGTGTACTTGTCCCGCAGTTATCAGCAAAATCTGGTGCGCGCCTTTATCGATTACACCGCCCAGCAATGGCAACTCGATATCAAAAAATGGATTCCCGCGCATTAGCATAAAAAAACGCACTCAGGCGTTAGCGTAAGTGCGTTTCATTGATGCTGAATCTGCTCAAATATTGAAAGCTTATTCGTCGAATTGCAGCATAAAATCCAATGCGGGGGCAAAGAAGGATGAGCCTGTCATCGCCTTGGTAAAATGCATCAAGTGATCATGGTTACCTTCGCCATCACCAAACATCATGCTATGCAGCATCTTTTCAAAATGCTCAGGCGTGCGGCAGTTAGAAATAAACATCAATCCCTGCTCTTTTAGTGAACCATAGGGCATGCTCTGGCGCAGGATTTCCATCGACTGACCATTCGCATCTTTAAGATTCACCCGCTTGATATGGCTGGTCAGTGGCTTGTCTTCTGATTCATACTCGATATTATCTTGCTTAGTGCGACCGATAATATCTTCTTGTTTTTTAACCGGTAATCGATGCCATTTACTCAAATTGTGGGCATACTTTTGCACGTGAATATAACTGCCGCCCTTAAACTCTGGATCTTCATCGCCAACCAGAGCGACTTCCTGACGGTGACGCCCCTTAGGGTTTTCGGTGCCATCGACAAAGCCGGTTAAATCGCGGCTATCCATAAATCGAAACCCACGTTCTTCATCGACTAATTCCACTAAGTCTTCAAACATTTGGCTGATTTCATTAGCGACTAAATGCAGAATATCGTAACGGTCGCAGCGGATATGCACGAACAAATCATATTCAATTGCCGGCGCTTCGCGGCTGCCGACTTGCATAGCAGGAAAAGGCTTGAGCATTTCAGGGCGAGCATTGGGGTAGAGGCTATCCCAATAATTAGCGCCAATCCCCACAAAACCATTGAATGCACTGTCAGAGTATTGATCTGTCAGCTCATAAATATACTGCGCAACGTTGGCAAGACAGGGACGTAATTGCGACTCGACATTGTCATTGGCATTAAACATCAAATAGACACTGTGTAAGTTCCCCTCGGCACACACACCCAACTGTTCACGCGGCATATTTTGAATATCCATTTGGTTATCACCCTTTTTCTAAATTCATTTTCGGCAATATTATCCGCAACTTTACCTGAAAATGACATTAACTAACGCACAGTTTGTTCTGGTTTATCATGATAATGCTCATTAGGTAGCAATATCACGCCCAAGATCCCTAATGTAAAAATGACGAGACTGAAAAGTCTCGTCATTCAGTTTAATCGAATTAGAGCAGCAAAGCTTACTCTACCTCGAGCTTACCTTAGCGTGACGCTGAAGTTAATAACCGGCAGCATGACCATCTTTACGGCTCTCAGAAGCGCCACGATACACGCCCGTTTCAGCATTAAATCCAATAGCTTGATAGCCGCCAAAATCCCCAAGTCCATCACGCAGCACATGACCTTTCTTGATAAGCTCACGGCGTGTTTCCACAGGGAAGCCCGATTCCAGACTGACGTAGCCGCCATCATTCATCACTTCGCCGGTGGGCTCGGTTGAGCCCATATGCAAAATTCTCGGGGCATCGCCCGCTTCTTGCAAGTTCATTTTAAAATCAATCAGATTCATTACAATTTGTGCGTGCATTTGTGGCTGAGTCGCGCCGCCCATCACCCCAAAACTCAACCAAGGCTTACCGTCTTTGGTCACAAAGGCGGGAATAATAGTATGGAATGGACGCTTACCCGGTGCGTAGCTATTAAAACGCCCCTCAGTTAAATCAAACATTTGCCCACGGTCTTGCAGCACGAAACCGAGATCTGGCGGTGTCATGCCCGACCCCATACCACGGTAGTTACTTTGAATGAGTGACACCATGTTGCCGTCTTTGTCGGCTGTGGTCAGGTACACAGTATCGCCATGTTGCAACGCAGGATTACCCGCATCAACACTCTTGGCCGCTTTATTGGGATCGATTAAATTAGCGCGATCATAATTATATTGCTGCGAAATCAACTCGTTAACTGGCACTTTATTAAAGGCCATGTCGGCATAAAACTTAGCTCTGTCGGCAAAGGCGAGTTTTTTGGCTTCGACAAATAAATGCACATATTCGGGGCTATTAAAGCCCATCGCAGCCACATTAAAGGGTTCCATGGTTTTTAAGATTTGTAGCGCCGCAATGCCTTGACCATTGGGCGGCAGTTCCCATACATCGTAACCACGGTAGTTCACCGAAACCGGATCTATCCAGTCGCTAGTATGGGTCGCTAAGTCATCATAACTTAAATAACCACCTTGGGATTTCATGTACTTATCGATACTTTTGGCAATATCGCCTTTATAAAAAACATCGCGGCCACCTTTGGCAATTTTCTCATAGGTATTAGCAAGCGCTGGGTTTTTAAAGATTTCGCCCACCGCTGGCATCTTGCCATTAGGCATATAAGTTTCTTTAAAACCAGGGAATTTTGCGAGTTTTTTACCGCTACCCTCAAGATAATAAGCAATCAATTCGGAGACAGGAAAACCATCACGGGCATAGTGGATTGCGGGCGCGAGATTATCGGCCATAGCTAATTTGCCGAACTTATTATGCAGTTCATACCAACCATCCACTGCGCCGGGCACAGAAACAGGCAAAGGCCCAAGCGGCGGCAAATAGTCTAAGCCGAGGGATTTGAGCTTTTCTAAACTTAAGGATTTTGGACTGCGACCCGAAGCGTTAAGGCCATAGAGACGTTTATCTTTCGCGCTCCAGACGATGGCAAATAAATCGCCACCAACACCTGAACCCGTTGGCTCGACTAACCCTAGCATGGCATTAGCGGCAATGGCCGCATCGACGGCACTACCGCCCTGCTTGAGTATGTCGATAGCGACTTGCGTGGCGAGGGGTTGGCTGGTCGCCGCCATTCCATGGGTGGCATACACTTCAGAGCGCGTCGCAAAGGCTTTACCCGTGATCCTATCCATGGCCATCACTCCTGAAGACGACATCGCCGTCACTACTGTCACTAAGCTACAAATTGATTTTATTGTTTTTAGCATAAGTCCTCCAAAACCGGAGGTTCAAAGTAACAAGGATGGTCGAAAAAATCACCACCCCATACCGCATAGACGCAAGTTAAACGTAAGCAAAAATGTCATACTTTCGTTGGTGATAGCTTATCACCATGGCATTAATACCTGACGGCTTAGATTGGCTCTGCACAATATCAATATGCCTAAGATTCAAATAGTACCAGCGAGTGCGGCTCTGTCGTAACCCCGACTTTTTGGCCGATAGTGAGCTGCATCATTTGGCTTCGCACTTCGACATAATATGCATGGGAGGCGGCTTCAATCTTGACCCAGTAATGACAAAAAGCGCCTAAAAAACGCCGCTCTGTGATCGTGCCCACACCTTGCTCATCGGCACTGAGCGTCAATTGCTGCGGGCGCAAGAATACCGTGCCGCTGAACTCGCTCGGCAACCCTAATGGTGTGAGGCTGGTTAAGTGGCCGATTGGAGTGGCAACTCTGTGTCCATCGAGCACTGCGGCGGGTAAGTAATTACCGCTACCTAAAAAGTCCGCCACATAACGGCTATTGGGCGCGGCGTATAAGGCTTCAGCGCTGCCATGCTGCACTATAATGCCTTGATTAAAAATCGCCAAAGTATCTGCAAATACAAAGGCTTCATCCTTGCTGTGGGTGACAAATACCGCGCTCACATTACGCTGTTTTAAGATACTGCGAATTTCCGCCATCATCTCGTAACGCACTTGGGCATCGATATTAGAAAAAGGCTCATCGAGCAGTAATAACTGCGGCTCATAGGCAAGTGCCCGCGCAATCGAGACGCGCTGCTGTTGACCGCCAGATAACTCATGGGGATAACGCTGAGCCAAGCCTTCGAGTTTGACTAAGGTTAGCATCTCATCCAACCGTGCCTGACGCTCGCCGGCCGACAATTTATCCACGCCAAAAAGAATATTCTCCGCCACAGTTAAATGGGGAAAAAGCGCATAGTCTTGGAAAATCATGCCGATACCACGCTGCTCGCTAGGCACAAACTGACTGTCGCCACTTACAACACGGCCATTTATCTGGATTTCACCTTGGCTAATCGCCTGTAACCCCGCCACGGCTCGTAATAAGGTTGTCTTGCCACAACCGCTGGGGCCTAACAGAGCAAGAATCTCTCCTTGTTCTAGGGCCAAACTCAACCCCTTTAAAACTTGCTGGCCCTGATAATCGCTATGAACTTGCATGAGTTTGAGCGTGTTTGTCATCAGCTGTGGTGCTCCAATGAACGGTTTAAATAAATCAGCGGTACTAAGCCCACCAGCACAATCACAATCGCGGCTAAGGCGCCGTGCTCGAGTTTTTCATCGGATACAAACTGGAATACATAAGTTGCAAGGTTTTCAAAACCGATAGGCCGCAGCAATAACGCCGCGGGCAGTTCCTTCATGCTTTCGATAAACACTAATAATGCACCAGCAAACAATCCCTTGCCAAGTAGAGGCAAATGCACCCGCCGCAAAAGTTGCCTAGGAGTTTGCCCCATGGTCAGGCTCACCATGTCTAGCGATGGCGAGATGCGTTTATAACTGCTTTCAACACTGCCAATCGCAATTGCCACGAAACGCACACAAAAAGCAAAAATCAATGCCACTACGCTGCCCGTTAAAATAAGCCCAGGGCCATTTAAACCAAGTAAATCCGCCAGATCGTTTATCGTAAAATCGAGCATAGTGAGCGGCACTAATACGCCGATTGCGAGCACAGTGCCGGGCAAGGCATAACCCGTCGAGGCTAAACGTGAGGGCAAGACATCACTGGGCCTTGGGCTTATCCGGCGTACAAACATGAGCAGCAAAGCGATTAAGCAACAGATTAAGCTAGTGATCAGCGCAAGGCTTAGACTATTAAGACTTAATTGCCAAAAGCGCCCATCCCAGCTTTGTTCAAAGTAACCAATAGCATAGGAAATTAAAATGCCAAAGGGCAATAAAAAGGCTAATAACAGCAGAGCGACGCAAAAGCTCAGTGCAACTGTGGTTTGCGCTGTCGAGAGTCGATACAAGTCACTGGCTTGGATGCGCGATTGTTTTTGGAATAACTGCTGTTTACGACGGGCAAAACGCTCAAGCCCAATCAAGCAAAACACCACCAGCAAAATAATCGCCGACAACTTAGCGGCGGCAGTCAGATTGCCATAGCCCAACCAAGTGTCATACACGGCCGTAGTTAAGGTTGGCACGGCAAAATAGTTAACCGTCGCAAAATCGGCGGCTGTTTCCATCGCCACCAAAGCCACCCCAACCGCGAGGGCCGGCCTTGCCATGGGCAAAGATAAACGCCAAAAACTCTGCCACGGCGAGCATCCCATGATCCTTGATGCATGGGCCAAGCTTAAGGATTGCTCCATAAAGGCGGTACGCGCCAATAGATAAATATAGGGGAATAACACTAGCGACAACATGCACGCCGCGCCGCCTAAGGTGCGAATATCGGGGAAGAAATAATCCTGCGGTGAGTTCCAACCAAAAATCGATCTCAAACTACGCTGTACTGGCCCCGCATAATCGAGCAAATCGGTATACACGTAGGCAACAATGTACCCCGGCATAGCGAGGGGCAGTAATAGCGCCCATTGCAAGTAGCGCCTGCCGACAAATTCACAGCGAGCCATCAACCAAGCGCAGGGTAACGCGAGTAATAACGCGCCTAAACTCACCCAAAAGATCAGCAATAAGCTGTTGATAATATAAGTTGGCAGGACAGTTGCCATCAAGTGGCCAAACACGGCTTCGTCAGGCTGCAAAGCCTGCAATATCAGCGCAACCAGTGGCAGCACCAGCAGGGTGGCCACCGCATAACCAGCAAGCGACCAGCTTCTGGCTAATCCTAAAATCATGTCAATCCTTAAAAAGTTACAGCGCCAATCAATGGCGCTGATAACCTAATTCTGCAATTTGTCACTCGTACTTAACGTCAAATGCTAGAGATCAAACTGCACTTCATCTAATAACTTAACCGCCGCTTGGTGATATTCTGCCAGTTTGAAAATAGGCAATTGATCCGACTTAAACTCGCCCCATGAAGCTACTAAGGTTGAAGGTGCCACATCGGCTTTCACTGGGTATTCCATATTCACATCAGCATAAGCCTTTTGAGCCACATCGGCGGATAGAAATTCCATCAATTTGATCGCATTGGCTTTATTAGGCGCATGACGAGTTAACACCATGCCAGAAACGTTCACATGAGCACCGCGATCGGCTTGGTTCGGGAAGTTAATCGTGACGGCCTCGGCCCAGCTTTTTTGCTCAGGGTCTTGCATCATGTTGCCGTAGTAATAGCTGTTACCTATGGCGATATCACATAAGCCTTCTTTTACCGCTTTCACTTGGGCTCTGTCGTTACCCTGTGGCTTGCGCGCTAAGTTACTCTTCACACCGGTCAGCCACGTTTTAGCCTCAGCTTCACCATGGTGAGCAATCATAGACGCCACTAATGCTATGTTGTATGGATGCTTACCGCTGCGGGTACAGATTTTGCCTTTGTATTTAGGATCGGCGAGTTCTTCATAGGTGATTTGCTGCGGCCCTAAACGGTCTTTCGCCGTATAGAGATTTCGTACTCGCATGGTCAGGGCGTACCACTGGCCATCGGGGTCACGATACTGAGCAGGAATGTTGCTTTCGAGTTGGGTATTTTTAACTGGTGAAGTCAGATCTTTATCGACTAATTCAACTAGACGCGAGAAATCAGAGGTCAGCACCAAATCTGCTGGGGATAAACGGCCTTCACGGGCAAGACGCTCGGCAATACCATCTTTTGCAAAGACCAAATTAACACCTATGCCGGTTTCTTCGGTGAAACGCGTCAAGATAGGCTCCACCAAGAAGGCTTGACGATAAGAATAAACGGTTAATTTATCATCTGCATTCGCTGAATGCCCAACCGACATTAACCCAACAATAGCCGCGCAAGTTACCCATTTCATTACCAATTTCTCCCCAAAGTGATGATATGTTCAGCGAGTGTGAACATGGCCGCATTAATGATAATGCTTATCAGTAGCGCAAGAGTAATAGATGGATATGCAGAGAGCAATAGTCCATTTAACTTTTTGTTTTTAATGAATTTAAACTCAAAACTGGCGATTATCTCAAATCAAACTAAACTGAACCTTAATTTGCTTAAAATGCTTTCAGGAGGCGTCATGTTAACTGTTTTGCTACTAGGTATAGTCGCAGTAGCGTTATTTGGCCTATTTAAACTCAATACTGGTCACAAGCGGCATAGACACTATGCTAAAGCGGTAAATCAACACGCGGATAGAACTAAGCCGCATAATCATTTTCACAGTGTAAGCATAGTGAATGACGGCAGTTGCTGTGAGCAGGCTGAAACACTGTCTGGAAAACGTTTTTTATCGAAGGATGCACCGGAAATCCCGATGGAAGAATGCACTATGACCCAGTGCCAATGTCGCTATCAACACCATGAAGATAGGCGCCAAATAGGGAATGACCGTAGAGTCGAATATGGGGTTACACGGGAATTATTCGGCGCTTTTGGAGAACAAAACCGCCGTGATAGACCAAAGGGAAGACGCGCAACCGATGGCTGAGCATCTCCATCCAGTTATTGGGGACGGGTTTGGATAAACGCGGGGAGATTACGCATCTCACTAAACCAAAGTGCCGTCGCAGGGGCAACCTTGCGCCAATCTAACTCTGGATGTCTAAAGTCCACATAATCAAGCAAGCAAATCAAGGCTAATTGCGGTGCCTGAATCGTGGTTTGGGTGATGACGGTTTGCAGTTCAACCTGCATAAGACCACGCAGCAATGCTTGTTCAAAGCGAGCCGTCCAAAAAGCCGATCTCACCCCTTCATCTTCACGCATCTGCTCTTGGCGCAATTTTACCGCGCTATCGATTAAGCCTTTTATCAAAGAATATTGACACTCCAACACCCAGTTATGACTTGAGATGCCAAACATCTTACGATCGCCAAGCTCAGCATCTAGGTAGCGCATAATCACTTCACTATCGAATAGTGCCACGCCATCGTTGGTAATAAGACATGGGATCTGTCCTAGCGGGTTGGCATCGAGTAATTCGGCACTGTTTTCAAAGGGATTGACTAGCTGCTCTTCAATATTGTTAATTCCTAAATACTGGATTAAGGCTCTAACACAACGGGCGTAGGGTGAAGCTTGAGAACTTAACAACTTCATCAAAAATTTCCTTATATTTGCATTAAACGCTATGGCTATTTAGGAGCGAAAACGGCTTGCTCCCACCCATATAAAATGGGATCACCAATATTTCTCTACGGTAATTTGTCCGGGAGCACGACGTAAATTCTTCACTAATCCCTTATCGAGTAAGGCGCTTTGCGCGCCATTGATCATTCCGGGATTGCCACAAATCATAACTTGGGAATCAGCAGCACTTAAGGTTACTCCTGCCTTTTTTTCAATCTCACCCGAGACCAGGCCCTCGGGTATACGACACTGCAACGCATCGGCAAAGGGTTCACGGGTCACACTCAAGACTAATGTAAACTGTGCTGGGTATGTGCGCTCTAACTCACGCAGCTTATCAAGATACGCCAAATCCTGCGCCTCGCGCACTCCATACACAAGTACGACTTTTTCGAAACGCTCCCAAGGCTCATGGGTATCGAGCATAGACAAAAATGGTCCTACTGCAGTACCTGTAGCCAAAAACCATAAGTGCTTGCCTTGGAGTTCACCCTTAGGAATTTCCGCTAAGGTCATAAAACCAGTCGCGGTTGAGGTAATTTCAATTTCATCGCCTATGCCAAGGTTTTGCAATTGCGGCGATAACAGGCCGTCTTCTACCGCGACTGCGAGCACTTCGGCATAGGGTTTGTCGGGAGAATTGACTAAGGAGTATGCTCTGGCTACACGCTTATCATCTTGCATTTGACTTAACTTGATAAACTGGCCAGCAATAAATGGGGCTAACTCGGCGGCGATGCGCAATGAAAATAACTTATCGCTCCAATCAATACGTTCTATAACTTGTCCCCTAGTCCACATAGCTTACCCTCAAGCGAAACGTTAAATAGGCTTCCAGCATAGACTTTTTTCCGCATAACAAAAACCCCTTATGTAAGGGGCTTATGATGATAGAACCGAAAACAATAAAGCATTAAGTGGCACTCGATTTTGCCTCATCTGTCTTCTTGTTAAAACTATCTCTAAAGGCCTGTAGTCCCTCTTGCACTAAACCATAGGTTTTATCGACACCATCGGCAATATCCCCCTGCAACACTTTAAGGCCAGACAGAATGTCTTTCGCTTCTTTAAAACCGTTGTCAATGGCACCACCAATAATCCCCATAAAACTATCGAGCTGCTCATCTAAGCTCATACCTGAATGTTGCTGCTGATGAATCCCAAAGAATTTAGTCGCAAAACTCACGATACGATCGGCTGTGGCCTCTGGTGACATATCAACACCATTATCGTAAGCGGTTTGAGTCGCGTTTTCGCCCATAGTAGGCGCTAGCTCTTTGTCTATCGCATCGATAGCGGCACGATAGAGTAAAGTCATAGACTGATCGCCAGACTTGATATTCACTTCCTGCTGCGCAGATAGAATTGCTTGATTCATTAATAACTTACTTGTCTGATATGCCGTTTGTTTAAGTGTGACTTTCACATCCTTCGAATCACTCACTTCGGTACCCTTAGGCGCCGTATTTTCAGCATATTTTTTCTGCGGCAAAGGGGTACTTTGCACTTGAGGGGATTTATTGATTTCCATGATGACTATCCATTCAATTCGGGTCGACTTTATTATCGACCAAAATTTAACCAGCTTTAGTAATTTTTAGAATTGAAGTACCATCGTGACCACAAGGCCATGATAAGGCCCGTATATATTGAGTGGGTTTATTCTGTATAAATTGCATAAAGTGCCAATACACCCGCATGCAGATCATTATTATCGTCGAGCTTAGACAAAAGCTAATAGAAAAGGATGTTACACCATGGCAGTAGGCCGCAGTTTGAGTCATTTCCGCTTTCACGCGTTTACACAAATACTTAAACGCTGTACTGAGCACTATATGAGCATCAATATTAAGCGCCTTAGTCTGCTCACTGGTCTTGTGTTCTTCACTTGTCTTGGCCTAGCTCCAATTAACCCAGCCCATGCGGAAAATAGGCTAATCATTTTAGTCAGACATGCCGAAAAAGCCGACACACCAGCCAATGACCCGCAGTTATCGCCCAAGGGAGAAATGCGCGCAACATCACTGATCACCGCCTTGAGCCGCACGCCGTTGTCACAGCTCATTGCGACTCAATACCAGCGAACCCAGCAAACACTCGCGCCTATCGCCGAGGCTCGCCATTTGCCCGTGACGATAGTCGAGGCAGCCAAACCTATCGAAGAACATATTCAGCTGATTGTCGAACAAGTGCATGCGGTACGAGGTAATACGCTCATCGCTGGTCATTCAAACACAGTGCCATTGCTCATCAAAGCCCTTGGTGGACCTGAGGTCCAAGAAATCGGCGAAGAGGACTACAGCCAGCTGTTTTTGCTCTCTCTCAATGATGGCCAACCCGCGAGCTTGATCGCCACCCGTTACGGACAAGAATAAGGATAAATGACATGAGTGAACTCAATTGGTTTATGTGGGGACTCGATCTGTTTTCAGGACTATTTTTGATCGTCATAGGCCTCGCAGTACTTGCCGTTATTTACATGTATATCGCAGATAAAATGCAGACTAAACAAGCAGTAAGGCATAACTATCCCGTGATTGGTCGTTTTCGATATCTGTTCGAAAAACAAGGTGAGTTTTTCAGGCAATACTTTTTCGCCCAAGACAGGGAAGAATTGCCCTTCAACCGTGCTGAACGCAGCTGGGTTTACCGCGCCGCTAAAAATGTTGATAGAACCATAGCCTTTGGTTCGACTCGCCCCTTGGATACTGCCGGTACTATCATGTTTATGAATACCGCCTTCCCGACCCAAGATGAAGATATTACTCCTATTCACCCGCTGACGATTGGCACTCACTGTCGTCAACCTTATACCACTCAAGCCATTTGCCATATTTCAGCCATGAGTTTTGGCGCCCTATCACGCCCAGCTATCACCGCCCTTTCCCATGGTGCAGCGCAGGCGGGTTGCTGGCTTAATACGGGTGAAGGTGGCTTGAGTCCTTATCATCTCAAAGGCGGCTGCGATCTCGTCTTTCAAATTGGAACGGCCAAATACGGCGTTCGCAATGAACAAGGGCATTTAGATGATGAAAAACTGAAGGCGATAGCGATTCATCCCGAAGTCAAAATGTTCGAAATCAAAATGAGTCAAGGGGCAAAACCAGGCAAAGGTGGCATTTTACCCGGTATTAAAGTGAATGCTGAAATTGCCCATATTCGCGGCATTCCTGAGGGACACGACTCAATCAGCCCCAATGGCCATATCGAATTTAAGTCAGTGAACGACATTTTGGATATGGTCGAACGAGTACGTGAAGTTACAGGTAAACCTACTGGCATTAAAGCCGTACTCGGTGATGTACAATGGCTGGAAGATTTATGTGATGAAATTGAACGCCGCGGCGAAGACTCTGCCCCCGACTTTTTTACCTTAGACAGCGCCGATGGTGGCACGGGCGCAGCACCGCAACCGTTAATGGATTATGTTGGATTACCGCTGAAAGAAAGCTTACCTATTCTAGTCAATATCTTGATCCAACGCGGCTTGCGTAAACGCATCAAAGTCATTGCCTCAGGTAAACTTATCGTCCCATCTAGAGTCGCTTGGGCTTTGGCATTAGGTGCTGATTTTATCGCATCGGCCCGTGGCAACATGTTTGCCCTCGGCTGTATTCAAGCCTTGCAATGTAATAAAGATACCTGTCCAACGGGTATTACTACGCATAATCCAAAACTACAACAAGGGCTAAATCCTAGGGATAAATCGACGCGGGTCGCTAACTATAATCATAATTTACACCATGACTTAGGGCTAATCGCGCACTCTTGCGGTGTGACAGAGCCAAGACAACTTAAGCCTTCACATGTACGAATTGTGCTCGATAGCGGTTTATCTATCTCACTCGACAAATTCTATTCGCACATGGATAAATAGCCGCAAACCCTTGCGGTGATTAGCCAGTACAACTTTTGTCTATATGAGTTTTACATAAGGTATATTTGAATGCGTATCACAAAAGAGGTAAGATCCGTGAGGTGAGGCGTTATTCAAATACCTTACCCACAATTGAACTTAAGGAAACACTTTGAAATCTAGCTTCGTAAGCCAACTGCCCGCCAGTAAAACTGTAAGCACGAGCTGTAAGAGCTGTAATCGCCTGACTGAGATCGAAGGCGAGCTTGTGTGTTTTCGTGAAGGACAGATCATTCGACTCACCTTGATCGATGAGTCAGCGCCTAAATTGAATCTTTTATGCGAAGGTTGGAAAGCTGGCAAGCTGAATGGCGTAGCTTAATTCGGCACTATTGGCCTTAAACAATTGGTCTTAAACAAGATATAAAACGTTAGAGCAAAATGACTCTTCCTTGAGCATCGAGAATAGTTGCTCACCACTACCCTCTCATATTCTCATCAAACGCTGACTTTCTAACGCATTTTCTAGTGCATTGTCTATGATGTTTAGCGCATGCTCATCATGTAGTCACTTGTCGGCACATGCATATCGCGGATCACGCCCGCAAGTACCATCTCTGGATTGACCTTAGCCAAAGTAAGACACCGAGTCGTCACCAGTAGACCCGCATTCAATTCAGCATGAATACGTTGCAGCGAATCATAATCAACACCACGTTTTTTCAATGTCGCCATGATGGCAAACCAATCAGTGGCGACTTTTTCTTCTTTGCCTTCAATGTTCACTCTCAGTGCAATATTTTCCATGCCAGATCTCTTCCGATTGATGTGTTGGCATTTGAGTATAGAGAGCCGAAGCTGAATAAAGACTGAACTGTATTGCGCTATTCACTGCTCAGATGAGTATGTTGCTGCTCATTTTGTATCCGCCATAATTTGGCATATAGACCATTTGCCACTAGCAAAGTCTGGTGATTACCCTGCTCAACAATTTCACCTTGGCTCAATACAACGATTTGGTCAGCATCGACAATCGTAGATAATCGATGTGCCACCACAAGGCTAGTATGCCCTTTAGCGACTTCCCGCAGTGCCGACAAAATCGCTTGCTCGGAGCGGCTATCGAGTGAGGATGTTGCCTCATCAAACACTAGCACGGGCGAGCCCTTTAAAATGGCTCTGGCTATCGCAACCCGCTGTTTTTCTCCGCCAGAGAGCTTTAAGCCGCGTTCACCCACCTTTGTATCCCACCCAAGGGCAAGCGATGCAATAAATTGCTCTAAATGCGCTAATTTAATCGCGTTGCGCACCTCTTCATCCGTCGCGCTTGGGCGGCCATAACGTATGTTCTCAACTAATGAATCGTTAAACAGCACAGTATCCTGCGGCACGATAGCGATGGCCCGTCGCAGCGCATCTTGCGTCAGATGACGGATATCTTGTCCATCGATTTTAATCGCGCCTTGGTCCACATCGTAAAATCGAAATAGCAGTTTAATCAGGGTCGATTTACCTGCGCCACTATCACCTACAACAGCCACCTTTTTACCGGCTTCAACCTTAAAGCTCACGTCCCGCAGAATTTGCCGCTCATCGTAGCTAAAATTAACATTTTCAAATATCAATTCACCCTTAGTGGGTTGAAAATCGAGTGCTTGGGGTAAGTCGACTATCATAGGATGTTTATCAAGTAGGCTAAACATACGCTCAATATTGGCTAAGGCGCCGCGTATTTCGCGATACACAAAACCTAAGAAGTTAAGGGGTAAAAAGAGCTGCATCATAAACGCATTAATCAACACAAAATCGCCTAAGGTCATATCGCCATAGGTAACTCTGTATGCCGCCAGCGCCATCATAGCTGTCATCGCTAGGGCGATAATCACAGCTTGTCCGCCATTGAGCGCAAACAAAGATAAGCGGTTTTTACGTTTAGCGACTTCCCACTGTTCGAGCGCTTGATCGTAGCGCTGCGATTCATACTTCTCATTATTGAAATACTTAACGGTTTCATAGTTCAGCAAACTATCAATCGCCCGGGTATTTGATAAAGAATCAGCCTTGGCGGCATCACGTACATACTCAGTGCGCCATTCGGTCGCGACCACAGAAAAAATAATATAAGCCAGCACAGCAATAAAGGTGATTGCCGCAAACGCAATACCATAGTTATAGAAGAAAATGCCAATCACCATGACAATTTCGAGCAAGGTCGGCACTATGTTGAACACCATAAACCGCATGAGGAAACTCACGCCACTGGTGCCGCGCTCAATATCACGGGATAGGCCGCCGGTTTTGCGTTCTAGATGAAAATCGAGATCTAGTCGGTGTAAATGGTCGAATACCGCTAAGCCTAAACGGCGGATCGCCCGCTCAGTCACCCGGCCAAACAAAGTATCGCGGATCTCGCCCGTAATCGCTGTCAGTAAACGAATCGCACCATAGGCCAACACTAATCCCACGGGTACGCTTAGGGCTTGCGCGGTTTTATCGGCGTCTAAGGTATCAACCAAATGCTTTAAAATAAAAGGCAGAGCCACGCTGGTCAACTTAGCGATGATGAGGCAGGACATCGCCAACGCAATCCGACCTTTGTATTCCAATAAGTAAGGCCAAAGCAGTTTCATGACGTGCCAGTTTAATTTATCGACTGGACCTTCAAAATATAACGTTGGGCGCATAGGACATAACCTTGAATGAGTTATGTCAATTGTAACAGTACAAACCAGACTTAAGCTAAACGAAACGAGCAAAGCTTGAATAAAATCAATCAGATTTTTCTGACAGACAAATAGACTTATTCACGACACAATGCACTGCTATTCTGATTCGATGAAAAGCCAAGCTGTCATACTTACGTATTACACTGGCATATTCACAATAAATGAATTTATACTGATTTCAGTGCAGGCACAAATACCCATAGCTTGCGTTTTGCTTGCGCCCAGCACCGTATAAATGTAGACAAGTTTGCTATGGGAAAAGCTTAGCTCAACCTTGCTGCTGTTGATTATTTTAGCAGTTTTGCCCAAAATGCCATGGAGGCGGTTATACAAATCGATAGAATTTGTTAACCTCTACGCGCTAGATTTGGCTATTCATAAGCTCAAACTCTAGCGAGAACATTAAGACAAATAAATTAAATAAGATCAAAGGAAGCTTTATGTTGGATTCCGCTAAAGTTCAATACCCGCCATTACCACTGATCCAAACTTGGGTGTGGATGATGATCGAATCAGGCAATCCAGAGATACAAGATAAAGGTAGAAACAACCTTATTGCCGCCTTTGGTAGCTTAGCCAAAGCAAATGAATACATTGTTGAAATAAGCAATAAATAGATAAAACAAAGGCGCCAGGATAGCGCCTTTGTTTTTACTTTACCCGCAATCGTTAACGACTAATTCAGGTATCGTTGCGGTTTATGTTTGCACGAACAGATAATTAAACCTGACGGCGTTCGATAATACTCTGATTCAAAATGGCCAACAGGCGCTCGGTATCATCCCAACCGATACACGCATCGGTAATGCTCTGACCATAACACAGCTCTTGGCCTTCAATTAAATCCTGACGACCTTCCACTAAATGGCTTTCGACCATAACGCCAAAAATAGCAGTATTCCCCGTCGCCACTTGACCTGCCACATCTTCAGCCACCACTAACTGACGTTGGTACTCTTTACTACTATTGGCATGGCTAAAGTCGATCATGATGTTGTCGGCAAGCTGAGCTTTTAATAACTGCTGGCTAATTTCAGCGACATGCGGCGCACTATAATTAGGCTCGCGGCCGCCACGTAAAATAATGTGGCAATCAGGATTCCCTTTGGTCGAAACGATCGCCGAATGGCCTAACTTAGTCACAGATAAAAAATGGTGCGGTGCATTGGCAGCACCAATCGCATCGATAGCGACTTTAATGGTGCCATCGGTCCCATTTTTAAAACCGACCGGACAAGAAAGACCTGAGGCTAGCTCTCTGTGCACTTGTGACTCAGTTGTTCGGGCGCCAATGGCTCCCCAGCACATTAAATCTGCCATATATTGCGGGGTGATCATGTCAAGAAACTCACCGGCGGTTGGCATACCGCTGTCGTTCAAATCCACTAACAACTTACGCGCAGTGCGTAAACCATCATTGAGTTTAAAGCTGTTATCCATGTAAGGATCGTTAATCAGCCCCTTCCAACCCACTGTGGTTCTTGGTTTTTCAAAATACACTCGCATCACAATTTCAAGTTGATCTTTATAACGTTCACGCAGCGTAACCAGACGTTGACCATATTCCAACGCCGCTTTGGGATCGTGGATAGAACAAGGTCCAATTACCACTAACAGGCGATCATCAGACTTAGCCAGAATATTGTGGATACTATTTCGCGCATTAAACACAGTCGCAGAGGCTTTTTCGGAAGCAGGAAATCGTTCTAGAATCGCGATAGGAGGAAGTAACTCTTTTACTTCTTTAATGCGAACGTCATCATTTTGGTAATACATAATTTTACTGCTCCAACGCTGGTGTTTTAGGCTATTTCTATCGCTGCGATAAGGGATCTCAACTGCAATACTGAGTTCAATTTATCGAGTCTCAAGCGCCAATGCAACCAAGTTGTCTCCATTTCAAAAAATCAAATATAACTTATTGTTTTAATATATTTTAAAAAAATCAAAATTCAAATATGCCAGCTAACTCACAGCCTTAATGAACAAAATCAAATATGGCGGATAAAAAGCAAGCGGGGAATAAGTGCAATTGATCCAGCTCTCTATGCAAGAGAGCTGAATGCTAGAGAGCAGGCCAATACTAATGGTGCAGCATGACTTGTAACTTATTTTGATAGCGATGACGCTCTGAATCATCACGGCTCAAAGCCAGCGCTTTTTCCATATTCAGTTTGGCACGCTTTTCATCCCCCAGCGCCCAATAGGTTTTTGATAAACCGAAAAAGAATTCATGCCGATAATCAGCTTTGGCCAACGCCCTTTGATACCATGCTAAAGCCTCGTCGTATTGATGTTCATCGAAGGCTTGCTGCGCCATATCATAGTAATAATAAGGATTACGTATCCTTGCTAATTCAAGCACTTTATTGATTTCAGCCCATTCATCAAGCCGGCCCTGATCCCCTAAAATCAAAGCTAAGTTATAAAGCGTGGTTAAATTTTTAGCCTCAAACTTAAGCGCATAGCGATACACTTGTTCAGCCCGTTTCTCATCCCCTTTATGCCGATAAATAATGGCGAGCGTATTGAGTGAGGGGACAAACTGACCGACATTTAAACCCGCTTTGATGAGGGCATAGGCCCTATCTAAATCGCCATTCACTAAAGATTCTGCCGCCATGTTATTGTAAAACATGCTGATCAAGGTTTGCTTATTCACTCGGGTCTTACCATACCCTCGTAGGGCGCGCTCGGGCATGAAGTCCACTAAGATTGCTGCGGATGACACATAGACTGAATGTAAATTCTCGGGCGGAAGTAAGCGTAAGTTCACATGACCATTGATTAAATAGAAATCCCCTTGCTTGTCCCATACGGGTTCAATAGCGATATCTTGATACTCAGCGCCCACATTCAATATATCCGCCAACGCAGAAGTCATGACCACTAAGGACATGCAATTCCCTGCCCTTTGGGCGTAGGTTTCACGGGCAATTTGGGTCAGGTTATCTTGGTAGCGAAAATCAATTTTAGTGCTATTGGTTTGGCTGGCATTGATATAACTGGCTAACCATTCGTTGGCTAACATGGCGTTATTATGGGAAAAAGTATATTTGTCATAGCTACGCTTTACATCTGTTACCACCTCAGGCGGCAGATAAAAAATATCCGCAACGGAAGGAATATCGGCGACAGGGGTAAACAGTGAATCGGCAAGTAGCGACTCAAGATCAGACGGATCAGGCGCGATGGTCGTCGAGCTACAGGCAACCAACTGACTGAGTACAGTGCCCATGATGGCACTCAGGTATACGGCTCGGAATAGTTTTGACATATGTCCTCCCACACCATTAGCTCCTATTTGAGCTTATTACAAATGGCGAAAAAGACGACATAAAATGGTTACAAAAAATGACAATCGCTATCGTTAAAAAATAACGGTAAGTGATTTAACACGTTAGTTACTGCGAAGGTTGATCAACCTCTATGTATAGCTCGCGCTGCTGGTAATGGTATGGCCGATAGTTATGCTCCCCACAGGTAAAATAGCGATAGGGCTTCATCACAGTAATACAACCTAAGGGTAAAGCCTGCAGAATTTGGATCTGCTGTTGACGACGAAGCGACTCCTGCCACTCAAAATCCTTGAGCACTTGATCACGCACAGCAAAGGCATCGACAGGCTCACTCGAGCGGTTAACTATGATTTCCCCTGCTAAGGTAGATACTGATATCAAGCCAGCAATAACGATAAGGCTGAGTCGCGTAAATTGACCGACAGCTGTGGCATGTAAGCTCATAGTTCACCCCTCTGTTCGTGCAGTAAATACTGTAGGTAAATAGTGTAGGTAAATCATGCTGTAAGGTAATGCACGTCAGCCTGTTAAGCCCCACTCTAAACCGCCTTGAGCTTAACCCATGACTAAGCCCCATAAAAAAGCAGAGCCTACGCTCTGCTTTACTATCCCTCGAACCACGCTAGGCATCAAGTTGAATCACCATTCATTCGCCAGTTTACTTAACCAGCATTTTTAACCGTAACAAACTCTGGGTAAGCATCGATACCACAATCAGACGCATCCATACCATTGTATTCTTCTTCCTCAGTCACACGGATCCCCATGGTTTTCTTAATCGCATACCAAACCACAAAGGATGAACAGAATACCCAAGTAAAGATGAAGGCTGCACCGGTCAACTGCCCAGTAATGGTCGCATCAGCGTTGGATAATGGCACACACATTAACCCAAGGAAACCCGCCACGCCGTGTACTGAAATCGCGCCCACTGGATCATCGATCTTAATGCGATCTAAGCCCACAATAGAGAACACCACTAAACCACCAGCAACCACACCAATCACGCCCGCCATTAACAATGAAGGTGATAGCGGATCTGCCGTAATCGCCACTAAACCCGCCAGAATACCGTTGAGTATCATGGTTAAATCCGCTTTACCCCAAATCATCTTACATACGATAAGCGCAGAGATAGCACCAAATGCCGCCGCAGTATTAGTATTAACGAACACTTTTGCCACTGAGCTCGCATTCGCCGCATCCGACACCATTAATTGCGATCCACCGTTGAAGCCAAACCAGCCCATCCACAGAATAAACATACCTAAGGTTGCCATTGGCAAATTAGAGCCTGGGATAGGATTCACTTGACCGTTAGGGCCATATTTACCCTTACGTGCACCGAGCAATAATACCCCCGCAATCGCTGCAGTCGCACCAGTCATGTGCACAATACCGCTACCCGCAAAGTCCACAAAGCCCAGTTTTGCGATAAAACCTTGGCCCCAAGTCCAATACCCTTCCACTGGATAGATAACCGCAGTCATTACCACAGAGAAGAACAGGAAAGCCCATAACTTCATCCGTTCCGCCACGGCGCCAGAGACAATTGACATCGCCGTTGCCACAAACACCACTTGGAAGAAGAAGTCAGATTCTAATGCATGGCTCGCATCCGATGATTGAGAACCGATTAAGGTACCAATCGATGGCAACCAGCCTCCTTCAGTGTTATCGACATACATAATGTTGTAGCCAACCAATAGGTACATCACACAGGCAATCGCGTACAACACCACGTTCTTAGTTAAAATTTCAGTGGTGTTTTTAGAGCGAACTAAGCCCGCTTCTAACATGGCAAATCCCGCTGCCATCCACATTACCAAAGCACCTGAGATCAAAAAGTAAAAGGTATCGAGTGCAAAGCGTAGTTCAGTGACTGTGCCACCTAGTTTTGTTAATTCTTCCATTATCAGCCCCTTATAGCGCTTCTGTATCGAGTTCACCCGTACGGATACGGATAGCATGTTCTAAGTCGACGACGAAGATCTTACCGTCGCCAATTTTCCCCGTATGAGCCGCAGTGGTGATGGCCTCAATCAACATGTCGAGATTTTCAGCCTTAGTGGCAATTTCTAGTTTTACTTTTGGCAAAAAATCCACCTGATACTCGGCGCCACGATACAACTCTGTGTGCCCTTTTTGACGGCCAAAACCTTTAACTTCGGTCACCGTCATGCCTTCAATACCTATTCCGGCGATAGCTTCACGGACATCATCCAACTTAAACGGCTTGATGATAGCGCTGACTAGTTTCATCCTGACCTCCAAAAAAACGCGATTGTTATTAACTTGTATCAAAGGTAATTCAATCATTAGGCCAAAAATTTAACTTGCTGATTAATTTAAAATTTAACTAAATAAGATTATTTTTAAAGGTTAAAAATGCACCATAATCGAGCACAAACAAGTGCAACGCACTCTTTTAGTGAGCAGCTTAAGTGCAGTCGCTATTCGACCTTAGGCCTATTGGTAACAAGGTTAAATTGAGGTCTACTGGAAAAGCGTAAATCGAGATGAAATCTGAGCATCACAGTACAAGCTCTTAAACAAAAGCGAAGATCATCACTAAGACAATCATCAAGCGCAGAAGGAAGGCCCGATGTTAAAACCTGAAGAATGTGTTCTCGTTATCGTCGATGTGCAGGGAAAACTTGCACAAATCATGGATAACAGTGACAAGCTGCACCAACAACTACAGACCTTAATCCAAGGTGCACAATTATTTGAAATACCCATACTCTGGTTAGAACAGCTACCCGATAAGCTCGGAGCAACCAGTCCTGAGCTTCAAACCTTGCTAGAGAAAAGCGGCTCCCCCATTGCCAAGCAACATTTTAGCGGTTGGCACTGTGAAGAGTTTGCGCAGGCACTCACTAAGACAAATCGTAAACACGTCATACTGGCGGGCATTGAAACCCATGTGTGTGTTTATCAAACCTGTTGTGACCTTATAGAGCAGCAATATTCGGTGCATCTCGTCGCAGACGGCGTCTCGTCACGCAGTGCTGAGAATAAACAACTGGGTATTCAGATGATGACAGCCAGAGGCGCCTTATTAACGAACGTTGAATCACTATTATTTGAATTACAACATCAGGCCCAAGGCGAGCGCTTTAGGGCATTATTAAAACTGATAAAATAGTCTTAAATTTATTTAGGGTAAAATAATAAAGGTCACATTAACTTGTGACCTTTATATTAAAAAAACGTTACGAATATTAAATTAGAAACGACCAGTCAGACCTAAACCAATAAATACACCATCAGCATCGGAATCTAATTCTCTAGCTAACTCAAAGTTTGCAGAGAAGCTATCAGATAGACGTAACCAATAAGCGGTTTTTAATACTAAAGTATCATCATGACCATCATCAGTATAACCTAGACCAACAGACCATGATTTAGTCACATACCAATCAGCGCCTAAATTGAATGTGTCGTCAGAATCTTGATGTGTCCAGTTTGCGCTCAAATCAACACCAGTGGTTGATTGCAGTGCAATAAAGCTACGCACTTTTAAACCGTATGATTCTTCGATGCTATCGCTGCCATCGTTATAGAAAGCAGATACTGCAGAGCTATCGTTGAAGTAATAACCGACTTCTGCACCGTAAGTGTTCCAGTCAAAACTGCCGATTTCAGAACGTTGATAGTTAGCAGCAATAAACCATTTAGAAGCAAATACATAAGTGCCATCAACACCAACGGCATCTAAATCTGATTCATCATAATTGCTGTAATTAACACCAACATTAGACGTTTGAGCTAAAAATCCATTAAGCGCATAAGGACCTTTAGTTTGGTCAACTGGGCTAATGTAGTAACGATAATTCGCGTTCCACAGACCATCGCTGAACTCTTCAGAATTTGCGCTATATTTTAGGCCTGCTTCATGCTGAAATGAGTTATCTTGTGCAGCAGCGGCATTAACCCGACATTCCGCACCTAATTTAGGAATAAATTTGCCGATAGCGTTCACCCAATACCTCCAAAATGATCTGCTGGTCTCCTGTTAGCTCCGTTACTTGTGGCGGAGCGTCTCCCTGTCGATATTCATATATGCCACCAAAGCGCAAAAAGATCCAACGGGCCGTCGGCTGCTGGGTCGGTTTCTTTTTCATATCCGCCACGCTGCGGTTTTGCTCCATTAATCCCTGCCGGATACGGTGCTCCAACGCGGCATAAATCATCAGGCTACAGGTCATCACCATCAGCAGCGCTTCAATCCGCTCCGGTTTTTTCAGGTACAGTGAGGAGGTTAAAAACTCCGGGCTCTTGAGAAAACGAAAGCCTCGTTCGACATTCTGCTGCGCTTTATAGGTGGCGAGTAGTTCGGCCATGGTCAGCGTATCGCTGTGGTCATTGGTCGCCAGGATGAACACACCGGTCTGGTTGCGAGCCTCTTCAACGCAAGCCAGGCTAGTTGCCGCCAACCCACGGATTTGAAACTGATGGCCAATTGGCTCTTCGCCACGCTTGGGTCTGCCACGCCCTGCATAAACGGGTTCACTCACCACCTCGGCATCCAGTTGCAGCAGCATCAAGCTGGCGGTAAAACGACTCAACTCAGCTTGGGCATCCGCCTCACAAGCAAAGCGTCGGGCACACAATTTGGCGAAGGCTTTGAGCTCGCGAGTACTGTCTTTGAGCAGGTTTTTGGCCAATGTCTGCTGCTCGCGATGGCCGGCCTGTTCGCTGCGCACCAGCAACCAGCGCTGCGCGACGCCGGCATAATTGGCACCTTGCCAACGGCCATGATAGCCATTGCCCAAGGCAGTCAGAGGTTGCGCGCCGATTGTTGCTACGGCCTGCTTGGCCTCGTTCAACGTGACAGGTACCCGGGTGACAAACAGTTGCTGCTGTTGCGCCAGCAGTTGCAAAGTATCGGCGCAGTACAGTGCCGCATCGCCGACCAGGTAACGACTCTCCTGCGCGGCCTTGAGACTGCTCAAGTGGCGCCGTACGGTCTGGGCAAAGGCCTTGGTATCATTACTATTACCACTCAAGGCCTGCATGTAGATGGGCAGGCCGGCCTGATTTTCACAGATAAGTTCCAGGATAACCTGGTTCAGCTCGGGCCGATGGTCGCGGCTATAGCCACGTACCAATTGCAACTTACCGAGCTGTTCGCCATCGGCTTGGTCATAGGCGCCATCGACGTGGAAGCTGGTGATATCGAGGTGCACTGCGGTACTTTTGAGTCCCAACCGCTCGACGACTTGCTCCGCCATCACCTGATAAAGCATGCTCACATCTGCCTCAAAGAGGGCATCGAGACAGCGACCGAGCACATCATCATTGAGGTCATCCGCACAGATCCCAGGGCCAATCAGGCGCTCTACAGGCTTGTTGGCAAAGAATTGCGGAAACATGTGCAAGGTGGAGCTATGAAAGCCCAGACCGTTCAATATCATCGCCACCAAAGCTTCACCATGTGAGACTTTGTAGGGAGGTGTTTTGGGGAGCACCGCATCAATCATGCGAGCAATGCCAAGTTCTTGGCAGAGTGCAGCAACCAAGCCAAGGTGATCGAGGTTACGAATAGAGATAGCGGGAGTGGCCATAATGATCTACCTGCAAAAAGTAGTAATAGATCAGAATGACCGATCGCCGTCAAGTTTTTTTAAATCTCAAATGAGGTGCGGAATGACGGATTAACACTTACGAAACCTAATAATATTGCAAGCGCGGTAATTTTTTTCATCAAAGTATTCCCTTATATGATTATAAGCTAGGAGTAAAAGATGAACATAACGAAGAAACAATCTCAGCATTGCTTATTCCATTATCATTAATATCCATTTAAATTTTTTATTTAAACGAACCTGCTCTCCTAGCGGCGCACACCTTAATGCAAAAAATATAGAATTGAAATAAAAATTTAATATTTATCCTTTAATAAAGGATATAAAAAAGCTCCCTTTATAGGAGCTTTTTATTATTTTGAAGTCTACTTAAGTATTATTTATAAGTGGCTTCGCGTTTTTTCGCTTCTTCATCCCACTTAGGTAACATGTCCTTCTTAAATGCTTCTTTCTCAGCATTCATTTTTTCCATGTCCATACCTAAAGCGGCTTGTGCCTTAGCTTTAGTCGAAATATCAGGGATAGCGACAGGATCTGTGATGCCTTTTTTCGCCAACAGTTGCGCTAATTTAACCCGCGCATCAGCCGCTTTATCTACTGCGGTACCTAAAATGCGTAAGACTTCTTCAGGAGCGTGAGCAGCAGCGCCGTGTGAAGCAATCGCATAGTCCCAACGCCATTGTGAATGACGGATATCGGTTAGAATAGGCTTCATTTCCGCTTCAGTTGCACCCGCTTTCCAAGCGGCTGCGGCTTCAAAGTGCGCTTTCACCAGTTGTGCTTCGGCGCGGCCTTTAAGCTCTTTTACTTTCGCTTTACGTTCGTTGGTCAAGCCGACTAAGAACTCTTTACTTTGGCTGTGGCACGTCGCGCAGGTTTCTTCAAAACGATCAAATGGGTTACCCACTTTATGATCTGTGTACTTACGGCCTTTGTCGTTAGTCACTTTTGGCATGTGACAATCAACACAGCTCACATCGTTCTTACCATGAACACCGAGTTTCCAAGTTTCATAGCCAGGGTGCTGCGCTTTTAACATAGGGGTTTTAGACAGCGCATGCGTCCAGTCGGAGAACTCAATACCGTCGTAATAGGTTTCCATTTGCTCAACGGTTGTGCCCATATCCCAAGGGAATTTAACGAAACCTTTTCTGCCTTCTTTTTTCTCGAAATAGTATTCAACGTGACACTGACCGCAGACCATAGATTGCTTGTCTTTTTTAGACGCTTTGGCAAACGGTGTACCTAATGCTTCCATACCACGTTCAGCAAAAGGGCGAGAGATACGCAGTTTAGGCGTGCCTTTCTCATGGCAGTCACCGCAGCCTATGGTGTTCACCACTTCTGGGCCGCCCTTGGCCCATTTACCTTTAAAGTAACCATCTTCGCCTTGCTCTTCAATTAAGCGAGGTACATCAGGGCTCTTACAGCTCCAACAAGCCATAGGCATTGGACCATCTTCCGCGTTGGCAGGTGCGCCAGTTCGCAGAGTGTTACGCACATCCGTAATGGCATACATGTGGCCACGTGGTGCGTTGTAATCTTTCGCAAAACCATAACCTGCCCACAGCACGACTAAGCTCGGGTCCGAGGCTAACACATCGGTATTCTCAGTGCTTTTATCTGTGTCATGCCAGCTAGCGTATTGATTAGCAAATTTGTCTTTATAAACTTCGTTGCGAGGCTCAGTTTTATCACTCGCCATTGCGCCCGCCGCCATGAAGCTGGCGGCAACCAGTGCACTTAGTGCAAAGGACTTACCTGTCATCTTCTTCATCATCTCATCTCCGTGTTGCATTATTGTTGTAAATCACGACATCTCCATGGTCAAACTTAGTGACTTAATCCCGCTAAACATATACCTCTTAGGGGGTATCTAGGTCGAAGTTTGCGCTAGATCAAAATGTAAAGGTGTTGTTGTTCACACTTCTATACTTTTGTTAATGTATTACATTATTTTCTAATGTAAAAACCACTGCAAAGTGCCATAACAGCGGCCATTAAAATGAATAGCGGATTAATGAAACGAGGCAGTCTAACCTCAAAAATCTTAGGATTAATGTTAGTACTCATTCTGCTTTCTAGCAGTTTATCGACCTTTGCTATCATCAATTTGTCTTACAGCTTGGGCGACGCTAAGGCGATTAACGCCTCGGGTTCTTTGCGGATGCAAAGCTATCGATTGATGTTTTACGCCAACTCAGGCAGTGAGGCCGCGCTCGATAAAATCATCGAATTCGAAAACACCCTCTATTCCGATACCTTAAAGCCTTCAGATAGTTGGTTTAGTCCACGTAAGATTGCCGATCAATATCAGCTCGTGATCGATAAATGGCTGGTGATGAAATACTACATAGAGCAAGAAAACTCCCGCGACTATGTGGCGTCACTTAAGGACTTTGTCGACACCATAGATTTACTGGTATTGGAAATGGAGCACCACGCCGCCTTTAAACTCAGGCTCCTCGCCGCCAGCCAAATATTAGGCTTAAGCGTCATGCTCATTATCGCCTTTGTGGCGGTGCGTTTTACTAAGAAGAAAGTGGTGATCCCACTGCAAAAGCTAATGGAATCGGCGAATACTATTTCTAAAGGCAATTTTGAAATCGAAATGCCCGAAACCGAATATATCGAACTTACAGCGCTCACCCATGCCCTGCAAAAAACGGCCAAGGAACTCGCCATGCTTTATGGCGATTTAGAGTCGCAGGTGGCAGAGAAAACCTTAGCACTCACTCGGGCCAACAATGAGCTGGCATTTTTATACGATAACCTACTGACACTAAACGCAAATAAGCTCGATTACAAAGCGCTCAAAGCGGCACTAAATCAGTTAAAAGGCTATGAGTCACTCGACTACCTTAGGCTCATTATCCAGTATCCAGAGCAAGAGCTTGAAGTGATTGAGGCCGATGGCGGCTGGCCAGATATGACTCAAGAGAGTACCCGTTTCCCACTGCAATTTGAGCAGGCTAATTTAGGCTATTTAGAGTTAATTGCCGACCAAACACCGAATATCGCGCTATTTAATAATTTCGCGATTATGTTGACCCGCTCAATCGTGATCCATAATGCCACGGAGCAAAGACAACAACTGGCGCTAATGGAGGAACGCGGCGTGATCGCGCGGGAGCTACACGACTCTTTAGGGCAAGTGCTGTCCTTCCTCAAAATCCAAATTAGCTTATTACGCAAAAACTTAGATTGCAGTTGCCGCAGCCCGATCGTTGAGGCGCAATTAACCGAAATCAACGAAGGCGTGAGCACAGCCTACGTGCAACTCAGGGAATTACTGTCTACCTTTAGACTCACAATTAAAGAACCCGATCTAAAAAGTGCCCTAGAGGCTATGCTCGAGCAGCTCAGAGCCAAGACGAATATCAAGATCACCTTAGACTATAAACTTGCACCACAATGGTTAGAGGCAAAACAGCATATTCACATACTGCAGATCACGCGAGAAGCGACTCTAAACGCCATCAAACACGCCGAGGCCAGCCTCATCAATATCCATTGCTATAAAGATGATAAAGGCATGGTCAATATTGATGTTTGTGATAACGGCATAGGTATTGGACACTTAAAAGAACGAGATCAACACTTTGGCATAGGGATTATGCATGAGCGAGCCAGCAAACTTTCAGGTAAAGTCGTATTTAGCAATAATGAAATAAGCCGATTTAACGCAGCGACCACCACGATTGAGCAAGGATGCAATAAACAAGACGATGCACTCAAGCCTAACCATTCATTCGACCTTGCGCAGCAAAGCAAAGGTTCAAGTGGCACTCGAGTAACACTTATTTTCCCC
Organism: Shewanella sp. Pdp11; assembly: GCF_002838165.1. Taxonomy (NCBI): domain Bacteria; kingdom Pseudomonadati; phylum Pseudomonadota; class Gammaproteobacteria; order Alteromonadales; family Shewanellaceae; genus Shewanella; species Shewanella sp. Pdp11. The sequence goes on from NZ_CP015194.1 coordinate 4,862,757, forward strand.
TCTCAACAGGAGCCTTCAAATGGGTAAACCTTATTCCGTACTGGTGGTCGACGACCATCCCCTCTTACGCAAAGGCATCTGCCAGCTCATTGCCTCAGATCCTGACTTCAGCCTTTTTGGCGAAGCCGGTGGTGGTTTAGATGCATTAACCGCCGTCGCCACCGATGAGCCCGATATCATCTTGCTCGATCTGAATATGAAAGGCATGACAGGCCTAGATACGCTCAATGCCATGCGCCAAGAGGGCGTCACCTCGCGCATAGTGATACTCACAGTTTCAGATGCCAAACAGGATGTGATCCGTTTATTACGCGCAGGAGCCGACGGCTATTTGCTCAAAGATACTGAGCCCGATTTACTGCTCGAAAAACTCAAAAATGCCATGCTTGGCCACAGAGTTATCAGCGATGAAGTGGAGGAATACCTCTACGAGCTAAAAGATGCGACCGATGAGCAAGAATGGATTTCAAGCCTGACGCCAAGGGAGCTGCAAATTCTAGAGCAACTGGCGGAAGGCTTAAGTAATCGGATGATTTCAGAGCATTTACACATTAGTGAAGGCACTGTCAAAGTGCATGTGAAAAACCTACTGCGCAAAGCCAATGCCAAGTCGAGAACCGAAATGGCGGTACGCTACCTTAATCAGTAATCCCTGAGTTTAGCGAGGTATAGCGAGGTATAGCGCAAACAATAAAGGCAATCCTATGATTGCCTTTATGTTTTTATCGAACAGGATTTGAATGGACGATTACAAACCTTTCTCGATAAATGTCTGCCAACTCAGTAGCGCCTGCTCAAAATCCTCAAGGCCACAATAGGCTTCAGATTCAGCATCATAGAGTGACATCGCCTCTTCTAATTCATACTCTTGCTCGAAACCTAACGTATTCGCAAACACCCGCGCCTGCTCACGCTCTAACTCTAAGGTGAAATCATTACCGACGAGACGCCATGCACCTCGTTTATCGGTTTGAATTTCTTTAATCATGTCTAACACTTGCTGAATTTTGGCTAACTCAGGCCCTAATTCTTCTGTAAACCATTGCCCCAGCACTTCATGATCCATGCTAAAGCTGGCCAGAAAGGTGCCGGTTAAACTGTTACGCCGAAATTCGTATTCCATTTTGTTGTCTCTTTGATCTAAGCCTACTAATGCTAATTTTAACCTATCCTTGCCGAAGTTGCTCGCCCCACGCAGCACAGCCGATTTAACTCTATTAGCGTTGGCCTCTTATCCGTTAAGCACGAGTACTGACTTCATTTTCATGGCAAAATCAGTTAGCTTGTTTGTATGATTTTGAAAGTTATATGGAATGCGATATGCACGAAGGATTTATCTACAGTTTAGTGCTAAGCGGCGCCCAAGCGGGTTCCACCTTAAGCTTAGAACAGATCGAAAAATGGGATCCGCAGGATGGCCTACTCTGGTTGCACCTTCGCTATCGCAATAAAAAGGCGCGCCACTGGATACTCAATAGCGGCCTGCCGAAGGTCGAGAGTGATGCCCTACTCGCCCAAGATACTCGCCCCCGCGCCGTTATCGCCGGCGAAGGCATATTACTCGCGTTACGCGGCGTCAACCTCAACCCCAATTCAGCTCCCGAAGACATGGTGGCCGTGCGTATTTATGCCGATAAACAGCGGATCATATCCACCTGCGATCGCGAGTTACAGTCGGTCAAAGATGTCGCCGAGCTGATCCTTGAGGGCAATGGGCCTGCAACTACGGGCGACTTTATCGTCGCTGTCTGCGAGCGACTCACTAACCGTAAAGTCGAGTTCATCGATAAGTTAGAAGAACAACTCTCTGATTTAGAAGAGCTCGTTGTCTCGGGCAATGTAAAAGACTTACGCACCGATATCGCTGAACTACGCCGCCAAACTGTCGCCATTCGCCGCTATTTAGCGCCCCAGCGTGAAGCCTTTTCAAAAATGATTTCCGAGCAAGTTAGTCTGTTTAACGATTCGGAGCGACTTAAACTCAGGGAAACAAATGATAAGCTTATCCGCACCATTGAAGATCTCGATGCCCTGCGCGATAGGGCGAATGTGACTCAGGAAGAATTACTCAGCCAACAATCGGAACAGCTCAATAAACGCTTATATTTCTTATCCTTAGTGTCGGCCATCTTCTTACCATTAGGCTTTTTAACCGGCTTACTCGGGGTCAATATTGGCGGCATACCGGGCGCCGACAACACTTGGGCCTTCGCCACCTTCTGCGGCATATTAATCTCACTCGTCGCCCTACAAATGGCGCTGTTTTATCGATTTAAGTGGTTATAGCCACCTTAAAAACAACAACGCCAATCGATTAGGATTGGCGTTGTTTTCGTTCATTCTTATAAGCTGAATGTTATGAGCTAATGCTTATGCTCTAAGCGGGCGATTATGTCGTCGGCAACTCAAACACATGAGTCATGACTTTATAAAGCTCTGTCCCTTGGTGCACAGATGCCGAAGCAAAGTGCAAAATCGGCACGCAGTCCTGCGGCAAACGGACCGTCTTTAGCTCATCCGCCGTACCGTATAAATCCATTCGCAGTAAATTTACTAAGGGCTGTCCCGCAGCCAGTGGTTCACCCACAAGCGCGAGATATTCCACTAACCCAGCACTTGGCGCGTGATACTTTTTATAGTCCTTAAGGTAACAACCAAAGCGCTGCATTTTAGCGGGCGCAACGGTTTCAGCGATCACGCCGCGGTAGCTTAAATATGCCAAAATCCCTTGGGCATCAACCAACGCATCCTCAAGACAGACGCGCTCTTGGCTCGCCAATTCTAAGGTTAACGCTGACACAGCAACGGCTAGATCGCGCCCCTGTGCTTTTGCAAAATCACTTAATTGCCACCAAGGACAAAACGCTGCTTCATCCATAGCACCACCAAAGGTATTGGGGATAACGAGCGTATAAGGGATCGACAAATACTGTGCGGCAGCTAAGTCATATTCAGGACAATACAAATGCTTACAGGATTTAGGACCCGTATGCAGATCGAGCACTATATCCGCGCCATGGGCCATTATCTGCAAGTTGACCGCAAGCCTATGGCCGGTTGTAATGCCCCATTCATGCCGTAATTTTTGCTGACAGGCTTCAACCAAAGTACTGCGATAAGCTTGGATCAGCTCGTTATCACTGAGCTTGGCATGTTCGCTATACCAAGTTGGCAAATCGATAGCATGATTCAAATACTCACGATTCCAGTTCGCCCCCGTAATAGGGTCAAATCGGCCGAGGGTAAACTCACCACTTTTTTGGTTGATCCCAAGGGGATTGGCTAATGGTACTAAGGTGATTTCACCGCGGATGTCACAGAGTTCGAGCTGCTTCATCAACTGATAAATCACCGCATTACCTTGCACTTCAGCGCCGTGTACATTGGCCTGAATATACACTTTGGGGCCAGTCACCTTATCGTCGCTCGGCTTAAAATGGTAAATAGGCAAGGTAAGCGCTTGCCCTGCGGCAAGCTCCCCAATTTGCAGGGACGATGTTGTCGGCGGCATATTAAGCGCCTTCGAACAGATTTTGATGCAGCGATTTCACCACTTGCGCCGCTTCCGATTCTGCCACTAACACACACAGATTATGTGGGCTGGCGCCTTGGCAAATCATCCGCACATTGTGTGGTTCTAACACTTCAAACACACGGCGACAAATACCCGGCGTGGTCGCAATGCGGTTACCGATAATCGCCACTAAGGCTAATCCATCTTCGACGCGCACCCGGCAATGCTGTGATAATTCTTGCAACAATGCCTCACTCAACAAACCTTGGCCACTTGAATCTGAGCCAGTTTTATCGAGGGTTAGAGACACGTTCACTTCTGAGGTGGTAATTAAATCCACACTGATCTTATGTCGCGCCAATGTCGCAAAGGTTTCCGCTAAAAAGCCCTGTGCATGCAACATTTGCAAGCTGTGAAGATTTAACAGGGTTTGGTCGCGGCGCAAAGCCACAGCGCGGAATACGGGCGCATCTTCCACTTGATGACGGATCCAAGTCCCGCCCTTTTCAGGCTCTTTACTTGAACCCACAAACACTTGAATTTGCTGACGAACGGCAGGAAGAATGGTCGCAGGATGCAATACCTTGGCACCAAAGGTCGCCATCTCGGCGGCTTCATTAAAGCTGATCTCGGCAATCGGAAAGGCATTGGGCGCAAGGCGCGGATCGGTTGTATAAATCCCTGCGACATCGGTCCAAATCTCTACCGCTGAGGCGCGTAACGCTTCGGCTAACAGCGCAGCAGAATAATCACTACCACCGCGGCCTAATGTTGTCGTTTGACCTGCTTCATCGGCACCGATAAAGCCTTGTGTGACAATCACTTGTTCCGCTAGCAGTGGCTGAAGATAATCACGAGCTAAAGTCGCAATCTGCTCAACCTGAGGTTCCGCGCGGCCAAAGTGGCTGTCGGTACGTAATACTCGGCGTACATCGAAGGCGCTGGAGTTAACACCTTTCTCGCGGATGACTGCTGAAAACAACGCCGAAGAACATTGCTCACCGAGGGACAACAACTCATCCATGGTCGCTTTGCTGCGTTGTGATGCGAGCGCGTCACTCAATACTGACATGCGACTCAATAATTTATCTAATGCGGCGGCCACATCGTTAGGACGACCAAGCTTATCTAAAATCGCATATTGAATTTGGGCAATTTGTTTTAATCGCTGTAATCGACCATCGTCGTTGATGGATTCTTGAGTCAATTCCACTAACAGATTGGTCACGCCACTCGATGCGCTGACCACGACTAAACGGCAATGAGGATTGGCTAACACTATGTCGGCACAGCGATTCATAGCGTTATAGTCGGCGACTGAGGTGCCACCAAATTTTGCGACAACGAGGGACATTAGCGCACCTCCGTGAAACACGTAGGGCAAGAAATAAACGCAGATTGAATAAAATATTGATTAACTAACATGATCACACTCCGAACTAACTTCGTTCGAAGAGCCTGGTGCTCAATGATAACGCACCCCAAAAGAAGGGAAACAGCAATCGTCACCAGAAGCTCTCCACCAATTACAGGTGACAATCGTCAGGATTCAGCCTGAGCGACCGACATAAACATGCAACAACCATATCTATGCCTCGGCGTTAATCTCCCTCATCAGTCATCGCTGGAGTTTGTGCTCCTCTGACCGACTACCTAGTTAACGCTCCTCTTCTGTTCCTTTCCTAGGGAAAGGGACGAAAAAAGTAGCAATAAACCCCTAATGAAGTCAATGCTAATTTCATAACAAATGAATAATTTAAATAAAATCTTTTGAAAACAACTAAGTGCTTAAATCGGGCAACTCGTATACCAGCTGCACATAATCACTAAATTTGCCTAAACACACTTCATCATGTCCGGCCAAAGTGCAAGGCACTAAGCTCACCTCCCCTTGTTCGACTACATAAATCGCGTACTGATTAAATTTCTTCCCCAATTGCAGCGCCATCGTTCTATCGATAAACACGGCCCAGCTTTTTTCCATGTGGGATAAATCCGGCGCCGCGCCCACTAAAGCACGATAGGGACTGCCGAGTAATTCAATTTCACGGAGAAGTTGGCGATCGAGTAAACGGTTTTGACTGGGAGAAAGCAGCTTTGAAGCGGGATTATGAGCGGTAATAACAGCAAAGGAAAAATCACAGGATAATGCTTGAGTCAGCAAAAATAACGGCGCTTGGTAACATTGCCACAAATCTTGAGTCGTATTGTCCATTGGTAGTCTAATCGAAAAATGAACCCAGGCTAGTGTAGCAGAGTGATTGTAAAATCCAAAGAGGCGTGAACTGGCTCACAGGAATCGCAAATACATTAGTTATACTAATCAATAGCTAAAGTAAATATCATGGTAAAAACCTCGACTCACCTAAAATTTGTTAACATTTCATTTGTTAACAAATGACTAAAACGAGTACAATGTACGTACTGGTGAGTTGAAACAGATTGAGCAAGATGCTTATCGTTCAATACAGTTTGTTACATATATCGCTTTAAGTAACGTGAACTGACCGGGCATCTGTTTAAAATGTGTTCTACATTTGATTTGTCTTTTAAACATTTAAAAAAAACAATAGTTAAGGAACTTATTCTAACTATTGCTTATCGAAGTTGGTACTGATTACGTTTTCTCGTATTACACTTAAACGTGCACTTAATCTACATCCAGATATAGATGTCACCGTAAAGATTTTCCTTTTGAGCACAAAGCAGTTCAAGGAAGTATCAACGCTTTTATGAATATAAGAGCCCGAAGTAAGTTGCTCTTATTGGTTAGTATAAACTGATTAAAATTTAGGTAAATAATATGCAAAATCCGCACATTCTGATCGTTGAAGATGAAGCCGTTACCCGTAACACGCTGAGAAGTATTTTCGAGGCAGAAGGGTATGTGGTAACTGAGGCCAATGATGGCGCAGAAATGCATAAGGCTATGCAGGAAAACAAAATTAACTTGGTCGTTATGGACATTAACTTGCCAGGCAAGAATGGCCTGTTGTTGGCACGTGAACTACGTGAAATCAACAACATCGGTCTGATCTTCCTGACAGGTCGTGACAACGAAGTCGACAAAATCCTTGGACTTGAAATTGGCGCGGACGATTATATTACCAAGCCGTTCAACCCACGTGAATTGACGATTCGTGCTCGTAACCTTCTGACTCGCGTCAACAGCGCTGGTGCCGAAGTCGAAGAAAAGAGCTCAGTAGAATACTATCGCTTCAACGATTGGAGCCTAGAGATCAACAGCCGTTCATTAGTGAGCCCACAGGGTGAATCTTACAAACTGCCACGTAGCGAATTCCGCGCTATGCTGCACTTTGTTGAAAACCCAGGCAAAATTTTGACTCGTGCCGATCTACTGATGAAAATGACTGGCCGTGAACTTAAGCCACACGATCGTACTGTAGACGTGACTATCCGTCGTATCCGTAAGCATTTCGAAAGCTTGCCAGATACGCCAGAAATCATCGCCACTATTCACGGTGAAGGCTATCGCTTTTGCGGCAACTTAGAAGGCTAATCGCCGCTAAGCAACACCCGCATGAGAAGCAGGATTGATTTGATAAGCATCAATCCACAAAAAACCAGATCTTAGGATCTGGTTTTTTTATGCCTGTTACTTAGCGCTTTCCAGCTGTCTATCAAGGAAATCCGCTAATGAGCGATATAAGTGATTACGCACTTTCTCGCCACGCATCGAATGTTTAGATCCAGGATAATCGATCATCTGGAATAATTTGCCTTCATCCTGCAGCGCTTTATAAACCCGAGTGCTGTTTTCAAACAAGACGTTATCGTCAGCCATGCCGTGATACATCAATAGACCTGCTTGATAGTTTTTCACGTAAGGAAACACGCTGCTGGCTTCATAACCCTTTTCATTACCTTCGGGGTGACCTAAGTAACGTTCAGTATAATGGGTGTCATACAAGCGCCAGTCGGTCACAGGTGCGCCCGAAATCGCGGCTTTAAAGTAATCTGGCGCCTTAAATAAACTCATCAAGGCCATATAACCACCGTAACTGTGGCCGTAAATCGCCACATTATCGGCATCGACAAAGGGCTGACTCCGTAAATACTCCACCCCCAGTTTTTGATCATTCACTTCAGCTTCGCCCAAATGACGGTAAATCACCTGCTCGAACTGAGTGCCTCTGTGGGCGCTGCCGCGGTTATCCAACTGGAATACCACATAGCCTTGTTGCACCAGATACTGGGTAAAGTAGTCCTGCTCGCTCCAACTATTAGTCACTAACTGGGCGTGCGGCCCACCGTAAACTCGCACTACGACAGGGTATTTCTTGCTTGCATCGAAGGGAACGGGTTTGAATAAGCGGGTTTGCAGCACTTGGCCATCTTCGGCTTTCAGTTCACCAAATTCAGGGATTTGCCATAGTCCCGCATAATCATATAAAGGATGACCTTGCTTAACCGCATTTTGCTCGACCCAAGCCAGTTGCTGGCCCTCGTCACCGTGTAAACTGATTTGCGGTGGCTGAGATAAGCTGTTGAAATAATCCAGATATACGCTCTGATTATCGGCGAAAACAGGATTGTGCATCCCCGCTTGCTTGCTCACGCGCTCAACCTTGCCGCCCGCTAACGGCACGCGATAAAGCTGTTTTTCGATTGGCGTGTCTTTGCGGCCAGTGAAATACACCCAGCCTGCGGTTTCATCTATGTATTCCAGCTCATCGACAGCCCACTCGCCCTTAGTCAATTGCGTTTTGAGTTTGCCTTTTAAGTCAAAAAGATACAGATGATTAAAGCCGTCACGCTCAGACGCCCAAATAAAGGCAGACTGCTGCTTTAAGAAGTGCAGATCGTTATTGAGGTTTACCCAAGCATCACTGCGTTCTTTCACTAAGGTTTTTGGCTTAGTCAGTGCATCTAACGCCACTAACTGCAAATCGAGCTGATGTTGATCGCGGCTCTGCCACTGGAACGACAAGTGTTTGCTATCGGGCAACCAATCGACACGCGGCAGATAAATGTCTTTGCTCTTGTCTTTGCTATTCTCTTCGCGCAGGCTCACCCAATTGATGGCCTTATCTTTTAGCGTGACCACACCTAATGCGATGTCGACGTTGTTTTTACCTGCAGCAGGATAACGCTGCTCGGTGAGTTTAATGCCATCGGCATAGATCTCATTGCGCGTCACTTGCTCGACCGCAGATTCGTCGATACGGGTGAAGGCGATAGCCGATTCATCGGGCGCCCACCAGTAACCGGTCATGCGATCCATTTCTTCTTGAGCGACAAACTCAGCCATGGCATTTTTAATTGCCCCGCCGCCATCGGTCGTCATAGCTTGGAGTTTTTTCGTCGCCAGATCTAACACATACAAATTTTGATCCCGCACGAAAGACACAAAATGCCCCTTGGGCGATAAGCGTGCATCTGTAGCAAACCCTTCGCCAATCGGCAATTGAGTCACGCTATTGTCGACGAGGGAAAAGTAATACAGATTGCCAGAGGCCGGAATTAATAGCGCTTGGCTATCATCGGCCCAGAAGTACTCCATAATGCCTTCACCATAAATACGTTGGCGCTCGCGGCGGGCTTTTTCTTCATCGGATAATTCATTGGTCGCAAGTTTATCGGCGTTTAATAGCAAACTCGACTCACCGCTTTTGACATCCATCTGCCAGAGATCATAAAAACTTTGATTGTCTTTACGGCCAGCAAGATAGGTGACGCGCAGCCCATCGGGTGACAATTTTAAACCACGGGGACTGGTGCCTGCTAAGGCGGGCGAGGCATTCATTCGCTCAATCGTCAATGGCAGTTTGCCGCCTTCCATTGCCAAAGCTGGGGTGGTTGTTGAAATCATTGCTGTCGAAATCATGGCCATTTGGCTCGCTATCAGTAGGGGAACGGCGCGCACCTTAAGCGAGCTCGCAGGGAACCAAGTTAACCTATTTTTAATCATTATTATTCCTTGGAAGTGTACTCGCCTTAGGCTGGCGATTAAAAAACTGCCGCCATTGTGCCAGAGGCGCGCTACAAATAGAAAGCGCATGCAATATGCCGATACAAATTAGGATCATCTCGTAGGCTCAGTCCAAATAATCCCTAAAAGCCCTAATATTCGCTAAAAGCATCAGCAACATCGCTGAAATTGTCGACTAACTGAGTTATCATTCGCGGCAAATAACGAAATTGACCTCATTGTTGAACCTCTAAAGGACATAACATGCAGACTCTGACCCAGCACCTGACCTCACAGGCAGTGAACGACTCCCTCTCCCACCTCATTTTAACCTTAGCCGACACCTCAAAAGCCATTAGCCATGCCGTTCGCCACGGTGCGCTTGCAGGCGTGTTAGGCGCGACTGAGCAAGAAAACGTCCAAGGTGAAACCCAGAAAAAACTGGATATCATCACCAACGACATGCTCAAAGATGCATTAAAAGCTGACGGTACAGTGCGCGGTTTGGCATCGGAAGAAGAAGATCATGTAGTTGAAGTCAGCCAAAATGGTCAATATCTGGTGTGTTTCGATCCACTAGATGGCTCATCTAACATAGATATCAACTCGTTAGTCGGCACTATCTTTTCTGTCCTGCCCGCCCCTGCTGGCGAGTTGACTGAAACCAGCTTTTTACAATCTGGCCGCGCGCAATTAGCCGCAGGTTATGTACTTTATGGTCCATCGACCATGCTGGCATTAACCACTGGCCAAGGCGTGCAACTCTTTACTTTGCACCCAGAAACCAATGAATTTTTACTGACTAACGCCGCCATGAGCATTAGCCCAGAGACCCAAGAGTTTGCCATTAACATGTCGAACCAACGTTTTTGGGAAGCGCCAATGCAAACCTATATTGCCGATTTACTGCTCGGTAAAATTGGCCCACGCGAAAAATCATTCAACATGCGCTGGATTGCGGCCATGGTCGGCGACGTACACCGCGTGCTATCACGTGGCGGTATTTTCACCTACCCAACAGACAATAAAGATCCGAAAAAACCGTACAAACTGCGCTTGATGTACGAAGCCAATCCAATGGCTTTCTTAGTCGAACAAGCCGGCGGTAAGGCTTCTACCGGTTATGAAACCATTTTGGATATTCAACCAACACAAATTCACCAACGTGTTGCCGTCATCCTAGGCAGCAGCAACGAAGTCGACGCTTGCCTGAGCTACCACGGTATCGATTACAGTGAAGAACCAAATATAGAGTAAGCCGAATCGCTTACTTTCTGATTTTTCATGATAAAAGCCACTGAACACAGTGGCTTTTTTATTGTCGCAGAATACGACATTTGAGTTGTGATGCGGCTTTACCGCTGAAGAAATTGCGGCCTAACGGCCGAGGCAAGTCAAAGTCGTGGGCTTCACCCCTCAGCCTAATATTCGTGCTGTTTAGCACAATGCTATATCGATTGCGGCCTTACGGCCGAGATAAGTCAAAGTCGTGGGGCTTCACCCCACACCCGACCAAGAGGGGATCAACAGCAATTCCCTCTTGCCTCTTTGTTAACAAGAGTCCTTGCCGAACAACGTCCATGTCTAACTGCCAGTTCAGATCACCCCTTGATGGATGCTTTAGATAAAAGTGTTAAATTAGGTGATGCCGTTGAAAAGCTAAGAAACATACCTGGTTTCTCAAAACTGACAGCAAAATTGGAAAAGGAGTCAAAAGAGATTTTGAAAGATACAGAAGAAAAAGTAGCACAGGCGATATCAACGGTTGCGAAAGATGGGACAGGTACAAATCTTTAGGACTAACAGCTAACACCAAGGCAATAGAAGTTCACCTCCCCTGCGAAGTTGCTGAAGGGCGTTGAAGAAAATAGCGTGACGCAGACAGGACGTCTGCGTAGCTTTCGGGGGGAAGGGACGCCCCATCGGAAGCGTTAGCGATTTTCGAATAAGCACGAAGCCACTAACCAATGCATATAACTTCGCTAGGGACGCCGGGGGATTTCCAAAAGGGGAACAGGCGCTTTTCCCCTTTTGGTCGGGTGTGGGTTGAAGACCCACGACTTTGATTCACCTCAGCCGTTAGGCTGCAATTAATAGCTGCGATAACTTTGTTAGTGTAACTCCAATCAAATCATCACAATTGATTGGGGGGTGAAGACCCCGACTTTGACTTACCTCGGCCGTAAGGCCGCAAAACCTACTAACCACTAACCCGCAACACAAAAATTTTGCTGAATCTTCCAACGGCGCTGCATCACTGGGATAGAGAACCCATAACATACCACCACAATTAAAGGTTGAAGCTGAAAACTCAACTCAGGCCACAACATAAAAGCAGCCACGCAAGCCACAGTGCGCACAATTGCATGCACAATCGCCACCTTTTGCGCCGCTAAAACACCGTGGACTAACCACATTAAACCTGTTTGCACCGCAAGGGCGAAAGGCAGGGCTAAATAGTTTTCTATAAAAAAGGGAATACTGATGCTAAAGGTTAAAAAACTCATCCCCATCGCAGCCAAAAACACAGTCTCAAACCAATTACGATCTGTGCTTTTCTTGAAGGAGATATTCTCGCCCGTCAGCCGCGAAACTCCCATAGCAAGATAGACAATAGAACCCGTTCCGATAAATACAGCCATCACCAACTGCGAAGGAGTTAATACAAAGCTCAATATAAACAGTAAGCTCCACACTATCATGCCGGATAAAGGCATAGCTAAAGCACGTTTTTGGCGGTATTCGATTAATTGTTGGTCCAGTGATTTATGTTGCATGATTAAGCCTCCTTGTTGGTATGGCTTTAGTATCCCTATATCCGCTAAATCACGGCAGTGTGAGTTGTCAGCAATAGAAGATGACAAATGTCACCTCTTTCAACAAAGTCCTAAAAAGTGTAAAAACGTGATCCTCTATTGCTGAATTTACTTTGGTATCTGCTTGAAAAAAGCGACAATCAAACATATCGAAGACATGAGTAAGTTAGACGCTGCCGCGCTGCTAAACCCTGAATCGGGTTTAGATGACGACAATGTCAACAGAAAGCGCAATAACAGCATATATCTCACGCTTTACCCTAGGGTTATCGCGCGCCTAAAATGCGCGATGTTACTGTTTTAGTCGTTGGTAACTCGATTTTTTACCGCATTTTTAGATTAAGGGTTAAATGGAATATGGAAAAAATATTTGAAAGGCTAATGTATGCATCTCGCTGGATTATGGCGCCGATTTACTTGGGATTAAGCCTAGTCCTAATCGGTTTAGGCATTAAATTCTTCCAAGAGATCTTCCATATTCTGCCGATTATTTTTGAGATGACCGAAGTGGATCTGGTGCTGGTCACCCTGTCCTTAATTGATATCACTCTAGTCGGCGGCCTGATTGTGATGGTGATGTTTTCTGGCTATGAAAACTTCGTGTCACAATTAGATGTGGGCGAAGACAGTGAGAAGCTCAGTTGGCTCGGTAAGTTAGATTCTGGCTCATTAAAAAACAAAGTCGCCGCTTCTATTGTGGCGATTTCATCCATTCATCTACTAAAAATCTTTATGGATGTGAAGAATATCGATAACGATAAAATCATGTGGTACCTATTAATCCACATCACCTTTGTGTTGTCCGCCTTTGCCATGGGGTATTTAGATAAAATGACCCGCGCTGGTAAGTAGCAAGTTCGAGCCTTCGTAAGTGGAGCGAACACGGTGTTAACGCTGTGTAAGGTTTTGAAAGTAAAAACTAAACGAAGATAACGTTTCATTCGTTTCTGCTAAATTAAAAAGCCACTCTATTGAGTGGCCTTTTAACAAAATAAAAACCCAAAAAATCCAAAAAATAATATTAAAACCCACTATTTAACGCATGACTGATCCCACACATCCCAACTTTATTTTCACCTTGTTGACTCATTAATCAGCACTCATTTAAATCTTAATACGGCTATTTGTAATATCTATTCTTTCAACTTATTGTGTTAAATATCTAGATATCAGTCATACGGTTTAAATCTATTAAAATACTTACCCAAAAGTGTCAAAAAACTCTATAATCGCCACCCTTTTTGACAAACTCGTCACTAACGCATCCATTCGTAAGTAAACATTACTGTAAGCGCAAGGTAGTAAAGTGAAAACACAGTTACTGGCTCTCATGCTCGTCAGCCATATTGGCTACGCCCATGCCAAGGAAGATTTGGCCTCAACTCTAAACGCAGAAGGAATACCACTGAAGAGTCATAGCATCGATTTTATCGATAAAAATCTCAAATTAACCTTGGCCTGTTCCGTTGGAGATCTGCAACCTAGCATCAATGTCACTATGTCGGAATCCTTCGCATTTAATGGTGATCCTAGCGTACTCATCATTACCAGTGGCGAACAGGCTAAGCTGAAATTGCATGGTACTGGCTCACTGATGAATTTCAGCAGCGGGGGCACAGCCAACCCAGATCTATGGGCAAGTTTAGGTGAACTGCAGGCTCAACAAATACACCTTGAAGCAGTATCTTTTCGCTCTAGCAAATACACTAGTGCAGACCTCGTTGCCGTAGGCTTTGCCGATGCAGTGGTCAGACTGAAACAAGATTGTGCCAAGTAGTCACCTCAATCAGCATTTAATCAAATCGTAAAAACAAAAAGCCACTGATGACAGTGGCTTTTTGCATTTATGGTATATGACTTAACGTCCAGATTAGCTCTTTGCTAGTTCAACCTGATGCACTTTCTCGGTTTGGTCCACTATGGTCAATACCGCAGCATCACCTACCACGTTACAAGAAGTCAGCACCATATCGATAATGCGATCTAACGCCGCGACAATGGCGAAGGCTTCTATCGGTAAACCCATTTGATGGATTAACACGCCTATCATCACCATGCCGCCGCCGGGCACACCGCCGGCACCGACAGAGAGCAGGAAGATGCTAAATAGCAGCGAAGGCAATTGATCAGAGGTGATAGGCATACCAAAGGCGTTAGCGACAAAGAAAATCGCGATAGTGATGTAAATCGCCACGCCGCCCATGTTCATGGTCGCGCCGAGCGGCACACCAAAGCCTGCTACCGCGCGATTCACACCTAACTTTTCGGTTAAGGTACGCATAGTCACAGGAATCGTCGCATTCGAGCTTGCGGTCGACAGTGAAAACAACACTTGCTCTTGGGTCTTCTCGCGGAAGGTTTTGGCCGAAATTGGGGTAAATATGCCCACCGCCATTGGGTAAACCACAAAAATCCACAGTAGTAGCAGCGCGAGGATCAGCACCATGTACTCAACTACGCTCATAAACACGCCAGCATCTAAGGTCGCGCCGAGCTTGAACATCAAGGCAAACACACCGTAGGGCGCTAGGCTCATCACCACAGAAATCAGCTTCATCATGATTTTATTCGCGGTTTGAAAACCTTGCACAGCGCCAGCGACATGCTCACCGAGTGACTTAATCACGCCGCCAAGCATTAGGGCCATAAAGATCACTTGCAACATATTGCCCGACATAAACGCCGCCACAGGGTTACGCGGGACTATGTCGATCACCAGTGCCATCAGACTTGGCAGCTCAGTTGCAGTAATGGCCAGGCCGTCTGTGCTGCTCATATCGACACCTTTACCTGGGTCGAGTAACAGCACGACTAATAATGCCGTCGCGATCGCGACAAAGGTATTGATGATATAGAAACCGAAGGTCTTACCGCCTAAACGGCCAAAACTTTTGAGATCTTGCAGCTCACAGACACCACAAACAATACTCACAAACACTAATGGCACGACTAGCATCATGATCATATTGACGAACATAGTGCCAACGCCGCCGGCAAGCTCGACCAAATTGTCCGAGAAGAAACCGATATCGTTTAAGAAGTACTGCACTATTGTGCCGAAAATAAGACCCGCAAACAGACCTATAAAGATCCGCGTCGAAAGTGATTTAATCATGCTTGTGGTTTCCCCAGAAATGTAGTTTTTTTGTTATTCATCTTCCATGATGAGCACAATTGCCAATCCATTTTTGGCTTAGGCAGGGGATAGTGAAACATGCTAGCCGTTAATTCAATGAATAAATTTCATTTTTTCATCTTGAATTAAGCTAACCGCATCACGGAAAATTAGCATTCATTTGATTTTTAATGATAAAAAATAATTATGTTCAATCAATGAGCAGACTAAAGACTTATTTAAAACCGTATATTTAAACAGAATGAAAACCAATAAATCACAATGAAAACATATTAAAAACAATTAGAAAATCGACCTCAGTCTTAATGACTAAAATTCAAATTATAACGGAATTTAAAACTAGATAATTAGTGTAAAGCAGAGAGATAAAGTGCGTGATGACTAAATATATGGCACTAACACTAGTTCAAGCCCGTGAGCTAGCAGGTGTTGCTGTTTAATGCTAATACTGTGTTGAGTTAGCCAAAAAGCTAATTCTTGCCAACGCTTTAAATCGGCATGCTGAAGATATTTGGTCTGTTTCGCTTGCTTGTCGAAATCATAGGTTGAATTAATTTGCCCAATGGCCAACAACTCGGCAGCAGCCGTTAGCGCAAGTTGCGGCACAAGGTAATGGGTCACGCCCATTAAGGTATGGGCGATTTGCAGCCCTGCGGGATCTAAGTCGGTAAAAGCGATAACCGGCAATCTACCTGCCATAGCTTGTAAAAAGTGCCGCACGCCAATCGGGGAATGATGGCCGCTACCTCGGTAGATAACCATCACATGGGTTAAATCCTGTGGCAAACGCGCTTGATGGATAACGTCAAACACATCCAAGTTTTCAACCACTAAGATGGCGGCGACATTGAGTTCATGGCAATGCTTTTGCGCTTCATCCAAAGGAATACGTAGTGATGTGCGTGTTGAAATCCCAGTTGGCGACGATTCAAAACCTAGATACTTCATCAAAACGTATTCGGCTTCGGGACGGATCTTAGCGAGCTTTTCAGCGTGACTTTTGGCGGACATCGCCATGCGATCGACATTGAAATCCAGATCCCTGAGATCGAGCCCCATTAGCGCCAATACGCTTTGCCTTAGCAGATCAAAGTCTTTGGGCGCGAAGCACAAATGCTTTTCAGACTCGTCTAACTCGCCCACTTCTAACTCGCGGTAAATCGCGCGCCAGTTAGCCGTGAGCTTAACCTTGGGAGAACGCTTAATAAAAGCCTTCTCCAACAGTTGCAGTTGTTGCTGGCCTAGGCGAGCCATAACTCAACATCGCGAATGATAAAGTTACCGCTATAGATAGGATGTGGCTCACCTAATGGCTCAAGCTCAAAGTAGGCTTTATGTTCATCTGGCAGACCTTCGTAGCCACCAATCACTTGATAAATCCAGCTCTCGGCTTCCCAAGGCAAGGCCTTATCCAGCAGATATTCCAGCGCCGATTGGCGCAAACCAGACTCAATTACATCGACAAAATAGGTATCCACCGCCTGCTTAAGTGGATTATCGGGCACATCGAAGTCTTCACTTTGGGTGAGTGACACTGACGCATCTCGCTCACGTACCGCTTCAATCACGGGATGACGACTGATAGCCTTGATATGCGCGACTATACCCATTAACTCCAACTCTTGGCTGGCGTTGTGCACGTCTACCGCAGCAGGTGCGAGCAAGACTTCGGCGCGATTGAAAAGACTCGGAATGTCCTTGTGGGACACATGGTCCGCAGGCCGATAATCCGGATGCAAATCAGTGTAGAGCAACCAGCCCTTGAGCAAACGGGTACGGCCACGGATTTGCCTAAAGCGACCTAAGAGTTCGAGTAAACGTCCCTGCACTACGCTCAGTTCCTGGGCGCAGTCGCTCATGGTTTCTTGTAAAGTCGTCACTAATAGTTTGCGCAGCTCACGGATATCGCCAGCGATTTCGCCTAGCTCACTAAACTGGAACATCTCTAAGCCATTAAGCAATTCAGACACTTGGCTTTGGGCTAATTCGTTTTCGCGGATCTTAGCGTTGATCGTACCCACATAACCGAACTCGTTGTTGATCCGGCCCCAGAGCACACGGATCGAATAACGCAGACTATCGGCGAAACTATAAACATGCTCGCTCAAATCCGATAAATAGGCCTCGGCGGCGCTGTAATCAGAGCTATGACGCGCCTCTTTGTAGTGGTCGGCCAAGGTTTTAATGGTCGCGAGAGCCGAACCGACGTTAGAGTCGATTTGGCGATTACGCTCGTCGCTTAAGCCTTCTTCGAGTAAGGCACGCACGGAGCGTTTAAGCCGCAACTCTTGATCTGGCTCTGGCCGCCACAAAATACCGGCCTGTTTAAGCTTTTCAACCACGCTTGGATCATGCGCATCTTCGTTAAGAGAACCCGCCAAATAGGCGTCCATAATAATGTCAGCATGGCGACCTAACTGCTTGAGCAGTTTCACACCCGCCTGATGTAAGTTACTGCTCATCATGGCCTCCTTGGTCGCAGCTTTTACCTAGGTTTAACAGTGCCAACATTAGATTAAGTCCCGCTGGGTCGCCGTTTCCGCCTGCGCTTCTAGGCTTAAACCTTCGGTTTCATCGATAAAACGAATGACTTCATACAGATAATCCAGCTTACCCGTGGCGATATAGATTTGCTTCTCCGCATTGGGGCGCACTAAATAGCCGAGTTCGACTAATCGTTTGAAGACTAATTTGATTTGCGCATCGCTGTTGGTACTGGTCGAGCCAAATAGACGATATTGGCTGAGTTTGGCTAACTGCTCACGGAACGCCGGCGTGTCTTCGATGCGACTTTGCAGCTCAGTTAAACGCACGGGCGCACCTTCGCTCAGCGGCGCATCTTGACCACTGGCTTCTTGCACTAATACCAGCCATTCCACCAGCGGGATAAGTGCCTGACAGATATCTTTAAACTGCGATGAAATCACTTTGCGTTCGCTATCGCCAAGCTGCAAATAACCACAGAAGAACACATCGCCTTCGGCGGCGGACGCCACGGTACGGTTGATTTGATTAAGATAGGCTTCGACCCGCTCGCGGGTGCTGTTATTTTTAAGGGCGCGCCAGCCTTCTTCATTGGTAGTGCGGCAAATAAACTCGCCCTTGAGTAACAGCTCAATTAACGCGCCAGTGCCAACTAATACGGTTTGGTTCGATTCGTTCATGGCGCTCATTAGATGGCCTCCTTGCTCAGGCGTTTACTCAACATATCAGCAATCGGGTTGACCTTAGGCTTCACCACCTGCAACTTCTTGGTTTGTTTGTTGATAATGTAACGGTTGGCGAACAAGTTCAGCACCTCGGACTCTGGGTTCGGGAAGGCGCCCAGCACACAAATGTTGTTGTTTTCGCAGGCATCGAAAATCTTCTTCACGTTGGTATGGTGCAAAGTGCCCAACTCATCGATTGGCCAGTGAATGGTCACGTCGGCGCGGCCACGTAGCAAACGCGTGAATGCCAACAGGAACTTACACAAAATCAGATACGCCATACCGTGGCTTGAGGATTCGTTAAGCTGTCTGTCGGTGCGGATAATCAGATCGCTGTTACCTTCTTTAAGACGCAGCTCGATTTCCAGCAACTTAGAGATGCCCCCCGTTAACGCAGCGCGGCCGATAATGTCTAAGGCGCGGCGCATGCTGTTGGTGTAATCCTCATCGGGCAAGCCATTAAAGCCATCGGCTTTCCAATGTTTAAAGGCTTTGACGAACTGTTCAAGCTCAGGCCAGAACTCTAACTCGCTGATGCGCGAACGAATTCGTACCGCCGATTCAGACACGCCATCGAGGAATAACTCTTCACCCACTTCGCGGGTAATGCGTGCACTTTGGGACGCGATGCGACGGTCAATATCGGCTAATACATCGTAGAAGGCGGTTAAGTCGACGCCAAAAATCCGTCCTTGCTCACGCAGCGCAGTAATCGATTGCGGCACTATCACGTTCAGCAATTGCTCAAGCTGTGGCACTAACTTGCGGTAATCCAGCAGACGAATGCCTTTGTCGTTGATAAAGCTCGATTCTTCGCGGGCACGCTCCCAGGTTTCGGCAAGGCCCGAACCTGACTTGCTGGCGATCACTGAATCGAAGTGCTCTACATATTGCTTGACCGAGCCCATCAAGTAATCGCGTTTTAGCAGTAAATCTTCACCTTGGCGCAGACGCTCGCCTAGGCTGCCTTGGGCTTCTTCGTTATTATTCGGTAACTTAAGCTCGGCGAGTTTACGCATTACGGCACGTAATTTAGTTAAGTTTTCAGAGGCTTCAACCTGCGCCGCATCGGACACTTTACGCTCGGTTTCGAGTTGTTGACGGCGAGTCTTAACATCCTGAGTTTTCGCCTTAAGTTGTTGATCGATTTCCGATACCGCGCGCTTCACATCGCTAAGCTGAGTTTGCAGTTTAGGTTTGCGCGCAAGCCAAGTGTGCTGATACCAATCGTCGAAGCGCAGTACGTCGCTGCGACGCTGCTCAGCGCGGCTAATTTTAGTTTCTAAATCACGAATTTGTTGCTTGAGTTTGAGGATATTATCCTCATCCACACCGCGGGATTTAAGCTCGTTTTTGTACCAAGTCTCACAGGCTTTCTGCTCGATTTTGGCACTTTCGCGGCGTCCTTCAATGGTCGCTTTAATTTGGCCGAGTTGATTGTCGAGCGCGCCGATAACTTCCTGCCAATAGGCATTCTTTTCCATGCGCGCTTCTAGCGCTTGCTCTTTTTGATCTTCGAGCCAGAGTTCGTGCTGATGTTTAAGCTGTTTTAGCTCACCATCGAGTTGAGTCAGTCTTTGTCCCGCATGGGCTTTGCGCTCGCTCAATGCTTTGTTAATTTTCTCTTGCTCGCTGCGCTTTTCATCAAATAGGCGACGCAGATCGTCACGGCTATTTTTGTACGCCGTGCGGGCAAAAGTCAGTTCACGGCTGAGATTATCCAACTCGCCATTAATGGCCACCAGCTGAGATTCGGCCTCGGCTTGCATTTCTTGGGCACTAGTGTGGGCTTCTTCGGCTTTGCTTAACCGAATCCGCAGCTCTTGTTCAGAGGCGGCATATTCAGGCACATCGATCGCTTTAAGATCTAAATGCACGCCAAAGAAAGCTTCGCTCGATTCGCTAACCTGACTTTGATGTAAAAAGCTTGGATGTAAATCGGTGCGATGCAGCAGTTCAGGCGCGATCACTTTCCCTAAACTTTGCTCCCAGCCTTGGGCTTCCTTACGCAAAAATTCCAATAGGGTGTGGGATTGCGGGAACAGCATGTGGTGCAGTTCATCCAGCGCAGTTTGACGCTCGTTCACCCTTAAGGTGGCGATACGCAAGGCTTCGTTGGCTTGATCGCGTTTAGCTCTAAGCTTACGCTCATCGCTGCTTAAGCGTTCAACCTTGGCATTGCAGCTTTCTTGTTCTTCGTCGGCGCGGTGAATACGTTCGTCGAAAATCGCGAGACTCAGCTTTTCTTCTTCGGTGTAAGTCACTCCATCAACACGCAATTTAAGCTCGGCGGCAGTGAGTTTGAATTGGTATTCCTGCTCGCTAAAGCTAGCCTTGCCCGCATCCATTTGGTTGCGCCATTGCAGCTCTAGGGCATCAATATCGGTGCGCGCGACTTCACGTTGCTTATCGCGGGCTTCGCGCTGCTTGTCTTGGTCGCTATGCAGGCCTTCAAGCTCGCGGTTTAACTGCTCGCCAATCTTACTGCGACGGGCATTGTAGGCCGCCTCAATATCTTGGTGCTTCTCGGTTTGAAGCTTATGGCGTTCACTTAAGTTTTCAACATCGGTGCGCCAGTTCGGCAGCATCTCAAGATCGGCCTTAGCTTGCTCTATGTTGGCATCTAAAAAGGCGCTGTGCTGATCTTCAATGGCATCGAGTTCATACTCGCACTTCGCCACATCACCCTTGGCGGCCGATAAATCGAGGTTGAGCTCATCGCGCTGCTCTTTCCATTCGTCATCAAGCAATCTGAGCTTTAAATTCAGCTCTTTAGATAAGGTTTGCTGAATATCTTGGCGATCGGCTTCTAAGGTTTCATCGTTGCGATAACCACGGGACAAGCTCGATAAGCGCATCTCTGCACTGAGCAGTTGGTTAAATTCTTGCTCGAGTTTTTCAAATTCGGGGCGAATAACTTCAAACCCTTGGATAAGTTGGCTTTCACGGATCCACGCCTCAACGCGCTGCGGGTTTAAGCGTGAGCTGGGCGGATTAACTCCGTCTTCCTCTAAAATGGCCGCGATCATGGATTTGACCGTCTCCATCTTGCCTTCTTTGGAGTGCACCGCTTTGGCGAGTTTTTCGATGTGGCGCAGGGAATGCTCGCCCTCACACAGGGCAAATTGGCGGGCATAGCCGCGCAGTTCGCTGCGGTTACTGCCCGTGCTTAAGAGGGTGCGATCGTTTTGAATAATGGCGCGATATTCACGGGTGTTGAGTAAGTTAGTGGTGGCGATACCAGCACGTTTTAAATCACGGCCTAATTCCGCCATGGTGTGGCACAGAATAGTGTCACCATTTTGCGATTTAATATAATCGCTTAGCTCAAAACCTTTGGCGATAAAGCGATAGTTAACCCCCTTGCCATCACCCGCCGAAGCCAGCACGGCTTGGTACAGTAAGCCATCGGCCTTTTGATATTCGTAAATGATGTAGCTTGAATCGTGTGGCAAGTACCAACGCTCGAAACTGTCGCGGGTCGAAGGCACCACGCGGCTTGGGTATTCGCCATAAAAAACAGGGACTAGACGTTGTAATGTCGTCTTACCCGAGGCGTTAGTACCACAAATGTTGGTATGGCCATTGAGGGCGAGTTCCACAACGCCCGGAAGGTGCGTATCAATCAGCACAATACGAATCAAGCTTGCCATTTCATTCCTTATGCAAACGGGAGCGTCTTATCTAAGCTGCAGAAGCCTTCTACAGGACAAAGCAAAACAATCCAAGAGGGCCACAGACCTTAACAAGCACGGTAAAAAAGTGCTGTTAAAATCATGGCCTAAAAATAGTGCCCCTAAAATAAGGCAATCGCGGTGTATTGGCAATTAAGCGGCGCTGCACTAATGCCATGGCTCACAATCTTTACGCCTCGAATTAGGCCCAGAACTAAGCTCATAACTAAGCTACTAGCAAAGCCAATACTAACCGCCAATGATACGACAACTTAGCCCAAATAGGCGGCTAACAAAGCGGCAATTAGCGCAGTAAAAGGTAAATTTTAGCGGTTATCTTCAAGGCGCAGGCGTTCGGCGATCCGGCTATAGATCAGCATCATTTCCGCCAGCGATCCCACTTGCATGCCTTTCATCAAATTGGCGCGGTGGATCTCGACCGTGCGCATGGCAATACAAAGGCTATCGGCGATCTCTTGGTTCTTCAGACCTTGGGCAATCAGGTTGAGTATCTCCCGCTCCCTTGGCGTGAGTGCTTGATACGTCTCAAGATACTGATTGTCTTGATGATGCGCCTTGGTATGTTCCAACGCTTTGACAACCGCTTCGGCTAACCTAGCGCCATCGGCGGGCTTTTGAAAAAAATCCACCGCACCGAGTTTAAGCGCATCTACTGCCATAGGCACATCGCCATGGCCGGTCAAATAAATCACCGCTAACGGACTATTTTTGGCGACTAATTCAAGATGCAACTGCGGGCCACTCAACCCCGGCATACGCACATCGACTAACGCACAACCCGGCAGAGTTAAGTCCACAGTAGTAAAAAAGGCTTCGGCGCTATCAAAGTCGGTGATCTTAAGGCCATAACTTTCAAGCATAAAACGCAAGGAACGACGCACTGAGTCATCGTCATCGATTAAATACACAGGTAAGGCAAGACTCATTATTGTGCTCCATTGGGTTCAGGTTTACGCGGTATAGCCACCTGCGCTTGGCAACCGCCACCCATAGCGCTTTCTAGGCTAAAGGTTCCGCCATGGCTCTCGGCAATATCGCGGCAAATCACTAAGCCTAAACCTAATCCCTCTGATTTAGTGGAATAAAAGGCTTGCATTAGCAGGCTGGTCTCTTCGGTTAACCCAGTGCCATTATCCGTGACTGTCAGCAAGAGTGTGCGTTCTTGATAGCGAAGATCGATATCGATCGTCGGAACATAGGGCTTATGCATTACGCTCTGTTCTGTGCCACTGGATTCAAGCTCTAACCGCTGAACGCAGGCGTCAAAGGCGTTTTTCAGCAAGTTAAGCAACAACTGCTGCATGCCGACTTCATCGAGGGACTGTAAATAGGGCTCACCGCTCACATTCACGGCAAGATTGATTTGATGTTGCTCAAACTCATAGGCGAGCAGCGGCACAGTCTCATTGACCAGCTCATGCAAGTACAAAGCTTGTTTCGATACAGGCCGTTTCTTCAACAAGTTACGTAAGCGGCTGATAATACTGTCGGCGCGCGTGACTTCCTGCTGGATAAGCGTCAATACCGATTGCAGTTCCTCAGGGCTCGTCCCCCGCTGTAATCGCACTTCGGCGCCATGGCAATAATGGCCAATCGCCGCCAAAGGTTGATTGAGTTCGTGGGAGAGGCTAGCGCCAAGTTCGCCAGCAATCGCGATACGCTGAGCATGTTCCAGTAGCGCGCGGTTTTCATTGAGCTGGCGCTGAGTGTTAATCAACTCCCGGCCGCGACGGCTAAAACGATACTCCAACCAGAAATGGTACGCATTGAGCAGCACCAAAATCCCCAAAACAAACCAAGCCCATTGTTGATGTAACTTGACCCACTGCCACGCTCTTTGCCACCAAGGTGTTTGTAAGGGATGCATGTCGAGATCTTTGAGCAGTTGATCGATCGCCAGCTGACTCACTGCCGTGGTCCAACCCGCAGAATCGGAAGACTTAGCGGCTAGGTGATCTTCGGGCAGCGCTAGCAGCGCTTGGGTCACGCTTTTAGCCAGAGACTGGGAGGCGCGATTGGTCTTCGCCATGGACCAGTTGGGATAGAGGCGAGTCGAGACTTGGCAATGAAATCCCACCGGAGTTTGGTTATCGAGCACCCGATAATGGCCGATATTAATCAGCCCTTCCGTTTGCATCTGCTCAAGCTGACACACAGGCACCACAGCTGCATCCAGTCGATTATCTTTCGCCGCATCATCACCACTTTTTTGATCATCTAACTGATACAACAGATTATCTAGCGGGAACCCCAGCGGAATAATCTCACCCACAAAGCGAGGCAAATCTATGCCTTTTAGCTGCGCTTCGTAAACTAAGGTCAAGTAACCGCCGAAGGCATTTTTCGACACTATCCCGAGTCGACGTCCCTTGAGATCACTTAAGGTGTGATAGGGTGAATCGGCGCGCACCACCAGCGCCGAACCCACTTGCATCGCCGCACCATTATTTAACGGACTGCGCAGAGTCGCCAACCAAGTGAGGGAATATTGCCGCGCCAGCATCACGGACTGCCCAGGGTTGGTAATTACAAAATCAAGCCCTTGAGTTTCAACGCCCTTAGCGAGCTCATCGAGGGTGAGAGGATGTAACCTAAAGTAACTGTTGGGAATTTGGGTTTCAAGCCAACCCATTAACGGCTGCCAGCGGTTGATGGTCGCCTTATAACCGCGGATGGCTAACACGCCCACATCGACCACTTGATAACCGGGTTCTTCGATAGCGACTGGCGCAACAACCTCAGGGTCAGTTAATCCCGAATGCGCACTTTGATTCTGCGGCTCTACGGCAAACACGTTTGCCGAAGCGAGTAAGCACGCTAATAACGTGATGAACACCTTAGTCCTAAGTGACATCCTTAAAATCGTTCGCTGTGTCATATTAGGCTCGATTGAACCTTGAATCGATAACGGCCACTTGAGTGACATCCCTGAGCTAAACACTATTTTCATCATCCTAAATAACGTGAAGTGCAATCCTTTATCCCCAATCACTCAAATTCAACTCAACTTCAACTCAAGCTCAAATCCAGTTAAAAGCAGATCCAATTCAAATTGAAAGCAGGCCAAACTTAAGTTTAAAAGCCGTAAAAATAAAACCCTAGCATTTTGAAGGCTATTCTAACGGATATTTGTTGCGCTAGATCAAATCCACACCCGATATGTGGAAAACCACTATAGTTATGCCGCCTCGCCTTTTACAGAATGCCTGTAAACCTCGCCATAAACCTTAACGCTAGGTCTATGAGCCAGTTTATTCGCCATCTGCAAGTAGTGAAGGAAATCTGTATGGACAAGAGTAAACGTCAGTTTCTCGGCAAAATGGCCAGCGTCAGTGTTGGCGCCGCACTCATCCCTGTCGTGCAAGTGTATGCACAGGATGATAAGCGCAGCCCTCAAATGCACAGTGCCAGCGAAGGCCAAGTGGGTAAACGTTACGGTATGGTGATCGATCTACGCCGCTGTGTAGGCTGCCAAGCCTGTACCGTCGCTTGCACTATCGAGAATCAACCGCCCCTCGGGCAATTTCGCACCACAGTGCAGCAGTATGAAGTCTCGCAGCAGGAAGATACCACTCCGCCTGCGTTTTTAATGCTGCCAAGACTTTGTAATCACTGCGAAAACCCGCCATGCATCCCAGTTTGTCCTACGGGCGCGACCTTACAGCGCAAGGACGGCATAGTCGTCGTCAACAATGAATGGTGTGTTGGTTGTGGCTATTGCGTGCAAGCCTGCCCCTATGATGCGCGCTTTATCAACCACGACACCAATACCGCCGACAAATGTACCTTCTGCGCCCACAGGTTAGATGCAGGGTTACTGCCCGCCTGTGTCGAAACCTGCGTAGGAGAAGCCCGTGTGATTGGCGATCTGAATAATCCCAACAGCCAGATAAGCCAACTGCTTGCCGCCAACAAAACCGATATCAAGGTGCTCAAACCGACGGCCAACACTGCGCCACGGGTGTTCTACATCGGCATGAGCAGCGCTTTTGAGGACAAGATTAGCGGCCAAGCCCCCGTTAGAACCTTACTTACCGATACTGGCGAGGAGATCCACCATGGTCATTAAAGAAATCTTTACCCCAGATATCGCCATTACTTGGCTACCTTGGGCAGTGCAATACTTTTTTATGATGGGGCTCGCCTACGCCAGCGTATGGGTAGCGACAATACACTTGTTTAGCCAACCCAAACCCGATGACAGATTGCTGAAGCTCTGCGCCTGTTTAATGTTAACCGCAGGCATAGTCGCCCCTATCGCCTTACTCGCCGATTTACACCAACCGCTGCGGGCTTGGCATTTTTATGCGCAAGTTCGCCCTGATTCTTGGATGTGGTATGGCGCCTTTTTACTGCCCGTATTCTCGGGCACCAGCGCAGTGTTTGCTTGGCTGCTATTGCGTCAATATCTGCCTAAGCACACCACGAATCAAGACTCAGATTGGGTGAATAAAATAGGCCAATTACTGAGATTCGGTGATTGGAACAGTGACAAATTCATCAAGCCGATCGCGATTATCACGGCCCTGAGTGCCTGCAGTATCGCCCTCTACACTGGCATGGAAACCATGGCCATTAAGGCGCGGCCACTGTGGCATACCTATTGGCTGCCACCTTTGATGGCGATGAGCGCCCTGCTCGCTGCCTGCGGCACTTTGGCAGTATTGAATCGACTATTAAAAGGCTACCAACAGCGCACCCAAGACAGCCTATTACTCTGGGTAAGAGCCAGCTTTAGTCTGTTCGCCCTATGCCTTATCGGCTGGGCGTTATTCGATAAGGGCTCGGCTCCTGAAGCCGCGTTATTGCTGGAAACCAGCCCAAGTTGGCAACTGGCTGCGATTTGGGTGCTGGTCACGCTCGCCGTGCTGGCACTGATGCTCGCCATTCGTCACTTACCCAATATGACAATGCTAATCGTCAGCCTCACGGGCATTCACCTTGCGTGGGGATTTCGCTGGATAGTGCTAATTCAAGC
Source organism: Shewanella sp. Pdp11 (assembly GCF_002838165.1). Classification (NCBI taxonomy): domain Bacteria; kingdom Pseudomonadati; phylum Pseudomonadota; class Gammaproteobacteria; order Alteromonadales; family Shewanellaceae; genus Shewanella; species Shewanella sp. Pdp11. The sequence continues at coordinate 4,890,037 of NZ_CP015194.1, forward strand.
GCAAACCGATCCTAAATACGGCGCGGGGACTTATCTCTATCAACTGCCTTGGGGACCCGAAGGGCTATTAGGAATAGCCGGTACCTTCGGCCTCTGGTTAGCATTAATGGCGCTGGTCTCCGAACTTATTCGCCACACGCCTGCGGCAAAACTTGCTCGCTGAGCACCCAAATAGTTTACAGAATTAAGGAGTCCATCATGGATAAGAGTAAACGTCGTTTTATCAAAGGGGCCGCTGTCACGGGTGGTGTGGGATTATTTGCTGCGGGTTATAGCCATACATTAGCGCAAATAGGTAAAGGTGTCGTCAATGGTACTTCAGGAAAACCGACCCAAGATCCGCTGCACGGCAATTCCTTAGCACCTGAATACAAAGTCGATTTACAGTCAGGTCAGTTAATCAGCAATGACGATCAACGCATCGCCAATACTATGTGCTTAGGTTGCTGGACCAAATGCGGCGTGCGCGCTCGTATCGATCAAAAAACCGATAAAATCATCCGTATCAGTGGCAATCCTTATCATCCGTTGTCATCGCGGGAACATATCGATTTCGATACACCGATCAAAACCGCCTTTGTTGGGCTTAGCGCCTTTCAAGAACAGGGGCTGCAAGGACGTTCCACCGCCTGCGCCCGCGGTAATGCAATGCTAGAACAATTAGATAGCCCACACCGCGTCACACAATGTCTTAAACGCGTGGGTAAGCGCGGCAGCGGCCAATGGCAGAGCATTAGCTTTGAGCAATTGCTGAATGAAGTCGTCGAAGGCGGTGATTTATTTGGTGAGGGGCAAGTCGAAGGCTTAAGAGCGATTCGTGATATCACCACACCGCTCGATACCAATAATCCAGAATACGGCCCTAAGGCCAACCAGTTACTGGTCTCGAACGCCTCCGATGAAGGCCGCGATGCCATTATCAAACGTTTTACCTTCAACAGCTTTGGCACGCGAAACTTTGCCAACCATGGTGCCTATTGCGGGTTTACCTACCGCGCTGGTGCAGGCGCTTTATTGGATGATTTGAAAAAATACGCCCACTTGAAGCCCGATTGGGACCATAGCGAATTTTTACTCTTTATCGGCACCTCGCCGCAGCAATCGGGCAATCCCTTTAAACGCCAAGCGAGACAACTGGCAAACGCGCGGGTGAATAACACCAATTTCAGTTATGTGGTGGTGTCGCCCATGTTGCCCAATACCTCGAATCAACCTTGCGCGGGTAACAATACTTGGCTGCCGATCCGCCCCGCCACCGACTCGGCCCTCGCCATGGGCATGTTGCGCTGGATTATCGATAACCAGCGCTATGCCGCCGATTTTTTGAGTGCGCCCAATGTCGATGCCGCAAAAGCATCAGGTTACCGTGGCTTCAGTAACGCAGGCTTTTTGATAATCAGCGAGCCCACCCATCCAAGATATGGCCAATATCTCTTTGCCAGCGATCTTGGCTTACCTTTCGACGGCAAAGCCTATGGCGAGCAGGACTCGCAGTTGGTTGTCGATGCCGCGAGTGGCGAGGTAGTTTTTGCTAGCCAAAGTCAAAAAGCCAAGCTCGACGTTAATCAAAGTGTCGACACACCTAAAGGCACGATTGCGGTTAAATCTAGCTTCCAACTGTTAAGTGAAGCGGCGCACAGCTTCGAGATGGCACACTATGCCAAGGAGTGCGATATCAGCGAAGCGCAGATTATTGCTCTCGCAGATAAGTTTACCAGCCATGGCACTAAGGCCGCGGTGATCTCCCACGGCGGCACAATGAGCGCCAATGGTTTCTATAGCGCGTGGGCGATCATGATGCTCAACGCTATGATAGGTAACATCAATTTGAAGGGCGGTGCATTAGCTTCCGGCGGTTCATTCCCAGCCTTTGGTAAAGGCCCAAGGTATAATCTGCAGGAGTTTGACGGCATGGTCGAACCTAAGGGCGTATTCCTATCGCGCTCTAAATTCCCCTACGAGAAAACCTCAGAGTATCGCCGTAAAGTCGAAGCGGGCGAATCGCCTTATCCCGCCAAGGAGCCTTGGTTTCCGATTTCATCGCCCTTGCTTGGCGAACATTTAACCGCGGCGGTGCACGGTTATCCCTATCGACTCAAAGCATGGATTAACCACATGGGCAATCCGATTTATGGTCAAGCGGGTTTAGGGGAAGCTATTGGTGAACAACTGAAAGATCCTAAGGTGCTGCCGCTGTTTATCAGCATCGACAGCTTTATTAACGAAACCTCGGCGCTATCGGATTACATAGTGCCCGACACCTTAACGTACGAGTCTTGGGGCTGGACCTCAGCATGGCAAGGCACACTAACCAAAGTTGCCACAGGTCGTTGGCCGATTGTCGAGCCAAGAGTCGCGAAAATGGCCAGTGGTGATGTGGTGTGCATGGAGTCTTTCTTGAGCCAAGTGGCGATGAAGTTGCAACTACCCGGCTTTGGCGAAAATGCCGTTAAGGCCGCCGATGGCAGCTTACATCCGTTAACGCGCGCAGCGGATTACTCACTCTACGGCGCCGCCAACGTGGCCTATTTGGGTAAAGCCGTCGCCGATATCAACGCCGAGGACATGTATCTTAGCGGTGTAAGCCGCATTCAAAGTGAGCTCAATACCAGACTCACGCCTGATGAAGTCAAAAAAGTCAGTTACTTATTTGCCCGCGGCGGCCGTTTTGAAGAAATGCGCGGCGCGCGCGATGACGCGGGGAATCCGAGTAAAGTCTGGCCTAAACCTATGATGCTGTGGAATCCCGACGTCGGCAGTCGTCGCAACAGTCTCACAGGAGAATTTATGAGTGGTTGTCCGCGCTTATATCAACCCGCCTTGGCCGATGGTACGCCGCTCGATAAGGCGTTTGATAAGTCACAGTGGCCATTGCTGATCAGCAGCTACAAATCCCATACCATGAGTTCTATGAGTATTGGCTCGGATCGTTTGCGCCAAGTGCACCCTAATAATCCGGTGCGACTGAACGAGAAAACCGCCACTCGCCTTGGCATCAGCACGGGCGACACGGTAAAAATCAGCACGCCCAACGGCAGCGTGATTGCCTTGGTGGAATGTGTTGCCGGAGTGCACCCAGACTGCATCGCTATCGAACACGGTTATGGTCATAAGGAACTCGGCGCGCGTGACACTGTGATTGACGAGATTAAAATCGTCGCCAATCCGCTGATCCGAGTAGGGATCAACATGAACGACTTAAATCTGTTCGATCCGAGTCGCAACGGCCGCTATCCGCTGGTAGACTGGGCAAGTGGCGCCTCGGCAAGACAAGGCCTACCCGCTAAGATTGAAAAACTAAGCTAACCGCCGCGCATAGATAATATTTAGAAAGCTGCCATTGGCAGCTTTTTTAATAGCGTGAATTCAAGCTAACTGACCCAAGTAGCATGCTAAAATTTAGCTATCCGTTCTGCCGCTACGTCTGGTCGGGCTAAAACCAAAGCCTAGTCGAGCTAAAACCAAAGAAAAGTGATCTTCTTTTGCTCAATTTAGGTATATAGATCCCGATCACGTGTTTCATAGAAATAAACCACACATTAAAATCACAGCTATATTTATCTGTGTATCCAGCTCGTTATATCGAGCTTTCAATAAAGACCAGCGGTTTTTGAGTCAGTTAAGCTCATCAGGAGTATCTCAGTGTTCAATTCTTCATTACGTAAAAGCCTAGAAGTGAGCGAAAACAAGCGCCAAGAAGCGGAGTCGGTCATCGACGCCATTAAGCAAAGTATTGCCACGGTAGAATTTACGCCGGAAGGAAAAGTACTCGATGCGAATGCCTTGTTTTTAAAAGTAGTCGGTTATTCACTTACTGAAGTTGTTGGTCAACACCATAAGCTGTTTTGCTCAGCGACCTATGCTAATTCTCCTACATACCAACAATTTTGGAGTAATTTAAAAGCCGGTCATCCACAGGAGGGACATTTCGCGCGAGTGAATAAAAATGGCCAAGAAATCTGGCTAAGAGCGACTTACTTTCCTGTAAAACAGGCGGGCAAAGTCGTGAAGATAATGAAAACGGCTTCTGAAATTACCCAATATAAGCAACAGCTTGACGATCAAGCCGCCATCTTTGATGCCCTAAATCGCTCCCAAGCCATAATCGAATTCACCCCTGATGGCACTATCCTGAAGGCAAATGCCAACTTTTTAAAAACAATGGGATACAGCAAAGAACAGATCCTAGGTAAGCATCATAGAATTTTCTGTTTCGATGAATTTTATCGACAAAATCCTCACTTTTGGGACGAGCTTAAGCAAGGTCGCTATAGCAAAGGGCTATTTGAGCGCAAAAATGCCTATGGCGACTCAATTTGGCTGGAGGCGGCTTACAATCCCATTATGGATGAGCATGGAAAGGTCGTTAAAGTCATTAAGTTCGCCAGTGATATCAGCAAGCGGATCGAGCAAAGCCACGCTGTGCGTGAAGCCGCAAATATTGCGCTCACCACATCGCAACGCACCGTTGAGCAAGCGGAACAAGGCGTTAAGTTGCTTAATGCGACCGTCAATACCTCCAATGCTATTGCTGAGCAAACCCATAAAACGACTCAGGCGATTACTCAACTGAATGAGCAATCCCAAAGTATTCAAGCCATAGTCGCGACGATTAGCTCGATTGCCGATCAAACCAATTTGCTGGCATTAAATGCCGCGATTGAGGCCGCACGTGCGGGTGAACAAGGCCGAGGTTTTGCGGTTGTCGCCGATGAAGTGAGGCAGCTCGCTTCCAGAACCAGTAAATCAACCAGTGAAATTGCCGCCGTAGTCACTAAAAATACCCAGCTCACCACAAGTGCAACGGACATGATGAACGAAGTTGAAGGTATCGCACAGGAAGGGAAACAACAGTTAGCCGAGGTAACTTTGGTGATGGGAGAAATACGCAACGGAGCAGAAAACGTCTCACAAATCGTCTCTCAACTTTCAATCAACGGTCATTAATCCCCTCGCATTTCATCGCGCTATCAAGGATTGCATGGCGCTTTATCTACCGATAAAACGCCATGTGATTGTTCCGTCAATCAATAATCAGTTTTACTACCTTCATAGGTGGCGCACATTTGCTGCGCCAGCGCCTCGTCATAAGGACGTAATCCACTCATGACTAAGGTTTTGATACCTGTGCCGACTAAAGTATCGCCACTGTGTAATTCAAAGTGCAGTGTCACATCGCCACGTTTACCATCGATTTTTAAATCTTGGTCAACGAGTGATAAGGTCACTTGCACAAAATCGAGGGTGGTTAAGTCAAACGACATGCTTTCGTAAATCACTAAAGGTCGGTCTGGGTTGATCATCACTTGATGTTGTTTCATCAAAGGGATCAGGATATCGATAAAATTATGTCCAGAGAAGGCAACATATTGACGAATAAAGGATTCGGTCTGCGCATCGCAACAACTTACATCGCCTTGGCGACTCACATTAAGATAGGTTTTTTCGCGGCTATCGCGAATCGAAAAACTCTCGCTCACTTGTTCTGGGAATTGCAGTTCGACGCTATCGCCCACCATACCCGCAAAGCTAAATTTCATGCTCTGACTCAGACCATATTGAGTCAATACTATGGCAAACAGTAAATCTCCCGGCACGCAAAAGCGCTTTGCGCCCACATTGTGTATGGGATTAAAGTCCTGCGCAATTTTCTTCGCGAAGTCGCTGGCTTGTTGTGCGGATACGGAAATGGCTTGATTTTGCTCGGAAAAATAAGGCGCTAGAAACATATAAACTCTATTTGTAATAACTCAATACAGGGATGGATAACAAAATTATCACGAGTCTACCTTAAATTAGGTATTTAACTCACCCGATGACTTGATCCCACGGAAGATGTACAAAGTAACACCATGACCACATTTGTAAAGCCAAACACATTACAAGGGTATTAACTTAGGTTAACAGGCTAGCGCCTTCCATTGGACAAGGAACAAATAGTTAGACTTGTTTAAATTCTCGCTTCAATTGAAAACTATCGTCAGTAACCAGTTGTTCTAGCACTTCGACGCGTTGACGCAGTGTGGCTAACTCGGCCCGCATAGCTTGATTTTCAGCCTCTTGCGCTCGGCTAGACACCCCTTGCTTGTCGCGAATTTTCATAATCGCCACCACATATCCGCCAACAATGGCGAGGATCGGGATAAGTAAAGCGAGGGCTCCGGTATTCATAGTCATTTCCTTTATCGATTGGCGCTATTGTTATCAGGCTAAAAAATCAGGCTTATTTCGACTCTAGATATAGCTCAAAGTCAGAATATGGCAATGAGTATGCGCAAAATAACGCTTATCCACCAGTGACAAAAGTCATGAGGTTTAGCTAAGGCGCATCATTCCTTATCGAAGCTATCCACAACAATAGCGCCCATGGAGGCAGGCATAGTGATGACGATAATCCGTTTGATCGAGGTTAGCGGGTCTTCAAAAAATGGCACTTTATCGAGACACAGCAAGACGAGGAAAACCACCAGCGCGGTGAGCAAATACGCCACCATGATGCGGAAAATAAACACAGGGACTCGGGCACGAATATTCTGTTGGAACACGCTGTGGTAAGTAAAAACCCCTAGAAATAACAAAGATAAACTAAAGAGCATGGCGATATTGAGCACAGGCAAGGTTTCGCCGAGGTGCCAGGCTTCCTCTGAAAACGCCACGGGCACCGCCAGCGCAAATGCCCCCACGCAAACTTGGCTCGCATCTTCGGTATTAAAACTAAAGGTCATGCCCATCGCTCCTTAATATTCCAATCCATTTAATTCGCCGAAAATGACGTGCGGCGATAAGACGCTACATTGGGGCTTATTGCTGCGGTATTAAGTGCGATACAGCACTTTAACCACATGCCAGCCAAACTTAGTTTTAACTATGTGCGGCACTAATAACTCGCCCGAGAAAGCGACTTTATCAAACTGTGGCACCATTTGGCCTTTTTTAAACTCGCCCAAATCACCGCCTTTTTTGGCCGAAGGGCAAGAGGAAAAACGCTTGGCAAGTACCGCAAAATTAGCGCCATTATTCAGCTGCTTAACAATATCCTCAGCCTGCTCTTTGTGTTTCACTAAAATATGCACGGCGGCAGCGGTTTTAAACATGTTATTTCTCACTTTGGGTTAACGACCTAGGCTAAGGGAAGATGGCGTCACGCGTGTATGCTCGATAACGCCACGTCCATTTACATAGGTTCTACTACTTAAAATTTTATATTCCACACACAACGTCTTTGGCCAATTCTCGAGCTATTGGCCGAGAATTTTCTGCCACCATTGCAAAGGCTCGCCGCAATTATTCACCGGACGATAAGTCGCGGTTAATGCCGGAAGCGCATCAACATTGCTGCAATCCGATTCCTTGGCCACACCAGTATCTCGGTCAAAAAAGCCCTTTACTACGCCATTCACTGGGATAGAGCGCAGACTAATAGGTGGACGTTCCTTTAAGAAGGCAAGATACACTGCCATGGCGCCACTGCTGCCATACAAGCTAGTCTTGCCGTTATCATCACGCCCCACCCAAATGGCGGCGACGTTACGCTCATCGAAGCCCGCAAACCAAGAGTCGCGACTGTCGTTACTTGTGCCTGTTTTACCCGCCAATCCCACTCCGGGGAAGGCATTGCCTAAGCGCGTAGCTGTGCCTGTATTCACCACTTGCTGCATAGCGTACTGGATCAAAAAGTCAGTATCGGGTGAAATAGCCTGCTCTTTAGGCAATCGTGTCACAGGTAATGGATTTTTATCTGCATCTAACACAGCCGTCACTGTGGTTAATTTACGATAAACCCCACTATCGGCTAAGGTTTGATACACCTGCGCCACCATTAATGGCGAACCATTGACGGCACCGAGTAACATAGAAGGATACTCGTTTAACGGTTCCTGCCAACCCGACTTAGCTAAGGTTGTCGCAACCGCATCCACGCCCACCGCAATCCCAAGATTCACAGTCGGGACGTTCATCGACTTTTTCAGCGCCGTTAACAAAGGCACTTGACCGCTGAACTTCTTATCGAAATTTTGCGGTGACCATGTCTTACCTTGTTCATTTTTTAAGGTAATAGGCTGATCTTTAAGGGGAGTAGCTAAAGTAAATTGGCTATTAGGTGCCAATGCCGTGGCGTACACAAAAGGCTTAATTAACGAGCCAATCGGGCGACGAATTTCAACTGCGCGGTTAAAGCCGTCAAATCCTGGGGTTTTATCACCGACCATAGCCGCGATACCACCCGTATATTTGTCGGTCACTACCATGCCCACCTGTAATGACTTATTACTCTTATCTAAACTCTTAAGGGTTTGAGTGACCGCTTTTTCTGCCGCTTCTTGGGCCATAGGATCGAGCGTGGTATAAATTTTTACCCCAGATTGCTTCAGTAACGCATCACCATAACGCTCGTTCACCTCCTGTTTTACTAGGGCGAAGAAAGAAGGCAATTTTTGATGTGCGGGTTTATTCAGATTACGAATTGCCAGAGGTGACTCTACCGCCGCCTTGTACTCGGCCGTGGTTAAATCGCCGGCATCCATGAGTAAACGCAGTACCAGATCGCGACGCTCTTGAATACGCTCCGGATATCGCCATGGATTGTAGTAAGACGGTCCCTTAATCGTCGCCACTAAAAATGCCTGCTGAGCGATAGTCAACTCACTGATAGGACGGCCGAAATAGAAACGTGAAGCCAAACCCATACCATGAACGGCGCGGGATTTATCCTGCCCCATATACACTTCGTTAAGATAGGCTTCGAGGATTTCGTCCTTGCTGTAACGAAAATCGATAATCACTGCCATCAAGGCTTCGCGCACTTTACGCAGCAAAGAACGCTCACTCGATAGGAAAAAGTTTTTCGCTAACTGCTGGGTTAACGTCGAGCCGCCTTGCACTGTGCGACCGGCGCTGATGTTCACAAAAGCCGCGCGAGCAATCGCGAAAGGATTTACCCCATGGTGTTCGTAAAAGCTACGGTCTTCCACCAGCAGTAACGCCTGCACAATCGACTTAGGCATTTCTTCGGTCGGCACAAACAATCTGTCTTCGCCGTCGCCAGTAATAATGCGATCGAGCAACACAGGCTCAAGATGGAATACGGCAAGCTGGCGTTTGTCCGACACTCGGGTGACTGAACTAACGCCATTGCTGTCGAAGCTTATCATGACTCTTTGTTCTACTTGATCGCCTTCAGGATGCAGGAACGGTCGACGCCACAATTCGATACGAGTGCTTGATGCCGAAAACTCACCCACTTGGCGTGGATTCGCGACCTTGCGATAGCCGAGCAACTTAAGTTCAGCCATCATTTGCGGATGGCTGACCGCCGCGCCGGGATACAGCGCCATAGAACGGCTGAACACCTGCGCGGGCAAGTGCCATTTTTGACCTTCAAATTTTTGCGCAATAATTTGATCGAGATAAATACTGTAGAAAGTCACTACCGCTAATCCGGCTAAGGCTAATTTCCAAGTGATTGACCAAACTCGTCGAAAGAAACCGCGGCCATTGTTGGCCCTACGGGAAGCGGGTGTTTTTTTTGTCGTCTTAGTCGTCATATCTACTTCATCATTCATGCATTTAAAGACATCAGCCACGATAGCAAGCGTGGTGCGAATCAGGGCGTGTTTTCACCCGATAAAAAAACCAGTGTCACTGCTATGGCTGAGCTAAACCCAAGGTTTTCTTCTTGGTAAATTTTGTTGGTAGTGTATTCACAGGATCGTCCGGCCACAGATGTTTTGGATATCGGCCACGCATTTCCTTTTTCACTTCCACATAAGGTCCCTGCCAGAAACTGGCTAAATCCGCCGTTAAAGCCAATGGACGTTGAGCGGGAGAAAGTAATTCCATCGTCACCTTTAGCTTGCCCTGCGCCAACATAGGGCTCTGCGCCATGCCAAAGGTTTCTTGCAGACGCACCCGCAGCAGCGCACGCCCAGATTCATCGTATACGATTGGCGCAGAGGTACCGGTAACTAACGGCCAAGAGGTTGGCAATAACTCCTCCAGCCGCTGTTTCTGCTGCCAGCTCAAACAGTTTGCCACAAAACCAAAGCAATCGAGCTTAACTAATTGCGGCAGATTATTCACATTTTCGAGGTAAGGTGCCAGCCAAGTTTCTAGGCTCGCTAATAACACCTCATCATCGACCTTTGGCCAATCACTGCCAGCATCGAACTCAATCGCGAGTTTAAGCCTGTATTGAAACTGCTCTAAGTTAGCGTTCCAATTGAGAATTTGTAATCCTTGCTGGCGAATATAAGCTAGTAAGGCCGCGACAATTTGCTTGCGCTCAGGCTTAGCAATGGTCTCGGTTTTCACTAAAATTTGTCCGACCTTGTATTGGCGCTCGGCAATCACTCGGCCTTTGCCTTCATCCCAGCCACAGATCTCGTGGATTTCCAGCAAGTCTTTTAGCTCGCTATCGAACAAGCTCGGCTGAAACTGACTCGCCAAGTAAATCCGCCCAGCGTTTCTGCCTTCAGTTTCTTGGAAATCTGCCACCACCATCCAAGGCGTTTGCGACAAGGCATCTTCGGCTGCTAACACCACGCCAGTCCCATTGGCTAATTGATAACCCTCAACGCCTCGGGCTTTGGCGATGCGATCTGGATACGCCAGTGCCAGCAATAATCCCACATCACTGTGGTGAGCATGGGTCGCGACTTTCACTAAGTCAGCAGTTAAACCGAGCTTTTTCTGCCACTGTTTTGCCTGCTGTCCCGCTTGCCCCTGACAGGCAAAGTGCAAGTAATTCATGATATCGGCGCCCTTTTTAGGCAAACCGCGCGCTTCTAAAATCCCCGACAGCAAACAGGCCAAACTGCCCAATTGCGCAGTTTGCTCATAATCATCGCCTAAGCTTTTCGCGCCCAATAACATATGGGCAAGCCTTGGGTGACACCCTAGCTCATAGGCTGCTTTTCCGTGGGGAGTCAGTTTATTTTGGCCATCGACCATGCCTAAGCGCTGCAGTAATTGCCACGCCAGCGCCTCATTCACACTCGGTGGCGGCGTTAACAACATCAAGTCACTAAAGGATTTTGCACCCCAATAAGCACAGTCGTGGGCCATAGCCACCAGATCCGCTTGGCTGATCTCAGGTTCATCGGCCCTGAGCATGCGGCCATGTTCTTCTTGGCTCCACAAACGCACACACATGCCCGCAGATAAACGTCCGGCGCGGCCACTGCGCTGAGTCGCCGAGGCTTGGCTAATACGTTTTAAGCCTAAACGAGTGACGCCAGTTTTAGGGTTGAAACTGGCCTGACGTTTATAGCCGCTGTCGATGACAAACCCTATACCTTCAATAGTTAAGCTCGATTCCGCCACGTTAGTCGCTAGCACGATTTTGCGCCTGCCGTCCGTAGTTGCCGCAATCGCGCTATCTTGCTCTGCGCCTGAAAGCTCACCATAAAGGGGGCAAATCAGAAAAGCATCATCCGCTAAACGCTCACGCAGATACTGCTGCAATCGTGATATTTCGCCTTTTCCGGGTAAAAACACGAGCACGGCATTATTGCTAGCCGTTTTATCAACACCGGCGCTACTGGCAGAGACCAGATCGAGCACGCAGCGGCCAAGATGATCGATCCAATGCTGCTGCGTCGGCACGGGGCGATATTCAACCTCAACGGGAAAACTCCGGCCTTCACTGTGTAAGGTCACAGCCTCTGGCATGAGTTCAGCTAAGGCAAGGCCAGATAAGGTGGCCGACATGGCTAATATCTTTAAATCGTCCCGCAGTGAAGCTTGTACTTCGAGCGCTAAGGCGAGGCCTAAGTCGGTAGTGAGGTGGCGTTCATGAATTTCATCGAAGATGATCATCTCAATCCCAGTTAACTCGGGATCTTGCTGGATCATCCGCGTGAGTATGCCTTCGGTAACGATTTCTAAGCGGGTATTGGCGCTGACTTTAGCTTCACCGCGCACGCGATAACCCACTTCTTGCCCCACCTTTTGCTGGCGACAACGGGCAATATAGTGCGCAACACTACGCGCCGCGACACGCCGCGGTTCGAGCATTAAAATACGTCCACTGATTTCTGGCCAATCCAACATAGCCAAAGGTAATGCGGTAGATTTACCCGCACCTGTCGGTGCCTCGAGGATCACTTGAGCGTGACGAGAAAAAGCCGCACGCAGCGGTGCTAACAAGCTATGAATAGGTAGAGAGTTCAAGAAAAAGACATCAGCGGCCAACACAGGCCGTCAGTGTACTAACAATCGGCTTTGAGTACCATTTCACTGCAACATAATCGCGCTAAGCGGTCGTGCCCAAAACTAAAGCTGTGGATAGGCCGCAAAGGTCTCACGTTTTTCGAGCCAAGGCTGACAGAGTCCTGACTGCAATTCAGCTAACCGCATCGGTTTATTGATGGCGTAACCTTGGGCATAGTCGACGCCTAAAGCTTGTAGTTTTCGGCCAATATCTTGGGATTCGACAAATTCGGCAACCACATCAAAGCCCATATCTTGGCCAAGTTGGCAAATCGACTTAACAATCGCCTGATCCGCACTGTCTTCGCAGATGTTCACTACAAATTGACCATCTACCTTCACAATGTCCACATTAAGGCGCTTAAGGTAGGCAAAGCTAGAAAAACCAGCCCCAAAGTCATCGAGGGCTAACTTGCAATTGAGCGGGCGCAATATATCGAGTAACTTTGTCGCTTGATCGAGCTGACTCACGGCTGCGGTTTCAGTGATTTCGATGCAAAGCTTGTCCACCAGCTCAGGTTCGGCCATCAAACGCATTTCTAGCCAGTTCATAAACTCATGGTCGCCCAAAGACGTCGCCGACAAATTCACCGATACTAGGTCCAATTGCTGCCAGATATCTAAATGGCAACCGCCCCACTTGAGTAAATTATCGATCACCCACAAGTCGACCTTAGAAGCTAAGTTGTATCGCTCGGCGGCGGGTAAGAAAATGGCGGGAGACACTATAGTGCCGTTAGTCTGCACCATGCGCAGTAGGATCTCTAAATGCAGACCTGACTCCTCACGGTTTAATGGCACTATGCTTTGAAAATAAAGCTCAAATTGATTTAACGCGAGTGCGCCAACGATATCCACCGACGCCATCATCTCGGTATAGAGACGGTTCATTTTAGGATCGCTCGCACTGTATAAATGCCAGCCATTGCGACCTTGATCCTTCGCCAAGCGACAAGCTGCATCGGCCTGACTCATCACGGTATAAATGTCGGCGGCTTTTTTATTTAACTTGGCAATCCCCATACTGACACTGACATTGTGACTACGGCTTTCCCAAATAAACTCATGCTTCGCCAATTGGGTACAGATACGTTTAGCAATTTGTTTCACCGATTCCACATTGCAGTAATGCATTAAGATACCAAATTCATCGCCTCCTAAACGGGCAACAATATCGCCCTTACGCACGAGCTGTTTTAAGCGCAATGCCACTTGGCACAGCAGCTTATCGCCTGCCTGATGGCCACTGATATTGTTGATGACTTGGAATTGGTCTAAATCGAGAAACGCCACACATATTGGCATGTCGTCGTGGGCGTACAGCAGATTTTCTAATAGGGCTTCGAAATGTAACCGATTGGGCAATCCTGTGAGCGCATCATAATTGGCATGGAAGGACAGTTCATCGGCTAGGCGATACTTTTCACTGACATCTTCGGCAATCATGACTAAGGTATCTTTATCGCCACTGATCTGGCTAAAGCTGAGTTTCAACCAAGCCAATTGATGGATAGATTTTAAGGGTAACTCACACCAAGCGTGACCGAGTACACCTTCTCGTACCACATGTAAGGTATCGGTGAGCATGGCATGCTCTTCCTCACGTACCATGTCGAATAAGTCATAACCATGTTGGATTGGTAGCGTTTGCAGGGCGACTTTATTGAGCATAGTCAATTGATCATGCTTATCTAGCAAGGCACAGGCTAAAGGTAGCTGATTGAAGACTTCACAATATTTATGCTCACTGGCGAGCATGCTCAGGGCGATGCGCGTCAGTTCCATCGCCGAGCCAATCATCACAGCGGCGTGATTAAATTCCTGAATAAACTCTTCGCTCCATTCGCAACACTCAGAGCAATTCACCGCGCCCAGCGCGATACGCGTTTCGCCAAATACCACAGGCGGCAATACCAATAAACTTTTGACGTCCCAATCTCTTAATAGCGTTCGCTCGGCCTGTGCATCGGCGGGTAAGGTATTCACATCGGGCAGATTTAATAGTCTTGGGGTACGAACGAGTGAGCGAAAAAATGGCATGCGCGCTAAGGGCCAAACTCGAGTTTGCTGGCCTTTAGCAAATTGGGGTTTTAGATACAAATTACGCGTGCGTAAACGATCCAGAGACTGGCTGCCCGTCAATACAAATACCCCATCACAATGCAGTTGCAATGTGATGGTCTCAAGTGCTCGGTCAACATTTTGCTCTAAGGTTTCTAGTGGAGACTCACTAAAAATACTCACTAAGGCCTGTTGGAGTGGATTTGCTAAACCTACTGACATGAAAAGTGACTTCCTTACCTAAAAATCCATTTAAGGTATTATCGACGTATATTGAGTATAGGCTCACAGTGAATTAAACGTCTGCTTGAGTCGTAAATTAGCCGATAAATTCAACAACTAGATTAACGCTCAAAGACGCTAACCGTCAAAGTGTTCCCTGAGATAATCCGTGTTGAGCCCCACAAAGGACGATAAACCGATGCAACAAAGGCTATTTCTCGGCTTCGCGCCTACCGCTGCACAAAGGGCAAGGCTGAGTGATTTACAGCAACAACTGCTTTGCCACCTTAATCCTGAGGCGAAAGCAGTGAGTGTCAACAATATGCATTTAACGCTCTGCTTTCTAGGGCAAGTGGACGACGATCAACGTATCTCCCTCCTTGATGCACTTGACCGCTTAGCTAAGCCAAGATTCAGTGTTCGACTTAACCAGTTCGATTTATGGCCTAATGCCCAAGTCTGTTGCTTAAAAGCCGATGAAGTTGATCCGCCGTTAACGCAATTAGCTAAGCAGACGCAAGCAATAGCAGGCCGCCTGCAATTACATAGCAGTGAACACCACTTTTGCCCGCACATTAGTTTATTTAGGAAGGCCAAACAATGGACACGAGATGAGCCAGCGTTATTGCAACTCAAGGAGATGAATACGCTAACGTTAACGCCCGAACATTTGTATTTATATCATTCAAAAAGCACAAGCACGGGTGTGGAATACCACATCCTAGATTCTTGGACGCTCGGTTAGCGTGAATTAAAAACAAAAAAGCCCGAGTATTAACTCAGGCTTTCCAATTTATCATTATATGCATCAACTAAAGCGCGAATAAACCAACAGGGCTTACTTTAAGGGCTCCAATAACCAATGCCTTATTCGAGTAAGCGTAAGGTTTCGCGATACGCACGCTTTTGCTCGTAGGTTTGTAAGCGCTGCATAAACTCATCTGTCTTGGTCATTTCGGCACTCATCTTTAACGCTTCTATCGCTTTTTGCTGCGTCGAAATTGCCGCACCAAAATCGCCGACTTCGGCATAAGCCGCCGCCAGATTATCTAAATTTGTCGGATCGTTTTCATTCACTTTGAGTAACTTTAAGGATAACTCGACCGCTTTATTGCCATCGCGATACTCAGCTTCTGGGCAAGTCGCTAAAATCCACGCCACATTACCTAAGGCAACATCATCACCCACTTGGGAAAATTGCTCGACCGCTTTACCACAATTACGTTGCACACCATCGCCGCCAGAAGCATAAATAAAACCTAAACGAAATTGTGCCCAACGACTGCCCTGCTCACTCAAGGCTCGATACCAATGCTCGGCCACGGATAAGTCACGCTTGATCAATTGACCTTCAAAAGACAGGTCGGCTAAGGTTTGCTGGGCTTTTTCATGTTGCTGCTCGGCGGCAAGTGAAATCCAATGCAAACCAGAGGGCACTTCTTGCTCCACAAAACGCCCTGAGAGATACATTAATCCCAGCAGAAATTGGGCATCGGCGTCGCCTTGTTCTGCCGTCACCTGAATATGCACAAACTTACTGGCTGCGAGTTCGGCAGCAGGCTGCGGGATAGAAAATGCGTGCGCCGCAGAGCTCAACCCAATCGTTAAGCTTAAACCTGCACCTAAAACCCATAATCTGTATTTCACTTGCTTACCTCTCTTAAAAGCGACTGCCCTCAAAGTTAGCCAGAATTAACCCCATAAGTCGAGTCTAAATACACACAAACCTCAGGATAATGGGGGAAGTTGAAGCAAATGAGCAGCTAATTTCAACTGTGAAACATCTTCTACTGTCATTTAGGGGCCTGTTTTATCCATAATCTATAATAAAACGGCTTAATTAAACTGGTAAGATGTGATTAACTCGACAGAGTTAAGTGAATCCAGCGAGTTTGACGTCGATTTAGTTGACTTAAATCACTAAAGTAGCAAAATAAGCTCTAATTTTAGATGGTTAATTGCATTTATTCACTTATTCTAAAGTAAGACTTCCATCAAGTTTTTATTAGTTTAATTGACGTAAAATGCTTATTTAGAATATTCTTACTTTCGTTTTAATCAATCGAGGAACACCAACATGGCTCTGATTGGTAAGCCAAAACCTGATCCAACTTTGGAATGGTTTTTATCACACTGTCACATTCATAAGTACCCTGCAAAGAGCACTCTTATTCATGCTGGTGAAGATTCAGATACTCTTTATTACATAGTAAAAGGTTCTGTAGCGGTATTGATTAAAGATGAAGAAGGTAAGGAGATGATCCTTTCTTATCTGAATCAAGGTGACTTTATCGGTGAGCTTGGTTTGTTTGAAGAACAAGCCGAACGTACTGCATGGGTTCGTGCTAAACAAGCTTGTGAAATCGCTGAGATTTCATATAAAAAATTCAGACAGTTAATTCAAGTTAACCCTGAAATACTGATGAAGCTGTCTGCACAAATGGCCTATCGCCTGCAAAGCACCAGCCAGAAAGTGGGTAACCTCGCATTCTTAGACGTGGCAGGCCGCATTGCCCAAACGCTGTTACATCTGGCGAAACAGCCTGATGCGATGACGCATCCTGATGGCATGCAGATTAAGATCACTCGTCAAGAGATCGGCCAAATCGTTGGCTGTTCACGGGAAACTGTGGGTCGTATCTTGAAGATGTTAGAAGAACAGAATTTAATCCAAGCTCATGGTAAGACAATCGTGGTATACGGTACCCGTTAAGTTAGTCTTCAGCTTGATTTAAGCCTGCCTTATTAAAGTGGCCTAGAATAAATTCTAGGCCATTTTTTATTGGAGAGCTCAAATGAAACGGCTGTTTTTAATCTGTTTTTTCAGCCTGTTCACGCTGGCGCATCCAATGAAATTGAATGCCGAACCTATTGAATTAGAACACTATCAAGCCAAGGCACTCGTCAACTCTGGGCAAATACTATCCTTAAACGGTACACTCTCCATAGTTAATCAGTTTTGCCAAGGTGAACTAATTGATGCTCATCTCTATCAAGAAGATCATAAATGGCGCTATGATTTGCAAATCAAAGTTCAGCGTGGCCAAATCGTCAATCTCAGTATTGATGCAACTAATGGTCAAGCCGATCACTCAATAGCATTACCGAGCGAATGTCGAAAACATGAAACTGTTACTCGTTGAAGATAACCCTATGCTAGTCACCGAGCTGGAGAAACAACTCAAACTCGCTGGCTATGTGACCGATATTACTGACAAAGCGCTTGAAGCCGATTATCTGATCAAAGAAACCCAATACGATTGCGTGATCTTAGATATCGGCTTGCCCGACGGCAACGGCCTCGAACTACTCGAAGGCTGGCGTAATCAAGGGATCAGCACTCCTGTCATCATGCTGACCGCACGCAGCCAGTGGCATGAAAAAGTCGAAGGCTTTAATGCTGGCGCCGACGATTACTTAGGCAAACCTTTCCACGCACAGGAATTATTGGCGCGTATTCAAGCCCTTATCCACCGTGCCCATGGCCGTTTAAATACTTCTAGCAAGCAATTGAGCTATGGCGGCGTGATCTTAGATGAAGCCGAGCAAACGGTAAAAGTGGCAGACCAATTGTTTGAGCTAACGGCGATGGAATTCAGACTGTTAAAAATCTTCCTGATGTCGCCTAAGAAGCTGTTATCTAAGACACAACTTACCGATAAGCTGTATCAGTTTGACGATGAAAAAGAGAGTAATGTGGTCGAGGTATATGTAACCCACTTACGCAAGAAATTAGGCAAAACCGCTATCGAAACCCGCCGCGGCCAAGGTTATATCTTCCACGGCATTATTGAATGATCTCAATCCGCACTAAGCTCAGTTTATGGTTAACGGGCTTACTGGTAATAGGCACAGTCATTGGGCTCATCTTGTTTGAGTCCATGCTGCGTCAGGCGTTTCATGATTCTATTATCAATCGCTTAGAAGAAGATCTCGAACATATTATGTTGGCAACCCATATCCACGATGGGGACATCAGCATAGATCAAAGCCAGCTTTCCAGTTTCTACAAGCCCGCCTATTCAGGCCGCTATTTCCAGCTTAACCTGCCCAATGAAGTCATTCGCTCCCGCTCCCTGTGGGATATGCAGTTAGATATCGAGCCACTCGCGCCAAATCAAACCCGTGTCTGGCAAGCTAAAGGCCCAAAAAATAACGATATGCAACTGTTATCACTGGGGCTAAATTCCAGTAGCGCCAATGTCAGCGCCACCTTAACTGTCGCCCAAGACTTGAGTATTGGCAGGCGCGTGTTTAGCGAAGTCTATGGCACTAAGCTGGGGATCAATCTGGCGATGTTGGTGGCGATGATCGCAGGGATCTTCCTGATCCTACGCCAATCCTTTAAGCCAGTTAAGCATATTCAGCACGCGCTTTCGCGGCTAAGAGAAGGCGAAATTAACGCGCTTGAGCTGAATAATATCCCCCCAGAAGTGCAGCCACTCGCTAAGACTTACAACGAGTTACTCGAGTACACCGCCAAGCAAATTGAGCGTAGCCGCAATAACTTAGGCAACTTAAGCCATGGGCTTAAGACCCCGCTGGCTGTGATGCAGCAACAGGTCGAAGCCCTTGGCCTTAAAGATCCCGAAACCGCCATTGCCTTGCAGCAACAACTGGATTCTATCCACAAGATGGTCGAGCGCAAACTGGCGGCGGCAAGGATTACAGGCGATATGCTTCCCGCGGCGCAGTTAGTGATCCCAAGGGATTTACATAGCCTAGCCAACACCTTAAATAAGGTTCACCGCAATAAAACCATCGAATGTGATTTCGAACTCGACCCTAATATTCTCAGGCTGCCGATCCACAGGGAAGATGGCATGGAGCTTTTAGGCAACCTGCTAGACAACGCCTTTAAATGGGCCCAGAGCCGTGTCAGCATTCAGCTATCACGCCAACAGGAGCGTCTCTGCCTTTGTATCGATGATGATGGTCCGGGGGTTGCCGATGATGAACTCGATAAGCTCACACAAAGGGGCACGCGATTAGATGAGTCTGTCATGGGGCACGGCTTAGGCTTGTCGATAGTGAAGGAAATTGCCGAGCAATATGAGATTGAGCTTAAGTTTAGCCACAGCACTCGCTTAGGTGGATTGAGGATCGAACTGATCTTCAGTTAGTCTTGCTGAACCAGCTCAGCGTTATACACCCAGTTTGACTGCACTCTTTAATATTTCCTCTTTAATATAATCATAAAAAACGCCATCGAAGTGATGGCGTTTTTATGCTCAAAATCTTAACGACGTTAGGCTTTATTCACGTTAAGCCTTATTCACGTTCGTACTTTCAAAAATCTTGTCGGCAGACGCTGCCACAAAGCCGGTATACAGCTCACCATTGGCCATAGGATAACGCAGCGCAAACTCATAGAAACAACTAGGGATTTCCACTGTCGCATCGGTGAATTCAACGCCAATCTTATCGGCCATAGTCGACGATTGCTCTAATAAGACTTCTGGCGAACCTTTGATCTCACCGCCTGAACCATTGAGCACAAAGCCCGCTTGCTTCAGTGCATCATTCACAGACTCTAAGGTTTCAAAACCATCGAGGTGATTGATAGACACAGTGAAATGGTTAGCGCGATAACCAAAAGCCGCTACCCAAGCCGCATATTCGCTCTCAGTTAATAAATCCTGATAGGTTTTAGAATCTAAAGACCAATGGCGACCCGAGTAAATAAAGTTGTCCGCCGTGGTCGCGGCAGCATCTACTTGGGCGATTAAGCCTTGAATGGTCTCTTGTAGCACTGGGCTAAATTCTTCAACTAATAGCTCAGAGATAAACACTTTAGGCTGAGTCGAGTCTGGGTGTTCAAAATGCTTAGCGATCAGTTTTTTCTGTTCAAACTTATAATCACCGCAAGCGACATAACCAAGTGAAGTAAAATGCTTAGCAAGCACGTCCAAATTCACCTTAGCGATGTTGAAAGTACGCAGGGCAATATGATCGTTGATGATCGGCTTACCATGGCCCAGCAGCGCATGCACTTTTGCCGCCGAAGGGGTCATTTGAATATAGTCTTGCCACAGGGCGGCAAATAACGCGTTGATGTCGGTATGCATAAAAACTCCTTTTATTGTGCTGCGGTTATTGCTGTTATTTTGCCGCGAACACTAAATGTAACGACCTAGATGCCACTGTTGCAGCGTCACACATACCCACAGTAGAAGCTCAAGTTACGTTACTGCTTGTTATTAAAAAGGAAGAACATTCGTCCTTCCTCCTCTTTACCACGTACTCTTTACCACATAAAAGACAAATCTTTACCCGCTTATAAGCTCAAACCAGGGCTTAATGTCGCAGGTAAGCTCACTGCATCGGCCTCGACCGAAGCGACGGGATAAGCACAGTAATCGGCGGCATAGAAAGCGCTCGCCCTGTGGTTACCCGATGCGCCAACGCCACCAAAAGGTGCCGCGCCCGATGCGCCAGTGATTTGTTTGTTCCAGTTAACAATCCCTGCACGAATGCGCGCGAGGAAATAGTCATAATCTTCACGGCTATCTGCCAGTAAACCCGCAGACAAACCGTAACGCGTTTGGTTAGCCAGTTTGATAGCTTGATCGAAATCGCTATAACGCACTAGCTGTAGCAGAGGTCCGAAGTATTCTTCATCCGGCAAGACATCAATAGCAGTCACATCGATAAGGCCAGGAGAGACTAAGCCCGTACCCGCTTCTAAGTGGGTCAACTCGACCAAAGACACGCCGCCCAAGTTCTGCAGATTCGTCTGCGCCGCAACCATACCTTTGGCGGCAGCTTCAGAAATCATTGAGCCCATAAAAGGTTGTGGCTGCGCGTTCCAAGGGCCAACTTTAATCTGCTTGACCGCATCAGCTAACATGGCAATCAAGGCATCGCCCTGCTCGCCTTGTTCTACATATAGACGGCGCGCACAAGTACAACGTTGGCCAGATGAGATATAAGCCGACTGCAAAATATCGTGCACGGCAGCTTTAATATCCTGCACACCTTTAATGATCAGTGGGTTATTCCCACCCATCTCAAGTGCTAAAATCTTGCTTGGATGACCGGCATATTGTTGATGTAAAAAATGACCCGTGCGTGAGCTGCCGGTAAAGAACAGACCATCGAGCTGCGGGTGAGAAGCCAGTGCTTTACCCGTATCCACCTCACCTTGGACTAAGTTGAGCACGCCAGCAGGCAGACCCGCTTTATCCCATAGGCTAACCATCAGCTCGGCAACTTTAGGCGTCAATTCAGAAGGTTTAAAAATCACAGTATTTCCCGCCAACAGCGCAGGCACTATGTGACCGTTCGGCAAATGACCGGGGAAGTTGTAAGGACCGAAAACCGCCACAACACCTTGGGGCTTATGGCGGATAACCGCGCGTCCCGCTGGCGTATCGTTAGCTTCTGTGCCCGTACGTTTATTGTAAGCCGCGGCTGATAGCGCAATCTTGCCTATCATGGCGCCGACTTCGGTCGCCGTTTCCCACTGAGGTTTACCGGTTTCTTGGGCAATCGTTTCAGCCAGTTCCGCTTTGTTGGCTTCAAGTTGGCTGCGATACGCTTCGACTATGGCTAAACGCGCATCGAAACCTAACATAAACCAATCAAACTGCGCGGCGCGCGCGGCATCAACGGCGGCGTTAACTTGTTCTGCGGTGGCAGTTTTACCTGTCCAAATAGTTTGAGCATTGGCTGGGTTAATTGAGGCCACGTCATGACCTTTGCCAGCATGCCACTGACCTTGAATATAATGTGTCATTTGTTATTCCTACATTGCCAAAATACGGATTTGATCGCCTTTTGCGAGTAACAAACCCGCTGCCAGCTCTGGGCTGATAATGATGTGTTCGGATTTATCGTCCACAGCCAGTGCGGCTGACGTCGCTCGATAATTGGCTAATTGAGTATTTGAGATAATAAATTGAGTGTCGGCTTCGGCCATCTCACCAATATCGACGGTCAACAGACGGCTTTCTCGCACGCCGCGAATGTCCGATAAACGACACTCAACCGTTGGACCACCATCAAAAATATCCACGTAACCGCGGCATCGAAAGCCTTCGGCCTGTAGCAGACTTAATGCGGGACGGGTATTGGTATGCACTTCACCAATCACTTTCTGTGCCTCTTCCGGCAACAGACAAACATAGACAGGGTTTCGTGGCATCATTTCGGCCATAAATGCCTTTTTGCCCAAACCAGAAAGATAATCTGCCTGAATAAAATCAATGCCTAAAAAGTGTTTTTGCAGCCAGCCGTAGAAAGGTGAATGACCATCGGCATCGCTCACACCGCGCATTTCGGCAATCACAGTTTCGCCAAAACGCTTCGCATGTTGCGCTAAAAACAGAAAGCGACTGCGGGATAACATGCGGCCATTGTTGCCCTTGCGATACGCTTCACGCAAAAACAGGGTGCACATCTCGGCGGCGCCCGTGTAGTCATGGCAAAGAGTGAGGGTTTCGACCTCGTTACGCACTTCAATTTGTTCGGAATGATAGACTTCGGTACCGAGTCGATAATGGTAAAACGCATCTTCCATTCCCACGGCCGCTTCGATAGCGCACGTGCCCACGACTTCTCGGGTGTCGGTATCTTCCAGCACCATCAGATAACCTTCATCGAAGGGTGCATCGACGATTTTAACGAATGAGGCTTCTGCTCGCGCAATTTTATGTCTGAGCAAATCGGCATTCACGGGTAATGACGTAAAACCATGACCAGACTCTTCGGCAATTTGATATAAGGCTTCAAAATCGCCAGCCTGAATAGGACGTATGATTAACATCTTAGTGTCTCCTCACTTTGGCTTGCCGTGCATCAAGGCGCCTCTCTTCAAAAAGACAGGTAGTGATGCACGTAAGTATTCCCTGACAAAAAAGGAGTGCGAATAAATTCAGCACTCCTTTGGTCATTTAGGCGGCAGCTATGCTCGCCACAGCACGTTCAAAACGAGCTAGACCTTCAGCAATATCTGCCTCAGGGATCACCAGAGAAGGAGCAAAACGTACCACGTTAGCACCCGCCATCAGGCTCATTAAGCCTTCAGCGACAGAGGCCACCAAGAAGTCGCGTGAACGGCCTTGGTATTGTTCATTAAGAACTGCACCTAACAGCAAACCTTTACCGCGTACTTCTGAAAATACATGATATTTTTCATTGATTTTGTTCAAACCATCGCGCAATAACTGCTCGCGATGTTTAACGCCGTCCAACACTTCAGGCGTGTTCACTACGTCTAACACAGCATTACCAATAGCGCAGGCTAATGGGTTACCACCGTAGGTAGAACCGTGAGTGCCCACTTTTAGATGTTCAGCAATCTCAGCGGTTGTCAGCATAGCTGCGATAGGGAAACCACCACCGAGTGCTTTAGCTGTGGTTAAAATGTCAGGTACGATTTCAGTCCCCATGTAAGCGTACAGTTCGCCAGTACGACCCACACCCGTTTGCACTTCATCAAAAATCACTAGCGCATTGTGCTTGTTAGCCAGTTCACGCACGGCTTTCAGGAATGCAGGATCGGCATCAATAATACCGCCCTCGCCTTGCAGCGGCTCAAGCATGATGGCGCAGGTTTTGTCCGTTACTGCGGCTTCTAATGCGGCAACATCGTTAAATGGCAGGTGAGTAATGCTCTGCGGCTTAGGACCAAAACCATCGGAATAGGCAGCTTGTCCACCGACGCTCACGGTGAAGAAGGTACGGCCGTGGAAGGCTTTATCAAATGCTATGATTTCGTCTTTTTCAACGCCGTGTTTTTCTAAGGCGTAACGACGGGCAAGTTTCAATGCGGCTTCGTTGGCTTCGGCACCAGAGTTGGCAAAATACACTTTGTCGGCAAACGTGCTGTTGACTAATTTAGTCGCTAATTCTAAGGCAGGCTCGTTCGTCATTACGTTTGACAGATGCCATAATTTTTCGCCTTGGGTTTTAAGGGCATTCACAAGGGCAGGATGACAGTGACCTAAGCAATTTACCGCAATACCGCCAGCAAAATCGATAAACTCGTTACCCTCTTGGTCCCAAACTCGGCTTCCTTCGCCACGAACAGGGATCACAGCAGCAGGCGCATAATTAGGCACCATAACTGCGTCAAACTGGGCACGGTCTAACTTCATATCAACGCTCATTCTTCTTCGTCCTTTGTGTTTGTTTAACGGCATCGGGGCCGTCAGAGTCCCATAGGTATCTTTATCTAGAGTTAGTGATACTGGGATTGCTTGTGTCTATTAATAACCATTATTAGCGAAAATGTGATCAAAATACCAGTTTTTCACAAACATCAATCCTAGCTCTTCTACCCAAAGTGCATAAAGATTGCAGTTTAAGAACTATACAAGCGTTTAAACCCGTGGCTTGCAGCATAATTAGTCAGAAAAAAAGTTATTTACCCCTCATTTTGCTAGCTATTCACTGAATGTGAATAACTACACCATTTTAACGAATCAAGTGCGAAAGCACAAAATGGCTAATTTTAGACCTCGCCTCAAGGGCTTCGGGCAATAAATCGAACAAGGGAAACACATGGGGCATGTTAGGGTAAAAACAGCCCGTTATCTCGCCGCCACAGGCTTTGACTTGAGCGACTAAGCGCTCAGAATCCTGCAATAAGAGTTCCCGCGTACCCGCAATCACTAAGATGGGCGGCAGATCAGCTAAGTTTCCCTGCAAGGGTGAAACCTTTGCTGACATAGGGTCTGCCCCAGCAAGATAAGCGCCCCGTAAACGCAGTAAGGCTTCGATGGTGAAGAAGGGATCGTCAGCCGCGAGTATCAACTCAGTATCTCCGGTTAGTGCTAAATCCAACGCGGGCGATAACAGGATACAAGCCGTCGGCAAAGGCAGAGCTAAACGCTTTAATTCCAGCAATAAGCTCAAGGCTAAATTGCCGCCAGCAGAGTCGCCCATAAGGATCACATTGTCAGCGCCCTTAAGCGCAATTAATCGCTTATAGGCTTCAAGCACATCATCAAATGGCGCAGGAAAAGGATGCTCAGGTGCGAGACGATAATCGGGAATATAGGCATCCAATTTACAACGCTGGCTAATATCCGCGATCAATCTTGCGTGGGCATGGGGCGTTTTAAAACAAAAACCTCCACCACGGATATAAAACAGATTGCCAAGGCGAGTTTGTTCATTGAGAAGCACATAGTGCAGCAAGCTAGAGTGTTGCAAAGGGATGGTGGCACTGACTAACTTATCCGGCCAAGGAAGCCAACGTTTATCGAGATCAAGCAACTTTTTACGCACTTGCGCTAGGGGGACTTTGGCTTTGCCGCGACTGATGGATGGCCTAGCAACATAGGATAAAATAGTATTCAGTACAGATGCTTGCCAGCTTGGCATATCACTTCCTCTACTTAAACGCCGCCATCCCGACGCTCAAGTCGCAGGTCGTGGATTACAGCAGATCTAACTTTCTATAATTCTGTGCTTTTAAGCGCAGTACTTCTTGCTCAGTTAACTCGTAATAATCAAACATTAAACGCTTTTCTTGGGGATCGATTTGACGCATCTCTTCGAGTAACACCACTTTAGCATAACAGTTTGCCCGTGCGACTAATGCCGCCTGCGGTGACAACTCCCGATAACTTAAGGTCAGGTCTAGCTCCTTCAATAACCCAGTCAAAGGGCTAGCTTCAAACTTAAGCAGCTCTAATAACTGCCAGTTTAGTTTATGACCATGACTTAACACTTGTTCAAACACAGCCTTGGCCGGAAACTCAGTGGCAATCACAGCATCATACACTTCCTTGTCACGGCTGCTGCTAGCTTCCCTTATCCAAGAGCCCCAAGTTTGATCGAATAAGCGCGCGCTCAAACTCAGCACAACCGAGGTGCCTAATTGATTGAGTAAGGCACTACTGTAAACTAAGGCTGAGTCAGTATTATGAAGCTGAGCCAACGCATTGGCCGCAATGCCACTGACTATGCTGTAGCGCCATAATTTACGGGTAGTCCACAACAACTTAGCATTGGCGCTCGGCAGCCAATTACGCAGGCAAAAATAAGGGATAATCGTTCGCAGATTTTCGATGCCGATGTAATTCATCACCAATTTAATATCGGTAACTCGCACATCTGAGCTCTGAGGCCGACGAGCGCGAAAAGACGGGCTGTTGACCATATTGGTTAAGTCGCGACACAACCAACTTAAGTTGCTGATCAACGGTCTTAATCGCGTCGCATCAAGATTTTTTGCCAGCAGTAATTCCAGCAACAGAATTTGCGATTCATTGATCTCTGACTTAGCCAGAACCAGTTCGGGGGACGCGAGTTGATGCTCGATGGCATTATTGACCGTTTCATGCAGCTGGCTCGACACGGCTTCAAACACTTCTTTGGCTTTAATTTGTTTCATCAAACGTGCCAAAATCGCTTCGCGCTCAACATCTAACTTATTCGCATCGGCCTCTAATTCAAGGTCGAGGTCATCCAAAAGAGTCGGGCTCGCTTTATGCTTTCCGAGGATCAACTGTTGGTAGAGTCTGTGCTCTATCTCTATAATTTTGCCGGGTCTTACACCGCCCGCAACCGAAATCGCCACTATAAGTCTTTCCTATATCGCTAATGCCTGAGTGACGTCAAAACAATCAAACTCTCAAAATCATTACAATTTCAGCACATACACTTAATCTTAGCAATAACGCAAAGTCGCAGAACACAAACATAGTGTGATATCGGATATTTCCTACTCAGTTACCCAATAAAAAGGCCTCACATAGAGGCCTTTACAGGAAATCGAGCTGAGTTATTTGAGTTCTTGTTCGAATAACTTATAGATACGGCGGTATTCGTCTAACCAGCTAGAAGGCTGACGGAAACCATGGGGCTCGACAGGATAAATCGCCGTTTCAAAGGTCGGTTTTTCCAGTTCAATCAAATGCTGCACCATGCGCACGCTGTCTTGGAAGAAGACGTTGTCGTCCATGACGCCACTCATAATAAGCAGTGGTTTCGTTAATCCTTGAGCATGCTCAATCGGAGAGCTGCGCTCATAGGCGATAGGATCGACATCAGGCGTATTTAAGATGTTGGAGGTATAAGGCGCATTATAATGTGCCCAGTCCGCCACAGGACGCAGTGCGGCTCCTGCTTGGAACAGGTCTGGTGCAGTGAACAATGACATAAAGGTTAAGAATCCGCCGTAGGAACCACCATAGGTCCCGACACGTTGCGTATCGACATTCGTATTGGCTCCCATCCAGCTAACACCATCCTTTAAGTCTTCGACTTCTGGATGACCCATATTGCGATAAATCGCAGTGCGCCAATCTCGGCCATAACCTTTAGAGCCACGGTAATCCATGTCCATTACCACATAACCTTGCTGAGTCAGCAGGTTGTGGAACATAAATTCGCGAAAGTATCCACTAAAGCCGTAGTCAGCATTTTGCAGATAACCTGCGCCGTGGTTGAAAATCACCGCAGGGTATTTCTCGGCGCGGGACTTATCATAGCCTTGTGGCAGATAAACGCGGGCGTACACCTTGCCGGCGCCATGATTTGAAGGTACTGCTACCACTTCTGGCGCTTGCCATGGGTAATTTTTAAAGGCATCGCTGGTGTAAGACGTCAGCTGCTTTAACTCACCGCCAATGGGTTGAACATACAGCTCATTGGGCTGAGTGCGACGTGAAGCATTAAGTAATAGCTGAGTGCCATCAGGACTTAGGCTGTAATCTAAGTTGCCATCCCACTGCGTTAATTGCTCATTTTTGCCTGTGGCTAAGTTCACCCTGTGAACGTTATACATACCAGGGTGAGTTTGGTTAGCTTTGTAGTAGATATAATTCGCGTCCGGTGACAGCTGGATGTCGCTCACAACAAACTTGCCTTGGGTTAAGGCGCGCAGCTTTTCACCAAGTCCTTTCACATAGAGCTGCGAATAACCTGATTCTTCCGACAAATAGTACAGAGAATCCGTCCCCGGCAACCAACCGAATTGGTTGTAGTCATAATTCACCCATGCATCATCATGCAAACGATGTTCTGTGGTGAATTTACCTTTAGCGAGATCGACACTGGCGATCCAGCGATCTTTGTTATCGGTAGCTTCTAGCATCAGAGCCAATTTATCTTCCGATTCATGCCATTGAATCGCACTCTGAGTCCAGCCCCAATCCTGCATCAACTGAATTTTGCGTGGCGCTTTAGTGCTTTGGTAAGTTTCGCCTTTCGCTTTAGCATTCTCAGCTTTCACTTTGGCGAGCACATCTTCATCAAAACCCGTCAAGCCCTCGATAGTGATATCGACTTGTTTATGCTGGTTTAAATCAAGCACTACAAAGCGTTGCCCTGGCGGCGTATCTTCAGCCACACGTGCACGCACGGGTACGGGATCAATATAACCATCGCTGCCTAAGTAGTTAGGCATGATGTCGTGTTCACTGCTGCCGGTGTAATTCTTGTCGGTCAGAGCAAGTAAAATATAGCGGCCATCCGGTGACAGGCTAAGCTCTGACACGACTTCGCTATCGCCTAAATACCAAGTGCTGGCGGCGAGTGTTGGGTCGCTTTTTTGCAATTCATCTTTGTACTGTGCTTTGGCTTTAGCGTTCTCTTGCTGCAGCGCCACATACTTAATTAATCTGTGCTGTTGCTTAGCAATGTAAGACGTTGGCTCTTTTACACCTTCAGGGGCTTTCGCCATTTTAATTTCAGCAAGTTGCTCGACTAAGCCTGAGTCTTGATGAATTTGGAAAACATTGTCGCCCTGCCAATAGGCGATATCGCCATTATTGAGATAACGCACGCCATCGATGTCACTGCGCTGGCGAGTCAGCTGGCTGATTTTGCCTGTGCTTAATTGCTTAACAAAAATGTTGCCCTGATACAGATAAGCCTTGTGGGACTTAGTGCGATCAAACACACCAAACTGCTGATCTGCCGCGTGTAATTTATCAAGCGCTAGCTCGACGGCGCGACTGTCATTGATACCTTGCTGATAATAGCTACGCAGAGCTGAAGCACTCGCTTGGCGGGCAAACAGCACACTTTGGCTATCGTCGCTCCAGTATGCCTCTTTGGCGAAAACGCCCATCCAATCGGGATTTGCCATAATTTGATTAAGCGTAAGCGCCTGTGAAACCTGTGGCGGTTGGGCTAAGGGAACTTGGAATGCTTGCGGGGATGATGCAGGAACTGCTGTTTCAGTCGATGTCGCAGCGCAACCTGCCAACACGGCAACCGCTAACGCACTTAAACCCAAATTTCGCATTACGCTTCTCATTTGTCCTTCCTTTTATTGTTATCGCAACGGCTAAATGACCCAGTCTAGTTTATCTGCTGGTTTTGCCTATTCGCGTAGTTTTGCCGCAGTTATAGCATAGTTAATCGCTAAACTTGCTTAAAAAAAGGATAAATCTTGTAACAGAAATTGATAGTACGAATATAGTGCGGAGAGTTTTTAGGGTGAGGAAATTATACTGGCATAGCCGATTGCGCTAAAAAATTGGCTAATAGTTCGAGACCTTGCTCGGTAAGAATCGATTCGGGATGAAATTGCACCCCATACAAGGGTAAATCTTGATGACTCATGGCCATGATTTCTCGGCCATGGATAGGATCATCAAACCAAGCATCGAGAACAAAACCTTCAGGCACAGCATCCACCAATAACGAGTGATAGCGTGTCACAGTTAAGGGCTGATTCAATCCCTCAAATAACCGCTGCCCAGTGTGAGCAATGGCGCTGACCTTGCCGTGCATCACCCGCTTAGCACGCACCACCTTGGCACCAAAAACCTGCGCCATCGCCTGATGCCCTAAACACACACCTAGGATCGGCATACGCGTGGCAAAATGTTCAATCGCCGCGAGGGAAATCCCCGCCTCATTGGGAGTGCAAGGGCCGGGCGAAATCACCAGATGAGTAGGCGCAAGCGCCTCGATGTCGGCGATGCTAATTTCATCATTACGTTTAACCACTATCTCTTGCCCTAGCTGCTGAAAATACTGCACTAAGTTAAAGGTAAAAGAGTCGTAATTATCGATCATTAGCAACATACAAGATCCATTGGCCTAAATGGGTAAGAGTAGAACGCATATCCGACGGATGAATGCGGGCGCAAATGCTACCACACCTTATCCTCAAGGTTTAGCCAATTACGGCGATAAAATATAGCGACAAAAAAGCCAGTCATTGGACTGGCTCAGTTTTAAAACAACTTGGGCATTTCACCACAGCGATTTAGCGGTCGTTATTTTACGACGGTTAAATGGCTGCGACGCTTAGGTGGTTCATCCGTCGGTTCAGGCGCTTTATCGTTTGTTTCAACAACCGATAAAGATGAATCGACTTCATCGTCAAGCAAATAAGCATCTTCGATATCGAAGACAGTGCCAGCCCCATTTTCACGGGCATAAATAGCGACAATTGACGCCATTGGCAACATCACCTGCTGAGGAACACCACCAAAACGCGCATTGAACTCCACACACTCATTGCTAATTTGCAAATTGCCCACTGCGCCAGCAGCGATATTCAACACTATCTGGCCATCCTTCACGTATTGCTGCGGTACTTGAGTACCTTCGATAAAGGCATCGACCACAACGTGAGGAGTCAATTGATTATCCATCAACCAATCATAGTAAGCCCTTAGTAAATAAGGACGATTTGGAGTCAAAGGCTTCATTACATACCCATGCGCATTTCGCGTTCAGCTTCAGTCAAAGAAGCTTTAAACGATTCACGCTCAAAAATACGTGTCATGTACGCTTTGATATCTTTAGCTACACGGCTATCTAGCTCAATACCTAATACAGGTAAGCGCCATAACAATGGGCCAAGGTAGCAATCCGCGAGACCAAATTCTTCGCTCATGAAGTAAGGCACTTCACCGAAGATTGGCGCAATTGCAATCAGGCTTTCAGTCAACTCTTTACGAGCGGCTTCAACACGATCACCCTTACGGATACGGTCAACTAGCGAATACCAGTCTGTATCTATGCGGTGCATCATCAAACGGCTTTGGCCGCGAGACACTGGATAAACTGGCATCAAAGGCGGATGAGGAAAACGCTCATCCAAATATTCCATGATAATGCGTGATTCGTATAATACGAGTTCACGGTCTACCAAAGTTGGCACTGAGTTATATGGATTTACTTCGAGCAAATCCTCAGGCATTTCGTTAGGGTCGACCTGTAAAACATCAACAGTAACCCCTTTCTCAGCTAACACGATACGTACTTGATGGCTATACAGATCATCAGCACCTGAAAACAGTGTCATGATAGAGCGTTTGTTGGCAGCAACAGCCATTGATACCCTCCAGAATCGAAATAAAACAAAAGTAAACGAGGGGCTAAGCCCCCCGTTTACACTATGCGGATATTACATTTTACCCGTTATTGGTGCCTAGTGTACATCTTTCCAATACTCTTTCTTCAAGAGGTAGGCCACAATAAAGAATATAAACAGGAATCCGAGTACCCACCAACCCATAGCTTGACGCTCTAGCTTAACAGGTTCAGCCGAATAGACTAAGAAACCCGTGATATCACGAACCGCTTGATCATATTCTTCCGCATTTAATTTACCGCCAGTCACCACAATAGTGCCATCTTCTTGTTTAACTGGTGTGCCTTGCAACTCTTCGAGTACATGTGGCATACCAACAGATGGGAACACTGTGTTATTCACACCAAATGGGCGACTAGGATCTTTATAGAAGCCTTTTAGATAGGAATAAACCCAATCTTCGCCACGAACGCGTGCAACTAATGTTAAATCAGGCGGTGTAGCACCAAACCATTTAGCAGCATCTTTATGCGGAATCGCGTTTTGCATAAGCTCACCAATTTTGGCATCGGTGAACATATACTTGTTACGCATATCATCAATAGAGATACCGAGATCAGTAGCGACACGTTCATAACGCTGATACTGAGTGCTATGGCAACCAGAACAATAATGTTGGAACAGGTCCACACCACGCTCTAAAGAAGCTTTATCATGCAGGTCAACATTAGCGTCTTCTAAATGTATTTTATGCCCGCTTGCGGCCATAGCCAGCGTCGGCAACAAGGTGACTAATGCAATCAGTAATTTTTTCATTAGTGTGTCAACCTCGCTGGAACAGGTTTAGTTTTTTCATTCTTGCTGTATACCCACAGCGCCACAAAGAAACCAAAGTAAGTAAAAGTAAACACCTGTGCAACTATCGTCAGCGTCGGCGTAGCAGGAACTACACCTAAATAACCTAACACTATGAAAGAAATTGCGAATTGAGCAATGTTCAACTTGTGCAGCGTGCTACGGTAGCGAACTGATTTAACTTTACAACGATCTAACCAAGGCAATACGAACAGTACAGCAATCGATAGCCCCATCATTATTACGCCTGCTAATTTATCAGGAATAGCACGTAAAATGGCGTAGAAAGGTGTGAAGTACCATACAGGTGCAATGTGTTCAGGTGTCTTCATCGGGTTAGCCGCTTCAAAGTTTGGCTTCTCAAGGAAGTAACCGCCGCCTTCAGGAATGAAGAACAACACATAACAAAACACAATCAGGAAGCCTGCAACGCCCATGATGTCTTTAACTGTGTAGTATGGGTGGAATGGAATACCATCAACTGGCCAGCCATTCTCGTCTTTGTTCTTCTTAATCTCGATACCGTCAGGGTTGTTTGAACCCACTTCGTGTAGCGCAATTAAGTGTAAGAACACGAGTACCACTAATACTAACGGCAGTGCGATCACGTGCAGTGCGAAGAATCGGTTCAATGTTGCACCAGAGATCACGTAATCGCCACGGATCCACAGGGTTAAATCGTCACCAATAACAGGAATAGCACCAAACAGAGAAATAATTACCTGCGCGCCCCAGTACGACATTTGTCCCCATGGCAGCAAGTAACCCATAAAGGCTTCAGCCATCAGCACGAGGAAAATCAGCATACCGAACAACCACAGTAGTTCTCTAGGCTTCTGATATGAACCGTAAATCAGACCACGGAACATATGCAGATAGATCACTACGAAGAACGCTGAAGCACCGGTAGAGTGCATATAACGCAGCAACCAACCGTATTCAACGTCACGCATTATGTATTCAACAGAAGCGAATGCGCCTTCTGCTGTTGGTACATAGTTCATCGTCAACCAGATACCCGTCAGTAATTGGTTAACCAATACCAACATCGCTAGCGAACCGAAAAAGTACCAAAAGTTAAAGTTAGTTGGCGTCGCATACTGACCCACGTGACGGTTATAAGTCGCCGTCATAGGGATACGCGCATCAATCCAATTAATTAAATTCTTAACCATTACGCCACTCCTTTATCTACACCGATAATCACGGTGCCATCATCAACGTATTGATGTGGAGGAATAACTAGGTTCAATGGAGCAGGTACGCCTTGGAAGACGCGGCCAGCCATATCGAACTTAGAGCCATGACATGGACAGAAGAAACCAGAAGTGACACCTTCAACTTGCTCACCAAATGAATCTGGTAAATAAGTAGGTGAACATCCGAGGTGGGTACAAATACCGACAGCAATAAAATACTCTGGCTTAATTGAGCGCAAAGGATTTGTTGCATATTCAGGCTGCTGCATTTCAGCAGAAGCAGGATCTCTTAACTTATCATCATGTGTTGGCAGTTCATTGATCACAGCATCTGTGCGACGGACAACCCATACAGGTTTTCCACGCCACTCAACACGGATCAGCTGACCTGGCTCTACTTTACTGATATTTACTTCGACCGGTGCACCTGCAGCTTTCGCTTTGGCACTCGGATTCCATGACTTGATGAAAGGAACCGCTACAGCGACGGCACCAGCACCACCTACTACGGCGGTTGCGGCTGTCAGGAATCTGCGACGTCCGGTATCGACTGGCGCATTGCTCATCCACTTATCTCCCAGAGGGTGTTGGAATTTTTATATTTCAAAGACTTTCGGCCCTTAGTCATCACTAGGGTCAAAAATCGAAGTTTGAAGCGGGGCTCATTATAGCTAAAAATTAGAAGCAGATCATAGTGAAAACACGCAAGTAAGTTAGGGAGATTGCGTGTTTTTTGAAAAAAGTCGAAAAAAGCCCCAACTATTAAGCCGTTTTAATCCATTTGGAAGGTTTTTTGAGCATCTTGTCTGTGACATCGGCATAAAGCATGCATCGCTAATATAAATTAGCCTTAACTTTTCTATCTAAGTTAACAATCGCCAGATAAAAAAATAGGCCCTGGGTAACAGGGCCTATTAGATCAACACTTTTAACGTATTACTTCTTAGGTGAAGTGCTCTTCATATACTTGAAGAACTCGCTATCAGGCTCTAATACCATGATATCTGACTTGCCTGAGAAACTAGCACGATAGGCATCTAAGCTACGAACAAAGCTAAAAAATTCAGCATCTTTGCTATAAGCATCAGAATATATCTTAGCCGCTAATGCATCACCTTCACCACGAATGGTTAAGGCTTTACGCTCAGCTTCAGCAATCTTCACTGTTACATTAGCATCAATCGTTGCACGGATAATTTCAGATTGCTCTTTACCTTGTGCTCTATGCTCTTTTGCCACAGCTTGACGCTCAGCACGCATACGTTGGTAAATACTGTTACTGACGTTAGCGGGTAAATTGATTTGTTTTACACGCACATCGACAACTTCAATACCTAAGTCTTTAGCGCTTTCTGAAGCATTTTCCAATGCATCATTCTGTAACTCATCACGCTTACCAGAGACAATCTCTTTGATTGTGCGGCGACCAAACTCAGTTCGTAAATCGTTGTTTATCTTACGTTGTAAAAGCGATTCAGCATTCGATTTAATACCACCATTTGTAGACAGGTAATATTTTTCGAAATCCAAAATACGCCACTTCACATAGGAATCGACCATAAGGTCTTTCTTCTCTGAAGTTACAAAACGATCCGCAGCACCATCGAGTGTTTGAATACGGGCATCGAGTAATTTTACTTTATCGATCACAGGTACTTTAACGTGTAAACCTGGACCATAGACGCGAGTGACTTGCTTGCCATCCACATTGTCTTTTAAAATTTCACCGAAACGCGCCACAATTGCGCGCTCGCCTTCATTCACCACCATTAAAGATGACAAACCAATACCTAAAAGTACGGCGATAAGAATAACGCTTAATCTACCCATGGATTACTCCCTCCCTTGGCGAGTACGATCATCGCGGGATGGACGTCCACTCAAAGGCTCATTCGCGCGAGTCGTTGATACAGATGAAGAATTGACATTTTGCTGTGGCTTAGCTTCCAGCTCAATTGTCGCAGGCTTCTGCTGAATTAACTTATCTAGCGGTAGGTACATTAAGTTGCCGTTGTTTTTGGCATCAATCAGCACTTTATTCGTATCAGTCATCACTTGCTGCATTGTATCGAGATACAAACGCTTGCGAGTCACTTCAGGCGCAGCTTGATACTCAGGTAATAACAGCTCAAATCGAGCCACTTTACCGCGAGCCTCTAAGACTTCACGCTCTTTATAAGCATTCGCTTGTTGTGCCATACGTTCAACTTCACCACGAGCTTTAGGTTCAATTTCACGGGCATAGGCTTCAGCTTCACGAATAAAACGTTGTTCATCTTCTTGGGCAGAAATCGCATCATCGAAGGCATCTTTCACTTCTTCAGGCGGACGTGCCGGCAAGAAGTTAACATCGACAATCGCCAGACCCAATTTATAGGGCTCAAGAATGCGCTCTAACTCTTTCCACGTATCGCGACGGATAGCATCACGGCCAGTAGTCAGAATATCATCCATCTTGTTATGTCCGATGACATAACGCAATGCACTGTCGGTCGCTTCACGCAAACTGGCGTTCGCATCGACGGCACTGAACAGATATGAGTAAGCATCTAAAATACGATACTGCACATCAAGCTCAACTTTCACGACGTTTTCATCGGATGTCAGCATGCTACCAGACGCAGGAATAGAGCGAACCGATTGAATGTCAACGGGATAAATTTGGTCAATGAAAGTCGCTTTCCAATGAAGACCTGGTCCTATTTCGCCATTATGTTGACCAAATCGCAGTGCCACACCACGCTCCGCTTCTTTAATTGTATAAAAACCCGAGAGTCCCCAAACAACCAAAGCAACAGCAAGAATGATGATTAGGCTAAACGAACTAAAAGATTGGCCTGAGCCATTTCCTTTGCCGCCAAAGCGCTTTGAAAGATTACGAAAAACCTCGTCAAGGTCCGGTGGTCCTTTGTCGTTACCACCTTTATTTCCCCAAGGATCATTACCCTTGTTACCGGGCTCGTTCCAAGCCATTTAGCACTCCATAAGTGGATGAAATAAATTAGATTATTAACAAACAGCCTCATCTATCGAATCTTCGTAGATGAAGGTTTCTAACTCACCCTGACTCTGTTTAGCTAATCGGCGCCAATCGGCGTCCGATAAACGAACAGACAAAATACAGTTCCCCAGATCGTCGTACTCTTTCTGCTGTATCGCATCCAGTCGATAAAACTGGCCAAGATAATGTCCAGCAGTTGCCGGAATTCTTAGTGTTAGCTCTTTAATCACCTCACCGATAAGCTCAGTGATGGCTTTCAATAGCAAATCAAATCCCAAACGCTTCTGTGCTGAAACCCAAACTCGAACGGGTTTGCCTATGTCGTTATATTCAATTCTTGGGGTTACATCCTCGAGTAAATCGATTTTGTTACATACCACGAGTTGCATGACTTCATCGGCTTCGATGTCTTTCAGTACAGATTGAACCTGATCAAAATTATCCGCCATGTTTTCATCTGCACAATCAACAATGTGCAGTAGTAACTCAGCTTGCCTTGTCTCTTGTAAAGTCGCCTTAAATGCAGCAACGAGATCATGGGGCAAATGACGAATAAACCCTACTGTATCCGCGAGTATCACGGCACCATCGGGTAAATCTAACTTTCTTAACGTGGGATCGAGTGTGGCAAACAGCTGGTCTGCTGCATAAACATCGGAAGATGTTAAGGCATTAAACAGCGTTGATTTACCGGCGTTGGTGTAGCCGACTAATGATACTGTCGACAAATCACTGCGCTTACGTGCACGTCTACTCTGTTCACGTTGTTTATCAACTCGCTCTAAGCGTTTGTTGATATTTTTAATCCGTCCTCTGAGCAAACGTCTATCGGTTTCGAGCTGGGTTTCCCCTGGACCACGTAAACCAATACCACCTTTTTGCCTTTCAAGATGCGTCCAACCACGGATCAGGCGAGTCGACATATGGCGCAATTGCGCTAGCTCCACCTGCAACTTACCTTCGTGAGTTCGCGCTCTTTGAGCAAAAATATCGAGAATAAGTGTCGTACGGTCGAGTACTCGACATTGACACACTTGCTCAAGATTACGCTCTTGGGCTGGACTCAATGCATGATTAAAAATCACCACATTGGCTTCGGTCGCCGCCACTAATGCGGCTAACTCTTCAGCTTTACCAGAACCCACAAAAAATTTGCGATCCGGCGAACGTCGACTTCCAGTAATCACCCCGACTGATCGGGCTCCAGCTGATTCTACTAATAGCTGCAGCTCGACTAAATCTTCTCGGCGTTCCTCATCGGAAAAGTCGATATGGACAAGAACCGCAGTTTCTCCCGCCTCATAACGATCAAACAAGAAGTAAACTCCTTAGATAAAACTTATTCGCCACTAGGCGCATCATCTTGAGCACCATATCCGCCTTGGGCATTTTGGTGACCAGTAACGTTGAATGGGCGTGCTGGCACGACAGTAGAAATAGCGTGTTTATAAACCATTTGGCTCACTGTGTTTTTCAACAGAATGACAAATTGATCAAACGACTCTACCTGTCCTTGGAGTTTAATGCCGTTCACCAAGTAAATTGATACAGGAACGCGCTCGCGACGCAATGCGTTCAAAAATGGGTCTTGTAAAGATTGCCCCTTAGCCATTTTATTATTTCCTTTTTAATTTATATAAAATAAATCGATATCAGTGATAGTTTTTTGTTTAGTTTTAGTATTATACAGCAAGGGCTAATAAGCTAGCGGCATTGACGCATAAGTGTAACTAAATTCCCCTCAGCACCACTTTCGAGCCAATTCAACTCTGGCCAACTGCGTAACCATGTTAATTGACGCTTAGCCAATTGCCTAGTAGCAGCAACCGCTTTTTCGACCATAGTATCATAGTCAAACTCACCATCGAGATATTGCCAGCACTGTCGATAACCCACACAACGCATTGAAGGCAAGTCTAAATGCAGGTCTCCACGGGCTTTCAGCTCTGTGACTTCCTCAAGAAAGCCCTGCTTGAGCATAATCGCAAAACGTTGCGCAATTAAGTCATGTAACACTTTGCGCTCACGCGGTGCAATAGCAAACTGCACTACGTCATAGGGCAAGGGAGCAGACTTAGTCTGAGTCAGCTCAGTCATACTCTTACCGCTTATTCTATAGACTTCCAGCGCTCTTGAAAGTCTTTGTGGATCATTAGGATGAATTCTTTCTGCCGACACGGGATCTATTTCCCTTAATTGATCATGCAGTGCTTCCCATCCCTTTTCATCCGCCTGCGCTTGGATCTCGGCTCTAATAGCCTCGTCCGCACTCGGCAAAGGTGACAAACCTTCGAGTAACGCTTTGAAATACATCATGGTTCCGCCAACTAATACTGGCGTTTTACCCATGCTGACAATCTGTTCTATCTCGGCTATCGCATCGGCTCTAAAGTCGGCTGCCGAATAACTTTCACTAGGATCGCGAATGTCGATCAATCGGTGTGGCCCACGGGCCAATTCGTCGGCTGAAGGCTTGGCGCTGCCAATGTCCATACCGCGATAAATTAATGCTGAATCGACCGAAATGATTTCGCAGTTATGCTTTTCGGCCAATTCTAATGCTAAAGCAGTTTTGCCTGAGGCCGTTGGCCCCATCAAAAATATCACTTTAGGCTGTAATTCTTTATTCACTTGCTTGCTCTTCTAGCCACGATTGCCAAGGTAATGATATTGCTTTATTGGCAATAAGCTGTTTTTTGTCGTCAGCTAACTGCGAAAATGCAGCCCAAATTTCTGGCGCCGAAACGAATCCCGCTAAACTGTGTTTTGCCAACCAAAATGCCAATGCGCTTGGCGCAGGTGTTTCAAAACGAAGCGATTGTAGCCAATCAGGGATCACTTTGGCTAACTGGCTCTCTCTGATATATGGGGGCACTTTTTTAATAATCAACTGCTGGTAACGAATTGTTAGTTCTAAACCTAATTGGCGGATCAGCGTGTCATGTTCATCGAGCACAGCCTGCCAATCTGCATCGGCCGCGACAGACACTGGCATCAGTAGAGGCTGCCCAATTAATCCGGTCGCTAGCTTAGCTTCAATCTCTTGGCAACGCGTCGCCAATGCTACTGATTTTATTGGCAATAGACTGAGCTTATCTTCCGTAACCATTACCCAATATTGGCCATCTAAAATCGCAGGCATAGGCAAAGATAGCTGATAATCTTGATCTTTTACACTGTAAGCAGGTGTTTGCAGTAAAGCCCCATAACTTGCAATTGCCGCTTTTGACGGTAATTCAGTACGTTGCCGAGATTCACTTGCAGAATAACTGCCGCGACTACTGTCCCTTGGCGTGGCCATGCTGCCAAAGGCATTGGTTTGAGTGCTAAAACTGGCGCCTTCTCGTCCTGCGCTGGCAGATTTTACTTGAACGGCAGGGGCAACTGCATATTGAGCAGACTCAAATGTATCAGCACCAAGTGCAAAAGGGGCAGCTATTCCAACTGCGCTTGTTGGAGAATCCACAAACACATCTTCAACTTCATCCAAGGAACTAGAGTGAACGACGTTGAGTTCCCCTGCTTCTTCCAGCGCCGATTGCAGTGCCTGCAAAATATAATCATGCACATAGCGACTCTGATGGAATCGTACCTCATGTTTAGCAGGATGCACGTTTACATCCACTTGATGGGGATCGATATCCAGCATCAACACATAGCCGGGTTGCTCCAGTTCTGCTTTTTGGGCAAAGGCTTGGAGCACAGCATGATTGACTAAGCGGTCACGGATAAGCCGTCCGTTGACATAAAAAAAATGGGTATCAGTAATCACCGGCGACCAAGGTGACTGTAAATAACCACTGAGGCGCAAATCATCGTGTTGACATTCAATCTTAAGCGCTTGCTCAGCAAATGGGCGACCACTTACTTGCGTCAAACGTTGTAAATACTGGGCTTCATTCATGGCGGGACGATAATTGCGTACCGTCTTGCCGTTATGGGTCAGTGTGAAATGGATATCGCCGCGCACTAAGGCGATGCGCTTTAACCATTCATCGATATGGGTAAATTCGGTTTTATCGCTCTTTAAAAAGCGTCTGCGAGCCGGCGTATTAAAGAATAAATCCACCACTTCAATCGTCGAACCAACAGGATGCGCGGCGGGCATGACTTTAACCGCCATGTCGGCACCTTCGGCATGGGCTTGCCATGCTTCGGTTTGATCTGCAGTTCGCGACGTCAACGTTAAGCGTGAGACTGAGCTGATACTGGCTAACGCTTCACCACGGAAACCAAAACTGAGGATAGCTTCAAGATCGTCTAAGGTGTGCAACTTTGAAGTCGCATGGCGCGATAAGGCCAATGCGAGTTCATCTTTGGGTATGCCAGAGCCGTTATCGCGAATTTTAATCAGCTTGCTGCCGCCTTTATCGATTTCAATATCGACTCGGCTCGCTCCTGCGTCGAGGCTATTCTCGACCAATTCTTTGACTACGGAAGCGGGTCTCTCAACCACTTCCCCCGCCGCAATTTGGTTGGCTAATTGCGGTGGCAGGATCTGAATGCCCATCATGCTTTCCTATTTAACTCTGGGGTATGACTAACGTTTGTCCTAACTGCACCACATCGGACTTCATCCCATTCGCTTGTTTGATGCTAGACATAGGCACACGGTAACGCTGCGCAATGGCTGATAAAGACTCACCACGACTGACTTTATGTTTGACATTCGATGCCGTTGAACTTCCCACATAAGCGGTTGGCGTTCTCTCTTTTGTCGATTTAGTATTGCTAGAACTTGCGCCGCCACGCTGGGCAAGCAAAGTGTCCGCGGGCGGATTATTGTGATAGTAACGACTCACACCTTTGTAAATAGCATCGGCAATGCTTTCTTGATGACGACTGCTCGACAACAAACGCTCTTCTTTAGGATTCGAAATAAAGCCCGTTTCCACTAAAATTGAAGGAATATCCGGCGACTTCAGCACGGCTAGACTCGCCGATTCTGGGCGACTCTTATGCAATTCGGTCACGCTGCCTAAATCCTTAAGAATATCGCCCGCAACTGAATGACCAATGGCCATCGAACTGTTCATCGACATATCGAGCAAGGTCATTGCAAGATACTGTTCATTATCCGTATTTTGGATAATCTCACCCGCGCCGCCCAGCAACTCAGAATGTTTTTCTTTTTGCTCTAACCAACGGCCAATTTCACTGTTAGCACGACGCATAGATAATACCCACACAGAGGCCCCGCGCGGATTGGGTGATGTAAAAGCATCGGCATGGATAGAAATGAGCAGATCGGCCTTACTGTTGCGGGCCAACTCAGAGCGCTTATTCAGATTCACAAAATAATCGCCGGTACGGATCATCACAGCGCGCATGCCGGGCGTGTCATTGATTTTACTCGAAACACGTCTGGCGATTTCTAGGGCCACCTTTTTTTCATAAACGCCCGAAGGGCCAATGGAGCCGGGATCGTCGCCACCATGGCCCGCATCGATAGCAATCACAATGTCACGGGATGACTTTGCCGCTTGAGTAACCGTTTTAACAGGGGTTGATGACACAACTGCAGTGGCGGTTGTTAAGGTTTTATCTTCCAAATCAACCACGAGACGATTGCCGTAGGGCGCAGTTACGGGCAACGAAAACAAGCTCGCATTCAGTGGCTTCACCAAATCTATGACTAAGCGCAAATCGCCCTTAGTCGGCGACTTACTGACTCGCACGCCCTTGACTAACTTACTGTTGTTTTCAATATTTTTAAGCGCAACTTTAGTGGCGGACTTTTTTAAATCCACCACTAAGCGATTAGGACCATCTAAAGAGAAATAGGTGTAATCCGGGACTTCGCTTAGGTCAAACACGATTCGAGTTGACTCAGGCGCAGCCCAAATACGTACGCTTTCTAACTGATTAGCCGCATGGGCCGTCACAGATAAAAAAGAACATAAAGAAAGAATAATAATTTGAAAAAAGGGGTTATTTTTTATCATTTTAGTTTTTATTTTATCGCTTTTAATAACTTTTCACCTAGCTCTGACAAGGCCTCTATGCGTATTTCACGCCCACTATTTTGATAACTTAAATGCATATGGACATCGGCATCGGGCAATAAACCCTCTCCCTTATCTGGCCATTCAACAATGCACAGACTCTTATCCGTGAAATAATCACGAATACCCATAAACTCCAGTTCTTCTGGATCGTTTAAACGATACAAATCAAAATGATAAACTTCGACACCATCCAGCTCATATGGTTCAACTAAAGTGTAAGTCGGGCTTTTAACTGCTCCTTTATGACCTAAACCTTGAATTAAGCCGCGACTCAGCGTCGTTTTACCGGCACCTAAATCACCCGTAAGATACAGAGTCAAAGGCGCTTGGACATGGCGGGCTAATTTTTGCCCAACCGCAATAGTGTCGTCTTCGTTGTCTAAGAAAAAAGTTAACTCTGTCATATCCGCTTATATCACTGCTGTTATTGATGGAGAAGCGACTCAAGCCTAAAAAGGTACAGGTATAGAACAAAGCCCAGCCCCGCTTGAGTCTCACATACCGCCTAGAGTAAATCACTATTCACTAATTGGCGAATAAAAGGCATTAAATCACTCGCTAACATGCCCCGTTCTCCCTGTATTGCCGCAAGATCGGCGGCGCAACCATGTACAACAACACCCAGCACAGTCGCTTGCATGTTATCCATTCCTTGAGCCATGAGCGCGCCTATAATACCAGATAACACATCACCACACCCACCACTGGCAAGCCCAGGATTACCAACAGGCGCAACAACCATTTGTTTGCCATCAAAAATGACGGTTCCAGCACCTTTTAGCAACACAACACCGCCGTACTTTTGCTGTATAGCCCGCACTGCCGCAAACCTATCCAGCTCAATTTCTGCCACAGAACAACCGAGTAAACGCGCCGCCTCACCCGGATGCGGTGTTAGCACCCAATTGGTTTGCCGACGCGGCTCATTACTGAGTAGATTTAAAGCATCAGCATCCAAAACACAGGGTTTATCGCTTAAGCCCACGGCTTTAAACAAGTTATAGCCCCAGTCATGTTTACCTAAACCGGGGCCAAGTACGATAACCTGCGCCCAACCTAAGCGCAGATACACTTCCATATCGACTAG
The DNA here is from genome assembly GCF_002838165.1 of Shewanella sp. Pdp11. Classification (NCBI taxonomy): domain Bacteria; kingdom Pseudomonadati; phylum Pseudomonadota; class Gammaproteobacteria; order Alteromonadales; family Shewanellaceae; genus Shewanella; species Shewanella sp. Pdp11. The sequence continues at coordinate 4,933,913 of NZ_CP015194.1, forward strand.
ATCGCAACCCCAAAACATCAATTCAGGACGGGAGACATTTACCGTCAACTGATGCTCTGGTCGACTGATCACTGTGACTAACCCAGCACCGGCACGCAAACATGCCTCACTTGCCAGTCGCACGGCGCCAGCCATGCCCATATCACCACCAATAACAGTGACTTTACCCGACTGGCCTTTATGGCTATCGCGCGCTCTGGCGGCAAAGTAATCTTTAAGCGTCTCTTTTCCGACTCTTTGTGCACTTGCCTCAGGGAAGAATGGCGTTAATCCTAAAGCGGCAAATTCAAGTTCGCCGCAGTAATGCCGCGCCTTACCCGTTAACAAACCTTGCTTCCAGCCACCAAAGCACAAGGTGACATCCGCCATCACTGCAACACCCGCCACTGCACCAGTATCGGCAATCACTCCAGAAGGTAGATCAAGGCTCAATACCCAAGCGGAATTATCATTGATTGCACTAATATACTCAGCCATATCGTCGCGCACCGCATCTCGCACACCTGTACCGAGTAAACCATCGACGATAATCTTGGCCGCAAGAATGGGCGCAACGGCTTTCGGCAGTAACTCTCCGCCGTCTTTAAGATAATGGGCCAATGCTTGCTGACACTCAGGCGTGCCTGCCGCTGACGTCATCATCACAGAAACGGCCATACCACAGGCACGGGCTAAACGGGCGCACACTAAGGCATCGGCACCATTGTTACCGCTGCCAGCGAGGATAAATACAGAAGAGGCGTTGGGGTTATGCTTCACTAAACACTCAAAAGCCGCCGCGCCAGCACGCTCGACCAATTCATAGAGGCTAGAAGCTCCCTGCGACACGGCGCTCAGTTCAGCATCACGAACCTGTGCTTGGGTAAATAAGGCCTTGGGGAATTGCGATAGATCTTGTGCCATAAAGGATCTCCTTAGACGCCAACGACTTCATTCCACCATGAGTTACCTCACCATAGGAGTCTTAGCAGCATTGAGCAAGACCGATAAAGAATCAGCCAATTAAAGTAAGAAAATAGCAAGAATCAGAGCGGATAATTATGACGTAAATCAGTTCAGACGCAGTTACCCGTCCAAATGACGCAAAGTAGATCAAAAGTCATCAATACATAGATAATACAAAGACAAAAGCCAGCACTCGGCTGGCTTTAGGAATCGAGAAGAAATAACGGTTTAGATATCGTCCATCCGAATCGTACTATGGACTAAACGTTGCTGCTGAGTTTTTTCCACGCGGATCAAATTAGCTAACGCATTACGCGCATCTTCGGCAGTGGTGGAGTTAACCGTTTTTTCTAACAAACCAATCAGACGATTTTCTAAGTCTAAGTGCAAGTTGAGCACATCGTCTTCATTCATGTTTGCGGGCAACATAATATCTTGGCAACGCTTGGTAAAGTCTTCAAAAGTGAAGTCTTTATACCAAGTATCAAGAATACGATGTGGCGCTTCTTCCATATAATCACGCAGTTTCTCCGCCATGGTTTTTTGATGTGACTCAAAATAATCCAGCATCATTTTCACACGGGCCGAGTCAGCTTGATTATTGAGTCGGCCATAGAGTTGCGCCATATCTAAGCGGCAATTTGCCACATACTCGAGTAGATCACGTAATTGTTGAATACGCATATAATGCACTCCATTGTCAGGCCAACTATTTGGCGCTATTAATTTTGTCTAATTCCATTATGTGAGTAAAAGCGTTACGAATATTTGAACAAGGTCATAATTTAACTTTCGCGAAGCTATCTAATTTAGGAAAACTTGAAGAAACACGCTTCAGATCACGCATCTAAATCCAATCACACCGTTTTGTGTAAGAGAGAAAAGCCAAAAGAGATCTCAAAACACTTAACCCAATAGGTTAACGTAAGCCTTTGGTTGTACATGATGAATCAGATATAGAGGGCTTGCAGTGGAAAGTCGTTAATCAAGAAAAGATATAGATGAGCTAATTGAGGGAATGACGTGAAAAAGTCGCTGTTGAGAGTTTAACGGAATTACAGAGACATGATTTTGATCAAGAGCGGTTCGAACCGATGACCTATACCTTGGCAAAAAAGAAGGTATCGGCATATCAAGTTGGTAACTGAGCTAATGTCAATTGAGTAGTGGGATATTTAGGAAATTGGAGCGACATATCGGGTTCGAACCGATGACCTATACCTTGGCAAGGTATCGCTCTACCAACTGAGCTAATGTCGCCTTTTGTATCGCTGCTACATTTGCCTTCAACATCAACAAAGGTATCGTCTATCTACCTTTATCAACTGAGCTAATGTCGCATTTCACATTTTAAGACTGTGACAGTCTAGAATTTGGAGCGACATATCGGGTTCGAACCGATGACCTATACCTTGGCAAGGTATCGCTCTACCAACTGAGCTAATGTCGCATTTCACATTTTAAGACTGTGACAGTCTAGAATTTGGAGCGACATATCGGGTTCGAACCGATGACCTATACCTTGGCAAGGTATCGCTCTACCAACTGAGCTAATGTCGCATAATCTGTATTAATGATTTGGCAAATCACTAAATTTTAATTTGGAGCGACATATCGGGTTCGAACCGATGACCTATACCTTGGCAAGGTATCGCTCTACCAACTGAGCTAATGTCGCCTTTTTTATCGCTGCTACATTTGCCTTCAACATCAACAAAGGTATCGTTTTCAACCTTTGCCAACTGAGCTAATGTCGCCTTTTTTATCGCTGCTACATTTGCCTTCAACATCAACAAAGGTATCGTTTTTCAACCTTTGCTAACTGAGCTAATGTCGCCTTTTGTATCGCTGCTACATTTGCCTTCAACATCAACAAAGGTATCGTCTATCAACTTTTATCAACTGAGCTAATATCGCATTCAATCTAAATGACCGTACATCTCTGTTCGCATCAAAAAGTTGAGGCCGCATTATATGAAAAATTCATGCGGCTGCAACCCCTTCTTGCATATTTATCTACTGATTGGTCAAATTTTAAATACTTTGCTGCGATAATACTGCAATTCAGCGATCGACTCTTGGATATCCTGCAGGGCTTGGTGAGTGTTTTGCTTCTTAAAGCCCGCCATAGTTTCTGGGCTCCAACGCTTCACTAGCTCTTTAATCGTACTGACATCCACATTGCGGTAGTGGAAATAATCTTCCAGCTCGCGCATATAACGATTTAAGAAGCGTCTATCTTGGCCAATACTGTTACCACACATTGGAGAAGCACCCTTAGGAACATACTGTTCTAAGAAGGCAATCGTCTTAGCCACGGCTTGCGCTTCGGTTTCTTGGCTAGCACGAACGCGGTCAATCAACCCTGACTCACCATGGTGCTTTTGATTCCAATCATCCATAGCGGCCAGCACGTCATCCGATTGATGAATCGCGATAACCGGACCTTGGCCGATAATATTGAGTTCTTGATCTGTCACTAACGTGGCAATTTCAATGATCCTGTCGACGTCGGGCTCTAACCCTGTCATTTCCAAATCGATCCAAATGAGATTATTTACATCTGCCGTCATAAATCTGCCTTATCATGTCAGTTAGCCTAAATTCAGGCTTTTTTATTCAAGAGCGTGTATCATACTGCTTTTTTCCGACACAAAAAATCACCTAATTGACGAAGACGAATCAGTGAGTAAAAAGAAACCCCTAAGCCAAGGTCAATTACGCCGTATGCGTGCTAATCACGAGAAGCGACTCAATCGTGACAGTGGCGAAAAAAATACGCCAGAGTTACAGGATAGTTCACTGGGGCAAGAACAGCCCGGTACTGTGATTTCTCGTTTTGGCCAACATGCCGACATAGAAACCGAAAGCGGCCAAATTGTGCGCTGTAATATTCGCCGTGCCGTCACCAGTTTAGTGACTGGCGATAAAGTAATCGTACGCTTAGCCATTGAGAGCCAAGCCAATAGCGGTATCGCAGGTATTGTTGAAGCCGTTCATCCACGTCGCTCATCACTTACACGCCCAGATTTATACGATGGCGTGAAAATCATCGCCTCGAATATCGACCAGATTTTAATTGTGTCCTCGGTGTTGCCCAGCTTTACCACCCAGATCATCGACCGTTATTTAGTGGCCGCTGAAGATACTGATATTCCGCCTATCATCATTTTGAATAAAATTGACTTGCTCAACCCCGATGAAGCGCAGGCTATCGATGAAGCGCTACAGCGCTACAAAGACATTGGCTATCCGGTTTATAAGGTCAGCAGCAAGTTAGGTGATGGTATCGATACCATCAAAGACATACTCAAAGATAAAGTCAGCGTGTTTGCCGGCCAATCTGGTGTGGGTAAATCATCGATCATCAATGCCCTATTACCCGATGCGGAGCTTATTATCGGTGATGTTTCCGATAACTCAGGTTTAGGTCAACACACGACTACTACAGCTAAACTGTTGCATTTGCCTAGTGGCGGCGATTTAATCGACTCCCCAGGCGTGCGCGAATTCGCCCTATGGCATCTTCCCGCACAGCGTGTCGGCTGGTGCTTTGTTGAATTTCGTGAGTATCTTGGCGCGTGTAAATTCCGCGATTGTAAACACGGTGACGATCCCGGCTGTGCACTGCAAGAAGCTCTGAGCCAAGGTAAAATCAGCGCAGATCGCTTTAATAATTACCATAAAATTATCGCCAGCTTAGATGAACAACGCCATGCCCGCCATTTCCGCGCGGCAACTGACGAATAATGACTTATTGATAAATAACAACAGTCTCAGCAAAGATTGAGCAGTAAGAAAAGGAATTGAAATTGGATAAAGTCAAAATAGCGCTGCAGTACATGCTGCCAAAACACTTGTTATCTCGTTTAGTGGGTAAACTCGCCGCCGCCGAAGCGGGCGCGTTAACCACGGCTGCCATTAAGTGGTTTATCAAACAATATAAAATCGATATGAGCGAAGCGGCGCAGAGCGAGCCTGAAGCTTATAAAAGCTTTAATGCTTTTTTTACCCGCGCCCTTAAACCCGGTATTCGTCCGTTAGATATGGACGCCGATATCATGGTGCATCCCGTCGATGGCGCCGTAAGCCAGTTAGGCCCAATCAAAAACGGTCGCATCTTCCAAGCTAAGGGTCACCACTATTCATCCTTAACCCTGCTTGGCGATCAAGCTGAAGATGCTAAACGCTTCGAAGGCGGTGATTTTGCGACTATCTATCTGGCGCCTAAAGACTATCACCGTATCCATATGCCGATTAAAGGCACGTTATCAAAAATGACCTATGTACCTGGCGAACTGTTTTCGGTAAATCCGTTAACGGCGAGACACGTACCCGGTCTCTTTGCCCGTAACGAACGTGTGGTGGCGATTTTCGAAACCGAATTAGGTCCATTAGCCATGGTATTGGTTGGCGCAACGATTGTTGCCAGTATCGAAACTGTCTGGGCTGGCACAGTCACGCCGCCGACAGGTAAGCAAGTCTTCACTTGGGAATATCCAACCCAAGGCCCAGATGCCATCACCTTAGACAAAGGTGAGGAAATGGGTCGCTTCAAGTTAGGCAGTACTGTAGTGATGTTGTTTGCTAAAGATGCTATCGCGACCTTTGCTGAAGGTGTCGAAGCCGAAGCAGTAACGCGTATGGGACAAGCCTTCGCTAACCTGAAAGACATTAAGCAAGCGGATTAAGCTTTCTTGAGTTCTGCTAAACCTTCGGGATTAATTGAATTACATTTGGCTGTGCTGCTATTTGGCGGCACGGCTTTGTTTTCTAAATTAATCCCACTCAGCGCGCTGGACATCACCTTCCTACGCTGTATCGTCGCCGCCACTGTGTTAGGTTTGCTGGTCAAACTCAGCCGCAAACGGCTAACGCTGGCCAGCAAACAAGATTATCTGGTCGCCATCGGGCTTGGGGTTATCGTAAGTCTGCATTGGGTCACGTATTTTGCCGCCATGCAGCTCTCGTCGGTCGCCATTGGCATGATTGCATTTTTCACCTATCCGGTGATGACAGTGATTGCCGAGCCGTTGCTGACAGGCAGTAAAATAAAATTACTCGATATGATCAGCGGCGTGTTAGTGCTGATTGGGGTGATATTACTCATCCCTGAGGCCAATTTAGGTAACGACACTACGCTGGGCATTGCCATCGGCATAGTGTCCGCCATCTTGTTCACCGTCCGTAACTTATTGCACAAACGCTACTTTTCCCAGTACAGCGGCCCCCATGCCATGTTCTACCAAACCTTGGTCGCCGTGGTGTTCCTGTTGCCGTGGCACCAAACGGAATTGAACAGCATCTCACTCGAAGTGTGGGGATTGATTATTTTACTCGGCGTTGCCTTTACCGCCGCGCCCCACGCACTTTTTACTTCTGCACTGAGGCAACTCAGCGCCAAAACGGTTGGGCTAGTCTCTTGCTTACAGCCCTTCTATGGCGCCATGTTAGCACTGATTATTTTGGGTGAAGAGCTCAATCTCAACACCGTAATCGGCGGCACTATCATAGTCGCGACCGCCATCTTCGAAACCCATCAATCGCACCAGTCACAGCGGCGAAAAAAGAACGCCTGAAACATACCAATCTCAACGCAATTTGGCTAATATGGAGCGTCTTTCGCCCCTAAATGTCTTTAGTCCTTATGCCACGTATTTTATTGTTCGTTATTGCTTTTTTCTCATTTTCCGTCCTTGCCAATTCGCCTTTGCAGTTGGACAAACGTCTTGGCATGAACAAGCAAGATCAGCAACAAAATCTCAGCATTGATGAACAAATTAACGACCTAAAAATTAACATAGAGAAACTCGCCGCCAGTGCGACCAGTTTCCAACAAGCGCAGATCGATTTTGAACAACACAAGAAGCGCACCAACCAAGCACTGAAAGAAGCCTACAAACCTCTATCACTGGAAAAAGGCACAGACCTCAGCCAGCAGGCTTCGATGGCCTATATTCGCTTGTCTGAACTTAAAGAAAGTGAATCGACCCTTGGCCGACAAGTTAACGATTTATTACAGCGCCACAATGACTTACCGACAGTAATTGCCAACGCGAGACAAACTGTCGCCCAAAACAAAAAAGCAGAACTCGCCCCGCTTGATACCCCTACGGGTGAGTTACAACAAACTCAACGACTCTTCTTTGAACAAAGCCTTGCGACCAATGAGGCAGAGCTTGCCAGCAGCCAAAAACGCATTGAACTGACGCAATTACAATTACAGCTAGTACGCCAACAACTGGTGCAGCAAGAAGCCTTGATTGAAACCATCAACAAGGCGATCAATAAACAACGTCAGCAACAAACCGATGCCACCCTAGCCAAAAACTTAGTCAACACGGACAAAGTCCTCGATCCCATTACCCGCAATATTGCCGACACTAACCAGATTTATGGCCAAAAACTGCAAACCTTAACCTTGCAGATCAATAATGTGGTCGAGCAGCAGGAACAGGCAGAAACCCAATATCAATCACAAGCCAAACAGTTGGCGAACATCCAAGAACAGATCACTTGGGTCAAAATGAACTCCGCCTTTGGTGAGCGCTTTTTGCAGATGTTGCAATCACTGCCTAAGCCGCCGAACCACGAAAAACTGCAAACCCTGATCGCCGATGCGCGCTTAGACAGATACCATTTAGAGCAGCAACAAGCCCTCAATGAGCAAGAGTTAGAACAGCCCGGCTTATACAATGAGCAGCAGATTAAGCTCTTACACTCACAACAGAGTTTGATCTCGCAGTTGATGCAAAGCTATGACCAATACTTGAGTGAATTAGGCAAGTTGAAGGTCAACTATCAACAACTGAGCCAGCAACATCTCACCCTTAAAAATACCCTTAACGAGCATTTATTCTGGGTGCCTAATGCTGCCAGTATCAGTAAATTATGGCTGACCGACCTTGAGCGCAGCGCGGTTTGGCTTGTGCAACAAGCACAGTGGGATGAACTGGGAAAAGCTTGGGACGAGCAAAACGATTATTGGTCTTGGTGGATCATATTGCTGGTACTGTGTTTAGTCGTACAGGACTTAATCACGCCTAAATTCAATCGCTTGCTAAATCATTACACCACTTATGTGGGCAATGTGACCCAAGATAAATTTATTTACACCCTCAAAGCGCTCGTTTGCAGTATCTGCTATGCCTTGATAAAACCTTTCCCTGTGATCATGGCGGGATTAATTTTTTATCAATCCGATCGCAACTTTGTGCAAGCTGTGGGCATGGGCATACTGGCGATTGGTTTAGTCTACCTCTTGTATCGCTTCATCTTTATTCTCACGCTCGACAAAGGCGTGCTCGTGGGCCATTTCAAACGCCCCTCGAAACTCATCCAAGCGGGACAATCACGGCTCAGACACTTTGTACTGGTCGCCAGTCCATTATTGGGCTTGATGGGCTTTACCGAAGTGCTCGACACGTCACTGGTGCGCAACAGCATAGGCCGCGGTGCCTTTATTGTTTTCTGTATCGTTTTATTCTTGTTATACAAAGACATCTTAATCCTCAGCCGTAAAAACTCGGATGCGAAGAAAGACGGTAAAAACAAAAAACTCATTCAGAAGATCCTCTGGACCTTGTTGATATCTGTGCCACTGTTGAGTGCCGGATTAGCCTTTAGGGGTTACTACTTCACCGCCTTCCAAATGTTGTTACAACTGCAATTATCTATCGTGCTTGGTCTGGGTTTCTTACTCTTATACCAGTTGATCAAACGCTGGATGTTAATTGAACGCCGGCGTATCGCTTTCGATCGCGCTAAGGCAAAACGTGCAGAGCGCTTAGCACAAAGGGAAAAAGGTGAAACCCATCATCTTTCTACCGATGGGCTCGACACCTACGAAGAACCCGTGGTCGATCTCGAAACTATTTCGAGCCAATCCCTCGGTCTAGTCCGTTCGTTGTTGTTATTGGCCTTCTTAGCCAGCTTGATTGGTCTGTGGACTCAAACCCACACGGCGCTATTTTCCTTCCTCGACGGCATTACCCTGTGGACGACCAATACCAGCGTCAATGGCCTAGAACAACAACTGCCTATTACCATGAAGTCCTTGATGTTTGGGCTGATAGTGGTGGGTTTCTCGTTAATGATTGCCACCAATTTACCCGGCCTACTTGAGCTAATGATCCTGCAAAGGCTTGATCTCTCGCCCGGAACGGGGTTTGCGATCACCACCGTCAGTCGTTATCTGGTGGTTTTCCTCGGACTATTAATCGGCTTTTCTAATCTCGGGATGGAATGGTCTAAGCTTCAATGGCTGATTGCCGCACTGTCGCTCGGTTTAGGTTTTGGTTTGCAAGAAATTTTCGCCAACTTTATCTCAGGTTTGATCATTTTGTTTGAAAAACCCGTGCGAATTGGCGACACAGTGACAATTCGTGATTTAACAGGGACAGTCAGTAAAATCCAAATTCGGGCGACCACCATTATTGACTGGGATAGAAAGGAAATTATCATTCCAAACAAGGCCTTTATCACAGAGCAGCTGATCAACTGGTCCTTGTCAGATCCTATTACTCGGGTCATTGTTTATGTGTCGGTGGCGCGGGATTCTGACCCTGCCAAAGTCGAAGCGACCCTGTATCAAGCGGTGCAAGAGTGTGAAGATGCACTTGCCAGCCCAGAACCTGAAGTCTGGTTTGCCGGCTTTGGTAAACATACCCAAGATTATGAAGTGCGCGCCTATGCCAAAGATATGTCGGCACGCTGGCCACTGCGCCATGATTTACATAAACGAGTGACTAAAAAACTCAAAGAAAACAATCTCGAACTCGCCTACCCGCAGATGGAAATCCATATTAAGAATGGTCAAAATCGCGAGCAACAAGGCATTATTAGAAGCTAATAGGATCGCAGACCATGCTTATTTTTGCTCACCGCGGCGCCAGCGGTTATCAGGCCGAAAATACCTTAGCCGCCATGGCTAAAGCGTTAGAATTGGGTGCACAAGCCGTCGAACTCGATGTGCATAATGTCGAAGGTGAGTTAGTCGTGTTCCACGATCGAAGGCTTGATAACAAAAGCTCGGGCACGGGCGTCATTCACTTAGCGACCAAGGACTATCTAGCAAGTATCAATGTGAAAGGCGAACCCATACCAACGCTATGGCAAGTACTTGAGCTGATTGCGGGGCGCTGCATAGTCAATATTGAATTAAAAGGCATTAATACCGTCACGCCGTTAATCGATTTATATCCAAAGGCTATGAGTCAGCTTGGTTTTAATAAGGAGCAGTTACTGATCTCTTCTTTTAATCACCCGTATCTGCACGAACTTAAACAGGCGTTGCCAGATGCTTTAGTCGCACCGCTGCTTGCCAGTATTCCACTCGATGGGGCTGGCGTGGTAAGCGAACTGAACGCCTATTCATTGCATTTAGATGTGAGTTTTATCAGCCAAGCACTAGTAGACGACGCCCATAACCGAGGTGCCAAGGTTTATGTTTATACTGTCGACCATTGCGATGATATTCATGCACTTAAGCAAATGGGCGTCGATGGCGTGTTTAGCAATTATCCCGACCGCGCCATGCAAGCCTTAACTCAAATGACAACGGCCGATTACTCTGGTTACTTCGAATAACGACAAGCTTGATATCGATATTAGACTTGGTTATTTCGCTGAGCCCAATAGCCGATAAAAATGAACACGGCCACTATCAGTAAAAACATCCAATGGGATGGCATAGCCACTATATGTCTTGCCACCCAAGGCGTGGTTTTTACGATCAATAGGCCATAACCGAAGGCATTCACAATAATAAAAACAAATGTCCGTAGCACAAAAGATTGCCCCAACAAATGACGCCTTAAGAGACGATTGACATCCGCTGAAAAAACCAAAATAAGACACACCACCATAGCGGTAGCAATATCAAAAGCCCAAGGGCGAAGCATGTTCCCCAATTGGGCAATAAGGGCGATTAACTGATCCATAATGACTCTACCTAAAAAGATGCGACGCAATCCCTCGAAGTGACCGCGACAGCACATTGAAAAATAACAATAACTAAGCATAAAGGGAGACGCCATGGGGCACAAGTTACTCTTGCTAACGAAGGCAAATCAGCAGTACCGCGACTTGATTGAGGCGCAGAAACTCCCTGATTTAGAGATACTCGATGATAATCCAGCGAGCATAATTGAAGCGGATATTTGGTTAGCCGAACCTAAACTTGCCGCGCCCCTATTGCCCCATGCTAAAAATCTGCAATGGTTACAATCAAGCTTTGCAGGCATAGATGCTCTGATGAGTCCAAGGGGCAGAAAAGACTATCAACTTACCAATATTAAAGGTATTTTCGGCCCGTTGATGTGTGAGTTTGTATTCGGTTATTTACTCGCGCATATCCGTGGTCATGATTTTTATCGTCAGCAGCAACAGCAAAAACAGTGGCAAGTTCAACTCCCCATACGTCACACAAGTTTACAGGGAATGCGATTGCTCTTGCTTGGCACAGGGTCAATCGCCCAGCATTTAGCGAAAACCGCAAAACACTTTGGCATGCATGTTACTGGTATCAATAGCAGCGGTAATGCCGTAGAAGGTTTTGATGCCATTGAAGTGATAGCCAATTTGGGCCAGACGTTGATGCAAGCCGATGTGGTGGTGAATTTACTGCCCAGCACTCCGGCAACCCAAAGCCTGCTTAACGCTGATACCTTAGGCAAGCTAAAAAATGATGCAGTGCTGTTTAACGTTGGCCGCGGTGATGCACTCGATCTCGATGCGCTTAATGTCCAGCTTATCGCTAAACCTGCCCAACAAGCGGTTTTGGATGTTTTTACTCAAGAACCTTTGCCCAATAGCCATCCCATTTGGGAGCGGGAAAATGCCATCATCACGCCGCATATTTCTGCGCCAAGCCATCCCGCACAAATCGTCGAGATTTTTAGCCAAAACTATCGCCGCTACATTAGCGGTGAGCCACTGCAGAATCGAATCGACTTTAGTAAGGGCTATTGAGTTAGCGCTCAGGAATTGATGCAGAGAGCAGAAAAAGCAAAGGCTATAGTCAGACTATTGCCTTATTTATCTTAAGTTTTAGACAGTTAAATCCTAAAGCTGCGCTTTAAAAATTGCTCAACTAATACCGAGTGTGAATCCATTTCGTGAGTCACTTCATCATTCAAGCCGACCATTTCACTGCCGAGTTGATGGCTAGAATGGGTAAATTGCGACACATTTACCACGCTGCGATTCATCTCATTTGCCACACTCGATTGCTCTTCAACCGCGCTGGCAATATGGTGCGTCATATCGGTAATGGTCGAAATGGCCTCACGGATTGTGCGTAAGGCTGCGCCCGCAAGATCCGCTGTTGAGATACAGTCGGCAGCGGCAACCACTCCTTGCTGCATGCTGACCACAGCTTTGTTGGTCCCCTGCTGCAACAGGTTAATCATGCTTTGGATTTCCTTAGTAGCATCGTGGGTACGTTGCGCCAGCGCCCGCACTTCGTCAGCAACGACAGCAAAGCCACGCCCTTGCTCACCCGCTCTAGCCGCTTCAATCGCGGCATTTAATGCCAGTAGATTCGTCTGCCCCGCAATACTCTGAATCACATCGAGTACTGTGCCAATATCTTTACTGTGGGCTTCTAACTCAGTAATCACCTTTGATGTTTGTTGCAGCTGCTCCGCCATAGCTTGAATCGAGCTAATGGTGCTCGACACCGTTTTATCGCCATTGATGGTTTCAGCGGATGCCATTTGCGAGGCACTGGCTGCATCAGCACAATTAGAGGACATATCGCCTAATGTAGCGGTCATTTCCTGCATCGCCGTAGCGACTTGTTCTATTTCAGACAGTTGAGCCTGACTGGTACTCTGGATTTGTTTACCCTTGGCGGCAGATATTTTGGCCTGTTCTGACACGTTATAACAGGAATCCGATGCACGCCCAAGAATCGACTTAAGCTCTGAATTCTGCATTTGCAGTGCTAAATCAATCGCGCCAAGATCATCACTGCTTCCACTATAAATATGCGCCATCAAGGGGTTATCGTAGATATGCTTTGCCTTAGCCACTATCGCGTAATAGCGATTCAGCACCAGATTACCGCCCACCAGCAATACCAGAATGCTAATCGCAAGGGCAATAAAGCCCATTAAGCCAATTTGCAGAGCAAGGTAAAGCATAGGTAGCATGGCAACCAATGCGAGTAACAGCAATTTAACTGGCATATCCAAGGTACGTTTTAACGCGCTGACGCTGCCCTTTTTGTTCAACTCTGCATAGGCTATTTCTGCACGCTTAACCTGATCGCGTGTGGGTTTAGTGCGTACCGATTGAAACTCAACAACTTTGCCATTAACTGAAATCGGTGAGACATAGGCATCGACCCAATAGTGATCGCCATTGGCGCAGCGGTTTTTCACTATCCCTTTCCAAGGCTCGCCTTTTTTGATACATCGCCACAGATCTTCAAACGCTTGCGGAGGCATATCTGGATGACGCACCATGTTGTGGGGCTTGCCTAGCATGGCATCGAGGTCGTAACCGGCAACGGTACAGAAAGATTGATTGGCGTAAGTGATATGACTTTGAGTATCCGTGGTCGACAATAAAATCCAATCCGCTGGATAATCATATTCTCACTGTGTAACTGGTAGATTTGTTCTCATGAAACCTTATGGATCTTTGATTAATTCTTCGTTATTCATCCATGAGTTATCCATCCGTGAGGCATCATCACCCTGACTCTGTATTCCTAAACCTACTTCTAAAACTGCCTAGCTTTTTAGTGCTAAAACACACCTAGCATAGACGATAAAACGTGCGCCATGTAACAAAAGCGTTAAAGTATGAAAATCACCCAAAAAACATGATTGCATTTGATAAGCGTTTTCATTTAGAATTAGCCCAATTCTTTTGGAGACTAATATATGTACGTTTGTCTTTGCCATGCGATCACTGATACCCAAATTAAAAATGCAGTAAGCCAGGGCGATAGCTCGCTTGCTGACGTAAAAAAGCGCTTAGGTGTTGCCGATCAATGTGGTAAATGCGCCAGAATGGCAGTGCAGATCATCCAGAATCAATTAGATCGTGAGCCTAATTATTACGAAGTCGCGTAAATTGAATCGCGAATAGAGTGGTAATGGGTAACTCACTCACGAACACACTTCCGACAAGCTAAAACCACGCTGACTCAAGCAAACTTAATCCAGCTAAAGCAAACTCAATCCAAAAAGTCCCGCAGCAACAAAGTCTTCTATCTGTCACTTCTTCCTAAATAGTTTTGCCAGTTTAGAGTGTCACTTCGTCTTAAATAATCTTGCCAGTCTAATCTTTAGATATGATGTTTTAATGACAAGCCCCACTGAACTCCAAGCTCGAAAGCCGCGAATAATTCAATGGGGTTACAGATCCAACTTCCGAGTCAATCCTACTTACGTTTCAACAAATAGGCGGCTTCATTAAGCCAAGGCACGGCTTTTTTAATAAAGCGGGGATTGTCGGCCAACACGTCTTGGGAGGCTAATAATTCAACATCAAAGTCATCACTCAGATGCTGTTCAACCCAGGTTGGGGATACGGCGAAAGGTGGGCCAATTAACGCTTCTTGCGGATAATCTAAGGTCACTAATAAACCGACACAGCCACTAGGTAATAAGCTCGCTAACTGCTTGGCATATTGGGCACGCATACTTTCTGGCCATGCGATCAACGCCGCGCGATCATAAAATGCTGTCACTTCTTGAGTGATAACCTTAGGTAAGGTGAAAATATCACCCTGATACAAACTGATCTGTTCAGTTTGATAATGCTGGTGTTCACCCACGGTCGTTTGCGACATCTCGAGTTGGTTATCGCTGAAAAATTGCTGCACCGCCAATTCATTCAATTCACAACCTATGACCTGATGCCCCTGTTCGGCCAAGAAGCACATGTCTAGCGACTTACCGCATAAGGGCACAAAAACCTGGGTATTTGCGGGTAATCTAAGCTGCTGCCAATACTTAACGAGGAAAGGATTGATGTCTTGCTGATGAAAACCTATTTGTTGCTGGTGCCACTTTTCATGCCAAAAACCGGGTTCCATGGGTTTATCTCTATTCGCTAAAGTTGTCCTTACTCTAATGACATTTTAAAGCAGATGCAAAGTAGCCTGCCATTCGACAAGTTCAGTAATGTAAAGACTCACTTACTGATCTAACGTGGCTTGCACTTTACGCAGCCAAACACAGTTATCACACTGACATTGACGGCGTGATAAATGGTGCGGGCTTAACGATGAGTCGATAAAGTCCACGGCGATCAACAACTGTTGTTTTAACTCGGCAATCGATTTTTCGTTCACGGCCACCAGCTCGTCGTTCTGGTTCATCCAGATACATTCCATGCCCTGATGACACGTTAAACATTGCTCGTCGCTATCATTAAAAAATACCGCATGCGGGCAATGGGTCACTTCCATTGACTGTAAAATACGCTTGCGTGGATATTCCAATAACTCGATCAACAAGGCTTTATATTGGGTGGGCATACGCCCTCCTTAGCTGTACTTTGTCTGTAGGTTAATTAACAAAAACTGATCCCATCTCATGTCCCAAAGATTACCTATAGTCGCGAGGATTTAACTTGATATAAGTCAAAGTCAGTGACGAAATGATCGGTTAGGTAAGCCGCGCCTGACGCTGAAAGCCCATGCCGCTCAAGATCCTAAAATAAAGCCAGCCGCCATTTGATTATCGCCCCCGCTTACTGGTTAAATGAACAAAACAAGGAGCACAATTTGCAAACACCTCAGCTGCAGCATTTTTATATTTCTGAAGAGCAATCCATTTACTTGCTCAAAGCCAATGATGCCCGTAAACACAAGGCGTGGATCCGCCTCTGTAAGCAACAGCTGAGTAAATTAGGTTATACCGATATTGAATTGGTCGGCAAAGGCGCCTACGGTTTCGTGTTTGCAGGTATCAATCAAGCGGGCGATGCCCATGTGTTTAAGTTCTCACGGATTAATCTGCCGCAACATATTCAAGATAGGCTCGAAGAAGAAGCCTTTATGCTGTCCTTACTCAAGCATCCCAATGTACCGGGCGCGATCAAATTTGAGCGAGTCGGTAAACAGGGAATACTCGTGATGGAACGGGCAAAAGGCGAAGATCTCGACCAACTTTGCCGCCGTATGGGCGCCCTGCCTACCGCTATGGTCATGAGCATCGCCCGCCAACTCGCCGATATCTTGTATTACCTGCGCACGGGCAAGCCCTTAGTGCACGGCGATATCAAACCTTCGAATCTGGTTTACGACATTGAGCAGCAACACTTATCGTTGATCGATTGGGGCTCAGCGGTGTTTGCCCAACGGGATGAACATAATAAGCCCGTCGAAGACAATGTGATGGCGTTAATGTCGAGCGATCAACAACATACCAACGCCCGCATGGGCGATGTGTACTTTATCGGCGAAGAACAACTCAATGGAGCACTCTCTAGCCCGCGCTTTGACGAACAAGGTGTTGCTGCGACTCTGTATGCCCTCGCCTCAGGGCAAGCAAGTCGCTTCGGCGCACAAGTTATCTCGCCCACCAGCATTGGCTTACCAATCGAATTAGCCCGCACCTTAGAGGGCATGCTCAGCACAGATCCTGAGCAGCGCAACATTGCTGGTGATTACTTCTTAAAAAGTATGCGCCACAGCCACAGACTGCATTTACCAGAACTGCCCAAAGCTGATTTACAGGGTGAAATTCCTGTGTGGGTACAATCCCGCGATAAAGATGTTGAAACCGTCAGCTACAGTTCTCGCAAATCCTTTTTAAAGGAACACAACGCCCAAGATCCGATCGCTAAGATGGATGATATTCAGCTCGAAAAATATTACCGCAACTTCCTCGCGGGCATGGGCGATACCGAAAAAGGCTTTATCGCCGCAGTGGGTCGGTTAGCGCAATATCCGATCGTGGGTGGTCTGGCTATTCATTGGCAGGAAACAGGCGTGTTTATCGACTCCAATCTTGCGATTTACGATGCAAAACAAAAAAGTGCCTTAATTATTGCGGTCAACAATATGGTGGACTTAGCACGGGGAATTAAACGTATTGGGGTATTTAAGGCCTGTTTCTTTAACGCCAAAGACACACTGCATATCGAACGAGCTGACACCAGCGAGCCGTTTGTCGCCAGCGCCGATCTGCAATTACCCTTTGAAGTCGGTGATGTGCCCACCTTAGAAGATAAGTCACGATTACACTCTTATTTTGAAGACGGTAAAGATCCCGACGAAAACCTCGAATTACCGGTGGAGATCATGGAAGAATTAGCCCGCATCAACCAAATTCACCACACAGGCTGTATCATTTTTGAGGCGCTGCCGAATCACTTAAAAATTCACAGTTACTTGAAGCTGCTCAATCCGCGTAAGCAAGCGGCGTTTCGCGCCAGCCTCGATCGCATCTTGCATCATGTCGGCAAAATCCAAGGTCACGGCGTGTCGGGCTTTATGAAACTACCTTACAAAAACACCCGCCGCTTTACTCATCTAGAGCGTAAAGCCGATCACTTTTATCCAAAAAATCCAAAAGAAATAGGCGCCTAATGGCGCCTATGTTCATCGGGTTAAATCGGCGATCCCGGCGGTAAGGTTAACGGCTTAGGGATCAGCTTAACCTTAGCATCGGTTAAGCCCGCAGCCAGACCTTGTTGCAACCAAGTGTAATGGGCAGCAAGACTTGCATTGGCTCGATTCGACCTCGCTTTCAATTGCTTAATCACAAACTGAGCGCGATCGTTAATCGCAGCCCTCACCTCTGGTGAGGTTTGAGGATTGTGCAGTGTTGCCAGTACTTCATCAATCACCACAGCGTTCACTCGCATCCACACGCCTTCGACCAGCCCAAGCTTGTCTTCTTGATACAAGGTCGCCGCGAATAACTTATCCAGTAATGTTGTCACCGATAACTGCTCGCTATCGGCCATGGATGCTTGGCTGACACGGTTCAAACGCTTAGGCATCAATAGCAAGCTAACAGTATGGCGGCTAAATACTTCAGCCATGCCGAGAGGATCGTTAATTGCGCCTAAACCTGAGTCAAAGGATTCCCGCGTGACATGATAATTCCCCGCCTTTGGTACTAAACTGTCGAGCAAGGTTTGCGGCACAGTTAAACTCGCGGCATCTAAGGTTTTAAGCAACGCATCTAAACCCGTTAACTGCAATTGCGGCGCAATATAGCTCCAGCGGCTGCCTTCGCCGATAGATTGATAGTTATAGTCAGTACCACCAATAAACTTAGCAACCGCATCGATTTGATAACGCGTCAGCAAATAAATTGGCGCAAAGGCATCGGCTAGCTCGCCCAGCGGCTCATTGGGTAACAAGGCCGCACTGGAGAATCCCGCAATCGCCTTAGTGCGAACTTTATCGAGCTTACCCAGCTGTTCGATCGGATCGTCACCACTATCCCACAAACTGGCATAGGCCTGACTCCCATCCTTTTGGCGAGAATCGGCCTCACCGATATAACGTAAGCCACGTTTGGCGACATCGGCCAATAAGTCGACTTGCAGTGCTTGTTGGGTACGGGCATCGCCTTGATCGCTATAACCATAGGCGATAGTAAAATCATCCCAAGGGCCAACACCTGTAGTGTAAGGTGCTGAAATATCAATATCATTGCCCTTTAGCTGGATTTTCGGATGGGGATAATCCATCACAGAGGCATCCTGATTGGTCGAAGCGGCAAAGTTATGATCTAGCCCTAAGGTGTGGCCGACTTCATGGGCGGCCAGTTGGCGAATACGCGCCAGCGACAAGGCTGTCGCCGCTTTCTCGGCCGCCACTCTATCCTGCCAGCCTGCGGTTAAGCCTTTGGCAATCAAATAATCCTGCCGCACACGCAAGCTGCCGAGCGTGACTTGACCCTTAATGATTTCACCTGTGCGAGGATCGGTCAGCGCGGCGCCATAGGACCAACCCCGCGTCGCCCTGTGCACCCATTGGATCATGTTGTAGCGAATATCCTGCGGATCGGCATCTACCGGCAATAACTCAACTTTAAAGCCGTTGATAAATCCGGCGCGAGTAAAAGCTGTCTCCCACCAGCGCGCGCCATCGAGCAACGCCGAACGTATCGGCTCTGGCACGCCAGGATCAAGATAATAAGTAATAGGTTTAACGACTTCGCTTGGCGCTGGGCCAGGATTCACTTTCTGTAAACGGTGGCGCAGGATAAAACGCTGAGCTAACGGTTGGTCATAGGGCGTCGCATAGTCTTGATACTCATCGGACAAATAACCACTCATCGGATGATAAGCCCGCGGCTGATAATCAGTATCGGGAAGCTCAACAAAGGAATAACGCATCCGCACCGACATTAAGGTGCCGTCGGGGGTTACCTGTGCGACCTGTGCGCCTGCGACATCGCCTTTAAAGGTGAGTTGCACATCGACATCGGCGTTTTTCTCAAAGGATTTAATCCCTTTGGGTAAGATGACAGAACGGCTCAAATCGAGCTGATAATTGCCCTGATCAGTCTGTTGTAATACGGAAGCGACGCCGTGTAAATCATTGAGCACCAGATCGTTGACTGCCACCAGATCTGGCTTGCCCTCAATCACTTTGCCTTGCCATAACACAGAATAGGCAAAGGCTTCTGCAACCGCTCTTTGCTCGGCGGCGTCAGTGGTATTCGCACGATATTGGGTATTGAGTTGCTTGAGTAAAATGTAGGGACCTTGGCGCTCAAACTGCACCATACGGGTCTGACCCAGTTGGCCGCGATCGAGACCAATGTCGTTCGAACCTACGCCCTGCGGCAAACTAGTGACTAAGAGAAAAGGTTGATTTAAACGATTGACCTCAAGATATAACTCTCCCTCAGACTCCTCGTAATAGAGATTAAGAAACCCTTTCGCCTCTTGGCCCTGCTTAATGATCTTGGCGCTAGGCGCGGCTGCTGCGACGGTAACGGTGGGAAATCCTAACAGCGCTATGGATAAGGCTAAGGCTACACTTTGGGGTTTCATCTTTCCTCCTGATACGGCTGGCTGCGTTATTTACCTTAATAAGTTATCGATGACTCTTAATCGCAAGCGATTGCTTAAAAGTAAATAACGCGAGGTCATCACTGGCCCCGAGCAAATAAATTAACGATTCTGATGCTGATTCTTGTGTTTGATCCAGTGATTTAATGTTTCGAATAATTCGTTAAGCACTATAGGTTTAGTGATGTGGGCATTCATCCCCGCCGCTAAACTCTTCTCCCTGTCACCCGACATGGCATGGGCCGTCATGGCAATAATAGGCAGTTCATCGGCACTAAAACGCTCACGCAGTGCCCTTGCAGCCGTTAACCCGTCCATCACTGGCATTTGAATATCCATCAACACGGCATCAAATGGCCGCGAGTCGATGGTATCCAGCGCCACTTGGCCATTGTCGGCCAGCACCACTTCATAACCTGCACTTTTAAGGAGTTCGGTGGCCACTTGCTGGTTGATAAAGTTATCCTCCACCAGCAGCACTAAACCTGTGTGTTCTCCGTCTTCAACTTGGACTTCAACCATAGGCTGAACCACATTCAATCTCGGCTCATCGGCAAAGGCGGCAATGATCTCATCGAACAGACTCGATGCCTTGAAGGGTTTTTGCAGTACGGCGAACACATTGGCACTATCGACTTCATGCTGCAAAGGCTCTGCCGCATAGGCAGTCATCATGATAATCACCGGCCGTTTCGCTAAGCGGCCTTCGGCGACCATAGTATCTATGGCGCTGACCACATCGCTGCCGTCCATTTCTGGCATCATCCAGTCGAGCAATAGCAGATCGATTGGCGCCCGCGACAGTTTGTAAAGCGCTTCGGCGCCACTGGCAGCGGTATCGACTTCGAAGTGGAAATCTCGCATCAAGGTCGAATAAATTTGCAGTGCAGTCGGGTTATCGTCAACGACTAAGGTGCGTAGACTATTGAGCTTTTCCGGCACGACTAAAGGCTCAATCTTAGCGGCTTCGGCAATCTCAAAACTGATGGTAAAGCTAAAGGTACTGCCGACCCCAAGCTCACTCTGCACCTGCATCTTACCGCCCATCATAGACACCAGATGCTTACTGATCGATAAACCTAAACCTGTGCCACCGTATTTACGGGTGGTCGAACCGTCGGCTTGGGCGAAGGCATCGAACAGTTTTTCTTGCTGATCTTTGCTGATCCCAATACCGGTATCCCGCACCCAAAACTTCAAGGTAATCCGATGATCGCGCTCACCGACATCTTCACAGCCCAGCTCAATCTCGCCAGATTGGGTAAATTTCACCGCATTCGATAACAGGTTAATCAATACTTGACCTAAGCGCAGCGGATCGCCTTTAAGCATGAGTCCCGCTGTCACAGGGGCATACAAGAGTAACTCAACGCCCTGCTCCTGTGCCTTGAGCGCATTGAGATCGAGGGCATGATCGAGCACTTTATCCAGCGGGAATGGCACCCGCTCAAGCTCCAACTTACCCGCCTCAATTTTAGAGAAGTCGAGAATATCGTTGATGATCCTCAGTAGCGATTGTGCCGAGAAACCGGCTTTTTCGAGGTAATCTTTCTGCTGCGCCGTTAACGAGGTACGCTGCGCCAACTGCAACATACCGATAATGGCGTTCATCGGCGTGCGGATCTCATGGCTCATGTTGGCCAAGAATTCACTCTTGTAGAGGTTAGCTAATTCGGCATCTTGCTTGGCTTCTAAAAGCGCCACTTCGTTACTCTTATGGCGGGTAATATCCTTATGGGTACCGAGCATACGCTTAGGCTGACCTTCAGCGGTAAACTCCACCACACGGCCACGGGATAACACCCAGTGATAGCCGCCATTTTTACCTAACATACGGAATTCGATTTCGTAAGCGCCGACAGGGTCCGCGAGATACTGAGCACGGTATTCCTCGACGCGAATCCGATCGTCGGGGTGGGATAATTCATCAATTGTCGACACAAGAGCTGGAAACTCGTTGGTTTTATAACCCAGCATAGAATAATACGCAGGGTTACAAATGATCTGTTCAGAGTCTAAATACCAATCCCACAGACCATCTTCCACCGCATCCATAGCTAAGTGATAACGCTCTTCGGACAGGCGTAACTGTTCTGCGGATTCGTATTCCCGCGTCACATCACGCCACACAGCAATCAAGCCCTGCAGTTCACCGCGGCGATTATAAAAAGGCAGTTTAAGGGTATCGAGCAGCACAGGTTTGCCCGCAAGTTCGACCTTTTCTTGGTAGCGCAGCGGCGTGCGATCTTTTAGGACTTGTTCGTCTTCGGCGCGGATACGTATACCCATTTCAGGCGAGGTCAGATCCTCAGATGACAAACCTATCATCTCGCTCTCTGTGTAACCCAGCATGCGCTCAGCCGCCTTGTTACAACCTAAGTAGTTGCCTTCTTTGTCTTTAAAGACAATAGCTTCTGGGATTGAGTCAAGCAAAGAACGCAGTAGCGCATATTCGCGCTCACGCCGCTCTGTGGTGTCTTTTAAGCGTTCAGTACGCCGCGCCACTAGCTTATCGAGCCGCTTATTCTGCTCCGCTAAATGGTGGGTGTATTGTTTGTTTTCCTCAAAAATCCGACTGACTAGCAAGAACCAAGGTTCCCAGCCGCGGGTGATTTTCTCCGGTGGCTTACGCGGCTCTTGGGAGCACCCCTCTAGGTGCGACAGTAGTCGCGAGGCTGGACTCACAAAAGATCGACGCGTCTGCCAATGCACTATGGTCACCAACACAGACAGGGCGATCACCACCAAAATAAAGGTCAGCTGTAGTTTTTCCCACGAGTCTTGGAATAGGTCGTCTTCATCCTGCAAATACAGTAAACGCCAAGGCGCGTTATGCAGGGCAACCGAGTGGATGTAATAGCCGTTACGTATGATGCCATCATGGGCATCGAACAATTCCGACTCAGGTAAAGAATGCAGCTCAGAGGGAATACGTTGGCTGATGTGATAGACCCGATTAATGTCTGAGCTATCAAAATCGCTGTGGGATAAAATATTGTTCTGTTGGTCGAGCAAAATCACAGTGCCCGGCATCTTAAAGTAGACCCGAATTTGCCGCGCTAACGAGGCAAGCGTCATGTCCAAGTTGATTGAGCCAATGAACTCATCGTCCAAATAAACGGGCACACCTAAAGTGGTCAATAAGCCTTTGCCGGTGGAGTCCACATAGGCTTCGCTCCAAAACACACTGCGCTGCGGGTTCATGGCCGGGGTGGCATATTGGAACTGTTTCTTGTTGAGTAATTCGTCCCTAAATCGTTGATCGTCATTCGACCAAGGGAAATAGGACATGATCCTACGTTTCGACAGGTAATAAATCGCCGAGGCTTTCGGGGCGGCTTCTTTGGCGACGGGGAATGACAATGACAGCTCAAACAACATCTCAAGCTCTTGATAGAACTTGTCGTCGCGGCCGTCGAGGGAACCCGCACCAGTAATCCTACCCATGTTGGTAAAAGGCTCACCGCTCTGGGCGTAGCTAGGTTCTAAGGTAAAATACTGGCCGCTTTCGTTGAATTTACCGTATTGGGGTAAGCGTTCTTTACGCACGAGTTCGCCCAAACGTAAATGATCCACAGCAACGTTGCGTAAGCTTTTTACCGCTCTAATGCTCGACTCAAGTAGCAAATCGATTTGCAATACATGGCGCTGAACCTGCTCTTCACGCTGCTCCATCTGCTGTGCTTTTTGGCGGTCGAAAAACATCCATGCGGTCAACAAAGACATGACGATAACGCCGATGTACGTATAAAAAACGGCACGGTTGTAGTTCTTCTGGATCGGCGATTTTAGTTGCAGATCCGGCTCACTCGATTTCATCCACTACCCTTGATTGCAGCGCTTGATTTCAGCCAACGGCGGCAAAAGCTATGAGCTCCATATAGTAGCAGGAAGGAACTGCCAATCACATAAAATAATTGTCCGATAAAGGCTACTCATACCACTGATAAGTCGATTAAAAATCTACTACTCCATAAAATTAAGGCCTCAATATCTGGGGCCTTGTTATTACGCTAAATTAAACCGACTCTCTTTAGAGATGCTCTTCGGCGTATTCCGCTAAGCGTGAACGCACCACACCATTTAGATACACGTTGGCGCTGCCTTCAAAGTCTTTAAAACGTTCAACAATATAGGTTAAACCTGAGGTCACTGCGGTTAAGTAGTTAGAGTCGATTTGCGCTAAGTTACCGCAGCAAATCAGCTTTGTGCCCTCGCCCATACGGGTGATCATGGTTTTGATCTGCGAGGCGGTGAGGTTTTGACATTCATCCAGTAGCACTATGGAGTTTTGGATCGAACGCCCACGCATAAAGTTAATCGACTTAAACTGAATGTTAGCCTTCTCCATGATGTAGTTCATGCTGCCGGTGGGATTCACATCATTCTTATGTAGTACTTCGAGCGTGTCGGTAATGGCGGCCAGCCAAGGCATCATCTTCTCCTCTTCCGTGCCGGGCAAGAAGCCGATAGATTCGGCGATTTCAGGGGTGTTACGGGTGACAATCACTTTGTCGTAGCGATTACGCTCAACCACCAGTTCCAACGCCGCCGCCATGGCGAGCAAGGTTTTACCGCAACCGGCTGGGCCAGTTAAGATCACCAGATCGATATCGGGATCGAGCAGCGCCTGTAGTGCCATACCTTGATAAACGTTTTTAGGTTTAACACCCCATGCCTCGAGGTTTTTCACCCGCTCACGGCCTAAATCTAAAATATGTAAATGGGTGTCTGTGCGCTCGGTAACACGGCCGCAAAAATCAGACTCTGTGTCGATAAGATATTGGTTGATATAGAAATTATCATTTTCGAGGTCTTTGAGCGGCACTTCATGCACTGTGTGTCTACCGTGACGCTCGGTGGAGACCTTATTCAAGTGTTCCCAAAAATTACCTTCGAACTGGTAAAAACCTTTGCTGAGGAAGCGAATATCATCGATCAACTGGTCGGTTCGATAATCCTCAACCAATTGAATACCCGCACCTTTGGCTTTAAGGCGCATATTGATATCTTTGGTGACTAAGACAACAGTACGGGGATGATGCAGATTTTGCAGATGTAGGGCGGTGTTGATAATACGATTGTCGTTTCCATCTCCCGGCAGGGCGCCTAAGGTAAAATCGACAAGGTGATCAGGGAAAATTGAGAGCGAACCGACGGCATCGGCATGACCCTCTCGGCTGGGTAAAGGGACGCCATTGATAATCTGCTCAGGGGTAGTTTCACCGCCTAGGGTATCTTCCAATGCCCTGATAGCAACCCGAGCATCACGACTCACATCACTCTTTCGATCTTTAATCTGGTCCAACTCTTCTAGCACAGTCATCGGAATGACCACATCGTGCTCTTTAAACGAATAGATCGCCAAAGGTTCATGTAGTAACACATTGGTATCCAGTACAAACAACTTTCTGTCGTCTTGTTCCATGGCGCCTCCAGAGTGCTTCATTAAAGTTTAAACACACTTTTGAGTCTCAATAAAAGTTACACGGCTCCTATTACTGGCAAAGCTTATGGCAAAGAATGATCATAAGGTTCAAGTTGATAGCACTTACTCACACTTAAACCTTAAATTGATATTGGCACCAAACTCACGAGATAACAATACAGCAACCATTGTTTACCATACAGACTCGAGGCAGTGTATAACCGCGGATGTGACATTAGCGTGACAATTTCATGTGTTGGCACGACAATTTTGTCGCTTGTACAATTTGTAATCTAGCACTCTGGGAATTAGGCTCTAACGGGTGAGAGGGCGATTTAAATATCACGAGTATTGGTATAACATACGCGCCCTTTGTTAGAGTCCGCCTAGAAATGAGAATTTAAGATGCCGTTCGCCTTAGGTCAACGTTGGATAAGTGATACCGAGTCAGAGCTTGGTTTAGGAACTGTGGTTCAAGTAGAAGGCCGTATGGTCACTGTATTATTCCCTGCCACGGGTGAGAACCGCATGTTCTCCCGAGCAGAAGCCCCTCTGACACGCGTTATATACAATCCCGGCGATTCGGTTGAAAGCCATGAAGGCTGGAGCCTTGCGGTCAGTGAATTGACCGAGAAAGACGGGATAGTGATCTATCACGGCATTCACAGTGAGACAGGCGAGCAAGCTACACTGCGTGAAACCCTGCTGAACCATAATATTCGTTTCAATAAACCCCAAGACCGTTTATTCGCCGGCCAAATCGATCGCCTCGACCGTTTTGGTGTGCGTTATCAGTGCCAAATGTTGCGCCATAAACTGGCCTCATCGGATCTGCTGGGTCTGCAAGGTCCACGCGTAGGACTTATTCCGCATCAAATGTGGATTGCCCATGAAGTCGGGCGTCGCTATGCACCGCGTGTACTGTTAGCCGATGAAGTGGGTTTAGGTAAAACCATTGAAGCGGGCCTGATTATTCACCAACAACTGCTGACTGGTCGCGCCGAACGCATTCTGATTATCGTGCCCGATACTCTGCGCCATCAGTGGTTAGTGGAAATGCTGCGCCGCTTTAACCTGCGCTTCTCGGTATTCGATGAAGACCGTTGTGTAGAAGCCTATGCCGATCACGACAATCCTTTCTACACAGAGCAATTAGTGATTTGCTCACTCGAATTACTGCGTAAGAAAAAACGTCTCGATCAAGCCCTAGATGCCGATTGGGATCTGTTAGTGGTTGACGAAGCGCACCACTTAGAATGGACCGAAGAAGCGCCAAGCCGCGCCTATCAAGTGGTTGAAGCATTAAGCGAAGTGATCCCAGGCGTGTTACTGTTAACCGCAACGCCGGATCAACTTGGCCATGAGAGTCACTTCGCCCGTTTACGCCTGCTCGATCCAGATCGTTTCTACGATTACGATGCCTTCCTAGCCGAAGAAGACAGCTATAAAGACGTCGCCATTGCCGCCGAAGCCTTAGCTGGCAACGCTAAATTATCCGATGCCGCCATCAACAGCTTGACCGAATTACTGGGCGAAAAAGACATCAGCCCAAGTATTCGTTTAATCCAAGCCGACGGTATTGATGCCGAAGTACAACAAGCTGCCCGCAGCGAATTACTGCAAGAATTACTCGACCGTCACGGTACTGGCCGTGTGTTATACCGTAACAGCCGTGCCTCGGTAAAAGGCTTTCCAAAGCGTTTCTTTAACGCTTACCCACACGCCATGCCAGATCAATATCAAACTGCCGCACGCGTCAGTGGCATGATGGGCGGACACAAGTCATTAGAAGCGAAAGCGGCGCAAGCCCTTAGCCCTGAAAAGTTATATCAAGAATTTGAAGATAACAGCGCCAGTTGGTGGAAGTTCGATCCCCGTGTGGATTGGTTAATTGAGTTCTTAAAATCACACCGCAGCAAAAAAGTGCTGATCATCGCCAGCCAAGCGGAAACAGCCCTGAGCTTAGAAGAAGCCCTGCGTACCCGCGAAGGGATTCAAGCAACGGTATTCCACGAAGGCATGTCGATTATCGAGCGCGATAAAGCCGGCGCTTACTTTGCCCAAGAGGAAGGCGGCGCACAGGCGTTGATCTGTTCTGAAATTGGTTCTGAAGGCCGTAACTTCCAGTTTGCCAGCCACTTAGTGCTATTCGATCTGCCGCTAAACCCCGATCTATTAGAACAGCGCATTGGTCGTTTAGACCGTATCGGCCAGAAAAATGATATCCAAATTCACTTATCATACCTTGAAGATACCGCCCAAGAACGCTTGATGCAGTGGTATCACCAAGGGCTGAACGCCTTCGAGCTCACTTGCCCGAGTGGCCATGTGCTTTACAGTGAATTTGCTGAAGATCTGCTAAACGTGCTTGTGGGTGATGACAGCGATGAGCTGACAAACCTGCTCAACCACACCCAGAGCCGTTATAAAGAACTCAAGCACGCCATGGAACAAGGCCGCGACAAGCTGCTGGAAATCAACTCACACGGCGGCGAGAAGGCACAGGCTA
The DNA here is from genome assembly GCF_002838165.1 of Shewanella sp. Pdp11. Lineage (NCBI taxonomy): Bacteria > Pseudomonadati > Pseudomonadota > Gammaproteobacteria > Alteromonadales > Shewanellaceae > Shewanella > Shewanella sp. Pdp11. The sequence continues at coordinate 4,961,797 of NZ_CP015194.1, forward strand.
TCGTACAGCGCCTCGCCCAGAATGATGGTGATACCCATTTGATCGGTTCAGTGATCCGTCTGTGGGATATTATCGGCGTCGATCAAGAAGATAAAGGTGAAAACTCGATTATTCTACGCCCGAGTGAGCACATGATGTTCCCAACTTACCCTGGCTTGCCTGAAGATGGCGTGACGGTAACCTTTGATCGTGACACAGCGTTATCACGCGATGATATTGCGCTGATCACCCAAGAGCATCCACTGGTGCAAACGGGGCTAGATCTGATCACAGGTTCTGAAACCGGCACCACCAGCGTTGCCATTCTGAAGAATAAAGCCCTGCCAGCTGGCACCTTATTCTTAGAACTCATCTACATGGCCGATGCTTCTGCACCTAAGTCGAGCCAGTTGTACCGTTATTTACCACCCACACCGATCCGCGTGTTGCTGGATAAAAACGGGAACGATCTGTCGGCTAAAGTGGATTACGCCAGTTTCGATAAACAACTGAGCGCGGTGAATCGTCATATTGGCGGCAAGTTAGTCACCGCATCTCAGCCAATTCTGCATCCGTTATTTGCTAAGGGTGAGGAATATGCTCAAGTGGTTGTGGATGAAATGGTTGCCCAAGCCAGAGAGAAAATGACTCAACAACTGAGCGCAGAGCTGAGTCGTTTAGAGTCACTTAAGGCGGTGAACCCCAATATCCGTGAGGAAGAATTGGAGTACCTGCGCAATCAGATGCAAGAGTTAAACACTTATCTGGATGCCAGCCAGTTACAACTCGATGCGATCCGCATGGTACTCGTCAGTCACGTATAGGCCCGAGCCGAACCACAGGTTTCCATCAATGAGCCCAGCCAAAGCGCTGGGCTTTTTTATGCCCTGTGGCTTTGGATTCCAAGCGACTTTGATGCCAAGCGACGCCCTCAAAATTGACTTGGCTATATCAAATGCTGAGGCGCCACTCTTTGGCGAGGAAAGTTCACTTTTTGGTAATTGTTCAGGTTATACTCAAGCACTGATGAATTTATGAGACTACACAGGTGGTTATCAATTCTATGGCACGCATTATTTCGCTTCTCTTTTGCCTTATGCTTGGTTTCACAGCCTTATCTACCCGCGCGGCAGACCCAGTAACAACTGCGCCAACGCCAGCTGAAGTCAGTGGCAAAAAATTAAATAACCGCTATTTACCCGAGAATGAAGTCAAACAAATCACCATAGACAATCAGCCCTACGATTTGTTGGTGAGAGCATGGGAAGGTAAAAAGAAACTCGGTGCGGCGATCATTCTGCCCGCCACCAACGGCACGGCAGACGCGCCGGGGCTGATGGCGTTTGTGCGCCGTAATATTAATCCTGCCGGTTGGGCAAGTTTAAGTTTAACCCCGCCAACAGAGCTGCCTGCGGCCAATTTTGCCACCGCCGCCACTGAAGTCACCTCACCCGGCGCTGCTCAATTAAGCTCACCTTCCAACAAACCTAGCCCTAAAATCAAGCCCGAAGATAACAGCAAACATCTGCAAGATCAGGAAGACTTTCTGGTCCAAAGCATGTCGCAGTTAGATGCGGTCGGCGCAGACTATGCGGGCAAACGCATTTTGATCACCGCCGACCAAAGCGCAGGATTATTGATTAGCCTATTAAGTCAGAAGAAAATTGCCGATCCCGATGTGCTAATCGTCATCAATCCCTATCGTGAGGACGAAAAGCTCAATCAAGCACTCGCAGAGCAACTGGCGAAACTCACCTTACCGATTTTAGATATCCAATCGCCAGACGGTCACCCCGCCTCATTAGAAACGGCCGCTAACCGTAAGGTTTTAGCCGTAACCTTAGAAAGCCCTAACTATCGCCAAACCCGCTTAGCGCTCAATTTAGACAACGAGAGCGCGTGGCAGAATTGCTTAAATGCGATTAAAGGCTTTGCCGCCCGCATGAGCGGCGCGCAGTAAACGCCACGATTCCAACTAATTCGAGCCAAATAGCGCTACCAACCCGACTGGCGATCTTGATAAGGTTTTTGTGGATCTTTGAGCTGGCGCGTCGCCGCTATCTTGCAATTTTTGCCTAACAACAAGCGAATCTGACTAATCGACTCACGGCAAAGTAGACTCCGCACCGAAGCCGTCCAACTACGGTTAATACTGAGTTTGATGGCCGCAGCCGCATCCGGCGAGGTTTGCATCAGTTGCTGCGCCAATTGTTGCGCCGCTTCCATCGGCGTCTCGCTCACTTGGGTCACGAGTCCTAAGGTCAGCGCTTCATGACTCTCAAGCACTTTTGCCGTCAGGCTCAGCAGCATAGCTTGATCCTTAGGCATGATTTGCCTTAACGCGACCAAACCCGCCATATCGGGCACGAGTCCCCATTTCGCCTCCATGATCGATAACTTACAGTCATGGCTAGCGATGCGCACATCTGCGCCCAAGGCGATTTGCATACCGCCGCCGTAGCAACAGCCCTCAAGCACGGCAATCACAGGTACAGGCAAGTTTTGCCAACCTAATGACACCCGCTGTGCCAAGTTAGCATTCCCAGGTAAGCCCTTAAACAGTAACTTAACTGCCTGCATGGGTGCCGACATCACGCTTTTGACATCGAGCCCTGAGCTAAAATTGCCCGCCGCACCTGAGAGGATCACGGCTCGTACCCCACGATTAGATTTGATCTTTTTAATCGCACGGTCGAGATCACTAAACATCAAATAGTTAATCGCATTCATTTTTTCAGGACGATTAAGCAACACATAGGCGATGCCATCATCGATTTTGACTTGTACACTTTGGCCACTCATGAAATATTCCGTTACTGGTCAGTCCAGAATAAATGTTAACACGTTTGGAATAATTCACTAAAAGATATAACATAAGCCTGTTTTTTGACTTGAGTCAAAATATTGCCAATTCAAACATGGACTGAAGGCAACTTATGTTAGGCTGTCGCCAATACGTGCGGTAATCCTAATGTATCTTTCGATGAGATAGACTTATCGAACTAGGCAATGAAGTTACCTCGCCGCCAACATCGACGCTTATATAGCACTGTACTTGCCGCTAAGGTTAACGCCGCAAACAGATGGACTCAGTCGTCCTTTTTATTCGTTACATCCTTGTTATTTGCTAAAAATTAGCCAGCTCGATTTAAAATTTTGCATCATGTGATTCAATAATGAGCCAAATTTTAATGTCAGCGAAAAAATAAATTAATCAATAATATCTATAAGTTACATCTAGAAGATATAAATCAGACTTGCCCGAAGAATGCAATTCGTCAGTCGGACCTGAAAAATAAGTGTTATCTTCAATTAATGGGCAAATAAGGATCACTAGTCAGCATGTCAATATCTGTACTCATCTGTGACGATTCCGCCATGGCACGTAAGCAAATGGCCCGCACGCTCCCAAAAGAGTGGGATGTGGAAATTACTTATGCGACCAATGGTGCCGAAGGCCTTGATGCTATCCGCGCAGGAAAAGGCGAAGTGGTGTTTCTCGATCTCAACATGCCAGTGATGGACGGTTATGAAGTACTGCAAACCGTGCAGCAGCAGGATCTCCCCGCGCTGATCATTGTGGTCTCTGGCGACATTCAAATCAAAGCTCACGAGCGAGTCAAAGCCTTAGGCGCATTAGATTTTATTCAAAAACCCGTCAGTGCCGATGCCATCAGCAACATTTTGCAAGATTACGGCATCTTAACCCTGACGCAGAAAGATATCGCCGACGAAGTCCCGATGATCAAAGTCGACATGCGTGACGCTTGCCAAGAAATTGCCAACGTCGCCATGGGCCGCGCCGCCGATCTGTTAGCTAAGTTACTCGATGTCTTCGTGTTACTGCCCATCCCCAACGTGAACGTGCTTGAGGTGAGTGAGTTAACCATGGCACTCAAAGCCACGGAAGAAAGCTCGACCGTATCGGCACTTTGCCAAGGTTTTATTGGGGCGGGAATTGCGGGTGAAGCTCTGCTCTTGTTCCATGACTCCAGCTTTAAGGACATGGCCAAGCTGATGGGATTAGCCAATCCTGAAGATAAAAATACTGAGATAGAAGTCCTGATCGATACCGGAAACGTGTTAATCGGCGCCTTCCTTAACGGCATTTCTGAACAGCTCGACATGAAATTTAGTCAGGCTCACCCTGTCGTGCTCGGACGGCACTGCACGGTTAACGATCTGATCCATGATAATTCAGAGAAATGGCAACGAACTTTGGCTATGGAGATCAACTATCGGATTGAAGATCATAATATTCAATGCGATTTGTTACTGCTCTTCACCGAGGATTCTATCCCTACGCTTAGTTTTAAACTCGGCTATTTACTCGATTAACCAGTTGGATTTTATCCTATGTCAAACGACCAAAGCGCAATGAACGAACTACACTGGCTCATCGATATGGTGCAAACCATAGAGGTGGGATTAGTGGTATTAGATCGCCATTACAATATCCAGCTGTGGAACGGTTTTATGGAGAATCACAGCGGTGTTTCCCCTAATTCGATCAAAGGTCAAAACCTGTTTACCCGCTTCCCCGATCTGCCCGCCACTTGGTTAAAGCAGAAAATGGAATCGGTTTTCATGCTTAAAAACCGTGCCTTTATCAGCTGGGAACAAAGGCCATACGTTTTCCAATTTAAAAACTACCGCCCGATCACAGGCCGTGCAGACTACATGTACCAAAACGTGACCTTGTTGCCACTGGCATCGCTTACAGGGCAAGTGACCCATATCAGCGTGATTATTTATGATGTGACTGATATTGCCATCAACAAGTTACAACTTAAAGCCGCGAACGAGCAACTCGAGCGCCTAAGCCAAACCGATGGTTTGACTCAGCTGCATAACCGTCGTCATTGGCAAGAATGTTTAGACCATGAGTACGACATGTATGCCCGCTACTCAGGTATGGCAAGTTTAGTGATGATAGATATCGATAACTTTAAACATATCAACGACAGCTATGGTCATCTGGCGGGTGATAAAGTGATCCAGCATATCGCCCACTTACTCAGCCAATCCCTGCGTGAGACCGATTGCGCCGGACGTTATGGCGGCGAAGAATTTGCGGTTGTATTGCCCAAAACCAGCGGCGCAGATGCGATGAACTTTACCGAGCGGCTCAGGGAAAAAATCGCCGCATCCGTCATAGTGTATGAAAGCTTGAAGATCTCTGTGACTGTGAGTTTAGGTGTATGCGAAATTGGTTCCCACATCACCAGCAGCTCAAGCTGGATTTCTTGCTCTGATAAAGCGCTGTACGAAGCCAAGCAAAAAGGCCGTAATTGCAGCGTTCTGCATACCAGTACAACTGCGAAAAAAATCAGCCAAACTTAAAATATCCACCTAATAAAAATGCCCATCATAGATGGGCATTTTTATTTAAAGCGGATATAGATTAGATATTCACGCGCGAATTAATGAGGGAAACCATCATCTTCTTCGTCGTCTTCATCTTCGTCATCCATTTCATCACCGACAAAATAGGTGCCCCAACCGTCATATTCCACTTTCTGTTTTACCGCTAATTGCAGCAGTTGTTCTGCGGCTTTATCCAGTAATTCAACATCTAGCTTGTGGTGCGCGACAGCATCGAAACAGAAAATAATTGAACCATCTTCCAGTTCCATTTCTTCAGCGTCGTTTACCTCAAAACCTAATTTAAAGGCATCTACTGCGGCTTTTTCGAGACGATCGAAATTGGTCGATGAAAAGTGATGCTCAATAACATATTCCGCATCAGGCTCTGAGCCATCGTCAAGCAGGGCTTGCACTATGTCACGATTCTCTGCAAGTTGGGCTTTTAACTGACTTTCAATAGACATGGATTTGTCTCCGTTAAGGTAAATCTGGCTCAAATTGGCATTATACGTCATCACTCGCGAGAGTTTTACCCATAAGTGCTGCCGCCTCTTGATTTATCTCAGCAAATCTCGCCGACATGCTGGCATGAATTTGCGCAGAGAAGTTTTTCACATCGGCTTTATCTAAACCTGCTGTCGGCACAGGTGCCATCATATCGATAATCACCACACCGTTATTCCAACGATTGAGCTTAATATGGCTTTGGCACGAGGCCAATACCGGCACAACAGGCACTCCCGCAGCAATCGCCGTATGGAAAGCGCCCGCTTTAAAAGGTAACAAACCGCGCCCACGTGAACGTGTCCCTTCAGGGAAAATCCACACAGACAAATTCTTCTGTTTAATTTTTTCCACGGTTTTCGCCATAGTATCAAAAGCACTGTGACGGTTTTTGCGGTCGATCAGAATATTTCCTGACAACCAATAGATTTGACCGAATAATGGCATCCACGCCAAACTCTTTTTGCCCAAACTCACAGTCCCTTTAGGTACCGCAGTCGTATGAGTAAACAGATCGAAGTTATTCTGATGATTTGCGAGGAAAATATAGGGGCCATCCTGCACATCTTTATGTCGACGTACAATCACTTTGATCCCAAGGATCGGAGCGACCGATGAGAAGATCTTGGCGAACATATGTACATTGTCGCGGTGGCGAGGTCTTAATAAACACACTAAGCCACCAAAAATAAAGGCAAGCAACAATGACACCGCCAACAGCATTGATCTGACGATTAAAAGCACGATTTACTCCGACTGTAAAAGTGGCGTCAGTATAGCTACCATGGCTTTGGGACTCAATATATTGTTTACATCTGTAAGCTGACTTGCTAACAAGCAAGCAAAAAAGCCCATCGATATACTGAAAATCCAGTGTATCTATGGGCTTTTATATCAATATTTATCTAAGCGTGGTGCTTTGGCAGGATTTCAGATCCCGTTGTCTGAGGCGCAACTTTAGCTAACACTAAACGGATCACTAAGGCGCTCACGGCCAAAGTCGCGACAATCGCCGCACCGCTGGGCAGATCTAAGGTTGCCGACAGGACTAATCCTAGAACATAACCCAACAAACCGACGAGGTAAGCGTAAAACAACCGACCTTTGCCGCAATACTTGTTCAGCGCGAGAGCGGGCAATATCAAGGTACTGAATACCAGATAAACACCTACTAATTCCACCGACAAGGTAATGACCAGCGCAAATAGCAGATAAAACCCTGCACCATCCAATATCTGGGGACGCAGGAATATCGCTAATAACACCAGCGAATATACCACTGCTGGCAAAATCAGTTGTGACCAACTCACCCACAGGATCTGACCTGACATCAATTGCTTTAACAGCTCGGCGCCGTGTGGGTCGTTCGCCAGCAGCAACATAGCCGCTACCGCAGACAACACATAAAAGCAGCCGATCATTGCCTCCAACTCACCCGCCATCCGCTTAGATAACCAAGCGATAAACCCTGCGCCCGCGAGGGCAAACAGCGCTGGCATCCACACATTAGCAAACGGCATGTCTTCTAATCTGTGGTCCATGTGAGCGACAATCGCGCCTAAGGCGGCAACTTGCGCTATCGCTAAATCGATAAAGATGATGCCACGCTTAAGTACTTGTCTTCCAAGTACAATATGCGTCGACAACACTAAGATCCCCGCCGCCAATGCAGGCAACAGAATCGACATCAGTTCAAGATCAAACATAGGTTTATTTCACTCCATTTAAGAGGGAAATCACGCTGTCATAAAGGCTAAATAAATCTTGGCTCTTATCGTTACCACCCACAGACATAGGCAGCATTACCACGGGCAAGTTCGCTTTCTCACCCAGCCATTTTGCACCGCGCTCGTCCTGATAAGAGGCCACGACCACCGCCAGAATATCCCCTTGCTCGGCGCGCGTCAGCAGGCTCGCTAAGTGGCCGCTCGTTGGAGCTAAACCCGGTTTAGGCTCTAAATCCGCCACTTGCTCGATACCAATCCAATTGAATAAGTATCTGAAGCTTGAGTGGTAAGCAATCACTTTTTTACCTTGTAATCCCTTAGCTTGCGCTTCCCAACGCGGGACTGCGGCTTGCCAGCGAGTGGTAAAATCTGCCAGTGATTTTTGATAATCAGCCGCACCAGCAGGATCTAATTGAGCCAGCTTAGCACTCAGCGCCGTGGCGACGTTTAACAGACGCGTCGGATCGAAATGGATATGTGGATTACCTTGGGCATGCACATCACCCATGCTGCGATCGACACTGGCCAGCTTATCTAAGGTCTCGATTTGATCGGCGGCGAAAAATAACCCTTGATCGGTCGAGCGCACTTTTGCGTTTGCCGACTTCATCTGCAGCATAGGCAACCAACCCACCTCAAGATCGGCACCAGCGCAGACCACAAGATCCGCCTGACGCATTTTGGCGATCAAGCTCGGGCGCGCCTGCACTTGATGTGGGTCTTGCAATGCCGTTGTTGCCGCATAAATGCTCGCCGTTGGAGCAAGCTCCTTGGTCAATGCCGCGTATTCAGGTTCACAGGCAAACACGTTTAATTCGGCGTGGGCCAAACCGGTATAAGTGACAGATAAGGCCACTGCGGCCAATTTAGCTAAATTAGAATTGATGCGCACCGTGAGCCCCCAGAGACATAATGTATTGAATAGTGAAGATGTTGTCGTCTTCAATTCCGTCAAAGTTAGTACCCTTTTGATTGGTATACTGGAAACGAACCGTCGAGAAATGGCTAGAATGCCAAGCCAAACTCACCTCAGATTCTTTCAACTTCTGCCCATGGAAATGATCGCCATGGAGCTCTTGGGTATCCGCTTCACCATAACGCACACCCGCTGACCAGCTAGGCGTGAATTGGTACACACTGCTCAGATACCAACCTTGGTGGTAATCTTGGCTCGGCGCATCCTCTGGATGCAGATCGACAGGGGTAAAGTCGCTCACCCGATAATACTCGCCGCTCACAGTAAGATTCTGATATTTGTAGTTACCGTTAGGCGCCCACTTATAAACAAAATCAGCACCATAGGTATTTTTACCTGTGTACGATGCGGCGTGGCTATGACCTGCGTGCTCATCACCATGGTCATGCTCATCTTCATGCTCGCCTTCTTCATGGGCAGTCACTTGACCATTCTCGTTACGCAGGTAACTTAAACCCGCTTGCCATGAGCTGTTATCGCCTATGTCGCCACCGATTTTTGAGTACAAGGTATAAACGCCGACCTTCTTAAACTCACGTTCACCATGCTCATCGGCAGCACGTAAACTGTCACCCTTAAAGGCTTCAACGCCCATAGTCCAATACAAGTCGGTTGGCGCTACGTAGTTGAAACGTATACCGTCATCGAAGTAATGGCCGCCTAAAAATGCGCGGTAAACCACTGGACGGTCGGTGAAAGAATCTGTGTGTAAATGTTGGTTATTGAGGTAACCAATGTCCGATAGGAAACGGCCACCACGGATAGAAAATCCCGCTGGCATCGCCATGGTTTGAATGAAGGCTTCTTCAAGATTCAGCTCAGTCTCACCGTCATGCATTTCAACTACTGCGGTGATTTTACCGTAAAACATATCATCGATATTGGCACTCATCGCCAGTTCAGTCTCGCCTAAACCAAAGCCATCTGGACTCTCGGCTAATGGGCGCTCACCCGTTTGATAGTAACCATTTAATACGGCGCTGATCGCTGGGTTCGTGAGGCTCGAATCTTCAGCCAATAAGCTAGGCGATACAAACGCACACGCCAAAGCCACCAAAGAAATTCGGGTATTTAAAACAGTCATGATATCTCCAAAATACAACTAGCACTCGACGACTGATATAAAGTCATCAAGAAATACAATAAGTTAAAATGTTTGAGTTGATTTAGAGCGTGACAGGAGGCGCACGACTGCGATAAACACTGACGTGTTCAGAAATGGAGGGGGGTAAAACAAATTCGACCACATCGAAATGCTGTACGCCTAAATTAAGCGTCAGCGGTTGGGTCAATAGAATCTTGTTGAGCTGGTGCTGATGGAAGCACAGGGTACAGTGGGTCTTAGCCCCATCGTCAAGATGGGTCACACTATGGGCTGAGGCGGCAAAAGACAGCAATATCAAGATGGCCGAAAGCCATATCGAAATCGTGCGTCTAATGTGACGTTTAAGTCTCACTCAGTCGTCCCATAGTTAAAAAGTTGCATAAGTCTATGTCAGGGCCATAGCAAGTTGCAATAGGTAATCACTTTGCAAAAGGTTACAAGATATTTGAGGTGGGTAATCTTAGCGACAACTGGCCTCGCCCATTACGGCGAATCCTTGCGGGAATGCTGCTAAAAGAGCGCATTTAAGATTAGCTTAAGTGAGTGTAACTATAGTGTATTTAGTTTTTATGTCAGCGAGCACAGCGGCAAATTGAGCTCGATATGGCGTCCATTTTCAACCACCAAAAGGCCACTCACATGCTAGCATTTTTCGTGAAAACTTAGGGATTATCTTAGGGATAGTGATTTTCAGTGTGGTGATATTTGGTGGAATTTACTACGTTGAGCATTCCTTAGCTGCCCAAGAACAAGTCGTTCAGTAAGCAAAGGCCACTCGCGACGGCGATAATTCGCCACAATAAACACCTTATTAGCTATACCTTGAGCGCCCGCTAAAGGCGCTCGACTCATTTGTGCCTCAACAAATTGTCTTCTCGTTATCGGTACTTTTGTCTTTGGTCACTATCATCGACGGGGTCCGGCGCTTCAATGGTGATCACTTGGTCCATAAAGTGACTCACGAACAACAACATCAGCGAAAAAATCATCACTGGGATCGCAAAGTGCCGCACTGAGGCATCGAAATAACTGTATCCGCCGTAAACACACTCAAATAAAAGCCCAATAACTTAAGCTTAGCCAATGTTGGGCTGCGGCCTAACCAAGCGGTGCAGTGGGGACAACGCACTTGGGCATCAAAACCTTTGCCTCTTTGCTGGGTGATATCACTGACCTTGATGTACTGATTACAATGGGAACACAACATGAAAACACGATTCCTAAATAGCGATGCGCAAGTTTACCAGATCCCTGCCAGACTACGGCCAGCAAATACTGATAAAAGGCTAATATTGTCGAAGATACGGGTAAAGCCACGAGCCCAGCAATAAGCCTAATACACCCCTACTACAAAAAACCTTAGCTCCGAGGCCAATTTCACGCGACGGCGTTTTACAGTCAATCCGGCAGCCACTATCATAGCCAAACATATTTCAACTTAAGACCATTCCTATGCATCGCTACCTCGCTCTAGTGTTTGCCCTATTTATTCCATTGTTAAGCCTTTCATCTCCAACGCAAGCCGAACCTGTCGCGGTAACCGATAACACATCAACCACACCTCTGGCGGTCAAAGCTGAACTGGCTATGTTGCAACAGGCTATCGATACCGATATCCATAAACTAAAACATGCAAAAGGTGAGTTGAAGACGATTGTCGAATATCGCATTCAAAACAAAACCTTACAGTTACGTAATAAGATTAAAGATCTGCTCGAAGCAACACCGATCGACAGTGCTTTTCTGCAGCCATTGATCCAAGGGCAATTGAACTACATCCAACAGATTGATAGCTATATCGATGACAACATTGATAAATTAGAGCAGCAATTAGGCTCAGGTAAAGATGATGCGATTCTGCTCGATATCTCTAAGCGCGAATTAGACAAAGACACCTATTACAAACAACAACTCGAGACACTCAATTGGCTCGAACAAGTTGGCCAAGATATTAGTGAAGCGCAAAAGTCACTGCTGCAAATTTTAATTGCGCGTGCAGATATGCTCGAAAGTTTAGTGACTTACACTCAGCAGCAACTGCAAGCCGCAGTCGATACCGCAACCAGTGCAGGTAAAGACGTTACGTCGGCGCAAACCAGCCACGTGATGATGCTAAAGGAACGCTTAGCCCAAAATAGCCAAAGCTTAAATATCGACATCAACTTACTCGATGCTTTAGGCCAAGATACTGCCGCGCTGAAAAAGACCTTGTTCAGTGTGTCAGGCGATATTACTCAGGATGT